>NZ_NEVT01000002.1 GCF_002261345.1 Bordetella genomosp. 2 | reverse complement strand
CGGCCCGCTGCCGGCCAAGGCGGCCAGGTCCAGGCTCCATTGCGCCGCCAGCCGGCGCGCCAGCGGGCTGGCCAGGACGCGGCCGGCGGACGCTGCGTCCGGAGCCGGGCCGGGCGCCGGCGTGTCGGCGGGCCGTGCGACGGCGCTGTCCGCCTCGACCGCCGCGCCGGCCGGGGCGGCGGCGTCGGCATGCCCGGCCAGCGCCGCCTCGATCGCCGCGGCGTCTTCGCCGGCTTCGAGCAGCACACCCAGCACGGCATTGACCGGCACCGAAGCCGCGCCGGCCGGCACCACGATGCGGCCCAGCACGCCGGCCTGCTCGGCGTTGATTTCGACGATGGCTTTTTCGGTTTCGATTTCGGCCAGCGGCTCGCCCGCGGCGACCGTGTCGCCTTCGCGCTTGAGCCACTGGTGCAGGGTGCCGCCGGACGCGTCGGCCGCCACGGCGGGTAGTCTGATCAGGTTCGCCACGCTCGTGTCCTCGCTATGCGGTTGCGGCCAGGTCGGGACGGTACTGCGCCAGGTCGTCGTATTCGACCAGCTCCAGCACGTTGCCCTCCGGATCGCGGAAGAAGGCCAGCCAGGTGCCGGGCCGCACTTCCATGGGCGCCGGCTGGCTGTCGAATGCCACGCCGCGCTCGGCCAGCCGGGCCGCCAGGCCGGCCAGGTCGCGCACGATGAAAGTCAGATAGCTGGCGTTGCGCCGGTCCAGGATGGCGGCGGTGGCGCCGGCCGCCTGCGGCGGCGCGGCCGGCTGCAGCAATTTCAGGCGCTCGCCATAGGGCGTCTGCAGGCGCGCCACTTCGTAGCCGTGCGGGCTCAGGCCGGTGGCCGCGGCCTTGTCGGCCGGCACGGTCACGCGGTTGACCAGCGCCAGGCCCAGCACGCCGACATAGAATTCCAGCAGGCGGTCCAGGTCGGCGCAGCACAGGCCGACTTCCAGGGGCGCGGCCATGTCCAGGCGGGGGGCGGCATTCATGCGCGTTCTCCTATGTCGGCCAGCGCTTCGCGCAGGCCTTCGATGATTTCTTCCGTGCCGGCGTAGGCGGCCCGTTCCAGCACCTTGGAGATGCTGGGCGAGGCCTCGCCGCCCGTGACCCGCTTGACCGGCTGGTCCAGCCAGTCGAAATAGCGCCGCTGGATCTCGTCGGCCAGCATGGCGCCGTAGCCGGTGCCGCGCGCGCCCTGTTCGACGATGAGCACGCTGTTGGTCTTGCGGACGCTGGCGCCGATGGTGTCCCAGTCGAGGCTGGCGCGGTCGAGCGTGCGCAGGTCGATCACCTCGGCATCCGCGCCGCTCTGTTCCACTGCCTCCAGCGCGCGCTGCACCATGGACAGGTAGGTCAGCACGGTGAGCTTGCCGCCGGCGCGCCGCACGCGCGCCTTGCCGAACGGAATATGGAAATCCAGGTCGTCCTCCGGGATCGGGCCGCTGCTGCCGTAAAGATCGACATGCTCGATCACCAGCACCGGGTCCTTGGAGGCCAGCGCGGTATTCATCAGCCCCACGTAGTCATACGGGGTGGCCGGCGCCACGATGCGCCAGCCCGGCGCGGTGGCGAAGATGCCGGCCGGGTCCATCGAGTGCTGCGAGCCGTAGCCGGTGCCCATCGCCACCTTGGTGCGCAGCACCAGCGGCACGTCGATGTCGCCGCCGAACATGTGGCGGGCCTTGCCGATCTGGTTGAAGACCTGGTCGGCCGCCACCCACATGAAGTCGGGATACATGAACTCGACCACCGGCTTGTAGCGGCCGTCCATGGCCAGCCCGCCGCCCAGGCCGGCGAAGGCGTTCTCGGAGATCGGCGTGCCCAGCACGCGGTCGGGGTAGCGCTCTTTCAGGCCGCGCGTGGCGCCGTTGGTGCCGCCCTTGAGACGGTGCACGTCCTCGCCCAGCACCACCACGCCGGCGTCGGCCTGCATGCGGCGGTCCAGCACGTCGGCCACGGCGTCGACGAACTTGCGCTCGACCATGGGGCCATCGTGCCGGTCCGCCTCCAGGTAGCGCAGGCCCTGCAGTTCCGCGCCGTCGCTGCGCAGGCCCACGTCGCGGAAATCCGGGCTGGGCCACAGCGCCGCGCGGATGCGGCGCTTGCCGCCGTCGGCCGCCTCGGTCAGGCGCCCGGCCACCTCGCGCATGGCCTGCTTGCAGGCCTGGCGCAGCGCGTCGACATCCGGCTGCGACAGCAGGCCGCGCCCGATCATCTCGGCGGCCGTCTTGTCGAGCGGGTCGCGGCGCCGCCATTGCGCTTCTTCCTCTTTGCTGCGATAACCGAAGGCGCTGCCGGGGAATGGGCCGTTCTGGTGGAAGTAGCGGTACACGTCGGCCTCGACGATGGCGGGGCCGTTGCCCGCCCGCATGTGGGCCACTGCTTCGGACATGGCCAGGTGCACCGCCAGCGGGTCCATGCCGTCCACTTTCCACGACGGGATGTTGAAGCCCTGGCCACGCGCCGACAGGCGCGGCTCGGCGGTGGATTCCTCCACGGTGGTCGAGACCGCGTAGCGGTTGTTCTCGATAAAGAAGCACAGCGGCAATTGCCAGGCGGCCGCCAGGTTCATGGTCTCCAGCACCGAGCCGATATTCACCGCGCCGTCGCCGAAGTAGGTCACCGCGACCCGGTCGGTGCCGGCGTGCCGGTGCGCCCAGGCGGCGCCGGCGGCCAGCGGCACGCCGCCGCCCACGATGGCGTTGGTGCCCAGCGCGCCGGCCTCCAGCCAGCGCAGGTGCATGGAGCCGCCGCGGCCGCGGCAGTAGCCCTGCGCCAGGCCCATGATCTCGGCCAGGGTGCGCTGCAGGACCTCGTCCACGGCCGGCGTCAGCGGCGCGCGCGGGTCCAGCCCGCCGGGGGCCACGTGCTGCAGCGCCTTGGCCAGGAACTGGTGGTGGCCGCGGTGCGAGCCGTTGATCTGGTCGCCCGCGCCCAGCGCCAGCACCGACCCGGCCGCGCCGCCTTCCTGCCCGACGGAGGAGTGGGCGGGGCCGTGGATCAGGCCTTCGGCGGCCAGTTCCAGCACGGTCTCCTCGAACGCGCGGATCCAGTGCAGCTGGGTCAGCAAAGTGCCCAGCAGGGCCGGGTCGGCGGCGCGCCAGTCGTCGGACTGGGCGGTCAGTTCCCGCCAGGGCGCCTGCGGCGTCAGCGGTCGGTGTGTGGCCATGAGTGTCTCCAGTAGAACGGTGCGCTACAGGTAGCCGTAGCGGCTCCAGCCGCCGTCGGCCACCAGGGTGTGTCCGGTGATGTAGGCCGCCTGGCGCGAGGCCAGGAAGACGGCCAGGTCCGCCATCTCGCCCGGCTGGCCCAGGCGTCCCAGTGGCGTGCGGCGGCGCAGCTGCTCGGGGTCGAGCCGGCCGCGCGCGGCCAGGTCGCGCAGCAGGTCGGTCTCGATGTAGCCCGGCGCGAGCGCATTGACGCGCACTCCCGCATGGCCCCATTCGACCGCCAGGGTCTCGGTCAGCAGCACCACCGCGCCCTTGGTGGCGCAGTAGGCGGCGCGGTCGGGGGCGGCGACCACGCCGTACATCGAGGCCAGGTTGATGATCGCGCCGGCGCGCTGCGCCACCATGCGGCGGCCGGCCGCCTGCGCGCACAGGAACACGCCGGTCAGGTTGATGTCGACCGCGCGGCGCCACTCGTCGGGCTCGATCTCCAGCGCGGGCTTGTTGGCGGAAATGCCGGCGCTGTTGACCAGCACGTCGATGCCGCCGTGCGCCCGCTCGGCCGCGGCGAAGGCGCGCTCGACCGCTTGCGCGTCGGTGACCGAGGCGGGGCAGGCCGCGGCCTGGACGCCTTGCGACTGCAGCCCGGCGGCGGCCTCGGCCAGCGCCGCTTCGTCCACGTCCAGCAGCGCGATGCGCGCGCCCTGGCGCGCAAAGGCCTGCGCGGCGGCCAGTCCGATGCCGCGGGCCGCGCCGGTCACGATCACGCTCTTGCCGCGCAGCTCCGGGTAGCAGGCCGGCGCGGCGGCGGTGTCTTCGATTTGCTTCAAGATAGGAATCCGTCAGGTGAGAGAGGGGGAAGCGCATGCGCCCTGGGCGCGCGGTTCATACGGCCAGCCATTCCTGGACCACGTCCGGGCGTTCATGCAGCGCGGCGGGCGGGCCCTCGAACACTACGCGCCCGTGGCCCATCACATGCACGCGCGAGGACACTTTCAGCGCGATGGCCAGTTTCTGTTCCACCAGCAGCACCGACACGCCGCGCCGATGGATGTCGCGGATCACCTCGGCGATGACCTCGACGATCTTGGGCGCCAGGCCTTCGGTGGGCTCGTCGATCAGCATGACCTTGGGGTTGCCCAGCAGCGTGCGGCACATGGTCAGCATCTGCTGCTCGCCGCCCGACAGGTTGCCGGCCCGGGTGTTGCGCCGCTCTTTCAGGCGCGGGAAATACGTGAACATCTGCTCGGCGTCCCAGGCGGCCGCGCCGGGACGGGCGGGCTGCTCGCCCATGCGCAGGTTCTCGTCCACCGTCAGGTTGGCGAACACCTCGCGCTCTTCGGGCACGTACCCGACGCCTGCGCGGGCGATCTGGAACGCGCGCAGGTTGGTGATGTCGCGGCCCTCGATGGCGATGCGCCCGCGCGCGGCCGGCACCAGTCCCATGATGGTCTTCATGGTGGTCGAGCGGCCGGCGCCGTTGCGTCCCAGCAGGCTCACCACCTCGCCCTGCCGGATGGCCAGGTCGATGCCGCGCAGGATGTGGCTCTTGCCATAGTAGGCATGCACCTGCTGCAGGCTCAGCAGCGTCGGGTCGGTCATACGGTCTGCTCCCCCAGGTAGGCTTCGCGCACCCCGGCGTCGGCGCGGATCTGCTCCGGCGTGCCGGTGGCCAGGATCTCGCCGTACACCAGCACGCTGATGCGGTGCGCCAGCGAGAACACCACCTGCATGTCGTGCTCGACGATCAGCAGGGTGCAGTCGCGCGTGACCTCGCGGATCAGCTCGACGGTGTAGTCCACTTCATGCTGCGACATGCCCGCCATCGGCTCGTCCAGCAGCACGACCTTGGGGCGCGAGGCCAGCGTCATGCCGATTTCGAGCGAGCGCTGCTCGGAATAATTGAGGTCGCCCGCGGCCACGTCGCGGCGCGCGGTCAGGCGGACTTTCTCCAGCAGGCGGTCGATGTCCTCGTTGACGCCGCGCTGGCGCGCCACCGGACGCCAGAAGTGATACGTCAGCCCGTGCATGCGCAGCACCGCCAGGCGCAGGTTCTCGCGCACGCTCAGGCGCGGGAAGACGTTGGTGATCTGGAACGAGCGCGCCAGCCCCAGCCCGTTGATGCGTTCCGGCGGCAGGCCCTCGATGCTTGCGCCGTCCAGGCGGATATGCCCGGCGCTGGGCGCGAAGCTGCCCGATATCAGGTGGAACAGGGTGGACTTGCCGGCGCCGTTGGGGCCGATCACGGCATGGCGCTCGCCGGCTTGCACCGCCAGGTTCACGCCGCGGATGATCTCGGCGTCGCCGAACGATTTGCGCAGGCCGTCCAGCGCGAGAATGGGAGCGGTCATGGCGCGGCCTCCAGCGACAGCGCGGGTTGGGACGGACGGCGCCACAGGGCGGCCGCCCAGCGCGCCGCCAGCAGGCCGGCGCCCAGCAGCGCCAGCGGCAGCCACCAGGTGGCCGGCGAGACGGGCGCCCACTCGCGGCCGAACAGCTCGATCGGCGGCCAGCCGGCCGTGGGGTTCATGGCCAGCATGGCGCGGTAGTCGCGCGCGAACATGCGCTGCAGCATCTCGACCGTGAACACGGTGGCGGCCGTCAACAGCAGCGCGGCGCCCAGCGACACGCCGAAGGGCGGCAGCCAGCGCGCCAGCCCGCGCTCGCGCAGCGAGTGCGCGCCGCGCTGCAGCAGCCCCACCAGGCCGTCCGGCACGAACAGCATCACCAGCACGAACAGGATGCCCTGATACAGCAGCCACGAGCGCGTCAGGTCCGACAGGGTGTGGCTCAGGAACGTCAGCACCGAGGCGCCCAGCACCGGCCCCAGGAAGGCGTTGACGCCGCCGATGTAGGCGAACAGCACCGCGTCGGTCGACAGCTTGACTTCGAACAGCACGTAGTTGGCGGCCTCGATGTTCAAGGCCTGCAGGCCGCCGGCCACGCCCGAGAACATGGCGGACAGGGCGAACACCAGGGTCTTGAGCGTGTGCGGGCGATAGCCCAGGTAGCGCAGGCGCTGCGTGTTCTCGCGCAGGCCCAGCGCCAGCCGGCCCAGCGGCGTGCGGGTCAGCCCGTACAGCGCGGCCAGGCACGCCACCACCCAGACCAGCACCAGGTAATACACCTCGATGGTCGAGCCGAAGGTGAAGCCCCAGGCCGGCATGCGCATGCCGGACACGCCGGCCTCACCGCCGAACAGGCCTTTCAGGTGCGGCGCCAACGCGTGCAGCAGCTCGGCCAGGGCCAGCGTGATCATGGCGAAGTACACGCCGGAGCGCAGCGTGGCGAACCAGCCGGCCGCCAGGCCGAACAGCAGCCCGGCCGCGCCGCCGACCAGCGGCATCAGCGGCGTGGGCAGCAGCCCGGCGCCGCCCAGCGCGTTCATGGCGTGGATGGTGGCGAAGGTGCCCACGCCGAAATACGCGGCGTGGCCAAACGACAGCATGCCGGCCTGGCCGGCCAGCAGGTTGAAGGCGCAGGCGAACAGGGCGGCGATCAGCATCTGCACCGCGGCCACCAGCTGGCCGGCCGGCAACAGGTAGGGCAGGGCCAGCGCGCCGGCCACCAGCAGCGCGGGCAGGGCGAAGGACAGGCCGCGCTTCATGCCTGCTCTCCCTTCAGCCCGGACGGCCGCACCAGCAGCACCAGCAGCATCAGCAGGAACGGCAGGGTGGCCGCCAGGCTGGAGATCTTCACCGTCATCAGGCCGCCCACCCGTTCGGCCCATTCGCCCGCGCCGAACAGGCCGAACAAGGTGGCCAGGCTGGCGTCGATGCCGACCGAGAACGAACTGAGCAGGCCGATCAGCAGCGAGGCGATCATGGCGCCTTCCAGCGAGCCCAGGCCGCCCACCACGACCACCACGAACACCAGCACGCCGAGCTCCAGCGCCATGTTCGGGTTGGTGGTGTAGAAGGCCCCGGCCACCGCGCCGGCCAGCCCGGCCATCGCCGCGCCCACGCCGAACACGCTCATGAACACCAGCGGCACGTTGTGGCCCAGCGCCTCGGCCATGCGCGGGCGATAGATCGCCGAGCGCACCACGATGCCGACCCGCGTGCGCGCCAGCAGCAGGTAGATGACGGCGAACATGGCCAGCGACACCACGCCCATCAGCAGGCGGTAGAACGGATAGTCGGCCGCGAACACGCGGAAGGCGGCGAAGTTGAGGAACTCGGGCACCCGGTAGTCGACCGGGAAGTCGCCGTAGAACAGCTTGACGAGCTCGGCCACGATGAAGGCCAGGCCGAAGGTGACCAGCAGTTCCTGCGCGTGGCCGTACTTGTGCACGCGGCGCAGGAAGAAGCGCTCCACGCCCATGCCGAGCAGGCCGGCCACCAGCGTGGCTAGCGCCAGCGCGGCCCAGAAGCCGGTGAGCGGCGCCAGGGTGTAGGCGGCATAGGCGCCGATCATGTAGAACGAGGCGTGGGCGAAGTTCAGCACGCCCATCATGCCGAAGATCAGGGTCAGGCCGGCCGAGACCATGAACAGCAGCAGGCCGTAGATCACGCCGTTCAATAGCGAGATGGTGAAGTATTCCATGTGCGCTCCGGAGAATCGTCCGCGCGGCCGCCCCGCCCCGGGGACGCGGCGGCCGAATGCCCGGGATGCGTGGGCGGATCAGTCGGGGCGGGCCATCTTGCAGGTGCCCTGCACCGGGGCCGATACGTCGGCCGCCGCCAGCACCTTGACCGGCTCGAAGCCCATGTCGGTGCCGTCGGTCTTGTACTGGGCCGTCTTGGTCACCTTGGACACCACCATCGGCAATTGCACCTGGTGGTCCGCGGCGCGCATCGAGTATTCGCCCAGCGCCGTCTTGATGGTGACCTGCTCCAGCGCGCGCGCCAGCTCGGGCACCGGCAGCCGGCCGTCGCGCGGCTGCACCTGCTTGAGGGCCTGGCCGAGGAAGCGCATGCCCATCACGGTCTGCGGCTCGACATAGCTGGGGTAGTGGCCGGTCTTGGCCTTGTAGTCCTCGGCGAACCGGGCGCCTTCCTCGCCCGCCGCCTGGGCGTTGAAGGGATGGGCGATGTAATGGCCCAGCGCCACTTCGCCGGCATTGGCCAGGTTGCCGACCTGGTCCAGGAACACCGTGCCGAAGCGCACCTTCAGGCCGCCGGCCTGGGTCGCCTTCATCAGCAGCAGCAGGTCGTTGGACCAGTTGCCGGTGATGACGGTGTCGGGGTTGGCCGAGCGGATGCGGGCGACGTAGGGGGCGAAGTCCTGGATCTTGTTGACTTCGTGCAGCGTCTTGCCCACCACCTGGTAGCCGTAGTCGTCGGCGTAGCGCTCGGTGGCGCTTTCCATGTCCTGGCCCCAGGAGTAGTTCTGGTTGATGGCGTAGACGCGCTTGCCCAGCGTGCCGTCGGCGGCCATGACGGCGGTCAGCGCCTTGACGCGCAGTTCGGCGTTGGTGGTGAAGCGGAAATGATAGAAGTTGCACTTCTCGCCGGTCAGCTCGAGCGCTTCGCCGCCCATGTTCAGGAACACGATTTCCTTGCCGGGATTGCGCAAGTTGTATTTGCGCACGTCTTCGGTCAGCTGGCCGGAGATGGCCGACGAGGCGCCCTGGGCGATGATCTGCACGCCGTCCGCGGCGGCCGCGCGGAAGCGGTCCGACGCGCCGACCGGTCCGCCCTGGTTGTCGAATTCGACCAGCTGCAGCGGTTCGCCGTTCCAGCCGCCGGCGGCGTTGATGCGGTCCAGCTCGTATTTGATGGCGGCGCGGAACATCTGGCCGGTCGAGGCCTGCGGCCCGGACAGCGTTTCGATCAAGCCGATTTTCACGGGCGCCGCCTGGGCGGCGGCGGCAAGACCGGCCACGCATAGCGCGCCGGCGGTCAGGGCCAGTTTCATCGTGTCTCCTCCAAGAGATAAGGCAGGGCTTGTGCCTGCTTGCGTGGCGGCGCCGACTGTTTTACGCTTGGCGCCAAGTTGTCAGATAAATAAAAAAGTTATCAGACAAATTATCGGGCACGCTTTTTTGGCGTGTCAAGCAGGGTTTGCGCGGGCCGGCCCGCTATACCGGAGGACTCAAGATGATTTCGTACCAAGGCCAGGTGGTGGCGATCACGGGCGCGGGCAATGGCATCGGCCTGGCGACCGCGCGGTTGATGGCCGCCCATGGCGCGAGCCTGCTGCTGACCGACATCGACGCCGGGCGGCTGGCTCCGCTGGCCGCCGAGCTGGACCCCTCCGGCGGGCGGGTGCTGGCCCGGGCGCTGGACGTGGCGTCGTCGGCGGCCTGCGAGGCGGCACTGGGCGAGGCCGCGGCGCATTTCGGCGGGCTGGACCATGTGGTGCACTGCGCCGGCGTCTATCCCGAGAAGCTGGCGCACGAGACCAGCGACGCCGACTGGCAGGGCCTGATGCGGGTCAACCTGGATGGCGCGTTCTATGTGTGCCGGGCCGCCCGGCCGCATTTGCGCGAGGCGGGTTCCATTGTGCTGCTGTCGTCCCTGGCGGCGCACCGCGGCAGCTATGCGCATGCCGCTTATGCGGCGTCCAAGGGCGCGGTGCTGAGCCTGGCGCGCAGCCTGGCGCTGGAGTTCGCGCCGCGCGTGCGCGTGAATGCGGTGTCGCCCGGCATCATCGCCACCGCGATGACGCGCGGGCTGATCGACCAGAAGGGCGGCCAGCTGCTCGACAGCACGCCGCTGCGCCGCTATGGCACGGCCGAGGAAGTGGCGGGCGCGATCGCTTTCCTGTGTTCGCCGCTGGCCGGCTTCGTGACCGGCGAAGTGCTGCAGGTCAACGGCGGCATTTACATGGGGTAGGCGTGTTGCCAGCCTCTATACTTCCCCATTCCCGCGAGCGCCGCCATGACCGATCTGTCCCGCCCCGATGCAGCCCCTGAACCGCCGCCCGGCGCCGCGCGCGGCTCGCTGTCGGCCGGCGTGGCCGATGCGCTGGCCGAGCAGATCCGCCAGGGCGTGCTGGCCCCGGGCGACCGCCTGCCGACCGAGAAGCAGCTGACCGAACGCTATGCGGTCAGCCGCGCGGTCGTGCGCGAGGCGATGGCGCGGCTCAAGTCGGAAGGCATGGTGGTGTCGCAGCAGGGCAGCGGCGTGTTCGTCGATCCCAATGTGCACAAGAATGCGTTCCGCGTGTCGGCGCTGAAGCCGGACGACAGCAAGGAGCTGGAGCATATTCTCGAGCTGATGTTGTCGATCGAGGTCACGGCGGCCCGCTATGCGGCCGAGCGCCGCAGCGAGGCCGACCTGAAGAAGATCCGCCAGGGGCTGGTGGGCATGGAGTATGCGCTGCTCAACGACCAGCTCGGCGACGAGGAGGACTACCAGTTCCACCAGGCCATTGTGCAGGCGACGCACAATCCGTATCTGGTGGCGCTGAGCGAGCACCTGGAGGCGAGCGTGCGGCGCGTGATCCGCAGCGCGCGCCACAATACGGCGCGCCGCTATGCGGAGCGCATGGCCGCGGTGCAGAGCGAACACCAGGCGATTTTCCAGGCCATCGAAGCCGGCGACCCGGAAGCCGCCGGCCGCGCGGCCGAACAGCACCTGCGCAACGCGGCCGACCGCCTGCGGTTGTTTCGCGCCGAGCGTCGCTGAGGGGCAAGGGCGCTTTTTGCTTGTCTCAAGTTTCAGGGTGGGCCGTGAATGCGTTCTTGGGGCGTCCTGGGCGGGGCTGGGGAGTGCGGGCCGGCCACGTCGCTCGGCTCGGGCGCGCCCCCAGGCGCCCTCGGCCCCCTGCGGGGGCTGCCCTCCCTCCAACTGGCCGTCCCGCACTCCCCAGCCCCGCCCAGGACTCACAGCAACGGCATGCGGTAGTCCGCTAGGCCATTGGGGAACGGGCGGTCAGCGATTGCGTAGGCAGGTGTCAGACACCCCTTGCGACAGTCCCGCCTATCCGCCCCAACCGAGGCAGGGGTGTCTGACACCTGGGCAATACATGAGGGGTCTGATACCCGGGCAACACCAACGTAGGTGTCAGACACCCCCGTGCACATCGTCTCTTCAAACACGACCGTCGCAAGGGGTGTCAGACACCTGTTAGATCGGCACAGAGGTATCCGACGCCGACCTACCCGAGATCCTGCGAGCCCGGGCGTGCCGGTGGGGCCTGGGCGGCCAGTTGGAGCGAGGGCAGCCCCCGCAGGGGGCCGAGGGCGCCTGGTGGCGCGCCCGAGCCGAGCGACGTGGCCGGCCGGGCCCACCGGCACGCCCGGGCGCCTCAAGAACTCAACACCAGGCACCCCACGAGCAACCCGTCACGCGCCGAACCTCAAATCGCTATTCAGCCGCATACCGATACACCGCCAACGTACTCCGCCACCCGGGCAGCACGGTGACTTCGCGGTCTTCGTGGAAGGTGGCGCGCTCGAGAATGCGCAGGCCCAGGTCGGCCGCCAATTGCTCGAAATCGCGCAGCGTGCACAAGTGAATGTTGGGCGTGTTGTACCACTGGTAAGGCATCTGCCCCGTCACCGGCATGCGGCCGCGCAGGATCGACCAGCCGTGCGGCCAGTAGCCGAAGTTGGGGAACGACACGATCCCGTAGCGCGCCACGCGGGCCATCTCGCGCAGGATGTGCTCCGTGCGGTGCATGGACTGCAGCGTCTGCGACAGCACCACCGTATCGAACTGCTTGTCGTCGAACAGCGCCAGCCCGTCTTCCAGATTCTGCTGAATGACCTCCACGCCACGCCGCACACAGGCAATGACATGGTTGTCGTCGATCTCGACGCCCGCGCCGCGCACCTGGCGCTGGTCGCGCAGATAGGCCAGCAGCGCGCCGTCGCCGCAGCCCAGGTCGAGCACGCGGCTGCCGGGTTCGATCCAGCTGGCGATCCGGACCAGATCAGGGCGCATGCCGGCCGTGCTTGCCGGGCGAGCCGAAACGGGATTCATGCGGGATATCCCTCCGAAGGCACCGATACAGCCGGCACGGATTGCGGCGCGGCGGCGGGAACGGACGCCGCCCGCGCCCCGGCGGGCGCCCCCTGCAGGCCCAGCTCGCGCGCGATGCGGTCATAGTAGCCGCGCACCACCGCATGGTAGCGGGCATCGTCGAGCAGAAACGCATCGTGCCCGTGCGGCGCGTCGATCTCCGCATAGGTGACCGGGCTGCCATTCTTGAGCAGGGCCCGCACGATCTCGCGCGAACGCTCCGGCGGGAAGCGCCAGTCAGTGGAAAACGATACCAGCAGGAAATCGGCCTGGGCGGGCGCCAGCGCCCGGGCCAGGTCGCCGCCGGTGTCGCGGGCCGGATCGAAATAATCGAGCGCGCGGGTAATCAGCAGATAGGTGTTGGCATCGAAATAGCGGCTGAACTTCTCGCCCTGGTAGCGCAGGTACGACTCTACCTCGAACTCCACATCGTAGCCGTAGCGGTAGGCGCCGCCCTCGGCCGGCTCGCGCTGGGTGCGGCCGAATTTCTCGGCCATGTCGTCGTCCGACAAATACGTGATATGGCCGATCATGCGCGCCACCGACAGGCCGCGGCGCGGCACGGTGTTGTGCGCGTAGTAATCGCCGCCGTGGAAATCCGGGTCGGTGATGATGGCGCGCCGCGCCACCTCATTGAAGCCGATGTTCTGCGCCGACAGGCGTGGCGTGCTGGCGATGACGATGCAATGCGCCACCCGCTCCGGACAAGTGATGGCCCAGCTCAGCGCCTGCATGCCGCCCAGCGAGCCGCCCATCACGGCGGCGAAGCGCTCGATGCCGAAGTGGTCGGCCAGCCGCGCCTGGGCGCGCACCCAGTCCTCGACCGTCAGGACCGGGAAGGCGGCGCCCCAGGGGTGGCCGGTGGCGGGGTTGACGCTGGCCGGGCCGGTCGAGCCGAAGCACGAGCCCAGATTATTGACGCCGATCACGAAAAACCGGTCGGTGTCGAGCGGCTTGCCGGGCCCGACCATGTTGTCCCACCAGCCGATGTCCTTCGGGTCGTCGGCGGCCACGCCGGCCACGTGGTGCGACGCGTTGAGCGCGTGGCACACCAGCACGGCGTTGGTGCGTTCGGCATTGAGCGTGCCGTAGGTCTCGACCGCCAGTTCGTACGATTGCAGCGATTGCCCGCTGGCCAGGGGCAGCGGTTCGTCGAAGCGGATGAGCCGGGGAGTGACGATGCCTACCGAACCGGGGTCGGCAGGGGTGGCGGCGCTGGGGACAAGCCCGCCGGCCGGATGCTGGGCGTGGGGGGTCATACGGACCTCTTTAGCTGGATTTATAGAGGCGCCCGCAAGCGGATCAGGCAAATCGGCGCCGAGTGAAGGGGGCATTCTAGCATCCGGGGCGGATGGCGGACCAGCCGCGCGGCGCTCAAGTCGTGAGCGCCGCCCCCGGCTCCTGCCCCAGGTACTCGTAGGCGGCCGTATTGACCCGCGACACCCGCCACTCCACGGCCTGGCGGTTGTACGAGTAGGCCACGCGGCGGATCTCCAGCAACGGCGTGTGCTCGGCCACCCCCAGCCACTCGGCATGGGTGGCATCGGCCAGGCAGACGCGCAGCCGTTCGTCGGTGGCGATCACATTCACCCCGAAAGCATCCTGGTACAGCGCATACAGGGTGCTGGGCCGCTCGCGCAGGTGGCCTTCCGTCATGCCGGGAAAGCGCGACTCGGGTAGGCAGATGTCGTCGACCATCACCACGTCGCCATTGAGCGACAGCACGTTCGAGAACTCGAACACATACGCCCCCGTCGGCAGGCCCAGCCGCTCGCGCACCAGGGCGGTGGCGCGCGCGCGCCGGAAGCGCAGCAGCTGCGTGGCCGGGTACGACTTGTGGCCGTCCTGGCGGACGATGCGGAAGAACTTGAAGAAATGGTGGTTGCGGGTGTGCACCGCCACATACGTGCCCCGCCCCTGGTGGCGCACCAGGATGTTCTCGGCCGCCAGTTCGTCGATGGCCTTGCGCAGCGTGCCGATCGAGACGCCAAAGCGTTCGGCCAGCGTCTTCTCGGGCGGCACCGCGTCGCCCTGCTTCCATTCGCCGCTCGCCAGGGCCGCGAGCATCGCCTGCTTGACCTGCGCATACAGGGGGCTGCCGAGCGGGACGGTCGAAGTGGCGGTGTTTCTCATGGCGTGGCGGGCGGTTGAAATCGCGGAATTGTACCGGCGCGCGGCGCGCCAATCCGAATCATACAACTCATATATATGATTTAGTTGACTTGGATGCAAGCGCGCCCTAAGATTCGATGGACCGCCACGGCCGCGCAGCCAGGCGGGCCATCACACCAGAGAGGAACAGAATGATTCACGCCGTATTGCACGATGCGAAAGACACGGTGGCCGTGGCCGTCGTGGAAGGCCTCAAGGCAGGCACCGACCTGAATGCCTGGATCATGGACGAAGACAAGATCATCCAGCTCAAGGCCGTGCAGGACATCCCCATCGGCCACAAGGTGGCGCTCAAGGACATGGCTGTCGGCGACACCGTCTTCAAGTACGGCACCGACATCGGCAAGGTGGTCGAGCCCATCAAGGCGGGCGAGCACGCCCACGTCCACAACATCAAGACCAAGCGCTGGTAAGCGGCCGCGGTCCCCCTCAACGATCTACACACATAGGAAACCGCCATGGCCATTGTCAATGCCTCGACCACCTTCCGCGGATACCGCCGCGACAACGGGCGCGTCGGCGTGCGCAACCACGTCATCGTGCTGCCGGTGGACGATATCTCCAACGCCGCCGCCGAAGCCGTCGCCAACAACATCAAGGGCACCATGGCCCTGCCCCACCCCTACGGGCGGCTGCAGTTCGGCGAAGACCTGGAACTGCATTTCCGCACGCTGATCGGCACCGGCTGCAACCCCAACGTGGCCGCGGTGATCGTCATCGGCATCGAGGAAGGCTGGACCAAGCGCGTGGTGGACGGCATCGCCGCCACCGGCAAGCCGGTGGCCGGCTTCAGCATCGAATTGCACGGCGACCACGACACCATCATGCGCGCGTCGCGGCAGGCCAAGGAATTCGTGCACTACGCGACCGCGCTGCAGCGCACCGAGTGCCCCATCTCCGACCTGTGGGTCTCCACCAAGTGCGGCGAATCCGACACCACCTCGGGCTGCGGGGCCAACCCCACGGTGGGCAACGCCTTCGACAAACTGTATGCGCTGGGCAACACCCTGGTGTTCGGCGAAACCTCCGAACTGACCGGCGGCGAGCACATCGTGGCCGAGCGGTGCGCCAACGACGCGGTGCGCGAGCGCTTCATGTTCATGTTCAACCGCTACCAGGACATGATCGACCGCTGGAAGACCAGCGACCTGTCCGAATCGCAGCCCACCAAGGGCAACATCGCCGGCGGCCTGACCACGATCGAGGAAAAGGCCATGGGCAACATCCAGAAGATCGGCAAGAAGTGCCGCGTCGACGGCGTGCTGGACAAGGCCGAGATTCCCACCGGCAAGGGCCTGTGGTTCATGGATTCGTCCTCCGCGGCGGCCGAGATGGTGACGCTATGCGCGGCCTCCGGCTACGCGGTGCATTTCTTCCCCACCGGCCAGGGCAACGTCATCGGCAACCCGATCCTGCCGGTCATCAAGATCTGCGCCAACCCGCGCACGGTGCGCACCATGCGCGAGCACATCGACGTCGACACGTCCGGCCTGCTGCAGCGCGAGATCGACCTGGACCAGGCCGGCGACAAACTGCTGGAGTGCATGCTGGCCACCGCCAACGGGCGCTGGACCGCGGCCGAGGCGCTGGGTCATCGCGAGTTCGTGCTGACGCGCCTGTACGAGAGCGCCTGACCGCCCGGGCGGCCATCACGATGCATGCGGGCAAGCAGCATCCGGCCCGGCTGACCGCCGGGCCATGAAGCAGAACGCGACGCGCGGTGCACCGGCGCACAGAATGCCGGGCCCGCGCGCCGCAATACGCCTATCCAGGCGCCATCCCCAAGGAGGAAGACATGAAGCGAATCACGCGTATTGCAACGGCCGCCTGTCTGTCGGCCGGCATGCTGCTGGGCGCGGCCGCCCGGGCCGAAGTGTCGGAGCTGACGGTCGCGGTGCAGCCGGGCATCAGCTACCTGTCGCTGATGGTCATGCAGGACGAGAAACTGATCGAGAAGCATGCCCGCCAGGCCGGCATCGAGGACCTGTCGGTGAAGTGGTCGCGCTTTGCCGGCGGCAACGTCATGAACGAGGCCGTGCTGTCGGGCAGCCTGCATTTCGCCTCCGGCGGGGTCGGCCCGCTGGTGACCATGTGGGCCCGCACGCGCGGCAACCTGAACGTCAAGGCGGTGTCGGCCATCAACGCCATGCCGCTGTACCTGAACTCGCGCAACCCGCAGGTCAAGTCCATCAAGGACCTCACGGAGAAAGACAAGATCGCGCTGCCCGCCGTGCGCGTGTCGATCCAGGCGGTGACGCTGCAGATGGCCGCCGAACAGGCCTTCGGCGAGGGCCAGCAGAACCGGCTGGACAAGCTGACGGTGTCGCTGGCCCACCCGGACGGCATGACCGCGCTGCTGTCGGGCTCCAGCGAGATCACGGCGCATTTCACCTCCCCGCCGTTCCAGGACTTCGAGCTCAAGCAGCCGGGCATACATCGGATCCTGAGTTCCTACGAGGTGCTGGGCGGGCCGGCCACCTTCAACCTGGTATGGACCACCGAGAAGTTCTACAAGGAGAACCCCAAGGTCTACGCGGCCTTCGTGGCGGCGCTGCAGGAAGCCACGGACAAGATCAACAAGGACAAGACCTGGGCCGCCGACGCCTATCTGCGGCTGGCCAACGACAAGCGCACCAAGCGCGAGGACGTGATCGAGATCCTCAACAACCCGGACATCACCTACACCCTGACCCCCAACAACATCATGAAGTACGTGAATTTCATGCACAAGGTGGGCTCGATCAAGGTCTTGCCCGACTCGTGGAAGGACCTGTTCTTTCCCAATGCCCAGCAATTGCAGGGCAGCTGACGCGCCGTGGCGCAACCGCCGCCCCGGCTCCGGCCGGGGCGCCACACCGGAGGGTAGGCATGACTGATGCAACAGCCGGCGCGCCGCTGCTCGATGTGCGCGGCGTGACCCTGCAGTACAAGACGCCCGAGTACCTGATCACCGCCACCTACCGGGTGGACTTCCAGGTCTGGCAGGGCGACCGCTTCATCCTGCTGGGCCCGTCGGGCTGCGGCAAATCGACCCTGCTCAAGGCGGTGGGCGGCTACCTGCCGCCGGTCGAAGGCGAGATCCGCCTCAAATCGGAAGTGGTCACGCGGCCGGGCCCGGACCGCATGATGGTGTTCCAGGAGTTCGACCAGTTGCTGCCCTGGAAAACGGTGCGCCAGAACGTCGCCTTCGCGCTGCTGGCCAGCGGCCGGCTGGGCGCGCGCGAGGCGGATGAGCGCGCCATGCATTACATCCAGAAAGTGAACCTGGCCAAGTTCGCCGACAGCTATCCGCACATGCTGTCCGGCGGCATGAAGCAGCGCGTGGCGATCGCGCGCGGTATGGCCATGGAACCCGACATCCTGCTGATGGACGAGCCATTCGCGGCGCTGGACGCCCTGACCCGCCGCAAGATGCAGGACGAGCTGCTGCAGCTGTGGGACGACACGCATTTCACGGTGCTGTTCGTCACCCACTCGATTCCCGAGGCCATCAAGATCGGCAACCGCATCCTGCTGCTGTCGCCGCACCCCGGCCAGGTCAAGGCCGAACTCAACAGCGTGCCGCGCGGCGACCATGACGCGGAGCGCCTCCAGGAGCTGGAAGAGCGCATCAACGCGATGCTGTTCTCGGACCGCGTCGAAGAGGAGGAACAGCATCATGGCTGAACTGCAGACGCCCCACGCGGCCGGCCGCGCCGAGCGCTACCTGGAGCCGGTCGCCGACGAATCCTTCGGCGTGGTCCAGAAACCGCTGTCGGCCTGGGAACGGCTGTACAACATCGGCGCCTTGCGCAAGCTGTTCCTGCTGGCGGTGCTGGCGCTGATCTGGGAAGTCTACGCGCGCAGCATCAACAACCCGCTGCTGTTTCCCACCTTCGGCGCCACCGTGGGCGCGCTGTACGACGGCCTGGTGCACGGCGCGCTGCTGCTCAAGGCCTGGACCTCGATCCGCGTGCTGCTGGTGGGCTACGCCGCCGGCATCGGGCTGGCCGCCCTGCTGACGGTGCTGGCCATCACCACCCGGCTGGGCACCGACCTGCTGGAGACGCTGACCTCGATGTTCAACCCGCTGCCGGCCATCGCGCTCCTGCCGCTGGCGCTGATCTGGTTCGGCCTAGGCGAAGGCAGCCTGGTGTTCGTGCTGATCCACTCGGTGCTGTGGGCCGTGGCGCTCAATACGCATTCGGGCTTTCTGTCGGTGTCGATGACGCTGCGCATGGTGGGGCGCAACTACGGCTTGTCGGGGTTCGGCTATGTGCGCCGCATCCTGATCCCGGCGGCCTTTCCCAGCATCCTCACCGGCCTGAAGATCGGCTGGGCCTTCGCCTGGCGCACCCTGATCGCGGCCGAGTTGGTGTTCGGCGTCAGCAGCGGTTCCGGCGGCCTGGGCTGGTTCATCTACGAGAACAAGAACCTGCTGGAGATCCCGAACGTGTTCGCCGGCCTGTTCACCGTGATCCTGATCGGCCTGCTGGTCGAGAACGTCATCTTCCGGACCGTGGAAATCCACACCATCCGCAAGTGGGGAATGCAGCACTGACCTGCCGCTCTGCCGGCGCCAACCCGAACCAAAGGAGAACCCGTAATGCGCAATGATCGTCACGCCTGTCCCGATGCCGGCCGCCGCAAAACGCTCGGCCTGCTGGGCGCGGGCGCCCTGGCCCTGGCGCCATGGTCGCGCGGCTTGGCCGCCCCGCAGGACTGGCCGCGGCGGCCCATCAGCTATGTGGTGCCCTTCCCGCCGGGCGGCCTGACCGACGTGGCGGCGCGCCAGGTGGGCCAGGCGCTGGCCACCGGCGAAGGGTGGAACGTGGTGGTCGAGAACAAGCCGGGCGGCAGCGCCAACATCGGCGCCTCGCTGGTGGCGCGCGCCGAAGCCGACGGCTACAGCTGGCTGGCCATCACCATGACGCATGCCGCCAACGCGGCCCTGTTCGCCGGCCGGGCCGGCTACGACCTGAAGAAGGACCTGGTGCCGCTGGCCGGCCTGGCGTCCTCGGCGATGATGGTGGTGGTCAACGCCAAGAGCCCCATCCGCAGCCTGGCCGAGCTTACCGAGGCCGCCCGTTCCAAGTCGCTGTCGGCCGGCTCCAGCGGCAACGGCACGCCGCCCCACTTGACGCTGGCGCTGTACCAGAAGCTGACCGGCACCTCGCTGCTGCACGTGCCGTACAAGGGCGGCGCGCCCTCGCTGACCGACCTGATCGGCGGCCAGCTGGATGTGGTCTTCTCTAATTACCCGGAGTCGCTGCCGCACGTCAAGAGCGGCGCCTTGCGCGCGCTGGCCGTGAGCACGGCGGAACGCAGCCCCGACCTGCCCGACGTGCCGACCGTGGCCGAGGCCGGCATGCCCGACCTGGTGGTGGAGAATTTCACCGGCGTGCTGGCGCCGGCCGGCATGCCCGACGCGCTGGTGCAGCGCATCGGCGGCGCCATCGAGAAACAGGTCTCGCAGCCGGCCATGCAGCAAGCCTTGCAGCGGCTGGGATTCGTGCCGCGGCCGCGCGGGCCGGCGGCGTTCAAGCAATACCTGGACAGCGAAGTCGACCGTTGGGGCAAAATCATCCGCGAAGCCAACATCCAGGTCGGCTAGCCGGCCTTTTCCCGCCCGGCCGGCGCTCGCCGGCCGGCCCACCGCTACTGAAGATACCCGATGCACATCGTCATTTCCGAATTCATGGATGAAGCGGCGGTCGCCGCGCTGCGCGCCGATTTCGAGGTGCGCTACGAGCCGGACCTGGTCGACCGCCGCGACGCGCTGTTGGCCGCCCTGCCCGACGCCGACGCGCTGATCGTGCGCAACCGCACGCGCGTGGACGGCGCGCTGCTGGCCGCGGGCGCCCGGCTCAAGGCCGTGGGGCGCCTGGGCGTGGGGCTGGACAACATCGATGTGCCGGCCTGCCAGGCCCGCGGCATCGCCGTGCTGCCAGCCACCGGCGCCAATGCGCGCGCCGTGGCGGAATATGTGATCGCGGCGGCGCTGATGCTGCTGCGCGGCGCCTATCACGACAGCGACCGGGTGGCGGCCGGCGCCTGGCCGCGCACCGAGTTGTCCAATGGCCTGGAAGCCGAGGCGCGCACCCTCGGCATCGTCGGCTTCGGCGGCATCGGCCGGCTGGTGGCGCGCCTGGCGCAAGGCCTGGGCATGCGCGTGGCCGCGCACGACCCGCTGCTGCGCGACGACGACCCGGCCTGGCGCGATGCCGGCGTCGAGCCGGCGGGACTGGATGCCCTGCTGGCGCGCGCCGACGTGCTGACGCTGCACATCCCGCTGACCGACGCGACGCGCAGGCTGATCGACGCGCCCCGCCTGGCCGCCATGAAGCGCGGCGCGGTGCTGGTCAATACCGCGCGCGGCGGCATCGTCGACGAGGCGGCGCTGGCGCAGGCGTTGCGCAGCGGCCACCTGCGCGGCGCCGCCATCGACGTATTCGAAGACGAACCCCTGCCGGCCGGCAGCCCGCTGGCCGGCGCGCCCAACCTGGTGCTGACGCCCCATATCGCCGGCCTGACCCAGGAAGCCAACGCGCGCGTCTCAAGCATGGTGGCGCAACGCGTGGCGCAGGCCTTGCGAGGCGCCTGAAACCCTCCATCCGACTGTGAATCTTCCATGGCAACTCTAGACCTGAAGTCCTTGCATGAACTGGCCTGCGCCGCCCTGCGCGGCGCCGGCGCCAACCCCGACATGGCCGACAGCGCCGCACGCGCGCTGGTCTATGCCGACGCCCAGGGGCTGGCCTCGCACGGGGTGTCGCGCATCCCGTCCTACGCCGCGCAAGTGCGCAACGGCCGGGTCGCCGGCGCCGCGGTGCCGCGCATCGCCCAGCAGCGCGGCGGCGCCGTCCTGGTCGATGCCGGCGCCGGCCTGGCCTTCCCCGCCTGCGCGCTGGCCGTGCAGGAAGCGGGCGCACGGGCGCGCGCGCACGGCGTGGCCTTTGCCGGCGTGACCAACAGCCATCACTTCGGCGTGGCCGCCTATCATCTGGACGCCCTGGCGCGGCAGGGCCTGGTGGGTTTGGCGCTGGGCAACTCGCCCGCCGCCATGCCCGCGTGGGGCGGCAAGCGCGCGCTGTTCGGCACCAACCCCATCGCGGCCGCGTTTCCGCGCCGCGACGGCGATGCGCTGGTGATCGACCTGTCGCTGTCGGAAGTGGCGCGCGGCAAGCTGATGGTGGCGGCCCGCGAGGGCCGCGAGATCCCGCTGGGCTGGGCGCTCGACGCCGACGGCAATCCGACCACCGACCCCAAGGCCGGCCTGGCCGGCAGCATGCTGCCGATGGGCGGCGCGAAGGGCGCCATGCTGGCGCTCATCGTGGAGTTGCTGGCCTGCGCCCTGACGGGCGCCCATTTCGGCTTCGAGGCCGACTCGTTCTTCACCGACGAAGGCAACCAGGCGCGCATCGGCCAGGCCTTCCTGGCCATCGACCCCGGCGCGCTGGCCGGCCGCGAGGTGTACCTGGAACGAGTGGAAACGCTGGTCGCCGCCATGCTGGCCGACAGCGGCGTGCGCCTGCCGGGCGGGCGGCGCGCCGCCCTGCAGCGGCAGGCCGAGGAACGCGGCGTCGAAATCCCCGACGCCCTGCTGGCGCAATTGCGCGAACTGGCCGGCGCCGGCTAGGGCCGGCCTACCACAGGCTGCGCACGCCCGAGACCACCAGCGCCACGCCGGACAGGGTCAGCAGGCCCAGCACCAGGCGGCGGAAGGTCGCGTCGCTGAAGCGGCGGTACAACCGCACGCCGGCCAGCGCCGGCACCAGGACGGCACCGCCCACCACGGCGAACACCGGCACCATGCGGGCGTCCAGCAGGCCGGCCACGGCGTAGCTCGACAAAGTCACGCCATGCATGACCAGGTTGAATGTCTGGAACACGGCGCGCTGCTGGTCGCGCGGCCAGCCGCGCAGCACGCACCAGAGGGTCAGCGCCGGTCCCGGCAGCCCGCCGAAGCCGCTCATGATGCCGGACAGCCACCCCACGCCGGCATCGGCGGGACGGCCGCCGCGCGTGACCCGGGGCAGTTCGGCCGCCAGCAGCATGGCCGGGCAGTACACCAGCAGCACCAGGCCCACGCCCAGCCGGAAAGCCGCCGGGTCGACATAGTGCAGCAGGCCGACGCCCAGCGGCACGCCCAGCAAGCCGCCCAGCAGGAACGGCGCCAGGCGGCGCCAGTCCAGGCCGTGGCGCAGCGAGCGCACCGCCAGCAACTGCCCCACCAGCGAACCGAACACCACGGCCGGCGCGGCCAGCGAAGGCGCGAGCGTCCACGACCAGAAGGTCATGGCCACCAGGCCGAAGCCGAAACCCGCCAGGCCTTGCACGAACGCGGCGGCGCAAGCGCCCGCCGCCAGCAGCAGCCAGGTCTCCATGCGCGGCGGCGTCAGCCTTGCCGGATCACGGGCGCGGGCAGGCCGGCCAGGTCGACATTCACGCAGGTCGGCAGATCGGCGCGCAGCGCGGCATCGAGCGCGGGCGCCAGCGCGGCCGCCTCGGTCACCCATGCGCCGCGCGCGCCGAAGCCCTCCGCCACGCGGTCGTAGCGGGTCGGCAGCAATTCGCAGCCGACCAGCCGGTCGGGGCCGTAGCTGTTGAGCTGGATCTGGTATTCGGCGTTCCAGCGTGCGTCGTTGCCCACCACGCAAATGAACGGCAGCCCATAGCGCACGGCGGTATCCAGCTCGGCGCAATGGAACCCGAAGGTGCCGTCGCCCATCATGGCCACGACCGGCGCGTCGCGGTGCGCCAGGCGGCCGGCCAGCGCCATGGGCAACGCGCTGCCGATGGCGCCCGCCGCGCCGTTGATGACGCGGTGCGGCGCGCGCAGGCAGGCCTGCGCCCACTGGCCGAACTCCCCGCCGTCGCACACCAGCACCGAATCGGGGTGCGAGTCCAGGATGCGCTGGACCGCGCGGCACAGTTCGGCCGGATGCAGGCCGGCCCCGCCGGCGGCCTCGCGCCATTCGGCCGGCCGATACGCCACGGCGGCCGCCGCTTGCGCCAGCCAGGCGTCGCGCGCGCCCGGCATGGGCAGCCGCGCCAACCCGCTCAGCGCGGCGGCCGCATCGGCGATGGCGGTCTCGTGCAAGCGCTCGCCGACGGCCCGCCGGGTGCGCGCCAGCTCGCTCTCTTCCGCGTCGATCTGCACGAAGGCGCAGTCGGCATGAAAAGCCTTGCCGAATTGCAGGGTGAAATCCAGGCGCTTGCCCAGCAACAGCACGCAATCGGCCTGCGCCAGCAACGGCGCGAACGCGCCCAGCGCCGGATCGTTGGCGCCGCGCGGGCTTTCGGTGGCGATCACCGGCAGGCCCCAGGCGCGCTGCAGCGCGGCCACGCCCGCGCGCCCGGCATCGGTCAGGCCGGCCGGGCCCACCAGCACCAGGGGCCGCTGCGCGCGCGCGAGGCGGGCGGCCAGGGCGGCCGCCTGGCTGTCGTCCAGCGGCATGGCCAGCGCCGCGTAGTCCTGCGCCGCCGGCGGCGCGGCATCGGTCCGGGCTTCCAGTACATCGGTGGGCAGGCTCAGGTGGACCGGCCCCGGCCGGCCGCTGCGCGCGATGCGGCAGGCACGCGCGAAGTCCGCGCCCAGGCCGTCGGCCATGGCCGCGGCCCAGGCCGCCTTGGTCACCGGCGCGGCCATGGCCGCCTGGTCCATTTCCTGGAACGCGCCCCAGCCCGCCTGGCGATTGGGCGCGTGCCCCGACAACAGGATCACCGGCGATTCGGACATCTGCGCGGTATACAGGGCCGACACCGCATTGGCGTGCCCCGGCCCGCCCGTCACCAGCGCCACGCCCGGCTGGCCGGTCAGGCGCGCCCAGGCGTCCGCCATGTGCACCGCGGCGGCCTCGTGGCGCACGTGGACCAGCTCGATGCCGGCCGACAGGGCCGCGTCGAACACGGGCATGATGTGATTGCCCGACAGGGTGAACAGCCGTGTGATGCCCGCGGCCTGGATAGAGCGGGCCAACGCATCGGCACCGCGCGATGAGACTGTCATCAGTCGGACTCCTCAGTGGACGGCGCGGTGGCGCCGCCATCTTGTCATTTGAGCGAAATGCCCGCGGAACTTCCCAGCTTGCGGTAGGTTTCCACCTGGGCCTTGACGAATTCGCGCGTCGGCCCGGCGGCGCGCACATCCGGCACGCTGCCCAGCCGGCGCGTGCCGTCGCGCCAAGCCTGGCTCGACGATACACCGTCCAACACCCCGGCCCACTTGCGGACCGCCGCCGGGTCCATGCCGGGCGGGCCGTACAAGGCGCTCCAGCCGGTGATCACCTCCAATTGCGGGAAGCCGGCCTCGCGCGCGGTGGGCACGTCCGGCAGCGAATCCAGCCGCTGCGGGGTGGTGGTCACCAGCGCGCGCAGCCGGCCATCGCCCAGCGGGCCGGAGATCGGCGCGTAGTTGGTGCAGACGAAATCGACCTCCCCCGACAGCGCGGCCAGGGTGGCCTCACCCGAGCCCTTGTAGGTAATGGGCATGGCCGCCGTGGACGGCAGGCCCAGCACATCGAACAGCAGTTGCGGCCCCAGGTTCAATACCGTGGCGGGGCCGGTAGTGGCGTAGTTCAGCTCGCCGGGCCGGGCGCGGATGGCGTCGATCAGGTCTGCCAGGCCGCGATAGGGCGAACCCTTCGGCACTGCGCAGACGTAGGGATTCAGCTCCAGCAGCCCGAGCACGGTGAAGTCGTCCCAGCGATACGACAGGTCCGGTTGCAGCGCGGGCAGGATCGCCTGCGAGCCCACCCGCGCCAGCAGCAGGGTATAGCCGTCGGGCGCGGCGTCCTTCACGTACTGCGAGCCGATGGCGCCATTGGCGCCGCCCCGGTTCATCACCACCAGCGGCTGGCCCAGGTATGGCTGGATCACGGCGGCCAGGTTGCGCGCCGCCAGGTCGGCATCGCCGCCCACGCTGAAAGGCGTCACCAGCGTCACCGGCCGCTGCGGATACGTCTGCGCCACGCCCGCGCCGGCCAGCGCCAGGCTTGCCGCCAGCCATGCCCCGGCGGCCGCCAGCCGCCATATCGTCGCTCGCATCGCCATACCCGTCTCCCCCTTTTTCGTGGTCACCATTCGTGGTGCTGCAGAGTGTCTGGTGCTGCCACACCGCAAGGTGTCTGACACCCCGTGAACCGCCCTTCGCCCCTCCGCGGCCTGCCGCGGGGTGTCAGACACCTCTCGCGGCCGCCACCGGGATCGTGCCCGGCCGTTCACGCCGCGGCTTGCGCCAGCAGCGTCTGCCCCGGCCGCACGCGCGTGAAGCGCACCGGGCGCCGGTTGACCTCCATGCTGTCGCCGCGCTGCGCGACCACCGAGAACCAGGAATGCTCCAGGTCGCGGGTCTCGGGGAAGTCCGCGCGGAAATGCGCGCCGCGCGAATCTTCGCGCGCCAGCGCCGCGCGCACGATGGCCTCGCTGACGTGAACCAGGCTGTCCAGGTTGAGCCAGTCGTGCCAGGTCATGTTGAAGGCCCGCCCCGTATCGGCCACGCCCACGTGGTCGAGTTCCTCGCGCAGCCCGGCCAGCGCGGCCAGCGCGCGGTTCAGCCCGGCCGCGTCGCGCACGATCCCGGCGTCGTCCCACATGATGCTGGACAGGCGCTCGCGCAGGCCATGCAAGTCGCCCCCGCGCCGTCCCAGCGGCGCCTGCGCGCGCGCCAGCGCCTGCTGCAGCGCCGCCGGGTCGGGCTCGGCCCACGACTGGCCCGGCGTCCAGCGCGCCATGGCGTCGCCCGCGATGCCGCCGAACACCGTGGAGTTGGCCACGCCGTTGCCGCCCAGGCGGTTGGCGCCGTGCACGCCGCCGGTGTCTTCGCCGGCCGCATACAGCCCGGCCAGGGAGGTACGGCAATCCGGCTCGAACAGCACGCCGCCCATCATGTAATGCGCGGTCGGCACCACCTCGACCCGGCCCGCCGCCAGGTCGAAGCCGCAATCCGCGCAGCGCTCCACCATGCCCTTGAACTGGCGGCGCACCCGCTCGGGCCCCAGATGGGCCATCTCGATGTACACCCCGCCATTGGGCGTCGTGCGCCCCGCCCGCATCTCGGCATAGATGCCGCGCGAAACAATGTCGCGGGTCGCGCGCTCGGCGCGCGGATCGACCGCCTGCATGAAGCGCTCGCCCTGGCCATTGAGCAGGTAGCCGCCGGCGCCGCGCAGGCCTTCTTCCAGCACCGTGCCGGTCATGCGGGTATCGGCGCCGGCCAGCAGCCCGGTGGGGTGGAACTGGACCATCTCCATGTCGCGCAGCTCCAGCCCCGCGCGCAACGCCATCGACAGGCCGTCGCAACTCTTGTCGCCGGAGGGCGTATGGAAACGGTACATGGTCGGGCCGCCGCCGGTGGCCAGCAGCACGGCCTTGGCGCGCACCAGCACGAAGGCGCCGGTGCGGATATCGATCATCAGCACGCCGGCGATGCGCCCGCCGTCGCGCGCGGGAATCAGCGCCACCGCGCGATGCTCCTCGAGCCGGTGGATGCGCCGCGCCCAGACTTGCTCGGCCAGCCGGTTGATGATCTCGATGCCGGTCAGGTCGCCCTTGTGCACCGTGCGGTCGAAGGTCTGCCCCGCGAAAGCCTTCTGGTGCAGCGTGCCGTCGGGATTGCGGTCGAAGAAGCAGCCCAGTTCGTTTTCCAGTTCGTGGATGCGCTCCACCGCCGTGTTCACCAGGGTCCAGGCCAGTTCCTGGTCGGGCAGCCACTTGCCGCCCTCGATGGTGTCCATGAAATGCCGCTCGATCGAGTCGCCCTCGGCCAGCGCCACGTTGTAGCCGCCCTGCACCATGCGCGTGCAGCCGCATTTGCCCAGCAGCCCCTTGACCGCCACGGTGATGTCCAGGCCCGGCGCGGCCGCGTGGGCGTGCAGGGCGGCGAACAGCCCCGCGCCGCCCGAGCCGAGGATCAGCACGTCGGTCTGGCGCACTTGCACGGCGGCGCTCATCGCGCCACTCCCAGGCCGGCCAGCACGCCCGCGCGGCGCGCCGCCACGTCCTGCGCGACCTGGTCATAGAGCGAACCGCCATGGCTGTCCATGGCCACCAGCAGCGGCCCGAAGTCGCGGATGCGGAACTTCCACAGCGATTCGGGGTTCAGGTCGTCCAGGTCGACGTCCTCGATGCATTCGATCCAGGTGGTCTCCAGCGCGGCTGTGCCGCCCACGATGGCCAGATAGGCGCCGCCCTGCTCCTTGAAAGCCTGGCTGGACCCCTGGTGCATGCCGCCCTTGCCCACGATGAAGCGCACGCCGCATTGGCGCATCAGTTGCGCGGTGAAGCGCTCCATGCGCGACGAGGTGGTGGTGCCGATGCACACCGGCGCGTAGCCGGCGGGATGCTGCGGCGTGGGCGCCACCTTGCGCACGTTGGGCGCGGTGTGGATCACCGCGTGGCCGCGCATGTCGAAGCGGGTGGCGCGGCCCCGGTCGAACAGGGCGATATAGCTGGCGTCGCGGATGCCGAACAGGGTGTGCTGCAGGGTGACCGTGTCGCCCACGCGCAGCGCGCGCGCCTGGTCTTCGGTCACCGGCATGGCGAGATCGTGATGTGTCATGGCTGCGATTCCCGGGTCGAAGGCTCAGAAGCCGTACTGCACGCCGCCGGGCGTGAACGTGGCGCGCGCGCGGCGCGCCGAATGGCACTGCATGTTGACCGCCACCGGGTTCATGGTGATGTGCGTGGCGGCCAGCTCGATGTGCACGGCGAACGCCGTGGCATCGCCGCCCAGCCCTTGCGGCCCGACTCCCAGCTGGTTGACCGCGGCGGACAGCTCCTGCTCCAGTTGCGCGCCCAGCGGGTCGGCGCAGCGCGAGCCGAGCGGCCGGGTCGCCGCCTGCTTGGCCAGGTGCACGCACAGGTCCGACGTGCCTCCCACGCCCACGCCCACGATGGTGGGCGGACAGGTCTTGCCGCCGGCCTGCATCACGCAGTCGACGACGAAGGTCTTGACCGCGTCCAGGCCCTCGGCCGGGATCGCCATGCGCAGGAACGAATTGTTTTCCGATCCGCTGCCCTTGGGGATCATCTCGATTTCGAGCCGGTCGTCCTCGGCGCAGAAATCCACATGGATGACCGGCACGCCCGGCCCGCACGAGGTGTGGTCGTTCTTGCGGCTGATGGGGTGCACCACGCTGGAACGCAGCGGGTGTTCGCGCGTGGCGCGCTCGCAGCCGGCGCGGATCGCCTGTTTCAGCCGCCAGCCGTCCAGCCCCACGCGGCGCCCTACCAGCACGTTGTAGATGGGGATGCCGGTATCCTGGCACAACAGGTTGTCGCGCTCCTCGGCGACCGCGATGTTGGTGGTCATGGTGTCCAGGATCGCCTGCGCGCGGGCCGACGACTCGGCGGCCCGCAGGCGTCCGAAGCCCTGCTTGATGTCGTCCGGCAGGCGCTTGAGCGCGCGGATATACAGTTCGCGCGCGGCCTCCTCGACCTGCGCATAATCGATGTCTGGCATGATTCAACTCAGCATGTTGGCCACGAACAGCAACGACACCGCCAGCGACGCGGCCGTGCCGGCGGCGATCCAGCGCAGCCGCAGGCCGCGCCAGGGAGCGAACTCGATCCACAGCAGGCGCAGGCCGCCGGCCAGGTGCGCCGCCAGGCACAGCACCAGCGCCCACTCGCCGAACTTGAACACGGGGGCCTCGTACCAGCGCAGCGCGCCGTCGAGCGCGGCCTCGCCCTGCAGCGCCAGGCCGAGCGTCCAGAAATGCACCGGCAGGAACGCCAGCAGCAGCAGGCCGGAAATGCGATGCACGGCGAACGCCAGCCAGCTGGGGTGCGCGCGGGCGCGCGTGTCGTTGCGGCGCATGTCAGCCTCCCCAGGTCACCGCCGCCACCGCCCGCCAGCCCAGCGCCAGCAGCAGTAAGGCGGCCACGCCGCCCAGCACGCCGGCCAGCCGGCGCGTGGGCGTCCATTCGTCCAGCACGTTGCGCAGGCCGATGGCGGCATGCAGCGCCACCAGCGCGACGAACACGCCATAGAAGGCCATCCAGGCCAGGCTGCCGCGCGTGCGGCCGAGTATCTCGGCGGCGCTCAGGCCGCCGCGCACCGCCAGCATGACGACGGCCAGGTGGACCAGCACGAACAGCGCCAGCGCCATCGCGCTGAGCCGCTGCCAGTACCAGCGCCGGGCGGCGCGCGCCGCGCTCATGGCAGGACCTCCGACACGCCTGCGTCGCGCCCGGCACGGTCCTGGACGGTATCTTCGGTGCCGTCCAGCTCGCCGCGCAGCGCCGCGCGCGCGGTGACGCGCTTGAGTCCGGCAATGGCGGCGGTGGGCGCGATGCCCTTGGGGCACCGCACCGTACAGGAACCCTGCGTATGGCAGGCATGGCAGCCCGCGTCGCCGGCCACCGCCGCCAGGCGCCGCGCGCCAGCGGTGTCGCGCTCGTCATTGACCAGCGTCCAGGCGCGGTTGAGGGCGGCCGGCCCGAGGAATTGCGGCTTCCAGCTCACCACGTCGCACGAGGCATAGCAGACGCCGCAGCCGATGCATTCGATGCCGGCGTCGGCGGCGCGGCGCGCGGGCGATGCCGGATCGACCCGCGCCACTGGATCGTGGCGTCCGGTCGCGCCGGCGTAGCGGCCCTGCGCGCGCTGCCATTTGTCGAAGAACGGCGCCATGTCGGTCACCAGGTCCTTGACCACCGGCAGGTTCGCCAGCGGCGCCAGCTCGATGCGGCCGGCGCGCGCGACGCGCGCCACGTGGGTACGGCAGGTCCAGCGGGCCACGCCATTGACCGTCATGGCGCACGAGCCGCACATGCCGACCCGGCACGCATAACGGTACGAAAGCGTGGGGTCCAGGTGGCGTTGGATATGGGTGGCGACGTCCAGCACGGTCTGGCTGTCGCGGCGCGGCACTTCGAATTGCTGGAATTCGCCATGCGCGCCGCCGCGCCAGACGCTGACCTGCAGTACGCCCAAGCTCGGATGCTGATCTGACATGCCCATGAAACCGCAGAGGAAGCAATGCTCTCGATAGTGCCGCGGGCTTTGACAGAAGTAAAACTATTAATTATTTTTGATAGACCAAGTTTTACTTATATAGTCGCCGCCATGCCATCGATCCGCCAGTTCCGCACCGCCCTGGCCGCCGCCCGGCTGGGCAGCTTCGTGGCCGCCGGCCGGCAGGTGGGCCTGACGCAGGCCGCCGTCAGCCTGCAGATCAAGAATCTCGAAAGCGAGCTCGATACGCAGCTGTTCGAGCGGCGCGCGCAGGCGGCCGTGCCCACCGCGCATGGCCGCCAGATCCTGGCCGAGCTCGAAGACCTGGTGGCCCGCTACGAACAGCTGTTGGCCCAGAGCGGCGACGCGCTGCGGGGCAGCCTGCGCATCGGCACGCTGGTGTCGTCGCTGATGGGCACTTTCGGCACGGTGCTGGCCCGCATCAAGCGCGACTACCCCGCCCTGCGCATTACCTTGCTGGCCGGCCAGTCGGCTGATTTCGCGGCGCGGGTGGCCAGCGGCGAGCTCGATGCCGCCGTAGTCACCGAGCCGCCCCACGGGGTCGAGCCGGCGCTGGTCTGGACGCCGCTGTACCAAGAACCGCTGGTGCTGATCGCCGCCGCGCGCCTGCGCCGCAAATCGGTCGCCAGCCTGCTGGCCAGCGAGCCGTTCCTGCAGTTCGACCGCTCGCTCTGGACCGGCCGGCTGATCACCGAAGCCCTGGCGCGGCAGGGCGCCTCGCCCGGCATCATCCTCGAGCTGAACTCCATCGAGGCGATCGCCGAACTGGTGCGGCAGGATTACGGCGTGGCCGTGGTGCCGCTGCTGGCCAACGCCGACTGGCGCGCCCGCAAGCAATTGACGGCAAAGCCGCTGCCGGGGCCGCCCATCATGCGGCGCGTCGGCATGCTGGAGCGCCGCCGCCATGGCAAGCTCGCCATCACCAGCACCCTGCGCGGCCTGTTCGCGCAAAGCGCCGGCTGAGGCGCACGACTATTACAAGCCAAATTGCCGATTCAATGCGATTGCGCATGGAAGCTTGAACGCGTTTTTACGGCGTGGAGAATCGCCACGAGCCATCCAGCCCGCCTCTTTCACGCAAGACGCCGCCATGCCATCCAAACCTCTTTCCAAGCGCGAAGTCGAGTGCCTGCACTGGGCCGCGATGGGAAAAACCAGTTGGGAGATCGGCATCATCCTGGGCGTCAGCGAACGCACCGTCAATTTCCACGTCGGCAACGCCTGCGGCAAGCTGGGGGTCTACAACCGCCGCGCCGCCGTCGCCCAGGCGCTCAAGCACGGCCTGCTGCCGTCGTTCATTTCCTGAGCTTCACCGAACGCACGAACTCCTGCGCGCGCTCGCGCGGCAGGCTTTGCTCGGTGCCGGCGGCCACCGCATCGATCAGCATGGTGTCGGTCAGCCATACCCGCGCCATCAGCCATCCCGGCTGCTGCCCGGCCTGGCCGTGCACGACGATCTCGTCGCCGTAGCCGGGCAGCGGCTCGGGCGGCCGGGCCTTCAAGTTGGCATAAAGCGACTGGCGCAGCGCGCGGCCCAGCGCGTCGCGGGCCTGGGGATCGGCCGCCACGGCGGGCGGCAGGGGCGCGCGGCCGACCGCGAACATGGCGCCGTCGACCTCCGCCATCGTCAGGGTGAAACGCAGCGTCTGGCCGCCCAGTTCGATGTCGCGCGTCTCGCTCTGCACCCGCGCCGGGAAGGCCGCGCGCGCGTGGCCGTCGGCCACCTCGATCTCGCGCCAGTTGTAACTGGGGGTGCAGGCCGCCAGCAACAGCAGGACGGCCGCCAGGCATGGCAGTTGCGCGCGCAACCGGCGCAGCAGGCTGGAAATCATGGCGGGAACTCTCCGCTTGGGAATCAGACAGGACAAGCGCGCATTGTCGCTCATCGGAATATCCCCTCCGTTTGACCAATTGCCCCTGGCGCCGGTGCAGGCTCCCTCGGCAGGAATGCCCGGCAACCCGTAAAATCCGGCGTCAATCCCAGAATATCCATATGACCGTGACCGATACCGCCGCCGACCGCCTGGCCCGTCTACAAGCCCATCCCGCCCTGCTCGCCCAGACCCTGCGCGGTATCGAAAAAGAGGGCCTGCGGGTCGACGCGCAAGGGGCCCTGGCCCTCACCGGGCACCCGGCCGGGCTGGGCTCCGCGCTCACCAACGAACACGTCACCACCGACTACTCCGAAGCGCTGCTGGAACTCATCACGGGCACGCATGACCGCGTCGAGCCGCTGCTGGCCGAACTGGAGCACATCCACCGGTTCGTCTACAGCGTGCTGGACGGCGAATATATCTGGAACCAGTCCATGCCGGCGGCGCTGCCGCCCGAGCGCGACATTCCCATCGCCTGGTACGGCACCTCCAATACCGGCATGCTCAAGCACGTGTACCGCCGCGGCCTGGCGGAACGCTACGGCAAGGCCATGCAGTGCATCGCCGGGGTGCATTACAACTTCTCGCTGCCCGACGCGCTCTGGCAACTGCTCGACCCCGCCACCGCCGCCGAACAAGACCGCCGCTCGCGCGGCTATATCGGCCTGATCCGCAACTTCACGCGCTATTCGTGGCTGCTGATGTACCTGTTCGGCGCCGCGCCGGCGCTGTCGCGCAGCTTCATGGGCGGGCGCGAGCACCTGCTGCAGGCGCTCGACGCTGACACCCTCTACCTGCCGTACGCCACCAGCCTGCGCATGAGCGACCTGGGCTACCAGAACAAGGCCCAGTCGCAGCTCAAGCTCTGCTACAACGACCTGGCCACCTTCCTAGCCCGGCTGTACGGCGCCGTCACCCAGCCGTGGCCCGACTACCAGGCCATCGGCACGCATCGCGACGGCGAATGGATCCAGCTCAACACCAACGTGCTGCAGATCGAGAACGAGTACTACTCCAGCATCCGGCCCAAGCGCACCACCGGGCGCGGCGAGCGCCCCGTCACGGCGCTGGCCGAGCGCGGGGTGCAGTACGTCGAGGTCCGCTGCCTCGATATCGATCCCCAGCAGCCGGCCGGCATCGCGCCCGAGACGGCGCGCTTCATGGACGCCTTCCTGCTCTTCTGTGCCGCCTCGGACAGCCCGTACTTCCCGGAAAACGGCTTTTGCCAGCGCAGCGTCGACAATTTCTCGGTCGTCGTCAAGGAAGGCCGCAAGCCCGGCCTGCTGCTCGACCGCGACGGCGCCGCGATCGGCGTGGCGCCCTGGGGCCACCAGCTGCTCGACCAGATCGAGCCCTACGCGGCGCTCTACGACCAGGCGCTGGGCGGCGACGCCTATGCGCGCGCCGTGCAAGCCCAGCGCGAGAAGCTCGACCACCCCGACGCGACGCCGTCGGCCCGCCTGCTGGCCGACCTGCGCGACCACGGGGAATCGTTCCACGCCTATTCCCTGCGCCGCAGCCGCGAACACGCCGCGGCGCTGCGGGCCCAGGCCCTGCCGCCCGAGGTGGCGCAGGCCTACGCCGACGCCGCGCGCCAGTCTCGCGCCGAACAGGCGCGGCTGGAACAGAACGACGATGTCGATTTCGATACCTACGTGGCCCGCTACCACGCCGCGCTGAAGGCGCCCCGGCCGGCCTGACCCGGGGGCCCGCCGGGCCCCGCAAAGGCGTATCGTTGAGGTTTGCGCGCGCCGCCCCGCGCCCCGGCGCGGCGCGCCGTCCTCTGCCAGGAGGCCTGCCATGCTACGCACCCTCGCCCTGTCCCTGCTCGCCGCCTGCTGCGCGGCCGGCGCCCCGCATGCCGCCGCGCCCGCGCCGCGGGCCGTCGACCAGCTGGACATCCAGCGCTATGCCGGCAAATGGTACGAGATCGCCCGGCTGCCGTCGGCGCTGCAGCGCGCCTGCGTGGGCGACGCCACGGTCGAGTACACGCCCGCCCCCAATGGCGGCCTGCACATCAACAACCGCTGCCGCGCCAAGGACGGCAGCGTCGCCGCCGTCTCCGGCACCGCCACCCGGGCCGAAGACGCCGCCGGCGCGCAGTACCAGGCGCCGTTCCTGCAGCCGGCCGGCGACTACTGGGTCATCGGCCTGGACGGCGAGTACCGCTGGGCGGTCGTGGGCAGCCCCGACCGCAAGGCGCTGTGGATCCTGGCGCGCGCGCCCCAGTTGCCGCCGGAGCTGCTCGAACAGGCGCTGGGGGTCGCCCGCGCGCAGGGGTACGCGGTGGACGAACTGCAATATACGCCGCAGCGCTGAACCAGCCGGTCACGGCGCGCCAGGGCGGGCGGGCCGCCGCCAGTCCCCCTGGTGCCGTTCGATCTGTTCCCGCACGAACCCCGCAAGGGCCTGGGTGGCCATCGACGGAAAGCGGTTGGGCGCGGTCAGCAGGTACACCGCATTGCCGACGCCTTCCGGTTCGAATTCGGGCAGGATTTCCGTCAACAGCCCGTCGCGCAATTGGGTCCACACGGCGTAGCGCGGCAGCAGCGCCACGCCCAGCCCCGCCAGCACGGCGTCGCGCAGGAAGGGGTAGTCGCCCGACTGCAGGCGCGGCGCCACGCGCAGGATGAGCGGATCGCCATGGGCGGGCTTGAGCCGTAGATCGAAGCGGCGTCCGAGCGACTGCGGCGCGATCATCGAACAGCGCCCCAATTGCGCCAGCGTACGCACCGGCCGGCCGTCGAGCAGGAACCCCGGCGTCGCGCACAGGCACCACTGGATGGCGCAGAGGCGGCGCGCGACATGGTCTTCCGGCGGCGCCGAGGTGATCTTGAGCGCCAGGTCGACTTCGGCGGACACGAGGTCGCCGATGTTGTCATTGATATGCACGCGCAAGGCGATATCGGGATAGCGGCGGGTGAACTCCAGCAGCACGGGCGCCAGGTACAGGTGCCCCAGGCCGGTGGGCAGGCGGATGCGCACGTCGCCCCGCACCGTGCCGCCCAGGCTGTCGATCGACGACCGCGCGGCGCGCATCTCGTCGAGCAGCCGCACGCCGTGCTGGTACAGCAGCCGGCCGGCCTGGGTCAGCTCGACGTGGCGCGTGGTCCGGCGCAGCAGTTGCGCGCCCAGGGCCAGCTCCAGGCGCTTGAGGCGGTGCGACATGTTCGAGCGCGTCATGCCGCAACGCTGCGCGGCCTCGCTCAAGTTGCGCGACTCGACCATCGCCACGAACAGCCGCACCAGGTTCAGATCGGGCTCATTGTCAAACATGGTTCACCATTCCAGGCACAAACTGGTGGATTGTCGAACCCGGAGGGGCTGCCTACCATCGGTGGATACACCCACTCCCCCCGCCGGAACCGTCCATGCCTGTTGCCCCGCCCGCTTCCCTTCCCCTGCCCTACGCGGGCCTGCGCGTCCTGGACATCAGCCAGGGCATTGCCGGGCCCTATTGCGCACAGATCCTGTGGCAGCAGGGCGCCGACGTGGTCAAGGTGGAGCCGCCGGACGGCGACTGGGGACGGCACGTGGGCGTCGTGCGCGACGGGCACAGCGCGCTGTCGATCGCCTATAACGCCGGCAAGCGCGGCCTCTGCCTGGATGCCCGCACGCCCCGGGGCCGCGCGGCGCTGGGGCGCCTGGCCCGCCAGGCCGATGTGGTGATCCAGAACTTCCGCCCCGGCGTGGCGGCGCGTATCGGCGTGGACTACGCCGAGCTGGCGGCCGAACGGCCCGGGCTGGTGTATGTGTCCATCAGCGGCTACGGCCAGGATGGCCCGTGCGCCGACGCGCCCGCATCCGACTCCGTCATGCAGGCCGACAGCGGCCTGATGTTCGCCAACCGCTCCTCGGACGGCGAGCCGCGCCGCCTGGGCCTGCTGATGGCCGACATCGCCACCGCCCTGTACGCCGTGCAGGCCACCAGCGCGGCGCTGTACCGCCAGGCGCGCGGCGGCGGCGGCACCCATGTCGAACTGAGCCTGTTCCAGGCCTGCGCCGCGCTGCAGGCCAACGATATCCTGGCTTACCACATGGCCGGCGCGCGCGTGGCCGGGCCGGTCAGCGCCCCCAACGGCGTCTTCGAGACAGCCGACGGCCGCCTGTCGCTGCTGGCCTTGAACAACGACCAATTCGCGCGCCTGTGCCGCGCGCTGGACCGGCCGGAATGGCTGGCCGACCCGGCCTACGCGGACAACGCCGGGCGCATGGCCCGGCGCGCAGCCCTGCACCACGAGATCGCCGCCCAGTTGCGCCGCCAGCCGACCGACCACTGGGTCGAGCGGCTGGCGCGCGAGCAAGCCCTGCACGCGCGGGTGCGCGACTACGACGACCTGGCCGCCCACCCGCAGGCCGTGCACCTGGGCCTGCTGGAGCCGCTCGCGCAGCCGGGCGGCGCGCCGCTGCCCTATGCGCGCGTGCCCGGGCTGGCGGCTGGGCGCACGCTGGCGCCCGCGCCGGCCATCGGCCAGCATTCGGAACAGATCCTGGCCGACTGGGGCATCGAGGACGCCGAGATACAGGCCCTGGTGCAGGCCGGGGTGGTGCGGCAGGCCGCGCAGGAGCCCGCATGATGCGCGCCCTGGTATGCGAGCGGCATGGCCCGGTGGCGGACGTCGCGCTGCGCGAGATCGCCGACGCCCCCGCGCCCGGCCCGCACGAAGTCACCATCGAGATCGACTACGCGAGCGTCAGCCATGCCACCCGGCTGCTGATCGAAGGCAGCTACCAGAGCCGCCCGCCCCTGCCGTTCGTGCCCGGGACGGAGGCCGTGGGGCGGATCATCGCGCGTGGCGCCGGCGTGACCCGGCTGGCGCCCGGCGACGCCGTGGTCGCGGTGGCCCGCTGGGGTTGCTACGCCCAACGCCTGACCCTGCCGGAATACACGGTGTACCCGGTGCCGGACCAGTTGCCGGCGCTGGCGGCGCTGCCGGTGCCGATCTCGTACGGCACGGCCTACACCGCGCTGCTGTGGCGCGCCGGCATGCAGCCGGGCGAAACCGTGCTGGTCCTGGGCGCCGGGTCGGGAGTCGGGCTGGCGGCGGTCGAGATCGCCCGCCAGGCCGGCGCCGTCGTCATCGCCTGCGCCAGCACCGCTGAAAAGCGCCAGGCGGCGCTGGCTGCCGGCGCCGCCCTTGCGCTGGCAGCCGATGCCGACCTGGCGGCCCATGTGAAGGCCGCGACCGGCGGGCGCGGCGCCGATATCGTGTTCGACCCGGTCGGCGGCGCGGCCTTCGAGCACAGCGTGCGCGCCGCGGCCGCCAATGCCCGCATGCTGTCGATCGGCTTTGCCAGCGGCCGGGTGCCGGCGGCGCCGCTGAACCTGCTGTTGGTCAAGAACATCGCGCTGCACGGCTTCTTCTTCGGACGCTACCTGGGCTGGACCCCGGCCGACGAACGCATCGTACATGCCCCGGCGCTGCAACGCGCCATGGGCACCCTGCTGGACTGGGCCCGCGACGAGCGGATCCGGCCGGCTGTCACGGCGGTGTATCCGGCCGCCGAACTTGCCGCCGCGCTGGACGCGCTGGAATCCCGACGCGTCATCGGCAAGGTGGCTCTCAAAATAAACTAGGAGACACCCCATGCTTGCCCTGCAACACTTCCTGCGCGCCAGCCGGTGCGCGGCGGCCTGCGCGGCCGTCGCCTGCCTGGCGGCCGCCGCGCCGGCGCACGCCGGCGCCTTCCCCGACCGCCCCATCACCATGGTGGTGCCCTACCCGCCCGGCGGCCCCACCGACACCGTATCGCGGCTGGTCGCGGCCGAGATGTCCAAGACCATCGGCCAGAATGTCGTGGTCGAGAACAAGCCCGGCGCCAGCGGCATGATCGGCGCCGACCTGGTGGCGCGCGCCAAGCCGGACGGCTATACCTTCCTGGCCAACGCCTCGCTGCACGTCATCAACCCCTATCTGTACAAGTCGATGCGCTACGACTCGTTCAAGGACTTCGCGCCCATCACGCAACTGGCCGACGTGCCGCTGGTGCTGGTGGTGCCCGCGGCGTCCGGCGTGCGCACGGTGCAGGACCTGGAGAAGCTGGGCAAGACCCGGCCGCTGAACTTCGGCTCGGCGGGCACGGCATCGGCCCAGCAACTGGCCGGCGAGTCGTTCAAGGTGCGCAGCGGCCTGTCGATGCAGCACGTGCCCTACAAGGGCAGCGCCCCCGCCCTGACCGACCTGGTGGGCGGGCAGATCCAGCTGATGTTCGACTCGATGCCCTCGGCCATGCCGTTCATCAAGGCCGGCAAGTTGCGCGCCGTCGCGGTCACGACCGCGCAGCGGGTCGATGAACTGTCCGACGTGCCCACCATGGCCGAATCCGGCTATCCCGGCTTCGACATCAGCACCTGGTACGGCCTGTGGGCTCCGGCCGGCACGCCGCCCGACATCGTCGCCAAGCTGTCCGAACACGCGGCGCGCGCCCTGCGGCAGCCCAACCTGATGCGCCAGTACGCCAGCCTGGGCGCCAAGCCGGTGGGCTCCGACCCCCAGGCCTTCGCCCGTTTCACCGAATCGGAAGGCCGCAAGTGGCGCGAGATCGTCACCGCCGCCGGCATCCAGCCGCAATAGGAGCGCGCGGCGCCGCCGTCAATCGTGCGGCGCTTCGCGCGACGAGCGCTGGCGCGCCGGCCCGCCGGCGGCGCTGAGGTTGTAAGCCGTATTGACCAGGCCGATGTGCGAAAACCCCTGCGGGAAATTGCCGACCAGGCGCCGCCGCACCACGTCGTACTCCTCGGCCAGCAGGCCGAGGTCGTTGCGCAGCGACAGCAAGTGATCGAACAGGCGGTTCGCATCGTCGAGCCGCCCCTGCATGATGTAGGCATCGGCCAGCCAGAAGCTGCACGCCAGGAACACGCCCTCCTCGCCCGGCAAGCCGTCGTCGCTCTGCTCGGTCGAATAGCGCAGCAGCAGGCCGTCGCGCAGCAATTCGCGCGTGATGGCCTGCACCGTGCCCACCACGCGCGGGTCGTCGGCGGGCAGGAAGCCCACCTGGGGAATCAGCAACAGGCTGGCGTCCAGCGCGGCGCCGCCGTAATACTGCACGAAGGTGTTGCGCGCGCTGTCGTAGCCATTGGCGCAGATATCCGCGCGGATCTCCGCGGCGAGGCCGCGCCAGCGCTCGACCGGGCCTTCCAGCTTGAAGCGCTCGCACGACTTGACCATGCGGTCCATCGCCACCCAGCACATCAGGCGCGAATGCGTGAACGCCCGGCGCGGCCCGCGCATTTCCCAGATGCCATGGTCGGGTTCGCGCCACAGGTCCTCCAGCGGCTTGAGCAGCACTTTCTGCAGACGCCAGGCCTCGGCCAGCGGCGCCAGGTCGGCCTCGCGCGCCGTGTGCAGGGTCTCGATCAATTCGCCGTAGACGTCGAGCTGCATCTGCCCGGCCGCGGCATTGCCGAGCCGCACCGGCAGGCTGCCCTCATAGCCCGGCAGCCAGGGTACCTCGTGCTCCGGCAACCAGCGCTCGCCGGCGATGCCGTACATGATCTGCAACTGGTTGGGATGCCCGGCCGCCGCGCGCAGCAGCCATTGCCGCCAGGCCTCGGCCTCTTCGCGATAGCCGGCGTTGAGCAGCGCGTACAGGGTCAGCGCCGAATCGCGCAGCCAGCAATGGCGGTAGTCCCAGTTGCGGCTGCCGCCCAGTTGTTCAGGCAGCGAGGTGGTGGGCGCCGCGACGATGCCGCCGGTGGGCTGGAAGGTCAGCAGCTTCAGCGTGATCAGCGACCGCACCACCGCGTCGCGGTGCGCGCCGGGTCCGTTTTCCCAGCGGCAGCGCTTGGCCCACTCGTGCCACCAGGCGATGGTGCGGTCCATGCTCTCGAGCCGGTCCGGCACGAAATGCGGCGTGCGGTGCGAGCGGTGATACGACAGCGTGAACGGCACGGTCTGGCCTTCCTGTACCGTGAAGTCGGCCACGCTGGTCATGTCGCGCCCTTCCAGCGCGACGGCGGTGTGCAGCTCCACGGCATCGGGGCCGGCGATCGCGCTCAGGCCGTAATCGCGCCGCCGCACCCATGGCACCGCCTGCCCATTGTTGAAGCGCAGGGTGAGTTCCATGTGCATGTCGACCCGGCCCGATTCGCCGCGCACGATGCGCACCACGTCGACGCGCTCTTCTTCGTCGCTCAAGGGCATGAAGTCGTACACGCGCACCACGCCCGTCGCGGTCTCGTGGCGCGTTTCCAGCACGGCGGTGTCGGGGAGGTAGCGTCGCGCCACCCTGCCGCCCGCCTGCCCGGGCGCAATGCGCCAGCGCCCATGGCGCTCGTCGCCGAGCAGGGCCGCGAAGCAGGCGGGCGAATCGAAATGCGGCAGGCACAGCCAGTCGATCGAGCCGTCGCGCGCCACCAGGGCGGCCGACAGCATGTTGCCGATGAGTCCGTAGTCTTCCAGCGGCTTGGACATCGCGCTCAGCCCGCGCCGCGAAACGCGGGATAAAGCGTCATGCCGCCGTCGACGAACAAGGTCGAACCGGTCACGTAGTCCGAGTCGTCGCTGGCCAGCCAGGCCACGGCCCGCGCCACGTCCTCCGGCTCGCCGATCCGCCCGTAGGGGATCAGCTTGAGCAGCGCCGCGAGGCTGTCCGGCGTGTTCCAGGCCGGCGCGTTGATCGGCGTGCGGATGGCGCCGGGCGCCACCGAATTGACGCGGATCTTCATCGGCGCCAGTTCCTGCGCGAGCGATTGCATCAGCAGCGACACGCCGCCCTTGGAGGCCGCGTAGTTGGCCTGGAATGCCCACGGAATGACTTCGTGGACCGAGCTGATGAAAATGATCTTGCCGGCCGCGGCATCGGCGGGCGGCCGCGGCTGGCGCTCCAGGAAGGCGCGCGCGGCGGCGCGCGAGCACAGGAACTGGCCGGTCAGGTTGACGTCGATGACCTTCTGCCACTGGGCCAGCGTCATGTCCTGGATGGGCGCCGGCTGCTCGATGCCGGCGTTGTTGACCAGGATATCGACGCCCTGGAAGTGGTCGTGCGCCGCGCGGAACAACTGGGCGACGTCATCCTCGCGGCTGATGTCGGCCGCCGCCGCCACCGCGACGCCGCCCGCGCGCGCGATCTCGTCCACCACTTCCAGGCCGCGCCGGGTCGAGTCGTCGTTGGGGCGGTGGTTCACCACCACCTTCGCCCCGGCCGCCGCCAGTTCCAGCGCGATGCCGCGCCCGATACCCGAGTTGGCGCCGGTGACAATGGCCACGCGCCCGGACAGGTCTGTTGCATGCCGCATGCTGCTCTCCTTGCGGCGCGCGGTTCCAGGTGCTGCCATGCGGATCGGACGCGCCGCGGTCGATAGCCAGTCTTCAGCTTAGACCGGGATACGGCCCCGGTTCAACCCGGCGGCGGCCACGCGGTGGACGCGACAACGGCCGCGAAAAAAGAAGCCCCGGCCAGGCCGGGGCGAATCACTTCAAGACTCTGCTCAGGCCGCTCTGATCCTGGAGCAAGTGGGATTGTCACATGACAGTAAATAATAATCAATATCAATTGTGGGTTTCTCTTGGCTGGGGTTTTGGTGGTTTTCTTGGTGTTGTCTTCTCTTATAGGACGGGGGCTTGCTCGTAGGGCGTCCTGGGCGGGGCTGGCAGTGCGGGCCGGCCACATCGCTCGGCTCGGGCGCGCCACCAGGCGCCCTCGGCCCCCTGCGGGGGCTCCCCTCCCTCCAACTGGCCGGCCCGCACTGCCAGCCCCGCCCAGGACTCACAGCCGCGGCATGCGTCCGGTCCGCTGCAAGGCATTGCACGTTGGTGGTGGACGGCGATGCTGCGCGGTGGGTGTCAGACACCCCTTGCGGCACTCCCGCCTATTTGCCCCACTGACCCAGGGGTGTCTGACACCTGGAAGCCGACGCACGGCATAAACCTACGGACACGACCCTGCGCATAGGTGTCAGACACCCCTTGCGGCACCCCCACCTATCTGCGCCGCTGACCCAGGGGGTGTCTGACACCTGAAAGCCGACGCAAGGCATAAACCTACGGACACGACCCTGCGCGTAGGTGTCAGACACCCCTTGCGGCATTCCCGCCTACCTGCACCACTGACCCAGGGGTGTCTGACACCTGGAAGCCGACGCAAGCCATAAGACCCGAACCCGAGATATTGCGAGCCCGCGCCTGCCGGTGAGGCCCGGGCGGCCAGTTGGAGCGAGGGGAGCCCCCGCAGGGGGCCGAGGGCGCCTGGGGGCGCGCCCGAGCCGAGCGACGTGGCCGCCCGGGCCTCCCCGGCAGGCGCGGGCGTCTCAAGAACTCAAAACGGCCATACATCCAGCCTCCCCAAGCCATCCCCAAAAAATCGTAGGATTGTTAACAATCCAATTGTGCTCTAACATCACCCTCAGTAACCTGACCCGCATCCCCGCCGTGCCCAGACCCAGCCAGCTGCTCACCGACCTCGAAAACGCCGTAGCCTTCCGCCTGTTCGAAGGCCGCCAGAACACGCCCACGCTCACCGTGCCGGAGCAGATCGCCGCGCAAGTGGGCGACGCCATCATCAAGGGCAAGCTGCGACCCGGCGAAGCCCTGAACGAACAGCGCCTGGCGGACTCGTTCCACGTCAGCCGCGGCCCGGTGCGCGACGCCATCCGCATCCTCGAACGCGAAGGCCTGGCCACCATCTATCCGCGCCGCGGCGCGGTAGTCACCGACCTGACATTGGACGAAGTGCGCGAGATCTTCGAGATCCGCGTCGGCCTGCTCGAAATCGTCGCCCGCAAAATCGCCGCCAACCACAGCCCCGAATACCTGGCCACCCTGCGCGCCGGAGTCGAAAAACTCGAAACCCTGGCCCGCATCGCCGACGACCGCGGCCAATACGCCGAAACCTCCTACCGGCTGTCGATCCTGTCGGTGCGCAACTGCGACAACCAGCGGCTGACCCAGATGCTCACCGCCCTGTCGCTGCAGACGCTGCGCTACTCGTACATCAGCCTGGCGCCCATCGAACGCCGCCAGGCGTCGGCCGCGCTGTGGCGCAAGGGCCTCGACGCGCTGGAACGCGGCGACACCAAGACGTATATCGCCATCTCGCGCCAGCGGGTCGAGGAATCCGGCCGCGCCGTCGTGCGGCGCCTTTCCGAAAGCGCCCAGGAACCCGCACGGAGACGCGCATGACCGCTGCCTCGCCCGGCCCGCTGGCGGGCCTCAAGGTCGTGGAGATCTGCTCCACCATTGCCGGGCCGGCCTGCGCCCGCCTGATGGCCGACTTCGGCGCCGAAGTCACCAAGGTCGAACCCCTGGAAGGCGACGGCGTGCGCCAGATGGGCAAGCACGTCGAGGACGTCTCGCTGTACGCGGCCACCATCCTGCGCGGCAAGCGCTCGGTGGCGCTGGACCTGAAATCCGCGCAGGGCCGCGCCATCACGCGCGCCCTGATCGACCGCGCCGACATCCTGGTCGAGAACAACCGCCCCGGCGTCATGGAGCGCCTGGGCCTGGACTACGAGACCCTGTCGGCCAGCAACCCGGGCCTGGTCATGGTGCGCATCAGCGGCTACGGGCAGGACGGCCCCTACGCCAGCCGGCCGGGCTACGGCGCCATCTGCGAGGCCTTCGGCGGCGTGCGCCACATGACCGGCGACCCGGACCGGCCGCCGGCGCGCGTCGCGCTGGCCACCACCGACTACCTGACCGCCGTGTACGCGGCCTTCGGCGCGCTGATGGCCATCCACGAACGCAGCCGCACCGGCCTGGGCCAGGTCGTGGACGCGGCCTTGTACGAAACCGCGTTCAGCCAGATGGAACCGTACGTCCCGGCGTTCGAGAAGCTGGGCTTCGTGCCGAAACGGGTCGGACCCAATCTGCCCACCATGGCGCCCAACAGCCTGTACCCCAGCGCCGACGGCGCGTGGGTGCTGATCGCCGCCAACAGCAACCTCGTCTTCAGCCGGCTCGCGCATGCCATGGGCCAGCCCGGACTGCTCGCCGACCCGCGCTTCGCCACCATCCGCGCGCGCGGCGAACGGCAGAACATGGCCGCGCTGGACGCCATCATCGGCGAGTGGACGCGCCAGCACGACGCGGCGTCGCTCGAACAGCTGCTGATCGCCGAGTCCATCCCGGCCTCGCGCATCTACACCATCGCCGACATCTACGACGACCCGCATTATGCCGAGCGCGACATGCTGGTGCAGGTGCCGCATGCCTCGCTGGGCCACACCACGCAGGCCGGCGTGGTGCCCAAGCTGTCGCGCACGCCGGGCCACATCCGCCACAGCGGCCCCGACCTGGGCGCGGACACCGAGGCCGTGCTGCGCGAACTGGGCATGAGCCCCGCCGAGATCCAGGCGCTGCAGGCGCAACAAATCATCAAGACCCGCCCATGAACACTACAACGCCAGGGCAGGCACTGTCGGAGAGCAGGCAATGGAACAGAGGCACGACGCAACCGCCGGACAGGACTGGGAAGCGGAACTGCGGGAACTGGCGGCGCGGCGCGAGCAGGCGGCCGCCATGGGCGGCCCCGAAGCGCTGGCCAGGCACAAGGCGCGCGGCCGCCTGAATGCCCGCGAGCGCATCGCGCTATTGTGCGATGCCGGCACGTTCCGCGAGCTGGGCCGCATCGCCGGCAAGGGCCGCTATGACGCGGACGGCTTCTTCCAGTCGCTGTCGCCGGTCAACGCCATCATCGGCTCCGGGCGCATCGACGGCCGCAAGGCCATGATCTCGGCCGACGACTACACGCTGCGCGCCGGCTCCTCCGAAGCCACCATCTCCGACAAATGGATCTACGCCGAACGCATGGCGCTGGACCTGCAGATGCCCCTGGTGCGCCTGGTGGACACCGCCGGCGGCAGCGTCAAGCTGCTGGAGCAGCAGGGCAGCAGCAAGATCCCCGGCTACCCCACCTGGCCGGTGGTGCCCCTGCTCGACGCCGTGCCGGTGGTGGGCGTGGCGCTGGGCGCCTGCGCTGGGCTGGGCGCCATCAAAGTGCTGATGTCGCATTTTTCGGTCATGGTGCGCGACCAGGCGCAGGTCTTCGCCGCCGGGCCGCCGGTGGTCAAGCAGGCCTACGGCATCGACATCGACAAGAACGAGCTGGGCGGCTACCAGGTGCACCGCCGCAGCGCGCTGGTGCACAACGAAGCCGCCAGCGAGGCCGATGCCTTCGAGCAGGTGCGGCGCTTCCTGTCATACGTGCCGCGCCATGCCGGGCTGATGGCCGAGCGCATCGCCACCGACGACCCGCCCGGCCGCGCCGACGACTGGCTGAAGAACGCCATTCCGAAAGACCGCCGCAAGGTCTACGATCCGCGCAAGATCCTCGCCTCCGTATTCGACCGCGACAGCCTGTTCGAGATCGGCCGCCACCAGGGCGGCTCGACCATCACCGCGCTGGCGCGGCTGCACGGCTACCCGGTGGGCGTGCTGTGCAGCGACCCGCGCGTCTCGGGCGGCGCCATGACCACCGCCTCGGCCTGGAAGATCGAGCGGCACGTCAAGCTGTGCCAGACCTTCAACCTGCCCGTGGTGCACCTGGTGGACCAGCCAGGCAACGCGACCGGGCCGGAAGCCGAGCTCAGCGGCACGCTGCTGGGCGCAGTGCGGGTGCTGACCACGATCGAGAAGGCCACCATCCCGTGGGTGTCGATCATCATGCGGCGCGCCTTCGGCATGGCCGGCGGCCTGCACGCCCCCAAGCATTTCCCCCGGCTCAACCACCGTTTCGCCTGGCCCTCGGCGCGCTGGGGCTCGATTCCCATCGAGGGCGGGGTGGCGGCGGCGCACCGCAACGAAATCGCGTCCGCCGACGACCCGGCGGCCGAGCAGGCGCGGCTGGAAGCCTACTACCACCGCATCGCGTCGCCGTTCCGCACCGCCGAGAAATTCGGCATGCTGGATGTGATCGACCCGCGCGAAACGCGCGACGTGCTGTGCGACTGGGTGGAGGACGCCTGGGAAGTGCTCAAGGCCCGCTGATCCGCGGCGGGTTGCGGTTTTCGACAACGACGGACGGCCGTCGCCCGGGGCCACCCTGCCGGCGAGCCGACCGCAAGGAGACACGATGATGAATGCGTTACTTCGCAGCATGATGGTGTGGACGGCCTGCGTGGCGGCGACCTTCGGCTGGCCCGCGCAGGCCCAGTCATGGCAGCCGCGGCACAGTGTAGAGTTCGTGGTGCCGGCCGGGCCGGGCGCCGCCCTGGACACCGCCGCGCGCGAGCTGCAGCGGCTGCTCGAACAGCAAAAGGTGCTGGACCAGACGCTGGTCATCTCCAACAAGCCCGGCGGCAGCGGCGCGGTGGGCCTGCAGACCCTGCGCGCCCATCCCGGCGACGCGCACTGGCTGGGCACCTTCAGCACCGGCATGATCAGCGCCCGCGTGCTGCATCCCGATGCCTTGTCATACGCCGAGATGACGCCCATCGCCCTGCTGCTGGAAGAGTCCATGCTGGTGGCGGTGCGCGCCGACTCGCCATTCAAGAACGTGCACGACCTGGTGGCGCAGCTGAAGCAGAAGCCCGACTCGCTGTCGATCGCCGTGGCCACCTCGGTGGGCAACCACATCCACCTGGCGATCGCCAAGCCGCTCAAGCAGGCCGGCGTGGACATCACCAAGCTGGTCATCGTGCCGTACAAATCGTCCGGCGAATCCATCACGGCGCTGCTGGGCGGCCACGTCGACGTGGTGTCGGCCTCGTCGCCCAATGTGCTGTCGCAGTACAAGGCCGGCACCATCCGCCTGCTGGCGGTGACCACGGCCGAGCGGCTGCCCGGCCAGCTGGCCGCGGTGCCGACCTGGAAGGAACAGGGCATCGACGCGGTCTCGACCTCGGTACAGGGCGTGCTCGGCCCGAAGGACATGACCCCGGCGCAACTGGCGTACTGGGAATCGGCGCTGGCCAAGGTGGCCGCCAGCAAGGAATGGAACGACTTCCTGCAAACCCAGCTGTGGCGGCCGCGCTTCGCGCGGCACGAAGAAATGCGGAAAGTGCTGGACGCCGAATACGCCTCCACGCGCGACCTGCTGCTGGACCTGAAGCTGGCCAAGCCGTGACGGCCGGCCGGCAACCCATCAAACAAGGAGAACCGAAGTGGGACGCGCAAACGTAGTGGCCGAAGTGACCGGCACCGTGTGGAAAATCCAGGCCGAACCGGGCGCCGCCGTCCAGCCCGACGACGTGGTCATGCTGGTCGAGTCGATGAAGATGGAGATTCCCGTGGTGGCCAACGATGCCGGCCGCATCGCGGAGATCCTGGTGCGCGAAGGCGAGATGGTCCAGGAAGGGCAGACCGTGGCGGTGGTCGCCACCTGAGGCCTGCCCGCGCCCGGCTTATCGATAGGACAGCGTCACCACATAGGCCTGCGGACGCCCCGGCAGCGCGGCAGTGACGCGCGGCAGCGGCTGGATGCTGACATGCGGCGCTTGCGGCGCCGCCGCGGGCGCCGCAGGGTGGTGACAGGCCGCGTCCGCCCTGGTGCCGGCCTGCCGCAGGCTGACCTGCGCCTGGCAACTGGCCGGCACCACAATGCTGCCCACGAAGTGGATCCTGCCGCCCGCGCCCGCCGCGATTCCCGGCATGGCCAATGCCGCCATCGCCACGCCTGCCCATAGTGCTCGCGCTTCTTTCATACCAGCCTCCTGGTTTGGACCGAATCACGCTCACGCCATCACGGCGCCTTCACTCAGGCTTACGTCATCGGACAGTCCACACTTAAGCGCCGGCGACCGGCGGGCATGTAATATTGACGCATTAATTGTTGCAATGCCAGCTTCATGACGGCCCTCATCACGCACGACGCCTATATCGACACTGCTCAAGGCAGGCTCTACACCCGGCGCTGGACGCCCGCCGCGGACCTGCCCGACGGCCCGGCGCCGATCGTGCTGTTGCACGACTCGCTGGGATGCGTGGCGCTGTGGCGCGACTTCCCCGAGCGCCTGGCGCTGGCGACCGGGCGCAGCGTCATCGCGTACGACCGCCTGGGCTTCGGGCAATCCGACCCGCATCCGGGCACGCTGGACAGCCGCTTCGTGCACCAGGAGGCCCATGACGGCTTCCGCCGGCTGCGCGAGCAGCTCGGCCTGGAGCGATTCGTCCTGTTCGGCCACAGCGTCGGCGGCGGCATGGCGATCGTCTGCGCCGCCGAATACGGCGCGGCGTGCCAGGGCCTGGTCACCGAATCGGCGCAGGCCTTCGCCGAAGAACACACGCTGGCGGGCATCCGGCAGGCCCGCCAGGACTTCGCCCAGCCGGGCCAGCTCGAGCGCCTGCAGAAGTACCACGGCGACAAGGCGGCATGGGTGCTGAGCGCCTGGGTCGACACCTGGCTGTCGCCGGAATTCGCGGCCTGGAACCTGGACGGCGACCTGCGCCGCGTGCGCTGCCCGGCACTGGCCCTGCACGGCGACCAGGACGAATATGGGTCCCTGTACCACCCGGCGCACATCGCCGCCCTGGCCCGCGGCCGCCAGGAGATCCTGCCCGGCTGCGGCCATGTGCCGCATCGCGAACAGGAAAGCGCCGTGCTGGACATCGTCGCGCGCTGGCTGGCCGAGGCGACGCCCGCCCGCTAGCGCCGCGCCCTCCGTAGCCGTACGGAACCCGGCGCCGGGGCGCCCGATGCGATAATCCCGACCACCATGTCCCGGTCATTTCCGCCGGCGGCCATTGCCTGGCTGCTGCTCCTGATTCTCGGCGTCGCCGGCATCGGCCTGCAAGACTACGCCGCGCAGCGCGATCGCTTCGTCCAAGACACCAGCATCGCGCACCGCATGCTCAGCCAGAAGGCCGTGCAGCACGAAGCCGTGCTCGCCACGCTGGCGGCGCTGTCCCACCCGCCCGCGCCCGAACGCCTGTTCCCCAGCCTGCAACCGGCCTTGCCGCAGTTGCAGGCGGTGGGCCGCCTGGACGCCGGGCAATGGCGCGGCAGCGCGCCACCGCCCGCCGGCCTGGCCGAGGCGGTCGGGCGGGCCGCACAGGCCGGCCAGCCGGTGGCGCTGGCCGCCGGGCCTGCCGCCTACTGGCTGGTGGCGCCCTCGGGCTGGGCGATCCTGCTGGATGCGCGGCAGCTGGTGGCGGACACGGACGTGCCGCCCACGCTCGACGCCCTGAGCCTGGCGTTGCCCGGCGGGCGGCTGGACCTGCTGCCCGCGCGCGGCGACGCGACGGGCCCGGGCTGGCACCTGCAACGCGGCAAGCCGCTGGGCGCGGCCAGCCAGCCGTTCATGCTGCATGGCGCGCGCCGCCTGGCGCCCGCCTCGTGGCCCTGGGCGGCGTGGCTGGCCTGGGCCCTGGCTAGCGCGGCGCTGGTGGCCGGCTGGACCCTCTGGCGGCGCTCGCGCGCCTATGCCCTGCGCGAGCGCGAACAGGCGCGCCTGGCGGCCATCGGCCGGCTCAATACCCTGGGCGAAATGGCCGCCGGCATCGCGCACGAGCTGAACCAGCCGCTGACCGCCATCCTGGCCCATACCGGCGCGGCCCAGCGCCTGCTCGACGATCCGGACGAACAGCCCGAAGTGCGCCGCGCCCTGCAGGCGACAGCCAGCCAGGCGCGCCGCGCGGCGGAGATACTCGGCCGGCTGCGCACCCTGGTCGCGCACGGCCAGCCGGTACAGCGCAGCCAGCTGGCCCCCGACGCGCTGATCGCCTCATTGCGCTTCCTGCGCGAAAGCGAACTGGCGCGGCTGGGCATACGCCTGGACTGGCACAACGCCGATCCCGGCGCGCGCCCGCTGGGCGACCGCGTCGTGCTGGAACAGATCCTGCACAACCTGGTGCAGAATGCCGCCGATGCGCTGGCGACGCGCCCCGCGCCGCGCCGCCTGGACATCGGCGGACAGGTGCGCGACGATGGCCGCTACGTATTCACGGTGCGCGACAACGGACCGGGCATCGCGGCCGACGTGCTGCCGCGCATTTTCGAGCCGTTCTACACCACGCGCAGCCAGGGCATGGGCCTGGGGCTGGCGCTGTGCGAGACCCTGGCCGGGGCCATGGACGCGCACCTGGAAATCCGCAACCGCGACGAGGGCGGCGTGTGCGCGACGCTGGCCCTGCCGCTGCCGGCGACTGCCGCCCGGAGCCCATGAACGATCTCTCGAATCAATCCCCGGTGGTCTATCTGGTCGACGACGACGACGCCGTGCGCGACAGGCTGGCGCTGCTGCTGGCCAGCGTCGGGCTGCGCAGCGCCGGCTTCGGCGACCCGCAGGCCTTCCTGGCGCAGCGGCACGACTACGCGATCGGCTGCCTGGTGCTGGACATCCGCATGCCCGGCATCGGCGGGCTGCAAGTGCTGGAGCAAATGGCCGCCCAGTCCGACCTGCCGGTCATCATGCTGACCGGGCACGCCAATGTCGACCTGTGCCGGCGCGCCTTCAAGACCGGCGCGGTGGAGTTCCTGCAGAAGCCGGTGGACGACGACCAGTTCCTCGACGCGGTGCAGGGCGCGGTGCGCCAGCACATCGCCAGCCGCGAAAAACTGGCCGCCACACGCGAGGCCACCCAGCGGCTGGCCAGACTGTCGGGGCGCGAAGAAGAAGTGCTGCGACGGGTCGTCGAAGGCGTCAGCAACAAGCAGATCGCGCGCGACCTGGGGCTGTCGCCGCGCACCGTGGAAACCTACCGCGCCCATGTGTTCGCCAAGCTCGAGGCCGAGTCCCTGGCGCAGCTGATCCGGCAATACGCCGCCCTGCTGGCCTGAGCCTCCGTAGCGCTACGGAGGCCGTGCCGTGGCCGTGCGCATGGCGGCCGGCGCGCCTCGTCATTAAGCTGTCGGTTCCCTTTCCGATACGCTTCGAGGACACCGACATGATGCGAAAATCCCTTGCCCTGCTCTGCTTTGCCGCCGTTTCGCAGGCCGCCGGCGCGGCCGTGGTCACGACCCACAAGCTGGCCCTGGCCGACGCCCAGAAGCTCGCCACCGAAACCGTGGCGGCATGCCAGGCACAAGGCTACGCGGTGAGCGCCGCCGTGGTCGACGGCAGCGGGCAGCTGCAAGCCTTCGCGCGCGCCGACAACGCCGGCCCGCACACCATCGAAGCCAGCCGCGCCAAGGCCTTCACCTCGGCTTCCGCCAAGGCGCCGACCCTGGCCATCATGGAAAACGCCCAGAAGAACCCCGGCGCCGCCAACCTGACCGACATCCCCGGGTTCCTGCTGCTGGGCGGCGGCGTGCCGCTCAAGCGCGGCGACCAGGTCATCGGCGCCATCGGCGTGGCGGGCGCGCCGGGCGGCCACCTGGACGCCCAGTGCGCCGATGCGGTGCTGGCCAAGAACGCGGCGCTGCTGAAGTAGCGGCGCGCGCCGCCCCCTATTGCTGGCGGGACGACGGCGCGATGCCCAGTTTTTCCATGCGCCGGTAGACCGTGGCGCGCGCCAGACCGAGCTCCCTGGCCACCGACGGCACGTGCCAACGGTGCCGCTGCAGCAAAGCCAGCAATGGCCCGGCCTCGCCGCTGGCCGCGCCGGCGGGCGGCGGCGCCTCGGCACCGGCCGGCAGCGCCACCGGCTCGCGGCCGCCGGTGGCATGCTCGAACAGCTCGGGCGGCAGCGTCTCGAGGGTCAGGTTCCCGTCGTCGCTCATCGCCAGGGCGAAACGCAGCATGTTGCGCAGTTGGCGCACATTGCCGGGCCACGCATAGCCCAGCAGCGCCTGGCGCGCCGCGCCGTCGAAATACGGCGCCACGCCCAGCTCGTGCGCTTCCTGGCCGGCGATCAGGTCGAGCAAGTACTCGCGGTCTTCGCGGTCACGCAAGGCGGGAAGATGCAACGTGGCGCCGCTGAGCCGGTAATACAGGTCTTCGCGGAACGTGCCCTGCGCAATCAGCTGGCGCAGGTCCCGGTGCGAAGCCGCCACCACCCGCAGGTCGACCGGCGTGGGCCGCTGCGCACCCAGCGGCACCACTTCGCGCTCGGACAGCACGCGCAGCAGCCTGCTCTGCAGGTGTATCGGCATGTCGCCGATCTCGTCCAGGAACAGCGTGCCGCCGTCGGCCTGCAGGATCAACCCGCGCTGGCCGTTGGCGCGGGCGCCCGTGAACGTGCCGGCCACGTAGCCGAACAGCTCGCTTTCGATCAGCGTCTCGGGGATCGCCGCGCAGTTGACGGCCACGAACGGCCGCTCGCGCCGCGGGCCCGCCACGTGGATCGCCTTGGCCAGCACCTCCTTGCCCGTACCCGTCTCGCCGTGCACCAGGATATTGACCGGCTTGCTGGCCAGCCGTTGGGCCTGGCCGATCAGGCGCTGCATGGCCGGGTCGTGTCCCGCCAACACCCGCAGCGCCTCGTGCGGCAGGGCCGGCAGTTCGGCCGGCGCGCGCGCCGCCGGCTTGCGGGCGCGCGGCGCGATGGCGTTGACGAAATAGGTCTGGCCGCCGTGCGTGCGCAGCGTCGTGCGCTCGGCGGACGGCGGCATGTGCACCGCTTGCAGGATCTCGCCCAGCGCGGCGTCGAAAATGGCGGTCAGAGGCTGTCCCGTACAGGCGCTCGCGTCGCCGCCGGGCGCCAGCGTGCAGCGGGCATTGCGGTTCATGCCCGCCACCACGCCGTCGGCATCGAAAGCCAACAGGATATCGTTGGCGATATCGACCAGCGACCCGGCCAGGCCCAGGCGCAGTATCCAGTGGTCGCCGAAATAGCTCAGGAAATTGGAGTTCTCGATCATCTGCGCATACATGGCAGTGATCTGCAGGGCCAGGTGCTGGCTTTCCCGCGGGCCGTCGGCCTTGAGCGACGAGACGTCCAGCACCCCCATGAACCCGCCGGTGGGATCGAACAGTGGCGCGCTGTTGCAGGTCAGGGCGATGTGCGACGCATCGAAGTGGTCGGTGCGGTGGCAGGTGACGGCGGCCTGCTCGACGATACAGGTGCCCACGCCGCAGGTACCGGCGCGCAGTTCGCTCCAGTCGGCGCCCAGGTACAGCCCGGCGCGCTTCAGGTCGTTGCGCAAGGCATCGTTGCCGATAAAATCCACCGCCACGCCATCGGCGTCGGTCAGCAGCAGCACGTAGCCCAGCGACGACACGCGCTTGTACAACTGCTCCATGCCGATGCGAGCCACCCCGAGGAACCCTTCGATCTGGTCCTGGTGTTCGCGCAGCTCGTGCGCCTCGAGAATGCGCGCCGGCTCCGGGCGGGTGGGGTCCATGCCGTAATCGTGGACGCAACGCAGCCAGGAGCGCTCGATCTCGTTGGCCGCGACGGCCTGCCCGCCGGCGTTGGCGAGCGTGATGATGCGTTCAATGTGTTCGCGCTGTTCGCTTCGCAGCATGCTTGTCTCCCAGGCCGCGCGCCGCTTCCCGGATCGGGCCCGCTCTTGTGTGGGCCTCTCGTCGTATCGAATCGATGATACACCAGGCGGCCGCCAGCGACGCGGGCGGTGGCGGCCTGTGGCCGGCATCCGTCCCCGCAGCGGCCCGCGCGTCAGATCTCCCGGCGCTGCATCGCGTCGGCAATATACTTGGCCTGCCGGATGGCCAGCGCGACGATGGTCAAGGTCGGGTTGGCGGCCGAGCTGGAGGTGAACTGGCTGCCGTCCGACACGAACAGGTTCTTGACGTCGTGCGCCTGGCCCCATTTGTTCACCACGCCGTCGGACGCCTTGGCGCTCATGCGGTTGGTGCCCATGTTGTGGCTGGCCGGATAGGCCGGCATGTCGATCACCCGGGTGGCGCCCACCGCCTCGGACAGCGCCCGGAACTGCTTGAGGCCATGTGCCGCGATCGCATTGTCGTTGTCGTGATAGGTCTTGGTCACGATGGGCACGGGCAGTCCGTACTGGTCTTTTTCGGTCGGATGCAGCGTGATGCTGTTCTCCTCGCGGGCCAGATCTTCGCCGCATACCCAGATCGCGGTCATGCGATCGTAGTTCTCCAGCGCCGATGCCAGGTCGCGCCCCCAGCCGCCCGGCTTGATGAATGCCGCCGTGTAGGGGAAGCCCAGCGCCAGCCCTTCCAGGTAATACCCGCCGGCGAACCCGCGCTTGGCATTGAGCGGCACCTCGTCGGCCACCACTGCGCCGATGTCGAACCCGCGGTTCATATACACCGGCCCCTTGTGGATCGCGATGGCGGCGGCCGTGGCGTGGTTCATGTAGTTGCGGCCCACCTGGCCCGAACTGTTGGCCAGGCCCTGCGGAAACAGGCTCGAGGCCGAGTTCAGCAGCAGGCGCGGCGATTCGATGGAATTGCCCGCCACACAGACGATGCGGGCGCGCTGCAACTGCTGCTTTCCGTTGCCGTCCACGTACAGCACCCCGGAAGCCTTGCCGTCCTTGTCGTGCTCGATCTTCAGCACCATGCATTCGGGCCGCAGCTCCGCGTTGCCGGTGGCCAGCGCCCTGGGCACCTCGGTATAGAGCGTCGACCATTTCGCGCCGATCTTGCAGCCCTGCATGCAGAAGCCGATCTGCATACACGCCGGTCGGCCGTCATAGGGCGCGGAATTGGTCGCGGCCGGCCGCACGATATTCTTGTAGCCGATGCGCCGCGCGCCTTCGGCCACCACCTTGGCATGGTTGTTGTAGGGCAGCGGCGGCTGGCCGCTGGCCGCCGCCCCGGCCACGCCGATCTTCTTCTCCGCCAGGTCGTAGAAGGGCGCGAGCTCGGCCAGCGTGATGGGCCAGTCCAGCACATTCGCGCCCTCGATGGCGCCATAGGTGCTGCGCGTATGGAAGTCGTGCTCCTGGAAGCGCAACGCCACGCCCGACCAGTGCACGGTCGAGCCGCCCACCGCCTTGACGATCCAGGCGGGCAGGTTGGGATAAGTCTTGGTGTGATGCCAGCCGCCCGCCGAAATGCGCTTGTCGAGCCAGGAGATCTTCTTGAACATGGCCCATTCGTCGTTGACGAAATCGGCCAGGGTGAAATGCTTGCCGGCTTCCAGGATGACGACTTTCACGCCACGCTGGGCCAGCTCGTTGCCCAGCGTGGCACCGCCCGCCCCCGATCCGATGATGACCACGACGTCGCCGTCGTCATGCGCGAACTTGGTATCCATTTTGTCTTCCTCTTGTCGTATTGCCCGGCCGGTGACTCAGAGCCAGTCGATGTCGTCGAAGCCGCGGTTCAGGTAGCCGCCCTTCTGCCAGGACGACCCCTCGTAGCCGAAGAAAGGCCAGACATCCTTGTTGTCGTACAGACTGGTGACCAGGTCGCCGCGGACCCGCTGGAAGAACGGCGTGTCCTGGATCTCCACCAGCAGCGCGACGCGGTCCATTTCCGACGGGATGGCCGCGTAGGCCGCCTTGAAGCGCTGGCGCGCCTGCCGATCCAGGCCGTCGATGCCCTCGCGGATCAGCGCCTTCAGCGCAGCATCCTGGCCCGCCTGGGTTTCGTAGGGATGAATCGCCGCGGCGTAGTACTTGTCGCCCAGCTTGTCGTGCGGGAAGATGTCACGCGCGACCTGCAGCAAGGTGGCCGCGGTGTCGGGCCCCAGCTGCGCGAAATCGGCCGTCAGCGCCGCGCGGGCCGATTGGGCCAGCACCTCGGGCGCGCCCAGGCTCGCCACCAGCGCCGCGCCGGACCCCGCCAGGAAGTTGCGGCGGCTGACCGGCACGCCCTTGCGCACCACGCGCATCGCGACGGCCGGGCCACGGTTGTCCTGCGAGGCGTTCTTGTTGTCCATGTCTGTCTCCTCTATCGATTGATCCGGTTCCGTATGAGTGCTTTTCTTGCCGGCGTGGGCCACATGCCGGCGAACCTTCAATGCGGGCCCAGCAGGTCGAGCAATGCCAGCGACAGCCGCTCGGCCAGGACTTCCATCAGCACGGGCGCCCCCAGCTGTTCCTCGCACGACGTGGTCAGGCGCGCCAGCCGCCGCGCGTCTTCGGCGGGCTGCCCCAGTGCGTCGCACAGCACCGGCCACGCCGGCGCCGACACCAGCGTGCCGGACGCCAGAAGCACGCCCTGTTTGCGCCGCACCTGGGCCAGGCCGACGATCTTGCGGCCACCCACCGCCACTTCCCAGGGCGACAACTCACCGAAGCAGGCCCACGGCACGGAGCCGGCGACATCGTGGTGGCGCACCGCGTCGGGCGACAGCGCATGGGCATCAATGCCCAGGTCGCGCAGCAGGCCCGCATGCAGCACGCCCAGCCACCGATAGCTGGCCACCACGCCGGTGCCCAGCAGAGGATGGTCGGGCGGCAGCAGGATGGAGGCGCTGAGCATCCACGGGCCCGTCAGCACCGCGCCGCCGCCGGCGCCGCGCACCACCAGATCGTCGGCGCCGGGCAGCCGGCAGGCCTGGACCAGGGCGTACTGCCTGCGCCCCAGCACCACGCCCGGCCCCGCGTAGCGCCACAACTGCACGGTGGGGCGCGCGACGGGACGGGCAAGACGCGCCTCGTTCCAGGCCTGTTCCTGTACGCAGCTCGTCACCCGGCAGGCGGACAGGACGGCGTTCATCGCAGCCCCTCCAGGGTTTCCAGGCGCTGTTTCAGCGCCGACAGGAAACACGCGGCCGGATAGCCGTCGATGGCGCGGTGGTCGAACACCAGGTGCAGGCCCATCACGGGCGCCGTGCCCAGCAGGCCGTCCTCGCCGGCCACGGGCACGTGGCGCACCCGGGTCACCCCCAGGATGGCGACCTGCGGCGCGTTGATGATGGGCGTGAAGCTGTCGATCGCCGTCATGCCCAGGTTGCTGACCGTGAACGTGCCGCGTTGGTAGGTGCCAGCCGTCAGCGTGCCGGCGCGCGCGCCCTCGGCCAGATGGCGCGCCTGCTCGGCCAGCTGCGCCACCGACAGGCGGTCGGCCTGGCGGATCACCGGCACCATCAGCCCGTCGTCCAGGCTGACCGCCAGACCCAGGTTGACGTCGGCCTGCGGCGCCACGGCATTGCCCTGCAACAGGGCGTTCATGCGGGGGTGCTCGCGCAGCGTCAGCGCCAAGGCTTTCAGCAGGTAGGGCGTGACCGACCACTTCCGCCCGGCGGCCGCCTCGTCGCGGCGATGCTCCTGCAACAGCGTGACATCGGCGGCGGCATGATGCGCCACCCGCGGAATCTGCCAGCCCGCAGTCATGCCGCGCGCAATGGCGCCGCGCATGCCCGACAGTGGAATGGCCTCGGCGCCGGCCTGTGGCTCGGGGGGGTTCATGGCGCTACTCCGAGATCCGGGCCAACACGGCCTGGCGGCCGAAGTTCGCTTCCGCGGCCACTTCCAGGCTGGCCACGACTCCCGCCACGGGCGCCACGATGTCGTGCGTGGTCTTGACCAGCTCGGCTACCCCCAGCACCTGCCCGGCCTCGACCCGGTCACCCGCCTGCACCTGCCATTCCTGCAGCAGGGCTTCGGTGCCTTCCTCGGTATCGGCCCAGGCGGCATCATCCAGATAAACATCGGCCATGTCAGTTCTCCGTCGTGGTCAGGGTGGCGTGCGCTGCCCCGGACACCAGCGCGCGCGCCGCCTGCGCGATCGCATCGACCTGCGGGATGGCGAACTGCTCGAGGGGCCGGCTGAACGGAATGGGCACGTCGGGCACCGCCAGCCTGCGCACGGGCGCCTTCAGGGCCACGCTATCAAGGTTCTCGGCCACAATGGCGGCGATCTCGCCGGACAGGCCGAAGCTCAGGTAGTCTTCGTCGACGACCAGCAGCCGGCCGGTCCTGGCCACCGAGCGCAGCACGGCCTGCTTGTCCAGCGGCACCAAGGTGCGCAGATCGAGGATCTCGGCGCTGATCCCGTCGGCCTGCAACTGCTCGGCGGCCACCAGCGACTTCTGCACCATCTGGCTCAGCGTCACGATCGTCAGGTCGGCGCCTTCGCGCACCACGGCGGCCTCGCCGAACGGCAGCGCGTACGCTTCGGCGGGCACATGCGTGGTGCTGCCCTCGAAATAGGACATCCACGTCAGGCCCATGATGCCCTTGTGATACAGGAACACCACCGGGTTGTCGTCGCGGATGGCCTGGATCATCAGGCCCTTGGCGTCGTACGCATTGGACGGCACCACCACCTTCAGCCCCGGGACGTGGGCGAAGATGGAATACAGGCATTGCGAGTGCTGCGCCGCGTCGTTGTACCCGCCGCCGATGCCGGTCGTGATCACCAGCGGCACTTTGACCGCGCCGCCCGACATGTAGGTGTTCTTGGCAATGTGGTTATAGATCTGGTCGAAGCACACGCCGAAGAAATCGACGAACATCAGCTCCGAGATGGGCCGCAGGCCTTCGGCCGCCGCGCCCAGCGCCGCGCCCATGAATGCCGTTTCCGAAATGGGCGTGTCCATGATGCGGTCCTTGCCGAACCGGTCGAGCAGGCCCGTAGTCGCGCTGAAGATGCCGCCATACTTGCCGACGTCCTCGCCCATGACGAAGACCCGCTCGTCGCGCTCCATCTCCTGGCCGATGGCCTCCGATATGGCCTGCGCCATGGTGAGTCTGCGTGCTGTTCCTGTATTGCTCATTGCTGTCTCCGGTGTTGTGGGTCGTGGCGCGCCGGCTCAGGCGAACACGTTTTCCAGGGCGGCCTCGGGACGCGGATAGGGGCTGCTGCGGCCGAACTCGTAGGCCGCCTGGACGCGCTCGCCCACCGCCGCGCGCAGGGTCTGGTCGGCCGCGTCGTCCAGCACGCCGTCCGCGCGCAGGCGCGCACCCAGCAAATCGATCGGGTCGCGGGTACGCAGTTGCCGGGCTTCGTCCTTGGGCCGGTAGGTCTCCGGGTCGCCCTGGAAGTGGCCCAGGTAGCGGTCGGTCTTCACCTCGATCAGCGTCGGCCCGTCGCCGCGCCGCGCGCGCGCCACCGCGGCGCCGGCAGCCTCGAACACGCGCACCGGGTCGTTGGTGTCCACCAGCACGCCGGGAATGCCGTAGCCCGGCGCCCGCAAGTCGTTGGACGGCACCGCCGTCGAGTCGGACTTCTCCACCGAAATGCCGTACTTGTTGTCCTCGACGATGAACAACACCGGCAGCTTCCAGAGGGCCGCCAAATTCAGTGCCTCGTGGAACGCCCCCTGGTTGGCCGCGCCCTCGCCGAAGAAAGCCACCGCTACCCAGTCGCGTCCTAGCTTGCGGGCTGCCAGCGCCGCGCCGCAGGCCTGCGGCGCGCCCGCGCCGACGATGCCGCTGCAGGAAAACTTCGTCGGCGGGTGGAACAGGTGCATGTGCCCGCCCTTGCCCTTGCCCAACCCGGTTTCCTTGCCGAACATTTCGGCCGTCATTTCATCGAGCGGCACCCCCTTGGCGATCGCGAAGTGGTGCGGCCGGTGCGCGCCCACCACGGTGTCGTCCGGCGTGAGATGCGCGCACACGCCGACGGCCACTGGCTCCTGCCCGGCCGCCAGGTGCATCTCCCCCGGGACTGGCCCGGCACCGATGTCGAAGGCCAGGCCCTTCTGGATCCTGGGCGGCAACTTGCCCTCCAGATACACCTTGGCCATGGTCTCTTCGTACTCGCGTATCTCGACCATCTTTTCGTACATCCATAGCAACTGCGATCTGCTCGGTGTCATCGCCGTGTCTCCTTGTGTCGTGTCGGTCATCCGTATGGCAAGCAGCCGATACCGTGCAGACACCGATGCAACATCCGTGCCAAGTTCCCGGCAAGGCGCGAAGGCTTGCGGAAAACCGCTGGAAAATGAAGGAGATGGAAGATCCGGGCGGCCCGGGCCGGCCGCCCTCGGGGCGTGGCGAAGCGGGTGGGCCGGCCGTTGTCGCATGGCCGGCCGCGACGATTGTCGCGGACGCGGCGCGACGATCGTCGCGCCGTCAGGCCGTCAGGCCGGCGCCCGCGATGCCCCGCCCGGCATTGCACGAGAGCAATGCCCTAAAACCTGACCCAGACCAACGCCTTGACCCCCGACCCGGCCGATCCGACCTATTCCGTGCAGAATGGCAAGGCGCGCTCGCGCGGGCTGGAGCTGGAAGCCCGCGTGGATCTCGGCGCGCTCCGGGTGCTGGCCACCTACGCGTACACCGATGCCCGCACGGTGCGCAGCAACGACCCCACGCTGGTCGACCAGCGCGTGACCCTCGTGCCGCTGCACAGCGCCTCGCTGTGGACCCGAATACAACCTGACGGCCGCCGGCGCGCCCGGGCTCACCCTGGGAGCCGGGCTGCGCTATGCCAGTTCCACCAATCTGCCGGGCTATGGCGCCGACGTGCCGGGCCGGCTGTTGGTCGACGCGATGGCCGCCTACGAATTCGGCGAACTCGACCCCGGCCTGGCCGGGCTGAGCCTGACGGTGAATGCCCGCAACCTGTTCAACCGCGACTACCTTTCCTGCGCCGGCTCCACCGGCTGCCGCTACGGCGAACCGCGCACGCTGTACGCGACCATGAGCTACCGGTGGTGATGCCGGACACTGCCGCGCGCCGGCAGCAGTTGCCAAAGCGGAGGATTCAATCAATAATTGATATTAGTTCTCATTACAAAAACCGGCGGCGCTGCCGGAAGCCCTACCCATGCCCGAGCAGGCAGCCAATATCGAAAGCCTCTACTGCGACCACCACGGCTGGCTGCAGGCATGGCTGCGACGCCGCCTGGGCAACTCGTCCGACGCCGCGGACCTGGCGCACGATACTTTCCTGCGCATTTTGGGCCGTGGCCAGCGCGAGCAGATATGGGAACCGCGCGCGTACCTGGCCACCATTGCCAATGGCCTGGTGGTCAGCCATTGGCGCCGCCGCGAGCTGGAGCGCGCCTGGCTTGAAGCCCTGGCGGCCCAGCCCGAAGCGGTCAGCCCGTCGCCGGAAGATCGGGCATTGATCCTGGAAACCCTCGAGCAGATCGCCTGCATGCTGGACGGGCTGCCCGCGCGCTGCCGCGAGATCTTCCTGTTGTCCCAGCTCGAAGGCCTGACATATCCGCAGATAGCCGCGCGGCTGGAAACCAGTGTGAACGTGGTGCAGAAAGCCATGACGCGCGCCGTCGGACATTGCTTCCGGATACTCGCGGCCAACGGCTAGCGGAGCAGATCATGGCGGATCCGCTACCGACCCGGGCAAGGGCAGACGGCGCCGCGGCAGCGGATACGCCGGCGCCCGGGCAGCGCGCCCCCATCCCCGACCAAGTCGCGCAACAGGCCATCGCCTGGTACGTGCGCCTGGCATCGGGCATGCAGACTGCCCGCGAACGGGAAACCTTCGATCGCTGGCTCGCAGCGCATGACGAGCATGCCCGCGCCTGGCAGCAGCTTCAGGCCATGGGGGGCCGGCTGCGCGACGGCGCAGCGCGCCTGCCGCCGGCGGTTGCGCGCGCCGCCCTGCAACGCGCCGCGACGGCCGGCGGCCGCCGCCGCGCGCTCAAGAGCTTCGCGTGGCTGGGCGTGGGCGGCGCCGCGCTCTACCTGGCCCGGGACCAGGTGCCGTGGCGCGCCTCGCTGGCGGGCGCATTGGCCGATGTGCGCACCGCCACCGGCGAACAACGCAGCGTGGTGCTCGAAGACGGCACGCAAGTCATATTGAACACCGCCAGCGCCATCGACGTGCGCTTCACCGCGCGGGAACGCCGTATCGTCCTGCGCGGCGGCGAAATCATGCTGACCAGCGGCCGCGACCCGGCCGGCCGGCCCCTGGTGGTGGCGACCGCGGAAGGCACGCTGACGCCGGTGGGCACGCGGTTCACCGTGCGACACGACGCGCCCGGCGGCGGCTCGTGGACGCGCCTGGCGGTGGCCGAAGGCGCCGTCGAGGTGCGCCTGCTGGACCAGGCGGGCCGGCCCATCCTGGTCCGGGCCGGCGAACAGGCGCGCTTTACCCGGCATGCCATCGCCGCTGCCACGCCGCTGGATGAAAGCAGCCAGGCCTGGGCGGAGGGCGTCTTCACCGCGGCGGGCATGCGGCTGGACGACTTCCTGGCCGAGCTGGGGCGCTATCGCCCCGGGGTGCTGCGCTGGGCGCCGGAGGTGGCCGCCCTGCGCATCACCGGCGCCTGGCCCTTGCGCGGCGAGGATGCCACCGACCGCATCCTCGACTCGCTGGAACGGCGCCTGCCCGTCAAGGTAAGCCGCTACACCCGGTACTGGACCCGGGTCGCCGCGCGCTGAGCCGCGCCCGGCGCCGGCCTGCGCGATGGCGGTTTTTTTACAAATTTCCCGGCAGTTTTCCGGATCTCGTGCGGCCTCCAGGGAAAGCACGAACAACGATCCACGCGGATCCGGGGTGCTTCGATTCGACCATGACAAGCATCGGCATAGGAAAACTGCATATGGCTGCCCTCCCCCCTCCGGTCCACCCGCCCCGCCCTGGCCGGCCTGGACACCGCGCGCCAGCGGCACGCCGCGGGCCGGCGCTGCTGGCCCGCACGCTGGTGTGGGCGGCGGCGGGCCTGGCGCTGGCCGGCCCGGGCCCGTCCGCCCATGCGCAAGCGGCCGCCACGGCCGAGACGCGCCATCGATTCAATATTCCCCAGGGGCCGCTGGACCAGGCCCTGGGCAGCTTCGGACGCCAGTCGGGCGCCGTCATCTCCGTCAACGCGGCCTTGACGGCCGGGCTGCGCAGCCCGGGCCTGGCGGGCAGCTATACCGCCCGGCAGGCGCTCGACCGCCTGCTGGCGGGCACCGGCCTGCAGGCCGTCAGGGAAAGCAACGGCGAATACACGCTGCGCAAGCAGGCAGCGTCCGCGGGCGTGGCCGCCCTGCCCGCCGTCACGGTGGTCGGCAGTTCCAGCCTGGCAGACTCGCTACCGGAGGCCTACGCAGGCGGCCAGACCGCGCGCGGCGGCCGCGCCGGCATGCTCGGCAACCAGGACGTCATGGCGCTGCCGTTCAGCCTGACCAGCTACACCGAGACCTTCCTGCGCCACCAGAACGCCACCACCATCGCGGATGCGCTGGCCTATGACCCGTCCGTGGCGGTCAGCCAGACCGGCGGTATGGTCGATTCCTACTCCATACGCGGCTTTCCCATCGCGGAAGGCAACGTCGGCGAGGTCGCGTTCAATGGCGTATATGGCGTGGCGCCCAATTACCGGGCCTTCACGCCCTATATCGAACGGGTCGAGGTCCTGAAGGGCGCGACCGGCCTGCTGTACGGCATATCGCCCGACGGCGGCGTCGGCGGCGTCATCAACATAGTGCCCAAGCGCGCGGAGGACCAGCCGGTGACGCGCCTGACCGCCAATTACGGACAGCGTTCGGTGGGCGGGGCGCAGGTCGACATCGGCCGCCGCTTCGGCGAACAACAGCAATGGGGCGTGCGGATCAACGGCAGCCACGAACAGGGCGATACGGAAGTTGACCACCAGCACCGCAAGATTTCCGTCGGGGCGCTGGGCCTGGATTACCGCGGCGAGAAACTGGTCGCCAGCCTGGACCTGGTGCTGCAGGACGAAGACTGGGATGCGCCCTCGCGCGTGTATTCCGTGGCGAATGGCGTGAGCGTCCCGGACGCGCCCGACGGCAGCGTCAACCCGGCCCAGACCTGGGGCTGGTCCAAGCTGGAAGACCGGTCCGCGCTACTGGACGTGCAGTACCACGTCAACGACCGGCTGACGCTGTTCGGCAACGCGGGACATGGCTATTCCCGGGTAGACCGCCTGTTCGACCAGCAGATGGTGTTTGTCGACGACACGGGGGATTTCACCAGCACGCCGCGCTACGGCATTTTCAAGGTCAAGCGCGACACGGCGTCGGCCGGCGCCCGGCTGGGCTTCGAGACCGGGCCGGTACGGCACGCCGCCACGGTCCAGGCCACGGTGCTGGAAGTCACCAACTACCAGAACAGCGCCGACGGCACTCCGCTGGCGTCGAACCTGTACGACCCGGTGCGCTACCCGGCCCAGGACATCGACAAGCCCGACAGCCTGCCGCGCGTGGCGCGCTCGCGGCTGAACAGCCTGGCGCTGTCGGACACGCTGTCCATGCTGGACGAGCGGGTGCAGGTGATCGCCGGCGCCCGGTATCAGCAGATCGACGCGGACAACTGGGACCGCGTCAGCGGCGCGCGCACCAGCGAGTATCGCGACCATGCCTGGACCCCGGCGGTGGGAGTGATCTTCCGACCAACGACGTCCACCATGGTGTACGGCAGTTACATCGAAGGGCTGTCGCGGGGCGATGTCGCGCCCCAGACCGCCAGCAATGCCGGCGAAATGATGGCGCCCTACAAATCCAGGCAATATGAGCTGGGGTTCAAGGCGGATTTCGATACGGTGCTGGCCACGCTCAGCCTGTTCCAGATCACCAAGCCCAGCGGTTATCTCGACAACGGCGTGTTCGGCGTCAACGGCAAGCAGCGCAACCACGGCGTCGAGCTCAGCCTGCAGGGCGAACCGGTGCGGGGCGTGCGGCTGCTTGGCGGCATTACCTGGCTGGACGCCGAACTCACGCGCACGGCCGACCCCGCCCTGCGCGGCAACCAGCCGGTCGGCGTGCCGCGCTGGCACGCCACGCTAGGAGCCGAATGGGACCTGCCCTGGGTGCCGGGCCTGACGCTCACGTCCGGCATCATCCACTCGGCCAAACAGTACGTGAACCAGCAGAACAGCGCGTACCTGCCGGCCTGGACGCGCGTCGACCTGGGTGCCCGCTATGTCACCGCCATACAAGGCAGCGACGTGACGTTCCAGCTCAACCTGCAGAACGCCTTCAACCGCGAGTACTGGTCCGGCGTATCGCAATGGGGCGCCTTCGCGCTGGGCTCGCCGCGCACACTGACGCTGTCGGCCAGCGTGGCGTTCTGACGCGCGGCGCACGCGCCCCGCACGGGGCGGCGGCGCGCCGGCCGGGTTGCGTCAGGCGTCGGCCGGCCAGATGGGCTTGCGCTTCTCGACAAAGGCCGCAATGCCTTCCCGGGCGCTGGGCCGCCCGGCCGCGACGCAGAAGCTGTCCGCGGCGGCCCGGACAGCGGCCCGGTAGCCATTGTCGTTGGCCTGCATGAACGCCTCACGACCGTGGCGCAGGACCTCGGGGGACTTGGCGCACAGCGTGCCGGCCAGCGCGCGGGCCGCCTCCATGGCCTGCCCCGCCGGCGCGACGCGCACCACCAGCCCCATCCCGGCCGCCTCCCGGGCATCGAACACGCGTCCGGTGAACAGCAGCTCGAAGGCCCGATGACGGCCGACGATGCGCGGCAGATGCGAAAAGTGGATCGATGGCGGCACGCCCGCGTCGACCTCGGGATAGCCGAAATCCGCGCTTTCCGACGCCACGATCATGTCGCACGACACCGCCAACGTCATGCCGCCGCCGCGGGCGGTGCCGTCCACCGCGGCGATGGTGGGCTTGCCCATGTGGAACTGCGTGTCCACGTTGCGCACGTACAGGCGCTCCAGCAGATTCCTGACCCGGGCATGGTCGCCCGCGTGGATCGCCATCAGGTTCAGCCCGGCGCAGAACCGCCCCGGCACGGCGCTGCCGACGATGACGGCGCGCACGGCGGGATCCGCCGCCGCGCGCCGCAGGGCGGCCAGGTAGTCGTCCAGCATCTGCTCGGACAAGGCATTGACGGGCGGATTGTCGAACAGGATCTCCGCGGTCTGGCCGCGGACGTCATAGCGAATCATCATGCACCTCCTGGTTGTCTGGTTTCGTCGGCCTGCCATTGCCGGACCACCGCGGCCCCGAGCAGCGCGGCGACGTCGGCATCGCCGTACCCCAGCTCCCGCAGGATCTCCCGGGTGTGCTGGCCGTGCAGCGGCGGCGGGCACGCGGCCTGGCGCGGACGGCCCTGGAACTTCACCGGCAGGCCGACCTGCTTGAGCGTGCCCACCACCGGATGCTCCGTCTGCTCGATCAAGCCCCGCGCCTGGACCTGCGGGTGACCCAGCGCCTGCCCCAGCGTATGAATGGGCGAGCAGGCGACCTTGATGCGGCTGAGCAATGCCACCCATTCGGCCACGGTGCGCGTGGCGATCCGTTCCTGCACGATCTGCACGGTGCGCGCCAGGTTGGCGAGCCGCTGCGCATTGGTGGCAAAGTCGGGATGGTCGGCATATTCCGCCATGCCCGCCGCCTCGCAAAAGCGCCGCCACTGCGCGTCGTTGCCGGCGCCCAGCATGAGCGGGCCGTCCTTGGCCTGGAAGGCCTGGTACGGGCACATGCTGGGATGCGCCGTGCCCATGCGCTGCGGATCCCGGCCGGTATGCCAATACGTTTGCGCCATGTAGCTCATGAACCCCAGGGCCGTATCGAGCAGCGCCAGCTCCACGTACACCCCCTTGCCGGTGCGCTGCCGCTCGATCACCGCTGCCAGCACGCCGCTCAGCCCGAACATCGCCGTGCCGATATCCACCGGCGAAAAGCTGGCCCGCGCGTAGTCGCCGCCCGGATGTCCCAGGGTGCTGATCATGCCGCTGAAAGCCTGCAGCATGACGTCGTAGCCTGGCTCGTTGCCCATCGGGCCGTCGCGGCCATAGCCGCTGATCTCGCAATAGATGAGCATGGGATTGAGGGTCATCAGCGTGTCCCGGTCGATGCCGAGCCGCTGCGCCGTGCCGCTGCCGAATCCTTGCAGCACGATGTCGGCATCGCGCACCAGGCGGCGGGCGACCTCGCGGCCCTGTTCCGACTTGAGGTCCAGGGCAATGCTGCGCTTGTTGTGATTGACGGCCAGGAAGATGGTCGACTCGCCTTGCACGGTGGGCGTCCAGCCCCGCGTGTCGTCGCCGAGCTCGACGGGTTCCACCTTGATGACCTCGGCGCCCAGTTCGCCCAGGTACTGGCCGCACAGCGGTCCCGCCAGCACCTTGGAAAAATCGACCACCTTCAATCCAGCTAAGGGTTGCATCATTCCATTCCTGCCTGAGCGCGTCTGTCCGTCATTCCGCCTTGATGCCCATCTCGACCACGGCGTCGCGCCAGACCGCGGTGTCCTCGCGCACGAAGCGCTCCACCTGGTCGGCCGGCACGGTGAAGGTATCCACGCCGCGCTCGGCCACGCCCTTGCGGTAAGCAGGGTTCCGCGCCGCCTTCGCCACGGCCACGCGCAGTCGCTGCACCACTTCCGGGCGCGTCTTGGACGACACCTGCAGCACGAACCAGAAGTTCAGGTTCAGCCTGCCATAGCCCTTTTCCTTGAGCGTCGGCACGTCCGGCAACAGCGCCGAGCGTTCCTGCGAGGTGATGGCCAGGCCGAGCAACTGGCCGGCCTCGACGGTCGTCACGGCGGTGGTCATGCTGTCGAACATGAAGTCGATGCGGCCCGCCAGCATGTCCGCCTTGGCGTTGCCGCTGCCCTTGTAGGCGATGGGAATGGCCTTGATGCCGGTGAGGCCGCGCAACAGCTCGCCGTAAATGTGCGGCGAGGTGCCCGGGCCGAACGTCGCATAGGTCAGCTCGGTCTGCTTGCCCTTGGCGACCAGTTCCTCGATGGTCTTCACGCCCGACTCCGGATGCACGACCAGCACATTGGCCAATGATCCCGTGATCCCGACCGGAATCAAGTCCTTGGCGGGATCGAAGCGCTGGCCGGGATAAAGGATGGGGTTAACCGCCTGCATCGCGGCCGTTGTATGGACCAGCAGCGTGCCGTCCGCCGGGGCGTCCACCACGAACTGCGTGCCGATGTTGCCCGAGGCGCCGGGCTTGTTCTCGACGATGACCGTGGCCTTCAGTTCCTCGGCAAGCGCCTGGGCGAACAGGCGGGCGATGAAATCGGTGGGGCCGGCCGCCGAGAACGGCACCACGATGCGCATCGTCGACGCATCCCCGGTCAACTGCGCCATCACGGCCTTGCCAGGCAAGGCGGCGGCGGCCAGCGCGGCGGCGGAACCCAGTACGAATTTGCGGCGGTCACGAACATGCATAGCGGTCTCCTGTCGGTCTCGCATGGCCTTGTGCGGCGGCCATGGCGGTTCGGTCGCCACTATCGGCGCAGGCCATCCATACGTCAAATGCTATGTTTTTATGGATGCTATATAAAATTCCGCATACCACGCCGCCTTTTCTTCCGCTTCCGGACCCCCTTGACATGCCGATCGACCTGCGCGACCTCAGAAATTTCCTGTCGGTAGCCGCCGCCGGCTCCATCTCGCGCGCAGCGGAAATGCAACACATGACGCAGCCGGCGCTGAGCGTGCTGATCCGCCAGCTCGAAGAACAACTGGGCACGCCGCTGTTCGAACGGCTGCCCAAGGGCGTGGCGCTGACCGATGCGGGGGAGCGCTTGCGCGCGCACGCCAAGGACATCCTGCGCCGCACCGAACTGGCCTACGAAGAAATCAGCCAGCAGGCGCGCGTCCCCAGCGGCCAGGTGGCCATCGGCCTGCCGCAATCCCTGGCGCGCTTCCTGACCGTCCCGCTCGTTTCCGAGGTACTGTCGCGCTGGCCGCAAATACGCCTGCAGATCATCGAGCTGAGCTCGGGCTACATCCCTGAACACCTGCAGAAGGGCGAGATCGACATCGGCATGACCTTCGGCCAGGACGAGCGGCGCGACCTGCACTACACCCACCTGATCGACGAGGAACTGGTCTTCATCAGTGCCGCGTCGCGGATCCGCCAGCACCTGGGCCCCGCCGGCCTGCGCCGCAAGACCATACGCCTGGCGGAAATGGGCGATTTCCCCATGATTCTTCCCACCCGCACCCACAGCCTGCGGATCCGCCTGGACGACTATCTGCAACGCGCCGGCCAGCGGCTCGCCATCGCCGCCGAGGTCAACACCACGCCGCAATTGATCGGGCTGGCTGCTTCGGGCGTCGGCGCGACGATTCTTTCTTATTCGTCCGTGGTCGGCGACAGCTCTTCCGCCGAGGTGCGCGTCCTTCATATAGAAAAACCCCGGCTCACGCGCTCGGTTTACTTTTGCACCAACCCCAGCACCCCCAAGACGATGGCCGTGATGAGCGTCATGCGCCTTTTGGTGGATACCGTGAAGACGCTGACCGCCGACGGCACCTGGCCTACCCACATGGCCGACTAGCCGGTTTTGCCAGCGAAACCCGGATTTGGATTCATTAAAGATCCTGTCGATTTATATCGTGTCGCGCCTCCCGGCGCCGCGGCTGCCGCTAACCGGCATCCGGCATGAACTTATGTTTTTTCAGCTTGATTAAACAAAACAAAGAACACAATTTTCTATATTTGCTAATAACATTTCCGCCGCGTCCAGATTGCGATTTATGTAATGGATGTAATTATTTGCGGGATTCCGAGGGGTTTATTACGACGCCCTTGACGTATTTCCACAGCAATAAAAATTTTTAGAAAAAAATTCGCTGTCCAGGCCCTCTACGATTCGTCGGTTCGCTGCTCGGCGGGCTTAATTGAGTATCGATTTGTAATTAATCCTTAGAGCGGCCGCCGCAACGCGGGAGGGTTTTCCGGCTCCGTGCCGACCGCTTTCCCGGGTGCCGGCGACCGTCCGCGACATGAAACAGTGAGGTCCCCGTGGTAAAGAGAATCGCAGTGTGTGGCCTTGGATACGTCGGCCTGCCCGTAGCCGTCGCATTTTCCAAGCGCTTCGACGTCATCGGCTTTGATGTGGACAAGCGGCGCATCGCGCGGCTGAAAGAAGGCGATGACTGGACCGGCGAGATCGAGCGCGAGGCCTTGCTGGCTTCGCCCATGGCATTCACCGACCAGGTGGCGGAACTGGAGGGCTGCGATTTCTTCGTCGTTGCCGTTCCCACCCCGGTCGACGACAAGAACAATCCCGATTTTTCCCTGCTGGTCAAGGCTTGCCGGTCGATAGGACCGGTGCTGCGCCCGGGCTGCATTGTCGTATTCGAATCCACGGTCCATCCCGGCGCCACCGAGGAAATCTGCGGACCGGAACTCGAAAAGGCGTCGGGCCTGCGCTGCGGGGTCGACTTCAAGCTGGGCTACAGCCCCGAACGGATCAATCCGGGCGATCGCGAGCACCCGCTGGAGAAGATCGTCAAGATCGTGTCCGGCCAGGATCAGGAATCGCTGGAGATCATCGCCGGCGTCTACGAGAAAATCATCGACGCCGGCGTGCACCGCGCCTCCTCCATCAAGGTGGCCGAAGCCGCGAAGGTGCTGGAAAACACGCAGCGCGACATCAACATCGCGTTGATGAACGAGATGTCGAAGATCTGCAACCTGATCGGCATCCGCACCTCGGAAGTCCTGGATGCCGCGGGAACCAAGTGGAACTTCCTCAAGTTCACCCCCGGCCTGGTGGGCGGCCACTGCATCGGCGTCGACCCGTATTACCTGACCTCCAAGGCGCAGGAACTGGGCTATCACCCCGAGGTCATCCTGTCGGGTCGCCGGATCAATGACGGCATGGCCAACCACGTGGCCTCGCGCGTGGTCCAGACGCTGGCCCGCAATGGCCGCCTCAATGCATCGACCCGGGTCGGCATCCTGGGAATGACGTTCAAGGAGAACGTGCCCGACATCCGCAATTCGAAGGTGGTCGATCTCTACAACGCCCTCGGCGACTACGGCATCACCCCGTTTGCGTGCGACCCGATGGTCGATACGGAGCAAATGCAGCACGAGTACGGCATCAAACTGGTCGACCGCGACGAGTTCCGGGATATGGACGTGCTGATCCTCGCGGTTCCCCACCGCGAAACCATGGACTCCATCTGGGACGACATGCCGCGCCTGGTCAAGAGCGGGGGCATGGTGTGCGACCTGAAGTCCGTGCTCGACAGCAAGCGGCTCCAGTCCGACCTGTTGTACTGGACTCTTTAAGTTCAGGCGCGTTATCGACCTCTACAGGAGAGCCCCTGAATGACAGCCTTTACCATCGCTCCCATCGGGACCTGCCGCATCCACACGCCGCTGCGCGATGCCGTGGGCCGCTACCCCATCAAACTGCAGCTCGGGCGCAACTATGGGTTTGTGCACACCAGCACCGAGGCACTGCAGCAGGCCCGCTTCATGTTCGGCGAAGGCGACATCCCCGCCGACGTCCAGCGCGTGATCTTCCGTCCGTCGAATGGCGACCAGGCCCGCCAGGCCACGCACAAGCCGGCCGACCTGTACATGGTCGAGCTGTCCTCGCGCAAGCTGCTGACCATCGACGGCTACCCAGTCCAGTCCAACTATTTCGGACGCTACTTCAGCGAATTCTTCGCCGACCGCGCACGCACCCGGACGTTCTGGTCGATGGCGCACCCCGACCGGCTGGCCGAGCGGCGCGCCCTGCTCGACCAGGATCCGGTCTTCAAGAGCCTCTCGCCAGAGGACCGTGACCTGCTGGCCCGCGTCGTGAAACGCGACCTGACGGACGCGGAAATCGAGCAGGAGATGCGCCAGATCGTCGATCTGCTGGGCCAGGACAAGGTGGTGTTCGTCACGCACGTCAACGCCCTGACGCCGGACAACGTGCCGATCGAACAGCGCGAGCAGTTGATCGCCGCTATCACCGCCAGCGCAGAACGCATCGGCGTGCCCTGCTACGACCCGACGCCGCAAATGAGCAAGATCGGGCAAGCCGAGGCGATGGAGGACGGCGGGCTCGACCTGACCCACTACACGCAGGTCTTTGGTGAGCGCCTGTCGGCCGACTGGTACAAGCACTTCATGCGCCCGCGGATGAGCGCATCCGCCTCGCAGCCCGCCGTGCCCAAGCTGGCCGCCGACGAAAGCGCCGACGGCATTGAAAAGACCTGGGACGCGGGCGATCTGCGCGCCGCATCGCGCCGTGTGCGCGAGGTGCTGCGCCGCCATCCCGGTCTGCCCGACCACCTGTTGCTGCTCGCCCGGATCCAGGAAGAGCTGGGCGACTACGAAGGATCGATTGCGCTCCTGGGCGGCCCGGACGGCACGCTGGCATCGGGCAGCAAGGCCGAGCAGATCCTGATGCGCAACCACTTCAAGCTCGGACGCCACGACATCGCCTACTCGCTCGCTTCCGGCCTGCTGGGCGACGAGATCGAAACCCCGGAAATCGTCCGCATCGCGGCGGTCTCGGGCGGGCAGCTTGGCTTTGCGGACGAAGCCCTGGGCAACTGGAAGCGCCTGTTCCGCATCTCCTCCCCGCAGGATGCGTCGGCGCTGGAAGCGGCCGACACGGTGCTCTCGCAGTTGCAATCCGGCGGCGACATGGACGCCGCCATTCGCTGGGTCCACGAGGTCCGCGCGGCCATTCCCTCGTACGGCCGAGGCTTCGCGGTGCTGTGGCGCGACCGGCTGGTGGCGGGCGACCGCTCGGGCCTGCGCGCCCTGGCCTCGGAGTCTCCCGACCTTGAAGAAGCCGTGGCCTTCGAACTCGTCAAGGAGGCCTCGTGGCGCGGCTTCATCATGGCGGCGGCCGCGCTGGCGGTGTCCTGCAAGCTGGCGGATAGCGGGCAGGACGACATCCGCACCTGGCTGCTGGCGCAGTCGACGGCATGGGCCGAAGAAGGCAGCCGCGCGCTCGACGAAGGGCGCCTGCGCGACGCGGCCGAGCGCATCTGCGCCCACCGCCTGCTCAATCCCGATGCCCTGGCCGGCGTGCGCGCGCAGCGCGCCTTCGCGCGCTCGATGCGTCTTGGCGTGCGGGCCGCGCTGCTGGCGGGCAACCACCAGGAAGTGATCGATCTCACCGACATCGCGCTCGATACGCAGGTCGACTTCCCCGAACTCGATGCGATGCGGGGCCGCGCCGCCGACGCGCTGGGCGACAAACAGACGGCCATGCGGCACCTCGAACAGGCCGCCGCCGCCGACTCCGCGCCGTTGAGCACGCGCCTGCACTTCGCGCGCGTGGCGTTCAACGGCGGCTGGTTCGGCGAGGCCATCGATGCCTACGAGGCCGTGCGCGCCCATCCCTCGGCCGACCAGACCGCCAAAGACGAAGCCGAGCGCCAGCTCGGCAGGCTCGGCCCCCGCGCGATCCGCGGCGCCCGCGAGATCCTATCCGCCGGCGATCCGCGCAGAGCCTGGAATCTGCTGGACCGCGTCGCGCAATCGTGGCCGCAGATGACGGAAGTCGATCACGAGAAGCGGCGCATCCTCGCCGTGCTGTATGCGGAAGCGCGCGCGCTGGATGCATCGAGCACGACCGAGCGCCTGGCGCTGGGCGAGAAGATCCTGCAGCTCGTACCCGACGATCCCGTCGGCCTGCGCCTGGCCGCGGTGGGCGCCATGCGCCTGCATCGCTTCGAGCAGGCGCTGCCGTACTGGCGCAAGCTCAAGGAACGTTCGGACAATCCGGCGCAGTTCGATCACTACATCGAGCGCTGCCTGGCGTGGATCGAAAAGCTCAATCGCAGGAAGGCGGCATGAACGACGTACTGATCACGGAGCAAGAGCACCTCGCGTCCGACCTGCAGCGGATCCACAACCAACTGGAAGAGATCGTCACCGCCTCGAGCCGGGTCCAGGTGGCGCAGGCCAACCTGGCCCGCGCGCAGGCCTTGGCGCGCGACCACCTGTCGGACCCCAAGGTGCGCTTCCTGCTCCTCAGGCTGAAGGAAGCGGCCGGGTTGAACGAGGGCATGTCCGAGCAATGGGCAAAGCTGTTGCAAGAATGCCCGGACGACCTGCAGATCGTCCGCTATCGCGCCACCCGCCTGGTGAAAGAGCGGCATGTCGACGACGCCCTGGCGTTGGTCGACCGCCATCTGCCCGAATCGAGCAAGAATCCCGACAGGCTGGTCGCCCGCGCCAAGCTGCTGAGCGACATTCGCGCGCACGAACAGTCGGACGCGCTGTTCCGCCGGCTGATCTCGCAGTATCCGGACCGCAATACGCGGGTCGAGTTCGCCAAGCGCCTGCGCAAGCGCGGCCTGCTGGCCGACGCGTTCGAGGTGATCGCGCCGGTCGCCCAGCAACTGGCGCCCGGCAGCAAGGCGGCCGAGCTTGCCGACGAGCTCGCCAGCGATTTCGCCTTCTACCAGGCGCTTGAGCCGCAAGGCAACCTGGCCGGCAAGGACATCAGGATCGTTTCGATGAAGCATGCGATCCTGCATTTCCGCAACCGGCGGATCCCCGAGCACACCCCGGACAAGCCGATCTCGGTCGCGCTGGTGACGGGCAGCCTCGGGCCGGGCGGCGCCGAGCGCCAGCTCACGCGGCTTGCCAGCGAACTGACCCGCATGGCCAACACGCCCGAGCAGTGGTCCCTTCCCGTGCTGGTGCGGCCGAAGAAGGTCGAGGTGCTGGTGAAACAGCACACCGAGCCTGCCGGCTCCAGCAAGAAGCAGGGTCTCGATTTCTTCCTGCCCGTGCTGACCAAGGCGCAGATCCCGGTCACCGAAATCAACCATCTGCCCGCCGTGTCGGTCGCGCACCAGTCCGTGCCCGACGACACCCTGAACCGCTTGCTGGAGCAATTGCCCCCGCCGGTGCACTATGGCGTGACGCGCCTCGCTCCGGTATTGCGAGCCAACGCGTTCGACGTGGTGAGCCTGTGGCAGGACGGCACGTGCCTGTTCGGCGCGCTGGCTGCGCTGCTGGCCGGCGCGCCGACCATACACCTCGTGTTTCGCGGGCTGCCGCCGAATATCCGCAAGGATCGCTTCCGCGAAGAGTATCCCGAGCTGTACCAGGCGCTGGCGCAAGTGCCGGGCGTGCATTTCGTCAGCAATAGCTGCAAGGCCGCCGAGGCCTACGCGGAATGGCTCGGCATCCCGATCGTGCGCTTCCATGTCCTCTACAACGGCGTGCCGGACTTGTCGACCGATGCGGCTGCCGCCGACGAGCAGAAGTGGCAGGCCTTCGAGGCCAGCACTTCCGACGCTACCGAGACGATCGGCGGCGTGTTCCGCCTGGAGCCGGACAAGCGGCCACAACTCTGGATCAAGCTGGCGGCGCTCTACCTGAAGCAGCGGCCGCGGGCGCGTTTCGTCATCGTGGGCGACGGGCGCCTGCACGACAACATCGTCGCGCTGGCGGAAGAACTGCACGTGACAAACCGCTTGCTGCTGGTCGGCCTGTCGAACCACGTGGGCTTCTGGTATTCGCGCATGGATGTCAGCGTGCTGCTGTCGCGCTACGAAGGCTTGCCGAACGTGCTGATCGAAGCCCAGCTCCTGGGCGTGCCGGTGGTCTCGACGCCCGCCGGCGGCGCGGGCGAGTGCTTCGAGGAAGGCGTGACCGGCCACCTGCTGGGCGACGTGGAGCACCCGGACCTGCACGAGGCATGCGAGAAAGTCGTCTCGATGGCGGACCAGGTGCGCGGCAACGAGATCCTGAAGGAGCACAGTCGCCATCGCGCGCAGAAGCTGTTCTCCCTCGACGCGATGCTGGCCAAGTTCCTGGCCCTGTGCGCGCCCATCATGCCCATGTCGCAGAACGACGAGCGCATCGATTTCCAGCCGATGCGCCGGATGCTGGCCTGATGGCCGGCTGAGGCTGCCCGAACTCCTGGAGAGAAACGTTTCTATGCAAATGAACGCCCCGGCCTTTGGCCCCCGGCGCAAGACGGCCATTGCCATGGCGCTGTTTGCCGCCATGGCGCTCACCGGCTGCCAGTTGCCGCGCTCCGGCCCGATGCTGCGCGAGATGACCAGCGCGAACGACGCCAAGGATATTGTGGTGAAGCCCGTCTCGCGCGAACTCGCGATGGCGAGCCGGGTACCCGAAGTCGCCGATTTCCCCACGCGCTACCGCGACCTCACGCAGGCCGGCTTCGACCGCCTGGTTCCCGGCGACGGCATCAACGTGAAAGTCTGGGAGCGCGACGGGCTGGGCGTTTTCGCGGCGGATCCTTCCGGCGTCAGCGACCTGGGCATCCAGGAGATCGACCGGGGCGGGAATGTGCATTTCCCCATTCTGGGCAAGTTCCACGCCGCCGGCCTGACGCTGGCGCAGTTGCACGACGCCGTCGTTGCGCGGCTGAGCCGGCTCGTCATCGGCGCCGACGTCAGCGTCACCCGCGCCGCCGGTGCGCGCGGGCAAATGGTGACCGTGCAAGGCAACCTGACCAAGCCCGGCATGTATCCCATTACCCAGACCTCGCAGCGCTTGAGCAGCGCGCTGGCGCAGGCGGCTCCGGTACAGACCAACCCCGAGCAGCTCATCATCAGCCTGCGCCGCGATAACCAGGTGGCGTCGGTGCGGCTGTCGGATATCTATCGCAACCAGGCCAATGACATCCTGTTGCGTCCGGGCGACGTGATCACCGCCTACGACGCGCGCGAGTACCTGACCGTACTGGGCGCGGCCGGCAACCAGGGCCGCGTGGCCATCAGCAAGCGCAACTACAGCGTGCTGGACGCGCTGGCCGACGCCAGGGGGCTGGACGACAAGCTGGCGGACCCGCGCTCCGTGTTCCTGTTCACGCCGGCCAAGGCCGGCGTCGACGGCAAGCCGGACATGCTGCCGGTGGTCTATCAGTTCGACCTCACGCGTCCGGAGCAAGTGGCCCTGGCGCGCGAATTCACCGTCCACGAAGGCCAGGCCATCTACATATCGGACGCGCCGTTCACCCAGGTGCAGAAGGTCCTGTCAGCGTTCCGCGTCACCATGAGCGCCGGCTTCAGCGCCACGCGCGCCATCGACAGCGACTCCGGCAGCACGCCCGCGGTGACTCAATAGCGTGTCGATGAGCAACGAGGACCGGATCAAGAACTGGCGCGCGCGCCGGAAAGACGGCAACTACACGGTGGGATCGGGCGTTGCCGCCTGGCGCCTGGATCCGGCCGCGCTGTTCGAGGCAAAGGCCACCCCGGCCGTCCTGCTCAAGCCCCTGGTGGCGCGTCTGCAGGGCGAGCCGCACGATTCCGTGGCCGCCCGGCGGGCGGTGTACGAGGCCGTACAGGCAGAGCTGGATACGGAGATCGCGCGCAGCGCGGTCGACGAGACGCTGGCCGACTTTTCTCGGCGGCGGCTGCGCCTCATCGTGCGCCTGCTGGAGCTGGATATCCGCGCGGGCGTCGACGTCTTCGCGTCCGGGTACATGCCGACCCGGCTGGTGGCGGAGGACGGGCGCCTGGCCGCGGCGCATGCGCGGCGCGTGCAGCGGCGCAAGCAGGACGAGGCGCGCGAAGCCCGCCGGCGCGCCTCGCGCAACGACATTGCGCTGGAAATCGAACTATCCAAGGGCGAGGCCGGCGACCTGGCAATATTGCGGGAACGCCTGAAGTACCTCCATGGCGGGCATCACCCGCGCCACGCCGACAAGAGCCGGCCGGTCGGGCGCACGCTGATGGCGATGCTGATTCACCAATTGCACGTCATGCACGGCGAAAGCCGGATCGCCCTGGTATGGGCGCTGGTCGGTCCGGTGGTGCTGCTGACGCTGATATCGTCGCTGTACATCCTGATGGGCACGCATTACATCCTCGGCATGGATGTACAGACGTTCTCCTTGCTGGGCGCGACGACATGGATCATGTTCCGGCAGATCATCTTCCGCAGCAGCGGCGCGTACATCTCGTCCCGCGGACTGCTGAACTTCCAGGGCGTGACGCCGCTGATGTGCGCACTGGTGCAGGCGGTCATCTACGTGTCGATATATATCGCCGTGTTCGCGGTGCTGATCAGCGCCGGCCATGCCCTGGATCTCATCACGCTGCCGCAAAGCTGGGCCGGGCTCGCGCTCTATATCGTGCTGATGGGATGCTGCGCCGCCGCGATGGGCGTGCTTTTCGGCGCGATAGCGACTTTCTGGCGGTTCTTTCTGCGGCTCGCGCCCATCATCGAGCGCTTTCTGCAGATTTTCTCGGGCGTCTTCTTCGTCTCGGAGCAGTTGCCGGAACAGCTGCGGCCCTGGATGCTGTGGTCGCCCTTCGCGCATGGCATGCAGTTGATGCGCTCCGTGTACTTCGAGTCCTATGACTCGACAGACGCGAGCCTGGGCTATTTCCTGACTTCGCTGGTTTTCCTGATGGTGGTCGCCCTGGCAGCCGAACGCCTGGCCCGGCCCAACGTCCAGCCGATGTGAGCACCCAAGAATGATCCACCTCAACGGCGTAACCGACGAACCCTATGCCTTCGGCGACCGGCAGTCGCTGCTTGCGAATGCCGATCTCGATATTCCCGTCGGGCGCTATGCCTTGTTGTCGCACGCGCCCGAGATGCACCGCCAGATCATCGACCTGCTGTGCAACCTGCGCCCGCCGCGCCAGGGCTTCGTCAAGCATGACGGCAACGTGTCCTGGGCGATAGGCCGGCAAGGATTCATCCGCGGCAAGGCGACCGGCCGCAGCATGATCGAGTTCGTGAGCGAGATGTACGAGATCGACGCCGATGCCACATACGAACTGGTCGCCGACCTGGTCAGCGAGCCCCAGAGCCTGGCCCGGCCCATGGAACATTGGCCGCTCTATGTGCGGCAGGAATTCTCGTTCGCCCTGGCGCTGGCGCCGGCCTTCGACGTCTACGTGATCGAAGGTTCCATCCCCTTCGAACCCTGCCGCTTCACCCGTCTGTGGCTGGCGCTGTTCGAAGAGCGGCTGGTTGGCCGGACACTCATTTTTTCTAGTTACCGCCAGAACCAGATGGCGGACTATTGCTTCAAAGGCCTAATTTATGAACGAAGCGCGCTCCGCATCGAGGACGACCTCGACCAGTGCATCCGCAGGTTCCCCCCGAGACGACCAAGGAGTGAATCCGGCAGCCCAGGCGACGATGTCTTCGGCAGCTTCGACGACGGGCAGCTCGGCCTCTGAGGGAGGCTCCGAGATCGAGCGCCGCCGCCGGGAGCGGCGCTCGGCCGTGCGCGAACGCCGTCGCCACCGCTGGATCAACGCCTTCATCGTCGTGACGCCCGTCGCGATCGCCCTGGTCTATGCGCTCTTCATCGCGACGCCGCGCTATGAAGCCGAGTCGCGGTTCTTCGTGCAGTCCGGGTCCGGCCAGCAGTCCGCCATGGGCGGGGCCGCCAGCCTGCTGACCACCGGAAGCTCGGGCGGCATGCTGGGCGGCTTCGTGGACGGCTGGGCGGTGAACGATTTCCTCAAGTCGCGCGACTGCATGCAGCAGCTCGACCAGAAAGTCGGCCTGCGCCGCTTCCTGGTCCGGCCTGGCCTGGACCCGCTCAACCATCTTTCCGAAGACTCGAGCGAGGACGAGCTCTACCGCGCGTATCGCGCGTCCGTGCACGTGTCGTTCAATCCGTTGGAGCAGATCGACGTGCTGCGCGTCAGCGCGTACTCGCCGGAAGACGCCGCAGTCCTTTCCAAGGCGCTCATCAGCCTGGCCGAGGATTTTGTCAGCTCCATGAACAAGAAGGGCGTGGCCGACAAGCTCAAGGTGAGCGAGGCCTCGGTCAGACTCGCCGAACAGAAGGCGCTCGCCGCCCGGGAAGCCCTGACGGCGTGGCGCACCACACACGGCAACATCGACCCGACCGCCACCGTTGCGATGCTGCTGAACCTGTCCAGCCAGCTCGAAGCCGAGCTCAGCACCGCGCAGATCAACCTCGACAAGATCCGCGCCCTGGGCAACAAAGACCATTTCATGCTCAGGCCCGCGGAACTGCAGGTCGCGGCCCTGAAAAAACGGCTGGCGGCATTGCGCCACCGCCTGAGCGGCGAAGGCAATACGGAAGCGAAACAGCTGAAATCGTACGAGGCGCTGCGCAATGCCCAGGCCTTCGCGGACTCGAACCTTACGCTGGCGCAGCAGTCGCACCAGCAGGCCGTGACCGATGCCCTGCGCCTGCAGCGCTATCTGTCCATCATCGCGCAGCCGGTGCCGACGGACCAGCCCAGCAGCCCGCGCACCGGGATCCTGCTGCTGCAGGCATTGGCGCTGGGCTTCGTGCTCATGTTCATCCTCCGCGCGATCATGGCGTTGTTCAGGGGGCTGCGTCATGGTTGATACGGCAGTCCCGGCCCGTGCTGCCGCGGCCGACGCCACCGCCCGGTTGCGCGCAGTCATCCAGGCGATCCTTGCCGCGGAGGATCCGGCGGACGGGATGGCCGCGCTCGAACCTGTACTGGCGCAGGCACGCGACGGCTGGCGCGACGTTCGCCGCTTGCTGGTCGCACCGCTGGTGCGGGCTGGCCGGCTCGCCCCGGCAATCGCCGCGCTCGAAATACTCGTCAAGGCCTATCCCTTGCGCGCCGACGAGCGGCGCCTGCTGGCAAGCCTGTTCGGTCGTACCGAGCAATGGGAACGCGCCATCGCCGAGGCGGACGCGGCCGCCCGCCTCGCCCCCGATGCGGCCGACCTGCACGCGGCGCGGATCCAGTTGCGCGTGCAAGCCGGCCGCGTGGCCGACGCCGCCGGAATAGCCCGCGCGACCGTCGGCATGGCAAAGCGCCATCCCGACCAGGCGCACGCTTGGATGCTGGCCTTCGTGCGCAACGGCGACGCGGCCGAGGCGGCGGACATCGCGGCGGACTTGCACGCCGACCAGCTGCCCAACGAACGCGCGGCCACGATGGCCGTGCGCGCCTTGCTCGAGGATGGCCGAATCGAAGCCTCGATCCAGCTCGGCAATGCCGCGCTGGACGCCGGGCGCGACTGCCCGGCCTTGCGCACGTCCCTGGGAATGGCCCACCTCCGGCGCGCCGGCGAGGAAGATCGCAAGACACACGCCCTGGCGCATTTCGCAGCAGGGTTGCAGGCATCGCCGCAAGATGTGCGGCTGCTGTCGCTCTACGGTGAAACGCTGTTGCGGGCCGGGCGCTACAAGGAGTCGGTGGCGCCCCTCAAGCAGGCCGTCGACCTGGCGCCCGAGCTGGAGCAGACGCGCGGCCTCTATGCCCGGGCGCTGCGCTATACCCAGCAATATGACGAGGCCGCCGATCAGTTGATGAAGCTGGTCGCGCAGTCCCCCGGGAAACTGATCTGGCAGCGCGCCGCCATCGGCGCGCTATCCCAGGCGGGCCGCAAGCAGGCGGCCGAAACGCTGTTCGAACAACACGTCGCGCAACGCGGCGCCCAACTCCCGGGCACGTTCCAGGAGGCCATGGCCGAGCTGGAGGCGCGGCTGGATACGGCGCCCATACCGCAACCCCGGCTCGACTGGGCCTGGTCGCTGCGCGGCGACCCCGCCGCCGATCGCGCCCAATGGGAGCGCCGGGCGCGCTGGGGCCACCTGGTGGATCATCTTTTGCTCGATTGGCTCGAATGTCGCGAAGACAGCGCCGAAGAGGCCATGCATCTGCTGGGCGAGCTCGATACGGCCGAGCGCTTTTTCGCGCCGCTGCTGGCGGCCGGCCGGGGCGTGGTCGTCGCCACCGCGCACGTCGGTCCGATGTACGCCGGGCTGATGGCCCTGGAACTGCTGGGCATTCCCTCTCGCTGGCTGGCGACGGCGCCCAGCGTCGCGCAGAGCAGTTATTCCGCAGCCCTCATCTCGACCGCCGACCAGACCGAAGCGCAGGTCGCCAAGGCCTGCATGCGCGCGCTCGGATCGGGCTATGTGCTGTGCCTGGCGATAGACGGCGCGGCGAACCCGGCCGCGCCGCGCACCGACTTCGCAGGGCAACAGGTGACGTACTCCAGCTTTGCCTCCCACCTGGCCCACCGGCATGGCGTGCCCTCGGTCTTCTACGCCCCCCGCTGGGAGAACGGCCAAGTGGCCTACACCCTGGAAATGCTGCCCGCCGTGGAACCCGGCGAGGGTGCCGAGGCGTACTCGCAGCGATGGCAGAAAGCCTACTTCGAGCGGCTCAGGCAGCATCTGGCGGGGCCGCCGGAGAACCTGCGCCTGAGCGGGGGAATCTGGCGCCACGTAGCATCCGCGGACCGGTCCGCGCGGCAATGAGGAGCAAGCCTCGATGACACCGGGAACGACCCTGATGCGCTGGCTGCTCGCCGTGGCCATGCTGTACGGCTGCGCCGCCGCGGCGAATGAATCGTGCCGGAGCCCGGTTGAAAGCTGCTCGTTCATCTCTTCTCTGTTGCTGCAACGCGAAGGCTACGGCGCCAGGGCCACCGGCGGGCTGGGCGGCAGGTTCATCGAGGTGACCTCCGACCGGAATGCCGGCCCCGGGACGCTGCGCGCCGCCCTGCAGCAGGCCAGGAAAGAACCGGCCTGGATCCGCTTCGCGTCCGACATGACCATCGTCCTGGACTCGCAGTTGCGCGTGCCGTCGAATACGACGATCGACGGACGCGGCAGGAAAGTCACCTTGATCGACGATGGCCTGGGCGTGTACGGCAGCAACAACGTCATACTCACGCATCTCACCATCGACGGGCGCCTGAACAGGCTCACCCAGGCAGTGAATATCGCCAATGGCAGCCGCGACGTCTGGGTGAACCACCTCGACCTGGCGCGCATGTCCGACCGCCTGCTCAACGTGAAGAACGGCGCTACCGACGTGACCATCTCATGGACGAAGTTCCATGACTCCAACAAGGTGATGTTACTGAACAACATCACCTCGAAAGACCTGTTCAAGAACTACGATCGCGATTCCATCGCCCGGGTGACGCTGCACCACAATTACTTCTTCAATACCGTGCAGCGCAACCCGAGGGCCCAGTTCGGCAACTTCCACCTGTTCAACAACCTGCTGGAGAACTGGGATTTCTACGGCATGAGCTTCAGCCTGGAAGCCCGGGCCCGGGTCGAGGGCAACATATTCAGCAACGATGCGCAGCGCAAATGCGTGGAACCCGAATTCTTCCCCACGGTGGAAGGCATCAACGTGAACTACTGCCGCTATATACCTGTTGCGCCCGGGCGGACTGCGCTGGAGAACGGCGAGTCCGATCGCGGCGCCTACGAAAAACGCAAGGCCCGCCATGGCTACACGCGCGACTACAAGGCCTTCTTGCGCATGAAAGACAACCTGTACCTGGGCGACGCCGTGCCGGTGCTGCAGGACTACCGTCCCGAACGCGTGCCGCAGCCGCCGTATTGCTACAGTTATGAAAAGCCGACGCCGGCACTCGCGGCGCGGATCCGCGAATTCGCCGGGAATGTCGCCGGCGACGGCCCGCCGGCCGCGCCCCGGGTGGGGAGCATCAAGGAATGCAAGCCCTTGCCAATGGATAGCAGCGGGGCCGGCCGCGGGTTATTGCGCGACGTCGTCTCGCCCTGAATGGCGAACAGCGGCCGTGTTCTCAGTGTGAAGACACATACACGGAAGCCGCGTGGGCCGGCGGAACGGCGAATTCCGCCTTCATCCGCCTGACTTCTTCGACCGGGCTGCGCCCGAACAGGCGCTTGAACTCGCGGCTGAACTGAGAGGGGCTGTCGTAGCCGACTTCGGCGCTTGCCGCCGCGGCCGTCATGCCATTGCGCACCATATGCAGGCGGGCCTGGTGCAAGCGTATCGACTTCACGTACTGCACGGGCGAAGTCTCGGTTACCGCCTTGAAGTGCGTATGGAAGGTGGGCACGCTCATTCCCGCCTCCCGCGCCAGTTGCTCGACGCTGAAATCGGCATTGAACGATGCGTGAATGCGGCGCAGCGCACGGGCGATCTTGCCGAACTGCCCATGCATGGCCAGCGCCGCCCGCATCGATGCGCCCTGTTCTCCGGTGAGCACATGGAAATAGATCTCCCGAACCAGCGCCGGGCCGAGTATCCGGGATTCGAGCGGGCGGCTCATGGCTTCCAGGAAACGCACCAGGGATTCGCATAACCGCGAGTCCATTGGCGTGGACATCAGGCCGCGCGGTTGCGCGGGTTCTATCCCGCCGTGCTGGTCGATCTGCAACATCAAGTCCGCGGCCAGCTTCAAGTCGAGATGCATGTAGATCGCCAGCAGGGGTTCCCGGGCGCTGGCGTCGGTTTCCATGGTGAACGGCACCGGCACCGAAACCGCCAGATAGTGCTGATCGTCGTAGAGGTAGACCTGGTCGCCAAAGTACCCGCGCTTCCTGCCTTGGCACACGAACACGATGCCAGGGTCGTAAAGCACCGGCACGGCGGACAAAGGACGGTTGGAGCGCAAGAACCTGACATCGGGCAAGGCACTCAGGTTGTATCCCTCGCAAGGCGCCAGGCGTTCCAGCATGGTCGCCAGGCGCCTGTCCAGGGTGCGCGCCCCGCGTGAGGCGGCGTTGCCTGCTGCAGTCATCGTCAGGCCCTCCGTAGACCAGGCCGGATAGTTTTCTGGAGTTGCGTCGAAATTTCAACGCTCATAGGATCAGGCAAGAATAGCAGATTGAAAGCCATTCATATCCAGTTTACCCATAACTATTATTCAAGCACCGGGTCGCCGCATTTCGCTCGACCCGACGTGGCAATCAACTGGAACCGCAAACATCATGATCAACGTCATCAATCCCGCCGATGGGTCCATCGTCGGGCAAGCCCCCGACATGAGTGTCGCCGAGGTCAAGGCCGCCATAGACCGGACTTGCGCCGCCTTCCCCGCCTGGTCGCGCACCTTGGCCAAGGAACGCGGCGACATGCTGCGCCGCTGGTTCGAACTGGTCAGCGCCGACAGGCAAGCCTTCGCCGAAATCATGGTCAACGAAAACGGCAAATGCCTCGCCGAAGCCCTGGGTGAAATCGACTACGGGCTCGGTTTCATCGAGTGGTATGCCGAAGAAGCCAAGCGGGTGTATGGCGACACCATTCCGTCGCACGCTGGCAATGCCGCTGTCCTGGTCATGAAAGAGCCGGCCGGCCCCACCGCGGCCATCACGCCCTGGAACTTTCCTTTCATGATGATTACTCGCAAGGTGGCCACGGCGCTGGCGGCGGGCTGCACGATGGTGATCAAGCCGTCCGAGGAAACGCCGCTGACGGCATACAAGCTGCTGGAGTACGCCCGCAAGGCGGGCATTCCCGAGGGCGTATTCGAGATGGTGACCGGAAACCCGCAGGCCATCGGCGAACTGTTTACGCAGGACGACCGCATCCGCAAGATCTCCTTCACCGGGTCCACTGCGGTGGGCAAGCTGCTGGCGACCGCCAGCGGGCGCGCGCTGAAGAAGATGACGCTTGAACTGGGCGGCAACGCGCCGTTCATCGTCTTCGACGATGCCGACGTGGAACAGGCCGTGGCGGGCCTGGTGGCCGCCAAGCTCAGGAATTCGGGGCAAGTTTGCATTTCGCCCAACCGCATCTATGTGCAAGAGGCCATACATGATCGCTTCGTTGCCGCCCTGGCCGAAAAAGTCGCCCGGGTACGCGTGGACAGCGGAATGCAGCAGGAATTCGTGGTCGGCCCGCTCATTAACCAGGCGGGCTTCGACAAGGTGGCGCGCCTGGTGGAAGACACTCGGCGGCAGGGTGCGTCGGCACTGCTGGGGGGCAAGCCCCATGTCAAAGGCGGGCTGTTCTACGAGCCGACTATCCTGACCGGCCTGAATGACGAAATGGCAATAGCCCGTACCGAGATTTTCGGGCCCGTCTTTCCTGTCTACCGCTTTGGCCGCGAGGACGAGGTGGTCGAAAGAGCCAACAATACCGAATACGGCCTGGTGGCCTATGCTTATACGCGGGACGTCGGGCGGGCATTCCGCATGTCCCGGGATATCCAGGCGGGCATGGTGATCCTGAATTCAGGGTCGGTCGGCACGGCGTCAGTGCCGTTCGGCGGCGTCAAGCAATCCGGTTACGGGCGCGAAGGCAGCTTCTACGGCATCGAGGAATACGTCGAAGTGAAGTACGTGCTGATGGGCGGGCTGGACAGCTGAGGCCAAGGGCTTTGGCGTTATAGTAGCGGCGCATTCCGTGTTCCGCTCTGCCGACCATGGCCCGCCGCGATCTCCTGCCCCCCCTGAATCCCGCCCGGGCCTTCGAGGCCACGGGCCGGCTGCTCAGCATCTCGAAGGCTGCGGACGAATTATGCGTCACCCCCGCGGCGGTGAGCAGGCAAGTCCGCGCGCTGGAAAGTTATCTGGGAACAGCGTTGTTCGCGCGTGTTCGCGGCCGGCTGGAGCTTACTCCCGCCGGCGCGCGCTACCTGTCCGACTTGATGCCCCTGTTCGCCGCCTTGCGGGAAGCCACGCAGGCGGTAACCCGCAGCAGTTCGGGCCGCGATACCCTGCGAATACGCTCGCCGGCTACCTTCGCGGTTCGCTGGCTGATTCCGCGCCTGGCCGGCTTCCACCAGCTGCACAAGAATATCGACGTGCAGGTCACGACTTCGTTCGCCCCGCTCGACTTCCAGCGCGAAGACATCGATGCCGGCATCGAACTGGGCGAAGGCCGTTGGGCGGGCGTGCGCACATTGCGACTGGTACGCAACGAACTCATTCCCGTGGCGGCGCCGGCCATGCGTCTGAAGTACAAGAAGCAACTGGCGGCGCAGACGCTGCTGCATTCCATGGCGCGCCCGGACGACTGGGGGCTGTGGCTGCGCGCGGCGGGCCTGCGCCACGTGCACCCCGGGCAGGGCATGAAGTACGAAACCTCGTTGCTTGCCTATCAGGCGGCCATCGAAGGCCACGGCGTGGCCATGGCCCAGAAAGCGCTCATCGAAAAAGAACTGGCGGACGGCACGCTGGAGGCCCCGCTGGGCATGGTGCTCGACCGCGGCGACTACACCTATTACTTCGCCTGGCCTACGGGCAGGCCGTCATCCGGCGCGTTGCGCGCGTTCCGCGACTGGCTGGCGGCGCTCGTGGCTTCCTGAGCAGCCGCCTGCAGGCGGGCTTTTACAAAAAGTCAACGCATAGCGACGATAAAGTCGATTGCCCCTCCGGGTGCCGCTGCCTATCCTGCCTGCCATGACAAGCATGCACGGCCGCCAGTCGCGCCGTGCCGTCCAGGAGCCAGGGTATGTTCGAGCGCAGCTTGCGCGGTTTGCGAGTAATCGACTTTTCGCATGTGCTGGCGGGTCCCGTGTGCACCATGATGCTGGCCGACATGGGTGCCGATGTGGTCAAGATCGAGCCTCCGGAGGGAGAGCTGGGACGGCGCATCGGCCCGCCCTGGATCGCGGGAGAAAGCGCGGTATACCTCAGCGTCAACCGCAACAAGCGCGGCGTGGCGCTCAACCTGAAATCTCCGGACGGCCGGGATGCCGCGCGCCGGCTGATACAGGGCGCGGACGTGGTGGTGGAGAATTTCCGGCCGGGCGTGATGCGCGCATTCGGCCTGGATTACGCCGCGCTGGCCGGCAGCCACCGCCGCCTGGTGTATTGCTCGATTTCCGCCTACGGCCAGGTGGGGCCGCTGCGCGACCGCCCCGGCGTGGACGGCATCATCCAGGCCGCCAGCGGCTTGATGAGCACCCTGGGCAGCGCGGACAGCGAACCCATGAAGGTCGCGATTCCCGTCGCGGACATGGTCACCGGCTATCTGGCGACCATCGCCATCCTGGCGGCGCGCAACGCGGCGCAGCATACCGGACAGGGCCAGTACCTGGACATCAGCCTGTACAACGCAACGCTGATGCTGCAGCAGATCGGCCTTGCCTCGTACTTCGCCGCCGGGGCGCTGCCGGCCCGGACCGGCAGCGCGGCGCCATACGCCGCTCCCAACGAGGCCTACCGTACCCGCGACGGCTGGATCATGGTGGCCGCCTACCATCCCCAGCGCTGGCAGGCCCTGTGTGCCGTGCTGGGCGTGCCCGCGCTGGAGCTCGACCCGCGCTACGCCAGCAACGCCAGCCGCGTCGCGAACCGCGATGCGCTGCGCGCCACCCTGACCCCGCTGTTCCAGCGGCGCACCACGCAGGCGTGGATAGACCTGTTGATGCAGCACGACATTCTGTGCGCGCCGGTTGCCAGCTACGACGACGTCGTCCAATCGCCGGAATACGCCGCCAGTGGCATCGACAGCTGGATGCAGCATCCGGTGGCCGGGAAGGTCCGCATGCCCGGTTTCGCACCCGGGCCGGCCGGCGCAATGGCCGGCCAGGGTACCGCCATGGCCGCTCCCACACTGGGGCAGCACAACCGCCAGGTGCTGCGAGAGTGCGGCTACAGCGCGGCCGAGATCGATGCCATGGTCGAAAGCGGCGCACTGGCCATGGCATCACAACCCACGACATGAAAAAGAGGAGACCGCAATGCGTTCCGATGAATCCGCAGCACCGGGGCTGGTCCAGCAGGACATTGCCGATGGCGTGCTCGTACTGAGCATGAACGCCCCCCGCACCGGCAACGCCATGTCGGTGGACATGGCGCAGGCGCTGGCCGACGCGCTGGAGCAGGCGAATACGCTGCCCGACGTGCATTGTGTACTGCTGAGGTCCACCGGCAGCCACTTCTGCACGGGTGGCAATGTGAAGGACATGGAGCGCGGGTCCGACTTGATGCAGGGAACGGCGCTACAGGTGCGCGCCAGGCTGAAATCAACGCTGCATCGCATCACCCTGGCCTTGCAGGCATTGCAGATGCCGTCCATCGCGGCAGTCAACGGCGCCGCGGTCGGTGCGGGCTGCGACCTGGCGCTGATGTGCGACCTGCGCGTGGCCAGTACTCGCGCCACGTTCGCGGAGAGCTTTCTGCGGCTGGGACTGGTGTCCGGCATAGGCGGCGCGTGGTTCCTGGCGCGGCTGGTGGGCAGGGCCAAGGCGCTGGAACTGACGCTGACCAGCGAGTTCATCGATGCCGCCACGGCATTGCAGCTGGGCCTGGTGTCGCGCGTGGTGGCACCCGACGCCCTGGATGAAACCAGTACCGCGTTGGCAAAGCGGATCGCATCCAACCCGCCCCAGGCTCTGCGCATGGCCAAGCGCCTCGTTCTGGACGCCGCCGAATCGACATTGCCGGTGGCGCTAGAGGCAGCCGCGGCCATGCAGGCCATTCTGCTATGCGGAGAAGAACACAAAACCACCGTGCGCGATTTCCTGGCGCGACGCGCACGCGACTGAGGAGACAACCATCATGACCCATACGTTAATACGCAAGGTCCGCCAGGCGGCGGTTTCGCTGCTTCTCGGCTTCGCCGCCACCTGGCCGGCGCACGCCGCCGATTATCCCGACAAGCCCATCACTTTCGTGGTGCCATTCGGCGCCGGCAGCGCCACCGACCTGTTGGCGCGCGCCCTGTCGGCGTCCGTCACCGAACAGGCCGGGCAGGCCGTCGTGGTGGAAAACCGGCCGGGGGCAAGCGGCATGATCGCCGCGCAGCATGTCGCCCGTGCCCGCGGCGATGGCTATACCGTGCTGATCACCACCAACACGACGCAGGCCGCCAACCCCCATCTTTTCAAGAAGCTTCCGTACGACCCGATGACGGACTTCATGCCCCTGACCGGCCTGGGACGCGGCGGCCAGGTGCTGGTGGTGCGCGCGGACGCGCCATTCAAGACGGTGCACGATGTGGTCCGCGCCGCCCGGCAGGATCCGGGAAAACTGAGCTTCGGCAGCGGCAATTCGTCCAGCCGCATGGCGGGGGAAATGCTCAAGCAGCTGACCGGCACCGATATCGTCTGGGTGGGCTACAACAGCAACCCCAATGCCCTCAATGATTTGCTGGGCGGCCATATCGACATGATGGTCATCGACACCGTCACCGGCTTGTCGCAGATCGAAGCCGGCAGATTGCGCCCGCTGGGCGCATCTACCCGGGAGCGCCTGCCGCGGCTTCCCCAGGTGCCGACCCTGGACGAGGCCGGCATCAAAGGTTACGACATGGGTTACTGGTTTGCCGCCTACGTGCCGCGCGGCACGCCCGCCGCGGTAGCCGATGCCTTGCGGCAGTGGTTGGTGGCGGCCGTGGGCAGCCAGGGCGCCCAGGATTTCTTCCGCCATTCGGCGACCCAGGCCTGGACGACGACCGCCGCGGAGCTGGATGACTTCCAGAAGGCTGAATTGCGAAAGTGGGGCGGGGTGGTCAAGGCGGCCGGGATCAAGCCGGAGTAAACGGGCCGTAAATCGAAAAGGCAGGCGCACGCACGGCAACACCGTGCGTCGCGCCATCGGGGCACGTTATGGGGTGCTTGACAGCCAACCGACCAACTAGTAGATTGGCTGCCTATGAATCTGGAACTCTCCCCCCGCGCCGCCGAAATCGCCGAGCACACCAAGGTGCTGCTAGCCGCCGGCGGCTATAACGGGTTCAGCTATGCCGACCTGTCCGAACGAGTGCGCATCGGCAAGCCCAGCATCCATCATCATTTCCCCAGCAAGGCGGAACTTGTCCTGACCGTGGTGACGCTGCACCGCCAGCAGGCACGAGAAGGGCTGGCCGCCCTGGATGCCCACGTGCCCGATCCGCTGGCGCGGCTGAATGCCTACACGGAATACTGGGCCAAATGCATACGCGAGGGCACGGCGCCCATATGCATCTGCGCCATGCTGGTGGCCGAAATGCCCATGATTCCGCCAGACATCGCGGACGAAGTCAGCGGCTATTTCGCCGACCTGACCGCCTGGATCGCCGCCGTGCTGGAAGAAGGCTCGGCCAAGGGGCTGTTCCAGCTGAGGGACAGCGCCGCCGCGGAGGCCCGGACATTCATGTCCACCGTGCACGGCGCCATGCTGACGGCGCGCGCGTTCGGTGACCCCGCGGCCTTCCAGGCTGTCTCGCGCGCTGCGATCGCCAGGCTGGCGGCGGCCTGATCGGGACGGGCCGCTATTTTTTGCACCATCAATCGACCAACTAGTTGGTTGCCAACAGGCACCATCCCGCTTTATCGGAGCTCTCATCAAATGCCGCATCCTCTTTCCACCCTGGGGGTAATTCACACCCTTGTCAGCGCCATTCCCTTTGTGGCGGGCGTCTACAGCTTCTGGCGCCACCGAGGGATCGAGCGCGCCACCGTCTCGGGAAAGCTCTACCTGGGCGGGCTGGTGCTGGCTGTGGTGACGTCGTTCGGGCTTTCCAGTACCGGCGGATTCAACGTGGGCCACGCATTGGGCATCCTGGCGTTGCTGGCCATAGGCGGGGCCTTGGCCGCGCCGCGGCTGCCGGTGCTGGGGCGCACACAAGCGTATCTGTCCCAGTTCGGATTCTCGTTCAGCTTCTTCCTGCTGCTGGTGCCTGGCATCAACGAAACCTTGACGCGCCTGCCGGTTGCCCACCCTCTGGCCGCCGGACCGGAATCACCCATCGTGCGCGGCACGTTGGCGGCATGGCTGCTGGTCTTCGCGCTGGGTTCGGCGCTGCAGATGTGGGCCATTCGATCCCGACGCCGGCACGCCTCGCGCCGCTGATACGGCCGCGAGGGTTATTAGGAAAATCGTGGCGCACCGCCAGCCCCTTGGCCGAATCGCCGGCGGGCTGGCTGCTGCGGCTGGTTCAGCGTGCGCGCGCGGCGGTTGACGCAGCCCGCGGTACGCTATGACACCGGCGGTCCGGGCCTGCACGTATGGGCCGACGGTCCGTATCCAAAGCAATCGTTCCAGAAACACAGCGAGCATCGACATGGAAGCCAGCCAGATCATCCACACCCTGGGCATGCAACGTCATCCGGAAGGCGGGTGGTTCGTCGAAACTTTCCGCGATGCCCAGGGCCAGGCGCGCGCCCATTCCACGGCAATCTACTATTTGCTTGAAGCCGGCGACAAGTCTCACTGGCACCGCGTCCGCGATGCGGCGGAAGTCTGGCATTTCTATGCCGGCGACCCACTGCTGCTGAGCGTATCCAATGGCGAGCAAGTCGAGGACATCACGCTGGGGATCGACCTGGCCAACGGGGAACGGCCGCAGGCTGTGGTGCCCGCCGGCTTCTGGCAAGCCGCCAGGCCCTTGGGGCGTTTCACCCTGGTAGGCTGCACCGTCGCGCCCGGGTTCGACTTTGCCAGCTTCGAGATGGCCGCTGCGGGTTGGCGTCCTGGCAGCGGCCAGGCGGGCTAGGACGCGGAGCCCGCCAGCATCGTACCGGCGATATCCAGCATTGCCCGCAGCCGATCCATGTACCGCAGGTCGTGGTGATAGCCCATCCATGTATCTCTGGTGGGGGGGCTGGTCGGGCGTTTCGATACGCTGCAATCCAGGCACGGCATCACCCAGCGGTCTGGGCAGCACGGCAATGCCCAGACCGCGCAGGCACAAGCCTGACCTCAAGTTTGAACCACGTCGGCCTGGCTTTCCAGCCAGCGCTGCGCATCCAGCGCCGCCATGCATCCCGTGCCCGCGCTGGTAATGGCCTGGCGATATACATGATCCTGCACATCGCCCGCGGCAAACACGCCGGCCACTGAAGTTTGCGTGGCCAGCCCCAGTGCGCCGCCCTGCGTCTGGATATACCCGTTCTCCATCGCCAATTGTCCCTGGAAGATGGCGGTGTTCGGCTTGTGGCCAATCGCAATGAACACGCCACGCGTATCCACGGCTTCCCGCTCCCCCGTCCGCACCTGGCGCAGACGCACGCCTGTCACCCCCGACGCATCGCCCAGCACCTCGTCCAGTTCGCAGGACAGTTTCAGCCGCACCACGCCGGTCGCCTGCTGCGCCATCAGCCGGTCCACCAGAATCGGTTCGGCGCGGAACTTGTCGCGCCGATGCACCAGCGTCACGCTACGGCATAATCCGGCCAGGTATAGCGCCTCTTCCACCGCCGTATTGCCACCGCCCACCACCACCACGTCCTGGTCGCGATAGAAGAATCCATCGCACACCGCGCAGCCCGACACGCCCCGCCCCATGAATGCTTGCTCGGATGGCAGGCCCAGGTACTGTGCCGCCGCGCCGGTGGCGATGATCAGCGCATCGCAGGTATAACGGGCCCCGCCATCGCCCATCAGCGAGAACGGACGCCGCGACACATCGACCTGGACGATATGGTCCAGGATGATCTCGGTATCCAGGCGTTCGGCATGCGCCTGCAAGTGCTGCATCAGTTCCGGCCCCTGGATTCCGGCCCCGTGGCCGGGCCAGTTCTCCACATCCGTGGTCGTCATCAGCTGCCCGCCCTGCGCCATGCCGGTAATCAACACCGGCCGCAGATTGGCGCGCGCCGCGTAAATAGCAGCGCTGTAGCCCGCCGGCCCGGAACCCAGAATCAACACCTTGGCATGCTTGCTCACGCCTTTCTCCGTTTTACGCTTGAGGCTGTATATGCGCGGCTTTCACAATGGCGCCGTAGCGTTCCGATTCCGACTGGCAAAATGCCGCGAAGCCTTCTTGCGAGCCGCCCAGCGGATCCGCTCCGGCCTGCAGCAGCTTTTCCCTGACGGCGGGGTCGGCCAATACCTTGTTCAACGCCTGGTTCAACTGGGCCACGATGTCCGCCGGCGTGCCTTTGGGCGCCCACACGCCATACCAGGTGGTAATTGCAAAACCCTTCAGCCCGGACTCATTCAAGGTGGGCAGCTCCGGCGCGACAGCCGAACGGTCAGTAGAAGTCACGCCCAGCGCGCGCAGCTTGCCGGAGCGCACGAAGGTAATCGACGACGGCGCGCTATCGAACATCATGTCCACCTGCCCGCCTATCAAGTCCGTCAGCGCCGGCGCACTACCCCGGTAGGGCACGTGCATGAGCCGCACGCCGGCCATCTGGCCGAACAGCTCGCCTGCCAAATGTCCCGGCGCGCCCACGCTGGATGAGGCAAAACTCAGCGGCTCCTTCGAGGTCTTGGCCTGCTGGATCAACTCCGCCAGCGATTTCGCCTTTATCTTGGGCGACACAACCAGAATCTGCGGCGTGGATGCCAGTCCCACAATGGGCACAAAATCCTTCAGCGGATCGAAAGGCAAATCCGCCTTCAAATATGGGTTGATCACGTGCCCCGAATAATTCAGCAGCAGCGTATAACCGTCCGCCGGCGCCCGCGCCACCTGGCCCGCACCGATTACGCTGCTGGCTCCCGGTTTGTTATCGATCACCACGGTCTGGCCAAGGTCTGCGGATAGTTTCTGCCCCACCACCCGCGCCACGATATCTGTCGGCCCGCCCGCCGGAAACGGCACGATCAGGGTAATCGGCTTGTTGGGATACACCGGCGCGGCCGATGCCGGCGCGGCCTGCACCGCCGTCGCCGCGCCCAGCAGCAGTCCCGCCGCTAATTGAATGGCTTTCATGTCTCGCTCCTTTGAAGGCTATGGTTATGGTGATGCGCCTGCCTGAAGGGGGCTTAGCTGCCTGCCACCACCCCTTGCTCCATCAATCGATCGATATCTCCGGGAGTCATGGCCAACAGCTCTCCCAGCACCTGCCGGGTATCCTGTCCCAGCCCCGGCGGCGCATGGCGGTACTCCACCGGCGTGCGCGACAACCGGATCGGATTCGCCACCGAAGGCACTTGGCCCTTCCGGGCCGATGCAATCGACACTTGAGCCTGCCGCTGCACCACGTGCTCGTCCGCGAACGCCTGGGCGATGGTGTTGATCGGTCCGCACGGCACGCCCGCCGCTTCCAGCTTGGCTATCCAGTCCGCCGTGTCGTGCCGCACCATGGCCGCGGCAATCGAGGCCACGAGCTCATCCCGATGCGCGATGCGCGCGGGGTTGGTCGCGAAGCGCGGATCGTCCGCCCATGCCGCCTGCCCGCAAACCTGGCAGAACCGCCGGAACTGCAGGTCATTGCCCACCGCCAGAATCAGATAGCCATCGCGGGTCCGGAAATCCTGGTACGGCACGATATTGGGATGCGCATTGCCCAAGCGGCCCGGCGCCGTGCCGCCCACCAGATAATTCATGGCCTGGTTGGCCAGGCTGGCGATCTGTACATCCAGCAGCGCCACATCCAGGTGCTGCCCCTGCCCGGTGGCCCGGCTTTCCATCACCGCGGCCAGAATGCCCGTGGCAGCGTACATTCCTGTCAGCAGATCCGTCAGCGCCACGCCCACCTTCTGCGGGCCCGCGCCCGGCTGTCCATCCGGAATGCCGGTAATGCTCATCAGCCCGCCCATGCCCTGGATCAGGAAGTCGTAGCCCGCGCGCTGCGCATAAGGCCCGTGTTGCCCGAAACCCGTGATCGAGCAATACACCAGACGCGGGTTCAAGGGCGCCAGGTCTTCGTACGACAAGCCATAACGCGCCAGACTGCCCACTTTGAAGTTCTCGACCAGTACATCGCAGCGCGTCGCCATCTGGCGCACCAGTGCCGCGCCCTCTGGCCGCGAGAAATCCACCGCGATCGACTGCTTGTTGCGGTTCGCGCTGAGAAAGTAAGCGGAATCCCGCTCGCCGCCCGACGGCGTACTGTGCCAAGGCGGCCCCCAGGCCCGGGTATCGTCCCCCGCGCCGGTACGTTCCACCTTGACCACCTCGGCCCCCAGGTCCGCCAGCGTCTGCGCGCACCAAGGGCCGGCCAGCACCCGCGAAAGATCCAGCACCCGCAATCCGGATAGCGCGCCCATGCCCCGCCCCCGCCCATGAACCTACGTCAATAAACCCGCCGGTCCGGCCAGGCCGCATACGCAGCCTGGCGGCACCGCCGCCGCAACCCGGCAATCAGTCGGGCGTTCTATGGGATTTCAGGTATTCCTGTGCCGCACCGCTTTGCAAACCCTGCCAAACTGCCTGCGCCTGCGGCAGAATCTGCGACACCCGGTGCGCCACCTCTTCCATCGTGATCGAGCTGACCGGATGCGCAATGATGATGGGCTCCAGTTCGTGCATACCCAGCGCCTGGCGCGTCAGCACCGTTTCCTTCACGAACTCGGTCGTCACGATCACCGCGGTCGGCACACCCTGCTGCTCCAACGCAATCGCGTCGCGCAAGCAACCGGAGGTGCACGAGCCGCAATCGCCTATTGCGGTCAGCACAATATCGTTCTCGGCGATGATCTGTTCGATCAGTTCTGGCGCCGCGTCCTTCGAGAAGCTGTGCTTCACGTAATAATTCACCGCGGCAAAATCGATCTCTTTGCGCAGTGCCTCGATCGAACCGCGCAACAGTTTGTTGGCATTCCATTTGGAGTTGTCCAGAACGCCCAGGCGCAAGCCATCCAGACGTTGCCGCCGCGGCGCCGTGGGCAGCGCCACGGACCGAATCGCGCCGCGTGGATCATAGACGCGGACCTGGCCATTTTCTGCTTTCATCAACATCGTGGTCTCCCGATTACAGCGTGCAAGTGCCGCTGGAACAATCCGGCCCTTCCGGCGCGGCCGCCACATCCACCGGCCGCAACACCGGCGTACTCATGTGTCCCCACCCCGGAATCACGGCCGAAAACCGCCCCGCCTCGCCGCCCATCACAAACAAATGGATGTTGTCCGGGCTGTGGATAATCGGAATGCGCGTGTCGTCCTGGCGCTTGTACCACTTGGGTAAATTGCGGTTGTAGACCTTGCCGTAGCGATGGCCGTACGCCAGATCGATGAACCGATTGCCGTGATTCATGAAGATGTAATTGCGGATATCCGCCCGGTTCCAGCCATGCTGCGCAATCGTGCGCGCGTGCTCCAGTCCCAGCGCCACCGCCATATGACCGCCCAGCACCGCCGTATTCGATGCGATCGTGCTCATGGCGGAACAGATCGTGTCCAGGATGCCTTCCGGATCATTCGACACGTGGTTGGTCGCGCTATGCGGCGCCTCGGCCGCAATGGCGAACACGGTGGAATCTTCCGGCCGATAGCCGTGTTCCACGTGATACGGCGCCAGCGGGCTCTGCGCCTCGTTCTCGGCCACGCAATATGTGTATTTGCCCGGATGCCCCAACGTGCTCTTGTCCAAGTCTCCCGGCCAGGCGCCGCCCACATTCAGCATGACCAGGCGCACCGCCCGCCCGATCGTCGCATTGGCCCGGTTGCCCGACCCAAACGCATTTGCCCCGCCGTTCATGCCCAGCGCCTGCGCCAGCGGCCCATTCACCACGATCAGCGGCGAAGCCACATGCGTGGTGGCCTGTACGCCATTCAGGTTGAACGCCGCATCCGTCAACGCCAGCATGGCCGCCCGCACCACCGGCGCGTATTCCGGCTTGCAGCCCGCCATCACCATATTGATAGCCAGCACCTCGCGCGTCAGTTCTCCCCAACGCGGCGCCACTTTGCATTCAACGAATTCCGGATCCCCGCCCAACGCCCGCACCACGGCGTCGATTTTTTCCTGCGTCGGCGGCACTACCGGCAGGCCATCGCTAAAGCCCTTTTCGTAGTAGTACTCCACCAGATCGACGCCCGCATCGACCCGATCTTCCTGCATGGCTGCGCTCATCTCTTCTGCTCCTTGAAGGGGATGAGCTGATCTTAGAGACTGCGCTTATTATTTCCAATTGGAATCTATTGACTGAGATAATTGTCGAATCAGCATAAATAGGAAATGCGGCGAGCGCCGCTTTGTTCGTCGCCATCTGTCTTGCGAGTGACCGCCATGATCCATCCCGACCAGCTCGACCTCAGCGCCAAGGAACTGCTAGCCGTCAAAACCGTGGCCGACTACGGCAGCTTCAACGCCGCCGCCATTGCACTGGAAATCTCCCAACCCGTGCTGACGCGCACCGTACAACGCGTGGAACGCCTGGTCGGCCTGACTCTGTTCAACCGCACCACCCGCAGCGTGGAAATCACCGAGGCCGGCAAAGAATTCGTCGCCTTGGCCGAACGGGTGTTGAACGATATGCAGATCTACCTGAAAGCCGTACAAGGGCGGTCTACCCAGCAGCGGGGGCAGGTAGTTATTGCGTCCGTGATGTCGGTAGCTTGCACGGTGCTGCCGTCCATCGTGGCACGCTACAAGCGCGAACATCCTGGGGTGAATATCCACGTCTACGAAGGCGTACACGGCAATGTCATTGAAAGCGTCAGGTCAGGGGTGGCGGATATCGGACTGACCTACCTGGACGATATTGCTTCGATCTTCACGCAAAAACCATTGAGCACGCAGTACTTTCATGTGGTGCTGCCCAAGGGCCATGCGCTGGAGAAGCGCAAACAGGTGTCGTGGAGCGCGGTTCAGAACGAACAGATGGTGTCGCTACCGTCCGATTCGCGTACCAGGAGGTTGATCGATGCAACAGCGGTAACGGCAGGGTTGAACCTGGCGCACACGATTACCGTGACGCAGTTCACCACGATGATGCAGTTCGTGGCGAAAGGCGTGGGGATTGCCATCGTGCCAGAGGGCACGCTGGCAGATGCACTGAGTCTGGGATTGGTCGTCCGACCGCTGGTGCAGCCCAGGGTGAGCCGTGTATTGGGGATGGTCACCCTGAAAGCCAGGGAGCAAACGCCGGTGGCCGGGGCGATGGTGGAGCAAATTGAGAGAGAGTGGCGGCGATGATCGCTCCCAGGTCTTCGCCATGGACGTCCTCGATGACCCGGCCGATGTCAGCGAAATCAGGAGCTTCAGGCGCGCTGATCTGCGCGCTTCGGGCCCAGGAAAAACCAGGCCATTGATATTCTGGCGCGCCCGACAGGAATCGAACCTGTATCAAGAGCTTCGGAAACTCTCATTCTATCCATTGAACTACGGGCGCGAAGAGGCGCTATTGTACCGAAGTTTTGAGTCTCTGCCGGGGCGCCCCGCGCCCGCGCTCGTGGCGCCCCGCGTGCCGGCCGGGCGGGCCGTTATATAATCCATCGTTTGCATGCGGGGATGGGTCTGATTTCTTGGCCGATGCCTTGCGCTGTAGTTATTCTTCTGTTGCCGCCATCAGGCGCCCCGGTACCCGATTTGCAGGATTTGGTTATGAGCAACGAGCAGGAACACAACGAAGAACACGCCTCGCCCATCAAGTCGCCCAAGCAGCTGATCGTCACGATCGTGCTGGCTTTCCTGATCCCCATCGTCATCATTCTTCTGCTGGTGAGCATGGTGGCCTCGGGCACCAAGACCGGTGCCGGCTCCGACAGCCTGACCGAAGAAGCCGTGGCCCGGCGCATCGCCCCGGTGGCCGGCTTCGAGCTGGTCGACGCCAATGCGCCCAAGGTCTTCAAGACCGGCGAACAAGTCTTCCAGGCCGTCTGTACGGCCTGCCACACCGCCGGCGTGGCGGGCGCCCCCAAGCTGGGCGACAAGGCCGCCTGGGCGCCTTTCATCAAGAGCGGATTCGAATCCATGCTGGATGTCGCGCTGCACGGCAAGGGCGCCATGCCCGCCAAGGGCGGCAACCCGGCGCTGAGCGACTACGAAGTGGCCCGCGCGGTGGTCTACATGGCCAACGAGTCCGGCGGTTCGTTCGAAGAGCCGGCCGCGCCCGCCCAGGAAGGCGCCAAGCCTGAAGAAGCCAAGCAGGCGGCCGCCCCCGCCGCGACGCCGGCGCCTGCCCCCGCCGCTGCCGCCGCGCCCAAGGCCGAGGCCGCCCCGCAAGCCAAGCCTGAAGCAGCGCCGCAGGAACAGGCCGCCGTCAACCCGGCCGGCGAAAAACTGTACAAGAGCACCTGCTTCGCCTGTCACGGCACCGGCGTGGCCAACGCGCCCAAGTTCGGCGACAAGGCCGCCTGGGAACCGTACATCAAGACCGGCATCGACGCCATGGTGAAGGTCGCCATGACCGGCAAGGGCGCCATGCCGCCCAAGGGCGGCGCCGCCAATGCGTCCGAGGCCGATATCCGCGCCGCGGTCGAGTACATGGTGAACGCGGTCAAGTAAGCCCGCGCCGCATCCCGCCCGCAAGAAGCCCGGCCAGCGCAAGCTGTGCCGGGTTTTTTATTGTCATTGCAGCGCGCAGCCGGCGCTGCCCCCGGGCAGGTCCCGCAAGCCATTCAGGACTTCGCGCTGATGCCGGCCGACCGCGCTGCCCCGGGCCGCGGCGCGACGGGTCCAGGACGCCGCTTCGCAAGGGTCCGCCGGCACCGCATCGCCATACAAGGCCGGGCCGGCCAGCAGCACGCTGCCCAGCATTTCCTGGGCGGCCAGTTCGCCGGCTTCGCCGGCCTGGCGCAACAATGCCAGCATGGCGGCATAGTCGCGCACGGTGCGGGCTTCCAGCGCCAATTGATAGGTCTGCTCCGGGGTGACTTCGGGCGCGCCGGCGGCTTGTGTCGACGGCACGGACGGCAGGCACAGGGCGCATGCCGCCAGCCATGGCGCGAGACGGGAGCAATGGCGGGATGCTGCGCCAGGCTGGCGCGACTCATGGGTCATGGCGGTCTCCTCTCTTGTGAATAAAAGGCCGCGCGGACACCCGCCAAGGGGCTGTCAGAAAAATGGCCGCGCAACCAGCTCTGCTCCCAGCGCCAGCAGGAACAGCAAGAAACACAACCGGAACGTGCGCGGGCTGATGCGCGCCCGGATCGCCTGCCCCAGCCACATGCCGGCCAGGGCGGGCACGATGGCCAGGGCCGACAGCGCCAGTTGCTCCAGCCGGAAGGCGCCGTGGGCCATCAGGCCGCCGGCCAGCGCCACGGTGGAGATCGTGAACGACAGCCCGAGCGCCTGGACCAGCTCGTCCCGCTCCAGGCGCAGCGACTGCAGATAAGGCACAGCCGGCATCACGAACACGCCGGTGGCGCCAGTGATGGTGCCGGTGACCAGGCCGACGAGCGGCGACAGCCAGGGTTCGATGCGGGGCGGGACGGCAAACGCCGGCGCCGCCAGGGCATAACCTGCGTATACGATCAGCGCCATGCCCAGGGCCACGCCCGACCACAGCGGGTCGACCCTGACCAGCAAAGCGGCGCCGCCAACCGTGCCCGCGACGATGCCCAGCATCATGGGCCATAGGCGGACGGCCAGCCGGACGGTGGCGGGCCCGGCCAGCAATTGCCAGACGTTGGTCACGAACGAGGGGATCACCAGCATGGCCGCCGCGGCGGCCGGCGACATGGCGGCGCCCAGCAGGCCCATGGCGACGGTGGGCAGGCCCATGCCGGTGACGCCCTTGACCAGGCCGGCGGCCAGGAAGGTCGCGGCGAACACCAGCAACAAGAAAGGCGAAAGTTCGTTCATGCCGGTATTGGAGCCGCGCCGCCGCCTTGGCACAATGTGGTTTTATCGTTCCTGCCTTCGGTTCGGCCGAAGGCACCAGGAGGCCCCATGCGGCTCGATCTCGCGGACCTGCGCCTGTTCCTGTGCGTGGTGGATGCCGGCAGCATCACCCAGGGCGCGGTGCGCGCCAACCTGGCGCTGGCCTCGGCCAGCGAGCGGCTGCGCAGCATCGAGGCCGATGCCGGCGTGCCGCTGCTGGAACGCCGCCATCGCGGCGTGGCCACCACGGAGGCCGGCGAGGCCCTGGCCCACCATGCGCGCATCATCCTGCGGCAGCAGGCGCTGCTGCGGGGCGAACTGCAGGACTTCGCGGCCGGTGAACGCGGCACCCTGCACCTGTACGCCAACACCGCGGCCCTGACCGAATTCCTGCCCCGCCAGCTGGCGCCGTGGCTGGCGGCCCGGCCGCGCCTGCGCATCGAACTGAAGGAGCGCACCAGCGCGGAAATCGTGCGGACCATCGCGGCGGGGCTGGCGCAGGCCGGGATCGTGTCCGATGCGGTCGAGCCGCATGGACTGCGCCTGCAGCCGGTGGCGAAGGATCACCTGGCCTTGATCGTGCCGGCCGGACACCGGCTCGCGGCGGCCGGCACGGTGGATTTCGCCGCAGTCCTGGACGAGCCGTTCGTCGGGCTGGCGCCGGGCAACGCGCTGCAAGACCATATCGACGAGCATGCGCGCGCGGCCGGCGGCGCGCTGGCGCCGCGCATTCGCATGAAGACGTTCGAGGGCTTGTGCGAGATGGTCTCGCACGGGGTCGGGGTGGGCATCGTGCCGCGCGGCATCGCCAGCCGCCACCGGCGCCGCTACCCGTACCAGGTGGTGGCGCTGGCCGACGACTGGGCGCGCCGGCAGCTATGCCTGTGCTTTCGCGCCTGGGAGGAATTGTCCGCGCCCATGCAGGGCCTGCTGGCGCACCTGGGCGCCGACCCGCGCGCGCCACAGCGGCCAGCGCGGCGCCGCGACGCGGCGGCGTGAAGCCAGGCGCCGCGCGGCCGCGCCATCGCCGGTCAGGCCGCCGGCTCGGCCAGCAGCGACAGGCCCAGTTGCACGCGCCGCTGCAGCCACAGGCTGGGGCGGTAGCGCATGTCGCCCGTGACGCGCTGCAGGTTGCGCAGGATCTCCAGGATGCGCGCGCCGCCCAGCGCGTCGCCCATGGCCAGCGGCCCGGCGGGATAGCCCAGCCCGAGCGTGACGGCGCGGTCGATGTCCGACGGCGTGGCGATGCCCTGCTGGGCGATCTCGGCGGCGACGTTGACGATGCAGGCCACGATGCGCTGCGCGACGAAGCCGGGGGAATCCTGGATGACGCTGACCGGCGTGCCGTCGCCCGCCAGCAGCGCATGGGCGGCGTCGCGCCAGCGCGCCTGCGTGGCCGGCGACAGCATCAGCGTGCGCCGCTTGCCGGCCTCCAGGCGATGCAGGGTGTCCAGCCCCACCGTGCGGGCCGCATCCAGGCCCTGTTGATAGGCGCAGGTGGAGACGTCCTCGCCATACGGCGTGACCAGGATCAGGGCGTCGTCGGGCGGCTCGGCGGCGTCGACGATGCTGGCTTCCAGCGTTTCCAGCAAGGCCTGCGCGCGCGCATGGCCTTCTTCATGGGCTGGGCTGATCCAGACGCGCAGGCCGGCTTGCGCGGCCGGCACGGCCGGCTCGGCGGGTACCTGCTTCTGGCCGTCCGGATAGGCATAGAAGCCCTCGCCCGCCTTGCGGCCGATCAGCCCGCCGGCCAGCCGCACCGTGGTGATGGGCGACGGACGGAAGCGCGGCTCGTCGAAGAATTGGCGGTAGATGGATTCCATGACCGGATGCGAGACATCCAGCGCGGTGAGATCCATGAGCTCGAACGGCCCCATGCGAAAGCCGGCCTGCTCGCGCATGATCGCGTCGATCTGCGCGAACGGCGCGACGGCTTCTTGCGCCACGCGCAGGCCCTCGATGTTCATGCCGCGGCCCGCGTGGTTGACGATGAAGCCGGGCATGTCCTTGGCGCGCACGGGAGTATGCCCCATGCGGCGCGCCAGCGCGGCCAGCGCGTCGCCGGCGGCGGGGTCGCTGCGCAGCCCGTCGATGACTTCCACCACCTTCATCAGCGCCACGGGGTTGAAGAAATGGAAGCCGGCCACGCGCTGCGGGCGCTTGCAGGCGGCCGCGATGGCGGTGATGGACAGCGAGGAGGTGTTGGAGGCCAGGATGCAGTCCGGGCCGACGATGTCTTCGAGCTTGGCGAACAGCTCGCGTTTGATGTCCAGGCGCTCGACGATGGCTTCGACGACCACCTGGCAATCGGCCAGCTCGTCCAGCGACGCGGCCGGCTGCACGCGGGCCAGCGCCGCGTCCGCATCGGCGGCGCTGAGCTTGCCCTTCTGCGCCAGCTTGTCCCACAGCTGGCGCAGCGACTCGCGCGCCGCGCCCACGGCATCGGCGCTGGTGTCGTACAGGCGCACCTGCACGCCCGCCTGCGCGGCGATCTGCGCAATGCCGCGCCCCATGGCGCCGGCGCCTACGACGGCGATGGTCTGGATGTCTGTCATCGAATGTGCTCCTTCCTGTTCATGTCTGTTGGGCGATGCGCGCCGCCGCTGCCTGGTCCGCCAGCGCCCCGGGTGTCCGACACCCGATGGGCGAGCCCCGGAGGCCCAGGTGCCTGACACCCCATGGGTGTCAGAGACCGTTCCGGGGCCTTGAGACGGCCTGGCACCCGGGCTACCCGCGCGGCTGCGCCAGCGCCAGGATTTCTTCCTCCGACATTCCCAGCCGCTCGGCCAGGATCTGGCGGGTATGCTCGCCCAGCAGGGGCGGCGGACGGCGGTATTGCACCGGGCTGCCGGAAAACTTCAGCGGGCTGGCGGCCATCGGCACGGTGCCGGCGGTGGGATGCGGCAGCTCGCGCCGCATCTCGCGCGCCTGCACCTGCGGGTCCTGGTAGACCTGGTCCAGCGTGTTGATCGGGCCGGCCGGCACGCCGGCCGCTTCCAGCTCGGCCAGCCAGTGGTCGCGCTCGCCGGTGGCCATGCGTTCGGCCAGCAGCGGCACCAGCGTGTCGCGGTTCTGCACGCGCTGCGGGTTGGTGGCGAAGCGCGGGTCGTCGGCCAGCTCCGGCAGGCCGATGACACGGCAATAGTTGCGGAACTGGCTGTCGTTGCCCACGGCGACGATCAGGTGGCCGTCGCTGGCGGCGAATACCTGGTACGGCACCAGGTTCTGGTGCGCATTGCCGGCGCGCCGCGGCGCCTGGCCCGAGGTCATGTAGTTGAGGTTCTGGTTGGCCATCATGGCGACCTGGCAGTCGAGCAGCGCCATGTCGATGTGCTGGCCCAGGCCGCTGCGGCCGCGTTCGTGCAGCGCGGCCAGGATGCCCACGGTGGAATACATGCCGGTCATCAGGTCGGCCACCGCCACCCCGGCCTTCTGCGGGCCGCCGCCCGGCAGGTCGTCGCGTTCGCCGGTGATGCTCATGAGCCCGCCCATGCCCTGGATCATGAAGTCGTAGCCGGGCCGGCTGGCATAGGGGCCGGTCTGGCCGAAGCCGGTGATCGAGCAGTAGATCAGGCCGGGGTTGTCGGCCTTCAGGCTGTCGTAGTCCAGGCCGTACTTGCGCAGGCCGCCGACCTTGAAGTTCTCCACCAGGATGTCGCTCTGGCGCGCCAGCTCGCGCACCAGTTCGGCGCCGCGCGGCGAGGCGATGTCCAGCGCCACCGAATACTTGTTGCGGTTGGCGCTCAGGTAGTAGGCGGCTTCGGTGGTGTCGTTGCCGGCGGCGTCCTTCAGATACGGCGGGCCCCAGGCGCGCGTGTCGTCGCCGGCGCCCGGGCGTTCGATCTTGATGACTTCGGCGCCCAGGTCGGCCAGGTTCTGGGTGCACCAGGGGCCGGCCAGCACGCGGGTCAGGTCCAGCACACGGATGCCGGTCAGGGGAGCGGGTCGTTGCGACATAGTGGGAATGCGATAGCGAAAGGGAACTCTGCATATTAGCCCTTGCCATGGCAAAGGCGTATTCCGTTTTCCGCACGTTCTTGTGCGCGACGCGCACAAGAACGCCGGCTACGAGAGCGCCTTGATCGTCTCGCGCGCGATCACCAGTTGCTGGATCTGCGAGGTGCCCTCGTAGATGCGGAACAGCCGCACGTCGCGATAGAACCGCTCGACCGCGTACTCGGATATGTAGCCCGCGCCGCCGTGGATCTGCACCGCCCGGTCGGCCACGCGGCCCACCATTTCGGTGGCGTAGAGCTTGCAGCAGGCGGCCTCGAGGGTGGTGTTCTCGCCGCGATCGCGCTTGCGGGCGGCGTCCAGCACCATCGAGCGGGCGGCGTACAGTTCGGCCTGGCTGTCGGCGATCATGGCCTGCACCAGCTGGAACTCGGCGATCGGCTGGCCGAACTGCCTGCGCTCGGTCGCGTAGCGCACGGCGTCGCGCACCAGGCGCTCGGCCAGGCCCACGCACAGGGCGGAAATATGCAGGCGCCCCTTGTCGAGCACGCGCATGGCGGTGCGGAAACCGTTGCCTTCCTCGCCGCCCAGCAGCGCCGTGGCCGGCACGCGGCAGTTGTCGAACACGACGTCGCAGGTCAGCGCGCCGGCCTGGCCCATTTTCTTGTCGGGCTTGCCCAGCGTCAGCCCGGGCGTGCCGGCGTCGACCAAGAAGCACGAGATGGAAGAGGCCTTGCGCTCGGGCGCGGTGCGCGCCATCACCGAGAACAGGCCGGCGATGGGGGCGTTGGTGATGAAGCGCTTGGTGCCGTTGAGCACGTAGTGATCGCCGTCGCGCGTCGCGGTGGTGCGCAGCGACATCGCGTCCGAGCCGGCGTCGGGCTCGGTCAGGGCGAACGAGCCGATCAGCTCGCCGCTGGCCAGCTTGGGCAGATAGTGCTGGCGCTGCTGGTCGGTGCCGGCCAGCACGATGGACTGCGAGCCGATGCCGATGTTGGTGCCGGCCAGCGACCGGAACGCCGGCGAAGTCTGGCCCAGCTCGAACACCACCCGCACCTCTTCTTCCATGTTGAGCCCCAGACCGCCATAGTCGGGCGAGATGGACAGGCCGAACAGGCCCAGCTCGCGCATTTCGGCGACGATGTCGGGCGGGATCTCGCCGGTATGGGCCAGGGCCTCTTCGGCCGGCACCAGCCGGTCGGCGACGAAGCGGCGCACCGCCTCCAGCAGCAGGTTCAGGGTTTCAGTATCGAGAGCCATGATGAAAAGCCTATAGAACGGAATCGGAAGATGGCGGGCCGCGCTAGGCCCGGGCGGCCAGGCCGCCGGACAGCAGATCGAAGTAGCCGGCCGCGATGGCCTCGGCGGTCTGGGGGCCGCCCGGCTGGTACCAGCGGGCCATCCAGTTCAGCATCGACAGCACGGCGCGTCCGGTGGCGGCGACGTCCAGCGCGCGGAACTCGCCGCTGGCGATGCCGCCGGCGATGATGTCGCGCAGCAGGCGCTCGTAGCCGTCGCGCAGCCGCGCCGCGTCTTCGCGTTCGGTGATGGCCATGCCGGAATAGCCCACCAGCATGGTGACGAACTGCGCGTGGTGGTCCTCGAAGTAGCGGGCATGGGCCAGCATGAAGCTGCGCAGCCGCTCGACCGCGCTGGGCGCCTGCGCCACCGCCTGCGACACCGCCGCGGTCATGCCGCTCAGCACGTCGAGGATGATGGCGTCGTAGATGTCCTGCTTGGTGGTGTAGTAATGGTAGATGGCGGCCTTGGAGACGCCGATGGCGGCGGCCAGGTCGGCCACCGAGCTGCTTTCGTAGCCGCAGCGGGCGAACAGCCGGGCGGCCTCTTCCAGGATGCGCTCGCGCGGGGCCTCCAGCGTGGGCGGACGGCCGGCGCGCGGACGCTTGGCGGGAATCGGGCGATCGGGCATGGAAACGGGTCCCGGCGCGCGGCCGGCCTGCATTGACAGGCCCCGGGCGCGTGCCGTTAAATGGTAGATAATTAATTACCGGACATCCGGTAGGTAATTATAAGCACGCTTGACGACGACTTTCAACCTTGCCTGTCTGCCCAATCTCATGAACGCACGCGACGCTACCCAGTCTCCCGCCCTGGCTTCCCAGCTCTACGCGCAAATGACGCTGCCGGTCATCTGCTCGCCCATGTTCATCGTGTCCAATCCCCAGTTGGTGCTGGCGCAATGCGCCAGCGGGGTGATGGGCTCGTTCCCCGCCCTCAACGCGCGCCCCCAGGCCCTGCTGGACGAATGGCTGGCCGAGATCCAGGAAGGCCTGGCGGCCCGCCGCCAGGCCGACCCGGCGGCGGTGGTGGCGCCGTTCGCGGTGAACCAGATCATCCACAAGTCGAACGACCGCCTCGAGCAGGACCTGCAGTTGTGCGGCAAGCACCGCGTGCCCTTCATCATTACCAGCCTGCGCGCGCCCGGCGACCTGGTGGCCGGCATCCACGACTGGGGCGGCAAGGTCTTCCATGACGTGACCACCGTGCGCCACGCCGAAAAAGCCCTGGAAGCCGGCGTCGACGGCCTGATCCTGGTGTGCGCGGGCGCCGGCGGCCATGCGGGCACGCTCAGCCCGTTCGCGCTGTTGTCCGAGGTGCGGCGCTTCTACGACGGCCCGGTGATCCTGTCGGGCGCCATCACGTCGGGCGCGGGCATCCTGGCCGCGCTGGCCATGGGCGCGGACTTCGCCTACATGGGCACGCGCTTCATCGCCAGCACCGAAGCCAATGCCTCGGACGGCTACAAGCAGGCCATCGTCGAGGCCAGCGCGTCGGACATCCTCTATACGCCGTTCTTCACCGGCATCCCGGGCAACTACCTGAAGTCGAGCATCGCCGCGGCCGGGCTGGATCCCGCCAACCTGCCCGAGCCGGACGCCGGCGCGTCGAATTTCGGCTCCACCCGGGTCAAGCCCTGGAAGGACATCTGGGGCGCCGGCCAGGGCGTGGGCGGCATCGACAGCGTGCGGCCGGCCGCCAAGATCGTCGCCACCCTGCGCCAGGAATATGCCCAGGCCCAGGCCCGGCTGGCCGGCAAGGAGTTCGCATGAGCGCGGCGCCGGACAGCCTGGTGGTCGAGCGCGACGGCGCGATCCTGTCGCTGACCATCAATCGCCCGGAACGGCGCAATGCGCTGGACGTCGCCACCTATACGGCCCTGGCAGCCCAATTGCGCCAGGCGACCGAAGACCGCGGCCTGTCGGCGGTGATCCTGCGCGGCGCCGGCGAGCACTTCACCGCCGGCAACGACCTGCGCGATTTCCAGGCCGACCGCCCCGAGGGCGACAGCGCCGGCATGACGTTCCTGCGCGCCCTGATCGCCACCGACGTGCCGGTGATCGCCGCCGTCGAAGGCTATGCGGTGGGTATCGGCGTCACGCTGCTGCAGCACTGCGACTTCGTCTACGCGGCGCGCAACGCCACCCTGCGCATCCCGTTCGTGGCGCTGGGCCTGTGCCCGGAGGGCGCCTCCAGCCTGCTGCTGCCGCGCCTGGCCGGCGCGCGCCGGGCGGCCGAGTGGCTGCTGCAGGGGCTGCCCTTCGATGCCGCGCAGGCCTGCCAGGCCGGGCTGGTCACGGCGGTCACCGAGCCGGGCCAGGCGCTGGCCGCGGCCCGCGCCACGGCCGCCGACCTGGCCGCGCAGCCGCGCGACGCGCTGCGCCTGACCAAGGCCATGCTCAAGCGCGCCGACCGCGCCGCCATCGAGGCGACGCTGGATTTCGAAGCGACCCAGTTCCGCGCCCGCCTGCAGACCCAGGAAGCCCAGGACGCATTCGCCAAATTCCTGGCGCGCAAGCGCTGACCGGCGCCGGCGGGAGGTGTCAGACACCCCATGGGACAACCGCGGCAGGCAGCTGACATCCCAAGGGGTGTCTGACACCTGCAACCTGGACATCTGCTACCTGGACGCCTGCAACGCCATCTTCATGGGAGGTGTCTGACACCCCCATAGCGCAACCGCCGCAGGCAGATGACATCCCAAGGGGTGTCTGACACCTGCAAGCTGGACATCTGCTACCTGGACGCCTGCAACGCCATCTTGGGAGGTGTCTGACACCCCATGGCGCAACCGGCGCAAGCAGATGACGCCCCGAGGGGTGTCAGACACCTGCCACAGAGGCGCCTGCCATGCCAGGCCAGATCCCCGCGCCGTTCAGAACGGCGCGTCCGGCGCGAAATTGGGCGGGCGGCGCTCGCGCAGCGACTGGACGCCCTCGCGCACATCGGGGCCGGCGAAGCCCATGAATTCCAGCGCCAGGGAGGTATCGAAGCTGGGCCCGGCCAGGCGCAGCCAGTTGTTCAGCGCGTATTTGGTCCAGCGGATCGCCGTCTGCGAGCCGTTGGCCAGCTTGCCCGCCACCTCGAAAGCCTTGGCGGTGAGTTCGGCTTCGTCCACGCACAGCGATACCAGGCCGATGCGCTCGGCCTCGGCCCCGCTGACCGCCTCGCACAGCAGCAGGTAGTACTTGGCCTTGGCCATGCCGCACAACAGCGGCCAGACGATCGCGGCATGGTCGCCCGCCGCCACGCCCAGCCGGGTGTGGCCGTCGATGATGCGCGCATCGCGGGCGGCGATGGAAATGTCGGCCAGCAGGCCGGCCACCAGCCCCGCGCCGACAGCGGCGCCATGCATGGCCGAGACGATCGGCTTGTTGCAGTTGATCACGTTGTAGACCAGGTCGCGCGCCTCGCGCCATACGCGGGCGCGCACCTGGAAATCGTCCGCCATCTGCTGCACCAGCTCCAGGTCGCCGCCGCCCGAGAAGCCCTTGCCCTCGCCGCGGATCACCACCACGCGCGTGTCGGGGTCGGTGTCCACATCGCGCCAGATGTCGGCCAGTTCGCGGTGCATGCGGTCGTCCGCCGTCGACAGCTTGCCCGGCGCGCCGCCCTTGGCGCCCATGATGATTTCCAGGATGCCCTGGGGATGGCGGCGCAGCTCCAGGGCTTGATAGCGCGCATAGTGATCAAGGGAAGGATCGGACATTGTCTACTCCGGCAACAGGCTTGGGGTTTTTCCGGGCACTATAGTGGATACTTCTTTCCCGCACAGCCCATGGTCCGCCATGCCTGCCCCAGACCGCCCCAGCCCCATCCTCCGCCAGGACCTGCCCGCCCTGTTCGCCCCCCGCCCGGCGGACTCCCATAAAGGCACGTTCGGCACGGTCGCCGTCATCGGCGGCGGCCCTGGCATGACGGGCGCCGCCCTGCTGGCGGCCCGCGCGGCGCTCAAGACCGGCGCCGGCAAGGTCCTGGTCGGCTTCGCCCAGGAAACCGCGCCCCTGCCCTGCGACCCGCTGCAACCCGAGCTGATGCTGCGCGATGCGGCCGGCCTGCATGCCGCCGGCCTGCCGGTCGACGCCTGGGTGGCGGGCTGCGGCCTGGGCATCGGGGCCGCAGGCCTGGCCGCGCTGTCGGCCGTGTTCGAGCAGCGCGGCGATGCGCCGCTGGTGCTGGATGCCGATGGCCTGAACCTGCTGGCCGCGGGTCGCTTGCCGTCCTGGGGCCCCGGCCCGGTCATCTTGACGCCGCACCCGGCGGAAGCCGCCCGCCTGCTCGGCGGCAGCGTCGCCCAGGTGCAATCCGACCGCCCCGCTGCCGCGCGCGCGCTGGCGGCGCGCCACCAAGCCTGGGTCGTCCTGAAGGGCGCCGGCACACTGGTATGCCGCCCGGACGGCCACTGCCGCCGCAATCTCACCGGCAACCCCGGCCTGGCCACTGCCGGCACGGGCGATGTGCTGGCCGGCATGCTGGGCAGCCTGGCGGCCCAGGGCATCCCGCTGGACCAGGCGGTGCCGGGCGCGGTATGGCTGCACGGCGCCGCCGCCGATGCGCTGGTGAACGCCGGCGTGGGGCCCATCGGGCTGGTCGCGAGCGAGCTCGCCGACGCCGCCCGGCAGTTGCGAAATGGCCACGGATAGGGGTGGTTACAACTTATCCACAGATTCATGTTGCATTGCACTTAGGGTTATCCCTATAATGGTTTACCCCATGACGAAACGGACTGGAGAGAAACCATGAGCGAACTGACCCTGAACCAAAATGCCCGCCTGACCGACGCGCTGGAACGTGACCTGCTGCGCGGCGCGATGGAAAACCAACCGAATGCCCAACCGCTGGCCCTGCTCAAGCAGGCCGGTGCCGCGATCGCCCGTGCCGTGGTCGCCTTCGCCGACTACGTCGCCGAAGTGCACGACGCCATGAACCGCGCCCGCGCCGCCAGCGCCCGTTACGCCGGTTCGCAGTGGTAATTGCCCTCCGGCCGGAAGCCTGACCCTGTCACCAGGGCCGGGCTTTTGGGCTGTCCGCCCACAGGCCTGCCAAGGCGCCGCACCCCGAAGCGGGGCGCGGCGCCTTGTTGTTTCCGGGCCGGCGCGGCCCAGGAATGCTGCGCCGCAATAGGCAAAGCCTCGCATTGACAATGCGTAAAGCGGGTTCCGATAATCGGCCCCTTGTCACGATTGATTGCAACTCCCGGCGCCCTGCCGGCAGCGCTCAGCCGTGCTAGCCATTCGGAGTCCCCATGAAATTGCGTACCACCCTGGCCCTGCTGGCGGCCAGCGCCGGCCTGGCCGCCGCGCCCGCCGCAAGCGCCCAGTCCCTGACGATCGCGCTGTCGTCCGAGCCCACTTCCGCCGACCCGCACTATCACAAGCAGACCCAGAACGACGCGTTCGCGGCGCACGTGTACGACTCGCTGATCAACCGCAGCGCCGACATGACGCTGGTGCCGGGCCTGGCCACTTCGTGGAAGAACCTGGACGACCTGACCTGGGAACTGAAACTGCGCGAAGGGGTGAAGTTCTCCAACGGCGAGCCGTTCACCTCGCAGGACGTGCTGTTCTCGGTGTGCCGCACCCTCAACAACGAGACCAATGTCTCGCAGTCCTACATGACGGTCACCAAGCTGCTGACCGACGTGCAGACGCCCGATGCCCACACCGTCATCCTGAAGACCGCCGAGCCCTTCCCGCTGATGCCGGCCGAGCTGGCGCGGCAGTTGCCCATCATCTGGAACGGCATCGTCGAGCACGGACCGCTCAAGTTCGCGCCCAAGGAAGGCTGCGGCGTGACCGGGCCCTGGCCGACAGTGGCCGATTTCAACAGCGGCAAGGACGCCATCGGCACCGGGCCGTACACCCTGAAGTCGTACGTCAAGGGCACCGGCATCGAGCTGGAGCGCAACGAGAACTACTGGGGCAACAAGCCCCACTGGAAAACCGTCAAGTTCGTGCCGGTGCCGAATGCCGGACCGCGCCTGACCGGCCTGCTCTCGGGCGACTTCGACGTCATCGAGAACCCGGCGGCGCGCGACCTGCCGCGCCTGAAGGACAACGGCAACTTCGGCTACGTGGCCACGCCGTCGACCCGCCTGGTGTTCTTCCAGCCGGACGTGGGCCGCAACCCCAGCCCGTTCGTCAAGAGCGCGGACGGCAAGAACCCGCTGCAGGACCTGCGCGTGCGGCAGGCGATCAGCATGGCCATCGACCGCAAGACCATCAATGCCCGCATCATGGACGGCCTGGCCACGCCCGCCTACCAGTACATGCCCGACGGCATGTTCGGCGCGCTGCCCAACGCGCCCGAAATCAAGTATGACCCCGAGGGCGCCAAGAAGCTGCTGGCCGAGGCCGGCTATCCGGACGGTTTCGAACTGACCCTGTCGTCCACCAACAACCGCTACGTCAACGACGCCCAGGTGACGCAGGCGGTGGCGCAGTACCTGTCGCGCATCGGCATCAAGACCCATGTCGACGCCATGACCGCCTCGATCTACTTCCCCAAGCGCGCCAAGCGCGAGTTCAGTTTCGCCATGGGCGGCTGGCCGCACGAGACGGGCGAGGCCTCGGCGCTGTTCCAGCTGTGGGTGGCGTCGCTCGACTCGGCCCGCAGCCTGGGCACCAGCAACTACGGCGGCTTCTCGAATGCCGAGTTCGACAAGGTGTACGAGCAGGCCATCGTGACGGTCGACCCGGACAAGCGCAAGCAGTTGCTGCAGCAGTCTACGCAGATCGCGCTCGACAACCTGCCGCTGATCCCGCTGCATTTCGAGAGCAGCATCTGGGCCTTCCGCAAGGGCATCACCTACGAAGGCCGGCGCGACCAGTACACCCTGGCCATGTCGGTGCATCCGAAGTAACCGCCGGGTGCAGGTGTCAGACACCTGCACCCAAGTATGCCCAGGTGTCAGACACCCGGAGGGTGTCTGACACCTCCCTAAAAGGCGCCTGACACGCCGGCCCCTGCCTAGTCCAGCGTCGCCTCCACGGCGTCGATGCGCGCCTTCAGCAGTTCGATGAAACGCGCCACCCCCGGCGGCAGCAGCCGCCCTTCCATCGTCTGGATCTGCAGGTTGCGCGACTGCAGCTCGGCGCTGACCACCGGCCGGGCCACCAGGCCGTCCTGCGCCAGGCGCCAGGCCACCGAGATATAGCCCGCGAACATCACCGCGTCCGAGTGGCGCACGAAGCCGTGCAGCGCCGGCGAATAGTTGGCCACCAGCGCGGCCTGCAAGCCCACGTCCTCCAGCGCGCAGCCGCGGTTGAGCAGGCGCCGCGCCGTGCTCTTGTCGTCGGTCAGCGCCAGCGGGTACGCCAGGACGTCGTCCAGGTGCACGTGGCTGCGGCTGGCCAGCGGGTGGGTGGCCGCCATGACCGCGTAGACCGGCGCGCGCCAGGAATGGCGCACCGCCACGCCCTGGGCCGGCTCGACGTTGAAGGTCACCGCCACGTCGATATCGCCGCCGGCGATGCCGCGCATGGCCTCGGGCGGCGTCAGCACGTGCAGAGTGAAGCGGGTGCGCGGATACTGTTTGCGAAAATCCACCATGGCGACCGGCAGGAAGCCCTGCGCGGGCCCCTCCGACGCGCCGACGCGGATCTCGTCGTGCGGCGCGCCCTGCAGCCCGGCGATCTGCCGCAGCACCTCGTCCGACTCCATCTGGGTGCGGCGCGCGTGCGCCAGCAGCAGCCGGCCGGCCGCGCTCAGGACCATGCCACGCGGCGCCCGCTCGAACAGGGGCGCGCCGACCTCTTCTTCGAGCCGGGCGATCTGGCGGCTGATGGCCGACACGGCCACGTGCAGTCGCCGGGAGGCGCCGCTGAGGCTGCCGGCCTGCGCCACCTCCACGAAGTATTTCAGGGCAATTCCGTGCATGCTGGTCTCGCGCCCGCCGGCGGGCGAGGCTCCATTCCTTTGCTGAAAAGGCAAATAGTTTCGCAAATATTCTAATTGTCGAGAAAGGTCGGGCACTCCTAGAATCGGGCTCACGATAAAGAATCGGTGTAGCGCCGGCCCGCGAGCGGGCGGCTTCCCCGGGGGAAAACGTGTTCTTGGCAGCCTCTGGCCCGCGGCCCACGGCGGGCGTTTCTCGCATCCGCGCGCGCGGCCCCGCGTGCCCGCCCATCATCTTCCCGCGCGGGCCGCGCCGGCTCGCCCCTTCTTCGCGGAGCATCCATGTCCACGCCTGACGCCGCAGCCACGCTGCGCCCGTTCGAACTCGCCTGTCCCGACCTGTCGGCCGAGCGCCAGGGCAATACCGACACGCCGGGCGTGTGGCATTTCGATTCCGGCGCGCCGGGCAAGCGGGTAATGCTGACGGCGCTGATCCACGGCAACGAGCTGTGCGGCGCCTGGGCGCTCAAGACCCTGCTGGCCAGCGGCCTGCGGCCGCGCCGCGGCACGCTGACGCTGGCATTCTGCAACCTGGCGGCCTTCGACCGCTTCGACCCGGCCAACTACCTGCCGTCGCGCTTCGTCGACGAGGACATGAACCGGGTCTGGAGCGACGACAAGCTGGCCGATGCGTCCAGCCAGGAACGGCGCCGCGCCGCCGCGCTGCGGCCCTGGGTGGCGCAGGCCGACTGGCTGATGGACTTCCATTCCATGAGCAATTCCGAAGTGCCGCTGCAATTGAGCGGGCTGCAGCCGCGCAACATCGAGCTGGCGCTGCAGCTGGGCGCCCCGGCCAACATCATCGCCGACGCCGGCCACGCGGCCGGCGTGCGCATGCGCGACTATGGCCGCTTCGGCGCCGAAGGCGACAACGGCACGCGCTCGCTGTTGATCGAGTGCGGCTTCCATGGCGCGCCGCAGGCGCGCGACGTGGCCATCGACCAGATGGCGCGCTTCCTCGCCGCCGCCGGCACGCTGGACCGCGCCGACCTGCCGCGCGACTGGTTTGCTCCCGACGCGCCGCGCCAGGAGGCGCTGCGCGTCACGCATGCGATTGCCGCCAAGAGCGCCGATGTGCGTTTTGCGCAACCGTGGCGCGGGCTGGAGAAGCTGCCGCGCGCGGGCACGCTGCTCGGCTGGAACGCGGGCGAGGCTTTCGCCACGCCCTACGACGACTGCGTATTGATCATGCCTTCCCTGGCCAATGTGCGCGCGGGCGTCACCGTGCTGCGCCTGGCCCAACCCATTGCCTGATTCCGTACCCATACCCACCGGGCCTTGCGCCCAGGAGACTCCCATGTACGCTTCTTGCATCCGCGCGGCCGCGCTGGCCGCCCTGTTCGGACTGGCGGCCGGCGCGCACGCCCAGTCGCTCACCATCGCGCTGGCCTCCGAGCCGACCGCCATGGACCCGCACTACCACCAGGCCACGCCCAACAACGCCATGGCCTCGCAGATCTTCGAGACCCTGGTGGCGCAGGATGCCAAGATGAGCCTCATCCCGGGCCTGGCCGCCTCGTGGCAGGCGCTGGACGACACGACCTGGGAATTCAAGCTGCGCGAGGGCGTGAAGTTCTCCAACGGCGAGCCGCTCACGCCGCAGGATGTGATCTTCACGTTCTGCCGCGCGATGAACAACGAGGAAGCCATCGCCGGCTCGTACGCCGCCGTGGTGCAGAAGTTCGCCGCCATCGAGACGCCCGACGCGCATACCCTGCGCATCAAGACGCTCAAGCCCTACCCGCTGCTGCCCAACGACCTGACCCGCACCGGCATCCTGTGGAGCGGCATCGTCGAGCACGGCCCCATCACCTTCGACCTGGACCGCAAGTGCGGCGTCACCGGGGCATGGCCGACCGTGGCCGATTTCAACAACGGCAAGAACACCATCGGCACCGGCCCGTACAAGCTGAAATCCTACGTCAAGGGCACCGCCATCGAGCTCACGCGCAACGAAAACTACTGGGGCGACAAGCCCGAATGGCGCGACGTGCGCTTCGTGCCCGTGCCCAACGCGGGGCCGCGCCTGACCGGCTTGCTGGCCGGCGACTTCGACGTCATCGAGAGCCCCGCCGCCCGCGACGTGCAGCGCATCAAGAACACGCCGGGTTTCGGCTATGTGGTCACGCCTTCGGTGCGGGTGGTCTACTTCCAGTTCGACGTGGGCCGCGACCAGAGCCCGATGGTCAAGGCGGCCAATGGCAAGAACCCGCTGCAGGACGTGCGGGTGCGGCGCGCCATGAGCATGGCGATCGACCGCAAGACCATCGTCGACCGCATCATGGACGGCATGGCCACGCCCGCCAACCAGTTCCTGCCCGACGGCATGTTCGGCACGCTGCCGAACCCGCCCGTCCTCGAGTACGACCCGGAAGGCGCCAAGAAGCTGCTGGCCGAGGCCGGCTATCCGGACGGCTTCGAAATCACCGTGTCCGCCACCAATGACCGCTACATCAACGACGGGCAGATCGCCCAGGCGGTGGCGCAATACCTGTCGCGCGTGGGCATCAAGGCGCGCGTGGACGCCATGACTCGCTCGGTATACTTCCCCAAGCGCGCCAAGCGCGAGTTCAGCTTCGCCATGGGCGGCTGGTCGTCCGAAACGGGCGAGGCGTCGTCTTTCCTGCAGTATTGGGTAACCTCCTACGCCCCCGAACTGGGCATGGGCACCAGCAACTACGGCCGCTACTCGAATCCGGAGCTCGACCAGGTCTTCCGCCAGGCCGTCGCCACGGTGGACGAGGCCAAGCGCGAGAAACTGCTGCAGCAGGCGCTGACCATCACCCTGGCCGACCTGCCCAGCATTCCCCTGCATTTCGAGAGCAGCATCTGGGCGTTCCGCAAGGGGCTGACGTACGAAGGGCGCGCCGACCAGTACACTCTCGCCTCGTCGGTCAAGTCGGCCCGGTAAGGCCGGGCCCGGCCGGCCGGTTTCTGTTGCAAGACCCAAGGAACGCATAACGTGGTTCTGTTCACCCTGCGCAGGCTCATCCAGAGCTTGTTTGTGCTGTTGGCGGTATCGGTGGTGGTGTTTTTCGCGGTGTATGCCGTGGGCGACCCCATCGAACTGCTGGTCAGCCCGGAAGCGACGATGGAGGCGCGCGCCGCCACCATCGCGCGGCTCGGGCTGGACCAGCCGATCTGGCAGCAATATTTCACCTTCCTGTGGCGGGCGCTGCACGGCGACCTCGGCACCTCGTTCGTGCACGGCATTCCGGCCATCGAGCTGATCGTGCAGCGCATTCCGGCCACCTTCGAGCTGGTGGTGGTGGCCATCGGGCTGACCTGTATCATCGGCATCCCGCTCGGCCTGGTGGCCGGCCTGTACCGCGACCGCCCGCTGGGCCGCGGCATCATGGCGACCTCGGTGCTGGGCTTTTCGCTGCCCAATTTCTGGCAGGGCATGATGCTGATCCTGCTGTTCGCCGTGTGGCTGGGCTGGCTGCCTGCGTCAGGGCGCGGCGACACGGTCAGCGTGCTGGGCGTGCCGCTGTCGATCCTCACCGCGGACGGCTGGTCGCACGTGATCATGCCGGCCGTCAACCTGGCGCTGGCCAACATCGCGCTGGTGCTGCGGCTGACCGCCACCGGCGTGGCCGAGGCCCAGACGCAGGAATACGTGAAATTCGCCCGCGCCAAGGGCGTGCGCCCCGGGCGCATCGTGCGCCGACACATCCTGCGCAACATCCTGATCCCGGTGGTCACCGTGGTGGGCATGGAGTTCGGCAGCCTGATCGCCTATTCCACCATCACCGAGACCGTGTTCGCCTGGCCAGGCATGGGCAAGCTGCTGATCGACAGCGTCTACCAGCTCGACCGGCCGGTGGTGGTGGCCTACGTGATGCTCGTCACGCTGATCTTCGTCATCATCAATTTCATCGTCGATATTCTCTACGCCGCGCTCGACCCGCGCGTGCAGCTCGTCGCTCCCGCACACTGACATGGCAGACTCCGCACCCACCGGCCGCACCCGCACCATCCAGCCGCTGGCTGAGACCCCGCGGCGCGCCGCCATCCTGAAGAAATTGCACAGCCGCCCCACCGTGACCGGCTCGGCCATCGCCCTGGCCGTGCTCATGGTGGTGGTGCTGGCCGCTCCCTATTTCGCGCCGCAGAACCCCTATGACCTGGCCAGCCTGAACCTGCTCGACGGCCGCCTGCCGCCGGGCGCCGCCTCGATGGACGGCCAGGTGTACCTGCTGGGCACCGACGACCAGGGCCGCGACATGCTCAGCGCCATCCTGTACGGGCTGCGCATCAGCCTGATGGTGGGCCTGTCCGCGGTGGCGCTGGCGACCGCCATCGGCAGCATGGCCGGCCTGCTGGCCGCCTACGCCGGCGGCCTGGTCGATACGATAGTGATGCGCGTGGTGGACTTCATCCTGGGCTTTCCCACCATCCTGGTGGCGCTGGTGCTGCTGGCCATGATGGGGCGCGGCGTCGACAAGGTGATCCTCGCGCTGGTGGTGGTGCAATGGGCCCATTACGCGCGCATCATGCGCGGCCGGGCGCTGCAGGAACGCCGCAAGGAATATGTCGAGGCGGCCGCCAACCTCGGTTTTCCCGCCTGGCGCATCATGGTCTTTCATCTGCTGCCCAACTGCCTGGGGCCGGTGATGGTGTTCGCCACCATCCAGATCGCCACCGCCATCGCGCTGGAAGCCACCCTGTCCTTCCTGGGGGTGGGCGTGCCCATCACCGAGCCTTCGCTGGGCCTGCTCATCGCCAACGGCTTCCAGTACCTGCTGTCGGGCGACTACTGGATCAGCATGTTCCCGGGCGTGGCCCTGCTGGTGCTGATCCTGACCATCAACATCGTGGGCGACCGCCTGCGCGAAGCCCTGGATCCGCGACGAGCATGAACGAAGTCCTTCTCCAGGTGCGCGGCCTGCGCACCGCCTTCCATACCGAAGCCGGCGCCTGGCCGGCGGTCGACGGCGTCGACCTGACCGTGCGGCGCGGCGAGATCCTGGGCCTGGTCGGCGAGTCGGGCTCGGGCAAGTCGGTGACCGGCTTCTCGCTGCTGGGCCTGATCGACCCGCCCGGCGAAGTGGTCGCCGGCGAGATCCTGTTCAAGGGCCGCGACCTGCGCACGCTCGACGAGGAAGGCATGCGCCGGCTGCGCGGCAACCGCATCGCCATGATCTTCCAGGATCCGCTGATGACCCTGAACCCGGTGCTGCGCATCGGCGAGCAGATGATGGAAGCCATCCTCACGCACGAGAACGTGCCGGCCGCGCAGGCGCGCGAACGCTGCCGCGAGGCCCTGGCCATGGTCGGCATCCCCGCGCCGGAAAAGCGGCTCGACAGCTACCCGCACGAATTCTCGGGCGGCATGCGCCAGCGCGTGGCGATCGCCATCGCCATGCTCAACAAGCCCGACCTGATCATCTGCGACGAGCCCACCACCGCGCTGGACGTGACCATCCAGGGCCAGATTCTGTACCGCATGCAGGAAATCTGCCGCACGCACAACACGGCGCTGATCTGGATCACCCACGACCTGGGTGTGGTCGCCGAACTGGCCGACCAGGTCGCGGTGATGTACGCCGGACGCATCGTCGAGGCCGGCCCGGTCGACCAGGTGCTGGACGCGCCGCGCCATCCGTACACCCGCGGCCTGCTGGACTCCATGCCGGCCAACAGCGCGCCCGGCACCCGCCTGCACCAGATCGACGGCATGGCGCCCAGCCTGGCCGGCCGGCCCGCCGGCTGCGCGTTCCGGCCGCGTTGCCCGAACGCCATCACGCGCTGCACAGAGCAATCTCCTTCCGCCACGTCGGAAGGCTCGCGCAGTTTCCGCTGCTACGCCCCGATCGCCCGCGAGACCACTTCCGCATGACCCCGCAAGACACCCCCGTCATCGAACTACGCAACGTCCACAAGCGTTTCGAACACCGGCCCGACCTGGCCCAGCGCATCCTGGCGCTGGCCGGCAAGCCGATCGACCGCCGCACGGTGCATGCCGTCAATGGCGTCGACCTGTCCATCCGGCGCGGCGAAGTGCTGGGGCTGGTCGGCGAATCCGGCTGCGGCAAGTCCACGCTGGGGCGCGTCGTGGCCGGGCTGCATCGCCCCACCGAAGGCGAGCTGCTGTACCAGGGCCGGGCCGCCGGCGAGCTGCGCGGCGCCGACCGGCTGGCCTATACGCTGGGCGTGCAGATGATCTTCCAGGACCCGCAGGCCTCGCTCAACCCGCGCCAGCGCCTGCGCCAGATCCTGGGCGAGGCGCTCAAGGTGCACAAGCTGGCGCCCCCCGCCGAGATCCCCGCGCGCATCGACCGCGCCCTGTCCGAAGTGGGCCTGGACCGCGAGTACCGCGACCGCTACCCGCACCAGATCTCCGGCGGCCAGCGCCAGCGCATCGGCATTGCCCGCGCGCTGATGGTGTCGCCCAAGTTCCTGGTGTGCGACGAGCCGGTGGCCGCGCTGGACGTATCGATCCAGGCGCAGGTCATCAACCTGTTCATGGACCTGCGCGAACAGCATGGCTTCACCTACCTGTTCATCAGCCACGACCTGGGCGTGGTCAAGCACATCTCGGACCGCGTGGCCATCATGTACCTGGGCAAGATCGTCGAGCGCGCGCCGGCCGCCGAGATCTTCGCGCGGGCCAACCACCCGTATACCCAGGCCCTGCTGGCCGAGGTGCCGGACGTGGGCCGGCGGCGCCGCCAGTTCACCCCCATCCAGGGCGAGATCCCCTCGCCGTTGAACCCGCCGCCGGGCTGCACGTTCCATCCGCGCTGCCCGCATGCCACCGCGCGCTGCCGCGAGCAGGCGCCCGAGCTGAAAGAAATCGCCCCCGGCCACTGGTCGGCCTGCCACCTCAACCCCTGACGCCGCCCCATGAAAGCAGACCTGTCCAACGTCGACCGCATCGCCCGCGAGCTGGGCCATGCCGGCCGCAATGCCATCACCTACGTCGACGAAGACCGCAACGCCGACCGTCCCTTCACGCTGCAGACCTACCGCCCCTACGGCTACACGCCGGACCGGCCGGTCGTCATGGTGCAGCACGGCGTGCTGCGCAACGGCGACGATTACCGCGACTTCTGGATCCCGGCGGCCGACAAGCACAAGGTGCTGATCGTCGCGCCGACGTTCTCCAACGACATCTGGCCCGGCGTCGAGAGCTACAACAACGGCCGCGTCTTCAGCCCGGGCGGCAATCCGCGCCATGTCGACGGCTGGACCTACGCGCTGGTGGGCCGGGTGTTCGCCGACCTGCGCGCCGCCGGCGTCACCGAAGTGGAACAGGCCTACCTGTTCGGCCATTCGGCCGGCGGCCAGTTCGTGCACCGGCTGATGAGCAGCCAGTCGCACGCGCCGTTCTGCGCGGTGACGGCCGGCAACCCCGGCTGGTACACCCTGCCCACGTTCGACCACAAGTTCCCCGAGGGGCTGGACGGCGTGGGCCTGACCGAAGACCATCTGGTGCGCCTGCTGGCCTATCCGATGACCATCCTGGCCGGCGATCAGGACATCGCCACCAACGACCCCAACCTGCCGTCCGAGCCGGCGGCCATGCGCCAGGGCCCCCACCGGTTCGCCCGCGCGCACCATTATTTCGAAGCCGGCCGGCGCGAAGCCGAGCGGCGCGGCGTGCCGTTCGGCTGGCAGCTGCAGGTCGTGCCCGGCATCGGCCACGACGGGCGCGCCATGTCGGCCGTCTGCGCGAGCCTCTGGTTCGAGGGCAAGATGCCCGGCGACGCAGAGCTGGCCCGGCTGGCGGGCCAGCAGGTGGCCTGATTTCCCTTTTTCGCACAGACTCCAGGAACGCAACCATGTCCTCCCTGCCTACTACCGAAGAACTCGTCGCCGGCATTCAAGCCTGGGTGCAATGCGAATCGCCATCCAACTCGCCGGCGGGCGTGGCGGCCATGGCGGCGCTGGTCGAAGCGCAGGCGCGCGCGGCCGGGTTGACGGTCGAGGTCTCCCCGCTGGGGCCGGACACCGGGCCGCTGCTGTACGCCACCAACCGCGCCGCCGGCGACACGCGGCCGGGCATCCTGGTGCTGGCGCACCTGGACACGGTGCATCCCATCGGCACGCTGCAGGACAACCCCTGCCGCATCGAGGGCGACCGCCTGTACGGCCCGGGCAGTTACGACATGAAGGGCGGCATCTATTTGGCCCTGGCGGCGCTGGCCACGCTGGCCCGGCCGGACGCCACCCGGCTGCCGGTGGACTTCCTGATGGTGCCCGATGAAGAGATCGGCAGCCACGCCTCGCGCGCGTCGATCGAACGCTATGCGGCCAACGCCAAGTACGGCCTGGTGTGCGAGCCCGCCCGGCCCAACGGCGGCAAGTGCGTCACGGCGCGCAAGGGCACCGGCATGCTGCGCCTGGGCGTCAAGGGCCGGCCGGCGCATGCCGGCATGCAGCACGAGAAAGGCCGCAGCGCCATCCGCGAAATGGCGCACCAGGTGCTGGCGCTCGAGGCCATGACCGACTACGAGCGCGGCGTCACGGTCAGCGTCGGCACCATCGCCGGCGGCACGGTCACCAACACCGTGCCGGCCCAGTGCCGCTGCGTGGTCGACTTCCGGGTGCCCGACATGGGCGCCGCCGAAGACGTGCTGCGCCGCATGCGCAACCTGTGCGCGGTGGGGCCGGACGTGGAGCTGGATATCGACGTCGAGCTGAACCGGCCGCCGATGGTGCGCACCGAGGCGGCCGCCGCTTTGCTCGAACTGGCCCAGGGCTACGCGCGCGAGGCCGGTTTCACGCTCGAAGAAGCGCCCATGACCGGCGGCGGCAGCGACGCCAACTTCACCTCGGCCATGGGCGTGCCCACCCTCGACGGGCTGGGCGCCGACGGCGACGGCGCCCATACGCTGCACGAGTACATCCTGGTGTCCACCCTGCAGGCCCGCGCCAAGTTCTGGCAATTGCTGCTGCGCGAACTGGCGTAGCCGGACGCGGTGTCAGACACCCGCAGGGTGTCTGACACCTGAAGCATGCGCAGGCGCCAGCCAGGTGTCCGGCCAAGGTGTCTGACACCCTGTGGGTGTCTGACACCTGACCCCCGGGGACCCACCGCCGGTCTCTACTTCTTCGCGCCGACCAAGGTGTCTGACACCCCGCGGGTGTCAGACACCGGGACCGCCTGGAGCCCGCCGCCGGGCGTTACTTCTTCAGCAGCGCCTTCAACATGCCCAGGCGCTCTTTGGGGCTCATGGCCTTGGTGGCGTCGTCTTCCTCGATCCGCACATCGCCCAGGCCCATCTCCTCGATGAAACGCGACGGCTCGCGCACCACGTCCTCGCGGCCGCGGCGGCGCTTCTTGCACCAGCTCAGGTTCAGGCTGCGCTGCGCACGCGTGACGCCGACATACATCAGCCGGCGCTCTTCCTGGATGCGCGTGGCCAGGTTCTCGGCCGCGCGCGCCGGGTCGCCTTCTTCGTCGTCCTTGCCCAGGTGCGGCAGCAGGCCTTCCTCGACGCCCACCAGGTACACGTGCGGATATTCCAGCCCCTTGGACGCATGCAGCGTCGACAGTTTCACGGCATCGGGCTCTTCTTCCTCGCCGCGCTCGAGCATGGTGATCAGCGCCACGTGCTGGACCAGATCGAACAGCGACATGCCGTCTTCCTCGGCCTTGCGCTTGAGCCAGCCCGTGAGTTCCAGCACGTTCTCCCAGCGCGTCTGCGCCGGCTTGTCTTCCAGCGTGTCGTACAGGTAGCGTTCATACTGGATCGCGCCCAGCATGTCGTCCAGGATGGCGCCGGCCGGCTCGGCCGACCCCTGGCCGTCGGTGCGGCCACGCCCGGCGCGCCACTGGATGCGGCGGATGAATTCGGCGAAGGTGCGCAGGGAATCGAGCTGGCGCGGCTGCAGCAGGCCCTCCAGCCCCGACTCGGCCACCGCCGCCAGCAGCGAGACCTCGCGCTGCGCCGCATACTGGCCCAGCACCTGCAGCGTGGCCCGGCCGATGCCGCGCCGGGGCGTGGTGGCGGCCCGGATGAAAGCCGGGTCGTCGTCGTCATTGGCGATCAACCGCAGGTAGGCCAGGATGTCGCGCACCTCGGCCTTGTCGAAAAAGCTCTGGCCGCCAGCGATGGTGTACGGGATCTTCAGATTGCGCAGCGCCTGTTCCAGAATGCGCGACTGGTGGTTGCCGCGATACAGGATGGCGAAGTCCTTCCACTGCGCCTGCCGCTCGAAACGCGCCGCCGAGATCTTCATGGCGGTCGACTGGGCCTCGTGCTCGTCGCTGTCCATGGGCGTCACGATGATCGGCTCGCCCATGCCCAGGTCCGACCACAGCTTCTTCTCGAACAGCTTGGGGTTCTTCTCGATGACCGTATTGGCCGCCGCCAGGATGCGCTGCACCGAGCGGTAGTTCTGTTCCAGCTTGATCAGCTTGAGCTGCGGGTAGTCGGTGGTGAGCTTGGCCAGGTTCTCGATAGTGGCGCCGCGCCAGGCGTAGATCGCCTGGTCGTCGTCGCCCACCGCCGTGAACATGGCGCGGTCGCCGCACAACAATTGCACCAGGCGATACTGGCACACATTGGTGTCCTGGTATTCGTCCACCAGCAGGTAGCGCACGCGGTTCTGCCAACGGGTGCGCACCTCTTCGTTGCTTTCCAGCAATTGGGCGGGGATGCGGATCAGGTCGTCGAAATCGACCGCCTGGTAGGCCGCCAGCGTGGCGCTGTAGTTGCGGTAGACATTGGCCGCCTCGACCTCGCCCGGCGTAGCGGCAATGCGTGCGGCATCGTCGGGACCCAGCAGCGCGTTCTTCCACAGCGAGATGATCGACTGCACGGCGCGCAGCCGTCCGCGGTCGGTGGTGGCCAGCAGTTCCTGGATGATCGCCATGGCGTCGTCGGCGTCCAGGATGGAGAACTGCGGCTTCAGCCCGGCGTGGCGCGCCTCTTCGCGCAGCAGGCGCACGCCCAGCGAATGGAAGGTGCTGATGGTCAGCCCCTTGGCCAGCTTGCGGTCGACCAGCGTCTTGACGCGCTCGTCCATTTCGCGCGCGGCCTTGTTGGTGAAGGTCAGCGCCACCACGTTGCGGCCCATGTAGCCGCATTCGCGCAGCAGATAGGCGATCTTCTGCGTGATCACGCGGGTCTTGCCGCTGCCCGCGCCGGCCAGCACCAGGCAAGGGCCGTCCAGGTACAGCACCGCCTCTTTCTGGGCAGGGTTCAGGCCGTGGCCGATCGGTGCGCTGTCGGACATGTGTGTAGACAAGACGAGGGTCAGATTTCGAGGGGATCCACTTCGAGCTGCCAGCGCACGCGCGCCTCGGCGGCCAGGTCCGGCAAATACGCCGACCACGCCGCCAGGAAGCCCTGCAGCGCCGGGCGGCTGGTGCTTTCGAGCAGCAATTGCGCGCGCTCGATATTGGCGACGCGCACCACCCGCAACGGCACCGGATCGTACAGCGTGAGCGCGGTCGCGCCCGGGAAGCCGCCGCCGTCGGCCAGCGCGCGCGCCTGCTGCAGGAACGCCAGCGCCTGGGCCAGCTCGCGCGCCTCGGCGGTCAAGAGCGCCTGGTACGCGAAAGGCGGCAGGCCGGTGGTCTCGCGCTCTTCGAGCGCATGGCGCGCGAAGCCGGCGTAGTCGTGGCGCAGCAGCGCCTGGTAAACCGGCTGCTCGGGGTAGCCCGTCTGGATCAGCACCTCGCCGCCGCCGCCATGGCGGCCGGCGCGGCCCGCCACCTGCATGAGCTGCGCGAACAGGCGCTCCGGCGCGCGGAAATCATGGGCAAACAGCATGGAATCGGCGTTGAGCACGCCCACCAGGCCGAGCCGCGCGAAATCGTGGCCCTTGGCCACCATCTGCGTGCCCACCAGGATGTCCACTTCGCCCGCGTGCACCGCGGCGAATAGCGCCTGCGCGCTGCCCTTGCGCCGGGTGCTGTCGGCATCGATGCGCGAAATGCGCGCCTCGGGAAACAGTTCGGCCAGGTGTTCTTCCACCCGCTGCGTGCCGCGCCCCATCGGCTGCAGATCCTGGTCGCCGCACTCCGGGCAGGCGCGCGGCACGGGCGCCTGGTAGCCGCAATGATGGCAGTGCAGGCGGTGACCGTGCCCGGTGGTCCGGTGCAGCACCGTGAACGCCGTGCAGCGCGGGCAATGGCTGACCCATGCGCACGACGCGCAATGCAGCACCGGCGCATAGCCGCGGCGGTTCAGGAACACCAGCGACTGCTCGCCGCGCTCGAGCCGCTGGCCGATGGCCTCGACCAGTTGCGGCGACAGCCCCTGGCGCATGGCCAGGCGGCGGGTATCCACCAGCCGCACGGCCGGCAGGTTGCTGGCGCGGGCGCGCCCCGGCAACGACAGGCGCAAGTAGTGCCCGCGCCCGGCGTGATGCCAGCTTTCCAGCGAAGGCGTGGCCGAGCCGAGCAGCACGGGAATGCCAAGGTCGCGCGCCCGCCAGACCGCCAGGTCGCGCGCGGAATAGCGCAGGCCTTCCTGCTGCTTGTACGACGCGTCGTGTTCCTCGTCCACCACGATCAGGCCCAGTTCGGACATGGGCGCAAAGATCGCCATGCGGGTGCCCAGCAGCATGCGGGCCTGGCCGCGTTGCGCGCGGGCCCAGGCCTGCAGACGCTCGCCGTCGGACAACCCGCTGTGCAGCACCGCCAGCCCGCCGGGGCCCAGCACCGATTCGAGGCGCGCCCGCAAAGCGCCCTCCAGCTGCGGCGTCAGGTTGATCTCGGGCACCAGCAGCAATACCTGGCGACCCGCGGCCAGCACCTGCTGCGCCACGTGCAGGTAGACCTCGGTCTTGCCGCTGCCCGTCACGCCGTGCAGCAGCACGGGTTTGAAGCCCTCGAGCGCCGCCACGGCGTCGACGGCGGCACGCTGGTCCGGGTTCAGCTCGGGCGCCTGGTCGGGCACCGCCGGCGCCGCGGGCGCCTTGGGCTTGCGCGCATCCAGCCGGGCCACTGGGCCCTGCCCCGATCGCTTGCCCTGGTAGGCGGAGGGCTTGCGCAGCGGCGGCGGCATGGCAGGCAGCATCACTTCGCCCAGCGGCCGCTGGTAGTACTCGGCGGCAAAGCGGGCCAGCCGCAGCCAGTCTGCCGGCAGCGGCGGCAGGTCTTCCAGCACCTGTTCGATGTCGCGCACCTGCGCCGCCCCGATTGACGGCTCGGCGGGGTTGTCCAGCACCACGCCCACCAGCTTGCGGCGCCCGAACGGCACGATGACGCGCGCGCCCACCGGCAGCGGGGCCGGACTGCGGTAGTCGAACGGACCCGGCAGCGGCACATCGAGCGCCACGCGCACCCAGGCCGCGGCGCCCGAACCGGCAGCGGCGGACGCGTCAGACATGGGGGTGGGTGCAGAAAAACATGGGGCGAGGCAGTCGATAGTTAAAGTGAATTCTGGAATTTGCCGCTAAGAGATTGTCGCGCCTGACCGAAATATCCGGGCCGCTGCAGCCTGTGGATAACTTTGGGGAAAAACACCCAACAACCTTGCCTGCTGCCAAGGAAAATCCCGGTGGAGTTTAATAAGAAATCCCAAATGACCTGGTTTTCCTGTTTATATTCAATGGCTTATAAACTTTTTCCAGAAAAATTGAGAACTATTCGGGGTAATCCCGAGTTGCTTCGCTGCTGTGCACAAGTGCTTCTGGACAACGCGCATCGGCCGCGCATGGCGGCGAAGCGTTCACTTACTATGCGTGCAGCGGGCGGCTATAGGCATGCACTTCGTCGACCAGCTCGGAGACGGCTTCCGGCGGGGTGTACTGGGAAATGCCGTGCCCCAGATTGAACACGTGCCCGCCTCTGCCGACCGGGCCGAAGGCGTCCAGGGTGCGGCGCGCCTCGGCGCGAATGGCCGCAGCGCCGCCGAACAAGGTCATCGGGTCGAGGTTGCCTTGCAGGGCCACGGCATCGCCGGTACGGGCCCGGGCCTGGCCCAGGTTGACCGTCCAGTCCAGGCCCACCGCATCGCAGCCACAGCGCGCGATGTCCTCCAGCCATTGGCCGCCGCCCTTGGTGAACACGATGACGGGCACGCGGCGGCCCTGGTGCTCGCGCGTCAGCCCGGCCACCACCTTGCGGGTATAGGCTAGCGAGAACTGCTGGAACAGGCCGTCGGCCAGCACGCCTCCCCAGCTGTCGAACAGCATGACGGCCTGTGCGCCGGCGGCGACCTGCGCGTTCAGGTATTGCAGCGTGGCTTGCGCATTGATCTCGAGGATGCGATGCAGCAGGTCGGGCCGCGCATAGAGCATGGTCTTGATCAGGCGGTAGTCGTCGCTGCCGCGGCCTTCCACCATGTAGCACGCGATGGTCCAGGGGCTGCCGGCGAACCCGATGAGCGGCACCTTGCCGTCGAGTTCGCGGCGGATGGTGGCGACCGCGTCGAACACGTAGCGCAGCGATTCCATGTCGGGCACCGCCAGCCGGGCCACGTCGTCTTCGGTGCGCAGCGGGCGGGCGAAACGCGGCCCTTCGCCGGGAGCAAAGTCCAGCCCCAGGCCCATGGCATGCGGCACGGTGAGAATGTCGGAAAACAGGATGGCCGCGTCGAGGTCATAGCGCGCCAGCGGCTGCAGCGTGACTTCGGCCGCGTAGTCGGGGTTCTGGGCCAGCCCCATGAACGACCCGGCCCGCGCGCGCGTGGCGTTGTACTCGGGCAGATAGCGCCCGGCCTGGCGCATCAGCCAGATGGGGGTATACGGCACGGGTTCGCGCAACAGGGCGCGCAGGAATACATCGTTTTTCAAGGGGGCAGCGGACACGACTATCCTTCGCAATCGGAAGCCGTGATTTTACCCTTCGGTGCGGCCCGCGACGCCGACGTCGCGCAAGCGTACGGGGGTCGCGCCCCGGCCAGGCGCATCGGCGCTATGACCCGAGGCCGGATTCGGCGCTGTTTCGATAGGGCGCGGCGTCGATGCGGTGCTTGCGCATCAGGGCCCAGAACGCCCGCCGGTGCTTGCTGGCGGCGCGCGCCGCCTGGGCCACGTTGCCGGCATGGCGAGCCAGCGCACGCCGCAGGTACTCGCGCTCGAAGCCTTCGACCACTCGCGCCTTGGCCTGGCGGAAGGGCTCGTCCACATGCGCGGCTTCGCGGCCGTGCAATGCAGCCAGGGTGCGTTCGAGCCGGGCGCGCGACAGCGGCCGCCGCCGGCCGGCCCGCGCGCCGTAGGCGGCTGCGGGTTCCTGCATGGCGCAAGGCGTGGCGGGCGAGGCGTCGGGCGGCAGGGCCGGCACGGCGCTGTGGCCGGACGCCCGGCACAGGCGCACCAGGCGCGCGCGCAGTTCGTCCGGACAGGCCGGCGCGCGGATGAAGTCGGCGGCGCCCAGCGCGAGGAGGTCGAGGATGGCGGGCGCGGTGATGTCGAACACCAGCGCGATGAGCGGCGTGCGCGGCCCGGAGCCGGCATTGGCCAGCGCGGTGCGGATCCAGGAGAGCGAGGCGGGCGCCACCGGCAGCAGGCAGCCGTCGAAACGCCGCAAGGCCAGCCTGGCGCGCCCCAGCAGCTGCGCGTCGGGCGCGCCGGGCGCCAAGGTGGAGAGCTCCTGGGCGTGCAGCCGCAGCCGGCCGGCCTGCCCGCCGTGCTGCGCGACCCATTCCCTGACCCAGCTTTCGTGGCCCGGTGTCATCAGCACCGCGCAGTCGAGAGTTTCCCGCAAGATAGCCTCCTTCGTTACATATGCAAAAAAGGCAAGCGTACGCTGCAGGGCTGAAAAGCGATATTCGCAATCCCCACACTGCGGGTTATACGTATAAGGACGGGGGCGCGCCGCGCGGGCAGGCCTGGAAAAGCAAAGGCGGCCTCTCGGCCGCCTTGCGTAATGATGCGTCGCCAACCCCGCAGGGGCCGGCGCCGGTGCTGCTTCAGTGCGTGTTGCGGGTCTGGCGCAGTTTGCGGGCCGCCACGGCCTGGGCCGCCAGCATGGCCAGCTCGGCTTCGACGACCGCGATGTCGGCCTTGTCCTTGGCGTTGCGCAGGGCCTCTTCGGCTTTCTCGCGCGCGGCCACGGCACGGGCCTCGTCCAGGTCGGCGGCGCGGATGGCCGTGTCGGCCAGTACCGTCACCATGCCCGGCTGCACTTCCAGGATGCCCCCGGCGACGAAGATGTTTTCCTCGGCTCCATCGGCACGGACGATCTTGACCGTCCCGGGGCGTATGCGCGAAATCAGCGGGGTGTGGCCGGGCAGGATGCCCAGCTCGCCCGCTTCGCCAGGCAGCGCCACGAACTTCGCCTCGCCGGCGAAGATCGCTTCCTCTGCGCTGACGACATCCACATGCAGGGTAGCCATATGAGATCCTTATTGCAGTTTCTTGGCCTTCTCGAAGGCCTCGTCGATGGTGCCGACCATGTAGAAGGCCTGCTCGGGCAGCGCATCGCACTCGCCGTTGACGATCATCTTGAAACCGCGGATGGTCTCGGCCAGCGGCACGTACTTGCCGGGCGAACCCGTGAACACTTCGGCCACGTGGAACGGCTGCGACAGGAAGCGCTGGATCTTGCGCGCGCGGGCCACGGCCTGCTTGTCCTCGGGCGACAGTTCGTCCATGCCCAGAATGGCGATGATGTCGCGCAGTTCCTTGTAGCGCTGCAGCGTCTGCTGCACGCCACGGGCCACGGCGTAGTGCTCTTCGCCCACCACCTGCGGGTCGAGCTGGCGGCTGGAGGAATCGAGCGGGTCCACGGCCGGGTAGATACCCAGGGCGGCGATGTCACGCGACAGCACCACGGTGGAGTCCAGGTGCTGGAAGGTGGTGGCGGGCGACGGGTCGGTCAGGTCGTCGGCGGGCACGTACACGGCCTGGATCGACGTGATGGAACCGGTCTTGGTCGAGGTGACGCGCTCTTGCAGCACGCCCATTTCCTCGGCCAGCGTCGGCTGGTAGCCCACCGCCGACGGCATGCGGCCCAGCAGCGCGGACACTTCGGTGCCGGCCAGGGTGTAGCGGTAGATGTTGTCGACGAAGAACAGGATGTCGCGGCCTTCGTCGCGGAACTTCTCGGCCATGGTCAGGCCGGTCAGGGCCACGCGCAGACGGTTGCCCGGGGGCTCGTTCATCTGGCCGAACACCATCGCGACCTTGTCCAGCACCTTCGACTCTTCCATTTCGTGGTAGAAGTCGTTGCCTTCACGGGTGCGCTCGCCCACGCCGGCGAACACCGACAGGCCGCTGTGCTGCTTGGCGATGTTGTTGATCAGTTCCATCATGTTGACGGTCTTGCCCACGCCGGCGCCGCCGAACAGGCCGACCTTGCCGCCCTTGGCGAACGGGCAGACCAGGTCGATAACCTTGATGCCGGTTTCCAGCAGTTCCACCGACGGCGACAGTTCGTCGAAACGGGGAGCGGTCTGGTGGATGGCGCGCTTTTCGTCGGCTTCGATGGGGCCGGCTTCGTCGATGGGACGACCCAGCACGTCCATGATGCGGCCCAGCGTGCCGTGGCCCACGGGCACCGAGATCGGCGCGCCGGTGCCCACGACTTTCATGCCGCGGCGCAGGCCGTCGCTGGAGCCCAGCGCGATGGTGCGCACCACGCCGTCGCCCAGCTGCTGCTGCACTTCCAGCGTCAGGCCCTTCTCGGCGAACTGCGACGTTTCGTCGGCCAGGGTGAGCGCTTCGTAGATCTTGGGCATTTGATCGCGGGGGAACTGAATATCCACCACGGCGCCGATGCACTGAACGATGGTTCCGTTGCTCATGTCGATTCCTTGCTTGATAGCTTTTTGACGGGATGCAGGCCGATCAGACGGCGGCCGCGCCCCCTACGATTTCCGAAATTTCCTTGGTGATCGCCGCCTGGCGGGTCTTGTTGTAGACCAGCTGCAGGTCGCCGATGACCTTCTTGGCGTTGTCCGACGCCGCCTTCATGGCGACCATCCGGGCCGACTGCTCCGAGGCCATGTTCTCGGCCACGGCCTGGTACAGCAGGCCCTCGACGTAACGCTGCAGCAAGTCGTCGATCACGCTCTTGGCATCGGGCTCGTAGATGTAGTCCCAGCTGTAGTTCGACTGCACCTCGGCCGTCTTGGCCAGGGTTTCCGCGCCCGACTGGAAGGGGTCGTCCAGGCCGCTGGCCAGCGGCAGCAGGCGCAGGAACACCGGTTCTTGCTTCATGGTGTTGACGAAGCGGGTGGCGGCCACGTACAGCGCGTCGATCTCGCCGTTCAGGTAGGCGTCGAGCTGGACCTTGATGGCGCCCAGCAGGCGGTCGAGGTCGGGCTTGTCGCCGAGCTGCACTTCGTGCGACACCAGGTTCGCGCCGACGCGGGTCAGGAGGCCCAGGCCCTTGTTGCCGAACGCCGTTGCCTGGACCCGGATACCGCGCTGGTCGAACTCTTTCAGCTTGGCCAGCGTCACGCGGCTGATGTTGGTGTTCAGGCCGCCGCACAGACCCTTGTCGGTGGTGACCAGCACCACGCCCACCGCCTTGATCTCGCGTTCGACCAGGTACGGATGGCTGTACTCGGGGTTGGCCTGCATCAGGTGCGCGGCGATCTCGCGCACCTTGGTGGCGTACGGACGACCCGCGCGCATCCGGTCCTGCGCCTTGCGCATTTTGGATGCAGCGACCATTTCCATCGCCTTGGTGATCTTGCGCGTGTTCTGCACGCTCTTGATCTTGGTTCGGATTTCCTTGATTCCGGGCATTGCGCTTTCCTGTTGTAACGGCTTGGCGGGATGCGGCCGGGGCTCGCCCCGCCCTACCGTAGGGCGGGCGCGAGGCCCGCCGCTACGCCAGACATTGCCTTAAAAAGCACCGTGCTTCTTGAAATCCTGGATGGCGGCAGCCAGTTCGGCCTCGTCGTCCTTGGACAGTTCCTTGGTGTCCTCGATGCGCTGGATCAGGCCGGCATGCTTGGCCTTGAGTTGATCCTTCAGCGACTTTTCGAAGGCCAGGACCTGCGCCACGTCCACGTCGTCCAGGTAGCCGTTGTTCACCGCGTACAGCGTGACGGCCAGTTCCCACACCTGCAGCGGCTGGTATTGCGGCTGCTTGAGCAGTTCCACCACGCGCTTGCCGCGCTCGAGCTGGCGACGGGTCGCGTCGTCGAGGTCGGAGGCGAACTGCGCGAAAGCGGCCAGTTCACGGTACTGCGCCAGGTCGGTACGAATACCGCCGGACAGCTTCTTGATGACCTTGGTCTGGGCGGCGCCGCCCACGCGCGACACCGAGATACCGGCGTTGATGGCGGGACGCACGCCGGCGTTGAACAGGTCGGTTTCCAGGAAGATCTGGCCGTCGGTGATGGAGATCACGTTGGTCGGCACGAAGGCCGACACGTCGCCCGCCTGGGTTTCGATGATCGGCAGCGCGGTCAGCGAGCCGGTCTTGCCCTTGACGGCGCCGTTGGTGAACTTCTCGACGTATTCCTCGTTGACGCGCGCGGCGCGCTCCAGCAGGCGCGAGTGCAGGTAGAACACGTCGCCCGGGTAGGCTTCGCGGCCCGGCGGGCGGCGCAGCAGCAGCGACACCTGGCGGTAGGCCCAGGCTTGCTTGGTGAGGTCGTCGTAGATGATCAGGGCGTCTTCGCCGCGGTCGCGGAAGTACTCGCCCATGGTGCAGCCAGCGTAGGCGGCCAGGTACTGCATGGCGGCCGAGTCCGAGGCCGAGGCGGCCACGACGATGGTGTAGTCCATGGCGCCGTGCTCTTCGAGCTTGCGCACCACGTTGTTGATGGTGGACGCCTTCTGGCCGATGGCGACGTACACGCAGGTGACGCCCTTGCCCTTCTGGCTGATGATGGTGTCGACCGCGACGGCGGTCTTGCCGGTCTGGCGGTCGCCGATGATCAGCTCGCGCTGGCCGCGGCCGATCGGCACCATCGAGTCGATGGCCTTGATGCCGGTCTGCAGCGGCTGCGACACCGAGCGGCGGGCGATCACGCCGGGGGCCACTTTCTCGATGATGTCGGTTTCTTTGGTGTCGATCGGGCCCTTGCCGTCGATGGGCGTGCCCAGCGTGTTGACCACGCGGCCCTTCAGTTCGGGGCCGACCGGCACTTCGAGGATGCGGCCGGTGGTCTTGACCTGGTCGCCTTCGGACACGCCGGTGTAGTCGCCCAGAATCACGGCGCCGACGGAATCGCGTTCGAGGTTGAGCGCCACGCCGAAGACGTTGTTGGGGAACTCGAGCATTTCGCCCTGCATCACGTCGGACAGGCCATGGATGCGGGTAATACCGTCGGTCACGGACACCACGGTGCCCTGGGTACGAATGTCAGCCGAAGCGCCCAGGCCCTCGATGCGGCTCTTGAGCAGTTCGCTGATCTCGGAGGGATTGAGTTGCATATTGACTCCTGGAATCCTGTTTGTCTGGCCTGCCGTCTGCGCGTCAGGCGGCCAGGGTATCCCGCAAGCGGGCCAATTGGGCTTGTACGGAAGTATCGAGCACCTGGTCGCCGACCGCCACGCGCACGCCGCCGATCAGCGATTCGTCGACGGTGACACTGGGGTTGAGCTTGAGGCCGAATTTGGTTTCGAGCGCGTCGACCAGTTCCTTGACCTGGGCTTCGCTGAGCTCGAACGCGCTGGTGATTTCCGCCTGCGCCGTGCCTTCGTGACGATTCTTCAGCGCGACGAACTGCTTGGCGATGATCGGCAGCAGCAGCAGGCGGTCGTTGGCCACCAGCAGCTCGACGAAATTACGGACCGCCTGGGGCAGTTCCGACTTGGTCAGGCCGATGAACAGCTGGGCGCGCTGCGCGTCGTCCAGGCGCGGATCGGACATCGCTTCGCGCACGTCGGGGTGGGCGGCCACCTGGGCCAGTTCGCCGATCAGGTCGGCCCAGGCCGGCAAGCCGGCCTTGTCGTCGCGCGCCGCGCTGAAAAGCGCCTCGGCGTAGGGCCTGGCGACAGTGGAAAGTTCAGCCATGGCGTTCCCGGATTAAAGCTGCGCCTTGAGCTGGTTGAGCAGCTCGGCATGGGCGCGGGCGTCGACCTCGCGCTTGAGGATCTGTTCGGCACCCTTGACCGCCAGCGCGGCGACGTCGTCGCGCAGCGCATCGCGAGCGCGCTGGACTTCCTGCGCGGCATCCTGGGCCGCCTGGGCGACGATGCGGGCGCGCTCGGCTTCGGCTTCGCGGCGAGCCTGCTCGATCAGCGAGGCGGCCTGCTTTTCGGCCTCGATGATGCGGGCATGGGTTTCGGATTTGGCAGAAGCCTCGATCAGACTGACGCGCGCTTGGGCTTGGGCCAGGTCGGCCTTGCCCTTCTCGGCGGCGGCCAGGCCGTCGGCGATTTTTTGGCGGCGCTCGTCCATCGCCTTCGTCAGGGGGGGCCACACGAATTTCATCGTGAACCAGCCCAGAACGAAGAACACGAGCATTTGGAAAAAGATCGTCGCGTTCAGATTCACGGTCGTTCCTTTAACACCTTGCGGCTCCGGCCGCACCAATGGCGTCGCGGAGCTCTCGATACTTTGCCGACCGGCAGCGGAGCGATTCCGCTGCCGCCGGCGTCAGGCCCGCCTTCATGCCGGCGGGCGTTGCCATGAACCGCCGGGCTCAGCCCACGAACGGGTTGGCGAAGGCGAACAGCATGGCGATACCCACGCCGATCAGGAACGCCGCGTCGATCAGGCCAGCCAGCAGGAACATCTTGGTTTGCAGCGCATTCATCAGTTCGGGCTGACGAGCCGAAGCTTCCAGGTACTTGCCGCCCATCAGTGCGATACCGATGCAAGCGCCGATGGCGCCCAGACCGATGATAAGACCGCAAGCGAGAGCAACGAAAGCGACGTTGGTCATGACAACTCCTTGGTTAGAAATCTGAAGTCAAATTGTAAGAAGACAGGTACTGCTTGGTATGCAAGAAAATCTTGCGCCCCGGCGTGGGCAAGCGCCCGCGCCAGGAAAACGGGGTCAATGCCCTTCGTGAGCCTGGCCGATGTACACCAGCGTCAGCATCATGAAGATGAAAGCCTGCAACAGCACGATCAGGATGTGGAAGATGGCCCACACCGATCCCGCCAGCACATGGCCGATACCCAGGCCCACGCTGGCAGCGTTCAGGCCCGTCCAGGCGCCGCCCAGCAGGGCGATGAGCATGAACACGAGTTCGCCGGCGAACATGTTGCCGAACAACCGCATGCCGAGCGACACCGACTTGGCGGCGTATTCGATCAGGTTGAGCAGCAGGTTGGCGGGCGCCAGCAGCAGCGCGCCGATGCCATGGGCATGGAAGGGCGCGGTGAAGAGTTCTTTGACGAAGCCGCCCGGGTGCTTGATCTTGATGCCGTAGTAGAACATCAGCAGCAGCACGCCCAGCGACATGCCCATGGGCACGTTCAGGTCGGCGGTGGGGAGGATGCGGTGGTAGTAGAGCGGGTCGCCGTGGTGTGCGCCCAGGCCGGTCCAGCGCCACACCGAGGGCATCAGGTCGACGGGGATCAGGTCGAGCGCGTTCATCAGGACGATCCAGAGGAACACGGTGAGGGCCAGCGGGGCCACGAACAGGCGGCTCTTGGCGTTGGTGACGATGCCCTTGGCCTGCTCGTCGACCATGTCGACGATCATTTCGACGAAGGCCTGGAAGCGGCCCGGCACGCCGGCCGTGGCGCGACGCGCGGCCAGCCAGAGGAAGACGATGACGACCAGGCCGGTAAGGGCGGACCAGAAGATCGAGTCGTAGTTGATGACATCGAACTGGGCGATGACGGACTGCTTCTCGCCGATGTTGTTCAGATGCACCAGGTGGTGCTGGATATACGCGGACTGAGGCGATACGTCGCTGGCAGCAGCCATTTGGAACCCTACCCTCTTTGCTGTGGGGCCGGACCTTGCGGGCCGGCCGTTGCATGATTTCTAAGCAGCTATGACAACTTGCGGAACATCAACAGCAGGAGATAGCCCTTGAGCGTGAAGATCAGGCCCAGCAGCACCGCCGGCCACACCAGCCAGCCTTGCGCCACACGCGACAGCAGCCACAACAGCAGCGCCGTCATGAGCAGCTTGACCATCTCGCCGAGGAAAAAAGTAACGGGACTGGCTCGACCCGATTTGAGTACGTTGATGAGCAGACGCAATGCAAACAGCGCATTGGGTATGAAATACGCTCCCGCCCCCGCCAACGCCGACAAACCCGCCGCCGCCCCCGCAATGATCCCTGCAATTGCCGCCGCCGCGAGGCCCATGGCACCCTGCGCCGCCAATGCCCACAAGAGCCCCCGGCAAGCCTGGGCATCGAGTGCCGCGCGATCGGCATCGGTAAGCACCGGATTTTGTTCCACCAGGCTTTGCATCAGGCTTCCCCGCTCTTGCGGACACGACATGCGTGGTAGGTCACCACGTGTTTTTATCCCGCAAGCGTCAAACCCGTAGAGTATAGCGTGATTCGTTTTGCGCCGGCAAATGAAGAAAGCGGCGCCGGATGACTCCGGCGCCGCTTGGCGGGCGAAGGGGCGGGCTGCCCCCGGGGGGATCAGTCTTCCCGCACGGGCGGCGGCGCCCAGTTGCCGTCCAGCGCGATGTCGCGCGGCCAGTACAACCGCATGTTCAGCATGAAGTTGCCCCGGTCGGGCGCGGGCAGCCAGTTCGCCGCCTTGCGCGGCCCCGGATCGTCGCGCTGGATGTAGATGTCCAGCGAGCCGTCGGCGTTGTACTGCAGCGGATCCGTGCTGCGCAGCGCATAGCGGCCGATGCGGTTGGGCGCCAGGTTGTGGTCGGCGTTGTAGAGGATCAGCGACCACGCGGCATTGGCCGGCGGCAGCTGGCCTTTGTCGAAGTGCAGCACGTACTCTTCGTCGCTGCGCAGCAGCTCGCCATCGTCGTCGATGGTGGTGACGGGATACAGCGCATCGTGCGGCGTGGTGGCGCCCAGCCCGGCGTAGGCGACGGCGGCGCGCCGCGTGTAGTCGGTGCCGTAGGTGCCGATGCCGGTCAATACGGTATTCCAGCCGTTCATGGACGTGCCCAGGCGCGGCACCGCGTCGGCGATGCGGCGGCCCGCGACGGGCAGCGCGTCGGCCAGGGCCTGCTGCACCGCCGGGTCGAGCCGGCTGTACGAGAACGGCTGCGGACCGACCAGGCCGATGCGGCGCAGCCGCGACAGCATGGCATAGTCGTTGGCATGCGGCGGGTTGGCGCGCAGCAGCTCGGCGAACACCGTGAAGAAGGTTGCCGGGTCCATGGCCGCGACCTGCTGGCCCGGCGACCCCTGGGCGCTCCAGGTGATGGTCGACACCGGCGCCGGCAGCGTCGACGGCGCGCCGATGGGGGTATAGCCGGGGCTGGACGGGCTTTGCGGCCAGGTCGCCGGCTTGGCCGCGCCGCGGCGCGGCGGCGTGGCGAGGGTCGGCGCGGGCGGCGCCACCGCCATCGGCGAAGCCGTCATGCCGGCCTGGAACTGGTTCACGGCGGCATACTCGGCCTGCCCGCCGGTCTGGATGCGGGCGATCAGCCACCCCATCGAGGTCGGGCTGCGCACCACTTCGACGCCGAACGGCGCCGTGCCCTGCCAATGGGGGCCGACGATGGCGAAGGTCTGCTCGCCATTGCCGGTGGTGCGGGTCCCGCGCGAGGCGTATTCGTCGGTCCACATGTCCAGCAGCGACATCGCGTAGTAGCGCCCGCCCGAGTCGGGCACGCGGATGATCAGCGGCTGGCGCGAAACGTCGTACCAGAGGCTGGAATACAGCATGTCGGTGCTGGGCCAGGCCACATCGGTGGCGCCCGGGTCGGGGAAGACCGTGCGATGGCCGAACTGGTTCATGGGCGCCTTGCCCGCCAGCGAGGTCTGGACCTGGGTCGAGGCCCGGCGGGTGGCTTCCATGAGCACCATGGGATAGGCGTACAGGTAAGCATCCACCGCGATGTCCTGCAATTCTTCTGCAGACAGGGCGGATTGCGACGCCGCCACCGGGGTTTCCGATACCAGCCGCATCGAGGGCTGCGGGTACTGCGCCAGGGATGCGCAGGCAAAGCCGGCGCCGAGCGCGGCGACCAGGGCCGCGCGGGGCCAGCGGCGCATAGAGTGGGAATGGTCAGGCATGGGGGCTCCTTGTTCGTTGTTGGCAAACGAGCCGACCCTCCCGCCAGGGAGCGGGAGGACCTTTTCAGGCATCACGCCGTTTCAGGATAGGCGCGGAAGCTGCAACAAGGTGCAATTCAAGAGTTACAACCGGCAACCAGTTACCTGGCTGCCGCCCCATGCCGCCGCGCTGCCTTCGGCGGCGTGCTGGAGGAAGTGTTACTTGTGGCGGAAATTGGGCGGACGCTTTTCCACGAAGGCGGCCATGCCTTCTTTCTGGTCTTCGGTGGAAAACAGCGAATGGAACACCCGGCGCTCGAACAGCAGCCCTTCGTTGAGGGAGGACTCGAAGGCCCGGTTGACGCATTCCTTGGCCATCATGACCGAGGGCAGCGACATGGAAGCAATGACGGTGGCGGCCTCGAGCGCCTCGTCGAGCAGCTTGTCGGCCGGCACCACGCGCGACACCAGGCCGGCGCGCTCGGCCTCTTCGGCCCCCATCATGCGGGCCGTCAGGGCCAGGTCCATGGCCTTGGCCTTGCCGACCGCGCGCGGCAGGCGCTGCGTGCCGCCCGCGCCGGGAATGACGCCCAGCTTGATCTCGGGCTGGCCGAACTTGGCGGTGTCGGCGGCGATGATGATGTCGCACATCATGGCCAGCTCGCAGCCGCCGCCCAGCGCATAGCCGCCGACCGCGGCGATGACGGGCTTGCGGATGCGCTTGAGGGTTTCCCAGTTGCGGGTGATGTATTCGCTGCCGTAGACATCCATGTACGACCAGTCTTTCATGGCGCCGATGTCGGCGCCGGCTGCAAAGGCTTTTTCGCTGCCGGTGATGACCACCGCGCCGATGCCCTCGTCGGCCTCGAATGCCAGCAGCGCGGCCCCCAGCTCGTTCATCAACTGGTCATTGAGCGCGTTGAGCGCCTTGGGGCGGTTCAGGGTCAGCAGCCCGACGCGGCCACGGGTTTCGACCAGCACAAACGACTCGCTCATGGATGTCTCCTGGAGAAAAAAGCGTAGGAAAGTAAGATAGCGCAATGAACACACCCGTAATTTACCGCCTGGAACCGCGCGACCCCGCCGGACACCGCTATCACGTCACCTTGACCGTACCGGAACCCGATCCGGCCGGGCAACGGCTGGCCTTGCCGGCCTGGATCCCGGGCAGCTACCTGATCCGCGACTTTTCGCGCCAGATCGAAACCCTGGGCGCCCGCGCCGGGGGCCGGCCGGTCGCGGTGACCAAGCGCGACAACCACACCTGGCAGGCCGCGCCGTGCGACGGGCCGCTGCAGGTGGAATACACGGTCTATGCCTGGGACTTGTCGGTGCGCGGCGCGCACCTGGACGAAACCCACGGCTTCTTCAATGGCACCAGCGTATTCCTGCGCGTGCTGGGCCAGGAACAGGCGCCCTGCCTGCTGGACCTGGCGCCGCCGCGCGGCATCGCCGGCTGGAAGGTGTACACCAGCCTGCCCGAGGCCCGCGGCCACGCGGGCGCGGCCCGCCGCCACGGCTTCGGCCTGTACCGGGCGCCCGACTACGATGCGCTGATCGACCACCCGGTCGAGATGGGCACGCCGCAGGTGGTCCGGTTCACGGCGCACGGCGCCGAACACGAGATGGTGTTCACCGGCGTGGCACCCAACCTGGACCTGGCGCGCATCGCGGCGGACGCGCGCCGCATCTGCGAGGCGCAGATCGCGTTCTTCGAGCCGCGCACCCGGCGCGCGCCCTTCCTGGACAGCAGTGACCGCTACGTGTTCATGACCATGGTGGTGGGCGACGGCCACGGCGGCCTGGAACACCGCGCCAGCACCGCGCTCATGGCGTCGCGCAAGGACCTGCCGGTGCTCGGCCAGCAGGGCCAGGGCGAGGGCTACCGCGGCTTCCTGGGGCTGGTCAGCCACGAGTATTTCCACACCTGGAACGTCAAGCGCATCAAGCCCGCCGCGTTCGTGCCGTACGACCTGCAGCAGCCCGACCTGACCCGCCTGCTGTGGGTGTTCGAGGGCTTCACCTCGTACTACGACGACCTGATGCTGCTGCGTTCGGGCGTGATCAGCCAGGCCGATTACCTGCGCCTGCTGGGCAAGACCATCACCGGCGTGGCGCGCGCGCCCGGGCGGCGCAAGCAGTCGGTGGCCGAGAGCTCGTTCGACGCCTGGACCCGCTATTACAAGCAGGACGAGAACTCCCCCAATGCGCTGGTGAGCTACTACACCAAAGGCGCGCTGGTGGCGCTGGGGCTGGACCTGACCATCCGCCGCGACAGCGGCGGCGCGCGCTCGCTGGACGACGTCATGCGGCTGTTGTGGCAGCGCTATGGCCGGGATTTCTACCGGGGCAAGCCGCAAGGGCTGCCCGAAGACGCGCTGCCCGAGCTGGTGCGCGAGGCCACCGGCGTGGATGTGCGGCGGTTCGTGGCGCGCCACGCCTACGGCACCGCCGACGTGCCGCTGGCGGAGCTGCTGGCGCCGCACGGCATCGCGCTGCAATGGAAGGCGCCGGTCAATATTCCGTCGCTGGACGTGCGCACGCGCAAACAGGGCGACGGGCTGGCGCTGGCCACCGTGTTCGAGGGCGGCGCCGCCCATCGCGGCGGGCTGTCGGCCGGCGATGTACTGGTGGCGGTGGATGGCCTGCGCGTGGACGCGCCGGCCGGGCTGGACTTGCTGCTGGCCCAGTACCGTCCGGGCGACCGCGTCACCGTGCATGTGTTCCGCCGCGACGAGCTGCGCGCCTTCACCGTGCGCCTGGCGCCGCCGGCGGCGCTGGACTGCGTGCTGGCGGCAGCCTAGCCTGCCGAATGCCGCGGCGGGCGCCGGGCGCGGCAATAGGTGTCTGACACCCCGCGGAGGCGTCCCGTGCAGTGGCGGCCGTCTCATGGGGTGTCAGACACCTGGATACGATGGGGTGCCAGACGCCGGGATATACCCCGGGATATGCCTGGATGGCCTGGATGCCGGCTGGCCGGCCCGGCTAGCCGGCGCCGCGCTCGCCGCGGCGCTGGATGGTCTTGGCGGCCACCACGCCGTCGGCCAGCGAGGTCACCACGCAGGGGTGCATGCGGTGCGCCACTTCGCCGATCGCGTAGACATCGGCGGTACTGGTTTCGGCCGTGGCGGCATCGGTGCGGATGTAGCCGCGCGCGTCGCGCTGCAGGCCCAGGGCCTCGGCAAAGGCGGCCTGCGGTTCCCAGCCGTAGAACACCAGGATCAAGTCGTAGGCGCGGCCGTCGACGGTGCGGGCGGCCGGATCGACCTGGTAGGGGCCGACCCGCACCCCGTCCTGGCCGGCGCGCGCCACCCATTGCTGCTGGGCCCGCACACTGCGGGCATACAAATGCACGGCGCGGGCGCCGCGGTTGCGCACATAGACGAAATTCTCGAACGCATTGTCGCCCCCGCCCAGCACGGCCACCGACAGGCCGGCGTAGTCTTGCGCCATGATGGACGAGCCGGGGCCGACAAACACGCCGGGCCACGCCGCCCCCGGCGGATGGCCCGGCAGGCCGCGCGCGCGCACGCCCGAAGCGACCACCAGGGCCCCCCGCGCACGGTTTCCACGGCGCCGCCCGCCCGGCCCAGCTCGACCTCGAAGCCGCCGTCGGCCCGGCGAGCCCGCAGCGCGGGCGTGTCCAGGCGGGTCGGCACGCCGGCCGCCTGCACGCTGGCGGCGATATTGGCGGCCACCTGCTGGCCGGTGACGCCGGGCAGCACGGCGATCCAGTCGTCGGCGAAGGGGTTGTCGGCCGCCAGCCCGCCCAGGCGGCTACTGGCCTCGACCAGCAGCGGCGCCAGACCCAGGCGGGCCAGCCAGATGGCGCACGAAGCCCCGGCCGGGCCGCCGCCCACGATTACCGCGTCGTATTGCTGCCGCATGTCTGTTGTGTTCCGTGTGTCGCATTGTGGCGCGCCGCAAGGCGCAGGCGCATCGGCGGAATTGTAGCCAGGGCCCCCGCCCGCCTTACAATTCCGGTTCCCTCCTCCAGGCTTCCATCATGCCCACACGCCGCATCATCCTTTCCGGACTGGCGCTCGATGCCCGCATCGGCATTCTCGAACACGAACGCCGGGCCACGCAGCCCCTGCACATCGACGCCGAGTTCGACGTGGACATCACCCGCAGCGTGGACGACCACGACATCCACAGCGTGCTGGACTACCGCCGGCTGCGCGAGGCCATCGTCGAGGAATGCACCCAGGCGCACGTGAACCTGATCGAGACGCTGACCGAACAGGTCGCGGCCCGCCTGCTGCGCGACTTCGCCGAAATCCGCTCGCTGCGGCTGCGCATCAGCAAGCCGATGGCGTTCTCCGACTGCGCCGCGGTCGGCGTGGAGATCCAGATCAACCGCTAGCATCGCCCGTTCATCATGCAAGACCTCATCGATACCCCAGCCGCCGCCCATCGCACGCCGGCCCAGGAAAAGATCCGCCACGAGGGCAACAAGCTGGCCAAGCGCTTGGCGCGCGAAACCACGCGCGCCATCGCCGACTTCAACATGATCGAGGCCGGCGACCGCGTCATGGTGTGCCTGTCCGGCGGCAAGGATTCCTACGCGCTGCTCGACATCCTGCTGGCGCTGCGCAAGCGGGCGCCCTTTTCGTTCGACATCGTGGCGGTCAACCTCGACCAGAAGCAGCCGGGCTTCCCGCCCGAAGTGCTGCCGAACTACCTGGCGTCGCTGGGCGTGCCGTTCCACATCGAGACACAGGACACCTATTCGATCGTGACGCGGGTGATCCCCGAGGGCAAGACCATGTGCTCGCTGTGTTCGCGGCTGCGGCGCGGCATCCTGTACCGCGTAGCGAGCGAGCTGGGCGCCACCAAGATCGCGCTGGGCCACCACCGCGACGACATCCTGGCCACCTTCTTCCTGAACCTGTTCTACGGCGGCAAGGCCAAGGCCATGCCGCCCAAGCTGGTTTCCGACGACGGCCGCCACACGGTGATCCGGCCGCTGGCGTATGTCCCGGAAAGCGACCTGGTGGCCTATGCCAAGTTCAAGCAGTTCCCGATCATCCCGTGCAACCTGTGCGGCTCGCAGGAAAACCTGAAGCGCCAGGAAGTGGCGCGCATGATCCAGGAATGGGATCGCCGGCATCCCGGGCGGTCGTGGAATGTGTTCAATGCGCTGTCGCGCATCGTGCCGTCGCACCTGATGGACCGCGACCTGTTCGACTTCGTGGGACTGAAGCCCACGGGCGTGGCCGATGCCAATGGCGACACCGCGTTCGACCCGGTGGACCCGGCGCATCCGCAAGGCGAAATGGATGGCGGATGCGGGGACGGGCCGGCGGACGGCGCGGCGGGGATGGCGGAACAGAAGGTGGTGTTCGCGCGGTTGTAAGACGGGGCGTCTTGGATGGTGTCAGACACGCCAGGTGTCTGACACCTGGCAGTGAAGGCGCGGGTGTTGCATGGTGTCAGACACCCGCAGGGTGTCTGACACCTGCTGCACGGCCGGGATGCGGCTACGGGTTCAGCACGCGCACCGGCTGGCCGGCCATCCAGCCGCTGACGGCCTGCAGGGCGTTGCGGTAGAAAGCGGTGAAGTTCTCGGGGCTGACGTAGCCCAGGTGCGGCGTCAGTACGACATTGTCCAGCGCCCGCAGCGTGTCGGTGGGCGGCAGCGGTTCTTCGGGGAACACATCCAGGCCGGCGCCCGCCAGGCGTCCCTTGCGCAGGGCGTCGAGCAGGGCGTCCTGGTCGACCAGCCCGGCGCGCGAAGTGTTCACCAGGAAAGCCGTGGGCTTCATGGCGGCCAGCGCCGCCGCGTCCACCACCTGGCGGGTGCGTTCGCTGAGGATCAGGTGCACGCTGACGACGTCGGCATTGGCGAACAGATCGTGCTTGGCCGCATAGGCCACGCCGGCCTGCGCGGCGCGCTCGGGCGTGAGGTTGGGGCTCCAGGCCAGGACCTCCATGCCGAATGCCTTGCCCACCTGCGCCACCGCCGTGCCCAGCTTGCCCAGGCCCACCACGCCCAGGCATTTGCCGGCCAGCGGCCGCGGCATGCCGGTTTGCCACAGGCCGCGGCGCATGTTGGCGTCTTCGACCGTCAAGTTCTTGAACAGCGCCAGGATGTGCGCCCAGGCCAGTTCGGCGGTGGCGGTGTTGGCATCGGCGCTGCCCGGCGCGCCGCACACCACGATGCCGCGGCGCGAGCAGGCGTCCATGTCGATGGCCAAGTTGCGCATGCCGGTGGTGACCAGCAGCCGCAGGTTGGGCAGGGACTCGATCAGGTGCGCCGGGAACGGCGTGCGCTCGCGCATGGCCACGATGACCTCGAAGGGCTGCAGCGCGCGCGCCCGCTCGGCTTCGGGCAGGTAGTCGCGGAACGTCTGCACCCGGGCGCGCGGGCCCAGGGTGGTCCAGTCGGCGTAGCGCTCGGCCACGCCGTGGTAATCGTCCAGCAGGGCAACCCTGATCGTGTCGGTGTTCACGGGCGGTCTCCGGTCATTGGCCCAGGCGGGCCTGGATCATCTCGAGCGGCGCGGCGCCGTTCAGCCGGCTGCCGTCCTGGAAGAAAATGGCGGGCGTGCCGCGCACCATCAGCTTCTGGCCCAGCGCCAGCACTTGCTGGACGGGGGTCTCGCATTCGGCGGTGGCGGGCGTCTTGCCGTCCAGCATCCAGTCCTGCCAGGCCTGGGCCGGGTTCGCCGCGCACCAGATGTCGCGCGACTTGGTGTGCGAATCGGGCGCCAGGATCGGGTACAGGAAGGTATAGATGGTGAGGTTGTCGACCCCGCGCAGCGTCTTGTGCAATTGCTTGCAATAGCCGCAGTTGGGGTCCTCGAAGATCGCGATCTTGCGCGAGCCGTCGCCGCGCACCTGCTTGACGGCCAGGTCCAGCGGCAATTCGTCGAAGGACACCGAGCCGAGCTTTTCCTGCCGCTCGCGGGTCACGTCGCGACGGGTCATGGCGTCGATGAGCGGGCCTTCCATGACCCAGGTGACTTTCTCGTCGGTGTAGATCAGGTCGCTGCCGATCTGGACTTCGAACAGGCCATAGGGCGTGCGCCGCACCGCGGTCACGCTGAGTTCGGTGAAGCGCTGCTCGAACCGCTCCTTCACGGCCTGCGCGGCGGGATCGGCCGCCGCGCCGCTGGACACGGACCTGGCCGCCGGCGCCTGGCCGCCGGCCGAGGTGGAATAGACCTGACCCTGGCCGCCGGCCGGCGCCTGCGCCCATGCGCCGCAGGCCCAGGCCAGGCTGGCGGCGCACAGCGGGCCGGTCAGCAGCGCGGAAATACGGAAACTCATTGGTGCTCCTTGGGGGCCTCAGTTGCGCGAGGCCCCGTCTATCAGTTGGCGCTTCAGGAAAGGCGAAGCGTCGACCCATTGCATGCCCGCGTTGCGCAGCCATGCCAGCGGCGCGGCGCGCGCGCCGAACAGGCGGTGCAGCCCATCGGTGGCCAGGCGCATGGCGAATACCGATTCGGCGCGCGCCCGCTGGTAACGGCGCAGCACGCGTGCGTCGCCGGCCGGACGATACGATTCGCGGCCCGCCACCACGCGGGCCAGGGCCTCGACATCGCCCAGGCCCAGGTTGAGGCCCTGGCCGGCCAGCGGATGCACGCGGTGCGCCGCATCGCCGGCCAGCGCAATGCCCCGGCCGGTCATGCGGGCCTGCTCCAGCGCCAGCGGGAAACCGTGCAGCTTGCCGCGCATGCGCAGCCGGCCCAGGCGGCCGTGCGCGGCGTGGGCCAGTATCTGTTCGAGCCGCGCCGCCTGCTCGTCGGGCGCGAGCGCCTGCAGGGCCTTGGCGTGCGCATTGTGCATGGACCAGACCATCGACACCTGCGGCCCGGCGGAGGTGTCCGGCAGCGGCAGCAGGGCCAGCACGCCGTCGTCGCGGAACCACTGGAACGCGGTGCCATGGTGGGGGCGCTCGGCATCCAGGTGCGCCACCAGCCCGGTGTCGTCGTACGGCGTCGAAGCATGCGGAATGCCCGCCGCCGTGCGCAGCGGCGAGGCGGCGCCGTCGGCGCCGACGAACAGCTCGGCCTGCAGCCATTCGCCGGAACTGGTCTCGACCGCGCCGTCGCGCCAGCCGACGCAGCGTTCGGTCAGCCAGGGAATGCCGAACATGCGCACCGCCTGCACCAGCACCCGCTCGATCTCGCCCGACTCGACGATCCAGGCGAGCTGGGCCTGGGCCGCCTGCCAGGCGTTGAGGTCGACCCGGCCATCGGCGTCGCCGTGGATTTCCATCGCCTGCACCGGCATGATGCGCGCCGCGGGCATGGCGTCCCAGACGCCCAGTTCGGCCAGGAAGCGCTGGCTGGCCGGAGAAATGGCGTAGACCCGCGGATGATAGGCGTCCGGGTCGGCCGCCGGCACCGTGACCGCCGGCGCCAGCAAGGCCACCCGCTGGCCGCGGCGGGCCAGCGCCAGCGCGCTGGCCAGGCCGACGATGCCCGCGCCGCAGACGACGATCTGGTGCTTCATCGCGCGCTGGGCTCCCCGGCCTGCTTGGGCCACAACAGCCACATCTGGCCGCGCTGCTTCATGCGCCCGGCCTGCGCGCCGGCCTCTTCGCCGAAGCCCCAGTAGAAGTCGGCGCGCGCCGCGCCCTTGATGGCCGTGCCGGTGTCCTGGGCGAACACCAGGCGCTGCAGCGGCCGCTCGGAGGCGGGCCAGGTGGTGGACAGGTAGACCGGCGCCCCCAGCGGCACGAAGCCGGCATCGACCGCAATGGAGCGCTGCGGGGCCAGCGGGATGCCGTAGGCGCCCTTGGGGCCGAGTTCGGGATCGACCACGGCTTCTTCGCGGAAGAACACCACGGCCGGATTGGCGTTGAGCATTTCCTGCACGCGTCCCGGATTGCGCTGCGCCCAGGCGCGGATGTTCTGCATCGACGCCTGGTCGGCGCGCAGCTCGCCCTGGGCGATCAGCCAGCGCCCGATCGACGCGTAGGGCTGGCCGTTGTGATCGGCGTAGGCGACGCGGATGGTAGTGCCGGCATCGGGGCCGTCGGCCAGCAGGACCCGGCCCGAGCCCTGCACTTGCAGGAAGAAGTTGTCGACCGGATCGTCCACCCAGGCGATGACCGGCGGCCGCTTGCTGGAGGAATCGATGGCGGCGCGGGTGTCGTACGGCACGACGCGCTTGCCCACCAGCTTGCCGCGCACGCGCTTGCCGGCCAGTTCCGGGTACACCGCGCCGAGGTCGATGGTGAGCAGGTCGTCGGGCACCGCGTAGAGCGGCCACTGGTACGGGCCGCCCTGGCGCCGCGAGCCGCGCACCAGCGGCTCGTAATAGCCGGTGACGGTATTGGTGGCGGGCCGGTTGTCCGCCCCGTTGACGCGCCACGGCTGCAGGTGGGCCTGCAGGAAGCGCCGCACGCCGGCGGCGTCGGAGGGCGCCTGGGCCGGATCGGCGGCGGCCGCGCAGACCGGCTGCCAGGCGCGCGGCGTGGCGCGGGCCGGCGCGGCCAGATTGCCCGTGGTCGGCCGCATCAGACCCTTGCAGTTGCGCAGGAACAGCGGCCACAACTGGGAGAGATCGTCGCTGCTCCAGCCCGGCAGCTCGGCCCAGGCGGCGCGCTGGTAGCGGCCGGCCAGGCTGCGCGGCGGCGTGTCGGGCAAGGCCGACAGCGGCGGCACCACCAGGGGCCCGCTGACCGACGGCGTGGCCGGCGCGCCGGCCGGGCCGGGTTCTTGGGGGATTTCCGACAGGGCGCACGCCGCCAGCAGCGGCGGCAGGCACAACAAACTGAGAAGACGCTTCATGGGCAACGGGAAGGAATCGGTGGCTCGTCAGGGCCGTCAATGCAGGGTGCGGGGCATCGCCAGCAGGAACTCGGCGATCGGCACCTCGAAGGGAATGCCGTTCTCGCCTACGCAGTGGTAAGTGCCGCGCATGGTGCCGACCGGCGTCTTGAGCGGACAGCCGCTGGTGTATTCGAAGGTTTCGCCCGGCGCCAGCAGGGGCTGCTGGCCCACCACCCCCAGGCCGCGCACTTCCTGGACGCGCTGGTTGCCATCGGTGATGATCCAGTGGCGGCTGATGACCTGGGCGGGGTGCTCGCCGGTATTGGTGATGCGCACGGTATAGGCGAACACGTACTGCTGTTCGGCGGGATCGGACTGCTCCGGCACGAAGCGCGGAGCCACGGAGACGGTCAGGTCGTACGGTTTCACGGGCCTTTCCCGGTGGGGCACGAAGGCGGTTGAGCGGCGCCGCGCGGCCATTCGGGCGCCGCAGGGCGGCATCCAGGGCGCGGCAAACTACAATAATGGCACATTATGCCCGCGGAAACCCCGATCATCATGCCCTCCCCGTCCCCGGCCGCCACGCGCATCGCCCCCAGCATCCTGTCCGCCGACTTCGCCCGCCTGGGCGAGGAAGTCCGCAACGTCGTCGCCGCCGGCGCCGACTGGATCCACTTCGACGTCATGGACAACCACTATGTGCCCAACCTGACCATCGGGCCCATGGTGTGCGCCGCCATCCGGCCGCACGTCGAGGTGCCCATCGACGTGCACCTGATGGTCGAGCCCGTGGACGAGCTGGTCCCCCAGTTCGCCAAGGCGGGCGCCAATATCATCACCTTCCACCCCGAGGCTTCGCGCCACGTGCACCGCACACTGTCGCTGATCCGCGACCATGGCTGCCAGGCCGGGCTGGTCTTCAACCCGGCCAGTTCGCTGGAGGCCATGGACCACGTCATGGACCTGCTGGACGTGGTGCTGCTGATGTCGGTCAACCCGGGCTTCGGGGGCCAGAGCTTCATTCCCGCCACCCTGCACAAATTGCGCGACGCCCGCGCGCGCATCGACCGCTGGATGCAGGCGGGCGGCCAGCCCATCCTGCTGGAGGTGGACGGCGGGGTCAAGGTCGACAACATCGCCCGGATCCGCGCGGCCGGCGCCGATACCTTCGTGGCCGGCTCGGCCATTTTCGGCCAGCCCGACTACGCGGCGGTCATCCAGGCCTTGCGTGGCGAAATCGCCAAGGCCGGCGCCCAGGCCTGTTGACCCCCGAGACCCGCCATGACGACTTTCCAAGCCGTGCTGCTGGACCTGGACGGCACCCTGCTCGACTCCGTCCCCGACCTCGCGCACGCCGCCAATGCGATGCGCATCGAACTGGGCATGCCGGCGCTGCGCGAAGACGTGATCGCCACGTTCGTGGGCAAGGGCGTCGACAACCTGGTGCGCCGGGCGCTGGCCGGCTCGCTGCAGGCCGCCGACCCCGAACCGGCCGAGTTCGCGCGCGCACGCGACTCTTTCTATCGCCACTATCACCTGGTCAACGGCGACAAGGCCGCCGTGTTCGATGGCGTGATAGAGGGCCTGAAGGCCATGCGCGACCAGGGCCTGAAACTAGCCGTGGTGACCAACAAGCCCACCGAATTCACCCTGCCGCTGCTGCAGCGCACCGGGCTGGCCGGCTTTTTCCAGGAAGTGGTTTGCGGCGATACCTGCGCCCGCCGCAAGCCCGATCCGGACCAGATGCTGCATGCCTGCGAGCGCCTGGGCGTCGCCCCCGCCCAGGCGGTAGCCATCGGCGACTCCATCAACGACGCCCAGGCGGGGCGGGCGGCCGGCATGCACGTGCTGGCCGTGCCGTATGGTTACAACGAAGGCCAGGACGTGCACGGGCTCGATGTCGATGGTATAGTTGCCAGCATTGCCGAAGCCGCCCAGTGGATCGCCCTCTGGAACGCCGACCGCAAGCAACCATTTACCGCACCCGTCAAATGAACGCTCGCCCCTCGAACCAAATGCGCAACGCCTCGTGGCGTTGGTGGCGTTTGTCTTCCGGGTGGCGATGATTCCCTTCCCGGCCCTGGACGCACCTGCCGCCTAGCGCCGAAGCTGTACCGAACAGCGCCAAAGCCCGGACCAACGACTGGACCGGGCTTTTTCGTTGTGGCGTGCCCGGTCCGTAGACCCGAAAACCCTACGAGACCCCACATGACCGAGATCGAATTCAACGCACTGGCCGCTCAGGGATACAACCGCATTCCCCTGGTGGCCGAGACCTATGCCGACCTGGACACGCCGCTGGCGATCTACCTGAAACTGGCCCACAGCGGCCCGCAGGGCGGCCGCATGAGCTGCCTGATGGAATCGGTGGTGGGCGGCGAGCGCTTCGGCCGCTATTCCTTCATCGGCCTGCCGGCGCGCACGGTGATCCGCGCCAGCGGCACCACCACGGAAGTGCTGCACGACGGCCAGGTCGCCGAGACGCACGAAGGCGACCCGCTGGCCTTCATCGAGCAATACCAGAACCGTTTCAAGGTCGCCCTGCGGCCCGGCATGCCGCGCTTCTGCGGCGGCCTGGCGGGCTATTTCGGCTACGACACGGTGCGCCACATCGAGCCGCGCCTGGGACCGGCGCGCAAGCCCTTCCCGGCCGGCATGGACGGCGGCACGCCCGACATCATGCTGATGCACGTGGACGAGCTGGTCATCGTCGACAACCTGGCCGGCCGCACCTACCTGATGGTCTATGCCGACCCGACCAAGCCCGAGGCCTATACCCGCGCGCAGCGCCGCCTGCTGGAGCTGCGCAGCCGCCTGCGCCGGCCGGTGGAAATCCCGTACAGCCACGCCAGCATGCAGACCGAGGAGCGGCGCGACTTCGCCAAGGCAGATTACCTGGCGGCCGTGCGCCGCGCCAAGGAGTACATCGCCGCCGGCGACCTGATGCAGGTGCAGGTGGGCCAGGTCATCGCCAAGCCATTCCGCGACGCGCCGCTGTCGCTGTACCGCGCGCTGCGCTCGCTGAACCCCTCGCCCTACATGTACTTCTGGAATTTCGGCGACTTCCAGGTGGTGGGCTCGTCGCCCGAGATCCTGGTGCGCCAGGAACAGATCAATGACAACGGCGCGGCCAAGTCGCAGGTCACCATCCGCCCCCTGGCCGGTACCCGCAAACGCGGCGCCACGCCCGAACAGGACCTGGCGCTGGCCGACGAGCTGCGCGCCGATCCGAAGGAGATCGCCGAACACGTGATGCTGATCGACCTGGCGCGCAACGATGTGGGCCGCGTGGCCGAAGTGGGCTCGGTCAAGGTGACCGACACCATGACCATCGAGCGCTATTCGCACGTGATGCACCTGGTCTCGAACGTGGCCGGCAATCTCAATCCCGGCATGAGCAGCATGGACGTGCTGCGCGCCACTTTCCCGGCCGGCACGCTGACCGGCGCGCCCAAGGTGCGCGCCATGGAGATCATCGACGAGCTCGAGCCGGTGCGGCGCGGCATCTACGGCGGCGCGGCAGGCTACCTGAGCTATGGCGGCGAAATGGACGTGGCCATCGCCATACGCACTGGCGTGATCAAGAACGGCATGCTGTACGTGCAGGCCGCCGCGGGCATCGTGGCCGACTCGGACCCGGAACTGGAATGGGCCGAAACCGAGGCCAAGGCGCGGGCGGTGCTGCGCGCCGCCGAACAGGTGCAGCATGGCCTGGACGACCCGATCTGAACCACGTGCCGCTTGATCCCAACCCGTGCGCTGAACCGCGCGAACGCGTAACCGACTCCGCAGGTGCCTCATGCTATTGATGCTCGACAACTACGATTCCTTTACCTACAACCTGGTGCAATACTTCGGCGAGCTGGGCGAAGACGTGCGGGTGGTCCGCAACGACCAGACCAGCGTCGATGAAATCGCCCGCATGGCGCCCGAGCGCATCTGCGTGTCGCCCGGCCCCTGCTCGCCGGCCGAGGCGGGCATCTCGGTGGCGCTGATCCAGCGCTTCGCCGGGCAGGTGCCCATCCTGGGCGTGTGCCTGGGCCACCAGGCCATCGGCGCGGCCTACGGCGGCGATATCGTGCGCGCCCAGCAGATCATGCACGGCAAGACCGTGCAGATCGCCCACCGCGGCACCGACATCTTCGCCGGCCTGCCCTCGCCCTACACCGCGATCCGCTACAACTCGCTGACGATCGCGCCGGACACCCTGCCCGACTGCCTGGAAGTGACCGCCACGGCGCCCGATGGCGACATCATGGGCATCCGTCACAAGACCTTGCCGCTGTACGGAGTACAGTTCCATCCCGAATCCGTGCTGAGCGAGCATGGCCACGACCTGCTGCGCAATTTCCTGAATATCCGATAAGAGGGGAGATCCACCATGACTATCACCGCCACCGAAGCGCTGACCCGCTGCATCGAGCACCGCGAGATCTTCCACGACGAAATGCTGCACCTGATGCGCATGCTGATGCGCGGCGAGATGTCGCCGCAGATCGCCAGCGCGCTGATCATGGGCCTGCGCGTCAAGAAGGAAACCGTTGGCGAGATCACCGCCGCCGCGCAGGTCATGCGCGAATTCGCCACGCCGGTCGTCACGCCCAACCCGCGGGACCTGCTCGACATGTGCGGCACCGGCGGCGACGGCAGCCATACGTTCAACATCTCGACCACCGCCATGTTCGTGGCCGCCGCCGCCGGCGTGCCGATCGCCAAGCATGGCGGGCGCAGCGCCTCGTCGTCGTCGGGCAGCGCCGACGTGCTGGAGGCGCTGGGCGCCAACCTGGCGCTTGATCCCGACCAGGTGGCCGAGTGCATCCAGGCCACCGGCATCGGCTTCATGTTCGCCCCCGCCCACCACAGCGCCATGAAGAACGTGGCGGCGATCCGCAAAGAGCTGGGCGTGCGCACCATTTTCAACATCCTGGGGCCGCTCACCAACCCCGCCGGCGCGGCCAACCAGCTGATGGGCGTGTTCCACCCCGACCTGGTGGGCATCCAGGTACGCGTCTTGCAGCGCCTGGGCTCGCGCCACGTGCTGATCGTGCACGGCCGGGACGGCATGGACGAGGCTTCCCTGGGGGGCGCCACCATGGTGGGGGAACTGAAAGACGGCGAAATCCGCGAATATGAGATCCATCCTGAAGACTACGGGCTCTCGATGGTGTCTAATCGAGGCATCAAGGTGGCCAACCGCGAGGAATCGCGTGAACTCGTCATGCAGGCGCTGGACAATGTCGAGGGGGTGGCCCGCGACATCGTCGCCCTGAATGCGGGCCTGGCCATCTACGCTGGCAACAAGGCCGACAGCGTCGAGCAGGCCCTGGCGCTGGCCTTTGAAACGATTGCTAACGGCTCGGCCCGCGCCAAGCTGGAAGAGTTCTGCGCATACACCCGGAAATTCTTGAAATGAACGACATCCTCGCGAAGATTCTCGCCGTCAAGGCCGAGGAGATCGCCACCGCCCGCCAGATGCGCAGCGAAGCCGAACTGCTGCGCGAGGCGCAGGCCCGGCAAGACGTGCGCGGCTTCGCCCAGGCGATCGAAGACAAGATTTCCCAGGGTAAAGCCGGCGTCATCGCCGAGATCAAAAAGGCTTCGCCCTCCAAGGGCGTGCTGCGGGAAGACTTCGACCCCGCCGCCATCGCCGCCACCTACGCGGTGCATGGGGCCGCCTGCCTGTCGGTCCTGACCGACGTGCAGTTCTTCCAGGGGTCGCACGACAACCTGCGGCGCGCGCGCGCGGCCTGCCCGCTGCCCGTGCTGCGCAAGGACTTCGTCATCGATCCCTACCAGGTCATCTCGGCGCGCGCCATGGGCGCCGATTGCGTGCTGCTGATCGTGGCCGCGCTGGCGCCCGCGCAGCTGCGCGACCTGGAAACCCTGGCCATGGAGCTGGGCATGGACGTGCTGGTCGAGGTGCACGACGCCAAGGAGCTGGACGTGGCGCTGAGCCTGAAGACCCCCCTGCTCGGCATCAACAATCGCAATCTGCGCACATTCGAGACGCGCCTGCAGAACACCCTGGACCTGCTGCCCCACATCCCCGCCGGCAAGCGCGTGGTCACCGAAAGCGGCATCCTGGCGCCCGAGGACGTCAAGCTGATGCGCGACCACGACGTCCACGCGTTCCTGGTGGGCGAGGCCTTCATGCGCGCCCCCGACCCGGGGGTCGAGCTGGCGCGGCTGATGGGCTGAGGGCGCGCCGGTCCTTTCCGGAGAAATGCCATGAAACCGATACTGGCCCTGTTCACGCTGGCAATGGCGCTGGCCGGCTGCGCCGGCGGCGGCCACCAGCCCGGCCCGCCGCATCCCGGCGCCGTCAACCCCTACAGCAACGGCGGCTTCCATGACGCCGGGCCCAACTACCCCGACACCGGACGCTAGGGCTATTTCCCGCCCGACACCTCGATGAACGAGCCGGTGGTGTAGCCGGCCTCGTCCGAGAAGAACCACATGACGGCGCCCGCCACTTCCTGGACGGTGCCGCCACGCTGCAGCGGGATCGAGCTCGCCAGCCGATCGACCCGCCCGGGCTCGCCGCCGCTGGCGTGCATGTCGGTATAGATGGTGCTCGGGCGCACCGCATTCACGCGGATGCCGTCGCCGGCCACTTCCTTCGACAAACCGATGGTCAGCGTGTCGAGCGCGCCCTTGGAGGCCGCGTAGTCGACATACTCGCCGGGCGAGCCCAGCCGCGCGGCCACCGACGACACATTGACGATGGCGCCGCCGCGCCCGCCGTGGCGCGGCGCCATGCGGCGCACGGCCTCGCGGCAGCACACCAGCGCGCCGACCACGTTGGTCTGCAGGATGCGCGCCACGCGCGCGGCATCCATGTCTTCCACCCGCATCTGGGTTTCCAGCACCCCGGCGTTGTTGACCAGCGCATCGACGCGCCCGAGTTCGCGGTCGACCGTCTGGAACAACTGCACGATCTGCGCCTCGTCGGCCACGTCGGCGCCGACCGCGATGGCGCGGCCGCCGTCGGCCTCGATGGCGCGCACCACCTCATCGGCCGCGTCGCGGCGATTGCGATAGTTGACGCAGACCGCATAGCCGCGGCGCGCGGCCAGCAGGGCAACGGCCGCGCCGATGCCGCGGCTGGCGCCGGTGACGATCATGACTTTGTCGGATTGGGGCATGCGCAGCTCCTTGGTGATTGATCAGGCTTGCGCCGCGGGGCCGCGCGCGGCCCACTCCAGCGCGTCTTCGAGGCGGTCGTTGCCCCAGAACATCTCGTTGCCCACCATCAGGCTGGGCGCGCCGAAGATGCCCAGTTCGCGGGCGCGGTCGACTTGCCTGCGCAAGGCTTCCTTGGTCGATTCCTGGCGGGCCTGCGCGATCAGCGCCGGGCCGTCCAGCCCCAGGCCGGCCAGCAGGCCGGCCACCACGTCTTCGTCCTGGATATCGCGGTCGTCGACGAAATTGGCGCGGAATGCCGCCAGGCAGAAGTCGCGCCCCCAGGGCTGGTCCTGGCCCAGCAACGCCACGCGGGCCGACAGCACGCTCATACGCGGGAATTGGCTGGGACGCCGGTAGGCGATGCCGTACTTGTCGGCCAGGCGGGCGATGTCGCGCATCATGTAGGCGCCCTTGCCCGGGAACAGGCGGAATGGCGTGTCGTTCCAGCCCTGCGCCTGGAAAATCGGCCCCAGCAGGAACGGCCGCAGCACAACGGCCACGCCGGCCTGGCGCGCCAGCGGCTCGACTCGCTCGATGGCCAGGTAGCTATAGGGACTGGCGAAATCGAACCACATTTCGCAGGACGAGACGGACGGCGCATTCATTCGGCGGGCTCCAGGATAAGGGCGACCCGCGCGTCGGGCAGGCCGCTCAAGACGATATCGCGATTGCCGCGCACCTGCACGGCCTGGCCGGCGCCCAGGACGTGATCCTCGCGGCAGCGGTACTGCGAGACCCACAGCGTGCCGGACTCGCACAGGATACGCATGCCCGGCGCCGGCCTCAAGCGCACGGCGGCGCGCCCGGGCAGCGCCAATGACATTCCCGGAATGCAATACAGGCGGATCGCGGCATCGGTCATGGCGGCTCCCGGACGGGGCGCGGCAGGCGGGCTGCGGCGCTAAGAATCGGTCAATCTGTACCTAATTGGACGCCGTGCAGGTACTATTGCTCAAGCGATTTCCACGCCGCATTCACATGCGCCACAGGAATGTCACTTCCCTTATCCAAACTGCCGCCCCTGGATCTCGTGCGCGGTTTCGTGGCGGTAGGCCGGCGCATGAGCATCACCGCCGCGGCGGCCGACCTGCACCTGACACAGTCGGCGGTCAGCCGGCAAATACGCGCCCTGGAAGCGCACCTGGGCGTGACGCTGCTCGAACGCGGCTTCCGCTCGGTCGCGTTCACATCGGAAGGCGCGCGGCTGTTCCGCCTGGCTGACCCCTGGCTGACCCAACTGGGCGAGCTGGCCGGCCAGTGGCGGGCGCCGGATCGCCGCACTCCGGTCACGATCACCACCACCATCGGCGTGGCCTCGCTGTGGCTGCTGCCGCGCCTGGGCGATTTCCAGGCCGCGCATCCCGCCATCGACGTGCGCGTGGCGGCCGACAACCGGGTCCTGGACATCGAGCGCGACGAGGTGGACATCGCCATCCGCTACAGCCCGCGCGAGGCCGCGCCCGAAGGCGCGCTCTGGCTGTTCGGCGAAGCGGTGGCGCCGGTCGCCCATCCGTCGCTGGGCATCGCCCGGCTCGATGCCGCCAGCCTGGCCGGCCAGGTCCTGCTGGAATTCGACGATCCGACGCGCCCATGGCTGCAGTGGTCCGACTGGCTGGCGGCGCACCGGCTGGACCGCGTCCAGCCGCGCGGCATGCTGCGCTTCAACCAATATGACCAGGTCGTGCACGCCGCCCTGGCGGGCCACGGCGTGGCCCTCGGCCGGCTCGCGCTGATCCAGCCGCTGCTGGCGGACGAACGCCTGATGGCGGTGGGCGACACCTGGCCCGACGCAGCGCGCCACGCTTACTGGATGATCCGGGCCGTCCGGCCGCGTTCGGCGGAGGTGGATACGGTGGCGCGCTGGCTGGCCAGCCAGGCGCGGGCCACGGCGCACGCGCCAGCCTGAATCGCGCTATCCTCGACGCACTCCCCGCCCTACATGGAAACCGCATCATGTCTTTTCCGGCCCGTCTTTCGCCGCGCCGCGCGCTGGGCGCGCTGAGCCTGTCCGCCGCCCTGCTGGGCGCCTGTGCCGCGCCGGCGCTGGCCGCCGCCCCGCAGCAGACCGCGCAGGCTCCCGGGTTCTACCGCATGGCGCTGGGCGACCTGATCGTCACCGCCCTGTACGACGGCTACGTCGACCTGGATCCCGCCATTTTGAGCGGCGCGTCCGCGCAGGACATCCAGAGCCTGCTGGCCGCCATGTTCGTGGCCACCGAACCGGGCATGCAAACCGCGGTGAACGCCTACGTCATCCAGAACGGCAAGCAGGTCGTGCTGGTGGACACCGGCGCGGGGCCGTGCATGGGCGCCACGGCCGGCGGGCTGGCCGGCAACCTGCGCGCCGCCGGCTTCGAGCCCGCCCAGGTGGATGCGGTCCTGCTGACCCACTTGCATCCGGACCACGCCTGCGGGCTGCTGACGGCCGAAGGCACGCCGCTGTTTCCCAATGCCGATGTGTACGCCTCGCGCGCCGAAGCCGACTTCTGGCTCAGCACGACCGTGGCCGCGCAGGCGCCGGCCGATGTCCAGCCGTTTTTCAAGATGTCGCGCGACGCCGCGGCCCCGTACCAGGCCGCCGGCAAGTTCCTGACCTACCAGCCGGAAGATAATCTGCTGCCCGGCGTACGCGTGGTATCGACCCCGGGCCATACGCCAGGCCATGTTTCGTACTTGTTCAGCTCCGGCAAGCAGAGCCTGCTGGTGTGGGGCGATATCGTGCACAACCACGCGGTGCAGTTCGCGCGTCCGGAGATCGCCATCGAGTTCGACGTGGACAGCGTCCAGGCCGTGGCGACGCGCAAGAAGATATTCGCCGAGGCGGCGCGCGACCGGCTCTGGGTGGCGGGCGCGCACCTGCCGTTCCCCGGGCTGGGCCACGTGCGCGCCGACGGCAAGGGCTACGCCTGGGTGCCGGCGGAGTACGCGCCGTTGCGCGCGCGGCCGGCCAAGCCGTAGCACGGCCGGCCGCGCGCAAGCTGCTGCTTACGAGTCGTCGCGCCCCACGCAGCGGTAAGCCAGCGCGGCCAGGATCGCGCCGACGATGGGCGCCACCCAGAACAGCCAGAGCTGCTCGATGGCCCAGCCGCCCACGAACAGCGCCGGGCCGGTCGAACGCGCCGGGTTTACCGAGGTGTTGGTGACCGGGATGCTGATCAGGTGGATCAGGGTCAGCGCCAGCCCGATCGGGATGGGCGCGAAACCGGCCGGCGCGCGCTTGTCAGTGGCGCCCAGGATGACGAACAGGAAGCCGAAAGTCAGGACCACTTCGCACACCAGGGCGGCAACCAGCGAGTACTGGCCGGGCGAATGCTCGCCGTAGCCATTGGCCGCGAAACCGCTGGCGACCAGGTCGAAGCCGGGCTTGCCGCTGGCGATCCAGGCCAGCACCGCGGCCGCGAGCACGGCGCCGATCACTTGCGCCACGATATAAGGCACGATCTCGCGCCCTGGAAAACGTCCTCCCACCGCCAGCCCCACCGTGACGGCCGGATTGAAATGGCCGCCAGAGATGTGCCCGACCGCATAGGCCATGGTCAACACCGTCAAGCCGAACGCCAGCGCGACGCCGGCGAAACCGATGCCCAGCTCGGGGAACCCGGCAGCCAGCACCGCACTGCCGCAACCGCCGAGGACGAGCCAGAAGGTGCCGATGAGCTCGGCCGTGCACCGCTTGGGTAAAGAAGACATGATGCAATTCTCCAGGTTGTAAACGCAGGTGAGGGTAGCGCAATCACATCAACCGCAAAGTGAAGCTTTGCAAAGAGCGAATCGCTGCGCGCAGCGATTACCATGAGGTTTTCCACTCGCCTTCCGCGCCATGCAAGAAACTGCCAGCCACCAACTGTCGATGACCATCCTGATGACGCCGGACATGGCGAACTTCGCGGGCAACGTCCACGGCGGGACTATTCTGAAGTACTTGGACCAAGTTGCCTATGCCTGCGCGAGCCGCTATGCCGGCCAGTACGTCGTCACCCTGTCGGTGGACCAGGTGGTTTTCCGGCAACCCATCCACGTCGGCGAGCTGGTCACCTTCCTGGCGTCGGTGAACTACACCGGCCGCACCTCCATGGAAATCGGCATCAAGGTCGTGACCGAGGACATCCGCCGGCAGGTCGTGCGGCACGCCAACAGCTGCTATTTCACGATGGTGGCGGTGGACGACCAGGGCCAGCCGACGCCCGTGCCGCCGCTGGCGCTGCGCACGCTCGAAGAGAAGCAGCGCCACGAAGCCGCGCGGCAGCGGCGCGAGCTGCGCCAGGCCATGGAGAAACGCCACGAGGAAATCAAGCAGGGGGTGCAGGATCCCAACGCGGCCGGCTGACAGGGCGTTTTGTTGCCCATGTGCAACGAATCCACCCGAAAATGCCCTGGGATTTTCCCTAGTTTGTGTATTCAGGCCTGTGTGCGTGTTGTGCGCCAGCGCGCCGCTCCGCCGCCAGCCAGGCGCGGTTTGTCTATCTATATAGAGGAGCGGACATGGCGGCCGCGCTCGGGCGTCCGCCAGGGGTGAAAACCCTGCGCAAAATTTGATCAACGTCCATCTGGCGGTCGTTTTTTCACGGTATTGCGCGGTCCGAATTTGTCGATCAACTTGATCAAAAGCGGGCCGATCAGGCGCAATTGTTCGAGATGGACGGCAGACAGCGCCTGCAGCTTGGCCTCCCCGGCGGCCGTCAGGGACACCCGCACCCGGCGCGCATCGTCGGGGTCGACGGTGCGCTCGACCATGCCCATGCGCACCAGCCGGCTGACGAGCTCGACGGCGCTGTGATGTTTGATGCAGAGTCTTTCGGCCAGCTCGCCCACGGTGAGAGCCGGGTTTCCGCTGCCTTTGATGGTGAGCAAAGCCTGGTGCTGTTGCGGCGACAGGCCTTGCGCGTGGGCCTCGGCTTCGCTGAATACGGTGAAGCGCCGCAGGGCGTAGCGGAATTCGGCCAGGGTGGCGAAATCGGCCGGTTGCAATTCCTGCTTGTCGATATCGGCCCCCCGGATAGTTAGAGGATTCACCAACAGAATTCTAAACTACATCGTGATACGATCAATTCGACTTGGACTACGCGTGCTGGCGGTGCGCTGAGTGTCCGGACGCTTGCAGAACCCTGATATGGCTCGCGCCGCCGTGCCATATTTTTTTTTATACGTTTCATGTCCAAGCCTCTTGCGTCCCCCGGCACTGCGTCTCCGCCTTTCAGGCCCCCGGGGCCCGGCACGGCACAATACGGAGACCTTCTATGCAGCTACGGAACAAACAGGATTTCTGGTCGGGGGTGATGTTCACCCTCCTCGGCCTGGGATTTGCGTTTGGGGCCACCCAATACAACATGGGCACATCAGCCCGCATGGGCCCCGGCTATTTCCCCTTCTGGCTGGGCATCGTCCTGGCCATACTGGGCGCGACAGTCGCCCTGGGTGCGCTTTCCCCCAAAGCCACCGAAACCAAAGTAGACAAGTTCGACTTCAAGATCCTGTTCATCATCATCGGTTCCGTGGTCATGTTCGGCCTGCTGCTGCGGCCGCTGGGTCTGTATGTTTCGTTGTTCCTGCTGGTCGTGGTCAGCAGTATCGCCAGCCATGAGTTCAGCTGGCGCGTCGCGCTGCTCAATGCGATCTTCCTCGTGTTGTTCTGCTGGCTGGCGTTCATCAAGGGCCTGGGATTGATCTTCCCGTTGTGGCCGTCGTTTCTGGGCCTGAACTAAAACACTGGGGGAAGACACCATCATGGAATTGCTGGAACACCTGTCGCTAGGCTTCTCGGTGGCGTTCACGCCGGAGAACCTGCTCTACGCCCTGCTGGGCTGCATCCTGGGCACGCTGGTGGGCGTGCTGCCAGGCCTCGGGCCCGTGCCCACCATCGCCATGCTGCTGCCGATCACCTACGTGCTGCCGCCGGTGGCCGGGCTGATCATGCTGGCCGGCATCTACTACGGCACGCAGTACGGCGGCTCGACCACCGCCATCCTGGTCAACCTGCCAGGCGAGACATCCGCGGTGGTGACCGTGCTCGACGGTCACCAGATGGCGCGCAACGGGCGCGCCGGCGCCGCGCTGTCGCTGGCGGCGGTCGGCTCGTTCTTCGCGGGCAGCGTCACCACCATGCTGATCGCCGCCTTCGCGCCCCCGCTGGCCGAAGTGGCGTTCAAGTTCGGCCCCGCCGAGTACTTCTCGCTGATGACCCTGGGCCTGATCGGCGCGGTGGTGCTGGCCTCGGGCTCGCTGCCCAAGGCCATCTGCATGATCCTGCTGGGCCTGCTGCTGGGCATGGTGGGCACCGACGTGAACTCCGGCGTGGCGCGCTACGACTTCGGCATCCCCGAGCTGCAGGACGGCATCGACTTCGCCATCGTGGCCATGGGCGTGTTCGGCTTCGCCGAGATCCTGTCCAACCTCGAACAGAAGGAAAACCGCGTCGAACTGCAGGACAAGATCGGTTCGCTGTACCCCAACCGCCAGGAAATCCGCGAAGCGGCCCCCGCCATCGTGCGCGGCACCGCGCTGGGTTCGATGCTGGGCATCCTGCCGGGCGGCGGCTCGGTGCTGTCCGCCTTTGCGTCCTACACCCTGGAAAAGAAGCTGTCGAAAGAACCGGAGCGCTTCGGCAAAGGCCACCCGGCCGGCCTGGCGGGCCCGGAATCGGCCAACAACTCCGGCGCGCAGGCGTCGTTCATCCCGCTGCTGACCCTGGGCATCCCGGGCAACGCCGTGATGGCGCTGATGGTCGGGGCGATGACCATCCACAACATCCAGCCCGGCCCGCAGGTCATGACCAGCCACCCGGACCTGTTCTGGGGCCTGATCGCCTCGATGTGGATCGGCAACCTGATGCTGGTGGTGCTGAACCTGCCGCTGATCGGCCTGTGGGTCAAGCTGCTGCGGGTGCCCTACCGCATCCTGTTCCCGGCCATCCTGGTGTTCTGCACCATCGGGGTCTATTCGCTGAACTACAACACCTTCGACATCTACACCACCGCCGTCTTCGGCGTGGTGGGCTACTTCTGGGCCAAGCTGAAGTGCGAAGGCGCCCCGTTGCTGCTGGGCCTGGTGCTCGGCCCGATGATGGAGGAGAACTTCCGGCGCGCCCTGCTGCTGTCGCGCGGCGATTTCTTCACCTTCGTCGAGCGGCCCCTGTCGGCCTCGCTGCTGGCCGCCGCGGCCATCCTGGTGGTGCTGGTGGCCCTGCCGTCGATCCGCAAGAAGCGCCAGGAAACCTTCGTCGAAGAAGACTGACCTTCCCGCGCAGGTGCCGGACCCGCCCAGCATCTGCGACGGCATGGCCAGCGCCAGGCACCCAGTGCCTGGCGCTTTTTTTTGCCTGGATCCAGCCCGGGCATCGCCGGCGCCAGACATCGGCGGTGGCTGGCGCCTATTTGCGTGGGAGCCATGCTCGGTTCGCCGCAGGTGTCAGACACCCCGGGTGTCTGACACCTTGTTAGCTGAATGCCAAGCGCAACCATGCCTCCGCAGGTGTCAGACACCCCAGGTGTCTGACACCTTGTTAGCTGGATGCCAGCCACAACCAGGCTTGGCTGGCTTTGAGCAGCGTCAATATAGTTGCGCGCACAACCAATCAGCCCTATAGTTGCGCCCACAACCATTTCAAGGAGACTGGCATGGCGGCAACCGCTCCCTTGCCCCGCCACGTGCCGGTGCTGATCGCGGGCGGCGGCCCGGTCGGGCTGACGCTGGCCGCCCTGCTGGCCGAATACGGCATCGAATCGCTCACCGTCGAAGCCGACGACGGCTACTGCACCGGCAGCCGCGCCATCTGCATATCGCGCCGGTCGCTGGAGATCCTGTCGTGGATCGGCGCCGACCGCCCGCTGCTGGACAAAGGCCTGGCCTGGAGCGGCGGACGCAGCTACTACCGCAACGACGAAGTGCTGCATTTTGAAATGCCGGGCGACGCCACGCAACGCTACGCGCCGATGGTGAACATCCAGCAGTTCTATGTCGAGGAATACGCCCACCGAGCCCTGCAGCGCGGCGGCGCGCCCGCCCGGGTGGCGTGGTCGAGCCGGGTGACGCAGGTGCGGCCCGACGCGACCGGGGCCTCGGTGCATATCGACGACGCCACGGGCTCGCATGTCGTGCGCGCCGACTGGGTGGTGGCCTGCGACGGCGGCCGCAGCACCGTGCGCGAACAGCTGGGCCTGGCGCTGCGGGGCATGCAATACGAAGGCCGGTACGTGATCGTCGATATCGAACAGGCCTCGGACCGCCCCACCGAGCGGCTGGCCTGGTTCGACCCGCCCTCCAACCCCGGCTCCACCTTGCTGATGCACCGCCAGCCCGACAACGTCTGGCGCATCGACTACCAGATCCGCGACGACGAAGACGCCGAAGACGCGGTGCGCCCCGAGAACGTCCTGCCGCGGGTGCAGAGCCACCTGGACATGATCGGCGAAACGGCGCCGTGGAAGCCACTGTGGATCTCGATGTACAACGCGAAGTGCCTGACGCTGGACAGCTACCGGCACGGCCGCGTGCTGTTCGCCGGCGACGCCGGCCACCTGGTGCCCATCTTCGGCGTGCGCGGATTGAACTCCGGCCTGGACGACGCCGCCAACCTCGCCTGGAAACTGGCCTGGGTGCTGCGCGGCCACGCCGCCGCGACACTGCTGGACAGCTACAGCCACGAACGCGTCCACGCCACGCGCCAGAACCTGGCCTATGGCGCCAAGAGCACGGAATTCATGGCGCCGCCCGATTTCGGCTTCCGCCTGCTGCGGGAAGCCACACTGCGCCTGTCGCTGGCCGACGCCACGGTGCGCTCGCTGATCAACCCCCGCCAGTCCGCGCCCATCTCGTACGAAGGCTCGCCCCTGAATAGCGCCGATGGCGCACCGCAGGCCGGGCCCCAGGCCGCGCCCGGCGAACCGGCGCCGGAAGCGCGGCTGCGGCGCGACGGCACCCCCTGCCACCTGACCGAATGGTTCGGCCAGGCTTTCACCGTGCTGGCGTTCGACTGCGAGCCGGCCGCCCTGGCGCCGCTGCTCGAGCTGACCCGGCGGCCGGTGGCGCCCCTGCGCATCGTCCACATCGGCCGCGCGCCGCAAGCCGCGCTGCACGACGCCGACGGCCAGGCATACCAGCGCTACGGCGCGCAGCCCGGCATGCTGTACGCCATACGTCCGGACGGCTATGTGCTCGGCCGCTGGGCACAATGCGACGCGGCCGCCGTGCGGCGCGCGCTTTCGCCTTATCATCCCGTTTCGCAGGAGGCCCGCCGTGACTGATCCCGACCTCGACCAAGCCTATACGCAACTGGCGCAGGCGCTGACCCGGGTCGGCGAAGCCCAGGCGCCGCTGTTCCTGTCCGCCCTTTGCCTGTCGCTGATCAGCCGGCAGGCGGAGGCGGCGCCCGTGCTGGCCCTGATCGAGCAGGCCGAGCGCGCGGTGCGCGCCTGAACGCCGCGCCGTCTGTTTATTTGCACGATCATTACCAAGACGCATCACCACAACAGGAGACACTCCATGAAGCGCTACCTCAAGGCCGCGGCCGCCGTGCTGCTGGCCGCCTGCGGACTGCCGGCCCACGGCGCCGACGCCTACCCCGCCCGCCCGATCGAATGGGTCGTCCCCTACCCGGCAGGCGGCGGCACCGACATCGTGGCCCGCACCCTGGCCGAGAAAATGACGCCGGCCCTGGGCCAGACCCTGATCATCGCCAACAAGCCCGGCGCGGCCACCGCGATCGGGGCGGACTACGTGGCGCGGGCCAAGCCGGACGGCTACACCATGCTGTCGGGCGATACCGCCACCCTGGCCGCCAACCCGTTTCTGTATCCCACCCTGTCTTACGACCCCGCCACCGACTTCGAGCCGGTCGGCCTGATGGCGCGCTTCGCCATGATCCTGGTCGTGAATCCCGCGGTGCCGGCCAAGACGCTGGATGAACTGCAGGCCTGGATCAAATCGCAATCCGGCGGCGTCGACTACGCCACGCCGGGCTCGGGCAGCCCGCATCACCTGGCCACCGAGCTGTTCCGCCTGCGCACCGGCCTGGACCTGGTGCACGTGCCCTATCGCGGCGCGGCGCCGGCCGTGCAGGACGTGATCGGCGGGCAGGTGCCGATGATGTTCGTGGATTCCGCCACGGGCCAGCAATACATCGCGGCGGGGCGCCTGCGCGCCATCGCGGTGGCCAGCGCCAAGCGGCTGGAGTCGCTGCCCGGCACGCCCACGCTGATCGAGCTGGGACTGCAGGATTTCGAGGCCTATGCCTGGCAGGGGCTGCTGGTTCCCAAGGGCACTTCCGGCGCCATCGTCGAACGCCTGAACACGGCGCTGCGCGGCGCCCTGGACGCTCCCGAAGTGCGCGAGAAATTCAAGGCCATGGGCCTCGAGGCGATTCCCAGCACGCCGCGGGAAATGGCCGACTATGCCCAGGCCGAACGCGAGAAGTGGGGCAAGGTCATCCGCGACAGCAAGATCACCGTCAACTGATTCGAAGGCGGGCCCGGCCCGCCGCGCCAGCGCATGCCCACCGACACCCGACCCGACGCCATCCCCGCGCTCGAGCGCTTCCTGACCTACCGCCTGCACGTGGTCAACAAGGTGTCGGACCGCGACACCAACCGCGCGTACCTGGATGCCTGCGGGCTGCCGCTGGGCGAGGCGCGCTGCCTGGCCGCCATTGGCCGCTTCGCGCCGCTGTCGGTCAACGACCTGGCGCGCGCCGCCAACCTCAACAAGGGCCAGGCCAGCCGCTCGGCCCAGGCCCTGGTGGAACGCGGGCTGGTCCGCAAGGAAACGCGCGAGAGCGATGCGCGCGGCGTGCTGCTCACGCCGACGGCCGAGGGCCAGGCGCGCTACGAGAAGATCGTGGCGCTGATCGCGCGCCGCAACGACGAGATCTTCGGCTGCCTGGACGCGGCGGAGCGGGCCCAACTGGGCGCCATGCTCGACCGCATCATCGCGCACATCCGGCCGTAAGGCGGCTGCCGACGGCCCGTCCCACGGGCGGCGAGGCGCCCGGCGCGGACGCTGCCGCCGCGCCTTGCGGGCGCGGCTGTTCATCGATTTCCTGGCCAGCCGCATACCCGCCCTGCCGGGCTTCGCGACGGCATAGGCGCGCTCAGCGCGGCGGCAGCGCGCCAGAGGGGTCGACCGGCTGGCCGCGATGGCGCAGCTCGAAGTACAGCGCGGTGCCGCTGCGGTCGGTGCCGCCCATTTCGGCGATCTGCTGGCCTTGCGAGACCTTCTGCCCTTCTTTCACCAGCATCTTGCTGTTGTGGGCATAGATGCTGAGGAAATCGCCCGAGTGCTGCACGATCACCAGATTGCCGTAGCCGCGCAGGCGATTGCCGGCGTACACGACGCTGCCCGGCGCGGCCGCGACCACCGGCGTGCCGGCCTTGTTGACGATGGTGATGCCCTTGGACGAACTGCCGTTATAGCGCTGCGTGACCGTGCCCGCGGCCGGCCATACCAGCTTGAGGTTGCGCAGCGCCGCCGCGGAGGCGGCCGGCGTGGGCGCCGGACGGGGGCTGGGGGTGGGCGTGGCGGCGGGGGCCGGCGCGGCGCCGCCCTTGGCGCTGACGCGCAGCAGCTGGCCCTTGCTGATGCGGTTGGGGTTGGACAGGTTGTTCAGCCGCATCAGCTCCGATACGCTGGTGTTGTGCTGGCGCGCGATCTTCGTGAGCGTATCGCCGGACTGCACCCGGTAATAGCCGGGCCCGACCTTGGTGGAGCTGCACGCGGCCAGCAGCATGAGCAGGCTGGCGCACAGCACGGCGCCGGCGCGGCGCGAGGTGGACACGGCCCAGGCGCGGCGCGGCGCCGCGGGCGGAACGGGTAAGGTCGGAATGGCGGGCACTGACAGCGTATCGATAGGGGCTTGCGGAAAAAAGGAGTACTTCTCCGCCCAGAAGGGTAACAAGAATCGCTGTAACAGGCTTGTGCATTTGAATCAGGCTCTACACTGACAGATGTCTGCGCACGTCCTCGCCGCCCATCTCCGCGTGGGCACCCCGGGCCACCACTTCGCCGCGCGACAGCACCACGAAATGGTCGGCCAGCTCGTGCGCGAAGTCGAAATATTGTTCGCACAGCAGGATGCCGATGTCCCCGCGCGCGCGCAGCAGCCGGATCACCCGCCCGATATCCTTGATGATGGAAGGCTGGATGCCCTCGGTGGGTTCGTCGAGGATGATCAGGCGCGGCTCGGCCACCAGCGCGCGGGCAATGGCCAGCTGCTGCTGCTGGCCGCCGGACAAGTCGCCGCCGCGGCGCCCCAGCATGGCCTTGAGCACCGGAAACAACTCGAACACTTCCTCCTTGACGCGGCGCGCCCGCGCGGCGGGGAAGCGCGCCATGCCCATGATGATGTTCTCTTCCACCGTGAGCCGAGCGAAGATGTCGCGGCCCTGCGGCACGTAGGCGATGCCCAGCGCCGCGCGCCGATGCGGCGGCAGGCGCGAAATATCCTGTCCTTCGAACATTACCTTGCCGCCCGCCACGGGCAGTACGCCCATCAGGCACTTCAGCAGCGTGGTCTTGCCCACGCCATTGCGCCCCAGCAGCCCGAGGCATTCGCCCCGCCGCAGCGACAGCGACACGCCGCGCAGGGTATGGCTGCCGCCATAGTATTGGTCGATGGCTTGCACTTCCAGCATCTCAGCGCCCCAGATAGACTTCGACGACCCGCGGATCCGCCTGCACCTGGGCCATCGTGCCCTCGGCCAGCACCGCGCCCTCGTGCAGCACCGTCACCTTGCCGCCATCGGCGATGCGCGCCACGAAATCCATGTCGTGCTCGACCACCATCAGCGAATGGCGGCCGCGCAATTCGTTCAGCAGCTCGCCGGTGCGCTCGGTCTCGGCGTCGGTCATGCCGGCTACCGGCTCATCCAGCAGCAACAATTGCGGCTCCTGCATGAGCAGCATGCCGATCTCCAGCCACTGCTTCTGGCCGTGCGACAGCAGCCCCGCCGCGCGCCATGCCGCCTCGGTGAGCCGGATCAGCGCCAGGACTTCGGCGATGCGGTCGGCCTGCTCGCCGGTCAGGCGGGCGAACAAAGTCGGGCGCACGCGCTTGTCGGTCTTCATGGCCATTTCCAGGTTCTCGAACACCGTATGCTGCTCGAACACCGTGGGCCGCTGGAACTTGCGGCCGATGCCGGCGCGCGCGATCTGCGCCTCGTTCAGCGTGGCAAGGTCGATGTTCTGGCCGAAAAACGCGGTGCCGGCGCTGGGCCGGGTCTTGCCCGTGATGACATCCATCATGGTGGTCTTGCCCGCGCCGTTGGGACCGATGATGCAGCGCAGCTCGCCCACGCCGATATCCAGCGTCAGGTCGTTCAGCGCCTTGAAACCGTCGAAACTGACCGTGATGCCGTCCAGGTACAGAATGGCGCCATGGGTGGTGTCCACGCCCTGCGGCTTGATCCGGCCGTACGAGGCCTCGCCGCCCGGACCGCCGTCGCCGGCGGCTGCCGGCCGGTTGAATTCGATGCTCATGCTGTGTGCTCCTGCCGGCGCGCCGCCCAGCGCCGCACCAGGCCGACGATGCCCTGCGGCAGCAGCAGCGTCACCAGCACGAAGATCAGGCCCAGGGCATACAGCCAGAACTCCGGAAACACGCTGGTGAACCAGGTCTTCAGGCCGTTGACCGCGCCGGCGCCGATGATGGGACCGATCAGGGTGCCGCGCCCGCCCGTGGCGACCCAGATCACCATCTCGATGGAATTCTCGGTGGACATTTCGCCAGGGTTGATGATGCCGACCTGCGGCACGTACAGCGCGCCCGCCACGCCGCACATCACGGCCGAAAGGGTCCAGACGAACAGCTTGAAGCCGAGCGGCTCGTAGCCGATGAAGCGCACCCGGCTCTCGGCGTCGCGCACCGCCGTGAGCACGCGGCCCAGCTTGGACTGCGTGACCGCGCGCGCCAGCACCAAGGCCCCGAACAGCGCGGCCAGCGTGATCCAGTACAGCGCCGCGCGCGTGGTCGGGGCGGTGATGTCGAACCCCAGGATGCGCTTGAAATCGGTAAAGCCATTGTTGCCACCAAAGCCGGTGTCGTTGCGGAAGAACAGCAGCATGGCCGCGAAAGTGAGGGCCTGCGTGATGATGGAGAAATACACGCCCTTGATGCGCGAACGGAACGCAAAGTACCCGAACACGAACGCCAGGCCGCCCGGCACCAGCACCACCAGCAGCATGGCGTACCAGAAGTGGTCGGTGAACGCCCAGTACCAGGGATACTCCTGCCAGTTCAGGAACACCATGAAGTCGGGCACGGCGCTCTGGTGGACGCCGTCGCGCCCGATGGCGCGCATCAGGTACATGCCGTGCGCATAGCCGCCCAGGGCGAAGAACAGGCCGTGGCCGAGCGAAAGGATGCCGGCATAGCCCCACACCAGGTCCAGCGCCAGCGCGGCCAGGGCATAACACATGAACTTGCCCAGCAGCGCCACCGCATAGGCCGACACATGCAGCGCATGCCCGGGCGGGAATGCCAGGTTCAGCCACGGCAACAGCGCCAGCAGCGCGACCGCCACGGCCAGCGCGGCCCAGGCGCGCGGGCCGAACAGCGGACGGCGCGCCAGCGCCGGGTCGAGGGTGGCGGCATTCATTCGACGCTCCTGCCGCGCGGCGCGAACAGGCCTTGCGGCCGCTTCTGCACGAACAACACGATCAGCACCAGGATGGCGATCTTGGCCATGACGGCTCCGGAATGAGGCTCGAGAAACTTGGTAATGGCGCCCAGCCCCAATGCCGCCACCACGGTGCCGGCCAACTGCCCCACGCCGCCCAGCACGACTACCATGAACGAATCGACGATGTACGCGCGCCCCAGGTCGGGGCCGACGTTGCCCAGCTGCGACAAGGCCACGCCGGCCAGCCCGGCGATGCCCGAGCCCAGCCCGAAGGCCAGCATGTCGACCCGGCCGGTGGGCACGCCCACGCAATCGGCCATGCGGCGGTTCTGCGTGATGGCCCGCACGAACAGGCCCAGCCGCGTATGGTTCAGCAAGAGCCACACGAACGCCACCACCAGCACGGCGAACACGATGATGGCGAGGCGGTTGTAGGAAAGCACCAGGCTGCCCGGCACCGTGATGCCGCCGCTCATCCATGACGGGTTGGCGACTTCGACATTCTGCGCGCCGAACATGGTGCGCACCGCCTGCATGAGCATCAGGCTGATGCCCCAGGTGGCCAGCAGCGTCTCCAGCGGCCGTCCGTACAGCCAGCGGATCACCGTGCGCTCCAGCGCCATGCCCACCAGTCCGGTGACCGTGAAAGCCACCGGCAGGGCGGCGATCACGTAGGCATCCAGCCATTGCGGAAACCAGAGCCGGAACAAGGCCTGCACCGCATAGGCGACGTAGGCGCCGATCATCAACAGTTCGCCGTGGGCCATGTTGATCACGCCCATCAGGCCGAAGGTGATTGCCAGGCCCAGCGCCGCCAGCAGCAGCACGCTGCCCAGGCTGATGCCGTAGAACAAGTTGCCCGCCCATTCCACCAGCGACAGGTGCCGCTCGATGCGATGCAAGGCGGCGGCCGCGGCGGCGCGCACGTCGGCATCGGGTTCGGCGTAGCGCCCCGCGGCATCCTGCTGCAGCAACGCCGCCAGCACCGGCCGGAACGCCGCGTTGCCGCTCTCGCCCAGGGTCTCGGCGGCATGGCGGCGCACCGCCGGCGCCGGGCTTTGCAACTGCAGCGTCGCGGCGGCGATCTCCAACGCCGCCCTGACCCGGGCATCCGGTTCGGACGCCAGGGCTTTCTCCAGCATGGGCAGCGCGGCCGGGTCGGCGCCGCGCTGCAGGCGCTGCGCGGCCGCGAGCCGCTGGGCCGGATCGGGCGCGTGCAGGCGCGCGGTGGCCAGCGCGGCCGCGATGGCGCGGCGCAGGCGATTGTTGACCGATATCGCGTCCGCCGACGCCGGCATGTCGACAGGCTGGCCCGTCGCGGCATCGACCGCGCCCGCGCCGGTATCCATCACCAGCCTGCCGTCCGGCGCGGCATGCAGCCGGTCGCTGGCGAGCGCCTCCAGCACAGCCGCCGCCTGCGGCGCCGGCTGCGCGCCCAGGCGCGCGATGGCGGCCAGCCGGGCGTCGGTGTCATCGCCCGCCAATGGCGCCAGCAGCGCCGGATCCAGGCCGCCCGACACGGCGGCCGGCGTCCAGGCCCCCGCCAGCCAGGCCATGGCCAGGCGTAGCAGGAGCCGCACCACAAACGCGCTGCGCATCATCGCTTCTCCGCGCCTACAGGCCCTGCTTGCCTTCATTGCCGGGAATGTACGGACTCCACGGCTGGGCGCGGATCGGCCCCTTGCTCTTCCACACCACGTTGAACTGGCCGTCCGCCTTGATCTCGCCGATGTAGACCGGCTTGTGCAAGTGGTGGTTGGTCTGGTCCATTTGCACGGTGAAGCCGTCCGGCGCCTCGAAGGTCTGGCCGCCCATGGCGCCGATCACGGAATCGACCTCGGTTGTGCCGGCCTTCTCGACCGCCTGCTTCCACATGTGGATGCCGATATAGGTGGCTTCCATCGGGTCATTGGTGACTGCCGTGCCGGCATTGGGCAGATTGCGCGCCTTGGCATAGGCGCGCCACTTGTCGATGAAGGCCGCGTTGACGGGATTCTTGATCGACTGGAAGTAGTTCCAGGCGGCCAGGTGGCCGACCAGCGGCTTGGTATCGACGCCGCGCAGCTCTTCCTCGCCGACCGAGAACGCCACGACCGGCACGTCGGTGGCTTTCAGGCCGGCATTGCCCAGCTCCTTGTAGAAGGGCACGTTGGAGTCGCCGTTGATGGTCGAGACCACGGCGGTGCGGCCGCCCGTGGCGAACCGCTTGATGTCGGCGACGATGGTCTGGTAGTCCGAATGGCCGAACGGCGTGTAGACCTCCTGGATGTCCTCGTCCTTCACGCCCTTCGAGTGAAGGAAGGCGCGCAGGATCTTGTTGGTCGTGCGCGGATAGACATAGTCGGTGCCCAGCAGCACGAAGCGCTTGGCGCCGCCGCCGTCCTCGCTCATCAGGTATTCCACCGCGGGAATGGCCTGCTGGTTGGGAGCCGCGCCGGTATAGAACACGTTCTTCTCCAGCTCCTCGCCTTCGTACTGCACGGGATAGAACAGCAGGCCGTTGAGTTCCTTGAATACCGGCAGCACCGACTTGCGCGACACCGAGGTCCAGCAGCCGAACACCACCGACACTTTGTCCTGCGCGAGCAGCTGGCGGGCCTTCTCGGCGAACAGCGGCCAGTTCGAGGCCGGGTCCACCACTACGGGCTCGAGCTGCTTGCCCAGGACGCCGCCCTGCGCGTTGATCTCCTCGATCGCCATCAGGGCCACGTCCTTGAGCGAGGTCTCGGAAATCGCCATGGTGCCCGACAACGAATGCAGGATGCCGACCTTGATGGTGTCGGCGGCCATCGCTGCCGGCGCCCAGCCCGCCAACGCCAACAGGCTGGCGGCGGTCAACTGCTTCAGTACGAGTCTGCGCTTCATCGCTTGGATCCTTTTCTTGAATGGGCCGGCAGCGCCGGCGTGATCTGCCTGTGCATCGAAACCATGCCCGCATCGCGAACGCCGCGACCACGCGTGCATCAGGGCAAAAGCAATTCGTATGCCAACTCGCCTGCGAAGCTTGGCCGGACACAGGGCGGCCGCGATGGCGCGGGCATGCGCGGGGCACGCCGTCCGGCCAAAGCCTTTCGATGCAGCGGGCCGGCGCGGCCCCGATGTTGGTGCAGAGGCACGGCATCAGTGCATGCATGCCCGGCTTCGGTGCGTGGACGCGCGGCCCGGGCACGTGCCCGCGATGCGGCGGGCCGCCGGCGTGGCCTGGGGCGTCGCGCGCAAACCCGCATGGATACTGGCTCTGCCGGCAAGGGGCCGAAGTTGGCATATCGATTGCTTTGGTTGGAACGACTTGTATACAAGCGAGGATCCCAGGCATGAATGCCCACAATGTCATCGAAGCAACGCGCGGATGGACCCTGGCCGACTGGCAGGCGGCTTATCGCGAGCATGGCGCGCAGCCGGCCGAATTGCTGGGCCGGCTGGTCGCCGGCCTGCAAGCGGACGACCCTGCCTGGATCTGCCGCGCCGACGCAGCATGCCTGCAGGAACAACTCGACACGCTGGCGCGCCAACTGGCGCAGGCGGACGGCGACCTGGCCCGCCTGCCGTTATATGGCGTGCCATTCGCCATCAAGGACAACATCGACGCCGCCGGCTGGCCCACCACGGCGGCCTGCCCCGCCTTCGCATACACGGCGGCGCAAGACGCCGACGTCGTGCGGCGCCTGCGCGCGGCGGGCGCCATCCTGATCGGCAAGACCAACCTGGACCAGTTCGCCACCGGCCTGGTGGGCACGCGTTCGCCGCACGGCGCCGTGCCCAACACCTTCGATCCCGCGTATATCAGCGGCGGCTCCAGCTCGGGCTCGGCCAGCGTCGTGGCGCGCGGGCTGGCCGCCTTCGCGCTGGGCACCGATACCGCCGGATCCGGCCGCGTGCCGGCCGGCTTCAACAACATCGTCGGGCTCAAGCCGAGCCGTGGCTGGCTCAGCACGCGCGGCGTCGTGCCGGCTTGCCGCACCCTGGACTGCGTGTCGATCTTCGCGCTGACGGTCGGCGATGCCGACACCGTGGCCATGCTGGCGGGCGGCTATGACGCACACGACCCATACTCGCGCCCCGCGCCGGCCATGCCCGCCCAGCTGGCCCGCCAGCCGCGCCTGGCCATTCCCGCCGAGCCCGAGTTCCACGGCGACGCGCAGGCGCAGGCGGCCTATGAGCGCTCCCTGGACGCGTTGCGCACGCTGGGGGCAACGCTGCACCCCATCGACTTCGCGCCGTTCCGCCAGCTGGCCGACCTGCTGTACCAGGGGCCATGGGTCGCCGAGCGCTACGCGGCGGTACGCGCCCTGCACGAGCGGGCGCCCGATGCAATCGAGCCGGTCGTGCGCGGCATCGTCGAGCAGGCGGCCCGCTACAGTGCCGTCGACGCCTTCGAGGCCGAGTACCGCCGCGCCGCGCTGGCGCGCGTCATCCAGCAGACGCTGGCCGGCTACGACGCCATGGTCGTGCCCACCTCGCCGTCCATCTACACCATCGCGCAACTGCGCGAAGAGCCGGTCGCGCTGAATACCCGGCTGGGGGTCTACACCAACTTCGCCAACCTGGCCGACTTGTCCGCGCTGGCGTTGCCCGCTGGCATGCGCGCCGACGGGCTGCCCTGCGGCATCACCTTGATCGGCCCGGCCTGGCATGATCGCGCGCTGGCCGAGTTCGGACGCCGCTGGGAAGCCGCGCAGGGCGGCACCCTGGGCGCCACCGGCCGGGCCCGGCCGACCACGCTCGCGCCACGGTCCGCCGCGCCGACCCAGGGGGTGCGGGTCGCCGTCGTGGGAGCGCATCTGCGCGGCATGCCGCTAAACCATCAACTGACCTCGCGCGGGGCGCGCTTCCTCGAAGCCACTCACAGCGCCCCGGCGTACCGCTTGTATGCGCTGGCCGACAGCACGCCGCCCAAGCCCGGCCTGGCGCGGGCCGCCGCGGGCGCTTCCATCGCCGTGGAGATCTGGGAGCTCTCGCATGCCGCGTTCGGCGAATTCGTGGCCGAGATCCCGCCGCCGCTGGGAATCGGCACGCTCGAACTCGCCGACGGGCGCCAGGTGAAGGGTTTCATTTGCGAGCCGTACGGCATCGCGGGCGCGCGCGACATCACCGAGTTCGGCGGCTGGCGCGCCTACCTGCGCCATCAGCAAGATTCCGTGGCCCACCAAGGGGAATAACCATAATGTTCCATACCGTACTCATCGCCAACCGCGGCGAAATCGCCGTGCGCGCCATTCGCACGCTCAAGCGCCTGGGCATCAGGAGCGTGGCCGTGCATTCCGACGCCGACCGCAACGCGGCGCACGTGCGCCAGGCCGACGCCGCGTTCGCGCTGGGCGGCGACAAAGCCGCGGACAGCTACCTGCGCATCGACCGCATCCTGGAAGCCGCCCGGTCCACCGGCGCGCAGGCCGTCTTCCCGGGCTATGGCTTTCTATCCGAAAGCGCCGAGTTCGCCGAGGCGTGCGAAGCGGCCGGCATCGCGTTCGTCGGGCCCACGCCGCGGCAATTGCGTGAGTTCGGCCTGAAGCACCGGGCACGCGAGCTGGCAACCGCGGCTGGCGTGCCCATGGCGCCCGGCAGCGGCCTGCTGGCCGATGCCGACGACGCCCTGGCGCAGGCTGAACGCATTGGCTATCCCGTCATGCTCAAGAGCACCGCGGGCGGCGGCGGCATCGGCCTGTCGCGCTGCAACGACCCCGCGCAACTGGTCGCCGCCTACGCGGCCGTGCGGCACCAGGGCCAGACTTTCTTCCGCGACAGCGGCGCGTTCCTGGAACGCTATGTCGACCAGGCGCGCCACGTGGAAGTGCAGATCTTCGGCGACGGCCAGGGCCGGGTGATCGCGCTGGGAGAACGCGATTGCTCCATCCAGCGCCGCAACCAGAAGATCATCGAGGAAACGCCGGCGCCGGGCCTGCCCGAGGCCACCCGGGAGGCCTTGCTGCGCGCCGCGGTCATGCTGGGCGAATCCGTGCAGTATCGCTCGGCGGGCACGGTGGAGTTCATCTACGACCAGACGCGCGACGCCTTCTACTTCCTGGAAGTCAACACGCGCCTGCAGGTCGAGCATCCCGTCACCGAGGCCGTCACCGGCCTCGACCTGATCGAGTGCATGCTGCGCGTGGCGGCGGGCGATGCGCTGGACTGGGCAGCGTTGCAACGTCCGCCGCGGGGCGCCGCCATCGAAGTGCGCCTCTACGCGGAAGACCCGGCGCGCGGCTTCCAGCCCTCGCCCGGCGTGCTGACCGGCGTGCAGTTCCCCGACGACGCGCGCGTGGATGGCTGGGTCGAGACCGGCACCGACGTGCCGCCCTACTACGATCCCATGCTGGCCAAACTGATCGTGCATGGGAACGACCGCGGCGACGCCATGCGCAAGCTGCGCGATGCGCTGGCCCGCACGCAGCTGCATGGCATCGCCACCAACCTGGAGTTCCTGCGTCAGGTCGCGGCCGAGCCGCGCTTCCAGGCCGGCGAGCTGTCTACGCGCTTCCTGGAGCGCTTCGATTTCCGCCCCGCGGCGCTCGAAGTGCTGGAGGCGGGTACCTACACCAGCGTCCAGGACTACCCCGGACGCGTCGGCTATTGGCGCATCGGCGTGCCGCCGTCCGGCCCCATGGATGACTACGCATTCCGGCTGGCCAACCGCATTGTCGGCAACGCGCCCGAAGCCGCGGGCCTGGAATGCACATTGGTGGGACCGAGCCTGAAGTTCCATCACGACGCGGTGGTGGCCCTGACGGGTGCGCGCATGGAAGCCCTGCTGGATGGCCAGCCGATGCCCATGTGGGAGCCGGTCGCGGTGCGCCGCGGCCAGGTGCTGGCCATGGGGCGCGCGGTCACGGGCTGCCGCAGCTATCTGGCGGTGCGCAACGGCCTGGACGTGCCCTGCTACCTGGGCAGCCGCTCGACTTTCGCCCTGGGCCAGTTCGGCGGCCATGCGGGACGCTGCCTGCGGGCCGGCGACATGCTGCCGGTGGCGCAGCCCGGCCTGCCCGCCAGCCTGACTCCGGCGCCCGCGACGGCGCCCGCCGCGGCCGATCCGGCCCTGGTCCCCGAGTATCCCGGCCACTGGCAGATCGGCGTGCTGATCGGCCCGCATGGCGCGCCCGACTTCTTCACCGCCGAGTCGATTGAACAGTTCTTCGCCGCCGACTGGGAAGTGCACTACAACTCGAACCGCCTCGGCGTGCGCCTGCTGGGCCCCAAGCCTGCGTGGACGCGGCAGGATGGCGGCGAGGCCGGCCTGCATCCGTCCAACATCCACGACTGCGAATATGCCATCGGCAGCATCAATTTCACCGGCGACAGTCCGGTCATCCTGACGCGCGACGGTCCCAGCCTGGGCGGGTTCGTCTGCCCGGTAACCATCGCCAAGGCGGAACTCTGGAAGGTCGGCCAGGTGCGCCCCGGCGACCGCATCCGCTTCACACCGCTGACCGCGGACCAGGCGCTGGCCCTGCAGGCGCGGCAGGAAACCGCCATCGCAACGCTGCGCGCCGACGGCTTGCCCGCGCTCACGGCGCCGCCCCCGGCGCCGGGCGGACTGTCGCCCATCGTGGCCCGCCTGCCCGCAACCGCCGCGCGGCCCCTCGTGACATACCGGCAGGCGGGCGACAGCTACCTGCTGCTGGAGTACGGCGAGAACGTCCTGGACCTGGCGTTGCGCATGCGGGTGCATCTGCTGATGCAGGCACTGGCGGCGGCGCCGATCGCCGGCGTGCTGGAGTGCTCGCCAGGCGTGCGCTCGCTGCAGATCCAGTACGACAGCCGCGCCATCAGCCAGGATGCACTGGTTTCGCGCCTGCTGGGCATCGAGGAAACCCTGCCCGACGTGGCCACCCTGAAAGTTCCCACCCGGGTGGTGTACCTGCCCATGGCTTTCGAGGACAGCGCCACGCTGGGCGCCGTGCAGCGCTACCAGGAAACCGTGCGGGCCGATGCGCCCTGGCTGCCGAACAACGTGGATTTCATCCAGCGCATCAACGGGCTGGCATCGCGCGAGGACGTGCGCCGCATCGTCTTCGATGCCAGCTACCTGGTGCTGGGCCTGGGCGACGTGTACCTGGGCGCGCCTTGCGCCGTACCCATCGACCCGCGCCACCGCCTGCTGACATCGAAGTACAACCCGGCGCGCACCTATACTGCCGAAGGCACGGTGGGCATCGGCGGCGTGTACATGTGCATCTACGGCATGGATTCGCCCGGCGGCTACCAACTGGTCGGGCGCACGCTGCCGATCTGGAACAAGTTCCTGAAGAACCCGGTGTTCCGGGACGGCCAGCCATGGCTGCTGCGCTTCTTCGACCAGGTCCGCTTCTATCCGGTGTCCGAGGCCGAGCTGTCGGTCCTGCGGGAAGACTTCCGCGAAGGACGGGCCACGCTGCGCATCGAAGAGGAAGATTTCGATTTCGCCGCGTACCGCCGCTTCCTGGCCCAGCACGCGGCCGACATCGACGCGTTCAAGGCGACGCAGCAAGCCGCCTTCGAGGCCGAGGTCGCCCTGTGGCAGGCCGAAGCGGCGACCGTAGCCGAGCCGCAGGCGCCGCAGGAAGCGGCGCCTGAGCTGTCGGCGACCGAGCGCGCGGTATGCGCCGACCTGTGCGGCAACGTCTGGAAGATCCCGGTCGGCGTCGGACAGCGCGTCGAAGCCGGCGACACGCTCGTCATCGTCGAGGCAATGAAGATGGAGCTGTCCATCAAGGCGCCGTTTGGCGGCACGGTCACCGCCATACGCTGCATCCCGGGCAAGCCCGTCAACAGCGGCGACATGCTGCTGGTCATCGACGCCGAGACCGATTGCGCGGTCGCCTGACATGCGCCTGAACCTGGCCACCCTGCCCGACCAGCCGCCCGCCGCCCCGGGCGCCACGCTGGCCGGGCAGGCCTACGCGCTGATCAAGCGCGACCTGTTCGAGTTCCGCATGCTGCCCGGCGACGATTTCACCGAAAGCGAACTGGTGGCGCGGCTGGGCGTGAGCCGCACGCCGGTGCGGCAGGCCTTGTACCGGCTGGAGCGCGAGGGCTTCGTGCTGCTGCGCCAGCGCAGCGGCTGGCGCGTGCGCCCGTTCGATTTCGAGCGGTTCGAAGCGCTCTACGATGTGCGCATCGTGCTGGAACAGGCCGCGGTCGCGCGTCTGTGCGCCCTGCACGACATGGACGCCGCCGGGGCCCTGTCGGCGCTCAAACGCGCCTGGCTCGTGACGCCTGCCGAGCGGCTGCGCGACGGCCGGGAAGTGGCGGAGCTGGACGAAGGCTTCCATTGCGCATTGGTCGCGGCGGCCGGCAATCCGGAGATGGCGCAGATTCATCGCGACGTGACCGAGAAGATCCGCATCATCCGCCAGCTCGATTTCACCAAGGGCTATCGCGTGGATGCCACCTACGTGGAGCACGGCGCCATCCTGCGCGCCGTCCTGGCGCGCCGCGCCGACGAGGCCGCGCGGATGCTGAAGGCGCACATCGAGATCAGCAAGGCGGAAGTGCGCAAGATCACCCTGCACCGCCTGCAGGCGGCCCGCCAGGCGCACGGCTAGACCGGCGCGCCGCGTTCCCGGCAGTTATTTTTTGCGGCGCAACGCGCCGGCATTCAGCTGCACGCAAGGTTGCGCGAGCGCCGGCGTTCAGCCCGGCTTCAGCAAATACCGGAAAACCCTCACTCGCGGGAACAAAATCGGCGCGCCTTGTTCATATCTCGCAGCAGGGCGCTGGCATGCGCGTGGCCTTGCGCCAGCGCAGCCGCCTTGCCACCTGTTCTGTCGCCGCCCGCATGCGCCGCACCGTACGGCGTGCGGCCGCATGCGCCCGGCATTTCGAGGAGACCGACAACACCATGCGAAAAGCGCTCTCTTTCCTGGCCTTCGCAGCGGCCATGCTTCTTTCGACGCCCCTGCTCGCGCAGGACGGCAGCAACATCAAGGGCTTGTACCTGCTGACCGATTATCCGGCAGTCACCGCGCAGCCGGGCACCACCTCCACCTTGCGATTACAGTTGCGCAACTACGGCCTGCCGCCCGAACGGCTGGACCTGAAAGTCGAGGGCGTGCCCGAGGGCTGGAGCGCCACGCTGCTGGGCGGCGGGCAGCCGGTGGCGGCGGCCATGCCCGCCACCGACGACAGCACCTCGCTGCAACTGCAGCTGAAAGTGCCGGCCGACGCGGGCACACAGCCGCGCACGCTGAACGTGGTGGCCGAAGGCGGCGGCCAGCGCATCATCCTGCCGGTGCACATCATGCTGGCCAAGCAACTGCCCACCAAGCTCAGCCTGGATACGAAACTGCCGGCCATCCGCGGCGGCGCGCAGTCTTCCTTCGACTACTCGCTGACGGTCAAGAACGACAGCGGCAAGGACCTGACCGTCAGCTTCGCCGCCAAGGCCCCGCAGTACTTCGACACCAGCTTCACCGAAGGCTATGGCAGCCAGCAGATCAGCTCGCTGCCGATCAAGGCCGGCGAATCCAAGGACATCAAGCTGACCGTCCGCCCGCCCGGCAACACCGAGCCCGGCAGCTATCCGGTGCAGGTCGTCGCCAGCGCGGACGGCATCGAGGCCGCCAGCCAGCTGCAGCTGGAAATCATCGGCCAGCCGCGCCTGCGCCTGGCCGGCCGGGACGGCCTGATGAGTGGCAAGGCCGAGGCCGGCAAGCTGTCGTCGATCCCGGTGGTAGTGCGCAACGACGGCGGCGCCGCCGCCGACAACGTCGCGCTGTCGGGCAGCGGCCCATCGGGCTGGACAGTCGAATTCGAGCCCAAGCGCATCGAGCACCTGGCGCCGGGCCAGCAGGCCGAAGTGCAGGCCCGCATCACGCCTTCCGAACGCTCGCTGGCGGGCGACTACATGACGCACCTCACCGCCACGGCCGCCGGCCAGTCGGCCAGCGGCGACTTCCGCATCACTGTTTCCACGTCCAGCCTGTGGGGTATCGCGGGCGCCATCATCCTGGCGATCGCGGTGCTGATCCTGGTGGGCGCCGTCGCGAGGTTCGGACGCCGATGAACGACACTCTCATAGAAGCGCAAGGCCTGACCAAGCGCTATGGCGGCACGCTGGCCGTCGACGACATCTCGTTCCAGGTCGGGCGCGGCGAGATCTTCGGGCTGCTGGGCCCGAACGGCGCAGGCAAGACGACCACCATCCTGATGCTGCTCGGGCTTACCGACACCAGCGCGGGCACCGTGCGCGTCATGGGCCGCGACCCGCAGCGCGATCCCCTCGGCGTCAAGCGCCAGCTCGGCTACCTGCCGGACGCCGTCGGCTTCTACGACTACCTGTCGGCGCGCGACAACCTGGCCTACACGGCGCGCCTGCTGGGGCTGGACGCCGGCGAGCGGGCCAGCCGGATCGACCGCGCGCTGGCGCGCATGCGCCTGTCGGAGGTGAGCGAGCGGCGCGTGGCGACGTATTCGCGCGGCATGCGGCAACGGCTCGGCCTGGCCGAGATCGTCATGAAAGACGCGCGGGTGGCCATCCTGGACGAGCCGACATCGGGCCTGGACCCGCAATCCACCGAGGAATTCCTCGACCTGATCCGCAGCCTGAAAGAGGACGGCGTCACGGTGCTGCTTTCCTCTCATCTGCTGGACCACATGCAGCGGATCTGCGACCGCGTGGCGCTGTTCCGGCGCGGCCGCATCGCGCTGATGGGCAGCGTGCCGGAACTGGCCCGCCAGGTGCTGGGCACGGGCTTCGCGGTGGACGTGCAGGCGCAGGGCCCCGACTTGTCCGCGCAGCTCGGACAGGTCCGGGGCGTGCACTCGGTGCGAACGCTCGGGCCCGGCCACTACCGCCTGCTGGCCGAGGACGACGTGCGGGCCGAGGCGGCGCGCGCCGTGGTGCAGGCCGGCGGCGACCTGCACCGCCTGTCGGTGGACTTGCCCAGCCTGGACGCCATCTACAACCGCTTCTTCCAGGATGCCGACACCAAGGAGGCCGATCATGCGCAAACGTGAAGGTTCGCCCTGGCAGGGCCTGGGCGCGGTCACGCTCAAGGAGTTCGCCGATCACCTGTCCAGCGCACGCATGCGGGTGCTGGAATGGCTGATCGTGCTGACCGCCGCGGCGGCGCTGTACGGCGCCCTGCAGCAGATCCGCGACACCACGGCGGAAGACCCGTTCGTGTTCTTGCGGGTCTTCACCACGGCGCAGGCGCCGATGCCGTCGTTCGCCTCGCTGCTGGGCTTCCTGATCCCGCTGATCGCCATCGGCCTGGGCTTCGATGCCATCAACGGCGAGTACTCGCGCCGCACCATGAGCCGGCTGCTGTCCCAGCCGATCTACCGCGACGCCCTGCTGCTGGGCAAGTTCCTGGCCGGCATGGCGACACTGGCGATCAGCCTGCTGTGCCTGTGGCTGATCGTCATCAGCGTCGGGCTGCTGGCCCTGGGAGTGCCTCCCAGCGGCCAGGAAGTGGCGCGCTCGCTGCTGTTCCTGGCGATGGCCCTGGCATACGCGGGGGTCTGGCTGGCGCTGTCGATGCTGTTCTCAGTGCTGTTCCGCTCGGCCGCCACCTCGGCGCTGGTGTCGCTGGGCCTGTGGCTGTTCCTGGCGCTGCTGTGGCCGTTGCTGGCCTCGGCGCTGGCCAATGCCATCGCGCCGCCGGACCTGGCGTCGCAACTGCTGGGCCAGCCCAGCCTGGCCACGCTGGAATGGCAGCAGGCGCTGCAACGGCTGTCGCCCGCGCAGCTGTTCAACGAGTCCATCATCGCCGTCCTCAGCCCCATGACCCGGGCCATCGGCCCGGTCTTCCTGGACCAGCTCGAGGGCGCGGTCATGGGCATGCCGCTGGCGCTGGCGCAGAGCCTGCAGATCGTCTGGGCGCAGGCGGTCGGCCTGGTTGCCGGCGTGATCCTGCTGTTCGCGCTGACGTACGTGGTGTTCCAGCGGCAGGAGGTGCGGGCCTAGCGGGTGCGCGCCCGGCGGGCATCCCGGCTCGCGGGCCGGATGCCTGCGCGCGCGCCAGGGGTATACGGCTTCCCGTGTGCGCCTGTGTGGCAGAATTCCTGCGCTATCCGCCACCCGCCAGGTGCTCCATGGCTACATCGCCCAGCGCTTTCCCCTATGACTATGCCCGGGTCGAGCAGGTCGTCGCCGGGCACGTGCCCACCTGGCGCTCGATGGGTTTCGCCGGCGTGGTCGCCATTGCGCGGGGCGGCCTGGCGCCGGCCCTGATCGCCAGCGCGGCGCTCGACCTGCCCCTGTATGCGCTCTCGTACGACCGGCGGGCGCGGCGCGTCTCCTGGTTCACCGCCCAGACGCCGCCACACGGCGCGCGCGTGCTGGTGGTCGAGGACATCGCCGGGCGCGGCACCACGCTGTCGGACAGCCTCGAGTTCCTGGCCGCGCGCGGCCACGCCTTCAGCGTCTTCACCCTGGCCTACGATGCCGAGTCGCGCGTGCGGCCGGATTTCGGGGTCGAGATCCCGCCCGGCTTCCGCGCCTGGTTTCCCTGGGAGCGCGAGTCCATCACCACCGCCTACGACGCCACCGGCAATCTGCCCGACCTGCCGGCGCACGCCTATGCCTCATGGGCGATCGACCTGGACGGCATCCTGCTGCCCGACCTGCCCGCCGATGCCTATGCGGTCGACCTGGCCGACACGCTGGCGCGGCGCGACCGGTTGACGCCCAGCGCGATCCTGCCGGGCCGCGACCTGAGCCGGCTGACCATCATCACCGGGCGGCCGGAGCAAGACCGCGCCCGCACGCAGGACTGGCTGCATCGCCACGGCTTCCTCGGCCCGCTGGTAATGCGCGACGCCGGTCGCCACAGCGCGGCGCAGACGGCCGAGCACAAGGCGCTGGCCATCGTCGCCGGGCGGCACACGCACTTCATCGAAAGCGACATGGGCCAGGCCCTGGAAATCGCGCGGCGCGTCCAGGTGGCGCGCGTCTATTGGTGGAACGGCGTCACCGCCCTGGCGGTCTACGCCAGCCAGGTCGCGGACCTGATCTGAAACGCCGCGCAGTGCGCGCGGGCGCCCGGTATCCCGTGCGAGTGCCGGCCCAGAGGCTCCCGCCTCAGCTGTCTCCCTGCGTCAGGTGTCCGACACCCCACGCAATGCCCGCTGCATGGGAAGGCCATCTCATGGGGTGTCGGACACCTTGCACGGGCGCCGTGCGTCTATCGGTGAAACAGAGCCACCGCCCTGGCGGCCTATCCGCGTCACGTATCCCCCTGCGTCAGGTGTCTGACACCCCACGCAATGCCCGCTGCATGGAAAGGCCATCTCATGGGGTGTCAGACACCTTGCACGGGCGCCGCGCGTCTATCGGTGAAACGGAGCCACCGCCCTGGCGGCCTATCCGCGTCACGTATCTCCCTGCGTCAGGTGTCTGACACCCCATGCAATGCCCGCTGCATGGGAAGGCCGTCTCATGGGGTGTCAGACACCCTGCACGGGCGCCGTGCGTCTATCAGTGAAACAGAGCCACCGCCCTGGCGGCCTATCGGCGTCACGTATCTCCCTGCGTCAGGTGTCTGACACCCCACGCAATGCCCGCTGCATGGAAAGGCCATCTCATGGGGTGTCAGACACCTTGCGGCATGGTGTGTCTGCCCCCCCTCGCCGGGTTCATCGTCTACCGGGGCGGCGCGGCCATCTCCGCGATCAGCTGTCCCACCGCGCTCCAGTCATCTTCGGCGTGGCCGGTATTGCACAAGGCTTCCAGCCACTGCAGCGTGGTCGATGCGACCGGCAGGCAGGCGCCGGCGTCGCGCGCGGCATCCAGGGCCAGGCGCAGGTCTTTGCGCATCAGGCCGGCGCGAAAACCCGGCTTGAAGTCGCGCTGCAGGATGCGCACGGCGTTCTTCTCCAGCACGGCGCTGCGCGCGGCGCCGCCCAGCAGCGCCTCGCGCACGACCGCCGGGTCGACGCCGCTGCTGCGCGCCAGCGCGAACGCTTCCGCCACGCCCAGCATGACGGCGCTGACGGCGACCTGGTTGCAGGCCTTGGCGACTTGTCCCGCGCCGTTGTCGCCGACGCGCAGCACGCGCGACGCAATCGCTTGCAGATAGGGCAGGCACGCCGCGAACGCGGCTTCCGAAGCGCCCACCATGCAGCTCAGCGTGCCCTGCTCGGCCGCCTGCTGGCCGCCGCTGACGGGCGCATCCAGCAGCGCCACCTGGCGTTCGGCCAGGCGCCGGGCGTGCTCGCGTGTGGCGGATGCCGAGATGGTGCTGGTGTCGATCACGAACGCGCCGGCCGGCAGGCTGGCGGCCAGGCCCTGCGGGCCGAACAGCACGGACTCGACGGCCGCCGTATCCGACAGGCACAGCATCACCACGCGCGCCATGCCGCCCAGCTCGGCCGGCGTGACCGCCCGGCGCGCGCCCGCCGCCGCCAACGGCGTTTCGGCTGCGCGGCTGCGGTTGTGCACGACCACGTCATGCCCGGCGCGCAGCAGCGAGGCGGCCATGCCCCGTCCCATCACGCCCAGTCCGATGAATCCGATGGTGTCGCGCGTCGCGCTCGATGTCATGCCGAGTTCCTCTGAATACGTCGTGAATGCGGCCGCGCGCGGGGCGGGCCCCGCTCCGCGCGGGCCTGCCTACTTGTGCGCGGTGCGGGTGGCGGCCAGCGAATCGCCGATCAGCGCATAGCTCTCGTCGATTTCCTTCTGGAAAGCGGGGCCGTCGGCGTAATCGGTAGTGAGTCCGCTGCGCGCGGTGTACGCCTTCCATGACGGGCTTTGCAGCGCGTCGTGGAATACGCGGTTCAGGTAGCGGTACACCGGCTCGGGCAGCCCGGCCGGCGCCAGCAGCCCCTTCATGTTGTCCAACGCGATGGGATAGCCCAGCTCGGTCATGGTGGGCGTGTCCGGCAGCGACGCCACGCGCGACCGCGAGAAGACGGCGATCGGCCGGATCTTGCCGGCATCGATCAGCCCCCGCACTTCTTCCGGCGCCCCGAACGCCATGTCGACCTCGCCCGCCGCCAGGGCCGTCAACGACGCGGCGGCCCCCTTGTAGGGTACATGCAGGAAGCGCAGGCCGCTATTGGCCTCGAACGCCAGCATGGTCGAATGGAACAGGCTGCCGTTGCCGGTCGAGCCATAGCTCAGCGCCTCCGGCTTGCCCTGCGCGGCGGCGATCAAGGCCTTCATGTCGGGGTAAGGCGACTTGACGTTCACGGCCAGCACGGACGGCAGGCGGGCGGCCTTCAGCACCGGCGTGAAATCGCGGCGCGGATCGTACGGAATTTTCTGGTGATTGCCGACCGAGGTCGTTTCGCTGCCGCCGCCCACGAACAGCTTGTAGCCGTCGGGCTCGGCCTCGGCGATCTCCTGTGCGGCCAGCGCGCCGGCCGCGCCCGGCTTGTTGATCACCACCACCGGCACCGGCACGGTGTCCTTGACCGCTTCCGACAGCTGGCGCGCGATCTGGTCGGCCGAGCCGCCCGGCGCGAAGCCGACCAGGATCTCGATGGGCCGGGTGGGCGTCCAATCCTGCGCGACCGCGGGGCCGGCCGACGCGGCGGCCAGCAGGGCGCCGGCCAGCCATTTGCGGGCTGTGCTCATGGGGTCTCCTCCGCTTCCGGGGAAGCGCTCTTGTCGTTATCGATCCAGGCACTCTAGCAACAACGAACATGAGAAGAAAGTGATAAATTTCCCTCGACTTTCATCGCTTTTCTGCATAGAACATCCACACGGGACGGCAGATCCCGTAGGGCGGGGGACATGACTTTCAAGCAACTCGAAGCGTTCTACGCGGCGGCCCTGTCGTCGAGCTTCGCGGCCGCGGCCGCGCATATCCACCTGTCGCAGTCGTCGCTGTCCAAGCGCATCACCGAACTCGAGGCCGACCTGGGCAAGACGCTGTTCGACCGCAGCGGCCACCGGTCGGTGCTGACCCGCGAGGGCGAAGCGCTGCTGCCGCTGGCGCGCGAGATCCTCAGCGCCGCCCACCGGGCGCGCGCCGCGGTGGGCACCGATGACGGCCTGCAGGGCGTGTGCCGCTTCGGCATGGGCGAGCTCGCGGCGATGAGCTGGCTGCCCAAATTCGTGGCGCGCTGCCGCAGCGACTACCCGCACCTGCGGCTGGAGCCGCACGTCGATGTCGGCCAGAACCTCGAACGCCGGGTCGAGGCCGGCGAGCTCGATTTCGCGGTCGTGGCGGGATGGTCGTCGCGCCCCTCCATCGCCTCGCACACCATCGCCGAAGTCCGCTACACCTGGGCCGGCGCCTCGGCGCAACTCGACGGGCTGCGGGTGCTCACGCCCGCCAGCCTGCAGGACATGACGGTCATCACCATGCCGCCTGGCGCGGGCTCGACCCGCATCTTCGAAGCCTGGCTGCAGGAAAACAATCTCAGCGTGTCGCGCCAGCTGACCTGCAACAACATGGGCGCCATCGCCGGCATGGTGGCGGCCGGCGTGGGCGTGGGCTTCTTTCCCGAAGGGTGGCTGCGCACGCTGTACGACAAACATGCAATCCGCGCCATCGAGAGCGACCCGCCGCTACGGCGGCTGCATTACTCGTTCCAGTGCCGCCGCGACGACATCCGTCCGCTGGTGGCCGCAATGCGCGAGCGCGTCATGGCGGAAGTGGACTTCGCCGCCCCCCACCCCTTGTGGTGAGCCGCGCTACAGCAGGCAGGGCGGGCTGTCGAAATCGGCCGCCTGCGCGGCCAGCGCGCGCAGTTGGCGCACCATGGGACGCGTATCGTCGCGGCGCCATTGAAAGGTGTATGCGAGCGGCCGCAACGGCGGCAGCTCCGGCAGCGCCGCCAGGTGGCCCCGCTGGATCAGCGCGGCGGCCCAGGCCCGCGGCAGGAAACCCACGCCCAGCCCTTCCTTCAGCATGCCGGCCACCGCGCCCAGGTTCTCGCAGGTCATGCGCCGCCCCACCGACACCTGGTGCTCGGTCAGCCATTCGTCCAGTATGCGCACCGTGCCGGCGCTGTTGGGCAAGGTAATGAGCGTGCGTTCCGCCACTTGCTGGGCGTGGCGCGGCGGGGTGTCACCGTACAGCGTCGGCGCTGCCACCCAGACGAACTGCACCTGCCCCAGGCCGTGCGAGGCGATCGCGGTGCGCGTCGAGGGTCCGGCGATGATGGCGAAATCCAGTTCGCCGTTTTCCAGCCGGGTCTCCAGGACCTGCCCCATGCTGGCATGGGGTTCGACCACCAGGTTGGGATGCGCGCCCTGGATCAACGCGATCAAGCGCGGCATCCAGGTCAGCGAGGTGAGCTCGCCCACGCCGAAGCGGCAGCGCCCCGACAGGGCGCGCGCATCGTTGGCGCGGCGCATGAACTGCTCGGCGCTGTGCAGGACGTCGCGCGCGTGGGTCAGCAGGCGATCGCCCAGCGGGGTCAGGACGGCGCTGCGGCTGTCGCGGTTGAACAGCGCGGCGCCGATCGCCGCCTCCAGTTCGCCGATGCGCTTGGACAGCGAAGATACCGAGATATTGAGCCGGCTGGCCGCCACGGCGAAGTTCTTGCAGGTGGCCGCCCAATAGAAGGCTTCGAGCTGCTTGAGCGTCATAGTTGAAAAAAAGCGAACTAATTTCGCCAAATAAAGTCGCTTTATTCTAATCGTGCCGGCCGATATAGTCCCGCCATCCGCCCGTCGTCCGGGCCTGCTTGCCATACGGGAACCTCCATGTCCACGCCTGCCACGCTCAACCCGCTGGACGCGCCGCCCGCCTCGGCCTATGTGCCGCCGCGGCACCTGCGGCGCTTCCTGTCGCTGCACGATTTCGAGACCGCGGCGCGCCGCCGCCTGCCGCGTCCGATCTACGGCTATGTGGCCGGCTCGGTGGAGGACCGCCACTCCGAGCAGGACAACCGCGACGCCTTCGGCCGCTATGGGTTCCGCACCCGCGTGCTGGTGGACGTGTCGGCGCGCCGGCAGGACATCGAATTGTTCGGCCGGCGCTACGCCTCGCCGGTGGGCATCGCGCCCATGGGCATCGCCGCGCTGACCGCCTATCGCGGCGATATCGTGCTGGCGCGCGCCGCGCGGGCCGCCAACGTGCCCTGCATCATGAGCGGCTCGTCGCTGATCCGGCTCGAAGAAGTCATGGACGCCGCGCCCGGCACCTGGTTCCAGGCCTACCTGCCGGGCAACGACTCGCAGATCGGCGCGCTGATCGACCGGGTCGCGGCGGCCGGCGTGGAGACGCTGGTGCTGACCGTGGACACCCCGGTGCAGGCCAACCGCGAGAACAATGTGCGCACCGGCTTCAGTACCCCGCTCAAGCCCAGCCTGGCGCTGGCCTACCAGGGCATCACGCATCCGCGCTGGCTGCTCGGCACTTTCATGCGCACGCTGGCGCGCCACGGCATGCCGCACTTCGAGAACAATTACGCCACGCGCGGGGCGCCCATCCTGTCCAAGCGCGTGCTGCGCGACTTCTCCGACCGCGGGCACCTGAACTGGACCCACGTCGCGCAGATCCGCCGCCGCTGGCAAGGGCCGATGGTGGTCAAGGGCATCCTCGGCGCGGGCGACGCGCGGCGCGCGCGCGAGCTGGGCATGGACGGCATCATCGTGTCCAACCACGGCGGCCGCCAGCTCGACGGCGCCGTCGCTCCGCTGCGCGTGCTGCCCGAGATCATGGAGCAGGCCGGCGGCATGACGGTGATGCTGGACAGCGGCGTGCGGCGCGGCACCGACGCCATGAAGGCCATGGCGCTGGGCGCGCGCGCCGTCTTCGTCGGGCGGCCGTTCAACTATGCCGCCTCGGTGGCCGGCGAGGCCGGCGTGCGCCATGCCCTGCAGTTGATGCGCGACGAGATCGCGCGCAACATGGGCATGCTGGGAATCACGCGGCTGGACGAACTCGACGGCTCGTTCCTGGTGCCGCTCGACTGAACAGGGCGCGCGCCGCTAGCCGACGGCCCTCTGTTCCAGTACCCAATCGGAAATCCGGCGGGCGATGGCGTCGCTGTTGTCGTCCATCATCAGCATGTGGGAATTGCCCGCCACGCCCATTTCGGCCAGCCGCCACGACTCTACCGCGGCGCCGTGGCGCGCCAGGAGGCCGGCGTAGTCGCGGCCGGCCGCCGCCAGGCGCGTCCACAGCGGCGTGGCGTCCAGATAATCGCCATAGACGAACAGGAACGGCTTGCCGGCCACGGCAGGCGTCTCGACCGATTCGGTGAAGCCGGACGGCTCGATGGCGATCAGGCCGCGCACCAGGGCGGGCCGCTGCTGCAGGGCGCGAAACGCCACCTCGCCGCCATGGCTGTGCGCCACCAGCAGGCATGGCCCGACCCGGTCCAGCACCGCGCACAAGCCGCGCAGGGCGGCGTCGTTGTTGCCCAGCCAGCGGGGCACGGCGTGCTGGATGAAGGCGTCGAAGGCCGGGATCGGGAAGCGCTGGCCATCGAAACCGCGCCGCTCGGCGAAGCCGTCCGCCGCGCCGAAGCGGAACAGGGTCCAGCTTTCTTCGGCGCTGCGGATGATGGGCCGTTCGGGCCAGACGCTGTCGAACGGCGCCCAGCCGGCGCGCCCGCGCTCGACGTTGTCCACCACGTATACGGCGTGGCCGAGCGCCAGGAAATGCTGCAGCCAGCCCGGCCGCCCATCCGGCGTGGTTTCCCACATCGCCCCGCTCATGCCGCCGCCATGCAGCAACACCAGCGGCAGGGGCTGGCGGCGCCGTGTCGGGATGAAATACTGCACATACGCCTGCTCGAAATGGTAGTGGCCGTTGGGGTCGTAAGGCAGCGATGCCGTGCGGGTGAACGCCACCGTGCGGGTCGGCTCGCCGGCGATGCGCACCGGCCGGCCGCCGGCGAAGAAACTGCCGAAGTCGGCCAGCTCCACGGACGGCGTCATGGCCGGGCCTGCGCGCATTGGCTTTCCGACAGCGGCCAGGCCAGGGCCTGGCCGGGTATGGTGCGCACCACGGTGTAGTAGTCCCAAGGTTGCCGCGACTGGTCCGGCGCCTTGACCTGCGCCAGCAGCATATCGCGCACCACCAGGCCGTCGGCGCGAATGCGGGCATTGAGGCTGAAGGCGTCGTCGATGGGCAGTTCCTTCATCTTGTCCATGACCGCCTTGCTGTCGGTCGTGCCGGCCGCCTGCACCGCCTTCAGATAATGCCGCACCGACCCGTAGACGCCGGCCTGCAGGAAGGTGGGCGGATGCCCGACGCGCTCGGCGAAAGTCTTGCTGAACGCGCGCGTGCCGTCGTTCATGTCCCAGTAGGACGGCACGGTCAGGTAGGTGGATTGCGCGGCGGCCAGGCCCAGGCTGTGGACGTCGGTCAAGAGCAGCAGCATGGCGGCCAGCTTCTGCCCGCCCTGCCCCAGGCCGAATTCGGCCGCCTGCTTGATCGCCATGATCGTGTCGCCGCCGGCATTGGCCACCGCCACGATCTGCGCCCGCGATGCCTGCGCCTGCAAGAGGAATGAGGCGAAATCCGAGGCATTGAGCGGATGGAACACCGTGCCCGCGACCTCGCCGCCGTTAGCCTTGACGACGGCCGCCGTGTCGGCGGCCAGTTGCTTGCCGAACGCATAGTCGGACGCCAGGATGAACCAGCGCCGGTTGCCTTCGCGCACCACCGCGTCGGCCGTGCCGCGCGACAGCGCATAGGTGGTGTAGGTCCATTGCACGCCGTAGGGCGAACACTGCGCCTGGGTCAGCGCCGTGGTGCCGGGGCTCGAGAATATGACCAGCTTCTTCTTCTCGCGCGCGATGGCCTGCACGGCCAACGCCACCGAGGAATTGGGCACGTCGACGATCACGTCGACGCCGTCGGCGTCATACCACTGGCGCGCCATGCTGGCGCCGATATCGGGCTTGTGCTGGTGGTCGCCGGTCACCAGGGTCACGGGCTTGCCCAGCACCTGGCCGCCCATTTCTTCGATGGCCATGCGCGCGGCCTCGATCGAGCCTTTGCCGGTGGCGTCGGAGGTGACGCCGGCCATATCGGTGAGCACGCCGATTTTCACGCCTTCGGCGTCGTTGGCATGGCCGGCCGCGCTCGCGGCAAGCGCCAGGCACGCCAGCCAGGCCGCCGCGCGGCGGCCTGCTGTTCTTCTATTCATGATTTGTCTCCCCGCCGCGGCGCGACGGCGGGGCCCCGCTACCCGGCGCCGTCAACGGTAGCCAGATTCGCCGGACGACGCAATGGGTCCGGGCGGGACGGCGCTACGGGCCGGGCACCCGGCCCTGCGCCGCCGGCTCCTCCAGCGGGGCAGGCGCGACGCCCTGGCCGATCGAGGCCCCGGCCTGCGCGCCGCCCGCGCTGACCGGTATCCGGTTGCTGGCCGGCGCACCGGTCTGGCGGGCCAGCCGCACCGTCAGCACGCCGTCTTGCAGGTTCGCCCTCGTCTGTTGCGGATCGGGCGCAAAAGGCAAGGTAATGCGCCGCTGGAATCGGCCGTAGGCACGCTCCGATACGTGCACGTCGCCGTCCTTGCGCTGGCCGCCGCCGGTGCGCTTCTCGCCGCTGATCGTGAGCGTGTCGCCCGCCAGGCGCACCTCCACGTCGGCGGCCTGGACGCCAGGCAGCTCGACCGACACGCACAGCTCGTCGCCTTCTTCGCACATTTCCAGCCGTGGCATGGCGCCCATGCCGGCCCCGGCCGGCAGCTCGCCCGCGCCGAACACGTTGTCGAACAGGCGGTCCATTTCGTAGTGCAGTTCCATCAACGGATTGCCGGGCCGGTTCCAGCCCAGCGGTGCCAGGTATCGCATAGCCATTGCGGTGCTCCCGAGTTCGTGCCCATGGGACAGGTCGCGCCCGCAACCGCCGTACCCGGAAAAGGCACCCACCCCAGGCACACAAGCCATGCCGGCCGGGCCCCCGCGAGGCAAAAAATACGCCGCCAGGTAGAACTTGCGCCATAGGGCGGCGCGGCGCCGCCGGCCGGCGCGGGCATGCCGCTTGCAGTAGCGAGGCATTTCCCTGCCGGCCGCCGTGCCTGTTGCCACATGACCGTCCTCGCGTCCCCCGTCACGTCCCCGTCCGCCGCCTGGTGGAAGAACGCCGCGGTGTACCAGGTCTACCCTCGCTCGTTCGCCGACACCAACGGAGATGGCGTGGGCGACCTGCGCGGCATCTGCAACCATCTGGACTACATCCGCGACCTCGGCGCCGACGCCATCTGGGTCTCGCCCGTTTTCAGCTCGCCCATGGCCGATGCCGGTTACGACATCAGCGACTACTGCGACATCGCCCCCTTGTTCGGCACGCTGGACGATGCCGACCGGCTGATTCGCGAAGCGCACGAGCGGGACCTGCGCATTCTGTTCGATTTCGTGCCGAATCACACGTCCGACCAGCATCCATGGTTCGTCGAGTCGCGCGCCTCGCGCGACAATCCGCGGCGCGACTGGTATATCTGGCGCGATGAACCGAACGACTGGCGCGCGGCGCTGGGCGCGGGCAGCGCCTGGACCTGGGACGAGGCCACCCGCCAATACTATCTGCACCTGTTCCTGCCCCAGCAGCCCGACCTGAACTGGCGCAACCCCGAGGTCGTGCAAGCCATGCACGGCGTGCTGCGCTTCTGGCTGGAACGCGGCGTCGACGGTTTCCGCATCGACGTCGCCCACTGCACCGGCAAGGATCCCAACTTCGCCGACCACCCGCGCTGTCTGGCCGGCGAACCCCTGGCGAGCTTCAACGACGACCCCTACAGCCATGAAGTGCTGCGCGGCATCCGCCGCGTGGTGGACAGCTATCCGGGCGAACGCGTGCTGGTCGGGGAGGTAAACATCCGTTCGACCGCCAGCGTGGTGCAGTACTACGGCGCCGGCGACGAACTGCACATGTCGTTCAATTTCCCGCCGCTGGACGCGCCCTGGGACCCGGTCGTGTTCCGCACCTGCATCCGCGAAGTCGACAGCCTGATGCAGCCGGCCAATGCCTGGCCCACCTGGGTGCTGTCCAACCACGACAACGCGCGCCATCGCACCCGCTACGGCGGCTCGATGCGGCGCGCGCGCGCCGCCGCCATGCTGCTGCTGACGCTGCGCGGCACGCCGTTCATTTTCCAGGGCGAGGAACTGGGCCTGGAAGACGCGCCCATCGCGCCCGACCGCCAGGTCGATCCGGGCGGACGGGACGGCTGCCGCGCGCCGCTGCCCTGGCTGCGCGACGCGCCGCACGGCTGGAACGGCGCGCCGCCGTGGCTGCCGTTTGCGCCCGATCCGGCGGCGCTGTCGGTGCAGGCCCAGCAAGCCGACCCCGAGTCGATGCTGCAGTGGTACCGCCAGTTGCTGCGAGCCCGGCGGGCCAGCGAGGCGTTGCGGCTGGGAAGCTGGGAAGAACTGCCCTCGCCCGCCGAGGTGCTGGCCTACCGGCGGCGCGAAGGCCGGGACGAACGGGTCGTCTGCATCAACTTCGCCGACCGGCCGCTGACGATCGAGCTGCCTGGCGCCTGGCGCATCGAACTGGCCACCCAGCCGGGCCGCCTGGGGCAGGATTTCGACGGCGTGATCCACGAAGAACAGGGGCTGCTGCTCGCCCCGGCAGGGAGCTGACCATGCAAGACTGGTTCCGCAACGCGATCATCTACCAGGCCGACGCCACGCACTTCCAGGACAGCGACGGCGACGGCATGGGCGACCTGGCCGGCGTCACCCAGCGCCTGCCGTACCTGCGCGGCATGGGTTTCACCTGCCTGTGGCTGACGCCGTTCTATGCCTCGCCGTTTCGCGACGGCGGCTACGATGTCGCCGACCACATGACGGTCGATCCGCGCCTGGGGACGCTGGCCGACATGGTCGCCCTGCTGGAAGCCGCCGACGACCTTGGCATCCGCATCATGGTGGACCTGGTCGCGCAGCACACCTCGGACCAGCACCCCTGGTTCCAGGCGGCGCGGCGCGACCGGAACTCGCGCTACCGCGACTACTATGTGTGGGCGGACGAGCCCGAGCCCACCGAAGTCAAGCCGATCTTCCCCGCCGTGGAGGATAGCGTCTGGACCTGGGACGAGACCGCCGGCCAATACTACCGGCACGTGTTCTATCGGCACGAGCCCGACCTGAACCTGGCCAACCCGGAGGTGCGCGAGGAAATCTACCGCATCATGTCGTTCTGGCTGCGGCTGGGCGTGGCCGGCTTCCGGGTGGACGCGGCCGCGCACATGATCGAGCGCGCCAAAGCGGCCGACCCGCGCGACGACGGCTACTGGCTGTTGAACGACATGCGCGCGTATGTGCAGGCGCGCCGCCCCGATGCCGTGCTGTTCGGCGAGGTGGACGTGCCGCCGGACCAGTACCCGCCGTACTTCGGCCAGGGCCATCGCCTGACCCTGGTGTCCAGCTTCTGGCTCAACAATTATCTTTACCTGGCCCTGGCGCGCGGCGCGACGGAGCCGCTGCAGCGCGCCCTGCGCATGCAGCCGCGCGCGCCGGCCAACGCGCAGTACGCCGTATGGGTGCGCAACCATGACGAACTGGACCTGGAGCGCCTGACGGACCAGGAGCGCGCCGAAGTGCTGCGGCGCTTCGCGCCCGACGAAAACATGCGCATCTACAACCGCGGCATCCGGCGCCGCCTGCCGCCCATGCTGGACGGCGATACGAGCTGGATCGCATTGACGCATGCCCTCGTCATGTCCCTGCCGGGAGTGCCGATCGTGCGCTACGGCGACGAGATCGGCATGGGCGACGACCTGTCGCTGTCGGAACGGCACGCGGTGCGCACGGTGATGCAGTGGTCGGACGAGACCAACGCGGGGTTCTCCAGCGCCGATCCCGCGGCCCTGCAAGTGCCGCTGATACGCGACGGCCCCTACCGCTACCAGGAGATCAACGTGTACCGGCAGTCCCTCGACGAATCGTCGCTGCTGGCGCGCATCGGCAAGATGACGAGGGCTCGCCTGGGCCTGCGCGCCATGGGCAGCGGGCGCTTCCGCGTGCTGGATACCGGTTGCCCTTCGGTGCTGGCGATCGAGCACCTGGGCCCGGCGCGCGACGAGACGATCGTCACCCTGGCCAACCTGGCGCCCGAGGCGGTCCACATTACCTTGCCGGACGTGCCGATCGAATGCATGGTCGACATCCTGTGCGACGGCCGGTACGAGCGCCAGGACCCGCGCCCCCATCGCCTGTCCCTGCACGGCCACGGCTACCGCTGGCTGCGGCGGCGGCAGCGCGACGGCGGCTGATCGAAGCGAGGAACCATCATGAAAGACATCGGAAAGCGCCTGTGGGTCATCGCGGAAGGCTACATCCCGCCCACCAGCACGGGCAGCTCGCGGCAACTGTCCAGCCACGAGACGGCCTGCATGCTCAATGCCGGCGACCGCGACGCGCAGGTCGAGATCACGCTCTACTTCGCCGACCGCGAACCCGTGGGGCCATACCGCGTAACGGTGCCGGCGCGCCGCACGCTGCACCTGCGCTTCAACGACCTGAACACGCCGCAGCCCGTGCCCGCGGACACGGACTTCGCCAGCGTCATCCAGTCCGACCAGCCGATCGTCGTGCAGCACACGCGGCTTGATTCGCGCCAGGCCGAACTGGCCTTGATGACCACCACCGCCTATGCGGCCGATTGACGCGCGGCGCGCAGGAGCACTGCCATGGGACGCATCGGCTTCCATGCCTCGCACGAGCAATTCCCCCCCGCCGCGCTGCTGGAGTACGCGCGCGCGGCGGAGGCGGCCGGCTACGCCGCGCTGAGCTGCTCGGACCACTTCCACCCATGGAGCGCGCGCCAGGGCCAGGCCGGCCATGCATGGTGCTGGCTGGGCGCGGCGCTGGCCGCCACCGCCCTGCCGGCCGGCGTGGTGACCTGTCCATTCGGGCGCTACCATCCGGCCGTGATCGCCCAGGCCTGCGCCACGCTGGCCGCCATGTTTCCCGGCCGCTTCTGGCTGGCGGCCGGCAGCGGCGAAGCCCTCAACGAGCACATCACCGGCCGGCCCTGGCCGCCCAAGCCGGCGCGTCATCGCATGCTGCATGAATCCGTGGCCGTGATGCGCGCATTGTGGCGCGGCGAAGAGGTCAGCCACGATGGCGCGATATGTGTCGACCGCGCGCGCCTGTACACGCTGCCGCCGCAGCCGCCGCCGGTGTTCGCGGCCGCCCTCACGCCGGAAACGGCGCGCTGGGCCGGCGCCTGGGCCGACGGGCTGATCATGGTGTCCGGCCCGCCCGATCGGATGCGCGCCATCATCGACTCGTTCCGCGAAACGGCCGGCGCCGCCAGGCCGGTGTATGTCCAGGCCAAGGTCGCCTATGCGGACCCGCGCCAGGGCGACGGGGCCGCGCGCGCCATGGCGTTCGAGCAATGGCGCACCAATCTGTTCGACAGCGCCACCGCCGCCGATCTGCCCACGCCAGCCGACTTCGATGCCCGGGCGGCCGCCGTCCGGCCGGAGGACCTGGACCAGGCGGTGCGCATCTCGGCCGACCTGGACCGCCATGCGGCCTGGCTGGCGCAAGATTTCGAGCTGGGCGCCGACTTCGTGTTCATCCACAACGTGGGCGTCAACCAGCGCGAAGCGCTGGAAGCGTTCGCGGCGCGCGTGTTGCCGCAAGTCGCGCAGGCCTGAACGGCTAGGCGGGCAAGGTTGGCAGCTTGGTGGTGACGCCGGGCTTGGCGCTGCTGCGCAGGTCGGCCAGGAAACGGTCTTTCCAGGCGGCCAGGTCATGCAGGCGCAGCCCTTGCATCAGGCGCTCGTAGCGGGCGATGCGCTCGGCCAGCGGCATGTGCAGGGCGCGGTCGAGGGAATCCGCCATGCCTTCCGTATCGTACGGGTTGACGATCAGCGCGCCTTCTTCCATTTCGCAGGCCGCGCCGGCGAACTGCGACAGCACCAGCACGCCGGGATCATCGGGCGGCTGCGCCGCGATGTATTCCTTCGCCACCAGGTTCATGCCGTCGCGCAGGGGCGTGACCAGCCCCACCTGCGCGGCGCGCAGCAAGGGCATCAGGGTGGCGCGCTCGTAGGCGCGGTTGATGTAGCGCAGCGGCGCCCAGCCCAGCTCGCCCCATTTGCCGTTGATGCGGCCGGCGGCGCGGTCCAGCTCGCGGCGGATCTCGCGGTAGCCCTGCACGTCGGAACGCGACGGCGGCGCGAGCTGCACGAACGACACCCGGCCGCGATGGGCGGGCGCGCTTTCCAGCAACTGCTCGAAGGCGGCGAAGCGCTCCAGCAGCCCCTTGCTGTAGTCCAGCCGGTCCACGCTGATGACCAGCTTGCGGTGCTCCAGCCCGGACTTCAGCGCGGCGACCTGGCGCGAGCGTTTCGCGCGGGCCATGGCGGCCACGCCGTCCACGTCGATGCCGATCGGGTAAGTGCCGATGCGCACCCGGCGGTCCGCGACGTGCACGCCGGATGCCTCGCGCTCCGCGCCCAGGTGCTGGACGCAGTAGTCGCTGAACGCGCGCGCGTCGGACGCGGTCTGGAAACCGACCACATCGTATGCGCACATGGCCTGGGCCAAAGCATGATGGGGCGGAATGGCCTTGAACACCTCGGCGGTCGGGAAGGGAATGTGCAGGAAGAAGCCGATGCGGTTGCGTATGCCCTGCTCGCGGCAGAATCCGCCCAGCGCCAGCAGGTGGTAATCGTGCACCCAGATGACATCGTCCGGGCGCAGCAGCGGCGCCAGGCGGCGCACGAAGGCGCGGTTGACCTGCAGATAGCCGTCGTAGTCGGCGCGCCGGTAGCGGCTCAGGTCGGCCCGGTAATGAAAAACCGGCCACAGCACCGCGTTGGAGAAACCCCGGTAGTAGCGATCGTAGTCGCGCGCCGCCAGCGGAAAAGTGGCGTAGGTGATGTTGTCCTGCGTGACGGTGGACAGCGCCTGGTCCGCGTCGGCGTCCGCCGCGGTCTCGCCGTTCCAGCCCAGCCAGATGCCGCCCGAGTCGCGCAGCGCATCGTACACGCCCACGGCCAGGCCGCCGGGGGACTTCGTCCCGCTGGGCAAGGCCACACGATTCGACACTACGATCAATCGGCCCATGGTTGCTCCTTGGAAATCGCGGGTCCGCTCTCCGGGGCCGGCGTCCCCAGGCGTTCGAGCCAGCGCGCGAGCGCGCGCGGATCATCCAGGCGCCAGGGGGCCGCGCTGGGTCCGGCGCCGATCTTGATGCCGAAGCCGCCGGCCTGGCGGGCCGCGATGAAGGCCGCTTCGTCGGTCAGGTCATCGCCCACCGCCACCGGCGTGCGTCCCGCATAGGGCGCGCGCTGCATGAACCGGCGCAACGCCTGGCCTTTGTCGACGCCGCGCGGCCGCAACTCGAACACCATCTTGCCCGGCTGCACATCGAAATCGAGCGGATGCCGGCCGGCGACCTCGCGCACGGCCGCTTCGACGCGCCCGCCGTACTCGGGCGCGCCGCGAAAATGCACCGCCACGCCGTGGCCCTTGGCTTCGATCCAGACACCGGGCCAATGCTCTACCTGCGCCTGCAGCGCCGCCTGCACGGCCGGCAGGCCCGGCGGTGGGGGCGCCTGCGTGACGCGGCCATCGCGGCCCCGCCATTCCGCGCCATGGCCGGCGGCGTAAGGCAGCGCCAATGGCTGCAGCAGCCGGTCCAGGTCGACGCCGGGACGGCCGGACAGGATGGCCAGCGCGCCGTCCAGGGCCTGGTCCAGCCGCGCCAGGATATCCAGGGTGGCGTGCGGAATCGCCACCAGGCCCGGGTCGGGCCGGATCTCCGCCAGGGTGCCGTCCAGGTCCAGGAACAGCGCAACGCGCCCGGGCTGCGGCACCGGCGGGACCTGCGCGCCGTCGGATGGCATGGCGCCCGATGCGGAGGAAGGGTCCGTGACGCTCTGCATGGACATATCGCGTGGGCGCGCCGACAGGCCGCCCGGCCGGCGCATGGTATTCAGTATTTCAAAATACGTCAGATTCTCCGCTTCGTGCAATGGCATATCGACTACTCGACTGGTTGCGCCGCCGCAGCACCGCCATTCTCAACCGGGACCCGCAAACCGGGCCATTCGGCGACGCTTGCCGCTGGCAGTCGCGCCGGCACGCAAGCGGCGTGCCCGCCCTGTCTATTCGCCAGCGCCGCCGGCGGCGGGTCTATGGCCTGTTGCTCGAACAAGGCGGCACGGCAGCCCTTGCGGCCGCCGCCCGCGCCACCTTCAGGAAGCCGCGGCGCCCAGCGCCGCGGCGAGTACGCCGGCCAGCCCGCGCCCGGCGCTGCCGTCCTGATCGAGGCGCGGGTTGTAGATGGTGACCTCGATCCCGGCCGCCTTGCCGCTCGCCAGGGCGATCCGCAGCACGGCCTCCAGTTCGTCCCATGCCAGGCCGCCCGGCACGCGGAAATCGACCGCCGGCATGATGGCATCGTCGAGACAATCGGCGTCGAGATGGATGAAGAAGCCGTCCAGTTCCTCCCGGGCCAGGTGGTCGACGGCAGCCCGCGCGGCGGCCTCGATGCCCATCGCCCGCACGGCGGGCAGATCAATTGCCTTGAGCTCCTGGGGCAACGGCTGGCTGCCGTACTCCTCCTGGTCCTTATGATCGCGATACGCGAACGCGACAGCGTCTGCGGGACGGACCAACGGGCCGCGCCCTTCCATGTCGGTCAGCTGCGCCGGGCCGTGGCCGGTGACCAGGGCAAGGTCCATGGAGGCGCCTTCGCCATTGGGCTCCGCCTCGGGCTGGAAGAAATCGGCATTGCCGTCGATGAAGAGCAGGCCGTAGCGGCCGCGCCGCCGAAACGCCAGCATCGAGCCCAGCACGATCGTGCAATCGCCGCCGAGCACGACCGGAAACTCGCCTGCATCAAGCACCGCCTCGACTGCGTCGGCAAGCCTGGGCGACCACGCCGCAATTGCCGCGGCATTCAGGACGCCGGTCGCGGGATCCGGCACAGGATCCTTGGGAGGCACCGCCAGCCGCTCGGCGCGGCGCGCGTGTATGCGCTCCGCCAGGCCGAGCTTCAAGAGCTGGTCGGGCAGGCGCTCCACGCCGTCGGTCGCCAGGCCCAGCGTAGACGGGGCTTCGAGAATTGCGTAGGAAAGAGTCGGCATGCGCGCCTCCGTCAGCGGCTATTGCGCGGAACAGGCTCCTGCCTCGACCTGGTGATCTCCCGGATCTCGGACGATGGCCCATAGCTGGCATGGTAGTTCGTCTCTGCCGAAACAGGGTGAATCATCTTCACTGGATGGCGGCGAACAATTCCCATGCGCGCCGCACGACCGCCGGCTGCGCCTTGCGGCGCGCCACCATGGCCAGCGGCAGCGCCGGCAGCTCCGCGCCGGCCAGCTCCGCATAGCGCACACCCCGGTACGCGACGCGCCGGATCGAAGCCGGCAGCAGCGTGGCGCCGAGGCCGGCCGACACCAACGCCAGCATGGTCAGTGCGCGCGCGGCCTCCTGGACCACGCGGACTTCGACGCCGGCCCGCGCGAACGCATCCGTGATGCGGGCATGCAGCACCGGCCCCTGTGTGGCCGGGAACAGCACCAGCCCCAACGCGGCGATGTCGGCCAGCGTCACGACGCCCTGGCCCCCGTCATCCGGCAATGCGGCCAAAAGCGGCTCCGCCGGAAACTCCGCCACCGCGAACGCGCCGTCGGCCCCAAGGGGCGGATGGGCGAAGCCGATGTCGATGGCTCCGCGCGCCAGAGCGTCGAGTTGTTCGTTGGTGGACAACTCGACCAGCCGCGGCTGGATTTCCGGATACGACCGCCGCAGCTGCGCCATCAGGCGCGGCAATCTTTCGTAGAGCGCGGCCGACACAAAGCCGATGCGGAGCACGCCGGCCGTGCCGGCGTCGGCCGCCCTGGCCAGCTGCCGCGCCGAATCGGCGTGCGCCACCGCCGCGCGCGCCTCGTCCAGGAACGCCGCGCCGGCCCGGGTCAGCGCCAGGCGCCGGTGGCCGCGCTCGAACAGGCGTACGCCCAGATCCTTCTCCAGCCGCGCGATGGACTGGCTGAGCGGCGGCTGGGCCATGCCCAGCCGTTCGGCGGCGCGGCCCATATGCAGCTCGTCGGCAACCGCGAGGAAATGACGCAAATGGCGAAGTTCCATATCGCGACGATATCAACAAACCACAGCTTCCGCATCGTTCCGCAGCGGCTGCGCTGCTACCTTCTCGCCGTCACGACTTTGCTACGGAGAAAGACATGCGCCTGGCTCGCTTCCTATTGTCCATCCTGCTCGGCTATGCCGGCGTGGTCTGCCCGCCCGCGGCGGCCGCGCCGCTGCGGGCCGACTTCACCGTCGAAAGCGACGATGGCATGCGCCTGTTCGTGCGCGCCTTGCGCGACACCGCGGCCGACGCCGACCATGGCCCGCTGCTGCTGGTCAACGGCGGACGCTCGGGCGTCCTGGCGAGCTGGGACGTCGACGCCCCCGGCACGTCCACCGCCGAGGCCTTCGCCCGGGCCGGTCACCAGGTATACCTGATGGACGTGCGCGGCTTCGGCCGCTCCAGCTTCCCCCGGGAAATGGCCGGCGGCCGCCACGACGCGCCGGTCGCTGTGCGCTCCAACGAGGCCGTGCGCGACATCGCCGCGGTGGTGGAGGAAATACGCCGGCGCCATCCCGGCGACATGCGGCTGGCGGCCATGGGCTGGGCCACCGGCTCACAATGGCTGGGGCACTATGCATCGCTGTACCCGGACCGCATCAGCCATCTGGTGTACTACAACGGCGCGTACGGCGGCCCGGCCGGCGGCTGGCCGCTGCAGCAGGAGTTCGGCGATCCCCTCCAGCCCGCCGAGCTTGACTATGCGCGCCACGGCGCCTATCGCCTGGCCACGGCCCACCACCTGGCCGGGCGCTGGCGCGACGAAGGCATCGACGCGCGTTTCCTCGCGCGCTACGTCGCCCTGTCCATGGAAGGCGACGAAAGCGCGGCAACCCGTAATCCCGCTAGTTTCCGCTTCCCCTCCGGTCCGACCGCCGACACGCTGAAAATGGTCAACGGCCGGCAGATCTTCGATGCATCGTTCATCCGCTCGCGTGTGCTGATCCTGCGCTCCGGCGAGGACTTCTGGTCCCGCCCCGCCGATGCGCAGACCCTGTTGGCGCACCTGGCCAACGCCGCCTCGGCCGAGCTGGTGGTGATTCCCGGCGCCTCGCATTATGTCCATCTGCAGCCTACGCCGGACCGGCAGAAATTCGTCGACGCCGTGCTGGCGTTCACGACGGGGGATGCGCAGCCATGACCGGCCGGACACACCGCCTCCCGAAGCTCTAACATAGCGACATGCCGCGCCTGCTCTTGCCGCCGACGCGGCGGCCGCCATGCGCTATGAACTGACCGACCTACGCCTCTTCCTTGCTATCGCCGAAGCCCGCAATTTATCGGGCGGCGCCGAAGCCATGCACCTGACCGCCTCGTCGGCCAGCTACCGGCTCAAGAACCTCGAGCTGGCGATGGGCGTGCCGCTATTCAAGCGCGAGGCGCGCGGCATGGAATTGACCGCCGAGGGCGAGTTCGTCCTCAAGCACGTGCGCGGCCTGCTGGCCAGCGTGGAGCGCATGCACGGCGAGGTCAGCGGCTTCGCCAGCGGCCTGAAGGGCAGCGTCAAGCTGTTCGCCAACAGCAGTTCGCTCAACGGCTTCATCGTGCCCAGCCTCAGCCGCTTCCTGTCGGCCAGGCCGAACGTCAACATCCTGCTCGAAGAGCGCCCCAGCAATACCATCGAAGCCGCGATCGCGGGGCATGAAGCCGACATCGGCATCTTCGCCGGGCATGCCGAATCCGAGGGTGTCAATGCGACGCGCTTCGCGGTCGACGAGTTGATCATCGCCGTCCCGCCGGGCCACCCCATCGTGGAAAGTTCGCCGGTGCGCTTTCCCGCGGCGCTGGATCTCGACTTCGTCTGCATGAGCCGCGCCAGCAGCAACTACATCTTCTTGCGCGACATGGCGAAGCTGGCTGGCAAGACGCCGACGATCCGCATCCACGTGCACACATTCGACGCGGTGCTGTCCATGGTGCAGGCCGGCGTCGGCGTGGCACTGGTGCCGCGCAGCGTCGCAGCGCAGGCGCTGCAAGAGCAGCGCATCGCGGCGGTGGCGCTGCGCGAACCCTGGGCCCGGCGCGAGTTGACGCTGGCCACGCAGGCCGGCACGCCGCCGCCCTTCGTCGAACAGGTGGCCGGATACTTGCTCGACGATCCCGCAGTCGCGGCCACCCGCGGCGCGCCATAGGGCCGCGGGCCCACCGGGCGGCATTCAGCTTTTCTGCTGGCGCTTGCGTTCCAGGAACTCGTTCATGAACTTCTGGGGCTCGCCCGTATTGAAGGCGGCGCCGAACTCACTGACGCTATCCTCGATCGCCTCGTCGACGGGCACGGTCTCCCAGCGCCGCAGCAAAGCCTTCTGTTGCCGCACCACGGCCGGCCCCAGCGCGGCGAACGACTCGGCCAGGCCGCGCACCGTCTCGTCCAGGCGGTCCATGGGCACGGCCTGGTTCACCAGGCCCCATTCGCGTGCCCGCGCGGCATCGATAAGCTCGCCGGTCAGCAGCAGCCAGGCGCTGTTGGCGGCGCCGATCAGACGCGGCATCAACGCCGCGTGTATCACCGACGGAATGCCGACCTTGACCTCCGGCATGCCGAACTGCGCCGAATCGGCACAGATCCGCAGGTCGCACGCCAGCGCGAACTCCAGCCCGCCTCCCAGGCACCAGCCCGGAATGCGCGCGATGACCGGCGCCGGGAAATGGCGCACGGCATCGCAGAGATCGCGCAAATTGGCAATAAAGCGCCGCGCCTTCTGTTCGTCCAGGCCGGCCATCTCGGCAATGTCCGCCCCCGCCACGAACGCGCGGTCGCTGGCGCCGCGCAGCACCAACACGCGCACCGACGCATCCTTGGCCAAGCGTGCCAGGGCCACCCGCAAACCATCGATCACAGGCGTGCTCAGGATATTGAGCACGCCGGCGTCCTCGATGGTCAGCGTGGCGATGCCCGACGACTCGACGCATACGCTGGCATGGTCGACGGTAAAGGTCTGCGCTTGCATGAGAGCTCCTGTCATTACATTTTCTTGAACTGGATGGCGTCCACCACGGTTTTCCAGTGCGCATAGGACTGCTCGATCAAGGCGCCGAACGCTTGCCTCGACATGGGGCTGGGCGTGGCGCCCTGCCGTTCGATCGCCTCGATAGTAGCCGGGTCGGCCAACGCCTGCCGCACCGCCTCGTTCAGCTTGTCCAGCACCGGCGCGGGCGTGCCGGCCGGGGCGGCTAGGCCGAACCAGGACGGGTTGTTCATGGCTGGCAGCCCTGCTTCGGCATAGGTAGGCACATCGGGCAGCACCTTCAACCGCTGCTTCGCCGCCACCGCCAGCGGACGGATGCGCTGGCCCTGGATAAGAGGATACGAGGATGGGATGTTGTCAAACACCACCTGTACCTGTCCGGCCACCAGGTCGTTCAACGCGGGGCCGAGGCCGCGGTACGGGACGTGCAGCATGCTCGCACCGGCAGTCTGCATGAACAGCTCGCCATTCATGTGACTAAGACCGCCGTTGCCGGACGAGCCGAACGCATACTTGCCAGGCTCGGCTTTCAGCAGCTTCAGAAACGTCGCAATGTCACGCGCCGGCAAGGCGGGATTGACCACCAGCACATTGGGCACATCGGCCAGGTTGCTGATGGGCGCGAAGTCCTTGACCGGGTCGTACGGCGGCTTGGCATACACATTGGGATTCACCGCATGGGAACTTTCGACGGCCATGACCAGGGTATAGCCATCGGCGGGTTGCTTGGCGGCATAGGCCGAGCCGATGTTGCCGCCGGCGCCCGGCCGGTTCTCGATGATGACGGACTGGCCCAGCACCCTCCCGAGTTGATTGCCCATCACCCGCGCGATGATGTCCGTGGTGCCGCCCACGGCGTACGGGACCACCAGGCGGATCGGCCGGTCGGGATAATCGGCGCTGGCCGCGACCGGTAAGGCCAGACACGACAGCACGGCGGCCAGTCGGAAAATGGGGAATTTCATATTGGTCTCCTCCTGAGTCGATCAATTCGTATCGCGGCCCGCCAGTACGGCGTGCGTGTGCTCGCCCAACAGGGGCGGGGCGGCGCCCAGCGCCTCGCGAGGCGTCCCGGCCAGCAGCGGATTGCGCACCAGGCGTAGCTCGCCCAGCACCGGATGCCGCACCGTCTGCACCAGGCCACGGTGGCGCACCTGCGGATGGGCGAAAACCTCTTCCAGCGTGTGGATCGGCCCCCACGGGACGCCGGCCGCGTCGAAGGCATCGGTCCAGCGGCGCCACTCCGCGCCGCCCAGCGCGTCGGCGATCAGGGGCCGCAGGCTGTCCATGTTGACCAGCCGCGCGCTGTTGGTGGCATAGCGGTCGTCGAGCGACCATTCGGGATGGGCCACGACCTCGCAGAAGCGGGCAAACTGGCCGTCATTGCCTATCGCCAGGATCAAGTGGCCATCTGCGCAAGCGAACACCTCGTACGGCGCGCAGTTGGGATGCGCGTTTCCGGTGCGGTGCGGCGATACGCCCGAGACAAGGTAGTTCGCGCCCTGGTTGGCATTGAGCGCCACCGCGACATCAAGCAGGCAGATGTCGAGCGGCATGCCGCGTCCGGTCCGGTCGCGCTGGTGCAGCGCCGCCAGCACGGCCGAGGTGGCATACATGCCCGTCATCAGGTCGACCACGGCGACGCCCGTGCGCAGCGGCCCGGCGCCCGGCATGCCGTCGGGTTGCCCGGTATAGCTCATCAGGCCGCCCATGCCCTGGAATACATAGTCATAGCCGGGCTTGGCCGCCATCGGGCCGGTCTGCCCATAGCCGGTAATGGACAGGTAGATCAGGCGCGGATTGATCTCCGAGAGCGCGGCATAATCCAGCCCGTACTTGCGCAGTCCGCCCGCCTTGTAGTTTTCGACCAGGATATCGGCGTCCGCCGCCAGCTCACGCACGCGCTCCGCGCCGGCCGCCGATGAGAAATCCAGCGCCACCGACTGCTTGCCCCGGTTGCAAGCCATAAAATAGGCCGACATGGAAGCCGCGCCATCGGCCGCGCGCAGGTCGGGCGGCCCCCAGCCGCGCGTATCGTCGCCGCGTTCGGGATGTTCGATCTTGATGACTTGCGCGCCCAGGTCCGCGAGGTTCTGCGTACACCATGGGCCGGCAAGAATGCGCGACAGGTCAAGCACCTTGATACCGCGCAGCGCCTCGTGAAGCATGGGGATTTCCAGCGTTTCTGCAATCGCCGGAATTATGTCAACGCCCCTCGGCAGCGAGAAGTCGAATGTTTCGAACGCTGCATTCGGCGGGATTCAAGCTCAGCGCGCCATGCAGCGCTTCCATCGGTCATGCACCCGGTTGGCGAACCATGCCGTGGTCAGGTTGCGGGTGATCTTGGGGCTTTCCAGCTTGATGCCCGGCAACACTGCGCGCGGCACCGGCTTGCCGGCGTCCCGGTCGGCCAGCTCGAACACACGCCGGTACAGTTCGGTGTCTGTGAAGTCCGGGCCGTCGCCCTTCTGCAGCGCCGGGCGGATCCGCGCTTCGTTCACATCCAGTTGCCGCCGGATGGCGCGCACGGCCTTCTCGGTACGACTGGGGTCGATCGAGCCGCGGATCAGCAGGTCGCCGTCCAGCGCCAGCGGAATGCCGGACAACCGGCTGACCGCTGCCTGGAACGCGGCATTGCGGCTGGCATACCAGCCGGCGTTGAAGTCGGCGAAACGGTAGATCACCGAATCGTAGTCCGCCGGGTAGCCGAGCAGGTGGGCGATGCCGAAATACATGCCGCCGCGGCGGGTGAACACTTCGCGGCGGATCGAGCCGTCGACCACATAGGGATAGTCGGCGGCGTGCGATTCGGCGAAGGCGATGCTGACCTGCATCGGCCCGCCGGTGCGCACCGGGTTCAGGCCGCTGAACAGCTGGCGACCCATGGGCACCATGCCGATGAAATCCTCGAATATCTCGCTCAACTGCCGCTCGGTGCGCGCCGCGTCGAGCCGCTGGTTGTAGGTCTTGCCAGTGGGAGATTCCAGGTTCAACGCGGCATTGACCAGGAAGTCGGGCAAATGCAGCGCCCGCGTACGGCCGGCGATCTCGCGTCGCGCGATGTCGGCCAGGCCAGGCACGACCGGATCGGCGCGGAACGACGATTCCTGTTCGGTGACAGCCACGGCCGCGCACAGGTTGGCGCGGCTGGCGTCCAGGCCCTGGGCCGTGAACGCCACGGCAATATCGCGAGCCCAGCCGTCGCGATCCGCGACCTGCGCCGGCAACAGGCGCGCCAGGTCGGCGCGGATCTCGCTGGCGCTGCGCGGCGGCGGCGCTTCGGGCGCCCGCGTGGCGCAGCCGGCCAACAGCGCCAGCAGGGCGGCTGCCGCCAGGCTGGCGTAGCCCGGCTGACGCCGCCGCGGCGCAGCGGCCTCCGGCGACCTGGCAATGAGGTCCGGCTTGCCTTGCATGCGGCGCATGCCAACCGCGCCCGCCGCGCTCATTGTCCCGCCGCCTCGAAGGCCGCCGCCATCTGCAGCAGCTCCGCATCGCGGCGGAAGCCGCCTACCAGTTGCATGCCGATGGGCAGGCCGTCGCTGCCTTGCCCGCACGGCATGCTGACCGCCGGGTGGCCGGTCATGTTGAACACCATGGTCCATGGGTACCAATGCTCGCGCAGGCCTTCCAGGCGGCGGCCGTCGATCTCGATGGGCTGGAACAGGTCCTGGTCGATCGGCAGCGCCGTGCGGGTCAGCGTCGGCATGGCCAGCAAATCGCCGCGCTCGAACATGCCCTGCACCTTGTGGAACAGCGCGGAGCGTTCGAACATGGCGCGCTGGTAGTCCACGCTGCTGAACGCGGCCGCCGACTCCACCTGGCGCCGGAACGTGTCGCTGAACAGCTCCGGCCGCTCGGCCACCATCTCGGCGAAACGGGTGCGCCATACGGTATGGTTGACGGCGCGCCAGATCGGCTCGACGTTGAAGCCTTCGCCATCGAACGGCTCGAGTTCCGCGCCTAGCGCGCGCAGGCGCTGCAGGCCGGCCTCGAACGCGCGCTGCACATCGGCCGCGACCGGCCGTCCCGGCGGCGCCGCGCAGTACAGCACGCGCTTGCCCTTCAGGTCGGCGGGCGGGCGCGCCGCGGCGACGAAGTCGGGCTTGACCACGCCGATCGACCAGGGGTCGACCGGGTCTTCGCCGGCCATCACTTGCAGCATCAGTCCGGTGTCTTCCACGGTGCGCGTCGTCGGCGTCACGTAGGTCTGGTTGCCGTACACGTCCAGGGCCTGGCTATGCGGGATGACGCCATTGCTTTGCTTGAAGCCGACCACGTCGTTGCATGCCGCCGGAATGCGGGTCGAGCCGCCGCCGTCGCTGGCGACCGCCAGCGGCGCGATCAGGGCGGCCGTCGCCACGGCCGCGCCGCCGCTGGACCCGCCGCTGGTGCGCTCGGCGCTCCAGGCGTTGCGCGTCTGGCCGAACAGCGGGCTGCGCGTCAGCGACTGGCAGCCGAACTCGGGCGTGGTGGTCTTGCCGATCAGGATGGCGCCGGCGGCGCGCAGCCGCGCCACGCAGACCGCGTCGCGCGCCGGCACGTTGTCCTGGTAGGCCAGCGTGCCGAAGGTCGTGCGCACCCCGGCCGTATTGACCAGGTCTTTCACCGTGAAAGGGACGCCGTGCAGCGGACCCAGCCGGCCGCCCGCCGCCACCGCCTGCTCGGCCTGGCGCGCCTCGTCGAGGGCCCGCTCGCCGCACAGCGTGATGAAGCAATTGAGTTCCGGCTGCAGGCGCTCGGCCCGCTCCAGCGCGGTACGCACCACCTCGACCGGCGACAACTGCTTCTGCCGGATCAGGCCGGCCAGCTGTGCGGCCGTCAATGAGCTGATCGAATCATCCATCATGCGTGCTCCTGCGTCATTCCATCTCGATGCCCGAAGCCGAGACAGTGGGTTCCCATTGCTTGCGCTCCTGGACGATGCGCCGCGCCGTTTCGGCGGCCGTCGCGGGCGCCACCACCAGCCCGGCATCCAGCAGGCGCCGGCGCAATTCCGGGCTCTCGGATGCCTTCAGGAAAGCCGACTCCAGCGCCGCCACGACATTGGCAGGGGTCTGGGCCGGCACGAAAATGCCGTACCAGCTGGTGGCCGCGCGGTATTCCGGGAAACCCTGCTCGTCGATGGTCGGCACCTCCGGCAGCGCCTCGAGCCGCTTGGCGCCGCTGATGCCGAGGAACTTGATTTTCTTGCTCTGGTATAGCGGCATCATGCTGGCCACTGCATCCCAGCCCGCCGACACCTGCCCGCTGGCCACGTCCACCAGCATCGGCGCCGCGCCCCGGTACGCCACCGGTTCAATCTGCAGCCCCTGGCTCTTGTTCAGCGCCAATGCCCCCAGATGGCCGGAGCTGCCCAGCGACGCCACGCCCAGCGTGGTCGGCTTGCCCTGCTGCCGGGCCCATTTCACGTAGTCGGCCATACTGTCGTACGGCGCCGCAGCGCCCGCCACTACCGCCGTGGGGATCTCCACCAGCAAGGCCACCGGCCGCAGGTCCTTGTCGGCGTCGTAGTTCAGGTTCTTGTACGTGAGCGGGAAGATAGTGAACAGCGGCGAGCCGCCCAGGTACATCGTCAGCCCATCGGGCGCGGCGGCCTTGACCGCGTTCAACGCAATGCGGCCCGACGCGCCGGGCCGGTTGTCCACCAAGACCTTTTCGAACCCCTGGCTGCGCAGTGCTTCGGCATAGATGCGCGCCGTCGTGTCGGCGGCGCCGCCCGGCGCGAAGCCGACCGTGATGGTGGGCACGCCGGGCAAGGGCGCGCGGGATTGCGCGTGCGCGGGCACTGTCGCGACGGCGCAGGCCAGGCCTGCGCAGGCGAGCGTGATGCGCAGGAAGGCATCGTGAAACATGGAATTTCCCTCTAGTTGCGGCGCGCGTGATCGTGCGCCCCTCCCGGATATTACGCCGTCGTTCCCGGCGCTTACGCCGTTCACCATTCGCGCGCACGCGCACGCGTTTCTAAACCAGGATTATTGACCACGACCTGAAACCCTACTGTTATGGTCAGGCATCCGTACCCATTTTCATGAGACGCGCATAATCATCGGGTCTTCCCTAATGGAAGAGGCCAACTATTCATAGTTGACGCTGTCTCGACGTTAGTCGTTCGTGTTTTACAGATGCATGTTCACAGTTGCCGGGACAGCATGAAGCAAACCACGGAGAGTCACATGACAGAAGAGACGCGGCCGCGACGACGATTCCTGCAGCAGGCATTGGCGCTGGTGCCGGCCACGACGCTGGCGGGCGGGGTGGCGGCGACGCAGACGGCCTGTAGCAACGATGCGGGCCGCGCCGCCGGCGCGGCCCAGGGCTACACCCCCACTTACTTCACCCAGGAAGAGTGGGCGTTCATCAACGCCGCCGTCGACCACCTGATCCCTGCCGATGAGTACGGCCCCGGCGCCATCGAGGCCGGCGTGCCCGAGTTCATCGACCGACAGATGGAAACCCCGTATGGCCACGGCAAGCTCTGGTACATGCAGGGCCCGTTCCACCCCGACGCGGCGCCCGAACTGGGATACCAGCTCAACCAGACGCCGCGCGACGCCTACCGGCACGGCATCGCCGCCTGCGACGCCTGGTGCAAGCAGGCCCACGGCAAGACGTACGCGGAACTGGACAAGCCGGTGCAGGAACAAGTCCTCAAGGACATGCAGGCCGGCAAGCTCGAGTTCGACACAGTGCCGTCCGCGATGTTCTTCAGCTTCCTGCTCGCCAATACCAAGGAAGGCTTCCTCGCCGACCCGATGTATGGCGGCAACAAGAACATGGTCGGCTGGAAGATGGTGGGCTTTCCGGGTGCGCGCGGCGACTTCATGGACTGGACCGACCAGCCCAACGTCAAGTACCCCTACGGGCCGGTGTCGATCTCGGGCGAGAAGGGGTAAGCCATGGCCATCAAGAAAGACAAAGTCGATGCCGTGCTGGTCGGATTCGGCTGGACCGGGGCCATCATGGGCCAGGAACTGACCGAGGCGGGCCTGCACGTGCTGGCGCTGGAGCGCGGCGCCATGCAGGACACGCCGAAGGATGCCGAGTACCCCAAAGTGCTGGACGAACTGGCGTATTCGGTGCGCGGCAAGCTGTTCCAGGACCTGTCCAAGGAAACCGTCACCATCCGCCACGGCCTGAACGACGTGGCCGTGCCCTACCGCCAGAATGGTTCGTTCCTGCTGGGCAACGGCGTGGGCGGCGCGGGCTTTCACTGGAACGGCATGCACTACCGCATCCTGCCCGAAGAGCTCGAGCTGCGCACGCGCTATGAAACGCGCTACGGCAAGGACTTCATCCCGGAAGGCATGACCATCCAGGACTTCGGCGTCACCTATGACGAGCTCGAGCCTCATTTCACGCAGTTCGAATATGTATGCGGCACGTCCGGCAAGGCCGGCAACCTGAACGGCCAGATCGTCGAGGGCGGCAACCCGCACGAGGGCCATCGCAGCAAGGAATACCCGCTGCCGCCGCTGGCCACCACCTACAGCGCGCAGCTGTTCGAGAAGGCCGCCAAGGAGGTGGGCTTCAACCCGTTCCCGGCGCCCGCCTCCAACGCGTCCGGCCCCTACACCAACCCCTACGGCGTGCGGCTGGGCCCCTGCAACTTCTGCGGCTTCTGCGAGAACTACGGCTGCTACATGTACTCGAAGGCATCGCCGCAGACCACCATCCTGCCGGTGCTGCTGAAGAAGCCGAACTTCGAGCTGCGCACGCATTCGCACGTCATCAAGGTCAACCTGGACGCCTCCGGCACGCGGGCCGTGGGCGTGACCTACATCGACGCGCAGGGCCGCGAGGTCGAACAGCCCGCCGACCTGGTCATCCTGTCGGCCTACCAGATGCACAACGTGCGGCTGCTGCTGCTGTCGGGCATCGGCAAGCCGTACGACCCGGTCACCAATGAAGGGACCGTGGGCAAGAACTACGCCTACCAGATGAACGGCGGCATCAACGTGCTGCTGCCCAAGGGCACGCAGCTCAACCCGTTCATGGGCACCGGCGCCGGCGGCGTCAGCATGGACGACCTCAACGGCGACCAGTTCGACCACGGCCCGCTCGGCTTCATCGGCGGGGCCAGCATCCGCCACGTGCGCACCGGCGGCCGCCCGATCAAGCAGGCCGCCACGCCCCCCGGCACGCCCACCTGGGGCACCGCCTGGAAGGCCGCGGTGCAGGACGCCTACCAGCGCTACATGACCATCGGCATCTCCGGGTCGGTGATGTCGTACCGCGACGCGTACTTATCGTTGGACCCGACCTACAAGGACACCTACGGCCAGCCGCTGCTGCGCATGACGTTCGACTGGCACGACAACGAGTTCGACATGCTGGGCTACATGGGCAAGCGCATGGAAGAAGTCGCCAAGGCGATGAACCCGGAAAAGTATTTCGTGGGCGTGCGCAAGAAGGGCGCGCACTACGACACCCGCATCTACCAGAGCACCCACAACACGGGCGGCGCCATCATGGGCTCGAACCCGCGAGAAAGCGTGGTGAACAAGTACCTGCAAAGCTGGGACGTCCCCAACGTGTTCGTCATGGGCGCCTGCGCCTTCCCGCAGAACATGGGCTACAACCCCACCGGCCTGGTGGGCGCGCTGGCCTATTGGTCCGCGCAGGCGATCCGCGAGCAGTACCTGAAGAACCCCGGCCCGCTGGTCCAGGCTTGAGGAGGCGCGCGACATGACCAAGTACACCATCGTTGCCGCCGCCCTGGCCCTGCTGGCCGGCCCCGCCTCGGCCGCCGAAGGCGGCGCGGGCCAGCCGGACGCCCAGCTCATCAAGCAGGGGGAATACCTGTCGCGCGCCGGCGACTGCATCGCCTGCCACACCGCCCCGGACGGCAAGCCGTTCGCCGGCGGCCTGGGGCTGGACTCGCCGCTGGGCATGATCTATTCCACCAACATCACGCCGGACAAGGAAACCGGCATCGGCGAATACACGCTCGAGGACTTCGACCGCGCGGTGCGCCATGGCGTGGCCAAGGACGGCCACTCGCTGTACCCCGCCATGCCCTATACCGCCTACGCCAAGGTCACGCCGGATGACATCAAGGCCCTGTACGCCTATTTCATGCACGGCGTCGAGCCGGTGAAGCAGGCCAACAAGGACACCGACATCATCTGGCCGTTGTCGATGCGCTGGCCCCTGGGCGTATGGCGCTGGATGTTCGCCCCCGACGTCGTCGCTGGCGCCCCGGCCGACGCCGCCCCGGCCGGCCCGGCCGCGGATGCCGAGGTGCTGCGCGGCAAATACCTGGTCGAGGGTCTGGGCCACTGCAGCACCTGCCATACGCCGCGCGGCTTCGCCTTGCAGGAAAAGGCGCTGACGGACGCCGACGGCACCGCCTTCCTGTCGGGCGGCGTGGTCGAAGGCTGGCTGGCCAAGAACCTGCGCGGCGACACGGTCGACGGCCTGGGCAGCTGGAGCAAGGAAGATATCGTCGCCTTCCTGAAGACTGGCGTGAACGGCCATTCGGCCACCTTCGGCGGCATGTCGCAAGTCGTGGCGGACAGCACCCAGCACCTGACGGACGCCGACCTGAACGCAATCGCCGCGTATCTGAAGACGCTCTCGCCGGTCAACCCGGATGCCACCCAGCCCATGGCCTACGACGAGTCCGCCGCGCAGGCGCTGCGCACGGGCAAGGACCAGAGCGAAGGCGCCATCGCCTTCCTCAATAACTGCGCCGCCTGCCATCGCAGCACCGGCAAGGGCTATGCGCAGACCTTCCCGCAACTGGCGCTGAGCTCGACGGTGAATTCGGCGGACCCGACCTCGCTGATTCACATCGTGCTCAAGGGCGCGCAGCTGCCGGGCACGGCGCACGCGCCCACCCGGTACGCGATGCCGGGCTTCGACTGGCGCCTGACCGACCAGGAAGTGGCATCGGTGGTCAGCTTCGTGCGGTCCAGCTGGGGCAACCAGGCATCGGCGGTCAGCGCCGCCGATGTGGCGAAAGTGCGCGAGGAGGTAGGGGCCGCGCCCCAGCCCGCGCGCTGACGCCGCCCGGCGCCGCAGGTGTCAGACACCCCTGAGGGTGTCTGACACCTCTCCTTCCCACGGGGTATCTGAGGCCTCCAGCGGCCGCTGCCCGCCCGGGCATGTCGCTTGCTCATCGAGTATCGGTTCCCGCCCGCTCGCCGATATCTTGAAAAACTCCGCGTCATCGCAGCGCCGCCGCGCTCCCTTTGCATTTCTCACCCACCTGCTGAAAGGCCGGCCCACCGACGGCCCGCTGGGCCGCGACATCATCCGCCTGCCGGTGCAAACAGTCGCGGCGGTGCTGCTGGCCTATGCCTGCATGAAGTGGCTGGACCTGCCCGCCATTGCCTGGGGCGCCTTCTCGGCCCTGTTCGTCGTGCGGGCCAGCGTCGAGGGCACCGTCGGGGAAGGCACGGCCCGCATCCTGGGGGCCTTCATCGGCGTGGCGATCGGCGTCTCGCTGGTAGTGCTGTCCCAGGTCGCCGGGCTGGCGGCCTGGTGGAGCATCGTGATCGGGGTCGGCCTTGCCGCCTACATTTCCATGCGTTGGCCGACCCTGAGCTACAGCCTGGTCACCGTCACTATCCTGACGGTCACGCCGGACGGCGACATCCTGGCTGGCGCCATGCAGAAGACCGTCGCCATCGTGATCGGCTCGGCCTCCGGCATCCTGGCCGCCGCGGCGGTCCTGCCGCTGTCGGCGCGGCGCGGCGTGCGCACCAGCCTGGCCGCCTCCATCGAGGCCTTCGGCGACCTGCTGGTGCAATGGGCCACGGCGCTGAACGATGGCAACCGGCGCCCTCGCCTGCATGGCCGGACAGCCATGGAAGAAGCGCGCCAGCGCGCGCGCGACATGTCATCGCAAGCCCGGACCTTCCCCATGGACCTGCTGTACCGGCATGGCGCCGCCTACCGGCTGCATGACGGCATAGACCGCCTGTGGCGCACGGTCTCGCTGATGGAGCGCGCCAGCGACGTGCCGCTCACCGACAATATCTGCCGGCGCCTGGGGCCGGCGCTGGACAAGGTCGCCGCGGCGGCCAGGAAGCAGGTCGACGGCCTGGCGCAGGCCGTGCGCCAGGACAGCCGGGCGGCGGCGCCGCGGCGCCCCGGCTCGCCGCTGCGGCGGCTGGACCAGATCATCGAGGACGCCATGCGCGAAGGCGGCTTCGACCCGACGGAAAGAGAATCCGTCGAGGTCATCCGCTGGGCCTGGCATGAAGTGGCGCGCGAACTGGACGCGCTGGCCGACCAGCTGGACGACGGCGCCGCGCGCCCCGCCCGCGCGCGCCGGTAGCAGCACCGGCGCGGCCGGGCGCTACTCGCGGTTGGCGGCGAAATGCTCGCGCGTCAGCTTCACTACCAGCGGCGACAACAGCACCAGCGCGATCAGGTTGGGCACCGCCATCAGCCCGTTCAGCGTATCGGCCAGCAGCCAGGCGAAGTCGAGGTGCGCAATGGCGCCGAACGGCACGGCAATAACCCAGACGATCCGGAACGGCAGAATGGCTCGCACCCCCACGAGGAATTCCCAGCAGCGTTCGCTGAGGTAGCTCCAGCCCAGGATGGTGGTGAAGGCGAAGATCGCCAGCGCCACCGCGATGACGTACTGGCCGATGCCGGGCAGCGCCGCGTCGAACGCGGCGGCCGACAGCACCGCGCCGCTGTCGCCGCTGGTCCACAGGCCCGAGCATACGATGACCAGGCCCGTCATCGTGCAGATGACGATGGTGTCGATGAAGGTGCCGATCATGCCGATCATGCCCGAACGCACCGGGCTGTTGCTGGTGCCGGCGGCCTGCACGATGCCGGCCGTGCCCAGCCCGGCTTCGTTCGAGAAAATGCCGCGCGCCACGCCGTAGCGCATGGCCGCCATCACGGCCGCCCCGGCAAAGCCGCCCGTGGCGGCGACCGGCGTGAAGGCATGCGTGAAGATCAGCCCCAGCGCGGCCGGGATGGCCTCGGCCATGAAGATCAGCGCGATCACCGAGGCCACGATATAGGCCACGCACATGAACGGCACCAGCGCCTCGGCCACCGCGCCGATGCGGCGGATGCCGCCCAGCACCACCAGCCCGATCAGCACCATGGTGACCACGCCGGTGACCCAGTCGGGCACGCCGAACGAGGCCCCCAGCGCGTCGGCCATGCTGTTGACCTGGACCATGTTGCCGATGCCGAACCCGGCCAGGCCGCCGAACAGCGCGAACAATGCGCCCAGCCAGGCCCATTTCGGGCCCAGACCGTTGCGGATGGCGTACATCGGCCCGCCGGTGAACTCGCCGCGCGGGTCTTTCTCGCGAAAATGCACTGCCAGCAGCACTTCGCTGTACTTGGTGGCCATGCCCACCAGGGCCGTCGCCCACATCCAGAACAGCGCCCCGGGGCCGCCCAGGAAGATGGCGGTGGCCACCCCGGCGATATTGCCGGTGCCCACCGTGGCGGCCAGGCTGGTCATCAGGGCCTGGAACGGGCTGATCTCGCCGGTGGAGTCGTCGCCCTTGGCGCGGCTGCGCCACGCCAGGCGGAAGCCCGCCGCGATCTTGGTGAGCGGCATGAAGCCCAGGCGCAGCATGAGGAACAGGCCGGTGCCGAGGATCAGCACCAGCATCAGCGGCCCCCACACCAGGCCGTTGACGCTGTTCACGATTGAATCGAGAGTTTCCATGCGTGTCTCCGCTTAGAAATAAGCCTCGATTGTGCACGAACTCGGCCGCCGGCTCACTCCCCTTGTACCGTCACTACCACGGTGCGGGCGCCGCCATGGTTGCGATGTTCGCACAGGTAGATGCCCTGCCACGTGCCCAGGCACGGGCGGCCGTCGCTGACGGGAATGCTCAGGCTCGCCCCCAGGATGCTCGACTTCAGGTGGGCGGGCAGGTCGTCGCTGCCTTCGTAGGTATGCTGGTAATACGGCTCGCCTTCCGGCACCGCGTGGTTGAAATAGCGCTCGAAGTCGGCGCGCACGGTGGGGTCGGCGTTCTCGTTGAGCGTCAGCGAGGCCGAGGTGTGCTGGATGAACAGGTGCATCAGGCCCACCTTGACCCGGCCAAGCTCGGGCAGCTGGCCGAGGATTTCATCCGTGACCAGGTGAAAGCCGCGCCTGCGGGCGGCCAGCGTCAGCGATTTCTGGATCCACATGGCGCCTCAGCCGTCCGAGGCGGCGGTGCGCGCGGCGCGCACCGCGAACACCGCATTGGCCTTGAGCATGGTCTGCCCTTCCACTTGCAGCAGGCAGGTGGCGTAGATCAGGCGCCGGCCCTGCTTGTCGATCTGCACGTGCGCCTCGAGCCAGTCGCCCGGCTTGACCGGATTCAGGTACTCCACCGACATCTGCACCGTCACCACCGACACATTGGCCCGCCGCGCGATGTTGAAACCCAGGGCGCTGTCCGCCAGCGTGGCCAGCAGGCCGCCGTGGGCGATGTCGTGCATATTGGTGTGCGGCGTGCCCAGGCGGATGGCCAGCACGCCGTCGGCGTCGCGGCGGTAGAACGCGCCCAGCTCGGCCAGGTGGGTCATGAAGGGGCTGCTGGGCTGCCAGGGTACGAAGCCGGCGGGGACGGGATTTGTCATGATGGAAGGTGCGGGACGAGAAATGCAAGCATAACTCGCCAGCGCCCGGCTCATATTTTTATCCTGATTTTGTATTTGTCGCGTGCGGCGGCGCGGCCCATGATGGCGGCCACGATTGTCCTTCGCCATCGACCGCTCCATGCCGCCACACCTGTTCCACCCCGCCCGGCGCAAGGCCCTGGCCGCCATTGCCGCCACTGGCCTGGCCGCCGGCCTGCCGCGTCCGGCGCGCAGCGCGCAGCGCGCCCGCCTGCGCATCGGCTACCAGAAATCCTCGACACTGCTCGCCATCGTCAAGGCGCAGGGGCACCTGCAGGCCCGACTGGCCGACCAGGGGGTGGCGATATCCTGGCATGAGTTCGCGAACGGCCAGCCGCTGCTGGAAGCGCTCAACGTGGGCGCCATCGACCTGAGCGCCGACGTCGCCGACACGGTGCCGCTGTTCGCGCAGGCGGCGGGCGCCGCCCTGACCTATTACGCCAGGGAAACACCCGCGCCCGCCGCGCAGGCCATTCTGGTCAAGGAAGATTCGCCGATCCGCGCGCTGTCCGACCTGAAGGGTCGCAAGGTGGGTTTTGCGCGGGCGGCCGGCGCGCATTTCCTGGTCATTGCGGCCCTGCAGCGCAGCGGGCTGGCGCTGGCCGATATCCAGCAAGCCTTCCTGGCGCCCGCGGACGGCCGCGCCGCATTCGGCAACGGCTCGATCGACGCCTGGGCGATCTGGGATCCTTTCTATGCCGCCACGCAGCAGCACGAGCGCGTGCGCGTCCTGGCCGACGGCCGCGACGGCCTGGCCGACTACGCGCGCTATTACTTGGCCGCCACCTCCTATGCCGAGGCGCATACGGCAATCGTGGAGCAGGTATACGCGGCCCTGCAAGCCGCCGGGCGCTGGGCCAAGCAACATCCGGACGCGGCGGCCGCCTTGCTGGCGCCATTGTGGGGCTTGGACACGCGGATCGTCGCGGCGGCCAATGACCGGCGCAGTTACGACGTGCGGCCGGTCACCGGGCAGAACCTCGACAGCCAGCAGCAGATTGCCGACGTGTTTCTCGCCAACAAGCTGCTGCCGCGCCGCATTGTCGTGCGCGACGCGCGGCTGTGGCAGCCGGCCCGGGCATGACACCCGGGACTATTGCATGGCCTTGTCCGGTGATGAGCCGGCGCGCCAGACACGCCACCCATCAGGGGATGCGCACCTGGTCGACGTCGAACTCGACCGAATTGCGATCGCGGTCCAGTTCGCCGATCAGCTCCACGGTGACCTTGTCATCGATCTGCCGGCCCGCCGGAAAATCGTCGTTGTCGATCTCGACACGGATACGGCCCGTGCCATCATCGAAGGTGTAGTGATCGCCGCCATCGTGCGAGACGATCCGGCCGCGCAAGACGGCATTCTGGTCGTCCTTGCCGTTGGCCATCAGGTCCTTCACACTCATGGGCGCAATCGTGCTCGGGCCGGCATATCCCTGCTGCTGCGCCGCCGTGTCGGAGCGGGGGCCGGTGTAGCCCTGTGCCTGGACGCCGGCGACGGCCAGCGCGCCCGCCAGCGCTGCGGTGGCCAGAAGAATGCGAGGGCCATTCGAGCGGGTAAAAAGGTTCTTCATGGTAGTGGCTCCTTGCGCCGTTGGCGCGGTTGGTGTTGAACACATAGCCATTGGACCAGCCGAAGATGAAGCGAACCTGAGGTCGCGGCGGGCCGGCCGGGCCTCAGCGCGCCCGCGTGCGCGGCAACCCGAGCGTCACGCCAAGGCCGGCGCCTTCGATGCCGGGGCCGAAGCGCAGGGTCGCGCCGTGCAGTTCCGCCACGCGCGCCACGATGGACAAGCCCAGGCCGCTGCCCTGTTCGCCCGTGCCCAGCACACGGAAGAAGCGCTGGGTCAGCCGCTCCAGATCCGCATCGGACACCCCATGGCCATCGTCGCGCACCGCAAGCTCGACCGTCCCGCCATCCGTCGTCGCCGACAACCATACCCGGCCTTCTGCGCGGCCGTAGCGGATGGCATTGTCCAGCAGATTGCGCAGCGCGCTGAACAGCCAGTCCCGGTGGCCGTAGACCGTGGCGGCACGGCAGTCGACGGACAGCGTGACGCGTCGCCGCGCCGCGGCGGCCGCGCATGCCTTCACCACGTCCTCGAACAGGATTCGCACATCAACATCGCCCATGGCGACGGCGTCGGCGGACTGCGGGTCCAGCCGCGCCAGCTGCAGCAGGTTCTCGACCATGGCGGTGCTGCGCGCCACATCGTCACGCAGGCGTTGCAACCCGGCGGTCAGCGCCGGCGAGCCGTCGGCCGCGTGGCTGCGCTGCATGACCTGGATGCGCGATGCCAGCGCCGCCAGCGGCGTGCGCAGCTCATGCGCGGCGTCGGCAGTGAAGCGGCGCTCGCCCTCCAGCGCGCGCGACAGCCGCTCCAGCAAGCGGTTCAGCGCCCCGACCACTGAGCGGACCTCGATGGCCCGGCCGTCATCCGGCACCGGCGACAGGTCGGCCGGAGACTTCGCTTCGATGCCGCGCGCCATGCGCTCCAGCGGAGCCAGCAGCCGCCGGATCACCCACCAGTTGATCAACCCGAGCAGGCCCCACAGCACTACCAGCGGCCAGGCCAGCGATTCCAGCACATCGCGGATCAGCTCGATACGCTCATCCCATTCCTGCCCGACCTGGACCGAGAAACCCAGGGTTTCGTGGCGGCGCACATAGACACGCCAGCGTTCGCCGTCCACGCGCACGTCGTAGAAGCGCTCATCGGGACGGTCCGGATCGACGAAGGGCCGTTCGGGCGCGTCCTCGCCACGCCGGACCACGTCGCCCCGCGGCGAAACGATCTGGTAATCGAGACGCAGCGTCGGATCGGCGTCGTCGCGGTCGCGCGAGGCGAGCACCCCGCTGGACGCGCCTTCGCCAAAGGCCAGCACGATGCGTGCGCCTTCTTCGAGGGTATCGTCGAACGCCTCGCTCACCTCTTTCCAGGCGATTGCCAGCACGATGACCGTGCTGACCAGACCCACCAGGACGCTGGAACCCACCGTCGTCGCGATGAGCCGCCGACGCAGCGAGTAGCCGCGCGGCTTGCCGGGGTTTCGACGCAACCTCATGTCAGTCGGCCAGCCGGTAGCCCTGGCGCCGGATTGTCTTGATCGAGCCGGGGCCGAGCTTGCGCCGCAGGTTATAGATATGCACTTCGATGGCGTTGCTGTCCACCTCGTCGCCCCAGCCGTAGAGGGCCTCCTCGAGCTGGGCGCGCGACACCACATGGCCCGGCCGCCGGATCAGCGCATGCAGCACGGCGAACTCGCGCGCCGTCAGGGCGATGGCCGCGCCGTTCAGGCTCACCTGCTTGCCGGCTTCGTCCAGCACCAGGCCGCCGTGGCTCAACGCCACGCTGGGACGGCCGTCGTGGCGCCGGATCGCGGCGCGGATCCGCGCCGACAGCTCTTCGAGATCGAATGGCTTGACCAGATAGTCGTCGGCGCCGAGGTCCAGCCCTTCGATCCGGTCGCGCACCGCGTCGCGCGCCGTGATGAGGATGACCGGCACCGTCGCGCGGCGGGCGCGCAGGCGGCGCAGCAAGGCGTCGCCGGTCAGGCCCGGCAGGCCCCGGTCGATCAGCAGGCACTGGTAGTCGTGGGTGGCCAGCACCGTCTCGGCCAGGTCGCCGCGCGTCACGCGGTCGACGACATAGCCGTCGAGCTCCAGCCAGGACTCGATCGACTCACCCAGGGATACGTCGTCTTCGGCCAATAGAATGCGCATCCAGTGACTATACGCCACAGGATGAAGGGAATCTTAAGGCGACGTGCCGGCGCGACAATGCACGCGCCCGCTAGCGCACGGCCGGCAACGGGCCGCCGCTAGCGCCCGGAGGCGCTCAGCGCGCGCAACTGCGCGCGCAGTTGCCGCACTTCCCGGCTCAGGTCCAGGATCAGCGCCGCCGCGTCCAGGCCGGCGCCGAAATCGCGCTCGAGCCGGCGCGCCTCCAGCGCGCGCTGCAGGTCGGCACTGTAAAAGCACCAATCGGCCGGCTGCGACCCCGAAGCCTCGACGATGCCGACTTCAACCAGCCGGGCCACCCATTCCACTTCGGCGCCGCAGGCGCGCGCCAGGTCGTCGGCGCTCAGGGGCTGCGCCGTGCCCACGACGGTACCGGTGGCGGCGATCACTACCGTTTTCATGTTCAGGCCTCCATGTGGCGTCGCGGATTGAAGGGCAGGTCCTGCTGCATCTTGCGGTAGGCGGCGCGCGCGGCCTCGGTATCGGCCGGCGGCAGCGCCAATTCGAGCACAAGATAAAGGTCCCCGGGCGGGTCGCCGGGGATGCCCCGGCCGCGCAGGCGCAGCTTGCGGCCGTTGGCGGAACCCGCGGGCACGGAGACCTCTACCATGCCGCCGGGCGTGGGCGCGTTGACGCTGGCGCCCAGAGCCGCCTCCCAGGGCGCCACCGGCAGCGTCATGTACAGGTCGCGCCCCTCCGCGCGGTAGCGCGGATGCGGCTTGAAGCGAACCTCCAGATACAGGTCGCCGCTGTCGCCGCCGCCATAGCCGGGCATGCCCTGCCCGACCAGCCGGATGTACTGCCCCTCGCGCACGCCCGCCGGGATGCGCACGCTGAGCGTGCGCGACTGCATTTGCGGACGCCCCTGGTCGTCCATGTGCATGGATCGCAGGGTGACGTCGCGCGTGGCGCCCTTGAGCGCATCTTCCAGGTCGATCTCGATGGCGGCGTGGTGGTCTTCGCCACGGGCGCGGAACTCTTGCCCGGCGGCGCGGCGCGCGCGGCCCCCGAACAACGAAGAAAAGAACTCGCTGAACTGCGCTTCTTCGCCGGGGGAAGCGGCGCGGCGGAACTCGAAGCCTTCGTCCCAGCCGGGCGGCGGCTGGAACCCCCCGCCGGGCGAAACGCCGGCGGCGAGATTATCGTAGGCCTGGCGTTTTTCCTTGTCGCGCAGGACATCGTAGGCTTCGTTGATGTCGCGCATGCGCGACTCGGCATCGCTTTCCTTGCTGACATCGGGATGGTATTTGCGAGCCAGCTTGCGGTAAGCGCGGCGGATGTCGTCCTCCGAGGCGTCGCGCTCGACGCCCAGCGCGCTGTAGTAGTCCTTGAACTCCATAATCGCCCGCTCATCGTAGGGTTGCGGCAACCATCGGCGCACCGAAGCCGCCAGGGATAAATATAGGATAGGGTCCTATCCCCGATTTATCAATGCGCCGCAGCATCCGGCGTGCCTGGGGCTGGGCTACGCCGCGATGCGGTGCTGCACAGGGGTATGATGAATAGAGCAATCAAACCTGCCGGGCCAAGCGGCAGGTAATTCCCTTCCCCCACAAGAACGACTCAAGAGACGCAATGACCCGCGCTGCACCCGCTTGGCTGATGCCTGTCGTGGCTATCTTCACCCTGCAGACCACATCGTCATTCTTGAGTCGGCTCATTCCCATTGTCGCCCCGGCCATGTCCGCCGAATTCGGCTGGAGCGGCAGTTCCATCGGCTACCTGACGGCCAGCAACTCCCTGGGCGGGCTCGCCATCCTGGTGGCGGGCTCCGCCCTGCTCAAGCAGATAGGCGGCATGCGCACGCTGCAGCTCACGCTGTTCCTGGGCGCCATCTGCATGGCGCTGCTGTTGTACCCGAGTGTCGGCATCGCCCTGGCAGCATGCTTCATCATGGGCCTGAGCAACGGCGCCGCCAACCCGGCCGGCAGCGAAGTACTGCAACGCTTCTCGCCGCCGGGCAAGCGCAACCTGATGTTCTCGATCAAGCAGGCCGGGGTTCCCGTAGGCGGCGTCGTGGCGGGGCTGCTGGTGCCCGTGGTGGTGGCGCTGGCCGGCTGGCGCATGGCGCTGCTGGTCTGCGCGCTGGTCGTGCTGCTGCCCACCCTGCTTACCTGGCGGCTGAGCGCGGGCCTCGATGAAACGCCCGCGAAAAAGCGCCGCGCCCTGCACATGCCGACGCTGCAATCGCTGCGCACGCTCAGCGTGCCGCTGGCGGCCCTGGGGCACAACCGCGGCCTGCTGAAGATGTCCGTCGTGGGCAGCCTGTTCGCGGTCTCGCAAAGCTGCTGGTTCACGTTCACCGTCATCTACCTGATAGACGGGCTGGGCTTCTCCCTGGGGCTGGCCGGCGCGGTGTTCGCCGTGATGCAGGCCGGCGGCGTGATCGGCCGCATCGCGCTGGGCTGGTTGTCCGATTACCTGCGCTCGGCCACCGCCACCTTGTCGATCGCGGCGGTCTTCTCCGCAGCGACGACCGCGCTGCTGGGGTTGACCAGCCCACAATGGCCGCTCTGGGCCGTCATCCTGCTGGCGTTTGTCGCGGGCTGCTCGGCAGCCAGCTGGAACGGCGTGCAGATCGCGGAAGTGGCGCGGCGCTCGCCCTCGCACCTCATCGCCGAAACGGCGGCCGGCTCCAGCATACTGGTCAACCTGACCAACATGGTCGCGCCCACCGCTTTCGCGGCATTTGTCGCGGCTGGCGGCGGATACACCTATGCCTTCATCTGCGCGGGGGCCTGCTCGCTGCTGGTGCTGGCATGCCTGCCGCGGGACCGACAGGACGGCGCGGCCGCGTAGCACTGTCCGGGTCGCTGAGCAGGCGCGCGGATCCGCGACGCGGCGCTGCCCCGCTACCGGGGGCTCGCATCATCGGCGTTTGCACCGTGGTGGCGTCGATACACAGCCGGCGACACGCCCACATGCCGCACGAAAGCGCGGCGCAGCGTATCGACACTGGCGAAGCCGCAGCGCGCCGCCACCTGCTTGGGCGTCATGGCCCCCGACTCGAGCCATTCGCGCGCGGCGCCGACGCGCATGGCCTCCACCCATGCCGCTGGCGTCACGCCGACCTCGGCATGAAACAGGCGCGCAAAATGGCGCGGGCTCAACCCCGCGTGTCCGGCCAGGGCCTCCACTGATAAGTCGCGTTCCGGGTGCGCCGCCGCCCAGCGCTGCACATCCTGCAGCGCCGACCGTCCGACCGGCCCGGCCTGCCCCTTGCGGCTGAACTGCAGTTGCCCGCCGGGGCGCTTGAAATACATCACCAATTGCGAGGCGACGTCGGCCGCCAGCTCGCGCCCCAGGTCTTCTTCCACCAGCGACAGGGCCAAGTCCAGCCCGGCCGTCACGCCGGCCGCGGTTCGCACCTTGCCGTCGCGCACCTGCAGCGCGTCTTCTTCGACCGTGATGCGCGGATAGGCCTGGCGCAACTCGCGGGCGGCGTTCCAGTGGGTGGTCACCCGGCGGCCGTCCAGCAGGCCGGCGGCGGCCAGGGCGAAGGCCCCGGTGCAGACGGAGCCGTAGCGCCTGGCCCCCCGGGCGGTGGCGCGAATCCATTGCAGCATGGCGCTGCCGAAAACGGTGCGGGCGGCGTTCGGCGTGCCGGCGACCAGCAGGGTGTTCACCCGGGCCAGCGGCTGCGCGACCGTCGAGTCCGGCAGCAGGCACAGCCCGGATGAGCTGCGGACCGGCCCGGGCTCGCAGGCCACCACATGCAGCGAATAGAACGCCCGCCCCAGCTCAGTATTGGCCTGCGCGAACACATCCAGCGGGCCCGATACGTCGAGCATCTGCACCCCCGGCAAGGCCAACACGGCAATGGTTCTGGTCATGGCTGAGAATCGCGTGATTTGGCAGAAAATCACGTAATACGTTTATTGAAGACATTCTAGCGCAACCGGAAAATAGCCATAGGTTTTCCGACAGGGCCAATGCCATGAACGTCTCCATCGACGGTATCCAGATCCCCGACAGCCAGTTGGCGCGCGAAATCACCGAGCTGGTGCGCGACACCGAATCGCCCCTGCTGTTCCATCATTCCAGCCGCGTCTACTATTTCGGCGCACTGGCCGGCAAGCGGCGCGGCCTGAAGTTCGACCCCGAACTGCTGTATTGCGGCTGCATGTTTCACGACATGGGCCTCACGCACCAGCACAGCAGCGGCTGCTGCCGCTTTGAAGTGGACGGCGCCAACGCGGCGCGCGATTTTCTGCAAAGCCGTGGAATTTCCCGGCAGGACATCGACCTGGTCTGGACTGCGATCGCGTTGCACACCACCCCGGGCATCCCGGAATTCATGCACCCGGTCGTGGCGCTGGTCACCGCGGGCGTGGAAATGGATGTGCTGGGCCTGAGCTATGACGAATACAGCGATGCCCAGCGCCAGGCCGTGATGGCCGCGCATCCGCGCGAGCCGCGATTCAAGGAGGACATCATCCAGGCCTTCTATGACGGCATCAAACACAAGCCGCACACGACCTTTGGCAACGTGAAGGCCGACGTCATTGCCGACAAGGAGCCGGGTTTCGTTCCCGCCAACTTCTGCAGCGTGATCCGCAACTCGGGCTGGGCCGGCTGAACTCGGCGCGCCAGGCACGGCATCGGCCGGGACGACGCCGTGCCTGGGCGCGAAATGCTGGGCTACTCCGCCCCGCTGACCCTCCGGCGCTAACCCGCCAGTTTGTCGGCGGCATCCTGGAGGCCGTTGAGGATGGAGTCGGCCACGTGCATGGGGAATCCAGCCGGCAGTAGCGCGCGGACGGTCTTCACGACCTCGGGCGTGCGCGCCACCAGGTCGTCGAGGACATGCGCCACTCCCAGACCGTTGTGATCCACTACGCCATGCTCGGTGCCCACGGCGATCCAGTGCCGACGCAGGATGTCGCGCATGACCCGGTGGGGGTTTTTCGAACGCACGGCCATGGCCATCTTGGCGTCGTACGGAGACAGCTGATTCGCACCCTTGCCGATGATGGGGTAAGCCGACAGCACGTCGTACAGCGGGGTGAGTTCGTAGGTGCCACCCTGGCGCAGGAAAATGCTGAAGTTCTTCGCGTGGCCATCCGTGGCACGCAGCATCCAGAAGAGGACCTGGGCCTGGAAGAACGTGCGGCGGTCGCGGTCAGGAGCGCGCGACGTGCCCAACAGCTTCATGATTTGGCGCACACCCGGTCCGCCGTCGGACTCGTACTTCAAATGCGGCGGAGTTGCCGTCGCCTGGCACATGTCTTCCTGCGGCAGCCGGATGAGCCAGCGCTTGCCCTCGGGGTTCTCCCACCACATCCGGTCGAAGCGCTCGACCGCCAGCACCTTCATGTCCTCGAACATCAGGGGCTCGGTGCGCGCCACAGGCATTTGGTAGGCGCGCAGGACTTCGGAACACAGCCACTCGTTTTCGACCGAATCGTTCATGTCGAACTTCATGTTTGCGACCAGGCCCAGTGGCAGCTTGAAGATGTGAGTGGTCGGTGTTGCGCCATGCGGCCGGCACCACCGCCCGTCGTACCAGAGCAAGGCCGACTTTTCCTGTGCACCGGCAATGGAGATGCGGAAGTCTTCATCCTCGGCGGCGTCCCGGCCGAGAGGGCCTGGCGCAAGGGTGTTGCGAAGCAGCTGGGCAATCTCGGCGTCGGTCATCGGAACCGCGTTCACTTCTTGAACGCGGTCCGGCGCCTCGGGGCCCGGCACCACCTGCAGGGCGCCGACGCAGTCCCGACCGACTTCAGCCAGCAGGGCGAACGCGTTGGTCGAGCCGGCCTGGTACCGACGTGCGACGCGCTCGCGGATTTCTTTGCTGTCCGGCAGCAGGTTTTCGAAGTAGGTGCGCACGGCTTCGCCACGGTGCGGCGGATTGCCCGGGGTGAAGGGGAGGGACAGCGACAGCGGGCGCCCCTGGTCGGAAGCCACCCAGGCGTCGGCATACTGCAGGACTTCTCCGGCATGCGGTTGCATACTCCAGGTGCCGACGAATTCGCCGTTCATCCAGAGATTCAGGGTGCGGGTGTGTGAGCGTCGACCCATGCGCTCACCAGTTGGGACCAGCCGACGCCTTGGGCGACAGCGATTCGCTGCTGGTCTTGCGCAGCACGAGTTCGACGCCCAGGATGCTCAGAAGCTCCAGCAGGCGGTCGGCGCTAACCTTGTCTGCATGGCGCTCAAGATTAGACAAGGCCTGCTGGCTGATGCCCAGGCGCATAGCCGTATCCGCTTGGGTCAGGCCCGACTGTCTGCGAAAACCCTGAAGCAGTGCTGGCAGTTGCTCCGCCGTGCGGACGGTGAAGTCGGACATACAAGCCTCACGTTGTTTTTTCGATTTACAAATTCTACTTAGTAAATTTAAAATACTCAACATAAGTTGTAAAACCACACTACAACGCCGAAATTGTATTTACGATTTACAATTTATAAGTTGTAAAACGTCCCGCCCATGCTAGGCGCCGGGTTCCGGGCGGAAGTTGCCCGAGCCCCCGGTCTCAATACACCGGAACGCAAAGAAGGGCCGCTTTGGCGGCCCTTCTCCATTTTCGAAGTTGAAGGTGAGCGGGGAGACAAAAATCGCGAAAAGGCAGCCGTTAGCGCCGAGACCGACTTTATTCCGCGCGACCGGCTTTGCTTCCCGTTTTCAAGCCTTGCGGGAATCCGCTCTCGCTCACTCCACCGTCACGCTCTTCGCCAGGTTGCGCGGCTTGTCCACGTCCGTGCCACGGGCGCACGCGGTGTGGTACGACAGCAGCTGCAGCGGCACCGTGTGCAGGATCGGCGACAAGGCGCCGTAGTGCTCGGGCATGCGGATCACGTGCATGCCGTCGCTGCTGGTGATGCGGCTGTCGCCGTCGGCGAATACATACAGTTCGCCGCCGCGGGCGCGCACTTCCTGCATGTTCGACTTCAGCTTTTCCAGCAGGGCGTCGTTGGGCGCGATGGTGACCACCGGCATTTGCTCGGTGACGAGCGCCAGCGGCCCGTGCTTGAGCTCGCCGGCCGGATAGGCCTCGGCGTGGATGTAGCTGATCTCCTTCAGCTTCAGCGCGCCTTCCAGGGCGATGGGATAGTGCATGCCGCGCCCCAGGAACAAGGCATTTTCCTTGCTGGCGAAACGATCCGCCCAGGCCATGATCTGCGGCTCCAGCGCCAGCACCGAGCCGATGGCCGCGGGCAGGTGGCGCAGGTCCTTCAGGTGCTGGGCTTCCTGCTCGGCGCTGAGGTGGCCGCGCGTCTGGGCCAGCGCCAGCGTCAACAGGAACAGCGCCGTCAGCTGGGTGGTGAAGGCCTTGGTCGAGGCAACGCCGATCTCGACGCCGGCGCGGGTGATGTACGACAGCTTGCACTCACGCACCATGGCGCTGGTGGCCACGTTGCAGATGGTCAGCGTGTGTTCCATGCCGAGCGAACGCGCGTGCTTGAGCGCGGCCAGGGTGTCGGCGGTCTCGCCCGATTGCGAGATGGTGACCACCAGGCTGCGCGGGTTCGGCACGCTGTCGCGGTAGCGGTATTCGCTGGCGATCTCGACCGCGACGGGGATCTTGGCGATGGATTCGATCCAGTACTTGGCGGTCAGGCCGGCGTAGTAGCTGGTGCCGCACGCCAGGATCAGCAGCGAGTCGATGTCCTTGAAGATCTTGTAGGCTTCGTCGCCGAACAGCTCGGGCGTCACGGACTCGATGTCCTGCAAGGTATCGCCGACCGCGCGCGGCTGCTCGAAGATTTCCTTCTGCATGTAGTGGCGGTACGGGCCCAGCTCGGCCGCGCCGGTATGCACCTGCACGGTGTTGACCTTGCGCTCGACCGGCTTGCCTTCCATGTCGGTGATCCACACGCGCGACAGCTGCAGGTCGACCACGTCGCCGTCTTCCAGGTAGATGATCTGGTCGGTGGTGCCGGCCAGGGCCAGGGCGTCGGAAGCGAGGAAGTTCTCGTTCTGGCCCACGCCCACCACCAGGGGCGAGCCCTGGCGCGCGCCCACCACGCGGTGCGGCTCGTCGCGGCAGAACACGGCGATGGCGTAGGCGCCATGCAGGCGGCGCACCGCCTGTTGCACGGCCTCGAACAGGTCGCCGTTGTACAGGTGGTTGACCAGGTGCGCGATGACTTCGGTGTCGGTCTGGCTTTCGAAGACATAGCCGGCGGCCTGCAGCTCGGCGCGCAGCTCGTCGTGGTTCTCGATGATGCCGTTGTGCACCAGCGCGATGCGCGGCTCGTCCTTGCCCAGGTGCGAGAAATGCGGGTGGGCGTTGTGGGTGGCCGGCACGCCGTGGGTGGCCCAGCGGGTGTGGGCGATGCCGGTGAAACCGGCCAGCTTGTCCTGGGCGATCTGGTCGGCCAGCTCGGACACGCGCTGCGTGCTGCGCGTGCGGCGCAGGTGGCCGTCGATGTACAGCGCCACGCCGCACGAGTCGTAGCCGCGGTATTCCAGCCGCTTCAGGCCTTCGACCAGGATCGGGGTGATGTCGCGCTGGGCGACGGCGCCAACAATGCCGCACATAGGGGAATCTCCGTGAATTTGCGTATCGGCGCATTGTGCGCCTCCCCGGCTGAAATTTGATTTCTTTCTTTCGGCTTATGTGAAAGCTGATTTTCTTACAGAAAAGTGATTAAATATTATTTCGTATCTCCCTGTTCAGTGAAATATAAATGCAAGAAACACCTGCCAGCCCTGTCGAACTGGACGATCTGGACCGCCGCATCCTGGACCAGCTGCAATGCGACTGCGCGCTGACCAACCAGGAACTGGCCGCGCGCGTGCATGCGTCGCCGCCGACCTGCCTGCGGCGGGTGCGCCGTTTGGTGGAAACGGGGGTGGTCGATCGGCAAGTGGCGATCCTGGCGCCGGAGAAACTCGGCAGCACGCTGACCGCCATCGTCGAGATCACCCTGGATGTGCAGGCGGCCGAGAGCCTGGACGCCTTCGAGCGCAGCCTGGTGGACGAGCCGGCCGTGCTGCAGTGCTACCGCGTGTCGCCCGGGCCGGATTTCGTGGTGGTGGCGCAGGTGCGCGACATGCCGGCCTACCATGCGCTGGTGCACCGGGCCTTCACGGCACAGGCGAATGTGCGCAATGTGCGGACATTCTTCTCGGTGCACCGGTCCAAGTTCGAGACGCGGATCGACGTATCGGCGGAGTAGGCGCCGCAGGTGTTCTTCGCAGGTGCAGGCCTATCCCCGCCGCGCCAGCAACTGCTCGAACTGCGCCAGGTAGCGGCGGCCCATTTCGGTGACGTCGTGCTCGGTGCGCACGTAATCGTAGGCGCGCTGCGTGCAGTCGGCGCGGAACGCGGCGTCGTCCAGGCAGCGCGCCATGCCCTGGGCCAGGGCATGCGCGTCGCCGGTGGGGCACAGCACGCCGCGGCCGTCGGCCACGCTTTCCTTCAAGCCGCCGGCGTCGGTCGACACCACCGGCACGCGCTGCAGGAAGGCGTCCAGCACGCTGCTGCCCAGGGCCTCTTCCTGGGAGCTCATGACGAAGACGTCGAAGATGCTGTAGAAATCCTCGACGCCCTTGCGGAAGCCGGCGAACAGGTAGACGTCCTGCAAGCCCAGCCGCTGGACCTCGGCGCGCGATTCGGCCTCGCGGTCGCCGCCGGCGCCGAAGTGCACGAAAACGAAGTCAGCGCGCGTGCGGGCCAGCTCGCCGACCGCCCGGATCAGCGTCAAGGGGTCCTTGTCGCGGATCAGCGCGGCCGATGTGGCCAGCACTTTGCGGCCGCGCAGGCCCAGCTCGTCGGCCAGGCGGTCGACGTTGGCGCGGTCGATGACGTGCGGCTCGACCGCGCTGCGGATGATGACGGGCTGCAGTCCGAGCCGGCGCGGCTCGGCCGCCGCCATCTCGCTGATGGCGACGAAGCAGTCGACGCGGCGCCATTTGGCGCCGGTCTTCCATTCCTCGTTGGGCTCGACCACGAACGACGTGCGCCGCGAAAACGCCACCGGACGGCGATGCAGGGCCTTGGTCAGCACGGCCCAGGTGACGGTGTTGGCGGTCTGCGCATGGATGATGTCGTAGCCGCGCCCGGCGCGCGCGAGGAAGGCCAGCTGGGCCGGCACGTTGCGCACGCCATGGGCGATGAAGCCCTCTTCGCCGGCGCGCGCTTGCAGCGGGCCGCCGGCGCGGCACAGCAGCTCGACCTCGTGCCCCGCCGCGCGGAACGCGCGCATGCAGTACAGCGTCTGGCGCTCGCCGCCGCGCCAGCCTTTCTCGAAGTTGAGCTGCAGGATCCTCATGACCGCCCGATGCCCTGGTACTCGAAGCCCTGGGCGCGCATGTCGGCGGGCGAATACAGGTTGCGGCCGTCGATCACCAGCGGCGCCTTGAGCAGGGCGCGCACGCGCTCCAGGTCGGGCGCGCGGAACACCTTCCATTCGGTGGCGATGAGCAGGCCGTCCGCGCCGTCCAGCGCCTGGTACATGTCGTCGGCGAACTCGACCGCCGCATTGCCGGCCAGCAGCTGGCGCGCGTGCGGCATGGCGATGGGATCGTAGGCGCGCACGCGCGCGCCGCGCCGGGTCAGTTCGGCGATGGCGGTCAGGCTGGGCGCCTCGCGCATGTCGTCGGTATTGGGCTTGAAGGCCAGGCCCCACAAGGCGAACCTGCGGCCGGACAAGTCCTCGCCGTAGCGCGCCACCACTTTTTGCGACAGGCGCAGCTTCTGCGCGTCGTTGGCCGCCTCGGCGGCCGCGACCACGCGCATCGGCAGGCCGTGTTCCGCGGCGGTGCGCGCCAGCGCCTGCACATCCTTGGGGAAACACGAGCCGCCGTAGCCCACGCCGGGGTACAGGAAGTGATAGCCGATGCGCGGATCGGCGCCGATGCCGCGCCGCACCTGCTCGATGTCGGCGCCCAAGGCCTCGGCCAGGTTGGCCATCTCGTTCATGAACGAGATGCGGGTGGCCAGCATGGCGTTGGCGGCGTACTTGGTGAGCTCGGCCGAGCGCACGTCCATGACCATCAGGCGCTCGTGGGTGCGCTGGAAGGGCGCGTAGATGCGCCGCATCACATCGACGGCGTAATCGTCGTCGGCGCCCACGATGATGCGGTCGGGGCTCATGAAGTCCTTGATGGCCGCGCCTTCCTTCAGGAACTCGGGGTTGGAGGCCACGCTGAAAGGAACGTCCACGCCGCGCCCGGCCAGCACCTCGGCGATGGCCTGCCTGACTTTGTCGGCAGTGCCGACAGGCACGGTGGATTTGTCGACCACGACCTTGCGGGTCGTCATGTGGCGCGCGATATTGCGGGCCGCGGCCAGTACGTGCTGCAGGTCGGCCGAACCGTCTTCGCCGGGCGGCGTGCCCACGGCGATGAACTGCACGTCGCCGAAGGCCACGCTGGCGGCGACATCGGTGGTGAATCGCAGGCGGCCGGCCTGGGCATTGCGCTTGACGAGCTCTTCCAGGCCGGGTTCGTAGATGGGAATGCCGCCCTGCTGCAAGGTCTGGATCTTGGCCGCGTCGACATCCAGGCACATGACCTCGTTGCCCATGTCGGCCAGGCAGGCGCCCGAAACCAGTCCAACGTAGCCCGTGCCGATTACCGTGATTTTCATGCGCAATGCCTATAGGGGTCCGTTGGGCAAATTATAGAGGGACGCCGCGCCGGGGGCCGGCGCGCGTTCGCCCTATGAGGTCTTCAGCTTGTTGACCCGTACCGCGTTCACGCCGACCGCCAGCGCGGCGCACACGGTGGCCAGCAGCAGCGCGAATGTCGGCCCGCGCGCCCCGCCGACGGCGAAGGCGATGGCCACCAGCGCGGTGCCGAAGCTCTGGCCAAACACCCGCGTGGTGGCTTGCAGCCCTCCGGCGGCGCCACTGCGCTGGCGCGGCGCGGAGGACAGCATGGCGCGGTTGTTGGGCGTCTGGAAAAAACCGAAGCCCATGCCGACCACGAACATCGCGGCCATGATCCAGGGATTGCTGGCGCTCAGCGGCAGCAGGGCCAGCGCGGCCAGGCCGGCGACCATGACCGCCGCGCCGACACCGCTGAGCGTGGCGGCCGAATAGCGGTCCGACATGCGGCCGGCCAGCGGCGCCACGATGGCCGTTCCCACCGGCCAGGCGCCCATCAGCATGCCGACCTCCAGGTAGGGACGGCCCAGCACCTGCTGGAAGTAGAACGGCAAGGACACGTACGAAGCCATCTGTGCCGCGAAGGTGCATGCCGAGGCGGCCACCGCGAAAGCCAGCGGCCGGATGCGCAGCAGGTCCACCGGCACCAGCGGGGCCGGCTGGTTGCCGGCGCGCCGCACCAGCAGCCAGCCGGCCACCGTGGCGAAGACGATCATGGCCACGCCCTGCCAGGCGCTCTGCCCCAGGGTGTCGACCCCCGAAATGAACACGCCCAGGGTCAGCATGCACAGCAGGGCGCTCAGCCAGTCCAGCCGCACATTGTTGCGGGGCACTTCGGGCAGGTGCCGCAGGCCCAGCATCACCCCGGCGCAGACGGGCAGGTTGATGGCGAAGATCCAGCGCCAGTGCGCAACCTCGAGGATGATCGAGCCCAGGGTGGGCCCCAGCACCGACATGACCGCCACCGTGGTGGCGTTCAGGCTGATGCCGCGGCCCAGCATGCGCAGCGGGTAGATATTGCGCACCAGCCCGCCGAACATGCACATCAGCGAGGCCGCGCCGACGCCCTGCACCACGCGTGCCAACGTCAGCTGCCATAGCGCGGTGGACAGGGCGCCGCACAGCGAGGCGGTCGCGAACAGGCCCAGGCCGATGGTGAACATGCGCCGAAAGCCGATGCGCTCGGCCAGCGCCGACAGGGGCAGCAGCAGCACCACGACCGCCAGGTTGTAGGCGTTGACGATCCACACCGCCTGGGACGGCTGCGCGTTCAGGTCCGTGGCGATGGTGGGCAACGCCACGTTGGCGATGGTGGTGTCCAGCACCGACATGCTGATGCCGGTGAGGACGGTGGCGGCGGCCCAATAGCGCCGGGGAGCGGGCAGGCCGTCGGGCAGGGCCGGACGGCCTGGAGAAGCCGAGGCGGGTCGCTCGGCGCTCACGATTTTTTCTGGGGGCGCTGCCAGCCGTCCACGGTGGTCTGCCGGCTGCGCGAGACCGTAAGCTGCCCGGCCGGCGCGTCGCGCGTCAGAGTGGTGCCCGCCCCCAGCGTCGCACCCTTGCCCACGCGCACCGGCGCGACCAATTGCGTGTCCGAGCCGATGAAGGCGTCGTCCTCGATGATCGTGCGATGCTTGTTGGCGCCATCGTAGTTGCAGGTGATGGTGCCGGCGCCCACGTTCACCCGGGCGCCGATGTCGGCATCGCCGATATACGCCAGGTGGTTGGCCTTGCTGTCGGCGTCGAGCACGCTGTTCTTGATTTCCACGAAGTTGCCGACGTGGCTGCGGTCGCCCAGGCGCGCGCCCGGCCGCAACCGGGCGTAGGGGCCGATGCGGGCATCGCGGCCGATGGCGGCCTGCTGCACGTGGCTGAAGGCGTCGATCTGCGTGCCCGCGCCCACGGCAACGTCGCGCAGCACGCAATGCGGGCCGACGCGCACGCCGTCGGCCAGCTCCACCGTGCCTTCGAAGACGCAGCCCACGTCGATGAACACGTCGCGGCCGCAAACCAGCGTGCCGCGCACGTCGAAGCGTTCCGGATCGGCCAGCGTCACGCCGGCTTCGAGCAGGCGGCGCGCCTGCTCGCGCTGCCAGCGCCGTTCCAGTTCGGCCTGCTGCACGCGGCTGTTGACGCCCAGCGTTTCCCAGCCGGCAGCCGGCTGGGCGGCGCCCACGGGCACGCCGTCCGCCACCGCCAGGCCGACCACGTCGGTCAGGTAGTACTCGCCCTGCGCATTGTTGTTGTCGATGCGGCCGAGCCAGTCTTTCAGCTTGGCGGTCGGCGCGACCAGGATGCCGGTATTGACTTCGCGGATGGCGCGCTCGGCTTCGCTGGCGTCCTTGTGCTCGACGATGCGCACCACGTGGCCCTGGTCGTCGCGCACGATGCGGCCATAGCCGGTGGCGTCGTCCAGGATTTCGGTCAGCACGGCCATGCCCTGGCCGCGCGCCTCGAGCAGACGGCGCAGCGTGTCGGCCTGCACCAGCGGCACATCGCCGTACAGCACCAGCGTCACGTCGTCCTTGCCGTCTTCCTGCAGCAGCGGCACGGCCTGCTGTACCGCGTGGCCGGTGCCGTGCTGGGGCTGCTGCAAGGCGAAGCTCAGGTCGGCGCGGCCTTCGTAGGCGCCGCGCACACGGTCGGCGCCATGACCCACCACCACGACGATGCGGCCCGGCTCGAGCTGGCTGGCGCTATCCAGCACGTGTTCCAGCATGGGCTTGCCGGCCAGCGAATGCAGCACTTTGGGAAGATCGGACTGCATGCGTTTGCCCAGTCCGGCGGCGAGAATGACGACATTTAGCATAGAGATTCGGAAATGGCGTGAAGCGGCAGGCGGCTGCCTGCCGCATGATGATTGAAGCGGAAAATTATGACTTGCGTGGTGCCGGCGCGCGCTTGGCGGCGGCCTTGCGGGGCGCCCGCTTGCGCGGCGCCGCGGCGTCGCCATCGGGCCGGGCCGGGCCGCCGGCGGGCGGGTCCGCCGGGGCGGCGGGCGGCACGGCCGCCGATTCGGGCAAGGTGGCGGCGGTGGCCGCGGCGATCTGGTTGAATTGCTGCTGCAGCAGGTTCCACCATGCCTGCGAGGCGGACTGCGCCGCCTGGTTCACCTGCTCGGCCGTCGTGGCCGGGCCGGATTCGGGCTGGGGCGCATCGGCGGGCTTCTGCTGGCCGGCCGGCGGCTGCGCGGCGGGCGCCGGCTTCAAGCCCAACGCCACTTCCAGCGGCGAGGCGTCGCCGCCCGCGGCGGCGGGGTTCACGAACGAGCGCAGCGTCGCGATGGTGGCGCGCTGCACTTCCAGCCCCTGGATCGTGCTGCTGAGCATCGACAAGTTCATGCGCAGCCAGCTTTCGATGGTGCGCAGGTCGGCAATGCGGCGCTCGAGGTCTTCCAGGTTCATGGGCGGCGTCATCGGCAGGCTTTGCGCCAGGCCGCCCGGACCGGCCAGCCCGCTCCAGGCCTTGCGCATCATTTCCATGCTGGCCAGCAGGGGATTGCCGGAAAGATCACCGCCCTGCCCCAGGCCGGGCAGGACGAACGGGTTGCTAGTGGGTTCGGACATTCAGTCTCCAGAAACGCGCTGCGATGCCTAGCGCGGCAGCACCTGGCCGTTCTCGACCCGCACGTGGTCGCCGGACGCGTAGGCGAACGGCTGCGCGCTGCGGAAGGTGCGGGCGCTGCCGTCGTTCATGCGCACGATCATCTCGTAGTGCGTCACGGTCTGTTGCTGCCTGATATTACGCTCGATTTCGCGGCCTGCCAAAGCGCCGCCCACGGCGCCCAGGACGGTCAGCGCGTCCTTGCCGCTGCCGCCGCCGAACTGGTGGCCGACCACGCCGCCCACCACGCCGCCGGCGACCGTGCCCACCAGGTTATGCCCGTTGTTCTGCACCGGCACCTGGATGGGACGGATGGTTTCGACCACCCCGCAGGTGGCGCAGGCGGCCGGCTTGGCGGGCGCCTTGGGCGCGCTCGCGACCTTGGCGGGCGCCGGCCGGGCAGCGGCGGGCGGAGCGCTGTCGGCCGGCGCCTGGGCCGCGCCGTCCTGGGATTGCTGGGCTTGCTGGGCCTGCTGGGCTTCCTGGGCCGCCTGCACCTGGGCTTCGTGCAGCGGGGCCTGGCCGGAGGATTCGGCCCAGGGCGTGGGCAGCCAGCCCACCAGGGCCGCGACCGCCACCGCGCACAGGACGATGACCGACACGGCCGCGGTGGCCACCAGCGGGTGCAGGCCGCGACGCGGCGACGCGCCGGGGGATGCGGGACTGTTCATGATGGCTCTCCATCGACAATACGGCCCGTTGTATAGCATCCGGCAGCCGTATCGGCGTGTTGCGATAGTGACCCTTTGCAAGGCCGGCCCGGCCGATCGGCCCGCATTCTGGGACAATGGCCGTATGGACAAGCCGATTCCCCTGCCCGAGCTCGAACAGGCCATCAATTATTGGCGCAGCCGCCTGCCGTCGCAAGGCGATGAATCAAGGCTGTGCGCCGAGGCCTCGGCGCTGGCCACGCCCTATGCGCTGATGATCATCGGTCATCGGCGGGAAATCGACCCGCGCGAACTGAGCCCCGCCGCGCTGGCGGCCTACCTGGGCTGGCGCGCCGCGCACGGCGCCGCCTGAGCCCCGGCCTGCTTACGAATCCAGCAGCGCCTTGATGTCGTGCGCCAGGGCGTCCGCGCCCAGCGTGTTGTTGGCCAGCACCCGCGATTCGCCCCGGCCGTCGAACAGGTAGAACGCGGCGGTGTGGTCCATGGTGTAGTTCTTGCCGTCCTCGGTGGGCACCTTGGCGTAGTACGCCTTGAAGGAGGCGGCGGCCTGCTTGATCTGGTCGGGCGTGCCCGTCAGTCCCAGGAAGCGCGGATCGAACGTGGTTACATATTGCTTGAGGATGTCAGGCGTATCCCGTTCCGGATCGACGGTGACCATGAGCACCTGCACGCGCTCGGCGTCCGCGCCGAGCTTCTGCATGACCTGCGACAGCTCGGCCAGCGAGGTCGGGCAGACGTCGGGGCACTGGGTGAAGCCGAAGAACACCACGGTGACCTTGCCGGAGAAGTCCTGCAGGGTGCGGGCCTGGCCGTTGTGGTCGGTCAGCGCCAGCTTCTTGCCGAGCTGGGTGCCGCTGATGTCGTTGCCCTTGAACGCGGGGGCCGACGGGCCGCAACCGGCCAGCACGCCCGCCAGCGCAACGGCCGCCGCGCCACGCAATACGCTGCGGCGGTGGGTGGAAAACACGGACATGAAGCAGGGTCTCCGAGATCAGGCCAGCAGGCCGGCCCAGTGGTCCACCAGCAAGGCGGCGAACAGCAGCGCCAGGTACAGGATGGAAAAGCGGAACAGGCGCCGCGCCAGCGCATCGCTGTATTCGCGGTACAGGCGCCATGCATAGGACACGAACATGCCGCCCAGCGCCAGCGCGCACACCAGGTAGAGCAGGCCGCTCATGCGGATGACGTACGGCAGCGTGGTGGTGGCCACCAGCGCCAGGCTGTACAGCAGGATGTGCAGGCGGGTGAACTGCTGGCCATGCGTGACCGGCAGCATGGGCAGCCCGGCCTTGGCGTAGTCGTGGTTGCGGTACAGGGCCAGCGCCCAGAAGTGCGGCGGCGTCCAGATGAAGATGATCAGCACCAGCACCCAGGCTTCGGCCGGCACGGCGTCGGCCACCGCGGCCCAGCCCAGGGCGGGCGGCATGGCGCCCGACAGCCCGCCGATGACGATGTTCTGCGGCGTGCGCGGCTTGAGGATGACGGTATAGATGATGGCGTAGCCCACGAAGGTGGCGAAGGTGAGCCACATGGTGAGCGGGTTGACCAGGTGGTACAGCACCGCCATGCCCGCCCCGCCCAGCAGCCCCGACAGCGTGATGACTTGCGCGGCCGAGATCGTGCCGCGGGCGGTGGCGCGCCGCGCGGTGCGCAGCATGCGCGCGTCGATTTCCTGTTCGATCAGGCAATTGATGGCGAACGCCGCGGCGGCCAGCAGCCAGATGCCCAGCGTGCCGAACACCACGCGGCCGGGATCGGGCAGGCCGGGCACGGCCAGGAACATGCCGATGATGGCGCAGAACACGGCCAGCTGCGTCACGCGCGGCTTGGTCAGCACGAGATACTGGCGCAGCAGTCCGGATTGGGGGGCGGCAAGACTGGTCATGGGGCTATTTTAAACGCGAGCGGGCTCAGGCGGCCGGCGCCGGGCCGCGCCCGGCGGTGGACAGGCGCACCAGCATCACCACGCAGGCCAGGGTCAGGCCGGCCGCGCCGCCGTTGTGCAGCACGGCGATCAGCAGGGGCCACTGGAAGAAGATGGTGGTCAGGCCGGTGAACAGCTGGGCCGCCAGCAGCGCCAGCACCAGGGTAGCCGGCCCGCGCAGGCCGGGCTCGGCGCGCAGCCGCCAGGCCAGCACGCCCAGGTAGGCCAGCACCACGAAGGCGAAATTGCGATGCACCCAGTGGATCGCGGTCAGGGCGTTCTGCGAGATCATTTCCCCGGACGGCAGCTCGCCCAGCCCGCGGATGACCGAGAAGCCGCTGCGGAAATCCATGTCGGGCAGCCACTGGCCGTGGCAGGTCGGGAAATCCAGGCAGGCCAGGGCCGCATAGTTGGTGCTGACCCACCCGCCCAGGGTGATCTGCACCAGCAGCAACAGCAAGCCGCCCACCAGCCAGGGCCGCCAGCGCGCCGCCTGCGCCGCCAGGGGCAGGTGCGGGCGTTCACGGGCCGACAGCCAGGTCATCAGCGCCAGCACCGACAGCCCGAAGACCAGGTGCGCGGTCACCACGGCGGGCATCAGCTTGTGGGTGACGGTCCAGGCCCCGAAGGCGCCCTGCACGCATACCGCGACCAGCGTGACCACCGCCAGCGCGGGCGAACGGCCCAGCTCACGCCGGTAGCGCCAGGCCATGTAGACAATGGCGATGATCAGCATGCCCAGGAAGGCGCCGACGTAGCGGTGGATCATCTCGATCCAGGCCTTGGACAGGGTGACCGGGCCGAACGGCATGGCTTGCGAAGCCTGGTGGATGTCGCTCATGGCGCCCAGGGGCGTCACGCTGCCGTAGCAGCCGGGCCAGTCGGGGCAGCCCAGCCCGGAATCGGTCAGGCGCACGAAAGCGCCGAACATGATCAAGTCGAGCGTCAGGAACCAGGTGAAGAAGACCAGCTTGCGGTAGCGTTGCTTGATGCGTTCCATGGTGCGGGCCTAGCCGATGCGCGAGTTGTAGACCAGTTTGCTGATGTCCTTGCGCACCTTGACGCCGTCGGCGTTGGCGGGGAACTGCATCATCAGGTTGCCCAGCGGGTCGATGATCCAGATCGGATCGAGCAGGCTGGGCTGGCCGGCCGCCGTATCGCGCGCCAGCAGGAAGCGCGCCAGCTGGTCGGGGCGGGCCCGCACCATCACCGTGCCTTCATAGGCTTCCAGCACCTTGGCCGGCACTTCGCCGTCGTCCGTGATGAACCAGACGCGCGCCAGGCGCTCGACGTTCTTGCCCTGGCTGGCATGCGAGTTGCGCGTGATGAACAGCTTGCGCGCGCAGGCTTCCGGGCAGGCGGCCTCGCCGGCGCTCACCAGCAGCCACTTGCCCTTCAGGCTCTCCAGGTCGAAGGGCTGGCCGTCCAGCGTGGTGAGCTGCAGCTCGGCGGCGGGCGGCATGGGGCGCTGCGGGTCGAGCAGCGTGCCGTAGTTGCTGGACTCGTCCGGCCACCACTGCGGGTTGCTGTAAAGGACGAAGGCCACCACGATGGGCGCCAGCGTGCACAGGAACACCAGCACCAGCGGCGTCAGCGAACGCTTTCTGGCGGTGGTGGAAGCGGGAGGGGTTTCGCGAGCCACGAGCTTGTTCTTCCTGGGAATCGTGTTGTGGATATGGATCAATGGGCGGGGGAGCTGCGCCGGCGCAGCGCGCGCCAGGCCACTGCCAGCCAGGCGATCGCCGCGATGGCGGCGAACGAAAACCACTGCAGGGCATAGCCCTGGTTCTGGTTGTAGTCCACCGAGGGCTGCGGCCAGTCGCGCACCAGGGCATCGCCGCCGCCGGATTGCATCAGCACGGCGGGCAGCAGGGCCAGGCCGGTGGCCTGCGCATAGGCCAGCAATTCGAGGTTCTGCACCTGGGGCACGACGCCGCCAGCCACCGGCAGTGTAGCGGGCAACTGGCCGCGCGACGAGTCGCCCGGCGACCAGAGTTCGAACAGGCGCGGCACGCGCGCGGCCAGCTCGCCCACTACCGTGTCGGTGCCGGCCGGCACGGCCGGCGGGGTTGGCGGCGGCGCGCCCGGCGCGCCGCGCGGCAGCCAGCCGCGCAGCACCAGCACGGCGCTGCGGTCGGGCGGATCCAGCAGCAGAGGGGTGGCCAGCCAGTAGCCGGGCCGCCCTTCCTGGTTGCGGTTGTCCAGCAGTACGCTGTATTGATCCAGCCATTGCCCGCTGGCTTGCGCCGGCCGCCACGGGGTGAGCTCGGCGGCTGGGGTGGACGGGGTCAACGCCAGCGGCGGCTGGGCCCGGCCCGCCTCGATGGCCGCCAGCACGGCGCGCCGTTCGTCGGCGCGGCGCAATTGCCAGGCGCCCAGCGAGGCCAGTACGGCGGCGGCCACGCCCAGCAGGAGCAATGCCGCGAAAGTGCGCCGAACCGAGTGAGCCATGTCTGCAATAATTCCGTTTTAACCGGAGGCCAAAATGCGCGTACTCGTCGCCCTGGCTTTCATCGGCATTCTGGCCAGCCTGGCATCCGCCCTGGTCTACCTGATGAGGGACAAGGGCACTACCAACCGGACGGTCAATGCGTTGACCGTGCGTATCGGGCTATCGGTAGCCCTGTTCCTGTTCGTTCTGCTGGCCCACCACCTGGGCTGGATAGAAAGTACAGGCATTAGATAGGAACCGGCCGGGCCGGTTCCGCTGCCGCTGGACGCACCTGCCGGCATGCGATGCCCCTCGCGGAGGTATTCAGGGCGCCGCCCTGTCCGCAGCGGGGATGGGCCCGGGCAGGCGACAGTCCTCGATGACTGCCGCCTGCCCGGCTATTCCTAGAACCAGTAGACGAACAGGTACAGGCCGAGCCAGACGACGTCGACGAAGTGCCAGTACCAGGCGGCGCCTTCGAAGCCGAAGTGATGGTCGGCGGTGAAGTGGCCCTTCATCAGGCGGATCAGGATCACGGTCAGCATGGTGGCGCCCATGATGACGTGGAAGCCGTGGAAGCCGGTCAGCATGTAGAACAGCGAACCGTACACGCCCGAGTTGAACTTCAGGTTCAGTTCGGTGATGGCGTGGTGGTATTCGTAGGCCTGACAGGCCACGAAGATGAAGCCCAGCAGCACCGTGGCGAACAGCCAGAAGATGGTCTTGCCGCGGTGATTCTCGCGCAGCGCGTGGTGGGCGATGGTCAGCGTCACGCCGGACGACAGCAGCAGCGCGGTGTTGATGGTGGGCAGCCAGAACGGGCCGACCGTCTGGAAGTGCTCGACCACGCCGGCCGGGCCGAAGTTGGGCCACACGGCCTGGAAGTCGGGCCACAGCAGCAGTTTGTGGTCCAGGTCGCCCAGCCACGGCGTGGTGATGGTGCGCACGTACCAGAGCGCGCCGAAGAAGCCGGCGAAGAACATGACCTCGGAAAAGATGAACCAGCTCATGCCCCAGCGGTACGAGAGGTCGATGCGCTTGCTGTTCAGGCCGCTTTCCGATTCCTGGATGGCATCGCCGAACCAGAAGTACAGGACCGCGATCAGGCCGAGCACGCCCACCAGCACCAGCCACTTGCCCCAGCTGACGTCGTTCACCCAGGCGGCCGCGCCAAGACCCATGGCCAACAGAGCCACGGCGGTGCGCACGGGATGGCCCGAGTCCGCCGGCACGTAGTAATACGGTGCCTCTTTACCTTGAACCGAGTGGCTTGCACTCATGGTCTTCTCCCTGGTACTGATTTGTTGAAATGCGTTGCTTACGTCAGGCTGGCCACCGCCCAGCGCACGATGGCGACCAGCACCAAGACGAATATGACGCCTGCCAGCAGGCCCGCCACGATCAGGTGCACGGGGTTGAGCTTGCCGGCGTCTTCCTGGTAGCCCGCCCCCTTGCGCACGCCGAACATGCCCCACAGCACCGCCTTGAGGGTCTGCAGGAAGTTCAGCTTGCGCTGCGAGGCTTCGCGGATGTCCTGTGTCATGTCGCCCTACTTGACGGCCGTGCCGGTCAGGATGGCCGAGCCGCGGAAGAACGTCCACGCGAAGAGGGCAAGGACGATCGCCAGCAGGACCAACCCGACAATTTTGTTGCGACGGCGTTGCTCAGGTGTCATGACAGCTTACTTCACTTCCTCACTTCACTTCCGGCGGGGTCGTGAAGGTGTGGAACGGGGCCGGCGAGGGCACGGTCCACTCCAGGCCTTCCGCGCCTTCCCAGGGCTTGGCCGCGGCCACTTCGCCCTTGCCGCGGTAGCAGCGCAGGATGGCCCACAGGAACAGCAGCTGCGACAGGCCGAACCAGAAGGCGCCGATGGTGGCCACCTGGTGGAAGGTGGTGAACTGCGCGGCGTAGTCGGCATAGCGGCGCGGCATGCCCGCCAGGCCCAGGAAGTGCATGGGGAAGAACGTGACGTTGAACGAGATCAGCGTCGACCAGAAGTGCAGCTTGCCCAGCTTTTCGCTGTACATGCGGCCAGTCCACTTGGGCACCCAGTAGTAGGCGCCGGCGAACAGGGCGAACAGCGAGCCCGCCACCAGCACGTAGTGGAAGTGCGCCACCACGTAATAAGTGTCGTGCACCTGGATGTCGATCGGGGCCACCGACAGGATCAGGCCGGTGAAGCCGCCCATGGTGAACACGAAGATGAAGCCCACCGCGAACAGCATCGGGGTTTCGAACGTCATGGAGCCGCGCCACATGGTGGCGATCCAGTTGAACACCTTCACCCCGGTGGGGATGGAGATGAGCATGGTGGCGTACATGAAATACAGCTGGCCGGTGACGGGCATGCCGGTGGTGAACATGTGGTGCGCCCACACGATGAACGACAGCACCGCGATGGCCGACGTGGCGTACACCATCGAGGCGTAGCCGAACAGCTTCTTGCGGGCGAACGCGGGGACGATGGCCGACACGATGCCGAAGGCCGGCAGGATCATGATGTAGACCTCGGGGTGCCCGAAGAACCAGAACACGTGCTGGTACAGCACCGGGTCGCCGCCGGCGGCGGCGTTGAAGAAGCCGGTGCCGAAGTGGCGGTCGGTGAGCACCATGGTGATGGCGGCGGCCAGCACCGGCATCACGGCGATCAGCAGGAACGCGGTGATCAGCCAGGTCCAGCAGAACATCGGCATCTTCATCAGCGTCATGCCGGGCGCGCGCATGTTCAGGATGGTGACGATGACGTTGATGGCGCCCATGATGGACGAGGCGCCCATGATGTGCACGGCGAAGATGGCCAGGTCCATGCCGGGGCCCATCTGGGCCGACAGCGGCGCGTACAGCGTCCAGCCGGCGGCGGTGGCGCCGCCCGGCACGAAGAACGAGACGGTCAGCATGATGGCGGCCACGGGCAGCAGCCAGAAGCTGAAGTTGTTCATGCGGGCGAAAGCCATGTCGGAGGCGCCGATCTGCATCGGGATCATCCAGTTGGCGAAGCCCACGAACGACGGCATGATCGCGCCGAACACCATGATCAGGCCGTGCATGGTGGTGAACTGGTTGAACAGTTCGGGCTGGAAGAACTGCAGGCCGGGCTCGAACAGCTCGGTGCGCAGCAGCAGGGCCAGCGTGCCGCCTTCGAGCAGCATGACGAACGAGAAGATGAGGTACATCGTCCCGATGTCTTTGTGGTTGGTGGCAAATAGCCAGCGACGCCAGCCGGTCGGCGTGGCGTGGTGGTCATCGTGATCGTGACCGTGGCTGTGGCCAGGCGACACGTGGTCTACAGTGACGCTGCTCATGATGGACTCCTTCCTGCTGTATGCCGGCCTCTGTCCAGGAGGCCGGCAGGTGTCTCTACGTAACGGGTTCTACTGACAGGATACGCGGGGCGCGCTCAGCGCGCGGCCACGACATCCTTGGGCTGTACCACGGGATCCTGTCCCTTGCCCGCATTGCTCCATGCGTTGCGCGTATACGAGATGACCGCGGCGATCTCGACGTCGTTCAGCTGGCCGCCGAACGCGGCCATCGCGGTGCCGGGCCGGCCGTGCAGCACGGTCTGGATCTGCGCATCCTTGGGACCCAGCACGGTCTTGTCGCCGTCCAGCGCCGGGAACGAGCCCGGCACGCCCTTGCCGTTGGCCTGGTGACAGGCCACACAGTTGGCGGCGTAGACTTTCTCGCCACGGGCGACCAGCTCTTCCTTGGTCCATTCCTTGTTGGGATCGTCAGCCGAGGCGGCCATTTTCTTTTTCTGATCCTCGACCCACTTGTCGTAGTCTTCCTGCGACTTGACCTCGACCACGATGGGCATGAAGGCGTGGTCCTTGCCGCACAGCTCGGCGCACTGGCCGCGGTAGATGCCGGTCTTCTCGGCGCGAAACCAGGTGTCGCGCAGGAAGCCCGGGATGGCGTCCTGCTTGACGCCGAAGTCCGGCACCATCCAGGAGTGGATGACGTCGGCGGCGGTCAGCACGATGCGCACCTTCTTGTCGACCGGCACCACCAGGTGGTTGTCGACTTCCATCAGGTAGAACTCACCCTTGGGCTCGCGGCCTTCGATCTGGGCGCGCGGCGTGGACAGGGTGGACAGGAACTTGACGCCGGCGGCGGGGCCGTCGACGTATTCGTAGCCCCACTTCCACTGGTAGCCGGTGACCTTGACGGTCAGGTCGGCGCTGGAAGTGTCTTTCATGGCGACCACGGTCTTGGTGGCCGGCAGCGCCATCGCGATGACGATGATGAAGGGGATGACCGTCCAGGCGACTTCCACGCCCAGGTGCTCATGGAAGGTGGCGGCCTTGTGCCCGCGCGACTTCCGGTGCGCCCAGATGGAATAGAACATGACGCCGAAGACGCCAATGAAGATCACGCCACAGATTATCAGCAGCAGCCAGTGCAACCACATGACGTCTTGCGCGATCTGGGTCACGCCTTCGTGCAGGTTGAGCTGGTTGACTTTCGGGCCGCCGGGCATGTCTTGTACCTGCGCGTTGGCGACACTGCCCATCAGCAGTGCACAAGCGCCCAGTATCCCTCTCCACTTCTTCATGCTTACCTCGAAACACGGCGCGGGCGTTTCCACGCCCGCTTGGCGGCGAGAGCGGAATACACGCAATTATTAGACGGCAGGTGCGAAGCCGGGCTAGCACTGCCCGGTCTACCCCACTCGAATCACAAAGAAACCGCAGAATTATAGCGGACGCGCAACCCAATGTAATTTAGCCTCTTGACATTGAGCCCCGCTGCCCCCACTTGACGGCTCTGCGATGGGCCTGCACTACAATCGCCGCCATGCCGAACCCCTCACGCCACGACGATCCGGCGCGCCTGGCCGCGCTGTATGCGCAACTCGCCGAGCGCGTGCAGGAACATCCGCCCGAACTGGCGCTGCCGCTGTACGTGGCCGACCGCTGCTGCGGCTGGGCCACCCAGGCCGCCTGCGACGCCCTGCGCGGCGTGGCGCAGATCGAACTGCGCCCGGACGCGCTGCGCATCGGCAGCGGGCTGCAGGCCGGGGAACCCCTCGACGCCCTGCTGGCCGAGGTGGCGCGGACGCTGCGCGAGGCCGATTGCCTGCGCGGCTGGCGCGACGAACTGCTGGACATCCTGGCCGCGGACGAGTGCCTCGGCGCCATCGAGCGCGCCGCCATGCGCCCGCTCGGGCTGCTGACGCGCGCGGTGCACCTGAACGCCTGGACGCCCGACGGCCGGCTGTGGATCGCCCGCCGCGCGCTCAGCAAGGCCACCGACCCCGGCATGTGGGACACCCTGGTGGGCGGCCTGGCGGGCAGCCGCGAAGACCTGCAGCAGGCGCTGCTGCGCGAATGCGCCGAAGAAGCCGGGCTGGAGCCGGCCCAGCTCGCCGCCCGCTCGCCCCTGCGCACCATCCTGCGCATGCACCGCCGGCTGCCCGAGGGCTACCAGGTCGAGGACCTGCTCACCAGCACCTGCGTGCTGCCGGCCGGCACACAGCCGGCCAACCGCGACGGCGAAGTCATGGAGATCGCCCAGGTGGACGTAGGCGAGGCGGTGCAGCGCATCGCCAACGGCGAATTCACGGCGGAAGCCGCGCTGGTGATCCTGGAAGACATCACGCAGCGCCGCGCCCGCGGGGAAATCCCCGCGCGCTAACCCGGCCGGTCAATGCGAATGGCGCGGATCGCCCCGCGTCTCGACCACCCGCAAGTACAGCGTGGCGGGCTCCAGGCAACCGCCGGTGGACAGCTGGCCCACCATCTGCCGGTAGATCTCCTGCCAGGGCGTCTGTGACGGCGGGATGGGCACCGGCCGGGCATCCGCCTTGCGCCGCTCCAGCTCGCCGGCGTCGACCAGCAGCGTGACCGAGCGCTGGTTCAGGTCCACCCGCAGGCGATCGCCGGTCTCCAGCAGCGACAGGCCGCCGCCGACCGCCGCCTCCGGCGACATGTTGAGGATCGACGGACTGGCCGAAGTGCCGCTCTGGCGTCCGTCGCCCAGGCACGGCAGCGATTCGACGCCGCGCTTGAGCAGGTGGGCCGGCGGCCGCATGTTGACCACCTCGGCGCTGCCGGGGTAGCCCACCGTGCCGCAGCCGCGGATCACCAGGATGCAGTGCTCGTCGATGTTCAGCGCCGGATCCTCGATGCGGGCGTGGTAGTCCTCCGGGCCGTCGAACACGATGGCGCGCGCCTCGAAGGCATTCTCGTCGCCCGGGGTGTCCAGGTAGGCGCGGCGGAAATCCTCCCCCACCACCGACATTTTCATGATGGCGCTGTCGAAGAAGTTGCCCGACAGCACGATGAAGCCGGCGCGGTGCCGCAGCGGCGCGTCGCAGGTGCGGATCACGTCGCGGTCGCGGGTCTTGCCGGCGGCGGCGATGGCGCCGATGGTCTGCCCCGACACGGTGCGGCAATCGCCATGCAGGCGGCCGGCGGCCTGCAGTTCGTGCAGCACGGCGGGCACGCCGCCGGCGCGGTGGAACCCTTCGCCCAGGTGTTCGCCGGCCGGCACGCAATTGACCAGCAGCGGCACGTCCTCGCCCAGGCGCTGCCAGTCGTCCAGCGACAGGTCGATGCCGGCGTGGCGCGCCATGGCGATCAGGTGCGGCGGGCAATTGCTGGACGCCCCCAGCGCCGAGGCCACCACAATGGCGTTCTCGAACGCCTCGCGGGTCAGGATGTGCGAGGGCCGCAGGTCCTCCCGCACCATGTCGCAAATGCGCATGCCGGTGGCATAGGCCATCTGGCCGCGCTCGCGATAGGGCGCGGGAATGCTGGCGCAGCCCGGCAGCGACATGCCCAGGGCCTCGGCCAGCGAGTTCATCGACAGCGCCGTGCCCATGGTGTTGCAGTGCCCCACCGAGGGCGACGAGGCCGTGGCCAGCGTCATGAAGCCCTCGTAATCGATCTCGCCGGCGGCCATCAGGTTGCGCGCATGCCAGATCACCGTGCCCGAGCCGACCCGCTTGCCGTCGTGCCAGCCGTCGAGCATCGGGCCCCCGGACAACACGATGGCCGGGATGTCCACCGTGGCGGCGGCCATCAGGCAGGCCGGCGTGGTCTTGTCGCAGCCGGTGGTAAGCACCACGCCGTCCAGCGGATAGCCGTGCAGCACCTCGACCAGGCCCAGGTAGGCCAGGTTGCGGTCCAGCGCGGCGGTGGGCCGGCGCCCCTGTTCGGCCAGCGGGTGCACGGGGAATTCCATGGGAATGCCGCCGGCATCGCGAATGCCCGCCTTCACGCGCTCGGCCAGCTGCAAATGGTGGCGATTGCAGGGCGCCAGGTCATTGCCCGTCTGGGCAATGCCGATGATGGGACGGCCCGACTGCAGCTCGGCGCGCGTCAGGCCGTAATTCAGGTAGCGCTCGACATAAATGGCGGTCATGTCGGCGTTGGAGGGGTCGTCGAACCATTTCTGGCTGCGCAGCTTGCGGGGCGTCTGGGACATGGCGAATCACTACGATGCAACAGTGGACGATGGCGCCGGGTCCGCCCGGACCCGGCGCGGGGCGACGCGGCTCAGCCGCGCGCCTTCTGGATTTCGTCTTGCAGTTCCTTGACCAGTTCGGGGCCCAGTTCCTGGGTGTACTTGTCCACCACCGGCTGCACCTTCTGGCGCATGCGGGCGATTTCCTCGTCCGAGACGACATTGATCTTCATGCCGTGCGACTTCAGGGTGTCCATGGCCTTCTGGGAGTCGGCGCGGCTGTCCTTGCGCTCGAAATCGCGGGACGCCACGGCGGCCTGGCGGATCAGCTTCTGCTCGTCCGGCGACAGCGTGTCCCACCATTTCTTGGACGCCAGCAACACCCACGGCGTATAGACGTGGCGCGTCATGGTCAGGTACGGCTGCACTTCATAGAATTTACTGCTCTGGATGGTCGTGACGGGATTCTCCTGGCCATCGACGGTGCGCGTCTCCAGCGCGGTGAACAACTCCGAGAACGGCATCGGCACGGCGTTGGCTCCCAGCGCATTGAATACGCCCAGCGCCACCTGGTTCTGCATCACGCGCAGCTTGATGCCTTCCAGGTCCTCGGCCTTGACGACCGGGTGCTTGGAGTTGGTCAGGTTGCGAAAGCCGTTCTCCCAGTACACCAGGCCGACCAGCCCCTTGGCCTCCAGCTTCTTCAGCAGCCGCTCGCCCAGCGGGCCGTCCAGTACGGCATCGGCTTCCTGGTCGGTGTTGAACAGGAACGGCAGGTCGAATACGCCGAACTCTTTCACCATGGTGGCCAGCGGCGCGGTCGAGCCCACCATCATTTCCTGCACGCCGCCCACCAGGGCGCTTTGCATCTGCTCGTCCGAACCGAGGCTGGCCGAACCGAACGTCTTCATTTTCATCTTGCCGCCGCTGAGCTTTTCCAGCTCCTCGGCCAGGTGGCGCGCCGCGCGGCCTTGCACGCTGTCTTCGTTCAGGCCATAGCCGAAACGGATCAGGCGCGGCTTGATGTCCTGCGCGGCCGCCACGCCGGCGCAGGCGCACGACACGGCGGCCGTGATCGCCAACAGGGTTCTCTTCCAGGTCTTGCTCATGATGTTCCTCCTTGGTTGCTGGGACGTGCGCGGGCTTGGTTGCCGTGGCAGGGAAATCCAGGACTCTTTTTGAGTGGACGGGTCCTAGTAAAGCCAGCGCGCGGGTACGGTGATCAGTTCCGGGAAGATCACCAGAATGACGAGCAGGGCGGTGTAGGCGGCCACGTAGCGCCACACCCCCCGGCAAATGGTTTCCATGTTGATGCGCGCCACGCCGCACACCACGTTGAGCACCGTGCCCACGGGCGGGGTCAGCAGGCCCACGCAGCCCACCATGACGAACATGACGCCGAAATAGATCGGATCGATGCCCGCCTTGGTGACGACCGGCATCAGCACCGGCGCCAGGATCAGGATGGTGGGCGTCAGGTCCATGACGGTCCCCACCAGCGTCAACAGCACCAGCAGCGCGAACATCAGCATCTTGGGCTGGTCGAGCACCGGCTCGAGCAGCGCGATCAGGTCCTGCGGCATGTCGGCCAGCGTGATCATGTACGAGGACACCATGGCGGCGGCCACCAGGAACATCACCACTGCCGTGGTGCGCGCGGCATTGACGAACAGCGGGCCCAGGTCGCGCCAGGTGATCTCGCGGTATACGAACAGGCTGACCAGCAAGGCATAGACGGCGGCCACCACGGCCGCCTCGGCGGGCGTGAAGATGCCGCCGCGCAGGCCGCCGATGATGATGACCGGCAGCATCAGCGCCCAGACGGCCTGCCGCAGCGCGCTCAGGCGGGCCCGCCACGGCTGGCGCGGCGCCGGCGCCAGCGCACCCTGCCGGCGCGCCACCCAGGACCACACGGCCACCAGGGTCAGTCCCATCAGCAGGCCCGGCGCGATGCCGGCGAAGAACAGCTTGGTGATGGACACATTGGTGGCCACGCCGAAGATGATGAAAGAGATCGAGGGCGGAATGATGGGCGCCACGATGCCGCCGGCGGCGATCAGTCCCGACGCCTGTTCGGCGCTGTAGCCCTGTTCGCGCAGCATGGGAATGAGCAGCGTGCCGAGCGCGGCCGCGTCGGCCACCGCCGAGCCCGACAAGGCCGCCAGCAGCACGCTGGCGAAAATCGCCACGTAGCCCAGGCCGCCGCGGATATGGCCGACGAACATGCCGGCCAGGTTGACGATACGGCGCGAGATGCCGCCGGCGTTCATCAATTCGCCGGCCAGCATGAACAGCGGCACGGCCATCAGCGTAAAGCTGTTGGCGCCCGACAGCATGTTCTGCGCCAGGATCTGCGGATCGAAGAAATTCAGTTGGAACATCAAGGCGACCGCGCTGAGCAACAAGGCAAAGGCGATCGGCATGCCCAGGGCGATGAGCCCCAGCAATACCACCAGGAACAGGGTCAGGGTCATGGCTAGGTGCGCGGAAGAAGCGGGGTCGCGAGGCTCAGACGAGCGGGTCTTCGGGGCTGGCGTCCAGCGGCGGCGCGCCGCCGGCCAGCACCCGCGCCAGGTCGACCAGGGTCAGCACGCCCATGGCGACGGCGGCATACAGCACCGCGGCGTCGAACACGGCCATGGGCAGCCCGGTGACCGGCAGGCGCGTATCCAGCCCGATGACCGTCTGCTTCCAGCTGCCTTCGGCCATCAGCCACAGTACCCATAGCGTCAGCAACTGGCAGCCGATATGGCTGGCCTTGCGCGCGCCGGGCCCGAAACGCGCGACCAGCATGGTCACCCCGATATGCTGGTGATCGCGTAGCGCCAGCACCGAGCCCAGGAAAATCAGCCACACAAAGGCCAGCCGCGACATCTCGTCGGAGACGTTGATGCCGGAATTGAATACGTAGCGCAACGTGACGTTGCCGAACAGCAGCACCACCATGACGACCAGACAGGCCACCATGAGCCAGGTCTGGAGGCGCCGGCAGCCGTCGGCGGCGCGGTCCAGCCAGGTCCGGGGGCCCCGGGGCGGACGCGGGGAAGCAGCCTGCATGCTTGTCTCCGATTGATCTTTTTCGAATGTTGTGCGATGTTAGCGCTAACATTCGGCTGCTGTAAACCCCTTGCGGCAGACTACGCATTTTTCCGGAAACAAATCGGACATGTCGGCACGCAAGCCCCGCAGCACCCGCGACGGCCGGGTCACCATGCAACAGGTAGCCCGGCGCGCCGGCGTCAGCGCCATCACCGTATCCCGCGCCCTGCGCCTGCCCCAGAAGGTGGCCCCCGCGCTGCGCGAGCGCATCCCGCGCATCTGCCAGGAACTCGGCTACGTGCCGAACCACGCCGCCAGCGCGCTGGCCTCGGCCCGGTCGCGCAACATCGTGGCGCTGATCCCCTCGCTGAGCAACGTGGTGTTCGTCGACATCATCGCCGGCATCAAGGAAACCCTCGACGCGCACGACTACCACCTGCTGGTCGGCCTGACCGGCTACTCCCTCGACGCCGAGGAAACCTTGCTGCGCACCTACCTGCAGCATTCGCCCGACGGCCTGATCCTGACCGGCATCGACCACACGCCCGGCGTCTGGCAGCTATTGGCCAGCGTCGGCGTGCCCACCGTCCACACCATCGAAACGCTGGACCCGGCCGCCACCGACCTCAGCGTGGGGTTCTCGCAATTCGACTCCGGCCAGGCCGCCTGCCGCCACCTGGCCGAGCGCGGCTACCGCCGCATCGGCATCATCGGGGCGCAGCTCGACCCGCGGTCGCTGCGCCGCTGCGAAGGCGGCCGCCACGCGCTGCGCGAGGCCGGGCTGTACGACCCGGCGCTCGAAATCATGACGCCCCAGAAATCGTCCATCGCCCTCGGCGCGGAACTGCTCGATCAAATGGTCGACCGGCACCCCGATTGCGACGGCCTGTTCTTCTGCAATGACGACCTGGCCCAGGGCGCGGTCTTCCAATGCGCCCGGCGCGGCATCGCGGTGCCGGCCCGCATGGGGCTGGTGGGGTTCCACGACTTTCCCGGCACCGCCTGGACCACCCCGCCGTTGTCGACCATCGCCACGCCGCGCTACCAGATCGGCGCCACGGCGGCCGGCTTGCTGCTGCAACAACTGGCCGGCAATCCGCCAGACCAGCGCCATGTCGACCTCGGTTTCACGCTGGTGCGGCGCGAGACGACCTGAAGCCCGCGCCGGACGCCGGCCTCATGCATCGGCCGGGGCCGGCGGCGCCGCGGGCGGCGCTGCGGGCGGCGCCGGCGGCGTGGTGGTGCCGGTCTGCGAAAACTGCTTCCACACCTCGATGGCGCGCAGCCGCTGCTTGGCCACCACCTGGATGCGGTCGCGCAGGTCCGGATCGCGCGCCAACAGCGCTTCGAAGTCGCGCAGCGACAGCATCAGCAGCTTGCTGTAGCCCAGCGAATGCACGTCGGGGTTGATCTGCTGCTCGCCCAACAGCGCCAGCTCGCCAAAGAACTCGCCGCTGCCTAGTTCGACCGTCGTGCCATCGGGCAGGTGCACCGCCACCGCGCCGGAGGCGACAAAACACATTTCCAGGCCATGGCGCCCCCGCGTCAGGATCGGCTGGTCGGGCAGCGCCAGGCGCGGCTTGAGCAGCTTGCTGATGGCGCGCAGCGAATCGGGGCTCAGGCCTTCGAACAGCGGCACCCGGGTAATCAGCTCGGCGGCGCCGAGCTCCATGTCCAGCGGCGGGTGCTTGTCGATGTGGCGCCAGCGGCTTTTCAACTGCGCCATCAGGTCGGCATAGACCTCGCCGCTGATCAGGAACTGCTCCAGCATGTCGCGGTAGCGCATGCGTTCCAGCTCGCGCGCGGTGCGGCCCAGGTAGCTCTCCTGCAGCCACAGCGCATAGGACGGATACTGCAGGTTCAGCGCCTGCAAGGCGTGATCGATCAGGTCCAGGCGGCGCTGGTGCGCGGTCACGATGCGCTGGGCCGCGGCGTCGCCCAGCAACGGCGCGATCTGGTCGCGCGCGAACGCGATCAGCCGCTGCGCCACCGAGCGCTTGGTCATCAGGTTGGCGAAACGCTGCCCCAGCTCGCGCGCCAGCCAGCCCTGGAACCCGAACATGTAGTGCATGCGCAAGGCCAGCCGGAAAGCGGTGGAATACCGCACGTCGGCCTCGACGCCGCGCTCGAAGCCCTCCAGCCCGCCGGTGCGCACGGCGTCCTCGAGCCGCTCGGAACGCGCCAGCAGCGACTCCGCCATGCGCCAGTCGACGATCTGCGCCTTGAGAATGTCGAAGAACATTTCCTGCTCGCGCTGTGCGACGATGGCCAGGCCCACCGCAACCCGCTGCTCGTCGGTCATCTGGCTGACCTGGCCATCGTGCACGCTGGCCAGGCTGGCATCGAACACCGCGTGGATGCGCTCGCTCGCCTCCGGGCTGATGTGGTCCGTCTTCGCGACCTCGTCGGCCTTGCCTTGCAAGTCTTCCAGCGCCACCACCAGCGCCTGGTTGCGGATGGTGCGCTCCACCGGCGACAACTGGTTCAAGCCCAGCATGCGGATCAACGGCCGCAGGGTGATGCCGTTGATGAACAGCGTGGCCAGCACGAAGCCAGTGGTCACCACCGCGATGAACTGCCGCGACGCCTCCGGCACCGCCGCCTGCTCGGTCACGGCCAGCGCCAGGGCCAGCGAGACGGCGCCGCGCAGGCCGCCCCACAGCATCACGGTCTTGTAGGGCGTGCTGACCTTGGTGCCCAGCGGCGTCAGCCCCAAAAGCGGCAGCAGGCCGAACACCACGATGGCGCGCGCCACCAGCGTCACCACGAACACCACGGCCACCAGCAGCAGTTCCTCCAGGTCGGCGGCCGCCATCAGCTTCGGGATCAGCATCGCGGCGAACAGGAAGATCAGAGAATTGGCCCAGAAGCCGAACTGCTCCCACGAACTGGCCAGGTGCTCGAACGTGACCGGCGACATGCGGGTGCGGCCGGTCGAGCCGACCACCAGGCCGGCCACCACCGTGGCCACCACGCCCGACACAGCCAGGTAGTGTTCGGAAATGAAGAAAGACAGGTACGCCAGGGTCAGCGTCAGCGTGATCTCCGCGGTGGGAAAGCCGCGCAGCCAGGCGAACAGGAAGCAGGCACCGCGGCCCATCGCATAGCCGGCGATGCCGCCGCCCACGAAGTGGAAAACGAAGTCGTTGAAGATGCCGCCCACCGACAGCGTCCCGCGGCCGCCCAGTACCGCCAGCAGCACCGAATACAGGGCGATCGACGCGGCGTCGTTGAACAGGCTCTCGCCCTCGACCAGCGTGGTCAGGCGCTTGGGCGCTCCCACTTCCCGGAAAATGCCCACCACCGCGACCGGGTCCGTGGTGGCCACGATGGCGCCCAGCAGCAGGCAGGCCACCAGGCCATACGACGATACGGCGCTGACGGCAAAGCCCACCACCACCGTGCACACCACCACCGCCACGATGGCCATCATCAGGATCGGCCCGATGTCGTCCATCAGCCGGCGCACATTCATGGCCAGGGCCGTCTCGAACAGCAGCACCGGCAGGAACACCATCAGGAACGTCTCGGACGAGATCTCGAAGTGCTCGATGGTGTCGAACAAATCGCCCAGCACCGGCGGCGCCCAGCCATGCAGGTGCAGGCCGATGCCGAGCAGGCAACCGACAATCGCCAGCAACACCGAATAAGGCAACTTCAAGCGGCCGGCCAGCGGCGGCATGAAGCACACCAGCGTCAGCAAACCAGCCAGGCCGAACACAACAAAACCAATATCCATGAACCGGGCATTCCGGAGACGCATCGCGCGGAGCAACAAGAATAGCTTCTTTTGCCGCCGGGCCGCCCCAAGGCAAAAGGCCCCCACGGGGGGCAGCAAGCCGCAGGCGCAGCGTGGGGGCCTTCCCTACCGCCGGGCCGCCCCAAGGCAAAAGAGCCCCCATGGGGGGCAGCAAGCCGTAGGCGCAGCGTGGGGGGCCTTCCCTACCGCCGGGCCGCCCCAAGGCAAAAGAGCCCCCATGGGGGGCAGCAAGCCGCAGGCGCAGCGTGGGGGCCTTCCCTACCGCCGGACCGCCCCAAGGCAAAAGAGCCCCATCCATGTTTCGTTACGCGTCACGGCTGGCCAGGCCGTTTTTTTCGGTAAGGTTACGGGGTTCGTTCGATATCCGCAGGAGCCGCCCGTGCCGGCAAAGACTTCCAGCGCCGGCCGCGCCGACGCACCGATCCTGGTGGTGCAACTCACCGACACGCATCTGATGGCCGATCCGGCAGGCGTGCTGTGCCACGTCAACACCGACGCGAGCCTGCGCGCGGTGCTGGACCTGGTGCGCGCCAATGGCCATCGCCCCGACCTGCTGCTGGCCACCGGCGACCTGTCGCACGACGGCTCGCCGGCGGCGTACCGCCGCCTGCGCGAACTGCTCGAGCAGACCGACTGGCCGGTGCGCTGCCTGCCCGGCAATCACGACGATCCACAGGCCCTGCGCGACGCCCTGGGACAATGGACCCAGCCGGTCACCGACATCGGCGGCTGGCGCATCGTGCTGCTGGACTCCACCGTGCCGGGCTCCGACGCGGGCCACATCGACGAAGCCCAGTTCGACATACTGGAGCGCGCCGCCGCCCTTGCGGGCGACCGCCACGTGCTGGTGGCCTTGCACCACAACCCGTTGCAGATGGACAGCGCCTGGCAGGACACCATGATGGTCGACAATGCCCAGGCATTGTTCCGGCGCCTGGCGGAACTGCCCCGCACGCGGGTGCTGCTATGGGGCCATGTGCACCAGGCCTTCGACCGCCGGCGCCACCACATGCGCATGCTGGCCACGCCGTCCACCTGCTTCCAGTTCGCCATTCGTGACGGCCGGCACGAGCTCGACGCGGCCCCGCCGGGTTATCGCTGGCTGAAGCTGTATCGCGACGGCTCGCTGGCGACCGGGGTACGGCGCCTGGATACGGCCATCTGGCGCGAAGCGCTGGCCGCGTAGCGGAAGCAGGGTGGAATGAGGGGCGCCGCGTTGGCGGCGCAAAAAAAACGGGGCACCGATATGCTAGGTGCCCCATAAGCATCCGTTTCATAGGGGAGGGGAAAGAGGAGAAGCCGAAACGGATGACAAGACTGCATGCCGGGAACCGGTATATGCGGTCTACATGAAGTTAGGCGGCGGGACGCGGATTAAGTTTCCGCTCCGATGGGGTTGGGCCGCGTCGATTTTGAATCAAAATGTATCAACGAGGCCGGCTGGCCGGCGACGCGTCAGGCCGCGGCCAGCGTGCCTCGCATCTTCTTGAGGGCGGCGGCTTCGATCTGGCGGATGCGTTCGGCCGACACGCCGAATTCCTGTGCCAGTTCCTGCAGCGTGATGCCGCCGTCATCCTGCAGCCAGCGGGCTTCGATGATGCGCCGCGAGCGCGGATCCAGCGCTTCCAGCGCGTGGGCCAGGCCGGCGCCCTGCAGTTCGTCGTGCGCCCGGCGGTCGAGCACGCGGGTGGGCTCCTGGCGGCAATCGTCGGACAGGTACGCGATGGGAGCGAACGGCTCTTCGTCATCGTCCTGCTTTTCCAGCGACAGGTCGCGGCCGGACAGGCGCACTTCCATTTCGCTGACGTCCTCGCGGCGCACGTTCAGTTCCTGGGCGATGCGATCGACCTGTTCGGGATCGAGCGTGTGGCCGTCGGGACGCATGCTGCGCAGGTTGAAGAACAGCTTGCGCTGGGCCTTGGTGGTGGCCACCTTGACCATGCGCCAGTTGCGGATGATGAATTCGTGGATCTCGGCCTTGATCCAGTGCACGGCGAACGACACCAGACGCACGCCGCGCTCCGGGTCGAAACGCTTGACGGCCTTCATGAGGCCGACATTGCCTTCCTGGATAAGGTCGGCGTGCGGCAGGCCGTAGCCCAGGTATTGGCGCGCCACCGAAACAACCAGCCGCAGGTGCGACAACACCAGTTCGCGGGCGGCGTCGAGGTCGTCGCGGTCGCGCAGGCGGCGGGCCAGCTCGGTTTCGCGCTCGGCGGTGAGCACCGGCAGGCGGTTCACCGCCGAAATATAGGCTTCGATGGTGCCGAGCGAGCCTGGATTGGCAATGGCCAACGCCAGGGCGTTGCCGGACAGGGCCAACGAGCTGCTGGGTTGTTTCATGGTTGCGGTCTCCAGGGTAGGGGTGGACGACTGTATCAGATTGATGTTAGCACTCTCGGCATGCGAGTGCTAATTCGACTGCTGCACTGCCGCAGAGTTCCCGGGCAAGCCCGCGATAATACGTCCCTATTTACCTCTCGCGCGCCCGCTACCTTGCGGTGTCCGGCAAGGCGCGTGCCGGCCGGCCCGCCCCGCGGCACGCCGCTTGCCAGACAGCCCTCACGGGCGGCAAGCCAGCCCTTTGACGCGAGGACTCCATATGAACGCATTCGCCAAAGCCACGCACGCGCAGGCCCGCGGAGACGACATCGTCTTCGAACTCGAGACGGGCGGTGTCACGCGGCAGTTCGAGATCTCCGGGGACGCGCTGCGGCGCTATTTCGGCGCCGCCGACGGCACGGGCGCCGAATTGCTGCGCGCGTTCGAGAACGGACAGGAAAAAATCCAGGCGCTTGCAAAAAAAGCGCAATGGGTACCTTCGGACGGCGTGATCAAGCTGGGCGCCGGGGATTTCGACGATGACTGAACAACCAGCCTACCATCCCAGTTCCCGCAGCCGCTGTTCAGTGGCCTCGCCCTCGGGACGTATCACCACCGCGCCGCGCGGGTCCATATAGACCCGATAGCGGGCGCCGTCGAACATGGGCATGTAGGCGGCGCTGCCATATTGCACGTCGACGAACGGCAGCCAGTTCGGGAACACGCGCTTGAGGGCGGCCAGGTCGGGCACCGGCCAGTCGGCCAGCGAGTGCAGCGAGCGCGGCGCGGCCTGCTCGCGGGCAATGTCGCTATGGCGGCCGGACAGGCGTTCGAAGGCATACAGCGGCGGCACGCCGGCCAGCAGCGCGGGCAGCCGCCAGCGCACCACCTTGGCGTCGATCTGCCACTGGTCGCCGGCCAGCGGATACATGCGGGTGCCCAGGCCGGGCGCTTCGGCAGTCAACTGGAACTGCCCCGGCGCCTGTTCGTGGATCTGCACGCGGGCCACCGGCTCGTCGGTGGTCAGGCGCAGGAACTGCACCAGCGTCAGTGCCAGCACGGCCGATACGGCGGCCAGCGCGACCAGCAGGGCGCCGAACAGGCGCCGCACCGGGCGCAGCCGGAACACTCGCCGCCCGGACGCATCGCGCGGCCCGCCCCGGCCGAACAGCAGCGCCAGGCCCGGGACCAGCACGATGCAGGCCGCCACGGCCATCCAGACGAAGGGAGCCAAGCCGTATATCACTGTGGGCCTCCTTGGACATGCGCGCCGGCGCCATGCGGGCGGCGCGCTCCGGCGCAGGACTACGTGTTGTATTGGTCCGCGTGGAAGCGGATGTGATCCTGCATGAACGTGGAAATGAAGTAGTAGCCGTGATCGTAGCCTTCGTGACGGCGCAGCGTCAGGGGCTGGCCGGCCTGCCGGCAGGCCTGCTCGAAGGCTTCCGGGTACAGCTGCTCAGCCAGGAAACCATCGGCCAGCCCCTGGTCCACCAGGATGCCGGCGGGGAATGGCCGCTGCGCGCGGGCCATGAGCTCGCTGGCGTCATGGGCCTTCCAGGCCTCGGGGTCGGCCCCCAGGTAGCCGCTGAACGCCTTGCGCCCCCATGGGCAGCGCGTCGGCGCCGCGATCGGCGCAAAGGCCGACACCGAACGGAACTGCCCGGGATGGCGCAGCGCCAGCACCAGCGCGCCGTGCCCGCCCATCGAATGGCCGAATATGCCGGTGCGCTGCGGATCGCCGGGCAGCTCGCCGGTGGCGATGCCGTAGAGCTCGCCCGCAACGTAGCTTTCCATGCGATAGTGGGCGCGCCACGGCTCGGCGGTCGCATCCAGGTAGAAGCCGGCGCCGGTGCCGAAGTCCCAGTCGTCGTCCTCGCCGGCAATGCCGGCGCCGCGCGGGCTGGTGTCGGGCGCCACCAGCATCAGGCCGTGCTCGGCGGCCAGGCGCTGGGCGCCACCCTTGATCATGAAGGTCTCTTCCGTGCAGGTCAGCCCGGCCAAGTAGAACAAGACCGGCACGCGGCCCTGTTCGGCCTGCGGCGGCACGAACACGGAAAACCGCATGGGCAGGCCGATCTCGGCCGATGCGTGGCGGTAAAAGCGCTGCCAGCCGCCGAAGCAGCGATGTTGCGAGATCAGTTCCAGGTCTGCCATGGCCTGTGCTTTCCTGTTGGCGATTGAAGACGGCGGCGCGTCAGTACAGCACCACGGAACGGATCGACTCGCCGCGCTTCATCAGGTCGAAGCCCTCGTTGATCCGCTCCAGCGGCAGGGTATGGGTGATCAGGTCGTCGATGTTGATCTTGCCGTCCATGTACCAGTCGACGATCTTGGGCACGTCGGTGCGGCCGCGCGCGCCGCCGAACGCCGAGCCCTTCCACTGGCGGCCGGTCACCAGCTGGAACGGCCGGGTGCTGATCTCGGCCCCGGCCTCGGCCACGCCGATGATCACGGACTGGCCCCAGCCCTTGTGGCAGCACTCCAGCGCCTGGCGCATGACCTGCGTATTGCCGATGCACTCGAAGGAATAGTCGGCGCCGCCGTCCGTCAGCTGGACGATGTGGTCGACCACGTTCTCGACTTCCTTCGGGTTGACGAAGTGCGTCATGCCGAACTTGCGGGCCATGGCTTCGCGCTCGGGGTTCAGGTCCACGCCGATGATCTTGTCGGCGCCCACCATCTTGGCGCCCTGGATCACGTTCAGGCCGATGCCGCCCAGGCCGAACACCACCACATTGGCGCCGGCCTCGACCTTGGCGGTGAACACCACCGCGCCCACGCCAGTGGTGACGCCGCAGCCGATGTAGCAGATCTTGTCGAACGGCGCGTCCTCGCGCACCTTGGCGACGGCGATCTCCGGCACGACGATGTAGTTCGAGAAGGTGGAGGTGCCCATGTAGTGGAACAGTGGCTTGCCGTCCAGCGAAAAGCGCGAGGTGGCGTCCGGCATCAGACCCTTGCCCTGCGTCGTGCGGATGGCCTGGCACAGGTTGGTCTTGCGCGAGAGGCAGAATTTGCACTGGCGGCATTCCGGCGTGTAGAGCGGAATGACGTGGTCGCCCTTTTTAAGGGACGCAACTCCGGGGCCCACGTCGACCACGATCCCGGCGCCTTCGTGGCCCAGGATGGCGGGAAACAGGCCCTCCGGGTCGGCGCCGGAGAGGGTGTAGTAATCCGTGTGGCAAATGCCGGTAGCCTTGACCTCGATCAGGACTTCGCCGGCGCGCGGACCTTCCAGGTCCACTTCTTCCACGGTCAGCGGCGCACCCGCTTTCCAGGCGATGGCGGCTTTGGTCTTCATGCAGGGCTCTCCTTGAGGTGTTTCTACGGCTATTGCGTTTGCAGCCCCGATGTTAACCTGCATGAGCGACCGGCCCGTGAAGGCCGCGGCGGGCGCATCGGCAGTCCAGCGGGCGGCCATTTGCGCACCCGCAACGCTTGACCCTCGACGGTTATGGCACTATTTATATATAGTTGATCGACCCCAACGTTCTTTTGGCTGCGCACGCCTCCCTACTATGGCCCGTCTGCCCCGTTTGTATGCCCCCGGGCTGCCCCAACTGGTGCAGGCCAATTTTGTCCAGCCGCTGGCCGCGCCCTCGCAGCCGGCGCCGCAGGACATCCTGAACCAGCTGGCAGCGTGGCTGGGCGATTCCGCCCAGCGGCACCGTGTCGCGGTGCACGGCTGGGTGCTGGCCAACGACCGCATCCTGCTGCTGGCCACGCCGGCCGACGAAGAAGGCCTGCCCCGCCTGATGCAGACCCTGGGCCGCAACCTGGCGGCCCGCCTGCGCGGCGGGCGCGTGTTCGCCGGCCGCTACCGCTCGGCGCTGCTCGAGCCCGGCGTATGGGTGCTGCCGGCGCTGGTCTGGCTCGAAACCTACCCCGTGCGCAGCGGCGGCGCCCATGACCCCGATTCCTGGCCCTGGTCGTCCGCCGGCAGCCATACCGGCAACACTTCGCCAGCCACGCCGCCCTCGCCGTGGCAATCCGACCACGCCGATTACTGGGCCTGCGGCAATACGCCGTTCGACCGCCAGGCCAATTACCGCCGCCGCCTGCAGGAAGGGCTGTCGCGCGAGCAAAGCCAGCGCATCGACCAGGCCGTGTCCGGCCAGTGGGCGCTGGGCGGCCCGGCCTTCATCGCCAGCCTGGCCCACACCGCCAGCCGGCGGGTCGCCCCGGGGCAGCGCGGCCGTCCCCGCAAGAAGCCGGTCGAGCCCGTCACCGCCGCCGCGCCCGCCGACGGCAACGGCGCCTCCGAAACCTGAATCTCCCGCCACACCAGGCCGCGCCGACCCCGTCGCCCCCGCGCGCCATCCCGCCTGCCGCGCATCCTTCCGATTCGCGATTTCGCCACAAAAATATAGGGACGCATAATAGCTTTTCGCGGCCAGAGGCCACGCGACGCAGGTTCACGCCTTCTTCGTGACAATCCATCTGATTGTTTTATAAGTACTTTTAATGCGTCACCATATATGTGCACCATTTTGGTGAAATAAATAATATAGGGACACACCCTGTTTGTTTGTATTGCAGCGCTTGCCGTGCCGCAGTATCGTCCTTCCCTTGCACTGCAACATCCCGACGCAGGCCACTGCGGAGCGCGCTATGTCACCTACTTCCCACGATGCTTCCTGTCGCCCCGCCGCGACGCCCATCGATGCCAGCCGCATCGGTCTGCCGGCGCCGCAGGGCCTTTACAACCCCCAGCATGAACATGACGCCTGTGGCGTCGGGTTCGTGGCCCATATCAAGGGCCGCAAGAGCCACGCCATCATCCAGCAGGGCCTGAAGATCCTGGAAAACCTGGACCACCGCGGCGCGGTGGGGGCCGACAAGCTCATGGGCGACGGCGCCGGCATCCTGATCCAGATCCCCGACGCGCTGTACCGCGACGAGATGAGCCAGCAAGGGGTGACGCTGCCGCCGCCGGGCGAGTACGGCGTGGCGATGGTGTTCCTGCCCAAGGAAACCGCCTCGCGCCTGGCCTGCGAACAGGAACTCGAACGCGCCGTGCGCGCCGAGGGCCAGATCGTGCTGGGCTGGCGCGACGTGCCGGTGGATGTCGACATGCCCATGTCGCCCACCGTGCGCTCGGTCGAGCCGGTCATCCGCCAGTTGTTCATCGGCCGCGGCGCCGACGTCATGGTGCCCGACGCGCTGGAGCGCAAGCTGTACGTCATCCGCAAGACGGCCAGCCACGCCATCCAGGCCATGCGCCTGGCGCACGGCAAGGAATATTTCGTGCCGTCGGCCTCGGTGCGCACCGTGGTCTACAAGGGCCTGCTGCTGGCCGACCAGGTCGGCCGCTACTATCGCGACCTGGCCGACCCGCGCACCGTGTCGGCCCTGGCCCTGGTGCACCAGCGCTTCTCGACCAACACCTTCCCCGCCTGGCCGCTGGCCCACCCGTACCGGATGATCGCGCACAACGGCGAGATCAACACCGTGAAGGGCAACTTCAACTGGCTGCGCGCGCGCGAAGGCATGATGCAGTCGGCCGTGCTGGGCGACGACCTGAAGAAGCTGTACCCGATCGTCTACGAAGGCCAGTCCGATACCGCCACCTTCGACAACTGCCTCGAACTGCTGGTGAACTCGGGCTATTCGCTGGCCCACGCCATGATGATGATGATCCCGGAAGCCTGGGAACAGCACACGCAGATGGACGAGAGCCGCCGCGCGTTCTATGAATACCACGCGGCCATGATGGAGCCGTGGGACGGCCCGGCCGCCGTGGCCTTCACCGACGGGCGCCAGATCGGCGCCACGCTGGACCGCAACGGCCTGCGCCCGGCGCGCTACCTGATCACCGACGACGACATGGTCATCATGGCGTCCGAGGCCGGCACGCTGTCCATTCCCGAGAACCGCATCGTCAAGAAGTGGCGCCTGCAGCCGGGCAAGATGTTCCTGATCGACCTGGAACAGGGCCGCATCATCGACGACGCCGAGATCAAGCTGCAGCTGTCCAACAGCCGCCCGTACCGTCAATGGATCGAGCGCCTGCAGATCAAGCTCGAATCGCTGCCCGCGCCGCGCCAGGCCGTGCCGGCCACGCAGTCGTCCGTGTCGCTGCTCGACCGCCAGCAGGCCTTCGGCTGGACCCAGGAAGACTACAAGTTCATCCTGGAGCCGATGGCCACCACCGGCGAGGAGATCGTCGGCTCGATGGGCAACGACGCGCCGCTGGCGGTGCTGTCGAACCGCGCCAAGCCCTTCTACAACTACTTCCGCCAACTGTTCGCGCAGGTGACCAACCCGCCGATCGACCCGATCCGCGAACAGCTGGTGATGTCGCTGGTGTCGTTCATCGGCCCCAAGCCCAACCTGCTGGACATCAACAACGTCAACCCGCCGCTGCGCCTGGAAGTGTCGCAGCCGGTGCTGGATTTCGCCGCCATGGCGCAGATCCGCGACATCGAGCAGGTCACCGGCAAGAAGTTCCGCAGCTACGAACTGGACATCACCTACCCGGCGGCCTGGGGCTCGGAAGGCATCGAGGCCCGCGTGGCCGCGCTGTGCGCGCGCGCCGTCGACGCGGTGCAGAGCGGCTACAACATCCTGATCGTGTCCGATCGCCTGGTCGACAGCGAGCGCGTGGCGATCCCCGCGCTGCTGGCCACGTCGGCGGTGCACCAGCACCTGATCCGCGCCGGCCTGCGCACCAATACCGGCCTGGTGGTAGAAACCGGCTCGGCGCGCGAGGTGCACCATTTCGCGCTGCTGGGCGGCTACGGCGCCGAGGCCATCCATCCCTACCTGGCGCTGGAATCGCTGGGCCGCATGGCCGACCCCGACAAGGCGGTCAAGAACTACATCAAGGCCATCGGCAAGGGCCTGAACAAGGTCATGTCCAAGATGGGCATCTCGACCTACATGTCGTACACCGGCGCGCAGATCTTCGAGGCCGTGGGCCTGCAGCGCGCCCTGGTCGACAAGTACTTCACCGGCACGGCGTCCAACATCGAGGGCATCGGCATTTTCCAGGTGGCCGAGGAAGCGCTGCGCCAGCATCGCGCCGCGTTCGGCAACGACCCGGTGCTGGCCAACGACCTGGACGCGGGCGGCGAATATGCCTACCGCGTGCGCGGCGAAGAGCACATGTGGACGCCCGATTCCATCGCCAAGCTGCAGCATGCGTCGCGCGCCAACAACTACCGCACGTACAAGGAGTACGCGCAGATCATCAACGACCAGAGCCGCCGCCACATGACGCTGCGCGGCCTGTTCGAGTTCCGCTTCGAACCGTCGCGCGCCATCCCGCTGGAAGAAGTCGAGCCGGCCAAGGAAATCGTCAAGCGCTTCGCCACCGGCGCCATGTCGCTCGGCTCCATCTCGACCGAGGCCCACACCGTGCTGGCCGTGGCCATGAACCGCATCGGCGGCAAATCGAACACGGGCGAGGGCGGCGAGGACGAGCTGCGCTACCGCGCCGAGATGCGCAACGGCAAGAGCGGCATCAAGAAGGGCGACACGCTGGCCTCGGTGCTGGGCAGCGAACGCATCGAAGCCGACGTGCCGCTGCAGGCGGGCGATTCGCTGCGCTCGCGCATCAAGCAGGTGGCCTCCGGCCGGTTCGGCGTCACGGCCGAATACCTGGCCAGCGCCGATCAGATCCAGATCAAGATGGCGCAGGGCGCCAAGCCCGGCGAGGGCGGCCAGCTGCCCGGCCACAAGGTGTCTGAATACATCGCCAAGCTGCGCTATTCGGTGCCGGGCGTGGGCCTGATCTCGCCCCCGCCGCACCACGACATCTATTCCATCGAGGATCTGGCGCAGCTCATCCACGATCTCAAGAACGTCAACAGCAAGGCCTCCATCTCGGTCAAGCTGGTATCGGAAGTGGGCGTGGGCACGGTGGCGGCCGGCGTGGCCAAGGCCAAGGCCGACCACGTCGTGATCGCCGGCCACGACGGCGGCACCGGCGCCTCGCCCGTGTCGTCCATCAAGCATGTCGGCACGCCCTGGGAACTGGGCCTGGCCGAGACGCAGCAGACCCTGGTGCTGAACCACCTGCGCAGCCGCATCCGCGTGCAGGCCGACGGCCAGATGAAGACCGGCCGCGACGTGGTCATCGGCGCGCTGCTGGGCGCCGACGAATTCGGCTTCGCCACGGCGCCGCTGGTGGTCGAAGGCTGCATCATGATGCGCAAGTGCCACCTGAACACCTGCCCGGTGGGCGTGGCCACGCAAGATCCGGTGCTGCGCCGCAAGTTCCAGGGCAAGCCCGAGCACGTGGTGAACTTCTTCTTCTTCATCGCCGAAGAAGTGCGCGAAATCATGGCCCAGCTGGGCATCCGCAAGTTCGACGACCTGATCGGCCGCGCCGACCTGCTCGACATGCGCGCCGGCATCGACCACTGGAAGGCCCAGGGCCTGGACTTCGGCCGCGTCTTCTACCAGCCGCAGGTCGATACCGAGAAGCGCCAGACCGAGGCGCAGGACCACGGCCTGGCCGGCGCGCTCGACCACCTGCTCATCGAACGCAGCAAGCCCGCGCTGGAGCGCGGCGAAAAGGTGTCGTTCATCACGCCGGTGCGCAACCGCAACCGCACCGTGGGCGCCATGCTGTCCGGCGCGCTGGCCGCGCGCTATGGGCATGACGGGCTGCCGGACGACACCATCCACATCCAGTGCAACGGCACGGCCGGGCAGAGCTTCGGCGCCTTCCTGGCGCACGGCATCACCCTGGACCTGGTGGGCGAAGCCAACGACTACGTCGGCAAGGGCCTGTCGGGCGGGCGCATCATCGTGCGTTCCCCCAACGATTTCCGCGGCTTCGGCCCCGACCACATCATCGTCGGCAACACCGTGCTGTACGGCGCCCTGGCCGGCGAGGCTTTCTTCAACGGCGTGGGCGGCGAACGCTTCGCCGTGCGCAACTCGGGCGCGGCCGCGGTAGTGGAAGGCACCGGCGACCACGGCTGCGAATACATGACGGGCGGCACGGTCGTGGTGCTGGGCAGCACGGGCCGCAATTTCGCCGCCGGCATGTCGGGCGGCGTCGCCTACGTGTGGGACCCGGACCGCAGCTTCAAGCACCGCTGCAACATGGCCATGGTGGAACTCGAAGCCATCGTGCCGCATGCCGAGCAACACGCGCAGAACAGCCGCGAAGGCTGGCACAGCGCGCAGCGCGGCGGCGAACGCGAAACCGACGAGACCATCCTGCGCCGGCTGATCGAAGACCACTTCCGCTACACCGGCAGTTTCCGCGCCCGCGAGATCCTGGGCGACTGGGAGGCCTCGCGCGGCAAGTTCATCAAGGTCATGCCGACGGAATACCGCCGTGCGCTGGGCGAAATGTGGCGTGCAGCCAACCCTGAACAACTGGCTGCCTAAGGATTCGAAATGGGAAAGATCACTGGCTTTATGGAATTTCAGCGGCTGCAGGAAGCCACTGAAGCGCCGCAGAAGCGCCTGAAGAACTGGCGCGAATTCGTGCTGCACCTGTCCGACGAGCAATCCAAGCAGCAGGCCGCCCGCTGCATGGATTGCGGCATCCCGTTCTGCAACAACGGCTGCCCGGTCAACAACATCATCCCCGACTGGAACGACCTGGTGTACCGCCAGGAATGGCGCCGCGCGCTCGACGTGCTGCACTCCACCAACAATTTCCCGGAATTCACCGGCCGCATCTGCCCGGCGCCCTGCGAAGCTGCCTGTACGCTCAACATCAACAGCGACGCGGTGGGCATCAAGTCGATCGAGCACGCCATCATCGACAAGGGCTGGGCGGAAGGCTGGGTCGTGCCGCAAGTGCCGGCCCGCAAGACCGGCAAGAAGGTGGCGGTGGTCGGTTCGGGCCCGGCCGGCCTGGCGTGCGCCCAGCAACTGGCGCGCGCCGGCCATTCGGTGACTGTCTTCGAAAAGAGCGATCGCATCGGCGGCCTGCTGCGCTATGGCATTCCCGATTTCAAGCTCGAGAAGTCGCAGATCGACCGCCGCATCGCCCAGATGGAAGCCGAAGGCGTCGAGTTCGCGCCCTCCACCTATGTGGGCAACCCGGCCGACCCGGTGGCCGACGGCCTGACCGTGCGCACCCCGGAATCGCTGCTGGCCGAATTCGATGCCGTGGCCATGACCGGCGGCTCCGAAACGCCGCGCGACCTGCCCGTGCCCGGCCGCGAGCTCGACGGCGTCTACTTCGCCATGGACTTCCTGCGCCAGCAGAACAAGGCCGTGGCGGGCGACCGCCTGATCGGCCAGACGCTGGCCAAGGGCAAGCACGTCGTGGTGATCGGCGGCGGCGACACCGGTTCGGACTGCGTCGGCACCAGCAACCGCCACGGCGCGGCCTCGGTCACGCAGTTCGAATTGATGCCCCGGCCGCCCGAGGCGGAAGACAAGCCGCTGGTCTGGCCCTACTGGCCGCTCAAGCTGCGCACTTCGTCGTCGCACGAAGAGGGCTGCGAACGCGACTGGGCCGTCACTACCAAGGCCTTGAAGGGCAGCAACGGCAAGGTCGAGAAGCTGGTGGCCGCGCGCGTCGAATGGTTCAAGGACGAGGCCACCGGCCAGATGAAGATGCGCGAGGTCGAGGGCTCGGAATTCGAGATCCAGGCCGACCTGGTGCTGCTGGCCATGGGCTTCGTGTCGCCGGTGCAGAACGTGCTGGATGCCTTCGGCGTGGATCGTGACGCGCGCGGCAACGTGCGCGCCAATACCGACGATTACCGCACCAGCGTGGACAAGGTGTTCGCCGCCGGCGATATGCGCCGCGGGCAATCGCTGGTGGTGTGGGCCATCCGCGAGGGCCGCCAGTGCGCCCGCGCGGTCGACGAGTACCTGATGGGGGCCAGCGAACTGCCGCGCTGAGCCCGCACCCCGGTCTTGGCTGTAGACGCCAGGTTTCTTGCGAAACCTGGCGTTTTACTGTGCGCCGCTGTCGTCACAATGTTGCACGGTCTATACCCGAATCATAAATAACCCTACTGCTGACATGGATCAAAACGGTTACCCGGCCGGCCTGCGATCCTCTCGCTTCCCTGTTCTCTAGGAGCGTTCCATGTCAGTGATCCGTACCGTCGCCGCCGCCACACTGTGCGCCGCCAGCCTGGCCGGCCCCGCCCATGCCCACGAAGCGGGCGACTGGCTGTTCAAGCTGGGCGTCACGCAGGTCAAGCCCAAGTCGGACAACGGCAGCGTGCTGGGCGGCAGCGTGGACCTGGACGTCAGCAGCAACGTCCGCCCCAGTTTCAGCGTGACATACATGGCCACCCGGCACGTCGGCATCGAGCTGCTCGGCGCCTGGCCCTTCCAGCACGATATCCGGGGCAGCGGCGGCCTGGGCAAGATCGGCTCCACCAAACACCTGCCTCCCACCCTGAGCCTGCAGTGGCATTTCCTGCCCGACAGCACGGTGCAGCCTTATGTCGGCGTGGGCGTCAACTACACCCATTTCTTCGACACGCAGGCGCGCGGCCCGCTCAGCGGGTCCGACCTGGACCTGGGCGACTCCTGGGGCCTGGCCGGCCAGCTGGGCGTGGACGTGAAGCTCAGCGACAACTGGTTCATGAACGCCGACCTGCGCTATATCGACATTTCCTCCAAGGTGAAGCTGGACGGCCAGCGCATCGGCACGGCGCGCATCGACCCGTGGGTGGCCACCGTAGGGGTGGGCTACCGGTTCTGAGGCACGGCCGCGCCGGCCTGCGGCCGGGTCTGCGCCAGCAGTTCGGCACGCAGCGCATCCAGCGCGGGCGACTGATGCCCGCGGCGCCATGCCAGCATGGTGCGCGCCTCGACGAATGGCGGCGGCAGGGCGCTGACCCGCACCGTCCCTTCGGCCCGCAGCACGCCCAGCACCGAACGCGGCACGATGGCCACCCCCGCGCCCGCCGCCACGCAAGCCACGATCGCATGGTACGAGGCGAAATCCATCACCCGGCCCGGGGCGATGCCTTCCCGGGCCAGCCAGGCCTCCAGGATGCGCCGGTATGAGCAGCCCGCGCTGAATGCGATCAGCGTCGCGCCGCGCAAGGCGCGCGCGCTATCCAGCGGCGGGCCGGTCAGCGGCGATATCACCGCCAGCGTCTCGGTAAAGGCCGGCATGGCCTGCAGGCCATCGTCGGCATACGGCTCGGCCACGAACGCCGCCTCGATATCGCCGGCCAGCACCTGGTTGACCAGCGCCGCGCTGGTGCCCGACACCAATTCCATGCTGACTTGCGGCCAGGCGGCGTGATAGGCGGCCACGATGGGCGGCAAGCGCGCGGCGGCCGTGCTCTCCATGGTGCCCAGCCGCAGGGTGCCGCGCGGCGCGCCTTCCTGCAGCGCCGCGCGCGCTTCATCGGACAGGCGCAGCAGGCGGTCGGCGTAGTCCAGCAGCAGGCGCCCCTGGGCGGACAGCACCAGCCGGCGGTTGTGCCGCTGGAACAGTGTGGTACCCAGCGCCGCTTCCAGCTGGCGCAGGCGGGTGGACACATTGGATTGCACGCGGTTCAGGTGCGCGGCCGCCCGCGCCACCCCGCCGCGCTCGGCCACCGCCTTGAATATCTGCAGGGCATCGAGGTCCAAATTTCTCATTTCAAGAACTCATGTTCTTAATAATTCACTATTAAAGATAATAATACGCGCCTAGACTGCCGTCATGTCAGTCTCGATCGCTTCCCGCACCCCCGCCCCGATTCTGCTGGCCTGGCCGGGCCTGGCCGCCCTGGCCGTGGCCATGGGCATCGGCCGCTTCGCCTTCACGCCGATCTGGCCGCTGATGGCGCAGGAGGCCGGGCTGGGGCTGGCGCAGGGCGGCTGGCTAGCCTCGGCCAACTACGCCGGCTATCTGGCCGGGGCGCTGGCCGCGGTGGTATTTCCGGTGCGGCGGGTGCGCGCCGGCCTGCTGGGCAGCCTGGCGGCAGTCGTCCTGCTGACACTGGGCATGGCCGTGCTGGACGGCATGGCGGCGTGGCTGGCGCTGCGACTGGCGGCCGGCTATGCCAGCGCCTGGGCCTTCATTTGCGTGGCGGCATGGCGCCCGGTGCCGCCCGGCGCCCGCGCCGAGGCCGCCATCCTCAGCTGGACCTACGCCGGCGTGGGCGTCGGCATCGCCGCCAGCGGCCTGGCCTGCCTGGCCCTGATGCAGGCGGGCGCGGGGGCGGACTTGAACTGGCTGGCGCTGGGCGCGCTGGCGGGGGCGACCGCGCTGGCGGCGGCGCTGGCATTGTGGCGCCGGCCCGCGCCCGCGGCCGCGCCCGCTGCGGCGCGCAGGCCGGCCGCCCCGGCTGGCGAACGGCGCGACATCCGCTGGCTGACCCTGCACTACGGGCTGTTCGGCATGGGCTATATCGTGCCGGCGACCTTCCTGCCCGCCATGGCGCAGGCGCGGGTCGCCGACCCCGCCGTATTCGGCTGGGTATGGCCGTGCTTCGGGGCCGCGGCCGCGGCGTCCTGCCTGATCGCGCCGCGCCTGGCGCGCGGCGGCGACGAACGGCGCATCTGGCGGGCCGCCCAGTTGCTCATGGCGGCCGGCATGGCGGCCCCGGCGCTGCGCGATTCGCTCGGCGCGATCGCCCTGGCGGCATTGCTGGTGGGCGGCACGTTCGTGGTGATCACCCAGGCGGGCATGCAGGCCGCACGGCGCAGCGCCGGCGCCAGCGCGGCCCGCGCGGCGGCAGCCATGACGGCGGCCTTCGCGGTGGGCCAGATCCTCGGGCCGCTGGCGGCCGCCTGGGCGGGCCGGCTCGGCGTCGACCTGGCGATGGTGCTGGGCGCCAGCGCCGCGCTGCTGGCGCTGGCCGCGCTGGCCATTCCGCAGCGGGCATAATGGCAGGTTCCGCGCTATATCGAAAAGAGGAGTCCGCGCATGAAACCGCTACGCCCCCTGCTGGCTGGCCTGCTGGCCGCCGCTGTCCTGGCCGGCGCCCCCGCCCACGCCCAGGATGCCGGCAACTGGCCCAACAAGCCGATCACGCTGATCGTGCCCTACGCCCCCGGCGGCTTCGCCGATACCCGCGTGCGCCTGCTGGCGCGCAAGCTGGCCGACTCGCTCAAGCAGAGCGTGGTGGTCGAGAACAAGGCCGGCGCCGGCGGCGTGATCGGCACCAGCCTGATCGCCAAGGCCGCCCCCGACGGCTACACCATCGGCACGGGCAACCTGGCGCCGATGGCGGTCAACCCCACCCTGATGCCCGACATCCCCTATGACGCGGCCAAGGACCTGGCGCCCGTCATCCTGATCGAGAACAGCCCGCTGGTCCTGAGCGTCAACAATTCCCTGCCGGTCAAGAACCTGCAGGAACTGATCGCCCTGGCCAAGAAAGAGCCCGGGAAACTGACTTTCGGCTCGTCCGGGGTGGGCGGCGCCCACCACCTGTCGGGCGAAATGTTCCGCGAGCAGGCCGGCATCGATATCGTGCACGTGCCGTACAAGGGCGGCAGCCTGGCGGCCACCGACCTGATGGGCGGCCATATTTCCATGATGTTCGAGATGGGCTATTCGGCCCTGCCGGCCATACGCGGCAACAAGATCCACCCCATTGCCGTGACCTCGGCCAAGCGGCTGGACGTGCTGCCCGAAGTACCCACCCTGGCCGAAGCGGGCCTGCCCGGCTTCGAGTCGTACAACTGGCAAGGCATCGTGGCCCCGGCCGGCACCCCCGCGCCCATCATCGCCAGGCTCAACAGCGAATTCAACCGCATCCTGCAGGACCCGGAAGTGCAGAAAGCCATTGCCGACACCGGCAGTCAGGCCGGCGGCGGCACGCCCGAGGAATTCGGCGCCTTCATCGCCAGCGAGACCGCGAAATGGGCCGAAGTGATCAAAAAAGGCAACATCACGCTGCAATAGCGCAGTAGATGCGCCGCCGGGCAGGCTGGCCGCTACACGCTACAATGGCCGTCGCCACGGGGGCCAGCCTCTTGCCGGCCCCCTCAACTCCCCGCTGCCTATGCCCGTTCAAACTCGCAACAGCCCGGACTACGCCCTGTCCCTGGACAGGGTTTCGCTAGGCTATGGCGATTTCACGGTGTTGCAGGACATCACCATGGAAGTCCGACCCGGGCAGGTCGTGGCCGTCATGGGCGGCTCCGGATCGGGCAAGACCACCCTGTTGCGGGCCGCGACCGGCCAGCTGCAAGCCCTGCGGGGCCAGGTGCGGGCATTCGGCACCGACCTCGCCCAGGTCGACGGCGACGGCCTGCAGGCGCTGCGCAAGCGCATGGGCGTGCTGTTCCAGCAAGGCGCGCTGTTCACCGACCTGAACGTCTTCGAGAACGTCGCGTTCCCGCTGCGCGAGCACACGCGCCAGCCGGAGGCGGAACTCACCGCGCGCGTGCTCGACACCCTCGATGCGGTCGGCCTGCGGGCCGCCGCGCACCTGCGCGTGGCGGAAATCTCCGGCGGCATGGCGCGCCGCGTGGCGCTGGCCCGCGCCGTGGTGCTGGAGCCCGAACTCATCCTCTACGACGAGCCGTTCGCCGGGCTGGACCCCATCTCGATGGGCATCACCGCGCGCCTGATCCGCGACCTGGCCGACCGGCTGCATTGCGCATCGGTGCTCATCACCCACGATGTGCAGGAATCGTTCGCCATCGCCGACCAGGTATATCTGGTCGGCCAGGGCCGCCTGGTGGCCGCGGGCACGCCGCAGACGCTGTCGGAATCGCAAGATCCCTACGTGCGGCAATTCCTGCGCGGCGAACCGGATGGGCCGGTGGCCTTCCAGTACCCCGCCACCCCGGCCTTCCAGGCCTGGCTGGCGCGGCAACAAGGACGCAAATCATGAGCGGGCCGACCCAGGCTCTCGCCGCATTGGGCCGCTGGGTGCGGACCCAGGTCAGCGGCGTGGGCTTCTTCACCCGGTTCCTGGGCGCGCTGCTGGCGCGCAGCGGCATCGCCGTGTCGCGTCCGGGGCTGGTATCGCAGCAAGTACACTTCATCGGCAACTATTCCCTGCTGATCATCGCCGTATCCGGCATGTTCGTCGGCTTCGTGCTCGGCCTGCAGGGCTATTACACGCTCAACCGCTACGGCTCCGAAGAGGCCCTCGGCCTGCTGGTGGCGCTGTCGCTGGTGCGCGAGCTCGGCCCGGTCGTCACGGCGCTGCTGTTCGCCGGCCGCGCCGGCACGTCGCTGACCGCCGAAATCGGCCTCATGAAGGCCGGCGAACAACTCGCCGCCATGGAGGTCATGGCGGTCGACCCCATGCGGCGGGTGCTGGTGCCGCGCTTCTGGGGCGGCATCATCGCCATGCCGGTGCTCGCCGCGGTGTTCTCCATGGTCGGCATCCTGGGCGGCTGGATCGTCGGCGTGCTGCTCATCGGCGTGGACGCCGGCGCGTTCTGGTCGCAGATGCAAAGCGGCGTGGACGTCTGGGACGATGTGGCCAACGGCGTGCTCAAGAGCCTGGTGTTCGGCGTCACCGTGACCCTGGTGGCGCTCTATGAAGGCTGGCAAGCCCGCCCCACGCCCGAAGGGGTGGCCCGCGCCACGACGCGCACCGTCGTCGTGGGCTCGCTGGCCGTGCTGGGCCTGGACTTCCTCCTGACCGCCCTGATGTTTGGCAATTGATACGGATTCATCATGTCACGCGAAAAAACCGATTTCTGGGTAGGGCTGTTCGTGTTGCTGGGCGCCGCCGCGCTGGTGTTCCTGGCCTTGCGGGCCGGCAACCTCAGCAGCTTCTCGTTCGCGCCCACCTACACCCTGACGGCCAATTTCGACAACATCGGCGGCCTCAAGGCGCGCGCGCCGGTCAAGAGCGCCGGCGTGGTGGTGGGCCGGGTCAGCAAGATCAGTTTCGACGACAAGGTCTTCCAGGCGGTCGTCACGCTCGACCTGGAAGAGGGCTACCAGTTCCCCAAGGACTCCTCGGCATCCATCCTCACCTCCGGCCTGCTGGGCGAGCAGTATGTGGGCCTGTCCGCCGGCAGCGAAGAGGAGAACTTTGCCGACGGCGGCAAAATCCGCTATACCCAGAGCGCGGTCGTGCTGGAACAGCTCATCAGCCAGTTCCTGTACGGCACCGCGGAAAAACAGGGCAGCACGCCGGGGAATTGACGGCGCGCCGCCCGGGCTCGGGGATAATTTCCCGGGCCGTCCCGAGCGCCATCCGTGGCATCCAGTGAACCACCTGAACCTTACGTCCCCGGGGCCGACCCCACCATGAAGACGCCTACCTACGTTCGACTCGCCTCCGCCCTGGCCGTGTGTGCCGTGACCGCGGGCTGCGCCGCCCCCGGCAACCCCGATCCGCGCGACCCCTGGGAAGGTTTCAACCGCGGCGTCTACAAGTTCAACGACACCGTCGACCGCGCCCTGTTCAAGCCGGTGGCCCAGGCCTACACCTACGTCACGCCGCAGCCGGTGCGCAGCTGCGTGCACAACATGTTCAGCAACGTGGGCGACCTCTGGTCGGCCACCAACAGTTTCCTGCAGGGCCGCGGCCACGATTTCGTCAACACCCTGGGACGCTTCCTGTTCAACACGACCATGGGGGTGGGCGGCTGCTTCGACGTCGCCTCGGCCAACGGCGCGCGCCGGATTCCCAACGACTTCGGCACCACCCTGGGCGTGTGGGGCTTCGGCCAGGGCCCCTACCTGGTGCTGCCGCTCCTGGGCGCCAGCTCGGTGCGCGACGGCGTCGGCCTGATCGGCGACTGGCAGGGCGGCATGATCACCTATTCCAACCCGGGCGCCATCGAAAACACCCGCTGGCGCAACTCGCTGTGGGGCCTCGACATCGTCGACACCCGCGCCAGCCTGCTCGACACCACCGACATGGTCGACCGCGTCGCGCTCGATCCCTACAGCTTCGTCCGCGACGCCTACCTGCAGCGACGGGCGGCCATGGTGCGCGGCACGGCGGCCGACGAAGACAGCCTGCCCGACTACAGCGACGACGACGGCGACGCATCCGCGCCCGCCCCGGTCCAGCCGGCCGCGCCCGCCTCCAGCCAGTAAGGGCGCGGCCTCATTCAGCAAGGAGTTCTCATGCGGTTTCCTGTCTATTCCGTGTTGCAACGCCTGTTCCTCGCCGCGGCGCTCGGCCTGATGGCCGCCGCCGGCGCCCAGGCCAAGCCCGATCCCAACGGCGCGCCGGACAAGTTCGTGCTGGACGCCGCCAACGAGGCGCTGGCCGCCATCAAGGCCGACGGCCAATTGCGCGCCGGCGACCTGAGCCGCATCAACCAGGCGGTCGACACCTACATCCTGCCGTACGTCAATTTCCGCAAGACCACCCAGCTGGCGGCCGGCCGCTACTGGCGCCAGGCCACGCCGGAGCAGCGCGACGCGCTGGCCGAGGCCTTCCGCGGCACCCTGATCCGCACGTACAGCGGCGCGCTGACCAGCGTGAACCAGAACACCACCATCAAGCTGCTGCCGTTCCGCGGCGACCCCAACGCCGACGACGTGGTGGTGCGCAGCCTGATCACCCAGGCCAACGGCCAGCCGGTGCAGGTCGATTACCGGCTCGAAAAAGACCCCGCACAAGGCTGGCGCATCTACGACATGAACGTCGAGGGCATCTGGCTGATCCAGAACTACCGCAACCAGTTCGCCCAGCAGATCAACCAATCGGGCATCGACGGCCTGATCCAGGCGCTCAACCAGCGCAACCAGTAAGCCAGCAGGCGGCGCGCCCCCGGCCACCGGGAGGCGCGCCGCCTTTTATAATGGGCGATTCGCTCTTTCCCGGGCCCTCGCCGCTACCATGTCCGCCGTCAGCCTAGAACACGTTTCCAAGATCTACCCGCCGCGCCTGCCCGGCTGGAAGAAGCTGCTCGGACACTCCGCCGGACCAGGCTTCCAGGCCCTGAACGACGTCAGCCTGACCATCGAGCCAGGCGAATTCTTCGGGCTGCTGGGCCCCAACGGCGCGGGCAAGACCACCCTGATTTCCATCCTGGCCGGCCTGGCGCGCGCCTCCAGCGGCCGCGCCAGCGTCTGCGGCTACGATGTGACCACCGACTACAAGGCCGCCCGGCGCGCCCTGGGCGTGGTGCCGCAGGAACTGGTCTACGACCCGTTCTTCACTGTGCGCGAGACCCTGCGCATCCAGTCCGGCTATTTCGGCCTGCGCAAGAACGACGACTGGATCGACGAGATCCTGTTCAACCTCGGGCTGGCCGACAAGGCCAATTCCAATATGCGCGCCCTGTCGGGCGGCATGAAGCGGCGCGTGCTGGTGGCCCAGGCGCTGGTGCACCGCCCGCCCGTCATCGTGCTCGACGAGCCCACCGCGGGCGTGGACGTCGACCTGCGCCGCACGCTGTGGGAATTCATCTCGCGCCTGAACAAGGCTGGCCACACCATCATGCTGACCACGCACTACCTGGAAGAAGCCGAAGCCCTGTGCGGCCGCATCGCCATGCTCAAGGGCGGCCGCATCGTCGCGCTGGACACCACCCAGGCGCTGCTGGCGCGGGTGGGCGGGGTCGACCTCGAAGACGCCTTCGTGCGCATCATGCACCGCGACGACACGCCCGTGGCCGACCTGGAACCCGAAGAGGTCTCGTCGTGACGCCCCCCCTGACTCCCACCTCCCAACCGCTGGTGGAGCCCCGCCTGGACGCCGGCTCGGGCTTTCCCACGCTGTTGCGCAAGGAACTGCTGCGCTTCTGGAAAGTCGCCTTCCAGACCATTGCCGCGCCGGTGGTCACCGCGCTGCTGTACCTGCTGGTGTTCGCCCAGGTGCTGGAAGGCCGCGTCATGGTGTACGGCACCGTGCCGTACACCGCGTTCCTGATTCCCGGGCTGATGATGATGAGCATGCTGCAAAATGCCTTCGCCAACCCGTCATCCTCGCTGATCCAGAGCCGCATCACCGGCAACCTGGTGTTCGTGCTGCTGCCGCCGCTGTCGCACCGCGAGATCTTCTCCGCCTACCTGCTGGCGGCCGTGGCGCGCGGCCTGGCGGTGGGCGCCTGTGTGTGGCTGGTGGCCATCTGCTTCACGCCGCTGCCGCCGGCCCACCCGCTTTGGATCATCGTCTTCGCCATCCTGGCCTGCGGCATCATGGGGGCGCTGGGCCTGATCGCGGGCCTGTGGTCGGAGAAATTCGACCAGCTGGCGGTATTCCAGAATTTCCTGATCATGCCGGCCACATTCCTGTCCGGCGTGTTCTATTCCATTCATACGCTGCCGCCGTTCTGGCAGGCCGTATCGCACTGGAACCCCATCTTCTACACTATCGACGGCTTTCGCTACGGCTTTTTCTCCGTGTCGGATGTCTCGCCGTGGCGCAGCCTGGCGGTAGTGGCCGGGGTATTCGTCGTCCTGGCGATCACCACGATGCGCTTGCTGGCCAGCGGCTACAAACTCAGGAATTGAAGTCCATGCTACCCACCCCCGAGCAGGTCCGCCAATATATCGCCGATGGCCTGCCGTGCGAGCACCTCGACGTACAGGGCGACGGCTCGCACTTCGACGCCCTCATCGTCAGCCGGGCCTTCGAGGGCAAGCGTCCGGTCGCCCGCCACCAGCTGGTCTACGCGGCGCTGGGCGAACGCATGAAGGCCGAAATCCACGCGCTTTCCATGCGCACGCTCACTCCCGACGAATACACCAAGGCGGGCAACTGATGGACAAGCTACGCATTACCGGCGGCCCGCAACTGCGCGGCGAAGTCGCCATTTCCGGCGCCAAGAACGCGGCCCTGCCGATCCTCTGCGCCGGCCTGCTCACGGCCGACGCCATCTCGGTGGCCAATGTGCCGGACCTCAACGACACCTCCACCATGCTGCGCCTGCTCGGCCGCATGGGCGTGAAGGCCGAGCGCGGCGCCGACGGCGTCGTCACCGTGCAAGCCGACCGCGTCGACAACCTGGAGGCGCCGTACGAACTGGTCAAGACCATGCGCGCCTCGATCCTGGTGCTCGGGCCGCTATTGGCGCGCTTCGGCGAGGCGCGCGTGAGCCTGCCCGGCGGCTGCACCATCGGCCAGCGCCCGGTCGACCAGCACATCAAGGGCCTGGCCGCGCTCGGGGCGGACGTCAGCATCGAGCACGGCTTCGTGGTGGCCCGCGCCAAGCGCCTGAAGGGCGCGTCGATCCGCACCGACATGGTGACGGTCACCGGCACCGAGAACCTGCTGATGGCGGCCGCGCTGGCCGAAGGCCGGACTGTGCTCGAGAACGCCGCGCGCGAACCCGAGGTCATCGACCTGGCGGAACTGCTCATCAAGATGGGCGCCCGCATCCAGGGCCACGGCACCGACCGTATCGTGATCGACGGGGTCGACCGCCTGCACGGCGCCGAGCACCGCGTCATTCCCGATCGCATCGAAGCCGGCACGTTCCTGTGCGCCGTGGGCGCGGCCGGCGGCGACATCATGCTGCGCGACGCCGCGCCCGGGACCATGGGCGCCACGCTCGACAAGCTCCTCGAAGCCGGCCTGACCATCGAAACCGGCCCCGACTGGATCCGCGCCGCCATGCAGGGCCGGCCGCGCGCGGTCGGCGTGCGCACCCACGAATACCCGGGCTTCGCCACCGACATGCAGGCCCAGCTCATGGCGCTGGACACCGTCGCCGAGGGCACTGCCGTCATCGTCGAGAACATCTTCGAAAACCGCTACATGCACGCGCAGGAACTGCGCCGCATGGGCGCCGACATCGACATCGACGGCCACACCGCCGTGGTGCGCGGCGTGGCGCGCCTGTCCGGCGCCGCGGTCATGGCGACCGACCTGCGCGCCTCGGCCAGCCTGGTGATCGCCGGCCTGGCCGCCGAGGGCCAGACCCAGGTGGACCGCATCTACCACCTCGATCGCGGCTACGACAAAATGGAAGTCAAGCTGCGCTCGCTGGGCGCCGACATCCAGCGCCTGACCGGCAAGGAAGCCTCATGACCGCCGCGCCCATCACCCTGGCGCTGTCCAAGGGCCGCATCTTCGAAGAAACCCTGCCGCTGCTGGCCGAGGCCGGCATCCACGTGGCCGAGAACCCGGAAAGCTCGCGCAAGCTGATCCTGCCCACCAGCGATCCGGCGCTGCGGCTCATCATCGTGCGCGCCTCCGACGTGCCCACCTACGTGCAGTACGGCGCCGCCGACCTGGGCATCGCCGGCAAGGACGTCCTGATCGAACACGCCGCCCAGCAGCCGGGCGGCCTGTACCAGCCGATCGACCTCGACATCGCCAAATGCCGGCTGTGCGTGGCGGTGCGCAACGGCTTCGACTACCAGGCGGCGGTGCACCAGGGCGCCCGCCTGCGGGTCGCCACCAAGTACGTGCAATCGGCGCGCGAACACTTCGCCGCCAAGGGTGTCTACGTCGACATCATCAAGCTGTATGGCTCCATGGAACTGGCCCCGCTGGTCGGGCTGGCCGACTGCATCGTCGACCTGGTTTCCTCCGGCGGCACGCTGCGCGCCAATGACCTGGTCGCCGTCGAAGACATCATGGCCATCTCCTCGCGCCTGATCGTCAACCAGGCCTCGCTCAAGACCCGCGGCGCGCGCCTGCAACCGCTGCTCGACGCCTTCGAGCGGGCCGCCCGCCGGGGAGCCGGCCAGGCCTGACGCCCTGCGGGCCGCCCGCGCCCGCTACACTACGTTTTTGCCCACGGCGGCGGCACCCGCATCAGCGCCGCCGCGGGCCTGTTTTCTTGCATCACCAGACGCCATGGCCCTGATCAATCGCCTTGATTCCCGCCAACCGGGATTCTCCTCCGCGCTGTCCCGGCTGCTGGCCTTCGAGGCCGCCGAGGACGAGTCCATCGACCGCGCCGCCGCCGGCATCCTGGCCGACGTGCGCAGCCGGGGCGATGCCGCCCTGCTGGAATACACCCAGCGGTTCGACCGCGTGGCGGCCACTTCCGCCCAGGCGCTGGAAATCCCCAAGGCCGACTGGCAGGCCGCGCTGGCGGCGCTGCCCACGGCGCAGCGCAACGCGCTCGAGACCGCGGCCGACCGGGTGCGCGCCTATCACGAGCACCAGCGCGGCGAAACCTGGACCTACACCGACGCCGAAGGCAACCTGCTGGGCCAGCAGATCACCCCGCTGGACCGCGTCGGCCTGTACGTGCCCGGCGGCAAGGCGGCCTATCCCTCGTCGGTGCTGATGAACGCCATCCCGGCCAAGGTCGCCGGCGTGCCCGAGCTGATCATGGTGACGCCCACGCCGGATGGCACGCGCAACCCCATCGTGCTGGCCGCCGCCGCCATCGCCGGGGTGGACCGCGCCTTCGCCATCGGCGGCGCGCAGGCGGTCGGCGCGCTGGCCTACGGCACCGCCACCGTGCCGGCCGTCGACAAGATCGTCGGCCCCGGCAACGCCTACGTGGCGGCCGCCAAGCGTCGCGTGTTCGGCACCGTGGGCATCGACATGATCGCCGGCCCCAGCGAGATCCTCGTCATCTGCGACGGCAAGACGCCGGCCGACTGGATCGCCATGGACCTGTTCTCGCAGGCCGAACACGACGAACTGGCCCAGTCCATCCTGCTGTGCCCCGACGCCGCCTTCATCGACGAAGTCGAGGCCGCCATCGCCCGCCTGCTGCCCACCATGCCGCGCGCCGACATCCTGCGCGTCAGCCTGGCCAACCGCGGCGCCCTGATCCTGGTGCGCGACCTCGACGAGGCCTGCGCCATCGCCAACGAGATCGCGCCCGAGCACCTCGAGATCTCCACCGAGCAGCCCGAGCACTGGACGGCCCGCATCCGCCATGCCGGCGCCATTTTCATGGGCCGCTTCAGTTCCGAATCCCTGGGCGATTACTGCGCCGGGCCCAACCACGTGCTGCCCACCTCGCGTACCGCGCGCTTTTCCTCGCCGCTGGGGGTGTACGACTTCCAGAAGCGTTCGAGCCTGATCCAGGTGTCGCGGCAGGGCGCCCAGACGCTCGGCCGCATCGCCGCCGAGCTGGCGCTGGGCGAGGGCTTGCCGGCCCACGCGGCCAGCGCGCAATACCGGCTGGACAACCCGTGAACGCCGCCCGGCCGCCCGAACGCGGGCCAGCGGCGGCCGAGGCCGTGGCCGGCCGCATCGCCGGCACGGTGCGCGCCGACATCCGCGCGCTGGCCGCCTACGCGGTGGCGCCGGCGGCCGACGGCATCAAGCTCGACGCCATGGAATGCCCGTACGAGCTGCCCGAAACGGTGCGCGAGGACATCGCCCGCGCCGTGCGCGACGCGGCCCTCAATCGCTACCCGCCGGGCGGCACTGGCGCGCTCGACCAGGATGTCCGGCAAGCCTTCGGCATCCCCGCCGAGGCCGGCCTGCTGTTCGGCAACGGGTCCGACGAACTGATCCACCTGATCGTCCAGGCCTGTTGCGAGCCCGGCGATGCCGTCATGTCGCCGTGGCCGTCGTTCGTGTACTTCGACATGGCGGCGCGCTTCGACCATGCCCGCTTCGTGGGCGTGCCGCTCACCGACAGCCTGGAACTCGACCTGCCCGCCATGCTGCGGGCCATCGCGCAGCATCGCCCCAAGGTTGTCTTCCTGGCCTTGCCCAACAACCCCACCGGCGGCCTGTGGCCCGACCAGGCGGTGCAGGCCATCATCGACGCCGCGCCCGGGCTGGTGGTGCTGGACGAGGCCTACCAGCCGTTCGCCGGCCAGACCTGGATGCCGCGCCTGCCGGCGCTGCCCAACGTGGCGGTGCTGCGCACCGTGTCCAAGATCGGCCTGGCCGGCCTGCGCTTCGGCTACCTGGCCGGCCATCCCGACTGGATCGCCCAGTTCGACAAGGTGCGCCCGCCCTACAACCTGAACGTGCTGACCCAGGCGGCCCTGCGCGCGGTCCTGCGCCACAAGCCGGTGCTGGACGCCCAGGCCGCGCGGCTGCGCGCCGACCGCGCACCGCTGGCGGCCGCCCTGGCGGCCCTCCCCGGGGTCAGCGTCTTTCCCAGCGCCGGCAATTTCGTGCTTGCGCGCTTTTCCGGCCAGCCGGACGGCAACGCCGTGCATCTTGCCCTGAAAACGCGCAAAATACTGGTCAAGAACTTTTCCGGCGCCCACCCGCTGCTGGCCGGCTGCCTGCGTATCTCGGTCGGCACGCCGGCCGAGAACGCCGCGCTGCTGGCCGCCCTGCAAGACATTCTCCGTTCCCACTAGGCTCGCCCCCACCGTTTATGCGTACCGCCGAAATCACCCGCAACACCAACGAAACGCGCATCCGCGTGGCCGTCAACCTGGACGGCACCGGCGCGCAGACCATCGACACCGGCGTGCCGTTCCTGGACCACATGCTCGACCAGATCGCCCGGCACGGCCTGATCGACCTCGACATCAAGGCCGAAGGCGACCTGCACATCGACGCCCACCACACGGTCGAAGACGTCGGCATCACCCTCGGCATGGCCGTCGCCAAGGCGGTCGGCGGCAAGGCCGGGCTGCGCCGCTACGGGCATGCCTACGTGCCGCTGGACGAGGCCCTGTCGCGCGTGGTCGTCGATTTCTCCGGCCGCCCGGGCCTGGAATATCACATCCCGTTCACCCGCGCGCGCATCGGCGACTTCGACGTCGACCTGGCCCGCGAGTTCTTCCAGGGCTTCGTCAACCACGCCCTGGTCACGCTGCACATCGACAACCTGCGCGGCGTCAACGCCCACCATCAGTGCGAGACGGTCTTCAAGGCCTTCGGCCGCGCGCTGCGCATGGCCCTGGAACACGATCCGCGCATGGGCGACGTGGTGCCGTCCACCAAGGGCGTGCTGTAACCGACCCGCCAGGCAGACCTCAGTGACCTCCATCGCCATCGTCGATTACGGAATGGGCAACTTCCATTCCGTCGCGCGTGCGCTGCGCTATGCCGCGCCCGACGCCGATATCCGCATCTGCAACCGCGCCGCCGACATCGACGCGGCCGATCGCGTCGTCTTCCCCGGCCAGGGCGCCATGGCCGACTGCATGCGCACCCTGAACGAATCCGGCCTGCGCGAAGCCGTCGAGCGCGCGGCGCGCGGCAAGCCGCTCTTGGGCGTGTGCGTCGGCGAACAAATGCTCTTCGAACGCAGCGAAGAAGGCGACACCTCCTGCCTGGGCCTGTTTCCCGGCACCGTGCGCCGCTTCGCCGGCGACGCCTTCGCCGACGCCGCGGCCGCCGCCGATGGCGCCGAACGCCTCAAGGTGCCGCACATGGGCTGGAACCAAGTCCGCCAGACGCGCTCTCATGCTTTGTGGGCGGGCATTCCGGACCATACCCACTTCTATTTCGTGCACAGCTACTATGCCGCGCCGGCCGACCCCGGCCTCACGGTGGGCGAGACCGACTACGGCGTTACATTTACCTGCGCCGTGGCAGCGGCTAACATTTTCGCGGTGCAGTTCCACCCCGAGAAAAGCGCCGCGCACGGTTTGCGCCTGTACCGCAATTTTGTAGACTGGAACCCATAGCCGCCCCGTACGAGCCTCGGCCGGCCTTTCTTCAACCGATTTTTCAACGCTCGCTATCCACCATGCTGCTGATCCCCGCCATCGATCTCAAAGACGGGCGCTGCGTACGCCTGCGCCAGGGAGACCTCGACGAGGCAACGGTATTCTCCGAAGACCCCGCCGCCATGGCCACGCACTGGCTCGACCTCGGCGCGCGGCGCCTGCACCTGGTCGACCTCAACGGCGCCGTTGCGGGCAAGCCCAAGAACGACGCGCCCATCAAGGCCATCCTGGATGCCGTCGGCGACGACATCCCGGTGCAGATCGGCGGCGGCATCCGCGACCTCGACACCATCGAGTCCTATCTCGACGCCGGCATTTCGTATGTGATCATCGGCACGGCCGCCGTGAAGAACCCCGGCTTCCTGCAGGACGCCTGCGGCGCCTTCCCCGGCAACATCATCGTCGGCCTGGACGCACGCGAGGGCAAGATCGCCACCGACGGCTGGAGCAAGCTCACCCGCCACGATGTCCTCGACCTGGCCAAGAAGTTCGAGGACTACGGCTGCGAGGCCATCATCTACACCGACATCAGCCGCGACGGCATGATGTCGGGCGTGAATGTCGACGCCACCGTGCGCCTGGCGCAGCACGTGCGCATCCCGGTCTTCGCCTCCGGCGGCATCGCCGGCATCCAGGACATCGAGGCGCTGTGCGCGGTCGAGGAAGAGGGCGTCGAAGGCGCCATCCTGGGCCGCAGCATCTACGAAGGCGCGCTCGATTTCAAGGCCGCGCAGGCCCGCGCCGACGAACTCAGCCAATGAACGCCATCACTTCGCAACCCGCCGCCGGCGCGCTGACCCGCCGCATCATCCCCTGCCTGGATGTCACCGCGGGGCGGGTGGTCAAGGGCGTCAATTTCGTCAACCTGACCGACGCGGGCGACCCGGTCGAGATCGCCCGCCGCTACGACGAGCAGGGCGCCGACGAGCTCACCTTCCTCGACATCACCGCCACCAGCGACGACCGCGACCTGATCCTGCCCATCATCGAGCAGGTGGCCTCGCAGGTGTTCATCCCGCTGACCGTAGGCGGCGGCGTGCGCCAGGTGTCCGACGTGCAGCGCCTGCTCAACGCCGGCGCCGACAAGATCAGCATCAACAGCGCGGCCGTGGCCAACCCCGAGCTGGTGCGCGCGGCGGCCGAATACCACGGTTCGCAGTGCATCGTGGTGGCCATCGACGCGCGCCGCGTGTCGGCCGCCGGCGAACCCGCCCGCTGGGAAGTCTTCACCCATGGCGGGCGCAAGCCGACCGGCCTGGACGCCGTGGCGTGGGCGCGCCGCATGGCGGCCTACGGCGCCGGCGAGATCCTGCTCACCAGCATGGACCGCGACGGCACCAAGTCCGGCTTCGATCTCGAACTCACCCGCGCCGTGTCCGACGCCGTGCCGGTCCCCGTCATCGCCTCGGGCGGGGTGGGCAGCCTGCAGCACCTGGCCGACGGCGTCACCACCGGGCGCGCCAGCGCCGTGCTGGCCGCCAGCATCTTCCATTTCGGCCAGCACACGGTGCGCGAATGCAAACAATTCATGGCCGATCAAGGCATCGCCGTGAGACTGGGCTAGACTGCATCCCATGAATACCGATCCCGCCTGGATGGCCGACGTCGTCTTCGACGACAACGGCCTGATTCCCGCCATCGCCCAGGACGCCGAAAACGGCCAGATCCTCATGGTGGCCTGGATGAACCGCGCCGCGCTGGCCGAAACCGCCGCCACCGGGCGCGCGGTCTACTGGTCGCGCTCGCGCCAGCGCCTGTGGCGCAAGGGCGAGGAATCCGGGCATACGCAGGCCGTGCATGAATTGCGCCTGGACTGCGACGGCGACGTGGTCCTGCTCAAGGTCCACCAGCACGGCGGCATCGCCTGCCATACCGGCCGCGCGAGCTGCTTCTTCCGCCGCCTGGAAGATGCCTCCAGCGAGGCTTCCTGGGTCACCGTCGACCCCGTCCTGAAAGACCCGGAACACATCTACAAATGACCGCCCCCGCCGCCGGCGCCGACACCCTGGCGCGCATCGCCGACACCCTCGCCACGCGCCGCCCCGACCAGGGCGGCGATCCGCAGACGTCCTACGTGGCGAAGCTGCTGGCCAAGGGGCCGGACGCATTCCTGAAGAAAATCGGCGAAGAAGCCACCGAACTGGTCATGGCCGCCAAGGACGGCGCGCCCGATCGCATCATCAGCGAAACCGCCGATCTATGGTTTCACTGCCTGGTCACTTTGACTCACTACAATCTGCGGCCCGAAGACGTGCTGGCCGAACTGGCACGCCGGGAAGGGCTGTCGGGCCTTGAAGAAAAAGCGCGGCGGCCCGCCCACTGAGCACGGAACCTGAGATGAGCGACAACTGTATCTTCTGCAAGATCGCCCGCGGCGAAATTCCTTCCAAGAAGGTCCACGAAGACGACGAATTCGTGGCCTTTCACGATATCAACCCGGCGGCCCCGGTGCACCTGCTGCTCATTCCGCGCCGGCACGTCGCGTCCCTGCAGGACATCGGCGCCGACGATGCCGGCTGGTTGGGTAGAATGGTGACTCTGGCGTCCCGCCTGGCGGCCGAGAACGGCTGCCGTCCGGGGCCCGAAGGCGGGTTCCGCCTGATGGCGAACTCGGGCGCCGAAGGCGGCCAGGAAGTCCCGCACCTGCATTTCCACATTCTCGGCGGTCAGCGTCCCTGGAAAGGGCGCATGGCTCCCAACGCATAATCACGGAGAACCGTCATGGGTAGCTTCAGCATCTGGCATTGGTTGATCGTCCTGGTCATCATTGCTCTCGTATTCGGCACCAAGAAACTGCGCAACATCGGCAGCGACCTCGGCGGCGCGGTCAAGGGCTTCAAGGAAGGCATGAAGGATGCCAATTCCGACAAGCCCGCCGACCAGGTCACCCAGCAGAAGGTCGCGGACGACACCATCGACGTCCAGGCCAAAGAAAAGACCAACTCCTGATCCCCGCCACCAGCCTCTCCCGGAGCAATGCCGCCAGGCATTGCTCCTGTCCATCTGATTGAGCGAGCAGACGCCGCATGTTTGATGTCAGTTTCACCGAGCTGATGGTAATCGGCGTCATCGCGCTGATCGTCATCGGCCCCGAACGGTTGCCCAAAGTGGCGCGCACCGTCGGCCACCTGCTCGGCCGCGCGCAGCGCTACGTCAATGACGTCAAGAGCGACATCCAGCGCGAAATCGAGCTCGACGAGCTGCGCAAGTTCAAGAGCGAAATGGACGAGGCGGCCAGCAGCATGACCTCGTCGCTGCGCGAGACCGAAAATTCCCTGCGCACCGGCCTGAACGACACCGCGCGCGAAGCCACGCAGGCCGTATCCGGTGCCCAGCCGGCAGTTGCCCCGCCACCTTCGGCCGAACCGGCGCCGGCCGCCGTCCCCGCGCCGTCCGGCGAGCCGGCGCCCGCCGCGCCGTCCGAGCCGCAGTCCCCCACCAAGCAAAACACCGGTACCGCACCGTGACCCAGGACGCCAAGCAAGACACGCTGGACCAGGAACAGCCGCAAGAAACCTTCATCTCGCACCTGGTCGAACTGCGCAGCCGCCTCATGAAGGCGGCGCTCGCCGTGATCGGCGTGTTCGTCGTGCTGTTCATCTATCCGGGCGCCTCCGTCATCTACGACGTGCTGGCCCAGCCCATGCTGGCCTCGCTGCCCGAAGGCACGCGCATGATCGCCACCGGTGTCATCACGCCCTTCATGGTGCCCGTCAAGGTCACCCTGATGGCCGCCTTCGTCGTCGCGCTGCCCGTCGTGCTGTACCAGGCCTGGGCCTTCGTGGCGCCCGGCCTGTACCGGCACGAAAAACGCCTGGCGCTGCCGCTGATCGTCTCCAGCACGCTGCTCTTCATCCTGGGCATGGCGTTCTGCTACTTTTTCGTGTTCCGCACGGTCTTCCATTTCATCGCCACGTTCGCGCCGCAGTCGATCACGCCGGCGCCGGACATCGAGGCCTATCTCAGCTTCGTGATGACCATGTTCATGGCCTTCGGCATTACCTTCGAAGTGCCGGTGGCGGTGGTGCTGCTGGTCAAGACCGGCATCGTCGAACTCGACAAGCTGCGCAGCGCGCGCGGCTACGTGGTGGTCGGCGCCTTCGTGATCGCGGCCGTGGTCACGCCGCCCGACGTCGTCAGCCAGTTCATGCTGGCGGTGCCCCTGTGCCTGCTGTATGAAGTCGGCCTGATCTGCGCGCGCATGGTCACGCCCGGCAGGAAAGACGAAGACGCCGAAGACGCGGCGGGCAGCCTGACCGAACACCGCTGACACCGTCCCTCTACCCCGGGCGCTGCCCTGGACGGCCGCCGCCCGGCCTATGTCGTCGCCACACATAAAGCGGACGCTTTTACTCTTGTCCGCCCGCGCCCGGCAACCGTAAATTGCCGGCATGACGCTCGCACACCGTTTGCGCGCCCAGATGCGATGGCGCGGCATCAAAAGCCAGAATCAATTGGCACGTATCTCAGGCGTGCCCCAGTCGTCCATCCACCGCATACTGGCCCGGGGTGACGCGTACTCACCCGCCCGCAGCACGCTGCAGCGCCTCGCCCTGGCACTGAACACATCGGTGCCTTGGCTCACGGACGGCGTCGAACCCCTGGCGCGGCCATCCGGGGCGCAGGCCCGGCAACCGCCGCCGGCGGCCGAGCCCGACGGCTACGCCGCCGAACTGCAAGCCCTGATGGACCGCCTGCCCACCGACGCCCGCAAGAAAATCGTGGCCATCGCGCGGCTGATCGCCGATGGCCCGCGCGCACCGGCCGCCGCGAAGGCCGACGCGGAACCGCCCGCCGGCGCCTGAGCGCCTTCGCTACTAGCGCGGCCGCGCGGGCCGCGTGCCCACGACCACCGTGACATCGCGCGCCTTGCCGCCGCGCAGGATGCCCAAGGTGGCCTTCTCGCCGGGCGGCAGCGCCGCGATCAAGCGCAGCATCGACACCGTATCCTGCACCGGCGCATCATTCACCGTCAGCACGATGTCGCCGACGCGCAGCCCCGACTTGCCCGCCGGCCCGCCGCGCATGACGCCCGCGATGACCACGCCGCGGGTGTCCGGCGCCAGGCCGAAGGCGCGCGCCAGGTCGGGCGTGACATCCTGGGGCTCGATGCCCAGCCAGCCGCGCCGCACCGAGCCGGTCTTGATGATGTCCTCCATGACCTTGCGCGCGGCATCGATCGGAATGGCGAACCCGATGCCCAGCGAGCCGCCCGATTCGGAATAGATGGCGGTGTTGATGCCGATCAGGTTGCCCTGGGCGTCGATCAGCGCCCCGCCGGAATTGCCGGGGTTGATCGCCGCGTCGGTCTGGATGAAGTTCTCGTAGGTGTTGATGCCCAGCCCGTTGCGTCCCAGCGCCGATACGATGCCCTGGGTAGTGGTTTGCCCGACGCCGAACGGGTTGCCGATGGCCAGCACCACGTCGCCCACGCGCAGGCTGCGATCGGCGGCGAACGCGGCGACGGGCAGGGGCCGGATGCCGGGGTCCAGCTTCAGCACCGCCAGGTCGGTCTCGGGATCGGCGCCCACCACCTTGGCGCTGCCGCTGCGGCCGTCAGCCAGCGCGACTTCGATGGCGTCGGCCGCCTCCACGACGTGATAGTTGGTGAGCACGTAGCCTTCGCCGCTGACGATCACGCCCGAACCCAGGCTGGTGGACGCCTGACGGCGGCTCAGGCCCGGCACCTCGCCGAACAGCTGCCGCAGCACCGGATCATCGGGCAGCGGCACGACCGGCACATTGACGTGCTTGGTCGTGAACACATTGACCACTGCCGGCGCGGCCTTGGTCACCGCCGCCGCATAGCTGGAATCCGCCGGCGCCGTCGGCGGCAGGGCGGGCGCGCCGGCCGGGGCGGGCGCCGACAGGCGCAGCCAGTCGGGCCGCAAGGTGGTCACGACGAATAAAATGGCCAGACATACCGTGACGGCCTGAGCGAATATCAGCCAGTAGCGACGCATGATCCTGACAAGGTAGGGCAATGAAAACTGTCGACACCCGCGAAGTGGCAGCCTGGCTGGACACCACGCTGCAAGCGGCGCGCTTCAAAGATTACTGTCCCAACGGCCTGCAAGTGGAAGGCCGGCCGCAGATAGGCCACATTATCACCGGCGTCACTGCTTCCGAGGCGCTGCTGCGCGCGGCCATCGAACGCGGCGCGGATGCGGTGCTGGTGCATCATGGCTGGTTCTGGAAGAACGAGGACCCGCGCGTGCGCGGGCCGCGCCGCACGCGGCTGGCCCTGGCGCTGGCGCACGAACTGAACCTGTTCGCCTACCACCTGCCGCTGGACGCGCACCCGCAATGGGGCAACAACGCCCAACTGGCGCAAGTGCTGGGCCTGGCGCCGCAGTACCTGGCCGACGGCGCGCCCGCGGCCTGCGGGCCGGACAACCTCATCTGGCTGGGCACGGCGCCCGGCCTGGCCACGCTGGGCGCGCTGGCCCAGCGGGTGCGCGAGCGCCTGCAGCGCGAGCCGCTGGTGGTGGGCGAGCCGGATCGCCCGCTGGGCCGCGTGGCCTGGTGCACGGGCGCCGCCCAGGGAATGCTCGCCGACGCCGTGGAAGCGGGCGTCGACGCCTACATCACCGGCGAGGCGTCCGAGCCCACCGTGCACCTGGCCCGCGAGACCGGCGTCGGGTTCATCGGCGCCGGCCACCATGCCACCGAGCGCTATGGCGTGCAGGCGCTGGGCGACGCGCTGGCGCGCCAGTTCGGCATCCGGGTCGAATTCGTCGACATCGACAACCCGGTGTAGGCCGGCCACCCGCGCCGCGCTTATTTCTTCAGCAGGTCGCGGATTTCCCGCAGCACCACCAGGTCTTCGGCGGGCGCTTCGGGAGCCGGGGCCTCTTCTTCCTTGCGCCGCGCCGCGTTGATCGCCTTGACGATGATGAACACCACCAGCGCCAGCAGCAGGAAGTTGATCAGGATGGTGAGGAAGTTGCCCCACGCCAGCACGATGGCGCCGGCCTTGGTGAGGTCGGCGTAGGTCATGGGGCCGGTGTAGCCTTCCGGCGCCGAGAGCACCAGGAACTTGTTGGAAAAGTCGACCGAGCCGCCCAGGATGAAGTTGACCAGCGGCATGATCAGGTCCTTGACCACCGAATCGACGATCTTGCCGAATGCCGCGCCAATGATTACCCCAACCGCCAGGTCGATCGCATTGCCCTTGACGGCGAAATCGCGAAATTCCTTGAGAAAACCCGATGCTTTGCTCATGAATGCTCCTTACGTCGTTCGCCCGTCAGTGGGCAGGCGCTATAATACGCGGTTGCTATGTTGTTACATATTTCGGCATAACGGATGCTGCAAGCCTGATGCTACAGGCACTGCGGGCGCATCAACAAGGATAGGAAGATGAGTCAGGATACGCTGGTGCATGACGATGACGGTGCGGTTGATCCCAACCTCCCACCAGATCCTTCGCGCCGTTTCTGGGTAACGACCGCCTGTGCGGTGGGCGGAGTCGCCGGCGTGGCAACCGCCGTCCCGTTCGTCAGCACCTTCGCCCCTTCTGAAAAAGCCCGCGCCGCCGGCGCGCCCGTCGAAGTCGACGTGGCCACCCTGGCCCCGGGCCAGATGCGCACCGTCGAATGGCGCGGCAAGCCGGTCTGGATCATCCGCCGCACCGAGGAACAGCTCGCCGGCCTGAAGACCCAGGACGCGTTCGTCGCCGACCCCAACTCCGAGCGCCCGGGCTTCACGCCCGAATACGCCCAGAACGAATACCGGTCGCGCAAGCCCGACCTGTTCGTCTGCGTCGGCATCTGCACCCACCTCGGCTGCTCGCCCACCGCCCACTTCGAGACCGGCGGCGGCGGCGGCCTGCCCGCCAACTGGGAAGGCGGCTTCCTGTGCCCCTGCCACGGCTCCACCTTCGACATGGCCGGCCGCGTGTACAAGAACAAGCCCGCGCCCGACAACCTCGAAGTCCCGCCGTACCAATACCTGAGCGACACCCGCATCATCGTCGGGGTTGACGAAGATAACAAGGCCTGACGCGAGCAGCGCAGCCTCCTACCCCGACCTTAGCAAAATACGCCCCGTATAGAAGGAGCCATTGATGGCTGGCGAAAAAACCGTCGAGACAACAGGCCTGCTGGGCTGGCTGGACCGGCGCTTCCCGGTGACTTCCACCTGGAAAGCGCACCTGTCCGAGTATTACGCGCCCAAGAACTTCAACTTCTGGTACTTCTTCGGATCCCTGGCGCTGCTGGTGCTGGTGCTCCAGATCGTCACCGGCATCTTCCTGGTGATGCACTACAAGCCCGACGCCGAACGCGCGTTCCAGTCGGTCGAATACATCATGCGCGAGGTGCCGTGGGGCTGGCTGGTGCGCTACATGCACTCCACCGGCGCCTCGATGTTCTTCGTGGTGGTCTACCTGCACATGCTGCGCGGGCTGTTCTACGGCTCGTACCGCAAGCCGCGCGAACTGGTCTGGATCTTCGGCGTGGCCATCTTCCTGTGCCTGATGGCCGAAGCGTTCTTCGGCTACCTGCTGCCCTGGGGCCAGATGTCCTACTGGGGCGCCCAGGTGATCGTCAACCTGTTCTCGGCCATCCCGTTCATCGGCCCCGAGCTTTCCATCTGGATCCGCGGCGACTACGTCGTCTCCGACGCCACCCTGAACCGCTTCTTCTCGTTCCACGTCATCGCCATCCCGCTGGTGCTGATCGGCCTGGTGGCCGCCCACCTGGTGGCGCTGCACGAAGTCGGCTCCAACAACCCCGACGGCGTCGAGATCAAGCAGGGCCCGAAGGACAAGCACGGCCGCCCGAAGGACGGCATCCCGTTCCACCCGTTCTACACCGTCCACGACATCATGGGCGTGGCGGGCTTCCTGATCGTCTTCGCGGCCATCGTGTTCTTCGCGCCTGAAATGGGCGGCTACTTCCTGGAATACAACAACTTCATTCCGGCCGATCCGCTCAAGACCCCGCCGCACATCGCGCCGGTCTGGTACTTCACGCCGTTCTACTCCATGCTGCGCGCCACCACCAACGAATTCACGTGGGTGCTGGCCGGGGCCGCCGTGCTGGGCGCCGTCGCGCTGCTGGTCAAGAGCAACCTGAAGGGCTTCATGCGCATCGCCGTGCCCGGCCTGCTGATCGTCATCGCCGTCCTGCTGCGCGTCATCGACGCCAAGTTCTGGGGCGTGGTGGCCATGGGCGGCGCCGTCGTCATCCTGTTCTTCCTGCCGTGGCTCGACCACTCGCCCGTCAAGTCCATCCGCTACCGTCCGGGCTGGCACAAGGTCCTGTACGGCATTTTCATCGTCAACTTCCTGGTGTTGGGTTTCCTGGGTACGCAGCCGCCCAGCGACGCGTACAACCTGACCTCGCAGATCGGCACGCTGATCTACCTGGGCTTCTTCTTCCTGATGCCCGTCTGGAGCCGCCTCGGCACGTTCAAGCCGGTTCCCGACCGCGTCACGTTCCATGCCCACTGAGCCACGAACCCATAACGGAATGACCATGATCAAGAAGCTGATTGGTGCCGTAGCGTTGACGCTCACGTGTACCGCCACGTACGCCGCCGAGAGCGGCTACCCGCTGGAAACCGCGCCCAACCGCGTCAACGACGTCGCGGCGCTGCAGAACGGCGCCAAGCTGTTCGTCAACTACTGCCTGAACTGCCATAGCGCGTCCTCGATGCGCTACAACAAGCTGCAGGACATCGGCCTGACCGACGACCAGATCAAGGAAAACCTGCTTTTCACGGGCGAGAAAGTCGGCGACCTCATGACCGTCGCCATGAAGCCCGAGGACGCCAAGAAATGGTTCGGCACCACGCCGCCGGACCTCTCCGTCATCGCGCGCGCGAAGTCGATCAACGCCGGCCCGTCGGGCGCCGACTACATCTACACCTACATGCGCACGTTCTACCGCAACACCGCGCGCGCCACCGGCTGGGACAACCTGGTGTTCCCCAACGTCGGCATGCCGCACGCCCTGTGGGAACTGCAGGGGCCGCGCGAGCTCACCACGGTGGCCATGCACGAGGTCACGGGCCAGGACGGCGCCAAGGGCTGGGAACGCGTCACCACCACCTACGACGCCCAGGGCTATTCCACCGTCAAGACCGAACCGGTGGCCGATTTCCACGGCCATGCCTCGGTCGACGCCAAGTTCAAGGCGCTGGATCCCGCCAAGGCCGCCGCGTACGACAACGACGTGGCCGACCTGACCGCGTTCCTGGCCTGGATGGCCGAACCCGGCCAGCTCTTCCGCAAGCAACTGGGCGTATGGGTGCTGCTGTTCCTGGGCCTGTTCCTGGTGGTAGCCTGGCGCCTGAACGCTTCCTACTGGAAACACGTGCGCTGATTATCAATGCCCCGCCAGGTTGCCGGCCCGGCTCCGCGCCGGCCGGCAACGCAATCCCGATAGGGCGGCACACCTATCCCACCCTGGCAATCGGGGCCAGCGCCTGCTAGATTAGCAGCGCTGGCCTTTCGCTTTTCATACAAGGACTTACCGCCATGATGGTGCTCTATTCCGGAACCACGTGCCCTTTCTCGCAACGCTGCCGCTTCGTGCTGTTCGAGAAGGGAATGGATTTCGAGATCCGCGACATCGACCTGTACAACAAGCCCGAAGACATTTCGGTCATGAACCCGTACGGGCAGGTGCCCATCCTCGTCGAGCGCGACCTGGTGTTGTACGAGTCGAACATCATCAACGAGTACATCGACGAGCGCTTCCCGCACCCGCAACTGATGCCGGCCGATCCCGTCATGCGCGCGCGCACCCGCCTGTTCCTGTACAACTTCGAGAAAGAACTGTTCGTCCACGTTTCCACGCTGGAAGACCGCAGCGCCAAGCCCGACGAGAAGAAGCTGGTCAACGCCCGCCAGAACATCCGTGACCGGCTGGCCCAGCTGGCCCCGCTGCTGCTCAAGAACAAATACATGCTGGGCGACGAGTTCTCGATGCTGGACGTGGCCGTCGCGCCGCTGCTGTGGCGCCTGGACCACTACGGCATCGAACTGCCGAAGAACGCCGCGCCGCTGCAAAAATACGCGGAACGCATCTTCTCGCGTCCGGCCTACATCGAAGCGCTGACGCCGTCCGAAAAAGTCATGCGTCGCTGAGCGCCAAGGGTTGTCCAATATGGGTGAAACTTCCACCAAGCCTTATCTGCTGCGCGCGCTGCACGAATGGTGCACCGACAACGGCTATACGCCGTACATCACCGTGCAGGTCGACGAGCACACCATGGTGCCGGCGGCCCACGTGCGCGACGGCCAGATCACGCTGAACGTGGGCACGCTGGCCACCAACAAGCTGGTGCTGGGCAATGAATTCATCGAATTCCAGGCCCGCTTCAGCGGCGTCACCGAGAACGTGTCGGTGCCGATCGGGGCGGTCAGCGCCATCTACGCCCGCGAGACAGGCGCCGGCATGGGTTTCGAAGTCCAGCCCTATGAGCCTCCCGTCCGCGACGACAGCGCCGCCCCGGCGGCCGAGGCCGTCCCCGGCCAGTCCGAATCCGCGCCCGCGGAACCGGCCGAAGGGGGCGACGAACCCAAGCGCCCGCACCTGACCATCGTCAAGTAGGCCGCTCGCTGGGCCGTGGCGCCCGGATTTACTACAATGCAGTCCCTTTGCCCGCCGCCTCCGCGCAGCGGCGCACCCGCCGGTGTAGCTCAGTTGGTAGAGCAGCTCACTTGTAATGAGAAGGTCGAGGGTTCGATTCCTTTCACCGGCACCATCGCTATTCCCTTCTAGCCCCCCTGAAACCCGCTACGACGACGCCCGCGTAGCGGGTTTTTTGTTTCACGATGACTCCAGCATCGCATTTCGCTGGACTACGCCAAGGCTCGATACAGCAGGTTTATCAATCACTTAGGCGAGTTCAACATATGCCGGTGCTTTCCGAAACTTGACCCGGCTTCCCCTCGCGTGGCTCCCATGCGGCTCTTGTAAACCGGGCTTTCCTAGGAGTCATCATGGCGAAGATCAAGCTCACCAAGTCCGCAGTCGATGCGGCACACCCCCAAGACAAGGCCGTCGAACTGCGGGACACCTTGGTGCCCGGCTTCCTGTGCAAGATCACCCCGGCGGGCCGCAAGGTGTTCATGCTCCAGTACCGCACGAACGCCGGCGAGCGCCGCAAGCCTGCCCTGGGCCAGTACGGGGAACTGACGGTCGATCAGGCACGCACAATGGCGCAGGAATGGCTGGCCGAGGTGCGCAAGGGCGGCGACCCCAGCGCAGCCAAGAATGCCGCCCGCAAGGCACCGACGATGAAGGAGTTTTGCCACACCTTCATGGAGGACTACTCGAAGCAGCGCAACAAGCCCAGCACGCAGCGCGGCTATCAGGGCGTCATCGACCGTTGCATCATCCCGATCATGGGCCGGACGAAGGTGCAGGACGTAAAGCGCCCGGACGTGGCTGCGTTGATGAAGAAGCTGGCCTACAAGCAGGCCGAGGCCAACCGTACCTTCGGCGTGCTGCGCAAGATGTTCAACCTGGCCGAGGTGTGGGGGCTGCGCCCGGACGGCACGAATCCGTGCCGCCACGTCCCGATGTACCCGCCCGGCAAGGAAACCCGGCTTATCGTGGACGACGAGTTGGTACGGATCTTCCGTCACCTGGAGCATCTGGAGACCGAGGGACTAGAGAACTACGTCATTCCGCTGGCGATTCGCCTGCAATTCGAGTTCGCTGCCCGCCGCTCTGAAATCTGCCCACTCGAATGGGGCTGGGTTGATCTGGAGAATCGGCGGGTCGTCTGGCCCGACAGCAAGACGGGTGGCATTTCCAAGCCCATGAGCGAGGAAGCCTATCGGTTGCTGTCCACTGCGCCGCGCCGGGAGGGCTGCCCCTACGTCCTGCCGTCACCCAATGACCCGGCCCGGCACATGACTCACGGCGAACACTACGGTGGCTGGACGCGCGTGCTCAAGGCTGCCGGTGTCCCGCACGTCGGTACGCACGGCATCCGCCACCGTGCGACGACCGATATTGCCAATTCGGGCGTGCCGACCAAGGTGGGCATGAGGCTCACAGGCCACAAGACCGTGGCGATGTTTATGCACTATGTTCATACCGAGGATAAGCCGGTGCGGGATGCGGCCGAACTGGTGGCGAATCGGCGGCTGGCCATTACTGGGGCATCCCGTTCTATGGAGGCGACAGCATGACAAGGAAGACGCCTACGGCAGCGGGGAAACGCGCCGCCTTACCGACTGGCTATGCCGGCATCCACGGCGGCATTGTGGAGTTACTGGATGCTGCGCGGCAGGCAACGGCGCGCAGTGTCAATGCGCTGATGACGGCCAGCTATTGGGAGATTGGCCGCCGGATCGTCGAGGCCGAGCAGAAGATGCAGGCGGTTCGCAAGGATCTGGACGCATGGCGTGGCGCATCCGATGCCACTGATTTCGCGGAGTAAATTCGCACGAGGGCGGGCACGCGGCTGGATGCTGCGTGCCTCTCTGGTGCATCAGGAGATCACACCATGCTCAACGAGTTGCCTGCCGAAAAGGCCTACCGCATCCTCGAATCCGGCCCTATCGTGCTGGTCGCCACGCGCGATGCCGATGGCCGCGCCAACCTGATGACGATGGGCTTCCACATGATGATGCAGCACGATCCGCCCCTGGTCGGGGCCATCATAGGGCCATGGGACCACAGCCATCACGCCCTGTCGGACACAGGCGAATGCGTGCTGGCCGTGCCCACGGTGGATTTGGCCGAGGCGGTGGTGGACATCGGCAACTGCTCGGGCGAGTCGCTCGACAAGTTCGCCCATTTCGGCCTGACACCCGCATCCGCGCAAACCGTGGAGGCGCCACTGGTGCGCGAGTGTTGGGCGAACCTGGAATGCCGCGTCGCCGATGACGGCTGGGCACGCCGCTACAACCTTTGGGTGCTGGAGGTCCAGCGTATCTGGATCGACGCCGCGCGCAAGGAAACGCGATTGATCCATCACCAGGGCGACGGCCGCTTCAGCGTGGATGGCGATACGCTCGACCTGGGCGCGCGCATGACCAAGTGGCGCGACTTGATGGGATGAGGCCTCGCATGCGCCGCTGATTACCGGCGTGCTTCATCACTTCACAGCGCCAGCGCTGCTCTCCGACAAGGTCAGGTCAGTCCTGCGCGGTACGACGATCAAATGCGGCACGGGCTTGTTCAAGGGCCGGCCGGTTCTCTCGCGCCCAACTTGCCAGGGCTGCCAGAGGTTCTGTCAGGCTTCGCCCCAATGGGGTCAGGCAATACTCGACCTTCGGCGGGACGGTGGCATAGGCCTTGCGCGCCACCAGTCCATCGCGTTCGAGTCCGCGCAGGGTGATGGTCAGCATCCGGTGAGAGATGCCGGGGATACGGTGCTTCAACGCGTTGAAACGGTGGGTGCCTTCTGACAGATGGCCACAGACCATGACCGTCCACTTGTCGCCAATGCGTGCAATCACGTCTGCCAGGCCGCGACATTCAGCCTCCAAATTCTCCATGGCTTCTCCTTTGTGCCGACAGGAACATTGGTGTACCTCACGCATGAATTAGTGCGTTCTTGTTGGATTATAGGAACCAATTTATCCTAACGAACAATAAATAACTATGGAGTGTGATGATGAGAATAGGTGTGAGCGGTGCCAGTGGCCAGCTTGGCAGCGCAGTGGTCCAGGCATTGGTGGAAACGGTCGCGACCGAAGATCTGGTGGCGATTTCGCGCACGCCCAAGACCGATCGAGCCTATGCAGGCCGCGTGGGCGACTACGACCAACCCGAGACATTGGTGGCGGCCTATCAGGGCCTGGATCGCCTGCTCTTGATTCCCGGGCCTGATTTGCGGCCGGGGATCCGCTCACGCCAGATGCTGGCGGCCTTGGATGCGGCGGCACGCGCCCAGGTCGGCCACGTCTTCCTGTTGTCGGCAACCGGGACGCAACGTGAGGAGGAGCCAGCCGTTGGCGCGGCGTACTGGCACAGTGAGCAGGCGTTGATCAAGAGCACGATCCCGGCTTGGACGATTCTGCGAATGAGCTATTTTTCCGAGACGCTGGCCGAAGAGGTGCGGATGTCCTTGACTGCAGGCGGGCTTTCCGCGCTCGCGGACAGTCGCGTCAGTTTCGTTTCGCGCAGTGATGTGGCCAAAGCGGCAGCCGCTGCACTGACCAGTGAGGGCCACGAGGGCGCCATTTATCAGTTGACGGGATCTGACGTCCTGCGCAGTGAAACGGTCTGCAGGTTGATTGAGCAGCTTGTGCAGCGTCCTTTCGTCTTGAACGTGATGCCCGCCGAAGGACTGCGAGCCGGGCTGATCAAGGCGGGGCTGCCTGAGGTCATTATCGACGCAGTGATATCCATGAAGGCGCGGCAGGCGCGCGGCGCTTATGACCTCGTCAGCGGTGACATCGAGCGTTTGACTGGATGCGCGCCGTGTTCTCTGGCCGAGATTCTGGCGAGCACAGCCGGGGGACTGAGGCAGTCGTAGTCACCCGCGTGCTGGGAGCCTTCATCGCACAGGATCGAAAACTTGTAAGAGCGCAGAATCAGGGTGGAGCCGCAGGTCTTCAATGGCCAGTTGCATCACCACTGGCTTGATGCCCGCGCCACCACTTCGCTGCCCCAGTCGACGAAAGCCCGCACGACCGGGGAAAGGTGCCGGCTGTGTGGGTAAAGAACGGAAATTGGCTCCGGTTCGGCATGCGCCGCCTCCAGCACACGGACCAGTCGGCCTGCAGCCAAGTGATCTCGCACCATGTAGCTGGCCACGCGGATCAGGCCCAGGCCGGCGATACCGGCTTCCACGTAGGCGTCGGTGTCATCAACGCGTATGCATTCCCGCATGGCAATGGCAATGGTCTGCGCGCCGTCCTGGAAATTCCAATGTGCCAGGCGGCCAGCGTGGCCGCCGAGGTAGCCTACCGCGACATGCTGTTGCAAGGCCTGCAGGCTGTCAGGCGTTCCGTGCTGCGAAAGGTAATCCGGGGCGCCGCAGACGATCCAGTGAAAGCGGCCGATGCGCCGGGCCACCAACTGTGAGCTGCGTAGGGTGCCGGTGCGGATGACACAGTCCAGTCCCTGTCGAACGACATCTGCCGTGGTGTCAGACAGATGCAGTTCCAGTTCGACTCGGGGGTGGCGGCGCATGAACGCCGGCAAGGCTGCAATCAGGCAATGCCTCGCCAGCGACGAGGTGGTGCCGATCTTGATCGTGCCGTGCAGCGCTTCGGCTTGTTGAGAGGCTTGGGCCTCTGCCTCCTGCAGTTCACGCAGGATCGCCTTGCAACTGTCGTAGAAGCGCAGACCCGCATCGGTGGCGCTGACAGCGCGCGTCGTGCGATTGAGCAGCCGCGTGCCGAGGTGCGATTCCAGTTCCTTGATGTTGCGCGTGACGGTTGAGGGAAGCACGTTCAGCGTATTGGCAGCCTGTTTGAAACTGCCGGCCTCGATCACGCGCACGAAAGTCTCCATGGCTTGCAGTCTATCCATGGTGAACATCTCCTTGTGAGGGTGGGCGCGCTAAGGCGCCAGGGTTGGAGCCTTCATCGCATCAGGACTGAAATGACTAATTATTGCATTTATTCAAATATTGAATGTTGCTTTGTCCGCTTTTTCATCTACTGCCATGGAACTAAACTTCCATGCATGTGACAAGTATGGAAGCACAATTTTGCGTGATTCTCGTCACGGAGTCGCTCGTTGACCGTTCTCGCGGGCTGGTGCGAAATCATTCATTTATTTGATTATGAGAAATTATGTCTATGTCAGCAAAAGAATCCAATCGCCGTGACCTGTTGGTCCTTGGCGCCGGTCAACTGGGCATGGCGGTGCTGCGTGCGCTCGCTCCGCGCGCGGCCGAGCGCCGCCAATCGGTCACGGTTGTTGTCTCACCGCAGACTGTCTCTAGCTCCCGCCCCGGCGATATCGAAAGTCTCGGTATCCTGCAGGCGTTGGGCGTGGAGGTCATTGGCTTCGATCTGGCGGGCGATGCCGCCGCCCTGCAAGCCTTGTTTGAGCGCTATCGCACGGTAGTCAATTGCACCGGCTTTGTCGCTGGCCCCGGCACGCAGTTGAAAATCACCCGCGCCGCGCTAGACGCCGAGGTCGAGCGCTATTTCCCGTGGCAGTTCGGCGTTGACTACGATGTGGTCGGACAAGGCAGCGGCCAGCCGGTGTTCGACGAGCAATACGACGTACGCCAACTGCTGCGCGCGCAGCAGCAGACCGAGTGGGTGATCATCTCCACCGGCATGTTCACCAGCTTCCTGTTCGAGCCGGCGTTCGACGTGGTGAACCTTGCCGCCAGGACTGTCCATGGCCTGGGCACCTGGGACACCAGGGTCACGGTCACGACGCCGGAAGACATTGGCAGGCTCACCACGGAGATACTGCTGGCCGAGCCGCGCATCGCCAACGAGGTGGTGTATGTGGCCGGCGATACGATTTCCTATGGCGAGTTGGCCGAGGTCGTCGAGCGCGTCACCGGATATGCGTTCGAGAAGACGCTGTGGTCGCTGGATAAGTTGCGCGCCGACCTTGCATTGGCTCCTGATGATGTCATGACGCGCTACCGGGCCGCCTTCGCGCTGGGTGATGGGATGTGGTGGGACAAGGCCAACACCTTCAATGCAAAACACGGCATTGAAACAGTCGATGTCGCGCATTACCTGCAGCACCTGTTGGAAGCCTGACCCGGTCGCTTGCATGAGACTGTGCGCGTCCTCCATCAGGGGACAAGCCGAGCGTGGCGCTTTCCAACGCCAAGCGTGGATCCGAAAAATCGACTGGCCGGCTGATGCGCATTGCGTTCATCAGCCGGCATGAGTCGCCCGATCCCTTTGCAGCAATACCACACACCCGAAATCGAGCGGATGCTGGTCGCTGACTAAACGGATGATTCCTCGGGCGCGTAGCCCGAAGCTGCGCATTCGTTGTTCTGAAAAGTGACGACGTATTGGGCTACGATGAACCGATAAGCGCCGCTGTGTAGGCAATCGAGCCCTACGAAGCACGATGCCCCTTACTCTCCCGACGCTCCTATGTGGCTCCTAGCTCACAATACTGAGACCTCCCATAGCCGCCTCCGCAATAGATAACCTATTGTCCCACTTACCGTTTCATGCCGTCAGTCATTGGTACGAAGGGCTTGACACCAGCCCTTTTTTGTCGTGGGCGGAATGCCGGCGCGTTATTTACATTAAGCCACTAAAACAACATTTCCAATTATGTCCATTCAGCCGACATAATGAAAGAAGTGGATATTCATACGAATAAAAACGCAGCTTTCGATTTGCTTTTCAAACCTGACATCGCAAAAAACAAAAGGTTTGAAAATTGACTTTTCTTGATCGTAGAAAACGTAGCTTTTTGTTATCCCTTCGATATTCTGTCGCCGAGCTCATTATCAGTTGTGTTGTTCGGCATTATTCGGAAAGGAGAAGGGCATTAACTGCTGGGCTCATTGCAATTCATTCGAATAATTGCCGGCGACACGAAACAAACTGCCATAAGGCACTTGCCCGGATCTCCGTTTTTTTATTTTCAGGAAACTCTTCATGAACTCCAGCGTGACTTCTATTTTCAAACGGACCGCCCTGGGCCTGGCCCTGGCGGGGGTCTTGCCGGTGGCCGCGCAGGCCGCGACCGGCACGGTCAAATTCGAAGGTGAGATCATCCAGTCGACCTGCGACGTGACCAGCGCCACCAAGGACCAGACCGTGGTCATCGGCACGTACCCGACTTCGCTGTTCAAGAACGTCGGCGATGTGTCGTCGTCCAAGGCCTTCACCATCGGCCTGGAGAACTGCGACCCGGGCGCCTACACCATCCGCTTCGACGGCCAGGCTCCCGCCGGCCATCCCGAGCTGCTGGCCGTGAGCGTGGCCACCGGCGTGGGGATCGAAATCCTGGATAACACCGACAAGGTGTTCCCGCTGAACCAGGACATCACCGATCCGGCCATCGTCAATGTCGGCGCCGACGGCACCGCGACGGTCAACCTGAAGGCTCGCTACAAGTCCTTCGAGCAGACCGTGGGCGCCGGCGAAGCCAACGCCACCTCGACCTTCTCGATCGAGTATCGCTGATCGGCAAGGCGGGGCGCCGGCCGGGGCGGTATCCGGCCGGCGTCCGGCAACGAAGCAACGCGGCGGGCGGAGCGATTCCCGCACCGGTCGCCGCGCATAGCCAGCTTTATCGCAGAGCACTGTCATGATTTTCTTCCAAGCATTCGACCGCTGCGCGGCATGGGCCAGGCGCCTGGCCTGCGCGGCGACGCTCGGCCTGGCCTTGCACGGCGCCGCGCAGGCAGCCGTCCACGTACAGGCCACGCGCGTGGTCTACCACGGACAGGCCGCCTCGGCATCAGTGGCGATCTCGAACAAGAGCACGCTGCCCTACATGGTGCAGACCTGGCTGGATACCGGCGACGCCACGGTCATGCCGGAAAACCTGCCGATGGCGATCACGCCGCCGCTGATGCGGCTGGCGCCCGGGGAAGAAGCCCTGGTGCGCACCATCTATGCCGGCCAGGGCCTGCCTGGCGACCGAGAATCCCTGTTCTGGATCAACATCCAGGAAATCCCGCCGCGCTCGGAGGCCGCCAATGCGCTGCAAGTGGCGATCCGCACCCGCATCAAGCTGTTCTACCGGCCGGCCGGCCTGAAGACGACCCTGGATGAGGCCGCGCGCGCCCTGCAATGGCGTATCGACGGCCAGACGCTGAAGATCAGCAACGCCAGCCCGTTGCATGTCACCTTCGCGCACATCCAGGACCGGCCCGCCGGCGGCACCGGCCAGGGCATCGATGTAGACATGATCGCGCCCGGCCAGACGCTGTCCGTGCCGCTCCGGCAGCTGAACCTCGCCTCGCGCGGCACGCTGCGCTTCGGCTACATCAACGACTACGGCGGCGTTTCCGACGTTGCCGACGTGCCCTTGCAGCACTGACGACCCGCACGCCGCTCACCATGCCTATCTTGCTTTGCAGAATCCGCGCCGCGGCGCGGAGGGGCCTCGTCGTCCCTCGCCTGGCGCCCCTGGCCGCCGCTGTCTGCGCGCTGGGCGCAGGCCAGCCCGCCGCCGCCCAAGAGGAATTCAACCTGGACTTCCTGCGCGGCGACGCGCGCCAGGCCGACGTATCCGCGCTGACCAGCCCGGGCGGCATCCTGCCGGGCACGTATCCGTTCACGGTCTACCTGAACGGCACGGAAACCGCGCGCGAAGACATCGTTTTCGTCAAGTCCGCCGCGGCCCGCGTCGAACCTTGCCTGAACCGGACACAACTGGCCAACTGGGGCGTGCTGCTGCCGGAAACGGCCACCGAGGCCGCCACGCCGGCGGCCTGCGCCAACATCGCCGCGCTGATTCCGGACGCGCACGTCGCCTATAACGGCAACCAGCAGCGCCTGGACCTGAGCGTGCCGCAGCGCTACCTGGTGGCGGTGCCGCGCGGCTTCATCCAGCCGTCGCTGCGCGACCAGGGCATCAATGCCGCGTTCGTGAACTACAACCTGAACGGCACGCACAACCACCAGAAAGGCTACGGCAACTCGGACTACTTTTTCGCCTCGTTCAACAGCGGCATCAACCTGGGCGCCTGGCGCCTGCGCCACAATGCCACGGTCAACCACGAAAGCGGCGGCGACACGCAGTGGCGCACGCAAAGCGTGTGGGCGGAACGCGACCTGCAATCGATACGCAGCCGCGTCACGCTGGGCGACACCTACACGGCCAACGGCGTGTTCGACAGCGTGCAGTTCCGCGGCGCCCAGCTCGCCAGCGACGACGAAATGCTGCCGTACAGCCAGCGCAGCTACGCGCCAGTGGTGCGCGGCGTGGCCGCCAGCAATGCGCGAGTCGAGATCCGCCAGGACGGCAGCCTGATCTACGCGGTCAATGTGGCGCCGGGCCCGTTCCAGATCAGCGACATCGTGCCCAACCGCATGAGCGGCGACCTGGAAGTGTCGGTGATCGAGGCCGATGGCTCGGTGCAGCGCTACAGCCAGGCATTCTCGGCGGTGGAAACCATGCTGCGCCCGGGCCTGTGGCGCTATGAAATCAACGCCGGCGAACTGCGCAACGGCTACACGGATTATCGGCCGGCCTTCGTGCAGGCCACGCTGGCGCGCGGCCTGGAATCGAACACGACCCCGTACGGCGGCCTGCTGCTGGCGGAGAACTACAGCGCGGCCGCGCTCGGCGTGGCGCAAAGCCTGGGCAGCTTCGGGTCGGTGTCGTTCGACGTCACGGCGGCCCGCACCAAGCTTGCCAACGGCGACACCAAGACCGGGCAGAGCTACCGCTTCCTGTATTCCAAGTCGCTCAATGAGCTCGGCACCGAGTTCCGCCTGGTGGGCCACCGCTATTCGACTTCGGGCTACTACGACTTCAATGACGCGGCGGCGGAGCGCGATCAATGGCGCAACGGCTACTACGAGGCCAATTACTGGGACCCGCGCGAGACTTTCGACGGCACGCCGAGCTGGTCCTCGTCGCGCGAGCGCCACGTGCAGTCCAATCGCTATTACAACAAGCGCAGCCGGCTGGAAGTCGCCGTCAACCAGCGCCTGTCGAACGATCACTCGCTGTACGCCAGCTACAACAACCAGACGTACTGGGGCTCGAATGACAAGGAGCGCAACATCCAGGTCGGCGTGAACGGCCGCGTGAAATTCATGACGTACGGCCTGTTCGTGCGCGATACGCGCAGCCAGTACGGCTACAACGACCGCATGGTCGGCCTGACGCTGTCGTTCCCGCTGGGCCGCCCGGAGACGTCGCGCATCAGTTCCAATTCTTCCTATACCCACTCGCGCCAGTCCGGCAGCAGCTACCAGACCGGCGTCAGCGGCACCGCGCTGGACGACAACCGCCTGGGCTACGGCGTGAGCGCCGGCCATTCGGACGGCGCCGGCACCACCGGCACGGCCAACGTGGACTACCTGGGCAGCAAGGGCGCGCTCAGCGCCGGCGTGATGAGCTCGGAGCGATACAGCCAGTTCAACTGGGGCGTGCGAGGCGGCGCGATCGTGCACGGCGGCGGCCTGACCCTGAGCCAGCCGCTGCAGCGCACCAGCGTGCTGGTGCATGCGCCGGACGGCGCCGGCATCGGCGTCGAGAACCAGTCGGGCGTGCGCGTCGATGACAACGGCTATGCCGTCATTTCGGGCATGAGCCCGTACCGCTTCAACCGCGTGGCGCTGCGCACCGACGACCTGGGCAGCGACATCGACGCCAGCAAGGCGGCGGTGAACGTAGTGCCGACGCGCGGAGCAATCGCCCGGGTCGACTTCGACACGCGGCGCGGCAGCAGCCTGATGATCCGCACCACGCGGCCCGATGGCAAGCCGCTGCCGCTGGGCGCCAACGTGTTCAACAGCGACGGGCTCAATCGCGGCGTGGCCGGCCCGCAAGGCCAGGTCTTCGTCAGCGGCGTCCGGCCGGGCGACGTGCTGGCGGTGCAGTGGGGCGACGCCCCGGGCGAGCGCTGCCTGCTGAACCTGGATGACCTGCCGCCTGCCGAGCTCGAGCCGTCCGAGGCGGGCTACCGGCACGTCGCAATGCAATGCCGTCCCGACGGGCGGCCACAAGGAAGCTAGCCATGTTTCATCCGTACTGGACCAAACTCATCGTCTTGCTGGCGGCCTTGCTGGGGGTGCCCCAGGCGGCCCTGGCGCTGTCGTGCAAGGATGCGCAGACCGAGGCGATACGCCGCACCATCACGCTGAACGAGGACATCTACGTGTCGACCGGCGACATCACCGCGGGCCGGCTGCTGTGGCGCTCGGAGAACTTCACGGTAAGCTTCCGCTGCGTGGATACCGACAATTTCCCGCAGGGCGAGAACGCCTACCTGTACTGGGACCCGGCCCAGACGCTGTCGCAGATCCATCCCTCCATTGAGGTCGGCGTGACCTACCAGTCGGTCAACCACGAGCTGGACTACGGCGGTCGGGTCATTGTCGGCCCCGGCACCGCGCCGCCCGCCAACAGCACCAACTGCAGGCTGTACTGGAACACCTCGCGGGCGTCCCGCTGCGCCACCTCGCAAGTGGTGACGGTCACGTTTTCGGTGTTCATCAGGGCCACCGGCGCGGCGCCGCCGGCCAACGGGCAGATCAACAACACCGGCACCTACGACCTGTTCCAGGTGGATGGCGTGGGCGGCCTGAACAGCCGTCCCAACTCCAACTACCGCGCCGCGATCTCGGGCCTGGGACGCATCCACTTCATCGCCTGCAACCCGGACATCAAGGTAATTGCCAACCAGGGCAACTCGGTGAATTTCGGGCGCATCCCGGCCAACCGCGCGCAAGTCGGCGCGATCGAGAAATCCGTGCCGTTCACGGTGGAGATCAACATGACCGGCCCGAACGCCGGCAACCAGTGCAGCAACCGGTCGCTGGTGGGCAGCTTCAGCACCAGCCATCCGGTCGTCAACGGCACGACCATCCTGCCGCGCAGCGACAGCGGCTTCGGCATCGTGCTGGCGGATGCGGAGCAGCCGACGCGCGAGCTGGCCATGAACACGGTGGTGCCGCTCGGCGTCATCAACAGCAATGTGGTGCAGCACGGCTTCATCGCTTCGTTGAAGTGGCTGAGCCCGACGCCGCGCATCGGCCCCTTCCAGGCCACCGCCACCATCGATGTATCGTTCCGCTGAAATCCGCGGGCCTTACCTGGCCGGCGTCGCCCCGGCCGGGGCCGGCGCCCGGCCCGCGCCGCGGCGGGCAAACACCAGGACGTTGCCCAGCATCACCAGCGCCAGCCCGGCCACGGCGGGCAATGTCCAGCGATAGCCCTCCGCCACTGTCGAAATGGCCAGCGCCACCACGGGAAACAGCACCGTGCAGTAGGCGGCGCGCGACGGGCCCAGCCGGCCCACCAGGGTCAGGTACGCGGTGAACCCGACGATCGAGCCGATGAACACCAGGTACAGCAAGGCGCCCACGTAGGCCGGCGCCGGATCGAAGGCGAACGGCTGGCCGCTGAGCAGGCACCCGGCCAGCAGCACCAGTGAACCGTACAGCATGCTGTAGGCATTGCCGGTCAGCGGGCCGATGCCGGCGCGCTGTTGCGCCGACGACAGCATGTTGCCGGTCGAGAAGCACAGCGTGCCCAGCAGGGCCAGCCCCAGGCCCAGCAAGGTCTCGTGGCTGGCCTGCTGGCCGGCCAGCTCGGGCCAGAACAGCAGGGCCAGGCCGCACAGGCCGAACGCGCCGCCCACCATGATGCGCGGCGCAATGGGGGTGCCGAACCACAGCCGGGCATTGAGCGCATTCCAGATGGTCGCGGCCGAGAACACCACCGACACCAGGCCGCTGGAAATCCACTGGGTGGCGCTGTAGAAGCACAGGAAGTTCAGGCAGAACAGGCACACGCCCTGTCCCAGGCACAGCAGATGGCCGCGGCGGTCCAGCCGCTGCAGGCGCCGCAGGGCGGCCAGGCCGGCCAGCATCAGCAGCGCGGCGAGGGCAAAGCGGTAGAAGATCGATACGGGGATGGCGACCACCCCCAGCTGCAGCTTGATGGCGATCCAGGTGGACCCCCATACCAGCACGGTCAACAAATACAGGAACAGATTCACGATGGCGGGCCGGAACAATGGCGTGGAGCGCCCAGTCTAGGATGCCGGGGCGGGCGGCGATTGCCGTTTCTTGCGGTTTTTGCCGCCAGGCGCCGGGCGCCGGCGCGCAGGCGGCGGCGCCTTGGCGTACGATGGCCGTGTCATGGCCAAGATCGCATCGGCACCGTCCGATTTCGCCCTGTTCCACACCCTGCGGGACGCGCACGTCCGGCTGGACCGTGCCGCCTCGCTGGGCGCCGGCCTGGCGGTGGCGCAATGGGACCGCGACCAGCGCGCCGGCCGCGCGCTGATGGACTACGACACTCCCGGCCACCATACGCTGTCGCTGTACCTGCAGGGCGGCGAAACCTGCTTCCGGCTGGAACAGCGCGACCGCCACGGCGGCGCGGGCAAGTTCTGCGTGCTGCCGGCGCGCCACCATTCGCGCTGGAGCATGAACGAGGAAGTGCGTTTCCTGCACCTGTACATCGCGCCGGAACGCCTGGCGCGCGAAGCGGTCATGCGCCTGGACCGCGAACCGCGCGAACTGGAGCTGCGCGACCGCACCTATATCCAGGACCCGTCCCTGGCCGCCGTGTGCCGGGGCCTGCTGGCCACCGACTGGGACGCGCCGGCGGCGCGGCTGGCGGCCAGCAGCGCCGCCGAGGCCATCCTGCACCACCTGCTGGCCGAGAACACCGGCCGGCCGCGCCGCCCGGCGGCGCTGGGCGGCCTGGCGCCGGCGGTGCGGCGCCGCGTGCGCGACTATATCGACGCGCACCTGGCCGACGCCCTGACGCTGGACACGCTGGCGGGGGTGGCGGCCCTGTCCACCTACCATTTTGCGCGCATGTTCCGCACCTCGTTCGGCGAGCCGCCCCATACCTGGGTGCTGGGACGCCGCCTGGCGCACGCCCGGACGCTGCTGGCCGCCACGCCGGACGACCTGGCCAGCGTGGCCCAGGCCTGCGGCTTCGGCAATGCCAGCCACCTGAGCCGGGCGTTCCTGCAGGCCACCGGCGTGACTCCCGGCCAATATCGCGCGGCGATGCGCGGGCGCCGGTAGGCGCGGCGCGCCCGCGGCACAACCCCCGCCGGGGGTCTACAATGGGCTATTGCCCATGACTGACCGGGGACGCAACCCGTATCCCGACCGACCATGCCGATTGCCAATCCGACCTACGAAAAGGCCTACTCCGACCAGCGCTTCTGGCGCAAGGCGACGCGCCACGCGTCCGCGGCGGGCCGGCAGGCCCTGGAGAAAGCCCTCTGGCTGTACTACGCCGTAAAAAGCCCGGACACGCCCAAGTGGGCGCGCCGGGTCATCTATGGCGCGCTGGGCTATTTCGTCCTGCCGCTGGACACCATCCCCGACCTGGCGCCGCTGGTGGGCTACACCGACGACCTCGGCGTCATGACGGCCGCGCTGGCCACCGTGGCGTTCTATATCAACGACGACGTCAAGCAGCAGGCCAGCCGCAAGCTGGCCGACTGGTTCGGCGCGACCGCGCCTTCCGCCCCGCCCCGCGCCGGGTGAATGGCCATTCCCGCCACCGGCGCATGCCGCCTTCCGCCGGCCCGCGGCCGGCGCGCCTGCCCGGGGCCGCGCTGACATGACGCGGCCGGCCGCCGACTCTCTCCCCCCCGCCGCATCCGACGGCTGGCAGGCGCACTGGCTGGCCGAGACCATCCGGCTGCGCGAAGAACATTGGGGCCCGCTCGAAGACGCCGATGCGGTGCGCCAGGCGCGCGGCGGGCCCGACGCGCTGGAAGCGCGCATCCTGCTGCGCGCCGCGCTGCTCGGCCGGCGCGAAGGGCTCGACAGCCTGGTGGCCCGCTGGCGCCAGGGCGCCGTGCTGAGCCTCGCCGCGCTGCTGCTGGTTGCGCTGGCGGCCGGCATCGCCTCGGCGGCCGGCGCGCTCGGCGACGGCGGCCGCCCGGTCAATGTGTTGTGGGCGGTGGGCGCGCTGCTGGGCCTGCATGTCGTCACCTTCTTGCTGTGGCTGGCTTCGTTCCTGCTGCGCCCCGGCGGCGCCACCGGGCTGGGCCGGCTGTGGCTGTGGGCGACCCGCAAGCTGGCGCGCGGCCCCGACGCCGCCCTGGTGCCCCAGGCACTGATGAACCTGCTGGCGCGGGCCGGCGCGCTGCGCTGGCTGTTCGGCACGATCAGCCACCTGCTCTGGCTGGTGGGCCTGGGCGCGGCGCTGGCCACGCTGGTCGTCATGCTGTCGACCGCCAGCTACCGCTTCGTCTGGGCCACCACTTTGCTGCAACCCGACACATTCGTCGCGCTCACGCGGGTGCTGGGCTGGCTGCCGGCGCAGCTCGGCTTCGCCGCCCCGGCCGATGCGGTGGTGCGCGCCAGCGACAACAGCCAGGTGCTGCCGGCGGCCGCGCAGGCGCAATGGTCGGTGTGGCTGATCGGCGTGGTGGCCGTCTATGGTGTGCTGCCGCGCCTGCTGGCCGGGCTGCTGTGCCTGGCGCAGGCCGGGCGGGCACGCCGGCGGCTGCGCATCGACACGGCCCTGCCGGGCTACGCGGCGCTGCGCGACCGGCTGCAGCCGCCGGCGCAATCGACCGGCATCGACCGGCCCGCCGATCCGCTGCATCAACCCCAGGTCGGCCCGGCGCAACTGGCCAACCTGGGCGACCAGCCCGTGCTGGTGGGCCTGGAACTGCCGTCCGATCGCGCCTGGCCGCCCATGGATCTGCCGGCCGGCGTACAAGACGCGGGCAACCTCGATACGCGCGAGCAGCGCAATCGGCTGCTCGATGCGCTGGCCCAGGCCGGCGCGCGACGCCTGCTGATCGCCTGCGACGCGCGCCAGACGCCCGATCGCGGCACGCTGGCGCTCATCGCCGCGCTGGCCGGCAAGGCTGGCCGGACGCGCGTCTGGCTGTCCGCCGGCCAGGCCGAGAACGGCGCGGCCCCCGCGCGCCTGGACGCCTGGCGCGAGCGCCTGGCAGCCGCCGGCATGGCGCCGGCCGACATTCTGCGCGATGCCGACCAGCCGCTGCGCTGGCTGGAGACCGGCGATGACTGAATCCATGTTGAAAGTGGCGGTGGTCGGCCACACCAACACCGGCAAGACCTCGTTGCTGCGCACGCTGACGCGCGACAGCGCATTCGGCCAGGTGGCCGACAGCCCCGGCACCACCCGCCACGTCGAAGGCGCGCGCCTGCGGCTGGACGGCCGGCCAGTGCTCGAATGGTTCGACACGCCCGGCATGGAAGACAGCATCGCCCTGCTGGAGTATCTGGAGCGCCTGGATGCCCCGGGCGAGCGCCTGGACGGGCCGGCGCGCATCCGGCGCTTCCTGGACTCGCCCGAAGCGCACCGCCGCTACGAACAAGAAGCGCGCGTGCTGGCCAAGATGCTCGATTGCGATGCGGCGCTGTACGTCATCGACGCGCGCGATCCGGTCCTGAGCAAGCATCGCGACGAACTGGCCTTGCTGGCCGCCTGCGGCCGTCCGCTGCTGCCGATACTGAATTTCGTCAACGCGCCGACGCACCGCGCGGCCGAATGGCGCGACGCGATGGCGCGGCTGGGGCTGCATGCCGCCCTGGAATTCGACACCGTGGCCCCGCCGCTCGACGGCGAGCGGCAGCTGTACGCCAAGCTGGCCGTGCTGCTGGATCGCCACGCCGCCATGCTGACACGCTTGTCTGACGATCTGGTCCGCCAACGGCGCGAACGCGTCCAGGCGGCCTGGCAATTGGCGGCGGAATTGCTGGTCGACGTGGCCGCGCTGCGCCTGGCCAGCCCGCCCGACGACGACGCCCTGCAGGCCCACGCCGGCAAGCTGCGCGACCAGGTGCGCCGCCGCGAGCAAGCCTGCGTGGACGCGCTGCTGGCCCTGTACAACTTCCGCCGCAGCGACTATGCCGAAGACGAGCTGCCGCTGGACGGCACGCGCTGGGGCATGGACCTGTTCCACCCGCAGGCGCTGAAAGACATGGGCATCCACCTGGGCACCGGCATGGCGGCGGGCGCCATGGCGGGCGCGGCGGTCGACTTGTTCAGCGCGGGCCTGAGCCTGGGCACCGGCATGCTGATCGGCGCAGCGGCCGGCGGGCTGTGGCAAGGCGTGGAACGCTTCGGCGGACGCGTCCTGGGCAAACTGCGCGGCTACCGCGAAATCAGCGTGGACGACGCCGTGCTGCGCCTGCTGGCGCTGCGGCAACGGCAATTGATCCATGCCCTGGAACACCGCGGCCACGCCGCGCGCGACCCGCTGCGCCTGGACCGCCCGGCCGACCAGGCGTGGCGCACGGGCCGCCTGCCCGACGCCCTGAAAGAAGCCCGCAGCCGGCCGGAATGGTCGGCGCTGGCCAAGGGACATGAAGACGATGCGCGGCGCAAGCTGGTAGTCGCGGAATTGGCGCGGGAATTGGCCGCCGAGGAATGACGGGGGGAAGAAGACTTCTCGACCCGCGGTCTTCTGAGCGTGCGCGTGTCAGACACCCCCCTGTGCACTGTCTCGCCTGGCAAGCTCACATGCATGGGGTGCCTGACACCTGGGTGAGGGAGGGCCGCAGGGCCCGGACGAGGTGAGCGACGCGGTGTCGGCCGCGGAGGGGGCCGACTGGCCCCGTGAAGCCCGCCCCGCTGCCCCGCCCCGCCACGACGGCCAGCAGAACGCTCCCCCGCAAACGCCAGACACCCCAGCATTCCCAACGCGACGCAACCAAGTACTAACCCCAAGTCAAAACGATTGACGCTTAAATCATTGCCTCTATAAGATTCGACTACATTGGCGCCGGCGACCCCGCGCCAGAAAACAGAATCACCAGAGGTCAGGTCTATCGTGAACCCGAAGCCCTATGCAGTGATCGCCGCCGCCTTCCCGCACGCCGCGCGTGCGTCCGCCAAGCGCCATCCGCAAGACCTCGCGTCGTCCTAAGCAGCACGCCGTGCCCCCGGCCTGAACCGAACTGGGGCGGGGGCCCTGTCACTTCTGTGCGCCACCCGCGCACCACACGGAGCAAAAGGGCTATGCGTATCACTCCCTTCATCAAGAAATCAGCGCTGGCGCTGGCCATCTGCACCGCCGCGCTGGCGGGCACCGCGCACGCCAAGACGCTGCGCTGGGCCTACCAGGGCGACGCCACCTCCATGGACCCGATGGCGCTGAACGAAACGTTCACGCTGGGCTTCCAGGGCAACATCTACGAAACCCTGGCCGGCTATGACGGCGACATGAAGCTGACCCCGCTGCTGGCCGAAAGCTGGGAAAACACCGAACCCACCAAGTGGGTCTTCAAACTGCGCAAGGACGTCAAGTTCCACGACGGCTCGCCGTTCACGGCCGATGACGTGATCTTCTCGTGGAAGCGCAGCCTGACGCCCGGCTCGGACATGAAGGGCTATGGCGCCAAGGCGTCCGACGTGAAGAAGATCGACGACCACACCATCGAGGTCACCACGCCGACGCCCAACCCGATCCTGCCGCGCGAGTGGACCTTCCTCTACATCATGAGCAAGTCGTGGTCCGAGAAGAACAAGACCACGGAAGCCACCAACGTCAAAGGCGACAACCAGGGCAACTACGCCAACCTGCACGCCAACGGCACCGGCCCGTTCATGCTGGTGGAGCGCCAGCCCGACGTGAAGACGGTGCTCAAGCGCTTCGACGGCTATTGGGACAAGAACATCAAGACCAACGTCACGGAAGTGATCTTCCAGCCGATCACCCAGGAAGCCACCCGCGTGGCGGCGTTGATCTCCGGCGAAATGGACATCGTGCAGCCGGTGCCGGTGCAGGACTGGCAGCGCCTGGAAGACGCGCCGGGCGTCAAGCCTTTGACCGAACCCGAGGCGCGCGCCATCTTCATCGGCATGGACCAGGATCGCGACGAACTGCTGTTCTCCAACGTGAAGGGCAAGAACCCCTTCAAGGACGCGCGCGTGCGCCAGGCCGTGGTACTGGCGGTGGACATCGAGGCCATCAACAAGAAGATCATGCGCGGCGCGGCCAAGCCGCTGGGCTCGCTGGTGGCCACCTCGGTCAACGGCTATGACGATTCGTTCGGCACGCCCTACAAGCCCGATCCGGACAAGGCCAAGAAGCTGCTGGCCGAGGCCGGCTATCCGGACGGCTTCACGGTCACGCTGGACTGCCCCAACGACCGCTACGTCAATGACGAAAAGGTCTGCCAGGCAGTGGCCGGCATGCTGGCGCGCGTGGGCATCAAGATCAATCTGCTGGCGCAGACCAAGTCCAAGTATTTCGGCAAGATCCTGCTGCAGGCCGGCAACCAGACCAGCATGTACATGCTCGGCTGGACCCCCAGCTCGACCGACGCGCACAACGTGCTGCTCAACCTGGCGGCGTGCCGCGACAGCAAGACGGCCGCCGGCCAGTTCAACCTGGGCGGCTACTGCAACCCCAAGGTCGACGAGCTGACCGCCAAGATCGGCGTGGAAACCGACCAGGCCAAGCGCAACGCGATGATCAAGGAAGCCTTCGACATCGTGCGCAACGATTACGGCTACCTGCCGCTGCACCAGCAGCCCATGTCGTGGGGCATCAAGGACGGCCTGCAAGTGATCCAGCGCGCCGACGACGTGCTGGACCTGCGCCACGTCGTCATGCCGTGAAGCGGGGCCGCCTTTGAAGCGCTGCGCGCGTTCCGCCTCTTACAGGTGTCTGGCACCCAAAGGGTGTCAGACACCTGCCACCTATCCCGTCCATGCCCGGGCAGCGCCGGGTCCGGCATGAACGACTGACCCATTCCCACCCGGCCGGCGTCACGGCCGGCCTTCCAACAGGACGCTGATTCATGCTTGGTTTCATCGGGCGACGCCTGCTGCAGTCGCTGCTGGTCATGCTGACCGTCGCGTTGATCGCGTTCGCCATGTTCCGCTATGTCGGCGACCCGATCGTCAGCATGGTCGGCCAGGATACTACCGAGGCCCAGCGCGCCGAACTGCGCGAGCGCCTGGGGCTGAATGACCCGTTCATCGTGCAGTACGCGCGCTTCGTGCGCGACGCGGCGCAGGGCGACTTCGGCATGTCGTACCGGCATCGCCGCCCGGTCAGCGACCTGATCGAAGAACGCCTGCCCGCCACGCTGGAGCTGTCGTTCATTTCGGCGCTGATGGCGCTGGCGTTCGGCATCCCCATGGGCATCTACACGGCGCTGCGGCGCCATGGCGCGCTGTCGCGCGCCTTCATGGCCCTGTCGCTGGCCGGCATCTCGCTGCCGACCTTCCTGATCGGCATCCTGCTGATCCTGGTGTTCAGCGTGCAGCTGCGCTGGCTGCCCAGCTTCGGCCGGGGCGAGGTCATCGCCATCGGCGGCTGGACCACCGGGCTGCTCACGCCGTCCGGGCTGGCCGCCCTGATACTGCCCGCCATCACGCTGGCGCTGTTCCAGATGACGCTGATCATGCGGCTGGTGCGCGCCGAGATGCTGGAGGTGCTGCGCGCCGACTTCATCAAGTTCGCGCGGGCCCGCGGGCTGCCGGAACGGCTCATCAATTTCCGCCACGCCTTGAAGAACACACTGGTGCCGGTGATCACCATCACCGGCCTGCAGCTCGGCTCCATCATCGCCTTCGCCATCATCACCGAGACCGTGTTCCAGTGGCCCGGCATGGGCCTGCTGTTCATCCAGGCCATCAGCATGGTCGACATCCCCGTCATGGCGGCCTACCTGGTGCTGATCGCCTTTTTCTTCGTGGTCATCAACCTGATCGTCGATCTGCTGTACGTGGCCGTCGACCCGCGCCTGCGCGTGCAGAGCAAGTAGTAAAGGAAGCCGGATGATTGCTCGCATAGCCCCGTTTTTCTCGCGCGCCGCGGACAGCGACCTGTGGCACAGCTTCAAGAGTTCGCCCAGCGCGGTGATCTCGGCCGTGGTCACGCTGGCGATCCTGGCCGGCGCGCTGTTCGCGCCGGTGATCGCGCCGCACAACCCGTTCGACCTGGCGTCGCTGAACATCATGGACGCCAACACCCCGCCGGCCTGGAACCCGGACGGCAACGCCGCCTTCCTGCTGGGCACCGACGACCAGGGCCGGGACATCCTGTCCGCCATTCTGTACGGTTCGCGCGTGTCGCTGTTCGTCGGCTTCGCCTCGGTGGTGTTCTCGATGGTGCTGGGCGTATCGCTCGGGCTGATCAGCGGCTACGTGGGCGGGCGCGTCGACAGCGTCATCATGCGCATCGCCGACGTGCAGCTGTCGTTTCCCGCCATCCTGATCGCGCTGCTGATCGACGGCGTGGCGCGCGGCCTGCTGCCGCGCCACCTGCACGACCAGCTGGCGCTGTATGTGCTGATCTTCGCCATCGGCATATCGGGCTGGGTGCAGTACGCGCGCACGGCGCGCGGCTCGACCATGGTCGAGCGCAACAAGGAATACGTGCAGGCCGCCAAGCTGATCGGCATCGGCCCGTTGACCATCCTGCGCCGCCACATCCTGCCCAACGTGATGGGCCCGGTGCTGGTGATCGCCACCATCCACCTGGCGATCGCCATCATCACCGAGGCCACCCTGTCGTTCCTCGGCGTGGGGGTGCCGCCCACCGCGCCGTCACTGGGCACGCTGATCCGCATCGGCAACAGCTACCTGTTCTCCGGCATGTGGTGGATCTCCATTTTCCCGGGCATTGCGCTGGTCGCCCTGGTGCTGTCGGTGAACCTGCTGGGCGACTGGCTGCGCGACGCGCTCAACCCCAAGCTGCGCTGAGGACGCCATGGCACTGCTCGACATCGACAAGATGCGCATCGAATTCGCCAGCCGGCGCGGCACGCTGGTGGCCGTCGACGGCGTATCGCTGACGCTCGACCGCGGCGAGATCCTGGGCGTGGTGGGCGAATCCGGCGCCGGCAAGTCCACCATCGGCAACGCGGTGATCGGCCTGCTGGAGTTCCCCGGCCGCCTGGCCGGCGGCGAAGTCCACCTGGATGGCCGCCGCATCGATGCCCTGCCCGAGGCGGACAAGCGCAAGGTGCGCGGGCGCCGCATCGGCATGATCTTCCAGGATCCGCTTACCTCGCTGGACCCGCTGCAGACCGTGGAAAGCCAGCTGGTGGAGACCATGCTGGTGCACCTGGACCTCACCCCGGCGCAGGCGCAGCAGCGCGCCGTGGACCTGCTGCGGCAGGTCGGCATCGATTCGCCGGAGCTGCGCGTCAAGCAGTATCCGCACCAGTTTTCCGGCGGCATGCGCCAGCGCGTGGTGATCGCGCTGGCCCTGTGCTGCGAGCCCGAGATCATCATCGCCGACGAGCCGACCACGGCGCTGGACGTATCGATCCAGGCGCAGATCCTCGACCTGCTGCGCAAGCTGTGCAAGGAAAAGCAGGTGGGCATGATCATCATCACGCACGACATGGGCGTGATCGCCGATGTGACCGACCGCGTGGCGGTGCTGTACCGCGGCAAGCTGGTGGAGCAGGGGCCCACCGCCAAGATCCTGGGCGACCCCGACCATCCCTACACGCGCAGCCTGATCTCCGCGGTGCCGCGGCCCGACGTGAAACTGCGGCGCTTTCCGCTGGTGACGTACATCGAGGACGTCAAGACGCCCACCAAGCCGCTCGACATCGGGACGCACTGGCTGGGACAGCGCCGCGACTTCGGGCAGGACGCGGGCGGCCCGCTGGTGCAGACCCAGGACCTCAGCATGCGCTTCATCCTGAAGAACGCCTTCCTGGTGCGCAACCGGCGCACCCTGGACGCGGTCAAGGGCGTCAGCCTGGCGATCGGGCAAGGCGAAGTGTTCGGCCTGGTGGGCGAATCCGGCTCGGGCAAATCCACCGTGGCCCGGCTGATTTCCGGGCTGTACACGCCCAGCGGCGGCGCGGTGACGTTCAACGGCACCAACCTCACCGCGCTGAAGGACGAAAAGCGGATGAATGCCTTCCGGCGCCAGATCCAGATGGTGTTCCAGGATCCGTATTCGTCGCTGAACCCGCGCATGCGCGTGCTGGACATCGTGGCCGAGCCGATCCGATTCCACCGGCTGGCCGACGGCGAAGCGCAGACGCGCCAGGTGGTGTCCGACCTGCTGGATATCGTCGGGCTGGGCGCCGCGGCGGCGCGCCGCTATCCGCACGAGTTTTCCGGCGGCCAGCGCCAGCGCATCTGCATCGCGCGGGCGCTGGCCACCCGGCCGCGCTTCCTGATCTGCGACGAGCCCACTTCGGCGCTGGACGTGTCGATCCAGGCCCAGATCCTCAACCTGCTCAAGGACCTGCAGGAACAACTGGGCCTGACGATGCTCTTCATCAGCCACGACCTGCCGGTCATCCGCCAGATGTGCGACCGGGTCGGCGTCATGCGATACGGCGAGCTGCTCGAAGTGGCCGATACCGAAACCCTGTTCAACGCCCCGCAGCACGACTACACCAGGCACCTGCTGGGCCTGATGCCGAAGCTGCAGGCGATGTCCCGCGAAGGATTGGAAGTGGAATCATGAGCGAGCCCGACCCCTTGCTGTTCACGGGCGGCAATGTGTTCGACGGGCGCGGCGCGCTGCTGCCCGGCCATGCGGTGCTGGTGGAAGGCGGGCGGGTCGCCCGGGTCGCGCCGGCGGGCCAGTTCGAAGGCTACGCCGGCCGCCGCGTGGATACTGCCGGCATGACGCTGATGCCGGGCCTGGCGGACTGCCACGTGCACCTGGTGTTCACCGGCGGCGCCGACCCGCATGCGCAGATGAGCCGCCAGGGTCCGGCCCAGATCACCCTTACCGCGCTCGAGAACGCGCAGGCGGCGCTGCGCGGCGGCATCACCGCGGTGCGCGACTGCGGCGGCAAGGACTATCTGGAATTCGGCGTGCGCGACGCCATCGCGCGCGGCACCTTCCCCGGCCCCACCATCAAGGCGGCCGGCCGCATGATCTGCATGACGGGGGGCCACGGCAACCGCACCGGCCGCGTGGCCGACGGCTGCGACGAGGTGGTCAAGGCCGTGCGCGAGCAGGTGCATGCCGGCTGCGACCTGGTGAAGATCATGGCCACCGGCGGCGTCATGACCCCGGGCGTGAACCCGATGGACGCGCACTACAGCTTCGACGAGATGCGCGCCGGCGTGCACGAGGCCAAGCGTTTCAGCAAGAGCACCGCGAGCCACGCGCAGGGCACCGAAGGCATCCTGAACGCCGTGCGCGCCGGCATCGACTCGATCGAGCACGGCATCTTCATGGACGAACAGTGCCTGCGCGAGATGCTGGAAAGCCAGACCTACCTGGTGCCCACCATCGCCGCGCTGCGCAACATCCTGGACAACGCCGAGCGCGGCATTCCGTCATACGTCGTGGACAAGGCGCGCGCGGTGGAGCAGCGCCACCGGGAATCGTTCCAGATGTATTACCGCGCCGGCGGACGCATCGCCATGGGCACGGACGCGGGCACGCCGTTCAACCGCCATGGCCGCAATGCCGAGGAGCTGGCCTACATGGTGGAGTTCGGCATGACGCCGAGCGACGCGCTGGTGGCCGGCACCTCGCGGGCGCACGACCTGATGGGGCTGGCCGACCGAGGATTCGTCGCCGCGGGGGCCGTGGCCGACCTGCTGCTGGTGCGCGGCGACCCCACGCAAGACATCGGCCGGGCCGCCGACGCGCAGCACCACGTTGCCGTGTTCAAGCAGGGCGTGCTGGTGGCCGGCGCGCTGGGGTGAAGCGGCTGGCGGACCGTGGCAATTGTTGCGGCTGAGCCTGCCGCCGCGCCCCGGCTACCAGCGGCCGGACGCGCCGCCGCCGCCGCTGCGGCCGCCACCGCCGCCAAAACCGCCGCCGCCGCCGAAGCCGCCGCCACGGCCGCCGCCAAAGCCTCCCCCGAAGCCGCCGCCGCCACCCCGGCCGCCACGGCGCGCCGAGTTCAACAAGCGGCGCTTGATGCCCAGCATGCCCAGCAGCCCGCTGATGGCGAAGCCGCCGACGCCCCCCAGCAGGGCCGCCCACCAGGTGCCGAACACGATCCACGACGTTGCCGCGGCGGCCAGGCCGGCCACGATGGCCGGCAGCCCCAGCATGAACGCCCCCAGCATGAGGAAGAACGGCCAGTTCTCTTCCTGGCCGCCGCCATCGGCCTGCGGCGCGGGCGCCGGCAAGGGCTCGCCGTCGATCAGTTTCTCGATGGCGGCGACGCCGGCCTCGATGCCGCCGCCGAAGTCGCCCGCCTGCAGGTGCGGCACGATCTGCTCGCGGATGATGCGGCCCGCCATTGCATCGGGAATGGCGCCTTCCAGGCCGTAGCCCACTTCGATGCGCAGGGCGCGGTCGTCCTTGGCCACCACCAGCAGCACGCCGTCATCGGTATTCTTGCGTCCGAGCTTCCATTGGTCGAATACACGGGTGGCGTATTGTTCGATGGTGTCGGGCGCCGTGGTGGGCACCATCAGGACCGCCACCTGGGCGCCCTTGCGCTGCTCCAGCGCCGCCAGCCGCTGCTCCAGGGCCTGGCGGCGCGCCGCGTCGAGCGTGCCGGTCGTATCGGTGACGCGCGCCTGCAAGGCCGGCACGGCGGCCGGGGGAGCCGGCTGGGCGCCTGCCGGCGCGCCCGCCAGCAGGCCGAGCGCCAGCAACAGCAGGCCGGCCAGCCACATGCGCACCCCGCGCCGCGGGACCGCCTGCCGGCTACTGGGCCGGCTTGGGAGCACTTGCATCATTGCTGAAACGAATTTCCGGCGGCCGGGAAATGGCCGCCTCGTCGGCGACGCCGAAATTGGCTTTCGGGGCATAACCGAAGATCTTGGCGGTGATCACGCCCGGAAACTGGCGCACCAGCACGTTGTATGCCTGGACCGACTGCACGTAGCGGCCGCGCGCCACCGAAATACGGTTCTCGGTGCCTTCGAGCTGCACCTGCAGGTCGCGGAACAGGCCATCGGCCTTGAGCTGCGGGTAGTTCTCGGACACCGCGATCAGGCGCGACAGGGCGGACGTGAGCTGGCCCTGAGCCTCCTGGAAGCGCTGCACGGCGGCCGGGTCTTCGAGCTGGTCGGCGGTGATCTGCACGCTGCCGACCTTGCTGCGCGCCTCGGTGACTTGCGTCAGCACATCGCGCTCGTGCGTCATGTAGGCGTCCACCGCCTTGACCAGCTGGGGCACCAGGTCGGCGCGCCGCTGGTATTGGTTCAAGACTTCCGACCAGGCCGCCTTGACCTGTTCGTCGGCGGCCTGGATGCTGTTGTAGCCGCAGCCCGACAGCAGCGCGGTAACCATGGCGATCAAAGAAAGGCCCAGCCAGCGGGATATGTTCATGGTGTCGTGATTCCTGTCCTGGAACATGGCGCCCGTCGCCGCGCCCCCTTGGCACGGTGCGGGAGTGCCGCCATTACAGCAGGTCGGGGCGGGTTTGCCCAGGCGGCGATGTAACGCGCTCTATCTATTGTTACGCGATACGGCACCGCTCAATCCTGTACGCATGCGCTACAATGCGGGCAGTGTGTCTAGCCAATCGGCACACGTTCGCTGGCGCACCGCCGCCACGCCAGGCCCGGTTTCGGGCCATTCCTTTTCTCCTCACTCGTACGCCTGGATTGGAGTCTCTCAACTTGAGCGACAGGCTGCCGCTGGAGTTGTTTTGACTGCCACTGTTTCTTTCGCCGACCTCGGTCTGGCCGATCCCCTTTTGCGCGCCATCGCCGATACCGGCTATACCGCGCCCACTCCCATCCAGGCCCAGGCCATCCCGCAGGTCCTCAAGGGCGGCGACCTGCTCGCCGCCGCCCAGACCGGCACCGGCAAGACGGCCGGCTTCACCCTGCCCATCCTGCACCTGCTGATGCAGAACAAGCCCGCGCTGAAGAAGCCGGGCCGCCCGCGCTGCCTGATCCTCACCCCCACCCGCGAGCTCACCGCCCAGGTGGCCGAGTCGGTGCAAACCTACGGCAAGCACACGCCCCTGACGTCCATGGTGATGTTCGGCGGCGTCAACATCAACCCGCAGATCAGCGCCCTGAAGAAGCCGCTGGACATCCTGGTGGCCACGCCCGGCCGCCTGCTGGATCACTGCGGCCAGAAAACCGTCGACCTGTCCGGCGTCGAGATCCTGGTGCTGGACGAAGCCGACCGCATGCTCGACATGGGCTTCATCCGCGATATCCGCAAGGTGCTGGCCCTGCTGCCCAAGCAGCGCCAGAACCTGCTGTTCTCGGCCACCTTCTCGGACGAGATCCGCAGCCTGGCGCGCGGCGTGCTGAACAATCCCGGCGAAGTCTCGGTCACCCCGCGCAATACCGCCACCGAGCTGGTCACGCAGACCGTGCACCTGGTCGAGCAGCACCACAAGCGCGACCTCATCAGCCACATCATCCGCGAAAGCGGCTGGCACCAGGTGCTGGTGTTCACCCGCACCAAGCACGGCGCCAACCGCCTGGCCGAAAAGCTGGTGAAGGACGGCCTGAGCGCCGCCGCCATCCATGGCAACAAGAGCCAGGCGGCGCGCACGCGCGCCCTGTCGGGCTTCAAGGACGGCAATGTCGCCGTGCTGGTGGCCACCGACATCGCCGCGCGCGGCCTGGACATCGACCAGTTGCCGCAAGTGGTGAACTTCGAGCTGCCCAACGTGCCGGAAGACTACGTCCACCGCATCGGCCGCACCGGCCGCGCCGGCGCCACCGGGGCGGCCGTGTCGCTGGTCGACAGCAGCGAGATCAAGCTGCTCAAGGGCATCGAGCGCCTGATCGGCAAGACCATCGAGCGCAAGCCGGTGGTGGGCTGGACCCCGCCCGCCGGCAGCAGCGCCGCCGCCTACGAGCGCCAGGAGCGCGACGAGGACAGCCGCCAGCCGCGCCGCCACGGCGCGCCGCGCGGCAACGGCGGCGAACGCCAGGGCCGCCCCGGCCAGGCGCCGCGCCAGGGCGCCGCGGCCCGGCC
>NZ_NEVT01000003.1 GCF_002261345.1 Bordetella genomosp. 2 | reverse complement strand
GGTCCGAGGCGGCGGAAGCGGCCGGAGCGGCCACGGCCTCGGCGGCGCGGTCGGCGGGGTCGGCCGCCTTGCGGGCGGCCGTCTTGCGGGGCGTCCGGCCCCGCCCGCGCGGCGCGGCGGCCGGCTCGGGCGCCGGCGCCCGGTACACATATGCGCCCGACTTTTCATCGCGGCCGAACGCCAGCAGGCCGCGCGCCTGCGCTTCCTCGAGCAGGTTGCCGAACGCGCGGAAGCCGTAATAGGACTCGCTGAAATCCGGCTTGCGGCGCTTGATGGCTTCTTTCAGCACCGAGGCCCAGATCTTGCCGCTGTCGCCGCGTTCCGCCACCAGGGCTTCGAAAGTCTCGACCGCGATCTCGATGCCCTGGGTGCGGCGCGCCTCCAGCTCTTCCTTGCGCTGCGGCTCGTCCTCGGCCGCGCGGCGCGCCGCGCCGTTCGGCTCGCGCGCGCTCGCCTTGGGTTCGAGGCGCGGCCGCTCGCGCACCAGGTCGTCGTAAAAGATGAACTCGTCGCAATTGGCGATCAGCAGGTCGGACGTCGAACGCTTGACCCCCACGCCGATCACCTGCTTGGCGTTCTCGCGCAGCTTGGACACCAGCGGCGAAAAGTCGGAATCGCCGCTGAGAATCACGAAGGTGTCCACATGCGACTTGGTATAGCAGAGGTCCAGCGCGTCGACCACCAGGCGGATGTCGGCGGAATTCTTGCCCGACTGGCGCACATGCGGAATCTCGATGAGTTCGAAATTGGCCTCGTGCATGGTGGCCTTGAACTCGCGGTAGCGGTCCCAATCGCAGTAGGCCTTCTTGACCACGATGCTGCCCTTGAGCAGCAGCCGCTCGAGCACGGGCTTGATATCGAAGCGCTGGTAATTGGCGTCGCGCACGCCCAATGCGACGTTCTCGAAGTCGCAGAAAAGCGCCATGTTGATGCTTTCCTGGGAAGCAGTCATAGTGGTCTCCAGATGATTGCCCCGACGATACACCCGAAAGGCGCGCGGGGGCCTTACAAAAGCGCGGGCCGGGCGGATAAACTCGGCGGACGATTCCGGCGCCCGCCGCCCTCTTCGCGGAGTTTCCATGCCCTACATGCTGCTCATCGTCGAACCCATCGGCCAGCGCGCCCAGCGCACCCCCGAGGCCGGCCGCGCCGCCTACGACGCCATGCTGCACTACGCGGAAGGCCTGCGCAGCCGGGGGCTGCTGCGGGACGCCCAGTCGCTCAAGTCGGAAACCGAAGGCGTGAAGCTGCAGGTGCGCGAGGGCCGCCAGCGCCTGCTGGACGGCCCCTATGCCGAAGCCAAGGAAATGATCGGCGGCTTCTTCCTGCTCGATTGCGCCACGCGCGACGAAGCCGTGGCCATCGCGGCCGAATGCCCGGCCGCCCAATGGGCCACGGTCGAAATCCGCGAACTCGGCCCCTGCTTCGCCTGACGAGCCGGCCTGGTCCTAGGGGTTTTCCCTGATGCCGGGGATTTTCTGTCGAATTCCCGGCCGCCGCATCGTCGTGTGCATGACGGCCGCCCGCGGCTCGTCCCTTCCCCACCGGAGACCCGTCATGCGATTCATGATTCTCGTAAAAGCCAATGCCGATACAGAGGCAGGCATTCTGCCCGACGATGCGCTGTTCGCCGAAATGGCCGCCTATCACGAAGAGCTGGCCAAGGCCGGCGCGCTGCTGGACGCGTCCGGCTTGCAGCCGAGCTCGGCCGGCTGGCGCATCTGCTACGCCGACGGCAAGCGCACCGTTGTCGACGGGCCGTTCACCGAGTGCCGCGAATTGATCGCCGGCTACACGGTGATCCAGGCCCGCTCGCGCGAAGAAGCGCTGGAATGGACGCGGCGCTTTCCCGCCCCCATGGGCCAGGGCGTCACGGCCGAGATCGAAGTCCGTCCGCTGTACGACGTCGACGACCTGGCTGCCGGCCGCCCCTCGGCCGCGCGCCTGCGCGCGCTCGACCTGCAATGACCGCGCGGCCCGCCGCGCTCCCGCCATACCCTTCCATCCAGAGAGTAGAGAGAATCATCATGCACAAACAGATCTTCGTGAATCTCGCCGTAACCGACCTGCAGAAGTCCATGGCCTTCTTCCGGCAACTGGGCCTGGACTTCGACCCGCGCTTCACCGACCAGAACGCGGCCTGCCTGGTGCTGGGGGAAAACCTCTTCGCCATGCTGCTGACGCGCGAATATTTCAAGACCTTCGTCAACAAGCCGCTGTGCGACCCGAAGCAGAGCACCGAAGTGCTGGTGTGCCTGTCGTGCGAAAGCCGCGCCGAGGTCGACGACCTGGTCGCGCGCGCCGTGGCCGCGGGCGGCTCGACCCCGCGCGAGCCGCAGGACTACGGCTTCATGTACGGACATGCGTTCGAAGACCTGGACGGCCATATCTGGGAACTGATGTACATGGACCCCAACGCCGAGATCCTGCAGCAATGAGCTCGCGCGATGCCGTCCACCGGGCCATCGAGGCGGTCTGGCGCATCGAGTCGGCCAAGGTCATCGCCGGCGTGGCGCGGCTGGTGCGCGACGTCGGCCTGGCCGAGGAACTGGCGCAGGACGCGCTGGTCACCGCACTGGAACGCTGGCCCGGCGACGGCATTCCCGACAATCCGGGAGCCTGGCTGATGACCGCCGCCAAGAACCGCGCCCTGGACCGCCTGCGCCAGGATGCGCTGCACGCGCGCAAGCACGAGCAGCTCGGCCGCGAGATGGACGCGCAGCAGGCCCACGTCGAGCCGGACTTCGTCGACGCGCTGGACGCCGCGCGGCAGGACGAGATCGGCGACGACCTGTTGCGGCTGGTGTTCACCGCCTGTCATCCGGTGCTGTCCACCGAAGCGCGCGTGGCCCTCACGCTGCGCCTGCTGGGCGGCTTGCGCACCGACGAGATCGCGCGCGCCTTCCTGGTGTCGGAATCGACCATCGCGCAGCGCATCGTGCGCGCCAAGCGCACCCTGCGCGAGGCCCGCGTGCCGTTCGAAGTGCCGCGCGGCGCCGCGCTGGCCGAGCGGCTGGCCTCGGTGCTGGAGGTGATCTACCTGATTTTCAACGAAGGCTACGCCGCCACGGCGGGCGACGACTGGATGCGCCCGGCGCTGTGCGACGAGGCGCTGCGGCTGGGCCGCATCCTGGCCGAATTGGCGCCGCACGAAAGCGAAGCGCACGGCCTGGTGGCGCTGATGGAGATCCAGGCCTCGCGCCTGGCCGCCCGCGTGGACGCCGACGGCCGGCCGGTGTTGCTGATGGACCAGGACCGCGCCCGCTGGGATCCGCTGCTGATCCGCCGCGGCCTGGCGGCGCTGCAGCGCGCCGAGGCGCAAGGCGGCGAACTGGGGCCGTACGCGCTGCAAGGCGCGCTGGCGGCCTGCCATGCGCGCGCCGCGCGCCCCGAAGACACCGACTGGGCGCGCATCGTGGCCCTGTACGACGCGCTCGCGCGCGTGGCGCCGTCGCCGGTGGTCGAGCTGAACCGCGCCGTGGCGGTCGGCATGGCCTATGGGCCGCAGGCCGGCCTGGCCCTGGCCGATGCGCTCGCCAACGAGCCCATCCTGGCCAACTACCACCTGCTGCCGAGCGTGCGCGCCGACTTCCTGGCGAAACTGGGGCGTCGCGAGGAAGCCAGCGCGGAATTCCAGCGCGCCGCCGGCATGGCGCGCAATGCCCGCGAACGCGAATTGCTGCTGGCGCGCGCCCGGACGCTGAATTCCTGATCCGCCTCGTAACGCTCCGTAACGCGGCGGCCCAGCCGGCCGACACATGCGCAAACATCGCAAAACTTGAACCGCCCGGGCCGGTCTTGTCATGATGGAACGTACGCATCAACCCGATCAAGGAGGCTTCATGCCGCGTTCGACCCATGCTTTTTTCGCCGCCGCCATACTGGCCGCCAGCCTCTCGCCCGCCGCCGCCCTGGCGCAGCAGAACGCGCCCGCGGCCCAGCCGCCGGCCCAGATGCAGCCGGCCATCAAGCCGACCGACGCGCAACTGCAGAAGTTCGCCAGCGCCTCGCAGAAGGTCGCCATGGTGGCCGAGGAATACCGCCCCAAGCTGCAAGCCGCCAAGGACGATAGCGCGCGCGAAAAGGTCTATCGTGAAGCGGACGAGAAAATGGTCAGCATGGTGCATGCCGACGGCCTGACCGTGGATGAATTCAACGGCATCGGCCAGGCCATCGAGCAAGATCCACAACTGCGCCAGCGCGTGATCGACATGGCCAAGCAGAACGCGCCGGCCGGCGCGCCCCGCTAGGCGCATCACCGCTGGGCGCCCGGCGCCGGCCCCGGCCCGCAGGGCCGGCAGGGCGCGCCCGGGCGCCGGCCGCGCCGCCCCGGGTGCCGCGCGCCAGCCGGCACAGCGGCGCAAATCGCCCATTTTTCGTCCGTTATCCGCCGATTGGCTGAGGCCCGCGCTGCCTAGAATGGCCCATTCCCGCATCGGGACACGCGCAAGGCCCAGCACACATGAACCCTTCCACCCTCATCGGCGCCGCGGTCGCGCTGGCGACGCTGGCGGCCGCCCTGGCCTCGTCGGCCACCGATCCCGCCCTTTACGTCAACCTGCCCGGCCTGGCGGTAGTGCTGGGCGGCACCTGCGCCGCGCTGTTCATCAGTTATCCGCTGCGCGAAGTCACGCGCGTATTCGCGCTGGTGCGCACGGTGTTCCGCAGCGAGCAGCTGGACTTCCGCCACGACATCGACGAACTGGCCACCCTGGCGCAACTCTGGATGAACGACGACGTGCGCAAGGTGGAAGAAGCCTTGCAAAAGGTCTCGAACCCGTTCCTGCGCACCGGCGTGCAGCTGGTCATCGACCACACGCCTGAAGACCAGATCGTCGAGCTGCTGCAATGGCGCATCGCCCGGCTGCGGGCGCGCGAACATGCCGAGGCGCAGATGTTCCGCATCATGGCGGGTTTCGCGCCGGCCTTCGGCATGCTGGGCACGCTGGTCGGCCTGATCAACCTGATGACGGTGCTGGGCGGCGGCGACATGGTGCTGATCGGCCAGCAGCTCGCCGTGGCGCTGATGACCACCTTCTACGGCATCCTGCTGGCCAACCTGATCTGCAAGCCCATTGCCGTCAAGCTCGAGCGCCGCACCGAGCAGCGCCTGATGCTGATGAACATGGTGCTGCAGGGCATCGCGATGATGTGCGCGCGGCGCGGCCCCGCCGTGGTGCGCGAGACGCTGAACTCGTTCATGATGCACATCGAGGACGAAGTGCGCGACAACGGCCGCCCCGGCCCCGCCGCGGCCGCCCAGGCGCCGGCCCGCCAGCCGGGCGGCGCGCCGCTGGCGCGCGCCGCCGCGGCCCGCTCATGAGCCTGGCCGATCGCGTCGAAGCCCTGCGCCGCCAGCACCGGCGCGAGGCGCGTCCGCGTGGCGGCGCGCTCGACGGCCAGCCGGCCCTGCATGCCGGCGGCCGTTTCGCGCGCTGGCATGTGCCCGAGACCGTCGAAGCGGAATCGGACAGCTGGCTGCTGACCTATCTGGACTTGATCACCCTGCTGCTGGCCATGCTGGTGGTGCTGCTGGGCGTGGCGAAGATGCAGCGCGAACCCGAGCCACCGGCCGCGCCGGTGGAATTGGTGGGCTCGCTGGATGCGGGCGCGGCCGCGTCGGCGCTGCGCGCCGCGCTCGGCAACGGCCTGGGCGAACATGACGCGCCGGTCATTCCGGCCGCCTGGGCTACGGCGCCGGAACCCCGCGAGACGCCGCTCGCCGCCCAGCCGCCCGCCCCGCCCGCTGACGCCGCCGCGGCCGATGCGCCGGCCGCCGCGGCGCCGCCGGCGCCCTCGATCGCCGAACTGGGCCTGGATGACCTGGGCGACGGCGTGGACGTGATCGTCAACGAGAAATCCATCAGCTTCCGCATCAGCAACGAACTGCTGTTCCCGTCGGGCCAGGCGATCCTCAGCCCGTCCGGCCTGGGCGTGATCCAGCGCATGGCCACGGTCATCAACCGCAGCCGGGACTACCCGGTGTCGGTCGAAGGCCATAGCGACACCGTGCCGATCCAGACCCGCCAGTTCCCGTCGAACTGGGAGCTGTCGGCCAGCCGCGCCACCAGCGTGCTGCGCGCACTGGTCCGCGACGGCGTCGACCCGGCGCGCCTGCGCGCGGTCGGCTATGCCGACACCCATCCGATCGCCGCCAACGATACGGCCGCCGGCCGCGCCGCCAACCGGCGCGTCGAACTCATCATGGAGATCACCCCGCGCCGCGCCGCCGCGACGCCCGGACCGGCGCCCGGCACGGCCGCAGCCGGGCAGGGTTAGCCTGGCGCTGCCGACCCGCCGAGCAGCGGCGCGCCGGCATAGGCCTGCGCCAGCGCCAGCCCCACCAGGCCGGCGTACGCGGCGGCGCCCAGCGCCATCGCCGCCAGCGCGCCGCGCCCGCCCCGGCGCGCCAGCCAACACCCCAGGCACGGCAGCGCCTGCTGCGCATGTACGCCGAGGAAGTGCGCCACGCGCAGGTCGCCGCCAGTGGTGGACCAGCCGGTCAGCGGCAAGCCCGGGCTGGCCGGGCCGACCAGCGGCCCGCCATGCAGGCTGATCGCAATGCCGACGCCGGCGCCCGCGACGAAGGTCAGCAGCAGTCCCAGCACCGCGCCCAGGCGGTAGGCCGGCGCCATGCCGGCGGCGTGGCGCCAGAGCTGGTGCGCCACCGGCAGCGCGGTGCCGGTGAACAGCAGCGCGGCCAGGCCCATCAGGTTGAACATCAGTGCATGGAAAGGCGTATCGGCGTTGAAATGCGAGGCCTGCCCCAGCGCCCCCTGCCAGGTGATGTAGACGGCCTCGAACAGCCCCGTGGCCAGCACGGTCCAGACGGTCGCGCGCAGCAGCGGCGTGCGGCGCCGCCCGGCCGGCAACTCGCCGATCAGCCACGCCAGGGTCCATGCGTACAAGCCGATGGACGCCATGAACTTCAGGGGCTTGGCCCACACGTCCACCCCGCCCAGGGTGCGCGGATCGACCATCGCGGCAATCGCCGCCGGCAGCATGGCGGCCAGCAGTACCGCGCCGAACAGCGCCAGCGCGCGCTGGCGGCGCAGCAACTCGCGCCAGCCGCGCCACGCCGCCGGCATGGCGCGCAAACCGAAGAACGCCAGCAGGCCCGCCGGCCCGAACCACAGCGTCAGCGCGAAACAGGGCACCAGCAACCCGCGCGGCATGCCGATGCGCATGCCTTCGCGCGCGATCCAGGTGCCGACGAACAGATCGAAGGCCAGGTAGTGATACCAGCCGGCCGTCAACAGGCCCGGATGGCCGAACAGCGCGCGCACGGCGTCCAGCGAACCGTAGCCGCCCGCCGCGCCCGGCCAATAGCTCAGCATCAGGGCCAGGTACAGCAACGCCAGCGCGCCTGGAACGATCCAGCCGGTCACCAGCCAGACGGCCGGCCGCAGCCGGTCCAGCCAGGGCGAGACCGCCAATGCCGCCCAGGCCGGCAGCGCGAGGGATCCGCCTGCGCTGAACAAAGTTTCGAACATGGTTTGCGCCCTCGATCTAAACGCCGTTTAGATAAGTTAGCATTGACGCTGAACAATGTAAAGATCGCGCCCCCCGCCCCCAATGCCCAGACCGAAACCCACCTCCACGCCGGCCTATCACCACGGCGCGCTGCGCGCCGCGCTGATCGACGCCACCGAGGCCATCCTGGCCGAGCGCGGCCTGGAAGGCTTCACCCTGCGCGAGGCGGCGCGGCGGGTGAATGTCTCGCCGGCCGCGCCGCTGCACCATTTCGGCAGCGTCGCCGGCCTGCTGACGGAAGTGGCCATCCTGGGCTTCGAGGCGCTCACCCGCTACCAGCGCGAAGGCGCCCGCGCCGGCGGCGACGATCCGGCGGCCCGGCTGCGTGCGCAGGGCCTGGGCTACCTGCGCTTCGCGCTGGCCTACCCGGCGCGCTTCCAGCTCATGTTCCGCAAAGACCGCCTGACCGACGATCCGCGCCTGCTCGCCGCCGGCCAGGCCGCTTTCGCGGAACTGGAGAACGCCATCCGCGCCTATACAGCCTTCCCGGCCGGCCAGCCGCTCGATGCCGCGACGCACGCGCTGCTGCTGGGCGCCTGGTCCACGGTGCACGGCTTCGCCCACCTGGCGCTGGACGGCAAGCTCGACGCGCCGGGCGGCCCGCGCGCCGACGCCGCCACGCTCGAAGGCACGCTGCGCCGCATCCTGGAACACGGCTGGCCATGAACGCCGCGACCCGCGCCATGCCGGGCGTTCCGGTCGCATTCGAAGATGCGCGCGACCGCGCCGAATTCCGCCAGTGCGCGCAGCGGCCCGGCATCGAGCTGTACCGCGCGCACATCGTGCGCCACGCGTTCGAGCCGCACACGCACGCCGCCTTCGGCCTGGGCGCCATCGAATCGGGAGCCGAACGGTTCCGCTATTGCGGCGCCGACCACCTGGCGCCGCCCGGGTCGCTGGTGCTCATGAATCCCGACGAGCTGCATACCGGGCGCGCCGAAACCCCGGGCGGCTGGCGCTACCGCATGGTGTACCTCGACCCGCAGGTCGCCGAGCGGGTCAGCGGCGAACCAGGCTGGTGGTTCCGCGACGCGGTGCGCCATGACCCGGCGACCGCCCGCCGCGTCACCGCCCTGCTCGATGCCCTGTGGCAAGCCGACGAGCCGCTCGCCTTCGACAGCCTGCTTTACGAACTGCTGGCGGCGTTGCGGCCGCACGCGCAGGCAGCCCGCGCCGCTCCGGCCGAGGCGGCGGCGCGCTTCGCGCCGGTGCTCGATTACCTGCGCGCCCATCTGGCGCGTCGCCTGACGCTGGACGAACTGGCGCGCGTGGCGGGCCTGAGCCCGTTCCATTTCCTGCGCCGCTTCCGCGCGCAATATCACGTCACGCCGCAGCAGATGCTCATGGCGCTGCGCCTGTTCGAAGCCAAGCGGCTGCTGGCGGCCGGCACGCCGCCGGCCCAGGCCGCGGCGGCCACCGGCATGGCCGACCAGGCGCACCTGACGCGCGCCTTCGCGCGCCGCTACGGCGTGACGCCGGCCCGCTACCAGCGCCAGGTGCGGGGCTGAGCCGCGCATCCGCACCGCAATCTGGTACAAGACGGCGGCGCGCGCGCCATCTAGACTGGCATGCCCTGTTGGATCGCCCCTCGCCATGTGGACCGGAACCTTATACGCACTTGCCGCCGGCCTGATGTGGGGCCTGGTGTTCGTGGGCCCGCTGCTGCTGCCCGACTACCCCGCCACCCTGCAATCGGTCGGCCGCTACCTGGCCTTCGGCCTGATCGCCCTGCCGCTGGCCTGGCTCGACCGTGCCGCGCTGCGGCGGCTGTCGCGCGCCGACTGGCTCGAAGCCGTCAAGCTGGCCGCGATCGGCAACCTGCTGTATTACCTGTGCCTGGCCAGCGCCATCCAGCGCGCCGGGGGCCCGCTGCCCACCATGATCATCGGCACGCTGCCGGTGGTGATCGCCATATGCGCCAACCTGCGCGATGCGCGGCGCGACGGCCGCCTGCCGTGGCGCCGGCTGGCGCCCTCGCTGGCGCTCATCGCGCTGGGCATCGGCTGCGTCAACCATGTCGAGCTGCAGGCGCTGCGCGCCGATCCCGACGCTGATGCCATGCGCTATGCCAGCGGCGCGGCGCTGGCGGTCGTCGCGGTGATCTGCTGGACCTGGTATCCCCTGCGCAATGCCGACTGGCTGCGCAGCCATCCCGACCGGCGGCCGCATACCTGGGCCACCGCCCAGGGCGTGGCTACCCTGCCGCTGGCGCTGGCCGGCTACGGGCTGTTGTGGCTGGGCATGACCCTGGCCGGCAGTTCCTTCCCCATGCCGTTGGGGCCGCGCGCCAGCACCTTCCTCGCGCTGATGGCCGCCATCGGGCTGTTCGCGTCCTGGCTCGGCACGCTGTGCTGGAACCAGGCCAGCCAGCGCCTGCCCACGGCCCTGGCGGGCCAGCTGATCGTGTTCGAAACACTCGCCGCCCTGGCCTATGCGTTCATGCTGCGCGGCCAGATTCCGGCGCCGCTGACGCAATTGGGCATCGCGCTATTGGTCCTGGGCGTGCTGCGCGCCACCCGGCTCAGGCCCGAACCGGCCGGCCAGCCGGCATGAAGCGCCCCGGTCAGCCCGGCGCGCCCGCGCCGGGACGCTCGCCGATCTGCTGGCGCCACATGGCGTAGTACAGGCCGGTGCGGGCCAGCAGTTCGGCATGCGTGCCGCTTTCCACGACGCGCCCCTTTTCCAGCACGAAAATCGTATCCGCGTGCATGATGGTCGATAGCCGGTGCGCGATCAGGATGGTGATCTGCCGCCGGCTGGCGGAGATGCGCCGCACCGTATCCGAGATCTGTTCTTCGGTCAGCGAATCCAGCGCCGAGGTCGCCTCGTCGAAGATCAGCAGGCGCGGCTGGCGGATCAGCGCGCGGGCAATCGACAGGCGCTGCTTTTCGCCGCCCGACAGCTTCAGGCCCATTTCGCCGATGCGGGTGTCCAGGCCGTCGGGCGACTTGTCCAGCAGGTAGGCGCAGGCCGCTTGCTCCATGGCGGCCACGATCTCGGCATCGGTGGCATCGGCCTTTACCAGCCGGATGTTCTCGCGCAGCGTGCCGGCGAACAGGTAGGGTTCCTGCGTGACCAGGCCCACCTGGCGGCGCGCCCGGTTATAGCGCAGCACTTTGGTGGAGATATCGTTGTAGAACACCTCGCCCACTGCGGGCGTATACAGCCCCAGCAACAGCTTGACCAGCGTGGACTTGCCGGAGCCCGACGGGCCCACGAACGCGATGGTGTCGCCCAGGCCCGCCGAGAACGACACGCCGTCCAGGGCGTTGTCGGCCGCCCCCTTGTGGCGGAACGCCACGCCGGCGAACCGCACCCGCTCGATCGGGCCGCAGTCCTGCGGCGATTCGGGACGGCGGTCGATCGGCTTGCGCATCAGCGCGTCGAAGCTGGACAGCGAGGCCTCGGCCTCGCGATACGCCAGGATGATGTTGCCCAGCTCCTGTAGCGGCGCGAAGATGGCCACCGAGATGAATTGCATGGCGATCAGCTCGCCCGTGCTGAGCACGTCGCGGAAAATCAGCCACAACAGCGCGAACAGGATGGCCAGCTTCAACAGGCTGAGCGTCACCCCCTGCAGGAACGACAGCAGGCGGATGCGCTTGACCTTGCGCATCTCGAGCTCGAAGATGCGCACCGTCTGCGCCTGCAGGCGGCGGATCTCGGGAAACGTCAGCCCCAGGCTCTTGATCAGTTCGATATTGCGCAGCGACTCGGCGATGAAACCCGAACTGCGGTTGGTCTCGCGCACAATGGAGCGCTGCTGGGTCTTGATCTCGCGGCTCAGCAGCCCGGTCAGCCCGCCCAGGACCAGCACGCCGATCAGGAACACCGGCACCAGCAGCCAATGGCGCGTCACGGCATACCACACCAGGAACCCCATGCCCACCAGCGCGGCGAAGACCGTGTTGATGAAGGCATTGATGAAGCGCTCGCTGTCGGCGCGCACCTTCTGCAGCAGCGACAGCGTCTCGCCGCTGCGCAGGTCCTCGAATTCCTGGAACTTCAGTCGCAGCGCCTGGCGCAGTCCGTCGTTGAACAGCTGGGTGCCGAACTTCTGCACCACCAGCCGCGTCACGTATTCCTGCAGGGCCTTGGCCAGCCGCGACAGCACCGCCACCAGCACCGCCAGCGCCAGCAGCCCCAGCACGCCCGAGACCAGTTCGTCGTCGCTCTTGCCGGCGCGGTTGATCGCATACTCGTCGATGATGCGGCCGAAGATGATCGGATCGATCAGCGCCAGGACCTGGCTGGCGGCGGCCAGCACCAAGGCCAGCACGGCCAGCCGGCCGTGCGGGCGCAGATAGGCCCACAGGATGCGCATGGGCTCAGTAATGCGGCGGCAGCTCGTCGCGCAGGCTGCGCGGGCCGGCGCCGTCGGGCATCTGCTGGCGCAGTTCCGCCAGCTCGCGCAACAGGCGCTCGATCTGCTGCTGCTGCCGGTAGACGGTCTGGTTGAGCTGGTCGAGCATGTCGTCGGCCAGGCCCAGCTTGATCTCCAGGTCGGTCAGGCGCTTGTCGATATCGGGGGAAGTATTCATGGGTTCACAACATGATGGAGATCAGGCGCGCGCCAGCCGGCTGCGCGGCAGGCCGGCCGAATCGAAATTGGAGGGTGCCAGCCAGGCCTGCAGCGCATCCCGCCGCCCCGGCCATTCGTCGGCCAGCATCGAATGCCAGGCAATGTCGCCGCGGCGGCCCTTCACGTTGACGACCGAGCGCCACACGCCTTCCGGCTTGAACCCGTAACGCTGCGCCGAGGCCATGGACGCGGCGTTGTCGGCCAGGCAGCGCCATGCCACGCGCCGGTAACCCAGCCCATCGAAAGCATAGCGCAGCAACAGAAAGACGGCCTCCGTGCCGGCCCGGCTACGCTGTAATGCCGTACTGAACCAGATGCTTCCCAACTCCAGCGCCGCGTCTTCCGGGCAGATGTCGCACAGTGAAAGCCACCCTCGCGCGCGCCCATCCGGCAATGGGCAAACGGCCCAGAACGGCTGGTGCGAACGGTTCGCCAGGGCGCGCACCTGGTCGCGCAATGCATCGCGGTCCGGGAACGGCCCATAGCGCAGATAGTGCCAGGATGTATCGGCGCCCTCGGCACAACGCCACAGTTCATCGACATGGGAGTCGGCCAAGGGTTCGAGCACCACCGCGCTGCCGGCCAATGGCACGCGCTGCGGAAAAGGAGCCGCGTTCACGTCACCGGCCCCGGGTTGAACAGGGCCAGGGCATTGTGCAGTTTCAGTTTCTCGGCGCAGGTCTGGCGCTTGCCGCTGGCCACCTCCAGCATCAGGTGGAACAGTTGCCAGCCGACTTCCTCGATGGTGGCCTCGCCGGTGGCGATGCGGCCGGCGTCGACGTCCATCAGGTCGTGCCAGCGCCGCGCCAGGTCGCTGCGCGTGGCCACCTTGATCACCGGCACCTGGGCCAGGCCGTAGGGCGTGCCGCGCCCGGTGGTGAACACGTGCAGGTTCATGCCGGCGGCCAGCTGCAGGGTGCCGCAGATGAAATCGCTGGCCGGGGTGGCGCAGAACACCAGCCCCTTCTGCGTGAGCTTCTCGCCTGGCGCGAGCACGCCGGAAATCGGCGCCGAACCCGATTTGACGATGGAGCCCATGGCCTTCTCGACGATGTTCGACAGGCCGCCCTTCTTGTTGCCGGGCGAGGTATTGGCGCTGCGGTCCGCCATGCCGTTCTGCAGGTAGCGGTCGTACCAGTCCATCTCGCGCACCAGCGCCTCGGCCACCGCCGGCGTGGCGGCGCGCGCGGTAAGCTGGTCGATGCCGTCGCGCACCTCGGTGTTCTCGGAGAACATCACCGTGCCGCCGGCGCGCACGATGAGGTCGGCCGCGAACCCCACCGCCGGGTTGGCGGTCAGGCCGGAAAACGCGTCGCTGCCGCCGCACTGCACCCCCACCACCAGGTCCGACACCGGACAGGGCTCGCGCCGCCGGCGATCCAGGATGGCCAGGTGCTTTTCGGCGGTGCGCATGATGGCCTCGATCATCGAGCCGAAGCCGACGTTTTCGTCGTCCTGCAGACAGACGGTGTCCACTTCGTCGTCCATGCCCGCGCCGGCGGCGATGGGGATGGTGCCGGCCGGCATCAGGCGGCCGGGCTGCAGTTTTTCGCAACCCAGGCTGACCATCATGGCGGTGCCGCCGAAGTTGGGATTGCGGCTGATGTTGCGCAAGGTGCGGATCGGCACCGCCGCACCGGGCGCGTCGATCGCCACGCCGCAGCCGTAGGTGTGCTCCAGGCCCACCACGTCGTCGACATTGGGATAGCGCGGCAGCAGCTCGGCCTTGATGCGCGCCACGGCATGCTCGACCACGCCCTGCACGCACTGCACGGTGGTGGTGATGGCCAGGATGTTGCGCGTGCCGGCCGAACCGTCGGGATTGCGGTAGCCCATGAAGGTGTAGCCTTCCAGCGGCGGCAGCTCGGGCGCCGGCCGGGTGGCCATGGGCAGGTCATCCAGCGGGCGGGCGGCGGGCATGGTGGTGACTTGTTCATTGACCCAGCTGCCGCGCGGCAGCACCCGCGCCGCATAGCCGACCGTCACGTTGTAGCGCACCACCGCATCGCCCTCGGCCAGATCGCGCAGCGCCACCTTGTGGCCCTGCGGCACGTGTTCGCGCAAGACCAGCCCGTCGGCCAGCTCGGCGCCGGCGGGCAGGCCGTCATCATTGACGATGATGGCGACGTTGTCGGCTTCGTGGACTTTGATATACAGCGGACGGGTAGCGACTGTCATGTTGCGGGTCCTGGATACGCGGGCGGCACCACGCCGCCGATGCGCCATTATCGCAGCTGTCGCGCGCGCGACAGGCCGGCGGAATTTCGCCGCAATGAACGGGATGCGGCCGCCCCGGCCGGCCGCTAGCATGGCCTCCCCGTCCATGCCCGCCCACGCCTCATGCCGCTGCCCGCCCGCCGACCGCTCGCGCCATTCCGCCGCCTGGCCCTGTCCAACCTGTGCGCGCAGTTTTCCGAACAACTGGCGCTGGCGGCCGCGCCGCTGGTCGCGGTGTTGGCATTGGGCGCCAGCGCCGCGCAGACCGGCTATCTGCAGACCGCGCAGACCCTGCCCTTTTTATTGCTGTCCTTGCCCGCCGGCGTACTGGCCGACCGGGTTTCGCGGCGCAGCCTCATGGCGGCGGCCGAAGCCCTGCGCGCGCTATCGCTGCTGGGCCTGCTGGGGCTGTGGTGGCTGGACCGCCTGGACCTGGCGTGGCTGGCGGCGCTGGGCTGCATCGGCGCCATCGGCACGGTGGCCTACAGCGTGGCGGCGCCGGCCTTGCTGCCGACGCTGGTGCCCGCCGCGGCCCTCGCGGCGGCCAACCGTTGGCTGGAACTGGCTCGCAGCATCGCCTTTGCCGCCGGACCGGCCGTGGGCGGCGCGCTGCTGGGCGCGCTGGGCGCCTCGGCCGCCTACGCATTGGCGGTCGCCCTGTCGCTACTGGCGGCGGGCCTGCTGGCCGGCCTGCCGCGCCAGCCTGCATCTGCGCGCGCCCGCCTACACCCGCTACGCGAGCTGGCGGAAGGCGCGCGCTTCGTCGCGGCGCACCCCTTGCTGCGGCCGGTGCTGATCACGGCGGTATTCTTCAATACGGCATGGTTCCTGCTGCAGGCCGTCTATGTGGCGTATGCCGTCGACCATCTGGGCCTGGACGCCGCGCAAGTCGGCCTGACGCTGGGCATCTATGGTGTCGGCATGGTGGCCGGCGCCCTGCTCGCGCCGGCCTTGTCGCGCCGGCTGCCGTTCGGGGCGCTGGTCGGGGCGGGCCCGCTGGCGGCCCTGGCCGCCGCCCTGCTGATGCTGACCACCCTGGCGTGGCCCTCGGGCCTGCTGGCCGGCGCGGCCTTCTTCCTGTTCGGCGCCGGGCCGATCCTGTGGACGATCGCCACGACCACGCTGCGCCAGGCGGTCACACCGAACGCGCTGCTGGGCCGCGTCTCGGCCACGATCCTGGCGGCGTCGTTCGGCGCGCGCCCGCTCGGCGCGGCTCTCGGCGCGGCGCTGGCGGCACGCTATGGCGCCGCGGCCTGCCTGTGGGCCATGGCCGTGGGCTTCGTGCTGCAATTCGGTGTGCTGTTCGGCTCGCGCGTGCCCGCCCTGCGGCGTCAGCCCACGGCCGACCATGCCTGATCCCTGGCCGGGCCGGCGGGCGCGTCAGCGGCGGCTCTCCAGGCCCATGGCGATGCCCAGGGCCACGCCGATGCCGATGCCCATGGCGATGTTGTCCAGCGCGGCGCCGATGGCCGCGCCCAGGGCGATGCCGACGGCGAGCCAGGTTCCCTTGTTCATCTCGCCAGGATAGCACCGCGACGACGGCGCCGGCGGGCCGTTTCCGCTAGGCGTGGCGGTGCGCGTCGATCTTGCCCAGCAGCCATTGCAGGCCCGCCAGGTGCTGCTGGTCATGGCTGCAAAGATAGTGCACCAGGCTGCGCAGCGTCAGGGTGCCGTACCCCTCGAACTCCGCCGTGCGGGCCAGTTGCGTGTCGTCCAGGCCGGCCAGGAGTTCCAGCGTGCGCACGCGCGCCCCGCGGAACGCCGCCAGGGCCGCGTCCGCGTCGGCGCCGGCGTAGTCGCGTTCGATGGCCAGCGCATCGCCGTCCAGCGACACCAGCAGCGGATGCCGCTCTTGCAGGGTGCGGGACAGGCGCACGTGATAGCCGTCGATCTCGATATCGCGAACGTGGCATACCTGGCCGATGGGCGTGAACGGTTCGCTCGGCACGCCTTCCCAGGACGCCGGGCTCCAGTTGGCAAAACCGGCGGGCACGGCGGCGTAGAAGGCCGCGAAGCGGTCGGGGAACTCGCGCAGGGCAGTCAGCGTGGCGGTGTCGATCATGGCGGGACGGTCGAGTCAACGGCCGACCATGATAAGCCTCGCGCGCGCCCGGCGCACGCTTGTCCTTTACTCGGGCGCCACCTCGAACGCCGCGCCAGTCTCGAAGAAATTGCCGCCGGCAACGTAATGGATGCTGCGCGGACCGTCGGGCGCGAATTCCCAGTGCCCGTCGCGGAATACGCGAGGATCGGCCCAGGCCGCGACCACCTCGCCCAGGAACAGGTCGTAGCGGTCCTGGATGTGCGGCTCGGGAATCACCCGGCACTCCAGCCAGGCCAGGCAGCCGTCGAGCAGCGGCGCGCCGATCCGGCTGGCGGCGTCCATGGCCAGGCCGGGCAGGCCCGACTTGTCGCGCTCGCGCCCGGACACCGAACCGGCGGTCAGCGCCGCCGCGGCCGCGGCGCGCGACGGCACGTTCAAGGAAAACTCGCCCGAGGCTTCCACCAGTTCCCGGGTCAGCGTAGTGCGATCGATCACCACCGCGACCTTGGGCGGCGAAAAATCCAGGGGCATGGTCCAGGCCGCCGCCATGACATTGCGGCGCCCGGCGTGGGCGCTACCCACCAGCACGGTGGGACCGTGGTTGAGCAGGCGATAGCACTTGGCGAGTTCGACGGGCTGGCGCGGCGGGAGGGTCGACATGACGGTACGGCACGATGAGATTTGCAGACGGCTGTCATGCTACCTCGTCTGCCGGCCGGACGCGGCGGCCGGCCAGCATCCAGGCTGCGGCCGCGATCTGCACCAGGCCCGCCGCCACGAACAGCCAGCCGTCCTGCCCCGGCCCGCCGACGCCGCGCAGCAGGCCGAACGCGGCCGGCGCGAACGCATAGCCGGCCTGCCCCGCCGCGGTGACCAGCGCCACCACGCGCGCCACGTCGGCCGGCCGGAAGTCGGCCTGCGCGATCAGCGGCGGCAGCGACGTCACATTGCCCAGGCCCAGCCCGAACAGGCAGCAGCCCAGCACCATGCCCGCCGGCGAGCCGTTCGCGGCCAGCAGCACGGCCGAGCCGAGCGCCTGCAGCGCCAGGTTGACCGCGGCCGCCATGCGGCGGTCGGCGCCCGGCCCCATCAACCTGGCCAGCACCATGCGCCCGCCGATCGCGCATGCCGTGGCCAGCCCCATGGCGGCGCCGGCGCCGCTTTCGCCCAATACGGGCACCAGCATCGAGAACAGGTGCGCCACCAGCCCGACCTGGGCGAACAGGCCCAGCGAGGCGGCCGCAATCAAAGTGCGGAAGCGCGCGTCGCGCCACGGCGAGGCCAACGGCCCGGCGCGCGTAGCGGTCGCGACGGCCGGCGCGCGCGCCGGGCCGCCGGCCTCGCCGCCGTCGGGCGACTGTCCGAGCGCGGCGGGCGTCAGTGCCAGGTAGCGCCACGCCAGCCACCAGATCGTCGCGACCATCGCCGCCGCCACCACCAGCACGGCCGCGCCAAAGCCGAGCCATGCGATCAGCGCCACCCACAACGGCGAGAACACCACGCCGCCCAGGCTGGCGCCGTTGAACGCCATGCCCAGCGCGGCGGGACGGCGCCGCTCGAACCACGGCGACACCATCGCATTGAGCGCGGCGCCGCTGGTCATCGCCCAACCCGCGCCGCTGAAAGGCATGGCCAGGAACAATTGCCACGGCTCGCCGGCATGCCCCCAGCCCAGCAGCCCGGCCGCCGTCAGCAACGCGCCCGCGCGGGTTATGTTGGCCACGCCGAAACGGCGATGCAGCCAGCCCAGGTTGGCCACCACCGCGGCGCCGCACAGGAAATGCCCGGTCATCGCCAGCGAAACCAGCGCCACCGGCCAGCCGCGCGCGCGATGCAGCTCGCTCAGGAAGATGGGCGGCCCGTAGAAGCCGATGCCCCAGGCGAACAGGGCAATGATGAAAGCGGCGCCCACCACGCGCCACCCCATGAAGACAACGGGCCGGCGGCCCCCGCCCGACTCGTGCGCAGCTTCTTGCATCGCCCCTCCCCAGGCGTGGTCCCAGGCGGTAGTGTGCCCGCCCGGCCGCGCGCATGTTGCGGCCGCGGTCGAAATGTGGCGCCGCGGGCCTAGTGGGACGCCCCGTCGAACTGCTGCAGCGTCAGGGCGTCCAGGTCGATGGCGGGCACGCAGCGCAGGTTCACCGCGCGCACCGGCGAGCCATCCGGGTTGGCGCCGTACGCGAAGGCCTGGGTGCCGCAGTGGCGGCAGAAGCGATGGTTGATCTTGTGGGTGTTGAACGCGTAGTCCTGCAAGGCCTCCTCGCCTGCCTCCAGCGTGAAGCGCTCGGCGGGAAAGAACGCCAGCAGGAACCCCTTGCGGCGACAGTGCGAACAGTTGCAGCTGATGGCCGAAGCGGGCGGATCCGCGTCCACCGTGAAGCGGACCGCGCCGCAATGACAGCTACCCTGGAACGACATGGCAATCTCCCGAACACGGCACATGGACCGGCCATTCATGGCGACGAGTCTACCGCAGGCCGGGTTATAAACGGTGCATGACCCAGAACATCTACGACAACCCCGATTTCTTCGCCGGCTACAGCCAGTTGAACCGCTCCGTGCACGGTTTGGATGGCGCGCCCGAATGGCCCGCGCTGCGCGCCCTGCTGCCCGAGGTGCGCGGGCTGGATATCGTCGACCTGGGCTGCGGCTACGGCTGGTTCTGCCGCTGGGCCGCCGCCCATGGCGCGCGCTCGGTGCTCGGCCTGGATGTCTCGGCCCGCATGCTGGAACGCGCCGCCGAACTCGATGCGCAGGCCGGCGCGGCCGGCGCCGCCATCACCTACACGCGCGCCGACCTGGAAACCCTGGCCCTGCCCGAGGCCGCGTTCGGCCTGGCGTACAGTTCGCTGACCCTGCACTACATCGAAGACCTGGCGCGCCTGCTGGCCACGGTGCATCGCGCCCTCGCGCCGGGCGGCAGCCTGGTGTTCTCGATCGAGCACCCCATCTACATGGCGTCGCGCCGCCCCGACTGGATCATCGATGCCGAAGGCCGCCGCAGCTGGCCGGTGGACAACTACCAGGTCGAAGGCCCCCGCCGCACCGACTGGCTGGCGCCCGGCGTGATCAAGCAGCATCGCACCCTGGGCACACTGCTCAATGGCGTGATGCGCGCCGGCTTCACCCTGACCCATGTCGAGGACTGGGGCCCGACCCCGCAGCAACTGGCCGAGCTGCCCGCGCTGCAGGATGAGCGCGAACGGCCCATGCTCCTGCTGGTGGCCGCGCGGCGCTGAGGCCGTCAGCCGCCGACCCGCTCCACCAGGAAATCCACGACCGCGCGCACACCCGGCAACTGGCCGCGCCGATGCGGCATCACCAGCGAGGTGGTGACGCTCCCGGCTTCCCATCCGTCCAGCACGCGCCGCAGGCGTCCCGCATCCAGCGCCGCGCGGCACAGGCTGGCCGGCAGGCAGGCGATGCCCAGGCCGGCCTCCGCCAGGCTCGACAGCACGGTCGATTCGTTGGCGGTAGCGCGCGGCAGCGGCACCACGCTCACGGGTGGCGAGGCATCAGCGGGGCGCGCCAGGCGCCAGGTGCCGGCCGCCGGGCCGCTCAGCAGGCCATGATGGGCGGCCAGGTCCGCCGGCTCCAGGGGCGCCGGATGCGCGCCCAGGTAGGCGGGCGCGGCGACCAGGATGAGCGGCTCGCGGGCCAGCGGCCGCTGCACCAGATCGGAATCGGGCAAGGGCGCGAAATGACTGCGCACCGCGATGTCGAATCCTTCCTGCACCAGGTCCACGTAGCGGTCCGATACGTCCAGCAGCACGTGCAGCTTCGGATAGGCCGCCACCAGCGCCGGCAAGTGCGGCGCCAGGTACTGCTGCGCCACCGGCATCGAAGCAGTCAGGCGCACCCGGCCGCTCGGCTCGGCGGCACGGCGGCGCACGATGTCCTGCGCGGCCTCGGTCTCTATGATGGCCGCCCGCGCATGCTCGTAGAAATCGCGGCCGATGTCGGTCAGCGTGAAGCTGCGCGAAGTGCGATGCACCAGCCGCGCCGCCAGCGCGCGCTCGAGCTCGGCCACCCGCTTGCTGACCGTGGATTTGGGCACGTCCAGGCGGCGCGCGGCCGCCGCGAAGCCGCCCTGGTCGACGGCGGCGACGAAGAAATGCAGGTCGTTCAGGTTGAGCATGGCGCCACGCAAAGTCTATAAATGTGGACTTCAGGTTGAATTTTGACCGACTACTCAACCATCGTCCACTGCGGGATAGTCATGCCCACGCGCCGCACCCGGCGGCGCCCCTACAGGAGCACGACATGACCCCTATTCTTTTCTACGGCGTCCCTTCCGGCTGCTCGTTCGGCAGCATCGTGGCGCTCGAGTGGCTGGGCCAGCCCTACCGGCTGTGCCGGATCCAGATGCCCGAGGCCGTCTCCGGCGCGGACTTCCGCCGCATCAACCCGGCGGCCGAGACCCCTGCTTACCTGAGCGCGGCCGGCGACGTGATCACCGAAAGCATGGCCATTCTCAACCACATCGGCGCGCGCGGCATTGCCCAGGGGCTCGGCCATCCGCAAGGCAGCCGCGACTTCGACCGCCTGAACCAGATGCTGGCCTATCTGAACACGAGCTTCTTCAACGCTTTCGCTCCGTTGTGGCACGTGCTCGAACATGACCTAGAAGGCGCCGCCAGGACCGCGCTGGCCGAGTATGGCCGCGACAAGGTCGAAAAAACGCATGCCACCCTGGACGCCCTGCTGGGCGACGGGCCGTGGCTGCTGGGCGAGCGCCGCAGCGTGGCCGACGCCTACTTTGCCGGCATCGCGCGCTGGGCCGACTATCACGCGGTGCTCGACCGGCGTGACTATCCCAATCTCAGCCGCCTGTACGATCGCCTGCAGGCCGACCCGGCGGTGGCGTTCGCACATGGCATCGAAGCCGGGCGGGCGCCTGCGTCCGGCGGCGGCTACCAGGGCGAGATCGCGCTGGCCGATGCGCTGGCGCTGCTGCCGCGCTGAGCCAGGCGCGCGGCCGCGGTTTCAGGGCAGCGGCCGGGCCTTCAACCAGAGGAACATCGGCATGCGGTTCCAGCGGGCCAGGTCCGGCCGCGCCCGTATATCCGGGCGCGGCTCGCGCAACGCCACGACGGCGAAGCCGGCCTGCTCCAGTGCGGCCATGTAGTCTTCCAGCGGCAGCGACCAGCCGGCGAAATCCATGCTCAGGCCGTTGCGCGCTTCCGTGCCCTCGAAGCGCTGGCGGCCGAAGTACGAGCCCTGCAGCACGAACGGCGCGTCCGGTCGGGAGTCGGCGAACTGGCCGCGGTCGGCGAACGGGTGCACGATCGAGACGAACAGCGCGCCGTCGGGTCGCAGCACGCGCCGGATCCCGGCCAGCGCGGCGGGCACATCCTGGACGTCCATCAGCACGTTGTAGGCCATGGCCAGGTCGAAACTGGCCGGCGCGAACGGCAGCGCGGCGGCCGGCGCGACCGCATAGGCGTCGGCCGAATCGGCGGCCGCGGCCGCCGCCACGAAGCGCTCGACCGGATCGGCCGCGGTGACCCGGTAGCCCAGCGCTGTCAGCGCGCGCGCCACCCGCCCCTCGCCGCAGCCGACGTCCAGCGCCGCGCCCGTGCCGGGGCCCACAAACGCCAGCAGCGCATCGCGATACGCCCAGAAAGCGTCGTGGCCCGGCGCGCGGGCCCAGGCGATCCACTGGTCGGCCACGCGCGACCAGTGCGCCCGGTCGGCGTCGCGCTCTTCGTTGCCCATATCAGTTCCTCGTGCACGCAAACCGGCATTCTACGAATGCGGCCGCAATGGTATAAGAAACCGCCGCCTTCATTCCAATACGCCATGTCCACGCCTTCTTCCACCGCGCCGTTCGGCGATGCCGTCATGGCTCATGCCGAAGCGCTCGCCCGCTGGTCCGACCATCCCGACAACCTCACCTGCACCTACCTGACGCCGGCCCACCGGGCGACGGCCCGCCAGTTGCAAGCATGGATGCAGGAAGCCGGTTTCGACACCGTGCGGCAGGATGCCGTCGGCAACGTCATCGGCCGCTACCGCGCCGCGCCCGGCTGCGACGAGCCGATGCTGGTGGCCACCGGCAGCCATTACGACACCGTGCGCGACGGCGGCAAGTACGACGGCCGGCTCGGCATCCTGCTGCCCATCGCGGTGGTGGCCGAGCTGCACCGGCGCGGCGAACGGCTGCCGTTCGACTTCGAAGTGGTCGGCTTCGCCGAGGAAGAAGGCGTGCGCTACGGCGGCTCGTTCCTCGGGTCGTCGGCCTACATCGGCGCGTTCGATGGGGCCCAGCTCGACCGGCAGGACGCCGACGGCATCCCGCTGCGCCAGGCCATGCACGACGCCGGCCTCGACCCCGCGGGCGCGGCCGGCCAGGCCGTCGACTCGCGCCTGCGCCATTATTTCGAAGTGCACATCGAGCAGGGCCCGGTCCTGCAGCAGCGCGGCCTGCCGCTGGGCGTGGTGACCTCCATCGCCGGCTGCGTACGGCGCCGGGTAACGCTGGCCGGCGCCGCCGGCCATGCCGGCACCACCCCCATGGACCTGCGCCGCGACGCCGCCTGCGCGGCCGCCGAGATCGTGCTGGCCGTCGAGGCCCGCTGCGCCCAGGCGCCCGGGCTGGTCGGCACGGTCGGCATGCTGGAAGTGCCCGGCGGCTCCATCAACGTCATCCCGGGCGCCTGCCACCTGACGCTGGACGTGCGCGCCGCGCAGGATGCGGAGCGCGACCGGGCGCTGGACGACCTCGAAGCGCGCATCGCCGAGATCTGCGCGCGCCGCCGCATCGAGTGGACTTGTGAAGAACTGATGCGCGTGCCCGCCACGCCCTGCGCCCCGTCGCACCAGGCGCTCTGGCGGCAGGCCGTGGCGAAGCAGGGCGTGACGGTCCTGGACCTGCCGTCGGGCGCCGGCCACGACGCCATGCTGCTGGGGCGCGTGGTGCCGGCCAGCATGCTGTTCGTGCGCTGCGGCAACGGCGGCGTCAGCCACAACCCCCAGGAAACCATGACGGCCGCCGACGCGCAGCTGGCCGGCCAGGCGGTTCTCGACTTCCTGCGCGCCTTTGGCGCCGATGCGCCGCGGTAGGCGCCTGCGTAATAGGCAAGGATGTCCCGCGATGCGCAGGTGTCTGACATCCTGGCTCGCGGCGCGACCATCCACGCCGCTCACCCCGGCGGCAGCAGCCCCGGCCGGCCTTCGTGGGCCGCCAGGGCCTTGGCCAGGATGAACTCGATCAGCATCGCCAGCGCGCGCGGATGATGGCGGCTCGGCATGTACAGCAGGTACATGCTGCGCCCGAAAATGCTCAGGCGCCACTGCTCCAGCGCGGTCAGCAGGCGGCCCTGCGCGATGTCCTCGTGCACCACGTAGTCCGGCACCACCGCGATGCCCAGCCCGGCCAGCGCCGCGTCGCGCAGGAACGGATAATTGCGCGACACCACGGTGGGCTCCAGCACGACCTGCTGGCGCTGGTTGCCCTGGTAGGCCGACAGCCGCAGCGGCCGGCCGATGACCGCGGCGCTGATGATGGGCGCGCCGCACAGCGCCTCCGGCCGCGCCGGCAGGCCGCGCCGCGCCGCATAGGCGGGCGAGGCGCAGGCCACGTAGCGGACCCGGCCCAGCTCGCGCGCCACCAGGTGGCCGGGCGGTTCGGACATGATGCGCACGGCCAGGTCCACCTCTTCGCGCAGCAGGTCTTCCACGCTGTTCTCGAACAGCACGTCCAGCACGATGCCGGGATAGCTGCGCATGAATTCCAGCAGCCACGGCGACATGACGAACTGCCCGTAGCCGCTCGGCACGCTCAGGCGCACCCGGCCCTGCGGCGTCTTGCCGAGCGATTCGACCGATTCGCGCGCCGCGGCCAGCTCGTCGCGAATGCTGCGGCCGTGCTGGTACAGCTTCAGGCCGATCTCGGTGGGCTCGACCCGGCGCGTCGTGCGGCGCACGAGTTGCATGCCCACGGCCCGCTCGAGCTGGTTCAGGTGGTAGCTGACATTGGCGCGCGTCATCTTCAGCCGGCGCGCGGCTTCGCTCAGGTTGCCGGCGTCGAGGATCTCGACCAGCAGGGTCAGCGATTTGGTGTCCATGAGGCGCAATTGTCAAATTTTCTTGTACGCAGTGTCAACTCTTGATGCCATTGTCAAGACTTCCTTGCTGGGGAAGAATAGGACGGTTACGCACATCACACCAGACAGGCCCGCTGGCCTGCATCTCCGGAGACGACATCCCATGGCAGAGCGCGCGCCCCACGGCGCCGTTGCCTCGCAACGGCACGACGGCATCCTGGTCCTCACCATCGACAATCCCCCGGTCAACGCGCTGAGCGCCGACGTCAGGCGCGGGCTGGCCGACGCGATCCAGGCCGCGCAGGACGATGCCTCGGTGCAGGCGGTGCTGCTGGTCGGCGCCGGGCGGAACTTCATCGCGGGCGCCGACATCCGCGAATTCGGCAAGCCGCCCCAGCCGCCCGCGCTGCCCGACGTATGCAACGCCATCGAGGCCAGCGCCAAGCCGGTCGTGGCGGCGCTGCACGGCGCGGCGCTGGGCGGCGGGCTGGAGATCGCCCTGGCGGCCCACTACCGCATCGCCCTGCCCGGCGCCAGGCTGGGCCTGCCGGAAGTTAACCTGGGCCTGTTGCCGGGCGCCGGCGGCACGCAGCGCGCGCCGCGCCTGGCCGGCGCCGCCGCCGCACTGGACCTGATGCTCTCGGGCCGGCATGCCAGCGCCGAAGAAGCCCTGTCGCTGGGGCTGGTCGACCGGCTGGACAGCGGCGCCGACGCCCTGGCGGCGGGGCTGGCCTATGCGCGCGAACTGCTGGCGCAAGGCGCGGCGCCAAGGCGCACCCGCGACGCCACGGCCGCGCTGGCCGACCGGGCCGCCGCCCAGGCGGCCATCGATGCCGCCCGCGCCCAGGTCGAGGCGCGCGCACGCGGCCTGTTCTCGCCCGCCAAGATCATCGACGCGGTGCAGGCCGCGCTCGACCAGCCGTTCGACGCCGGCCTGCGCACCGAGCGGGCCCTGTTCCTGCAATGCCTGGACAGCCCGCAACGCGCCGGCCTGGTGCATGCCTTCTTCGCCGAACGCGAGACCGCCAAGGCGCCCGAGACCCGCGCTGCCCAGCCGCGTCCGCTGGAACGCCTGGGCGTGGTCGGCGGCGGCACCATGGGCGCCGGCATCGCCGTCGCCATGCTGGACGCCGGGCTGCCGGTGGTCATGGTCGAGCAGGACGACGCCGCCCTGGCGCGCGGCCGCGCCCGCGTCGAGCAGGTGTACGACCTGCTCATCAAGAAAGGCCGGCTGGACGCCGCCGGCAAGGCCGAGCGCATGGCCCGCTACCGCGGCGCCACCTCCTACGACGCGCTGGCCGACGCCGATCTCATCGTCGAAGCCGTGTTCGAAGACATGGACGTCAAGACCGCCGTGTTCGCCGCGCTCGACCGCGTCGCCAAGCCCGGCGCGGTACTGGCCAGCAACACCTCATACCTGGACATCGACCGCATCGCCGCCGCCACGCGGCGCCCGGCCGACGTGCTGGGCCTGCACTTCTTCTCGCCGGCCAACATCATGAAGCTGCTGGAAGTGGTGGTGGGCGGCCGCAGCGCGCCCGACACCGTGGCCACCGGCTTCGAGCTGGCGCGGCGCCTGCGCAAGGTTCCGGTGCGCGCCGGCGTGTGCGACGGCTTCATTGCCAACCGCATCCTGGCCGTGCACCGCCAGGCCGCCGAACTGATGATGGAAGACGGCGCCTCGCCCTACCAGATCGACGACGCCGTGCGCGCCTTCGGCTATCCCATGGGCCCCTACCAGATGACCGACCTGGCCGGCGGCGACATCGGCTGGGCCACCCGCAAGCGGCGCGCCGCCACGCGCGACCCGCAACTGCGCTACGTGCAGATCGCCGACCGCCTGTGCGAGCGCGGCTGGTTCGGCCAGAAAACCGGCCGCGGCTTCTATCTGTACCCGGACGGCGCGCGCACGGGCACGCCCGACCCCGAAGTGCTGGCCATCATCGACGCCGAGCGCCAGCGCGCCGGCATCACGCCGCGCGCGTTCGACCAGGAAGAAATCCAGCGCCGCTACCTGGCCGCCATGATCAACGAAGCCGCCAACGTCGTGCGCGAAGGCATTGCGCTGCGGCCGCTCGATGTCGATGTGGCGTTCCTGTACGGCTATGGCTTTCCGCGCCATCGCGGCGGCCCGATGCACTACGCCGACCAGGTCGGCCTGCCGCGCATCCTCGCCGACATACGCGAATTCGCCCCCCAGGATCCCCATTTCTGGAAACCGGCGCCGCTGCTGGTCGAACTGGCCGAAAGCGGCCGGACTTTCGCCAGCCTGAACCACGCCTGACCGCCCGGCCGCCCCGCCGTTCCCATTATCTTTACTGGATTGCCCGCCATGCGCGAAGCCGTCATCGTCTCTACCGCCCGCACGCCCATCACCAAGGCCCATCGCGGCGAATTCAACCTGACCCCGGGGGCCACCCTGGCCGCCTTCGCGGTGCGCGCGGCGGTCGAGCGCGCCGGCATCGACCCGGCCCTGATCGAAGACGCCATCCTGGGCTGCGGTTATCCCGAAGGCACCACCGGCCGCAACATCGGCCGCCAGGCGGTGATCCGCGCCGGGCTGCCCGTCAGCGTGGGCGGCGCCACGGTCAACCGCTTCTGCGCCTCGGGCCTGCAGGCGATCGCCAGCGCGGCGGCGCGCATCGTCATGGACGGCGCGCCCGCGATGATCGCCGGCGGCGTCGAAAGCGTGTCGCACATCCGCACGCGCGACGACCCCAACGCCGGCACCGATCCCTGGATCCTCGAAAACAAGCCGGCCCTGTACCTGCCCATGATCGAAACCGCCGACATTGTCGCGGCCCGCTATGGCATCAGCCGGGAAGCGCAAGACCGCTTCAGCGTGGAAAGCCAGCGCCGCACCGCCGAAGCCCAGGCGGCCGGCCGCTATCGCGACGAGATCATTGCCGTCACCACCACCATGGCCGTCACCGACAAGGCCACGGGCGCGGTCACGCAGCGCGAGGTCACGGTGGACGCCGATACCTGCAACCGTCCAGGCACCACCTACGAGAACCTGGCCAGGCTCGAGCCGGTGCGTGGCGCGGGCCAGTTCATTACCGCGGGCAATGCCTCGCAGCTGTCGGACGGCGCGGTGGCGTGCGTGCTGATGGAGGCCCGCGACGCCGAGCGCGCCGGGCTGCAGCCGCTGGGCGCGTTCCGCGGCCTGGCCATCGCCGGCTGCGAACCCGACGAAATGGGCATCGGCCCGGTATACGCGGTGCCGCGCCTGCTGGCCCGCCACGGCCTGAAGGTCGACGACATCGACCTCTGGGAACTGAACGAGGCGTTCGCCTCGCAGGCGCTGTACTGCCAGCAGACCCTCGGCATTCCGGCGGAAAAGCTCAATGTCGATGGCGGCGCCATCTCGCTGGGCCACCCGTTCGGCGTGACCGGCGCGCGGCTGGCCGGCCACGTCCTGATCGAAGGCCGCCGGCGCGGCGCGCGCCATGCCGTGGTCACCATGTGCGTGGGCGGCGGCATGGGCGCGGCCGGCCTGTTCGAAATCTATTGAGCACGAGAACATCCATGGACTTGAATTTCACCCCCGAAGAAGAGGCGTTCCGCGCCGAAGTGCGCGCCTTCCTGGCGGCCGAGCTGCCCGAGGCGCTGGCGCGCAAGGTGCGCGAGCACCGCCGCCTGCGCAAGGAAGACATGGAAGCCTGGCACGCCATCCTGAATGCGCGTGGCTGGCTGGCCAGCCACTGGCCGCGCGAATACGGCGGCACCGGCTGGAGCGCCGTGCAGAAATTCATCTTCGAGAACGAATGCGCGCTGGCCCATGCGCCGCGCATCGTGCCGTTCGGCCTGAGCATGCTGGGACCCGTGCTGATCAAGTACGGCGACGAAGCGCAAAAGCGCTACTGGCTGCCGCGCATCCTGGACGGCTCCGACTGGTGGTGCCAGGGCTACTCCGAGCCGGGCGCCGGCTCGGACCTGGCCTCGCTCAAGACCAGCGCGGTGCGGGACGGCGACCACTACATCGTCAACGGCCAGAAGACCTGGACCACGCTCGGCCAGCACGCCAACATGATCTTCTGCCTGGTGCGCACCCGAACCGAGGGCAAGCCGCAGGAGGGCATCAGCTTCCTGTTGATCGACATGAACACGCCCGGCATCGAGGTCCGTCCCATCATCACCCTGGACGGCGAGCACGAAGTCAACGAAGTGTTCTTCTCGGATGTGCGCGTCCCCGCCGCCAACCTGGTGGGCGAGGAAAATCGCGGCTGGTCCTGCGCCAAATACCTGCTGACCTACGAGCGCACCAACATCGCCGGCGTGGGCCTGTCCACTGCGGCCCTGCTGCAGCTCAAGGAACTGGCCGCGCGGCAGCGCAAGAACGGCCGCCCGCTGGCGCAGGACCCGGCCTTCGCGGCGCGCCTGGCGCGCGTCGAGATCGAGCTCGACAACATGCGCACCACCAACCTGCGCGTGCTGGCCGCCGCCGCCAACGGCGGCGCCCCGGGCGCCGAGAGCTCCATGCTCAAGATCCGCGGCACGCAAATCCGCCAGGAACTCACCGCGCTGAACCGCCGCGCCATGGGGCCCTACGCGCGGCCGTACATCGAGCAGGCGCTCGACGACGACTACGCCGGCCCGCGCATCGGCCCGCACGGCGCCGACAGCGCGGCCGCCCAATACTTCAACTACCGCAAGCTGTCGATCTTCGGCGGCTCGAATGAAATCCAGAAGAACATCATCTCGAAGATGATCCTGGGACTGTAAGGAACCCGCATGAACTTCGACCATACCGAAGACCGGCGCATGCTGTCGGACATGTTGAAACGCTTCGTGGCCGAACAGTACGGCTTCGCCGTGCGCGACCGCATCGCGCGCTCGCCCGAGGGCTACAGCGCCGAATTCTGGCAGCGCTACGCCGAACTGGGCGCGCTGGGCGCGCTGTTCGCGGAAGCCGACGGCGGGCTGGGCGGCGGCGGCTTCGACATCGCGGTGGTGTTCGAGGCGCTGGGCCGCGGCCTGGTCGTCGAACCTTTCCTCGACGCCCTGATGGCCGGCGATGCCATTGCCGCGGCCGGCTCGGCCGAACAGAAGCAGGCGCTCGAATCGCTGCTGGCCGGCGCCACGGCGATCGCCCTGGCGCACGCCGAACCGGCCAGCGGCTACGAGCTGGCGCGGGTGCAGACACGCGCCACGCGCGACGGCGACGGCTGGCGCCTGGACGGCGCCAAGGCGGTGGTGGCCCAGGCCGAGCGCGCCAACCTGTTCGTGATCTCGGCCCGCACCGCCGGCGCCGAAGACGAGGCCGACGGCATCTCGCTGTTCCTGGTGCCCGCCGGCACGCCCGGGCTGGGCGTGCAGGGCTATCCGCTGATCGACGGCGGGCGCGGCGCCGATCTCTCGCTGGAGGGCGTGCGGCTGCCGGCCGGCGCCCTGTTGGGCCAGGCCGGCGCCGGCCACGCCGTGCTGGAGCGCTGCATCGGCAAGGGCCTGCTGGCCTTGTGCGCCGAAGCCGTGGGCGCCATGGACGCGGCGCGCGACGCCACGCTGGAATACTTGCAGACGCGCAAGCAGTTCGGCGTGCCGATCGGCCGCTTCCAGGCCCTGCAGCATCGCATGGCCGACGTGCTGCTGGAAATCGAGCAGGCGCGCTCGTCGGTCATCAACGCCGCCGCCTGCCTCGACCACCCCGACCGCGTGGCGCGCGAGCGCGCGCTGTCGGCGGCCAAGTACACCATCGGCCGGGTCGGCACGCTGGTGGCCGAAGAATGCATCCAGCTGCACGGCGGCATCGGCATGACCTGGGAACTGCCGCTGGCGCACTACGCCAAGCGGCTGGTGATGATCGACCACCAGCTCGGCGACGAAGACCACCACCTGGCGCGCTTCATCGCGCTGGGCGCGCACCAGGATTGACGCCATGAGCGATACCCGAGCTAGTAGCGATACCGGCGACCTGGATTTCCCGCTCGACGGGATCCGCGTGCTGGATCTGTCCCGCGTGTTCGCCGGCCCCCTGTGCGGCCAGGTACTGGCGGACTTCGGCGCCGAAGTGGTCAAGGTCGAGCACCCCGTGCGCGGCGACGACACGCGCGACTGGGGCATGCGCGTCGGCAAGACCGAGACCACCTACTACAACAGCATGAACCGCAACAAGCGGTCCATCACGCTGGACCTGCAGTCGCCCGAGGGGGTGCAGATCGTCTACGACCTGCTGCCGCATTTCGACGTGGTCGTCCACAACTTCAAGAGCGGCGGCGCCGAAAAGCTCGGCCTGGGCTACGAAGCGCTGAAGGCCCGCAAGCCGGACCTGATCTACTGCGGCATCGGCGGCTACAACAGTTCGGGTCCCGAAGCCGCGCGCCCGGGCTACGACCTGGTGATCCAGGCCGAGAGCGGCCTGATGGCGATCAATGGCGAAGCGGGCCAGCCCCCTCTGAAATTCGGCGTGGCCGCGGTCGACATGATGACCGGCATGTACGCCGCCCAGGCCGTGCTGGCCGCGCTGTTCCGGCGCGAGCGCACCGGGCGCGGGCGCCTGATCGAAATGGCGCTGTACGACTGCGGCATCATGGTGACCAGCTACTACGGGCTGGACGCCATGCTGCTGGGCCGCGACCCGCAACGCTACGGCAATGCCCACCCGTCCATCGTGCCCTACGGCATGTTCGAGGCCGCCGACGGCCCGCTGATCATCGCCGTCGGCACCAATACGCAGTTCGACAAATTCTGCCGCCAGGTCGTCATGCGCCCCGACATCGTCGAGGATCCGCGCTACGCCACCAACGTCGAGCGCGCCAGGAATCGCCTCACGCTGCTGCCCATGGTCACCGACCTGATCCGCACCTTCGAGCGCGACGTCCTGCTGGAGCGCCTGGCCGCGTGCGGCATCCCCTGCGGCAAGGTGCTGGGCCTGCACGAAGCCCTGACCAGCGAACGCACCCGCCAGGGCGGCCTGCTGCAGGAGCTGCCGCATCCCGTGGCCGGCTCCACGCACGTGTATGCGCCGCCGTACCGGCTGGACGGCCAGCGGCTGCCCATCCGCCACGCGCCGCCCACGCTCGGCGAAGGCACCAAGGAAGTCCTGCAGCGCCTGCTGGCATTGCCGGAAGACGAACTGCGCGCGCTGCAGGCCAGGGGCGTGCTGACCCTGCCCGACATGCCGTCGGGCGACTGAGATTCGAACCCGGCGGCGCGCCCCCGGGGCCCGCACGCCTGGACACAGGAGAGCAAATCGCAGTGGAGCACCAAGAGACAACCATGATGAGCAACACCCCTTCCGTCGATTTTCCCGTTTCGCGCATCCGTCGCGGCCTGCTGGCCGCCGCCGCCAGCCTGCTGGTGGCCGGCGGCGCGGCCGCGCAGACGTGGCCCAGCCAGCCGATCCGGCTGATCGTGCCGTTCCCGCCCGGCGGCCCCACCGACGTCGCCTCGCGCCTGGTCGGCCAGCAGCTCGAGGCGCGCCTGAAGCAGCCGGTGATCGTGGAAAACCGCCCCGGCGCCTCGGGCTCGATCGCGGCCGGCCTGCTCAAGCGCTCGCCGGCCGACGGCTATACGCTGATGATGCTGGCCACGCCCACCCTGTTCGCGCCGTTCTTCTACAAGAGCGCCGGCTACGAAACGCCCAAGGACTTCCAGGCCGTGGCCACGGTCTACGACCTGCCCATCGTGGTGGTGGTCAACCCGCAAAAGCTGCCGGACATCAAGACCCTGCCGCAACTGATCGACTACGCCAAGGCCCATCCCGGCGAACTGAACTACGCCAGCTCGGGCGCCGGCAGCTTCGGCCACATGACCATGGAACTGCTGCAGGACGTCGGCCAGTTCAAGATGCAGCACGTGGCCTACAAGGGCGGCGTGCCGGCCATCACCGACACCATCGGCGGGCAGGTGCCCATGATGTACGCGGACCTGGTCGCGGCCCTGCCCCATATCCAGGCGGGCAAGCTGCGCGCGCTGGCCGTCGGTTCGCCGACGCGCGTGTCCGTGCTGCCCGACGTGCCGACCATCGCCGAGCAGGGGTTCGACGGCTTCGATGCCGTTTCCTGGGGCGGCCTGCTGGCGCCGCTGGGCACGCCGCAGGCGGTGGTGGACCGCCTCGGCCGCGAACTGCAGGCCATCCTGGCCGAGCCCGGGCTGCAGCAGAAACTGATCAACGCCGGCACCATCGCCCATTACGAGCCGGCGGCCGAGATGGCCGCGCGCGTCGCGTCGGACTACGCCAAATGGGGCAAGCTGGCGCGCGACAAAGGCATGACGGCCGAGTAGGCGCGGCGGGCATGCGCCCGCGCACGACCTGGCCACGATCCCTCACCGGCCCGCGCCGCCCGGCCAGCGCGCGGGCCGCAACCCAGCCGGCCATATAAAACATCGGAGACAACCCACCATGCCTTGCACCCTCACCCGCCGTGCCTGCCTGGGCCTCGCGCTGGCCGCCGTGACGGCGGCCGCCGCGCCGTGGCCGGCCCTGGCCAAGACCGACTTCCCCACCAAGCCCATCACCCTGATCGTCCCCTTCCCGGCCGGCGGATCCACCGACCGCCACTTCCGCGTCATCGCCCAGGAAGCCAGCAAGCACCTGGGCCAGAACGTGGTCGTGGAGAACCGCCCGGGCGCCGGCGGCACCCTGGGGCCGAGCAACATGGCCAAGACGGCCAAGCCGGACGGCTACACCATCAGCCAGTACCCGCTCGGCATGCTGCGCATGCCCTACATGCACAAGACCGACTGGGACCCGCTGAAGGACTTCACCTTCATCCTGGGCCTGTCGGGCTACACCTTCGGCTTCACCGTGCGTTCGGACTCGCCGTTCAAGACCTTCGACGAGTACATCCAGGCCGCGCGCGACAAACCCGGCACCATCGACTACGGCTCCACCGGCGTGGGCTCGTCGCCGCACCTGCTGATGGAAGAAGTCGCCATCAACGCCAAGGTGAAGCTCAACCACGTGCCGTTCAAGGGCAACGCCGACATGCAGCAGGCCTTGCTGGGCGGCCACATCATGGCGCAGAGCGACGCCTCCGGCTGGGACCAGTTCGTCGATGCCGGCAAGATGCGCCTGCTGGTCACCTTCGGCGAAAAGCGCACCAAGCGCTGGCCCGACGTGCCCACCGCCCAGGAACTCGGCTACGGGGTCGTGTCGACCTCGCCCTACGGGCTGGCGGGCCCGGCCGGCATGGACCCGGAAGTGGTGCGCATCCTGCACGACGCCTTCAAGAAAGCGCTGTACTCCGAGGCCAGCATGCAGGTCATGCAGCAGCTCAACCAGGAACCGGTCTATCGCGACAGCGCCGACTACCGGGCCTGGGCCGAGGCCACCTACGCCAAGGACAAGGCCCTGATCGAGCATCTGGGCCTGATGGCCAAATAAGGTCCCCGGCCGGCGGCGCGCTCAGGCCTCGCCCGCCTCCCACCCGGGAAACGGATCGGGGTAGGTCGACCAGGCGGCCGGCCCCTGCGCCATCTCGGCGTCGTCCAGCAGGCAGCGGTCCAGGCGCGCGCGCAGCGCGGCCTGGTCCATGCCCATGCCGATCAGCACCAATTCCTGGCGGGCGTCGCCGGTTTCCTCGTGCCATTTGGCGCGAATGCGGGCCACCGTCTCCGCGTCCCGCGGCCATTGCTCGGCCGGCACGGCGGCCCACCACCGGCCCGCCAACCCGTGGCGGCACACCCCGCCCGCCTGCGACCACGAGCCCGCCAATGCGGGCCGGCTGGCCAGCCAGAAAAAGCCTTTCGAGCGCACCACGCCCGGCCAGTCCGATTCGATCAGCGCGTGAAAGCGGGCCGGATGAAACGGCCGGCGCGCCCGGTAAACGAAGCTGTCGATGCCATATTCCTGCGTTTCCGGCAGGTGTTCGCCGCGCAGCTCCTTCAGCCAGCCGGGCGCCTGCGCGGCCTGCTCGAAGTCGAACAGCCCGGTATCGAGCAACTGGTCCAGCGGCACGCGGCCGAACTCGGCCGCGACGATGCGCGCGCGCGGGTTCAGGCGCCCGAGCATGGCCGCCAGCCGCTCGCGCGCGCCAGCCTCCACCAGGTCGATCTTGTTCAGCACGATCACGTCGCAGAACTCCACCTGCTCGACCAGCAAGTCGACCACTGTGCGCTCGTCCGCGGCGCCGAGCGACTCGCCACGCGCCTGCAGGCTGTCGTACGAGCTGTAGTCGCGCAGGAAGTTGTACGCGTCCACCACGGTAACCATGGTATCCAGGCGCGCCACGTCCGACAGGCCGCGGCCCGTCTCGTCGGCGAACGTGAACGTCTCGGCCACCGGCAAGGGTTCGGAAATGCCGGTGGACTCGATGACCAGCTGGTCGAACTTGCCTTCGCGCGCCAGCCGGCTCACTTCCAGCAGCAGGTCCTCGCGCAGCGTGCAGCAGATACAGCCATTGCTCATCTCGACCAGCTTCTCTTCGGTGCGCGACAGTTCGGCGCCGCCCTGGCGCACCAGGTCGGCGTCGATGTTCACCTCGCTCATGTCGTTGACGATCACCGCCACCCGGCGGCCCTCGCGATTGTTGAGGATGTGATTGAGCAAGGTGGTCTTGCCGGCGCCGAGGAAGCCGGAAAGAACGGTGACGGGGAGTTTGTCCATGGTGTGCGAAGCGGCGGAATGAAGGAGGCGAAGCAATTTATGTAATGTTATATCATTCCTAAACCTGGCACGCCATGTCCCTACCGCCGGGCGGCCCGCTCCAGCCATTCGCGCAGCGCGGGATCGCGCGGCTCCAGCACTTCGAACAGCCCGAGCGCTCGCAACGACGGCAGCGCCCGGGCAATGTCGCGCTCCGCGGCGGCGCGCGCCGCGGCATCGGCCGACGGATCGCTCCACAGCCTGGCATTGGCCAGGAAAGCCGCCACGGTGCCCTTGCGCACCGCCACGCCGCCGATCTCGGTCCAGTCCTGGCGGCCGGGCAGTATGTCTTCCGCTCGCATGATGATGTCCTCGTGAAGTCATTGCAGAGCCTCCACTCTAGGCGCGACGGCCGGGCCGCGCTGCGGTATAACAGCCAATCCATACGCCTTTCGCGCCATGTCCGATCCGCTGCTGCCGCCTCGCCGCGCGCAATCCGACGACGGCCCCCCGCTCATCGCGGTGGCGGCCGACGGCCCCCAGCCGCGCGTCACGCCGGCGCATCGCCATGCCCGCGGCCAGCTGCTGGGCGCCGCCCGCGGGCTGCTGTCAGTGGGCACGGACGACGGCCTGTGGGTCGTGCCGGCGACCCAGGCGGTCTGGATACCGCCGGGCGTGTCGCACAGCCTGCGCTCGCACGGGCCCTTCGCCGGCTGGAGCGTCTACGTCGCGCCGCGCGCCTGCGCGGGCCTGCCCGCCACGCCGTGCGCGGTACAGGCCTCCGACCTGCTGCGGGCGGCCGTGCTGCGCGCGGCAGCATGGGACGGCAGGCCGGCCGATGCCGCCTGCCGGCGGCTGCACGGCGTGATCCTCGACGAATTGCGCAGCCTGCCGCGCGGCGCGCCCGGCTTGCCGATGCCGCGCGACCCGCGCCTGCTGCGCATCGCCCGGGCCTTGAGCGACGACCCTGCGGATACGCGCCGGCTGGAGGACTGGGCGCGCTGGGCCGCCATCGCACCGCGCACGTTGACACGCCGCTTCGCCGCCGAAACCGGTTCCGCCTTCAGCGACTGGCGCCAGCGCCTGCGGCTGATGCGGGCGCTGGAAATGCTGGCCGCCGGCCGCCCCGTCACCAGCGTGGCGCTGGACCTGGGGTACGACAACGTCAGCGCCTTCATCGCCATGTTCCGGCGCGCCTACGGCACCACGCCGGCCCGCTATTTCGACCAGGCCGCCGCACGCCATGACGCCGCCTGATCGCGCGGCCGCCGCATCCGCCCCCGCCTGGCTGGCGTACGCCCCCATGCTGTTCCTGCTGCTTTGGTCGTCCGGCTTCGTGTTCCTGAAGCTGGGGCTGGCCTACGCGGATCCGCTGACCTTCCTGGCCCTGCGCTACGCCTGCGTGGTCGCGCTGGTGGGCTGCGCCTTTGCCTGGCTGCGGCCCGCCCTGCCCGCCGACGGCCGCGCCTGGCTCCACCTGGCGATGGTCGGCCTGTTCCTGCAGGCCGGCTACTTCGCCTGCACCTACCTCAGCCTGAAGCTGGGGCTGTCGGCCGGCGCAGTGGCGCTCATCACGTCGCAACAGCCGATCCTGGTGGGCCTGCTGGCGCCCGCCTTTGCCGGCGAGCGCGTCGGACTGCGCCACTGGGCCGGGCTGCTGCTGGGCGTGGCCGGCGCCGCGCTGGTGATCCTGGCGAAATCCTCGCTGGGCACGGCCACCCCGGCCGGGGCGCTGTTCGCGCTGTTGGCGCTGCTATCCATCGTCGCCGGCACGCTGTGGGAAAAGCGCCATGGCACCGGCACCCATCCGCTCACCGCCAACCTGGTGCAGTATTCGGTGGGCCTGGCTGTCTCTGCTCCCCTGGCGCTGTGGCTCGAACCGATGCGCATCGACTGGGCCCCGGCGCTGTTCGGCTCGCTGGCCTACCTGGTGCTGTGCAACTCGCTCATCGCCATCTCGCTGCTGCTGGCCATGATCCGCCACGGCGAGGCCGCGCGCGTTTCCGCGCTGTTCTTCCTGGTGCCGCCGACCACCGCGGTCATCGCCTTCCTGGTGCTGGGCGAGACGATCCCGCCGCTGGCCTGGCCCGGCATGCTGCTGGCCGTGGCGGGCATTTACCTGGTGATGCGGCCCAGCCGGTAAGGAAACCGTAACAGAGCGCTTCTAGTCTGTGCGCTCTTACAAAAATCCGAACCGGGAACCCACAATGAAGCACTGGAAACTGGCCGCGGCGTGCGCCGTGCTGCCCCTGGCCCTGGCCGCATGCGGCAGCAGCAGCGACGACGATGGCGACCGCGCCGCCCCGCCCCCGTCGCCGCCCGCGGCCGAAACGCCGCGCCACATCGCCGCGGTCGAGCTGATCGGCCGCTACGAAAGCGGCGCCTACGGCGTCAGCGCCGCCGAGATCCCGGCCTACGACGCGGGCACCAAGCGCGCCTTCATCGTCAATGCGCAGTCCGGCAAGGTCGACATCCTGGACCTGCGGGCGCCGGCTGCGCCCGCGCACCTGGGCGTGCTCGACGCCGCGTCGGTCACGCCGGGCGCCGAGATCAACAGCGTGGCCGTGCGCGACGGCCTGGTCGCCGTGGCGGTGCAGGCCGCCAACAAGACCGACCCCGGCCATGTGGCGCTCTATGACGCCGCCAGCTTCGCATTGCTGGGCTCGGTGCAGGTCGGCGCCCTGCCCGACATGGTGACCTTCACCCCGGACGGCAAGTATGTGCTGGCGGCCAATGAAGGCGAGCCCTCCGACGATTACGCCATCGATCCGGAAGGCTCGGTCAGCGTCATCGATGTCGCCGACCCGTCCGCGCCAACCGCCCGCACGGCCGGCTTCGCCGCCTGGAACGGCCAGGAAAGCGCCCTGCGCGCGCAAGGCGTGCGGCTCATGGGGCCACGCGCCAGCGCCGCGCAGGACCTCGAGCCCGAGTACATCGCCGTCGCGCCTGACAGCGCCACGGCCTGGATCACCCTGCAGGAAAACAACGCGCTGGCCAAGCTCGACATCGCCAGCGCGCGCATTACCGCCATCCTGCCGCTGGACGCCAAGGACCACGGCGTCGAAGGCAATGGCCTGGATGTCAGCGATGCCGACGGCGCCATTGCCATCAAGCCCTGGCCGGGCGTGAAAGGCCTGTACATGCCCGACGCGATCGCCGCTTACACGGCCGGCGGCGCCACCTACCTGGTCACCGCCAACGAAGGCGACGGCCGGCCCTGGGGCGAGGACAACCCGGACTACTGGAACTGGGGCCGCGACGCGGACGGCAACTGGCTGGGTCTGACCACCGCCGACGCGCCGGGCTTCGTCGATGAATTCCGCGTCAAGCATCTGGTGCACAAGAACGGCTTCGAGCGGCGCGGCGGTGACGACCTGCCGCCGCAGTTGCGCCAGCTGGCGCCCGGTGCGCTGCTCGACCCGGCCGTGTTCGGCTATTGCGGCGCCACCGCCACCGACCCCGGCGACTGCCGCGCCGACGAACAGCTGGGCCGCCTGACCGTGACCTGGACCATGGGCTACAAGCAGAACGCCGACGGTTCCCCGCAACTCAGCGCCGATGGCCGGCTGGTGTACGACACCCTGTACGCCTACGGCGCGCGCTCGTTCTCGATCCGCGACGCCGACGGCAAGCTGGTGTGGGATTCGGGCGACCAGTTCGAGCGCATCACCGCCGAGCGCTATCCCGACTGGTTCAACTCGGGCCACGACGAGACCCTGTTCGACGACCGCAGCGACAACAAGGGACCGGAGCCGGAAGGCATCACGCTGGGCAGCATCGGCGCAAAAACCTATGCCTTCGTCGGCCTGGAGCGCGTCGGCGGCATCATGGTCTATGACATCACCGACCCGGCCAAGCCGGCGTTCACCACCTACGTCAACTCGCGCAACTTCGGCGTCGATTCGGCGGCCGACCCCGCCGGGGCCGGCGACCTCGGCCCCGAAGGGCTGGCCTTCGTGCCGGCCGCCGATTCCCCCACCGGCGAGCCGCTCCTGATCGTCGGCCACGAAGTCAGCGGCACCACGGCGATCTACCGGATCGTGCTGGAGGACGACGCCTCCTGAACGACACCCGGCGGCGGCGGGCGCCGCCCGCAGGACGACCTGCCCTGGACGATCACGTCCAGGGCATCGGCGCTAGGCCCGCCCTCCGCGCAACGCGGTCCGGAACGACAACTGCCCGACCAGGCCGGCCCCGGCCAGCACCAGGGCGGTCGACAGGGCCGGCGACGGGCCCAGCCCGGCCAGCGCCGTGCACAAGGCACCGACCGCCATCTGCAGCGCGCCGTACAGGCCCGAGGCCGAGCCGATTACCTGCGGGTTCACGCCGACCGCCAGGCTCAGCGCGGTCGGGCCGGCCACGCCGGCGCCCAGGGTATAGAAGAACATCAGCACCACCAGCGGCGCGACCGCGACGTGGCCGGTCAGCACCCATCCCAGCAGCAGGAACGCCGACAACGCGCTCAGGGTATTGCCGCCGATCAGCAGGCGGTCCAGCGGCAGCTTGCCGATCAGGCGCGTGGTGATGACACTGCCCAGCCACACGCCCGACACCAGCACGGCCAAGTACAGGCCGACCTCATCGGCGGGCCGGTGCAGCTGGTCCACGAAAATGAACGGCGCCGAGGCCACGAAGGCGAACATGGAGGTCGTGGCGCAGCCACCGCCCACCGCATAGCCCAGGAATACCCGCGAGGCCAGCAGTTGCCGGTAATGGCGCGCCAGGGTGGCCACGGAGATGCGCGCCGCCGTCAGGCCGGTCTCGGGCAACAGGCGCCAGGCGAACACGAAATTCACCACGCCCAGCACGCACAGCGCGAACAGCACCGCGCGCCATCCCAGCGAGGCGGCCAGCGCGCCGCCCACGATGGGGGCCAGGCCGGGCGCGATCGTGACCATCAGGTTCATCAGCGCCAGGCGCTTGGCCGCCTCCGATGGCGCCGCGGTGTCGCGCACCATCGCCCGGCCCAACACCAGCCCGGCACAGCCGCCCAGCGCCTGGAACAGCCGCGCGGCGATCAGGGCATGCACCTGCGGCGCGAGCGCCGCCGCCAGGCCCGCCACCGTATAGATGGCCAGCCCGACCATCAGCACGCGACGGCGCCCGTAGCGGTCCGACAAGGGGCCATAGATCAGTTGTCCGACGGCCAGGCCGATGATGTATAGGCTCACCGTCATCTGCATGGCGCCGTTGCCGGCATGCAGGTCGCGGCCGGCCATGGCCAGCGCCGGCACGAATATATGCATGGCCAGCGTGCCGCTGAAGGTGAACAGCGCCAGCAGCCATAGCGGCACGTGCGGCGGCGGGCTGCCAGTGCCGCTGAAGCTGCCCTGCAAGGTCTGCGCCGACGCGCTCATGGCGTGCCGCCTCCGACGTCGGCCTCCAGCGCCGCGCAGAGCTGGGTCAGCAGGCGCGCCGCGCGCTGCAGTTCCTCATCCGGAATGTCGCGCATCACGTTGTCGCGCACTTCCTTGGCCACGCGCTCGACCTGCTCCACCGTCGCCTGCCCGCGCGCGGTCAGCACGATGACCTTGGCGCGCCGGTCCTGGTCCTCTTCCTTGCGCTCCACCAGGCCGGCGGCCTGCAGCGCGTCGATCAGGCGCACCACCGACGAGCTGTCGAGCGCCAGCGAGGCGGCCAGGTCCTTCTGGCGCATGGGGACGGCGGCCCGCGACAGCCGCACCAGCGGCAGCCAGGTGGCTTCGGTCAGGCCATAGGGTTGCAGCCGCCGGTCCACCGCGCGGCGCATGCTGCGCGCCGCCTGCGCCACCGAAGATGTGAATTGGGCGCGCAGGGAATCGGTCATGATGCAGCGGAAAAAATAAATGACATATCAATTAATTGTATATCATGAATTTCTTCCGGGCCGGGTGCGCAGGCCCGGGCCGCCTGGCCGGGCCGGACGCCGCACCGCCGCCCCGGTGCGGGTGGCCCCGGCCGATGAAACTAGTACCGCCAGCTGGCTTTCAAGCTGCCGCCATGGCTGCGCACCTGGCTGGAGTACAAGCCGTCGTACTGCAGGCGGACATCGAACTGCTCGCCGCCGAACAACTGCAGGCCCGCTGTCATGCGGCCGAAGGTGCGGCCGGCATCGAGGGTGGACTTGGCGGACCGGCTGCCCGCGGGCGCGGCGTCCAGCCTGGCATGGCTATCCCAATGGTCGGTGCTGCTGAGGCTCAGGCCGACATTGAGATAAGGCCGCAGCACGTAGCCTTGGTCCAGGTCGATACGACCGCCGACTTCAACGCCCGGCGTCAGGATCGCCGTCCACTTGTCACTGCTTTCGTAATCCAGGTCCAGCGCCCCGGCGCCGTGCTCCGAATACGAAGGCATGCGGGTATAGATCAGGTCCAGGTCGACCATGGGCATGATGTATGCCTGGCCCATGTTGTGGGTATAGGCCACGCGCAGGCGCTGTCCCAGCGACATGACGTCGGGCGAGCTCTTGGCGCTGGCGTTGTTGCCCGGCAGCCGGATGTGGCGTGTACTGTCGTAGCTGCCATAGCTGCCGGCCAGAGTGCCCGCCACCATCCAGGGGCCGTCCTGGTACTTCAGGGACGCCCCCAGGTAGCCCGTGTCGCCGCTCAGGCTCTGGCGCCCGTCATCGGCCTTGATATGGCCGTTCTCGTAAGCCGCCGACACGCCGACAAACCAGCGGGGCGCGATCTGCTGCTGTATGCCGACCTGGTACGTGACGCCGCTGGCGTCGAATGACGACGTGCCGTGGCTGCCGTCCACGCTGGTCGTGCGGGCCGCGATGTTGCCCCATACGCAAGAGGACTCGCCCAGCCGCCATTCGGCGCCTTCATAATGGGGGCAGCTGAGCAGCGAACCGGCGAATCGCGCCATGTCGGCTTGCTTCAGCGCGGCGGGCGCGGCGGCAATACCGGGCGCCAGGCTCGACAACGCGTCCGTGAACGCGGCGCCGCCCTGCCCGGCCGCCTGGTCCATCATCGCATAGACACCGGCCAGTTCTTCGCTGCCGCCGCGCTCCCAGGTATCTTGCAGATGCGAGCCGAGTTCGCGCAGGTTGCGCCCCGCCCCGTAGGACTGCGCCACGGTGTCGAAATGGGCCTGGCCCGCCGTCACGGTCGCCTGGTTGCCGGAATACTGCGTCGAGTAATCGAACAATGACGACGTGCCCTCCGGGATGGCGTCCCGAGCGATGTCGTCCGACCGCAGGAAAACCACCGGCCGGTTGGGCATCAGGCGGCTGCTGTTGACGCGGATGTTCCCGTCGAGCCGTGCCGTGCCATCGACTTGCAGGACATCGGCCGACTGTCCGACAAAATCGGCGCCGATCTGCAGGGTGCCGTCCGCCGTCTGGGTGAAGTCGCCGGTGACGTGCGCGCCTGCCGTGCCGAGCGACTCGCCTACCAGGAAATCGCCACGGTTGAGGACGTGCCCGCGGATGCGGCCGGCCTTGAGCAGCGTGCCCGCGTTGTCTACTGTGCCCAGCTCGGCGCCGGTACCCCCCAGGTTCAGGTTGCCGGCGAGGCTGCCATTGTTGGCGACGTTGGCCTTCTGCGTGCCGGTGTTGTTGACGGCCGTGGCCGCGGACAGGGACGCGCCGGCGGCGATCGTGACCTGATTGGTCTGCGCCGTGCCGTCGATCCAGACACCGCCGCCCGTGGCGGCGGTGGCGGCGACGCTGCCGCCGATATTGATGTTGACGGCGTTGTCGTTGTCCGTATTGCCATCGCTTTGCGCAAAGATGGCGTAGGCATTCGCGCCGGCCACGCTCAAGGTGCCATATTGGTCGATCGTCACGTTACCGGCCGCGCTGCCCATTGCCTCGGCTCCGGCGTGATTGTAGGCGGAGCCGGCATAACTGCCGGCGCTGTCTCCCGCCAGGCCCCCGCCATCCGCAATGGACTGCGCGATGATGCCGAACGCGCCGTCGCCGCCCGTTGTCAGGGTGCCCGTGTAATCGAGGACAATATCGCCGCCTGCACTCGAGCCCCGGGTGGACACGCTTTCCGTGCCATTCCATCCGGCCGACAACTCGCCGTTTGCGGTATAGCCCGCAATGCCGCCGCCCCCGCCGATGGACTGCAGGACAATGCCATGCGCCCCCGCGCCCGCGGTGGAAATCCCGCTGAGCTTGCCCGAGCTCGGCTGGCTGCCGTCGTTCCCGATAGTGATGTTGAGGGTATCGCCGCTCAAGTCCTGGCCCGTCGCGTCGCCGGCAATTGCGATCTTGCCGACATTGGATGCCGCGCCGGAGGCGATGATGCCGCCGCCGCCACCGATGCTCTGCGCGACCAGGCCGAACGCATGTTCACCCGTGGTCTGCACATTCAGCCATGCCTCGACGCCGATGTGGCCGCCCGAGCTTGCCGTCACGGGCGACGAGCCGCCACCGTAGTCGCGGCCCCCGCCTCCGCCAAGCGTCAGATCGAAGTTCGGCGTCGAGCCATCGCCCGCCCCCCCCAACCGTCGCCACGCTGGCGGTGCCCCCGCCGCCGCCGATGGACTGCAGCACGATCGCGTGGGAATTAAAGCCTTGCGTCGAGACCGAGACGACACTGGCGCTGCCGCCGGTGTTGATCTTGCCTCCCCAACCGCCGTTGGGGCTGGCGCCGCTCGCGCCCAGCGTCACGCTGGAAGTGGAATCGCCGGATTGCGCGGTGTTGGCCGAACCGTCAGCGCCCTGGCCACCGCCGCCCCCTATGCTTTGCGCCAGCAAGCCATAGGCCACGTCTCCTTGGGTCGCGATGGCACCCTTTGTCATGGTGCCATCGCCCTGCAAGTCGATGATCACGGTTCCGCCATTGCCGGCCGCGCCGCCCTGGCCGCCCACCGCCATGGTCACGTTGGTGGCGCCCGTGACGCCTGATGCCGTCGCGGTGCCGCCGGTGCCGCCGCCGCCGCCGATGGACTGCAACACAATGCCGTCCGCGTAAGTGCCATGCGTCGCGATAGTGCCGGTGAAATCATTCAGCGAGACATCACCCCCGCCGCCGCCTATGCCGCCCCTGCCGCCGACCGACAACTGCAGGCCGTACGAGTTCGAATCATCGTCGTCGTCGCCCAGCAGCGCGGCGGCGCTCGAGCTGCCGCTGCCCGCCCCGCCCGCATCGGAGCCTGCCGACCCCGCCAGGCCGCCGCCGCCGCCGATGGACTGCGCCAGGATGCCGTCGGCATCGCCGCCCACGGTGCGGATAGCGCCTTGCGCAACCACGGTCACGGCCCCGCCGTCGCCGGCCGTGGCGCCGGATGCGCCGACGGACACCTGGACGCTGGCCGAGTAGCCATCATCATCATCATCATCGTCGCCGCCGGAGCCGGCGGCCGACAATTTGACGGTACCGCCTTGCGACGCCCCGCCGCCCCCGCCGATGGATTGCAGCAGCATGCCGCGCGACCCTGAACCAAAAGTCTGCAGAAGGGAGCCCGCTTCGAGCTGGGCCGTCATCGCGCCGCCATATCCGCCGCTGCCACCGGTGCCGCCGACCCCGATGGTCGCGGTGATCAGCTGACCCGATCCGCCTGTCTTGCTGCTGCCGACGCCGGCATTCCCGCCGCCCCCGCCGATCGATTGCGCCATCATGGCGTTGGAAAAATCATCGTTCGTGGTGATGGACGACGTGCCGTCCATATACACCTCGACTTGCCCGCCATGACCGCCGCTGCCTCCGCTGCCGCCCAGCGCCACACTGACGGCGATCTGCAGGGTGTCGTCGGGGGCCGCCGTCGAAGTGGTGCTCATCGCATGCGATGCGCCGCCCGCGCCGCCGCCGCCGCCGATCGTCTGGGCCAGCACGCCGTGCGAGCCAGTCCCGCCGGTGGATACCTTGGTGCCGTTCTCCAGGCCGACCTGCAGGATGCCTCCGCTGCCCCCGTTGCCGCCCGAGCCGCCCATGGCCAAGGTGGTGGAAATCGCAATCGAGCCGTCACCCGTAGGCACCCCGATATCCAGGTTGCTGGCCTGCGCGCTTCCCCCGTTGCCGCCCCCGCCGCCGATCGCTTGCGCCAGGACACCATATGAATCCGATGTTGCCGTGTTCGACTGCCCGCCGGCCGTCGTAACCGTGGAACCCTTCAAGCCGATCGCCACCGTGCCGCTGCCGCCGCCATTGCCGGCACTGCCTCCAATCGTGATGTCGGTGCCGAAAAAGACATTCACGCTCGAACCGTGCGCGGCGCCGCCATTGCCGCCGCCGCCGCCGATCGATTGGGCCGTGATGGCCGGCGCGGCGCTGCCCAGCGTGCTGACGGTGGAATTCTCCAGCCCGACCGTCACATTGCCGCTGTTGCCGCCCTGCGCGCCCGCGCCGCCGATGGCGAGGCTGGCGAAGTCGAGCCCTTCCTGCATGGAAGATCCGCCGGTCCCACCGCCGCCGCCGATGGATTGCGCCAGCACGCCGATCGACCCGGCGCCCGTGGTGGTAATGGCAGCTCCGCTGCCCAGGACCTCGACCACATCGCCCCGGCCGCCGCCGCTGCCGCTGCCGCCCAGGGCGGGCGGCGCCTCCGCGGAGCCCAGGGACAGGCTGAACACGCTGCCGCCATTGCCGCCGCCGCCGCCGACGGACTGGGCGACCGCGCCGTGGGCATACAAGCCCGACGTCTGGATCGAGCTGCCGCTCTGCATGCTGATATTGACGGTATCGGCGTCCCCGCCGGCGCCGCCTTGACCACCTACCGCGGAAACGCCTTGGGCCGAGCCGGCGTTGCCGCCGCCGCCGCCGATGGACTGTCCCAATATGCCAATCCCCGCCTCGCCGCTGGTGGATATCCCGCCGCTCAATGTGATGTCGACGGTGCTGCCCGTGCTGGCGGAACCGCCCTTGCCGCCGACAGAGATGACACCGGAGGCGCTGCCGGCGTTGCCGCCGCCGCCGCCGATGGATTGCACCAGGCCGCCTATCGCGCCCGTCCCCGCGGTGGTGATCGTCCCGCCCAGGTTGCCCGTCACCGCGCCGCCATTGCCGCCGCCGCCGCCGCTGCCGCCCAGGGCGACCACGCCGCCCGCGGTGGCGCCAGTGCCGCCGCTGCCGCCGATGGACTGCACCAGCACACCGTGGGCATACTGGCCTATCGTGCCCAGCGTCGCGCTGGTATTCACGATGGACTTCCCACCGCTGCCGCCCACTCCGCCATCGCCCGAATCGCCGTCGATCCAGCTTGTCCATGCGCCGCCCGAGCCGCCGGCGCCGGCCAGGGACTGCGTGACAACCGCCGCGGCGTAATCGCCACGGGTCTGCACGCTGGAGCCGCTGTCGAGGTTGGCGGTGGCAATATATCCACCGGCGCCTTGCCCTCCTTGTTTGGACCCGAGTCCTCCCAGGCCGCCGATGCTTTGCACCAATACGCCGTAAGACATCGAGCCCGACGTGGTGACGGCGCTGCTGGCCAGGGTCGCCGTGGCAGTGCCGGCCGCGCCGCCATCGCCGCCGTTCGAGTCGTCGGCATGGGTGTTATAGGCGTCGCTGCCGCCATTGCCCCCTTGCGACAGCACCTGTACGCCGGAAATACTGTCGCCGATCGTCTGTACATTGGTATAGGACACGTTGGCAGTTGCGCCCGTCGAATTGCCGCCGTCGCCGCCATTGCCGTCATCAGTGCCATAGCCCCCGCCATGGCCGCCGACCGACATCGCCAGGATGGCCGCGCTGTTGTCTCGCGTCGCCTGGCTCGTTGCCGCCGTGATGTTGGTCATGGCGCCGTTGGAGAGCTGCGCGCCGACATTGGCTGTCGCTTGCGCCGCATAGCCGCCGTTACCGCCGACGTCGCCGGTCCAGGTGTTCTGGCCGCCGGTGCCACCGACGCTGCTGGCCACCACGGCGGCCACGCTGCTGCAGTTGCCGACGCCGAACGCCTTGCTGCAGGCCGTCGATGCGGTCGGGGACCAATACACCGCGACATCGCCCGTCACATTGGCGCTGACCGATCCGGCATATCCTCCCGAGCCCGAAGGGTCGCCGTCCGAATTCTCGCCCTTGGTTTCGTCGCCCCCCTTGCCGCCGATGCTCTGGGCGACCACGCCCCACCCCATGTCGTTGCCGTCCAGATAGGCCGAGGCCGTCCCGAGCGCAACGGTGCCGGCACTGTTGACAGTGACGTTGGCGGCGCTGCCGCCGGTCCCCCCGTAATAATCAATAACCGCGGAATTGGGCATGGCGCCATCGCCGCCTCGGGAACTGCCGAGCAAGCCGATGACGCCATGCTGCAAATTGGCGCCGGGCGACGTAGGCGCGGAAATGGTGATGTTCGAGCCGGCACTGTTGGTGAGGTTGACCTGGCTGCCATTGCCGCCATACCCGCCGTTGTCATGGTGCTGGGGCGTGTAGCCGGCACCTCCGATACTGGCGCCTCGCACGCCGATGACCAGGGTGTCGCTGGACGAAGGCGTCAGCGAAACGGCGCTGTTGTTGGTGTACGTCACCGCGTCAGCCGAGCCGCCGTTGAGGTTGTCTTCCGTACCCGCGGCTCCCTGGCTGACCTGCTGCAAGCCTGCCGTGACCTCCGTGTAGCTGGCGGGCATCGCGGGGCTGGCATGCGTGTCGTCCGCGAGCGCGGGCGTCGAGATCAGGATCGTCAACGCGACAGGGCTTGCAATTTGTTTCATGGTTGGGCTTCCAGCAGGCGTGCGGCGAATGCCACGGGGGAGGTGGGCCCGCATCGAGCACGGGCGGCGGCCATATCCGGCGTCCGGCCGGGCATGCACAGCATGGGATAGTCATGCCAGCCGCCCGGGCCGTCTATCGGTTTCGCGCCGCGCGCTATCGGAAAAACGCACTTTTTTATCGTGCGCCGATGATTGCCCGGTAATATGTGGATACCCAGCAGATGTGAAGCCAGATGACCGCCTCCCTGTTTGCCCAAGTGCCGTTCGAGCAGTATCGAATCGTCAATACTGCCGACCCGGACCAGGCGCGGCAGCAAATCGGCCAGGTGCTCAATTCGTATCGGCTACAGGTGCTGCATGGGCGGATCCTCCACAGCCGGCTCGACCTCGTCCCCTGCGGCCGCCTGTCCCTGATCAAGCTCAGGCATGGGTATGGCGCGGACATCAGCATCGACCCCGACTGCCAGTGCCTGGACGACTACTACCTGCTGGTGCTGCCCACGCAGGGCCGGGCGGTGTTCTATTTCGACGGGCGCCGCATAGAGGTTTCGCCGGATAAAGCTTTCCTCGTCAGCCCGGACAAGCGGTTCCATTTCAGCGTCAGCCACGATTATGAGCAGGTCCTGCTGCGCCTGGACCGCGCCGCCATCGCCGAGGCCTGGCGCCGGCTGACCGGACAGGAACAGGCCCCCGACGTTTATTTCGATGCGGTCATTCCCCTGCACACGGCCAGCTGGCAGGCGCTGCTGCCCATGCTGCAATGGGTCGTGCGCTGCTCCGGGCTGGGCCAGGGCCAGGACACCGCGCAGGCAACGCTGCTGGCGCAGACCGAGATGCTGGTCGCCACCACGCTGCTGCTGCACCAGCCGCACAATATGGCGACGCGCCTGTGGCCGGCGCCGCCGCCCTCGGCGTCCCGGGCCATTCGCCGCGCGCAAGCTTATATGCTCGAACACCTGGGCGACCGCCTGCCGGTGTCCATGGTGGCCAGCCATTGCGGCCTGTCGGTCCGGCGCCTGCAGGCCCTGTTCCAGGACGAATGCGGGCAATCGCCCTTGCAATGGCTGCGCATGCAGCGCCTGCAAGCGGTCCGGCGTACTTTGGCGCAAGCTGGCGGCGACAAGGTCAGCGACATCGCGGCGCGTTTCGGTTTTACCCACCTGGGCGAATTTTCACGAGCCTATCGCGGCGCCTTCGGCGAAACGCCGCAACAGACGCGCCGTCGGTGACCACGGCGAGCCCCCGCAGGCCCACAGCCCGCGGCGCGCCGGCCGAGCCCGTGCGGGCCGCTTCAAGTGCGCGCGGCCAGGCGCGCGGCCTGGGCCAGCGCCGCGACGATGGTCTCGTAGGCGTGCCGCCGCGCGGAGGCATCGGGCGCGCGCAGCGCATACGACGGATGATAGGCGGCGACCACGGCCAGGCCGTCGTGCTCGAGCACCCGCCCGAGCTGCGGCGTCAGCGTCAGCGACTTCGCCTCCATCACCGCGTGCAGCGCCGTCGCTCCCAGCGCCACCACGACGCGCGGCGTGATCATGCGCAGTTCGTCTTCCAGCCAATAGTGGCACGCCTCAATCTCGCGCTGCGCCGGGGTCTTGTGCATGCGGCGCTTGCCGCGCAGTTGCCATTTGAAGTGCTTGACGGCATTGGTGACATAGACCGTCTTGCGGTCCACGTCGGCATCCCGCAAGGCGCGGTCCAGCAGCGCGCCGGCGGGGCCGACGAACGGCTGGCCGGCCAGGTCTTCCTTGTCGCCGGGCTGCTCGCCCACCAGCATGATGGATGCCGAACGCCGTCCCTCGCCGGGCACGGCCTGCGTGGCGTCGCGCCACAGGCCGCAGCGCCGGCAGTCCTCGAGGCGCGCGGGCTGCTGCTGCGGGTCGATGTCGGGGGGGGCGGCGGGCCATGGCGCCTCAGGGCTTCAGCACGACCTTGATGCAGCCGTCGGCCTTGTCGCGGAACGTGGTGTAGAACTCGGGGCCGCGCTGCAGCGGTTCGCTGTGAGTAATGACGAATGACGGGTCCAGCTCGCCGCGCGCGATCACATCGAGCAGCTCGTCGGTCCAGCGCCGCACATCGGTCTGCCCCATGCGCCAGGTCAGCCCCTTGTTCATGGCGGCGCCGAACGGGATCTTGTCGATCAGGCCGCCGTATACGCCGGGGATCGACAGCACTCCCGCCGGACGGCATACATAGATCATTTCCCGCAGCACGTGCGGACGATCCGTCTCCGCGCCCACGGCCTGCTTGGCGCGATCGTACAGCGCGTCGAACGTGCGGGTGGCATGCGACTCCATGCCGACCGCGTCGATGCACTTCTCCGGCCCCTTGCCGGCGGTCAGGTCGGCCAGCATCTCCAGCACGCTCTGCCGTTCGAAATCGATGACTTCAGCGCCCGCCTCGCGCGCCATGCGCAGGCGTTCGGGGACGCGGTCGATGCATACCACCTGCCGCGCGCCTTGCAGCAGCGCGCTGCGCACCGCCATCTGGCCCACCGGCCCGGCGCCCCATACGGCGACGGTGTCGCTGGGCTGAATATCGCACTGGCGCGCGGCCTGCCAGCCGGTGGGCACGATATCGCCCAGGAACAGCGCCTGCTCGTCGCTCAACGAGTCCGGAACCCGGATATGCGTGGTATCGGCGTAGGGCACCCGCACGTATTCAGCCTGTCCGCCGGCGTAACCGCCCGTCAGGTGGGTGTAGCCGAACAACCCGGCAGTGCTGTGGCCGAACAGCTTGGCGGCCTGCTCCGCATTCCGGTTGCTGCGCTCGCACACCGAGAAGCGGCCGCGCCGGCACTGGTCGCAGTCGCCGCAGGCGATGGTGAACGGGATGACCACGCGGTCGCCTATCCGCAGCGCCTTGTTTTCGCTGCCCACTTCGACCACTTCGCCCATGAACTCGTGGCCCATGATGTCGCCGTGCTTCATGCCGGGCATGAAGCCGTCGAACAGGTGCAGGTCCGAACCGCAGATCGCGCAGGCCGAGGTACGGATGATCGCGTCGCGCGGATGCTCGATCACCGGGTCGGGCACGGTGTCGTAGCGGATGTCTTTCTTGCCGTGCCAGCAGAGCGCCTTCATGTCGTCCTCGCCTCGCGGCAACCGCGCCGCCGCGGGATGCGCCGCAAGCGCCGTGCCGCGCCGGCCGGGCCGCGATCGCGGGCGCAGGTGCCCGGAATTTACAAATCCTGCAAGAACTGCCGCGCCGCGCACCGCCCCGCCCTCCGCGCGGCAGCCGGGCACGCCGCGTGCTGGGCCCTTCGACACCCTACTGACAGGAGGTTTTCATGAAGCTCAGTATGCTTGCCTTGCCCATCGTCGCCAGCGGCCTGCTTCTGGCCGGTTGCAGCGGCCATCGCCACCACAGCGATGACTCGATGTACGACCGGCCCCAGACGCAGAGCAACACGCCGCCCCCGCCACCCGCCAGCATGCCCGACAACAACCCCAACACCCCGGGCTCGCAATACCCCGCCACCGGCGGCAGCCGCTAGGCGCGGATACGGGCCGGCGGCCGCGGCGGCGGACGGCGCTTGCCCCAACGGGGCGGCCGCCATCCGCGCGGCGCCGGCCCGCAGGTCGCGGCCGGCCGGCTACAGGCTCGCCATCGCCGCCGCAATGCGCTGGGGCGCCTTGGGGCGGGCGTACATGCGCTCCAGATAGGCCGCGAGATTGGCAAAGCCCGCGACCAGGCCGTTCTCGTTGCCCCAGTCCAGCACATAGGCCGTGACGCAATCGGCGATGGAAATGCGTTCGCCGGCAATGAATTCGCGGCCCTCCATGTGCTGGTCGAGCACCGCCGCCATTTCCAGGAACTCTTCGCGGGCCAGCGGGATATCGGCCGGCAGCCGCTTGGCTTCGGGATACACGAAACTGTGCCGGGCGATCCGCCACAGCGGCTGCTCGAGTTCGGTGACGGCGAAGAAGCTCCACCGATAGGCCTGCGCGCGGTCCTGCAGGCTGGCCGGCATGAGACCCTTGTCGGCGTATTTTTCCGCCAGGTACATGACGATGGCGGCGGATTCGGTGATCACTTGGTCGCCATCGACGAGCACCGGCAGCTTGCCGGCGGGATTGAGGCGCAGAAAATCCGGATGGCGATGCTCGCCGGCCTGGAGGTCGACCGGCACGAACTCGAACTGCGCGTCGAGCTCCTGCAGGGCCCAGCGTGCGCGCAGCGAACGCGTCGGACCCATTCCATACAGTTTCATCATCGTGACTCTCCTCGGTTTGTATTGGCCGGTGGCAGGGATGACGCGGCGCACGGGCAAGAATAGGGCCAATCCGGGGACCGCGCCAGATGGCGGCGTGCGCCGCCGGGCGGGACATCCGCTACGATAGAAAACGGCGAATACCCCACCCTATGCAAAAGGACCCTCATGGCTGACTTATCCGCCTTCCCCATCACCCGCAAATGGCCCGCGCGCCATCCGGACCGCATCCAGCTGTATTCCCTGCCCACGCCCAACGGCGTGAAAGTGTCGATCATGCTCGAAGAAACCGGCTTGCCCTACGAGCCGCACCGGGTCGCGTTCGACACGCAGGACCAGTTGTCTTCCGAGTTCCTGTCGCTCAACCCCAATAACAAGATTCCCGCCATCCTCGACCCCGACGGCCCCGGCGGCGCGCCGCTCGGGCTGTTCGAATCAGGCGCCATCCTGGTGTACCTGGCCGACAAGAGCGGCAAGTTCATCCCGCAGGACCCGGCCGGGCGCTACCAGGCGCTGCAATGGCTGATGTTCCAGATGGGCGGCATCGGCCCGATGTTCGGCCAGCTCGGCTTCTTCAACAAGTTCGCCGGCAAGGACTACGAAGACAAGCGGCCGCGCGACCGCTACGTCGCCGAGTCCAAGCGCCTGCTCAAAGTGCTGGAGGGCCGCCTGGTCGACCGCCCGTGGATCCTGGGCGACGCCTACAGCATCGTCGACATCGCCACCTTCCCGTGGGTGCGCAACCTGATCGGTTTCTATGAGGCCGGCGACCTGGTCGGCATCGCCGACTATCCCAGCGTGCTGCGGGCGCTGGACGCCTTCGTGGCGCGGCCGGCGGTCAAGCGTGGCATGGAGATCCCGCAGGCGCCCGGGCAAGGCTAAGGCAGGAACGCGAAGCCGTCGAGCCAGGCGCGCAAGCGCCGCAGTGCCTCGTCGCGCGGGAACGGCTCGGCGGCCGGGGGGCTGTAGACCTGCGGGTTCACGCCATACACCATCAAGTCCACCGCATAGCAGCGGCCGGCGTGCACGGTGCGATAAGCGTCGACCACCATGTAGTGGCTCATTGCCGCATCCTGGGCGCGGAACTGCGTGAAGTCGATGCCGTTGATGCGCGCGCGCCGCACGCCGTTCTGCATGCCGCGGGGCGGCGTCGTGCAGCGGCGCACTTCCGCGGCCGCGTCGCTGACCCCGATGCGCAGCTCGGCAGTCGTGATCCGGTTGGAACCCGGCAGGGACATGGCCAGGCGCGGCACGCCCTGGCTGCCCGGCTCCGCGTAGGCCTTCCAGTCCTGGCCCGCCAGGTAGCTGCCGGAAAAATCCGGGCGCGGCTTCACGCCCGCGGGCACGGCGATGCGAAAACCGTACTCGCTGTCCACATGAACGGCCGACGCCGCCGACGGGGATGGCGCGGTCGCGTCGCGCGGCGCGGCGCACCCTCCCAGGGCAACGGCCAGCAGGGATGCGGCCAGACAAGTAAAGCGGGGCATGGCGGGCTCCTCATGGCGAATACCCCCAGCATACCGGAGCGGCGCCGCGGGCGCGCCGCAAGCCCACAGGACCTGTAGGCCCTTGTCGCGCCTGGACGGCCTGCTCCGTCATACTTGCGCAAGCATCGGCCAGGGGCGTTCACATCCCGTCCTCGCCCGAGCCTTTCATGGAGTCCTGCATGACCATCCCCGCTTCCCCTGCTTCCGCCACCGTCACCTTCACCAACCCGCCCGGCCTGTACGACCCCGCGCCCAACGGCTACTCCCATATCGCCAGCGTGCATCCCGGCACCCGGCTGGTCTTCATCGCCGGCCAGGGCGGCGAGACCGCGGACGGCGCGCTGGCCGCCGATTTCCGCCAGCAGGTGCGCCAGGCGCTGGCCAACCTGTGCACGGCGCTGGCGGCGGCCGGCGCCGCGCCGCGCCACGTGGCCAAGCTGACGGTGCTGATCGTCGATCACAGCCACGAGCGCCTGGCGGTATTCGGCGCGGAACTGGCGCAAGCCTTCGGCGACGGGCCCAAGCCCGCCTGCACGCTGATCCCGGTGCCGCGCCTGGCGCTGGACGGCATGCTGTTCGAGATCGAGGCCGTGGCCGCCCTGCCGCAGGCGGCCGGCTGAGCCGTCAGGGCGCCGCCGGGTCGCGCTTGTCGGGCCGCACGCCGTAGCGCTCCAGCGCCTCGGCGACCCGCGCGGCGGCAATGGCGCCGTCGTCCGCCAGCGCCTTGAGCGCCGCCACGGCAATGAAGTGGCGGTCCACCTCGAAGAAGGCGCGCAGCGCTTCGCGGGTATCGGAACGCCCGAAACCGTCGGTGCCCAGGGCGACGAAGCGGCGGTCGCCGACATACGGCCGGATCTGGTCGGCCACGATCTTCATGTAGTCGGTCGCCACCACCAGCGGGCCCGCATGGCCGGCCAGGCATTGCTGCACGTACGGCACGCGCGGCGCCTCGCCGGGATGCAGCAGGTTCCAGCGCTCGGCCTGCATTCCCTCGCGCCGCAGTTCGGTCAGGCTGGTGGCGCTCCAGTTCTCGCAATCGACGGCGAAATCGCGCTCCAGCAGCTCCGCCGCGGCGACCACTTCGCGCAGGATGGCGCCGCTGCCGGCCAGCTGGACGCGCGGCCGGTCGCCAGGGGCCGCGGCGCCGCGCAGCAGGTACAGGCCCTTCAGGATGCCCTCGCGCGCGCCGTCCGGCAGGGCCGGGTGCGGGTAGTTTTCGTTGAGCAGCGTGATGTAGTAGAAGACGTCTTCCTGTTCGGCCACCATGCGGCGCATGCCTTCATGCACGATCACCGCCAGTTCGTACGCGTAGGTGGGGTCGTAGGCAACGCAACTGGGAATGACCGACGCCAGCACGTGGCTGTGGCCGTCGTCGTGCTGCAGGCCCTCGCCCATCAGGGTCGTTCGTCCCGACGTGGCCCCCAGCAGGAAGCCGCGCACGCGCGCATCGCCGCCGCCCAGGCCAGGTCGCCGACGCGCTGGAAGCCGAACATGGAATAGAAGATGTAGAACGGCAGCATGGCCAGGCCGTGGTTGCTGTACGCCGTGCCCGCCGCGATCCACGACGATGTGGCGCCCGCCTCGTTCAGGCCTTCCTGCAGGATCTGGCCGTCGCGGCTTTCCTTGTAGTAGCTGAGCTGCCCGGCATCCTGCGGCGTGTACAGCTGGCCCACGTGGGAGTGGATGCCGATCTGGCGGAACAGCCCCTCCATGCCGAAAGTGCGCGACTCGTCCGGCACGATGGGCACCACGCGGCGGCCCAGCTCCGGGTCCTTCAGCAAGGCCCCCAGCATGCGCACGAACGCCATGGTGGTGGAATAGCCCCGGCTGCCCGAATCGGCGAGCTGGGCGCCGAACACTTCGAGCGGCGGCACCGCCAGGGGCGCGGCCGTGTCCTGGCGCGCCGGCACATGGCCGCCCAGCACGGCGCGGCGCGCCTGCAGGTAGCGCTCGTCCTCGCTGCCCGGCGCCGGCTTCAGGTAGGGCATCTCGTCGAGCCGCTCATCGGGCAAGTCCAGCGCAAAGCGGTCGCGGAACGCCCGCACCGCGTCGGCGTTCATTTTCTTGAGCTGGTGATTGACGTTCTGCCCTTCGCCGGCCTCGCCCATGCCGAAGCCCTTGACCGTCTTGGCCAGCACCACGGTAGGCTGGCCGGTGTGGCGCAGCGCCGCCGCATACGCGTTGTAGACCTTTTCGTGGTCGTGGCCGCCGCGCCCCAGGGCCCAGATCTCCGCGTCGCTCAGGTCCGCCACCATGTCGCGCAGGGCCGGATACTTGCCGAAGAAATGCTCGCGCACGTAAGCGCCGTCCTGCGACTTGTAGTTCTGGTATTCGCCGTCCACGCACTCCATCATGCGCTGGCGCAGCAGGCCCGTCTTGTCGCGCGCCAGCAGGGCGTCCCAGCCGCTGCCCCACACCACCTTGATGACGTTCCAGCCGGCGGCGCGGTACAACGCCTCGAACTCCTGCATGACCTTGCCGTTGCCGCGCACCGGCCCGTCCAGGCGCTGCAGGTTGCAGTTGACCACGAACACCAGGTTGTCCAGCTGCTCGCGGCCGGCCATCGACACGGCGGCCAGCGATTCGGGCTGGTCCATCTCCCCGTCGCCGAGGAAGGCCCACACCTTGCGGCCCTGGCGCGGCAACAGGTCGCGGTTTTCCAGGTAGCGCATGAAACGCGCCTGGTAGGCAGCCATGAGGGGCCCCAACCCCATGGACACGGTGGGGAACTGCCAGAAGTCCGGCATCAGGCGCGGATGCGGATAGGACGACAGGCCCGCGCCGTCGGCTTCGCGGCGGAAGCGGTCCAGCTGGGCCTCGCTGAGCCGGCCTGCCAGATAGGCGCGCGCATAAATGCCGGGCGCCGAATGGCCCTGGATATACACCATGTCGCCGGCGTGCGTCGCGGTGCGGCCGCGGAAGAAATGGTCGAAGCCCACGTCGTAGAGCACCGCCGCCGACGCATAGGTGGCAATGTGGCCGCCCACATTGGAATGGCGGCCGGCGCGCAGCACCATGGCCATGGCGTTCCAGCGCACCAACGCGCTCAGCCGCCGCTCGGTCGCCAGGTCGCCCGGATAGGGCAACTGCCGTTCGGCCGGGATGGTGTTCACGTACGGCGTGGTGGCGCGGCCGTGGAAATCGCCATGCAGGGCGCCATCGAAATCCAGCAAGCGGTCGATCAGGAAATGCGCCCGGCCGCGCCCGTCGGCCTCGACCACGGACTGCAGCGATTCCAGCCATTCGCGCGTTTCCTGGGGATCGGTATCGGTCGGGATGGGTAATGCTTGCATGGTGTGCTCCTGGCAATGAATTGCAATTGCAATCGTATGTGGCGCCATTGTATCCACGCACGGCATAATTGCAACTGCAATTCTTCGGATGAACGACAATACGGCGAGCGACGCGTCCGCCGCGCCCGCCGTCCGACCAACAGGGGAAAACACCGCCATGTCCAACGATGCGCCCGACTTGTGGTTTTCTTTCGTTCGCGCCCATCGCCTGATGATCCGCGAAGTGGAACGGCGCCTGGCCGCGGCCGGCCTGCCCGGCTACGCGTGGTACGACGCGCTGTGGGGCCTGGAAAGCGGCCCTGGCGGCACGCGGCGCATGCATGAGCTGGCCGACGCGCTGGCCATCGAGCGCTACAACCTGACCCGGCTGATCGACCGCCTCGAACAGGAAGGGCTGGTCACGCGCGCCCGTTCGCCCCAGGACGGCCGCGCCGCCTACGCCACCATTACCCGCGAGGGCCGGGCATTGCGCAAGAAGATGTGGAAGGTCTACCAGGCCACGGTGGCCGACCTGTTCCTGGCGCGCTTCGACGCGGCCGAACAGGCCCGTTTCGCCGCCGCCCTCGACGCAGCCGCCGGCGCCGCCCGCCAGTCCGCTGCCTGACTCGCCAGCAAGATTTCGCTTGCCGGATCGGCAGCGGCCAGCTAGATTTGCATCCGCAACGATTGCAATTGCAATTAATAACGGACCAGACACCATGCCGACCGATACCCCCCTCACCTTCTACACTGCCGATACGCCCAATGGCCACAAGATCGCCATCTACCTGCACGAAGCCGCCTTGCCGCACCGGCAGGTGACGCTGGACCTGGGGCGTGGCGACCAGCGCCGCCCCGAATTCCTGGCCATCAACCCGAATGGCAAGATCCCGGCCATCGTCGATCACGCCGCGGGCCTGACCGTGTTCGAGTCGGGCGCGATCCTCAGCTACCTGGCGGCGCACTACGGCTGCCTGCAGCCGGCCGGCGCCGCCGAACAATGGCAGGTGCAGCAGTGGCTGCATTTCCAGATCGGCGGCATCGGCCCCATGCTGGGGCAGTTGTGGTGGTTCCTGCACGCGTCGGACAGCGGCAACCGCGAAGCCATCGAGCGCTACACGCGGGAAGCGCTGCGCCTGTGCGGCGTGGTGGAGCGCCGCCTGGAAGCCTCCGCCTACCTGGCGCTGGACCGCTATTCGATTGCCGATATCGCCGCCTTTCCCTGGCTGCGCACCCATGCCGAACTGCGCCTGGACCTGGCCCCCTACCCGCGCCTGCGCGACTGGCTGCAACGCATCGAGGCGCGCCCCGCGGTGCGGCAGGCCCTGGCCGCCGCGCGCGACGACCAGCCGGCGCAGGCCTGAACATGGCATGGCTCATGCTGCTGGCGGCCGCCGGCCTGGAAATCGTCATGGGGGTGGCGCTGAAGCTGAACGAGGGCTGGACGCGCGCGCTGCCCAGCGCGGTAGCGGTCGGCGCCGGGCTGGGCAGCATCTATCTGCTGGCCAAGGCCTTGCAGACGCTGCCTGTCGGCACCGCCTACGCCATCTGGACCGGGCTGGGCGCGCTCGGCCTGGTCGTCATCGGCATCGCCGCCTTCGGTGAAAGCATGCATTGGCAGCGGCTGCTGTTCCTGGCCATCACCGCCGCCGGCCTGATCGGGCTGCGCTACGTCGAGGCGGGCGGCTGAGCCTGCTCCGCCGCCAGGTCGCGCCGCATCGCCACGCGCAGGCGCATCGGAAAGCCCAGCGTCCGTTCGTGACGCATGACGGCGCGCAGGCCGGCGCCCCAATCGGCCGGCGCCAGCGGACGAAAGCCGGCGCTGGCATAGAACGGCGCATTCCAGGGCACATCGGCCAGCGTGGTCAGTACGGCATGCCGGTAGCCGCGCGCCCGCGCCACGTCGCAGGCGTGTTCCAGCAACGCGCGGCCGATGCCGCGCCGGCCCTGTGCGGGCGACACGTCCATTTGCTGGATGTGGAAATCGCCATCCAGCTCGCCCGCCAGCACATGGCCGACCGGCGGCCCGGCGGGATCCAGGCGCGCCACCCACAGGCAATCGCGCCGCAGCCCGGCGGCGAAGTCGTCGACCGGCGTGGCATGGCGGCCGAATATCTCGTGGGCGGGATGACCGGCCAGCAGCGCCAGCGCCAGCGCCTCGATATGCGGCAATTCGGGCAGGTCCTGCGGCCGCGCCGGCGTCACGATGAATGTCATGTCCGGTCCTCGCGCGGCGCGGGCCGGCTCAGCAGCCAGAGCGCGCAGCCCGCCATGAAGGCGCTGACCAGCGCGCCCAGCCACCAGACCGGCCGGGAGGTATACCAGAACACGGCCAGCCCGAGCGCGATGCCAGCCACCGCGAACGCCTTGCCGCGCGCCGAGATCGCGCCCTGCTCGCGCCATGCCACCAAGGCCGGTCCGAAGCGCGGATGCCGCAGCAAATAGGCTTCCCAGCGTGGCGAGGCGCGGCCGAAGCAGGCGGCCGCCAGGATCACGAAGATGGTGCTGGGCATGATGGGCAGCGCCGCGCCGATCAGGGCCAGGGCCAGCATCAGCATGCCCAGGGCCATATAGGCCCCGCGTTTCCAGCGCCCGCGCTGCCCGGCGCCGCCCTGCGTGTCGGTCATGCCACCCTGTTCCTCGCCACGAATACCCGCCTGCCGGCACCGCGCCGGTCAGGCCCGGATGCAATGGTACCGCGCCGGGGCGGGCGCGGCCCTCAGGCGACCTCGTGGCGCTCCGCCGGCCGGTATTTGAACGCGGCGCGGATGATCCCGTGATCGTTGGTGCCGCGCGCCTTGTGATCGTCGAAGTTGAGGTGGTCGTTGTTGACCACCATGCCGTCGAAGATCCAGCGCCGCTTGCGGCTGTTGTCGTAGAACTCCTGGCTCACCAGGATATGGTCGAGCGACTCGCGCATGTCCTGGAATACGTGGGTGTAGTACACATCGCGCGTGTCGCGATATTCCTGCAGGGTCTGCGCCGCGTACAGCACCGCGTCGCCGCCGCCGCGCGACTCGCCCACCAGGTAGCGCGGCTGCTCGGTCAGGATGTTGGCCGTATTGCTGTGCTGGCCGTCGTTGATGTCCCCCAGCACGATCACCGGCACGTCGGTGCCTTTCATCTGCTCGGTCAACAGGAACCGCAGCGCCGCGGCCTCCGCCGTGCGGCGGATGGTGGACAAGGCCGCGCCGAGGTTCTTCTGGTGCTTGCCGTAGAAATCCTTGTCGTCCTTGAACCAGTCTTCGTTGTACACCTTGGTCTCGGCCTTGGACTTGAAGTGGCACACGTAGACGTGCACATCCGGCTCGGCCTTGCGCGGCTTGATGGTGAAATGCAGCACCGGGCGCGAGAACCCGCCGATATTGACCTCGATCAGCGGCGTCTGGGGGTCGTCGCCGCTCGAATGCAGCACGAAGCCGGCGGGAAAATCGTTGATCCACTCCGCCTCGCCGCTCAGCAGCCCCTTGCGCACCAGCGCCGCGCACACAATGCCGGAGCCATCGGCATCGGCCGGCGCCAGCACGGCGTAATCCCCTGCCATGCCGGCCGCCTCGACCGCCTCCGCCAGCGAGTCCGCGTGCCACAGCTCCTGGAAACCGAATACATCCGACTCCAGCTCGCGCAACTGCCGGGCGGTCCATTCGATCTTGCGCTCGTATTCGGCGCGGCTCCAGCCCTTTTTGTTGGTGTAGATGGGCCGGCCCGGCTGGTTCAGGTTGTACAGGTTGAAGGTGGCGATCGTCAGGCGGGACAGGTTCATCGGCGCGGCTCCCCGGGGATCCCGCCAATCTAGTCCGCCCATGTGACACGCCCGCGAACGACCGCGCTTGACAAGCCTCGCGGCCACGCCGATACTTCACCACATGGTGAAGTATTCAGATCCCCTTGACCAGACATTCGCGGCGCTGGTCGACCCGACCCGCCGGGCCATCCTCGCCCGGCTCGAGCGCGAAGGCGACGCCACGGTCAGCCAGCTGGCGCAGCCGTTCGCCATCAAGCTGCCGGCGGTCATGAAGCATCTGGACGTGCTCGACGAGGCCGGCCTCATCGAGCGCATCAAGGTCGGCCGCACCGTCACGGTGCGCCTGTCCCCCGCTCCCATGCAGGGAGCGCTGGACTGGCTGCGCCGCTACGAGCACTTCTGGAACCGCAGCCTCGACCGCCTGGCCGCCTACGCGGAAAGCCGCGAAACCGCCCAAAGGAGCCGCAAGCCATGACCAGCCTCACCCTGATACGGCGCATCAATGCGCAACCCGCCACCGTGTTCGAGGCGCTCACCACGCCCGAAGGCATTTCCCATTGGTGGGGCCCCGACGACGGCCCCGTCCTGCTGGCCGAAACCGACGTGCGGGTCGGCGGCCGCTTCCGGGTGCGCTTCCGCATGCTCGATGGCAGCGAGCACGAAAGCAGCGGCGAATACTTGCGGGTCGAGCCGCCCCACCACCTGGAAATGAGCTGGCGCTGGTCGGACGACGCCGCGGGCCCCGACTCGCGCGTGGTGGTCGCCCTGCGCGCCATCGACAGCGGCACCGAACTCACCTTCACCCACGACGGCCTGCGCGACGAGGCCACCGCGCGCAGCCACGAAAGCGGCTGGGGCGGCGCGCTCGACAAACTTGTGCGGCACTACGCCGCCTGACCGGAGGATCGGCCCATGATGACCCTGACCGCATTCCGCTGGGTCCCGCCGTTCGCCCAAGGCCTGGTGCGCGACCTGCGCGCGCGCTGGGCCCTGGAAGAAGCCGGCATCGCCTACCGGGAACGCCTGATCGGCCCGGCCGACCAGGCCAGTCCGGCATACCGCGCGCTGCAGCCGTTCGGGCAGGTACCGGCCATCGAGGAAGACGGCCTCCAGTTGTTCGAGTCCGGCGCCATCGTGCTGGAGATCGCCGGGCGCAGCGAGGCGCTGATGCCGCGCGACGCCCGCCAGGGCGCGCGCGCCCGCGCCTGGGTCCTGGCCGCGCTCAACACACTGGAGCCACCCATCCAGCACCTGGCGGGGCTGGACCTGTTCCACGCCGACCAGCCTTGGGCGGCAGCCGCCCGGCCCACGGCGGAACAGGCCGTCCGCAAGCGCCTGGACGAATTGCAGGAGTGGCTGGGCGGGCGCGATTACCTGGAAGACCGCTTCACTGCGGGCGACTTGATGATGACCAGCGTGCTGCGCATCCTGCGCCACACCACACTGGTATCGGACCGTCCCGCGCTGGCGGCCTACCAGGCGCGCTGCGAAGCGCGCGCGGCGTTCCGCAAGGCGCTGGCCGACCAATTGCGGCCGTTCCGCGAATACGAAGCGAGCCGCGCCGCCAGGCCGGCGCAAGCCTAGGCGTGACGCCGCCAGTCTTCCCGCCGCGGGATGCCTGCGAGGTGTCAGACACCCCGCGAGAAAACGCGGCAAATTCCTGGCCGTCTCCCCTGGCGTGTCTGACACCTGGGTGACGTTCGGGGTGCTCGCGAGGTGTCTGACACCTGGTGCAGCTAGCCAGCGGCCGGCCGCTGCGGCCCGGCGAGCATGCCGGCCAGCAGCGCGTCCAGCGCATCCAGGGTGGCGCGCAGGCGGGCGTGGCCGCCATCGGGATCGCCGTCCGACTCGGCCACCCAGAACGCGCCTTCGGCCAGCGCGCCATAGACCAGGCGCGCCAATGCCGCCGGATCGGCCTGCCGCACCACGCCCTTGTCCATCAGCGTGGCCAGCAACTCAGCCATCGACGTCACGCAGAACTGCTGCGAAACAGGCGAGGCCCCACCCAGCACGGCGCGGGCGTCCTGCAGCACGATGCGCCGCATTTCGGGTTCCTGCGCCATGTACAGATAGGCGCGGCAACGATTGCGAAACCCCTCCCAGGCGTCCGGCGCGGCGTCGGAGACCGCCTGCAGGCGCGCGTCGGTTTCCTCGTCGATCTGTTCGACCACCGCCGCCAGCAAGCCCCGCTTGTCGCCGAAATGGTGGTACAGCGCGCCGCGCGTCAATCCGGCCGCGGCAGTGAAGTCGTCCATCGAAGTATTGGCATAGCCCTGCGCGCCGAACGCTTGCCGCGCCGCGGCGACCAGCTTGGCGCGGGTCTCTTCGATCATTTCGGAACGGGTGCGGCGCGGCATGTTGTCTCCTTTTACATACGAAGCGTATGCAAATTGACATACGAGGCGTATGTACCTATTATGCCGCAACCACCGTCTCACCCCCAACCGCCTCATGAACCGCCCGCACCGCAACCGCCCCGCCCGCCCCCGCACCCCGCATCCCTGGCTGGCGGTGGCCAGCGGCGGGCTCGCCACCTTTGCCGTGGTCACCACCGAAATGCTGCCGGTCGGGCTGCTCACCTCCATCGCCCAGACGGTCGGCGCATCGACCGGCACCATGGGGCTGCTGCTGACGGTTCCAGCCCTGCTGGCGGCGCTGTTCGCGCCGGCGGTCATCGTGGCGGCGGGCGGCATGGACCGCCGCCATATTCTGTCGATCCTGTTCGTGCTGCTGATCGCCGCCAACCTCGCCACCGCCCTGGCGCCCAGCGTGGCCTGGCTGCTGGCCGCGCGCGTGCTGGTGGGCCTGTGCATCGGCGGCATCTGGGCCATTGCCAGCGGCCTGGCCGTGCGCCTGGTGCCGCCTGAATCGGTCGGCCTGGCCACTTCCATCATTTTCGGCGGCGTGGCCGCCGCCTCGGTGCTGGGCGTGCCGCTGGGCGCGCTGATCGGCGACCTGGCCGGCTGGCGCATGGCGTTCGGCGGCATGGCGCTGCTCGCCGCCCTGGTCCTGGGCCTGCACCTGTGGTCCATGCCGCCCCTGCCGGTCGGCCGGTCGGTCTCGCTGCGCAGCCTGCGCCACGCCCTGTCCAATCCGGGCCTGCGGCTCGGCCTGGCCCTGACGCTGCTGCTGGTCGCCGGCCACTTCATGGCGTTCACCTTCGTGCGTCCCTGGCTGCTGTCGGTGTCGGGCTTCCAGGCCGAGTGGATCGGCGTACTGCTGTTCGCCTACGGCATGGCCGGCATCGCCGGCAACTTCATCGCCGGCCTGAACGCGGCGCGGCGCGTGGGCTGGACGCTCATCGTCATCGCGGCCGGCCTGGCGTCCACGTTGCTGCTGCTATTCGCCACCGCCGGCAGCGCCTGGGGCGGCGCGCTGGTGCTGTTGTTGTGGGGCCTGGCCTACGGCGGAGTGTCGGTGTCCGTGATGACATGGACCATGAAAGCCGCCTCGTCCGACCTCGAACCGGCCACGGCCTGGTCGGTTGCGATCTTCAACCTGGCCATTTCGGCGGGCTCGTTCCTGGGCGGGCAAGTGGTCGACAGCCAGGGCCTGCACGTCAATGCGCTGGCGGCCTGCGGCCTGCTCGTCCTGGCCCTGGCAGTGGCGACGCTCATCCAGCGCCGCTTGCCGCGCCTGGCCGCGCCGGCCCGCCCATAGGCGCGCCGGGCCGCGGCCCGGCTCAGGCCGGCGCCAGTTCCACCTGCAGGCCCGCCGCCTTCCATTCCGGAAATCCCGCTCCCAGCCGGCGCGCATGGAAACCGCGCGCCTGCAGCGCGGCCACTGCCTCGGTCGACAACACGCAATAAGGGCCCCGGCAGTACGCGACGATGTCCCGGCCCGGCGGCAGTTCGCCCAGGCGCCGGGCCAGTTCTTCCGCGGGTATGTTGATGGCGCCGGGCAAATGGCCCAGCGCGTATTCGTCCGCCGGACGAACATCCAGCAGCACCACGCTGCCCTCGGCCATGCGGCCCAGCAGGTCCTCGATGGCAATGCCTTCCAGCCGCTCGGGCCGCTGGCGGCTGTCGGCCGCCAGGGCCTGGATCTCGGCATGCTGGTAGGCGGCGAAATCGCGCAGCGCGGCCAGCACGTTGGCCACCGGCCCGCCGCCCAGGCGGTACAGCACCCGCTTGCCGGCGCGGCGTGTCTGCACCAGTCCGGCGCGGCGCAGGTGCTGCAGGTGCTGGGAGGCATTGGCCAGCGACAGGCCGGCCAGCTCCGCCAGGCGCTCGACGGAGCGCTCGCCCTGGGCAATGTGTTCCAGCAGCGCCAGGCGATGCGCATGGCCGAGCGTCCGGGCCAGTTCTGCCAGGGCATCGAAACGGTCGGAGGGATGGGCGGAATCGCGGTTCATTGACGCCATGGTAGGCTCAATCTAATATTCAATCAATTAATTGAATGTTATATTCTTCATCGGGCGCCTTGCCCGGACCTTCCCGAGCCCGACCAATGCCGCCGTCATCCGCGCCCGCCGTCCCGCCGCCCGTCGCCGGCCGCGGCGCCTTCATTCTGCTGGCCGTGGCCCAGGCCACGCTGATCTTCACCATCGCCCTCATCATGGTGCCGCTGCCGCGGATCGCCCGAGAGTTCGCGCTGGGCTCGGCCGGGGTGCTGACGCTGCAAGTGGCCTACGGCCTGCCCTTCAGCGGCTTGCTTCTGTTCGGCGGCCGGCTGGCCGATCGCTTCGGCGGGCGCCGCATGTTCCGCGCCGGGCTGGGGCTGCTGGGCGTCGCCTCGGCAGGCGCCGCGCTGGCGCCAGGGTTCGAAACCCTGGCCGCCATGCGCGTTGCGCAAGGCGCCGGCGGCGCCTTGGCGGCGCCCGCCGCCCTGGCGCTGTTGCGCGCGCTGTTCCCCGCGCCGGCCGGGTTCGCCCGCGCCATGGCCGTGTGGGGCGGCGTCTCGGTGCTGGGCGCCGTGGCGGGTTTCGTCTCGTCCGGCGTCCTGACCCACTGGCTGTCGTGGCGCTGGATGTTCCTCATCCCGATCGCGGTCGCGCTGCTCGGCACCTTCGCGCTGCCGCGCCTGCTGCCTGCCGACGTCGCCGGCGCGCCGGCCCAGCGGCCCGGCCTCGACCCACTGGGCGCGGCCAGCGCCGCGCTCGGCATCGCCCTGACCAGCTTCGGGCTGATTGCCAGCATCGCACAAGGCTGGCACACGCCCGCCACCTATGTTCCGCTGGCAGCCGGCATGCTGGCGCTGGCCGCCTTCGCGCGGTTCGAGCGCAGGCAGCGCGATCCGCTGCTACCGCCCGGCTTCTTGCGCGACCCCTGCCGGGCGGCCGGCCTGTTCGGCGTATTCCTGGCAGCCGCCGCCTCGGTCCTGGTCGAGTTCGTCCTGCTGCTTTACCTGCAACAAGCGCTGGGCTGGACGCCGCTGGCCACGGCGCTGGCCTTCCTGCCCTTCGCCGTGGTCCTGCTCATCGCCAACCACCTCGCCCCTGCGTGCATAGCGCGGCTCGGCGCGGCCGGCGGCGCCAGCGCCGGCTTCGTCGTGGCGGCCGCCGGCCTGGCGCTGCTGGCGGGCATCGGCGCCGGCACGACGTATTGGGGCGGCCTGCTGCCGGGCATGCTGCTGCTGGCCATCGGCATTTCCCTGGTGTTCTGTGGCGGGGCCGTCCTCGCCATGACCCATGCGGCCCCGCACCAGGCCGGGCTGGCGGGCGGGGTCATGAACACCGCCATGGAACTCGGCCCCACCGTTGGCCTGGCGCTGCTGATGGCAATCGCGGCGCTGCCCGCCGATAGCGTCGCCGGCTACGCCTGGGCGTTCGGCAGCGCCGCCGCCATATTCCTGTCAGCCGCCGCCGCGACCGCGCGCCTGGCGCGCCGCGCGGCCGACGGCCGCCATGCCTGTCATTCCTTCCACGCTTCGTGAACCATCGCCATGAACGACTCTTTCTCGCTGCTCCTTCCCGCCATCCCGATCGGCATCGGCGCCACCCTGGTCATGGACCTGTGGGCATTGCTGCTCAAGCGCGCCTTCGGCATTCCGTCGCTCGACTACGCCATGGTCGGCCGCTGGGCCGGGCACCTGCCGCGCGGCCGCTTCGTCCATGACAGCATCGCTCAGGCCGCGCCCGTCCCCGGCGAAGCCGCGCTGGGCTGGTTCCTGCACTATGCCATCGGCGTCATCTTCGCGGCGGCCCTGCTGGCGCTGGCCGGCCCGTCATGGCTGCAAGCTCCGACCTTCCTGCCCGCCCTGGGCATCGGCGTGCTGACTGTCGTCGCGCCGTTCTTCATCCTGCAACCAGGCCTGGGCGCCGGCATCGCCGCCTCGCGCACGCCCCGCCCCGGCACGGCCCGGCTGCGCAGCCTGATGGCGCACGCGTCGTTCGGCGTGGGCCTGTACCTGGCAGGATGGGCCTTCAACATACTGGCGGGCTGAAGCGAGCCGGTCGCGCCGGCCCGCTCGCCCAGACGGCGCGGGAACGTCTATGCTGGCGGACAACCCGGCGCTTCTCGCGCCGGCCGACCCAGCCCAACCAAGGAACCCGCATGACGACGAACCCGACGAACTCCATCCGCGCACAGGTCAGCCCCGAGGAATGGCAGATGCGCGTGGACCTGGCCGCCGCTTACCGGCTGGTGGCCATGTTCGGCTGGGACGATCTGGTTTTTACTCATATCAGCGCCAAGATCCCCGGTACCGAGCACTTCCTGATCAACCCCTATGGCTCGATGTTCGAAGAAATCACCGCATCCAGCCTGGTCAAGATCGACATCCAGGGCAACAAGGTGCTGGAGAGCGAAGGCGACGTCAATCCGGCGGGCTTCACCATCCATAGCTGTATTCACGCGGCGCGCCCCGATGTCGTCTGCGTGCTGCACACCCACTCCATCAATGGCGTCGCGGTATCGGCCCAGGAAGAAGGCCTGCTGCCGCTGTCGCAGTTCGCCATGTCGGTGCTGCATTCACTGGCCTATCACGACTACGAAGGCTTCGCGCTGCTGGAAGACGAAAAGCCGCGCCTGGTGCGCGACCTGGGCGACAAGCAGCACATGATCCTGCGCAACCATGGCCTGTTGACGACCGGCCGTTCGGTGGCCCAGGCTTTCGTGGGCATGCACCGGCTCGAGGCGGCATGCATGGCGCAAGTGCGCGCGCTGGCCGGCCAGGTCAAGCTGCGGACCATCGCGCCACAGGTGCTGGCGATGGCGGAAAAGCAGCTGGAGCAGGTCCGGCTGGGCCGCGGCCCCGAGGGCCTGGTATGGCCCGGCCTGCTGCGCCGCCTGCAGCGCCGCTACCCGGGCTACGATCAATAGACGGCATGCCGCCGGGCTGGCGCGGGCGCAGGCCCGTCACAGCCCGAACATCAGCGAGCGATGCGTCGCCGCGCCCGCCATCGCGCCATCGCCCACGGCCAGCGCGACCGATCCCGCCGGGCGCGCCACATCGCCGCAGGCAAATACGCCCGGCACCGTGGTCGCTTTCATCGCGTCCGTGCGCACGAACGGCCCCATCGGGCCGTCCTCGAGCGCGCAGCCGAGCTGGGCGGGCAAGCCGCCCGGCCGCACCCGGGTCGCCACGAACAAGCCCGCCAGCGCATGCACGGTGCCGTCCTGCATGACGACGTCGGCGGTTCCGTCCAGACGCGCCACCCGCCCCCGCACGATCCGCGCGCCGCGCGCCCGCAGCTGGGCGGATTGCCCGGCATCGGGCTCGAACACCTCGTTGAGGAACAGCGTGGTGGGCCCCCAGTCCGGCAGCATCAGCGCCTGGTGCAGCGACAACTCGCTGACCGCCAGGACGCCCACCGGCCCTTGCTCCAGTTCGTATCCGTGGCAATACGGGCAATGGAAGACATGCCGCCCCCAGCGCTGGGCCAGCCCGGGAATATCGGGCAGCTCGTCCCGCACGCCGGTGGCCAGCACCAGGCGGCTCGCCGTATGCCGCGAGCCTGCGCCGGCCACCACCGCGAAGCCGCCCTCGAGCGCTTGCGCGTCGCGCGCCTCGTCCTGCAGCCAGCGCACCGTGCCGTACTTCAGCAACTGCGCGCGCCCCAGTGCCGCGATGTCGCCCGGCGCGGCGCCATCCTGCGTCAGGAAACCGTGCGACGCCGCCGCGTAGCGGTTGCGGCGCTCGCCCGCGTCGATGACCAGGACGCTGCGCCGGGCGCGCGCCAATTGCAGGCCGGCCGATAAACCGGCATAGCTGCCGCCGATGATGATCACGTCATAGTCCATGGTGTCGCTCCATTGCGTTTCACGTATCTTTTAATGATACATTAAATTCCGCGCAATGGCGCAAGCGGCGCGCGCCGGTTCGCTCTATCGGTGGAGCAAAGCGCCGGGGGATGCGGCGTGCCCGCGGCACAGCGCATCGAAATCGCCGGCCAGGTCGGCCAGGGTGACGGCTCCCAGGCGCTCGATCAGCAAGGCCTCGGCCTGCCGCAGGGCATCGGCCAGCGCCGCGTTGACGGCGCGCTCGACGGCGCAGTCGGGGTGATCGTGGTCGGGCCCGATGGCGAAGATGCGCGGCCCGCCCACGGCATGGTGGATGTCGAGCAAGGTGACCTGGCGCAAGTCGCAGGCGATCCGCCAGCCGCCGTTGTGGCCTTTCTCGGACTGTACATAGCCGGCCTTGCGCAGGCCGGCCATGGTGCGGCGGACCACCGCCGCATTGGTGCCGAGCATGCGGCCAATCTGCTCGGACGTCAGCGGCTGCTCGGCCCGCGCCATGTGCAGCAATACGTGCAGCATGCGGGAAAGTCGGCTGTCGGTTCTCACGGACGGGGAATCTGCTCGGACTGGCTCGATGGAGAACCGATCGTATCAGATGGCGCGTGCCGGCCGGCGCGCGCGGCCGACCCCGCGCCAGGCTGCGACGGGACCGTCCTTCCCGCTCGCCTACCATGCCTGCCAGGCCGGTTCCACGCCCTCGTGCGACGGAAAATGCGGCAGCACCTCTTCGGCCAGTTCCTGGAGGATCTCGGCGGCGGGCCGGGCAGAAAACTGGATGCCCAGGGCCACGTGGTTCACGCCGGCCTCCCGCCATTCCCCCAGCAGATCGATCAGGCCGGTGCGGCCGGTGCGCAGGATGAATCCATCGTTGAGCGGCGTGCGCGGATAATCGGCGCGGGCCACCAGGTCCAGCCATTCATTGGTCATGTGCGGGCGAAAACCGCCGTCGGGGATCAACGCGCGCCAGGCGCTGATCTTCTCGGCCAGCCGGCGCGGCCCCATGACATTCTGCGAGCTACCGGGATAGGTCAGCCAGCCGTCGGCCTGCTCGCCGATCCACGGCAGGCTCTGGCGGCACGCGCCGGTCACGATGAGGGGAATGGCGCCGGTGGCGGGCTTGGGCAGCAGCTCGACGCCATCCATTTTCCCCAGCGGCGACGCGACGGCGCCGCCGTCCGGGCGCAGCAGTTGCCGGAAATGATCCACCGCCTGGGCGAAACGTTCGCCGCGCTGTTCGTGGCTCAAGCCATAGGCGGGAAACTCGACCGGCCGGTCGCCCGACGCGATGCCCAGCACCAGGCGGCCGCCCGACAGCCGGTCAATCGTGGCGGCGGATTTGGCCAGGTCTACCGGATGCCTGAGCGGGAAGATCACGCTGCCCGTGGCCAGCGCGACGCGCCGCGTGCGCGCCGCCAGATGGGCCAGGTAAGCATAGGCATCGAACACCTGGCCCGCGTCGCCGAAACGCGGATCGAACAGCGGCACGTCGCGCACCCAGGTGGCTGCAAAACCGTACTGGTCGATCCGCTCCACCAGGTCGGCCTGCCCCGCCAGCACCTGCATGTCGCCCTGGAAGAAGCGCAGCGGCAGGAAGATCCCGATGGTCAGCGCATCCGGACGGAACATGCGCTGGTAGCCTGCATGCGCGCGGAACGCCGGCGCCGAAGCGCCCCGGCACAGCGGCTGGTACTCCTGGTAAATCGTATCGTTCATGGTTCATGCTCCTTCTGCAATGATTCATGGGCCGGTGGCGGGCGCCGGCAATGCAATGCCGCGCTGGACCGCGGGCCGCGCGGCGACGCGCCGGAACCAGGCGTCCAGCCGCGGATAGCCGCTGAAATCGAAATCAATCACCCGGGCGATGTGCAGCCATCCGAAATGGGCGATATCGGCGATCGAGTATTCCTGCCCCGCCAACCATTCGCGGTCGGACAGGCGGCCATCCAGGGTCGCGAAAATCTCGGCCGACAGACGCCGGTAGCGGTCGATGGCCGGGGCATGGCGGTCCTGCGCGAACATCTCGAAGTGCACGCGCTGTCCCAGAATCGGCCCGGCGCTGGACGCATGGAACATCAGCCACTTGATGGCTTCCCACCGGCCGGCCGGGTCGCGCGGCAGCAGCCGGCCGGTTTTCTCGGCCAGGTACAACAGAATGGCCGCGGACTCGAACAATGTGATGCCGGCCGGCGTATCGACCAGCACCGGAATGCGCCCGTGCGGATTGAGCGCGAGAAAATCCGCCGTCCGGTTCTCGCCATGCTCGACCCGGACGTGGCGCAGTTCGTAAGGCAGCGCCAGTTCTTCCAGGGCGATCGTGGCCTTGAAGCCGTTTGGCGAGCTGTCGGTGTAAAGGACCAATTCAGAAGCGGGCACGGCAGGCCTCCTGCATTCTCAGATTCACAGAATTACTAAACTTACTTGTCTTCCAAGCGAATTCTAGGCAGCCAAAATCAATGCAAAAAGCGATATGATCTAAGCAATAAAATTAGCCAATCTAAATTTCCAATTCTTCCAGGGTGCCTCGATGGGCAAGGTCCTTCCCCTGCTGGCCCTGCGCGCCTTCGTGGAAACGGGGCGGCACGGCAGCATCAAGAACGCCGCCGAAGCCATGGGCGTCACGCCCGGCGCGGTCAGCCAGCAAATCAAGCTGCTGCAAGAGCGCGTCGGCTGCGACCTGTTCGTGCGCACACGCCAAGGGCTGCAGCTCACCGACACCGGCACGCAGGTCTATCCATCGCTGATGCAGGCATTCGACCAGATCGAATCCTGCCTGGCCCGGCTCGACGACATCCATGCCCGCCAGACGCTGACGGTCAGCACCGTGCCGTCCTTTGCCGCATCGTGGCTGGTGCCGCGCCTGGGGAAATTCACCCGCCTGCATCCGGCCATCGAGGTGCGTGTCGAGGCGTCGCCCACCCTCGTGGACCTGCGCCGCGACAAAGTGGATATCGCCATCCGCCATGGCCTGGGCCGCTACCCCGGCCTCGACGCCCGCTACCTGATGGCGCCGGCGCTGCTCCCGGTCGCCGCGCCTGCGCTGCTGGCGCAGGGGCCGCGCATCGCGCAGCCGGCGGACTGCCTGGCCTATCCCCTGCTGCAGGACTCCGACCGCAGCGACTGGCGCCTGTGGCTCGAAGCGATGGGCGTCAAGGACGACCCACGCATCGAACGAGGCCCCGCCTTCGACGACGATTTCCTGCTCATTCGCGCCGCGGAAACCGGACAAGGCATCGCCCTGGTGCGCGACATCTACGCCCGCGAAGAAATCGCCAGCGGACGATTGGCGGTCGCGCTCGACCGCCCCTGGCCCACCGAGTTCGCCTATTACGCGGTGACCCTGCCGGGCGCCGCCCGCAAGCGGGCCATTGCGCAGTTCATGGAATGGCTGGCGCAAGAGGCGGCCGATCCGGCGGGCTAAGGCTCCCCGCCTTGTCCCGCCGCTGATCCCCCCTCCCTCCTGAAGCGGCCACACCGCCGCCCTCTCATCGACGCCATTCGGCGTCGACATTCACGCTCGCCTGGCGCCCGCGCACAGCAAAGGGTTATCCCGCATTGCCCGGCATTTTTTTATACATACAATCCAATTTTAGCCTTTAGGATATTTTTGAACTTCAAGTCGCTAGATACCGAAGGACCCGGCCGATACCGGCTTGGCCTCGATGAAGAGGGGATTGCATTGATGTACCAAATTCGAGTTGAAACGCGCGGCGCGGTGCGTGTGCTTACCATATGCAACGAGCGTATCCGCAATGCCTTCAGCGGGTCCATGGCGGAAGACCTGCTGGCGGCATTCGATGCCGCGGAGGCGGACAGCAGCGTCCGCGTCGTGGTGGTCACCGGCGCCGGCGATGTCGCCTTCTCCAGCGGTCACGACCTCAACGAACTGGCTTCCGGGCAACATGCGCAGAGCGCCGTGGGAGAGGCTCCCTTTGTACGTCCGCTGACCATGCAGAAGCCCGTGATTGCGGCGGTCAACGGCCATTGCTGGGCAGCGGGCTTCATGCTGGCCCTGTCATGCGACCTGCGCGTCGCCAGCGAGAACGCGGTGTTCGGCTCGCCCGGCGCCCGGCTCGGCATTCTGCCGGAGGGCGGACAACTCTACCGGCTTCCCCAGTTGATCCCGCCGGCCCGGGCGCTGGCGCTGATGCTTACCGCCGACCCCATGGATGCGCGCGAGGCCGCCCGTTGCGATCTGGTCTCGCGCCTGGTGCCACGCGGACAAGCGTTGCCTGCCGCCCTGGAGCTGGCCGAGACCATTGCCCAGCGCTCGCCGGCAGTGGTGCGCGCGGTCAAAGTGGGCCTGAATCTGGGTTTGTGGGAAGGCTGCGAGAAAGCCGCGCAGTACGAAGCGCAAACTGCCCTGACGCTGCATCGCGGCCCCGACGCGCGCGAGGGCATTGCCGCATTCCTCGAAAAACGTGCGCCGCGCTTCAGCGACGCCCCCTGACCCCGCCCCTCAACCCCTCCTGGAGCATGCAATCAACATGGCGTCGAATCACCCCTTGCACAGGCTGTTCGAACCCCGTCACGTGGCCCTGCTTGGCGTATCGCGCGATACGAGCAAAGCGGGCTACAAATTCCTGCGATCGCTGTTGGATGCGGGGTACCAGGGGAAAATTTCCCTGCTGGGCCGCCAGGCCGGCGAACTTGAAGGCCTGCAGATTCACACCAGCCCCGATGCACTGCCGGGCGACATCGATGTGGCCTTCAATCTGCTGGGGCCGGCGCAGACCCCGGAGGTCCTGAAGGCCGTGGCAGCGCGCGGCACGGCCTTCAGCGTGGTGTTCACGTCCGGTTTCGCTGAAATGGGAGCGGCCGGCGCCGCTTTGCAGGATGACATGGTGCGTACCTGCAATGCCAGCGGCATGCGCATCGTGGGGCCGAACTGCATGGGGCTGTTCAACCTGCACCTGGGCCTGAACCTGACCGAGATCAGTCCCTTGCCGGCCGGCGCGATCGCGATGGTGTCGCAAAGCGGCAATGTGGGCGTCACGTTATGGGACCAGGCACGCAAGCACGATGTGGGGTTTTCCTGCTTCGTGGGTTTCGGCAACCAGGCCGATATCCCGATGCACGAGTACATCGACTACCTTGGCCAGCATGAGGCCACCAAGGTCATCGTGGTCTACCTGGAGGGGTTGCGGCCAGGCGCCGGCGATGCCTTTTTCCGGACTTGCTCCCGCGTCAGCCGTCTCAAGCCCATCGTCGCGCTCAAAGGCGGCAGGACCGATGCTGGACGGCGCGCCGCCGAGTCCCACACGGCTTCGTTATCATCTTCGGAACGCGTGTACGCGGCACTGTTCGAGGAAGCCGGGGTCATCGAGGTGTCGCAGATGGAACTCATGCTGCCGGTCGCGGAAGCGCTGATGCGCTGTCCGCCCATGCGGGGCGAGGATGTCGCCATCGTAGGCTCAGGCGGCGGCCACTCCACCGTGTGCACCGATGAAGTCGAATCGGCCGGCCTGCGGGTGCCCGCATTCTCGGAGGATCTGCAGCAGGAATTGGGTCGTCGACTGCCGGCCTGGGCTCCCAAGCGCAATCCGGTGGACATGACCGGCGCGTATACCAGCGATCCCAGCCTGTTCGCGTCCCTGACCGGGCTGGTCATGCAGCACGACGCCGGATTCAGCGCGGCCGTCAACTATGGGTTGTACGGCCTATGGAAAGATGGAAAAGTCGCCGAGGACAGCGAGTATGACTACGAGACCGCGGCGCCGCTCATCGGCCAGTTGCAGGCGCGGCTGGACAAGCCCATCGTCTTCTATACACCCTATGCCGACCGGCCCCACCCCTCTTTCACGGCCATGCGCGAGGCGGGCGTGCCCTGCCTGGACTCGGTTGCCGCCGTGGGCGCGGCATTAGCCGCGCTGCGCAAGCGCGGCCGCTACCTGGCGCGGGACGTCGACACGCACGCTGAGGCCGCGCGGACGGACGAGCCGGCTGCGGGGCCGCCCGCGGGCGCCTCGCAGGATTACGCCACCGAGGTTGGCGCCTACGCACTGCTGGCGCGACACGGCGTCAAGGTTCCCGAAGTGCTGACCGCCTCCGACGCCGACCAGGCTGTCGCCATGGCAGAGCGACTCGGCTATCCGGTGGTGCTCAAGGCCGTGCTGCCGGGGGTGGCGCACAAAAGCGACGTGGGCGGCGTACGGACCGGCCTGGGCGATGCCACGGCCGTGCGCCGTGCTGCCGACGACATTTCTCGCAACGTCGCGCAGGCGCTCGGCTCTCGCGCCCTGGCCGGGTTCATGGTCGCCAGTGACCTGGGGCGACGCCGAGAACTGATCGTAGGCGTGCGGCGCGACGTGTCACTGCGCACCCTGGGGCTCGTCGGGCTAGGCGGCGTGCTGGCCGAGGCGCTGGACGACGTGGCGGTGTGCCTGCTCCCCGCCACGCCACAAAGAGTCGAACGCGCCTTGGCGCGCCTCAAGAGCGCCCGCGCCTGGGCGGCCTTCCGTGGCGAACCCGCCGTTCCGGCGAACGCCATCGCCGCCCTGCTCAACCAGTTGCAGGCCGCCCTGCTATCCGATCCCGCCATTGCAAGCGTCGAATGCAACCCGGTCATGGTCATCGGCGATCGAGTCGTCCCGGTGGATGCAGCGATCGCAGTGCACGATAAGGAGTGAACGTGAAAATCGAACTGCCCTTGCTGGAAATGCGCGACGGCGTGCTATTCCTGACCTTGAACCGCCCCGAGAAACTCAACGCCTTGACGCCAGAGATCTATGCCTTCATCGGCGACAAGATCAGCCAGGCCAGCGACGACCCCGAATGCCTGGCGGTGGTGCTGCGCGGCAACGGCCGCGCCTTCTCGTCCGGGTTCGACTTGAAGCTCGAGATGGGAGAGCGCACGCATGAGGACAAACTGCATGCGCTGCACGACGTCGCCAACCGGGCTCGCTGGGCCGTCTGGCACTGCAAGAAGCCGGTCATCGCCGCGATCCACGGCTACTGCATGGGAGGCGCTTTCGAGCTGGTCCTGCCCTGCGACTTCACCATCGCCACCGAAAGCTGCCGCCTGGGAGAGCCGGAGGTCCTGTTCGGCGCCGGCCCGGCCTTCATGATGGTCCCGTGGCTGGTGAACCACAAGATCGCCAAGGATATCCTGCTGACCGGCCGCCAGTTCACGGCATCCGAAGCGCTGCGCATGGGCATCGTCAGCACAGTCGTGCCCGACGATGGCCTGGACGCGGCCATCGAAGGCCTGGTCCAGACGCTCTGCCGGCTGCCCCGGCATGCCGTGCGCATCACCAAGGTCGGAATCAACCGCGCCTACGAAACCATGGGCATGACTCCGCACATCAATAGCTGGGTCGAGGCAGCGGCGTATCTCTCCTTCATCGACGACTCCGCGCGTGGCGAATTCCAAAAGCGCGTGATGCAGGATGGCCCCAGTGCCGGCATCGCATGGCGGACCAACTACTACAAGACCGGCAATAACTCCTGAAGGCCGTACGGCATGATCCATTTGATCGGAAAACAGCTGCTGTTGGGATTGTGCGTGGTGGCCAGCGCGATCACCCTCACCTTTTTCATGGTGCGCCTGAGCGGTGATCCCACCACGCAGATCCTGCCGCAGGACGCCACCGCCGAGCAGCGCGTCGCGCTGCAACGCGAATTGGGGCTCGACCAACCTGTGTCGGTGCAGTATTTCCGCTACCTCGCGGGAGCCGTGCGAGGCGATTTCGGCAAGTCGTATTTCGACGGCGACACCGTAACGTCCATCATCATGCGGCGCTTGCCCAACACGGCGCTGCTCGCAGGCGCATCCCTGGCGGTGGCGCTGGCTTTCGCCATTCCCCTGGGCGTGCTGGCCGCCACCCGGCGCGGCGGACCGCTGGACCGCTCGGTGCAGGTGATCAGCGTGATCGGCGCCTCGGTACCGTCGTTCTGGATGGCGCTGCTGATGATCCAGATCTTCGCTGTCGGGCTGGGGTGGTTTCCCACTTACGGCATCGGCAGCTGGCAGAACCTGGTGCTGCCCACAGCCACCTTGGCGCTCTACGTCTTTCCTGGCGTGACCCGCCTGACACGGTCTTCGATGCTCGAGGTGCTGCCATCCGGTTATGTCAGCGCGGCGCGCGCCAAGGGGATGCCAGAGCGCCGGGTGATTTTCCGCACCGTGATGCGCAACGGCATTGTGCCAGTGCTGGCGTTGATCGCGCTGGAAATCGGCACCCTGTTCGGCGGGGCGGTGCTGACCGAGACGGTGTTCTCCTGGCCCGGCATTGGCCGGTTGGCGATCGAATCGATCCAGCGCCGCGACTATCCCATTATCCAGGGCGTGGTGGCCTACGTGGCCGTCATCTTTGCGTCCATCACGGTACTCGTGGAGATCGTGATCCGCCTGGTCAACCCGAGGCTCAGACAGCAATGACGACCAACTCACTGACAATGAATCCGCTGCATGGCGTGCGACGCGCCCTGGCGGGCCAGCCAGCCATCATCGTGATCGCGGCGCTCTTCATGGCATTGGTAGTGGCCGCTGCCATTGGCGGCGAGGCACTGGCGCCGCACGACCCCACCTACCAGGATCTGGGCAGCCGCCTGCTCCCGCCCGGAGCCCAAGGGCCGGAGGGCCGCTATTGGCTGGGCACCGAGGCGCTCGGGCGCGACGTGCTTTCTCTACTGATCGTCGGCGCGCGCCCGGCGCTCGTCGTTTCTATCGTGGCAGTGCTGCTGGCGGCCGCGGTTGGCATATGTACTGGCGTCGGCGCCGGCTACCGCGGTGGCCGCCTGGCCGACCTGCTGCTCTACCTGTCGAACATCCAGCTTTCATTCCCGTTCTTCCTGCTGGCGATCACGATCGTCGGCATCCTGCGGCCCAGCGTGCCGCTGGTCATCGGCGTGATAGCGCTTGGCAGCTGGGTGCCGTTCGCCCGCATCACCTACTCGGATACCACCCAGATCAAGAACCTGGAGTACATCGAAGCCGTGCATGTAATGCGCGGTACTACGCTACGCATCCTGGCCCGCCACATCCTGCCCAATGTGTTGCCGAATGTCCTGGTACTGGCGACCTTTGCGCTGGGTACGGCGATCGTGATGGAAAGCGGCCTGAGTTTTGTCGGCCTTGGAGTGCCGACAGATACGCCGACCTGGGGCAGGATGCTCAGCGAAGGCCGCGACTACATGCAGACCGCCTGGTGGCTGACCGTATTTCCAGGCGGATGCATCTTCCTGCTGGTCCTGTCGATCAACGTATTGGGCGAGCAGTTGCGGGATTACTCCGATCCCAAACTGACCCGGGGCTGAGCCCTGCCCGACCGGGCCATCGTTCTTCTCAGATACCGCAGCATCCCATTCCGACTAAAGGGGATTCGCCATGAGATTATTCGCAGCTGTTACCAAGACCCTGCCGTCAGGCTCGCGCCTACGCTGGTGGCGCAATAGCCTACTGGCTGCGGCGCTATTGTCTGCCCCCTGCGCCCAGGCCGTCACCGATCAGGAGGTCCGCATCGCGCTCAGCGGCGGCATCGACCTGCTTGATCCCAGCCGCACCGCCAACGGTCCCGACATGGCCATCATGAGCCAGATCTATGAGACCCTGCTGGTCCTGGATCCGGAAACCGGCCAACTCAAGCCGCACCTGGCCAAGTCCTTCGAACTGAAGGAACCTACGCTGTGGGAATTCAAACTGCGCGATGACGTCAAGTTCCACGATGGCACGCCTTTTACTGCCCAGGACGTGAAGTATTCGTTGGAACGCTTGCTCACGCCCAACCTCAATTCGCCGCACTATTCGCAGATCACGTCGATCGCCGAGATTATTGTGGTGGACGACCATACCGTGCAGATCCGCACCAAGACCCTCGACCCGCTGCTGGCCCGCCGCATGCAACCCATCGGCGGAAGCGGCCGCGTCTTCATCGTGCCGAAGCACTACTTCGAGACGCACAGCAACCAGGAGGTCAATGACAAGCCCATGGGGACCGGCCCCTACAAGTTGGAAGAATGGCGCAAGGGCACGTCCCTGACGCTGGTGCGCAATCCCGACTATTGGGGGCCGATGCCGGATGTCGCGCGTGGGCGGTACACGTTTGTCCCCGAGAATTCCACCCGGGTGAACGCCTTGCTGCAGGGCGATGTGGATATCATCCAGCGCGTTCCCATCTCCGACGTCGAGCGGATCGAAAAATCCGACAACGCCAGGATCGTCGCCAGCATGAACGGCCTGGTACACACGCTGTTGCTCGACTCGCGCAAACCGCCTTTCAACGATATTCGCGTGCGCCAGGCATTCGCCGCATCGTTGGACATCAACAACATCGTCACTCACCTGCTGGGCAAGTACGGGCGCGTGCTCGGTACGCCGCTGGGACCGAATGTGGTGCAGGTCGACAAGAACATCCAGCCCTATCGGCATGACCGCAAGCTGGCCAAGGAATTGATGGACGGCAAGACCGTAGAGCTCAGCACTTATACGTCCGACGGACGCTATGTCGCCGACCGGGACATTTACCAGGCGATCAACGCCCAACTCGGATCGACCGGGTTCAAGGTGTCTCCCCGGGTGATGGAGTGGGGCCGCCTGATCGGCATGATGCAGAGCCGCAGCGCGGGGCCGTTCTATGTCATCGGATGGGATTTCGGCGAGGGCGACGCCAGCAAGATGAGTTCCTTCCTGAAATCGAACTCTCCGCTCAGCATCACCGCGGACCCGGAGTACGACCGCATCGCCGACCAGGCCAACGCCGAGATGGACGAGGCAAAGCGCACGGCGCTCTGGAAGCAGGCCCAGAAACTGGTGCACGACCGCTACTATGTCGCGGCGGTATGGCAGGCCGCGTCGATCTACGGCTTCTCGAACAAGCTGCAATGGGAAGCCTTGTATGGCGACAATTTCGACCTGGCAACCGTGAAAGTGGTCGGCCAATGAGCGGGCTTCCCCAGTCTTCCAAGCTGACGGCGACGCTGCTGTCGGTCTCGGCAATGAATGTGGCTTTTCGCCATGCGGGAGCTGACGTTCAAGTGGTCCGGGACGTTGCCTTCAAGGTGCGCCGCGGCGAGATCTATGCCATCATCGGCGAGTCCGGGTCGGGCAAATCCACCCTGGTCCGGGCCGTCATGGGGCTGCTCGATGGGCAGGCACGCACTACCGGCCAGATCATGCTGGACGGGCAGGATATCCTGGGTTTGTCCGCCCGCGCCCGTCGCCGCCTTTGCGGCGAGCGCATGGCCCTGATCAGCCAGGACGCACTGGCTGCTCTGAACCCGTGCACCACGGTGGGCTGCCAGATCGCCGAAACGCTCATGGTGCATCGCGGCACCTCCAGGCGTGACGCCATGCGGCGCGCGGTGGAGCTGCTGGGCATGACCGGCATTCCATCGCCCGCCGAGCGTGCGAGGCAATATCCGCACCAGTTCTCCGGCGGCATGCGGCAGCGGGCCCTGATCGCCATGGCTCTGGCCCTGGAGCCTGACCTGCTGATCGCGGACGAGCCCACCACGGCGCTGGACGCCACCATCAAAGCGCAAATCCTGCAATTGCTGCTGAGCTTGCGCGACCGGCTGGGCATGGCGATCCTGATTGTGACCCACGATATGGGGGTGGTGGCAAAAATGGCGGACCAGATGCTGGTCATGTATGCCGGCAAGGCCGTCGAGACAGGCCCGGTCATGGAAGTCTTCGATACGCCAGCCCATCCATACACACGGGCCTTGCTGAGCGCCATGCCCCGGCTGGACCACTCCGGCGAACCGCTGCGGGCGATCGTGGGCGCCCCGCCCTCGCCACAGCGGCTGCCCTAGGCGTGCGCCTTTCACCCGCGCTGCCCGCTGGCCGTCGCCCGCTGCACCAGCGAAACACCGCCCGCCATACGATGGGGCGCTGGCCGCGAATCGCTTTGTCATTTCACTCCCGAAGAGGTCGCACATGCCGAGCCCGCTTGAGTCCTTGGCGCCGGGCACTGTCCCGGTCCTGCAGACCGAGCAGCTCGGACGCACCTATCGCATCGCCCGGCCCTGGCCGTCCAGGCAACTGTCGCTCGACGCGGTGAACGACGTCAGCCTGACCCTGCCCTCGCGCAGCACATTGGGCGTCGTTGGCGAGTCGGGCTGTGGCAAGTCGACGCTGTCGCGCATGCTGGTGGGCTTGCTGCCGCCTACAAGCGGCACATTGCGCATCAACGGCCAGGAAATCTGGCGCATCAAGGGCACACGCTGGCGCGAGGTGATGCGCGACGTGCAAATGGTGTTCCAATCGCCTTACACCGCATTGAATCCGCGCCTGTCGATCGGCGAGATCGTACGGGAACCGCTGGACATCCATGATGCCGGCCTGAGTCGCGCCGAGCGCCATGACCGGGCCATCGCCATTCTTGAAAAGGTCGGCCTGAACGCCGACCACGCCCGACGCTATCCGCATGCCCTGTCCGGCGGCCAGCAGCAACGCGTGGGCATCGCGCGCGCACTGGTACGGCCCACCAAGGTGGTGATTTGCGATGAGCCGGTATCGGCGCTGGATGTATCGGTCCAGGCGCAGGTCATCAACCTGCTGCGTGAACTGCAGGCCGATCTTGGCGTTTCGTACGTATTCGTGTCCCACGATCTCAGCGTTGTCGCCAATATCGCCAAGGACCTCGCTGTCATGTACATGGGCCGGGTCGTCGAGCTGGGCGCGGCGCGCGATGTGCTGGGGGCTCCTCGCCACCCGTATACCCAGGCGCTGGTCGACAGCGCCAACGTGCCGGATCCGCGCCGCGAACGCCAGCGCACCACCCGCGTACTCACGGGAGAAATCCCCAACCCAATCAACCCGCCGAGCGGCTGCCGCTTCCGCACACGTTGCTGGATGGCGCGCGAACAATGCGCGCAGTCGGTGCCCGAATTGACATCCCGCTCGGGCTCGCCGCAGCGGGTCGCCTGCCATTTCGCCTGAAGGGACTGCCTCATGTCCAGCCAACCCAACACCTCTTTGAACGTGGCCGTGGTCGGCGCCGGTGTAATGGGCGCAATGACCGCATGGCGGCTGGCGCTGCGCGGTGTGCAAGTGACGCTATTCGAGCGCCATGCGCCCGCGCACGATCAAGGCGCGACAGGCGGGGACACCCGCATTTTTCGCGTGGCGTGTAAGGAAGGTTCCACGCACGTCCCGCTGATCCGCGCCAGCCTGCCGCTATGGCACGAGCTGGAGGCCGCCGCGGGGCGGCAATTGCTGAAGCAGACCGGCGTGGCGTCGATCGGGCGCCCCGAAGACGCCAGCATGCAAGCCACGCTGGCCACCGCCCATCGATTCGGGCTGCCCCTTGAGGTTCTCGCCTCCAATGCGGCGGCCGAGCGCTATCCACAGTTTCCCGTGGCGGCGGACGAATGCCTATACCTGGACCCGGAAGGCGGATTCATCCGCGCCGACCACACAGTACTGGCGGCGGTGGCCCAGGCTTGCGCGCTGGGCGCGCAACTGCGCGCCTACACGACGGTAGAGGCCCTCGCCCCCGACTCCACCGGGGTGACTCTGCGGGCTGGCGAACTGGAGCAACGCTACACGCATGCCATCGTCGCGCCAGGCGGTTGGGGCCACACATTCGCCGCACTGGCCGCGCTCCCGCTTGTGCCGCGGCGCATCGCACTATCATGGTTTGCCGCCGCGGACATGAGGCCGTTCGCCGACGACCGGGCATTGGTCATGATGCGCACCTTGCCGGACGGCTATTTCAATTGCTTTCCCAGCACCGACGGCGCCACGCTGAAAGGCAGCTGCAACATCGGCGGCTGGCCCTCCCTGGACAGCCCCGACGCCCTGCCCCGCACACTGCCCAAAGACGAACTGGCGCGGCTGCGCCACGTCGCCGCGCAAAGCCTGCGCGGGGTATACCCGGACCCGGTCCGCATCGGCATCTACATGGATGCCTTCACCCCCGACGGCGAAGGTCTGCTTGGCGCGGTGGACCCGGCGGCGCGGCTCATCGTCGCCGGCGGATTCTCCGGCCACGGGTTCAAGTTCTCGCCGGCAGTGGGCGAAGCCGCCGCCCAACTGGTGGTCGACGGACAAGCCCGGTTGCCGGTCGCTCATCTCGATCCCGCCCGCTACCTGCGTTGAGGCTTGACACTTGGACTTCACTCAGACTTATATCGATGGCCGTTGGCAGGAAGCGTCCGGCGCTGCGTGCACCGAGGTTGTCGACAGCTACACCGAGACCCCATTCGCGACGTTGCGCATAAGTTCCGTCGCCGACGTGGACTGCGCGGTCGGCGCCGCCAGGCGCGCATGGCCCGCTTGGGCCGGGCTGCCGGCGCCGCGGCGCGCCAGCATGCTGCATGCCGTGGCCGACGCGCTCGAGGCGCGCTCCGATGCATTGGCCGACGCCATCATGCGGGAGGTTGGCATGCCTGCCAGGCTGGTCAGACGCATCCAGGTCGCGGCCCCCATAAACGCCTGGCGACGCTACGCCGAACTGTGCGAGCAGGCGGCACACGAATCGCGCATCGGCCATTCCCTGGTGCGACGCGTGCCGGCCGGCGTTGTCGCCTGCATCACTCCCTGGAACTATCCGCTGCACCAGGTCACCGCCAAAGTCGCGGCGGCCCTGGCCGCCGGTTGTACGGTCGTGCTCAAGCCGTCGGAAATCGCGCCGCTCAGCGCTTTCCTGCTGGCCGAAGCGGTCGCCGCGGCCGGCCTGCCGCCCGGGGCTTTCAACCTCTTGCATGGTGGCGCTGATATCGGCCAGGCGCTAGTCAGGCATGCCGAGATCGATATGGTGTCTTTCACGGGCTCGACCCGCGCGGGACGCGAGATCGCGGCCGCTGGCGGGGCGGGCCTCAAGCGGCTGAGCCTGGAACTGGGCGGCAAGTCAGCCGCCATCGCGCTGCCCGGGACTGACCTCGCCGCAGCGGTCAAGGCTACCCTGGCCAGCTGCTTCCTGAATTCCGGCCAAACCTGCTCGGCATACACCCGCTTACTGGTGCCCGCCGCGGAATACGCCAACGCGGCCGAACTGGCCCGACAATATATTGACGCCTACGTCATGGGAGACCCCGCCGCTCCTGCTACGCGCCTGGGGCCCCTCGCCAGTGCGCAGCAGCGTCGCCGGGTCCTGGCCCTGCTCCAACAGGCGCAGGCTGGCGGCGCGCAGATTATCGCGGGCGGTCCACGCGCCTGCCCTGTCCCGGCGCATGGCTATTTCGTCGCGCCGACAGTCCTGGGCAACGTTGCCCCCGTCGCGCCCATCGCTCAGGAAGAGATTTTCGGTCCAGTGCTGGTGCTGTTGCCCTATGACGAGCCCGCGCAGGCGGTCGCCATCGCCAATGGCACTCCGTATGGCCTGGCCGCGGCGGTCTGGGGCGCCTCGGCGGTCCAGGCCTATCATGCCGCGCGAGGCTTGCGGGCCGGGCAAGTCGAGATCAATGGCGCGCCCTTCAATCCGGATGCGCCATTCGGGGGCTTCCGCCAATCCGGAATGGGCCGCGAGAACGGTCCGTTCGGCCTCGAGGAGTTCACCGAAACGATCTCCTACCAGCTACCGGCGGACTTCCCGGTTGCACCGCCACCATCCTCCTGACAAGGCTCGCATGGAATACACAGAACTGCTCTACCAGCGCAGCGATTGGATCGCCATCATCACGTTGAACCGCCCCCGCCACATGAACGCCTTGACGCGCAGGCTGGAGCTGGAACTGCGCGATGCCATCGACCGGGCCGATGACGATCCGCAGGTCCGGGCGATCATGCTGACCGGGGCCGGCAAGGCATTCTGCGCCGGTATGGACATGGGTGAACTGGCGACGCTGCCGCCCGACGATATTCTGGATCTGAGCCGGATGCGTCCGTTCGATATGAACCGGCGCGCCGACTACCAGACGCGCTACTCGTACTTTCCCGCTTGTTCAAAGCCGATCATCGCAGCGATCAACGGCGCGGCGGCCGGCCTGGGCCTGGTGATGGCGCTGTACAGCGACTTTCGCTACGCCTCGGACAACGCAGTCTTCACGACCGCCTTCGCCCGGCGCGGCCTGGTGGCCGAGCATGGCATCGCCTGGATACTGTCACGCGTCATCGGCCATGCACGAGCCGCCGATCTGCTGCTGAGTTCGCGACGCGTCGAAGCCGGCGAAGCGCTACAGATGGGGCTGGTGCACCGGGTTTTACAGCAAGACATGCTGCACGAGCAGGCGCTGGCATTGGCGACCGCCCTGGCCACCGAAGTCTCGCCGCGGTCCTTGCGCATCATGAAACGCCAGATCTGGGAGGCGCCATTCCAGGACCTGGCCGAAGCCGTCCGCCTGGCCAATTGCGAAATGGTGGAGAGCTTGCGCAGCGCCGACTTCAAGGAGGGTATCGCTCACTTCGTCGAACGGCGGCAGCCTGCGTTCACGGGACGGTAAAATTCCCCAGCAGCTATAAGGTGCTTGCTTCGGGGCAGGCCTAGTGAAAGGACATTGCGTGACACAAAAAAAACAGCCGCGGACAAAAGGCCGGAGATCGATTCGCAGGATGATATTCCCACGTCGCTGCGCTTCGAAGAAATGCTCGGCCGCAAGAGCCTGGACCGTTCGCTGCCCAAGCGCGAGCGCACCCGGTATCTATTCCTGACCATCACCGCCCGCTGCATCCAGGAGGAGCCCCAGCGCAATCCCACCGTCGAGTTCGTCCTGGACCAGTCCGGCCTGTCGCGCGGTACGTTCTACAACCATTTCAAGGATGTCGATGACTGCGTCTTCGAGATGCTCAGCCTGTTCCTCGAATATATCGAATCGGCGCGAGTGAGCAACTCGCGCAACCTTCCCACCTACGAGGCGATCCTGGAGGCCAACGACTGGTACTGCCGCGCCTATGAAGCCAACGCCAACCTGTACGCCGCGGTGCATCGCAACGCGGCGATTACCAAGCTGCGCGAGGATCGCAATGCCAACTGGACGATGAAGGTGGTGCATGTGTCTGAACGGCGCCGCGGCCGGGCCTTCACCAAGGCGCAACGGCGGGAGTACGTGGGCATGGTTCGTATCCTGATCACCATGACCATAGACACTTTGCGCGAACGTTTCGTCAATCACGACCTCCTGCTCACCCAGGCGTTTCCGACCGCCCGCAGCCTGGCCATCAAAGTCAGCGACATCTGGTTCCGCACCATGGCGGAATACGAGAAAACGGACTGAACGCTGCCCTCACCCGCCCCGCCCAAGCGCCTTCGCCAGCTCGTGGCGCGGCTGCTCCCAGCCCGACGCGGGCACGCTCTGGCCGGCCTGCGCCTGGACCTCGGCCATGGCCCCGCACAGCGCCGCCACTGGATCCCGCGCATCGCCGACATGAATGCCGCGCGTCATCGTGATGTGCGCGCACTCATAGCTGCCCCCGCCGGCGAGCAGGATCATGCGGGTCGGGGCGTCTTCGCCCACCAGGGCGACCAGGCCGGGGCTGACCCGCTCGGGCGTCAGGACCACGGCGGCTTCCGGGTCCAGCAGGCTTTCGGTCATCGCCGTCATGGCGCTGGGGCCCAGGCAGTTCACGCGCACGCCGTGCCGGGCGCCTTCCAGCGCCAAGGTCTGCATCAGCCCGACCAGCGCCATCTTGGCCGCGCCGTAGTTCGATTGCCCGAAATTGCCATACAGCCCCGAAGAAGAGGTGGTCATCACCACGCGGCCGTAGCCCTGCCGCTGCATGTGCGGCCAGACCGCCTTGGTCGCGTTGACCGCCCCCATGACGTGCACCTCCAGGACCAGGCGGAAGTCATCCAGGCTCATCTTGGCGAACGTGCGGTCGCGCAGGATCCCGGCGTTGTTCACCAGGATGTCGACGCGCCCGAACGCGGCGATGGTCCGGTCGGCCAGCGCGAGCATGTCGTCGTAGCGCGTCACATCGCCGGCCACGGCAAGCGCCCGGCCCCCTGCCGCGCCGATGCGGTCGGCCACCTCCTGCGCCGCGCCGTCCAGGTCGTTGACCACGATGGCCGCGCCGTGCCGCGCCAGTTCCAGCGCATGGGCCCGGCCTAGCCCCCCGCCCGCCCCGGTGACGATGGCCACCTGGTCTTTCAATCGATCCGACATGTCCTCTCCATGAACTCGTTGCCGATGCGCACGACGCGCCGAGGCGGCCGCGCCGCCGCGCTCAGTCGGCCCGCCGCACCGGCGGATAGGCGAACGTGCCGTCCAGATGCGCGCGTTGCGGTTGATAGAGCCGCAAGGTCAGACAAAACCCTTCGCCGGGGGGCGCGGGCAGCCAGTTCTGCCCCGCGCCGGGGTCGTCCGCCTGTATTGCGATACTCAGTCCGCCGTCGGCATCGCGCAGCAGGCCGGGCGTGCGGTCGCCGATGGAATGGCGGCCGATGGGGTTGGCCGCCAGCAGGCAATCGCTGCGGCGGTACAGGGTGATGGACCAGAACGCGCCCACTTGCGGCCCGCCCGCCGGCGGGAAGCGCAGCACATAGCGATGGCTTCCCGTCAGCGGCGCGCCGTCGGCATCCACTTCGGCCATGATGTACATCGCCTCGTCGATGCCCAGCGTGCCGATCCAGTTGCGCGCCACCCGGGCCCGCGTCACGATGTCGTCGCCGAAACTGGTACGGACGGACACGGCCGTTGTCCAGCCGCCGCCCAGTTCCGAAGGCTGGGCCACTTCGCGCAGTTCGGTATAGACCTCCTCCAGCGCCGCCTGCAGCTCGGCCGGGGAACGCGGCCGTGGCGGTAGCGGCGTGGCGGACGGATTGCGCGCCAGCATGGTAGCCAGCACGGCCAGGTATTCGCCGGCGTCCGGCACGCCGGTGGCGCGGTTGCCCAGCAAGGTGTCGATGCGCGACAGGGCGCTCGCCCCGTCGGGCCGGCGGATGGCGAAGCGGTCTTGCAGCGCATGGACGCGCGCCAGGTCGGCGGGATCGGCATCGACCAGGATGCGGCCGATCACCCATACGTCGTCGCTGGGCGCGCTGATGCAATGCATCCCGGCCGGCGCCTCGCCGCGCCACGAAGGCCCGTGCACGAACAGGCGCTGCGCCGCCCCGCCGGTGGTGCGGCGTCCGGCGTAGGCCCAAGGGTTGGTCCAGGCATCGAGGAACCCGAGCACCCAGTAGCGCCGCCCCATCTCGGGAATGTCGATGACCAGCGGGCCGCCGGAGAGATCCAGCCAGGCATTGCTGAACAAGGTGTCATTGTTCGGCGTCACGACTTCCTTGTCTTCCGGACTGCGCAAGCGCCGGGTATGCGTGAACTGGTTCACCCAGCGCATCCTGGACGCCGGGCTGTCGCCGGCGAAGCCCGCGTCGGGGTGCCTGCGGGCCGTGTTGGAGGCGCGCATGCGCGCCATCTCGAACAGGGGAAGCGTGGCCATGACGAACTCGCGGGCGGCCGGCGCGGCAGGCGGCGCCGGGCGTGTCAGCAGCACGGCATCCAGCGCGCAGGCGCCCTCTCCGGCGGGCAACACCACGAAAGGATTCAGCTCCACGGATTCCAGCCGATCGCCCGCCGCCAGCGCGAACTGCGAGAGCTGCACGATCGACTCGGCCAGGGCCTCCACGTCCGCGGGTGGCCCGCCACGAAAGCCGTGCAGCAGCGCGGCGGTCTTCAGTTCCGCGATCATCTCGCGGGCCTGCCGGCGGTCTACCGGCGCCAGCCGGAAGACCGTGTCGCGCAGCAGCTCGACATTCACGCCGCCCGCCCCCAGCATCACGACCACGCCAAGCGCGGGATCCCGGCGCGCGCCCAGGATGCACTCCACGCCGCCACGGACCATCGGCGCCACGACCACGCCATCGATGCGGGCCTGGGGCGCCGCGTCCGCGGCGGCCGCCATGATCCGCTCGTATGCCGCGCCAGCCTGTTCGGCGCTGCGAATGTCCAGCACCACGCCGCCGCTTTCGCTCTTGTGCACGATATCGGCCGACAACACCTTCATGGCAACCGGGAATCCCAGCGCGCACGCGTGACGGATCGCGCTGTCGCGGGACGTGGCGCGCAAGACCCGCACGGCGGGAATGCCGTGCTCCCGCAGCAACTCCAGCGCATCGGCCTCGTTATAGGCGCCGCGCCGCAAGGCCAGGGGCGGCCGGGACGGGTTCGCGTCAGGCAGCGTGGCGGGCCGCCGCAGCTGGGCGCTGAAGAAAGCCATGGCGGCCAGGACGCGTATGGCCCGCGCCGGGTCCGCGAACGAGAGGCAGCCGTGCGCTTCGAGCGCGCGCCGCTGCGCCGGGTCGGCCAGGGTGCTGAAAATCAGCAGCCGCCCGGGAAAATCGCGCCGCAGGTCGCGGGCCAGTTGCTGTTGAACCGCAAGCATGGCCGGCGTCGCGCCAAAAGCAGCGAGGAAGATCAATACGCTGCCATGGTCCGCCTCGGCCAGCATGGTGCGCGCGGCGTGCTCCAGCAACGCGGGCTCGGCAGTAACCTGCCCAGTCACATCGACCGGATTGCGCGTTGCCGCGAGCGGCACGCGGGCCCGGATGCCGGCCTGCGCCGCGGCCGGCAGTTCGGCGACGTCCAGCCCTGCCTCGGCCGCGTCGTCGGCCATCATCGCGCCGACTCCGCCCGACACGGTCAGCAGGCCAACCCGCGTATTAGGCGGCAGCCCGGCGACCGCCAGGCCATGGGCGATGTCGAAGAACTCCTCCATGCTGTGCGCCCGCCAGGCGCCATGCTGGCGCAGCAGCGCCTGGTAAATGGCGTCGTCACCCGCCAGCGCCGCGGTATGCGAGGCGGCGGCCTGGGCGCCGAGGGCGGTACGGCCGGCCTTCACGACCACCACCGGCTTGCCGGCGGCGCGCGCCAGCTCCAATGCGCGCCCCAGCTTCGCGCCGTCACGGCATCCCTCGAGATAGGCCATGATGACCTGCGTCGCGCAGTCGCGCGCCATCCAGGCGATGCAGTCGGCAACGTCGATGTCGGTCTCATTGCCGGTGGTCACCCACACGGACAGCCCCAGGTCGCGCTCGCGCGCCATGGCATAGGCGTAGGCGCCGAACGCGCCGCTCTGGCTGACCAGGCCGACCTTGCCGGGCCGGGCCGCCCCGGCCATCACCACGGGCGAGAACGTGGCGTACACCGACCGCGCCACGTTCATGAAGCCCAGGCAATTGGGTCCCAGCACCCGGATGCCCGCGGCGCGGGCCTTGGCCGCGAAGGCGCGCTGCGCCTGGTCGCCTTGCGCGCCCATCTCGGCGAATCCGGCCGAGAACATGACGATGTTCTTCACGCCCGCCGCGATCGCGTCGTCCAGCGCGGCATCGGCCCCGGAAGCCGGAATGGCGAAGATGGCCAGGTCGATGGGCGCGCCCACCGACTGCAGCGAACGGTAGGCGCGACGCCCGCCGATCTCGCCGGCGTTGGCATTGATCGGGTAAATGGTGCCGGCATAGCCATGCTCGGCGAGATACTTCACTGGTACGGCGCCTATCTTGCTGGCGTGGGAGGACGCGCCGACGATGGCGATGGAACGCGGCGACAGAAAGGCATCCAGGTCTGACGAGGTCATGGGCGGGTTTCGGTTGAGCAACGCCCTCGCGCACTGCGATCCGGCCGCCACACCATGCGGACAGCCAGGGCTGGCCGCCAAAGATACGCGCCGGCCTTTTATCGGACAATCTGAGTTTTCCGAAGCTTTAATAAGCTTGGATTATTTATTCAACCGGCGCCGGCCCGGCGTCTGTCAGCCTTCCGCGCTCGCCAGCGCGAAATCCAGGAAGCTCTCCACCGCGGGCGAGAGGAATTGGCGCCCGCGCACGAACAGCGCGATGCGCCAGGTCACCGTGGGCTGGCACAGCGGCCGGAATACCAGGCCGAAGCCTTCCACCAGGGGCCGCGCCATGGACGGGCAGATCACATACCCCGGCTGCACCCGCAGCAGGGCCAGGGCCGTGTTGACCCGATGGACCGGCACGATGCGCCGGGGGTGATTGCGCGACGGCACATTGCCCAGCACGTTGGCGGCCAGGTTGGGCATGTAGTTGATCAACGGCCGTTCGCGCAGGTCCCGCCAGGCGATCGAGGGATTGGCGGCCAGGGGATCATCCGCGCGCAGCGCGGCCCACAAGGGGTCGACGCGCACCACATGCGCCTGCACCGCGTCGTCGGCCAGCACGCCGGCCGGACCGAAGCCGATATCGGCGCTGCCGTTATGCAGGCCCGCCAGTACTTGCTCGATCGGCACATCGTCGAAGCGCACATCCACGCCGGGATGGCGCGCGCCATAGGCGGCGATCAGTTCCGGCAACAACGTGCACGACAGCGGTTCCGGCGCGGCCACCCGCACCAGCCCGCGCCGCAGCTCCTTCAGATTGGTGACCTGCCTGAGCGCCTCGTCCAGGTCGGCCAGCACGCGCCGGACCATCGGCTCGAACGCCGTGCCCACCACCGAGGCGCTGACGCTGCGCGTATTCCGGTCCAGCAGCCGCACGCCCAGCCGGCTCTCCAGTTCCTTGACCAGGCCGCTGAGCGCCGCCTGGGACAAGTGCATGGTCTCGGCCGCCTCGGAAAAGCTGCCGCATTCCAGCACGGTGATGAAGGCCCGCAGCTGCCTCAGCGTGACTTCGAACGCCATGGAAGGTCTCCTGTCGATGCGGCAAAACCTATTTATAACCCAGGCTTTTAAGTCATCAATAATTTGAAAATTGTTCTGATAGAACTCGCCATCTATCATCCGGTGGCGGGCCCCGCTATCGCCGATCCTTCGACCACCGCGCCGACCAGCGCCCCGCCGCTGCCTATTCGAACAATCAGGAGACAACCATGAAAATGAACCGGAGGACCCTGCTGGGCGCGGCCGCCTGCATGGCGGCGCTGCCGCGGGTGTTCGCGCAGGGCGCGTGGCCGGCGCGGGCGGTAAAGATCGTCGCGCCGTACGGGGCCGGCGGGCCCAGCGATCTGTCGGCGCGGCTGCTCGGCGAATACCTGGCCAGGCGCCTGGGCCAGCCGTTCGTGGTCGAAAACAAGGCAGGCGCGGGCACGCGCGTGGCCAACGAATTCGTGGCCCAGGCGCCCGCCGACGGCTACACGCTGCTCTATGCCGCCGCGCCCTATTCCACACTGGAAGCCCTGTACGGCAAACTCGGCTATGACCCCAGGAAAGACCTGCAGCCGGTGGCCATGTCCGCCACCGTGCCGCTGTTCCTGGTCGTCAACGCGCAATCGCCCGCCCAGACGGCCAAGGAACTGGTCGCCCATGGCAAGTCGCTGCCCGACGGCCTGACTTTCGGCTCGCCCGGCAATGGCTCGCTGCCCCACCTGGCGGCCGAGCTGTTCCTGCGCGATGCCGGCGCCAAGGGCCTGGTGGTGCAGTACCGGGGCGACGTCATGGCCTATACGGACTTGCTGGCGGGCCGGCTGGACGCCACCCTCACGGCGATCACGGCAGCGCTGCCCCATATCGAGAGCGGCAAACTGCGCGTGCTCGGCGTGGCGTCCGCGGAGCGCAGCGCGATCTACCCGGACGCGCTGACCTTGCGCGAACAAGGCCTGCCCAGCGTGGTCGCGGCGGGCTGGTATGGCTTCATGGCGCCGGCCCAGGTGCCGCCCGCGGTGGTCGGGCAGCTGGACGAAGCCATCAACCAGGCCCTGGCCGACGCCGACATCAAGCGCCGCTTCCTGGCGCAAGGCATGGAGCCGCATCCCGGCAGCGCGGCGGACTTCGGCCGCTTCATCGACGCGGAAATGCGCAAGTGGGCAGCGGTGATCGAACAGGCGGGCATCCGCGGCACGTGATGCGCGGGCCTAGACCTCTGCCGTTGCCACCGCCACCGCATATGGGCGGCATGCCTGCAGGTTCGGCGCCACGCCCAGGCCAGGCGCCGCGGGCAGGCGCACCAGGCCGTCCCGGACAGCGAACGATGGTTCGGCCAGCAAGTCGCGCAGCGGGTTCGGATTGGCGTCCACCTCCACATAGCCCGCGCCGCCGGCCGCGATCTTCAAGTGCATGGACGCGCGCAGGCCGATGCCCGCGCCCAGCCAGTGCGGGCAATACCATTTGCCCGCCGCGACGGCGGCGCGCCCGACTTCCAGGCAACCCGTGATGCCGCCCCATTTGCCCACGTCCGGCTGCAGCACGGCCAGCCCGGGGCGCGCGATGGCATTCTGGTATTGCACCAGGCTGGCATAGTTCTCGCCGCCCGCCAGCCGCAACGGCTGGGCTTGCGCCAGCGCCGCCCAGCGCGATAGCGGCACGTCGGCGCGCATCGGCTCCTCCAGCCACAGCAGGCCGAAATCGGCCATGCGCCGGCCCGCCTGCGCGGCCTCTTGTTCGTCCCACGCCTGGTTGGCATCGACCATCAGCGCGACGTCTTGCCCGATGGCCTCGCGCATGGCGCGCAGGTTGGCCAGGTCGCGCCCGGCGCCAAAGCCGACTTTCAGCTTGAAGGCCCGATAGCCCTCGGCGCGCTTGGCGGCCGCCAGCTCCGCCGGTCGGGTCGGATTGATGCCCGACGCATACACCGCCACCGGCGGCGCCTCGGCGGGCCCGCCCAGCAACTGCCACAGCGGCACGCCGGCCCGGCGCGCGGCCAGATCCCACATGGCGGTGTCCACGCCCGCCATGACCTGCTGCAGCGGCCCCTGTTCGCCGGTCTGCAGCGCCAGCACCGCCAGTTGCGCCTGCAGCGCGCGCCAGCATGCGGCGGGCCCAGGCCAGGCGCGGCCTTCGACCAGCGGGCGGCAATACGCCAGCGCCAGCCGCGCGCGGTGTTCGGCGCCGACGATCGGGAAGTTGCACCAGATCTCGCCCCAGCCAAAGCATCCATCGGCATCGGTGACGCTCACCAGCACCGCCGGCCGGCTCTTCATGATGCCGAACGAAGTCTGCACGGGTGGTTCGGCGGGCGCGCGGAAAACAAAGGCTTCCAGGCGCTCGATGACGAGGGGTTCGGCGGGCATGGCGGACTCAGTAGATAGGCGGTTCGGGCGTCGGCGCGTTGCCGGCCAGGCTGGCGAAGTCGCAGCCCAGGTGGGCCTGGGTGACTTCGTTCTGGTAGATGCGGGAGTAGCCGCGCGCATGGGGCCGCGGCGGCGGCGACCACTGGCGCCGGCGCGCCTCGAGCTCGGCCTCGGACACCAGCATGTCGAGGCTGCGCGCGCCGATGTCCAGCCGCACCAGGTCGCCGCTGCGCAACAGCGCCAGCGGCCCGCCCACGGCGGATTCGGGCGATACGTGCAGCACGCAGGTGCCGTAATGCGTGCCGCTCATACGCGCGTCCGAAATGCGCAGCATGTCGCGCACTCCCCGCTGCAGCAGCTTCTTCGGAATCGGCAGGTTGCCCCATTCCGGCATGCCGGGCCCGCCTATCGGCCCGCCGTTGCGCAGCACCAGCACGGTATTCTCGTCCACGTCCAGGTCGGGGTCGGCCATGGCCGCGAACATCTCGGCATTCGAATCGAATACCAGCGCCGGGCCGGTATGCCGCAGCAGGCACGGGCTGGCCGCCGACGGCTTGATCACGGCCCCGTCCGGCGCCAGGTTGCCGCGCACCACCGCCATGGCCAGGCCGGCTTCCGGGCACTCCGCCACGCCGTGCTTGAGGGGCGCCGACGGATCGAGGATGGTGCCGTCGTCGTCCGCGACCGGCCAGGCGGCGAGATTCTCCCCCAGGGTGCGGCCGGTACAGGTCAGAGTCGACAGGTCCAGGTGCGCGGCCACCTTGCGCAATACCGCCGGCAGTCCGCCCGCGTAGAAAAAATCCTCCATCAGGCGCTCGCCCGATGGATACAGGTTAGCGATCACCGGCACGTCGCGCGCGATGGCGTCGATCTCGTCGATCGACAGCGCGATGCCGGCCCGCCCCGCCATGGCCGGCAAATGCACGGCAGCATTGGTGGAGCCGCCCAGCGCCACGTAGGCCACCATGGCATTGCGAAACGCCGAGGCACTGCAAATGCGTGAAGGCCGCAGGTCTTCCCACACCATCTCGACCGCGCGGTAGCCGCACTGCCACGCCATGCGGGTATGCGCCGCGTCCACCGCCGGGATCGCCATCGCGCCCGGAAGCGACAACCCCAGCGCCTCGACGATGGCGGTCATGGTGCTGGCCGTGCCCATGGTGTTGCAGGTGCCCACGCTGCGCGTCATGCGCGACTCCAGCGCCACCCATTCGGCCTTGCCGATGGCGCCGATGGTGTATTCGGCGAAGAATTTCTTGGTATGCGTGCCGGCGCCCACGGCCTGGCCCCGGTAGCGGTCGTTGAGCATGGGGCCGGCCGGCATGAAGATCACCGGCAGGTCCATCGACAATGCGCCCATTACCAGCGCGGGCGGCGTCTTGTCGCAGCCGCCCATCAGCACCGCGCCGTCGATCGGCAGGCTGCGCAGCAGCTCTTCGCACTCGACCGACAGCAGGTTGCGGTACAGCATGGTGGTGGGCTTGACCATCACCTCGCCCAGGCTCAATGCGGGCAGCTCAAGCGGATAGCCGCCGGCCTGCAGCACGCCGCGCTTGACCGCCTCGGCGCGCTCGCGCAGGTGTGCATGGCATGGCGACAGGTCGCTCCAGGTATTGATGAGCGCGATCACCGGCCGGCCCATGAATTCTTCGCGGTTCAGGCCTTGCTGCTGCATGCGCTGGCGGTGCGCGAAACCGCGGATATCGTCGCTGGCGAACCATCGATGGCTGCGCAGGGTCGCGGGCGTCTTGCGCGTGGGAGTGTCGGTCATGGGGGGCGTTTCCTGGGGCATCAATAGGCAGCGGGCGCGCCACCATCCGGGCGCCCGGCAAAGCGCGCCGCGGTCTCGTCGCAAGCCTTGCGCAGCAGCACCTGGTCGGTGGCCACCGCCACGAACAGGGCGCCCTGCGCCAGGCACTGGCGCGCGCGCGGCTCGTCCAGCATGAGAATGCCGGGCGCCTTGCCACAGGCCAGGATGCGGGCGATGGCGTCGTCGATGGCCTTGCGCACCTTCGGATGCTGCAGTTCGCCGGCCACTCCCAGGCTGGCCGACAGGTCGGCGGGCCCGATGAACACGCCGTCCACGCCGTCGACCGAAGCGATCTGCTCGAGCTGCTCGAGCGCCTCCATGGTTTCTATCTGCACCAGCACGCACAGTTCGCGTTCGGCCTGCCGCACGTAGTCGGCGTCGCGGCCGAAACGCGAGGCGCGCATCGAGCCGCCCATGCCGCGCACGCCGCGCGGCGGGTAGCGCGTGGCCGCCACCGCGGCTTCGGCTTCGGCGCGGTTCTGCACGAACGGCAGCAGCAAGGACTGCGCTCCCACGTCCAGGTGGCGCTTGATCAGCACCGTGTCGTTCCAGGCCGGCCGCACCACCGCCGATGACGGCCGCTCGCGCTCGGCGGCCACGGCCTGCAGCAACTGCTGCACCACGATCGGGTCGCTGGGCGTGTGTTCGGTATCGATCAGCAGCCAGTCGAAGCCGGCGCCTGCGATCAACTCGGACACCATGGGAAACGGCAGGGTCGACCACAGGCCGATCTGCGGCTGGCGCGCCTGCAGCGCGCGCTTGAAAAGATTGGGAGCGGGCATCAATGAAACTCAGTCGATATGCACATTGCCGGCCTTGATCACCTCGGCCATGCGCCGGGAGTCGGCCTTCAGGCGGGCCTCGAATTCCTCGGGGGTGGAAGACAGGATCTCGCTGCCCTGGGCTTCCTGCGGCTTGCGGAATTCCGGCGTGGCCAGGATGGCCGCCATTTCCTGGTGCAGGCGCTGCACGATGGGCGCGGGGGTGCCGCGCCGCACCAGCATGCCGCTCCAGGCGATCTGCACCGTGCCGGGCGCGCCGGCCTCGGCCATGGTGGGCACGTCCGGCGCCAGCGGCGCGCGCTTCTCGTCGGCCACCGCCAGGATGCGCACCTTGCCGGTCTGCGCCACGGGCAAGACCGCCGACAGGTTGTGGAACATCATGGGAATCTGCCCGCCCATCACGTCGGTCAGCGCGGCCGGGCCGCCCTTGTACGGCACGTGCACCAGCTCGGTCCCGGTGCTGGCCTGGAACTGCAGCCCGGTCAGGTGCATGGTGTTGCCATTGCCCGCCGACCCGAAGGCCAGCCGCCCGGGTTGCGCCTTGGCGGCCTTCACCACGTCGGCCACCGACTGGTACGGCGTCTGCGCGCCGACCACCAGCACATTGGGCGTCTGGTTGGTCAGGGTGATGGGCTGGAAATCCTTGAACGGATCGAAGCCCGGCGACTTGTACAGGTGCGGGTTGACCGCCAGCGTGCTGATGGAGCCATAGAAAATGGTGTAGCCGTCGGCGGGCCGCTGCGCCACATAGGCGGCCGCGATGTTGCCGTTGGCGCCCGCCCGGTTCTCGACCACGACCGGCTGGCCCAGCCGGTCCGACAGCGCTTGCGCGAACGGCCGCGCCACCGCGTCGGCGGCCCCGCCGGGCGGCTGCGGCACCACCAGCGTGACCGGCTTTTCCGGATAGCCGGCCGCCTGGGCCAGCGGCGCGGCGGCCAGGATGGCGAACGCGGCCAGGGCGCCCAGCCCGCAGCGAATGCGTGAAGTCTTCATGGTTTTGTCTCCTGTCTGGTGGATGCAGGGTTGTGGTTATGGTGGCGCCGGCCAAAATGATACCGGTTTCATTTCAAATGGTACCGGTATCATTCATGGTGTGCAAGAGGTATAGTGCGAACCATGACGACACCCCCACGGCCTTCCCGGCCCAAGCCTTTCGGGCCGCCCCAGGCGGACGACGACGCCGCGCAGGCGCGGCCTCGCGCGCGGCCCAAGCTCGGCCACTACACCATCCACGACGTGGCCGCCCTGGCCGGCGTCTCCTCCGTCACGGCCTCGCGCTATTTCAATACGCCGCATAAAGTCTCGCCCAAGCTGCGGGCGCGCATCGACGCGGTGATCGCCGACACCGGCTACATGCCCAGCCAGGTGGCGCGCCGCCTCGCCTCTACCCAGGGCGGACCGGTGGGCGCGGTCATGCAGAACGTCAGCAGCCCCACGTTCGCCGAACTGGTCCGCGGCATGAGCGAGACGCTGGACGCCCAAGGCCTGCAACTGCTGCTGGCCAACAGCGAATACTCCGTGGACACCGAGGCCCGGGCGGTCCGCGCGTTGGCCGGCTGGCACCCCAGCGGGCTGATCCTGACCCGCGGCGACCATGCGCCGGCTATCGAGACGCTGCTGCAGAGCTTGCGCATTCCCGTGGTCGAGGCCTGGGAAATCCTCGACGGCCGCCCTTATCACCAAGTCGGCTTCGCGCAGCGCGACGTGGGCCGGATGCTGGCCGGGCATTTCCTGCAACAGGGCGCGCGCCGCATCCGCTTCGCGCTCAGCGGCGCACAGCACGACACGCGCGCCGCGCGCCGCGCGCAAGGCTATGCCGAAGCCATGCAACAAGCCGGGCTGGATGCGGACATCGCGCGCGCCGACGAAACCGACGACTACGCCGCCGGTATCGCCCACATCGCCCGGTTCGCCCAGGAGCCGGCCGGGCGCCGGCCCGAGGCGATCGTGTTCGCGCACGACCACCTCGCCATCGGCGCCCTGCTGCGCGCGCCGGCCTTCGGCGTATCCATACCACGCGACTGTGCGGTGGCCGGCTTTGGCGACGTGCCGCTGGCCGGCATCGTGGAACCGGGCCTGACCACCGTGCGCACGCGCCCCTACGAAATCGGCCGGCAGGCCGCCCGCGCCCTGCTCGCCGCCATGCAGGCCGCGCCCGAGGAGGCGATTGGCCCCACCGTGCACAGCGTGCCCTGCGAACTGGTGGTGCGCGACAGCAGCAGCCGGCATGCGCCCTGAGCCTGCCGCGCCGCCCGCGCTTTACCCGTGCCCCGGGACAGCAGCCGCCGGCCCCCGCCCTGGCGGCGTGCCCGGCAAGGCCGGCGGCATATAGCGCCGGGTAGCCGCCCAGAACAACAACGCCAGCAGGCTGACCGTCGCGCCCAGCAGGCACACGCCGTGCCAGCCGGCGTGGGCATACATGGCGGTCGCGGCGGCCGCGCCCAGGCCGCTGCCCACCGCATAGAACAGCATGTAGAGGCCGACCAGCCTGCTGTGCGCCTGCGGCCGGGCGCGGAAGATCATGCTCTGGTTGGTGACGTGCAGCGCCTGGCCGCTCATGTCCAGCAGCACAATACCGATCACCAGCGCCCATAGCGAGCTTTCCAGCAGCGACAGCGGCCACCAGGCCAGCAACAACAGCGCCAGCGCGGCCAGGCTGGTCCGCTGGCCGTGGCCCCGGTCGGCCCAATGCCCTGCGCGCGCCGCCGCCAGGGCGCCCGCCACGCCGACCAGCCCGAACGCGCCGATCGCCGTATGCGAGAAGCCATAGGGCGGCGCCCGCAGCGGCAGTACCAGCGCGCTCCAGAAAATGTTGAACACGGCGAACATCAACAGCGCCAGCACGCCGCGGATCTGCAGCGCCCGCTCGGCGCGCAACAGCCCCAGCATGGACAGGATGAGGCGGCCGTAGCCCATGGCATCCGGCCGAATCGCCAGCGCCGGCAAGCGCCGCCACAGCGGCAGCGCGATCGCCAGCATCAGCGCGGCCGCGCAGAAATACACGCCGCGCCAGCCCGCCAGGTCGCTGACGCCGCCCGCGAACACGCGCGCCCCGAGCAGGCCGATGACCACGCCGCCCTGCGCCGCGCCGACCACCCGCCCCTGCTCGCCCGGCTCCGCCGCGCTGGCGGCGTAGGAGATCAAGCCCTGCGTCATCGCCGTGCCCAGCAAGCCCACCGCCAGCATGCCGGCCAGCAACACCGGCGCCGACGGCGCCACGCCCACCACCGCCAGCGCCACCGCCAACGCCAGCGCCTGTGCGGCCATCAGGCGGCGGCGGTCGACACGGTCGCCCAGCGGCACCAGCAGCAGCAAAGCCAGCGCGCAGCCAGCCTGCGTGGCCGTAATCACGCCGCCCACCGCCGCGTGGCCGATGCCGAACTCCAGCGCCAGCGCGTCCAGCAGCGGCTGTGCGTAATACACGTTCGCCACGCTCAGGCCGCACGCCGCGGCAAACAACATCACCAGGCCGCGCGGCATACCGGCGCGCGCCGCGCAAGCCACGCCGCGGCCGACCGCCGCCACATCACAAGAAGCCGCCATGATCGATACCATCCAATCTAGTTTTAAAACAAAACTAGTTGAATGCTAGGCCATGCAGTTTTAAAATGCAACCACACGATCGCCAATCTCACGCCCCGCCCTCTCATGCCACGCCGCAAACCATTGAACGGCCAATCCTGCCCCGTCGCGCGCTCCGTCGATCTCGTCGGGGACCGCTGGTCGCTGCTGATCGTGCGCGACGCCTTCGATGGCATGCGGCGCTTCGGCGATTTCCAGCGCAGCCTGGGGGTGGCCCGCAACATCCTGGCCGACCGCCTGCGCAAACTGGTCGAGGCCGGCATACTCGAGACCCAGGCGGCCTCGGACGGCAGCGCCTACCAGGAATACGTGCTCAGCGCCAAGGGCGAAAGCCTGTTTCCGCTGGTGGTGGCGCTGCGGCAATGGGGCGAACGGCACCTGTTCGCCCGGGGCGAACCGCACTCCGTGCTGGTCGACAAGCGCACCGGCAAGCCCATCCCGTTCATGGCCCCGCAGGCCAGGGATGGCACCGGGCTGCCGCCCGCCGCCACCGAAGTGCGCAAGGTTTCGTAGGCGCTCAGCCGCGCGCCGGCGGCCCCGCGGCGTCTTCGACGTCGGCGAAATCGAAGCGCATATCCGCGTAGCGCACCCAGCGCGACCGGCACACGATCCGGTAGCCCGCCCAGGTCGCCAGGAACAACAAGATGCCCAGGTACGTGGACAGGGCGCCGCCCCAGTCGATGCGGTCCTGCAGGAAAGCCTCGTAGTTCTGGCCCAGGGTGATCACCAGGCACAGCACGAAGGCAAACAGCGGCCCGAACGGAAACAGCCCCGCCCGGTAAGGCAGCGCCTGCACGTCGTGGCCATGCAGGACATAGCCCTTGCGGAACCGGTAGTGGCTCACCGCGATGCTCAGCCACACAATGAACTCCGTCATGCCCGCCAGGTTGAGCAGCCAGATATAGACAGCCTGCGGGCTGTACACCGCGCTCAACAGGCACAGGCTGGCCAGCGCCGTGGTTCCCAAGAGCGCATACAGCGGCACGCCGGAACGGCTCAACCGGGCGAACCGGCGCGGCGCCATGCCTTCGCGGGCCATGTTGAAAAGCATCCGCGTCGCCGCGTACATGCCGGAATTGCCCGCCGACAGGACCGACGTCAGAATCACCGCGTTCATCACCGTGGCGGCCGCCAGCAGCCCGGCCTGTTCGAACACCAGCGTGAACGGGCTGACCGCGATGTCGCTCACTTCGCTGCGCAACAGATGCGGGTCCGTATAAGGGATGAGGAAGCCGATCACGGCAATCGACAGCACATAGAACAGCAGGATGCGCCAGAACACGCGGCGGATGGCGCGCGGCACGTTGCGCCGCGGGTCCTCCGACTCGCCGGCGGCCACGCCCACCAGCTCCGTGCCCTGGAACGAGTACGCCACCACCATGGCCACCCCGACCATGGTGGCGAAGTTGCCGACGAATGGCGCCTCGCCCACGGTCCAGTTGGCGAACCCCGGCATGTGCCCGGTATGGACGATGCCGGCCAGGATCGCCACGCCCGTGACCAAGAAACAGATCACGGCAACCACCTTGATCAGCGAAAACCAGTACTCGCTCTCGCCGAAGCCGCGCGCCGAAAACGCGTTGAGCCCCAGCATCAACAACAGGAACAGCCCGCTCCAGAGAATCCCGGGAACATCCGGGAACCAGTACGCCATGACCAGTTGCGCCGCCACCAGGTCGACCGCCACCACCACCGCCCAGCTGAACCAGAAATTCCAGCCCAGCGCGAAGCCGAAGCCCTTGTCGACATAGCGCGACGCATACGTGGCGAAGGAACCGGGCACCGGCATGAAGGCCGCCAGTTCGCCCAGGCTGGTCATGATGAAATAGACCATCGCGCCGATGATCAGATAAGTCAGCAGCGCGCCGCCCGGCCCGGCCTGCGCGATCGTCGCGCCCGACGCCACGAACAGGCCGGTGCCGATGGCCCCGCCAATGGCGATCATGGTCAAATGGCGCGGCTTCAGGACCCGCCGCAAATGCGACACCTCGTCGCCCGACGGCATCGTTTCGGGCGAAGCGGAAGCGGACATGGAATAGTGCTTGGTTCGTTCTTGTTCTGTCATGTATGGCAATGGTGCTGGCCGGCGGCGCGGCAAGGCATGGCATGGCATGGCAGCCAGCGAAAATCAGGCAGCCGTCGGGCTGTGTGTAAATGGTTTCCTGGTGTACTCGGAGATCGGGCGCGCCCGGTGCGCGCCCCATGCCGAGGCTGGCCGGCCTCGGCCATCGCGGCGGGGACGCGAAGACACCGCCGCACGACGCTTCAACGCTTGACGGGGCCACCACGGCAGTGCCGGGGGCCCTCGAAACAGGACGCATCTTAGCGCGGCATGACTTTGCCTCAAAACGGCCAACCCGCTCCCTTCCCTACGGTCATGGTAGGCATGCACTTGCGTCGCCACACAAAAGGAATATATGATCCGTATACGTTTCATATAGACCTGCACTCATGGGCATCGTAAACATCGACGACGAGCTGCACGACCAGTTGCGAAAGGCCAGCGCGGTGTCGTGCCGGTCGATCAACGCACAAGCAGCCTTCTGGATCAGGGTCGGCATGCTGTGCGAAACGAATCCGACATTGACGTTCAACGAGATCATGGGGCGTGAACTGCGGGCCGCCGGCGTCGTGGCACAGCCTGTCAAGATGGAGCCGGCATGACCAAACGGCCGGAAGAAATCGCGCTACTGGCAGAGTCGGGCCGATTATTGGCAGAGGTGTTCAATCACCTCGACAGGCTGGACCTGATCGGCATCTCCACCATGCAGGTCAACGACCTGGTCGAAGACCTCATCGTGCATAAGCTGCATGCACGTCCGGCCAGCAAGGGGCAGTACGGGTACGCCTACGCGCTCAACGCCTCCCGCAACCAGGTGGTATGCCACGGAGTCCCCTCTGCGAAGGACATTCTGCAGGACGGGGACATCGTCAATTTCGACATCACGCTGGAAAAAAATGGCTACATCGCCGACTCCAGCAAGACCTACCTGGTGGGCGAGGTGTCGCCGCCCGCCCGCAGGCTCGTGGACGCAACCTATGAAGCGATGTGGAAAGGCATCCAGGCCGTCCGCCCCGGCGCCACGCTGGGCGACGTGGGCCATGCCATCGAGCGACATGCCCACAGGAAAGGCTATTCGGTGGTGAGGGAATACTGCGGACACGGCATCGGGCGCGAAATGCACGAAGAGCCACAGGTGCTGCACTGGGGCAAGCCGCGTACCGGCCTGGTGCTGCGCGAAGGCATGGTGTTCACCATCGAACCCATGTTGAACCAAGGCAGAGGGGCCGTCCAAACCGAAGACGATGGCTGGACGGTCGTTACACGCGACGGCCAACTGTCAGCCCAGTTCGAGCACACCGTGGCCGTGACCCGCAATGGCGTGAGGATTCTGACGCTGCGCCCGGGCGAGAAAATGCCGCACTGACTAGGGAACGACGACTGGAGCGTCTTGCGCCGCGGGGCGGGTCAGCCCTATGCAGTCGGGACCGTGCCGCCGTCGATCACATACTCGGCACCCGTGATGGTTGCCGCGCGTGGCGAAGCCAGGAAGGCGATGAGATTCGCAACCTCGACGGGCTTTGATGGTCGCCCCAACGAAATGCCGCCTAGAGAGTCCATGATGATCTTCTTGCCCCCCTCATAGTCTGTCCCAGCCTGCAAGGCCAGGCGCTCGGCAAGGGCCACGGCTGCCTCTGTCTCGATCCAGCCTGGCGCGACCCGCACGACGCGGATGCCCTTGGGCGAAATCTCCTTCGACAGGCTCTTGCTGTAAGTCGAGAGCGCGGCCTTCGCTGCCGCATAGCCGGTGGTTGATTCCGGCAGAGGCAACTCGCGCTGGATTGAAGTGACGTGAATAACCACGCCTGCGCCTTGAGCCAACATGCCAGGCAGCAACGCGCGATCAAGTCGGACAGCGGGCAGCAAATTGAGGCTCAATTCGCGTTGCCACTCCTCTTCACCCAAAGCCGCGAAGCCTCCAGCAGGTGCGGTCGAGCCACCCAGGACATGGACGATGATGTCCACGCCGCCAAAACTGGCAATAACTGCATTTGCCACAGAGTTGCAGCCTTCGACTGTTGTCAGGTCAGCAGCGACGAAAATGTCTGCTGACATATCGGCGGGTTGCTCCCGCGCGGTGGTGAGCACTTTCGCGCCGAGTTCTCGGAACAGGTCAACGACAGCTTTTCCCACGCCTTTGGTACCCGCCGTCACCAGGACCCGCTTGCCTTGTAGTTCCAGGTTCAGGGACATTAGCGGATCTCCAACGATTTGATCTTGTCGTCCGCCAGTTCAAAAACATGGTCAAGGTGAACAGGGCTACCGGGAAAGTTGCCGACAACATTTGCCAAAACGGTTATCCGGTCACCCTCTCGGGAAACGTTGACAGGCTCAACGGTGTACTCAAATTTCTTCCGTGCTTCACGCTTCCAGGACTGGATAGCCTCATGGCCTCGGTGTGTGTATCTTTCATCAACAACAACCGCATCCTGCGTGAAGCAGTAGTCGACGCGAACGGTGTCCGAGCCGTTGCTGAGCTCGAAGTAGGCAGAAATGGGATCTGGTAGTGAAAGAGCCATGGTTGGTGCGTTCTCGCGGTGAATTGCCGTACAGGCATTTTCGACATAGACTCGCTATTCGGCAAGAACGCACTAAAAAGTAAGTTACTGATCCATGAGAAAGGTATATACGCCTGCCACTGCCGCACTGGGGGTAGCGGAAGCCCTTCGACTGCTGGAAGGCCGATGGAAGCTCATCATCCTTTTTCATCTCTTCGATGGAAAAGTGCAACGCTATTCGGACTTCGAGCGGCTGATCCCGGGCATCTCCCAGAAGATGCTGGCCCAACAATTGCGGCAGCTGGAAGCCGACGGGGTTGTTTCCCGGAAGCTGTATCCGCAGGTTCCCCCCAAGGTCGAATACCGACTAACGGATTGGGGACAAGCCTTGTGCCCTGCGTTGGATGCAATGCTGAAGTGGGCGGAACAGCGTGATGCGCTATTCGTGAAGAAGGTTCCGGGCGATGAAATGGCGAGTGATGGCTCAAGCAATTGACAGCCCCCCATTTCGCCCGATCTTCCAGGCCCCGCCATCTCGCATCGTGGCAATGACTTGTGGTCCAAACTGCTGCCCGCGTCGCCCGCGTAGCCTCTGCCCGGCCAGGACGTCGGCGCGCTGCTGCATCGCGTGTTTGGCCTCGCCGCCAAAGCCCGGATCACGCCGGCCTTTGCCACAGCTGATCAGTTGCTGATCCAGGTCGCGACGCTTTTTCTCCCGTTGGGGACGGCTTTTACCAGCAGGGGCCGGGAGACCTGCTGACGCCCGGAAAGCTGCATAAAAGCCGCTTTCCCGAGGAGGCTTCTACCGTCAAAGACTGGGTAGGTTTCAATAGTGAACGGGAAGGTCTTGATCCGGCCTCCGGTTCTTGCCGCCGTTTTACCGCCGACTTGTTCTGCTGGCCGGCGCTAGCCACCGATAGCCGCCGTGACGCATTTAAGAATCAACACGTTACGGCGGATTCTCGATAGCTGGCGATAGTCCCCGAAGGAGTCAATTCACTCCCACTCAATTATAAATAACACAAAAAAAAATGTTTTAAATCAGCACCTTGAGTAGAGAATTATTCACTGAACCATGAAAAATACCACGTTCAAATCAGCGAGGTAGAGCGCGCCCTGTATCGGCGTAATCCGACTTCGAGCAACCTTCCGAGGCCGTGGCCATCTGCCGCAACAGAATGGTTAGCTCGTCGGCGGAGTTACCGTCGCGGCGAACTTCAGCAAGCAGCTCCGCTGCATAGGTCGGATCGGCGCGGAAGTGCTCGGCCATCGCCGTGTCATGCGGTCTGTCCTTCATTTAGCATCATCCTCCCAAAACATGCCGCAACTCCGGCGGAAGTTGCATTTATCATAGTTGCACGCCTAATACATCATGAGTCAATCTCATGATACCGGCAACACTGTCATCAAGAAGCAATTTTTAGCTTGAGAACGTAGAAAAAAGTAGCGTTCACTGGCATCTTGGTAGAGCAATTTTAAACTAGGATATTTAACATAAATGAGGGGGCGGGCGAAAGCAATGAAACGCGTATCGAGAAATGCGGAGAGTTTCGATGCATTGGAGCTTTATACTACCTTATCGCGACAAAATGGGTATCGCATAGGCATTTCTGAAGATATTAGCGCGTTTCAGCAAAAAATTGGAGCATCTCTCAAAGCGACGCTAGATAATCCTAATGTATTACATGGGAAACGTGTGGAGGCGATGTTTGCTCATGTATTAGGAGCACTTGGTGGATGCCAATACATCAAGCAGGAGGACAGTGGAGCGGCATTCGCAAGTTCCGATGAATTCATCCCGCCTGACTACCGGATTGTAACGAACAGCGGAGATGTAATCCTTGTCGAGGTAAAGAATTTTCATATGAAGTCGCTTGGCTCACGCTTCTCTCTGAAAAAATCCTACCTAAAAAAACTTGTTTCATATTCAAACATAAATAAAGCTGATCTCAAAATTGCGATCTACTTCTCCCGAATAAACAAATGGGTACTATTGCCTCCCGACTCCTTCTTTGATTCCGGTTCTAGTATATTTATTGACCTGCCTCACGCACTGGCTAGAAACGAAATGTTTCTTGTAGGTGATTGCATGATTGCAACATTGCCTCCATTACGTATCGAGTTCATCGGTGATTCTAACGATGAAAAGGCGATGGTCGCAGACAACGGCACCGCCCTATTTACAATTCGCGATATTCGCATGAGCTGCGCAGGCACTGCCATCACCAACGAGAATGAACAAAAATTAGCCTTCTACCTCATGCGCTACGGAAATTGGTCGGAAACAGAAACCCCTGCGACCGTGGTTGACGGACGGCTTATTTCCTTCGCTCACGAAATGAAGCCAGAGAACCCCACAGAGGACCAGGACTTTCAGATCATTGGGGATTTAAGCTCGATGATTAGTACAGCTTTTCGAGAGCTTACTGTTGACGACCAAACAGGCATAGTCGCACTCGACGTTAGGTTTGATCCTGAAATTTTCAGCTTGAAGATTCCTCGCGATTACAAGGGAAAAGCATTACCGCTGTGGCGCTTCGAGATTCATCCAAACCTTGATTTTAAAACTGGGACTTAGCGCTCACAAAAACTCAATATCTCGATATGAAGCCACTCGATCAACGCAATAGTTTTTATTTTAAATGTGAGTCTTGAAAGTATCTAACTTTGATTACCAATAGCGGGAGGGGTAATGCATCACATCTCACAAATTAGAATACAGAATTTCAAATCAATCTCGGACGGAATATTTCCACTTTCGCACTATACTCCTTTGGTTGGCTACAACAACGCTGGAAAAACTAATATTATTCGGGCTATTGGCTGGATAATAAAACGATCTAGCCTCCCACCAGAAGACTTTCACCTTGCCGATCAGCCAATTATTGTAGAAGCGGAAATCTCTGGCATAAGTGCTGAAGTGCTCGATGCGATTGGTGATGCTCACCGTGGACGTATCGAGCCCCTTGTCGTTGACGGTCAGATACGTATTAGGCGCACGCAAGCCACCCCAGGGCAGGCAGTTGCGGGGATACGATTTGAAGTATTAAGGCGAGAAGCCGGTCAAGATGAATGGGTTATCAATCCAGCAGGGATCGACGCTGCAATAGGCGCTCTGTTTCCCGAGCCTATTTTTATTGGAGCGATGGAAAACGCCACAGAGGACGTAGCGAAATTTGGTAGCGGAACCACAATCGGCAAGCTTCTTAAAGAGATAATGGCTCCCGTCATTGATCGGCACTCGCCTGCTGTTGCTGAGGCACTGCAAGACGTCGGAAGGCGTCTTTCAGCCAACGCTGAGAATAAAGACGAAACTTTAGTCGATCTCGACGGCCGTATTCAAGGCGAGCTGTCCAAGCTGTTTCCCGGTGTCTCGGCCAAGACCCACATACCTGTCCCAGATTTTTCTGATTTCATGAAATCAGCGACGATACGGATTTTCGAAGAGGGGTTCGAAAATCCTGACGGTAGGGATGCCTCGTCATTTGGGCATGGCGCCCAACGCTCTATACAAATAGCGCTTATTAAGTGTCTAGCCGAAGTTCGGAGAGCCGGCGGTGGAAATGCTGGTAGAACGACGCTCCTTCTGATTGATGAGCCAGAGCTCTATCTACATCCCCAAGCTATCGAAGTCGTACGTGCAGCTTTAAGCCGACTCGCTGGCGACGGCTATCAGGTGGTCATTACAACGCATTCGGCAAATATGATTTCGCGGGACGATGCCCCCAATACCCTTCTCATACGAAGAAGCGCAGCTTTAGGGACAAGATGCTATCCACGAATAAAGGATGCGGTGGCAGCAGCAATTGATGATGCCCAGCATCAGTCAGAAGCGCTATTTGCCCTTTCAAACTCGAGTAAAATTCTTTTTTCCGAGCGAGTCGTAATCACTGAAGGGAAAACCGAACGCACAATTCTGCCTACAATATTTCTCAACTCTTTTGGAACCACTCCCGGTGAAGATAAGATTGGATTTGTTGATATCGGAGGAACTCCCAATATTCCTGATACTATAAAAGTATTGCGGTCGATGGGAGTGCCTTGCAAGGCGATTGTAGATTTAGATTTTGCCTTTAGGATAGCTCCTCTTAAGGGTCTGCTCGCTCCCGATCATGCTGATCTCATCGCATGCAAGGCAATACTGGAAGAATTAAGAAATGGCGGCCACATTGGCCTTGATGCAGATGGGCTGCCTACTAGACATAATGGAATGCCCGCTGCGGCGGCTTTCGAAAGACTTGCCCAAGAAGAAAACGCAATAGACTGCATTGCAAGATTGCATGAAGAATTGAAAGCGATGGGCATTTGGCTATGGACGAAAGGCGCGATTGAAGCGCACCTTGGTATAGCCAAAACAAGTGCAGCCCACATAACCTTCATGACCAGCCTTTCTAATGAGGAATATAAAGCTGGCCTTCCAGACTACCAATCTGTTAGCAGAGCAATGGATTGGTTGCGCCTTTAATTGATATATTGAAAACGGCCCGTTTAGGGCCGTTTTCATTTTTTCTTGAATACTATTCGGCTCATAATCGCTCTTGTCTGATGCTGAAGTTCTCTGAACTGCATCATCAACGCTTCCACGTCAAATGGCCGAGCACCCTGACCGCGCTTTTCCGCTAGCCATAATTTCAATAGCCCAGCGAGCCGTCCAAAGTCCCCATTTACTTTGACAAGGTCACGAACAGCATCGAGATCGGCTATTGCTCCTACACGGTGATTTAATCCGGCCGCACGCATGTAGGCTGACCGAGACAAACCCGCACTATTTGCCCTTGCGTCGATCTCCGCCTTTTCCTCATCGGTAACCCAAACCTCAACGGGTTTTCCGCGTCTACGGGCTCTTTGCTCTAACCGGTACTTGCTCCTCCTTTTGGTGCTTATCCGTTTGTCATCGCGGCAGCGACGGTTAGCCTCGCAGAGCAAGATGCCGTCGAACCGAAGGTGAGTAAGGGGCGGTGTTGTACGGGTGCGGGACTGCCCGTACCCGTACAACACACATCCTGCCTGCTACTTCTCTGCGATTCTATGCGACTGGAGCAGAATCGCCATTAAAATATGGCGTAATCGCGCACATTCGCGCTAATTCGCATACATTCGCGTAGCGTCGCGTTAATCAATTCTTTTAATCGCGTAGAATCGCGTACATTCGCATAGAAATGCGTTTCCGATTGAGTTCATGAGCATCAAGGACTGACTGACACCAAAAGGAGGGGCTTTGAGAGGCCATCCGCTAGACCAGCCAAATCTAAGCCTTGTAAATTGCTAGACTCAGGTGAGAACATAGCCTCCGTTTACGCGCTTTTTTTCGAAAATCGATCATCAAGAAACAACGGAGTAATCATGGCACGAAAAACCCTCGCAGAGCGCCGTTCTGATGCCCTTTCAGAGCTTGAAATGGCGAAAGCAAGACTGGCAAAACTCGACAATGAGGCAGCAGAAAGAATCGGAAGAATTGCAATAAAGTCAGGATTGGTTAATCTTGAGCTGACGGACGATCAAGTCCGGGAAGAATTCGACAAAATCGTGGAAAGGATCAGCAAGGGGAATTGATCATGAAGACAGCTCACCGCATCAGCGCATTGGCCAATCAACTCAACGAACTGCAAGCCTGCCTCGGTCGAGCCAGCGGGCGGCATGGCGACAGCGTTATGGAAGCCCAGCGCATAGCGGCCGAGCTGGCTTCTTCACTCGAAGATTGGCACCTTGAAACGCTACACATTCCTGAACCGGAGCGTGACCTCTATCGCGCACAGAATCCCTATTACGCTGCCCACTGACGCCGCGCACTGCCCTATCAAAAGCTCACTTCGGTGGGCTTTTTTTTGTCCGCAAAATGTATCAAAACGGACAACCAAGCTCGTTCCGCTTGTCATGAGAAACGCGATCAAAATCATAGCGTTGAGAAACAATCTCGTGAAGATTGACGGACAGTTTACGGACATAAATCATTGAATTCTATGCGGATACAAGATTATCCGCATATTTAAAACTGCTCCATATCGGTCAATAATCAAACCTCGGACGATGACAAAATGAGGTATTCGGTATGGAAATGGAATCGCAAAAAACGTCGGCTTATGCCGCCCGAAAATTGGGTCGAGGCGCGGCGCTCGCTCTAGCAATGGCAAGCGCAGGCCTTGGTGTAAGTCTCTACATGGCACCGGCTCCGGCCTATGCCATCTACTGCTCGAACTGCTCGACGTTCTATCAGCAGATGTACGAGTACGCCGAAGCGGTCAACACGCAACTGAACACGGCCCAGCAACTGGCAACGCAGATTCAGCAGTATCAAAACATGGTTACGCAGGGTCTGAGCTTGCCCAACTCCATGTTCGGCAGCATCGCGGCCGACCTGCAAAGCGTGGTGAATATCTACACGAAGTCGCAGGCCTTGGGCCGCCAAATCCAGAACATGGATTCGCAGTTCAACACGCAGTTTCCGGGCTTCGAGTCCTACCTGAATCAAGCCGCGAACTCGGAGGCAGTCCCGGCGCGGGATCGTTATCAGAAGTGGTCAGAGCAGGGGCGCGACAACGTGAAAACGGCGATGGAAGCGGCGAACCTCAATACCGGCACTTTCGAGTCTGAGGACGCGCAACTTGCCCGCATGGTTTCCCGTTCGCAGTCGGCCGCTGGCCGGATGCAGGCGATTCAGGCGGGCAACGAAATAGCCTCGCAGAACGTGCAGCAACTGCAAAAGCTGCGCGATCTGGTAGCCACGCAAATCAATATGCAGGGCAACTACATGGCCCAGCAAGGCGACCGGACGGCCGCTAGCGAAGCCGCCGAACAACAGTTTGAAGCGCGTAAAAACACACGCGGCGGCGTTAAGGGGTACTGAGAATGACTATTTCGAAATGGCTTATAGCCCTGATTTGCACCGCGTCCGCATTGGCCGGTTCTGTGGTCACTGTGGCTGTTCAAGGCAATAGCGAATGCACTGCGGTGTCGGAACAACAACGGCACCAGCGTGACGCTGATGCCGCATTTGAGGCGCGCCCGAACACTCGCGGCGGCGTCAAGGGGTACTAGTTATGGAACGTCGTCTGTTGTTGTTCCTTGTCCTAGCGAGCGTGCTTGTCGCCGGAAATGCTATGGCTGCGAACGACCTGTCCCACGCCGATACATCGGTTCAGGGCCTTCTCGATCTCGTTCTGCAGCAGTCGCACCAGTGGTCAGGAAAACTGTATTACTACGCCATTAGACTGTTCTGGCTGCTGGCCACCATCCAGTTCGTATGGACGCTTATGCCTCTGGTCATGAAGCAAGCTGATTTCGGCGAGATTGTCGGCGAACTGCTGCGCTTCGTGATGGTGATCGGTTTCTTCCTCGCAGTCATGACTTATTCCGTGGAGTGGTCGACGGCCATTGTCGATAGCTTCCGCGATGCGGCAGCATCGGCAAGCGGTCTTGGCCGTGCATTAGAACCCGGCGACATGCTCGCAGTTGCGCTGGATTTCGGCCGCACCATGGTGGAAGGCATTTCAGTGTTTTCTCCGGCCAAGGGAATTCTGATCGCTGTATGCGCTGTGCTGGTCTTGGCGTGCTTCGCCTTCATCGCAGCGTTCATGTTTGTGACGCTCGTAGAGTCCTACGTGATCATCAACGCATCTGTGCTGTTCTTTGGCTTTGGTGGTTCGCAATGGACGCGGGACTTTGCAACTGCGCCCATGCGTTTTACCGTCGCAATCGGAGCCAAACTGTTCATTTTAGCGCTGATTGTCGGCCTGATCGTACAGTCGGCTAAGCAGTGGTTAGCGGCCTATACCAACGACGAAGCGTCATTGATGACGATGGTCGGTCTGGCCTTGGTGTGCTGCTATCTGACGAAGACCATCCCTGATTTGATCGGCGGCATGATAAGCGGCACATCGATGGGCGGCGGCTCCGCCATTGGCGGGATGGCGGTAGCCGGTGCTGCCGGGGCCGCCGCAGCGGCGGCCACCATCGCCACGGCAGGGGCTGCGGCTCCTGCTGCTGCCGGTGCTCTCGGCGCTGCTGGGACTGGCGGCGCTACCGGTGCGGCGGGTGCCGGAGGGATTGGCGGCGGCGGTCTGGCCGCCGCAATCAATTCCAGCTTTGCCAGTGGTGGTGCGCCCGCAGCGGCCGCAACAGGTAGGGGCGGTGCGACCTCTGGTATCGGCGCGAGCACTGGCGGCCAAACGGCGGCCAAGGGCGCGGCGTCGGTAGGTGCCCGAGTGGGCGGTAGCGGCGCACCACAAACGCCGGAGGCCGCGCCGCAGCATCCTAGCAGCGGAGTGCAGCAGGCAGCCAAGCAGGCCGGAAAAGCGGCGCAGGGCAACGACAACAACGACCAGCAAGCGACACCAAAAGGGGGAGTTGTCAGCTCCGGCAACGCACTTTCCCAAGCGGCCAATGGTGGTGCAAAGATGCTCGGCGTAATGGCCTCGATGGCAGTGCCGGGCATGGAGAACGCGCACTCTTTGTCTCTTGGCGCAGGCTCTCCACCACCTGTTTCCGACGATGCCAACTCGACAGCCCCGGCCAACGGCGCGGAAACGGTAGTCGAGGAATCTAATGTTATCCGACCAGCTTCGGACACCAGTTCTACTCCCGGTCGCCTCGCTTCGCTCGACGCGCAGGGCACCGCTTCGAACAACGATCAACTGGAGAAATAACCATGTTTGACATTCTGATATTCGCTGGATTTGTAGTATTCGCCTCGACCTTCGCTATCGGCATGTGGGCGCTCGGCCGATGGCTACGTAGCAAGGGCTACGGGCCACAGCTTGATAGGCTGGATCGCCAATACACGGCCTTACAGCTTCGGGTAAGCCCGCTCGCCCTGTCAGCTTCCTATCGCATGTTTTCCGGGGCACAGGCGCTGAACCGTCTACCGCTGCTTGGCAGCAAGAATAACGCCGCTCTAAACCAGCAAGTGTTGATGGCCATCCAAGCCGCACAGGAAGCTCAAAGGCAGGAGAAGCGCGACAATAGCTGATCGCTGGCCAGCCACCCAAACAACCCCGCCTAAGTGCGGGGTTTTGTTTTCCTGCCGCAGCTTCTCCGTCTATTACACACCGCAAAAACGGCCTGTATAGCGCTGTGAGAAGTTTTCACACATGACAGCCACAACCCCCATTCCGACACTGAAAAAACGCCACCACGGCCCATACAGGAGGGATTTTGGACGATTTCGCAGGCCGTTAGAGGCCTTATGCTCGTTTTGGCCCTGCCCTTCCCTTTTTGGTGCCTGATGTCTTTTTGCCGGTTTCAACGGCTCGACCAGGTGCTGCGACCGGTGGGTAATCCACGGAACTAACCGCGTCGACGACGGCAGGCCCGCCCTACCTTTTTTGGTGCCCAACGGCCGTAGGCCGACTGGCAAGGCCGGACCGCGCCTCAAGCGCGGGCTGTGCCGCGCAGGATCTGAATATCCTGAATATCCTGCTAACTCCGGGCGGGTGTGCGACGTTTCGGGCGGCTGTGCGACGCTACCGGGCGGTTGTGCGACGCTATCGGGCGGGTGTGCGACGCTTTAGGCGTCACCAGTACCTTTTTTCCTCAACCGGTCGCCATCTAGAATCAGGCCGAGCGCCTTCAATTCGTCGGCATCTTCTCTCAGCCTGAATCGTGCATCTCGCATTGCTTTGCTCGGCACGATCCCAGCAACGGCCACGATAACGGTATCAAGATACCAACCGCCTGTCGGCTCTATTTTGTGGCTCAAGACGTGCCTTGCGACTGCTTGGCTGATGCCATGCTGTAGGCGAGCAATGGGGGCTGGGTCGTAGTACAGACTCAAGTCATGCTCAAGCAGCATCACCAGCGCTACGCCAAGGCGCACTCTCCACAGATTCCGCTCTCCCCCTGTTAGGGGATCAGGCCGTGTCATGGGCGATGGGATAACGTGATCAATCAATCCCCCGATTATTGGGAAATCGAATTGTGGCGTCTCAATTGTGATCGTCGCCGCTCGCAGCTCGGCCAACAGCTTTTCGATCTGCGTAAAGCTGTAGCGGCTGTCGGAAAGCGTCTTTCTCACCCGAGCGGGGTCTACCAGCAGCTCTACGCCGCCGTCAGAGACAGGGCGCCGACGTTCTGCGCAGTACAGGACCGCTTCCACAATATCGGCGTGCCTCTGGCCTAGCCTGCCTGCCACGCGGCAGCGGCCAAATGATGTGTCTGTCCAATCACCCTCGCGCAATCGCGGGCGCTGGCTAGGCTGATAGAGCATTACCCGCGCCTGTGCGCTAGTACTGGTGGGGGTCACAGCATTACCACCGCTCATCGTCACTCCCACTTACGACGTGCAGAGTGCGTTCCTTCGTCACCGCCGCCAATTCCACCGGCAGCAACACGCCGCCGTCATGACGCTGATACCAACGATCAGCGTCAATCTCGGCGTAGTTCTGTTTGCTAACGCCGAAACGAACGAAGAACTTCCGGCGGTTTTCCCCGATAGGCTGTCGGTCATATATGCGATCACTGAGGCGTTCGGCCTCAGCCTCGGTCATTCTGGCGACATAGCCACACCAGCGGGCATTGTCGATTAGAGCGGATGCGCCTCGTGCCGCCTGCTGTTGATCCGTCTGCCCCTCGCGGGCACTGCCCTTGCTGACATGATGCAGATACAGAACTGACGCCCCGGTGCTGGCCGCAATATGCTCCAGCGTGGCGACAAGCCTTGCCATGTCGCCATTGCTGTTCTCGTCCCTGTCATGAATGCGGCTCAGGGTATCCAGTACGATCAATCGGGCACCGGCGCAAAATTCAATGACGCGGGCAAGGTGCCGCTCATCCATCACGTTCAAGCGCTTACCCATGATCGGCTCAAGGGTGAGGTTCTGCGCGATGGCGTCGCGTGACTGCTGGTTCAGGTGCTGGCCAATGGAATGAATACGGCGCACCAGTGCGACTGCCGGGTCTTCTCCGGCGCAATAGACCACGCGGCCAGTACTGGCCGGGGAAAGCCCTAAAAGATCACCACCCGCGACGCTGCACGCGATGGTCATTGCGGCTTCCAGCGCCCAGAAGCTCTTACCTGTGGCTCCGGGAGCCACCAACGCGCCTACTGTCCCTGCGAGGAAGCCCGGCCAAATAAAGTCTAGTGTGGGCGGTTCGTTCTCGAACGCTGCCCGTAAGTCAATCGCCACAATTCAAGCCCCCATTCCGGGGCGAGGGGCCGGGCTGGAATGTTTGCACGCATCAATCCATGCCTCAACCTCAGCCAAATCCCACACGACCTTGCGGCTGCTGAGTGCAATGCGCTGAGGGAATTTCCCCTGCTTTTCAAAGTTGTAGATCGTGCGCTCGCACAGTGGAATCATCTCCAGCAGCTGCTTTTTGCTAATGAGAACTTTACTCGCTCTCCTTAATTCTCTTTCCACACCGAATACCTCGTTTTGTCATCGTCCGAGGTTTAATTATTGCTACACAATGCCGGTGTTTTCCAGCATTTATGGACTATTTTTTCGTTAAAAATCAATGGGTTAACTGTCCGGCAATCGTATAGTTTCGGGACAACGATATTCGCCCAATCTCTTGTTTTTCCGGAAGTTTTCTTAAGGAAATTTAGGAGAGAAAGACTGTCCAACAAACGTCTATTTCGGGACAAAAAAATGCCCACCAAAGTGGGCATTTCGCGACAAAATGCAGGTCTCAAGGCTCCGAATCAGTCCTGGAGGCGGGGCTTCCTGATTGTCCACTCATCGATCATGTCCGCCCAATCCTGAAGCATTGCCCGGCGCTGATCGCGGTACTCGGCCTTGTTGTAGACGGCGCGAACCCCCTTCTGTTCGTGCGCAAGGCACTTCTCGATCCAGTCAGTGTTATAGCCCGCCTCATGTAGAAGCGTGCTGGCTGTGCGCCGCAGGTCATGCGGTCCGAACTTGCCAAGCGACTGCCCTTCCTTCTGGGCCAGACGATAGGTCAGCGTGAGCACCTGATTGAGCGTGGCGCTGCTCATCGGCAAGTCCGAGTCATAGCGCGATGGCAGCACGTACTCCGAGCCGCCCGCGAAGGTTTTCAGAGCTATGAAAATGTCGAGCGCCTGCCTCGAAAGGAACACCAAATGGGGGTTGCGGCGCTTCATCCGCTCCTTGGGGATTGTCCAAAGCGCTTCGGTGAAATTGATCTCGCTCCACGTTGCGTTAGTCAGTTCGCTTTTACGTACCATCGTCAGCAACAGCAGCTTGGCGGCCGCCCGAATGGAAGGCGTGGTGCCAATGCGCTCCATGTACTGGTACATCAAGCCGATTTCATCGGGCGTCAGTGCTCGATCTCGCGGCTCGAACTTGGCGATGGTCGAGGGGCGCACCAGATCGGCCGGGTTCTCGACCTTCTGGCCGCGCTCGATGGCCCAGCGGTAGACCTGCAAGACGATCTCTCGCGAATGCACCGCTGTTGCCGGTGCGCCTCGTTCTACGATGGCGTCTGTCAGCGCTCGCAAGTCCTCATGGGTAATCTCTACCAGTTTTTGGTTGCCAAATTTCGGCTTTAACTCGCGTTCGTAGACCGAGCGGCGCATGTCTCGGGTATTGGGCGCCATCTGATAGCCGCGCAACCATTTCTCGGCCCACGCGCCGAATGTCTCTGCATCCTTGACGCGGGCTTTGTCCCGCGCCTTCTCCTTGGCTGGAGATTTCCCTGCGGCGATCATCTTCTTGGCTTCGCCCAGCCGTTCGCGGGCTTCCGCTAGCGTGATCCCTCCGACACCGTAGCGGCCGAAGGTGATTGTCTCCTGCCTGCCGTGGATCGAGTAGTTGTAGCGGAATGAAATCGAACCCGCTGGCGTGATGGCCACGTAGAGGCCGTCACGGTCATTCACTTTGTAGAGCTTGTCCTTTGGCTTGAGGTTGCGCAGCTTGGTATCAGTCAGCATGGTCGGGTTGGGTTTCCTCTCAAAAATACCATGCTCAAAAAGCCCCACAAATCCTCAAAAAAACTCTTTAAGAACAATGTGTTACCTAAATTAAATACCATGAAAACTCCATCAGAGGCGGCATGGTATCGAGTGCCGAACATGGCATCAGGTTCAAATCGTACCATCTACCATGCCATAGAAACGGGGTGCTTGGCGATGCGAAAATTTGCCAGACAGTGCAACGCCAAGAACGAAAAAAGCCCGCAATTACGCGGGCTTATGGGTGTTTTAATGCTCTTTGGTGCCGGTCTATACCGGACGTGGGATCATTCCCACTCAATCGTCGCCGGCGGCTTGCTCGACACGTCGTACACCACCCGGTTGATACCGCGCACTTCGTTGATGATGCGCGACGACACCCGGGCCAGCAGCGCGTGGGGCAGCGGCGCCCAGTCGGCCGTCATGAAGTCGAAGGTCTGCACCGCGCGCAGGGCCACCACGTATTCATAGGTGCGGCCGTCGCCCATCACGCCCACCGACTTCACCGGCAGGAACACCGCGAAGGCTTGCGAGGTCAGGTCGTACCAGCTCTTGCCGCTGGTCTCGTCGATGGTGCTGCGCAGTTCGTCGATGAAAATGGCGTCGGCGCGGCGCAGCAGGTCGGCGTATTCCTGCTTGACTTCGCCCAGGATGCGCACGCCCAGGCCGGGGCCGGGGAACGGATGGCGGTACACCATCTGCGGCGGCAGGCCCAGCGCCACGCCCAGTTCGCGCACCTCGTCCTTGAAGAGTTCGCGCAAGGGCTCCAGCAGTTGCAGGTTCAGCGTGTCCGGCAGGCCGCCCACGTTGTGGTGCGACTTGATCGAGGTGGCCTTGCCCGTCTTGGCGCCGGCCGATTCGATCACGTCGGGGTAGATGGTGCCCTGGGCCAGCCACTTGGCGCTCTTGAGCTTGGCGGCCTCGGCCTGGAACACTTCGACGAACTCGCGGCCGATGATCTTGCGCTTGGCTTCCGGGTCGGCCTGGCCGGCCAGCTTACCCATGAACTGCCCGGTGGCGTCGATGTGGACGATCTTCACGCCCATGTTCTCGGCGAAGGTCTGCATGACCTGCTTGCCTTCGTCCAGGCGCAGCAGGCCGTGGTCGACGAACACGCAGGTGAGCTGGTCGCCGATGGCCTTGTGGATCAGCGCCGCCGCGACGGAAGAGTCCACCCCGCCCGACAGGCCCAGGATGACCTCGTCGCTGCCCACTTGCTCGCGGATGCGGGCCACGGCTTCGGACACGTAGTCGGGCATGTTCCAGTCGCCCTGGCAGCCGCAGATCTCGTGCACGAAGCGCGACAGCATGGCCCTGCCCTGCACCGTGTGGGTCACTTCCGGATGGAACTGCACGGCGTAGAAGCCGCGGCTTTCGTCGGCCATGCCGGCGATCGGGCACGACGGGGTCGAGGCCATCAGCTTGAAGCCGGGCGGCAGCTCGGTGACCTTGTCGCCGTGGCTCATCCACACCTTCAGCATGCCGTGGCCTTCCGGGGTGGTGAAATCGGCCAGGCCGTCCAGCAGCCTGGTGTGGCCATGCGCCCGCACCTCGGCGTAGCCGAATTCGCGGTGGTCGGAAAAGCTGACCGTGCCGCCCAGCTGCTGCGCCATCGACTGCATGCCGTAGCAGATACCCAGCACCGGCACGCCCAGGTCGAACACGGCGGCCGGCACGCGCAGGGAGTCTTCCGCGTAGGCGGAAGCATGACTGCCGGACAGGATGATGCCCTTGAGCCCCTGCCCCGCCTGCTCGCGCACGAAGGCGTCGTCGACGTCGCCCGGGTGGATTTCCGAATAGACGCCGGCTTCGCGGACGCGCCGGGCGATCAGTTGGGTGACTTGCGAACCGTAGTCAAGAATGAGAATGCGCTGGTGGTGCATGGAGACTCTGCCGGTTAAATAAAAGCGCACCGGCCAGAACCGCGGGAGTTCTGCCGGTGCGCGATGGATTGCATTGTACTGGCCGGTGCGGATCAGTCGGCGCGGTAGTTGGGCGCTTCCTTGGTGATCTGCACATCGTGCACGTGGGACTCGCGCACCCCCGCCGAGGTGATCTCGACGAATTGCGTCTTGGTGCGCATGTCGTCGATGGTGGCGCAGCCGCAATAGCCCATGGAGGCCCGGATGCCGCCCACCAGCTGGTAGATGATGGCCAGCACGCTGCCCTTGTAGGGCACGCGGCCTTCGATGCCCTCGGGCACCAGCTTGTCGGCGTTGTTGGCCGGGTCCTGGAAGTAGCGGTCAGCCGAGCCGTCGGACATGGCGCCGAGGCTGCCCATGCCGCGGTAGGACTTGTACGAACGGCCCTGGAACAGCACCACTTCGCCGGGCGCTTCTTCGGTGCCGGCGAACATGCCGCCCATCATGCAGGCGAAGGCGCCGGCCGACAGGGCCTTGGCGATATCGCCCGAGTAGCGGATGCCGCCGTCGGCGATGAGCGGCACGCCGGTGCCCTCGAGCGCCTTGGCGACGTCGGCGATGGCGGTGATCTGCGGCACGCCCACGCCGGCCACGATGCGGGTGGTGCAGATGGAACCGGGGCCGATGCCGACCTTGACGCCGTCGGCGCCGTGCTCGACCAGGGCGCGCGCCGCCTCGGCCGTGGCGATGTTGCCGCCGATGACCTCGACCTTGGGGAAATTCTGCTTGACCCAGCGCACGCGCTCCAGCACGCCGGCGGAATGGCCATGGGCGGTGTCGACGATGATGACGTCGACGCCGGCCGCCACCAGTTTTTCGACCCGTTCTTCGGTGCCGGCGCCCACGCCCACGGCGGCGCCCACGCGCAGCTGGCCCTGGGCGTCCTTGTTGGCGACCGGGTGCTCGGTGTTCTTGACGATGTCCTTGACGGTAGCCAGGCCGCGCAGTTCGAAGGCGTCGTTGACGATCAGCACGCGCTCCAGGCGGTGCTTGTGCATCAGCGCCTGGGCTTCTTCCAGCGTGGCGCCCTCTTGCATGGTGACCAGGCGTTCCTGCGGCGTCATGATGTTGCGCAGGGGCTGGTCCAGGCGCTCTTCGAAGCGCAGGTCGCGGTTGGTGACGATGCCGACCACCTTCTTGCCCTCGACCACCGGCAGGCCGGAAAAGCCGTGCTGGCGCTGCAGGGCGATGGCGTCGCGCACTTTCATGTCGGGCGTGACGGTGACCGGATCGATGACGATGCCGAACTCGTGGCGCTTGACGCGGGCCACTTCCTTGGCCTGCTCGTCGGCCGACAGGTTCTTGTGGATGATCCCGATGCCGCCTTCCTGGGCCATGGCGATGGCCAGGCGCGATTCGGTGACGGTGTCCATGGCGGCGGACACGAGCGGGATGTTCAGGGTGATGTTGCGAGTGAGGCGGGTGACCAGGGAGGTGTCGCGCGGCAACACCTCGGAGTACGCAGGCACCAACAACACATCGTCGAAGGTGAGCGCTTTTTGGACGAGACGCATGGGGAACTCCGGGCGCAAAGCAAGATTATACGCCGTTGAAGTGTTTTTACTAGGTGTTTCCCCTTACAGGGGACAGGTCTAATCTGGTTGCACAAATTAACCCGGGTAATATTGACTGTAATTTTTACCCGGATAATAATTAAGGCTCTGCAACCTGGGAGAGCACCCATGAATACGAGCGACTCTCTGTCCCTCTGCACGGCCTTCGACGGCCACCGGCGCATCGCCTCGGGCGACCTGGCGGCGGTGGCGCTGGCGGTCAAGCATGCCGTGGACGCCCATGCGGCCGGGCCGGTCCTGATCTACAGCGACGCCACCGGGCGTCTGGTCGATGTCGATTTGCGCGGCTCCGACGCCGAAATCGTGGCGCGTCTGACGCCTGCCGCAGCCGCGCCGCCGGACGACGCCCCCGGCGTCCGTGGCCGCGGCCGGCCCAAACTGGGGGTGGTGTCGCGCGAGGTCACCTTGCTGCCGCGCCACTGGGAATGGCTGGCCGCGCAGCCGGGCGGCGCGTCGGTGGCCTTGCGCAAGCTGGTCGAAGAAGCGCGCCGCGCCAATGAAGACCAGGACCGGCTGCGCCAGCGTCAAGAGGCCGCCTATGCCTTCATGTCGTCCATCGCCGGCGACATGCCGGGCTTCGAGGAAGCCACGCGCGCCCTGTTCGCCGGCGACCCGGACCGTTTCGCCGAATGCGTGGCGGATTGGCCGGCGGACATACGCGAACACGCGACGCGGCTGGCGTTTGCATGAACGAGGCGCCGGCGCGGCATCAAGGAGACCGGCGCGATGCTCCGTTGATCCAGGGCCCGGCCGCCGGCTTGCGCGCGGCCTGGGCCCCGGCGGGCCCCTCTGCCCTGCGGCCGGTCCGTTTCATCGAGCGCCGCAGGGTGAAATCGGCTGGAGCGAGCATGGGGCGGACCGCCGGCTGCGGCGCCGCGCCGCTCTGCCGCGCCGCGCAGGCCACCGTCGTGGCCGCGGCTTCTTCGGTGGCTTCCAGCCAGTCGAGCAAGCGACTCTTCGGCCGCGTGCTGCCCATCACCGTGTGGTAGCGATCGCGCAACCGCTCCCGCCACATCCCGAAAGCGTGCCGGTACTTTTGCGCCTGACCCGTGCCGCGCAGATGCTCGTAAATGGACTCGCGAATCGCCAGGTCGGCGTAGAACCGCTTCTCCAGCCCGCGCTGGACGGATTCTCCCGGCTTGCCGGGCGTGGCGCGGCGCACGCCGGCATGCTGGCAGTAGTAAACGCGGGAGGCCGGCGCCGGCCGGAAGTCGATCGCCGCCAGGGCGGCACGCAACAGGTAATCGTCATCCTCCTGGGACGTCAGCGCGGTATTCCAGCCGCCGATCCGCTCGACCGCGGCGCGCGTAAACAGATAACCGTGGATCGGCACGAACCAGGTTCCGGCGATCATCGCCGCCAGGCGCTCGTCCGCGCTCAGGTCCGGCGGTCCGACCAGCTCGCCGACCGCGCCGCTGTCCCAGCGGTCCTGGTATGACGCCATGGCGATGGCGGCCGCGTCGGTATCCAGCGCCCCAACCAACGATTCGAGCGCACCTGGATGCATGATGTCGTCATCGTCGATGAAATGAATCAAATCGCATGAACTCACCGCGACCCCGCGATTGCGCGCGACGGCAGGGCCCGAGTTGGGCTGCCACAGATAAACCAGCGGAAAATTCGGGCGGCAGGTGCGGCGCCACGCCGCTATGGCCTGCTCGGTATCGGGTTGCGAACCGTCGTCGATGACGATGACCTCTGTCGGCCGGCATGTCTGCCGGGCAAGGCACTGCAGCGTCCTGACCACGAAGTCGGGCCGGTTGTGAGTGGCCACGACGGTGCTGATTAGCCTGTTGTTGCTCAACGTTTATTCTCCTAAGCACAAAATGTTCTCTGCCCTTGCCAAGAAAGGGCACGCCTTGAGTCACTAGGGAATCAGAATCAACGAAAAGCCTGCTGGTCCGGCGGGGGACCAGGCGGACTGCGATGGCGATATAAGGGCGGACCGCCCGGATTCAAGTCGCCGCGCCGCCGGCTTGAGCATCGCCATGCGAGGCGATAAATTAATTCAGAGCGATATCGTTGCCTCGGCCTTGTTGCAAGGCTGGCGAACTCGATGAGGTATACGGATGGATATATTCGAGACCATCGCTACGCACGCGGCCGCCCTGCGGCTGCCGCTGTATGCCGTCACGGCGACCGCCATACAAAAATCCGACACGCCGGTCATGGTGATCATGCACTGGCACGGCTTTCGCAAAAGCGGGCAGATGCCGGGCGAGCTGGATTCCGTCGCCGGCTCGGCGGTGCAAATCAATCAGCGCTGGCACGACTACGCCGACATCGACCGCGCGGTGCTGGATGCCGGCTGGAAGCTGGGTGCCTGGGACGTGGAGCGTGTGGCCCGGCCGGCGTGGTGGCGCCTGAACGCCCCCGTCTCCGAAGCACTGGCCGGCCACCGGGCTTTTGGCGATTATTCCGACCTGCCGGAGTCCGATAACGCGGTCATCCTCGACGCCCCGGACCAGCAGATGCTGCTCGAGTTGGCGGCCCGGCGCGGCTATTTGCGCTGGCTGTTCAGGCCCCGGAAAGGCGGGCTCTGGAAGCAGTTGGACGACGACGATTGCACCCTGGATGCCGACGGCGGGCGCTCGGCGCCCTGCCCCGTGCCTGTACAGGCGGAGGGGCGGCAACTGCGCCGCCGGGTGCTTTATCGCCTTGGTCGCGGAAGAAACATTTTGATTCAATAAGTTTCATCGAGAATCAAACCAGGCTCTTGAAGCGCTTCCGGGCGCCCATAAATTTCTCGCGCACCCGTCCTGGGTGGTACGGCATGCGGCCGCGCCAGGCCGCGCTGGAATTCACTTTTTGATGATTCAAGACTTAAGGAGATAGAGTCATGAAGATCCGTCCCCTTTATGACCGGATTGTCGTCAAGCGAATCGAACAGCAGCGCAAGACAGCCTCCGGCATCGTCATTCCCGATACGGCGGCGGAAAAACCCGAACAGGGAGAGGTGATCGCGATCGGCAGCGGCAAGCGCAATGCCGATGGGTCGATACGCGCTCTCGAACTCAAGGTCGGCGACCAGGTGCTGTTCGGCAAATACGCCGGCCAGGCTGTCAAGGTCGATGGCGAAGAGTTGCTGGTCATGCGCGAAGAAGATGTCTTCGCCGTGCTCGCTTCCCAAAATGATCAATTGAAGAAGGCGGCGTAAAGCCCGCCAGGCCAATGACACATCAAGGAGCAAGACATGAGTGCCAAAGACGTTAAGTTCCACGATAACGCCCGCAGCCGGGTGGTCAAGGGCGTCAATATCCTGGCTGATGCGGTGAAGGTCACCCTCGGCCCGAAGGGGCGCAACGTGCTGCTCGAGCGCAGCTTCGGCGCGCCGGTCATCACCAAGGACGGGGTTTCTGTGGCCAAGGAAATCGAACTGCAGGACAAGTTCGAGAACATGGGCGCGCAGATCGTCAAGCAAGTGGCCTCCAAGACCGCCGATGTGGCCGGCGACGGCACGACGACCGCGACGGTCCTGGCGCAGTCCATCGTCCAGGAAGGCATGAAGTACGTGGCTTCGGGCATGAACCCGATGGACCTCAAGCGCGGCATCGATCAAGCCGTAGCCGCGGTGGTCGAATCCCTGCGCAAGATGTCCAAGCCGATTTCCACCAGCAAGGAAACGGCGCAGGTGGCCGCGTTGTCGGCCAATGCCGACGAGGCGATCGGCAAGATCATCGCCGACGCAATGGAAAAAGTCGGCCGCGAGGGCGTGATCACGGTCGAAGACGGCAAGTCGCTGGACAACGAACTCGATATCGTCGAGGGCATGCAGTTCGACCGCGGCTACCTCAGCCCGTACTTCATGACCGACCCCGAGAAACAGGTCGCCCAGCTCGAGGACCCGCTCATCCTGCTGCACGACAAGAAGATCTCCAGCGTGCGCGAGCTGTTGCCGGTACTGGAAAGCAGCGCCAAGGCCGGCAAGCCCCTGCTCATCGTCGCTGAAGACGTGGAAGGCGAGGCGCTCGCGACGCTGGTGGTCAATGCCATGCGCGGCGTACTGAAGGTGGCGGCCGTCAAGGCGCCGGGCTTCGGTGACCGCCGCAAGGCGATGCTGGAAGACATCGCGATCCTCACCGGCGCGACGGTCATTTCGGAAGAAACCGGCAAGCAGCTGGAGAAAGCCACGCTGCAAGACCTGGGCAGCGCGAAGCGGGTCGAGGTGCGCAAGGAAGACACCATCATCATCGACGGCGCCGGCAAACAGGACGCCATCGAGGCTCGCGTCAAGTCGATCCGCAAGCAGATCGAAGACGCCACCAGCGACTACGACCGCGAAAAGCTGCAGGAACGCGTGGCCAAGCTGGCCGGCGGCGTGGCGGTCATCAAGGTCGGCGCCGCGACGGAAGTCGAAATGAAGGAAAAGAAAGACCGGGTCGAAGACGCCTTGCATGCCACGCGCGCAGCCGTCGAAGAAGGCATCGTGCCGGGCGGTGGCGTGGCGCTGCTGCGCGCCCGCGCGGCGATCGAGCAGCTCAAGGGCGCCAACGCCGACCAGGATGCGGGCATCCGCATCGTCCTGCGAGCCCTCGAGGCGCCGCTGCGCGCGATTGTCGCCAACGCCGGCGACGAGCCGTCGGTGGTCGTGGCCAAGGTGGCGGACGGCAAAGGAAACTACGGCTACAACGCCGCCACGGGCGAATACGGCGACCTGGTCGATATCGGCGTCGTCGACCCCACCAAGGTCACACGGACCGCGCTGCAGAACGCGGCGTCGATCGCGGGGCTCATCTTGACGACGGACGCCACCGTGGCCCAAGTTCCGGAAGAAACCAAGCGGCAGGCCGCGCCGGCCGAAGCCATGGACTTCTGAGCGCCAGCCCGGGCATCGCGCCATGGCAGCGGGCGCGATGCCTTTTCCAGCCAGCGCCGCGAGGGAATGCGATCGCCCTCGCGGCGCGGCGCCGCCGGATATGCAAGACCATTAGCAGTCCCGTACAAACGCTGCCAACTGTGCATGCCGGATAGAGAGTATGCTTCTTTGTCCCGCGCGGCGGATACGCCAAGCCGGCCCCGCATCAGCCGCATCGATCTCCATCGATTCGGGCGCCATCCAGCGACAAGCAGCCTTACCCATGGAATCCCGATGACCACGCGCCGAGCCGGGCTAGACGAAAGGAATCAAATCACCAACCTCGCCGGCCTCGACGAGCCCTACCGCTATAAAGTCCTGGTGGAGGCGGTGCTCGACTATGCCATTTTCCTGCTCGACGCAAACGGCTTCGTGGCCAGCTGGAATGCCGGCGCGCAGCGATTCAAGGGTTATCGGGCCGCCGAGATCATCGGCAAGCATTTTTCTTGCTTCTATACCCCGGACGATCGCGCCGCCGGCGTGCCCGGCCGGGCGCTGCAGACCGCGACCACCGAGGGGCGCTTCGAAGCGGAAGGCTGGCGCGTCCGGAAGGATGGGTCGCAGTTCTGGGCGAGCGTGGTCATCGACCCGATCCGCGACGATGCGGGCAGGCTGATAGGCTATGCCAAAATTACCCGGGACATAACCGACAAGCGCCAGGCCAGGGAAGAGTTGCGCGCCGCCCAGGAAGCGCTGCACCAGGCCCAGAAAATGGAAGCGCTGGGCCGCCTGACAGGCGGGCTGGCGCACGACTTCAACAACTTCCTGTCGGTCATCGGCGGCAATGCCGAACTGCTGCGCAACCCGGCCTTGCCGCCGGACAAGCGCCTCTACCATCTGGACTCCATTGCAGATACGACGCGGCGCGCGGCGCAGCTGACCAGGCAGATGCTGGCCTATGCCCGCCGCCAGTCTCTCCAGCCGACCGCATTCGACGTGCGCGACTGCATCGACGGAATGAATCCGCTGTTCGATGCCCACGGTCGGCTCGGCAATCCAGGTCGACTACCGGCTCGCCGATGAGCCTTGCGTCATTTGCGCCGACCGCAGCCAGTTGGAAACGGCGCTCCTGAATCTCGTGATCAACGCGCGCGACGCCATGCCGTCGGGCGGCAGGCTCGAGATCCACGTCCGATCCGTCGGCGCCGTCCCGAAAGTCTCGCACGGCCACCGCGCCGGCGGACGGCACGTGGCCATCGTGGTCCGGGACAGCGGCACGGGCATGCCGCCCGAGACGCTCGGCCAGATATTCGAACCATTCTTCACGACCAAGCCGGCCGGCCAGGGCACCGGCCTCGGGCTGAGCCAGGTGTTCGGCTACGTCTCGCAGTCCGGCGGGCAGATCGACGTCTCCAGCACTCCGGGCACCGGCACGACATTCACCCTGTACTTCCCGCAAGTGGCGCCGGCCGCCTGAACCCGCCGCTGCCGCGGCGGCGGGCGCACCGGCTCACGCGGCATCCGGGTGCGACAACAGCAACTGCTGCAGCCTGGCGATGACATCCCCCGGCAGCCACGGCTTTGCCAGGAAGGCACTGCCCGGCGGCAGGTCGGCGGCCGACGGGTGGTGACGGCCGGAGGTAATCAGTATCGCGGTCCCCGGGAAGGCGGCGCGGATCTTCGCCGCCATGGCCAGGCCGTTCATGGAGCCCGGCATCTCGATATCGGTCACCACCGCCTGGATATCGGGACGCAAAGCCATGCATTGCATCGCCTCGTCGGCGTCGCCGGCTTCGCATGTCTCGTAGCCTTCGACCGCCAGGAGCTCGGCCAGCAGCCAGCGCACGGTGGCATTGTCGTCCACGACAAGGACGGCCGTCTTCGGCATACCTACGTCCGGCACTGCGCTGGCTACATCGGTCATTGGCCCTACCGCCGCTGCGGAAAATAATTAATCCCGGGTATTTTGGTTGCGACCAGGCATCGGTACAAGGGGCGTAACGTTTGCACATCGATGCGTGTTCCGCCAGCACAACAGTCCCTGGCGGCCGCACGGGCGTAGCGCCGGCTGGCGCGCCGGGCGCTAGGGGAATTTACTTATGTCATTTAAGTATTTGTAAGGCACATACTAGCGGCGCAAGAATTCGTCTTTGACATAAACCAAAGAAATGGAATTACGCCAGCTGGAGGCCTTTGCGGCCGTCATGTCCACCGGCAGCGTGACGGCTGCCGGCCGATTGCTGGGCCGTTCGCAGCCCGCGATCACCCGCCTGATCCAGGAACTGGAGGCGGAGATCGGCTATGCGCTGTTCACCCGCAACGGCCCGCGCGTCACGCCCACCGAGCAAGGCTTTCTTCTTTACGATGACGTCGAACGGGCGCTGGTCAACCTGCAGCAGATCCGCAACCGCGCCGAGGAAATCGCGCGCGGCGATGCGCGGCCGCTGCGTCTGGCGGCGACCTCGGCCCTGTCCACCGGCTTGCTGCCGGCCGCCCTCAAGCGCATCGAAGCGCATACCGCCACCTCCCACATCCACATCCGCAGCGCTTCGCCCGAGCGCGTGCTGCACGACGTGCTGACCGGGGCCGCCCAGCTGGGCGCCACCAGCCTGCCGCTGGAGCACCGCGGGCTGACGGTCCACTGGATCGGCCAGGCGCCGTGCGTGGTGGCGCTGCCGGCCGACGACCCGCTGGCCGCGCAGGCCACCGTGCCGGCCGAGGCGCTGGCCGACCTTCGCCTCATCACCATGGCTAACCCCTATCGGCTGCGCCGCCGGCTCGACCAGGCGCTGGCCGACCGCGGCGGCAAGCGGCCGGGCCTGATCGAGACCAACTCGTCGGTCAACGCGCTGGCGGCCGTGCGGGCCGGCCTGGGCGCCGCGGTGCTGGAACCGGTGACCGCCTACGGCGCACCGCTGGAGGGCGTGGCGATCCGCCTGCTCGATGTGGAGATTCCTTTTTTCTTCGGCGTGATCACGCCGCAGTCGCAGCCGCCCCTGCCCGCCGTCCTGGCGACCGCCGAAGCGCTGGCGGAGGCCGCCGCCGAACTGCTGCCCGGCTTCGTGCGCCACGCGGCCAGCGAGCACGCCGCGCTGCTGCAATCCATCTACGGCGAAGCCACCCCTCTTTCGGATTCCGCATCATGACCTCGACCGCCGCAAGCTCGCCGTCGGGCCTGGCCGCGCTGGAAGCGCGCCTGCGCCAGGACCTGGCCTGGCTGGATCTCCCGGCCCGGCGCTGGGTGCCGCCCTGTACGGTGGATGGCCAGCCCGTGCTGGACGTCGCCATCATCGGCGGCGGCATGGCCGGCCTGGCGGCCGCCGCCGCGCTCCACCACCTGGGCGTGCAGGCGCCCGTCTTCGATCGCGCACCGCAGGGTTATGAAGGCCCGTGGGCCACCACCGCGCGCATGGAGACACTGCGCTCGCCCAAGCAACTGACCGGCCCGGCCCTGGGCCTGCCGGCACTGACGTTCCGGGCCTGGTTCGAGGCGCAGTTCGGCGCGCAGGCCTGGGAAGAGCTGGACAAGATCCCGCGCCTGCAGTGGATGGACTACCTGCGCTGGTATCGGCGCGTGCTCGACCTGGACGTGCGCAACCTGCATGAAGTGCGGCGCGTGGCGCCGCGCGGCGATGGCGTGGTGCAGCTGGACATCGCTTCGCCGGCGGGTGCCGCCTGCGTGCTGGCGCGCCGCGTCGTGCTGGCGACCGGCCGCGACGGCCTGGGCGGCGCCTATGTGCCGGCATTCGCGCGCGCCCTGCCGCGCAACCGCTGGGCGCATTCGTCGGACCCCATGGATTACGCCACGCTGGCCGGCAAGCGCGTCGGCGTGATCGGCGCCGGCGCCTCGGCCATGGACAGCGCGGCCACCGCGCTGGAAGCCGGCGCGGCCAGCGTCGACCTGCTGATCCGCCGCGCCGACATCCCGCGCGTCAACAAGGGCAAGGGCGCCGGCAATGCCGGGCTGGTGCATGGCCACCTGGGCCTGCCCGACGACTGGAAATGGAAGATCCGCCACTACATCAATGTGCAGCAGGTGCCGCCGCCGCGCGGCAGCACGCTGCGCGTGTCGCGCCACCCCAATGCGCGCTTCAACCTCGGCTGCCCGGTGCTGGATGCCGCCATGCAGGGCGACGAGATCCGCATCGCCACGCCGCGCGGCGTGTTCGCGCTGGACTTCCTGATCCTCTCGACGGGCTTCCGCATCGACTGGCATGCGCGGCCCGAGTTCGCCGCCCTGGCGCCGCACGTGCGCGCCTGGGGTGATCGCTATACCCCGGCGCCCGGCCAGGAAGACCAGGAACTGACCGACTCCCCCGACCTCGGCCCGGCCTTCGAGCTGCAGGAAAAGACCCCGGGCGCCTGCCCGGGCCTGGAGCGCGTGCACTGCTTCGCCTACCCGGCCGCGCTGACGCACGGCACAGTGTCGGGCGACATCCCGGCCATCAGCGACGGCGCCAAGCGGCTGGCGCAGGGGATCGCCGGCCTGCTTTACCGCGAGGATGTGGCCCAGCACTACGCCAACATGGAAGCCTTCGCCGAGCCCGAGGTCTACGGCGACGAATGGGTGCCCGCCGAGGGCGTGCAGGAGCCGCTCGCATGACCGCCTGGCTGCTTCGCCGCCTGGCTCAGGCGCTGGTGGTGGTGCTGTTGATGACGCTGATCGTCTTCATCGGCCTGCACGCCATCGGCAATCCGGTCGACATCCTGATCGGCCAGGATGTCGACCAGGTCGAGCGCGCGCGCATCATCGCCCGGCTGGGCCTGGACCAGCCCCTGTGGCGCCAGTACCTGGCCTTCCTGTCCGGCGCCCTGCATGGCGACCTGGGCAACAGCTTCGTCTACAACATGCCGGCCATCCAGCTCATCCTGGACCGCATGCCGGCCACGCTGGAACTGGCCGTGGCCGCGCTGTTGCTGGCGGTGGTGATCGGCCTGCCGCTCGGGCTGCTGGCCGGCCTGTACCCCGAGCACCCGCTGTCCAAGGCGCTGATGGCCGGCAGCATCGTGGGCTTTTCGCTGCCCACGTTCTGGGTCGGCCTGATGTTGATCATGGCCTTCAGCGTATCGCTGGGCTGGTTGCCGGCCAGCGGGCGCGGCGCGACGCGCGAACTGCTGGGCGCGCAGTGGTCGTGGCTGACGCTCGACGGCCTGCGCCACCTGATCCTGCCGGCGCTGAACCTGTCGCTGTTCAAGATCTCGCTGGTGATCCGGCTGACCCGCGCCGGTGTGCGCGAAGTGCTGCCGCTCGACTACGTCAAGTTCGCCCGCGCCAAGGGCCTGTCGCCGCTGCGCGTGGTCGGCGTGCACGTGCTGCGCAACACGCTGATCCCGCTGGTGACGGTGCTGGGGCTCGAACTGGGCTCGACCATCGCCTTCGCGGTCGTCACCGAGAGCATTTTCTCGTGGCCGGGCGCCGGCAAGCTGATCCTGGACAGCATCAACGCCCTGGACCGGCCGGTCATCGTGTCGTACCTGGTGGTGATCGTGTGCCTGTTCGTGACGCTCAACCTGGTCGTCGACATTCTGTACAAGCTGCTGGACCCACGGGTACGGCTGGAAGCGGAGGCCGCCCGATGAACACCGTCGCCATCCCCCTGCGCCGCGAATCGCCATGGCGCCGCAACCTGGCGGAGTTCTTCGCCTCCCGGGTGGCGGTGCTGGGCCTGGCGGTGTCGGCGGTGCTGATCCTGGCCGCCGCGCTGGCGCCCTGGATCACGCCGCAGAACCCCTACGACCTGCTGCAGCTGGACGTGCTCGATGCGCGCCTACCGCCCGGCACGGAGAACGGCCTGGGCACCTACGTCTACCTGCTGGGCACCGACGGCCAGGGCCGCGACCTGTATTCCGGCATTCTGTACGGCCTGCGCATCAGCCTCATGGTGGGCGTGGGCTCGGCCCTGATCGCCGGCGTGGTGGGCACGCTGATGGGCCTGCTGGCGGCCTACGCCGGTGGCCGCGTCGACGCCCTCATCATGCGCGTGGTCGACCTGCTGCTGTCGTTCCCTTCGATCCTGGTGGCCATGATGATCCTGGCCTACCTGGGCAAGGGGGTCGGCAACGTGGTGCTGACGCTGGTGATCCTGGAATGGGCCTACTACGCGCGCACCGCGCGCGGCCAGGCGCTGGTCGAGCGGCGCCGCGAGTATGTCGAAGCGGCGCGCTGCCTGGACATTCCCGACTGGCGCATCATGCTGCGGCACATCCTGCCCAATTGCCTGCCGCCGCTGATCGTGATCGGCACGCTGCAGATCGCGCGCGCCATCACGCTGGAAGCCACCCTCAGCTTCCTGGGCCTGGGCGTGCCGATCACCGAGCCGTCGCTGGGCCTGCTGATTTCCAATGGCTACCAGTACATGCTGTCGGGCGATTACTGGATCAGCTTCTACCCCGGCATCGCGCTGCTGGTGACCATCGTGGCCATCAACCTGGTGGGCGACCGCCTGCGCGACGTGCTGAACCCGAGGACGCACAAATGACCGCCGCGCCCCCGTCCGCCGCCGGCGCGCCGGCCACCCTGCAGGTGCGCGACCTGCGCACCCATTTCTTCACGCGTGCCGGCGTGCTGCCGGCGGTCGACGGCGTGTCCTTCACGCTGGAGCGCGGCCGCATCCTGGGCCTGGTGGGCGAATCCGGCTCGGGCAAGTCGGTGACCGGCTTCTCGATCATGGGGCTGGTGGATGCGCCGGGCCGCATCGTCGGCGGCGAGGTGCTGTTCCAGGGCCGCGACCTGACCCGCCTGGCGCCGCGCGAACTGCGCGCCCTGCAGGGCAACCGCGTCGCCATGATCTTCCAGGACCCGATGATGACGCTCAACCCGGTGCTGCGGGTGGACGCGCAGATGATCGAGGCGGTGCGGGCCCACAGCCGCGTGACCCGCGGGCAGGCGCGCGCCCTGGCGCGCGACACGCTGGGCATGATGGGCATCCCCAGCCCCGAAGACCGGTTGCGCGCCTACCCGCACCAGTTGTCGGGCGGCATGCGCCAGCGCGTGGCGATCGCCATCGCGCTGCTGCACCGCCCCGACCTGATCATCGCCGACGAGCCGACCACCGCGCTGGATGTCACCATCCAGGCGCAGATTCTTTCCGAAGTGCAGAAGCTGGCGCGCCAGCACGGCACCAGCCTGATCTGGATCACCCACGACCTGTCGGTGGTGGCCGGGCTGGCCGACGAAGTCGCCGTGATGTATGCCGGCCGCATCGTCGAGCACGGCCCGGTCGACGACGTGCTGGACGCGCCGCTGCACCCCTACACCGCCGGCCTGATCGGCAGCCTGCCCGGCAACAACCGCCGCGGCCAGCGCCTGCGCCAGATCCCCGGCATGACCCCGAACCTGCTCGAGCTGCCGGCCGGCTGCGCCGGCGCGCTGCCCGCGCGCCGGCGCAGCCTGCGGCGAACGCCCCGCCATGACTCAACCCGCGCCGCGCCGCCTGGTGCGCTGCTTCTATCCGACTCTCAAGGTCGCGGAGGTGGCATGAACGCTTCCGCCACGACACCGGCGCCCATGATCGAACTGCGGCAGGTCAGCAAGCGCTTCGGCGAGCGCCGCGTAGGCGCCGCCGGACGGCTGGCGCAGCGGCTCGGGCTGGCCCGTCCTCCCGCGGTGACGCGCGCCGTCGACCATGTCGACCTGCTGGTGCGGCCGGGTGAAGTGGTCGGCCTGGTGGGCGAGTCGGGCTGCGGCAAATCGACGCTCGGCCGCATCGCCGCCGGCCTGCTGCCGCCCTCGGCGGGCGAAGTGTGGTTCGACGGCCTGCCGCGCGGCCGCATGGATGCCCGCCAGGCGCATCGCGCGCGCCTGCAGGTGCAGATGATTTTCCAGGACCCGTACGCCAGCCTGAATCCGCGCCTGCGCGTGGACCAGATTGTCGGCGAGGCGGCCGCCATCCACGGCATCGCGGGCCGCGGCGAACTGGACGACTATGTCAGCGCCCAGTTGCAGCGCGCCGGCCTGGACCCGGCGCTGCGCCATCGCTATCCCCACCAGTTCAGCGGCGGCCAGCGCCAGCGCATCGGCATCGCGCGGGCGCTGGCGGTGCAGCCGTCGGTGCTGGTGTGCGACGAGGCCGTGGCCGCCCTCGACGTGTCGATCCAGGCGCAGATCCTCAATCTGTTCATGGACCTGCGCGAGCAACTGAGCCTGACTTACCTGTTCATCAGCCACGACCTGGGCGTGGTCGAGCACCTGTCGGACCGCGTGGTCATCATGTACCTGGGACGCGTGGTCGAGAGCGCGCCGGTCGAGCAGGTCTTCCGGCGCGCCAACCATCCCTATACCCAGGCGCTGCTGGCGGAGATCCCGCGCCTGGACGCGCGCCACAAGACGTTCACCGCCATCAAGGGCGAGATCCCGAGCCCCTTGCACCCGCCCCCCGGCTGCCATTTCCACCCGCGATGTCCGCACGCAATGCCGCGCTGCAAAGTGGAAGCGCCCACGCTGAAAGGCATCGCCATCAATCACCTGAGCGCCTGTCACCTGAATGACGGGAAATGAACCGGCCGGCTCGCCGCCGCCCCCAATCCTCCCAATGGAAACCCGAACCATGAAGCGCCTGATCCTGACCTCCCTTGCCGCCGCCCTCGTCGGCCTGTCGGCGGCCGCCGCCGCGGACGACCTGAGCATCGGCTTCGCCGACCCCCTGTCGTCGCTGGACCCGCAGCTGAACAACCACGCGGGCGACCGCTCGGTCGACCTGCATTTCTGGGACCTGCTGGTCGAGAACAAGTGGAACAAGCTGCAGCCCGGCCTGGCCCTGAGCTGGAAGCCGCTCGACAATACCACCTGGGAATTCAAGCTGCGGCCCGACGTCAAGTGGCAGGACGGCCAGCCGTTCACCGCCGAGGACGTCATCTTCTCGTACACGCGCGCCCGCGACGTGCCGGGCAGCGTCGCCACCTTTGCCGGCTACCTGCGCACCATCGAGTCGATGCAGGCGCCCGATCCGCTGACGCTGGTCATCAAGACCAAGATCCCCAACCCCGACCTGCCGCTCAACCTGGCCTCGGTGCACATCGTCAGCAAGCACGTCGGCGAAAAATCCAGCACCGAAGACTACAACTCGGGCAAGGCCGTGATCGGCACCGGCCCGTACAAGTTCGTGTCCTACACGCCGGGCGACCGCGTCATCATGGCGCGCAACGACGGCTACTGGGGCGAAAAGCAGGTCTGGGACAAGGTCAACTACCGCTACATCAACAACGCCGCGGCCCGCACCGCCGCGCTGCTGGCCGGCGACGTGGACGTGATCGACAAGGTGTCGGTGTCCGACCTGGACAAGCTCAAGAAATCGCCCGGCGTGACGGTGTTCCCGTACGACGGCCTGCGCGTCATGCTGCTGCAGCCCAGCTTCAACCCGGCGCCCAACCCGTACATCACCGACAATGCCGGCAAGCCGCTGCCCAAGAACCCGCTGCTGGACGTGCGGGTGCGCCAGGCGCTCAGCATCGCCATCAACCGCCCCGCCATCGTCGACCGGATCCTGCAGGACGCCGCCACCGTGGCCAACCAGTGGATGCCCAAGGACACCTTCGGCTACAACCCGGACATCCGCGACATCGCCTACGACGCCAAGCGCGCCAAGGCCCTGCTGGCCGAGGCCGGCTACCCCGAGGGCTTCAACCTGACCATGCACGTGCCCAACGACCGCTATCCGCAAGGCCCCGAGACGGCGCAGGCGGTGGCGCAGTTCTGGACCCGCATCGGCGTCAAGACCAAGGTGGAAGTCATGCCGTGGGCCGTCTATTCCAGCCGCGCGCGCAAGAATGAATACGCGGTCAGCATGCTGGCCTGGGGCAACGGCACCGGCGAAGCCAGCTATGCGCTGGTCAATGTGCTGGCCACGGTCGCGCCCGACAAGGGCCTGGGCGCCTCGAACTGGGGCCACTACAGCAATCCCAAGGTCGACCAGGCGCTGGCGCAGGCCACGGCGGAATTCGACACGGCCAAGCGCGAGGCCATCCTGCGCACGTCGGCGCAAGTGGTGTCGGACGACGTGGGCGTGATCCCGCTGTACCACTACAAGAACATCTGGGCGGCCCGCAAGGGCCTGAAGGTCACGCCGATGACCAGCGACCGCACCGCCGCGCAGATGGTCAGCAAGGCGGACGCACAGTAACCCGCGCCGCCGCCCGCCGCACCGATTGCCGGCGCGGCGGATCCCGGATTCTCATGGAGCCCTGCATGACCCGGCCCACGCTTCGCATCACCCCCGCCGACGACCTGATCGACGTCGCCCGCCAGATCCGCGTGGATGGACTGGCGCCCGGCCAGTCCGTCGAGATCGCCACCCGCACGCTGCGCGACGGCATCGCCTGGACCAGCAGCGCGCACTACCGCGCCGACGCGGCCGGCAGCGTCGACCTGTCGCGCGATGCGCCCGCCTCCGGCAGCTACCAGGACGTCAGCCCGATGGGGCTGATCTGGGCGCAGGTGCCCGAAGACGGAGCCAGCCGCACTTACTTCCATTCGGCCGTCGTCGAGCCGCTGCGCACCCAGGTCAACGTGCGCGCGCCCGGTGTGGCGCTCGAGGGCGAACTGGTGCAGCGCCTGGCGGCCGACGGCGTGACGCGCCGCGAGATCCGCGAAGACGGACTGGTCGGCGTGCTGTACACGCCCGCCGGGCCGGGCCCCCATCCGGCAGTCATGATCCTGAACGGCTCGGGCGGCGGCATCAACGAGCCGCGCGCCGCCCTATACGCCTCGCGCGGCTACGCGGCGCTGGCGCTGGCCTACTTCAAGGCGCCCGGGCTGTCCGACTACATCTCCAACACGCCGCTGGAGTACTTCCAGACCGGGCTGGGCTGGATGCGGCGCACGCTCAAGCCGGCCCACGACTTCGTCGCAGTCAGCGGCCAGTCGCGCGGCGGCGAACTGGTGCTGTTGCTGGGTGCGACCTTCCCGGAGGCGGTCTCGGCCGTAGTCGCCTACGTGCCGGGCGCGGTGGTGCATAGCGCGCAGAACGCCTGCGACCCCAGGATCGGCCGCGAAGGCCCGGCCTGGCTGCTCGGCGGCAAGCCGCTGCCGCATGTCTGGGAAGGCAACCGCACCGCGACCTGGGCCCCTTTCGACGAGGGGCCGGCGCCGCACCGCCACGAGCGGGCCATCCTGACCGCGCTGCAAGACCCGGACGCCGTGGCGCGCGCCCGCATCCCCGTCGAGCGCATCCAGGGCCCGGTCATGCTGCTGTCCGGCACCGACGACGGCTCATGGCCCTCTTCGCTGTATTCGCGCATGGTGCGCGACTCGCTGCGCGAGGCCGGACACCCGTACCCGGTGCGATGGCTGGACTACGAGGGCGGCGGCCACTCGATCCTGTTTCCGTACGTACCCACCACGCAACTGGTATACGCGCACCCGGTCTCGGGCCGCATCAGCACCAGCGGCGGCAGCCCCGCCCCCAACGCCCGCGCCGACGCCGAATCTTGGCCGGCCGTGCTGGAATTCCTGCGCGACGCCGTGGCGGCACGCGCCGCCACTCAATAACCCCGAGGAGCCTGCATATGCAAGATCGCCCCCATTCCGCCGCCGACGACCTGGTCGACCGCCTGGTCGGCCTGGCGCCCGGCAGCAAGACCCACGCGGTGCGCCACCAGCGCGACAAGGTGGTCGCGGCCACCCAGGGCAGCTATGACGCCTTGTTCGACCCGGCCTTGCCCGGCCTGCCGCTGCAGGAGCGCCTGCTGGTGGCGCTGTATGCCTGCCGCCTGACGCCCGCGCCGGAACTGGCCGCGCATTATCGCGAGCGCCTGGCGGCCAGCGGCGCCGCGCCGGCGCTGGTCGAGCTGGCGGAGCGCGGCGAGCCGGCCGATGCCGGCGACGCGAGACTGGCCGCCATCCTGGCCTTCACCCGCAAGTTGATCGAAAAGCCGGTCGAAGGCGACCGCGCCGCGCTGCATACCCTGCCCGCCGCCGGCTTGTCTACCCCCGCGGTGGTGGCGCTGTCGCAACTGATCGCCTTCCTGTCGTACCAGGTACGCCTGGTCGCCGGCCTGAAAGCCATGAAAGCCCTCGAGGAGTCCGCATGAGCCGCATCATCAAATCGCACGGCTTCACCAACGAAACGCTCGAATGGCGCGCCTGGCTGGACGTGGTCGATGTCGAGGGCGCCAGCCCCGAGCAGATCGCGGTGCTGGAAGAAAGCCATCCCAAGGCCAAGGTGTCCGACTATTACCTGTTCCTGGTGCACCAGCCGGAAATCCTGCGCCAGCGCTCCACCGCCTTCAACGCCATCATGTACGCGCCCGGCGGCATGCCGCGCGCCGAACGCGAGCTGGGTGCCACCGTGGTGTCGCGCATCAACGGCTGCGTGTACTGCGCCTCGGTGCATGCGCAGCGCTTCACCCAGCTGGCCAAGCGCGACGACGTGGTCGAACAGGTGTTCGACGATCCCGCCAGCGCCGGCACCACGCCGCGCGAACAGGCTATCGCCCGCTTCTCGATCGCCATTACCGAGCGTCCGGCCGAGATCTCGGCGGCCGACATCCAGGCGCTGAAGGACGTAGGCCTGAGCGACGCCGAAGTGCTGGACCTGCTGCATTCGGACGCCATCTTCGCCTGGGCCAACCGCCTGATGCTGAATCTGGGCGAGCCGGTATTCCCGCAGGACTGAGCCGGCAACCGGCGGGGCGGCGGCGCGGGTTTCAGTAAAATACCGGTTTTCGCCAGCCGCGCTCGCGGCGCGCCGCCCCGATGTCCCCTGCCCCCGAGATCCGCCCCGACCAATCCGTCGAACTGCTGAAGGAACTGCACATCCTGACGCGCGACGGCAAACTGAACCAGGACAGCCGCCGCAAGCTCAAGCAGGTGTACCACCTGTTCCAGTTCATCGAGCCCCTGCTGCGCGACGTCAAGGCCGAACGCGGCGCCGTCACCCTGGTCGACCGCGGCGCCGGCAAGTCGTACCTGGGGTTCATTCTTTACGACCTGTTCTTCAAGGCGCTGCGCGACGACTCCCACGTCTACGGCATCGAGACCCGCGCCGAACTGGTAGCCTCGTCGCAGGCGCTGGCCGCCCGGCTCGGCTTCGGCGGCATGTCGTTCCTGAACCTGACGGTGGCCGAATCGATCGCCTCCGGGCAACTGCCCGCGCGGGTGGACGTGGTCACCGCCCTGCACGCCTGCGACACCGCCACCGACGACGCCATCCGGTTCGCGCTGGAAAAGCACGCCAAGTACATCGTCGTGGTGCCCTGCTGCCAGGCCGAGGTGGCCGCCGTGCTGCGCAAGAACAAGGCCCGCGCGCTGGCCGACCCGCTGGCCGAGATCTGGCGCCACCCGCTGCACACGCGCGAATTCGGCAGCCAGATCACCAACGTGCTGCGCTGCCTGCAACTCGAGGCGCATGGCTACCAGGTCAGCGTCACGGAACTGGTGGGCTGGGAACACTCGATGAAGAACGAGCTGATCATCGCCCACTACAAGAACCTGCCGCGCCGCAAGCCAGCCGAGCGGCTCAATGAAATACTGGACCGCATCGGGCTGCAGCCCTTGCGCGAGCGGTTCTTCGCTCCGGCCTCATAGCGTCCGGCCACGCTTGCCGCACGCCCCGCGCTTGCCCGGGGCTTGCGCGCGGCGCACCGCGACGCGCAGGCGGCGACGATAGCGCAGCGGCGTATCCACGCCATTGACCGCCAATTCGACCACCGAGGCCGCGCGCAGGCATAGCGCCACGCGGCCGGGCGGCAGATTGCGCGCCAGGCGCAGCAGCCGGCCGTCGGCATCGAGAAACGCCGCATCGATGGGGTGGCGCATGCCCAGGGTATGGATGGCGCGGCACGGCGCCAGCCACAGCCCGCTGCGCGGGCCCGGCGCCCGCCCGCGGCACAGCAGGCCACGCAGCCGGCCGAGGGCGCCGTGTGCGCGCACCAGCCGGATCCGGCCCACGGCCAGCGGGCGGCGCGCGCGCGGGCTCACTGCGTCGCCTGCCATAGCTGCACCGCGATGGGGAACGCCAGCACGATGAAAGTGCAGGGGAAGATGCAGCCTATCAAGGGCAGCAGCATCTTGACGGGCGCTTCCATGGCGAGCTTCTCGGCGCGCTGGAATCGATCGGTCCGGCACTGTGCCGCCTGCCCCCGCAACAAGGACCCCATGCTCATGCCCAGGCCTTCGGCCTGCGTCAGGGCCGCCACCCAACTGCGTACCGCCGGATCGTCGGCGCGCTCGGCGAGCGCCTTGAGCGCGGCCGCGCGCGGCATGCCGGCCCGCATGTCGGCCAAGGCCCGGGCCAGCTCCTGGCGCAGCGGCCCGGGCGGCCCATGCTGCTCGGCCTGTTGCAAGGCGCCGTGCAGGCCCAGGCCCGATTCGACACACAACGTCATCATGTCGAGCACGAACGGCAGCTCCCGTCCGATGCGCCGGCGGCGACGCCGCGCCCGGTTGTGCGCCCACACGACGGGCCAGCCGCCGCCCAGCATGGCGCCAGCCGACGCCAGCCAGGGCACGGCCGCCAGCGAGCCGGCCCACCACGCCAGCGCGGCGCCGGCCGCCATGCCCAGCAGGGCCGTGCTGCCGACCAGGGCTGCGGCGTGGGCCGCCGTGACCTCGGCAGGCAAGCCCGCCTGTGCCACCGCCCGCGCCAGGCGGGCCCGTAGCCGCCATGGCAGCCATGGCCCGCATGCCTTGGCCACGGCGGACAGCCATGGCCATGCCGCCCGCCAGGCCCACGGCATGTGTCCGAGCGTGGCGGGCGCGGCCGGCGCATCCGCCAGCGGCCTGGCCAGCAGCCAGGCCGCTACCGCCGTGCCCGCGCCCGCCAGGCAGACTGCCAGTATCGAGAGCATCAGATGTCGATATCCACGATGCGCCGGATCAGCACCACGCCGGCGGTCTCCAGCACCGCCATGACGGCCAGTACCGCCCAGCCCGGCGGGGTATGCCACAGCACCGCCATGGCGTCCGGCTCCATGCGATCCAGCACCCACATCAGCAGCAGCGGCAAGCCCCCCCATGATCCATGCCTGCAGGCGCCCCTGCGCGGTCAGGGCGCGTACCTTGCCCTGCAGTTGCAGGCGCTCGCGTAGCGTGAGCGCAATGCCATCCAGGGTTTCGGCCAGGTTGCCGCCGGTGTGGGCGGCCACGCGCAGCGCCGCCGCCACCAGGGCGCTGGCCTCCGACGGCACGCGGCCACTCAGGTTGGCCAGCGCCGTGTCGAAGGAAACCCCCAGCCGCTGTTCGCGCAGCATCAGCCCGAACTCCTGGGCCAGCGGCGCCTCGCTGTGATCGACGATGTGCCGCAATGCGGTGGCCACGCTGACCCCCGCCCGCAAGGCCGAGGCCAGCGCCAGCAAGGCGCCCGGCAATTGCTGGTCGAAACGTGCCAGCCGGCGGCGGCGCAGGCGCTCGATCAAGTGACGCGGCAGCCGTGCCGCCAACAGCGCGGCGCCGCATGCCAGCACCGTGCTGCCGCTGATGGCGAAGCCGAAAAGACCGGCCAGGACCGCCAGCACCATGGCCGCCAGCCATAGCTGCGCCGGATCGATGAACAGGAAGACCTCGCCGAGGCGCACGCCGGCATCCTGGGTGTAGAGCTCGCGATAGCGCCGCAGCGCCGGTCCGAACCAGGCCTGCGCGCGCCAGACCAGCACGCCGGCGGACGCCATCGTCATTGCGGCCGCCAGCCAGATCATGGCTGGCCGCCCGCCGTGAAACCAGGTTCGGCGCCGCCGCAGAACATGCCGGCATCCAGCCCGATGCCGGCGGCCCGCCATTCGTCGGCAAAGCTCGGCAGCAAGCCGCAGCCCGTGAACCCCCGCCCGTGCTGGAAGCGGAACAGCTCCTGCAGCTGGATGCGGCCGCTTTCCAGGCCGGTGATCTCGACAATGGAGGTGGCGACCCGGCGTCCGTCGGACAGCCTGGCCTGCTGCACGATGATGTCGATGCTGGCTCCGATATGCTCGCGCACTACGGCCAGGGGCAGATCCATTCCGGCCATCAGCACCATGGCCTCCAGCCGGCCCAGCGCATCGCGCGGCGAGTTGGCATGCAGCGTGGTCAGCGAGCCCTCATGGCCGGTGTTCATGGCCGTCAGCATGTCGAAGGCCTCGGCGCCGCGGCATTCGCCCACCACGATGCGGTCGGGACGCATGCGCAGGGCATTGCGCACCAGCTCGCGGATATCGATGCGGCCGCGCCCTTCCAGGTTGGCCGGCCGCGCCTCGAGCGCAATCAAGTGTTCGTGGTCCAGCCGCAGCTCGGCGGCGTCCTCGATGGTGACGATGCGTTCGCCCTCCGGAATGCCATTGGACAAGATGTTCAGCAACGTCGTCTTGCCCGATCCCGTACCGCCCGAGACCACGATATTCTTGCGCGCGCGCACGCACAGGCAGAGGAACTCGGCCATCGGCCGGTCGATCGAGCCGGAGCCGATGAGATCGGCCATCTGCGGGCGTCGTGCCGGGAACTTGCGTATCGTCAAGCTGGCGCCTTTCAGGGCAACCGGCGGAATCACCGCGTTGACGCGGGAACCGTCCGGCAGGCGCGCGTCGACCATGGGCGCGCTTTCGTCGATGCGCCGCCCCACCGGGGCCACGATGCGCTCGATCACCCAGCGCACCGAATCCTCGCTGCTGAATGCCGCGTCGTGCCGCGACAGGCGCCCCTGGCGCTCGATATAGATTTCGTCATAGCGGTTGACCATGATTTCGCTGATGCCCGCATCGGCCAGCAGCGGCTCCAGCGGCCCCAGCCCGACCGCCTCGTCCAGCACGTCACGGCACAGCGCGGCGCGATCCGCCTGGGCGGGGATCTCGGGATCGGCCGCGACGATGGCGCCGAGCAGGCGTTGCGCCTCGCTGCGCAGCAGGCCATCGCTCATGCCCGCCACGTCGCGGCGCCGCAGGTCCAGGGCCTGCAGCAGCGCCGCATGCAGGCGACGGCGATGCGGCAGCAGTGCCAACGCGGTCAGCGCGGCCGGAACGGGCTCGTCGGCAAGGCTTGTGTCCGGCGTGGCCGGCCCGGCCGGCTCCTCGCCCCGCCCGGCCTCCCGGGACTCGGCGTCGGCGAGCATCCGCACGCGCAAGCGGCAGGGGCCTATCAGCACATCGTCGCCCGGCAGCACCGGGCGATGCACGGTAATGCGCACCCCATTGACGAAGGTCCCGCCAAGCGACCCCAGGTCTTCCAGCTCCAGCGCCTGGCCCTGGCAATCGAGCCGCGCGTGGCGCTTGGCGACCCGCCAGTTGGCGATGCGCAGTCCGCACTGCGGCGCGCGGCCGATGACCAATGGCAACGGTGCGCGGATCGTGCGCTGCTGCCCGTCCTCGAATGTCATATGTATGTCGAGCATGATCAATTGCCTCCATGAGCGAGTGCCGCGCCGCCCGCGGCCTGCCACTGGGAACCCGGGCCCATATGCGCGCTCCAGTCGGGCGTGTCCGGCCCCGGCACGGCGGTGCCCAGTGGCGGTGGATCGGGAAAGGCCTGCCCCAGCACCTGGCGGCCGCGCTCCACTCGTGCGGCCAGTTCGGGATGATCCTGGGACACGATGCGCGGCGTCACGAAAATGGCCAGTTCGGTCTGCTTGCGTTGCTCGCGCCGCCCGGAGAACAGCACGCCCAGCAGGGGAATATCCTGCAAGAGCGGCAGGCCGCTGCGCTCGCTGGAGCGTTCGCGCGACAGGAAGCCGCCCAGGATCAGCGTCTGGCCCGAGCGGACATTGAACTCGGTGGAAGCGCGGCGCGTCCGCAAGGCGGGACCGCCATCCGCGCTGAGAGAAGTATCGATCGAGCTGGCCTCGACATCGATGCGCGACCGTATGGTTCCGTTGCGGTCGATGCGCGGCGTGATGTTGAGCGAAACGCCGTATGGCTTGAATTCGGTGTTGGGGTTGCCCTGCGCGTCGGTGGAGGTATAGGGCACCTCGCCGCCGGCCAGGAAGGACGCTGTCGTGCCGCTGCGGGCCAGCAACTGCGGCTGCGCCAGCATGACGGCCTCGCCCCGCTGCGCCAGCGCGGCAATGCGCGACGACAGCAAGGCGTTGGCGCCGAAATAGCCGAAGACGCCCAGCCCCGTGACCGTCAGCGGCGGAGCCTCGACGGCTTCGCCCGGCTGCGCGCTCGAGCCGGGCCGCCATACCACCCCCGCCTGCAGGCCGCCCTGCGTGGCGCCATCCCATTGCACGCCGAACTCGCGCAGGCGCGAGCTGGGCAGTTCGACGACCTGCACGTCCAGCAGCACCATGCGGTCCCAGCCGACCTGGCCGGTGAAATCGAGAATGCGCGGATAGCGCTGGGCCAGCGCCGCCACGCGGGCCCGGTCATCGTCCGCCAGATCTTCGCCCTCGAGCACGATGTTGTCGCCCACCAGGCTGCTGCGCACCGCGGGAATGTGCCGCAGCAACGCCCGCACCTCTTCCTGCATGTGCGACCATCCCGCTGGCCGGACTTGCACCTCGTAGGCCGCGCCGACGCCCCGGGGCGTCCAGACGTGCACCGAGGACATGCCCTCCTGGCGCGCGAACAGCACGACTTCGCGGCCATCGACGGACACGGCGCTCAGCACCTGGCCATTGCCCACCGCCACACGGGTGACTCCCGCGTGGCGCACCACGTGGGTCTGGCCGACCTCGAGCGTCAGCGGCAAGGGCTCGGCCGCGACGCTTGGCCACGCCAGCATCGCCATCGCGCACAGCATCGCCAACGTGAAGGGCAGCTTCATGGTCCCTCCGCGGCCGCAAGGCCGGCCGCCGCGCCATCCAGGTCACGCGCGCCTTCGGCATCCACGCGGTCGCCATAGAGAATCTGGACCGCGCGCCGCGCCGACGCATCCGGATTCTCGAGCCCCATCAGGGCGGCCAGGTCGCCCGACGCGGACGGGCCCGGCACGGCCGCATCGCCACGGTGCCGCAACATGGCCGTCAAGGCCCCCGTCTGGCGCGCGGCAATGAGCTTGATGGCGTCCTGTGGCGCGGTATCGAGGGTGACTGACGGCGCGGCGTCGGGCCCGCCGCCGGCCGCGAGGACCCGCACGCCCTGCAGCAACGGCGCCGTCAACTGCTGCCCGCGATGCGCGAACGATACATAGAGGTCGATGACATCGCCGGCCCGCAGGATCCCGGAAGCCGCATTGATCTCGTCAGCCGGCAGCGTGACGGCGCGCCGGCCGGCCGGCAGCAGCTCGGACAGCGGTGGCGAGGCGCCTTCCTGCATCAGCTGCACATCGAGCAGCGGGTCCCCCTGCCCGACATCATTGGCCAGGATGGCGCCAATGGCGCGGTCAGCCGCTTCGGGTTCCAGCGTGCCGCTGGGCACCCACGGCAGCGGGATGTCGCGCACCGCCAGATGGCCGGCCTGCAGGCGCGTGCCCGCGGGCAGGTCTTCGGCCGCCACCAACCGTTCGACCATCACGACTTCCGCCTCGCGCTCGATTTCCCGGACTCGGGCCTGGATATGCTCGCGGGCCGCCCAGGCGGCCAGCAGCCCCGCGCCCAGGGCGAAGGCGTATACGCTCAACGCGCGCGCACGCGCCATGAATGGAACAATGGCCATCTTCATGGCGCCCCCGCGTCGTGATGCTGCACCAGGATCCCGCTGCCGCCATCGGCGTCGACGATGCTGATGACCAGGCGGGCGGCGCCTCGCATCCAGTGTTGCGGCCCCGGCCGGGCGGCGTCCCGGCGCCAGCCGGCGCGCCGCAAGCCGGCATCGACGGCGCGACGCGCGGTGGCCAAGGGCAGCGGCAGCGTCCATACCTGGTGCGTGACCTGCCCGCCTTGCTGGCGGGCGGCGAAATCGAGGCGCAGCCGCGCACCGGCCGGCATCCAGGGCACGCTGCCAGGCCGGGCGCGCGACGCGTCAGGCCTGCCTCCCAGCACCGAGATGCTGCCCCGCGAACGCCGTGGCCCGGCGGGCTCCAGCATGATGACCCAGAGATCCGCGCCGACCCGCCCTGACAACACGGCCCGTCCTGGGTAGACTCCGAGGTCGGACAGTGAAGGATGCCGCGCCGTCAGCAGTGGAATGACGTCCGCGACGGCTACCGGTATATCGAGCAGGCGGATATCGGCGGGCATGCCGTACAAACGCAGCCCTTCGCCCAGGGACGTCTGCACGCTGCCCGGCGGCAGCGCCAAGTCGTCGAGACGAGGCGGCATGCCGGCGGACAGCGCCTGCGGCACCAGCAGCCCTGCCACCGCCATGCATCCCCGACCCAGATGCGCCAGGCGGAATCGCAGCAGGCCGGCGCGGTAACCCGGCCAGCAGTCGGCCGCACGACGGGCATGAGGTGGCGCGCGCATGGTGTCAGTGCTCCGTGCCACGGGGATATGCCGGCACCAGGTCCGCCCATGCGGACAGCCAGTCCAGCGACCATCGGCCCCTGCCCCACGGGGCATCCACCGCCTGCATGCGCCCATGCAGGCTCTGCGCCGCCGCGGTGGAGTCGCGCGCGGCGCCCGACCACCCGGCTTCCGACATGGCCAGGCGCTGCTGTACCGCCGCGTCGCCGGTTGCGTGTCCCGCGCCGGCCGCCAGCGAGGTGTAGCGCCGTATCGCCAATCGCACAGCCGGGCCATTGCGCTGTGCGAAAGCCACCGCGCTGCCCGGCGTGACCGTGGCTTGCGCCCGCAGCAGGCGCTCATCGACACGCAGCCAGTCGCGCGACAGCACCGTGGCCTGTGCGTCGCTCGGCCTCGGCCCGGCATCGTCATGCGCGCGGCGCGCGACCGACACCGTCGCGTCGGGCGGGGCCGGTACCTGAAGCTGCCCTCGCGCCGCCGCGAAGGCGGCATGCCGGCTAAGATGCGCCGCCTGCAGCACGCGATGCTGCAACGCGCCTACCGTTGCCACGCCATGCAAACATGCCGCGAGCAGCGCCACTGCCAACAGGGCCTCCAGCACGGCCTGGCCATGCTGGCCTTGGTATCGGCGAGGCGGCCTCATGGCGCCACCTCGCCGGTCTCGGGCGCGACAGGCGCGCTCAGCCGCGCCTGCCAGTACGGGCGGAACAGGTTGGCATACTCGCTGCGCCCATCTGCCCGTGGCTCGGGCCGGGCAAAATAAGTTTCTGCCGCGCTCGTCACGGTGACCGCCTCCTCGCCCGCCAGGCCGGTAGCGGCCGCATAGCGCCCGGCAGGCGCCGCCACCTTGCTCGCGGCATCGGTCGTCGCCAGCGCGCTGGCCGACTGCCGTACCTGGATGGCAAAACGCAATGGCTGGCGCGCGGCGCCAGGGTCGACATCGTGGTAGGACGGCAGCCCTTTGCCCGGCCAGCGGGCCGCGCCCGCCACGGCATACGAATTGGCCAACGGGTTGCTGCGTCCCGCGAACAGGTTCCAGGAGGTGTTCTCGTGCACCCACCGCCAGAAATCCTGTTGGGAAAAATCCTGGGGTGGCTTGTCGACGTAGTCGCCGGCTTTCACGGTTGACGCGCCGGCCTGCCCCCACCCCATGGCGTATTCGCGGTAATAGCAGCCGATCCATCGGTTGGAGCGCAACGCATGGTATGACAGCGTATCCAGCGAACCCCAACGGCCCTCGTCGTCAAGCCAGGTGCCGCCGCGACGCCGCAGCTCGTGCCGGCGCGTCGGGCAGGTGCGTTGCACGATCCAGGAGCTGTGGCGGGTCAGGTCGCGCGGACGCAGGAAGTCGTGGCGCCCGGCGGACAGCTCTATCATGCCCCGCAGGCCGGTGTCTCCATTGCCGCGCCGCTGCTCGACGTAACCAGCACTGTTGTCATGCAGCAGCGCCAAGTGCACTGGGCCGGTCTGCGCGGTTGCGTGGCCGGCAGGGTCGGCATAGTGCTCTGGATAATTGGCGTGCAGAACGCGCAGCATGCTCTGCAAGCGCGCCTTGGCCAGGCTGTCCGTCGCCGCCACGGCGGCGCGTTGCAGCACCTGGTGTACGACGTGATCATGTTGCTGGAAAGCGCGTGCCAGCCCTGGTACGGCATCGCCAGTGCTGCTGGACCGCGCATAGGCCGCGCCGGCCGCAGACCCGAACAGCATGGAGATCAGTGACGCCGGAGGGTTGCCCTGCGTGCGCCGCGTCGACTGCGCCTGGCCGAACCGCGCCCAGGACGCCAGCGTGACGATATGCGCCATGGCTATCTGGTGGGCCACCTGGGCCCGGTTGATATATGCCAGCAAGTTCAGCGTGCGCGCCTGCTCCAATGCGCCACTGTATGCCGCCGCGTCGGCGGCGTGCGTCAGGCGGACCCGGGCAGAGGCCGTCTGGCCGACGTTGTACAGCGCCACCAGGGCAAGCCCGGCCAGTGCCGCCAGGGCCAGGACGACAGGCAGCGCCTGGCCGCCCTGCCCCAACGCTGTCGGCGCACGCTCAGCCATCATTTGGCGTTGCCCGTGAACGACTTGAGCGTGCGCGCCTTGGTCTGCGCCGAGGCCTTGCCGGCCGCCGTTTGCGCAGCACGCGCCTCGGTGGTGCCGTCCTCTCCGGCCAGCTCGCGGGCCATGGCGGCCGTCTGGGATCGCACCACCTGGCCGAACAGTTGATAGACAGCAATGGCCGCGACCGCGATCAGTGCCACCACAATGATGTACTCGGTCAATTGATCGAAGAACAAGCCTATGTTTCTGATATTTCTAGGCTTTCACTACTCGTCTGTCTAATTGATGATGAGATACTTGTGGGCGTAAGACCTTGATTTTCTTTGAGGCCGATGCGAGTTTTAGACAGCCTATACTGGCCATTCCACCGTCGAGGATAGGCCCATGTGCAGCCACTACGTAGCCCTGAAAAAGCGCGAGCAGATGGAGAAGTACTTCCGGTCGCGCGGGCTTCCGGTGCCGCCGTCGAAGTGGGATATGTGGCCGGACTACCTAGGCGAATTCATCCGCCGGCCGCCGGAGTGGGATTCAGGGGACGAGGCCGTGCCGGAGCGTCAAGCCGAGCTCGGTCGCTGGGGGATGATTCCGCCTGGCACCCATGCAGCGAAATTGGCCGAAGCAGAAAAGAAAAGGACCTACAACGCGCGAGCCGAGACCGCAGAAAAGCTTTGGACATTCCGGAACGCCTGGCACAAGGGCAACCATTGCATCATCCCGGCCGAAGCCATCTATGAACCCGACCACCGGCCGGAGATGAAAGCGCAGTTCGAGACCGAATACGCGATCCCCACCCGCTTCACGCGAGCCGACGGCGCGCCCATGGGCATCGCCGGCCTGTGGGATCGCTACAAGGACGCCAGCGGCCACTGGCGGCTCTCCTACACCATGCTGACGATCAACGCGGACCATCATCCGCTGTTCAAGCTGTATCACGCGCCGAACAAAGAAAAGCGGATGGTGGTCATTCTGCCCGACAGCGCCTATGGCGATTGGCTGGCCGCCGGCCCGGCGGACTCCAGGGATTTCCTGCAGCCCTACCCCGCCGACGCGCTGGTGGCCACGCCTGAGCCCAGGTAGCGCTACCCCTTCGCCTGCTGCTCGAACAGCGCCACCGCACCCTGGAATGACGCGCGCGAGCCCACCATACGGCCGACGCCGTCGCGGGTATGCCAGAGCTCGTATCGATAGGCGCCGCCCACCCATACTCTGCAGATCGTCCAGCCAGGCGCGCCGGCCCAGTAGTAGTCGTCAGCCTGCCGCCAGTCGGTCTCCGCCTCGCCCATCAATGCCACCCCGGGAAAATGTAACTTCACCGCCCATCTGGCACTGATTCTAGAGCGGATATACTGGATAAACAACCAGTATTTCTGCTATGCCCGACTGTATCGTCCACCGCAGCCATCGGCTCGGCCGCCCCCTCCGGGAGGAGGACTGGCCGACCATCCCCGGCCCCGTCTCCATGTACTCGCTCTACCGGGAGGACATGCGTCGCTATGTCCGGTGCTTCCGTGTCGTGCGCACGCAGCACGGCGAGCGCCTGCCGCCGCCGATACCAGACCTGATGGATGTCGAGCTGCTGACCTTCACGACCGAACGGGCCCTGATGGTGCGAGGCTTCGAGGAAATCGACGGCGCCCGCTACTACCAGGGCTGGTATATCACCTGGAAATTGCCATGACCCAAGACAATGGGATTCTCCGCCGCGTGCCCGGCGGATACTGCGCCGCGGCTTCCGCCACCCTGCCACCCGTCGAGACGGCGGTGGACCGGCCGCATGACGTCGTGATCGAGGCCGGCCATGTCGGCTGGGTCAGGATCTACTTCCGCCGGATGCGCGTGCGGCACCACAAGCACAGCCACTGGTTCTGGCATCCGTATCGGGCCGAGCCGGCCGACGCGCCAACGCAACAAGCCTCTTGACGAAGTAAACATTTTTGTTTACCATGCATCCATCGTCAACGAACAAAGGAGGTGCGGTGAAACAGAGCGAGTTCAAGAGGTGGCTCGCTGCCCAAGGGGCGACTTTCAAAGAGGGTTCCAACCACACGAAGGTCTACCTGAACGGCAAGCAAACCACCCTGCCCCGGCACCCAGGCCAAGAGATTGGCGAAGGACTGAGGCAAGCGATCCTGAAGCAGTTGGGATTGAAGTAGGAAAGGAGGCCCCGACAGGGGCTTCCCGCTCGCGATACCGTACCCCGAATTGGAGCATTGCTATGTTGCGCTATCCCGCGAAGATCGAGCCGGACACCTCCGGCTTCATGGTGTCGTTCCGCGACATCCCCGAGGCGCTGACTGGCGCAGATACCCGCGAAGAGGCCGAAGCTATGGCGGCCGACGCCCTGCTGACCGCCATGGACTTCTATTTCGAGGACCGCCGCCAGGTGCCGGCGCCGTCAGCAGTTCAGGCCGGCGAAGTGCTGGTCAGCTTGCCGGCCAGCGTGTCTGCCAAGGTGCTGCTGCTCAACGAAATGATCGCCCAGGGTGTCACGCCCAGCGAGCTGGCGCGCCGGCTGCACACCCGCAAGCAGGACGTCAACCGCATCGTGGACCTCGGCCACGCCACGAAGATCGACACCATCGCCGAGGCGCTGGCCAGCATGGGACGTGAATTGGAGCTTGCCGTGCGTTAAGCTACGGCATGCAACAAAATAAGATAGAAAGCATCCAGGCCCTGCGCGGCATTGCCGCGCTCATGGTCCTGCTCTCGCACTACATGTTCTTCGTCACTGCGCCGGGGCAGGCCGAGGTCGCGCGCTTCCTGTTCCTCAGCGGTGGCGCCGGGGTCGATCTATTTTTCGTGATCGCCGGCTTTGTTCTTGTGCATTCGACATCGGCGTCAGACGGTACCGCCGGCTACGCCCTTGGCTTCGTTGGCCGCCGATTGCTGCGCATCTGGCCAGCATACATTGCGGCCACCCTTCTTTTCATCTTCCTGGTGCCCGGTCCAGCGTGGTTCCTGGAGCCAGGCCGGCCGGCGCAGCTATTGCGCAGCCTATTTTTCATTCCCCTCGCCCCGACCGACTCGCCGTTCTTCGGATATGCCACGCTCGAAGTGGGCTGGACGCTTAACTATGAGATGTACTTCTATGGCATCTCGGCCGTGTTCATGCTCTTTGGCCGCTGGCGTTGGTCCCTGTTTTTCCTTTGGGTGCTCGCTACCGTTGTCGCGCTGCCGCTCTACCTCGAGGTCTTCTCCCTGAACGTTAAGACGCCCTACGGGCTGTCGGCGTACGTCGGCATGCTCACCAATTCCATCATTCTTGATTTTGTCGCGGGCGTCGCAATTGGTTTGCTTTACCACTCGCGCATCCAGTCACCCCCGCGGTGGGTGATCGCGGCCTTTATCGCTGTGGGGTCAATGTTCCTGGCGATCCAGTTTTGGGGCCGTGTGCAAGCCGGTCACGGCATGGCCAGGTATGGCTTTAGTAGCGCCCTGATCATTCTGGGCGTGGCACTGGCCCACAAGGAACGAATGAACCTGCATGTGCCGCGTCCGCTGGTGTGGCTTGGCGGCATTTCCTATTCGCTCTACCTATTCCACACGACCGTAAACGCCCTACTTCACCAGGTGGCTGCGGCACTCGGACTGCAAGCATGGACCATGGGGTTCAGCATGTTGATATTCTCCACCGCGGTATCGATTCTCGCGTCTTACGGCTTTTATCGAATTTTTGAAGTGGCCCTACCAAACAAACTCCATCGCCTCAGCGCCCACCGCAAGGTGCGTGTTGCTGCGCGAGCGTGACATCTCACACATCAGGAGGCAACCAATGACCGATGATTCAAACGTAGCCAATCTAACGTTGGGGAAAGTTGCTAGCGCAGTCGTGCAAGAGGCAGCCCAAACAGCCGAAATAAAGGCAGCCGGCAAGAATCTTGCCCGATCAAGCGTAATCGTCACAAAGACGGTCGAAAATGCACTGTTGCCGTTGGCCGCCATAAACTACGGGATTGAAAAGGCAAAGATCTATTTTGAGAAACGCTTCCCGGCGATGATGGCGGAGAAAATCTCGGAGATTCCCGAAGCCGCGCTGAAAGAGCCCAAGGCCTCCATTGCTGGTCCTGCGTTGCAAGCTTTGGCTTTTTCGCATGAAGAAGAACTATTAGAAGAGCTCTATTTGGCCCTGTTAGCGTCAACCATGGACTCGCGTGAAGATGCTACTTGTCACCCCGCCTTCGTCGAGGTTATCAAGCAAATCACCAGCCTTGAAGCGCAAATTTTGCCGAGCATACTCTTGCGTGGCATCACTCCAGCCGTAGAAGTAAGGCGTTCGGTTAATGTATTGAAAGACAAAGAAGGACCGCCAAAATTTGCGACTGGCGCATATTCGATTCCAGACACTCACCTATTCAATCTGTTGCGCGACGGCCAGCCTGGTGAGCTACCAATGCGCGTGGCCATGGTCGACAATTGGGTTAGGCTGGGCCTTGTAACGGTAACCTATGACCGCTCCATTAATTCAGACGAGGCATATCTTTGGGTCGAAGAAAGGCCGGAGATTCGCCGCCTTCGGGAAGTCCACGACGCGGATGGATTGCGTATATTCTTTGCCAAAGGCGGCATCTCAGTAACGAGCTTTGGCCGCTACTTCGCGCAAGCGGTCAAAATGCGCGAACACTTACGAGAATAGTTGGCCCCTGGTTTGGAACAGGCTTAGCCGTTTCTACTGGCACAACCTTTCCCAGATTTCATTGTGCATCGACACTTGTCGCCGAATAGAAGCAGGCGTAACCCGCACCTCAACCGCCGTATCGAACCAGATTGGCCGGGCGTGCTCGCAGTATTCAACGCCGACCCTTGCCAGTTGGCTTGCGCACCCAGTCAGACTCAAGATAGTCAGCGATAGCGTCGTCAGCCATAGAAGCCGTTTCATTACGCACCTCCTGCACTTCCTGGCGCGCCTGAGCGGCCTGTTCGTTGATCTTCGCGTCGCGCTCTGTGCGCTCGGCGCCTTTACCACTGGAGCGGCCGCGCAGGTAGGCGCCGGCCACGGCTACCAGCGCGACCACTGCGGCGACGATGTAGCCACCAAAGCTACTCAGTAGAGTCGTCAACATCGGAGCTCCCCTGCTTGATGAACCGACCGACCGCGCCCAGCACCAGCACAGCGATCGACACGCCCGTCACCCAGCCCGACGGGATCCCCGCCTTCAGGTCGTCGGGCATGGCCGCCCAGCTGCCCTGCACGGCCACGGCAACGGCCATGCAGTGCACGGAAATCCAGCGCCACCCACGGCGCCAGTCGTCTACGGGTTTCAGTTTCATGTGCCTTCCTTGAAGTGCCAGGTGTTGGTCCGCATCTGCTCGGCCATGCGGTGCGCGCGTTCGGGCGTCTGGCGCGCCCACAGGCTGGCCAGCATCCCGCGCGCGGCCCCGTCGAAGTTGTCAGCCCGGACCAAGGCCAGCGTGTTCTTGAAGCTCAGCAGCCCATCGACGCCCATCTGGAATGCCATGGCCAGGATCACGGCGCGCCGGGCGTCGGGCAGCTCGCGCCACCACGGCAGGCGCCGGTCGAGCTCGGCCTCCTTCTCGGCGATATCGTTGCTCAGCAGCAGTGCGGATTCCGTGCGGCTGATGCCGCCGCCCTTCCTCTTGTCGATGAGCCGGCCCACGCCGATGGTCCAGTAGCCCAGATGGTCCTGGTAGGCGTGCAGGACCTCGCCTTCGTCGCCACGCAGCAGTCGCGTCAGTTCATTGATCACTTCAATATCCTCTCTTTGAATCCCGCCCACAGCAGCGCCAGCAGCCCGACGATGACCGCCCACGTGCTAGCCTTGGCGACGTGAATGAAAACGGCGCTGCGCATGCGCTTGCGCTCCAGCGCCTCCTCGATGAGCAGCTCGTGATAGCGGCGATGGCCGTCCAGGTCGCCGTCGGGGAACCCCGTTTTCACGGCCGCCGACAGCGCCATGATTTCCCGCTGCAGCGCCTCGTTGTCGCGCTGGTGCTGTTCCTGCTGGGCAGCGTCTCGACGCTGCTGCTGGGCTTGCATGGTCTGGATGGCCACCAGCAGCGCCTTGGCGTCTGCGCTCAGGGTGTTGGGGTCGATCTCCACACTTTTCCTCTCGGCTTCAGGCGTAGACAAAAAAAAACCCGCCGAAGCAGGTCGCCGTTACGGCTGTACGCGGTCAGTCCTACGCCGATTCGCTGACGGGCTGCAATGCACCTCCGACGACTTCCCAGCCATCTTCGATAGATCCGGAAAAGTCATCCGGCACTTCGAGCAGCGTTTCCGCGTCGGGCAGCGTGTCGTAGTGGTAGCGCTCGGTGTCAATCCAGCCAATCACCGCGCCGCCGGTCGGGTCGTAATAGGCATATCGCATGTCACCACTCCAAAATGATCAGGCCCGGCGCGCCGTTGCCGCCCGACGTGCCATTGGCAGCCGTCGTAACCTGGCCGCCGCCACCGCCGCCGCCGACCCCGAAGCCGTAGGCGTTATTACCCCCTGACGGGTCGCCCGCAGACGAAGATCCTGCCGCGCCGGCGCCACCGAATGGCCCGCCGGCGCCGATACCACCGAGGCTATAGACAAGCGGCGTCACGCTGTGCGGCGCAGCGCGACCGCCGGCCGGGAAACCTGCGCCGCCCTCAGTCAAGCCCGCGCCAGTTGCGGAAGCCCCGCCCTTGCCGCCACTGCCGCCAGTGAGCGTCACGAAGCCGACCACAGCCGATGCGCCTCCGTTGGTGCCGTCGCCGGCCTTAACCGTGCTTGTCCCGGCCGTGCCGCCCAGGCCAGCGCCTCCGATCTGGACGGCTAGCGTCTGGCCGGGGGTGACGGTGATCTCCTGGTCGATCACGAACATGCCGGCACCGCCACCACCACCAGCGACGCCGATGGTAGAACCAGTGGCACCGCCGCCACCCCCGCCACCACCACCGCCACCGCACCCCGAAACCCGGATCTTCGTAATGGTGGCCGGCACCACGAAGGTGCCGTTCTCGGTGAAGGCGCGCCGGCCGTGCGCCGCGGCGCGCTGGATGGCCGTCAGCAGCCCGGTATAGACGGTTGGACCCAGCGTGACGCCAGCGTTGTCCGTGACCGCCTTCACGTTCTGGTACAGCCAGGCCAGCTTCTTGTCGGCGAGCTGATGCACTGCGTTGAACTGCTCGACCGTGGGCGGCGTGGCACCGATGAAGGACCAGCCGAGCTTATATTGCGAGTCGTCGAGCACGTCGACGATGCCGGCCTGCGCCCAGGAGTACGTGAAGCTGGTGAAAAAATCTACGTTCATAATTTCCTCGGAGGTTACGGCAGTAGAACGTCAGAGACATCGATTCCACGGGACGCCAAATATGCGACCGACGACTCAAACTGCTCCGAGACTTCCTCGCTGGTCAGGGCACGGTCATAAAAGAGGGCCTCCGCCACCCGCGCGCGCATCGGTCCGACGCTGTCCGGTGCACCTGGCGAATAACCGATGCGCCATGGGTTGGAAGACCGCGCCGCCGGCACGGTCAGATACTCAAAGAACACCTCTTTTGCCGGCTCGAATATCCGAAGAGTCTTGGTCTGATCATCGAACGTGAGAGCCGCGTACTGCCAGGGGCTCGCAAATGGGAAGGCAGGGACCGGTTGCGCCAACTTCGATCCGCGATAGTTGGATGCGGAGCCCGTCGTCAGCTTCATGCGGGCTGCGTGCTGCAACCGCGTTCCAGTCGGGTCTTCAGGGGTTTGCGCGAAGACACCGGCCGTCAGGCTGCAGCCGGTTTCCTCAGCGCCAAAACCCATCCGGCTACCGGCGATCTGGATAATGCCGCCGGCAGGCGTCTCCAGCTCATACTCGATACGATAGGCCACCATCTTTGTGTAGCTGGGGGACTCCGCGATGGACAGCGTGTATCCAACGGGGGGCCCAACCAGAACGCCAAGCGGATCGAAACTCGGCGAGCCGGCCACTTCCAGCGTCACTCCATTGCCGCTCAAGTCGGTCAGGCTGGCGGCATCGTCGTGCGGCCGAAACGCCGCGACAAGGCCGTTCTCGACAAACCGGGGTAGCAAAGGCAGCTTTGGATTATCGAACTCGACATCCAGTTCATAGGTGGTTGGCATATTTGAATACCCTCAGAATGCAAGAAAAAAGTGGCACATCCAGTGATACAACGGCTCGCCGCCCACACCGGACGGGGTTAGCCGGCCATCCCGGATTTGGCCGCGGGGCCCCTGACCATTCACCTTGGGAAGATCGAAGCCTCGCAATCCGTAACCGAGGCCGCGGTGCTCCCCAGCGGGCACGTCCTCGGCCGTCGTTACCGTATACGTGTTGTCCCCGTTATCAGTCACCGAGTTGATGGTCACCGGCTCACCATCCCCCCCGAACACCTCAAACCCGTGAAACCCATCAGGCAGCGGCGGGTTGCTAGGATTGGTGTTGTCGATGACGGCGTGTTGATAGACTGGGGCCACGGTGAGCGTCAGCACGCGTCCCCCATCAAATTCAACCCTTACCGGCTCCAGGCCTCCGAAAGGCCTGCCTCCGAACAGTGCCATTTCCACGGCCATGGCCATGTACTCACCGCCGCGGAAATGCCCTCGATTTCGCCGATGTGGGTTGTCTGCATTCAGCTCGTCCGGATAGTAGGGCCCCGCGACTATGAATTTGCCGGGATAGGTGCGAGCGGCATCGAAGGGTGCCAGCACACCGTGGACAGCTCGGCTCTGAATCGCGCTGCCGCTGTGCGCGAAGGTGCTGGCTTGGCTGCACACAAAGGGGATGGGCGCCAACTGCCCAGTGATCGCCTGAGCGTCGCCTTCGAAATCGCCTTGCCAGGTAACCAGTTCAGACCGATACGCTGACGTGCCGGCATTGGACTCTCCATGAGCGCAAAGCGCGAACGGAACATGAGGCACGCCGCCACGCGCTACTATCAGCTCTTTCGCGCGTTGCACCGCCCTGAGGATGTTCTCATATGGAATGGTGCCCTTCGCCAGCGCCGATGCAAGGCGTCCTCCATATCCGCCGTTGATGTACACGACATTGATGTCATATCCCAGCCGACGGCGCAGCATCGGGTGGAAATAGGCAGCAAACCCCTCGCATAGCGTCACGCCGCGGCTGCCGTACTGCGTTGACTGCAGGGGTACCAGTTCGGTGGTGACGGCTGGGTCATAGATCGGCTCAGACCCAACCGCCGCCCCCGTGTCATCCCGTACCAGCCGGCAGCCTATCCCGGTACCGCCCAGCATCCATGCGTGCGACTCGAACGGCTGATCGTAAGGCGGGAGAAGGGGCAAGCCCTGAGCGCCGGGCGCATTTGATTGGCCATGCACCACGACGATCAACCACAGGTTCGGATCTGCCGGAATGGTCAGGGCCGGAATATCTGAGTTCTCGACCGCGCGCGCAATGGCGACGGCACCAGTAGGCCCAATTGCCGGCCGGTTCCATGCCGCGACCACTGCTCGCTGAAACCAGTGCACGGGTATGTCGAGCTCGAAGCTGTAGGGATTGGGATCGAAGTACTCGACGGGCTGGCCGTTCACACCGAGAGTCATGAGCCTGCCGTCTGCACCGACAAACACCGGCCGCATCTGATCGACGGGTGTTTCGGCTCCAGTCTCCGCTGCGGCTTCAAGGACGGCCACTCGTTGCACGACGGCGTCGAGTTCGGCGGTAGAGGCGTATCCCAGAAGCTGCCAGATGTTGACAGACCCATCCGGGTTGACCTGCATCCAGATGTGCGTTGATTGGCTCTTATCGGTGAAGTACTGGGTGCCGTTGCCGCTCGGCGTGCTTCGCATGCTCATGCCTGGCACCGACACCACGCCCTCGTTTGTTACCTTGAGCGCTCCCGCCGCAACATCCAGTGCCACACCATCCTTACCCTGCCCCAGGATTCGGGAAGCTCCCTGCACAACAGTGCCCTGTTGGTCGAAGTGCATGGGGACTTGCCCCGATTTGGACCGAAACACCACCGGCATACCAGGCCGTAGCGGCATCGGGTGAACTTTGACCGGGAAGTCATGGGCGAGTTGTTCGGCCTTTTGGGCGGCGTCCACCGCTCCAGTTGCCTTTCCGTCGATGTACAGGAAATTCCCGTCCACCTCCACATCCTGCAGCGGACGGCCGAGCACCGTCCTGAGCTTCAGCTCATCGCTCATATGTCACTCTTCCGATTGGGTTTAGCTGGTCGGGTAGCAGGTCGTGGTCGCCGTGTACTCGCCTGCAAAATACGTGGGCGCATAGCCGTTGCTGACGGCGAAACATCCACCGCCCGGACCGCTTTTGATGTTGTGGGCGAACACACCGACACCGAAGCCGAAGAATCCCTGGCTCTTGAAGCCGAATGGCTTTTCGCCTGACACCGTCACCCGCTTGATGCCCACGCCAGCGGCGACGGGAATCCAGCGCTCCGGATCGTTCAGCAACGCTTCGCCGGGCTTGGGCAACCGGTTCATCCAGACCGTGATCTTGGCGTTGCCGGCGTTCTCGACGATCACGCGCGACACGTCGAAAATTGGCTTGATGGCCGCGATGATCTCCGGCGTCGTTCCGTGGCCATTGTTCAGCGCGATCTTCCAGTACAGGAGCTTCCTGTACTCGTGGTCGAGCAGGGTCAACGAACCCGCCACCGACTGCTCAAACCGATGGCGCATGCGCGCCTCGCCGAAGCCCCCGATATTGGGCTGCCCGTTGAAGCCAAAGAACTGAACGTAGACCGCTTTCTCGACGACGCGCGACAGCCCGACGATCTCGCCGATGCCGTCGAGCTGCTTGCCCTCGGCGGTGTCCAGCCAGCGCTTTTCGTACAGATCGCGCAGGGCGCCCTGCAGGCCGTCGGCAGGCTGGAGAAGCGCCCGGACCAAGGCCTGCAATCGCGGCTTGCCTTCGAACTGCGTCAGCCAGTGGTTCCAGGCGATCAGGCCGTGGTCTTGGTTCAGGTCCATCAGGTCACCTCGATACGGCTGGCGTCGAACTTGGCGACCTCGTATTCCTGAATGGCGATGTTGTCGGAGCTGTAGTCACCCGGGCCCGGCATAAAGCCAGGATCCGTGGAGTGCGCGAACGCCAGCGCCACGACGGCGATGCCGGGCGTCTGGTAGATGCCGCAGTAGAAGCGCTGCTGCAGCACGTCCTGGCTGATCTGGTGCGCCTGGCCAGTCGCCAGGATCGATGCCGCCACCTGCGCGTAGCCGTCAGTTGGAAACTCCTGCTCGGTGCTGGGCAGCAGCGTCAGCTGCGCCTTCACCCAGACATAGACGGGCGCCGGCCGGTCGAACCGGATGTCATGGTTCGCCCCCTCGGAGTCCTTCACCGTGACAACGACAGCGCCATGCGTGTCGATGCCAGCCGCCACGGTCTGGAATATGGCCGCGCCGATCTCGTCGTCGAGGCCCCCATCCACCACCACGTGCAGCGAATGTGGCGGCCGACCGGAAGCGTCCACCACGTCGGTGTTGTTCTGGTAGACCTTGATGGCGGTCACGCCCTGCACTTTGTCGCGCACATTCGGCGAGATGCTGGGCAGCGTCGCCGCGCCCAGCCGCGCCAGACCGCTGGGGTAGCGCGCGCGCAGCTCGGCGTCGTTCTCGGCCAGGCGACCTGGGGCTGCGGCCTGCAGGTTGTTCACGGCGTCCCAGCCGTTGATTCGCGTGATGATGCCCGTCAGCGTCCCTGGCGCAGCCTCCTCCACCATCGGCTCCAGCGTCTCAGCGAGGACGGGAGTGCCCAACTGGTCTACGGTGAGGTTCGCAGACAGGGACACGCCGAAGGCCTGCCGGCCGTCGGACTGGATCCGCACCGCCGCGCCGTTGCTCGAGACGTCGTACTCGGTCGTGCTGAGCGCCGCCACCAACCCGGCCAGAATCTCGGCCACGGTGGGCGTGATGTCCGACGTGTAGCTGTAGGGGGTGCCGTCGAGAGTCACCGTGTACGTGGCGCCGGGCGCCACCGTCGGCACGATCGACACGTCGGCCGCGCCGCCGGCGCTGATCACGGCATCCGCCGCGGTGGCCCAGATGGTCTGCGTCAGCTGGTTGCTGATTTGGGAGCCGGCCGGCACCGTGGTGCCCTGCTGGCCATACAGCACCACATAGCCGCGCGACTTCTCGTCGCCCAAGCGCCTGACGCCGGTGAAGGACACCGCCCGGTCCAGGGAAACGCCGATAGCCGAACCCGGGTACATGGCGTAATACACGCCTTCGGCCTGCTCCCACAAGGCCGTCTCGCGCTCGGCGAAGGTGTCGATGAGCAGCCCGAGAATGCTGTCAGGTCGCGTCTGCACATCGCCGGTGTAGCCGGCCGCACGCAGGCGCGCCGTGAAGTCGGCAACGATCTCCTGCCGGATTTCGGGCAGACGCGGGCGCACGAACCCGTCCGGCGTAACGCCGTAGGCCATAGGGAAACCTCAGAATTAGGGGTTACAGGACGAACTGGAGGGTCACGATGCCCTCGTCCGTCTCGGCTTCGAACTCGACGCGCAGGCGCCGCAGCGCACGCTCGATCTGCAGGTCAAGGCGGCGCACACCACGCACGCCCGGCACGTCAGCGATCCGGGCCCGGAACACAGCCTCGAGCTGGGCGCGCTGCGGAGCCTTGATCAGCACCTGCTCCAGATAGGGGACACCGAAATCCGTGTCCAGGAACCATTCGCCCAGGAACGTCAGCAGCGTCACCTTGATTTGCTGGGCGATGCGCTCGGCGCCATCGAGCAATCGGGCATCGCCGGCCGACGACAGGGCCAGGTCGTGGTCGTCAGCGAGTTTCAGATCAAGGCTCATAGCGGTTCATCCGTGGCGCCGCCGTCCGGCAGGCCGTGGCGGTGGCTATCGCCCACATCCTTGCCGTTGTGGGTCAGCGACCCATCCTCGAAAGCCACGTTGCCCCGGATACGGATCGTCGCGCCGTCGCCCCCCTCGCCCGTCATCCCTTGGGTGTAGGTGAGTAGCCCATTGATCGTGACGGGGCTGTCGAACACCGTCTCGTCGGCAATGACGTGCTTGCGCGGCACGCGAATGGTCAGGGTGCCGTCAGCCGCGATCTTCATCGAGCCGGGCCCGTACTGGACGCTGACATGCTCGGTGTCTGCTGCCGCCGCACCTGGCCTGACCACGGGCGCGGCGAAGGCGTCCGTCAGGTCGAACTGGCGCGGGTCATCGGGCGGTCCGTCGCCGCCGGCCAGCCACGATTCCAGCGCGCGCTCGGAAAAGTGCAACACGACCGGATCACCCGGCTTCAGCGGCACGCTGATCAGCGCTAGCGCCCCCGCCACGTCGCCGACCGGCCAGCATACGGGCACGCTGACGATCTGGGGCGCCGGCAACACCTGGCCGTTGGCGAGCTGCTTGGGCAGCGCCGGCCGGACCACTGCAGTGCTGCCGTCGTAGGCCACGATCACGCCGGGCAAAGTGGTGTGCACCTCGGCGAGCTCGGCGGCGATCAGGCGGCGCAGGTCGGTTACAGGGTCGGTCATGGCTGTTTCTTCTTGGGCGGCGCGTAGCGGTCCACCAGGTCTAGCTGGGTCTGCCAGTCGCCGCCCGCACTGTCGCCGACGTGGCGCACGCCGTCGGCGCGGTAGAAGCCCTGCACACTGCGGCTTTCCAGCTTCACCAGGTCGCCGGCGTTGATCGATGGCAAGAGCAGCGACGAGACGCGCCAGCCTTCGCGTTGCTGCTGGGCGCTGACGATCTGCCGGATCTCGCCGGTGTCCCGGTCCTTCACCTTGGCTTTCTCGCGCGCGCCCTCGCGCGTGCGCTCCGGATACCCCAGCAGGCCACTGTCGGCAGCCAGCACGACCGCCTGCCGCCGCGTAGTGCCGCCCCGGGCGATAACCTGCAGTTGCTGGTTCTGGATGGACCACTCCAGGCCCGTGCCGGCCACCACCTTGTGCAGGGCCTGGCGTGCCGGCCCGTAGAACGAGAAGCCGTGCGCCCATGTCCGGTCCGGGGCGTCGTCCTCCAGGATCAGGGGCAGCCCCATCTGCCTGGCGATCTCGCGCACGATGACCGAGGCGCGGGCGCCGGGCCCGTAGCCCAGGGAGACGGCGGTATCGCGGATCTCGACATAGCCGTCGCGCACCTCCAGCTCGGTGAACACGTCCGGCCCGTCGTAGGCGGTGTAGGCGAACGTGATGGCGCCCGCCGCCATCAGGATGGGCCCGTGCTCCTCTGCGTAGCCGGCGTAGAGCACACAGCGCAGGTCCGGCTCCTCGATGGCGCGCCGCGTGGCGGCGGCCAGGTTGTAGACGCGGATCTTGTGCGGATTCGGCTGCTCGCTGGTGGTTTTCTCGATCTCGAAGGTGATGCGCAGCGGCTGGGTGATCTCGACGCCCGTCTGGCCAGCCTTGCCCATCAACAGCCTGTATACCCGATTAAACCGTGCCACTGACCACCTCCTGCGCCGTCACGTAAACCAGCGTCACGTCGCCAGACGGCAGTGCCTCCCGGCTGATCGTGTCGCGTCGGTCGGGTGCCAGCGCCACGATCTCACCTGGCGGCAGCGGCAGGTATCGGTACTGGGTAAGCAGCGGCGTGTCAGGCACCAGGGCGATGCCGGCGATGATGACCTCATTGTTGGCGTTCTCGATGCCCAGCACCCAGAGGGCGGCCTCGCTGTTCCAGGACAGCCGCAAAAAGTACGTGCCGCCCTCCAGCTCGACCTCTGTGAGGCTGTCGTTGGCGTCGATGACGGGAATGGTGATCATCTGTTCAGGATCCGGTACAGGTCCGACTGCTGCTTCGGCGTGGCCTCGGGCGTGTCGGCCTTGCCGGCGTTGGTCTTGGTCTGGCCAGCCTTGCCCTTGGCAGACACGGCCACCTTGGCCGGCGGGATATCCGCGGTGCGCAGCGCCACCTTGCGAATCTTGCGGAAGCCGCACTGGACGCTGAAGAACTCGCCCTCGTTGGTCCGCTCGATCTTGCAGGACTCCATGGCCATGTCGACATACACGTCGAGGCCTGTGGTGACCGTCACCGGCAACCGCTCGGCGTGGATCCGGCGCAAGGCAGCCTTGGCCGAAACCAGCTTCGACCGCCCCTGGGCGCCGAATAGCGTCAGGTCCGCCGACGTGATCCACCCCGAGAGATGCAGCTGCTCCGAGTCCTGGACGATATGGTCGGTCACCGGCGGGCCGTCCTCGACCACATATTCTGTCGCGCGGCTGTTCAACTCGGTGGTCTCGCCCAGGAGCGCATCGAGGGTAACCGCCCCGACGGAGCTCTGGGCGAAGCCTTGACCGAAGACCAGCGAAACGAAGCTCATGGGCTCACCTCAACCATAGGAACATCGGAGCCGAAGGGGTTGCCATAGCGATTCAGCGCCCCGCCGACGCCCTTCTGGGTCGCCGCGGCGACGCTGGCCGGGTTCGCGTTGGGCGCGTTGACGGTGACGCCGCCGATATTGTTCTGCACCGTCACGCCGCCCCCCGCGCCGGCGCGCTGGACGCTGGCCGGCGACACGCCATAGGCATTCCCGAACAGGAAATCGGGCAGATACTCGCGCAAGGTGGCATTGACGCCCTTCATGCGCTTGGCCTGCTCCGAATCCGACCAGCCGGCAGGCAGCAGACTTTCGAGCGCCCGCTTGGCCGCCTGGAGCTTGTCAGTCACCCATTCCTGGATGGCCTTGCCGATGTTCTGCATGACCTCGACGGCCTTGTCCTTGAGCAGCACCAGGGGCTGCAGGAGACTGGTGAAAGCCTTCTTGGCCAGCTCCCCTGCCGTCTCCCAGTCCCCGCGGAACACGGCGGCGACCGCCTTCAGCTGGTCCCGGACGATACCCAGCGCCCAACGGATCGTCGCCAGGATCGCGCGGAACACCGTGCGTGCCACGTCGCCCAGGTCGGTGAACGTGACGCTCAGGCCCAGGGCCTCGCCAATGCTGTTGGCCAGCGCCGTGCCGATATTCTCGATGGCCCACCAGATCTCCTTGGCCACGATCAGGATCGAGTCGAGCTGAAACTGCCAGTCCTCCACCCGACCCACGAGGGTTCCCAGGATGGAGTCGCCGCCCTGCAGCCACACCCAGATGTCCTGGCCGATCAGGTAGACCGCGCCCAGCGCCGCCGCGATGGCCAGATATGGCCCCAGCGAAGCCCAGGCGGCCGTGCGCATGGCCCGCAGCAGTCGCGTCACCCGCACGATGCCGTATGACAGCGCGGCCAGCGCGCCGACCTTGGCGATGTCGCCGAGGTTGTCGACCACGCGCTTGGTGACCGCGAAGAAGACCTCGCTGGCTCCCGACGCCCGGTTCATGGAGTCGACAATCTGGCCCCATTTGTTCGTGATCAGGGTCCAGGCCGCGCCGAAAGTCTTCGGCATCCGGTCGAATTCGCGCGCCAGTTTGCCGGCCTGCATGAGCAAACCCTTGGCCAGGTCCTTGCTTGCCAGCTTGCCTTGCTCGCCGAGCTCCTTCAGCTTGCCGACCGGAACGTCGAAAGCCTCCGCAATCGCCTGAGCCAGGCGCGGCGCCTGTTCGAGCACAGAGTTCAGTTCTTCGCCGCGGAGGACGCCCGAGCCGAGGGCCTGGCTCAGTTGCACCAGCGCCGCCTGCTGAGCGGAAGTACTGCCGCCGCCAATGGTCAGCGCTTGGCCGATGGTCTTCGTCAGCTGCAGCGAGTCCGCCAGCGTCAGATCCAGCTCTTTCCGGTTGCGCTGGACCGACTGGAACAGGTCGGCCGTGGCAACGTACTGCTGCCGGGTGTCCTGGGCGATTCGGAATAGGCTACGCAGAGCCTGCTCCTGTTCGGCGATGCTGTCGGTCACCAGGCTCACGCGGCCGCGCACGCTCGCCCACTCGTCGGCCACCCGGGCGGTGCTCAGCGCCGAAATCCCCGTCAGAACCCCACGAATCAGGCCGCCCACGCGGCTGTAACCGTCACCCATCTTTCGGGTTTCGGCCACACCCCGCCGTTGGGCGGCGTTCAATGCCCGCTGCTCGCGCAGCACGTCCTGCACGCCCAGGCGGACGCCTTGCATGGCACCGACGCCGGCGTCGCGCACCACGCGCATGCCGCGCCGCAGGCGGTCGGCCACCGTGACGGCGCGCTGCTGGTAGGCACGCAGGCCGGACTGGTCGACCTGATAGCGCAGCAGCGTCACCAGTTCGCGGACTACAGCCATGGGTTACCTCTTCTTTCGGGCGGCGGCCTCCTGGGCAGCCTCTTGCGCATCGAGTAGCGCGTTGATCTTGAGCAGGTCCAGCAGGTCGACCCGGCCGGCTTTGACGTCGGCCAGGCTGGCGTGGCCGGCCAGGATCGGCCGCCAGATGATCAGCTCGCGCTCGAGGTCTTCCCTAAACTTGCCGACAGGCTCTCCATCTTGGCGCGGACCTCGCCAAAACGGTCGAGCCAGCGCGCCAAAGGGCCTTCGCAGTTCCACTTGATGATGTGGAACATCAGCTCCAGGATCTCGGTGAAGTCCTCGAAGGCGGCTTCGCGGCCGCGCTTGTCCAGCTTGGCGGGCTCGGCGCCGTCCCGCTCATAGGCGACCAGGTCCGGGTCGATGAGCCGATCCGCCCAGGCCTTCAGCGTCTTGCCGTCCAGCGTCGTCGAGAGCTCGCGGAAGGCCTGCAACATGGACTGCTCGTCCTTGGCGCTGTCCTCGGGCCCGAAAACCGCCGCCAGGGCGCCGCCGGCCGCCGGCAGGATGTCCCGCTGCAGGTCACCGAACAGCTCGAGCGCCGAGAAGGCATCGAAGCGCCGGATGTAGAAGGTCGTGCGGCCGATGGTGACTTCGTAGGGCTTGCTCATCAGTCATTGCCCCCGACAAAGTACGCGGCCGGACCGGTTTCCAGCGTCCATTCGCGGTTGCCCAGTTCGATGCCGTACTCGCTGGCCGGCATCCTGGTCACCCAGGCCGTGGCAGCGAAAAGCGTGGTGCCGCGCAGGTCGCGCACGGTGAGCGGCAACGCGCCGCCACCGCCGCTCAGCCGGTCGGCTTCGTGATAGCCCGACAGCACGTCGTTGCTACGGCTGGTCTGCTGCAGCGTCATCGTGACACGGTGGCGGCGGTCGGCCGACATGGCCCGCGCCACCTCGCCGTCCGCGCCGGACTGCGACGTGATGCCGTCCGAGATCGGCTCGATATTGACGAACGTACCGTCGGCCGTGCCGGTGATCGTGGATGCCCCGAAGGTGATGATGACCTTCGCGGGGTCGTAGGTTTTTACCGTCATGCTCGGCTCCGATTACAGTTCGTAGGTCAGGTTGCCCTTGATTTCGACGGCGTGGATGGCGCCGGCCAGTCGGGCCGTGAATGACACGTCGCGCAGGATGCGGTTGGCCTTGTCGTTGAAGGGCACGTTGGCCGACAGCGGCGCCGAAACCGTGTAGGACGGAATCTTGCGGCCGTCTTCGTCGACCTCTTCCGGCGCGATGCCGCCGCGAGCCACGCCCAGGTCCAGCACCCCGCGCATGGCGTTCGTGACGATCTGGATGCCGCCATCGGTGTACGGCACCTTGCCCAGCTGGCCCTTGACGTTGATCAGGGCCGACGCCACGGCGATCTTGATCTGCTCGGCCAGCCAGTCGCGGAACCGGATGACGTCGATCCACTCGCCCGCCGCCACCTTGCCGCCCTGCGTGATGGCGAAATTGCGGAACGGCTCGAAAGTGTTGGCGTTCTTGTTGAAGGCTGCCTGGGCCTGGCCCTCGCGCAGGTTGTCAGCCGTGATGCCGGCCAGCTTCACGTTGGCCCACGTCTCCGCACCCGGGTAGAAGGTGAAGCGGTTGGCGGCTACGGCCGACTCCAGCCATTCGGACGCCGCCAGCGCGTGGTACCAGCAGGCCGTGCGGAAGTAGTTCTTGGCCTTCAGCTTCGACGCCAGGTCGGTGCTGAGCGCGGCATCGATGATGCCCGGGTCGGCCGAGCCCACAAACTGGAGCTTCTGATTCGCCTCGACCCATTCGGCGGCGTCCAGAATGTCCGCCTCGGCGCGCGAAGCCAGGACCACGCCGTACCAGTCGCCATTCTCGGCCCGGCACTCGGTCAGCGCCTCGGTCGGCGTCTCGGTGCTGGTCGCGGCGTTGATGGTCAGATTGCCCGCCACCGACAGGCCGAAAGCGGCGCCGGCGACATCGGCGTCGATCGACACCACTGCGGCCGTGGCAGTCGCCGTCACTGGCGCGGCGGTGGCATTGATGGCCCCCACCAGGCCGGTGGCGATGGCGGCCGGGGTGTCTGCGGCCAGGCCCGTGTAGACGGCCGTCGCAGTCTGCACGGCGCCCTGGGCGTCGCGCCAGGTCAGCGTGACCGAGTAGGCGGCCTCCGCCGCTGCGGTGACCGTGATGGCCGCCTCGTCGACCTGTTGGCGCCCGACATACATACGGTTCAGGGTCGGGATCTGCTTGAACGAGTCGCGCACGGCCATGTACAGCGGGTCGGCGGCGGACATTCCCAGCTCGATCAGCTCGTCGGCCTGGGTGACGACCAGCACGCGGTTGACTGACAGCGTGTGCGCGCCCAGCACCAGCAGGTCGGAGAACGATTGTTCCTTGATCGCGGTGGTGTTCAGGGAGATCTGAACGTTCACGATCCGGTCGAGATTCGCCATTGTCGTGGCTCCAAAGAAATGGCCGCCCGAAGGCGGCCGGATGCAAGGCTGGCGACGTCAGGACGCCGCAGTGGTGATCTGGATGGGCGGCAGCTCTGTTGCGCCGCCGGTAAAGGTGCCGGTGACCTCGACCGCCTCGAAGTAGCCAACCTCGTCGGCGAGCGTGCCCGTGTAGCGCACGCGCAGCTCGAGCACGGCGCGCGGCTCGAACCGGGCGTCGTCGCGGGGTACCGGCAGGTCCTGGACGTCGCCGACGTCGAACACGGCCAGGTCCAGCGAGTTGGCGAAGTCCACCAGACTGGGAAAGCCCAGGCGCAGGCTCAGCTCGTCCAGCACCTGGAAGGCGTCGTCGCCGAAGCACTGCAGTTCGACGCCGGCGTCGCGGTGCGCCGACACATCCTGGCGCCCGTCCTGGTCCACAGCGCCCAGATGCACCGGCAAGCGCGCCGCCGGCGTGACCTTCAGGGTCATGTACGGCTTGCCTGGCCGCGGGCCGTTGCCGTCGCGGAAAATCACAGGGATACCGCCGGCCGCGTGCTCGATCAGGTCGAAGATGGCTTGTTGGGCGTCCATTGTGGTCCTTTGTGTGTACCGATGGGGCTATCGGCCTGCGCCGACTCGGTACTGCCCTCCCGGTGTCTGGCTGCCCCGCCCGGCGCGGTAGTCCTTTCCCGACGCTTAACCCCGTCGGGCCCGGCCCAGACTGCCGGGGCTCTGTGGGCACTCAGTTTGCAAGCAGCACCGCCAGGTAGCGGTAATGCGAAATGACGCCTGACTGCCAGGGCGCCACGGCCACCACCAGGTAGTCGCCAGGGTGTGGCGCCCGGTTCCAGACCAGGCGGTCGCCGTTCTGATCGTCCTGGCCGGCCACATTCAACACCGCGGTGGTGTAGATGCGCACGGCAGCCGTAATGCGCCGGCCCTCGGCGTTGGGCTGCAGCATGTCGTAGTCGGACAGTCTGGCCGGCTGCACCGAGGCCTGGATCGTGTACGGCACCGCGTCGGCACCTTCGACCCATCGACCCTTCACGTACTGCCCGCCCGCACGCGGCCGGATGGTCTGCGGTCTGCGAAAGCCCATCAGCGCACCTTCTCGTAGCGAATGGCGTTGACCATGACGCCCTGGTCGATCAGCGGCACGTCACTGCCCTTCTTGGCTACCGTGGACGGCGCATTCGGCACCGCCCAGGCCTTCGACTGCTGCACGTGCGCCTTCTGGTGGCGTTCCGCGAAGGTACCCAGCTGGTCCAGCCCGGCATCGGCCGACAGCCGGCCATCCTGCACCGCCATGGCGACACGGTCCATCGCCTGGCCCAGCACCTTGCCGTTCTTCTCGGCAAAGTCCCGCATGAACGGCCGCGCCGGGATGTGCTCGGTGCCGTACTCGTTCCAGACGGCGATGTCGACCAGGTCGGCGCCGCTTTCCGGGTCTGCGCCGGCGTCGCCCTGAATGCCGAACTTCACGCCGGACCCGTCCAGCGCACGGGCCTGGGCCATCAGGCGGTTCAGCCCGCGGTCGATGGTCTTAACAGCAGCCATACCTGCGCCTCGTTCCGACCGTGATCGCACCGGCGCGGCACAGCTTGGCCAGCCGGTCATAGTGGCCGAAGAAACCCGCCGGATCCTCGGCGCCGTCAGCGCGCCCGTAAGTGCGCGACAAGTCGCCCTCTTTCTCGCTGATCACGCCCGGCAAGGGCGTGGCGCCCTGCTCCTGGCCGGCCAGCTGCTGCAGGCGCCCGTACAGCAACCAGGCGGCATACCAGGCCTGCGCCTCGTCCTGCTTGGCCTCCGGCAGGCATGCCGGCCGGTAACCGGCGGCGATGTCCAGGGCCTTCTGCTTGTCCTCGGCCGACATGCCCGCCACCGCCGGCGCCAGGAAGTCCAGTAGCTCGACGGTGGCGGCCATGCCTACTGCCCCGCCTGCTCGGCCAGCTTCGACACGTACAGCTCGCGCAGCACCTCGGTGCTGGCGTTGCCGGCGTACTCGACGCCCAGCTTGTCCAGCTCGGCCTTGAGCTGGGCAGCCTTCATGGTGGCCGGGTCGAGCGGTTCGTTGCCTTCGTCGCCGGCCGCATTGCCCCCGCCGACCACCTCGAGCGCGCCGCGCTTGATCAGCGCCGCGGTGTCGCGCTTGGTGATGTCGATGGGCGCCTTGGAGGTCTGCAGGGGCGGAATGACCTCGCCAGCGGCGGTCACGATGGCGAACGCCGCCAGGTTCTTGACGTGCTTTTCCATGTCAGATGCCCTCCGCTTTGGTCAGCGCCAGCGGGTAATACACCGCGACGCCACCGGTACGCGCCAAGCACGGCACGACCAGCTCCAGGTTGCGCGCCTGCGCCGCGAGCTGGTTGAACGGCATGGGGTTCTCCATGCTCAGGTTCTCCTCGCTGCGCTCGTACATGATCGCCATCGAGACGCCGCCGGTGCCAGCATCGGCCAGTTCGGGCACGTCCTCGATGCGCAGGCCCGGGTGCTGCTTGAGGAAGAACTCGCCTACGGTCAGACCACCCGAGTCCGACAGACGCTTCGAGAACAACGCCGCGTACTGCGTGCTCGGGATCGTCAGCACATTGGGGGTGTGCACGCCCTTCGACTGCAGCCGCACGGCGTTGTACAGCGCGTTCAGGTCCGACAGGATCTGGTCCGCCGTGGTGGCCGGATTCGCCCAGTCGCCATTGAGCCCCGTGGTGATGCCGATGTTCGGGTGATTGGTCAGCCCGTACAACTTGTGAGCGGCGTCGCCCACCATGGCGATCTGGTTCTGCTTGACCTCGATGGCGCGGCGCGCCGCTGCGGCCCGGCGGGTGGGCAGGGACGTGCGCATGGCCATGCTGGCGCGCAGCTCGCCCACGTTGTAACCGTAGGAGTCGCCGATATCCTTGATCCGGGCGGTGACTTCCTGGCCGTAGACGTCCACGCGCGGCAGGTCGTCGGCGTAGTTGGCGATGATCTTGGCGATCCCGACCTGGTCATACACCTTGTAGGTGTAGGTTTCGGCCCATTCCGGCACTTCGCTGGACTGGGGCACCAGCTGCAGGCCCTTCATCGGGGGCAGCTTCTTGTCGTAGGTGCGCGACTTCACGTAGTCGAGCTCGCGGGCGGCATAGATGCCCTCGTCTTCGCGCAGGCCGCCCATGGTCGGGGCAAAGGCCTGAACGCCGGCCAGGTCGGCCTGGTCATAATGCATGTGTTCCATCTTTCCCTCGCGGAAATGAAAAAGGCCCGCTCGAGGCGGGCCCTATGGGGTGGGTTCGGAGACGCGATTAAGGCGCCGCGGGCGGCACGCTGAACGGGTTGTGCAGCTCCACGCGGGCGATCTGCTGGCCGTTCGGGCCGGTCACGATGCCGCTGCGGAAGACCGCGTTGTTCAGGGTGTTGGCGCCGCCGTCCGACACCGTGCCGTCGGCGGCGAACTTCACCGGGCCGTCCTCGGTCACGGTGCCGGCGGCGGTGACACGCGCCCAGACGAGACCGCGCGTCATCGTCGACACGCTGTCGCCCTCGACGTAGCGGTAGCGGTCGTAGGGCAGCGTGGCGGTGTGCAGCGACACACCGCGCACCTTGGTGCCGGGCCCGGCCACCAGCAGGCCGCTGGCATTGGTGCCGCACACCACGCCCACGGCGAGGTCGCCGGCGGCCGGGAAGGATTCGACGCGGTCGTCGCCCGAATCCACCTTCATGCCGGCGAAGGCCGGCAGCATGTAGTCCTCGTACATGTCAGCTCCTTATTCCTTGTTCCGGGCGGCGATCATCGCGGCGCGCGCCTGGGCGGCGGACTTGGGCTGGTTGCCGCCGTCCTGGTTCATCTGGGTGGTCGGTTGGCCGGGCTGGCCGCTGACCGTCTGGCGCTGGGACGCCGCGGCGTCCTGACGGCCGGCGCTGTCAGCCACGGCCAGGTCGAAGGCCGCCTCGACGTAGCCGTCCGACTTGCCGGTCAGGTCGAAGCCGTCGCCCCGGATGGCCTTGATCACGCCTTCGCGCAGCGCGCGGTCGGTCGTGTCGGCCTTGAATTCCACCTTGTGGGCGGTGGCGGCGGCTTCCAGCTTCACGCGGGCCAGCGCGGCCGCGTGGGCGTCCTCGCGGGCCTTCTTGATGTCGGCCTCGGCCTTGTCGGCGCGCGCCTTCTCGGTGTCGGCACGGGCCGCCTCGACGTCGACCTTCTGCCGCAGCTCGGCTGCGTCGGCGCGCAGGCGCTCCAGTTCGTTCGCCACTTCCGGGGCCGCGTCGTACGACAGGCCGGAATCGAGGCGGATCTTGACCATGCTCATGTCATTGTCCTCTTCGGTTTTCGTTACGGCGTCCGCCGCGTCCAGGTTGAGCCGCGCGTTGCCCGCGCGGCCGCGTTTGACCACCGCCAGGTGGTTGTATCGGATGCGTCGCTGGACGGCGTCGTACCGCTCGCCGTCGGGCGACACGCCCGGGGTTTCATCGAGCTCGAGCTCGTAGCCGAGCGACAGCTCCTTTTTCCCGCCCTCGTCGATCGGGCTGGCGTCGTAGATCACGACATCGCCGACCATGTCGCGGTCGCCGTCCTGCCGGCCCTCGGACAGCACGGTGCCGATCATGTGCTGCTTGACGTTGCGCGCGCTGACCTTGCCCGGGTGGGTGTCGGTGACCGGCACGCCCTTCAGGCTGGCCAGCGAATCGGCGTTGAACACCTCGTCGGGCGGCCGGTACTCGCGGCGCTCGCGGCCCTGGCCGTCCAGATAGACGAAGACGCCGGTGCGGGTCAGCACCGGCGTGTCCTTGATGTAGCCCTCGTCGGTGCGCGTGGCCTTGAATGCCACGCGGTCGAATCGCATAACCATGGGGATTTCCTCAGTGGACGACCAGGGCGTCCAGGTCTTCAAACAGCGGCAGCACTGCCTCGGCCCAGCACCGGCAGCGGATAGGCTGGCCGGGGTGGCCATCTTCGGGCGGCTTGTCCCAGCGGAACACCTCGCCCTCGCGCGCCACGTGTTCCTCGCGCTCGCGCTCGTCCAGAACGCCGCGCCACCGGTACTCCTCGACACCGATGTTCTGCTGTCGGTACTCGGTCAACTGGCCATTCAGCTTGCCGACCTGGTCGCGGGCGATCAGCTCGGCTCGGTTGCGCGGCATCTTGTAGGTCTGCCGCACCAGGGCCGTCAGCTCTCGCAGGCTGGTCCCCTTCTGGACGGCCGCCACCACCTTGCCGTGCAGGCCTTCCAGGTACTGCGCCGGGATCGACTTGATCAGCTTGATGTTCTCGGCCTCCCAGATGGTGGCCAGCTGGCCCAGCCTGGGCTCTGCCTTGAAGATGTCGACGCCGTAGGCCTGCCGGATCGTGCGGTGGAACTGCTCGGCGTTGAACCGCTCGACGCGGCGCGCCACCAGCGCCACCAGACTGCCGACCGCCTCGTCATCGACCGATGCCGCGCTCAGCGCCGCCAGGAAGGCCTGGCGCAGCGTCTCGTACCAGCCCTCGGTCTCCGGGATGCTGTTCAGGTCGTCGCCACGCTGCGCGGCGCCCAGCGCCGGCAGGACATGTGCGGTTACGGCCTCGGTCGTCCGGCGCGCAATCTGGTCCAGGGCGGCAGCATAATCTGCCTCCTGCCCGGCCGGATAGCGCCACTTACGCGGTCTGCGCGGCGTACTGCGTGGCCGCGGTGCGCCCGCCGGATTCATCAGGTTTGAGGCCATACTGCCCGCGCTCCTTCATGTAGGCCCGCGCCTCGTCCTCGCTAAGGCCGTTGTCCACGGCCAGCGACAAGGCCTCCATCTCGGCCTTTTCCGCCTTGGCATTCGTCTCGCGTACGTCCGCCTCTTCCTTTGGCGTCGGACTTTTCAGCGACGGCCAGGAGATCGACCAGGCCTCGGGCGGATTGGCGAACGACTCCTGCGCCAGGATCAGCGACACGACGCGCTCGAGCGCCGGCGTTCCCTTGCTGCGCTGCAGGGCCTCGACCAGGTCGTAGTAGCCGTCGAAATCGGCCTCGCCGGTAGCGTTCTGCCCGGCCGGCGACCGGCCGAACAGGATCGTGACCGGCATGCCGCACTCGGCCGACACCCCCACCTGGAACTCGTTCACCAGGTCGCGCACGCCCGACACGTTGGCGTCGTGGATGACGTACTCGTCCTCGCTGTCAATCGCCACGGTGTTCAGCAGTCCGCGCACGGCGTCGACCAGGTCGATGCGTTTTTGCACAGCGGCTTCCTGATTCGCCTGGATCGCCTCGGCCAGGCCCTTCATGCCGTAGACGCCCTGCTGCTTGCGTTCCAGCACCTTCAGGGCCAGCGCCAAGGCTTCCTGGTACCGGCAGATGGCGCGGTAGGTGCGCTCGACAGCGGTCCGCCCGGCCCAGGGCACGCCAGTCACGGCGGCAAGCCGACGCGGCAGCGGGTCGCCCGGAATCGGGATCAGCCGGGATTCGTGCACGTAGAAGACGGCCGTGCCGTCATCGGGCGCCAGGCTTCGGACCCGGTAGACCTCCGGCTGCCCGTAGTTCGCCTTGTACGGGTCGCGGTACCGGCGCTCCGAAGCATCGATGTCCGTCAGGTCGAAGACTCGGAACTCGTGGATCTGGCGCAGGCGCGCCGGGTTCAGCGGCGCATCCAGCCGGGCGCTGTCGTCGGTGATCGGCATGATCGCCGCGCCGCCGGTCAGGCGAGCCCAGCGCATGCCATCGGCCAGCGCCGGCAACACCTTCAGGCGGTCCAGCTCGGCCGCGATTCGGCCATCGTCGCCCTTGATGGTGACGCCGCGCGCCACGGCGTCGTCGGCCGGCGCGTCCACCACCCGGCCGAAGATGCCGCCGCTGGCGTACAGCTGCAGCTCGGTCAGCGGCGCGGACTGGCCGACCTGCAGTCGGCGGTGTCCGATCAGCGCCGACTCGTAGCCGTCCGCGTGAAAACTCATATTCAACTCGCCAGCGCCTTGAAGCGCGATAGGTTGTCGCCCATGCTGTTGAAGGCCCGGGCCAGGGCGTCGACCTGGTCGTCGAAGGTCCCGTTGGGGAACATGGCCAATTCGTCGATCAGTGCCTGGTTCCAGGGCGCGCGCAGCATGCGCACGTTGCCCACGTTGACTTGGGAGGCAAACGGCGCGGCGCGGGTAGCCTTGTCGCCGGATTCCGGCGTGAAGACGAAGCGGCAGCCGCTGAGCTTCTTGCCCAGGTACGTCGCCTGCGCCTTGCCGGCCTGTCCAGGATCCTGCGGTATGGACTGCAGCACCTTCACCCAGTCGGCCCTGGCCGTGGTGACCAGCAACCGCTCGACATCGTCGGGGCTGCCGCGCTCGCGCTGGATGTCAGCGATCCAGAGGGCGCCATCCTCGGATCGGCCCAGCTTGGCACCCACCGTCCAGTCGCCCTTGCCCTTGGACGCGGCCAAGTCCCAGCCGCGATGCAGCTCCAGGCCGGCGGGCAGCGCGTCGACAATCTCGATGCGCCCGGGCTTGAATACGCCGCCGTCGCGCGGGCTGGGGCGCTGCATGTACTGGCCGGCGAACACGTAGGGGTTCGCCGCCTCCATGCGGTCCAGGTCCTCGGAGCTGTGCTTCTCCGGCCACAGGGGCGTGCCGTCCTCGTTGCGCACTGGGATGCACACATGCTCCCAGGCCTCGCCGTTGCCGCCTTCCAGCAGCCAGCCCGCCAGGTCGTTCTGGTGCAGGCGCTGCATGATGACGATGATCGGCGTATCGGGCGTGTTCGTCCGCGACTCCAGGGTGTTCTGGAACCACTCGATCACGCCCTCGCGGATCGTGTCGCTGTCGGCCTCGTCGGGCTTGTGCGGGTCGTCGATGACGATGGCGCCACCGAAACCCTCGCGCTGCTTGCCAGCCCCGAAACCGGTAATGGCGCCCTCGGATCCAGTGGCGTACATCACGCCGCCGCCCGTGGTCTTCCAGTCGTCCCGGGCCATCGAAGACGGGTGCAGGCGCGTGCCCGGGAAGATCTCCTGGTAGGCCGGGTGATCCAGGATGTCACGGGTTTGCAGCGAGTTCTTCGCCGCCAGCTTGGCCCCGTAGGACGTGTGGATGAACTCGGCATCTGGGAAATGCCCCAGCGCCCAGGAAATGAAGTTCTGGACGGCGATCTCGGTCTTGGAATACCGAGGGGGCATGTTGACGATCAGCCGCCGGCACTCGCCCCGGAAGACCCGCATCAGGGCATCGCAGAGGATCTTGTGCTGGCGCGCCCGCTTCCACGGGAAACGCCTGCGCTGGTAGAACATCCAGCGCGTGTAGAAGTACAGATCAGCGCGCGCCAGTTCAGCCGCGGCCAACCGTTCGGCCGCGGTGTACTCGCGCATGTCAGACCTCGTCTAGCAACTCGCGGGCGATCTCCCGGAATTCTTCTTTCGACAAGTTTGCGGTGGGAATTGGGCCGCCGTTGGGGCCGCCATGCTCGTGCTTGTGGCGATTGGTAAACGCCCCGCCCACCTCCTTCGCGGCCTGCTCGAGCAGCTGCGACACCATGGCCACGTTCCCCTGCCGCTCCGCCTTGGCCATGGCGCGCTGGAGCGTGCGCAGCCGGTACGCCTGGTCGGCAATCGGGATCTCGGCCACCTCGTCGCGGAACCGCTTGCGGGTGTCGTCGAAAAGGTCGCGCCACTTCTTGGCCAGGTCCTGGCCGGACACCTTGGTCGGGTCGTACTGGGCGACCTGCGCCCGGTGGACGTCCAGCCCGAACTCTTCCTTTACCGCCTCGGCGACCTGCGCCGGCGTGTCATAGCAGGCCAGGGCCTGCACGATGTAGCGCTTCTGCGCGTCGTTCAGCCTTGCCATAATGTGAAATCTGTAAAGGATCGGTATCGGTCAGGCGGCCTTCAGGCAGCAGCCGCAGGCCCGGGCGATGTTCAGGCGCGCCACTTCGGGCTTGCCCTTGACAGCGGCCACCAGGCGGGAAACTTCGGCCGAGGGGCCGTAGCGCCGGACGACGCCCACGAATTCCTCGACGTCATGGCCCTGGATGCCCAGTTTCGGGCGGCCGTCCCGATAGAAGGCCGGCGCCCCAAATTCGTCTTTCAACTGGCTGATGTGGTACAGCTCATGCTCGACCAGCGCGCAGAATTCCTCGTCGCTACAGGTGGCGCAGTAGTCGGCCGCCAGCGTGATCAGGAATGTCGGCACCCGGCCGAACCAATCCACCATCTGCTGCTCCTGACGGGCCTTTTGCCAGCCTCCGGCGCGGAACATCACCTGCTCGGCCTGGCCCACGACGGTGCGGCCAGCCTTGGCAAATGCCCCTGGCGCCCAAAGGAATGCCAGATCCGCATCCACCAGGTGGGCGTGATCTGGATTGTGAAGCGGCCCGCCCGGGGCCAGGATGGCCTGTTCGACCCAGGCCAGCAGCTCCGACGCCGGCGCGAAGCCGGCCAGCTGCTCGGACGGCGCGGGCCGGGTGAGCGCCGGTCGCTTCGCCATGATGTGGTCCTAGAACAGCCCGGCCGGCGCTGCGGCCGTGTCCCAGCTGAAGATCAGGATCTCGCCGCGCTCAACACCGCGGCCGCCGCCGACGGTGTGGCGCAGCTCCGTGGCCTCGATGTCGAAGCCGTCGAACGCCCGCCGGATGTCAGGGTGATCGTTCAGGCTGACGATCGCGCGGCCCTGCAGTTGCCGCATGCGCGCCGCCATGTCCTCGTACTGTTCGAAGCCGAAGCCCACGCCGTACCCCTCCGTCTCCCAATAGGGCGGATCCATGTAGAACAACGTGTGGGGCCGGTCGTACATTTCCAGGCATTTCTGCCAGGGGAGGTTCTCGATGTAGGCGCCGGCCAGGCGCAGGTGGGCCGCTGACAGGTTCTCCTCAAGGCGTAGCAGGTTGAGGCCTGGCGGCGCCGTCGTCGCAGTGCCAAACGTCTGCCCGTCCACCTTGCCGCCGAAGGCGTTTTGCTGGAGGTAGAAGAAGCGCGCCGCGCGCTGAATGTCCGTCAGCGTCTCCGGCCGGGTGATCTGCAGCCACTTGAACACATCGCGGCTGGTCAGCGCCCATTTGAACTGCCGGACGAACTCCTCGAGGTGGTGCTGCACCACTCGGTACAGGTTCACCAGCTCGCCGTTCACGTCGTTCAGCACCTCCACCTTGGCGGGCGTCGGGCGCATGAAAAAGAGCGCGGCGCCGCCCGCGAAGGGCTCAACGTAGCAATCATGGACGGGGAAAAAGGGAAAAATGCGATCGGCCAGGCGGCGTTTGCCGCCCAGCCAGGGAACGATTGGGGATGCCATCTATTCGTGAGAATGTGTTACCGTTGCCCCCGCCTGTACAGGTGGGACGGCCTCGGGTCGCTCACGGCCTTAACCCGTGGGTCGGCTGTCGGTCGCGCAGTTGCTGCTGCACGGCCGTCGCCGTCTTCTTTCATTCCAAGACTTCAAGGACCGCGTCAGTGGACTTCGATTGGAAGATCATGGTTGAAGGTGTGCGCACGGCGCTTGAAGGCACGCGTGAGATGTGGCGCGCCTTGCCCCCTGCCCAGCAGGAGAAAATTGGGAGGACGGTCGCTCTTGCCGCCGTCCTTCTAGCTCTGATCCTGCCCGCTGCCTTCATGGGTTGGTGGGCCCGCCGTTCTAAGAAGCGGCAATCAGACTTTACGGGCAATCTGATTGCTCATGTTCACGCCGCACAGGCTGTAGATCTGTGGTATCAGGAGTCCCGTCGGTATTTGGATGCGCACACTGCAGCACTTAAATCAATTTCAACGGGCGCGGGGCTCGGCCTGGCGGCTGCCGGAACCATCCTGGCCATCGCCGAAGCGCCAAGGATAATGATCTACGCTGCGGTGGGCCTGCACTTCCTTTCTTTTCTTGTGGGCCTGACAGCCCAGGCCATCTCTACGGACATCTACCGGGCACAAGCCAATGAATTTTCAAAACATGTGGCTGGAGCTGACCCTGAGGAAATCGTGGCGTTCGAACTAATCCGAACTGCCAATATTCCAAAGAACCGCACGGCAGCGATCGGATATTGTCTGGCCTTGATGTGGATGGCCGGGGGCTGGTTGTTCATTCTGGCTGCCGTGATGATAATGTCGACCCCATGAAAGCAAAACGCCCCGGTTTTTGGCCGGGGCGTTTCTTCAGGTCGCACTTGCTACGAGTATGGCTGAATTCTGCTGATCTTGTCCCACGTTGTCAAGGGGTGTCGGCCGCCGATCTTCGTCCAGATCGACCACGATACCCGCATCGCGCATGCAGACGTCTAGCCGCAGCAGCGCGGCGCGACGGGCGCCCTCCACCAGGACCCGATACGCCGAGGCCAGGCGCGAGACGTTGGATTTCGGCACGTCGAAGCGATCCGACAGGTCGCGCTGGCGCGGCCGGCCTCGCAGGATGTTCCCCACCAGCAGGTCGGTGAGCTCGCGCATGCGGCTGTCGGCCGGGGCCTCCGGGTTGAGCCATTCGGACACTTGGCGCGCACTGGCCGCCCCCTCCTCGCCTGTCCCGTACTGGGCCCGCAAAATGTGAAATCCGATGCCGTCGCCCAGCGTCCGCTGCAGCGCCTTGACGGTGAAGACCGCCTGGGCGTGCCAGTCGTGCGGCGTCAGGCCGGACAGCGCCTTGCGCTCGTAGGTTGCGTCGAAACGCTCCTGCAGGGCCTCGCAGACCAGCTGGGTCGGGTTCTTGGGCTCGATGGGTAGGGCCAGCATCAGGTAGGCCACGGCAATGGCGTGCTCGGGGCAGGAGAAAGTGCCCGGCTCACGGGTTGGAAGGGTCGTATCACGCATGGCGGCTCGCTCCGAGCAGATCCTGGGCTTGAAATTCGACGGCGGCGATCTTGACGGCCACGCCCGGTACGGCCGCGTAGCGCTTGCGGACAACCATGTCGACCACCTGGGTGTCGTCGTTCCAAACGACGCCATTGAGGCCGTCAAATATGGCCTTGACGACGTTGTCGGCGTCCGGCTTCTTGGTAGGCAGTTCGGTACCCGCCAGCGCGGCGGCCTGCTTGCGCTTGGACCAAGACGCCGGGATTGGCAGCTTGATCGTGAGCACGGCGCATACGGGCCCGCTCAGCAATGCGCGCCCAGCCATAGCCTGGTGGCCGGCCAGAGCGACCTTGCTTTCGTATGCAGCAGTTTCGTCCGGGGTAACCAATTTGATGTGGTTGCCGCGCCTGAGCGCGCGTGGCCGCCCTTTTCCAGCGGGAACCCCAGGAATCACGAATTCAAGCACATCAATCTCCTTTCCTCACGGCGCTCACGCAGCCATTCAACTCGTTTTTCAACCACCGGGCTCAGGGCCGCGGCGAAATCCGGACAGAACCGCCGGAATGTGGCGCTCTGGAACTTGCCGGGGCGATCGACGTCCAGCGCACACTTCCCGAAGCCCTGCTCTGCCATGCCGGCGTGCTTCTGCAGGCTGAACAGGCGGCAGCCGACGCACTGGACCGTCATTGCGCCCTCTCCTGTTGGGCTGCCGCGGCGAGCGCACGCTCGGCCATGGCCAGGACCGCCGGCGCGTACCGGCGGCCGCCCTTGCGGCTCTGCTCCGCCAGGATCCGGCGTGCCCAGCGGCGCGGGTCGCGCAGTGGCTGCTGCATCGTGTTCATACCCTCACCCCGTAGTCGGCAAGCAGGCGCGCGAAGTCGTCGGCAGTCGTGCCGGCGGTGGCATGCACCCGCAGCTTGAAATCCCGGTCGAGCTCGCCGGCCTGTTGCTGCAGCCCGAGCTCAGTGCCCTTGGCGACGATCCCGGACCATGTCGTGGCCCAGGCGAGCGGGTCGGCCTTGCTGGCCGCCGGCCGCTTGCTGTTGACGGCGCTTTGTGCCGCCGGCGGATGCAGGACCTTGGCCACGAAGATGTCCAGGAACCCTGGCGTGATCGGCCCGACGTCGCCCGAGTCTTCGCGGTCGGCAACGGCGAGCTCGTAGGCCTCGGCCAGCTGCAGGCCTGTGACGCCGGCGGCGAGCCACGCGGCGATACGCGGGTCGTTGCTCTGCGTGCCGCGCGGCTGCTTGCCGCGGCCCTTCTCCCGGCGTCGCAGCCAAGCGGCGACCTGCATGGCCCGTTTCTCGGGCGTCTCGTCGTCCAGCGGCGGCGGCGAGGGTTCGGCCTCGCACGCGGGCGCGCCCGCGAAAGACGCCGCCGCCGGTATATCTTTTTCTTTACTGGTTCCGGTTCCGGTTCCGGTAGCGTCACTCCCACCGGAATCCCTTGGTAGTCCCGCGTCTGTCCCGTGGGACAAATCAGGACTACCGGGGGACGTATCGGGACGGCTTTCGGCCTGTTGTCGCTGGGCAGCGGCCAGCTCGGCTTGCTTGCGGGCCCGGTATTCGGCCTTGCGGTTGCGCTCGCCGTCGCGGCGCTCGATCATCTCCAGCACGCGCTCGGTCATCGTGTCGTGGTACAGCCGGCCGTCGTCGGCCCGCCACCAGCCGCGCAGCAGTCGCGCCCTGGCGGCCTGGAACTGGTCCAGCGGCATGCCAATGCGGGCCGCGATCAGTTCGTCGTCATCCGGCAGGCTTCCGCACGGCGTCTGCTCCCAGGCCGTCATCCACAGCATGAGCAGCCACGGCCGGATCTCGGGCGCGGCCAGCGCCCAGGTATCGGACTGCCGGATGCGCTCGTGGTCGAGCTCGAAGCGCCAGCCCTTTGCGCGGGTGTCAGAGGAGTACGGGGCTGGCTTGGTCATGACGCCTTGGCCTCCCAAAGATGCTTCTGGCCGCGCAGCTCAGCCACGGTGTCGACGCGCGGCCGAGCTGGCGTGTTCCAATTGCCGCCGCCGCGCACGCCCAATAGGCGCCAGCCGGCACCGCGCAGGCTGGCGCCTCCCTCGTCGGGGAGCGTGTAGGTGATCAGGCGGCGATAACCCATGGACCGTGCCGCGCGCCACGCCGCTCCATACAGCAAGCTGCAGGCATTTCGCGTGCCATCGGTACACAGGCGCGTGACTTCGGCGGTCAGGCCGTCATCGTGGCCACGCGCCACGGGCCGGCCGACAATTGCGACACCTACCAGGCGCCCGTCAGCGGATGCGCCGATGGCGAACTTGCAGCCCCTCACTGGCCGGTGATGGCGGTGCTGCTGGGCGACGAATGCGTTGGCTATTCGCAAAGAAACAGGGATTACCCTCAACCGCTGCCACCCGTCCGTCAAGCTATGATTCACGCCGAACGCCCAATCGTGATCAAAGCGAGCCCGATCTTTCTCAGGAGTAAGCATGGCCCTCACCCTGATGCTGAATTGCCCTCACTGCCATACCCAGAATGCGGCCTTCACGCTGGCTGCCCAACGGCAGAAAACCCGTGAAATTTGGTATACCCTTTACACCTGCAATACATGTTTGGAGGCGGTGGTTGCTACCCTGAATACCCGAGGAGGCGATCCCGGTGCCGTGGACGGATCGCTGCGCATTGACCGACACTTCCATGGCTGGGCAATTCTCAGTCTGCATCCCGAACCACAAGAAACTGATGCACCCCGCCACTGCCCTGAAGCAGTACAAAAAGCGTTTGTACAGGCAGATGAAGCACTGAAGCGTAAGCATTGGGATTCGGCCGTCGCGATGGACAGGCGTGCATTGGAACTCTCTACGAAAACCATCGCGCCTGATCTTGCGAAGCTGACCCTCTACAAGCGCATCGAAGAACTGGCGAAAAATCACAAAATTACCCCGGACCTTCAAGCGTGGGCGCATGGCCTCCGTGTCGTTGGCAACGACGCACTTCACGAAATTGACGGAGTGGACGAGATGGAAGCAAATCAAGCACATGAATTGACTCGCTACATGCTGATCTACCTCTTTACGTTGCCAACTGAGGTGGCATCCGCAAAAGGTGCCGATGCAGCCGCTGAACAGTGAATTGGGAATACCCGGCGCAGGTCCGAATTTCATGCTGCCTCCCGCTCGACACCCAGCAGCTCAGCGACCACTTCGCCAGTCTCTACGAAATACCAGTCTGAATCGGTCAGGTTGTTGATGAGCATGCGTTCGAAGTCGGCCGGCGACATGCTGGCCATAATCCGCCGCATTTTTTTGGACGGGCCACGCCAGTCCGGTGAGACGCCCGCCAGTCGGGCGGCGGCGAGATTGTGGTGGCCGTCCAGCAGCACGCGATAGGGTTTGCCGCGCAGTTGCGTTTCAAGCGTGGACACGACGAACACCCGGAACGTGTGGACCTTACGCTCGACCACCTGCGGGTCGAGGTAGCGCTGGCTGCTGATGAGCGGAGCGCTATTCATGCTGACACCCCGTGACACCATGGACTACGATGGACGCTCAGGTCTGAGGAGACATGCCGATGAACAAAGCAATTCGAGAATGGTTCGATTGGCGCGGCTGGGTCGTCGTTGTCAGTGCGGCGGCTATTCTGGCGATGCTGCTGGCCATCCTGTGGCCAGCGTTTCGTGCGTTCGTGGCACATCCCGCCACAGCCGGTTGGGCGGCGGCATTCGCAACTGCTTTTACCGCTGCCATCGCGCTGTATCTCGCGGGCCAACAAACGAGAACGCGTAGGCGTGAGGCGGTGGAGCAGGCCGCACTTTATGCGGCCTATCTTGCGGTGAAACTGGACCGCTACACGTCGGCGCTGGACATTGCGGCGACGGGTACTCTCTTCGACGACGAGGTCAACCATACGCCCAAGTTTGATAGGTTCCGCGCCGAGCTGGAGCAAGCGCTTCCAACTATCTCCGTCGAGCATGCGGCTCACTTGGTTCCGATAGGAGAACGCACCGCGCATCAACTGGCGCGGGGCTTGTCGGAGGTCGAAGAGATCAGACGAGACACTGACACGCTGTCGCGCCGGCATAACTTGGCACCTGGCTATAAAGTGCCAAATCGCATTACGGAGCGCCTTGGTTTGAAGCTTTCCAGCGCTGTTGATTTGCTGAAGAAGGTCAATCTCGACTTGAACGCAGTGGCTCTCGACTACGCCCCCGCACCCGACCCGTCGGAAATCTTCGGTGACGATTGAAAACGGACTTAACCGCGTCGCATACAGACGTTTCCGTTTCCAAAGATTCGCAAAACTAGTCATTCCCCGAACCCTCCCAGCACGCGCTCGATCACGTCGCCAGCAGCGGCCGGCGCAAGATGCGGCCAGAGCTGCCGAATGGCGCGCGGCGACCGCAGGAACGCCACGGCGGCGTCGTGGAACGCCTCCATTTCGCCCTGCTCCAGCTTGGCATAGCTGATCGACTTCGGCACCGCCTGCAGCGCGTCCCCCTCTCCCGGGATCCAGTCCACATGACCGGCGCCGATCTTCAGCCAGTCCCGGAACAGCTCGAAGTGCTCGAAGGCCTCCTGGGCCTCGAAGACGCGCTGCTCCAGCGCCATGTGCTTGCGGTGGAACCAGCTCAGGCGCTCCTGATGCGTGATGATCGCCATCGCCTCGCCGGGCTCGAGCTTGAAGATCCGATTCCACAGGCGGCGCCATTGCTTCTTGCCGCGCTCGCCCAGGCCGTCGATCACACTGAAGATGACACGGCGCGCGATCGCGCGGTCGGCCTCGGATATCTCGACCGGATCCTGCTTGACCAGGGTGATCTCAGCCACGGCCACCCTCCCCGAACGGCAATTCCATGCCGGCCATCGTCATCTGTTTCTCCAGCGACGCGCGCACGGTGCGCAGCGCCAGGATGGCTTCGCTCATCTCGCGGTGCGCGGCCGCCATCTTGGCCGGCGTGACCTGGCCGCCGAGCAGCGCCGCCGCGGCGGCGTGGGCTTCGGCGCCCTCGCGGATCATGGTCGTGACCTGGGTGATATCGACGCCATCGCCGCCGCCAAGCGCCATCGTGCGCGCCGCCATGCCCAGCGGCCGCAAGATGTCGTCCAGGCAGTGCCGGCGCCATTCGGCCGGCATCGCCGCCAGGATCGACGGCAGGAAATTGGCGGGCAGCAGGTTGGTGTCCTTGCTGTCGTCGTCGAGCCACCGGAACACGCGGTCGGCGTTGACCTTCATGCGCTCGAAGGTGTCGCGCGTCGCCGGGTCGAAATGGATGCCGCTGGCTGCCGGGCCGCCGATGGCTTCGTGCGCGGCGACTATCTCGGCCACCACGCTCTCGCGCGACCAGCCTTCGGCCTTGCGCCACGCCGACACGTGGTCGCGGATGACGGCGATCAGGGACTTGTGCGATTCGTTTCGCATGCCTTTGGCGGTGGGGATCGGTACAGTGCTGGTCATGGGAACAGGATCAAAGAGGTTTAAGGAAGACAAAGCACGGCGATCAGGAAACTGGCGGGAATCGCTGCCCGCGGCTACGATCGGCATTGCCCGGGCACAACGGGCGTGGCGACTAACCACAACGAACTTTCCCCACAGGAGGAGCTCTCATGACGAAAGACGAATATGCGTATGCACGCGCCGAACTCATCAACCTGATAGCCAAACAGCCCAATCTGTTCCAAGCCGCACCTGCAACGGAACAAGGCGGCAGACATTTGGCCGGGGCGTACTGGGGCTTTATCGAGACACTCGCCGAGCTCAAGACGAAGAAGGGGCCGAACGACTGAATCCAGAGGCCTATTGCCATGCCCGGACACCGGCTTCGTCCGCTGTACGGGCATGCTCCGACGCAATCACCGCAGAGAGGCCGTCACTCAAAGCGTTGATTGCCGCGCCCAAGGCGGCTCCCACAATGGCCTGCTGGATGCCGGCAGGAATCTGCCCGGCTTTCACTGTCTCGTTCATCGATTTCTCCGGAAAAAATCAAACATCGAGGGGGCCTATTGGCACCCTGTCGTCCTTCGGGTCGGGGTCACGCATGGGGCACCTCCACTGTGTTCCCGCCAGACGTAGAATCGGGGGTTCCTACGCCACCCTTTTCTACGCCGGGGGAACTCGTTTGGACTACTTGAGCTTGATTGGCGCGCTCGGCGGCGTCATCGCCGCGACCTACGGGGCCATGACCTACCACCGCATGCAGGCCGTCGACCGGCCGACAGCGCACGTCCGCCTCCAGTCTGAAGACAGCTTCTTCTTGGCCATCTTGGAGATTTATCCTGGTCGACTGCCGGTCCGCTATGAGCGCATCTCCGTTGATGGAGGAATGCTTGCCCAGGTTCGCACCGAGTTCGTGAAAGGGCATGCCACCTACTCCCCGGCCGGCGATTGGGCTTCCGAAATCGAGGTGGCCATCGACGTGCCGTCGTCTGTGGCGCGTGAAGGCCCATTCGAACAATGGTTGGCCCTGAAGATGGAACGCGAAGCCACCATCTCCTTGTGCAGCTCGAGCAGGCGGCGCGCCAACATGATCAAACTGACGGTCAGGGCCAGCAGCGCGGATGCATGAAAAATGAGCATGACCTCATGCATGGCTTGCCTCCTGCTGGGCGGCCAGCTCAGGCCAGATGCGCTCCCAGTCATCGGGACGCAGATCGCGCCGCGTCACCGCGCCGGCCGTCGCCCGTTCGATGTCGGGACACCGTTCGATCGGCACCGGCCGGCGGCCAGAAGCCCAGTCGCTCATGTTCGAGATCGGAGCGCCAATGGCCCGGGCGAGAGCTGCCAATCGGCCACGCTCGGCTTTCAGGTAGTCGGATAGGGTCATGGCCGCATATTAGCGATACGCAAATAAACAGTCAATAGCGTTACGCGTATATAAAAGTTTTGCGTTTCGGTATCAACTTCACGCTATGAAGGACATTGACCAAATCCGCCGAGCCAACCTGCGCCTGATAGAACAAGACGCTGGTGGACCTTCTGCGGCCGCGAAACTGCTTGGCATGGCGCCGGCCCAATTCATGAACCTTCGAGACGGTGCGAAGGACTCCAAGACCGGCAAGCCCAGGGGCATGCGCAAGGAGACGGCGCGCCGGATCGAGGCTGCCGCGGGGAAATCGCCGGGCTGGCTCGACGTCGATCACGACAGTGCTGTCGAGGAAGTTTCAAGCGGGTTAACCCCACTCCCACACGACCGGTCAACTTCCGTTACCATCAGTCAATATGACACTGGCGGTAGGATGGGAGCGGCTGGGGTGGAATTGAAGGATCAGCCGGGGGTTATCGAAAGCTGGCGGGTAAGCCGGGAGTGGTTAGAGAAGAACGTGCGCGGGTATTCGCACGTGGACAGTCTGTGCATCGTCACAGGCTTCGGAGACTCGATGCGCCCCATGTACAACCCGGGCGACCCGCTGATCGTCGATGCCAGCGTGAAGGCCGTGGAATTCGACGCCGTCTACTTTTTCCGCGTGGGCAATGAGGGGTTCATCAAGCGCCTGCAGAGAGTGCCTGGCAAGGGACTGCTGGCCATTTCAGAGAACAATGCCTATCGCGACTGGGTGATCGACTCGACCATGGAATTTGAGGTATTTGGCCGCGTGCTGAAGGTCTGGCGTAGCGAAGATTTCTAATATATTGCCAGCCAGCGCGCGTCCATAGCCTTCGTAGCGCCCCGCCCTTAATCCACCGAGAAGCTGATGAGCGATACCACGCCAAGTCCCGATGCGCGAGACAAAGACCATGTGCCCGACGAGGACCTCGTTAGGCACGTTACAGATTTTTTGCAGGATGTCGGAGCCCAGTTGGCCTGCCCATGCTGCAAGCACACCGAGTGGGATCTGGAACTTGCCCCCGAGCCGGGATTTCGCGTTGGCTTCCTTATGCAGGCCAGGCCTGCCGACGATGAGAGTAAACGGACCAACGTATCCGGGTATCTCGCAGCGGTGGTGCTCACCTGCGTGAATTGCGGTTTCCTACGCGTCCACCGGCATGCCGTATTCAGTAAATGGATGAAGAAAAAGAAGAGTAGCCCGGGAGAAAAGGAATGAGCGGAGAGATTCACACGCGAGGCCCATTCGGTGACTGGCGCTCGAAACCGGTTGATTCTGGAGGTTCCGACGGCAATAATGGCAATATGGAACACAGAGTGACCGCGCTCGAAACGCGGTTAGACACCGTATTACCGACACTAGCCACCAAGTCTGACATCTCCGACACCAAAGGCGAGATGATCAAATGGGTGGCGGGGATTGGCATTGCCAGCGTCACCGTGATGATCACTGTCATGGGGTTCCTGTTCTCGCGTATTGACAGCCCGAAATCAGGGGCGACCCCCACGCCCATCATCATCCAGGTTCCCCAGGCCGCGCACGTGCCCGCTCCTTCGGAACCACCGCCGGCCCAGCCCAGCCAATAGGGCGATCCTGCCCTGCCGACCGCCTCCGGGCGGTTTTCTTTTGGGCGCGCTGAAGAATTGCGTCTTGTCATTTTTTGACAAAGCCGGTGACCGACCCCGACTAACATATCGCGTCGGCTCGTGAAACGGGCGAGGTTCGTCAGAGGTAAGAATTGAACACCAAGATCCAGCAACCCGCGGAGGATTTTCCGTCCCCTGCGGAGGCCCGCGCTCATCGCGCAGTTGAAGGCGGCAAACGCCTGATCGAGAACTTAACGGGAAGACCCGCCAAAACCGCAGAAGCGGTCACAACAACAGAAGACGAGCTAGTCGAATACATGCAACAGTTGCGCCTGCGCCAACACGGACACGCACACTCGCTGCTCAGCTTCAAACACCGCTGCGCCTAGGCGTACTGAAACCTACTCAACCGCCCTCCCGGGCGGTTTTCTTTTGGCGCTAGGTCGAGTAACGCCTCAGCAAATACACGGCCACCAGCACCGCGATAATGACTATGACTGCGGCCTTAGCGCCCGGCTTCTCCGTCATTGTCGGTAGCTTGGCAACTGTGCCGCCCTCGCCTGCCGATCCTGCCTCCCCCAGGCCTCGCCGTTCCACGATTGAAGGCAGCCCGGCCGTCGCGATCAAAGCCAGCGGCCCGAATAGCACACCCCATAAGAACCAGCAGGCCCCACATCGGTTCTTCTCGGACGCCAGGTGAGCGGCGAACGCCGCTGCGGCGAACCAAGCCAGCGGCAACCAGAGCGCCCAGAAAGTCAGAGCGCTGGCAATCAGCATTTCCATCCCCGTCCCCGCGTAACAATTTCGATTGAATACTACGTGAAACAGCGGGCGCCACGAATATTTGCGTTTCGCTATTGACGGCCTATTCGCGTATCGCTAATATTCTTCCATCGCACCACCAATCGGCCCGCAGGGCCAGCGAATGGGAGAACACCATGCAGATCAACTTTGCCGCCCTGCCTGACGACGCCACCCGCGTCGCCGCGCCTGGCGAGCTGCAGCAGGACCACGGCGTCAGGGTCCTCGAGCTGAGCGATGACCGCGTCCTGGGCACTATCTTCGACCTGTTCGCCGGCCGGATCGACCGCGCCTACGGCGAGACGCTGGAATGGTGGGCGGAGTCCTTCGCCGACATCGGCGCCGAGCACATGGGCCAGGTCGCCCTGGCCGCCATGACCACCTGGCATTTCGACCGCGACCGCTGCGGACCCGGCATCGCCGCCCTGCAGGCCGAACTGCTCAAGCGCGCCCGCAAACTGCTGGCCGATATGACCGCCGAGCAGCTGGAGACGCTGCAGTGACGACCGCCCTCCTCTTCACCGCCTGCGGCCTGCTGGCCGCCTACCCGCTAGCCGTGCTGGGCGACCGCGTCATGGCCATTTTCAGGAGCGAAGCATGACGACGAAACACACGCCGGGGCCGTGGCAGGCCATCCAGCACTACAGCGATGGTTTGACGGTTGTCGATAAGGATGGCTTCCAGCATGTTGAGGCTTCCAGCATCGCAATCCTTCTCGACTACAGCGAAAAACTGGGTATCGGCCATTGGGCAGACTCCCCGGCCGCATCGCGCGAAATCACCGAGGAAGAACAAGCCGCGAACGCGCGCCTAATCGCCACCGCGCCGGAGCTGCTGGAGGCGCTGACCGAGGCTGAAGTGTTCATGGCCGGCTTCGAGGGCGACGAACTGCAAGACGGCATCGACGCCAAGCTGCAGCAGGCCCGCGCCGCCATCGCCAAGGCTAATGGAGAGCGGCCATGAGCTACCCCGAATCGAAAGTCATGATCGGCTGCCTTCACGGCGAACGCTCTCACTTCCCCCGCACGCTGGAACAGGCCTTCGGCAATGGACCAGCCATCACGTACCGCCGTATGCGTCGACGCGACCGCACTGATTGGGGCGGCAACTGGGCCCCCGACAGCCATCGCATCCCCCGTCGTGCCTGGATTGGCGCAGCCCTCGTCGCCACCCTCCTTTTCATCGTCGTGCCGCTCGCCGGCCACGCAGCCGGATTCTGACCATGCAAAAACCGATCATCCCGATCCGGGCGTCCAGCCTAGCCGAACTCTTCGACTGCCCAGCGCGCTGGGAGGCGAAGCACATCCTGAAGATGCGCATGCCATCGTCGGCCGCCGCGCGCCTCGGCACGGCCATCCACGCCGGCACCGCGGCGTTCGACCAGGCAAAGCTGGACGGCAGCCCGATCAGCGCCGACGACGCCGCCGGCGCGCTGGTGGACGTCCTGCACGACACCATGGAAGAGGTCGACTGGGAGGACACGAAGCCGTCGGACGCCGAGCGCGTCGCGCTGGCCCTGCACACGCGCTACTGCGCGGAAATCGCGCCTTACCAGGGTTACGTCGCCGTCGAGCTGACCTGCGAGCGCCTGGAAATCACCGACCTGGGCCTGGCGTTGACCGGAACGACCGACCGCGTGCGCCGCGTCGCCGATGGCCGCCTGGGTATCGCTGACCTGAAGAGCGGCAAGACTGCCGTGGGCGCCGACGGCCGCGTGGCCACCGCTGGCCATGGCCCGCAGATGGGCGTCTACGAGCTGCTGGCGGAATTCTCGATAGGCGAGCCGCTGACCGCGCCCGCGCAGATCATCGGCCTGCAGACCGGCAAGACGGCCGCCGCCCAACGCGTCGGCACTGGCGAAATCGTCGAGGCGCGCGGCGCGCTGGTGGGCACCGACGATAGCCCGGGCCTACTCGAACACGCCTCCCGCCTCATCCACTCCGGCGGCTTCTACGGCAACCCGAATTCCTACCTGTGCTCGGCGAAGTACTGCCCGCGCCATTCCACCTGCAAGTTCAAAGGATAAGTCCATGTCCCAAAGCACCAATGTCCAATCCCTGCGCGCGCCGGCGGAATCCAACCTGCCAGCCGTCGCGCCTGGCTTCGGCAGCCTGCAGAGCTTCGAGCTGATGCAGCGCGCCGCCAATCTCCTGTCCAGCAGCACGTTGGTACCGGCCGCCTACCGCAAAACCATCGAGAAGCTGGACCGCTACGGCAACGTCAAGGAAAGCCGCGAAAACCCGAACGCCCTCGCCAACTCCGTCGTAGCGCTGAACATGGCGCAGCGTATGGGCGCCGACCCGCTGATGGTCATGCAGAACCTCTACATCGTCGAGGGGCGGCCGTCCTGGTCGTCGCAGTGGATCATCGCGGCCATCAACGGCTGCGGCCGCTTCTCGCCGCTGCGCTTTGACATCAAGGTGCTGGGCGCCAAGACCGTCGAGTACAAGTCGACGTACTGGGAGGACGGCCAGCGCCGCACCAAGGTCGACCAGGTCGAAATCACCGACAAGGTGTGCATCGCCTGGGCCATCGAGAAGGAAACCGGCGAGCGCCTGGAGTCTCCGGCCGTGTCGATCGAAATGGCGGTCAAGGAAGGCTGGTACACGAAGAACGGCAGCAAGTGGCAGACTATGGACGAGGTCATGCTGCGCTACCGCACGGCCAGCTTCTTCGGCAAGCTGTACGCCCCCGAGCTGCTGATGGGCCTGCAGACGGTCGAGGAAGCCCAGGACATCATCGAGGCCACCACCGGCCCGGACGGCACGATCAGCGTGAACGTGGACGACCTGCGCGCGGCCCAGGCGACGGCCAGCGCCGCGGCGCGCCGCCAGCCGGCCGACGTCGCCGATGTCGACCCCGAAACCGGCGAAGTACTGAACTCCTCCCCCGCGAAGGCGCAAGCCGAGGCCGGTAAACCGGCGCAGGGTGCGGCAGCGGCCGCCCCTGCCTCTCGGGAGGACCGCGCGCAGGGCACGCTCGCGGGCACCGATGACGCCGGCCTGGATCCGGCCCAGGTCGAGGCGCAACTGATGGCGGCCAAGGACCTGAAGGTGCTCGACTTGGCGGCCGATTCGATTGGCGGCGTGCTGGACGCCCTGGCCCAGGCGCACCTCGAGCAGGTGTACGAAAAGCGGCGCCAGGCCATCCAGCAGGCAGCGCTAGCCGAGCAGCAGGCCGCCGCCGGCCAGGCCTCTGGCCAGCGCCCCGTCCAGCAGCGCCGCCGCATGGCGGCTCCGGAATGAGGGGCAAGCCATGCGCCTGACCAACCTTTCCGTGTCCAACTTCCAGGGCGTCCAGTCGGCCGAGCTGCCGCTGCCCGCCGCCATCGGGTTCATCACTGGCGACAACTACGCCGGCAAGTCCACCATCGCCGAGGCCGTGCGCATGGCCCTGCTGGGCAGCGCCGAGCGCGTCAGCCTGAAAAAGGAACTCGGCCAGGTCGTGCGTGACGGTGCCAAGCTGGGCTCGGTGGCCGTGGACGTCGATGGCGCGCCGGTGGCGATCACGCTACCCAGCGGCAAGCGCAGCGGCGAAGAAGCCGTGCCCCCCAACCCGGCCCTGCCCTATGTGCTGTCGCCCGAACTCTTTGCCGCCGCCAAGCCCGACGACCGCCGCCAGCTACTGTTCACGCTGACCGGCACGCGCGCCACGCCCGACGAGATCGAGCGCCGACTGCTGGAGCGCGGCTGCCACAAGGTGCTGGTGGCACAGATGAAGCCGATCCTGCGCAGCGGCTTTGCCGCCGGCGCCGAGTTCGCCAAGAAGCAGGCCACCGAGGCCAAGGGCGCCTGGCGCGGCGTCACCAACGAGACCTGGGGTAGCCAGAAGGGTGAAACGTGGCGGGCCGAGGTTCCGGCCTTCGACCAAGCCGCGCTGGCCGCCGCGCAGACCGACTTGGCCGGCATTGACGGCCGCATCGAAGCCGCCGCCAAGGCCGTGGGCAGCCTGGAGCAGCAGCTTCGCGCCTACCAAGGGCAGAAGGATCAGCTGGCGGCCCTGCAGGAGCGCGCCGGCCGGCTCGACTCGCTGCGCGCCAAACTGGACTGCGACCAGCAGGATCTGGATGCCTGGACCGCCAAGGTGCAGGAATTGCAGGCCAAGGCCGGTACTGGGCCGCGCAAGGGGCTGGTGCACGACTTGGCCCGCTGCCTTGCGGAGGCTTACGAGGCACACTCGTTCCCCGCTGAACTGGGTGAGCAGATTGATCGTGTCCTGGACGCCTACGAGGCCCAATACGGCTCTCTGGACGCCGCCGGAGACCCCGACGCCGCTGCGGCGCTGCCCAAGGCCATCGAAGCCCGCGACCTGTCGGCCCGCGCCGCCGAAAACTGCCGGCGCGACATTGCTGCCGCCGAAGCCGCCGCCGAAGACCTGAAATCTCGCGCCGCGCCCGAGGCCGTGGCCGACGAAGACGTGGCAGCCGCCCGCGCCCACCTGGCCGGCCTGCGCACCGAGCGCGGCGCCGCCCATGCCCGGGTTGACGCACTGTTGGCGGCCAAGCAGGCGGCCGTCGGCGCAGCACAGCGCACCCGGAGCGCCGCGGGATACCACACCGAGGTCATGGCCTGGGACGCCATCGGCGCCGCGCTGTCGCCCGACGGCATCCCCGGCGAGATCCTGGCCAAGGCCCTGCAGCCGGTCAACGACGAACTGCTGGCCCTGTCGGAATGTGCCGGCTGGCCCGTCGTCCGGATCGACGGCGAAATGACCATCACGGCCGGTGGCCGCGCCTACCGCCTGCTGTCCGAGTCGGAGCGCTGGCGCACCGACGCCCTGCTGGCGCTCGCTATCGCCCACCTGTCGGGCCTGCGCTGCGCCATCTTGGACAGATTCGACTGCCTGAACCTGGCGGGCCGCTCCGAGATCCTGGGGCTGCTCGACGCCCTGGCCGCCGACGGCGATATCGACACCGTGCTGTTGCTGGGCACCCTCAAGGCGGCACCGGCCGCCCCCAGCGAGGCGTTCACCGTCTATTGGATCGAGCAGGGTCGTATTCGCGTCGCGACGCTAAAGGAAGCCGCATGAAACTCCTGATCAAGTATCGGTCTCCCCTTAGGATCATGAGACCTACTGCGACTGCTCTTGCGCGCCATAGACATGCTGAGTGAGAACCCCCATGCGATCAAGCGTGAAAGTCACAATCGAAAAACTCAATGCCATACATGCAGGAACCAAGAAAAACACCTCATAGCGTTCAATTGCCTTCTTTCGAAATGTGAATCGAATTCCATGAAGAGAAAAAAGAAGAATGCTTATTAAGGCAGCGATTAGATGGGCGTCAAAAGCAATTAGGAGGAATGGAATGCCCGCAAGTAATTCAGGACAAATCGTAATGAGCCGTTTGAGAAAATCAAACAACCTACCCGCGAATGCACTCTGGCTCCAGTCGCGCCAGATAACGACCAATCTGGCAACCGCAAAAGGCAACGAAAGCAAAAATGCCGCGATAGACGCTAGTTGGCTCCATTGCTCCAATGAAGTCGGCATACGTACTTTTCTCCTCGATACTTACCCTAAAACGTGCCACAAAAGCGTGGTGTCAAAGCGTGAGGTCCTATGAGGGCGGCGTCGCGTCATAACGATGGTAGACCCTGGCGATCCACTCAACTTGCCACAGCAGACACTTATCAAGGCCGAACTAGAGCATTCAGCATGAGCCGCTGTTACTTCGCGGAACTTTCCTCATATGGTGGCAACTCTATGCCACATGCCGTGGCCTCTCGCACCACTTCTTCGCCCCATGCAAAAACCCCAAAATGGAACGACTGTAATCGCTTTCCACGGGAACCCGCCCAATATTCCATAGCCTCGGGATCTGCTCCATGCACATCATCCGGCATGGCAGACTCAATCGAGCTCTCGAGGTCTCGGGCCATGGCCAGAGCTTCATCGTACAGCCAGGCCTCAGCGAGAGACGTTGCTCGCCGTCGCCCGGATTCAATCTGCCTGATTGCCGAGCGGACGGCTCCCTGTGCGGGCAGTCTACCGTGTTGCCATTCACTCGCAAACCAGATCAGTTCGGTCGCTACTGCGTGCATTTCAGTCATGGCAATGCAATCTCGCATAGCCTTTTCCCGCCGATTCGCTCGCAACGCAGATCGATGCTGGAGGGCGGGTACAGCTATGGCGACAGCAACGGCTAAGAGCGTTCCCACAGCAGAAAGCGCCGTCCAGTCGATGTGCGCGCTGATTTTTCCCCATGGACCAAGTATTACTGCAGCAGCGGCGGCTACCGCAATGATCGCGGAGGCTTCGGGCCATTTCGATTGGTTCATACTGCCGCTCCGATCAGATTCTCGCTGCGGATCGTACCCCACCCCCACGGGAGTGTCAGCATGACTTACGACCTCGAAGCCATCAATACCCTGTACGCCCAGATCGCTGAGTGCATGCACCGCAACGCGGCACGAGCCATGCGGCTGCTCGGTCAGGCCAAAGCCAAGGTCCAAGCGGCGCTGGAACGCGCGGCCAATTGCCAAGGCGTCCGGCTCGCCGCGCTCGAGGAAGCCGCTGCGATGTGCGATCGCATCGATGCGGGCTACGTCGACGCTCCGCAGGGCGGCTGCTGGGCGGATAGCGCGCTGGGCTGCGCCGGCGCAATTCGAGCGATGAAGGTCGGCTCTTCTGTGGTGTGAGGACCATGAAACGCCGCTACAGCATTCGCGTGCACGCTCGCTGGGATGTGCCCTTCCAGGCCACGCCCGCCCAGGTCGCCGACATGCGCGCCGACGGCCTCATCATCGACGAAATCTGCAGCACCGTGCCCGGCTGGCTGCCGGCGTGCCTGGTGCGGCCGCTGTGCCGCCTGCAGGACGCCTGGCAGTGGCTGCGGCTCTTCTAGGAGGCGACATGTTGACGCTCTCCCCTGATGAACTTGCTGAAATCACCGGGAAAACCCGGAAGACTTCCCAAGTCGAAATCCTCCGTGAGCTTGGCATCCCGTTTAAGATTCGGCCGAATGGCACCCCGGTGGTGCTCCGCTCGGCCATGGAGGTTGCTTTAGGCTATGCGACCAAGAACGAAAAACCGCGATCTCCCACCCTGCGTATACCTCAAGCACGGCGCCTACTATCTGGTCAAACAGGGTAAGTGGCAGCGGCTGGGCGGCGATCTGAAGTCCGCCCTGCTCGAATACGCCCGCATCATGGGATCCCCGCAAGATGGGGTCCCTGACCTCATCGACAAGGCCCTGCCGTCGATCCTGGAGGACGTCAAGGAATCGACCAGCAAGCAGTACCAGTACTGCGCGAGGCTGTTGAAAGAGGTGTTCGCCGAATTTCGCCCCGAGCAGGTTCGCCACGGCGACATCGTGCAGATGATGGACGGCTTCAAAGACCGGCAGATGGTGGCCAACCGCATGCTGACGGTCCTGCGCCTGGTCTACAGATGGGCCTTGGATCGACAGATCGTCGAAATGGACCCGACCGTGAGCGTCAAGCGCTTCAAGCAGCGCCCGCGGGATCGGCTGATCTCGGAGGCTGAATACCTGGCCATCTACAAGGAATGTGCGCCCTGGCTCCAGTGCGTACTGGATCTGTGCTATCTGACGGGCCAGCGTATCGGCGACGTGCTGGCCATCGAGCGCGCCCACCTGGGAGACGACGGCATCTACTTCCGGCAGCAGAAGACGGGGAAACAGCTTGTCGTGGCATGGACGCCGGAACTGCGCGACGCCGTCAAGCGCGCGGAGCAGGAGACGGGTCCGGTAGTCAACATGACTTATCTGCTGGCCGGCCGCGGCGGCAAGTTGCGCGCGCACTCGAATGTCTGGCGCTCGTTCAAGCTGGCCGCCTCCAAGGCCGGCGTGGGGGACGTCACCCTGCACGACCTCCGGGCCATGGCGGGAACAGAGGTGGATCGCCAGGGCGGCGACGCGACAGGCCTGCTCGGCCACACCGACCGCCGAACCACGCAAATCTACCTGCGCGACAAGTCCCCCAAGCTGGTCTCCGGGCCCCGGAAAAAGGCTGGATGAACGTCCAGTTTTGGACGCGGGGTTTTAGACAGTCTAAAGACTTGGACAGCAAGGCCCAGCAAATACGCGGGTTTCCGGGCATGTCATGTACTCGGTCATCCCCTGGCCGCGCTGGCGGGAAATGCTTCGGATCATGCCTAGCCCCTATTCCGTGAACAAGAGGCTGTAGTGTGGAGGCGCCACCGCGCGGCGGCTATTCGCGGATGCCGAGGTGGGCGAAATGCTCCCGGACGCGCGCGCATGCGTCAACGCGGCACGCCGCGGGCAAAAAAAACGGCCCCGCCAGGGGCCGTCGATACTGGCCGCCGAGGCTTATTTCTCGGCAGCCGAGGTGATGGCGTTGCCGGCCTGGGATACGTCCTTGCCCATGCCCGCCATGGTATTGCAGCCTTGCAGCACGACACCGAAAACGATAAGCGCCGTCAGCATGACTTTTCCGCGCATGATCTAGCTCCTGGATCGAACAAAGAAAACGGGTATCAGGCGACGCGCACGCGCAGTTCGCCCAGGCCTTCCACGCCGCCGGTCATCAAATCGCCTTGGACGACTGCGCCCACGCCCTCGGGGGTGCCGGTGAAGATCAGGTCGCCGGCCTTCAGTTCGAACAGGCCGGACAGGTAGGAGATGCTCTCGGGAATGTTCCAGATCATCTGGGAAATATCGCTGGACTGCTTGCGCTGGCCGTTGACGTCGAGCCAGATGGCGCCGCGCTCGAGCGTGCCGACCGCGCTGCGCGGGTGGATGGGGCCCAGCGGCGCGGACTGGTCGAAGGCCTTGCCCACTTCCCAGGGACGGCCCTGCTTCTTCGCCTCGCCTTGCAGGTCGCGGCGCGTCATGTCCAGGCCCAGGGCATAGCCCCACACGCAGTCATTGGCCTGGTCGACCGGGATGTTCTTGCCGCCCTTGCCCAGCACGACCACCAGTTCCATTTCGTAGTGCAGGTTGGAGGTCTTCGGCGGATACGGCATGGAGCCGGTCTCGCCATCGGCCACCGGCACGATGGCGTCGGCGGGCTTGCAGAAGAAGAACGGGTCTTCGCGGCCGGTGAAGCCCATTTCCTTGGCATGTTCGGCGTAATTGCGTCCCACACAGTACACGCGGCGCACGGGGAACCGGGCGTCGCTGCCGGCGACGGGCACGGCGACAGGCGGCGCCGGAGAGAAGACGTAATCCATGTTCTGTGACCTTGTTCAATACATGCCGGCGTGCCGGCAGGGATGGAATTCAATGCGCGAGTTTATCCCTTTTTTGCGCCGCCGACGCCCCAAGCGAACCAGGCCGCAATGCTGCACGCATTGCGGCCTGGTTGTCTGGCGCGACGGAAAAGCCTCAGGCGCTCTTGCCGTAGCGTTCGGCGCTGCGCACGATTTCTTCCTGCGCGGCCTCGACGCCCTTCCAGCCCTTGACCTTGACCCACTTGCCTTTTTCGAGATCCTTGTAGTGCTCGAAGAAGTGCTGGATGCGGCCGATATCCTCGGCGGGCAGGTCCTCGTACGACTTGATGTTGCGGTACGGGGGGTACAGCTTGTCGATGGGCACGGCCAGCAGCTTGGCATCGCCGCCCGCCTCGTCGTCCATCTCGAGCACGCCCAGGGCGCGGCAGCGCACGACCGCCCCCACCTGGATCGGGAACGGCGTCACCACCAGCACGTCGGCCGGATCGCCATCTTCGGACAGGGTCTGCGGGATGTAGCCGTAGTTGCAGGGGTAGTGCATCGCGGTCAGCATGAAGCGGTCCACGAAGACGGCGCCGGTTTCCTTGTCGACCTCGTATTTGACGGGGTCGGCGTTCATGGGGATTTCAATGACGACATTGAAGTCTTCCGGCAGCTTCTTGCCGGGAGAAACGCGATCGAGACTCATGATTCAACCTTGTTTGTCTGGAAAGGATTTGGGCTTGTCGTCGCCGGCATCGTCAGGCGCGGCGGCGCTGCCCGACGACACGGCGGGCGGCGAACCACCATAGGTGGGCACCGGCACGTCGAAAGCCGCCACGGGAATGGGCGCGCTGTCGAAGTAATCTTCGATGTCCACCGCGGAACGCGCCGGCACCGCCGCGGGCGGCTCGGCCGGCGTGGCGGCGGGCGTCTCGCGCCCGAGGGTGCGCGCGTCGGGATCGAGCACGTAATCGGCGGGCACGGCCTCTTCCGCCGTCGGCGCGGCGGTGTCGGCCGGCAGGCTGGCCTCGGGCGGATATGCGGAATATTCGCCCTCGGCATCCAGGTGCAGCGGATCGGCGGAGGTCTCGGCTGCCGGCAGCGCCTGATCGGCGGCCAGGGTAGGCAGGGCCATGCTGGCGGCAGTGGCCAGGCGCCAATGGCGCACGGCATCGCCTGGACGATCGAGCCGGTCGTACAGGCTGCCCAGCAAGGCATGGGTGTGCGAGTCGTTGCGGAAACCGAGGCTGCGTTGCAGATAGCGTTCGGCCTGGCCCCAAAGCTGGCCGTTCAGGCACAGCATACCCAGGGCCGCAAGCAGCTCGGCATCGGCAGGCCGCTTTTGCAGCCAGGCCTCGGCCTTGGCCAAACGGCGCGGGACCTGGTCGGCGTCACAGCGGGCGTACGCAGCCACCAGCGAGGGGGTGAAATGCACGGGTATCGCGGCTTCCAGCACGCGGGCGGCCTCGGCCGGCTCGCCGGCAGCCTCGAACGCCGTGGCGCCCGCCAGGGCGATGTTGGGCAGCACGCGCTCTTCGCTCTTGAGATCCTTCCAGACGGCGCGCCAGGCATCGGACCCCGCCGCGGCGGCGGCCCGCAGGCGCGCGGCGCCGGCGGTATCGATGAGGTGCTCGGCCTCCGACTTGGACAGTGCATTGCGGCGCGACAGCCCACGGGCCAGCGTGAATACCCGGTCGTGGTGGCCCAGCGCGGCCTCGGCGCGCAGCAGCAGGCGCATGGTATGCAAATGACGCGCGCCGCCGTCCTGCAACGGTGTCAATACGGCCAGCGCATCCTGGGCCCGCCCCTGGTCCAGGAGCTGGTCCGCGGACACCGTGGCGATGGCCTCCTGCAGCCCGACGTTGCCGTCGGCGTGCTCGCGCGCGGCATCGAGCAGGCGGTCGCGGCGCTCGAATTCGCCGAGCCCATGCGCGGCACGCGCGGCGGACAATGCCGCCAGCACACGGCGACTGGAGACGCGCGTCTGCTCGAGCAAGCGGGTCAGGTCCTTTTCCGCCTGGGCGAAACGCCCTTCCAGCAGCTCGGTCCAGCCGCGTTCGAGCAATTCGTGGTCGCGCGCCTGGGCGCGGTTGCCGCGCCAGACGCGCATGCGGTCGGGAATGGCCAACAGCCACGCCAGTACTCGCAGGCCCACGTACAGGGCCACGAAGGCAGCCAGGATCAGCAATACCGCCAGTGTGAGCGACAACTCGATGCGCCAGGGCCACACCAGCACCATGACATTGCCCGCGTGGGAGCGCAGGACGACCGCCAGCGCCACGGCAACGACGGCCAACAGCAGAGTCCAGAACCAGGTACGCATGCGTCAGTCCTGTGTAGCGGGCGCGTTGGCGCCGGCGGCGCGCAGGGCCGCGACATTGGCCAGGCTGTCGCTGACGCCAGGCAGGGGCACCGCGATATCGGTTTGGGCCAATTCCTGCGCCAGCCGCAGCGCCGCCTGGGTGTCGGCGGCACGGCCGTCGAAGTACGAGCGCAGCGCCTGCACGACGTTGTCGAGCTCGCTCTTCCAGATTTCCGGCTGGCGCATCAACATGGCAAGCTGCGCCGTCATGAGGCGCTGGCGCAAGGCGGCGCGCGCCTGCCCGGCCTGCTCGGCCGACAGCATCAGGGCGGCGGGCTGGTCGACGCGCTGAACGCTGATGAGGTCTCCCAGTTCGTGCGCCAGCGTGCTGCCGGCGCGGGCCGGCCATGAAGCGATTTCAGCGCGCCAGCGCTGCCACCAGGCCGCATCGGCCGGCAACTCGGCGCGCGGGTCGGCGGCGGGTTCGGGCGCCGGCCGCGGCGGCGTGGCGCCGTCTACGGGCGGCGTGCCCGGCGCCGCGGCATCGGGCACCAGCATCGGGGCCTTGGAGATCAGTCCGGCCAGGCGGTCGATGCGGGCCGACTGGGCCGGAATATCGATGGTGGCGACGGCGCGCAGACGCTCGAGGTCGCCGTTGATGCTTTGCTGCAAGCTGGCGAAACGCGGGCGGTCGGCGCGCGCCAGGCGTGACTGGGCCGTCTCCAGCGCCACGATGGCATTGTTGACGTTGCCCGCCAGGCGCAACTGCTGGTGGGCCATGACCAGCAGGCGCTCGATATCGTTGGCCAGCAGCTCGTCGCTCGCGCCGCCGCTGACCGTCTGCCAGGCTTGCTGCAGATCGTCGTAGCGGCTCTTGGCTTCCTCGGCCTGGTTCTCCAGTTGCGCCACCCGGCCGGCTTGCGCCTGGGCCAGGGCCAGGGCCTCGCGCGCCGCCTTGCCGCTCAGCGCGGCGGACTGCTCCAGTGCGTCCAGGCGGGCGGCGACCTCGCGCCCGGCATTCAGGAACTGCTTGCGCTGCATCCACAGCGCCCAGCTCAGGCCGACGGCCAGCAGCACGACGATGATGAGCGCCGCGGACAAGGTGCCCACCGCGCTGGAAGGCTTGCGGGCCTTGGGCGTGGCAGGCGAGCCTGAGCCCGGGGCGGCCGCGCGGGCGGCCGGATCAGTGGCGGAGGTCTGGTCTGTCATGACGCGATTGTATTCGGTGAAATGCCAAAACTTCGATTCAAGCCGCAACAAAAGCCGCGAGGATCGCTTCGTCGGCAGGCAAGCAGATTTTTACCATCGGGACGGGCCCCTGGCCACTGCCCGCCAGCCCCAGGCGCGGCGCCAGCGAAGGATGCGTGATCACGAAGCGCGACACCTGCCACCAGGCCTCGATCCCTGCCGCCTGGACCTGCGCGCGAACCGCATCGATGCCCTCGCCGCTAGTCAGCAACCAGGTTGCCGACTTGCCCTGCTCCGCCCATTCATGCAATTGGCGCACGGCGGCTGCCGGCCACTGCGCAGGCAGCCGACGATACACCGCGTGGCGCGCCACGTGCACGCCCGCGGCGCCGAGCTGGTCGCCCAGCCAATCGCGTCCGCTGGTGCCGCGTACGAGCAGCACCCGTCGCGGCAATGCGCCGCGGGTCCGCAGCACCTGCCAGAGCGCTTCGGAATCGTGCGCGGGGGCCTCGGGTGGGGGGTACAACACGGTTGTATCCGGCCCGACTCCAGGGCAGGCGCGAAACGCCCGGGCGCTGGCCGGCCCCACGGTTGCCGCGGGCGTGCCGGCCGGCCAATGCGGCATCCCGGCGGCTTGCAACTGGGCCAGGTACAGACGCGCGGCATTGCCGCTGACGAATACCACCAGGTCATAGTCCTGCGGCAGCGGCGGCCCCGCGGCGTCGACAGATAATGGCTGGATCTCGAGTGCCGGCAGCGCCAGAGTCTGCCAACCGGCGTGCTGCAGCCCGCGCTCGAGCGGCGCGTTGCGCCCGTCGGGTCGGGTCAGGATGGCAATGGGCGGCATAGCGACCTCTCGGGCGGAACCCAGCAGGCGACCGGCAAGCCTTCGCCCCGTCAGGACGCCGGCGGTTCTTGCAGCAGTTCGGCCAGGATGGCTGCCGCCCCGCCGGCCAGGAGTTCTTGCGCGGCGGCTGCGCCGATGGCCTGCGCCTCGGCCGCCGGCCCGTCGCGCTGGCAGCGGACGATGCGGGCGCCGTCGGGCGATGCCACCAGGGCGCGCAGGGACAGCGCGTCGCCGGCGATTTGCGCATAGGCCGCCAACGGCACCTGGCAGGAGCCGCCCAGGGCGCGCGATACCGCGCGCTCAGCCACGACGCAGGCCGTGGTGTCGGCGCTGGCCAGTGGCGCCAGCCACGCGCGCAGATCGTCGCGATCGTCGCGGATTTCGATGCCCAGCGCGCCTTGCCCGGCCGCCGGCAGGCTCTGGTCGGGGTCGAGCAGGCAGCGGATGCGGGCCTGCAGGCCCAGGCGCTGCAAACCCGCCGCGGCCAGGACGATGGCCGCGTAGTCGCCGCGGTCCAGCTTGCCCAACCGGGTATCCAGGTTGCCCCGCAGGGGCTTGACGGCCAGATGCGGGTAGCGCTGGCGGATCTGCGACTCGCGCCGCAGGCTGGACGTACCCACCACCGCGCCAGCGGGCAGGTCGGCCAGCGTCGCGTAGTCGTTCGAGACGAAGGCGTCGCGCGGGTCCGCGCGCTCGAGCACCGCGCACAAGTCGAACGGCGACTGCAAGTCGACCGGCACGTCCTTCAGGGAATGCACGGCCAGGTCGGCGCGGCCGTCGAGCAATGCGGTCTCGAGCTCTTTGACGAACAGCCCCTTGCCGCCCACCTTGGAGAGGGTGCGATCGAGGATCTGGTCGCCGCGGGTGGTGAGCGTCAGCAGTTCGACCGCGCAGCCCGGATACAGCGCGCGCAGGCGGTCGCGCACATGCTCGGCCTGCCAGAGGGCAAGCCGGCTGGCGCGGGTGGCGATGACGAGGCGTTGCGGATCGGACACGAACGGCGTCACGCGAGGCTGGAGAAAACCACCGCGGCGATCACGCCCAGAATGGCCAGCACCAGCAGGCCCTGCAGCAGGCTGAGGCCGGATTCGGGGTTGTCGCTTTTACGCAGACTCATGAGCAGATTCCTTGGAGGCGGTTTTACGGCTGGCAAGCCACCGCCCCATGATGATGACGATCAGTGCGCCGATGACTTCGGCGGCGATTTTAACCGTGGCGGGTTGTTCGCCGAATTGACGCACGACGAAGACATCGGTGATTACCATGCCGCCCGCGATCCAGCCCAGCAGGCCGGCGCCGAAGGTGACGACCAGCGGGTAGCGGTCGATGAGCTTGAGCACCAGGGTGCTGCCCCAGATGATGATAGGCACGCTGACGACCAGGCCGAACACGACCAGCCCGATCTGGTGGCCTTCATGGGCGTTTTGGGCGGCCCCGGCGATGGCGATGACGTTGTCCAGGCTCATGACGAAATCGGCCACGATGATCGTCTTGACCGCCGCGGCGATGGACGTGCCCCCCTTGATGTTGCCATGGGCGTCGTCCTCGGGGATGAGCAGCTTGACACCGATCCACAGCAGCAACAAGCCGCCGACCACCTTCAGGAACGGGATGGCCAGCAGGGTGAGCGCAAAGGCGATGAGCACCACGCGCAGGATGATGGCGCCGGCGGTGCCCCACAGAATGCCCTGCATGCGTTGCTTGGGAGCCAGGTTGCGGCAGGCGAGCGCGATGACCACGGCGTTGTCGCCACCCAGCAGGATGTCGATCAGGATGATCTGGAACACCGCTGCCCAACTCAGCGTCTGGAAAAACTCAAGCACGTTAGACCCCCAGGGAATTTTTGAACGAAGAAACGGCGCCGGCCGCGCACCGGCGCGAGCCGCCCGCGCGCAAGACGCGATGGCGGCTCGATGTACAGGCTGTTATTGTAGTTCAGCTTTGCGTCAGTACTTTTTGACGAGCCAGGAAAATTTTCCCCAGCGCCAGCACCACGATCGCGCCGAGCGCCCCCGCGATAAGGGCCAATTGGTGCTGTGTCAGGCCCAGCGCGGTATCGATGCGCATCACAGGCTCTTGCAAGGCGGGATCGCCGACCAGCAGTTCGCCCGCGATAAAGCCCAGCAGCGCCGCGCCGACCCACACGATGATCGGGAAACGCTCGATGACCTTCAACAGCAGCGTACTGCCGAAAATGACCAGGGGAATGCTGATCGCCAGGCCAACAACCAGCAAAGTCGTGTCGCCCATGGCCGCGGCGGCCACCGCCACGACATTGTCCAGGCTCATGACCAGGTCGGCGATCATGATGGTGCGAATGGCGGCCAGCAGGCTGCCGTGCTGCTTGCCTTCGCCTTCATCCTCGCCTTCGGGCATGAGCAGCGAAACGCCAATGTAGACCAGCAGCAGCGCGCCGATCAGCTTGAGCCACGGCAACAGGAGCAGCTTGGCGGCCACGAGGGTCAGCACGATACGCATGATGATCGCGGCGGCGGAGCCGACCACGATGGCATTTTTCTGCTGCTTGGGGGGCAGCGAGCGCGCGGCGAGCGCAATGACCACGGCGTTGTCGCCGGATAGCAGGATATTGACCCAGATGATCTGGAGCAGCGCAATCCAGAATGCGGCAGATGTAAGTTCCATTCCTCTCTTTCCTAGATGATCCCCTAGGTGTGAATAAACAAAAAAACGTACAGCCCTTTTTGGTTGGAACGCGCGAGCGTGGCGGGTGGCCCGGACCGATGCTGGAACGCAGCATCGGGCGGGATCTTCTTGCACGTAGGTATGAAACCGGTTCGCTATTATATTTTGCCGGTCCCGACAAGGCCGCAGCCGCGAAAAGGCCCGCCGAGGCGGGCCTTTCCTGGTGCGGATGCAGTCCGATTACAGCACGGACTTCAGCAGCTTGCCCATTTCGGACGGATTGCGCGTGGTACGGATACCGCACGCTTCCATCACTTCGAGCTTGGCATCGGCCGTATCGGCGCCGCCCGAGATGAGGGCGCCGGCGTGGCCCATGCGCTTGCCCGGAGGCGCCGTGACACCGGCGATGAAGCCGACCACCGGCTTTTTCATGTTGTCCTTGGCCCACTGCGCCGCGTTGACTTCATCCGGACCGCCGATTTCGCCGATCATGATGACCGCGTCGGTGTCGGGATCGTCGTTGAACAGCTTGAGCACATCCACGTGCTTCAGGCCATTGATGGGGTCGCCGCCGATACCCACGGCGCTCGACTGGCCCAGGCCCAGCTCGGTGACTTGCGCCACGGCTTCGTACGTGAGCGTGCCGGAGCGGCTGACGATGCCGATGCGACCCTTGCGGTGGATGTGGCCCGGCATGATGCCGATCTTGATTTCGTCGGGGGTGATCAGGCCGGGGCAGTTCGGGCCCAGCAGCAGGGTCTTGCTGTTCTTGGCCTTCATGCGGTTCTTCACTTCCAGCATGTCGCGCACCGGGATGCCCTCGGTGATGCAGATGACCAGGTCCAGCTCGGCCTCGACGGCTTCCCAGATGGCGGCCGCGGCGCCCGCGGGCGGCACGTAGATCACCGACACGGTCGCGCCGGTCTTGTCCTTGGCGTCCTGCACGCTGCCGAAGATGGGCACGCCTTCGAAGTCCTCGCCGGCTTTCTTGGGATGCACGCCGGCCACGAAGGCGGCTTTGCCATTGGCATATTCACGGCACATGCGGGTGTGGAACTGGCCCGTCTTGCCCGTGATGCCCTGGGTGATGACTTTGGTGTCCTTGTTGATCAGAATCGACATTTGTAAATCCTTGGCGTTTATTTGACGGCGGCTACGACGCGGGTGGCCGCTTCGGCCATGGTGTCGGCGCTGATGATGGGCAGCCCCGAGTCGGCCAGCATCTTCTTGCCCAGTTCTTCGTTGGTGCCCTTCATGCGGACCACCAGCGGCACGTTCAGGTTGACCGCCTTGCACGCGGCGATCACGCCTTCGGCGATGACGTCGCAGCGCATGATGCCGCCAAAAATGTTGACCAGAATGGCCTTCACGCCCTTGTTCTTGAGCATGATCTTGAAGGCTTCGGTGACTTTCTCGGCCGTGGCGCCGCCGCCGACGTCCAGGAAGTTGGCGGGCTCGCCGCCGAACAGCTTGATGGTGTCCATGGTGGCCATGGCCAGGCCGGCGCCGTTGACCAAGCAGCCGATGTTGCCGTCGAGCTGGATGTAGGCCAGGTCGAACTTGCTGGCCTCGATTTCAGCCGGGTCTTCTTCGTCGAGGTCGCGGTAGGCGACGATCTCGGGATGACGGAACAGCGCGTTGGAATCGAAGTTGAACTTGGCGTCCAGCGCGATGATGTTGCCCTTGCTGTCGCAGTTCAGCGGGTTGATTTCCACCAGCGAAGCGTCGGTGTCCATGTAGCACTTGTACAGCTTCTGGAACACGTCGGCGGCCTGGTCGGCGGAGCCGTCCTTCAGGCCCACGGCTTCGGCCACTTGCTTGGCCTGCTCGGTCGACAGGCCGGTCAGCGGATCGATGTATTCGGTGATGATCTTCTCGGGCGTCGAGTGGGCGACTTCCTCGATGTCCATGCCGCCCTCGCTGGAAGCGATGATGGCGACCTTCTGCGTGGCGCGGTCGGTCACCAGCGACACGTAGTATTCCTTCTTGATGTCGGCGCCTTCCTCGATGTACAGGCGGCGCACCTTCTGGCCCTCGGGGCCGGTCTGGTGCGTCACGAGTTGCATGCCCAGGATTTCCGAAGCCAGCTTGCGAACGTCGTCGAGCGAACGGGCCAGCTTGACGCCGCCGCCCTTGCCGCGCCCGCCGGCGTGAATCTGCGCCTTGACGACCCATACCGGCCCGCCGAGCTTTTCAGCGGCAGCCACGGCCTCGTCGACGGAAAAAGCGGGGATCCCGCGCGGCACGGGCACGCCAAATTGCTTCAGCAGTTCCTTGCCTTGATACTCGTGGATTTTCATGTGTTACCTGTCAGGACGAATGAGAAAAAGAGGGGATGTCGGAGATCGCGTCCGCCGCCGCTTCAGCGCTATCCCCGGTGTACCACTTGGGATAGTGCTCAAGCACCACGGGGCCGTCGGTGCGCAAGGCATGACAGCCGTCCAGCTGGAACGGGCGCTTGTCCGGATTGCTGCTCTGACGCCGCCGGTTGGCCATGGTCTGCACTGCCGCGGTAGGCAGCACCTGCGACAGTTCGGTCATGTGGGTGCAGCCCGCCGTGTGGCCAAAGCGCTCCTTGACCTGGCGGCGGAACCCCTTGAGCAGGTTCATGCCCACCAGCCCCTCGTAGGCGGGTTCGATGGCCATGCACTGCCGGTCATACGGCGCCGCGTCATACACCGCCTCGGCCGCCACAATGGAAAACGCGGCATCGATGGTGATGCGCAGGTGCATGTGGTGGACGGGACGGCCGGCCTTGAAGATCTCGCCATTCTGCCTGGGGAAATCGTAGGCCTTGAAGTCGATGAGCTCGGCTTCGAGGTCCCACAACCCGTCGTCGCGCTCGTAGGACTGCACGCGTATGGAACGCGTGTGCAGCGGGCGGCGAGAGGCTTTCGACGGTGGCAAGGGCATGAGGTAGCCTGCGCTTCAAGGTATTTGACGCGAAGCAGCAAATCCTGGGAAGTATAACGCAGCCCCCCCTGCCCCGTGCGGAGGCCGCCGGCCGCGGGCGCAGGGGGAACGCCCCGCCCCGCAGCCGGGCAAGACCGGTCAGCCGGCCCGCAGGACGCGGGCCGCCTCGACCATGCCCACCAGTGCCGCCTCGGTTTCCGGCCAGGCGCGCGTCTTCAGGCCGCAGTCCGGGTTGACCCACAGCCGCTCGCTGGGCAGCCGGCCGGCCGCCTTGCGCATCAGGCCCACCATCCAGTCGACGTCCGGCACGTTAGGCGAATGGATATCGTAGACGCCCGGACCAATATCGTTGGGATATCGGAAATCCTCAAAGGCGGCCAGCAGCTCCATGTTCGAGCGCGAGGTCTCGATGGTGATGACATCGGCGTCCATGGCCGCGATGGACTCGATGATGTCGTTGAACTCGGAATAGCACATGTGCGTATGAATCTGGGTGTCGGCGGCCACCCCGGCGGTCGACAGCCGGAAGCAGTCCACTGCCCACTCCAGGTATGCCTGCCAGTCGGCGCGACGCAGCGGCAGGCCCTCGCGGATGGCGGGCTCGTCGATCTGGATGACCCGCACCCCCGCCGCCTCCAGGTCGACCACTTCATCGCGCAGCGCCAGCGCCAGTTGCCGGCAGGTCTGCTCGCGCGGCTGGTCGTCGCGCACGAAGGACCACTGCAGAATGGTGACCGGCCCGGTCAGCATGCCCTTGACCGGCTTGTCGGTCAGCGATTGGGCATACGACGACCAGCCGACGGTCATGGGCGCCGGCCGTGCCACGTCGCCGAAGATGATGGGAGGCTTGACGCAGCGCGAGCCATAGCTTTGCACCCAGCCGTTGCGGGTGAAAGCAAACCCGGCCAGCAGCTCGCCGAAGTATTCCACCATGTCGTTGCGCTCCGGCTCGCCGTGCACCAGCACGTCCAGGCCGATCTTTTCCTGGAAGCGGATGACCGCCTCGATTTCCTTGCGGATGGCGGCCTCGTAGGCGGCGTCGGTCAAGGCGCCGGCCTTCCAGTCGCGCCGCAGCGCGCGGATTTCGGCGGTCTGCGGGAACGAGCCGATGGTCGTGGTAGGGAAGGCGGGCAGGTTCAGCAGCTTCTGTTGCTGGGCAATGCGTTCGGCAAAGGGCGCACGTTCGCGCGAAACGCTGGCGGCCTCGGCCATGCGGCGCCCCACCGCCGGATTATGGATACGCGGCGACTGCCGGCGCGCCTGCAGCGCCGCGCGCTGGATGGCCAAGGCGTCGCGCACGGCCGGCTGTCCGGCGTCTGCCAGCGCACGTCCCAGCAGGTTCAGTTCGTCGAGCTTCTGCGCCGCGAACGACAGCCAGCTCTTCAATTCGGCATCCAGATCAGTCTCGCCCGCGAGGTCGACCGGCACATGCAGCAGCGAGCATGACGGCGCCAGCCAGAGACGCTCGCCCAGTTGCTTGCGGGCGGGCGCCAGCGCCGCCAGCACGGCATCCAGGTCGGTGCGCCAGATATTGCGGCCGTCGATCACGCCCGCCGACAAAACCTGGTCGGGCCGCAGGGCGGCAGCCACTTCCTGCAGTTGCCCGGGAGCGCGCGCCAGGTCCACGTGCAGGCCGGCGACCGGCAGCGCCAGCGCGGTAGCAAGGTTGTCCTTCAGGCCGCCGAAGTAAGTGGCCGCCAGCAGTTTGACGGGGGAGTCGGCCAGCCTGGCGTAGGTTTCCTGGAAGGCATCGCGCCAGGCCTGCGGCAGGTCCAGGACCAGAATCGGCTCGTCGATCTGCACCCACTGCACCCCCTGGCGCGCCAGACGGGCCAGCACCTCCGTATAGACCGGCAGCAGCGCGTTGAGCAACTGCAACTTGGCGGGATCGCCGGCGCCCTTGGCAAAGGCGTCGCCCTTGCCCAGCCACAGCCAGGTCAACGGGCCGGGGATCACCGGCTTGGGCTGGTAGCCCAGCGCCTGGGCCTCCGCCACCTGATCGAACAAGTACTCGCGCGCGATCCGGAATGTCTGTCCGGGCACGAGCTCCGGCACGATGTAGTGGTAGTTGGTATCGAACCACTTGGTCATTTCGCAAGCGGCGGCCGGCGTGCCTGTGGGGGCCCGCCCCCGGCCCATGCGGAACAGGGTGTCCAGCCCGACCGGCTGGCCCTCGGGCTGGCCGAAGCGCGCCGGCACGGCGCCCAGCAAGGTGGTCCATTCCAGGATGTGGTCGTACCAGGCAAAGTCGCCCACTGGCACGAACTGCAGGCCGGCCGCGGCCTGCTGGCGCCAATGTGCGGCGCGCAGGTCCCGCCCGACCTGCTCCAGCGCCTCGGCGTCCTGCCTGCCCGCCCAGTACGCCTCCACGGCGCGCTTCAGCTCGCGCTGTGCGCCAATCCGCGGAAAACCTAAACTATGAGTAATAGTCATATAAATATCCAGAATAAGCGAAATTTGTTCAATTCGTAGCGTATTCTGGCAGCAACTCAACTTGCAGCAAAATCAATCTCGCCATACATTGCTTGAATATTTTTCATGCAAATACGGCCCGGACAGGACTGTCGCCCACCATGCTCGAAATCCGCCACCTCGAAACGCTGTCCGCCATCCGCGACGGCGGCAGCCTGCAGGAAGCCGCCGAACGCCTGCACCTGACGCAGTCGGCCTTGTCGCACCAGTTGCGCGACCTCGAAACCAGGCTGGGCACGCCCCTGCTGAACCGCCGCACGCGCCCTGCCCGCCTGACGACCGCCGGCCTGCGCGTGCTGGCCCTGGCCGATGACGTCTTGCCGCGCCTGCGCGCCACTGAACGGGAACTGCAGCGGCTGGCGGCTGGCCGCACGGGCCGGCTGCACATGGCCATCGAATGCCACTCCTGCTTTCAATGGCTGATGCCCGCGCTGGACGCGTTCCGCGCGCAATGGCCCGATGTGGCGCTGGACCTGTCGGCGGCCTTCTCGTTCGCCCCTCTTCCGGCGCTGGTGCGCGGCGACCTGGACCTGGTCATCACGTCCGATCCGCAGCGCCTGGAGGCAGTCGAATACCTGCCGCTGTTCAAGTACGAGCTGGTGTTGGCGGTGGCGCAGTCCCATCCGTTCGCGGCCAGCCGCCATATCGAACCGGAACAACTCGAGGATCAGACCCTGATCACGTATCCCGTGGAGCGCCAGCGCCTGGATGTATTCACCGCGTTCCTGGACCCGGCCGACGTCGAGCCGGCGGCGGTGCGCAAGGCCGAACTGACCCCCATCATCGCCCAACTGGTGGCGAGCAACCGCGGCGTGGCGGCACTGCCCAACTGGGCGCTCACCGAGTATCTGCAGCAGGGATGGCTGCATCTGTGCCACCTGGGGCCCCAAGGCGTCTGGCGCACGCTGTACGCGGCGGTACGTACCGAGGACACGGATGCTTCATATGTGAAGGACTTCCTGGCGATCGCGCGGGAAGTCTGTTTCAAGACGCTCGACGGGATCCGCACGGCCAAGAGCTGACCGGGAGCACGACCCTAGTCGTCGTGCTCGTCGCCCAGCAGGCGGCGGATGATGTCGTGGGCAAACCCGCGGCCCGCCAGGAAGCGGGCCTGCTTGGCGTATTCGGCGCGGTCGGCCGGCTTGCCGGCGAAGCGCTTGCGCCAGACCTCGAGTGCGCGCTGGTATTCGGTGGCGCGCAGATCGTCGCGCAATTGCGCCACCTGCTCGTCGGCCACGCCATGCTGACGCAGTTCCTGCACGATGCGCGCCGTGCCCTGCCGTCCGGCGCGCCGGTGCACCAGGCTGTGGGCAAACCGTTCGGTGGACAGCCAGCCTTCTTTTTCCAGGGCGTCCAGCACCGCGTCGATGTCATCGCCCTCGCCCGCATAGGGCTGGAGCTTGCGCGCCAATTCATTGCGCGCATATTCGCGACGTGACAGATAGCCCACCGCGCGGGCCTTCAGGGAAGGCCCGCGCGGGCGAGGCGAAGGTTGGGCGAGAGTCTCGTCGGCCTCGCCCTTGCCCGGGCCGCGTCGTGGCGACGGAGGTCCGGGCCGGCGGATCATGCTTCGCCGGGCTCCTCGGCCTCACTGGCCGGGAAGGTGGCGGCGCGGCTGACGATGCCCTGGTTCTCGCGCACCTTGTTCTCGATCTCGATGGCGAGCTCGGGGTGTTCTTTCAGGTATTCGCGGACATTGTCCTTGCCCTGGCCGATACGAGTGCCGCTGTAGCTGTACCAGGCGCCGGACTTGTCGACCACGCCGGCCTGGACGCCCAGGTCGATGATCTCGCCTTCGCGCGAGATGCCGGCGCCGTACATGATGTCGAACTCGGCCTGCTTGAAGGGCGGCGAAACCTTGTTCTTGACGACCTTGACGCGGGTTTCGTTGCCCACGACTTCCTCGCCCTTCTTGATGGAGCCGATGCGGCGGATATCGAGGCGCACCGACGAATAGAACTTCAGCGCATTGCCGCCGGTGGTGGTTTCGGGGTTGCCGAACATGACGCCGATCTTCATGCGGATCTGGTTGATGAAGATCACCATGCAGTTGGTGCGCTTGATGGTGGCGGTCAGCTTGCGCAGCGCCTGGCTCATCAGGCGGGCCTGCAGGCCGGGCAGGGAGTCGCCCATTTCGCCTTCGATTTCGGCCTTGGGCACCAGGGCCGCGACCGAGTCGATGACGATCAGGTCGACCGAACCCGAACGCACCAGGGCGTCGGTGATTTCCAGGGCCTGTTCGCCAGTGTCGGGCTGGGAAATGAGCAGGTCGGTCAGGTTGACGCCAAGCTTGGCGGCATACTGGACGTCGAGCGCGTGCTCGGCGTCGACGAAGGCGCAGGTGCCGCCGATTTTCTGCATTTCGGCGATGACCTGCAGGGTGAGCGTGGTCTTGCCGGACGACTCGGGGCCGTAGATTTCGATCACCCGGCCGCGCGGCAGGCCGCCCACGCCCAGCGCGATGTCGAGCCCCAGCGAGCCGGTGGACACGACCTGGATGTCGTGTTCGACCTCGTTGTCGCCGTAGCGCATGATCGAGCCCTTGCCGAACTGCTTTTCGATTTGCGAAAGCGCGGCGGCCAGCGCCTTGGCCTTTTCCGACGCGGCTGCCTTGCTGGTTTTGTCGTCCATGTGGTGTCCCGTGGATGAATGTATGTATGTGGCGCCGCGGCAATGCGCCGGCAGCGGCCATGGATAACCTGTTACCCGGCCAGGCGGCCTGGCCGGAGAACTCTGCTTGATACGGCTCGAAAGCTAGCGGCGATTATGGCATCGGATTATACTGTACAAAAATCCAGTATGCCATAATTTTCCAGGGATCCCCTGGCTGGGCAAGCGCCCCGCCGTGTGCCAGAATGCCCCCGATCCGGGCGGCACGTCCGGCCACTGTTTCCGCTTACCCGCATGCGCATCCTCATCGCCGAAGACGACAGCATCCTGGCCGATGGCCTGTCCCGCTCGCTGCGGCACAACGGCTATGCCGTCGACGCCGTCCGCGATGGCGTGGCGGCCGATTCCGCCCTGGCCGCCCAGGCGTTCGACCTGCTCATCCTCGATCTCGGCCTGCCCCAGCTGGCCGGCCTCGAGGTCCTGCGGCGCCTGCGCGCGCGCAACTCGCTGCTGCCGGTGCTGATCCTCACCGCCGCCGACAGCGTCGAACAGCGCGTCAAGGGCCTCGATCTCGGCGCCGACGACTACATGGCCAAGCCCTTCGCCCTGTCCGAGCTCGAGGCGCGGGTGCGCGCGCTGACCCGGCGCGGCGCCGGCGGCGGCGCCACGCTCCTGCGCCATGGCAGGCTGGTCTTCGACCAGACCGGCCGCGTGGCCCTGGTCGACGACCAGACGCTCGATCTCTCCGCCCGCGAGGTCAGCCTGCTCGAGATCCTCCTGACGCGCAGCGGCCGCATGGTCAGCAAGACGCAACTGGTGGACCACCTCTGCGAATGGGGCGAAGAAGTCAGCACCAACGCCATCGAGGTCTATGTGCATCGGCTGCGCAAGAAACTCGAACCCAGCGGCGTCAAGATCATCACGGTGCGCGGCCTGGGCTATTGCCTTGAACGGGACCAGGGTGCCGGCTACCTCCCCCACTGAGCCGGCCACGCATGAAAAGCTGAACCAGGAAGCCCTGGACGCCATGCGCGGCGGGGCCAAGGGCCCCAGCTTCGCGCCGCCGCAGCGCTCCCTGCTGGGCGAAATCCTCGACTGGATGCTGGCCCCGCTGTTCCTGCTGTGGCCCATGAGCGTGGCGATCACCTACGTGGTGGCGCAGAACATCGCCAACGTCCCGTACGACCGCGCGCTGGCCAACAATCTGCATGTGCTGGCGCGCCACGTGCACGCCCAGGATGGCCGCGCGGTCCTGCGCATGAGCGAAGGCGTGCGCGACGTGCTGCGCCCCGACGAAACCGAAAGCGTCTTCTGGCTGGCGCTGGGCAGCCGGGGCGAATACCTGGGCGGCGACCGCGCCCTGCCCCTGCCGCCAGAGCTCGGGCCGCCCCAGCCCGGCACCATCCTGTACGCTGACGACACGCTGCGCGGCTTCGGCGTGCGGCTGGCCTACACCTGGGTCGACCTGCACATCCCGCGCACCCAGCCCGTGCTGCTGGCCGTAGCCGAGACCATGGAAAAACGCACGCAGCTCGCCAACGACATCATCAAAGGCGTGATCATCCCGCAATTCGTCGTGCTGCCCGTCGCGGTGCTGCTGGTGTGGTTCGGCCTGTCGCGCGGCGTGGCGCCGCTCAACGCCCTGCAGCAACGGCTGCGCGCGCGCCGGCCGGACGACCTGTCGCCCATTGACGAGCGCGCCGCGCCGTCCGAGATCGCCCCGCTGGTGGGCGCCATGAACGAACTGCTCGACCGCCTGTCGGCCAACGTCGAGGCGCAGCGCCGCTTCGTGGCTGACGCGGCGCACCAGTTGAAGACGCCGCTGGCCGGGCTGCGCACCCAGGCCGAGCTGGCGCTGCGCGATGCCAGCCCCGACGAGATGCAGTCCAGCCTGCGCCAACTGGTCATGGGCTCGGAGCGCGCCACCCGGCTGGTCAACCAGTTGCTGTTGCTGGCGCGGGCCGAGAACCCGCATTCGGCCGGGCTGGCCCGCGTCGACCTCGATGCCATCGGCTCCGAGCAGACCATGCAATGGGTGCCGCAGGCCCTGGCGCTCGGCACCGACCTGGGCTTCGAGGCCGCCGACCGCCCGGTGTACATAGCCGGCAACAACATCCTGCTGGCCGAACTGCTGAACAACCTGGTGGACAACGCCTTGCGCTACACGCCGGCGGGCGGGCACGTGACCGTGCGGGTGCGCGCCACCGCCCTGCACGCCATTCTCGAAGTCGAGGACTCCGGCCCCGGAATCGCCCCCGAAGACCGCGAACGGGTATTCGACCGCTTCTACCGTGTGCTGGGCACGCAGGCCGAGGGCAGCGGCCTGGGGTTGGCCATCGTCCGCGAGATCGCCCAGAAGCATCGCGCGGAGGTGCAGATCCACGAAGGCACGGCGCATTCCCAGCTGCCGGGCACCTGCATCCGCGTGATTTTTTCGTTGTACGGGCGCACACCCGAGCCGCCCGCGGCAGCCTAGGAAATACCCTCATCGAGGCGCCCGGCCACCCGCAAAGAAACATATAGTTTCAAAATTAAGATTCGGGTAAGTATCGCGTCAGAACCTCGTCAGGCTGGTTTTCTACCTTGTAACCAGCTTGATGCCGGTATTCGCCGGCGGAAAGTAAGCACGGTGGATGACCACTGGCATCAAACGAGGAGACATCATGAGCACAGCATCGCTGGCCGATCGCGGCCCATCAACGGGCCCGCGCCCGATGACCAAGGAAGAACGGCGCGTGATCTTCGCGTCGTCGCTAGGCACCGTTTTCGAGTGGTACGACTTCTACCTGTACGGCTCGCTGGCGGCCATCATCGCCACCCACTTCTTCTCCGGCGTCAACCCCACTGCGGCATTCATTTTCGCGTTGCTGGCCTTCGCCGCCGGTTTCGCGGTGCGGCCGTTCGGCGCGCTGGTATTCGGCCGCCTGGGCGACCTCGTGGGACGCAAGTACACCTTCCTGGTCACCATCGTGATCATGGGCCTGTCGACATTCCTGGTCGGCATCCTGCCCAGCTACGCCAGCATCGGCATCGCCGCCCCGGCCATCCTGATCGGCCTGCGCCTGCTGCAGGGCCTGGCCCTGGGCGGCGAATACGGCGGCGCGGCCACCTATGTGGCCGAGCACGCGCCGCATGGGCGGCGCGGCGCGTACACCGCCTGGATCCAGACCACCGCCACGCTGGGCCTGTTCCTGTCGCTGCTGGTGATCATGGGCGTGCGCGGCCTGATGGACGAAGAATCGTTCCGCGCCTGGGGCTGGCGCATCCCGTTCCTGATCTCGGTGGTGCTGCTGGGCATTTCGGTGTGGATCCGGATGCAGCTCAATGAATCGCCCACCTTCAAGCGCATGAAGGAAGAAGGCAAGGGTTCCAAGGCGCCGCTGACCGAGTCGTTCGGCCAGTGGAAGAACCTGAAGATCGTCATCATCGCCCTGCTCGGCCTGACCGCCGGCCAGGCCGTGGTCTGGTACACCGGGCAGTTCTACGCCCTGTTCTTCCTGACCAAGACGCTGCAGGTCGACGCCAACACCGCCAACATCATGATCGCCCTGGCGCTCCTGATCGGCACGCCGTTCTTCCTGATCTTCGGCTCGCTGTCCGATCGCATCGGCCGCAAGCCCATCATCATGGCGGGCTGCCTGATCGCCGCGGTGACCTACTTCCCCCTGTTCCAGGGCCTGACCCACTTCGCCAACCCGGCGCTCGAAAAGGCCCAGGCGACCGCCCCGGTCACGGTCATCGCCGACCCGGCAACCTGCTCGTTCCAGTTCAATCCGGTGGGCACCTCGTCCTTCACCAGTTCCTGCGACGTGGTCAAGTCGTTCCTCGCCGGCAACTCCGTCAATTACCAGAACCAGGCAGCGCCGGCGGGCTCGGTCGCCAAGGTCAAGATCGGCAACGACGAGTTCACCTCGTTCGAGGGCAAGGACATGACTCCGGCCGAGTTCAAGGCCAAATCGGCCGAGCTGAAGGCGGCGCTGACCACGGCCATCCGCGACCACGGCTATCCCGCCAAGGCCGATCCGGCGCAGATGAACAAGTTCATGGTCGTGGTGCTGCTGACCATCCTGGTGATCTACGTGACCATGGTGTACGGCCCGATCGCCGCCATGCTGGTGGAAATGTTCCCGACCCGCATCCGCTACACCTCGATGAGCCTGCCGTACCACATCGGCAACGGCTGGTTCGGCGGGTTTCTGCCGCCGGTGGCCTTCGCCATCGTCGCCGCCACGGGCAATATCTACGACGGTCTCTGGTACCCGATCGTCATCGCGGTCATGACCCTTGTCATCGGCACCCTGTTCGTGCGCGAGACGAAGGACGTGGACATCAACGCCTGACCGCGCGTTCCCCCGCCAGGCAGGACTGCTGCGCCTGTCTGGCCCTTCAAAGCTCCCTCGGGAGCTTTTTTTTTGGCTGTTTTCCAGGGGAGCTCGATTCAGGACGCTGTCAGACCGGCGGGATTAGACTGCAAGCTCAGATCACGGTCTTGCACTGCATTGTCGGGCGTTTGATCCCCTGTCCGACGATCGCAGGGCCAGTACTCTGACGCCAATGCCGCGTCCCCCGCGAGCCTTTAATGGCGCGGCATTGTGTGACCCTGCCGGCCCGGCTTTTTCAAGCCGGGCCTTTTTTTGCCCGCGCCGGCACCTCGGCGCGGGGCTGGCATGTGACGATGCGGGTTCAGCGGCGGCGGCCGAGCCCGACCACCAGCACCCCCACCACGATGGCGGCGATGCCGGCCCAGGTCGGGATGGCCACGGATTTTTCGGTTTCGGCCGTGGCCTTGACGGAACCGATCTGCAGGACGGTTTCTTCGCTCTTGTAGTCGAAGCCCTTGTACACCAGCGCCGCGGCGCCCAGCGCGATCAGCACGATGCCCACAATGGTCGCAGGTTTCATTGTTATGTCCTTTTGGCTAGTGAAGATGCGCCGGAAGATACCGGAACGCCCGTCCACTGTCAGTGACAGAACGTGTCGTGTCAATGGGGGAACCACATGGGGCGCCACGGCAGTCATGGTCGTATAGAATCAACCCTTTTGCCCGACGCCATGTGGTTCAAGAATCTCAAGATATACCGTCTTTCCTCGCCGTGGACGCTGACCGGCGAGCAGCTTGAAGAAAGCCTGGCCCGGCACGCGTATCAGGCCGGCAACAATCTCGAAATGCAGAGCCTGGGCTGGATTTCCCCGCGCGAAAACGCCGCCTTGTCGCACAGCGTGAACCAGCAGATCCTGCTGTCCGTGCGCGCCGAGAAGAAACTGCTGCCGGCCACGGTGGTCAACCAGGTGGCGCGTGCGCGCGCCCAGGAGATCGAAGAGCAGCAGGGCTACAAGCCCGGCCGCAAGCAAATGAAAGAAATCAAGGAACGTGTCGCCGACGAACTGCTGCCCAAGGCGTTCAGCGTGTACCGCGATACCCGGGTGTGGATCGACCCGGTGAATCACTGGCTGGTGATCGACGCGGCCGCATCGGCGAAGGCGGACGAGGTCATCGGGCTGCTGGTCAAGACCATCGACCCGCTGCCGCTCGAGAACCTGTACGTCGCGCAATCGCCGGCGGCGGCGATGACCGGCTGGCTCGCCGCCGACGAAGCGCCGCCCAATTTCAGCATCGACCAGGACACGGAATTGCGCGCCTCGGGCGAAAGCCGCGCGGCCATCCGCTACGTCAAGCACTCCATCGACGTGGACGACGTGCGCCGCCACATCCAGGCCGGCAAACAATGCACCCGCCTGGCCATGACCTGGGCCGACCGCGTGTCGTTCGTGCTGACCGAAGCGCTGGACATCAAGCGGGTGACGCCGCTGGACGTGCTGAAAGAAGGCAACGACACGGTCATGCAGAACGACGACGAGAAATTCGACTCCGACATGGCGCTGATGACGGGCGAGCTGGCCAAGCTGCTGGCCGAATTGACCGAAGCGCTGGGCGGCGAAAAGCGCATCTGAAGCGCGCGCGGCGGCGCCACCCGCGCTCGCCTTGCCGCCGCGTCAGTCGAGCCCGTGGAAGGCGGAGTCGTCGGGCCCGACGTGCGACGGATGTTTCCAGGTCACGTCGCGCATCGAGTGCTGCACCAGCCCTTCCACCCCCAGGAGCACGGCGAAGATCGCCATGCGGATCGGGATGCCGTTGTCGGTCTGGCGGAAGATCGCCAGGCGCGGGTCGTCGTTGAGGTCGGTGCTGAGGTCATTGGCGCCCGGCCGGCTGTCGCGCGGCAACGGATGCATGACGATCGTATCCGGCCCGCAGTGCGCGTCGATGGTGGCGCGGCTGATCTGGAAATCGGGGGTATATCCCTCGGTCTCCTCGTTGGCGAAGCGCTCTTTCTGTACGCGGGTGGCGTAGATCACGTCGACGCCCGCCAGGCCATCGGCCAGGGTGCTCTTCTGTTCGATGACGTTATCGTTGCGGCTGGCCTGCTCGATGATGTAGCCGGGCATTTCGAGCCCCGGCGGCGAAATCAGCGTGAACTTGATGCCCTTGTACAACGCCAGCAGCTTGATCAGCGAATGCACGGTGCGCCCGTATTTCAGGTCGCCCACCATGGCGATGTGAGCGCCGTCCAGCAGCTTGCCCAGCCGCGAGAACTCGGTCAGGATGGTGTAGAGATCCAGCAGCGCCTGGCTGGGATGCTCGCCCGGCCCGTCGCCGCCGTTGACCACCGGGATGTTGGTCGCGCGCGCGAACTCGGCGACCGAACCCTGGTCCGGGTGACGCACCACCATGGCGTCCACATAGCCGCTCATCACCCGGCTGGTATCGTAGATCGACTCGCCCTTGGCCATGGACGAGAACGTGAAGCCGGTGGTGTCGCACACTGAGCCGCCCAGGCGGCAGAACGCCGCGCCGAAGCTCACGCGCGTGCGGGTGCTGGCCTCGAAGAACAGGTTGCCCAGCACCGCGCCTTCCAGGACGCGCGACACTTTCTGGCGGCGCGCAATGGGTTGCATCAGGTCGGCGACCCGGAACAGATCTTCCACCGATTCCCGCGAGAACTGGTCCACCGAAATGAGCTGGTGCTTGCCGTCATAGGCAATGCGGTCGCGCAGCGGCCCCACCTGCGAGCTCTGCGTATATTTCTCGCGCAACGCCTCGTTCTGGACGATTTCGCCGACGAAGCGCTCGACTACTTCCGGCATGGCGCGGAATTCCTGCGACCCCTCGGGCAGCAGCCACGTGTCCAGCGCGCGACGCTTCACGCCGATGCGGGTGGCGAAGACATCGCGCGTCAAATTGAGGCGACGCATCGCGTCGCGCAGGAAAGCTTGTTGGGAGATGGACATGGCCGGCCTCGGGGGGGGATTTAATATACGCAATGCGTATATTAAATCCCTCACTCACCGCGTCGCAAGCAATTTCAAGCGCCAGGTATACGCATTGTGTAGCCGGCGTCCACGTCGCCAGCATCAGCCTCGAACGCCAGGCCGGCCGACAGCCAGCACCCGGCGACGAAGGCGGCTAGCGCCAGCAGGTACGCCAGCAAGCCGGCCCACCGTGCCGGGGCCAGCCAGCGCCGGCCAGCCTCGTCCGCCCCCCAGCTCCAGCAGACCATGGACAGCCCGCTGGCCACCACCCCTGCCAGGAAGCACGCCAGCGGCACGGCCAGGTTGGGCGGCGCGACTTCGCTGCCCAGCACGCCAAGCGCGAACCCCAGCTCGCCCAGGACCGCGATGGCGTTGAGCCATCCCAGCCAGCGCGCGGCGGGGGCCAGCGTGGCGCATGAGTTGCCGTGGCGAGGGACTGCCATGGGCGGTTCGATGAGGCTCAATCTTTCAGCGCCCGGCAGGTCGGCGTGGCGCTCTGGATGGACGCCTTGGCCGCCGCCAGTTCGGCCGCGTCCCAGGGGGCGTCGCCCAGCACCATGACCGTGACCCGCGAGGCGGCCGGGCCGTCCGCCTGGCTGCGAATGATCTCCAGGATCTTGGCCGGCTCTTTCTGCTTGTAGACCTGTATCTCGTTGGGCACGCCCTTTTCACCCAGCGTGCTGTTCGATTGATAGACGACGCCGTAGGGATGGGCGCGTTCTTCATGGCAGACCCGCACGTACTCGCCCGCGCGACGGTGAGCGGCCTGGAAATCGGCATTGACCGGGAAGGTTTCCGTGGCGCCCGGCGGATCGCCGGACAACAACCCTTTGCTCGCGCAGCCGCTCAATGCGACCGCCATGATCAGCCCCAACAAGCCCGAGATGCGCATAGATGTTCCTGGCAGATGATTCGACGATGAATTATGCCTCAGGCCTGCCTTGACAGCCGCCGCCGGGCCGCACGGGCGCGGCGGCGGCGCGCGGTCAGTCGGCGGCCTTCTGGATTTCCTCGCCACCGCGTTCGATGTCCCTGCCGGCACCGGCAACCGTATTGCATCCGGCAGATACCGCCGAGACGGCGAGCAGGACGACGAGCAGGATTCTGTTCTTCATGATTTCTCCTTGGCACGGAAGACCACCAGGGCCCGGGCGGCACCCGGTGCCGGCAAACCGGCAGTGCCAATCATGCACCGTTTCCAGTCAAACCGGCAAACCCTGTGCGCCATATTGCCGGCTCGGCGCAACGCACGCGGCCGCCCGAATGGTTTAGGATGACGCTATGTCAAAAAAACGCCTTCCTCCCGCCGCCGCTCCGGCCGACCAGGACTGGGGCTGGCAACAACCTCATTGCCGGGGCCAGGCCGCGCTGGCGCTGTTCATCGATGACCTGCACCGCGTGCTGCAGGCCCACTCGGCGCAGCGCCTGGCCGGCCCCGCACCGCTGGCGGCCGCCCAGGAACAGGTGGATGCGCTGCTGGCGCGCTATGTCGAACTGCGCACGGCGCCAGACATCTTCGACGGCCAGTCGGTCACCCTGAAAGAAGGCGTCGACCGGGATGGCGTCACGCACACGGTGCCGATCTTCTCGCCGCAACTGAAACAGGCGCTGGTCGCCATGCTCGACCGCCCCGGGGGGCGCGCCTGAGCCCTGCGGCGCTTGCCGCAGCCACCCAATGAAAAAGGCCCGGCGAATACGCCAGGCCTTCATCGAATTGGTTGCGGGGGCAGGATTTGAACCTACGACCTTCGGGTTATGAGCCCGACGAGCTGCCAGACTGCTCCACCCCGCGTCTGATGTTTGTCATCATAACATAATCTGCGGCCCCTTGCAGCAGTCTCGCCGCGAATACACGCCACGGCCGCACCGACAGCAGGCATAACAGTTGCGCGTCAGACTCGGCCGCCAGGGTGACGACGGCTCCATTTTCCACCGCATGCGACTCTCCTCGGCGCAGGAGTACGTCGACAACCAGGGGCAATTCGTCGTCTCCGCGCGCGATCCGCTCGGTGCGGCGCACACTGCCCTCGGAACAGACCACCACGCTGTGGCATGGCGCACGGAACACGAATGTTTCGCCGCGCCGCAGCACGACTTGACGGGTAATGGTGGCGCTGGCAACTGCCATGACGGCGCTCCTGCACAGGTTTGGGATGGTTCACAGGCTACCCGCGCCGCTCCCGTCGTGACAGACACACGCCGCCAGTTTCTGTACCGCAACAGACAGCTGTCCCGGCATCTGTTATGGTGGATTTTCCCGTGAACTGTGCCTGTACGGCGGCATCCCGCCCGCGCACCATTCCCGCATGGATACGCCCCTATACCAGCGCCTGGCCGACCACTATCGCCGCGCCATTCGCACCGGCGCGCTGGCCCCGGCCGAACGCATGCCGTCCGTGCGGACCCTGGTCCGCACGCACCGGGTCAGCCTGTCCACGGCGCTGCAAGCATGCCGCCAGCTCGAGGACGACGGGCTCATCGAGGCGCGGCCCCGGTCCGGGTATTTCGTGCGCCCGTTGCACCGCAAGGCCATGCTGCCGGCGTCCGAGCCGGACCCGGGCCGGCCGCTCGATCCGGCACGCTACGTCGGCATCCATGATCGCGTATCGGACTTCATTGCCCAGTGTGAGCGGCATGTCACCAGCGTCAACCTGGCGCTGGCGGCCGCCTCGCCGGCGCACTACCCGGCCGAAGCGCTCAAGCAGGCCATGATCCGGGCGGTCCGCGCCAAGCCGCTCATGCTGGTCGACCGGGTTCCCCCGCTGGGGCATCCGGAGCTGCGCGGCGTGCTGGCGCGCCGCGCGCTGGAGCTGGGCATGAATCTGGCGCCCGACGAGATCCTGGTCACACACGGCTGCATCGAGGCCGTGAATCTCGCATTGCGCGCGGTAGCCCGGCCCGGCGACACCATCGCGGTCGAGTCGCCGGTGTATTTCGGGCTGCTGCAGATCCTGGAAAGCCTGGGCATGCGCGCGCTGGAGATCCCTACCAGCCCCCTGCAGGGCCTGTCCGTCGATGCGCTGGAACTGGCTCTGCGGACCCACCCGCACCTGCGCGCCGTGGTGGTCGTGCCGAATTTCCAGAACCCGCTCGGCTGTGTCATGCCCGACGCCGAAAAAGCGCGGCTGGCGGCTCTTTGCGAGCGCCACCAGGTCGCCCTGATCGAAGACGATACCTACGGCATGCTTTGCGATGACGATCGGCTGCGTCCCGCCGTCAAGTCCTGGGACCACACCGGCAACGTGATCCACTGTGCCTCGATGCACAAGACACTGGCTCCCGGCATGCGGCTGGGCTGGATGACCGCCGGCCGGTGGCAGTCGCGCGTCGCCATGCTGAAATTCGCGCAAAGCCGCCACAACGAGCCCCTGGCCCAGGTCGCCGTGGCCGACTACATGGGATCGAAAGCCTACGACCGGCACCTGAGCCGCTTGCGCCGCCAGGTGAAGATCCAGCGCGAGCAAGTGGCCGAAGCCGTTGCCCGGCATTTCCCGCCGGGCACGCGGCTGAGCATGCCCGAGGGCGGCATGCTGTTGTGGGTCGAGCTGCCCGGCCAGCGATCCAGCGCCCAGGTGTTCGAGCAGGCCCTGGCGCAGGGCATCCGCATTGCGCCCGGAACGATGTTCTCGAACTCGGACCGCTACAACCATTTCCTGCGGCTCAGCTGCGGCCAGACGTACACACCGCAGATTGCGGACGCGCTACGAACCCTGGGCAGCATCGTCGCCAACGCAGGCTGAAGCGGGCGCGCTCCATCAGCGATTGAGCGCGATACGCAAACACTTGTCACACAAGGGAATTTTCTGGCTGTTCCCAGCCTATCCCAAGGCTTGTCCACAGAAGCTGTGGGTAAACCGCCTACTTCAGGGCGGCCAGCACCGTATCGCGCACGCTTTCGAAACCGGCGACGTACTGGGGGTTTTCCGAGCGGGCCAGCAGGCTGGAGTAATTCTGCTCCAGCTGCGCCTCGATTGCTTCGCGCAAGCCGGGCGACGACTTGGCCAGGTGCAGCATGGACGACGTGACGGCATTGAGCGCGTCGATACGCCCACCCTGGTGCGAGATTGTATGCACAATGACCGCAATTTGTTCCTGGATATCCATAAGGCCTCGCAATAAGAGTTTTCGACGGGCATGCTAGCACGCACCACGCCAGCGGCCCGAGGCGCGCGGGCGGCGGTGCGCATTGACTTGTCGCGTGCCGCGCCTGTACTTTCCGGACAGGCCTATGCTCGTCACATTTCCCGTATGCCCGACAAACTCGACGCCATCGACCGCCAGCTCCTCAGCCTGCTGCAGGCCAACGCGCGCGAACCTGCCGCCATCCTGGCGCGCAAGCTGAAACTGGCGCGCAGTACGGTGGTGGGCCGGCTGGCCCGACTCGAACGCGAGGGCGCGATCGCGGGCTACGGCGTGCGGCTCGGACACAAGCTGGAAGACGCGGCGGTGCGGGCATACTGCTTCATCAGCGTGCTGCCCAAAACCCCGGCGGCAGTCATCCGCGAGCTGGCCAAGATCCCCGAAGTCGAAGAAGTCTCGTCGGTAAGCGGGCCGTTCGACTATCTGGTGTTCCTGCGCTGCGAAACCCACGAACAGCTCGACGACCTGCTCGACCACATCGGCCTGATCGAGGGCGTCAAGCAGACCCAGACCTCGATCGTGCTGAGCCGCAAGCTGGACCGTCGCAACGCAATCGCACCCGGCTGATGCCGGGGCACGCGCCGCCTGCTTGCGCGACAGGCGCCTGGTGCTATGTAATAGCGCTGACACCCGACTCCGGAAGTTCCATGCCGTTTCGCTTTTTCCCCTGCGCCCTGATGCTCTCCCTGCTGTGCGCGTGCTCGAGCATCAGCCAGACCACCCCCACGGGCAAAGACACCTATCGCGTCACTTACAATGCCGGCGCCAAGTTCCAGACCTGGGTCGAAGTGAAGAACATCGCGCGCGAAAAGGCCGCGGCACATTGCGAATCCCTCGGGCAGCGCCTGTCGCACCCCAAGGTCACATCCAACCACGCCACCGGCCTGATGCCCAAGGAAGCCACCATCGACTTCACTTGCGTGGCCAAGCCTGCCGCCAAGCCCGCAGCGGGCGGCAACGACCAGGCGCCCTAGCCCCGCATGAAAAGGCCCCGCCGCCATGCAGGCGCCGGGGCCGTTGCCGAAGCAGCGCGGCCGCGCCGCGGCGCGATCAAAGTTCCAGCTTCGAGATTTTCGCGCCTTCCAGCGACACACCCGCCATCAGGCCGGCGTTATTCATGACGAAACCGACGATCGGCTGCTGCGCGGTATTGGAATCGATGCGGCCGTTGGCCCCGATATTCGCCACCGCGACCGAAGCGTCGGCCCCGACCGTCCAGCCCTTGCTGTTGCGGAATTGCTCCAGCGCCTGGTCGGTCATGAACAGCAGGATCACGGCCTTCGACTGCGCGCCCGCCTGAAAGCCGATGGATCCCGCCGAGGTGCTGTAGTAGCCCGCGTTGGCGCCGCCCACGCGCAGCACCCCCTTGCCGTGCTGGGCGCCCACCACGAAGCTGGCGCTCAGCACCGACGGGAACACCAGCACTCCCTTGGCGCGTTGCACCAGTTCCTTCGCCTGCGGCGAAGTCTGGTACAGCTTGCCCAGCGCGGCATCGGCGCCGCTGTCGATTTCCTGGCGCTGCTCGGCCGCGGTCGCGGATGCCTGCGGCGAAGTGGTGGTGCAGCCTGTGAAGACCAGGCCTGCCGCCGCCACCGACATGGCGGCCACGGCGCCGCGACGCAAAACGGGAAATTTGTCGAACATGGGATGCTCCTGTTGTTCTTGAGGCTTTTTCACTGTACTCGCCTGCACGTCGCGCGCACGCGCCAGATAGCAAGACATCCCTGCCAAATGCAACAAGCCGCTTCATCAGCGACGGCGTCGGCCGAACCGGTAGCCGTCCGTTACCAGCGCCACCCGCGCGACCACCCGGCACGCCGGATTCAGGCGGCACGGTCTCAACGACCGATGGCGTACGCCGGCCGGCGCGGGTCGGCGGCTCCCCAGCGTATATCCGTGCGAGTGTCGTGCCTGACCACGCACATCGCGCCGGCGCGCCAGTTGCGATCGCGCCACCACTGCACCGAATGCCCCATGGCCGCCAGCGCCTCGCCGACCGGCCGCGCCACCAGGTCCTCGATCATCAGGCGTCCCGGCTGGACGCTGTGCGGCTCGAACGACGAAGGAAAGCTGAACGTGGCGAAACGCGGCGCCTCCACAGCTTGCTGCGGGTCCATGCCGAACACCTCCATGTTCAGGAAGGTTTGCAGCATGGCCTGGCACTGCACATCGCCGCCCGGCGTACCGAAGGGCATCACATAGCCGCCGGGCCGGATCGCCAGTGAAGGATTGGGCGTCAGGCGCGGCCTGCGGCCGGGCCCGATGGCGCAGGCGTGGCCGCGCTCGGCCCACGATTGGCTGCCGCGGCCCGACGCGCACAGCCCCGTTCCCGGGATGACCGGGGTGTTGTATGAGCCATCGCTCGGCGTGGCGGAAAACGCATTGCCGTGCTTGTCGACCGCAGCCACATAGGATGTGTCCAGGCGTGGATCGGTGCGCTGCGCGTCCTCCGGCCGATGCAGGGGCGGCCTGCTCAGCCCGGCGTCGAGCAAATCGCCGGCGGCAGGGATATCCGGACCGGCGCGGTCGGCCAGGATCAGCGCCAGGCGCTCGCGGGCATAAGCCTTGGACAGCAGCACGTCCTGCGGCACCGGTTTGTGGCGCGGGTCGCCGTAGTGCACTTCACGATCGGCGAACGCCAGCTTGATCGCTTCCGTCAGCAGGTGGATATAGGACGCCGAGTTGTGTCCCAGCGTCCGCAGGTCGCGCGACTCCAGGATGTTCAGCATCTGCAGCAGCGTAGGCCCCTGGCACCAGAAGCCGCAACTGTACAGGCGCGTGCCGTGGAAGTCGGTGCTCAAGGCTGGCTCCACCTCGACCGAGAAGTCGCGCAGGTCCTCATGCGTCAGCAGCCCGCCGTTTTCCCGATGGTAGGCGACCATGCGCGCCGCGATGTCGCCCTGGTAGAAGGCGCGCCGCGCCGCCGCCAGGCCGGCCAGGCGGCCCGCCGAGGTATGCGCGCGCTCTTCGTCGGCCATGTACTGCAGGCTCGCCGCCAGGTCGGCCTGGCGGAACACCTCGCCGGCGGCCGGTGGCCGCCCGCCGGGCAAATACACCGCGGCGCTGGAGGACCAGCGCCGGTAGTTGTCCTGGTGATCGGCCAGCACCTCGGCCATCAGCGGGTACATGACGAAGCCATCGCGCGCAAAGCCGATCGCGGCCGCCGCGACGTCGCCGAACGACATGGTGCCGAAGCGCTCGAGCGCCGTAATCCACGCATCGGGCGCCGCCGGGATGACGGTGCGCAGCACACCAGCGGGAATGCGTCCGCCATACTTGTCCAGGAACAGATCCAGGCTGGCCGCGCGCGGCCAATAGCCCAGCCCGGAAATGCTCCATACTTTGCCTGTCTGCGCGTGGTAGACCAGGCACGGGGCCACGCCGCCGATGTTGACGATGTCGCTCTGCACCACCCCGAGCGCAATGCCCGCCGCCACGCCGGCATCGATGGCATTGCCGCCGGCCTGCAGGATCTGGGCGCCCGCATGGGTGGCCAGGTAGTGGCCGGCCGAGATCATGTGGTCCATGCCCGCCAGCGTGGGCCGCATGGACAATGGCGCACTTCCCCGGGTCAGGTCCGGATCCGCGATATTCATGATGGAGACTCCACCTTCATTGGGGTTTGATGCCGAGCCGGCCGGTCACGTCCTTCCACCGGCGGTACTCGGCCTCGATGAATTGCCGGAACTGCTCGGGCGTATTGCCCTGGGCCAGGACATCGCGTTCTTCCAGGGCCGTGCGCATCGCCGGCGTCGCGAGCGCTGCCACGGTAGCCTGCTGGACTTTGTCCAGGATGGGCCGCGGCGTGCCGGCCGGCGCCAGCAGGCCATACCACGAGCCGCCAAGCAGTTGCGGATAGCCTGCCTCGGCGGTAGTGGGGATCTCCGGCGCCTTGGCCAGCCGCCGGTCGTGCAGGATCGCCAACGCCTTGAGCTTGCCCTGGCGGATCAGCGGCAAGGTCGTGCCGGGTGTCTCGAGCGTGTATTGCACGTAGCCGCCGATCAAGTCGTTCACCAGCGCCGAACTGCCCTTGTAAGGCACATTGACGGTCTTGATGCCGGCATCCATGTTGAGCAATTCGCAGAAGAAGTAGTTGGCCGTGCTATTGCCGGGCGACGCATAATTGACTTCGCCCGGATGCTGCCGCGCATACTCCACGAGCTCCGGCAGCGTATTCGGCGGAAACGCCGGGTTGGCCACCAGGATGAACGGCCCGTTGCCCACCAGCGTGATCGGGGCCAGGTCGGCCATGGGGTCGTACTGCAGCCCCTTCATGGTAAGCGGCGCGCCGGTCAGCGGCGACGCCGTGGCGAACAGCAAGGTGTAGCCGTCGGGCGCCGAGCGCACCACCTGCTGGGTGGCGATGGTGCCGCTGGCCCCCGGGCGATTCTCGACGACGACCTGCTGCCCCAGGCTGCGTGAAAACTGCTCGGCCAGCAGGCGGGCCACCGTGTCCGTGCCGCCGCCCGGCGGGTAGCCCACGACCAAGCGGATCGGCTGGGTGGGCCAGCCCGCCGCTGCCCTCGCCGTGCGCAGCGGCCCCAGCCCGGCCAGCGTCGCGCCGCCCAACAGGCCCATGAAACGGCGGCGCGCCGGGGCGTTCTTCTCGTCTACTGATACAGCGTTAACCATAGAGATGCTCCTTGGTCGATCCGCCCGTACGTCGCGGAGAATGGCGTCAGTTCGCCTTCAGGCCCAAGTCCTGGACGATTTTCCTTTCGGCTTCGAATTGCTCGGCGGCATAGCGCGCGTAGGCGGCGCTGTCCAGGTAGACCAGTTCCTGCCCGTACTGGGTCAGGATGGACCGGAAGGCTTCCGATTCGGCAACGCGCTTGAACGTATCGTGCAAGGTTTGCAGGATCTCCGGCGGCAGCCCCTTGGGGGCGGCGATGCCGAACGGGGCATATGCCGCCGGCGTGCCGTCCAGCTCGTGCAGGGTCGGCACGTCGGGAAACTGCGCGCTGCGCGCGTCGCCCCAGGTCACCAGCATGCGCATCTTGCCCGCCTGCACCATTGGCAGGACCGTGGTGGAACCGGCATAGGCCTGCAACTGCCCGCCCAGCACGCCCTGGATCACGTCGGACTCGCCCTTGTAGGGAATGTGCCGCCAGGTCACGCCATTGCGCCTGGCGATGTCCTCCATCATCACGTTGGAGGCACTGCCCACGCTCGCCGTGCCGTACGCGATGTCGCCCGGGTGCTTGCGGGCGTAGTCGATGAACCCGGCCCAGTCACGGTACGGGGCGTTGGCCGGGACGGCCACGCCGAGCGTATAGCCGCTGAGCATCATCACGTAGGTGAAATCGCGGTTCGGGTCGTAGCCCATGTCCTGGATATGCGGCATGCGGAACACCGGGCTGGGCAGGATCGCCAGCGTATAGCCGTCCGGCTCGGCGTTCGCCAGCGCGCGGGCCCCCAGGGTGGCGCCTGCGCCCCCCCTTGTTCTCGATGATGATGGACTGGCCCAGCTCGGGCGCCGCCAGCTCGGCGAACTTGCGCACCACCGTGTCGGTCGAGCCGCCCGGCTGGTATGGCACGACGATGCGGATGGTGCGCTCGGGATAGGCGGCACGGGCCGTTGCCAGGGCGGCGCAGGCCAGCGCGGCCCCCATGCCGATCGCGCGCAGGATGTGACGGAGTGTCATGGTGTTCCTCCCCTTCAGGCGGCCGACCAGGCAGCCGCGAAAGCGCGCTGGAAGTTTCCGCCCAGCACACCAAGAATCTGCGTCTCGCTCAGGCCGCCGCGCGCCAGCGCCGCGGTCAGCTCGGGGAACTGCGCGGGCGTGGGTGTTTCCGTGGGGTAGCGCGCTTCCATCACGTCGCCGAACGCGTTCGAAAAATCTCCCCCCGACGCGGCGTACTTGGTACGCGACATCACCATCACATGGCGCACCGCCTCGTACGTGTCCACCGCAGGAAAATCCGTGCCGATGCCCACGTGCTCGTATCCGACCAGTTCGCCGATGTAGCGCACATTGGCGACGAAATCGTCCAGCGTCGGCTGCTGCTTCGGATCGCCGCGCCAGTTCAGGTAGGCATGAATGCTGCAGCCGATCACGCCGCCGGTCGCCGCCACCGCCTTGAGCACCTCGTCGGACTTGTTGCGCGGCCGCGGGATCACAGCATTGGCATTGGCGTGCGTCAGCAGCACCGGGCGCGAACTGTGCCGCGCCGCGTCCAGGCAGGTCTGCGCGGCGCAGTGGCTCAAGTCGATGGCGATACCGACCCGGTTGAGCTCGGCCACCATCTCGATACCCAGCGCCGACAGACCGGCGTTGCGGCGCTCCAGGCAGCCGTCGCCCAGCAGATTGGCCTCGTTGTACGTCAACTGGATGACCCGCATGCCGAGCGTATGGAACAGCGCCACCCGGTCCAGTTGGTCCTCCAGCGGGCGGCCGTTCTGCCAGCCCATGATCAGCCCCAGCTTGCCGGCCTGCTTGGCGCGCACGATATCTTCGGCGCGCTCGACCAGCAGCCAGCCGGAATCGGGGTCGAGCGCGCGCTGCCGCCACGCCATCACATCCTTGAGCGCCTGCTCGAAGTCCGAGCGCATGTCGGTCACGGTGAGGTTGATGGCATTGACGCCACCGGCCCGCATATCGCGAGTGCTGCCGTCGCTGAAAAACACCAGGCCGTCGACCACGACGGCCTGCTCGTGCAACAAGGATGATGAACGCATTGGAGTATCCCCTTTTGTCATGTGGTGCATGGGTGGCATCCGCCCTGCCTCAGCCGGCAAAGCGCGCAAGTCGGAACGGTTGGATGTCGACACGCGGCGTGCGGCCCAGGATCAGGTCGGCCATCAGTTCGCCCGCGGCGGGACCGATGCCGAACCCGTGGCCGGAAAACCCCGAGGCCAGATAAAACCCCGGTATGCCGTCCACCTGCGACATCACCGGCAAGGCGTCCGGCGTGACATCGATATAGCCACCCCAGGCGTGCGCGATACGCGCCGCGTTGAAAACCGGGAAGGCCGCCGTCAGCCGCCGCCATGCCGTCGCGATCGCGCCCGCCGAAGGCGCGGGATCAAGCACGCGGCAGCGTTCGAACGGGCTGACATCATCCAGCGCAAAGCGGCGCGGAATAGCCAGTTCCTCGAAGAACCGCTTGCCGAAGCGCACCTTCACGAAGGCATTATTGGCAAGCCAGGCGCGCAGGAACTTGCTCATCAGGCGGAAACTGTCCGGCACCACGTCCGCCATCGAGGCGCCGAACTGCGAAACTGTATATCCGCCATCGGCCCGCTTGCGGCAGGTGAACGTCTTGCCATTCACCGTGGCCGACAACGGCGCATCGAAAGGTCCGGTACGCAGCACCGAGCCGCGCACTTTCAGCTGCGGGAATTCGACGCCGCTGTTGCCGCAGAACAGGCGCGACCATGCGCCCCCCGCCAGCAGGACGGCTTGCGCCTTGATCAGGCCGCGTTCAGTCACCACGCCCGCGACACGGCCGGCTTGCAGGTCCAGCCCCCGCGCGGCACAACGCTCCAGCACCACCGCGCCATGCCCGCGGGCCAGCCCGGCGATGGCCTGCGTGGCCAGGCCGGGTTCCGCGACTCCGTCCGTCGGGCTGTAGAGCGCCCCGCTCCAGGGCCTGGGCGATTCTGGCAAATGGCGCAGCACCGCGGCCCGATCCAGCAGGGTCGCCCCGGTTTCGCAAGAGCGGGCCAGGTCCAGCCAGCGCTGGTGCCGTTGCGCATCGTGCCCGTCCTCTTGCAGGTAAAGAATGCCGGTGCGGCGGAAGCCGACCTCCGCGCGAGCCTGGATCTCGCCCCACAGCTGATTGGCGCGCAGCGCCAGCGGCACTTCCGCCGGATCGCGATCCAGCGTGCGCACCCAGCCCCAGTTGCGCGACGACTGCTCGCCGGCCAGCACGCCCTTTTCCAGCACGCAGACCCGCATGCCGGCCTGGGCCAGCGCGTACGCCGTGCAAGTCCCGATGATGCCGCCGCCGATGATGGCCACATCCACCGCCTCGGGCAGTATCGGCCGGTTTTCTGATGACATATCGAATATCGATAACTATAATTTGATATTCGATTATTATTTATCGATTAATGGCGAATGGCAACCACCTTGGCTCCCCTGGGCTGCAGCAAGGGCGGTGATAACATCGCCAGTCAAATACGTTACGCAATGCGATAGCCTGGCGCGCCGGGCTGTCGCCGGGAACATCGATGGCCGATTCGGCGCTATTCATCCAATCTCTGGAAAAAGGTCTCGCGGTCCTGGAAGCCTTCCGCAACTGCGAGACCATGAACCTGCGCGAAATCGCGCAAGCCTGCGACATCACCAGCGGCTCGGCGCAGCGCGTGGCCTACACCCTGGAGCAGTGCGGCTATCTGAAGAAAGACGCGTACAGCAAGCGCTACCGCGTCACTGTCAAGGCGGTGGGCCTGGGCTACAGCTACTTGGCCCGCGAACCGCTCTTCCAGAACGCCCACGCGGTGCTGCACCAGTTGAACCAGGAATCGGGAGAGATCGTCAACCTGTCGGTGCCCGACGAACACAACAGCATGGTGTTCGTCATGCGCGTGCCCACCTCTCAGCACATCCCCGTTTATATGCCGACCGGCACGCGCATCCCCATGCCGGCCTCTTCCTCGGGCCGGGCCGTGCTGGCGCACCTGCCGTCGGATGAGGCCGAGCGCCGGCTGGCCAGTGCGCCGCTGCAGAAATATACGCCGCACAGCACCACCGAGGTCGAGGTATTGCGTGGTTTGATCGCCGAGGCGCGCGAGAACCGCTACGCCTATGCGGACGAGGAATTCTTCCAGGGCGACGTCAATGTGGCCGCCGCCATTCTGAACGAAGACAGCCAGCCCATCGCGGCCATCAACATCTCCGTGCCGAAGCCCCGGTGGACCCTCGAGCGCGCCCGCCACGAGCTCGGCCCCCTCGTCATCCGCGCCGCCCGCGCCATCAGCAAGAACACAACTTGATCTGGCGCAAGTCAAACACGCGCGCAACGCCCCGCGCGCCAGGCAATTGCCTTATCGTAGTGCCTGTGTGATGCACCTCCTCTCTCCAGGTACGACACACACATCTTGGTAATGCTTGTTGCCCCGCATGGTCTGCCATGCGGGGCGTTTTTTTTGCCGAGTTGGTAAATACCCAGACCGAGGTCAGTCACTTCCTGATGATGCGCTCGCGCTTGGCGTTGGTTGCGCGATACGTGGCCGTTGACGCACCGGAAGCAGCGGGCGACGACGCAGCTCCAGCCTGCACATCACACGTGGAGGGGATTTCCGGAATATGCACCACGGTCGGCTCCCGGATAGCACGCTGATCGGAATCGCTCACAGTGTTGGCCTCATAGCGATTCCCCCATGACGGACACTCTGGTATTTTCTTCGTGCATTTATCGATGCGTTCCGGGTTGCAATACCATTCGTCGAAAACTGCCCGAAACTCTGCCTCGCGAAAGACATTTCTAGTAGCAATATTGTTGTTCGATGCGTCACGCAGCCGAATGGGTGAGCCACAAGTGTTCTTGAATGTGTTGTTCTCAATACGATTGTCGCTTGAGTGATGAGCCAGATAAATCGAGTGGAGCAAACCACAACTGCGTTTGTTGCGAATATTGATAAAGTGATTGCCACGAATGACATTATGGCGTGAGTTAACGAATCGCACAGCCGCCGTACTCGGCTGTTCGCCAGATTTAGCTTGACCGATATTGCGGAACACCATGTTCTGAACGACGTTATTGCCCTGACTGGTGTTGACCAGCTCACGGTTTCCTTCAAAAGACATCGCAGTAAGGTAATTGGCGACTTCCAGCCCTGAGAACGTAAAGCGTGCTTCGTTCTGGTCCGCAGCTTTCATAATGAACCAAGTCCCCCTTCTGCCACCGCCGTCAAATATCGGACGCGAAGAGGCGCTTGGCCGGGCAACAATTTCAAAATGTGCGTCTGCCGGAGGCCGGCCGATTCGGACCTGCTGGCCTACATAGCGGCCTGGAGCGATCTCAATCCTCACCTGGTCTGCGCCCTGCTTGACCCGGAAATAAGCAATATTCAACGCCTTCTGCAACGACCGCAGGGCCTGATCAGGCCTGCCGCCGTTGGCTTTATCCGAACCATGGGGATCAAGGTACAGGGTCACCGCCGCCGCAGTGGCAACCACGGGCGACATCGCGACCAGAGGTATCGCTAGTAGGCAAAGAGTGCGTAGCCTGTCGAGAAGGTTCCACATAGTCATCCTAATAGGTTGAAGACCAAAGATATTCTAGGACGGTTTCGACCCAGGCGTGGCAAACGCCACGGGAACCCGCGCGCACGACCATACATAGGCACAGAAACTGCTGCAGGACTGTTTCTCAACAGGAGGTAGCTATGAGACCCCGCGTATTCCCACGTCTTTCCAGCAAATCGTCCGAAACACGCAGCGCCGGCTCCCCCAAGGCACCAAACCCGGACACTCCCCAGTCAGATATCGGCGACGAAGTGCAAAAAGGGATCCGGCACGCCAACCAGCACGACGGACGAGACGGTTCGCGCCCTTCCCAGGCCGGGGACCTGGATTCGCCGGAAGGCAAGGCGACACAGTTCGACGGCAACCCCAACCCGCAAGGCGACGATGAGTCGGGCGTGCTGAAGCCGCGCGACGATACGCCAGCGGTGCTGCGCAAGCGGTCCGGCCCGCGCAGCGGCTAGGCCAGTAGCGACGGGAACACCATTTGCTGCCTGCGGCGGTTTTCCAGGAGACCGACATGGGCACGATGAACAATTTGTGGGACAACGCTGGCGTGCCGCTGGACCGCCAGCGTTTCACCTGGGCCGACACGGTGGGCAAACCCATCAGCAAGCTGGACGACGACGCTTTCACGCGGATCCGCATCGTTCTGCTCAATGGACTGGAAGTGGACGCGCTGCGCCTGAAACATATCGCCAGCCGCTTCAACGAGCCACTGCGCGTGCCGCTGGCCCAACTGCGGCGCGTCGAGCATCACCAGGCGACCATGATCAACTGGCTATTGTCGGCCGACCATTCCCCGCTGGAAACCACCATCGCTTATGAGCAAGTCGCCATCGAAGTGACGGCGGCCGTCGCGCAGGCCGAGCCGGACCCGTACCAAGCCCAAAGTTACCGCTTCGGCCTGCTCGAAGACTTCGATCATTTGTACCGCTACAGCGCCATGCTGGACCGTCTGGAAGGCAAGGACGCCAACAACATTCTGCAGGGCTATACCGACATCGTGCCCGGCCGTCCCACCCGTGATGAACACCGCGCTCCCGAGGATGACGTGCGACGCCCGTATCAACGCGAGCAGGCGTCGTTGCTCACCAAGTTGCACGCCACCCTCATCACTGCCGCGGAATACCAGACCCACGACTATTACATGAACATCGGTCCACTGTTCGCCGACCCATTGGCGCGCCAGCTGTATGCCGAAATCGCTTCCATCGAAGAGCAGCACGTCACACAGTATGGCTCGCTGCAAGACCCCGGAGAATCGCTGTTGGAAAAATTGCTGATCCATGAAGCGACCGAGGTCTACACCTACTACAGCTGCGTCGAACAGGAAACCAATCCCCGCATCAAGGCCATCTGGGAACGCTTCCTGGACTACGAGCTGGGCCATCTGGCTCTGGTCAAATCCCTGTTCAAGGAGCACGAACGGCGCGACCCGGAAGAAGTCCTGGGCACCGTGATGCCCGCATCCCTGAAATTCGCCTCCCAGCGGGACTTCGTGCGCAGCGTACTGGCCAGTGAGATCCCGCTGCGGGCCAAAGGCTCGGCCTACGTACCGCAGGAAGAAGAAAGCCAGGCTTCGATCGACACGCGCGAAGCGCTCAACGCGTCCGGCTCGCCGAGCAGCATCGTGTCGGCCGGCTATCAATGGACGCCCGGCACCGCACTCAACCGCCCCAACCGCGACGCGCAGTAGAGGAAATGACCATGGAACGCACCGTCAAGACCGGCATGAACCGTACCGGCATGCAGATGTCACCCATTCAAGGGCCGATGCAGGTGAAATTCGCGGAACAGCATGGCCCTGATCCCGGCGACTTACAGGAGGCGGCGGCCCTGCGAGCCACCTACATTGAGGCGGCCGAACGGCTAGGATCGGTGCCTGTGCCCGCGACGGGCAAGGGCTGGCTGGCTACGGCAGCCGGCAAACTCGCCGGGCGCAATCCGGAAGTATTGATCGACAAGCTGGGGCAGCGACTGGCCTACGAGCGTTCCGGCGTGAGGCTATACCAGGCCATGCTGGTCAAGGTGGACGCCGCGCACGATGACCGCGACACCGAACTGCGCGCCGACCTGGTCAAGATCTGCCACGAAGAAGAAAGCCATTTCCACATGCTTGCCCAGATCATCCAGGACCTGGGCGCGGACCCCACCGCGCAGACGCCCGGCGCCGACGTCAGCGCCGTAGCCGCAATGGGATTGATACAGGTGATTACCGACCCTCGCACAACGCTTTCACAGAGCCTGGAAGCCTTGCTGACTGCCGAACTGACCGACCATGCCTCGTGGGAATTGCTCACGGATCTGGCTAGGCAGCACGGCCATGATGATCTGGTGGCCCGCTGCACCGAGGCCCTGGCGGCCGAAGCACGCCACCAGGCCATCGTCCAGCACTGGCTGCGGGAATGCGTGGCCCGCGAGGCGACATGAACATCTCGGCGGCCGATGCCGCCCGATTCCGGCCATTCAGCCAAAGATTCGACTGGGCGGCGTACAGCCTGGGATTCGCATTGAGCGGTTTCTTCGACGGCATCCTGCTGCACCAGGTCCTGCAATGGCACCACTTGCTATCGGGCCTGCGCACCGGCGCCTTCGCCGACCTGCGTGTCCAGGTCATGGCGGACGGACTGTTCCATGCCGGCATGTATGCAATCGCGGTGGTCGGGCTGTGGCAGCTGTACCGGGCACGCTCGCACCTGGCCAGGCCGGGAGCCAACCGACGGTTCATCGCCAACTTCTGGATCGGCTTCGGTGTCTGGCACGTGCTGGATGCGCTGCTTTCGCATTGGCTGATCGGCATTCACCGGATCCGCATCGACGTGGCACATCCCCTGCCTTGGGACGTCGCATGGCTGGTCCTGTTTGGGGTGGTGCCGCTGGTCATCGGCCTGCGCCTGCGCAGGAGGGGCGGCAGTGGAACGGCCTCTGGTCCAGGGGGGACCGCGATCGCAATGCTGGTCGTGGCTCAGGCATTCGCAGCCGGTGCGTTGAACGCTTATCCCGTCAGAGCCAATGCCAGCGCCAATACGACCGCCATAGTGCTGCGGCCGGGCGCCTCGGCGGCGGACTTGCTTGCCGCACTGGACGGCACGGCAGCCCGGATACTATGGGTGGACCCGCAGGGCGCCGTCTGGGTCATCGCGGCAGCCGATCCTCCCAGCCGCCTGACGCTATACCGCCATGGCGCCATGTACGTCAGCGGAACATTCAGCCCTGCGGGATGTTCCGCGTGGCTGCGCCCAGGTGGGCGCTCGAGCGATCAGCCTCTCTGACCCAGCGCCTTCTCGATTTTCTTGTCGGTCTTGTACTGGCTGAGCGCGTACACCGCCCAGATCGTGGCGGGAATCCAGCCGATGAGCGTCACTTGCAGGATCAGGCAAATGATGCCGGCTATGGGGCGGCCGATGGTGAAGAAGGTCAGCCAGGGGAGGATTAGGGCGATCAGGAGGCGCATGATTGGAGAGAATGGTAGCAACTGGACGAGTTTACATGACCGAGCAACCGACCCCAGCCCCCCGCCACGATGCTCTTCAGAAATTGCGAATTGCAATAGCGGACAACATGCTTGCCGATAGACAAAATGCCCCTCCAAGCTGTGCTCGCCATCGCAGAATACTCTACCGAAAATAAGTGGCTAAAGTTCCCCATAGGAGTAATCGCGCCGACGAAATAGACTCCCGTTTCGAAACTTGTAGCCGAACGGGGGTTCGGTGGCAGGCGACAATGACAACAGCACCGCTTCCATGTGTCCTCTTAACCGAATCCCCAACTGGGTTGGGGTGCTTTCAACGCCAGGCAGGTCTTGCGTCGAAAGTATCCGCAGGCACACCGAAATCGTCGATGCCAACATAGGAACCACGAGGATTGCCGCAAACAAGAATTTTTCGTAACATCCAGTTTATATACGATAAGACGGTGTCGCATGCCCCCTTACGACCCTAACCAAGAAGAAGACGAGGTTTCGGCAAAGCTATTCGCATTGCGTACCGGACTAGTAATGCTCGCCTCTTGCCTCGCTGATCGCCTGGAGCCTGGAGAACTCCGTGCTCGGTTGGCGTTCTGTGCTGAAGAAGCAGATATGCGGGGAGGAGAACGCCGATTCCTTGAGGCGGGTGATCTACTCCGTACGATGGCAGCCCATGCAGAATCCATGCCGGGCACGGCGTACACCTCCAAACATTCAAGCCGGCGTGAGCCGTGACCCCTATTCGTGACTACGCCGTACGCGCCCGTACCGGAACGATCGACGTGCGTTGGTTCCATGGCTCCGATTAGTATCTGGGGCTGCGCAAGCCAAAGTGTGATGAAATGAAGAAGCACTTCCCGCCGCGCGGTATACCCCTATCGCCGAACAGGGACATGAACTGCCCGATTTCTTAATTTGTGCGAAGGAAACGCGATACGACACCAGGCTTGGGCACGCCGCATATTAGGCGTTAAACAGTTAGTCGGATGTCCTGTACGTTCTTTAACCACGAGCACGGCGCGCTCCCGATCGACCCACCTACAAACGTTCGCGTACGCCTGAAGTCCAGGCTTGCCATCAGCAGTTTGGTCGCATCCTTCGCCATGGATCGGGTGCGGATGGCTACACTGCTCGCAGCATTTATTGATATGCGCGCGAACGAGATTCTGTCGTTGAAATGGGATGATCAGGTCTATCTGGCGCAAGGCCAAGCTTCGGTGACTCTGGTCGCGCCAAATCGAAACGCACTCAAAGCATTTCGTCACTGCCGACGCCGTCACGATACCGTGGCGCCGGCTTGAGCACTGACCCACAACTGGTCTTTTCCCGCCAGCCGCGACTGAACCGTGAGGCTCGGGCCTCCCGCGATTCAAAGGTATGCCAACGTCGCCCCGCCCCCGCACCCGACCAACCACGCCAAACAGTCACATTTTGGTCACAGCAGGGCCAAAAAAAGCCGCCATTGCTGGCGGCGGCAATTCCTGATTTCACAGGTATTTTTTGGTAGGCCCCCTCGGAGTCGAACCGAGCACCAACGGATTATGAGTCCGCTGCTCTAACCAGGCATGAGCTAGAGGCCCAGGAAACTTACTGCCCTTCCAGGAAGCTCTTGAGTTTGTCTGCCCGGCTGGGGTGGCGCAGCTTGCGCAGCGCTTTGGCCTCTATTTGGCGGATGCGCTCGCGCGTGACGTCGAATTGCTTGCCCACTTCTTCCAGGGTCTGGTCGGTGCTCATTTCGATGCCGAAACGCATGCGCAGGACCTTGGCTTCGCGCGGGGTAAGCGAGTCTAGCACTTCCTTGACCACGTCGCGCATGGAACCATGCAGGGCCGCGTCCGAGGGCGCCAGGGTGGACGTATCCTCGATGAAATCGCCCAGGTGCGAGTCGTCGTCGTCGCCGATGGGGGTTTCCATCGAGATCGGCTCCTTGGCGATCTTCAAGATCTTGCGGATCTTGTCCTCGGGCATGTCCATCTTCTGCGCCAGGGTGGCGGGATCGGGCTCGGCGCCGGTTTCCTGCAAGATCTGGCGGCTGATCCGGTTCATCTTGTTGATCGTTTCGATCATGTGCACCGGAATGCGGATGGTGCGCGCCTGGTCCGCGATGGAGCGCGTGATGGCCTGGCGGATCCACCACGTGGCGTACGTGGAGAATTTGTAGCCGCGCCGGTACTCGAACTTGTCCACGGCTTTCATCAGGCCGATGTTGCCTTCCTGGATCAGGTCCAGGAACTGCAGGCCGCGGTTCGTGTACTTCTTGGCGATAGAGATCACCAGGCGCAGGTTGGCCTCGGTCATTTCGCGCTTGGCCTTGCGGGCCTTGGCTTCGCCGGTGGCCATGCGCTTGTTGACGTCCTTCAGGTCCTTCAGCGGCAGCACGACGCGGGTCTGCAGGTCGATGAGCTTTTGCTGCAGTTCCTGCACGGCCGGCACCTGGCGCTCGAGCGTCTCGGCGTAGGGCTGGCCCAGCGCGACTTCCTGCAGCACCCAATCGAGATTGGTTTCATTGCCCGGAAAGACTTTGATGAAGTGGCTGCGCGGCATGCCGGCGCGATCGACGCAGGTGTGCAGCACCGCGCGCTCGAGCTGGCGCACTTCTTCGACTTGCGCGCGCAGCGTGTCGGCCAGCTTCTCGACCATCTTGGCGGTGAAGCGGATGCCCATCAGTTCATTCAGGATGGCTTCCTGGGCCTTGATGTACGAGTCGGACTTGTAGCCTTCTTTCTCGTACGACAGGCGCATTTTCTCGAACTGCTTGGCAACTTCGTCGAACTTGGCCAGCGCCTTGACGCGCAGGTCCTCGAGCTGCTTGCTCGACATGCCACCGGCCGGACCGTCGTCGTTCTCGTCCTCGTCGGCGGTCACGCCCGCGCCGGCGTACTCTTCGCCGTCCTCGGGGTCCACCAGGCCGTCGACCACTTCGTCGATTTGCGCCTGGCCCTCGCGCACGCGCGTGACGTGGCTGAGGATCTCGTTGATGGTGGTGGGACATGCGGAAATGGCCATCACCATGTGCTTCAGGCCGTCTTCGATGCGCTTGGCGATTTCGATTTCGCCCTCGCGCGTCAGCAGCTCGACCGAGCCCATTTCACGCATGTACATGCGCACCGGGTCGGTGGTGCGGCCGAAGTCGGAGTCGACCGTGGTGAGCGCGGCCTCGGCTTCGTCCTCGACGTCGTCGTCGTTGGACGCGACCGGGGCGTTCTCGCTCATCAGCAGCGTTTCGGCATCGGGCGCCTGGTCGTAGACCGAGATGCCCATGTCGCTGAACGTGCTGATGATGCCGTCGATGGCTTCGGCGTCGACCAGGTCGTCGGGCAGATGGTCGTTGATCTCGCCGTAGGTCAGGTAGCCGCGGTCCTTGCCCAGCTTGATGAGCTGCTTGAGCCGGTTGCGACGGGCCTCGTATTCTTCGGGCGAGACGGGGCCGCGCGCGATCAGGTCCTTGGGGTCGGCCTTGCCGCGCTTGCCGCCGCGCTTGGGCGGCTTCAGGTCGGGCAGCACTTCGCCTTCGCCATCCATCGGATCGTCGAATGTATCGGCGTCATTGTTGGCGTTCTTGGCGGGACGGCCAGGGCGACGGCCGCTGGACGGACGGGCGCCGCCGACCAGGTCGGCCAGCTTGTCTTCGGCTTTCTTGGCGCGCGTCTTGGCGGCCGCCTTGTCGGTAGCCGCGGCCGGCTTGGCCGCCTTCTTGGCGGCAGTCTTGGTTGCCGTCTTGGAGACCTTCACGGCCGCCTTGGCAGGCGCCTTTTCCGCCGCCATGCTCACGGCGCGCTTGGCCGCCTTGACCGGGGTGTCGGCCGCATCGTTTGCAGGGGAGGTTTTGCCTGATGTTCTGGTCATAGTCGCTTCCGTGGTCGTCGCAACCCGTGATTGGGAGTCATTGCACCGCAAGGCCCGGTTGCGCGCGCCGAAGCGCCGCAACCGAGCCGATGCGGGTAAAACAGGCAAGCGCGCCGAAGCCGCGTGCGCCGCGTTGGCCGCAGCGCGGGCCCTGCCAGGCCCAACCGTCGTCCCTTCTGGCCGGCGGGCCCAGGGGCGTGCTGGTATCGCGAATTCGTTCGAACGGAGTTCGGGGCGTTGCGGGGGCTGTCGTGCCTGCGACAGGCTCTGTCAGCTTGAAGGGCCTGGCCCCAAGCTGCTTGCGATAGACACAGCTCCGTACCTGCAACGCTGCCAGCCAAACCTTCGCCGAACTGCGCAACTTGCCACCATAATGTAACAAACCCGGAGGGGCGGCTTCAGTATCATTCAGCCTGTTTCGTGCCGGCTCTGGTGCCATGATGGCGTGCTGACCAGCCCAACCCGGTTTGTTATCGTCTCTGCATGGCTTTCCGCCGAAGGCTAGCCCCCACGCGGAAAACCCGTTTCAAAATCGTGCCAGCGTAAAAAACAACTACAAAGCCGCTGGAAAACCTTTGATTCTACCGCATTCAGCGGATTCCACCACCTTTTAAGACTGTCAGACGCGCGGACAGTTCCTGGTAGCGCTCGCGCGCATCGTCCGAAGACAGCCCCGCGGCGGCCAATCCCGCCATTTCCGTACGCACGGCATCGAATTCGATGCGGCGCAGCGCGTCATCCCATTCGGCCTGGGGGTTCGGGAGGTCTTCCTGGGCCAGCAGGTCGGCACGCATGCCCTTCAACACCGTGGCGAGGTCGGAATCCGGCTCCGCGGCCTCCAGCAAGGCGCCCACGTGACGGGCACCGCTGGCCTGGGCCAGCATGATCAGATCCCTTACCAGTCCTAGATGGGGGCCCTTGTCCAGGACTTCAAGCTGCTGGTCGCCCATGCTGTCCACGAGCTCGGGATGCGCCAGCAGCAAGGCGAGCAGCCGCTTGGCCAGCGACGGCATGGCGCGCCGGCCCTCATAGCCGCCCACGTCGCCCTCGCGCCGTCCGCGCCACTCGCCCTTGCCTTTGCCCCTGCCCGGCTGCCAGTCGCCCTTCCTGCCGCCCTGCCAGTCGCTTTTTTTGCCGCCCTGCCAGCCGCGCTGGCCCCGGCCGCCCCAGTTCTCGCGGGCCGGCTCGCCGAACTCGGCCCCCGGCGGCGGACCATCGACATAGCCGGCATCCAGCGGCTCGTAGTCGAAATCCGGCGGCGGCCCGTCGAAATGCGGATAGTCATCGACCGGACCCGCGGCGGCCTGCGGCGCGGCCTTACCGGCGCCGGATGAGGCGGCCGGCGCCGGGGCATATGGCCGGGCCGGCGCCTGCGCGAGGATCTGGGCCATTTCTTCTGGCGTCAATTGCACCTGGCGCGCCATTTCCCGCTCGATCTGCAGGCGCAATGCGCATTCCGGAATGGCAGCCAGCAGCGGCCGGGCCTCGTGCAGGCAACTGGCCCGCCCTTCCGCTTCGTCGAGATTGTGGCGCGAGGCGAGTTCTTCCAGCAGGAAGCGCGACAAGGCCATGGCCTCGGTCAGGCAGGCCCGGAACGCCTCGGCCCCCAGCTCGCGCACGTAGGAGTCCGGGTCGTGTTCGGCCGGCAGGAACAGGAAGCGGATCGAGATATCGTCGCGCAGCACCGGCAGACAAGCCTGCAGGGCGCGCCAGGCGGCACGGCGGCCAGCCGCATCGCCGTCGAAGCTGAAGACGACCTTGTCGCTGGCGCGCAGCAGCTTCTTGACATGATCAGGAGTGGTGGCGGTGCCCAGCGTGGCCACGGCATTGGCAATGCCTTGCTGGGCCAGCCCGACCACGTCCATGTAGCCTTCCACCACGATGACCAGGCCTTCCTTGCGGATCGCCTGGCGCGCCTCCCAGAGCCCGTAGAGCTCCTGGCCTTTGGAAAACAGCGGCGTTTCGGGCGAGTTCAGGTACTTGGGCTCGCCCTTGCCGATGATGCGCCCGCCGAATCCGATGAGGCTGCCGCGCGCGTTGCGGATGGGAAACATCACGCGCTCGCGGAAACGGTCATAGCGGCGCCCGTCTTCCGATTCGATCACCAGCCCGGCTTCGACCAGGGTCGGATCATCGTAATTGTCGAAGACCTGGGCCAGCCCATGCCGGTCGGTGCCCGACCAGCCCAGGCCGAAATGGGCCGCGATCTCGCCGGTCAGGCCGCGCTGCTTCAAGTACTGGATGGCGGCCGGAGAGGCGCGCAATTGGCGCAGGTAATGCGCCTGCGCGGCGTCCAGCACCTGCGTATGGCGCGATTCCTCGGCCTTGCGGCGCGCGGATTCGGCCTGCTGGCGCGGGCTGCGGTTTTCTTCGGGGACTGTCATTCCCACCGAGGCGGCGAGCGTGCGCACGGCCTCGGGGAAACTTGCCCCCGTGTGCTCCATCAGGAACGTGATGGCGCTACCGTGCGCGCCGCAACCGAAGCAGTGGTAGAACTGCTTGGTGGGACTGACGGTGAACGAGGGGCTTTTTTCGTTGTGGAAAGGGCACAGGCCAAGCAGGTTGGCGCCGCCCTTTCGCAACTGCACGTATCGCCCGACGACGTCGGCGACGTCGACCCGGGCGAGCAAATCCTGAATGAATGATTCTGGAATCAATAGATTCTGGAATCGAAAATATCAATACAGGCGGGGCGGCAGTTGTTGGCTACGAATCCGCTTGTAGTGGCGCTTGACGGCGGCAGCATGCTTGCGCTTGCGCTCGGCCGTGGGCTTCTCGTAGAACTCGCGCGAGCGCAGTTCGGTGAGCAGACCGGTCTTTTCGATGGTGCGCTTGAAGCGGCGCAGCGCGGCTTCGAACGGTTCGTTTTCCTTCAGTCGGACAATAGGCATAAAGTGGCAGGCCTGGTTTGGAATAACAAAAAAGGTTGGACACACAGGACGCTTTGGCTTGGAGCCTGATCGGCACATTTGGCTTGATTGTTGTTCCAAACGGCCAAAACAGCAAATTTCAAGCCCCAAACCCAAAGGCGCGCCCTGGGGCAGTACCTAACGAGGTTTAGCGGTAATCCGCGAGTTTAGCACGCGGAGCCAGCTTTGGCGAGATCCTCAACGGAAAACCGGCTAGGCCCCCACGTTCGGCCAAATGTGTCCCTTATTCTTGGGTCGACGAAGAGCCTTTGCGGATCCAGGCTTCCAGCTGGTGCGGGCGCAGGCTGTCGTAGTCTTCGAACGGCTGGTGGATCCAGGGATTGGTGGGCAGCTTGGCGACATAGTAGTCCGGGGTGGCCTGCGAATGCCCTTTCCACCAGAGCACGGCGCTGCGCAATTCCGAGATTTCGGGGAATTGCTCCCGCAGATGGACCTGGACTTTGTTGAAGGTCAGGCCGGTGTCGACCATGTCGTCCACCAGCAACACCCGGCCGGCCGGCGCCCCGCGGGTGATGGTGATGAACTGCGCAATGTCGAGGTCGCCCTGCTTGGTGCCGGCCGCCTCGCGGTAGCTGCTGGTGGCCAGGATCCCCAGGGGCACGTCGAAAATGCGCGACATGACGTCGCCCACGCGCACGCCGCCGCGCGCCAGGCACAGGATCAGATCGAACTCCCAGCCCGATTGGTAGACCTGCAGTGTCAGGCGTTCGATCAGGCGGTTGTATTCATCCCACGTCACCCACAGGTGGCTGTCGTCGTTGGCGGGCACGCTCATGCGCTGTTCTCCTGAGAATACGAAAAGGCCGCTCACCGGCATGGCCGGCGGCGGCCTGGAAATGATAACCCGGCGGGCGGCGTGCCCGCACGCGGCGGATGGGGCTCAGCCCTTGAGCGGGTGGCGCAGGACGATGGTCTCGTTGCGGTCGGGGCCGGTGGACACCAGGTCGATGGGCACGCCGCAGACTTCGGCGACACGCTCCAGGTAGCGCCGCGCGGCCGCCGGCAGCTTGGCGTATTCCGTGATGCCGACGGTGGACTCGCTCCAGCCGGGCAGTTCCTCGAGCACCGCTTCGGCCTGGGCCACGGCGTGCGCGCCGTAGGGCAGCACGTCGCGGAATTCGCCGTTGACGCGATAGCCCACGCCGAGCTGGATGCTTTCCAGGCCGTCCAGGACATCGAGCTTGGTAATGCACAGGCCGGTGATGCCGTTCAGGCGCACGGATCGTTTGAGCGCGGCGCCATCGAACCAGCCGCAGCGGCGCGGGCGCCCGGTGACCGAGCCGAATTCCTTGCCGATGGTGGCCAGGCGGGTGCCGATTTCATCGACCAGTTCGGTGGGGAACGGCCCCGAGCCGACGCGCGTGGTGTAGGCCTTGGTGATGCCCAGCACGTAATCGAGCGACTGCGGCCCCACGCCGGCGCCCGCGGAGGCGGCGCCCGCCAGGCAATTGCTGCTGGTGACGAACGGATAGGTGCCATGATCGACGTCGAGCAACGCCCCTTGCGCGCCTTCGAACAGCAACTGCTGGCCGGCCTGCTGCATGGCGTACAGGTTGCTGGAGACGTCCTTGACCATGGGCGCGATGGCGGGCGCCAGCGCCATGGCCTGGTCGCGCACCTGCTCGGCCGACACGGCCGGGGCGCCCAGGTACTGGGTAAGCACGAAGTTGTGGTAATCGAGCAGTTCGGCGAGCTTTTCGTCGAACAGCGAGGGGTTGAAGAGGTCCTGCACCCGCAGCGCGCGGCGGGCGATCTTGTCTTCGTAGGCGGGTCCGATGCCGCGGCCGGTGGTGCCGATCTTGGCATCGCCCTTGCGGGCCTCGCGCGCCTGGTCGACGGCGATGTGGTACGGCAGGATCAGCGGGCAGACTTCGGAGATCTGCAGGCGCGAGCGGACGTCCAGGCCGGCGGCCTCGAGTTCTTCGATTTCCTTGAGCAGCGCCTCCGGCGACAGCACGACGCCGTTGCCGATGAAGCAGGTGACGCCCGGGTGCATGATGCCCGAGGGGATCAATCGCAGGATGGTCTTCTTGCCGTTGATCCAAAGCGTATGGCCGGCGTTGTGACCGCCCTGGAAGCGCACCACGCCCTGGACGGACTCAGCCAGCCAGTCGACGATCTTGCCTTTGCCTTCGTCACCCCATTGGGTGCCGATAACCACTACGTTCTTGCTCATTGTACGAATCGATATCGAGTTTCTCGGGAAATCCGGAAATCTCCCTGCGGCCCTCCCGTCGCCGGGAGGGAATCAGTTTTACAGCGTCCGGACCGTCCAGGCGCCGTCCTGCAGCGCCAATTCGCGGTCGCAGATGAATTCATCCAGGCTCTGCTCGTGGCCCGGCAGCACCTGGACGACGATTTCGCCCGCGCGGCGCAGCCGTCGGACGGCCTCGACCAGGGCGGCATCCTGCCCCCAGGGGGCCCGCACGGCGCGCGCCGGACCGGCGGGCGGCAGGCCGCGCGCCAGCTTGCGCAGGTCGAGGCTGAAGCCGGTCGCCGGCCGCGCCCGCCCGAAGGCCCGGCTGACGTCGTCGTAGCGGCCGCCGCTGACCAGCGCGTCGTGCCAGCCCTCGGCGTACAACGCGAAGGTCACGCCGGAGTGATAGCCGTAGCCACCGATGTCGGCCAGGTCGACGCCGGGCGTGACATCGGCGAGCGAATCGACGATGACCTGCAGGGCGTCGAGCGCCGCCGCCACCCCGGGCAGCAGCGGCAGGTCGTGGCGGGCCTGCTTGATGACATCCGGGCCGCCATACAGGGCGGGCAGGCGTTGCAATGCCTGCAGCGTGTCGGCGCGCATGCCCTCGGCCCGGGCGGCGAGCTCGGCCAGGCCGGGCACGTCCTTTTCGCGCAACAGCAGGATGATGTCCTCGGCCCAGGCCGCGGCGGCCGGGTCGGCGTCGAGGATGGCCCGCACCACGCCGGGATGGCACAGGTCGAGCCGCGGCTGGCGCAGGCCGGCCACCGCCACGGTTTCAAGCACCAGCGAAATGATCTCGAGGTCGGCCTCGAAACCGGCATGGCCGTAGATTTCGGCGCCGATCTGCAGCAATTCGCGGCTGGACAGGAGGTCGGCAGGCCGGGCATGCAGCACGGTGCCGCAATAGCACAGCCGGGTGACCCCGGGCCGGTTCAGCAGGTGCGCGTCGATGCGGGTGACCTGCGGGGTCATGTCGGCCCGCACCCCCAGGGTGCGGCCGGACAGCTGGTCGACCAGCTTGCACGTGCGCAGATTCAAGTCGCTGCCGGTGCCCGACAGCAACGAATCGATATATTCGACCAGGGGCGGCGCGACCAGCTCGAAGCCGTAAGTACGGTAAAGGTCGAGAAGCTCGCGGCGCAGTTCCTCGATGCGCCGGGCCTCGGCCGGAAGCACGTCGGCGAGGCTCTCGGGCAGCAGCCAGTTACCCATGAGTGTTTACCTGAATGACACCTGAAATGCGTGGGCAACGCCCAAAACGAAAGCGGCTGAGAGGGCGTAAGCCCGCTCAGCCGCCTGCGGAATGTTTTCTAGCTTACGCGATATTGTACATGGTTTACGCGTTCGTGCAGGGCGCCGGCCGGGCTGCGCCCTGCCCCGGCGGCGCCCGGCGGCCTGTCACTTGGCCGGGGCGGCCTGGCCGGTGGAGCTCTTCATGAACTGGAAGTATTCGGAGCTGGGATCGACCACCAGGACGTCGTTCGAATTCGAGAACGACGAGCGATAGGCCTCGAGGCTCTTGTAGAACGAGTAGAACGCCGGATCCTTGCCGAAGGCGGCAGCGTACAGGGCGCTGGCCTCGGCATCGCCCTCGCCCATGATGGTCTGCGACTTGGCATAGGCCTCGGCCAGGATGACCTCGCGCTGGCGGTCGGCCTCGGCGCGGATCTTCTCGCTCTCGGCCGCGCCGATGGAGCGCAGCTCATTGGCGACGCGGGTGCGCTCGGCTTCCATGCGGCGGTAGACCGACTCGGAGATCTCGGGAGCGAACTCGATGCGGCGCAGCCGCACGTCGACCACTTCGACCCCCAGCGGCTCGGCGCGCTTGGCGACCGTGGTGAGGATCTCGTTCATGATCTTGTCGCGCTCGGCCGACACCACTTCCTTGACGGTGCGCACGTTCACCGACGCGTTGAGCGAGTCGCGGATCTGCGCCTGCAGGCGCTCCTGCGCGGCGCGCTCGTTGCCGCCAAAGGTGATGTAGTACAGCCGCGGATCGGCAATGCGCCACTTGACGTAGGAGTCGATCAGCAGGTTTTTCTTCTCGGACGTCTGGATGCGCTCGGCGTCGGTCGACTCGATGGTGAGAATGCGCTTGTCGATGGTGACGACATTCTGGAACGGCGGCGGCGCCTTGAAGTACAGGCCGGGTTCGTTGATGACCTTGCGCACCTCGCCCAGCGAGAACACCAGGGCGTAGTCGCGCTCGCGCACGATGAATACGCAGGAAGACAGGGCGGCCAGCACGAGCAGGAGGCCGACCAGGACGGGCATGAAACGTTGCATGATGGGGTCTCCTCCGGGTTAGCGCGACATGCGGTCGCGGGTCAGCGTGTTGCCGCTGCCGTCGTTGCCGGAAGAGCTCGCTCCGGTGCTGCGCGGAGGGGGCTGCGGAATGGTGGGCTGGCTGGCGCCAGGCAGCGCGGTCGGCTTGACCGTCGCGTCGCGCGCGGTCTGCTGCATGATCTTGTCGAGCGGCAGGTACAGCATGTTGTTGCTGCCCTTGGTGTCGACCATGACCTTGCTGGCCCGCGAGAAGATCTGCTGCATGGTTTCCAGGTACATGCGCTCGCGCATGATCTCCGGCGCCTTCTGGTATTCGGCCAGGATGCTGGTGAAGCGCGCGGCGTCACCCGTGGCGTCGCCGATGACCTTGGCCTTGTAACCCTGGGCCTGCTCGACCATGCGCGAGGCCTGGCCGCCGGCCATCGGGATGACCTGGTTGGCGTACGCCTGCCCTTCGTTGATCTGGCGCTCGCGGTCCTGGCCGGCCTTGACCGCGTCGTCGAACGCGGCCTGGACCTGCTCGGGCGGCTGCACGTTCTGGATGGCCACCGTGCTGACCTGGATGCCGGACTGATAGCGGTCGAGGATCTGTTGCATCAGGTTCTGCACCTCGACGGCCACTTCGGTACGGCCCTCGTACAGGACGAAGTCCATGGGCTTCTTGCCGACGATCTCGCGCATGGCGGTCTCGGCGGCCTGGCGCACCGAGTCGTCCGGGTCGCGCATGTTGAACAGGTAGTTGGGCGCGCCGTCGGCCCGCAGGCGGTACTGAACCACGAACTGCATGTCGACGATGTTCTCGTCGGTGGTCAGCATCAGGGCCTCGGGCAGCACCTTGTTGCGCGAGCTGCCGCGGAAACCGACCTCGAACGTACGCAGTTGCGAGATGTTGACGGTTTCGTGGCTCTGGATGGGATACGGCAGGCGCCACTGGAAGCCGGCCTGCGCGGTGCTCTTGTACTTGCCGAACTGCGTCACCACGGCCACCTGGCCTTCCTGGACGATGAAGAAGCCGCTGGCCAGCCACAGCAGGACCAGCACCAGGGCAATGATGCCCAGGCCGATGCGGGTGCCGCGCGGCGACGGCGGAGTCATGCCGCCACGGTTGCCGGGCCGGTTGTTGCCGCCGCCCCCCTTGCGCCCGAACAGCGAGCCGATGCGATTATTGAAATCGCGCCAGACTTCGTCGAGGTCGGGCGGGCCGTCGCCATTGCCTTTCGGCCGCTTGGGCGGCTCCGAACCATTGTTATTGCCGCGACCCCAGCCCGGGTCGTTCAGATTGAAGATTTTGGTGATTCGAGGCATTGTTTCCCACAATCTGGCCGATCTCTGCAATTGCCCCGCGCAACGCATCCAGACCGGCGCGCTCGGTAGCGCTTACGAATACTCGCGCAATCGTACCATGGGCGTCACGCTCGACCCGCGGGGCCAGGCCCGCCCGGTCGATCTTGTTGTGCACCAGAATGGTGGGAATCGACCCGGCCCCGATCTCGGCCAGCACCTTCTGGACCTCGGCGATCTGTTCGTCGCGCTGCGGGCTGGCGGCATCCACCACGTGCAACAGCACGTCGGCGTGGATGGTTTCCTCGAGGGTGGCGCGGAAAGCGGCGATCAGGTTGGGGGGCAGGTCCCGGATGAAACCCACGGTGTCCGACAGCACCACCGACCCGGTGCCTTCGATCCAGATGCGGCGCGTGGTGGTGTCCAGCGTGGCGAAGAGCTGGTCGGCCGCGTAGGCTCCGGCCCGCGTCAGCGCATTGAACAGCGTGGATTTGCCGGCATTGGTGTAGCCCACCAGCGAAACCGACAACGCCCCGCCCCGCGCACGGGCGCGGCGCTGGGTGACCCGCTGGCGCTCGACGCGATCGAGGCGCTCGCGCAGCACCTTGACCTTGGCGCCGATCATGCGGCGGTCCATTTCGAGCTGCGATTCGCCCGGCCCGCGCATGCCGATACCGCCGCGCTGGCGCTCCAGGTGAGTCCAGAGACGGGTCAGGCGGGTGACCAGGTGCTGCAATTGCGCCAGCTCGACTTGCAGCTTGCCCTCGTGGCTCTTGGCGCGCAGCGCGAAGATGTCCAGGATGAGCGCGACCCGGTCGACCACCCGCAGGTTGAACTCGCGCTCGAGGTTGCGTTGCTGGGCGGGCGACAGCGGCTGGTCGAACAGGACGATGTCGGCCAGCAGCGCGCCGGCCATGGCGACGGCTTCCTGGACCTTGCCCGAGCCGATGAAGAACTTGGCGTCGGGGCGGTCGCGGCGCGCCGTGACGGTGCCGACGATCTCGGCGCCCGCGCCGCGCGCCAGCATGGCGAATTCGTCGGCATGCGCGGCGAAATCAGGGTTGCCGAGATCGACGCTGATGATCAGTGCGCGCATGCAGGCACCCCGCCACAGCGAAAATGCCCGCCGACACGGAACGTGCGGCGGGCAGGAAAAGGTACAGCCGGAGCGTGACGATTATTCAGCGGGCACATCCACCTGGAAATTGACGGCGCGCGCCGGAACGACCGTGGAAATGGCATGCTTGTAGACCATTTGCGTGACGGTATTGCGCAGCAGCACCACGTATTGATCGAAAGATTCTATTTGCCCTTGCAGCTTGATGCCGTTCACCAGATAGATGGACACGGGGACATGTTCTTTGCGCAGCGTGTTCAGAAACGGATCTTGCAGAGTTTGCCCTTTATTGCTCATTGGCCAGGCTCCAATTGTTTGTTTTGAGTGGTGGCAGACGCCGAAATATGTACTCTACAGGGTTTTCCCGGCCCGTGCCACTTGCCTAGAGGGGCAAATTCTTTCATAAGGTGTCAGACCGCGCGTCGTCAGCCGGCGAGGATGTTTTTCAACGCCTCGACCAAGCGCCCGCACTGCACCTCGGTGCCTACGGTGATGCGCAGGAACTGGTCGATGCGGGCCTGGCGGAAATGGCGCACGATGATGCTGCGCTCGCGCAGGGCCGCGGCCAGCGCCGCCCCGTCGTGGTGCGGATGGCGGGCGAAGACGAAATTGGCGGCGGATGGCAGCACCTCGAACCCCAGCGCCTGCAGGTCGGCGGTCAGCCGCGCGCGCGTGGCGATGACGGCCTGCCGCGTGCGCTCGAAATAGGCGGTGTCTTCCAGCGCCGCCACCGCTCCGGCCTCGGCGAGGCGGTCGATGGGGTAGGAATTGAAGCTGTTCTTGACCCGCTCCAGGGCCTCGATGAGCACCCTGCTGCCGATGGCGAACCCCACCCGCAGGCCCGCCAGGGAGCGCGATTTGGACAGGGTCTGGATTACCAGCAGGTTGTCATGCCGGGCCACCAGATCCACCGCCGATTCGGCCCCGAAATCTACATAGGCCTCGTCGACCACCACGACGATATCGGGATTGGCGGCGACGATGCGCTCGATGTCGGCCAGCGGCAGCGCGCGGCCGGTGGGCGCATTGGGATTGGGCAGAATGATGCCCCCTGCCTCGCCCGCGGCCGGCAGGTAGTCTTGCACATCGATACAGAATTCCTCGGTGAGCGGCACCGTCTGGTAGGCGATCTGGTACAGCCCGCAGTACACCGGATAGAAGCTGTAGGTAATGTCAGGGAAACGCAGCGGCCGGTCGTGCTTGAGCAGGGCCTGGAAAGCATGCGCCAGGACCTCGTCGGAACCGTTGCCGACGAACACCTGGTCCGGCTGCACGCGGAAATTGGCAGCGATGGCCTGGCGCAGCCGGTCGGAGCCCGGGTCCGGATACAGCCTCAGGCTGTCGTCGCAGGCATTGCGGATGGCCTGCAGCACCTTGGGCGACGGGCCGGCCGGATGTTCGTTGGTATTGAGCTTGACCAGGTCCTGCAGCTTCGGCTGTTCGCCCGGCACGTAGGGGCTGAGCGTCCCGACCACGGGACTCCAGTAGCGGCTCATGGATCAGTTTTCCTGCGCGTAGGGGTTGCGCGACGACTTGAATTCGATGCGCAGCGGCGTACCGGCCAGCTTGAAGACATCGCGGAAGCGGGTTTCCAGGTAGCGGCGGTAGGAATCCGGGATGGCGTCCAGCGCGTTGCCGTGGATGACGATCAACGGCGGATTCTGCCCGCCCTGGTGGGCGTAGCGCATCTTCGGCCGGAAGATGCCCTTGCGCGGCGGCGGCTGCTGCTCGACGGCGGCCTGCAGCGCGCGGGTCAGCTTGGGCGTGGGCAGCTTGGCGAACGCGGCGGCATGCGCGGCCACCACCGACTTGAGCACCGGCTTGATGCCCTGCCCTTTCAGCGCGGAAATGGTGTGGGTGGGCGCGAACGACAGGAACCGCAGCTTGCGATGGAATTCGCGCTCGATGCGCTCGCGCTGGTCGGTATCCAGGCCGTCCCATTTGTTGATGGCCACGACCACGGCGCGGCCGGTCTCGAGCACGAAGCCGGCGATGTGGGCGTCCTGTTCCGACACTTCGGTCTGGGCATCGAGCATCAGCAGCACGACATTGCTGGCCTCGATGGCCTGCAGCGTCTTGATGACCGAGAATTTCTCGACCGCCTCGAACACCTTGCCGCGGCGGCGCAGGCCGGCGGTGTCGATCAGGGTGTACTTGCGGCCATCGCGCTCGAAGTCGATCTCGATGGCATCGCGCGTGGTGCCCGGCATGTCGAACGCGATGACGCGGTCTTCGCCGAGCAGGGTATTGATGAGGGTCGACTTGCCGACATTGGGGCGGCCGACGATGGCCAGCTTGATGCGATGGTCGGGGGGGAGGTCCTCGCCAGCCTCCGCCGGCGCTTCGGGCTCCGGCTCGACCAGGCCCTGCAAGGCCAGGCCGATGAGATCGACGATACCGTCGCCGTGCGCCGCCGAGATCGGGTATGGCTGGCCCAGGCCCAGCTCGTGGAATTCGCCAGTGGCGCTGCCCACGCCCATGCCCTCGGCCTTGTTGACCGCCAGCACGACCCGCTGCTGGCCCGATTTGCGCAGCAGCTGGGCGATTTCGTGGTCGTGCGCATTGACGCCGGCCCGGGCGTCGACCAGGAACACCACCACATCGGCCTCGGCGATGGCCTGGCGGGTCTGGCGCGCCATTTCGCGCAGGATGCCGGACTTGGCCACCGGCTCGAAGCCGCCGGTATCGATGACGATGAAGGGCGTGTCGCCCACCCTGCCCTCGCCGTAGTGGCGGTCGCGCGTCAGGCCGGAATAGTCGGCCACCAGCGCCGCCCGCGAGCGCGTCAGGCGGTTGAAGAGGGTCGACTTGCCCACATTGGGGCGGCCGACCAGAGCGACGACGGGTTTGAAGGACACGGTGAGGCTTGCGAAGTTAGGTTCAGTTGGTGCCGATCAGCACGAGGTTGCCATTGCCGGTCTGCACCAGCACGCCCCGCTGCGTGGTCTGCGGAGGCGAGACGATGGCGTCGCCGCCCACCGACAGGCGCGCCAGCAGACGGCCGTCGCTGCGCGACAGGAAATGGACATAGCCGTCCAGGTCGCCCACCCCGACGGCTTCGCCCAGCAGCGCCGGCGAGGTCAGCTTGCGGTTCTTGAGCGCGGACTGCTTCCAGACATTGGCGCCGCTGTCGAGCGCGAACGCGTTGACGACGCCGTGCTGGTCCGCCGCATAGGCGAACCGGCCGTCCAGCGTCATGCCGCTGGAGCTGGAGAAATCCTTGGCCCAGATCGGGCGGCCGCCCTGGGTGACATCGAAGCAGACGATGCGCCCCTGGTATGCCACGGCGCACAGCAGGCTGCCGGCGATGCGCGGCGCGCCCACTACGTCGGTCAGCCGCTCCAGGTCGCTGGCGCCGCGCGGCGTGGCGACCGTGCCTTCCCATTGGACGTTGCCGCTGCCGACGTTGATGGCCAGCAGCTTGCCGCCGGGCAGGCCGGTGATGACCAGGCCCTCGGCCATGACCATCTGCGCGCTGCTGCGCAGCGCCAGCGCGGGCCCCGGCCGTTGCAGGCTCCAGAGCCGCTCGCCGGTTTCGATATTGAACGCCTGGATGCGGTAGTCGCCGCTACGCACCACCGCCACGCCATAGCCGACCACCGGCGCGATCGAGACGTCGCTGGTGGCGCGCGCCTTCCATTTGACCTTGCCGGTGTCGTCGAAAGCGATCACGTCGCCCAGCGGCGAAGCAACCACCGTGGTGGTGCCGTCGCTGCCCGCGCCGGCCGACAGCTTGGTGTCGGCCGAAGCCTTCCAGAGCACCTTGCCGCTGGCCAGGTCGACCTTGGCCACCGAGCCGTCGGGCGTGGCCGCATAGACCGCGTCATTGACCACGGCGGGCACGAAGCCCAGGCCGGAGCCGCTGCCGATGGAGGTGGACCAGACCGAGCGCACCGACATGCCGGGCGCGTATTCGGTCAGCGGCGTGGGTTCGTAGCGGTCGTCGTTGCTGGAAAACATCGAGCAACCGGACAGGGCGAGCAGTCCGGCGACCAGGGCGGCGCCGCGCCAGGCGCGGCCATGACGGAAGATACGCATACGTTCAGGCTCCGCTCAGGGCATCCAGTTTGAGTTGCACGGCTTGCCGCAAAGGGTCGGCGGCATCCAGGCTGTCGAGCGCGGCCTGCCAGGCCTTGCGGGCCTCTTCATGCTTGCCCTGGGCGGCCAGGATGTCGCCGCGGCGGTCCGCATAGAGCGCGGCGAACGCGGCCGGCGGATTGTTCAGCTGGGCCAGGGCGGCATCGTATTGCTTCTGATCGAGCAGCAGCCCGGCCAGCCGCACCCGCGCCACCGGCTGCAGGGCCGGATGCTTGGATTGCGCGGCCAGCCATTCGAGCTGTTCACGCGCGCCGGCGAGATCGTCCTGCTCTTTCAGGGCATGCGCCGCCACCAGGGCGCCGCGTGCCGCATAGCCGGTGGAAGGATAGTCGTCGCGCAGCGTCGAGGCGGCCGCCTTGATGCGCACGGCGGCGTCGGCCCCACCCAGGCGGGCGGCGTCTTCGAGCGCCTCGAAGTACCCCATGGCCTGATTGGCGCGATGGGTCTGGTAGGCCTTCCAGCTCCACCAGCCGCCCCAGGCCAGGGCCACCGCGGCCGCCAGCGTGAGCACCAGCGTGCCGTAGCGCGCCCACCACGCCTTGAGCGCGTCGAGTTGTTCCTGTTCTTCGAGATCGTATGCCATGCTAACCCTTGGATTTCAAAACGTCGGCCAACCTGTCCAGCGGCACTTGCTGCTGCGCGGCTTCGCCAGCCGGCTCGGCGCGCAGGTACTTGACGCTGGCGGTCTGGGCGGCCACTTCATCGCCGCCAAGGATAACCGCAACCCGCGCCCCGCTGGCATCGGCCCGCTTGAACTGCGACTTGAAGCCCGCCGAGCCCGCGTGCACGATGACGGCCAGGCCGGCATCGCGCAACTGCTCGCCGACGCGCGCGGCCAGGCGCTGCGCGTCCTCGCCCTGGTGCACGATGTAGACCTCGCATTCGGGCGTGGGCGTGGACGGCACGCTCTGTTCCCAGAGATCGAGCAGGCGCTCCATGCCGATGGCGAACCCCACCGCTGGGGCCGGCTTGCCGCCCAGCAGTTCGACCAGGCCATCATAGCGTCCGCCGCCGCACACGGTGCCCTGCGCGCCCAGACGGTCGGTGACCCATTCGAAAACGGTCAGGTTGTAGTAGTCGAGCCCGCGCACCAGGCGCGGATTGAGGCGGTATTCGATACCCGCGTCCGCCAGGCGCTGGCACAGGCCGTCGAAATGGGCGCGCGATTCGTCGCCCAGGAAATCGAACAGGCGCGGGGCGCTGTCGGCCATGGCCTGCATGGCCGGGTTCTTGGTGTCCAGCACCCGCAGCGGGTTGCTGTACAGGCGCCGCAGGCCGTCTTCGTCGAGAATGTCGCGGTGGCGCTCGAGGTGCTCGATCAGCGCGGCCCGATGGGCCGCGCGCTCGGCCGGCTGGCCCAGCGAATTCAATTCGAGGCGGACGTCGGTCAGGCCCAGCAGCTTCCACAGGCGCGCCAGCATGACGATGAGCTCGGCGTCGACATCGGGGCCGGCGAAACCCAGCGCCTCGACGTCGATCTGGTGGAACTGGCGATAGCGCCCGCGTTGCGGCCGTTCGTGGCGGAACACCGGGCCGATGCTATAGACGCGCTGCGGCCGGTCGTAGAGCAGATTGTGCTCGATGCTGGCGCGCACCACCCCGGCGGTCATTTCGGGCCGCATGGTCAGCGAATCGCCATTGAGCGCATCCGTGAAGGTGTACATCTCTTTTTCGACGATGTCGGTGACCTCGCCGATGCCCCGCGCGAACAGGCGCGTATGCTCGAGAATGGGGGTGCGCACATTGCGGTAGCCGTAGCTGTGCAGCCAGTCGCGCACGATCTGTTCGAATCGTTCCCAGCGGACGCCGTCACCCGGGAGTACATCGTTCATGCCGCGGATCGCGGCGACTTTCTGGAAAGCTTGCGTCATCTTCATCATGCCGCAATGGCCCGCAACGCGGCGCGCCTGGCGGCTCAGCCCTTATTTTTAGTGAGTGGCCGACGCGCCGTAGCGGCGCGCGACGTAGTCTTCGACAATGGTCTGGAACTCTTCGGCAATGCGGTCGCCCTTGAGGGTGACCGTGCGCTCGCCGTCGATGAACACGGGCGCGGCCGGCACCTCGCCGGTGCCGGGCAGGCTGATGCCGATATCGGCATGGCGGCTTTCGCCGGGGCCGTTGACCACACAGCCCATGACCGCGACGTTCATGCTCTCGACCCCGGGGTAGCGCGTCCGCCACACCGGCATCTGGCGCCGCAGGTACGACTGGATGCTGTCGGCCAGTTCCTGGAAGAATGTGCTGCTGGTGCGCCCGCAGCCCGGGCAGGCCACGACCATCGGCGTAAAGGCGCGCAGGTTCATGGTCTGGAGGATTTCCTGCGCAACGATGACTTCGCGCGCGCGGTCCCCGCCGGGTTCGGGCGTGAGCGAGATGCGAATGGTGTCGCCGATGCCCTGCTGCAGCAGCACCGCCAGCGCGGCGGTCGAGGCGACGATGCCCTTGCTGCCCATGCCGGCCTCGGTCAGGCCCAGGTGCAGCGGGTAGTCGCAGCGCGCGGAGAGGTCGCTATAGACGGCGATGAGATCCTGCACGTGGCTGACCTTGCACGACAGGATGATGGCATCGCCGCGCAGGCCGAGTTCCTCGGCGCGGCGCGCATTGCTGATGGCCGAGACCACCAGCGCGTCGCGCATCACCGCCTGGGCTTCCCAGGGTTGGGCGCGGCGGCTGTTCTCGTCCATCTTGCGCGCCATCAGTTCGTGATCGAGGCTGCCCCAGTTGACGCCGATGCGTACCGGCTTGTCGTAGCGGCAGGCCACTTCGATCATCTGGGCGAAATTGTCGTCGCGGCGCTTGCCGCCGCCCATGTTGCCGGGGTTGATGCGGTACTTCGAGAGCGCCTGCGCGCAATCGGGAAACTGAGTCAGCAGCTTGTGGCCGTTGTAGTGGAAATCGCCGACCAGCGGCACCGACACCCCCATGCGGTCGAGCTGCTCGCGTATGGCGATGACTTCGCGCGCGGCCTCCGGGGTGTTCACCGTGATGCGCACGAGCTCGGAACCGGCCTGGGCCAGTTCCTTGACCTGGATGGCCGTGGCAATGGCATCGGCGGTATCGGTGTTGGTCATGGATTGCACCACGACCGGCGCCGGACCGCCGATGGTGACCACGCGGTCGCCCCACTTCACGGCGACCGCGCGCGTCGGCCGGCGCGGCGCGGCGCCCACTTCGGGCGGCGGGGCATCTTGGCAGGGCGGGGACGGCTCTTGCATGCGTATACCGGGATTACGAGTTCAGCGGCGAAAACCAGGGCAGCCAGTCCGCGGGCAGCCAGCCCTGCCAGAAAGCATACGCCACCAGCACGGCCAGCAGTGCCGCGATGACCAGCAGCCAGCCCCACGGCATGGAGGAGCGGTCGTCATCCGACGAAGAAATCGGCACCGGCACGGTGTGCGCCAGGCGGCGCCCCGGGGCGCCCGCCGGCGCGGCGGCGATCCGCGATTCGAGCGACGCCACGATGGCCGGCGCGTCGGCGTCCAGCAGGCGCGCATAGCTGCGGATCAGGCCGCGCAGCGAAACGCCGGTCGGCAGCTTGGCCCACTGCTCGCTCTCGAGCGCCTGGATCTGGCGCGCCGAGAACTTGATGCGGCTGGAGACTTCGTCGAGCGACCAGCCCTTGGCCACGCGCAGCGCGTGCAGCGCCTGGCCGACGGACGGCGCCGCCGCGGGCGATTCGGTTCGGGGGACTGCCGGATCGAGGTCCTGCGTCATGCCTGTACCTGTGCGATGGGAATGGTCCGGGCGGCGTTGCGCTGGGCGACGCGGGTGCGGTCGCGCACTTCGCCCGCGAGCTGGCCGCACGCGGCGTCGATGTCGTCGCCGCGGGTCTTGCGCACCGTGGTGACGATACCGGCGTCCATCAGGCGCTGGGCGAAGACCTTGACGCGGGCGGCCGGCGAACGCTTCAGGCCCGAGGCCGGAAACGGGTTGAAAGGAATCAGGTTGAGCTTGCAGCGTACTTGCCGGGCCACCTGGATGAGTTCCCTGGCGTGCTGGTCGGTATCGTTGATGCCGTCCAGCATGCAGTATTCGAACGTGATGAAGTCGCGCGGCGCGAAGGCCAGGTAGCGCTCGCAGGCGGCGAGCAGTTCGGCCAGCGGGTACTTCTTGTTGAGCGGCACGAGTTCGTCGCGCAGCCCATCGGTAGGCGCATGCAGCGAGACGGCCAGCGCCACCGGGCAGTCCTGCGCCAGGCGGTCCATCATGGGGACCACGCCGGAAGTGGACACCGTGACGCGGCGGCGCGACAGCCCATACGCGTTGTCGTCCAGCATGAGGCGCAGGGCCGGCACGAGCTGGTCGTAGTTGAGCAGCGGCTCGCCCATGCCCATCATGACCACGTTGCTGACCACCCGCGTATCTTCGCCGCGCCCGCCGCCCAGCCGCGCCGTGCCGGCATCGGCCTCGAGCACGCGCTTGGCCCACCAGAGCTGGCCGATGATCTCGCTGGTGGTGAGATTGCGGTTGAAACCCTGGTGGCCCGTGGAGCAGAAGCGGCAATTGACGGCGCAGCCGGCCTGGCTGGACACGCACAGCGTGCCGCGGTCGTCTTCGGGAATGAAGACGGTCTCGATGGCATTGCCCTGGCCCACGTCGAACAGCCACTTGCGCGTGCCATCGGAGGAGCGCTGCTCGGTGTTGACCGGCGGCGCCTCGACGCGGCAGCGTTGCGCAAGCTGGCCGCGGAAGTCGCGGGCCAGGTCGGTCATGGCGTCGAACGAGTCGGCGCAGCGCTGGTGGATCCAGCGCTGCAGCTGGCGGGCGCGAAACGGCTTGCCGCCCCATTGCCCGACCAGGTCGGACAGGGCGGCGCCATCGAGGCCCAGCAGATTGACGCGTTCGGCGGTTTCCATGGAGTGCTGTGGGAAAAGTTACCCGATCAACGGCTGTGGATGTTGATTTCGGGGAAGAAGAACGCCACTTCGACGGCGGCGGTCTCGGCGGCGTCGGAGCCGTGCACGGCATTGGCGTCGATGCTGTCGGCGAAGTCGGCGCGGATGGTGCCCGGCGCGGCCTTCTTGGGATCGGTGGCGCCCATCAGGTCGCGGTTCTTCTGGATGGCGCCCTCGCCTTCCAGGACCTGCACGAACACGGGGCCCGAGACCATGAAGTCGACCAGGTCCTTGAAGAAGGGGCGCTCTTTGTGCACGGCATAGAAGCGCTCGGCATCGGCGCGCGACAATTGCTGCATGCGGGCAGCGATGACCTTCAGGCCGGCGCTTTCGAAGCGGGCGACGATCTGGCCGATGACGTTCTTGGCCACGGCATCGGGCTTGATGATCGAGAGGGTACGTTCGACGGACATGAGAACTCCAGACTGGGTTTGACTGTTTTTCGGTTGATCGGGGCGCGAAAGCGCGGGCGGAACCGGCATGCGGAGCCCGCCCCGGCGCCGCGCTCCGGGACATGGATTCGAGACTGGCACCTTTCGGAAGGTTCCGGAGGATGGACTCCGGCTGCCGCCCGTTTTCGCAATTCCTCAATAAAAACAGGCACTTCTGCAAGGTTTACAGTAACCCGACATTCTAGCACGCCGTCAAGGCCCCAATACATCATAAAATTAACGGTTTGCTTGGCCGAGTATCGACCTGGCCCCGTTTTGCCGGAACCCTGTAATGACTGAAGCCGCCGCACCGATCCCTCCTGACACTGAAACCGCCGACCTTCCCAAAAGCTTCGAGCCCGCCGAGCTGGAAGCGCACTGGTATGCCGAATGGGAAAAGCGCGGCTACTTCCAGGCCGGCCGGCACGTAGAAACGGGGACCGACCCCCAGCCGTATGTCATCCAGTTCCCGCCTCCCAATGTGACGGGCACCCTGCACATGGGCCATGCGTTCAACCAGACGATCATGGACGGCCTCATCCGCTACCACCGCATGCGTGGCGACGACACCGTGTTCGTCCCGGGCACCGACCACGCCGGCATCGCCACCCAGATCGTGGTGGAGCGCCGCCTCGATGCGGAGAACGTCTCGCGCCACGACCTGGGCCGCGAGAAGTTCATCGAGAAAGTCTGGGAATGGAAAGAGCAGTCGGGCAATACCATCACCGGCCAGGTGCGCCGGCTGGGCGCCTCGGCGGACTGGCCGCGCGAATATTTCACCATGGACGAGCGCATGTCGCGCGGCGTGGTGGAAACCTTCGTCCGGCTGTACCAGCAGGGCCTGATCTACCGCGGCAAGCGGCTGGTGAACTGGGATCCCAAGCTGCTGACGGCCGTGTCCGACCTGGAAGTCCAGTCGGAAGAAGTCGATGGCCACATGTGGCATATCCTCTACCCGTTCGTCGACGGTCCGCAGACCATCGTCGACAAGGACGGCCAGACGGTCACCCTGCGCGGCATGACCATCGCCACCACCCGCCCGGAAACCATGCTGGCCGACGGCGCGCTGTGCGTGCACCCCGATGATCCGCGCTACCGGCACCTGGTCGGCAAGATGGTCGAGCTGCCGCTGTGCGACCGCAACATCCCCATCATTGCCGACGATTTCGTCGATCCGGAGTTCGGCACGGGCTGCGTCAAGATCACCGGCGCGCACGATTTCAACGACTATGCCTGCGCGCTGCGCCACGATCTGCCGATGATCGTGATCTTCACGCTGGACGCGCACATCAACGAGAACGGCCCCAAGCAGTTCCAGGGCATGGAGCGCTACGAGGCCCGCAAGGCCGTGGTGGCCGAACTGGAGGCGCAGAACTACCTGGTGCGGGTCGAGCCGCACAAGATGATGCAGCCCAAGGGCGACCGCACCGGCGTGGTGCTGGAACCCATGCTGACCGACCAATGGTTCGTGGCCATGAGCAAGCCGGCCCCCGACGGCACGCTGCATCCCGGCAAGAGCATCACCCAGGTGGCGCTCGATGTCGTGGCCGACGGCCGGATCAAGTTCTACCCGGAAAACTGGACCACCATCTACAACCAGTGGCTCAACAACATCCAGGACTGGTGCATCTCGCGCCAACTGTGGTGGGGCCACCAGATCCCGGCCTGGTACTCGGAGGACGGCCAGGTGTTCGTGGCCCACTCCGAGGCCGAGGCCCAGGAGCAGGCCCGCGCCGCCGGCGTGGCCGGCCCGCTGACGCGCGACCCGGACGTGCTGGACACCTGGTTCTCGTCCGCGCTGGTGCCCTTCACCACGCTGGGCTGGCCCGAAGACACGCCCGACCTGCGCCGCTACCTGCCCTCCAGCGTGCTGGTCACCGGCTTCGACATCATTTTCTTCTGGGTGGCGCGCATGGTCATGATGACCACGCACCTGACCGGCCAGATCCCGTTCAAGCACGTCTACGTGCACGGCCTCATCCGCGATGCCGACGGCCAGAAGATGAGCAAGTCCAAGGGCAATACGCTCGATCCGGTCGACCTGATCGACGGCATCGACCTGGACGGCCTGGTGGCCAAGCGCACCTATGGCCTGATGAATCCCAAGCAGGCCGGCGCCATCGAGAAAGCCACCCGGCGCCAGTACCCCGACGGCATCCCGGCCTTCGGCACCGACGCGCTGCGCTTCACCATGGCCGCCTATGCGACCCTGGGCCGCAACATCAACTTCGACCTCAAGCGCTGCGAAGGCTACCGCAACTTCTGCAACAAGCTGTGGAACGCCACGCGCTACGTGCTGATGAATACCGAGGGCCACGACCTGGGCGGCGACCGGCCCGCCGAGCTGTCGTTCGCCGACCGCTGGATCGTCAGCCAGCTGCAGGCCCTGGAAGCCGAGGTGGCCCGCGGCTTCGCCGACTACCGTTTCGACAACGTGGCCAACGCGCTGTACCGCTATGTGTGGGACGAATATTGCGACTGGTACGTGGAACTGGCCAAGGTGCAGATCCAGCATGGCACGCCGGCCCAGCAATTGGGCACGCGCCGCACGCTGATCCGCGTGCTCGAGGCCGTGCTGCGCCTGGCGCACCCGATCATCCCGTTCATTACCGAGGCGCTCTGGCAGAAAGTCTCGGTGGCGGCCGGCAAGCGCCGCCCGGGCGAAATCGCCAGCGTCAGCGTGCAGCCCTATCCGCAGGCCAACCCGGCGGCGGTCGACGCCGCCGCCGAAGCCGAAGTGGCCGGACTCAAGGCCCAGGTGGAGGCGGTGCGCGCGCTGCGCGGCGAGATGGGCTTGTCGCCGGCGCAACGCGTGCCGCTGGTGGCCGAAGGCGACGCCGCGACGCTGACCCGCAACGGGCCGTACCTGGCCGCGCTGGCCAAGCTGAGCCAGGTCGACGTGGTGGACGCGCTGCCCGACGCCGGCGCCCCCGTGCAAGTGGTGGGCGCCGCCCGCCTGATGCTGCATGTCGAGATCGACGTGGCGGCCGAGCAGGCCCGCCTCGACAAGGAAATCGCCCGCCTGGAAGGCGAGATCGCCAAGGCCAACGGCAAGCTGGGCAACGCCAGCTTCGTCGAGCGCGCCCCGGCGGCCGTGGTCGAGCAGGAAAAGGCGCGCCTGGCGCAGTTCAACGCCACCCTGGCCAAGGTGCGCGAGCAGCGCGGCAAGCTGGGCTGACCCCCGCCGCCGCCCGTCCGGCATCAGAACGAGTACGTGACTCCCAGCGCGCCGAACGCGCTGGTTTCGCGCTCGACGATCGGGCTGTCGCGCGCATCGCCCAGCAAGGTGTTGACGCCCACCGTGGTGACCACCGCCCAGTGCTTGTCCAGGCTGTAGCGCCAGTTGGCGAACAGGGCCGCCGACTTGAAGCCGGCCGAGGCGGAATACGGCTTCAGGCCGGCTTCGCTATTGGCGGCCTGCGAGGAAGTGATGCCGAACCAGGTCTCCATGTCGCTGTGGCTGGCCCATTCGGTGCTGGCGCCCACGGTGACGACGTTGCGCGCGGTCTGGAGCACGCGGTAGCTGGCGCGCAGTTCCAGCGTGCCCCCATAGCCGCTGCGCATGGCCTGGCGATAGGCCGCGCCCAGCGAGAAGCGCCCCGGATGCCATTCCATGTAGGCGCCGTAGACGCCATGGAAATCGATATCGTCCAGGCCCTCGAGCCGGTCGGCGTCGTCGGCGTCGCGCCCCAGGCTCATGCCCAGGAACACCCCGGCCGACACGTCTTGCGCCAGATCCCATTTGAGGCCGGTGGCCGGCAGCCCAGCCCGTGGCGAAATGAAGAAATGGCCGCTTTCATAGTTGATCAGCGGCACCGGCAGAAAGCGGTAATCCTTGGCGCCGTCATATTCCGGCAAGAAAGCGGCCGCCACGCCGATAAAATTCTCCGCCTGCGCGCCCTGCCCGGCCGCAGCGCCCAACAGGGCCAGCCCGGCGGCCCATCGCACTCCGCATTTCATCGCAATTCCTTTTAATATCGGCGGACCGCGCCATGCGGACCCTGTCCCAGGCTGCAGATTGTGCCGACAGGGTTTTAAATTGTTTTTAATGGCGATACGGCACACTGGGCGGCACTATTCCAACGGGCGGATTCGCGTGCACTTATTGCTGGTGGAAGATGACCCCATGCTGGGCGAGGCCATGCAGGCCGGCCTGGCGCAGCGGCTCGAGGCGACGGTCGATTGGGCGCGCGACGCCGCGGAGGCGAGGCTGGCGCTGGCGGGGGCGGGCTATGCCGCCGTGCTGCTGGATATCGGCCTGCCGGGGGAGTCGGGATTGTCGCTGCTGCGGGCCTTGCGGGCGCGCTATGACGCGACGCCCGTACTGCTGGTGACCGCGCGCGACCAGTTGAGCGAGCGGATCGGCGGCCTGGATGCCGGCGCCGACGACTACATCGTCAAGCCATTCCAGCTCGACGAACTGCTGGCGCGCCTGCGGGCGGTGCTGCGCCGCAGCCGCAACCGGGTCACGCCGCTGCTGTCGTGCGGCGCCGTCACGCTGGACCCGGCCACGCGGCAGGTGCGCCGCGACGGCGCCGCGGTCACGCTGAGCCAGCATGAATACCTCACGCTGCTGGCGCTGATGGAACGCGCGGGGCGCACCGTGACGCGCGAGCAGCTGGAAGATGCCGTCTACGGTGGACACGGCACCATCGAAAGCAATACCGTCGCGGTGTACGTGCATCAGTTGCGCCGCAAGCTGGGCGACAACGTCATCGCCACGGTGCATGGCTATGGCTACCGGATCAACGAGGTGGCGGATTGCCCTCCCTGAAACGCCGCCTGCTGCTGGGCCTGCTGTTGGCGCTGCTGATCAACTGGGCGAGCTGGTTCGCCTGGTACGCCTACGAACAGGGGCGCACCCAGACAGGCGTCTGGGACCAGAAACTGCATGAGGTCGCCAACGTCGCGATGCGGTCGCTGCCGATCTCGCTGACCGAGGCGAAGGGGCCGATCGGCTTCGAGCCCGCCGATGGCGACAAGGTGTCGTTCGAGACCCAGATCAATTTCCAGATATGGACGCGCGACGGCAGCCGCCAACTGGCGCATTCCCCGGGCGCGCCCGCCGCGCCCTTGAACGACCGCTTCGAAAGCGGTTATGCCAACGTCATGGTCAACGGCCAGCCCTGGCGCATGTACGCCTCCAACGATGTGAGCAACCGGATCCAGATCCAGGTCGGGATCGCGCTGGCGGACCGGCGCGCCGAATTCCGCGCCTGGCTGTGGCAGGGCCTGAAAGCGTCGGCGCTGCTGTTCCTGCTGCTGACGCTGACATTGAGGCTGGTCGTGAACCGGACCCTGGCGCGCCTGGACGGACTGCGCGCGACCCTGCTGTCGCGCGATCCGTTCGATCTGGCGCCGCTGCCGCACGACGGCATGCCGGCCGAGCTGCAGCCCCTGATCGTCTCGGTCAACCGCCTGCTGGCCCGCCTGGAAACCGCGATGAATCGCGAGCGCCGTTTCATCGCCGACGCGGCGCACGAATTGCGCACGCCGCTGGCAGCCCTGACCACGCATGCCGAACTGGCGCGCGCCGCCGGCGAGAACGCATCGCGCCAAATGGCGCTGGACCGGTTGCTGGCGGTGGCGCGCCGCGCTACGCGGCTATCCGAGCAACTGCTGGACCAGGCCCGCCTGGATGCCATCGAGCAACGCCCCGCCACCCCGATGGACCTGGCTGCCCTGGTATCCATGGGCGTGCGCGACTACGAATCGGCCGCCCGCGACAAGGGCCAGCACATCATGCTGGACACGCAGGCATGCACCGTCAACGGCGATATCGATGCAATCGGCATTCTGATCAGCAACCTGATGGACAACGCCGTGCGCTACACCCCCGAGGGCGGCAAGATCGAAGTACGCTGCGCCCCGACCGCGGAAGGCGGGGCCCTGCTGAGCGTGGCCGACAACGGCCCCGGCGTGCCGCAAGCCGAATGGCCGCGCCTGTTCGAGCGCTTCTACCGCAGCCGCGGCGCCAGCAACGGCATGCGCGGCAGCGGTATCGGCCTGGCCCTGGTGGCGCAGATTGCCCGCCTGCATGGCGGCAAGGCGTGGTGCGCCGGCGGGCTGGACGGCCGGGGCCTGCGCGTGGCGGTGCAATTGGGCTGAAACGCGGTCTATAGCCCGCCATCGTTGAGGCGATACCAGGCCACCACGGCATTCACGTAGATGCGCCGCAGCCCGTACAGCGGGAACCCCTTGATCGGCGTCAAGGGCACGGGCAGCGCATCCTCGCCCTCGCCCGCCGTGAAGGCCGCCAGCGCCTTGCCCATGGCGGTTTGCAGCCCGACGCCGCGCCCCTGGCAGCCGATATCGATCAGCAGGCCTGGTTCGGGCTCGTGCAAGTGCGGGAGGTAGTCGCGGGTCACTGCCACCCGGCCGCACCACCGGTATTCGAACGGGATGCCGGCCGCCTGCGGGAACAGCTTGGCCAGCACGCGTTCGAGGTGGGCCCAGTCCTGCGGGCCCTTGGGCTCGCGGAACGGCCCGCGGCCGCCCATCAGCAGCCGGCCCTGGTGGTCGAGGCGGAAATACAGCAGCAAGTTGCGCGTGTCCGAAGAGACATGCCCCTGCGGGAAGATGGTGGCGCGCACCGCATCGGGCAAGGGACGCGTGGCCACCTGGAACGTGTTGGCGTCGATGATGCTGCGCTTCAGGCCGGGCCAGAGGTCGCCGCCATAGGCATTGGTGCACATGACGACGCGCTGTGCCACCACTTTGCCGCCGGCGGCAGTCGTGGCGACCCAGCGGCTGCCGTCGCGCCGCAAGGCGGCCACCGGCGTGCCGGTATGCACCCGCGCCCCGGCGCGTAGCGCGGCGCGCGCCAGGCCGCGCACGTAACTGAGCGGCTGGATGGAGCCGGCGCGCGGATCGACCCAGCCGCCCAGGTAGCGGTCGGTGCCGGTGAATTCCGCGACCTGGGCGCGATCCAGCGTGCGCGCCGCGACCCCATGCCGGGCCCATTGTTCGGCGCGTCCGTGCGCGATCCGCAGCGCCTCTTCGGTGTGCGCGCCCTGGATCCAGCCGGCCCGGGTTCGCGGCACGTCCATGCCATGGCGTTCGATCAGGCCGAACACCAGGTCGGCGGTGCCGCCGGCGAAGCGCACCAGCCGCTCACCGCGCTCGGCGCCGTACATGCGGACCAGGTCGTCCGGATCATATTTCAGGCCCGGGATCACCTGCCCGCCATTGCGGCCCGAACCGCCGAAACCGATCTCGCGCGCCTCGAGCAGCAAGGTGTCGATGCCGCGCTCGGCCAGGTGCAGCGCGGTGCTCAACCCGGCATAGCCGCCGCCGATGACCAACACATCGGCCTGGCCCGAGCCCTGCAGCGGCCGGGTCTCGGGCGCCGGGGCGGCCGTGGCGGCCCACAGGGAATGCGACAGCGGATATGGCGCCTGCGCCATGATGGCTCCTTACATGGGATGCAGCACACGGCGCAGGAAGTCCTGCGTGCGCGGGTGCCGCGGTTGATTCAGCACATCGCGGGCGGCGCCCTGCTCGACCACGACGCCCCCGTCGATGAACAGAACGCGGTCGGCGACTTCGCGCGCGAAGCTCATTTCGTGCGTGACGACCACCATGGTCATGCCGGCCTCGGCCAGCTTGCGCATGACGCCCAGCACATCGCCGACCAGCTCCGGATCAAGCGCCGAGGTGGGCTCGTCGAACAGGATGGCCTTGGGCTGCATGGCCAGCGCGCGCGCAATCGCCACCCGCTGCTGCTGGCCGCCGGACAATTGCGGCGGATGCGCATCGGCCTTGTCGGCCAGCCCCACGCTGGCGAGCAGCTCGCGGCCGCGCTCGATGGCCTGGGCGCGAGGTTCCTTCTTGACGAACACCGGCCCCTCGATGACGTTCTCGAGCGCGGTGCGATGGGGGAACAGGTTGAAGCGCTGGAACACCATCGAGACCTGGGTGCGTATCGAGACAATCGAAGAGGCATCGCAATCGACCCGCTCGCCGTCGATGGTGATGAGGCCGCCGTCGTAGCGTTCCAGGCCGTTGATGCAGCGCAGGATGGTGGATTTGCCCGACCCTGACGGGCCGATCACGCACACCACCTCGCCCTTCTGGACTTCCGCGTCGATGCCTTTCAGGACTTCCAGTTTGCCAAAGTTCTTGCGTACGTCTTTTAGCAGGATCATTTCGCGGCGCTCCGCTTTTCCAGGTGCCGCACGAACAGGATGAGCGGCACGCACATCACCAGGTACATCAGCGCGACCAGGCTGAAGACGGTGGCATTCTTGAAGGTGGAAACGGCGATCAGCTTGCCCTGCAGGGCCAGTTCGGCCACGGTGATGGTGGATGCCTGCGACGAATCCTTGAGCATCATGATCATGATGTTGCCGTATGGCGGCAGCACGATCTTGACCGCCTGCGGCAGCACCACGCGGCGCATGGTCATGCTCCAGCTCATGCCCATGGCCATGGCGGCCTCGATCTGCCCGCGGTCGATGGCCTCGATGCCGGCGCGGAAATTCTCCGCCTGGTAGGCCGAATAGGCGATGCCCAGGCCGATGATGGCCGCCTGCACCGCCGTCAGCGCAATACCCATGTCGGGCATCACGAAGTAGATGTAGAACAGCAGCACGATAATCGGAATACCGCGCAGCACGTTGATCATGCCGGCGCTGAATTTCGCCAGCGGCTTGATGCCCGACACCCGCATCAGCGCCCACACCAGGCCCAGCAAGGTCGACAGCAGCAGCGACCCGAAGGTCACGAGTATGGTCAGGGTCGCGCCCTGCAGCAATATCGGCAGGAACTCCCGCGCGTCGTTGAAGAACTCCATCATTATTCAGTCCATCCTCTCGGGGTATACGGAAACAGCCGGCGGCCCCGGCCGCCGGCAGGCGCCGCGACGGCGCTCAATCCGCCAGGTCCCATTTCTTGAGGATGGCGTCAATGGTGCCGTCGGCCTTGAGCTTGCCCAGCGCCTTGTTGACGCGCGCCAGCAGCTCGGTGTCTTCCTGGCGGGTGGCGATGCCCAGGCTGCCCACCACCGTGGGCTCGTAGCTCTTGGCCATTTTCAGGTTGGGATAGCTGCCCTTGGCAATGATGCTGGCCGCGATCGGGTAGTCCATGAAGCCGCCCTGGATGCGGCCGGCGTTGGCGTCGCGCATCATGTCGGGCGGATTGTCGTAGAGCTTGACCTCCTTGAACATGCCGCTTTTCTGGATGGGCTCGACGAAGGCGGTGCCAACCTGCACGCCGACCGTCATGCCTTTCATGTCGGCGAACGACTTGTACTGTTTGTCGTCGTCCTTGGGAACCATGAAACCTTCGCCGTAGCGGTACACCGGGTCGGAGAAGCTGACCACCTTCTTGCGCGCATCGGTGATGAACATGGCCGCCGAGATCAGGTCGATGCGCTTGGAGCGCAGCGAACCGATCAGCGCCGAGAACGCCATGGGCTCGATCTGCACCTCGAAACCGGCTTCCTTGCCCACCGCCTTGATGATGTCGACCATCACGCCTTCGATGGTGTTGGTCTTGGTGTCCAGAAAGGTGAACGGGCTGCCGGTCGGCGTGGAGCCGACTTTCAACACGGTTTGCGCGTGCGCCGCGCCGCAGGCCAGCGTAGCCGCCAGCGCGGCGGCCAGGAATTTGAGTTTCATGGATATTCCCCTAGGGTCGTCAAAAGGAGAAGCGCGCGCCGCGCGCCTCATCTGGCGCCATGCGGGCGGGCCAGCCAGTCCGGCCGGCCCGCCCGCATGGCGCCTGGTTCATGGGCTGCCCTCCCGGTGGTCGATGCGACTGATGGCCCAGATGACTTCCGCCACATCCGAGCCGGGATTGCGCCAGCGCCGCGGCGTGCGGCTGTCATAGCAGAAGCTGTCGCCCGCGCCCAGCAGGACGACGCGATCCTCGAACCACAGCTCGAGCTGGCCTCGCAGCACCAGGCCGACCTGCTCGCCCATGCTGGTGGAGAACAACTCCTCGCCCGTGGAGCCGCCCGGTTCGATACAGGCGCGGCACAAATCCAGCGTGCGTCCCGCCGGCGGCGTGTACATTTCCTTGTGGATGCCCTTGTCGGCGAGATCGACGCGACGATGGGACCCCGCGCGGGCCAGGCGGCCGCCGGCTTCGGTATCGCACTGCCCGGCGCCGCGCAACAGCGAATCGACCGACACGCCCAATTCGCCGGCCAGCAGGCTGAGGATCTTCACCGAGGGAGAACTGAGGCCGCGCTCGATCTGGCTGAGCAGGCCCAGCGAAATGCCGCAAGCCTGGGCCACCTGGACCAGCGAGCGGCCCCGCTGCTTGCGCAGCAGCCGCAGCTGCTGCCCCAGCCAGAAATCGATGATGGAAGCCGGCGCGGACGCACGCGCCGGGCCGCGCGGTTTATCGGCATCCTGGGTGATCGGGACGGCGGGCTGGGCAGCGGCAGGCACGTGAAATTTTCATATTTACATAATTTTCACATGCTAGCAGCGCCCACGGGCGGGCAACATGGGGACTTCCCTAGGAAACACCCACGGACGTCGCACGCGCCGCCGGCGGCTTCAGGATTTCGGGTTGCGGTCGTCCGGCGCGCCCAGGGCGGCGAGAAAATGCTCGTCGGCCCGCGTCAGCCAGCCGTTGGCACGGGCTTTCTCGAGCAGTTCGGGGCGCCGCGCCGCGGTCAGGCGCAGGGACTGCTCGCGGCGCCAGCGCGCGATATTGGCGTGGTGGCCGCTGAGGAGTTCAGCCGGCACCGGCTGGCCGTCGTGCACTTCGGGACGAGTGTAATGCGGGCTGTCGAGCAGGCCGGACAGCGTCTCGTTGAACGAATCCTGCAAGGCGGAATCGCCATCGTTCAACGCGCCGGGCAACAGCCGCACGGCGGCATCGATCACGGCCAGGGCGGCGATCTCGCCGCCGGACAGGACGAAGTCGCCCAGGGAGATTTCATCGGTGACGCAGCGGTCGATGAAACGCTGGTCCACCCCTTCGTAGCGCCCGCAAATGAGAATGATGCCCTCGCCTGCCGCCAGCGACTGGGCGCCTTGCTGATCGTAGCGGCGGCCGGCGGGCGACAGCAGCGCCACCGGCGCCGGCGCCAGGCCTTGCGCGGCGCGCGCCGCCTGGGCCGCGGCCACGGCCGCCTCGAGCGGCGCGGCCAGCATCACCATGCCGGGCCCGCCGCCGTAGGGGCGGTCGTCGACCGTGCGATGAACGTCATGGGTATAGTCGCGCGGGTTCCAGGTGTGCAGGGCCCAGAGCCCCTGGGCATGCGCCCGTCCGGTGATGCCCAGGTCGCGCACGGTTCCGAACATGTCCGGAAAGAGCGTGACGACGTCGAAGCGCATCAGTATTCCATCGGCCAGTTGCTGTCGATGCGGCGCGCCGCCAGGTCGACGGCAAGGATGTGCGCACGCACGAAAGGCACCAGCATTTCGAGCGGCCGGCCCTTGGCATCGCGCCGCGGTTCGGGTTCGCCGCCGGGCGCCGGTGCGCGCTGCAGGACGACGCGCAGGATGGCGTGCGCGCCGTTGTCGAGCACGCCGTCGACCACCCCCACGCGGGCCTGCTCGCCATCGGCGTCGGTATAGAACGCGCAGCCGATGAGGTCGACCCAGTAGTACTCGTCTTCGTCGGCGGCCGGGAATTCGCTGCGCGACACCTGGACCGCGTAGCCGCGCAAGGCTTCCGCCTGGTCGCGGTCGGCGACGCCGGCCAGTTGCGCCACGATGGTCGCGCCCTGCGAGCGCGCCTGCAGCACCTTGTAGGCTTGAGGTACGGACGCGACAACGCCCCGCGCCAATTCAGGGGCGGGGCGAGTCAGCCACCAGGAGGAAACCTGGCGCAACGCTTCGGATTGGGTCGAGTGCGGATGCACCTTGACCCAGCCTTTGACACCGTAGGCCGCGGCAATGCGACCCAGTTCGACCAGGTCGGCGGGGACCGCGGCGGAATGGGCGGCGTCAGGCATGAGCCGGGCGACGGATCGACGCGCGGTTATTACGCCGGACGCGCGCCGTCAGGCCGCGGCCGAAACCTTGGCCGAGTAGTCTTTGACCAGGCGCTCGACGGCGGGGGACAGTTGCGCGCCGTTGCTGGTCCAGTGCTGCACGCGGTCGAGCGAAATGCGCAGCTTTTCCGAGCCTTCGCTCGCGACGGGATTGTAGAAACCCACGCGCTCGATGAAACGACCGTCGCGGCGGTTGCGCGAATCGGTGGCCACGAGGTTGTAGAACGGACGCTTCTTCGACCCGCCACGGGCCATGCGAATCACCACCATAGGTAATCCCTTGAATTAGTTGTGAAAAACGGAAGATTCTAGCATTGAAACGCAAGGCCTGGCAATACAGGCCTGATTTGCGCACAACTGGACCCAGCATACACCCGGGCCGACCCCGGCCGCCACGCCCGCGCCTAGCGCCGCCGCAGGAAATGCAGCGCCGAGTCGCCGCTGTCGTGCTGCGCCACCAGGACGTTGCCGCTTTGCTTGGCGAACGCCTGGAAGTCGCGCACGGCCTTCGGGTCGGTGGTGGCCACTCGCAGGACCTGGCCGCTCTCCATCTGGGCCAGGGCTTTCTTGGCCCGCAGGATGGGCAGCGGGCAGGTCAGCCCGCTGGCATCGACATCGTGCTGGAACGCCGGCAGGTCGCCCGGCAGCTCAGAGGCGCTCATCGACCCACCCCTGCACGCTGGCAATGGCGGCCGGCAGGGCCTGGACATCGCTGCCCCCGCCCATGGCCATGTCGGGGCGGCCGCCGCCCTTGCCGCCCACCTGGGCGGCCACGAAGCCGACCAGATCGCCGGCCTTGACCCGCGCCGTCAGGTCGCCGGTGACGCCGCCGACCAGGCTGATCTTGCCGGCGCCGTCGGCGCTGGCCAGCAGCACCACGGCCGGCTTCAGCTTGTCCTTCAGGTTGTCGACCATGCCGCGCAGGGCCTTGGGATCGACGTCGCCGATGCTGGCGGCCAGCACCTTGATGCCCTTGATTTCGGCGGCCTTGGCCGCGAGGTCGTTGCCGGCGCTGGCGGCCAGCTTGCCGCGCGCCTGTTCGAGCTCTTTTTCCAGCGCCCGGACCTGTTCCTGTACCTGCGCGATGCGCTCGGGCAGGTCGGCCGGCGTGCTGCGCAGCATGCCGGCGGCGCGCAGCAGCAGCGCGTTCTGGTTCTGCACCCAGGCCAGGGCGTTGTCGCCGGTGATGGCTTCGACGCGGCGCACGCCGGCCGCCACGCCGCCTTCGGCCACGATCTTGAACAGGCCGATGTCGCCGGTGCGCGCCACGTGGGTGCCGCCGCACAGCTCGCGCGAGAAGCCGATATCGAGCACGCGCACGGTATCGCCGTATTTTTCGCCGAACAGCGCCATGGCGCCGCCCTTGACGGCGTCGTCGTAGGCCATGACCTGCGCCTGGGTCGGCTGGTTGGCCAGGACCTCGGCGTTGACGATGGCCTCGACCTGGGCGATCTGCTCGGCCGACAGCGGCGCGTCGTGGGCGAAGTCGAAACGGGTCTTGTCGGGGTCGACCAGCGAGCCGCGCTGCTGCACATGGGCGCCCAGCACCTGGCGCAGGGCCTTGTGCATGAGGTGGGTGGCCGAGTGATTGCGCACGGTGCGCGCCCGGCGCACGGCGTCCACGCGCGCCAGCAGCGTATCGCCCACCGCCAGCGTGCCGGCCTCGAGCAGGCCGTGGTGGCCGAATACGCCGGCCTGGATTTTCTGGGTGTCGGCCACCGCGAACCGCGCGCCGCCGCCCTCGAGCAGGCCGGTGTCGCCCACCTGGCCGCCCGATTCGGCGTAGAACGGCGTGGCATCGAGCACCACCACGGCATTCTGCCCCGCCTGCAGCCGGTCGACCTGGGTGCCGTCGACGTACAGCGCGGCGACCTTAACGCCGTCGAGCTCGAGCGTGTCGTAGCCTTCGAACCGCGTGTCGGCCCCTTCGTAGCTGAGGCCTTCGGCCATCTTGAACTTGCCGGCGGCGCGCGCCTGCTCGCGCTGGCGCGCCATGGCGGCCTCAAAGCCGGCCATGTCGACCTCGACGTTGCGCTCGCGGCAGATATCGGCGGTGAGGTCGACCGGGAAGCCGTAGGTGTCGTACAGCGTGAACAGCGTGGTGCCGTCGAGCTGGCCGCTGGCCGGCACGCCGGCCAGCGCGCCGTCGAGGATCTTCATGCCGTGCTCGAGGGTTTCGCCGAAGCGCTCCTCTTCCTGCTTGAGCACTTGCGCCACCCGCTCGGCCGCCTGGGCCAGCTCGGGATAGGCCTGGCCCATCTCGGCGACCAGGTCGGGCACCAGCTTGTAGAAGAACGGCTTGGTCTGGCCCAGCTTGTAGCCATGGCGCAAGGCGCGGCGCACAATGCGCCGCAGCACATAGCCACGCCCCTCGTTGCTGGGGATGACGCCGTCGACGATGAGGAACGCGCAGGCGCGGATGTGGTCGGCGATGACCTTCAAGGAGTTGTCCTCGAGGTTCTTGACGCCGGTCTCGCGCGCCGCGGCCTGGATCAGATGGCGGAACAGGTCGATTTCATAGTTGGAATGCACGCCTTGCAGCACCGCCGCGATGCGTTCCAGGCCCATGCCGGTGTCGACACAGGGCTTGGGCAGGCGCTCCATGTTGCCGGCCGCATCGCGCTCGAACTGCATGAACACCAGGTTCCAGATCTCGATGTAGCGATCGCCGTCTTCTTCGGGCGACCCCGGGGGGCCGCCCCAGATTTCGGGGCCGTGGTCGTAGAAGATCTCGGAACACGGCCCGCACGGGCCGGTGTCGGCCATTTGCCAGAAGTTGTCGGACGCGTAGCGGGCGCCCTTGTTGTCGCCGATGCGGATGATGCGCTCGCGCGGCACCCCGACTTCATTGGCCCAGATATCGTAGGCTTCGTCGTCTTCCTGGTAGACCGTGACCCACAGTTTTTCGGCCGGCAGCTTGTAGACCGTGGTCAGCAGCTCCCAGGCATATTGGATGGCGTCGCGCTTGAAATAATCGCCGAAGCTGAAGTTCCCCAGCATTTCGAAGAACGTATGGTGCCGCGCCGTGTAGCCGACGTTCTCCAGGTCGTTGTGCTTGCCGCCGGCGCGCACGCTGCGCTGCGACGAAGTGGCCCGGGTGTAGGCGCGCGTCTCCTTGCCCGTGAAGACGTCCTTGAATTGCACCATGCCAGAATTGGTGAAGAGCAGCGTCGGGTCGTTGCCCGGCACGAGCGAGGCCGAGGGAACGATGGTATGCCCTTTCGACTGGAAGAATTGCAGGAACTTCTGGCGAATCTCTGAGGATTTCATGCTGGGACGAACCGGGAATGAGGCGAATTTTCGATTATATAGAGCCTCGGCAGCCCGGCGCCAGCAGCCCCGGCCTACCCGCTACCGACGCAGATGTACGCCGACGTGTTGCTACCGTCCTCGTCCCAGAGGTCTCTCGAGACCAACATGGGTGCATAGCCGGCCGGGCAGGAGCATTTGCCGGTCAGGGGGTTGAAGCCGGCGGGCCGCCGGCAACCGTACAGCGAGTTGGTGGTGTAGAGGCCGCCGAACGCGCCTCCGACCGTCCTCCAGGCCCCTCCCCTGCACTCCAGCAGGCCGCCCCCGGCTCCGCGCGAGAACAATCCCGCGCTGGCCGCCGGACACGGCTGGCCAGCGACGCCTATGCCGCCCAGCGCAAGGTACTCGTCCGTGCGCAGGCGTCCGCCGGTAGATATGTCTCCTGCGACCGACAGCGGCCCGCCAAGACTGGGGTCACGCGTGTCGCGCATGCGCACGAACAGGTCGTATTCGGCGGTCCCCAGGGCGGCCCAGGCCGCCAGCGTGCCGGCCGCCAGCGGGGCCATGCCGGGCGCCGGCGGATTGGGGAAATCGAAATTGGCGCCGCGCACGCGGGTGGCGGTGGCGGCGCCGCCATAGCCGCCGGTCGCCCCGACGGCCGCGGCGATGCGCATCAGGTCGGGCGCGGCGTCGCCGGCCAGGAGCGGCTCGGCCAGGTGCGCCAGCGCGTCGAGCCGGCAGCCGGCTTCGGGGCAACGGGCATCGCGCAGGATGCGGATGGCCGCGCCGCCGCCGATGGCGCCCGATTCCGGGAAGCCGGACGGCAGGTGCCCCTGGGCCTTGAGCTCGGCCAGGCGCGGGGCCAGCGGGTCGGCGTACAGCGGCAGGCCGTTCTGGCCGACGGGCGCCACCCCTTCGGCCAGATCGGCGAAATGCTGCCGCAGCATGTTGTCCAGCCCGCGCTTGAGTTCGAGCAGCCAGACGCCGGTAGCCCGGGCGGCGGCATCGTCGACCTCATTGACGATGCGGCTGGCCGCCCAGACGAGGATCATGCTGGTCAGCGCGACGGCCAGCGCCAGCTCGGCCAGCGCGAAACCGCGCTGTGCGTGCCGCAATCGGCCAGCGGCGCTGGCGCGCTTGCGGGCGAAAAACGAGGTAACCATGCGAACGGCTCCTAGCGCACCGTGAAGACGAAGGTGTTGTTGTCTCCCTGCGTGCACTGGGCCTCCGCCGCTGTCGCGCTATAGGCCAGCCGGGGCGTGATCGTGTCGTCCTTGACCTTGACCGGGCCGCCCTGGCCCGCCACGGTGATCACATCGGACACGCGCTGCATGATGGACGCGAGGGCCGGGCAGGCCGCATGATTGACCTGGCCCAGCGTGACGGCGAAACCCGATCCGGCCCCACCCATGGCTACCGATACCGGCGCGACGGTGATGGCGCCGTTGCCCGCGGAGCCGTTGCCCCCCAGGCCGTGCGCCACCACGGCGCTGGCGCCCGAGCCGTTGACCGACACGACGCTGGAGTCGCGCAGCGCATTGGCCAGCGCGCCGGTGTCGATGTCGGCGTAGGGCGTCGGCCCGGCGCCCTGCGCATTGGCCTTGATGCGGGCCACGAATCGCTGCAGCTCCTCGCCCACTTTCGGCACCTTGTTCTCGATGACATAGGAGCCGATGGCCGGGATGCCGATGATGGCCACCAGCAGCACGATGGCCGTGACGATGGAGACCTCGATGAGGGAAAAGCCGCCTTGCCGGCCGGGCATGGCGATGGGACGGTGATAGGGCATGAAGCGCTCCTGGATGAGGAAGTGGCGGAACCAGGCGCGCTCAGCGACTGGCGTAGAAATTCATGAGGGCGCGGCGCAGTTCGTCGATCACCGCGTAATGCCACAGCGCCAGGGCCAGCACCGTGCCCACCGACCCCAGCAGCAGCGCCCACCGCAATGCCAGCGCCCGGCGGCGTACGCCGGCCAGCGTGCGGGACTCGACGTGCAAGCGCGCCTGCGCGATGCCGGCCTCGACGCCGCGGGCGGCGATCATGTCGGCCATGAACCAGGCCGTCTCGCGGTCGAACAGCCCGGTATCGAAGGTCTCGGCGCCGACCAGGCCGCGATCGACGCGCGCCAGCATCTCGTCGATGTGCCAGGCCAGCCAGGCGCGGGCATGCCACGCTTGCGCCGCCAGGGCCTGCCGCAAGCGGGTGTCCACGTTGCCGCGCTGCCGCACCAGCACGGCCAGCATCGCGAGGAAGCGGATGGCGTGGAAATCGCGGTAGAGCCGCCACGGGAAACGGCGGTCGAGCCGGGACCGCCACGGGCCGCACCACCCGGGCAGCGCCCAGGCGAACAGGCCGGCGCCGCCCGCCAGCAGGACCACCCAGAACGCCAGCCAGCGGCGCACTGCCTCGGCGAGCGCATACAGGCCTCGCGTGAGCGTGCCGTGGTAGTCGGACGGCAGGCCCTGGAAGACATGCTGCAGGCGCGGCACGGTGAAGTACGGCACCGCGCACAGCAGCCCGAGGGCGACCGCCAGCGCCAACACCCCGGCCGCGCAGGCCGCCACGAGCGTGCCGCGCGCCTGGCCGACCAGCCGCACCGCCCGGGCGAGATCGCGCAGGGCCGCGGCGAGCGCCTCGCCGCCCGCCCGCTGCGCCGTGGCGATCAACTGCAGCTCGTCCTCCGGCATGGCGCCGCGCCAGGCGGCGGCCAGGTCGCCGCCCGACTCCTGGTAGGCCCGGCTCCAGTGCCGCGCCAGCCTGCCGCGCACGGTACGCTGGCCATAGCGCCGCGCGTCGTCGTCGAACATGCCGCGCAGCGTCTTGTGGCCCTGCAGGCTGTCGAGCAGGTCGGCCAGGTAGTCGTAGTAGGCGGCCCGCTGGCGCCGGAAAAGCAAGGCGTCGCGCGCCAGCGCCAGCCGGTCGGCGCCTTGCCGCAAGACAGCCGGCAGCATGGCGAGGCCCTCAGGCATGCTGGCCTCCCGCGACAAGCCGCAGCGGGGCGGCCGACTGCAAGGCCGCGGGCATGTCGAAGCGGGTGGCGATCACGCGCGGATCGACCTGCCCGCATGCCGCCTTGTACAGGGCGCAGTCGACCGCGCGCTTGCCGGTCATGTCGGCGTCGTCCGCGGCGCTGCGGGACAGCGCCGCGACATGGCGCCGCAAGCCGAGATTGTCGCGGCGCCGGACCAGATGCAGGAAACGGTCGTCGGGTTCGAGCATTTCCGCGACGACGGTACGCCCCGCCAGGCCATGCAGCTGGGGCAGCTGCGGGCGCCGGCACGCCGGGCAGCCGGCGGGATTGCGGGCGCGCAGGCTGGCGGGATCGACCCGATGGGCGGCGGCGAAGGCCTGTGCCCAGCGGTGCCAGGATACGGGCTGGGCCCCTTGCGCCGGCAGGCGCTCGAACGGCAAGGCGCACTGCGGACACAGGCGCGGCAACAAGGCCTGGTAGACCAGCAGCTTGAGCACGCCGGGCGTGGCCAGGAAGTCGCGCGACACGCCGATGAAATCAGAGGCCAGGCGCTCGGGGATCATGGAGGCCGAGCCCGTGTGCGTGGTGGTGTACACATTGGAGCCCGACCCGGCGAGGTCCATGAAGGCCCTGCCGGTATCGCGGTCGCGCACCTCGCCGATCAGCAGGTCGTCCATGGCCGAGCGCTTGATGGTCTTGAGCTTGGCGTCGAACATGGATGACACACAGGCATCGAGCGTGCGCCCCACCGTATTCTGCAGCGCGTTGGCGATGCGATACTCGACCGGATCCTCGAGCGTGATGACCTTGCGCGTGGGCGCGATGCCGCGCATCAGCGTGGCCATGGACGTGGATTTTCCCGAGCCCACCATGCCCGCCATCACGATGGCCCCGCCGGCGCGGTCCCGGGCGCGCTCCAGGGCGGCGATATGCGACGGCAGGTATCCCAGCTGGGCCAGCGTGGCGCCGCCCTCCGCGGCATCCAGGCGCAACAGACGCAGGCACACCGACGGCCCCGCGTCAGTGGCCAGCGAGGCCCAGCGCACCGTCACCGGCCGGCCGTCGAGTTCGAGCGCGATGCGTCCCTGCTGTTCCGCCAAGGGATCGAACACCGCGCCGTTGCCGCCGCGCACATCCATCCAGGCGACCGACAGGACTTCGAGCAGCGTGGCGCCCGACAGGTTGCCGAAGCAGCCGGGCGCGACGTAGGCGCCATCGATGGTGTAGCGTACCTCGGACCTGCCCTGCGGCTGGCCGACATTGATGTGTACGTCGCTGGCCCGATGCTCGACGCCCCAGCGGACCAAGTCCAGGAAGACCGACGCGAGCGCGGACCGCCGCGAGGCGGGAGCCGCGCCGCGACGATCGCGCAATGTGGCGGCGGTTACCTGGCTGCGCGCCACGCCCAGCAGCAAGGCGGCCGGCAATATGTAGCGCGGCACCGCGGCGGCACGATAGCCGCGCAGGCGCATCATGCGCTCGAGTTCGACGATCTGGTCGCCGTGCAGGTAGTCGTGCAAGGCGAACACGGCGGCGGCGCCATTTTCGAGCAATACCGGACACAGGCGCCCGGCCAGCGATGCCAGGTCGAACTCGTCGCCCAGGGTGCGCACGAAGGCTGGATCGATGCGCGCCAGGTCGTCGGCGGTGTGCAGCCACGGCGCCTCGGCGGCAGCAGCGCGGTTGCCGGCTGCGGGAGCGTGCGCATCAGTCATGGATGGCATCCTGGTTCAGCAGACATGCGGTGAGGGGCGCCCCTGCCTTGCGCAGGCGCACGCAGGGTGTATCGATGGACAACAGCGCATAGCGTTCGCCCTCCGCGGACAACTGGCTTTCCAGGGGCCAGGCGCGGCCGGCCCGGTAGCGCGCGACGCGGCCGTTGACGGACACCTCCGCATGCAGCGACTTGCCCACGCCATAGATGGCCAGCACGTCGACCTGATCCGCCTGCCCGGCCTGCAGGGATGGCCGCAGGCTGCCAGCTTGCGGCGGCCCGAGCCAGTCGGCGGCTTGTTGCGGGTGGCGCGCGGCCTGGGCCGCCTGTGCATCGGCGCGCAGCAGATCGCGCACGGTGTCGCCCTCGGCCCAACCGGCTTGCTCGATGACGGGCGCGCCAGTGGGATCGGCCGGCCAAGCGGCGCCCGGCAACGCCCCCCACGCAAGCGCGACGACCGCCAGGCGCAGCCGGAGCCGCGCATGCCGGCACGCGGGAGAAAGGGACTCAATCTTGCTCATAGAGGACTCCTTGGAGTTCAGCCGTCAGTGCGCTGACGGCCAAGCCCGGCGAGCGGCCGGCGGCGAGACGCAGGGACAGGGACGACCACGCGACGACCAGCGGCTGGTCGGCCAGCAATGCGAGGGAACGCAATGGCCCTTCGAGCGCCAGCAGGCGTTGGCGCATCGCCGGCGGCATGGGCGGTGCGGACAGGATGCGCCCGCTTGCATCGCGCGGCGGCGGGATCTCGACTGCCACCGCCGGCCCCAGCGTGATGCGGTTGAACGCCGGCCGCGCCCGTTGCAGGACGCTGGCCAGATCGCGTTCCACGCGTACCGCGCCCGGCGGCATGACGGTCGCCAGCGAGGCGCCATCGCCCGCGACCGTCCATGAGACTTCAGCCGTGTCGAGCGGACGGAAATGCACGCCCCAGCCGGCGGGGACGGCGGCCGCGAAATCGTCGTTGGCGGCCCCGCTGCCTTGCCGGGCGTACGTTGCCCGGCAGGTCCAGGCCTGGCCGGGCCGGCAGTGCGCCTCGCGCAGCAGCCAGCCGCGCACGTCGAGCGGCAGGCGATGCAGCGAGGCCAGCACGCGTGACAGTTCGCCCACCGAGTGCACCGGACGACCGCGCCGGAACTGCTCGACCGCCTGCGCCCAGGCGGCTTCTGCCGACATATCCGGCTCGGCCACGGGCTGTCGCGATGGCTGGCGCCAGGCTTGCCAGGCCGGCGGCGCGACCAGCGCGGCGGCCAATACGATGGCGAAGGCTCGCACCGGCAATGGCAGCAGGGCCCAGCGCGAGCGTACCGGCGTCATCAAGGAAGCGTTGTCCGCCCCCGACAGCAAGGCGGCCAATGCCGCCGCCCCGTCGCATTGCCGCATGGACGGGTGCTGGGCGCTCAGCGCTTGCAGGGCCTCGGCGGCCTGGCCGGCATCGCCATACAGGCGGTCGGCGCGCGCCAGCACCGCGCCGTCCTGGGTGGCGACCAGCCACCAGCGTCCGTCAGGCAGTTGCGCGATACAGGCGGCCGTGCCATCGGGATGCAGGCCGGCGAAGGCCTGCGCCGCGGCATGAACGGGGCGGCGGCGCAAGCCGGCGGCGAGACTGGCGCAGCCGCCGGCCACGGCCCCCTGGCCGCCGACCACGTAATGCGTAGCCCGCTGGCGCCGCGCCCGGGCGCGCGCCATGGCCTGCGGATGGCTGCCGACCAGCGCAAACCACGACACGCCGAAGGCGAATACCTGCCCCGGGCCGGGACCCTCGACCAGCAACACAGGGCTGGCGGCAGCGGAGCGCGGCATTCAGATGCCCTCTTCAACTTGCGCGGTGACCAGCACGATCGTGGTCATGCGATCGGTGGATGCGCGGTCCTGGCCGCCTGCCAGCAGCGGCGCATCGGCGGACAGGCGGCGCCGGTCGTATTCGTCCTGGCGACGATCGAACCCCGACAGGATCACGGGCTGGCCGGGGCTGAGCGCCACCTGCTGTACCGTGCCGTTGCCGTCGATGGTGATCTGCTGCACCTGGACCTGGTTGCCGTCCTCGCCGAAGGTGATGCTCTTGATGGGCTGGGCCACCGTGTTGTCGTACGCGATCGACAGCAGGATGCGGCCATCGGGCTGGGCGTCGGGCACCAGCGTGAGAAAGGTGCCCACGGTTTCCTGCTTCTGGCTGATGGAAACCGAAGGCAGCGCGGCGCTGCCGAGCGAGGCGTCCACCCCGGGCACCGCGGTGCTCTGCACCTGGTCGATGTACGAGAACGTGGTGCGCACGGCATGCGTGACGGGACGACGGTTCAGCGTCAGGACCGGCACGCTGCTGTGCCGCAGCACGGCGCCGGTCTGGCTGAGCGCCGAGACGATGGCGCGCGACCCCTGCAGCGGCCCCTGCCCGACAGTGACGCCCAGCGAGCCGGCGCTGTTGCCCGCGATGGCCGGGATGGCGGCCGTGACGGCCAGGCGTGCGCTGTCGTAGACGGCCGCCCAGTCGATGCCGCCTTCGTCCGCCGCCTTCGTCGAGACGGTGATCTCTTCGAACAGCAGGCGCACGCGGCGCGTCAATGCCTGGTTTTCGCGTTCGATGAACCGGGCGACCTGGTCGAGCACCTCGGGCGTGTCGGTGACCACCAGGGAGGTGCCGCCGCTGTCGATATCGGCCACGGAGCCGGCTTGCGTCAGGAACGGCATGATGCGGTCGCGCACGGCCCGCAAGGCATGGTGCTCGCCGGAAGAAAGGGCCGTGTTCGATGTGTTGTCGAAGCCGCCCTCTTCGTTGGTGGCGGAGCGCCCGAGCCGCGCGTCGGCGCGACTGGACAGGGTCAGCGCGCGCACGTCGAAGACGCGCGTCTGCATGCGATAGAACTCGATGGCGTGGCGATGGTAGCGCCAGTACACGCCGAAACTGGCGGCTAGTGCATCGAGCGCATCGGGCAACGGACGCGGCCCGGCCATGACCGGCACACGGCTGGGCGCGGCCAGGTCGGACGGCGCGGCCTGCGCCAGCCGGGGCAGGAACAGCGCCTGTGGCAGCAAGGCATCGGGCGCCACCCGGACCGCGATGCCGGTCGCGCGAGCCAGGCGCTCGGCCAGCGAGGAGAGATCGAGCCGGCCGGCGAACAGCAAGGTGGTGTCGATATCGCCGCGCAGGGCGGGCGGCAGCACCACGTCGCGGGCCAAGGGCTGCGCGCGGCCCGCCAGCCAGGGTTTGGCGACGTCCTGTGCGGCGATTCGCGCCGCCCGGTCGGACACGGCGACGGCGAACCGGCGCTGATCCGCGGCCACTTGATCGCGCACGCCGGCGATGGCTTCGCGCAGGCTGTGCAAGGAATGCTGCGCCGTGCACCCGCCCAGGTACAGCAGCACCGCCCCTGCGGCGACCATGCGGGCCGTCATGTGCGGGCTCCGGCGGCGACCGAGCGGTCGCAGGCCTGCGCCAGCGGCACCACGCGCAGCACCTTGTTGAGGTAGAAGCACGGCTGCACGGGACGGTCGGACATTTCGGTGGCGCCCAGCAGCTCGCGCACCGCCTGCTTGAAATCACCCGTGAAGTCGGCGCTGCCGGCCAACGGGATATCGGCATCGACGGCCCAATGCTGGGGTTCGAAGGTCCAGCCGGCGTCCGTGGCCCAGCGCGCCAGCACGGCGCGCAGGCTGGCATCGGGCGGGCCGGCGCGATAACGGGACGGCCCGCCCGATGCCGCCGGACCGGCGGCCGGCCCTGCCGGCGGCACCGACGCCGGCGCGGCGGGTAGCAGCTGCGCCGCCGCGAGCTCGGGCGCCATGGCCGGCGCGGCGGCTTCGGCGCCCAGTGCGCCGGCAGGACCGGCGTCGTGGCGATCGGCCCGCGCGATGCGATGCCCGCCGCGCAACACCAGCGCGGGCCACAGGCCGTCGACCACGACATAGGGATCGTGCCGCTTGTAGCGCAGGGGCTGCAACCCTGCCGGCGTCTGTGCGAACAACGCGGGCGGCGTGCGGCCGGGCGCGAACTGCAGCCAGGTGCGCCCGGCCCCGCTGAACACCTGCAGCGGCGCGACGGCAGGGTCGCCCGACAGGCGCCAGTTGAAGTCGTACTGGCCGGCCGGCAAGCCGTCGTCCTGCCAGCCGGCTGCGGCGCCGGACCACTGCGCGCAACCGGATAGCCAGAGTGGCGCCAGCGCCAGGAGGAAGAATCGAACCATGCTCGTCCCGAATCGAGGAGCGCCCCGGAACGGAGCGCATGGCCAGCATGGTGAACCGCCGCGGGCAACCCGCCTAGACCGACTTATACGAACGGAGCTTTTCGTTCATTCCGCGGGTCGCGCACTTGCGCGGGACAGCAGCGCCAAGCCGCGCGGCGACGCGTCCGCCGGCCCGCGCGGATAACGCGGCAAAAAAAAGCCGGCCAACGGCCGGCTCGGGAATGCTGCCATGGCGGCGCGCCGCCATGGCCCTTGCGCTAGCGCTGCTGCGCGAGACGCCGCGCCTGCTCGGCGGCGCGGTTGAGCGCCGCGACGGGAGGCGTCTTGCCCTCGAACGCCTGGTTCAGCTCGTCGTTGAGCACCGCTTCGACACGTTCGTAATTGGCCATGCGGAAGCCGCGGCTGGTGTTCGGCGCCTTGCCCTGCATCGACTGGATGATGGCGTGCGCGCCGGGGATCTTGTCGTAGAACGACACATCGGCAGCGCGGAACGCGGCATCGGTGAGCGGCAGGTAGCCGGTGCGCTGGTGCCATTCCGCGGCATTGACCGGCTTGGCCAGCCAGGAGAGGAACTGCGCGGTGGCTTTTTCCTGCGCTTGCGGATGGCCGTCGATCGCCCACAGCGCGGAACCGCTGACGAACGGGCTGCCCGCCTCCTGGGTAGCCTGGGTGTAGTACGGCAGCGGCGCCACGCCGAACGACAGGGAACGCGTGTTCATGAACGTGCCGGCCGATCCCGAGCCCGAGGTCAAGACGGCGCATTGTCCCTTGGCGAACAACGCATCGCTCTGGTTGTCGTCGGAGTGCGCCGTGAAGAGCAGCGAGCGCTTCCAGCTGACCATCAGGGAAATGTGGCGCATGTACAGCGTATTGAACTGGAACGCCGGCGTCGACTTGCTGGCCGACAGGCCGTTGTCGTTGCTGGTGTACAGCTGCTTGTTGACCGGCGCGAGGTTCTCGAGGTGGACCTGGACCTGGTCGCTCGAGGCGTACGGGCATTCGATGTTGGCCACGTCGCGCAGCTTGAGCAGCTCGCCTTGCAGGTCGGCCCAGGTGCGGGCCGGTTTGGCGGGGTCGAGCCCGGCCTTCTTGTAGTAGGCCAGGTTGTAGTACATGAGGGGCACTTCGGCCATCCAGGGGAACGCCAGCAGGCGGCCCTTGGCGTCGCGGGTGAAGCTGGAGGTGGCCGGCAGGAACCAGTTCAGGTCCTTGATGGGGTACTTGGCCAGCAACTGGTAGAGCGGCAGGATGGCCTGGTGCTGGGACACCACTTCAGGGGAGCGGTTGTCGGGCAGCTGGACCAGGTTGGGGCCCTTTTTCTGCTTGATGGCCACGGCGGCCTCGTCACGCAGCTTCTGCGTGCTGTCGAAGTCGCGCAGTTCGACGACGACGTCTTTCTGTTCCTTGTTGTATTTCTTGGTGAGCTTTTCGAATTCGGCCTTGTTGGGGCCGCTCAACGTGTGCCAGACCTGGATTTCGACAGGCGCGCCATGCGCGGCCCCGGCGACCGCCATGGCCGCCCCGAAAATCCACGTGCGCCGGCTGGCGCTCAGTGCGCGGGTCAATCCCGCCAATTGCAGTGTCTTCATAGGTTCACAGACCAAGAAAAGGAAAATCGGGCTCCGGCTTGCGTCCGCTGAGCAGATCGGCCAGGGCCCGGCCCGAACCTGCTCCCATGGTCCAGCCCAGCGTACCGTGGCCTGTATTCAGGTACAGGTTGGAAATGCGGGTACGACCGATGAGGGGCACGTTCGAAGGGGTGGACGGGCGCAACCCCGACCAATAGCTGACGCTCTCGAAATCGAGCGCGTCGGGAAACAGTTCGCGCGCCAGGCGCGTCAGGGATTCGCAGCGGCCGGCGTTCAGCGCGCGCGAGTAGCCGGAGAGTTCGGCGGTGCCCGCCATGCGCAGGCGGTCGCCGAGCCGCGAGAACACCACCTTGTGGCTGCTGTCGGTGAGGCTCACCGAAGGCGCGCGCGCCGGATCGCGCACCGCGAAGGTGGCCGAATAGCCCTTGGCCGGATAGACGTTGCAGGGCACGCCCAGCGGCCGCACCAGGCGGGGGCTGAAGCTGCCCAGCGCGACCACGTAGGCGTCGGCCGAGATGCGGCCGAAGCGCCCGTCGGGCTGGATGACTTCCAGGGCCTGCACCTGCCCGCCCTGGCTGACCAGGCGGGTGGCGGTGGTTTCGTAGCGGAATTCGACGCCGGCCGCCTCGCAGCGGCTGGCCAGCCCGGCGGCGAACAGGTGGACGTCGCCGCTTTCGTCTTCGGGCGTGTAGTCGCCGCCGACGATGGTGGCGCGATGCGGCGCCAGGGCGGGCTCGATGGCGATGACCTCGTCGGTGCCGATCACGCGGCGCTCGACGCCGAAATCGCGCATCAGGCCGGCGGCCTTCTGCGAGGTTTCGAATTCGTGCGGATCACGATAGAAATTCAGGATGCCACGCTCGAGGTGGTCGTAGGGGATGCCCAGCTCGGCGCGCAGGGCCTGCAGCGTGGCGCGGCTGTATTCGGCCAGGCGCACCATGGCGCGGATGTTGGGCGCCAGGCGGCCGGGCAGGCATTCGCGCAGGAACGCCAGCCCCCATGCCCATTGCCGCCAGTCCAGCTGGGGACGGAACAACAGCGGGGCGTCGTCCTGGAACATCCATTTGAGCAGCTTGAGCGGCGCCTGGGGATTGGCCCACGGCTCGGCGTACGAGACGGAAATCTGGCCGCCGTTGGCCAGGCTGGTTTCCTGGGCCGGGCCGGGGCGGCGGTCGACCACCACGACATCGTGGCCGGCCTGGCGTAGCCACCAGGCGCTGGAAATGCCGATGATGCCGCTACCCAATACCGCTACTTTCATGCGCGCCTTGCTCCTTGCGCCGCCGGCTGCAGCGGGCGGCCCCCCTGCTGTCGCGGCTCGATCCGATCGAGATGTCGGTGCGGCAGTTTACTGCGCCGCCCGGCCCTCGCCTATGACATAAACAAAGGGGGGGTTTCCATTTGCACCCGAAGGTTTCCCGCCGGCTGGGCCGACTCGCGCGGCCTCAGGCGCCCGCCCGGGCCAGGTCGGCCTCGGAGGTGAACGCGTCCGCGTAGAACTCTTCCGGCGGCAGGCCGCACTGGGCGGAGAATTCGCGGCGCGCGGCATCGACCATGGGAGGAGCGCCGCAGGCGTACACCTGGTGGCCCGACAGGTCGGGGAGGTCCTGCAGCACCGCCTCGTGCACGAAGCCGGTGCGGCCGGTCCAGCCGTCTTCGGGCAGGCCATCCGAGACGACCGGCACATAGCGGAAGTCGGGCAGCGACTGCGCCCAGGACTGCGCCAGTTCGTGCATGTAGAGATCGCGCGGCCGCCGCCCGCCCCAGTACAGGGCGACCGGCCGGCGGATGCCGTGATGGGCCATGTGCTCGACGATGGCCTTGACGGGCGCGAACCCGGTGCCGCTGGCCAGCAGCACGATGGGCTTGTCGCTGTCTTCGCGCAGGAAGAACGAACCGAACGGCCCTTCCAGGCGCAGGATTTCGCGCACTTTCATCTGCGTGTCGCCGGCCCCGAAGACGTGGTCGGTGAATACCCCGCCCGGCATGTGGCGGATGTGCAGCTCGAGCGGGCTGCCGGTATGCGGCGCGCCGGCCATGGAATAGCTGCGGCGCTTGCCGTCCTTGAGGATGACTTCGATGTACTGGCCCGCATAGTAGCGGAACGGCTCGGCCGCCGGCAGTTGCAGGCGCAGCACGGTGACGTCGGGCGCCGCCAGGTCGAGCGCCTGCACGCGCGCCGGCAGCTTGCGGATCTGGATGTCGCTGGCCAGCCGGACCTCGGTCGACTCGATGACCAGGTCGGACTGCGGCTGCGCCTGGCAGAACAGCGTGTAGCCCTGCGCGAGCTCTTCGGGCGAGAGGATCTGCGCCGGGTATTCGCCGGCGTCGACCGTGCCGGAAACGACCTTGCCCTTGCAGGTGGAGCAAGCGCCGTTGCGGCAGCTGTAGGGCAGCACGATGCCGGCCGCCAGGGCGGCGTCGAGCACCGTCTGGCCGGTCTCGACCGGGAACTGATGCTGGCTGGGTTGTACGGTGACCTGGAAACTCATGAGTACGACCTTGTGAAAAATGCGCGTGGCCGGTGCGGCGGCCGACGGACAAGCGGCCGTACCCGGCAGTCAATCTCCTATTCTATAATCTTTGGCGCGCCGGGACGGCCTGGCGCCATGCGCCGGCCCGTGCCGGCGGCTGTACTTCCCGGGGACGGCCCCATACAAGCCGGCCAACGCGCCGGCCTTTCCTGAAATGGGGCATTCCATGACCTGGATCATTCTTGTATTGGCGGGGTTGTTCGAAGTGGTGTGGGCCGTCGGCCTGAAATACACCCATGGCTTCACCCGCCTGGTTCCCTCGCTGATCACCCTGGCCGGCATGATCATCAGCTTCTGGCTGTTGTCGCTGGCCATGAAAAGCCTGCCGCTCGGCACGGCTTATGCCGTGTGGGTGGGCATCGGCGCGCTGGGCGCCTTCGTGGCCGGCATCGTGCTGTTCGGCGAAAGCATGAGCGCCATGCGGGTGATCAGCGTGCTGCTGATCGCCGCGGGCCTGGTCGGCCTGAAGCTGTCCTCCTGACCGCGCCGGCCCGTGAGGGCCGGCCGGCGTCAGAAATCCAGTTCGATGTCGACCGCGTCGCCGGCGCGCAGGCGCGCGCCGGGCGGCGCGTCGACGATGGCGTTCTGGCCGAACACCACGCCGATCTCCAGCTGGCGGTAGCCCGCCAGCGTGCGGCCCGGCTCTTCATGGCGCTCGCCCGTGCGCTGGTCGATGTTGGGCATGGGGCAGCGCGTACAGGGCTTGACGAAGGCCAGGCGCACCTCGCCCGCCGACACCATGGCGGTGTGGTCTTCCTCGTACGCCTCCCAGTCGCCCTCGATGACGATGTTGGGGCGAAAGCGGTTCATGGGCACGGCCGGCTCGCCGCGCGCCGCCAGGCGTGCGTTGAGGTCGTCGAGCGAGGCCTGGTTGGTCACCAGCAGCGGGAACCCGTCGGCGAAGCCGAACACGTGGTCGCCCGCGAAATGCCCGGCCAGCTCGGCATGATTGCCGCGCCAGCGGTCCACCCATTCCGGCTTGGCGGGTCGGCGGGCTTGCGCGTCCAGCTTGACCAGCACGCAGTCGAGCCCCAGCACGCGGCTGAGCCAGGCCGCGGCCTCGGCGCTCTCCTCGCGCGCGGGCACGCTGTCCTTCCATACGGTGACTTCGCGGACAGTGGCGCCCAATTGCGAACCGTCGAGCGGCACGCGCAAGGCCGGCACGCCGGGCGCATGCAGCTCCAGGGCATCGGCCGTGATGGCGGGACGGATCAGTGCCATGGCCGGCCACTGGCGCTGGGTCATGAACTGGCCCTGGGCGGTGAGAATCATCCAGCGGCGGTCGCCGGCCAGCCCGGCGCGGTCGATGGGGGACTCGGCCAGGTCGATGCCGGCGCAGGATTTGATTGGATAGATGTGCAGGCTGACGATGCGGGCGGTCATGGCGGCAATGCAATCGGAGGGAGGCGCCCAAGCATAGCATCCGCTATCGAAGGCGCCGGCGCGGGCTGGCAGGCTCCGTTGCCGGCGCTGGCTAAGCCTTGCCGCGCAGGCGGCGCACCTGGTCGAGCGCCGCGCACAGCGCCTGCTCGACGGCCTCCAGCGAGGCGTCTGGCTGGAAGCCGGCCGGCGCGCCGGCTGGCGCATCCGGCAAGGCCGGCTGTATCTGTTCGCCGGCCGGACTGACATCCACGTCGAACACCAGTTTTTCGGCGCGATGCCAGGTGGTGAACCACTCGAGCGGGCGGCCGTCCTGATCGAAGCCCTGCCCTTCCAGCATCAGCAGCGGGCTGCCGGATGGCACGCCGAGCGCGCGCGCCAGGGTGGCGTCCGCCCCCACGGCGCGGATGCGGTTGCGTCCGCGCCCGGGGTGCAGGCCGAAACGCTGCGCCAGCGTGCGATGTAGCGAGGCATCGTGCAGATGTTCGGCCGCCAGGCCCGGCAGGCGCGCGCGCGGCAGCCATGTGCGCACGAAGGCCAGCGTTTCGTCGTCGACGCTGCGCAGGCGCTCCAGCAGCAAGGCATCGGCTGTGCCGAAGAACGCGGCGACGTCGGGCGGCGCCGTCGCGGGCTCGCAGCGCAGGACCCGGGTGCGCAGCGCCGTGCCGATGCTGGCGAACTGCTCGAACAGGCCAGTGGAGCGCTGCACCATCCGATGATGCTCGAGCGGAGGCGCCACGGTCGGCGCGCGGCCCGGCTCGCGCCGGATGGCCCCTTCGGCCACCAGCGCCGCCAGGGCCTGCCGCACGACGCTGCGCGCCACGCCGAACTGACGGCACAGCGCCGCCTCGCTGGGCAGCGCGGTGCCGGGCGCCAGGCGTCGTCCGCCGATCTCGCGGCGCAGGGCCTGGGCGACCTGCGCATGCAGGGGATGGGCGCTGGAGCGATCCAGCGATGCGACGGTACTGGCGGACGACGCCATGGAAATCAGCCTCCGGTGGTGGAGCGCGCAGTTTCCCATACATGCGACCAGCCGGGGGCCAGGTGGGCGGCGCGTTCGGCCGCCAGGACCAGGCTTTCCTCGCGCGCCACGCCCTGTCCGGCAATGTCGAAGGCGGTGCCGTGGTCGACCGACACCCGCACCACCGGCAAGCCCACGGTGATGTTGACGCCATCGTCGCCGTAGACCGACTTGAACGGCGCATGGCCCTGGTCGTGGTAGCAGGCGATGACGAACTGCCACTTGCCCCGTACCGCCTGCGGGAACAGCGCGTCGGCGGGGATCGGCCCGGCGGCGCGGATGCCGGCCGCGTTGGCCTCGGCTACCGCGGGAGCCAGGATGTCGGCATCCTCGCTGCCGAAAATGCCGTTCTCGCCGGCATGCGGATTGAGGCCGGCGACCGCCACCGGCTCGTCGCCGCGGCCCAGCGCGCGGGCGAACGAGCCGGCCAGGCGCAACACGGCGCGCATGCGCTGCGGCGTCACGTCCTCGATGGCCTGGCGCAGCGACACGTGCGTGGTGGCATGGAAGATGTACAGCTCGCCCGCCGACAGCACCAGCGAGAAGGTCTTCACGCCGAACTCGTGCGCCAGCAGTTCGGTGTGCCCGGGCCATTTGTGGCCCGCCATGTGCATGGCGGCCTTGTTCAGCGGCGCGGTCACGATGCCGTCGATGCGGCCCTCGCGGGCCAGCGCGCAGGCCGTGGTGACAAAGCGCACCGAGCCGTCGCCGGCATCGGCGTTGAGCTCGCCCAGGGGCACGTGCTCGAGCGAGGGCCCGGCCTGGATGACTTCGATGGTGCCAGGCGCGTTGCGGACCTGTTCGGGGCCCTCGACCACGCGCACTTGCGCCGCGTCGGCGCCGAGGGCCTGCACGGCCTTGCGCAGCGCGGCGGCATCGCCGACCACGACCAGGCGCGCGCGCTGGCGCAGGTCGTCATGGCCCAGCAGCATCTTGGCCGTGATCTCCGGCCCGATGCCGGCGACATCGCCCAGCGTCACGGCCAGAGTGGGAATACGGGGGGATGCGGGGTCTTGCGTCATGATGTGAATCTCCGTTCGCGGACCGCACGCGCGGCCCGGATCAATACGTCGTCGGCGCCGAAGCCGCCGGCCTTGGTCACGATGGGCAGTCCGGCGGCCGGGCCGCCGGTCAGCGTGCCGAGCGGCACGCCCCCGGTGACCTCGTCCACCAGCGCAATGCCGCCGGCCTGCACGGCGGCCAGCACCGCGCTGGCGCCATCGCCGCCGGTGGCCACCACGCCGGCGCAGCCGCCGGCCTCGATCAATTGCCCGGCCAGGCCGCCCAGGCGCGCGGCGACCGTGTCCGAGTCCAGCCCGGCCAACCGGCCTTCCGGCGCCAGCAGCAAGAGCGTGGCGGCCGTATCGGCGCCGGGCGCGCTGCCGCGCACGGCGCTACACCAGGCGTGCCAGGCCGCGTCGTCAGCCAATTGCGCCAGCGTGGGCGACCAGACTTGCGCGCCGGCCGCCTGCAACGCGGCGGCCTGGCGGCGTGCCGCGCTGTGCTGCGACGTCACCACCACGACCACCGGGCCGCGCGACTCGGCGCCGGCCCACAGGCGCGCCAGCGGCGCGGCCAGGCCGCCGGAGCCCACCGGCAATGCCCGCTCGCCGATCAGCGCGATGGCGCAGGCCAGGCGCTCGATATCCGCCGGCGTGACGGCATCGACCACCACCACGGCTCCGGCCTGCTGGATGCGCGCCGCCAGCGCCTCGGCGGTTTCGCCGTCGATCGCCGCGAGCTGCGCGCCGCCCAGCAGGGTCGGGATATGGCTCTCGGTGACCGGAGTGACCGGGTCGGTGGCCGCCGACGTCTCGGTGACCGGCCGGCCATCCACGTACAGGACGCCGCCGCGCACGGTGCGCCCGGTGGCGGGAAAGGCCGGGCATACCACGGCGATCGCGTCGGCGCGCCAGGCCTGGCGCGCCGCGTCGATCTCGGCCTTGAAGGCGCCGCGCAGCGTCGAGTCCACTTTCTTGTACAGCCGGCGCACCCCGGCGGCGCGCAGGGCCGCCACGTCGTCGCGCACCACGGCGGCCGCCTCGGGCGCCGGCAAGGGCCGGCTGTGGGTCGTGACGGCGATGACTTCGGCGCGGCGGGAGGCCGGATCGGCCAGGGCCTGTCCGGCCCGGCCCACCGACAATTGCGTCGGCCAGCCGGCGCGCACGAACTGCACGGCGGTGTCGCCCGAACCGGTCAGGTCGTCGGCGACGATGGCGATGAACGGGGCCACGCTCAGACCCTCGCCTCGGCGGGCTGCTCGCCGCCCTCGAGCGGCACGGCCACGTCGTCGGCCGGCTTGAGCTCGCCGGCCCGCTTCAGGAAGTACGAGGCCAGCACCGGCGCCAGGATCGAGCTGATCAGCACGCACGCGGCCACCTGCGCGGTGGCGGTGCTGACGTACTGTTGGAAGGTCGGATCGGCGGCGGCCACTACCGCGGGCGTGGCGATGGCATTGCCCGCCGTGGTGCCGGCGGCGAAACCGATGCCGCTCTTGCCGCCGCGGCGCAGGATGTAGCGGTAGCCCAGGTACACCAGGGCGCCGGTGATGGGGCTGATGAGCAGCCCCAGGATCAGCCCGGTGACACCGCCCGAGACCACGGCGCCCAGGTTGATGCCGGTGCCCAGCGCGAAAGCGAAGAACGGGATGACGATGTTGGGCACGGGCTTGAGCACGTTGCGCCACTGCACGTCCAGGTTGCCCACCAGCACGCCCAGCAGGAACGGCACCAGCGCGGCGACCAGCGCCGTCACGGGAATGTCGGCCAGGCCGGAAGCGCCCAGGAACAGCAGGCTGAAGAACGGCCCGTCGTTCACGGCGCTGGCCACGTAGGCGCCGCGGTCGCGGCCGTCGCCGTACTGGCCGGTATAGGCCAGCCACAGGCCGCCGTTGCTGTTGTCGAAGGCCGCCAGCATCGCCAGGATCGACACGCCGAGCACGCCATCCAGGCCGACGAAGCTGCCCAACAGCACGATCAGCGTGGCGGGCACGAGCGTCTTCATCAGCAGGATGGTGCCCGCGGTGGCCAGGATCGGGCCGCCCGTGCGCATGTTCACCTGGGTGCCGGTGGCGAAGATCAGCAGCGCGATCAGCGGCAGCGCGCTGTTCTTGAACAGCGCCGTGGTGAACCCGCCGATGGCCAGCGCGTCGGGAGCGAAGGTGCCGATGACCGAACCGAGGATGAGCGGCAACAGCATCAGGCCGCCCGGCACTTTCATCATGGCCGAATACATGGGGAAGCGGGAAACGTCGGAGTTCATGGGTGTCTCCAGGAGCTTTTATTGAAAGATAAAGGGCCGCCAGGCCGCGTGGGTGGTTCCGGACGATCCGGATGGTCGAAAACCCGCAGTGTACAACGATACGTACAACCTGTACGTACAGAACTGGGGATAAAAAAACCCCGGGAGGATCTCCCGGGGTCTCGCAGCCCGCTGGGCGGGCCGTGCATGGCGCCAGGGGGCGCGCTATTCGACCAGCTTCAGCTTGTCCAGCGGCGTGACCGCCTTGAAGGCCTTGCGCGTGGCGATGTGCTCCGGACGCGGGTCGAGCCCGTACTTCGGCGCATTGAGCGTGTTCTCCATGCTGTTGTAGACCATGAAGACATTGGCGCGCGGCCACGGCGAGATATTGCTGTTGGAGCCGTGCATGGTGTTGCAGTCGAAGAACACCACTGAACCGGCCTTGGCCATCATGGTGCGGATGCCGCCCTGCTCCACCAGCAGTTGCAGGCTGACCGGGTCGGGCACGCCGTATTCCTGCTTCTTCAGCGACTGCTTGTAGTGGTCGCGCGGGGTTTCGCCCACGCACGAGATGAACTGCCGATGCGAGCCCGGCACCAGCATCAGCGGGCCATTGCACTCGTTGTTGTCGCTCAGCAGCACCGAGCAGCTCAGCGCGCGCATCGCGGGCATGCCGTCTTCCACGTGCCAGGTCTCGAAGTCCGAGTGCCAGTAGAACTCTTTGCCCTTGAAGCCGGGCTTCATGTTGGCGCGCGACTGGTGGATGTACACCTCCGAGCCGAGCAACTGGCGCGCCACATTGGCCAGGCGCGGGTCGCGGGTCAGGCGGGCCAGCATGGGATTGAGCACGTGCACCATGAAGATCGAGCGCACGGCATTGCTGCCCGGCTCGGTGATGGCCTCTTCGCGGCGCACGATGGCCGGGTCGCGCGTCATGCGCTCGACCTCGGCGACCAGGGCCTGCACCTCGGCCTCGGTGAACACGTTTTCCAGCAGCAGGAAACCGTCGCGGTCGTACGACTGGACCTGGTCTGCGGACAGGGCATCGGCGTACTTGCCCTCGCCGTAGACCACGGGATCCTGGCGGGCGATGATGGCGGAACTGCGATCCGTACGCGAGGCGTACGGATCCTGGGCAGGTGAGATCATATTCAGACTCCTTGTTCTCAGGCCGCTTGCTCTTCGACTGGCAGCGCATAGACGCCATCGGCGTCGTGCACTTCCTGGCCGGTCAGCGGCGGGTTGAACACGCAGATGACGCGCAGCGGCTCCTTGCCGCCGCACAGCCAGTGCTCGTCGTTTTCGTTCAGGGCATACACCACGCCCGGTCCCAGCTCGTATTTCTTGCCGTCGGCGACCGTCTCGATGGAACCGTCGCCTTCGATGCACCAGACCGCTTCAAGATGGTTCTTGTAGTGGATGTGCGTGCGTCCGCCGGGAAAAATGGTGGTCTCGTGGAACGAGAATCCCATGCCGTCCTTCTTCAGCAGCACGCGGCGGCTGACCCAGGTTTCGGTACGGACCTCGTCCTTGGTCCCGATCACATCTTTCACATTGCGTACGATCATCGGCGTTTTCCTCCAAATTTCAGAACGCGGGCGGACTGCCCGCTTTCACCCAGCGCCTCGGCGACGGCGGCCTCGATGGTTTCCAGGCCGCGGGCCAGCAGATCGTCCTCGATGGTCAGCGCCGGCAGCAGCTTCAGCACTTCGTCTTGCGCGCCCGAGGTCTCGATGACGACGCCGCGCTTGAATGCCTGGTGCGCGATGCGATTGGCCAGCGCCGGATCGGCGGTGGTCACCAGGCCCTGGATCAGGCCGCGGCCGCGCACGGCCAGGCCGGCGTTGGGATAGCTGTGGGCCAGGTTCTCCAGCCAGTCGCGCACCAGCCGCTCCTTGCGCTGCACTTCGGTCGAGAACGCATCGCTGGCCCAGTAGGTGTCCAGCGCCTGGGTGGCGGTGACGAAGGCCAGGTTGTTGCCGCGGAACGTGCCGCTGTGCGCACCCGGCTTCCAGATGTCCAGCTCGGGCTTCATCAGCACCAGCGACATCGGCAGGCCGAAACCCGAGAGGGATTTCGACAGGGTGATGATGTCGGGGCGGATGCCGGCCGATTCGAAACTGAAGAAGCTGCCGGTGCGGCCGCAGCCCACCTGGATGTCGTCGACGATCAGCAGCATGTCGTGGCGGCGGCACAGCTTTTCCAGCTCCTTGAGCCAGCGCAGCGTGGCCACGTTGACGCCGCCCTCGCCTTGCACCGTCTCGACGATCACGCCGGCCGGCTTGTCCAGGCCGCTGCTGGGGTCTTCCAGCATGCGCTCGAGATAGGCGATGGTGTCGACGTCGGGACCGAAGTAGCCGTCGTACGGCATGAAGGTCGTGTTGCCCAGGGCATACCCGGCCGCGTCGCGGAACTTCATGTTGGCCGTCGCGGCCAGCGAGCCGCCACTGACGCCGTGGAATCCGTGGGTGAAGGAAATGATGTTGGAACGGCCCTTGACCTGGCGCGCGATCTTCAGCGCCGCCTCGACCGCGTTGGTGCCGGTCGGCCCGGTGAACTGCAGGGTGTATTGCCAGTTGCGCGGCTTGAGCAGCACGCGGTCGACGGCTTCCAGGAATTGCTTCTTGGCGCTGGTGGCCATGTCCAGGCCATGCACGACGCCGTCGGATTCCAGGTACTCGAGCAGTTTTTCCTTGAAGACAGGATTGTTGTGGCCGTAATTCAAGGTGCCCGCGCCGCTGAAGAAGTCGATGTACTCGCCACCTTCCTCATCGATCAGGACGGAGCCCCGCGCCTGATTGAATATCACCGGAAACGACCGGATGTAGCCTCGCACTTCCGACTCCATCCGGTCAAAGATTTTCAAGTCCATAGAATCCTCCCTTCAACTCGTGAATTGACAGACACAGCCGCCACCGACGCCCACATGGGCATTCGGGCAAGACTGCGTCCCGGTTCCGATAGGGCCGCCGGCCGGCGCCCCGCCGCGGGTCACGAACCCTGGCGGGACGGCAGCGTGAACGGACCTATCCTCAACAACATCTCGTCGTCATGGTCGGCGCCGCCGAACAATTGCCGGTCGAAGAACGGCTGCTCGGAAACGTGCGCGCCCAGCTCGCCGGCCAGGCCGGCGAAGGTGCGGCGCGATGCCTGGTTATCAGGCCCCACCGTGGTTTCAAGATGACGAACATGCTCCAGCTCCTTGCGCTGCAAGAGCTCGCGAAGCATGGCGCGGCCCAACCGTTGGCCGCGTGCGCGGGAATGCACGGCAACCTGCCAGACGAAGATCACGTCGGGCCGGGCTGGCGGCAAATATGCGGAAATGAACCCATCGATGCGGCCGCCGGCGCTTTCGGCCACCACGCAGGTGGCGCTGAAGTGCTCGCACAGCAGCAGATAGGCATACAGGGAATTGACGTCGAGCGGCGGGCACTCGGACACCAGGCGGTGCAGCGCGGCCCCGTCGGTGCGGCGCGGCGCCCGCAATTGCAGGCGCGGGGAAGCGGCCGGCTGGACGGCCGATGAAGACTGGGGGGTGTGCAGAGCTTGCCCCCTCATACGACCAGCCCCGATTCAGGCGGCGCCCCGCCGGTAGGCACTTCGAGAATGGGCGACGAGACATCGCCGTGCGCCTCGACCGCATGCCCTTCCTGTTCCATCAGGGTGACGATGCGCTCGAGCGCCAGGGTGATGGTGGCCTGCTCGAGTTCGGGCAGCGCATTGAGCGCGTCGGCCAGGTGTTTCTGCAGCGGCGACGGCGCCTGGGCGGCCAGCTCGCGGCCGGCGTCGGTGGCCGATACGAACACGATGCGGCGGTCTTCCCGGCCGCGCTCGCGGCGCACCAGGCCCTTGTCTTCCAGGCGGTCGAGAATGCCCACGACCGTGCTGGGGCTGACGTGGATTTCACGGCTGATGGCGGTGGCCGTCAGCGGCCCGTTGGCGATCACGGTGCGCAGGCACATGAGCTGGGGGGCGGTGATGTGGCTGACCGCCGCCAGCTGGCGCGAATGCAGCGCGATCGAGCGCGTGATGCGGCGCAGGGCACGCAGGATGCGCAAGTCGTACTGCTGTGACGGATCGGGCGAAGAAACGTTGTTCATGACTGAAAATAGTTCAGTAGGATTGATTTCTACTCAAATGATTCTACCCAGATAATATGCCGCCGCCGAGCCCAGGTCAACCCGCAATGACCACAAATTGTGAATAAATAAATTCATGTTTCAAGAAGATGATGAAAAATATCAACTTTTCAGGGGCGCTTGAAACAATCCCGGGAGGAATCCCGGCTGGACGCGGCACGACACGGCGCCCATCAGGATTACCCTGAGTCGCGAAAAAACATATGTTTTTTGATCGACCTGTTATTTATCATGTGTTTTTTCTTCTAGCCGCCCCGCTTCCCCGCCGTGCCGCCGCCCTTTCCGCCCCTGCCGGTATTGCAGCGCCTGCAAAGCCTGCTGGAACAGTTGTCGCCCGAACTGCAGCGGGCGGCGCACTGGGTGGCCGACCATCCGGCCGAAGTGGGCCTGTGGTCGATGCGCCGCCAGGCGCAGGCCGTGGGGGTGGCGCCGGCCACCATGCTGCGGCTCGCGCGGGCGGCCGGCTATGACAGCTACGAGGCGTTCCGGGGGGCCGTTCCAGCAGGCCCTGGCCGGCGAGCGCCCGGCCTCCCTGCGCGAGCGGGCCGCCGAACTGCAGGCCGCCGAGGGCAGCGCCGGCAAGCCGGGCCACGATGCGCTGACCAGCCTGCAGGCCGAGGCGATCCAGTCGGTCTGCTCGCTCAACAGCTCAGCGGCCTTCGACGCGGCGGTCAAGACCCTGCTGGAAGCGCGCCAGGTGGGGTTCCTGGGTTCGCGCTCGGCCTTCGGCATTGCCTTCCAGATGCACTATGCCTACCAGCTCGTGCGCCGCAACAGCACGCTCATCGACGGCCTGGGCGGGCTGCAGGCCGAGGCCATCGACAATCTGCGCGAAGGCGATGCGCTGGTCGCCATTTCCCAGGCGCCCTACCCGACCGCCACCGTGCGCCTGGCGCGCCAGGCGGCGCAGCAAGGCGTTGCCGTGATCGCGCTGACCGACGACACGCTGGCGCCGCTGGCCGTGCATTCGCGCCATGTATTGCTGTTCCAGCGCCCCGACCGCGACGGCGTGCGCGAGCGGCCGGCGCAGCGCGGGCCGGGTTCTTTCTTCCATACCACCGCCGGCCTGCTGGGCCTGGCCGAACACCTGATCGCCCGGCTGACCGCGCGCGGCGGCGAGGCGGTGCTGAACCGGCTGAGCGAAATCGAAGAACGCATGCAGGCCGACAAGGTGTTCTGGTCGGCCTACGTAGGGCAATCCAACCACTGAATCGATACAAGGGGAAAATACCGTGTCTCACACGCATGGCGGCAGCATGAAATCCCGGTTGTATGGCGCCCTGCTGTGCGCCGTGCTGGCGGCGCCCGCGGCCGCGGCCGCGCAGGATTATCCGCAACGGGCAATCAAGGTGGTCGTGCCGTCCGCCGCTGGCGGCTCGCCCGACATCATCATCCGCCTGCTGGCGCAACAGGTCGGCCAGGAACTCGGCCAGACGCTGGTGGTGGAAAACAAGCCGGGCTCGTCCGGCATCGCCGGCATCAGCGAGGTCTATCGCGCGCGGCCGGACGGCTATACCATCGGCTACGCCAACAACGTCACGCTGGCGATCAACCGCAGCACCTTCAAGGAGCTGCCCTACGACCCGGACCGTCTTGCGCCGATCGCGCTGCTGGTCAAGGTGGCCAATGTGCTGGCCGTCAACCCGCAGGTCCCGGCCCGGACGGCGCGCGAATTCGCCGACTACGTGAAACAGCATCCGGACCAGGTGACCTACGCCTCGCCCGGCCAGGGCACCTCTGGCCACCTGAGCGGCGAACTGTTGGCGCAAACCGCCGGCCTGCGCATGATGCACGTTCCCTATCGCGGCAGCCCCGCCGCCACCACCGACGTGATCGGCGGCACCGTGCAGGCCCTGATCGACAACACGCCCAGCATCGGACCGCATCTCCAGTCCGGCAAGCTGCGGCCGCTGGCCATCACCAGCCTGCAGCGCTCGCCGCTGTTTCCCGATGTGCCCACGGTCGCCGAAACGCTGCAGCCCGGTTTCGAAAGCGTCGCCTGGGGCGGCCTGGTGGCTCCGCCCGGCACGCCGGCCGATGTCGTGCAGAAACTCAATGCCGCCCTCAACAAGGCGCTGCAGGCGCCCGCCATCCGCGAGCGGCTGCAGGAGATGGGGGTGGAGATCGTCGGCGGCTCGCCCCAGGCGTTGGCGGACTATGCCGCACAGGAAGCCCACAAGTGGGCCGAAGTGGTCAAGCAGGCCAAACTGCCCGTGCAATGAGGCAAGCCATGCGCATCGCCATCGCCGGTTTCCATATCGAGTCGGTCAGTTTTCTGCCGGTGGTCTCCACCTATGCCGATTTCGAACAAGGCTGCCAGCGCGGCGCCGACATCATCGCGGCGCTGCGCGGCACGAATACCGTCATCGGCGGCTTCATCGACATCTGCGAACAGGAAGGCGCCGAGATGGAGCCCATCGTCAACGCGTATCGCGGCGCGCTCGGGCCGGCCTCGGACGAGGCGGTCGAGCGCTATGCGCAGGAAATCGCCGCCGCGCTGCGGACCCGGCGCGACGAGCTCGACGGCGTGCTACTGCACCTGCACGGCGCGTCCTGGGCGCCGTCCTACCTGGACCCGGAACGCTACATCATCGACACGGTCCGCGCCGCGATCGGCCCCGGCATGCCGCTGATGGTGGCGTTCGACTATCACGGCAACCTGGATGCCGGCACGCTGCGCAACCTGGACGCCGCCTTTGCGTACCAGCAGTCGCCCCATACCGACATGGGCGAGACGGGCCGCCGAGCCGCGCGCTGCCTGGTGCGCACGCTGCGCGGCGAACTGCGCCCCGCCATGGCGATCGCCAAGCCGGGCGTGCTGGTCCCCAGCATCTTCAGCGCCACGGCGCTGCCCTGCCTGGCCGGGATCCTGGCCGAGGCACGCGAACTGGAGAGCGCCGAGCCCGGCTACCTGGACATCTCCGTGATGGCCGGCTTTTCCTATGCGGACGCCCCCAATACCGGGTTTTCGGTGTTGTGCGTGACCGACGCGGCCCCCGACCGCGCCCGCGAGTTGGCCGAGCGCCTCGGCGACCGCATCCGCGCCCGGCGCCACGACCTGTATCACGCGCTGCCGGTCATGGGGGTGCGCCAGGCGGTCGATTATGTGCTGGCCCATCCCGCCGCCAAGCCGTACGTGCTGCTGGAACACGCCGACCGCATGAATGACTCCACTTACGTGCTGGCGGAGTTGCTGGCGCGCGGGGTCGGCGGCGCCGCCGTGCCTTTCCTGATGGATCCGCAAGCGGCGCGCCGCGCGGCCGAGATCGGCGCCGGCAATACCGGCGCGATCGAGCTGGGCGGCTGGTCGTCGGAACGGGCCGGGCCACGCCTGCGGGTCGAGGCCCGGGTGCTGCAGGCCGGGCCCATGCAGTTCCGGGTGTCGGGCCGGATGAACCACGGCATGCCCGTCGACCTCGGGCCGAGCGCCCTGCTGCAGGTCGGCGGCATATCGGTCAGCGTCACGTCCAACTATGTGTTCGGCGTCGACGAGGACCCGTTCCGCATCTATGGCCTGAAATCCACCGACTTCGACATGATCGTGCTGCGCTCGAAGACGCACTTCCGCCATCACTACGAGCCGCTGGCCCAGGAGATCCTGATCGTCGACACGCCCGACTATGGCCCCGCCGACCTGACCACGCTGCCGTATCGCCACGCCGACCGCTCGGCCTACCCGTTTTGCAACACCCCTTCCTGAACGCCTCGCGCGTCAATCCTTCACGACATCGACCGACATGAGCACCACCCACGTACTACACCGATCCTTGCGCGCCACCCCTCCGGTGGCGGTTCGCGGCCAGGGCGCCTGGCTGTACGACAGTGCCGGCAACGCCTATCTCGACGGCTCGGGCGGCGCCGCCGTTTCCTGCCTGGGGCACAGCCATCCCGATGTGCAGGCCGCCATGCACGCGCAGATCGACAAGCTTGCCTACGCGCATACCGGCTTCTTCACCACCGAAGTCGCCGAGCGGCTGGCGGACCGGCTGGTAGCCGACGCGCCCGCCGGCACCAGCCATGCCTACTTTGTGTCGGGCGGTTCCGAAGCCGTCGAGGCGGCGCTGAAAATGGCGCGCCAGTATTTCGTCGAGATCGGCCAGCCGCAGCGGCGCCACATCATCGCGCGCCGCCAGAGCTACCACGGCAACACCCTGGGCGCGCTGGCGGTGGGGGGCAACGAATGGCGGCGCGCGCAGTTCAAGCCGCTGCTGATCGACGTCACGCACGTGGCTCCCTGCTATGAGTATCGCGACCGCGGCGCCGACGAGTCGCCCGAGGCCTACGGCGCGCGCCTGGCCCAGGAACTGGAAGACACCATCGTGCGCCTGGGCGGCGACAGCGTCATCGCGTTCGTGGCCGAACCGGTGGTCGGCGCCACGGCCGGCGCGCTGACGGCGGTGCCGGGCTACTTCCGCCGCATCCGCGAGGTGTGCGACCGCTACGGCGTGCTGCTGATCGCCGACGAAGTCATGTGCGGCATGGGACGCACCGGCACGCTGTACGCAGTGGAACAGGAGGACGTCGTGCCGGATCTCATCACCATCGCCAAGGGCTTGGGCGGCGGCTACCAGCCGATCGGCGCGGTCATGGCGCAGGAGAAGATCGTGGCCGCCATGAGCGCCGGCAGCGGCTTCTTCCAGCACGGCCATACCTACCTGGGGCACGCCACCGCGTGCGCCGCCTCGCTGGCGGTACAGGAAGTGATCCGCCGCGACGGCCTGCTCGCGCGCGTGCGCGAGCAGGGCGCGGGCCTGCGCCAGCGCCTGGTCGCGGCGCTGGGCGATCACCCGCACGTGGGCGACATCCGCGGACGCGGGCTGTTCATGGGCGTCGAGCTGGTGGCCGACCGCGCCAGCAAGCAACCCTTCGACCCGCGGCACACGCTGCACGCCCGGATCAAGCGCGAGGCCATGGCGCGCGGCCTGATGGTATACCCCATGGGCGGCACCATCGACGGCCAGCTCGGCGACCATGTCCTGCTGGCCCCGCCGTTCATCGTGTCGGACGACGAACTGGACCAGCTCACCGAGCGCCTGGCCGGCGCCATCGACGCGGCCATCGCGCAAGCGCGCGGCTAGGAGCGCTGACTTTGGCGGAACAGCCCCTAGCGTTATTCTCTGCGTCGGGGCACAATCCCGGCGCCACAAGCAACGCGCCCCGGCTCGGGCGCATCGATCGCCGGAACGACCGGCATACTCACGGGGAAAATCCTCAAAAGGAGTTTGTATGAGCAAGTCTGTCAAACACACCTTGGGCAAGAAGAAAACCACCCTGGGGCTGGCCGCCGCGTGCGCGGCCGTCGCCCTGGCGTTCGCCGCCCCGCTTCCCGCCGCGGCGCAGCAGAAGTTCGTCAGCATCGGCACCGGCGGGGTCACGGGTGTGTACTACGCCGCCGGCGGCGCCATCTGCCGGCTGGTCAACAAGGACCGCTCCTCCCATGGGCTGCGCTGCTCGGTCGAATCCACCGGCGGCTCGGTGTTCAACGTGAACACCATCAAGGCCGGCGAGCTGGACCTGGGCGTGGTGCAGTCCGACGTGGGCTTCAACGCCTACAACGGCCAGGGCCAGTTCAAGGACAGCGGCGAGTTCAAGAAGCTGCGCTCGGTGTTCTCCATCCACCCCGAGCCGTTCACGGTGGTGGCCCGCAAGGAAGCCAACATCAAGTCGTTCGAGGACTTCAAGGGCAAGCGCTTCAACGTCGGCAACCCGGGCTCGGGCACCCGCGCCTCCATGGAAGAACTGCTGGCCACCATGGGCTGGACCCTGAAGGACTTCTCGCTGGCTTCGGAACTGCGCCCCGACGAGCACGGCTCGGCGCTGTGCGACGGCAAGATCGACGGCTTCTTCTACGGCGTGAGCCACCCGTCGGCCAACATCCAGGACCCGACCACCACCTGCGGCGCCCAGTTGGTGTCGCTGACCGGCCCGGCGGTGGACAAGCTGGTCGACAAGTATCCGTACTACGCGCATGCCACCATTCCCGGCGGCCTGTATCCGAGCAACCCGGAAGACGTCAAGACCTACGGCGTGACCGCGACCTTCGTCACGTCGGCGGACGTGCCCGAAGAGTCGGTGTATACCGTGGTCAAGGCCGTGTTCGACAACCTGGACGACTTCAAGAAGCTGCACCCCGCCTTCGCGCACCTGAAGGCCGAGGACATGGTCAAGAACGGCCTGTCCGCGCCCCTGCACCCGGGCGCCGAGAAGTACTTCAAAGAAAAGGGCATGCTCTAAGCGCCCGCGCCGGCCGGCCGCGCGCCCTGGCGCCGCGGCCGGCCCCTGTTTCACCATGATGCCGGACCGGGCCGCGCCAGGCGCGGCCCCGCCTGCCGGCCACCCGAACACGCTGGGGAAATTCAATGAAGACCGAGCCGTCCACCACGACTGCCGATCTGGAACAACTGGTTGCCGATGTCGACCGCGGCGGGCGCCAGGCCGGCGGCATCGCTGGCGCCACGCTCGCGCTGGGCGCGCTGCTGTGGTCGCTGTTCCAGCTCTGGTATGCCTCGCCGCTGCCCTTCGCCTTGAACTGGGGCATTTTCAACGACACCGAGGCCCGCGCGCTGCACCTGGGCATCGCCATGTTCCTGGGCTACCTGGCCTACCCCGCGCGCAAGAGCTCGCCGCGCGATCGCATGCCCTGGCACGACTGGGTACTGGCCATCGTCGCCGCCTTCTGCGGCGCCTATCTGTTCCTGTTCTATAAAGAGCTGGCCGCCCGGCCGGGCCAGCCCACCAGCCTGGACGTCGCCACCGCCGTCATCGGCCTGCTGTTGCTGCTGGAAGTGACGCGCCGCTCGCTGGGCCTGCCCATGACCGTGCTGGGCGCCGTCTTCGTGCTGTACGTGCTGGCCGGCCCCTGGCTGCCTGACGTGCTGGCGCACCGCGGCGCCTCGCTCGAGCGCCTGGCCTCGCACATGTGGCTGACCACCGAAGGCGTCTACGGCGTGGCGCTCGGCGTGTCGGTGTCGTACATCTTCATCTTCGTGCTGCTGGGCTCGCTGCTGGACAAGTGCGGCGCCGGCAACTACATGATGCAGGTCTCGTTCGCCCTGCTGGGCCACCTGCGCGGCGGCCCCGCCAAGGTGGCGGTGGTCTCGTCGGCGGTCAACGGCCTGGTGTCGGCCTCGTCGGTGGCCAACGTGGTCACGGGCGGCATCTTCACCATTCCGCTGATGAAGAAGGCCGGCTATGGCGGCATCCGCGCCGGCGCCATCGAGACCGCCTCATCGGTGAACGGCCAGATCATGCCGCCGGTGATGGGCGCGGCCGCGTTCCTGATGATCGAGTACGTGGGCATCCCGTACACGGACATCATCCGCCACGCGATCCTGCCCGCGTCGATCTCTTACATCGCGCTGTTCTACATCGTGCACCTGGAAGCCCTCAAGCTAGGCATCCAGCCCATGATGTCGGCCGGCCAGCCGCGCACGCCGCTGCAGAAACTGGCCGGCTGGGGCATGGGCATCTGCGGCACGCTGATCGTGATGGGGCTCATCTACTGGATCGGCATGGGCGTCAAGGCCGTCGCCGGCGCCGCCGCGGTATGGATACTGCTGGCGCTGCTGGTCGTGCTCAACGTCTGGCTGTTGCGCATGGCGGCCCGCCATCCCGACCTGCCCGAGGAAATCAGCGTCACCAACCCGGTGCGTCCGGAACCCTGGCCCACCGTGCGGGCGGGCCTGCATTTCCTGATCCCCATCGGCATCCTGGTGTGGTGCCTGAGCATCGAGCAATTGTCGGCCGGCCTGTCGGCCTTCTGGGCGGCGCTGGCCATGCTGGTGCAGATGATCACCCAGCGGCCGCTGACGGCCTGGTTCCGCAACCAGCCGGTGGCGCCCGCGCTGGGCCGCGGCTGGCGCGAAGCCATCGGCGGGCTGGAGGACGGCGCCCGCAACATGATCGGCATCGCCATCGCCTGCGGCACGGCCGGCCTGATCGTGGGCGCCATCACGCTGACCGGCCTGGGCTTGCGCATGACGGCCTTCGTCGAGCTGATCTCGATGGGCAGCGTGCTGCTGATGCTGGTCTTCACCGCCATCGTGTGCCTGATCCTCGGGCTGGGCATGCCCACCACGGCCAACTACATCCTGATGGCCACGCTGATGGCGCCGGTGGTGGTGGAGCTGGGCGCCCAGAACGGGCTGGTGATTCCCCTGATCGCGGTGCACATGTTCGTGTTCTATTACGGCATCATGGCGGACATCACGCCGCCGGTGGGCCTGGCGACCTTCGCCGCGGCGGCCATCTCGGGCGAAGACCCGATCAAGACCGGCATCCAGGGCACCACCTACGCCTTGCGCACCGCCGTGCTGCCGTTCATGTTCGTGTTCAACCCGCTGCTGCTGCTGATCGACGTGCACGGCTGGTGGGAACTGCTGCTGGTGGTGGGCGGCGCGACCCTCGCGTCGCTGACCTTCGCCGCGGCTACGCTGGGCTGGATGCGGGTGCGCTGCTCCATGCTCGAAATCGGCGTGCTGCTGCTGGTGACCTTCATGCTGTTCCGCCCGGACTGGTTCATGAACCACCTGGCCGACAAGTACGAAAGCCGCCCGGCGTCCGAACTGGTCGCCACGGCCGGCTCGCTGCCTGACGGCGGCCGGCTGGTGGCGGTGCTGCACGGCATGAACATCGAAGGCGACGAACTCACCAAGACGGTGGCGGTGGCCCTGCCCGCGCTGCCCGAGGGCGACACCAGCACCGGCGTGGCGGCTGGGCGCAAGCGCCTGAGCGAAGCCGGCCTGATGGTCACCGCCCTGGGAGACCAGGTGCAGATCGGCGCCGTGCAGTTCGGCAGCCGGGCCCGCCGCGCGGGCTGGGAACAGGGCTGGGACGTGGTCGACGTGAAGGTGCCGAACCCCAACCGCCCGTCCGAGTTCTGGATCTACGTGCCGGCGCTGGCCTTGCTGGCCCTGGTGTGGGGCATGCAGGGCCGCCGCGAGAAGCGGCAGAAGGGCCTGGTGCCGGCCTGACGGCCGCGTATGGCGCGCGGACTCACAGGCGCCCCGGGGCGGCGGTCCCGGGGCGCCTGCCAGGCGGGGCGGCCAGCCGCCCCGGCGATACACTAAGGCTTGGCCAACACCGTCGCCACCCACGCCGCCATGGCTTTTCAGCCCGACCTGCCCGCCTACCTGTCCCGCATCGGCCAGCCGGATATCTCCGGCGGCCCGTCGCTCGACACGCTGCAGCGGCTGGTGTTGCACCATGCGCAGGCGATCCCGTTCGAGAACCTGAATCCGTTCGCCGGCCTGCCCGTCAGCCTGGGGTTGCGGGACATCGAGCGCAAGCTGGTGCGCGAACGCCGCGGCGGCTACTGCTATGAACACAACCTGCTGTTCGGCGCCGTCCTGCGCGCGCTCGGCTACACGGTCGACGACCTGTCGGCGCGGGTGCTGTGGAACCGGCCGGACGACGCCATCACCCCGCGTTCCCACATGCTGCTGGCGGTGCGGCTGGACGACGGGCCGCGTATCGTGGACGTGGGATTCGGCGGACAGACGCCCACCGGCGCACTGCACCTGCTTGCCGGTCTCGCCCAGGACACGCCGCACGGGCAGTTCCGCCTGCTGCGCGATGACGCATTCTGGCGCCTGCAAAGCCGTGTGCAGGGACAGTGGCGCACGCTGTACCGCTTCGACCTGCAGCCCGCCTACCAGGTCGATTACGAAGTCAGCAACTACTATCTTTCCACCCATCCGGATTCGCATTTCGTGACCGGCCTGGTCGCGGCGCGCCCGATTCCGGGCGGCCGCCTGGCGCTGCAAGGCCGCGACTACGCCGAGCATCGGCTGGACGGCCCCAGCACCAGGCGCCGGCTGGCCACCGCCGCCGACATCCGCGCGGTGCTGCGCGACGCATTCGGCCTGTCGTTGCCGGACACTCCCGCGCTGGATCGACGGCTGGACGCCCTGCCCTGAACCGCCCCGCGCGCCGCTCCCGGCCCGTGGCAGGAAGCCGGCGAACAGCGCGGCTAGGCCTCGGCCGACGCGCTGATAACGGTGGCCGGCGCATATCCCGCCGGACGCGAAGCCACCTGCACGCCGCCGTGGATGCGCCGCTGCTGCACGTCGGCGAACATGTAATAGGGAAACGGCGCGGCCGGCGCGCTGGCGGCGTCGAGCCGCCGCACGGCCTCATCGGGCAGCGCGAATTCGAGCGAGGCCAGCGACTCCTGCAATTGCACCGGCTTGGTGGCGCCCAGGATGATGCTGGACACGCCCTTCCTGCCCGCCAGCCAGTTCAGCGCGACCTGCGCCATCGGTTTGCCGAGCTCGTCCGCCACGCGTTCCAATTCAGCCACGATGGCAAAATTGCGCTCCGTAAAGCGATCGAAGCCCGGCGCCGGGTCGCCCGCCACGGTTTGCAGCCGCCCCTCGCCGAACCTGCCGTCCCCGCTCGGCCGGTACTTGCCGGACAACAGGCCCATCGCCAGCGGGCTCCACGGCACGATGCCCATGCCCTGCTCGACCGCCAGGTCGGCGAATTCCCGTTCGGCGTTGCGTTCGACCAGCGAGTATTCGAGCTGCAGCGCGGCCACCGGCTCGAAGCCCCGCCACTGCGCCAGCGTCTGCGCGCGCGACGCGTACCAGGCAGGCACGTCCGACAGGCCGACGTAGCGGATCTTGCCGGCCCGCACGGCATCGTCCATGGCGCGCATGACCTCGTCGGCCGGCGTCAGGCGGTCCCAGGTGTGCAGGTAATACAGATCGATGTAGTCGGTGCGCAGCCGCTTGAGCGATCCTTCCAGCGCGCGCTGGAAATTCTTGCGCTGGTTGCCGCCGGCATTCGGGTTGCCCGGCTGGGCGTTGTATGAATACTTGGTGGCGATCACGAGCTGGTCGCGGCCGCCGCTCTCCTGCACGAACTGGCCCAGCCAGCTTTCGCTGGTGCCGTTGGTGTACATGTCGGCCGTGTCGATGAAGTTGCCGCCCGCGGCGCGGTACTGATCGAACAGCTGGCGCGCCACTGGCTGCTCGGCGCCCCAGCCCCATTCGTTGCCGAAGGTCATGGTGCCCAGCGAGAACGGGCTGACCCGCAATCCGGAACGGCCCAGCGTGACATAGTGATTCATGGTCATGTTTCCCCGAGATCGAGTTGGCGACGACGCGGAATGCGACCGCCATGGCCGTACTCTAGGGCCCCGGACCGCTAAGAAAAATAGCATCAGGATTGATGCCTTGTGAAGCTGTACTTCATAATTGGCACGCCATGGAATTCCCTGCCCACCTGCTGCCCGCCGTGCACGCCTTCGCGCGCGTGGCGCACTACGGCAGCTTTACGCGCGCGGCGGCCGAACTGGGGGTATCGGCCTCGGCCCTGTCGCAGACGCTGCGGGGGCTGGAAGCGCGTCTCGGGGTGCGCCTGCTCAACCGCACCACCCGCCGGGTCGGGCTGACCGAGGCCGGCCAGCGCCTGCTGGAACGCGTGCGCCCGGCGCTGGGCGCCATCGGCGAGGCGCTCGAAGACCTGGACGCGGCGCGCGGCCACCCGGCCGGCACGCTGCGCATCAATAGCTCGCGGGTAGCCTGCGGCCTGCTCATTACCCCGCACCTGGCCGAATTCCAGGCGCGCTATCCCGGCATCACGCTGGAACTGGTGCTCGACGACGGCCTGTCCGACCTGGTGGCGGGCGGTTTCGACGCGGGCATCCGGCTGGGCGAGAACCTGGCGCGCGACATGGTGGCGGTACGCATCAGCCGCAACCAGCGCATGGTCACCGCGGGCTCGCCCGCCTATTTCCGCCGCCATGGCGGCCCACCGCCGGCCAGCCCGGCCGACCTGGCCGGCCACGACTGCATCGGCACCCGCTTCGAGAGCCGCGGCACGCTGTACCGCTGGGAATACCAGCGGCCCGACGGCCAGTTGCTCGAAGTGGACGTGCCGCACCGGCTGGTCACCAACGATTTCGCGCTGATGGTGCAGGCCGGGCTGGACGGGCTGGGCTTGATCCATGTCCTGGAAGATCCCATTCTTGCGCACCTGGCGAACGGGGCGCTGGTGCCGGTGCTGCAGGACTGGACCGCGACCTTTCCCGGCTTCTATCTGTATTACCCGCACCGCGCGCACATGGCGCTGAAACTGCGGGTTTTCATCGATTTCTTGCGTGCGCGGCTGCCCGACGCGGGCATGCCCCCACCCGGGCCAGGGGAACTTTGACCCGCGGCGCAAGTCTTATATAAGATATAAGACATAAGGACCCAGGCAGCGGTGTCTCACATACAATGACAAGCGCGCCAAAACGCCAGAAAATGGCAGCTTTACGCGGTCCCAAACCCACGGAGTCCCCATCATGCCGCACAACACGTTCAATACCCTCCAGAACTTCAAGATCGGCAGCAAGTCCTGTCAGTTCTATTCCCTGCCGGCCCTGGGCAAAGCCCTGGGGGTGGACGTGCAGCGTCTGCCGGTCTCGATCCGCATCGTGCTCGAGTCGGTGTTGCGCAACTGCGACGGCCAGAAGGTCACCGAAGAACACATCAAGCAACTGGCCAGCTGGCAGGCCAACGCCAAGCGCGAAGACGAGATTCCCTTCGTGGTGGCGCGCGTGGTGCTGCAGGACTTCACCGGCGTGCCGCTGCTAGCGGATATCGCCGCCATGCGTTCGGTGGCCGACAAGATGGGCAAGGACCCCAAGCGCATCGAGCCCCTGGTGCCGGTCGACCTGGTGGTCGACCACTCGGTCATGATCGACTACTTCGGCACCAAGAACGCCCTGGACCTGAACATGAAGCTGGAATTCAAGCGCAACCAGGAGCGCTACCAGTTCATGAAGTGGGGCATGCAGGCCTTCGACACCTTCGGCGTGGTGCCCCCGGGCTTCGGCATCGTGCACCAGGTCAACCTGGAATACCTGGCGCGCGGCGTGCACCAGAAGAACAACGTCTACTACCCCGATTCGCTGGTGGGCACCGACAGCCACACCACCATGATCAACGGCATCGGCGTGGTGGGCTGGGGCGTGGGCGGCATCGAGGCCGAGGCCGGCATGCTGGGCCAGCCGGTGTATTTCCTGACCCCGGACGTGGTGGGCGTCGAGCTCAAGGGCCAGCTGCGCGGCGGCGTCACCGCCACCGACCTGGTGCTGACCATCACCGAGATGCTGCGCCGTGAAAAGGTGGTGGGCAAGTTCGTCGAATTCTGCGGCGAAGGCACCGCCAGCCTGTCGGTGGCCGAGCGCGCCACCATCGGCAACATGGCGCCCGAGTACGGCGCCACCATGGGCTTCTTCCCGGTCGACGACCGCACCATCGAATACTTCAAGGGCACCGGCCGCACGCCGGAAGAAATCGCCGCGTTCGAAGCCTATTTCAAGGCCCAGAAGATGTTCGGCGTGCCCAAGGCCAAGGACATCAACTACACCAAGCTGCTGACGCTCGACCTGTCCACCGTGGCGCCGTCGCTGGCCGGCCCCAAGCGCCCCCAGGACCGCATCGAGATCGGCAACGTCAAGCGCACCTTCATCGACCTGTTCTCCAAGCCGGTGGCCGAGAACGGCTTCAACCAGCCGGCCGAGAAGCTGGGCCAGACCTTCACCACCAGCGCCGGCACCAAGATCAAGAACGGCGACATCCTGATCGCCGCCATCACCTCGTGCACCAACACGTCGAACCCCAGCGTGCTGCTGGCGGCCGGCCTGCTGGCCAAGAAGGCGGTGGAAGCCGGGCTGACGGTGCCGAAGCACATCAAGACCTCGCTCGCCCCCGGATCGCGCGTGGTCACCGAATACCTGACCAAGACCGGCCTGCTGCCCTACCTGGAAAAGCTCGGCTTCGACGTCGCCGCGTACGGCTGCACCACCTGCATCGGCAACGCGGGCGACCTGGCACCCGACCTCAACGAAGCCATCCTGGGCAACGACCTGGTCTGCGCGGCGGTCCTGTCGGGCAACCGCAACTTCGAGGCCCGCATCCACCCGAACATCAAGGCCAACTTCCTGGCCTCGCCGCCGCTGGTGGTGGCCTACGCGCTGGCCGGCACCATCACGCGCGACCTGATGACCGAGCCGGTGGGCCGCGGCAAGAACGGCGACGTGTGGCTGGGCGATATCTGGCCCACCACCGAGGAAGTGCAGGCGCTGATCAAGCATGCGCTCGATCCCGAGGCCTTCCAGGCCAACTACGGCCAGGTCAAGTCGAACCCCGGCAAGCTCTGGGAGAACATCAAGGGCGTCACGGGCGACACCTACAACTGGCCTGAATCCACCTACATCGCCGAACCGCCCTTCTTCGAAGGCTTCGGCATGACGCCGGGCGCGATGCCGGTCATCCGCGGCGCGCGGGCGCTGGGCATTTTCGGCGACTCGGTCACCACCGACCACATCTCGCCGGCCGGCTCCATCAAGGAAACCTCGCCGGCCGGCAAGTGGCTGAAGGAACACGGCGTCATGAAGGCCGACTTCAACAGCTACGGGTCGCGCCGCGGCAACCATGAAATCATGATGCGCGGCACCTTCGCCAATGTGCGCATCAAGAACCTGATGATCCCGGCGCTGCCGGACGGCAGCCGCTTCGAGGGCGGCGAAACCCTGTTCCAGCCCGGCGGCGAGCAGATGTCCATCTACGACGCGGCCATGAAGTACGTGGCGCAGGGCACGCCCACCGTGGTGTTCGGCGGCGAGGAATACGGCACCGGCTCGTCGCGCGACTGGGCGGCCAAGGGCACCCAGCTGCTGGGCGTGAAGGCGGTCGTGGCGCGCAGCTTCGAACGCATCCACCGCAGCAACCTGGTGGGCATGGGCGTGCTGCCCCTGCAGTTCAAGGGCGGCGACAGCGTCGAGTCGCTGGGCATCACCGGCCGCGAAACCTATGACATCTCCGGCCTGGAGAACGGCATCAAGCCCATGCAGGACGTAACGCTGACCATCCACCGCGAAGACGGCTCGCGCCGGGACGTGACGGTGCTGCTGCGCATCGACACGCCGATCGAAGTCGAGTACTACCAGCATGGCGGCATCCTGCCGTTTGTGCTGCGTCAACTGCTGGCCGCCTGACGCGGCCGCCGGCCCGCCCCCCGACGGGGCGGGCCCGGGCCGGCCGGCGTTAAACTAGCGGGTTCCGCCCCTACTCTTTTGGACACCCGCAACAACACATGGCCCGAGCCCGCAGCCCCTCCTCTCCCCGCCTGAACCGCGACGCGTCGCGCCTGGTGGCGCTTGCCCAGTCGCTGAACCGCTCCGGCAGCCGGGTCGAAGACCTGTACTGGGAATCCTTGCTCGGCGAGGCCATTCCGAAACTGCTGCGCGGCGGCCAGGACGGCCCGCTGGAAGCCGCGCTGGACCACCTGGCCCAGCGCGACCCAGGCGCCTACGAAGTATTGATCGAACAGGCCGAGACCTTGTCCGAATCGATGCAGATCGACAAGAACGGCCAGCGCTACGACGTGCTGCTGGTGGTCGCGCCGGTGGTGGCCTGGACGCGCTACACCATCCCGACCGGCGCCATCCCGGCGGCGGCGCAACAGGCGCTGCTGGCCCAGCTGCACGGCCACATCCTGGCCGAGGGCGCGCGGGTGGCGCTGATGCCATGGCTGGTCAGCATCGACCAGATGCCGCGCACATTCTCGGAAACCTGGCAATGGCTGCAGCGGCTGGGCAGCCAGGCGCTGGGCGCCGAAACCGTCAAGCCGACACTGAACGACGAAGCCGAGACGGCCAACATGCTGGCCGATACCCGCTATGTCGTGGCCGCCGTGGCCGTGCCGCAGGGCGCGCCGCTGTTCCGCTGGCAGGAGCAACCCGGCGAGGCCGGCCACAGCCGCGAGACCTGCCTGGCGCAATGGGTCGAGCAGGCCCAGCCGACGCTGGCCGGCCTGCTGCCCGGCTGCGGCATCGAGTGCCTGCTGCCCGACGCCTACTATGTCAGCAACCGCGAGGCCGATCGCCGCGTGCGGCCGCTGTCGCTGCGCGCCGCCGTCAACTGGCTGGAAGGCGCGGTCAACCTCGCGCCGTCCGAGCTGCGCGCCGTGGTGGCGGGCTGCGGCGACGTGCGCATCGACGAATACCGCATCGGCTTCACCGCCCGCAACAGCAACGACGTCTACTACGGCTGCGTCTGGCCGCTGTATGGCCGCGAAGAAGACCAGCCCGCCGACGAAGACATGCCCGACACCGTCGACGAGATCGCCGCGCTGCTCAAGGAGTACGGCGTGCATGACGTGCGCCGCATCCCCGGCGTGCTGCCGCCCGAATACTGCGAGGATTGCGGCGCGCCGCACTTCCCCAACCCGCTGGGCGAATTGGTGCACGCCGAACTGCCCGAGGACGCCGACACGGCCCCGGCCAAGTTCCACTGAGGCAGGCCGAGCCATGCGGGCCGACATCTTCTGCCGCGTGGTCGACAACTACGGCGACATCGGCGTCTGCTGGCGCCTGGCGCGGCGGCTGGCGCACGGGCGGGGCTGGCGGGTGCGCCTGTGGGTCGACGACCTGCGCGCCTTCGCCCGCATCCAGCCCGGCATCCGGGCCGACGCCGCGCGACAGGCGCACAGCGATATCGACATCGTCCACTGGACGGCCGCGCCGCAGCCGGACCTGGCGCCGGGCGACGTGGTCATCGAAGCGTTCGCCTGCGATCCGCCGGCCGATTTCGTGCAGGCCATGCGCGCCGCGAAGCCGGTCTGGATCAACCTCGAATACCTCAGCGCCGAACCCTGGGTGGAAAGCTGCCACGGCTTGCCGTCGCAGCGGCCCGACGGCCTGGTCAAGCACTTCTTCTTCCCCGGCTTCACGCCCGCCACCGGCGGGCTGCTGCGCGAACCCGGCCTGAGCGCCGAGCGCGACGCGCTGCAGGCATCGCGCGGCGCCCAGCGGGACTTCCTGCGCGGCCTGGGGCTGGCGCCGGCCGCGCTGGCGCATTGGCAGGCGGGCGCCCGGCTGGTCACGTTGTTCTGCTACCCGCACGCGCCGGCGCCGGCGCTGTGCGCGGCGCTGGCCCGCGACGAACGCCCCACCCTGCTGTTGGCGCCCGAAGGGGTGGCGGCCGGCCTGGAGCAGGCCGTGCCGGCCGGCAACCGCCTGTGGATGGCGCGCGTGCCGTTCGTGCCGCAACCCGAGTTCGACCGGCTGCTGTGGTGCGCCGACCTGAACTTCGTGCGCGGCGAGGATTCCTTCGTGCGGGCCGCCTGGGCGGCCCGGCCGCTGGTCTGGCAGATCTATCCGCAGGACGAGGACGTGCACCTGGACAAGCTCGCCGCCTGGCTGGCGCGCTACCCGGCGCCGCCGCAGGCCGAAGCCCTGATCCGCGCCTGGAACGCGCCGGCCGGGGCGGACGCCGCCACCGCGGCGGCCCTGCCGGCGGCGCTCCAGGCCGCGGCCTGGGTCGCCTGGCAGGATGCCGCCCGCGCCTGGGATGCGGCGCAGGCCGCCCACCCCGATTTAGGGGACACCTTGGCCGATTTTTGCGCAGAATTATCCAAGAAACGCTAGAATAGAGAGTTTTCCGAGTTCCTTTGCCCGCGCATGTTGCGGCGAGCCAGGCCTCGACTTTGACAGCCTCCCGGGGCACGCGGGCCCGCCATGCCGGCACCTGCGCGCAAGCACGGCGAGCGCGCTATATCACCCGGAGTTTTTTAATCGATGAAAACCGCTCAGGAATTGCGAGTCGGCAACGTGGTCATGGTCGGCAAGGATCCCCTCGTCGTCCAGAAGGCCGAATACAACAAGTCGGGCCGCAACGCGGCCGTCGTCAAGCTGAAATTCAAAAACCTGCTCACCGCCTCGGGCAGCGAATCGGTCTACAAGGCCGACGAAAAGTTCGACGTCGTGGTGCTGGACCGCAAGGAATGCACCTATTCGTACTTCGCCGATCCCATGTACGTCTTCATGGATGAAGAGTACAACCAGTACGAGATCGAAGCCGAGAGCATGGGCGACGCCCTGAACTACCTCGAAGAAGCCATGCCGGTCGAAGTGGTGTTCTACGAAGGCCGCGCCATCTCGGTCGAACTGCCCACCATCCTGGTGCGCGAGATCACCTATACCGAGCCCGCCGTGCGTGGGGACACTTCGGGCAAGGTGCTCAAGCCGGCCAAGATCAACACCGGTTTCGAGCTGAACGTGCCGCTGTTCTGCGAAATCGGCGACAAGATCGAGATCGACACGCGCACCAACGAATACCGCAGCCGCGTGAACTGAACGCCGGCGGCGGGCGCGCCGCGAGCAGCACGACCCTGACGGCGCCGCAAGGCGCCGTTATTGCTGAAGCGCCACACCTGCCCGGGCGCCGCCCGGAAAAAGCTTGTTTTCCCAGGCTTGCGCCCCCATATTTCCATCATGGCACTCAAAGTATTCGACCTGCAATGCGACCAGGACCACCTTTTCGAGGGTTGGTTCGGTTCGCACGAAGACTACGACGCGCAGCAGGCGCGCGGGCTGGTCACGTGCCCGGTCTGCGCGTCGGCCAAGGTGACCAAGCGCCTGTCGGCGCCGCACCTGAACGTGGCCCACCTGCATGCGCCGGCCGCGCCCGCCGACGGCGGCAAGCCCGCCGCGGGCGGCGACCCGGCCGCCATGGCCCGCATGCAGGCGGCCGTGCTGCGCCAGATCCGCGAAATGATCCGCAAGACCGAGAACGTCGGCCCGCGCTTCGCCGAAGAAGCCCGCCGCATCCATGCCGGCGACGCCGACGACCGCCCCATCCGGGGCACCGCCACGCCCGAAGAACGCGCCTCGCTCAGCGAAGAAGGCATCGACGTCATGGCGCTGCCCGACTTCCTCGACGACGACCGGCTGCAATAGGGCCCGGCCGGCCGCTATTTGCCGGCGCCCTTGCGGCGGGCCGCGGCCTCGCCGCGCTCGAGTTCGGCCTGCTGCGCCTGCAGCGCGTCGATCTGACGCTGCATCGATTGCAGTTCGGCGCGCATCTGCTGCTGTTGCTGGGCCAGGGCCGCGGCCTGCTGGCGCGCCTGTTCCTGGCGGGCGGCCACTTGTTGTTCCTGCTGGCGCCGCAGCGACTGGTCGGCCTGCAGGGTGGCCAGTTCGTTGCTGCGTTCGGCCAGCAGGCGCTCGGAATGCGCGTATTCGGCCTGCAGCTTGATGCGCCTGATGTCGACCTCCGCCAGTTCGGCCGACTGTTCGGCGAAGGCGCGATAGGTCGCCTCGGCCTGTTTGTCCGATTTGGTCTGCACCACGCGCCAGAAGTCTTTCTGCTGGAACAAGGCGGCGTAATACGTGAGGTCGTCGGGCTTGAACAACAGGCTCGCGCCGTAGGTGCCGTTGTAGGTGGTGCGCAGCTCCGACACCTGCCGGTTCTGGATCAGGGCCTGCAATTCGGCGATGGTGGAATTCGGCTTGGCCGCCGGCGCCGGCGGCGTCACCGGCGTATCGCCGGCCTGCCGGCTCTCCACCTGTTGCACGGGCGGACGGGCGGCTTCCGGCTGTTGTGCGCTGGCGCAGGCCGCCAGGCCCGATAGCGCCGTGCCCAGCACCGCCAGGCGCGCGGCGCGATGAAGATGATGGACTTTCATGCCTTCCCCAAGTGATTGTTTCGAAACTATACCAATTTATTTAATTTACTAACTTCCTATGCCGTGGCGCACTGGCCGCTAGAACGGCTCCGCCAGCCCCTCGGCCGGCTCGCCCTGGTTGCTGCCCAGCCGCAGCTTGCGCATCTTTTCCCACAGCACCTTGCGGCTGATGCCCAAGTGCTGCGCCGTGTCCTGGCGCCGCCAGCCGTGCGCCTCGAGCGCCGCCAGGATGCGGTTGCGTTCGGCGCGCTCGGCGTCGGACCAGGTGTCGGCCATGCCGCTGGCCGGCGGCGCGGCGGCGAGGACCGCACCAGCACCCAACCGGTCGAATACTTGCTCGATGCGCGGCCGGTCCCATCCCTGGAGCTGGCGGCGCACGATCGCCACGCGCTCGACCACGTTGGCCAGCTCGCGCACGTTGCCGGGATACACCGTGCAGGCCACCCGCTCCAGCAGCCAGCCGGGCGGCGGGTCGTCCGCGCCCAGGCCGTGCCGCTCCAGCAGCGCGCGGAAGATGGCGATCTTTTCCTCGGAGCCGCGTTCCTGCAGGCTGGGGATGTACAGCTCGATGACCGCCAGCCGGTAGTAGAGGTCGGAGCGGAATTCGTCCTGCGCGCACAGCGCGCGCAGGTCTTTGTTGGTGGCCGCCACCAGGCGGAAGTCGACCGGCACCTCGACCGTGGAGCCCAGCCGGGTCACCGCGTTCTGCTCCAGCACGCGCAGCAGCTTGACCTGCTGGTACAGCGGCAGGTCACCGATCTCGTCGAGGAACAGCGTGCCGCCGTCGGCCTGCTCGAAGTAGCCCTTGTGCGCGCCGACCGCGCCGGTGAAGGCGCCCTTGGCATGGCCAAAGAAATGCGCCTCGAACAATCCCTCGGGAATGGCGCCGCAATTGACCGCCACGAACGGCCCGTCGGCCCAGGCGGCGCACTCGTGCAGCAGGCGCGCCACGCGCTCCTTGCCCACGCCGGTCTGGCCATGGATCAGCACATTGCTGCGGCAATCGGCGAACATGCGGGCTTCGGCCAGCAAGGCGCGCATCGGCTCCGATACGGCCACGAACGGCTGCTCGTGGCGCGCCGCCCGACGGTCCGCGCCGTCCAGCGCCCCCAGCAGCTCGACCAGTTGCCGGCGCAGCTCGGCCGTGGTGAAGGCCGGCGGCAGGATGTACGAATACGCCGGCGGATAGAAGCGCGGATCGTTGCCGCGCGGCTCGGCCGCCACCCAGATCACCGGCATGCCCTGCGCGGCCAGCCAGTCGTAGCCGCTGAAGCGCTTGTCGCCCATGACCGATACCGACACCAGGGCGATCGCGGCGCGCGCCATGTCGCGCGGCGGCGGGAAGGCCGTGGCGGCGTCGGCGCGCACCACGGTGACGTCCATGCCCGCCAGGCAGCGCTCGGCGCGCGCGGCGATGTCGGACGCGCCTTCCCATACATAAAGGTCGAAATCGTCGCGGATGGGCTTGCTACGCATGGCTCGCGCCCTCCGCGTCCGGCCAGCGGGAATTCTGCATGTTCATGTCAATACACCAGCCGCGGCTTGCCACAATCCACGGACAACAGGGATATGTCGGTCTCGCCCAGGTTCAGGCCGAGCAGGTTGAGCAATTGCTGCAGCAGCATCGACAGCGGCGACAGCAGCGGTTCGAGCAGCGCGACGACGATGCTGGCCAGGCCGCTGATGGCGTTGCCGCCGGTCAGCGCCAGGTCGGCCACCGTGTTGACGCGGCACTCCTTGATGCTGCCGAACAGGCCGCCCACGCCGCAGGCGATGTCCAGCACCGGCGACAGCAGCGAGCCCAGCACATTGCCGACCACCTGCAGCGTGCCGCCCAGCACGCCGGTCAGGCCGCCCTGGCGCATGCGCTGGCCCAGCCGGTCCATGGCGGCGCCGGACCACTGCAGCTCATTGACCACTTCCGTGATCGAGCGGCCGTGCGGCGACGGCCCCACCAGTTGCGCGGCCAGCTCCTTGCGTTGCGCCGCGGTCGGCACAGCGCCGTTGGTGAGCAGGTCGCCCAGGATGCCGCCGATCACCGCATCGGCGACATTCGCGGTCAACGCCGCCAGGTCCAGGTCGGTGGCCTGCACCGTTTTGCTGGCTTCGCCCGAAGGCGGCTCGGTCAGCGTCACCGGCAGCGGATCCCCGGCGCGGAACACCGGCAAGGTCACCCGGCTGGTGAGCGGCAGGATGCCCAGCACGTTCAATACCTGGTGGCGCCCCACCTCGACGAATCCGCTTTCCACGCAGGCATTGGCGCGCGAGAAGAACGATTCGGCATTGGCCGGATCCATGGCCGGGAAGCCGCCCAAGCAGACATTGGCCACCGACGAGCGCACCTCGAAACGGGCCTGCCGCGGCGCCAACGGCGCCTCGCACAGCGCGGTCAGCGTCGCGTCGGCCTGCCCGGCCTCGATGATCAGCGGCAGGTCCACGCGGGTGCCCAGGGTGCTCAGCAGCGGCCCCACCACGGGAATGTCGTCGGTCCGCAGGCGCAGGTAGACGCGCACGCCCGCAGTGCTGGCGCGCGTGCCGACCCCGCCCACCGCGATCGAGGGCGGCTCCACCACGCGCACCCGGCTCTGCACTCCCAGGATGGGCACATCCAGGCCCAGGTTGATCAGGTTGTCGCCGTTGGCAATCATCAGGCTGGTCTGCAGCAGGTCCATGACCTTGACATCGGCCAGCAGGGCAGACTGCGCGTCGGTGGCCAGCGAAGCGTCGAGCACGCCGCCGTCGCCGAACAGCTTGATGGGAATATCCAGCGGCGCCACGTCCAGCAGCACCTGGACGATGTCGGACAGGAGGCCGATTTGCGCCTGCGCCGTGCCTTGGGTGCGCTTGACCAGCGCCAGGGTGGCGTCGAGCAAGTCGCCCAGCGACACCGCCTCCAGGGCGGCCAGCTGCTCCGGCGTGCCGATGCCGGACAACAGGGTCAGCGGCAGGCCCAATTGCTGCAGCAGGCCCGAAGGCGTGATGTCGAGATTGACCAGGCCGGCCGAATCGAGCACGGCGAGCTGGCCCGGCGTCGCACCCAGCGACGCCAGCAGCTTGGCGAGCAGGCCGTCCGAAGCGAGCCGCAGCAAGCGCGATTCAACGCTGAAGGCGGCGGTCGGGGCGGTCGTGGCGGCCACCGCCACGACGCTGGCGCGCGTGCCGCCAGCCCAGCCGCTGATCACGCCGGGGATCAGCGCGCTCAGCGTCTTGTCGATGCGCACCCGCACTGCGTTGGCGCGGCCGCCGCCGGCCGCGTCGGGATCGAACAAGTGCGTGCCCGACGCGTCGGCGCGGGCCGGGTCCCAGAATTTGCAGTCGACGCTGATGTCGGCCGCCGTGATGGCATCGACGAACCCCGGCACATTGGCGACGGCGCTGGCCTGCGCGGCCGCGTGCACCGGCGCGCCCGCGGCGCAATCCGCCAGGCTGCCGCTGGGCGCCAGCACCTGCACGGCCGACAGCGCGGCCAGGTCGGCGGCCTTCTGCAGCTCGCGCTTCATGTAGAACAGATAGCCGACCTGCGCCGACAGCAGCACCACCATGCCGATCAGCACGGCAAAAACCGCCATGACGGTGATGGAGCCGCGTTGGCGCGCTGGTGGGCGCGGCGACAGGCGCGATAGCCGGATCATCGGTGGCGCCGCCCTACTGCCCTTCGATCTTGACCTTCTCGCTGAACCATTCCGGGATGGGTTGGCGGAAGCTCTCCAGATAGCGCTGCCAGGACGCGGTGGCGACCGGCCCGAGAATCGGCAGGGCGCCGCCGGCGCGGCGGCCGTCGGCCTGGGCCGCCAGCAGCGCGCGCGTGACATCGCCGACCGCGGCGTGGCCGGCGGCGCGCGGCGCCGCGGCGGGCGCGGCCGGCAGGGGCGTCTGCACTTGCCGCACGACCGGCCGGTCGGGCAGCGGCTGCGCGGCTGCCGGGCCGGCCGGCTGCGGGGCGGCGGCGCCGGTCAGCGGCGCGTTCATCTGGGCGCACGCCGCCCACGGCAGTGCCGCGATCAGGACCAGGTAACGCGGGAAATATCGGAGCATGGTTGCCTCTTCGGGTTGTGCGGGGTCGGGGGACGCGGCGGTCATTGGGATAGCGGCGGGTTGAGCGTGCGGTCCATGGTCGGCTGCAGCATCGGCAGCGCCACATCGCGGCCGCTGGACGCCTGCACGACCGGCCGCACCACGCCGGCACGCGGCGCATCGTCATCGCCGGCGCGTATCTGCCCGGCCAGTTGGAACACCTGGCTGCGCGCCTCCGGTCCGAGGCTGGCGCGGTCCATCAGTTGCTGCGCCTGCGCGGGCTGGCCTTCGACCAGCAGCAGCAATGCCAGGTTGGCCAGCACCCTGGCATTGCCCGGATCCAGTTCGGCGGCCTGGCCCAACGGCACGCGCGCACCCGCGCTGTCGCCGGCGCGCAGCCGCGCGTAGCCGAGGTCGCCGAGCATCTGGGCATCGGTGGGCGCCAGCCGGACGGCGCGCTCCAGGTCCTGGGCGGCCTGCGCATAGTCGCCGCGGGCGCCCGCCAGCAGGCCCAGGCCGTGCCAGCCCAGCGCGGCCTGGCTGCCGCCCAGCAGCTTGCGGTAGGTCGCTTCGCTCTGCGCATCCTGGCCGGTGCGGCGCAGCGCGTCGGCCTGCAACGCGACCAGCTCATCGTTGGCGCCGAAGCGCTGCCGATAGGCATCGATGTAGGCCAGCGCGGCGAAGTGGCGTCCCTGCGCCTGCGTGGCGCGGATCATGGCCAGCATCAGGCCGGGCTCGGAAGGTTCGGCGCCAGCCTGGGCCTGGTCTTCGGCCTGCCGCACCAGGGCCTGCTCCTGCTGCTGTTGCTGCATCAGGGCCCAGGCCGTCTGCGCGCCGCCGCCCTGGCAGCCCGCCAGCGCCGCGGCGCAGGGCAACAGCGCCAGCCGCCATCGAAGCTTCATCACATTCCTCCCGCGATGCGCGACAGGCCGCGCATGACCGACAGGACGCCCATGCCGCCGGTCACGATCAGCAAGGCCGGCAGCAGGGTCATGATCATGACCCCGGTCATCTTCACGGTGAGCCGGCCGATTTTCTCGCGCAGCTCGAAGCGGCGCCGGTCGCGCACGCGCTGCGCGAAGCGGTTCAGCGGTTCCTGCACCGCGCCGCCATGGCGGTCCACCTGCACGATCAGCCGGCACACCGCCGCCAGGTCGTCTTCGTCGAAATCCTGCGACAGCCGGGCCAGCGACTGTTCGCGGGTGCGGCCGCGCGCATAGACGGCCGTGGCGGCGCCCAGCTCATGTCCCAGCACCGGCAGCACCGGCGAGAAATCGCTGACGATGACGTGCAGGCTCTGGTCCACCGACAGGCCTACTCCCTGCAGCAGCCGCAACAGGTCGATCAGCAACGGCAGTTCCTTGGCGGCCTGCTTCTTGCGCGCGGCGACGCGGCGCGCAAGAAGCAGCTTGGGCAACAGATAGCCCGCCGCGAAGCCGATGAACAGGGTCGACAGCGTGGCGAGCATGGAGCCCGGGCCCAGCCAGGCGCCGCGCAGCAGCAGCGCGGCCACGGGCAGGCCCGCCGCCAGCGCGAAGCGCAGCGCGACATAGCGCGCCCGCGCGCGGGCGATGTCGCGGTATCCGGCCAGGTCGAGCAGCTTGGCGTCTTCGGCGGGCAGCAGCGCTTCGGCGAGCCGGCCCCGCCCCAGGCGCCGGCCCAGCGCATCGGCCCCCTGCGCCAGCGCGCCCATGCGGCCGGAAGCCTCGGCGGGCCCGGACCCGGCCGGCCCGGCGGCCGCGCCGGCGCGCGCGGCCAGCGCCTGCTCGACCACGCGCAGCGTGCGCGACTGCCCGCGCAGCCGCAGCACCATGCCCAGGCCGGCGGCCAGCAGCGCCAGCGCGATCAGCAGCACGCCGGCGGCGAGCAACATGGACGGGTTGGCGGCAGTCAGGATATCCATGGCGCAGCCCTCATATCGACTTGGTCATGCGGTACAGCCAGTACGAGCCGAGCAACTGCAGGGCCAGGCCGGCCATCAGCATCTTGAACCCCAGCGGGTCGTCCCACATGGTCATGAACATGGCGTTATTGGTCAGCATGATGTAGCAGGCAATCCCCAGCGGCAGCAGCGCCAGGACCCAGGCCGACAGGCGGATCTCGGCCGACGATGCCGCCAGCTCGCAGCGCGCCTGCGCCACGTCGCGCATGAACTCGGCCATGCGCTCGAGCACTACGTCGCTGCGCCCGCCGAAGCGCTGGGCGACCCGCACCACCGCCGCCAGCAGGCGCAGCTCTTCAAAGTCGTACTGGCGCGCCACCTGCGCCAGCGCGGCGTCCAGCTCCTGGCTCGAGCGGCTCAGGTGGGCGGCCCGCTCGACCACTTCGCGCAGCGGCTCGCTGGTATTGGCGGCGGCCGCCTGGAACGCCGCGGCCATGCTGTTGCCGATGGTGATCAGCCGCACCATGTTGTCCAGCATCTCGGGCAATTGGTCGAACATGCGCGCGCGGCGCCGGTCGGCGCGCAGCCAGATGAGGAAATACATGGCCACCAGCAGCATCACGCCGGCCGCGCCGGCCGACACAATGCCGCCCAGCAGCCCGGCCAGGGCCACGCCCAGCGCCAGGATGCCGGCCGCGCCGGCATACAGGCCCGCCGTCTGCCGGATGCCGGCGCAGCGCAGCAGCGTATCCCAGCGCGCCACGCCGCTGCTGAACGCCGCGCGGCGCGCATCGGTCGGGTCGCCGGCGGCCGGCGCGGCACCTGCCTGGCCCTGCGCGAGCTGGCGCTCCAGGAACACCGAGCTGGCCTGGCGCCGCGCGCCGCGGCCGGCCTGGCGCCACAGCAGCGCCGCGCCCAGCACCATGACCAGCGCCAGCAGCGCGGTGGTCCATGCGGCCGCCATCAGCGCCTCCGCCCCCAGAAACCGCCGCCGGACGGCTCGTCCTGGGCGGCCACGCTGGCGCGCAGCTCGTCGCGCAGCTTGGCCAGCTTCGGCGTATGCGGGTGCACCCCCAGCCACTGCCAGTTGTCCTTCTCCTCGCCGTCCGGCGTCACGAAAAGTTCGTGCCGGTAGAGTTCCTGCGTCGCGATGACGTTGTCGCCCATGCCGGTGACCTCGGTGAGGGAAAGCACGCGCCGCTTGCCGTTGGGCAGCCGGCCGATCTGCACGATGAAGTCGAGGGCGCTGGCGATCTGCCGGCGCAGGCTGTCTTCGCTGCCCTGGAAACCGGCAAAGCCGGCCAGCATCTCGATGCGGTACAGGCATTCACGCGGCGAATTGGCGTGGATGGTGGCCATGGAGCCTTCGTGGCCGGTGTTCATGGCCTGCAGCATGTCCATCACTTCGGCGCCGCGCACCTCGCCCACCACGACACGGTCGGGCCGCATGCGCAGGCTGTTGCGGATCAGGTCGCGGATGGTGACCAGGCCGCTGCCGTCGAAGCCGCCCTGGCGCGACTCCAGCCGCACCACGTGGGGATGATTCAGCGACAGCTCGGCGGTGTCCTCCACCGTGACCACCCGTTCGCCGGCCGGGATGAAGAACGCGAGCGCATTGAGCAGCGAGGTCTTGCCCGAGCTGGTGCCGCCGGACACCAGGATGTTGCAGCGATTGGCGACCGCGGCGCTGAGCAGGCGATAGATTTCTTCATTGAACGTGCCCAGCGTCAGCAAGTCGGCCGGTTTGAGCGGGTCTTTGCGGAACTTGCGGATCGACACCATCGGCCCGTCCACCGCCAGCGGCTCGATCACCACGTTCAGGCGCCCGCCGTCCGGCAGGCGGGCGTCCACCATGGGGCTGGATTCGTCCAGCCGCCGGCCGATCGGCGCCAGGATGCGCCGCACGATGCGCAGCACATGCTGGTTGTCCGAGAACCCCAGCGTCTCGCGCGCCAACACGCCTCCGCGCGAGACGAACACGTTGTCGTGGCCGTTGATCAGGATGTCTTCCACGGCCGGGTCGGCCAGCAAGTCCTCCAGCGGGCCGAGCCCGGCCAGCTCCTTGGTGAGCGCCGCGGCGATGTGCCGCATCTCGCTCTCGTTGATGGCGACGCGCCGGGTGCGCGCGAAGCTGGCGACCTCGATATCGACGAAGTCCTGGATCGCCTCGCGGGCCCAGCGGCCGAACTCGGCGCCCAGCTCCTCGATGCGCGAGAGCAGATGCTCGTACGCCGCCGTCTTGATTTCCTGGTAGCGCGCGGAGCCGACAAAGCTGTTGTCGCCTTCCTGGCCGAATGGGATCGTCGCTGTCATGATCATGTCGGGTCCTGTTTCAGTCCGCCCGCCAACGCGCGGCCGGCGCGGCGGCCTCCGGGCGCCGGTCAGTTGCTGACCAGCATGCGCCGATGCACGCCGGGCAGCCAGGTCGCCAGCCAGCTGCCGCGCCCGGCGGACTGCTGCGTGTCATTGCACAGTTTTTCCATCAGGCCCTGTACGCCGCGCACATAGACGTCGCGCTCGGCATCCTGGTGCAACAGGCGGCCCTGGTTGGTGCACACCATCAACGCCAGGGTGCGGTCGGGCAGCGTGCCCACCAGTTCCAGCCGGAAGCGTTCGGCGATCTGCTGGGCGGTCATGCCGTAGCGCTCGTCATAGCGGTTCACCACCAGCCCGATGCCGGCCCGGTCGACGTGGCGCCGCTCCAGGTCCTGCAGCACGCCGGACAGCGCCACCAGCGAACTGACGCTCTGGTCGGTGACAACCCAGATGGTGCGCGACGAACGCGCCAGCCCGGCGACGAAGTCCATGTTGGAAAAGCCGCCGGTGTCGGTCACCAGCAGGCCGAAGTGCTGGCGCAGGCGCTCGAACACCAGCAGCGAATCGGACGGCGAGATGTGGTTCATCTGCGCCAGGTCGCGCGGCAGGGCCATGACGCCCAATCCTTCGCGCGTCCGCGCCATGGCCGAGCCCAGCAGGGTCGCGTCGAGGCGCTGCAGGTTGCGGGTCGCCTCGGCGAAATCGAAATCGCCCGCCACGTTGACATAGAGCTGCGCGTCGCCGATCGGCCACCCGAGATCCAGCAAGGCCACGCGCGCCGCCGGCGGCAGCGCGGCGCCCGGTTCTGCCGGCTTGACGGGCGCCGCGCCGGGCGCGGCGGCATGGACCTGCGCATAGCGTTCCTGGGCGATGCCCGACAGGTGGGCGGCCAGCGTGCTGGTGCCGACGCCGGCGCGCGCGCCGATCAGCAGCACGTCGCGGCGCGAACCCGCCTCGCCCGCGCCGAACGCCGGCACGTCGAGCAGCCGCTGCACCACCTCCCGCACCTCGTGCGGCGCGACCGACGGGTCGACGAAATCGGTCACGCCGGCGCGCAGCGCGGCAATGGCGCCTTCGGGCTGGCCCAGCAGCCCGACCGCGACGCGCGGGATGTCCGGGGCGACGCGCGCCAGCGTGCGGGCCAGGTCGGCCGAATGCAGCAGTTTGCCCGGCTCGTTGCTGTTGAGCGTGAAATCGAGAAAGATCACCTTGGGTTCGATGTCGGCCAGCCGCCGCGCCAGGTGCTCCAGCGAGGGGGATTCCTGCGTCAGCACGCCGATCGGGCCCAGGGCCTGGCTCAACTGCGCCGCGAGGGCATCGCCCCTGGAGCAGAAGAGGAACCGGATACCGCTCTGGAGCCCGGCAAGTTCTGTGGAATATGCCTTCATGATGTTCACCGTGAAAAGCCGGGCACCTGCTGACCGCCAGCCGGCCCCATCAGGTAATAGCCCCAGGCGTTGGCCAGGCTGTCGGCCTGCTCCTGGCGCTCGCCGGGCAGCGGCAGCGACACGCCGCGCGCGATGGGCCGCACCAGGCGCGGCGTCACCACGATGACCAGCTCGCGCTCTTCCTGCGAGTACTCGATGCCGCGGAAGAAGCTGCCGATGATCGGCAGCTCGCCCAGAAACGGCACCTTGTTGACCGACGCCTTGGTCTGGCGGGACACCAGCCCGCTGATGACGAAACTCTCGCCGTCGCCCAGCTCGACCATGGTGTCGGCCCGGCGCGTGCGCAGCGCGGGGATCAGCGTGGTGTTCTCGCCGTTGACGATGGGAATGCCGTTGACGTAGTCAAGCTCGCTGGCTTCCGGCGCGACCTTCAGCGCAATGCGTTCGCGCGAGAGCACGGTGGGCGTGACGGTCAGGCCGATGCCGAACGGCTTGAACACCACGTTCTGCGTGCCGAGCCCGCCGGATTCCGGCACCGGAATCTCGCCGCCGGCCAGGAAGCTGGCGCTCTGGCCGCTCAGCGCCACCAGCGTCGGCTCGGCCAGCACGCGCGCCATGCCGTTGCTCTGCAGCAGGCGCAACGTCGCGCCGAAATCGTTCGAATCGAACAGCAGGCTGAAGCCCTCGCCCAGCAGCCCACGCCCGGCGATCGATCCCGGCACGTTGAATCCGTCCGGCGCGGTGCGCGTGCCGAAGCCCCAGCCGCCGGCGCTGCCCGCCATCGACAGGCCGACCTGCTTCATCACGGAACGCGACAGCTCCACGACTTTGACTTCCACTTGCACCACACCGCCCGGGCCGGCGGTCGCCACGTCGACGACCTGCTGGCCGCCCACCGCGGCAGCCGCCGCGGCCACGGCGTTCTGGTGCGCCAACGCCGACTGCGACTGCCCGGACACCACCGCATGCGCGCCGGCTACGTCGACCTGCGCCTCGCCCGCCAGGCCGCGCCGCGCCAGCTCGGCCTGCACCGCGCCGGCCACGCGGACCGTCCACGCCATCGGCGTACGGCTGCCGCGCGCCCATACCTGGACCTCGGTGGTGCCGGCCTGCTTGCCGATCAGCATCACGGCGGCCGGCCGGCCGGCCGCCGCGGGCAGGATCTTCACGTCGGCCACCGCGGGATCGGCCACGGCGATGCGCGTCGGCGTGCCCGGCAGCGGCAGCAAGTGCTGGCCCTTGACCGGCAGGCTGATGTCCTGCGCGGCCGCGGTGGCGGGACGATCCTGGCCCGCCGCCGGCGCGCCGTACAAAACGCCGGCCAGCGCCAGGGCGAAACAGATCAGGGGGGCGCGCATTCTGGGGTTCATCCGGGTCGACATTGGGAATGGGAAATCGGCGGCGGCCTGGGCTTGGGGCGGCCGGGTCAGTAACGCACGTGCTGCGCGCTGTCGCCGCGCAGGATCTCGATGCTGCGTCCGCCGGCGCCGGCCGGGCGCGCCGCGGCGCGCTTGACCGGCTCGGGGGCCGGGCCGTCGAGCTGGGCCAGGCTGTCGCCCGCATAAGCGCGGTTGGGCCCCGTCTGGAGCGCCTCGACTTGCGCGGCGCTCAGTCCGTTGCGCGCCGTCATGACGGGTTGGCGCGGCAAGAACAGGTCGCGATCCGGCAATACCTCGTCGTCCGGCGCGCGCAAGGCCAGCTGCAGATGGCCCGAGCGGCTGGCCAGCAGCAGCTCGTTGACGCGCTCCACCGGCACCGCCAGCAGCGCCGAACGGGCGGGCTGCTGGGCGCCGCGCTGCACGGCCGGCTTGTCGGACGCGACCGGCGGGCCGTCGACCGACTGCGTGCCGTACGCCAGCACGCGCACGCGCGACTGCAGCAGGCGGACTTGCGTGCCCTGCACTTCCTGATTCTTCTCGAGCGCGAAGAACACATCGACCAGATCGCCCGGCATGACACGATTGCCGGCGCCGACGATCTCATCGACCGGCACCGCCACGGCGCGCTCGCCGGCCCGCAGTTGGCGCGCCAGGCCCTGCGCCAGGAATTGCCCCGTGACGGGCTCGCCCGCCGCGATGTCCAGGCGCGCCACCTCGCCCAACAGGTCCTCGGGCCTGGCATAGCCCTGGCTCAGCGAAACCGGCCATTGCTCGACCTTCAACATGGCCGGCTCCAGGCGCGTGCCGGCCGCGATGGCGGTCGCCGCCAGCACGTCCGGGTATCGGGGCCCGGCGGATGCGGGCGCGGACGCGGGCGCGGCGGACGCGCCGTCGCCCGCCGGCGCCGCGACCGCCGCGGGCGCGGGCCGCGTGGCCAGGTGATACGCGAGAAATGTCAACACCACGCCTGCCGCCAGCAGCACCGCGGCGAGGATCTTGGTCAGGCCGGTCATAGCGGCTCCTGTGTAATTTGAATGACGGCGCGGGCGGTCAGCGTGACGGGCACCAGCCCGTCGGCCGCCCCGCCGGTCGCCAGGTCGAGCAGGCCGTGGAAGGACCGCAGCAATGGCCACTGCGCCATGTCGTAGCGCAGCACCACATCGACGCAGCCCACCGCGGCGCCGCCCGCGCCCGTCCAGGCGCAGGCCGCCGGTCCCGCCGCGCGGTTGCAGGCCACCCGGGTGGCCGGACCGAACACATCCAGGGCGGCGTCGCACGCGGCGCCCTGCACGTCGGCGCGCCCCGCGTAGCGCGCCAGCATGCCGGCGCGCGCGCCCTCGCCGGCGGCGGCCGACAATTGCTGCTGGGTCCAGAACAACGCCCCGTAGCCGACGACGGCCAGCAGCAACAACAGCATCAAGGTCACCACCAGCGCGAATTCGATGGCGGCCACGCCGCCCTGGCGGCCGCGCGTCGCGGCGGGCACGATGCGCCGGATATTCATGTGGCGCTCCCCGCGCTCTGCAACAGCCCCAGCCGCACGGTGGCGCGGGCGCTCAGTTCGTCCGGCACCATGGCCGCGCCGATCCACGGCAGCGCGGGAACCAGGGGGTGGTTCGCATAGGCATAGGAAATGCGCACTTCGAGCTGGTCCGCCGCCAGCACGGCGCCCCCGCACGCGCCGCCGCCGGCGGCGCTCAACGCGCCGGCGCTGCCGCATACCGCGACCCGCAGGGGCGCGGCCGACATGGCGGCGATCCAGCCGGCGCGGTCCAGCGCCGCATCGCGCGCCGCATTGGCGCGTGCCAGCATGTGCGCCTCGCCCGTCTGCCATTGCAGCGCCTTGCGCGCGCCATCCTGCGCCGCCAGGTTGAGCGATTGCTGGGCGGTGAATACCAGGCCGTAGGTGATGATCGCGTACAGGATCATGAAAAACACCAGAAACACCAGGCCGAACTCAAGGGAATAAACACCGCGCTGAGTGCGCCCAGGGCCATATAGGCGGCGTAGGGCACTTGGCGCAGCCGGGCCGGCGGCCTCCGGCGGCGCGCCGCGGCCAGATACAGCAGCGCGTGCGCGCCGGCCACCAGGCTGGCGAGCGCCAGCGCCAGCACCAGGCGCGCCGGGCCCATCGCCAGCCCGAGGATGGCGATGGCCTTGACATCGCCCGCCCCCATCCAGCGACGCTGCCAGAGCAGGAAGAATGGCACCGCCATCAGGAAGCCGCCCGCGGCAGCCGGCCAGCCAGGCCACAGCGGCGGATAGCGCCAGCCGGCGACGCAGGCAGCGGCGCCCGCCCACAGCAGCACGCCGCAAAGTCCGCTCACGACGAGCCTGTTGGGCACCTTGCGGCGGCGCAGGTCGCCATGGGCCAGCGCCAGGTTCCAGGACGTGAATAGCAGCCACCACAACGCTACCCCTGCGGACAGTTCCATGCTTCACGCGCATCCCGCGCAACGGTGCAGAGCCGGACCGTCCTTACCGGAGCCGGCCGGCACCGCCGCCGCGACACATTTGCCCACGCCCCGACCATTACTTCGGCTTGGTGGCGGCGTCATCCAGTTTGGTGCCGATACCTTCGAAGAAGGCCTTGAGATCGTCTCCCAGCGCCCAGATCGCCGCGCCGACGGCCACCACCAGCACCGCCGCGACGATCGCATATTCCAGGGCCGTCACGCCCTCCTCATCCTTCCAGAACCGCATCAATTGCTCTTTCATTTTGTTCTCCAGGCCTACGCAAGCCTTCACGACTACCCGGCCGGCGCCATCCCATGCGGCGCCGCCCCTCACCATCCCGGCACTGCCGGGATCTCTACCCGCGCCGCGGCAGGCCGGCGGACGCATCGCCCGCCGCCGCCGCGGCACCGGACCCAATCAGCGCGTCCACGCGCCGCGCCAGCTGCTGGCGAAAACGCAGGGACGAGCGGTGCAGCTGCCAGCGCAACAGCGCCAGCGCGACGATCGACAGCGCGAACACCACATAGGGCAGCGCCGCGCCGCCGATCTGCAGGCCGCCGGATTCGCGCGGCGCGGTGCACACCATCACGCCGGCCGCCGCGGCCGTGTAATGCATGCCGCAGACCGCCGCGGCCATCACCACCGCAGCCAGCACCCGCTGCCAGGCGGTCTGCACATTGAAGGCCAGCCACAGCGCGGCGGTGGCCGCCGCCACCGCTATCAGCACCGACAGCACGATCAGCGGCAGGCTCCACAGGAACAGGGCGGGCATGCGCATGGCGGCAATGCCCACGTAGTGCATGGCGGCAATGCCGAGGCCGGCGATGATGCCGCCCGCCAGGCAGCGCGCCGCCGAGAAGCGGCCGCGGGCGACATACCAGAGCGCCAGGCCGGAACACGCCACGGCCAACAGGAAGCTCAGCAGCGTCAGCCATACCTGGTAGCCCGCCTCGAACGGCATGGCCTGCGCCTGCATGCCGATGAAATGCATGCTCCAGATGCCGATGCCGCCCATCGATACGGCGGCAATGCCGACACTGGGCAGCCAGGACACGCCGTCGGCCGCGGCGGCGCGGATCTGCGCGGCCGCGCGCAGCGCGACATAGGCGCCATATGCCGCGGTCAGGAACGACAAGACGACCAGGCCCGCGCTGAATGACAGGGGAACGACTTCGCCAGGAGTCATGAAAGCTTCCGATCGACAACAGGCCCCGCGCTCAGCGGCGAGACCAACGAGAGGGGCATGCGTCTGGTTTCACAATGAAATATGAGCAACGAATCGCAACTCTTTAAGTTGCATAACGTTCAAGATAGTTTCAACTAATAACTGGAGAACAACATCAGGGTTATTACGTAATTTATGTTTATATTTCCAACTATACTAACTTATCTGCACAATAAGTCCAGATAAGCCCCAAAACAAACAACAAAATGCCGAATATTCGTTACATACTGGCAAGTATTGCCCTTATAGACTACACAAATATTCAACTTTGTGTTTTTTTATTACGTTGCACTCGGCATAACTGATGCGTTGTGGCAACATTAAGAATAGATATTAGTTTTTTGTTTCAACTTGGCGGCTCGCCTTCCCCTGCGGCCGCCGTCTTGTCCCCCGTGGACTGCGGCCCATGATTGTTTCCTCGCGCACAGGCGTTCTGGCCTCCCCTTTCCTGCTCGCCCTGGCGGCCGGCACGGCGCATGGCGAAGGCCCATTGCGCGGCAATCCGGTCGACGCGCTGCCCCACATCCAGACGCCCGCCGCCAGCGGCGCCCCCCAGCCGCAGCCCGCCCTGCAAGTCCCCACGCCGGAACAGCGCGCCGTGCAGGCTCGGCTGGCGCAGCGCCTGGTGCCGCGCAGCTTCGATGTGTCCGGGGTGCGCGCCCTGCCCTTCGATGACATCTCGAACCTGCTCGCGCCGCTGGCAGGCAAGGAAACCACGGTTGGCGCGCTGGTGCAGGAGGTGGACAAGATCACCGCGCTGTACCGCGCGCGCGGCTACCCCCTGTCATTCGCCCTGCTGCAAAACCAGTCGTTCGCCGGCGGACTGGTGACGGTCACCGTAGTCGAGGGCTATGTCGGCAACGTGCGCATCGACGGCGATATCGGCAATGCGCGCGACCGCCTGCAGGACCTGGCCGCGCCGCTGCTGCAAGAACGGCCGCTCACGCAGGCCACGCTCGAACGCGTACTCAACCTGATGCGCGCCGTGCCGGGCGTGCGATTCCAGCCCAGCCTGGAACTGCCGCGGCGCGCCGACGGCGCCACCGAACTGGTGCTGGCGGCCACCCGGCGCCCGCTCACGGCCAACGGCGGCCTGGTGGACCTGGGCACCGGCATGCAGCCCCTGGTGAATGTGGCGGGCAACAGTCTCACGCCGCTGGGCGAACAGGTGAAGCTGACCAGCAGCGTGCCGCTCAACAGCGACGACGTGCGCTACATCGCGCTCGAAGCCACGGTGCCGCTGGGCCCGGACGGGCTGGCCCTGTACGCCCGGGGGCACCACTACCGGTCGCGGCCGCAGGACGACGCGGTCGAGCGGCTGGGCTACGATCGCGAAGTCACCAACAACCGCGTGGCGCTCGGGCTGAGCTATCCGCTGCTGCTGAACAACCGCCGTTCGCTGACTGCCTCGGCCGGCATGTACGCAGTGGATGCGACCGACCGCTATATGCTGCGCGGCACCGATTACTGGCTGCAGCAGGATGTCGACGTGCGGGCCGCGACCGTGGAACTGCGCTATCGCGATCTCCTGCCGACCCGCTCGACCGAAGTGGGCCTGGGGATATCGCAGGGATTCAACAGCCTGGGCGCCGACAAGACCGTCGATACCAACTATGGCTACAGCGGCGTTGCCCAGGTGGACCTGAATTTCACCCGCTACAACCTCGACCTGAAGCAGACTTTCACGCTGCCCGGCCAGCTCGGGGTGGTGCTGCGCGGCGCGGCGCAATATAGCGACGACGTGCTGCCCAGTTCGGAGCAAGTGTCGTACGGCAGCTGGCGCTATGCGCTGGGCTACCCCCAAGGCGAGAAAAGCGGCGACAAGGGGGTGGGCCTGTCGGCCGAGATCAATCGCCGCTTCGGCGTGGGATGGAAGCACCTGAACAGCGTACAGCCCTATGCCGTGGTGGACTATGCGCGCACCTGGTACAACAACCGCGCCATCCAGGAGAACAACCCCGGCCACCTGTCCTCGGTGGGGCTGGGCCTGCGCTTCACCGACGACAAGTACTACCTGTTCGACGTCAACATGGCCAAGCCGGTGGGCGCCCGCCGCGTCGACGACGGCGATCGCGACCTGCGGTTCAACGCCAACTATTCACTCTTCTACGACGCTTTCTGAAGACCTGCCCGCGCGCCGCCGCATCGGCAACGTTACGTAACATCGCCCCCGATGTAACGTGACTTGGCCACGAAATCGTAACGTTCGCAGGATTGCCGACATCCCAGATTCGGGATGTTCCAATTTGAGCGACATTCTGATTTTTCCGCCAAGCCCTTGATCCGATGAGGGTTTCCTGATTTCTTCCGACCATCGAAACAGGATTTTTCCGGCGGTTTCGAGATTTGGCACGGTTCGTGCTCCAGAGGGGAAGTTCCGGCGCAAGTGACGCCGAATAGACCACTAAGAGGAGTGCAATCATGCCCGCAACAACTTCCGACCTTCGTCGTGTTCCGCATCTGCTGGCCCGCACGGCCCTCGCCGTTGCGCTGTCAGCCGCATTGGCCGCCTGCGGCGGCGGCGGTGGCGGCGATGACGCGATCGCCGGCATCCCGCCGGGCATCGGCGGCGGTGGCAATGGCGGTGGCAATGGCGGTGGCAATGGCGGCGGCGGTGGTGGTGGGGGCGATACGCCTGCCGCCCTGCCGCCCGGCCTGCTGGAGACCACGCTCGGCAACACCGGCCAGGCAGTCGACAACGTCGCGCCGCTCGACCTGGGCAAGGCCCTGGCGGGCGTCGGCGAGGCGCTCGATCCCACCCTCGCCCCGGTGGTCGACACAGTCACCGGCCTGACACAGCAAGTCGGTGCCGCCACCGGGCTGGGCGCGCCCGTGGACGGCGTGCTTACCCAGGTAGGCGGAGTGGTCGGCAACCTGGGCGACACCGTCACCGGCACCGGCCTGCCCGGCGGGCTCGGCGCCGGCGTCGGGGGGCTGGTCAGCGGCCTGGGCGACACGGTCGCCAGCGTGGGAGGCCTGCTCAACGCCAATCCCGACAATCCCCAGCCGCTGACCACGGTGCTGGGCAATGCCACCAGCGCCGTGGGCGCGCTGACCGGCGCGCTGGCGGGCGAAGGCGGGCTGCTCAATCCCGTCACGGGCCTGGTCGGCAACTTGACCGGCAGCCTGGGCGACGGCCAGCCGTTGCTGGAACCGGCCCTGGCCAATGTCGGCACTACCGTGGACAACGTGCTGCCGCTGGGCTTGAACCCCGCCCTGGGCGGCGTCGGCGCCAGCCTCGACAACGTGGTCAGCCCGGTGGCCGGCAAGGTGACGGACGTGACCCAGCAAGTGGGCGCGGCCACCGGCCTGGGCGCACCCGTGGCCGGCCTGCTGACCAGCATCGGCGGCACGTTGGCAGGCGTCGAGGGGCAATTGCCCGGAGGCACGCCGTTGAACGGCGTGGTGAACAACCTCGGCAATGCCGTGGCCAGCCTGGGCGGCGTGCTGCATGGACCGGGCAACCCCAACCCGCTGGGCGCCACGCTGAATCACACCACCGCCGCCGTGGCCTCCTTGACCGGCGGACTGGGCGGCGAAGGCGGCCTGCTGGCCCCGGTGACCGGTCTGGTCGGCGGGCTGACGGGCGGACTGGGCGGCGGCGCCGACAATGGCGGCCTGCTCGCCCCGGTGACTGGCCTGGTCGGCGGGCTGACGGGCGGACTGGGCGGCGGCGCCGGCAATGGCGGCCTGCTCGCCCCGGTGACCGGCCTGGTGGGTGGCCTGACCGGCGGGCTCGGCGGCAACGGCGGCGCCAACAACGGCCTGCTGGCCCCGGTCACCGGCCTGGTGGCGGGCCTGACGGGCGGGCTGGCAGGCGGCACGGACGCTGGCGGCGGCGCCAATGGCGCCGGCCTGCTGGCGCCGGTCACGGGGCTGGTCGGGGGCTTGACGGGCGGGCTGGGCGACAACAGCGGCAGCGGCGGCAACGGCGGCCTGCTGGGCGGCCTGGTCGGGGGGTTGCTGGGCGGCCTGAACGGCGGCGCCAAGTGACCGGGCGGACGGTGAACGGAGCGTGAACCCATGCTGCAATACCTGGATTCCGTGGCGCCCTTCCGCCGTCCTTCCGTACCGGTTTCGGAAAGCGACGAGACACGGCCCGACATGATCGACGACATCGCATTGATGCTGGGGCGGCAATTCGCCGCCTACACCGCGGCCTGCCAGGCCGCGCTGGCGGAGAGGATGGACATGGCGTTGGCCGACCTCAAGGCGCTGGACCTGGTACTGGAGTTCGAGTCGTTGCCCACCGGTCAACTGGCGCAATTGATGGGCATCAGCCCCGGCGGCGCCACGGCGCTGATCAACCGGCTGGAAGCAGCCGGCTACATCGCGCGCGGCCGGCATCCGCTGGACCGCCGGGTCATCGTGATCCGGCCGGTCCAGGAACGGTGCAGGCCGCTACTGGCCGAACGGCAAGCCATCGCCCGCGAAGTCACCCTGCTGGCGCGCAACTTCGACACCACCCAACTGGAAACCGTGCACAACTTCCTGGCGCAATGCCTGAAAGCGCTGCGGCACGATACCCGCGCGTGGCTGGAAACGCGCAATGCCCAGCGGTGGGATGATTGACGGGCCAGCTGTCAGGCAGCTTCCTTGATAGGTCAGGTGTCAGGCATCTTCCTCGATAGGCCAGGTGTCTGACACCCCATGCGGCAGCCGCGGCATGCGCCGGGCGGTTCGAAGGGGTGTCAGACACCTTTCCCTGGACACCTTTCGTTCCTAGGTCCGCGCCAGGTGTCTGACACCCCATGCGGCGGTCGCGGCGTGCGCCGGACGGTTCAAGGGGTGTCAGACACCTTCCCCTGGACACCTTTCGTTCCCAGGCCCCCGGCCGGGCGCGCCATTCACGCCTGCTTGCCGAACGTCAGCCTGGGCACGGCGTCCAGCAGGCGGCGCGTCATTTCGTGGCGCGGCGCGTGCAGCACGGCGTCGGCATCGCCCTCTTCGACGATGCGGCCTTCGTGCATGATGGCGATGCGGTCGGCCAGGTACTCGACCACGCCGAAGTTGTGCGTGATGAACAGATAGGCAATGCCCAGCTCGGCCTGCAGCTCGCGCAGCAGGTCGAGGATCTGCGCCTGCACGGAAACGTCCAGCGCCGAGGTGGGCTCGTCGCAGATCAGCACCTTGGGCTCGACCGCCAGCGCGCGCGCAATGGCGATGCGCTGGCGCTGCCCACCGGAGAATTCGTGGGGATAGCGGCTGGCCGTGTCGTCGGGCAGCCCGACGCGCCGCAGCAGGCCTTGCGCGCGCTCGCGGCGGGCCGGCTGGGCCAGGTCGGGACGCAGCGATGCGATGCCTTCGTCCAGGATGTCGCCCACCCGCATGCGCGGGTTCAGCGAGGCGAACGGATCCTGGAACACGATCTGGATGTCCTGCCGCATGCGGCGCAGTTCGCGGTGGCCGGCGCGCAGCAGGTCGCGCCCCTGCAGCAGCGCCCTGCCCTCGACCCTGGCCCCCTCGGCCAGCCGCAGCAGCGCCTTGCCAGTCGTGGTCTTGCCGCAGCCTGACTCGCCCAGCAGCGCCAGGGTTTCGCCGGCGCGCAATGAAAACGTCACGCCATTGACGGCTTGCACCCAGGAATCGATGCGCCGCAACAGGCCCTTGCGCACCGGGTAATGCACCAGCAGTTCCTGCACGTCGAGCACCACCTCGCCCGCCGGCGCGGGCGGCGCGGATGGCGTGGCGTCCGGCCCGCCGGCCAGCGGCCGGCCGCGCTTCTCGTAGGTGGGAATGGCATCGAACAGCTGCCGCGCATACGGATGGCGCGGCGCTTCGAAAAACGCATCGGCCGGCGCGCTCTCGACGATCTCGCCGGCGCGCATCAGGGCCACGTGCCGCGCCACATTCCGCACCACCGCCAGGTCGTGGGTGATCAGCAGGATGGCCATGCCCATCTCGCGCTGGATATCGGCCAGCAGGTCCAGCACCTGGGCCTGCACGGTCACGTCCAGCGCCGTGGTGGGCTCGTCGGCGATCAGCAGCGCCGGCTCGGCGGCCAGCGCGATGGCGATCATCACCCGCTGTTTCTGCCCGCCCGAGAACTGGAACGGATAATCGTCGATGCGGCGCTCCGGCTCCGGGATGCCGACGCGGCGCAGCCAGTCGATGGCGCGCGCGCGCGCCGCCGCGCCGCGCAGCGGCGTATGGGCGGTCAGCGTCTCGAGGATCTGTTCGCCCACCCGCATGACGGGATTCAGGCTGGTGGCGGGCTCCTGGAAGATGATGCCGATGCGCCCGCCGCGCACGCCGCGCATGGCGCTCTCGGGCAGCAGGTTCAGGTCCTGGCCGCCCAGGTCGATCTGCCCGCCCACGATGCGGCCGGCGTCGGGCAGCAGCCGCAGCAGCGCCAGCGCCGTCATGCTCTTGCCGCAACCGGACTCGCCCACCAGGGCGAATGTCTCGCCGCGCGCGATGGCCAGCTGCAGGCGCTTGACGGCATGCGTCAAGCCGGATTCGCCGGCGATGGCGACGTCCAGGCCGTCCACGGCCAGCAAGGCGTCGGCGGGCCGGCTCATCGCGGGGCTCCCGCATCGGCGACGGGCGCCGCGCCGGCTTCGGCCAGGCGGGCCGGCCGATAGCGGCGGGCGCGCGGGTCGAAAGCCTCGCGCACGGCGTCGGCAAACAGGTTGGCCGCCAGCACCAGCGCCAGCATGAACACGAACGCGGTCAGCAGGTTCCACCAGATCATCGGGTCGCGCGACATCTCCAGCCGCGCGCTGTCGATCATGGAGCCGAACGAATTCATGCTGGGATCGACGCCGATGCCCAGGTAGGACAGCACGGCCTCGTAGAGCACCAGCCCGGAAAATTCCAGCACCACCGTGATGAGCACGATGTGCATCACATTGGGCAGCAGGTGGCGCCGCATGATCTGCCAGTGCGATACGCCGAAGGCCCGCGCGGCCTGCACATACTCGAGCTCGCGCAGCTTGAGGGTCTCGGCGCGCAGCAGCCGGCACAGGCCCGACCAGCCAGTCAGCCCGAGGATCATGCACAACAGGAACAGGCGCAGGTCGGCGCGCGCCGCCGAGGTATCGAACAGGTCGGGGTGGCTGTCGATGTAGACCTGCATCATCAGCGCGCAGGCCGCCACCAGCAGCACGCCCGGAATGGACGTGAGCGTGGTGTAGACATACTGGATCGCGTCGTCGATCCTGCCCTTGAAATAACCGGCCGCGATGCCGCAGCCGATGGCGGGCGGCAGCATGGCCAGCGTGGTCAGGCTGCCGATGACCAGCGCCGTGCGCACGCTTTTCAGCGCCTGCCAGAGCACATCGTTGCCGGTGCGGTCGGTGCCGAAGACGTGATAGCCGGTCGCCAGCCCGGCCACCGCGCCAACCACCAGGCACAGCAGCGCGAAAGTGATCCACATGGCGCGCCACGGCATGTCGGTGCGCGCGCCGGCCACGTCGGCCAGCGCCTGGCGCCATGAGGCGCGGCCGCGCGCCAGCCCTGCGCACAACAGCACGCCGCCCGCCAGTGCCGCCGCCGCGCCGCCGGCCAGGCCCCAGGCCAGGCGCCGCAAGGCGTCGGGCCAGCGCTCGGTGTCCGGCTCGGCCAGGTGCGCGCCGCCGCTGCGCAGGCGCGGGAAGTCGCGCACCGGCTGGCCGTCGATCAGCTCGGTTTCCTTGGTGAACTGGCGGGCCGCCAGCGGCGCGGAGTAGGTCTTTTCGGGACGCGCCAGCACCGTGCCGTCCAGCAGGCCGTCCAGCGCCGAGCGCACCGCCGGGGCATAGATCGGCGGCGCGTCGGCCGGAGCGCCCGGCGCGGGCGGCAGTTGCGGCCGATAGTGGATCGAGTCCAGCAGGCCCACCGCCACGAACGCCAGCAGGATCACGGCGGAGCTCATGGCGGGCGCGTCGCGCCCCACGCGCGCCCAGGTCGCGCGCAAGGCCGGGCTGCGGCGCACGCGCCAGGCATAGCCCAACACGCCCGCCACCAGCAGGAACAGCGCCACATCGGTCCAGAGGAATACAAACTTGGGCATGGCGGTCACTCGAAGCGTACGCGGGGGTCGGCCAGCGTATAGGAAATATCGGCCAGGATCAGGCCCACGATATACAGCGCGGACCCCAGGAACACCATGGCGCGCACGATGGAGAAATCCTGCGCGTTGATGGCGTCGATGGTGTAGCTGCCCAGGCCGGGGATGCCGAAGAACGACTCGGCGATCAGGCTGCCCATGAACAGCAGCGGAATGGCCGACACGGTGCCGGTCAGGATGGGCAGCATGGCGTTGCGCAGCACGTGGCGGAACAGCACCACGCGTTCGGCCAGGCCCTTGGCGCGCGCCGTGCGCACGTAGTCCTTGCCGGCCTCTTCGAGGAACAGCGCGCGGTAGAAGCGCGCCTCGGGCCCCAGGCGCGAGACGATGGCCACCAATACCGGCAGCGCCAGGAACTTGACCGCGTCCAGCCCGCCGGCGAAGCCTGAATACGGCACCAGCCGCAACACCTTGGAGAACATCCATTGCCCGGCGATGATGTAGAACAGGCTGGAGATCGACAGCAATATCACGCACAGCACCACGCCCCAGAAATCCAGCCGGGTGGCGCGGAAGTACACCAGCAGCAGCGAGAACGCCACGCTGGCGAACAGGCCCAGGATGAAGGTGGGGATGGCCAGCGCCAGGCTCGGGCCCATGCGCATGCGGATCTCGCGGCCGATGTCGTGCCCGGCGTCCGAGGCGCCGAACTCCAGCGCCAGCAGCGGCACCGAGCGCTGGTAGAACACCGTATCGGTCAGCCGCGCGGCGCCCTCGGCCCCGGTATTGACGAACAGCGGCTTGTCGTAGCCGTGCTCGACCTTCCATCGCTCGATCGCTTCCTGGCTGACCCGCTGGCCGCCGATCGCCAGGCGCGCCATGTCGTCCGGCGTGTTGACGGCGAAGAACAGAATGAAAGTGAACAGGTTGACGCCGACCAGGATCAGCACCCCGTACAGCAGGCGGCGGATGATGTAGCCGGTCATGGCTGTTGCTCCTTGGATCGGGCGGGCGCGGCGCCGGGCCCGAAGGCCGTCTGGCGCTCGCGCCGCTTCAGCGCCACATAGGATGGCCAGATCGCCAGCGCCAGCAGCACGGCCAGTACTCCCAGCGGCCACCACAGCGGCGTGTTCCATTCATGCACCTTGCGGACCCGCAGCGCCGGGTCGATCTTCACGTACTGCAAGGTGTTGCGCACCATCTGGGTGGGCTTGGCATTGCCCACCCACTGCTGGTAGGCGCCGCCGGACATGGGGAAATAACCGAACATCCACGGCGCGTCGCGCTGCACGATGGCGACCATGCGGGCGATGACCGCCTCTTTCTCGGGGCCGTCGTCGAGGTATTTCATCTGCTCGAACAGGCGGTCGTATTCGGGGTTGGCGTAGTTGGCGGCGTTCTCGCCGCCGTGCCTGGCCTTGCCGTTCGGCCCGTACAGCAGGAACAGGAAGTTCTCGGCATCGGGGTAGTCCGCCACCCAGCCCCAGTAGAAGATCTGCGCGGTGCCGCGCCGCATCTTGTCCTGGAAGCGGCTGTAGTCGGTGGAGCGCACATCCATCTGGATGCCGATCTTGGCCAGCTGACGGCGCATCCAGTCGAACTGCGGATTGGCCCCGCCGCCGGTCATGGCGTCGTAGTACAGCACCAGCGGCGCGCCGGTCTCGGCGTTGCGGCCGTTGGGGTAGCCGGCCTCGGCGAGCAGTTGCTTGGCGACCTCGATCGGCTTGCGCTGCACCCGGCCGTCGACTTCCCGGTACACCACCGGGTTCATGCCCTCGGGCAACTCGCGGTAGCCCAGCACGCCCGGCGGCACCGGCCCATGCGCCACCATGGCCTGGCTGTTCTCGAACACGGCCACGTATTCTTCCCAATTGAAGGCGATGCTGATGGCCTGGCGCAGCTTGCGGTTCTTCTCCTGCTGCTCGGGCGTATCGCCCAGGCCCACCACCGGATCCAGCCAGTTGAACCCCATGTACCAGCTGGAGGTCTCGATGGCGGTGGGCAGCTGGATGCCGTGGTCGCGGTAGCGCTTCGCCTTGTCGGGCGAGTCGCCGGCGGCCACCAGCATGGCCACGCCGTACTCGCCGCGCTCGACCTGCGGGATGTCGTAATAGCCCTGCATGAACTTGCCGGTCAGCGGCACGGCTTCTTTCTCGACGCTGAACACCACGCGATCGACGAACGGCGTGGGCTTGCCGCAATCGGTCAGCAGCCCGGCGGCGCGGTCGGCCGGCTCGCCCTCGCAGGGATACGGTTCGCCGCGGAAGTTGGGGTTGCGCGCCAGCACATGGCGGCGGTTCTGCAGCGATTCGACCAGCATGTAGGGGCCCGTCCCCACCGGCCACGTGTTGAGCGACAGGTCGTGCCCGGCCATGCCGGGCTGGCTGTAGAAGCGGTCGGCCTCCCAGGGGATGGGCGCCGTGAAGGTCATGGCCAGCCAGTACTTGAACTGGGGATACTTGCCCTTGATGCGGATGCGCAGCGTGTGCGCATCCAGCGCCTGCACGCCGTCGAAGCCGTCGGTCTCGCGCAGGTCGAGCCAGGGCAGGTCGCGCTGCCCGGCGGGCAGGCCGCGCCGCAGCGCCTCGTCGCGCTGGCGCAGGCGTTCGCTGTAGTCCTGCATGCCGATGACGTAGTTGGCCATCACCGAATAGATCGGCGAGGCCACCCGGGGGCTGGCCAGCCGCCGGAAGGCGTAGACGTAGTCGGCGGCGGTCAGCTCGCGCGTGCCGGTGCGGGGGAAATCCGGCAAGTAGAACTTGTCGTCCAGCTCGCCCGGCTGCAGCGGGAAATACGTGTAGCCGCCGTCGGGATCGCGGGCGAAGGCCGGGTGCGGCTGGAAGCGGATGCCCGGACGGATCTGGATGTCGTAGACGCTTTCGGCGACTTGCTGGCCGGGCGCGTCCTGCGGCAGCACCCGGCCTTGCGCGTCCAGGTAGCGCGGCTGCGCCACGGCCGCCGCGGCGCGCGGCACCAGCTCGTAGGGCCGCTTCAGGTACTGATAGCCGTACAGCGGCTCGTAGATGTTGTAGGTGTACGGCGTTTCGTCGGTGGAATAAGACCGCGCCGGGTCCAGGTACTTGGGCGAACGCTTGACGAACGCGGTGTACAGTGTGTTCTCGGCCAGCGCGCCGGTTTCATAGGGGCTGTTGATCGGGTCCCGTGAACAACCCGCCAATGCCAGCACCGACGCCAGCGCCGCTATCGATATCCCCCGCAGCCATGCACCCATAGAACCATTTCCGTCGCGTTATCCTGCATACAGCCCGGCGCACAGCATAGCAAAGGCCACCCGCGCGCCCCATCCAGGCAAGCCCGGGCTTGCGCCGGGCGGTTTGCCCTTGGACAAGCTATTGACAGCGTTGGTTGCGCCAGCATTCGTAGCGCCATTTCCACGGCTCGGTGGCCCGCGGATGCTCCCACAGCCCGCGCCGGGCCTGCCGGGCCTGGTCCTGCAGGCCCCGCATGGCCTTGTCGCGCAGGTAATCGCCGCGCCGCGCGGTGTAGGCCCAGGCATAGCCGGCGGCAACCTGGGCGCGGTTGGCCGAGTTGCCGTCCGGCAGCATCAGCGCGCACACATCGCGCTCGAACTGGTCCTGTTCATAGCACTGCGCGGTGAGAGTCTTGCCGCCCACCAATTGTTCCAGGTGCCGCCGCGCCGCCTCGGCGTACGGCTGGCCGGGCTCGCGCGGGCTATGGCCGTCCTCGGGCGCGTCGATGCTGTCCAGGCGGATGCGGTGCTGGCGGCCATTGACCCGCAGGGTGACGGTATCGCCATCGGCCACCTTGACGATTTCGCCGGTCAGCGCGTAGCGCCCCGGCGGGACGGCGCCGGCCGCCGGCGGCACGGCCGGCGTGGGCTGCCCGGCCGGCGCAGTCGCGGGCGCGGGCTGCTCCCGGCCGCCCTGGAACCAATGGACCAGCGCGGCGGCCAGGGCGACGCCCACGATGCCGCCCACCCTGCGGCCCAGCCGGCCGAACGAATACTGCTTGCGCAAAATGTGTGCCCCGAAGAATCCAGTGGCCCGCAGTGTGCCACAGAGCGCGCCGGCGGCGGAACGCGGCCGGCGCTACAGCCAGCCCGCCTTGCGGAAGCGCCAGTACAGCACCCCGCAGGCGGTCGCGATGGCGCCCAGCGTGACCGGGTAGCCCCAGTGGGTCTTGAGTTCAGGCATGAATTCGAAGTTCATGCCGTAGATGCCGGCCACCGCGGTGGGCACCGCCAGGATGGCGGCCCAGGCCGCCAGCCGGCGGGTGATGTCGTTCTGCTGCGTCTGCGCGATCATGAGGCTGGCCTCGAAGGCGAACGCCAGCGCCTCGCGCAACGCGTTGATCAGCTCGTCGACCCGCAGCACCCGGTCGGCCACTACGGCGAAGTACGGACGCGCGTTGGCATCGACAGTGGACATGTCCATGGTGGCCAGGCGCCGGCAGATCTCGGCCAGCGGGGCGATCACGGTATGGATGCGCAGCAGGTCGCGGCGCTGCCGGTACAGTTTGCGGATGTCCGAGTCCTTGGCGCCGCGGATCATCAGCTTCTGCTCGGCGCCCTCGACCACGCTTTCCAGTTTCGCGGCGGCCGCGACATAGCGGTCGATGAGCAGGTCCAGCAACTCGGACGCGACATAGTCGCTGCCGCGCCGCAGCAGGTCCGGCGCGCTTTCCAGACGTTCGCGCAGCTGGCTGTGGCTGGCCGTGGCGCCGCGCCGCACGGTCACCAGGTAGCCCCGGCCGATGACGATCTGGGTTTCGCCGAACACGGGCCGGTCCTGCTCGACCTCGACGGTGACGGCCACGATCAGCACGCAACTGCCGAAATCGATGATCTTGGGCCGGCGGTGCGTTTCCAGCATTTCGTCGCGCGCCTTGGGCTTGATGCCGAGGTCGTCGGCCACCCGCCGCAGCAGTTCCTCGCCCGGGTTGCGCAGGCCGATCCACAGCAGGTTCTCGTCCTGGCAGGTGTACGACTTGATGCCCTCGATGGGCACGTCGTGCGCGCGCTCGCCGCGTTCATAGGCCACCGAGGCGACCACTTCGCCTTGCGGCTGCGGCGCAGCGGATTCATTGTGCGGCATGCGGACCTCCGGAGCGCGCCCTGGCGCGGGCGACCGGGGCATGATAGCTCACGAGAACAGCTTGCGGACCCGCTGCGCCACGTCGATGCGCGGCGCCGCCTCTTGCGGCGGACGGCCGCGGCCGAACGGCAGTTCCGGCGGCTTGGACAGTGACTCGAACAAGGGCAGCAGCGGCTCGGGAATGAAGCGCGTGCGCGACCCGTAGACATGGCGATCGCCCAGGCCGGTCTGCTGGTGCACATAAAAGCGCTGCGGCACGATCAGCTGCAGGTGCTCCTTGGCGCGCGTCATGGCCACATACAGCAGCCGGCGCTCTTCCTCGATTTCCTCGGCGCTGCCGGTGCTCATGTCCGACGGGATGCAGCCGTCCACCACGTTGAGCACATAGACCGACTTCCATTCCTGCCCCTTGGCCGAATGGATGGTGGACAGGATCATGTAGTCCTCGTCGCGCAGCGGCGGCCCGGACTCCGCGCTGGTGGCGTCGGGCGGATCCAGCGTCAGTTCGGTCAGGAACCGCTCGCGGCTGGCATAGCCGGCGGCGATGCGCGCCAACTGGTCGAGGTCGGCCTTGCGCACCCGCGCATCGTCGTACAGGCGCTCGAGCTGCGGCGCATACCAGCGCAGCGCCAGGTCCAGGTCGCCGGGCCACTGCAGCCCGGGCGCGCGCAGCGCGGCATAGGTGTGGGCGAAGGCCTGCCAGTCGCCGCGCGCGGCGGCGCCCGGATTGAAATCGCTTAGCGCCGCCAGCGGATCGGCCGCCTCGGCCAGCGCGTCCATGAGCCGGCCCGCGATGGCCGGCCCGATGCCGGGCAACAGCTGCGCCACCCGGAAGCCCGCCAGCCGGCCGCGCGGGTTTTCGGCCCAGCGCAGCAGCGACAGCACGTCCTTGATATGGGCGGCCTCCAGGAAACGCAGGCCGCCGAACTTGACGAATGGAATGTTCCGCCGCGTCAGCTCGAGCTCGAGCGCCGCGCTGTGGCTCGACGCGCGGAACAGCGCCGCCTGCGACTTCAAGGTGGCGCCCTCTTCGCGCCGCGCCAGCACCTGGTCGGCCACCCAGCGCGCCTGGCCCGCCTCGTCGCTGACCGTCACCAGCGCCGGCAGGCGGGTGGAGGCGCGGTCGGTCCAGAGGTTCTTGGTGTAGCGCTCGCGCGCCAGGCCGATCACGGCATTGGAGGCGTCCAGGATGGGCTGGGTCGAGCGGTAGTTGCGCTCGAGCGTGACGATATGGGCCGGGCGCGCGAACTGCGACGGGAAATCGAGGATATTGCGCACCGTGGCGGCGCGGAACGAATAGATCGACTGCGCGTCGTCGCCCACCACGGTCAGACCGCGGCCGTCGGGCTTCATGGCCAGCAGGATGGCGGCCTGCAGGCGGTTGGTGTCCTGGTATTCGTCCACCAGCACGTGATCGAAGCGCGCCCCGACGTCGCGCGCCAGTGTTTCGTCCTGCATCATCTCGGCCCAGTAGAGCAGCAGGTCGTCGTAGTCGAGCACCTGCTGGTCCTGCTTGGCCTGCACATAGGCGGCGAACAGCCGCTTGAGCGCGTCTTCCCATTGCGCGCACCACGGATAGGCGTCCTTCAGCACTTCGGCCACCGGGGCCTGGCTGTTGATCACGCGCGAATACACCGCCAGGCAGGTGCCCTTGAGCGGAAAGCGCTCGGCGGTGGCAGACAGGCCCAGCTCGTGGCGCACCATGCCCATCAGGTCCTCGGCGTCGCCGCGGTCGTGGATGGTGAAGCTTTCGGCCAGGCCGATGCGGCCGGCGCAGTCGCGCAGCAGGCGCGCGCCGATGCTGTGGAAGGTGCCCGCCCACGGCAACGCGGGCGCCTGCTGGGTGGGATGCAGCTTCATCACGCGCCGCAGCACCGTGCCGACGCGGCGTTCCATTTCCTGGGCGGCGCGCCGCGAGAACGTCAGCAGCAGCATGCGCTGGGGGTCGGCCCCGTTGAGGATCAGGTGCGCCACGCGATGCGCCAATGTACTGGTCTTGCCCGACCCGGCGCCGGCGATCACCAGCAGCGCGGGCGCGGCGGGATCGCCCACGCCGAACTCGGCCGCCTCGCGCTGGGCGGGGTTCAGGTCGGACAGGTAATCGGCGTCGCCGCGAGCGGCGCCGGCAGCGGCGGGATCAGGAGAACCGGACATGGGGAAGGACGAAGACAATACCGTATATTCATACAGAATATAACCGGAACTCGACCACCGCCGCCGCCCCGGGCCCGCGCACGCCGCAGCCCGCGGCGCCGGCCGCCTGCCCGCCATGTCCATCCTGACCGGCACCGCCTCCTGGACCGACCCCACCCTGCTGGCCTGCGGCCGCTTCTACCCGCCGCACGTGCGCACGCCGGAGGCGCGCCTGCGCCACTATGCCGGGCAGTTCGGCATGGCCGAGGTCGACGCCACCTACTATGGCCTGCCCAGCGGCCACATGGCGCATGCCTGGGCCACCCGCACCCCGGCCCGCTTCGTCTTCAACGTCAAGGCGTTCCGGCTGTTCACCGGCCATGCCGCGCCGCTGCGGGCCCTGCCCGCCGATATCCGGCGCGAACTGGGCGCGTCCGGCGACGACGCCGACGCGCCGGCGCCACCCGGCAGCCCCGCGCGCGGCGCGCCCACGCTCTATTACGGCCAAGTGCCGGCCGAACTGCGCGACGAACTGTGGCGCCGCTTCCTGGTGGCGCTGGAACCGCTGCGGCTGGCGGGCAAGCTGGGCGCGGTGCAGTTCCAGTTCGCCCCCTGGGTGCGGCGCGAAGCGCGCGGCATGGCGCTGGTGCGCGACTGCGCGCGCCACCTGGACGAACACCTGATGGCGGTGGAGTTCCGCCATCGCAGCTGGTTCGACAGCGCCGCCGCCAGCGCCTCCACGCTCGCCTTCGAGCGCGAGCTGGGCGCGGTGCACACGGTGGTCGACGCTCCCCAGGGCTCCGACAACACCGTGCCGGCCGTCTGGGAAACCACCCATCCCGAGCTGGCCGTCGTGCGCCTGCACGGACGCAATGCCGCCGCATGGAACAACATGACCGGCGCCTCGTCCGGCCGCTTCCAGTACGAATACTCGCCGGCCGAGCTGGCCGAACTGGCCGAGCGCCTCAAGCGCCTGGCCGAGCGCGTGCGGCAGGCCCACGCGGTGCTCAACACCAACTACCAGGACCAGGGCATGCGCAACGCCGCCGGCCTGGCGGCGGCGCTGGCCCGGTCGTAGCCGCTACACCGCCGACACCGCCCCGCCCTGCCCGCCGGCCGGCAGCGTGGGCGGCGCGGTGATGATCGACGTCAGCGCAGGCTCGGCGGGACGCAGGGCGGCCAGGTCGGGAAGCGGCCGGCGCAGCGCCTCGATGCCGGCGAAGGCCTGCTCCATGGCCTGCGCGGCGGCCAGCACCTGCAGGTCGGCGCGGAACGGGCCGATCACCTGCAGCCCGAACGGCATGCCCTGCGCGTCGCGGCCGCACGGCAGCGTGAGGGCCGGGTGCGTGGTCAGCGTCACGACATACGTCAGCGCCAGCCAACGGTAATAGTTTTCCTGCGGTTCGCCATTGATGGTGTCGGCATACAGCTGCGTCCAGGGAAACGGCGAGACCGGCGTGGTGGGCGCCAGCACCAGGTCGTAATCGGCGTAGACCTGCTGGAAGCGCTTGAGCACGCGGGTCTGCTCGGCCTGCGCCCAGGCGCTGTCCAGCAGGCTCATGGCCGCGCCCATCTCGTAGTTGGCGCGGGTGTTGGGCCCCAGGCTGTCCGGGTCCTTTTCGTAGGCGTCGCGCATGCCGGCCACGAATGCCTCGGCGCGCAGCACGTCGAAACAGCGATGCACCTCGCCCAGTTGCATTTCCACCGGATCGCAGGCGGCGAACAAGTGGCGCATGGCGGCGATCTTGGCGCGGAAGGCGGCGCGGATGCCGTCGTCCACCGCGCAGGCGCCGAAGTCCTCGGTGTAGGCCACGCGCAGCGCGCCCAGGTCGGCCGGCCGCGGCTGCAGGAATTGCAGCGGGTCCAGCGGGTAGCTGAGCGGGTCGCCGGCATGCGCGCCGGCCGAGGCGGCCAGTTGCAGGCACGCGTCGGCCACGGTGCGGCCCATCGGCCCCACCACCGAGATCGGCGTCCAGCCCAGCGGCTTGCGGGCGCTGGGCACCACCCCGGGCGACGGCCGGAAGCCGACCACGCCGCACTTGGCCGCCGGGATGCGCAGCGAGCCGCCGGTGTCCGAGCCGGTGCACACCGGCAGCATGTCGCACGCCAGCGCGGCGGCCGAGCCGCCCGACGAGCCGCCGGCATTCAGGTTGGGATTGAACGGATTGCCGGTGGCGCCCCACACCGCATTGCGCGAGTTGGCGCCGGCGCCCATCTCGGGCACGTTGGTCTTGGCGGCGACGATGGCGCCGGCCCGGCGCAGGCGCGCCACCAGTTCCACATCCTCGGCCGGCACATGGCCGCGGTACAGCGGCGATCCATACGTGGTCAGCACGCCGGCGGTCGGCTCCAGGTCTTTCACCCCCAGCGGCAGGCCGTGCAGCAGCCCCAGCGGCTGGCCCGCCAGCACGGCGCGCTCGGCCTGGCGCGCCTCCTCGCGCGCGCGCTCGTAGGCGGTGGCGGTCACCGCGTTGATATACGGGTTGACCTGCGCGATCCGCTCGATGCAGGCCTCCAGCAGTTCCACCGGCGACACCTGCCGCGCGCCGATCAGGCGGCGCAGCTCGACCGCGGAAAGCGACACCAGGGATTCGTCCAATGCCATTCTGCCACTCCTCATTCGACTTTGATGTTGGCGCGCTGCGCGATCTCGCGCATCAAGACCAGCTCGCTGCGGATCAGGGCCTCGCTGGCGGCGGCGTCGGAATAATCCGGCTCGAAGCCCAGCGCCTCCAGATTCTTGCGCACCTCGGGGTCGGCCACCGTATCGCGCAGCGCCGCTTCGAGCCGGGCCTTGGTCTGGGCCGGCAAGCCGCGCGGCGCCACCATCATGAGCCAGGTGTCCATGTTCACGCTCGGGTATCCCGCTTGCGCCATGGTCGGCACGTCCGGGAAAAAGGCCGACGGCTTGGGCGCGGAGATGGCCAGCACGCGGATCTTGCCCTGCCGGGCCTGCGGCAGCGCGGCCGCGACCGTGTCCACCGAAAAGGGGATCTGGCCGCCGATCAGGTCGGTCATGGCGGGCGCGCTGCCCTTGTAGGGGACGTGCGTCATCTGCAGCCCGGCGGCCGCCAGCAGGGCCTCGCCGACGAAATGCGAGGTCGTGCCGGTGCCGAACGACCCGTACGGCGGCTTGCCATGGGCGGGATCCTTCACGTAGGCGACGAATTCCTGCAGGTTCTTGACCGGCACCTGCGGGTTCGCCAGCAAGGCCAGGCCCGAGCGGCCGACGATGCCGATGGGTTCGAAACTCTTGACGGAATCATAGGGCAGGTTGCTGCGGATCGCCGGGTTGACCGTGAAGGTGCTGCCCGAGCTCACCAGCAGCGTGTAGCCGTCGGCGGGCGACTTGGCCACGTGGCCCGCGCCGATGACCGTGCCCGCGCCGGCGCGGTTCTCGACCACCACGGTCTGGCCGAGCCGCTCGCCCAGCGTCTTGGCCACGACGCGGCCCACCACGTCGGTGGCGCCGCCGGGCGGAAACGGCACGACCAGGGTGATGGGGCGGCTGGGATAAGTCTCCTGCGCGGCGGCGGCCGCGCCGCCGCCCAGCAGGCAGGCACATGCGAGACTGGCACCGAGAAACGGGATTTTCATGGGTGTACTCGAGGTTGGGGTGGTGGAAAGGCTGGCACGGACTGCGCCGCGCTCAGGGAGTGGCCGCGGCCTGCCGGCCGCGACGCAGGAAACCCGCGTATTCGTCGTCCGGCACGTACAGCCCGCCGGTGGTCCAGGCCAGGTGCGTGGCGCGCGCCAGGCGGCCGCTCAGCCCACGGGCGCGCAGCCAGGCCCGCCCCGTCTCGCTGCCGCACAGGTGGGCGGGGCCGCAGAAACCGGCCGCGGCCGACGGCTCGATGCGCAGCCCCTCGCTGTCGTGCAGGCGCGCCAGGTCGGCGAACAGGCGTTCGTCGGCCACCGTATAGACGCCGTCCAGCCATGCGCCCACCGCCGCGTAGGCCAGCTCGGAGGCGCGCGGCACGGCCAGGCCGTCGGCTTCGGTCTGGTTGCGCAGCCCCAGGTCGTACACCGAGGGCGGCCCGGCCAGCGGCGGCAATTGGCCGCAGCCGGCCATCATGCGCGCCAGGAAGCATGGCGACTGGGTGGGCTCGGCGAAGAAGCAATGCACATGCGGGCCGAAGATCTGCCGCAGGCCGTAGGCGATGCCGCCAGGCGCGCCGCCCACGCCGCACGGCAGGTAGACGAACAGCGGATGTTCCGCATCGACGCGGATGCCCTCGGCGTCCAGCTGGGTACGCAGGTGCCAGGCGGCGGCCGCATAACCGACGAACAGCGACGCGGAGCGCTCATCGTCGACGAAGTGGCCGCGCGGATCGGCCCGCAGTTGATCCCGGCCGGCCGCCACCGCCTGCTCGTAGTCGCCGGCGTGCTCGATCACCCGCACGCCGCGGGCGCGCAGGCGCGCCTTCTTCCACGGCTTGGCGTCGGCCGACATGTGCACCGCCGCGCGCAAGCCCAGCGCGGACGCCATGACGCCGATCGACAGCCCGAGGTTGCCGGTGGAACCGACGGCGACCTGGTAGCGGGCCAAACAGGCGCGCGCCGCCGCACCGCCGAGCTTGCGATAGTCGTCCCCGGCATCGAGCAGCCCTTCGCGCAGCGCCAGGCTCTCGGCGAACTCCAGCACTTCGTGTATGCCGCCGCGCGCCTTGATGGAGCCGGCCACCGGCAACTGATGGTCGGCCTTGATCCACAGGCGGCCGCAGGCGGCCGGCAAGCCCAGCGCCTGCTGCATCGCGTCGGCCCGCAACAGCGGCGACTCGATGGCGCCGCCGCTGGCGCGCAATTCGGGAAACAGCTCTGCCAGCAACGGCGCGAAGCGCGCCGTCCGCAGGCGCGCCTGCTCCACCTGCGCGGCCGTGACAGGCGCGGGCGCGCCGGCATCGGCGCAGGCGTCCGGCCGGACCCACAGCAGGGGCTCGGCCCGCCGCAAGGCATGCAGGAGACGGGACGGATCGGCGGCAGTCATCTGGCGGCAAGAATCTCGTGCTATGGCAGGCCCGCTCATCCTAGGCGCAGACCGAGCCGTGCAGCAAGATCAATGGTTAGAATGATTCATTGCGCCAAACGCAAACCTTGCCCAGGAGCCGCATGATGAATACCCAGGTACTCCAGGAAATGGCGCTGCGCTATTTCCTGGAAGTGGTGCGTACCGGCTCGGTCAGCGCGGCGGCCGCCCGGCTCGAGGTCGCGCCGTCCGCGGTCAGCCGGCAGATCGCCCGGCTGGAACGCGAACTGGACACGCTGCTGTTCGAGCGGCGCGCGCGCGGCATGGCGCTCAATGCCGCGGGCGAGCTGCTGGCCGCGCATGCCGGCCGCATGCAGCAGGACACCGACCGCATCGTCGAGGAGATCCAGGCGCTGCGCGGGCTGCGCCACGGCCAGGTGCGGCTGGTCACGACCGAAGGCTATGCCTCGGACTTCCTGCCGGCCGTGATCAGCGCGTTTCGCCGCCAGTACGCCGGCATCCGCTTCTCGCTGGAGGCGTGCTCGCAGCAGGACATCCCGCGCCGCGTGCGCGACGGCGAGGCCGATATCGGCATCACGCTGGGCCTGGCGTCGCAGCGCGGCATCCGGGTCGAACTGCGCAGCCCGGCGCCGATACGCGCGGTGCTGGCGCGCGACCATCCGCTGGCCGGGCGGCGGGCCTTGTCGCTGGCGCAGGTGGTCGCCTATCCGCTGGCCCTGCCGAATGGCGACACCACGCTGCGGCAGCTCATCGACATCAGCTGCAGCCGCCAGCAGCTGCCGTGCGAGCCGGTGTTCACCAGCCAGCGCCTGGACGCGCTGGTGGGCTTCGCCAGCGCGGGCGGCGGGGTGACGTTCTGCGGCGAGCTGGCGATCCGCAACCGCCTGCGCTGGGACAACATCGTCGCCGTCGCGTTGCGCGACCGCGAGATGAACGAACGCCATTTCGAGGTGCAGACCCTGGCCGGCCGCGTCCTGCCGCAAGCGTGCAAGGCCTTCATCGGCTACCTCAAGAACGCCGTGTCGGCATGACCGCGCGCCTGGCCGGCATGGCGCGGCGCGCCCGCGCCTACCCTTCCCGGTCGACCTGGGCCAGGCTCTGCAGCACCACCTCGAACTTGCGCGCGATCTCGCTGTCGGGCACGCAGGCATAGCCCAGCAGCAGGCCGCGGCGCCCCGGCGTGCCCGCCGCGTAGTAGCGCGACAGCGGCCGCGTCAGCACGCCGCGCGCGCGCGCCACCTCTACCACCCGCGCATCGTCCATGTCGGGCGGCAAGTTCAGCACCAGGTGCAGCCCCGCGTCGCTGGAATCGCGATGCAGCCATTGCGCGCCCAGGCGGCGCTCGATGAGATTGACCAGGATGGCGCGCCGGCGCGCGTACAGCATGCGCATGCGGCGGATGTGCGCCGCATAGTGGCCTTCGGCGATGAAGGCCGCCAGCGCCGCGTGGGTCATCAGGTGGCCCTCGCGGTAGAGTTCGGCGTGCGCCGCCTGGAATGCCGCCGTCAGCGCCTTGGGCAGCACCAGGTAGCCCACCCGCAGGCCCGGGTACAGCGTCTTGCTGAACGTGCCCAGGTAAATGACCGGCGCGTCGGGCTCCAGGCCTTGCAGCGAGGCAATCGGCCGGCCCGAGAAGCGGAACTCGCTGTCGTAGTCGTCCTCGATGATCCAACTGCCCCAGCCGCGCGCCATGGCCAGAAGTTGCCGGCGCCGCGCCAGCGACATTACCGGCCCCAGGGGATACTGGTGCGACGGCGTGACGAAGACGAACCGCGGCGGCGCGCCGTCGGCTTGCGTCGGCACCTGCATGCCTTCCTCGTCGACCGGCTGGTGCACGATGCGTATGCCGTTGGCCGCCAGCACGCTGCGCGCGCCCCAGTATCCGGGGTTCTCCACCCAGGCCACGTCGCCCGGGTCGCCCAGGATGCGGGTGGCCAGGTCGATGGCCTGGTGCGACCCTTCCACGATGATGATCTGGTCCGGCTCGCAATCGACCGAGCGCGTCAGCGCCAGGTGCTGGGCCAGCGCCTCGCGCAGCGCCGGCAGGCCGCCGCCGTACGAATAACTGAGCATGTCCGGCGCGGGGTCGCGCCACAGTGCGCTGACGATGCGGCCGAACTTCTTGTGCGGGAACTCGGTGACGTCGGGCACGCCGGGCATGAAGGCGCCCCACTGGTAGGGGGAGGCCGAGACCTCGTCGACGATCTGCGCGCCGCGCCGCGACAACGCGGCGCCGGGCTGCGCGGCGCTGGCGTGGCGCCGGCCGCGGCCGCTGGCCAGGTAGGTATCGGGCACCGAATCGGTGACGAAGGTGCCGTTGCCCTGGCGGCTGTAGGTGTAGCCCTCGGCCAGCAACTGGCCGTACACGTGCACCACGGTATTGCGCGCGATGCCCAGTTCGGTCGCCAGGTCGCGCGAGGCGGGCAGCCGCGTGCCGGCGGGGATGGCGCCTTCGAGTATGGCTTCGCGTATGCCCTGGTACAGGCGCTTGTTCATCGGCCCGTCGCCGGGTTCGCCCAGCCGCAGCTGCAGGAGGTCGCCGGCAAGGGATCGCAATTGGTTCTACTCGTTTTGCTGTAGTGGTTCCTACGAATGGAGCCATCTTAGCATTAAATAACCCGCTGACAGGCGCCGCCCGGCGGCGCCGGCGCTTCCCGCCGCATTCGCGCGGCCCAGACCGTTTGCCATCGAGGTTGTTGATATGCAGAACCCAGACTTGAACACGCGCCGTTCGCTCGCCACGCCGCGCGGCGTGGGCGTGATGTGCGACTTCTATGCCGTGCGCGCGGAAAACGCCACGCTGTGGGACCATACCGGCAAGGAATACATCGATTTCGCCGGCGGCATCGCCGTGCTGAACACCGGCCACCGCCACCCCAAGGTCAAGGCCGCCGTGGCCGCCCAGCTCGAGGCGTTCACCCATACGGCCTACCAGATCGTGCCGTATGAAGGCTACGTGGCGCTGGCCGAGCGGATCAACGCCCTGGCGCCGATCGGCGGCCTGAAGAAGACCGCCTTCTTCACCACCGGGGTCGAGGCGGTCGAGAACGCCGTGAAGATCGCGCGCGCCTACACCGGCCGCTCGGGCGTGGTGGCTTTCACGGGCTCGTTCCATGGCCGCACCATGCTGGGCATGGCGCTGACCGGCAAGGTGGCGCCCTACAAGCTGGCGTTCGGCCCCATGCCGGGCGACATCTACCACGTGCCCTTTCCCAACGCCACGCAGGCCATCAGCGTGGCCGACTCGCTCAAGGCGCTCGACCTGCTGTTCAAATCGGACATCGACCCCAAGCGCGTGGCGGCCATCATCATCGAGCCGGTGCAGGGCGAAGGCGGCTTCAACATCACGCCGCCGGAGCTGATGAACGCGCTGCGCAAGGTCTGCGACGAGCACGGCATCCTGCTCATCGCCGATGAAGTGCAGACCGGCTTCGCGCGCACCGGCAAACTGTTCGCCATGCAGCACCACGCGGTCGAGGCCGACCTGATCACCATGGCCAAGAGCCTGGGCGGCGGCTTCCCGATCTCGGGCGTGGTGGGCCGCGCCGAGGTCATGGACGGCCCGGCCCCGGGCGGCCTGGGCGGCACCTACGCCGGCCACCCGCTGGCCATCGCGGCCGCGCACGCCGTGCTCGGCGTGATCGAGGAAGAGCGGCTGTGCGAGCGCGCCGCGGAGCTGGGCCGCCGCCTGCAGGAACGCCTCGCAAGCCTGCGCCCCCGCTGCCCCGCCATCGCCGATGTGCGCGGGCTGGGCTCGATGGTCGCGCTGGAGCTGAACGACCCCGCCACCGGCCAACCCGACGCCCAGGCGGTCAAGCGCGTGCAGGACGAAGCGCTCAAGCGCGGCCTGATTTTGCTAAGCTGCGGTGTATACGGAAACGTATTGCGCTTCCTGTATCCCTTGACCATCCCGGATGCCCAGTTCGAACGGGCCCTGGATATCCTCGCCGATGTCCTGACCGCCTGAAGGCGGCATCCTCCGGACCACCACCGGCCCGCCGCGCCCGCCCGGACGCGGCGGGCCGGCGAGCCGTTTTCGCGCTTTCCATATCAAGGAGCATTCATGTCGCAACTGTCCCATCCGCTCAAGCGCGCTGAGTTGCTGCGCGACGCCTGCTACATCGACGGGAAATGGGTCGGCGCCGGCGGCGCCGCCGCCATCCCGGTCGACAACCCCTCCACCGGCAAGACCATCGTCTCGGTGCCCAAGCTGGGGCGCAAGGAAACCGAACAGGCCATCGCCAGCGCCGCCGCCGCCCTGCCCGCCTGGGCCGCCAAGACCGGCAAGGAACGCGGCGCGATCCTGCTGAAATGGGCCCAGTTGATGATGGCCAACCAGCAGGACCTGGCCGCCATCATGACGTCCGAGCAAGGCAAGCCGGTCACCGAAGCGGCCGGCGAGATCGCCTACGCCGCGTCGTTCCTGGAATGGTTCGCCGAAGAAGCCAAGCGCATCGACGGCGACATCCTGCAAAGCCCCAAGGGCGGCCAGCGCCTGATGGTGCTGAAGCAGCCCATCGGGGTCACCGCCGCCATCACGCCCTGGAACTTCCCCGCCGCCATGATCACCCGCAAGGTCGGGCCGGCGCTGGCGGCCGGCTGCACCATGGTGGTCAAGCCGGCCCAGCAGACGCCGCTGACCGCGCTGGCGCTGGCCGTGCTGGCCGAGGAAGCCGGGGTGCCGGCCGGCGTATTCCACGTCATCACCGGCAGTTCGCGCGAGATCGGCGCGGCGCTGTGCGAAAGCGAGGTCGTGCGCAAGCTCAGCTTCACCGGCTCCACCGAAGTGGGCCGCACGCTCATGGAGCAATGCGCGCCCACCATCAAGAAGCTCTCGCTGGAGCTCGGCGGCAACGCGCCGTTCATCGTGTTCGACGACGCCGACCTGGACCGCGCGGTGGACGGCATCCTCGCTTCCAAGTACCGCAATGCCGGGCAGACCTGCGTATGCGCCAACCGCATCTACGTGCAGGCGGGCGTCTACGAAGAAGTCGTCAAGCGGCTGGTCGCCAAGGTGGAAGCCATGCAAGTGGGCGACGGCTTCGCCGATGGCGTGGTGCAGGGCCCGCTGATCGACGCCAATGCCGTGGCCAAGGTGCAGGAACACATCGCCGACGCCACCGCGCAGGGCGCCAAGGTGGTCACCGGCGGCCAGCCGCATGCGCTGGGCGGCACGTTCTTCCAGCCGACCGTGGTGCGCGACGTCACCGCCTCGATGCGCTTCGCCGTCGAGGAAACCTTCGGGCCGGTGGCGCCGCTGTTCAAGTTCGAGACCGAAGCCGAAGTGCTCGAGCAGGCCAACAACACCATCTTCGGCCTGGCCGCGTACTTCTACACGCGCGACTACGCGCGCATCTGGCGCGTGTCCGAAGCGCTCGAGTACGGCATCGTCGGCATCAACACCGGCATCATCTCGAACGAAGTCGGGCCGTTCGGCGGCGTCAAGCAATCGGGCCTGGGCCGCGAGGGCTCGAAGTACGGCATCGAGGAATACCTGGAACTGAAGTACTTGTGCGTCGACCTGGGCGCGTGAGCTTGCCAGGCGCAGGTAGCTGACACCCGCCGCGGCCAGTGTCGCTGTCAGGTGTCTGACACCCCCGGGATGCCCCAGGCAGGCAGGGCCCGTCTCATGGGGTGTCAGACACCTTCCCCTCCGCTCGCGTGTCAGACACTCGGCTACAGGTGTCCGACACCTTCTCCCGCGCCGGCCGGGCCGGGACCCGGCGGCGCATCAACCTGCCCGCCATCCAAACATGCTAGATTTGCGGCTCTTTCCGAAGAGTCCGGCATGACCCGATCCTATACCCGCGAAGACACCCGCCGCATCGCCGCGATCCTGGCCGAGGCCGCACAGGCCGAGGTCATGCCGCGCTTTCGCAGGCTGCCGGCCGATGCGGTGCACAGCAAGAGCTCGCCGCGCGATCTCGTCACCGACGCCGACGAAGCGGCCGAGCGCTTCATCGCCGCGCGCCTGGCCAAGCTGCACCCGGGCGCCGTGATGGTCGGCGAGGAAGCCGCGGCCCGCAATCCGGCGCTGCTCAACATGCTGGTCGACGCCGACCTGGCCTTCCTCATCGACCCCATCGACGGCACCCGCAATTTCGTGGCCGGCCTGCCGCTATTCGGCATGATGGTGGCGGTGTGCCATCGCGGCGACGTGCTGGCCGGCGTCATCTACGACCCGGTGGCGCACGACTGGGCCATGGCGGTGCGCGGCGAAGGCGCCTGGTCCGAAGCCGGCGACGGCACCCAGACCCCGCTCAAGGTGGCCCAGCCCGCCCCGCCCCACGACATGGACGGCCTGATCTCCACCGGCGCCCTGCCCGAGCCGCTGCGCGCCACGGTCAACGGCAACCTGGGCGCGCTGGCCACCACCGCGTCGCTGCGCTGCGCCGCGCACGAATACCGCCTGGCGGCCGCCGGCCATTGCCACGTCATGCTCTACAACAAGCTCGACCCCTGGGACCACGCCGCCGGCTGGCTGCTGCACCGCGAAGCCGGCGGCTTCTCGGCCCATTTCGATGCCAGCCCCTACAAGCCCACCCACCGCGCCGGCGGCCTGCTGTACGCCCCCGACGTCGGCAGCTGGCATGCCGCGCGCCGGGCCCTGATGGGCGACGACTTCCCGCCCGCCTGAGCTGCGCCCGGCTTATCCCCAGTTTCTGTGGACAACCCTATGGACAGCCTGGGGCCATCCGCAAAAAGGCCAGGCAGGCCAAGCACTTGCATTTTGCGATCAGGCTTGCTCGGCGAACGGGCCGTACAGCGCGTCGAGCGCCGGCGCACAGGGACGCGACACTTTCAGGCTGAACAAGGCGTCGGCGCGCGTGCGGCCCAGGTTCAGGGCCGCGATGGGCAGGCCCGCCTCGGCCGCGGCGCGCACGTACCGATAGCCCGAATGCACCATCAGTGACGACCCCACCACCAGCACCGCGCCGGCCCGCGCCAGCGCGGCGCGCGCGCGGGCGCCGCGCTCGGGCGGGATGCTTTCGCCGAAGAACACCACATCCGGCTTGACGATGCCGCCGCAGCGCGGGCAGGCCGGCACGTCGAAGGACGAGAAATCCACGCCCTCCAGGTCGGCATCGCCGTCGGGGGCATCGGCCGCGTCCAGCATGGCCCAGCCGGGATTGCGGCCGTCCAGTTCCACCTGCCACGCGGCGCGCGGGCCGCGCCAGTCGCAGCGCATGCAGCGCACTTCGTCGAGCCGCCCGTGCAGGTCCAGCACCTCGCGGCTGCCGGCGGCCTGGTGCAGGCCATCGACGTTCTGCGTGACCAGCAGCGCCAGCCGGCCTTGCGCCTCCAGCCACGCCAGGGCCCGGTGCGCGGCATTCGGACGCACATTGCCGAAGCGGCGCCAGCCCACGGCGCTGCGCGCCCAATAGCGCGCCCGCGCCTGCTCGCTGCCCATGAACGCCTGGAAGTCGATCGGCGGACTGCGTTTCCATTGGCCGTCGGCATCGCGGTAGTCCGGAATGCCGGAACCGGTGCTGCAGCCGGCCCCGGTCAACACGAACAGGCCGGCGTGGCCCTCGATGAACCGGCCCAGCGCGGCCAGGTCCGGCGCATTCGCGTCCTGGGCCGGCGGCGCGGCCGATGCGCGGGCGGGCTGGTCCATCGAACGCTAGGCGCCGCCCAGCCCGCAGTCGGGCATGTCGCTGACCAGGCTGGCCTGCGTGACATTGCTGCCGGGCGGCACGCTGCGCGTCAGCCAGACATTGCCGCCGATGGTCGAACCGTGGCCGATGGTGACGCGGCCCAGGATGGTGGCGCCCGCGTAGATCACCACGTCGTCCTCGATGATCGGGTGGCGCGGCAGGCCCTTCTTGAGCTCGCCGTTTTCGCCCGGCGGGAAACGCTTGGCCCCGAGGGTGACCATCTGGTAGAGCCGCACGCGGTCGCCAATGATGGCCGTCTCGCCGATCACCACGCCGGTGCCGTGGTCGATGAAGAAGCTCTTGCCGATGGTGGCGCCGGGGTGGATATCGATGCCGGTGTCGGCGTGGGCGATCTCGGCCACGATGCGCGCCAGCATGGGCACGCCCAGCTTGTACAGCACGCTGGCCAGCCGGTGGTGGATCATGGCGCTGACGCCGGGATAGCACAACAGCACCTCGTCCACGCTGTGCGCGGCCGGGTCGCCCTGGTAGGCGGCCGTCACGTCCAGGTCGAGCGCGCGCCGCACCTGCGGCAATGCGGCGCCGAACTGGCGCACGATCTGCGTGGCGCGCGCGCGCAGGCTGGCCTCCGGCTCGGGTTCGGGCGCGTTGCGGCCCATGTGGTGCAGTTCCAGGCAGACCTGGTGCAGCAAGGCGTCGAGCGCCGCGCCGATGGTGTGCCCGACATAGAAGTCCTCGACTTCTTCGCGTAGGTCGATGGGGCCCAGGCGCATGGGGAACAAGGCCCCGCATAGTTGCCGCACGATGACGCGCAGGCTTTCCTGCGAGGGGAACTCGCGGTTGCCGGCGTCTTCGCGCAGGCGCCCGCGCGGGCCGCGCCAGTCGACGCGCGCGGCGCGCAGCCCCGAGACGATGCTGTCCAGGTTCCAGTGCGCCGGCGGCAAATGGGACGAATCATTCATGGCAAAACCTCTGCATAGCCCGCGCCGCATGTCGCCGCGGCGCCAGCCATGACTGTAACCGCTCCGGCATCCGCTTGCCGGGCCCGACCCGCCTCGCATTGGGGTTTTGTCAGGGGCGGCGGCGGAATCACCGTATTGGGGTTAATGCGGACTGGCATTGTGGGTGCGCCTTTCTATAATCAGAGTTAAAACGAACGTTTGAATGAATCGAACCATGAGCGAACTCAGTTCCCCTTCCACCCGCGAGATCATTCTCGACACGGCCGAGGCCCTGTTCGCCCGGCAGGGGCACGACGGCACCTCGATGCGGCAGATCACCAGCGAAGCCGGCGTCAACCTGGCGGCGGTCAATTACCACTTCGGCTCGAAAGAAGCCCTGGTGCAGGCGGTGCTCAAGCGCCGCCTGGCGGTGCTGAACCAGGAACGCCTGCGCCTGCTCGACGAACTCGAGGCGCGCGCCGGCGGCCAGCCGCTCAAGCCGTCGCAGATCGTCGACGCCTTCTTCGGCACGCTGCTGCGCCTGGCCGCCAGTCCGGATCACGCCGGCAAGAACTTCCTGCCGCTGCTCGAACGCACCATGACCGACCCGACCGGGTTCATCCGCGCGCTGGTGGCGGAGGAATACGCGGACGTCATGGAACGCTACCAGGCGGCGCTGTTCAAGGCCCTGCCCGACGTGCCGCGCGCCGAAGTGATCTGGCGCTTCCAGTTCATGCTGGGGGCCACCTCGTACGCCATCGTGGGCACGGAAGTGCTGCGGCTGGCCATGGGCTGGAGCCTGGAAGACACCGACCGCGAGCACGACCCCGAACGGCTGCTGCCGCGCCTGATGAGTTTCCTGCTGGGCGGCCTGCGCGCCCCGCTGCCGCAACATCCCGCGGGCTGATCCCGCCCGCGCACGCATATAACGGAGACAAGACGATATGAGCGGTTTCTTGCTTACGGTCGGCATCCTGGCGGTACTGGCCGCCATCCTGCTCGGCGTGCGGCCGGTACGGCGCGCGCTGCTGTCCCGGCCCCTGTTCAATGCCTATCGCAAGGTGCTGCCGCAAATGTCCGATACCGAGCGCGACGCGCTGGAGGCCGGCACCGTGTGGTGGGAAGGCGAGCTGTTCCGGGGCCGCCCCGACTGGGCCCGCCTGCTGGCCCTGCCGCGCCCGCGCCTGACCGAGGACGAACAGCGCTTCCTGGACAATGAAACCGAGCAGGCCTGCCGCCTGGTCGACGACTGGGACGTCACCCACAAGCGCTACGACTTGTCCGCCGAGACCTGGGACTACCTGAAGCGCAACGGCTTCCTGGGCATGATCATCCCGCGCGAGTACGGCGGCCTGGGCTTCTCGGCCTACGCGCATTCGCAAGTCGTCACCCGGCTGTCGACCCGCTCATCGGCGCTGGCCGTGTCGGTGATGGTGCCCAATTCGCTGGGGCCGGCCGAATTGCTGCTGCACTACGGCACCGAGGAGCAGAAGAACCATTATCTGCCGCGCCTGGCGCGCGGCGAGGAAGTGCCCGCCTTCGCGCTGACCAGCCCGTGGGCCGGCTCCGACGCGGCCGCCATCCCCGATCGCGGCATCGTCTGCAAGGGCCTCTGGCAAGGCCGCGAAGTGCTCGGCATGCGCGTCACCTGGGACAAGCGCTACATCACGCTGGCGCCGGTCTGCACGCTGCTGGGGCTGGCATTCCGGCTCTACGACCCGGACGGCCTGCTGGGCGGGCCGGCCGATGTGGGCATTACCTGCGCGCTGGTGCCGCACGACCACCCCGGCGTCGAAACGGGGCGCCGGCATTTCCCGCTGAATGCGATGTTCATGAACGGCCCGACGCGCGGCACCGATGTGTTCATGCCGCTGGACTTCATCATCGGCGGCCCGGCCATGGCCGGCCAGGGCTGGCGCATGCTGATGGAATGCCTGGCCGCCGGCCGCTCCATTTCGCTGCCCGCGTCGAATACCGGCATGTCGCAGCTGGCCGCGCGCGCCGTGGGCGCCTATGCCCGCGTGCGCAGCCAGTTCCGCACGCCGGTGGGCCGCTTCGAGGGCGTCGAGGAAGCGCTGGCGCGCATCGGCGGCCACACCTACCTGATGGATGCCGCGCGCGTCATGACCGCCGGCGCGGTGGACCTGGGCGAAAAGCCCTCGGTGGTATCGGCCATCGTCAAATACCACGTCACCGAACGCGCGCGCCAGGTGGTCAACGACGGCATGGATGTGATCGGCGGCAAGGGCATCTGCCTGGGACCGTCCAACTTCCTGGGCCGCGCCTACCAGCAGGTGCCGGTGGGCATCACGGTGGAAGGCGCCAACATCCTGACGCGCAGCCTGATCATCTTCGGCCAGGGCGCGATCCGCTGCCATCCCTATGTGCTGGCGGAAATGCGGGCCGCCGGCGACGCCGACGCGCAGCGCGGCCTGCACGCGTTCGACCGCGCATTCTGGCGCCATGTGGCGTTCGTGGCCGGCAACGCCCTGCGCGCCGCGGGCCATGCGCTGACCGGCGCGCGCCTGGCCCGCGCGCCGGCCGCCGCGGCGCCCGAGATGCGCCGCTATTACCGGCAGCTGAGCCGCTATTCATGCGCTTTCGCGTTGTTGTCCGACGCATCGATGGCGCTGCTCGGCGGCAGCCTCAAGCGCCGCGAACGCCTGTCGGCGCGGCTGGGCGACATTCTCTCGCAGATGTACCTGGCCTCGGCGGTGCTCAAGCGCTTCGAGGACGACGGCCGGCAGCCCGCCGACGCGCCGCTGGCGCACTGGGCGCTGCAGGACGCCCTGCTGCGCGCGCAGCAGGCTTTCGACGGCGTGCTGGAAAATCTGCCGAGCCGTGCCATGGCCTGGGCGCTGCGCCGCGTGGTGTTCCCCTGGGGCCAGCCTGAGCGCGCGCCCAGCGATGCTCTGGGCCAGCAGGTCGCGCGCCTGCTCACCGAGCCTGGCGCGGCACGCGATCGCCTGACCGCCAGCTGCCACCTGCCGGCCGGCGCCGACGAACCGGTCGGCGCGCTGGAGCAGGCCCTGGCCGCCACGCTGGCGGCCGAGCCGGCCGACGCGCGGCTGCGCGCCTACGAAAAGACCGGCGCGCTCGACGGCGACCCGCGCGCCAATGTGCGCGACCTGGCCGACGCGGCGTATGCGGCGGGCGGCATCGAACGCGCCGACTACGAGCTGATCAAGCGCCGCGACGCGCTGCGCGACCGGGTGATCCGCGTCGACGATTTTCCGTTTGATTTTGGCATCACCGGCGCGCTCCAGCCTGGCGCACAGCGCAAAGCAGCGTAGGATATCCCGCAAAGGAGCCCCCATGACACCTTCTCCCATCTATGTCGTGGACGGCGCGCGCAGCCCTTTCCTGAAGGCGCGCAACGCGCCCGGCCCGTTCTCGGCCGCCGATCTCGCGGTGCAGGCCGGACGCGCGCTGCTGCTGCGCCAGCCCTTCGCGCCCACCGACCTGGACGAGGTCATCATCGGCTGCGCGGCGCCCTCGCCCGACGAAGTCAACATCGGCCGCGTCATCGCGTTGCGGCTCGGCTGCGGCCATCGCGTGCCGGGCTGGACGGTCATGCGCAATTGCGCCTCGGGCATGCAGGCGCTCGATTCCGCCATGACCGATATCCAGACCGGGCGCGCCTCGCTGGTGCTGGCCGGCGGCGTGGATGCCCTGTCGCGCGCGCCGCTGCTGGTGTCCGACGCCATGACGCGCTGGCTGGCGCGCTGGTACGCCGCGCGCGGCGCTGGCCAGCGGCTGGCCGCGCTGCGCGGCTTTCCGTGGCGCGGCCTGGCGCCGGTCATCGGGCTGGTCAAAGGGCTGACCGACCCGGTGGTGGGCCTGTCGATGGGCCAGACCGCCGAGAACCTCGCCACGCGCTTCGGCATCGACCGCGCCGCGATGGACGCCTACTCGGCGCGCAGCCATGCGCGCGTGCTGGCCGCCCGCGCCGCCGGGGCGCTCGGCGAGATCGTGCCGCTGGTGGATGCCCGCGGCACCCTGTACGCCGAGGACGACGGCGTGCGCGACGACTCCACGCCGGAACGGCTCGCCAAGCTGCGGCCGGTGTTCGACAAGCCCTGGGGCAACATCACCGCCGGCAACAGCTCGCAAGTGACCGACGGCGCGGCCCTGCTGCTGCTAGCCTCGGAAGACGCCGTCCGGCGCTGGAACCTCCAACCGCTGGGACGCATCGTCGACGCGCAATGGGCGGGGCTCGACCCGGCCCAGATGGGCCTCGGCCCGGTGCATGCGGCCACGCCCATCCTGCAGCGCCACGGGCTGGCGCTGAACGATCCCGACTTGTGGGAAATCAACGAAGCCTTCGCCGCGCAAGTCCTGGGCTGCCTGGCGGCGTGGGAAGATGAAACGTACTGCCGCGAGCATCTGGGCACCGGCGCCTGGGGCTTGCTCGACCAGTCCCGGCTCAACGTCGATGGCGGCGCCATCGCGCTGGGCCATCCGGTCGGCGCCTCGGGCGCCCGCATCGTGCTGCACTTGCTGCAGGCGCTGCGGGCACGCGGCTTGCGGCGCGGCATGGCGGCTATCTGCATCGGCGGCGGCCAGGGCGGCGCCATGCTGGTCGAGACGGAGGCCACTCCATGAACACCGCAACGCCTCATGCCTGGCGCCACTGGCGGCTCGAACGCCATGCCGACGGGCTGGCCTGGCTCACGCTCGACCGGGCCGACGCCGCGGTCAATGCCCTGTCGGCCGAGGTCATGGCCGAATTCTCCGCCGTGCTCGACGCGCTGCAGGCCGATCCCCCGCAAGGGCTGGTGATCCGCTCCGGCAAGGCGGCCGGCTTCATCGCCGGCGCCGACGTCGACGAATTCTCCGAACTGCGCACGCCCGGGCAGGCCCGCGCGCTGGTCGAGCGCGGCTGGCACTTGTTCAATCGCCTGGCCGCCGTGCCCTATCCCACGCTGGCCCTGATCCGCGGCCACTGCCTGGGCGGCGGGCTGGAACTGGCCCTGGCCTGCCGCTACCGGCTGGCCGTCGACGAGCCCGGCACGTCGCTGGCGCTGCCCGAGGTCATGCTCGGCATCTTCCCGGGCTGGGGCGGCATGCGCCGCCTGCCGGCGCTGATCGGCCCGCCGGCGGCGCTCGACATGATGCTGACCGGCCGCCCGGCCGACGCGCGCAGGGCCGCGGCGCTGGGCCTGGTCGACGCGAAAGTGCCGCCGCGGCTGGCCGACGCGGCGGCCCGCGCCCAGGTGCGCTCGGGCAAGGCGCCGCGGCGCGCGCGCGGCCCGGCCGGCTGGCTGGACCTTTGGCCGCTCAAGCTGCTGGTCGAGCGGCGCGCGCTGCGCCAGGTCGCCGCCAAGGATCCGCAGGGCCACTATCCGGCCGCCGCGGCCATCGTCACGCTGTGGGCGCGCCATGGCGGCAATGCCTTGCGCGCGCCCGACATCGTCGACCGCATCCTCACCTCCGACACCGCGCGCAACCTGCTGCGCGTATTCCGGCTGCAGGAGCGCCTGAAGACCAACGGCAAGCCGGCCGCCGACGCCGCGCCGGTCAGGCACGTGCACGTGGTCGGCGCCGGCACCATGGGCGGCGACATCGCCGCCTGGTGCGCGCTGAAGGGCCTGGCCGTCACCCTGCAGGACCAGGACGCGGCGCGCATCGCGCCGGCCATCGGCCGCGCCGCCGACCTGTTCGCGCGCAAGCTCAAGGACCCGCGCGCCGCGCGGGCCGCCGCCGACCGGCTGACGCCCGATCCGGCCGGCGCCGGCGTGGCGCGCGCCGACGTGGTCATCGAGGCCATCACCGAACAGGCCGACGCCAAGCAGGCGCTCTACCGCGCCATCGAACCGCGCCTGAAGCCGGGCGCGCTGCTGGCCACCAATACATCGAGCCTGTCGCTGGCCACGCTGCGCCAGGGCCTGGCGCAGCCCGAACGGCTGGTCGGCATCCATTTCTTCAACCCCGTGGCCAAGATGCCGCTGGTCGAAGTCGTGCGGGCCGGCGCCGACGGCGGCGACGCGCAGGCGCGCGCCTGCGCCTTCGTCGGCCAGATCGGCAAGCTGCCGCTGCCGGTGCGGGACGCGCCGGGCTTCCTGGTCAACGCGGTGCTGGCCCCCTACCTGCTCGAGGCCATGCGCTGCGTCGACGAGGGGCTGGCGCCCGAGACCGTCGACCGCGCCATGACGGACTTCGGCATGCCCATGGGGCCGCTCGAACTGGCCGACACCGTCGGCCTGGACATCGCCATGGCGGCGGGCCGCCAGCTCACCGACCAGGCCGAGTCGCCGCGCTGCCTGTCCGAGCGCGTCGCGCGCAACGACCTGGGGCGCAAGACCGGCCGCGGTTTCTACGCGTGGCAAGGCGGCAAGCCCGGCAAGGGCCAGGCCGGCACGCCGCCGGCCGGCCTGGCGCTGCGCCTGGTGCGCCCGCTCATCGAACGCGCCCAGCAGCAGGTGCGCGACGGCGTGGTGGCCGACGCCGACCTGGCCGATGCCGGCGTGATCTTCGGCACCGGCTTCGCGCCCTTCACCGGCGGGCCGCTGCACTATCACGCCACGGCCAGCGCGCCCGCCGCCCGGACAACCGACCAGGCCGCGGCCACGCCGCCGGCCGCGCCATAAATCACAACACGCCATCGCAGCGAGACAAGCTTTTTCCCGCCTGAAGGAGGAGACACACCATGAAGAAAGCATCACTGGCATTGACTACCCTGTCCGCCGCGCTTGCGGCGGCGGGCACGGGCGCCGTCCATGCGGCGGGATTCCAGCTGCTCGAACAGAACGCCAGCGGCCTGGGCAATGCCTATGCCGGTTCGGCTGCTGTCGCCGAGAACGCCAGCACCATCTACTTCAATCCGGCGGGCATGACCTACCTGCCCGGCTTCAACGTGTCGGCCGGGGTCAACGCCATCTGGCCGTCGTTCAAGTTCCGCGACAACGGCAATAGCCGCAACCCGCTGGCGCTGGGCGGCGGCGCGCCCACCGGCGGCAACGGCGGCGATGCCGGCAACCTGGGCGTGGTGCCCAATGCATACTTCTCGTGGCAGCTCACGGAAAAATGGTTCGTCGGCGTCGGCGTGGGCGCGCCCTTCGGCCTGATGACCGAATACGACGACGACTGGGTCGGCCAATACCATTCCACCAAGTTCGACATCAAGACCATCAATATCAACCCGTCGGTGGCCTACAAGGTCAACGACCAGTTCTCGATGGGCTTCGGCCTCAACTACCAGTACATCGACGCGCAGTACACCAAGAAGGTGGTGGTGCCGGTCACGCCCATGGGGCCATTCCTGCCGGGCGACGCCGACCTGAACCTGGACGGCGATGCATGGGGATGGAATGCCGGCATCATGCTGCAGCCCACCGAGGACACCCGCATCGGCCTGTCGTACCGGTCCAAGATCAAGCACAAGGCCAAGGGCGACACGGACATCGACGGGTTCGCGCCGGGCCGCTCGCTGTCGTACGACGCCAAGGCCTCGGTCGACCTGCCCGATACGCTGATCCTGAGCGCCGCGCACCAGCTGAACGAGCGCTGGGAGCTGCTGGCCGATGTGTCGTGGACCGGCTGGAGCAGCATCCAGGAACTGAAGATCAAGAACGACGGCGGCCCCACCGACACGCTGCCGCTCGAGTTCCGCGACAGCTGGCGGGTCGCGCTGGGCGCCAACTACCAGTTCGCGCCCAAATGGAAATGGCGCTTCGGCGTGGCCTGGGACCAGTCCCCCGTGCACAACCCGTCCGACCGGCCCACCTCGCTGCCCGACACCGACCGCTGGTGGTTCTCGACGGGGGTACAGTATCAGGCAAGCAAGGACACCCGCATCGACGTCGGCTACACCTACCTCTATCTGCGCGATACCGACATCGACACCGACTCGGGCAGCGCGCTCACCAAGGGGCGCGTCGCCGGCGATTACCGCAGCAAGGGGAACATCCTGGGCATCCAGGTGTCCACCCGGTTCTGACGGCCGCATCGGGCACACCCGCGGCGCAGGCCGCGGCCGCTGGCCCGGCCGCGCGCCCGCCGCCCTCAAGGAGACCATTTTGAGCAGCAAGTTCATCGTCAAACACGCCGCCGTGCTCGGCGCCGGCGTCATGGGCGCGCAGATCGCCGCGCACCTGGCCAATGCCGGCGTGCCAGTGACCCTGTTCGACCTGACCGCCAAGGAAGGCGAACGCAACGCCATCGCCAACAAGGCGCTGGCCGGCCTGAAGAAGCTCGAGCCCGCGCCGCTGGCCAGCCCGTCGCGCCTGGACCTGATCACGCCGGCCAACTACGACGACCATCTCGACCGCCTGCCCGGCTGCGACCTGGTGATCGAGGCTATCGCCGAGCGCATGGACTGGAAGACGGCGCTCTACGAACGCATCGCGCCGCACGTCGGGGCGGACGCCATCGTGGCCTCCAATACCTCCGGCCTGTCGATCGGCGAACTGGCCGATGCCCTGCCCGCCGCGCTGCGCCCGCGCTTCTGCGGGGTGCACTTCTTCAACCCGCCGCGCTACATGCGGCTGGTGGAGCTGATCGCCACGCCGCACACCCGGCCCGCCGTGCTCGACGACCTGGAAAGCTGGCTGACCACGCGGCTGGGCAAGGGCGTGGTGCGCGCGCTGGATACGCCGAATTTCATCGCCAACCGCATCGGCGTGTTCTCCATCCTGGCGGCGCTGCACCATACCGAGCGCCTGGGCCTGGGCTTCGACGAAGTCGACGCCCTGACCGGCCCGAAGATCGGCCGGCCCAAGAGCGCCACCTACCGCACGGCGGATGTGGTCGGCCTGGACACGCTGGCCCACGTGGTGGGCACCATGCGCGACAAGCTGCCGGACGACCCCTGGCATGCGCATTTCCGCTTGCCCGCCTGGCTCGACGCCCTGATCGCGCGCGGCGCGCTGGGCCAGAAAAGCGGCGCGGGCGTATATCGCAAGGTCGGCAAGGAGATCCGCGTGCTGGACCCGGCCGCCGGCGACTACCGTCCCGCGGCCGGCGCGGTGGCCGACGAGGTCGAGGCCATCCTGAAGCAGCGCGACCCGGCGCAGCGCTTTGCCGCGCTGCGCGCCAGCGCGCACCCGCAGGCGCAGTTCCTGTGGAGCCTGTTCCGCGACATCTTCCACTACAGCGCGTTCCAGCTCGAGCACATCGCCGGCAACGCGCGCGACCTGGACCTGGCCATGCGCTGGGGCTTCGGCTGGTCGCAGGGGCCGTTCGAGACCTGGCAGGCCGCCGGCTGGCAGGCCATTGCCGCCGCCGTCTCCGAGGACATCGCCGCCGGCCGCGCCATGAGCGGCGCGCCGTTGCCGGCCTGGGCGCGCGAAGACAGCCGCACCGGCGTGCACGGCGAACAAGGCTCGTACTCGCCGCGCACCGGCCAGCCGCAGCCGCGCTCGACGCTGCCGGTCTACGCCCGCCAGCTGTTCCCCGAACGCGTGGCCGGCGAGGCCGCGGCCGCGCACGGCGCGACGCTATGGGAAAACGACGGCGTGCGCCTGTGGCACCTGCCGGAGGTCGATGCCGGCATCGGCATCCTGTCGTTCACCTCCAAGATGCACACGATCGGCGCCGAGGTGCTGGACGGCGTCATGCAAGCGGTCGCCCACAGCGAGCGCGAGCTCGACGCCCTGGTGCTGTGGCATGAAGCCCCGTTCGCGGTGGGCGCCAACCTCGCGCAGGTGGCGCAAGCCTGCGCCGCCGGCCAGTTCGACCTGCTGGAAGCCACGGTCGAGAAATTCCAGCGCGCCTCGCTGGCGCTGCGCTACGCGCGCGTGCCCACGGTGGCTGCCGTGCAAGGCATGGCGCTGGGCGGCGGCTGCGAGTTCCTGATGCACTGCAGCCACCGCGTGCTGGCGCTGGAAAGCTACGTCGGCCTGGTCGAGGCCGGGGTCGGCCTAGTGCCGGCCGGCGGGGGCAGCAAGGCGCTGGCCGTGCGCGCCGCCGCCCTGGCCGCCACCACCGCCACGCCGGCCGAAGTCTTCCCGTACCTGCAGCCGGTGTTCCAGAACATCGCCACCGCGCAGGTCGCCAAGAGCGCCCTGCACGCCATCGACATGGGCTACGCGCAAGCCGGCGACCCGGTGGTGTTCCATCCCGACGAATTGCTGTGGGTGGCCCTGCGCCAGGCGCGCGCGGCGGCCGACGCCGGCCACGCGCCGCCGCTCCGCGCGCGCGCGGTGCCGGTGGCGGGGCGCACCGGCATCGCCAATTTCGACATGGTGCTGGTGAACATGCGCGAGGGCGGCATGATCAGCGCGCACGATTACCGGGTCGCGCATGCCGCGGCGGTGGCGTTGTGCGGCGGCGAGGTCGAGGCCGGCACACGCGTCGACGAGGAATGGCTGCTGGCGGTGGAGCGCCGCGAGTTCGTGGCGCTGCTGCGCACGCCCGAGACGCAGGCGCGCATCCGCCACACCCTGGAAACCGGCAAACCGCTGCGCAATTGAGGAACCAAGATGAGCAAACAGATCCAGGACGCCTATATCGTGGCCGCCACCCGCCTGCCGGTGGGCAAGCGCAACGGCATCTATGCCGCCACGCGGCCCGACGACATGCTGGCCGCGGCGCTGCGCGCCGCGCTGGCGCAGGTGCCGGCGCTGGACCCGGCGCGCGTCGAGGACGTGATCGCCGGCTGCGCCATGCCTGAAGCCGAACAAGGCATGAACGTGGCGCGCATGAGCCTGCTGCTGGCGGGCCTGCCGGACAACGTGCCCGGCGTGACGGTCAACCGCTTTTGCGCCTCGGGCCTGCAGGCGGTGGCCGACGCGGCGGCGCGCATCCGCCTGGGCGCGGCCGACGTGATGATCGCCGCCGGCACCGAATCCATGAGCGCCATGCCGCAGATCATGGGCAACAAGGTCGCCATCAACTCCGCCATCTTCGCCGGCGATGAACACCTCGGCATGGCCTACGGCATGGGCCTGACCGGCGAGAAAGTCGCGGCCCGATGGAACATCTCGCGCGAGGACCAGGATGCCTTCGCCCTGGCGTCGCACCAGAAGGCCTGCGCCGCCATCGCCGCCGGCCATTTCGACGCGGAGATAACCCCTTATACCGTGGTGTCGCACCTGCCGGGCGAGGCGGGCGCCGTACGCACCGCCGAGCGCCTGGCCGAGCGCGACGAAGGCCCGCGCCCCGACACCAGCGCGGAAGCGCTGGCCAAGCTGCGCCCGGTCTTCGCTGCGCGCGGCTCGGTCACCGCCGGCAACAGTTCGCAGATGTCCGACGGCGCGGCGGCCGTGGTGCTGGTGTCCGAACGGGTCGTGCGCGAGCTCGACCTGGCGCCGCTGGCGCGCTTCGCCGGCTTCGCGGTGGCCGGCGTGCCGCCGGAGATCATGGGCATCGGCCCCAAGCTGGCCATTCCCAAGGCGCTGGCCGCCGCCGGCATCGCGCAGCAAGATCTCGACTGGATCGAACTGAACGAAGCCTTCGCCGCGCAGTCCCTGGCCGTCATCCGCGACCTGCAGCTCGACTCCGCCAAGGTCAATCCGCTGGGCGGCGCGATTGCGCTCGGACACCCGCTGGGCGCCACCGGCGCGATCCGCACCGCGACGGTGGTGCACGGCCTGCGCCGCACCGGCGGCAGGTACGGCATGGTCACCATGTGCGTGGGCACCGGCATGGGCGCGGCGGGCATCTTCGAGGCGCTATAGCCGCCGTGAAGCCATACTGGTTCCAGAAGCTGCCGCCCAGGTGGCGGGCCCGGCTGATGCGCGCCGGGTTCAACCTGCACCCGGCGTTCCGGGCCACCGGCGGACGGGTCATGCACGTTGCGCCGGACTTCACGCATCTGCGCATCAAGCTGCCGCTGGTCCGGCGCACGCGCAACATCGTCGGCTCGATGTACGGCGGCTCGCTGTTCGCGGTGACCGACGGCGCCCATCCCACGCTGCTGATGTCGGCGCTGGGGTCGGGCGCCATCGTGTGGGACAAGGCGGCCACCATCCGCTATCGCAAGCCGGCCTACCGCACGCTGTACGCCGACTTCCGCATCGACCGCGCCGACATCGCCGCCATACGCGCCGAACTGGCGCACCGGCACGAGACCACCCGGGTGTACGTGGTCGAGCTCAAGGACCGCGAGGGCGTGGTGTACGCCGTGGTCGAGCGCACGGTGTACATCGCCGACAAGCAGTTCTACAAGAACAAGGCCCGGGCTGGCGACGCCGCAGGCGCGCCGCCAGGGCCCTGAGGAGACCGAGCAAACAATATGGAACGGATCTGGCTCGACAGTTATCCGCCCGGCGTGCCCGCCGAGATCGACACCTCGCCGTACGATTCGCTGCTGACCGTGCTGGACGACAGTTGCCGGCGCTTCGCGAACCTGCCGGCATACATCAGCATGGGCGCCACGCTCAGCTACGCGCAGCTGGATCGCCTGTCGCGCGATTTCGCGGCATGGCTGCAAGCGCGCGGCGTGCGGCGGGGCGACCGGGTCGCGCTCATGCTGCCCAACCTGCTGCAGTATCCGGTGTGCCTGTTCGGCGCGCTGCGCGCGGGCTGCGCCGTGGTCAACTGCAATCCGCTCTACACCGCTCATGAACTGGCCCACCAGCTGGCGGACGCCGGCGCCGAGACCATCGTCATCGCCGAGAACTTCGCCCACACCTTGCAGCGCGCGCTGCCGCAGACGCCGCTGCGGCACATCGTGACCACCTCGGTGGGCGAGCTGCTGGGGCCGCTGAAAGGACGCGCGGTGGATTTCGCGGTGCGGCACATCAAGCGCAAGGTGCCCGCCTGGTCGCTGCCGGGCGCGGTGCCGCTGGGCCGGGCGCTGGCCGCCGGCCATCGGCTGCCCTGGCAGGCGCCGGCGCTGACGCGGGCCGATCCGGCCTTCCTGCAGTACACCGGCGGCACCACCGGCGTGGCCAAGGCGGCGGTGCTGAGCCACGGCAACATGCTGGCCAACCTGTGCCAGGCGCACGCCTGGGTGCGCGACCTGGTGCGCGAAGGCGAGGAATGCGTCGTCACGGCGCTGCCGCTCTACCATGTGTTCGCGCTGACCGCCAATTGCCTGGTCTTCCTCAAGCTGGGCGCGCGCAACCTGCTGATCGCCGACCCGCGCGACCTGCCGGCTTTCATCAAGGCCTTGCGCAAGACGCCGTTCAGCGCCATCACCGGCGTCAACACGCTGTTCTGCGCGCTCTTGAACCAGCCCGGCTTCGCGCGGCTGGATTTCTCCCGGCTGCGCCTGACCATGGGCGGCGGCATGGCCGTGCAGCGCGCCGTGGCGCAGCGCTGGCGCGAGACCACCGGCGTGACGCTGGCCCAGGCCTACGGGCTGACCGAAACCGCCCCGGCCGTCACCATCAACCCGCTGGATGCGCCGGAATTCACCGGCTCCATCGGCCTGCCCGTGCCCTCTACCGAGCTGTCGGTGCGCGACGACGACGGCCGCGAGCTGCCGGTGGGCGAGACGGGCGAACTGTGCGTGCGCGGCCCGCAGGTCATGGCGGGCTACTGGAACCGTCCGGACGAAACCGCCCTGGCCTTCTATCCCGACGGCTTCCTGCGCACCGGCGACATGGGCTACGTGGACGAGCGCGGCTATGTGTTCCTGGTGGACCGCAAGAAAGACCTGATACTGGTGTCGGGCTTCAACGTATACCCCAACGAGGTCGAGGACGTCGCGGCGCTGCACCCGGGCGTGCGCGAAGTGGCGGCGGTGGGCGTGCCCGACGCGCGCTCGGGCGAGGCCGTCAAGCTGTTCGTCATCCGCCGCGACCCGGCGCTGGATGCCCAGGCCCTGATCGCGCACTGCCGCGCCCACCTGACCGGCTACAAGGTGCCGCGCCACGTCGAGTTCCGCGATGAGCTGCCGCGCTCGCCGGTGGGCAAGATCCTGCGGCGCGAACTGAAGGCAGCCCCCGCCGGCGATTAGAATCGCCCCATGAAACGCGTTCCCGTCCCGCTGAACCCCCTGCGCGCCTTCGAGGCCGCGGCGCGCCTGCTCAGTTTCACCCGGGCGGCCGAGGAGCTGAACGTCACCCAGGTCGCCATCAGCCGCCAGGTGCGGGTGCTGGAAGGCTACCTGGGCGTGGAACTGTTCAGGCGCGGCCCGCGCTCCATCGAGCTCACCGACGCGGGCGCCCGCCTCTACCCCGCGGTCGGCCGCGCCTTCGATGAAATCTCGCACGCGGCCGCGCTGGTCAGCCGCCGCAACCGCCCCGACGTGCTGGCCATCCAGGCCTACACCACCTTCGCGCAGCATGGCCTGATTCCGCTGTTGTCGCGCTTTCACGAAAAACACCCGGGCATCGAAGTCCGCCTGTCCGCGTCGACCCAGGCGGTCGATTTCGCGCACCGCGACCTGGATGCTGCGATCCGCTCCGGCACCGGCGCCTGGCCCGACTACGAAAGCGACTTCCTGGCCCCCATCGAATTGCTGCCGGTCATCAGCCCGAGCCTGTTGAAAACGGTGGGCAACCTGCGCGGCCCGGGCGACTTGCGGCGCGTGACGCTGCTGCATTCGCTGGCGCGGCCGGACGACTGGTCGGCCTGGCTGGCGGCGGCCGGCCGCGGCGATGGCGGCCTGCGCGTGCTGAAATTCGAGAACTCCGCCATGGCCTACGAAGCCGCCATCCAGGGCGTGGGCTGCGCCATCGGCATCCGCGCGCTGGTCGGGCGCTACCTGGATTCGGGCGCGCTGGTGGCGCCCTTCGCCCTGACGCATACGCTGCCGGGCGGCTACTACCTGGTGCGACCCCGCGGGCGGCGCGAATCCCCGGCGCTGCGCATCTTCCGCGCCTGGCTGTTGCAGACGCTGGCGCAGGCCCGAGCCCAACAATAAGTCAGTCTGGGGCGGACAAATTGTTGATTGTCCGCCCCGCCCCGGCCGTCTCACAATTTCGCTGCAGTTCCGCCTCCCGACGGAACGCTGACGAAAAATCCTGGAGACAGCCATGCCGCTTTTCCCTTCCCCCGACCGGACGCGCCGCGCGCCGCGGCTGCTGGCCGGCGTGCTGGCCGCCGCCGCCGTGGCGCTGGGCAGCCATCCCGCGCGGGCCGCATTTCCCGAACGCCCCGTCACGCTGGTGGTGCCCTTCGCGCCCGGCGGCGGCACCGACATCGTCTCGCGCGTGCTGGCCGAAGGCATGGGCCGGGACCTGGGCCAGACCGTCATCGTCGAGAACCGCCCCGGCGCCGGCACGGTGATCGGCACCCAGTTCGTCGCGCGCAGCGAACCCGACGGCTATACGCTGGTCATGGCCACCTTCGCCCACGCGGTCAACCCGTCGCTGCACAAGAACCTGCCGTACGACACCGAGCGCGCCTTCACCCCGGTCGCGCTGGTGGCGCACTCGCCCAATGTGCTGGTGGTCAATCCACAATCGCCGTTCCACAGTGTCCAGGACTTGCTCGACGAGGCGCGCGCCAAGCCCGGCACGCTCAACTATGGGTCGTTCGGCAACGGCACCTCGGCGCACCTGGCCGGCGAGCTGTTCAAGAACCTGGCCAAGGTCGACCTGGTGCACGTGCCCTATAAGGGCAGCGCGCCGGCGCTGAACGACCTGATGGGCGGGCAGATCCAGCTCATGTTCACCACCGTGGCGAGCGTCGCGTCCCACATCAAGAGCGGCAAGCTGCGCGCGCTGGCGGTCACGTCGGCAGAGCGCTCGAAAGCCTTCCCCGACCTGCCCACCGTGGCCGAGGCGGGCGTGCCGGGCTACCAGGCGGAAAGCTGGTATGGCGTGTATGCGCCGGCCGGCACGCCGGAAGCCGCGGTGCAGCGGCTGCACACGGCCATCGCCCACGCGGTGCGCACCCCGGCCTTCCAGGAACGCGTGGCCGAAGAGGGCTTGGTGGTGGACGCCGGCCCGCCGCAGCAATTGTCCAGCTACGTCAAAGCCGAGGAGCAGCGCTGGAGCCAAGTGGTGCGCGACGCCCATCTGCAGCAGAACTGACCTTCCATCCTATCCCCTGTCATCCGGATCGACCATGTCCCCTATTGAGCCCCCGTCTACCGCCGCCATCCTGCTCAGCGTGGAGGACGGCATCGGCGTGCTGACGCTGAACCGTCCCGCCGTGCGCAATGCCATCGACGACGCCATGCGCGGCGAACTGCTGGAGGCGCTCGACCGCGCCGCGCGCGACCCGGCGATACGCGCGCTGGTCGTCACCGGCGCTGGCCCGGCCTTCTGCGCCGGCGGCGACATCAAGGGCATGCAGGCGCGCCTGGACGCCCCGGCCGGCGAAGTCGCCTTCAACGGCTGGACGCGCCAGCAGCGCACGCATCATGCCGTGACCGCGCTGTTCAAGCTGCCCAAGCCCACCATCGCCGCCGTCAACGGCGCCGCCGCCGGGCTGGGCTGCGACATGGCGCTGTCGTGCGATTTCGTCATCGCGGCCGACAGCGCGCATCTGTCGATGACGTATATCCACCGGGGCCTGATTCCCGACGGCGGCGGCATGTATTTCCTGCCGCGCCGGGTGGGCCTGGCGCGCGCCAAGGAGCTGATCTTCTCCGGCCGGCGCGTGGCGGCCGACGAAGCGCTGGCGCTGGGCATGATCGACCGCGTCGCCACGGCCGATACGCTGCTGGCCCAGGCGCGCGCCTGGGCGGCCGAACTGTCGCACGGCTCGCCGACGGCGCTGGCGCTGTCCAAGACCATGCTGAACCAGACGTTCGAGCTGAGCGCCGAGCAATCGTTCGCCATGAGCAGCCAGGCCCAGGCGGTCTGCTACACCACGACCGAACACCGCGCCTCGGTGGCGGCGTTCCTGGCCAAGACCGCGGCCAAGAGGTAGGCAAGACCATGCGACAGCTCGATTCCCTGCTGCGGCCGCGCAGCGTGGCCGTGATCGGCGCCTCGTCGGAGTCCGCCAAGACCGCCGGCCGCCCGATCGCCTATTTGCAGAAGCACGGCTACGCAGGCCGGATCTATCCGGTGAACCCGCGCAGCGAGACGATCGCCGGCCTGCCCTGCTATGCCGATGTGGCGTCCCTGCCCGAAGCACCCGACGTGGGCCTGGTGCTGCTGGGCGCCGCGCGCGCGGCGCAGGCCGTGCGGGACTTGGCCGGGCGCGGCGCCGGCGCGGCCATCGTGCTGGCCAGCGGCTTCCAGGAAACCGGCGCCGCCGGCGCGGAACGGCAGCGTGCGCTGCGCGAGGCCGCCGGCGACATGCCGCTGCTGGGACCCAATACCATCGGCCTGGTCAACCTGACCGACGGCATCACGCTGTCGGCCAGCGGCGCGCTGGAAATGGACGACCTGCAGCGCGGCTCGATCGCCGTCGTGTCGCAGAGCGGCGGCGTGCTGGGGGCCATGCTGTCGCGCGCCGCCAGCCGCGGCATCGGCTTCTCGAAACTGGTCTCGACCGGCAACGAGGCCGACCTGGATGTGGCCGACCTGGTCGAGAGCCTGCTGGACGACCCGGCCACCGCCGTCATCGCGCTGTATATCGAAGGCCTGCGCAAGCCGGCCGCCTTCCGCGCCGCAGCCGTGCGCGCGGCGCGGCTGGGCAAGCCGCTGGTCGTGTTCAAGGTGGGCCGGTCGGAATCCGGCGCGCGCTCGGCGGTGTCGCATACCGGCGCGCTGGCCGGCGCCGACCGCATGTACGACGCGCTGTTCGCGCAATGCGGCGTGATTCGCGCCCAGACTTTCGCCGACCTGCTGGACATTCCGGCGGCGCTGGCCACCGGCCGGCGGCTGGCGGGCCGGCGCATCGCCATCCTGACCTCCACCGGCGGCGCCGGCACGCTGGTGGCCGACAGTTGCGGCCTGGCCGGCCTGGACACGCCCGCCCCCGATGGCGCGACCGCGGCGCGGCTGGACGCGCTGGAAAGCGGCGGCGACGCCGTGCTGAGCCGCAATCCGATCGACCTGACCCTGGCCGGGCTCAAGCCCGAGCTGCTGCGCGGCGCGCTCGGCGCACTGCTGGCCAGCCCGGGCTACGACGGCGCGGTGGTCATCGCCGGATCGTCGTCGCTGCAGCATCCCGGGCTGGTGTCCGGCGCCGTGCGCGATTGCCTGCGGGACAGCGACAAGCCCGTGCTGGTCTACGTCAGCCCGCATGCGCCGCACATCGTGGCGGACCTGAACCGCCAGGGCATTCCTGCCTTCGCGGCGCCCGAGAGCTGCGCGTCGGCATTCGCCGCCATGCTGGCGCGCCGCGCGGCGCCCGCCGCCACGCCGGCCTGCGGCGCGCCCGCCGATGACGCCGCGCGGCGGGAAGCCGGCGCCCAGGCGCGCGCCCTGCCCGCCGGCCCATTGCACGAGGCCGACAGCAAGGCGCTGTTCGCGCGCTTCGGTGTCCCCACCGTGCGCGAAGCCATCGCCGCCACGCCGGCCGAGGCGGGCCCGGCCGCCGCGGCGCTGGGCGAACGCGTGGTGATCAAGGCGCTGTCGCGGCAACTGGCGCACAAGAGCGACATCGGCGGCGTCGCGGTCGGCGTGCCGGCGGCCGAGGTCGAGGCGCGCGGCCAGGCCATGCTGCAGGCCGTGCGCGCCGCCACCGATGCGCCCATCGAGGGTCTGCTGGTCCAGGAAATGGTGCGCGGCGGCGTGGAGATGATCCTGGGCCTGCACCACGACCCGCAACTGGGCCCCGCGATACTGCTGGGCATGGGCGGGGTCGCCGCCGAGCTGTTCGACGACACCGCGCTGCGCCTGCTGCCGCTGACGCGGGCCGACGCCGAGGCCATGGTGCGCGAATTGAAGACCCGCGCGCTGCTCGAAGGCTACCGGGGCGCGCCGCGCGCCGACATCCCGGCCCTGGTCGACGCCATCCTGGCCTTTGCCCACATGGCGGAGGAACTCGGGGACAAACTGGCCGAAGCGGAGATCAACCCGCTGTTCGTGCTGCCCGAGGGCCAGGGAGTCAAGGCGGCGGACGGCGTGGCGATCCTGCGCTGAAGGCGCAGGCGCCTGGGGGCCAGGCGTCCGGAGTCAGGTGTCTGACACCCCCCGAGACACCCGGGGCAAGCCGCTATCGCGGCATAGGGGTGTCAGACACCTATCACGTAGGCAGGCGACCAGGCGTCCGGAGCCAGGTGTCTGACACCCCCGAGACACCCGGGGCAAGCCGCTATCGCGGCATAGGGGTGTCAGACACCTATCACGTAGGCGGGCGACCAGGCGTCCGGAGTCAGGTGTCTGACACCCCCGAGACACCCGGGGCAAGCCACGCGTGCCGCATGAGGGTGTCAGACACCTATCGCGAGACCCCTAGCGCGCGGTTCCCTCACAGTACCGGCGACAGCACCGGCTGCTTGGGCCGCACGTCCAGCGCGCGGCCCTTGCGGGCGCGCTTGCCTACGTAGGCCTCGAGCGCCGCGCCGGCCAGGATGTCCTCGGTCGGCTTGTTGCGGTAGATGCCGGCGGCGCGCAGGCCGGCCGGCCCCACGGGCACGGTCTGGGCCAGCTTGTCGGCGGCGTCCAGGCCGATCAGGATGGTGCCGCGGCCGCCGCCCGCCAGCGTCTTGACCTCGTCCAGCCCGAACACCAGGAACTTGCCCTTGGCCGACAGCAGCGCCAGCTGCCGCGCGCCCTCGAACAGCGGCACCGGCCGCAGCAGGGCATCGCCCTGTTCGAGCGTGATGAACTGCTTGCCGCCGCGCTGGCGCGACACCATGTCGCCCAGGCGCGTCGCGAAGCCGAAGCCGCGCTGGGTGGCCAGCAGCCAGCGCGTATCGGCCGCCGCGGCGATGCTGTGCACGATGCGCGTGCCCGGCTCCAGGTCGATCATGGTGGTGACCGGCTGCCCGTCGCCGCGCGCCGACGGCAGGCCCGCGACGGCCACCGAATAGACGCGGCCGTTGTCGCCCACCGCGATCAGCGTGTCGGTGGTGCGGCACTCGAACGCGCCGTACAGGTCGTCGCCCTGCTTGAAGCCGAATTGCGAGGCATCGTGGCCGTGTCCCTGGCGGGCGCGCAGCCAGCCCTTCTGCGACACGATGACGGTCACCGGCTCGTCCAGCACCTTGGTCTCGAGCACCGCGCGCTCGGCGGTCTCGATGAGCGTGCGGCGCTCGTCGCCGTACTGCTTGGCGTCGGCTTCGATCTCCTTGATCAGCAGGCGCTTGAGCGAGGCGGGGTTGTCCAGCAGCTCCTGCAGGCGCGCCTGCTCGTCGCGCTTGTCGGCCAATTCCTGCTCGATCTTGATGCCTTCCAGGCGTGCCAGCTGGCGCAGCCGCATTTCCAGGATGTCCTCGGCCTGGCGCTCGGACAGCTTGAAGCGCTGCATCAGCGCGGCCTTGGGCTCGTCGGACTCGCGGATGGTCTGGATGACCTCGTCGACGTTCAGGTACACCACCATGCGCCCTTCCAGCACATGGATGCGGTCGATGACCTTGTCCAGGCGGTGGCGGGTGCGGCGCACCACGGTGTCGGTGCGGAACGCCAGCCATTCGGTGAGGATGTCGCGCAGCCCCTTCTGGCGCGGCCGGCCGTCGGTGCCGATGCACACCAGGTTGACCGGCACGCTGCTTTCCATGCTGGTCTGGGCCAGCAGCGTGTTGACGAACTCGTCGCGGTCCACGCGCGAGGTCTTGGGCTCGAACACCAGGCGCACGGCGGCATCCTTGCCCGATTCGTCGCGCACCGCGTCCAGCAGGTTCAGCATGACCGCCTTGCCCTGCTGCTGGTCGGTCGTCAGGCTCTTCTTGCCGGCCTTGACCTTGGGGTTGGTGATTTCCTCGATCTCTTCCAACACCTTCTGGCACGACGTGCCCGGCGGCAGCTCGTGAACCACCAGTTGCCACTGGCCGCGCGCCAGTTCCTCGAACTGCCAGCGCGCCCGCGCCTTCAGCGAGCCGCGCCCGCCGGCGTAGATCTGCGCGATGTCGGCCGCCGGCGTGATGATCTGACCGCCGCCGGCGAAATCCGGCCCCGGCACCATGGCGTACAAGTCCTCGTCCGGCAGCTTGGGCTGCTTGAGCAGCGCCACGCAGGCCTGCGCGATCTCGCGCAGGTTGTGCGACGGGATCTCGGTGGCCATGCCCACCGCGATGCCGGAGGCGCCGTTCAGCAGCATCACCGGCAGGCGCGCCGGCAGCATCTGCGGTTCTTGCTGGCTGCCGTCGTAGTTGGGCGCGAAATCGACCGTGCCCTCGTCGAGCTCGTCCAGCAGCAGGCGCGAGAACGGCGTCAGGCGCGCCTCGGTGTAGCGCATCGCCGCGGCGTTGTCGCCGTCGCGCGAGCCGAAATTGCCGTGGCCGTCGATCAGCGGATAGCGCAGGGAGAAATCCTGCGCCATGCGCACCATGGCGTCGTAGGCTGCCTGGTCGCCGTGCGGATGGTACTTGCCCAGCACGTCGCCGACCACGCGGGCCGATTTCACCGGCTTGGCGCCGGGGCCCAGGCCCATGTCCTGCATGGCATAGAGAATGCGGCGCTGCACCGGCTTCTGGCCGTCGCCCACATCGGGCAGGGCGCGGCCGCGCACCACGGAAACGGCGTAGTCCAGGTAAGCCTGCTCGGCGTAGCGGGCCAGCGTGATGGCCTCGTCGGCCTCGCCGGCGGCCTCGTCGAACAGGCCGGGTTGATTGCTGTCGGTCATGTGTCTAAGCGGTTGCGTGTACTGTCAGGGAGCCGGCCCGGGGCGCGGCTCAGATGTCGAGTTCGGCCAGGTTGCCCTTTTCTTCGATCCAGGCGCGGCGCTGCGACGATTCGCCCTTGCCCATCAGCATGTCGAACATGCGGGTGGTGTCCTCGGGCGTCAGGCTTCCGTAGCCGACGGGCAACAGGCGGCGGGTGTCCGGGTTCATGGTGGTTTCCCACAGCTGCTCCGGGTTCATCTCGCCCAGGCCCTTGAAGCGGCTGATGCTCCAGGCGCCCTCGCGCACCCCTTCCTTGCGCAGCTTGTCCTGCGCGGCTTCGAGCTCGCCCTGGTCCAGGCAGTAGATCTTGCGCGCCGGGCGCTTGCCCTGGGCCGGCACGTCCAGCCGGAACAGCGGCGGCTTGGCCACGTAGACGTGGCCGGCCTCGACCAGCTTGGGGAAATGCCGGTAGAACAGCGTCAGCAGCAGCACCTGGATGTGCGAGCCGTCGACATCGGCGTCCGACAGGATGCAGATGCGGCCATAGCGCAGCCCGGAGAGGTCGGGCGTGTCGTTCGGGCCGTGCGGGTCGACCCCGATGGCCACGGCGATGTCGTGGATTTCGTTGTTGGCGAACAGGCGGTCGCGGTCGACCTCCCAGGAATTGAGCACCTTGCCGCGCAGCGGCAGGATGGCCTGGAATTCCTTGTCGCGGCCCATCTTGGCGGACCCGCCGGCCGAGTCGCCCTCGACCAGGAAGACCTCGGTGCGGCTGGCGTCGGAGGATTCGCAGTCGGTCAGCTTGCCGGGCAGCACCGCCACCCCCGAGCTCTTGCGCTTCTCGACCTTCTGGGCCGAGCGCGCGCGCGCCTGGGCCTGGCGGATGGCCAGCTCGGCAAGCTTCTTGCCGTATTCGACATTGCTGTGCAGCCACAGGTCGAGCGCGCTCTTCGAGAAGCCGCCCACCAGGCGCACGGCGTCGCGGCTGTTGAGCCGTTCCTTGATTTGTCCCTGGAATTGCGGGTCGAGCACCTTGGCCGACAGCACGAAACTGGCGCGGGCGAACACGTCTTCCGGCAGCAGCTTGACTCCCTTGGGCAGCAGGCCGTGCAGCTCGGCGAAGCCCTTGACGGCGCCGTACAGGCCCTCGCGCAGGCCCGACTCGTGCGTGCCGCCGGCCGGGGTGGGGATGAGGTTGACGTAGGACTCGCGCACGGCGTTGCCGTCTTCGGTCCAGGCCACCACCCACTGCGCGCCCTCGCCGTCGGCGAAGGTTTCGTGGTCCGCGCCGGCGTACTGCTGGCCCTCGAAGAAAGGCACCATCAGCTCGGCGCCGGCCAGGGCCTCGGCCAGGTAGCCGCGCAGGCCGTCTTCATACTGCCAGCTCTTGGTGTCGCCGGTTTTCTCGACGGTCAGGCTGACCTTCACGCCCGGCAGCAGCACCGCCTTGCTGCGTAGCAGGTGGGTCAGCTCGCCCAGGGGGATCTGCGCGCTGTCGAAATATTTGGGATCGGGCCAGACCCGCACCCGGGTACCGGACTTCTTGCGGCCTGCCTCGGGATACGGGGCCAGGGGCTCGGCCACGTCGCCGCCCTTGAAGACCAGGCGGTTGGAACCGCCATCGCGCCAGACCACGACCTCGAGCCGCGTGGCCAGCGCATTGGTGACCGACACGCCCACGCCGTGCAGGCCGCCCGAGAACGCATACGCCCCGCCGCCCTGCTTGTCGAACTTGCCGCCGGCATGCAGGCGGGTGAAGACCAGTTCGACCACCGGCGCCTTCTCTTCGGGGTGCAGGCCGACCGGGATGCCCCGGCCGTCGTCCTCGACCGAGATGCTGGCGTCGGCATGCAGGGTGACCTGGATCTGCTTGCCGTAGCCGGCCAGCGCCTCGTCCGCGGCGTTGTCGATGACCTCTTGCACGACGTGCAGCGGATTTTCGGTGCGGGTGTACATGCCCGGGCGCTGGCGCACCGGCTCCAGGCCCTTCAGGACCCGGATGGAGGCTTCGGTGTAACGTGGTGTAGCCAAGTTATCCCCAACATCTGTGGAAAAAAACCGACATTTTAAGGACAAGTCCAGATTCTGCGCGGCCCGAGGTGGGATGCGCACGACCTGACCAGCCCCGAATTCGGTACGATGACAAATCTGGCGGCCCGGAGGCGGCGGCGCCGGCAAGCGCCGGCCCCTGCTCCCCGGGCCGCGTCGCCAATCCTACACAAAACCGGCAAACCCTGTTGTTATCAACAGTGGTATGCTTAACCCTTACCAACCTATCAGTAGAACAAAACGGCAGGGCCGCAAGGTGTGACCCATGCTGCTGAACCGAGAATCACCATGAGCGAGCAAATCAAGAACGTCAGCGACGCCAGCTTCGATGCCGATGTGATCAAGTCCAGCCAGCCCGTGCTGGTCGACTACTGGGCCGCCTGGTGTGGCCCCTGCAAGATGATCGCGCCGATCCTCGAAGAGGTCGCCACCGAATACGCCGGCCGCCTGACGGTCGCCAAGCTCAACGTCGACGAAAACCAGGGCACCGCCGCCAAGTACGGCATCCGCGGCATTCCCACCCTGATGCTCTTCAAGGACGGGCAGGCCGCCGCCACCAAGGTGGGCGCCCTGTCGAAGTCGCAACTGACCGCTTTCCTGGACGGCGCGCTGTAACGTTGTAAACTACGCGCTGTAAACCACACGCACGCGCCGGCGCCGCCGGCGCCTTTGTACCGCGCGGGCCCGTCCGTGGCCCGCCGCCAGAGCCCTTCTCTACTTTCCCCCTTTCACCGCGATGCACCTCAATGAACTGAAGGCGCTGCACGTCTCGCAGTTGCTGGAAATGGCCGCCGGCCTGGAAATCGAAAACGCCAACCGCTTGCGCAAGCAAGAGCTGATGTTCGCCATCATGAAGCGGCGCGCCAAGCAGGGCGAACAGATTTTCGGCGATGGCGTGCTGGAAGTCCTGCCCGACGGCTTTGGGTTCCTGCGTTCGCCCGAAACCTCGTACCTGGCCAGCACCGACGACATCTACATTTCGCCGTCGCAGATCCGCCGCTTCAACCTGCACACCGGCGACTCCATCGAAGGCGAGGTGCGCACGCCCAAGGACGGCGAACGCTACTTCGCCCTGGTCAAGGTCGACAAGGTCAACGGCGTGGCGCCCGAGGCGATCAAGCATCGCATCATGTTCGAGAACCTGACGCCGCTGCATCCCAACCAGCCGCTGCGCCTGGAACGCGACATCAAGAGCGAAGAAAACCTGACCGGCCGGATCATGGACATCTTCGCCCCCATCGGCAAGGGCCAGCGGGGCCTGATCGTGGCCAGCCCCAAGTCGGGCAAGACGGTGATGATGCAGCACATCGCCCACGCCATCACCACCAACTACCCCGACGCCGTCATGATCGTCCTGCTGGTCGACGAGCGCCCCGAGGAAGTCACCGAGATGCAGCGCACCGTGCGCGGCGAAGTGGTCGCCTCCACCTTCGACGAGCCGGCCACCCGCCACGTGCAGGTCGCCGAAATGGTCATCGAGAAGGCCAAGCGCCTGGTCGAGATGAAGAAAGACGTGGTGATCCTGCTGGACTCCATCACCCGCCTGGCCCGTGCCTACAACACCGTGGTGCCGGCCTCGGGCAAGGTGCTCACCGGCGGCGTCGACGCCAACGCCCTGCAGCGTCCCAAGCGCTTCTTCGGCGCGGCGCGCAACCTCGAGGAAGGCGGCTCGCTCACCATCCTGGGCACCGCGCTGATCGAGACCGGCAGCCGCATGGACGAGGTCATCTACGAAGAATTCAAGGGCACCGGCAACTCCGAAGTGCACCTCGAACGGCGCCTGGCCGAGAAGCGCGTCTATCCGGCCATCAACCTGAACAAGTCCGGCACGCGCCGCGAAGAACTGCTGATCAAGCCCGAGCTGCTGCAGAAGGTGTGGGTGCTGCGCAAGTTCATCCACGACATGGACGAAGTCCAGTCGATGGAATTCATCCTGGACAAGATGCGCGCCACCAAGACCAATGCCGAATTCTTCGAGATGATGAAGAAGTAGGGTCCCCCCCCGGAGCGCTGCGCGCTTCCCCCCCAGGGGGGGCGACGCTGCGGACCGGCGGAGCCGGATCCGCGCGTCCCCGATCGTGGGATACCCGGTCATGCCTTGCCAGGTGTCAGACACCTCGCAGAGGTGTCTGACACCTGCACCATTCGCACCACCTCCCTCCTTGTCCCGGCTCAATGTCCGGCGTCCTCCCCGGCCGGCTTGTCGCGCCGATTGGCATTGAAGCGCGCTTTCTTCTGGCGATTTCCGCATGTGTTCATGTCGCACCATCTGCGGGTGCGGCTTTGGCTCGTGTCGAAGAAGGCGGCCCGGCAGGTCGGCGAGGCGCACAAGGCCAGTTTTCCGTCCCGCTCGCCGGCGATGATGCCGATCGCATCGGCGGCGATCACGCTCAGGGCATCTTCCACGCGACGTGGCGGGCCGAGCCGCCATTGCCGTTGGCCCTCGGGCGTCAGGATCGCGGCGGCCCGGCCCCGCGCGCTGCACGCATTGATGACCTGGATGGCGGACGCGGGCAGGGCGTGTCCCATCGCGGCCGCGGTCGCGGCGGCGTGGATCGCCTCCCGCAGCTCGCGGGCGAGCCCGAGCTGGGCAGCGCTGCAGGAATCCACCGCCAAGCCGTACACGGCCAGCCAGTCGATCAGGCGGCGCGGCGTGGGGATGCGCTCCACGGCGTTGCCCTGGCGCTCTGTCAGGGTTCCCGTGAAGCTGGTCGCCAGCACGCTGCCGAGGCGAAAACCGGGGAACCCGGCACGCAGGGAGCCGCCGGGCTTGATTGACGTTGTCATGGCGCACATGTTAGAACCATCTTAGCCGGTTCACAATAGCCATGGCCGGCACCCCGATAGCCCGGAGGTCCCATGCCCTATTCAAGCAGCGACATACAAGCGTTCGAAGCCCGCGCAAGCGAGGCCGATCTCGACGATCTGCGCGCGCGCCTGGCCGCGGCGCGGCTGCCGGAAGCCGAGACGGTCCATCGCGCCCCGCCCGGCCCGCGCCGCTGGGACCAGGGCGTCCCGCTCGCCGACCTCGCCGGCCTGGTGGACTACTGGCGCACCGGGTACGACTGGCGGCCGTTCGAGGCGCGCCTCGAACGGATCGGCCAATTCCGCACCACCATCGACGGCCTGGGCATCCACTTCCTGCACCGCCGGTCCGGGCGCGCGGACGCCACTCCCCTGATCCTGACGCACGGCTGGCCGGGCAGCGTTGCCGAGTTCGCCGATGTCATCGACGAACTGGCGGACCCGCCGGATGCCGGCGCCCCGGCATTCCATGTCGTGGCGCCATCGCTGCCGGGCTTCGGCTACAGCGACAAGCCGGCCACCACCGGCTGGGGCACCGAAAAGATCGCCGCCGCATGGGTGGAACTGATGGGCAGGCTCGGCTACGACCGCTTCCTCGCCCACGGCGGCGACTGGGGCGGGGTGATCACGACCATCCTCGGCGGCCGGTTTCCGGCGCATGTGCTCGGCATCCACTCGACGCTGGCGCAGGCGCCGCCCGGACTGCCCCTGGACGGGCTGACGGCGGCCGAACGCCAATGGGCCGAGGAAACCCGCCACTTCTGGCGCTACCGCGCGGCGTATGCGAAGCAGCAGGCCACCCGGCCGCAGACCATCGGCTACTCGCTGGTCGACTCGCCGGTCGGGCTGCTTGCCTGGATCCTCGACAAGTTCGCCGAATGGACGGACACCGAAGACAGCCCATTCGAGACGATTTCCAAAGACCGCATTCTTGACGACGTCACCTTGTACTGGCTGACCCGCACCGGCGCATCCGCGGCCCGCATCTACTACGAAAGCCACGACTCGCTCGACCCCGCGCTGCGGGTCGACGTCCCGGCGGCCATCAGCATCTATCCCCGCGACATCGAAAAATGCCCGCGCCCGTGGGCGCAAGCGCGGTACCGCCGGATCGTCCGATGGGGCACGCCCGCAAGCGGTGGGCACTTTCCGTCGCTGGAGGTCCCGGGGCCTTTCGTCCAGGACCTGCGGGCAGGCCTCGCGGCGGTGCTGGCCGCCCAACGGTAAGCGGCCCGCGGCGGCCGGGCGCACCCGGAACGGGCCGGCGGGATCCGGCAAGGCCGGCTCAATGCTCGATGTGGTCCTCGACCGGCTTGGGCGTCTGCTGGGCCTTGGACTCGACCGGCGCCAGCTTGGGGTCGTCCCATGATCCGGTCACCGTGTACTCCATGGTCATGGCGCGCGCCAGTGGCTGCTTGAGCAGCCACTGGGTCACGAAAGCGCCCAGGCCGATCAGCGGGTTGACCGCCAGCGCGGTGGCCACGGCCGCGCCGCTGGCGTCCAGGTTGGGGATCACCACCGCGTTCAGGTCCCAGCGTTCGGCGATGATGTCGGTGTCGCCGGCCAGCACGATGGTCGCGACCGGGCCGTTGAGCTTGTAGCCCTCGGTGTGCAGGATGCCGCGGCTGAGCGCCATGTCGCCGCGGATGGTGTCGAACGGGAAGCCGTCGCGCAGCAGGTTGGCCGGATTGAATTCCAGCTTGGCCAGGCGCTGCACCGATTGCAGCGAGAGCAGCTCCAGCAGCCGGGCGCTGCGCGAATTGACGTTCAGGAAGCGGCCGTTGTCCAGGCTGATGCGCGCCTGCCCGTCGATGTTGGCGAGATTGTGCGTCCAGGGCAGGTCGCGCCAGGTCAGCTTGCCATGCACCGAACCGCTGCCGCCGGCGACCATCTGCTTGTAGCCGATACGGTCCATGAACCCGCCCAGGTCCTTGAACTGGGCCGTGGCCTCGACCGACAGGCCGCGCTGGGCGCCGTCGAGCCGCCAGTTGCCCGACGCGTCGAGGGTGGCGCTGTCGTTGGCGATGCGCAGCTTGTCCAGGCGCCACAGCCGCCCCCGCTCGAGATTGGTGCCCAGCAGTTCCAGCGCGCCGACGTCGCGGCCATAGAGGGAAAAATGCTCGGCGCGCAAATCGACGGCGGGAATGTCGGACAGGTCGTCATCGGCCATGGGCGTGTCGTCGGCCGGCGATTCCGACGCTTCCTCGCTGCCCAGCGCCAGGTGCGACAGCCGCGCCGTGACCTGGCCGGCGATCGCGCCGGAGGCCTCCTGCCACGCCAGCGATCCGGCCGCCTGGCGCGAACGCAGGTCGACCTGCCAGTGCGCCGGCTGCGGCCGGGTGGCATGCAGCGTGAGCTCGTCCAGGTCCCACCCCGCCACCCGCAGCCGCGCGGTTTCGAGGTCGATGCGGCTGAGTTCGGGAAGCACGCGGCCGTCCTGCTTGCCGTCCTGCGCGGGCGCGGCGCTGTCGGCCACCGTTTCCCACGCATCCAGGTCCAGTTCGGGCGCGGCGATATCCACCGCCAGGCCGGCGGCGGGCAGCGCGGCCGCCCGGCCGACACCCAGCGCGCCGCGCGGGAAATACGGGCCGCCGCGCGCGCCGCGGGTGTGCTCCAGCAGGAGCGTCATGTCGCTCCCCAGGGCGACCGACAGCTGGTCGCGGCCGGTCGCGCCGGCGGCCGGGCCCCAGCGCGCCTTGAGCGGTCGCGCGGCGGCGCGGGCCTTGCCCACCGGGGCCGGCAGGTCGATGCCCAGGCCGGCGAGATCGGATTCGACGGCAATATCCAGCGCCCCGCCGGCGCCGTACGACAGTTGCCCGCGGTACGGCGTCTGGCCGGAGAAACGCGCCATGACCGGGCTGTCGGCCAGCTGCTTGAGGCCCGCGGCGGTCAGCGTGCCGTCGAAGCGCAGCGCATCGCCGCGCTGCTCCAGCTGGCCGGCGATGCGCGCCGGCCCGCCCAGGAATTCGGTGCGCACGCCGTCGGTGCGCACGCCCCGCTCGGAAAAATGCAGCTCGCCCTGCGCCTGGCGCAATTCGGGCATCTCCGGCACGAAGCGGAACGTGTCGCCGCCGAACACGATGCGGCCGTCGACCTTGGTTTCCTCGGCGTCCAGCAGCGGCACCTCGAGCTTCAGCGGCACCTGCCAGGATCCGCTGCCCTGCGCCTCATCCAGGGCGCCGTCGAGCAGGCGGCCCAGCGGGGAGTTGTCGACCAGCGCCAGATACGCGGGCACCGGCCCCGACGTCGCGCCGTCGATGTACAGCGTGGCGCGCTCTTCCATGTTGGGGATGGACGCGGTGACCGCCCCCAGTTCCACCGTATGTCCTTCACCGGTGCGGATGATGGCGCCGCCGGGGCTGTCGACCGACAGGCTGACCTTGTCCACCGCGAAATGGCCCGCCAGGTTCTCCAGCCGGGGCCAGCCCTTGCGGTCGCCGCGCGCCGGCGCGTAGTCGACAATGGCGCCGTCGTAGGCGCCGGCGATGCGGAACTGGCCGGTGTCGTCGGGCCGGCCGAAGGGAAAATCGTCGAGGTCGCCCTTGACCGTCACCGAGGCGTCGCGCGCCTGGCCGGCCGGCAGGCCGCGCGCCAGCCATTCGCGCGCATCGGCATTGACGGTCAGCGGCAAGTATTTGTGAATGGCCGGCATCGCCGCGCGCGCCAGGTTGCCGCCGAAATCGGCCGTGCCGGCCGCGGTCCTGCCCTGCGCCGTCCAGCGGCCGTGCAGGCGCGCGTCCAGGTCGGCATTGACGATGTCGAGCTGACGCACATCCACGACCGCCGGCTGCTGCGCCGGGCGCCGCACGCTGGCGTCGACGCGCACCGTGTCGGCCTGCAGCAGCGCAGGATCGAACAGCCCCGGCAGGTCGATGCGCAGGCCCGCCAGTTCGCCGCGCAGCGCAAGGCCGGCACCGTCGCCGCCGGGCGCCAGCGGGATGTCGGCGAACTGCACCACGGCGCCTGGCGGCCCTTGCAGGCGCAGCGTGCCCTCGTCCAGGCCGAACCCCGCGGTTGCTCCTTCGGCCTGCCAATGCACGCCACGCACCGAGGTGTCGACCGTCACATCCGTCACCGTGCCCTGGTCCAGGGTCAGCCAGGCGCGCGCCGCCGCCCGCCCGGCCACCGGCGGCACCGCCAGCCAGGGCGCCCAGGCGGACGGCTCGGCATCGTTGACCTCCGCATACAGCTCGCCGGTGAAGCGCTGCTGCCCGGTCAGCAACGGGTTGCGCGCGAAGCGGCCGCGCAGCGACAGGTCGCGCGCCAGGCCGGCGGGCGGCTCGGCGCTCAAGGCGAAGCGATGCGACAAGGCGCCATTGTGCAAGCGCAGGTTCACGTTGCGCAGGGCGATATCGGGCGCGCCGCGCCGTTCGTCGCGCCAATGCAGCGTGGCGTCGACCAGCGCGATGTCGCGTTGCCCGGCCAGCCATTGCAGCAGTCGCGGCGGGCGGCCGTCGCCGGCGGCGTCCAGGTCCACCGAGCGGCCGGCCACCCACAAGCGGTTGCCGGCATCGCGCCGCAGCAGCAGTTCCGGCCCCTCGATGCGCAGGCTGAGCAACGTCGGCGAGAGCAGCACGACGCTGCGCCAGCCCAGCACCGCCGAGACCGACGGCAAGGCCAGCACCGGTTCGGGCTGTGTGTCGTGGATGGCCACGCCCGTGAGTGTCAGGCGCGGGTTCAGGCCGCGCCAGTCCGCCTCGATGCGGTCGATCGAGACCTGGGCCCCCAGCGCTTCGCTGGCGTAGGCCTCGATGCGCGGGCGCCACTGGTCGATGTCGGGCAGCACCCAGTACCGCAGTCCGAGCAGCAGAAGCGCCGCGACGATGTAGACGGCCAGCACGCTCCAGAGCAGACAGCGGATGACTTTGGCAGACAAGGACACGGATCAGTGGGCAGCGAAGGCGTCTTGGGGTATCGTCCCCTTATACCCGAAACGCGCTCTCCCGTCTGCCTGTTCGCATCATGCCCGCTTCCCTGCTCGCCCCCGCCCTGGCCTGGTCCGGCTACCTGCGCCGCCGCGTCGATGCCCACCCCGACCTGGCCGCCTGGCTGGAAACCGCCGCGCGCCATCCGGTCACCCCCAACGCGCTGGCGTCCTGGCAGGCCGAACTGGCCGGCGCCGGCGCGCCGGACGTGCTGCCGGTGGCGCTGTGCCGGGAAACCCTGCGCAAGCTGCGCGAACGGACCTTCGCCGCCCTGATGGTGCGCGACCTGGCCGGCCTGGCCGACCTGGAAGAGGTGGGCGGCGCCATGACGGCGCTGGCCGACCTCGCCGTGGCCGGCGCCTACCGCAGCGTGGCGGCCGAACTGGCCGCCGTGCACGGCATCCCGCGCGACCCGGCCACCGACGCGCCCCAGGAAATGCTGATCGTCGGCATGGGCAAGCTGGGCGGCGGCGAACTGAACGTATCGTCCGACATCGACCTGGTCATGCTTTATGGCGAGGAAGGCGAGACCGACGGGCCGCGCCGCATCAGCCACCACGAGTTCTACGGACGCCTGACGCGGCGCATGATGCCGGTGCTGTCCGAAGCCGACGAACACGGACAGGTGTTCCGCACCGATCTGCGGCTGCGCCCCGATGGCGACGCCGGCCCGCCGGCCTGGAGCCTGGACGCGTTCGAGCACTACCTGGTGGCCCAGGGCCGCGAATGGGAACGCTATGCCTGGCTGAAGGCGCGGCTGATCCCGGCGCAGGCCTTCCCCGACAGCGACGCCGCGCCGCAGGCGCGCCAACTGGAAAGCCTGCGCATCCCGTTCGTCTACCGCAAGTACTTCGACTTCGACGCGCTGGCCTCGCTGCGGGCGCTGCGCGAGCGCATCCGCCAGGACTGGCAGCGGCGCGCGCTGGCGCGCAACGGCGTGGACAGCGCCAACAACATCAAATTGGGCGACGGCGGCATCCGCGAGATCGAATTCGTGGTGCAGTTGTTCCAGCTGGTGCGCGGCGGCCGCATGCCGGCGCTGCAGCGCCGCGGCCTGCTGCAGGCCCTGCATGCGGAGCGCGCCGCCGGCCTCATCAGCGCCGACGACGCGCAGCGCCTGGAACAGGCCTACCGGTTCCTGCGCCGCGTCGAACACGCGCTGCAATACCGCGAGGACGAACAGACCCATCTACTGCCCGGCGACCCCGGCCAGCGCGCGCAGCTGGGCGCGGCGCTCGGTCTGGAGGCCGGCGAATTCGAGCGCACGCTGGCCGGGCACCGCGCCTTCGTTTCGCAGATGTTCCGCAACGCATTCCGGCTGGCCGGCATGGGCGACGCGGAGGACAGCGGCACGCCGTCCATGGCGGTGGCGGCCGCGGCGGGCGGCAATGGCGACGCCGAAAGCCAGTTGGGCGAGCAGATCCGCCAGGCCTACGGCGACGCGGCCGACGACCTGCTGCGCCGCGCCGAATCGCTGCTCGACAGCCATCGCGTGCGCAGCCTGCCCGAGAGCAGCCGGCGCCGCCTGGAGGCCCTGCTGCCGGCGGCCCTGGCGGCCGCGCGCCAGACCGGCGCGCCCGCGCAGGCCGCGGTGCGCCTGCTCGACTTGATCGAGGCCATCGCGCAGCGCAGCGCCTACCTGGCCCTGCTGGCCGAGTTCCCCGACACCCTGGCGCGGGTCGCCCGCATGGTGGCCGCCAGTCCGTGGGCGGCCCAGTACCTGACCCAGCACCCGCTGCTGCTCGACAGCCTGATCGACTGGCGCACGCTGTTCGAGCCGCTCGATTTCGCGCAGATGGCGCAGCAGTTGGCGGCCGACCTGGACGCCTGCCGGCTGACCGACGGCGAGCCGGACATCGAACGCCAGATGAACCTGATGCGCGATGTGCAGCGCCAGGCCAGTTTCCAGCTGCTGGCGCAAGACCTGGAAGGCGAGCTCACGGTCGAGAAACTGGCCGACCAGCTTTCCGCGCTGGCCGACATGCTGCTGGCCGAGACGGTGCGGCGCGCCTGGCCGCTGGTCAACAAGCTGCCCGGCGCCGAGCCGCGCTTCGCGGTCATCGCGTATGGCAAGCTGGGCGGCAAGGAACTTGGCTACGCCTCCGACCTGGACCTGGTGTTCCTGTTCGACGACCCGCGCGAGGATGCGGCCGAGGTCTACGCCAAGCTGGGCCGCCGCATGACCTCCTGGCTGTCCACCATGACCTCCTCCGGGCGGCTGTACGAGACCGACCTGCGCCTGCGCCCCGATGGCGAGGCCGGCCTGCTGGCGGTCTCGGTCGAGGCCTTCGAGCAGTACCAGCTCAAGCATGCCTGGCCCTGGGAACACCAGGCGCTGACGCGGGCCCGCTATGCGGCGGGCGATACCGCGGTGGGCGCGCGCTTCGAGCGCATCCGCGCCGAGGTGCTGGTGCAGCCGCGCGACACGGCGGCGCTGCGCCGGGAAGTGCTGGCCATGCGCGACAAGATCAGCGCCGGCCATCCGAACCATAGCGGCGACTTCGACCTGAAGCACGACCGCGGCGGCATGGTGGACGTGGAATTCGTGACCCAGTACCTGGTGCTGTGCCATGCCGGCACGCACCGGGTGCTGGTCAACAACCTGGGCAACATCGCCCTGCTGCGCCTGGCCGGCGAGGCCGGGCTGATTCCCGCCGAGCTGGCGCAGCGGGCCGGCGACGCCTACCGCACGCTGCGGCGCACCCAGCACCAGCTGCGCCTGCAGGGCACCGAAAAGGCGCGGGTGCCGCAGGACCAGCTGGTCGACGAGCGCGCGGCGGTCGACGCGCTATGGCGCGCGGTGCTGGGAGACAACCCGGCGGCGGCGTCCAACCCGGCGTAAAATAACGGTTTTTACCGCTGCAATACTGCTTCGCCATGTCCGAATTCGTGCGCCCCAAACTCGAACTGCCCACCGGCCGCCGCAAGGTGCTGCTGCATTCGTGCTGCGCGCCCTGCTCCGGCGAGGTCATGGAAGCCATGCAGGCCTCCGGCATCGACTATTCCATCTTCTTCTACAACCCCAACATCCACCCGGTCAAAGAGTACGAGATCCGCAAGCAGGAGAACATCCGCTTCGCCGAGCAGCACGGCATCGAGTTCATCGACGCCGACTACGACATGGACAACTGGTTCGAGCGGGTCAAGGGGCTGGAAAACGAACCCGAGCGCGGCGAACGCTGCACCGTGTGCTTCGACATGCGGTTCGAGCGCACCGCGCTGTACGCGCACGAGCATGGCTTCGACACCATCACCAGCTCGCTGGGCATCTCGCGCTGGAAGGACATGAACCAGATCAACGGCTGCGGCGAGCGCGCGGCGGCCCGCTACGACGACCTGGTCTACTGGACCTACAACTGGCGCAAGGGCGGCGGCTCGCAGCGCATGATCGAGATCAGCAAGCGCGAGAACTTCTACCAGCAGGAATACTGCGGCTGCGTGTATTCACTGCGCGACACCAACCGCCACCGGCGCTCGCAGGGCCGCGACCGCATCCACATCGGCGTGAAGTTCTACGGCAAGGACGAACTGGTCGACAAGACCACGCTGTAGCCGCGTCGCGGCAGGCCGGGCTACAGCAGCTTGCCCGGGTTCATCAGGTGGTTCGGGTCCAGCGCCCGCTTGATCATCCACATCAGGTCCATTTCCACCGGCGACTTGTAGCGCCGCAGTTCGTCGCGGCGCAATTGCCCCACGCCGTGCTCGGCGCTGATGCTGCCGTCGAGCTGCGCCACCAGGTCGTGCACCCGGCGGTTCAGGGCGGCGGTCAGCCGCGCGTATTCCGGCGCCGCCACATCCGGCGGCAGCAGCACGTTGTAGTGCAGGTTGCCGTCGCCGATGTGGCCGAAGTTCACCACCGGCAGCGCGGGGAATTCCGCCGCCAGCGCGGCACCCGCCTCTTCCACGAAAGCGGCCAGGCGCGACACCGGCAAGGCGATGTCGTGCTTGACCGCCTTGCCCGCGCGCACCTGGGCTTGCGAGATGCCCTCGCGCAGCCGCCACATGGCCCGCGCCTGCGCTTCATTCATCGCGATGGCGCAGTCCTGCAGCAGGCCTTCCGCCAGCGCCGCGCCGGCCGCCTGCTCCATCAGGGCGGACAGCCCGGACGGTTCGGTGTCGGTCAATTCGAACAGCACGTAGTACGGGTGGCGTCCGGCCAGCGGGCTGGACGCGCCGCTGACGTGTGCCAGGACCAGTTCCAGGCAGCTGGCCGACATCATCTCGAATGCGGTCAGGCGTTCGCCGCAGGCCGCCTGCAGGCGGGTCAGCAGTTGCACCAGCGCAGGCAGCGTGGCGGCGCCGCCCCAGGCCGTGGCGCGGCCGGCCGCGGCCGGATACAGCTTCAGCACGGCGCCGGTGATGATGCCCAGCGTTCCTTCCGAACCGATGAACAGGCTGGTCAGGTCATAGCCGGTGTTGTCCTTGCGCAAGCCGCGCAGCCCGTTCCAGATGCGGCCGTCGGGCAGCACCACCTCCAGCCCCAGCGCCAGGTCGCGCGCGTTGCCGTAGCGCAGCACCGCCGTGCCGCCGGCATTGGTGGCCAGGTTGCCGCCGATGGTGCAGCTGCCTTCCGCGCCCAGGCTGAGCGGGAAGAACCGGCCGGCGGCGCGGGCGGCTTCCTGCACCTCGGCCAGCAGCACGCCGGCATCGGCGCACAGGGTATTGTTGACCGGGTCGACCTCGCGGATGCGCTTCATGCGATTCAGGCTCAGGATCACCTGGGCGCCGCTGCCGTCCGGCGTGGCGCCGCCGCTCATGCCGGTGTTGCCGCCCTGCGGCACCACCGGCGTGCGGGTCTGGTGGCATAGCTGCATCACCGCCGACACTTGCGCGGCGTTGCGCGGCCGCGCCACCACCGCCGTGCTGCCCTGCCACTTGCCGAGCCAGTCGCGCACGTAGGCTGCCTGGCCCTCGGCATCCAGCACCAGCCCGTCGTCGCCCACCAGATGCGTCAGGCGCTCTATCAGCTCCGGAATGCGCATGGCGGCCTCAGGCACCATGCCAGTTGAGCCGGATGCGGCCGAGCGCCAGCGCGGTGGCCGCCTGGGTCGGCTCGACCACCGGCACGCCCAGTTGTTCCTGCAGCCAGCCGCGGTACGCCGCCATGCCGGCGCAGCCCAGCACCAGCACGTCGGCCTGGTGCTCGTCGCGCAGGCGCCGGCCCACCTGCAGCAGGCGCTCGCGCGTGCGCGCGGCGTCGGACAGCTCCACCACGCCCAGATCCAGCGGCAATTCGGCCGCCACCCGCCCGGCCAGCCCCATGGCGCCGAACATGCGGCCATGGCGCGCCAGCGATTGGCGCAGGATGGCGATGACGCCCACGCGCTGCCCCAGCGTGAGGGCGGTCAGCATGCCGGACTCGCTGATGCCGAGCACCGGCTTGGCGGTCGCCTCGCGCACCGCGTGCAGCCCGGGATCGCTGAAACAGGCGATCACGTAGCCGGCGGCCGCCGCGCCATGCCTGGCGTCCAGCTCGCGCACCAGGCGCACCAGCGGCAGCGTCACGCTTTCCACGTCCAGCTGGGTCTGCACCCCGGCCGGCCCCTCGGCCAGCGTCAGGCACTGGATGCGCGGACCGTCGCCCATGCGCAGCGGGTCCAGGGCGGCGTCGAACGCATCCGTCACCGCCTGGGTGGAATTGGGATTGATGACAAACAGGGTCTGTTCCATTCGGCTGTCCTCGACGGGCGCATCGGCCGCGCGGCCGCATTGCGTACGGCAAGCAGTCTAGCCGTGCCGGCCGATAAGCAAGTATTGTCGATTTGTGCGACACCCTTAACCCTTTGTTATGTAGCATTCGGCCCAGGGAGGCCCACCCGTCATGCAATTGAATCTCCGGCAGATCGAAGTCTTTCGCGCTGTCATGACCACCGGTTCGATCAGCGGCGCCGCCAAATTGCTGTTCGTCTCGCAGCCCGCGGTCAGCCGCCTGCTCTCGCACACCGAGCAGCGGCTGGGGTTCACCCTGTTCGAACGGATCAAGGGACGCCTCTATCCCACGCCCGAGTCGCGCCAGCTGTTCCGCGAGGTCGAGGCCGTGTACGCCGGCGTGCGGCGCGTCGGCGAGCTGGCCTCGGAACTGGCCGAGCGGCGCAGCGGCATCCTGCACCTGGTGTCCAGCCCGAGCATCGGGCACATGCTGATCCCGTTGTCGATCGCGCGCTTTCGCGCCACCCATCCCGACGTCAAGGTCACATTCCAGCCGCTGACCTACCAGCCGCTGACGCAGATGCTGCTGGACAATCACGCCGAACTCGGCGTGGTCATCCTGCCGGTCCAGCACCCCAACCTGCTGTCGCAGCCGGTCGGCCAGGCGCGCCTGGTGTGCATCTGTCCCTACAACCATCCGCTGGCGCACCGTTCGCTGCTGTCGATCGCCGACATGCAGCCGTATCCGCTGATTTCGTACGGCATCCACACGCCGTTCGGCACGCTGGTCGAGGAAATGTACCGGGAGGCCGGCCATACGCGGCGCCTGGCGGTGGAAGTCAGTTCGCCGCAGAACGCCTGCTCGCTGGTGCAGGCCGGCGCCGGTATCGCCATCGTCGACGAGTTTTCCGTCAAGAGCCGCGGCTCGGGCGACCTGGTGGTGCGGCCCATCGACCAGGCCAAGATACTCACCGCCAACCTGGTGCAATCGCGCTTCGAGCCCTTGTCGCAGCTGGCGCAGGATTTCGTCGACGCGCTGCGCCGCACCCTGCGCGAGCAGGGCTTCGAGCTGACGGAGCCAATGCGGGAAAGCCCTGCCAAGGGTAAACCTTGACTTAACAGGCTGTTATACAAAGGCAATAAAAAAGCAAGTGGAGGTCTAAAACTTCCGCATTAGGATGACATCCGAAACGCAGTTGCCGATTTCGGTTTTCCACGCATCCTGATGGAGAGATGATGGCCGCCATACCCGACGCCCAGGGCGTCTTCACCATTTGCCCGACGCCCTTCGACGATGCGCTGGCGGTGGACACCGACAGCATCCGCTCGCTGGTCGACTTCCTGCTCGAGACCGGCGTCACCGGCCTGGCCATCCTGGGCTTCCTGGGCGAGCTGCACAAGCTGTCGAGCGCCGAACGCCGGCAGGTGCTGGAAACCTTCGTCAAGCATACCGACGGCCGCGTGCCGGTCTGGGTCGGCGTGCGCGCCCACGGCATCGCCGGCGCCATCGAGCAGGCGCGCGAGGCGCAGGACCTGGGCGCCGACGCCGTGTTCGCCGCGCCGCTCGACAACGCCGGCGACGCGCTGCTGTTCGACTACTACAAGGCGGTCGCCGACGCGGTGAAGATTCCCGTGGTGATCCACGATTTTCCCGACTCGTTCGGCACCGAGATCCGCCCCGAAGTGGTGGCGCGGCTCGGCCGCGAGGGCGGGGTGCACATGATCAAGATGGAAGAGCCGCCGGTGGCGCAGAAGATCAGCCGCATCCGCGAGCTGGCCGGCGACGAGGCGATGAAGATCTTCGGCGGCCTGGGCGGCGTGTACTTCCTGGAAGAGCTGCAGCGCGGCGCCGTCGGCACCATGACGGGCTTCGCTTTCCCGGAGATACTGGTGGCCATCTACGAGCGCTATGCCAGCGGCGACCACGCCGGCGCGGCGGCGGTGTTCGACCGCTACTGCCCGCTGATCCGCTACGAATTCCAGCCCAAGATCGGCCTGGCCCTGCGCAAGTACGTCTACCAGCGCCGCGGCGCCATCAAGAGCCACGCCCTGCGCGCCCCGGGCATGCGCATCGACCCGGCGACCGCCGCCGAACTGGAAGCCACCGTGCGGCGCGTCGGCCTGGCGCTGGCGGCCGGCGGCCGCCAGGACATCTCGGCCTGAGGGGCGGCAGCCATGACCGACACTCCCTTCGACCTGACCATCCGCAACGGCCGCATCAGCACGGCCAGCGACACCTTCCACGCCGACATCGGCGTGCGCGACGGCGTGATCGCGGCGCTCGGCCCGGGACTGCCGCCCGGCCGCCGCGACATCGATGCGGCGGGCCGCTGGGTGCTGCCCGGCGGCATCGACAGCCACTGCCATGTCGAGCAGCTGTCGGGCATGGGCATCATGTGCGCCGACGATTTCTACAGCGCCACCGTGTCGGCGGCGTTCGGCGGCACCACCTGCATCATCCCGTTCGCCGCCCAGCATCGCGGCGACAAGCTGCCCGAGGTGGTGGCCGACTACGCGCGGCGCGCCGCCGAGAAGGCGGTGATCGACTACGGCTTCCATCTGATCCTGTCCGACCCCACCGAACAGGCCTTGCAGCGCGACCTGCCGGAGCTGATCAAGAGCGGCATCACCTCGTTCAAGGTCTTCATGACCTACGACCGCATGAAGCTCGACGACTACCAGCTGCTGGACGTGCTGGAAGTGGCCGACCGCGAAGGCGCCCTGGTCATGGTCCACGCCGAGAACAACGACATGATCCGCTGGGTGGCGCGCCGCCTGGTCGAGCGCGGCATGACCGCGCCCAAGTACCACGCGGTGGCGCACACGCCGCTCGCCGAGAGCGAGGCCACCCACCGCGCGGTGGCGCTGGCGCGCATGATGGACGTGCCGATCCTGATCGTGCACGTGGCGGGCCTGGAAGCGGTGCAGGTGGTGCATTCGTCGCAGGCTCTCGGCCTGCCGATCCACGCCGAGAGCTGCCCGCAGTATCTGTTCCTGGAGGCGGGCGACATCGACCTGCCCGGCCTGGAGGGCGCCAAGTACTGCTGCAGCCCGCCGCCGCGCGACGCGGCCTCGCAGCAGGCGGTGTGGCAGGGCCTGACGGACGGCACGCTGCAGCTGTACTCCTCGGATCACGCGCCCTATCGCTATGACGCCAGCGGCAAGCTGCCCAAGGGCGACCAGACCACCTTCAAGGACGTCGCCAACGGCGTGCCCGGGCTGGAGGTGCGCATGCCGCTGCTGTTCTCCGAAGGCGTGCTGGCCGGACGCATCTCCATCGAGCGCTTCGTGGCGCTGACCGCCACCAACCACGCGCGCACCTATGGGCTGTACCCCAGGAAAGGCACCATCGCGGTGGGCGCCGACGCCGACCTCGCCATATGGAACCCCGAGCGCGAAGTCACGATCTCCACCCGCATGCTGCACGACAACGTGGGCTACACGCCGTACGAGGGCAAGACCGTGCGCGGCTGGCCCGAAGTAGTGGTCAGCCGCGGCCGGGTCGCGGTCGAGGATGGCGAACTGAAGGTCGAGCGCGGCAGCGGCCGGTTCCTGCAACGCGGCACGCCCGAACCCGTATTGCGCCAGCGCCTGAACGGCAACCCCAACGCGCTGGTGCGCAAGTACTTCACGAACAGCCTGTCCAGACAAGGATGATTCCATGAGCAAACGTCCGTTCGGCCTGGCCGTGGCCCAGATGGGGCCGGTCCAGCCCCAGGAAACGCGCAGCCAGACGGTCGCCCGGCTGCTGGCGATGATGCGCGAGGCCCACGCGCGCGGCGCCCGCCTGGTGGTGTTCCCCGAGCTGGCCCTGACCACCTTCTTCCCGCGCTACTGGATGAGCGACGAAGAGGCGATGGAACGCTACTTCGAGAAAGAGATGCCGGGCCCGCAGACCCGCATCCTGTTCGAGACGGCGCGCGGGCTGGGCATCGGCTTCTACCTGGGCTATGCCGAGATCGCCGCCGACGGCCGGCGTTTCAACACCAGCATCCTGGTCGACGCGGAGGGCCGCATTGTCGGGCGCTATCGCAAGATCCACCTGCCGGGCCACAGCGACCACAAGCCGCAGGCGCCATTCCAGCACCTGGAGAAGAAGTTCTTCGAAGTGGGCAATGAAGGCTTCAACGTCTGGGAAACCATGAATACCCGCATCGGCATGTGCCTGTGCAACGACCGCCGCTGGACGGAAACCTGGCGCGTGATGGCGCTGCAGGGCGCCGAGATCGTCGCGCTCGGCTACAACACGCCCTCGGTGAACATCCACTGGAATGAACCGAGCCACCTGCGCATGTTCCACCATCTGCTCAGCCTGCAGGCGGCCGCCTACCAGAACGCGGTATGGGTGGCGGCCGCCGGCAAGGCCGGCATCGAAGATGGCAGCCACCTGATCGCCGGGTCGGCCATCGTCGCGCCGACCGGCGAAATCGTGGCGCAGGCGCAAAGCGAGGAAGACGAGGTGATCGTCTGCCAGGCCGACCTGGCCCTGGCCGACACATTCAAGCAGCACATCTTCAACTTCGCGGCCCATCGCCGGCCGGAGCACTACGGCCTGATCCTCGAGCGCACGGGCGCCGGCCCGGCGCTGGGCAGCGCCCCTCTTCCGTAAAGGACCCGACATGAACCGCCTTACCCGCACCCTGACACTGGCCGGCCGCTGCGGCCTGATGCTCTGGCTGGCCGCCGCCGGCCATGCCCATGCCGAACGCCCGCTGACCAGCGGCGTCGACGCCACGTTCGCGCCGCACGCCATGCCGAAGCTGGGCGGCGGCCTGGACGGTTTCAACATCGAGCTGGGCCAGGCGCTGGCCAAGCAGCTGGGCACCACCATCAACATCGAAGGCACGGAGTACGCGGCGCTGATCCCCGGGCTGAACGCCAAAAAATACGATTTCGTGCTGGCGCCCACCACCGCCACCGAAGAGCGCGCCCGCGCGCTGCTGTTTTCCGAGGGGTATCTGAACACCGACTACACCTTCGTGGTGCCCAGGCAGGCCGCCGACATCAGCGGGCTGGGCGACCTCAAGGGCAAGAAGCTGGCGGTGAACAAGGGCTCCGCCTACGAGCACTGGGCGCGCGACAATGCGCAGAAGTACGGTTTCACCTATGACGTGTACGCCTCCAACGCGGACGCGGTCCAGGCCGTGCAGGCGGGCCGCGCCGACGCCAACCTGGCCGGCAACACCGTGGCGGCCTGGGTCGCCAAGCAGAATCCGGCGGTGCGCACCACCTACACCATCGAAACCGGCCTGGTCTGGGCGCTGGCGTTCCGGCTGGACGACAAGGCCGGCCGCGACCGCGTTTCCATGGCGCTGAAATGCCTCAAGCAGGACGGCACCGTCGCCAAGCTGGCACAGAAATGGTTCGGCTTCACGCCGGCGCCCGGCTCGGCGGCCGTGACCGTGGCGCCCGGCCAGGGCGTGCCGGGGCTGCCCGGCTACGACGCCACGCCGGCCGAACTGCGCTGCAACTAGCACGGGCGCGCGGGCCTGCCGCGCGCCGCCCCGTCATCACGAGGAGCATTGCATGGACGAACCGATCCTGAAGATCGCCGGCCTGTACAAGGCCTATGGCGACAATCCGGTCCTCAAGGGCATCGACCTGGACGTCGCCAAGGGCGAGCTGGTCTTCATGATCGGCCCGTCCGGCTCCGGCAAGAGCAGCCTGCTGCGCTGCTGCAACCGGCTCGAAGAGCCGACCGCCGGCACCATCCATGTCGACGGCGACGAGATTACCGCCGCCGACGCCGAGCTGAACCGCATCCGCCAGAACATCGGCATGGTGTTCCAGCATTTCAATCTGTACCGCCACATGTCCGTGCTGTCGAACATCACGCTGGCGCTGCGCAAGGTGCAGAAGCTGCCGCGCGCCGAGGCCGACCGGCGCGGCCTGGAAGCGCTCGAGCGGGTCGGGCTGGCGGACAAGGCGGCCGCCTACCCCGATCAATTGTCGGGCGGCCAGCAGCAGCGCGTCGGCATCGCCCGCTCGCTGGCGCTGCGGCCCAAGGTGGTGCTGTTCGACGAGCCCACCAGCGCGCTTGACCCGGAACTGGTGGGCAGCGTCCTCAACGTGATGCGCGAGCTCAAGCAGGACGGCATGACCATGATGGTGGTCAGCCACGAAATGGGCTTCGCCAAGGCGGCGGCGGACCGGGTGGTCTTCATGGACGGCGGCGTGATCGTCGAGCAGGGCACGCCGCAGCAGGTTTTCAATCACCCCAGCCAGCCGCGCACCCAGGCCTTCCTGGCGCGCATGGCCGAACATGCCGCCTGAGGCGGCCGCGACGACGCCGATGGATCTCAACGCCCTGCTGTTCTCCTTCTTCAACGCCGAAATCGCCTGGCGCTACCTGCCCGATATCCTGGCGGGCATGTGGGTGACCCTGCAGCTCGGCCTCGCGGTGGCCGTCACCGGCGTGCTGCTCGGCCTGGCGCTGGCCGTGCTGCGCGCCGCGCGCATCGGGCCGCTCAGCTTCCTGATCGTGTGCTTCGCCGACATCCTGCGCGCCCTGCCGCCGCTGGTCGTGATCATGATGCTGTTCTTCGCCTTCCCGTACATCAACCTGGCCATGCCGGCCTTCACCGCCTGCTGGCTGTCGCTGTCGCTGGTGCTGGCCGCCTTCGCCGAGGAGATTTTCTGGGCCGGCATTCTGTCGGTGCCGCGCGGCCAGGGCGAGGCGGCCCGCTCCACCGGGCTCAACTGGCTGCAAAGCATGGCCTACGTGATCATGCCGCAAGCCTTGCGCCTGACGGTCGCGCCGCTCACCAATCGCGTCATCGCCATCACCAAGAGCACGGCGCTCGGTTCCGTGGTCGGCCTGAGCGAAGTCCTGAACAACGCCCAATCGGCCAGCAGCAACGCGGGCAACGCCACGCCGCTGACCCTGGCGGCGGTGGCCAGCCTGCTGATCTTCGTGCCGGTCGTGCTGCTGGGCCGCTGGACCGAGACCCGCTTCAAATGGAAGCACTGATACCAATACCGGCCGGCCGCCACGCCGCGGCGGCGCGCTGCACGGCCCGGGGGAAACGGCATGGATGAAATCCTGCAGAACTTCTTCAACCTGAATGTCTACAAGAACGTCGCGCCCTACCTGCTGCAGGGCCTGGGCCGCACGCTGCTGCTGTCGGCCCTGGTCATTCCGGTGGGCCTGGTCTCGGGCCTGCTGATCGGCGTGCTGTCGATCACTCTCAAGCGCCGCTGGGCGCGCCTGCTGCTGGCGGTCTACATCGATTTCTTCCGCGCCCTGCCGCCGCTGGTGCTGCTGATCTTCATCTACTTCGGCTCGCCCTTCCTGGGGCTGGAACTGCCCAAGCTGCTGGCGGTGGCGATCGGCTTCATGCTGAACAACTCCTCCTATTACGGCGAAGTGTTCCGCGCCGGCCTGGAAAGCGTGCCGCGCGGCCAGATCGAGGCCGCCCGCTCCACCGGACTGTCGAACTGGCAGGCGCTCTGGTATGTGCAGATTCCGCAAGCCGCCCGCAATGTCATGCCGGACCTGATCAGCAATACGCTGGAAGTGGTCAAGCTGACCACGCTGGCCAGCGCCGTGGCGCTGCCCGAGCTGCTGCGCGTGGCGCGCGACGCCCAATCGCTGGTGTACAACCCCTCGCCCATCGTGCTGGCGGCGCTGTTCTACCTGGCCCTGCTGTGGCCGGTGGTGCGCCTGCTGAGCAGGCTGGAGCACCGGCAACTGCCCGCGCGATGAGCGGCGCGGGCAGCGCGAGGCCCTTGGGGGCAGCGGCCTTAGCGCCGCATCGACTCCCAGGCCTTGGCCAGCCGCTTGACCGACACCGGCATGGGCGTGCGCAGTTCCTGGGCGAACAGCGCCACCCGCAGTTCTTCCAGCAGCCAGCGGAACTCGTCCAGGCGCGGGTCAGGGGCGCCTTTCAGGGCGGCGCGGGCGCGTTGGTACTGGGTCAGCAGCGGCGCCATCTCGGCCATCAGCCGCGCATCGCGCGCCGGATCGGCGCGCAGCTTGTCGATGCGCGCCACCGCCGCCTTCAGGTAGCGGGGAAAATGCGCCAGCTGCGCATGCGGCGTATCGCGCACGAACCACTTGGGCATGAGCGCGCCGATCTGCTGCTGCAGGTCGGCGTAGGCGGCCGCATGCGGCTTGGCCTGCGGCAGCTTGCGCTGCAAGGCGGCGTACTCCGCCAGCACCGCGTGCGCCAGGCGCGCCGCTTCCTGGGCCAGCAGGCCCAGGCGGCCCTTGCCTTCCTGGCGGCGCGCCTCGAAGGCCTCGGCGTCGGCCGGCCAGGGCTCGGCCAGGCAGGCTTGGGCCAGGGCGCAATCGATGATCTGGTCGCGCAATTCCTCCTGCGTGCCCAGGTTCATGTAGAACATGCTCATTTTGGTCAGGTCGGGCAGGTTCTTCTCGAGGAACTTCACCTGCTCGCGCAAGCCCAGCCGGAACAGCTTCAGCAGCCCGGCGCGATGATGGCGGCGCGCCTCGTCGGGGTCGTCGAAAACGTCCAGGTCGCAATGCGCGCCCCGGTCGACCAGCGCCGGGTAGCCGATCACCGACTGGCCCTTGCGCTTGATCTCCATGATCTCCGGCAGCGGGCCGAACGACCACGACGTGAGGTTCTCGTGCGCCAGGGCTTGCGCCACCTCGGTGTCGCGCACCGCCAACTGCTGGAACGTAGCCTGCGCCTGCTTGCCGAATTCGGCCTTGAGCTGCGCCAGGTTGCGGCCGGCCGCCAGCATGCGGCCGTGCTCGTCCACCACCTTGAAATTCATGAACAAGTGGGCCGGCAGGGTTTCCTGCTTGAAATCGCCCGGCGCGGGGCGCACCTGCACCTGCTCCCACATGTCGGCGATCAGCGCGTCGACCAGGCCGCGCTGCGGGTCGGCCAGCCGCTCGAACCAGCGCTCATAAAAGCCCGCGGCATAGTCGGGCAGCGGCACGCAGTGGCGCCGCAGTTTCTGCGGCAGCGACTTCAGCAGCAGATGCACCTTTTCCTTGAGCATGCCGGGCACCAGCCATTCGCAGCGCGCCGGGTCGATCTGGTTCAGCGCGAACAGCGGCACCGATAGCGTCACGCCGTCGCGCGGCGAGCCCGGCTCGAAATGGTAGTCCAGCGGCATGGTCACGCCCTGCCACTCGACCTGCTTGGGGAACACGTCGGTGGTGACCCCGGCGGCCTCGTGCCGCATCAGCTCGTCGCGCGTCAGCAGCAGCGCGGCGGCGGCCTGCTTGTCCAGGCCATGCACCCATTTTTCCAGCGTGGCGGTCTGCGAAATGCCGTCGGGCAACTGCCGGTCGTAGAACGCGTAGATCAGCGCGTCGTCGACCAGGATGTCCGGCCGGCGCGCCTGGTGTTCGAGCTTCTCGATGCCGGCGATCAGCTTGCGGTTGTGCGCCACGAACGGCAGCCGCGTGTCGATCTCGCCAGGCACCAGGGCCTCACGGATGAACAGCTCGCGCGCATGCTGCGGGTTGACGCGCCCGTAGTGGACGCGGCGGCCGGCATAGACCACCAGCCCGTAGAGCGTGGCGCGCTCGTTGGCCACCACCTGCCCGGCCTTCTTTTCCCAACGCGGATCGGACCAGCTGCGGCGCAGCAAGTGCGCGGCGACCCGCTCGAGCCAGGTCGGCTCGATGCGCGCCACGCAGCGCGCGTACAGGCGCGTGGTCTCGACCAGTTCGGCCGCCACGATCCAGCGGCCGCCCTTCTTGGCCAGGCGCGAGCCCGGATGGATGTGGAAGCGGATGTCGCGCGCGCCGCGATACATGCCGCCCTCGTCGCCCTTGAAGCCGATATTGCCCAGCAGGCCCGACAGCAGCGCCAGGTGCAGCTGCTCGTAGGTGGCCTCGGCCTGGTTGACGCGCCAGCCCTGCTCGCCCACCAGCGCGGCGAGCTGGGTATGTACGTCATGCCATTCGCGCAGCCGGACGGGCGACAGGAAGTTCTGGCGCAACAGCGCCACCAGCTTGCGCTGCGACGCCTTGTGCTGCACCTGCTCGCCGTACCAGCGCCACAGCTTCAGGAAGGAGACGAATTCGGATTTGTCGTCGGCGAACTTGGCATGCGCGGCCTCGGCGGCCTCGCGCTCTGCCATGGGACGGTCGCGCGGGTCCTGCACCGACAGGGCCGCGGCGATGATCAGCATCTCGGTCAGGCACTGCTGTTCGCGGGCGGCCAGGATCATGCGGCCGATGCGCGGATCGACCGGCAGCTTGGCCAGTTCGTGGCCGGTGCGCGTCAGGACGAAGGAAGAGCCCGTGCGCGCGCCCTCGCCGCCTTCGTCGGCATCCTCGTCGGGCACGGCCAGCTCGATCGCGCCCAGCTCCTGCAGCAGGTGATAGCCGTCGGCGATGGCGCGGCCGGGCGGCGCCTCGACGAAGGGAAACTGCTCGATGTCGTCCAGCTTCAGCGACTTCATGCGCAGGATCACCGACGCCAGCGAGGAACGCAGCACCTCCGGGTCGGTGAACGGCGCGCGCGCGTTGAAATCGGCTTCGTCGTACAGCCGGATGCACACGCCCGGGCCCACGCGCCCGCAGCGACCGGCGCGCTGGTTGGCCGAGGCGCGGCTGATGGGCTCGATGCGCAGCTGCTCGACCTTGTTGCGCCACGAGTAGCGCTTGATGCGCGCCAGGCCGCTGTCGACCACGAAGCGGATGCCGGGCACGGTCAGCGACGTCTCGGCCACGTTGGTGGCCAGCACCACGCGCCGCGCATTGCCGCGCGGATGGAAGATCTGTTCCTGCTCGGCCTGCGACAGGCGCGCGTACAGCGGCAGTATCCCGGTGCCGGCCGGATGGTGCTTGCGCAGCGCCTCGGCCGCTTCGCGGATCTCGCGCTCGCCGGGCAGGAACACCAGCACGTCGCCCGGGCCATGGCGGGCGCACTCGTCGACCGCGTCGACGATGGCGTCGATCAGGTCGCGCTCTTCGTCGCCGGCCAGGCGCTCGCGGTTCGGCCGCGCCCCGCTGGCGGCGCCGTCCTCGGCGTCGTCCTGGCGCACCGGCCGGTAGCGCACTTCGACCGGATAAAGCCGGCCCGACACTTCGATGACCGGCGCCGGCGCGTCCTCCGCGGCGGCGAAATGGCGCGCGAAGCGCTCGGCGTCGATGGTGGCCGAGGTGATGATGACTTTCAGGTCGGGCCGCCGCGGCAGCAACTGCTTCAGGTAGCCCAGCAGGAAGTCGATGTTCAGGCTGCGCTCGTGCGCCTCGTCGATGATGATGGTGTCGTAGCGGCGCAGCAGCGGGTCGCGCTGCGACTCGGCCAGCAGGATGCCGTCGGTCATCAGCTTGACCGAGGCGTTGGGGCCGGTGCGGTCATTGAAGCGCACCTGGTAGCCCACCACCTCGCCCAGCGCCGTGTTCAGCTCTTCGGCGATGCGCCTGGCCACCGACGTGGCGGCCAGCCGGCGCGGCTGCGTATGGCCGATCATGCGCTGGCGGCCGCGCCCGAGCTCCAGGCAGATCTTGGGCAGTTGGGTGGTCTTGCCGGAGCCGGTCTCGCCGCTGACGATCACCACCTGGTGCGCGGCGATGGCGCGCGCGATCTCGCCGCGCCGCGCGCTGACGGGCAGGTCTTCGGGATAGGTGATGGCGGGAATGGGCCGCTCCGGGCGCGGCGCGGCGCCGCGCGCGGGCGGTCGGGAGACTTCGGGCATTGGGTGCGTTCTATTCTATGAACACCTATTATAAAAATTTGTGATCTCGCCGCAGCGGCGGCCTTACTGGAGGATAGCGATGGATCTGGGTATCGAGGGCAAGCGCGCGCTGGTGTGCGCATCGAGCAAGGGGCTGGGGCGCGCCTGCGCCCTGTCGCTGGCGCGCGAAGGCGCCGAAGTGGTGATGCTGGCGCGCGGCCAGGAAGCGCTGGAGGCGGCCGCCGCCGCCATCCGCGCGGAAACCGGCGCGCGCGTGACGACCGTGGCCGCCGACATCACCACGCCGGCGGGCCGGGCCGCCGCGCTGGCGGCCTGCCCCGCCCCCGACATCCTGGTCACCAACGCCGGCGGCCCCAAGCCCGGCGATTTCCGCGACTGGTCGCGCGACGACTGGGTGGCGGCGCTGGACGCCAACATGCTGACGCCCATCGAGCTGATCCGCGCCACGGTGGACAAGATGATCGAGCGCCGCTTCGGACGCATCGTCAACATCACTTCCGCCGCAGTCAAGATGCCGATCGACATCCTGGGCCTGTCCAACGGCGCGCGCACCGGCCTGACCGGCTTCGTGGCCGGGCTGGCGCGCCAGGTGGCGGCGCACAACGTCACCATCAACAACCTGCTGCCCGGTCCCTTCGCCACCGACCGCCTGACCCAGACGGCCGCCAAGACCGCCCAGGACACCGGCCGCAGCGTCGCCGACGTGATGGCCGCGCGGCAGGCCGGCATCCCGGCGCGGCGCTTCGGTGATCCGGCCGAGTTCGGCGACGCCTGCGCGTTCCTGTGCAGCGCCCAGGCCGGCTTCATGACCGGCCAGAACCTGGTGCTGGACGGCGGCCTGTACCCCGGCACCCTGTAGGGCCGGCCCTACAGTGTTGCGCGCACGCCCGCCCGCGCCAGAACGGCGCGGGCAAACCGGGCGCGCAGTCCTATAATTTCCGCGAGCGCCGCGTACCGCGGCGCCGGCCGCGCCCGCGGGGCGCGCCCACCGACTGCTCAGGAAGCCCTTCCGCCACATCATGCCCGACCTGGAACCCGACACCGTTTCCGCCCAAGATGCCCCCGAATTCGCCCCCGCGCAATTCGTCCGATGGTTCCGCGAAGTCGCCCCCTACGTACATGCCTTCCGCGGCAAGACTTTCGTGGTGGCGTTCGGCGGCGAGCTGGTGCAGGCCGGCGCCCTGAATGCGCTGGTGCAGGACTTCTCCCTGTTGTCGGCGCTGGGCGTGCGGCTGGTGCTGGTGCACGGTTCGCGTCCGCAGGTCAACGAGCAGCTGCGCCTGAAAGGCTACACGCAGCAATTCGACCGCGGCCTGGCGCCCACCGACCCGGCGGCACTGGAATGCGCCAAGGAGGCGGCCGGCGAGATCCGCCTGGACATCGAGGCGGCCTTCAGCCAGGGCTTGCCCAACACGCCCATGTCGCATTCGCACATCCGGGTCATCTCGGGCAATTTCGTCACCGCCCGGCCTACCGGCGTGGTGGACGGCATCGACTACAAGCATACCGGCCAGGTCCGCAAGATCGACGTCGACGCGCTGAAGTTCGCCATCGAAAAAGGCTCCTCGGTGGTGCTGCTTTCGCCGCTCGGCTTTTCCCCGACCGGCGACGCCTTCAACCTGGCCATGGAAGAACTCGCCACCAGCGTCGCGGTGGCGCTGCGCGCCGAGAAGCTGATCTTCCTGTCCGGCTCGCCCGGCGTGCTGCTGCCCGACGGCTCGGTGGATACCGAGCTGGCGCGGATCGACGCCGACGCGCTGCTGCAGAAGGGCGACCTGGACGAAGACACGGCCTTCTTCCTGCGCCACGCCTCGCTGGCGGTCAAGCGCGGGGTGGCGCGCGCCCACGTGGTGCCGTACGCGCTGGACGGCAGCGTGCTGCTGGAGATCTTCACCCACGACGGCGTGGGCACCATGGTGGTCGAGGACACCCTCGACGACCTGCGCCCCGCCACCCTCGACGATGTCGGCGCCATCCTGAGCCTGATCGAGCCGCTCGAAGCGGACGGCACCCTGGTGCCGCGCCCGCGCAGCGTGATCGAGCGCGAAGTCGAGCGCTTCACGGTGCTGGAGCACGACGGCGTCATCTACGGCTGCGCCGCCCTGCATCCCTATCCCGACGAGCACATGGCGGAAATGGCCTGCCTGATCGTGCATCCCGAATGGCAAGGCTCCGGCGAGGGCGAATTGCTGTTGCGCCACATGGAATCGCGCGCGCGCGCCATCGGCGCGCGGCGCCTGTTCGTGCTTACCACCCGCACTTCGCACTGGTTCATGAAGCGCGGCTTCGTGCCGGGCGGCATCGCCGACCTGCCGCGCGAGAAGCAGAACAACTACAACCGCTCGCGCAACAGCCTGGTTTTCATCAAGAAACTCTGAGCGGCCCCGGGTTTGTAACCGCGGCCGGGCGGCAAGCCGGGCCGCAGGCCGCTAAAATGGCAAGTCCATCATTGAAACCGGCAGCGAACCATGTCCCGTACCGTCAACTGTGTAAAACTCAAGCGCGAGGCCGAAGGGCTGGACTACCCGCCCTATCCCGGCGAACTCGGCACGCGCATCTGGCAAAGCGTCTCCAAGGAAGCCTGGGAAGACTGGAAACAGGTGCAGACCCGGCTGGTGAACGAAAACCGCCTCAACCTGGCCGACGCCCGGGCCCGCAAGTACCTGCAGCAGCAGATGGAACGCTACTTGTTCGAAGACGGCAGCGTCGAGGCCCAGGGCTTCGTGCCGCCGTCGGCCTGAACCGTCGCCGCAAGCCGAAGGCCGCCCCGAGGGGCGGCCTTTTCATGGGCGCGAACCGCGCGACCGCCGCTCAGGCTTCGCCGGCCGGCTGCTGCTGGGCCGGCGCCGGCTCGTCTTCCTCGCCGCGAGCCTGGCGCTCGGCGTTCTTGACGCCGGTATGGCGCACGTCGGCGCCCTTCACCATGTAGATGACCCGTTCGGCCATGTTCTTGGCGTGGTCGCCGATGCGCTCGAGCGCGCGCGCGATGAACACCATGTCGATGGCCCGCGAAATGGTGCGCGGGTCTTCCATCATGTAGGTGATCAGGTTGCGCAGGGCGCCCTTCCATTCGCGGTCGACTTCCTTGTCGCTGCGCACCACCTGCGCCGCCTGGACCGGATCGAGCCGGGCGAAGGCATCCAGCACGTTGTGCAGCATGCGGCCGACGCTGTTGGCCATGTGGCGCAGCTCGATGACCGGGATGTGGCGCTGCTCGGCCTCGTACATGCGGCGCACGGTGTTGGCGATTTTCTCGGCCTCGTCGCCGCAGCGCTCCATGTCGGTGAGCATCTTGGACACCGCCAGCAGCGTGCGCAGGTCGATGGCCGTGGGCTGGTGGCGCGCCAGGATCAGGCTGATGCGCTCGTCGATCTCGACCTCGTGCCGATTGACCTGCTTTTCGCGTTCCCGCACCTTCTCGACCAGCTCCAGGTCGCCGGTGGGAACCGCGTCGATCGACTCCTGGATCATGGCCTCGACCACGCCGCCCATTTGCAGAAACTGCGAACGGACGCTTTCCAGGTCGGCGTCGAATTGCTTGTTGGTGTGCTCCGTCATCCGGACTCCCTGCGTAGGTGTATTCATGGCACTGCCCTTTCTGGTGCGAGATGAGGGGCCCGCCGACCCGCAAGGTTATGACTCGAGTATGACAGGATTATGAATCGCCCCCGGAAGACCGGCAAGCCGCGCCTGGCTTGCCCGCCGGCGCCGGGCGGCTGGAGCGGACCGGCCCCCTAGGCGCGGTCCAGGCGCCGCACGCCGTCCTGGGTGGCCAGCAGGGCCACGTCGGCGCCGGCGCGGGCGAACAGCCCGCAGGTGACGACGCCCGGCAGGTTGTTGACGGCGGCCTCCAGGGCGGGCGCGTCGTCGATGCGCAGGCCCGCCACGTCCAGGATGACGTTGCCGTTGTCGGTGGTGAAGCCGTCGCGCAGGCGCGGCTGGCCGCCCAGGGCCGCCAGCGCCCGCGCCACCGCCTGGCGGGCCATGGGGATGACCTCGACCGGCAGCGGGAAGCCGCCCAGGCGTTCCACCAGCTTGGATTCGTCGGCGATGCAGATGAAGCGCTCGGCCACCGAGGCCACGATTTTCTCGCGCGTCAGCGCGCCGCCGCCGCCCTTGATCATGTGCAGGCGGGCGTCGATCTCATCCGCGCCATCGACATACACGGGCATGGCCGTCACGTCGTTCAAGTCCAGTACGGCCAGCCCGTGGCCGGCCAGGCGGGCGGCGCTGCGTTCAGAGCTGGCCACCGTGCCGCGCAGCCGCCCCTTGAAGCGGGCCAGCCCGTCGATGAACAGGTCCGCCGTGGAGCCGGTGCCGACGCCGATGACGACGTCCGGGCCGATGAGGGGTTCGATCAGGGCGAGCGCCGCGTCGGCGGCCTGCTGCTTGAGTTCTTGCTGAGTGAGCATGGTGCGATGGCGCGCCGGGCGCGCGGTTCATGAGTGCCAGCGCAGCAATTTAGCAGATACCCGGCCAGGCGCGCGCCAGGATGGCGTCCAGGTCGATGCCCGGCGGCAGCTCGCCGGCGATGCCGCCCGGACACGCCAGCCGGCTGGCCACGTAGGCGTCGGCCACGGCCGGCGGCGCGTGCCGGATCAGCAGCGCGGCCTGCCACAGCCGGGCCAGGCCGGCCGCCACCCGGCGCGCCTGGGCGGCGTCGGGAGACGGTCCGGCCGGCCCGGCCGCCAGCGCCCACCACTCGTCCCAGGCGCGGTCATAGGCGGCCCAGGCGCCGCGCGCCGGCTCCAGCTCGGCCTGCAGGGCGGCCAGGCAATCGGGCTCGCGCTGCAGGGCGCGCTGCACGTCCAGCGCCATGATGTTGCCCGATCCTTCCCAGATGGAATTGACCGGCGCCTCGCGATACAGGCGCGGCAGCGGACCGTCTTCCACGTAGCCGTTGCCGCCCCAGACCTCCATGCACTCGCCGATGGCGGCAATGGCGCGCTTGCACACCCATAGCTTGGCCGCCGGCGTCCCGACCCGCACCAGGGCGCGCGCGCCGGCGTCGCCGCGCTCGTCCACGGCGCGGGCCAGCCGCATGGCCCAGACGGTGGCCGCCTCGCTCTCCAGGGCCAGGTCGGCCAGCACCTGGCGCATCAATGGCTGGCCGGACAGCGCGCGGCCGAAAGCCTGGCGCTGGCCCGCATGATGGCAGGCCTGCGCCAGCGCCTGGCGCAGCAGCGCCGCGCTGCCCAGCACGCAGTCCAGCCGGGTGGTGGCGGCCATCTGCAAGAGCAGCGGCAGCCCCCGGCCGGGCTCGCCCATCAGCATGCCCCACGCTTCCTCGAACTCCACTTCGCCGCTGGCATTGCTGCGGTTGCCCAGCTTGTCTTTCAAGCGCCGGATGCGCACGGCATTGCGCGGGCCGTCGGGCGTCCAGCGCGGCACGAAGAAACAGCCGGGGCCGGCCTCCGTATTGGCCAGCACCAGGTGCGCATCGGCATGCGGCACGGAATAGAACCACTTGTGCCCGGTCAGACGGTAGACCGCGCCGCGTCCGCCCGGGCCCTCCGCGACCGCTTGCGTGGTGATGGCGCGCAAGTCCGAGCCGCCCTGCTTCTCCGTCAGGCCCATGCCGATCAGGGCGCCGCGCTTGCCGGGCACGGGCGCGTCCAGGGCATCGTAGTCGCGCGAGCCGAGCGCCGGCAGCCAATGCCGCGCGAAGTCGATGGCGCCGGCCGGCTCGCCTTGCAGCAGCGGCACGGCGGCGAAGGTCATGGTGGTGGGACACAAGGTGCCGGCCTCGACCTGGCCCTGCATCAGGTACGCCGCGGCGCGCGCCACCTGCGCGCCCGGGGCGGGCTCGAGCCATGCCCGGCTGTGCAGCCCGCGCGCCACGATGCCCGTCATCAAGGCATGCCAGGCGCCGTCGAACTCCACCTGGTCGACCCGGTGGCCATTGCGGTCGTAGCCTTGCCAGCGCGGCGGCAAACGGTTGGCCTGCGCCGCCGCGGCCAGGGTGGGCGCGCTCCCCAGCCAGGCCCCGTGCTCGCGCAAGCCGTCCGTCCAGGCGGCCGCGCCTTCGCGCTGCACCGCCTGCTGCAGCACCGTGTCCGTGTCGTACAGCGAATAGTCCTCCAGGGGCGCGGCCTGGTTGAAAACGGCGTGGGTCTGGAACGACGGCATGGCGGCCTCCGGCGCGGCACAACGATAGACTTCACCGTTAGCACTTTTGATGTGGCGGCGCAAGCATCGCCCGGGCATCGGGCATGCGCGCCCGGGACCGCCTCAGGCCTCGTCGTCGCCCGCCGGCGCCGCCGGCCCCAGCAGCCGCTCCGCGTCGCCGTCGGGCAGGGCCTCGACGGTCTTCAGGTTGCGCAGCATGGCGCGCGTGCGCACTTCGGTCTGCCCCAGCTTGTTGCTGGCGGACTCCAGGCTCTTCTTCACGCTGGCCAGGGAATCGCCGAACTTGGCGAACTCGGTCTTGACCGCGCGCAGCACCTGCCACACCTCGGAGGAACGCTGTTCGATGGCCAGGGTGCGGAACCCCATCTGCAGGCTGTTGAGCATGGCCGCCAGGTTGCTCGGGCCCGCCACGTTGACCCGCAGCCCCTGCAGCTTGTCGAGCAGGCCGGGGCGCCGCAGCACTTCGGCGTACAAGCCCTCGGTGGGCAGGAACATGATGGCGAAGTCGGTGGTGTGCGGCGGCGCCACGTACTTGGCCGCGATCTGGCGCGCCTGCAGCTCGACGGCGCGCGCCAGCGCCGCGCCGGCCGCGCGCTCGCCGTCGGGGTCGACGGCGTCGTAGGCCTCCATGAGGCGCTCGTACTCTTCCTTGGGAAACTTGGCGTCGATCGGCAGCCAGACCGGCTCGGCCCCGGCCGCGCGGCCCGGCAGCCGGATGGCGAACTCGACCACGGCGTCGCTGCCCGGCACCGGCTTGACGTTGGCGGCGTACTGGTCGGACGTCATGGTGTCCTCGATCAGCCGCGCCAGTTGCACCTCGCCCCAGGTGCCGCGCGATTTCACGTTGGTGAGCACGCGCTTGAGGTCGCCCACGCCGGCGGCCAGCGACTGCATTTCGCCCAGGCCCTTGTGCACCGCCTCCAGGCGGTCGGAGACGAGCCTGAACGACTCGCCCAGGCGCTGCTCCAGCGTGGCGTGCAATTTCTCGTCGACCGTACGGCGCATTTCATCGAGCCGCGCGCCGTTATCGGCCTGCAGCGCCTGCAGCCGCTGGTCGACCGTGTGGCGCACTTCCTGCATGCGGCGGTCATTGAGCGCCACCAGCCCTTCGAGCCGCTCGCCGAACTGGGCCGCGAAGCGCGCCAGCGAATCCGCATATTCCGTGCGCGCCGCCAGCGCATCGCGCGCCAGCGCCCCGCGCAGCGCCTCGTGGCCCTGCGCCAGCTCGGCGCGCACGCCGCGGGTGGATTCGGCGAACTCGCTGCGCAGCCCGCGATGGCTTTCGTCCAGGCCCGCGCGCAGGGCCCGCTCGAGGCGGTCCATCTCGTCGAACAGTCGCGTCACGCGCGGGTCGGCGGGCGGGCGCAGCCACAGGCCCACGGCCACCAGCAAGGTCGCCACGGCCGCCGCGGCGGCGATCCAGGGCAAGGCTTCGATCAAGGGCATTCTCCTGAAAGCGGCATTGTAGGCGGGCCGACGGCGCCGTCCGCGCCGCCAAGTTGCGCAAAACCCCCGTAACTTCGACAATCGCAGGACAACGAGAAACGCCCGCCGACATTATTGTGCAACACGACTCCCCTACCCTGACCACCGGCCCGCACGGCGGGCGGGGCCGCCAGCTCGACCTTTTGCCGCCCGCGGCGGCGCCGTCGGCCGGCTACGCCGCGGTGTTCGGGCCGCTCGACCTGGCGGGCGCGCAGGTACTGGCCCGGGGCGCCGACCGCTACGTGTTCCAGCATCCCAACGAGCCCTCACTGCTGATCAAGGTGATCAACACCGAAGCCTACGCGGCCTACCTGGAACGCAAGCCCTTCAAGCGCTTCTACAAGCAGTTCCAGCGCGAGAGCGCCTATCGCGTCTATCTCGACGAACTGGCCGAATACGTCACCACCACCACAGTGCCGTCGGGCGTCTGGAACGTCCCCATGGCGCGCGTGGTCGGCCTGGCGCAGACCACCCTCGGGCTGGGCCAGCTGGTCGAGAAGATCACCGGCGAGGACGGCGGGCTGGCGCCCACCCTGGCGCAGGTCATCGCGCGCGACGGCATCGGCCCGGCGCTGAGCGACCAGCTCGATGCGTTCTTCGAGGACCTGATCGACGCCCACATCGTGATCAGCGACATGTCCGCCAAGAACATCGCCCTGGGCCGCAATGCCGACGGCAAGCCCGGCATGTACCTGATCGACGGGTTCGGCGTGCTGCCGCTGATTCCCCTGTATGCCTGGAGCAAGCGGCTGAACAAGCGCCGCATGCACCGCAAATACGCGCAATGGCGCGCGCGCCTGCAGCGCCAGTACGACGAAGCGCGCGCGGCTCAGGCCAGGACGGCCCCGTAGCGGTCCATCCAGTCGTAGTCGCGGCCCGGCTGCTGGCCGCGCCGCAGCGGGTTGCGCGTGCAGAAGGCCGCGTAGGCGGGGTCCACGAACCGGTAGCGCAGGTGCTCGTCGCGGCCCGCCGGGATGCCCAGGCGCGTGGTGCAGACCAGCCGTTCGGGCGCCTGGCCGACGTCCTCGACGAAGAACTCGGCAGGGTCGAAGCGGCGCGCGTCCCAGTCCGGCACTTTCAAGCCCAGCGCGCGGCACAGCAGCGTCTGCCCGGCGCACAGCCGCGCCGGCGGCCTGGGCTGGCCGCGCGCGTCCGGATTGAGCGCCTGCATGCGGGCCAGCGCGTCCGGCCCGGAGACGTCGTCGACCCAGGGATGGCCCGACTTGATCAGCACCGCGTTGCCCGGCCCGCCCGCGCTGAAATTCAGCGAGTCGCCGCCGCGCGCGTAATACATGTAGACGGTGCCGCCGTCCATGAACAGGGCGCGGCGCTTGTGGGTATACCCCAGCGAGGCGTGGCTGCCCTTTTCGGCCAGGTAGTAGGCCTCGGTCTCGATGATGCGGGCCGACAGCCACAGGCCGTCCAGGCGCCGCCGGATCACCTTGCCCAGCAGCTCGCGCGCCAGCTGGGCCGGATCGCGGTCGAAGAAGCTGTCGGGCAGCGCGGGCCCGGGGGCCTTGCCGCGTGGCGCGGCGGCGCGCGGCCGGGCGGAGGCGGCGGCCATCTTCAGGCGAAGCGCTCGCCGTAGCGCTTTTCCGAGAAGCCGACCGTGACTTCGCCGTCGGGCGTGACCGTGACCGGCCGGCGCACCAGCGCGGGATAGTCGGCGATCAGGCGGGTCCAGTCGGCGTCGCTCTGCGCGGCCTTGCGGTCCTCGGACAGGCTGCGCCAGGTCATGGAGGTGCGGTTGACCAGCTTTTCCCAGCCGCCCACCTTGCCGGCCCAGGCCTTCAGGGTGGCCGCCGGCACGGGATGGTCGCGGTAATCGATGAACTCGTGGGGCACGCCGTGGGCGGACAGCCAGTCGCGCGCCTTGACGCAGGTGCTGCACTTGTTCAGGCCATAGAGGGTAGCTTGCGGCTTCATCTGGAATCTGCTTCCTTGCGCTGTTGCAGGCGGTTGACCAGGATCACGCAGGTGCCCACCGCCAGGATGAACAGGGTGGCCAGCGCGTTGACCTCGGGCTTGAGCCCCAGCCGCACGCGCGAGAATACTTCCATGGGCAGCGTGGTCGAGCCCGGCCCGGACAGGAACGAGGCCAGCACCACGTCGTCCAGCGACAAGGTGAACGACAGCAGCCAGGCCGACACCAGCGCCGGCGCGATCAGCGGCAGGGTGATGCGGAAGAACACGGTCAGCGGCGTGGCGCCGAGATCGAGCGCGGCCTCTTCGAGCGAGCGATCGAGGTCGCGGATGCGCGCCTGGATCACTACGGCGACGAACGCCATGCAGAGCGTGACATGGCCGACCCAGATGGTGAACGCCCCGTTCTCGGCCGGCCAGCCCAGCGCGCCGCGCATCTCGACGAACATCAGCAGCAGCGAGATGCCCAGCACGACCTCGGGAATGACCAGCGGGGCGCTCAGCATGCCGACGTACAGCGCGAAGCCGCGGAACCGGCCCATGCGGCCCAGCACGTAGCCGGCCCAGGTGCCGATGACCACCGCCGCGGTGGCGGTCAGGGCGGCGATCTTGAACGACAGCCAGGCGGCGCTGAGCAGCGCGCTGTCGTTCAGCAGCGAGCCGTACCAGCGCAGCGAGAAACCGCTCCAGGACGTGACCAGCGGCGAATCGTTGAACGAGAACACCATCAGGCTGAGGATGGGGGCGTACAGGAAGAAATACCCCAGCCCCAGCGCCAGGCCGCGCGCGGTCTTGTTGGGCCCTTTCATGCGCGCCCCCTTTGCAGGGCTTCCTGCTGGCGCACCTGGTTGTACTGGAACAGCGCCAGGGGCACCAGCAGCAACAGCACCATCACGCACGTGACGGCCGAGGCCATGGGCCAGTCGGCGTTGTTGAAGAATTCATTCCACATGACGCGGCCCATCATCAGGGTGTCGGCCCCGCCCAGCATTTCCGGGATGACGTATTCGCCCACCGACGGGATGAACACCAGCATGGCGCCGGCGATCACGCCGGGGCGCGACAGCGGCACCGTGATGCGCCAGAACGCCTGCCAGGGCCGCGCGCCGAGATCGTAGGCCGCTTCCAGCAGGCGCAGGTCCATCTTCACCAGGTTGGCGTAGAGCGGCAGGATGAAGAACGGCAGGTAGGCATAGACCAGCCCGATGTACACCGCCAGGTCGGTCCGGTAGATTTCCAGCGGGCTCGAGATGATGCCCAGGCCCATCAGCAGCTTGTTGAGCAGGCCGTCGTTGCGCAGGATGCCCACCCAGGCATAGACCCGCAGCAGGAGCGAGGTCCAGAACGGCAGGATCACCCCCAGCAGCAGCACGTTGCGTATCGACGGCGACGAGCGCGCGATGTAGTACGCGATGGGATAGCCGATCAGCACGCAGCACACCGTGGTGACGGCCGCCATCTTCAGCGAATTCAGGTAGGTGGCCAGGTAGAGGCTGTCGGTGAACAGCAGGATGTACCCGCGCAGGTGCAGGCTGAGCTGCACGGCCTCGTCCTTGAACTCGGCCAGCGCCGTGTAGGGCGGGATGCCGAACTGCAGCTCGGCGAAGCTGATCTTGAGCACCAGCAGGAACGGCACCAGCAGGAACAGCGCCAGCCACAGGAACGGCGGCGCCACCGCCAGGGTGCGCCCCGACGGCATCCAGTCGCGCAGCGAGGACGGCTTCATGAGGCCAGCACCGTCGCGCTGTCGGCGTCCCAGCTGACGAAGATTTCCTCGTCGATGCCCGGCGCGTCGATCTGGGCCAGCTGCAGGCTGGGCACGCTGGCCTCGACGATCTTGCCGGAATCGAGCCGCACCTGGTAGAGCGCGTAGCTGCCCATCCAGGCCATGTGGCTGACCATGCCGTGGGCCCAGTTGTACTCGCCTTCGGGCTGGGTGCGCGACACCACCAGGCGCTCGGGCCGGATCGACACGTGCACTTCCATGCCGAGCGGCTCGCTGACGCCGTGGCTGACGTACAGCGGGCGGGTCAGCTCGGCGCACTCGATGGCGACGTGGTCGGGTTCGTCGACCACGATGGTGCCGGTGAGCAGGTTGGTCGAGCCGATGAAGCCGGCCACGAAGCGCGAATTCGGGAAGGCGTAGACGTCCTGGGGCGTGCCGCACTGGACGATCTGGCCTTCGGTCATGACGGCCAGGCGGTGCGCCATGGTCATGGCCTCTTCCTGGTCGTGCGTGACCATGATGCAGGTGACGCCCACCTGCTCGAGGATCTTGACCAGCTCGATCTGGGTCTTCTGGCGGATCTGCTTGTCGAGCGCCGACATGGGCTCGTCCAGCAGCAGCAGCTTGGGCCGCTTGACCAGGCTGCGCGCCAGCGCCACCCGCTGCTGCTGGCCACCCGACAGCTGGTGGGGCTTGCGGCGCGAATAGCCGGCCATCTGGACCAGGTCGAGCGCCTCGAACACGCGGTCGTGGATCTCGGCGCGGTCCACCCCTTCCTGCTTGAGGCCGAAGGCCACGTTGGCCTCGACCGTCATGTGCGGGAACAGCGCGTACGACTGGAACATCATGTTGACCGGGCGCCGGTACGGCGGCACGGCGGTGATGTCCTCGCCATCGAGCACGATCTGGCCCGAGGTGACTTCCTCGAAGCCCGCCAGCATGCGCAGCAACGTCGACTTGCCGCAGCCGGAACTGCCCAGCAGCGCGAAGATCTCGTTGCGGCGCACCGCCAGGTTGACCGAGCGCACGGCGACCACGTCGCCGAAGATCTTGACCAGGTCGGCCACCCGGACGAACTCGTCGGGGTCGGCCGAATGCTGCGCCGCGTAACGGCTTTCGCTCATGATGGCTATCGTCCGGACTTCAGTTCGGCCCACATGCGGGTCTGCAGGCGCTGGATTTTCAGGGGCTGGGCCTTGATCACATAGAGCGTCTTGGCCACGTCCGCCGGCGGGTAGATCATGGGATTGTCGGCCACGTCCTTCACCACGAACTCGCGCGCCGCCTTGTTGGCGTTCGGGTAGAACATGGTGTTGGTGATGGCGGCATGCACCTGGGGCGTCTCGATGTAGTTGATGAACGCGTGGGCGGCCTCGGGGTGCGGCGCGTCCTTGGGGATGGCCATCACGTCGAACCAGGCCGGCGCCCCGCCCTTCGGGATGAAGTAGTTGATTTCGTAGGGACGCTTGGCGTCCTGCGCGCGCTTGCGGGAGATCATCACATCGCCCGAGAAGCCGTAGACCATGCAGAGGTCGCCCACGGCCAGCTCGTCGATGTAGCCCGACGAGCTGAACTGGCGGATGTACGGGCGGATCTGCTTGAGCAGGTCGAGCGCGGCCTTGTAGTCGTCCGGGTTGTCGCTGTTGGGATCCTTGCCCAGGTACTTGAGCACCGCCGGGAACACCTGCGCCGCCTCGTCCAGCACCGAGATGCCGCAGTCCTTCAGCTTGGCCGCGTTCTCGGGCTTGAACAGCATGTCCCAGTTGGCCAGGTCGGCGTCCTGCCCCATGATTTCCTTGACCTTGGTGACGTTGTAGCCCAGGCCGTTGGTGCCGTAGCCCCAGGGGATGACGTGCTCGTTGCCGGGATCGACGGACGCCACCAGCGCCATGATGTCCGGATCCAGGTGCTTCCAGTTGGGAATCTTGGACTTGTCGAGCTTCTGGTACAGGCCGGCCTCGATCTGGCGCGAGGCGTAGTGCGTGGATGGCACCACCACGTCGTAGCCCGACTTGCCGGTCAGCAGCTTGGCCTGCAGGGTGTCGTTGTTGTCGTAGACGTCGTAGCGCACCTTGATGCCGGTTTCGCGCTCGAAACCGGGGATCGTGTCGGGCGCCGTATATTCGGCCCAGTTATAGACGTTGACGACCTTGTCCTGCGCCACGGCGCCCGATAGCGCCGCCGCGGCCAGCGCCGCGCCCAGCGCCCATTGCATTCCCGGCTTGATCTTCATCGCGAGCCCCTTGCCATGCCTAGTGCGAAATTTGCCAAAGGGCAAAATAATAAAGCCTTTTTACGGGGCGTTGTCCAGAGAACGGCGCAGAAACCGTGGTTTTTACGCGGTCCCTGCCGGCCCGCAAAGCCCCCCTTGCGCCCCGGGTCCGCCGGCTGGCCGGCGCCCGGCTAATCCAGGCAAGCCCGGTAGGCCTGGTCCAGGCGTTCCCAGAAAGCCAGCCCGGCCGCCCCGCCCACTTTCTCCAGCGAGCGCCGCAGCCGCGCCAGGTTGGCGCGCCGGGCGCGCCCGGACACGCCGCCAGCGGTGCCGCGGTCGAAGTCGATCAGCCAGGCGCGGCCATGGTCGTCGAGCAGGATGTTGAACGCGTTCAGGTCGGCGTGCCATACGCCCTGCCGGTGCATGGCGGCGATGGCGCCGGCGGCCGCCTCCCAGACCGGCTCGTCGAGCAGATGCGCGAGCGGCCGCGTATGGGGAATGCGCTCGACCAAGATGGCGGCGCGGTAGACCGCGCCGTGGCGCCAGTATGCTGCCGCCAGCGGCGCCGGCACGTTCAGGCCGCGCTCGCGCAGCAGCGCCAGCAGGCGGAATTCGCGGAAACTGCGGGTGCGGGCCTCGCCCTGCCACAGGTAGGCGTCGCGGCTGACCCGCGCGGCCAGCCCGCCGCGCCGGTAGCGCCGCAGCACCCCCTGCCAGCCGTCGGCGTGCACGAACCAGGCCGACTGGCGCCCGCCCGCGTCCACCGGGCGGGCCCGCTCGCCGTACCAGAGCGGATCGAGCGATTGCGGGCCGGCCGCGCCCAGGCGCGCATCGCACAGCATCGCGCCGGCCGGCGGGCCGGCCCAGACCAGGCGCCGCGCGTGCGGCGCCGCCTGCGGTGCGGGATCAGTCGTCACGATTGCGCATCCAGTCGGCCACGCCGTAGAACGCCGCCAGCAGGCGGTCGATGAGATCGGGGTCGAGCCCCTGGTCCTGCATGGCGCGCCCCATGCAGGCCAGCCACTGGTCGCGCTCGACCCGCCCGATCGAGAACGGCAGATGGCGGGCCCGCAGGCGCGGGTGCCCATAACGCTCGATGTAGTAATTGGGCCCGCCGAAATAGCCGCACAGGAACAGGAACAGCTTGTCGCGCGCCGAGTCCAGGCTGGGGCCGTGGGCGGCGCGCAAGGCCGCCAGGTCCGGCTCGAGATCCATCAGGTCGTAGAAGCGGTCGACCAGCGCGCGGATCGCCGGTTCGCCGCCCAGGGTGTCGAACAGCGTGGCGGAGGTTTGCAGGGATTCGACCGTGGGTTGGACACGGGTGGAGGTCATCAGGCTTCTCGCAGGGTAAGCAGGGGCGGCGCGCGCAGCACGCCGCGCAGGGCCAGCGCGGCCCCGGCCCAGGCGGCCGCCATGCCGACGCCCACACCGGCCAGCCACGGCCAGGCGCTCAGGGTGATACGGAAATCGAATACGAAGGACGACAGCGCCCAGGCGACGGCGCTGGCGCCGGCCGCCGCCAGCAGGCCGGCGAGCCCGCCGACCGCCAGCACCTCGAGCCGCTGGGTGCGCGCCAACTGGTTGCGGGTGGCGCCCAGCGCCCGCAGCACGGCGGCCTCGCGCACGCGCTCGTCGCGGGTGGCGGTGAGCGCGGCCGACAGCACCAGCACCCCGGCCGCCAGGGTGAACACGAACAGCAGCTGCACCGCCATGACGACCTGGTCCAGCACCGATTGCAGCTGGCTCAGGATGGAGCCCACGTCGAATACGGTCAGGTTGGGGAACTGCCGCAGCAGCTCGCGCGGCAAGGCGGCCTGGCCGGGCGGCAGGTGGAACGAGGTGATCCAGCTCTGCGGCATGTCCTGCAGCGCGGCGGGCGACAGCACCGCGAAGAAATTGACGTGCATGGAATCCCAGTCGACGGTGCGGATGCTGGTGACCGCGACCTCGACCTGCTGGCCGGCGACGTCGAAGGTGAGCCTGTCGCCGACCGCCAGCCGCAGCGATTCGGCCAGGCCCGCCTCGAGCGAGACCTCGGCCGCGCCGGGGTCGAGCCAGCGGCCTTGCGTGATGCGGTTGTCGGCCGGCAGGGCCGCGCCGTACGACAGGTTGAATTCACGGTCCACCAGGCGCTTGGCGCGCGGCTCTTCGTAGTCGGCCGGCCCCACGGGCCGCCCGTCGACCGCCACCAGGCGGCCGCGCACCATCGGCCACAGCGTGACGTCCCGCAGGCCGTGGCCGGCCAGGAAGTCGAGCACCGGCTGCCGCTGGTCCGGCTGGATGTTGATCAGGAAGCGGTTGGGGGCGTCCGGCGGCAGGGTGCGCTGCCAGCCCGCCACCAGGTCGGTGCGGGTCATGGCCAGCAGCAGCAGCGCCATCAGGCCCACCGCCAGCGCGCATACTTGCGTAATGGTGGCGGCGCGGCGGCGCACCACGCCGGCCAGCGCGAAGCGCAGCGCCGGCAGGCCGGCCGCCAGCCCGCGCAGCCGCGCCAGCCCCAGCACGCACAGCCAGGCCACCAGCGCGAACAGCGCGAACGCGCCCAGGAAGCCGCCCGCCACGACCGCGCCCAGGCGCGCATTGCCGGCGAACCACCAGATCAGCAGCGCGAAGCCCGCCGCGCCCAGGGCGTAGCCGGCCGCGCCGCGCGCCCGCAGGGTGTCGGCGTCGCGGCGCAGCACGCGGGCGGGCGGCACATGACGCAATTGCGCCAGCGCGGGCAAGGCGAAACCCAGCAGCAGCAACACGCCAGTGACCAGCCCCTGCAGCGCCGGCACGGCCGACGGCGGCGGCAACCGGGTATCGATGAGGCTGCCCAGGGCCGCCACCAACCCTTCGTGCACCACATAGCCCAGCAGGCAGCCAGCGGCCGACGCCGCCAGGCCCACCAGGGTGAATTCCAGCACCAGCATGCGGGTGATCTGCGCCTGGACGGCGCCCAGGCAGCGCATGACCGCGATGCCATCGCGGTGGCGCATCATGAAGCGGCCCGCCGCCAGCGCCACGGCGACCGCGGAAATCAGCACCGCCAGCAGCGCCACCAGCGACAGGAAGCGCTGGGCGCGATCCAGGGTGCGGCGCACCTCGGGACGGCCCGATTCCAGCGTGGCCAGTTTCTGGCCCCGCTGCAGGTTCTGACCCAGCCAGGCCGAGTAGTCGGCCACCGCGTCGGGCTCGCCGGCGGCCAGCAGCGCGTAGTCGATGCGGCTGCCGAGCGTCACCAGGCCAGTGGCGGGCAGGTCGTCGGCCCGCATCATGACCCGCGGCGCGACATTGACGAACTGCATGCCGCGATCCGGCTCATAGGTGATGACGCGCGCCACGCGCAGCCGGCTGTCGCCCAGGCCGATGGTGTCGCCCACCCGGATGTTCAGCAGCGCCAGCAGCTGCGGGTCGGCCCATACGGTGCCGGGCGCGGGGATGTCGCGGGTGGGCGCGCCCTCGGCATAGGGCGCCTCGGCCACGCGCAGGCTGCCGCGCAGCGGGTACTCCGGCTCGACCGCCTTGAGCGACACCAGCTGGGCGCCGTCGCCGGCGCTGGCCATCGAGGGGAACTGCAGGGTGCGCGCGACTTCCAGGCCGCGCTCGCGCGCCGCCTCGAAGAACCCGGCCGCGATCGGCTCGTCGGCATCCAGCACCAGGTCGGCGCCCAGCATCTGGCTGGCATCGCGCTCGAGCGCGCGGCCGACCCGGTCGGCCAGGAAGCCGACGCTGGCCACCGCCGCGACCGCCACCACCAGGGCCAGCACCAGCAGGCGCAGCTCGCCGGCGCGGGCGTCGCGCATCATCATGCGCGCGCCCTGGCGCAGCGCGGCGGCCAGGCCCGGCCGCGCGCGGGAGGAAGAATCAGGGAAATCCATCATTTTGCAATGGTAACCAAAGGTCTGTTTGTCAGGGGAATCCCGCTATCATGCGGCCTGGGCGTAAGATGCGACCGCCAATACCAATATTTGTTCACTGGAGAAGACACCATGCGTAAGTCCTGGCTTGCCGCCACCCTCCTGGCTGCCTGCGCCGCCACCGCCGCGCTGCCCGCAGCCGCCCAGAATACGCTGAAGATGGCGTATGCGCTGTCCACCTCGTCGCACTACGGGGCGGGCGCGGAAGCCTTCGCCAAGTCGATCGAGGCGTCCTCCGGCGGCAAGTACAAGGTGCAGCAATTCGCCAACAGCGCGCTGGGCGGCGAACGCGAGGTCATCGAGGGCCTGCAGATCGGCACCATCGACCTGGCCATCGTCTCCACCGGCGCCACCCTGAACTTCGTGCCCGAGACCGGCGTGTTCGACATCCCGTTCCTGCTGCGCGACCTGCAGCATGCCCGCAACGTGCTCGACAGCAAGATCGGCCAGGACATGCTGGCCAAATTCCCCGACCGCGGCATCATCGCGCTGGCCTGGGGCGAGCAGGGCTTCCGCCACCTGACCAACAACGTGCGCCCGGTCAAGACGCCGGCCGACGCCAAGGGCCTGAAGATCCGCACCACCGAGAACCCGATCCACATCGCCGCCTTCCGCGCCATCGGTATCCTGCCCACCCCCATGGCCTGGCCCGAAGTGGCCACCGCCCTGCAGCAGGGCACCATCGACGGCCAGGAAAACCCGCTGTCGGTGATCACCTCGGCCAAGCTGTCGCAGTTGCAGAAATACCTGTCGCTGACGGGCCACGTGTACGGCCCGGCGCTGGTGCTGATGTCCGCCAGCGTCTATGAAGGCCTGTCGGACGCCGAAAAGGCCAATTTCCAGCAGGCCGGCAAGGCCTCGGCCCAGGCCATGCGCGACTACGTCGACAATATCGAGAAGACCGGCGTCGAGCAGCTGCGCAAGGAAGGCATGCAGGTCACCACCGATGTCGACCGCGACGCCTTCGCGGCCGCCGTCGAGCCGGCCTACGCCGAGTACTACAAGAAGTACGACAAGCAGCTGATCGAAGCGATCCGCGCCACCAAGTAGCACCGGCCCTCCGGCCGGTTGGCCGGGCCGCCGCATGCGGTCCGGCCGGCGTTCCCACCCTTCCGCATCCGGACTCACCATGCGCCTGCTCCGTCTTGCCGAACGCACCTTGTTCAAGGGCGTGTCGGCCATCGCCCAGATCCTGCTGGTCGCCGCCGCGGCGGCCGCCTTCTACCAGGTCATCGCCCGCTTCGTGCTGCAGGCGCCCTCGGACTGGAGCGAGGTGCTGACGCGCGCGCTGTTGATCTGGACGGTGCTGCTGGGCATCGCGCTGGCGTTCCGCCACGGCGCGATGATCAGCGTGGAGTTGCTGCACAACCTGCTGCAGGGCCGCCGCCGGCGCCTGCTGGAACACCTGATCGCCATCATCTGCGTGGCGTTCCTGGTATTCCTGGCCTGGATCGGCGGCAACATGACTTACCGCGTGCGCTTCCAGAACGTGCCCAGCCTGAACATTTCCATTTCGTGGATCTACCTGGCCATCCCGGTGGGCGCCTCGCTGGCGGCCATCGCCGTGCTGGCGCGCTGGCTGCTGGGCGCCGACGAGCCCGCGCCGGTGCGCAACGACGCGCAAGGCTGAGGCCCTGCCCCTTGCGTCCATAGAACGATACAAGACCAAGACAGACTGACCATAGGCAACTTGCCATGTCCCAATTGATGATTTTGACGATGCTGATCTTCTTCGGGCTGTCGGTGCCCGTGGCGGTCGCAATCGGGCTGGCGGCGCTGACCGGGGTGTCGCTGGGCGGGCTGCCCTGGCTGGTGGTGGCGCAACAGCTCTATGCCGCGCTGGACAAGTACCCGCTGGTGGCGGTGCCGTTCTTCATCCTGGCCGGCAACCTGATGGAAGCCGGCGGCATCTCGGACCGCATGGTCGAATTCGCCAAGAGCGTGGTCGGCGGCATCCAGGGCGGCCTGGCCTGCACCTGCGTGCTGACCTGCATGATCTTCGCCGCGGTGGCCGGCTCCAGCGTGGCCACCACGTTCGCAGTCGGCGCGATCCTGATCCCGGCCATGGTGCGGCACGGCTACCCCGCGCCGTTCGCCGCCTCGCTGCAGGCCAGCGCGGCGGAACTGGGCGTGATCATCCCGCCCTCCATCCCGATGATCCTGTTCGCCGTGTCGACCGACACCTCCACCGGCGAGCTGTTCATCGCCGGCGTCATGCCAGGCATCCTGATCGGCGCGGCGCTGATGCTGTATGTATGGCTGTACGCCAAGCGCAACGGCCTGGGCAAGCAGGACGGCGACGGCCGCCTGCCCTTGTGGCCGGCCTTCAAGCGCGCCTGGCTGGCGCTGCTGATGCCGGTGATCATCCTGGGCGGCATCTACGGCGGGGTGTTCACCCCTACCGAAGCGTCGGTCGTAGCGGTGATGTACGCCGTGATCGTCGGCAAATTCGTCTATGGCAAGCTCAGCTTCCGCACGCTGTCGGGCACGCTGCACCGTTCGGTGATATCGACCTCGGTGATCATGTTCGTCATCGCCAACGCCGGCGTCTTCAGTTTCCTCCTCAACCGCGCCGGCGTGCCCGATGCGCTGGGCGGCTGGCTGGCGCAGCTGTTCCACGACAAGACCGCCTTCCTGCTGGGCGTCAATGCGGCGCTGTTCGTCATCGGCATGTTCATCGAGACCTCGGCCTCGGTGGTGGTACTGGCGCCGCTGCTGCTGCCCGTGGCGATGCAGTTCGGCGTCGAGCCGGTGCATTTCGGCGTCATCATGGTCGTGAACCTGGCGCTGGGCATGATCACCCCGCCCTTCGGCGTGAACCTGTTCGCCGCCTGCGCGGTCGCCAAGCTGCCACTGGAGCGCCTGATCCGGCCGCTGATCCCGTTCGTGCTGGTGGTGATCGCCTGCCTGATGGTCATTACCTACTGGCCCGGGCTGTCGCTGGGGTTGCGGGACCTGGTCTACGCCAGGTAGGCGGCCGCGCCGTGTGATACTGTGCGGGCGTTATGAATCTGCCGTTTCCCATCCGCCAGGAATGCCCGCCCGGGGCCTGTGTCTGCAACCGCGACCGGCTGCTGGCCACGCCCGGCGGCGACATCCGCATCCTGCGCCTGACCCGCGAAGAAGAAAAGAAGCTGGTGGCGCGCCTGGAAAACCTGGCCAGCCTGGACGACCTGCTGCACATGCAGGAACGCATGCGCGCGCTGCTGGGCATTTCCCTGACGGTGGCCCCCGGACCGAATGAAGTCCGCACCGTGCGCGGCCTGCAGATCGAGATCGCCGACCAGCCGGGGCTGTGCAACAAGACCCGCCAGACCCTGCCCGCCGCCATCCGCCGGGCCCTGGACCGCAAGCCCGAGATCGTCTACGCCCTGCTGGACTCGCACGACCTGCTCGGGCGCGGCTGAGCGGCCGCGGCCGCTCGCGCTCAAGGCCGCGCTGCCAGGTCCTTGAGCATGTAGACGCGCGCCAGGCCGCGCTCGTGGACGCGGTGCGTCTCACGATAGCCGATGCGCGCGTACAAGGCGAGGTTCTCGACCATTTTCTCGTGAGTGTAGAGGCGGATCGAGCGAAAGCCCGCCTGGCGCGCCATCTGCTCGGCGAACTGCAGCAACAGTCTGCCGTAGCCCTGCCCCTGCGCCGCCGGCGCCACCGCGATGTTGTCCAGCAGCATGGCATCCGGCTGCGGAATCAGCACCAGTACCGCCTGCAGGGCCCGCGGCGCGCCGACCACATAGACCCGCCCGTCGCGGATCAGCGGCGCGTAGTCGTCGCGCATCGGGCCGGGCTCGATCCCGATGCGCGGCACATAGTGCGCATAGGCGGCATGGACCAGCGCCCGCACGGCGGCCAGCTCGCCCATGGTCGCCAGGCGCGGAACGGCGGACATCGCGGCCGCCTACTTGGGCCGCTTGTCCACCACCCGGCGCGCCTTGCCGGTCAGCGTGCGCTCGACGAAGCCGCAGTCCGCCACGCGCACGCGCGCGGTCACGCCGATATATGACTTGACCGCGTGCTGCAGCTGCTTGCCCAGCGCCTCGCGCTCGGCCTCGGCCAGGTTGGCGAACTCGTCGCGCACCTCGGTGAGGATTTCCAGTTCATCCAGGTGGCCGTCGCGCGTCAGCACCAGTTGGTAGTGCGGCGCCAATTGCGCGATCTTCAGCACCTGCTCTTCCACCTGCGTGGGGAACAGGTTCACGCCGCGCACGATCAGCATGTCGTCGCTGCGGCCGGTGATCTTGCCGATGCGGCGCATGCTGCGCGCCGTGGGCGCCAGCAGCCGGGTCAGGTCGCGCGTGCGATAGCGGATGACCGGCATGGCTTCCTTGGTGAGCGACGTGAACACCAGCTCGCCCGGTTCGCCTTCCGCCACCGGCTGGCCGGTGTTCGGGTCGACGATCTCGGCGTAGAAATGGTCTTCCCAGATCACCGGGCCGTCCTTGGTCTCGACGCATTCGCTGGCCACGCCGGGGCCCATCACTTCGGACAAGCCGTAGATGTCGACCGCATCGATGGCCGCCTCGGTCTCGATATCCTGGCGCATCTGGCCGGTCCAGGGCTCGGCGCCGAAGATGCCGACCCGCAGGGAGCTCTGGCGCGGGTCGATGCCCTGGCGGCGCTGCTCCTCGATGATGTTGCAGAAGTACGAGGGCGTGACCATGATGATGTCGGGCCGGAAATCGCTGATCAGCTGGACCTGCTTTTCAGTCTGGCCGCCGGACATCGGGATCACCGTGCAGCCGAGCTTCTCGGCGCCGTAGTGCGCGCCCAGGCCGCCGGTGAACAGCCCGTAGCCGTACGCCACGTGCACGATGTCGCCCGGCTTGCCGCCGGCCGCGCGGATCGAGCGCGCCACCAGGGCGGCCCAGTTGTCGATGTCGCGCGCGGTGTAGCCCACCACGGTGGGCTTGCCGGTGGTGCCGCTGGAGGCATGGACCCGGGCCACCTGCTCGCGCGGCACGGCGAACATGCCGAAGGGGTAGTTGTCGCGCAGGTCCTGCTTGGTGGTGAACGGGAACTTGGCGATGTCGGACAGCTGCTTCAGGTCGTCCGGGTGCACGCCGGCGGCGTCGAACGCCTTCCGGTAGTGCGGCACGTTCTGGTAGGCGTGCGCCAGCGTCCATTTCAGGCGCTCGAGCTGCAGCGCCTCGATCTCGTCGCGGCTGGCGTGCTCGATAGGGTCCAGTCCGGGCTTGCTCGCGGTATTGGACATGGGGAGGTCTCCTGGTAATGCGGTGCGGCGGTACGCCGCTTTATCGTATTGAGTCTGGGGGCGATGCGAAAGCAGGGTCTTCACGCATCCGGCGGCGTGCCGACGATCTGGCCCTTGATGCGGTAGGACCGCCCCCGGAACAGCGCCACCTGGCGGCCGTCCTGGTTGGTGACCGTCACATCGTAGACGCCGGTGCGGCCGGCCAGCGAGCGCTCCTGCGCGACCGCCGTCAGCACGTCGCCGGCGAAGCCGGGCGCCAGGAAATCGATGGTGCAGCCGGAAGCCACGGTGCTGGCGTTGCGCGAATTGCAGGCGAAGGCGAAGGCGCTGTCGGCCAGCGCGAAAATGAAGCCGCCATGGCAGGTCTGGTGGCCGTTCAGCATGTCCGGCCGCACCCGCATGGTCAGGCGCGCCCGGCCGGGCGCGATCTCCGCCACGGTCATGTCGAGCGCCTGCGACGCGGCGTCCACGGCGTACATGGCCGCGCCCACGGCCTGCGCCAGTTCCTGGGGATCGCCGGGCGCCTCGACGGGGGGAACGTGCGCGCTCATCAACGCCCCTTGAACTGGGGTTCGCGCTTGGCCAGGAAGGCCGCCACGCCCTCGGCATAGTCGGCGCTGCGGCCGAGCTCGCGCATCAGCTCCTGCTCCAGCTCGAGCTGGCCGGCCAGGTCGTTGTGCAGGCTGGCCTGCAGCGCCTGCTTGGTGCGCGCCAGGCCCAGGGTGGGCGCGGCGGCGAAGTGCGCCGCCAGCCGCTCCAGCGCGGCCTCGAACTCGTCGTCCGGCACGCACTGCCAGATCAGCCCCCAATCTTGCGCCTGGCGCGCGCTCAGCTTGTCGCCCAGCATGGCCAGCCCCATGGCGCGCGCGCGGCCCGCCAGGCGCGGCAGCACGAACGTGCCGCCGGTGTCGGGAATCAGCCCCAGCCGGCAGAACGACTGGATGAAGCTGGCCGATTCCTTGGCGATCACGATGTCGCCGGCGAACGCCAGGTTGGCGCCCGCCCCGGCCGCCACCCCGTTCACGCCCACCACCACGGGCAGCGGCAGCGCATTCAGGCGGCGCACCAGCGGGGCGTAATACTTGCCGACGGTTTCGCCCAGGTCGGGCGGCGTGCCGTCGGCCGCCATCTGGCGCTCGCTCAAGTCCTGGCCGGCGCAGAAGCCGCGCCCGGCGCCGGTGATCAGCAGCACGCGCGCGCCCTCGTTCTCGACGCGCCCCAGGGCGTCGGCCACTTCGCCGTGCATGGCGGCGGTGAAGCTGTTGAGCTTGTCGGGGCGGTTCAACGTCAGCCGGGCAATGCCGCCGGACAGGTCGAACAGGATGTTCTGGTAGGACATGGCGGGCTCTCCGGTCAGACGTGGCGGCGCGTCTGCACGACGCGGAAACGGTTGGCGACGAACGCCGAATCCGACAGCGCGGCGTTGGCGGCCGGGTTGGCGCCGGTGCCGTGGAAATCGCTGAAGGCGGCGGTCTGGTTGACGAACACCGCGCCGGTGAGGTTCAGCGACAGGGCCACGCCGGCCTCTTCGGCGGCGTCCTGGATGCGCGCCGCGACGGCATCGTCGGTGGTATAGGCCGACAGCGACAGCGCGCCGTGCTCGACCACGCTGGCGCGCGCCAGCGCGATGCTGTGGTCGGTGGAATCGGTCGCCACCACGAAGGCGATCGGGCCGAACCATTCCTGGCTGATCGCCGGGTTGCCCGCCTCGGTGCGCAACAGCAGCGGCGTGTGCACGCGCGCGCCCTCGAACTGCGGGTGCGCCAGCGCCTGGCTGTCCGCCACCACCGGCAGGCCCAGCCCGCGCGCCCGCTCGATGCGCGCGACGATATCGTCATTCTGGATGGCGCCGGTCAGCTCCACCGCCTTGGCCGGGTCGGCGCACAGCTTGCCCAGCGCCGTGCCCAGCGCGGCCGCCACCTCGTCGAAGCTGACGCGGCCTTCGGCGGTCTGGATCCCGTCGCGCGGCACGTAGATGTTCTGCGGCGCCGTGCACATCTGGCCGGAATACAGCGCCAGCGAGAACGCCAGGTTGCGCGCCATGCCCTTGAGGTCGTCGGTCGAATCGACGATCACCTGGTTCACCCCGGCCTTCTCGGTATAAACCTGCGCCTGGCGGGCGTGCTGTTCCAGCCAGTTGCCGTTGGCGCTGCTGCCGGTGAAATCGACAATCTTGACGGCCGGATCCCGCGCCAGCTGCTGCGCCGTTTCGTCGCCTGCCGGATGCGCCGCCAGCTGCACCACGTCCGGGTCGAAGCCGGCCTCGGCCAGCACCTCGCGCGCCACCTGCACGGTGATCGCCAGGGGCAGGATCGCGCCGGGATGCGGCTTGACGATCACCGCATTGCCGGTGGCCAGGCTGGCGAACAGGCCCGGATAGCCGTTCCAGGTGGGAAAGGTGGAGCAGCCGATCACCAGGGCGATGCCGCGCGGCACCACGGTGAAGCGCTTTTCCATCTTGATCGGGTCGTGCTTGCCCTGCGGCTTTTCCCACAGCGCCACGCCGGGGATGCGCGCCATTTCCTGCCAGGCATAGGTCACCGCCTCGACGCCGCGGTCCTGCGCATGCGGGCCGCCGGCCTGGAAGGCCATCATGAAGCCCTGGCCGGTGGTGTGCTGCACCGCGTAGGCCATCTCGAAGCTGCGGCGGTTCAGGCGCGCCAGGATCTCCAGCGACACGCCCACCCAGGCGCGCGGGCCGGCGCGGCGCCAGGCCTGCAGCGCCTGGCCGGCCGACTGCACCAGCGCCGCGGGCGGCACATGGGGATAGCTGATGTCCAACGCGAAGCCGTAGGGCGAGCGCTCGCCCCCCACCGTGCCCTGGGCGCTGCGCGCCTCCAGCGGAAAAGGCTTGCCGCGCAGCGCCTCGAAGGCGGCGCGGCCGTCGTCATTGGCGGTTTCGCCGTAATGGCGCGGGCTGGGCGATTCGGCGAACGGGCTCCAGTAGCCCCGTTCCGCGGCGGCGGCCAGCGCGCGTTCGAGCATGGGCTGGTGGCGTTCGAAATAGTCTGGTGACACGGGCGATCTCCGCAATGAATGGGTTCGGGGTTGGCATGCGCCGCGGCGGGCGCGTCAGGTTTCCTGGTCGAAGTCGAGCACCAGCCGGTCGCTGACCGGGAAGCTCTGGCAACTGAGCACGAAGCCGCGCGCCACTTCGTAGTCCTCGAGCGCGAAGTTGGCGTCCATGTCCACTTCGCCTTCCACGACCTTGCAACGGCACGTCGAACAGACGCCGCCCTTGCAGGAGTATGGCAGCTCGATGCCCTGCGCCAGGGCCGAATCGAGCACGCTGTCCTTGTTCTTGTCGATCACGAAGCTGCGGCTGTGGCCGTCCTGCACCACGGTCACCTGGCACTGGCCCTTGCCCGGCGCGGCCGGCGCATCGCGTCCGGTGCGCAGGGCGCGCGGCCCGCGCGGCGCGCCGAACAGCTCGAACTTGATGCGCTCCTTGGCAAGGCCGCGCGCCTGCAGCCGCTGCACCACGCTCTCGATCATGGTCTGGGGGCCGCACACGAAGGCATAGTCGATCTCGTCCGGCCGCATCCAGGCCGTCAACAGCTGGTCGACCTTGTCGCCGTCCAGACGGCCGTTGAACAACTCGATGTCCTGGCTCTCGCGGCTCATGACGTAGACCAGCGAGAACCGTTCCATGTACAAGTTCTTCAGGTCCTCGATTTCCTCGCGGAACAGCACCGACGACGAGGCGCGGTTGCCGAAGAACAGCGTGAAGCGGCTGTGCGGCTCGGTCGACAGCGCCGTCTTGACCAGCGAGAACACCGGCGTAATGCCGCTGCCCACCGCGAAGGCCACATAGTTGCGGCGGTTGTCCGGCGCGAAGTCGACCGTGAAATTGCCCGCCGGCGGCATGACTTCCAGCGTCTGGCCGGGCTGCAGCTCATGGTTGGCCCAGCTCGAGAACACGCCTTCGTCGACTTTCTTGATGGCCACGCGCAGCACGCCGTCGTCCGGCGCCGAACAGATGGAATACGAGCGCCGCAGTTCCTCGCCGTCCAGCTCGGTGCGCAGGGTCAGGTACTGGCCCGGCCGAAAAGCGAACTGCGGCCGCAGCGCGTCGGGCAGGTCGAAAGTCACCACCACCGCGTCGCGCGTGTTGCGCGCCACCGAGGCGACCTTCAAGGGATGAAACGAAATCTGGCTCATGAAGCGATGCAGCCCTGCTCAATGGGTCTTGAAATAATCGAACGGCTCGCGGCAGGCGGCGCAGCGGTACAGCGCCTTGCACGACGTGGAGCCGAAGTGGCTCACCAGCCGGGTGCGGTTGGAGCCGCAATGCGGGCAGGCCACCACCGGGCCGGCGGCGCGCCGGCTGATGCCGGAGACATCGATGGCGCGCTCGGCGGGGGCCGCGATGCCATAGCCCTTGAGGGCCGCGCGGCCGCGCTCGCTCATCCAGTCGGTGGTCCAGGCCGGCGCCAGCCGGGTCTCGACGCGTACCGCCGCCACGCCGTGGCCGGCCAGGGTGCGTTCGATATCGTGGGCGATTTCGCGCATCGCCGGACAGCCCGAATACGTGGGGGTGATGGTGACCACGCAAGTCTCGCCGTCCCAGGCCACGCCGCGCACCACGCCCAGGTCCACCACCGACAGCACGGGGATCTCGGGATCGGGCACGCTTTCCAGCCAGGTCATGACCTGGCTGGCGGGCACGGACGCGGCGCGGTTCACCACACGGCTCCCGGATAAGCGCGCGGCAGCGACTGCATCTCGGCCAGCACGTAGCTCAGGGCCTCGGTGTGCCGGCCCTGGCGGCCGCCCTGGTGGGCGGGATGGCCGGCCTCGGCCAGGTCGGGCAGTTTCAGCGTGGCCTCGGCCAGCACTTCGCGCACATGGGCCAGCCAGGGCTCGCGCAGCGCCGCCAGTTCGCAGCCGATGCCGCGCGCCGCCATGTCGCGGTCGATGTCGTCGTCGTTGAACAGTTCGCCGGTGTGGCGCCAGGCGTCGTCCACGGCGTCCTGCATGCGCTGGTGGCTCTGCGCCGTGCCGTCGCCCAGCCGCACCACCAGGTCCGACGAGCGGCGCACATGGTACGTGACCTCCTTCAGCGACTTGGCGGCGATCGCCGCCACCCGTTCGTCGGCCGACTGCGCCAGGCGCTGCAGCAGGAAGTAGTGCCACACGTCGAACAAGAACTGGCGCGCCAGCGTGTCGCCGTAGTGGCCATTGGGCCGCTCGACCAGGATCAGGTTGCGGAACTCGTGGGCGTGGCGGAAATAGGCCAGCGCATCCTCGTCGCGCCCCGCCCCCTCCACTTCGCCGGCCAGGGTCAGCCACATGCGCGCCTGGCCCAGCAGGTCGAGCGCGGTGTTGGTCAGCGCCAGGTCCTCTTCCAGGGCCGGGCCGTGCCCGCACCATTCCGACAGGCGCTGCGACAGGATCAGCGTGGTGTCGCCCAGGCGCAGCAAGTATTCGAATAATGGCTTGTCCATGCGCGCCTCACATGTGCTTGATTTCATCGGGCATGGGGAAGAAGGTCGGATGCCGGTAGACCTTGTTGTTGGCCGGGTCGAACAGCGGCTCCTTGTCGGCCGGGCTGCTGGCCACGATATCGGCCGCGCGCACCACCCAGATGCTCAGGCCCTCGTTGCGCCGCGTGTAGACGTCGCGCGCGTGGTTGATGGCCATTTCCGCGTCCGGCGCGTGCAGGCTGCCCACGTGTTTGTGCGCCAGCCCGTGCTGGCTGCGGATGAAGACTTCCCAGAGCGGCCACTGCTTGCTCATGATGCGTATCCTTCAGGTGCGGGGCCGCCCGCGCGGCCCCGGGGTGATCGTGTGGTAGGCGCTCAGGCGGCCTCGCGGCGCGCCTGCTTCTCGGCATAGGCGGCCAGGCCCTCGCGCACCCATGCGCCGGCTTCGTGCGCCTGCTTGCGGGCGGCCAGCCGCTCGCGGTTGCAGGGGCCGTTGCCCTTGATCACCGCATAGAACTCGTCCCAGTCGATCTCGCCGAAGTCATAGTGGCCGCGCTCGGCATTCCACTTCAGGTCGGGATCGGGCACCGTCAGCCCCAGGTACTCGGCCTGCGGCACGGTCTGGTCGACCATCTTCTGGCGCAGTTCGTCGTTGGAGAACAGCTTGATCTTCCAGGCCATCGACTGCGCGCTGTTGGGCGAGTCGGCATCCGACGGGCCGAACATCATCAGCGCGGGCCACCACCAGCGGTTCAGCGCATCCTGGCACATGGCTTTCTGCTCGGGCGTGCCATGGCGGCACATCTGGATGAGCAGGTCGTAGCCCTGGCGCTGGTGGAAGGACTCCTCCTTGCAGACGCGCACCATGGCGCGCGCGTAGGGGCCGTATGAACAGCGGCACAGCGGGATCTGGTTGATGATGGCCGAACCGTCGACCAGCCAGCCGATCATGCCGATGTCGGCCCAGGTGAGCGTGGGGTAGTTGAAGATGCTGGAATACTTGGCGCGCCCGGTGTGCAGGTCGTCGACTAGGTCGTCGCGCGACACGCCCAGGGTCTCGGCGGCGCTATACAAGTACAGGCCGTGCCCGGCCTCGTCCTGCACCTTGGCCAGCAGGATGGCCTTGCGCTTGAGCGAGGGCGCGCGGGTGATCCAGTTGCCCTCGGGCAGCATGCCAACGATCTCGGAATGGGCGTGCTGGGAGATCTGGCGGATGAGGGTCTTGCGATAGGCCTCGGGCATCCAGTCCTGCGGCTCGATGCGCACGCCGTCGTCGATGCGGCGCTGGAATGCCTGTTCGGGCCCGGTGAGCTGGTCGACGCCGCGGACCTGCTTGACGCCGGTTTCGACAAGTTGTGCGTACATGTTCGTCTCCTTGCGGTCGCGCCACGCCGGCCGGGAGCAGCGCGCGCGCCGGCCATTCGTCTGGCCAGGCATGAGACGATTATTTAATACACAAAATTAATTGTCAAACCTATTTTTGTATCACATCAGATATGTGTATCATGTTGAGCATTGTCATATAGGCCACGTATCCCATGGCAAATCCCCCCTCTTCCGTGGGCCGCTACATCGACCGCCTGCTCAAGGACGCCCCGCCCCGCGCCAAGTCGCTGTGCGTCAGTCTGCTGGGCGATGCGCTGGCCTGCCACGGGGGTGCCATCTGGCTGGGCGGCATCATCGAGCTGCTCGAGCCGCTGGGCATCAACGAACGGCTGCTGCGCACCAGCGTGTTCCGGCTGGTGGCGCAAGGCTGGCTGCAGGCCGAGCGGCACGGACGCCGCAGCCTGTACCAGTTGTCCGAGCAGGGCCGGCGCCATACCGCGCACGCCTCGCAGCGCATCTACGACGGGCCGGCGGCCGACTGGGACGGCCAATGGACCCTGGTGGCGCTGCCGCGCCTGGGCAACAACGGCCTGGCCGAGCGCACCGAGCTGCGGCGCGAGCTGGCCTGGGAGGGCTTCGGCATGCTGGCGCCGGGGCTATTCGCGCACCCCCAGGCCGGGGCCGGCACCGCCCATGAAATCCTCCAGAAACTAGGCATCCCCGACAAGGCGCTGGTGCTGTCGGGACGCGACCTGGCGGAGGCGGGCGGCCTGCCCATCGCCAGCCTGGCGCCGCACTGCTGGAACCTCGACGAACTGGCCGGGCAATACCGGCATTTCTCGCGCCAGTTCGCGCCGCTGGACAAGCTGCTGGACGAGCCGGTGGCGCCGGCCGACGCCTTCGCGGCGCGCATGCTGCTGCTGCATACCTGGCGCCGGATCGTGCTGCACGACCCGCAACTGCCGGTGCCCATGCTGCCCGAGCGCTGGCCCGGCCATGCGGCCCGCGCATTGTGCGGGCAGATCTACTGGAAGCTGTTCGATGCGTCGGAACAGCACCTGGACGCCGTGGCGGGCCGCGACAACGACCGCTATACCGCGCTGTCGCCGGAGGTGTACGCGCGCTTCGGCGGGCGGCCGGGCGCCTAGGGCCCGCTAGGGCTCGACGGCCACGCCGAGGGTATCGAGGTGCAGCTCGCCAGCGGCGTCGCGGCCCGGGCCGGGCGCCTCCAGGCCGCGCGCCCGCCCGATGAACGACAGGGTCCAGCGCGCCCGCAGCGGGCGTCCCAGCGCCCGGCCGCTATCGGCGTCCACGCCGCTGGGCACGTCCAAGGCCAGCACCGGTAGTTCCCAGCTGTTGACCTCATCGACCAACGCCTGCCAGTCGGCTCCCAGCGGACGGTTCAGGCCGATGCCGAACAGGCCGTCGATGATGACATCGGGCCGCGGACCGGGCGCCAGGCCGGCCCGTTCGGCGCCGCCCCGGGCGCGCCAGGCCGCATAGGCCCGCGCGGCGTCGGCGGGAAACCGGTCGGGATCGCCCGGCATCACCACGCTCACCCGGTAACCGGCAGCCTGCAGGCGGGTCGCCGCCACCAGCGCGTCGCCGCCGTTGTTGCCCGGCCCGACCAGCGCCAGCACGGCGGCGCCCGCCGGCCAGCGTGCCGCGATGAAGTCGGCGGCGGCGGCCCCCGCCCGCGGCATCAGCGCCAGGCCGCGCGCCTGCGCCTGCTGTTCGGCAAGGCGGATCCGGGCGACGGAATAAACGGACATCGAAAGCTCCCGGGCTGCTGTCGGCACGCCTGCGGCTGAAAACAAGAAATGCGCGTAATTCACGCAATTGCGTTATTTATTAGCGCACCAAGACGCACCTGCACCGCCCATGCCGTTGATTTTGCAGCAAATTCCTGTCCGCGCAAAGTTGGCATACAGCTTGCATTGATCATGCACCGGCCCATCCAGGCCGGCAATCGACAACTGTAGAGACCAGACCGATGCGATCAATGAGCATAATCTGCCCGAATGGGCATTTGGGATTCGCGCCCCTGCGCACCGAAAGTTTCCGGAAAGGGGTCGCGGCCCGCCCTGACGTCATCGCCGCCGACTCGGGCAGCGACGATGTCGGCCCGGTGCCGCTGGGCTCGGACACCTCCACCAGCCCTCAGGCCTGGCAGCGCCACGACCTGGAACAGATGCTGCTGGCGGCGCGCGAACTGGGCGTGCCCATGATCATCGGCTCGGCCGGCGACACCGGCTCGAACAGCCGCGTGGACATGTACGTGGGCATGATCCGGGAGTTGGCCGCCCAGCATGGCCTGGCGCCGTTCAAGATCGGCTACTTCTATTCCGAGGTGGACAAGGAATACGTGCGGCGCAAACTGCGCGAGGGCGCGCAGGTGGCGGGCCTGGACGGCTATGCCGACCTCACCGAGGCGGAACTGGACGCCACCGAGCGCATCGTCGCGGTGGCCGGCGTGCACCCCTACCTGAAGCTGCTGCAACAGGGGGCCGATGTCATCATCGGCGGCCGCAGCTCGGACGCCGCGGTGTTTGCCGCCCCGGCCCTGCACCAGGGCTACGCGGCCGACCATGCCTATTACCTGGGCAAGGTGCTGGAATGCGCCTCGTTCTGCGCCGAACCCTACGGGGGCAAGGAAACCGTCATGGGCGAGATCTCGGACCAGGACGTGCGCGTCACCGCCATGCACCCCGAGCAGCGCTGCACCATCGCTTCGGTGGCGGGACACGCCATGTATGAGCGCTCCAATCCTTTCGAGGAGTATTTCGCCGGCGGCAAGCTCGACATGACTGCCTGCCATTACGAGCAACTCAACGAAAAAACGACCCGCATCACCGGTTCGCGCTTCATCCCGGCCGATCGCGTGCTCGTCAAGCTGGAAGGTTCCGGCAAGGTCGGCGAGCGCTATATCGGCCTGTGCGGCATCCGCGACCCCTACACCATCGCCAACGTCGACCGGGTAATCGACTGGGCGCGCGAGAAAGTCCGCGAGCGCTTCGGCGCCGACGGCTATGAATTGCACTACAAGGTGTACGGCCGCGATGGCGTCATGGGCGACCTGGAGCCCCTGCGCCACCAGCCCGGCCACGAGCTGTGCATCATGGTGCAGGGCGTGGCGCCGACGCGCGAAATGGCCGAGGAGCTCACCCTGACCGGCCTGCGCCAGATGTTCTACGCGCGCCTGCCGGACGTGAAAGGTACCGCCGGCTCGGTCTCGTTTCCGCTCGACGAAGTCGTGCAAGCCAGCGCCGCCTACCGCTGGACGCTCAACCACACGCTGCCGGTCGACGATGCCGCCGAGCTCTTCCCCACCCACATCATCCAGGCCGGCGCCTGAGCCGGAAACGCCATGACGACCAAGAAACTCAGCGAACTCGCCAAGACCATCCGCAGCAAGAATGCCGGCGTAAACAAGATCACCTTCGATGTCATCTTCCGCGACCGCGCCACCTACGACGCGGTCAAGCGCTCCGGCGCCCTCACGCGCGCCAGCGTGGCGGCCCTGTACGGCATCGCCGACACTCGCATTTCGGACTTCGTGCAATACGATCCCGGCCTGGCGATCAAGTTCACCCTCTATCGGCTGACGCCCAGCGGCTCGGCCGGCGACGGCGACATCTTCGGCGCGCAGCAATACGCGCCGTTGCTGGACATTCCCGTGCCGCTGGACCGCTGACATCCGGCGCCGGCATACCTACAACATTCCAAAGGGAATCGACCGTGAAAACACTCATCAAGCAAGCACTGACGCTGGCCGCCGGCTACGCGGTCTGCGCGGCGGCGGCGGCGGCGCAGCCCGGCGTGCCCGCGCAGGTCAAGATCGTGGTGCCGTTCTCGGCCGGCGCCAGCAACGACGCCATCGCGCGCGCACTGGCGCCGCAGCTGGCCGAGCGCCTGGACACGACGGTCATCGTCGAGAACCGCAGCGGGGCGGCCGGCGTCATCGGCTCCGACTATGTGGCCAGGGCGCCCAAGGACGGCTCGGTGCTGCTGCTCACCTCGTCCTCGTTCCTGACCTCGGCGGCGACCCAGCCGCACGTGCCTTACGATCCGCTCAAGCAGTTCGCCCCCGTCGCCATGATCGGCCAGGGCCCGTTGGTGGTGGCGGTATCCGCCGGCACGCCGTACCGCTCGTTGGCGGACCTGATCGCAGCGGCGCGCGGCAAGCCCGACGCGCTCAACTACGGCACGGCGGGAGTCGGGTCGCTGGGCCACCTGGCCACGGTGATGCTGGACGACGCGGCCGGCACGCGCATGACGCACGTGCCCTACAAGGGCGCTGCCAACGCCGCGTCCGACCTGGCCGGAGGCCAGATCGACGTCATGCTGTCCAACTACAGCACCCTGGCGCCGGTGGTGCAGAGCGGCAAGGTGCGGCTGCTGGCCACCACCGCGCGCGCCAGGCACGCCGCCTTCCCCGATCTGGCGCCGGCGGCGGCCACCCTGCCGGGCTACGCGGTCGAGATCTGGGTCGGCGTGTTCGCGCCCGCCGGGACGCCGCAGCCGTATATCGACCGGCTCAATGCCGCGCTCAACGAGATCTCGGCGTCGCCGGCCACGACAACGCTGCTCGACATCGACGGCACCATTCCGGCCCGCCTGAGCAGCGCCGAGTTCGGCAAGCGCGTGCGCGACGACCTGGCGCTGTGGCGGGAGGTCACCGCCAAGCACGACATCACGGCCAACTAGCCCTGCCCGCGCGCACGTCCGTCGTCCAGGCCCAGCTTGCTCATCTGGTGCCGCAGGGCGTGCCGCGTCAAGCCCAGCGCCGCGGCGGCCCGCGCCAGGCTGCCGCCCTGGGCGCGCAGGGCGGATTCGATCAGCTCGCGCTGGAAACGCCGCGTCTGTTCGGCGTAGCCGGCCGCGGGCGCGCCGGCGCCCGCGGTCGCCAGCGGCTTGCCGGCATCGCGCACGATGCGCGCGGGCAGATGGCGCGGCAGGATCGTATCGCCGTCCTCGAGGATGCAGATGCGCTCGAGCAAATTGCCTAGTTCGCGCACATTGCCGGGCCACGCATACGCCTTGAAAATGCGCCGCACGTCGGGATCGAGGGCGGTGAAGCGGCTGCCGTGGGTGGCGTTGTAGCGCTGCAGGAACTTGTCGGCCAGCACGAACACATCATCGCCGCGCTCGCGCAGCGGCGGCAGATTGATCGACACGACCTGCAGCCGGTAATAAAGGTCATCGCGGAACCGCCCGCCCTGCACTTCGGCCAGCAATATCTTGTTGGTGGCCGCGATGAACCGGGCATCGATGGAGACTTCCTGCACGGCGCCGATGCGCCGGAAGCGCCGGCTGTCGAGCAAGGTCAGGATCTTCGCCTGCATGACCGGATCGAGTTCGCGGATCTCGTCCAGGAAAACGCTGCCGCCATTGGCCGCCTCGAGCAGCCCGACCTTGCGGGCCACCGCGCCGGTAAAAGCGCCCCGCTCGTGCCCGAACAGCTCGGATTCCAGCAGGTTGCCCGGAATGGCGGCGCAATTGATCTCGGTGAAGCCCTTGCCGGCCCGGTCGGACTGCGCATGCAGGCTGCGCGCCACCAGCCCCTTGCCGGTGCCGGTCTCGCCGTAGATCAGCACGATGCTGGCCTTGCTGCGCGCCACCCGGCGCACCAGGGCGCGCAGCGCCGCCATCGACGGATGGTCGCCGATCAGCGGATCGAGGTCGGGCGCGATGGGCGGCATGCTCGCACGGCTGCTACGCCTTGAGGAAATGCTCGCGGTAGTACTTCAATTCGTCGATGGATTCGTAGATGTCGGCCAGCGCCTCGTGCCGGCTTTGTTTCTCGAACCCCTTGTAGACGGCCGGGGCCCAGCGGCGCGCCAGTTCCTTCAGGGTGCTGACGTCCAGGTTGCGGTAATGGAAGAAGCGCTCCAGGTTCGGCATGTAGGCGTACATGAAGCGCCGGTCCTGGCTGATGGTATTGCCGCACAGCGGCGATTTGCCCGCCGGCACGTGTTGCGCCAGGAAATCCAGCAGGATCCGCTCGGCCTGCGCCTCGGTCAGGGTGGAGGCCTTGACCTTCTCGATCAGGCCGCTCTTGCCGTGCGTGGACTTGTTCCAGTTGTCCATGGCGTCGAGCAGGCTCTCGGGCTGGTGCACGACCAGCACCGGCCCTTCGGCCACGACGGTCAGGTCAGGTTCGGTGACGACCACCGCGACTTCGATGATGCGCTCTTTGGCGGGGTCCAGGCCGGTCATTTCCATATCGAGCCAGACCAGGCGGTTTTCGTTCGCAGCCATATAATTTGCCTTTAAAACACTGCATTTTCTCATACCCCCCGCGCCGTGCCCCTGACCGCCCTGACCTTGCTGTTCGTTTCCCTCCTGCTGGCCGATATCTGCGTGCGGCTGTGGCTGGCCTCCCGCCAGATCCGCCACGTGGCGCGCCACCGCGACCAGGTGCCGCCCGAGTTCGCGCCGCGCATCGGGCTGGCCAGCCACCAGCGGGCGGCCGACTACACCGTGGCGCGCATGCGCCTGGGCATGCTGGAACGCGTCTACGACGCCGTGATCCTGGTGGCGCTGACCCTGCTGGGTGGCCTGCAGGCCATCGACCTGCTGGTGGCGCAGGTCACCTCCCACGACCTGCTGCGCCAGTTGCTGCTGCTGGGCAGCGTGGCCCTGCTGCTGGGCCTGCTGGGGCTGCCGTTCACCTTGTGGCGGCAGTTCCGCCTCGAGGCGCGCTTCGGCTTCAACCGCATGACGCCCGGCCTGTTCGCCGCCGACCTGGCCAAGGGGCTGGTCGTGGCGCTGCTGCTGGGCACCCCGCTGGCCGCCGCCATCCTGTGGCTCATGGCCGAAGCCGGCGCCCTATGGTGGCTCTGGGCATGGGGCCTCTGGACCCTCTTCAACCTGCTGCTGCTGTTCATCTACCCGACCTTCATCGCGCCGCTGTTCAACAAGTTCACCCCGCTCACCGACCCCGAACTGGCGGGCCGCATCAAGCAGCTGGCCCAGCGCTGCGGGTTCGCGCTCAACGGCCTGTTCGTCATGGACGGCTCGCGCCGCTCGGCGCATGGCAACGCCTATTTCACCGGCTTCGGCAAGGCGCGCCGCATCGTGTTCTTCGACACCCTGCTGGCGCGCCTGAACCCCGACGAAATCGAAGCCGTGCTGGCGCACGAGCTGGGCCATTTCGCCAAGCGGCACATCATCAAGCGCATCGCGCTCAGTTTCGGCGCGGCCCTGCTGTTCTTCGCGGTGCTGGGCTGGCTCGCCCAGCAGCCCTGGTTCTACGAGGGCCTGGGCGTGCTGCCGCGCCTGGACGGCCGCAATGACGCCATGGCGCTGCTGCTGTTCTTCCTGGCGATCCCCGTCTTCACTTTCATGCTGACTCCCGTGGCCAGCTGGTACTCGCGCCGCGACGAATTCGAGGCCGACCGCTACGCCGCCACCCAGAGCTCCCCCGACCGGCTGGTGTCGGCGCTGGTCAAACTGTACGATGACAACGCCGCCACCCTGACGCCCGACCCCGTGCATTCCGCCTTCTACGACAGCCACCCTCCCGCCGCCGTGCGCATCCGTCACCTCACCCAGGCGGCATGAGCGCCACGCCGGGCCGCCCCAAGCCGATACGCTCGCGCCATGAACGCGGCGCCGACGCGGCCGCCGCGACGCAGGCAGAGGGCCGCATCATCGCCGCCCACGGGCGCCACTACGTCGTGGAATTCCCCGACGGCGCCCAGCGCCATTGTTTCCCGCGCGGCAAGAAGGCCGGCGCGGCGGTCGGCGACCGGGTGCTGGTGGCGCCCCAGGGCCGCGACGAGGGTGTCATCGAAGCCATCCTGCCGCGCCGCAACCTGCTGTATCGCTCCGACGAAATGCGCGCCAAGCAGTTCGCGGCCAACGTCGACCAATTACTGATCGTCGTGGCGGTCGAGCCCACTTTCTCCGACGACCTGGCCGGCCGCGCGCTGGCCGGCGCCTGGAGCGCCGGCATCGAGCCGCTCATCATCCTCAACAAGACCGACCTGCGCCACGGCTTGGACGCCGCGCGCGCGCGCCTGGCGGCGGTGCGCGCGCTGGGCGTGCCGGTGATCGAGCTCAGCGCCCACGACAGCGCGGCGGTGCATGCCCTGCTGGCGCCGCGCCTGGCCGGGCGCACGACCTTGCTGCTGGGCCAGAGCGGCATGGGCAAGTCCACCCTGCTCAATACGCTGGCCCCGCAGGCCGGCGCCGCTACGCGCGAATATTCAGCCGCGCTCGACATGGGCCGGCACACCACCACCACCACCCGCCTCTACCATCTGCCGCCGCCCGGCGGCGACCTGATCGATTCGCCCGGCTTCCAGGCGTTCGGCTTGCAGCACTTGTCCGGCGCGGACATCCTGCGCGGCTTCCCGGAATTCGCCCCGCATATCGAACACTGCCGCTTCTACAACTGCACCCACCGCCACGAGCCGGGCTGCGGTGTCGTGGCGGCCTTGCAGGCGGGCGGGATCGACCCGGGCCGCTACGCGCTGTACCGGCGCATCCTGGAAGAAAGCGAGGTCGCGCAGCAGCGCTATTGAATGCCGGCCAGCCGGTGGCGCACCACGTGGTACAGGTTGCGCAGCATGCCGGCGGTGGCTCCCCAGATGAAATAATCCTGCCAGGGCATGGCGTAATAGCGGCGCTCGCGCCCGTCCGGCAGCAATGCGCGGTACAGGCGATGATTGGCGGGGTCCATCAGGAAAGCCAGCGGCACTTCGAATACTTCGGCTACCTCGAAGGCGTCGGGCGCCAGCGTGTAGCCAGGCCGCACCAGCGACACCACCGGCGTGATCGAGAACCCCGTCGCCGTCAGATAGGCGGGCATGCTGCTCAACACGTCGACGTGCTCGGCCGGCAGGCCGGTTTCTTCCTGCGCCTCGCGCAGCGCCGCGGCGACCGGGCTGGCGTCGAAGGCCTCGAGCCGCCCGCCGGGGAAGCTGACCTGGCCCGCATGATCGTGCAGGTGGGCGGTGCGCTGGGTCAGCATGACGCGCACGCCGTCCGGATGGGCAACCAGGGGAATGAGCACGGCCGCCAGCACCGGCGCCCCCTCGCGGCCGGGATGGCGCTGCTCGGGCGTGACCACCGGGTCCATCGGCCAGGGGCCGGGCCGGCTCAGCGCGCCGCGCAACGAGTCGGGCGCCAGCCGCTCCGGCGGCACGGCGGCAAGGTCGGCATCGGCGGGCTGCCAGGGCTGGGCGGCGGGGTCGAAGGACGGGCCGGCGGGCGGCCGGCGCGGGCGGGACGAAGGATCAGGCATACCTGAGAGGGACGTGAAAAAGGCACCTTTGCAGGTGCCTTTTTAACCCGGAATGTCCGCGAGCGCGGCATGGCGCCATGGCTGGCGCCGTACCGCGGCGGAGCATCAAGCCGACTTGGCCTGCTTGATGACGAGCTTTTCCTTGATGCGCGCCGACTTGCCCGAGCGGTTGCGCAGGTAATACAGCTTGGCGCGGCGCACGTCGCCGCGGCGCTTGACTTCGATGCCGGCGATCTGCGGCGAATACAGCTGGAACGTACGTTCGACGGCTTCGCCCGAGGAGATCTTGCGGACGATGAACGACGAGTTCAGGCCACGGTTGCGCTTGGCGATGACGACGCCTTCGTAGGCCTGCACACGCTTGCGGGTGCCTTCCACGACGTTGACGCTGACCACCACGGTGTCGCCGGGGGCGAATTCGGGCATGGTCTTGTCGCCGGTCAGGCGCTTGATTTCTTCCTGTTCCAGGAGAGCGATGAGGTTCATGATGAACTCCGAAATCATCGTGCGTTGCGCTGTTTTTACGCGGGGCGGCGGTACTGGCCCGTTGCCCTGGGCTGTGCGCAAGCAGAGGATGAGGGTTTGGCAAACCGAGCATTCTACATCAAAACCGGAGTTGCTGGTACTGGCCGCGACGCCTGCCTGCCCAATCACCCGGCCCCAATAAAAGGAGTACGCTGTAGGCCTCCGTTTTGTCACAAACCTGTCATCCACGCCGCGCCCCCCGCCATGTCGTATGCGTCCCTGATATTAGTGATCCTCGCGGCGATGGCCCACGCCACCTGGAACCTGCTGGCCAAGCGCGCGGCGATGGTCGGACCGGTCTTCGTCTTCGCCTACGGCCTGTGCGCCAGCCTGCTGTATGCGCCCTGGGTGGTGTGGATCCTGCTGCACGAGGGCATGGACTGGACCTGGCCGGTGGTGGCGTGCATCCTGGCGTCGAGCGCCCTGCACCTGGGCTACAGCCTGTGCCTACAGCGCGGTTATCAGGTCGCCGACCTGTCCGTGGTGTATCCCATTGCGCGCGGCACCGGCCCGCTGCTCTCGACCATGGGTGCCTTCCTGCTGCTGGGCGAGCCGGCCTCGGCCACGGGCATCGCCGGCATGCTGTGCGTGGTGGGCGGCGTGCTGCTGATCGCCACCCAGGGCAGGCTGGCGCTGTTCCGCCAACCCCAGGCGTGGCTGGGCGTGCGCTGGGGCGTGGTGATAGGCCTGTTCATTGCGGCCTATACCGTGGTGGACGCCTACGGCGTCAAGGTGCTGCTGCTCATGCCGGTGCTGTTCGACTGGTTCACCTGCGTCACGCGCACCGCGATGATGGCTCCGCATATCCTGCAGCGGCGGGCCGCCAGCTGGCAGGCCATGCGCGGCCACTGGCACCTGGCGCTGGCCGTGGGGTTGCTGTCGCCGCTGGGCTACATACTGGTGCTGTACGCGCTGCGCAACGGCGCGCCGCTCAGCCTGGTGGCTCCGGCGCGGGAAATGTCGATGATGCTGGGCACATTGGCGGGCATGTTCCTGTTGCGCGAAAAGGTGGGCCTCGGCCGCTTGGCGGGCTGCGCGGCCATTCTGGTGGGCGTGGTGCTGCTCGGCTCGAGCTAACCGGCGCGGGGAATGCCGCTGCTCCGCCGCGGGTTCAGAACCCCGCCGCGGCCCCCAGCCACATCAGGCCGGGGATCAGGGCGGCCCACATGGCCACCAGCATGGTGTCGACCACCATCTGGCGCAGCGTGACCCCCTGGCCCGCCACCCGCGCCGCCGTGCCCAGCGACTGGCTGTGGGCCGCCTGCGTATCGGCGGACAGCGTCGGCGCGGCGGGCGCGACAGGCGCGACGGCGGCGGGCTGCGCCGGACGGTCGGCCGCCTGGGAGGGGGCGGGCATGAGCTGGCGCCCGCGCGACAACCCCGACGAGAACGGCCATTTGGCCGGCTGGCGCAGCACGCCGCCGCCGGCTTGCGCCAGCAGTCGCGGCAGCCAGGCGGGCAACCGCGAGCTGGGCAGGGAAACGGCGGAATCGGAAGCGAGAGTGGCGATGGTCATGGAAGACTCCGGTGAACGCTGGCAGACGAACAGCTCTGCGGATTAAGGGGCCGCCTGGACGCGCGGCGACAGCCGGTGAAACGGGAAATCAGAACAGCGACAACTGCGGCGAGGCCTGCGGCGCCGGCCTGGTGTGCCGGTGGCCGCCCTGCCCCGCCGCCGGGGCCGGCGCCGCAGCCATGGCGGGCCGGGGCGCCTGGAACAGATGCGTGGCCAGCTGCGGCCGGGTGGTGTTCAGGCCCAGCTTGCGCACCGCCAGCCCGAAGCGCTGGCGCAGCAGGTCGGCCCACAGGCCGGTGCCGCGCATGCGGCTGCCGAAACGGGGGTCGTTGCGCCGGCCGTTGCGCAGGTCTTCGATGCGATGCAGCACGCGTTGGGCGCGGTCCGGGAAATGGGCCTGCAGCCATTCTTCAAAGACGGCGCGCACTTCCCAGGGCAGCCGCAGCACGGTGTAGCTGGCGTAGCAGGCGCCTGCCTGGCGGGCCTCCTGCAGGATGTGTTCGAGGGATTCGTCGTTGATGAAGGGAATGACGGGCGCCACCAGGACGCCGACGGGCACGCCGGCATTGGCCAGCGTGCGCACCGCCTGGATGCGCCGCCAGGGGGCCGAGGCGCGCGGTTCCAGCGTGCGGGCCATGTCGGCGTCCAGGGTGGTGATGCTGACGAACACCGTGATCAGCCGCTGCTCGGCCAGCGGCTGGAGCAGGTCGAGATCGCGCTCGACCAGGGCGTTCTTGGTGACGATGGTGGCCGGGTGGCGGGTCTGCAGCAGCAGTTCGAGCACCCCGCGGGTAAGCTGCCACTGGCGTTCGATGGGCTGGTAGACGTCGGTGGCCGAGCCGATGTTGATGGGCGAGACCCGGTAGCCGGGGCGGGCCAGTTCGGCCCGCAGCACGTCCACCGCGTTGGCCTTGGCCACCAGGCGGGTTTCGAAGTCCAGCCCGGGGGAATAGCCCAGGTAGGCATGGGTGGGCCGCGCGTAGCAGTACACGCAGCCGTGCTCGCACCCCCGGTAGGGGTTGACGGCGACATCGAACGGGATGTCGGGGGAATCGTTGCGCGACAACAGCTTGCGGGCCTGCTCGGGGGCCACGGTGGTCTGGCGCACCGGCTCCGGCGTGATGGGAATATAAGGGGCGGAGGGCTCGGCCACGCCGTCGGCGGACCAGGAGGGATCTGCCAGGGCATCGGCCGGCACGTGGGTGGCGGCCCAGCCGTCGTCGGTGGGAGCGCGGTCGGTTTGCTGGAAGCGATGCCGAACGTTAGTAACCGCACCCCGGCCGCGCAAGGCGGCGGGGGCGGCAGCCGGGGACCCAGAACCGGCGGGAAAAACGTGATCGGTGCGTTCCATGAAAGTACTGTACAAAAAACCAGTACTTTCAGCAAGCCCCTGGCGCCCCGAAAGGGCGACGTCCCACTTTACCGCAAGACGCGGCGGCCGTCTGGAGAAATCATTTCATGGTCTGGAAATCGCCCGGGAACCCGCATGAATACTGGGTTTCGCATTAAAACAACAGCCCGCCGCCGGCGTCCGGCGGCGGGCCTGGGCGTCAGCGCAGCATGCCCGCGGCCGCAGTCTGGTGAGTGGCGGCGTCGATCAGGATGAAGGCGCCAGTGGCGGGCGCATCGGCATAGCGATCGACCGCCAGCGCCTCGCGCGTGACCAGCGACACGCGGCCGATGTCGTTCATGTTCAGCGTGCCGCCGGCGTTAGCCACCTCCTGCAGTTCGTGGATGTCGCGCTGTGTGTGCACTTCGCGGATCTTCGCGGTGGTCAGCCGCGTGCCGTGCTTGAGCAGGTACTTGCGCGCCGGGTTCAGCGCCTGCGCGTCGAGCCAGCACAGTTCCGCTTCGAATTCGCGGCCGACGCGCGCCGGCGCATCAGCATGCGCCAGCACATCGCCGCGCGAGACGTCGACATCCCGGTCCAGTACGACCGTGACCGAGTCGCCGGCCAGCGCGGCATCCAGCGCGCGGTCGAAGGCCAGCACCTGCTTGACGCGCGCGCTCACCCCCGACGGCTGCACCACGATTTCATCGCCCGGCCGCAGCACGCCGCTGGCGACGCGGCCGGCGTAGCCGCGGAAATCGTCGGCGCTATCGCCGCCGTGGCGCGCCACCCACTGGACCGGAAAGCGCAGCGGCTGCCCGGCCGCGTCATTGGCCTGGCCCAGTTGCTCCAGCAGGCTGAGCAGCGGCGGGCCGTCGTACCAGGGCGTCCTGGCGGACGGGTTGACCACGTTGTCGCCCTCCAGCGCCGACAGCGGCAGCGCATGGAAACGGGCGATGTCCAGGCGCCGCGCCAGGTCGGCGTAGGCGTCGCGAATGCGCTCGAACACGGCGCGGTCCCAGCCGACCAGGTCCATCTTGTTGACCGCCACCACAATATGGCGGATGCCCAGCAGGCGCGCGATGGTGCTGTGCCGCTTGGTCTGCGGCAGCAGCCTGCCGTCGGCGGCGCGCGTGGCGTCGATGAGGATCACCGCGGCGTCGGCGGTCGAGGCGCCGGTCACCATGTTGCGGGTGTATTGCTCGTGCCCGGGCGCGTCGGCGACGATGAACTTGCGCAGCGGCGTGGCGAAATAGCGGTACGCCACGTCGATGGTGATGCCCTGCTCGCGCTCGGCCTCCAGGCCGTCGGTCAGCAGCGCGAAATCGATGCCGTCGCCGGCCACCCGCTTGTACTTGGCGCGCGAAATGGCGTCCAGTTGGTCGGCGAACACGCCCTTGCTGTCGTACAGCAGGCGCCCGATCAGGGTGGACTTGCCGTCGTCGACCGAACCGGCCGTGATCAGCCGCAGCACGCCGCGGTCGGCGCCCGAAAGAAAAGAATCGTTCACAGCGTTCATGGGGAGTCCGGTGTCAGTTCAGAAATAGCCTTCTTTCTTGCGGCGCTCCATCGAGGCCTCGGAAGTCTGGTCGTCCATGCGGGTGGCGCCGCGTTCGGTGATGTCGGTGATGGCGGTCTCGGCGATGATGGCGGCCGGATCGGCCGCCTCGGATGCGACCGGGCAGGTGCAGGAGATATCGCCCACCGTCCGGAAGCGCACCGCCAGGTTCTCCACCCGTTCGCCGTCCTGCGGCGGCGTCAGCGGCGTGACGGGCACCAGCAGGCCCTTGCGGCGCACCACGTCGCGCCGGTGGCTGTAGTAGATGGACGGCAGCGCCAGCCGTTCGCGCTGGATGTACTGCCAGACATCAAGTTCGGTCCAGTTGGAGATCGGAAACACGCGCATGTTCTCGCCCGGATGCACGCGCGTGTTGAACAGGTTCCAGAGTTCCGGCCGCTGCGCTTTCGGATCCCACTGGCCGAACTCGTCGCGGAACGAAAAGATGCGCTCCTTGGCGCGCGCCTTCTCCTCGTCGCGGCGCGCGCCGCCGATGCAGGCGTCGAAGCCGAATTCCTCGATGGCTTCCAGCAGGGTCACCGCCTGCGCGGCGTTGCGCGAGTCGGTCGCGCGCCGCAGCACCACGCTGCCGCGCCGGATCGAATCCTCGACGCTGCGCACCAGCAGCGTCTCGCCGAGCTCGGCCGCCCGCGCATCGCGGAAGGCGATCACTTCGTCGAAATTGTGGCCGGTATCGATGTGCATCAGCGGGAACGGGAAGCGGCCCGGCCGGAAGGCCTTCTCGGCCAGGCGCAGCAACACCACCGAATCCTTGCCGCCGGAGAACAGCAGCACCGGCTTGGCGCACTCGGCCGCGACCTCGCGCAGGATGTAGATGGCTTCCGATTCCAGCCAGTCGAGGTGGCTGCGGTTGACGACGACGGACATGGGTTTTCCTTTACACAGAAGTCGGTTTGGCGGGAACGGCCGCCACGCTGATGACCCGGTTGCCGGCATGCAGCCCGCATTCCTTGGAGTCGGAGGACTCCCACCACCAGCGGCCCGCCCGCACGTCTTCGCCGGGGCGGATGGCGCGCGTGCAGGGCTCGCAGCCGATCGAGGGATAGCCCTGGTCGTGCAGCGGGTTGTAGGGAATATCGAGCGCGCGGATGAGGTGCCAGACGTCTTCCTCGCTCCAGGCGGCCAGCGGGTTGTACTTGTACAGCCCGAACACCGCGTCCTGCTCGGCCTCGGGCAGCTCGCCGCGGGTGGCCGCCTGGGCGCGGCGCTGGCCGGTGATCCAGGCGCTGCGGCCGGCCAGCGCCCGTTTCAGCGGCTCGACCTTGCGTATCTGGCAACAGGCCTTGCGCAGCTCCACGCTGTCGTAGAACGCATAAGCGCCGTGCTGCTGCACATGGGCCTGCACCGCCGCCGCCTCGGGCCGGTAGACAGTGAGGGCGCGGCCATAGCGCTGGCGCACCGCGTCCTGCATCCCGAGCGTCTCGGCATGCAGGCGGCCGGTATCCAGCGTGAAGATCTCCAGGTCCAGCCCGCCGTCATAGATGGCGTGGGTCAGCACCATGTCCTCGGCGGCCAGCGACGACGCCAGCGCGGCGTCCGGATGCCGCTGCGCGATTTCGGCCAGGCGCGACTGCAGCGCGTTCCAGCGGGCGGCGACGACGGGGTCCAGGGCGGTTTCGATGATTGTCATGCTTGCGCGGCGAAAACGCGGGCCCGGCGCGGCCGCGCCAGCAGGCTTTCGCCCTCCTTCAGGTTGAGTTCGCGATACAGGTGCTCGGGCACCTGGGCTTCGATGATGGCCTGCATGTCCTCGCGCTCCAGCTCCAGGTAGGCGCTGGCGCCGGCCAGGTAGGCATGGTTCAGGCGCACCGGGATGCCCTGGCCGGTGCCGTTGTTGCGGGCCAGGTCGATCTCGTGCGGGCGCACATAGGCGATGGCCTGCGTATGCTCGGCCTGGGTCAGCTCGGGCGCGGGCAAAGCCACGCCATGCGCCTGCCAGACTCCGCGCGCGGCATGCCCGCTCAACTGATTGACGTCGCCCAGGAAACCGTAGACGAACGGCGTGGCCGGGTGCTCCCAGACTTCGCGCGGCGTGCCCACCTGCTCGATGCGCCCGGCATTCATCAGGACCACGCGGTCGGCCACCTCCAGGGCTTCCTCCTGGTCGTGGGTGACGAACACGCTGGCCACGTGCAGCTCGTCGTGCAGCCGCCGCAGCCAGCGGCGCAGCTCCTTGCGCACCTTGGCGTCCAGCGCGCCGAACGGCTCATCCAGCAGCAGCACGCGCGGCTCGACCGCCAGCGCCCGGGCGAGCGCGATGCGCTGGCGCTGGCCGCCGGACAATTGGGCCGGATAGCGGTCGGCCAGCCAGTCCAGCTGCACCAGGTTCAACAGCTCGTGCACCTTGGCGCGGATCTGCGCCTCCGAAGGCCGCGTCGCGCGCGGCTTGACGCGCAGGCCGAAAGCCACGTTCTCGAACACCGTCATGTGCTTGAACAGCGCGTAGTGCTGGAACACGAACCCCACCTGGCGATGGCGCACGTCGACGGCGGTGGCGTCTTCGCCGGCGAACAGGACGCTGCCCTGGTCCGCCGTCTCCAGGCCCGCGATGATCCGCAGCAGGGTCGTCTTGCCGCAACCCGACGGGCCCAGCAAGGCCACCAGCTCGCCGGTCTCGATGTGCAGCGACACATCGTCCAGCGCGCGGAAATCGCCGAAGCGGCGCGACAGGTTTCTGACTTCGATACTCATGGCGGAAGCTCCTTCATGCCGTTGCCGGTCGGGGCGCGGCGGCCGGCGCGGCCGTTCGCTCCAGCGGGACGGCGGCGGCGTCCGGGCGGGCGCTGCGCCACTCGACCAGGTTCTTGACCACCAGCGTCACCAGCGCCAGCAGGGCCAGCAGCGAGGCCACGGCGAACGCAGCCGCGAACTGGTATTCGTTGTAGAGAATCTCCACGTGCAGCGTCATGGTGTTGGTCAGGCCGCGCACATGGCCGGACACCACCGATACCGCGCCGAACTCGCCCATGGCGCGCGCGTTGCACAGGATGGCGCCATACAGCAGGCCCCATTTGATGTTGGGCAGGGTGACGCGCCAGAAGATCTGCCAGCCGCTGGCGCCCAGCGTCAGCGCCGCCTGCTCTTCCTCGCTGCCCTGGGCCTGCATCAACGGGATCAGCTCGCGGGCGATAAAGGGAAAGGTGACGAACAGGGTGGCCAGCACCACGCCGGGCACGGCGTAGACGACCTTCAGGTCGTGCTCCTGCAGCCAGGGTCCGAGCCAGCCCTGCGAGCCGAACAGCAGCACGAAGACCAGGCCCGCCACCACCGGCGACACCGAAAAAGGCAGGTCGATCAGCGTGATCAGGAACTGCTTGCCGCGGAATTGGAATTTGGCGATGGCCCAGGCAGCCGCCACGCCGAACACCAGGTTCAGCGGCAGCGAGATGGCGGCCACCCAGAGCGTCAGCCGGATCGCGCTCCAGGCGTCCGGCTCGGCGATGGCCGCCAGGTACAGTTGCCAGCCTTTCTTGAAGGCCTCGGCGAACACCGCCACCAGCGGCGCCAGCAGGAACAGCGCCAGGAAGCCCAGCGCCAGCGCCAGCAGCACGCCGCGCACCCAGCGCGGCTCGGTCAGGTGGTCGGGGCGGCCGGGCGCGGCGGGCGCGACGGGGGTCATGCGAACCTCCCGGCGCGCCGCGCCTGCCAGCCCTGCAGCAGGTTGATCAGCAGCAGCAGCGCGAAGGACAGCACCAGCATCACCGTGGCGATGGCGGCCGCGCCGGCGTAGTCATACTGCTCCAGCTTGGAGATGATCAGCAAGGGCGTGATTTCCGACACCATCGGCCGGTTGCCGGCGATGAAGACGACGGAGCCGTACTCGCCCACCGCGCGCGCGAATGCCAGCGCGAAGCCGGTCAGGAGCGCCGGCAGCACGGTCGGCAACAGCACGCGGCGGATGGTCTGCCAGCGGCTGGCGCCGAGGCTGGCGGCCGCTTCCTCGATTTCGCGCTCGATGTCCTCCAGCACCGGCTGCACCGTGCGCACCACGAACGGAATGCCGATGAAAATCAGCGCCACGACGATGCCCAGCGGGGTGAACGCCACTTTCAGGCCCAGCCATTGCTCCAGCGGGCCGCCGAACCAGCCGTTCCTGGCATACAGCGCCGTCAGCGCGATGCCGGCCACGGCGGTGGGCAGCGCGAACGGCAGGTCCACCAGCGCGTCCAGGATCTTCTTGCCGGGGAACCGGTAGCGCACCAGCACCCAGGCCACCAGCATGCCGAACACCAGGTTCACCAGCGCGGCCAGCAAAGCGGCGCCGAACGTCAGCCGGTACGACGCCACCACGCGCGGCGCCGTCACCGTGTCCCAGAAACCGTCCCACCCCAGGCCGGCGCTCTTGATCGGCAAGGCGGCCAGCGGGATCAATACCAGCAGGCTGAGGTACAGCACCGCGTATCCCATGGAAATGCCGAAACCCGGCAGGACGCCGGGCCGGTTGCGCCGCCGGCCGGCGGGCGTCGTCACGCCCGCGGCCGCTATCGAAGCTGTGCTCATGATCGGGTTCTGCCGTGGTCCGCTATTTGTTGCCGGGCTGGTAGATCTGGTCGAACGTGCCGCCGTCGCTGAAATGCGCCTGCTGCGCCCGCTGCCAGCCGCCGAAGATCGCGTCGTCGATGGTGACCAGCTTCACCTTGGGAAACTGGCCGGCGAACTTGGCGGCCACCTGCTCGTCGGTGGGCCGGTAGTAATTGCGGGCGATGATCTCCTGGGCCTGCGGGGTGTACAGGAACTCGAGGTAGGCTTGCGCCGCCGCGCGCGTGCCCTTGCGGTCGACGTTCTTGTCCACCACCGCCACCGGCGGCTCGGCCAGGATCGACAGCGACGGGACGACGATGTCGAACTTGTCGGGCCCGAGTTCCTTCAGAGCCAGGAACGCCTCGTTTTCCCAGGCCAGCAGCACATCGCCGACGCCGCGCTCGACAAACGTGGTGGTGGCGCCGCGCGCCCCGGTATCCAGCACCGGCACATGGCGGAACAGCTCGGCGACGAACTCCTTGGCCCGGTCGGCGCTGCCGCCGTTCTGCTCCAGCGCGTAGGCCCAGGCGGCCAGGTAGTTCCAGCGCGCGCCGCCCGAGGTCTTGGGGTTGGGCGTGATGACTTCGATGCCGTCCTTGACCAGGTCGTTCCAGTCGTGGATCTGCTTGGGGTTGCCCTTGCGCACCAGGAACACGATGGTCGAGGTATACGGCGAACTGTTGCGCGGCAGGCGGCTCTGCCAGTTGGCGGGCAGCAGGCCGCGGGCCGCGATGGCGTCGATGTCATAGGCCAGCGCCAGCGTCACCACGTCGGCATCGAGCCCGTCGATGACCGAGCGCGCCTGCTTGCCGGAGCCGCCGTGCGACTGGCGGATGGTCAGTTCGACCCCGGTCTTGGCCTGGTATGCCTTGGCGAAGGCCTCGTCCACTTCGCGGTACAGCTCGCGCGTCGGGTCGTACGACACGTTCAGCAGCGCCTGCTTCTCCTGCGCCTGCGCGGGCAGCCCCAGCACGAAGGTCGCGGCCACGGCGGCCAGGGCGGTCCAGAATCTGTTTTTCTTCAGCATGCCTGCATCCGGTGCGTATCAACGATGGATGCAAGTGTGCGGGGCGGGCAAGCTAAACGGAACGAATCATTTTTTGGTTACTCATCGCTGCCAGCAATAAAGCAGCCGGCCGCGGCGCGGGCAAAAAAAAAACCGCGCCCATGCGGGCGCGGAGGCGGCACCTGGCGCGGACGGGGCGTACACGCCCCATCCGCGCCACGGTTATTTACTTATTCGGCTGGGGCGTGATGCGCAGGTAGGGCCGCACCGCCTTGTAGCCCTTGGGGAATTTCTGCTTGATCACCGCCTCGTCCTGCAGCGACGGCACGATGATGACATCGTCGCCGTCTTCCCAGTTGACCGGCGTCGCCACGCTGTGGCTGTCGGTCAGCTGCAGCGAATCGATGACGCGCAGGATCTCGTTGAAATTGCGGCCGGTGCTGGCGGGATAGGTGATGATCAGGCGCACCTTCTTGGCCGGGTCGACGATGAACACCGAACGCACCGTCGCCGTCGCGCTGGCGTTCGGGTGAATCATGTCGTACAGCTCGGCCACCTTGCGGTCGTCGTCGGCGATGATCGGGAAGTTGACCTTGGTCGACTGGGTATCGTTGATATCGTCGATCCACTTGGTGTGCGACTCGACACCGTCCACCGACAGCGCCAGCACTTTGACGTTGCGCTTGGCGAACTCGTCGGCCAGCTTGGCCGTGTAGCCCAGTTCGGTCGTGCACACGGGCGTGAAGTCGGCGGGGTGCGAGAACAGCACGCCCCAGCTGTCGCCCAGGTACTCGTGGAAGCGGATCGGGCCGATGGACGATTTCTGTTCGAAGTCGGGGGCGGTATCGCCCAGGCGAAGTTGGCTCATGGAAGTCTCCTGGCGGTTGACGCCGCCGGCCGCGATGGCCGGCGGCCTGCAAAGCGACCCCGGCGCGCGGGGATCGACATCAGACGATTCTTACATCAAACCCGTATCGCCGGAAATACGCAAGTTATATAACCTTATGCAATATCCGATTGCGCGCCGCAAGCGTCCGCGACGGCGCCCGCGCGGACCGCGGCCGCCAGGCTCAAGGCGCGCGGCAGGACCTGCGCGCCGTAGAACAGCGCGGTGGCCAGCTTGGCGCGGTAGAACGGGTCGGTGGAGCCCTCCGCCAGCTGCCGCCGGCAGGCCAGCGCAGCGCGCGCCATCTGCCAGCCGCCATGCACCGTGCCCGCCAGCATCAGGTACGGCACGCTGGCGGCATACACCGCCCGGATGTTCGACTGGGCATGTTCCAGTATGAACGCCACGGCGCCGTCGTAGGCCTGGATCGCCTGGTCGAGGTTGTCGCGCAGCAGGTACAGGCCTTCGCGGTCGGCGGCGTCGGCGCGGCCGGTCTCGGTGTCGAGCGTCTTGAGCGTGTCGCGCATGGCCGCGATGCATGCGTAGGCGGTCGCGCCGCCGTCGCGCAGGGTCTTGCGGCCGACCAGGTCGTTGGCCTGGATGGCGGTGGTGCCTTCGTAGATCGGCAGGATGCGGGCGTCGCGGTAGTATTGGGCCGCGCCGGTCTCTTCGATGTAGCCCATGCCGCCGTGCACCTGGATGCCCAGCGACGCCACCTCGACCGCCGTTTCGGTGGAGAACCCCTTGACGATGGGCACCAGGTATTCATAGAAGGCCCGGTTGCGCGCGCGGACTTCGGCGTCCGGGTGGTGCGTGCCCTTGTCGTGCGCGGCCGCCGCCACGAACGACACCGCGCGCGCGGCCTCGGTCAGGGCGCGCATGGTCAGCAGCATGCGCTGCACATCCGGGTGCCGGGCAATCGGCACCGGCCCGGCCGAGCCTTCGACGGCGCGGCCCTGCACGCGCTCGCGCGCATACGCCAGCGCGTGCTGGTAGGCGCGCTCGGACACGGCGATGCCCTGCTGCCCCACCCCGAAGCGCGCCGCGTTCATCATGATGAACATGTATTCGAGGCCGCGGTTCTGCTCGCCCACCAGGTAGCCCACGGCGCCCTCGCCGGCGTCGCCCTTGCCCGAGCCGTACAGCAGCACCGCGGTAGGACTGCCGTGAATACCCAGCTTGTGTTCGAGCGACGCGCACCAGACATCGTTGCGCGGCCCCAGGCTGCCGTCGGCGTTGACCAGGAACTTCGGCACGATGAACAGCGAGATCCCCTTCACGCCGGCCGGCGCGTCCGGCGTGCGGGCCAGCACCAGGTGGATGATGTTCTCGGCCAGGTCGTGCTCGCCGTAAGTGATGAAGATCTTCTGCCCGCTCAGGCGGTAGGTGCCGTCGGCCTGCGGCACCGCCCGGGTCGCCACCTGGGCCAGGTCCGACCCGGCCTGCGGCTCGGTCAGGTTCATGGTGCCGGTCCATTTGCCGGCGATCAGGTTGGGCACATAGGCCTGGCGCTGCGCGTCCGAGCCGACCGTCAGCAGGGCTTCGATGACGCCGTCGGTCAGCATCGGGCACAGCGAGAACGCCAGGCTGGCGGCCTGGATATTCTCGCTGGGCGCGGCCGCCACCAGCTTGGGCAGCCCTTGCCCGCCCCACTGCGCCGGGTGCTGCAAGCCCTGCCAGCCGCTGGCGGCGTAGTCGGCGAACCCCTGCCGGAACCCGGGCGTGGTCGTCACCCGCCCGTCTTCCCAGCGGGGCGGCTGCCGGTCGCCGGGCACGTTCAGCGGCACGATGGCCTGCTCGACGAAGCGGGCGTTCTCGTCCAGGATCGCATCGACCAGGTCCGGCGTGACTTCTTCGAAACCGGGCAGCTTGAGGATGTCGTCCAGTCCGGCCAGCGCCTTGAGCGCGAAGCGGAAATCCTGCAACGGGGTGACGTAGGGCATTGTGTCTCCAGGATCAGTTGGCGGTTGCGGTGCTCTCCCGGGCCAATCTTAAACCTTTGGCACCCTCCTTGCGGGCGAACTCGTCGAACGCGGCCGGCGACGCCGAGGGCGTGACTTCCTCATAGCCGGCGGCCAGGCTCTGGCGCACGGCCGGCTCGTCGAGCGCCTTGCGGGTAGCCTCGAACAGTGTTTGGACGACCGCCTGCGGCGTGCCCCGCGGGGCGAACACCCCCCACCAGTTGGACAGGTCGTAGCCCGGCACGGCGGCCGCGATCGGCGGATACGGCAGCAGCCGCGACGGCTGGCCCGAAGTCACCGCCAGGGCCACGGCCTTGCCCGTGTCGATGGCCGCCTTGGCCGACGGCGCGGTGGCAAAGGAAATATCGGTATCCCCCGCCGCCACCGACTGCGTCGCCGCGGCGCCGCCCTTGAACGGGATGTGCATCAGCTTCGCCCCGGTCAATTGCATGAACTCCACCGCCGCCAGGTGGGTGATGACCCCGTTGCCGGAGGATGCGACATTCAGTTCGCCGGGCTGGCGGCGCGCCCTTTCCAGCAGGTCCTGCACGCTCGCCAGGCCGAGGCCGGCGTTGGCGATCAGCACCATGGGCCCGGTGGTCAACTGGGCCACCGGAATGAAATCGTCCGGCGTGTAGTCCACTTTGTAGAGCGCGCTGTCGCTGCCCATCACGCTGGAGTTGCCCAGGTACAGGGTATAGCCGTCGGGCGCGGCGCGCGCCACATGGCTGGCGCCGATCGTCGAACCGGCGCCCGGGCGGTTCTCGACCACCACCGGCTGGCGCAGCACCTTGGACAGGCTGTTGGCGTATACCCGCCCGACATGATCGGCCCCGCCGCCGGGCGGAAAACCGATCACCAGGGTGACCGGCTTGGCCGGGTAGTCCGCGGCCGCCTGGGCCGCCGCGGCCAGCAGCCCGCCGGCCAGCATCAGCGCGCGCCCTGCGGCGCGCGCGGCGCGTTGAATGTGCATGTCTGTCTCCTCTTGGTTATACATGCGGCCGGGCCGGCAAGCCAGGCCGTTGCGGCCTCAATGGCCAGTGAATCGCGGCTTGCGCTTCTCCTTCCAGGCCCGCGCGCCTTCCGCGATGTCGCGCGAGCGTTCCGAGCGCAACACGGCCTGCTCGATCTGCTGCACATCGATCTGCCCGCGCGCGATCAGGTTCAGGTGCCGCTTGACGCCCAGCAGGGCCTGCGGCGCCATGTCGGCCAGTTGCCCGGTCAGCACCTGCAGCCGGCTGTCCAGCTGGTCGGCGGCCACGAGCTCGGTCAACACGCCGATGCGCAGCATTTCCTCCGCCCCGATCCGGTCGGCGGTCAGGAACAGGCGCTTGGCCTGGTCCAGGCCCAGGCGCGTCACGTAGCGCGTCATGCCGCCGGCATAGAAATGCAGGCCCAGCCGGGTCGCGGGCATGAACATGTCCGCCTGCGGCGTCCCCAGGCGGAAGTCGCAGGCCAGGCACAGGTCGGTGCCGCCGCCGTAGACGCCGCCCTGCACGGCGGCGATCGTCACCGGGCGGGCCGCCTCGACCAGGTCGATGGTGGCGCCGAAGTAGAGCGAGCTGGGCGCGCTGTCGGCGGCCAGAGACGAGATGTCATAGCCGCTGCAGAAATACTTGCCTTCGGCCACGAAGCGCAGCACCAGGATGCGCTCGTCGCCGTTGACGGTCTCCAGGTGCGCGCGCAACGCGTCCAGGTCGTGCGGGCTGAGCCGGTTGGCCACCGCCGGCTTGCGCAGCCGCAGTGTCGCCACCGTGCCGTCCACGGTCAGTTGCGGCGTATCGGCGGCGCTCATGATGCCTCCGCGGGTTCGGCGGCCTGGTGCAGCACGCGCCCGGCCAGCAGGCGGTCGATCTCCTCCCGCGCCAGGCCGAACGAGGCCAGCACTTCACGGGTATGCTGGCCGAACACCGGAGGCGCCAGCCGCGCCGTCGCCTCCGGCGGCACGCCGCCCAGGTCCAGCGGCAGGCCGACCTGCCGCAACTCGCCCAGCTGCGGGTGCCGCAACGCCTGCACCAGCCCGCAAGCCTGCACTTGTGGATCGGCGAACACGTCGTCCAGGGTATTGATCGGCCCGGCCGGAATGCCGTTCTCGATCATCAACGGCGTCCATTCCATGCGCGTGCGGCGTTTCAACGCGGCTTCCAGTTCCTGCTTCAGTTCATGGCGGTGGCGCATGCGGTCGGCATTGGTCAGGAAGCGCGGGTCGGATGCCAGCCGTTCCAGGCCCAGGATGCCGCACAGTCGGGTCCACATCGCCTGGGTCGCGGGGGCCAGGTTGAGCGGGCCGTCGGCCGTCTCGAAGGTGCCGTAGGGGGCGATGACAGGATGGACATTGCCGCAGGGTTGCGGCACTTCGCCCACGCTCAGGTAACGCTGGCCCTGCACGCTCAGCAACGCCATCAGCGCCGCCAGCAGCGAGGTTTCCACATGCTGGCCGCGGCCGGTGCGGTTGCGCTGCACCACGGCGGCCAGGATGCCGATCACCAGCCACAGGCCGGCGGCCAGGTCGCCGATCGCCGTGCCCACCCGGGTAGGCCCCGACTCCGGCGTGCCGGTCAGGCTCATGAAGCCGGAATAGCCTTGCGCGATCTGGTCGAAACCGGCCCAGTCGCGGGCCGGCCCGCGGCTGCCGAAGCCCGAGATGGAGGCCATGATCAGGCCCGGGTGCTCGGCGGACAGCGCCTCGTAGCCCAGGCCCATGCGCTGCATGGTGCCGACCTTGAAGTTCTCCACCACGATGTCGCAGCCCAGCGCCAGCTTGCGCACCAGCGCCAGGCCGTCGGGATGGCGGAAATCGACGCCGATGCCCTTCTTGTTGCGGTTGGCGCTCAGATAATAAACACTTATGTCGTCGTCGAAGGGCCCCCACTGGCGCACCATGTCGCCCTCGGGCGTGGGTTCGACCTTGATGACCTCGGCGCCCAGGTCGCCCAGCGTCATGGTGCTGAATGGGCCCGACAGGGCGCGGGTCAGGTCCAGGACTTTCAGTCCGGCCAACGGCAGGCTCATGGCTCGTCTCCTCTCGAATGCGAGCCATTCTAGGCAGGCCTTGCCAGACCAAAAAATACGATTTAACAATCAAACCATAAGTTAAACTTATTTCTTGTGAACCTACGTCAACTCAAATATTTCGTGCGCGTCGTCGAATTGCGCAACATGACGCGCGCGGCCGAAAGCCTGCACTTGGCCCAGCCGGCGCTCAGCCAGCAAATGGCCTTGCTGGAAGAGACCCTGGGCGTCGGGCTGCTGGCGCGCGGCGCCAAGGGCGTCCAGCCCACGGCGGAAGGCCTGCTGCTGTATCGCCATGCCCAGACCATCCTCCGCCAGGTGGACGCCACGCGCAGCCTGCTGGCGCGCGCGGCCGACCAGGTCACTGGAACCGTATCGATCGGCCTGGCGTCCAGCACCGCGCGCATGCTGTCTTTGCCGCTGATGCAGCGGGTCAAGGCCGAACTGCCTTCGGTGGTGCTGGAGATCGTCGACATCCCCAGCGCCGACCTGACCAAGCTGGTCTTGCAGGGAAGGATCGATTTCTCGTTGTCGCCCGACCAGCAACCCATGCAGGGCCTGGTGCGCACGCCGCTGCTGCTCGAAGAGCTCTTTCTCTTGACCCGGGCCGGCGTCAAGCTGCCGCGCCGCAAGCTGTCCATCGCCGATTTCCATCATTTGCCGCTGATCCTGCCCAGCCTGCCGAACACGCTGCGCGCGCGGGTGGACCATGCATTCCTGACGGCGCGCCTGACCTGCAACCTGTTCGCCGAGGCCAGCACTTCGGCCATCCTGATACCGGCCGTGCGGCACGGCATGGCGGCCACCATCCTGCCCTATTCGGCCGCCCACTCGGACATCGCCGACGGCGCCATCGCCGCGCATGCGCTGGACATCGGATTGGCGCGCGAGCTGGTGTTGTGCGCGAGCGCAAGCATGCCGCCCACGCCGGCCGTGGAGCGGGTGGTCGAACTGTGCAAGGAAGAGATCAAGCGCCTGGTCGCGCAAGGCGCCTGGCGCGGCTGCAAGGCGTTGTATTGAAGGCAGGCGCGCTGGCGTGGCGCCTTGCCGGACGGATGGCGGCCGGCCATGAAAAACGCCGGGCGCGCCGGCCGGAAGACCCGGCATGGCGCGCCCGGCGCGGCGTCCTGCGTTCTACAGGGCGTTGGCCAGTTCGGGCACGACCTGGAACAGGTCGCCGACCAGGCCGTAGTCGGCCACGCCGAAGATCGGCGCTTCCGGGTCCTTGTTGATGGCCACGATGACCTTGGAGTCCTTCATGCCCGCCAGGTGCTGGATGGCGCCCGAGATGCCCACCGCCACATACAGCTGTGGCGCGACGATCTTGCCGGTCTGGCCCACCTGCCAGTCGTTGGGCGCGTAGCCGGCGTCGACGGCCGCGCGCGAGGCGCCCAGCGCCGCGCCCAGCTTGTCGGCCAGCGGGTCGAGGATCTTGAAGTTCTCGGCGCTGCCCAGGCCGCGTCCGCCGGACACCACCACGCGCGCGCCGGCCAGCTCCGGACGGTCGCTCTTGGCCACTTCGCGGCCCACGAACGACGACTTGCCCGAATCGGCCACCGCTTCCAGCGCTTCCACCGCGGCCGAGCCGCCCGTGGCGGCCACCGCGTCGAACGCCGTGGTGCGCACCGTGATGACCTTGACCGAGTCGGTCGACTGCACCGTGGCAATCGCGTTGCCGGCGTAGATCGGGCGCTGGAAGGTGTCGGCCGATTCCACCCCGATGATGTCGGAGACCTGCGCCACGTCCAGCTTGGCGGCCACGCGCGGGGCCACGTTCTTGCCCGAGGCGGTGGCGGGGAACAGGATGTGGCTGTAGCCGGAAGCCACGGCCAGCACTTGCGCGGCCAGGTTCTCGGCCAGCCCCTCGGCCAGTTGCGGCGCGTCGGCCAGCAGCACCTTGGCCACGCCGGCGGCCTGCGCGGCCTGGTCGGCCACGGCGCGGGCATTGCTGCCGGCCACCAGCACGTGCACGTCGCCGCCCAGCTTGGCGGCCGCGGCGATGGTGTTCAGGGTCGCGCCCTTCAGTTGGGCGTTGTCGTGTTCGGCAATAACCAGCGTCGTCATCTTAGAGCACCTTCGCTTCGTTCTTGAGTTTGTCGACCAGCGCGGCCACGTCGGCCACCTTGATGCCCGCCTTGCGCGCCGGAGGCTCGGTGACCTTCAGCGTCTTCAGGCGCGGCGCGGGATCGACACCCAGGTCTTCGGGCGTGACGGTGTCCAGCTGCTTCTTCTTGGCCTTCATGATGTTCGGCAGCGTGACGTAGCGAGGCTCGTTCAGGCGCAGGTCGGTAGTGACGATGGCCGGCAGCTTCAGCTTGACCGTCTCCAGGCCGCCGTCGACCTCGCGCGTGACCGAGACTTCGCCGTCGCCCAGCTCGACCTTGCTGGCGAACGTGGCCTGCGGCCAGTCCAGCAGCGCGGCCAGCATCTGGCCGGTCTGGTTGGCGTCGTCATCGATGGCCTGCTTGCCCAGGATGACCAGCTGCGGCTGTTCCTTTTCGACCAGGCCCTTGAGCAGCTTGGCCACCGCCAGCGGCTGCAGTTCGGCGTCGGTCTGCACCAGGATGCCGCGGTCCGCGCCGATGGCCATGGCCGTGCGCAGGGTTTCCTGGCACTGCGCCACGCCGCACGACACCGCCACCACTTCCGTGGCGCCGCCCTTTTCCTTCAGGCGCGTGGCTTCCTCGACCGCGATCTCGTCGAACGGGTTCATGGACATCTTCACGTTCGCGATATCCACGCCCGTTTGATCCGACTTGACGCGCACCTTGACGTTGTAGTCAACCACGCGCTTGACAGGTACCAACACCTTCATCCAGCAGCCTCCTAACTATGATTAACCGGCCGGCCGAGGCCGACCCCGCATTGCACAATTCATTGATTCTACAACTTTGCCAGCGCCCGTATGTGGGCGACGACGCTCCGTCCAAGGGCTGATAAGTTGTAACCGCCTTCCAGCAGGCTGACGATCCGTCCCTGGGCGTGCTGGTCGGCCACTTCGACGATGCGCTCGGTGATCCAGGCGTAGTCGGCCTCGACCAGGGCCAGCTGGCCCATATCGTCTTCGCGGTGCGCGTCGAAACCGGCCGAGATCAGGATCAGCTCGGGCGCATGGGCCTGCAGGCGCGGCAGCCAGACGTCGCGCACCACCGACCGCACCTCGGCGCCGTCGGTATAGGCCGGCACCGGCACATTGGCCATGTTGGCGGCCGGGCGCGTGGTGCCGCTGTTGGGGAAGAACGGGTGCTGGAAGATACTGCACATCAGCACCCGCTCGTCGCCCGCGAAGGCCTCTTCGGTGCCATTGCCGTGATGCACGTCGAAATCGACGATGGCCACGCGGCGCAGCCCGTGCGCGTGGATGGCGTGCTGGGCCGCGATGGCCACGTTGTTCAGGAAGCAGAAGCCCATGGCCTGCTCGCGGCGCGCATGGTGGCCGGGCGGACGCACCGCGCAGAAGGCGTTGGCCGCATGCCCCGCCATGACCGCGTCGACGGCGGCAATGCCCGCGCCGGCGGCGTGCAGCGCCGCCTCGTAGGTGTGCGGGTTCATCATCGTGTCGGGATCGATGGCGCAATAGCCCTCGGCGGGCGACCGGGCATGCAGGCTGGCGAGGTAGCCCGCCGTATGCACGCGCAGGATCGCCTCGCGCGAGGCGGCGGGGGCCTCGTGCTCCACGAGGAAGGGCATCAGGCCGCTGCTCAGCAACTGGTCGGCGATGGCATCCAGCCTCTGCGGGCTTTCGGGGTGCCAACCGCCCATTTCATGCAACCGGCAGGCGGGGTGGGTAAGATACATGGTCTCCATAAAGGAAGATTATGTTCATCTGTCGGCAATTCCTGCAAATCGGCACGATTGCTTTTTTTCTTGCCGGATGCGCAAGCGCCCCTCCGTCCGGCTCGCACCCCCAGGACCAGACTCCGCCGCAGCGCCCTTCCGGGGGCGCCCCGATACGCATCGGCCCGGCCAAACCGCCCGCCGAACCGCCGGCCGCGCTGACTCCGGGCGGACAGCTGCGCCCCGAGGCGCTCGCCTACGCCCGTCAGCTGGCGGACGAACGCGCCCTCCCCCTGGACCGGGTCACGGCCGCCCTGGCGGACTCCCGCTATAACGCCACCGTGGCGCGCCTGATCGCGCCCTCGCCCCCGGGGCGCAAGATATGGCGCAGCTGGCTCACCTACCGCGCGCGCTTCGTCGAGCCCAAGCGCATCGGCTGGGGCGTGCAGTTCTGGCAGGAGCACGCGGCGCTGCTGAACCAGGCGGCCCAGCGCTACGGCGTGCCCGCCTCGATCATCGCCTCCATCATCGGGGTCGAAACCCTGTACGGGCGCAATATGGGCAATTTCCGCGTGCTCGACGCCCTGGCCACCCTGGCGTTCGATTATCCCGATCCCAACCGCCCCGAGCGCGCCGACATGTTCCGCGGCCAACTGGGGGACTTCATCACGCTGGCGCTGCGCGGCAAGCTCGAACTCGAGGCGAGCGGCTCTTATGCGGGCGCCATCGGCATGCCCCAGTTCATGCCGGGCAGCATCATGCGCTTCGCGGTGGACGGCGACGGCGACGGCCATATCGACCTGACCAACAGCGTCGCCGACTCGGTCATGTCGGTCGGCAATTTCCTGGTCGAGCATGGCTGGCAGCGCGGCCTGCCGGTATTCGCGCCGGTGATACTGCCGCCGGACCCGTCCGCGCTGGCATCGGGCGGGCTCGAGCCCACGCAGACCTGGTCATCGCTGCAGGCCGCCGGCGCACGCCTGGCGCCCGGCGCCAGCGGCAACGGCTGGCAGGACCGCCCGCTGGGCGTCGTGGACCTGGAAGAAGAGGCGCGCGGCACCGTGCAGTACCGCACCGCCACGCCGAACTTTTTTGCGCTGACGCAATATAACCGGAGTTATTTCTACGCCACCGCGGTGGCTGACCTGGCGGCCGCGCTCGAACAACGCATGGGCAGATGACCCGCCGCGCAGGTGTCAGGCACCGGACGACGCATGCAACCACTGCAGCGCCGGGGCCAGGCACCTGGAAGCGAAAGCCGCGTCAGCGGCGCTCGTTGAACACGCCGGTCGACAGATAGCGGTCGCCGCGGTCGCAGACGATGAACACGATGGTCGCGTTCTCAACCCGCTCGGCCACGCGCAGGGCCGCCACCAGCGCGCCAGCCGAGGAAATGCCGCCGAAGATGCCCTCTTCGGCGGCCAGGCGGCGGGCCATGGTCTCGGCCTCGTCCTGGCCGATGGACTCGTAGGCATCCACCAGGCTGCGATCGAAGATCTTCGGCAGGTAGGCTTCCGGCCACTTGCGAATGCCCGGGATCTGCGACCCTTCGGCCGGTTGGGCGCCCACCACCTGCACCGCCGGATTGCGCGACTTCAGGTAGGTGGACACGCCCATGATGGTGCCTGTCGTGCCCATGGCGCTGACGAAGTGGGTGACGCGGCCGTCGGTCTGCGTCCAGATCTCGGGGCCGGTGCCTTCGATGTGGGCGCGCGGGTTGTCGGGGTTGGCGAACTGGTCCAGCACCTTGCCCTTGCCTTCGGCCTCCATGCTGGTGGCCAGGTCGCGGGCGTATTCCATGCCGCCCTTGTCCGCGGGCGTGAGGATCAGCTCCGCCCCATAGGCCGCCATGGCTGCGCGGCGCTCGACCGACAGGTTGTCCGGCATGATCAGCACCATGCGGTAGCCGCGCATGGCGGCCGTCATGGCCAGCGCGATGCCGGTGTTGCCGCTGGTGGCTTCGATGAGCGTATCGCCCGGCTTGATCTCGCCGCGCTCTTCGGCGCGCAGGATCATCGACAGCGCCGGCCGGTCCTTGACGGAACCCGCCGGATTATTGCCTTCCAGTTTGGCCAGGATGACGTTGCCCCGTGCCTGGCCCGCCGCGCCGGGAATGCGCTGCAGGCGGACCAGCGGCGTATTGCCGACGGTTTGTTCGATGGTGGGATAGGATGAGGTAGCCATCGGCCGATGATAACCGCTGCCGTGCGGACGTGGCGCCAAAGCCGCGCCCGCGCCAGGGATACCGCCCGCGGCGTTCAGGGAGCCGACAGGCTGGGCAGCGCCGGCGCGAAATGCGGCGTGGCGGTGGCGCCCCCGGGCGCCAGGACCGGAATGCCGGGCCCCGCCACCAGCCCTGCCGCCTGCAGGCTGCGCAGGCGCTTGCGGCCGATGCCGCGCACCCGGTCGGAAAGGTCTTCCAGGGATTCGAACCGGCCGGCGCGCTCGCGTTCCTGGATGATGATGCGGGCCGTGCTGGGCCCCACGCCGCGCAGCGATTCCAGTTGTTCGGCGCTGGCCGCGTTGACGTCCAGGGCCTGCGCGGGCATGGCCGCCAGGCTCAGCCCGCCGGCGACCGCGAAACGGCCCAGCGTGTGCGCCATGGCGCGGCGCGCCGGCGGCTGCCCGGCGCGGCCGGGCTGGCGCGCGCCCACCAGCGGCCAGCGCGGCGGGCTGCGGCGGGAAGGGCGAGGAACGGCCGGCAAGGGGACGGCCACGGGATCATGCAGGAAGGGGTTCATGGCGGGGCTCCGTGCGAAATGGCGGGCCGGATGGCCCGCCTGCCAGCCATGATGCCGCCGCCCCGCCCCGCCGGGCGCCCCCGTGAACGGGAAAATCCGCCCCGGGAACTACGCAGCCGGCGGTTCGCCGGTCAGGCCTTGCGCGCGCGCCAGTAGCGCACGTACTCGGCCACGCCGGTCTGGACATCGCGCATGGGTGCGCTGAAGCCCGCCGCGCGCAGGCGGCTGACGTCGGCCTGCGTGTAGCTCTGGTAGCGCCCCTTCAGGTCCTCGGGGAACGGGATATAGCGCACCAGCCCCTGCTCGACCAGCTTGTCCAGCGGCAGCGCGGCCTCGCCGAGTTCCGCGCGCAGCGTGTTGACCACGGCGGCGGCCACGTCGTTGAACGGCTGCGCGCGCCCCGTGCCGCAGTTGAAAATGCCCGACGTGCCGGGGTTGTCGAGGAAATGCAGGTTGACGGCGACGACGTCCTCGACCGAAATGAAGTCGCGGCTCTGGCCGCCATCGGGATAGCCGTCCCAGCCGGCGAACAGCCGCACGTGCCCTTCGGCCAGGAACTGGTTCATGTTGTGGAAGGCGACCGAGGCCATGCGGCCCTTGTGCTGCTCGTGCGGGCCGTACACGTTGAAATAGCGCAGCCCCACCACCTGGGCGGTCAGGCTGTCCATGCGGGTGCGCAGCACCTGGTCGAACAGCAGCTTGGAATAGCCGTAGACGTTCAGCGGACGCTCGTTGGCGGGCTCCTCGACATACACCGACGAGCCCCCGTACACGGCCGCCGACGAGGCGTACAGGAACGGGATGCGCTGGGCCTGGCAGTACTCGAACAGCTCCAGCGTGACCCGGTAGTTGTTGTCGAGCATGTAGCGGCCGTTGCGCTCGGTGGTGTCCGAGCAGGCGCCCTGGTGCAGCACGGCCCGCACCGGCGGCAGCGCGCCGGCCAGGACGCGCTTGCGGAATTCGTCCTTGTCGAGGTAGTCGGCGATCTGGCAATCGACCAGGTTGAGGAACTTGTCGCCCTCGGTCAGGTCGTCGACCGCGATGATGTCCTGGATGCCGCGCCGGTTCAGGCCGCGCACCAGATTGCTGCCGATGAAACCGGCGGCGCCTGTGACGACGATCATGTGGATTCTCCTGCGAGTTCTGCGGCGGTGACGACCGAGGTGCCCAGTTTGCCGACGACGATGCCGCCGGCACGGTTGGCCCAGCCCATGGCTTCGGCCCAGGGCAGCCCGATGGCGCGCATGGCCGCCAGGGTGGCCAGCACCGTGTCGCCGGCGCCGGACACGTCGAATACTTCGTGCGCCTGCGCATCGACGTGTTCGCGGCCCGCCGCGGTGAAAAGCGTCATGCCCTGCTCGGACCGGGTGACCAGCAGGGCTTCGAGGTCGAGGTCGGCGCGCAGCCGCTGGGCGCGCTCGGTCAGCTGCGACTCGGTGGTCCAGCGGCCCACGGCCTGTTGCATCTCGGCCCGGTTCGGCGTGACCAGGGTGGCGCCGCGATAGCGCGCGTAGTCGTCGCCCTTGGGATCGGCCAGCACCGGCACGCCGGCGGCGCGCGCCTGGGCGATCAGGTCCTGGACGCGGTCGAGCGCGCCCTTGGCGTAGTCCGACAGCACCACCACGTCATGCTGCGCCAGATGGCGCGCGTAGCGGGCATCCAGGCCGTCGAGCGTGGCCGGGGCGGGATGCTGTTCGAAGTCGACCCGCAGCAGCTGCTGCTGGCGCCCCAGGACGCGCATCTTGAGCGTGGTGGGATGGTCGGCGTCGGCGACCAGGTCGGCCTGCACGCCGGCCTGCTCGGCCAGCCGGCCGATGCCCTCGCCCGCCTCGTCGGCGCCGACGATGCCCAGCAGCGTGGCCTGCCCGCCCAGGGCGGCGACGTTGCGCGCCACGTTGGCGGCGCCGCCCAGGCGGTCTTCGCGGCGCGCCACGCGCACCACGGGCACCGGCGCCTCGGGCGAGATGCGGTCGACCTCGCCGAACCAGTAGCGGTCCAGCATGATGTCGCCCACGACGAGCACGCGGCTGCGCGCGATGGCCTCGGCGGGATAGGATTTCATTCGAGTTCTTCCAGACGGCGTGGCGCGTAGGTCTCCCAGACGTTGCAGCCTGGGCACTGCCAATAGTACCGCCGCGCCTGGAAGCCGCAATTGCGGCAGGCATAGCGGTCCAGGCGCTGCGTATGCTTGTGGATCAGGCTGCGCAGCAGGGTGAGATCGGCGCCGCGCACGGGCCCTTGTTCGGCCTCTCCCGGCGGCTGGCCGGCGGCGCTGCCCAGCTCGGCCTCGAGCAGGCGGTCGAGCCCGAGCAGCGACGGATGATGGCGCAGCGCGCCGCGCGCGAAGGCCCAGGCCGGCGCCGCGCCGCGCTGCACCCGCAGCTCGCGGAATATGACGTTGAACAGGTCCAGCGACGGATGATGGCCGTACTGCTTCTGCAGCAGTTCCAGGCCCTCGGCGGCCTGGTCGGCGGCACGGTAATTGGCCAGCAGCTGCTCGGCCACCAGGCCGGCGAACTCCGGCGCGTCGGCCAGGATGGATTCGAGGTACAGCCGCTCGCGCTTGGGGTCGTTCTCGAGAGCGGCCAGGCGCGCGCGCAGCATGGAAGTGCGCACTTTCGCCGGCTTGCCGGCGGTTTCGCCGGCGCCCGCCTGGCTGGCCGCGTGGTCGGCCGCGTCGAGCGCCGCATGGGCCGCGTCGGCGTCGAACGGCTTGGCCGCCAGCGCGGTCTGGGCCTGCTCGCAGTAGTAGTGCACGATCTGCGGCACCGGCTCGTCGACCAGGCCGTGCAGCGTCTTGACGGCCTCGATGGCGCGCGGCCAGTCGTGTTCGGACTCGTAGATGCGAATCAGCGAGCGCAGCGCCGGAAGGGCGTAGCGGGTGTCCTTGAGCTGCTCGAAAGCCGCCTCGGCGCGATCCAGCATGCCGGCCTTGAGGAAATCGTGGGCCAGTTCGTGCTGGGCGTGCTCGCGTTCGGCTTCCGGCAGGTCGGACCGGTTCAGCAGGCTCTGGTGCACGCGGATGGCGCGCTCCATTTCGCCGCGCCGGCGGAACAGGCTGCCCAGCGCGAAATGCAGCTCGGTGGTTTCCGGGTCGAGCTTGGCGACCTCGACGAACGCGTCGATGGCGCGGTCGGGTTGCTCATTGAGCAGGAAATTCAGCCCGCGGAAGTAGGAATCCGGCAAGGTGCGCGTCTCGCGCAGCATCTGGCGGAAGTCGAAGCGCGCCGCCAGCCAGCCCAATGCAAACAGCAAGGGCACGAAAATAAGCCACCAAGGTTCAAAATCCACGCTGCGAGCTCTGTAGCGGTCGGGGAAAACGGTGCGCGCCGCTTACAGCGGCGACATCGGGGCGATGGCCTCGGGGGCGACCGGCGGGGTCGTGCCATTGGCGGCGGCCTGCAGGCGCTCGACTTCGCGGCGCAGGCGCATGGCTTCGCGGCGCCGGCGCATGGCGGCGGGCACCGTCAGCAGCAGGCCGAACACCGTGCCGACCACGAACGTCACCAGCATCACCACGATGAGCGGGACGTCCTGCACGACATAATCGGCGTAGAAGTTCACGGCGACGGGGCCGGTGTTCTTCAAGGCGAACATCAGCACCGCGATGAAAACGAGCAATCGCAGGGCCCAGACAAGGTAGCGCATGGCGCATGCTCCAGAGAATTCAAGACTGTCAATTGTAAGCGGAAGCGGACCGGAATCCGCGGTCGGTGGCGACAAATGCGCCGTCCGCGCGGCATGGCCCGCCGCGCCGCGCAAAAACAAAGCCCCTTGAAGGATCAAGGGGCTTCATCGGGGTATGCGCCGCCGCGGCAAACGGCCAGGCACCCTGCCGCAACCCTACATGGCGTGCATGCCGAGCAGCGTGGGCAGCGGGTCGTCCGCGGCGGTATCGGACGGCGTGCCGGCGTCGCCGCCGGCCATGTCGACCCGCTCGCGCAATTCCTTGCCGGCCTTGAAGTGCGGCACCTGCTTGCCAGGCACCAGCACCTGCTCGCCCGACTTGGGGTTGCGCCCGATGCGGGGTGAACGCTGCGACAGCGAAAAGCTGCCAAAACCGCGGATCTCGATGCGCTGGCCCGAGGCCAGGGCCTGGGTCATTGCATCGAGCATGGTCTTGACGGCGTAATCGGTGTCGCGGGCGGCCAGCTGGGGATAGCGGGCCGCCAGTGCGGCGATCAGCTCCGACTTGGTCACTTATCAGCCGTCGTTGCGCTGTTGATCCAGCTTGGCCTTGAGCAGCGCGCCCAGGTTGGTGGTACCCGAGGAGGCGCTGGCTTCGGACATGCGCTGGATGGTATCGGCCGTCTCGGCGTTGTCGCGGGCCTTGATCGACAGCTGGATCGAGCGCGTCTTGCGGTCGATGTTGACGATCATGGCTTCGACGTTCTCGCCGGCCTTCAGCACGGTGGTGGCGTCCTCGACGCGGCCCGAGGAGATCTCGGAGGCGCGCAGGTAGCCCTCGACGTCGACCGACAGGGTGACGACCGCGCCCTTGGGCTCGACCGACTTGATCACGCCCTGCACCACGGCGCCCTTGTCATAGGTGGCGACGTAGTTGTTGAACGGATCGCCTTCCAGCTGCTTGATGCCCAGCGAGATGCGTTCCTTGTCGGTGTCAATGCCCAGCACCACGGCTTCGATTTCGTCGCCCTTCTTGAAGTTGCGGACGGCCTCTTCGCCGGTTTCGGTCCAGGACAGGTCGGACAGGCGCACCAGGCCGTCGATGCCGCCGGGCAGGCCGACGAACACGCCGAAGTCGGTGATCGACTTGATGGCGCCACGGACCTTGTCGCCACGCTTGAAGTTGGTGGCGAACTCTTCCCAGGGGTTCTGGCGGCACTGCTTCATGCCCAGCGAGATGCGGCGACGGTCTTCGTCGATCTCGAGGACCATGACTTCGACCTCTTCGCCCAGGGTCACGACCTTGCGCGGATCGACGTTCTTGTTGGTCCAGTCCATTTCGGAGACGTGCACCAGGCCTTCGATACCGGCCTCGACCTCGACGAACGCGCCGTAGTCGGTCAGGTTGGTGACCTTGCCGAACAGGCGGGTGCCCTGCGGGTAGCGACGCGCCAGGCCGACCCACGGATCTTCGCCCAGCTGCTTGACGCCCAGCGAGACGCGGCTCTTTTCCTGGTCGAACTTGAGGACCTTGGCTTCGACTTCCTGGCCCACCTGCAGGACCTCGGAGGGGTGACGCACGCGGCGCCAGGCCATGTCGGTGATGTGCAGCAGGCCGTCGATGCCGCCCAGGTCGACGAACGCACCGTAGTCGGTGATGTTCTTGACCACGCCCTTGACCACGGCGCCTTCGTGCAGGGTCTCGAGCAGCTTCTGGCGCTCTTCGCCCATGCTGGCTTCCAGCACCTGGCGGCGCGACAGCACGACGTTGTTGCGCTTGCGGTCGAGCTTGATGACCTTGAATTCGAGGGTCTTGCCTTCGTACGGGGTGGTGTCCTTGACGGGACGCAGGTCGACCAGCGAGCCCGGCAGGAACGCGCGGATGCCGTTGGTCATGACGGTCAGGCCGCCCTTGACCTTGCCGGTGATGGTGCCGGTGACCAGTTCGCCGTTTTCGAGGGCCTTTTCGAGCTGCAGCCAGGCCGACAGGCGCTTGGCGCGGTCACGCGACAGAATGGTGTCGCCGTAGCCGTTTTCCAGGGAATCGATGGCCACCGAGACGAAATCGCCGGGTTGCACTTCGAGTTCGCCCTGGTCGTTGAGGAACTCTTCCAGGGGGATCAGCGCTTCGGACTTCAGGCCGGCATTGACGACGACGAAGTTGTGGTCGACGCGCACGACTTCGGCGCTGATCACTTCGCCGGACTTCATGTCCTGGGTCTTGAGGCTTTCTGCGAAGAGGTCGGCGAAGCTTTCGCCGCCGGTGGCGGGAGTGGAAACGGAAGACATTGAGTTGAAATCCATTGGGCCAAAATGGCCTTGAAAAACACACCGAAGCGGATTGCCCGCGACAGTGGAGTGAATGAACCTGCCAGCACCCGCGCCCCGGGCATGCGCCCGGCGCTACGAGCCCTTGGCAGGGCCTGAAACTTTCCAGAAATCGAGTACTGCCTGCACCGTTTGCTCGATGGTCAGATAGGACGAATCGAGCACGTGTGCATCCGCCGCTGCAACGAGCGGCGCCGTGGCGCGCTGCGTATCGCGCGCGTCGCGTTCGCGCATATCGCGCAAAAGGTCGGTTAGATTAGCAGAAATTCCCTTTTCGATCAACTGCTTACAGCGTCTTTGCGCACGCGCCTCGACATCCGCCACCAGGAATACTTTAAGGGACGCATCCGGGAAGACCACCGTGCCCATGTCGCGGCCGTCCGCCACCAGCCCGGGCGGCGCGCGGAAAGCCCGCTGGCGCTCGAGCAGGGCCTGCCGCACCGCCGGATACGCGGCGATGCGGGACGCGAAGTTGCCGACCCGCTCCTGGCGGATCGTCTCGCCCACCTCGGCGCCCTCCAGGTAGATGTGCCGGCCCTCGAAACGGGCGTCCAGCTCCTGCGCCACGCGCGCCACGCCGGCCTCGTCCTCAGCGGCCAGGCCGCGGTTCAGGGCCGCCAGCGCCGTGAGCCGGTACAGCGCGCCGCTGTCGAGCACGGCCCAGCCCAGCGCCTTGGCGACCCGGTGGGCCACGGTGCCCTTGCCCGAGGCCGTGGGACCGTCGATGGCGATGACGGGAATATCGGCGGACATGGCGGGCGCAGTGCTCATGATTCGGTACCGGGTCGGCCGGCCACCAGCCCGGCGTAGACATCGAAGTAATCGGGGAAAGTCTTGCTGACGCAACCCGGGTCGAGAATGCGCACCGCGGCGGGCCCGAAGGCGGCCAGCGAGAAGCACATGGCCATGCGATGGTCATCCCAGGTGCCAATCTGCGCATCGCGCCAGCCGTCCGGCGCCGGCGGCGTGATGCGCAGCCAGTCGGGGCCGGACTCCACGCCCGCCCCCAGCTTCGACAGCTCGGTATGCATGGCGTGGATGCGGTCGGTTTCCTTGACGCGCCAGCTGCCGATATTGCGCAGGCGGCACGGCCCGTCGGCATAGAGCGCCAGGGCGGCCGCCGTCATGGCGGCGTCGGGGATCAGGTTGAAATCGGCGTCGAAGGCCTTGAGGCGGCCGCCCTGGTCGACGCGCACGCCGCGCGCCTCGATCCAGTCCGGGCCGGATTCGACCTGCACGCCCATGTCGGCGAGGGTGCGGGCAAAAGCCACGTCGCCCTGGATGCTGTCGGCGCCCACGCCGGTGACGCGCACCGGCCCGCCGCCGATGGCGCCGAGCGCCAGGAAGTACGAGGCGGACGAGGCATCGCCCTCGACGGCGATGGCGCCCGGGCTGCGATAGGCCGCGCCGGCTTCGATGGAGAAGGAACGCCAGCCGTCGCGCTGCACCCGCACGCCGTAGCGCGCCATCAGGTTGAGGGTGATCTCGATGTAGGGCTTGGAAATCAGTTCGCCCGCCACTTCGATGACCACCGGACGGTCGCTGCCCTGGGCCAGCACCGGGGCGGCCAGCAGCAAGGCGGTCAGGAACTGGCTGGACACCGCGCCCTGCACGCGCGCCGGCGCGCCGGCGCGGATCTCGCCCTGGCCGATGGCCAGCGGCGGGTAGCCAGGCTGCCCCAGGTAGTCGATCCGGGCGCCCCACTGCCGCAGCGCATCGACCAGGTCGCCAATGGGACGCTCGTGCATGCGCGGCACGCCCGACAAGCGATATTGTCCGCCCATCAGGGCCAGGGCCGCGGTCAGGGGCCGGAATGCCGTGCCGGCGTTGCCCAGGAACAAGTCCGCCTGCCCGGCCGGAAAGCGGCCGGCGCCCGTCACCGTCGCCCGGCCGGGGCCGCCGTCGGCGATCTCGACCCCGAGCTGGCGCAGGGCTGCCAGCATCACCCGGGTGTCGTCGGAATCCAGCAAGCCGGAAATGTCGGTGCTGCCGGCGGCCAGCGCCGCCAGCAGCAGCACGCGGTTGGAAATGCTCTTGGAGCCCGGCAAGGCAACCACGCCGCGCGCCTGGCGGGCGCGCGGCAGGTCGAGATACGACTGTCCGGTCATGGCAAAACTACTCCTTGCGCCAGTTGCGGCGCGCCTGCGCGGCGCGTTCCAGCAGCGCCTCGAGGGCGCCGCCGTCGCCGGCCGCCATGGCCTGCTCGGCCTGGTCCAGCACGGCCCGTACCGCCGCCAGCTCGGCGCGCAAGGCGGCGCGGTTGGACAGGAAAATGTCGCGCCACATTTCGGGCGACCCCGCCGCGATGCGGGTGAAATCGCGGAACCCGGTGCCGGCCAGGGCCAGCCGCGCCGGCGCGTCGGCGGCCGCGGCCACCTGCGCCATGTAGGCCGCCGCCAGCAGGTGAGGCATGTGGCTGACCGGCGCCAGGACCCGGTCATGCGCGGCGGCGTCCATGTCGATGACCCGGGCACCACAAGCCTGCCACAAGTCGCGCACGCGCGCGACCCCGGCCGGCGGGTTCTCCGGCAGCGGCGTCAGGATCACGGTGCGGCCGCGATACAGGCCGGCGTCGGCGGCCTCGGGGCCGCTGCGCTCGGCCCCGGCGATGGGGTGGCCGGGCACGAACTGCGCGACCCGGTCGCCCAGCGCCGCGCGCGCCGCCTCGACCACTTCGGCCTTGGTGCTGCCGGCGTCGGTCAACAGCGTGGCGGCGCCCAGGTGCGGACGCAAGCGCGCCAGCATGGCCCCCAGCCCGCCCACCGGCGTGGCCAGCAGCACCACGTCGGCTTGCGCGGCCTCTTCGGGCGTGACGGCGGCGTCGATCAGGCCCAGCGCCTGCGCGCGGGCCAGGGACTGCGCATTGCGGCCCACGCCCAGCACGCGCCCGACCCGGCCCGCCTGGCGCAACGCCAGCGCAACCGAACCGCCGATCAGGCCGACGCCGATCACCGCCAGTACAGGAATCAGGGGGCCCTCGGCCCCCTGTGTCGCAGCGCCGGTCGCGGCGGGCGTCATGCGGCCAGGACTTCCGTGAGCGCGGCGATGAACCGCTGGTTTTCCTCCGGCAGGCCGATGGTCACGCGCAGCCACTCGGGCAGGCCGTCGCCGGCCACCGGCCGCACGATGACGCCGCGCTTGAGCAATTCCAGGTTGATGCGCGGCGCATCGCCCACGTGCACCAGCACGAAGTTGCCGTAGCTGGGCACATAGCGCAGCGAGAGGCTGTCGAACGCCTCGCACAGCTGGCGCTTGCCGGCCTTGTTCAGTTCGTACGCGCGGGCCAGGTAGTCGGCGTCGCCGAGGGCGGCGATCGCGGCGGCCTGCGCCAGCGTATTGACGTTGAAGGGCTGGCGGACCCGGTTGAGCAGGTCCGTGAGCGCCGGCTGCGCCACCGCGAAGCCCACGCGCAGCCCGGCCAGGCCATAGGCCTTGGAGAACGTGCGCGAGACGATCAGGTTGGGGTACTGCCGCACCAGGGCCACGCTGTCGAAGCGCAGCTCCGGGTCGAGATATTCGTTGTAGGCCTCGTCCAGCACCACCGTGACGCGATCGCCGTGGGTCGCGTGCACGCGCGCCAGGAAGGCCGCGACGTCCGCGCCCGGCACGAAGGTGCCGGTGGGGTTGTTCGGATTGGCGATGAACACCAGCCGGGTGTCGTCCTCGATGGCCGCGAACATGGCGTCCAGGTCGTGGCCGTAGTCGCGCGCCGGCACCTGGATGTGGCGCGCGCCGCGCGCCTGCGTGGCCAGCCGGTACACCGCGAACGAATGCTGCGCGTACACGGCCGAGGTGCCCGGCTCCAGCAGCGCCAGCGCGGCGATTTCGAGGATGTCGTTGGAGCCGTTGCCCAGCGTGATCCAGCCCATCGGCACGCCGTAGCGTCCGGCCAGGGCCGATTTCAGGTCGAAACCGTTCGGGTCCGGATAGCGCGCCAGCGATTCGGCGGCGGCCAGCAGGGCCTGGCGCGCGGATTCGGGCATGCCCAGGGGGTTTTCGTTCGACGCCAGCTTGACGATGCCGGCCGGGTCGAGGCCGAACTCGCGGGCCAGCTCGTCGATGGGCTTGCCCGCCTGGTAGGGCGCGATGGCACTGACGTGGGCGGGAGCGGTCAACGGCTTGGGAGTGGTCATGACGGTGCGCTTACGCGAGAGGATTTACTGCGCCGGGTACGAGCCCAGCACCTTGATGAAAGCGACCTGCGCCTGCAGGTCGGCCAGTGCGCGGGCGACCTGCGGGTCGTCGCGGTGCCCCAGCACGTCGACGTAGAAATAATATTCCCACTGGCCGGTGCGCGCCGGGCGCGACTCGAAGCGGGTCATCGACACGCCGTTGGCGGCCAGCGGCGCCAGCATGTCGTAGACCGCGCCGGCGCGGTTGGGCACGGCCAGGATCAGGCTGGTCTTGTCGCGGCCGCTGGGCAGCGTCTGGATATGGCCCACGGCCAGGAAGCGCGTGCGGTTGTTGGGATCGTCCTGGATGCCGGCGGCGACGACCTGCAGGTTCCAGGCCGGCGCGGCGCTCTCGCCGGCGATCGCGGCAATCGCCGGGTTGCCGGCGGCGACGCGGGCGGCCTCGGAATTGCTGGCCTCGGCGACGCGCTCCAGGCCCGGGTAATGGCGGTTCAGCCAGCCCTGGCACTGCGCCAGCGCCTGCGGATGCGCGGCGATGGCGGTCACGCCGTCCATGGAACCCGACTGCGTCATGAGGCAGTGGCGGATGTCGACGGAGCGTTCCCCCAGTATCTTGAGCGGGGTGGTCAGCAGCAGGTCGAGATTGCGGTTGACCGCGCCCTCGGTGGAGTTTTCCACCGGCACCATGCCGACATCGGCCTGCCCGGCCTCGACGGCGCGGAACACTTCGTCGAACGACGGACAGGGCAGTTGCTGCACGGCGCGGCCGAAATGCTCGAGCGCCGCCTGCTCGGAAAACGAGCCGCGCGGCCCCAGGTAGGCCACGGTCATGCCGCGCTCCAGGCCGCGGCAGGCGGAGATGATTTCGGTCCAGACCGAGGCCACGGCATCGCGCGGAAACGGGCCGGGGTTGAGCTGCTGCAGGCGGCGGATGACTTCCGCCTCGCGTTCGGGACGCAGCACCGGGCCGTCGGCGGCAGCGGCGTGCTTGGCTTCGCCGACCTCGAGCGCGGCGCGGGCGCGCTGCGACAGCGGGTCGAGGATCTGCGCATCGATGGCGTCGATGCGCTCGCGCAGCGGCTTGAGCTTGCCTTGCAGGGAATCATCCATGGCGGCGCTCGAAATCCCGCAGGTAGTCGACCAGCGCCTGCACGCCGTCCAGCGGCATGGCGTTGTAGATCGAGGCGCGCATGCCGCCCACGCTCTTGTGGCCCTTGAGCTGCATCAGCCCGGCTGCTTCGGCGCCCTGCAGGAAGGCGTCGTTGAGCGATTCATCGCGCAGCACGAACGGCACGTTCATGCGCGAGCGCGCCGCGGCGTGCACGGGGTTGCGGTAGAAGGAGGTGCTGTCCAGATAGCCGTACAGCAGGTCGGCCTTGGCGCGGTTGGCGGCCTCCATGCCGGCTACGCCGCCCTGCTCCTTGACCCACTTGAACACCAGGCCGGCCATGTAGATGGCGAAGGTCGGCGGCGTGTTGTAGCGCGAATGCTCGGCCGCCACGTTGGCGTAGTCGAACGCCGAGGGGCAGATCGGCAGCGCCTTGCCGAGCAGGTCGCGGCGCGCGATCACCACGGTGACGCCGGCCGGGCCGGCATTCTTCTGGGCGCCGGCGAACACCAGGCCGGCGCGCGCGACGTCCATGGGACGCGACAGGAAGTGCGAGGAGGCGTCGACCACCAGCGGCACGTCCGGCGCGCCCAGCGCGGCGGTATCGGGCCAGTCGGTGAACTCGACGCCATTGATGGTTTCGTTGCTGCAGAAATGCAGGTAGGCGGCCTCCGGCCGCACCTGCCAGGTCTCGACCGGCGGCACCCAGGTCCAGGGGCCCTGCTCGCGCCCGTCGATCTCGGTGGCGGCGCCGCTGCTGGCGGCGATATGGGTGTTGCCGTAGCGGCCCGCTTCCTTGTGCGAACGCGTCGACCAATGTCCCGTCACCACGAAGTCGGCGGCGGGCTGGCCGCGCCGCCCGATGAGGTTCATGGGCACGATGGCGTTTTCGCCCAGCCCCCCGCCCTGCATGAACATCACGGCGTAGTCGGCCGACACGCCCAGCAGGTCGCGCAGGTCGGCCTCGGCCTGGTCGCAGATTTGCACGAAATGCTTGCCGCGGTGGCTCATTTCCATCACGGACATGCCGCTGCCGCGCCAATCCAGCATCTCGGCGGCGGCCTGCTGCAACACCGGCTCGGGCAAGGCCGACGGGCCTGCCGAGAAGTTCCAGGGACGGGCCATGATTACTCCGTAGGTTCGGTCGGTTCGGGCGAAGCGCCGGAATCGCCGTCGGCATCCATGGCTTCGGATTCTTCTTCATCGTCGGCGTCGGCGTCGCTTTCGACCACCCGGCGCACGCCCGACAGGCTGCTGCCGTCGTCCACGCTGATCAGGGTGACGCCCTGCGTGGCGCGCCCCATTTCACGGATTTCGCCGACCCGGGTGCGCACCAGCACGCCGCCGGTGGTGATCAGCATGATTTCGTCGGACGGCATCACCAGTACCGCGCCCACCACCTTGCCGTTGCGCGACGAGGTCTGGATGGCGATCATGCCCTTGGTGCCGCGGCCGTGGCGGGTGTATTCGGTGATGGACGTGCGCTTGCCGTAGCCGTTCTCGGTGGCGGTCAGCACGCTTTGCGACTCGTCGCCGGCCACCAGCAGGGCGATGACCGTCTGGCCGTCCTCGAGCGTCATGCCGCGCACGCCGCGGGCATTGCGGCCCATGGGCCGGACGTCGTTCTCGTCGAAGCGCACGGCCTTGCCGGCGTCGGAGAACAGCATCACGTCGTGCTTGCCGTCGGTGAGATCGGCGCCGATGAGGTAGTCGCCGTCGTCCAGCGCCACCGCGATGATGCCGGCCTTGCGCGGGTTGGAGAAATCGGACAGCGGCGTCTTCTTGACGGTGCCGCGCGAGGTCGCCATGAAGACGTAGTTGTCTTCGCTGAATTCCTTGACCGGCAGCACCACGGTGATCTTCTCGCCGTCGGCCAGCGGGAACATGTTGACGATCGGCTTGCCGCGCGAATTGCGCGTGCCTTGCGGCACTTCCCAGACCTTCAGCCAGTACACCCGGCCGCGATCGGAGAAGCACAGCAGGTAGTCGTGCGTATTGGCGATGAAGAGCTGGTCGATCCAGTCGTTTTCCTTCATGGCCGTGGCCTGCTTGCCGCGTCCGCCGCGCTTCTGCGAACGATATTCCGACAACGGCTGGCTCTTGATGTAGCCGGCGTGCGACAGCGTCACCACCATGTCGGTGGGCGTGATCAGGTCTTCGGTGTCGAGCTCGGTGGCGTTCAGTTCGATCTCGGAACGGCGCACGTCCTTGGCGCCGGTGGAGAACTCGGCCTTGATGGCCTGCAGCTCCTCGCCGATGATGGTGGTGATGCGCTCGGGCTTGGCGAGGATGTCGAGCAGGTCGGCGATGTTCGCCATGACGTCCTTGTACTCGCCGACGATCTTGTCCTGCTCGAGGCCGGTCAGGCGCTGCAGGCGCATGTTGAGGATTTCCTGCGCCTGGGTTTCGCTCAGGCGGTACAGGCCGTCGCCTTGCAGGCCGAAGCTCTCGTGCAGGTCGTCGGGACGGAACGCCGCGCGGCCGCCCACCGCGTCGAGGTCGGAACGCGACAGCATCTCGCGCACGAGGGAGGAATCCCACGAGCGCGACATCAGTTCCTGGCGCGCCACCGGCGGCGTGGGCGCGGCCTTGATGATGGCGATGAAGTCGTCGATGTTCGCCAGCGCCACGGCCAGGCCTTCCAGCACGTGGCCGCGCTCGCGCGCCTTGCGCAACTGGAACACGGTGCGGCGGGTCACCACTTCGCGGCGATGCTGCAGGAAGTAGGTGATCATCTGCTTCAGGTTGAGCAGGCGCGGCTGGCCGTCGACCAGCGCCACCAGGTTCATCCCGAAGGTGTCCTGCAGCTGCGTGTTCTTGTACAGGTTGTTGAGGATGACCTCGGGCACCTCGCCGCGCTTGAGCTCGATGACCAGCCGCATGCCGTCCTTGTCGGATTCGTCGCGGATGTCGGCGATGCCTTCGATCTTCTTCTCGTTGACCAGCTCGGCAATGCGTTCCTGCAGCGTCTTCTTGTTGACCTGGTAGGGAATGGCGTCGACCACGATGGCCTGCCGGTTGCCCTTTTCCATGTCCTCGAAGTGGGTCTTGGCGCGCATGACCACCCGGCCGCGGCCGGTGCGATAGCCCTCGCGCACGCCGGCCATGCCGTAGATGATGCCGCCGGTGGGGAAGTCGGGCGCGGGGATGACCTCGATGAGCTCGTCGACCGTGCAATCGGGGTTGCGCAGGCAGTACAGGCAGCCGTCGACCACCTCTTGCAGGTTGTGCGGCGGGATGTTGGTCGCCATGCCCACCGCGATCCCCGAGCTGCCGTTGACCAGCAGGTTGGGCAGCCGCGAGGGCAGCAGCAGCGGCTCTTGCTCGCTGCCGTCGTAGTTGGGCCCGAAATCGACGGTTTCCTGGTCGATATCGGCCAGCAGTTCGTGGGCGATCTTGGCCAGGCGGATTTCGGTGTAACGCATGGCCGCGGCGCTGTCGCCGTCGATCGAGCCGAAGTTGCCCTGGCCGTCGACCAGCATGTAGCGCATGGAGAAATCCTGCGCCATGCGGACGATGGTGTCGTAGACCGACTGGTCGCCGTGCGGGTGGTACTTACCGATAACGTCGCCGACGATGCGGGCGGATTTCTTGTAAGCGCGGTTCCAGTCGTTGTTCAGCTCGTGCATCGCATAGAGCACGCGCCGGTGCACGGGCTTGAGGCCGTCGCGCACATCTGGCAGCGCCCGCCCGACGATCACGCTCATGGCGTAATCCAGGTAGCTGCGGCGCATCTCTTCTTCCAGCGATACCGGAAGCGTCTCCTTGGCGAAGGAATCCATATATATAGCGACTGAATCGAGTAAGAGAAACCCGGGCCGGGTAAACAGGAAATTCTATCACCCGATTGTCCGACGACCGGGAAACCCGCGGCGCGGGCGCGCATGGCGAAAGCATCTGGCAGTTTTCACCGCCCTGTTGTCAAAAACCAACATCCCTCATGGCACATAGAGAAGAAAAGATCATATCCAGCATCAATGCGGCTTGCGAGGGAAGCCAAAGGTCATCAAATGCCTTAAGATTGTTTCCAGCACGCAGGGAGACCCGGTAGCGATCCTTTGAACCTTTTCTGAGCGTTGCTATACTGGCCCCGTTTTCCTGATATGCGGCGGGGGTTCGCTGCGAGTCACTTATCCAGCTTCAAGCTCAACGAGGAGAAACATGAACAAACCCTCCAAATTCGCTCTGGCGCTCGCCTTCGCCGCCGTTACGGCCTCTGGTGTAGCCTCGGCCCAGTCGTACCCCGAAACGGTTGACAACTGGCGCAACCCGTTCGGCGACGTGTGGATGAACGGCACCAATGAACTGTGCTGGCGCGATGCCTTCTGGACCCCGGCCACCGGCGTCCCGGGCTGCGATGGCGTGCCGGTCGCTCAGGCGCCCGCCAAGCCCACCCCCATGGCCACCAAGGTCGTCTTCAATGCCGATACGTTCTTCGATTTCGACAAGTCGACCCTGAAGCCGGAAGGCCGCCAACTGCTGGACCAAGTCGCTCAGCAAGCCTCGGGCATCGATCTGGAAACCATCATCGCCGTCGGCCACACCGACTCGATCGGTACCGAAGCCTACAACCAGAAGCTGTCCGAGCGCCGCGCCGCTTCGGTCAAGTCGTACCTGGTCAGCAAGGGCGTCGACCCCAACCGCATCTACACGGAAGGCAAGGGCGAACTGCAGCCCGTCGCTTCCAACAAGACGCGTGAAGGCCGTGCCCAGAACCGTCGCGTTGAAATCGAAGTCGTGGGTAGCCGCCGTTAATCGACGCGCTAGCCGCTACAATGAAGGGCCTCGCTATGCGAGGCCCTTTTTTTTTGCCGCCCATCCGCCCATGACGACCCAGACCTCCGCACCCGCCACCCCCGGCATCAACGCCGACCAGGCCGAGCTGGACAAATTCGCCGCCCTGGCCGCCCGCTGGTGGGACCCCGAAAGCGAATTCAAGCCGCTGCACGCCATCAACCCGTTGCGCCTGGGCTGGATCCAGGACTGCGCCGGCAGCCTGGCCGGCAAGACGGTCCTGGACGTCGGCTGCGGCGGCGGCATCCTCTCCGAAAGCATGGCGGTGGCGGGGGCCCAGGTCACGGGCATCGACCTGGCCGAGCGCTCGCTGAAAATCGCCCGCCTGCACGGCCTGGAATCCGGCGTGCAGGTGGAATACCGCGCCGTGCCGGTCGAACAGCTGGCCGCCGAGCAGCCGGGCCGCTACGACGTGGTGACCTGCATGGAAATGCTCGAACACGTGCCCGACCCCGGCTCCGTGGTGCGCGCCTGCGCGACCCTGGCCAAGCCGGGCGGCTGGGTGTTCTTCTCGACGCTCAACCGCAACGCCAAGTCGTTCCTGTACGCCATCATCGGCGCCGAGTACGTGCTGCGGCTGCTGCCGCGCGGCACGCACAGCCACGAGCAGTTCATCAAGCCCAGCGAGCTGGCGGCGGCCGCGCGCCAGGCCGGGCTGGAACCCGCCAGCATGCGCGGCATGGAATACAACCCCATAACCCAGGTCTACAGCCTGTCGGACGACACTTCGGTGAATTACCTGATGGCCACCCGCAAATGAGCGCCCTGATCCTGTTCGACTTCGACGGCACCCTGGCCGACACCGCCCCCGACCTGGCCGCCGCCGCCAACCAACAGCGCATCCGCCGGGGCCTGCAGCCCCTGCCCTACGAAACCCTGCGCCCGGTCGCCTCGCAAGGCGCGCGCGGGCTGTTGCGCATCGCGCTCGACCTGCTGCCCGGGCATCCCGATTACGAACCTACCCGCCAGCAGTTCCTGCAGGACTACGCAGCCGGCTCGACCGTGCACAGCCGGCTCTTCCCGGGCATCGCCCCCCTGCTCGACGGCATCCGCGCGCGCGGGCTGGCCTGGGGGATCGTCACCAACAAGGTCACCTACCTGACCCTGCCCATCGTCGAGTTCCTGGGCCTGACGCGCGACAGCGCCGTGCTGGTGTGCGGCGACACCACCGAACACGCCAAGCCGCATCCCGCGCCGCTGCTGCACGCCGCGCGCGAGGCCGGCTACGCCACCGACCGCTGCGTCTACGTGGGCGACGACCTGCGCGACATCCAGGCGGCCCACGCCGCCGGCATGCCGGCCGTGGCCGCTGCCTACGGTTACCTGGGCCAGGACGAGAACGTCACCACCTGGTCGGCCGAGGCCTGCGCCAACACCCCCGACGAACTCTGGGGCGCCATCGAACCGCTGCTGCCGGCCGACCTGCGCTGAGTCGCCGGGCGGCGCGGCTCAGGTGTCATGCGCCCGGTTGCCCAGCACGCTTTCCACCTTGCGCGCCCAGGCCAGCAGGGCCGCATCCTCGCCCACGAAACCGACCAGCTGGATGGCGATGGGCAAGCCATGCTCGCCGCGAGCGACCGGCAGCGACAGCGACGGATTGTGCAGCAGCGACCACGCCCGAATGAACACCGAGCTTCCGGTGCTGCTGGCGTCGGGGGCCTCGCCGAGTGTTGCCGGCATGACGATCGCGTCCACGTCGCGGGCCAGGTCGTAGAATTGGCGGCGGCAACCATCGGCCGCATCCAGCGCGGCGGCATAGTCCGCGTCGCTGTACGACCGGCCCAGCTCCAGATAGGACAACAGCTCGGAATCGCAATGGCGCGCATGGTGGCGACGCAGATCGTCGTATTCGCGGGCCAGGTCGTACGCCATGATGATGTCCTGGATATCCCCGATTTCCTCGTACGAAGGCGGCATCGACAGGGGCGCGAGCGAAGCCCCGGCCCGCGCCAGCGCCGCCAGGTTCTCCTCGAAGATGGCCTGGGCGCCGGGTTCGGCTTGCGGCCAGTCGCGCGGACGCCAGACCCCCAGGCGCGGCATCGCGTCGGGCGCAGGCCGGTCATAGCGCGGGTCGCCCGAGAATCCGCGCATGAACAACTGGGCATCCTCGACCGAGCGGCACAGCGGCCCCACAACGTCCAACGGCCGCGAATAGTTGCGGATCCCCACATAGGGAATGGTGTCCAGCGTCGGCTTGAAGCCGACGGCGCCGCAGAACGAGGCGGGCCGCAGGATGGAGCCGGCGGTCTGCGTGCCAATCGAGAGGGGCGTCATGAAATCGGCGACCGCCGCCCCCGAGCCGGCAGAAGAAGCGGCCGGCGTGCGCCGGATATCGTGCGGATTGCGGCACGGCCCGGGCAACATGATGGCATGGCGCGATACCGTGTTCTTGCCCAGCAGGTTGTAGCCCAACGCGCGCGCGCGGGCGACCACCGGCGCGTCCACTGCCGGCTGGCGGCCGGGAAAAATGTCCGGATCGCCCAGCTCCGTCGGCATGTCGGCCGTGTCGATGGTGTCCTTGATTCCCAATGGCACCCCATCGAACGGGCGGGTGCGGCCCGCCTTGTCCAGCGCGCGGGCGCGGGCCAGCGCGGCGTCGCCGGCGACGTGGACCCAGGCTCGCACGTCGGAATTGCGCGCGGCGATGCGCTCCAGGCAGGCCTGGGCCCAGGCTTCGCAGGTGAGGCGGCCGGACGCCAGCGCGCGCAGGCCTTCGGCCATCGTGAGGCGGGCCAGCTCCGATGGCGCGGGGCGCCGCGGGACGGAATCGGTGGTCGGGGAAGTCATGCGGGATTTCCTTGCGAATCGGAGTGAGAGCCGCGGCCGATATACAGGTCGGCCATTTCTTCATTGGCGAGCAGGTTGGCGCCGGTATCGGTCAGCACGATGCGGCCAGAGTCGAGGATGTAGCCCCGGTCGCTGAACTGCAGCGCCTGGCGGGCGCGCTGCTCGACCATGAGCACCGCCACACCCAATGCCGGCAAACGCTTGACCTCGTTGAACACCTGCTCGGTCAGCGCCGGCGAAAGCGCGGCCGACGGCTCGTCGAGCAGCATGAGCCGCGGCGCCGGCATCAAGGCGCGGGCGAATGCCAGTTGCTGGCGTTCGCCGCCCGACAAATTGCAGGCCTGCGTACGCCGCCGTCCGGCCAGCGCCGGAAACATGTCGAACATCTCGGCAATGCGCGCCCGGGGCTGGCCGACGTGTTCGACCACTTGCAGATTTTCGAGCACGGTGAGGTCGCCGAATACGTTATGCACCTGGGGCACATACGAAATACCGATGCGGACGCGATCCTCGACGGCCAGGGTGCGCAAGTCGGTCCCGTCGAATTCCAGGCTGCCGCTCAGCCGCGGCAGCAGCCCCATCACGGCCTTGATCAGGGTGGACTTGCCCGCGCCGTTGGTGCCGGCGATGGTGACCGCCTCGCGTGCCGCGACGTGCATGTCGATGTGGCAGACGATGTCCACGTCGCCGTAGCCGCCCGCCATGCCGCGCAGCGACAGCAGGCTGGCGGCGGGCGTTGCTTGCGTACTCATATCACGCCTCCCATGTAGGCCTCGCGCACGGCGGGCTGGGCCAGCACTTCGCGCGGCCTGCCCTCGGCGATCACGCGGCCGCGATCCATCACATACAGGCGCGACACGATGCGCGCCAGCGCTTCGAGGTTGTGCTCGATGATGAGCACGGTCATGCCGCGCTGGTTCAGCGTCACGATCCGCTCGGACAATTCCTCGATCAGTACCGGATTGACACCGGCGAACGGCTCGTCGAGCATGATGCAGCGCGGTTCAAGCATGAGCAGCCGGCCCAGCTCCAGCAACTTCTTCTGGCCGCCGGACAACATGCCCGCCGGGGTGTCGGCTACCCGCGCGAGGTTGAGAAAATCCAGCAGCTCACGGGCCTGTTCGGCGGCGCGCCGCTCTTCGCGCGCGACCTGCCGCGCGGCGAAGAACAATGACAGCAGCTTCTCGCCGCGCAGGTCGGGCGAGGCCGCCATCATGTTGTGCAGCACCGAGAGCTGCGAGAACTCGCGCGGCACCTGGAACGTACGGGCCAACCCCAGCCTGACACGCTTGTGCACGGCCAGTTCGTCAAGGTCCTGTCCGCCGAAGCGGACGCGGCCGGCCTGGCGCGGCACATAACCGGTAATAACCGAAAACAGCGTGCTCTTGCCGGCTCCGTTGGTGCCGATCAGCCCCAGCAGCTCGCCACGGTCCAGATGCAGGCTGACATCGTCCAGCACTTTGAAACCGTCAAACGCGGCGCTGATATTGCAGACCTCCAGCATCTTCATGACCGGTTCCTCCCGTTTGCCTTGCCCATCACGCCTTGGGGGCGGTAGAGCACGATGAGGATCAGGGCCATGCCGATCACCCAGATGCGCACGCTGGCCATCTGGACTTCGGAAATTCCGCCCAGGAATTCCCGGACGAATCGCGAGCCCTCCAGGAACCCCACCAGGATCACCGTCCCCAGGGCCACGCCCTTGAGCCGGTTGGCGCCGCCGACGAATACGGCGATCCAGATATAGAAGGTAATCAATGGCACAAACTGGTCGGGACTGAGAAACGTCAGGTAATGCGCCTGGAAGGCCCCCCGCCAGGCCGGCCAGGCCGGCGCCAAGCATCAGCGAACGAGTCTTGAAGCGCGCCGGATCTTTGCCCAGCGCACGCACCGCCACTTCGTTGTCGCGGATGGCCTCGATGACCCGCCCGAAGGGACTACGCACGACCCGCGTCACCAGCCAGAACACAATGGCATTGGCGGTCACCAGGCTGACCAGTATCCAGAAATCAATCTGCCCGGCCGGCACCAGGCCGGCGAACAGCCGGGGAATGCCAGGCAGGCCGTGCATGCCGCGCGTTAACCACTCTTCTGTCTGCAGCATCATGCGCACCGACTCGGAGAACCCCAGCGTGACAATGGCCAGGTAGTCGCTGCCCAGCCTCAGGGCCACCATGCCCAAGGGATAAGCCGCCAGTGCGGTGATGATCGTCGCGCCAGCCATGGCCAGCGGAATGGGCACGCCCTCGAGCGCCAGCAGCGCCGACGCATACGACCCGATGGCGAAGAATCCCACGTGGCCGAAGTTCACCAGGCCGGTGAACCCGTAATGCAGGGACAGCCCCACCGCCATGAGCATGTAGATGAGTATCCCGATGGAGATCGCGATCAGATAGGCTTCCATCTTGTTTACCTCGCTGCCAGGGGACGGCCGAAAATGCCCTGCGGACGCGCCAGCAGCACAAGCAGAAGCACGACAAAGGCCAGGACGATCTTGTAGGCCGGCCCGACATACAGGCTGGCGATCTCCTGGGAAACGCTGAACAGCAGCGTGCCGACAATGGCGCCCACCGGATGGCCGATACCGCCCAGCACAACCGCCGAGAACATGGGCATGAGCAGCTCGAAGCCCAGTTCCGGCACGACCACCGCCTTGATGCCCAGCAGCACGCCCCCCCCAGGCCGCAAAAGGCCCCGCACAGCGTCCACAGGCACAGCATCACGCGCTTGGAGCGGATGCCGCTGGCGGCCGCCAGCTCGGGGTTGGCGGCCACCGCGCGCATGCGCCGGCCCAGCGGCGTGCCGTACAGCAGCACGAAGACCAGCATCAGCGCGATGGCGGCCGTCGCCATGATGTAGAGGTCGGTGGGCAGTATCCGTATGCCGCCGAAGTTCCACGCGCGCACCAGGGGCACATCGAGGTTGTACTGGTCCTGGCCGGCGAAGAACGTGATGGTGTTGCGCACCACGAAGGCTATGCCTAGCGAAGCCACCAGGCAGGACACATTCGACCGGTTGGCCAACGCCCGGAACACCCAGAGATAGAATCCCACCGACACCAGCGCCGTGACGACGCATGCGGCCAGCACCCCGAGCACCAGCGAACTGCCGATGAAGGTCTGCACGGCAATGGCGGTATAGGCCCCCAGCGTCATGTAGTCGCCCGTTGCGGCGTTGGGAAACCGCGAGATGCCGAAGACCAGGGTGATGGCCAGCACCGGCAAGGCCAACAGCGTGCCGAGCACCACGCCATTGATGGCCGCATTCAAGATTGCGATCGCTTCCATATCGGCTCCGTGCTCAGGCGATCGCGCCAGGCACCGTCTCCTTCAGCACGAGTTTTCCCTGGGTAATCTCGAACACGCCGAAATCGGGCACGGTTTCGCCGTGCGCCCCGAAATTCAGGCTGGACGATGCGCCCTCGTAGTCGATATCGGCGCCGCTTTTCAATGCATCGCGGCCCTGTTCAAAGGACGAGACCTTCTGGCCGCCCGCCGCCACGCTCTTGATGTGCCCGTTGACCTCCCCGGAGGACGCCGCCGGCCCCGCCGCCTCGATGGCCAAGGCAAGCGTGATGACCATGTCGTAGCTCTGCGCCGCGAAGATGTCGGGTTCGCGGTTCATCTTGGCCCGGAATTTCCCGGCGAAGCGCTTGTAGGCCTCGTGATCGTGCGCGGCCACATTGGAAATGGAGATAATGCCCTCGGTCGCCTCCTTGCCGAGCGCCTTGACCAGGTCTTCGTTGGCGGTCCAACCCGGCATGATGAACTTGCAGTCCTGGCCGGTCTGGAACCACTCGCGCAGCAGGATCGTAGCGTCGGGCCGGTAGGATCCCAATGCGATCACGTCAGGCTTGGTTGCCAGCACCTTGCTCAGTTCGGTGCGATAGGTGGTCTGGTTAGGCTCGTAGATGACGTATTCGCTGAGTTTGCCGCCGCCCGCCTCCCAGCTTTGCCGGAAATAGTCCGCAAGGCCGACGAAGGTGGAGTTATTGAACGCCATCACGGCCGGCCGCTTGTAGCCGCGCTGGCGCGCGACCTCGGCGAACGCCTTGCCAAACACGGCGTTGGATGCCTGGAACATCCACGCCAGGCCTTTCTTGTTCTCCGTCAGCATCTCGGGAGCGCCGCAGGTGTTCATCATGATCAGGCCGGCATTATTGGTGATCGGCATCACGGCCAAGCCGACTGCAGAAGGCCATATGCCGACCACGGCCTCGACCCGGTTGATCTCGATGAGTTTCTTGACTGCCAGCACCGCCGCGTCGGGCTTGGTCTGATCGTCTTCGGCGTAAAGCTCCAGGGGGCGCCCCGCCGCCCCGCCCGCCGCATTGACTTCGTCGACCGCAATGCGGATCGCCTGGAGCATGGCGCCGCCGTATGGCCCGCCCACGCCGGTGATCGAGTTCAGCGCCCCCACGCGGAAAGGCGCCGCCTGCTGCGCCCGCGATACCCACGGGAGCATCGCCAGCGCGCCTATGGCCGCGCTGGACGAGACGAACCGCCGGCGTTTGTGGTTAATCAGGTTCGGCTTCATATTCGTTCCTTCTGCGCCGTACGCGCATTGATCTTTGTTCGAATATGCCGGCAGGATTGCCCGGCCCCTTGTTGCTTCTTGTTGTCGCCCCGCGCGGTTGCGGCAGGGCTTGCTGCCAGGCCGGCGTCCGCCAGGAAGCGGCGCCGGCGCAATTGCAATCGCTACTGTATGGCACCTTCCCGGCGCAGTCGGTCGCGCCGTTGCGCGTCTACGCCAAAGCGCTCCAGCACCTCGTCGGTATGTTGTCCATGCAACGGCGCGGGCATGCGCACCTGACCCGGCGTACGCGAGAAATGCGTCGGGATGCCGATGGTCTTCATGCGGCCCAGCCTTGGATGGTCGAGCTCCTGGATCATGCCGCGCGCGGCGTAGTGCGGGTCGTTGACCGCCTGCCCGAAATCGTTGATCGGACCGCACGGCACGCTGGCGGCCTCGCAGCGCTGGATCCACGTGGCGGCATCGGCATGCGCGAACTCGGCCTCGAGCAACGGCTCGAGCACGTGTATGTTGGCCATGCGGTCGGAATTGGTGGCAAAGCGCGGGTCGGTGATCCATTCGGGACGCCCCAGCACATCGGAGCAAAGGCGTTCCCAGGTGCGCTGGTTGGCTGCGCCGATGATGATATAGCCGTCGCCGGTCTGGAACGCCTGGTATGGCGCCGAGACCCGGTGGCGGCTGCCCGTGACCTGCGGGATAGTGCCCTCGGCGAAGTACGCGGCGGCCTCCCAGATGAACCACGGCAGCCCGCACTCGGCCAGGGAGATGTCGATGTGCTGCCCTTCGCCGGTCTGGCGCTGGTGCATGCACGCGGCCAGGATGGCATATGACGCGGTCAGCCCGGCGCCCACATCGTAGATGGCGATACCGGACTTCAGCGGCCGGCCTTGCGGCTCGCCGGTCATGCTCATGATGCCGGTCATGCCCTGGGCTACCAGATCGAAGCCGCCCTTGGACGCATATGGCCCGGTCTGCCCGTAGCCGGAAATCGAGCAATACACCAGGCGCGGATTGATATGGCTGAGAGTGTCGTAATCCAACCCGAGCGACCGAGTCACGCCGACCCGGTAGTTCTCGACCACCACGTCGGCCCAGCGCACCATGTCGTAGACAATCTCGCGCACGCCCGGATGCTTCAGGTTGAGCGAAATGCCCAGCTTGTTGCGGTTGATCTGCGCAAAGCAGGTGGATTCGCCATTAACGTAGGGCCCCATTTCGCGCGCGTCGTCGCCGGCGCCAGGTTTCTCGATCTTGATGACCTCGGCGCCCAGGTCGGCCAGGACCATCGTGCAGTAAGGACCGGCCATGATCTGGGACAGGTCCAGTATTTTCAAGCCAGCCAGCGGCAGGGAAGCTTGTGGTGCCATGAACGGGACTCCTCGGCGTTCAGCGACCGACGAAGGCGGGCTTTTCCTTGCGCAGGAATGCCGCCTTGCCGATGCGGTAGTCTTCAGTATCGAAACAGGCGTACGGCTCCAGCCGCTCCTGCTCGTCCAGCTCCTGCTTGCCGGCCAGACGGCGCACGAACTTCTTGTGCCAGCGGTTGACCAGCGGCGCGGCAGTGGCGATGCGCGCGGCGCACTGGTAGGCATGCGCGACCACGTCCGCGTCGTCCACCACGCGGGTCAGCAACCCTTTGCGCAATGCGTCGTCCGCATCGAAAACCGCGCCTTCGAGCAGGATCTCGAGCGTGCTGGCCGCCCCCACCAAGGCGACCAGGTCGGCCAGCTCGCGATAGTCGAGCGTCAGGCCAATCCGATTGACCGGGATGCCGAAGCGGGCACTGCGCGCCGCGATGCGCACGTCGCATAGCGCGGCGATCTCCAGTCCGCCGCCCACGCAGGGCCCTTCGATGCATGCGACGGTGGGATGCCGGGTCAGCTTGAGGCGATCGGTCATATCCAGCGTCAGGTCGGCGTACTCGCGCGCCTGGGCGGCGCCGCTGCGATCCTCGCCGAACCCGCCGATATCGCTGCCGGCGCAGAATGCGCCGCCCGCCCCGCGCAACACAATGCAGCGCACCGCGTCGTCCGCGTCCAGCGCATCGATGGCTGCGCCGAACTGCCGGTACATGTCCAGGGTGAACGCATTGCGCTTGGCGGGCCGGTCGAACAGCACGGTGGCAATGCCGTGTTCGCCGCGCTCTGTCCGTATGGTCATGCTGGCTCTCCCAGGTCGAGGCGGGTGCCATCCAGCACCAGCCGGTCGTCCAGCCACAGCTGCGCGTCGGTGAGGATGGTGTCGTAGTGGGCCGCCGCCTTGACGGTGCCGCCGATATAGGCGCTGGTACCCAATGCCAGCTGGATCGATCCGTAGACGCTTTCGTCGGACAACATAGTGCCGTCCAGCGTGCAGCAGGGGTTCATGCCGACGCCCAGTTCGCCCAGGTTGTAGACGCCGGGATCGTCGAAACCGGCCAACAGTTCGCGGAAGCGCCGGGCCAGTTCGCCGCCCTCGATCGAGACGGCCATGCCGCGCTCATAGACGATGCGCACCGGCTCATCGCGTACCAGTCCGACGCCCGGGATGCTGGCATTGACCACGATCACCCCTTGCGCGGTGCCCTCCACGGGCGCCAGGCTCGACTCCAGACAATAGCCGGCCGAAATGTCGACGGTATTGGCGAAGCCATGCAACGCGCGGCCGCGCCGCCCGGCGATGCTCATGCGGATGTCGGTGCCCGCCTGGCTGGTGACGCGCGCGGTGTCGGCCCGCGTCAGCGCGTCGGCCAACCCCTGGATCTGTGGGCGCAGCGCATCGAAATCGGCATTCCAGCCGTCGGCCAGGAAGAAATCCGGAGCGTCGGATTCCGGCAGCACGATGACGCCCACGCCGGCGCGCGTGGCCTGCTGGCGCGCCTCGGTATGCGCGGCGTTGGCGCGGGTCAGCGCGATGACCAGGTCCGCCGCGCACATGGCCTGGGCGACGACTTCCGAGAAAGGCCGCCCGTGCTGGCGGCTGCCGGCGATCTGCAGCAGGTGCAACTGGGCGCCGCACTCCTGCACGGCAATGGCCAGCGGCTCGACATTGTGCTCGGTGTAGAAATCGTAGAGCACCAGTACGTTCATGCCGGGGCCGGCCGCGCCCAGCTGGCGCACGACCTTGCGGGCATTGCCGAGTTTAAGCAATGTGTTCATGCCCGGGCCTCCGCCGCGACGCGCGTGATGGCGCTTTCCAGGATATCGAGACCCCGCTGCAAATCGGCGTCGGACATGTTCAATGGACCGAGAAAACGCAGCACATTGCCATGGAAACCGGCTTTCACGAGGATCAGGCCCGCCTCATAGGCACGCTGCACGATACTCGCCGCCAATGCAGGGGCTGGTTCGGCGCCCAGCTTGTCCTGCACGATTTCGACGGCCTGCATGGCGCCCACGCCGCGTGCATCGCCCACGATCTCGATGTCGCGCGTCCAGCGGGCGAAGCGTTCGCTCAACTGCTCGCCCAGGCGCCGGGCCTGGCCGGCGTAGTCGTCGCGCGCCATCACGCGGAGAGTGGCCAGCGCCGCCGCGCATGCCAGCGGATTGCCGGCATAAGTGCCGCCCAGGCCGCCGACTGCCGGCGCGTCCATCAGGTCGGCCCGCCCCACCACCGCGGCGATGGGCATCCCGCCTCCCAGCGACTTGGCGAGGGTATAGAGGTCGGCCTGCACGCCGGCGTGCTCGGTCGCGAACCAACGGCCGGTGCGGCAGAAGCCCGACTGGATTTCATCGGCGATCAGTACGATGCCATGGCGAGTGCAGTATTCCCGCAGGCGCACCAGGAATTCGGCAGGCGCCACATGGAAGCCGCCCTCCCCCTGTACCGGCTCGATCACCACGGCCGCGACTTGGTCGGCGCCGATTTCGCTTTCCACCATGCGTTGCAGGCGCGCGAAGGCATCGCGGGCGCAAGCGCGCGCATCGCCGCCGGCCCGATAGGCCACGGGAAATGGCGCACGGTAGACCTCCGACGCCAGCGGGCCGAACCCCGTCTTGTAGGCCGGCGCCTTGGCGGTCAGCGACAAGGCCATGTAGGTGCGCCCGTGGAACGCATTCTCGAAAGCCACTACGGCCTGGCGGCCGGTCGCGCGGCGCGCGATCTTGATGGCGTTCTCGATGGCTTCGGCGCCCGTGCTTTGCAGCATCACCTTCTTGGGCCAGTCGCCCGGCACCACGTCCACCAGGGCTTCGGCCAGGTCGATGTAGCCGGGGTACATCACGATGTTGAAGCAGGTATGCAGGAATGCATCCGCCTGCGCCTTGACCGCGGCGACGACCTCGGGATGGGCATGCCCGATGTTGAGCGTGCCGATGCCGCCTGCGAAATCCAGGTACTGCCGGCCGTCCAGGTCGGTCACCAGGGCGCCGGCCGCATGGCGGGCGAAGATGGGCGGGCCGTTGACCACGCCGCGCGCGACCAGCGCCTGGCGCCGGTCCAGATAGCTCTGACAACTAGGCCCTGGGCCTGCCGCCGGATGATCAGTATGCAAAGCCATTCTCCTGAAGTCGATCGCCCATGACTAAGGGCAGGGGCAGTTTGCGCCGCATCTTTTATTGTGTCAATTAAAAATTACAATTCTGGTTCTTATATTGTGTACAATTTTGAGCACCAACGAATGCTATCATTCGGGACATGCCGCATGGCTCCTTTCAATGGAAGAGGCTTGATGACTCCCCACGACAACAACGCGCGCCACACCGACATGGCGGGAAAGCGGCCCATGATTTCGACCGCGGCGGTCGTACGGGACGTACGCGACCGCATCGCCTCGCAAGCCCTGCTGCCCGGGTCGCGCATCCCCGAAGAGGACCTGGCCCAGCACTACGGCATCACGCGCGCCAAAGCGCGCGAAGTCCTGGCCACGCTCGAGGACCGCGGCCTGGTGGAACGGGTGCCCAACAAGGGCGCGGTAGTGATACCCGTCGACATGAGCACCACATACCAGCTTTATGAAGTGCGCGAGGCGCTCGACAGCCTGTCGGTGCGCCTGGCCATGCAGAACGCCACGCCCGACGACTGGCGCGAACTGGAGCAATGGCTGGGGCCGCCATTCGAACAGAGCCTGCGCGACGGCGACATCGAGGCCCACGTCGACACCATCATGCGGTTTCGCGACCGGCTCACCCAGCTGGCCGCCAACCCCATTCTCAGCGACCTGTTCGAGCGCATCTACGACCGCACTCGCGTGACGATGCGGCGGGTGGCACTGCTGCCGGGCCGGGCCGACATGGGAATCAAGCAATACCGGGACCTGCTGGCGGCAATGATGCGCAATGACGTGGACGCCGCCGACCGTTGCGTGCGAGAATTGAACAGCAGCGCGCGCGAATACATCCAGCGCTACAAGGATTACCTCCTCTGAGGCGCGCGGCTCACCATGCCGCGCCCTTTTCCCCGTGCCGGCCGCCCCCTTAGCCCATCGCGCGCGACCACGGCCAGGCATTCCCGCTTCAACCCATAGAACGGCACCGCTGCGTTGCGGCGTCCAGCCATGCTATTACCTATTCTGTTGCTCTCCGTCGCCGGATTCACCATCCTGACGACGGAATTCCTGATCGTCGGCCTGTTGCCGCCGCTGGCGCGCGACCTGCAGGTGACCGTGTCCCAGGCTGGCTTGCTGGTCACGCTGTTCGCCTTTACGGTGGCGGCCGTCGGACCGCTGCTGACGGCGTTGATGGCCAATATGGACCGCAAGCGGCTGTTCGTCGCCGTGCTGGCGCTGTTCGGCGCCTCCAACCTGCTGGCCGCGCTGGCGCCCAATATCTGGGTCATGGCGCTGGCCCGCTTCGTGCCGGCCCTGGCCCTGCCGGTGTTCTGGTCGCTGGCCAGCGCCACCGCGGTCGAGCTGGCGGGGCCGGCGCGCGCCGGCCGGGCAGTCTCGCTGGTCGCTTTCGGCACCGTGGCCGCCACGGTGTTCGGCATCCCCATCGGGGTGCTGATCTCCGACGGCTTCGGCTGGCGCGCCGCGTTCGGCGTACTGGCCACCCTGGCCTTCGCCAAGGCGCTGCTGCTGTGGGCCTGCTTCCCGCGGCAGCGGCTCCAGTCCCATGCCGTCGCCCTGCGGACCCAGCTGCGCATTCTGCGCGACGCGCGGATGCTCGGGCAGGTGCTGCTGTCGGTACTGGCTTTCACCGGCATGTTCACCGCCTATACCTACCTGGCCGACATGCTGGAACGGCTCGCCGGATTCGACGGCCAACTGGTCGGCTGGTCGATGATGGCGTTCGGCGCCATCGGGCTGGTGGGCAACTGGGCCGGCGGCCGGCTGGTCGACCGCAGCCCGCTGGGCGCCACCCTGCTGTTCGCGGCCCTGCTGGCGATCGGCCAGGCGCTGGCCGCGCCCGCCATGCGCACGCCGGCCCTGCTGGCGACCACGCTGGGCGTGTGGGGCATCGCGCAGGCGGCGATGTTCATCGTGAACCACGTGCGCCTGATGAAGGCCGCGCCCGACGCGCCCGCCTTCGCCGCGTCGCTGAACATCTCCGGCGCCAACATCGGCATCGGCATCGGCGCCCTGGTCGGCGGGCTGGTCATCGACCGCCATGGCCTGGCGGCGCTGGGTGGCGCTGCCGCCGGCATCATGGCGGCAGCGATGGGCCTGGCCCTGCTGCTGATGGCCACCGCGCGGCCGCCCTTGCGCGCCATGCGGCGCGCGCCCGGCAACCGGCCCTGAACGCGGCGTGATGCTGTCGTTTCAGGGGCATTTCGGGTACAATTAAAACAACTTGGGGCCGATCCGGATTCGACGTGGGTCGCGAAACAACTCAGGGCATGCCGAGCACCAGTTCGCTCGTTAATCCACTGGAACACTACAAACGCCAACGACGAGCGTTTCGCTCTCGCCGCTTAATCGGTGAGCCGCTGCACTGATCTGTCCTTGGGTCAGGCGGGGGAAGGCAACTTCCCAGGGGGCAACCCCGAACCGCAGCAGCGACATTTACAAGGAATCGGTCTGCGCTGGGGTCACACGGTTCAGGCTTAAACTACGTGAATCGCCCTGGTCCGGCCTGTCGGCTGGCTAAGTCCAGGGTTAAATCCAAATAGGCCGACTACGCATGTAGAACTGGTTGCGGAGGGCTTGCGGACGGGGGTTCAATTCCCCCCGGCTCCACCAAATTTCCGTGATTTACAAAAATAGCCAACTGCAAGTTGGCTATTTTTTTTGGCCGTTCGCCCGTGTCGGCACGCCCCTTGCGAGGAGGCCGCGCCGCAATCCCCGGGATACGGACATGAACCAGAACCGAAAGAATCCGGAGTTTGAGCCGTTCAGTATCGAGCCCGACGCGCTCAAGCACTTCGCCGACGACGTGGCGCTGGAGGCGGCGCTGAGCCGGCCTGAAGTGCAGGCGCTGGTCCTGGCCGTGGTCGAGTACTGCGCGGAAATCGGCGATGCTTACACCGACGACGAGGGATGTTGCGGCACGGAGATCCGGTCGCATTTCGGGCTGATGTAGACAGGCGTCGCTCGAGCCGAGCCGTCTCGCGGGCCTCAAACGGCACTGTTCGCATCTGCCAGGCCATTCCGCATACCGGCGCCCGGGCAATCAGGGCGCGCCGTCGCCGGAACCTGCCAGAAATGCACGCGCGCCTTCGGCCGCCACCACGCCGCTGGCCATGCATGCGGTCAGTAGATAGCCCCCGGTGGGGGCTTCCCAGTCCAGCATTTCGCCGGCACAGAAAATGCCCGGCGCGGCTTTCAGCATCAGCGCCTGGTCGAGGGCTTCCAGGCGCACGCCGCCGGCGCTGCTGATCGCCTCGTCTATCGGGCGGGCGCGCAGCAACCGCAGCGGCAACGCCTTGATGCGGCGGGCCAGCAGCGCCGTGTCGTGCCACGCTTGCGCGTCGGCGCATTCGCGCAGCAGCGCGGCCTTGACGCCCTTGAGCCCGAGCCGGCTCTGCAGATGGCTGGACATGGAACGCGCGCCGCGCGGATGGGCGACTTGCGCCAGGACTCGCTGCGCCGGCAGGTCGGGCAGCAGGTCGACCCAGGCGCATGTGGCGCCATGCGCGTCGATGGCGTCGCGCAGGCCGGCCGACAGGGCGTAGACCAGGCTGCCTTCGATGCCCGCCCCGGTGAGCACGAATTCGCCGCGCCGCCACGCGCCGGGCGCACCGGCATTGTCCAGCGCCATGGCGACCGACTTGACCGGCATGCCGGCGCAGCGTTCGCGCAAGTGCGCGCTCCAGTTCGCCTCGAAACCGCAATTGGCCGGACGCAGCGGCGCCACCTCCACGCCGTGGGCCTCCAAGGCCGCTATCCATGCGCCGTCCGAGCCCAGGCGGGCCCAGCTGGCGCCGCCCAGCGCCAGGATGACGGCGTTGGCGCGCACAACCAGCGGGCCGCGCGGCGTATCGAAATGCAGCGCCTGCGGGTCGGCCACCGAGCCGGCGGCCCAGCCGTGCCAGCGGTGCCGCATGTGAAAACGCACGCCCGCGGCACGCAGCCGCGACAGCCAGGCGCGCAGCAGCGGCGCGGCCTTCATTTCGCGGGGGAACACCCGGCCCGACGAGCCGACGAACGTGTCGATGCCCAGCCCATGCGCCCAGTCGCGCACGCCCTGCGCGTCGAGGCGGCCGAGCCATGCGGCCACGGCCGTGCTGCGCCCGCCATAGCGTTGCCTGAAGCGCTCGGCCGGCTCGCCGTGGGTCAGGTTCAATCCGCCGCGTCCGGCCAGCAGGAACTTGCGGCCCACCGACGGCATGGCGTCGTAGACATCGGCCTGGATGCCCTGGCGGGCCAGGGTTTCGGCCGCCATCAGGCCGGCGGGCCCGCCGCCGACGATGGCAACTCGGACGGTAGCGGAGGACGCGGTGGGGGTGGAGTCTGGCATGGGCGGGAAAGGATGGCACGCGACGCGATTGTCGCACGGCGCGCGGCCGGCGCCGGGCCTGCACTGCGCCGGCGTCCGCCGTCGGCGCACCCGGCGCGGTCTCCGCCTGGGGCCGAATATCGATGCCGGCGAGGCCCCGGGCTGCCGGCGCACTCAGGCGGGAGCGGCCTGGGCGGCGTGCCCCGCCATGGCCTCCGGCACCAGGCCGGTGTGCACGTCGCCCTGCTGGAACGCCTCGTTCGTCAGCAGCACCCGCAAGGCATCGATGTTGGTCTTCACGCCATCGACCTCGAATGCATCCAGCGCGGCGAGCAGCTTGCCGATGGCGTCGGCGCGGTCCGCGCCGTGGGCGATCAGCTTGGCCAGCATGGGATCGTAGAAGGCGGTGACTTTCTGTCCCTCGGCATATCCCGTTTCGACGCGGATGCCGCGCGGCGGACGGTAGACCTTGAGCACGCCAGGCGACGGCAGGAAGCGTCGCGAATCTTCGGCATAGACGCGCGCTTCGATCGCGTGGCCGCGAGCGTGGAGATCGGCGGGCAGGATGCGCTCCAGCGGCAGGCCGGCGGCGCTCTCGATCTGCGCGCGCACCAGGTCGACGCCGCAGATCGCTTCCGTCACGCCATGCTCGACCTGCAGGCGGGTATTCATTTCCAGGAAATGGAATTGCCCGGTCTGGCTCATCAGCGTTTCGACCGTGCCAATGTTGTCGTAGCCGAGGCGCGAGAAGGTGTCGGCCAGGCGCTGGGCCAGCGCATCGATGCCGCCGCGGTCGACCGCCGGCGCGCGGGCTTCTTCGATGATCTTCTGGTGACGCCGTTGCAGCGAGCAGTCGCGATCGAACAAATGCCGCACGCGGCCGTTCTTGTCGCCCAGCAACTGGAACTCGATATGGCGGGGACGCTGCAGGTAATGCTCGAGATACACCTCGGCATTCGCGAATCCGCGCATCGCCAGGGCGCTGGCCTTTTCAACCGTGGCGGCCAGTTCGGCGGCGTCATGGGCGACCAACATGCCGATGCCGCCGCCGCCCGCGGCCGGCTTGATCAGCACCGGGTAGCCGATTTCCTCGGCATATTGACGCATCAGGACAGGGTCTGCCGACAGGATGGGCGACCCCTTGCCCACCGGCAAGCCATGTTTTTCGGCCAGTTCGCGCGCGCGGGTCTTGTGGCCCATCCGGTCGATCCAGTCCGGCGCGGGGCCGATGAAGGTCGCGCCGGCGGCCTGGACGCGGCGGGCGAATTCCGCGTTTTCGGCCAGGAACCCGTAGCCGGGATGCAAGGCGTCGGCGCCGGTGCGCTTGATCAGCTCGACGAAGGCTTGCTGATTCAGGTAGCTGTCGCGCGCCATGGCGGGGCCGATCGGGTGCGCTTCGTCAGCCTGTTCCAGATACGGCGCGCCGGCGTCCGCCTCCGAATACACGGCGACGGAACGGATCTTCATTTCGCGCAATGCGCGAATCAGCCGGCTGGCAATGGCGCCGCGGTTGGCGACGATGACTTTATGGAACATGGCTCGTCCTTGGTTGTGGGCCGCGCGCGGTTCAATTCGCGGCGGCCGGCGCGGCGCCGACGACGCCCGCTTGCAGCAGCGCCTCGATTTCGTCCGCCGGACAGTCCGCCAATGCGGCCAGGACCTGGCGCGTGTCGCGCCCTACCGCGCCGCCCGCGCGGCGCAGCGTCCCGGGCGTGTCGGACAGCTTGGGCACGACGCCCGCCACCCGGACCGATCCCAATTCGTCATGCGGCAGGTCGACAAGCATGTCGCGCGCCTTGAAATGGGCGTCGTTGAAAATGTCCTGCATCGTGAAGATGCGCGTCGCCGGCACCTCCGCCGCGGCCAGCGCGGCTTCCACTTGCTCCAGCGTGAGCGAACCGGTCCAGTCGGCAACCAGGCCGTCCAGCGCGTCGGCATTCGCGGCGCGCAGCCGCGCATCGGCGAAGCGGGGGTCGTCCGCCAGGGCCGGCCTGTCCATGGCGCCCAGCAGGCGGCGAAAGACCGCGTCCGCCATGGCGGTGATGTGGATATAGCCGCCGTCCCGCGTGGGGTACAGGTTGTTGGGCGTGCTGTCCGGCAGCTTGGAACCGGCGCGCTGCGCGACCACGCCGAGCTTGTCGAATGCCGGCACATGCGGCTCCATGATGCTGAAAGCGCATTCGTACAGTGCGGCGTCGATGTACTGGCCCCTGCCGGTGGTCTGCCGCGCCAGCGCGGCCATCACGATGCCGAAAGCGGCATAGAGCCCGGTGAGGCAGTCGGTCAGCGATACGGCCGCGCGGGTGGGAGGCCGGTCCGGGTCGCCGGTTACGTGGCGTAGCCCGCTGACCGCTTCGCCGATCACGCCATAGCCCGGCCGCTGGCGGTACGGGCCGCTCTGCCCGAAGCCGCTGATGCGGGCCATGATGAGGCGCGGGTTGAGGGCCGACAGCGCCTCGTATCCCAGGTTCCATTTTTCGAGCCCGCCTGGCCGGAAATTCTCGATGACGACATCGCAGCGGGTCGCCATGCGCCGCACCAGGTCCTGGCCGGCTGGCGAGCGCAGGTCGATGGCGACCAGCGATTTATTGCGCAGGATGCTGGCGGCGTACAGCGACTGGTTCTTGTACTGCTTGCCCATGGTGCGGACGGGATCGCCGGCGAGCGGCTCGACTTTGATGACCTCGGCGCCGAAATCGGCCAGCAGCCGGCCACAGAAGGGGCCGGCCACGGTGGAGCCGAGTTCGAGGACGCGATAACCGCTCAAGGGACCGTTCCGGCGAGGGGCCGGCGGGAGGCTGTCGGACATGGATGTTTCCTGGGCTGCGACGGGGCGGCTGACCGTGCCAACAGGCCTGGCCAGCCTTCATGACAATTAGTCTACTATTTAGACGACTAAAAAATAAAGCATATATCCAAAATTTATTTTCATTTAGTCTACTAAATAGTTGTCTAATTTATCTGCGCTGGCTACTATGGCCGGACAAACGACACTACAGGAGACAAACCATGCTCGACAGCGTGCGCATCCTGACGACCGCCCTCGCGGTTGCCTGCTATCCGGCCGCCCCGGCGCTGGCCCAGGCCTATCCCGACAAACCCGTAAAGATGTACGTCGGTTTCTCGCCCGGCAGCGCAACGGACATCGTGGCGCGCGTGGTGTCGGAAGCCCTGGCCCGGCGCCTGGGACAACCCATCGTGGTCGAGAACAAAGTCGGCGCGGGCGGCTCGCTGGCGGCGCAGGACACGGTGCGGGCCGCCCCGGACGGCTATACCCTGCTGACCGTCTCCAGCGCCATTGCGGTCAACCCCGCGGTGTACAAGAACGCCTCGGAAGTGGCCGGCCAGTTGCAGCCCGTGGCGCTGATCGGCTACTTGCCGACGGTGCTGATGGTGTCGGGCAAATCCGGCATCAAGACGCTGCGCGACTTCATCGAGCACGCCAAGGCCAAGCCGGGCGAAGTCAACTTCGGCAGCTCGGGGGTGGGCGGATCCACCCATATGTCGATGGAGGCCTTCGGCTCCTATACCGGCATCAAGATGACGCACGTGCCCTACAAGGGCAACGGACAGGCCAGCACGGCGCTCATGGCGGGCGAAATCGACGCGCTGATGGATACGCTGCTGCTGGCCGCCCCGGTGATATCGAGCGGCCGCGCCGTCGGCCTGGCCGTGACGGGCGAGCAGCGCTCCGCCCTGATCCCCGATGTGCCCACGTTCGCGCAGGCCGGCGTGCCCGAGTACGACCGCAGCCTGTTCTTCGGCGTCATGGCGCCGAAGAACCTGCCGCCGGACATCACCGACCGGCTCAACCGCGAAATCAACGCCGTGCTCAAGGAGCCGGCGGTCCGGGAAAAGCTGATCGCCGGCGGCGGCCTCACCCTGGCCAGCCTGAGCGCCGCCGATTTCGGGAAGATCTTTCAGGACGAGCTGGCGACATGGAAGAAGGTGGGCGCGACAGCGCACATCCAGCCGCAATAGAACGGGCCGCCCGTCCCGTCATTCATTTGCCCCAAGGAAAAACTCATGAGTGTAGAAGTCAAGTCAGAGGTTGTCGGATCCGTATGGAAAATCCAGTGCCAGGTCGGGCAGCGGATCAACCAGGGCGATGAACTCATCACCCTCGAGTCCATGAAAATGGAGATCCCCGTCGAGGCCGCGGCTTCCGGCGTGATCGGCGCCATCCTGGTCGAGGAAGGCCAGCCGGTCGAGGAAGGCCAGGTCGTGGCGACCATCGAGGAGGACCAGGCATGAACGCCCCATCGGAGCACATGACCCCGGGCATCGAGGAGCTCGAGCTACGGCGCGAGCTGGCCCAGCGCATGGGCGGCGCAGCGTCGGTGGAGCGCCACCACAATGCCGGCAAGCTCACGGTGCGCGAACGGATCGGCGCCCTGTGCGACCAGGCCAGCTTTCAGGAAGTGGGAGGCCTGGCGGGCACCGGCCATTATGACGAGCAGGGCCGCCTGCAGGGCCTGACCCCGGCGCCCTATGTCATGGGCCTGGCCGAAATCGACGGCCGGCCGGTCGCGGTGGGCGGCGAGGACTACACCGTGCGCGGCGGCGCCAGCTGGAGCGGCGACCGCAAGAAAGGCGGACAGGGCGGGTTTGTCGAAGACCTGGCGCTGCATTACAAGATCCCGCTCATCAACCTGTGCGACGGCGTGGGCGGCAGCGTGACATCGGCCGAGAGGCGCGGCCATACCGTCTTCCCGGGCGTGCACGGCTTTGAAACCGCCACCGCCCTGCTCGGCCAGGTGCCGGTGGTGTGCGCCGTGATGGGCACGGCGGCCGGCGGGCCGGCCGGCCGCGCCATCCTGGCGCACTGGTCGCTGATGGTCAAGGGCAACAGCCAGGTTTTCGCCGCCGGCCCCCCGGTCGTGAAACGCTCGCTGGGCCAGCATATCCACAAGGAAGACCTGGGCGGCAGCAAGATCGCCGTCGACGTGGCGGGCACTATTCACGACGCCTACGCCAGCGAAGCGGAGTGTTTCGCGCAGATCCGGCGCTTTCTGTCGTACATGCCGCAGAACGTGTGGGAATTGCCGCCCCGCAAGACCACCGGCGACCCGGCCGACCGGCGCGACGAAGGGCTGGCCACGATCGTGCCGCAAGACCGGCGCAAGGCGTACAACATGCGCCGCGTCATGAATATGATCTTCGACGCCGAGTCGGTGTTCGAGATGCAGCCGAGCTATGGCAAGGCCGTCATCACCGCGCTCGCCCGGCTGGACGGCTACGTGGTTGGCGTGATTGCCAACAATCCCATGTTCTACGGCGGCGCGATCGACGCGGCGGGCGCGCGCAAGCAGACGCATTTCATCGAAATGTGCGACACCTTCCACATCCCGCTGGTCTTCCTGGTCGACGTCCCGGGCTTCATGGTGGGCCGCGACGCCGAGGCGCAGGGCACCCTGCGCGATGGCATGCGCAGCGTCTTCGTCAGCCTGCAGGCGACGGTGCCGATGGCGACAGTGGTCGTGCGCAAGTGCTATGGCATGGCGGGCATGGCGGCCACCGACAAGGTGGGCATCGGCCTGAAGCTTGCCTGGCCGACCGCGGAATGGGGTTCGCTACCCGTGGAAGGCGGCGTCGCGGCGGCATTCCGACGCGAGATCGAGGCGGCCGACGACCCCAGGCAGAAAGAGGCCGAGATCGAGGAAAAGCTGCGCCGGTTCGGTTCGCCGTTCCGGACCGCCGAAGCCTTCGGCGTGGAGGACGTCATCGACCCGCGCGAAACGCGCCGCTACCTGGCGCGCTTCATCGGCGCCGCCCAGGGAGCGATGAGGATCAGCCTGGGTCCCAAGCACAAGCCGGGCGTGCGCCCCTGACCCCGGCCCGCATCGCCGCGCGCCTCAGGCGCGCGGCGATTGCCTGCGCAATACCGCAGTTTGACGCCCGCGGGTGCCGATTAATACACTCCCCTGTCTTCATTTCGCGGTCCCACCTGCCATGGCCACCTCAACTTCCCCCCGCAAGCGGGCTCCCGCCGGCAGCGGCGCGGCTGCCGCACGAAAAGGGAGTCGTTCGGCCGCCCAGGACTTGTCGCTGATCCTGCGCGAGCGCATAGCCAAGGGCGATCTCCCGCCCGGTTCGAAGCTGAATGAATATGATCTCTCGGCTGAGTTCGGCATCCCTCGCACGCGGGTGCGCGATGCATTTGTCGAGCTCGAGCAGCGCGGGCTGATCGAACGCACTCCCAATCGCGGCGCAATGGTGGCCCGGCTGGGACCGGAACAGGTGTTCCGCATCTACGATATTCGCGAAGTGCTCGAAGGCCTGTGCGTGCGGCTGGCGACGCAGAATACCGCCCCCACCGAATGGCGCGAACTGTACGAATATTTCTCCGGGCCGGTATCGGAAGCGGTCAAGCAGGGCGATTTCGAACTCTACATGGATGAGGTCAGCGCGTTCCGCGCCAAGTGCATCCAGGCCGCCGACAATCCGGAGCTCACGCGGGCGCTCGACAGCATCAACGAGAAAACCCAGGTGATCATCCGGCGCATTGTCATCCTGCCGGGCCGCGCGGAAGCCGGCGTGCGCCAGCAGTGCGAGATCCTGAAGGCAATGTGCGAGGGGGATGCCGATCGCGCGGAGGCAATGCGTCGGCACAACATCAGGGACGCCAAGGCCTGCCTGAAGCAGTACCTCAAGTACATCCTGTAGCGCACCGCGACGCCCGCCATGCACTCCGCCAGCATCATGCCCCTGGCCATCCGCCACCTGGACGGCTGGCGGATACGCACGCCGCATGGCACGGCGCTGGTTGCCCGCCAGGGAGCGCAGTTGCTCAGCTATACGCCGGCCGGAGAACCGCCGCTGGTCTGGCTCTCGGAACGCGCGCACTTTACGCCCGGACGGCCGGTGCGCGGCGGCGTGCCGGTCTGCTGGCCCTGGTTCGCCGCCTACGCCCGCAACCCGCCGGCGGTGCGCGACAGCGTCGGCGCGCCGGCCGACGCGCCCTCGCATGGCTGGGTGCGCCAGGCCGACTGGCACCTGGTCGCCCAACGCGTCGAAGCCGATGCGGCGGAACTTGAACTCGGCTTCGACGCCCCGCCCGGCTGCGCGCCCGGGTGGCGGCATGATGCGCGGCTGGTACTGCGCATCCGCTGCGGCCGGGAACTGAGTCTGGCGCTGTCGGTGCACAACCGGGGCGCGCAGGCATGCACCACCGCCTTGGCGCTGCATACCTACCTGGCGGTATCGGACAGCCGGCAGGTCGCCATCGATGGCCTGCAGGGCCACGACTACCTGGATATGGCGCAGGGCTGGACGCGCCGCCGCCAGCACGGACCGGTGCGGCTCGACGGCGAAACGGACCGCTTGTATCTGGCAACGGGCGCGCCTGTGCTGGTGCGGGACCACGGCTGGGGGCGCAATATCCGCGTCGCGTCCGGCGCGTCGCGCTCCACCGTGGTGTGGAACCCCGGCCCCGCCAAGGCCGGCCGCCTGGACGACCTGGCGGACGATGCGTGGCCGCGCATGCTGTGCGTCGAAACCGCGCGGGCGCTGGATGACGCGCTGACCCTCGCGCCGGGCCAGCGCGCCACGGTGTCGGTAGCATTGAGCACCCAACGCGTCCGGGCCGGCCGGTCCGCCGGGCATTAGAACACCGTCATGACCCGGCGCGCCGGTCGGCAAAATACCGCGCCGGCGATTTGCCCAGCGCTTTCTTGAACATGGTGATGAAGGCGCTGACTGATTCGTAGCCCAGGTCGTCGGCGGTGCGCTGCACCGAAACGCCGGACGACAGGCGCTGCAAGGCGGCGATCAACTGCAGTTGCTGGCGCCAGCGGCCGAAGGTCATGCCGGTCTCGCGCAGCACCATGCGGGCCAGCGAGCGTTCGCTCATCGCCACCCGCGCGCCCCAGTCGGCCAGCGTGCGCCGGTCGCCCGGGTCCCGCGTCAAGGCGTCGGCGATCCGGCGCAGCCGGGGGTCGGCCGAAATGGGCAGGTACAGCCGTTCCGTGGGCATCTGCGCCAATTGCTCCAGCAGCACCGCGACCAGCCGGTCGGTCGCGCTGCCGGCGGCATAGTCATGCGGCTGTCCCGCCAGGTACAGGATGAGTTCGCGCACCAGCGGCGTAAGCGACAGCGTGCAGCACGTCTGCGGCAGCGCGGCGGCGCTGGGCTCGACGAGCAGGAAGCAGACCCGGCCGTTGGGCGTGATGCGGTTGCTGTGCGGCACGCCGCCGGGTATCCAGACACCGCAATGCGGCGGCACCATCCACAGGCCGCCCGGCACTTCGCTGGTAACCCCGCCGCGCAGGGCGATCACCAGCTGGCCTTTGCGATGAGTATGGATCGGGGCCTCTTCATCGTGGGCCCGCACGTCGAGCTGCAGGGCAATGGCCGGCTGGGACAGGCGGTCCGGGTCGAAACAGACCGGTACGGCGACGTGTGCCATGGTTTGGCTGTTTTTAGAAACTTCTTGGCATTCTATCCAGATTCAACAAAGCGGCGCCATTTTTAAGATGAAGGCCCTGTACTGTCTGGATTCATTGCCCGATGTCTCGTTTTTCGAATGCGTACACCGCTTCGGTGGTATCTATCCTGGGGATCCTGGCCGTTGCCGCCTGCCTGCGCGCGCCGATCACCGCCGTGGCGCCGGCGCTGGACCTGATCGCCGCCGACCTGCGTCTGGGCACCGCTGCCGCGGGCATGCTGACCACCCTGCCGCTGCTGGCCTTCGCTGTCGTATCGCCGTTCGCCGCCCGGCTCGGCCAGGCCTGGAGCCTGGAGCGGGCGCTGTTCGGCGCCCTGCTCGCCATGCTGCTGGGCATCGCCGTGCGCATGGCCGGGCCCGCATGGTCCTTGTACCTGGGCACGGCCATGCTGGGCAGCGGTATCGCGGTCGGCAATGTGCTGCTGCCCAGCCTGCTCAAGCGCGATTTTCCGCGCCGGATTGCCGGCGTGACGGCGGCCTACGTCTTGACGATGGGGCTGGCGGCGGCGCTGGGATCGGCGCTGGCGGTCCCGCTGGCGCAGTTGCCCGGATGGGGCTGGCGCCATGCGACGGCCGCGTTCGGGCTCCTGCCCCTGCTGGCCATGCTTGCCTGGCTGCCGCAGTTGGCGCGGCGGCCGGCCGCCGCGCCGCAGGCGCCCGCGGCGGGGCGTGGCGCAGACGCAGGCGAACGGTTGTGGCGCTCGCCCCTGGCGTGGCAAGTGACGCTATACCTGGGGCTGAATTCGTTCGTCTATTACGGCGTGGTGGCGTGGCTGCCGGCCCTGCTGCAAGATGCCGGCTACTCGGCGCGCCAGGCAGGTTCGCTGCACGGCCTGATGCAGTTGGCCACGGCCGTGCCCGGGATTGTGCTGGTGCCCTTGCTGCGGCGCCTGCGCGACCAATCGTTGGCGGCCGCCATGGCCGCGCTCGCCTCGCTGGCCGCGGCCGCCGGCCTGCTGCTGGCCCCCGCCTGGGCGAGCGCCTGGAGCGCGCTGTTCGGCGTCGGCACCGGCGCGGCCATCATTCTGGGCTTGTCGTTCGTCAGCCTGCGGGTCCATCATGCGCGACAGGCCGCGGCCTTGTCCGGCATGGCACAGTGCATCGGTTATTTGCTGGCGGCGGCGGGCCCCGCCCTGCTGGGCGCGCTGCATGATGCCAGCGGCGCCTGGACGGCTCCGCTGGTGCTGTGCGCCGCCCTGTGCGGCCTGCTGGCGGTGTGCGGGCTGCTGGCCGGGCGCGACCGGCAGATCGGCTGCGCCGCCGCCGCGGCGGCCGCCGGTTGCGCATAAGACGGCCGGCCCGCGGGCCGGCCGCGCGACTTCAATGCTTGGCAGGGAAGTCGCTGGGCCACTTCAAGGGCTGTTCGTTGTGCAGCTCGTTCATTGCATTCTCCTGGAAAGGCCGGCAAGGCCACCCCAGTATGTAACCTCATATTGCTACTTCTTATTTGGTGTATCTCGGGGCTTGATTGCCCCTATTCCTGCGGATTCCCGGCGGGACGTTCTGGCCGAGGGTGGGCGCGGCGCGTCGAATGTGATCAAATCACACGCCTGATATGGACAGGAAAACAAGCTGCCCGGCAGCTTCGAACCCAATGACTGCGCGTATCCGCTTGCTAGCCCTGGCCCTGCTCGCCTGTACGGCGAGCCTGCCCGTCCGGGCCGGGCAAGTGCAGGTCGCGGTGGCGTCGAACGTTGCCGCTCCGATACGCGCCATTGCCGAGGACTTCCAGCAGAAGACCGGCAACACGGTGGTGCTGTCCTCGGCGCCCACCAGCCAGCTCTATGCGCAGATCAGGCAGGGCGCCGAATACGACGTCTTCGTGGCGGGCAATGAAGTGCTGCCGGCGCGCCTGGAGGCCGAGCGCCAGGCCGTGCCGGGCACGCGCTACACCTATGCCACGCGCGTGCTGGTGCTGTGGTCGCCCCAGGAAGGCTATGTCGACCCGCAGGGCGACGTACTCAAGCACAACCGTTTCCAGAGCCTGTCCATCGCCAGCCCGAGCCTGGTGCCCTATGGCCGTCCCGCCATGCAGGTGCTGGATCGCCTCGGCCTGCGCGGCGCGGTCGAGGGCAAGCTGGTCGAACGCCGGACGTTGTCCGACACGCAGCGCTTCGTGTCGGGCAGCCACAGCGACCTGGGTTTCGTGACGCTGTCGAACATTTACCAGAACAGCCGCTTCGTGGGCGGTTCGGCCTGGATCGTCCCGACGACCCTGTACGACCCCATCCGGCAGGATGCGGTCCTGCTCGAGAACGGCCGGGAAAACCTCGCGGCGCGTTCGTTCCTGTTCTACCTGAAGGGGCCGAAAGTCAGCCAGATCATGCGCGCCTACGGTTTCCACCGCTGACGCCCCGGGACTATGAGCCCGGACGCCCCAGGCGCAGGCTGCGCGCCAGTTCTCCCAGGGCCCGGTATTCGCGGTCGATGCGCTGGCGCAGCGCGTCGCCCTTGAGGATGACGATCTGTTCGCCCGCGCTGGCCACGAACTGCCGCGTCCCGGGCGCCTGGGCAGCCGCCTCGAAAGCCTTTTCCAGATATGCAATGCGCTCCGGCGGCGTGCCCTTGGGCGCCAGCAGGCCGCGCCACAACAGGGTTTCTTCCTGCCCCAGTTGCAGTTCATCCAGGCTGATGGCGCGCGGCAGGTCCGGCACTTTGGCGGCGGAGGTCACCATCAGGCATTTGGCCTGGCCGTTCTTCACGTAGGGCATGATGGGCGGGATCGAGCCCACGTAGATGTCGATCTGCTTGCCCAGCAGCGCCAGCAGCGTCTCGCCGGCGCCCTTGTACGGGATGTCGCGCTGGCGGATGCCGAGCGGCCGGAACACGCGCGCGGTGGCCAGCTGCGCCGGCCCGCCGGCGCCGTCAGTGCCGAAAGTGTATTGATCGGGATGCTGGCGCAGCGTGTCGACGAAAGCGGCGCCGTCGTCGGCCGGAAACTCGGCGCGGGTGCACAGCACGTATGGCGCGCTGGTCAGTTGCAGCACAGGAATGTAATCGTGCGGGCCGTAATTGACCGGCATGGTGTGGGGAGCGACCGTCACCGGGCCCATCCACACGCCCGCCAGGGTGTTGCCGTCCGGTTCGGCGCGCACCATCTGCGATACGCCGATGCTGCCGCCGGCGCCGCCCACATTGACCACGACGACCGAGGTCTTCAGATGGGGTTCGCCATCCTTGGCCAATACACGGAAAAAGCCGTCCGTGCCGCCGCCCGGCGCGGTAGGGACGATCAGCCGGATGGGCTCGGCTGCCCAGGCCGACACGGCCAGCGCGCACGACATGGCGGCCAGCGCGATGCTTGTCATGGTCTTCATCAGTCTGTCTCCTTGTGCCCTGCTCTTGCGGGATCTATGCCCCTGGGAAGTGAAATAGTTCGCGCGGCGTGTCGACCAGGATGGCCTGGCGCTGCGCGTCGTCCGGCACCCACTGGAACAGCCAGTCGATACATTGCCGGTAGGTCACGGCATTTTCGTAACCGACCCACGGCCAGTCCGTGGCCCACACCAGCCGCTGCGGGCCGCCGGCGCGCAGCAGCGCCCGGGCATACGGCGCTGCGTCGGCCCCGGCCAAGCGGTACGGCGCCGACAGCTTGACCCACACGCGCCCGCTCTGCAGCGCGGCGAGCACCCGTCCGAATGCCGCGCCGTGCGGCCCTTGCGCCGGGTCGGGGCTGCCCAGGTGATCCAGCACCAGGCGCACGCCGCTGTCCAGGATGGGTGGCAGGACCTGTGCCTGGTGCGCGCTTTCCAGATAGAGCTCGATGTGCATGTCGCGCTCGCGCAGCCGCGCGTACAGCGCGCGATAGTCCGCGCCGGCCGGGTCGGGCAGGGCCGCGCGGCGGATCCAGTTCAGGCGCACGCCCACCACTCCCTGCGCGCGCAAGGCGTCCAGTTCGGCGTCGCCAATGCCGGGATCGACGATGGCGGTGCCGCGCAGCCGGTCCGGCGCATGGCCGAGCGCCTGCAGCAGCAGCCCGTTGTCCGTGCCGTAGAAGCTCGGCGCGGTCAGCACGCCGCACCGCACGCCGTGGGCGTCCAGCAGCGCCAGGTATTCTTCGGCTGTCACGTCGCGCGCCGGGGCGGAATGGCGCTGGCGCACCAGCGGCGCGTCGACGCGCATGACGTGGGCGTGGCAATCGACCGCGCCGGCCGGCAAGCCGGCAGGAGCCGGCACGGCGCGGCGCTCAGCCATGGTCCGCCTCGGCCACGGGCGCAGCCGCGCCGCCGCGATACTTGGCGAATTTCTGCGCGGGCGTCAGGAAGCGTTCTTCCAGTTGCTGGACCTGCGCCATGCCCATGATGCTGTTCAGGGTCTCGAACGAAACCAGCAGATCCGGACGGTCGATCACCGCGCCGGTATCCAGCGACTCGCGCAACAGGGCCAGCCCCTGTTGCATGCCCATCAGGGCGCAGGCGCTGAGCATGCGGGGAAAGATCACCACCGCCACGCCAAGCGCCTGCAGCTGCGCGGCGGACAACAGCGGCGTGGTCGAACGCTGGCGTATGCCGAAGCCCATGTTCACGCACAGCGGCTTGGACACATTGCGCACCACGGTGTCGATCTGCTCGCGGGTCATCAGCGCATCGGCGAACAGCAGGTCGGCGCCGGCCTCGGCGTAGGCGTTCAGGCGCTCGATGACGGCGCCCACGCCGTCGGTGGCCAGGGTATCGGTGCGTGATTTGATGACGAAATCCGGGTCGCGCCGAGCCTCGCAGGCGGCATGGATCTTCTCGACCATCTCCTCCATGGGAATCACTTCCTTGCCGCGCATGTGGCCGCAACGTTTCGGCCATACCTGGTCTTCCAGCATCAGTCCGGCCACGCCGGCCTGCTCGAAGGCGCGCACCGTGTGGTGGACATTGACCGCGTTGCCATACCCGGTGTCGCCATCGGCCAGCAGCACCAGGTCCGAGCAGGCGGCGATCGCGCGGGCGGCGGCCACGTTTTCTTCGAGGCCCATCAGGCCGACGTCGGGCTGGCCCAGGCGCGACTCGCTGACGCCGCTGCCGGTGATGAAGGCGGCGCCGAAGCCGCTGTACTCGACCACGCGGGTGCTGAAGCCGTCGAACACGGCGGGCAGGGACAGGATCTCGGGCGCTTCAATCAATTGGCGCAACAGGCGGGCTTTGGTCATGGCGGGCGTGGAAACGAGGAAGGAGTCGACAGGCGTTTCATGCTATCAATAAGAAAAAGCAATATCTAATTAGGATTTGGCCGCTATTTCGATAGGATTTCCTGATGAAACGGTTTTCCCTGGCGCAGATCGAGGCCTTGTTGGCCATCGCCCGGCACGGTTCGTTCCATGCCGCCGCCGCGCAGTTGCACGTGACCCAGCCGACCGTCTCGCTGCGGGTGCGCGAACTGGAAGAAGCGGTCGGCGCGCGCCTGTTCCAGCGCGCCGGCCGACGCGCGGTGCTGACCGCCGAGGGCGAAGTGGCGGTGCGGTACGCGGGGCAGGCGCTGGGGCTGTTCGACGAGCTGGAGGCGCGCCTGCGCACCGGCGACCCGCTGCAGGGCTCGCTGCGCATGGGCTCGTCCGAGATGGTCGCCATGATCTGCCTGCCCGAGATCGTGCGCCGGCTCGAGGCCCGTTATCCGCGCGTGCAAGTGGAGATCACGGTCGCCAACAGCTTCGTGCTGTGCGACAAGCTCAATGCCAATCAGCTGGACATCGCCTTCCTGGCCGATCCGGGCGTGAGCCGTCATATGCGGCTCGAACCGCTGGCGTCGGCCGAAGTCGCCTGGCTGGGTAGCGCCGCGCGGCCGCTGGCGTCATCCACGCTCAAGCCCGCCGACTTGCAGGGCCTGAATCTGCTGAGCGTGCCGCCGCCCTCGCCGTTGTACGAACTGGTGGCCGAATGGTGCAACACCGGCCAGACGCCGGCGCCGGCCTTCAATACTTGCAACAGCGTGGCGATCATCGCCAAACTGGTCTGCGCCGGCGTGGGGATAAGCGCCCTGCCCGCCTGCGTGCTGGCCGACGAGCTGGCGCGCGGCTCGGTCATCCGCTATGGCCAGCGCGTGCCGTTCCGTCCGCTGGAGATCTGCGCGGCCTATGCCCGCGCCCCCGAGGCGGCCGGCCTGCATGCGGTCGTGCGCATGGCGCGGCAAGTGATGCAGGACCTGCCGTTCATCGCCCTGCGGCCGGCGCGCCGGCCGGATCATTCCGGCCAGGGCGGCTGAGCGAAATGCGCCGCCAGGAACTCAAGCAGCGCGCGCACGCGGGGCGGCACGTGCCGCCGGGTAGGATAGACGCCGTAGATGCCCAGTTCGCCGCAGCGGTATTGCGGCATCAGCTCGACCAGCTCGCCGGCCTGCAATGCTTCGCCGACCAGGAAAGTGGGCTGCAGCACAATGCCCAGGTGCGCCAGCGCGGCGGCCAGGCACGTATCGCCATTGTTGGCGCGCATCAGCGGCTGGATGCGCACATTGACCTCGCCCTCCGGCCCCAGGAAACGCCATTCGTCGCGGCCGGCCCAGTAGCTGTAGGCGATGGTGCCATGCGCGGCGAGCTCGCGCGGATGGGCCGGCGTGCCGTGGCGGCGCAGATAATCGGGGCTGGCGCACAGCACCATGCGGGTGGCGGCCAGGCGCCGGCTGACCAGCGTGGAATCGGCCAGTTGCGAAATGCGCACCGCCATGTCGTAGCCTTCGTCGACCAGGTCGACCACCCGGTCGGCCAGGGTGATGTCCAGCATCAGCTTGGGGTGCTGCGCCTTGAACACGCCCCATAGCGGCGCCAGGTGCCGCACGCCGAAGGTCAGCGGCGCATTCACGCGCAACAGGCCGCCGACTTCGCCGCTGCGGCTGTTGACTTCGGTTTCGGCATCTTCGACCTCCGCCAGCAGGACTTTGCAGCGTTCGTAGAACAGCTGGCCCTCTTCGGTCAGCGACTGGCGCCGGGTGGTGCGCTGGATGAGGCGCGCGCCAAGACGCGTTTCCAGTTCGGTCAGGTGGCGCGATACGCCGGCCTTGGACATGCGCAGCGTCTCGGCGGCCTTGACGAAGCTGCCCGCTTCGACCACGGCGGTGAATACGCGCATCTCTTCGAATCGGTCCATACTAACCACCATCCTGGAACAATATATCCACAAATGGGTTGTTTATCCCGCCGTGGGATGCAATTACAGTTTGCTGGACTAACTGCCTAGCTTATCGGAGATTTCCCGCCATGCACGCCCAACCGACGCTTTTCGTTTCCCACGGCGCCCCGACGTTCGCGCTGCAGCCCGGACGGGCGGGCCCCCTGCTGGCCGCGCTAGGCCGGCGCCTGCCCGGACCCCGGGCCGTGCTGATCGTCTCCCCGCACTGGATGACGCGCGGGCTGGCGGTCACCGCCAGCCCGCGCCCGACGACCATCCACGATTTTGGCGGCTTTCCCGCCGAACTCTATGCCCTGCAGTATCCCGCCGCCGGCGACCCGGCCCTGGCGGCGCGCGTGGCCGCCCTGCTGGGCGAGTCCGGCCTGCGGGTCGAGCTGGATGCGCAGCGCGGCCTGGATCATGGCGCCTGGGTGCCGCTCTTGCATATGTATCCGCAACACGACGTGCCGGTGATCCAGCTCTCGCTGCCGGCCGCGCTGCAGCCGGAGGCTGCGTGGGCCTTGGGACAGGCCCTGGCGCCACTGTCGCGCGAAGGCGTGTTGATCGTCGGCTCGGGCAGTCTCACGCACAACCTGTATGAATTCCGCCAGCGCGACGGCGCGGACGAACCGTATGTGCAGGCGTTCACGGACTGGGCGCGACGGGCGGTGCGCCGCCACGACCGCGCCGCCCTGGTCGGCTACCTGGAAGCCGCCCCGCAGGCGCGGCGCGCCCATCCCACGGCGGAACACTACCTGCCGCTGCTGATCGCCGCCGGCGCGGCGGCGCCCGATGCCGACGTGGAAGTGATGGACGGCGGCATCAGCCATGGCGTGCTGTCGATGGACGCTTACGTGTTCAATCCGCCGGCGGCGCACTGACCCCGGCGGCAGGCCGGTCGGCGGGGTTCTGCCGCAGCCATTGCAAGGCTTTCTGTCCGGCGCGGCCGTCGGCCGGCAGCCCGGCCTGGCGCTGGACGGTCTGCAACGCCTGGCGGGTGCGCGCGCCGATCAAGCCGTCCGGCTCGCCGATGTCGAAGCCGCGCGCGATCAGCAGCGACTGCAGTTCGCGCCGCTCGGCCCGCGACAGGCCCGGATCATCGGTGGGCCAGGCGCGCACGAACGGGCCGGCGCCGCGCAGCCGGTCGGACAGGTGGGCAATGGCCAGCGCATAACTTTCAGCCGCGTTGTATGAGTACAGCGCGTCGAAATTGCGCGTGACCAGGAAGGCCGGGCCACCGGGTCCGGCCGGCAGCAGCAGCCCGGCCGGCGTGTCGCCCGCCGGCAGGGGCTGGCCGTCGACGCGCTTGACGCCCTGCGCCGCCCACGCCGACATGGCGCGCTTGTTGCGGCGGCCCGCCGAGGAGGTGTCCAGCCCGGCCGGCAGCACCACCTCGAACCCCCATGGCAGCCCCGGCTTCCAGCCGGCGCGCTGCAGGAAATTGGCCGTCGAGCCCAGCGCGTCCGGCACGCTGTCGACCAGGTCGCGGCGGCCATCGCCGTCGAAGTCGACCGCCAGGCGCAGGTAGGTAGAGGGCATGAACTGGGTCTGGCCGAAGGCGCCCGCCCATGAACCGTTCAGGCGCTCGGGCCGCACATGCTCTTGCTGGATGATCTTCAGGGTGGCGAAGAACTCGCCGCGGAAATACGCCTGCCGGCGTCCGAAGCACGACAGGGTCGACAGCGAGGTCAGCAGCGGGCGGCCGCCCAGGCGCTTGCCGAAATTGCTTTCCACGCCCCAGACCGCCACCACCGTGGCCGGATCGACGCCGAACTGCGACTGGGCCCGCTGCAACTGCGGCTGCCACTGCGCCAGCGCCTGCCGGCCATCGGCGATGCGTTCTTCGTCGACCAGGCCGGCCATGTAGTCCCAGATGGGCGTCTTGAATTCCGGCTGGGCATCCAGCGAGGCGATGACGCTCATGTCGGGCGCCAGCCCCCGGGTATGGGCGTCGTAAGTGGCGGCCGACACGCCCTGCTGGGCGGCGGCGCCGCGCAATTGGGCGAGGCAGTTGGCGAAGGCGGCGGCATCGGCGGGGCTGGCCGTATTGGCCGGCGCGGCATGGGCGGCGCCGGCCAATACGGCCAGGCCCAGCAGGGGCAAGAGGCGTGGAGTCATCATGGCGTCGATTCTATCGTCAGGCGCGGCCCGGCGGCCGCGGGCCGGCCTTGCCCTGGTATCGCGCTGTAACTGCGCCGGGCAATGCGGCTACGGCCGCTGGAGTGCGTCCAGCTCCGCCTGGTCGAATCCGGCCTGGCGGCGCGCCGCCAGGTTGAACGGGCCGCGCAGGCGCGGCGCGCCATAGCGTTCGGCCAGTTCGGCATAGCAGGCCAGCGGGTCGAGCCCGCGCTCGGCGCACAAGTGGCGATACCAGCGGTTGCCGATCGCCACATGGCCGATTTCGTCGCGCAAGATGATGTCGAGGATGGCCGCGCCCCGGGTATCCCCCGCCCCCGCCAGCTTGTCGCGGATCAGCGGCGAGGCGTCCAGGCCGCGCGCCTCCAGCGTGCGCGGCACCAGCGCCAGGCGGGCCAACAGATCGCCGCGGGTCTTCTCGGCCATTTCCCACAAGCCGTTGTGCGCCGGGAAATCGCCATAGGCGTGGCCCAGCCCGCCCAGGTGGGTATTCAGCAGTTCGAAGTGATAGGCCTCTTCGCGGGCCACCCGCAGCCAGTCGCGGTAGAACGCGTCGGGCATGCCGGCATAGCGCCAGACCGCGTCCAGGGCCAGGTTCACGGCGTTGAATTCGATGTGCGCCAGCGCGTGCAGCAAGGCCGCGCGCCCTTCGGCGGACTGCACGGAGCGCTGCTTGACCTGCGAGGGCGGCACCAGCGCCGGGGCCGCGGGCCGGCCGGGCAGCCCCGCCGGCTCGGCCAGCGTGGCGTGCGCCTCCAGCGGCGCCGCGTCGTCGATGGCCCGCACCGCGGCCAGCTTGTCGGGCCAGGCGCAGGCGGCCAGCGCGGCCAGCGCCTGGCGGCGCACTCCGGAGGGGACGGCGGCGGATACGGAAATGTTCATGCAATCAAACAGCGGGGATCATTCAGGACGCGGTTGCTTTCAGCGCGTCCGGCCCTGGACTTTATCATTGCGCCATGGACTCTCCTACCCGGCTGGCAATCACGACTTCACTATCCCAGGTGGACGCGCGGCAATGGAACGCCCTGGCGGGCGCGCAGCCGTTCGTGCGCCACGAATTCCTGTCGGCCCTGCACGACACGGGCTGCGCCGCGCCCGATACCGGCTGGGCGCCGCACTACCTGCTGTTGCAGCACGGCGAACAGCTGGCCGGCGCCGTGCCGCTGTACCTGAAATCGCATTCGCGCGGCGAGTATGTCTTTGACTACGCCTGGGCCGACGCCTTCGAACGGCACGGGCTGCGCTATTACCCCAAACTGCTGGCGGCGGTGCCGTTCACCCCGGTGGGCGGCCCGCGCCTGCTGGCGGCCGGCCCGGCCGAACGCCTGGCGCTGGCGCGCGGGCTGATCGAACTGGCGCGCGGCCTGGAAGTATCGTCGCTGCATGTCCTGTTTCCCGACGCGCGCGACCTGGCCGCCCTGCGCGAGGCCGGCTACCTGGTGCGCGAGGGCGTGCAGTTCCACTGGAACAATGCCGGATACGCCGACCTGGACGCCTTCCTGGCGGCGCTGAACCACGACAAGCGCAAGAAGATCCGCCAGGACCGCAAGAAAGTACAGGCGGCCGGCATCCGCTACCGCTGGCTGCGCGGCGCCCAGGTCGACGCGGAGGCGCTGGCCTTCTTCTATCGCTGCTACCGCCACACCTACTTCGCGCACGGCAATCCACCGTACCTGAGCGCCGAATTCTTCCGCCGCGTCCATGCGGCACAGCCGGACGCCCTGGTGTTGATCCTGGCCGAGCGCGATGGCGAACCCGTCGCGGCCGCGCTGAACATGCAGGGCGGCGACACGCTGTATGGCCGCTACTGGGGCGCGCTGGAGTTCGTGGCCGGCCTGCATTTCGAGACCTGCTACCTGCAGTCCATCGACTATTGCATCCGCCATGGGCTGGCGCGCTTCGAAGGCGGCGCGCAGGGCGAACACAAGATGGCGCGCGGCCTGCTGCCGGCGCCGACCTGGTCGGCGCACTGGATCGCCGACGCGCGCTTCGCCGCCGCGATCGAGGATTTCCTCGGCCGCGAGACCCGGATGATGGACGGCTACCTGGACGAGCTGGAAGCGCACACGCCGTTCCGGCGCGCGTAGCAGGCGCTACAGGAAACGGTCGAGCAGCCGCCGGCTGTGCCGGTCGAGCGCGGCCGCGTCGCGCACCAGGTAATGGATGCCATGGCTGTCAACGATCAGCAGCGTCTGCGCCGCCAGCCGGCGGATGTCCTCTTCGCCCTTGAGCGTGAAGGCAGTGGGGCCGCGGTCGGTGGCGACTTGCCATTCGCAGGGCGTGGCGTAGCCGGATACCGCTTCGATGCGGATGATCTCGGGCATGAATTCGCGTTCGGCCAGCGCGTCGTCGAGCGCCTGGCGCAACGGCGTCGGCAGCATGGCCAGGTCTTCGACCCAGGCCAGTTCGTGGCCGTCCGCGCCGACGATCGAAATGCCGCGCTCGGGGTCGCTGACCGGGAAGGCGCGCACGGCCAGCACGCCTGCGTGCGCCTGGCCGTCGGCCGCCACGAAGACCAGCCGGCCCTCGGCATTGCGGCGCAGGTCGTAGGCAGGCGGGGTCATGGCGTTCCCGCGGGCCAGTCCGCGTCCGCGATATCGTCGTCGCCGTCGTCGCGCAGCTCGGCGTCGGGACGCGCTTGCGCCTGGTAAAGGCGGTAATAGGCGCCCTGGCGCGCCATCAGCGCCTCGTGCCCGCCCTGCTCCACGACGCGGCCGTGGTCGAGCACGACCAGCCGGTCGGCGCGACGCAGCGTGCTCAGGCGGTGCGCGATGGCGATCGTGGTGCGGCCGAGCACCAGGTTGTCGAGGGCCTTCTGGATTTCCTTCTCGGTGGCGGTATCGACCGACGAGGTGGCCTCGTCCAGGATCAGGATGCGCGGGTCGATCAGCAGGGCGCGGGCGATCGAGATGCGCTGCCGCTCGCCGCCGGACAGCGCCTGGCCCCGCTCGCCCACCAGCGAGTCGTAGCCGTGCGGCAGGCGCAGGATGAACTCGTGGGCATGCGCGGCCCTGGCCGCGGCGACGATCTCGGCGCGCGTGGCCTGCGGACGGCCATAGGCGATGTTGTCGGCGATGGTGCCGAAGAACAGGAATGGTTCCTGCAGCACCAGGCCGATGTTGCGGCGGTAGTCGGCGATACGCAGCGCACGGATGTCCACGCCATCGACCAGGATGGCGCCTTCGGAGACATCGTAGAAGCGGCAGATCAGGTTGATCAGGGTGCTCTTGCCGGATCCGCTGTGGCCGACCAGGCCGATCATCTCGCCCGGGGCGATGGACAGGTCCAGCCCGTGGATCACCGAACGGTTGCCATAGCGGAACGCCACGTCGCGCAGCTCGATGCGGCCGGACACGCGGCCCAGCGACATCGGCCGGGCGGCTTCCGGCACGCTGGAGACGTGATCGAGGATATCGAAGATGCGCTTGGCGCCGGCGGCCGCCTTCTGCGTCACGGATACGATGCGGCTCATCGAGTCCAGCCGGGTGTAGAAGCGGCCGATGTAGGCCAGGAACGCCGCCAGCACGCCCACCGTGATCTGCTTGTTGGCGACCTGCCAGATGCCGAACACCCACACCACCAGCAGCCCGATCTCGGTCAGCAGCGTCACGGTGGGCGAAAACAGCGACCACAGGCTGTTGACGCGGTCGTTGATCTCCAGATTGCGGTTGTTGGCGGCGCGGAAGCGCTGCACTTCGCGCTTTTCCTGCGCGAAGGCCTTGACCACGCGGATGCCCGGAATGGTGTCGGCCAGCACGTTGGTGAGCTCGGCCCAGATGCGGTCGACCTTTTCGAAGCCGTGGCGCAGCCGGTCGCGCACCGCATGGATCATCCACACGATGAAGGGCAGCGGCGCGAGCGTCACCAGGGCCAGCCAGGGGTTGATGGACACCAGGATCGCCGCGGTCATGGCGATCATCAGCACGTCGTTGGCGAAATCGAGCAGGTGCAGCGACAGGAATATGCAGATGCGGTCGGTCTCGCTGCCGATGCGCGACATCAGGTCGCCGGTGCGCTTGCCGCCGAAATACTGCAGCGACAACTGCTGCAGGTGCTCGTAGGTGGTGGTGCGCAGGTCGGCGCCGATGCGCTCGCTGACCCATGCCAGGATATAGGTGCGGGCCCAGCCCAGCCCCCAGGCCAGCGCCGCGGCGGCCAGCAGCCCGCCCAGGTACAGGCGCACCAGCCCGTAATCGATGGGCGCGCCGTTCTGGAACGGGATCAGCACATCGTCCATCAACGGCATGGTCAGGTACGGCGGCACCAGCGTGGCCGCCGTCGTCAGCAGGGTCAGCACGAACCCGGCCAGCAATGGCCCGCGATAGGGGCGCGCGAAACGCCACAGGCGCAGCAATGCCCAGGTCGAAGGCGGCGCAGCCGGAGCGGGCGCGCAGGCCGCGCACTCGGACTGCCCGGCCGCCGCGGGCGCCCCGGACGGGCCGCCCCGGGTTTCCTCGAAACGCGCCTGCAGGCGCAGCGCGGCTGCATGATGGGCCAGCGTGAAGCGCCAGGCCGCCAGGCGCGTCTCGCCATCGTGCAGTTCCAGCGCGGCGGCGCCGGAGTGGTCGTACAGCGCCAGGCGCAGCGCCGGGGTACGTTGCCAGGTGTGCCACTGCCCGTCGGCCGGATCGCGGGCCAGCAGGCGCCGGTCGGTCAGCACCACCAGGCCGGGCCGGAACGCCAGGCGCGCGTCCAGGTCGGTCTCGATCCATGCCAGCATGGCTTCGCCGGGCGCGAGGCGGGACTGCATCGCGTCGTATCCGGCGGCGCCGGCTTGCCCGGGCAAGCCGGGCAGAAGCTGTTTTCTGTTCATGGATGGCTGTCCGGCCGGGCCGGGGACCGGCCTGGCCGATCGTGTCCCTTCCTTACAACAGCGCGAGTTTATCGGCGCAAAAAGGCGGCGTATAGTAGCACCGGTTTTGCCAATTTCCACCTAGGAATCGACCGCCCCTTCGCATCGGCCCATATCCCGCACCGACACCCCCGCCGCACCTCGCGGGGCTTCCTGTCCGCCGACGCGCCCACACTCCCCACTCCATGAAAAACAAAGACATTGAATTTCTCGATGTCGTGGCTTTGCGCGGCCCGAACATTTGGACTTACCGGCCGGTGCTGGAAGCCTGGATCGACATCGGCGAGCTCGAAGACAGTCCGTCGAACACCATCGCGGGCTTCTACGAGCGGCTGTCGTCCTGGCTGCCCGGCCTGATCGAGCACCGCTGCAGCCCCGGCGTGCGCGGCGGCTTCCTGCAGCGCCTGCGCGAAGGCACCTGGCCCGGCCACATCCTGGAGCACGTGACCCTGGAACTGCAGACGCTGGCCGGCTTGCCGGGCGGCTTCGGCAAGGCGCGCGAGACGTCGCGGCGCGGCGTGTACAAGGTGGTGGTGCGCGCCTGGCAGGAACAGGTTACGCGCGCGGCGCTGGACGCGGCGCGCGAACTGGTGCTGGCCGCCATGGACGACCGCCCCTACGATGTGGCGCGCACCGTCGCGCGGCTGCGCGAGCTGGCCGACAGGCATTGCCTGGGCCCCAGTACCGCCTGCATCGTGGATGCCGCCGACGACCGGGACATCCCCTGCATCCGGCTGTTCGAGGGCAACCTGGTGCAGTTCGGCTACGGCGCGCGCCAGCGGCGTATCTGGACGGCCGAGACCGATCGCACCAGCGCCATCGCCGAAGGCATCTCGCGCGACAAGGACCTGACCAAGGCGCTGCTGGCCGATTGCGGCATACCGGTGCCCGAAGGGCGCCGCGTCGACAGCGCCGAGGCCGCCTGGGAAGCGGCGCTGGACATCGGCCTGCCGGTGGTGGTCAAGCCTTGCGACGGCAACCATGGGCGCGGCGTGTTCATCAATCTGGCCAGCCAGGCCGACGTGCAGTCGGCCTACGCGATCGCCGTCGATGAAGGCAGCGGCGTGCTGGTCGAGCGCTTCGTTCCCGGCAATGAGCACCGGCTGCTGGTGGTGGGCGACCGCCTGGTCGCCGCCGCCGCCGGCGAGCCGGCCTGGATCGTGGGCGACGGCCGCGCCAGCGTGGCCGAGCTGATCGAACTGCAGATCAACTCCGACCCGCGCCGCGGCCGCACCGAGAATCATCCCCTGAACATCGTGCGGCTGGATTCGGCCGCCCGGCTCGAGCTGGCGCGCCAGTCGCTGGCGCCCGACAGCGTGCCGGCGGCCGGCCGCCGCGTGCTGATCCAGCGCAGCGGCAATGTCGCCTTCGATGTCACCGACCGCGTGCATCCGGACACCGCCGCCGCCGTGGTGCTGGCCGCGCAGGTCGTGGGGCTGGACGTGGCCGGCGTGGACCTGGTGGCCGAAGACATCGCGCAGCCCCTGGAAGCGCAGCGCGGCGCCATTGTCGAGGTCAATGCCGGTCCCGGCCTGCTCATGCATCTCAAACCCGCCGACGGCACGCCGCGCCCGGTGGGCCGCGCCATCGTCGACCACTTGTTCCCCGCCGGCGAAGACGGCCGCATCCCCATCGTGGGCGTCGCCGGCACCAACGGCAAGACCGTGGTGGCGCGCCTGGTGGCGCACCTGCTCGGCCTGTCCGGCCGCTGCACGGGCCTGGCCTGCAGCGAAGGGCTGTACGTGGGCAACCGCCTGGTACAGGGCGGCGACCGCGCCGATTGGACCGGCGGCCGGCGGCTGCTGATGAACCGCACGGTCGAGGCGGCCGTCATCGAGAACGACAGCGGCGTCATCCTGGGCCAGGGCCTGGCCTACGACCGCTGCCAGGTCGGCGTGGTCACCAACCTCGATGAAGGCGATCACCTGGGCGACTTCGACATCGACGATGCCGACCGCCTGGCCAATGTGCTGCGCACCCAGGTGGACGTGGTGCTACCCGGCGGCGCGGCAGTGCTCAACGCGCGCGATGCGCGCGTCGCGGACATGGCCCCGCTGTGCGACGGCGAGGTGCTGTTGTTCGGCGCCGACCCCGCCCTGCCCGCCATCGCCGCCCAGCTTGCCGCGGGCAAGCGCGCCGTGTTCGTGCGCGACGGCCGCATCGTGCTGGCCGACGGCGGCCGCGAGACGGCGCTGGCCGATGTCGCCGCGGTGCCGCTCACGCACGGCGGACGGGTCGGCTTCCAGGTCGAGAACGTGCTGGCCGCGGTCGCCGCGGCCTGGGCGCTGGACTTGCCGGAACCCTTGATACGCGCCGGCATCGAGGCCTTCGATGTCGACCAGGCCGACGCCCCCTGGCAGTTCACTGTGTTCGAGCGCGGCGGCGCCACCGTGGTGGTGGACGACGCGCACAACGCGCCCGCGCTGCGCGCCCTGCTGGCGGCGGCCGGACAGTTCCAGGCGGGCCGGCGGTGCGCCGTCTATGCCGCCGGCGCGGACCGCCGCGATGCCGACCTGGTCGAGCAGGGCCGGCTGCTGGGCGCCGCGTTCGACCAGGTGGTGCTGTATGACGACGCCACGGTGCCCAGCCGCCGCCCGCCCGGCCAGGCCCGCGCGCTGCTGCGCCAGGGCCTGGCGCAAGGCGCGCGCGTGGCCGAAGTGCACGAGGAGCCCGACCATGGCCGCGCCATCGACATCATGTTCGAGCGCCTGCGGCCCGGCGATTTCCTGCTGCTGCAATCCGACGAAGCCTATTCCGGCCCGACCATCGACCGCGTGCGCCGCTGGATCCAACAATAACCAAGCGTCATGCCGCGCCGCCGCCGGCGCGGCGCAGAAAGGAATCCGCCCCATGGACGTCTCCCGTATCCGAGCCCTGCGCGGCCCCAACCTGTGGAGCCGCAACACCGCCATCGAATCGATTGTCACGTGCAGCGATGCCGAATGCGCTGTCGACGAACACCTGCCCGAGTTCGAGGCCCGCCTGCGCGCGCGCTTCCCGCAAATCGGCCGCCTGCGCCCGGAGGGCCATCACGGCGCGCTGTCGATCGCCCACGTGCTGCAGGCGGTGGCGCTGGGCTTGCAGGCCCACGCGGGCTGCCCGGTCGCGTTCGGCCGCACGGCCGCCACCGTCGAGCCCGGCGTGTTCCAGGTCGTGGTCGAATACAGCGAAGAAGAAGTGGGCCGCCGCGCGGTCGAGCTGGCCACGCAACTGCTCGAGGCGGCGCTGGCCGACGCGCCGTTCGACGTCGCGGCCGCGTTGGCGAACCTGCGCGAACTCGACGAGGATCTGCGCCTGGGGCCCAGCACGGCCTCTATCGTCAACGCGGCGCTGGCGCGCAACATCCCCTATCGTCGCCTGACCCAGGGCAGCATGGTGCAGTTCGGTTGGGGCAGCCGGCAGCGCCGCATCCAGGCGGCCGAGACGGACGCCACCAGCGCCATCGGCGAATCCATCGCCCAGGACAAGGACCTGACCAAGATGCTGCTGGAGGCCGCCGGCGTGCCGGTGCCGCTGGGCCGCTCGGTGCGCGACCCGGACGCGGCCTGGGAGGCCGCGCGCGAGCTGGGCGGGCCGGTGGTGGTCAAGCCGCGCGACGGCAGCCAGGGACGCGGCGTGGCGGTCAATATCCGCACGCGCGAGCAGGTGCTGGCGGCCTACGAGGCGGCCGCCCAGATCAGCGCCGAAGTGATTGTCGAGCGCTACATCCCCGGCCATGACTTCCGCCTGCTGGTGGTTGGCGACCAGCTGGTCGCCGCCGCCCGCCGCGATCCGCCGCAGGTGACCGGAGACGGCCGTCACTCGATCCGGCAACTGGTCGAGCAGGTCAACGCCGATCCGCTGCGCGGCGACGGGCATGCCACCTCGCTGACCAAAATCCGCTTCGACGACATTGCGCTGGCCACCCTGGCCACGCAGGGCTATCACGCCGACTCGGTGCCGCCCGCCGGCGCGCTGGTGGCGCTGCGCCACAATGCCAACCTGAGCACCGGCGGCTCGGCCACCGACGTGACCGACGAAGTCCACCCCGACCTGGCCGCGCGGGCGGTGACGGCCGCGCGCATGGTGGGCCTGGACATCTGCGGGGTCGACGTGGTGGCCGAGACCGTGCACCTGCCACTGGAGGAACAACACGGCGGCGTGGTCGAAGTCAACGCCGCCCCCGGCCTGCGCATGCACCTGGCCCCGTCGTTCGGCAAGGGCCGCCCGGTGGGCGAGGCGATCATCGCCAGCATGTTCGCCGATGGCGACGATGGCCGCATCCCGGTGGTGGCGGTGGCGGACACCAACGGCAAGACCACCACGGTGCGCCTGACGGCCCATCTGCTGGCATGCGCCGGCCGGCGGGTCGGCATGACCAACTCCGACGGCGTGTACGTCGGCGCGCGGCGCATCGACAGCGGCGATTGCAGCGGGCCGCGCAGCGCGCGCCGCATCCTCGCGCATCCCGGCGTGGACGCGGCGGTGTTCGAAACCGCGCGCGGCGGCATCCTGCGCGAAGGCCTGGCGTTCGACCGCTGCGACGTGGCCATCGTGACCAATCTCGGCATGGGCGACCACCTGGGGCTGGGCTACATCAGCACCGTCGAAGACCTGGCGGTGGTCAAACGGGTGATCGTGCAGTACGTGCACGCGGGCGGCACCGCGGTGCTCAACGCCGCCGACCCGATGGTGGCCGCCATGGCGGCGGCCTGCCCCGGCAAGGTGGCGTACTTCTCGAACGACCCCGCGCATCCGTTGATCGCCACGCACCGCGCGCAAGGCCATCGCGTGGTCTATCGCGACGGCCCGGCCATCGTCGCCGCGCAGGGCGCGGCCGAAGTGGCCATCGCGCTGGCCGATATCCCGCTGACCCGCGGCGGCACGATCGCGTTCCAGGTGGACAACGCCATGGCCGCCATCGCGGCCGCCTGGTCGCTGGAACTGGATTGGGACACCATCCGCCGCGGCCTGGCGGGATTCGTCAGCGATGCCCGCACCGCGCCGGGCCGCTTCAACGTGTTCGAGTATCGCGGCGCGACGGTCATCGCCGATTATGGCCACAACCCGGACGCCATCGCGGCGCTGGTGCAAGCCGTCGACGCCCTGCCCGCGGCGCGCCGCAGCGTGGTGATCAGCGGCGCCGGCGACCGGCGCGACGAAGACCTGCGGCGCCAGACCGAGATCCTGGGCGACGCGTTCGACGACGTGTTGCTGTACCAGGATCAATGCCAGCGCGGCCGCGCCGACGGCGAGGTCGTGGCCTTGCTGCGCGAAGGCCTGGCGCAAGCGCGGCGGACCCGCCACATCGAGGAAATCCATGGCGAGTTCCACGCCATCGACAGCGCGCTGGCGCGGCTGGCGGCGGGCGATTTGTGCCTGATCCTGGTCGACCAGGTCGAGGCGGCGCTGCAGCACCTGGCGAGCCGCATCGCCACCGCCTGAGTCCCTGTTACGCCGCCCCATCAAAGCGGCTCAAAACTTTACGGAACTGTAACTCCGCTTGCCGCCGATAGCGCCACCGCCACCGTCTGGGGCGGCGGCGGCCGCGCGTTTACATTTCCGTACAGCGGCGTTTGACACTGCGCCACAGGCCCACGTACGGTGGTAACACGCTCATCAACCAGGAGAACCACCATGAACAACGACATTGTTGCAGGCAAGTGGAAGCAGCTGACTGGTAAAGCGAAAGCCGCGTGGGGCGAGTTGACCGACGACGAACTGACCCGCACCGAGGGCAACGCGGAACGGCTGGCCGGCCTGATCCAGGAACGCTACGGCAAGACCAAGGAAGAAGCCGAAAAAGAAGTGCGGGCCTTCTTCGACGCCAATCGCTGATCCCCCTTTCATTCGAGGAGAAACGACATGCTGTACTACGCCGTTGTTTTCTTCATCATCGCCATCATCGCCGCGGTATTGGGCTTCGGCGGCATCGCCGCCGGCGCCGCGGGGATCGCGAAGATCCTGTTCTTCGTGTTCCTGATCCTGGCGCTGCTGTCCATCCTGAGCGGCGCCTTCAGGAAAAAATAGGCCGCATGGGGCAGCTCGCAGCGGCTGCCGCCCTATCGACCCGCAACGCAACAAGGAGAACGACTATGCAACTGCGCAAACTGATCGTCGCCACCGCCATGGGCGCCGGCGCCGTGTTCGGCACGGCGGTTCAGGCTCAGAGCGACGCGCCCAAGCAATCGGTGGGCGAGTACGCCTCGGACGCCGTCATCACCACCAAGGTCAAGGCCGCCTTCGTCGCGGACAAGACGCTCAGCGCGCTCGATATCGCGGTCGAAACCAACAATGGCACGGTGACGCTCACGGGCACGGTGGGCACCGAAGCCGAAACCGAGCAGGCCGCCCGCGTGGCCCGCGACGTGGAAGGCGTCAAGCAAGTGCAGAACGACATCAAGGTCGACCCCGCCAAGGCCCAGGCCAAGTAAGCCCGGCGGCCGGGCTACGGGAGGCGCACCGTGCCGCTTCCCAGCTCGATCACCCGCCCCCCTACCTGGATGGCGCCGTCCGGCGCGACATCCAGGTAGAGGCGGCAGGGGCGGCCGACCAGGTCGCCCTGTTCCACCAGGATGCGCGCAGGCAGAGGCCCGCCCTGCGCGACCAGCCAGCCGCCCAGGTTGGCGCAGGCCGAACCGGTGCCCGGATCCTCGGCCACGCCCCCACCCTCTTTCGTGAAGAAATAGCGCGCCCGCACCTTGCGGCGGCCTTCGGGCCCCGGCTCGGGATCGAAGGCGAACACATAGGCCGTCTTGCGGCCCAGGCTGCTGGGCTGCCACTGTTCCAGGCGGCTGCTGTCGGGCCGTGCGCGCGCCACCGCGGCCGGCGTCTTGAGGGGCACCAACAGTTGGTCGGCGCCGGTATCGACCCACAGCGGCGCGTCCGCCAGGTCGTCCACGTCCAGCCCCAGTTGCGCGGCGATCTCGGCGTCCGGCAACGCGGCCGGCGCGGTGCGGGGCGCGCCGGTGGCCGGCGCGGTGAAAGTCCAGGTATCGCCCTGCGCGTTCACCGGCACCACGCCGGCGGCGAATTCGAGGGCCAGGCGGTCGCCCGCGCCGGCCAGCTGGCGCACCACGTGCGCGGTGCCCAGGGTGGGATGGCCGGCGAAGCGCATTTCATAGCCGGGCGTGTAGATGCGCACGCGCGCGTTCGCGCGATCGCTGGGCAGGACGAACGTGGTCTCGGAAAGATTGAACTGCCGCGCCAGGTCCAGCATGGTCTGTTCGGACAGGCCGCGCGCGTCCTCGAACACGCACAAGGGGTTGCCGCCGAACGTGGTGTCGGCGAAGACATTCAGCAGGCGGAAGGCGTAGGAGGGCATGGCGAGGGCGGCGCGGCTAGGAAAGACGGCCGATGATAACGCCGCCGCGGCGCCCCTACCAGACCGCGAAGAACAGCACCCAGGCCGCGCAGAACGGTGCCAGGCCGGCCGCGGCCAGCAGCCAGGCGCCCAGCCTGCGCGGCCAGGCGACGGCCCGCTGCGCCAGCAGGCGCCACAGCAGACGCAGCGACCAGCCCACCGCCAGCGTCAGCAGCGTGAAGCGCACCGGGTCGGCCCAGCCGGTCGACACGCCTTCGTGGCCCAGCAGCGTGACGGTGGTGGCCGACAAGCCCAGGAACACGCCGATGCCGGCGGCGGGAATGAGCGCCTGCGCCAGCCGGTGCACGCCGGCCAGCGGGCCGCCGCCCGGGCCGGCGGGCGCGACGCGGTCGGCCAGCCACAGCGCGGCGAACGCCACGCCGCCCACGCACACCGTGCAGCCCACGACGAACAGCAGGATGCCGGCGCCGTCCAGCCACGAGAAGCTGTCGTTCATCTCGGGATAGTGCGTGAGGATGAACCAGGGCGCGTTGTCGAGCAGCGGCCACAGGATGTCGTGCTCGACCAGCCAGGTGGCGGCCCATTGCTTGACGGTCACGAACCAGGGGCTGGCGCTCCAGAGGAACGCGCCGATGGCGATGCCCATCAGGCCGAAGCAGATCAGCGCGGTCTGCCAGGCGTCGCCGGTGGCGATCTTGACGATTTCCTGTTCGGGCGAGCGCGGCGTCAGCGCAATGGCGCCGCGGTAGCCGCTGCAGCGGCCGCAGACATGGCAATCGCCCGCGCCCTTCATGTGGCGCAACGGCACCAGCGGCGCGCAGTTGACCGGCTCGATGCGGATCACCGGATGCCGCCAGGCTTCTTCGTCGACCTTGAAATGCCAGGGCGCCAGCTTGGCCAGCAGGTTGAACACGCCGTTGACCGGGCACAGGTATTTGCACCAGACACGCTTGTTGCGCCCGTACAGGTAGCCCACCACCATGGCCGCCATGGTGGAGCCACCCAGCACGGCCAGCACCGCCAGTGGATACTGGTACACGCTGACCAGTTGCCCATAGACCGTGGTGAGCGCGAACGCCACGAACGGCCAGCCGCCCCAGCGCATCCACTTGGGAATGGAGCGTCCCCGGCCGCGCTCGCTGGCCCATTCGGTGAGCATGCCCTCGGGACAGAGCCAGCCGCACCAGGCGCGGCCCAGCAAGGGAATGGAAACCAGCACGAACGGCCACCAGATGCCCCAGAAGGCGAACTGCGCCAGGATGGTCAGGTTGTTGAAGACCGACGCCGCGTTGTCGGGCAGCGGCAGCAGCGCCGGCACGATCAGCAGGAACGCATATACGCCGACCACGCACCACTGCAACTTGCGCAGCAGGGGCGCGTGGTCGCGCAGGAAATCAGCGAAGCGGGCGGCGGAGCGCCCGAGTACGGCTGCCATCGAATCAACCTTCAAACGCCATGGCCGGCAAGGGCGCCGGCCGTTCAACGCAAAGCCTCAGGCGGGCACCGCCGCCGTGCTGGAGGGCCGGCCGGCACGCCGCAACAGGCTCCACACCACCACCCAGTACGCCACCCACAACAGCACCGACATCAACGCCGGGTAGGCGCGATAGCCGGCGAAATCGGCCAGGACCTTGCCCACGCCGCTGCTGTCGTCGAGCAGCCAGGAGCTGTCCCAGACGGGATCGACCAGGGTGGGCAGCACGCCCAGGGAAATCAGGTGATCCAGGCCGCCCACCAGCAAGGCGCCGGCCAGCAACAGCAGCAGCGCTTCGGTCAGGCGGAAGAAGCGCCGCCAGGTGATGAGCTTGCCGCCCAGCTGCAGCAGCCAGAACGTGAGCAGCGCCACCGCGAAGCCGGCCACGCCGGCCAGGGCCAGCATGGCGGTGGAGCCGCCCTGCCCGGCCGCCAGGCTGCCGTACAGGAACACCACCGTCTCGCTGCCCTCGCGCGCCACGGCGATCATCACCAGCACCAGCAGGCCCCACCAGTTGTCGTGCGCCGCCGAGGCGCTGGCGCCGGTTTCGAGATCGCGCTTGAGCGTGCGCCCATGCTTTTTCATCCAGACGACCATCTGCACCACCAGGGCGCAAGCCACCAGCGACATGACGGCCTGGAACCATTCCTGCCCCTCGTCGCTGAGCCACGACGACACGCCCAGCAGCACCAGTGCCAGCGCCACGGCCAGCGCCAGGCCGGCGGCCACGCCGCCCCACAGGTACGGCAGGCCGCGCCGGCCCTCGGGCGCGGCGCGCAGCCACGAATACAGGATGCCCACCACGAGCAGCGCTTCGACGCTTTCGCGCCAGACAATGAAAAGTACCTGTTCCATGAATGCCGGATCAGTCCTTGGGAGTCACCACCAGCGTGCCGCGCACGTCCTGGTGGAAGTCATCGAAGAAGGGATATTCGCCCGGCCGCGAAATGGTGATCACCACGAACGAGCTCACGCCGGGCCCCATGACCTTCTCTTTGCGCAAGGGGATGCTTTCGAATTCGACCGGCTCGTTGCTTTCGTTGACCAGTTCGATCTTGAAGCGGCCGGCCGGCACCACCAGCCGGGCCGGCTCGAAGGTGCCGTCCGGCTTGAAGGTCAGCTTGAAGGTGGGCAGCTCGGCCCGCGCCGCGCCGGGCAGGCCGGCCGACAGCCCGGCGCACAGCGCCAGCGCGGCGAGCCAGGCGGGACGGCGGCGCGCCATCAATACCCGCCCTTCTTGCCAGTGCCGGCATAGACGAACTCGTACTCGAGCTCGAACGGTTCGAACCACGGGCCGACGCCGGTTTCCTTGTCGGTGTGACGGCCGAAATGGCTGGCGTGGTCGGCGCCGGGCGGCGCGATGAAGTATTTCAGCTTGTACTTGCCGGGGCCCTCGAGCTTGACGTTGTCGCCGTAGTGCGGGCCGTCGTTGGCCACCATGGGCATCAAGAGGCCCTTCTGCACATTCGGGCTGCCGGATTTCTGGATTTCGTACTTGACCACCAGGTACGGCACCCATTCGCCTTCCGGGAAGCCGGTCTTGTTGTCGGCCGTGGCGTGGATGTCGGCCTCGAGGTGCACGTCGGAATCCTTGGCGGGACGCATCATGCCGGGCGGATCCATTTCGATGGGCTGCAGATAGACCGCGCCGATTTCCATGCCGCCTTTCTGCGCGGGTTCGCCGATGGGGTATTCGACGGCGAGAGCAGAACCGGACAGCGCCAGGCCAGCGGCCAGCGCCAGGATTTTCTTCAACATATGCGGAGCCTCTAGATACAGAATGAGAAAACGGTTCCGTTTAATAAACAAGAACCGTTTTCATTACTGTATCGCGAACGTCCTGACAGGCTCCTGACATATCGCAAGCCGAGCAGGTTTCACGGGCCCTCGCCCGCCTGCGCTATTTGCGTCCGCCGCCCTGCGTGCCGCTGCCCGGCGTGAACGGGAACGACGAGAACATCGCCCGGGTCTGGTCCTGCATCTGGTCTTGCATCTGCACGAACAGGTTCTTGCTCTGGTCGATGTAGTTGTTCATCATGTTCTGCAGCATGGGCGTCTGCACGTTCATGAACTGCGCCCAGGCCTCGGGGCCGAACTGGCTGCCGTACAGGCCCTTGGACTGTTCGGCCATGCGCTGCTGGATCTCCATGAACGCCTGGATGTTCTTTTCCAGGTACGAACCCATGATGCCCTGCATGGCATGCCCGTAGAAACGGATGATCTGCGACAGCATGTTGGACGAGAACATCGGCATGCCGCCGCTTTCCTCTTCGAGGATGATCTGCAGCAGGATGCTGCGCGTCAGGTCGTCGCCGCTCTTGGCATCGACCACCTGGAATTCTTCGTTGGCCAGCACCAGCTGCTTGACGTCGGCCAGGGTGATGTAAGTGCTCGTCTGCGTGTCGTACAGCCGACGGTTGGGGTACTTTTTAATCAGGCGCAGGCTGGCGCCGTTCTGTGCTTGCGTCATGGTTGTCCCCGAGATCGGGCGATCTCTTTAACTTTGAACTATTCCAAGTGTAAGCCGGAAAGGCCGCCTGGCGCCTCCCGGCCGGTTGCGGTCAGCCCATGTGCAGGCCGCCGTTGAGAGAGAAATCGGCGCCCGTGGCAAAACCCGCTTCGTCGGACACCAGCCAAGACGTGATCGACGCGATCTCCTCGGGCGCGCCGAGCCGGCGCACCGGGATGGTGGCGACGATTTTCTCGAGCACGTCCGGTCGGATGGCGCGCACCATGTCGGTACCGATATAACCGGGCGACACGGTATTGACCGTGATGCCCTTGCTGGCCACCTCCTGGGCCAGCGCCATGGTGAAACCATGGATGCCGGCCTTGGCGGTGGAATAGTTGGTCTGCCCGAACTGGCCCTTCTGGCCGTTGACCGAACTGATGTTGACGATGCGGCCCCACTGGCGCTCGACCATGCCGTCGATGACCTGCTTGGTCACATTGAACAGGCTGTTGAGGTTGGTGTCGATGACGGCGCGCCAGTCGTCGGCCGACATCTTGCGGAACAGGCCGTCGCGGGTGATACCGGCGTTGTTCACCAGGACATCGACCGGGCCGAGCTCGGCGACCACCTTCTCGAAGGCCGCCACGGTGGAGTCCCAGTCGGAGACGTTGCCGACCGACGCGTGGAAGGTATAGCCTTGCGCCGCCTGCTCATCCAGCCATTGCTGGTAGTTGCGGCGCGGGCCGCAGCCCGCCACCACGCGAAAGCCGTCCTTGGCGAGCCGGCGGCAGATCGCCGTGCCGATGCCGCCCATACCTCCGGTGACGTATGCCAGTTTCCCGCTCATGTCCCTTCCTCCTGCGCGCTAGGCGCCTAAATGACTGCTTGCTGCAAACCATTCGACCCGGGGGGGGCCGCTCAAGTTGCGCGGACCTTCACATAGCTGCCCGGGGCTGGCTCGATCGGCCGGTAGCGCGCATTGCCCAGGCTCGTGCGGGCGCGCCGCGAGGCGCCCGCATGCGTGGCGAGCCAGCGGGACCAGTCCGGCCACCAGCTGCCGGCGTGTTCCGCGGCCCGCTGCAGCCAGGCTTGCGGATCGCCGGGCAGCGCCGGATCGTCGCTGACCCAGTAGCTGCGCCGCCCGGACGCCGGCGGATTGACCACGCCGGCGATGTGGCCGGAAGCGCCCAGCACGAAGCGCTGCGGGCCGCGCAGCAGCTGCGTGGACGCATAGGCGGCGGTCCAGGGCACGATGTGGTCTTCGCGCGAGCCGTACAAATAGGCCGGCATGTCCAGGCGGGTGAGGTCGAGCGCCGTGCCCGCCGCCTGCGCGCGGCCCGGCACCTTGAGATTGTTCTCGAGATAGGTATTGCGGAAATACCAGGCGAAGAACGGCCCCGGCAGGTTGGTGCTGTCGCCGTTCCAGAACAGCAGGTCGAAGGCCGGGGGCGTCTGGCCCTTCAGGTAGTTGCCCACGACATAGTTCCAGACGAGTTCGTTGGGCCGCAGGAACGAGAAGGTGGTGGCCAGGTCGCGGCCCGCCATCAGGCCGCCCTGGCCCAGTTGCTGGTCGCGCAGCAGCGCGTGGGCTTCGTCGACGAACACCTGCAGCACGCCGGTATCGTGGAAATCGAGCAGCACGGTCAGCAGCGTGAGCGACGCGGCCGGCCGCTGCCCGCGCGCGTGGGCCAGCGCCAGCGCCGAGGCCAGCAGCGTGCCGCCGACGCAGAACCCCAGCGCGTTGACCTGCGGCTGGCCGGTGATGTCGCCGGCGACTTCCAGCGCCTTGAGCACGGCCTCTTCGAGATACTGCGACCAGGTGGCGCGGTCGACGCCGTCGGTATCGGAAGCCAGCGGATTGCGCCACGAAACCATGAAGACGGTGTGGCCCTGCTCCACCGCGTAGCGCACGAAGGAATTGGCCGGCTGCAGGTCGAGGATGTAGAACTTGTTGATATTGGGCGGCACGATCACCAGCGGCCGCTCGTACACGGTGGCGGTCTGGGGCGCGTACTGGATCAACTGGAACAGCCGGTTCTGGTAGACCACCTGCCCGGGCGTGGTGGCGACGTTGCGGCCGATCTCGAACTGGGTCTCGTCGGTCTGGCTGATGCGCCCCTTGCGCAGGTCGTTGATCAGGTTGGCCAGGCCGTCGCTGAGCGCCCGGCCGGCGGTCTCGATGGCGGCTTGCTGCGCCTCGGGGTTGAACGCCAGGAAATTGGACGGCGACAGCGCATCGACCCATTGCATGATGGAGAACCGCAGCCGATTGCGCAGCGGCTCGCCCACCTGGGCGGCATCGACCATGCGCGACAGCGTGCGGGCCGACAGCAGGTAGGCATGCGCCAGCAGCGTGTGCTGGGGGCTGGCCTGCCAGGCCTGGCCGCGGAAGCGCCGGTCGGCGGGAGGCGCCAGCGCGCCGCGCCGGGCGTCGTCGCACAGGCGCAGCCATTCACGCGAGAATTCGGCCTGGATTTCTGCCAGGGCGTCCGGCGCCACGCTAACCGGAACGGGCCATGCAGCGGAAAGAGGGGCGTTCACTTCGACACCATATTATGGTCAGGCGCGAGGCATCTGGCGCGAGCCTGCACCTAGTGTTGATGACTGCGCGACAGCCCGATGGTGCATGGCGACATAGGGGCTGTCAATGCGGGTATACAAGGATAACCGCGACAGTGTGACGGCGGGCCGCCCGGCCGCTGCCGCGCCGCCGCGGCGGCCTCATTCCCGCCACGCGAGCAGGGCCATCCGGCCGGTCGTGCCGTCGCGCCGGTACGAGAAAAAGCGCGCCGGGTCCGATACGGTGCACAACCCGCTGGCATGCGCGTCTTCGACGCCGGCACGGCGCAGCCGCAACAAGGCCAGCGCCGGCAAGTCGGCCAGCCATTTGCCGGGCAGGCCCGGCCGCGGCGCGAACAGGGCCTGGGCTTCGGGGCCGTCCGCCGCGAAGGCGGCGCGCACGTCGTCCCCCACCTCGAAGGCGGCCGGCCCGATGCCGGGCCCGATCCAGGCGCGCCAGCCGCGCGCGCCGGGCGCCTTGGCGCGCAGGCTGCGCAAGGTGGCCTCGAGCACGCCGCCGGCCAGGCCGCGCCAGCCGGCGTGGGCCGCGCCCACCACGGCGCCGTCCAGGTCGGTGATGAAGACCGGCAGGCAATCGGCCACCATGACGGCCAGCACGCGCCCGCGCGCGGCGGTGACGCTGGCGTCGGCGGCCGGCTCGGCGGCCGGGCCGGCATCGGCGTCGACCACCTCGGCGCCATGCACCTGGCGCAGCCAGAGCGGCTCGCCGGGCACCGCGGCCCGCACCCGCCGGCGGTTTTCCCGCACCGCTTCGGGCCGGTCGTCGGCGCGCAGGCCGAGATTCAGCGTGTCGTGCGGGGCCGTGCCGACCCCGCCGGCGCGGGTGGTGCAGAAATATTGCACGCCGGGCCACTGCGGGCCTGTGACGACGGTCAATCCGTGGATCAGGCGTTCCATTGCACGGTTTCCTGTACTTGTCGCATGTCTTCGGGCGGCGCGGCGCTGAAGCCCAGTTCGCCGCGGCCGCCGGGGTCGTCGAAATGCAGGGCGCGCGCATGCAGCATCTGGCGGCCGGCGCCGGCGAGCGGCGCGCCGCCGTACAGCGTATCGGCCAGGAGCGGATGGCCCAGGCTGGCCAGGTGCACGCGGATCTGGTGCGTGCGGCCGGTTTCCAGGCGGCACACGACCTCGGTCACCGGCCCGCCGCCGGCCGTTCCCCGCCGGGCCGGCGCGTAATGCGTGACTGCGGGCTTGGGCGCGATGGGGCGGTCGACGCTCATGCGCACCGGCACGCGCGCATCGCGGCCGATGGCGCGCTCGACCACGCCCGGGCCGGCCAGCCAGCCGTGCGCCAGGGCGATGTATTCGCGTCCCATGCTGCGCGCCTGCAGTTGCCGCACCAGGTGGGTCTGGGCCAGTTCCGTGCGCGCCACCACCATCAGGCCGGAGGTGTCTTTGTCGAGGCGATGGACGATGCCGGCGCGCGCCACGTGCGCCAGTTCCGGATAGCGGTGCAGCAGCCCGTTGAGCAAGGTGCCGTGCCAATTGCCGGCGCCCGGGTGGGTGACCAGGCCGGCCGGCTTGTCGACCACGATCCAGTCGGCGCTTTCGTCGACCACCGCGAACTCCACCGGTTCGGGCGCGAAGGCGAGGCTTTCGGGCGCGGGCTGCTCCCAGACCGCCAGCACATCGCCCGGGCCCACGACCTGGCGCACCTTGGCCGGCGCGCCGTTGACCCGCACCCATCCGGCCTCGATCCACCCCTGCAGGCGGCTGCGCGAATGCCCTCCCAGCAAGGCGGCCAGGATCTTGTCGAGGCGGTCGGCGCGGGTGCCGGCGGGCACGGTGATGAACTGGGGCTCGTCATCCGCCGCGAGGCCGGCCGGCGCGGCGGCAGGGGCGTCTGTGTGGGGCATGTGGACAAATCATATAATTCAGCGTGCCATCCTAACACCAAGGAAACCAAGCTCGTGACTTTCCTCACCGCTGCCTCTCCGAACCGCCCTGCTCGTCGCGGGTCGCTCCTGCGTACGGCCGCCGCGCTGTCTGTCGCCCTGGCCATCGCAGGATGCAGCGGCACTGACACGAAATATGACAAGACGGCAGGCTGGAGCGCCGAGCAGCTCTATGCTGACGCCAAGGCCGAGACCGCGGCCGGCGCCTGGAGCGAAGCCCGCGAACGCCTGACGGCCATCGAAAGCCGCTACCCGTTCGGCGTGTACGCCCAGCAGGCGCTCATCGACCTGGCCTACGTCAACTGGAAGGATGGCGAAAACGAGCAGGCCCTGGCCGCCATCGACCGCTTCCAGCAGATGTACCCCAACCACCCGGGCACCGACTACATGCTGTACCTGAAGGGCCTGATCAACTTCACGCCGGCCAGCGCCTTCATGAGCAACCTTACGGGGCAGGACCCGGCCGAGCGCGATCCCAAGGGTCTGCGCGCGTCCTACGAGGCGTTCAACGAACTGATCAAGCGCTATCCCGCCAGCAAGTACACGCCGGACGCCGAGAAGCGCGTCACGTGGCTGGTCAACGCGATCGCCATGAACGAAGTCTACGTGGCGCGCTATTACTACGAACGCGGCGCGTACGTGGCCGCCGCCAATCGCGCCCAGACCGTCATCACGGATTTCGAAGGCGCGCCGGCGGCCGAAGAGGCGCTGTACATCCTGGTCGCTTCGTACGACAAGCTCGGCATGACCGACCTCAAGAACGACGCGCAGCGCGTGCTGGAAACCAACTTCCCGAACAGCTCCTACGACGAATCGAAGCTGCTCACCGACAAGACCTGGTGGAACCCGTTCTCGTGGCGGTGAAACGCCGCGGCGCGAACGGCCTGCGCTACGCGGCCGCCTGCTGGCGCCGCGCATAGAACGCCAGCACCTCGTCGAGCTCGCGCGTGCGCGAGAACGGCGGCAGCCCGCGCCACAAGCGCTTGCCATAGGGTTTTTCGACCAGGCGCGCGTCGCCCACCATCAATACGCCCCAGTCCCGTTCGGTGCGGATCAGCCGGCCCGCGCCCTGCTTGAGCGAAATGGCCGCCTCGGGCAACTGGTATTCGGCGAACGGATTGCCGCCGCGCACCCGGCAGGCGCGCAGCCGCGCCTCGATGACCGGATCGTCCGGCGGCGCGAAGGGCAGCTTGTCGATCGCCACCAGCGTCAGCACGTCGCCCGGCAGGTCGATGCCTTCCCAGAAACTGGCGCTGCCCACCAGGATCGGGTGATCCAGTTTGCAAAAGCGTTCCAGCAGCTCGCGGCGCGTCGCATCGCCCTGCTTGAGCAGGGGCCAGTCGTGGCCCTGGTCGTCGAACGCATCGGCCAGCAACGTGGCGACGCGGTCGACCGCGCGCAACGTGGTGCACAACACCAGCGCGCCGCTCGGGCTGGCCTCGAGCAGCGGCACCAGCGTCTGCACGAAACGCTCGGCAAAGCGCGGCGACTGCGGCTCGGGCATGTCGCGCGGCACGAACAGCAAGCCCTGCCCGGTGTAGTCGAACGGCGACTCCCAGCGGCCGGTGCGGGCGTCGTCGAGCCCCAGCTGGCGCGTGAAATGGCCGAAATCGCCGTGCACGGACAAAGTGGCCGACGTGAGCACCCACGCCTGGCCCGGCTTGCGGAACCGCGAAAACGCCTGCGCCACCGACAGGGGCGCCGAATGCAGCCGCACATGATGCAGCCCGTGCTCGACCCAGCGCACCGCCGGGCCGCCGTGGTCGGCCGCCGCGGCAGCGCCTTGCAGCAGGGCCTGGGCCAGCGGCGGGCCGTCCGTGCCGGCCGGCGCCGGCGCGTGCACGTCCTGGCCCCATCCTTCATCCGTCGCCGCGCCATCGCGCCCGGGCGTGGCCCAGCGCGCCAGCCGCAGCGAGATCTCGGCGCCGCCGCGGGCGGCCGCGGCCAGGTCGGGATGCTTTTCCGCCACCGCCCCCAGGGCGCGGGTGGCGGCATCGACCGCCTGCCGCAGCGCCGCCAGCGCGACGTCGAACTGCTCGGCGTCGGGGATGGCCTCGAAGGTGGCCTTGCGGCCCGGCAGCTGGTCCAGCGGCGCGCAGGCCAGGCGCAGCTCGCGCGCGGCGGTCTCGACCTGGCGGCTGACCTCGCTCCATTTGGCGGCCTCGCGCGCATAGGCCAGGCCGGCGGCCTCGAGGGCGCGGCCGAAGTCGAGCAATTGGTGCGTCGACACGCTGCTGCCCAGGAACCGCGTGGCGGTATCGGGCAATTGATGCGCCTCATCGAAGATCACGGTGTCGGCCTCGGGCAGCAGATCGGTGACGCCCTCTTCGCGCAGGACCAGGTCGGCCATGAACAACGCATGATTGACCACCACCACGTCCGCGTCCTGGGCCTGGCGGCGCGCTTTCACCACGAAGCAGTCGCGGATGCGCGGGCATTCCTGGCCCAGGCAGTTCTCGCGGGTGGAGGTCACGCGCTGCCAGATGTCGGCGTCTTCGGGCACGTTGCCCAGGTCGGCCCGGTCGCCGGTCTTGGAGATGCCGGCGAACACTTGTATCTGGCGCAGTTGCGCCATCTCGCTGCGGGATTTCAGGGCGCGCTCGTCGCCCTGCAGGCGGTCGAGGTGATAGTGGCACACGTAGTTGGCGCGCCCCTTGAGCAGCGCCGCGGTGACCGGCGCGGCCAGCGCGGCGCGCACGCGCGGCAGGTCGCGCGCAAACAGCTGGTCTTGCAGGGTGCGCGTGCCGGTCGAGATGATGACCTTGCCGCCGTGGGCGAAGGCCGGCACCAGATACGCCCAGGTCTTGCCGATGCCGGTGCCGGCCTCGGCCACCAGCGTGGCGCGGTCCGCGATGGCGCGGCCGATGGCCTGCGCCAGTTCGACCTGGGCGGGACGCGGCGTATAGCCCGGCAGCGCCGCGGCCAGGGGGCCGTGGGCGGCGAAAAACTCGGAAATATCCAGGTCCAGCATCAATCGGGGCAGACGGTGAAGTGGCCCAAATGATACCCCGCCCGGGCCGCCCGGGATGCCTAAAATAGCGCTGCCGCAGATGGCCGCGCCGCGCCTTGTGGCACAATCCGCCCCTTGTTTTCCCTTTGCCGTCGTATCGAGATGCCCGACACTTCCGCCACCACGAGCACTGCGCCCAGCGTCGACCACGTCCGAATCCTCGCCCAGCTGGCGACCGAACTCGGCACCCGCCCCTCCCAGGTGGCCGCCGCCGTAGAACTGCTCGACGACGGCGCCACGGTGCCCTTCATCGCCCGCTACCGCAAAGAGGCCACCGGCGGCCTGGACGACACCGTGCTGCGCAACCTGGAAGTGCGGCTGGGCTACCTGCGCGAGCTCGAAGAGCGACGCGGCGCCATCCTGGATTCGATCGCCCAGCAGGGCAAGCTGACGCCCGAGTTGCAACAAGAGATTGCCGCCGCCGATACCAAGCAGCGCCTGGAAGACCTGTACGCGCCCTACAAGCCCAAGCGCCGCACCCGCGCCCAGATCGCCCGCGAGGCCGGCCTGGAACCGCTGGCCGACGCCATCCTGGCCGATCCGGCCTGCGATCCGGCCGCGCTGGCGGGGCAATACCTGAACCCGGAAGCGTCGATCAACGACGCCAAGGCGGCGCTGGACGGCGCGCGCGATATCCTGGCCGAACGCTACGCCGAAAATGCCGACCTGCTGGCCGACATGCGCGAACACCTGTGGTCCACCGGCCTGCTCTATTCCAAGGTGGCCGAAGGCAAGGAAACCGAAGGCGCCAATTTCCGCGACTGGTTCGATTTCAGCGAGCCGCTGCGCACCCTGCCCTCGCACCGCATCCTGGCGCTGCTGCGCGGCCGCCAGCAGGGCGTGCTGGAACTGCGCCTGGGGCTGGACGCCGAACTGGAAGCCGAAACCCCGCACCCCTGCGTGGCGCGCATCGCCGCTTTCCTGAAACTGGGCAACGGCCTGTTTGCCGCGGACGCCGCGCCCCGCGCGCGCTGGCTGGGCGAAGTATGCCGCTGGACCTGGCGCGTCAAATTGCTGACCGCGTTCGAAAGCGAACTCATCGGCCGCCTGCGTGAAAGCGCCGAAGCCGAGGCCATCCGCGTGTTCGCCGCCAACCTGAAAGACCTGCTGCTGGCCGCGCCGGCCGGCCCCAAGGCCGTGCTGGGCCTGGACCCGGGCATCCGCACCGGCTGCAAGGTGGCCGTCATCGACCGCACCGGCAAGGTCGTCGACACCGCCACCGTGTACCCGTTCGAGCCGCGCCGCGACCGCGAAGGCACCATCGCCACGCTGGCCGCGCTGGCGGCCCGGCACCAGGTCGAGCTGATCGCCATCGGCAACGGCACCGCGTCGCGCGAGAGCGAGAAGCTGGTCGGCGACATGATGAGCCAGTACCCCGACCTGAAACTGACGCGCGTGGTGGTGTCCGAGGCCGGCGCCTCGGTATATTCCGCCTCCGAGACCGCGGCGCTCGAATTCCCCGATCTCGACGTCACGCTGCGCGGCGCCGTGTCGATCGCGCGCCGCCTGCAGGACCCGCTGGCCGAACTGGTGAAGATCGATCCCAAGGCGATCGGCGTGGGGCAGTACCAGCACGACGTCAACCAGCGCGAGCTGGCACGCTCGCTCGATGCCGTGGTCGAGGACTGCGTCAATGCGGTGGGCGTGGACGTGAATACCGCGTCGGCCGCGCTGCTGGCGCGGGTATCCGGGCTGAATTCGCTGCTGGCCAAGAATATCGTGGCATGGCGCGACGAGAACGGCGCGTTCCCTACGCGCGAGACGCTGCGCAAGGTGCCGCGCTTCGGCGACAAGGCCTTCGAGCAGGCGGCCGGCTTCCTGCGCATCCCCAACGGCGCCAACCCGCTCGACGCCTCGGCCGTGCACCCCGAGGCGTATCCGGTGGTCGAGCGCATCGTGGCCAAGATCAAGGCCGACGTACAGCACATCATCGGCCAGCGCGACGCACTCAAGGGCGTGTCGCCGGCGGATTTCACCGACGAGCGCTTCGGCCTGCCCACCGTGCGCGACATCTTCGCCGAACTGGAGAAACCCGGCCGCGATCCGCGCCCCGAGTTCAAGACGGCGCAGTTCAAGGACGGCGTGGAAACGCTCAACGACCTGTACCCCGGCATGGTGCTCGAGGGTGTGGTCACCAACGTGGCGAACTTCGGAGCCTTCGTCGATATCGGCGTGCACCAGGATGGCCTGGTGCATATCTCGGCGCTCGCCGAGAAATTCGTCAAGGACCCGCGCGACGTGGTGCGGGTCGGGCAGACGGTCACTGTCAAGGTGCTGGAGGTCGACGTGGCGCGCAAGCGCGTGGCGCTGACCATGCGGCTCAACGACACCGCCCAGCCGGCCCGGCGCGGCGGCGGGGACGCGCCGCGCGGCGCGGCAAAGCCGGCCGGCCGGCGTCCGCAGGCCGATGCCGGCCGCGCCGAGCCGCGCAACAGCGCCATGGCCGACGCCTTCGCCCGCCTCAAGCGCTGAGGCCGCCGCCACATCGCCCGGCCCGCTCGCGGCCGGGCACATCGCTTGCGCAGTGCCACCACGGCCGGCCCCGCCGACCGGCGCGGCCACGACCCGACCGACCCGGAGGACGCAAGTGAACCAGATCCTGAACCGCATCGCCACGCTGGCGCTCGGCGCGGCAGCTATGTATTACCTCGACCCCCAATCGGGACGGCGGCGCCGCGCGCTGCTCTGCGACAAAATGACGGCCTTGCGCAACGATGCCGCCGACTGCCTGCTGGCGGAAGGCAAGCAGGCGGCCGACCACCTGCACGGCTGGACGGCCGGCGTACGTTCCGGGCTGGGCCTGGACCAGCCCGCCAGCGACCACCAGCTGGGCGAGCGTGTGCGCGCACAGCTCGGGCGCCTGGTGAGCCACCCCGGCGCGGTCCGCGTGCTGGTCGCCGCGGGCGAAGTCACCCTGGGCGGCCATATCCTGGCGGCCGAGCGCGACGCGCTCATCACCGCGGTGACTCACATGACCGGGGTGCGGCGCGTGCACGACCAGATGGAAGTCCACGACTCGCCGGGCAATACGCCGGAGTTGCAGGGCGGCGCGCCGACCTGACGCGCCCGCGCGGCCGCGCAGCCTACTTGGACCGGCCGCGCTCGCCGCTGCGCACATAGGGGCCGGAGCGCCCCTCCAGCTCCTCGTCGGTTTCGCGCTTGACGGACCGTTGCGGCGTATGGCCGCGGCCGCCCATGCTGGCGTCGCCCGACGGCCGGCCCGCCGCATCGTCGGGGGCTTGCGCCGCCGGGTCCAGCGCGCCGCCGCCGTGGCCGGCGGCGCGGCGCCCGGAATGCCGGAATTCGTAATCGTCGGCCGGCGTGGCGTCGCCGGACGGGCCGGAACGCGCCGCGCGGCCGGTCGGAGATTGGGGAGAGCGGGGCATATGTCCTCCTGGGCGTGACCGCCGGAATGGCGGCAGGCAAGCCGTCGACCAGCACATCATGTACCCGGCCGGCCAGCCGGCGCCGCAGGCGGCGTAAAAATTGCGGCGGCCAGTAGAACTTTCAGCAACGGCGGCGTCCGCCGCGCCGCTCAGGCGGCCAGGGGCAGCGAAGGGGCCTGCAGGCCCAGTTGTTCGCCCAGCCAGCGCCATCCCTGCGGCGTGACTTTGATCGCGCGCGAGTGGGCATCCTTGCGCAGCCAGCCGTGGTCGCACAGTGCGGCAAGCAAGGCCACGCCCAGCGGCCCGGCCAGGTGATGGCGCCGTTCGGTGCAGTCCAGGCACTGGCGCGCCAGCCCGCGGCGCGTCGGCTGGATGCGGTCCAGGTCGATGCCGATGCCGCTGAACCAGGCGGCGCCGGCCGGCGTGACGTCGAACTGCTTGTCCGGCGCCGCGGCCAGATAGGCGCGCGCCTGCAGGGCCTGGGTGATGGCCACCCCCAGTTGCCCGGCCAGGTGGTCATAGCAGCGCCGGCAGAAGCGGAACTCGCGCGCCTGCGGACTGAGCGCCTTGCGCGCCGCGGGACGCTCCGGCTGCATTGCCGACAGGCTTTCCAGCATGCGCGCCACATGCGCGCCCGCCAGGCGGTAATAGCGGTGGCGCCCTTCGGTTTCCACGGCGAGCAGCCCGCCGTCGAGCAGCTTGGCCAGGTGCGAACTGGCCGTCTGCGCGGTGACGCCCGCCGTGCGGGCCAATTCGCCGGCGGGCAGTGCGCGGCCGTCGAGCAGCTCGGCCAGCATGGCGGCCCGCGCATGGTCGGCCAGCAGAAAAGCGGTGGCGGAAAAGCCCGGTTGGTAGGACATCGCGCAACTCCTGGGAACCCTCACTCTATCGCATGCCGGGGCGCCACGATTCGACGCCGGCCGAAACATGAGGAGAGCTGGCCGGGTTATCCCTAGGCGCGCCAGGGCGAAAAGAGCAGCCAGACGGCCGTAATTAAGTGAAAATATCTTTTTGTATCAAAACAATAAAATCCGCTGCCCCATCCCGGTGTCAGCATGCGGTATCCGGCTGCGCCCCGATATCCCGGAGACTCTTTCATCATGCGAAGCAACACGCTTGCGCTCGCGGCCAACGCGTCGCAAACCGTAGACGCCGCCACCCTGAGTTCCAGCGCGAGCTACGACGAGGTCACGCTGGGCCAGTATGCCCATCTGGTGCCGGACGGCGTGCAGGTGTCTTTCAAGCAGATCACCCTGGAACGCCTCGGCGCACGCCTGGTGGAACTGGTCAATGGCGCCAGCCTGCACGCCGGCGCGCTGGGCTTTGCCAGCATGGGCGCCAGCATCACGTATCGCATCGGCGCGCACTGCGCGATGGTGTTCGACGCCAGCCAGTGGGACCCTGAAGTGGTGGCCAATACCACCTTCGAATTCGCCAGCCAGGGCAGCGGCACGCTGCGGTATTTCCCGTTCATCAATCCGGAATGGCTGGACTGCCCCGCCGTGGTCGGCTATGCGAACGGCGACGTGCTGGAGATCGCCGGCCAGGGCAACCCGCCGCGCTTCCAGGTGCGGGACGGCCGCATCGTCGCGGCCGCCACGCGCTGAGTGCTCAGCCGCCCAGCGCGGCCAGCGCCTGGCGCGTCTGCTCGATCAGCGCGTCGCGCTGCGCGGCATCGGCCGCCGCCGGCCCATGAGCCACCGGCTCGCCATCCAGCACCGCCGCATAGGCCAGGCCGTCGGCGCGCAGTGAATCCGCCGCGCCGGCCTGCAGGCGCTGCATCAACGCGCCGGCTTCCTTGGGGTTATCGAAGCCGGCGGAGCGCAACAGTTCCTGGCCATCGGCCGCCAGCAGGCGGAAGCGGAAGCGGCCGTCGTCATCGCGGAAACTGACGAAGCGGGCCGACTTGCCGGATTTCCTGGCGGCCTTGCCGGTCGCCTGGGCGGCCCCCAGCGTGCGCAGGCCCACCGCCTCGCGCAATTCCGCGATGAACGGCGTGGCCAGCTTGCGGGCCTTCTGCGCGCCGGCCTGGAGGATCTCTTCGATGCGGCCGGGGTTGGCGATCAGGTCTTGGTAACGTTCGCGCATCGGCGCCAGGTCGCGCTCGATACGCTCGCAAAGCGCCTGCTTGGCATCGCCCCAGCCCAGGCCCTCCTCGAGCTGCGCGCGGAACGCCGCCGATTCGGCCGGCGTCGAGAACGCGCGGTACAGCGTGTACAGGTGCGAGGCCTCCGCATCCTTGGGTTCGCCGGGCTGGCGCGAGTCCGTCACGATACGCATCACCGCCGCGCGCAGCGCGGCCGCGCCGCCCTCGAACAACGGAATCGTGTTGTTGTAGCTCTTGGACATCTTGCGGCCGTCCAGGCCCGGCAGCGTCGCCACCTCTTCCTCGATGACCACTTCCGGCAGCACGAAATACTCGCGTCCGTACAAATGGTTGAAGCGCTGCGCGATGTCGCGCGCCATCTCCAGGTGCTGGATCTGGTCGCGTCCCACCGGCACTTTGTGCGCGTTGAACAGCAGGATGTCGGCCGCCATCAGGATCGGGTACGAAAACAGGCCCATCGTGATGCCGTCGTCGGGATCGACGCCCTTGGCGGCGTTCTGGTCCACCGAGGCCTTATAGGCATGCGCCCGGTTCATCAGCCCCTTGGCGGTCACGCAGGTCAGCAGCCAGCACAGTTCCGGGATCTCGGGAATGTCCGATTGGCGGTAGAACGTGACGCGCTCCGTGTCCAGGCCGGCCGCCAGCCAGGTCGCCGCCAGTTCGAGGCGCGAGCGGGCCACGCGGGCCGGATCGTCGCACTTGATCAGCGCGTGATAGTCGGCCATGAAATAGAACCCGTCGATGCCGGGCTGCCGGCTGGCCTGGATGGCGGGGCGGATGGCGCCGGCGTAATTGCCGAGATGAGGGGTGCCGGTGGTGGTGATGCCGGTAAGAACGCGGGTACTCATGAACGGGGACAACTGGCAGTTGCGGGGAAGTCCGCAGTGTAACGCGTCGGCCGCGTGGTACCCGGGGCTCGTTCTGGCGTGGACCGGCCCTAGAAGCCGTACAGGCGCGCCGGATTGTCGGCCAGCACCCGCGCGCGCAGGCCGGCCTCGGGCAGCCAGGCAGCGATGCCGGCGGCCAATTGGTGGCCGCTCACGCGGCGGTAGGCGCTGACTTCCGACGCGGCCTTGCCCGGCTCGCGGTTGGTGTGCGGCCAATCGCTGGCCCACAGCACGCGGTCCGGATTGCTGTCGAGCAAGGCCGCCGCCAGGGCGGCGACCGCGCCGGCCTGCTGGCCGGAGGGATCGACGCGATACGGCGCCGACAGCTTCACATAGGCGGCGCCCGACGCCAGCAGGCCCCGCACCGCCTGCACGCGCGGATCCGCCAGCGCGGTGCCGGCCGGAATCATGGCGAAATGATCCAGCACCACGGGCACTGGCAACGCCCCCAGGGCGGGCGCCGCCGCGGCGATTGCATCCAGCGAGGCGTACACCTGCACATGCCAGCCCAGCGGCGCCAGGCGCCGGCCCCATGCCGCCAGCGCCGCACGGATGCTGTGCGGATCGCTGCGGCCCGCGCTTTCCAGGTTGATGCGCACTCCGCGCACGCCACAGGCGTGCAGGTCGGCCAGCGCCGCCGGCGTCACGTCCGGGTCCAGCACCGCCACGCCCCGGCCCGCGCCCTGCAGCGCCTCCAGGCTATCCAGCAGGCAACGATTGTCGGTGCCGTAAATGCTGGGCTGGACCATGACGGCGCGCGCCAGCCCCAGCCCGTCCAGGTGGCGCAGCAGGTCCGCGGGGCCGGCCGGACCGGGCGTGTAGTGGCGGTCGGCCGCCATGGGATAGCGGCGCGGATCGCCCACCACGTGTACGTGGCAGTCGCAGGCGCCGGCGGGCAGTGCGCTGGCCGGCATGGTCAGGCGGCCCGCAGCCGGTCGAGCACGGCCTGGCCGGCGGCGCGCGTGCCCAGGCTGCCGCCCACGTCGCGGGTGCACTGCCCCGCTGCGATGGCGGCCGCGATGGCCTGCTCGATGGCCGCCGCCGCTTCCAGGAAATTGCGCCCGCCCTTGCGCTGGCCGTACCAGTTCAACAGCATGGCGGCCGACAGCAGCTGCGATGCCGGATTGGCGATGTCCTGCCCGGCGATATCGGGCGCCGACCCATGCGCGGCCTGCCCCATGGCATGGTCGCGGCCCGCGTTGAGCGAGCCGCCCAGGCCGAGGCTGCCCGACAGTTCCGCGGTCAGGTCGGACAGGATGTCGCCGAACATGTTGGTCGTGACCACCACGTCATAGCGCTCCGGCGCGCGGACCACATGCGCCATCATGGCGTCGACGATCACGTCATCGACACGCACCTCGGGGAACTCCCGCCCCACCTGGCGGCAGATATCGATGAACATGCCATCGCCGATCTTCAGCACATTGGCCTTGTGCACGATGGTCACATGCTTCTTGCGCGTCATGGCCAGCTCGAAGGCGGTGCGCGCGATGCGCTCGCAGCATTGGCGCGTAATGCGCCGCAGCGACACCACCACGTCGGGCGTGATCAGCATCTCGCTGCCGCCGGATTCGACGTTCCGGTCGGCATAGAAGCCCTCGGTATTCTCGCGCACCACGACGAGGTCGAACTCGCCCAGCCGCGCCGGCATGCCGCAGTACGTGCGGGCGGGGCGGATGTTGGCGTACAGGTCGAGGCTCTTGCGGAAGAACTTGGACGGATTGATCTCGCCCTTGCTCTCGTCCTTGAAATCGTAGGTCGCCATCGACCCGAGCATCAGGCCGTCGGCCGCCCGCACCTTTTCCAGCAACGCCGGCGTCACGGTGGCGCCATGCCGCTGCAGGCTGGCATGGCCGGCGACGTCGTGTTCGAGCTGCAAGCCCAGGCCGAAGCGCCGGGACGCCTCTTCCAGGGCCTCGACCGCCACCGCCATCGTTTCGGGGCCGATACCGTCGCCCGGGAGAACCACTATTTTCATAAAGACACCTCGATGAGAAAAGAACCGCTCAGCCTTGTACGCGCACGCCCGCCGCCTCGACCAGGCGACGGTACTTCTCCGCCTCGTCGCGCACGAAAGCGGCGAAGTCCGCCGGCGAGGCCGGGCGCACGGTGGTGCCGTCGGCCTCGAGGCGGCGGCGGATGCGCGGGTCGGCCAGTACGGCGTTGATGTCGTTGTTGAGGCGCTGCACGACAGCCTGGGGCGTGCCCGCCGGCGCGAAATAGCCGCCCCACAAGCTGAAATCGAAACCCGGCGCGACGCGTTCCGCCACCGCCGGCACATCCGGCAGCGCGGCCACGCGCCGTGGCGTGGACACGGCCAGCGCCCTGAGCCGGCCGGCCGCGATATGCGGCATCACCGCGGACGCGCTGGAGAAAAAACAATCCACATGCCCGCCGAGCAAATCGGTCATGGCCTGCCCCGCGCCCTTGTACGGCACGTGGACCATGCGCGCGCCGGTGGCGAGTGCCAGCGCGGCGGCGGCCAGGTGTCCCGGCGTCGCCGTGCCGGACGATGCATATGTGACGGTGTCGGGCCGGGCGCGCGCCGCCGCGATCAATGCCGCCAGGTCGGCATGCGGCGAGCCGGCCGGCACCGCCAGCACCAGCGGCGAATCGCCCACCAGGGCGACCGCTGCGAAATCGCGCTGCGGATCGTAGCCCAGGTCCGGCATCACGAATGGATTGACCGCCATCTCGCCCGTCTGCCCCAGCAGCAGGTGATAGCCGTCGGGCGCGGCGCGCGCGACCTGGCGTGCGCCGATCGAGCCCGAGGCGCCGGGCCGGTTCTCGACCACCATGGTCTGGCCCAGCGCCGCGCCGAGCCGCTCGCCCAGCAAGCGCGCGAAGACGTCGCCCTGCCCGCCTGGCGCATATGGCACGGTGACGGTAATGGCCTGGGATGGATAGCCCGACTGCGCCAGGGCGTGATGGCCGAATACGGCCAGCACGGCGGCGCCGGCGCCCGCCAGCAGGCGCCGGCGGCCGGGCTGGGCCGGACGAACAAAAGCATGTGTCATGATCGCTCCTGCGTTGCGTCAATCCAGGCGAATGCCCGATCGCTGCACTACGCCCCGCCACAGGGCCAGTTCGGCCGACAAGGCGCGGCCGAAGTCCTCGGGCCGGCCCGCGTACAGGTCGGCGCCTTCGTTGGTCAGGCGTTGGCGCACCAGATCGGCGGCGGCGGCCTGGTTGACCGCGGTATTGAGCTGCCGCACCACCTGCGGCGGCGTGCCGGCCGGGGCCAGAATGCCCCACCAGGTCGAGATGTCGAAATCGGGCACGCCCGCCTCGGCCATGGTGGGCGTATCGGGAAACAGCGGCGAGCGCGCCTGGCTGGTCACGGCCAGCAGCTGCACGCGGCCCTCCTTCACTTGCCCCAGCATGGTCGGCACGGTCGCGAAGAACACCTGCACCCTGCCAGCCAGCAGATCCACCGTGGCCGGGCCGCTGCCCTTGTATGGCACGTGCGTCATCTGCACGCCGGCCTTCTGCTTGAACAGCTCTCCCGACAGGTGGTTGATGCTGCCCGCCCCGGCCGAGCAGAAATTGATATCGTCGGGCCGCCGGCCAGCCAGGCTGCGCAGTTCGGCCACCGACGTCACGCCGAGATCCTTGCTGGCCACCACCAGCAGCGGGCCGCGGCCGATCAGCGCGACCGGCGCGAACGACTTGTCGACGTCGTACATCTGAGTGGCCTGCGCCGCCGCGTTGGTCACGAAAGTGGACGTGGCGAACAGCAGGGTGTAGCCGTCGGGCGCGGCATGCGCCACCAGATTGGCGCCGATCGACCCGCCGCCGCCGCCGTGGTTCTCCACCACGACCGGCTGGCCCAGCCGGTCGCTCAGCGTGCGCGCCATATCGCGTGCAATGCTGTCGGTGCCGCCGCCCGCCGCGAACGGCACCACCAGCTTGATGGGCTTGTCCGGAAAGCCTTGCGCGCAAGCCAGCGCCGGCAGCATCCAGGCTGCCGCGGCCAGCGCGCGCCGGCGGATGCTCTTCAGGTAACGCATGATGCCTTGTCTCCTCGATGATCTGAAACGGTTGGCTCACCCCTGGCGCAGCATTTTCAGGCGCTCCAGCAATGCCTGGTGGATATGCTCGCGGGCCGCCTCGGCTGCCCGCGCGGGATCGCGGTCGCGGATCGCGGCCACGATGCCGGCGTGCTCCTGCTGTGCCGCCTTGGCGCGCGGCCTGGAACTGAGCGTGCTGCGCCCCAGCAGGTAAGTGGTGTCGGTCAGCGAGCGCAGCAGGCGGATCAGGTGGCGATTGTGCGCAGCGCTGTAGATGGCTTCGTGAAAGCGTAGATTGAGCGCCACCGGATCGCTGCCGCCCTCGCGCAGGATGGCTTCCATGTTGGCGATCTCCGCGTCGGCGGCATGGCGCGCGGCCAGCGCGGCGGCGGCCGATTCCAGCACTTCGCGCATGGCGTAGAGCTCGCCGACTTCTTGCTGGTCCATGGTGGTGACCACCAGGCCGCGGCCGGGCTCCTGGCGCAACAGGCCCTCGTCCTGGACGCGCTTGAGCGCCTCGCGCACGGGGGTGCGGCCCAGCTCCAGCAGTTGCGCGACCTCGATCTCGCGCAAGCGCGCGCCGGGCGCGAACTCCCCCGAGAAGATGCGGCGCTTGATCTCGTTGTAGGCGGCGTACGCCTGCGAACTGGCTTGCGGTATGGGCATGGCGGCCTGCATTGTGTACTTATATATATTTTTGCATACAAAAAAGAGAATGCAAACAGGGACGCGAAAAAGGCTTGAGGCGGCCTATCCGCCGGCGTAGAATCGCGCCAGTTCATCAACTGCGGAGACCCCGACGTGGGCACTTGTTCGAGCGACAGTAGTCGGCCGGTCCAGGAGACCGGCACTTCCTCGGCACGATAACGCGCAGGCTCGTCCCTGCCGCTGTCTCGCCGAGTGCGGGAAGCGGCACCCGGCCGCGGCACCCCTGCCGCGGCTCTCCCCCTTCTCCAGACCCTGACGCGCCGACGGCCTTGCCGGCCGCCGGCCCGAATGACGCTTGCCGTCCGCGGCGAGCCGACGGCGCGCGTCCGCCGGACGCGTTCGTCTGCGCGCCCGGCCCACTTGACCTGACCACATCCATGCCAGAACCCCGACCGCCCCCCTCGCGCCTGAACACGCCGCCCCAAAGCGTGAAGCAGGCATGCCAACCGGAGAACAACAATGAACTTCACGCTATTGAAAGCGCTTTTTGCGAGCTTCCTTCGCGCTCGCCATATCGCCCGGCATTTCCGGCGCCTGGCGATGCTGGAGAGCCTGGCGCGCACCGGCGTCAGCCGGGATATCCCCGCGCCGCTGAGCCAATCCCTGTCCGCGGCGGCGCACTGCGATGCCCAGGCCCTGTTGCAGCGACTCGCCAGCCGGGCCGAGGGCCTGAGCGACGCCCAGGCCGAAGCCATACGCGCCCGCGAGGGCCTCAATGAAATCGAGCGCGAAAAGCCGCTGCCCTGGTGGCGGCATTTGTGGCATTGCTTCCGCAATCCATTCAACCTGCTGCTGACCTTGCTGGCGGCCATTTCGCTGCTGACCGACGACCTGAAGGCCGCCATCGTCATTGCCGCCATGGTGGCGCTATCGACGCTGCTGCGCTTCTGGCAGGAAGCGAGGTCCAACGCCGCCGCCGAGGCGCTCAAGAAGATGGTCGCCAACACGGCGACCGTGCTCCGTCCGGGCCCGGCGCGCGCCATGGGAACGTCCGCCCGGGGTTGCGCCGCGCCGCGCCACGCGCGCGCGGCGCACGCCATCGAACTGCCCATCCGGCAACTGGTGCCTGGCGATGTCGTGGCGCTGTCGGCGGGCGACATGATTCCCGCCGATTGCCGCGTGCTGGTCGCCAAGGATCTGTTCGTGTCGCAGGCCGCGATGACGGGCGAATCGACGCCCGCCGAGAAGTTCGCGACCCAGCGCGACGCACGGGCGATCAATCCGCTGGAGCTGGACAACATCCTGTACATGGGCACCAACGTGGTGTCCGGTTCGGCCACGGCCGTGGTGCTCGCCACCGGCAACCATACCTACTTCGGCGCGCTGGCCGGCCGGGTCGCCGCGGTCGATCGCGCCCCGACTTCATTCGAGGCGGGCGTCAACAAGGTCAGCTGGCTGCTGATCCGGTTCATGCTGGTGATGGCCCCGCTGGTGCTGCTGATCAACGGTTTCACCAAGGGCGACTGGCTGGAGGCCGTGCTGTTCGCGCTCTCCATCGCTGTCGGCCTGACGCCCGAAATGCTGCCGATGATCGTGACCGCCACGCTGGCCAAGGGCGCGGTGGCCCTGTCGCGCCGCCAAGTCGTCGTCAAGCGGCTCGACGCGGTCCAGAACTTCGGCGCGATGGACGTGCTGTGCACGGACAAGACCGGCACGCTGACCCAGGACCGGGTTGCCGTGGCGCGGCATGTCGATATCTGGGGCCGCGACAGCGACGAGGTGCTGGAGCTTGCGTACCTCAATAGCTATTACCAGACCGGCCTGAAGAACCTGCTGGACGTGGCGGTGCTGGAACATGCCGAGGTGCATCGCGAGCTGCAGCCCGCCAGGAACTACCGCAAGGTGGACGAGGTCCCGTTCGACTTCGCGCGCCGGCGCATGTCGGTAGTGGTGGCCGGTCGCGATGGATCGCCTGTCATGATCACCAAGGGCGCGGTCGACGAGATGCTGGCCGCCTGCGCCCAGGTGCGCCACGGCGACGCCGTCCAGCCGCTGACGCCCGCCTTGCTGGCGCGCATCCGGGCCGTGACCGGCCGGCTGAACGATGAAGGACTGCGCGTGATCGGCGTGGCCACCCGGCAACTGCCGCCGACCGGTCGGGAATATGGCGTGGCCGACGAGCGCGACCTGGTGCTGGCCGGCTATGTCGCGTTCCGGGACCCGCCCAAGGAGTCCGCCGCGCCGGCGCTCGCGGCGCTGGCCGCCCATGGCGTCGCGGTCAAGCTGCTCACGGGCGACAACGAGCGCGTGGCCGCCAAGATCTGCCAGGAGGTGGGGCTGCCGTCGCGCGGGCTGCTGCTGGGCGCGGACATCGAGCGCATGAGCGACCGGACGCTGGCCGCGGCGGTGGAAAGCCACGACATCTACGCGCGGCTCACGCCCGCCCACAAGGAACGCATCGTCAGCGCGCTCAAGGCGGGCGACCGCGTGGTCGGGTTCCTGGGAGACGGCATCAACGACGCGCCGGCGCTGCGCGCGGCGGATGTCGGCATTTCGGTCGACACGGCAGTGGACATCGCCAAGGAAGCGGCCGACATCATCTTGCTGGAAAAAAGCCTGATGGTCCTGGAGGCCGGCGTCCGCGAAGGACGCCGCACCTTCGCCAACATGCTCAAGTACATCAAGATGACCGCCAGCTCGAACTTCGGCAATGTGTTCTCGGTGCTGGTGGCCTCGGCCTTCCTGCCCTTCCTGCCGATGCTGCCGATCCATCTGCTGGTGCAGAACCTGCTGTATGACATCTCGCAGATCGCCATTCCGTTCGACAACGTGGACGAGGACCTGCTGAGCCGGCCGCAGCGCTGGCAGCCGGCCGACATCGGGCGCTTCATGCTGTTCTTCGGCCCGATCAGTTCAATATTCGATATCGCCACCTACGCCATGATGTGGTTCGTCTTCGGCGCCGACACGCCGCGTGAACAGACCCTGTTCCAGTCCGGCTGGTTCATCGTCGGCCTGCTGACGCAGACCCTCATCGTGCACATGATCCGCACACCCAGGCTGCCGTTCATCCAGAGCCGCGCGGCGGCGCCGCTGCTGCTGATGACCGGCCTGATCGTGGCCATCGGCATCTTCCTGCCGATGGGACCGCTGGCCCCGTACTTCAAGCTGCAGGCGCTGCCGCCGCTGTACTTCGCGTGCCTGCCCGCCATCTTGCTGGCGTACATGGGCCTGACACAAATCATGAAGAACATCTACCTGCGCCGCTACGGCTGGCAATGAGGAAACCGGCATGCAAGCTTTCCTGAACCTCAATGCGGGCTCATTGCTCGACACCCTGGCCAGCCTCGCCGCGGCGTTCGTGCTCGGCGGCCTGATCGGCTTCGAACGGCAGTACCGGCAGCGCACCGCCGGACTGCGCACCAATGTGCTGGTGGCCGTGGGGGCCGCCGTTTTCGTGGACGCCGCCAACCGCCTGGCCGGTCCCGACGGCGCGGTGCGCGTCATGGCCTATGTCGTCTCGGGCATCGGCTTCCTGGGCGCGGGCGTCATCATGCGCGAAGAAGGCAACGTGCGCGGGCTCAACACCGCGGCGACGCTATGGGGATCGGCCGCCGTCGGGGCGGCCGCCGGCGCCGACCTGATCGCCGAAGCAGTGCTGGCCACCGGGTTCGTGCTGGCGGCCAACACCCTGCTGCGCCCCATCGTCAACACCATCAACCGCAAACCTCTCGACGTGCAGTCGGCCGAGGTCACCAACACCGTCTACCTGATCGCCGAACGCGCGCACCAGAAGATGGTCCTGGTGCAGCTCGAGGAAGAGCTGGAACGCAGCAATTACCCGGCGCGCGATCTCGAAACGCACGCCTTCGGCCAGACGGAGATCGAAATCGAGGCGACCCTGGCGGCCGACTCGGTCGATGGCGACGAACTCGATGCGCTGGTGCGGCGGCTCGCCGCGCTGCCCGCCGTGCGGCAGGCATTCTGGAACCCCAGCACCACGGACTGACGGCTCACATCCAGGCTAGCACCGGCGCCGCGATGGCGCACAGCCCGCCGGTCGCCAGCGCGGCGCCGGGGCGGTAGCTGACGAACCAGATCAGCAGCAGTCCCGCCAGGCTCAGGATGCCGATCCATTCCACCGTGCCGTATCGCCACCCCCAGACCGCGGCCGAGGCGCACAGCGACAGGGCCAGCGCCAGCCAGCCCACGACCCGCAAGGGAGCGCGATGGCGGCGCGGCAGCTGGCGGTCGAATACCGCCTCGTAGTGGCGGTCCATGCCCAGGCACAGGGCGGCGAAGCCGGCGTAGGCCAGGCAGAAAGCGGCGACGCTCATCATGATCGGATCACCTTGTCTCCAGGGCCGCCGCGCCGCGCGCCAGCGGCCGTCGCACAGGCTGGGCGCGCGGCTTGCGCGCCTTGCGGGCCATCCAGGCCAGCAGCGTCCCGGCCGCCAGCGCGGTCAGGTCGAACCCGGCCATGACCCAGTCCCCGGCGGGCAGCGACACGCCCAGGTGGCGCGTCGTCGTGACGGCGTTCAAGGCCGGCAGCGCCAGCGCCAGCACGGCGGCGAGCGACAGCAGGTCGGGCCACATGCGTGCGCGCAGCGCGAAGGCATACAGGAACGTCAGTGCCCAGACGCCGAAAAACACGCGCGTTTCCCAGGCGGCGCGGCCGGCCAGCTCGGGCGGCAGCAGCCGGTTGGCCCAGAAGTACGCGGCCAGGGCCACGCACAGCCCGGCGATCGCGCCGGCATTCAAGGCATCGACCAGCCGCAGCGAAAACGATTGCGCCGCCGCGCCGCCCGCCTTCTGGCGGCGCTTGGCCACCCATAGCGCCAGCCCGGTCCCCACCATGGCCGTGCCGGCCAGGCTCACCAGGAAGTACAGCCAGCGCAGCACCGGCTCGGCGAACAGGCCCAGGTGCAGGCCAATGATGGTGCCGGCCGTCACCATGGCCGCGCTATCGCTATCGTGGCGCGCCAGCAGCCGGCCATCGACGCCGTCAAACCGCAGGGTGGGCGCCAGGCGGCCGTACGACACCCGTTCGCCCGCATCGCGGCTGACCGACACGACCGCGCCGGCCTTGCCTGGATTCGCCACCACCAGGCGCCCGGCCCGGCCATCCCGCCACTGCGCCTGCGCCTGTTCGACCAGTCGGCCGAGCGGCAGCAGGGGCGCGGCTTCCTTGCCGGCCGGCGCCGCGGCGAAGGCCGGGAACATGTCGTTAGTGAAGCCGCGCGGATTGTCGTAGGCGGCCGAGATGCCGGCCGGCAGCAGCATGCCCATGAAGATCACCAGGCCGCTGAAGGTGATCATCAAGTGGAACGGTAGGCCCAGCACGGACAGGGCATTGTGGCCGTCCATCCAGGCGCGCTGGCCGCCCTTGGCGGGGCGGAAGGTGAAGAAATCCTTGAAGATCTTCTTGTGAGTGATCACGCCGCTGATAATGGCGACCAACATGAACATGCCAGCGATGCTGGCCAGCCAGCGCCCCCACGGGAAACCCATCTCCAGTTCAAAGTGGAAGCGGTACAGGAAATCGCCGCCGCGCGTCTCGCGCGCCTGCAGCTCCTGTCCGGTGCTCGGATCGAGTTTCACGCGCTTGAAGCCGCGTTCGCCCGGCGCCGGCTTGGGCACCTGGTACAGCAGCCCCAGTTGCGGCTCGCGCGGCGATGGCAGGTCGATGAACCAGCGCGGCGCATCGGGCGCGTGCTGCTGCAGGTAGCGCTGCGCCAGGTCGGCGGCCTGCGCGGCCGGCATCGCCGCCTGGCGGGCCGGCATTTCGGGCTGCATCCAGTGCGTGATTTCGGGGCGGAAGAACGCCAGCGTGCCGGTCAGGAACATGGCGAACAGCACCCAGCCCAGCACCAGCCCGGACCAGGTATGCAGCCACGCCATGGCCTGGCGCAGGCCTTCGCCCGGCTCCTGGGGCGGCTTGGCGGACGGCTTCATGCCACCCCCGCGGGCCGGCCCAGCCAGAACAACGCGGCCAGCAGCGCCGCGGGCGCCAGCATGCCGGCCCAGGCGCGCCACGCGTTGCGGGTGGCGAACACCCAGGTCGCGCCGATGGCGTAGGCCACGAAGGCCGCCAGCATCGCGGTGATGACGGCATCGACGCGCGCCAGCGGCAGCCAGACCGCCAGGCAGGCTGCGGTGGCCGAGGCCAGCGCGTAGCCGCCCAGCACGGCCGCGGCCACACGGGACGCCACGGCCCATCGATAACGCGCCAGGCTGGCGCCGGGATCAGGTTTCACTGCAAAGCCTGCGAACAAATTAAGTTGAGAATTATAATCATTAACAACAAGCTTGCCAGCCCCGCCACGCGGGCGGGGCGGTCAACCCTGCGCTACCAGCGGTATCGCACCGCCGCCTTCACGGTGCGGTCATAGCCATACCAGCACCAGTTCTCGTCGATGCACGACGCTACATAGCGCTTGTCGAACACGTTGGCCACGTTCAGGCTGACCTGCCAGCCCTTCAAGGCCGGTTGGTGACGGCCCAGGTCGTAGTCCAGGCCCAGGTCGAACAGCGTCGCGCCCGGCACGCGGAACGTATTGGCGGAATCGCCCCACGTTTCGCCCAGGTAGCGCACGCCCGCGCCCACGCCCAGGCCGGCCAGCGGCCCTTCCTGCAGCTGGTAGCGCACCCAGGCCGAGGCCTGGTGCTTGGGCACGCCGGTCGGGTGAGTGCCTTTCAGGCTGACGCCCGCGCTATTGGGGTTGTCCTTGGTGTAGGCGTTGTTCAGCCAGGTATAGGAGGCGATCACGCTCAGGCCGTCGATGGGCTCGGCCTTGGCTTCCAGTTCCAGGCCGCGCGTGCGCACCTCGCCGGCCTGGATATTGCAGCGGCCCGACCCGCAGATGTGCGACGGATCCGGATCGGTGGTGGTCAGGTTCTTGCGGCGCAGGTCGAACAGCGCGGCGGTCAGCAGCATGCGCGACCCCGCCGGCTCGTACTTCACGCCCACTTCATACTGCTCCCCTTCCACCGGGTCGAACGGCTGGTTGTTCCAGCCTGTGCCGTTTTGCGGCTCGAACGATTCCGAATAGCTGAAATACGGCGCCACCCCGTTGTCGAACAGGTACAGCAGGCCGGCGCGCGCGGTGAAGGCCTGGGCGCGCTGCGGCGAATGGGTGCGCGCGCCGGAAGTCAGGTTGGTCGTGTCGGTGGACGTGCGCGCCCAGTCATAGCGCCCGCCCAGCAGCACCGACAGGCGTCCCACCTTGATCTGGTCCTGCAGGTACAGGCCCGCCTGGTATTGCTTCTGGGTCTGGTCGCTGGTAAACGGCGGCAGCGTGTAGCCGGCGTCGTAGTTGGGGTTCCAGGTGTCCAGGTTGAAATCGGCCGTGCCCCAGCGCGAGGCCGACAGGGTGTCGGTCTTGATGTGCTGGTAATCGAAGCCCAGCAGCACCTTGTGCGCGAATGCGCCGGTGGTGAAATCGGCCTGCAGGTTGTTGTCCAGCGTGAGAGCGTCGAACTCCACGTCGGTGCCGATCATGCCGCGCGTCAGGTAGCGGTAGGTGCCGGGGTCGGCCCAGGCGCTGTTGTAGATGCTGCGGTACTGCGCGTCGGCGTGCGTATAGCGGAAGTTCTGGCGCGCCTTGAACGTGTCGTTGAAGCGATGCTCGAAGTCATAGCCCAGCGAATAATGCTTGCGGTCGCTGCGTTCGAACCCCTTGTCGCCGTCATAGAAACTGCGCGAAAAACGGCTGCCGTCCGGCAGTTCGTACACCGTGCCCATGGCCGGCAGCGAGCCGTATGCGCCCATGTCCGGATCGCGCTGGAAATGCGTCAGCACCGTCAACCGCGTATCGCCCGAGGGCTGCCAGGTGAAGGACGGCGAGATGTAATAGCGGCGTTCCTTCGTATAGTCGAGCTGGCCGTCGGCCTTGTAGCCGGAAGCCACCACCCGGTAGAGCAGCTTGCCTTCGTCGTCCAGGCGCCCGCCGACATCCGCCATGCCGCGCAGCAGCGAATCGGTGCCGAATTCCACGCCCAGCTCGTTGACCTGCCCGTCGACCGGCCGCTTGCTGATCTGGTTGACCACACCGCCCGGCCCGCCCTGCCCGTATACGACCGATGACGGCCCCTTCAGCACATCGACGCGCTCCAGCCGGTAGGCGTCGACCTGCGGCAGCGCGTCGCGCCCGCCGAACACGCGCAGGCCGTCCAGGTAGGTGGTGGCAGAAAAACCGCGGATGGTGAACTGGTCCAGCCGCGTGGCCGTCGCGCCGCGCGTTTCCACCGCCACGCCCGGCGTATAGCGCAGCACCTGGTTCAGCGTATTGGCGCCCTGCTGGGCTATCTGGTCCTGCGTGATGACCGAAATCGATTGCGGCGTTTCCAGCAAGGGCGTGTCGGTCTTGGTGCCGGTGGCCGCCACCCGCGACACCACGCCGTAGGTCTGCCCCGTGCCGGTCTCGCCCTCGCCCTGCACCACCACCGGCGCCAGGCTCACGGTACCGCCAGTGGAGGCCGGCACGCGCCGCAGCACCCAGCCGCCCGCGCCCGGCTGGGCCTGCAGGCCGGAGCCCTGCAGGATGGCGTCGAAGCCGTCGCCCACCGAGTAGCTGCCCCGCAAGCCGGCGGCGCTCAGGCCCGCCACCAGGCGGGTATCGAACGAGATCAGCACCCCGGCCTGGCGCGCATAGGCGGTCAACACTTGGCCGAGCGGACCGGCGGGCACGGAATAGCTGCGGGCGGCGGCCGGCTGCGCCAACACGGCGGGCGGCAAGGTGGCCAGCCCGGCGCCGGCCAGCGCCAGGACCAGCGCAGGCAGCATGGCGGCGGGCCGGACCCGGGCATCCTGGCCGCGACGCCGCGCGCCGCCGGCCGGGGCCGTCAGGAAAGAAGCAAGAAAAGACAAGACGGGGACTCCTGCAAGAATGGGTGGTTTGCAGGAGCTATTCCGCATGGGCGCGCCAAACCTGCAGCCGCGCGCCGCCCCAAATTGCAACAAATTGATTCACGCCTGGCCTGGCGCGGCCGCCCCGGCGGCCTCGACCCGTACCCACAATTCTCCCCAGCGAGACACCGAGATCGGCAAGGTCTGCTGCAGCATCCGCAAGGCCAGGTCGGTATCGTCCAGGGGAAACACCCCGGACACCGGCAAGCCGGCCACCGCGGCGCTGGCCGACAGCATGCCCGGGCGGTAGCGGGCCAATTGCGCCAGTACGGCGTCGAGCCGATCGCCGTTGGCAACCAGCAGTCCATCGACCCAGGCGCCCTGGTCGGCCGCCGCGGGCCCGTCGCGCCATGCGCCGCCCTGGCGGTACAGCGCGGAGCCCGCGCTCAGCAGGCGCGATTCGCCGCCGGCGCCCACCAGGCGCAGGCTGCCCTCGTAGACGTCCACTCGCATGCCCGCCGGCTCGCGCAGCAGCGCGAAACGCGCTTGCACCGCCTCGACGAAGCTGTCGGCGCCCCGCACCACCAGCGGCGGCGCGCCGTCGGCATGGTGGATCGCGATTCCCATCTGTCCGCGCCACAGGGTCAATTGCCGCCGTCCGGCGCCGAGTTCGGCCGACACCGCGGTATCGCTGGCCAGGTCCATGCGGATGTCGCCGGGCAGCAGCACGCGGCGGCGCTCGCCTACCCGCGTGCTGTAGTCGGCGAACAGCCGCTGCCAGGGCGTCCATTCATATGCGGCCGCCGCCGTGCCGCCCACCACCAGCGCCGTGGCCAGGCTCTTGAGCACGGTGCGCCGCTGCCGCGAGCGCGGCGCGCCCAGCAGCTGGGCATGGGCGAAGTCGGACGGAATGCCGCGCACCGCCTGCGCCAATCCCTCCAGGCGCGCCCAGGCGCGCTCATGGCGCGGGTCGGCGGCGCGCCAGCGGCTACAGGCCAGCGCCGCGGCCGCGCCGCCCTCGCCAGACTGCAGCTTGACCCACCAGGCAATCGCCTCGCGCGCCACCGCGTCGTCCGGCGGCGCCTCAGTCCTGGAGGCAGGCATAGCAGGCCGTCAGGGCGCGCGTCATGTACTGCTGCACCGAACTCAGCGAAACCCCCAGCCGCGTGGCGATATCGGCATAAGACAGCCCGTCGAGCTGGGCCAGCAGGAAAGCGCGCCGCACATTGTCCGGCAGCCCGGCCAGCATGCGGTCCAGCGCCGCGACCTGCTGCACCACCGCGGCGCGCTGTTCAGCCGAAGGCTGCTGCGGCTCGGGCAGCGCGGCCAGGTAGTCGAGATACGCCTGCTCCAGGCTGGCGCGGCGGTAGTGGTCCAGCAGCAGGCCGTGGGCGATGGTGCGCAGGAACGGCCGCGCCTGGGCCGCGTGCACCTGCTTGCGCCCGGCGAGCACGCGCACGAACACGTCCTGGGCCAGGTCCTCGGCCCGGAATGGGCTGCCCAGCCGCCCCCGCAGCCAACGGAACAGCCACGGCTGGTGATCGCGGTAAAGCACATCCACGGGCACCGGCGCGGACGCGACGGGCCCGCACGGCGTAGAGGTTTTCACGGCAAGCGGACAGGACGGAAAACGCTGATAGTAATTGATAACCAATATTATTATCAATCGCTATGAGCCCGACCCTGCCGCCGGGCGGCGCGCGTTACAAGCCGACCGTCAGGCGCCGCTCCGCCTCCAGGTATTCGCGCGACTGCATTTCCAGGATGCGCGACACCGTGCGGTGGAATTCGTTGGCCAGCGCCCCTTCGGTGTACAGCTCCTCGGGCGCGCACTCGGCCGACATGATCAGCTTGATCTTGTGGTCATAGAACACGTCGATCAGCCAGGTGAAGCGGCGCGCCTCGGAGGCCTGGCGCGGCCCCATGCGCGGCACGTCCGACAGGATCACGGCGTGAAAGCGGTTGGCCAGCTCCAGGTAGTCGTTCTGCGAGCGCGGCCCGCCGCACAACGTCGCGAAGTCGAACCACACCACCGACCCGGCCAGCGCCTGGGCGCGGATCTCGCGGTGCTCGATGTGCAGCAGCGGCTCTTGCGGCGGCGTGTCGGCCAGGCGGTCGAAGGCGTCCTGCAGAGCGGCGCGCGCGTGCGCGTCCAGCGGCGTGTGGTAGCACTGCACCTGCTCGAGCGAGCGGCGCCGGTAATCGATGCCCGCGTCCACATTGAGCACGTCCATGCGCTTCTGGATGAGGTCGATGGCCGGCAAGATGCGGTCGCGGTGCAGGCCGTCCGGATACAGGGTCGACGGCTCGTAATTGGACGTCATGACGAACGAGGTGCCGTACTCGAACAGCTTGAGCAGCAGGCGGTACAGGATCATCGCGTCGGCGACGTCCGACACGTGGAACTCGTCGAAGCAGATCAGCCGGTAGCGCTTGGCCACCCGGCGCGCCACTTCATCGAGCGGGTCCTGCATGCCCTTGACGCTTTCCAGCTCGCGGTGCACGCCGCGCATGAACTCGTGGAAATGCAGGCGGGTCTTGCGCACCACCGGAACGGTGGCGTAGAAGGCGTCCATCAGGAAGCTCTTGCCGCGTCCCACTCCGCCCCACAGGTAGACCCCGCGCGGCACATCGGGCCGGTTCAGCAGCTTCTTCAAGGCATTCGAGCGCATGGCCTTGAAGCGCACCCAGTCGTCGTAATACGCCTGCAACCGGTCGATGGCCTGTTTCTGCGCCGCATCGGGCTGGTAGCCCCGCTCCGCCAGGGCCTGTTCGTAATATTCGCGGACGTTCATGTCGCAGGGCAAAACCTGAAAGAAAAAAGGCGGACCGACCGCCTTGTATCGCGACCAGGCGGGAGGCCCGCCTGATGCGCCAGGTGTCTGACACCTGTAGGTGTCAGACACCTGAATCATGTGTCGCAACTTCCACCCGGTGTCCCCAGGTGTCAGACACCTATGGGTGTCTGACACCCGAGTGACACGCTATCTGGCAGCCAGGGACGCGGCGGCATCCCGCGCCGGCGTCAGAAATTCAGCGTGCGCTTGTCCACCGCCAGCGCCGCTTCCTTCACGGCTTCCGACAGGGTCGGGTGCGCGTGGCAGATGCGGGCGATGTCCTCGGCGGCGCCGCGGAATTCCATGATGGTGACCGCTTCGGAGATCAGCTCGGAAGCCATCGGCCCGACGATATGCACGCCCAGCACCTCGTCGGTCTTGGCGTCGGCGATCACCTTGGCGAAGCCCGTGGTGTCGCCCAGCGCGCGCGCGCGCCCGTTGGCCATGAAGGGGAAGCTGCCCGCCTTGTATTCGCGGCCTTCCTTCTTCAGCTGCTGTTCGGTCTTGCCCACCCAGGCGATCTCGGGCGAGGTGTAGATGACCCAGGGCACCGTGTCGAAATTGACATGGCCATGCTGGCCGGCGATGCGCTCGGCCACCGCCACGCCCTCTTCCTCGGCCTTGTGCGCCAGCATCGGGCCGCGCACCACGTCGCCGACCGCCCACACATTGGGCAGGTTGGTCTTGCAGTCGCCGTCGACCTCGATGAAGCCGCGCTCGTCCAGCTTCAGGCCCACCGCCTCGGCATTCAGGCCGCCGGTGTACGGCACGCGGCCGATCGACACGATCAGCTTGTCGACCACCAGCTTCTGCTCGCCGCCCTTGGCGTCGGTGTACGGCACCGTGACCTGCTTGGCCGTGGCCTTGATCTCGCCGATCTTCACGCCCATCTGGATGTCCAGGCCCTGCTTGGTGAAGGCCTTCAGGGCTTCCTTGGCGACCTGCTGGTCGGCCGCGGCCAGGAATTCCGGCATGGCTTCCAGGATGGTGACCTCGGCGCCCAGACGGCGCCACACGCTGCCCATTTCCAGGCCGATCACGCCGGCGCCGATCACGCCCAGCTTCTTGGGCACCGCATCGATGTTCAGCGCGCCGTCGTTGGACAGCACCACTTTTTCGTCGAACGGCAGGCCAGGCAGCTCGCGCGCCGACGAGCCGGTCGCCACGACCACATGCTTGGCGACCAGGTCTTCGTCGGCCGTGCCGGAGACCTTGATGGCATAGCCGCCGTCGGCCTTGCCGGCGAACGCGCCCTTGCCGTGGAAGAACGTGATCTTGTTCTTCTTGAACAGGTACAGGATGCCGTCGTTGTTCTGCTTGACGACGTTGTTCTTGCGTCCGATCAGCGTATCCAGCTTGAGGCTCACGCCCTTCACTTCGATGCCGTGCTCGGCGAAATGGTGGTTGGCCTGCTCGTAGTGCTCGGACGACTGCAGCAGCGCCTTGGACGGGATGCAGCCCACGTTGGTGCAGGTGCCGCCGGGGGCCGGGCCGCCCTGGCCGTTCTGCCACGCGTCGATGCAGGCCACCGACATACCCAGTTGCGCGGCGCGGATGGCGGCGATGTAGCCGCCAGGGCCGGCACCGATGACGACGACGTCAAATTGTTTGGACATGATGATCTCGAAAAGGGGGAACTTGAGAAAGCGCCAGCGCCAGGCCGGGGCTTGCCGGCCGGTGCGCGGCGGGCCCGTGAAGGCCGCCGGACGCTACCGAAGGAAGGCGGGGGGCAGTCGGCCGGGCATGTCCGGGCGCCGCGCAGCGGCGCGGGTTTGCCCGGCCGCCCCGCCTGACGAGGCAGGCGAAGGGCAGTCTGGCCGCGCAGGCGGCCAGGCCGGCCGCCAGGGCCTGCCGCGCACCGGCCGGCAAGTCCCGGCCTGTCGCGACAGAAAAACGCATGGCTCGATTGCCCGGAACCGATTACAGGTCCAGCAACAGACGCTGCGGATCTTCCAGCGCGTCCTTCATGGCCACCAGGCCCAGCACCGCCTCGCGACCGTCGATGATGCGGTGGTCGTACGACAGCGCCAGGTAGTTCATCGGGCGGATGACGATCTGGCCGTTCTCGACCACCGGACGCTCCTTGGTGGCGTGCACGCCCAGGATGGCCGACTGCGGCGGGTTGATGATGGGCGTCGACAGCATCGAGCCGAACACGCCGCCGTTCGAGATGGAGAACGTGCCGCCGGTCATTTCCTCGATGCCCAGCTTGCCGTCGGCCGCGCGCTTGCCGAAATCGGCGATGGTCTTCTCGATCTCGGCGATCGACAGCTGGTCGGCGTTGCGCAGGATCGGCACCACCAGGCCGCGCGGGCTGCCCACGGCGATGCCGATGTCGAAGTAGCCGTGGTAGATGATGTCCTTGCCGTCGATCGAGGCGTTGATCAGCGGGAACTTCTTCAGCGCCGCGACCGCCGCCTTCACGAAGAACGACATGAAGCCCAGCTTGATGCCGTGCTCTTTCTCGAACTTCTCTTTGTACTTGTTGCGCAGGTCGATCACGGCCTGCATGTTGACCTCGTTGAACGTGGTCAGGATGGCGTTTTCCTGCTGCGACTGCAGCAGGCGCTCGGCGATGCGGGCGCGCAGGCGGCTCATCGGCACGCGCTGTTCCGGACGGCCGTCCAGCGACACCGAGGCGGGCGCCGGCGCGGCGGCCGCGGCCTTGGCGGGCGCGGCGCTGGCAGCCTGGGCGTCGGCCTTGGTGATGCGGCCATCGCGGCCGGTGCCGGCCACGGTGGAGGGATCCACGCCCTTTTCGGACAGGATCTTCGAGGCGGCCGGCGAAGCCACGCCGGCCGAGCCGGACGAAGCCGGCGCGGGCGCGGCGGCGGCCTTCTCGGCGGCCTTCTCAGCCTTGGGCGCCTCGGCCGGCGCGGCGGCCGGTTCGGCGGCGGCGGCCTTGGCCGCGGTGTCGATCTTGGCGATCAGTTGTCCCGAGGTGACCGTGGCGCCGTCGCCTTCGACGATTTCAGCCAGCACGCCCGACGCGGGCGCCGGCACTTCCAGCACGACCTTGTCGGTCTCGATTTCGATCAGGATTTCGTCCGCTTCGACAGCGGCGCCCTTCTGCTTCTTCCAGCTGAGCAGGGTCGCCTCCGACACGGATTCGGACAATTGGGGGACAACGACGTCGGTGATAGCCATAGTAATGAGTTCCGTTAGTAAGGGTTCGATGTCGGCGGCTGGCGTTATTTGGTCAGCATGAAGCCTTTGTACTTGGCGGCGAAAGCCTGCTCCAGCAGCGCTTTCTGCTGCTCCTGGTGCTTGGCCAGATAGCCCACCGCGGGCGACGCCGAGGCCGGCCGGCCGGCGTAGCCGAGCTTCTGGCCGTCGGCCATGTTCTCGTACAAGTGGTGCTGGACATAGAACCACGGACCTTGATTCTGCGGCTCGTCTTGCACCCAGATGATCTCGGTGGCCTTGCCGTACTTGCGCAGTTCGGCCTCGAACGCCTTGTGCGCGAACGGGTAGAGCTGCTCGACGCGGATGATGGCGACATGGCTGGCCTCGCGCTCGCGGCGCGCATTGACCAGGTCGTAGTAGACCTTGCCCGAGCACACCAGCACGCGCTTGACCGCGCCCGCGTCGATGGAATCGTCCAATTCGCCGATCACCGGGCGGAAATTGCCGCCGGCCAGTTCGGTCAGGGGCGAACCGGCATCCTTGTTGCGCAACAGCGACTTGGGCGTGAAGATCACCAGCGGCTTGCGGAACGGCCGGATCATCTGGCGGCGCAGCAGGTGGAAGATCTGCGAGGCGGTGGTGGGCTGCACCACCTGGATGTTGTTGTCGGCGCACAGCTGCAGGAAGCGCTCGATGCGGCCCGACGAGTGTTCCGGACCCTGCCCTTCGTATCCGTGCGGCAGCATCAGGGTCAGGCCCGACTGGCGGCCCCACTTGGCCTCGCCCGAGCTGATGAACTGGTCGATCACCACTTGGGCGCCGTTGACGAAGTCGCCGAACTGCGCTTCCCAGATGGTCAGGGTGTTGGGCTCGGCGCTGGAATAGCCGTACTCGAAGCCCAGCACGGCCTCTTCGGACAGCACCGAGTCGATCACGGTGAACGGCGCCTGGCCGTCCGACACGTTCTGCAGCGGGATATAGGTGCCGTCGTTCCAGCGCTCGCGGTTCTGGTCGTGCAGCACGGCGTGGCGGTGCGTGAACGTGCCGCGGCCGGAATCCTGGCCGGTGATGCGCACCGCGTAGCCCGAGGCCACCAGCGTGGCGAAGGCCAGGTGCTCGCCCATGCCCCAGTCCAGGTTCATTTCGCCCTTGGCCATGGCGCGGCGGTCGTTCAGCAGCTTGTTGACCAGCGGGTGGACGGTGAAGCCTTCCGGCACGGTGGTGATGCGCTCGCCGATGCGCTTGAGTTCCGCCAGCGGCACCGCGGTGTCGGCCTGGTCGGTCCACTTGGCGCCCAGGAAGGGCGACCAGTCGATGGCGTACTTGCTCTTGTAGTCGGTCAGCACCGGCTCGATGGTGCGCTGGCCGTCTTCCATGAGCTGGCGGTAGTCCTTCACCATCTGGTCGGCTTCGCCCTCGGCCAGCACGCCCTGCGCGGTGAGCTTGTCGGCGTACAGCTTGCGGGTGCCCGGGTGGTGGCCGATGCGCTTGTACATCAGCGGCTGCGTCAGCGACGGGGTGTCCTGCTCGTTGTGGCCCAGCTTGCGGAAGCAGACGATGTCGAGCACGACGTCGTGGCGGAACTCCATGCGGTAGTCCAGCGCCAGCTTGGTGGCGAACACCACGGCCTCGGGGTCGTCGCCGTTGACGTGGAACACCGGGGCCTCGATCATCTTGACCACGTCGGTGCAATACAGCGTCGAACGCGTGTCGCGCGGGTCGGACGTGGTGAAGCCGATCTGGTTGTTGATGACGATGTGCAGCGTGCCGCCCGTGCCGTAGCCGCGCGTCTGCGCCAGGTTCAGGGTTTCCATGACGACGCCCTGGCCCGCGAAGGCGGCGTCGCCGTGCACCAGCACCGGCAGGACCTGCTTGCCTTCGTGGTCGCCGCGGCGTTCCTGGCGCGCGCGGGCGCTGCCCTCGACCACCGGGTTGACGATTTCCAGGTGCGAGGGGTTGAACGCCAGCGACAGGTGCACCGGGCCCCCGCGCGTGGAGATGTCGCTGGAAAAGCCGTTGTGATACTTGACGTCGCCGTCGGTCAGGCCTTCGGCGTGCTTGCCCTCGAATTCGGCGAACAGGTCGCCGGGCATCTTGCCCATGATGTTCACGAGCAGGTTCAGGCGGCCGCGGTGGGCCATGCCCACGACGATCTCCTGCACGCCGGCTTCACCGGCATGGTTGACCACTTCGTCCATCGAGGCGATGAAGCTCTCGCCGCCCTCGAGCGAGAAGCGCTTCTGGCCGACGTACTTGGTGTGCAGGTAGCGCTCGAGGCCCTCGGATTCGGTCAGTTGCTGCAGGATGTGGCGCTTTTCCTCGGGGCTGTACGACGCGGCGCCGAAGGTCTTTTCCAGGCGCTCCTGGATCCAGCGCTTGGCGGCCGGATCGGAAATATGGGTGAACTCGGCACCGATGCTGCGGCAGTACGTGTCGCGCAGCGCCTTCAGGATGTCGCGCAGCGTCATGGTGCTGGCGGTCGTGAAGTAGGTGTTGGTGGCCGAGTAGGTCTGGTCCAGGTCGGCTTCGGTCAGGCCGTAGAAGGCCGGGTCGAGCTCGGGGATGGCCGGGCGCTCCTGGCGCTTGAGCGGATCGAGGTCGGCCCAGCGCGAACCGAGCGAGCGGTAGGCGGCGATGAGCGACTGCACCGACACCTGCTTGCTGGCCATCGACAGGTCGGGCTGCGCGGCATGCTGCACGAAACCGTTGCTGCGGGCGCGCTGCGCGAACGACTGGACGATGGGCGCATGCGCCTGGTCGCGCGTGGCTTCCTGGCCGTCAGTGGCCGGCGTGTGCTGCAGCTGGTCGAAGTATTCGCGCCAGTTGTCGGGGACCGAGCCGGGATTGTCGAGATAGGATTCGTAGAGCTCTTCGACGTAAGGGGCGTTGCCGCCGAAAAGATACGAAGTGGAAAGGGATTCTGTTTCCGAGGACATGTGTTGCTTCACCTTGACGAGTGCTTCACTCGATGCGATGCAGGAAAACCTTCCGCGACACGGGCTTCCCGATTAGCGGATAGCGGGGCAGAAGGCGCGTACGAGCCTTGAAAGCCGTATGACTCAAAAGTATAACCCTTCGGATTTGCGGCGTCTCGCCGCCCTGCCCCACCCCCCGGCATGGCGGCATTCCCCGGCAGAATGGCCGGTGCAACGGCCGCCATGATGCCGGCTACCGGCCGCGATCGTCCGGCATCGGCCGCCACGCGGCGGCCGGGCCATGTGACGCGAAAACCACGGTCGGCCTATGGGCGCCGGCCGGCGGCCGCCAGCGTGCGCTGGTAGAACAGCACCGCCACCCCTGCAAACACCGCCAGGCCCAGCCATGACGCGGCGCCGGCGAACCCCTCGCCCGCCACCGCCAGGGGCGCGTCGCTGCCGGTGGCGCCGATGATGGCGGCCATCAGCACGCCCACCAGGCTTTCGCCGACGATCAGCCCCGAAGCCAGCAGGGTGCCGCGCCGGTTGGCCAGCTCGGCGTACTGTTCATGAGGCTGGCCCGCCCGCGCGGCGCGCCGGCGCAACGCCCGTTCGAGCAGCCAGGCCAGCACCGCCCCCGCCACCAGCGGCGCGCTGACCGTGGGCGGCAGGTACATGCCGATGCCCACCGCCAGCACCGGCAGGCGCGCGACCCGGCAGGTCCGCTTGAGGACCTGGTCCACGGCGATCAGCCCCAGCCCCACCGCCATGCCGATCAGGATCATGGTCCAGTTCAGCTGGTGGGTGAAGATGCCCTGCGCAATCGCCAGCATCAGCGTGGCCTGCGGCGCCGACAGCGCCTGGCTCGCGTCCATGCCGGGGCGCGGCAGCGCGTCGGCAAAGCCATAGGCGTTGTACAGCAGGTCGAGCACCGGCGAGATCACCGCGGCGCCCACCACGCAGCCGATCAGCAGCGCCACCTGCTGGCGCCAGGGCGTGGCGCCCACCAGCCAGCCGGTCTTCAGGTCCTGCAGGTTGTCGTTCGAGATCGAGGCCACCGCCACGACCGCCGAGGTCGTGAAAATGGCCAGGGCGATCGCCAGCTGCACCCCTTGTGGGCTGCCCAGCAGGCCGGCGCCGCGCTCCAGCCCCAGCATCAGCAGCGACACCAGCACGATGGCCACGATGCCGACGCCCGAGATGGGGCTGGTGGAGGACCCCACCAGCCCCGCCATGTAGCCGCAGGCGGCCGCCACCAGGAAGCCGAAAATGAAGGCGAACGCCACCGAATAGGCCACCAGCGTGCCCACCATTCCGGCCGACACCGGCTCGGCGCGCAGGAACACGGCGAACGTGGCCACCAGGATGGCCACCAGCACCAGGGTCACCAGCGAGATCCAGCGCGCCGACAGGTCCCGCTGGGTGCGCGGCGCCTCCTGGCCGGCCGCCGCGCCGCGCCGGCCGAACGCCGCGAAGGAAGCCTTGATGCCGCGCATCATGGGCATGAACAGGGTGGCCAGGGTCCAGACGGCGCCCACGCCGATCACGCCGGCGCCGATGAAGCGCACCTGCGAACTCCAGATTCCGGTGGCGTAGTCGGCCAGGGACTGGTCCGCCGGCATGCTGCCCAGCGCGGTCAGCACCGGCACCGCCACGCCCCAGGCGATCACCAGGCCGGTCAGCATGGCCAGCCCGGCCACGATGCCGATCAGGTAGCCCGCGCCGAGCAGGGCCATCGAGAAGCCCATCGGCAGGCGGAACACCGCCGCCCCGGCGCTGAACCACAGGCTCACGCCATCGCCCAGCACCCGCAGCCCATTGGCCGCGAAGCTGACGGCGGCAGCCAGCCCGGCGCCGGTCAGAATGTCCGCCATGCCGGTGGACCCCGGGCGGGCCGGCGCGCCGGCGGACGAATCGGCCGCTTCGGCGCCGCCGCTGCCCACCCGCAGGATCTCGGCCGCCGCCACGCCTTCCGGGTACGGCAGTTCGCTCTGCACCACCATGATGTGGCGCAGCGGAATGGTGAACATGACCCCCAGCATGCCGCCGGCCGCGCAGATGCCCAGCGTCTGCCAGAACGGGAAGCCCTGCCAGTGCCCCATCATGACCAGCGCCGGCAGGATGAAGATGACCGCGGACAGGGTGCCGGCCGCCGACGCCTGGGTCTGCACCATGTTGTTTTCGAGGATGTTGGCGTCGCGGAACATGCGCAGCACCGACATCGAGATCACCGCGGCGGGAATCGCCGACGAGAATGTCAACCCCACTTTCAGCCCCAGGAAGACATTCGAGGCGGTAAACACCACCGTGATCAGGGCGCCGACGATCACGCCGCGCACGGTAAGCTCGGGCAAGGTGATCGAATCGGGAACGCGGGCGGGTTGGGTCATGGACGGACGGCTCCGGGGTAGCTATCCGTCCGATTCTAGCGCCCCGCGTGGCGGCGGCCGTCAGCCCAGCGGCAGCGCGGTCTGGTACTTGACCTGCTTCAACGCGAATCCTGAACGGATATTGCGCACGCCCGGGATGCGCGACAGGCGGCTCACCACGAAGCGCTCCAGCCCCTGCATGTCCGGCACCACCACGCGCAGCAAGTAATCGGAATCGCCGCTCATCAAGTAGCACTCCATCACCTCCGGGCACTCGGCCATGGCGTTCTGGAACCGTTCCAGCTCGGCTTCGACCTGTTTTTCCAGGCTGACCTGGATGAACACGTTCAGGCTCAGGCCCAGTTGCAGGGGATCGGCCAGCGCGACGTAGCCGCGGATCACGCCGGCGGCCTCCAGGGCCTTGACCCGCGCCAGGCACGGCGACGGCGACAGATGCACGCGGCGGGCCAGCTCGACATTGGTCAGGCTGGAATCGGTCTGCAAGATGGCCAGGATGCGGCGGTCGGTGCTGTCCAGCGATGCGCTCGGCATGATCATCCTTGAAATCTATATATGCCGGCACATTATGCCGCCACTACCCGATTGGTGGCGCATTTTCGATCACTCATGCCTGGACGAAAGCGCTAGCATGGTCGATCCAACGGAGACCACGCCATGCTTGACCCCACCCCCGCCGCTCTTCCGGACGACACCGATCCCGCCGAAACCGCCGAATGGCGCGAGGCCCTGGAATCGCTGGTGCAGCAGGCCGGCACGCCGCGCGCGGGGTACGTGCTGGAGCAGGTGCTGGCGCACGCGGCGGCCCTGGGCGTGCGCGCGGCGGGCCAGACCCGCAGCGCCTACCTGAACACCATCCCCCTGCGCGACGAGCCGCCCTTCCCCGGCGACCTGGCCATTGAAGAACGCATCGCCTCGATCAACCGCTGGAACGCCCTGGCCATGGTGGTGCGCGCCAACCAGGCCCACGGCGAACTGGGCGGCCATATCGCCAGCTACGCATCGGCCGCCGACCTGTTCGAGGTGGGCTTCAACCATTTCTTCCGGGCGCCCACGGCCGAGTTCGCCGGCGACCTGGTGTATCTGCAGCCGCATTCGGCGCCCGGGGTCTATGCCCGCGCCTACCTGGAAGGCTTTCTCGGCGACGCGGACCTGGCCCATTTCCGCCAGGAGATCACCGCGCAGGCGCGCGGCCTGCGCGGCCTGTCGTCGTACCCCCACCCCTGGCTGATGCCGGACTTCTGGCAGTTCCCCACCGGCTCGATGGGCATCGGCCCGATCAACGCCATCTACCAGGCGCGCTTCATGCGCTACCTGGAACATCGTTCGCTGGCCCAGCCGTCCGACCGCAAGGTGTGGGGCATTTTCGGCGACGGCGAAATGGACGAACCCGAATCCATCGCCGCCCTGACGCTGGCCGCGCGCGAGAAACTCGACAACCTGGTGTTCGTGGTGAACTGCAACCTGCAGCGGCTGGACGGCCCGGTGCGCGGCAACGGCCGCATCATCGACGAACTGGAGACGCTGTACGCGGGCGCCGGCTGGAACGTGATCAAGCTGGTCTGGGGCGGCGACTGGGACGCATTGCTGGCGCGCGACGGCGGCGGGGTCCTGGCGCGCGCCTTCTCGCATACCGTCGACGGCCAGTTCCAGACTTTCGCCGCCAAGGACGGCGCCTACAACCGGGCCCACTTCTTCAACCAGAATCCGGAACTGGCCGCGCTGGTGGCGGACTGGTCGGACGAGGCCATCGACCGCCTGCGCCGCGGCGGCCACGACATCGTCAAGATCCACGCGGCCTACCACCGCGCGGTGCGTCACCGCGGCCAGCCGACGGTCATCCTGGCGCAGACCAAGAAGGGCTACGGCATGGGCGCCGCCGGCCAGGGCAAGATGACGACCCACCAGCAGAAGAAGCTCGACGACGAGGCCCTGCTGGCGTTCCGCGACCGCTTCGCACTGCCCATCTCGGATGCCGACTGCCTGGCCTTGAAGTTCTACAAACCGGCGGCCGACAGCGCCGAGCTGCGCTACCTGCAGGCCCGCCGGGCGGCGCTGGGCGGGCACCTGCCGCGGCGCCGCACCACCGCGCCGCGCCTGCCCGTGCCGGCGGCCGACCAATGGGCGCGCTTCGCGCTGCAGGCCGAGGGCAAGGAAATGTCGTCCACCATGGCCGTGGTGCGCATGCTCGGCAGCCTCCTCAAGGACGAGGCCCTGGGCGCGCGCATCGTCCCCATCGTGGCCGACGAGGCCCGCACCTTCGGCATGGCCAACCTGTTCCGGCAAGTGGGCATCTATTCCGCGCAGGGCCAGTTGTACGAGCCGGAGGACATCGGCTCGGTGCTGTACTACCGCGAGGCGCATGACGGGCAGATCCTGGAGGAAGGCATTACCGAGGCCGGGGCGATCTCGTCCTGGACCGCCGCCGGCACCAGCTACTCGGTCAACGGCCTGCCCATGCTGCCTTTCTATATCTACTACTCGATGTTCGGGTTCCAGCGCATCGGCGACCTGATCTGGGCGGCCGCCGACCAGCGCACGCGCGGCTTCCTCATCGGCGCCACGTCGGGCCGCACCACCCTCGGCGGCGAAGGGCTGCAGCACCAGGACGGCGCCAGCCACCTGATGGCCGCGGCGGTGCCGAACTGCCGCGCCTACGATCCGGCCCATGCCTACGAAGTCGCGGTCATCCTCGAATACGGCATGCGCCGCATGCTCGACGAGCAATGCGACGAGTTCTATTACCTGACCGTGACCAACGAGAACCTGGCGCAGCCCAGCCTGCCCGACCCCGGCGCGCGCGAGGGCATCCTGCGCGGCATGCATCGCGTGCGCGCCGCGCAGGGCACGGCGCAGGTGCGCCTGCTGGGCGCCGGGCCGATGCTGGGCGAAGCGCTGCAGGCGGCCGAGCGGCTGCTGCACGACCATGGCGTGGCCGCCGAGGTCTGGAGCGTGACCAGTTTTTCCGAACTGGCGCGCGACGGCCGCGCCTGTGAACGCGAGCGCGCGCTCGGCCTGACGGCGCCGGGCCGGCAGTCCTGGATCGAGCAATGCCTGCCCGGCGATGCGCCGGTAGTCGCCGCCAGCGATTATGTCCGCGCCGTGCCCGACCAGATCCGCGCCTGGATCGCCGCCCCCTGCCGCACCCTGGGCACCGACGGCTTCGGGCGCAGCGATACGCGCGCGCAACTGCGCGATTTCTTCGAAGTCGGCGCGGACTGGATCGTGCTGCATGCGCTCGACCTGCTGGCGGAGCGGGACCCGCGCTTCGATGCGGCCCGCCAGGCGGCGCGGGCCAGGCTGGCCGCCGGTGAGCGGCGCATGCCCCCCTGGCTGCGCTAGGCGGCGATCCGGAGGAGGTGTCAGGCACCTGCGGAGCCTGACACCCAAGGGCGGACAAGGGGCAACTCGCAAGTCTGGTGGCCCCAGGTGTCAGGCTCCGCAGGTGCCTGACACCCCGTGCGTACGACCGCGCGCCTCGACCTGGGCAGCATCCGCCGCGAGCCCATTACGCTGCACCGCAGCAAACATATACAGCGACTTTCTGTTGAAATAGACGCCTTCGCATTCCCGGACGGGCCCCTGGCGGGCCCGTCTTCTACTTTGTCAGCCGAGCCGCAAGGCATCTCATCAGCAATGGACGAAACCCTCACCAAACTGGCGCTCGATTATCACGCCTATCCGACTCCCGGCAAGATCTCGGTCACGCCGACCAAGACGCTGGCCAACCAGGACGATTTGTCGCTGGCCTACTCGCCGGGCGTCGCCGCGGCCTGCATGGCGATCTTCGAGCGCGGCGATGAAGCCGCGTCGCAGTACACCTCGCGCGCCAACCTGGTGGGGGTCATCACCAACGGCACCGCCGTGCTGGGCCTGGGCAACATCGGCCCGCTGGCGGCCAAGCCGGTCATGGAAGGCAAGGGCTGCCTGTTCAAGAAATTCGCCGGCATCGACGTGTTCGACATCGAGCTGGCCGAGACCGACCCGGACAAGCTGGTCGACATCATCGCCGCCCTCGAGCCCACGCTCGGCGGCGTGAACCTGGAAGACATCAAGGCGCCCGAGTGCTTCTACATCGAGAAGAAGCTGCGCGAGCGCATGAAGATCCCGGTGTTCCACGATGACCAGCACGGCACCGCCATCATCTCGTCGGCCGCCGTCCTCAACGGCCTGAAGGTCGTGGGCAAGAATATCGCGGACGTCAAGCTGGCCGTCTCGGGCGCGGGCGCCGCGGCCATCGCCTGCCTGGACTTGCTGGTGCACCTGGGCATCAAGCGCGAGAACATCTACGTGGTCGATTCGCGCGGCGTCATCTGGGAAGGCCGCGACGAGAACATGGAAGCCAACAAGAAGCGCTACGCGCAGCGGACCGACGCCCGCACGCTGGCCGACGTGGTCAAGGACGCCGACGTGTTCCTGGGCTGCTCCACCGCCGGCGTGCTGACCGCCGACATGGTCAAGACCATGGCCGACAAGCCGCTCATCCTGGCGCTGGCCAATCCCGAGCCGGAGATCCGTCCGGAAGTGGCGCGCGCCGCGCGGCCGGACTGCATCATCGCCACCGGCCGTTCGGACTACCCGAACCAGGTCAATAACGTGCTGTGCTTCCCGTTCATCTTCCGCGGCGCCATGGACGCGGGCGCCACGCGCATCACCGAAGAGATGAAGCTGGCCTGCGTGAAGGCCATCGCCGAACTGGCGCAGGCCGAGCAGAACGACGAAGTCGCGCACGCCTATGCGGGCCAGGAACTGTCGTTCGGCCCCGACTACATCATCCCCAAGCCCTTCGACCCGCGCCTGATCGTGCAGATCGCGCCGGCCGTGGCGCGCGCCGCCGCCGAGTCGGGCGTGGCCGCCCGCCCCATCGAGGACATCGAGGCCTACCGCCAGAAGCTCATGGGCTTCGTGTACCACTCGGGCCAGCTGATGCGGCCGCTGTTCGCCCAGGCCAAGCAGGCGCCCAAGCGCGTCATCTATGCCGACGGCGAAGACGAACGCGTGTTGCGCGCGGTGCAGACCGTGGTCGACGAGAACCTGGCGCGTCCCATCCTGGTAGGCCGCCCCGCCGTCATTGAAATGCGCATCAAGAAGTTCGGCCTACGCCTGGTGCCGGGGCAGAACGTCGAGATCGTCGACCCCGAGGACGACAGCCGTTTCAACGAAACCTGGAACGCGTACTACCAGCTCAAGGGCCGCGAAGGCGTCACGCCGGCCATCGCCAAGGCGATGATCCGCAAGCACAACACGCTGATCGGCGCCATGCTGGTGCAGCGCGGCGACGCGGACGCCCTGCTGTGCGGCGTCGCCAGCAAGTACGACAACCAGCTCAAGTACGTGGACGAGATCATCGGCCGCAAGCCGGGCCATACGTATGCCGCGCTGAACGTCCTGATGCTGCCCAACCAGACGCTGTTCGTGGCCGATACGCACGTCAACGAGAACCCGTCGGCCGAGGAAATCGCCAGCATCACCGTGCAAGCCGCCGATGAAATGCTGCGCTTCGGCGTGGTGCCGAAGATCGCCCTGCTCTCGCATTCGAATTTCGGCAGCCGCATGACCGAGTCGTCGCGCAAGATGGCCGAAGCGCGCCGCCTGGTCGAGGAACGCGCGCCCGACCTGGAAGTCGACGGCGAAATGCACGCCGACGCCGCCCTGTCGGAAAAGATCCGCATGCTGGCCTATCCCGACAGCAAGCTCAAGGGGCCGGCCAACCTGCTCATCATGCCGAACCTCGACACCGGCAATATCACCTACAACATGCTGAAGATGACCGGCAGCAACGGCATCGCCATGGGCCCCATCCTGCTGGGCGCGGCCCGGCCGGTGCATATCCTGACCACCAGCGCCACCGTGCGCCGCATCGTCAACATGACGGCATTGGCCGTCGTCGACGCGCAGCAGGAAGCCGCCGACGCCGCCAGGCAGCGCCGTTGATCCCGTGCGCGGCGTCCCGGCGCCGCGCACCGGCACTTGGCGGGCGCCCTGCGGGGCGCCCGTTTTTATTGATGTCCTGCCCACGCCGAAGCCCGACGGCAATGGTACAAACACGCTTGTCCCTTTTTCCGGAGCCGCCATGCTGCAAGACGCCCTGCTCGCCTGGTTTCACTACCTGGCCATTTTCGTACTCGTCGTCATCATGACGGCCGAGGCCGTGCTGCTGCGGCCCAACCTGTCGTCCGACGCCGTGCGGCGGCTGGCGCTGTACGACCGCCTGTACCTCGCCTCGGCGCTGGCCGTGCTGGCCACCGGCGCGCTGCGCCTGATGCTGGGCGCCAAGGGCGCGGCGTTCTACATGAGCAACCCCTGGTTCCACGCCAAGATCGGGCTGTTCGTCCTGATCGCGCTCTGTTCCATTCCGCCCACGCTGACCTTCCTGCGCTGGCGCAAGCAGGCCCTGCAGCAGCCCGGCTACGCGCCCGGCGAGGCCGAGATCAAGCGCGCCCGCCGCTGGGTCATGATCGAGTCCCACCTGTTCATCCTGCTGCCGCTGTTCGCCGCGCTGATGGCGCGCGGCATCGGCATGTAGGCCCGCTCAGGAACACTCCGCGGCCGGCTCGCCGGCCGCGGCATTGGGCGGGATGCCGAATACCCCGCCACCGGGATGCCGCAGCAGGAACATGCCGCCGCCTATCGACAGCCGCCCGTCTCCCTCGCCGGCCGCGCCCGCGGCCGGGCTGAACACCCATGCGCCGGCCGGCGCGCGATCGCGCAGCAGATAACCGGCCGACATCACGGCGGTGCCCGCGGGATACTCCGCGCCCGCCAGGCGCACGCGGCACGCCAGGCTCGCCGTGCTTACCTGCAGCAGGCCACCCTGCCCGTCCAGGTGCAGCACGGCCGGGCCCAACCGCAACCCGGCCACCCGCACCGGCGTGGATTCCGGCACCCGCACCATCCAGGGCGCCGGCTCGCGATGGCCGTCGGTATAGACCATCTCGCCCAGGCGCTGCAGCTCCGTACCGGCCGGCAAGGCCGTCTCGCCCGCTCGATTGCCGTCGGCCAGCCAGCAGGCGTCGAACACGATTTCCCGGCCCTTGGCGCGCGCTTCGAAGCGCACGGCCTGCGTCGCGTCGCAGTGCCATCCCTCGATCTGCTGCGCGCCCGGTCCCCATGCGTGCACCGATAGCGGATAGCGGCCCGCTTCCGCATAGGTTTCATCTTCGTAGTCGACGCGCAGGTAGCGCTGCAGCCGGGTCACGCGCAGGCCGTAGGCCGGCACGGGGACATCGAACGCCGCCTCGACATAAGTTTCCAGGTCGCCCTCTTTTTCGAGCACCAGGCGCGCGCCAGCGGGCATGCTTACGCCCCCGACGGTCTGGGGCTGCGCCAGCGTCACATGGCGCGCCGCGTCGCGCCGGGCCTGTTCCCGGCTATAGCGCCACCCATGGTACTGAAACGCCGCATACGGGCTGGCCAGGGCCGCCAGCAGCACCAGCACCACCGCGTTGCGCCAGGGCCGCCGGCCAAAGCGCCGGCGCGCGCCGCGGCTGGCGGCCAGCACGGCCAGCCAGCCCAGCAGCGCCAGGGCGGCGCCCAGCCCGGCCAACAGCAGCAGCAGGCTCTCGATGGAGGGAAAAATCGACGGAATCATCGTCTTTCGGAACGGGCGCCGCAAAAAAAACGCCCTTGCGGGCGTTTTTCAGGGATTGCCGTAAGCCGATCAGCGCTTGTCCATCGGGGGCACGTCGCGGGTGACGTGGCCGGTGAACAGCTGGCGGGGACGGCCGATCTTGTAGTCGGGGTCCGACAGCATTTCGTTCCACTGGGCGATCCAGCCCACCGTGCGCGCCAGCGCGAAGATGGCGGTGAACAGCGAGGTCGGGATGCCGATGGCACGCTGCACGATGCCCGAGTAGAAGTCGACGTTGGGGTACAGCTTGCGCTGCACGAAGTAGTCGTCTTCCAGGGCGATGCGCTCGAGCTCCATGGCCAGCTTGAACAGCGGATCCTTTTCGAGGCCCAGCGACTGCAGCACTTCCTTGCAGGTTTCCTGCATCAGCTTGGCGCGCGGGTCGTAGTTCTTGTAGACGCGGTGGCCAAAGCCCATCAGGCGCACGCCCGAGTTCTTGTCCTTGACCTTTTCCATGAACTCGCCGACCTTGGCCACGCCGCCATTGGCCTGCAGCTCTTCCAGCATCTGCAGGCACGCCTCGTTGGCGCCGCCGTGGGCCGGACCCCACAGGCACGCCACGCCGGCCGAAATGGCGGCGAACGGGTTGGTGCCCGACGAACCGCACAGGCGCACCGTCGAGGTGGAGGCGTTCTGCTCGTGGTCGGCATGCAGGATGAAGATGCGGTCGAGGGCGCGTTCGACGACCTCGTTGACCTTGTACTCTTCGCACGGCGTGGCGAACATCATGCGCAGGAAGTTGCCGGTATAGGACAGGTCGTTCTGCGGGTAGATGTACGGCTGGCCCTGCGAGTACTTGTACGCCATGGCCACCAGCGTGGGCATCTTGGCGATCAGGCGGATCGCCGAGACGTGGCGGTGCTGCGGGTTGGTGATGTCGGTGGAGTCGTGGTAGAAGGCCGACAGCGCGCCCACCAGGCCGGTCAGCACGGCCATCGGGTGGGCGTCGCGGCGGAAGCCGCGCAGGAAGAAATGCAGCTGCTCGTTGACCATCGTGTGATGGGTCACTTGCGAATCGAAGTCCGCCTTCTGGTCGGCGTTGGGCAGCTCGCCGTTCAGGATCAGGTAGCAGATATCGAGGAAGTCGCAGTTGACGGCCAGCTGCTCGATGGGATAGCCGCGGTACAGCAGCTCGCCCTTGTCGCCGTCGATGTAGGTGATGGCCGACTCGCACGCCGCCGTCGACATGAAGCCGGGGTCGAACGTGAACATGCCCGTCTGGCCATACAGCTTGCGGATGTCGATGACGTCCGGGCCGACCGTGCCTTTGTACACGGGGAACTCGACCGGCTGGGAGCCGTCCGAGAAGGATAGAGTGGCTTTTTTGTCAGACAGGTTCATCGCTATTTCCTCACAATTAATCAGAGCTCACGCATTTTTCCGATGATGGCGCGCAGGCGCGGGGTATCGAGTTCCCCCTCGGGCTCCTTGCGCGCCAGCAGCAGGTCGAGCAGGTCGTTGTCGCCGAGCTCGAACAGCCGGGCCAGCGCGTCGACGTCCTCATCGGTGAGCTGCGTCTCGTATGCGTCCAGGTACCGGGTGATGATCAGGTCGTTCTCGAGCAGGCCGCGGCGAGCCCGCCAGCGCAGGCGCGTGCGTTCGAGTTCGGTCAGGCCGCTCATGTCGATCTCTTCACCGTTCTACTAGACCGTCCGCCGGACCATCAGTTCCTTGATCTTGCCGATCGCCTTGGTGGGGTTCAGGCCCTTGGGACAGACGTCGACGCAGTTCATGATGGTGTGGCAGCGGAACAGGCGGTACGGGTCTTCCAGGTTGTCCAGGCGCTCGCCGGTGGCTTCGTCGCGGCTGTCGGCGATGAACCGGTAGGCCTGCAGCAGGCCGGCCGGGCCGACGAACTTGTCGGGGTTCCACCAGAACGACGGGCACGAGGTCGAGCAGCAGGCGCACAGGATGCACTCGTACAGGCCGTCGAGTTCTTCGCGGGCCTCGGGCGACTGCAGGCGCTCGCGCTCGGGCGGCGGCGCGTCGTTGATCAGGTACGGGCGGATCGAGTGGTACTGGTTGAAGAAGTGCGTCATGTCCACGATCAGGTCGCGGATCACGGGCAAGCCGGGCAGCGGCTTGAGCACGATGGGCTCTTTGAGCTCGCGCAGGTTGGTGGTGCAGGCCAGGCCGTTCTTGCCATTGATGTTCATGGCATCCGAGCCGCACACGCCTTCCCGGCACGAGCGGCGCAGCGCCAGGCTGTCGTCCACGTCGTTCTTGATGCGCACCAGCGCATCGAGCAGCATCTTGTCGGTGGGCTGGAGCTCGACCTCCAGTTTCTGCATGTACGGGCGCTCGTCCTTGTCCGGGTCGTAGCGGTAGATTTCGAATTTGACGATTCTCTTGGTGCTCATCACGGCATCCTGCTTAGAAAGTACGCGCCTTGGGCGGGAAGGACTCGACCGTCAGGGGCTTCATTTGAACGGGCTTGTAATCGAGACGGCTGCCCTCGGAGTACCAGAGGGTGTGCTTCAGCCAGTTCTCGTCGTCGCGGTTCGGGTGGTCGTCCAGCGCGTGGGCGCCGCGGCTCTCGGTGCGGTTGGCGGCCGACTTGATGGTGGCGCGCGCCACTTCGGTCATGTTGGCCAGTTCCAGCGCCTCGACGCGCGCGGTGTTGAACACCTTGGACTTGTCCTTGAAATACACGTGCTCGGCCTGCTTGGCCAGGTCTTCGATCTGGCCCACGCCCTCGTTGAGCAGTTCGAGCGTGCGGAACACGCCGCAGTGACGCTGCATGGACACGCGGATGGCGTTGGCGACGTCCTGGGTCTTCTCGCCCGAGGTGCGCGCTTCCAGCTTGGAGACGCGATCCATGGAGAAGTCGACGGCTTCCTTGGGCACCGGCTGGTGCGCATGCTGGCGCTCGGGGTGCGAGGCCACGATGTGGTTGCCGGTGGCGCGGCCGAACACGATCAGGTCGAGCAGCGAGTTGGTGCCCAGGCGGTTGGCGCCGTGCACCGAGACCGCCGCGCATTCGCCGATGGCGTACAGGCCGTTGACGACCTTGTTCTCGCCATTGACGCGCGTCAGCACCTGGCCGTGGTAGTTGGCCGGGATACCGCCCATCTGGTAGTGGATGGTGGGCACGACCGGGATCGGTTCCTTGATGGGATCGACGTTGCCGAACTTGATGGCGATCTCGCGGATCGACGGCAGGCGCTTGTTGATCACGTCGGCGCCCAGGTGGTCGAGCTTGAGCACCACGTAGCTGCCGTCCGGGCCGCAGCCGCGGCCTTCCTTGATTTCCTGGTCCATCGAGCGCGACACGAAGTCGCGCGGCGCCAGGTCCTTGAGGGTGGGCGCGTAGCGCTCCATGAAGCGTTCGCCATCCTTGTTGAGCAGGATGCCGCCTTCGCCGCGCACGCCTTCGGTGATCAGGACGCCCGCGCCGGCCACGCCGGTGGGGTGGAACTGCCAGAATTCCATGTCCTGCAGCGGGATGCCGGCGCGCGCCGCCATGCCCAGGCCGTCGCCGGTATTGATGAAGGCGTTGGTCGAGGCCGCCCAGATGCGGCCGGCGCCGCCGGTGGCCAGCACCGTGGTCTTGGCTTCCAGGATGTAGATATCGCCGGTTTCCATTTCCAGCGCGGTCACGCCGACCACGTCGCCGGCCTCGTTGCGCAGCAGGTCGAGCGCCATCCATTCGACGAAGAACTGGGTGCGCGCGGCCACGTTGCGCTGGTAGAGCGTATGCAGCAGGGCGTGGCCGGTGCGGTCGGCGGCGGCACAGGCGCGCTGCACCGGCTTTTCACCGAAGTTGGCGGTGTGTCCGCCGAACGGACGCTGGTAGATGGTGCCGTCGGCGTTGCGGTCGAACGGCATGCCGAAGTGCTCGAGCTCGTAGACGGCGTTGGGCGCTTCGCGGCACATGAACTCGATGGCGTCCTGGTCGCCCAGCCAGTCCGACCCCTTCACGGTGTCGTACATGTGCCAGTACCAGTTGTCTTCGCTCATGTTGCCCAGCGAGGCGCTGACGCCGCCTTGCGCGGCCACGGTGTGCGAACGGGTGGGAAACACCTTGGACAGGACCGCCACCGACAGGCCCGCCTGGGCCAGTTGCAGCGAGCAGCGCATGCCGGCTCCGCCGGCGCCGACCACCACCACATCGAACTGGCGGCGCGGCAAGGAATTCATGACAGAGACCACGGCTTAGATACTCCAGAGGATTTGCGCGAAATAAACGACCGAACCGACCAGCCAGAGGATGGTCAGCACCTGCAGCAACAGGCGCACGCCCGTGGGCTTGACGTAATCCATCCAGATGTCGCGCACGCCGATCCAGGCGTGCCATGCCAGCGCAAAGAAGAACAGCGTCGCCAGGATCTGGCCGACGGGAAGCGCGTACACGTGGAAGGTGAACAGGGCCTTCCAGTTTTCATAGGAGAACGACGGCATGACCAGCAGGCCGACGATCAGGACCAGCGTATAGACGGCCATGATGACCGCGGTGATGCGCTGCGCGATGAAATCCACGACGCCGTAATGGGCGCCAACGACCAGGCGCTTGGGGCCAAAGTTCTTGGTGGCGGCCATTTACAGAGCTCCGAACAGTTTGAGGGCGAATACGAGGGTCAGTGCCAGGCTGACGCCGAACACGACGCCGGCGCTTTTCTGGGCCGAGACCTTGTCGACGCCGATGTGCAGGTCCAGCACCAGGTAGCGGATGCCAGCACAGAAGTGATGCAGGTAGCCCCACACCAGCGCCAGCAGGATCAGCTTCACCAGGGGGTTGCCCGCGTACTGGGCCACTTGCGCATAGCTTTCCGGCGAGGCCACGCTGGCCGCGAACAGCGGCAGGATGACCAAGGGAAGACAGAGGAACAGCAGCGCGCCGCTGACGCGGTGCAGAATGGACAGTTTGCCGGCCAGGGGCAGGCGGTAGCTGGCGATTTGCGCAATGCCAATATTGCGAAACTGCGGACGTGGCTTGGCAGCGGTGTCGGACATGACGGCCTCGGTGTTACGGTGCTAGGGATTCGTGACAGCGAAATGGGAACTGCCCTTGCGGGCAAGCGCTCTATTTTCGCCCAGACAACGGGTTGGTATCAAATCGTAGGAAAAAAGCTCATCAATTCAGACTATTGCGGTAATGGTAGCGATCGGTCAGGTAGAGGCCGCGGCGGACCTCCACGGGTCGGTCGCCATAGGTATAGGAAACGCGGTCCACCTGCAGCATCGGGGTGCCCGCCGCCACGCCCAGCAGGCCGGCGACCTCGGCCGGCGCCGCGACGGCGCGCAGCTTTTCGTCGGCGCGCACCATGCTGACGCCGAATTCGGTTTCGAACAGGCCGTACAGGGGCGCCTTGTTGGCGGTGAGGAGTTCCAGGGTCAGCCCGCGGAATACCGACCCGGGCAGCCAGATGTCGTCGATGACGGTGGGCCGGTGGTTCATGGAAAGCTGGCGGCGGATCATCACCACCGTTTCGCCGACGCGCAGTTCCAGCGCGCGCGCGATCTCGGCCGGCGCGCGCAGCCGCCGGCACTCGAGGATGCGGCTTTCGGCGCGCCCGCCTTCGCTGTCTTCGTCGGGCGCCAGCCGCAGGAAGCGGTAGCGCACGCGCGCCTCGTGGTGAGTGGCGACGAAGGTGCCCTTGCCCTGGCGGCGCAGCAGCAGGTGTTCGGCGGCCAGTTCATCGACGGCCTTGCGCACCGTGCCCTGGCTGACCTGGAACCGCGCGGCCAGGTCGATCTCGCTGGGAATCAGCTCGCCGGGCTTCCATTCGCCCCGCTCGAGGCTTTGCACCAGCAGTTCCTTGATCTGGCGGTACAGCGGACTGAAAGCGGCCCCCTCGCCCGCGGGCCGGGCGGCGCGAGTGCGTGAGGAGGAATCGGGCCTGGGGTCTGCCATGGAAGTCGTGTTGGAAGCGTGCTCGTCCGGCGGGTATGCCCTGTCCGGCAAACATACCATTTTGGCACAACGCCTTCAGACTTGTCCAACGTCTTATGTCTTATATAAGATATAAGAGCAATTGACGCATACGTAAATTCGATCTAGGATTCGCAGCAATCCGCCCGCCCTGGCGGCGCGTCCAGGCGTGCCCAGCGATTACACTGATTGGCGAGATTTTTGTCTCACCGAACTCATTACGGAGAACCTTCATGTCCAAGCCCGCCATGCGTGTCGCCGTCACCGGCGCCGCCGGCCAAATCGGTTACGCCCTGCTGTTCCGCATCGCCTCCGGCGAAATGCTGGGCAAAGACCAGCCGGTCATTCTGCAACTGCTCGAAATCCCCGACGAAAAAGCGCAAAAGGCCCTGAAGGGCGTCATCATGGAACTGGATGACTGCGCCTTCCCGCTGCTGCAGGAAGTGACCGCGCACAGCGATCCCCGCACCGCCTTCAAGGATGCCGACGTGGCCCTGCTGGTCGGCGCCCGTCCGCGCGGCCCCGGCATGGAACGCAAGGATTTGCTCAGCGTCAACGCCCAGATCTTCACCGCCCAGGGCAAGGCCCTGAACGACGTCGCCAGCCGCAACGTGAAGGTGCTGGTGGTCGGCAACCCGGCCAACACCAACGCCTACATCGCCATGAAGTCGGCGCCGGACCTGCCCGCCAAGAACTTCACCGCCATGCTGCGCCTGGATCACAACCGCGCCCTGTCGCAACTGGCCGCCAAGTCGGGCAAGGCCGTGGCCGACATCGAGAAGCTGGTCGTGTGGGGCAACCACTCGCCCACCATGTACCCCGACTACCGCTTCGCCACCGTGGGCGGCGAGAGCCTGGCCAAGCTGATCAACGACGACGCCTGGAACCGCGACGTCTTCATCCCCACCGTGGGCAAGCGCGGCGCCGCCATCATCGATGCGCGCGGCCTGTCGTCGGCCGCCTCGGCCGCCAACGCCGCCATCGACCACGTGCGCGACTGGGTGCTGGGCAGCAACGGCAAGTGGGTCACCATGGGCATCCCGTCCGACGGCTCGTACGGCATCCCCGAAGGCATCATCTATGGCGTGCCGGTGACCACCGAGAACGGCGAGTACAAGCGCGTCGAGGGCCTGGAAATCGACGCCTTCTCGCGCGAGCGCCTGGACTTCACGCTGAAAGAGCTGCTCGAAGAGCGCGACGGCGTGAAAGACCTGCTGAAGTAGTGTGACCCACCCCCGAAGCGCTGCGCGCTTCCCCCTCGAGGGGGCGACGCTGCGGACCGGCTGAGCCGGATCCGCGCGTCCCCGACTGAGGCGCATCACGCTCATAGGGCGTGAGTGCTGTCCTGGTTTACAGGTGTCTGACCCCCACCGGGTGTCAGACACCTGCCGCGGCGCCAGCCGCGACGCAATAAACCTGCGTCTTTCCCGGCGGCTTTGCCTGCCGGCGGCAAGGACCCAGATTTATTGCGCAGCTCCGGGCCCGGCCCGGCATGCGATGCTTTCCGCTACATCAATCTGGCCTGGGCGCCCGAGCGAGCGCCCCGTGCCTTCCACGGAGACTCGCCCATGACCCGACCCGCCTCTCCCGGCGCCCTGTTCCGCCAGGCCCTGGCCGAAGAAACCCCCTTGCAGATCATCGGCGCCATCAACGCCAACCACGCGCTGCTCGCCAAGCGCGCCGGCTATCGCGCCATCTACCTGTCGGGCGGCGGCGTGGCGGCGGGCTCGCTGGGCCTGCCGGACCTCGGCATCAACACGCTGGACGACGTCCTGACCGACGTACGCCGCATTACCGACGTATGCGACGTGCCGCTGCTGGTCGACATCGACACCGGCTTCGGCCCGTCGGCGTTCAATATCGCGCGCACCGTGAAGAGCCTGATCAAGTTCGGCGCGGCAGCCTGCCACATCGAAGACCAGGTCGGCGCCAAGCGCTGCGGCCACCGGCCCGGCAAGGAAATCGTCAGCACCGAGGAAATGGCCGATCGCGTCAAGGCCGCGGCCGACGCCCGCACCGATTCCGATTTCTACCTGATCGCCCGCACCGACGCCATCGCCTCGCACGGCGTGGACGCCGCCATCGAGCGCGCCCTGGCCTGCGTGGAAGCCGGCGCCGACGCCATCTTTGCCGAGGCCGCCTACGACCTGCCCACCTACGAAAAATTCGCCCAGGCGGTCAAGGTGCCGGTGCTGGCCAATATCACCGAATTCGGCAAGACGCCGCTGTTCACGGTGGACGAGCTGCGCGGCGTGGGGGTGGCCATGGTGCTGTACCCGCTGTCGGCGTTCCGCGCCATGAACAAGGCCGCCGAGAACGTATACCAGGCAATCCGCCGCGACGGCCACCAGAAGAACGTGCTGGACACCATGCAGACGCGCGACGAACTGTACGACCGCATCGGCTACCACGCTTTCGAATCGCAGCTGGACGCGCTGTTCCAGCAGGGCAAAGGCAAGTAGGCCCGCATTTTTCGCATTTTCGCGTTTACGCCCCATCTACGCCCGCATGGGCAAAGGAGCCAGAGACATGAGCACCTCGCCAAAGAAGCAAAGCGCCCCCGCCGCCAAGAAGGAGAGCGCGCCAGCCGAGGAAAAAACCGGGTTCAAGCCCAAGAAGTCCGTCGCGCTGTCCGGCGTGGTGGCCGGCAATACGGCGCTGTGCACAGTGGGCCGCACCGGCAACGACCTGCACTATCGCGGCTATGACATCCTCGATTTCGCCGGCACCGCCGAGTTCGAGGAAATCGCCCACTTGCTGGTGCACGGCAAGCTGCCCACCAAGGCCGAACTGAAGGCCTACAAGGAAAAACTGCGCGCGCTGCGCGGCCTGCCGGCCCAGCTGCAGGACGCCCTGGAAGCCCTGCCCGCCTCCAGCCACCCCATGGACGTGATGCGCACGGCCGTGTCGGTGCTCGGCTGCGTGCTGCCCGAGAAGGACGACCACAACATCCCCGGCGCGCGCGACATCGCCGACCGCCTGATGGCCAACCTGGGGTCGGCGCTGCTGTACTGGTACCACTACAGCCACAATGGCCGCATCATCGACGTGCAGACCGACGACGACAGCATCGGCGGCCATTTCCTGCACTTGCTGCACGGCCAGAAGCCCTCCGATGACTGGGTGCGCGCCATGCACACCTCGCTGATCCTGTACGCCGAGCACGAATTCAACGCCTCCACCTTCACCGGCCGCGTCATCGCCGGCACCGGCTCGGACATGTACTCGGCCATCACGGGCGCCATCGGCGCGCTGCGCGGGCCCAAGCATGGCGGCGCCAACGAGGTCGCCTTCGAGGTCCAAAAGCGCTACGACAGCCCCGACGAGGCCGAGGCGGACATCCGCCGCCGCGTCGAAGCCAAGGAAGTCATCATCGGCTTCGGCCACCCGGTCTACACGGTGTCCGACCCGCGCAACAAGGTCATCAAGGAAGTGGCGCGCAAGCTGTCGAAGAAGGCCGGCAGCACCAAGATGTTCGACATCGCCGAGCGCCTGGAAACCGTCATGTGGGACGTCAAGAAGATGTTCCCCAACCTGGACTGGTTCTCGGCCGTCAGCTACCACATGATGGGCGTGCCCACCGCCATGTTCACCCCGCTGTTCGTCATCGCGCGCACCGCGGGCTGGTCGGCCCACATCATCGAGCAGCGCGTCGACAACAAGATCATCCGGCCCACCGCCAACTACGTCGGTCCGGAAGACCAGAAATACGTGCCGCTGGAAAAGCGCAAGTAAGCGCCGGCAAGCGCATGCGAAAAGGCCTGGGCTCGCGCCCAGGCCTTTTTTTTCGGGGCCTGATAACCCCAGCCTTCCGAGGAGCCAGACTCCTCCACTGGCCGGCCAGGTACCGGGCCTCCGCAGGGGCCCGTCAGGTGTCAGACACCCGCAGGGTGTCTGACACCTGACGGCGGGCCGGAACGCCCCCGCCTACCCGGGTACCCGCACCCAGCCTTCCATCAGCACGCGCGCGCTGCGCGACATGATGGCCTTGGTGACGGTCCATTCGCCGTCCACCTGGCGCGCCTCGGCGCCCACTCGCAGGGTGCCCGACGGGTGGCCGAAGCGCACGCCGTCGCGCTGGCCGCCGCCGGCGGCCAGGTTGACCAGGGTGCCGGGCACCGCGGCGGCCGTGGCGATGGCCACCGAGGCGGTGCCCATCATGGCGTGATGCAGCTTGCCCATGGACAGCGCGCGCACCAGCAGGTCCACATCGCCGGCGGCGATGCGCTTGCCGCTGGAGGCGACGTAGTCCGCCGGCGCGGCCACGAAAGCCACCTTGGGCGTGTGCTGGCGCCCGGCGGCCTGTTCGGGCGAATCGATCAGGCCCATGCGCACCGCGCCATGGGCGCGGATCTGCTCGAAACGCGCCAGGGCGGCGGCGTCGCCGTTGATGTCGTCCTGCAGTTCGGTGCCGCGGTAGCCCAGCGCGGCGGCCTCCAGGAAGATGGTCGGGATGCCGGAATTGATGAAGGTCGCCTTGAACGTGCCGACGCCGGGCACTTCCAGGTCGTCCACCAGATTGCCGGTGGGGAACATCGAGCCGCCTTCACCTTCGCCTTCATCGGCCGGGTCGAGGAACTCGATGCGCACCTCGGCGGCCGGGAAGGTCACGCCGTCCAGTTCGAAGTCGCCGGTTTCCTGCACGGCGCCGCCGGTCATGGGCACGTGGGCGATGATGGTCTTGCCGATATTGGCCTGCCAGATGCGCACCACGGCGATGCCGTCGCCGGGCACGCGCTGCCGGTCCACCAGGCCGTTGGCGATGGCGTACGGGCCGACCGCGGCGGACAAGTTGCCGCAATTGCCGCTCCAGTCGACGAAAGGCTGGTCGATGGAGACCTGGCCGAATAGATAGTCGACGTCGTGGCCAGGCCGGCTACTCTTGGCCAGGATGACCGTCTTGCTGGTGCTGGAAGTGGCCGCCCCCATGCCATCGATCTGCTTGCCGTAGGGGTCGGGGCTGCCGATCACGCGCAGCAGCAGCGCGTCCCGCTCGGGCCCCGGCACTTGCGCCGCCTCGGGCAGGTCGGTCAGCTTGAAAAACACGCCTTTGCTCGTGCCGCCGCGCATGTAGGTGGCGGGAATCCTGATCTGGGGTGCGTGGGCCATGGTGGCATCCTGAAATACGATTGGTCCGGAAGGGGAAAGGCGGGGCGCCGGCGGCGCCCCGCTGCCAGCGGATCACCCCGCCTTGCGGGCGGTATCCGCGGACTCGGCCTCGAGGAAGTCCTGCGCGAAACGCTGCAGCACGCCGCCGGCCTCGTAGATGGAGACCTCCTCGGCCGTGTCGAGCCGGCAGGTCACGGGCACTTCGACGACCTGGCCGTCGCGGCGACGCACGATCAGCGTCAGGTCCGCGCGCGGCTTGCGCTCGCCGGCCACGTCGTAGGTTTCGGTGCCGTCCAGCGCCAGCGTCTTGCGGTCGGTGCCGGGCTTGAACTCCAGCGGCAGCACCCCCATGCCGATCAGGTTGGTGCGGTGGATGCGCTCGAACCCTTCGGCCACGATGGCCTCGACACCGGCCAGGCGCACGCCCTTGGCCGCCCAGTCGCGCGACGACCCCTGGCCGTAGTCGGCGCCCGCCACGATGATCAGGGGCTGCTTGCGGTCCATGTAGGTTTCAATGGCTTCCCACATGCGCATCACCTGGCCTTCCGGCTCGACCCGCGCCAGCGACCCCTGCCGCACGTTGCCGTCGGCGTCGCGCACCATCTCGTTGTAGAGCTTGGGGTTGGCGAAGGTGGCGCGCTGGGCGGTGAGATGGTCGCCGCGGTGCGTGGCGTAGGAGTTGAAATCCTCTTCCGGCAGGCCCATCTTCGCCAGGTACTCGCCGGCCGCGCTGTCCGGCAGGATGGCGTTGGACGGCGAGAGGTGGTCGGTGGTGATGTTGTCGCCCAGCAGCGCGAGCGGCCGCATGCCGCGCAGCGTGCGCTCGCCGGCCAGCGCGCCTTCCCAGTACGGCGGACGGCGGATGTAGGTGCTCATGGGGCGCCAGTCGTAGAGCGGGCTGACGGCCTCGCGGCGTTCGTCCCGGATGCCGAACATGGGCTCGTAGACCTTGCGGAATTGTTCCGGCTTGACGGCGGCATCGACGACCGCGTCGATTTCCTCGTCGCTCGGCCAGATGTCCTTGAGGCGGATTTCCTTGCCGTCGGCGTCCGTGCCGAGCACGTCCTGCTCGATGTCGAAGCGGATGGTGCCGGCGATCGCATATGCCACCACCAGCGGCGGCGACGCCAGGAAGGCCTGCTTGGCATAGGGATGGATGCGGCCGTCGAAATTGCGGTTGCCCGACAGCACGGCGGTGGCGTAGAGATCGCGCTCGATGATCTCCTGCTGGATGTCCGGGTCCAGCGCGCCGGACATGCCGTTGCACGTGGTACAGGCGAAGGCCACCACGCCGAAGCCGAGCTGCTCCAGTTCGGCGGTCAGGCCGGCTTCGTCCAGGTATAGCTGCACCGCCTTGGAGCCGGGCGCCAGCGACGTCTTCACCCAGGGCTTGCGGGCCAGGCCCGCGCGATTGGCGTTGCGGGCCAGCAGGCCGGCCGCGATCACATTGCGCGGATTGCTGGTATTGGTGCAGCTGGTGATGGCCGCGATGATCACCGCGCCGTCCGGCATCAGGCCGGGCTGGACCTCGGCTGGGCCGGCGATGCCGCGCGCGGCCAGGTCGGCGACCGGCAGCCGGCGATGCGGGTTGGACGGCCCGGCCAGGGTGCGCACCACGCTGGACAGGTCGAATCGCAGCACGCGCTCGTACCGGGCGTCTTTCAGGCTGTCGGACCACAGGCCGGCGGCCTGGGCGTAGGTTTCCACCAGCCGGACCTGGGCATCGTCGCGGCCGGTGAGCTTGAGGTAGTCGATGGTCTGGCGATCGATGGAGAACATCGCCGCCGTGGCGCCGTATTCCGGCGCCATGTTGGAGATCGTGGCGCGGTCGCCCAGCGTCAGGCTGGACGCGCCCTCGCCGTAGAACTCCAGGTAGGCGCCCACCACTTTTTCCTTGCGCAGGAACTCGGTCAGCGTCAGCACGATGTCGGTGGCGGTGATGCCGGGCTGGCGGCGGCCGGTGAGCTCGACGCCGACGATATCGGGCAGCCGCATCCAGGAAGCGCGGCCGAGCATGACGTTCTCGGCTTCCAGGCCGCCCACGCCGACCGCGAGCACGCCCAGCGCGTCGACGTGGGGCGTGTGGCTATCGGTGCCGACCAGCGTATCGGGATAGGCCACGCCGTCCTGGGCATGGACGACCGGCGACATGCGCTCGAGGTTGATCTGGTGCATGATGCCGTTGCCGGGCGGCACGACATCGACGTTGCGGAAGGCTTCGCGGGTCCAGTCGATGAAGTGGAAGCGGTCCTCGTTGCGGCGGTCCTCGATGGCGCGGTTCTTCTGGAAGGCGTCCGGCTCGAACCCGCCGTGCTCGACCGCCAGCGAATGGTCGACGATCAACTGCACCGGGACCACCGGGTTGACCTTGGCGGGGTCGCCGCCCTTCTCGGCGATGGCGTCGCGCAGGCCGGCCAGGTCCACCAGGGCGGTCTGGCCGAGGATGTCATGGCACACCACGCGCGCCGGGAACCACGGGAAATCGAGGTCGCGGCGGCGCTCCACCAGTTGCCGCAACGCGTCGTCCAGCAGGGCGGGATCGCAGCGGCGCACCAGGTTCTCGGCCAGCACGCGCGAGGTATAGGGCAGGTGGTCGTACGCGCCGGGCGCGATCGCCTCCACGGCGGCGCGGGCGTCGAAATAGTCCAGGCTGGTGCCGGGCAGGGGCTTGCGGTATTTGATGTTCATGCCTCGGTGCGCTGCAGGTTGCCCTGCGCGATCTGACGTTCGATGTTGAGACGGGATGCGCGGATGTGCCGGCGCATCAGGAGTTCGGCCAATTCGCCGTCGCCATCGGCGATGGCGTCGAGAATGCGGTGATGCTCGGCGTACGCCTGGCGGGGCCGGTTGGGCGTGGCCGAATACTGGATACGGTACATGCGCGCCAGTTGATAGAGTTCATCGCACAGCATGCGGATCAGCATCTGATTGCCGCTGGCCTGGACGATGCGGTAGTGAAAGTCGTAGTCGCCCTCCTGCTGGTAGTAGCCGCGGCCCGCCTGGAAAGCCTCGTCGCGCTCGTGCGCCTCGAGCACGCGGCGCAGTTCCTGCAGCGCCGCCGGCGTCATGCGCTCGGCGGCCAGCCGGCAGGCCATGCCTTCCAGGGATTCGCGGATTTGATAAAGCTCGCACAGTTCCTGCTGGCTGAGCGCCACCACCCGGGCGCCCACATGGGCCACGCGCACCAGCAGCTTCTGGCCTTCCAGGCGGTGGATGGCCTCGCGCAGCGGCCCGCGGCTGATGCCGTAGGTGCGCGCGAGTTCCGGCTCGGAAATCTTGCTGCCCGGGGCGATCTCGCCCTTGACGATGGCCGACTGGATGGCCCGGAAGACGTGGTCCGAAAGCGTTTCGGACTCGCCCGGGGCGGCGACCGGCAATGGCAGGATTTTGGTCTCCATGTCGACAATCCATGCGTTATTGGCGGTCAAATTATAGCCAGACCGGGGTTTACAAGCCAGATTGTCGACACCTATGCTGTGCATATTGCCTGATCTATAACAGGCAATGGCAGGTAAACCGCCCGTCCCACCCGTGCGCCGCCGCCCGTGGCCCGCCCCAAGGAGCCCCTCATGTCCGCCCCCGTCTCCAACGTCCGCCCCGCCCCCGACCAGGTACTGGTCGATATCGTCGATTACGTCCTGGACTACCAGGTCGACAGCGCGCTGGCCTACGAGACTGCCCGCAACTGCCTGATCGACACGCTGGGCTGCGGGCTGGAAGCCCTGGAATACCCGGCCTGCCGCAAGCTGCTGGGCCCCATCGTGCCCGGCACGGTGGTGCCCAACGGCGCCAAGGTGCCGGGCACGCAGTTCCAGCTCGATCCGGTGCAGGCCGCCTTCAATATCGGCGCCATGATCCGCTGGCTCGACTTCAACGATACCTGGCTGGCCGCCGAATGGGGCCACCCCTCGGACAACCTTGGCGGCATCCTGGCGACGGCCGACTGGCTGTCGCGCAACGCGGTGGCGGCCGGCAAGGCGCCATTGACCATGCGCGACGTACTCACGGGCATGATCAAGGCGCACGAGATCCAGGGCTGCATCGCGCTGGAGAACTCCTTCAACAAGGTGGGCCTGGACCACGTCGTGCTGGTCAAGGTGGCCTCCACGGCCGTGGTCGCGCAGATGCTCGGCCTGGAGCGCGACGAGATCATCAACGCCGTGTCCCTGGCCTGGGTCGACGGCCAGAGCCTGCGCACCTATCGCCATGCCCCCAACACCGGCAGCCGCAAGAGTTGGGCGGCCGGCGACGCGACCAGCCGGGCGGTGCGCCTGACGCTCATCGCCAGGACCGGCGAAATGGGCTACCCCTCGGTGCTGACGGCCAGGACATGGGGCTTCTATGACGTCCTGTTCAAGGGCCAGCCATTCAAGTTCCAGCGTCCGTACGGCAGCTATGTCATGGAAAACGTGCTGTTCAAGATTTCCTTTCCGGCCGAATTCCATGCGCAGACCGCCGTCGAGTGCGCCATGGAGGTCCACGCCCGGCTCGCCGCGGCCGGCCGGACGGCCGACGAAATCAGCCGGATCACCATCCGCACGCACGAGGCATGCATCCGCATCATCGACAAGCAGGGCCCGCTCGCCAACCCGGCCGACCGCGACCACTGCGTGCAGTACATGGTGGCGGTGCCGGTACTGTTCGGCCGCCTCACCGCCGCCGACTACGAAGACGAAATCGCCAGCGACCCGCGCATCGACGCGCTGCGCGCCAAGATCATCTGCGTCGAGGACCCGGCCTTCACGCGCGACTACCACGATCCGGACAAGCGCTCGATCGCCAATGCGCTCACCGTGGAATTCGCCGATGGCGCCCGGCTCGACGAAATCGTCTGCGAATACCCCATCGGCCACAAGCGCCGCCGCCAGGAAGGCATCCCGCTGCTGGAGGCGAAATTCCGCACCAACCTGGCGCGCGTCTTCCCGGCCAGGCAGCAGGCGCGCATCCTGGCGGCGTCGCTCGACCAGCAGGCGCTGGAAGCCATGCCCGTGCACGAATACGTCGACATGTACGTGATCTGAGGCACAGCCGCTGCCCGCCGGAAGGCGCCAGCGTCCACCGGTGCCAGGCACCTTTGAAAAAACCCGGCAACTTGCCGGCCATCGCCCCACCTGAGGTGTCAGACACCTTTTGAGCGAACAGGACATATCGGCGGCCGTCTCCCGGGGTGTCTGACACCTCGCTGCGGCTGAGATGCCGCGCCTGGCGACATCCGGCGCCGGCGCACTACAATGCGGCCATCGCTTTGTCGTATCGGACGCCAGCCATGCTTTGGGTCAAGGCCTTTCACATCGTCTTCATCGCTTCCTGGTTCGCCGGCCTGTTCTACCTGCCGCGCCTGTTCGTGAACCTGGCCCAGCAGTCCGACGCCGCCGTGCAGTCCTGTCTGGTCGGCATGGCGCGCCGGCTGTACCGCTTCACCACCATGCTGGCCATCGTCGCCGTGGCCCTGGGCCTGTGGCTGTACGTGGGCTACGGCATCGGCATGGGGCCGGGCAACGGCTGGATGCACGCCAAGCTGTTCTTCGTGCTGCTCATCATCGGCTACCATCATGCCTGCGGCGTGATGCTGCGCAAGTTCGAGCAAGGCCGCAACACCCGCTCTCACAAGTTCTACCGCTGGTTCAATGAAGTGCCGGTCCTGCTGCTCGTGGCCGTGGTGCTGCTGGTGGTGCTCAAGCCCTTCTGACCACACCTGCCCGGCCGCTGGCCCGGATTCGTATGTCCTCTGATGAACAAGGCCGCCGCAAGACGCTGATGGTCAAGAAAACGGCGCGCGACGCCCATGCCGCCGCCGATGGCAAGCGCAAGCGCAGCGGCGCCCGCGCGCGTACGGCCGCGCAGCTCGAACGCGCCAAGGAAAAGATCGTGCGCCGCGAGGAAGCCGCTCCCCCCGCGCCGCCGCGCCAGCCCGCCAGCGCCCCGGCGCCTGCAGCGGAATGGCATGATGCGCCGCCGGAACGCGCCACGCGCCGCCGCATGCCGCGCGCCCCGCGCGAAACCGAGACCTTCCTGGTGTTCGCCCCCTGCCCCCAGGGCCTGGAAGAGGCCCTGACCGCCGAAATGCAGGCGCTGGGCTACGCCGACGCGCGCGCCGGCCGCGCCGGCTGCCACTTCAGCGCCGACTGGGCGGGCGTGCAGCGCGCCAACCTGTATTCGCGGCTGGCCACGCGCATCCTGGTGCAAGTCGCGCATGCCGAGATCGGCCACGAGGACGACATCCTCGACCTCGCGCGCAGCGTGCCCTGGGAGCGCTGGTTCGGCGCCGAACAGACCCTGCGCGTCGATACTTCGGCGATCAAGAGCCCCGTGCAGAGCCTGCAGTATTGCAATCTGCGCGCCAAGGACGGCATCTGCGACCGCCTGCGCGAGATCGAAGGCGAGCGTCCCAGCATCGATACGGTACGGCCGGATGCGCGCGTGCACCTGTTCCTGACCGGCCATACCGCCACCCTGTACCTGGACACCTCCGGCGAATCGCTATTCAAGCGCGGCTGGCGCCTGGACAAGGGCGAGGCCCCGCTGCGCGAGAATCTCGCCGCCGGCATGCTGGCCCTGGCCGGCTGGGACCCGGGCGCGGCCCTGCTGGACCCGTTCTGCGGCAGCGGCACCATCCTGATCGAAGCGGCCTGGATCGCGCTGGGCGTGCCCGCGGGCATTTCCCGGCCATTCGGCTTCGAGCGCCTGCGCGACCACGACGCGCGCCGCTGGCGCGACCTCAAGGACGACGCGCGCGCCCGCATCCTGCCCGGGCTGGACGCGCCCCTGGTGGGTTGCGACCTGGACCCGCAAGCCATCGAATATGCCCGCAACAACGCCGAACGCGCCTGGCTGACGGCCGACACGATCCGCTTCGAGGTCGCCGACGCCCGCACCGTGCCGGCGCCCGCCCCGCAGGGCTGGATCGTGACCAACCCGCCATACGGCGAGCGCATGCCGACCGACGACGACGAGCTGTGGCGCGCCTGGTCGACGCACCTGAAGCGGGAATTCGCCGGCTGGCAGATGCACGTCATCTCCAGCGACCGCGACCTGCCCCAGCGCCTGCGGCTCAAGCCGCGACGCCGCGCGCCGCTGCACAACGGCGCGCTGGACTGCCGGCTGTTCGGCTTCGAACTGGTCGCGGCGAGCTATCGCGACCCGGCCTGAGACCGATGTTGTTGTAAAAAAACGGCAACATAGTCCGAATATTGTGGCTGCCATGCCACATTGCGCCGGATTGGCGCATTATCGGCACCAGAACTGCGCGTTGTGCACCAGGCTCTTGCATAAATTCAGGGTTAACCCTAAAATTCGGGTTAACCCCTAGCAGTTGAACGTTGCAAGTCCTGGAACTACCGTGATCAACCTCAATTCTTCCGTTCGTCTGACCGACGAACTCGAACGCCAGCTGATGCTGCAAGCCATTGAAGAACAATTCCGTCCTCGTCCCATGCGCGCCCTGGTTTCGGGCCTGCGCAAGGTGGGCAAGGGCCTGAAGTCCCTGGCCGTCCGCAATGCCGGCGCCAAGGCCGTGCACACCGCCGCGTAATTTCGCGCCGTCCAGCACGCAGCAGTCGAATCATTTTCCCCTTGGGGGCTGCACAGCCCCTTTTAAGACCCGCCCGCAACGGCGGGTTTTTTTTTGCCTTGGGCCAGGCCCGGGCCGCCCGTGCCGGGATGCGTGATAATACGCCCCCATGACCGCACCCCATACCGAGCTCACCCCCAGCCGGCTGCGCCGCTTCGCCTGCATGATGTACGAAGCCGTGCTGCTGTTTGGCGTTGTATTTCTGGCAGGCTATCTATTCGATACCTTGACCCAGAGCAAGCACGCGCTGATGCTGCGTCACGCGCGCCAAGCCTGGCTGTTCCTGGCCATCGGCGCCTATTTCGTGTTGTGCTGGCGCCGCAGCGGCCAGACCCTGCCCATGAAGACCTGGAACATCCGCCTGGTCGACCGGGACGGCCGCCCGCCGTCGGTGCCGCGCCTGATCCTGCGCTACATCCTGGCCTGGCCGCTGGTGCTGGTGGCCGCGGGCATCGTGGCGGCGGCATCGGCCGCCACGGGCTGGAAATCGGTGGACATGTTCATCGTGGCGGCGCCGTTCGCCATTTTCACGTGGTCCTGGCTCGACCGCGACGGCCAGTTCCTGCACGACCGCCTGCTGGGCACGCGCCTGCGCAACGCGCCGCCGCGCAAGCCCTGAAGCCGCTGCAGGGACGCAGCCGTCACAACAGCGTCATCCCTCGTTAACACAGGCGTCACGACGCGGTGGTTACATGCCTAGGCATGACCATATCGCCGAGGGACGCCAACGTGAATGAAATCCGCCCCACCCACTGGCGCACGCTGTGGATTTCCGACATTCACCTCGGCACCGCCGGATGCAAGGCCGAGTTCCTGCTGGACTTCCTCGACCACAACGATTCGGACACCCTCTACCTGGTGGGCGACATCATCGACGGCTGGCAACTGCGCAAGCACTGGCACTGGCCCCGCGCGCACAATGACGTGGTGCAGCGCATCCTGCGCAAGGCCCGCAACGGCACGCGGGTGGTGTTCGTGCCCGGCAACCATGACGAATTCGCACGCGAGTTCATCGGCTTCGCCTTCGGCGACATCGAGGTGCTGGACGAGGACGTCCACGTCACGGCCCGCGGGCTGCGCCTGCTGGTGCTGCACGGCGACCAGTTCGACGGCGTGATCCAGCACAGCAAATGGCTGGCGCGGCTGGGCGATACGCTCTACCAGACCGCGCTGTGGCTGAACAACCATTTCAACCGCCTGCGCCATCGCCTGGGGCTGCATTACTGGTCCCTGTCCCAGTACCTGAAGCACAAGGTCAAGAACGCCGTGGCCTTCATCACCGACTTCGAGGAAACCCTGGCCGGGGAAGCCCGCCGGCGCGGCCTGGACGGCGTGGTGTGCGGCCATATCCACAAGCCGGAGCTGCGCGAGGTGTCCGGCATCCTGTACTGCAACGACGGCGATTGGGTCGAGAGCCTGTCGGCGCTGGCCGAGACTCACGACGGCCAGCTGGTCCTGGTGGACTGGGCGGCGCAGCAGGCCTGGCGCGAGCCCGGGCCCACGCCGGCCCGGGCCCGCCGCCCGCTGTCGCTGCCCGCCCTGCCCTCCGCGCTGCGCCGCCAGGGCAAGCACCCGTGATAACCCTTATACGTCCCCGTTAGCTTCACGGGAATGTTGCAGTTCGCGCCCCTCTAGGTCATGCTTGCACTTGGGGCATCCCGGCCCCAAGGCAGCGTCCTGTGGAGGCGCTGCCGGCGCGCTTACAACATAGGGCCATGAACGACCAATATCAGGCGCTCTACCAATCCTTCCGCTGGCTGGTGCCGACCCAGTTCAATATCGCGGACGTCTGCTGCCATCGCTGGGCCGCCAGCAGTTCGGACGCACGGCGCATCGCCATCTATTACGAAGACGAATCCGGCAACCGGGAAGTCTGGACCTACGCCCGCCTGGCGGAGGCAGCCAACCAGCTCGCCAACGGGCTGGTCAAGATGGGGGTGGAACGCGGCGACCGGATAGGTGTGGTTTTGGGGCAACGGCCGGAGACCGCCGTGGCCCACATGGCCATCTACAGCGTCGGCGCCGTGGTCGTGCCGCTGTCGTCCCTGTTCGGCCCCGAAGCCCTGGAAACCCGCCTGCGCGATTCCGACGCCCGCATCGCCATTGTCGACCACGCCTCGAGCGCCAACCTGCTCGGCATCAGCGACAATTGCCCCAATCTGCACCAGATCATCGGCATCGGCTTCGCCGACGAGCGCGTCCTGCCCTGGCGCAGCCTGCTGGCGCGCCAGCCTTCCGAATTCAAGCCGGTGCCGACCCGCGCCGCCGATCCCGCCATCCTGTTGTACACGTCGGGCACCACCGGCGCGCCCAAGGGCGCCCTGCTGCCCCACAGCGTGCTGATCGGCAACCTGCCCGGCTTCGTCGCCTCGCAGGACTGGTTCCCCCGCCCCAGCGACGTTTTCTGGTCGCCCGCCGACTGGGCCTGGACCGGCGGCATGATGGACGCCCTGCTGCCCACCCTGTACTTCGGCCACCCCATCGTGGGCACCCGCGGGCGCTTCTCGCCCGAACGCGCCTTCGAGCTCATGGAGCGCTACCAGGTCACCAATACCTTCCTGTTCCCCACCGCGCTCAAGATGATGATGAAAGCGGTGCCGGACCCCGCCAGCCGCTACCGGCTGGCCTTGCGGTCCATCATGAGCGCCGGCGAAAGCGTCGGGGAAACCGTCTTCGACTGGTGCCGCTCGGCCCTGGGCATCACGCCCAACGAAATGTTTGGCCAGACGGAAATGAATTACCTGGTGGGCAATAGCCAGCGCCGCTGGCCGGCCAAGCCGGGCAGCATGGGGCGCCCCTACCCCGGCCACCAGGTGGCGGTCATCGACGAGGCGGGCAAGCCGCTGCCGCCCGGTGAAGTCGGCGAGATCGCGCTGAACCGGCTCGACATCCACGGCTTCCCGGACCCGATCCTGTTCCTGGGCTACTGGCGCAACGAAGCCGCCACCCAGGAAAAATTCACCGGCGACTGGTGCCGCACCGGCGACCTGGCCAGCGTCGATGCCGACGGGTATTTCTGGTACGCCGGCCGCGCGGACGATGTCTTCAAGTCGGCCGGCTACCGCATCGGGCCGGGCGAAATCGAGAACTGCCTGCTCGGCCATCCCGCCGTGGCCAATGTCGCCGTCGTCCCCAAGCCCGATGCCGAGCGCGGCGCCCTGGTGAAGGCCTACGTCGTGCTGACGGCCGAATATGCCGGCCGCGAGCCGGGCGAGATCGTCCAGGCGCTGCAGGATCACGTGCGCGACCGCCTCGCGCCTTACGAGTACCCCAAGGAAATCGAGTTCATCGACGAGCTGCCCATGACCACCACCGGTAAAATCCAGCGCAGGGTGCTGCGTCAGCGCGAGGAAACGCGCGCCGCGGCCCAGGCCTGATGCTTACCGGAGACCGCGCATGCCGATTTACCAGCTCGACGAGCTCATTCCCGCCATCGATCCCAGCGTGTATGTTGCCGACAGCGCCGACATCATCGGCAACGTCACCCTGCAGGCGGGGGTCAGCATCTGGTCGCATGTGTCGATCCGCGGCGACAACGCGCCGATCGTCATCCAGGCCGGCAGCAACATCCAGGAATCGAGCGTCCTGCACGTCGACGAAGGCTGTCCGCTGACGGTCGGCCCGGGCGTCACGGTGGGCCACCAGGCCATGCTGCACGGCTGCACCATCCATGAAGGCGCGCTGATCGGCATGCAGGCCATCGTCCTGAACAATGCGGTGGTCGGGCGCAATTGCCTGGTCGGCGCGGGCGCCATCATTCCGGAAGGCCGGGTCATCCCCGACAATTCCCTGGTGATCGGCATCGGCAAGGTGGTGCGCGAGCTGTCCGCCGAGGAAATCGCCAGCATGCACAAGAATACCCGGCACTACGAGACCCGCGCGCAGCATTACAAGCAGGCGCTCAAGCGCATCGGCTGAAGCGGCGGCGCCCCGGCGATCGGCTAACATTCCACCATGACCGATCTGCTCAAGAAATACCTGTTCGAAGACCGCTCCGTGCGCGTCGAAGCCGTGCGGCTGCACCAGACGTGGCTGCAGGCGCAGGAACATCATCAATATCCGCCCGCCATCAGGCGCCTGCTGGGCGAACTGGTGGCGGCCGCCACGCTGCTGGCCGCCAATATCAAGTTCGAGGGCTCGCTGGTCCTGCAAATCCAGGGCGACGGCCCGATCGCCCTGATCGTGGTCGAATGCCGTTCGGACCTGGACCTGCGCGCCACCGTGAAGATCCGCGAAGGCCACGAGCCGCCGGCCGGGGGCAGCATGCAGGAGCTGCTCAACGCCAACGGACAGGGCCGCTTCATCGTGGTGCTGGACCCGCAGCGCAAGGTGCCGGGCCAACAGACCTACCAGGGCATCGTGCCGCTGGAAGGCGACACCGTGGCCGAGGCGCTGCAGCACTACATGAAAGCCTCGGAACAGCTCGACACGCGGCTCTGGCTGGCGGCCGACGACCAGCACGCCGCCGGCCTGCTGGTGCAGCGCCTGCCCGACCAGGGCGGCGTGACGCCGGAACAGGCCGCCGACAGTTTTACGCGCGCCGTCATGCTGGCCGACACCCTGGAACCCGGCGAACTGCTGCGCACCGACACGGATACGCTGATCCATCGCCTGTACTGGGAAGAAACCCTGCTCGCCTTCGACCCGTCCCCGGTGCGCTGGCACTGCCCATGCACGCGGGAACGCGTGGCCAGCATGTTGCGCACCCTGGGCGAGCGCGAAGTCAACGATATCCTGGCCGAACAGGGCAGCGTACGGGTGTCGTGCGATTTCTGCGGCAAGCCGTACGAATTCGATGCCGTCGATTGCTCCGGCCTGTTCGCACCGGCGCGGCCGATGCCCGAGCAGGATCCCCCCACGGTCCACTAAAAGGTGGCCCGTCTCATCCAGTCGTAGTTGCCACAATCGACGCCAGCGGCCCGGCGGCGCACACTGCCGGGCCATGCGCCGCCCCCGCCTTGCCCTCTTCCGTCCGTCCCGCGCCACCGTCCGCGCGGCGCCGGCGCGCAACCGCGGAGCCGCCCTGCTGGAATTCGCCCTCGCCGCCCCGCCGGTGCTGCTGCTGGGCCTGCTGGCGGTCGAGGCGGCCCACTGGCACCTGGCGCGCCAGATCGCATATGTGGCGTTGCTGGACGCCGCGCGCGCCGGCGCCACCAGCCATGGCGCCCCGGACGCCATGGCCCGCGCGTTCAAGCGCGCGCTGCGGCCGCGCTACGCCAGCCCCGACGGCGACGCGGACGCGGCGCAGCAGCGGGCTTTCCAACGCCTGCGCAGCCAGGCCGGCATGGCCCCATGGCGCATCGAAGTCCTGCAACCCAGCGCCGCCGCCTTCCAGGCCCATGCGCGCCGAGGCCTGGCCGTGCCCGCCGCGCCGGGGCGGCGCGCCATCAGCAATGACTACCAGGCCGAACAGCACGCCGCGCGCGGCGGCGAGCCGACCATCTTCGAGGCCAATACCCTGCATGCGCGGCTGACATTCCTGCACGAGCCGCTATCGCCGCTGGTGCGCGCGCTGCTGCGCCGGGCCGGCCAGGCGGGCGACGGCTGCACCGCGCGCGCCTGGTCGCGCGGCGTGCTGCCGCTCAGGCTGGAACTGCGCATCGAGATGCAGTCGCACCCGGTGGATTGGCACGCCTGGCCCGCGGCGCGCCGTGGCCCGGTGGTGTACGGCAGCCTGGCGTGCGCGTGGGAGGATGGCTAGCGGCAATGGCGCCCGGCACGCGGCGCCAGCTGGCGGTCAGCGGCGCGGCGCCGCGTTGGCGGGCTTGGCCGGAGCGGCGCCGGCGGGCGGCGGGGTATTCGGCACGGCGCTGCCGGGCGGGAGGATCTGCACGAAGACCTCGCCTTCGCGCATCATGCCCAGTTCGCTGCGGGCGCGTTCTTCGATGGCGCCCACGCCGGTGGCGAGGTCGCGCACCTCGGCCTCGAGCGCGGCATTGCGCGCGCGCAGGCCTTCGTTGGTTTCATGCTGGGCCGCCACCTGGCGCTGCAGGTCCCAGACCTTGAGCCAACCGCCCTTGCCCAGCCACAGCGGGTACTGGATCAGGCCCAGCAAGACGAGCAGCACCAGGAACAGCAGGCGCATACGCGAAAAACCCCCAACAGGTGCGGCCCTGGACGGGGACAAGGCGCGGCGCCCTGCCCCCGCGTCCGGTCAACGCAGGTTGTAGAACGCCTCGAGGCCCGGGTACGAAGCCACTTCGGCCAGTTCCTCTTCGATACGCAGCAACTGGTTGTACTTGGCCATGCGGTCCGAGCGCGACAGCGAGCCCGTCTTGATCTGCATGGCGTTGGTGGCCACCGCGATATCGGCAATGGTGGAGTCTTCGGTTTCGCCCGAACGGTGCGACACGACGGCGGTGTAGCCGGCGCGCTTGGCCATTTCGATGGCGGCGAAGGTTTCAGTCAGGGTGCCGATCTGGTTGATCTTGATCAGGATCGAGTTGGCCACACCCTTCTGGATGCCTTCCTTCAGGATGCGGGTGTTGGTGACGAACAGGTCGTCGCCCACCAGTTGCACCTTCTTGCCGAGCTGCTCGGTGAGGAGCTTCCAGCCGTCCCAGTCGTTCTCGGCCATGCCGTCCTCGATGCTGATGATCGGGTACTTGTCGCACCACGTCGCCAGCAGGTTGGCGAACTCCTGGGAAGACAGCGACAGGCCGCCCTCGCCGGCCAGCGTGTACTTGCCGTCGCGGAAGAATTCGGAGCTGGCGCAATCCAGGCCCAGCGCGATCTGCGAGCCGGGCTCGTAGCCGGCCTCGGTGATGGCCTTGAGGATCAGCTGGATGGCCGCCTCGTGATTGGGCACGTTGGGCGCGAAACCGCCTTCGTCGCCGACCGCGGTGGACATGCCCTGGGCGTGGATCAGCTTCTTCAGGGCGTGGAACACTTCGGCGCCCCAGCGCAGTGCTTCGCGGAAGCTGGTCGCGCCCACCGGCAGGATCATCAGTTCCTGCAGGTCGAGCGTGTTGTTGGCGTGCGCGCCGCCGTTGATGACGTTCATCATGGGCACGGGCATGCTCATGGGGCCGCTGCCGCCGAAGTAGCGATACAGCGACAGGCCTGACTCGTCGGCGGCGGCGCGCGCCACCGCCATGCTGGCGGCCAGCAGCGCATTGGCGCCCAGGCGCTCCTTGGTGTCGGTGCCGTCCAGGTCGATGAGGGTGCGGTCGACGAACGTCTGTTCCTGGGCGTCCAGGCCCATGAGCGCTTCGGAGATCTCGGTATTGAGGTTTTCCACCGCGCGCAGCACGCCTTTGCCCAGGTAGCGCGATTTGTCGCCGTCGCGCAGCTCGATGGCCTCGCGCTCGCCGGTGGACGCGCCCGACGGGACGGCCGCGCGACCCATGGCGCCCGATTCCAGCAGCACGTCGCACTCGACGGTGGGATTGCCGCGCGAATCGAGGATTTCGCGGCCGATGATATCGACGATTGCACTCATAATTTCTCAGATTCCCTGAACGATAAACAGATTCATGACGGCGGCCCCTGGTCAGACGAACTGGTTTTCGATGAAGCCGTTGCGTTTGGTCACGCGATCGAGTTCGACGAGCGACTCGAGCAACGCGGCCATGTGGTCCAGCGGCACGGCGTTGGGGCCATCGGACAGCGCGCAGGCCGGGTTGGGGTGGGTTTCCATGAACAGGCCCGCCACGCCCACCGCCACCGCCGCGCGCGCCAGGACCGGGACGAATTCACGCTGGCCGCCCGAGGAGGTGCCCTGCCCGCCCGGCAGCTGCACCGAGTGGGTGGCGTCGAACACGACGGGACAGCCGGTTTCCCGCATGATAGCCAGCGAGCGCATGTCGGACACTAAGTTGTTGTATCCGAAAGAAGCGCCGCGCTCGCACACCAGGATGTTGTTGCCGTCGCCGCCCGCCTCGATGGCCGCGTCGCGGGCCTTCTGGGCCACCTGCACCATGTCGTGCGGCGCCAGGAACTGGCCCTTCTTGATGTTGACCGGCTTGAGCGAGGCCGCGCAGGCGCGGATGAAGTCGGTCTGGCGGCACAGGAAGGCCGGGGTCTGCAGCATGTCGACCACGGCGGCAACCGGCGCGACCTGGGAGGTCTCGTGCACGTCGGTCAGCACCGGCACGCCCAGCTGGGCCCGCACGTCGGCGAGGATCTTCAGGCCTTCGTCGATGCCCAGCCCGCGGAACGACTTGCCCGAGCTGCGGTTGGCCTTGTCGAACGAGCTTTTGTAGATGAACGGGATGCCCAGCCTGCCGGTGATTTCCTTCAGGCGGCCGGCGGTGTCGAATGCCAGCTCGCGCGACTCGATGACGCACGGACCCGCGATGAGGAAGAACGGGTGCTCCAGGCCGATGTCGAAACCGCAGGCTTTCATTCAGGCCTCCTGGGACTTGCGCGCGTGATTGGCGATGGCCGCCTCGATGAAGCTGGAGAACAGCGGATGGCCGTCGCGCGGCGTGGACGTGAATTCCGGGTGGAACTGCACCCCCACGAACCAGGGATGGTCGGGCAATTCCATCATTTCCGGCAGGTTCTCGGTGGGCGTGCGCGCGCTGATCACCATGCCCGCCTCTTCGAGGCGCGGCACGTACACGTTGTTGACTTCATAGCGGTGGCGATGGCGCTCGTTCACGTCGTCGCCGTAGATGGCCTGGGCGCGGGTGCCCGGCTTGATGGGACAACGCTGCGCGCCCTTGCGCATGGTGCCGCCCAGGTCGGAACTGGCGTCGCGTTTCTCGACCTTGCCTTCGCGGTCCATCCATTCGGTGATGAGCGCCACCACCGGATGCGGGGCGGACGGGTCGAACTCGGTGCTGTTGGCGCCGCCCAGGCCGGCCACGTGGCGGGCGAATTCGATGACCGCCAGCTGCATGCCGAGGCAGATGCCCAGGTACGGCACGCCGTTCTCGCGCGCATAGCGGATGGCCGCGATCTTGCCTTCCGTGCCGCGCTTGCCGAAGCCGCCCGGCACCAGGATGGCGTCCAGGTGCTTGAGCTGGTCGGTGCCGCGGGTCTCGATGTCTTCGGAATCGATGTATTCGATGTTGATCTTCGAGCGCGTGTGGATGCCGGCGTGCACCAGCGCCTCGGACAGCGACTTGTACGATTCGGTCAGGTCGACGTACTTGCCGACCATGCCGATGGTCAGCTGGTGCTCGGGGTGTTCGAGCGCCTCGACCAGGTTGTCCCACATGGACAGGTCGGCCGGCGGCGGGGTCAGCCCGAGGGCCTCGCAGACGATGTTGTCGACGCCCTGCTTGTGCAGCATGGCGGGAATCTTGTAGATGGAATCGGCGTCCCACACGGAAATGACCGCGTCCAGCGGGACGTTGGAGAACATCGAGATCTTGGCGCGCTCGTCGTCGGGAATGGGACGGTCGGCGCGGCACAGCAGCAGGTTGGGATAGATGCCGATCTCGCGCAGCTTCTGCACCGAGTGCTGGGTGGGCTTGGTCTTGAGTTCGCCGGCCGAGGCGATGAACGGCACCAGGGTCAGGTGCACGAAGGCGGCATTGTTGCGCCCCAGGCGCAGGCTCATCTGGCGGGCGGCCTCGAGGAACGGCAGGGACTCGATGTCGCCGACCGTGCCGCCGATCTCGACGATGGCCACGTCGGTGGCGCCGTTCCAGGCGGCATCGGCGCCGCGCGCGATGAAGTCCTGGATCTCGTTGGTGATGTGCGGAATGACCTGGACCGTCTTGCCCAGGTAGTCGCCCCGGCGCTCCTTGCGCAGCACGGATTCGTAGATCTGGCCGGTGGTGAAGTTGTTCACCTTGTGCATCTTGGCCGAGATGAAGCGCTCGTAGTGGCCCAGGTCCAGGTCGGTCTCGGCGCCGTCTTCGGTGACGAACACCTCGCCGTGCTGGAACGGGCTCATGGTGCCGGGATCGACGTTGATGTAGGGATCGAGCTTGAGCAGGGTGACTTGGAGGCCGCGCGATTCGAGGATCGCGGCGAGGGACGCGGCGGCGATCCCTTTGCCCAGGGAGGACACCACACCGCCGGTGACAAATACGTATTTGGTCATCGTAATGGGCGCCCGGGACGGACGGGCGCATGCGGGAAATTTGGATTATAGCCGGCCGATTGGCCGATCAGGGGTTTTCCCTGAGGCCTGTCACGTAACAAAGGGCAGGCGCGCCCTGCGGCGCCTGGCGGCGGCGGGAGACACGGCGGGCGGCGTGGAGAGACGAGGCGGTGCCTGCCTCTCGTAGGTGTCTGACACCCCTCGGGTGTCAGACACCTGGGCAGACACCTGGCCAACCCCGGGGTGGCCCGGGAGCCACGCCCTTTTCAGGCCTGCAGCGGCCGGGTGCGTTCCTGCAGCCAGGCCAGCGCCGGCCCGTCCACGCGCGGCGCCAGGCGCTCGCGCACCGTGCGGTGGTAGTCGTCCAGCCAGGCGATCTCGTCGGGCCGCAGCAGCGACGCGTCGATGCAGCGGGTGTCGATCGGGCACAGGGTGAGGGTCTCGAAGCAGAGGAACTCGCCCATGTCGGTCTTCAGCCAGGTGCGATTGGCCACCAGGTTCTCGATGCGCACGCCCCAGCGCCCGGGACGGTAGATGCCCGGCTCGTTGGAGGTGATCATGCCCGGCTCCATGGCCGTGTGGGGGCCCGGCGCGGCGCGGTACGAGATGACCTGCGGACCCTCGTGCACATTGAGGAAATAGCCCACGCCATGGCCGGTGCCGTGGCCGTACTCGGCGCCGCCCTGCCAGATCGGCGCGCGCGCGATGGCATCGAGCATGGGCGACGGCGTGCCGCGCGGGAACGCGGCGCGCGACAGGGCGATCATGCCCTTGAGCACCAGCGTGAAATCGACCTTCTGGTCGGCGTTCGGACTGCCCACCGCCACTACCCGCGTGATGTCGGTGGTGCCGCCCAGGTACTGGCCGCCCGAATCGATCAGCAGCAGGCCGTCGCCCTCGATGACCGCATGCGCTTGCGGCGTGGCGCGATAGTGCGGCATGGCGCCGTTGGCATTGAAGCCGGCAATGGTGCCGAAGCTGGGGCACACATAACCGGGCTGGCGCGCCCGGGCGGCGGTGATCCGCTCGTCGATGGTCAGTTCGGTGATGGTTTCGCGGCCCAGCGCCTGTTCGAACCAGGCGAAGAACTCGCACAGCGCCGCGCCGTCCAGTTCCATGGCTTCGCGCACGTGGGCCAGCTCGGCGTCGGTCTTGCGCGACTTGAGCAGGGTCGACGGGTTGATGGCCTCGACCCGCGGCACGGCCGGGTCCATGGCATGGAACACCCCGCAGGTGACGCGGGCCGGGTCGATCAGGAGGGTCTGGTCGCGCTCGAGCGAACCCAGCGCCTCGGCCGCCTGCCCGTACGGCGCGACCGCGACGCCGTCGGCGGCCAGGACCGCGCGCAGGGCCTCGTCGATCTTGCCGTCGGCCACGAACAGCGTGGCGTGGTCCGGGCCGACCAGGGCGTGCGCCAGGAACACCGGGTTGTACGAGACGTCCGCGCCGCGCAGGTTGAACAGCCAGGCAATGTCGTCCAGGGTGGATACCAGGTGCAAGTCGGCGCCATGCGCCCGCATGGCCTGGCGCACCTGCGCCAGCTTGTCGGCGCGCGCCACGCAGGCGTGCGGGGCCAGATGCTGGTAGACCGGCGCGTCGGGCAGGCCCGGGCGGTCGGGCCAGATCTCGGCCAGCAGGTCGGCCTGGATGTCGAGCGTCGCGCCGACCGGCGCCAGGGCGGCCGTCAGGGCCCGGAACGCGGCCAGGCCCAGCACCTGGCCGTCGACGCCGACCCGCTGGCCGGCGCGCAAGTTCCCGGCCAGCCACTCGATGTGCCCGGGCGAGGCGGCGGCCGCGATTTTCATGAGCCGCACGCCGGTGCCGGCGAGCTGGGCCTCGGCCTGGACCCAGTAGCGGCTGTCCACCCACAGGCCGGCGAAATCGGCCGTGACCACCAGCGTGCCCACCGACCCGGTGAAACCGCTCAGCCATTGCCGGCCTTGCCAGCGCTCCGGCAGGTATTCGGACAGGTGGGGATCGGCGGACGGCACGATGCAGGCGTCCAGGCCGTGGCGGCGCATGGCCTGCCGCAGTGCGGCAATGCGGGTATCGGTGGGTGACATGAAGTTCCTCAGCGCAGCATGAACGACATGGCCGACAGGCTGTTCAGCGTACGGATGGCGTCCTGCATGCTGCCGGCGGTGAAGCGCACGGTCACGCCGTCCACGCGCTCGAGCGCGGGCCACATGCAGAACAGGTCGGCCAGCGCCGAGCTCTGCGTCTGCAACCGGCATTCTATAGGCGCGGCGATGCGCAGGGGAACCGCGCCCGCCATCCCGCGCACGGCGGCCTCGGCGGCGGCCGCGATGGCGCGGCGGGCGGCGGCCGGCGACAGGGTCGCCCCGCTACCCTGCCCGTGCGCCACCTTGGTCTGCACCCACTGGGCGTGCGGGAACAGCTCGCGCGTTTCGGCGATGAAGACGTCATCGCCGCTGCCCAGGATCACCGGCACGCCCAGTTCGCCGGCCAGCGCCCCGTACAACCCCGCTTCGCCGAGCTCCTGGCCGTTGATGAAGACCCGGGCGAACGCAAAGCTGTTGATGGTATGGGCCAGGATGCCGCGCGCCTGCGAGCGGGCGTGGTAGCCGATCAGGAACACCGCGTCGCAGTGCTCCTCCAGGCCGCCCATCATGCCCAGGTAGCGCGGCTTGCCCAGCACCAGGCGGGCGCGCTCGTCCAGGGCGTCGGGCAGCAGGTTGCGGAAGCCGCCGTGCGAGTCGTTGACCAGCACTTCGTCGGCCCCGCCGGCGAACGCGCCCTGGACCGCGGCGTTGGCCTCGCCGGTCATCCAGGCCCGGGCGCGCTCGTACTCGCCATTGCCGGCGCGCACCTGCTCGGCATGGAATACGCCGGCCACGCCTTCGATATCAGTGGAAATCAGGATCTTCATGGATATGTCACCAGTGAACAGGCGCTAGAGTTCGGTGCGCGCCAGCCATTCGCGCCAGCGCGGCGCGGCTTCGCGGATGCAGATGCGGCGATGGCCGTCGCGTCCGGACACGGAATCGGCATGCCACAGCGCCGCCACGATGGCCTGCTCGGCCGCCTCGGCGGCGGCTTCGAACAGCGGGTCGATGCGCGTTTCGTGCAACAGCGCCACGGCGGGCATGCCGCGCTCGGCCAGGTGGGGAATCGTATAGGCCGTGGAGAACGCCAGCGCGATATCGCCGCTGCCGTGGCCGAACACCGAGCCGGTGCGGGCCAGCCCGGCGCCCGCCCGCAGCGCCAGGCGGCGCAGTTGGCGGGCATCCAGCGGCGCGTCGGTGGCGACCAGCAGGATGATGGAACCCTGCTCCGGGCCGGCCGCCGCGGCGTCCGGCAGGCCGCGGTCCTGCTGGCGCGCCAGTTCGCGGCCGAACGGCCGGCCGGCCACGGTCAGGCTGGGCAGCCGGCCGAAATTGGCCAGCACCAGCGCGCCCACGGTGTAGCGCTGGCCGGGCTGGATCTCGGCCAGCCGCGACGCCGAGCCGATGCCGCCCTTGAGCGAGAACGAAGACATGCCGCGCCCCGCCCCCACCGAGCCCTGCGTGAAGCGCGCGGTGGCGCCGGCCAGCGCCTGCGTGTAATGGGTTTCCTGGACCGCCAGCGCCTGGATGTCGTTCAAGTAGCCGTCGTTGCACTCGAACACCAGCGGGTTCACCGTGGGCAGGCCGCGCCCGATCTCGGGGTTGGCGGCCACCGCCGCGCGGATCTGCGCATTGGCGACGCTGCCCACGCCGAAGGTATTGGTGAGCGCGATGGGCGTCTCCAGGACCCCCAGTTCGCGCACCTGGACCAGGCCGGTGCTTTTCCCGAAGCCGTTCAGCACGGCGGCGGCGGCCGGCACCTTGTCGCGGTACGGATCGCCGGCATGCGGGCGCACCACAGTTACGCCGGTCTGCAGCGGGCCGTCGGCCAGGGTGCAATGCCCGACGGTGACGCCGGCCACGTCGCTGATGGCGTCCAGCGGCCCCGCCGGCAGCGCGCCGATGCGGGGTAGATTCAATTGCTTGTGCATTGCGGCAGGCTACAGGCGGTCGATCTTGGGGTCCAGCGCATCGCGCAGGGCATCGCCCAGCAGGTTGAATGCCAGCACGGTGAAGAAGATGGCCAGACTGGGGAACAGGGCCACGTGCGGGGCGTTGACCATATCGGCGCGCGCCTCGTTCAGCATGGCACCCCACTCCGGGGTGGGCGGTTGCGCGCCCATGCCCAGGAACGACAGGCTGGCGGCGGTGATGATCGAGGTGCCCACGCGCATGGTGAAGTAGACCACGATGGACGAGATGGTGCCCGGCAGGATGTGGCGCACCAGGATGGTCCAGTCGGACGCGCCGATGCTCTTGGTGGCCTCGATATAGGTCAGGCTCTTCAGCGCCAGCGTGTTGCCGCGCACCAATCGCGCGAACGCCGGCACGCTGAACACCGACACCGCCACCACCACGTTGGTCATGCTGCTGCCCAGCACGGCGACCACGCCCAGCGCCAGCAGGATGCCGGGGAACGCGAACAGCACGTCCGAGATGCGCATGGTGATGCGATCCCACCAGCCTTCGTAGTACCCGGCCAGCAGGCCCAGCGCGGTGCCGATCAGGCCGCCCAGCAGTACCGACAGGAAGCCGGCCGCCAGGGAAATGCGCGCCCCCATCAGGATGCGGCTGAAGATGTCGCGGCCCAGCGGGTCGACCCCGAACCAGTGGGTCCAGGACGGGCCGGTATTGATCATGTCGTAGTCGAAGTAGTTCTCGGCATCGTACGGGCTGATCCAGGGCGCCAGCACGGCCACCAGCACCAGCAGCAGCACGAACACCAGGGCGCCCATGCCCACGTGCTGCTTGCGGAACTTGCGCCAGAACTCGCCCCAGGGGGTACGTACGTCGGTGCCGGTCTTTGCGGCGGTCGTTTGCGTCATGGCCGCCTCACTTGTAACGAATGGTGGGGTTGATGTAGCCATAGAGCATGTCCACGACCAGGTTGATCAGGATGAATTCCAGCGAGAACAGCAGCACCAGCGCCTGGATCACCGGGTAGTCGCGCATGTTCACCGAATCGACCAGCAGGCGTCCCAGCCCGGGCCAGTTGAAGACGGCCTCGACCACGATCGAGCCGCCCAGCAGGAAGCCGAACTGCAGGCCCATCATGGTGACCACCGGAATCAGCGCATTGCGCAGGCAATGCTTGATGATGACGACCCGCTCGCGCAGCCCCTTGGCGCGCGCGGTGCGCACGAAATCTTCCTGGATGACCTCGACGAACGAGGCGCGCGTGAAGCGCGCCATGACCGCCGCCACCGCGGCGCCCAGCGTGATCGACGGCAGGATATAGTGCTGCCACGAGCTGGCCCCTACAGTCGGCAGCCAGCCCAGGTCGACCGAAAATATCTGCATCAGGAGCATCCCCAGCGCGAACGCGGGGAACGAAATGCCCGACACGGCCAGCGTCATGCCCAGGCGGTCGGGCCAGCGGTTGCGGAACACCGCCGAGATGATGCCGATGCCCATGCCGAACACCACCGACCAGGCCATGCTGACCAGCGTCAGCAGCAGGGTCGGCATGAAGCGTTCGGCGATCTCCACCGACACCGGCCGGCGCGTGCGGATCGACGTGCCGAGGTCGCCCTGCACGATATTCGTGAAGAAGCGCACGAACTGTTCCGGCAGCGGCTTGTCCAGGCCCAGTTCCTTGCGCACCAGTTCGACGGTTTCGAGGTCGGCATCCTGGCCCGCGGCCAGCCGCGCGGGATCGCCCGGCAGCATGTGCACGAACAGGAATACCAGTACCGCCACGATCAGCAGCGTGGGCGCCAGTCCCACCAGCCGCTTCAGAAAATAATTCAGCATTTTGCAACCTGGTCGGCGTGACGGCGCGCCGGCGGGGCCGGCGCGCCATCGGCCGTGTATCGGCCGTTCTAGGAGAACGCGATTACTCGGAAACCGAGATCTCGCCCGAATTGATGTTGCCGTCGGGCATCACGTAGACGCCGTCCAGCTTCTTGCTGCGGGCATAGAGCATCTTCTCGGTGACCAGCGCGGCCCACGGGGCATCTTTCCAGATCTGCTCTTGCGCTTCCTGGTACAGCTTGGCCTTCTCCTGGTCGTCGACCGAGCGCAGGGCCTTGGCGATGTTGGTGTCGACCAGTTCGTTCTTGTAGTAGGCCGTGTTGTTCAGCTTGGGCGGGAACGATTCCGAGGCCAGCAGCGGACGCAGCGCCCAGTCGGCCTCGCCGGTGGAGGACGACCAGCCGGCGTAGTACATGCGCACCGGCGCGGTGGCGGGATCGGGCGCGGATTGGACCATCTCGGTGCGCTGGCCGACTTCCAGGGCCTGCACCTGGACTTTCACGCCGACCTGGCGCAACTGCTGTTGCACGAACTGCAGCACCTTCTGGGTGGTGGTGTTGTTATAGCCGCCCCACAGCACCGACTCGAAGCCGTCCGGGTAGCCGGCCTCGGCCAGCAGTTGCTTGGCCTTCTTGGGATCGTACGGCCACGGGTCCATCTTGTAGGCGTAGGTCACGCCCTGCGGCACGATGCCCTGGGCCGGGAAGGCGTAGCCGGCGAACGCCACCTTGGCCAGCGCCTCGCGGTTGATGGCGTAGTTGATGGCCTGGCGCACCTTGACGTTGTCGAACGGCTTGTGCTGCACGTTGAAGCTGATGTAGCGGGTGATGATCGAATCGCCGGTCAGCACGTCCAGCTTGTCGCTCTTTTGCAGCAGCGCGGCCTGCTCATAGGGCAGCGTGTAGGCGAAATCGGCCTCGCCGGTCTGCAGCATGGCGGCGCGGGTGCTGTTCTCGAGCACCGGCTTCCAGGTAATGGTGTCGACCTTGGGATAGCCCTTCTTCCAGTAGCCGTCGAACTTCTTGCCCTTCACATAATCGGTCTGCTTCCAGCCGTCGAACACGAAGGGGCCCGTGCCCACGGGATGGAAGGCGATGTCCTTGCCGTACTTCTTCAGCGCGGCGGGCGAAATGATGGCGGCCGAGGCGTGCGCTAGCGAGTTGATGAACGGCGCGAACGGCTCCTTGAGCGTGATGCGCAGCGTGGCGGCGTCCACCGCCTCGACCTTGGCGATGCGGTTGAACTGGTTATAGCGGGCCAGGTGGTTGTCGCGGTTGAGCACGCGCTCCAGGTTGACCTTGACCGCTTCGGCGTTGAAGTCCGTGCCGTCATGGAACTTGACGCCCTGGCGCAACTTGAAGGTATAGGTCAGGCCGTCGGGCGTGACCTCGTAGCTTTCGGCCAGCACCGGCTTGATCTTCAGGTCCTTGTCGAACTCGAACAGGCCTTCGTAGAACGACTTGGTAACCGCGGTGGTCAGGGTGGTGTTGGTGTTATAGGGGTCCAGCGTCTCGGCTTGCGAGCTCAGGGCCAGCACGACGTCCTTGGCCGCGAACGCGGCGCTGCCGCAGGTCAGGGCCGACAACGCCAGCAGGCTTGCCGCCAGGGTTTTGCGCTGGAACAGCGCATCGACTCGTTTCTTCATGAACAGGCTCCTTGGGGGGTAGACGGCTTGTTTATCAATAGGCGCCGGCGATGCGATGCCGAGCGACAAAATGCCGCGGCGCGACCTGCACCAACGGCTGGACCACCGGTTCGTCGCCGACGGCCCGGATGGGGCTGGGAATCTCGTCCGACAGCAGCTCGCGCTTCAGGTGGCGGCGCGCCGGATCGGCGATGGGCACCGCGGCCATGAGCTTGCGGGTGTACGGATGCTGCGGGTTCTCGAAAATGGCGCGGCGCGGGCCGATCTCGACGATCTGGCCCAGGTACATCACGGCCACGCGATGGCTGACGCGCTCGACGACCGCCATGTCGTGCGAAATGAACAGGAACGCCACGCCCAGTTCGCGCTGCAGGTCCAGCATCAGGTTGACGATCTGCGCCTGGATGGAGACGTCCAGCGCCGACACGGACTCGTCGGCCACCACCACCTTCGGGTTCAGCGCCAGTGCGCGCGCGATGGCGATGCGCTGGCGCTGGCCGCCCGAGAACTCGTGCGGATAGCGGCTGGCGTAGTCGGGCGGCAGGCCGACTTTTTCAAGCAGCCAGGCCACCCGCTGGCGCGCCGCCTCGCCCTTGGCCAGGCCGTGCACCAGCAGCGGCTCCATGATCGAGAAGCCCACCGTGACCCGCGGGTCGAGCGAGGCGAACGGATCCTGGAAAATGAACTGGATATTGCGGCGCAGGCTTTGCAGCGTGCTGGTGGGCATGTCGCGGATGTTCTGGCCGCCGAACTCGATGGCGCCGCTCTGGCTCTCGACCAGGCGCAGCAGCGAGCGGCCGGTAGTGGATTTGCCGCAGCCCGATTCGCCGACCAGCGCCAGCGTCTCGCCGGGATACAGGTCGAAACTGACCTTCTCGACCGCGTGCACCCTGCGCTTGACCTTGCCGAACAGGCCGCTGGGCACGTCGAAGCGGGTGATGAGGTCCTTGACGCGCAGGATCGGCTGGGCATCGTCGCGCAGCGTGTCGTGCGGTTCGATGGCCGGCTCCTCGCCTTGCGAATCGACGCGCAGCAGCGGGAACTTGGCCGGCGAGTCGGTGCCCGCCATGGCGCCCAGGCGCGGCACCGCCGACAGCAGCGCGCGCGTATAGGCGTGGCGGGGCTGTTCGAAGACGGCGTCCGAGGTGCCTTCCTCGACCTTGTCGCCGCGGTACATGACCAGCACGCGGTCGGCCACTTCGGCCACCACGCCCATGTCGTGCGTGATGAAGATCACGCCCATGTCCATTTCTTCCTGCAGCTGGCGGATCAGCTGCAGGATCTGCGCCTGGATCGTGACGTCGAGCGCCGTGGTGGGCTCGTCGGCGATCAGCAGCTGCGGCTTGCACGACAGCGCCATGGCGATCATCACGCGCTGGCGCATGCCGCCGGACAGCTGGTGCGGATAGCGGTCCAGCACCTGGCGCGCCTCGGGAATGCGCACGCGCTCCAGCATGCGCAGCGCCTCGGCGCGGGCGCTGGCGCGGTCCTTGCCCTGGTGCACGCGGATCGACTCGGCGATCTGGTCGCCCGCGGTGAACACCGGATTCAGCGACGTCATGGGTTCCTGGAAAATCATCGCGACGTCGGCGCCGCGGATGCCGCGCATGGTCGCGCCCGAGGCGCGCGCCAGGTCCACCACGGCGCCGCTGCGCCGACGCAGCAGCATGCTGCCGCTGGCGATCTTGCCGCCGCCATGTTCCACGAGCCGCATCAGCGCCAGCGACGTGACCGATTTGCCGGAGCCGGATTCGCCCACGATGGCCAGCGTCTCGCCGCGATCGATGTGGAACGACAGATTGCGCACCGCGTCCACGGTGCGCTCCGACGTGGCAAAGCGCACACTCAGGTCGTCCACCTGGACCACGCGGTTGTCAGGCAGCGTCAGGCTGCTAGCGCGATCAACCATATTTCTTCATCCCCTGCTGGCTGCCGCGTGGGCAGCGGTATTGCGCAACGGCCATCAGTAAATGGCCGCCACCGGCGGCTCGCCCACGCGGGCGTAGCCTCGATACATGCCTTCCGTGTTGAACGGCAGGACCACATTGCCCGCGGTGTCGACGGCGATCAGGCCGCCCTTGCCCTGGATCGCGGGCAAGGTCTCGAACACCACGCGATCGGCGGCCGCCTGCAGCGAGGCGCCGCCGTATTCCATCTGGGCGGCCACGTCGTGGGCGGCGACGGCGCGGATGAACATCTCGCCGGTGCCGGTGGTGGACACGGCGCAGCTGCGGTTGCTGGCGTAGCAGCCGGCGCCGATCAGCGGCGCGTCGCCCACCCGCCCGACCTGCTTGTTGGTGATGCCGCCGGTCGAGGTGGCCGCGGCCACATTGCCCTGCGCGTCGACCGCCACCGCGCCGACAGTGCCGTACTTCTTGTCGGCGTCCAGCGGGTCGGCCGGGGCCGGCTGGCCGCGCGCCACCAGGGCCTGGCCGTCGTGGTCGAGCACCGCCGCGTCGGGCGTCTCGCGCTGCACGCGCAGCAACTGTTCGCGCCGCGCCTCGGTCGAGAAATACGCCGGATCGACCAGTTCCAGCCCCTGGGCGCGGGCGAACTCCTCGGCGCCGGCGCCCACGAAGAACACATGCTTGCTGTGCTCCATGACCTGGCGCGCCGCCAGCACCGGGTTGCGCACGCGCGAGACATTGGCGATGGCGCCGCAGCGCAGCGTGGCGCCATCCATGATGGAGGCGTCCAGCTCATGGGTGCCCGCGCTGGTGAACACGGCGCCATGGCCCGCATTGAACAGCGGGCAGTCCTCCAGCAGGCGCACCGCTTCGGTCACCGCGTCGAGCGCGCTGCCGCCAGCGGCCAGCACGGCCTGGCCGGCCGCCAGAATGCGGTCCAGGGCGGCCAGGAACTCCTGCTCTTTCTCGGGCGACATGGCGGCGCGCGACATGGCGCCCGCGCCACCGTGGATCGCGATAACCGGCTGAATCATCTTTTTCCTGCTCCTACGCCATGGATGAGCCACGGCATGACGGACTGGGTCACGCCGGCCGCGGCCTGGATTGAATTCTTGGCCCGGTGGGCCACCGCGGCCGACAGGCCCTCCACCAGCCCCAGCGCGCCGGTCTCGGAATTGGCCGAAGCCTGGCGCGACGTGTGGGCATACAGCGCCACCGTCGCCAGGGGCGCCAGCGGCGAGGTGGGCTTGTCGGTCAGCACCAGCACCGGCACCCCCGCCTGCTGCGCCGCGCGGCCCAGCGTCACGGTATCGGCCAGGTAGCGCGGGAAGCCGATGGCAATCACCAGGTCGCGCGCCGTCATGCGCGACATCTGGCGCGCGGCGTGCGACACCCCGCCCGGCCCGGCCAGCGATTCGCAGGCGTGCAGGTGCATGCACAGCCCGCGCTGCAGCAGCCCGGCCAGGAAGCCGCTGGCGCCGAAGCCGATGATGAAGACGCGATCGGCGCCCAGGACGATATCGACGGCCCGCTCGCAGGCGTCGGCGTCCAGGTTCTGCAGCGTGCGCTGGGCGTTGCGGATGTCTTCCTCGAGCGTGGCCGCCATCACCTGCGCCGCCGTGGCGGAGTGCGCCAGTTCGACGCGCAGTTTTTCGACCGGCTCGAGCGCCGCCTCGAAGCCGCGCGCCAGCTCGGCGCGGAACTGCGGATAGCCCGGCAGATCGAGCGCGCGCGCAAAACGGTTGGCCGACGCCACCGATACGCCCACCGCGGCGGCGAACTCGTCGATGGTCATGGTGGCCACGCGGAACTGGTGCGCCAGCACATATTCGGCCATGCGATGCTGGGCACGGCTGAACGAAGGCTGCGCGCGGGCGATCCGGGCGGACACGGACAGGGGGACTGCCTTGGTCATGACGGGGCGAAGACTGCGGAGGGCGGCCGGAGGGCCGATTGATGTAAATTCGTTTACATCGAGATTTTAGATAAGAAAATAGATTTTCATACTCCGGGATTACCCTGCCGTGGCGCAATAAAAAAACCCTGCCGAAGCAGGGTTTTGCTGGGCGACGGGCGGCTTACAGGCCCGAGACGTCCAGCCTCGCCTGGGTCTTGGCCTGGATTTCCTCGACCGTCACGCCGGAAGCGAGTTCGAGCAGCTTCAGGCCGTTCTCGCCCACTTCCATTACGCCCAGGTCGGTGATGATCAGGTCGACCACCCCGACGCCGGTCAGGGGCAACGTGCACTCCGGCAGCAGCTTGATGTCCTCGGTGCCGTCCTTCTTCTTGGCCACGTGCTCCATCAACACCACGACCTTGCCCACGCCGGCCACCAGGTCCATGGCGCCGCCCATGCCCTTGACCATCTTCCCGGGAATCATCCAGTTGGCCAGGTCGCCTTTCTCGGACACCTGCATGGCGCCCAGGATGGCGAGGTTGATCTTGCCGCCGCGGATCATCGCGAACGAATCGGCCGACGAGAAGATCGACGAGCCGGGCAGCGTCGTCACCGTCTGCTTGCCGGCGTTGATGAGGTCCGGGTCGACCTCGTCCTCGGTGGGGAACGGGCCGATGCCGAGCAGGCCGTTTTCCGACTGCAGCCACACTTCCACGCCCGGCGGGACGTGGTTGGCCACCAGGGTGGGCAGGCCGATGCCCAGGTTCACGTAAAAACCGTCTTGCAGCTCGCGCGCGGCGCGCGCCGCCATTTCATCGCGGGACCATGCCATGTCGTATTCTCCTTAGGCCGGGCGAGTGGTGCGTTTTTCGATGCGCTTTTCCGGCTGGGCGTTGAGCACGATGCGGTGCACGTAGATGCCGGGAAGATGGACCTGGTCGGGATCGAGCGAGCCCGTGTCGACGATCTGCTCGACCTCGACCACGGTGACTTTGCCGGCCATCGCCACGTTGGGGTTGAAATTGCGCGCCGTCTTGCGGAACACCAGGTTGCCGCTGCGGTCGGCGACCTGCGCCTTGACCAGCGAGACGTCCGGTACCAGCGAGCGCTCCATGACGTACTGGTGGCCATCGAACTCACGCAGTTCCTTGCCATCGGCGACGATCGTACCGACGCCCGTGCGGGTGAAGAACGCCGGGATGCCGGCGCCGCCGGCGCGCAGCTTCTCGGCCAGCGTGCCCTGCGGAGTGAATTCCAGCTCGAGCTCGCCGGCCAGGTACTGGCGCTCGAATTCCTTGTTCTCGCCCACATACGAGGCGATCATCTTGCGGATCTGGCGCGTCTCGAGCAATTGGCCCAGCCCGAAGCCGTCCACCCCGGCGTTGTTGCTGATGCAAGTCAGGTCCTTGACGCCGGAATCGCGCAACGCGGCGATCAGCGCCTCGGGAATGCCGCACAGGCCGAAGCCGCCCACGGCGACCATCTGCCCGTCTTTGACGATGCCTGCCAGCGCCTCGGCGGCGCTTGCATAAACTTTGTCCATCTCTCCTGCTCCTAGTAAGGGTCGGGTCCAAAGGGCGCGGCTGCGGGGGGTGGCACGCCCGGTCGTATTCTGGTTTGCGCCGATTTTAACGGCATGCGGAGGCCGGCACGAACTGGCCGGCCAGGCGCGCCAGCACGTCCGCCGGCCAGGGCTGCGAGCGGTTGGCGATGAAATCCATCCATACCAGCACCGAGCGGCCGCGCGCGTACGGCCCCGTATCGTCGCCCACCTTCTCGAGCATCAGCTCATGCTCCACGCTGGAGCGGCCCAGCCGGGTCACGCGGTGGGTGACCCGCGCCGTGCACGGATACGTGAACGCGCGCAGGAAATCGCAGGACACATGCGCCAGGATGAAGCCCTGGTCGGCCGGCAGCGCCAGGCCCGCAGCGTAGAGAATCTGGATGCGGGCCTCTTCCATCAGGCGGAAGTAGATGGTGTTGTTCATGTGATTGAGGGCGTCGGCGTCGCCCCATCGCATGGGCAGTTCGACCTGGTGGCAATCGCCCACCTCGAGGGTGCGCGCGGGCTGGGAATCCCGGTTCACGAATGGTGCTCCTGACGAGAATCAAGCTGCCGGGGCACGGGGCGGCCGGCTGCAATACAATCGTCGATAATACTTCTTTGCATCACCAGAAGGCACATAGAGGGGATTTGTGTAATGTCCGAACGCGAGTCAATGGAATATGACGTGGTGGTGGTCGGCGGCGGGCCCGCCGGCCTGGCCGCCGCCTTGCGGCTCAAGCAGCTCGCCACCGAACGCAACCACGATCTGAGCGTCTGCGTACTCGAGAAAGGCGCCGAGATCGGCGCCCACATCCTGTCCGGCGCCGTCATGGACCCGCTGGCCCTGACCGAACTCATCCCCGACTGGAAGGACAAGGGCGCCCCGCTGAACGTGCCGGTCACCCAGGACCAGTTCCTGTTCCTGACCCGCACCGGCGCGCGCAGCACCCCCAACTGGATGCTGCCGGCCTGTTTCCAGAACCACGGCAACTACATCGTCCGCCTGGGCGATGTGGTCAAGTGGCTGGGCGAACAGGCCGAAGCCGCCGGCGTCGAGATCTTCCCCGGCTTCGCGGCCGCCGAGGTCCTCTACGACGAGAACGGCGCCGTGCGCGGCGTGGCCACCGGCGACATGGGCGTGGCGCGCGACGGATCGCACACCGACCACTACCAGCCCGGCATGGAACTGCTGGCCCGCTACACCATCTTCGCCGAGGGCTCGCGCGGCCAGCTGGGCCGCCAGCTCATCGAGCGCTACAAGCTCGACGACGGCCGCGACCCGCAGGCATACGGCATCGGCCTGAAGGAAATGTGGGAAGTCGATCCGGCCCAGGCGCGGCCCGGCCTGGTGGTGCACACCGCCGGCTGGCCGCTCGACGCCGACACCTACGGCGGCTCGTTCCTGTACCACCTGGACAACAACCTGGTGGCGGTCGGCATGGTCGTGGGCCTGGACTACGCCAACCCCTGGCTGTCGCCGTTCGAGGAATTCCAGCGCTACAAGACCCACCCCGCGATCCGCGGCACGTTCGAGGGCGGCAAGCGCATTGCCTACGGCGCGCGCGCCATCACGGCCGGCGGCCTGCTGTCGCTGCCCAAGCTGACCTTCCCGGGCGGCGCGCTGGTCGGCTGCGAGGCCGGCTTCCTGAACGCCTCGCGCATCAAGGGCAGCCACGCCGCCATCAAGACCGGCATGCTGGCCGCCGAGGCCGCGTTCGACGCCGTGGCCGCCGACCGCCGCCAGGACGAACTGTCCGCCTACCCGGCCGCGTTCGAATCGTCGTGGCTGCACACCGAGCTGAACAAGGCCCGCAACTTCAAGCAGTGGTTCAAGAAGGGCCGCACCATCGCGACCCTGATGACCGGCATCGAGCAACTGGTGCTCAAGGGCAACATCCCCTGGACCATCCACCGCACCAAGCCCGACCACGCCTGCCTGCAGCCGGCCTCGGAATGCGCGCGCATCGACTACCCCAAGCCGGACGGCAAGCTGACGTTCGACCGGCTCAGTTCGGTGTTCATCTCGAACACCAACCATGAGGAAAACGAACCGGTCCACCTGACCCTAAAGGACCCGACCGTGCCGGTGGCCGTCAACCTGGCCAAGTACGGCGGCCCGGAGGCGCGCTACTGCCCGGCCGGCGTCTACGAGTTCGTCAAGGACGACCACGGCGACGACCGCCTGCAGATCAACGCGCAGAACTGCGTGCACTGCAAGACCTGCGACATCAAGGACCCCACCCAGAACATCGTGTGGGTCGCTCCGCAAGGCGGCGAAGGCCCGGTCTACAGCGGCATGTAGGCGCGGCCATGGCCGAACGCGTGCTGCTGGCCGGTTGCGGCGACCTCGGCCTGCGCCTGGCCCGCCGCCTGCAGGCCCGCGGCGCCGAGGTCTGGGCGCTGCGGCGCCAGCCGCCGGCCGACGACGCCAGCGGCATCCATTGGCTGCGCGCCGACCTCACCCGGCCGGACACCCTGCGCGGCCTGCCGGCCGGCATCACCCGGCTGGCCTACCTGCCCGCCCCCGGGGCGCGCGACCCGGCCGTGTATCGCGCGGTGTTCCGCGACGGCCTGCCCGCCCTGCTGGCGGCGCTGGACACCGCCGCCCTGCGCCGCGTGCTGTTCGTCTCGTCGTCGGCCGTCTACGGCGAGCACCACGGCGACTGGGTCGACGAAACCACGCCGCCCGCGCCGCTCGGCTTCAATGGGCGGACCCTGCTCGACACCGAAGACTGGCTCGCCGCCCAGCCGCTCGACTCCGTAGCCCTGCGGCTCGCCGGCCTGTACGGGCCCGGCCGGCTGCAATTGGTCGAGCGCCTGCGCGCCGGACAGGCGCGCGCGCCCCGCCACCCGCCGCATTGGGCCAACCGCATCCATATCGACGACGCCGCCGCGGCGGCCGATCACCTGCTGTACCTGCCGCGCGCCGAGCCGGTGTACCTGGGCTGCGACGACACCCCGCTGCCGCTGCACGAGCTGTACGCCCACCTGGCCGGCCTGGCGGGCGCCCCGGCGCCGGCTGACGGGCCGGCCCCGCCCAATGTCGGCAGCAAGCGGCTGAGCAACGCCCGGTTGCGCGCCAGCGGCCTGGCGCTGCAATGGCCCGACGCGCGCGCCGGCTACGCCGCGCTGCTGGCCTGAATCCGGACGACGCTTCGATCCGCATCGAATCACGACCGCTGGCGGCGCGGCACACTGTTGCCATGCCTGCCATCGATCCCATCAGCGCCGTCACGCATCCCGACCCCTACCCCTACTACCGCGCGCTCGCGCGCGGCCGGCCGCTGTATCGCGACGCGGCGCTCGGCCTGTGGGTCGCCAGCGCGCCGGCTGTCGTCCGTGCCCTGCTCGATGAGCCCGCGGCGCGCGTAAGGCCGGCGCAGGAGCCGGTGCCACAGGCGTTGCAGGGTGGCGCGGCAGGCGCACTGTTCAGCCGCTTCGTCCGCATGATCGACAGTCCCCGGCATGCCGCGCTGAAACCATTGCTGGAGGCCTATCTGGCCGAACCTGGGGCGCGGCCGCCGGCGCACTGGCCGCCCGTGCCGGACGGCCCCGCCGCCCTCGACCGCTTCCTGTTCGACGCGCCGGTCTACGCCCAGGCCAGGCGGCTCGGCCTGCCTGAGGCGGAGGCCGAGCCATGCGCGCGCGACGTGACGCAGTTCCGCGCGGCGCTGCGGGCGACGGCCCGGCCGGCCGAGATCGCGGCCGGCCACGCGGCCGCCGCGCGCCTGCGGCAAAGGCTGCTGGCGCACCTGGAGCGCCAGCCCGCCACGTGCGCCCTGGCCGCGCTGCGCTGCCGCGCCGCCGGAGCCGGCGTCGACGACGAGACGCTCGCCGCCAACCTGGCCGGCCTGCTGTTCCAATCGTGCGAGGCCGGCGCCGGCCTGATCGGCAATACGCTGGTGGCACTGGGCCGCGATCCCGCCCGGGCAGCCGCCGCGCGCGCCGACCAGCACCTGTGCCTGCAGGCGGCGGCCGACTGCGCGCGGCTCGATCCGCCCGTCCACAACACCCGCCGCTACCTGGCGCGGCCGCTGGTCCTGGCGGACATCGAGCTGCCCGCCGGCGCCAGCGTGCTGCTGGTGCTGGCCGCGGCAGCCATGGCCGATGCCGGCGCGACCGCCTGGACCTTCGGCGCCGGTCGCCATGCCTGTCCGGGACGCACGCCCGCCCTGCAGGCGGCCGGCCAGGCGGTGGCCTACCTGCTGCGCGCGGGACTCGACGTGGCGGCGCTGGCGCGCGCTTTCCGGTATCTGCCTCTGCCGAACGCGCGCATCCCGCAATTCGGGGCCCCGCGCAGTGGGTATCCAGGTGTCTGACACCCCATGGAATGCCCTGCACTGGCAACGAACGCGGCACGGGGTGTCAGACACCTACGGCCGCACGCTTCCCAAACAAGGTGTCTGACACCCCACCTGCACTGGCAACGAACGCGACTCGGGGTGTCAGACACCTACGGCCGGGCGCCACAGCTCAGCGGCCGGTCCACTGCGGACGGCGCTTGTCGAGGAAGGCCTCGATGCCGATGTGGAAGTCGCGGCTGCCGTAGCACTCGCGCACCAGGTCGTCGTTGCGCGCCAGGCCCTCGACGGTGAGGCGGCGGATCGTTTCCTTGGCGGCCTTGATGGTCAGGGGCGCGTTGCCGGCCAGGCGCCGGCACAGCGCCTCCACCGTGGCGTCGAGGGCCTCGGGTTCGACGATCTCGTGCACGAAACCGCAATCGCGCGCCTCGGCCGCGCCGATGGTCTCGGCCAGGATCAGCATGCGCTTGGTGCGCGCCGCGCCGAAGCCCGCCACGACGCGCGCCGTATTGGCGCTGGAAAGGCAGTTGCCCAGGGTGCGGGCGATCGGCACGCCGAACGAGGCGGCCGGCGTGGCGACGCGGAAATCGCAGGCGGCCGCCAGCGCCAGGCCGCCGCCGATGGCGTAGCCGTCGATCACGGCGACGGTGGGAAACGGCAGGCATTCGAGCAACTGCACGCGCTCGTCGATCGTGGCCTCGTAGCGGATACCGTCCTCGCCCGAGGCGAAAGCGCGGAACTGCTCGATATCGGTGCCGGCCACGAACGCCTGGCCGCCCGCGCCGCGCAGCGTGGCCACGCGGATATCGTCGCGCGGGGCCAGCGCCTGGCAGATCGACGCCAGCTCGTCGTACATGGACCAGGTCATGGCATTGCGCGCGTCGGGCCGGTCGAAGACCACGGCGGCGATGCCGCCCTCGATGTGCAAATGGACTTTTCCGTCAGTCATGATGCGAACGCTCCGGACGCCTGCAGACGATCGAACTCGGCGCCGCCGATACCCAGCTCGGCCAGCACCGCCTGTGTATGCTCGCCCAGCAAGGGCGGTGGCATGCGCACCTGTTGCGGCGTATCCGACAGCTTCACCGCGAAGCCGATGTTGGGGATCGACCCCTCGACCGGATGCGCGATGTCGAGCCGCATGCCGCGATGCCGCGCATGCTCGCTTTCGAATGCCTCGGGGTAGCTTTGCATCGGGCCGGCCGGGATGCCGGCCGCCAGCAGCGCCTCGGTCCAGTAGGCGCGCGTGCGGGTGCGGAAGGTCTGCTCCAGCGCTTCGATCAGCACCTCGCGGTTGGCCAGCCGCGCGGAGATATCCTTGAACCGCTCGTCGGCCAGCAGCTCGGGGCGGCCGATGGTGTCGCACAGCAGCTTCCACAGCTTGTTGTTGGTGGCGCCCATCACGAAGTAGCCATCGGACGCTGCCACTGCCTGGTAGGGCGCGCTCATGCGGTTGGCGGTGCCCAGCGGCGTGGGCACCTTGCCGGTGCCCCAGTATTCCGAAATGTCCCATACCGAGAACGCCATGGCCGAATCGAACAGCGAGGCGTCGATGAACTGGCCGCCGCCGCCGCGCATCTTGCCGATCTGCGCCGCCAGCACCGCATAGGTGGCGAACAGCGCGCAGCCGATATCGGCCACGGGCACGCCGGCCTTGACCGGCGGCCCGCCGGGATGGCCGGTCACGCTCATGACGCCCGACATGGCCTGCGCCATCAGGTCGTAGCCAGGCCGCTGCGACCACGGGCCGCTCTGGCCGAACCCCGAGATGCTGGCGTACACCAGGCCGGGGTTGATCTCGCGCAGGGTGTCGTAGTCCAGCCCCAGGCGCCGCATGACGCCGGGCCGGTAGTTCTCGACCAGGATGTCGGCCTGCTCGACCAGGCGCAGCAGCACATCGCGGCCGGCCTCGCTCTTGAGATTCAGCGTGACGCTGCGCTTGTTGCGATTCAGGTTCATGAAGCCCAGGCTGTCGTCGCCTTTCATCTTGAACCCCATGGCGCCGCGCGTCTGGTCGCCCGTGCCGGGCGGCTCGACCTTGATGACATCGGCGCCCATGTCGGCCAGTAGCATGGTGCAATACGGGCCCGCCATGACCTGGGTCAGGTCGATGACTCGCACGCCGGCCAGCGGCAATGGACGGGCAGACGGCGTGGCGCTCGGGGTGGCTTGGTTCATGCTGAAGTCCTCGCTCGTATCGAGAGGTGGAGCGCGCGGGCACCCGCCGCCGGCCCGTCAGGGCTGGGCGGGCGGCTGGTCGCGCTGGATGGATTCCTTGGCGATGTTCACGACGGTGCCCGCGACGTGCGCCTTGAGCAGCCGCCCAAGCCGCTCGGCATCGCGCGCCTCGAACGCCTCGATGATGGCTTCGTGCTCGCGCACGGCGCGATCCCAGTTGTCCTGCGACTTGCTGCGCACATAGCGGGCGTTGTGCACGCGCATCAGGATCTGGTCGTAGAAGCCGGTAAGCACGGCGTTGTCGGCGATCTCGAAGAACGCGTAATGAATGGCGCGGCCGTATTTCAGGTACGACACTTCGTCGCCGGCGCGGTAGTGCTTGATCATGGCGTCATGCATGGCGCGCACCCGCGCGATGTCGGCATCGGTGGCCCGGCGACAGGCGGTTTCGCCGGCCACCGCCTCCAGCGCCGCCATGACGGGGAAATGCTGCTCGACTTCCTCTTCGCGCAACACGGCCACGATGGCGCCGCGATTGGGCAGCAGTTGCAACACGCCTTCCGACGCCAGCACCTTCAGGGCTTCGCGCATGGGCGTGCGCGAAATGCCGAAGCGGCGGCACAGGGCCTGTTCCGGCACCTTCTGGCCGGGTTTGAGCTCGCCGCGGATGAGCAGCGCCCGCAAATTGGCGATCAGCGTGTCGTGCAGGCTGACGCGTACGATTTTTTCCGAGGTCTCGGGGTGGTCCATGATGAGGCTCGATCAGTAGAAACCGGTAGACAGCGCCGGCGGCTTCAACTCTCTTTGGCGACCGCGGGACGCGGCGCGGCGGACGATTTGCCGCGCCCCGACACCCGGCGCCAGAGCGGCGCGACAAGCGGCAGGGCCAGCAGGAGGATCCCGATCACCATCATGGCGCCGACCAGCTTGTTCGCCCAGAAGATACTGGCCTCGCCCCCGGAAGACAACATGGCCTGGCGGAAGGCGTCCTCGGCCTTGTCACCCAGCACCATCGCCAGCACGAACGGCGCCAGCGGATAATCCAGCTTCTTGAAGATGTAGCCGGCCGCGCCGAACGCCAGCGCCAGCCAGATGTCGAACTCCTTGCTGGCCACCGTGAAGGCGCCGGTCAGGCACACGACGGCGATGATCGGCCCGATGATCTTGAAGGGCACGCGCAGGAAGGCGGCGAACAGCGGCACCGTGGCCAGCACCAGCACCATGGCGATGACATTGCCCATGTACATGCTGGCGATCAGTCCCCAGACGAAATCCGGCCGCTCGGAAAACAGCATGGGGCCAGGCGACAGGCCCCAGATCATCAGGCCGCCCATCATCACCGCCGCGGTGGCGGAGCCCGGGATGCCCAGCGTCAGCATGGGCAGCAGCGCGCACGAGCCGGCCGAATGGTCGGCCGCCTCCGGGGCCACGATGCCCTCGGGCTGCCCCTGGCCGAACTGGGCGCCGTTGCGCGACATGCGGCGCGCCATGCCGTAGCTGGTGAACGAAGCGGCGGTCGGCCCGCCGGGCGTGATGCCCATCCAGCAGCCGATCAGGGTGCTGCGGATCACGGTGCGCCAATAGCGCGGGATCTCGGCCAGCGTGACGAGGATCTCGCGCGCCGGCATGCGCGCCTTGGCGCCCTGGAACTTGGTGCCCTCCTCGATGGTCATCAGCAGCTCGCCCAGGCCGAACAGGCCGATCACCGCGGTCAGGAAGCTGATGCCCGAGATGAGCGAGTCCATGCCGAAGGTCAGCCGGGCGCTGCCCGAGATGGTGTCGATGCCCACCGTGGCGCACGCGAAACCCAGCATCATCGACACCACGGTCTTGCCGGCCCCGTTGCTGGACATGCCCACGAACCCGGCGAACGCCATGAAATACACGGCGAAGTATTCGGCCGGCCCGAACTGCAGCGCGAAAGAGGCCATCCAGTTGGCCAGCAAGGTAATCACCACCACCCCGCTGAGCGCGCCGAAGCCGGCCGAGCCGAAGGCCAGGGTCAGGGCGCGGGCGGTCTGCCCGCGGCGCGCCATGGGGTAGCCGTCGAAGGTGGTGGCCACCGACGACGGCTCGCCCGGTATGTTGAACAGGATCGATGTGGTCGAACCGCCGAACAGCGCGCCCCAGTACATGCTGGTGAGCAGGATGATGGCGCTGACCTGGTCCATGGTGAAGGTCAGCGGCAGCAACAGCGAGACGCCGTTGGGCGCGCCCAGCCCGGGCAGCACCCCGACCACCAGCCCCAGCAGCACGCCGCCGACGATGATCAGCACATGCTGGAACGTCAGCGCAATGCCGAAACCGTGAAGCAGTTCGTTGAAATTGCCCATTGCGCGGGTTCCTGGAATCGGCCGGGGTTCAGTACACGCCCAGCAGGTTGAGCAAAGGGCCTTTCGGCAGCGGCAGCTGGAAGGCGTATTCGAACGCGCCGTACAGGAACAGGGTCACGCCCAGGCCCAGGGCGGCGGCCCGGCCGGCGCCCAAGCCGCCGCGCCACCAGGTAAGCCCGCACAGATAGATGGCGATGGCCGGATACATGCCGAGCACCGCGCACAGCACGGCAAAGCCCAGCAGCGTCAAGGCGAACACCGCCACCGCGCCACTGCGGCCGGGCTCGATGAACGGCTGCCCCAGCCGCCGGCGTCCCGCCAGCGCCCGCGCCAGGTTGGCCAGGCTGCCCAACAGCAGCAGCACGCTGATGTAGAACGGGAAGTAGCCCGACTCGGGGCCGGCGTCGCTCCACCCGATGCCCAGGGCATGGGAGGAGGCGCCGATCAGAACGGCCGCTGCGGCTGTGGCGCAGGCGGCGGCCACTTCCATGGCGTAGCGAGTGATGGTCATGCCTGCTCCTGGCGGATGGCTGGCGACGGCGTCCGCGCGCGGCCTATTTGGCCCAGCCGTTGCTGGCGTAGATCTCGCCGTAGCGGGCCTGGTCCTTGCGCACGAAGTCCGCCAGGGCGTCGCCCGAGATCACCCGCGGGATCTGCGCGGCGCGGGCCACGTAGGCCTGCCACTCGGGCGCTTCGCTGACTTTCCTGAACAGCTCGCGATAGAAGGCGACCGCCTCGGGCGGCGTGCCCGCCGCCAGCCACATCATGCGCGGCTGTTCGAACACCGGCACGTCCAGCCCGGCTTCCCGGCAAGTGGGAATGTCCGACCACGACTGGGTGGCCGTGACCTTGTCCTTGCCGGGCATGCGCTCGGCGCTGAATACGCACAGCGGCTGCTGCTTGCCGGCGCGCCATTGCTCGACGCTCTCGCTCGGGTTGTTGACGTTGGCCTGGATATGGCCGCCCGCCAGCTGCACGGCGGTCTCGCTGCCGCTGCGGAACGGGATATAGACGAACTTGGCGCCGATGGCCTTCTGGATCAGCGACACCAGCGTCTCGTCGGCTTCCTTGGCGCGGGCGCCGCCCACCTTCATGCCGCCCTGCTTGGCGCGCGCCACGAAACCAGGCACGTCCTTGATGCCGGACTCGGGGTTCACCCACAGCAGGAAGGGGTCGAAGATCATGGTCGAGACCGGCGTCACGTCGCTCACGCTGTACGACAGCTTGGAGGCGATCGGCAGCACGTAGACCTCCTGCGTGCCGAAGTACACCTTGTAGGGGTCGCCGGCATTGCCCTTGGCGTAGATGTACGCCTCCGCGCCGCTGCCGCCGCCCTTGTTGGTAACGATGATGGGCGTGTCGACCAGCTTGTCCTTGGCGATGACCGACTGGATGGCGCGCGCGAAGATGTCCGTGCCGCCGCCCGCCCCCGCCGAGGCGACGAATTCGATCGGCCGCTCGGGCTGCCATTGCTGCGCCTGGACCGGGCTCGCGGCCAATACCGCGCAGGCCAGCAGGCCGGCGGACCACGATGATGTGGTGTTCATTGTCTCTCCAGAATGATGGATGGACCCGGAGAACCGGGCGTCGCGACGGACATGCATGGCATCCGTCGTCGGGCTGTGGGCTCATGATATATGAATAATGCATTCATTATTCATTATGCGTTTTAAGGGTTTTCCATGATGCAGCCTCGCCCGGCCGCTCGGGCAGCCGGCGGCCGGGCATGAAAAAGCCCCGCTGAGCGGGGCGTCACCTGTGTGGGAACCGGCCCTGGCCGGCCGGCCGCGTCAGCCGAAATACGCCTGGACGGCGCGCACCACTTGCCGGACGTCGTCCTGCGAAACGTCCAGGTGCGTGACCAGGCGGGTCGGGCCGCCATAGACGGCGCGCATCAGGATGCCCTGCTCTTGCAGCGCGCGCGTCAGCGGCTCGCAATGGGCCGGCTCGAATTGCACGAACACCATGTTGGTGTCCTGGGACAAGACCTGCACGGCCTCGATGCCGCGCAGGCCCTCGGCCAGCAGCCGGGCGTTGTCGTGATCCTGCGCCAGGCGTTCGACGTGGTGCTCCAGCGCGTGCACGCAGGCGGCCGCCAGCACGCCCGACTGGCGCATGCCGCCGCCCAGCACCTTGCGCCAGCGGCGCGCGGCATCGATCAGCGGCCGGCTGCCGACCAGCACCGAGCCCACCGGCGCGCCCAGGCCCTTGGAAAAACAGATCGACACCGTATCGAACGGCGCGCACACGGCATCCACCGGACGGCCGGAAGCCACCGCGGCATTGAACACCCGCGCTCCGTCCAGGTGCAGCGCCAGCCCGCGCTCGCGCGCGAAGGCCGCCGCCGCGTCGATGTAGCCGGCCGGGATGACCTTGCCATGGAAGGTGTTTTCCAGCGCCAGCAGGCGCGTACGCGCATAGTGGGGGTCGTCATGCGGCTTGACGGCGGCGGCCAGCTTTTCCAGCGGCAGCGTGCCGTCGGGCGCATGCTCGACCGGCTGCGGCTGGATGCTGCCCAGCACGGCGGCGCCGCCGCCTTCGTACTTGTAGGTGTGGGCAAGCTGGCCGACCAGGTACTCGTCGCCGCGGCCGCAATGCGCCATCAACGCCGCCAGGTTGCTCTGCGTGCCGGACGGGAAGAACAGCCCGGCCTCCTTGCCGGCCCGCTCGGCCACGGCCTGCTGCAGGCGCCGCACAGTGGGATCGTCGTTCATCACGTCGTCGCCCACCGGCGCCGAGGTCATGGCCTGCAACATGGCGGCGGTCGGCCGCGTGACGGTATCGCTGCGCAAATCGATCATGAATGCTCCAGTGTGTCGGTATGCTGGCCGGCCACCGGCCCGCCAGGGGAAAACAGCGCCGGCCTCATCGGGCTGCCGGACGGGCGGCGCGGCTGACGACCCACAAGCCGCACAGGATGAGCGCCATGCCGGCGGCCTCGGTCAGGGTCGGCTGCTCGCCCAGCAGGCCCCACGCCAGCAGCACGGCCACGATGGGCACGCCCAGGCTGGACAGGCCGGCGATCGAGGCCGGCACCCGTCGCACCACCGACAGCCACAGCAGCCAGCCGGCCGCGGTGGCGATCAGGACAATGTAGATCATGCCGGTCCATAGCTGCCAGCCCCATTGCGCCGGGGCATGCGGCACCCACAGCGCCACCGGCGTCATTACCAGTCCGCCCAGCAGCATCTGCCAGGCGGTGAAGGTCATCAGGTCGGGCGCGTGCAGGTCGAACATGCGCTTGGACAGCACCGTGCCCAGCCCCCAGCACAGCCCGCTGCCCAGGGCCAGCAGCACCGGCGCCGCATCGCCCATGCCGCCCCAGGGCTCCAGGAAGCACACCAGCCCCGCCGCCGCCAGGACGATGCCGATGGCATGGCGGGCGGTGGGCCGTTCCTTCAAGATCCACCAGGCAAACAGCACGACCCAGAACGGCATGGTGTAGGCCATCAGCGAGACCTTGCCGACGCCGCCCGAGACCAGCGCGGTCTGCACGAAACCCTGGAAGCCGGCGGTCTGCGTCAAGCCGGTCAACAGCGTCAGTTTCCAGGGCGTCATGCCCAACGGGCGCCGCAACGCCACCAGCAGCGCGAACAGCACCATGCTGCCCGACAGGTAGCGCACCGCCACGAACTGGAACGGCGCGATGTACGGCACCACCAGCTTCATCGCGATCCAACTGCCGGCCCACACCATGATGGTGGTGAACATCAAGGCCAGTCCGGTCCGGTCGAAATTGCTGTGGCTCACGCGCAGGCTTCCAGGTCAAAGAAAAAGCGCCCGCCCGGCACAGCCGGGCGGGCGCATCCGATGATACTCCCATGGTGCCGCCATGATCGTGGCACCAGGCACCAGCCTTCAGACGGACTTGGAGAGCTGGTCGAGAATGGCGGGGTTCTCGAGCGTGGAGACGTCCTGGGTGACTTCCTCGCCCTTGGCCACCACGCGCAGCAGGCGGCGCATGATCTTGCCGGAGCGCGTCTTGGGCAGGTTGTCGCCGAAGCGGATGTCCTTGGGCTTGGCGATCGGGCCGATCTCCTTGCCGACCCAGTCGCGCAATTGCTTGGCAATGGCCTGGGCCTCCTCGCCTTCGGGGCGGGCGCGCTTGAGCACCACGAACGCCACCACGGCTTCGCCGGTGGTGTCGTCGGGCCGGCCCACCACGGCGGCCTCGGCCACCAGCTCATGCGAAACCAGCGCCGACTCGACTTCCATGGTGCCCAGGCGGTGGCCGGAGACGTTCAACACGTCGTCGATGCGGCCCATGATCCAGAAATAGCCGTCGGCATCGCGCTGCGCGCCGTCGCCGGCCAGGTAGTAGCCGCGCAGCTCGGGCGGGAAATAGCTTTTCTTGAAGCGTTCCGGGTCGCCCCAGATGGTGCGGATCATCGAGGGCCAGGGGCGCTTGATGGCGAGGAACCCGCCGTTGCCCGGTTCGACTTCGGCGCCGGTCTCGTCGACCACCGCGGCCACGATGCCGGGCAGCGGCAGCGTGCACGAACCGGGCTTGGTGGGCGTGGCGCCCGGCAGCGGGTTGATCATGTGCCCGCCGGTCTCGGTCTGCCACCAGGTGTCGACGATGGGGCAGCGCTCGCGGCCGACGTTCTTGTGGTACCAGATCCAGGCCTCCGGGTTGATGGGCTCGCCCACCGTGCCGATGATGCGCAGGCTGTCGAGGTCGTAGTTGCGCGGGTGCACGTCCGGCGTGGCCTCGGCGGCCTTGATCAGCGACCGGATGGCGGTGGGCGCGGTATAGAAAGTGGTGACCTTGTGGCGCGCGATCATGTCCCAGAAGCGGCCGGCGTCGGGATAGGTGGGAACGCCCTCGAAGACGATCTGCGTCAGGCCGGCGGCCAGCGGCCCATAGGTGATGTAGGTGTGGCCCGTGACCCAGCCGACGTCGGCGGTGCACCAGTAGACATCGTCCTTGCGCGCGTCGAAGGTCCATTTCACGGTGAGCAGCGCCCACAGCAGGTAGCCCGCGGACGAATGCTGCACGCCCTTGGGCTTGCCGGTGGAGCCCGAGGTGTACAGGATGAACAGCGGGTGCTCGGCGTTGACCGGCACCGGCTCGCAGGTGTCGGGCTGGCCGGCCTCGACGTCGTGCATCCAGAGGTCGCGGCCTTCATTCCAGGGCACGTTGCCGCCGGTGCGCTTGTAGACGATGACCTTGGTGACGGCATCGCAGCCGCCCATGGCGATGGCGTCCTCGACCGCCGGTTTCAGCGGGATGGTCTTGCCGCCGCGCACCTGTTCGTCGGCCGTGATGACCACCGAGGCGCCGACGTCGACGATGCGCTCCTGCAGGCTCTTGGCGGAAAAGCCGCCGAACACCACCGAGTGCGTCACGCCCAGGCGGGCGCAGGCCTGCATGGCCACCACCGCCTGGATCGACATGGGCATGTAGATGATGGCGCGATCGCCCTTCTTGTAGCCCAGCGATTTCAGGCCGTTGGCGAAGCGGCATACGCGCGCCAGCAGTTCGCGGTAGGTGACCTTGTCGACGCGGCCGTCGTCGGATTCGAAGATGATGGCGGTCTTGTCGGCGTTGCCGTTGGCGAGGTGCACGTCGAGGCAGTTGGCCGACACGTTGAGCTCGCCGTCGCCGAACCAGCGGTAGAACGGCGCGTCGGATTCGTCGAGCACCTGGGTGAACGGCTTGGCCCAGGTCAGGTTCTCGCGGGCCTGGCGGGTCCAGAAGCCGTCGAAGTCCTGCTCGACTTCCTGGCACAGGGCCCGATAGGCGTCCATGCTGGCGATGCGCGCGCCTTGCACGGCGCGCTCGGGCGGCGGAAACACGCGCGTTTCGACCAGGACGGATTCGATGGTATTGGACATGATTGTCTCCGGGTTCGTGATTTGTGGGTATGACTGCATCCTGCGGCTACCCAACCGTATCGCCGCGCTCTTACGGGCACCTTACGCAGAAGGGGCTGGAGCGGCCCGCCCATGCGCAAACGCGCCTGCGGCTGCAGTCATAAGAATACCAGCCGGCCACGGGACGCCTCAGCCGTGCAGCGCCCGCCGCGCCAGCCCCTTGCGCACATCGACGCGGGTCAGCAGCGCCAGCCCGCCCACGAAGAACACGCCGGTGACCAGGATGGCGAGCCGGTGATTGCCGGCGGTGAGCCAGGTCACCAGGCCGTAGGTCAGGGGGCCCACGACGGCGGCGAGCTGCACGGCGAAAGTCCAGAGTGCGAAGAACTCGGCCAGCCGGCCCGGCGGCGCCAGCGCGCCGACCATGGCCCGGCCGGCGCTCTGGCTGGTGCCCATGCACAGGCCGGCCAGTATCGCCGCGGCCCAGAATACGGGTACGGTCACGGCCGCATAGGCGACCAGCACCATGAGGATCCAGCCGGCCAGGGTGATGCCCAGCGCCCGCTTGTGACCGATGCGGTCCTGCAGGTAGCCGAAACCGAACGCCCCGGCCGCGGCGCCGATGTTGACGGTGAACACCAGCAGCATGATCTGCGGCATGGAAAAGCCCATGACCTGCTCGGCGTAGACCGCCGCCAGCGTGACCACCACCGCGATGCCGGCCTGGTAGCAGGCGCCGCACATCAACAGGCGGCGGAACTCGGGGAAATGCCTGCCGGTATCGTGCCAGGCAGCGGCCAGGCGGCGCAGCATGTCGGGCGCCCGCAGCGCCACGGCGTGCGGGACGGCGCGCTCGCGCAGCAGGAAGAACGAAGGCAGCGCGGCCAGCGCGAATACCGCGCAGGTCACCATGATGACCCACGGGACATATTGCGGCGCGGCCAGGCCGCGGGCCTCGCCCAGCGTGACGAGCGCCAGCGACAGGCCCAGCGTGAGCATGCCCCCGCAGTAGCCGAAGCTCCAGCCCCAGCCCGACACCTTGCCCAGCGCGGCCGGCCGCGCCAGCTCGGGCAGGAAGGCGGCGACCACCGATTCGCCCACGCAATAGCAGTAGTTCGACACGGCCACCGCCGCCAGCGCCAGCCAGACATCCCCCGGCCCCGCCTGGGTCAGCACCAGGGTGGCGGCCACGCAGCCCGCCGTGCTGGTATAGAGCAGGCGGCGCTTGGCCGCGCGCGCGTCGGCGCGCGCGCCGAGGGTCGGCATGGTGAGCATGATGGCCAGGTACGACAGCGACAGCGCCGCCGTCCAGGCCAGCGTGGCCCAGTGCGCGCGGCCGCCGACCACGCTGACGAAATACGTGCTGAACACGGTGGTGAGGATCACCGTGGTGTAGCCCGAGTTGGCGAAGTCGTACATGGCCCAGGCCCAGACCTCGCGGCGCGCGACGCCCGGGTTGAGCGCGCCGGCGGGCACGCCGGCGGCCGGTTGCGGCCCTGCCTCGGGTGGCAGGGGATGGGTCACAGGCCGAGCGCCGCGATGCCGGCCCGCGCGATCTCGGCGTCTTCGGACGACTTCACGCCCGAGACGCCCACCGCGCCCACCACCTGGCCGTCGGCCACGATGGGCACCCCGCCCTCGAGCATGCCTTCGAGCAGCGGCGCCGACAGGAACGCGTAGCGGCCGTTGTTGATGATCTCTTCGTAGGCGCGCGATTCGCGGCACCCCAGCGCGGCGGTTTGCGCCTTGGCCGGCGCGATGCGGCTGGAGATCGGCGCGGCGCCGTCCAGCCGCAGCATGCCCAGCGTATGCCCGCCGTCGTCGACGATAGCGATGGTGACCGCCCAGCCGTTCTTCACGGCATGCGCCTCGGCGGCCGCCAGCGCTTTCTTGACATCTTCGGCGGTCAACGCGAGTTTGCTTTTCATTGCAGCGATTCCTTGATCTGGTCGAGTGAGGTGGGATCTTCGATGGTGGTGAGATCGCCGGGGTCGCGCCCTTCGCAGATGGCCACGATGGCGCGCCGCAGCACCTTGCCGGACCGCGTCTTGGGCAGCGCCGCCACGAAACGGATGCGGGCGGGCCGGGCGACGGCGCCGAGCTGTTCTTCCACCACGCGCATGATATCGCCTTCCAGGGCTCGCGCGGCATCAGGGCCGGCGGCGCCGGCCGGGTTCTTCAGCACCGCGAAGGCCATGGCGGCCTGGCCCTTGAGCGCATCGGCCACGCCCACCACGGCGCATTCGGCCACGCCGCTGTGGCTGTTGATGGATTCCTCGATCTCGCGCGTGCCGAGGCGATGGCCGGCGACGTTGATGACGTCGTCGGTGCGGCCCAGGATGAACCAGTAGCCGTCCTGGTCGACGCGCCCCCAGTCGAAGGTGGAATACAGCTGCCGGCCCGGAATGGAGGTGAAGTAGGTCTGCACGAAACGCGCGTCGTCGCCCCAGATGGTGGACATGGCGCCGGGCGGCAGCGGCGGCGCGATGGCCACCACGCCCTTGCTGCCGGGCGGGAGGTCCTCGCCGGTGGACTCGCTGACGATGCGGGCGTCGAACCCGTACACCGGGAACGACGGGCTGCCGAAGCGCGTGGGCACGCGCTCGACCCCGGACTGCGCCGACAGGATCGGCCAACCGGATTCGGTCTGCCAGTAGTTGTCGATGATGGGCTTGCCGAGTCCCTGCGAGATCCATTGCGCCGTGGGTTCGTCGAGCGGCTCGCCGGCCAGGTAGACGGCCCGCAGCGAGGACAGGTCGTGGCGCGCCAGCAGTTCGGGCGCCTGGCGCTTCAGCACCCGCACCGCGGTGGGCGCCGAGAACAGGGTATTGACCTGGAAGCGCTCGACCAGCTTCCAGAGGATGGCGCCGTCCGGCCGCACCGGCGTGCCTTCGTAAAGAATGGTGGCCTGGCCGCCGATCAGCGGGCCGTAGACGATGTAGGAATGCCCCACCACCCAGCCGATGTCGCTGGTGCAGAAATAGGTGTCGCCCGGCTTGCCGTCGAACAGGTATTCCATGGAGGCGGCCAGCGCGACGGCGTAGCCGCCGGTGTCGCGCTGCACGCCCTTGGGCTTGCCGGTGGTGCCGGACGTATAGAGGATGTAGCTGGGGTCGGAGGATTCGACCCACTGCACCGGCACGTGCGCACCCTGGTGGCGCGCGCGCAGCTCGGCGTAGTCGAGGTCGCGGCCGGCCTGCCGCTCGCACGGCGCCAGCCCGCGGTCGAGCACGATGACCGCGCCGGGCGGGCGGGCGCACAGGCCCAGCGCCCGGTCGAGCAGCGGCTTGTAGGGCACCACCTTGCCGCCCCGCGAGCCGGCGTCGGTGGAGACGACGACCTTCGGCGCGGCGTCGTCGATGCGCTGGGCGAGGTTGACCGAGGCGAAGCCGCCGAACACCACCGAATGCACCGCCCCCAGCCGGGCACAGGCCAGCATGGTGAACACGGCCTCCGGGACCATCGGCATGTAGAGCAGGACCCGGTCGCCCGGCCCCACGCCCTGTTCGCGCAGCATGGCGGCGACGGCGTTGACTTCCTCGTGGAGCTGCCGGCGCGTGTAGACGGTTTCGCGGTCGACCTCGGTGGACACCCAGATCAGGGCCGGTTTGTCGGCCTGCTGGGGCAGCCAGCGGTCCACCGCGTTGTAGCAGAGATTGGTGCGCCCGCCGACGAACCAGCGCGCGAATGGCGGACGGGAATAATCGAGCACCTGCTCGAACGGCGTTTCCCAGTGGATGCGGCCGGCCTCCTCGCGCCAGAATGCGTCGCGGTCTTCGATGGATCGGCGGTGGAAATCGCGGGTCTTTTGCATGGGTGTCTCCGTAGATGCGCGGGCTCTCCTTGGGTGGCTCTGTGGCCATTCCCCGCTATTGTGGCCGGCAAAACTTGCACCAGGCTTGCCCCCGGACCTGGGGTATTCCCCAGGCCGGCCGCGCGGCTTGCGGCATGGCAAGGCCGGCGGGCGCCAACGACCCGGCGTCGCGGCGGTTTGATAGAATCGCGCCAACCTCATCACCTAAGGCGGGCCGGCCGGCCCGTCCGGGCGGGCATGCACAGGCACCTCACGCGCGCGCAACCTGACACTCCACGCTTCGGATCCCTCCACCGGGGCGCCGCCTTGACGGCGCTCGCCGCGTGCGTGCTGCTGGCCGGCTGCGCGGGCAGCGGCCCGCGCCGCGACACGGCCTCGCTCGAATCGCAGGACCTGGCCTGGGCCGCCTCCTCGGGCGACCCGATCGGCGCGCTCGTCACGCGCAAGCTCAGCCGCGAACGCCAGCAGGCCATCGCCAATCCGCTCATCGACGAAGCCCTCGACCAGCTCGGCGTGCGCTATCGCTATGGGGGCTCGTCGCCCGAAGAAGGTTTCGATTGCAGCGGCCTGGTGGCTTATTCGGCCGAACGCGGGCTGGGGCTCAAGCTGCCGCGCAATGCTTCGTCGATGGCCCTGATGGGCACGGCCATCGAACGCAAGCAGTTGCAGCCGGGCGACCTGGTGTTCTTCAACACGCTGGGCCGCCGCTACTCGCATGTAGGCATCTACCTGGGCGACGACCGCTTCGTGCATTCGCCCAGTTCCGGCGGCGTGGTGCGCATCGAGAAAATGACGCTGGCCTACTGGGCCAAGCGCTACAACGGCGCGCGCCGCCTCGATGGCGGCCTGCTGGCCTCGGCCGGGGCCGCCCCCCGGCCCTAGCGGCCGGGCCGCCTGTTCACCGCGGCCTCAGTGCCCGGCGCACAGGCCGCATTGCTGCAGCGCCTGCTGCATGCTGCAGACCGAACGCCGACACGCCACCACCCTGATGCCGCCGCGCTGCGCCGCGTTGCGGAAGGTCTTCATGACGTTGTGACCGAGGAAATCGGTCAGCAAGATGACAAGCTGCGTGCCGGAAGGCAACTGCAGCGTCTTCTTCTGGTGCGACGGATCGCGCCCACTGATGTGGTGCGTGATCGAAATATTGTGCCCCTTCAGCAGGTCCGGAATATTCCCCAGCCTGTCGGCGCCCACCACCACCGCGCTAAGCGCTGCTGCCATGATATGTACTCCAGATCGTTGAGACGTGGAGTTAATGATAATGATTCCCATTTTTTAGTCAACACAAATGAGATCGGTTCTTATTTAATTATTTTTATCGGCCATCAGCCCGACATAGCGAAGCCCGGGGCGCGCAAACAAAAAAGCCCGGCCGCCTGGGCCGGGCTCGGTGCGCCGCGCGCCGCGGTCAGGCCTTGGCGCCCTGGACCGCCTCGGTCACAACCTGGCGGGTCAGCGAGGGGGACATCATCTCCAGGAACGTATAGACATAGTCGCGCAGGAACACGCCCGCCTTCACGCCGACCCGGGTGGTGTGCGTGCCGAACAGGTGCCCCACCGGCAGGCCCACCAGGTTGCCGTCGCGGCGCGGATCGTAGGCCACGCCGGCGATGATGCCGATGCCCAGGCCCACATCCACGTAGGTCTTGATCACGTCGGCATCGATCGCTTCCAGCACGATGTCGGGATGGATGCCCTGGCTGGCGAAGACTTCGTCGATGGTGCTGCGGCCGGTGAACGCGCGGTCATAGGTCACGATGGGGTATTCCGCCAGTTGCGCCAGCTTCAGGTTCTTGGCGGCGCTGGAGGTCAGCTCGGCCAGCGGATGGTCGGGCCGCACGACCACGGTGTGCTCCCAGGTGTAGACGGGCAAGGTGGCCAGGCCGGGCGTCAACGCCAGCGATTCGGTGGCCAGCGCCAGGTCGGCCTGTTCATGAAGCACCATTTCGGCCAGCTGGGCGGGGCTGCCCTCGGCCAGCGACAGGTGCACCTTGGGGAACTGCTGGCGGAAACCGGGAATGACGCGCGGCAGCAGGTAGCGCGCCTGGGTATGGGTGCAGGCGATGATCAGGCCGCCTTCGTCGCGGCGCGCGAATTCATCGCTGACTTTCTTCAGGTTGTCGACTTCGCGCATGATGCGGTCGATGACCTGCGAGACAGCCAGGCCGGGCTTGGTCAGCCCCTTGATGCGCTTGCCATGCCGCTCGAAGATCTTGATCCCCAGTTCATCCTCGAACTCGATGATGGCCTTGGACACGCCGGGTTGGGAGGTATAGAGCATGCGCGCGGCTTCGGTCAGGTTGAAGTCGCGGCGGATGGTTTCGCGCACAAAACGGAATTGCTGCAGGTTCATGGTGGCCCCTGATAGACGGGCCAATTATAAGTAATAAAGAACCACTTCTATATTATTATTGGTTATAAACTTAGAGAATTGCCCGGCATTCCCCTTCGCGCTTGCGGCAAATCAAGCGGGCGCAGGGCATATTGTTTCATTGAGGCCGGCCCGATAATGCCAGGCGGGCGCCGAAGCCGATCAGCAGCGCGGCGAAGGTCCAGCGCTGGATATGCTGGGCGATGGGATGACTGCGCAGCCAGCGCCCCAGCCCCATGCCGGCCACGGCGAGCATGGCGTCGAACAGCAGGCCCAGGACCACCACGATCACGCCCAGCCACAGGAACTGGCTGGCCACGGAGCCGCGCTCGGGATGGACGAATTGCGGCAGCAGCACCGAGCAGAACAACAGCGCCTTGGGATTGGAGCCGCTGGTCAGCAGGCCCCGCCAGGCGGCCCGCGCGTATACCCGGCGGCGGTCCGTGCGGCCGGCTGGAAAGGCGTCGGGCACCAGCGACGCGGTCCGCCCGATCTTGATGCCGAGCCACACCAGGTAGGCCGCGCCGGCCGCCCTGACGGCCTCGAACACCCAGGGCGCGGTTTTCAGCAATGCCGCCAGCCCGAGCGCCGCCAGGGCCACGTGGGAGGCGCGCGCCAGGGCCAGGCCGGCGGCCGCCGCCATGGCCGCGGCGCGTCCTTGCGTGCTGGACGTCTGCAGCACCAGCACCATGTCGGGCCCTGACACCAGATAGACCGCCACCAGGGCGCCCACGAACATTGCGATGTCAGGCATGCGAACCTTTGTCGAAGCAACTCATCGACAAAAGCATATCGGCTGCGCAGCCGGGCCGTATTGCGTAGTTGTGTATTTTTCCGGCCAGAAGTGGCACATTACGCCACTGGAAACCATTAAACCTTCATTTTGTGCCAATGAAGCTCGACAACCTCGATCGAAGCATCCTGGCGGCGCTGCAGCGCGATGCGCGCCTGACCAATGTGCAGCTGGCCGAAGAGGTCGGCCTGTCGCCTTCTCCCTGCCTGCGGCGTGTGCGCCTGCTGGAGGAAGCCGGCATCATCGGCGGATATCACGCGGCGCTGGACCGCACCGGCATCGGCCTGGGGCTGACGGTCTTCGTCGGCGTCAAGGTGGACCGCCACCATGCCGAAGAGGCGGCGGCTTTCCGGGAAGCGGTGGCGCTGCTGCCGGCGGTGGTGTCATGTCACCTGGTGTCCGGCGAATCCGACTTCCTGCTGCAGGTGGTCGTGCCGGACCTGGCCGCCTACGAATCATTGCTGATGGAAGCGCTGCTCAAGCTCCCCGGCGTCAGCGACATCCGCAGCAATTTTGCGATCGCCACGATCAAGGGCCAGACGGCCCTGCCGCTGGACCACCTGCCGCAGCCGTCGACGGCCGGCCGCGACTGAGCACGGCGGCGCGGCAATGAACGCCGCGCCGCCGCGAGATCAGCGCATCGAGATGGTGGTGTTGACCGTGCGCCCGTGCGCCGACCAGCGCGCGGTCACGGTCTTGGTCTGGGTCCAGAACTGCACCGCCTGCTTGCCGTTCGGGCCCAGGTCGCCCAGCTTCGAGCCGCGCGAGCCGGTGAAGCTGAACCAGGCCACGGGCACCGGGATGGGAATGTTGATGCCCACCTGTCCGACGTCGATGTTGTTCTGGAAGTAGCGCGCCGCGCCGCCGTCCTGCGTGAACAGGGCCACCCCGTTGCCGTTCGGGTTGCGGTTGATGAAGGCCACCGCCTCTTCCAGCGTATCGACGCCCACCACGCACAGCACCGGGCCGAAGATCTCTTCGGTGTAGATGGTCATGTTCTCGGTGACGCCGTCGAACACCGTCGGGCCCACGAAGTTGCCCTGCTCGAAACCCGCCACTTTCAAGTTGCGGCCGTCCAGCAGCAGCTTGGCGCCTTCATCCACCCCTTGCTGGATCAGGCTTTCGACGCGCTTCTTGGCATTGGGCGACACCAGCGGGCCGAGGTCGGCTTCGCGGTCGGTCCCGGCATTGACTTTCAGGCGCTTGGCGCGCTCGACGAAATCGGGCAGCCAGTTGCGCGCCTCGCCGACCAGCACGGCCACCGAGGCGGCCATGCAGCGCTGGCCGGCGGCGCCGAAGGCCGCGCCCACCAACTGGTTCAGCGCCACTTCGGGGTCGGCGTCGGGCAGGATCACGCAATGGTTCTTGGCGCCCATCATGGCCTGGCAGCGCTTGCCCGCGTTCGAGGCGCGATGGTAGATCTCGGAGCCGACGCGGGTCGAGCCGATGAACGACACCGCCTTGATGTCGGGATGCTCGCACAGGCCGTTGGCGATCTCGGGGCCGCCATGCACCACGTTCAGCACGCCGGGCGGCAGGCCGGCCTCGAGCGCGAGCTGCGCCAGGAACAGCGACGAGCTCGGGTCCTGTTCGGACGGCTTGAGCACGAACGTGTTGCCGCAGGCCACCGCGATCGGGAACATGAAGCACGGCAGCATCACCGGGAAATTGAACGCCGTGATGCCCGCGCAGACGCCCAGCGGCTGGATCAGCGTGTAGACGTCGATGCCGCCGGCGGCGTTTTCCGCATATTCGCCCAACTGCAGGTTGGCGATCGAGCAGGCATGCTCGACCACTTCCAGGCCGCGGCCGACTTCACCTTCCGCGTCGGGCAGGGTCTTGCCATGTTCGCGGGTGATCATCTCGGCCAGCTTGCCGGTGTTCTCGCGCAGCAGTTGCTGCAGCTTCAGCATGACGCGCATGCGCGCGCCCTGCCCGGTGTTGCGCCAGGTCTGGAAGGCCTCTTTGGCGTTGGCGACCGCCAGGTCCAGCTCCTCGCGCGTGGCAAAGGGAACGCGGGCGACCACTTTCTGGGTGGCCGGATCGACCACGTCGCGCCATTCGGTGGTCTTGGATTGCACGAGCTTGCCGCCGATCAATAGCGGCACGCTGGGGACTTCGCTCATTGGATGCTCCTCATGAATAACGGGATACCGCCGGCCGCCAGGGCGGCCCGCGGGCCGCCCGGTACGTCCGTTTTACTGCTTCAGCAGCGGGCAGGTCGAGTCCGCCAGCGGCTGGAAGGCCTCGTCGGCCGGGATGGTGGCGACCAGCTTGGAATAATCCCAGCCGCCCTTGGAGTCGCCCGGCTTCTTGACCTCGTACAGATACATGTCATGAATGACCCGGCCATCGGGCCGGATGCTGGCGTTGCGCATGATCGGGTCCTTGATGGGCAGTTCGCGCATCTTGTCTGCCACCACGCGGCCATCGGTGCTGCCGGCGGCGGCCACCGCGCGCAGGTAATGCAGCACGCTGGAATAGACGGCGGCCTGCGTCATGGTGGGCTTCAGGCCGCGGAACGCTTTCTCGAAGCGGCTCGACCAGGCGCGCGTCTGATCGTCGTAGTCCCAGTAGAAGCCGTCCACATACGACAGGCCCTGGGCGTTTTCCAGGCCGAGGGCGCGCAGGTCCGACAGGAAGATCAGCAGCGAGACCAGGCGCTGGCCGCCCTCGACGATGCCGAACTCGCGCGCCTGCTTGACCGCGTTGACCGTGTCCTGCCCGCCGTTGGCCAGCGCCACGACCTGCGCGCCGGAACTCTGCGCCTGCAGCAGGTACGAGGCGAAGTCGGGCGCGTTCAGCGGATGGCGCACGCTGCCGGCCACCGTGCCGCCCAGGGCCTTGACGGCCTTGGCGGTGTCGGCTTCCAGGGAATGGCCGAACGCATAGTCGACCGTGATGAAGTACCACGACTTGCCGCCGGCCCGCACGGTCGCCTTGGCGCCGCCGGCCGATTGCGAATAGGTGTCGAACATCCAGTGGAACCCGACCGGCGAGCATTCCTTGTTGGTCAGCGCGGTGGTGGCCGGACCGGAAAACATCACGACCTTGTTCTTCTCGCGCGCGATGCCCTGCACGGCCAGCGCCACGGCCGAATTGGTCAGGTCGGCGATGGCGGTCACGCCGTCGCGATCGAACCATTCGCGCGCGCGGGCGGCGCCGACGTCGGCCTTGTTCTGGTTGTCGGCCGACACCAGTTCGATCTGCATGCCCTTGCATTCGGCCGCCAGGCAGTCGTCGATGGCCAGCTGGGCGGCGGCCACCGAGCCGGCGCCTCCCATGGCCGCGTAGGTCCCCGACATATCGGTCAGGATGCCGATCTTGACGGGGGGACGGTCGGCGGCGAGCGCCTGGGCCGTCAGCATGGCGCCCAGGCAGAGGCCTGCGGCGAACCCGCGAGCGTGCAGTGTCATGGCTTGTCTCCGGTGATTCTTGCTGTTGTTGGCGGCGGCACCGACGGATGCGGGCCTGCCGGCCTAGTGTAGATGTGTAAAAATCAGCCAGCAACAGCACAAATTGCACATTCATTGTGCACGAATGAACAAGGAGCGCCACATGCTGGACTGGGACGGCCTGCGCTATTTCCTCGAGGTGGCCCGCACGCAGCGGGTCAGCGCGGCGGCGCGGCGGCTGGGCGTCGAGCACACCACCGTGTCGCGGCGCATCCGCGCCCTGGAAGCCGAACTGGACAGCCTGCTGTTCGAGAAATCGCGCAGCGCGGGCTTCGTGCTCACCGAGGACGGGCAGCGCCTGTTCGTCTATGCCGAACAGATGGAAAGCGCGGTGCAAAGCGCCCGGGAAAATCTGTCCGGCATCGGCCAGGCCCTGTCCGGCCACCTGCGCATCGGCGCCACGGAGGGCTTCGGCAGCTATGTGCTGACGCCGCTGGCGGCGGATTTCCAGCGCCGCTATCCGCACATTACGCTCGACATCCTGCCGGTGCCGCGTTTCGTCAGCCTGTCCAAGCGCGAGGCGGACCTGGCCATCACGATCGAACGCCCGCAGCGCGGGCCCTATGTGTGCACCAAGCTGTGCGACTACACGCTGCGCCTGTACGGCACGCCGGGCTATCTGGCGCGCCACCCGCCCATCGCGGCGCGCGGCGACCTGGCCGGCCACACCTTCATCGGCTACGTCGACGAACTGCTGTTCAGCGAGCGGCTGCGCTATCTGGAGGACCTGCTGCCGGAGAGCCGCGTGGTGCTGCGCAGCACCAGTGTCATCGCGCAATACCATGCCGCGCTGCAGGGCCGTTCGCTGGCCATCCTGCCCTGCTTCATCGCGGCCCAGGACGAGCGCCTGGTGCCCGTGCTGGGCGACGACATCGCCATCACCCGCAGCTTCTGGATGTACTGCCACGAGGACCTGCACAAGCTCAAGCGCATGGCGGTGCTGTGGGATTTCATGCGCCGCTCGGCCACGCACAATGCCGACCTGCTGGCCGGCCGGCAAGGCGCCATGCGCTATCTGCCGTAGCCGGGAGGCGTCATAGCGGCCCGGCCGGCGACCCGAGGGCTAGGACGTGCGCGGCGCCTTGACGCGCAGCCGGCGCATCAGCAGGTAGGCGGCCAGCGCCACCACCACGGCATGCACGGCCCACACGCCGACGCCGAACGGCAGCTTGCCGCTGCTGATCCAGGCGCGCGACAGGTTGATCAGATTCATATACAGCAGCCCCACCAGGCCGGCGATGAGCAGGTCGCCCGAACGGCCCAGGCGCGGGTTCACCGCCCCCAGCGGAATGGCCAGCAAGGCCAGGTTCAGCGCCGCCAGCGGCAGCGATATGCGCCACATGATCTGGGCCCAGGAACTGTCGGTATCGTCGGCAATGAGCTGCAGGGTCGGACGCGCCTTGCTGGAACGCTCGGCGGCCGCGCGCGCCTCGGCGATGGGGTCGCCCGACTTGCTCTCGAGCCGCACGCCATACTGTGCGAAATCGACCAGCCGGATCTCGGGCGTACCGGGCTTGAGGTCGTATCGGTGGCCGCGCCCCAGCACGAGGAAGCGGTCGCCGTTGGCTTCGGTCTGGATACGCGCGCTGCTGGCAGTCATGACGCTGAGCCATTCGGGCCCGGTCTCGCGCGCGAACACGTTGCCCAGTTCGTCGTCCGGGTTGGTGGGTTCTTCGGCGAAAAACACGCGCTCGCCCTCGCCCGATTCGGCGAACTGGCCGGCCGTGACCTTGGACAGGTCGGAACGTTGTTCGAAGCGCTCGCGGTATTCGGCAATCTGCCGGTAGGCCCAGGGCGACGCCGCCAGCGTGAGCACCGCCACCATCGCCGCCACCGGCACCGCGACGCGCAGCACCGGCCGCAGCCAGTCCGCCAGCGACAGCCCGCTGGCGAACCACACGACCATCTCGGACTCGCGGTAATTGCGCGTCACGGTGGTCAGCACGGCGATGAAAAGCGACACCGCCAGCACGGTGGGCAAGGCGGTGATGGTGGAGAAGGCAGCCAGGCCCAGCACCACGTCGGCGCCGATGGTGCCGCCCGCGGCTTCGCCCAGCAGGCGCACCAGCAGCACGCTGAGCCAGACCACCACCAGGGTGGAAAAGACGACGCCCGCGTGGCTGGTGATCTCGGCGACGACAGACCGTTTGAATAGAGACATGTGAAAATATGCGGGATAATCAACCGCACTGCATCACGCACACGGGAATCCTCCATGGAATTTAGCACACAGACCACCGCTTCCCTGCACCAGATCAAAACCGCCGCGTTGGCCGTGGGCGTGTACGCCGACGGCGAACTCAGCCCCGCCGCCGACATCATCGACCGCGCCAGCAACAACGCCGTGCGCGCGGTCGTCAAGGCCGAGTTCCGCGGCCGCGCCGGCGCCACGCTGGTGCTGCGCGCCCTGCCTGGTGTCTCGGCGCAGCGCGTGGTGCTGGTGGGCCTGGGCAAGCAGGCCGAATACGGCGCGCGCGCCCACGCCGCCGCCGAACAGGGCTTCGCCGCGGCGTGCGTGGCGGCGCGTGTCACCGAAGGCGTCTCGACGCTGGCGGCCAACCCCATCGCCGACGTGGCCATGCGCGCCCGCGCGCGCGCCGCGGCCATCGCGGCGGGCAATGCCGCCTACCATTACGACGCCACCTTCGGCAAACCCGATCGCGACGCGCGCCCCAAGCTCAAGAAGATCGTCCAGGTCGTCGAACGCGGCGACGCCGCGCAGGCCCAGCAGGGGCTGCGCGAGGGCGCCGCCATCGCGCACGGCATGGAGCTCACCCGCACGCTGGGCAACCTGCCGGGCAACGTCTGCACGCCCACCTACCTGGGCGACACCGCCAAGAAGCTCGCGCGCGAATTCAAGTCGCTCAAGGTGGAAGTCCTCGACCGCAAGCAGGTCGAGGCGCTCGGCATGGGTTCGTTCCTGTCGGTGGCGCGCGGCTCCGACGAGCCGCTCCGTTTCATCGTGCTGCGGCACGCCGGCAAGGCGGCCAAGAAACCCGCCAAGGCGGGGCCGGTGGTGCTGGTGGGCAAGGGCATCACCTTCGATGCCGGCGGCATCTCGCTCAAGCCCGCCGCCACCATGGACGAAATGAAGTACGACATGTGCGGCGCGGCCAGCGTGCTGGGCACCTTCCGCGCCCTGGCCGAACTCGAGCTGCCGCTCGACGTGGTCGGCCTGATCGCCGCCTGCGAGAACCTGCCCAGCGGCAAGGCCAACAAGCCGGGCGACATCGTCACCAGCATGTCGGGCCAGACCATCGAGATCCTCAACACCGACGCGGAAGGCCGCCTGGTCCTGTGCGATGCCCTTACCTACGCGGAGCGCTTCAAGCCCTCGGCCGTGGTCGACATCGCCACCCTGACGGGCGCCTGCGTGGTGGCGCTTGGCCACGTCAACACCGGCCTGTTCTCGCCGGACGATGCCCTGGCCGACGCGCTGCTGGCGGCCGGCCGCCAGGCGCTCGACACGGCCTGGCGCATGCCGATGGACGACGCCTACCAGGACCAGCTCAAGTCGAATTTCGCGGACGTCGCCAACATCGGCGGCCCCCCGGGCGGCGCCGTCACCGCGGCCTGCTTCCTGTCGCGCTTCGCCAAGGCCTACCGCTGGGCCCACCTCGACATCGCCGGCACCGCCTGGCGCAGCGGCAAGGACAAGGGCGCCACCGGCCGCCCGGTGCCCTTGCTGATGCAGTTCCTGCTCGACCAGGCCTGAGCCGACCCCCGGCCACGCCCATGACGCGCATCGACTTCGCCTTCGGCGCCCCGGACCGCTTGCGGGCGGCCTGCCAGGCCGCCCGCAAGCGCTACCTGGCAGGCCAGCGGCTGGTGGTCTACTGCGCCGACGGCGCGCGTCTGGCCGCCTTCGACCGGATGCTCTGGGCGTTCGACGACACCTCCTTCGTGCCGCACGTGCTGGCCAATGACCCGCTGGCGCCGGACACGCCGGTCGTGCTCACCGCGGCCGACCCGCAGGCCGCCGCCGGCAACGCCGACGGCGAGACCTGGCTGCTCAACCTGGACGACGACTGTCCGCCGGCCTACGATGGTTTCGCCCGCCTGCTGGAAATCGTCTCCGACGACCCGGCCGACCGCCAGGCCGCCCGGCAGCGCTGGCGCGCCTACCAGGCCGCCGGCCACGCGCCGCACAGCCATGACCTGGCCGGCCGCACGGCATGACGGCCACTCTCAGGAGCCCCCGATGCCACGCTATCCGGACCCCGGCATTCCCACCTTGACGCAGCGGGCCGAGCCCACCCTGGCGCCGCCCGCGGAAGCGACCCCGCCGGCCCGCCCACCCGCCCCCGGCGCTCCGGACCTGCCGGTGCTCACGCAGGTCGCCGACGAACAGGCTCCCCCGCAGCCGGCGCATGCCGCCGGCGGCACGGGCTTGCCGCACGCCGCCTGGAGCACCGCCACCGGCGTGGGCGCGAGCGATGCCGTGCTGCGCGCCGCCCTGCAGGCCGAACTGGAGCAGGCCCTGCAGCGGGCGCTCGACGACGCCGCGGCGAACCTGCGCGCCCGGCTCGAAGCCGAACTGCCCGCCCTGATCGACCGGGCAGTGCGCAGCGTACGCCCGGGCTGACCCCGCCCGGAGGCCGCCCGGCCGCCTCCAGGATGCCGGCGGCGGCGAAAAAAACGCCCGGGAATGGATTTTTCAGGGAACTGTCAGGTATCCTAACCCTCTAAACCCATTGGGCAACCCCTTATCTGCCGCTCAGAGGAGCCGTCCATGAACGAATATCGTCCTTCCCCCTTCAATCGCTCCGGCGCCTACGCCGGCGCGCCGGGCGAAGTCGTCCGCAACAAGGTCCTGCGCAACACCTACTGGCTGCTGGCGCTGTCGCTGATCCCCACCGTGCTGGGCGCGGCGGTGGGCCTGTACACCGGCGTGAACCAGGTCATGATGGCCAGCCCCGGCCTGTCGGCCATCGTCTTTCTGGTGGGCGCCTTCGGCCTGATGTTCGCGGTCGAAAAGAACAAGCACAGCTCGCTGGGCGTGGTCCTGTTGCTGGCGTTCACGTTCTTCATGGGCATCATGCTGTCGCGCCTGCTGGGCTTCGTGCTGGGCATGGGCAACGGCGCCCAGCTGGTCATGACGGCCTTCGGCGGCACCGCGGTGGTGTTCGGCACCATGGCCACGCTGGCCACCACCATCAAGCGCGACCTGTCCAGCATGCAGAAGTGGCTGTTCACCGGCGCCGTGGTCATCCTGGTGGCGGCGCTGGCCAACATCTTCCTGCAGATGCCGGCCCTCATGCTCACCATCTCGGTGCTGGCCATCGTCATTTTCTCGGCCTTCATGCTGGTGGACCTGCAGCGCGTGGTCAACGGCGGCGAAACCAACTACGTTTCCGCCACGCTGGCCATCTACCTGGATGTCTACAACGTGTTCTCCAACCTGCTGATGCTGCTCGGCATCTTCGGCGGCGACCGCGAATAACCCGCCGTACTTCGCATTTCGGGGCCCGCCAGCGCGGGCCCTTTTTCATGCGCCATGGACAGCAGGCACGGCACGTGCTAAATGACTACGCACCTCCCTTTTCGAGAAACCGGATGACCGCGCACGCCCTCCGCCCCGCCTTGATCCCCGTCTTCCTCGCCGCGTCGCTGGCCGGCCAGCCGGCACTGGCGAGTTCCCCGGCCGCCTGGCAGCAGCAGCAGGACAAAGCCTTGCGCCTGTGCGCGCAAGCCTCCGGACTGACCCAGACGGAACAAGTCGGCACGCCGATGCAATTCGACGACCGCTCCGGCCAGACCGCCTTGCTGGTGCGCGGCAACGCCACCCAGCCGCACATGAAAGGCGCGTCGGTCAGCATGCTGTGCCTGGTGGATCGGCGCAGCAGCCAGGCCAGCGTGGTCGAATGGACGGGCTCGCCCAGCCCGGCGGATGCCGCCGCGCCCGCCCCCATCGTCGTGCCGCTGGCCGCCGCGCCCGCCGCCGTGGTGGTGGCTCAGGAGCCGGGCGAACCGGCCTCGATCGGCTCGTACAGCGTGCGGCTGTACCGCGACCTCTCCGTGGGCGACTATGCCGACGGGCTGATCCGGCCGCGCGACGGTGAATTGCGGCAGGCCGAGCTGAAAGACCTCGACGGCGACGGGCAGCCCGAACTGGCGGTGACGCTGGTCACCGCCGGCTCGGGCAACTACCAGACACTGGACGTCTACAAGATCGAGGACGGCAAGCGCTTGCGCTGGCTGCCGCAACTGTCGAAGCAGCCTTGAGGCCCGCGCGGCGCGGCGCCAGCCGTGACCGCGCCAGTTTCATGTTTTTCTGAACAACCATATCAAAAAACCAAACGATTTCCCGGACGCATCGCCGCACAATGGCGCAGCCCTCAACGACTCGGGAGGTCGTCATGAAAAACACTATCCGTCTCGCCACCCTGGCCCTGCTGCTGGCCGCGCAGCCCGCCATGGCCGATTACCCTGAACGCGCCATTACGCTGATCGTACCGGCCGCCGCCGGCGGCAATGCCGACATCACGGCCCGCCTGGTCGGGCAGGCGATGAGCCAGCAGTTGGGCCAGCCCGTGGTGATCGAAAACCGCGTGGGCGCCGGCGGCCGCATCGGCACGCAGGCCCTGGTGCGCGCCAAGCCCGACGGCTACACCATCGGCTACGCGCACGTGGGCACCCTGGTGTTGCACCGCTATCTCTTCAAGCAGCAGCTCTACGACCTGGACAAGGACATCGCGCCGATCGGCCTGGTCGCCGAGACGCCCAATGTGATCGTGGTGAACGCCGCTTCGCCGTGGCAAGACCTGCGCAGCTTCATCGCGGCGTCCAAGGCCCAGCCCGACCGCCTGACCATGACGTCGGCGGACCCCGGCACGACCAGCGAAGTGGGCGTCAAGCTGTTCGTCGCGCAGACTGGCGCCGCGGTGCGCCAGATTCCCTACAAGGCCACCGCGGCGCAGTTGGCCGACCTGCTGGGCGGCCATGTCGATTCCATGATGGAAAACCTGCCGCCGCTGCTGGGCAATCTGAAGGACGGGCGCCTGCGCGCGCTGGCCGTCACCACCCGGCAACGGGCCGCCTCCAATCCGGACGTGCCCACCGTCGCTGAACAAGGCTATCCTGACTACGAACAATCGGCCTGGAGTGCGCTGGTGGCGCCGGCCGGCACGCCACCGCAGGCGATCGAGCGCCTGAACGCGGCGCTCAACGCAGCCCTGGCCTCGCCCGCCGTCAGCCAGGAACTGCGCGGCCGCTCGCAGGAGCCGCTGGGCGGCAAGCCGGCCGACGTCCAGGCGCAGATCGCAAAGGAACTGCCCAAGTGGGAGCGCGTCATCAAAGCTTCCGGCACCACGCTGGATTGAAGCGAGGGATCCTGTCACATGGCCAAGACCAGCCGCGAAGACTTCTCCTGCGCCGCCGCGACCAATGCCTCGGCCTATCGCCGCGTCACGGTGCCGGTATTGCGCATTGAGGCGGGCCCCGGCCCCGCCGTCGCCCTGGTGGCCGGCGTGCATGGCGACGAATGGGAGGGCCAGGCGGCCATCCTGGAACTCTGGCACAGCCTGCCCGACAGCCTGCAGCGCGGGACGGTATACCTGCTGCCGGCCGCTAACGCCGAGGCCTCGCTGGCCGGCACCCGGCTCTCGCCCTCCGACGGCGGCAACCTCAACCGCGCGTTTCTGGGCACGCCGGTGCGCGGCTATACCGAAAGCGTGGCGGCCGCGCTTGAAGCCCGGCTGTTGCCGCGCATCGACGCGATGATCGACGTGCACAGCGGCGGCGCATCGCTGCGCTACCTGCCCGCCTCGGTGATCACCCGCTACGGCGCGGATCCCTGCGACCCGCGCCTGCCCGCGCTGGCACAGGCGTTCGGCCTGCCTCATTGCGTCTTTTTCCGGTCCGGCGAGGACGGCTCCATGCCGGCGGCGGCCAGCCGCCACGGCGTGCTGCGCCTGAGCGCCGAGATCGGCGGCGGCGCGGAAACCGGTGCCGCACTGGTGCGGCAATGCCGCGACGGCCTGCTAGGATGCCTGGCGTACCTGGGGCTGCTCGAAACGCGCGGCCGGGCCGCCGCGCCGTCCGCGCTCTACGACCTGGACGCGCCCGCCGCCACCCTGCGCGCCCGCGATGGCGGCGTCTTCGTGCCCGCCGTCGAACTGGGCCAGGCGGTCGCGGCCGGACACGAGATCGGCCAATTGATCGAACCGGCCCGTCCGGACCTCCCGCCGCGCGCGCTTGCCAGCCCGCAGGCCGGCACGGTCGTCTGCCTGCGCGCCATGGCCCGCAGCGACGATGGCGACTGCCTGCTGCAAGTGGCGCCCGCCCGCGCCCTGGATTCTCTTGCCGAGTTGTACTGAAACATGCTGATGAACCCCCGCTTGTCCAGCCTGCGCTGCATCCGCTGCCAGGCCATCCTGCCCGTGGCCGATTATCCCGAGGGCTGCCCGCACTGCCTGGCCGCCGGCCATCCCGCCTCGCTCGAATGCCTGTATGAACCTTCCGGCGGCGCGGGCATGCCTTTGCCGGTGCTCGATCCGGTCACGCTCGGCGAAGGCGCCACGCCCTGCCTGCCGGCGCCCGCCCTGGCGCACGCCGAGGGCGTGGGCAGCGTCTGGCTGAAATGCGAGGGCGCCAACCCCACCGGCAGCCACAAGGACCGCATGGCCGCCCAGCTGGTCTCGCGCGCCCGCCTGGCGGGGGCCGCGCGCGTGGCGGCCGCTTCCAGCGGCAATGCCGGCGTGGCGCTGGCGGCCTATTGCGCCGCCGCGGGGCTGCAGGCGGACATCGCCATCATGCGCAATTGCCCGCCGCTGCAGCGCGAAGCCATGGAACGCTTCGGCGCCAAGCTCGCCACTTTCGAGGACAGCCTGGCGCGCTGGCCGTACGTGGCGCGGTTGTGCCGCGAGGAAGGCGCGTTCGCCGGCACCAACTACCTGAACCCGCCCGTGGGCACGCACGCGTTCGGCGTAGAGGGCTACAAGCCAATCGCCGAGGAAATCCTCGATACCGCCGGCCTGCCGACGGACATCCTGGTGCCGACCGCGCGCGGCGACCTGCTGTGGGGCATCATGCTGGGCTGGCAGCACCTGCGCGACACGGGCCGCGTCGCCCGCATGCCGCGGCTGCATGCCATCGAGCCGTACCCGCGCCTGGCGCGGGCCCTGGCCAGCGGCGATGCGCGGGGCCTGTGGGACGGCACCACCGGGCAATACTCGATCGCCGGCGGCACCTGCACCCTGCAATCGCTGCAGGCGCTGGCGCATTCCGGCGGCACGCCGCTGGCAGTTTCCGACGCCGCCGCCGCGCAGGCGCAACAACGACTGGCGCACCTGGGGCTGGCAACCGAGCTGTCGTCGGCCGCGGCTCTGGCGGGCGTTGCGCAACTCAAACAAGCCGGCCTGGTCGATGCGGAATCGTCGGTCGTGCTGCTGCTGACCTCGGACGGCCGGCGCGGCTGAGGGCGGCCGGGACGCGGCTGCCGCGCCGGCCACGCCGGGCCGTCAGACGCCGAACCGCTGCACCAGCGGCGCCAAGGCCTCGCGCAGGCAGGTCGCCCAGAACTTGCCGGCCTCGGACAGGGGCCGGCTGCCATGCAGGATCATGTGGCATTCGAAGTGCACCGGCACGGCCAGCGGCCGGAACGCCAGGCCCATGGGCTCCATGCCCACGGCCGTGGCCGGGTTGGCGATGCCCACGCCGTGCCCCGCCAGCGCCAGTTGGCACACGGTGCTGGAATACGGCGTCTCGATCGCCACGCGCAAGGTCTCGCCGGCCGCCCGCAACAGGGCATCCAGGCGCTTGCGCGAACCATCCTCGCTATTGAGCGCGATCACATCCGCCTCGGCCAGGCAGGCCAGGTCCACTTGCTCCAGGCGTGCCATGGGATGCGCCTTCGGGAACACGGCCACGGCCCGCAGGCTGGCCAGCCGGTGCCCGCGCAGCCCTTCGAGCTCGGACTCGTCCGCCACCAGGGCCAGGTCGAGTTCGCCCGACACGACCATGTCCCGCAAGGTATTGGAGTCGCGGATCTGCAGGTACAGCGGCGTGTCGGGATAGCGCGCGCGAAAGCGCCCGATGGCCGGGCTGACCACCACGCCGCTGTAGGCGTGGATGCAGCCCACCCGCAGGCGCGGCTGCGCCGCGCCGCGGATGGCGCGGATCTTGCGCCCCAGGCTTTCCAGGCCCACGTTCAGGCGGCGGATTTCCTCGTACAGCAGGGTCGCCTCGGGCGTGCGCTGCATGCGCTGGCGCACTCGCTCGAACAGCCGCAACTCTATGCTGGCCTCCAGCGCGGCGAGCGTGGCGCTGACAGTGGCCGGCGAGACATCCAGGCGCCGGGCCGCGGCCGTCACGCTCTCGGTTTCATAGACGGTGCGGAACGTTTCGACCTGCTTGAGCGTAAAAGTCATGGCGGCGCGCCGTGGTTCAGATCCGTTGCAGGTCCAGCAGCACCCGCCGGGTGGACAGCGGCCGGCCGGCCAGGTTGGCGGCCAGCCGTTCGCGCAGGTCGCGGCGCAGCGCCGGTTCGGTGGCGGGATCGTCGAAATCCGGCTCGGCCTCGTCGATGCCGTAGCCGGTCTCGCGCAGCAAGGTCCATTCGAAGCGCCGCAGCGCGCCGGCCGCCCGCGTCCCGCCCGCCAGTTGCTGCAGGGCGGTGTCGTAGGCGTCGAACAACGCCGGATGGGCATCCTCGCGCGGCAGCAGGCGCAACAGCAGTTCGTTCATGTACCAGGCCGACATCAGGCCCGTGCCGGTCAGCGCGCGCAGCCCGGCGACCTCGGCGCGAGTCAGCGTCTTCACCTCGCCGGCGCCGCTCCAGGACAGCTGCAGCGGCTGGAAGGCCGACAGCACCGGCCGCAGCACCGAATACGGGCGCTTGGCGCCCTTGGCCACCAGCGCCACGCAGCCATGTTCGCGGGAAAAGCTCTGGACGATCAGGGATGTCTCGCGCCACGCGGTGGCGTGGAGCATATAGGCGGCGCAATCCTGGACGCGGTGCGCCCTTCTACTCATAGCCCAGGTCGCGCAGCGCGCTTTCGCGGTCCGACCAGCCCTTGCGCACCTTGATATAGACCTCCAGGTGCACCGGCTTGTCGAGCAACTTGGCAATGTCCTGGCGCGCCTCGGTGGCGATGCGCTTCATGTGCGCCCCGCCGGCGCCCAGCAGGATGGGCCGGTGGCTGTCGCGCTCGACCACGACACAGGCGGCCACGCGGGCGTTCTGGTCAGTTTCTTCCCATTGCTCGATGACGACCGTACAGCCATAGGGCAGTTCGTCGCCCACCAGCCGGAAGATCTTCTCGCGCAGCAGTTCGGCGGCGATGAACCGCACCGGCCGGTCCGTCAGCGTGTCTTCCTCGAACAGCGGCTCGCCCTCGGGCAAGCGGCTGGCGATCTCGTCGAGCAGCTCGCCGAGCTGCTGGTTCTTGATGGCGCTGACCGGCACCACGGCATCATAGGGATGCTGGGCGACGATCCTGGAGACGAACGGATAGAGCTCATCGCGGCGCTTGAGCGCGTCGATCTTGCTGACCACCAGGATGGTCCGGCGCGGCTCGGGCAGCAGCGGCAGCAGCTTGGCATCACCGTCGGTCCACTTGCCCGCCTCGACCACATGCACCACCACGTCCACCTCGGCCAGCGCCTGCGTGACCACGCGGTTCATCATGCGGTTCATGGCGCCGCCATGACGCGTCTGGAAGCCCGGCGTGTCGACGAACACGAACTGCTCGTGCTCCCGCGTCAGCACGCCATGGATGCGATGCCGCGTGGTTTGCGCTTTGCGCGACACGATGGAGATCTTCGAGCCGATCAGGGCGTTGGTGAGCGTCGACTTGCCGACATTGGGACGGCCGACCACGGCAACGAAGCCGGTCCGGAAAGGGGTATCGCTCATTTGACCTCTTGGGCAACCGCCACGGGCAGCGACAGTTGCGCGGTTTTGCGCGCCTTGCCGGACTTGCGCGCGGCACGGCTGGCCGGACTGATGGTCTGGGCAGCCTCGAGCGCCAGCTTGGCGGCCGATTGTTCAGCCGCGCGCCGGCTGGCGCCAGGGGCCACGACCTTGATCTCGAGCGCCGGAATGGCGCATTCGACTTCGAACTGCTGGCTGTGCGCGGCGCCATGGGTGGCCACCACGGTATACAGCGGCAGCGCCAGCTTGCGGCCCTGCAGGAATTCCTGCAACAGGGTCTTGGCGTCCTTGCCGAGCGTCTTGGGGTCGACGCTGGCCAGCACCGGCTGGTACTGGCGCACAATGACCTTGCGCGCCGCCTCAAAGCCGGCATCCAGGAAAGTGGCGCCGAAAATCGCCTCGACCGCGTCGGCCAGGATGGATGGACGGCGAAAGCCGCCGCTCTTGAGTTCGCCCTCGCCCAGGCGCAGGTGTTGCGAAAGCTCCAGCCGCTGGCCGATGTCGGCCAGCGACGCCTGCTTGACCAGGTTGGCCCGCAGCCGCGACAGGTCGCCTTCGTCGAGCTTGGGAAAACGTTCGAACAACATGGCCGCCACGACGAAATTCAGCACGGAATCACCCAGGAATTCCAGGCGCTCGTTGTGGCGAGCGCTGTGGCTTCGGTGCGTCAGCGCCTGCTCGAGCAGGGCAGGATTGCCGAAGCGATGATCCAGGCGGGTTTCCAGCGTGGCGAGGGACATGTCAATTAAAACTGCCGATACGGCTGAGGTCGCTGAAGTTCATCCAGACAAAGAATGCCTTCCCGACGATATTAGCGTCAGGGACGAACCCCCAGTAGCGGCTGTCGGCGCTGTTGTCCCGGTTGTCGCCCATGGCGAAATAATGGCCTTCAGGTACTTTGCAGCGTACTCCATTACGGGCGTAATCGCAGTTCTTCAGGTTGGGAAATTTCCAGATCGGGCCGTAAATCTGGGATTTGCTCTCATCCAGCAGTATTTTGTGCTCAACGTCGCCCAATTTCTCTTTATATTGAGCAATATAAGAAACCCGGTCCGGCTCGAAATACTGGCCGTCGGCGGTGTGCGGCACCAGTTGGCCGTTGACGTAGAGCTTCTTGTCCACATAGGCGACCTCGTCGCCCGGCAGGCCGACGATGCGCTTGATGTAGTCCACCGCGGGGTCCACGGGATAGCGGAACACCACCACATCGCCGCGCTGCGGCGAACCCACCTCGATGACCTTCTGGTCGATGATGGGCAGGCGGATGCCATAGCTGAACTTGTTGACCAAGATAAGGTCTCCCGATTGCAGCGTGGGCAGCATGGAACCCGACGGGATGCGGAACGGCTCGACCACGAACGAGCGCAGCACGAACACAAACAGGATCACCGGAAAGAAGCTGACCGCGTACTCCACCCACCACGGCACGCAGGTGGCGGCCGAGGCGGCTTCCTGGCGCAGGCGCGCCGCTTCCTGGGGATCGGCCGCATGGCTGGTGTCCGTCGCCGCGGCGGCGGCCTGGGCGCGCTGCGCGCGCCGGCGCCGCAATACCGCGACATCCAGGGCCCAGATGACGCCGGTTACTACCAGCAGCACAAAAAGTATCAGTGCAAAATTCCAGCTCATGGGGTATGCCGCCTTTTATCGCTACTTGTCTTCGACTTGCAGAATGGCCAGGAAAGCCTCTTGCGGGATTTCTACGCTGCCGACCTGCTTCATGCGCTTCTTGCCGGCCTTCTGCTTTTCAAGCAGCTTCTTCTTGCGGGTGATGTCGCCGCCGTAGCACTTGGCCAGCACGTTCTTGCGCAACGCCTTGACGTTCTCGCGCGCGATGACTTCGGCGCCGATGGCCGCCTGGATGGCCACGTCGAACATCTGGCGCGGGATCAGGCCGCGCATGCGGGTGACCACGTCGCGGGCCCGGTGCCGGGCATTGGCGCGGTGCACGATCATGGCGAGCGCGTCGACCTTGTCGCCGTTGATGAGCAGGTCGACCCGGACCACGTCGGCCGAGCGGTACTCGAGGAACTCGTAGTCCATCGAGGCGTAGCCGCGCGACACGGACTTGAGCCGGTCGAAGAAATCGAGCACGATCTCGGCCAGCGGTATCTCGTAGGTCAAGTGCACCTGGCGCCCGTGATAGCTCATGTTGATCTGCACGCCGCGCTTGTTGTTGCACAGCGTCATGACCGGCCCCACGTACTCCTGGGGCATGAACAGCGTCACCTTGACGATGGGCTCGCGGATGTCGGCGATCTTGCCGATCTCCGGCATGCGCGACGGGCTGTCGATGACTTCGAGGCTGCCATCGCGCTGCTCGACTTCGTACACCACCGACGGCGCGGTGGTGATGATGTCCATGTCGAATTCACGCTCCAGGCGCTCCTGCACGATCTCCATGTGCAGCAGCCCCAGGAAGCCGCAGCGGAAGCCGAAACCGAGCGCCTGCGAGACCTCGGGCTCGAACATCAGCGCCGCGTCGTTGAGCTTGAGCTTCTCGAGCGAATCGCGCAGTTGATCGTATTCCGAGCTTTCGACCGGATACAGGCCGGCGAACACCTGCGGCTTGACCTCCTTGAAGCCGGGCAGCGGGCTGGGCGCCGGCTTGCCCGCCAAGGTGATGGTATCGCCCACTTTGGCGTGGGCCAGTTCCTTGATGCCGGCAATGACGAAGCCTACTTCGCCGGCCGACAGCTCGGTGCGCGGCTGCGACTTGGGCGTGAACACGCCGGTCTGCTCGCACAGGTGGGTGGCGCCGGAGGCCATCAGCAGGATCTTGTCCTTGGGACGCAGCACCCCGTTGACGATGCGCACCAGCATGACCACGCCGACGTAGTTGTCGAACCAGGAGTCGATGATCAGCGCCTGCAGCGGCGCAGCGGGGTCGCCCTTGGGCGGCGGCACGCGCGCCACGATGGTTTCGAGGATCTCGTCGATGCCCTGCCCCGTCTTGGCGCTGGCCAGCACCGCCTGCGAGGCATCGATGCCGATGACGTCCTCGACCTCCTGGCGCGCCGCATCGGGGTCGGCCTGGGGCAGGTCCATCTTGTTCAAGACGGGCAGGACCTCGACGCCCAGTTCGATGGCGGTATAGCAATTGGCCACGGTCTGGGCCTCGACGCCCTGCGAGGCGTCCACGACCAGCAGCGCGCCTTCGCACGCCGACAGCGAACGGCTGACCTCGTACGAGAAGTCGACGTGGCCCGGGGTGTCGATCAGGTTCAGGTTGTATACCTTGCCATCCTGGGCCTGGTACTGCAGGGCGGCGGTCTGGGCCTTGATGGTGATGCCGCGCTCGCGCTCGATATCCATGGAATCCAGCACCTGCGCCGACATTTCGCGCGCCGCCAACCCGCCGCAACGCTGGATCAGGCGATCGGCCAGGGTCGATTTGCCATGATCGATATGGGCAATGATGGAGAAATTGCGGATATGCTGCATAGGGTGGATTAAAAAGGGACGAATCGCGCGGGACCGGCGCATGCACCCGCCCGGCGGCGGGCCAAAAACGAGGGGGCGCATGGCGCCCCCTTTTTGCGGCAACCAGCCATTTTAGCTGGTCTTGCGGGTTATTTGGACGGCTCTACCGCCACCCACTGGGTTTGGTCGCCGCGGCGCACCAGCAGGCCGGCTGCCTTGCCCTTCGGCAGGCGCTTGACCAGGTCCTGGAACTGGCTGGCGCCGGTCACGTCGGTGTTGTTGATGGCCAGCACGATGTCGCCAGGCCGCAGGCCCGCCATGGCGGCAGCGCCGTCGGCGACACGCACCTGCACCCCGCCCTTGATGCCCAGCTTGCGCTGGACCTCGGCCGGCACGTCGACCACGCCCAGCCCCAGCGCATTGCCGGTCTGCTCCGGCACGGCTTCTTGCTGGGCGTCGGCGGCCGCGGCCGTGCTGGTGAGCTCGCCCACCTTGACCGACAGCGTGACCGTCTTGCCACGGCGCCACACTTCCATGTCGGCGCGGGTACCCGGCTTGGTCTCGCCGACGATGCGCGGCAGGTCGGACCAGCGCTTGATCGCCTCGCCATGGAACGAGGTGATCACGTCGCCCGGCTTCACGCCGGCGTCGGCGGCCGGGCCGTCCGCCTCGACGTTGCTGACCAGCGCGCCCTCGGCGCGCGGCAGGCCGATCGCTTCGGCGACGTCCTTGCCCACTTCGCTGATCTGCACGCCGATGCGGCCGCGAGTGACCTTGCCGGTGGCGCGCAGCTGGTCGGCCACGCGCATGGCCTCGTCGATGGGAATCGCCAGCGAAATGCCCATGAAGCCGCCGCTGCGCGAGATGATCTGCGAATTGATGCCGACCACTTCGCCGTTCAGGTTGAGCAGCGGGCCGCCCGAGTTGCCGGGGTTGACCGCCACGTCGGTCTGGATGAAGGGCAGGTATTCGCCGGTGTCGCGGCCGATGGCGCTGACGATCCCCGCGGTGGCGGTGGAATCCAGGCCGAACGGCGAACCGATGGCCAGCACCCATTGGCCTTTCTTGAGCTGCTTCGGATCGCCGATCGACAGCGGCGTCATGCCCTTGGCGTCGACCTTGATCAGGGCCACGTCGGTGCGCTCGTCGGTGCCGACGACCTTGGCCTTGAACTCGCGCCCGTCGGTGAGCGTCACGTAGATGTCGGCCGCGTCGCTGACGACGTGGTTATTGGTGAGGATATAGCCGTCTTCGGAGATGAAGAAGCCGGACCCCACGCCGCGCGGCACCTTGCGCTCCTCGGGAGCCTGGCGCGGCATCTGCTGCTGCGGCGGCATGCCGGGCGGCTGGAAATCGGGGCCGAAGAACCAGCGGAACAGTTCGTAGGGATCGGTGCCGCCAGGCGAGCGCACCGGCACGTTGGCCGTGGTGCGGATGTTCACGACGCCGGGATCGACCTTGGCAATGATGCCGCTGAAATCAGGCAGCGCCACGGCGGGCGGAGCGGATTGGGTCTGCGCCTGTGCCGTGGGCCCATAGGCGCCAGCCAGCATGACGGCGGCCAGCAGGGCCAGGAAGAAGCGCCGGAAAAAAGAGTTCGACACTGAAAGTGTTTTCATGAGAGGACTCCGAAAATTCCCCAACCTTTTGCAGGTTTTGTTGTTATTGAGGTGATACGGGCACGTATTCAGTGGACGTGGCGAGCTGTTCCAGCGTGGCGGCCGGGACCTCGCCCAAGGCGGTGAGCCAGAAGTCAGCAATGCGCGTGCCGTAGATATTGATGGCGCCACGGCGCGCCGCGCCGGCCGACATGGGGTGCCCGCGCTCGCTGTCGTACGGCTCGATGAACACCGAGATGGCGGCCAGGCCGTCGGACAGCACCAGTTGGTTGACCGTGCTGCGGCCCATCGAGCGCTTGACCTGCATCATGGCCACGAAGCCCCGGGGGGCCGGGATGCGCCACCCCTGGGCGGCCAGGTCGACCGGCTCGATGCGCGGCTGCAGCACTTTCCAGTCGCGCGTGCTCCAGCGCGAAGACAGCTCGGCGGGATCGACGCCGCCGCCCACCTTGATGGATGTGAACGATACCTGCTCCACGACGCCCTGCTCGGGATCGACGGTCTGGGCCTTGAGCAGCAGGTTGGTGTCCACGTCGGCGCACAGGCGGTAGCCATACCGAAGGCCGTCGCGCGGCTCGATGGTGACGATGCGGCACTGGCGGTCGGCGACGCGATGCAGCTTGTCCTGGGCACGGATGTCGTAATGCTGGGCCAGCTCGGTGGGATTGCCCAGCAGCAGGCCGGGGAAGCGGTCGCCGCGCCGCGGCTCCATGAGGACCGTCTTGCGCTCGGGGATCAGGCACTGGATCTCGTCGTTGTGGCGCAGATACTCGCGCGGCTGGCCGTCGAGGATCTCGAGCCGCTCGCGCTCGCCGGTGCCGTCGATGACATGCACCAGGCGCGACGACTGGATGACTTCACCCTGCTGGTACAGGAACACCCCGGCGTAATCCTGCTTGCGGGCCGCCTGCTGGATGTCGTACAGGAGCTGGATGGAGGCCGCGCTGGACTGCGGCGGCTCGGCCGCCCGGGCCGCCTCGTGGCCGGCGAGCGCCATCAGGAAGGCGGCGGTCAGGGCCCAGCCGGCGCTTTGCGCGGGCCAGCGGACCAGGCCGCGCGGTCGACAGAACTGTTGCAACTGCGCGATCAACGTCCGGCTCCGGCATCGAACGAGACCTGGCGCACCGCGCTGGGGCCGGCCATCTGGCGATGGGCTTCGAGATAGTCGCGCAGGCCCGGGGTTTCGGATGCCGACGCATCGGCCAGCACGCGGGTATCGGCCGGCCGGCTCGAGCCGCCCATGATGTACGGCTGCGCCACCCAGGCCACGGTGGCCACGGCGGCGACCACGGCCAGGCCGGACAGCCCTAGCCGCAGCGGCGACCGGCGCCGCTGCGGGGCGACGATGGGCAATTCGGCATCCAGCGCCCGCGACAGGCGCGCATGGAACGCCGCGCTGGGGTTGACGGCCAGGTCGGCGTTGCGCAGGGCATCGCCGATCAGGTGATAGGTGTCCCAGGTTCGGCGGCCCTGCGGGGAGGCGAGATCATGGAAAATGTCTTCGGACACTTCGCCGTCCATCCAGGCAGAGACCGATTCCTCCAGGGATATGTCGGCATCCACCGCGGATTTGGCTGCTGTTTGCATGACTGCCGCTCCTTACCAACGACGCTCGGCATCGGTGTCCAGCAGGGGACGCAACCGATTGGCAATGGCCTCGCGCGCCCGGAAAATGCGGGAACGCACGGTACCAATCGGGCAATCCATGCTCTGGGCGATGTCTTCGTAACTCATACCTTCGATTTCACGCAGCACGATAGCGGTCCGGAGCTCTTCGGGCAATTCCTCGATGACCGCGTTGACCGTTTCGGCGATCTCGCGGCTGGCGACCATGGCTTCCGGCGTGCTGATATCGGTTAGGTTGTCTGTTTCGTTAAAAGTTTCACCGTCTTCGGTCTCGATTGCATTGGGCGCGCTGGGACGCCGCCCGGCCGAGGCCAGCCAGTTCCGGGCCGTATTGACGGCAATACGATACAGCCAAGTGTAAAAAGCGCTTTCGCCCCGGAACTGCGGCAGGGCCCGGTAGGCCTTGATGAAGGCCTCCTGGGCGACGTCCTCGATTTCGGCCGGGTCGCGGATCATGCGGCTCAGCAGGCGCAGGATCTTGCGCTGGTACTTCAAGACCAGCAGGTCGAAGGCCTTCTTGTCGCCGCGCTGGACGCGGGCGACCAGCTCGGCGTCGACGTCGCGTTCGCTCATGGCGCCCCCTCGGCGGGCGGCGCCAGGCGCTGTGCGGCCCCGGTCAGCAGGCAGAGCCGGCGCCAGCGGGACGCGGGTAGGCCGGCCCGCCATACGGTGGCCCGGCAATTTGTAACAGCACGCCCCGGCGCCGCATCCAGCCGCAGCCGCAGGTCGAGCCAGCAGGCCCCGCGCCGGCTGTCGGACAGGGTGGCATGGCGCCACTGGCCCGCGCACCGCACCTGCCAGCGCCGTGTGCCGGCGACGGCCCGGACGGCCTGAACGGCTGGGCCGCGGCGACGCCGCCGGAGCATCAGGGCCGCGCCCCCGGCCGTGCCGGCCAGGACGGCCAGCCCGGCCGCCCCCGCCTGCCACCAAGCGGACACCGCGAGGCCGGCCGCGGCCCCTGCCATGGAGGTACGGCCCAGCAGCGCCACGCTGTTCGGGCAGCGCACCGGTACGCGCAGCGTCCGGCGGCCGAGATCCCGGCGCGCAAGTCCAAATCAGATCCGGCGAACGGCCATGGAGCCGTTGGTGCCGCCGAAACCGAAGGAATTGGAAATCGCCACGTCGATCTTCATGTCCCGCGCCTGGTTGGCGCAGTAATCCAGGTCGCATTCCGGATCCTGGTTGAAGATGTTGATGGTGGGCGGCGACTTCTGGTGGTAGACCGCCAGGGTGGTGAACACGGCCTCGATGCCGCCGGCGGCGCCCAGCAGGTGGCCGGTCATGGACTTGGTGGAGTTGACCACCAGCTTCTTGGCGTGGTCGCCGAAAGCCAGCTTCAGGGCGTCGGACTCGTTCTTGTCGCCCAGGGGCGTGGAAGTGCCGTGCGCGTTGACGTAGTCGACCTCGTCGAGGTTGATGCCGCCGTTGCGCAGAGCGTTGAGCACTCCGCGGCGCGGCCCGTCTTTGTCGGGCGCGGCGATGTGGTGGGCGTCGGAACTCATGCCGTAGCCGGCGAACTCGCCGTAGATGCGCGCGCCGCGCTTCTTGGCGTGTTCGTATTCTTCGAGCACCAGCACGCCGGCGCCCTCGCCCAGCACGAAGCCGTCGCGATCGCGGTCCCAGGGACGCGAGGCGGTGGCGGGATCGTCGTTGCGCGTGGAAAGCGCCCGCATGGCCGCGAAGCCGCCGATACCCAGCGGCGACACGGTGGACTCGGCGCCGCCGGCCAGCATGATGTCGGCATCGCCGTATTCGATCAGGCGCGCCGCGTCGCCGATGCAGTGCAGACCCGTGGTGCAGGCCGACACGACGGCATAGCTGGGGCCCTTCATGCCGAACATGATGGACAACTGGCCCGAGATCAGGTTGATGAGCGAACCCGGCACGAAGAACGGCGAAATGCGCCGCGGGCCCTTGGCCAGCAGGTCGGTCTGGGTTTCCTCGATGCGGGGCAGGCCGCCGATGCCGGAGCCCACGATGACGCCGATGCGCTCGGCGTTGGCGTCGGTGACTTCGAGCCCGCTGTCGCGCCATGCCTGTATGCCGGCCGCCATGCCGTAATGGATGAAGGTGTCCATCTGGCGGGCTTCCTTGGCGGGCAGGTATGCGGTGACGTCGAAATCCTTGACCTCTCCCGCGATGTGCGTGGTGATGGCCGAGGGATCGAAACGGGTGATGCGGCCGATGCCGGAACGTCCGTTGACGATATTGTCCCAGGCGCTGGAAATGTCGTTGCCCACGGGCGACACGATACCGAGGCCGGTGATGACGACTCGTCGCTTCACGGATGACTCCTAAAACAGACAAAAGAAAGGCGGTTTTCGGATGCGCTGCGCGTGCGGACCGCCCGGCCGCGGAGACATCGCTAGGACGCCCCCGCGCACGGACCGCACGGCACTCCTGAAACCGCCCCGCTTCCCGGCCGCGCCCGCAAGGCGGTGGCGTCCGGGAGAATACAGGCTGAGCTTACTGCTTACCGTGCGAATTGATGTAGTCAATCGCTTGCTGCACGGTGGTGATCTTTTCGGCCTCTTCGTCGGGGATCTCGGTCTCGAATTCATCTTCGAGCGCCATGACCAGCTCAACCATATCGAGCGAATCGGCACCGAGGTCGTCAAGGAAGGAGGACTCGTTCTTGATCTCGGCTTCGTTGACGCCAAGTTGTTCAGCGACGATCTTCTTGACGCGCTGTTCGATGCTTTCCATGCAGATCTCCAATTGGGAAAAATCCCGCGAATTATAGCCAAGCGTAGAGGAATGCCAACGCCCGGCCGTGACAAAAATGACTGTGTGTCCCTGACTGGCCGTTCTGGGACGGCCTTATTGCATATACATGCCGCCGTTGACGTGCAAGGTGGTTCCGGTAATGTAACCCGCCTGGGGGCTCGATAAAAAGGCCACCGCATGAGCGATGTCAACGGGCGACCCCAGCCGCCCCAGCGGGATCTGCTGCAGCAGCGCGGCGGTCTGGTCTTCGCCCAGCGCACGGGTCATGTCGGTGTCGATGAAGCCGGGCGCCACGCAATTGACGGTAATGTTGCGGCTGCCCAGCTCGCGCGCCAGCGCGCGCGACATGCCGGCGACGCCTGCCTTGGCGGCCGCATAGTTGGCCTGGCCGGCGTTGCCGCTGGCGCCCACCACGGAGGTCACGTTGATGATGCGGCCCCAGCGGGCTTTCATCATGCCGCGCAAGACGGCGCGCGACAGGCGGAAGACCGCCGCCAGGTTGGTGTCGATGACCGCCGACCAGTCGTCGTCCTTCATACGCATGGCCAGGTTGTCGCGCGTGATGCCGGCATTATTGACCAGGATGTGCGGCCCGCCGCCGGCTTCCTTGCCAAGCGCCTCGATCAGGGCGTCGCAGGCCTGCGCATCGGTGACGTCGAGCACCACGCCGCGACCGCCCAGGGGCGCCAGCGCATCGGTGATGGCCTGCGCGCCGGACTCGCTGGTGGCAGTGCCGACCACGATGGCGCCGCGCGCCGCCAGCTCTTGTGCAATGGCCTTGCCGATGCCGCGCGTGGCGCCGGTCACCAGGGCCATCTTGCCCTGCAAATCTGCGGATTGTTTTTCCATGTCAGTTTCCGTTGTCGGCGGCCCGCCCCGCCACGGGGCGCGCCTTTGTCAGTCCTTGCCCAGCGTGGCCAGCGCGGCGTCGAGCGAGGCCGGGTCGGTGATCGACAGGCCGGTGAGCTCGCCGTCGATGCGCTTGGTCAGCCCGGCCAGCACCTTGCCGGGGCCGCACTCCACGACGTGGGTGACGCCCTGCGCCTTCATGGCGCGCAGGGTCTCGACCCAGCGCACAGGATACCATGCCTGCCGCACCAGCGCATCCCGGATCGCGGCGGGTTCGGAGGGCGCGGCCACGTCGACGTTGTTGATGACGGGCACTTGCGGCGCGGCGACCTCGGCCTGCGCCAGGGCGCCGGCCAGCACTTCGGCGGCCGGACGCAGCAGGCTGGAATGGAACGGCGCCGATACCGGCAGCGGCAGGGCGCGCTTGGCCCCGGCCGCCTTGGCGGCCTCGCAGGCCCGCTCCACGGCGGCCTTGTGCCCGGCGATGACCACCTGGGCGGGCGCGTTGAAATTGACGGCCTCAACCACTTCGCCCTGGGCGGACTGCGCACACGCCGCGCGCACCGCGTCGTCGTCCAGGCCCAGGATGGCGGCCATGGCGCCGGTGCCCACCGGCACGGCGGCCTGCATGGCGTCGGCGCGGATGCGCACCAGGCGCACGGCGTCTTCGAGCGCCAGCGCGCCGGCAGCGGCCAGGGCGGCGTACTCGCCCAGGCTGTGGCCGGCCATCACGTCGGGCAGGCGGCCGCCGGCGGCGCGCCAGGCGGCGAATACGGCCATGCCCGCGGTGAGCATGGCGGGCTGGGTGTTGGTGGTGAGGTTGAGCTGCTCGGCCGGCCCCTGGGCGATCAGGGCGCCCAGGTCCTGGCCGAGCGCCTCGCCGGCCCGGGCCACGACGTCGGCCACGGCCGCGTTGCCGGCCCAGGCATCGAGCATGCCGACCGACTGGGATCCCTGGCCGGGAAAGACAAAGGCGATTTTCATGATGGAATGTATCGACTTGAATACAGAATCGATGAGGATAACCCGACCTCGGGGCGCGGCGCCCGGGACGGCGAGCCCGGCGTTACATGCGCACCAGGACCGAACCCCAGGTGAAGCCGCCCCCGACGCCCTGCATCAGCACCAGCTGGCCGGGCTTGATGCGGCCATCGCGGCGCGCGGCGTCGAGCGCCAGCGGCACGCTGGCCGCCGAGGTGTTGGCGTGCGAATCGACGGTGATCACCACTTTTTCGGTGGGAACACGCAACTTGCGCGCCAGGAAATTGAGGATGCGGACGTTGGCCTGGTGCGGGACCAGCCAGTCGACATCGGCCACGTCGACGCCGGCCTCGGCGCAGACGTCGCGCGCCGACCGGTCGAGCACCGTGACGGCCTGCTTGAACACGGCCTGCCCGTCCATGCGCAGGAACGGGTCGCCCGTGACATCGCCATAGGCGACGTTGCCGGCGGCGCAGAGAATGCCGGTTTGCGAGCCGTCGGCATGCAAATGCGCGGCCAGGATGCCGGGCTGGTCGGAGGCCTTGAGCACGACCGCGCCGGCGCCATCGCCGAACAGCACGCAGGTGCGGCGATCGTTCCAGTCGAGGATGCGGGAGAACACCTCGGCGCCGATGACCAGCGCGCAGCGCGCGCGGCCGGCCCGGATGAAGGCGTCGGCGGTGCTCAGGGCGTAGACGAAGCCGCTGCACACTGCCTGCACGTCGAAGGCGGCTCCGCCCTTGGCGCCCAGGTTGGCCTGCACCAGGCAGGCCGTGCTGGGAAAGACGAAATCGGGCGTGGAAGTGGCGACGATGATGAGATCGAGATCGGCGGCCTGCACGCCGGCGTCGGCCATGGCGCGCTGCGCGGCCTCGGTGGCGAGCTGGCTGGTGGTGACGCCGCGCTCGGCCAGGTGCCGCTGGCGGATGCCGGTGCGCTCGACGATCCATTCGTCGGAAGTGGCGATGTCGCGCGTGGCCAGTTCGGCGGCCAGTTCGTCATTGGACACGACCCGCTCCGGCAGGAAGCTGCCCGAGCCGGCAATCACGGCGTAAGTCATTGCGGTATCCATCAAACGGTGTCCCCGGCCGCCTCGGGCGCGCCGGCGGCGGCCTCGCCCATCTGGACGCGCTGGGTGATGAGCGCCACGGCCTGGGCGGTGCGTTCCTGCAGTTTACTCACCACCGCTTCGCGCGCGCGCTGCAGCGCGAAGCCATAGGCGTAGACGTCGGCCGAACCGTGGCTCTTGATGACCACGCCGCGCAGGCCCAGCAGCGCGGCGCCATTGTAGCGGCGGTTGTCGACACGGTTGCGCAGGCGATTGAGGACCGGCCTGGCGATGGCGCCCGCCAGCAGCGTGACGAGGTTGCGCTTGAATTCCTCGCGGATCACGCTCGAGAGCATCTTGGCCAGGCCTTCGACGGACTTGAGCACCACATTGCCGACGAAGCCGTCGCAGACGACGACGTCGACCGTGCCCTTGAAGATATCGTTGCCCTCGACGTTGCCCTGGAAATTGAGCGGGCTGCGCCGCAGCAGCTCAGCGGCTTCCTTGACCACCTCGTTGCCCTTGATGACTTCCTCGCCGATGTTCAACAGGCCCACCGAAGGATTGTCGCGGCGATCGACCGCCTGGGTCAGCGCCGCGCCCATGATGGCGAACTGCAGCAGGTGTTCCGCCGTACAGTCGACATTGGCGCCGAGGTCCAGCACGGTAGTGGCGCGACCGGTCTGGTTGGGAATGGACGTGGCAATGGCCGGACGGTCGATGCCGTCCAGCGTCTTGAGCACGTAGCGCGAGATGGCCATCCAGGCGCCGGTATTGCCGGCCGACACGCAGGCGTCGGCGCGGCCGTCCTTGACGGCCTGGGCCGCCAGGCGCATGGAGGAGTCCTTCTTGCGGCGCAGGGCGACCTCGACCGGGTCGTCCATGGAGACGACCTCGGTGGCCGGCACGATTTCCAGGCGCTCGCGCGGCGCGTCCTTGTGCTCGGCCAGCGCCGCCTCGATGGCGTCGGGCAGGCCGACCAGCAGCAGCCGGGAGTCCGGGAATTTCCGGGCGAACTCGATGGCGGCCGGAATCGTGACGGGCAGACCGAAGTCGCCGCCCATGCAGTCGATGGCGATGCGTATCACGGTTGCCAGTTCAGCGCTGCCGTAATCGTCCGGGACGCGGGCTCCGCCGCGGCTCATTCGTCAGCCTTGGTCTTCAGGACCTTGCGGCCACGATAGAAGCCGTTCGGGCTGATGTGGTGGCGCAGGTGGGTTTCGCCCGTGCTGGGCTCGATCGCCGTCGGCGGATTGACCAGAAAGTCGTGCGAGCGATGCATGCCGCGCTTGGACGGGGACTTCTTGTTTTGTTGAACAGCCATGATGACTCCTAGAAACGGGCCGCATTGTACGCGATGCGGCCCGATGTTGACCTAATCTTTATGCTTCAGTTGCTCGAGCACCGCGAACGGCGACGGACGCTCGGCGGCGGGAGCCTGGGGGGCGTCGCCGTCTTTGGCCTGCGCACCCGGGCATTCATCATGCCTGGGTACGTACGGAATGCTCAGGATGAGCTCGTCTTCGACCTGGGCCAACAGATCGAAGCGATGCGAGCCCACCACCTTTTCGGGCAGCGAGTCCGCGAGATCCGGGTCTTGCGCATCGAGGGACAGGTCGTCGTCGAGCTCGTCTTCGGACTCGACCAACTGCAGCACTGTCCGGGAATCTATCGCATAAGCAAACGGGGCATTGCAACGCTGGCAGACCAGCACCGGACTGGCCTGCACATGCAGGTGCAGCAGCGGCTGGCCGGCGGCGATGCCGGTCTTGGCCACGCCCTTGCCGATTTCGCCCCGCACCGACCACCTGACCAGGCCAGCCTCGCCGCCGGGCTGCTCGGGCAGCCCTTCGACAACCCTGGCCAGGCGCACGAGCGGCACGGTACCCTGCACCGTATCGCCCTTGCGCGCCAACGCAAAAGCATCGATCACGGTATTCGCCGCAGCCGAGCCAACCGGACTGGGCAGCCGGGCCGCTTCCGTCCGTTCATTCTTGCTCATGCGAACTCCATGCTGACATGCTTTGGCCGACAACGCGAGCCGCAGGGCCACACCGCCTGTCACGGCCTGGCTGCCACGGCCCGGGCAACGAAACCCCGGCTCCTGCAAAAATCCCGCAAAACGTTAGATAATACCGTGACTTACGTATCACCGTCAAACTCTGCATGCCTACTTCTCCCCCTCGCCTGATCCTCGCCTCGAGCTCGCGCTACCGCCGCGAGCTGCTGTCCCGGCTGCGCCTGCCGTTCGAGGCCATTGCGCCGGACGTCGACGAAACCCCGCATCCGGGGGAAACCCCGGCCGCGCTGGCGCTGCGGCTGTCGGTCGACAAGGCGATGGCGATCGCCGCCCGCCGCCCCGGCTGCATCGTGATCGGCTCCGACCAGGTCGCCACGGCCGACGGCCAGCCCATCGGCAAGCCGGGCGACTTCGACCGCGCCCGGGCCCAGTTGCGGGCGCTGGCCGGCCGCCAGGTCGAGTTCCACAGCGCCCTGGCGGTGACTGACGGCAACCGGGTGGAAAAAACCGACGTGGTGACGCGCTGCCGCTTCCGGCCCCTGACGGACGCCGCCATCGATGCCTACCTGCGCGCCGAGGAGCCCTACGATACCGCGGGCAGCGCCAAGGCGGAAAGCCTGGGCATCGCCCTCATGGAATCGATCCAGAGCGACGACCCCACGGCCATCATCGGCCTGCCGCTCATTGCGCTCACCGGCATGCTGGCCTCGTTCGGCCTGGACCCCCTCACGCAAGGCGCGGCATGAGCGGCGCCCTGCATCTGATTCCGGTCGCGCTGGGCGACGCCCCGCCCGAGCGCTGGCTGCCCGCCGACGCCCGCGCCCTGGCCGGCAGCCTTGATACCTATATCGCCGAAAATGCCAAGACGGCGCGCGCCTTCCTGAAACAGGTCGGCACGGCGCGCCCGCTGCAGGAAATCACCATCCACACCCTGACCGACAAGACCGACGCCGGCCAGATACAGCAATGGCTGGCCCCAGTGCGCCAGGGCCGCGATATCGGCCTGGTCTCGGAAGCCGGCTGCCCGGCGGTGGCCGACCCGGGCGCCGCGGTGGTGGCGGCGGCACACCGCCTGGGGCTGCAGGTGCGCCCCTGGGTGGGGCCGTCGTCGATCCTGCTGGGCCTGATGGCCAGCGGCCTGGACGGGCAGCGCTTTGCCTTCCATGGCTATGCTCCGGTCGACCCGGCCGAGCGCGCCCGCCAATTGCGCGCCTGGGAACAGCACTCCGCGCGCCACCACCAGACACAGCTGCTGATCGAAACGCCCTATCGCAACGCGGCCATGTTCGCCACTTTGCTGGCCTCGCTGCGCGGCGACACGCGCCTGTGCGTGGCCCGCTCCCTGACGACCGCCGACGAATGGGTGCGCACCCACAGCATCGCCGAATGGAAAACCCGCCCGGCGCCCGAGCTGGACAAGCGGCCGACCCTGTTCCTGTACCTGGCCGGCCGCCCATGAGCCGGCCGCGCATCCTCGCCCGACTGGCGGCGCTCGCGGCGGCGGCGCTGTTGCTGGGCGGATGCGCCAGCCATGCGCCCGACCGGCTCGACATCGATACATCGGTGACGGCGGCCAGCCAGGACAGCCGGGTGCGCTATATCGTGCTGCACTACACCTCGGCCGGGCGCGACCGGGCGCTCGATCTGCTGTCGCGCGGCGGCGTCAGCACGCACTACCTGATCACCGACGATGCGCGGCCGCGCGTCTACCGCCTGGTCGACGAAACGCGCAGCGCCTGGCATGCCGGCGAGAGCGCCTGGTACGACCAGGTGTCGCTGAACCCGGTGTCGATCGGCATCGAGCTGGTCAACGCCGGCCGCCGGGACGGCGCCGACGGCGCGCCGAGCTGGCAGCCGTACGCCGACGCGCAGATCGAGACCCTGGTGCGGCTAATGCACGACCTGCTCGCGCGGCATCAGGTGCGGCCCGAGAACATCGTGGGCCACAGTGACATCGCGCCGCAGCGCAAGACCGACCCCGGCCCGCTCTTCCCCTGGAAACGACTGGCGCAGGCCGGTATCGGCCGCTGGTACGACGAAGCCCTGGCGGCGGCGCACTGGGTCACGCTGCAGCGCGAGGGCGTGCCGGACGTTGCCTGGTTCCAGCGGCAGCTGGCGCGCCTGGGCTACGCCTGCCCGCAGCACGGGCGGCTGGACCGGGCCACGCGCAATGTACTGGCGGCATTCCAGATGCACTATCGCCCGGACGACTACAGCGGGCGGCCGGACGCCGAGACGGCGGCCATCATGATGGCGCTGCCGGCGCCCGGCTAGCGCGCCCGCAGCCAGGCCGCCACGCGCCAGCCCAGCAGCGCCAGCAGCACCGCCCCGTATGCCAGGGGCTGCTGGAAATCGTGCTTGCCGGCCTTGTGCCACCACAGGTGCACGATGGCCAGCACCCCGATCAGGTAGACGGCGCGGTGCAGCGCCTGCCAGCGCCGGCCCAGCTTGCGCATGGCCCACTGCGTCGAGGTGGCCGCCAGCGCCGTCATGCAGACGAAGGCCGCGAAGCCGGCGGTGATGAAGGGCCGCTCGGCCACGTCGCGCAGCATGGAGGCCGGGTCCAGCCCGCGGTCCCACCATACCCACGCCAGGAAATGCAGGCTGCCATAGAAAAAGGCGAACAACCCGCAGGGCCGGCGCAGCCGTACCAGGGCCGGCTGCCGCAACAGGCGCCGCAGAGGGGTGATGGACAGCGTCACCAACAGGCACACCAGCGTCCAGGTGCCGGAAGAGCGCGTCAGGAACTCGACCGGGTTGGCGGTCAGGCCATCGTGGAAACCCAGCCAGATCCAGCGGGCGAACGGCAGCAGCCCGGCGGCGAACAGGATGGGCTTGAACCGCCCGATTGCCGCGGCCGACCACTGCGCCGGGCGCGGGGCGGTCTGGGTGCCTGCCATGCTAGTAGGGCCTCGTCATGCGGGTTCCCGGCGCCAGCAGGCGCTAGTAATTGGCCCTCAGGTCCATGCCCTGGTAGAGCGCCGCCACCTGCTCGGCGTAACCGTTGAACATCAGCGTCTTGCGCTTGGGCGTGAACAGGCCGTCCTCGCCGATGCGCCGCTCGGTGGCCTGGCTCCAGCGCGGGTGCGGGACGTCCGGATTCACGTTGGCATAGAAACCGTATTCCCGCGCCGCCGCCTGCATCCAGGAGCTGGTGGGCTGGCGCTCGACCAGGCGGATGCGCACCAGCGACTTGGCCGACTTGAAGCCGTATTTCCAGGGCACCGCCAGACGCAGCGGCGCGCCATTCTGGTTGGGCAGCACCTTGCCATACAGGCCGAAGACCAGCAGCGCCAGCGGATGCATGGCCTCGTCGAGCCGCAACCCCTCGACATAGGGCCATTCGAGCACCGGATAGCGCAGGCCAGGCATGTTGTCGCGCTGCATGACGGTGGTGAACTCGACATACTTGGCGTTGCCGGTGGGCTCCACCTGCTTGAGCAGCGCCGCCAGCGGATAGCCCACCCAGGGGATCACCATGGACCAGCCCTCGACGCAGCGCAGGCGGTAGACGCGCTCTTCGAGCGGCGCCAGCTTGAGCAGTTCGTCGATGTCGAATGTCCGCGGGCGCAGCACTTCGCCCTCGACGCTGACCGTCCAGGGGCGGGTCTGCAGCCGGGCGGCGTACTGGGCGGGGTCGCCCTTGTCGATGCCGAACTCGTAGTAGTTGTTGTAGGTGGTGACGTCCTTGAACGACGTCTGCTTGTCCATGACCGTGAACTGCGGGCTGGGCTGCCCGGGCAGCGCGGCTGCGCCGGGCTCCTGGGCGGCCGCCTGGCGCATGGCCCAGCCGGGCAGGCCGGCGGCCGCGGCAGCCAGTCCGGCGCGCGCCAGCCAGGCGCGGCGCGACTGCCAGACCGCTTCCGGCGTGATTTCGGATGGGAGCGGCTCGTGGCCGGATTTGCGTATCGACATGACGGTCTCCTGGTGCTGGGCGCAGCGAGTCCTGTTACAGACGAACGCGAGGCCGTTCTATTCCATGGCCGCGGCGCGCCGGCTCAGGCGCCCGCGCGCGGCAGCAGCCATTCGCGCAGCGCCGCCACGCTGTCGACCACCGCCTGCGGCCCGCAACCCTGGAGTTCCTGGGGGCTGTGCGCGCCATAGGCCACGCCCAGCCCGTGGACGCCCGCATTGGCGGCCATTTGCAGGTCGTGCGAGGTGTCGCCCACCATGACCACGCGTTCCGGTTCGACCCCCAGTTCGTCCATGAGTTCGTGCAGCATGGCCGGATGCGGCTTGCTGAAGGTCTCGTCAGCGGTGCGGGTGGCATCGAAGACGCCGCCCAGCCCGGTGGCGGCCAGCACGCGGTTCAGCCCCACGCGGCTCTTGCCGGTGGCGACCGCCAGGCGCACCTGGCGGTCCGCCAGCGCGCCGAGCAGGGGCTCGATGCCGTCGAACAGCTTCAGATCGGGGTCGCGCAGCAGATAATGGGTGCGGTAGCGCTCCAGGAAGCGCGGCACCATGGCCTGGGTCAGTTCGGGGACGGCGCGGCGCAGCGCGCTCTCGAGCGACAGGCCGATCACCCAGCTGGCGGCCGAGGCGGTCGGCACGGGCAGGTCCAGGTCGCGGCAGGCGCCCTGGATGGCGGCCACGATGCCGTTGGTGGAATCCATCAAGGTGCCGTCCCAATCGAACACGACCAGCGAATAGGGCATATTCAAGCGCTCTCCAGTTGCTGCAGCAGTTTCCGGCAGGCGGCGGGCAGTTCCGCCGTCAGCCGCAGGGTTTCTCCGGTGAGCGGATGCGGCAGGGTCAGCTGGTGCGCATGCAGGAACATGCGCCCGAACCCCTGGCGCGCGAAACGCGCCCGGACTTCATCCGTCCCGTATTTATCGTCGCCGACGATGGGGAAGCCGCTGGCCGCCAGGTGAACCCGGATCTGGTGCGTGCGCCCTGTGCGCAATTCGGCATCCACCAGACTGTACCCCCCATAGCGTTGCCGCAGGGTGACGATGGTATGCGCGGCCTGCCCTGCCGGGTCGGGCCGCACGCGCCGCTCGCCCGACTGGGTGGTCCATTTGGTGAGCGCCAGGCGGATGTGCTGGCGGTCGTTGACCCAGTCGCCCTCGACCAGGGCCAGGTAGTGCTTGTCGCCCTTGCCTTCGCGCAGCATGGCGTGCAGCGCCAGCAGCGCGCTGCGTTTCTTGGCCACCATCAGCAGTCCGGAGGTCTCGCGGTCGAGCCGATGGACCAGTTCCAGGAAGCGCGCCTGCGGCCGGGCCGCCCGCAGCTGCTCGATGACGCCGAACGACACGCCGCTGCCGCCGTGCACCGCCACCCCGGCCGGCTTGTCGATCACCAGCAGCGCGTCGTCTTCGTAGACGACCGGGAACTCGGCGCCGGGCACCGGACGGGCCTCGCCGGGCGCCGGCAGCCGCAGGGGCGGCACGCGGATAAGATCGCCCGCCGCCACGCGGTAGTCGGCCTGGATGCGTCCCTTGTTTACCCGCACCTGGCCGGCCCGGATCGCCTTGTAGATATGGCTCTTGGGCACGCCCTTGCACAGGCGCATGAGGAAATTGTCGATGCGCTGGCCTTCGTGCTCGGCCCCCACCTCGACCATGCGGACCGCGGGCGAGCTGGCGGGAGAGGAAGTTTCTTTGCGCATTGCGGAAAGCGACATATAATCGGGACAGCCTTAAGGGGCTGAACAAGCCGCCTGGCGTAGAGATGCATTTGTGCGCGTCTCCGTCGAGCGCGCGGGCCGCCATTGTACTGCCTGCTCATTCAGCTCCGGGGCCTCTCGGTCGCCGGCGCAACCGCGCCCTGCCGGATGGTGGTGTGGCACGCTTTGCCCGCCGTCCGCAGGTCCGTTGCCTGCCGCAAGCGGCTCTGAAGCACTGCAAGAATCGTCGCGTAATTAAAGCACCAGGTGCGTGCTGGCAGATCCCCGCCGCACCTGCCGTTCACAGCAACCCTTCCGTCAACCACACTTAGTGAACCTGACCCCCCTGCTGACAGAACCGCGTGCCGTACGGCACGACGTGCCCGCCTGACCCGCGGCGGCCATGCCTGGGCGCTGCCCGGCAACCGGCCGCATCTCTTGCCTGCTTCAGTCCGCAGCCCGAGTGGCCCGAGGTCACGCGCCGATATCGGCGCGTCATGACAACGGAGAACCCCACTCATGAAGCGCATGCTGTTCAATGCAACGCACCAGGAAGAACTGCGCGTTGCCATCGTCGATGGGCAGAAGCTCATCGATCTCGACATCGAAACCGCCGGCCGCGAACAGCGCAAAGGCAATATCTACAAAGGTGTCATCACCCGCATCGAACCCGGCCTGGAGGCCTGCTTCGTCAACTACGGCGAAGACCGCCACGGTTTCCTGCCGTTCAAGGAAGTGGCCCGCAGCTACTTCAAGGAAGGCGTCGACGTCCGCACCGCCCGCATCCAGGATGCCCTGCGCGAAGGCCAGGAACTGATCGTCCAGGTCGAAAAGGAAGAGCGCGGCAACAAGGGCGCCGCCCTGACCACCTTCGTTTCGCTGGCCGGCCGCTACCTGGTGCTGATGCCCAACAACCCCCGCGGCGGCGGCGTCTCGCGCCGCGTCGAGGGCGAGGACCGCCAGGAACTGCGCGACACGATGGAGCAGCTGGAAGTCCCGCAGGGCATGAGCATCATCGCCCGCACCGCCGGCATCGGCCGCAACGTCGAAGAGCTGCAATGGGACCTGTCCTACCTGCTGCAACTCTGGACCGCCATCGACGGCGCCGCCCGCGACAACGCCGCGCCAATCCTCATCTACCTGGAATCCAGCCTGGTCATCCGGGCCATCCGCGACTACTTCTCCCCCGAAATCGGCGAGATCCTCATCGATACCGACGAGATCGCCGACCAGGCCACCGCGTTCATGAGCGTGGTGATGCCCGACAACGTCCAGCGCGTCAAGCGCTACCGCGACGACATCCCCCTCTTCTCGCGCTTCCAGATCGAACACCAGATCGAGACCGCCTATTCGCGCACCGTGCAGCTGCCCTCGGGCGGCGCCGTGGTCATCGACCACACGGAAGCCCTGGTGGCGGTCGACGTGAACTCCGCACGCTCGACGCGCGGCTCCGACATCGAGGAAACCGCCCTGCGCACCAACCTGGAAGCGGCCGATGAAGTGGCCCGCCAGCTGCGCCTGCGCGACCTGGGCGGCCTGATCGTGATCGATTTCATCGACATGGAAGACGGCAAGAACCAGCGCGCCGTCGAACAGCGCCTGCGCGACGCCCTGCATTTCGACCGCGCCCGCGTGCAGATGGGCAAGATCTCGCGCTTCGGCCTGATGGAACTGTCGCGCCAGCGCCTGCGGCCGGCCCTGAACGAAGGCTCGCACATCACCTGCCCGCGCTGCAACGGCACCGGCGTGATCCGCGACGCCGAATCCAGCGCGCTGCACGTGCTGCGCCTGCTGCAGGAAGAAGCCATGAAGGAGAACACCGCGGCGGTGCACGCCCAGGTGCCGGTCGACGTGGCCACCTTCCTGCTCAACGAAAAGCGCTCCGATATCGCCAAGATGGAGGCCCGCCTGAAGGTGAACCTGGTGCTGATCCCCAACAAGCACCTGGAAACCCCGCACCACCACATCGAGCGCCTGCGCCACGACGACCCGCGCCTCGAGGAAGTGAAGACCAGCTTCGAACTGGCCGAGGCCCCCTCGACCGACATGGCCTGGGCGCCGCGCGACCAGGAAGTCAAGGCGCGCCCCGAGGCCCTGGTCAAGGGCATCACGCCTTCGCAGCCGGCGCCCGTGTCGACGCCGGCGCCGGCCGCGGCCGCCCCGGCGCCCGCGCCCGCCGAAGGCGGCTTCGGCGGCCTGTTCAAGCGCCTGGTCGGCTGGCTGAGCGGCAGCGCCGAACCCGCCGCCCCGGAAGCGCCCAAGGAAGAAGCCAAGCGCGCCGGCGCCGCGCGCGGCAAGCGCGCCCATGATGGCCAGGACCGCCGTGGCGAGCGCCACGGCTCGGACCGCGGCCGCCATCGCCGCGGCGAACCGCGCAGCGAGGCTGGCGAACCGGCCGAAGGCGCCGCCCGCCACCATGTGCGCGGCAACCGCCGCTCCGAGGAACGCGCCGAGCGCCCGGCCCGTGGCGAGCGGGAAGCCGCCCGCCCCGAACGCGCCCTGGCGCCCGAGGCCGCCGAGGAAACCTCCGGCGGCCGCGGCAATCGCGGCCGCCGCGGCCGCGGCCGCAACCGGCGCGAGGAAACCCAGCAGGACGCGCCGATGAGCGAGCAGGAGAGCATGGTCGCCGCCCTGGCGGAAACCGTGGCCACCGCCCTGCCCGCCGCCCAAGGGCCGGCCATTGCCGCCGCCCTGACGGAACGGGCCGAGGCCGAGGCTGACGCGGCCCCCGGCGCGGAAACCCCCGCCAGCGAGCAGGAAACCGCCGAAGGCGCTGCCGATCCGGAACGCAAGCGCCGCCGCCGTCGCAGCCGCCGCGGCCGCCGTGGCCAGGATGAACTGGCCGCGACCGGCGCCGACGGCCAGGCCGAGGACGCCCAGGAAGCCGATGCCGCCACCGGCGAGCCGGCAGCGACTGAAGCCGCCGCAGCCACGCCGTCGCCCCTGCAGGCCCCGGCCGCCGACCTGGCCGACATCTCCAATGCCGCGGCCATCGCGCAAGGCACGCCCGAGATCGCCGTGCCGGCCCCCGCCCCCGTCGCTCCCGCGGCGGCCAGCGTCCCGGCCGCCGCCGAGCCAGCGCCCGCCACGCCGGCGGCCCCGGCCGGGCAAGCCCCGTCCGCCGCCCCGGCGGAAGCCGCCGCTCCGGTGGAGGCCCCGGAAACCGCCAGCGCGCAGGCGCCGGCGGCAGCCGAGCCGGTATCGCAGCCTGAACCGTCCGACGTAGCGGCGCCTGCCGAGACGCCGGTCCCGGTGGAAGCGGCCGAGCCGCCCGTCCAGCCGGCCGAGCCGGCGGTCGCCACCCAGCCGGCCCCCGCGGCGGCGCAGCCCATCGTGGTGCCCGCAGCCGCCCCGGCCCCGGCCGTCTCCAGCCAGGTCCTGCACGAGGTGGTCAGCGCCGCCGGCCTGCAATGGGTCGAGACCGACCCCGAGCGCCACGCGCAGACGCAGCAGCGCATCGCCGCCAGCTACGCGCCGGCGCGCCTGGGCCGCGAGCGCAAGCCGGTGCCCCCGGTCTCGAACGAGCCGCTGGTGCAGGTGGAAACGCAGCGCCACTGATCTGGCCGGGCCGAGCGCGCCCGCCATCGGAACACAACGCCGGCATTGCTGCCGGCGTTGTTTTTGGGCAAGGTAGCGCCATGACATCAATGGCGGAGCAACCATGACTGAGCGACTGGCGCCGGAAGAGCGCGCGGCGTACCGGCACTTCACGCCCATCGCCACGCGCTGGATGGACAACGACGTCTACGGCCACGTGAACAACGTGGTCTACTACTCGTGGTTCGACACTGCGGTCAACGGCATGCTGATCGCCGAAGGCATCGCCGGCGCGGACTCGCCCACGGCCATCGGCCTGGTGGTCGGCAGCCAGTGCCAGTATTTCGAGCCGGTGTCGTTCCCCACGCCGGTCGAGATCGGCCTGCGGGTGGCCAGGCTGGGCACCAGCAGCGTCACCTACCGCCTGGGCGTCTTCAGCGCGGGCCGCCAGGCTTGCCATGCCACCGGCCTGTTCACCCACGTGTACGTGGATCCGCAATCGCGCCGCCCGGTGCCGGTGCCGGACCGCCATCGGCAGCGGCTGGCCGGCTATCTCGTGCCCGGCGCATAGCGGCGGCACGCCTTCCCCGGGGCGATTTCCCCGGGCAATAAAAAAGGCCGGGTGAATACCCGGCCTCTCCTGGCATGCGCGATGCCTCAGAACTGGTACGTGTAGGTGAGTTGCAACACGTCCAGGCCCGGATTCGGGCGCTTGATGCTGGCGTTCGAGAAATGCGAATACCGCAGGCCGAGCCGGTTGTGCGGGGTGACCATGAAGCCCATGCCGAGGTGGTCGCCGAACTGGAACGCGGTGCTGATGTTCTCGTCGGCGAAGCGGGTGCTCGTGAAGGCCGTGGCGCCAATGCCGGCCTCGACGTAGAAGCGCTCGGTCATCCACCAGCGGAACATCGGGATGGCATTGAATTGCCACACGCTGCTGGGCGAACGCGAACCGCTGGCCCACCAGTAGGCAGCGCCGAATTCGCCGGTGAGATCCAGGCGCCCCCAGTTGCCGCCGAATTCGTACAGATTCAGGCCCGGGGTTTCATAGACCAGCTCGGCGCGCTGATAGTGCTCGCCCACCCCGTAGTGCAGGCCGATGCCGCCCTGGGTGGATTGCTGGGCCTGGGCCGAGAACGCCAGGCTAGCCAACGAGACGGCGGCCAGGGCCGCCCGGATATTCTTCTTATTGAGACTCGACATGAATACTCCAGATCCTGTGTTTTGCACACCGGTAAACATAGCAGAAATTCAGCCGCGCCCCGCCCTCCCTGTATAAGCCAGGCAACAGTCCGGCCGGAAAATCAGACGTTGCGTGGAAGATACCGGGTGGATTCCTAGCCTATATGGAAATATCGCGCATCAGGCCGTCACGACGTCGGCCGGCTGGTCGGTCAGGAGCGCCAGCAGGCGGGCGATCTCTTCGCGCAGCTGGCGACGATCGACCACCATGTCGATGGCGCCCTTTTGCAGCAGGAACTCGGCGCGCTGGAAGCCTTCCGGCAGTTTCTCGCGCACGGTCTGCTCGATGACGCGCGGGCCGGCAAAGCCGATCAGGGCCTTGGGCTCGGCGATGACCACGTCGCCCATGAAGGCGAAGCTGGCCGACACCCCGCCCATGGTCGGGTCGGTCAGGACGCTGATGAACGGCAGGCCGGCCGCCGACAGGCGCGTCAGCATGGCGTTGGTCTTGGCCATCTGCATCAGGGACAGCAGGCTTTCCTGCATGCGCGCACCGCCGGAAGCGGCCACGCAGATGAACGGCGTTTTGTTGTCGAGGGCCACCTGGGCGCCGCGCGCGAAGCGCTCGCCCACCACCGAGCCCATCGAGCCGCCCATGAATTCGAACTCGAAACACGCCACCACCGCCGGCACGCCGCGAATGGAGCCGCTCATGACCACCAGCGCGTCGGTTTCGCCGGTCTGCTTCATGGCTTCCTGGACGCGCTCGGGATACTTGCGCGTGTCCTTGAATTTCAGCGAATCGACCGAGCGCGTGTTCTGGCCGATCTCGACCCGCCCTTCCACGTCGAGCAGCGAATCGAGGCGCGCACGCGAACCGATGCGCATGTGGTGGTCGCACTTGGGACACACATGCAGGTTGGCGGCCAGGTCTTCGCTGTAGAGCACCGACTCGCAGGACGGGCACTTGACCCACAGCCCTTCCGGCACGCGACGCGCGCCGCTGTCGCTGTTCTTGTTGATGCGGGGAGGCAGGAGTTTTTCGATCCAGCTCATTGTCGTTCTTCCGTTGGGAGTCCGCGCGCCATGGCCTCAGGCCGGCGAACGGTCTCGTTTGACTTGGTCGAGCGCCTGCCGGATGCCGGCCAGCCACTGGCTGGCGGCGGCGACGGCGGCGCCCGTTTGTTCGCCGGCGGGCGCGCTTGCAACCGCATGCTCGAGCGTTTCGATGAGTTTGCTGCCGATCACCACGGCGTCGGCGGCGCGCGCGATGCGCTGCGCGCTGGCGGCGTCGCGGATGCCGAAGCCCACGCCCACCGGCACGCCGACATGGCGGCGGATGAGCGCCACGCGGGCCGCGACTTCGTCGGTATCGAGGCTGCCGGCGCCCGTGACGCCCTTGAGCGACACGTAGTAGACATAGCCGCGCGCGATACGCGCAACGGCCTGGATGCGCGCCTCGGTGGTCGTGGGCGCCACCAGGAAGATCGGCGCGATGCCATGGGCTTCCAGGTGGCCGGCGAAGGCGTCGATTTCCTCGGGCGGATAATCGACCACCAGCACGCCGTCGACGCCGGCTGCCTGCGCCGCCTCGGCGAAGGCCTGCAGGCCCATGCGTTCGATGGGGTTGGCATAGCCCATCAGCACCACCGGGGTGGCGTCGTCGTCGCGGCGGAACTGCGCCACGAGCTCCAGCACGCGACGCAGGCCGACGCCCTGGGCGATGGCGCGCTCGGTGGCGCGCTGGATCACCGGCCCGTCGGCCATCGGGTCGGAAAACGGCACGCCCAGCTCGATGATGTCGGCGCCCGCCTGCTTCAAGGCGTGCATCAGCGGCACGGTGGCCTCGGGCGAAGGGTCGCCGGCGGCGATGTAGGGGATCAGCGCGGCCGCGCGGCCGGACTCGGCGACGCGGGCGAAGGCCGCTGCGATACGATCGGTTCGGGTGGTCATGGTGTCAGAACTGGATACCCGCGCGTTCGGCGACGGTGTGCATGTCTTTGTCGCCGCGGCCGGACAGGTTGACCAGGATGATGGTGTCCTGGGGCAGCGAGGGGGCCATCTTGACCGCGTGCGCGATGGCGTGCGAGGACTCCAGCGCCGGCATGATGCCTTCGATGCGGCAGCAGTCGTGGAACGCCGCCAAGGCTTCGGCGTCGGTGACGCCGACGTACTCGGCGCGGCCGCTGTCCTTGAGCCAGGCGTGCTCCGGGCCCACGCCGGGGTAGTCCAGCCCGGCCGAGACCGAGTGCGTCTCCTGGACCTGGCCGTCGGCATCCTGCATGACATAGGTGCGGTTGCCGTGCAGCACGCCCACCTGGCCGGCCGCCAGCGAGGCCGCGTGGCGGCCGGTGTCCAGCCCTTCGCCGGCCGCTTCCACGCCGATCAGGCGCACGTTCTCGTAGGGGATGTACGGGTGGAAGATGCCCATGGCGTTCGAGCCGCCGCCCACCGCCGCCACGACGTAGTCGGGCTGGCGGCCGGTTTCCTCGGGCATCTGGACCAGGCATTCGTTGCCGATGACGGTCTGGAAATCGCGCACCAGGCGCGGATAGGGATCCGGGCCGGCGACGGTGCCGATGATGTAGAAGGTGTTCTCGATATTGGTGACCCAGTCGCGCATGGCCTCGTTCAGGGCGTCCTTCAGCGTGCGCGAACCGGATTCGACCGGCACCACGGTGGCGCCCAGCAGCTTCATGCGGTAGACGTTCGACGCCTGGCGGCGGACATCCTCGCTGCCCATGTAGACGACGCATTCCATGCCGTAGCGCGCCGCCACCGTGGCGGTGGCCACGCCGTGCTGGCCGGCGCCGGTCTCGGCGATGACGCGCGGCTTGCCCATGCGGCGCGCCAGCAGGGCCTGGCCGATGCAATTGTTGACCTTGTGGGCGCCGGTATGGTTGAGGTCTTCGCGCTTGAACCAGATCTGCGCGCCGCCCAGCTCGCGCGACCAGCGGGCCGCGTGGTAGACCGGGCTGGGACGCCCGACGAAATGCTTGAGCTCGTAGTTGAAGGCCGCGATGAACTCGGGATCGACCCGGCAGCGATCGTAGGCCGCGCGCAGCTCGTCGAGCGCGTGCATCAGTGTTTCCGCCACGAATACGCCGCCGTAGGGGCCGAAATGCCCCTGGGCGTCGGGAAGGTCGTAAGATTTCACCAGTTTCTCCTGGGCTGCGGCTGGCACGGCGGCCGCGAAGCCCGCTTCGCAACCCGCCATTTTAACCGAGCAGCGACTGCCCCAGGCGGCGCAGGAATTTCTCGCAAGCCTCGAGCTGGTCCAGCGCGACGTACTCGTCGGGCTTGTGGGCCTGCTCGATATGCCCCGGCCCGCAAACCACGGTGGGCACGCCGATGCTCTGGAACAGGCCGGCCTCGGTGCCGTACGCCACCTTGCGGGTGGCGCGGTCGTCGGTCAGGGCGCGCACCAGCTGCGTGATGGCGGCGGCCTCGGAGGCATCCAGGCCCGGCGCGCGGGCGCCGCTGCGGATGTCGATGCGCGCGCCCTCGAATTCGGCCCGCATGGCCGGCAGCAGCGTCTCCTGCACATAGCGCTCGACCTCGGCCTGGATATCGTCGGCCGGCATGCCCGGCAGGTTGCGGAACTCGTACGAGAACTCGCACAGCTCGGGGATGGTATTGACGGCGATGCCGCCCTGGATCAGGTTGGTGGTCAGGGTGGAATACGGCACATCGTAGAACTCGTCGTACGGCCCCTTGGCCTTGAACGCGTCGGCCAGCTCGCGGATGCGGCAGATCAGGCGCGCCGCGTACTCGATGGCATTGCAGCCGCGCGGCGTCAGGGACGAATGCGCCGCCTTGCCGTGCACACAGCAGCGGAACAGGTTGATGCCCTTGTGGGCCACCACCACCTGCATGCCGGTGGGCTCGCCCACCACGCAGCCCTCGGGCCGGATGCCGCGCTCGCGCAGCTCGGCCAGCATCACGGGCGCGCCCACGCAGCCGACCTCCTCGTCATACGAGAAAGCCAGGTGGATCGGCTTCTTGCGCGGCATCGCCAGGTATTCGGGCACCAGCGCCAGGCTGGCCGCGATGAAGCCCTTCATGTCGCAGGTGCCGCGGCCGTAGAGGCGGCCATCGGCCTCGGACAGCACGAACGGGGCGGTCGACCAGGCCTGGCCGTCCACCGGCACCACATCGGTGTGCCCCGACAGCACGATGCCGCCCTGCTCGCCGCCGTCCGCGGCGGGCAGCGTGGCGAACAGGTTGGCCTTGGTCCGCTCGGCATTGTGGGCCAGCCAGGCCTGCACGCCCTGGCTCTTGAGCCGGTCCCGCACGGTTTCGATCAAGCCCAGGTTCGAGTTGCGGCTGGTGGTATCGATGCCGACCAGCGTTTCCAGCCAGGTGCGCGTATCCATGTGACGATTCTCGACGGAGTAAAACACCGAGTGTAGGACAAACGGCCGGCCGCGCGGCGGATCAGTGGCGGGTGGCGGAGGTGACGCCCGGGACCTCGGAAAGTGCGGCCAGCGCCTTGCCCAGCGACTCGCCGCCGCGCACCTCGACGGTGAAGATCATGTGGGCCAGCGACTGGCGGCTCTGGGTGTTGACGCCCACGACGTTCAGGCGCTGGCGCGCGAACACTTCGGACAGGTCGCGCAGCAGACCCGAGCGGTCGTGTGCGCGCACGCTGATATCGACCGGGTAGAAGGTCTCGGACGTCTCGCCCCAGGCCACCTCGATCACCCGTTCGGGCTCGCGGGCGGCCAGCGCCTGGTAGCTGTGGCAACCGGTGCGGTGGATCGACACGCCGCGCCCGCGCGTCACGAAGCCGGCGATCTGGTCGGGCGGGGCCGGCCGGCAGCAGCGCGCCAGCTGGGTCAAGAGCGAGCCGACGCCCACCACCAGCACCCCGCTCTTGCCGCTGCGCGCGGCGCTGTCGGCGCTGTGCGCATGGGCCAGGTCGGCCGCCTCGGGCTCCGCCTCGGGGGTCGGCTGCTGGAATACGGCGTCGATCTGGCGCAGGCTGAATTCTTCCTTGGCCGCCGCCACGTACAGGTCGTCGGCGCGCGCGAACCCCAGGCTCTGCGCCAGCTGCTCAAGGTTGACGGCGGTCTTGCCGAGACGCTGCAGCTCTTTTTCGACCAGCGCCTGGCCGGTGGTGATGCGCTGCTGCAGCTCGATGGCGTTGAACCACATGCGCACCTTGGCGCGCGCGCGCGGGCTGGCCAGGAAACCCAGTTGCGGATTGAGCCAGTCGCGCGACGGCCCGCCCGACTTGGCGGCGATGATCTCGACCGTCTGGCCGGTGCCCAGGCGGGTCTGCAGGGGCACCATTTGACCGTCGACGCGGGCGCCGCGGCAGCGATGGCCCAGGTCGGTATGCAGGTGATAGGCGAAATCGACCGGCGTCGCGCCGGCCGGCAGTTCGATGACGCGCGCCTGCGGCGTGAGGACGTAGACGCGTTCCTCGCGCGGCGCGCCGGCGGGCGCCGCCTTGGCGCCGCCGGCTTCCATGTCCGAATTCCAGGCCAGCAACTGGCGCATCCACGACAGTTGGCGGTCGTATTCGCTGGAGGCGGCCACCTGGCCGCCCTTGGCCCCCGCCTCTTTGTAGCGCCAGTGCGCGGCCATGCCGTATTCGGCGAACTGGTGCATGCCGCGCGTGCGGATCTGCACCTCGAACGGCCTGCCGTCGTCGTCGGCCACCACGGTATGCAGCGAGCGGTAGCCGTTGGGCTTGGGCCGCGAGATGTAGTCGTCGAACTCGTCCGGCATCGGGGTCCACATGTCGTGCACCATGCCCAGCGCGGTATAGCAGGCCCGCACGTCGTCGACGATGACCCGCAGCGCGCGCAGGTCGTACAGTTGCGAGAATTCCAGGCCCTTCAGGCGCATCTTGTTCCAGATGCTGTAGATATGCTTGGGCCGGCCGCTAACCTCGGCCTGGATGCCGGCCTTGGCCAGCGCCCCCTGCAGGCGTTCGATGGCGCCGGCGATGAAGGCCTCGCGCTCGGCGCGCTTTTCTTCGAGCAGGCGGGCGATTTCCTTGTAGCGCCCGGGTTCCAGGAAGCGGAACGCCAGGTCTTCCATTTCCCACTTGACCTGCCAGATGCCCAGCCGGTTGGCCAGCGGCGCATAGAGGTCGAGCGTTTCCCGGGCGAACGCCTGCGAGCACGGGGTCTTGGATTCGGCATGCCAGCGCAGCGTCTGCAGGCGCGAAGCGAGCCGCATCAGCACGATGCGCAGGTCGGCCGCCATGGCCAGCAGCATCTTGCGCTGCATTTCCTTCTGGTCGCCGCTGTCGGCTTCGCTGTCGCTGGCGCGGCGCGCCACCATGCCCAGGCGCAACAGGGCGCGCGCGCCCTGCACCAGGCGCGCGATCTCGGGCCCGAACTCGGCGGCCAGCGGATCGGTGCGCAGCGGCGGCGCGGGCGTGGCCAGGTCGGTCGGCAGGGCGGCCACCAGGGCGGCTATGCGGGTGGCGGCGTCGGTCTGCAGGCCCGCCAGGATGCGCACGGTGCCGGCCGCATGGTAGGCCGCCGGCTCGCCGGTGCCCATCTGCTGGCCGGCGAATTGCGGCACGGCCCAGGCCACCGCCCGCTCGATGCGCGCGGGAGCGTCGGCGTCGAGGCCCGCGCCCGCCGCCTGGCGCCAGGCGTCATCGAATGGCGAGAGCGCATCGGTATCGGGAATAACGGACATCGCGGAACGAAGCGGACCGGCAGGAGATCGAAATTTTCCTACACTCTACACTAAGCGCAAGCGCAAGCGCGGCGGAGCGCGCGGCGAGGCATGAACAAGGAACGCTGAGTTATGTTGCGATGGCTGAAGGGCCGGGGCGCCGCCGAATCGGCGGTGGCGCAGGTGCGGGCCCGCATTTCGCCCGGGCTGTGGCGCCAGGTGCTGGACACACACCCTTTCCTGGCGGCGCTCGAGGCCGCCGAGGCGGAACAGTTGCTGGCGCGCGCCGCCTGGCTGCTTGCCAGCAAGAACCTCAACGGCGCGCGCGGCCTCGAGCCGACGGATTTCATGCGGCTGTCGATCGCGGCCCAGGCCGCCCTGCCCATCCTCAACCTGCCGCCGGAGCTTTATGAAGGCTGGGACGAGATCATCGTCTATCCGGAAAGTTTTTCCATTCCCCGCGTGCGCCAGGACGAGGCCGGGGTGGTGCACGAATACGACGAGGCCGCCGCCGGCGAAGCCTGGGACGGCGGGCCCGTCATCCTGTCCTGGGCCGACGCGCTGCCGGCCGACGGCGCCTTCAACGTGGTCATCCACGAGTTCGCCCACAAGCTCGACCTGCTGTCGGGCCAGGCCGACGGCATGCCCGGCCTGGGCGCCCACCCGGACCTGCGGCCGCGCGACTGGAGGCGCGTGCTGGACGACAGCCTGGACCGCTTCGTTGCCGCGCTGGACGCCATCGAGGCGGCCATCCCGCCCGATGTGGATCCCGAAAGCGAAGCCGCCGACGCCTGGTACGCCCGCCTGCCCCTCGACCCCTATGCGGCGGCCGACGAGGCGGAGTTCTTCGCCGTCAGCTCGGAACACTTCTTCGTCGATCCCGCGCCGCTGGCCGAGGCCCTGCCGGAATGGTATGGCCTGCTGCGCGCTTACTACCGCCAGGACCCCCTGGCGCGCTTGACGCGGGCCGCCGGCGGCATGGCCCCGGATGGCCCGCGCTGAAACGGAAAAGAGCCGCATGAAAAGCTTGCTGATCGCCTGGCATTCGCGCACCGGCGCCGCCGAGCAGATGGCGCGCGCGCTGGCGCGCGGCGCGGCGCAGACCGCCCGGGAACTGGAGCAGGCCGCCGACCTGCGGGTCGAGCTGCGGCCGGCCCGGTCCGTCCAGGCGGCCGACCTGCTCGCCTGCGATGGCTATCTGTTCTGCGCGCCGGAAAACCTGGGCGGCCTGAGCGGCGAAATGAAGGAATTGTTCGACCGCTGCTACTACGGCGTGCTCGAGCGCATCGAGGGCCGCCCCTACGCCCTGGCGGTCAGCGCGGGCACCGACGGCGCGGGCGCGGTCCGGCAGGCCGAACGCATCTGCACCGGCTGGCGGCTGCGCGCCGTGGCCCCGGCCCTGATCGAACGCAGCGGCGCCCAGACGCCGGCCGAGATCCTGGCTCCCAAGACCGTATCGGCCGACGCCCTGGCGCGCTGCGAGGAACTTGGCGGCCTGCTGGCCGCCACCCTGCTGGCCGGCGTGGAATGAAGCCTAGAGCCTGCCTGTAAGCAGCATCACGATCAGCACGATGACCACGATGCCCAGCAGGCCGCTCGGGTAGTAACCCCAGCCGCGGCTGTAGGGCCAGCTCGGGAAAGCGCCGATCAACAACAGGATCAGGATGATCAGCAAAATGGTACCCATGGCGTGCTCCTTGTGATTGTCGGGGCGGCGGCCAGCGGCCGCCTGCCGGGCCGTCTGCAAGCCGCGTGCCTGGACGCGCCGGGCGACCGGGGCCGGCCGGCAAGGCGGCGGGACACCGGAACGCGGGGGAGGTGTCAGACACCCTTTGTGGCCGCGTCGGCATCAGGAAAGGTGTCAGACACCCCGCGGCGGCGGCGGCATGCCGCGGACATCCCGTCGGGTGTCTGACACCTGGGCACGCGGAGGGGTGTCTGGCACCTGGGCGCCTGGCCGACAGCTGGCCGGCCATGAAAAAGCCCCCGGAGGACCGGGGGCCTGGAGCATGCGGAGAGGCGTCGATCAGGCCACGGCGGCCGTCACCACGATCTCCACCTTGTAGTCCGGATTCGCCAGGCGGGCCTCGACGGTGGCGCGCGGCGGCGCATTGCCGGGGGCGACCCAGGCGTCCCAGGCCTGGTTCATGGCGTCGAACTCTTTCATGTTGGCCACGAAGATCTGGGCCATCAGGATCTTGCTCTTGTCGGTGCCGGCCTCGGCCAGCAGGCGGTCGATGGTGGCCAGGACCTGGGCGGTCTGGCCGGCCATGTCCAGCGAGGCGTCGTCGGGCACCTGGCCGGCCAGGTACGCCACGCCGTTGTACACGGCCATGTCGGACAGCCGTTTTTCCACATTGACGCGCTTGATGCTGCTCATGAAATATCCCCTGAGAGAACAGTTGGCAAAAAGAAAAGGAAACCGGGGCGCCGTCAGGCCGGCGGCAATTGGAAGACCTGGCGCAAATAGGCCAGATAGGCGGGATCGTCGCACATGGTCTTCTCGGGCGCGTCGGACACCTTGGCGACCGGCTGGCCGTTGCAGCGGACCATCTTCATCACGATCTGCAGCGGCTCGTGGCCCAGGTCGTTGGTCAGGTTGGTGCCGATGCCGAACGACACCTTGCAGCGGCCGGCGAACTGGCGGGCCAGCTCGATGGCGCGCGGAAATGTCAGCGAATCGGAGAACACCAGCGTCTTGGCGCGCGGGTCGACTCGATTCTTGCGGTAGTGCTCGAGCAGCCGTTCGCCCCATACGAAGGGATCGCCCGAGTCGTGGCGCGCGCCGTCGAACAGCTTGCAGAAATACATGTCGAAATCGCGCAGGAAGGCATCCATGCCGTAGACGTCGGACAGCGCGATGCCGAGGTCGCCGCGATATTCCTTGGCCCACACTTCCAGCGCGAAGACCTGGGAGTCGCGCAGGCGCGGTCCCAGCGCCTGGCAGGCCTGCAGGTACTCGTGGCCCATGGTGCCCAGCGGCAGCACGTTGTGCCGCATGGCCAGCAGCACATTGCTGGTGCCGGCGAAATGCGCGCCCATCTGGGCTTTCATGGTGGACACGATCTCTTCGTGCCACAGTTTGGAAAAACGCCGCCGCGTGCCGTATTCGGCCACGCGGAAATCGGCCAGCGCGGGATCGTCGAGCACCAGGTGCATCTTGGACTGCAGGCGCTGGCGCCCTTCTTCCCAGTCGGGATTCTTGCGGGTATTGCGGAAATAGACCTCGTTGACGATGGCCAGCACCGGGATCTCGAACAGGATCGTATGCAGCCACGGCCCTTTCACCGTGATGGCGATCTCGCCCGGCGCATCGCCTTCGCCGATGAAAATGCAGCGCTCGGGCAAGTGGAACAGCCCGAGGAAATCGACGAAATCACTTTTGATGAAGCGCAAATCGCCCAGGTACTGCAGTTCCTCTTCGGTGAAGCGCAACTGGCACAATTCGTGCACCTCGGCCCGGATCTCGTCCAGGTAGGGCCGCAGGTTCACGCCGGGCGTGCGGCACTTGTAGCGGTATTCGACCTGCGCAGCGGGAAAATGATGCAGCACCACCTGCATCATGCTGAACTTGTACAGATCGGTGTCGAGCAGCGAAGTAATTATCATGATGGCGCGGTTGGTTGCGCGGTTCGTTTCCTCACACCATAGCATAAGCAAACGCGGCTTCCCGGCCGGCCACGGCACTACCGGGGCCAGGGTTATGGCCGCCCCGCCCGCCCGCATTTGGGTAAAATCTTGCAAAGGCCAAAAAGCTGTTGCTCGTCTCCGGAGTCCTGAATGACCCACGTCGTTACCGAAAACTGTATCAAGTGCAAGTACACCGATTGCGTCGACGTGTGCCCCGTAGACTGTTTCCGTGAAGGCCCCAACTTCCTGGTGATCGACCCCGACGAGTGCATCGATTGCGCGGTCTGCATTCCCGAATGCCCGGCCAACGCCATCTACGCCGAAGAGGACGTCCCCCAGGACCAAGTCCAGTTCATCGCCCTGAACGCCGAATTGACGCCCGAATTCGCTCCCATCAGCCGCGCCAAGAAGCCGCTGCCCGATGCCGACGACTGGAACGGCGTGCAGGACAAGCTGCAGTACCTGGAAAAATAAGCTGGCCGCGCCGCGCGCCACGGCGCGCCCCGCCCCGAGCTAATGACCGAATCCAAATACACGCGCCAGACCGTCACCGATGTGCGGACCTGGGTTCCCGGCAAGCTGTTCTCGCTACGCGTGACCCGTGACCCGGCGTTCCAGTTCCAGGCCGGCCAGTTCGCCCGCGTGGGCCTGCCCGGCGCCGACGACCCGGACGGCCCGCCCACGCTGTGGCGCGCCTATTCCATGGTGTCCGCCCCGCACGAAGAAGGCCTCGAGTTCTATTCCATCGTGGTGCCCGAGGGCCTCTTCAGCCCGCGCATGGCCCGCCTGCAGCCGGGCGACGCGCTGTACGTCGAGAAAAACCCCTTCGGCTTCCTGACCATCGACCGCTTCGCCCAGGGCGGCGATTTGTGGCTGCTGGCCACCGGCACGGGCCTGTCGGCCTACCTGTCCATTCTGCGCGATCCCGCCACCTGGCAGGCCTTCCGGCGCATCATCCTGGTCCACGGCGTGCGCACGGCCCAGGAACTGGCGTACCGCGACGAGATCCTGCAATGGCACCGCCAGCCGGCCTACGCCCGGTATTTCCAGGAAGACCCGCGCAAGCTCGTCTACCTGCCCGTCGCCACGCGCGAGGCCCTGCCAGGCGCCCCGCAGGCGCGCCTGACCAGCCTCATCGCCGATGGCGGGCTCGAGCGCCTGGCCGGCGAGACCCTCGACCCGGAACGCTCCAAGATCATGCTGTGCGGCAACCCCGCCATGCTGGCCGACGCCCGCAAACTGCTGGCCGGCCGCGGATTCGCGCCCGGGCGGCGCGGCATCCCGGGCAACCTGGCGGTCGAAAATTACTGGTAACGCGGGCCTGCCGGCGCGTCGCGGTCGCATTTTCACAACAGAATTGGCCCGATTGGTACCGGTTCGCTAGACGAATTGGATATATCCTTACACGCGCCGGTAATAATCATTCCAGCTCCCAGAGGACTCTCGCCCCATGCTGTACCACTTGCATGAAATGCAGCGGGCCTTCCTGACGCCCTTCGCCGCATTCACCGACGCTGGTTCGCAGCTGTTTTCCAGCCCCTACAGCCCGCTGGCGTACACGCCGCTGTCGCGCCAGCTGGCGGCCGGTTGCGAGCTCATGCACCGGCTCGGCAAGGAATACCACAAGCCGCTCTGGAACCTGCCGTCCACGCGCATCGACGGCGAGGATGTGCGCGTCACCGAAACGGTGGCCCACGACCTGCCGTTCTGTCGGCTGCTGCATTTCCAGCGCGCCGCCCGGCGCGCCGACCCCCGCGTGCTGTTGGTGGCGCCGCTGTCGGGCCACCATGCGACCCTGCTGCGCGACACCGTGCGCGCGCTGCTGCCGGCGCACGACGTCTACGTCACCGACTGGGTCGATGCCCGCATGGTGCCGGCCTCGGCGGGCCCGTTCCACCTGAACGACTATGTCCGCTACATCCAGGACTTCCTGCGCCACCCGGGCCCCGACACGCATGTCATCTCGGTGTGCCAGCCCACCGTGCCGGTGCTGGCGGCGATCTCGCTGATGGCTTCGGCCGGCGATCCGGCGCGGCCGCGCAGCATGGTGATGATGGGCGGCCCCATCGACCCGCGCCAGTCGCCCACCCAGGTGAACCGCCTGGCCACCACCAAGCCCTACAGCTGGTTCGAGAAACAGCTCATCGACACGGTGCCGGCGCGCTACCCCGGCGCCGGCCGGCGCGTCTACCCGGGCTTCCTGCAGCATGCCGGCTTCGTCGCCATGAACCCCGACCGGCATCTGAAGTCCCACTACGATTTCTACCTGGACCTGCTGCGCGGCGATGACGGCGACGCGGCGGCGCACCGGCGCTTCTATGACGAGTACAACGCCGTGCTCGACATGCCGGCCGAGTTCTACCTGGACACCATCCGCATGGTCTTCCAGGAATTCCAGCTGCCCAACGGCACCTGGCAGGTCGATGGCGAGCCGGTGCGTCCGGCCGACATCAAGGACGTCGCGCTGCTGACCATCGAAGGCGAGCTCGACGACATCTCCGGACAGGGCCAGACCCGCGCCGCCATCGGGCTGTGCCGCGGCATCCCGACCGCCCGCAAGCGCCACTACACGGCGGCGGGCTGCGGTCATTACGGCATTTTCTCGGGCCGCCGCTGGCGCGAGATGATCTGTCCTAAAATCGCCGAATTCATCCGCCAGGCGTAGCGCCCGCGGGCCCCATGGGCCCGCCGGCCCGCCCCCGCTTCACCCGCCATGTCCTGTCTTTCCCTTGCCGACCGCATCGATGCCCTGCTGCCGCAGACGCAGTGCACCAAATGCGGCTATGACGGCTGCCGGCCGTATGCCCAGGCCATTGCCGACGGCGCCGCGCCGATCAACCGCTGCCCGCCGGGCGGCGACGCAGGCATCGCGGCGCTGGCCGACCTGCTCGACACCGCCACGCTGCCGCTGGACCTGTCGCGCGGCGCGCCCGGCCCGCTGACGGTGGCGCACATCGACGAGGCCCACTGCATCGGCTGCACGCTGTGCATCCGCGCCTGTCCGGTCGACGCCATCGTGGGCGCCAACAAGCGCATGCACACCGTGCTGGCCGACTGGTGCACGGGCTGCGATCTGTGCGTGGCGCCCTGTCCCGTCGACTGTATCGCCATGGTGCCGGCCGGCCGCGCCTGGACGGCGGCCGATGCGCAAGCCGCGCGCGAGCGCCATCGGGCCCGCCAGGAACGCCTGGCGCGCGAAACCGCCGACAACATGCGCCTGACCGCGGCCGCCGATACCCCGCCCGCACCGCCGCCGGCCGCCGGCCGGCCCGACGACGAGGCGCGCAAGCGCGCCGCCATCGAGTCGGCCCTGGCGCGCGCCCGGGCCCGCCGCACTTCCCCCGCCACATGAACGCCACCAAACGACGCGCCATCTTTGCCCGCCTGCAGGCCGCCAATCCGCACCCGACCACCGAACTGGAGTACGACACGCCGTTCCAGTTGCTGATCGCGGTGCTGCTGTCGGCGCAGGCCACCGACAAGTCGGTCAACCTGGCCACGCGCAAGTTCTTCCCGCGCTACGGCACCCCGCAAGCCATGCTCGAGCTGGGCGAGGAAGGCCTGGCCGAGTACATCAAGACCATCGGCCTGTACCGCACCAAGGCCAAGAACGCGATCGCCACCTGCAGGCTGTTGATCGAACGCCACGGCGGCGAAGTGCCGCCCTCGCGCGAGGCGCTGGAAGCGCTGCCAGGGGTCGGCCGCAAGACCGCCAATGTGGTCCTGAACACGGCGTTCGGCCAGCCGACCATGGCGGTCGACACCCATATTTTCCGCGTCTCGAACCGCACCGGCATCGCGCCCGGCAAGAACGTGCTGGAAGTCGAACACAAACTGGAAAAATTCGTACCGGCTGAATACATGCAGGACGCCCACCACTGGCTGATCCTGCATGGCCGCTACGTCTGCGTGGCGCGCAAGCCGAAATGCCCGCAGTGCGGCATTGCGGACCTGTGCGAATACAAGCAGAAAACCCTGCCCTGAACAGGGATTCCCCGCGACATTGTCGGCCGCCCGACAATGTCGCATGCCGCAGCGCAATACCTATGAAAAACCCTCATGGCATTTTGGGGGATAGGTCCGCATACTCGCCGGCAACTCTTAAAAAAAATCCCTGGGCGGTACCGCGGACATGGATGACATTATCCTGGAGACAAAAGGCCTCACGAAAGAGTTTCGCGGCTTCGTCGCGGTCAACGGGGTCGACCTGCGTGTCAAGCGCGGCCACATCCATGCCCTGATCGGCCCCAACGGCGCGGGCAAGACCACCTGCTTCAACTTGCTGACGAAATTCCTGGCGCCCACCTCCGGCCGCATCGTCTACAACGGCATCGACATCACCGGCGAACGTCCCGCCCAGATCGCGCGGCGCGGCATCATCCGCTCGTTCCAGATCTCGGCCGTGTTCCCGCACCTGACCGTGCTGGAAAACGTGCGCATCGGATTGCAGCGCAAGACCGGCCTGTCGTTTCACTTCTGGAAAAGCGAAAAGCGGCTGGCCAGCCTCGACCCGGCCGCGCGCGACCTGCTCGAACAGGTCGACCTGGCCGCTTTCGCCGACGAGACCACCATCAACCTGCCGTATGGCCGCAAGCGCGCCCTCGAGATCGCCACCACGCTGGCCATGGAACCCGAACTGATGCTGCTGGACGAACCCACCCAGGGCATGGGCCACGAGGACGTCGACCGCGTCACGCAACTGATCAAGCGGGTGGGCCAGGGCCGCACCATCCTGATGGTCGAACACAACATGAACGTGGTGTCCTCCATCGCCGACACCATCACCGTGCTGGCGCGCGGTTCGGTGCTGGCCGAAGGCCCCTACGCCGAAGTGTCGCGCCATCCCGCCGTCATGCAGGCCTACATGGGAACTACCGAGGGGGAACTGCAGGGAGCGCACGCATGAGCACCACCGCCGCATTGGAAATCTCCGGCCTGCAGGCCTGGTACGGCGAATCGCACATCCTCCACGGCGTCGACATGCGCGTCGCGCCGGGCGAAGTCGTCACCCTGCTGGGGCGCAACGGCGCCGGGCGCACCACCACGCTGCGCGCCATCCTCGGCCTGACCGGCAGCCGCAAGGGGTCGGTGCGCATCCATGGCACGGAAGCCATCGACCTGCCCACCTACAAGATCGCGCACCTGGGCATCGGCTACTGCCCCGAGGAACGCGGCATTTTCGCCAGCCTGTCGTGCGAGGAAAACCTGCTGCTGCCGCCCGCCGTGGGCGGCGCGCTGGGCGGCGGCATGTCGCTGGCGGAAATCTACGACATGTTCCCCAACCTGCACGAACGCCGCAATTCGCCCGGCACCCGCCTGTCGGGCGGCGAGCAGCAGATGCTGGCGGTGGCGCGCATCCTGCGCACCGGCGCCAACCTGCTGCTGCTGGACGAAATATCGGAAGGCCTGGCCCCGGTCATCGTGCAGGCGCTCGCGCGCATGATCACCGCGCTGAAGCAGCGCGGCTACACCATCGTCATGGTCGAGCAGAATTTCCGCTTCGCCGCGCCGCTGTCCGACCGCTTCTATGTCATGGAGCACGGCCAGATCGTCGAGCATTTCGAAGCCAGCGAACTTCAACAGAAGCAGGATACGCTCAACGAATTGCTGGGCGTATAGGAATCCTGTCATCCGCCGCACCAACGGCACCCCACAGAGAAGCGAGGAGTCATCCCATGAAGCTGCATCACATCACTGCCGCGCTGGCCCTGGCCGGCCTGGGATTTGCCGGGCTACCCGCCCAGGCGCAGGGCATCTCCGGCGACGTCATCCGCATCGGTTTCATCACGGACATGTCGGGCGTGTATTCCGACATCGACGGCCCGGCCGGCGTCGAGGCCATCCGCATGGCGATCGCCGACGCGGGCGGCGCGATCAACGGCAAGAAGATCGAGCTGGTCACCGCCGACCACCAGAACAAGGCCGACATCGCTTCCAGCCGCGCGCGCGAGTGGTTCGACCAGGAGGGCCTGGACATGCTGGTGGGCGGCACCAACTCGGCCACCAACCTGGCCATGGCGGCCGTGGCGGCCGAGAAGAAAAAACCCTTCATCGCCATCGGCCCGGGCGCCTCGGACCTGACCAACGCGCAATGTACGCCCTATACCGTGCACTATGCCTACGATACGGTGGCGCTGGCGCGCGGCACCGGCTCGGCGGTGGTGAAGAACGGCGGCAAGACCTGGTTCTTCCTGACCGCCGACTACGCCTTCGGCCACGCGCTGGAGCGCGATACCACCGCGGTGGTGAAGGCCAACGGCGGCGAGATCAAGGGCGCGGTGCGGGCGCCGCTGTCGACGGCCGACTTCTCGTCGTTCCTGCTGCAGGCGCAGGCCTCGGGCGCCCAGATCCTCGGCCTGGCCAACGCCGGCGGCGACACCATCAACTCGATCAAGGCCGCCAATGAGTTCGGCGTGACGCAGACCATGAAGATGGCCGGCCTGCTGGTCTTCATCAACGACGTGCACTCGCTGGGGCTCAAGACCACGCAGAACATGTACCTGACCACCGGCTGGTACTGGGACCACTCCGACGCCTCGCGCGCCTGGGCCAAGAAATTCGAAGAGAAGGTCGGTCGCAAGCCGTCCATGCTGCAGGCGGGCGACTATTCCTCCGTGTCGTTCTACCTGAAAGGCGTGAAAGAAACCGGCACCGACGACGGCGACGCGCTCATGAAGTGGATGAAGTCGAACAAGATCAACGACTTCTTCGCCCAGGGCGGCTATGTGCGCGAAGACGGCCGCATGATCCACGACATGTACCTCATGCAGGTCAAGACGCCCGAAGAATCCAAGGGCCCGTGGGACTACTACAAGGTCGTGGCAACCCTGCCCGGCGACGAGGTCTACACCAAGCCCTCGGAATCGACCTGCAAGGTCTTCAAGAAGTAATCCGCTGAAGCTTCCGGCGCGCCCGTGCCGATCCGGCCGGGCCGCGCCGCGAACCGGCACGCATCCATCCGAACGCGCAGGATTCTCCCGACATGATCGACATCTTCGGCATACCCATACAGGCCCTGCTGGGACAACTGCTGCTCGGCCTGGTCAACGGGTCGTTCTACGCCATGCTGTCACTGGGCCTGGCGGTCATCTTCGGACTGCTGAACGTCATCAATTTCGCGCACGGCTCGCTATACATGCTGGGCGCGTTCGTGGCCTGGATGGGCCTCTCGTACCTGGGGCTGAACTATTGGATCATGCTGATCCTGGCGCCGCTGGTGGTGGGCCTGTTCGGCATCGTGATCGAGAAGCTGCTGCTCAAGCACCTGTACAAGCTCGACCACCTGTACGGGCTGCTGCTCACCTTCGGGCTGACGCTGCTGATCGAGGGCCTGTTCCGCAGCTTCTACGGCGTCTCCGGCCAGCCCTACCCGACCCCCGACCTGTTGCGCGGCGCCACCAACCTGGGTTTCATGATCCTGCCCAACTATCGGGCCTGGGTCGTGGTGGCCTCGGTCACGGTCTGCCTGGTCACCTGGTTCATCATCGAGCGCACCCGGCTCGGCGCCCTGCTGCGCGCCGGCACCGAGAACCCCAAGCTGGTCGAGGCGTTCGGCGTGAACGTGCCGCGCATGGTCACCCTGACCTACGGCTTCGGCGTGGCGCTGGCGGGCTTTGCCGGCGTGCTGGCCGCGCCGGTGCTGCAGATCTCCCCGCTGATGGGCTCGAACCTGATCATCGTGGTGTTCGCCGTGGTGGTGATCGGCGGCATGGGGTCCATCCTCGGCGCCATCGTCACCGGCCTGGGCCTGGGCGTCATCGAGGGCCTGACCAAAGTCTTCTGGCCGGAAGCCTCCAGCACCGTCGTGTTCATCATCATGGCCATCGTCCTGTTGCTGCGCCCTGCCGGGCTGTTCGGAAAAGAGAAATGAACCGCCAACTTGTCAGCTATGCCGCAGCGGCCATCATCGTGGCCATCCTGCCGTTCATCGGCGTCTATCCGATCTTCGCCATGAAGGTCATGTGCTATGCGCTGTTCGCCTGCGCGTTCAACCTGCTGCTGGGCTTCACCGGCCTGCTGTCGTTCGGCCACGCCGCGTTCCTGGGCAGCGCCGCCTATGCGGCCGGCCATGCGCTGAAAGTATGGGGCTTCCCCACCGAGCTGGGCCTGCTGTTCGGCGTGCTGGTTGCGGCGCTGCTGGGCCTCGCAATGGGCCTGCTGGCCATCCGGCGCAGCGGCATCTACTTCGCCATGATCACCCTGGCGCTGGCGCAGATGGTTTTCTTCTTCTTCCTGCAAGCGGAATTCACCGGCGGCGAAGACGGCCTGCAGCGGGTGCCGCGCGGCACGCTGCTGGGCTTCATCGACCTGCGCAGCGACCTGAACCTGTATTACCTGGTGATGGCGGTCTTCGCGCTGGGCTATTTCATTATCTGGCGCACGGTGCATTCGCCCTTCGGGCAGGTGCTCAAGGCGCTGCGCGAGAACGAGCCGCGCACCCTCTCGCTGGGCTACGACGTGGACCGCTTCAAGCTGCTGGCCTTCGTGCTGTCCGCCGCCATCGCCGGACTGGCCGGCGCCACCAAGACGCTGGTGTTCGTATCCGCCACCCTGTCCGACGCCACCTGGCAGATGTCGGGACTGGTCATCTTGATGACGCTGATCGGCGGCCTCGGGACCCTGACCGGGCCGATCCTCGGCGCCTTCATCGTGGTGCTGCTCGAGAACAAGGTCGGCGACTTCGGCCGCTTCATGGCGGAGCTCACCGGCAACAACTGGTTCCTGCGGCTCGGCGAATCGGTCACCATCGTGATCGGCCTGATCTTCGTCGTCTGCGTGCTGGCCTTCCGCCGCGGCATCGTGGGCGAATGGCAGGCGCTGGCGCAGCGGCGGCGGGCGCGCGCGGCGATGCCCGTACAATAAATCCAGCGGGCGCCTCCTCGGCCACCGCGAGCCCAGGAGACACTGCCCATGCGTGTAGCGCGATTCCTTCTTTCCTTCCTGGCGGCGCTGGCCACGGCCGCGCCCCTGGCCTGGGCGGCGCCCGCCGCGGCGGCCAGCCAATGCGAGGTCGACCGTCCGGTGCGCTTCAGCGGCCTGAACTGGGAGTCCAACCTGGTGCTGGCGGGCATCGAGCGCTTCATCGTCGAGCACGGCTATGCCTGCGAGACCTCGGTCGAAATCGGCGAGACCCTCGCCATGCTGGCCGCCTTGCAGCGCGGCGACGTCGATGTCACCCCGGAGGTCTGGCCCGGCCAGATCGAGGTCGCCTGGGACAAGGCCCTGAAATCGGGCAAGGTGCTGGCCGCGGGCCACGTGTTCGACGCGGGCGAAGGCTGGTACATCCCGCGCTACACCGCCGAGCGCCACCCCGACCTGAAAAGCGCCGCCGACCTGGCCCGCTACGCCAAGGTCTTCGCCGACCCGGAAGACCCCGCGCGCGGCCGCATCTACGGCTGCCCGGCCGGCTGGGCGTGCGGCACCCTCAACACCAACCTGCTCAAGGCGCTGCGCCTGGAAGGCCAATACAGCATGTTCGCGCCGGGCTCGGGCGCCGCGCAGAAGGCCGCCATCGTGTCGGCCTACAAGCGCAAGCGCGACATCGTCTTCTACTACTGGACGCCCACCGCGCTGGTCGGCTCGCTCGACCTGGTCAAGCTGCAATTGCCCAAGTTCGACCAGGCCGCCTATACCTGCATGACCGACCCCAAGTGCGAGAACCCGGTGCCCACCGAGTTCAGGCCCAACAAGGTCGTCACCGGACTGAACGCCGAGTTCGCCCGCCAGGCCCCGCGGCTGCAGGCATTCTTCGAAAAACTCAGCGTGCCGGGCCCGGCCATCGACGACACCCTGGGCTGGCTCGAGAACCAGGGCGCCGAGCCGGAAGGCGCCGCGCTGCACTTCCTGCGCAAGTACCCGGATGTCTGGCGCCAGTGGGTGCCGGCCGAAGTCGCCGACAAGGTCCAGGCCAAGTTGTAGCTCCCGCGCGCGGCGGCCGCGGGTGTATGCTGCGCGGGCGACGCGCCCTCCGGCGCGCAACCGATCAAGGAAAGACCGACATGGAAGCGCTTTACTGGCATGATGGCCGCTGGACCACCGAGAACCCCAAGTTGCTCGGCCCGGCCGACCATGCCTTCTGGATGGCCAGCATGGTGTTCGACGGCGCGCGCGCCTTCGATGGACTGACGCCCGACCTGGACCTGCACTGCCAGCGCGTGGTCCGCTCGGCCGAGAAAATGCTGATGCAGCCGCAGCTCGGCTGGGAAGCCATCCGCGACCTGTGCCTGGAGGCCGTGGCGCGCTTCCCGGCCGGCGAGGCGCTGTACATCAAACCCATGTTCTTCTGCGCCGACGGCTTCCTGTTGCCGGACGCCGAACGCACGCAGTTCGTGCTGCATGTATTCAAGGTGCCCATGCCGGGCGGCCAGGGCTTCTCGGCCTGCTTCTCCAGCTTCGTGCGCGCCTGGCCCAACATGGCGCCCACCGATGCCAAGGCCTCGTGCCTGTACCCCAACGGGCAGCGCGCCATCCGCGAAGCGGCCGCGCGCGGCTTCGACAACGCCATCATGCTCGACGGCGACGGCAACGTGGCGGAATTCGCCACCGCCAACCTGTGGATCGCCAAGGACGGCCGCGTGGCCACCCCGGCCGTCAACGGCACGTTCCTCAACGGCATCACCCGCCAGCGCGTGCTGGCCCTGCTGCGCGCCGATGGCGTGGACGTGCAGGAGCGCGCCCTCACGCGCGCCGACGTGGAGCAGGCCGACGAGGTGTTCTCCACCGGCAACTACGGCAAAGTAGTCCACGTCAACCGCGTGGAACAGCGCGCCCTGCCGTACGGCCCGCTGGCGCAGCGCGCGCACCGGCTGTACATGGAGTACGCGCGCGCCGGGAAATAGGCCGCGCAACGCGCTTCAGGACGCGTCCGCCGGTGCCGGCGGCTCGTGCAGCACGGCGATGTCGGGGTCGCCCCGGTAGGCCGGGTAGCGCGCCAGCACCTGCGGATCGTGTCCCGGCACCACGTGCGCGGGACTGCTGGCGGCCTGCTGGACGCGCTGGTGGCCGGACAGCATGTCCGCCACATTGAACACGATCGGAAACGGCCGGCCGGCCTGCATGTTTTCGTAGTAGTGGCTGGCGTCGGACGCCAGCACCACCCAGCCGCGCCGGGTATGCACGCGCACCGCCTGCAGCCCTTTGGTATGGCCGCCGATCTTCAGCAGCTCGATGCCGGGGTGCAGCACGGCGTCGCCGTCGTGGAAAACCACGCGGTCCTGGTAGACGCGCCGTACCAGCGTTACCACGTCCTCGACCTCGTAGGCATGGCGCAATGGCGCATGGCACATGCAGCGGCCGGTGGCGTAGTCGAGCTCCGCGTCCTGCACGTGCAGCCGCGCGTCCACCAGCTTGGCCAGGTTACCGGCATGGTCGTAGTGCAAGTGGGTCAGCACGACATCCTGGACCTGCTCCGGCGCGACGCCCAGCCGAGCCAGGCCGGCGATCGGGCAGCCCAGCAGGTCGCGGCGGCGGCGCGCCGCGGTGGCCGCGTTGAAACCGGTATCGACCAGCACGCAGCGGCCCGCGCCGCGCACCAGCCAGACGAAGAAGTCCATGGGCATGGGGCCGTCGTGCGGATCCCCGCCCAGGAAATTGTCGGCGCGCCGGCGCGGCATGCGCGCGTAGCGCAATGCATAGACCTCATACTCGGGCCATGCGCCCGTCGATGCCTGTGCCATGCCTCTCATATCCCCAGGTAGGCTTTCTGCACGAACGGATCGGCCAGCAGCTCGACCCCGCGTCCGGTGCGCACCACCTCGCCGTGCTCCAGCGCGTAGGCGTGATGGGCGAGCCGCAGCGCCAGGCGGGCGTTCTGCTCGACCAGCACGATGGCCATGCCCTTGTCGCGGTTGATGCGCTCGATGGCCGCGGCGATCTCGCCGACGATCTTGGGGGCAATGCCCAGCGACGGCTCGTCAAGCATCAGCAGCCGCGGGTTGGCCATGAGCGCGCGGCCGATGGCCACCATCTGCTGCTCGCCGCCCGACAGCGAGCCGGCCAGCTGACCGCGGCGTTCATGCACGCGCGGGAACAGCGCATAGACCTCGTCCAGGCCGCGCCGCACCACGGCGCGCGAGCGCACGCCATGGGCGCCCGCCAGCAGGTTGTCGCGCACCGACATCCGTCCGAACAGCCGACGGCCTTCCGGCGACAGCGAGATTCCGGCGGCCACCCGGGCGGCCGCGCCTTGCGCGCGGATATCGCGGCCGTCCAGCTCGATCGCGCCTTCGGCCGCGCGCACCAGGCCGATCACGGCCTTCAGGGTGGTGCTCTTGCCGGCGCCGTTGGAGCCGACCAGCGCCACGATCTGGCCGGCCTCGACCCGGAAGTCGATGCCGCGCACGGCCTCCAGTGGCCCGTAGCGCACGGTCAGGCCGCGTACCTCAAGCATGGGCATAGTCGGGGGCTCCCAGGTAGGCTTCGATGACGGCCGGATGCTCGCGGATCTGCCGCGGCGTGCCTTCGGCGATTTTCTCGCCCTGCACCAGCACCACAATGCGCTGGCACAACTCCATGACCAGCGCCATGTGGTGCTCGACCAGCAGCAGCGTCAGGCCCTGGTCGTCGCGCAGGCGGCGCAGCAGCCGCCCCAGTTCGCGGCATTCTTCATGGTTCAGCCCGGCGGCGGGCTCGTCCAGCAGCAACATGCGCGGCCGCGCGGCCAGCGCCACGGCGATGCCCAGTTTCTTCTGCAGGCCGTAGGCCAGCGCGCCGGCCGGCGCATCGCGCCAGGGCAGCAGGTCGGTCATGCGCAGGATGCCATCGACTTCGGCGGCCACCTGCCGCCGCGCCAGCGTGGCGTCGCGGCGGCCGGCCAGGCATGCGGCCGCCGAGCCGGCCAGGCGCGACAACATGCCGCGATACACGTTCTCGGCCACCGATACGGCCGGATAGGTCGAGGTGGACTGGAAGGTGCGCGCCAGCCCCGCCGCCACGGCGCGACTGGGCGGCCCGCCGGCGATGTCGCGGCCGGCGAAGCGCACGCGGCCCGCCGACGGGGGCATGCTGCCGCTGATGACATTGAAGGCGGTTGTCTTGCCGGCGCCGTTGGGTCCGATCAGGCCGAAGATCTCGCCCTCGGCCACCGTAAAGGACAGGCCGCGCAGGGCCGCCAGGCCACCGAACCGGCGCGACAGGCCATCCACCTGCAAAAGCGCGTCGCTCATGAGGAACTCCTGGACAGGTGGCGCGCCAGGCCGGCCAGCCCGTCCGGCAGGAAGCGCAGGATCAGAATCAGCGCCGCGCCATAGAACACATGCTGGGTCTGCACGGCGCCGCGGAACAGCTCCGGCAGCGGCGTCAACACCAGCGCTCCGACCAGCGGCCCCCATACGGACAGGCGCCCGCCGATGACCAGCATGATGACGAACGCCACCGATATACCTGTGTTGAACGACTCCGGCGAGACAAAGCCGATATAGCGCGCCTGCAGCGCGCCGCCCAGCGCGGCCAGCATGCAGCCGGCCACGAAGCACAGCACCTGCAGCCGATGCACGTTCAGGCCGGTGGACTCGGCCAGCGCGGCGTTGTCGCGCACGGCGTCGATGGCATGGCCCAGCGGACGCCGGAACAGCCACCACAGGCCGGCGCTCGACAGCAGCGCGGCCGCCAGCGCCAGGCCGTAGAAGCGGGCCCGCGTGTCGAAGGCATAGCCCAGCAGCGAGGCGGCCGGGATGCCGGCGATACCGTTGGCGCCGCCGCTCCAGCCCGCGCCGTCGAGCAGGGCCAGCCGCACCAGCTCGCCGAACGCGAAGGTCACCAGCACGAAGTACACGCCGCGCAGGCGCAGGATCACCCAGCCCAGCGCGCCGCCGATCAGCCCGGCCGCGACCGCGCCCAGCAAAGCGGCCGCGGCGAAACTCCAGCCCAGGCGGCTGGCGGCCAGCACCGAGGCATAGGCGCCGATCGCCACGAAGGCGGCGTGGCCCAGCGAAAGCTGGCCGCAGCGGCTGATCAGCGCCAGGCCGTTGACGATGAGCACGTTAAGGGCGGCCAGCACCGCCAGGTGCAGCACGAAGGGGCTGCCGAACCACGGCAACGCCGCCGCGACGGCCAGCGCGGCCGCGCCCGCCAGCCGCCAGGCCGGACGGCTCCGGGCTTGCGAAGTCAGCGACAAGGCAGTCATGTCAGGCCTCCCCCTTGCCGAGCAGGCCCTTGGGCCGCACTACCAGCATGGCGATCACCAGGACGAAGATCAGCATGTCGGCGGTGCTGCTGCTGAGGAACAGGCTGGCGTAGCTCTCGACCAGGCCCAGCAGCAGGCCGGCCGCCGCCGCCCCGGGAATGCTGCCCAGCCCGCCCAGGATGACGACGATGAATGCCTTGAGCAGCGGCGTGGCGCCCACGAACGGCGAGACCGAGAACAACGGCGCCATCAGCGCCCCGGCCACCGCCGCCAGGCCGACGCCGATGCCGAATCCCAGCGGGTAGTAGATGCGGGCGCGTATGCCCTGGATGGATGCGATCTCGAAATCCTCGACCACGGCGCGCAGGGCGCGGCCCGGCCGCGAATAGCGCAGGAACCCGTACAGCAGCGCCAGCACGGCCAGCGCGAACACCACCACGTAGAGGCGCGCAGCCGGCACCACCGCCGTGCCCAGCCGGACGGCGCCGCGCGCCACGGCCGGCATGGACAAGGGATCGGGCCCGAAGAACATCAGCGCCAGGTTCTGCAGAATCATCGCCAGCCCGATCGTGGCGATCATGCCGTTGAGTTCGTCGTGCCGGAACGGCTGCAGCACGGCCCATTCCAGCAACGCCCCCGCGATGACGGCGCCGGCGAACGTGACCGCCACCGCCGGCAGGAACGGCAGATCCAGCCCGGTGGTCAGGAAATAGGCGCCGAAAGCGCCCAGCATGTAGAACTCGCCGTGCGCGAAGTTCACCATGCGCATCACGCCGAACACCAGCGTGAAGCCCACCGCCATCAACAGGTACAACAGGCCGACCACCAGGCCGTTGATGGTCGCCTGCGCGGCCAGGATGCTCCAGTCCACGTGCGTCTCCTATTGGCATCCCTTGACCGTGCAGCGCGCCCGGATCACTTCCTTGCCGCCCTGCACTTCCGCCACATAGAACGGCGCGTTCAGCTGGTGGTCGATGCCGTACATGGCCTTGCCGGTCCAGTTCAGGGTGCCCAATGCGCCGGCGAAATCGCGGAGCTTTGCCAGTTCGTCGCGCACCTTTGCGGTGTCGGTCACGGTGCCGGCGCGCCGCATGGCCTCGAACAGCATGTTGGTGCCGTCATAGAACGCCGGGCTGAAGCCGTTCATTGCATGCTTGTACTTGGCCGCGTACCGCTCGGCATAAGCCTTGGTGGATGGCAGCGCGGGATCGACGGGCGTATGCACGAACATGCCTTCGGCGGCCTCCTGGCCCGCCACATTGACGATCTCCTGCGTGGCCGGGCCGCCGGTGCGGACGATCTTGCCCTCGAAGCCGAGTTCGCGCGCCTGCTTGACGATCAGGCCCGCCGTGGTGGGCGAATTGCCGTCCAGTTCGATCGCGTCGATGCCGCGCGCCATCATGCGGGTCAGCAGCGGCACGAAATCGACCCGGTCGCGTTCGAAGAATTCCTTCACCGCCAGGGCCGCGCCGGCCTTCTTGTACGCCGCCTCGAGATCGGCGGCGATCTGCTGGCCGGTCTCGTCGTTGGGAAACAACGCGCCCACTTTCTTCAGGCCCTGTGCCTTGACCAGCCAGTCGATCTGCGGCTGCGACACTTCGGCGGTGGTCACGTTGGGGCGGAAGGTATAGGATTTTTCCGGCCCCAGCGCCTTGGCGGTAAAGCCCAGGGTCATCACGATGACCCCGTTCTTCTCGGTGATGGGCTGGATGGCCAGCACCGGCGCGGAACCCACCGGGCCGATGATGTAGCGCACCTTGTCCTCGAATACCAGGCGGTTGGCCACGGTGACCGCTTCATTGGCCTGGTACTTGTCGTCGTAGGCCACCACACTGACCTGGTACTTCTTGCCGCCCACCTCCAGCCCGCCGGCCTGGTTGACCTGGTCGGCCGCGATCTCGGCGGCATTCTTCATGCCCTGGCCCCAGGACGCGCCCGCGCCGGACAGCGTCACCAGCGCGCCGATCTTCAGGGTTTCCTGTGCCTGGACGGCTGCCGGCAGGGCCAGGCAGGCCAGCAATGCGGCGATAGGGGTCGTTTTCATATTGTCTCCTGTGGGGGCGGCAGGCCCTCCCGGGCCGCGATGGCGTCCAGTACGGGCAGCAGGTAGCCGCGGAATTGCCGCGGGTTCTCGCTCATGGGGAAATGCCCCACTTCGCGCATGATGGTGACCTGCGCGCCGGCAATCGCCGCGGCGGTGCGCAGGGTATCGTCGGGCGTGCACGAAAAGTCGTATTCGCCGGTCAGCAGGTACAGCGGGCAGACGTCGGTGCGGATGCCGCCCAGGCGCCCCCGCAGGTCGCCGTCGACGCGGTAGAAATACAGATCGCCGCGGAACACGCCGGGACCGCTCTGCATGTATTGCCAGAGCGTCTCGTGGCGATGCACCGGCGGCGATTGCGGCGCCACCAGCCCGGAGACCAGCGCCGCGCACACCTCGCCGCCATGCACGTCGCCGCGGTGCAGCCAGGCGGTGTCGTACCAGGGCTGCTGGAAATCGGCGGCTTCCACGCCGATCAGCGCGCGAAAGCGCGCGGCATGCAGGCGCGCCAGTTCCAGCACGATGCGCCCGCCGATGGAGCAGCCGATCAGGGCCGGCCGGTCCAGCGCCAGCGCCTCGCAGAATGCCAGGATCGACTGCACATAGCGCTCGGTGGTCAATTGGTACTCGGTGTCCTGCCAGCCCTCGGGCGGGTACGACTTGCCGTGCCACGGCAGGTCGAACGCGATGACGCGGAAGCGCGCGGTCACGGCGTCGTCGCACATGAGATGGCGGTACTGGCGGTTGTCGGCGCCGGCGGTATGCAGGCAGACCAGCGGGACGCCCTGCCCCGCCTCCTCGAAATAGACTCGGTGGGGCCGCCCGGCGATCTCCAGGCGCACATAGCGGCCCACGATGGGCTCGAACTCGACGCTCATGTCCGGCTCTCCCGGCCGGTGGCCAGCAGGTCTTTCACATACTGCAGATTGGCCATCAGCGGCTGGAGATTGCCTTCGACGCTCAATTCGCCGCGCTTGCCGAGAGCGAACAGGTCGTGCCAGCCGGGCGCCGGCACGGCGCGCCAGAACTCGCGCCAGGCGCGCTCGGACGCGCGCACGGCGAAATCCCAGGAACGCAGCGGCGGCAGCTGCGTCTCCAGCCCGACCACGGCGCCGTCGCGCACCCGCGCCAGCACCGGCGTGGGGCCGAACTGCACCAGGATATCGGCGTTGAACGGCCGCGCCCGCGCGAAGGACGCCGCGGTCCGCGCGAAGTGCACGGCCAGCTGCCGCCCGGAGGATGCGGAAGTCTGGGATGCCATGTCTCCTTCCTTTTTAGAATCGTTCTTTTGTACAGAACGTTTATTCTTTCTATAAGAACATTCTAGGCAAAGCAAATTTGCCCTGTCAACCGGGGAGTACCAGCAGGTTCCTAGGCCGCGCCGGGCCGCAGTTCGCGCCACTGGGGCGCCAGCGTCAAGGGACAATCCGTCACGGCCTGCAGCGCGCCCAAGGCCAGGCCCGCCACCATGCCGCGCACCACCAGCCCGGCCGGCGTCACGTCAATGATGGCCAAGTCCGTGTAGATGCGGTCGACCACGCCGGCGCCGGTCAGCGGATAACTGCATTCCCGCACGATCTTGGGCACGCCCTGCTTGGTCGTGTGTTCCATGGTGATATAGACCTGGCGCGCGCCGGCCGCCAGGTCCATGGCGCCGCCCACCGCCGGGATGGTGCCGGGCTCGCCGGTATCCCAATTGGCCAGGTCGCCGCGGCCCGACACCTGGAACGCCCCCAGCACCGTCAGGTCGAGGTGGCCCCCGCGCATCATGGCGAACGACACCACGTGGTCGGTGATCGACGCGCCGGGCAGCAGGGTCACGGCCTCCTTGCTGGCATTGATCAGGTCCAGGTCGAGCGGCCGCGCGGGGTCGCCCGGCCCCATCCCGACGATGCCGTTCTCGGTATGCAGGATCACGTCGCGGCCGGCCGGCAGGAAGCCGGCCACCAGCGTCGGGATGCCGATGCCCAGGTTCACATAGGCGCCGTCCGGAATGTCTTGCGCCACCAGCCGCGCGATTTCGCGGCGCGACAGTTTTTCAATGTTCATGCTCGCCTCCCGCCTGCACCACGCGCTGCACGAAAATGCCCGGCGTCATGACATGCTGCGGCTCCAGGGCGCCCAGCGGTACGATCTCGTCGACCTGCGCCACGGTCAGCGTGGCCGCCATGCACATCACCGGCGCGAAATTGCGGCCGGCATAGCGGTACACCAGGTTGCCCCAGCGGTCGCCCCGCTGCGCCTTGACCAGGGCCACATCGCCCTTGAGCGGCGTTTCCAGTACATAACCCACGCCGTCGATGACGCGCGTCTCCTTGCCGCGCGCCAGCGGGGTGCCGTATGCCGTGGGCGTGAAAAACGGCCCCATGCCGGCGCCCGCGGCCCGCATGCGCTCGGCCATGGTGCCCTGCGGCACGCATTCGAGCTCGATCCTGCCGGCGCGGTACGCCTCGGCGAACGCCGCCGCGTTGGGATTCTTGCGGTCGGACGAGCGCGCGAACGAGCAGATCATCTTGCGCACGCGTCCGGCTTCGATCAGCTGGCTCAGCCCGCGCGCGCCGTTGCCGGCATTGTTATTGACGATCGTCAGTTCGCGCGCGCCCTGTTCCAGCAAGGCGCAGATCAAGGCCGTCGGCACACCCGACGCGCCGAAGCCGCCGATCAGCACGACGGCGCCGTCCTGCACGCCGGCCACGGCCTCGTGCAGCGATTCCACAGTCTTGTCCAACATCTCGGTTCTCCTTGCGATGCGGCCGCGGCTAGCGCGCGGCCGGCCCGCCCAGGATGGCGGTCGACTGGCTGGACAGCGTGCCGCCGTTGCCGTGCACCAGCGCGATCTCGGCCCCCGCGACCTGGCGCTGGCCGGCCTGGGCGCGCAGTTGCCGGACCGCCTCGATGATGAGGAAGATGCCGTACATGCCGGGGTGCACGCACGACAATCCGCCGCCATTGGTGTTGACCGGCAGGCGCCCGCCCGGCGCAATGGCGCCGCCCTGCACGAACGCCCCGCCTTCGCCCTTGCGGCAGAAGCCGAGGTCCTCCAGGAACAGCAGGGTATTGATGGTGAAAGCGTCGTACAGCTCGACCACGTCGATATCGTCCACGCCCAGCCCGGCCATGTCGAAGGCGCGCCGCCCCGATTCCGCGGCGGCGGTGACGGTCAGGTCCGCCATGCTGGATATCTGCCGGTTCCACACCGCGGTGGCGCTGCCCAGCACATACACCGGCGGCTGCGCCAGGTCGCGCGCGCGGTCGGCGCGCACCATCACATAGGCGCCGGCGCCATCGGTGACCAGGCAGCAATCGCGCACGCCCAGCGGGTCGGACACCATGCGCGCGCCCAGCACGTCCTCGATGGACAGGGGATCCCGCATGGCGGCCTCGGGATTGAGCCGCGCCCACTGCCGCGCGGCCACGGCCACCTCGGCCAGCTGCTCGCGCGTGGTGCCGTACTGGTGTATGTGCCGCGCGGCGGCCAGCGCATAGGAGGTGACTGGCGAGAGCGGCGCATAAGGCTGCTCGAACGGCTGCGGATCGAGCAGGGCGCGCGCCTTGACGCCTTCCTTGCGGCCGAAGGTGGCGGTTTTCTGGGTACTGCCGTAGCACACCAGCACGGCGTCGCACTGGCCCGCCACGAGGGCCATGACCGAGGGCAGCAGATGCGCCACGAAGCTGGACCCGCCCAGCATGGTCGCCTCGATGTAGCGGGGCCGCAGGCCGAGGTATTCGGCCACCGGCATGCTCCACATGGTGGCCGACGAGCTGCAGGTCGCCAGGCCGTCGATGTCGCGCATCGACAGGCCGGCGTCGGCGACGGCGCGGGCGGCGGCCTGCGCGAGAATCTCCATTTCGGTATGGCCATGGGCTTCGCCCATGCCGGCGTGTCCTACCCCCACGATGGCGACTTGGCCACGCAGGTTCTCCAGGTTCTTCATGCTTCCTCCCGCGCCACGAAAACGAGCGACGGCTCCGCCCCATCGGACCGTACTCGCGCCTGTACCGCCATGCCGATGCGCACCGCGCCCGGGGCCAGCCCCTCGACGCGGCTCATCAGGCGCACCCCTTCTTCGAGGTCGACCAACGCCACGTTGTAGTCGCCGCCCGCCTCGGGCTTGCGCCGCACCACGCTGGTGGAATACACCGTGCCGCGGCCGCTGGGACGAAACCACTGCAGGCGGGCGGCGCCGCAGTGCATGCATATCGCGCGGGGAAAGAACTGGCACGCCTGGCAGGCGTCGCAGCGCTGGATCTCGAACCGGCCTGCGGCCAGCGCGGCGAAATAACGCGCCTGCGGGCCCGGCCCGGGCATCGCGTCAGTCATGCGGGTCTCCTTTTCTCTATGTGCCGCGGGAAGCGGCGCAGGCGCGCCGCGTCCGCTCCCCGCCTGTGGGTCATGGTCATGCGGCGTCGAAATCGCGGCCTTCCTGCGCCAGCCGCCGCAGCAGCGGCGCCGGCGTCCACAGCTCGCCGTGCTCGCGATGGAAGCGCTCGATGGTCTGCAGCACTTCCGGCAGGCCGACCTGGCTGGCGTAGAACATCGGCCCGCCCCGGTGTATGGGGAAGCCGTAGCCGTTGGCGTAGATCACGTCGATATCCGAAGCGCGGGCGGCAATTCCTTCCTCGAGGATCTTCGCCCCTTCGTTGACCAGCGCATACACGGTGCGCTGCACAATCTCGGCGTCGCTGATGTCGCGCCGCGCGATGCCGTCCTCGCGCGCGCAGCGCGCGATCAGGGCGTCCACCTCGGGATCGGGCAGCGGGTCGCGGCTGCCGGGCGCATAGAGGTAGAAGCCAGCGCCAGTCTTCTGGCCCAGCCTGCCCTGCTCGCACAGGCTGTCGGCCACCCGCGAATAGCGCAAGTGCGCCGGCCGGGTGGGCGCCAGCCGCTTGCGCGCCGCCCAACTGATATCCAGGCCGGCCATATCGGCCATGCGCAGTGGGCCCATGGCGAAGCCGAAGCGCTGCAGCGCGCCGTCGACCTGCTGCGGCGAGGCGCCCTCTTCCAGCAGGAAATGCGCCTCGCGGGTGTACGGGCTGACCATGCGGTTGCCGACGAAGCCGTCGCAGACGCCGACCAGCACCGGCAGCTTGCCGATGCGGCGCGCCAGGCGGAACACCGAAGCAATGACGGCGCCGCCGGTGCGCCGCCCGCGCACCACCTCGACCAGCCTCATGACATTGGCGGGGCTGAAGAAATGCGTGCCCAGCACGCGCTCGGGGCGCCCGGTGGCGTCGGCCAGCGCGTCGATATCCAGGCGCGACGTGTTCGACGCCAGCACGGCCTGCGGCTTGCAGGCCCGGTCCAGCGCCCGGAACAGATCGAGCTTGACCGCCATGTCTTCGAATGCCGCTTCGATCACCAGGTCCGCGTCGGCCAGCTCCGCCATGTCGAGGCTGCGGCGGATGCGGCCCAGGCGCGCGTCGCGCTCGGCCCCGGTCAGGCGGCCCTTGGCCACGGTGGCGGCATAGTTCTTCTGGATGGTGGCCCAGCCGCGCTCCAGGGCCGCCGCGTCGCGCTCGACCAGGACCACGTCGATCCCGGCATTGGCCAGGCTCATGGCGATGCCTCCGCCCATGGTGCCGGCGCCCACCACGCCGACGGTCGCGAACGCCAGGTCGCCGCGCCACTCGGCGGGCAGCTTCTGGGCCTGCCGCTCGGCGAAGAACAAATGCCGTTGCGCGCGCGATTGCCCGCCTTCCACCAGTTCGACGAAACGCCGGCGCTCATAGGCCAGGCCCGCGTCGATATCGCTGGCCGCGGCTTGCTCGACGCAATCCACGCAGGTGGCCGGCGCGACGCAGCCGCGATAGCGCCGCTCGCCCAGGGCGCGCGCGCGCGCATAGACCGACGCGTCGGCCGGCGGCGCCGCGCGGCGCGCGCCCAGCACCCGCTGGTCGAGCGCGGCGCCGGCCTGCCGCCGCGCATAATCGACCGCCCGGGCCACCAGGTCGTCCTCGAACACCGCGTCCACCAGGCCCCATTGCGCCGCGGTGCGCGCGTCAACCGGATCGCCCGTGACGATCATGTCCAGCGCCCGCGCCACGCCGATGGCGCGCGGCAGGCGCTGGGTGCCGCCGCCGCCCGGCAGAATGCCCAGCTTCACCTCGGGCAGGCCCAGCATGGCGTCGTGCCCGGCCACTCGATAGTGGCACCCGAGCGCCAGCTCCAGTCCGCCGCCGAGCGCCATGCCATGAATGGCGGCCACGATCGGCTTGCCGGCGCGCTCGAACTGCCGGACGATGTCGCGCAGCGTCGGTTCGCGCGTCGATTGCGGCGTATTGAATTCGCGGATCTCGGCGCCGCCGCAAAACAGCTTGCCGGCCCCCGCCAGCACCACCGCCACGACCTGCGGGTCGGCCAGCGCGGCGTCGACGGCGGCGTGCAGCTCCTGGCGCGTGGCGGCGCCCAGGCTGTTGACCGGCGGGTGGTCGAGCGTCAGCAGCGCCACGCTGCCCTGCGCCCGCATTTCCGTGTGAATGGTGGGCATGGCCTTCACTCCAGCTCCAGCAGCGCCTGGCCCTCGTCGACCTCTTCGCCCGGCGCCGCCAGCACGCGCGCGACCGTGCCGTCGCGCTCGGCCTCCACCGGGATCTCCATCTTCATCGACTCGATCGTGGCCACGACGTCGCCCGCGGCAATGCGGTCGCCGGCATTCACGGCCACCGACACGACGCGGCCGCCCACGGGTGTTTCCAACTTGCTCATTGTGTGTTCTCCTCAGGAAATCTGCGCGGGCGCGTCGGCGGCGGCCAGCACGCGGGCGGCCATGCCGGTCGACAGCCGGCCGGCCCGGAACTCCGGGTCCGCCAGCACCCGCATGACGAATGGAATATTGGTCTTGACGCCTTCGACGCGGAATGCCGCCAGCGCCTGCCCGAGCCGGTCGATCGCCTCGTCCCGCGTCGCCGCGTGGGCAATCACCTTGGCCAGCAGCGGGTCATAGTGGCTGGAGACCCGGCAGCCGGCCGCATAGCCTGTCTCGACCCGCACGCCGTCCCGCGCCGGCGGCTCGAACACCCGCAGCAGGCCGGGCGACGGCAGGAAACGCAACGGGTCTTCGGCATAGACGCGCGCCTGGACGGCATGGCCCGATGGCGCCGGCACGGCCGGCAGCACCGCGTCGATGCGCTCGCCCGCGGCCAGCCGCAGTTGGGCGGCCACCAGGTCCACGCCGGTGATCTGTTCGGTGACGGCGTGCTCGACCTGCAGGCGCGTATTGACCTCCAGGAACGAGAATCCGGTCTGCGGCGTATACAGCATCTCGACGGTGCCGATCACGTCGTAGCCCAGGCCCGCCAGAATATCCCGCAGCTGCGCGGCCATCGCCTCCAGCGCGGCGCGCGCGATGCCCGGCGCCGGCGCCTCTTCGATGACTTTCTGGTGGCGCCGCTGGGTCGAGCAGTCGCGCTCGTGCAGGCAGCGGACGCCGCCGTGACGGTCGGCCAGGAACTGGAACTCTACGTGGCGGGGCGCCTGCAGCAGTTTCTCCAGGTACAGGTCGGCGCGTCCGAAGCCGCGCTCGGCCATGGCCCGGGCGCGCGGCCACTGCGTCGCGATCTCGTCCGGCTCCGCCAGCGGCACCATGCCGATGCCGCCGCCGCCCGCCGCCGGCTTGACCAGCACCGGATAGCCCAGCCCGGCGGCCGCCCGCCGCACCGCATCCAGGTCGTCGCCCAGCACCGCGCTGCTGGGCACCATCGGCATGCCGCGCGCACGCATCGCCTCGCGCGCCTGGACTTTGTGGCCCAGCAGGCGGATCCAGCGCGGCGACGGGCCGACGAAGGTCAGGCCGGCGTCCTCCACCGCCTGGGCAAATTCGGCGCTCTCGGACAGGAAGCCGTAGCCCGGATGCACGGCATCGGCGCCGTGCTCGCGCGCCGCGCGCAGCAGCGTCGCCGCATCCAGGTAGCTGGCCGCGGCCGGCGCCGGGCCGATCAGGCAGGCGTGGTCGGCCTCGCGCAGATAAGGCATGTCGCGGTCCGCCTCGGAATACACCGCGACCGACTCCAGGCCCAGTTCGCGCAGCGCCCGGATCACGCGCCGCGCGACCGCGCCGCGGTTGGCTACCAATACGCGTTTCATGGCGCGCTCCTCAAGGCCGGTAGCCGGCGCGGCGTTCGCCGGGCTGGCGCAGGGGCGCCACCACGTCGATGAATTCGCGCAGCACCGCGCGCGTCTCGGCCGGGTCGATGATGTCCTCGACCACGAAGGCCTCGGCGCTGCGGAACGGCGAGGTCAGGCTGCGCACGCGAGCCTCGATCTCGCGCATCTTGGCCTGCGGGTCCGCCGCGGCCTCGATGTCGGCCTTGTAGGCCACCTCCAGGCCGCCCTCGATGGGCAGCGAGCCCCATTGCGCCGAGGGCCACGCATAGCGGAAGTTGAAGCGTCCCGCGCTCTGGTGCCCGCCGGCGGCCACGCCGAACGCCTTGCGCACCAGGATCGTGCACCAGGGCACAGTGGACTGGGCCACCGCGGTCAGGGCGCGCACCCCGTAGCGCATCGCCCCGGATTTCTCGGCCGCCAGGCCGATCTGGAAACCCGGGATGTCGACGAAATTCACCACCGGCAGGTGAAAGGCTTCCGCCAGGTCCAGCAGACGCGTGAACTTTTCGGCGGCGGGCCCGTCCCAGCCGCCGCCGTAAATGTAGGGATCGCTGGCGAACACGGCCACCGGCCAGCCGTCCAGGCGCGCCAGCCCGGTGATGACGGCGCGGCCCCAGCGGCGCCCCAGCTCCATGAACGAGCCGGGATCCACCAGCGCCTCGACGATCGGCCGCATCTTGTAGACGGCGCGGCTGTCGCGCGGCACGGCCGTGCGCAGCCAGGCCAGGTCCGGGTCGGCCGCCGCGGGCACGGGACCGCGCGGCGGCAGCTCGTGTACCGAGCGCGGCAGGTACGACAGGAAGCGGCGCGCCATCGCGAAGGCGGCCTCCTCGGATTCCGCCTCGTCGTCCACCACGCCATTGCGGGTGTGGATGTCGCTGCCGCCCAGTTCATTCTTGTCCAGCTGCTGCCCGATGCGCGCCACCACCGGCGGGCCGGCGATGAACAACTGCGCCGTGTCGCGCACCATGACCGAGTAATGGCTGGCGGCGACGCGGGCGGCGCCCAGCCCCGCCACCGAGCCCAGCGCCAGCGACACCACCGGCACGGTGGCGAGGTTCTGCGCCATCAGCGGCCACATGCGCAGCTTGGGCAGCAAAGTATGGCCCTTGACCTCGACATTGCGCACCGACCCGCCGCCGCCGGTGCCGTCCACCAGGCGCACCAGCGGCACGCGCAGGTCGTGCGCCATGCGCTCGGACTCGACCAGCTTGTCGCCCACCGCGCCGTCGTTGGCGCCGCCGCGCACGGTGAAATCGTCGGCGGCCACCACCACGGGCCGCGCGTCGATCCGGGCCCGCCCGATCAACAGGTTGGAGGGAGTCAGGTCGAGCAGGCGCCCTTGCTCATCGTACTGGCCGCTGCCGGCCAGCGCTCCCACTTCGCGGAACGAGTCCGCGTCCACCATGCGCTCGATGCGCTCGCGCACCGGCAATTTGCCGCCGTCGCGATGGCGCCGCACTTTCTCCTCGCCGCCCATGCGGGCGGCCAGCCGCTTGCGCAAGGCGAGCTCATCCAGTTCGTTCTGCCACGACACGCTTTGCTCCTTTTTTCGCCGGCATCGCCGCCGGCGTGGTCAATCGATCTTGATGTTGGCGCGCTGGATCAGCGCCTGGTTCTGTTTCAGCTCGTCGGCGATCTTGGCGCGGAAGGCCTGCGGCGACTGCGTCGCCGGCCGGCCCTGGGCAGCCAGCCGCTGGCGCACTTGCGGATCGGCGGCGGCGTCGGCGATGGCCTGGTTCAGGCTGGCGACGACTTCGGGCGGCGTGCCGGCCGGCGCGAACACGCCGACCCAGAAGGAAATGTCGAATTCCGGGTAGCCCAGCTCGGCCACCGCGGGGACATCGGGCAGGTCGTGCCAGCGCTCCTTGGTGGATACGGCCAGCGCCTTGAGCTTGCCGGCCTTGATGAGAGGCACGCCCGACAGTGTGTCGAAGCCGAAATCCACCTCGTTGGCCAGCAGGCCCGCCTCCATCGGCGCCGCGCCGCGGCAAGGCACGTGCAGCATCTGCACGTCGGCCATGGTGGCCAGCTGGGCGCCGGCCAGGTGCATCAGGTTGCCGTTGCCGGCCGATCCGTAGCTGACCGAGCCGGGGTTGCGCCGCGCCATGGCGACCAGGTCCTGGACGCTGTCCACCGCCTGCATGCGGCTGTTGCCGGGATTGATGGTCAGCACGAACGGCACGGCCACCACGGTGGTGACCGGCTCGAAATCCTTCAGCGGGTGGTAGCCCAGGTCCTTGTAGAGCAAGGGGTTGACCGTGATGGAACTGGAGTTGCTGATCAGGATGGTGTAGCCGTCGGGCTCGGCCTGGGCCACGGTGCGGGCCGCGATCATGCCATTGGCGCCGGTCTTGTTTTCCACCACGAAGGACTGTCCGGTGCGGGCGGCCAGGGCGTCGCCGACGATGCGCGCCACGCTGTCGATGGTGCTGCCCGGGCTGAAGCCCACCACGAATTTCACGGGCGCGCCGGGATACGCGGCCAGCGCCGGCGCCGCGCCGGCCAGGGACAACGCCGCGCAGGCGGCGGCCAGCCAGGACTTGCTCTTGTTCATCGATGTCTCCTCTTGTGTTTGTGCGCGCGGCGTCCCGCCGCTAGGGTTTGGCGGCCCCCGCCGCCTGTACCGCCTGGCCCCACTTCTGCTGTTCGGCGGCAATGAACTCGGCGAATTGCTGCGGTGTGCTGTTGGCGACATCGCCGCCCAGCGCCTCGATGCGCTGGCGCATCTGCGGGGTATCGACGATGCGCGCGACATCCTGGTAAATGCGCTGGGCCAGCTCGGGCGGCAGCGAAGCGGGGGCCAGCAGGCCGAACCAGGTGGCGGCTTCGAATCCCGGCATGCCGGCCTCCGCGAAGGTGGGGACCTCCGCCAGGGCCGGCACGCGCTTGCCATGCGCCACGGCCAGGGCGCGCAGCTTGCCGGACTTGATGAGCGGCAATGCCGAGGTGATGGTGGCCAGCATCATCTGCACCTGCCCGCCGGCCAGGTCGGTGAACGCCGGCGCGTCGCCGCGGTACGGCACGTGGATGATCTGCGATTGCGTGGCCAGCTTGAACAGCTCGCCGCTCAGATGCTGGGCAGTGCCATTGCCTGGCGACGCGAAATTGACCTTGTCGCCATGCGCTTTCAGGTAGTCCAGGAACTCGGGCAGCGTGGCCGCCGGCACCGAGGGATTCACCACCAGCACCAGCGGCACCTTGGTGACCAGCGTGATCGGCCTGAAGTCCTGGACCGGGTCGTACGGCAACTGGGGATAGAGATGGCCGCTGATGGTGTGCGCCGAGGTGGTCATGAACAGCGTGTAGCCGTCGCCCGGCGCGCGGGCCACGGCGGCCGCTGCGATGGTCGTGCCGGCGCCGGCGCGGTTTTCCACCACCACGGGCTGCTTCCAGGCCTGCGTCAGTTGCTCCGCCACGGCGCGCGCCACTACGTCGGTGGCCCCGCCGGCCGGATAGGGCACGACCATGCTGACGGGCCGGGCGGGATACGGATCGGCGTGCGCCACGGCGCCTGTCAACACCATCGCGCACAGGCTGGCGCGGATCCACTGCTTGAGCATTTTTACGAATCTCCTCTTGTCATCTCAGGATCGTTTGTAATATTCTTCGTGTTCCGTTGTGCAGAACACATATTCTATTTTATAGGTTGTGCCCGACAAGGTGTCAACGACAAAATGCTGTCATCCAGGTTTTCCCCACCTGCGGACAGCCACGCCACGACAAGGAACCGCATGCATGTCCGCCGCTTCTGAAACTCCCCACGCCCTCAAGCCGCTGCTCATCGCCGGCGAATGGATCGCCGCGCCCGGGCAGGCGTTCGAATCCATCAACCCCGCCACCGGACAAACCAATTTCCTGATCAGCGCGGCCTCCGAGGCCCATGTGGACCAGGCCGTCGAGAGCGCCTGGAATGCCGTGCGGCAGCCCGCCTGGCGCGACATGCTGCCGCACAAGCGGGCCGCCTTGCTGCGCGCCATAGCCGACGGGATGGACCGCCACGCCGATACGCTGGCGCGCCTGCAGATGATCGAGAACGGCAAGGTCCAGGCGGAATGCCGGGCCCAGGTCGCCAGCGCGTCGGCCACATTCCGCTACTACGCCGGCGTGTGCGAGACGCTCACGGCCGAAGTCACGCCGCCGCGCGGCGATTACCTGTCGATGACGCAATACGAGCCCTACGGCGTGGTGGCGGCCATCACGCCATGGAATTCGCCCATGACCATGGAGGCGCAGAAGGTCGCGCCGGCGCTGGCGGCGGGCAACGCGGTCATCCTCAAGCCGTCGGAGGTCACTTCCTCGCCGGCGCTGGAACTGGGCCGCATCGCGCTCGAGGCCGGCCTGCCGCCGGGCATCCTCAATGTCGTCACCGGGCTGGGCGCCACCGCCGGCAAGCGGCTGGTGGAGCATCCCGGCGTGCGCATGGTGTCGTTCACCGGCGGCACGGCCAGCGGCCGCGCGATCGCGCGGGCGGCCGCCGACAAGCTGATGCCGGTGGCGCTCGAACTGGGCGGCAAGTCGCCGCACATCGTGTTCGCCGACGCCGCGCAGGACGCCGCCATCGACGCCGTCATCGGCGGCATCTTCGAGGGCAGCGGCCAATCGTGCGTGGCGGGTTCGCGGCTGTACGTGCAGCGCGGCATCGCGCAGGCCTTCATTGAACAGCTGGTGGCGCGCGCGGGGCGGCTCAAGGTCGGCTTGCCGGACGCGGCCGGCGCGCAGATGGGGCCGATCGCTTCGTTCGCGCACCGCGACAAGATCGAAGGCATGGTGGGCACGGCGCTGGAAGACGGCGGCGAGATCCTGCTGGGCGGGCGGCGTCCCGACAGCGACGCGCTGCGTGCGGGCGCGTTCTATCTGCCGACCATCCTGGGCCGGCTGGACGGCAACGCCCGCGTGGTGCGCGAAGAGATCTTCGGGCCGGTGCTGTGCGTGTTGCCGTTCGACGACGAAGAAGACCTGGTCGCGCAGGCCAACGACAGCGCATACGGGCTGGCGGCCGGCATCTGGACCGCCGATTACCGGCGCGCCTGGCGGGTGGCGCGCCGGCTGGAAGCGGGCAGCGTATGGATCAACACCTACAAGCAGCTTTCCATCGCCACGCCGTTCGGCGGCTTCAAGCAGAGCGGCATCGGGCGCGAGAAAGGCTTGTCCGGCCTGCGCCTGTACCAGCAATCCAAGGGCATCTACTGGGGCCTGTAAACAGGCCGCGACAATCACGGAGAACATTCACATGACTGACTTCAAGCATGCCGGCTTCATCGGCATGGGCGTTATGGGCGAACCCATCTGCCGCAACCTGGCGCAAAAGAGCGGGCTGCCCGTGCTCGGCTACGACAGCAACCCCGCCCCGCTGCAGCGGCTGGCCGCGCACGGCGTCGCCGCGGCCGCCTCGCTGGCGGACGTGGCGGCGCGCAGCGATGTGCTGTTTCTTTCCCTGCCCTCGGGCGAGGTCGTGGCCGAGGTCGCGCGCGCGCCCCTGGGGCTGCTGGCCAGCACGCGGCCCGGCCAGGTGATCGTGGACACCAGCACGTCGCCGGTGGACGTCACGCGCGCGCTGGCCGCCGAGTTCGCCGCCAAGGGCGCCATCTTCATCGACGCGCCGGTGGCCCGCACGCGCGCGGCCGCCGAGGCCGGCACACTGTCGGTAATGGTGGGCGCCAGCGAAGAGGTGTATGCGCGGGTGCGGCCGCTGATCGCCACCTTCGCGTCGGAGATCACGCACTGCGGCCCCGTCGGGTGCGGCCAGGTGGTCAAGATCCTCAATAACATGGTGCTGTTCGAGACCGTCGCGGCGCTGTCGGAGGCGCGCGCCATCGCGCGGCGCTCGGGAGTCGACCCGCAAGTGCTGCTGGAGACCTTCACGCGGGGCTCGGCCGACAGCTTCGCATTGCGCAACCATGGCTTAAAGGCTATTCTCCCCGGTGAGTTTCCCGAGAAAGCCTTTCCGGTCGAATATGCCCGCAAGGACCTGCGCTACGCATTGGCCCTGGCCGCGCAGACTGGCGTGAACGCGCCGGGCGCGCGCACCGTCGATCAGTGGTTCGCGGCCGCCATCGAGCAAGGCCACGGCAGCCGCTATTTTCCGGTGATCAGCCGGCTCGTCGACGCGGATTCGCCCTAGAACCTGCACCCTCGTCCATGCCCCGCAGCCCCCAACCCGAGCCCTCCTCCGACGGCGTAGCCGCCGTCGAACGCGCACTGGCCATCGTCGATGCCGTCGCGCAACACACCGACGCCATCACGCTGGCCGACCTGTCCCGTGCCACGGGCTTCTACAAAAGCACTTTGCTGCGGCTCATCGCGTCGCTCGAAAAGGCCGCCCTGGTGGTGCGTCGCAACGACGGGCGCTATGCGCTCGGCCCGTACGCGCACCGCCTGGGGCGCGCCTACGAAGCCACCTACCGCCTGACCGAAACCGTGCAGCCGCTGCTGCAGCAACTGGTCGATCAGGGCACCGAGAGCGCCTCGTTCCATGCCTACCACGACGCCCGCACGCGCATGTGCCTGCTGCGCGTCGACTCGCACCACTCGACGCTCGACCGCATCCGCGTGGGCGACCTGCTGCCGCTCGACAAGGGCGCCGCCGGCCGCCTGCTGACAGCCTACCTGATCAAGCGCCAGTCGGTCGCCGACGCCGGCCTGGCCATGATCTCCATGGGCGAGCGCGACCCGAACTGCGCGGCGGTGGCCTGCCCGGTGTTCGGCCCCGACGGCGAGATGTGCGGAGCCATCTCGCTGTCCGGCCCCAAGGAACGCTTCACCCCCGCCGCCGTCAAGAAGATGTCGCGGCTGGCCGGCGAAGCGGCCGCGGCGGCAACCCAGGCGCTGGGCGGACGCTGGCCCGCCGGCAAGGCCTAGCCAGTTTGGCAGGGGCCACGCGCCCGGGTATGGAGGGCGCGCCTCAAGCCCCCTTGCCCAGCCCCAGGTAGCTTTCGATCACCCGCGGATTGCCGGCCAGTTCGCGCGCCGGCCCGTGCAGGATCACCTCGCCGGTCTCGAGCACGTAGCCGTAGTCGGCCACCTGCAGCGCGGCGCGGGCGTTCTGCTCGACCAGCAGGATGGCCACCCCGGTTTCGCGCAGCCGCGCAATAATGTGGAAAATCTCGCGCACGATGCGCGGCGCCAGGCCCAGGCTGGGCTCGTCCAGCATCAGCAGGCGCGGCTTGGCCATCAGCGCCCGGCCGACCGCCAGCATCTGGCGTTCGCCGCCCGACAGCGTGCCGGCTTCCTGGCGCCGCCGTTCGCGCAGGCGCGGGAACAGTTCGAACACTTCGTCCAGGGTGCCGCGCCAGCCGCTTTCGCGCGCCCGGTAGCGGCGGAATCCCCCCAGCAGCAGGTTGTCTTCCACCGACATGCTGCCGAACAGCTCGCGCCGCTCCGGGACCAGCGACATGCCGGCGGCGACGCGCCGCTCGACCGGCCAGCCCGATACGTCGGCGCCCGCGTAGCAGACCGCGCCGGACGCGTGGCCAGAGGTCGGCAGCGCGCCCATCATGGCATTGAGCAGCGTGGACTTGCCCGCGCCGTTGGCGCCGATCACCGTCACAATGCTGCCCGGCGCCACGCTCAGGGTCGCGTCGCTGAGCGCGCCGACTTTGCCGTAGCGGGCGCTCAGGCCGCGCACATCGAGAATCGGTTGCTGGCTCATTGCGCGCTCCCGCCCGCCGGCACGGCCGCATCGGACTCCGGCAGATCGTCGTCGATGCCGCCCAGGTAGGCTTCCAGCACGGCAGGGTTCTGCTGCACCTCGGCCGGTACGCCCTCGGCCAGCTTGGTGCCGAAATCCATCACCACCAGGTGGTTGGTCAAGCGCATGACGAAATCCATATCGTGTTCCACCAGGAGGATGCTCATGCCCTCGGCGCGCAGCTGCTCCAGCACCTGCGCCAGCTCCTGCTTTTCCTTGTAGCGCAGTCCGGCGGCGGGCTCGTCGAGCAGCAGCAGGACCGGGTCGCTGGCCAGCGCGCGCGCGATCTCCAGGATGCGCTGCTGGCCCAGGGCCAGGTTGCCGGCCTGTTCGTACAGATAGTCGCCCAGCCCGACCCGGGCGAGCTGCTGGGCCGCCTCGTGCAGCAGGCGCGCTTCCTGCGCCCGCTCGCTGTGCAGCGCGCCGGCCATCACGCCGACGTCGGAACGCAAGTGCGCGCCGAGCGCCACGTTCTCCAGCACCGACATGCCAGGCAGCAGCTGCACATGCTGGAACGTGCGGCCGACGCCGCGCCGGGCGATCTCCCGCGCCGACTGGCCATCGATGCGCTCGCCCAGGAAGCGCACCTGGCCGCGCGTGGCGGGCAGCACGCCGCTGATCAGGTTGAACGTCGTGCTCTTGCCCGCGCCGTTGGGGCCGATCAGGCCGACGATCTCGCCGGCGCGCACCTTGAACGAAATGTCGTTGACGGCAACCAGTCCGCCGAACTCCTTGCGCACGGCATCGACTTCCAGCACGAGCGCGCCGCCCTGCGGCCGCTCGCGATGCGGCAGGGCCGGCGCCGCCGGCGGGGCCGCCAGACGCCGGCGCGAGCCGGCCGCCCCGGTCAGGCGCGCCCAGCCGGCCGACAGGATCGGCCACAAGCCATTGGCCGCGTACTGCAGCACCAGGATCAACAGCACGCCGAAGACGATCAGCTCGAAGTTGGCGTTGGTGTCCAGCAAGGCCGGCAACAGGCTCTGCAACTGGTCTTTCAGGCCCAGGATGACGGCCGACCCCACCAGTGCGCCCCAGACGTGGCCGGCGCCGCCGACCACCGCCATGAACAGGTATTCGATGCCGTAGTTCAAGCCGAACGGGCTGGGGCTGACGGCGCGCTGCATGTGGGCGTAGATCCAGCCCGACAGGCAGGCCAGCAGCGCCGCCCAGACAAAAATCACAACCTTGTAGGCAGCGGTGTTGACGCCCATCGACTCCGCCATGCCGGCGCCGCTCTTGAGCGCCCGGATGGCGCGCCCGGGGCGCGAGCTGAGCAGGTTGCTGGTGGCCCACAGCGAGAGCAGCAGGAACAGCCAGATCAGGTAATAGATATGGCGCCCGCTGGCCAGCGAAAAGCCGAACACGCTAATCGGCTCCAGCCCGGCGATGCCATCGTGCTTGCCCAGCCAGTCCAGGTTGCCGAACAGGAAATAGAGCGACAGCCCCCAGGCGATGGTGCCCAGCGGCAGGTAGTGGCCGGACAGGCGCAGCGTGATGACGCCCAGCAGATACGCCACCACGGCGGTCAGCAGTAAACCCACGGGCAGCGCCAGCCAGGGCGATGCGCCATAGTGGCTGGTCAACACGGCGGTGGTGTAGGCGCCCAGCCCGACGAAGGCGGCCTGGCCGAACGAGGTCAGCCCGCCCACGCCGGTCAGCAGCACCAGGCCCAGCGCGACCATGGCGGCCAGCCCGATGTAGTTGAGTTGCGTGATCCAGAATTCCGGCGTGGCCGGCACCAGCGGCAGGATCGCGATAAAGGCGACGAACAGGATGAGCAGGATGCGGTTCATGGGGTTCATGGGATCACTCCTCGTCGTCGGCGTGATGGCTGCCGAACGAACGCCACACCAGAACCGGGATAATCAGTGTGAACACGATGACTTCTTTGTAGGCGCTGGCCCAGAACGACGAGAAAGCCTCCAGCACGCCGACCAGCACCGCGCCGGCGGCCGCCACCGGGTAGCTGCCCAGGCCGCCGATGATGGCTCCCACGAAACCCTTCAGGCCGATGAGGAAACCAGTGTCGTAATAAACCGTGGTGATGGGCGCGATCAGCATGCCCGACATGGCCCCGATGGCGACCGCCAGCGTGAAGGTCAGGCTGCCCGACATGGTGGTGCTGATGCCCACCAGGCGCGCGCCGCGGCGGTTCACCGCGGTGGCGCGCAGCGCCCGCCCATACAGGGTCTTGTCGAAGAACAGCCACAGCGCCACGATGAGCAGCACGCAAGTGCCCACCACGAACAGGCTCTGCGCCGACCACGTCACCGGGCCCAGTTCGACCTGGCCGCTCACGAAGGCGGGAGTGCGCCAGCCTTCGGCGCCGAAGAACACCAGCGCCAGCCCGGTCAGCGCGAAATGCACCGCCACCGACACGATCAGCAGCACCAGCACCGATGCCTCGGCCAGCGGCTGGTAGACGATGCGGTACACCATCGGCCCCATCGGGATGATGAGCACCAGCGCAAGCAGCATGTTGAGCCACAGGGAGTTGTCGCTGCCCACATAGGCAGTGGTCAGCCACAGCAGCGCCAGCGGCAGCGCCACGCAGCTCGCCAGCACCTTGGGCAGCGCGCCCCAGTTGCCGGTGCGCAGGGCGCGCAATATTTCCAGCACCAGCACGATGGCGCCCAGCAGCGGCAGCAGATAGGCAGTGCCGGGAATGCGGCCATTGACCAGCATGGCCAGCGTCAGGGCGCCGAACGCCACGAACTCGCCCTGCGGAATGAAGATGACACGGGTGACGGTGAAGACCAGCACCAGCGCCATGCCCAGCAGTGCATAGATGGCACCGTTGACGATGCCGTCCTGCAGCAGGATCAGCGCTATAGAGAAATCCATCGAACCACTACCTTATGGGTTTCCGGGCATCGCCGGCCCCGCTCCGGACAATGCCGCGAATACGACACACCGGCCTGGCGGCCGGTGCGCAGAGATGCCGGCGGGGCGGCGGCGCCACGCCGGCGGCAATACGGTCACAGGTCGGGCTGATACACCCACTTGCCGTTTTCCACCTTGACCATGACGCGCGAGCGCTCGTCGAAGCCGGCGTGATCGGTGGGGCTCATGTTGAACACCCCTTGCGAGGCGGGCAAGTCCTTGATGCCTTCCAGCGCGTCGCGCATGGCGGCGCGGAATTCGGGCGTGCCGGGCTTGGCGCCGCTCTTGAGCGCGGTGGGCAGCGCGGCCACGATGAGCTGGCCCGCGTCCCACATATGGCCGCCGAAGGTGTTGGTCGAACCGTCGCCATGCTTGGCCTCGTAGGCCTGGGTGTAGGCCAGCGCCGATTTCTTCACCGGGTTGCTGTCGGGCAGTTGCTCGGCCACCAGCAGCGGGCCGGCGGGCAGCAGCATGCCTTCGCAATCCTTGCCGCAGACGCGCAGCACGTCGTTGTTGGCGGCGCCGTGGGTCTGGTAGATGGTGCCCTGGTAGTTGCGGGCGCGCAGCTCTTTTTGCGGCAGGGCCGACGGCGTGCCGGCTCCGGCGATGAGGATGGCGTCGGGCTTGGCGCTGACCAGCTTGAGCACCTGGCCGGTGACGCTGGTATCGGTGCGGCCGTATTTCTCGACGGCGGTGATCTCGATGCCCTTGCCCTTGAGGGCGTCGCGCATCACGGCCAGCCAGCTGTCGCCATAGGCGTCGGCGAAGCCGATGAAGCCGAGGGTCTTGACCTTGGCCTTGACCAGGGCGTCGGCCAGGGCGCTGGCCATCAGCGCATCGTTCTGCGGCGTCTTGAACACCCAGCGGCGCTTGTCGTCGACCGGCTCGACGATCTTGGCGCTGGCGGCCACGCTGATCATCGGCACCTTGGCCTCGGCGGCGACGTCGACCATCGCCAGCGAGCCCGGCGTGACGGACGTGCCGACCAGCACGTCCACCTTGTCCTCGGAAACCAGCTTGCGGGAGTTTTTCACGGCCTGGGTGATGTCGGTGGCATCGTCCAGGACGATCCATTCGATCTTCTGGCCGGCGACTTCGGTCGGCAGCAAGGCGACGGTATTACGCTCGGGGATGCCCAGCGAAGCGGCGGGACCGGTGCTGGCGACCGTGACACCGACCTTGACCTGCGCGCCGGCGAGCAGCGGCAGGCTCAAGGCAACGGCCGCGGCGGCCACGGACAAGCGGGAGTGCTTGCGCGTCATTTGTTGTCTCCTGTGAGGGCTCTTGTTATTGCCCCGACGGGGTACGCCGAGCCCGGTTGAACGTCATACAGAAAAATGCTTAAACGGCCTTGAAGTGTATCAAATACCCCTCAAATAAAACCCCGTGACTTCCCTAGTGTAGTGAGTTGGCGTTGGTCTGCTTGCTTATAGGTGTTTGAGTCCTTGAGTTCTTGAGGCGCCCGCGCGTGCCGGCGGGACCCGGCGGCCACGTCGCTCGGCTCGGGCGCGCCACCAGGCGCCCTCGGCCCCTGCGGGGCTGCCCTCGCTCCAACTGGCCGCCCGGGCCCCGCCGGCACGCGCGGGCTCGCAGTGTCTCATAGCGATGTCAGGCCCCTCGTGCGTACCGTCGGCTGCTCCATCCGTCCGGTGTCAGACACCCCGTCCACGTCGGCTCCCCAAGCACGACTGTATGTGGGGTGTCTGACACCTACCTGCGCGGAAATCCAGCTCCGAGCAAAATCGAACGCATTTGATAATGGCGAATCTTGCCGAGTTTGCAGATACGCGTCAGTAAGGGGATTCCCGGAGCAGCGGCCACACCCGCTCCACCCGCCATGCCACCCAGCCGGCCACCACGGCCTTGATCAGGTCGCCCGGCACGAAAGCCGCCACCGCCAGCGCCGCCTTGCCCGGTTCCATCTGCGTCACCGCCGCCAGCCAGGGCACGCCGACCGCGTATACCAATAGAATGCCCCCCGCCACGCACGCCGCCGCATACGCCGCCACCGCGAGCCCGCCGTGCTGCACGCGGGCGGCCGCGCGGCGCGCCAGCCAGCCGGTCGCCACGGCCCCCAGCGCCATGCCCACCAGGAACCCGCCGGTCGGCCCGAAAAACACCCCCAGGCCGCCCCGTCCACCCGGCAGCACCGGCAGGCCGATGGCCGCCAGCACCAGGTACAGCAGGCAGGCCAGGCCCCCGCGCAACGGCCCGAGCATGGCGCCGGCCAGCATCGTGCCGAGGGTCTGCAGGGTCACCGGCACCGGGATGGCGGGCAGCGGGATCGGCGGCATCAGGCTCAGCACCACGATCAGCGCGGCGAACAAGGCAATCAGCACGACATCTCTGGTTTTCATCGAAGGCTCCTGGTCGGAACGTCGTCGGGAAAGCAAACACGGCCGGCGGGCGCCGGCCACTCAACTGCGCGCATCGATCGCCTGGGCGATTTCGTCGGCCCGCTTGAGCGTGCGCACCACCAGCGGCACCACCAGGGCCAGCGGATGGCGCGCCAGCCCGCGCGCCGCCTGCGCCTCGCGGATCTCCTGGAAATGCCGCCAGATCTCCGGCACGAAGCGCAGGGCCAGCGCCAGGGCCAGGGCGACCTTGCCGGCGTCCAGCAGGCCGAGCCGCTGCAACGGCAACAAGGCGCGCTCGCAGACGGCGATCAAATCGGAACTGCGGGTCGACAGCGTCACCGCCAAGGCCAGCCCCACCAGCGCCACAATGCGCAGCAGCACGCCCAGCGCGTGCAGCCAGCCCTGGAACAGGCCCGCGAACAAGCCGATCGCGGCCAGCACCCACAGCAGCCCGCGCGTCTGGCGCCACAAGGCCGCCGCGCCCGCTCCGGTCGACCAGACCAACAGGCCCGCCACCCCCGCGGCCACGCCCAGCAGGCGCGGGTCGCGCACCAGGAACAGGCCGGCGCCGGCCGCCACCAGCGCCGCCAGCTTGAGGGCCGCCGGCAGCCGGTGCAACGGACTGCGGCCGCGCACGTACAAAGGTTCGATCATCATGCGCAGTGCTCGCGATACCAGCGCAGCGCCGCGCCGGGCGCGTCGTCGGCAGCAATGCGGCCATCCACCACGACCAGCACGCGCTCGAAATCCTGCAGCAGGTCCAGGTCGTGGCTCACCACCACGGCCGGCCGGTCGAGCTCGGCAATGGCGCGGGCCACCCGGTTGCGGTTGCGCAGGTCCAGCTGGGTGGTCGGCTCGTCGAACACCACCAGGGCGGGCTCCATGACCAGCACCGCGGCCAGCGCCACCAGTTGGCACTCGCCCCCGGACAAGGTGTGGCTGGCCCGGTCGGCCAGGTGGTCCACCCCCAGCCGCGCCAGGCTGGCCTGGACGCGCCGGGCGCATTCGGCCCCGTCCAGGCCGCGGTTTTTCAGGCCGAACGCCATGTCTTCGCGTACGATGGGATAGACGATCTGGTTTTCCGGGTTCTGGAATACGAACCCCACCCGGCGGCGCACGGCCTTCAGCTCGCGCCGGGTGTCCAGGCCATCCACCGTGACCCGCCCGGCGGTCGGCAGCACCAGGCCATTGAGCAGCTTGGCCAGGGTGCTCTTGCCGGCCCCGTTCGGGCCGACCACACCGATGCGCCGCTGCGCCAGGGTCAGGCTGACCCCGCGCAGCGCCTGGGAATGGGGCGTGGAAACAACCGCCTGGTCAAACTCGATTAACATGGGGTCGGATTATGCCCGAACCATTTCGCGGAACGGGACTCCAAGAGTGCATATGGAAAAAGTACGCAAAACCGACGCCGAATGGCGCGCCCAGCTCACGCCCGAAGAATACGCCGTGGTGCGCCAGAAAGGCACCGAACGCGCCTTCACCGGCCGTTACTGGAACACCACCACCCACGGCATATACCGCTGCGTGGGCTGCGGCACCCCCCTGTTCGCCTCCGACACCAAGTTCGATGCCGGCTGCGGCTGGCCCAGCTATTTCGAACCCATCGATCCGGCCCGGGTGCGCGAAGAACGCGACACCTCGCACGGCATGATCCGCACCGAAGTGCTGTGCAATATCTGCGACGCCCACCTCGGCCACGTCTTCCCCGACGGCCCCGAGCCCACCGGGCTGCGCTACTGCATCAACTCGCTGTCGCTCAAATTCGAACCGCTCGAAGACTGAATGAAGAAATTCCTGTTCGACCTCTTCCCGCTGATCCTGTTCTTCGTCGCCTACCGGTTCGCCGACATCTATACCGCCACGGCGGTGGCCATCGCCGCCTCGGTCGCCCAGTTCATATGGCTGCGCGTCACCGGCAAGCACATCGAGGCCACCCACTGGATCAACCTGTCGGTCATCGTCATCTTCGGCGGCGCCACCCTGTGGCTGCACAGCGACGTCTTCATCAAGTGGAAGCCCACCGTGCTGTACTGGCTGTTCGGCGGGGCGCTGCTGGGCGCGCGCCTGTTCGGCCGCAACCTCATGCGGCGCCTGCTCGGCACGCAGGTCGAATTGCCCGATCACGCCTGGGACAAGCTCAACCTGAGCTGGGCGCTGTTCTTCCTGGCGGCCGGCGCCATCAACCTGTATGTCGCGTTCTCCGGGCATTTCACCGAATCGCAGTGGGTCAACTTCAAGGTGTTCGGCCTGATGGGCCTGCTGGTAGCCTTCGTGATCGGCCAATCGGTGTGGCTGGGCCGCCACATCCAGCAGCCGCGCCAATCCGAGGCCGGCAACGACACCGGCAAAGACTGACCCGCCGCTTCATCGCCATTTCCATGCCTGACCACACCGACCGCATCGAACTCATCCGCGCGCGCCTGGCGGCGCTCGACCCCATCGCCCTGGACATCCGCGACGACTCCCACCTGCACGCCGGCCATGCCGGCGCGCAGGGCGGCGCCGGCCACTACCATGTGCACATCGTGGCCGCGCGCTTTGCCGGCCTGTCGCCCGTGGCCCGTCATCGCCTGGTGTATGATCTTTTGCACGATTTGATCCCTCATCCCATCCATGCGCTTGCGCTAGACGCCCAAGCTCCCCAGTAACGGCATTAAAGGATTCCCATGAAACGCATCGTGATGCTGGCCGCGGCTTGCGCGGTCGCGCTGCCCGCCTTCGCGCAGAACGTCGCCACGGTCAACGGCAAGGCCATCTCGCAGCAGGAACTGGATCAGTTCGTCAAGCTGCTGGTCAGCCAGGGCGCCACCGACTCTCCGCAGCTGCGCGAGCAGGTCAAGCAGGAAATGATCAACCGCCAGGTGTTCGTGCAAGCGGCCGAGAAAGACGGCATCGCCAAGCAGCCCGACGTGCAGACCGAGATCGAACTGGCCCGCCAGGGCATCCTGGTGCGCGCCCTGATGGCCGACTACCTGCAGAAGCACCCGGTCTCCGACAAGCAGGTGCAGGCCGAGTACGACAAGGTCAAGCAGCAGCAGGCCGGCAAGATGGAATACAAGGTCCGCCACATCCTGGTCGAAGACGAGAAAACCGCCAACGACCTGCTGGCCCAGGTAAAGAGCAACAAGGGCAAGTTCGCCGACCTGGCCAAGAAGAACTCCAAGGACCCGGGCAGCGCCGCCAATGGCGGCGACCTGGGCTGGGCCGCGCCCACCAACTACGTCAAGCCGTTCGCCGACACCGTCAGCAGCCTGAAGAAGGGCCAGCTGGCCGACAAGCCGGTGCAGACGCAATTCGGCTGGCACGTCATCCAGGTCGAGGACACCCGCCCGGTGGAATTCCCGCCGCTCGACCAGGTGCGCCCGCAGCTCGAAGAAATGCTGCGCCAGCAGACGCTGTCGGACTACCAGAAAGAACTGCGCGAAAAGGCCACGATCAAGTAATCCGCCGCGTCGCGCCCACACAAGAATGCCCGCATTGCGCGGGCATTCTTGCTTCTGGCCGCATCATCGAGACAGTGGCTGCACACTTCGGTGTCAGGCACCTAGTCCAAGCTACACGCCCAGCAGCGCCTTCAGGCCGTCCTCGTCCAGCACGGTGACCCCCAGCTCCTGCGCCTTGGCCAGCTTGCTGCCGGCATCCTCGCCCGCCACGACGTAGGCGGTCTTCTTGGAGACGGAGCCGCTGACCTTGCCGCCAGCGGCCAGGATGTGGCGGGTGGCTTCGTCGCGGGTCCAGTTGGGCATGGTGCCGGTCAGCACGAAGGTCTTGCCCGCCAGCGTATTGCCCTGCGGGCCGGCTTCTGCCACGGGGTGCACGCCCTGCTCCGCCAGCAAGTGGATGATCTCGCGGTTGTGCGGCTCGGCGAAGAAACGGCGGATCGAGCCGGCCACCACCGGCCCGACGTCGGGCGCGCCGGCCAGCGCTTCTTCGTCGGCGTCCATGATGCTTTCGATGGTGCCGAAATGACGGGCCACGTCGCGCGCGGTGGTCTCGCCCACGTGGCGTATGCCCAACGCGAACAGCAGCCGTCCCAGTGTCGGCGTGCGCGCCTTGTCGATCGCGGCCACCAGGTTCTCGGCCGATTTCTTGCCCATGCGTTCGAGCGCCGCCAGTTCGAAGGCGGTCAGGCTGTACAGGTCGGCCAGCGACTTGACCCGGCCGCTTTCCACCAGCTGATCGATCAGTTTCTCGCCCAGGCCGTCGATGTCGAGCGCCTTGCGGCCCGCCGCGTGCAGCAGGGTCTGCTTGCGCTGCGCGGCGCAGAACAATCCGCCGGTGCAGCGCGCGATGGCCTCGTCCTCGGGGCGCTCGATGGCCGAGCCGCACACCGGACAGGCGGTGGGCATGACGAACTCGCGGGCATCCGCCGGGCGCTGCTCGGGCACTGGGGCGACCACTTCCGGGATCACGTCGCCGGCGCGTCGCACCACCACCGTGTCGCCGATGCGCACGTCCTTGCGGCGGATCTCGTCCTCGTTGTGCAGGGTGGCATTGGTCACCGTCACCCCACCCACGAACACCGGCTGCAGCCGCGCCACCGGCGTGATGGCGCCGGTGCGCCCGACCTGCACCTCGATGTCGAGCAGCCGGGTGGTGGCTTCCTCGGCCGGGAACTTGTGCGCCAGCGCGAAACGCGGGGCGCGCGCCACGAAACCCAGCACTTTCTGGGCCGGCAGCGAATTCACCTTGTAGACGACGCCGTCGATGTCGTAGGGCAGGCCGGCGCGCTCGCGCCCGACCTGCTCATAGAAAGCCAGCAGCCCCTCGGCGCCGACCACCCGGCGGTTGTACCTGGCATTGACCGGCAGGCCCAGCTCGGCCAGCCACTCCAGCATGGCGCCGTGGCTATCGTGCGGCAGCGTGGACTCGTTGCGCACGCCAGGCACCGGCTCTTCGAACAAGCCTGCCTGCTTGCCCGGCAAACCATGCACCTCGCCCCAGCTATAGGCGAAAAAACGCAGCGGGCGCTGGGCGGTGATGCGCGGATCCAGCTGGCGCAGGCTGCCGGCGGCCGCATTGCGCGGGTTGACGAAGACTTTTTCGTCGCGCGCCGCCTGGGTGCGATTCAGGCGCTCGAAATCGGCCCGGTTCATCAGCACCTCGCCGCGGACTTCCAGCACGCGCGGCGCCGCCCCTTTCAGGCGCAACGGCACGACGCGGATGGTGCGCACGTTGGCGGTCACGTCCTCGCCGGTCTGGCCGTCACCGCGCGTGGCCGCCTGCACCAGGTTGCCGTCTTCATAGCGCAGGCTGATGGCCAGGCCGTCGAGCTTCAATTCGCAGAAATACTCCGGCTGCTGGTCCAGGCCCAGCAGCCCGGCCCCGCGCAAGGTCTCGGCGACCCGGCGGTCGAAGGCCTGCACGTCTTCCGGATCGAAGGCGTTGCCCAGCGACAGCATGGGCACCGCGTGGCGCACGCTGCCGAACGCCGCCAGCGGCGCTGCGCCGACCCGCTGGGTGGGCGACTCCGGCGTGACCAGTTCGGGATGGTCGGTCTCGAGCTGGACGAGCTCGCGCATGAGCGCGTCGTACTCGGCGTCGGAGACGGTCGGCGCATCCTGGACGTAATAGCGCACATTGTGCTGTTCGATCTCGGCGCGCAGTTGCGCGGCCCGCTGCGCCGCTTCGCGGCCGCCGACCGGTTTCGCCATTATGCGAACACCCGCTGCGCGCGCGGGCTGCCGGCCGGCAGCCCGGCCTGGTCGAGCTGCCCGAACAGCACCTGCAGCCGCTCGTCGATGACGGTTTCCGCGCCGTCGACCAGCGGCTTGCCCTGGTCGTCCACCAGTTCGGCATGCAGGCGCGCGGCCAGTTCGCGCCCCACGTCGACCATGCGGCCGAAGGCGCGCGGATCGGCCGGGCTGCACGGCACGTCGAGCAGCAGCAGCAGGCGATCGACGCTGGACATGCCGGCGTCGAACGCGGCCCCGTCGCCGCGGGCCAGGGTGAAGCGCGCCACGCCGTTATCGGCCAGCCAGGCCAGGCGCGGCCCGTCGGGGGCGAACCCGAGCTCGCGCGCCAGGCCGACCACCTCGGTGGCGCCACGCGGCGCGCCCAGCAGCAGGGTCAGGCCGACCTGGGTGTCGAGCGCGGCGCAGACGTCGTCCAGCTTGGCCGCGCGCTCCAGCACGGCCTGCTGGTCGGGCCCTTCGATGGTGCCTTCGAAGCGTTCGGCCAGATCCTGGGCGCGCGCCCAGGCCTGCGACCATTCGATAGCGGTGAGCGGGCCGCTGCGGTTGGCCAGCAGCACCGCCAGCTGCAGCGAAGCATACGATTCGCCGGCGTGGATGCGCGCCCGGTGGCGGCCGCCGTCGGTCTCGGCGAATACGCGTATCGGCTTGCGCCCCGTATGGCGCAGGCTTTGCATGTAGGGCAGCAGGTCGGCGCCGGGGGCCGGCTCGCCGAAATTGACCTCGATGACGATCTCGCAGGCGGGATCCGGCTCTTCGGCGTCGTCGCCGTCCGGGCTGGGCTCGGCCGCCTGGGCGGCGCCCGCCATGCCGATGCCGGGCTCGCGCCGCACCGATTCGCCGCCCGCGCGACTCTCGCCGGCGCCCAGCAGCGGGTCCTGCTCGGAGGCGGGAAAGTGCGCCTGCATGCGGTTTCGCGCGCGGCGATCCTGCCACCAGTTGAAACCCAGTACCAGCAGTATCAGCAGCACACCCAGGGCAATCAGCCCGATCTGCAAGTCGCTCATGTGTCAATCCTGCGCCGGCGGGACGGCGCCATTCGATAATTGGTTTATGCGGCTTCGGCGGCCATTTGCACGGCCGAATCAATGTCTACGGCAACGATACGCGAAACCCCTTGCTCTTGCATGGTAACGCCGACCAGCTGCTTGGCCATCTGCATGGCGATCTTGTTGTGCGAGATGAACAGGAACTGCGTCTGCTCGCTCATGCTGCTGACCAGGTTGGCGTAGCGTTCGGTATTGGCGTCGTCCAGCGGCGCATCGACCTCGTCGAGCAGGCAGAACGGCGCGGGGTTCAGCTTGAACAGGGCAAACACCAATGCCGTGGCCGTCAGCGCCTTTTCGCCGCCCGACAGCAGGTGGATGGTGCTGTTGCGCTTGCCCGGCGGCTGCGCCATGACCTGCACGCCGGCATCGAGGATCTCGTCGCCGGTCATGGTCAGCTTGGCCTCGCCGCCGCCGAACAGCTTGGGGAACAGCTCGCCGAAATGGCCATTGACCGTATCGAAGGTGGCCTGCAGCAATTCGCGCGTCTCGCGGTCGATCTTGCGGATGGCGTCTTCCAGCGTCTCGATGGCGGTCAGCAGGTCCTGCTGCTGCGAATCGAGGAATTCCTTGCGTTCGCGCGAGGTGTTCAGTTCGTCGAGGGCGGCCAGGTTGACCGACCCCAGCCCGTCGATCTGGCGCGAAATGCGGCCCACCTCGGACTGCAGCCAGTTGGCGCGGCGCCATTCGTCCGGCATGTCGGCCAGCTCGCGCGCCAGCGCCTCGCGATCGACCTCGCGGGCCTCGAGCTGCTCGGTGAACTGCTGCTCGGCCAGGCGGGCGGCCTGCTCCTGCAGTTGCAGTTCGGTGATGCGCGCGCGCAGCGGCTCCAGCGCGCGCTCCTGCTGCATGCGGTCTTCGTCGGCGCCGCGCAGCAGGGCCGACAGGTTGTCCAGTTCCTGGCGCGCCCGCGACAGGGCTTCCTCGCGCTCGGCGCGCAGTTCCAGGGCATCTTGCAGGCCCGCCTGCGAGGCCGAGGCGTCGAGCTCGGCCAGTTCGAGCTGCAATTGCTCCAGCTCGGCCGCGGCGCGCTGGCTCTGTTCGGCCGCCAGCTGGCGGTTGCGCTGCAGGTCGGCGATGCGCGACTGGATGCCGCGCTCGGCGAATTCGGCCTCCTGGGCGGCCCGCTCCAGTTCGCGCAGGCGCGCGCGCGCCGCCTCGGCCTGGGCGGCCAGGTCTTCGCCGGCGATCTCGGCATCGGCGAAGCGGGACTGATGTTCCGCCAGCTCGGCGTCGAGTGTCTCGAAGCGGGCCTCGGCCTCTTCGCGGGTGGCGCGCAGATCTTCTTCGTGCGCCGCGATTTCTTCGAGGTCCTGGCGCAGGCGCGCGGCGCGTTCGCCGGACTGCTCGGCCTGCTGCTGCAGGCGCGAATGTTCGAGCTGGATGTCGTGCACGCGGCGCGTCACCTCGGCCACGCGCTGGCGCGCCGGGGCGACCGCCTGCGACACCTGCTGCCAGGCGGCCTCGGCGCGCGCCACGGCGGCGCGCGCCTGGTCGGCGATGAGCTGCTGCGCCTTGATCTCGCGCTGCAGGTTCTCGATCTCCTGCTGGCGCGCCAGCAGGCCGGCCTGTTCGGAGTCGGGCGCGTAGAAGCGCACGCTATGGGCATCGACCACGTGGCCGGCCTTGACCACGCAGGCCGCGCCGGGCGGCAGGGTGGCGCGCAGGGCCAGGGCCTGGCCCAGGTCGGCCGCGGTGTAGACGTTGCGCAGCCAATCGTTGAGCAGCGTGCGCAGATCGGGATCGGTGATGCGCAGCAGGCTGGCCAGCGGGGTCAGGCCTTGCGGCGCGGCCGGGGCGGGCGCGGCCGCCGGCACCTGGTAGAACGCCAGGCGCGCCGGCGGAGCGTCGTCGGCGAAGGCGCGCGACCAATCCAGGTTGCGCACCTCCATGGCGGCCATGCGCTCGCGCAGCACCGACTCCAGGGCGTTTTCCCAGCCGGGCTCGATATGCAGCTTCTGCCACAGGCGGCCCAGGCCGGCCAGCTCGTGCTTGGCCAGCCAGGGCTCCAGCGCGCCCTGCTTCTGCACGTCCTCCTGCAGCTTGACCAGGGCGGCCAGCCGCGCCTCGAGGCGGGCCAGGCTCTGTGCTTCCTGGTGGGACGCCGCCTGCGCGCGGCTGCGCTCGGCGTCGGCCTCGGGCACGCGGGCTTCCAGGGCGGCCAGTTCCCCCTGGGCGGCTTCGAGCTGCTCCTCGCCGGCGGCGCGGTCGCCGGCCAGCTGCTCGAGGCGCGCGGGGTCGGGCGACTGCAGCTCGCGCAGCTCCTGCTGCAGGCGCTCGCGGCGCTGTTCGAGGTTCTGCAACTGGCGGTCGGCGTCGCGCTGGGTCTGCGCGACCAGGGCCAGGTTCTGCTCGACGCGCGCCAGCGCGCCGCGCATCTCGTCGCGCGCGGCGGCCGCGTCGCGCACCTTGGCCTCGGTGGCCGGCAGGCTGGCCTGGGCGTCCTCGGCCAGCGCGCGGGCTTCCTCGGTGCGCGCGGCGCCCGTGGCGAGGTCGTCCTCGGCCTGGGCGATCTGTTCGGTGCAGTGCGTCTGCTGGGTATCCCACTCGGCGATCTGTTGCTGCAGTTGCTCGCGGCGCGCCTGCAGGCGGTTGCGCGAATCGACCACGTGGCGGATCTCGGCCTCGAGCCGGCTGACCTGGGCATTGGCCTCGTAGAGCTGGCCCTGGGCGGCATGCACCGCGTCGCTGGCCGCGTAATGAGCCTGGCGGCGCGATTCCAGCTCGGCCTCGCCGGCCCGCAGGCCCGCGATGGCGGCTTCCAGGTCGTTCTGGGCCTGGGCCATTTCCTGGCTCTTGCGCGCGCGCTCGTCGCGCGCCCCGGTTTCCTTCAGCAGCCATAGCGCGTGCTGCTTCTTTTCGCCGTCGGCCTGCAGCTCGCGGTACTGCCGGGCCACCTCGGCCTGGGCCTCCAGCTTTTCGAGCTGGCTGCCGAGCTCGCGCAGGATGTCCTCGACCCGGGTCAGGTTCTCGCGCGTGTCCGCCAGGCGGTTCTCGGTTTCGCGGCGCCGCTCCTTGTAGCGCGATACGCCGGCCGCCTCTTCGAGGAACACCCGCAGTTCTTCCGGGCGGGCCTCGATCAGGCGGTTGATCATGCCCTGCCCGATGATGGCGTAGCCGCGCGCGCCCAGGCCGGTGCCCAGGAAGATGTCATGGATGTCGCGGCGCCGCACCTGCTGGTTGTTGACGTAGTAGCTGCTGGTGCCGTCGCGCGTCAGCACGCGCCGCACCGCGATCTCGGAATAGGTGCTCCACTGGCCCGCCGCCCGGCCTTCGCTATTGTCGAACACCATCTCGACCGAGGCGCGCGCCGCCGGCTTGCGGTTGCCCGAGCCGTTGAAGATCACGTCCTGCATGGATTCGCCGCGCAGCTCGGAAGCCTTCGCCTCGCCCAGCACCCAGCGCACCGCATCGATAATATTGGACTTGCCGCAGCCGTTCGGGCCCACCACGCCCACCAACTGGCTGGGCACGGGAATCACGGTGGGGTCGACGAACGATTTGAAGCCGGCGAGTTTTAGTTGAGTCAGGCGCACAGTACGATGACGGACGGGTGAAGTTGAACGAAAGGCGTTAACGGACCTGCCGCACGGATGCGGGCCGGCCCCGCGGGGCCGTCGCATGCGGATCGTATGATACCCCAGGGACGCCTCCTGCCCCGGCCTTGGCCGGCGGCGGCCTGATGCGGAAAAACCCGCCCCAGGCGCATCGGACGCTATACTCGCTGACACTTTTTTGCATACGAAACAGGTTTTTCAACGCCGCCGGCCCGCCCTGGCGGCATCGGGGATTCTCTTTTGAAACGCGGGTTCTATCTGGTCATGGCTGCGCAGGCCTTCTCGTCGCTGGCGGACAACGCGCTGTTCATCGCGGCTATCGCCTTGATACTGGAACTGCAAGGCCCCGACTGGATGGCGCCGCTGATGAAATGGTCGTTCGCGCTGGCCTACGTGGTGCTGGCGGCCTTCGTCGGCGCCCTGGCCGACTCGTTCCCCAAGGGTCGCGTGATGTTCGCCACCAATGCCCTGAAAGTGGCCGGCTGCCTGCTCATGTTCATGTACGCCAGCCTGGGCGTACCCCCGACTCACCAGACCTACCTGGTCTGCCTCGCGTACGGCCTGGTCGGCGTCGGCGCCGCGGCCTATTCCCCCGCCAAGTACGGCATCGTCACCGAAATGCTGCCGCCCGAGATGCTGGTCAAGGGCAACAGCTGGATCGAAGGCCTGACGGTCATGTCCATCATCCTGGGCACGGTGCTGGGCGGCCTGCTGATCTCGCCGGCCGCCTCCAAGCTGCTGCTGGAACACGCCCAGATCGGCCGCTGGGTCCACACGCCCGCCGAGGCCGCCATCCTGGTCATCGCCTTCGTGTACCTGCTGGCGGCCCTGTGCAACCTGCTGATCCCGCATACCCATGTGCGCTATCCCCCCCAGCAGAAGAACCCGGTGCAGCTCACCATGACCTTCGCCAGCTACGTGCGCGTGCTGTGGCAGGACAAGCTGGGCCAGATTTCGCTGGCGGTCACCACCCTGTTCTGGGGCGCGGGCGCGGTGCTGCAGCTGATCGTCATCGAATGGGGCCGCAGCCACCTGGGCTACCGGCTCGACGAAGCCTCGATGCTGATGGGCGTGGCGGCGCTCGGCACCGTCGTCGGCTCCATCCTGGCCGGCCGCATCCCGCTGCGCAAGGCGCTATGCGTATTGCCCGTCGGCGTGCTGATGGGCCTGGTGGTGCTGCTGATGCCGCTGGTGCACTCCACCTGGAGCGTCTACGCCCTGCTGCTGGTCACCGGCGGCCTGGCCGGGTTCTTCGTGGTGCCCATGAACGCCCTGTTGCAGCATCGTGGACACGTGCTGCTGTCGGCGGGTCATTCGATCGCGGTGCAGAATTTCAACGAGCAATTGAACATCCTGCTGATGGTCGCCATCTATACGGTGCTGCTGTGGCTGCAATTGCCCATCAACACCATCATCGTGCTGTTCGGCCTGCTGGTGGCGATCCTGATGATCCTGTTCATGCGCTGGAGCCGCCGCAACCTGTCGGCCAACCCGGCGCTGCACGAGCAGATCGGCCAGGAAGGCCACGGCCAGGCGCTCAAGGCGCCCCACTAAAGGCGGGCCGGCGCCGGCCCGGGGCCTTCCAGGGACCAGGCCCTAGCCCAGGCGCGCCGCCAGGCGCAGGTCCTGCCAGGCGCGCGCCTTCTCGCCGGGGCTGCGCAGCAGATAGGCGGGGTGATAGCTGACCACTACCGGAATTTCGCGGCCATCGGGCGCGGCCAGTGTATGGCGGCGGCCCCGCAGGCTGCCGATCGTGGCATCGGTGCCCAGCAGCGTCTGCGCCGCGAAGCGGCCCAGGACCAGGATGCGCTCGGGCTTGAGCAGCTCGATCTGCCGCATCAGGTAGGGGCTGCAGGCCGCGATTTCTTCGGGCTTGGGGTTGCGGTTGCCGGGCGGCCGGCACTTGATGACGTTGGCGATGAAGACGTCTTTCTCGCGGCTCATGCCCACCGAGGCCAGCATGGCGTCCAGCAGTTGCCCGGAACGCCCCACGAACGGCAGGCCCTGGCGGTCTTCCTGCTCGCCGGGCGCCTCGCCCACCACCATCCAGCGCGCCGGCTGGGCGCCCGTGCCGAACACGGCATGGCGGCGGCCGTTGCACAGCCCGCACGCCGTGCACTGGACCACCTGCTCGCGCATCGCCTCGAGGTCGTTGGCGGGCACCGGCACCGTGGCTGGGGCCGGCGCGCCGGCGGACGCCGGGACCGGCGCCTTGTCGACGGGAGCCGGACGTGCGGGCGCGGCGGCGGACGGCGCGGCCGCCGGGCCGGGCGCGCCCCCGGCCGCGGCGACCGGCCGCGAGACCGGTGCCCGCGCGGCGTCCGGCCGCGGCGCGGCGGGGGCCGCGACGGAACCGGCCGGCAGCCAGGTCTTTTCGATGCCGATCTCGCGCAGCCACAGCTTCTGCAGGGCATTGACGCGCGGGGTGGCGGGCATGGAAGGCGGGAGGGTCACGGCCGGGCTCCGTCGCGGGCGAGGTTTTTCTGCATGACCAGCGCATCCTCGCGCTGGCCCCTGCCCGCCGGATAATAGCCTTTGCGCACGCCGATGCGCAGGAAGCCCTGGCGTTCATAGAATGCCAGGGCCGTCTGGTTGGACGGCCGGACCTCCAGCAATATGCCCGGCAGGCCGTGATCGCGCGCGCACTGCTCGCACCACTCCATCAGCCTGCTGCCCAGCCCCTGGCGATGGTGCGCACGCGCCACGGCGATCACCAGCAGATGCGCCACGTCCGGAGCCAGCATCAGCACACAGAAGCCGGCCAGCCGGCCATCCTGGCGCAATACCCGGCCCTCGTAGCCGGACGCCAGCGCATCGGCGAAATTGCCGCGCGTCCAGGGGAACGCTTGCACCTCGGCCTCGAGCGCCACCACCTCGTCCAGGTCGGCCGCCGTCATGGGCGCCAGCACGGGGGCCGCCAGCGCCGGCGCCGCCCGGGGGTTGCCGCCCTGGCCGAGCTCGCGCTCCAGCGTCGTGAACGCCACCTTGTCGCGCACATATAGCGGCGCCGCCAGTTCCGGCGCCACGGCCTCGCCCCGCTGCCAGGCCAGCCGCGCCAGCCGGGCCACCGCGGCGGCTTCCGGGCGCGCGGCCGGCGCCCGGCGCCAGGCGGGCGGCAGGCGCATGTCGTCTGGGTAGATGTCCCAGGCATCGCCCGCGGCCAGCGGCGCGGCGGCGCTGCCGGCGGCGGCCGACCAGGCCGGCAGGTGGTGCCCGGCCCAGGCCACCGCCTCGTCGGCGGCGATCAGCATGGGCACCTGCACCACCTGCCAGGCGCCCCCCGCCGGACGCACGTAGGCAGCCAGATAGACCTCGCTCATGCGGGCATCCAGCGCCACCAGCACGATCTCGCCGGGCGCGGCGGCGGCCTGCTCGGCCACGGCCAGGTGCGACACCACCGGCAGCACCGGGATATCCAGGGCCAGGCCCATGCCCTGGGCCACGCCGCAGGCCACCCGCAGCCCGGTGAAGCCCCCCGGCCCCTGGCCGAACGCCACCGCGTGCAGATCGGCCGGGACCAGGCCCGCGCGCGCCAGCAGCTCGCCCGCCATGGGCAGCAGGCGCTCGGCGTGCTCCTGGGCGCCCTCGTGCTCGAGGACGCTGACCTGCGGCCCCTGGGGGGTTTCGCGCAGCAGGGCCACCCCGCAGCGCGAGGAAGACGTTTCTAGGGCCAGCAGGTTCAATTCCATAGGGGCCGATTGTACGAAATCAGCCTGCCCGCCCGGGGTTGACAGCGAGGGATTTCAACCTTACCGCGCAATGTGTAATATCTTGTGAACACCCTCTAGCCGCTGGTTCTCGTCGCTGTTACATTTCCGGCCATGAATACTCAAAACACCAATCCCATCCGCAAGATCCTCGTCGTCGACGACGACCCGCGCCTGCGCGATCTGCTGCGCCGCTACTTGTCGGAACAAGGATTCAACGTCTTCGTCGCGGAAGACGCCAAGGAAATGGGCAAGCTCTGGCAGCGCGAACACTTCGACCTGCTGGCGCTCGACCTCATGCTCCCCGGCGAAGACGGCCTGTCGATCTGCCGCCGCCTGCGCGGAGGCCACGACAACACGCCCATCATCATGCTCACCGCCAAGGCCGAGGAAATCGACCGCATCGTGGGCCTCGAGATGGGCGCGGACGACTACCTCTCCAAGCCGTTCAACCCGCGTGAACTGCTGGCCCGCATCAACGCGATCCTGCGCCGGCGCGGCACCGAGGAACACCCCGGCGCCCCCAGCCAGGAAAACGAATCCATCGCCTTCGGGCCGTATGTGCTCAACCTGTCCACCCGCACGCTCACCCGCAACGGCGAACAGGTGCCCATCACCACGGGCGAATTCTCGGTCCTCAAGGTGTTCGCGCGCCATCCCAAGATCCCGCTGTCGCGCGACAAGCTCATGGAACTGGCCCGCGGCCGCGAATACGAAGCCTTCGATCGCAGCCTGGACGTGCAAATCTCGCGTCTGCGCAAGCTGATCGAGCCGAACCCGTCCAAACCGGTGTTCATCCAGACGGTCTGGGGACTGGGCTACGTGTTCGTCCCGGATGGCGGCAGCTGATCATTCCGCTCGACCCGGGCAGGAGCGCCGTCTCGTGCCCAGCTTGCGCAAGTTATCCCGCAACCTGACCTCACGCCTGAGGCTCGGGCTGTTCGGCCGCACCTTCCTGTTGCTGGCCGCCCTGATGCTGGTCAGCCTGGGCGCCTGGCTGCAGGTGTTCTTCAGCATGGAACTCGGGCCGCGCGCCAACCAGATGGCGCAGCGGGTCATCACGGCGGTCAACATCACCCGCACGGCGCTCATCTATTCGAATGACGCCGAGCGCAGCAAGCTGCTGCTCGACCTGGCCACCAACGAAGGCATCCAGGTCTACCCGCGCGAAGTCACCGATTTCACCGAGGCCCTGCCCGACGACAACTACTGGCAGCGCGTGGCCCAGCACATCCGCACCCGGTTTGGCCCGGAAACGCAGATTTCCTGGGGGGTGAACCAGGTGCCCGGCTTCTGGGTGAGCTTCCAGATCAACCAGGACCTGTACTGGCTGGTGTTCGAGCGCGAACAGATCGGCCTGACCGGCGGCATCGAATGGCTGGGCTGGGGCGCCACCGCGCTGCTGCTGTCGCTGGTGGGCGCGGCGGTCAGCGTGGGCTTCGTCAACCGGCCGCTGTCGCGCCTGGCGCGGGCGGCGCAGGTGCTGTCGCGCGGCGAGACCCCCGCGCCGCTGCCGGAACAGGGCCCGCTCGAGATCCGCGACCTCAACGCCTCGTTCAACCGCATGGCCAAGGACCTGCGCCAGGCCGAGGCGGACCGCGAACTGATGCTGGCCGGCATTTCGCACGACCTGCGCACGCCGCTGGCGCGCATGCGCCTGGAAATCGAAATGAGCGGCGTCTCCGAAGACGCGCGCCAGGCCATCGACGAAGACCTCGGCCAGATCGACCACAGCATCGGCCAGTTGATGGAATACGCGCGTCCGGCCGGCACCCTGCCCCAGATGGCCACCGACATCTCGGCCGTGCTGACCGAGCTCTACGAGCGCGAGCGCAGCCATACGGCGTCGATGGGCGGGGAACTCGAAGCCGCCATCGAACCCGGGCTGCGCGCCCGCATCACGGCGCTGGACCTCAAGCGCGTGGTCAGCAACCTGATCGAAAATGCCCGCCGCTACGGCCGCTCCACCGACGGGCAGGCGCACCTGTCGATGACCCTGCACGCCGAAGGTAATACGCTGGTCATCGAAGTATCGGATCGTGGTCCCGGCATCGCCCCCGAGGAAGTGGACCGCCTGCTGCGGCCCTTCTCGCGCGGCGAGGCCGCGCGCACCGGGGTCAGCGGCGCGGGCCTGGGGCTGGCCATCGTCGAACGCCTGCTCAAGCACGTCGGCGGCTCGCTGAAAATGCTGTCGCGCCCGGGCGGCGGACTGACCGCGCGCATAGAGATCCCCAAAGCCAGATTTAGAAATTATCAATTAGACAGCGATAACCAATAGCGTAGAATTTAGGGTTTGAGGCGCTGCCTTCATTCCACCCAACAACTTACGGGAGTACTCATGAAAACTGTTGGCGATAAACTCGAGCCCTTCAAGGTCACCGGTGTCAAGCCCGGCTTCAACCAGCACGAAGAAAACGGTGTTTCGGCGTTCGAAGACATCACCGAAAGCTCGTTTCCCGGCAAGTGGAAGGTGATCTACTTCTACCCGAAAGACTTCACGTTCGTGTGCCCGACCGAAATCGTCGGTTTCAACAAGCTGGCCAAGGATTTCGAAGACCGCGACGCCGTCCTGCTGGGCGGTTCGGTCGACAACGAATTCGTCAAGCTGGCCTGGCGCCGCGAGCACCCGGACCTGAACAAGCTGGGCCACTACCAGTTCGGCGACACCACCGGTTCGCTGGTCGACCAGCTCGGCGTGCGTGACAAGAACGAAGGCGTCGCCCTGCGCGCCACCTTCATCGTCGATCCGGACAACACCATCCAGCACGTGTCGGTCAACAACCTGAACGTCGGCCGCAACCCCGAAGAAGTGCTGCGCCTGCTCGACGGTCTGCAAACCGATGAGCTCTGCCCGTGCAATCGCACCCTGGGCGGCGCGACGCTGTAATTCTTCCGGCCCGGCTTGTCCGGGCTTTTCCTGCTCCAGATTATAGGTAAAAACTATGGAATTCCTTTCAGCAATCAAAGATCAACTGCCGGATTGGGCCAAAGATATCCGCCTGAATCTGGATGCCGTGATCGCCCGCTCCACCCTGCCCGCCGAGGACGCCCTGGGCGCCGCCCTGTCGGCCGCTTTCGCCGCGCGCAGCCCCGTGCTGATCGAAGCCTTCAAGAGCGGCCTGTCCGAAGGCGACGCCAATGCCGCCCTGACCGCTTCCGCCCTGATGGGCATGAACAACGTCTGGTACCCGTACGTCGAGATGAGCGGCGATGCCCAGCTCAAGAGCCTGCCGGCGCAGCTGCGCATGAATGCCTACGCCACCCACGGCGGCGTGGACAAGAAGCGTTTCGAGCTGTTCGCGCTGGCCGCCTCGATCATCGGCAAGTGCCACTTCTGCGTGCAGTCGCACTACGAGAACCTGAAGAAGGACGGCCTGAGCGTCGAGCAGTTGCGCGACGTGGGCCGCATCGCGGCGGTGGTCAACGCCGCCGCCCTGTCGCTGGCCGCCCAAGGCAAGTAAGCGGCCGCAACAAGTCAGCGCCAGGTGTCTGACACCCCTGCGGGGTGTCAGACATCTTCTCCTACCGAAACGCAGTTCCCACGCAGCCCGGCCCCGCGCCGGGCTGCGCGCGTCATGAGGCGCGCGCCAGCAGCGCCACCACGGTGGCCGCGATCCCTTCCTTGCGCCCCAGGTAGCCCAGCCCCTCGTTGGTCTTGGCCTTGATGTTGACCGCGGCCGGATCGATGCCCGCATCGGCCGCCACATTGGCCACCATGGCCGCCGCGTGCGGCCCGATCTTCGGGGCCTGGGCATGCACCGTGGCGTCGATGTTGACCGGCGCCCAGCCGGCCGCCCGCACCTTGGCCACCGCCTCGCGCAGCAGCACGCGGCTGTCGGCGCCGCGATAGGTCGGGTCGGTGTCGGGAAAATGGCGGCCGATGTCCCCGAGCCCGGCCGCGCCCAGCAGAGCGTCGGTGATCGCGTGCAGCAGCACGTCGGCGTCGGAATGGCCCTGCAGCCCGTGGGTGTGCGGAATGGTCACGCCGCCGATGATGAGCGGCCGGCCGGTGACCAGCGCATGCACGTCGTAGCCCTGCCCGACGCGGAAGGGGAAATTCATAGCCATTTTTCCATCAGTTCGAAATCGTCCGGCCAGGTGACCTTGAAATTGCGCAGCGCGCCCGGCACCAGCAGCGGCGCATGGCCGGCCGCCTCGATCGCCGAAGCCTCATCGGTGACGACGGCGCCGCCGGCGCTGGCCGCGGCCAGCGCGGCGCGCAGCATCCCGGCCCGGAACATCTGCGGCGTCTGCGCCAGCCACAGGCCGTCGCGGTCCAGCGTGGCGCGCACGCGCGGCCCGCCCGACTTGACCGTGTCGGCCACCGGCAGGGCCAGCAGGCCGCCCACGGCATCGGCCAGGCACGCGTCGATCAGGCGCGCCAGCGCCTCGCGCGGCAGCCCGGGCCGGGCGGCATCATGCACCAGAATCCAGGCATCGTCGCGCGCGCCGCTGTCGGCCAGCGCGTTGGCGACGGTATCGGCGCGCGTCGCGCCGCCGCACGGCCGGCAGGTGGTGCGCGGCAGGCCGGCCAGCGCCTGCAGGGCCCAGCCGTCGTCCGGCGACACCGCCACGCGCACCTCGCCGATGCGGGCATCGGCCAGCAGCGCCGTCACCGCGTGGCGCAACATGGGCTGGCCCGCCAGCAGGCGATATTGCTTGGGCAAGCCCGGCGTGCCGGCGCGCGCGCCGACGCCCGCGGCGGGCACGATGGCGATCAGGGAATCAGTCATGGCCGGGAGATTTTATAATCTTCCGCCTGATGTCCGATCCCTTGCCCTCCGACGCGGCCTCGCGGGTACCCGCCACTGCCGCCACACTGTCCGCCCTGAAACCCGGCGCCCGCTATGCACAACCGCGCCCGCCCGGCTCGGCCGACGGCTGGCTGCTGGCCGACCTGGCCCGCCAGGGCGGCCGCCCGCTGGTCGTGTTGACCGCCGCGCCGCTCGAGGCCCAGCGCCTGGCCGACGAGATCCCGCAATTCGCGCCCGAGCTGCGCGTGCGCCAGTTGCCCGACTGGGAAACGCTGCCCTACGACGCGTTTTCGCCGCACCAGGACCTGGTCTCCGAACGCCTGCAAACCCTGCATGCGCTGATGCAGCACGCGGTCGACGTGCTGCTGGTGCCCGTCACCACCGCGCTCTACCGGCTGGCGCCGCCGTCCTTCCTGGCTGCCTATACCTTTTCGTTCAAGCAGAAGGACCGGCTCGACGAAGCAGCGCTGCGCGCGCAACTGACGCTGGCCAACTACACCCACGTCACGCAGGTCACCGCCCCCGGCGAGTTCTGCCTGCGCGGCGGCCTGATCGACCTGTTCCCCATGGGCTCGGCCGTGCCGTACCGGCTCGACCTGTTCGACGACGAGATCGAATCCATTCGCAGTTTCGATGTCGATACGCAGCGCAGCCTCTATCCGGTGCGCGAAGTGCAGTTGCTGCCGGGCCGTGAATTCCCCATGGACGAAGCCGCCCGCAACCGCTTCCGCGCGCGCTTCCGCGAGGAATTCGAGGGCGACCCTTCGCGCGCCCTGCCCTACAAGGACATCGGCAACGGCATCGCCTTTGCCGGCGTCGAATACTACCTGCCGCTGTTCTTCGACGAAACCGCCACGCTGTTCGATTACCTGCCGGCCGACGCCATCACCGTGACGCTCGGCGACATCGACGATGCCGTGCTGCGCTTCACGCAGGATACCGCCAGCCGCCACGCCTTCCTCAAGAGCGACCGCGAACGGCCGGTGCTGCCGCCCGAGGCGCTGTTCCTGGACGGCGCAGCGCTGCATGCCCGCTTCAAGGCCTTTGCCCGCCTGGCCCTGACCGACGGCGCCGCCCACCCCGACTTCGCGCCGGCCCCGGATGTCAGCGTATCGCGGCGGGCCGAAGATCCCATCGCGCGGCTGCGCACGCTGCTGGCGCGCGGCGAGTCGCGCGTGCTGTTGTGCGCCGATTCGGCGGGGCGCCGCGAAACGCTGGCGCAGATGCTGGCCGAGTTCGGCGCGGCCCCCGCGGCCCAGCCCGAGTCCATCCAGGCTTTCGTGGCCTCCGATGCGCCCTTCGCGCTGGCCACCGCGCCGCTGTCGGCCGGTTTCGGCATTCCCTCGGCGCGCCTGCTGTTCCTGACCGAGAACGACCTCTACCCCGGGCTGGCCGGCGTCTCGCGTCGCGGCCGCCGCGCCCAGGAGCGCGCCAGCAACGTCGAGGCCATGGTGCGCGACCTGTCCGAGCTGCGCGCCGGCGACCCGGTGGTGCACGCGCAGCACGGCATCGGCCGCTACCACGGCCTGGTCAACATGGACATGGGCGAAGGCGAGATGGAATTCCTGCATCTCGAATACGCCAACGGCAGCACGCTGTACGTGCCGGTCTCGCAACTGCATGTCATCGCCCGCTACAGCGGCGCCGACCCGGACGCCGCGCCGCTGCACCAGCTCGGCTCCGGGCAGTGGGACAAGGCGCGTCGCAAGGCGGCCCGCCAGGTGCGCGACACCGCCGCCGAGCTGCTCGCGCTGTATGCGCAGCGCGCGGCCCGCGAGGGCTATGTCTTCAAGCTGCCCCTGAACGACTACGAGGCCTTCGCCGAAGGCTTCGGCTTCGAGGAAACCGCCGACCAGGCGGCGGCCATCCAGGCCGTCATCGCCGACATGACGTCCGGGCGCCCCATGGACCGCCTGGTGTGCGGCGACGTCGGCTTCGGCAAGACCGAAGTCGCGCTGCGCGCGGCCTTCCTGGCGGTGGCCAACGGCAAACAGGTGGCGCTGCTGTGCCCGACCACGCTGCTGGCCGAACAGCATGCGCAGACGTTCGCCGACCGCTTCGCCGACTGGCCGGTGCGCGTGGTCGAGCTGTCGCGCTTCCGCTCCTCCAAGGAAGTGGCCGAGGCGGTGCAAGGCATCAACGACGGCCGCGTCGACATTGTCATCGGCACCCACAAGATCCTCTCCAAGGAGGTGCGGTTCAAGCGGCTGGGCCTGGTCATCATCGACGAAGAGCACCGCTTCGGCGTGCGCCAGAAGGAAGCCCTGAAGGCGTTGCGCGCCGAGGTCGACGTGCTGACGCTCACTGCCACCCCCATCCCGCGCACGCTGGGCATGTCGCTGGAAGGCATACGGGACTTCTCCGTCATCGCCACCGCGCCGCAAAAGCGCCTGGCCATCAAGACCTTCGTGCGCCGCGAGGACGGCAGCACCATCCGCGAGGCGCTGCTGCGCGAACTCAAGCGCGGCGGCCAGGCCTATTTTCTGCACAACGAAGTCGAGACCATCCACAACCGGCGCGCCCGCCTCGAAGAGCTGGTGCCCGAGGCGCGCGTCGCCGTGGCGCACGGGCAGATGCCCGAGCGCGAGCTGGAACAAGTCATGAAGGGCTTCTACCAGCAGCGCTACAACGTGCTGCTGTGCACCACCATCATCGAAACCGGCATCGACGTCCCCACCGCCAACACCATCGTCATCCATCGCGCCGACCGCTTCGGGCTGGCCCAGCTGCACCAGCTGCGCGGCCGCGTGGGGCGCTCGCACCACCAGGCCTACGCCTACCTGCTGACGCCCGGCGAAGACGCCATCACGGCCAATGCCAAGAAGCGGCTGGAGGCCATCCAGGCCATGGAAGAACTGGGATCGGGCTTCTACCTGGCCATGCACGACCTGGAAATCCGCGGCACCGGCGAGGTGCTGGGCGAATCGCAGTCGGGCAATATCCAGGAAATCGGCTTCTCGATGTACAACGAGATGCTCAACGAGGCCGTGCGCGCCCTCAAGGCCGGCGAAGAGCCCGACCTCGACGCGCCGTTCAACCTGGCCTGCGAAGTCAACCTGCACGCCCCCGCCCTGCTGCCCGCCGACTACTGCGCCGATGTGCACGCGCGCCTGGCCATATACAAGCGCCTGTCGCACGCCGCCGACGCGGACGACCTGATCCGCATCCAGGAAGAACTGATCGACCGCTTCGGCAAGCTGCCCGAGGCCGCCCAGACCCTGCTGACCACCCATCGCCTGCGCCTGGCCGCGCAGCCGCTGGGCATCGTCAAGATCGACGCCAGCGAAACCCAGGCGCTGCTGCAGTTCGGCCCCAAGGCGGCCGTCGAGCCGCTGCGCATCATCGAGCTGGTGCAGAAGCAGCGCCACATCAAGCTGGCCGGCCAGGACCGGCTGCGCATCGAATTCACGGCCGCCCAGATCCCCGCCCGCGCCGACGCCGTGCGCGCGGTGCTGCGCTCTCTCAAGTAATATCCAGCCGCCGCCTCATCGTGCCTTCTTCCTCCGGATCCGCCATGCCCACGCATCACCTCGTCATCCAGTCCCCGTCCCTGAACGCCGCCCAGGTCGAGCAGCTGGCCGCCCTGGCCAACGCCCAGGGCGTCGTGCAGCTCGGCGCCACGGCCGCGCGTCTGCTCGACGTCGACCAGGATGCCGAAGTGCGCCGGCAGGTCACCGCCTGGGGCGAACAGCACAGCGTGGATACCGCCTTCGTCCCCGCCGGCGCGCGCCTGGCGCAATGCAAGGTGCTGGCCATGGACATGGACTCCACGCTCATCAACATCGAGTGCATCGACGAGATTGCCGGCGTGGCGGGCGTGAAGCCGCAGGTGGCCGAGATCACCGAGGCGGCCATGCGCGGCGAGATCAAGGACTTCGCCGAAAGCCTGCGCCGCCGGGTGGCGCTGCTGGCCGGCACCCCGGCCAGCGCGCTGGAACAGGTCTATAGCGAGAAACTGCGGCTCAATCCGGGCGCGGAGCGCCTGATTGCCACGGCCCGGGCCGCGGGCCTGAAGGTGCTGCTGGTGTCGGGCGGCTTCACGTTCTTCACCGAGCGCCTGCGCGAACGCCTCGGGCTCGACAGCGCGCATGCCAATACGCTGGAGGTCCGCGATGGCGTGCTCACCGGCAAGGTGCTGGGCGACATCCTCGACGCCGACGCCAAGCTCGCCCACTTGCGCGCCTTCGCGCAGGCCCATGGCGCCACGCCGGAGCACACCATCGCCCTGGGCGATGGCGCCAACGACCTGAAAATGCTGGGCGCCGCCCGCTATGCGGTGGCCTATCGCGCCAAGCCGATCGTGCGCCAACAGACGCCCTACGCGCTGAACGTGGCCGGGCTGGACGGCGTGCTGAACTGGTTCGAAAGCTGAACCGCGGGCATTGCGGGCACGGCCGGGTGTCAGGCGCCTGCGGAGCCTGACACCTGCCTGCCGCGCCTCAGTACTTCACGTTGAGCGAGAGCACCGCCGAGCGGCCCGCGCCCAGGGCGGCGTAGTGCGAGGCATAGGCCTTGGTGTAGTACGTCTCGTCGAACAGGTTGTTGATGTTCAGCTGCGCCGTCAGGTGCTCGTTGAACTGATACGCCGCCATGGCGTCGAAGCGCCAGTACGAAGGCACCCAGCGGGCCTTGGGCGTGCCGTTGGCGTTGTCCGAGGCGTCCGAATTGCCGTACACCTTGGCCACGTAGTAGGCGCCGCCGCCCACCGTCAGCTGCGGCAACACCTTGTAGGTGCTCCACAGGCTGAATGCGTGGCGCGGCGTGTTGGGCAGGTCCTCGCCCTCGGCACCGCTGTTCGCGGCGCCCTTGACCAGTTCGCTATCCATGAAGGTATAGCCGCCGTAGACGTTCCACTTCGGCGTGATGCTGCCCGAGAAGCCCAGTTCCAGGCCGCGCACCTTGGCCTTGCCCACCTGCTCCGTCTCGTTGGCCGAGACCTGTACATTGGTGTTCTTGCGAATGTCCTGGAACAGCGCGGCCGACAGGGCCAGGCGATCGTCGAGCACCTGCCACTTGGTGCCCACCTCGACGGTGCGGCTCTTTTCCGGTTCGAGGTCCGCATTGCCGGCCGACACCGAGTCCGAGATGGCGGTGCTGATCGCCGCCGGCGTGGAGGAAGTGCCGAAGCTCGCGTAGACCGTGCCGTTGGGCAGAGGCTTATAGGCGACGCCGAGCTGGTAGTTGAACAGGGTGTCGTCGCGCGAGGTATCGTAGACGTCGGGCGTGCCCGCCGGGTCATTGCGGCCCTTCGTGAGGTTCTTGCCGCTGGTGCTGTAGCGGTCCAGGCGCACGCCGGCGCTGGCTTGCCACTGTTCGTTGATCTTCACCGTATCGAAGCCGTAGACCGATACCGTGTCGGTCCGGTACACCTTGGGCGTATCGCTGCGCGTCAGCGTGCCGCCATAGGCGTCGCCCGGGTCGGGATCCCACAACGACGTGCACAGCGGCCCGGTATTCACGGCGCAATCGGTGCTGCGGTCCACGCCGCTCTCGGTATACGTATAGTTGTCGCGCGTGCTGGTGGAAAACTCGAAGCCCAGGTCGAACGAATGCTCGAGCGAGCCCGTGTTGAACTGGCCCAGCAGGTCGGTGGTGTTCGAGAACGACTTGTTGATGTCGTAGCCGCTCTTGAGCACACGCGCGACCTTGCCCAGCACGACGTTGCCCTTGCTGTCGTCCGGGTTGGTGGCCGCGTAATCGGTGGTGGCTCGGCTGTAGCGCATGACGTTGCGCAGGCGCAGGTTGCTGGCAAAATCGTGCTCGACAGTCAGCGTGAACGTATCGTCGCGCGTCTTGAAGAAATCGCGCTCCTTCAGGCCGTAGAAGGTCTTGCGGCTGACGCCGCGCGTCTCGGTCACCGGCTGCCCCGACTCGGGATCGTACGGGATCGAGTAGTCGGGCATGCTGTCGTCCTGGTAATGCTCATAGCCCAGGGTGATGCGCGTCGGCGTCCCCACGCCCAGCGTCAGCGAGGGCGCGACGCCCCAGCGCTCGAAGTCGACCGCGCTGTCGCGGCCCGGCACGTCGCCCTTAGTGCCCATCAGGTTCAGGCGGAACGCCGCCTGCTCTCCCAGGCGCCAGTTGCCGTCGGCGGTCGCGCGGTAGTTATTGTCCGTGCCCACCTGCAGCGTGCCTTCGGCAAAATCGACCGCCTTGGGCTTCTTGGTCACCAGGTTGATGCTGCCGCCCGCCCCGCCGCGGCCGGAATAGACCGAATCCGGCCCCTTGATGATTTCCACCTGTTCCAGGTTGAAGGTGTCGCGGACCTGGATGCTGCTGTCGCGCACGCCGTCGACGAAGATGCTGCCGGCCGAATTCTGCCCGCGGATGATGGGAATGTCGCCGCCGGGCCGGCCACCTTCGCCAGCCCCGAAGGTGATGCCGGGTGAGTTGCGCAGCACGTCCTGCAGCGAAGTGGCGGCCTGGTCCTGGATCACCTGCTGGGGCACCACCTGCACCGTGCGGGGCGTGTCCAGCAGGGGCGCCGTCATTTTCGGCGATTGGGACACCTGGGCATCGTACGGCGACGACTCCCCTTCCACCTGGACCGGCGCGAGCTGCTGCACCGAAGTCTGGGCGCTGGCCTGCGAGGCCAGACAGAAAGCAGGAGCGACCATCGCCGCGGCGAGCGACGAGGCCAGCGAGTTCATTGAATACGAGTCCAGGGCCTTCACAACGGCTTCTCCAAATAGAAATAGCAACGATTCTTATTTTTTGATCGGGCTAGATTCTGAATGGAACACCTGACAATCGCCTGAACATCTGCTACAGATCCGCGAATTACAACGATTTATCGCCGGCCGGATGAAAAAAAGCGCCTGCAAGCAGGCGCTTCTTACTGGGAAGCGGATCTCAGGATCGCAAAGAAGGATGGCGCTTGAACAAATACCGGTAGACGAAGCCCGGGTAGCCCAGCACCAGGTACAGGCTCAGCGTAATGGCGTAGAACTCCCAGCCCTGCGAGAACGAGTTGCCCAGCGCGGCCTCGAAGGCGAATCCCAGGGCGATGACCAGGGCGTAGTACAGCAGGAGTTCCAGCATGCGCAGCCAGAACGGCTTGGCCGCCCCGCCCTTCCAGGGCAGCACGGCCAGCACACGTTCGGTCAGGAACGGCAGGTTGGCGCTGACCAGCGCCAACGCAATCAATAGCCAGACGGCGAGGGTCTGGTTCATCCCCCGGCCTGCTTACAGCCCCAGCGAGGTCTGGATGGCATGCACGCACAGCGCCATCAGCCCGCCCGGCAGGATGCCCAGGACCAGGATCAGCGCGCCGTTCAGCGACAGCACGCCGCGCGGCCCGCACGAAGCCGCCACCGGCCCGACTTCGGCCACCGGCTCGTCGAAATAGACCACCTTGACCACGCGCAGGTAGTAGAAGGCGCCGATCAGGGAGAACAGCACCGCGACCACCGCCAGTGCCACATGGCCGGCCTCGACCAGCACCTGCAGCACGGCCAGCTTGGCATAGAAGCCCACCATGGGCGGGATGCCGGTCAGCGAGAACATCAGCAGCAGCAGGATGGCGGCGTGCCAGGGGCTGCGGCGGTTCAGGCCCTTCAGGTCGTCGATGTGCTCGCACTCGAAACCCTGGCGCGACAGCAGCAGCACCATGCCGAAGGTGCCCAGCGTGGTCAGCACGTAGACCAGCATGTAGAACAGGGCCGAGCCGTACGCCTGCGCCGACGCGCCGGGATTGCCCTCCACGGCGCCGGACATCAGGCCCAGCAGCACGAAGCCCACGTGCGAGATGGTCGAGTACGCCAGCATGCGCTTGAAATTGGTCTGCGCGATGGCGGTCAGGTTGCCGATGGCCAGCGACAGCACGGCCAGGATCATCAGCATGGGCTGCCAGTCGGCGGCCAGGCCGTGCAGGCCCTCGACCAGCAGGCGCAGCGCAATGGCGAAGGCCGCGAGCTTGGGCGCCGCGCCCAGGATCAGCGTCACCGCGGTGGGCGAACCCTGGTATACGTCGGGCACCCACATGTGGAACGGCACCGCGCCCAGCTTGAAGGCCAGGCCGGCAACCAGGAACACCACCCCGAACACCAGCGCCATGTTCTCCTGGCGGCCGGCGGAAACCACCTTGGCGATCTCCGCGATGTCGAGCTGCCCGGTGGCGCCGTAGACCATGGACATGCCGTACAGCAGGAAGCCGGAAGCCAGCGCGCCCAGCACGAAGTACTTCATGGCCGCCTCGGTGGCCACCACGTCGTCGCGGCGCAGCGCGATCAGGGCATACAGGGCCAGCGACATCAGCTCCAGGCCCAGGTAGATGCTGATCAGGTTGCCCGCCGAGATCATGACCATCTGGCCCAGCAGGGCCATCAGCGTCAGCACGTAGAGCTCGCCGCCGCGCAGCATGTCGCGCGCCTGGGCGTAGGCCCGGCCGTAGACCAGCGTCGCCGCCACGGCGACATACGAGGCGATCTTGAGCAGGTGCGAGAGGTTGTCCGCCACGTACAGGCCATTGAAGGTGCGGCCGACGGCGCCGTCGTTCCACTGCACCAGCGACACGACCGTCAGCACGCCCAGTGCCAGCAGCGAAAGCACGAACGTGGGCTTGCGCTCGGGATGCGAGCTGACCGCGTCGATCAACAGGATCGCCAGCGCGAAAACCAGCAACAGGATCTCGGGTGCGGCCAGGGCGAAATCGATGTGGGATTGCATCATGGTTCAGTCTTACAGTTTCGAGACGGCAACGTGTTGCAGCAGGGCCTCGACCGAAGCGTGCATGACGTCGGTAAAGGGCTTGGGATGTATGCCCATGTACAACACGGCAATGGCCATCACGCCGAGGATCAGGAATTCGCGCGCATTGATGTCGGTCAGGGCGCGCACGTTGTCATTGGCGATGTCGCCGAACGCCACGCGCTTGACCATCCACAGCGAGTACGAGGCGCCCAGGATCAGCGCCGTCGCGGCCAGCAGGCCGATCCAGAAATTGTGCTCGACCGCGCCCATGATCACCATGAACTCGCCCACGAAGCCGCTGGTGGCGGGCAGGCCGCTGTTGGCCATGGAGAACAGCACGAAGAAGGTGACGAAGCGCGGCATCACGTTGATGACGCCGCCGTAGTCGGCGATACGCCGCGAGTGCAGGCGGTCGTACAGCACGCCGATGCAGAAGAACATGGCGCCCGACACGAAGCCGTGCGAGATCATCTGCACGATCGCGCCCTCGACGCCGGCCGTATTGAAGATGAAGAAGCCCAGGGTCACGAAGCCCATGTGGGCCACCGACGAATAGGCCACCAGCTTCTTCATGTCGTCCTGGACGATGGCGACCAGGCCGATGTAGATGACGGCGATCAGCGACAGGGCGATCATGAGGCCGGCCAGGCTGTGCGAGGCGTCGGGCGCGATCGGCAGCGAGAAGCGCAGGAAGCCGTAGGCGCCCAGCTTCAGCATGATGGCCGCCAGCACCACCGAGCCGCCCGTGGGGGCCTCGACGTGGGCGTCCGGCAGCCAGGTATGGACCGGCCACATCGGCACCTTGACCGCGAAGGCGGCCAGCAGCGCCAGGAAGATCAGCACCTGCGGCGTGTAGCCCAGCTTGGTCTGGTGCCAGGTCTGGATGTCGAACGAGCCGCCCGAGACGTTCCACAGGTAGAGGAAGGCCACCAGCGTGAGCAGCGAACCCAGCAGCGTGTACAGGAAGAACTTGAACGCGGCGTAGACCCGGTTGGGGCCGCCCCACACGCCGATGATGATGTACATCGGGATCAGGGTGGCCTCGAAGAACACGTAGAACAGCAGGCCGTCGAGCGCCGCAAACACGCCCACCATCAGGCCCGACAAGATCAGGAAGGCGGCCATGTACTGCGCCACGCGGCTGGTGATGACTTCCCAGCCGGCCAGCACCACGATGATGGTGATGAACGCGGTCAGCAGCACGAACCACAGCGAAATGCCGTCCACGCCCAGGTGGTAGTTGACGTTGAACGCCTCGATCCAGGACGCCTTCTCGACGAACTGCATGGCGGCGGTGGAGGAATCGAAGCCCGTGTAGAGCGGAATGGTGACCACGAAACCGGCCAGCGCCCCGACGAGCGAGAGGCCGCGCGTCAGCCCGGGACGGTCGTCGCGGCCCAGAGCCAGCACCAGCAGGCCGAATACGATCGGAACGAAGATCGCAAGCGTAAGCCAGGGAAAAGTGTTGGATGCCATGTCGCTTGCCGTCATTGGGGAATCAGCACAAAGAAAGTTACCAGCGCCATGATGCCGATGATCATCGCGAACGCGTAGTGATAGATGTAGCCGGACTGCAGGTGGCGGCTGACCGCGGCCACCCAGCCCACCACGCGGGCGCTGCCGTTGACCACCACGCCGTCGATCAGGCCGCGGTCACCGGTCTGCCAGAGCCCATGCCCCAGGCAGCGCGCGCCGCGCGCAATGACCTGTTCGTTGATCCAGTCGACGTAGTACTTGTTGTCCAGCAGCTTGTAGATGCCCGACAGGCTCGACTTGATGGCGGCCGGCACCTTGGGGTTGACGAGGTAGCAGTACCACGCGATGACGGCGCCCGCCACCACCAGCCAGAACGGCACGGTCTGGAAGGCGTGCAGGCCGAAGGCGACCCAGCCGTGCCATTCCTCGCCCAGCTCGTGCATGGCCGGGTGCTGGGGCAGCACCTTGATCACGCCGTCGAAGAAGCCGCCGAACAGCATCGGGTCTACCACCCAGGCGCCGATCAGCACCGAGGGGATCGCCAGCAGCACCAGCGGCAGGGTCACGACCCAGGGCGATTCATGCGGCGTGCCGCCGTGGTGGCCGTGGTCGTCATGGCCGTGGGCGTCATGGCCATGGCCATGGCCGCTGGTATCGAAGCGCTCCTTGCCATGGAAGACCAGGAAGTACACCCGGAACGAGTACAGCGAGGTGACGAACACGCCGACCAGGGTGGCGTAGTACGCGAAGCTGGCGCCCCAGACGCCGGCCGCGCCGGCGGCCTCGATGATGTGCTCCTTGGAATAGAAGCCCGAGAAGAACGGGGTGCCGACCAGGGCCAGCGTGCCCAGCAGGAAAGTGATCCAGGTGATGGGCATGTACTTGCGCAGGCCGCCCATGTTGCGGATGTCCTGGTCGTGGTGCATGCCGATGATCACCGAGCCCGCGCCCAGGAACAGCAGCGCCTTGAAGAAGGCGTGCGTCATCAGGTGGAAGATGGCCACCGAGTAGGCGGAGGCGCCCAGCGCCACGGTCATGTAGCCGAGCTGCGACAGCGTGGAATACGCCACCACCCGCTTGATGTCGTTCTGGATGATGCCCAGGATGCCCAGGAACAGCGCGCCGATGGCGCCGATGACGATCACGAACGACAGCGCGGTGTCGGACAGCTCGAACAGCGGCGAGAAGCGCGCCACCATGAAGATGCCGGCCGTCACCATGGTGGCGGCGTGGATCAGCGCCGAGATCGGCGTGGGGCCTTCCATGGAATCGGGCAGCCAGGCGTGCAGCGGCACCTGGGCGGATTTGCCCATGGCGCCGATGAACAGGCAGATGCAGGCCACGGTGAGCAGCATCCAGTCGGTGCCCGGCAGGGTCTCGCCGGCCAGCTTGTCGGCCTGCGCGAACACGTCGGCGTAGTGCATGGTGCCGGCGTAGGCGAACAGCAGGCCGATGCCCAGCACGAAGCCGAAGTCGCCGACCCGGTTGATCAGGAACGCCTTCATGTTGGCGAAGATGGCCGTGGGGCGCGTGTACCAGAAGCCGATCAGCAGGTACGACACCAGGCCCACCGCTTCCCAGCCGAAGAACAGCTGGACCATGTTGTTGGACATGACCAGCATCAGCATCGAGAAGGTGAACAGCGAGATGTACGCGAAGAAGCGCTGGTAGCCGGGGTCGTCGGCCATGTAGCCGATGGTGTAGATGTGCACCATCAGCGATACCGAGGTGACCACCACCATCATCATGGCCGACAGCGGGTCGATCAGGAAGCCGATCTCGAGCTTGGTCTGGCCGATCAGGCTCCAGGTGTAGACCGTGCCGTCGTAGGTGTGGCCGTTGAGCACGTCGCCGAGCACGACCAGCGAACCCACCGTGGAGATCAGCACCCCCAGGATGGTGATGATGTGCGAACCGCGGCGGCCGATGGGCCGGCCCAGGAACCCGGTGCCGAACAGCCCGGCAAGAATCGCGCCGGCCAGTGGCGCCAGCGCGATCAGCAAGTACAGGTTGGGTGAGCTAGACATTTTCTTCCAATACCCCGTCAGCCCTTCAGGCGATCGAGTTCGTCAACGTTGATCGTGTTCAGGTTGCGGAACAGCAGCACCAGGATGGCCAGCCCGATGGCGGCCTCGGCGGCGGCCACCGTCAGGATGAAGAACACGAACACCTGGCCGGCGGTATCGCCGAACCAGCTGGAAAACGCCACGAAATTCATGTTGACGGCCAGCAGCACGAGCTCGATGGACATCAGCAGGATGATCAGGTTGCGACGGTTCAGGAAGATGCCGAAGATGCCGATGGCGAACAGGATCGCACCCAGCACCAGGTAGTGGGCCAGCGTCAGCGTCATTCTTTTTCTCCTTGGGCGTCGTCGGCGGGCGCGGTCACGCGGCCCTGGGCGCGATCGCTCTGGGCAGGCATGCTGACCAGGCGGAAGCGGTCCTTGGCCCGCACGCGCACGGCGGCGGACGGATCGTTGTACTTGGCGTCGCGGCGGCGGCGCAGCGTCAGCGCGATGGCGGCGACCATGCCCACCAGCAGCAGCGCGGCGCCCACTTCGACGGCGTACACGTACTGGGTGTACATGGCCTCGCCCAGCGCGCGGGTGTTGTTGTAGTCGCCCGCGACCGGCGCCTGCGGGCCGGCGCCGTACCAGGTGGCGCCCAGCACGAACGACATCTCGAGCACCAGCACCGCGCCGATGATCAGGCCGAGCGGCAGGTAGGTCTTGAGGCCATGGCGCAGCGCATCGATGCGGATGTCGAGCATCATGACCACGAACAGGAACAGCACCATTACGGCGCCCACGTATACCAGCACCAGCAGCAGCGCCAGGAACTCGGCGCCGAGCAGCATCCACAGCATGGCCGCGTTGGCGAAGGCGAGGATCAGGTGCAGGACGGCGGTGACGGGACTGCGCGCGGTGATGACGCGGAACGCGGCGATCACCAGGACGGCAGCCAATATGTAGAACAGGACAGTGGTGAAAGTCATGGATCAGACCTTAGGCGTCAACGGTATGGCGCGTCTTCGGCCCGGCGGCGGGCGATTTCGGCTTCGTAGCGGTCGCCCACGGCGAGCAGCATGTCTTTGGTGAAGTACAGGTCGCCGCGTTTTTCGCCGTGGTATTCGTGGATATGGGTTTCCACGATGGAATCCACGGGGCAGCTTTCTTCACAGAAGCCGCAGAAAATGCACTTGGTGAGATCGATGTCGTAGCGCGTCGTGCGGCGGGTGCCGTCGTCGCGGATGTCCGATTCGATGGTGATGGCCAGCGCCGGGCAGACGGCTTCGCACAGCTTGCAGGCGATGCAGCGCTCTTCCCCGTTGGGGTAGCGGCGCAGCGCGTGCAGCCCGCGGAAGCGCGCCGAGGTCGGCGTCTTTTCCATCGGGTAGCGCAAGGTGACCTTGCGCTTGAAGAAGTACTTGCCCGTCAGGCGCATGCCCTTGAGCAGCTCGGCCAGCATCAGGCTGCCGAAGAAATCTTTGATCGCTTCCATATCCTGCCTCAGCTTGGCGCATCAGCGCCAAATGTTCCAGGGCGTCTGCATCCAGATCGCCACCACGACCAGCCATACGCCGGTCAGCGGGATGAAAATCTTCCAGCCCAAACGCATGATCTGGTCGTAGCGGTAGCGCGGGAACGACGCGCGGAACCACACGAACAGCGAGACCACGAAGAATGTCTTGATGCCCAGCCAGATCCAGCCCGGGATCCAGGTCAGCGGCGCGATGTCGATCGGGGACGTCCAGCCGCCCAGGAACATGATCGAGGCCATGCAGGACAGCAGGATCATGTTGGCGTATTCGCCCAGGAAGAACAGCGCGAATGCCATGCCCGAGTACTCGACCATGTGGCCGGCCACGATCTCGGATTCGCCTTCCACCACGTCGAAGGGGTGGCGGTTGGTCTCGGCCACGGCCGAGATCACGTAAATGACGAACAGCGGCAGCAGCGGCAGCCAGTTCCAGGACAGGAAGGTCAGGCCGCGCTCGGCGAACCAGCCGCGGGTCTGGCCCAGCACGATCTCGGACATGTTCAGGCTGCCCGACACCAGCAGCACGGTCACCAGCACGAAGCCGATGGCCAGTTCGTACGAGACCATCTGGGCCGAGGCGCGCAGCGCGCCCAGGAACGCGTACTTGGAGTTCGACGCCCAGCCCGCCACGATGACGCCGTAGACGCCGATGGAGGTGATGGCCATGACGTAGAGCAGCCCGGCATTGACGTTGGCCAGCACCACTTCGGGCCCGAACGGCACCACCGCCCAGGCGGCCAGCGCCGGCATCAGGGTGACCACCGGGGCCACCACGAACAGCACCTTGTTGGCCTGGGTGGGAACCACCACTTCCTTGGTGAGCAGCTTGAACACGTCGGCGAACGGCTGCAGCAGGCCCCGGAAGCCGACGCGGGTCGGCCCGAGGCGCACGTGCATCCAGCCGATCATCTTGCGTTCCCAGTAGGTGAGATAGGCCACGCAGAGAATGATGGGCACGGCGATGACGACGATCTTCACGATCGTCCAGAGCACCAGCCAGGCCGTCGGCCCCAGCAAGGCCTGACCGTGGCTTTCAAGAACATTGAGCCATTCCATGTCAGGCACGCTCCAAGCTGATTTCACCGAAGGCGCCGCCCAGGGCGGCGGTTTGTTCGAAAGCCGCCGCGATGCGCACGGCACGATCGGCCACGGCGTCGTCCTGGACGGTTTCGAGCTCGACCGAACCGGCGGCCCCGGAGACCCGTACCTTGACGCCCGCCGCCAGGCCCAGCTCGGCCAGCGTGCGGCCGTTCAGGCGCGCGGTGGGCGGGCGCGAGGCCGGCGCCGCCTGCAGCGGCTCGGAACGCCGCACGATGGCGTCGCTGCGGTAGATGGGCACGTCGGCGACGCGCTCCAGGCCGGCGAGGGGCTGGCCCAGCCCGAGCGGCGCCTTGATGTCGTTGGACAGGCGGCCTTCGACACCGCCGGCCAGGGCGGTGTCGCGCACCGACTCGGAGGTCTCGTCGTCGAAGCCCTGCAGCTGCAGCACGTTGCCCAGCACGCGCAGGACCTTCCAGGCCGGACGGCTCTGGCCCAGCGGCGCGACCGTGCCCTTGAAGCTCTGCGGCAGGCCCTGCGCATTGACGAAGGTGCCCGAGGTTTCGGTGAACGGCGCGACGGGCAGCATGACATCGGCCCAGTCCTGCGCGGCCGACGCATAGGGCGTGAGCGCCACGGCGAATTCGGCGCCGCGCAGGGCGGCCACGGCTTGCGGGCCGTTATCGGCGTCCAGCGCCGGCTCGGCATGCAGCACGATATAGGCCTTGAGCGGCTCGGCCAGCATGGCGGCGGCGGTCTTGCCGCCCTGCCCCGGCACGGCGCCGGCCAGGTAGCCGCCCACCGTGTTGCCGCCGGAGGTCAGGAAGCCGAAACGGCCGCCGGCCAGGTCGGCCACGCAACGCGCATTGGCGGCCAGCAGCGCGGCCTGCGGCGAAGCCACCGCCATGTTGCCCAGCAGCACCGCGGTATTGCTGCCCGAGGCCAGGCTGGCGGCCACGAGCTTGGCGTTTTCGTCGGGCGTGACGGCGGCGAACTCGGCCGGCACGGGCTGTTCCTTGGCCTGGGCCAGCGCCACGGCGATGGCTGCCAGCGCGGCCGGCAGGCCGGACGGGGCGACCGTGACGCGCGCGGCCACCGGCATGAGCGGGTCGTCGGCGGCGCTGTCGACCAGCAGGATCTGGGTGCCGCGCTTGGCCGCCTGGCGCAGGCGCTGCGCCATCAGGGGGTGGTCCTTGCGCAGGAACGACCCCACCACCAGCACGCGGTCGAGCGTGTCGAGGTCGGCCACCGGCATGCCCAGCCACGGCGCGCCGGTCAGGGCGGCGTCGAAGGCCGGGTCGGTCTGGCGCAGGCGGAAATCGATGTTCTCGGAGCCCAGGGCGCGCACCAGGCGGCCCAGCAAGGCGAATTCTTCAGTGGTGGCGTATTCGGCCGCCAGGGCGCCGATCTGGCCGCCGCCGTGGCTGTCGCGCACGCGCGACAGGCCCTGCGCCACCGCCTGCAGGGCATCGGCCCAGGAGGCTTCCTGCCACTTGCCGTCGGCGCCCTTGATCATCGGCGCCGCCAGGCGGTCTTCGCTGTTGAGGCCTTCGTACGAGAAGCGGTCGCGGTCGCTGATCCAGCATTCGTTCAGGGCCTCGTCCTCGAACGGCACCACGCGCATGGCGCGGTCGCCCTTGACCTGGACCACCAGGTTGGCGCCCAGGCTGTCGTGCGGGCTGACCGAGCGGCGACGCGCCAGTTCCCAGGTGCGGGCACTGTAGCGGAACGGCTTGGAAGTCAGCGCACCCACGGGACAGAGGTCGATCATGTTGCCCGACAGTTCGGACTCGACCGAGCGGCCCACGAAGGTGGTGATCTCGGAGTGCTCGCCGCGGCCCAGCATGCCCAGCTCCATGACGCCGGCGATTTCCTGGCCGAAGCGGACGCAGCGGGTGCAGTGGATGCAGCGGGTCATCTCTTCGGCCGACACCAGCGGGCCGAGGTCCTTGTGGAACACCACGCGCTTTTCCTCGCGATAGCGCGAGGAGGAGCCGCCGTAGCCCACGGCCAGGTCCTGCAGCTGGCATTCGCCGCCCTGGTCGCAGATCGGGCAGTCGAGCGGGTGGTTGATGAGCAGGAATTCCATGACCGACTTCTGCGCGGCCTTGGCCTTCTCGGAGCAGGTGTGCACCACCATGCCATTGGTGGCCGGCGTGGCGCAGGCCGGCAGCGCCTTGGGCGCCTTTTCCACTTCAACCAGGCACATGCGGCAGTTGGCCGCGATGGACAGTTTCTTGTGGTAGCAGAAATGAGGCACGTACAGGCCGAGCTTCTGGGCCGCATGCATCACCATGCTGCCCTCGGGGACTTCGACCTTGTTGCCGTCGACGGTTAATTCAACCATTGCTGTTCCTGGAACCTACAGATATTGCGGGACCACACACGACTTGTGCTCGATGTGGTGCGCGAATTCGTCGCGATAATGCTTGAGGAAGCCGCGCACCGGCATGGCGGCGGCATCGCCGAGGGCGCAGATGGTGCGGCCCATGATGTTGCCGGCGACGCTGTCGAGCAGGTCGAGGTCTTCCTGGCGGCCCTGGCCGTGCTCGATGCGATGCACCATGCGGTACAGCCAGCCCGTGCCCTCGCGGCACGGCGTGCACTGGCCGCAGCTTTCCTCGAAATAGAAGTACGACAGGCGCAGCAGCGACTTGACCATGCAGCGGGTCTCGTCCATGACGATGACGGCGCCCGAACCCAGCATGGAGCCCGCCTTGGCGATGGCGTCGTAGTCCATGGTGGTGTCCATCATGATGTCGGCGGGCAGCACCGGCGCGCTCGAGCCGCCGGGAATGACCGCCTTGAGCTTCTTGCCGCCGCGCATGCCGCCGGCCAGCTCGAGCAGCTTGGAGAACGGCGTGCCGAGGGGGATCTCGTAGTTGCCGGGCCGCTCGACGTCGCCCGATACGGAGAACAGCTTGGTGCCGCCGTTGTTGGGCTTGCCGACCTCGAGGTAGGCCTGGCCGCCATTGCGGATGATCCAGGGCACCGCCGCGAAGGTCTCGGTGTTGTTGATGGTGGTGGGCTTGCCGTACAGGCCGAAGCTGGCCGGGAACGGCGGCTTGAAGCGCGGCTGGCCCTTCTTGCCTTCGAGCGATTCGAGCAGCGCGGTTTCCTCGCCGCAGATGTAGGCGCCGTAGCCGTGGAAGGCATGTAGCTGGAAGCTGAACTCGGAGCCGAGGATGCGGTCGCCCAGGAAACCGGCGGCGCGGGCTTCTTCCAGGGCTTCTTCGAAGCGTTCGTACACTTCGAAGATCTCGCCGTGGATGTAGTTGTAGCCGACGCTGATGCCCATGGCATAGGCCGCGATGGCCATGCCTTCGATCACGATGTGCGGATTGAAGCGCAGGATGTCGCGGTCCTTGAAGGTGCCGGGCTCGCCTTCGTCGGAATTGCAGACCAGGTACTTCTGGCCGGGGAAGGCGCGCGGCATGAAGCTCCACTTCAGGCCGGTGGGGAAGCCGGCGCCGCCACGGCCGCGCAGGCCCGAGGCCTTGACTTCGGCGATGACGTCCTCGGGCTTCATGCCGGTCGAGAGGATCTTGCGCAGCGCCTCGTAGCCGCCGCGCTTGACGTAGTCCTGCAGGCGCCAGTTGCTGCCGTCCACGTCGGCCAGGATCTGCGGCGCGATGTGGCGGCCATGCAGGCACATGGAATTGGACAGGTCGTTCAGGGGGTTGGGATCGAGCCCCTGGGCCAGGTGCTTGTAGAGGTCGGGCGCGTTCATGCCGATTCTCCTTGGGCGCCTTGCGCCTTCAGGCCCTGCACCAGCGCATCGAGCTTTTCTTCGGTCATGCGCACGCACATATGCTTGTTGTTGACGATCAGCACGGGAGCGTCGCCGCAGGCGCCCATGCATTCGCCCTCGACCAGCGTGAACTGGCCGTCGGGGGTGGTTTCGCGGTAGTCGACACCGAGCTTGCGCTTGAGGTAGTCGCCGGCCTTTTCGCCGTCGCGCAAGGCACAGGGCAGGTTCGTGCAGACCGCGATCTTGTGCTTGCCGACCGGCTTGGTATCGAACATGTTGTAGAACGTGGCGACTTCCTGCACCGCGATGGGCGGCACGCCGATGTAATTGGCCACGTCTTCAAGGACTTCGGGGGGCAACCAGCCCTTTTCTTCTTGCGCGATGGCAAGCGAAGCCATGATGGCCGACTGCCGCTGGTCGGCCGGGAACTTGGCGAGTTCCCGATCGATTTTCTGGTAGGCCTGTTCGGAAAGCAGCATAGTTTGAATCCGGATTATGCGGGCGTTCGCGCTGGTGGATCAGCGGTCGATCTCGCCGAAAACGATGTCCTGCGTGCCGATGATGGTGACGGCGTCGGCGATCATGTGGCCGCGCGCCATTTCATCGAGCGATTGCAAATGGGCAAACCCCGGCGCCCGAATCTTCAGGCGGTAGGGCTTGTTGGCGCCGTCGGACACCAGGTAGATGCCGAACTCGCCCTTGGGATGCTCGACCGACGAGAACGCCTCGCCGGGGGGCACGTGGAAACCTTCGGTGAAGAGCTTGAAATGATGGATGAGCTCTTCCATGTTGGTTTTCATGTCGGTGCGCTTGGGCGGGGCGACCTTGTGGTTCTCGATCATGACCGGGCCCGGGTTGTTGCGCAGCCATTCCACGCACTGGCGGATGATGCGGTTGCTTTCGCGCATTTCGGCGATGCGCACCAGGTAGCGGTCGTAGCAGTCGCCGTTGACGCCCACGGGCACGTCGAATTCGACCAGGTCGTAGACTTCGTACGGCTGCATCTTGCGCAGGTCCCAGGCGACGCCGGAGCCGCGCAGCATGGGGCCAGTGAAGCCCAGCGCCTTGGCGCGCTCGGGGTCGACCACGCCGATGCCCACCAGGCGCTGCTTCCAGATGCGGTTGTCGGTGAGCAGGGTCTCGTATTCGTCGACGCAGGCCGGGAACCGGTTGGTGAAGTCCTCGATGAAATCGAGCAGCGAGCCGGAGCGCGCGTCGTTCATGATGCGCAGGTCTTTCTCGCCGCGGTATTTGCTGCCCTCGCCGTACTGCGGCATGGTGTCGGGCAGGTCGCGGTAGACGCCGCCCGGACGGTAGTAGGCCGCGTGCATGCGCGCGCCCGAGACCGCCTCGTAGCAGTCCATCAGGTCTTCGCGCTCGCGGAAGGCATACAGGAACACCGCCATGGCGCCCACGTCGAGCGCGTGCGAGCCCAGCGACATGAGGTGGTTGAGCAGGCGCGTGATCTCGTCGAACATGACGCGGATGTATTGCGCGCGCAGCGGCGGCTCGATGCCCAGCAGCTTCTCGATGGCCATGACGTAGGCGTGCTCGTTGCACATCATGGACACGTAGTCGAGGCGGTCCATGTAGGGCAGCGCCTGGATGTAGGTCTTGTGCTCGGCCAGTTTCTCGGTGGCGCGGTGCAGCAGGCCGATGTGCGGATCGGCGCGCTGGATGACTTCGCCGTCGAGCTCGAGCACCAGACGCAGCACGCCGTGCGCGGCCGGGTGCTGCGGGCCGAAGTTCAGGGTGTAATTCTTGATTTCTGCCATGATTTAACGCCCCATGCCGTAGGAGTCTTCACGCACGACACGCGGCGTGATCTCGCGCGGGTCGATGGTGACCGGCTGGTAGATGACGCGCTTTTGCTCGGGGTCGTAGCGCATTTCGACCGTGCCCGACAGGGGGAAGTCCTTGCGGAAGGGATGGCCGATGAAGCCGTAGTCGGTGAGGATGCGGCGCAGGTCGGGATGGCCCTCGAAGACGATGCCGAACAGGTCGAAGGCTTCGCGCTCGAACCAGTTCAGGCCGGGCCAGCAGTCGACCAGCGACGCCACCATGGGAAAGTCGTCGTCCGGCGCCCAGGTGCGCACGCGCAGGCGCCAGTTATGGGCGATGGACAGCAGATGCACCACCACCGCGAAGCGCGAACGCTGCACGCCCCCGGTTTTTTCTTCAGGGACCTGGCGCGTGCCGTTGCCCCAGGTGAGGTAGTCCACGCCGCACAGGTCGATGCAGGTTTCGAAGCTCAGGCTGGCGTCGGTGCGCAGCTTGTTGCAGATGGGGATCCATTGGTCGGCGGAGACTTCCAGGGTCAGTTCGCCGAGCGCCTCGGTCAGGGCGAGGTCCGGGCCGAGCGCGGCCTGCAGGTTGTGTTTCAGGGTTTCGAGCCTGGTCATCGTCATGTACGCTTTGATAAACCGGTATGCTGACGGGGGCCGCCGGCACGGCTGGCCGGCGCGCCGCGGTCAGCGGGCAATGGTGTTGGTCAGGCGGATCTTGTTCTGCATTTGCAGCAGCCCATAGACCAGGGCCTCGGCGGTGGGCGGACAGCCCGGCACGTAGACGTCGACCGGCACGATGCGGTCGCAGCCGCGCACGACCGAATACGAGTAGTGGTAGTAGCCGCCGCCGTTGGCGCACGAGCCCATGGACACCACCCAGCGCGGCTCCGGCATCTGGTCGTAGACCTTGCGCAGCGCCGGCGCCATCTTGTTGCACAGGGTGCCGGCCACGATCATGAGGTCGGACTGGCGCGGGCTGGGACGGAAGATGATGCCGAACTGGTCGAGGTCGTAGCGCGCCGCGCCGGCGTGCATCATTTCGACCGCGCAACAGGCCAGACCGAAGGTCATGGGCCACATCGAGCCGGTCTTTGCCCAGTTCAGGAACTTGTCGGCACTGGTAGTGATGAAACCTTGCTTGAGGATGCCGTCTATAGCCATTTTCGTCTCTGATAGCGTGCGGGAAGGCCGGGGATCATTCCCAGTCCAGCGCGCCCTTTTTCCATTCGTAGATGAAGCCCACCGTCAGGACGGCCAGGAAGACCATGACGGTCCAGAAGCCGACTAGGCCGACGGTGCCCTGGGCGATGGCCCAGGGAAACAGGAAGGCGATTTCGAGGTCGAACAGGATGAAGAGGATGGCGACCAGGTAGTAGCGCACATCGAACTTCATGCGGGCGTCTTCGAAGGCTTCGAAGCCGCATTCGTAGGCCGAGAGCTTCTCGGCATAGGGACGCCGCGGCCCCAGGAGCGAACCCGCTGTCAGGAGGGCAAACCCGATGAGGGTTGCCACTACGATGAACAGCAGGACGGGAAAATACTGTTGCAGGTTCATTCTGGCGTCCGTCAAATGCGCAAACCTTCAGATTGTAGCATTTGCCAAGTGACTGTCCGCTGAACCCAGGCCCTCTAAAACAGAGAACTGTTGACGTGCGGCAGGAACAAAAAAGCCACCCCGCAGGGTGGCTTTCTGCGCCCGGACCGAGGTCCGGGCGCGAGCTCGGAATCGAAGCGAGGCTTGCGCCCCGCAGCCGATTAGAAGCGGTGACGGATACCGACGCCGACAGCCGTGCTCTTCACGTCGTCCAGGAACGCGTAGTTCTTGGCGTACGAACCGTAGGCGTACAGGTTGGTACGCTTGGACAGGTCGTAGGTGTAGCCCAGCGAGAAGACGTTCATCTTCTCTTCGCCGCCGGTCAGCTTGTCGTTGCTCGGGTCAACCATCTGCCACGAACCGAACAGCTTGCTGGCGCCGCCGATGGGGGCGGTCAGGCCGACCAGGTACGAGTTGGCCTTGAAGCCGTCGGCGAACACGTTCACGCCGAGGTCGTCTTCACCGGTGGCCAGCTGCAGGCCGCTGATGCCTTGGCCGCCGAACCAGCCGTCGGTGGTGCGGGCGTAGGCCAGCGAGAGCTTGACCACTTCGAAGTCGTACGAAGCGCCGATGCCGTACGAACGCGGGGTGGCGTCGACTTCGTCTTGCAGTTGGTTGTTGCTGGCGTTCAGCTGGTCGTACGACAGAGCGACGTTCAGCGGGCCATTCACGTAGCGCAGACCGGTGGTGATGCCACGGACGTTGTCGGCGGTGCGGAAGCCGACGCGATCGCTGCCGGCGCCATCATCAACGCTGAACGAGTAGCCAACGCCGAACTGGAAGCCGCTGTAGGACGGGGTCTGGTACATGACCATGTTGTCCCAGCGAACCGTGTTCATCGCGCTGAAGGCCATGCCGATGTTGGCCTGGCCGAAGCCGGCGCCGAACGGATCGATCGAGCCGAAGTACTTCGAGGCGATGTTGGTTTGACGACCGAAGTCCAGACGGCCCCAGCTGTCGCTTTGCAGACCGATGGTGGCTTGACGGCCGAACAGGCGGCCGCCCTGGGCGGAGTTACCGTTGCCGGAGTTGAAACCGCTTTCCAGCTGGAACACGGCTTGCAGGCCGTCACCCAGATCTTCGGTGCCACGCAGGCCCCAGCGCGAACCGTTCTGCACGCCGTTGATCATGCCGATGCGGCTGCCATCGAAACCGTCGCCCTTGACCTTGTTGTAGCCGATACCGGTATCGATGATGCCGTACAGCGTCACCGAGGTTTCTGCCTGGGCCACACCGGCGAAACCGGCGAGCAGGGCGGCAGCGAGCAGAGTCTTTTTCATTTAAGAAATCTCCGTTGATTTGAGTGACAAGAGCAGCAATGCTTGAATCGGCCTGCCGCCCCCCTAACTCCGCGAAGGGAAGTTGACGCTATTGCATCAAAAAACCCTGGGACTGGCTATGGTAGACCCCCGAAAAATGCCCCTCCCGGGGGAACGTTGTTGGGATCTTGCAACATCAGACGTGTCCGACCAGAAACACATCGGTGTTTACCCTTGATGTCGATGTAGCCCAATATTCGCGCCGTTTCCCAACCGGTTTGGCTACTTTTCCCCCAGGAAAGCGGGCATTGCCTAAGTAACGCGAAACAATACTGGATACATTCCAGCATAGACTCGATACATGTATATCGGCTGCACGATAAAGATATGGCATGCAGCCTTTTGCGCACTTCAATAACAGCGTTATTAATTCGGAGCGCTGCTATATACTGGCGGCACGACCGTTCGGCCAGCCTGCCATGTCCGATACCACGCCCCTCACCCACGCCCAGCGGCTCACCGCCGCGCGCCGTCAGCTCATCCTGCAGGCCGCGCAGCGGGTCTTCGAACGCGACGGCCTGGAAAAGACCACCGTGCGGGCCATCGCCAAGGAAGCCGGGTGCACTACGGGCGCCATCTACCCCTGGTTCGCCGGCAAGGAAGACATCTACGCCGAGCTGCTGGAAGAATCGCTACGCCGGCTGCACGTCCAGTTGGAGGCGGCGCTGCCCGGCCCCGCCGATACGGCGCCGCGCCGCGTCATCGAGGCCTTCTTTCATTACTACGCCGAACGCTCCACCGAGTTTTCCCTGGGGATGTACTTGTTCCAGGGGCTCGGGCCGCGCGGCCTCGGGCGCGAAGCGGATGCACGGCTCAACCGCCGCCTGCGCGACTGCGTGGACCTGCTGGGCGACGGGCTGCGGGCGGCCAAGTCGTGGTCCGCCGAGACCATCGCCGCCGAGCAGATGCAGGTGTTCACTTATTTGATGGGCCTGCTGCTGCTTTTCCATACACGCCGGCTCAAGTCGCTGGAGCAGCGCGCCGCCGGCCTGCTGGACCGCTACTGCACCACACTGGAGCAACGCTGACATGACGCACTCCCCTGCCGCTGCCCGCATCAGTCTGGCGGATTTCCACCGTCTGCTGGCCGAACAGCATCCATTTGCCGAAGTGCTGGGCGTGGAGATCACCGATATCGGCCCCGGCACCGCGCGGGCCGTGCTGCCCGCCCGCGCGGCGCACCAGCGCCTGGGCGGCATCGTGGCGGGCCCCATGCTGATGGGCCTGGCCGATCTGGCCCTGTATGCCGCGGTGGTGGGCGCCACCGGCCAGGCCGGCGCGGTGACCGCCAGCCTGACCATCAACTTCCTGCGCAAGAGCCCGCCCGGCGCGGTCATTGCCGAGGCCCGCCTGCTCAAGACCGGCCGCCTGGCCGCCGGCGAAGTGATCCTGCGCGGCGAGCATGCGCCCGACCCCGTGGCGCACGTGGTCAGCACCTGGTCGGTGCCAGCGCCGTGAACACGCCCCCGGTCGCGCGCATTGGCATCATCGGGCTCGGCGCCACGGGCAGCGCGGCGGCGCGCCGGCTGCTGGCCAGCGGGTTGCCGGACCTGGCGCTGACGGTGTTCGACAAGGTGCCGGCGCACTGCGAGCCTTTTCGCGGCAGCGCCACGCTGGCCGTGTCGGCCCAGGAGGCTTTGCTGGAATCGGACCTGCTGCTGCTGGCCTTGCCGGCCGCGCGCGAAATAGACCGCACGCTGGAGCGCTTCAGCGACGGCCAGGTGGGGGTCGAAGTGCGCGGCAAGCTGATCTGGAACCTGCGCGCCCGGCCGCAAGCGCCGGCCGGCTTGCGCGAAGCCGTCGAGGCGGCCGGCGCCGACTATGTGCCGGACCATGCCGGTGCGGCCCAATTGGAAGATCTGTTGCGCCGCCGCTTCGACGCCGCGCGGGCGCGCGCGGTCGCCGCCGCTATGCTCGGCGCGTAAGCACGCGCGCGCGTTCCGCCGCGGCCAGGCACAAGGCCAGCCAGGCCAGGCTGAGGGCGAAGCCGGCGACCACGTCGCTGAGATAATGCACCTGCAGCAGAATGCGGCTGACGCCGATGGCCGTCACCAGGGCCGCCGTGCCGGCCAGGCAATAGGAATGCCAGCGCGGCGGCGAAAACCGCAGCACCAGGTAACATGCCACCCCGTAGACCGCCAGCGCCGCCGAGGCGTGGCCGCTGGGAAAACTCCAGCCGTCGGGATCGACATAGCCGTGCACGTGCTCCGGCCGCACCCGCTGGAACAGGTGCTTGAAGGTCTGGTTGAGTCCTCCCGCTCCGGCGGTGGCGAGCGCGCACAGCCCAGCCAGGGCCCATTCGCGCCGCAACAGCAATGTCAGCGTCATGGCCACGGCGATCACCGTGAGCAGGTCGCGGTCGCCCAGGTAGGTGAACCAGGACAGCAGCCAGAGCAGCGCCGGCGGCATCGACAGGCTGAGCTCGGACGCCAGCGCGTTATCCAGCTCGACCAGCCCGGACTGCAGGGTCATGGCCGTGGCCAGCGCGGCGAATACCAGGCCGGCGCCCGCCGCCACGCTCCAGCAGGCCCAGGCCGGCGGCGTGCCCGAACGCCATCCCAGGCGGCGGTCCAGCCACACCGCGGACGCGCCCGCGGCGGCCGGCATGACGAGGAAGATCAACAAAGGATGGGCGGCTACCCAGGCGGCGAAGGCTTCCATGAAACGACTGTGGCTGGCGTCGGCGAGCATCAGCGCGCGCCGGGGCGATGCAGTTCCAGCGCCCGGGTGGCCACGCAACGGAATCGGGCCTCGTCGGCGGCGTAGTCCCAGCGCTGGACCGCGCATTGGTGCCGCCCATTATCGATCAAATGGTCGATGACGTTGACCGAATTGGAAATGCCGTCGCGCACGCGGTGCGATACCGCCGTCCCGGCCTGGACTGTCCAGGCCTGGCGTGGCGTCGCGCCGGCCTGCCCGTGGATGGGCAGGATGTACGGCAGGTGGATATGGCCGCCGAGGATCAGGTCGGCGCCGGCATCGACCCACGCGGGCACCGCGACATCCGCGCCGATGAGCAGGTTGGAGCGATCGCTCTCGACCGCGGCCCGCACCGGATGGTGCAACAGCAATACGCGCAGGCGATCGTCGCCGGCCTGGCGCAAGCGTTGTGCCACGCGGGCCACCTGGGCGGGCGAGACCTGGCCGTTCTTGTGGCGGCCGGGCCGGGTGGTGTTGACTCCGATAGCCAGCAGGCCGTCGGTCTCGACGACCGGCTCGAGGGTCGCCCCCAGCGCGCGGCGATAGCCGCCATACGGGTCGAACACGCGGGCGACCAGGTTGAACAGCGGGATATCGTGGTTGCCGGGCACGGCCAGCACCGGCCGCTGCAAGGCCTGGATGAAGCGGCGCGCAGCCGCGAACTGGCTGTGCCGCGCGCGCTGGGTGATGTCGCCGCCCAGCAGGACCAGTTGCGGCTGCAGCGCCTCGGCCAGCGCCAGCAAGGCCTGGACCACCGGTTCGCGCTCGGTGCCGAAATGGGTGTCGGACAGATGCAGGATGCGCGTCATGCGCGTTCCGTGCGCTGCGCTTCGGGCGGCACCAGCAATGGCAAGGGTTGGGGCGACACGATGAACTCCAGCGGCGAGTCCAGCCAGTGGATCTCGCCGTCCATGGCGACCTTGACGCGCCGCCGGCCGCGCCCGATGCGTACGGTGAGGCGGTCGAAGCCGAAGCTCATGACATGGTCGGCGTCGCCCAGGCGGCTGAGCCAGCCGCGCAGCACCAAGCCGTACAGGGCCAGCGCGCCGACCGGCTTGACGCTCATCGCCACCAGGCGGCCGCGCTCGAGTTCGTCGGCCTCGGCGATGCCGACCTGCTCCAGCTGCAAGGCATTGTTGCCGACCACGATGGTGGGCGTGCGCAAGCTGCGCTGCTGGCCTTCGTACTCGAGCTGCACCTTGAGCTGCCGGTGCGCCCGCGCGAGGGTCACCAGGGCCGACCAGAGCGCCACGTAGCGGCTGCGCCCATAGCGCTGCTTGTAGGCTTCGCGGTCTTCCAGCAATTGCGGATACAGGCCGAGGCTGGCATTGACCAGGAACACCTGCCCGTTGAGCAGCCCGACCTGCACCGGTTGCGGCTGGGCGGCCAGCAGGCAGCGGGCGGCGATCTCGGTATCCTGGGGGATGCCGTAGGTGCGCCCGAAATAGTTGAACGTGCCTTGCGGCAGGATGCCGAACGGCAGGCCGGTTCCCAGCACTGCCTGGGCCACCGCGCTGAGCGTGCCGTCTCCGCCGGCAGCGACCACCACCCCGCCGTGGTCGCGGGCACGTCCGACGGCCGCCTGCGCCGTCGAGGCCAGTTGGCTGCCGCTGTCGACCGGCATCAGCTCGTAGCGGCGGCCGGCCCCGTCCAGCACTCGCCGGATGATGGCTTGGACTTCGTTGGCGTCATCACGGCCGGAGCCCGTGTTCAGCACGATGAAGAATGGCTCTTGGCCTGTCAGGGGGGCGCACGACATGGCGCAAAGATAGCGCGCGGCGGCTCCGGCGTGCAAGGCCGGCGCGCATCGGGCGGACAGGCCGGCCGGCATCCCGTCCGGCGAGGCATGCGGCAACGGCCGCGCAGGACATGCCCGGGCCAATTTGGGCAAAGCCCCGCGCCGGTGTCAGAATATGCGTTTGGCCTTGCCTTTGCCCGCCCCACCGTGCCGCCCCGCGACGATTCCTTCAGCCTTAGAAAAATAGCCGTTCCGGCATTCGGCCCCACCATTCTCTACGGCGTCAGCAACGGCGCCATCCTGCCGGTCATCGCCCTGAGCGCGCGCGACCTGGACGCCTCGGTGGCGGTGTCGGGGCTGATCGTCGCCTTGATCGGCATCGGCTCCCTGGTCAGCAACATCCCGGCGGCGCTGATCACATCCCGCCACGGCGAGCGGCGCTCGATGATGGGCGCGGCGGCCCTCAGCGCAGTGGCATTGCTGCTGTGCATTTTCGCGACCCATGCCCTGATGCTGGCGGTAGGCGTATTCCTGGTCGGCATGGCGTCGTCAGTCTTCATGCTGGCGCGCCAAACCTACATGATCGACGCCGTGCCGACGTACATGCGGGCACGCGCCCTGTCGACCCTGGCCGGCACCATGCGCATCGGGGTCTTCGTGGGCCCGTTCGCCGGCGCGGGGCTGATCCACTTCATGGGCCTGCAGGGCGCCTATTGGGTAGCCGTCGTCGCCATGGCGGGCGCCGGCGTGATCGCCTACCTGGCTCCCGACATGAGCGCTCCCGGACGCGGCGGCGACACGGCGGCGGCCAAGCCGCGCGTGCTCGACGTGGCCCGCCAGCACAGCCGGGTGTTCCTGACGCTGGGGCTGGGCATCCTGCTGGTGAGCGCGGTGCGCGCATCGCGGCAGGTCGTCATTCCCCTCTGGGCCGATCACCTGGGCATCAACCCCGCCACCACCTCGATCATTTACGGCCTGGTGGCGGCCATCGACATGTCGGTGTTCTATCCGGCCGGCACGCTGATGGACCGGCGCGGCCGGCTATGGGTGGCGCTGCCGTCGACGCTGCTCATGGGCATCGCCCTGATCGGCACCTCGCTGACCACCGGCGTGGTCGGCTTCCTGATCGTCTCCATGATGCTGGGCATGGGCAACGGCATCGGCTCGGGCATTGTCATGACGCTGGGCGCCGACGCCGCGCCGCCGGCCGCCCGCACGGAGTTCCTGGGCATCTGGCGGCTCGTGTCCGACCTGGGCAGCAGCCTGGGGCCGGTGGTCCTGTCGGCCATCACGGCCCTGGTGTCGCTGGCGGCGGCGGTGGCCGCCATGGGCGGCTTCGGCCTGGCTGCCGCGGCGGTGTTCTGGCGCTGGCTGCCGCGCGGCAATCCCTAGCTGTAGCGCGCCGCCTCGTCGAGCAGGGCCGGAGTGCCGATCACGGCATTGAGCTGGTCGAAATCGAGCATGCGGTCGCGCCAGGGCGCCGTAGTGCCGTGTTCGCGCAGACTGCCGTAGTAGGCTTGCAGCGCATGCGCCACCGCGCGCGCCGTGCCGCCCGGGAAGATGACGATGCGGAACCCGCGTGCCGCCAGGGCCTGTGCGCTTTCGACCGGGGTCTGCCCGCCCTCGACCATATTGGCCAGCAGCGGAACGCGCGCGGCAAAGCGCGCGCAGGCCGCGTCGAGCTGGACGGGAGAACGCAGCGCCTCGATGAAGATCGCGTCCACGCCGCATTCCAGGTAGCGCTCGGCGCGCTCGAAGGCCGCATCCAGGCCCTCGACCGCCACGGCATCGGTGCGGGCCAGGATCAAGGTGGCGGCGCTGGCCCGCGCATCGAGCGCGGCACGCAGCTTACCGCACATCTCGGCGGCCGGGACCAGCGACTTGCCGGCCAGGTGCCCGCAGCGCTTCGGGAACCCCTGGTCTTCCAGCTGGATCATCGCCGCCCCGGCGCGCTCGAAGCCGCGCACCGTCCGCTGTACGTTCAAGGCATTGCCAAAGCCCGTGTCGCCATCGACGATCACGGGGCTGCGCACCCGCTCGGTGATGCGGGCCAGGACATCTTCCACTTCGGTATAGGTGGTCAGGCCCACATCGGAACGCCCCAGGCGGGCATAGGCGATCGACGCGCCGGACAGGTACAGCGCGTCGAAGCCCGCCTGCTCGGCAAGCAGGGCGGACAGCGCGTCGTAGACACCGGGCGCGAGCAGCACCTGGCCGGCATCCAGTTTTTCTTTGAGAGTGGACGGATTCATCAGGCTTTCATGGGATGACGCGCCAGCGAGCCATCGGCCAGCCGGCGCTTGAGCTGCATCAGCAAGCCGCCCGCCCGCACCATGTCGAGCAAGAAGTCAGGCACAGGCTCGCAGGGGAGTACGGCGCCATCGGCGCGCAATACGCGGTGGCCGGCCAGATCGATGATGACGCGCTCGCCCTCGGTGATCTCGCCGGCACGCTCGCAGGTCACCAGCAACAAGCCGACATTGAAGGCGTTGCGGAAATACAGGCCGCTGAAGCTGGGCGCGATCACGGCGTGCAGGCCCAGCTCGACCAGCGCGGCGGCGGCCTGCTCGCGCGAAGAGCCGATGCCGAAATTGCGGCCCGCCACCAGCACGTCGCCTGGCCGCACGCCGCCGGCGAAATCGGGCCGCACGCCTTCCAGGCAATGGCGGGCGATGTCGGCGATGCCGAATTTCATGTAGGCGCCCGGGGCGAGCTGGTCGGTATCGATATCGTCGCCGACGCGCCAGGCTTTGTGGGTCGTACTCATGCCAGCACCTCGCGCGGATCGGCAATGCGGCCGGCCAGCGCCGCGGCGGCCACCGTGTACGGCGAGGCCAGGTACACCTGGGCGCTGGCCGCGCCCATGCGCCCCTTGAAGTTGCGCGCCGTGGTCGAGACCACATTGGCGCCCTCGGGAATAGAGCCGCCGTAGCCCGAGCAGGCGCCGCACGAGGTCGGCAGGAGCGTGGCGCCGGCCTGCCGCAGCGCCGGCAGCACCCCTTCCGCCTCAGCGGCGGCCTGGTCGCGCTGGCTGGCGGGCGCCACCATCAGGCTCACGCCGCGGGCCACGCGGCGTCCGCGCAGCACGCGGGCGGCCGCGCGCAGATCGTCGAGCTTGGCCCCGGTGCAGGCGCCGATATAGGCGACCTGCACGGGCGTGCCGGCATGGGCCTGCACGTCGGCGGCATTGGCCGGGCTATGCGGCGCCGCGACCTGGGGCGCCAGCGCCGCGGCATCGAAATCGTGCCATTGCGCGGCGGCGCCCGGATCGGACTGCCAGCGGGCCGTGTCCACCTCGGCCACGCCCGCCTCGCGCAGGTAGCGCGCGGTCGTGGCGTCGGGCGCCACCAGGCCCGCCTGCGCGCCCAGTTCGGCCGACATGTTCGACAGCGTCATGCGCTCTTGCATGGACAAGGCGCGCACCGCTTCGCCGCAGAACTCCACTGCCTGGTAGCGGCCGCCGTTCATGCCATAGCGGCCGATCATGTGCAGCATCATGTCCTTGGCCGTCACGCCGTCCGGCAACCGGTTGTTCCAGCGCATCATGAGGGTATCGGGCACGCGTATCCAGATCTCGCCGCTCGCCACCACGCCCAGCATTTCCGTGCTGCCCACGCCGAACATGTAGGCGCCGAAGGCGCCGCCGGTAGGCGAATGCGAATCCCCGCCCACGCAGAACATGCCCGGCCGCACGTGGCCATGCTCGGGCACCACCACGTGGCAGATGCCGATCGAGTCGTACACATGGGGCAGCGCCTGCTCGCGCGCCCAATCGCGCGCAATGCGGACGATGCGGCGCGACTCGTCGTCGGCCTCGGGCACGTAGTGATCCATGACCAGGACGACTTTGGAACGGTCCCACAGGCCCGTGCCCAGCTCTTCGAGCATGGGCTTGAGGCGGCGCGGGCCGCTCGAATCGTGGAACATGGCCAGGTCGACCTTGCACGTCACGATTTCGCCGACGCGCACATCGGCGCGGCCGGCGGCGGCCGCCAGCAACTTCTGCGCGAGTGTCTGGGCTGGCATGGCGAATATCCTCCTTCAGGCGCGCGCCCGCGCCGGCGCGCCGGCGGGCAGCCAGGCAGGTTCGCCCGGCATGTCGTGGGCCTGCATATCCATGCGGTATTCATAGCGGTCCGGGCGGTACAGCGCGTGCAGCCACTCGACCGGGCGATCGGACTCGTCACGCACCAGCCGGTGCAGGCTGAGCAGCGCCGACCCGACGGAAACCTCCAGGTGCCCGGCCACGGCCGGCTCGGCCAGCACGGCGGAAATCGATTGCTCGGCGCGCGCCACGCGCACGCCCTGGTCGCGGAAAATGGCGAGCAGCGGCTTGGAGCTGAGGTCCTTGCGGCGGATGCCCTGCCCTATATCGCCCGGCACGTAAGTCGTCAGGTGCGAGAACGGCAGGCCCTGGTAGCTGCGCACCCGCACCGAGCGCTGCACCGGCGTGCCCGGCTCGAGTTCCAGCCGGGCCGCCACCTGCGGCGGCGCGGCAACCGTTTCCAGTTCCAGCAGGCGCACCTGCGTCTGCATGCCCATGCGGGCCAGGTGCGCCATCAGGGCGTCGATGTCGGAACTCTGCTGCGGCGCGGACAGGGGCGCGTTGCCCGCCGCGAACGTGCCGCGCCCCTGGCGCCGCTCGATCAGCCCTTCGGATTCCAGCGCCTCCAGCGAGCGCCGTATCGTCAGGCGCGATACGCCATACTCGGCCGCCAGCGCGTTTTCGCCAGGCATGGCTGCGTCGGCGGGAAAGCCGCCCGCCTGCAGCCGCTGCTTCAGCAGCAGGTAGACCTTGTGATACAGGGGCAGTGGGCTGTCGGGCACGAAGTGTTCTCCAGTCAGGCGCTCAATCGACCGTGGCGCCGGTGAACTTGACGATCTCGGCGTAGCGATCGATGTCTTTGCGTACGAAAGCGTCCAGTTCCTGCGGGCTGCTGCTGACCGCAACGGCCGCCTCGCGCGCGAGCAGCTGGCGGAACTCGGGCGTATCGACCGCCTTGCGCGCCGCGGCGTTCAGCGCCGCGAGCGTCTGCGGCGGCAGCTTGGCCGGGCCGAACATGGCGAACCAGGCATTGGACTCGAAACCCTCGATGGTATCGCCGATGGGCGGCACGCCCGGGAATTGCGGCAAGGATTCGGGGCTGCTCACCCCCAGCGCCTTGAGCGCCCCGCTCTTGATGTGCGGCATGGCATTGAGCGAGCTGGCTAACATCATGTCCACCTGCCCGCCCAGCAGGTCATTGATGGCCGGCGCGGTGCCCTTGTACGGCACGTTGAGGATATCCAGCCCCGCCAGCATTTTCATGCGTTCGCCGGCCATGTGCAGCGACGAGCCGATGGCGCCCAGCGCCATGGTGTACTTGCCGGGGCTGGCCTTGACCAGCGCAACGAACTCCGGCATCGACTGGGCGGGAAAGTCCTTGCGCGTGACCAGCACGCTGGGCACGTTGGCCAGCATGCTGATGGGCGTGAAGTCGCGCACCGGGTCGAACGGCAGGTTGCGGTAAAGGCTGGCGTTGATCGAGAAACTGGTGAACGTGACCAGCAGCGTATTGCCGTCGGGATTGCTCTTGGCGACGTAGTCGGCGGCAATGTTGCCGCCCGCGCCCGGCTTGTTCTCGACCAGCACCGTGCGCTTCAGGTCCAGCGCCATGTGCTGGGCAATGCTGCGCGCCACGGTATCGGTGGTGCCGCCCGGCGGCGCCCCGACCACCAGCTTGATGGTGTCATTCTGGGCCTGGGCCGGCCCGAACGGCGCCGCCAGCGCAGCGAGCAGCGCGCCGCCCGCGACGATGCGTGGCAATCCCTTCATGGCGTGTCTCCTGATATGTTGTATTGATGACAATACAAGTATACCTGAAGACCGCCCTGGTCAGGACGGGCCGCCCGCATCGCCGGCAGGCCGGCGGCGCGGTGGAGATGGAAGGCTCAGGAAGGATCGCGGCGGGCGCGGTCGGCCTCCTGCATGGCCAGCCGGAACAGCAGCAGCACGCAGGCCAGCAGGCCCGCCCCCGCCAGGCTCCAGCCCACGGGCTCGCCCAGCCAGGGCACGGCCCACAGCGGCGCGGCCAGGCCGGCCAGCGGCGCGAGCATCAGGCACGCCAGGAATGTGCGCCGGCCGTCGCTGCCACGGGCAGCGGGCACTGCCGGCGCGATGCGGGCCTTGCGGGCGGAACGCGCGGCTTGCACGCGTTCTCGTTCGAGTTCCAGATATACCACTGCCATAAGCCCCTCCTAGCTTATCTTCCGGCAAGGCGGGATTCGCCCGGCGCGGAATTCCGGCCTGGCGCCGCGGCATGGCCGGGCTGTGCCGCCCGGTCCGCCGCGACCCCAGTGGGTTGTCTCGCGAACTGTTGTTACCTCAATGGATACTCCTATCCCGCCCAACCCGCAATCGGGTATTGCGCTTACGCCACGGTCCGCGGTCATGCCGGACGCCGCGCGGACGTGCCCGCGCGGCAAGCCGCCGGCGCGCGGGCACGTCGCCGCCGCTTATTTGCGCTGGCCGACTTTCTGCTGCAGCGCCTTGGCCATTTCGAGGTGTTCCTGCAACGCCGGCAAGTGCTTGGCGGCGAACGCCTTGATATCGGCATCCTTGGCATTGGCCGATGCATCCTGGAACAACTTGACCGCATCCTCGTGCGCCGAGACGCCGATCTGGTCGGCATACATTTCGTCGAAGCCGTCATCGGTCATGCTCAGTGTCTTGAGCTTGGCCTTCTGCACCAGCGACGGCTCGGTCGGCGGCGTATAGCCCTTCTCCTTCGCCAGGGCCGCCAGTTCCTCGCCCACCTTGGTGTGGTCCTGGATCATCTTTTCGGCGAACGACTTCACATCGGGGCTGGTGGCTTTTTCCTGCGCCATCTTGCTGCCCTCGATCTCGGCGTGGCCCGACTGGGCGGCGTTTTCGAGGAAATCCTCGTCATCGCCATCGAGTTGTTGCGCCGCTCCTTGCGCCGGCGCCGGCGTGGGAGTCGCCGTCTGAGCCAGGCCGGCGGTGGCGACCATCAGCGATCCCGCGGCCAGAATGCCGAGGGTCAGGTTACGTAATTTCATAAGGCCTCCAAGATAGTGCGCCGCGCGGACAGGCGGTGCGGGTTCCCGTTGCGCGGAACCGGGAACCCGCCGTCGGCACAGCAATCCTCATGCCCGGCGTTAGGGGCAAACCCGGATTGCCTTGATATGGCAAAGGCTTTCAGAATCCAGATTGTTGAACAATCCTGAATCGCCCCTCGCTGGCGCAGCGCATCTTCCGCGTGCAGGCAGCGTCTTCCACCCTTGGACGGAAACCCCACCATGCCCGTTTCGACTCCCTCCCCGCGCACGCCCCCGCGCGCCTTGCGCCGCGCGGCGACCACGCTGCTGGCCATCCTGGCGCTGGGCGCCGCCCCCTTCCTGGCGAGCGCCGCGCCCACCATACAACCGGGCAAGCTCACCATCGGCTCGGACCTGACCTATCCGCCCTACGCCTACATGCAAGACGGCAAGCCGGCCGGCTTCGACGCGGAGTTCTCGCGCATGCTCGCCCAGCAGATGGCGCTCGAGCCCGTGTTCCTGGATACGCGCTTTCCGGACCTGATCCTGGGCATGCGCGCGCACCGCTTCGACATCGTCGCGTCGGCGCTGTATGTCACGCCCGAGCGCCACAAGCTGATCAATTACGTTCCGTACCTGACGACCGGCTCATCCCTGCTGGTGCTTGCCTCGGACAGCTACGCCCCGCGCGACGTGGATGCGCTGTGCGGCAAGCGGGTCGGCACGATCAAGGGCGCGTCCTGGACGCCCAAGCTGGCCAAGGTCTCGGCCGAACAGTGCGTGCCCGGCAAGCGGGGCCCCATCCAGGTGCGCGAGTACCCCACTTCGCCCGAGGCGCTGATGGCGCTCAAGTCCAAGGCGGTCGACGTGATGATGGAGGACGCGGCGGTTTCGCACGAACTGGTCGAACAGTCGGCGAACGCGATCAAGATCACCTCCACCAAGCTCATCTATCCCATCGTGATCGGACTGGGCGTCAACAAGGACGCCGCCGAGCTGCTCGACGCGCTCAACGCGGCGCTCAAGGCGGCGACCGCCAGCGGCGCCTATCCGGCGCTGCTCAAGAAGTACGGGCTGCAAGCCCCCGAAGCCGCGGACGTGCAAGCCGCGCTGGGCCGCTAGCGCCCGCCCCACTGCTCCTGCATTCATCGAGCCGACACATGGATTTCGACTGGACCTACACGGCAAGCCTGTTCTGGGATTCCGATTTCTGGCGCGCCTGCTGGGTAGTCGTCAAATTGAGCGTGCTCACCTGGGTGCTGGGCGTGGCGTTCGGCTTCGTGCTGGCGCTGGGCAAGCAGTCCAACAATTTCGTGGTCAATCGCCTGGCCGGGCTGTACATCTGGTTCTTCCGCAGCCTGCCCCTGCTGGTGCTGCTGGTATTCGTCTACAACCTGCCGCAGATCTTTCCCTCGTCCAGCGTCCTGCTGTCCGACGCCTTCTATGCCGGCCTGGTGGCCATGGTGGTCAGTGAAACGGCCTTCATCGCCGAGATCCATCGCGGCGGCATCCTGGCGGTGCCGCGCGGCCAGCTGGAGGCCGGCAAGGCGCTGGGCATCCGCTATGCCGGCATCCAGCGGCTCATTGTGATTCCGCAGGCGTTGCGCATTGCCTTGCCGGCCCTGGGCAACGAGTTCATCACCATCGCCAAGCTCACCTCGCTGGTTTCCGTGATCTCGCTGGCGGAAATCCTGCTGGTCGGCCAGCGCCTGTACACGCAGAACTTCCTGGTATTCGAGACCATGCTGGCCGTGGCAGCCTATTACGTGCTCATCGTCACCGTCTTCGACAAGTTGATCGGGTGGTTCGAGGCGCGCATGGACATTATCCGGCGCACCCCGCCCGAACTGTCGCTGCCGGCCAACGTGGTCGAGGCGATCCAGCGCCGCGCCAGCGCGCCCGCCATTGCCGCCATGCCTCACGACGGCTGCGCGCCGGCCCTGCAACTGAAGAACGTGCAGAAACAATATGGCGCGCTACAGGTGCTCAAGCACATCGACCTGACCGTGGAGTCCGGCCAGGTCATCTGCCTGATCGGCCCGTCCGGCTCGGGCAAGACATCGCTGATCCGCACCATCAATGGGCTGGAGGCGCTCGATGGCGGCGAGATCCTGCTGCACGGCAAGCCCTTCCTGCAGGCCGACGGCGGCCGGGCCGCCGCGCCGGGGCCGCGCATTCTCGACATCGGCATGGTGTTCCAGAGCTTCAACCTGTTCCCGCACAAGACCGTGCTGAACAACGTGATGATGGCGCCGCGCTACCATCGGCGCGGCAGCGCGGAAGACCTGCGCCTGGAAGCGCTGATCCTGCTGGCCAAGGTCGGCATGCTGGACCACGCCCACAAGTATCCGCACCAGCTCTCCGGCGGGCAGCAGCAGCGCGTGGCGATCGCCCGCGCCCTGGCCATGAAGCCGTCCATCATGCTGTTCGACGAGCCCACTTCCGCGCTCGACCCGGAGCTGGTCGGCGAGGTGCTCAAGGTAGTCGAAACGCTGGTGCAGGAAGGCATGACCATGCTCATCGTCACGCATGAAATGAACTTCGCCTTCCGCGTGTCCGACCGGATCCTGTTCATGGAGCAGGGACGCATCCTGCACGACGCCCCGGCGCGCGAGATCCTGCAAAGCAGCGACCCGCGAGTACGGGAGTTCCTGCATCACGTGCACATCCACGACGACGCCAAAGCCGCCTGACCGCAGCATGACCTCCCTTTCTTCCAACGCTGGCGCCCGGCAGGCGCTGCAGTATTGCATCGCCAATAGCCGGCGGCATGACGAGGCCGCGCGCCTGGCCCTGCTGGCGCGGCGCGACGAGGCCGCGCTGCAGGAGGCCGACGCCTGGGACCATCTGCGCGCGGCGGGCAACCCGGCCGCGGCGCAGCTGTTCGGCGTCGTGCTGAGCGCCAAGGCGTGCTTCGACGTGGCGGGCTGGACCACCCACGCCGGCTCGCGGGTGCTGGCGGACGATCCGCCCGCCCGCCGCGACGCGCCGATGGTCGCGCGGCTGCGCCAGGCGGGCTGCCTGTTGCGGGCCCAGACCAACATGACCGAATTCGCCTACGGCGCCCTCGGACTCAACCCCTGGTACGGCACCCCGCGCACGCCGCTGGCCACCGACGCGGACCGGGTGGCGGGCGGCTCCAGCTCCGGCGCCGCCGTCGCCACCGCGCTGGGCATGGCCCACCTGGCCGTATGCTCGGACACCAGCGGCTCGGCCCGCATACCCGCGGCATTCTGCGGCGTGGTCGGCTTCAAGCCCAGTCGCGCCCGCTATCCGGCCGAGGGCATGCTGCACCTGTCGTCCAGTTTCGACGTGCCCGGCCTGATGGCCGACAGCGCGGCCCTGTGCCGCCGCGCCGACCGGGCGCTGGCGCCCGTCGATGCGCACCGCCCCGTGCCGCCGGGCCAGTCCCTGCATGGACTGCGCCTGGTGGTTCCCGAACAGTGGCTGGCCGATACGCTCGATGCACCAGTGGCCGCAGCATTCGAGGCCTGGCTCGACCAGCTGGCCAGGGCCGGCGCGCAGATCCGCACACGGCCCCTGCCGATGCTGGCCGAGGCCGGCCGGACAGCCAGCGAGGGCGGCATCATCGCCGCCGAAGCCTATCTCTTGCATGCCGCGCGCCTGGCCGACCACGCAGACCGGTACGACGCGCGCGTCGGGCCGCGCATCTTGTCCGGCGCCGACGTCCGGGCCCATGCCTACGCCCTGGCGCAAGCCCGGCTGGCCGAACTTGCCCGCGACTACGACGCGGCCATGGCGCAGGCCGATGCCGTCGTCACGCCGGCCGTGCCCATGCTGCCGCCCGCCATCGAGTCGCTGCGCCACGCTGACGCCTACGCCGCCGCCAACCGCCGCGCATTCCAGCTGACCGAATTCGCCAACCGCCTGGACCTGCCCAGCATCACCCTGCCCTGCGGCGGCGCCCCGCGCCTGCCGGTCGGCCTGATGTTCACGGGCAGGCGAGCCCGCGACGGCGCGCTGCTGGCCCTGGCGGAACGCGTCGAACTGGCGCTGGCCGGCGACGCGGCCGACCGCATTCCGGCCGCCCGGCCGATTCCCCCTGTGCCTCCCGAGGTCCATCCATGATAGTTGTCCACGCATCTGAACTGCACGATACCGAACGCCATGCGCGCGGCCCCGGCTGGGAAAGCCTGCGCATGCTGGTCAAGCGCGACGGCGTCGGCTATTCGCTCAATGAAACCCGCGTGCAGGAAGGCGCCGAGCTGCACCTGCACTACAAGCATCACTACGAGGCCAATTACTGCACCGACGGCGAGGGCGAAGTCGTCGACGTGGCGTCCGGCGCCGTCTATCCGATCCGGCCCGGCACGCTCTATGTGCTGGACAAACATGACAAGCACATCTTGCGCGCCACCCGGGGCGACCTGCGCCTGGTGTGCGTATTCAACCCGCCGCTGACCGGCACCGAAGTACATGGCCCGGACGGCAGCTACGGTCCGCCCGCCCACGACACCCTCTGAACTGGAGCGCACGCATGTCGAACTACCCAGCCGCCTATCAAGTCACCAAGGGCTCGGTCCTGAGCGTGGACAAAGCCTTCTACGATCGGATCGCCGCGGAGCAGGACGCCCGCAAGCTGGCGGAATCCTTCGTCGTGCCGATCCGCAGCGGCCGCGCCTGGAAAGTGCGCGCGGGACAAGTGTTCCGCATCGTCACGGTCGAAGGCCCGCAGGTCGCGGACCTGAACCTGTGGAACCTGCACAACCCGCGCGAACGCATGTGGGCTTCCCGCACCCGCCAACTGCAGCAGGCGCACGTCAGCACGCATGACCGGCTGTGGTCGACGCTGCCGTTCCTGCGGCCGATGGTCACCATCACGGAGGACTCGCTGGCCGACTACGGCGTGGACGGCGACGGCGGCCGGGTTCACGATCTGCTGGGCACGCGCTGCGACCCATACGTGAACCGCTTGCTGACCGGCCAGGATTTCCATTTCCACTGCCACTCGAACCTGACGCGCGCCGTCGCCCCTTACGGATTGACCGAGTACGACGTGCACGATGTGCTGAATGTCTTCCAGTGCACCGGCCTGAACGACGACGACCAGTATTTCATGAAGGCCTGCCCGGCCAAGCAGGGCGACTTCCTGGAGTTCTTCGCTGAAATAGACCTGTTGTGCGCGATGTCCACCTGCCCGGGCGGCGACCTGTCGGTGCCGATGTGGGGCCCGGACGCCCGCGACCCCATCGATGTATGCCGGCCGCTGGGCGTGGAGATCTACGATCTCGACCCCGCCTTGCTGGTAAACTGGGCGCCGCCCGAAGTGGCGCCCTACCGGGGCAGCCACGGCATGCATCCCGAACAGGTTGTATGGAAAGACTGACAACGCGCACCGCCCAGGCGTTCAGCCCGGCAACGCCCATCGCCGACCGGATCAGCAGGCAATTGCGGGACGACATCATCGGCGGGCGGCTGCCGCCGGGCACCCAACTGGTGGAAGTCGATCTCAGCGCCAAGTACGAGGCGTCCCGCAACACCATACGCGAAGTCCTGCACCAGTTGGGCCGCGAAGGGCTCGCCACCTTCGTACGCCACAAAGGGGTGGTGGTGCGCCGCATGCAAAGCAGCGAACTGCGCGACATCTATGCGGCGCGCCGCGCGCTGGAACTGCACGCCATTTCCCGGGGCCGGCCGCTCGATGCGGCGGCCCTCGACGCCATGCGCACCACGCTGGACATGGCGGAACGCGCGCTGGCCGGCAAGCGCTGGCGCGACGTCGGCACGCTCAGCCTGCAAATCCACCAGCAGATCGTCGCCATGCTGGGCAGCCCGCTGCTGGACGACTTCTTCCAGACGCTGTGTGCGCAACTGCGCCTGGTGTTCGCCTCGCACCCCGACGAAAGCCAGATCCAGACATCCGACTGGATCCGCCGCGAAAAGCGCATCTACCAATACCTGGGCAAGGACAACCGCGCCGGCGCCCTGCGCGAACTGGAGACCTACCTGGATCTCTCGGAACGCACGCTGCTGAACGTGGTGGAACAGTACAACCAGTAGGGCGAGGCCCGCGGCAGGCTAGCCGGCGGCCGCCTGCCCCATCTCGCCCTGCAGCCACTGCAAGAACGCCCGCACCGGCGGATGGCGCTCGCGGCCGGGTACGCACAGGGCGGTGTACGCGGCGCCCGGCACGCTCAATTCGGGCCGGCAAGGCGCCAGCAGGCCGCGCGCGGCCAAGTCCGACACCATGATGGAACTGGCCAGCACCAGGCCCTGGCCGGCGACCGCCGCCTGCAGCGCATAGTTCTCTTCTTCATAGACGCGGTCCGGGCCGTGGGCCTGCAGCCAGTCCACCCCGGCGCGCGCGCACCAGTCGCGCCAGCCCTGCTCGTATAGCCGTGAATCGCGCCAGCGCACGCTGATGAGCGGCGGCCGCCGCCCCGGCCTGACCGCAGCCACCACCGCGGGCGCCCCATAGACGCCGAAATGCTCCTGGAGCGCGCAGACGCGATGCAAGCCGGGATACACGCCGGCGCCATAGCGGATGGCGACATCGACGCTGGCGTCCTGCTCCAGGTCCACCACCGCGGCGGTGCTGGACAGATTCACCTGGTATTGCGGCCAGCTTTCGTGGAAGCGCCCCAGCCGCGGCACCAGCCACAGGGCCGCGTAGGAATGGGTGGTGGAGACGTTCAGCGCGCTGGCGCTCAAGGCCGGTTGCACCCGCTGCAGCGCCTGCGCAATATCCAGCCACGCGCCGTGCACGGCGCGAAACAGGGTCTCCCCGGCGGGAGTCAGCCCGACGGCACGGGCCCGGCGCTCGAACAGCGCCAGCCCCAGGCGCTGCTCCAGGCCCTTCATCTGGTGCGAGATCGCGGTCGGGGTGACATGCAGTTCCGCCGCGGCGCGCTTGAAGCTTTGCAGGCGGGCGGCCGACTCGAAGGCCCGCAGGGCGTTGACGGGAAGATGAGCAAACATGGAGAAGCACCCATATAGATGATTTCAGCTCATCCAGGCTCAGCATTGCTCAATTGCGAGCCGCCCGGACGGCCTCTAAATTCTACCCAGGAATTGCGCCAACCCCATGCATTCCCGCTCATCAATCTTGCCAAGGTAGATAACATGAATTCATCCGTATCGAACCCGGACCTGCTCATCCTGGTCGGCAGCCCCCGCCGCGACGGCAACAGCGCCCTGCTGGCGCAGGCGGTCGAACGCGGCGCCCGGCAGGCGGGCACCTCTGCCGCCGTGCATTTCCTGGACGACTTCATCGACGGTTTCCTGTGCGACGAGCGCGCCGCCAGCAGCCAGGGCCGGCCCGGCGACCGCTATGGCGAGTTGTTCCTGGACATGTTCCTGCCGGCCCGCGGCGTGGTCTTCTGCACGCCGGTGTATTGGTACGGCATGTCGGCCCAGACCAAGGCGTTCTTCGACCGCTCTTTCACCTACTACTCGGCATCGCACCCGCGCTCGGCGGAGGTGCTGGCCCGCATGGGCGACAAGCGCCTGGGGCTGACCCTGGCCTCGGAAGAAAGCTACCCCGGCGTCGGCCTGGGGATCACGCACCAGATCCAGGAATTCGCGCGCTATACCCATTCCCAGCTGGTGGGCATCGTGCACGGCGTCGGCAACAGCCGCGGCGAGGTCGCGCGCGACCCCAACCAGCCGCTGCTGGCCGCCGAGACGCTCGGGCGCGAGTTTTTCACGCGCCGCTACAGCGACTACCGCCTGGATACGCCGCGCGACCATCGCGTATGGGGCCCTGCCCAATAACCGCGCGGCCGACGAGGAAAAGAGAGGCAATCGCCGCCATTGAGCAAAACAAATGGACCGCGGCGCGCCCGCTGACGCAACATGAAAGCCATCGACGCGGGGGGATAACCACAACAGCCCTTTCCCACCACTTCATATACAGGAGCCGTCATGGCGCACTTCATCGATGCTTTGGTCCACGCCGAACTTTTCCTTCTGGGGGCCGACCTGGACCCGGCCGAACCGGTCCAGGCCGACACCCCCGGCGACACGGCACCCGCCGCCAATACGATTTTTTTCAGTGCCGCCGACTACCGCAGCGCCGCCGGCTGAATCCCGCCGCCGGGCGAGCCAGCCGCTACGCGGCCGCCGGCTCGCCCCTCGGCGCGCCGCGCCGCTTTATCCGTACCCGTTTCTGACACCTCTGGTTAATAAAAGTGACACAGAACTGAAGGACGAGGGCCACCGTCCTGAAGGATACTTGCGTCCTTAAGCCATCTAGATTCAAACCGGAGGAGAACAAGCATGTCTACCCAAGACAGCATGGAACACACCCCATTGAAACGGGTGATGGGACCGAAGCTGCTGTTGCTGTTCATTATTGGCGACATCCTGGGCACGGGCGTCTACGCCCTGACCGGCCAGGTCGCCGCGGAAGTCGGCGGGGCCGCTTGGGCGCCGTTCCTGGTCGCGTTCTTCGTGGCCCTGCTGACGGCCTTTTCCTACCTGGAACTGGTCACCAAATACCCCCGCGCCGCGGGCGCCGCGCTCTACGTGCACAAGGCGTTCGGGATTCATTTCCTGACCTTCATCGTCTGCTTCACCGTGATGTGCTCGGGGCTGACCTCGGCCGCCACCGCATCGCGCGCCTTCTCGGCCAACCTGTTCGTATCGCTGGGCATGGACGCCGATCCCACCCTGGTGACCCTCGGCGCGCTGGGCTTCATGCTGCTGGTCATGGTGATCAACTTCCGCGGCGTCTCGGAAAGCGTCAAGGCCAACGTGGTGCTGACGCTCATCGAACTGAGCGGCCTGCTGCTGGTCATCCTGCTGGGTTTCTACGCCATCTCCGGCGGCCAGGCGGATTTCTCGCGCGTCGTGGCTTTCGAGACCCCTGAAAACAAGAGCGTGTTCCTGGCCATCACCTCGGCCACCGCGCTGGCCTTCTTCGCCATGGTGGGCTTTGAGGACTCGGTCAACATGGCCGAGGAAACCCATGACCCGCACCGCATCTTCCCCAAGGTCATGCTGACGGGACTGGGCATCACGGCCGTCATCTACGTGCTGGTGTCGATCTGCGCCGTGGCGCTGATCCCGGTCGGCGAGCTGGCCGCCAGTTCGACGCCGCTGGTGCTGGTGGTCAAGCGCGCCGCGCCCGGCCTGCCCATGGAAACCATCATGCCGATCATCTCCATGTTCGCCGTGGCGAACTCGGCGCTGATCAACATGATGATGGCCAGCCGCCTGCTCTACGGCATGTCGCGCCAGGGCGTGCTGCCCAAGTTCCTGTCGTACGTGCATACGCGCACCCGCACGCCGTGGTCGGCCATCCTGTTCACCACCGCGCTGGCGCTGGGCCTGATCATCCTGGTGTCGGCCAGCAACTCCAAGGCCATCAGCGCGCTGGGCGGAACCACGGCGCTGCTGCTGCTGGCCGTCTTCGCGTTCGTCAATATCGCCGTGCTGGTGCTGCGCCGCGACCGCGTGCAGCATGAGCACTTCCGCGCCAACACGCTGCTGTCGGTGCTGGGCGCGGTGGCGTGCGTGTTCCTGGTCACGCCGCTGACCGGCCGCGACCCGATCCAGTACCAGGTGGCCGGCTGGCTGCTGGCACTGGGCATCGTCATGTGGGGCATCACGCTGCTGGTGCATCGCAAGGAAAAACCCTTGCCCCACCTCGATCCGGAACACCTCACCGACGACTGACGCGGCACTCCTTCTGGCCGTGCCGGGGCGCCCTTGCGGGCGCCCTTTTGCATGAAGCGGCGCACCCGCCTGGCAGAGCCGGCCGTCCGCGCTTCGGTACTATAGAGCCTGATATCGCTTTTTTTTGGAGATTACCCATGCGACGCGCCGGCAGCGCCGATTTGCCGTTGCATGGCGGCCGCGTCCCGGCTTGGCTGGGCCAGCGCATGTCGCGCCTGGGATCCGTCATCACGCAGGCCATCGTGCACCACTACGGCCGCGACGAGTTCCTGCGCCGGCTGGCGCACCCGTTCTGGTTCCAGTCCTTCGGCGCCGTCATGGGAATGGACTGGCATTCATCGGGCATCACCACCAGCGTGATCGGCGCGCTCAAGCGCGGGCTGGCCCCGCTATCCGGCGAACTGGGCATCCATGTGTGCGGCGGGCGCGGCCAGCATTCGCGCAAGACGCCGCACGAACTGGCGGCGCTGGGCGAGCGCGTGGGCGTGGACAGCGATGCGCTGGCGCGCGCCAGCCGGCTGGTCGCCAAAGTCGACAGCGCCGCCGTGCAAGACGGCTTCGGGCTGTACCTGCACGGCTTCATCGTCACCGACGACGGCAAATGGGTCGTGGTGCAGCAGGGCATGAACGGCGACAGCCGCCTGGCGCGCCGCTACCACTGGCTCTCGGAAGACCTGCGCAGCTTCGTCGATGCGCCGCACGCCGCGATCGACGGGGTCAACCAGGGCCGTATCGTCAACCTGACCGACCGGCGCGCCGCGGCGTCGCGGCAAGGCCAGCTCGCCCTGCTGCTGGAGAACGGCCCCGATTTCATCGTGCAGGAAACGGCCGCCCTGGCGGCGCGGGAAGACCTCCCGGCCGCGCCCCAGCCCGAGCCCGCCCAGTTGGCGCTGCCGCATCTGGCCATGCCGGCGCACCATGATGTGCGCCCCAAGGACGTCAACCTGCGGCGCCTGCACGGCGCGCTGGCGGCGGCGGCCGAGCTCGGCCCGCGCGACTTCGCCGATCTGTTGCTGGTGCCTGGCGTGGGCGAGCGCACCGTGCGCTCGCTGGCGCTGGTGGCCGAGGTGGTGCACGGCGCCCCCTGCCGGTTCGCCGATCCGGCGCGCTTTTCGCTGGCGCACGGCGGCAAGGACCGGCACCCCTACCCGGTGCCCCTGGCGGTATACGACCAGACCATCGAGGTCATGAAGGCGGCGGTCGCCAAGGCCTCGCTCGGCAACGACGAGCGGCTGCAAGCCTTGCAGCGCCTCGACCAGCAGGCGCGGCGCCTGGAACGGGCCGCGCGCGGGCCGGCGCTGCCGGAATTCATCGACGATGAACGGCGCGCATCCCCGAGCTATGCCGGCCGCAGCGTCTACGGCTGGGAGGCCGGTTAGCGGCGGGCACGCGGCCGGGCCGGCGAAGGCACGCGGATTGCTCCCTCAAGAGCAGCCAAGCCTAGGGACCCGCCATGAGAAAGCGCTATACCATCACCGTGCATCCCCGCTGGGACATCCCTTTCGAAGCCTCGGCCGAGCAGGTCGCCGACATGCGCGCCGACGGCCTGGTGGTCGACGAGCTCTGCAACACAGTGCCTACCTGGCTGCCCGGCCCGCTGGTGCGCGGCTGGTGCCGCGCGCAGGATGCCTGGCAATGGCTCAGGCTGTTCTGAGCGCCGCCGGCGTGCGCGCGGCGGCGGCCCGGCGCTTATTTGCCCTTTTTCTCAGCCTGCGGGTTGCTTTCACTTTCCGCCAGCTTGGTCAGCTTCTCGTCGGTCGACTTCTCTTCCTGCAGGGTCTGGTACAGCAGCTTCTCGGCGTCCTTGAACCCCAGGTGCCGGGCAAAAGTGCACAAGGTTCCATAGCTTGAAATTTCGTAATGCTCGGCCTTCTGCGCGGCGGCGATCAGCGCGGCGTCGAGCACGGGCCCCTTGGTGATTTCCTCGATCACTTCTTTGCCCTCTTCGACCAGCCCTTCCATGGCGGCGCACTTCATGCGCTTGAGCTTGATATCGCAAAGCTCCACCACCTGGTCAATGCGTTCGATCTGGCCCTGCGTTTCTTCCAGGTGCGCCTGGAATGCTTCCGACAATTTCGGATTGGTCGCCGCCCGGGCCAGTTTGGGCAGCGCTTTGGCCAATTGCTTCTCGGCGCTATAGATATCCGATAGCTCGTGGATGAACAGGTCCTACAATGTCTTGGCGGCCATGACTCTCTCTCTGGAAAATGGGTGAAACAACGAGCCCGGACCCCCGCAAGCTGCATACCCGCGCCCAGGCGGCTGCCGCGCCGGGCACGATTCCTGCGGTGCAGCCGTCTCTTCATTCTCATCCCGCGGGGGTACCACTCATGGAAACCAAGACACCCACACACGAGGCCGAAAAACACTTCATGGACTGGCTGCGCGACGCCCATGCCATGGAGGAGCAGGCCGAGAGCATGCTGGAGGGCATGGCATCGCGGTTGGAGCACTATCCCGACCTGAAGCGCCGTGTCGAACAGCACATCCAGGAAACGCGCGAACAGGCCCGCCTGGTCAAGCAATGCATCGAGAGCCGCGGCGGCGACACCTCGGTGCTGAAAGTCGCCGCGGGCAAGACCATGGGCGCCGCGCAGGCGTTCTCCGGCATGCTGGTGGGGGACGAAGTGGTCAAGGGCGCCATGTTCGGCTATACGTTCGAACACATGGAAATCGCCGCCTACCGCAACCTGATCGAGGCCGCCAAAGTGGTCGGCGACATCCAGACACAGCAGACTTGCGAGCGCATCCTGGGCGAAGAACTCGCCATGGCGGCCTGGCTGGAACAGAACATGGCCGGGGTCGTCCGGCAATATCTGCTGCGTTCCGATTACGCCGAAGACAAGGCCAAGCGCTAGAGGCCCGCGCCTGCCGCATGGGGCCCGGCCGCACACCAGGCGGCCGGGCCTTGATAGTTCCGGCGAACTACTTGGTGCGCACGGGCTCGCCGCCGCTGCCCAGGTCCGCCCCCGTAACGGGATCCGCGTCGGGCGCCGACGCGGTGCGCGACACCAGCGCCTGCAAGGCCTCCTGCTGCTCCGCTGTCAGGCCGACCGACGGCATGCCATCGTCGCCATCCACCGCGCACTGGCGATCGCGGTCGGACACCATCTCGAAATTGGCGTCGCTGTTCCACGAGCCGCGCGTATTGCCCTCGCCTTGCGACATGTCGAAATACACATTGGCGAAGCGCGGGTCCCCGGGCAGCTTGCCCGGCGGAAAATTCGGCTGCATCGAGTAAAGGGCTTTCTCGAACGAGCGCTGATGCGACACTTCGCGCGTCATCAGGAAGCCCAGGGCCTCCTTGACGCCCGGATCGTCGGTCACATTGATGAGGCGCTCGTAGATGATCTTCGCCCGGGCTTCGGCGGCGATATTCGAGCGCAGGTCGGCGGACGGATCGCCGATGGTGTCGATATAGCCGGCATTCCAGAGCTGCCCGCCGGAATTGGTCAACGCCGGCCCGCCGCCATACAGCACCTGGGTCACGTGCGAATCATTGCCGGCGCCGTGCAAGGCGCGATACAGCTCGGCCTCGCTTTCGGTGGCTTCGGCCAGTTGCCCCTTGGCGCCCTTGTTCAGCATCGCCACCAGCGTGCCGATGATTTCCAGGTGGCTCAACTCCTCGGTGGCAATATCGAACAGCATGTCCTTGCGCCCCGGATCGTCCTCGGCGATGGCCTGGGTGAAATACCGACAGGCCGCCGCCAACTCCCCTTGCGGCCCGCCGAACTGTTCCAACAGCAAATTGGCCAGGCCCGGGTTCCCTTCCCGGACGCGGACGGTGTACTGCAAGCGCTTGTTGTGTGCAAACATGAGAATCTCCCGGCAGGTTCGCCCGCGGAATGCGGGCGCGGACGGCCTTCGCAAGCGCTGTACCCGCGCCCCTTCGGTGTGCGTCGCGGTAATACCTGGCAACCGCCGTAAAGCCTCGCTGCCTTTTTCCGCTTGCCGGATGGCGCCGCCGCACTACACTTGGCTGGCCACCATACTAAAAAGGGCCATATCATGCGCACTTCTCTGGGCATACTCATCCTGGCGGCCGCCTGTTGCGGCGCGCTTTCCAGCCAGGCGCTGGCCGCGCCCCCCGAGGGCAAGGGCAAGCCCGCCCAGGCCGGCGGGCAAGGCAACGGCAAGGGCAACAATGACAAGGGCGGCAAGGGCAACGGCCAGGGCAATGGCAGCAGCAAATCCAAGGGCGGCGACCACGCCGGCCACCGAGGCGGCGATGGCGACGTGAACGTCGGCATTTCGCTGACGACCGCCGGCATCAGCGTGTCGACCGCGCGCGGCTATGCGGTTGATTACGGCGCCACCGGCTATTCGAGCCTGCCGCCAGGCATCCGCAAGAACCTGGCGCGCGGCAAGCCCCTGCCCCCCGGAATAGCCAAGAAGATGGTTCCCGGACCGATGCTGGCGCACCTGCCCGTGCACCCCGGCTACGAATGGCGGGTGGCCGGCACCGACCTGATCCTGGTGGCCATCGGCACCGCCATCGTCGCGGACGTGCTGTTCGACGTGTTCGACTGAAGCGGCCGGCGACCCCGTCCCGCCATACATACTGGTGTACCGCCACCATGACCACGTGCCCGGCGATCAACGCCAGCATCAGCCAGCCCGTCCAGCCATGCAGCGCGTTACCCACTGCCATCAGGGACGGGATTTCCTGCCCCGACGCTTCGAGCACCGGAACCCCGAACACGGCAAACCCCTTGCCGCGGCCGTACGTGCGCAACATGGCGACGAACGGCACGATGACCATCAGCGCATAGAGGGCCAGATGGCCCGCGCTGGATAGGCGACCCCATATGTTCGGATCGGCCGGCGGGCGGCGACGCGAATTGGCCAGGCCCCAGATGCCGCGCAGCAGCGCCAGCACCAGCAGCATCGCGCCCAGCGAGCCGTGCGAGGACCAGAACCAGCGTGTCACGGCCGCTTCGCGGTCCCAGGCATGCAGGATGGCGCCCACGAACTGCCACGCGAACAGCGTCGCCATGCCCCAGTGCAGGCAGCGGCTGACCACGCCGTAGCCGTGTGGGGAGTCCTGCCAACAGGTGCCCGTACTATCCATTTGCTATCTCCGGTTGATGAGGGACACCCGATATTGGCCACTCGTGCCGCGCCGGACCTTGATGCGGCGCAACACAAGGAGCATGCAGCGCCCCCGCCGCCCGGAGTTGAAACGCGCTGAAAGCGGACCAGGAAAATTGGTCAAAGCGCACCGCCGGGCAGCGCGGCGGCAGGCCGATATACTGGATATAATTACAGTATTCGGCCGCCCGGCGCCTACATATTTATCAATACTTCCGCCCGGACTTGTTATGTTCTAGTCACCAGGACGGATGGAATCCGTGCGCATCGCCCGCCAGGCCGCGGGCCGATCGGTGGCCGCTGGACCAATCCAAGGGAGGGTGAAGTGGCGACGAGCAAGACGAGCACCAGAAAGGTCTATTACCGGCGCAGCCAGTTGCAGCCGGCCAATACCCAGACTCTGCAACAGTTGCTGGCCGCGGCGCTCGGCGACCGGAAACGCATCAAGGACCGGCTCGAAACCATCGACGCGGCCGCCGACGCCTGCCGCGTGATCAACCAGCCGCGGCAGATGGGGGCTGCCTTGTGCGGCACGCTGCTGACATTCGAGCGCGGCAGCCACCAACTGGTGGTCGAGGACAACCCGGACGCCGCGTCGCTGGTCATGGCGGCGCTGCAGCCGCCCAAGATGAACGGCACGCAGCAGCAATTCGTGCCCGGCGTGCTGTTCTTCGCCCTGATCGACAACCATGTCGCCCTGGTGCAATCGGCCAGCCTGCGCGCCAGCGGGCTGGAACAGCACCTGGCATGGCTGCTGCGCGACCAGTGCTGGGCCATCGGGCCGGACGCCGGCATCGCCCTGGTCGACGAACCGAAAAAAGCCACCAAGGAACGGATCCGCAAGTCCCATGTAAAAGCCGTGTCGATCGGCCGCCCTTTCATGAACCAGGCGCCCCACACGGCGCCGGACGGCTCGACCGTCCAGCTTGCCGCCGGGCAGGCGCGCAACGTCGCCAAGCTGGCGCCCGACCCGACCGTGCTGTCCCTGATCAAGGGCTTCATGGGCGACGACAGCTACGCCAAGCTGGATATCGAAGACGCGGTCTTCGACGGCAACCTGGAAGTATGGCTGGAGATCCGCTACCCGAAACGCAGCCGCGCCCAGCCGGGCGACACGGTCCGGCTGATGGACAACCTGGGCATCGCGCTGCGCGACCAGGAAGAGAACACCGTGGCGCTGCAGCTCGCCGACGGCACCACCGTCTCGGGCAACGACTTGAAGATCAGTAGTACGATACCGCTCAGGTCGGTGGACGGCGTGCCGAACATCGACGCCTTCTATGCCGACATGACGACCTGGCTCGGTGAACTCATCCGCAACAAGGTGATTTCAGCCTGATTACTCCATGACCCGACTCGCCAGATGGTCTGTGATAGCAATCATTACCCTGGCATATGGCGGGGCAGCCATGCTGTTGCCCGTCGTCGGCGCTTCCAGCACCATCAAGAGCCTGTCGGGCATCAACGTACTGGTCACGGGGCTGCTGGGCTGGTTCTTTCGCCAGTTCCACAACATCACCGGCGCGGGCGTGCTGCGCGCACGCGAACTCGACCGCTATGCCATCAAGCGCACCGAGATGCGCGCCCGGTTCTGGCGGGCTTTTGCCTTCAATGCCGCCGTGGGCGTCCTGCTGTACGCGCTGGGCATCCTGGCGGACGGCTCCGGCGGCGGGCCATGGGTGCCGTTCGTGGCCGGTTTCCTGGTGTCGCTGGCCATCTGCAACGCCTGCATGCTGGTGAGCTGGATCAACGAACTGTCGGCCTTCGCCGACAAACTGCGCGTGCTCGAGCAAGACCGCAAAGAGCACGCTGAACAGGTCAAGCGGCTGGACGCCTCGAGCAAGGGCTGACTCCGCGCGGGCCAGGCACGCTATTTGCGGATGACTGGAATTCCCTCACGGGCTCACGAGGGATATTCCCACATCCGGAGATCACAATGGCCAAGACAGCAAGCATCAAACCCAACCAAGTCGAAGACCTGCTCTACCAGGCCCTGGAAACAGAAATGGGCGGCGTGCAGGTATACCAGGCCGCGATCGGCTGCGCGATCAACGACGACCTGAAGGAAGAGTGGCAAGGCTACCTGGAGGAAACCACCACGCACCGCCAGGTCCTGTTGACCGTCTTTGAACAATTGGGGCTGGACCCCGACGCCGACGTGCCATCGCGCGCCGTCGTCGCGCACCACGGCAAATCGCTGGTCAAGGCCATCGAGCTGGCGAAGACGCAAGGCGACCCGGCCGCCGCGCAGATCGTCGCCGCGGAATGCGTGGTGCTGGCCGAAACCAAGGACCACCTGAATTGGGAACTGATCGGGCTGCTGGCCGAGAAAATGAACGGCACGACCGCGAAGGTGCTCAAGCAGGCATTCGACGCCGTCGAGAAGGACGAGGACCACCACCTCTACCACACCAAAGGCTGGACCCGCGAACTCTGGATAGAAGCGCTGGGCATGCCAGCCGTGCTGCCGCCGCCCGAGGAAGTGAAGAAGGTGGAAACCGCGATCGGCGCGTCGCGGGCCGAACAGGCGCGCGACAGCATGCTGGGCAAGAAGCACTAGCACGCCGTTGCCCCAACAAAAAAGCCCTCTATACAGAGGGCTTTTTTTCAACGCTGGTGCGTCAGAGCACGCGGATCTTGGTGGCCTGCGGGCCCTTGGCCCCTTGCGAGGACACGTAGCTCACGCGCTGGTTCTCTTCCAGCGACTTGAAGCCTTCGCTTTCGATTTCCGAAAAGTGCGCGAAGAGATCCTTGCCGCCGTTCTCGGGCATGATGAAGCCAAAGCCCTTTTCAGCGTTGAACCATTTGACGATGCCGGTTTCCATAGTACTTCCCTAATAAAAATAACGTTCGAACGATTGCTCGAACAGACGATCAAGGAAGGACTGAGGACAATGATGGCACGTTAATCGTGCATGACCGCACAACGATCACGACACTTGAAGATCACGCCCACTATGGACGTACCCCGCCCGGAAGTCAACCCAAGTTTCAAATGAGTCGCCGGCCGCGGCGGCGGCCCGCTCAGTGAAACCGGTCGCGAGGCTTGCCCTCGATCCAGCGCAACGCGCTGTTGAGCTGGGTCGCGAGGTCTTCCGCCTGGTCGTTGGTCAGCGCGTATACCTTTACCTGCGACGTCGCGGCGCCTTCCTGCCCGGCGGCCATTTCGCGGCTGGCATATGAAATGCGCAGCATCAGCGCATCGCTCGGGCCGGTAAGCGCACCAACCTGCACGTTGACGACGCTCTGGGCGTCGATCTTTGATTTGCCCATGATTCGACGCCTCAGATAGGTGGATGTAGGCCTTCTACAGTACCACGCCGCTATGCGGGTGATTCGGGCGAGCTGCGTATCGCGCACAGGATGGTCGCCTCGGCCACCAGGTCATCCTGCACGAAGGCCTGGCCGCGGTACTTGCAAATGGCGCGACTGAGCCGCACCGCCCGCACTTCCAGGCGCAATTGGTCGCCCACGACAACCGGCTTCAGGAACGCCGCGCCGTCGATCCCCAGGAAATAATAGACAGCCTGGCCCTGGTCCGGCCGGCGCTGGCTGCCTTCGTCGGCAAAGGAGAACAGCGCCGCCGACTGCGCCATCGCCTCGACGATGAGCGCCGCGGGCATGGTCTGGCCCACCGCCAGGAAAGGGTCGCTGGCGGAAACGTTCTTGATCGCCGTGATCTTCTGCTGCGGCACCATATCGGCCACATGGTCTATCAGGAGCATCGGGTAGCGATGCGGCAAACGCTCCATGATCGACTTGACGTCCAGGTCCATAAGTTGCCTCTGCTGGCTGGTTTCACTGGAACCCGTGACAGGCCGGCCGGCCCTCGGCGAGGGCCGGCCGGCCAGCGCTACCAGAAGCGCAACCGCCCGGACTGCTCCTGGTTCAGGCGCTTCGCCTCTTCTTCCGCATACGCTTCCTCGTCGGGCTCGTACGACCCTTCATAGAGGCATTCGCTGCGATTCCAGGTGCACTCGTTGAACAATCGACTTACCGTTCCGGAGCCGGTCGAGGAACATCCGGAAACCAGCCCGGCCAGAAACACCACCGCCGCGCAGCGGCCCAACGTTTGAATCGACATATTTCCCTTTCCTGATTGCTGCCGCCATTGTGACGGCAAGCGCCCCTGCAGGGCAATGCCGGCGCGAAAAGGCGAGGAAAAGCTGGAAGGAACTGGCGCGAGGCGCGAATCGCGCGATGCCCGGGCAACAAAAAACCCGCACTCTTGCGAGTTGCGGGTCTTGCGGGCTTCCCGGCGTTTGCAGGGAGGGAATTCTTGGTGCCGACGGCGAGACTCGAACTCGCACAGCTTTCGCCACTACCCCCTCAAGATAGCGTGTCTACCAATTCCACCACGTCGGCTTGGCTTCCCGTGTACGGCTATTGCCGCTGGAAAGTCGGGCATTCTAGCATGGAAATCGGCGCCCGGCCAACGCCGAACGCCGACCAGGCGCTGCTACTGGGCCGGCTTAGGGGTGTTTTCGGGCTGGGCGGGCGCGGCCGGCTGGACCGGCTGTTCAACGGGTTTTTCGGCGGACGGCTGCTCGGCCGGCTTGTCGGCCGGCGCGGGGGCGGCGGGCACGTCGGCCGGCTTGGATTCCGATTGCGGCGCGGCCGGGGCCGGAGCCTGCGGCACCGAGGCGTCCGGCTGGGCCGGGGCCGTTTGCGGCACGGAACTGTTGCCGTTGCCGGCGGCGCCGGGCACCTGCGGCACGGAGCGATCGGCCGGGAAATCCTGCATGACGCCGGATTCCATGGCGCCGCCCGAGGACGAGCCACCGTGGCTCAGGTAGGCCAGGCCCAGGGTGCTGACGAAGAAGATCACGGCGGCCCACTTGGTGGAACGCGACAGGAAGTTGGCCGCCCCGGAGGCGCCGAACAGGCTGCCGGCAGAACCGCTGCCGAATGCCGAGCCCATATCGGCGCCCTTGCCCTGCTGCAGCAGGACCAGGACGATGATCGCCAGGGCCGACAGGACCTGGACGACCAGCAAAATGGTGAGTGTCAAAGACATTGAAGACTCCGGACGGAAACTTAGGCTGCGGCGATGCGCAGGAATTCTTCGGCCACGAGCGACGCGCCGCCCACCAGGGCACCATCGATATCGGGCATGGCGAACAGGCTGGCGGCATTGGCCGCCTTGACGCTGCCGCCGTAGAGGACGCGCACCTGCCCGGCGCCCAGGCCACGCAGCGCCACGCGGATGGCGCCGTGGACTTCCTGGGCCTGCTCGGGGGTGGCGGTGCGGCCGGTGCCGATGGCCCACACGGGTTCGTATGCCAGCACCATGCGCGACAGCGCGTCGGCGCCCAGGGCCAGGACCGGCTCGAGCTGGCGCTCGATCACGCCGAGGGTGTTGCCGCCCTCGCGATCGGCCAGCGACTCGCCCACGCACACTACCGGGGTCAGGCCGGCGTCGAGCGCGGCGCGCGCCTTGTCGGCCACGGCCTGGTCGGCTTCACCGTGCAGGGTGCGGCGCTCGGAGTGGCCGGCCAGCGCCCAGCGGCAGCCGAATTCCTTCAGCATGGCGCCCGACACTTCGCCCGTATAGGCGCCCTTGGCGTGCGCGCTGACGTCCTGCGCGCCCCAGGACACGGCGCTGCCCTCCAGGACGGACGCGGCCTGGGCCAGGTACGGGAACGGCACGCACACCCCGATTTCGCAGTGGGAGGCCGGGTCGGCCGCCCGCAGCGCCTCGAGGAGCGCGGTGTTCTCGGCCAGGCTGCCGTGCATCTTCCAGTTGCCCAGGACGAGCCGGGCGCGGTTCTCATGAGAGGTCATGGCGCAAAACGGTATGGGGTGGGCCCGGACGAAATCCGGGTCAAACCCAAGATTGTATCCTGTTTACCGCAAAATACGCCGTGGCCCGGGCAGGCGTTACACGGTCAGGATGATCTTGCCGATGTTCTCGCCGGCCTCCATCATGGCGTGCGCCGCCGCCGCCTGCTCGAGCGGGAAGGTGGCGTGCACGATGGGCTTGATGGCGCCCTGCTCCAGCAGCGGCCAGACGCGCTGGCGCAGCGCCTGGGCGATGGCGCCCTTGAAGGCCACCGGGCGGGGCCGCAGGGTCGAGCCGGTGAGCGTCAGGCGGCGGCGCAGGATCTGGTTGCAGTCGACTTCGGCGCGCGCCCCGCCTAGCAGGGCGATGACCACGATGCGGCCGTCATCGGCCAGGCATTTCATGTTGCGGTTGATGTAGTCGCCAGCCACCATGTCCAGGATCACATTGACGCCGGCGCCGCCGGTGGCGTCGAGGACCTCTTTGACGAAATCCTGCGTCTTGTAGTTGATGCCCTTGGCGGCGCCGAGCTGCTCGACCGCGCGCACGCGCTCGTCGCTGCCCACCGTGGCGTACACCGGGTTGCCCATGGCGCGCGCCAGCTGGATGGCCGTGGTGCCGATGCCGCTGGCCCCGCCATGCACCAGCAGGGCCTCGCCGGCCTGCAAGGCGCCGCGGTCGAACACATTGCTCCAGACGGTGAAGTAGGTTTCGGGCAAGCCGGCGGCCTCGATGTCGGACAGGCCTTTGGGAATGGGCAGGCACTGCGCGGCCGGCGCGACGCAATATTCGGCATAGCCGCCGCCCGCCACCAGCGCGCACACCTTGTCGCCCACCGCGAAACCGCCCGCCGCGGCATCGCCGCCGACGATCTCGCCGGCCACTTCCAGGCCCGGCAGGTCGGAGGCGCCCGGCGGCGGCGCGTAGTTGCCCTTGCGCTGGAATACGTCCGGACGGTTGATGCCGGCCGCGGCGACCTTGATCAGCACTTCGCCGGCGCCTGGTTCAGGCATGGAGCGCTCGGTCGGCACCAGCACGTCCGGACCGCCGGGTTGGGAAATCTCTATTGCTCGCATCGCGCGCCTCCTCAATCAAATGGATTATTATGCTGCCCTTTACGGAAGATCCAAACCGGCCATGCGGCGCTTGCGTCCACGGCCCGGACTTTCCCGCCGCGGTACCATACCGGGGCGCGAACGGAAGCGTGGCCGAGTGGTTGAAGGCACCGGTCTTGAAAACCGGCAAGGGTTTGCGCCCTTCGTGGGTTCGAATCCCACCGCTTCCGCCATTGCCGCCGCGCGCACCCATGGCGAAATTGGTAGACGCAAGAGACTTAAAATCTCTCGCCGCAAGGCGTCCCGGTTCGATTCCGGGTGGGTGCACCATTCGGCGCGCAGGCGCGCAATTGCCAATATTTACAATATCGGGCGCCGACGCCGCCCGTGCGGCCAGGGCCCCCGCCTCGCCCCGCTGGCGCGTATAAATCCCGTTACTTTTCAGCGGCGCCGGTGCCTTCGGCAGGATTCCCGACATACGCCCTGCGGTAACATGTCCAGCATTCAAGTCCCTATTTTTCGCATGGACGCTTATATCGACAAGATCGGCCAGTTCATCCAGGCCAACCAGGACTGGGCCGGGCCGATCACCTTCCTGCTGACGCTGGGAGAATCGCTGATCCTGGTCGGCCTGTTCATCCCCGCCACCGCGCTGATGCTGCTGACCGGCGGCCTGATCGGTGCGGGCACGCTGTCGCCCTGGAATGTGCTGGCCTGGGGCATCGCCGGCGCCATCGTGGGCGACGCGATCTCGTACGGCCTGGGCCGCTGGCTGGGTCCCGGCCTGATGCGCCGCTGGCCGTTCAACACCCAGCGCACCGCCGTGGCGCGGGCGCGGCTGTTTTTCTACCGCTATGGCTTCGCCTCGGTACTGATCGGCCGGTTCCTGGGGCCGATCCGGTCCACCATTCCCACCGTGGCCGGCATCATGGGCATGAACCACGCCCGCTTCCAGCTCGCCAATGTGCTGTCGGCGGTGGCCTGGATGCCGCTCATGCTGCTGCCCGGCTACCTGACCGCGCGCGGCCTGGGCGCCATGCAGGGTAGCCAGCACATCGGCCTGGTGGCCGGCACGGCCGCCTCGGTGCTGATCGGCTGCTGGCTGCTGGTGGCATTGATGCGCAAGCGGCGCCAGCCGGAAGCCGGCCGGCCCCAGCGCCGCCGCTGACGCGGCAAGCCGCGGCAAGGGCCAGCAATGCTTTACCGCGCCCTCGCCGACTTCGTCTTGCTGGTGCATGCCGCCTTTGTGCTGTTCGTGGCGCTGGGCGGCCTGTTGGTCCTGTGGAAGCGTTGGCTGATGCCGTGGCACCTGGCGGCCCTGGCCTGGGGCGCCACGGTGATGGGCCTGGGCTGGATCTGTCCGCTGACGCCGCTGGAAAATGATTTGCGGCAGATGGCCGGGCAGGAAGGCTACCCGGGCGGGTTTATCGACCATTATGTGTTCGGGCTGATTTACCCGGAGGGGCTGACGCGGGGGATGCAGGTGATGCTGGCGGGAGCCTTGGTCATTGGCAGTGCAGTGGTTTATGCGCTGGCGTACGCGCGCCGGCCACGCAAGTAAGGCGGGACGCTACCTCAGCGAATGCCTGATGGAGGCCAGCGCGCCATCCGTCATCAAAAGCACGGCCTTCGAGCCCGGCAGGTATTTAAGCGGCACCCGCGTGCCGGCGACCAGCCGGCGCTCGCCGCCGTCCTTGACCAGTTGAATGACCTTGGCGGTAAAGCCGGCGTGGGAGGCATCTTCGGGCTCGACCCGCACGACCAGTTGATACCAATGCCGGTCGGACTTGTTCTCCGGCCTGCCTACCCGCAAGACCGAGACAATCTCGCCGGTGCCCGGCAGGCCCTTGGTGCGCAGGTGCTGTGCCTCGAACATCGATATGCCCCGGTACAGCAGGACCATCCCGCCAGCCATCAGATAGCAGCGCAGCGCGTTCTCGATACCATCGGCGCCGGTAGCCTGGAACGGGTTCTGCATCCGGGCACTTTCGCTGCCAATCAGCACAACTGTGCCAGCCGCGACCAGGCCGATCGCGGCGATGCACACAATGACGCGCCATACACCGGCGTAGCGCATCGAATCAGGCGCTCAAGACCAGAACCAGACCTTGGTCGCGCTTCAGATAAGCGGCGATGGTGTTCCAGAGGTTCTGGATGGCCAGGCAGAGCCAGCGTATGATCGGCCCGCCCGACGCGATGACCGTGGTGGCAAACAGCGCGATCGTCATGCCAAGCATGAACAGAGTACCGCTGGCCGCGCCCAATATGGATGACGGCATGTCGATCGTAAGCGGCGCCACCGAATAGAGATTGTGCGCCGGCTTGTTCTTGATAAAGACATTGGTGGTCGGCAACTTCATGCAACTGAGCATCTCGTTTTTCGAGACTCCAGTCATGTACGGGCCGATACCGGTGCTTTTACCGGTCCCCATGCATCCCCAGAATGGCATATCTAGCTCCTATAGTCAGCGCTCAACGCGCGCTCCACAACTCTGCCTCGAACAACTCGGCATCCCGCTCCACTGCGCCGGCCCGGCGCTTCAAATCAGCGTCGCACAAGGCCCGGTGAAATTTGGTCTCGTTCATGGACGCGTCTGCAAAAGAGCAGTGCTCCAGCCGCGCATAAGAAAAATCTGCATACTGCAAATCGGCGCCCACGAAGCGGGAGCCTTCCACATTGGCCTGCTGGAACCCCGCCATGTTCATGCTGGCGGAACCAAAATCGCTGCCCACCACCACCGCGCCATTCCATAGAGTCCTGTCGAGGCAGGCACCAGCGAAACTGGATTGCTGGATATCGGCATTGACAAACAACGACTCCCGCACATCCGCTTCCAGGAACGCGCTGCGCTCGACTTTGCTGTCGCTGAAATTGCTCATTGCCAGGGCGCAACGCGAGAAGTTCACCTCATGAAGCCGAGCCTCATTGAACTGGGCGCCCGCGAGATTCTGGCCGGCAAAATCCTGGCCGGAGACATCGCATCCCGAAAACGCCACATCCTGCAGCACGGCGTCCTGCAATACTACTGTGCGCAGGTCGAGTTCATAAAGCAGCGCCTTGGATAAGTCCGCGCCGCTGAAATCCGCCCCGTCCAGCACAACGTCCAGGAAATTGACATCGTACAACCGCTGTCCGCGGAAGCAAGCTTGCACCGCCTTGCTGTCCGTAATATCCAGCTTTTCGCATTCGCAGTCCCGGAATACTACCCGGGACAAATCGGTCGTGAGAATACCCGCCTGATGGAAATTGCATCTGTCGAATGATGCGTCGGCAAGATCACAATCGATGAATCGCGTACCCGAGAAGTTTGCACCTTCAGCCACCAGGCCGACAAACCGGCATTTGGAAAAAATGCAGTCCTTGAAAGAGGCCTGCTTCAGGAGCGCTCGCGAAAAGTCGACATTCTGGAATGTCATTCCCTCCAACATATCTTCGTCGAAAACATCGCCCGCCACACTCATATCCTGGATGAGCTCCAGCGTATGGGCTTTCTCCAGTATTGCCTGCTTGCTCATAGTGAACCATCCACCAACCGGGCGGGTGAACGCCGGGGAACCAGCCGCGTGCGATGGACGTATGCTCCAGCGACATCGGTCGACGCATCCAGCAGGGTCTCGCTCATATCGGCTCGAAAGAAATTGCAGCCGGCCAGCTTCGCGCCGATAAAGCTGGCCTTCTGAAATACGCCATACATGAAGTTTCCGCCAGACAGGTCCGCCAGATCGAAATTCGCTCTTACGAACATGGCCTGCGGCGTACGAATCTGCCGCAACGTGCAGCCGTGGAAATTCGCTTCCGACAGATCGCAGCGCTCGAACACGCAGCGAGACAGGTCCGCGTCCGAAAAGCACACGCTCCGGAACATAGTTTGCTGGAACATGCAGTCCACCATGCGGCTCTGGTGCAACGTTACCGAGGACGTGAAGGTCGTTTTCTGCACTTGGCAGCCCTCCATATCCAGATTGCCGATCAGTGTTTCGTCGAGCATAGCGCCCGTCCACGCGCAGGAACGCACTCTCATGCCCGCAATCTTGCACTTGTCGAAATCAGTCTTGTCCAGGATTGAAGCGGTGATGGCGCACTCGTTAAATTGGCACTCGCGGAAATCGACTGAATCCAGTTTGCTGGACGCAAACTCCACGCGCGTGAACCAGGCCCGTTCGAAGTCGAAATTTTCCAGGCGTGCGTCCTCGAAAGTGCAATCTTCGATATGCGTGCCTTTTTCGGATATGACTTTCTTCCACAGCGCACCATGCAGCGCGCAGCCGCTGAATATCGCTTCGCTGATATTGCAGCCGGACAAGGTCGCCCCGTCCAGCTTGGCATTGCGCAGCGTGGCGCGAGCCAGCACCGTCTTCTTGAACATCGCCCCCGACAGATTGCTGCCGCTGAAGTCCGCATTCTCCAGCCAGGTTTCCGTGAAATCCGCGCCAGACAGGTCCATGCCGGACAGATCCGCTCCGGTAAGGTCCATGCGCGAGAGATCGCGGCCGAGGCGGTACCTTTTCATTACCCTCTCACGCAGCGCAACGGCCCGATGCGCCCCGACCCGTGGCACGCCATTCTGGTAATGGACGGAGTACAGGTACAGCTTGTTCATGGACGAGCGAACAAAATCCGCCATCTCATTGGGCGTTTTGCCTATTTCCCTCGCCGCCTGGCGATATTCCCGACGCCGCTCCAGCGACTTGGGCGGCCCGTGCATGTCGCCGAGTTCGGGAGGGCCGCTTACCGGCAGCACGAAATCCTCCTTTCTATCGGGCGAAAAATCGAGATTGCGATAGATATCCTGGTCAAGCTTGCGCCACGCCGCCTGCCTTTCGTCTTTTACATCGTCCCATGCCGGATCGAGGGCAGCCGCTCTGGCCGCCTGGTGTTCGGCGAGCGTATCCTCCCGCAGCTTATTGCCAGCCTCGATGAGTTCGGGCAGGTCGCCCAAAGTAAGCGGCTTGACTGGCCCCACAAATGTTCCGGCAGGAAACCCGCTTTCGCCAAGCAGGCGCCCCAGTTTCGAGACGATGGCGTTGCTGCCCAGGTCGGTTTGTTCGAGCCACGGCGCCAGCATATCGCCTGGCATGAGCTCATCATCCTTGAATGCGTGCAGCACTGCTTGTTGACGATCGTTGCGCAACGCGTAAATCTGCTCGTAGTGCTCGCGTGTCCTTGGCTGTCCGGCCTGCTCTATGGCAGCCATGATCGCCAGCACATCATGTCCGTCGTCCTCATGTATCGGCAGCGAGCCGTGAAACAGCAATATGTAGCGCTTCTGGTGCGGCACGAACCAGACCGTCGTGCAACGCATCGCCATCTCATCGAGACGTCCGCCCTCATAGCGGCGGCTCACGAAACAGCGTGCGCGCAGCTGCGGAAGCGCGCCGGACCAGCATTGCTGCTCTTGCTGCATGTTCCAGATCTCGAACGGCTCGCCCAGCGGCAGCTCATCGCGATCGCGCCAGATCTGATCATCGGCCGCCGCGTTGAAAACCGACGGCTGCATGTCGTCGAAAAATCCCGTACCCACCTCTTCCAGCCATTGCTGATCCCACGACCCGAACTGCTTCAGCCTCTCCGGCCAATCCACCCTGATCATGCCCATATTGCAGGGGCGTACGCGCTGGCCCTTGGCATGAATACGCTCGGTAGGCGATTCGAGGTTGGGCAGCGGCACCACGCGTACGCCATTGACTTCAACCTCCTCCAGGCCTACGCCGAGGGGATTTTCCGGCACGCCGCTACCGCCAAATGAGCGGTTCCATGTCAAGGGCATGGACTCGAACGGCTGGGGATCGGAAATCCGATTGTCCAGCCAATAGCGATCGCCTAGCACCAGGACATCTTTGCACTTGTCCGCCACCCGCACGCTGACCATGCAACTCGTTTTATCCCGTTGGTGGGCTGTACAGGCGTGCCCGCTGACCAGGAACTCGGGATGAGGTTTGGGCATTACGAAGTCAAGCATTTCATCGGCATCGAGCTCCGGCAGCGCTTCATTCATCAGCGCATGCTCCGGCAAGAGCAACGGCCCGCTTTCACGATGCTCGCACAGGGCACCGATGGTAACGGCGAGATGGATTCCTCCACGCCAACGATATGGCCTCGGCATGACGAGCAGCCTCAACGGCTTGATGATTTTCACGGGTCAGCTCAGTGGAAAAACGTAATATTCTTCTGGATCAGCATCAGCAAACAACGTGCAACCAGTTTGTCCGTCACGTTCTTCTGCAAGAAGTTGTTCTGCGTGCCAAGGGCCGCCGCGTAAATGTCCAGGATGAACATCACGCGCTTGTAGGCTGCGGCGGAAGTCGTCCTGGCCCAATACACCGCATTCAGTTGCGTCGCCGCGGTGACGCTCGTCGAGGTGCGAAAGACCGGGCTAGGGGCCTCCACCTCATAGCCAGCCTTGTAGTGCGACATGGTGTGATCGATGTCGACATGGTCGGTTTCGGCGTCGGCCAGGTACTTATTGCAATTGATCCGCAGCGTTCCGGTGGTGGTCTGGACGAAAGTGGCGCCTATCGTCCAGTTGGTGGCGTTCTGTACGGTCTTGGTCTCTTTCGCCAAATAAGTCTCGGTGACCAACCCCTGGACGAGGGCCTTCAGATAACCGAATATTTCAATCCCCGGGCTACTGTCGGGGTTGCCGGACACGGCGGTAGCCGCGGCGGATGCGGCGGCGGCATAAGCAGCCATGGCCGGCGCCACGCCCTGAGCCATGGCGTCGCGCGCCTTTGCCTCTGCCAACGCGCGGTCGCCCCCCGCAGCCTCGGCCGCATCGCCCGCCTCAGTAGCAGCCAGGGCCTCGAGTTCGCTCTTGCTCAGGCCCGGATCGGCATTCTGGACGGCATTACGAGCCTGGTTTCCCGCAACGCGCGGGTCGGCCACAGCGGAGCCTACCAGGCTTTCCGCCAGCCCGGACATTTCCTCGGACGACATCGGAATCCGGCATTGGGCGGGGTCCTGGCGCATTGCCAACTGGTCGCCAGCGGCGCTGACCGCCGCGGCAGTCACCGGGTCGACTCCGTATTTCTCCAGTATTGGCGTCAGACTGGAGCCGAACCCGGTGAGCTCATAGGTTTTTCGTCCCGCTTCCGCCGCCGCTGCGGCGGCGCTTGAGCCTGGAAGCACATCAAATGGCGGCACGACAACTCCTTACTTAATGTGGGTCTTGCGAGCCTTGCGTTTGTCGCGTCCCAGCATGTACAGGTCCAGCAGCGAAGCGCGGTAGTCCCGCTCGCTATCGGCTTTCGCTGAAAGCACTACGTCGGAATCGTAGCCCGCAAAATAGACCCGCAACCCCGAGATGCCCATCGAGGCGAGGCCCAGGTCGCGAGTCTGCCATCCGCGCCGGGCCATGTTCAGCCAATAGAACGAGATTGAAATGGGAGAGAAGGATTCATAGGTACCGTGGTACTCGCCGCGGGCGAGCGAGTTTCGAGAGCGCATCTCTTCCTTGGAAGCCTTGGTTTTTATAGTGTGGGTATAAAGGCTGATATCGTGGCCGCTCATGTCGTAGGTGGTGCCAGTCATATTGGTGTGAATGGCACTATTGGCAATTTTCAGCGACTCGGTATTCAGGAAGTTGTATTCGGCATCTCCGTGCACCAGCATGGTCAGGTAACCGAAGATGGAAAACGAATCGGCGCTCGGCATCATCTGGCCGAGCACGATTGAAACGGCGGCTGCCGCAGCAAGATCGGGCGCCACGCCCTGGTCGACCAACCGGGATACGGCCTCGCTCACGGGCCCCGACGATTCGCTTTCCGGAATACCTGCCGTGGCCAGGGATTGCTTGGCCTGCCCTTCGGCCAATGCGATTTTTTCTTCTCGGCTGAGCTGGTCGGCTGTTTTCCCCGTCCGCGCCAATTCGGCATTGACCTGGTCCCGGGCGCTATCTGCCGCTCTCGCGGGATCAGCCAGCGTCACTCCCACGACATTTTCGGCCGCGGCCTGGGCACCGCCAGGATTCTGCTCGGCCAGCAGGCTAGCCGTGCGAGCCGATGCGGCCGCGGTAACGGGATCGGTCCCGTGGCTCTCAAGCGTGTGCTTGACGAACTGCTCGACTTGCGCGGGGCTGACATTGCCACCGTTCTCGGCCCAGAAAGCACTCACCTCGTCTACCGCGCCGGCTGCAGGGGAGCCGGGAGCCACGTAAGGAATGTTCTTGTACGGATCCGTCATTGAACACCTTGAGTCGAATTCAGTTGGAACAAGAGTTCAAATGAACATCATCAGAACGGAAACCCCCATCAAGGCGAGATTGGCCTTGCTGACATGGTCTTCCGTATCGTCGAACGAGATTCCTTTGATTCCGGTCCGCCCGGCGTAGCGCGTGACCATCCGCACCGCCACGCCCGCCTTCACTGGCGCGACATGCATGTTCACCCCTGCCGCGGTAACGGAAAAAGCGAACTTGGAGGTCGTGGACCCGAAATTGCTCTGGTACCACGGCCCCCAGCCGAGCGAGAACGAGTTCACATTGGATATTTTCTCGCCACGGACGATATTGGTTTCGCTCTCGTGCGCCTGGATGTCTATAGAGTCCGCCGTCAGGTAGGCCGCGTTGGCGCGAATGGTGACATTGCCGTGGTGGTTGTACTGGACGGGCCCGACCGTGGCCTTTATCTGGGAATCTTGATAGTCCAATGACACGTAGTCGTGCACAGTGACCTTCAGCTTGCCATGGATCTCCAACCCCGATGCCACCATGGTGCCCCCGCTGGCCGCGTTGGCAATGGCCAATTGCGCTTGCGCCGCCAGGCCGGGGGGAATATCCGCCGCGCCCATGCGATCGGTGGCCTCGTCCAGGGCCTCATCGTGGTCACCCATCGATACGCCAGGCAGCTCGCGGACAGCGTCGGCCGTGGGGACTTCGGTGCCGTTGCCAAGAAAATTCTGGGCCTGCTCCTGCAGCGAGGGCTTGGATTTTTGTCCTTCCTCATAAGCCTTGACGGCGCCCAGGGTCGCGGCCTTTCCAGGCGCCATGCCTTGATCCTGGTAGGCAGCAAGGGCCTGTTCCGCTGCCAGTTGGCGCAGTTCGGGGGAGCCGTTCGGCACGCCGTCGCGCGCATGCGCCGCCACGATGTCGGCTATCTGCTGCGGAGTGGCATCCTGCCCCAGTTGATTGATGGCAGCCTTGACGTCGTCGTCAATATCCGGAATGTTTCCTGTCGCCATCGGGATCTCTCGTGAAATGGGAAATCAGCCTACGTTGCCGAAGATGGTTTTCTTGACATTCCCGACATGCACGGAACCGTAGCCGCCCAACAGATAATGTCCGACGGCACCGACCTCTGTCAGCGCCTGCAGACCAGTCTGTACGTTGGTAAGCACGCCGGTGGTCGACCTGGTGACATCCCCGGTGGTAGTTTCGATCACTACGCCCTTGGTGTCTTCGGTATAGGATTTGCGGTTCACCGTCGTAGCGCCATTGAGCACCATGCTGGTCGTATCGGCGATCTCCACGCCCAGCGTCTTCGCCTTGATGCTGTAATGCTCGCCGACTTCGACGGCATAATTACAGCCGACCGAGTGGCTGTGGTCATTCACCACTTCATCGCACATATCCTTCTGCGCGCGCATGTGCACCAGTTCGCATCCCAGCGCGTCCTCGAAGATCATCTTGTTGCACATCGACGGATCGCCGTACACCGACTGGCTGCGGAACCCGCTCTGGGTGGCGCTGGCGGGCAACTCCACCGGCGGCATGTTGTTGGCGTTGTAGACGCGGCCCAGCACGACGGGGCGGTCCGGGCAGCCGCCGATGAAGTCGACCACGACTTCGTCGTTGATGCGCGGCAGTTGCAGGCCGCCGAAGCCGCCGCCGGCCCACGGGCTGGATACGCGCACCCAGCATGAGCTGCTTTCGTTCTTCTGGCCGTAGCGGTCCCAGTGGAACTGGATCTTGATGCGGCCGTATTTGTCGGTCCAGATTTCCTTGCCGGCGGGGCCAACCACGCGGGCCGTCTGCGGGCCGTGCGTGCGGGGAATCGGCGTGACGCGCGGGGCGCGGTACTGGATGCTCGACGGCAGCGCCGAGAAGGATTCTTCGTAGAATTCCTCCGAGCCGCTGCCAGTGGAATAGCCGCCCACGCTCATGCGGTAGTTCACCGACACGACCAGGTATTCGCGGTTCTCGGCCTTGCGCGGATGGTTGCGCAGCGTGAACAGGTGGCCAGGCGCCAGGCCGCGGGCGTTGCTCAGCCCCAGGTCCTGTTCCTGGATGCTCTGCAGCTCTTCCAGCCGCACCCGCGCGTAGTGTTCGCCGTGCTGGGCTTCCTGGAAGCCGCCCTGCCATTCGAACATTTCCAGGTTGCCCGGCTCGGATCCGCCGGGCCGCTTGGAAACCGCATCCAGGCTGGCGCCCGGCTTGGTGAAATCGTAGTCGACCGTGGCATAGCCGTCGGGCGTGATCTGCGCCGAGATCTCCCACATCGACACGTATTCTTCTTGCGGAGTGGAAACGCGGTCGGGCCCGTAATAGGGAATGGATTCATACCCCGGCACCGGCGAATGCAAGGCGATGTCGTCGGTCATGACCAGCGTGTGCTGGCCCTTGTCGTGCTTGAAGTAATAATAGATGCCCTCGTGCTCCATCAGGCGGCTGACGAAGGCGAAGTCGGTTTCCTGGTACTGGACGCAGTATTCCCACGAGCGGTAGCTGCCGGTGAGCTTCGTCTCGAAGGGGTAGCCATATTCGCCCAGCACTTCTTTGATGATGTCCGGGATGGTCTTCTGCTGGAAGATCTTGTTGTCGGAGGTCTGGGTCAGGTACCACAGCCAGGGTTTTACCGTGGCCTTGTAGACATAGTTGCGCGACGTGCCGCTTTCGCGGCCTACCATGACGCAGCGCACGATCAGCCCGCTGAGATAGCGCGTGGCGGAGGTGGTGGCGATTTCCAGCGTGAGCGGCTTGCCCAGCAGTTGCTTCAAGTCGAGGTTGAAGTTGTCCGCCAGCAATTCGACTTCGAATTCAAACAGTTGCGACAAGCCTTCGTGGCCGGTCATCTGCTTGAACGTCAGGCTGTTTCCCAGGGGAGTATGCGCAATGATGGGACGAGACTGAATGAAGCTTGGAATATCCACGGATACTCTCCCGAAACGATCTTCTTACGGTGATTGCAGAGGCGCTACCTGCTTTTCATGCGGTTGTCATACGGCCTGGATACACTGCCCCGATTAGGGATTACCCGAGCAAGCTACTTCAACAAAAAAACGGCCTCAAGGCGGTTTTCCCTAATAGATGCAACAAATCTATAACTGTCGATAACAGCGGATAGCTCGCGGCGATTCGGCGCCTATTGCTGCATAACATCCGCCAGTTTGCCGGGCCGCCCGGCGCGCCGCCTGCGGCAATCTCTTGTTACCAGAAACCGGGGCCAGCTTCCTGCTACAGTGTGGGCCGTCCGTAGCCCTGCCGGCGCGCTGTGCGCCGTTGCCGTGTCCGCCCTGAACTCCGATACTCCCCCGTTTGTCGTCCTGGATGCCTGTGTCCTCATGTCCGGCATCGTGCGGCGCCTGATGCTGCGCCTGGCCGCCGCGGGCCTGTATGCGCCGGTCTGGAGCGAACGCATCGGCGAGGAATGGCGTCGCAATGCGGCGCGCCTGTGGGCGATTCCCGAAGAGGTGTTGGCGGCGCAGTGGGCCGAAATGAACCAGTGTTTTCCGCAGGCCGGCGAATCCGACACCGGCGCCTACGAGGCGGTGCTGCGCTACAGCGACCCCAAGGATTTCCACGTGATCGCCGCTGGCCTGGCGCGCCGCGCCCGGTGCGGGCTGCAATACCCGCCGACGGTCATCGTGGCGACCTGGAACCTGAAGGATTTCAACCGCTCGGAGCTGCGCCGCCAGGGCCTGGATGCCTGCACGCCGGACCGCCTGCTGGCGGCATGGTGGGAGGCCGACGCGACGCGCCTGCGCGCGGCCGTGGACGCGGTGCTGGACGACCACGCGGCGCTGGGACGGGCGCCTGAGCCGCTGGCGGCGATCCTGCGCCGCGAGCGGCTCTATCGCCTGAAGGCGCTGGTGGCACGCGACCAGGAGCCGCCGCGGCCTCAGTGATCGTGGTTGCTGGCCGCGAAGCCGGCCGCGTTGAGCGCGTCGATGACTTCCTGGATGTGTTCCGGGCCGCGCGTCTGCAGCACGAAGTCGACCTCGACGTTGCGCACCGGCAAGGCCGTGAAGGCGCGCTGGTGGTGCACTTCGGTGATATTGGCCTGCGCGTCGGCGATCAGCTTGGTGGCATGGGCCAGCGCGCCCGGCAGGTCGCGCAGGTCGACCCGGATGCGTGCCAGGCGGCCCGCGCGCACCATGCCGCGCTCGATCAGCTCTCCCAGCATCAGCGGGTCGATGTTGCCGCCGGTGAGCACCAGGGCGACGCGCTTGCCCCGGAAGCGGCTGCCGCCCGCCGCCTGTTCGTGCAGCAAGGCCGCCAGGCCGGCGGCCCCGGCGCCTTCGACCACGGTTTTCTCGATTTCCAGCAGCACCACGATGGCGTGCTCGATGTCGCTTTCGCTGACCAGTTCGATGCGATCGACCTGGCGGCGCACGATGTCCTGGGTGATGACGCCGGGCGACTTCACCGCGATGCCCTCGGCGATGGTGTAGTGCCCGGCGGCCATGGCCTCGCCGCGGATGGCGGCGTACATCGCCGGGAAGCGCTCGGTCTGCACGCCGACGATCTCGATGCCAGGCTTGATGGCGCGCGCGGCCGTGGCGATGCCGCTGATCAGGCCGCCGCCGCCGATGGCGATGACCATGGCGTCGAGGTCGGGCTGGTCTTCCAGCATTTCCAGCGCCACGGTGCCCTGCCCGGCGATCACCGCCGGGTCGTCATAGGGATGGATCATGACCAGGCCGCGCTCGCGCGCCAGTTCGTAGCCGTGGGCCTGGGCGTCGTCGAAGGTGTCGCCGTGCAGCACGACCTGGGCGCCGAAACGGCGCGTGTTGGCGACCTTGACGGTGGGCGTGAAGCGCGGCATGACGATGACCGCGGGAACGCCCATGCGCTGCGCATGGTAGGCCACCCCCTGGGCATGGTTGCCGGCCGACACGGCGATGACGCCCTGGGCGCGCTCCTGGGGCGCCAGCGCCAGCATGCGGTTGAGCGCCCCGCGCTCCTTGAAGGAGGCGGTGAACTGCAGGTTCTCGAACTTGAGCCAGATCTCGGCGCCGAGGATGTCGGACAGCGTGCGCGAATGCGTGAACGGGGTTTTAAGCACCTGTCCCTGCAGGCGGGCGCGGGCGGCTTGGATGGCGGCGAGATCGATCACTGTCGGGTCCTGTAGAGCGTGGCGGCCGCGGTCCCCTACCGCACCGGCAGGAAATTGAAGAACAGCAGGCCTTGCGCATAATTGATGCCGACGCGCCGGGCATTTTCCCCCAGCAGGTTGGCGATCAGGTCCAGCCGGCCGATGATGGCGCCGAATTCGCGTTCGAAGCTCAGGTTGGTGGCCAGGTCGGACATCTCGTTGGCCAGCAGCAGGGGCTCTCCGCGCGCATCGCGGCGCGAGGCCAGCAGCCACGCGGCCGCCTCGACATTGCGGGCGGCATTGTAGATTCGCTGGCCGTCGAGGACATCGGACAGGTACATGCGCGTCTTGTCATTATGAGCCGCGATTATCGTATCGGCCAAGCCGTAGATGAAGGCCGCGACGCGGTCGCCCCGGTAGGCCGGGTCGAGCGAGACGGCCAGGATCTGGATATCGCGCAGGCCGTTCAGGCCCGGCGGCGGCGTGCGGTTCTCGACCATGCGACGCACCCGCGCCACCGCGGCCGGCTGGTCGGGCACGCCGATCTTGCGCCATTCGCGCGGATTGCGGCGGTAGAGCTTGTCCAGCAGCACGTACAGGCTGTCGAGGTTGTCGCGGATCTCGAGCGTGACCGTGCGATTGAAGTCCGTCTGGGCGAACTGGTCCATCGACATGTCTTCGCTTTGCGGCCCGTGCGCGGCCGGCTGGCTGGGAATGCAGCCGCCGGCCGCCAGCAGGCCGCAGCCCGCCAGCAGCCAGGCGGCCAGCCGCGTGGTCGTCATGCCGTGTCGAGTCCTGTGCCGGTCAATGCGTCCTCCTTCGTGGCCGCCACCGGCCCGTTCGCGCGTGCCCAGAATTTACCGTAGATCGCAACAAAAACGGCACCTCGCGGTGCCGTTTCTGCTCAAGAAAAGCAAACCTTATTCGGCCTGCGGTTCCGATTGCGGCGCGGGCTGCTCGCCGGCGCCCGGCTGCTGCTGCTGCTCGATGCCGCCGATGGCCTTGATGGACAGGCGCAGGCGGCCCTTGTCGTCGGCCTCGATGACCTTGACGCGGACTTGCTGGCCGACCTTCAGCACATCGTTGATGTTGGCGATGCGGTAGTTGGCGATTTCCGAGATGTGCAGCAGGCCGTCGCGGCCCGGCAGCACTTGCACGATGGCGCCGAAATCCAGCAGGCGCAGCACGGAGCCGTCGTACACCTGGCCCACTTCGACGTCGGCGGTGAGCTCGACGATGCGGCGCTGGGCTTCCTTGGCCTGGGCCTCGTCGACGCTGGCGATGACGATGGTGCCGTCGTCGGAGATGTCGATCTGGGTGCCGGTTTCTTCGGTCAGGGCGCGGATGGTGGCGCCGCCCTTGCCGATCACGTCGCGGATCTTCTCGGGGTTGATCTTGATGGTCAGCATGCGCGGCGCGAAAGCCGACAGCTCGTTACGCGAGCCGTCCAGGGCTTCGCGCATCTTGCCGAGGATGTGCAGGCGGCCTTCGCGGGCCTGGGCCAGCGCCACCTGCATGATTTCCTTGGTGATGCCCTGGATCTTGATGTCCATCTGCAGCGCGGTGATGCCGTTCTCGGTGCCCGCGACCTTGAAGTCCATGTCGCCGAGGTGGTCTTCGTCGCCCAGGATGTCGGTCAGCACGGCGAACTTGCCGCTGTCGAGGATCAGGCCCATGGCCACGCCGGCCACGTGATCCTTGATGGGCACGCCGGCGTCCATCATGGCCAGCGAGCCGCCGCAGACCGAGGCCATCGACGAGGAGCCGTTGGATTCGGTGATCTCGGACACCAGGCGGATGGTGTACTGGAATTCGTCGTGGTCGGGCAGCAGCGACACCAGGGCGCGCTTGGCCAGGCGGCCGTGGCCGATCTCGCGGCGCTTGGGCACGCCGATGCGGCCGGTTTCGCCGGTGGCGAAGGGCGGCATGTTGTAGTGCAGCATGAAGCGGTCGCGGTACTCGCCCATGAGCGCGTCGATGATCTGCTCGTCCTGCTTGGTGCCCAGCGTGGCCACGACCAGGGCCTGGGTTTCACCGCGGGTGAACAGCGCGCTACCGTGCGCGCGCGGCAGCACGCCCAGGCGGATGCTGATGGGGCGCACCGTGCGGGTGTCGCGGCCGTCGATGCGGGGCTCGCCGTTGAGGATCTGGCCGCGCACGATGCGGGCCTCGAGGTCGAACAGGATGTTGTCGACCTCGACCGCGTCGGGCGCATCCTGGCCCGCGGCGGCGGCCTGCTCGGCCAGCTTGGCATGGACTTCGGCGTAGACTTCACGCAGCTTGGCGGTGCGGGCCTGCTTCTGGCGCAGCTGGTAGGCAGCGCCCAGGCCTTCCTGGGCGGCGGCCGTCACGGCGGCGATCAGGGCTTCGTTCTTGGGGGCGGGCTGCCAGTCCCATTCGGGCTTGCCAGCCTCGCGCACCAGTTCATGGATGGCATTGATGGCGGCCTGCATTTGCTCATGGCCGTACACCACGCCGCCCAGCATGACGTCTTCGGACAGCTGCTGGGCTTCGGATTCGACCATCAGCACGGCGTTCTCGGTGCCGGCGACGACCAGGTTCATCTGCGAGGATTGCAGTTGCGAGGCCACCGGGTTCAGCACGTACTGGCCGTCGATGTAGCCCACGCGGGCGGCGCCGATAGGGCCGTTGAACGGGATGCCCGAGATGGCCAGCGCGGCCGAGGCGCCGATCATGGCGGGAATGTCAGGATCGATTTCAGGATTGACCGAGACGGTGTGCAGGACCACCTGCACCTCGTTGTAGAAGCCTTCGGGGAACAGCGGGCGCAGCGGGCGGTCGATCAGGCGCGAGGTCAGGGTTTCTTTTTCGGACGGCTTGCCTTCACGCTTGAAGAACCCGCCGGGGATACGGCCCGCGGCGTAGGTTTTCTCGATGTAGTCGACGGTCAGGGGGAAGAAGGTCTGGCCGGGCTTGGCGTTCTTGGCGGCCACAACGGTGGCCAGCACCACGGTGTCGTCCACCGAGACGAGCACCGCGCCGGATGCCTGGCGGGCGATCTCGCCCGTTTCCAGCACGACCGTATGCTGGCCGTATTGGAACGATTTGGTCACTTTATTGAACATGACGAGGATTCCTTACAAATGAAAAACCGTGGCCGCCGCGACGAGCGTCGCACCGGCCACGGTTGCATCATGGGGAGCCAGCCCCGTCGATCACTTGCGCAGACCGAGTTTTTCGATCAGTGCGCGGTACGAATCGGGATTGCGGCCCTTGAGATAGTCGAGCAGTTTGCGGCGACGGCTGACCATGCGCAGCAGACCGCGGCGCGAGTGGTGGTCCTTCATGTGGGTCTTGAAGTGACCGGTCAGTTCGTTGATGCGGGCGGTGAGCAGAGCCACCTGGACTTCGGGGGAGCCGGTATCGCCCTGGGCGCGTTGGAACTGCGCGACGATGTCGGCTTTATTGATGTCAGCTACGGACATGGAATGACCTCTACGGACTTGCGGCAGGGCCGAGGCGCCCAGCCGTGGGTTCAAAAAACGGCAAAAACCGTGCATGCATGATACTAATTTGCCCGGCCACGCAAGATAGCCGGGCAAATCAGACCGAGATTATAGCCGATTCGCTAGAATTGCCGTATCGGGCCGTCCACCCTGCTCCTGGCGCCTCGCCGGGCAGGCCGGCACGGCGGCCATCCCTAGGAGAGCCGGCATGCTCTGTAACATTTCACGCCTGGCCGCCCGCGCCGGCGCCCTCGCCGCCGTGGCCGTCCTGGCGGGCTGCGCCAACCCGGCCCAGGTGCCTCCCGGTTCGCCGCTGGGCGACGTGGCGGCCCGGATCGGCCGGCCGAATTTCAGCTGCGAACTGCCCGGCGGCGGGCAGCGCGTCATCTGGACCCAGCAGCCCTACGGCCAGTTCGCCTGGGGCGCCAACGTGGGCGCGGACGGCCGCATCGACCAGGTGGTGCCGGTGCTGACCGATGCCCACTTCCGGCGCCTGGCCAGCGGCACCTGGACCGCCGACCAGGTGCGCTGCGAATTCGGCCCGCCGGCCGATATCTCGCAGGTGGGGCTGCCCAGCGTGCGCGAGGTGGTGTGGTCCTACCGCTACAAGCAGTCGGGGGTGTGGAATTCGCTGATGTACGTGTACATGGGCCGCGACGGCGACCGCGTGACGCGGTTCCACCCCGGCCCGGACCCGATGTACGACGAGGATTGGCGCTGGCGGTGACCCCGGCGCCGGCCTGGCCGGCCGGCGCTATTCGGAGTGCGAGCGGCGCTCCTGCTGCAGGCGGCGGGCGCGATTCCAGCGCCATGCCATGATCACCCACCCAGACAGGCCATACAGCACGAACAGGCCGAACAGCACCACCGGCGGGTCGCTGGAGACGAACACGAACACCGCCACCACCAGCAAGATGCCCCAGAACGGCACGCTGCGCCCCAGGGCGAAGCTCTTGCCGCTGAAGAACGAGGCGTTCGACACCATGGTCACGCCCGCGTACATGGTCAGGCAGAAAGCCACCCAGGCCATCACGTTGTCGTGGATGGGCAGCTTGTTGTCGATGGCCAGCCAGACGAAGCCGGCCACCAGCGCGGCCGCGGCCGGGCTGGGCAGGCCCTGGAAATAGCGCTTGTCGACCACGCCGATATTGGTATTGAAGCGCGCCAGCCGCAGCGCCGCCCCCGCCACGTAGACGAACGCGGCCAGCCAGCCCCAGCGCCCCAGGTCGTTGAGGATCCACTCGTAGATGACCAGGGCCGGCGCCACGCCGAACGAGGTCATGTCGGAGAGCGAATCGTATTGCTCGCCGAACGCCGATTGCGTGTTGGTCAGGCGCGCCACCCGGCCGTCCATGCCGTCGAGCACCAGCGCCACGAAGATGGCGATCGCGGCGGTCTCGAAGCGGTCGTTCATGGCCTGCACCACGGCATAGAAGCCCGCGAACAAGGCCGCGGTGGTGAAGGCATTGGGCAGCAGGTAGATGCTGCGGTGGCGATTTTCGGAATCGCGCATGGAGAAATTGGGCATAGTCACTGACAATTGCGGCGTATACCTGAAAGGTTAACCCATCCAGCGCCGCTTGCCGGCCCGGAAATACCCATTTTTTGCTCCCGGGACGGTCCGGCGCAAGGCCGGGCGCGTGCCGGCCGGGGCAAAAAAAAGGCATCCCGCCAGGGATGCCGCAGGGACTGCGGGCGCCCGCCGCCTGGGCCGGCGCCCGCGTCAGGACAATCGGTGCCCGACACGGGCATATCGCGCGGAACACGCCGGCGTCAGGCACCCTGCGGGAGCCTGACGCCGGCGTGAGGAACGTATCGCTTCGTATCGGGTGTCAGACTCCCGCAGGGTGCCTGACACCAATGGCGCAAGCCGGTCAGTTCTTGGACTTGTCCACCAGCTTGTTGGCGGCGATCCAGGGCATCATGGCGCGCAGCTTGCCGCCGACCTGCTCGATCTGCGATTCGGCGTTGATGCGGCGGCGCGAGGTCAGCGTGGGGGCGCCGGCGGCGTTTTCCAGGATGAACTTCTTGGCGTATTCGCCGGTCTGGATCGCGACCAGGGCTTCGCGCATGGCCTGGCGGGTCTGTTCCGTGACGATCTTGGGGCCGGTCTCGTATTCGCCGAACTCGGCGTTGTTGGAGATCGAGTAATTCATGTTGGCGATGCCGCCCTCGTAGATCAGGTCGACGATCAGCTTGAGCTCGTGGAGGCACTCGAAATAGGCCATTTCGGGCGCGTAGCCGGCTTCCACCAGGGTGTCGAAGCCGGCCTTGATCAGCTCGACGGTGCCGCCGCACAGCACGGCCTGCTCGCCGAACAGGTCGGTTTCGGTTTCTTCACGGAAGTTGGTCTCGATGATGCCGGCGCGGCCGCCGCCGTTGGCGCTGGCGTACGACAGCGCCACGTCGCGGGCGGAGCCGGACTTGTCCTGGTAGACGGCCACCAGGTGGGGCACGCCGCCGCCCTGCGAATAGGTGGAACGGACGGTGTGGCCGGGCGCCTTGGGGGCGATCATGATGACGTCGATGTCGTCGCGCGGCACGACCTGGCCGTAGTGCACGTTGAAGCCATGGGCGAACGCCAGCGCGGCGCCGGCCTTGATGTTGGCGTGCACTTCGTTGCGGTACACGGCGGCGATGTTCTCGTCGGGCAGCAGCATCATGACCACGTCGGCGGCCTTGACGGCCTCGGCCACTTCCTTGACTTCCAGGCCGGCGTTGGCGGCCTTCTTCCAGGAGGCGCCGTCCTTGCGCAGGCCGACCACCACTTTCACGCCCGAGTCGTGCAGGTTCAGCGCGTGGGCGTGGCCTTGCGAGCCGTAGCCGATGATGGCGACGGTCTTGCCCTTGACGAGGGACAGGTCGCAGTCTTTGTCGTAGAAAACTTTCATGTCGTGTGCTCCGGATTATTCGATTTCAGTTTGATGTTGGTAGGGTGACGCCCGGACAGGTCGATCAGATTTTCAGGATCCGTTCGCCGCGCCCGATGCCGGACACGCCGGTGCGCACGGTTTCCAGGATGGCGCTGCGGTCCAGGGCGTCGATGAACGCCTGGATCTTTTCCTGCACGCCGGTCAGCTCGATCGTGTAGGACTTGTCGGTGACGTCGATGATGCGGCCGCGGAAGATGTCGGCCATGCGCTTCATTTCCTCGCGCTCCTTGCCGACCGCGCGCACCTTGATGAGCATGAGCTCGCGCTCGATGTGCGCGCCCTCGGTGAGGTCGACCACCTTGACCACGTCCACCAGGCGGTTCAGGTGCTTGGTGATCTGCTCGATGATCTCGTCCGACCCGACCGTGACCACGGTCAGGCGCGACAGCGTGGCGTCCTCGGTGGGCGCGACGGTCAGGGTCTCGATGTTGTAGCCGCGCGCCGAGAACAGCCCGACCACGCGCGACAGCGCGCCGGGTTCGTTTTCCATGAGCACGGAAATCACGTGTTTCATGATCGCCCTCCTTACAGGTCTTCAGAGCCGAGCAGCATCTCGGTCAGCCCGCGGCCGGCCTTCACCATGGGCCACACGTTCTCGGTGCGGTCGGTGATGAAGTCCAGGAAGACCAGGCGATCCTTGTGCTTCTTGAATGCTTCGCGCAGCGCCGGCTCGACGTCGGCCGGGCGCTCGATGCGCAGGCCCACGTGGCCGTAGGCCTCGGCCACCTTGACGAAGTCCGGCAGCGAATCCATGTACGACTCGGAATAGCGCGAGCCGTAATCGATCTGCTGCCACTGCCGGACCATGCCGAGGAACCGGTTGTTCAGGCAGACGATCTTGGGCGTCAGGTGGTACTGGTGGCAGGTGGACAGTTCCTGGATGTTCATCTGGATCGACGCCTCGCCGGTGATGACGGCGATGTCCGCGCCCGGATTGGCCATCTGCACGCCCATGGCGTACGGCAGGCCCACGCCCATGGTGCCCAGGCCGCCGGAGTTGATCCAGCGGCGCGGCTTGTCGAACTTGTAGTACTGCGCCGCCCACATCTGGTGCTGGCCCACGTCGGAGGTGACGAAGGCGTCGCCGCCGGTCACTTCCCAGAGCTTTTCCACCACGTACTGCGGCTTGATGACCTCGTCGGAATTGGCGTACTTCAGGCATTCCTTGGCGCGCCAGGCGTCGATCTGCTGCCACCATTTGTCCAGCGGCGCCGGCTTGGCGTCGGCGCGGGCGATGTCGTATTGCGCGCTGAGATCGGCCAGGACGTCCTTGACGTTGCCGACGATCGGCACGTCGACCCGCACGCGCTTGGAGATGGACGACGGGTCGATGTCGATGTGGATGATCTTGCGCGCGTTCTGCGCGAAGTGGCGCGGGTTGCCGATGACGCGGTCGTCGAAGCGCGCGCCCACCGCCAGCAGCACGTCGCAGTGCTGCATGGCCATGTTGGCCTCGTAGGTGCCGTGCATGCCGGGCATGCCGACGAACTGGCGGCTGGTGCCGGCCAGCCCGCCCAGCCCCATCAGGGTGTTGGTGCAGGGCGCGCCGAGCTGCTCGACCACGCGGCGCAGTTCGGCGGCGGCGTCGGACAGGATGACCCCGCCGCCGGCGTAGATCATCGGGCGCTCGGCGGCCAGCAGCATCTGCACGGCTTTCTTGATCTGCCCCTGGTGGCCTTTGTTGACCGGCGCGTACGAGCGCATGGCGATCTCGCCCTTGGGCGGCACGTACTTGCAGGGCGCCAGGCTGACATCCTTGGGGATGTCGACCAGCACCGGGCCGGGACGGCCGGTGCGGGCGATGTAGAAGGCCCGCCGCATGGTCTCGGCCAGGTCCTTGACGTCGCGCACCAGGAAGTTGTGCTTGACGCACGGCCGGGTGATGCCGACCGTGTCGCATTCCTGGAACGCGTCTTCGCCGATGGCCGCGGTCGGCACCTGGCCGCTGATGATGACCAGCGGGATCGAGTCCATGTAGGCGGTGGCGATGCCGGTGACGGCATTGGTGACGCCCGGACCGCTGGTGACGATGCACACGCCCACCTTCTGCGACGCGCGCGAATAGGCGTCGGCCGCGTGCACGGCAGCCTGCTCGTGGCGCACCAGGATGTGCTGGAACTTGTCTTGCTTGAAAATCGCGTCGTAGATGTACAGCACCGCGCCGCCAGGGTAGCCGAAGACGTGCTCGACGCCCTCATCGGCCAGGCAGCGCACGACGATATCGGCGCCTATGGTTTCCATGTTGTATTCCTTTCAGTACCGGCCCTGTTTTCCTGACCGTTGCTCGCCCGGATACGACGGCAACTGAACCCGGACCGGTACCGACAACATGACCCGGCGCTTTGTGACTCACGGAGCCACGCCACCCGGACACCTTGCCGACCCGGCACGCGTTCGTCGGGAACGCAGCGCAAACGCCCCTGGGGGACGCTGGAGGTCGAAATGGAAGCCTTGGCAACACACGCTTGTGGCGCGGCCAACGGCAGTATTGCTGGGGCGCAGCACCCGGAATGTAGCCCGGGCGGCACGCTTGCCTGGACGCCGGCATCGGATAGGCAGGCCGGCGCAAGGCAGCAAATTTACCGCGTTGCGGCATCGGGAGCAAATCGCTCGCCGCCGCCGATCCGGCCCCCAAAACCCGCGCATCTTTCTATACTTGGCCGGTCGCCCTTCAAAAGCCGCCCCTTCCATGGATTTGCGCATCGCCAGCATTCCGCGTTTTCTCTATAGCCACTACTTCTTCGGCGGCGTGCGGCAAGGCGTGGGCATGCTGCTGCCAGTGCTGGTGCTGGGCGGGCTGTTCGGCGAATACGGCTTCGGCCTGGTGGCCACGTTCGGGGCGCAATGCCTGGCCATCATCGACCAGCCGGGCGGGCCGCAGCGGCACCGCACCAACGAGATGCTGGGCGGGGCGCTCCTGGCCACCACCACGGTCACCATCACCGGCGCGGCGTCCACCTACCCCGTACTGCTGTGGCTGGCGGTGATCGGCCAGTGCTTCCTGTTCCCGATGTTCTCGGTGTTCGGCAAGCGCGGCGGCCTGATCGGCTTCGCCGGGCTGCTGATCATGACCCTGACCATGCACTCGCCGCTGGCGCCCAGCCAGGTGCTGGCGCACTCGGCCGCCACGCTGGGCGGCGCATTGTTCTACCTGGCCTTCAGCCTGGGATTCAGCCGCATCTTCTGGCTGCGCGAGGAACGCCAGGCGATGTCGGTGGCACTGTTCGCCACCGCCGACTACATGGCGGCCCGCAGCCGCTTCTACGACGAGACCACCGACCTGGACGACACCTACCGGGCGCTGATCCAGTCGCAATCGATCATGACCGAACGCCACCAGGCCGCGCGCGATATCGTGCTGCGCACCCTGCCGCGCGGGCACGGCTACCGCGACCGCGAACGCGTCATGCTGTGGAACATGTTCGTGGACATGCTGCAGCTGCTGGACACGCTGGTGGCGACCCACACCGACTATGCCTCGCTGCGGCGGGCGCTGGCGGGCCACGACTGTCTGATGTTCATGCGCGACGCGCTGACCAAGATGGCGCTGGAGCTCAACCGGATCGCGCTGGATGTCTCGCGCGGGCGCCACGTGCAGTACCGCAGCAGCACCAAGGCGGAGCTGCGCGCCATCGAGTACGAGATCGAGCAGTTCAAGCGCGACGGCATGGGCGAGCGCGAGCCGGAGATGCTCGCGCTGATCGTGCAGGTGTTGCGGCGGCTGCGCAACGCCGCGCGCATCGTCGGCAAGCTGGCCGACCACACCGCGGCCCGGCCGGATGCGCAGCCCACCAGCGAACTGCGCATCGACAAATCGCTGACCCGCTTCATGTCGCGCCAGGAACTGCGCCTGGGCATGCTGACCAGCAACCTGCGGCTGGACTCGCCCTACTTCCGCTACGCGATGCGCGTGGCGCTGGCCGCCGCCATCGCCCTGGGCGTGACCGGCCAGTTCATGGGGGCGCAATTCGCCACCGCGCACAGCTACTGGGTGCTGCTGACCATCATCATCATCATGAAGCCCGGTTTCGCCCTGACCCGCCAGCGCAACGGCTGGCGCCTGACGGGCACGCTGATCGGCTGCCTGCTGGCGCTGCTGCTGTTCCACTTCACGCAGCGCCCGGCGGCGCTGTTCACCGTGCTGCTGGTGGCGTGCATCATGGGCAACAGCCTGGTCCAGCTCAATTACATGGCCAGTGCGATCTTCAATACGCTGTTCGTGGTGATGGTGTTCCACTTCGTGGCGCCGGGCACCGTGTCGATGGAAGTGATCGGCGAGCGCGCCCTCGATACCGCGCTGGGCTGCGCCATCGCGCTGGTGTGCAGCTATGTGCTGCCATGGTGGGAAGCCCGCTACATGAAGTCGCTGGCGCGCGCCGCCGTCAACGCCAACCGCGAGTACCTGCGCACCGGCCTGCGCTACGCCGAGGCGGTGCGGGCCCAGTCGCTCGAGGCCCAGGCGTCGGCCGATACCCTGTCGGTGGCGGACGCCGACATCGCCTGGCGGCTGGCGCGCAAGAACGTGCATATCGCCTTCAGCAATTTCGCCGAGGCGTTCTACCGGATGATGAGCGAACCGCGCTCGCACCAGGCCAATGTGCCGGAGTTCAACAACCTGCTGATCCAGAATCACATCATGGCCTCGCAGATTACCGCGGCGATCCCCTTGCTGGCCGGCCTGAAGCAGCCGCCCGAGTCGATGCAGCAGGCATTCGCCGGCATGGCCGACCTGCTGGACGAGAGCCGGCCGGCGCCGGACGAGCTGCCCAGCCAGTTCGACACCGGCGGCGAACTGGCCGCGCTGGCCTATCCGTTGAAGCAGATGCTGCGCGCCGCGACGCAGATCCGCCAGGAGATGACGGCGGTCGCCGACCCGCCGCGCGGCCGCCCGGCCGTGGCGGCGGCCTGAGCGGGGGCCGCTGCGGAACACCAGGGGCCGCCCCGCAGGTATCGCAGGTGTCGGACACCTTTTTGATGCGGGACACCAACGGTCGAGCTCGCCGCAGGTGCCAGATACCCCCAGGGGTGTCTGGCACCCTTTTCAGGCGCCCCCGGTGTCCGACACCATCGTATTGCGCCGGCGCTTCGGCCAGAAGTACCAGGCCGCCGCCGCCACTTGCAGGGCCAGCACCACGCCCCAGGCGGCAAGATGCGCCGCGGGCGGATACGCCCCGCCCTGCCGGGGCCAGAGGTCGACGATCCAGCCGATGCCGACCTGGCACAGGAAGATGGTCAGGAACATCAGCAAGTTGGTGGTGGAGGCGACGCGCCCCAGCAGTTCCGGGGGAAACTCGCCGGCCAGCAGCGCGTACACCAGGATGTTGGCCGAGCCGAACGCGCCGTAGCAGGCCCACAGCACTTCCGGCGCGATGGGCGCGCGCGCCATGATCAGCGCCTGCGTGGCCAGGAACAGCAGCATGCAGAGGCCGCCGAAGCCGTACAGCCCCAGGCCGAGCCGCTCCATGCGGCGGGCCATGGCGCCCAGGCCCACGTTGCCGGCCATCATGGCGAAGCCCAACAGCGACACCAGCGCGGCGGCGTGCGCGGCGTCGAAGCCGTTGACCTCGATCAGGTAGGGGCGCACCCATAGCGACTGCACGCCGTAGAACGCCCCGCCGGTCATGACGGGCAGCGAGACCAGCCGCCAATAGCGGCTGTCGCGCAACAAGGCGCAGGTGCCGCGCCATTGCTCGCCCAGGCCGGGCGGATGGCGATGGCGGGCCGCCTCGCGCGGCGCGCCGAACCAGAGCAGCGCCGAGACAGCCAGCGTGAAGAACGCCAGGCCGATGCTGACGGCCTGCCATGACGTGCGCCCCAGCAGCCACGACAGGGGCGAGCCGACCAGCACGCCGCCCAGCCCGCCGACGGCCATGACCAGCCCGTTGACCATGGGCAGGCGCGCCAGCGGGAAGGTCTGCGCCAGGGCCTGGAAGGCCGCCCCCAGGCACACGCAGACGCCGGCGCCGATCAGCAGGCGTCCCGCCATCAGGCCCGCCAGCGAGTCCGACAGGCCATACACCAGCGTGCCCGCCGCGGCGACCACCAGCATCAGCGCGTTGACGCGCCGCGGCCCCCAGGTGTCGAGGAACAGCCCGGCCGGGATCTGCATCAGCGCAAAGCCCAGGAAGTACAGGCTGGTCAGCGTGCCCAGGTCGGCGGCCGACAGGTTCAGCTCCTGGGTCAGGTACGGACCGAAGCCGATGTTGACACCGCGGAACAGGTACGAGACCAGGTATCCCAGCGAAAAGAACAGGAAGACGCGCAGGCCGGCGGACATGGTTGGCGGATGGTCAGGCCTTGCGGCGGAACACCAGCTTGTCCGCCGTCGATGCCGCGGCGTCGTAGGCGTAGCCCTCGCTGTCGAAGCCCTGCAAGCCCTCGGGCTTGGCAACCTTGTGCTCGATGGCATAGCGGGCCATCAGCCCGCGCGCGCGCTTGGCGTGGAAGCTGATCACCTTCCAGGTGCCGTTCTTCCAGTCCTGGAACACGCACTGCACCACGCGGGCCTTCAGCACCTTGAGATCGACCGCCTTGAAATACTCTTCCGAGGCCAGGTTGACCACGATGGGCGATTTCTTGCCGGCCAGCCGCTCGTTGAGGTGGTCGGCAATGGTGCTGCCCCAGTATTCATACAGGTTCTTGCCCTTGGCGGTGGCCAGGCGCGTGCCCATTTCCAGGCGGTACGGCTGCATCAGATCGAGCGGCCGCAGCACGCCGTACAGGCCGCTCAGGATGGCGACGTGTTCCTGCGCCCAGTCCAGCCGCGCGGCCGACAGGGTGCCGGCCTGCAGGCCTTCGTAGACGTCGCCGTTGAACGCCAGCACGGCCTGGCGGGCATTGTGCTGGGTGAACTTGCGCGACCAGGCGGCATAGCGCCCCACGTTGAGCTCGGCCAGGGCCGGGCTCAGGCTCATCAGCTCGGCCACGTCGGACGCCGACAAAGTCTTGAGCACCTTGATCAGGGCGGCGGCCTGGTCCACGAAGAGCGGCTGGGTATGGTGCTCGATGTGCACCGGCGTGTCGTAATCCAGTTTCTTGGCGGGGGAAAGCAAAAACAGCATGTTGCGGGGTTCCTTGGTTTTCTGTGCGTCAGTGCGGGATCAGCGCGCCGTCCAGCCGCCGTCGACGGAGATCGTGGTGCCGGTGATCTGGGCCGCGGCGTCCGAGGCCAGGAACACGGCCGTGCCGCCCAGTTGTTCGGGGGTCACGAATTGCAGCGACGGCTGCTTCTCGCTGAGCAGCTCGCGGGCAGCGGCTTCCTGGTCGACCTGCTGTTGCTGGGCCAGGGCGCTGATCTGCTTTTCGACCAGGGCGGTGCGCACCCAGCCCGGGCAGATGGCGTTGGCGGTGACGCCGGTGCCGGCGGTTTCGAGCGCGGTGACCTTGGTCAGCCCGACCACGCCATGCTTGGCCGCCACGTAGGCCGATTTGCTGGCCGAGCCCACCAGGCCGTGCGCCGAGGCGATGTTGATGATGCGGCCCCAGCCCTGCTTTTTCATGTGCGGCAGCGCGGCGGCCGAGCCGTGGAACACCGCCGAGAGGTTGAGCGCCAGGATGGCGTCCCATTTCTCGACCGGGAAGTCCTCGATCAGCGCGGTGTGCTGGATGCCGGCGTTGTTGACCAGGATGTCGATGCGGCCCAGCGACTGCACGGTGTTGGCGACCAGTTGCCGCACGGCCTCGCCGCGCGACAGATCGGCGCCGTCGTATAGCACCCGCACGCCATGCTCGCCGGCCAGGCCGGCCCGCACTTTCTCGATCTCGGCGGCATCGCCGAAGCCGTTCAAGACGATGTCGGCGCCCTGCTGGGCGAACGCGGTGGCGATGCCCAGGCCGATACCGCTGGTGGAGCCAGTGACGACTGCGACTTTTCCTTTGAGCATGCGAATTCTCCTGTGTGGAATCGGGCCGCGCCCGGGATCGAAGGCCGGGCTCAAGTGTAGCCGCCGCGCGCGTTACAAGGGGCGGGCGGTGGAGTGGGTGGCTTGACGTCTTGTGAGGCGGAGGTTGGAGGTTCGCTGAGCGTCCAGGCCGGGGTTGGGCGTGCGGGCCGGCATGCGCTGCCGGCTGCCCTGCCCGTGGCCGAGACAGGCCAGGATTTTTTCTGATATAGTTGCGGTCTTCGTTTTTTCGGAGACGAAGGTCCGTACGTTTGCCAGACGACCACGGCGCCCTGCGCCGCGGGCAGCGTACCCGCCGGATTGCATTCATCCGGCAAGGAAAGCGGACACCGGAGAGGTGGCAGAGTGGTCGAATGTACCTGACTCGAAATCAGGCGTACGGTTTCCCCGTACCGTGGGTTCGAATCCCACCCTCTCCGCCAGTTTTTGCCCAGGCAAGCCCTGACCAATACGAAAGCCCCGTAAATTCACCGAATTACGGGGCTTTTTCTTGCTGGGCCTGGCGTGTTATTGCGCGTCGCCCGGCAGCCGGCGCCATTGCCCCGGCGTCATGCCCATCCTGTCGGCGAACACCCGGCGGAATGCCGCCACGGATTGATACCCGACCGACTCGGCCACGGCCTCGGTGGTCCGCCCCGGCTGCTTCAGCGCGTTGGCGGCCAGGCTCATCCGGATATCGGTGAGCAGCTCGATGGCCGAGCGCCCCAGCTTGTCCTGGAAGTGCCGCATGAAGGTGGCGCGCGACATACTGCACAAGCCGGCCAGCTCGGGCAGGCTCCAGGGCCGCGCCGGATCGGCGAGCATGGCCGAAATAGCCGGGGCAAGGCGCGAATGGCCCGCCAGCGCCAATAAGCCCGCCGGGGCCTGCCCGGATTCGCTGGCCGCGCGGAGCACCAGGGCGAATAACGCCGAGGTGAGCGCATTGAGCATGGCGTATCCCCCCCAGCCGGCCGCTGGCCGATTCCGCCCGCATCAGTCCTACCAGGCTGGCGAGGTGATTCGAGGCGGACCCGGCGGCTTGTCCGCCATCGCCGTCCATCGCCTTCACCACCAGGTTGGGGGGCAGATAGTCGCGAATCAGCCGGTCATGCGGCGGCTCGATGAAAAAGCGCCCGCACAACATGTCCAGGCGCTCGCCCTGCCCGTCATTTTCCTTGAGCATCCATCCCCAGGCGCCCTGGCGGTCGTGGACCCGCCCCGGCGGTTGCCCGCTGCCATCGTGCAGCACGTGCGCCGAGCCGCTGGGCAGCAGCACAATGTCGCCGTCCGTGAGTTCCCGGGCTGTCCTGGTATCTGGGTGTTCGATGATGGCCCGGCCCTTGAGCACGATGTGATACGGGATCTCGTGCGCCTCGGATCGGGGCCAGGCCACGCGCCATGGCGCACCGTAGACGCAGCGGACTTCCAGCCGCCCCGTGACGGTGATGATTTTCAGAAGATGGCTCAGCCAGTCGACTTCGGACATATGAACGCGCGCTCGAGTGCTTCCAGATCGTATCGCAGTTGGGCAGCGGCCGGCCCGGCCCTAAGCCGCCGCCTTCAGCCCACGCTGCACTCCCGGACGCGCGAGGCCTTGCTCGAGCCAGCGCCGGACATGCCCATAGCGGTCGAAGCTGACAATCTCCCGCGCTTCATAGAAGCCGATCAGGTTGCGCACCCAGCCCAGCAACGAGATATCGGCGATGCTGTAGCCGTCGCCCATCACCCAGTCCCGGCCCGCCAGCCGGGCGTCGAGCACGCCGAGCAGCCGCGCCGATTCTTTCGCATATCGCTCCAGGGGCCGCTTGTCTGCATACTCCTTGCCGGCGAACTTGTTGAAGAATCCGACCTGGCCGAACATCGGCCCGACGCCGCCCATTTGCCACATCAGCCACTGGATCGTCTCGTAGCGCGCGGCCGGATCGGTGGAGAGCAACTGCCCCGTCTTGTCGGCGAGGTAGATCAGGATCGCGCCGGACTCGAACAAGGCCAGCGGCCGGCCACCCGGCCCGTGGGGATCGTAGATCGCCGGAATCTTGCCGTTGGGATTGAGCGCGAGAAACGCCGGCTCATGGCTCTCGTTCGCCGCAATGTCGATGCGGTGCGCCTCATAGGCCAGGCCTGTTTCCTCCAGCATGATGCCGACCTTCACGCCGTTGGGCGTAGGCAGGGAAAATAGCTGGAGCCGGTCGGGATGCCGCGCCGGCCAGCGCGCGAAAATCGGATGATCGGGCAACACTTGCGTACTCCTGGATAAGCGGCCGCGCCGCGCCCCGGCGCGGCCGGACAGTTTTCAGACCGCGCCAGCCGGCGCCACGGCGGGAAAGTCCTTCTCGGGATCGAACACGTTATTGAAGAAGTTCGTCAGGGAATACATGGCCACCAGCGCGACAATCTCCATGATGTTGGCATCCGTGTAGCCGGCATCGCGGACAGCAGCCAGATCGGTGTCGCTGACCTTGCCACGGACCTGGATCACCTTGCGGGCGAACTGGATAGCGGCATCCCGCTTCGGATCATTGGCATGGCCCTTGCGCGCAAGCACCACCTCGTCGGCCGGCAGCCTGGCCATGTGCTCGGCCGTATAGCTGTGGACCGCCAGACAGTAATCGCAGCCGTTCACTTCGGACACGGCCAGGCCGATGCTGTCGCGCGTCTTCACGTCGAGCGCCTTGCTCAGCGAGCCGAGCAGTGTGGCCCAGGCGTTGAACGCAATCGGGCTTTGCGCGAAAGCCGCCATCATGTTGGGAGTGAACCCGAGGTTCCTCGTGAATGCGTCGAGAGTCGCTTTCGACGCGGTGGGCACTTGTTCCGGCTTGAGAGCGGCGGTTCTGGTCATGGTGTTTCTCCTTAGGCTGTCGAGTCGGGTTGGGGGGGTTAAACAAGGTCCAGCACTTCGTCCACGGGGCGGCGCGGCTTCTGCGCCCAGTTGCCGGCACGTTCCGCCCCGATGGACAACAGCATGACCGGCACTTCGTTCTCGGCCAGCCTGAACTCGCCGGCTACCGCCTCGGCGTCGAAACCGATCATCGGCGTCGACCCCAGGCCCAGCGAGCGGGCCGCATAGATCATTGCCGCCGCACCGAAGGTGCCGGTGCGCACGGCCTCGTCGCGCTGCAGCTGCGGGTCCTCGGCATACAGGCCGCGCGCGGGGTTTTCCCATTCCGGCACCATCGCCGCCGGCATGACGCCTGCTTGCACCAGCGGCGCCAGGCGCTCGGGGATGACGCTGGAATCGGCCAGTACGCCGCAGACGATGAATGTCACGGCCGCATCGGTGATAGCGGGCTGGTTCCAGGCGATCGGCAGCAGCCGCGCCTTGGCTTCGGGCGTGCGGACGGCGATAAAACGCCAGTTCTGCATGTGGAAAGAGGTGGGCGCGGTGGTGCCGATGCGCACCAGCTCGCGGATCTGGTCATCGCTCAGAACGGCGGCGGGGTCGTAGTACTTGGCGGCGCTGCGGCTCAAGATGCATTCAATGACGGCATTGGTCACGGTGGTTCCTATGGGCGGAGGTGATCAGGAGCCTCCACTGTAGGATCATTGAATGCGCATTTCGAGACGGAATTTGCTCAATAAAATGCCCAAAAGGATCATTCTGGACACGACGGAGCGCCTGCCGGTTTGCGCCCTTCCCCTTTCATGACCAGTTCCTGGATACGACAAGGCCCCTTGCGGGGCCTCGTGGTGTACAGCCGTGGCACTGGCGCACGGCTTACGCGGCGCACACGACAGCTCAACGGATCACGGCCGTGCCCTCGATGACGATGCCCGGCTCGACCGGATAAACGGGATAGCCCGGCACGATGACGGGCTGGCGGTAACGGGGCGCCTTGCACTTGCGCTCTTCCTTGTAGTCGCCGTTGCCCTTCCATTTCCGCTCGACCTTGCAGTGGCCGTCCCAGTATTCTTCCTTGTGGTCGCCGCCGTGGTAATGGCCGCCGTAATAGCGGTCGCCATGCCCCGATTCGTCTTTCCATGGGTCGGCCATGGCGGCGGGCGCCAGCAGCGCCGCCGCGACGGCGAACATACCCAGCACCGTTGTCTTTTTCATGCGAGCCTCTTGTGGCGATTTCTCACGGCGGAGCATAGGCTGCCGCCTCGCAAAGCCGCTGTCCGTTTGTTACATAATGGCTCGCAAGATTGCCAACGCCGGCCGGCCGCTCCTGACAGTCGCGCGGGCTTACAATCCTTGCAAGCGTATCCGCGCACTCTAGACACCCAGGCGTATGCAACTGCTCTACGACACGCTCGTACTGTTCGACTGGCTCATCAACCTGTTCTGAACGCCTTTTTGCGGCGCCCTGACAGGCCGGGCAGGCGCCTGCCGCCAGGCGCCGTCGTGCCATCCCGCCTAGTCTTCCTCGACGAAGGTCTCCTCACGCTTCTTGCGGATCGACGGCAGCGCAACCACCAGCACCAGCAATAGCGCGGCGGCCAGCAGCGAGGCCGACAACGGCCGGTCGACAAAGGTGAGGAAATCGCCCCGCGACAGCAGCAGGGCACGCCGGAAGTTCTCCTCCATCATCGGGCCGAGCACCAGGCCCAGCAGCAGCGGGGCGCCTTCGCACTTCAGCTTGGACCAGACATAGCCCACCACGCCGAAGATGGCGGTGATGAAGATGTCGAAGGTGTTGTAGTTCAGCGAATAGACCCCGATGGTGCAGAACACCAGGATGGCCGGGAACAAAATGCGGTAGGGCACCTTCAGCAGCTTGATCCAGATGCCGATCAGCGGCAGGTTCAGCACCACCAGCATCAGGTTGCCGATCCACATCGAGGCGATCAGGCCCCAGAACAGCTCCGGATGGCTGGTCATGACTTGCGGGCCGGGCTGGATGTTGTGGATGGTCATCGCGCCGACCATCAACGCCATCACGGCGTTGCCCGGGATGCCCAGGGTCAGCAGCGGGATGAACGAGGTCTGCGCGGCCGCGTTGTTGGCCGATTCCGGGCCGGCCACGCCGGCCGGGTGGCCCTTGCCGAAGCGTTCGGGGTTCTTGGACAGCTTCTTTTCCAGGGTGTAGGACGCGAACGACGACAGCACCGCCCCGCCGCCCGGCAGGATGCCGAGGAACGATCCCATGGCGGTGCCGCGCAGCACGGCCGGATAGGATTCGCGGAACTCCTCGCGGTTGGGGTATAGCGTGCCCACCTTGTCAGTGATCTCGACACGATTCTCGCGCTGTTCCAGGTTGTTCATGATCTCGGCGAAGCCGAACACGCCCATGGCCACGATGGCGAAGTCGATGCCGTCCTGCAGCTCGGGGATGCCGAAGTCGAAGCGGGCCACGCCGGAGTTCACGTCGGTGCCCACCATGCCCAGCAGCAGGCCCAGGATGATCATGGCGATGGCCTTGATGAGCGAGCCCGAGGCCAGCACCACGGCGCCCACCAGGCCCAGGGTCATCAGCGAGAAGTACTCGGCGGGGCCGAACTTGAACGCCACTTCGGCCAGCGGCGGCGCGAAGGCGGCCAGCATGAGCGTGGCCACGCAGCCGGCGAAGAACGAGCCAAGCGCGGCGATGGCCAGCGCGGCGCCGGCGCGCCCGTTGCGCGCCATCTGGTGGCCGTCGAGCACGGTCACCACCGCGGAGGTCTCGCCTGGCAGCGCCACCAGGATGGCGGTGGTCGAGCCGCCATACTGCGCGCCGTAGTAGATGCCCGCCAGCATGATCAAGCCGGCGGTCGGCGGCAACACGTAGGTGATCGGCAGCAGCATGGCGATGGTCGGCACGGGGCCGATGCCCGGCAACACGCCGATCAGGGTTCCAAGCAGCGCTCCGAGGAGCGCATAGGCGAGGTTCTCGGGCGTGAACGCCACCGAAAAACCCAGCATCAGGTGATCGAACAATTCCATGGTCCGTTGCTCCTCAGTTCATGCCCAGAAACGACGGCCACAGCGGGAAGATCAGCCCCAGCCCCTTGACGAATGCCAGGTACGAGAACACCACCAGGAAGATGCCGTTGGCGACGGCGACCTTCCAGCTGAAATCGTGGCTCGCCACGCTGCTGATCACCACCAGCAGGAATGTCGCCAGGTACACGCCCAGCGGCCGCAGTAGCAATCCATACAGAATGACCGCGCCGATGATGACCGCGAGGATGCGCCAGTCAAAGCGGTCGACATGGTTTTCCTCCGCCTCGGGCGACAGCGCGGTCAGCGCCACCACCACCCCCAGCAGGGCCAGCACCACGCCCAGCCAGAACGGGAAATAGCCCGGCCCCATGCGGGCCGCGGTGCCCATCTGGTAGCCGGCCGCCACGACAGCAAAGAAAACGCCTATGGCCAGGAACATGATCCCTGACCAGAAGTCCTGCCTTGACCTGATTCTCATGAAAGCTCCTCTTCGTTCTCCCGGGGCTCTTGAAGGCCGGCGCATGTATGCCGCCGTGCATACGGAAGAAGCGAAAGAGAATAAAGAGTGCCGGCCGCGCCAGAAATTACGGAATCATTAGGGTTTGGCAATGTGCGGGAAAACGCGCGCTTCCAGCGCCGCCGCTGGGCTAGAATTTTTCACTGTGATAATGACTGGCACGGGAGTCGAGATGCGACGCTGCCTCATCGTGGAAGACGACGCCGACAACGCCCGCTACATCGCCAATGGCCTGGAAGAACTGGGCTACGCATCGTTTGTCAGCATGGACGGCTCCACCGCCCTGCAGCGCGCCACCACCGAGCACTGGGACGCCATCATCCTCGACCGCATGCTGCCCAACGATGTCGACGGCCTCTCCATCCTCTGGTCGATGCGCGCCCTGGGCAAGAAGACGCCGGTCCTGGTGCTGAGCGCGCTCACCGCCATGGACGAACGCGTACGCGGCCTGAAGGCCGGCGGCGACGACTACCTGACCAAGCCGTTCGCCTTTCCGGAGCTCGCCGCGCGGGTCGAGGCGCTGATCCGCCGCAGCGCGGCGGGCTACGAGCAGCGCCAGTTGAACATGGCGGACCTGTCGCTGGACCTGGTCACCGGCCGGGTCACCCGCGGCGGCCGGACCGTGGTGCTGCAGCCGCGCGAATACAAGCTGCTGACCTACATGATGAACAACCCCGACCAGGTGCTGACCCGCACCATGCTGTTGGCCACGGTATGGGGGTATCACTACGACCCGCAGACCAACGTCATCGACGTGCACATCAGCCGGCTGCGCCAGAAAATCGACGGCCAGTCGGATCTGCCGCTGATCCACACCGTGCGCGGCGTGGGCTACCGCATGTCTGCCACCGCCGACCCCGACGACCGCGCGGCTCCCGGCTGACGCGCCGCCTTGCCAAACCATAATGCTGTGGTAATGCCGCGCCGGGGACACCCTGGTTAGCATGCGCGAAAGGATTCCAGCTTGGTGGAATCGCATGCAGACGAGGTGCTCACCGATGGGCCATGCTTATATCAGCAACCGCCTCGGCCCCGAACAAACGCTGCTGCAGCATGTGGGCTTCCACGAGTTGGTGGCGATGCTCAAGTTCAGCCAATGCATCTTTGCGCAGGCCGACGGCGTCCTGCGCCGCACCCTGCTGGGAGCGGCCCGCCGGCTGCGCTCCCAGGAACAGGCGCCGCCCGCCGGGGGCAGCCAGGACGGGACGCGCGGCGCGCGCCGCATCGCACTGCAATGGTGGAGCCTGGCGCGCGGACGCCGCTGGCCGGCGCCGCCCGGCCACGACCGCGGGGCGCCCAGGGTGGGCATCGTCTCGACGGTGGGCATGCTGGCCAATGCGCTGGCGCTGGGCGGCCACGATCTGTACATCAGCGAGATAGGCGGGCGCCGCGCGGGCGGCGCCGCGCCAGAGGTCGCCGTATTCGCGCCGCTGGCCAGCCCGGCGCAGGGCCATGGCGAACCGGAATGGCGCGTGCTGGTCGATACCCGGGCGCTCATGACCGGCATCGTGCTGCCCGACGATGCGCCGCCCTCCTTTCTGGCCCTGGTCCGCACGGTGGTGCAGGAACATCTGTGGATTCCGGTGGACACCTGGACGCGCACGGCGCTGACCGAATGCTGCCTCGATCCGGGCGAGGCGCTGGCGAGGTAAGCGCAGCGGCGGCGGCGCCCGTCAGCGACCGTGGCCGGCCGCCGGCGCGTCGCCGAACTTCTGCAACAGGCCGATCAGCAGCGGACGGATATTCTGCAGTTGCTCGAGATGCGCCGTCGCCAGGGCCGCGAGCGTGCGTTCGGCCTGGGGCGTCAAGTGAAGCAGTACGCGGCGGCCGTCGTCCGGATCCGGCTGGCGGACCACCATGTGCGTCTGCACCAGGCGGCTGACCAGTTCGGCCGCGGTGTGGGACTTGATGCACAGGCGCCGGGCCAGTTCCGTGACGGTCAGCGGGCCGCGGCTGGCTTTCATCGCCAGCAGGGCCTGGTGCTGCTGGGGCGCCAGGCCATGGGCCTGGGCCTCGGTCTCGCCGTACAGGGCGAAACGGCGCAGTTCATGCCGGAAATCGGCCAGGGCGGCGAAATCGGCGGGCCGCAGCGCCGGGGCGGCGCCATGGGAACCGGGGTCGGGGAACGTCAGGGCATCCATTACCCTGTCGATGGTACGCATACACCCCCGGCAACGGACATTACGAAATCATTAATTATTGGCAATGTTCCGCCGCGCGGGGCGGGCCATGGCGCGCTACGTTAGAATGCGCCGCTACGGGCCTTGCCTATACGGGAGGTAAACATGTGGCGCTGCCTGATCGTCGAAGACGACGCCGACAATGCCCACTACATCGCCAACGGGCTGAAGGAACTGGGCTACGACCCGGTGATCTGCGTCGACGGACCGACCGCGCTGCAGCGTGCCACCAGCGAACGCTGGGACGCGATCATCCTGGACCGCATGCTGCCGAACGACGTCGACGGGCTGTCGATTCTCTGGTCCCTGCGCGCCCTGGGCCGCAAGACGCCAGTGCTGGTGCTCAGCGCCCTGACCGCGCTGGACGAGCGCGTGCGCGGCCTGAAGGCCGGCGGCGACGACTACCTGACCAAGCCGTTCGCCTTTCCGGAACTCGCCGCACGGGTCGAGGCGCTGATCCGCCGGTCGTCGTCCGGCTACGACCAGCGCCAGTTGACCGTGGCGGACCTGACGCTCGACCTGGTCAGCGGGCAGGTCATGCGCGGCGGCCGCAGCATTGCCTTGCAGCCGCGCGAATACAAGCTGCTGGCCTACATGATGAACAACCCCGACCAGGTGCTGACCCGCACCATGCTGTTGGCCACGGTGTGGGGGTACCACTACGACCCGCAGACCAACGTCATCGATGTGCACATCAGCCGGCTGCGCCAGAAGATCGACAGCGATGCCGAGGTGCCGCTGATCCACACCGTGCGCGGCGTGGGCTATTGCCTGTCGGCGCGGGCCGACGCGGGCAGCCGGACCCGCCCATGATGAAGCGGCTCGGCGGCATGCTGCGCAGTGTCTGGAGCTCCGTGGCCTTCCGGCTCACGCTCAACTACAGCATCCTGGCCCTGCTGACCTCGCTGGTGTCGCTGTTCTTCCTGTATACCCAGAGCGTCAAGATCCTGGAGTCCCAGTTCTCGCGGCAGGTGCAGATCACGGCGCAGCGCATGAACGCGCACTTCGAGCAAGGCGGCCTGGCCGGCCTGGCGCGCGAGATCTCGCTGGAAATGGCCGACCACGTCAATACGGACACGGAGATGTTCATGCTGCTGGATCCGGTCGGCCGCATGCTGGTGGGCAACATCGCCTGGGATCCGGGCGACGCGCCGCTCAACGGCAGCGGCGTGATGCGCTCCGTGCTGCTGCGCGGCCAGCCGGTGCACGGCTACCTGGTGGCCCGCAAGCTGCGCGACGGCTCGACGCTGATCATCGGCCACGACCTGCGCGACCTGTACGACCTGACCGACCTGATCCGGAAAGTGAGCCTGGCGGCCACCGGCGTCATCGCCCTGCTGGTGTTGCTGGGCGCGGCGCTGTTTCGCCGGGTGCTGCAGCGCCGTGTCGAGATCATCCGCCAGACCGCCGCGCAGATCGGCGCCGGCGAACTGGGCCAGCGCATTCCCGCGCATCCGCGCCAGGGCGAGTTCGCGCTGCTGTCCAGCGACATCAACCGCATGCTGGATCGCATCGAGCTGCTGATGAACGGGGTTCGCAATGTCTCGGACGCCGTGGCGCACCATTTGCGCACGCCGTTGACGCGCATGCTGGCGCGCCTGCGCACCATCGACTGGGAAACGGAATCGCGCGAGCAGATCCGCAAGTCGGTCGACGGCCTGGCGGCCGAGCTGGAGGACCTGGTCAAGGTCTCGGAGAAACTGCTGCAGATCGCCGAGCTGGAGTCCGGCGCGCGGCGCAAGCACTTCGAACCGGTGCGCCTGGATGTGATCGCGCGCGATGTGGCCGACCTGTACGAGGCGGTCGCCGAGGACAACCAGGCCGCGCTGACGTTCGAGTCGGCCGGCACCGCGCCGCTGCACGGCGATCCCGACCTGCTGGCCGGCGCCATCGCCACGCTGGTGGAGAATGCCCTGAAGTATGCCGGGCAAGGCGCGCGCATCCGCATCGAGACCGCGCAGACAGCGCGCGAGATCTCGCTGACGGTGGCTGACAACGGGCCGGGCATCGCGCCGGAGAAGCTGCACCGCATCGGCGAGCGCTTCTATCGCGCGCACCGCCATGTGCCCGGTTACGGCCTGGGCCTGGCGACCGTCATGGCGATCGCCCGCCTGCACGGCGGGCGCCTGGAACTGGCGAATGCCGACCCGGGGTTGCGCGCGTGCCTGCGATTCCCGCGGGGCTCGGCGCCCGGCCCTTCCTGAGCCGCCGGGTTCGCCGGCGGCACGGCCCGGCGGCGGCGCTCAGGGCGCCAAACCGGGCAGCAGCGCGCCGAGCGCCGCGCAGCCGGCCACCACCAGCCAGGGCGGCAGTTTCCACGCGGTCAAGGCGGCCAGCGCCAGCAAGGCCAGCGCGAAGTCCGCCGGCCCCAGGATGGCGCTGGTCCAGACCGGCTGATACAAGGCCGCCAGCAGCAGACCGACTACGGCCGCATTGATGCCCGCCAGGGCTGCGCGCGCGCGGCGGTCGCGGCGCAACGGCTCCCAGAAGGGCAGCGCGCCCGCGACCAGCAGGAACGATGGCGCGAAGATGGCGGCCAGGCACAGCATGCCGCCCAGCCAGCCGGAGGGCGCGCCCTGCAGCGACGCGCCCAGGAAGGCGGCGAAGGTGAACAGCGGCCCGGGCACGGCCTGGGCGGCGCCGTAGCCCGCCAGGAATACGTCGTTGTCGACCCAGCCGGGCGGCACGACCTCGCTCTGCAACAGCGGCAGGACGACGTGGCCGCCGCCGAACACCAGCGAACCGGCGCGGTAGAACGCATCGGCCACCTGCAGCGCGTGGCTGGAGAACGCGCCGGCGGCCAGCGGCAGGCCGGCCAGCAGGATGACGAACAACAGCAGCCACACCGCCCCGGCGCGCCGGCTCATGGCGATAGGCAACGCCTCGTGCGCCTGATGCGACGCCTGCGGCAGCCACAGCAGGCCCGCCAGCCCCGCCGCGACCAGCACACCGACCTGGGCCCAGGCCGCCGGCAACAACAGGACGCAGCAGGCCGCGGCCGCCATGATGCCGATGCGCCGGCCGTCGGTGCACAGGCTGCGCGCCATGTTCCAGACGGCCTGCGCCACCACGGCCACCGCCACGATCTTCAGGCCGTGCAGCAAACCGGGCGGGAGCGCCTGGCCATAACGCGACACCCCGAGCGCAAGCAGGATCAATGCAATGGCGGACGGCAAGGTGAATCCGGCCCAGGCGGCCAGCGCCCCGGCGTAGCCGGCGCGCGACAGCCCCAGCGCCATGCCGACCTGGCTGCTGGCGGGCCCGGGAAGAAACTGGCACAGCGCCACCAGGTCGGCGTAGGCGCGCTCGCTGAGCCAGCGGCGGCGCGCCACGAACTCGGCATGGAAATACCCCAGGTGCGCCACGGGGCCGCCGAACGAGGTGAGCCCGAGGCGCAGGAACACCAGGAACACGGCCCATGGACGGGCGTCGCGCGCGGGGGAATCGATCATGAATGGGTATCCTTCGATGACGGGCTCGCCGCGCGATGGTAGCCGAAACCGGCGCCCCGCTGGGCCCGCCGTGGGCCCGCCGCCACAGATGTATCGGGCACGCGGCAGCCGATGCTACGATGCGGCCATGTGCGCCGGCGGGCCTGTCCGCCGGCCCAGGCCTTACCGGAGCACCCGCGTGATACTTGAATATCTGAAGCTGGTCGGCCTGGGCCTGGTGGCCCTGCTGCCCGTGGCGAATCCGCTGACGAGCGCCACCCTGCTGCTGGCGCTGAGCAAGGGCTATACACGCGACGAACGCAATCGACAGGTCGACCGGGCGACGATCTACGTGGCCGCGATCATCCTGGTGTGCTTCTATGCCGGCAACGCCATCATGTCAGGGTTCGGCATTTCGATCCCGGGGCTGCGCATCGCCGGCGGCCTGATCGTGGCGTACATCGGTTTTTCCATGCTGTTCCCCGACGCGCAGACCGAGGCGCAGGCCCAGGTGGAGATGGCGCCGGACGAACCGCGCGTGCAGGTGGACGCCGCGCATGGCAACCTGCGCCGTGCGCCGCGCGACATTTCCTTCATTCCGCTGGCGCTGCCCGGCACCGCCGGGCCGGGGACCATCGCGCTGATCATCAGCGGCGCCTCGACCTTGCACGGCCATGACGGCCTGCAGCCGATCCATCACCTGGTGGTGCTCTCGGTCACGGCGCTGGTGGCGCTGATTTTCTGGATCTGCCTGCGCAGCGCCGAACGGGTCGTGCGCGTGCTGGGCGAATCCGGCGTCGACGCGATGTCGCGCATCATGGGGTTCTTGCTGATCTGCATGGGCGTGCAGTTCTGCATCGACGGCATCTTCGAATTGCTGGGCAAGGCGCTGCCCGCCTGACGCGCCCCCCAGGCTACCGGCGCGGCGGCCCGAGCAGGGCCAATGCCGCGCGCACCATGCCTTGCAGCAGCTCGGGTTCGGGCCGCGCGCGCGCCATGACGCGCACGCCCATCAGCAACCCCAGCAGCAGCCGCGCCAGGTCGTCCGCCGATTGGTCCTGCGCGATGGCGCCGGCCTGCTGGCCGGCCGCCACGCAGCGGCGGAAGAACGCTTCCATGCGCGCCAGCACCTCGGCCACGACCTGCTGGAACTCGGCATCATGCGGCGCCACCTCGAGCGCCGAGTTGACGATCATGCAACCCTTGCGCTGCTGGTCGGCCAGCGAGTGCTCGACGATCTCGGCGAAAAAAGCGGCAATGGCCTCGCGCGGCGGCAGATGCTCGACCCGCCGCGCGCGGGCCGCGAAACGGTTCTCGACGTAGTGATCGAGCGCGCGCCGGTACAACGCCCGCTTGTCGCCGAAGGCGTTGTACAGGCTGGCGCCGGTAATCCCCATGTGGTCGGCCAGCTCGCGCACCGATGTCGCCTCGTAGCCATGGCGCCAGAAGCAGCCCACGGCGGCGTCCAGCGCTGCCTGCTCATTGAATTCCCGCGGCCTGGCCATGATGGCTCCTTGTATGTCGTCCCGGCGGAGTTGCCCGGGCGGTCTGCTTGCCGTATTCTAGATCAATCGATCTAGAACCCTTTCGCGCCTGGAGACAACCCATGATCCGCTTTTACTTCCATCCCACCCCCAACCCGGCGAAAGTCGCCTTGTTCCTGGAAGAGGCCGGGCTGCCCTACGAGGTGGTGCCGGTCGACACCAGCAAAGGCGCCCAGCATGCGGCGGAATTCCGCGCCGTCAACCCGAACGGCAAGGTGCCCGCCATCGTCGACACCGAGGGGCCGGCAGGCCGCGAAACCCGGGTATTCGACTCCAGCGCCATCCTGCTCTACCTGGGCGACAAGACCGGCCGCTTCGTCGGGTCGCCGGCCGATCGCCCGGAACTGCTGTCGTGGCTGTTCTTCATTGCGTCGGGCCTGGGCCCGTTTTCGGGCCAGGCGGTGCATTTCCAGTATGCGGCGCCGCAGGGCAACGAGTATGCGGTGAACCGCTACCGGCGCGAAGCCGAACGCCATTACCGCGTGCTCGACGATCGCCTGGCGGGCCGCGATTACATCGTGGGCGACGCGTATTCCATCGTCGACATGTCGGGCTGGGGCTGGCTGGACCGGGCTTCGCGCGTGATGAAGGACGAAGCGGACCCCTTGGCGCCATATCCGAACATCAAGCGCTGGTTCGCGGCCATCGACGCCCGGCCGGCCGCGGCGCGTGCGCGCGAAGTCGGCAAGGAGCATGACTTCAAGCGCGTGAACGACGACGAAACCAAGCGCGCGCTGTTTCCGTCGAATTATCCGGAACTGTCCGGCTGGGCGCGCGGCTAAAGCGTGGGCGGCTCGATCCAGAAGAAGCGTTCTCCTTGCTGGATCATGTCGGCCACGCCCTGGGCTTCCATGCGGAAATCGGTGCCCATGAGCGTGGCCCCGCCGTCGTCATGGATATGAATGATGGCCAGCGGGTCGTTCTCCATGGTGTACCAGTAATAGCCGGGCTTGAGATCGTGGATTTTGGTTTGCATCGACTCGGTATGAAAAACGCTGTCTCGGACAGGCCAGTATATTGCAGCGTCTGGCGCGCGCGCCGGGTTTGCCGCAAACCGGCCCGCCTTGGTATATGAATGTAACCAGGCGTGCGTCACGCACCGCGGCGCCAGAAATTTCAGATGATTTCGGCAGCGGCTTTCCCCTGGCGAAAGCTCTTATTGCGATGCAACAGGCGACCCCGGCCGCAGGCCGGCCGTGTTGCGGATTGTCGCCATTGCAGCAGCTTCGTTCACGTTCTGCCGCCTAAAAGCCTCGACAATAGGCTCGTCTCATCAACTCGGCTGCTTGCGCAGCAAGGCAGGCTCACATGAAAAAATGGTTCATTGCCGGAATTGGCGCCGCAGGGCTGCTGATTTCCAGTGCCGCCATGGCGCGCGTCGACATCGGCGTATCCATCGGCATCCCGGGCGTGATCTACCCTGCCCCCGTGTATGTGGCGCCCCAACCCGTGTATGTCGCGCCGCCGCCCCCGGTGTATTACCACCCGGCCCCGGTGTATCGTCCGCGCTACGTCCGCCCGGCTCCCGTGTACTACTACGGTGGCCGCCACTGGGACCGCCACGGCCACAAGCACTGGAAGCGGCATGGCCACCGCCATCACCGCCACGACGATTGACCGACACGTGCACGGGCGGCCCATCCGCCCGGCTTCACGAGGCTGCCGCGAGGCAGCCTTTTTTTGTGCCCGGCGGTCCGGGCTGGACATGCCCTCGGGGCGGTCCGCCGCCGCAGAGCGTGGATGCCGGCGCGATAAGGCGCCGGCGCGTCAGTCTTCGCGGCGCAGGCGCGCAGCGGCGACCGGCTCCGCGGCCGGCGCGGACGGCTGCGGCGCGGCCGCGACACGGACCTGCGGGCTGGGCCAGCGGCGCGGCACGCTGGCCGAACGCCACCAGCCGTTATGCGGACGCATGCGAGAACTCGGGTTCACCATTGAAGCGTACTCCGTTGATGCCGTGGAATATCTGCCGGCTGCTCTGCTCGGCTTCGGTACGGGTTGCGAACGGCTGCTGGCCGGGCACGAGCCAGCTTTTTTCGGGAGCGGTCGCTCCGACGCGGCGGGTCCAGATCCGCACGCGATAGCCTTGCGTCTCGTCTTCAACGACATCGCAACGCACACGAAAATCACCGATCATTCTGGAATCCATGTTGGGCATTCTCCACACGTTCATTGACGTAAAAACCCGCCTGCGGCGTGCCGCGCATATTGTGCCCTAAAGATGCGGCCCTTTTTTATGCGAACACATTTGCTGACAATGACGCGGAAATGACGGCAGCATAACGACGCGATAAGACAAGAATATGGCGACGCATAAGAACAAAGCCCTCTTGCGAGGGCTTTGCCGGGGCGGGAAAGGGACGGTTCAGGGCTGCAAGACTGTGAGCCCGCCCATATAGGGCTGCAGCACCTTCGGGACGCTGATGCTGCCGTCGGGTTGCTGGTGGTTTTCCAGTACGGCCACCAGGGCGCGGCCCACCGCCAGGCCGGAGCCGTTGAGCGTGTGCACGAACTCGGGCTTGCCCTGGGTGCCCCGGAACCGGCCCTGCATGCGGCGCGCCTGGAACGTTTCGCAATTCGACACCGAGGAAATCTCGCGCCAGGTGTTCTGGGCCGGCAGCCAGACCTCCAGGTCGTAGGTCTTGGCGGCGCCGAAACCCATGTCGCCGGTGCACAGCAACACCACGCGGTACGGCAGCTCGAGCAGCTGCAGCACGTGCTCGGCATGGCCGACCATCTCTTCCAGCGCCTGGTACGAGGCATCGGGATGGGCGATCTGCACCATCTCGACCTTGTCGAACTGGTGCTGGCGGATCATGCCGCGCGTGTCGCGCCCGCCGCTGCCCGCCTCGGAACGGAAGCACGGCGTGTGCGCGGTGAGCTTGATGGGCAGGTCGGCCGCGGCCACGATGGTGTCGCGGGCGACGCTGGTCAGGGTGATTTCCGAGGTGGAAATCAAGTACTGGTCTTCGCGCGCCAGCGGATTGCCGCGCTCGTCGAGCCGGGGCTCGTCCTCGTCGCCGCCCTTGGTCACGAAGAACATGTCGTCCTTGAACTTGGGCAACTGGCCGGTGCCGTAGAGGGTCGAGCTGTTGACGATATACGGCGTGTAGCACTCGGTGTAGCCATGCTGGCCGGTTTGCAGGTCGAGCATGAACTGGGCCAGCGCGCGGTGCAGCCGCGCCACCGGGCCACGCATGAACGAGAAGCGCGCGCCGGACAGCTTGGCCGCCGTGTCGAAATCCAGCCCCAGGGGCTCGCCCAGGGCGACGTGGTCCTTGGGCTCGAACCCCAGCGGCGGGGGGTTGCCGTCCGCGCCGGGCTGGCCGGGCAGCCAGCGGCGCACTTCGACGTTGTCGTCGGCCGACGCGCCCACCGGCACGCTGGCATGCGGCAGGTTCGGCACGGCCATCAGCAGGTCGTTGAGCGACTGCTGCACGCCCGCGAGCTCGTCTTCGAGCTGCTTCAGGCGGCCGGGAATGGCCTGCGATTCGGCCATGACCGCCGAGGCGTCCTGCCCCTGGGCCTTGAGCTGGCCGATCTGCTTGGCCAGCGCGTTGCGGCGCGCCTGCAGGGATTCGGTCTCGGTCTGGACCGCCTTGCGGCGCGATTCCAGTTCGTTGAACCGTTGGCTGTCGAAATCGACGCCGCGGCTTTTCAGGCGGTCTACGACGGTTTGCAGGTCTTTGCGCAGCAGTATCGGGTCTAGCATGAGCGATGGATTCAGGGTTGAAAGAGCGCGGCGGGCCGGAGCCTACCGCTTCTTGGCGCGTTCCTGGGCATCGAGTTCGCGCAGGAACGCCAGCTTTTGCTGGATTTTAGCTTCCAGGCCGCGATCGGTCGGCCGATAGAACGACGCCTTCAGGCCGTCGGGAAAATACTGTTCGCCGGCCGCGTAGCCATGCGGCTCGTCGTGGGCGTAGCGATAGGCCCGGCCGTGGCCGAGCTGCTTCATCAGCTTGGTGGGCGCGTTGCGCAGGTGCATCGGCACCGGCGCGCTGCCGTGCTCGGCGGCGAACTTGCGGGCCGCATTGTAGGCGTTGTAGACGGCGTTGGACTTGGCGGCGCAGGCCATGTAGACCAGCGCCTGGGCCAGCGCCAGTTCGCCTTCGGGCGACCCCAGGCGTTCGTAGATGTCGGCGCCGTTGAGCGCCAGCTCGGTGGCGCGCGGGTCGGCCAGGCCGATGTCCTCGACCGCCATGCGCACCAGGCGGCGCGCCATGTACTTCGGGTCGGCGCCGCCATCGAGCATGCGCGCGAACCAGTACAGCGCCGCGTCCGGGTCGGAGCCGCGCACCGCCTTGTGCAGCGCGCTGATCTGGTCGTAGAAGGCATCCCCGCCCTTGTCGAAGCGGCGCAGGTTCTGCGACAGCGAAGTCTCCAGCCAGGCGACGTCGACTTCGTCGCGGCCGGCGGCCTGCGCCGATTCGGCCACCACCTCGACCGCGCTGATCAGGCGCCGGGCGTCGCCGTCGGCCCAGGCCGCGAGCTGCACGCGCGCGTCGGGCTGGAAGCGTATCGCGGCTTCGGCCTCGCGGCCTTCGTTGAGCGCCTGGACGGCGCGCTCGATCAATTGCTCGAGCTCCTCGGCGCTGAGCGACTGCAGCACATATACGCGGGCGCGCGACAGCAGCGCCGAATTCACCTCGAACGACGGGTTCTCGGTGGTGGCGCCGATAAAGGTGAACAGGCCGCTTTCGACGTAGGGCAGGAAGGCGTCTTGCTGGGCCTTGTTGAACCGGTGCACTTCGTCGACGAACAGGATGGTGCGGCGGCCCTGGCCCTGCGCCACCTGGGCGGTGGTCACGGCGTCGCGGATGTCCTTCACGCCGCCCAGGACGGCCGAGATGGCGATGAACTGCGCATCGAAACCGTCCGCCATCAGGCGCGCCAGGGTGGTCTTGCCCACCCCGGGCGGGCCCCAGAAGATCATCGAATGCGGACGGCCGGACTCGAAAGCGACGCGCAGCGGCTTGTCGGGCCCCAGCAGGTGCGACTGCCCGACCACTTCGGACAGCGTGCGGGGCCGCAGGCGTTCGGCCAGCGGCACATAGGGCCGGTGAGCCGGATCGGCGGCGAACAGATCGTTGCTCATGACGGAATGGCGAAAAGCCGCGAAAGCGGCCAAAACAATCATTACACCATGGGGCGCGCGACCCTGCCGCCCAGCCTGCGGCCCGGGGCGGCGTAGGGGTAACTCCCAAGTGCGTCATGTAAATTATTTTCATGATAATCGCCAAACTTGCCTTATTAAGTAATTTTTTTACGGAGAGGCGCATGGCCACTTCCCCGCTTTCCCCTGCCCCCGCCGACCCGCCGCTGGACGCCGACGGCAAGGGCCTGGGCGCATTCCCGCCCGGCTGTACGGTGGCGCAGGCGCCGGCCCTGGGCTGGAACCTGCTGGAAGAAGACGTCAGCCTGCCGGTGGCGGTGCTCTACGAGGCACGCGTGCGGCACAACCTGCAGTGGATGCAACGCTTCATGGAAGCGTATGGCGTCAAGCTGGCGCCGCACGGCAAGACGACCATGAGCCCGGCGCTGTTCCATCGCCAGCTCGCCGCCGGCGCCTGGGGCATCACGCTGGCCACCGCGCCGCAGGCCCACGCCGCCTACCGCCATGGCGTGCGGCGCGTGCTGATGGCCAACCAGCTGGTCGGCCGCGCCAACATGGCGCTGGTGGCCGGGCTGCTGCGCGACCCGGGCTTCGACTATTGGTGCCTGCTCGATTCGGCGGCCAACGCCGCCCAGCTGGGCGCCTATTTCTCGGCGCGCGGCCTGCGGCTGCCGGTGCTGATCGAGCTGGGCGTGCCCGGCGGGCGCACCGGTGTGCGCGACGAGGCGCAACTGCAGGCGGTGCTGGCCGAACTGGCGCGCTGGCCGCAGGCGCTGGCGCTGGCCGGCATCGAGATCTACGAAGGCGTGCTGCAGGACGAGCAGCGCATCCGTGCCTTTCTGCGGCGCGCCGTCGACACGCTGCGCGCCCTGGCGGCCGGTGGGCGGCTGCGCGGCGACGGCCCGGCGCTGCTGTCGGGCGCGGGCTCGGCCTGGTTCGACGTGGTGGCGGAGGAGTTCTCCGGCCTGGACATCGGCATGCCGCTGGAAATCGTGCTGCGTCCGGGCTGCTACCTGTCGCACGACGTCGGCATCTATCGCAGCGCGGCGGAACGGATCGCCGCCCATAACCCGGTGGCGCGCCGGCTCGAGCCCGGCCTGCTGCCGGCCCTGCAAGTGTGGGCCTACGTGCAGTCGCTGCCCGAGCCCGGGCGCGCCATCGTCGGCCTGGGCAAGCGCGACGCGGCGTTCGACGCCGGCCTGCCGGTGCCGGCGGTGCAGCATCGCCCCGGCCGTCCGGCGCCGCTGCCGGCCCCCGCCCACTGGAAACTGACCGCGATGATGGACCAGCACGCTTTCATGGACATCGATGCGGACGACGACATTCAGGTCGGCGACATGGTCGCCTTCGATATTTCCCATCCCTGCCTGACGTTCGACAAATGGCGGCAGGTCTTGCTGGTCGATGAGCAGTACCGGATCACGGACGTGGCGCCCACTTGTTTCTGAATGCCGCGCGTGTCGTAGCCCCACCTGGAGACAGAACCATGAAATTGCGTATCTTCCGGCGCCGTGGCGCATTGCCGGGCCTGCTGGCCGCCGGCGCCATCGGCCTGACCGCGCTGGCCGCCCCGGCGCTCTGTGCGGCGCCGGTCAAGGGCGGCACGGCAGTGATCGCCACCATCGGCGAACCGCCCACCCTGGACCCCATGGCCAGCACCGCCGACCTGGTGGGCATCCTGACCCAGCACATCTTCGAAACGCTGTACACGTTCGACGCCAAGTGGAACACCACGCCGCTGCTGGCCGAGCAAATGCCCCAGGTCAGCGACGACGGCCTGACCTACACTATCGCGCTGCGCCAGGGCATTACCTTCCACGACGGCTCGGCCATGGACTCGGCCGACGTGGTCGCGTCGCTGAAGCGCTGGACCGAAACCGCCTCGCGCGGCAAGCAGGCCGCCAAGCTGATCGCCGCCATCGAGGCGCCCGATGCCCACACCGTGCGCATCGTCCTGAAGCAGCCCTATGCGCCGCTGACCGCCTTGCTGGCCATGAACAACAGCGCCGCGGTAGTGATGCCGGCCGAGAAACAGGCTACGCCCCTGAAGGAGGTGGTCGGCACCGGCCCGTACCAGTTGAAGGCGCGGGTGCCGGACCAGTACATCCAGCTGGTGCGCTATGACGGCTACCAGCGGCGCGCCGGCGAGCCCGACGGCTATGGCGGCGCGCGCATGCAGTACCTGGACGAGATCCGCTTCGCGCCGGTCAGCAACGCCAACACCCGGGTCGAGAGCGCGGCGGCGGGCCAGTACGACTATGTGGATGCGCTGCCGGTCGAATCGGCCGCCAAGCTCAAGGACAGCCGCTCCGAGCCGATGCTGCTCAAGCCGTTCGGCTGGCCGCGCCTGGTGCTCAATACCCGCCAGGGCATCATGGCCAGCCTGCCGGCCCGCCAGGCCGTGCAGCGGGCCCTGAACGAGGAGGACATGCTGTATGCCGCGTTCGGCAGCAAGGACTTCTACAGCCTGAACGGCGACCTGTATCCGGCCGGCTTTCCGTGGGCCACGCAGCTGGGCGGCAAGGTCTACAACCAGGGCGATGTGGCGGGCGCCAAGAAGCTGCTGGACGAAGCCAAGGTGGCGGACCGCGCGCTGCGCATCCTGACCAGCCAGCAATACGAGTTCCACTACAAGATGGCGCTGGTGGCGGCCGAGTACCTGAAGATGGCCGGCTTCAAGGTCGACCTGCAGGTGGTGGACTGGGCCACGCTGACGCAACGCCGCCAGGACCCGGCCCTGTGGGATATCTTCATTACCCACAGCCCGTTCCTGCCGGAGCCGGCGCTGATCGATTTCCCCTCCAAGGATTCGCCGGGCTGGTGGGACACGCCGCGCCGCAACCAGGCGCTGGATGCCTTCAACCAGGCACGCAACCCGGAAGAGCGCCGCGCGCGCTGGGCCGAGGTGCAACAGGCGGTGTTCGACGAAGTGCCGTTCATCAAGGTGGGCGACTTCAATTCGCTGGCCGCCCGCTCGCCCGCGCTGCAAGGCGTGGCGCCGACGCCGTGGCCGTACTTCTGGAACGCCTGGAAGGCCAAGTAGTGCCAACCCGCCAACCGGAGAGGACGCGACCGTGCTGCGCTACCTGTTGAATCGCCTGGTGGGGCTGGTGGCGGTGATGTTCATCGTCGCCACCATCGTATTCGTGATCCTGCGCATCACGCCGGGCGATCCGGCCGCCGTGATGCTAGGCCCGCAAGCCAGCCAGCAGGACATCGACGCGCTGCGCGCGCGCCTGGGCCTGGACCAGTCCCTGCCGGCCCAATATGCCGCGTGGCTGGGCCAACTGGCGCGCGGCGACCTGGGCCAGTCCATCTTCCTGGACAAGCCGGTGCTGGCGGCGCTGGCCGACCGCGCCGAGCCGACCTTCTGGCTGACGCTGATGTCGCTGGCAATCGCCAGCGCCATCGCGCTGCCGGTCGGCATTCTGTCGGCGGTGCGGCGCGGCACGGCACTGGACCAGTCGGTGGTGACCTTCTCGATGTTCACCTCCAGCATCCCCAGCTTCTGGCTGGGCCTGCTGCTGATGCAGATTTTCTCCGTCAAGCTGGGCTGGCTGCCGGTGGCGGGCTACGGCGGGCCGGACGCGGGCATCGCCACCCGGCTGTCGCACCTGATATTGCCGGCCATCGTGCTGGGGTTGGTGAATTCCGCCCTGATCACGCGCTTCATCCGCGCCAGCATGCTGGACGTGCTGCGCGACGACTATGTGCGCACGGCGCGCGCCAAGGGGCTGCCGGAACGCAAGGTGATCCTCAAGCACGCGGTGCGCAACGCACTGATCCCGATCCTCACGGTGTTGGGCCTGACCACCGCCCTGCTGGTCAGCGGCGCGGTGGTCACCGAGACCGTGTTCGGCCTGCCCGGCGTGGGCAGCCTGGTGGTGTCGGCGGTGCTGCGGCGCGACTACCCGGTGATCCAGGGCGCGCTGCTGGTGATCGCGGCGATCTACGTGCTGATCAATCTGTTCATCGACCTGCTCTATCTGGCGGTCGACCCGCGGGTGCGCTACTGACATGACTATCGCGACTTTCTCCGGCGGCGGCGCCGAACGCTGGCAGGCGCTGCGCCTGCTGGTGGCGCGCCGGACCGTGCTGATCAGCCTGATCGTGCTGGCCGTGCTGGTGGCGGCGGCCGCGCTGGCGCCGTGGATCAGCCCGTTCGACCCCTACAAGCTGTCCATCATGAACCGCCTGCAGGCGCCCGGGGCGACCCACTGGTTCGGCACCGACGACTTCGGCCGCGACGTCTTCAGCCGGGTCATCCACGGCGGGCGGCTGTCGCTGCTGGTCGGCTTCCTGGTGGTGCTGCTGTCCAGCGTGCTGGGCATCGCGCTGGGACTGGTGGCCGGCTTCTTTCGCGGCGCCGACAAGTTCGTGTCGCGGCTGATCGACGCCATGATGGCGTTTCCCGACATCCTGCTGGCGATCGCCCTGGTGGCGGCGCTGGGGCCGTCGCTGCTGAATGTGGTGATCGCGCTGGGCATTGTCTATGCGCCGCGGCTGGCCCGCATCGTGCGCGCCTCGACGCTGGTGATCCGCGAACTGCCGTTCGTGGAAGCGGCCCGCGCGCTGGGCGTGCCGACGCGGCGCATCGTAGTCGTGCACGTGCTGCGCAACCTGGTCTCGCCCATCCTGGTGCAGGGCACCTTCATCTTCGCCTATGCCATCCTGGCCGAGGCCGGCCTGTCGTTCCTGGGCGTGGGCGTCTCGCCCGAGATTCCCACCTGGGGCACCATGATCAACGCCGGCCAGCAATACATGGGCTCGGCGGACTGGATCATGGTGTTCCCCGGCATCGCCATCGTGCTGTCGGTCATGTCGCTGCAACTGGTGGGCGACGGCCTGCGCGACGTGCTGGATCCGCGCCTGCGCAAGGAGCTGTAGACATGACCGCGAGCCAACGCGACATCATCCTGGCCGTGCAGGGGCTGAAAACCTGGTTCCACAGCCGCGACGGCGTGGCCAAGTCGGTCGACGGCGTCACCTTCGACCTGGCGCGCGGCGAAACGCTGGCGATCGTCGGCGAGTCGGGCTCGGGCAAGTCGGTGACCAGCCTGTCCATCATGGGCCTGTTGCCCAAACCGGCCGGCCGCATCGAGGCGGGCAGCATCCGCTTCCGCGACCGCCGCGGCGCCGAGCACGACCTGGCGCGCGCCACGCCCGCCACGCTGCAGGCGATCCGGGGCGCGGAAATCGCGATGATCTTCCAGGAGCCCATGACCAGCCTGAACCCGCTGTACACGGTGGGCGACCAGATCGCCGAGGCCGTGCTGCAGCACGAAGGCGGCTCGCGCGCCGCGGCGCTGCGGCGCGCGCGCGAGATGCTGGAGCGGGTCGAGATCCCGGCCGCGGCGCGGCGCATCGGCGAATACCCGCACCAGATGTCCGGCGGCATGCGGCAGCGCGTGATGATCGCCCTGGCATTGGCGTGCAATCCGTCCGTGCTGATCGCCGACGAACCCACCACCGCGCTCGATGTCACCGTGCAGGCGCAGATCCTGGACCTGCTGCGACGCCTGCAGGCCGAGTCCGGCATGAGCATCCTGTTCGTGACCCACAACCTCGGCGTAGTGGCGGAAATCGCCCATCGCGTGGCCGTCATGTATGCCGGCCGGGTCGTGGAGGACGCCACGGTGCACGACCTGTTCGAACGTCCGTCGCATCCCTACACGCGCGGCCTGCTGTCGTGCATTCCCACGGCCGCGCTGCTGGCCGCCCGCGAGCGCCTGCGGCCCATCCCCGGCAACGTGCCCAGCGTGCTGGACCTGCCGCCCGGCTGCACGTTCGCGCCGCGCTGCGCGCTGGCGGACACGGCCTGCGCGCGGACGGTGCCCGACCTGGTGGCGGTGCGGCCCGCGCACCATGCCCGCTGCATCAAGGTGACACCGCAATGACCGCTGCTCTTTCCACCGATTCCGGACCGCTGCTGCAAGTACAGGGGCTCACGGTGCATTTCCCGGCCGGCCGCGGCCAGGTGGTGCGCGCCGTCGAGGATGTGAGCTTCGATGTCCCGCGCCGGGCCATCGTCGGCCTGGTGGGCGAGTCCGGCTCGGGCAAGACCACCACCGGACGCGCGCTGCTGCGGCTGTTCGCGCCCACCGCCGGCCGCATCCTGTTCGACGGCGCCGACATCACCCGCCTGGACCAGGCGCGCATGCTGCCCTGGCGGCGCCGCATGCAGATCGTGTTCCAGGATCCGTACGCCAGCCTGAACCCGCGCATGACAGTAGCCGAGATCCTCGGCGAGGCGCTGGATACCCATGGGCTGGCGCGCGGCCGGCGCGCGGCCCGGATCGGCGAACTGCTGGAACGGGTCGGCTTGAACGCCGACCACCAGCGCCGCTACCCGCATGAGTTCTCGGGCGGCCAGCGCCAGCGCATCGGCATCGCGCGCGCCCTGGCGGTCGAGCCCGATTTCATCGTGGCCGATGAACCGGTATCGGCATTGGATGTCTCGGTGCAGGCGCAGGTGCTCAACCTGCTGCAGGATCTGCAGCGCGACCTCGGCCTGACCATGCTGTTCGTGGCGCACGACCTGGCGGTGGTCGACTATCTGTGCGACGAAGTCGTGGTGATGTACCTGGGGCGCGTCATGGAGCGCGGCCCCACGCGGCGCGTGTACGCCGCGCCGCGCCATCCATACACCCAGGCGCTGCTGTCCGCCGCGCCGGTGCCCGATCCGCGCGCGCCGCGTTCGCGTATCCTGCTCAAGGGCGAGATTCCGAGCCCGCTGGATCCGCCTTCCGGCTGCGTGTTCCGCACCCGCTGCCCGCACGCCGCGCAGGTGTGCGCCGGCGCCGTGCCGGCGCCGCGCGACCTGGGCGGCGGACACTACGCCGCCTGTGCGCGCCTGGACGAGATCCCGTCATGAACCAATCCTCTTCCCTCGGAACCCCCGGCATGCCCACTCCGCGCGACATCGTCTACCAGATCCGCAGCCGCCGCGACGGCCTGAGCGCCACCGAACGCAAGGTGGCCGACGCCATCCTGGACGATATCGCCGCGGCGGCCGGCGCGACGGTAGACCAGCTGGCCCACAAGGCGGGCGTCAGCATCGCCGCCATTTCGCGCTTCGCCCGCTCGGTGGGCTGCGACGACACGCGCGACCTGAAGGTCCGGCTGGCGCAGGCCAGCGCCGTCGGCGAACGCTTCCTCGACCCGGCCACGCCGGAAGAAAGCACGTTCTACGCGCGGCTGTACGCCGATATCGAGGCCACCTTGCGCGAGCACCTGCCGCAGTTCACGGAAACGCTGTTCGAGCAGGCGGCCGGCATTGTGCGCGACGCGCGCATGACTTACGTGTTCGGCATGGGCGGCGCCTCGGCCGTGCTGTCGCAGGAACTGCAGTCGCGCCTGGTGCGGCTGGGCTACGCCGTGGCGGCCTACAGCGATGCGGTGCTGCTGCGCATGGTGGCGGCCACGCTGGATGAACGCGACGTGGTGGTGGTGCTGTCGACCTCCGGCCTCACCCCGGAGATCCTCGCCGGCGCCCGTATCGTGCGCCAGTACGGCGCCCGCATGGTCGCGCTCACCGATCCCGGCTCGCCGTTGGCCGAGCTGGCCGACGTGGTGCTGCCCATCCGGACCGCCGAGACCGATTTCATCTACAAGCCGTCGTCGTCGCGCTACGCCATGCTGCTGGCCATCGACATCCTGGCCACGGAGCTGGCCCTGGCGCGCCAGGAAGCCACCCAGGAACGGCTGCGCCGCATCAAGCTGGCGCTGGACGAGTACCGCGGCGGCCCCAACCGGCTGCCGCTGGGAGACTGAGTCGATGTACGACACCCTGATCGGCGGCGTGCAGGTGCTGGACGGCAGCGGCGCCGCCGGCTTCCAGGCCGACGTGGCCCTGGCCGCGGGCCGCATCGCGGCGATCGGCCCGCTGGGCGCGGCCCCGGCGCGCGAGCATGTGGACGGCGCCGGCCTGGCGCTGGCGCCCGGCTTCATCGACGTGCACACGCACGACGACACCAACGTCATCCGCACGCCCGACATGCTGCCCAAGCTGTCGCAGGGCGTGACCACGGTGGTGGTGGGCAACTGCGGCATCAGCGCCGCGCCGGTGCGCCTGCGCGGCGAGCCGCCGGACCCGATGAACCTGCTGGGCGGCCGCGAGGCGTTCGCCTACCCGACTTTCGCCGGTTACGCGCGCGCCGTCGATGCCGCCCGGCCGACCGTCAACGTGGCCGCGCTGGTCGGCCACACCGCCTTGCGCAACAACCACATGGACCGGCTCGACCGCCGCGCCACGGCGGCCGAGATCGCGGCCATGCGGGCGCAGCTGCGCGAAGCGCTGGAGGCGGGCGCGATCGGCCTGAGCACCGGGCTGGCCTATGCATCCGCCCAGCATGCCGACACGGCCGAAGTGCAGGCGCTGGCGGCCGAACTGGACGCCTTCGGCGCCTTGTACACCACGCACCTGCGCTCCGAGTTCGCCGCCATCCTCGAGGCCCTGCAAGAAGCCTACGAGATCGGCCGGCAGGCCCGCGTGCCGGTGGTCGTCTCGCACCTGAAATGCGCCGGCGCCGGCAACTGGGGCCGCAGCCGCGAAGTGCTAGCGAGCCTGGACACCGCCGGCCGCTACCTGCCGGTGGGCTGCGACTGCTACCCCTATTCAGCCAGCTCGTCCACGCTCGACCTCCGGCAGGTCACCGACGAGTTCGACATCGATATCACCTGGTCCGATCCGCATCCGGACATGGCCGGCCGCAGGCTGGCGGACATCGCCGCGCAGTGGCAAGTGCCGCTGGTGGAGGCGGCGCGCCGGCTGCAGCCGGCCGGCGCGGTCTACCATGGCATGCACGAAGACGACGTGCGCCGCATCCTGGCGCACCGCCTGACCATGGTCGGATCGGACGGCCTGCCCAACGACCCGCTGCCGCATCCGCGCCTGTGGGGCGCCTTTCCGCGCGTGCTGGGCCACTACAGCCGCGACCTCGGCCTGTTTCCGCTGGCGCAGGCGGTGCACAAGATGACCGGTCTGTCGGCGGCGCGCTTCGGCCTGGCCGGCCGCGGCCTGGTGCGCGTCGACCATCATGCCGACCTGGTGCTGTTCGACCCGGCCAGCGTGGCCGACCGCGCCACCTACGCCGACCCGGCGCGGCCCGCGCAAGGCATCCTGGCGGTATGGGTCAATGGCCGGCTGTCCTATCGCGACGGCCGCCTCACCGGCGCGCGCGCGGGCCGCTGGCTGCCGCGCAGCGGCGACCTGCGGGCCGGCTTCGGCCGCTTTTCCTCTTCCACCCAGGAGACATCATGAGCAATACCCCGATCCCGGATGCCAACGGCATCATCCGCTACGGCGTGGCCGGCGGCACCGGCCAGGGCGGCCAGCACATGCCGTTCGCCCGCGCCGTGCAGGCCGACGGCTGGCTGTACGTGTCGGGCCAGGTGCCCATGCAGGACGGCGAGGTGGTCGACGGCGGCATCACGGCCCAGTCGCGCGCGGCCATCGGCAATGTGCTGCAGATCCTGCGCGAGGCCGGCTATGGCCCGGAGCACGTGGTGCGCTGCGGCGTCTGGCTCGACGATCCGCGGGATTTCGCCGCTTTCAACATGGTGTTCAGGGAGTACTTCGGCGACCATCCGCCGGCGCGCGCCTGCGTGGAATCGCGGCTGGTGATCGACGCCAAGGTGGAGGTGGACTGCGTGGCCTACAAGCGCCCGTAGCGCGGCCGGCCTCAGGCGCGCAATTCGCCGGCGAACCAGCGTGCCAGCAGTTCGTTGATCTCGTCCGCCGCCTCGTATTGCACCCAGTGGCCGGCGTCGGGCAGCACGCGCCACAACCGCCCGGGGCCGCCGGCGGCGATGGCGGGCGCCACCTCGCGGGCCGTGGCGGTGACGTCGTGCTCGCCCCACACCAACAGCACCGGCCCGCCGTACTGGCGCAGCGCCTGCACCATGCCGTTGCCGTGCGAGGCGGTGCGGCTGCGGAACCGGGTGGCCACGCAGCTGATTTCATGGACAGCCAGGGCCAGCTCGTCGGGCGCGTGCCGGTGCAGCATGAGCTGGTTGAGATTGTGCCGCAGCATGTCGCGCCGCTGCGCGGGCGTGGCGGCCTGCCGCCAGTTGCGCATGTCCAGCTTGCGGGGCCGGGGCATGCCATGCCCGCCCGAGCCCAGCAGGGCCAGCCGCGCCACGCGCGGCCGCCGGGCCGCCAGACGCGCCGCCATCAGGCCGCCGAACGAGAAGCCGGCCAGGCCGATGGCGGTATCGGGGCCCACCGCCCGGTCGAGCGTGGCCCGTAGCGCGGCGAGCAGGGGTTCCAGTTCGTCATCGCCGGTGGGCGGCGGCGCGGCGGCCGAATCCAGGTAGCCCGGCATGTCGGGCACCCAGACGGTGTAGCGGCGCGCCAGCGCCTCGATGTTGCGCACCCAGTGCAGCCAGCTGCCATGCCCGCCGTGCAGCAGCACCAGCGGCGCGCCGCTGCCGAGCGTGCGCCAGCGCACGGTGCCGTCCGGGCCGGGGATGTCGTGGTGGCCGGCCAGCGCGTCGAGCCGGGCGAGTTCGGGATGGGCGGGCGGCGCGCCGGGATTGGTCGCCATTACGCGGCTTTGCTACATCCTGACCACGTCCACGCCAGCGGGGGGCGTGAAGCGGAACTCGCCAGCCGGCAGCGACGGATTGGCCTGGATGCCGGACAGCTCGACGCGGGTCGTCTGGCCGAACGCGTCCAGCAGTTCCACGCGCACCGGCAGGTTGTCCTTCATGCCGATATCGACCTGGGCGAACCCGGCGTCGGCATTGCGCGGCTTGGCGCGCAGCCATTCGAGGCCGTCGCGCGCCGGCAACGGCTCGACCTGGAAGGCCTGTTCCAGGTCGCCCGACCCGAACAGGATGGCGGCCGGCGACGTGCCGATGGCCTGGTCGACCTTGCGCACCGTCACCTGGACCAGGTCGGGATCGTACTGGAACAGTTGCTGGCCGTCGGACACCACCAATTGCTCGTAGGGCTTGCTGACCGCCCACTTGAACTTGCCGGGCCGCTGGAATGCGAACGTGCCGCTCTGGGCGCGCTGGGTGGCGCCCTGCGGTCCCACGGTGGACTGGGTGAACGAACCCGTGGCGCTCTTGATTTCGGCCACGAAGGATTTCAGCTGCGTGCGGGCATCGGCCGCCATGGCGGCCAGCGGGCACAGCACCAGCAGGGCGGCCGCGGCGGCCAGCCGGCGTAGAGCAGGCATCAGGCTTCCTCTTTGGACGGCACCAGGATCTCCCGGTTGCCGTTGGATTGCATTGCCGACACCATACCCGATTGCTCCATCTGTTCCAGTAACCGGGCCGCTCGGTTGTAACCAATTCGCAGATGGCGCTGCACCAGCGAGATGGAGGCGCGCCGATGCTTCAGCACGACTTCGCAGGCCTGGTCGTACATCGGGTCGCTTTCGGAATCGGTGAAGCCGGTAACGCTGCCCACGCCGTCGCCGGTCTCGCCTTCCAGGGCGCCCTCGAGCAGGCCCTCGACATAGTTCGGCTCGCCTTGCGCCTTGAGGTGCTCGACCACGCGGTGCACTTCGTCGTCGTGCACGAAGGCGCCGTGCACGCGCACCGGCAGGCCGGTGCCCGGCGGCATGTAGAGCATGTCGCCCTGGCCCAGCAGGGTCTCGGCGCCCATTTGGTCGAGGATGGTGCGCGAGTCGATCTTGGAGGACACCTGGAACGCGATGCGGGTGGGAATGTTGGCCTTGATGAGGCCCGTGATGACGTCCACGCTGGGACGCTGGGTGGCCAGGATCAAGTGGATGCCGGCCGCGCGCGCCTTCTGCGCGAGGCGGGCGATGAGCTCCTCGATCTTCTTGCCGACCACCATCATCAGGTCGGCCAGCTCGTCGATGACCACCACGATGGTGGGCAGCGGCGCCAGCGGCTCGGGCTGGTCGGGCGTCAGCGAGAACGGGTTGGGGATGGGTTCCTCGCGCTTGATCGCGTCGCGGATCTTGTTGTTGTAGCCGGCCAGGTTGCGCACGCCCATCTTGCTCATGAGGCGATAGCGCTTTTCCATCTCGCCCACGCACCAGTTCAGCGCGTTGGCCGCATGGCGCATGTCGGTGACCACCGGCGCCAGCAAGTGGGGGATGCCTTCGTAGACGCTCATTTCGAGCATCTTGGGGTCGATCAGGATCAGCCGGGTATCAGCGGCGCTGGCCTTGTACAGCAGGGACAGGATCATGGCGTTGATCCCCACCGACTTGCCCGAGCCGGTGGTGCCGGCCACCAGCAGGTGGGGCATCTTGGCCAGGTCGGCCACCACCGGATTGCCGGCGATGTCCTTGCCCAGCGCCATGGTCACGTTCGAATGGCTGGCGTGGTAGGTCTGCGAGCCGAGGATCTCGGACAGCTTGACCATCTGCCGGCGCGGGTTGGGCAGTTCGAGGCCCATCAGGTTCTTGCCCGGGATGGTTTCCACCACGCGGATGCTGACCAGGCTGAGCGCGCGCGCCAGGTCCTTGGCCAGGTTGACGATCTGGCTGCCCTTGACGCCGGTGGCCGGCTCGATCTCGTAGCGGGTGATCACGGGGCCGGCCTGGGCCGCCACCACGGTGACGTTCACGCCGAAGTCGGCCAGCTTTTTCTCGATCAGGCGCGAAGTGAATTCGATGGTCTCGGCCGAGACCGTTTCCTGGTTGGGCGCCGGCGGGTCCAGCAGGCTGATGGCCGGCAGGTCGCCCTCGCCCGCGGGCGGCGCGAACAGCGTCTGCTGTTTTTCCTTCTCGACCCGGTCGGAGCGCGGCACCACGGTAATGGCCGGCTCGATGCGCACCGGCTGCTCGTGGACGAGCTTCTCGTGCTTGGCCTCGACCTGCTCGGTGCGCACCGCCTTGGCCACCTCGCCGACCTTGCGGTCCTGGCGCGCGGTGTAGGAATCGCGGGCGCGGCGCACCAGGCTTTCCAGCCAGGCGCCGACGCGTTCGGCCACGTGCAGCCAGGAAAACGAGAAGAACAGGCTCAGGCCGACCGCCAGCAGCACCAGCAGCGCCAGCGTGCCGCCCGTGAAGCCGACGCCTTCGGACAGCCAGCCGGCCAGCATCTGGCCGATGACGCCGCCGGCGCCGCTTTCGCCGTCGGTGCCGCCCGGCAGGTGCATGCCCCAGCTGTACAGGCGCAGCGCCTCGATGCCCAGCGAGCCGATCAGCACCAGGAAAAAGCCGACGCCCTCTTCCCAGTGCACGCGGGGCAGGACCTCGGGCTGCTTGCCGTCACCCGCCCGCAAGTGGCTGGCCAGGCGGCGATAGCCGGCGCGTACCCGATGCAGCAGCAGGATCACCCACCACCACGCGGAATAGCCGAACAGGTACAGCAGGATATCGGACAGGTAGGCGCCCAGGGTGCCCCCCTGGTTGTGGATGGCGCCGCCGGGCACCGAATGCGACCAGCCCGGGTCGGCGGGCGACCAGGTGGCCAGCACCAGCGTCAGCCAGGCGGCCAGCGCGGCGAACAGGATCCAGCGCGCTTCGCGCAGCAAGGCGGAAATTCGTGCCTGCAACGGCGAAGGGCCGTTCCGGGTGTTGCGCGAGGCGCGCGGGGAAGCAGTTGAAATACGCGGCATGCGGCTCATTATAATTGGGCATCCCTCTAAAGATACTTACCTATGTCCACGCCCAAGCACGCTAAAGTTTTGATACTCGGATCCGGCCCGGCCGGCTACACGGCGGCCGTCTACGCCGCGCGGGCCAATCTGGCGCCAGTTCTTGTTACAGGTCTGGCCCAAGGCGGCCAGCTCATGACCACCACCGACGTGGACAACTGGCCCGCCGACGCCACCGGCGTGCAGGGGCCCGACCTGATGCAGCGCTTCCAGCAGCACGCCGAGCGCTTCAACACCGACATCGTCTTTGACCATATCGCCAAAGTGGACTTGTCGCGCCGCCCCTTCACCCTCACCGGCGACACGGGCAACATCTATACCTGCGACTCTCTCATCATCGCCACGGGCGCGTCGGCCAAGTACCTGGGCCTGCCTTCCGAAGAGGCCTTCATGGGCCGCGGCGTCTCGGGCTGCGCCACCTGCGACGGGTTCTTCTACAAGAACCAGGACGTGGTCGTGGTGGGCGGCGGCAACACCGCCGTCGAAGAAGCCCTGTACCTGTCCAATATCTGCCGCAAGGTCACGCTCATCCACCGCCGCGACAAGTTCCGCGCCGAGCCCATCCTGGTCGACAAGCTCATGGACAAGGTCGCCAATGGCAACATGGAACTCAAGCTGTTCCACACGCTCGACGAAGTGCTGGGCGACGACGGCGGCGTCACCGGGGTGCGCATCCGCCACACCGACACCGGCGTCACCGAAGACCTGAAGGTCACCGGCGCCTTCATCGCGATCGGCCACCAGCCCAATACCGGCATCTTCGAAGGCCAGCTCGACATGAAGGACGGCTACATCATCACCAAGAGCGGCCTGTCCGGCATGGCCACCATGACCTCGGTGCCCGGCGTGTTCGCCGCCGGCGACGTGCAGGACCACGTCTACCGCCAGGCCATCACCAGCGCCGGCACGGGCTGCATGGCCGCCCTCGACGCGCAGCGGTGGCTGGAGAATGCGGGGCAATAAAGCTGGCCTGGCGGACCTGAAGCGCCTGCAGCAAAGCGACCGCCAGGCGCGCGCGCAGGCCGAAAAGGCCGCCGCCGCCCCGGCGCGGCCGGCCGACGAGCCCGTCTTCGATCCGGCCGCGTTCCGGCGCGCCATGCATGCCGTCACGCCCCTGAAGCAGAGCGGCCGGCGCGCGCCGCCGGCGCCGCAACCCGCGTCTTCCAGCACGGCGGTGGCCATGCGCCGCGCGGCGGCCGTCGGCGAGTCCGCCGCGCGCGCCGATGCCGGCGTCTCGGACGGCGGCGAGGTGGCCCACCTGCTGTCCGAAGGCGGCACGGCCTTCGTGCGGGCCGACGCCGCGCCCGACACCGCGCGCAACCTGCGGCGCGGGCAATGGCCCGCCGGCGCCGAACTGGACCTGCACGGCCTGCGGGTCGAGCAGGCCCGCCACGCGGTGCTGTCGTTCCTGGACGAATGCCTCGAACATGGCATCCGCTGCGTGCGGATCGTGCACGGCAAGGGCTATGGCTCGCAGGGCCTGGAGCCGGTGCTCAAGGACAAGGTCCGCACCTGGCTGGTGCAGAAACAGGACGTCATGGCGTTCTCGCAGGCGCCCGAGCGCGAAGGCGGCGCGGGCGCCCTGCTGGTGCTGCTGCGGCAGACGGGGGCCAGGCGCTGATGAAGTGGGTCTACCTGGGCATCGCCATCGTGGCCGAGATCATCGCCACCAGCGCGCTGAAAAGCGCCGAAGGTTTCACCCGCCTGCTGCCGTCGGCCATCACCGTGGCGGGCTATGCGGTGGCCTTCTATTTCCTGGCGCTGACGCTGCGCGAGATCCCGGTAGGCATCGCCTATGCCATCTGGTCGGGCGTCGGCATCGTGCTGATCTCGCTGGTGGGCGCGCTGTTCTTCAAGCAGCACCTGGACGCGCCGGCGATCCTGGGCATCGCCTTGATCATCGCGGGCGTGGTGGTCATGAACGTCTTCTCGAAGTCGGTCGGCCACTGACGGCCGGCCGGTCTGCGCTCAGGGCAATTGCGCCGGCTTGCCGTCGGGCTCGCGCAAGTATTGCACCAGCATGTCGGTGGCCCGGTCCGGCGGCGGCGTCAAGAGCGACACCACGATGATCGTCACGAAAGCCACCGGGGCGCCGAACACGCCGGCGGCGACCGGCTGTATGCCCCACCACAGGTCCACCGGCTGGCCCCGGTCCACGCCGAACACCCATTCGCGCAGCCAGGGATGCGTGTGCGCCATGTAGGCGAAGGTGGTGGCCAGGCCGGCGAACATGCCCAATGTGGCGCCCCATTTGTTGGCGCGCCGCCAGAAGATGCCCATGACCAAGGCCGGGAAGAACGACGACGCGGCGAACGAAAACGCCGCCGACACCATGAACAGGATGTCGGCCGGCTTGCGCGCCGCCACCCAGGCGGCCCCGAAAGCCACCGCCAGCAGCAGGATCTTCGACACCATGACGCGGCGCGCCGCCGACATGCGCGGCGACACCAGGCGGTACCACATGTCGTGCGACAGCGAATTCGACAGGGTCAGCAGCAGCCCGTCGGCGGTGGACAGCGCCGCGGCCAGCCCGCCGGCCGCCACCAGGCCCGAGATGATGTACGGCAGCCCGCCGATTTCCGGCATGGCCAGCACCACCACGTCCGCCCCCATGCTGATCTCGCCCAGCTGGACGGTGCCGTCGCGGTTCACGTCGAGCAAGTTCAGCAGGTTGATGTCGACCGCGCTCCAGGCGTGCACCCAGCTGGGCAGGCTGAGGAAGTCCGTGCCGACCACCTGGGTGTAGACCTCGTACTTGACCAATAGCGCCAGGGCGGGCGCCATGAAATACAGCAGCAGGATGAACAGCAGCGACCAGCACACCGAGCGGCGCGCCTCGACGACCGATGGCGTGGTGTAGGACCGCATCAGGATGTGCGGCATGCCGGCCGTGCCCAGCATCAGGCACAGCACCAGCGCCAGGAAGTTGATGCGCATGTGCTGCCGTTCCTCCGGGTCCTTGGCCGGGAACGGCTCGGCGTGCGGCACCGGCGGCGCGCTGCGCGCCTCGAAGGCGGCCCGGGCCTGCGACCACAGTACCCGGGCCTCTTCCACGCTGGCCGGGTAGGCCTCGAGCTCGCGCTCCAGCGAGCGGACCTCGACCATGGGCGCATCGGTGGCGGTCAGTTGCGCCAGCCGGCTGCGCAGCTTGTCCTTTTCCTGTTCCCAAGACTCCGGCAGCGCCTGCAGGCGCTGCGTCATCTCGTCGGCGCGCGTCTGCCACAGCTGGCGGACCTGCAGCTCGGAGACGTCCTTGCGCAACTGGTCTTCCTTCTCGGTGACCTGCTGCAGCACCGTGCCGGCCGAGAGCTGCGGCAAGGGCATGCCGGTGTGCTTGACCGACAACCACACCACCGGCACCAGATACGCCACCACCAGGATGATGTACTGCCCCACCTGGGTCCAGGTGACGGCGCGCATGCCGCCCAGGAACGAGCACACCAGCATGCCGCCCAGCGCCACGAAGATGCCCAGTTCGAACGAGATGCCGGTCATGCGCGTGGTGATGATGCCCACGCCGTAGATCTGGGCCACCAGGTAGGTGAACGAACAGAGGACGGCGCACGCCACGCCGGCCAGGCGCGCCAGGTTGCCGCCATAGCGCGCGCCCATAAAGTCCGGGATGGTGTACTGGCCGAACTTGCGCAAATACGGCGCCAGCAGCAGCGCCACCAGCACATAGCCGCCGGTCCAGCCCATGATGTACGCCAGCCCGCCGTAGCCAGTCAGGTAAAGGGTGCCGGCCACGCCGATGAAAGACGCCACCGACATCCAGTCGGCCGCGGTGGCCATGCCGTTGTAGAAGGCCGGCACGCGGCGTCCGGCCACGTAGTATTCGACCTGGTCGGAGGTGCGGCACAGAATCCCGATGCCGGCGTAGAGGCTGACGGTGACCAGCAGGAACACATAGCCGATCCAGTTGCGCGCCATGCCGGCCACCTCGGCCAGCCCCAGCAGCAGGATCAGCAAGGCGAAGCCGGCCGTATACAGCACATAGATGCGCCGCAGCCGAATGTCGAATTCGCGCGGATTGTCGCCGGTGAATGGCATCAGCCGCCCCGCTCGTCGTCCTGGCGCTCGCGCGCGTCGGCGCGATTCATCAGGCGGGCATAGATGCCGATCAGCACCAGGTACGACAGCGGCGCGCCATAGGCGGCCATCCAGAACGAGAACGGCCAGCCGATGAAGTCGAACGACAGGTCGCGGGCGAAAAAGGCCGGCAGGAAGGTCAGCGCCGCCCAGCATGCGGTCAGGATGGCGATCAGCCGTACGTTGCGCCGCCAATAGGGCGTGGTGGCGGGAGGAGCGGTCTTGGGGCGGGTTTCCGGCATGCGTGATTAATATCCGGTTACGCAGCGCTTGCAAAGCCCTTATGCACCAACCCAGGCCTTGGAAGCGACAACGGCCGGCACGTAATGGTGCCAGCCGTTGTGCGTTTTGCTTTTATTGGGTACTGCCAGTTTGTTATACCGGTGCCGCCGGTCGCCCATGCAGGGCTGTTTGTCTCCTCACCTGCATGGATCAGGATTCTGCACCATGAACGGGATTGTCACACTAGGGGAATGCCCTAAGACGGCGCTGAAACATGTGATTGAATGCACCGATATGGTGCATAACAGCGCCCGCAGCCTCATCCGGCCCGCTAAGATAGGGGTTTGATCCACCCGCAAGCCCATGACCCGCATCAATTGCGTTCCCGTGCAAGAACTGACCCGCCAGCACCTGGTGGCGGAATACCGCGAGCTGCCGCGCGTCTTCGCGCTCGCCCGCCGGGCCTGGGAACGCGGCCCGGTGCCCCGGCCCGCCGAATACACCCTGGGCAAGGGCCACTTGTTGTTTTTCTATACGCGCCTGGGCTACCTGGCCCGCCGCCACGCTGAACTGGTGCAGGAAATGCAGCGGCGCGGCTATCAGCCCGGCTTCCTGGCGCCGCTGGCGCAGGCGCACGCCGACATCCCCGCCCCACTATGGGGCGACTGGACCCCTACCCCGCAGGCCCTGGCCCTGAACCGGCGGCGCATAGCCGAGCGGGGCGGTCCGCGCTACCCGGACGGCGCGCCGCAGGCATAAAAAAGGCCATCCACGAATGGATGGCCAAAGAAAGGTGCCCCGACTCCGCTCGGAAAAAGGGCAACCCGTACCCTGATCAGAAGCGGTGACGCAGGCCGACGCCCACCGTCAGCATCTTGTTGCCGTCGACGAACGCGTAGCCGTCGGCGTACGAGCCGATCGCATACAGGTTGGTCCGCTTGGACAGATCGTAGGTGTAGCCCAGGCTGTAGATATCCATGTTCTCCAGCTCTTTGTTCGGGTCGGCACGCTGCCACGACGCGAACACGTTGCTGGCGCCGCCGATGGGCGCGCTCACACCAACCAGGTACGAATTGATCTTCAGGCCGTCCCAGGTGAAGCGGTCGTTGGTGTTGCCCAGGCCCTTGGCCGGGGTGTTGGGGTTGGCATAGCCGCCGCCCAGGTCGAAGTCCTGACCCAGGAACACGCCGTCTTCGGTGCGGCCGTAGGCCAGCGACAGCTTCACGACTTCGAAGTCGTAGGCCGCGCCCAGGATGATCTGCTTGGGTTGCGGCTGGCTGGGCTCGCGCCACTGCTGGTCATAGGTCAAAGCCACTTGCAGCGGGCCGCCGGTATAGCGCAGGCCGGCCGTCAGGGCCTTGTTGTTGTCGTCGGTCTCGAAGTTGGTCGGGCCTTCGACGTCATCGGTCGAGAACGAGTAGCCGATACCAGCCTGGAAGCCGCTCCAGCTCGGGGTCTGGTACATCACCATGTTGTCATAGCGAACCGTATCGGCGGCGCTGAACGCCGAACCCATGGAGGAGTTCAGGTAGCTGAGCGAGAACGGATCGATGTCGGCGAAGTACTTCGAGGCGATGTTGGTCTGGCGGCCCAGGTCGAGCTGACCGAACGACTGGTGGGCCAGGCCGATGGTGGCCTGGCGGCCGAACAGGCGGTCGCCTTGCTTGCTGTTGCCGTTGCTGGCGCCGAAACCGCTTTCCAGCACGAACACCGCCGACAGGCCATCGCCCAGGTCTTCGGTGCCGCGCAGGCCCCAGCGCGAACCGCTCTGGATGCCGTCAGTCATGCCGATGCGGGACTGGTAATCACCACCGTACAGGGGACGGTTGACATCTTCGGTGCCCACTTTGCCGCGCTGGTAGGTGATACCGACGTCGATCAAGCCGTACAGGGTCACCGACGTTTCTGCGTACGCGGTGCCGCCGATGCCGGCAAGGATTGCGCCGGCGAGCAAGGTTCTTGTTAGTTTCATGTCCTCATCCCGATCAAGAGTGAAAGCCGTCTGTCTCCACCCGCGGAGACAGTTCCGAACCCATACGTTAGGGAAAGGCGTTGCATTCACCAAAACGAGGAACTACACAAGTAATCAAAAGATTTCTGCAAGACCGGGAAAATTAACGATTTCCCTCTAGCGAAAAATCTTGAAACAAAACATTAGGTTACTTAATACACTTTCATAAACATTGGATTTATGGCGTGCAAGCAACAGATGCGATCCCGGGGCGCCGCGCGGACGGCTTGCCCGCTGCTTTTCCGGCGAGTGCTTTTTAGATGGATTTTCGGACCCGCCGCTGCCAGGCCATGTTTTTAATACATATGGACAATATCTGTCCATCGTTTTGTCCGGGTATTAAGACGTAAAAAAGCCGCCCTGCGGGCGGCTTTTTGGACAGCAGGCGGCCAAGATGGCCGCCCGGCGCCGAATTACATGTTGTCGATCATGACCTGGCCGAAGCCCGAGCACGACACCTGGGTGGCGCCTTCGAGCAGCCGCGCGAAGTCATAGGTGACCTGCTTCGACAGGATGGATTTTTCCATGCTGGCAATGATGAGATCGGCCGCTTCGGTCCAGCCCATGTGGCGCAGCATCATCTCGGCCGAGAGGATTTCCGAGCCCGGGTTGACGTAGTCCTTGCCGGCGTACTTGGGCGCCGTGCCATGGGTGGCCTCGAACATGGCGACCGAGTCGGACAGGTTGGCGCCCGGGGCGATGCCGATGCCGCCCACCTGCGCGGCCAGCGCGTCGGAGATGTAGTCGCCGTTCAGGTTCAGGGTGGCGATGACATCGTATTCGGCCGGACGCAGCAGGATCTGCTGCAGGAAGGCGTCGGCGATGGAATCCTTGACGATGATCTCGCGACCGGTCTTGGGATTCTTGAACTTGCACCACGGGCCGCCGTCGATCAGCTGGGCGCCGAATTCCTTCTGGGCCAGCTCGTAGCCCCAATCGCGGAAGCCACCTTCGGTGAACTTCATGATGTTGCCCTTGTGCACCAGGGTGACCGAGGCGCGGTCGTTGTCGATGGCGTACTGGATCGCCTTGCGCACCAGGCGCTCGGTGCCTTCGCGCGACACCGGCTTGATGCCGATCGACGAGGTGTTCGGGAAGCGGATCTTCTTGACGCCCAGCTTGGTCTGCAGGAACTGGATCAGTTCCTTGGCCTGCTCGGTTTCGGCCTGGTATTCGATGCCGGCGTAGATGTCTTCGGAGTTCTCGCGGAAGATGACCATGTCGGTCTTTTCCGGCTCGCGCACCGGCGACGGCACGCCCTTGAAGTAGCGCACCGGGCGCAGGCAGACGTACAGGTCGAGCTGCTGGCGCAGCGCCACGTTCAGCGAACGGATGCCGCCGCCCACGGGCGTGGTCAGCGGGCCCTTGATCGACACCACGTAGTCTTTCACGACTTCCAGGGTTTCGTCGGGCAGCCAGACGTCGGGACCGTACACCTTGGTGGCCTTCTCGCCGGCGTAGACTTCCATCCAGTGTATCTTGCGCTTGCCGCCGTAGGCCTTCTGCACGGCCGCGTCGACGACCTTGATCATGACCGGGGTGATGTCGGCGCCGGTGCCGTCACCCTCGATGTACGGAACGATGGCCTGGTCGGGCACGTTCAGCGAGAAGTCGGCATTGACCGTGATTTTCTGGCCCCCTGCGGGAACCTTGATATGTTGGTAGGACATGAATGCTCCAGTTGCTCCGGGTGGTTTTGCGCGCTCGCCTGACCGGGGGCGGCGCAGGCTGAAAACCCGCTTAGCAACCCGAGCCGGATGGCGGACAACCCCCAATTCTAGCTCGCATTGGGGCGTCGCGCCCGCAAGGGCGGTCTGGAGGGGCGCTAAAATGGCGGCTGTTGTCTTTCAGGCCGACGGCCGCCCCCTCCCCCATGTTCAACCCTTCCCGCGACCAAGTCCGCGAATTCTTCATCGAGACCTGGCGCAAGCACCGCGCGGCCGAGGTCCTGACGCCGCTGGAATCCATGGCGCTGGACTGGATCATCGAGCACCCGGAATACCATGGCGACCTCGAGCATCCCGACGCCATGACGGCCGAATACCCGGTCGAGCACGGCCGCACCAACCCGTTCCTGCATTTGTCGATGCACCTGGCCATCGCCGAACAGCTGTCGATCGACCATCCCCATGGCATTCGCGCCGCCTACCAGAAGCTGGTGGCGCGCAGCGACGCGCACCAGGCGGCGCACGAAATCATGGAATGCCTGGGCCAGGTGGTCTGGGAGGCGCAGCGCCTGGGCACGCCGCTCGACAGCGACGCCTACATCGACCTCATCCGGCAGCGCGCCGAGCGCTGAGGCCCGCGCCCGCCGGCGCGGCAAGAAAAACCCCGCGCCAGGCGCGGGGTTTTTTCATGGACGCGACGGGGCCGCGTTACTTGCGCACGCCCAGGTCGCTGGGCTGGGCAGCCAGCCATTCGGCCACGTGGGCGATGTCCTGGTCCGACAGCTGGGCGGCGAACGCGCCCATGATGGGGTTCTTGCGCACGTTCGACGAAGCCGGGGCGCCGGCGGCGCCGCGCTTGTACGAATGCAGCGCCTGCCTCAGGTAATCGGCATGCTGGCCGGCCAGGATCGGGTAGCTCGGGTCCACCGCGGTCTTGGCGTCGGCGCCGTGGCACGACGCGCAATTGAACTTGTCGTACACCGCCTTGCCGGCGGCCAGGTTTTGCGCCTGCGCGGCGCAGCCGGCGGCAGCCAGCACGACGCCCGCGAGGGTCAGCGTATAGCGTTTCATGGTTTGCCCCCGGATTACTTGAGATTGGCGTAGTACGCGGCCAGGTCGGCGATGTCCTGATCGCTCAGGCTGCCGGCGATGGCGTCCATCGTGGGATGGCTGCGCGCACCCTTCTTGTACTCATTGAGGGCCGCTTCGATGTACTTGGCGTTTTGCCCGGCGATCATCGGAACGTGATAGAGCTCCGGAAAGCTGGCTTTGTATCCCGGAATGCCATGGCAACCGATGCACATGGAGACTTTGTCGCGGGCGTTCTGGACATTACCGACCGGCGCTGCATCGGCGGCGACCGCCTGGCCGGCGATCGCACAGGACGCCACCGTGGCCAGCACGGACAGAGAGGTTCTCAACTTCATTGGAATGGCTCTTGGTAAGGCTGAAAACTTGGCTAGGGATGAGCGCCGGGTCTATGCCCAGCTACAAAACCCTGCGATTGTACGATAATTGTTGCCGAGCCATACCAACCCGCGCACGCCTGCCGGCGCCTCACCTGCCCACGCCATCGCCCATGCCCGCTGCCCAGACTTCCCCCGCATCCCGCTTCGAAGGAACCGAGCGCTACGTCGCCACCGACGATCTCAAGCTTGCCGTCAACGCCGCGCTGACGCTGCAGCGCCCCTTGCTCATCAAGGGCGAGCCGGGCACGGGCAAGACCATGCTGGCCGAAGAAGTGGCGCAGGCGCTGGGCCGGCCGCTGCTGCAGTGGCATATCAAGTCCACCACCAAGGCCCACCAGGGCCTGTACGAATACGATGCCGTCTCGCGCCTGCGCGATTCGCAACTGGGCGACGAAAAGGTGCGAGATATCCGCAATTACATCGTGCCGGGCACGCTGTGGCAGGCGTTCGAATCGCCCGAACCGGTGGTGCTGCTGATCGACGAGATCGACAAGGCCGACATCGAATTCCCCAATGACCTGCTGCGCGAACTCGACCGCATGGAATTCCATGTCTACGAAACGCGCCAGACCATCGCCGCGCGCCACCGGCCGCTGGTCATCATCACCTCCAACAACGAGAAGGACCTGCCCGACGCATTCCTGCGCCGCTGCTTCTTCCACTACATCCGCTTCCCGGACCGCGAGACCATGCGCGACATCGTCGGCGTGCACTTTCCCGACCTGAAGCAGGACGTGCTGCGGGCCGCGCTGGACACCTTCTTCGCATTGCGCGAGGCGCCCGGCCTGAAGAAGAAGCCGTCCACCTCGGAACTGCTGGACTGGCTGCGCCTGCTGCTGGCCGAGGGCGCCAGCGCGGCCCAGATCGACGCCCACGCGGCCGCCTCGGTGCCGATGCTGGCCGGCGCCCTGCTCAAGAACGAGCAGGATGTGCAATTGCTGGAACGGCTGGCCGCCATGACGCGCGGCTCGCAGCGGCGCTGAATCGGCCCGCCACCACGGCCAGGCTGCCATGCTGATCGAATTCTTCTACCACCTGCGCGCGCACCAGCTGCCGGTCTCGGTCAAGGAATACCTGACCCTGCTGGAAGCCCTGCGGGCGCAGGTCATGCCGCCCACGCTGGACGATTTCTACTTCCTGGCGCGGGCCGCGCTGGTGAAGGACGAATCGCTCTACGACCGCTATGACAAGGCATTCGGCGCCTACTACCGGGGCATCGAGGCGGCGCTGCCGGCCGGCAAGGAGATCCCGCTCGACTGGCTGATCAAGCAGTTCGAGAAAAGCCTGACCCCGGAAGAAAAGGCGGCCATCCAGCGGCATGGCTGGGACAAGCTGATGGAGCTCTTCAAAGAGCGCCTGGAGGAACAGAAAGAACGCCACGCGGGCGGCAGCAAATGGATCGGCACTGGCGGCACCTCGCCGTTCGGCAATGGCGGCTACCACCCGGAAGGCATCCGCGTGGGCGGCGACTCGGCCGGCAACCGCAGCGCGGTCAAGGTCTGGGACATGCGCCAGTTCCGCGACTACGACGACCAGGTCGAGCTGGGCACGCGCAATTTCAAGGTGGCGTTGCGGCGGCTGCGCCGCTTCGCGCGCGAGGGCGCCGACCTGGAGCTGGACCTGGACGACACCATCGCCAGCACCGCCCGCAACGCCGGGCACCTGGACCTGCGCCTGGTGCCGGAACGCCACAATACCGTCAAGGTGCTGATGCTGCTGGACGTGGGCGGCAGCATGGACGACCACATCGCGCGCGTCGAGGAACTGTTCTCGGCCGCCCGCAGCGAGTTCCGCAACCTGGAGGTCTATTACTTCCACAACTGCCCGTACGAAAGCCTGTGGCAGAGCAACCGCCGGCGCCAGAACGAACGCTTCGATACCTGGGACGTGCTGCGCAAGTACAACGCCGACTGGCGGCTGATCATCGTCGGCGACGCCACCATGAGCCCGTACGAGATCCTGCAGCCGGGCGGCTCGGTCGAGCACTACAACAAAGAACCCGGCGCGGTCTGGCTGCGACGCCTGCTCGACGCCTGGCCCAAGGCCGCGTGGCTCAATCCCGAGCCCACCGCCTCGTGGCAATACCGGCAGTCGATCGCGCTGCTGCGCGACATCATGCAGCAGCGCATGTTCCCGGTGACCGTGGCCGGCCTCGAGCAGGCCATGCGGCTGCTGTCGAAATAAGGGCGCGGCGCGTTCAGCCGTCGACCGGCTGCGCGGGCGTGTCCAGGGTCAGCTGGTAGAACGCCAGGTCGAGCCAGCGGCCGAACTTGAAGCCCGCCTGGGCGATGGTGCCCGCGTGCTTGAAGCCGAGTTTCTCGTGCAGGCGGATGCTGCCCGCGTTGGCCGCGTCGATGCCGCCCACCAGCACGTGCACCTGGTTCTGGCGGGCGCGGTCGATCAGGGCGCGCATCAGGGCTTCGCCCAGCCCCTGCCCGCGGAAGCGGGTGTCGACGTAGACAGAGTGCTCCACCGTATATTTATAGGCCGGCCAGGCGCGGAAGGTGCCGTAGCTGGCAAAGCCCATGAGCTCGCCGGCCGCATTCTCGAACCCGACCACCGGAAACTGGCCGGCCGCCTTGGCCTGGAACCAGGTCTCCATGGACGCCGCGGCGCGCGGCTTGTAGTCGTACAGGGCCGTGGAGGTCAGGATGGCGTCGTTGAAAATGGCCAGGATCGCGCCGGCATGGCGCGTGTGCGTGCATTCGACCAGCGTGGCGCCGGACGGCATCGGGCAAGAGGCGGCGGATTCCATGCGCGCATTGTAGCGGCGCAAGGTCCTCAGGGTGTCAGACACCCATGCGGCACACCGGCAGGCGCTTCGGCTCAGGCCGCGCGCGTCTGGCCGGCCCGCACCGAGAAATGCTCCTGCGGACCGGGACAGCGGCGCCATGAGATATCTTCGCCGTCCATGTCGAGGTCGAACAGTTCGTTGGCGGCCGGCCAGCGGCGCAGCCGCGACGGCAGGCCTTCCATTTCGAGCACGTGGCCGGCGAAGCCGCGCGGCGAGCCGCCGCATTCGGCGAAATAGCGCTGCGCGGGCACATCGACGACGTAGGTGGTCAGGTCGTGGCCCAGGATGGCGACGAACTGGCCGTCGTCGCTGGCATAGGCATAGCGGAAACGTCCCTTGATGCGGTCCTGGCTGAGCGGCGTGCCGATCAGCTGGGACAAGGCGCGCGTGACGAGATCGGTCAGCATGGCCGTTCCTCCGGTCAGGTTGGCCGGCCCGGCGCCGGCAACAAACGCGCGAACGGCAGGCGCCGGCGGGCCGGCGGCCCGGGCGCAAGACGGGAAGCCTGCTGGCAGGCCCTCGCGCATCCCGTCTTTTGTAACGGCAGTGGTCCAGTACAGCTTACACCCGGGACGGGAAGCGGTTCAAATCGGAACCATCCGGTCCGTATACACTCCAACGACATTCGTCCGTTACATGGATTCCTGCCATGCGTCTTTCGCTTTCCGGTTTGTCCGCCCGCCTGAACGCCTTGCTGATCACGTCGTTCCTGGCCTTCCAGGCCGGCGCCGCCAATGCGCCGGCGGGCCTGTCCGAGGTCGCCTCGGTCGAGGGCATTTCCGAATACCGGCTGTCCAACGGCCTGCGCGTACTGCTGGCGCCCGACGCCTCCAAGCCCACCACCACGGTCAACATGACCTACCTGGTGGGTTCGCGCCAGGAAAACTACGGCCAGACCGGCATGGCCCACCTGCTGGAACACATGCTGTTCAAGGGCACCCCGACGGTGCGCAACGCGCTGGGCGAGTTCTCGCGGCGCGGCCTGCAGGCCAACGGGTCCACCTCGGCCGACCGCACCAACTACTTCGCCAGCTTCGCGGCCAACCCGGAAACCCTCAAGTGGTACCTGGGCTGGCAGGCCGACGCCATGGTCAATTCCCTGATCGCCAAGGAAGACCTCGACTCCGAGATGACCGTGGTGCGCAACGAAATGGAAAGCGGCGAGAACAACCCGTTCCGCGTGCTGATGCAGAAGATGCAGGCGGCCGCCTATCAGTGGCACAACTACGGCAAGAGCACCATCGGCGCGCGCTCCGACGTGGAAAACGTCGACGTCGGCCAGCTGCGGGCGTTCTATCACCAGTATTACCAGCCCGACAACGCCGTGCTGATCGTGGCCGGCAAGTTCGACCCGCAAAGCACGCTGGACGCCATCCGCGACACCCTCGGCAAGCTGCCCAAGCCGCAGCGCGAACTGCCGCCCGAATACACCGTCGAGCCGGTCCAGGACGGCGAACGCGCCGTGACCCTGCGCCGCGCCGGCGGGACGCCGCTGGTCGCGGCCATGTATCACATCCCGGCCGCCGGCAGCCCGGACTACGCCGCATTCGACCTGGCCGCGACCATCCTGGCCGATACCCCGTCCGGCCGCCTGTACCACGCGCTGGTGCCCACCAAGCAGGCCACCGACGTGTTCGGCTTCACCATGGACCAATACGATCCCGGCGTCGCCATGTTCGGCGCGCAGCTGCAGCCCGGCATGGACCAGGACCAGGCCCTGCGCACGCTGGCCTCCACGCTCGAATCGCTGGCCGGCAAGCCGTTCACCCAGGCCGAACTGGACCGGGCGCGCAGCAAATGGCTGACGGCCTGGCAGCAGGTCTATGCCGACCCGGAGAAAATCGGCGTGGCGCTCTCCGAGGCCATCGCCGCGGGCGACTGGCGCTTGTTCTTCGTGCAGCGCGACCGCGTGCGCGAAGCCAAGCTGGCCGACGTGCAGCGCGTGGCCGACGCCTACCTGGTGGCCAGCAACCGCACCGAGGGCCGCTACATTCCCACCGAGAAGCCGCAGCGCGCCCCCGCCGCCCAGCGCCCCGACCTGGACACCCTGCTCAAGGATTACCAAGGCGACCCCGACTTCAAGCAGGCCGAGGCCTTCGACCCCACGCCCGAAAACATCGACAAGCTCACGCAACGCAGCCAGCTGGACCTGCCCAACGGGCCGGTCCAGCTGGCCCTGCTGCCCAAGGCCACGCGCGGCGGCCGCGTGCAGGCCGAGCTGCTGGTGCAGTTCGGCGACGCCGACAGCCTGCGCGGGCAGCGCGTCAACGCCTCGGCGGTGGCCGATCTGCTCGAGCGCGGCACGCCCAAGCTGTCGCGCCAGGATATCCAGGACCGCTTCGACGCCCTGCAGGCCCAGGTCCAGTTCAGCGGCTCGGGCACCGACCTGACCGTGTCCATGTCCACCGCCAGCGAGCACCTGCCCGAACTGCTGGCGCTGGTGCTGGATATCGTGCGCAATGCGGATTTCCCGGCGGCCCAGGTCGAGGAATACCAGCGCCAGGCCATCACCTCGATCCGTAGCGCCATGACCGAGCCCACCGCCCTGGCCTCGCGCGCGCTGGCGCGCCACAACAACCCGTGGCCGGCCGACGACGTGCGCTACGTGCCCTCGTTCGAGGAAGCCCTGGCCGACGCCAAGGCCCTCGAACGCGGTCCCCTGGCCGCGTTCCACGAGCGCTTCTACGGCGCGGGCGCCGTCAAGTTCTCGGCGGTCGGCGACTTCGATCCCGCCGCGGTCAAGCAGACCCTGACCGCCGGCCTGAAAGACTGGAAGCGCGCGCCCGCCTATACCCGGCTGGACGACCCGTACCGCGACGTGGCGTCGAAGCAGTACAGCATCGACACGCCCGACAAGGCCAACGCCTTCTACATCTCGCGCATGCCGCTCAAGCTGCAGGACACCGACCCGGACTTCCCCGCGCTGTACCTGGCCAACTTCCTGCTGGGCACGTCCGAGACCTCGCGCCTGTGGAACCGCGTGCGCGAGACCGAAGGCCTGTCCTACAACGTACGCAGCTCGTTGTCGGTGTCCTCGTTCGAGCCGTCGGCCAACTGGACCATCTACGCCATCTATGCGCCGCAGAACCGCGACCGCCTCGAGAAAGCCATCGGCGAAGAGCTGGCGCGGGCCCTGAAGGACGGCTTCACCGACGAGGAAGTGCGCGACGGCATCGCGGCGCTGCTCAACTATCGCAAGCTGGCGCGCGCCCAGGACGACGTCCTGGCATCGACCTGGATCGACTACCTGAAGCGGGGCCGCACCTTCGAATGGTCCGCCGAGATGGACCGCCAGATCGCCGCCCTGACGCCCGAGCGGGTCAATACGGCGTTGCGCAAGTACCTGGACCCGGCCGATTTCAGCACCGCCGTGGCGGGCGACTTCACCCCGGCCAAGAAAGCCGCGCCGTAAGCGCCTCCCGCCATCCGCCCCCCTTGGCGCCGGCCCCATGGCCGGCGCTTTCTTTTGTGCGCCCGGATGCCGGGCCGGATGACTATTTGGTTTATTAAGCCATTTTTAAGCAGTAAATGGCATATCAAAAATGATTACACCAAATAATGGAAAAATATTTTCAGGAAATCAGGGTTTATCCCAGGTTCCGATCGGCGCAGAATGCAGTCATCGGGAAACACAACGAATCACGACGGAAAGGCCGCCGGATTCAGTCCCAGATCAACAGACGAATGGAGGTCTTATGAAAACCCTTGCTACCGCGCTACTTGTTTCGATGGGCCTGCTGAGCGCCGGCGCCTATGCCGCCTCGCCCAATATCGAACCCAACAACGTCCCGTTCCAGGGCGTGTACGGCCAGGCCGATGCCAACGCGCCGACCCGCGCCCAGGTGGAAGCCGACCTGGCCCAGGCCAAGGCCGCCGGCCTGGTGACCTACGGCGAACAGGACTACCCCGCCGTCCAGGTCTCGACCGCCGCCGGCAAGACCCGCGAGCAGGTGAAGGCCGAACTGGCCCAAGCCAAGGCCAGCGGTGAATACACCTTCGGCGAGCTGGAGTACCCGCCGGTGGTGCGCTGATCGGCACGCCAGCCGGCCTTACCGGGCCGGCGGCCTGCAGGGAAAAAGCCCCTGCCGCGACTTGCGGCAGGGGCTTTTTCTTGTTCGCCGGCGCGGCCCGGCAATCAGCTGAAGAATTCCTTGACGCGATCGGTCCAGGACTTGCTCTGGGGCGAATGGCGGTCGCCGCCGTCGTTCAACGACGCCTCGAACTGGCGCAGGATGGCCTTCTGCTCGTCGCTCAGGCGCACCGGCGTCTCCACCACCACGTGGCAGTACAGGTCGCCGGGATAGCTGCCGCGCACCCCGCGGATGCCCTTGCCGCGCAGGCGGAACGTCTTGCCGGACTGGGTGCCCTCGGGAATGGAGATCTCGGCCTTGCCGCCCAGCGTCGGCACCTGCAGTTCGCCGCCCAGCGCCGCCGTGGTGAACGGAATGGTCAACTCGCAGTGCAGGTCGTCGCCGTCGCGCTGGAAGATCTTGTGCGGCTTGATGTGGATCTCGACGTACAGGTCGCCCGGCGGGCCGCCGTTGATGCCCGGCTCGCCATTGCCACTGGAGCGGATGCGCATGCCGTCGTCGATGCCGGCCGGGATCTTGACCTGCAGGGTCTTGTTGCGGCGGATGCGCCCCACGCCGTCGCAGGCCGTGCACGGATCGGTGATTTCCTTGCCGCTGCCGTGGCAGGTCGGGCAGGTCTGCTGCACGCTGAAGAAGCCCTGCTGCATGCGCACCGCGCCGGAACCGCCGCAGGTGCGGCAGGTCTTGGGCGAGGTGCCGGGCTTGGCGCCGCTGCCGTGGCAGGTTTCGCATTGTTCCCAGCTCGGCACGCGGATCTCGGTGTCGAAGCCGTGGGCGGCCTGCTCCAGGGTGATTTCCAGCGAATACTTGAGATCGGCGCCGCGGTACACCTGCGGGCCGCCGCCACGGCGCCCCGCGGCGGCGCCGAAGATCTCGCCGAAGATGTCGCCGAACGCGTCGGCGAAGCCGCCCCCCATGCCACCGCCCATGCCGGCGGCGTTCGGGTCGACGCCGGCATGGCCATAGCGGTCATAGGCGGCGCGCTTCTGCTCGTCGCCCAGGACTTCATAGGCTTCCTTGATTTCCTTGAACTTTTCCTCGGCGTCTTTGCTGTCCGGATTGCGGTCCGGATGGTACTTCATGGCCAGCTTCCGGTAGGCCTTCTTCAGTTCATCGTCCGAGGCGTTCTTCGCCACGCCCAGGACTTCGTAGTAATCGCGTTTTGCCATATTGGATGGGCCCGGGAACGAGCCGTGACTTGGGGGTACTGAACGAATCCGCCCGGTAGCCGGGAAATCCGGCTACCGGGCGCATTCTAGGCGTCATGGACGGCCATTATTGATCGCGCTTGACTTCCTTGAAGTCGGCATCGACCACGTTGTCGTCCACCGGCTTGGCCGCATCGGCCGCCGCCTGCTGCTGCGCAGCCTGGCCGGCCTGCATGTCGGCGTACATCTTCTCGCCCAGCTTCTGCGAGGCCGTCGACAACGCCTCGACCTTGGCGTCGATGGCCGCCTTGTCGCCGTCTTTCAGGACCTCTTCGAGTTCCTTGATGGCGTTCTCGATTGCTTCCTTTTCCGAAGCCTCGAGCTTTTCGCCATACTCGGTCAGCGACTTGCGGGTGGCGTGCACCAGCGCGTCGGCCTGGTTGCGGGCCTGGGCCAGCTCGGCGACACGGTGGTCTTCCTCGGCGTTCGCCTCGGCGTCCTTGACCATGCGCTCGATCTCTTCTTCCGACAAGCCCGAGTTGGCCTTGATGGTGATCTTGTTTTCCTTGCCGGTGCCCTTGTCCTTGGCGGACACGTGCAGGATGCCGTTGGCGTCGATGTCGAACGTGACTTCGATCTGCGGCACGCCGCGCGGCGCCGGCGGAATGCCCTCGAGGTTGAACTCGCCCAGGCTCTTGTTGCCCGCGGCGATTTCGCGCTCGCCCTGGAACACCTTGATGGTCACGGCCGGCTGGTTGTCGTCGGCGGTGGAGAACGTCTGCGAGAACCGGGTCGGGATCGTGGTGTTCTTCTGGATCATCTTGGTCATCACGCCGCCCAGGGTCTCGATGCCCAGGGACAGCGGCGTCACGTCCAGCAGCAGCACGTCCTTGCGGTCGCCCGACAGCACGGAGCCCTGGATGGCGGCGCCGGCGGCGACGGCCTCATCGGGGTTGACGTCCTTGCGCGGATCCTTGCCGAAGAATTCCTTGACCTTCTCCTGGACCTTGGGCATGCGGGTCATGCCGCCGACCAGGATCACGTCGTCGATCTCGGAGACCTTCACGCCGGCGTCCTTGATGGCCACGCGGCAGGGCTCGATGGTGCGCTCGATCAGTTCCTCGACCAGCGCTTCCAGCTTGGCGCGCGTGATCTTCAGGTTGAGGTGCTTCGGACCGGACGCATCGGCCGTGATGTACGGCAGGTTGATCTCGGTCTGCTGGCTCGACGACAGCTCGATCTTGGCTTTCTCGGCGGCTTCCTTCAAGCGCTGCAGGGCCAGCACGTCCTTGGACAGGTCGACGCCCTGCTCTTTCTTGAATTCGCCGATGATGTAGTCGATGATGCGCTGGTCGAAGTCTTCGCCGCCCAGGAAGGTGTCGCCGTTGGTGGACAGCACTTCGAACTGCTTCTCGCCATCGACATCGGCGATTTCGATGATGGACACGTCGAACGTGCCGCCGCCCAGGTCATAGACCGCGATCTTGCGGTCGCCCTTTTCGGACTTGTCCAGGCCGAAGGCCAGCGCGGCCGCGGTCGGCTCGTTGATGATGCGCTTGACTTCCAGGCCGGCGATGCGGCCGGCGTCCTTGGTGGCCTGGCGCTGGCTGTCGTTGAAGTAGGCCGGCACCGTGATGACGGCTTCGGTCACTTCTTCGCCCAGGTAGTCCTCGGCGGTCTTCTTCATTTTGCGCAGCACGTCGGCCGACACTTGGGGAGGCGCGATTTTCTTGCCGCGCACTTCGACCCAGGCGTCGCCGTTGTCCGCCTTAACGATGCTGTAGGGCATCAGGTCGATGTCCTTCTGCACCGCTTTTTCGTCGAACTTGCGGCCGATCAGGCGCTTGACCGCGTACAGGGTGTTCTTGGGGTTGGTGACCGCCTGGCGCTTGGCCGGCGCGCCAACCAGGGTCTCGCCATCGTCCATGTAGGCAACGATGGAGGGCGTGGTGCGCGCACCTTCGGCGTTCTCGATGATCTTGACCTGGCTGCCGTCCATTACAGCCACGCAGCTGTTGGTCGTGCCCAGGTCGATGCCGATGATTTTGCTCATGGTGAAATGCCTTGATTGAGTTCCGTTAATGGAATGGAAAACTGAGTCTTAGCCTAACTGGGGTTGCCGCAGGGGTTTTTCAAGAGCCGCGCAGCCGCGCGATGGCCCCGGTGAACTGGGGCAGGCCCGGCCAGCCGGTGATGCGCCCGAGCCGCTTGCCCGAACGGAACAGCACGAACGTGGGCACGCCGTGCAGCGAGAAGCGCCGCCCCAGCGCCTCGTCGGCGTAGACGTCGGCCTGGAACCAGGTCAGCCCCAGGTCGAGCAGCGCCTGGCGATGCAGCAAGGCGGTCTGCTTGAAAATATTACAATTGTAACAATCCTGGCCCCACAGGAAAACACAGCGCAGGTCGTCGCCCGGCGCCTCGACCACGGCCTGGTCGAAGTCCTGCGAGCCCACCGGCCGCATGGCGAAAACGTCGAATACCTGCGCGGGATCGAACGAAGCGGGGCCGGACATGGCGGCCTACCCCTGGCCCGCCGAGACCACCACCAGCGCCGGGCGCAGGGTGCGATCGGCGATGGCATAGCCCTTCTGCAACAACTGCAGGACGGTATTGGCGGGCTGTTCGGCCGGCACCGAGGAAATGGCCTGGTGCAGGTGGGGATCGAACTTGTCGCCCTGGGCCGGGGCGATTTCCTTGAGCAGGTTGCGCTCGAAGGCGCCGGCCAGCTGCTTGAGGGTGACTTCGACGCCTTCGCGCAGGGCCTCGAGAGTCTGGTCGGGCTGCGCCAGCGCGGCTTCCAGGCTGTCCTTGACGGGCACCAGGCTTTCCGCGAAGGATTCGATGCCGAACTTGCGCGCCTTGGCGACATCGTCCTGGGCGCGGCGGCGGATATTCTCGACCTCGGCGCGGTTGCGCAGGATCTGGTCCTGCTGTTCATTGACGGTGGCCTGGGCGGCTTCGAGCTCGGCGCGCAGGGCAGCGAGCTCGGCCTGCAGCGCCTCGACCGAATCGGCGGGCGCCGGCGTGGACTGCTCCTCGGACTGAGGCGCTTGGTCGACAGGCTCTTGAGATGCCGTCATGGGGAAATCCTCCAAAAAACAATAGCGTCGGCCCCGATAATGGGGGTCGATCCGGCGATTTCAAGAGGCTTGTCGAACCCGTCGCGCCAGGCGGCCGGCCGCCCTAGGCCTTGTCGGGCTGCACGGGCGCCGGCGGGTCGCTGGCCGGGAATGTCTCTTCGAGCGCCTCGTCGATGGCCTCCTCGGGCGCGCGCTGCGGGGCTTCGTCCGGCGTGATGGCGATCGGATCGCTGGCAGGGAAGGTTTCGGCCAGCGCTTCATCCAGGTCGCGCTCGACGGCGTCTTCCTTCAGGTCGGTATGGCCGGGCTCGGAAGACGTGCCCACGGCGGGCTTCACGGAGGTATTCATACGCGGTCTCCTGCAAAAGTGGCGATCGGTCGCGGCCCACCGGGCCGCCGCGCCCCCATCAGGACGAGGGCGCGCTTGCGTCCAGTGTACGGCCTACATCCCGGCCCGTGGGCCAGCCTTGTAAGTGATTGTCGACCAGGGCCGCAAGCCCCTCGACCCAGGCCGGATCGTCGTTGAGCGCGGGGATGTACCGGAACTGGCGGCCACCGGCGCCCAGAAAGGCGTCGCGGCATTCCTGGCTGATTTCCTCGAGGGTTTCCAGGCAATCGGCCACGAAGCCCGGGCACACCACATCGACCTCGGTGACGCCGTCGGCCGCCAGGGCCTTGAGGGTGGGCTCGGTATACGGCTCGAGCCAGCGGGCGGCGCCGAACCGGCTCTGGAAGGTGACTTCGACCTGGTCGGCCGCCAGCCCCAGGCGTTCGCGCAGCAGGCGCGCGGTTTCGAGGCAGTCCCGGTAGTAGGGGTCGCCCAGCTCGATCGAATAGCGCGGCAGGCCGTGGAAGCTCATGACGAGCTTCTGGGGTCGGCCATGGGCCTGCCAATAGGCGGCAATGCGGGCGGCCAGGGCGTCCAGGTAGCCAGGGTCGTCATGAAAGCGCTTGATGAACCGCAGTTCGGGCTGGTCGCGCAGGCGCGCGGCGTGCGCGGCCACGGCGTCCACCACGGTGGCGGTCGTGCTGGCGGCGTACTGCGGGTACAGCGGTACGGTCAGGATGTGCTCGCAGCCCTGCTCGCGCAGCCGCGCCATGGCCTGCGCGATGGAGGGTTCGCCATAGCGCATGGCGAGCTCCACCCGGACGGCGCGCCCGCGCGCCTGCAGGGCGCGCTGCACGCCTTCGGCTTGCCGGCGGCTGTAGACCATGAGCGGCGAACCGCCGTCCATCCAGATGCCGGCGTAGCGCGGCTGCAGCCGGCGCGGCCGGCGCGCCAGCACCAGGCCGTGCAGGATGGGCAGCCACAGGAGGCGCGGGATCTCGATGACCCGCGGATCGGACAGGAAGGCGGCCAGGTAGCGGCGGATGTCGCGCGGCGTGGCGGTTTCCGGCGTGCCGAGGTTGACCAGCAGCACGCCGGCCGGCGCCGGCGCGCGGGGGGCGGGGTTGTCGTCGAAAGGGTCTGCCTGCTCGGGTTCGGGAAGATAGCGCTCGGGCCACAAATACTTGAACAGGCGAAGAAACACGAAAATACCTCTCTGGCGCGCTACCCGGGAAGGAGGCTACTGGTTGTGGCTGAGCGCGTTGGACAACAGGCGCGCGGTGATATCGACAATGGGGATGACGCGCTCGTAGGCCATGCGGGTGGGGCCGATGACGCCGAGGGTGCCGACCACCCTGCCGTCCACGCCATACGGCGCCGTGATGACCGAGACTTCTTCCATGGGCACCAGCTGGGAATCGCCGCCGATGTAGATCTGCACTCCTTGCGCGCGGCTGGAGATGTCCAGCAGCTGCAGGAGCTCGGTTTTCTGCTCGAACAGCGAGAACATCTTGCGCAGGCGGTCCATGTCGGACGCGATGTCGGTGACGTCGAGCAGCTTGCGCTCGCCCGAGATGACCATGTCGTCGCCGTCCTCGGCGGCCTCGGCGCCCGCCTCGACCGCCGCCTGCATCAGGCGGGAGATGTCTTCGCGCAATTGCGCCAGCTCGGTCGCCAGGGTGCGGCGCACGGCATCGAACGACTTGCCGGCGAAATGGACATTGAAGAAATTGCCGGCCTCGAGCAATTCGGCTTCGCTGTAGTCGCGCTGCACCGACAGGATGCGGTTCTGCACGTCGCCGTCGGGGGTGACGATGATGAGCAGCACCCGCTTGTCGGACAGGCGGATGAATTCGATCTGGCGGAATACCTGGGTGCGCTTGGGCGTGAGCACCACGCCGGCGAATTGCGTCAGGTTCGACAGCAGCGCCGCCGCCGCGTTGACGGCCCGGGAGGGCTCGGCGGCGGTCAGGGCCTCGCTGAACTGCTGCGGCTGGAACTCGAACGGCTGGACCGCCAGCAGCGAGTCGACGAACATGCGGTAGCCGCGCGGCGTGGGCACCCGGCCGGCCGAGGTGTGCGGGCTATGGATCAGCCCCATGTCTTCGAGGTCGGCCATGACGTTGCGGATCGTGGCCGGGGAAAGGTCGAAAACCTTGGAAAGCGTGCGCGAGCCGACGGGCTGCCCATCGGCGATGTGGCGTTCTATCAACGCTTTCAGCAGTGAGCGCGCGCGGTCATCCATACCAGGTATTGTAGGGAAACTTTCAAAAATCGGGCGCTTTTTGGCGCCGGGCCGCCCCAAGATGAATATGCGGCCCCATATAATCGGCGAATCCGCCTTTTTCGTATCGTCCCGATCCGTTTTCCGCCATGCACTTCCCTATCGTCGCCCTGATCGGCAGGCACCAGGACACCGGCCTGGATGCACCGCTGCGCGCCGTGGCCCACATGCTCGCGCAGGCCGGGCGCCGCGTGCTCATCGAGGCCGATACCGCCAGCAACACCGGCGTGCGCGAATACCCGGTCGCCAGCCTGAAGGAAATCGGCGAAACCGCCTCGCTGGCGGTCGTCATGGGGGGCGACGGCACGGTGCTGGGCGCGGCCCGCACCCTGGCTCCCTACGGGGTGCCGCTGGTGGGCATCAACCATGGCCGCCTCGGCTTCATCACCGACGTGCCGCTGCAGGAAGCGCACACCGCGCTGGGCCGCGTCATCGAGGGCAACTACCAGGCCGAGGACCGCATGCTGCTGGTCGGCAGCGTCTGGCGCGGCGACCAGCTCATGTATACCGCGCCGGCGCTGAACGACGTGGTGCTGAACCGCGCCGGGCGCGGCGGCATGATCGAGGTGCGGGTCGAGGTGGACGGCGCCTTCATGTACGCCCAGCGCGCCGACGGCCTGATCATCGCCACGCCGACCGGCTCGACCGCCTACGCGCTGTCGGCCAACGGCCCTATCCTGCATCCCGGCCTGGATGCCATGGTGCTGGTGCCGGTGGCGCCGCAAACCCTGTCGAACCGGCCGATCGTCATCCCGGGCGACGGCGTGCTGAGCATGACCCTGACCGCCATCGGCCGGGTGGAAGTCGGCGCCAGCGTGCATTTCGACATGCAGACCTGGTCCGACCTGCAGCCCGGCGACCGGATCTCGGTGCAGCGCGCGCCGCACACGATCCGGTTCGTGCACCCGGAAGGCTACAGCTTCTTCTCGACCCTGCGCCGCAAGCTGCATTGGAACCTGATGCCGCAGGCCTCGGACAGCGTGGAGTGACGCACCGGCCATGCTGCGCACCCTGCATATCCGCGACTTCGTCATCGTAGAACAGGCCGAGATCCACTTCGGCGGCGGCTTCACGGTGTTTTCCGGCGAGACCGGCGCCGGCAAGTCGATCCTGATCGACGCCCTGGCCCTCGCGCTGGGCGAACGCGCCGACGCCGGCGTGCTGCGCGAGGGCGCGGCCCGCGCCGACATCACCGCCGTGTTCGACACCCCGCCCGCCCTGCGCGACTGGCTGGCCGAGCGCGAGCTGGATGCTGGCGACGAACTGGCGCTGCGGCGTGTGGTCGACGTCCAGGGACGCAGCCGCGGCTATATCAACGGCATGCCCGCCACCCTGGCCCAGCTGCGCGAACTGGGCGACAGCCTGGTCGACATCCACGGCCAGCACGCCCACCAGAGCCTGATGCGCGCCGATGCCCAGCGCGACATGCTGGACGCCCATGGCGGCCATGGCGAACTGCGCCAGGCGGTGGCGCAGGCCTGGAAGGACTGGCGCGCCCTGGCGCGCCAGCTCGAGCTGGCCGAGAAAGACGCCGCCGGGCTGGCCGCCGAGCGCGAGCGCCTGCAATGGCAGGCCGACGAACTCGACCGCCTGGCGCTGCAGGCCGACGAATGGGAAACCCTGCAAGCCGAGCAGTCGCGCCTGGCGCACGCCCAGGCCCTGCTGGACGGCGCGGGGCAGATCCTCGAAGCGCTGGATGGCGAGGACGATTCCGCCCACCACCGCATCAATGCCGCGCAGCACCGGCTGCAGCAGATGCTGCGCCACGACCCCGCGCTGCAGGGCGTGGCCGATGAGCTCGAATCGGCCCGCATCGCGGTTGCCGAAGCGGTGTCCGACCTGAACAACTATGTCACGCGGGTCGAGCTCGACCCGCAGCGGCTGGCCGAGGTCGACGCCCGCATGAGCGCGGTGTTCGAGACGGCGCGCAAGTTCAAGACCGAACCGGACGCGCTGCCCGGCTTGCGCGAGGCATTGCACGCCCAGCTCGCCGACATGCAGGCCGCCGCCGACATCGACGCGCTGCGGACGCGCGCCGACGCGGCGCGCGCGCAGTACGAGGCGGCCGCCGGCAAGCTCTCGGCGGCGCGGCGCAAGGTGGCCAAGAGCCTCGGCAAGCAAGTCACCCAGGCGATGCAGACGCTGGCCATGCAGGGCGGCAGCTTCGAACCGGCGGTCTCGCCCGCGCCGCCGTCGGCGCACGGCGCCGACCAAGTCGAGTTCCTGGTGGCCGGCCACGCCGGCACGACCCCGCGGCCGCTGGCCAAGGTGGCCTCCGGCGGCGAGCTGGCGCGTATTTCGCTGGCCCTGTCGGTGATCGCCAGCCGGGCCGCGCGGGTGCCGACGCTGATTTTCGACGAAGTGGACAGCGGCGTGGGCGGCGCGGTGGCCGAGGTCGTGGGCAAGCTGCTGCGCGAACTGGGCGAGCGCCACCAGGTGCTATGCGTGACGCACTTGCCCCAGGTGGCGGCCTGCGGCAATGCGCAATACCGGGTCAGCAAGACGGAAACGGCGGGCACCACGCGTTCGCGCATCGACGAACTGGATGCCGGCCAGCGCGTGGAGGAAATCGCGCGCATGCTGGGCGGCATCAAGATCACCGCCACCACGCGCGAGCATGCGCGCGAGATGCTGGGCGTGCTGGCCGACTAGGGCCCTGCGGGGCCCCGGCTCAGCGGGCCTTCTGGCAGTCGCCGCAGATGCCGTACAGCACCATGGCGTGGCTTTCCAGGACGAAGTTGTTGTCCTTGGCCACCTTGTGCTGGCGCTTTTCGATGTCCGGATCGGAAAATTCCACCACCTTGCCGCAATTGGTGCAGATGAGGTGATCGTGGTGATCGCCGTCGTTCAGCTCGAATACCGCCTTGCCGCTGTCGAACTGGCTGCGGGTCAGGATGCCGGCCTGCTCGAACTGGGTCAGCACGCGGTAGACGGTGGCCAGGCCGATCTCGACGTTTTCGCCGATGAGGGCCCGATAGACATCTTCGGCGCTGAGGTGGCGCTGGTCGGCCTTGCGGAAGATGTCGAGAATTTTCAGGCGCGGGAAGGTCGCCTTCAAACCCATGTTTTTCAGTTCGCTTTGGTCGGTGGTCATGGTGTAATCGCTCTCCGTCCGCGGTGGCATGGGCAGGAATCACGGCAGCCGACTGTAGCAGCGTGATGCCTTTTTTCCGCCGCCCGCAGAACTACCGCATTGTGAAACCTTTATGATAACGGTTTTACCGGCTTTTAATCACAGATAGGGGCGCTTCGAGTCCATGATTGCACGAATTCCGACCCGGTTCCTGAAAACCGCATTGGCCGCGGCTGCCGCCGCCGCCATCCTGGCGGGCTGCTCGTCCGACAAATGGGGCTTCCCCTACAAGGCGCCGGTGCAGCAAGGCAACTGGATCACCCAGGAACAAGTCGCCCTGTTGCAACCAGGCATGACGCGCGAACAGGTGCGCTTCGCCCTGGGCAGCCCGACGCTGACCAGCGTGCTGCACGCCGATCGCTGGGACTACCCCTATTACTTCAAGCCCGGCTACGGCAAGGCCCAGGAACGCAAATTCACCGTCTGGTTCGAGAACGACCGCCTGACGCGCTGGAGCGGCGACGAGCAGCCCGAACTGCAGCCGTTCCAGATGAACGCCGAAGGCAAGCCGGCCCTCGAAAAGGCCGACGAGCAGCTCGACGCCGAAACGGCCCGCCAGGATGCCGCTGGCGCGGCCGCGGCGCCGGTCGATCCGGCCCAGTTGCCGCCCCTGGGCACCCCGCCCGGCGGCGCGCAGTCGGGCGCCGCGCAGCCGGCCATGCCGCAACCCGCCACGGGCGCCGCGCAACCCGACGCCGCCGGCACGGGCACCCAGCAGGCCGACCCCGCCCAGCAGGCCCAGCCGGTGGAAAGCTCGCCGCGCCGCCGCGAACTGCTGCTGAACGCGCCGGACGCCTTGCCGCGCAACCCGATCGGCCAGCCCGGCGGCGGCGCCGAGCCGCTGCGCTAACCCAGTCGTACCGAGGAACCACCATGCGCATCGCCATTGCCGGCGCCAGCGGCCGTATGGGCCGCATGCTGATCGAAGCCGTGCTCAACGCCCCCGACCTGGAACTGGCCGTCGCGCTCGACCGCAGCGGCTCCGCGGCGCTCGGGCAGGATGCCGGCGCCTTCCTGGGCCGCGATACGGGGGTGGCCATCACCGACCGGCTCGACGCGCTGGCCGACGCCGACTGCCTGGTCGACTTCACCCGCCCCGAAGCCACCGCCGCCCACCTGCAGGCCTGCGTGCGCCACGGCACCCGCATGGTCATCGGCACCACCGGCTTCGACGACAACGGCCGCGCCGCCATCGAAGTGGCGGCCCAGAAGATCGCCATCGTGTTCGCCCCCAACATGAGCGTGGGCGTGAACGCCACGCTCAAACTGCTCGACGTCGCGGCGCGCATCCTGAATTCGGGCTACGACGTGGAAGTCTTCGAGGCGCACCACCGCAACAAGGTGGACGCGCCTTCCGGCACGGCCCTGAAAATGGGCGAGACCATCGCGTCAGCCTGGAACGTCGCCCTGCCCGACGTGGCCACCTGGACCCGCCATGGCGATACCGGCGTGCGCAAGCCCGGCACCATCGGCTTCTCGGTGGTGCGCGGCGGCGACATCGTGGGCGACCACACGGTGTACTTCTGCGGCGAGGGCGAACGCATCGAGATCACCCACCGCTCCGGCAGCCGGACCACCTATGCGCAGGGCGCGCTGCGCGCCGCCCGCTTCCTGGGCGAGCAGCGCAACGGCCTGTTCGACATGCAGGCGGTGCTGGGCCTATAGCGCGGCCGCGCCCGGCCAGACCACCGGCTCGGGCTCCAGCCTGACCTGATAACGCTGCGCCACGTCGCGCTGGATCGCGCCGGCCAGCGCCATGATGTCGGCCGCCGTGGCGCCGCCATGGTTGACCAGCACCAGCGCCTGCCGGTCGTGCACGCCGGCCGGGCCGAGGCGCCGGCCTTTCCAGCCGCATTGGTCGATCAGCCAGCCTGCCGCCAGCTTGTAGCGGCCGTCCGGCTGCGGGTACGACACCAGGCCGGGATGACGCGCCGCCAGCGCGTCGCGCCGGGCCGCGTCCACCAGGGGATTCTTGAAAAAACTGCCGGCGTTGCCGATGACCGCCGGATCGGGCAGCTTGGCGCGCCGGATGTCGCATACGGCATCGAACACGGCGCGCGCGGTCGGCGCGGCGGCCAGCTCGGCGCGGCGCTGCAGGTCCGGGTAGTCCAGCACCGGACGCCAGGGCCGCGGCAGCGCGAACCGCACGGAAACGATGATCCAGGCCCCCGGGGCGTCGTGCTTGAATACGCTGTCGCGGTACGCATAACGGCAGTCGGCCGCCGTCATCTCCACCAACCGGCGCCGGCGCACGTCCCAGGCGGTCAGGCCCAGGAAGCGGTCGGCCAGCTCGACGCCATAGGCGCCGATGTTCTGGACCGGTGCGGCGCCCACCGTGCCGGGGATCAGGGCCAGGTTCTCCAGGCCGTCCCAGCCGTTGGCCACGCAGGCGGACACGAAGCCGTGCCAGTTCTCGCCCGCGCCGGCCTCGATGACCCAGGCATCCGCCCGCGCCTCGACCAGGCGGATGCCGCGCAAGGCGACCTGCGCGACCAGCCCGCCCACCTGCGCGGGCAGCACCAGATTGCTGCCGCCGCCCAGCACCAGCAGGCTGCCATGCTGTCCGGCCAGGGCCGACAGCGCATCGAGCTGGGAAGGCGAGCGCAGGGTGACGAAAGCGCGGGCGCGGGCCGCCAGCCCCAGGGTATTGAGCGGGGTCAAGTCCTGGCTGGCGGGGGTCAGCGAAGAATCGGGCGGCACGGCCGCGGGGAAATCCTGCATGAGGCAAGGCCCAACTTAGGCGATGAGGTGAAACTGCGCCCATATTAACGTGATAACGTGAGCGCCTTTTCCCCGCCGCCGAAATGCTGCTATAATGCTCGTCTTCACTGAACGCGCTGGTGTGTCACCGTCGCGCGCTCATGCGGGAATAGCTCAGTTGGTAGAGCGCAACCTTGCCAAGGTTGAGGTCGCGAGTTCGAGACTCGTTTCCCGCTCCAGAATTTTAAGAAGCCCAAACATCAGTTTGGGCTTTTTTGTTGCGCGCCGCCGGCATCGGGCGGGACGATCGAGGAATACGGGTAATGGAAACCGCATTAGCCTTGTTGATGGCCGTCGCGGCATGGCAGGTACTGCGCGTGCGGTACCAGCGCACGCACATCGCCCTGCTGGGCCGCCACCTGGCCGACTTGCAGCTCGAGCGCCACATGGAAACCCTGACGCAGGGCTATACCCGCGCCATCCACGAGAAGGACGAAGCGCGCCAGCTGCAGGTGCTGGAAACCTATGCCCAGACCGAACGCGCGGCGGCGGCGCAGGCGCGCTCACTGGCGAACGCCATGCAGAAGGAAAGCGCGCAGGCCGCCGCCATGGGCGCCCTGCCGTTCTGCGTGCCGTATATCGAGCGCTTCCTGCCCGGGATGACGCGGGATTTCCGCGCGCTGCTGCAGATCCATGCGGCCGGCCTGCGCCACGTGGTCGACAACGAAGGCCAGTGGGACCTGAAAAGCCGCGCGTACCATCTGTCGGCGGAGCTGTACCTGCTGCAGCACAGCTGCCATTGGTACTGCAAGTCGCGCGCCGTGGCGGATGCGCGGCTGGTGGTGCGGCACCAGGTCCAGCACCGCAAGGTGCTGGACTCGGTGTCGGAGCGGACCCGTTCGGCGTACCTGCGATGGCTGCAGGACCGCGGCTGATACCGGCCGGCGCATTGCGCCGCGCCTGAAGTCCGCTACCATGCCCCCTGGAGGACGAGATACGCATCTCGGACCGCCGCACTCGATCAATAACGAACCAGGGGACAATCCGTGAAACGCTGCACCGGCATCCTGCTCGGCATTTTCTTGCTCGCGCCCGCGACGGCCACGCTGGCCGCCGACACCTGGCCCAGCCAACCGATCCGCTTCGTGGTGCCGTATCCGCCAGGCGGCCCCACCGATCTCATGGCGCGGCTGATTTCGCAGCCGCTGGCCGAAAAACTGGGCACCAGCGTGATCGTCGAGAACAAGGCGGGCGCGGCCGGCAACGTCGGCTCGGCGCAAGTCGCCAAGGCGGCTGCCGACGGCTACACCATCTTGCTGGCGGCCAGCGGCAATATGTCGGTCAACCAGACGCTGTTCAAGAACCTGCCGTACGACCCCATCAAGGATTTCGCGTCCATCATCCAGATATCCCGCTTCCCGCTGGTGCTGGAGGTGAACCCGGCGTCCGGCATCAAGACCGTCGGCGAGTACATCGCCTACGCCAAGGCGAACCCGGACAAGGCCACTTTCGGTTCCGCCGGCAACGGCTCGCCGCAGCACCTGGGCGGCGAACTGTTCAAGACCCTGACCCAGGCGCCCCTACAGCACATCCCCTACAAGGGCGCGGGCCCGGCGCTCAATGACCTGATCGGCGGACAGATCCTGAGCATGTTCGACATTCTCGGCAGCTCGATCCAGCATATCAACAGCAAGCGGCTGACGCCGATCGCGATCACGACCAAGGCCCGCTCGCCGCTGCTGCCGGACGTGCCCACGGTCGCCGAGTCAGGCCTGCCGGGCTTCGACTACTACGCATGGCACGGCATCGTGGCGCCGGCCGGCACGCCGCCACGGGTCATCGCGCGCTACAACACGGCGCTCAACGAGATCTTCGCCGACCCGGCGTTCCGCAGCCGCTGGGAGGCCATCGGCAGTGATGTAGTGGGCGGCACGCCCGAACAGTTCGATGCGCTGGTGCGCGCCGAGGCCGAGCGGCTGGGCGGCCTGGTGCGCCGGCTGGACATCCAGCTGGACTGAGCCGCCAGGCGCCCGCTCAGCAGCAGCCGATGCGCTTCTTGCCGCCGTAGCGGGCGTCCTGCCGCTCGCGGAAGAACTGTTCGTACGTCATGGGCGCCTGGTCGGGGTGGGTACGCCGCATGTGCTCGACATAGGCCTCGTAGTCGGGCACCCCCACCATCAGGCGCAGGGTCTGGCCCAGATAGCGGCCGGCGGAGCCGGCCGCGGCGCCCAGGTTGGCGAACAGCATGGGCGTCTCCGTTGCGTCAGGCCGCGCCGGCGGCGGCCGGCAGGGGTTCGTAGGGCGTCTCGCGGGCGGTGGGCTGGCGCTCGGCGCGGGCGCGCAGCACCGAACGGATGCCGAACACCACGATGCTGACCACGACCAGCATGAAGATGCCGCACAGCGCCGCGTCGACGTAGTCGTTGAACACCACGCGCTGCATTTCCGCCAGCGACTTGGCGGGCGCCAGCACTTCGCCCTGCGCGATGGCGGCGCGGTACTTGGCCGCGTGCGCCAGGAAGCTCACCTTGGGGTTGGCGTCGAACAGCTTCTGCCAGCCGGCCGTCAGGGTGCAGGCCAGCAGCCACAGGGTGGGCAGCACGGTGACCCAGGCGTAGCGGTCGCGCTTCATCTTGAACAGCACCACGGTGCCCAGCGTCAGCGCGATGGCGGCCAGCATCTGGTTGGCGATGCCGAACAGCGGCCACAGCGTGTTGATGCCGCCCAGCGGGTCGACCACGCCCTGGTACAGGAAATAGCCCCAGGCGGCCACGCACAGGCCGGTGGCGATCAGGTTGGCGGGCAGCGACTCGGTGCGCTTGAGCGACGGCGCGAAAGTGCCCAGCAGGTCCTGCAGCATGAAGCGCCCGGCGCGCGTGCCGGCATCGACCGCGGTCAGGATGAACAGGGCCTCGAACAGGATGGCGAAGTGATACCAGAACGCCATCATGCTGGGTCCGCCGATGGCCTGGTGCAGGATGTGCGCCATGCCGACCGCCAGCGTGGGCGCGCCGCCGGCGCGCGAGATGATGGTGCTTTCGCCGACGTCCTTGGCGGTCTGGACCAGGTCGGCCGGCGTAATCACGAAGCCCCAGCTCGAGACCACCTGCGCGACCTGCTCGGGGGTGGTGCCGATGACCGCGGCCGGGCTGTTCATGGCGTAGTAGATGCCCGGCTCGATCACGCAGGCGGCCACCAGCGCCATGATGGCGACGAAGGATTCCATCAGCATGCCGCCGTAGCCGATATAGCGCGCCTGGGTTTCGTTCTCGATCAGCTTGGGCGTGGTGCCGGAGGAGATCAGGGCATGGAAGCCGGACACGGCGCCGCAGGCGATGGTGATGAACAGGAACGGGAACAGGTTGCCGGACCAGACCGGGCCGCTGCCGTCGACGAACTGCGTCAGAGCGGGCATCTTCAGTTCGGGCGCGACCATCACGATCCCCACGGCCAGGCCGACGATGGTGCCGATCTTCAGGAAGGTCGACAGGTAGTCGCGCGGCGCCAGCAGCAGCCAGACCGGCAGCACCGAGGCGATGAAGCCGTAGATGATCAGCACCCAGGTCAGGCTCTTGCCGTCGAAATCGAACCATGCGGCCAGGACCGGGCTTTGCGCGACATCCTGCCCGAACAGGATGGCGGCCATCAGCAGCACGAAGCCGATCACCGAGACCTCGCCGATCTTGCCCGGACGCAGGAAGCGCAGGTACACGCCCATGAACAGGGCGATCGGGATGGTGGCGGCCACCGTGAAGGTGCCCCATGGCGAGTGGGTCAGCGCCTTGACCACGATCAGCGCCAGCACGGCCAGGATGATCACCATGATCATGAAGGCGCCGAACAGCGCGATCACGCCGGGGATATTGCCCAGCTCGGCCTTGACCAGGTCGCCCAGCGAGCGGCCGTCGCGCCGGGTCGAGATGAACAGCACGATGAAGTCCTGCACGGCGCCGGCGAACACCACGCCGGCCAGCAGCCACAGCATGCCTGGCAGGTAGCCCATCTGCGCGGCGAGCACCGGGCCGACCAGCGGACCGGCGCCGGCGATGGCGGCGAAGTGGTGGCCGAACAGCACGTGCTTGTTGGTCGGCACGTAGTCCAGGCCGTCGTTGTACTTCCAGGCCGGCGTCATGCGGCTGGCGTCGAGCTGGAACACCTTATCGGCGATGAAGCGGCTGTAATAGCGATAGGCGATCAGGTAGACGCAGACGGCGGCGATGACGATCCACAGCGCGTTGATGGTTTCACCCCGGGCGAGCGCCACGGTGCCGAGCGCGAACGCGCCCAGTACGGCGATCGCCAGCCAGACCAGGTGACGGCCCAGTCCTTTACTGCTGGTTTGCATGAGAAAGGCTCCTCTAGCCTCCCGCCTGGATAGCGCGGTGTGCGCGGGTGTCTTGCGGGTGGGCAGAATCGTTGTTGTGCGGTGCTGGACGCGCGCGTCCACGCTGCGCCCTGGCGGCGCAGGCCGTAGTATTTCGATTCGGCGCAGCCGCAACAAGCGCGGAACTACGCAAGCGCGCTGCGTATTACTACGCAGTGCGGCGCAGCAATATTCCGCCGAAGCCGTAAAATCGAGGGCGCCGCGCGCCACCGCCGCAAGGCCGGCCGCGCGTTGCGCAGCGCAATACGCCGCGTGTCCCTGACCCTTTTTTTTCATGAAACTGCGCCTGAAGATTCTGCTGTTGGCCGTCGTGCCCCTGCTGGTGGCGGTGGCCGCCATCACGGTCGCGGTCTACATGCAGGGGCTGGAGCTCGCCCAGCGCGAAAAGCAGGTCGTGGAAAACGCCTGGCTGTCCAGCAAGGAAAGCGAACTGCGCCACTATGTCAGCCTGGCCTATAGCGCCGTCGCGCCCCTGCAGGCGGCCGGCGACGACGCGGCCACGCGCGAACGGGCCCTCGCCCTGCTGGCGCAGATGGAATTCGGCCACGACGGCTACTTCTTCGTCTACGACCTGCAGGGCCGCAACCTCATGCATCCGCGCCAGCCGGAACTGGTCGGCCGCAACCTCTTGAACCGGCGCGACATCCACGGCCAGCCGGTGATACAGAACCTGCTGGCGGCCGCGCGCCGCGGCGGGCAACAGGGCGAGGCGGTGCGCTACCTGTGGGAAAAACCCTCCACCAGCCAGACCGTCGAGAAGCTGGGCTATGTGGTGGTGCTGGACCGCTGGGGCTGGATGCTGGGCACCGGCATCTATCTGGACGACGTCGAACAGGCGCTGGACCGCATCGACGCCGCCGCCCAGGCCAACATCCGCAACATGTTCGCCTGGGTCGCCGGCATTGCCGCGGCGGCGATCCTGGGCGTGACGGCGTGCGGGCTGGCGCTGAACATCAGCGATCACCGCCAGTCCGACGCCAAGCTGCGGCTGATGGCGCGGCAAGTGGTGCGCTCGCAGGAAGACGAGCGCGCGCGCCTGTCGCGCGAACTGCACGACGGCATCAGCCAGGTGCTGGTATCGATCAAGCTGTCGCTGGAGGCCGCGCGCGAGCGCCTGCGGCAGTCGCGCCCCGGAGACCCGCAGGCGCTCGCCCACGTCGACCGGCCGCTCGGCGGCGCGCTCGAGCGCCTGAACACCGCCGTGGGCGAAGTGCGCCGCATCTCGCACAACCTGCGCCCGACGCTGCTCGATGACCTGGGCCTGCCGGCCGCGCTGGATCACCTGGGCCGCGAATTCGCCGTGCCGCGCGAAGACGGCGCGCCGCCGCTGGCGGTGCGCCTGCACACCACCGGCCGCGTGCGCCCGCTGCCCGAGTCGCACGCCACCGCGCTGTTCCGCGTGACCCAGGAAGCCTTGACCAACGTGCTGCGGCATGCCCGCGCCACGCGCGCCGACATGACCCTGGCCTATGGCGACCGCGGCCTGCGCCTGACCATCGCCGACGACGGCGCGGGCTTCGACTACGACGGCGTGCAGCAGGACCCGCTGCGCGGCATCGGCCTGCGCAACATGCGCGAACGCATGGCGGCGCTGGCCGGTTCGCTGGCCTGCCATTCCAGCGGCCAGGGCACCACCCTGCAGGCATGGCTGCCTCTGCCGCCCCTCGCCGCGGACGGCGCCCCTGCTCCGGAACCGCAGACATGAGCCCCGCCGCCGACACCATCCGGCTGTTGCTGGTCGACGACCACCCCCTGGTGCGCGACGGCTTGCGCCTGCGCCTGGAAACCGTGCCGCGCCTGGAGGTCGTGGGCGAGGCCGGCAACCCGGCGGCCGCGCTGGCCTTCCTGCAGGACTGCCTGGCGGCCGACCCGCACGGCGGCACCCTGCCCCACCTGGTGCTGATGGACCTGAACATGCCCGGCATCGGCGGCCTGGCGCTGACGGCCCAGTTGCATGAGCAATATCCGCAGATCGCCGTGCTGGTGCTGTCCATGCACGACAATGCCGAGTACATGGTGCAGGCCGTCAAGGCCGGGGCCCGCGGATACCTGCTCAAGGACGAGCCCGCGCAGGAAATCGTCACCGCGATCCACGCGGTCATGACCGGCCGCACCTATTTCAGCGCGACAGCGGCGCTGCGGCTGTCGCAGGCCAGCGCGCCGGCCACGCTGCTGACGCAGCGCGAGCGCGACGTGCTGCGCCACATTGCCGACGGCCACGCCAACAAGCAGATCGCCCAGGCGCTGGGGCTGTCGGTGCGCACCGTCGAGACGCACCGGCTCAATATCAAGCGCAAGCTCAACATCGACGGCCAGGCCGAGCTGATCAAGTTTGCGGTGGAACACCGCGGGCTTTGAGACGCAGGCCCGCGGCGCGGCGGCCTACTGCTGCGCCAGCGACGGCTTGCGCAGGTGCCAGGAGGTGGCCTTCTGGAACGCATGCCCCAGGCGCAGCAGCAGCGCTTCGGAATACGGCCGGCCGATCAGCTGGAAGCCCACCGGCAATTCGACCGCCTCGCCCTCGACGGGGCAGGCGCCGCCCGGCAGCGCCAACGCGGGCAGCCCCAGGTAATTGATCGGCCGGGTCAGGCGGGTGAGCTCGCCGCGCAGGAACTGCGAGCGCTCGTCCAGCGACGCGAACTCTTCAATGCGGGGTGTCGGCAAAGCGAATGCCGGCGCCAGCAGCACGTCGACGCCAGCCAGCACAGTCTGGCCGAATCGTTGCACGAGCGGGCCGCGCAAGGCCTGCGCCTGCAAATACAGCGCTGCGGGAATCGCCACGCCCTCGCGCAAGCGCGCGCGCGTGAAATCGCCCAAGACCGGTTCGGCGTCCGGGCGCAACAGGCGCTCATACAGCGCAGTCGCCTCGGCCCGGATCATCAGAATGGCCAGCGCGTTGACCGCGTCGTACGGAAAATCCGGCACTTCGCGGATGTCGGCGCCCAGCAGGCGGAAGGTTTCAAGGCTGCGCGCGATGACGGCCTGCACGGCGGGGTGCAGGCCCGCGGCGAAATAGCCCTGCGGCACGCCGATGCGCACGCCGCGCAGTGGCGCGTCCAGGTTGGCAGCGTAGTCGTCGCGGCGCACGGCGGCGATACTGCCGGCGTCGGCCATGTCGTAGCCGGCGATGGCCTGCAGCATCAGGGCGCAATCGCGCGCGCTGCGGGCAATGGGGCCCAGGTGATCGAGGCTGGCGCTGAGGCTCATGGCGCCGGCGCGGCTGACCAGGCCGAAGGTGGGCTTCAGGCCGGTGACGCCGCACAGCGCCGCCGGGATGCGGATCGATCCGCCGGTGTCGCTGCCCAATGCGCCATGGACGGCCCCGGCCGCGACCACCGCGGCCGACCCGCTGGACGACCCGCCCGGGATATGCGCGGATGCCCATGGATTGCGGCAATCGCCGGCCATGGCGTTGGCGCCGGAGGGGTCGAAGGCCAGCTCGGTCATGTGCAGCCGCGCCAGGTGCAATGCGCCCGCCGCGTCGAGGCGGCGCAGCACCGTGGCGGTATCGCCCGCGCCGGCAGTGCGCGCCATGCCATAGCCGGACGGGCGCCCGGCGCGCTGCAACAGGTCTTTGTGGGCCAGCGGCATACCGGCCAGCGGGCCCGGCGGTTCGCCGGCGGCCAGGCGCTGGTCCAGCCGGCGCGCCTGCGCCAGGGCGGTATCGTGCAATACCTCGACGCAGGCAGCGGTGGCCGCATGCGCCCGGGCCAGGCGGTCCAGCGCAAGGCGCGCCAGCTCCTGTGCGCTCACGGCGCGTGCGGCAAGCTGGCCACGCTGCTCCCACCAGTCGGACCAGCCGGGCTCGGCCGGCGCCGCTTGACCCGCCTCCGGCGCGGCCGTCCCGTCCTGGGGCTGGGCCGCGGCATGCAAGGCCTGCGCCAGCGGCGTCGGCATCAGTCCCAGCCCGCCGCCGACCTCGGCGGCCAGGCGCCCGACCACGTCGCGCCATTGCGCGACCACGCCGTTGCCGGCATTGTGATTCTCCACGACAGTCTCCTGTAGACGCAACAAACAAGCGTGCCGGCTCACGCCATCACAGTTTGGGGATATTGCCCACGGTAATGATCTCGTTCCATTTCTTCAGCTCGCCGGCGATGAACTGCGCAGCTTGCTGGCGCGTGCCCGGCAAGGTCTGGGCGCCGCGCTCGGCGGCGTAGCTTTTCATATCGTCTTCGACCAGGATCGCATTGAGCGCCTGGTTGAGCGAATCGGCGACGCCATCCGGAATGCCGGCCGGCGCCCCCAGGAAAAACCACGCCGACACATCGAACCCCGCCAGTCCGTACGGCGCGCCTGCTTCGGACAGCGTGGGCAGATCAGGGAACAGCGGCGAGCGCTGGGTCCCCGTGACCGCCAGCCCGCGCAGGCTGCCGGCCTTCACGTGCGGCGCGGACGACGGCATATCGTCGAACATGACGTCCACATGGCCGCCCAGCAGGGCATTGACCGCGGGACCGCTGCCCGAGAACGGGACATGCTCCATCTTGGTTCCCGCCTTGATGTTGAACATCTCGCCGGCCAGATGAATGGTGGTGCCGGCGCCGGACGACGCATAGGTCGCGCTATCGCTCTGGCCGTGCTGCACCAGGTCGCCCACCGAGCGGAGCGGCGAATCCTTGTTCACCACCACGATCTGCGGGCTGGCCGCGATCAGCCCGATCGGGGTGAAATCCCGGACAGGGTCGTAGCCGGTGTTCTTGTATAGATTGGGCGCCACGCCGTGCGAGGCGACGGTGCCCAGGTACAAGGTGTAGCCGTCGGGCTTGGCGCGCGCCGCGTAAGCCGTGCCGATATTGCCTCCCGCCCCCGGCTTGTTCTCGACCACGAATGATTGCTTGTAGTGATCGCCCAGCTTTTGCGCCAGCTTGCGGGCCAGCACGTCGGTCGCGCCCCCCGGGGCGAATGCGACGATGATCGTGACCGGGCGTTGCGGATACGAGTCCTGGGCGCCGGCCGGCACGGCGCCCGCCAGTCCGACGGCCAAGACGGCCAGTTGCGCCAATGATTTGATGCTGCGGTAATTCCACATTGCAATTCTCCTGATAAACACTGCTGTCGTGAGTCGGGATCAAGCAAGGACGAACGGCCGCCCCGCGCAGGCGGCGGCAAAGGGAAATGCGGAAATCCGGAATTCAGGCGTACTTGCCGATCAGCCCGCCATCGACCACCAGTTCCGTGCCGGTGATGTAGGCCGCCTCGTCGGACGCCAGGAAGGCCACCGCGTTGGCTACCTCCCAGGGCGTGCCCATGCGGCCCATGGGCACCTGCCGGTCGCGCGCCGCCCTGGCCTGGTCGAAATCGTCGGCCGAGAACATGCGCGCCACGGTATGGCGCACGCGCGGCGTGTCGATCAGGCCCGGCACCACGGTGTTGGCGCGGATGCCGTGCGCGGCGTACTGCTGGGCGATCATGCGGGCGAAATGGATGACCGCCGCCTTGGTCACGTTGTAGGCCAGGTGCGGATACCCCAGGTAGCGCAGGCCGGCCACCGACGACACCGCCACGATGGCCCCGCCGCCCTGCTCGCGCATGATGGGCAGCACCAGCCGGCTGGCCACCAGCAGGCTGTCGACGTTGACTTTCTGGATACGCTCCCAGTCGGCCATGTCGATCTCTTCCGGGCCTCCGACCTTGCCGATGCCGGCGTTGGCCTGCAGGATATCGAGCCGGCCATGGCGCTGCATGACGGCGTGCACGGCCTGCCGCATGGCCTCGGCATCGGCCACGTCGGCCTGCAGCGCCATGCCCTGGCCGCCCAGCGCCTGCACCGCGTCCAGGGCGTCGCGCGCGGCGTCGAGGCTGGCATCCAGTACGCACACGCTGGCGCCGTGGCGGGCCAGCGTGGCGCAGCATGCCTTGCCGATGCTCCAGCCCGGCCCGCTCGAGCCGCCGCCCGCCACCAACGCCACTTTGCCGGCCAGCCGGGAACTGGCGGCGGGCAGCAAGGCCCGCCAGTCATTAAGATCGTCGTTCATGCCACGTTCCCCAGTCCGACGGTCATGCCGCCGCATACATACAGCACCTGGCCGGTAATGAAGCCGGCGCGCGGGTCCAGCAAGGATGCCGCCGCGTGGGCGATGTCGGCGGGCGTGCCCATGCGCCGCACCGGGATGCTGGCGCGGATGCGTTCGGTCTGCGGGGCGCCCGGCGGGTTGACCCGTTCGAACAGCTCGGTGGCGATGGGCCCGGGACCGATCGCGTTCACGGTGATGCCGTCGCCGCCCATTTCCAGCGCCCAGGTGCGCGTCATGCCCAGCAGGCCGGCCTTGGTGGCGGCATAGACCGTGCGCTCGGTCTTGCCCAGCGCGGCGCGGCTGGCGATGTTCACGACCCGCCCGAACTGGCGCCGCCGCATGCCCGGCAGCAGGCCCTGCATCAACAGCATGGGCGCGCGGATGTTCAAGGCCGTGACGACCGCCAGGTCGTCCGGCGTGGCGTCTTCCAGCAATGCCGGCCGCACCGTGCCGGCATTGTTGACCAGGTACAGGACTTCGCGTTCGGCCGCCAGCGTCGCCACGGCCTGCCGCGTGGCGTCGACGTCGCATAGGTCGACCGCGACGTAGGCTTCGCCCGGCAATTGCGCGGCGGGCGCCCGCAGGTCGAAGTTGACGACCTCGTAGCCGTCCTGCAGCAGGCGCTCGGTAATGGCGCGCCCGATGCCGGCGCTGCCGCCGGTCACCAGCGCGACCGGCTTGCCCGCGCCGGGGTGAGTCGCGACGCTCGCCATGTTCAGCCCTCCTCGTGATGCGCGGATTTCCCGGCGCCCACATAAGGAATGGCGCGGTCGATGGTTTCCCAGATGTAGCGGCCGGCGGGGCATTGCTGCTCTTCGGCCACGTGCGAGACCAGGCCGGCGGCGCGCGAGATGACGGCGAAACCGCGCATCAGCGTGGTGGGGATGCCGATCTCGCCCAGCAGGGCCGCCACCGCCCCGGTGGCATTGATCGTGATGTGGCGGCCGTACACCTCGTCCACCGTGCGGGCCAGCAGCTCCAGCGCCCCGACCCACTTGCCTTGCAGGTCGGGCTCGGCGCGCGCCAGCTGCAGCAGCTTGATGGAGCGCGGATCGTCCGGCTTGTGCAGGTGATGGCCGAAACCGGGCAACGGCTTGCTGGCCTGGCGATGAGTTTGCACGATGGCGCGCGCCTCGGCGGCGGGGTCGTCCGCCCGCAGGATCTGGTCGAGCAGCTGCGAGCAGTTCTCCATGGTGCCCACGAAACTGCTGCCTACGGCCATCAGGCCGGCGGCCACGGCGCCCTGCAGGTTCTCCGGGGCGCTCATGTAGACGACGCGGGTGGCAATGGCGCTGGGGGTCAGGCCGTGCTCCATCAAGGTGATGAGCACCGCGTCGACGATGCGCAAATCGACCGGCCGCGCCTCGCGGCCCATGATCTGCGAGAACATGACTTCGGTGAAGGTTTTCTTGCCGATCAGGTCCTCGACCAGGTCGGCGTCGCGGTACGACATGCCCTCCAGGTGGTGGGCGCACAGGCGGGTGACGGGGCGGTTCATGCGATCTCCTTGATGACGGAATCCCGGACGACGTTCTTGAGCACCTTGCCCACGGACGAACGCGGCAGGCTGGCGAAAACATGGATGCGCTTGGGCGTATGCACGGGTCCGAGCTTGTCGCGGACGAAGGCCATCAGTTCCTGCGGCTCGGCGCTGGCGCCGCCATGGAACTGCACCGCCGCCTGCACGGCCTCGCCCCATTTATCGTCGGGGATGCCGAACACCGCGCACTCGTAGACGGCCGGATGCCGGGCCAGGGCATTCTCGACGTCGATGGGATAGACGTTGAAGCCCCCCGTGATGATGACGTCGCGCAGGCGGTCCTTGATATACAGATAGCCGCGCTCGTCGACCACGCCCACATCGCCGGTGTGCAGCCAGCCGTCGACGATGGTCTCGGCGGTCTTGTTCGGCAGGCGCCAGTAGCCCGTCATGACCAGGTCGCCGCGCACCACCACTTCGCCCGCCTGCCCGGCCGGCAGCAGGCGGCCCTCGCGGTCCATGATGGCGAACTCGGAAAACCAGGTGGCGCGCCCCGCCGACCCCAGGTTGGCCGGCTCGGCCAGCTCGGCCGGGGTAATGGCGGTAACGATCTGCGGCGATTCGGTCTGGCCGTAGGTCGCGCCCACCACCGGGCCGAAGAAGTCGCGCACCTGCTCGAACTTTTCCACCGGCATGGGCGCGCCGCCGTAGATCAGGTTGCGCAGGCGCGGGAAATCCGCCCGCGACACGCCGGGCTGCGCCATCAGCATGTAGATCAGCGTGGGCGGCATGAAGGCCAGCGTGCCGCCGCGCTCGCGGAACGCCGCGGTAATGGCCGCCGGCGAGGATTCCGCCAGGAACAGGTGGGTGCCGCCCTGCGCCAGCACGGGCAACAGATAAGTCGACGTCCCGTGCGTCACCGGCGCGGCCACGACATAGCGGTCTTCGCTGGTCAGCTGCCAGGCGTGGATCTGGTTGACGATGACGGCATTCCAGGCGCGGTACGGCTGCATCACGCCCTTGGGCAGGCCGGTCGTGCCGCCGGTGAACTTGATGGCCTGGGTGGCATCGGTACCGGGCTCGCAACGGACCGGCGCGCGCCCCGCGTAGGCTTGCAGCAGGCTTGCCAGCGACAGGTCGCCCTGGCTGGCGTCCAGGCGCACGTGCACCGACGCCGCGCCTTGCACCAATGGCGCGCCGACCTGGTCGGTGATCACGATACCGGGCTCGGTCGCTGCGACGATGCGCGCGATCTCCGGCGCGGTGCTGCGGTAGTTCAGCGGCACCCAGACCTTGCCGGCCGCCAGCACCGCCAGCAGGGCCACCGCGTGCTGCGCGGTATTGCCGGCGCAGATCGCCACCCGGCTCTGCGGGGCGGGATCCAGCGCCTGCAGGGCCGCGCCCAGCGCCTGCACTTCGTCGCGCAGCCGCGCGTAGGTCCAGGCGCCCTGCGGCGTGTCCAGCGCGATGCGCCCGGGATAGCGGGCGGCTGCCCGGAGAAAGAAGTCAATCGGATACACGTACGGCTCCTGGGGTCCTGCTATTGCACTTTGAGGCCGGCCGTGGTCACGACCTTGCCCCACTTGTCGATTTCGCTGTCTATGAATTTCTGCAAGGTCGCCGGCGTATTGGGCTCGGCCGGCAGCACGAAGCCGGCGGCGGCATAGGCTTCCCGCATGGCGGCGCTGCCCAGGCCCTGGTTGATGGCCTCGTTCAGCTTGGCGACGACGGGCTGCGGCGTCTTGGCGGGCGCCATCACCGCGAACCAGGACTGCACCGAAAAGCCGGGCAGGCCGGACTCCGCCAGCGTCGGCACGTCGGGGGCAAAGGGCGCCCGCTCCAGCGAGGTCACGCCCAGGGCGCGCAGCTTGCCGGCCTTCACGTGGGGCAGCGACGAGGGCAGGTTGTCGAACATGGAATCCACCTGCCCGCCCAGCAGATCGGCCACCGCCGGGCCGCTGCCACGATACGGCACATGCAGGATGTCGGTGCCGGTTTCCATCTTGAAGATCTCGCACGACAGGTGGATGGACGAGCCGCTGCCGGACGACGCGCAGGTCAGCTTGCCGGGATGCTGCTTGGCGTAGGCGATGTATTCCTGCACCGACTTGATCGGCAGCTTGGGATGCACCACCAGGATGTTCGGAATGGTGGCCAGCAGCGCCACCGGCGCGAAATCCTGCTTGAAATCGTAGTTGAGCTTTTCGTAGAGGGTGCGATTGATCGTGTTGGCGATCGAACCCACGTACAGCGTGTAGCCGTCCGGCTTGGCGCGCGCCACCACTTCGGCGCCGATGTTGCTGTTGGCCCCGGTGCGGTTTTCCACGACCACGGGCTGCCCCAGCGAGTCCGACAGGGACTTGGCGATCAGGCGCGCCACGATGTCGGTGGCCCCGCCGGCCGCGTAGCCGACGACCAGCGTCACCGGCCGCTCAGGGTATGCCTCGGCGGCCCGCGCGGCGGTTGGCAACAGCGCGGCGCCCGCCAGCAGCAACGCCGCCGTCCGGGCCATGGATCGAAAAACAGAATGCATGATGGTCTCCTAGCTTTTTTGTTCATTATTCAAACAACACTGCCTGGCAGCCGGTATATGATCGGCGTGCACAGGGCAATTGGAAAAACAATCTCGTTCAAATAATGAACAAACAGGAAACCGGCGACTCGGGGGCGCGCACGCTGCGGCGCGGCCTGCACATCCTGGCGGCGCTGCGCGGCGCGCCCGACGGGCTGGACATTCTCGGCATTGCGCGCGCCCTGGCCATGCAGCGGACCAGCGTGTACCGCTATGTCTCCGTGCTGGTCGAGGAAGGCTACGCCACGCGCGGCCCGGACGATGGCAAGTACCGTGTGGCATCCGCCTGGGCCCAGCCGGCCGATGCGCGCGCGCTGTCGGTGGCGCAACTGGCGCCCGCCATGCGGCGCATCAGCGACGAAACGGGCGATTCTTCTTTCCTGATCAGCCGGGTCGGCTCGGACTCACTGTGCCTGCATCGGGAGATCGGCAGCTATCCCGTGCAAGTGCTGGCGGTCACCATCGGACACCGGCAGCCGCTGGGAGTCGGCGCGGCCGGCCTGGCCCTGCTGGCGGCGCTGCCGGCCGACGAGGCCGAGGCGGTGATGCAGCAGAACCGCGAAGCGCTGCGTTCGTACGGGAACATGACGATCGCGCGCATGCGGCTGCTGGTGAAAGCGACCCGCGACCGCGGCTGGTCGGTAGTGGGCAACGCCGCGGTGCCGGGCGTGCTGGGGGTCGGCGTCGCGCTGCGCGACGCCGCGGGCTACCCGCGCCTGGCGGTCAGCGTGTCGTGCATCGTCGACCGCATGCCGGCGGCCCGCCAGCGCACGATCGCCGAACTGATCCGGCGCGAGACGGGCGCCGTCGCCTGACGCGGCCAGCCGCGGGCCGGGCCTCGCCGTCAGCGCGCGGCGGCTCGCGCTTCGCGGCACAGCCAGCGCCGCAGGGCCTCGATGGCGGGCAGCTTGTCGCTGTCCGGCCGCCAAACCAGGTAGTGGGCATGCACGTCGGCCATGCCGATGTCCCACAGGCGCGCCAGGCGGCCGTCCGCCAATTGCGCCTCGACCAGGGTGCGGCGCGCCAGCGCCACGCCGGCGCCGGCTTCCGCGGCCGCGAGCAAGGCCTCGGTATCCTCGAAGTGCGGCCCGTCGGCCGGTTCGACCAGGTCCAGGCCGGCAGCCTGGAACCACGGCTCCCAGGGTTGCCAGGTATGGCGCAGCAACACGCAGCGCTGCAGGTCGCGCGGGGTGCGCAGCCGCCGGCCGCGGCGATAGGCCGGGCTCGCCACCGGAAAGATTTCCTCGTCCATCAGCTTGGCGCTTTTCAGTCCCGGCCACTTGCCCGGCCCGTAGCGCAAGGCGACATCGATGCGGTCGCGGCTGTCCAGGCGCGCCAGGCCGGTGCTCGGACGCACCTCCAGCGCAATGCCCGGATGAGCGGCGTGAAAACGCGCGAGACGCGGCCCCAGCCAGCGCTGCGCGAAAGCCGGCAGCACGCTCAGCACCAGCGTGCGGGGAGCGGGCCGGGCGACGACGCGGGCGGACACGGCGGCCGGCCGGCCAAAGGCGCGCTCCAGCACGGACAAGCCCTGCCGAGCCTGCAACGCCAGCGCCTGCGCGTGCGCCGTCGGCGCCACGCCCTGGTGCTCGCGCTCGAACAGCGGCTGGCCCAGCAGCGCTTCCAGCCGGCGGATGTGCTGGCTGACGGCGCCCTGCGTCAGCGCCAGTTCATCCGCGGCGCGGGTGAAGCTGCGCAGCCGCACCGCCGCCTCGAAAGCGCGCAGGGTCTGCAGGGGTGGAAGAGGTCGTCCGGCCATGGTGCGCCATTAATATCACTAATGGCAGGCTCTCACAAATCTTGGTTTGCGGGACGCGCGGGCCGTCCATAGACTGCCCGCATGACCTACCGACTCTTCTATTCCCCCGGCGCCTGCTCCATGGCGGCGCATATCGTCCTCGAAGACGTGCAGGCGGATTTCACGCTGGAACACGTCGACCTTGCGCAGGGCGCCAACCATCGACCCGAATACCTGGCCATCAATCCCAAGGCGCGTGTACCGGCGCTGGGCATCCCCGGCCAGGCACGGGTACTGACCGAACTGCACGCCATTCTGGTCTATCTGGCGCGCCAGTATCCACAAGCCGGCCTGCTGCCCCACGGCGACCCGCTGGCCGAGGCGCGCTGCCACGAATGGCTGGGCTGGCTGTCGGGCTGGGTGCACGGCACCGGCTACGGCGGCATCTGGCGGCCCGAGCGCTTCAGCGCCGAGACCGCGCACCATGAGGCGATCCGGTCGCACGCCCGGCGCACCATCAGCGCGGCATGCCAGGTCATCGAGCAGCAGTTCGCCGATGGCCGGCGCTGGGCGCTGCCGGGCGGCTGCACCGTCGTGGACCCGTTCCTGCTGGTGCTGTACCGGTGGGGCAACCGCATCGGCCTGGAGATGCGCAAGGATTGTCCGGCCTGGACCGACGCCAGCCTGCGGCTGGCCGAAAGGCCGGCCGTGCAGGCGGTGTTGCGGCGCGAGGCCGTGTCGCTGGACGGCTGAGCGCGCTAGGGCCGCCCGGCCTCGTCCGCGCGCCAATGAATGAAAGCCCAGCGCAGCGGCGCGCCGGCGCGGGCGCGCGGCGAGGCGCCGTCATACCAGGCGCGCAAGCGTTCGCGCTCGTTGTCGTCCAGCCCGCCCATCGAGCGCGCCACGCGGCGCGCGTAGTCGTCGAAATCGGCGGCGCTGGCCAGCTGGCTGTCCACGGTGATGTAGTCGACCGCGGCATGAATGCCCATGCCGTGCAGGATATTCAGCACGTAGATGTAATCCGGCATGGGCGGCCGCTCGCGGCCGACGACGCGCTGGATGGCCGGATCGATGAAATGCCCGCCCGCCAGGTGGGTCAGGTAGACATGCCGGCGCGCCTTCTCATGCAGCTTGGCCAGCGCGGCGGCCAGGTCCTCGACCACGGTGGAGCGCGAGGCCACCACGATGTCGCACACGGGCACGTCGCTCCAGTCGTCCTCCCAGGCGCGCAGCAGCGGCCGCACGTTGGCCAGCCCCTGGGCCCGGGCGTGCTGCGCCAGGGCGTCGAGCATGCCCTGGCTGTAGTCCATGCCGACCACCCGCTCCAGCCGTCGCGCCAGCGGCAAGGCCAGCGTGCCGGGCCCGCAGCCCACGTCCAGCAGGCTGCGCGCGCCGTCGAGCGCCATGCGGCCGATGAAGTCCTGGGCATAGCGGCTGTGCGTCATGCGGCGGGCCAGCTCGGCGGCCCGCGCATCCCAGGCCTGGGCCGGCTTGGGCTGCCCGCGCGACGCGGCCAGGTGTTCGCGGTACAACTGCGCGAAATCAATCGACGCGCTACGCATCATGCCGCGCCCGCCCCCGCGGCGGCCCCGGGCCGGACCACGGCATCGAACCAGGCCTGCAGGGCCGGCCGGTCGAGCGGCAGTTCGGCGCCGGCCTGGCCCGTGAAGCGGCGCCAGTCGGGCAGGAAACGCGCCGCCACCACGGTCAGCAGGGGAATGCCCTCGCTCATCAGCGCCAGCATCTCCGGGGCAAAGCCGCGGCCGGCGGCTTCCAGCTCGCCATAGCGGTTGACGATGGCCAGCTCGGCGCGCGCATCCAGGGCCGCGCGCAGCACCTGGCTGGCCACCGCCAGGCCGCCGGGATCGACGCTGCAGGCCCGCGAGCCGGGGCCGAGATCCTGCGACACGCGGTACGCGCGGCCGGAACGCAGGTCGACCAGCCGCCGCCGCGGCGCCCCGCCGCCCGGCGCCGGCGCGGCCTGCTGCAACAGGCCGTGCAGCCGGTGGCCGCGCGCCAGCATATCGGCCGCGAATGCCGCCAGCAGCGCGTCGGCGCCGCCGGAGGCATCGCGATAAACCAGGGCGGCGACGGGGATCTGGAAATCGATGGGGGGTGACATGCGCCCCACTCTATACCGCCCGGCCGCGGGCCGGTAGCCCTGCCGACGGCCTAGGATGCCCGGGGGATGGCAACGCGCAAAAAATGATGCTATACTTTCGTTCTTTGGTGCTTTTCCTTCTACGCAAGGCAGGCAACCAAGCCCCAAGCGGGAATAGCTCAGTTGGTAGAGCGCAACCTTGCCAAGGTTGAGGTCGCGAGTTCGAGACTCGTTTCCCGCTCCAGAATTTCGCGCTCCGGCAGGCAAGCTGGCCGGGTCGCAGCAAAAGGCCCTACGGGGCCTTTTTGTTTGGCCGCGCTCGCCGTGCGCATGGCGGCGCGGTGCCCGCCGCGACACAACGGTACGGATTCCTGTACAATGGCGGGCTTGGCACAACGCCCCTGGCGCAATGGCAGAGTGGTTATGCAGCGGATTGCAAATCCGTGTACGTCGGTTCGATTCCGGCTTGCGCCTCCAGTAGAACAAGGCTCCCAGCAATGGGGGCCTTTTTCGTTGGGCGCCTCGGCTGGTATAACCACCCCGCACTCACGCAAACCACCCGCAGAAACCACCCGCGCTAACGGGAGACCCGCATGGGATTGATGGACGGATTGCTCGGCAATGCCAGCGAACTCAGCATCGCGCAGGCCGAAAGCGAGATCGGCCAGTTGCTCGACGAGGGCGAACGCATCGAACTGGCGTACAAGCTGGTCCGTGACATGTTCTGCCTGACCGACCGGCGGCTGATCCTCATCGACAAGCAGGGCCTCACCGGCCGCAAGATCGAATATCACTCGATCCCGTACAAGAGCATCTCTCATTTCGCCATCGAGACGACCGGCCACTTCGACCTGGACGCGGAAATGAAGATATGGATCTCCAGCGCCACGGAGCCCATCCAGCGCCAGTTTTCGCGCAAGGTGGACGTGTATAAGGCGCAGCGCATTCTCGCCCGCTACGCGGGAAAGTAGCCCGGACACTTGATTCGCGGGCCGTCGCTCCCGCATATTGTCGCCATGGACCCTTCCGTCAAACAAGCGCTGGCCCGCTGGCCCGATGTTCCCGCGGTCTACGGCTGGCTTTCGCTGGACGAGCGCGCGCGCTGGCGCCTGCATCCGCAAGGCGATGCCGCCGGCGGCGGGCCGGGCGAATCGATCGGCAACACGCAGATCCAGGACTTCATCGGCCGCAACTACGAGGGCGACGACCAGGGCCGCTGGTATTTCCAGAACGGCCCCCAGCGGGTCTACGTGCGCCTGGACGCGGCGCCCTATCTGCTGCGCCTGGCCGGGGACGGCGCCAGCCTGGTCACGCACACCGGCCTGCCGCTGCGCGCCGTGGCCGGCTGGTGGCTGGACGACAGCGGACGCCTGTATGCCCGGGCGGAGCCGGGGCCGGCCATGGTCGAGGGCCGCGACCTGCCCGCCCTGCTGGAACAGTTGCGCAGCGTCGATGGCCGGCCGCTGGCGGATGCGCTGGAGGCCGCCACGGATGAACTCCTGGTGACGCACCCGTCGCTGGCGGCCGCCGCCCCCTTGCATGCGGGCGTGGCGCGCGCCGACATCCCGGCGCTGCTCGGCTTCGTGGCCATGCCGCAGCCTTGAGGCGCGCGCGCGGCGCCGCTGTAGCGGCCCCGACTGCCCGCTCCACGGGCCCCGACTGCCGTTAGAATCGACGCCATGACCGTCCAATCGCCCCCGAAGTATTTCCCCGCGCCGCGCCGCGCGCGCTTCTGCAGCCAATGCGGCGCCCCGATCAACCGGCGGGTGCCCGACGGCGACAACCGCGAGCGCGACATCTGCGACCACTGCGGCGCCATCCATTACCAGAACCCCCGCATGGTGGTGGGCACCGTGCCGGTCTGGGAAGGCCGCATCCTGCTGTGCCGGCGCGCCATCGAGCCGCGCTACGATACCTGGACGCTGCCGGCCGGCTTCATGGAACTGGGCGAAAGCACCGCGCAGGGGGCGGCCCGCGAAACGCTGGAAGAATCCGGCGCGCGCATCGCGTTGGGCCAGTTGTTCACGGTGATCGATGTGCCGCAGATCGAGCAGGTCCATCTGTTCTACCTGGCCGAGGCCTTGGGCCCGGAGCTCGACCCGGGCCCGGAAAGCCTGGAAGCCCGCTACTACGACGAGGCCAACATCCCCTGGGAAGACTTGTCGTTCCGCACGGTGGCCACGACCCTCAAGCAGTTCCTGGAGGACCGCCGGCGCGGCAGCTTCGGCACCCACCACTACACGCTCGAATCGCATCGCTGATCTTGAAGCTGCCCTGGCTTTCCCCCGACACGCCCTTTCCGCCGGTCGAGCACGCCCTGACCGACCCGGACGGCCTGCTGGCCGCGGGCGCCGACTTGTCGCTGGAACGCCTGACCCTGGCGTATTCGAGCGGCATTTTCCCCTGGTACGGCGAGGGCGAACCGATCCTCTGGTGGAGCCCGGACCCGCGCATGGTGCTGGCATGCGCCGATTTCGCGCCTTCGCATTCGCTGCGCAAGCTGCTGCGCCAGATCGCGCGCGACGAGTCCAGCCTGCTGCCGCGCGTGCAGGTGCGCGTGGACACGGCCTTCGAGGCGGTCGTGGCCCATTGCGCGGCGCCGCGCGGCGGCCAGGCGGGCACCTGGATCACGGCCGCCATGCGACGCGCCTATCGTGCCTGGCATGCCGCCGGCGCCGCCCATAGCGTGGAAACCTGGATCGACGGCGAGCTGGCCGGCGGGCTGTACGGCATCAGCCTGGGCCGCATGTTCTTCGGCGAATCGATGTTCACCCGCGTGCCCGACGCGTCCAAGGTCGCGCTGGCCTATCTGGTGGCGTTCCTGCGCCGCGCCGGCGTCGAATGGATCGATTGCCAGCAGCAGACCCGCCACCTGGCCAGCCTGGGCGCCCGGCCGGTGCCGCGCGAGCGCTTCGTGGCGCATGTGCGGGCGGCGGTGGGCGAGCCGCGCCCGGCCTGGCAGCCGGGGCGCCTGGACAGCCTCGGGGTGTTGCATCCGCGCTCGGACTCGCTGCTGTCCTCGTGAGCCGCCCGCTTCGGCGTTAACATGTCTGTTAGCCGCCGGCCCGACGTCCGCGCGGCGCCGCCGATGAGCCAGCTCAAAGAACTCCCTTTCGCCACGCTGCAGTTCTATTCCACGGCCCCTTATCCGTGCAGCTACCTGCCCGGCCGCCAGGCGCGCTCGCAGGTGGCGGCGCCCGGCCACCTGATCAACGCCGGCGCCTATTCCCAACTGGTGGAACAGGGCTTCCGGCGCAGCGGGCTGTTCACCTACCGGCCGCATTGCGACAGCTGCCGGGCCTGTGTGCCGGTGCGCGTGGACACCGCGCGCTTTGCGCCCAGCCGCAGCCAGCGGCGCGCCTGGCGCGGCCACCAAGGGCTGCGCGCGTTCGTGGCCGAGCTGGCCTGGTCGCCGGAACACTACGACCTCTACACCCGCTACCAGCAGGGCCGCCATCCCGGCGGCGGCATGGACGAGGACAGCCGCACCCAATACGCCCAGTTCCTGCTGACCAGCCGGGTCAACACGCGCCTGGTCGAGTTTCGCGAGCCCGACGGCACGCTGGCCATGGTGTCCATCATCGACGTGCTCGACGACGGCCTGTCGTCCGTCTACACCTTCTACGACCCAGCCGCGCGCGGCAGCCTGGGCACGTACAACATCCTGTGGCAGATCGAGCAGTGCCGCACCCTGAACCTGCCCTGGCTGTACCTCGGCTACTGGATCCGCGACAGCCGCAAGATGGCGTACAAATCGGCATTCCGGCCGCTGCAGATGCACCTGGACGGCACCTGGCAGGAACTGCCGGCGGACCAGCCCTGACCCGGCCCGGCCGGCGCAAACTCGCTACAATTGCGCCCCATGTCGATCCTGTTCCAAGCCTACCCCCTGGCGCGTCCGGCGCTGTTCGCCATGGACGCCGAAACCGCCCACGAGGTCACGCTGGCCGGCCTGCAGCGCGCCTACGATTGCGGCGCCACGCGCAAGCTGCTGCGCGACCGTCCCCGCGCGCCCGCCACCCTGATGGGGCTGGCGCTGGACAACCCCGTGGGGCTGGCGGCCGGGCTGGACAAGAACGGCGCCCATATCGACGCGCTGGGCAACCTCGGGTTCGGCTTCGTGGAGGTGGGCACGGTCACGCCGCGGGCGCAGCCGGGCAACCCCAAGCCGCGCATGTTCCGCCTGCCGCGCGCCCAGGCGCTGATCAACCGCCTGGGCTTCAACAACCAGGGGCTGGACGCCTTCATCGCCAATGTGCAGCGCAGCCAGTGGCGCGCCCAGGGGGGCATCCTGGGTCTGAACATCGGCAAGAATGCCGACACGCCCATCGAGCGCGCCGCCGATGATTACCTGCTGGGCCTGGAAGGGGTGTATGCGCACGCCGACTATGTCACGGTGAACATCTCCTCGCCCAACACCAAGAACCTGCGCGCGCTGCAGGGCGGCGACGAACTCGGCGCCCTGCTGGCGCGCCTGCGCGACAAGCGCGCCGAGCTGGCGGACCGCCACCAGCGCCATGTGCCGCTGGCCGTCAAGATCGCGCCCGACCTGTCGCAGGACCAGATCGACGCCATCGCCGACATCCTGCCGCGCCATGGCGTGGACGGCGTCATCGCCACCAATACGACCCTCGCGCGCGACGCGGTGGCCGGCCTGCCCCATGCCAACGAGGCCGGCGGGCTGTCGGGCGCGCCCGTCCACGCCCTGTCGCTGGCCGTCATCGCCCGCCTGCGCGAGCGCATGGGGCCGGACGCCGCCATCATCGGCGTGGGCGGCGTCATGTCCGGCCGCCAGGCCCGGGAAAAGATCGAAGCTGGCGCCAATGCGGTACAGCTGTACACTGGGCTGATCTACCGGGGGCCGGCGCTGGTCGGCGAATGCGTGCGGGCGATCGCAGCCGCCTGACGCCCGCCTCCGCAACGAAAAAGCCTCCCACTGGGAGGCTTTTTCGTTGCAGGGCGGAGCGGGACCAAAAAAAGCCACCCCGAGGGGTGGCCTAATTCCAGCTCTGCTCTGTTTCTCAACAGTACTACAGTCTGGCCGGCGGCAACAGCCCCGCGCGGGCCTCAGGCGGCGGCGCGGCGGCTGCGGGTCGACTTGGTGGCGGCGTCGGCGGCGTCGCTGGCGGCCTTGAAGGTGGCGTTGGCGGCGGCGTTCAGGTTCGACTCGGCCACTTCGGCGGCCTGCTTGGCGGCCTTGGTCAGCGATTCGTAGGCACCGTTGGCCGTGGCCAGCGAGGACTTCAGCAGCGCGACGGCGCTTTCCGAGCCGGTGGGCGCATTCTTGGAGAACTGCTCGACTGCGTCGGCCAATTGCTGCTGGCCTTCGGCGATCTGGGCTTCGGCCAGCTTGGCCAGCTCGCCCTGCACGCCGGCGACGATGTCATACACATGCTTGCCGTAGGCCAGGGCCTTCTCGGCGCCCGGCTGCACCAGCGAACTGGCGAAAGCGGCGGCTTCCTGGGGGTCTTTCACGTCGACCGCCTGCTGCGATTGCTGGGCGACTTCGTCGAGCGTGGCCTTGACGACCTTCAGGTTCAGGTCGACCAGCTTTTCGAAGCCGGCGAACAGGGTGGCCTGGGTGGCGACCAGGGTGTTCAGGGCGGATTTCTGGCGATCCAGAACTTGCTGCGGAATGGCGGTCATGAGGGGCTCCTGGGGCTTGGCGCCGGCGGGGCCGGCGGATAACGTTGCGTGGCGACGAAAAAGTAAACGTGCGCGGGCATGATGTTGCAAGCTATCGCCGGGCGCGTTTGTTGCACTGCACAAAGGCTATTTTACCGACCGAAATACCTCTGTCAAGGGTTTTTGGTGCATTGCAACAAATTAGCTTTGCGCTGCCGCAGAATCGGGGGAAATACCCGGTGACGGCCAGGGCATTGTTTTCTACACTGGCGACCACCTGATGACACTCCAAGAAAGACTCGTCAGTCCCAGTGAAAACACCGCCGCGTACCCCGCGGCACAGGAGACCTCATGACATTCCTCCCCCGTACGCTTTCGGCATTGCTGGCTGCCGGCGCCCTGCTCGCCGCAGGCGCCGCCCAGGCGGAATACCCGGAACGGCCCATCAACATGGTGGTGCCGTTCTCGGCGGGCGGGCCCACCGACAACGTGGCCCGCTCGCTGGCCGAGGCCATGCGCCCGACCCTGGGCCAGACCGTCGTGGTCGAGAACCGCGCGGGCGCGGGCGGCACCATCGGCACGTCCTATGTCGGGCGGGCCGAGGCCGACGGCTACACCGTATTGCTGATGCACCTGGGGTTCACCACGGCTCCCTCCCTGTACAAGGACCCGGGCTACGACCCGTCCAAGAGCTTCGAGCCGGTCGGCCTGGTGGTCGATGTCCCCATGACGGTCATCGCCCGCGAGGACTTCCCGCCCAACAACATCAAGGAGATGGTCGAGTACGTCAAGGCCAACAAGGACAAGGTCTCGCTCGCCAATGCCGGCATCGGCGCCGCCAGCCACCTGTGCGGCACCATGCTGATCGACGCCCTGGGCGTGGACCTGCTCACCATCCCCTACAAGGGTACGGGCCCCGCCATGAACGACCTGCTGGGCAAGCAGGTCGACATGCTGTGCGACCAGACCACCAACACCACCCAGCACATCAACGCCAAGAAGGTGAAGGCCTACGCCGTCACCAGCCTGAAGCGCGTGCCCACCCTGTCCGACCTGCCCACCATGGACGAATCCGGCTTCAAGGGCTTCCAGGTCGGCATCTGGCATGGCATGTGGGTGCCGAAGGGCACGCCGCAGCCGGTGGTGGACAAGCTGGTCAAGGCACTGCAGGCCGGCCTGGCCGATCCGAAGTTCAAGGAACGCATGGCGGGCCTGGGCGCGGAAGTGCTGAACGACGAGGCCAATCCCAAGGCGCTGGACGCCAAGGTGCAGCAGCAAGTGCCGCAATGGGCCGAGCTGTTCAAGAAGGCCGGCGTACCGAAACAATAAGACTAACGATCCCGGCCCTCGGGCCCCCTGGAACCCCCGGCATGCGCCGGGGGTTTTTTATTGCGCCGCCGCCATCCGCCGCGCCACGCTGGCGGCGGATGCGCGCAGGCTCAGGTGCGCACGGCGTGCGGCGCCAGGCCCTTGCCGACGGCCTGGGCTGCCACCGTGGGCTCGTAGCCGAGCGCCTCGGAAATATTGCGGGCGGTCTCGACCAGGGCCTGGATCCATTCGTCCTGCAGCCGTTCGGCGGGGGCCGAGATCGACAGCCCGGCCACCAGCTTGCCGGTGTCGTCGAAAATGCCCGCCGCGATGCAACGCACGCCCAGCTCGAGTTCTTCGTTGTCGCGCGCGTAGCCATGGCGCCGCACCAGCGCCAGCTCGCGTTCGAGGCGCTCGAGTTCGGTGAGGCTGTTGCGGGTATGGCCCGCCAGGCCGGTGCGCAGCGCATAGGCGCGCACCTGCCGGGTATCGTAGGTGGACAGGAACAGCTTGCCGGTGGAGGTCAGGTGCAGCGGCGCGCGCCCGCCGATGGCGCGCACCACCTGCATGCCGGAACGCTCGCTCCAGGCGCGGTCGATGTAGACGATCTCGTCGCCCTGCTGCACCGACAGGTTGATGGTCTGGCCGGTCAGCTTGTGCAGCGAGCGCATGGCGGAAATGGCGGCCTCGCGCACGTTCAGCCGGCCCTTGACCAGCGAGCCCAGTTCGAGCAGGCGCATGCCGAGCTGGTACAGGCCGTTGTCGACCCGTTCGACGTAGCGCCCCACGACCAGGTCGTTGAGGATGCGGTGGGCGGTGGAGGCATGCAGGCCGGTGGTGGCGGACAGCTCTTTCAGCGTGACGGGATCGGGCTGGGCGGCCAGTGCGTCGAGCAGGCGCATGGCGCGTTCGATGACCTGGATGGCAATGGGAGACTGGCCCGGTGCATGCTCGCTGTCCGAGCCCGGCGCAATAGCTGACATGGTGGAAGTCATGGAGGATCGACGGGCGGTTACGTGCCGCCCGCCGCGCGCCGCGACGGATGCCGCAGCGCACCATGGGGCGACTTCCCGTATTGTGAAATCTTGCCGGCGTTTTGGCAAGCCCGCCCGCAAGGGCCGGCCGGTCGCCGCGCCGTGCGCTAGGGCGCCAGGCGCCCGCCCAGGCGCGGCACCTCCGCCTGCAGGAATGCCAGGGCCTGGGCCGCCGCTTCCGGCTCGCCCTTCACGCCCAGCTCGATATGGGCCGGCCTGCCGTCTTCGCCCACGCTGGGCAGGCTGAAGGCCCGCACGGCCGGCCAGCGCTGCTGCAGCGTATCCATGACGGGGGCGATGCGCGATTCGGGGATGCCGAACGCCAGGAACGAATGCTCGGCATGCGCCACGCGGTGGTGCAAGTCCCGGTAGCGGGTATCGAGCGTCCATTCCAGCATCGGCCAGGCCATGATCGGGAAGCCCGGCACGAAGGTATGGTCGCGGATGTAGAAGCCCGGAATGCGGTTGTAGGTGTTGGGGACGATCTCACAGCCGGCCGGGAACATGCCCATCTGCAGGCGCTGCTGGTTCTCGGCGCTGGACATGTCGGCCGTGCCCTGGCCCTTGGCCGCCATTTCGGACACGCGCAGGGTGATGGCCTGTTCCGCCTCGGGATGCAGCTCGAGCGGCACGCCCAGCGCCGCCGCGGCCGCCTGGCGGGTATGGTCGTCGGGAGTGGCGCCGATGCCGCCGCACGACAGCACGATGTCGCCCGAGGCGAAGCTGCGGCGATACGCGGCGGTGAGCACGTCGCGGTCGTCGGGCAGGAATTCGGCCCAGCCCAGGCGCAGGCCGCGCGCGGCGAGCAACTCGACGATCTTGGCGAAGTGCTTGTCCTGGCGGCGCCCGGACAGGATCTCGTCGCCCACGATGATGAGGCCGATGCGGCGGGAGGCGGTTACGTCAGCCATGGCGGTTCCGGTTGGCGAAATTCAGGCTTCGATGAGGCGTTCTTGCCGGAGCCGCCGCAGCGCCTCGAGGCCGTAGTGCGCATAGACCAGGCCGGCATACACCGGCAGGATGATCCAGGCCGGCGGCAGCAGGTTCAAGAGCGAGCAGATCAGCCCGATGATCCAGAAGCCGGTATTGTGGCGCTCGAGCAGGATGCGGCGTTCCTCGGGGCTGGCGTGCTCGACGATGGCGTCGACCCGCATCATGCGCGAGAACGCGAAGGCCCACCAGAAGATCGACAGGATCACCGCCATGGGCGGGATCAGCCAGAACGGCAGGGTCAGCACCCAGCCGGCCGCGAATGCGGCGGTGACCCAGATGGCGTTCCAGACGCTATAGGCGGTGGCATTGCGGCCCTGCCGCGACACGCCGGCATATTCGCGCGCGCCGACGTGGCGCAGCACCAGCGGCATGACGAATACCGCGGCGATGGCCAGGCCCAGGATGCCCGACACGGGCAGCAGGATGGCCGCGGCGAGCACGGGGATGAAATAGAGCTTGATGGAGAACAGGCCGATGCCGACCAGCCAGGCGTCGAAATCGTTGACGACTTGCCATTGCGACGCCTGGGCGTTGAGCCAGTCGGTCAGCGGCGTCCAGAACAGCCAGACCAGCAGGATGGCGCCCAGCAGCGCGATCAGGAACGGCAGCAGCACGGCGAACAGCATGTTGGGATGGCACTGCGACACCAGGGCGCGCTTGAACGCCTGGGCAACGCCGGCGGCGCCGATGGCGGCGGCGCGGGCGGGGGAAGCGGTCGCGTGGTCGGGGCGCGGAGGAATCATGAGGCGAACCGGTCAGTGGACATGCCGGGTATCATAGTCTCAAACACGTTGCGATTTGACGCCATGCCCCTGCTCGTTCCCGGTTCCGACACCCCGGCGCTGCGCGCCGCCTTGCGCGCCAACCCCGACACCTGGCTGGTCGCGTGCTTCTGCGCGGCCTGGTGCGACACCTGCGGACAATATCGCCCGCGGCTGGCCGCGCTGGCCGACAGCCAGCCCGGCCGCGTCTATGCGTGGATCGACATCGAAGACCACCCCGATCTGCTGGGCGACGAAGACGTAGAAAACTTCCCCACCCTGCTGGTGCAGGTCGGCGGGCGGGTAGTGTTCTATGGCCCGATGCTGCCGCACATCGGGCACCTGGAGCGCCTGCTCGAAAGCCTGGGGCCCGACAGCCCCGCGGTGGCCACCCAGCTGCCGGACGTGCCCGCCCTGCTGGCGGCCTAGGTTCGCTTCAGGGCTTGCGGCTGCCGCCCAGCAGCACCGCCACCTGGCGCTTCGGCGTGGCCGGCCGCGTTTCCTGGGCGTCTTCGGTTTTCTGGGCCGGCGCGGCCGGCTCGTAGGGCTTGTAGAAGAAGTCGTCGGCCGGCTGGCGCGGCGCCGACGCATAGGACGAGCCGCCGCGGCGGTCGCGCTCGCGCCCGCGTCCGCGGCTGTCGCGCGAATCGCGGGTATGGCTGCGGATCACCAGGTCGGCCGGCACGTCCAGCGTGCCGCGCGGCACCGGGCGCTTGGTGAGTTTCTCGATGTCCTGCAGGTAGCGCGTCTCGTCGGCGGTGAACAGCGCGATGGCCTCGCCCGACGCGCCGGCGCGGCCGGTGCGGCCGATGCGGTGGACGTAGTCCTCGGCGTTGTGCGGCAGGTCGTAGTTGATGACGCAGGGCACGCCGGCCACATCGAGGCCGCGCGCGGCCACGTCGGTGGCCACCAGCACTTCGAGCTCGCCCGCCTTGAAGGCTTCGAGGGCCTTCATGCGGTCGGCCTGGCTCTTGTCGCCGTGAATGGACTCGGCCCGCACGCCGTCGCGCTCGAGTTCGCGGGCCAGCCGCGCCGTGCCGATCTTGGTGTTCGAGAACACGATGACCTGCTTCAGGCCGCGCGACTTGACCAGGTGCACCACCGCGGCGCGCTTGGCGTCACTGGGCATCTGGTAGGCGATCTGGGTGACCGTGTCGGCCGTGGCGTTGCGCGCGGCGACCTCGATCTCGACCGGCTGGTTCAGGTACGAGCGGCCGAGCTTGCGGATCTCGTTGCTGAACGTGGCCGAGAACAACAGCCCCTGGCGCTGGGCCGGCAACAACCGGACGATGCGGTCCAGGTCGGGCAGGAACCCCATGTCGAGCATGCGGTCGGCCTCGTCCAGCACCAGGATGCCGACCTGGCCCAGGTTGACCGTCTTCTGCTCGACGTGGTCGAGCAGGCGGCCCGGCGTAGCCACCAGGATCTCGCAGCCCCGGCGCAGCGCTTCCTTCTGGGGGCCGATGTCCACCCCGCCGAACACCACCGCCGAGCGCAGCGGGGTGTGCTTGCTGTAGCGCTTGACGCTTTCGTAGACCTGGTCGGCCAGTTCGCGCGTGGGGGTCAGGATGAGCGCCCGCACCGGGTGCCGCGCCGGCGACGCGCTGGTGTTGGCCAGCGGCATCAGGCGATGCAGAATGGGCAGCGTGAACGCCGCGGTCTTGCCCGTGCCTGTCTGCGCCGCGCCCATGACGTCGCGCCCGGCCATCACGACCGGCAGGGCCTGGGCCTGGATCGGCGTGGGAGTGGTGTATCCGGTGGCGGCGACCGACTGGAGCAGTTGGGGATGCAGTCCGAAGTCGGCGAAGGTCTGGGTGGGCGCGTCGGTGGAGGTGGCTGCGGGAGCGATAGAATCAGTCATCAGGATGGGCAGATGCCGGGGCGATGAAAAAGAACAAAACGAGAATGCTGCCAAGCCCGGATTGCTGTGGATAACTTTATTTTAGCGCAGCCGGCCGCCGCGCCGCGAACGGCGTCCGCTGCGCGGCCGGGCGACGGGGGCCGGATCAGCCCGCCAGCCAGCGCAGCACCCAGAGCACGGCCATGCCGGCGACGATGACCAGCACTGCGCTGCGGGTGCGCAGGAACACCACCACGCCGATGGCGGCGGCCACCAGCCGGTAGTCGAAAGCCGGCCCGGCGCCGGCTTTCCAGGGCAGCAGGTCGGGCACGATGATGGCCGTCAGGGCCGCCGCCGGCGCGTAGCGCAGGGCGCGGCGCACTCCGTCGGGCAGCGGCAGGTAATCGCCGAACAGCATGAAGCCGGCGCGCGTCAGCACGCTGCACAGGGCCAGCAGCAGAATGGCGGAATAGACGTAGATCTCGGAAGGCCAGAGCGTCATGCGCGCGCCTTGTGGAAATGGCGTTCGGCCCAGATGCCGGCCAGGATGCCGGCGATGACCGCGGCCGCCAGCCCCAGGCGCAGCGGCAGGAGCTGGCCGACCCAGGCGGTCAGGCCGGCCGCCAGCATGGAGACCAGCATCGGCTTGGAATTGGCCAGCGGCACCGTGATGGCCAGCAGCGCCAGCACGGCGGCGAAGTCCAGCGACCAGGTGGCGGGCACCAGCGTGCCCAGGTAGATGCCGACGATCGACGACGCCTGCCAGACCACCCAGCCGGGCGCGATGGTACCCATGAAGTACCACAGCTGCTCGCGCGTGCCGCGCTCGGCGGCGTCGCCGAAGCGGGGCATGAACAGCACGAAACCCATGTCGGTGGTGAAATAGCCCAGCCCCAGGCGCCGCGGCCAGGACAGGTGGCGGAAATACGGATGCAGGGCGGCGCCGAAAATGATGAAGCGCAGGTTGACCACGCAGCCGGCCATGAAGATGAGCCAGAGCGGCGCGCCGCTGGCGATGAGCGGCAGCGAGGTCAGCTGGGCCGAGCCGGCGTACAGCAGCAGGGTCATGGCCAGCGCCATGGACTCCGTCAGGCCGGACTTGACCATGGCCACCCCGGTGACCAGGCCCCAGGTGCCGGTGGCGATCAGGGCCGGGACGATGGCCTGCACCCCCGAGCGGAACGCCGCGAGGCGTTCCTGCCGGACCAGCGCGGGATCCTCGGCGGGCACTGCGACAGACTCAGGGGGCACCGGGCGCCCCCTGGCAAATGAGACTGGACGGCATGGAACTCATCGGGAAGACAAACACACGCACGCCAGCTTGCCCGGCGCGGCGCCGAGCGGGCTCAGCCCAGTGCTTCGGCGCATAGACAGCGGCATTGTACCCTCGCCGCTTGATACAATAAGCGCCTCTAAGAAGGGGGGAACATCATGTCGATGGCGGACCGTGACGGCTTCATCTGGTACGACGGCAAACTCGTCCCGTGGCGCGAGGCCACGACCCACGTGCTGACCCACTCGCTGCACTACGGCCTGTCGGTGTTCGAAGGGGTGCGCGCCTACAAGACCGACGCGGGCACGGCCATCTTCCGCCTGCAGGACCACACCCGGCGGCTGTGCAATTCCGCCCACATCTACCAGATCCCCATGCCGTTCGACCCCGACACGCTCAACGCGGCGCAATGCGAGGTCGTGCGGGCCAATCGGCTCGAATCCTGCTACCTGCGCCCGCTGGTGTTCTACGGCGCGGAAAAGATGGGCGTGTCGCCCAAGGGCGCCAAGGTCCACGTGGCCATCGCCGCCTGGCCCTGGGGCGCCTACCTGGGCGAAGAGGCCCTGGCGCAGGGCATCCGCGTCAAGGTGTCGTCGTACGCCCGCCAGCACGTCAACGTGACCATGCCGCGCGCCAAGGTGGCCACCACCTACGCCAACTCCATCATCGCCAACGCCGAGGCCCTGCAGGACGGCTACGACGAGGCCCTGCTGCTCGACACCGAGGGCTTCGTGGCCGAAGGCGCCGGCGAGAACATCTTCATCGTCAAGGACGGCGTGGTCTGCGAACCCGAGATCGCCTCCGCCCTCACCGGCATCACCCGCTCCACCGTGCACGCGCTGGCGGCCGACCTGGGGCTGCAGGTGGTCACCAAGCGCCTGACGCGCGACGACATCTACATCGCCGACGAAGCCTTCTTCACCGGCACCGCCGCCGAGGTCACGCCCATCCGCGAAGTCGACAACCGCCGCATCGGCGCGGGCCGGCGCGGGCCGGTCACCGAAAAACTGCAGGCGGCGTTCTTCGACCTGGTCAGCGGGCGCAACCCCAAGTATGCGCACTGGCTGACCCCGGTGTGAACGCATCGCCGCTTTCCTTGTCCCATATCCCGTTCGCTCTATCCAGGAAACACCATGACTGCCGCCGCCCCCGCCGCGTCCGCCACGCCCGCGCATGAAACCATCGAAGTCGGCGCCGAAGACCTGCCCGTCTACTGCCCGGGCCCCAAGGCGCCGCTCTGGAGCATGCATCCCCGCGTCTTCCTCGACGTCACCCGCACCGGCTCGGCCCGCTGCGCCTATTGCGGCGCCGAATACCGCCTCAAGCCCGGCACCGTGGTCCACGGCCACTGAGCCCGCCCGCGCCGCCATGTTCGCCACGCCAGAAGAAGCCGAGCAAGCGTTCTACGAAGCGCTCGAGCAAGCCGACACCGACCGCCTGCGACAGGTCTGGGCCGACGACGAGGAAGTCGTCTGCATCCATCCGGGCGGGCTGCGCGCGGTCGGCCATACGGCGGTATTCGAATCGTGGCAGCAGATCCTGGCGGCCGGCCCGCTGCACATCCGCCCGCTGCGGCCGCTGATCATGCAAAGCATGATGTGCTCGGTCCACACCCTGGTCGAGCAGGTCGCCGCGCGCACGCATGGCGGCACGCAGTACGCCAACTGCTACGCCACCAACATCTATCACAAGGGGCCCACGGGCTGGCGCATGGTCGTGCATCATGCGTCGCCGGCGCCCGCCGACGCCGGGGTACTGGATCTGCACGACGTCCCCGACCGGCTGCACTGACGCGGGTAGAACGCTTGGCCGCCGCCCGACTCGATACCTCGCCCTGCCCCGTTCCCCCCTGGCTGCCCGACCGGCACAGCCAGACGATCTATGCCGCCTTCGTGGCGCAGCATCACCGCATCGCCTTCGTGCGCGAACGGGTCGACACGCCGGATACCGACTTCATCGACATCGACCGGACCGGGCCCGGGCTGTTCCCCCACAAAAGCGCCGACGGCCAACCCATCGACAACGCCACGCCCGTGGTGGCCGGCAAGACGGCCGCCGCCCGCTGGATCACCCCCGCCGACTGGCCGTCGCTGCCGCAGACGCCGGATACCCCCGCCCTGCTGCTGCTGCACGGCCTGGAAGGCGGCAGCCTGAGCCGCTACGCCCAGTCCATCGCCCACCACTTCCGGGCGCGCGGCTGGATCGTCGCCGTGGCCCACTTCCGCGGCTGCTCGGGCGCGCCCAACCGGCTGGCGCGCGCCTATTACTCGGGCGACTCCGCCGAGGTCGGCTTCATGCTGGACACCGTGCGGGCCCGCATCCCGCACGCGCGCTGGCACGCGGTGGGCGTCTCGCTGGGCGGCAACGCGCTGTTGAAATACCTGGGCGAACAGGGCAGCGGCGTGTCGTGGCTGGCCGCCTGCGCCGGCGTATCGGTGCCGCTCGACCTGGTCGCCGGCGGCAATGCGCTGTCGCACGGTTTCTTCAACCGCCGGGTCTACAGCGCGCATTTCCTCAAGACCATGAAGCACAAGGTGCTGGAGAAAGCCCGCCGCTTCCCCGGCGCCATCGATGTCATGCGCATCGCCCACGCGCGCGACCTGCGCGACTTCGACGACGCCTACACGGCGCCCATGCACGGCTTCCGCAACGCGCTGGACTACTGGACCCGCGCCTCCAGCAAGCCGTGGCTGACCGGCATCGCGGTTCCCACGCTGGTGCTGAACGCGCGCAACGACCCGTTCCTGCCCGAAAGCGCCCTGCCGCTGCCGCGCGAATGCTCGGAACACGTGCTGTTGCACCAGCCGGCCGAAGGCGGGCACGCGGGCTTTCCCACCGGCCCCTTCCCGGCCCACCTGGGCTGGCTGCCGCAGCGGCTGGGCCGCTTCTTCGAGACCGGCCTGTAAGGGCCGGCGTCCGCCCGCGCGGGGCCGGGCCGCCGCGGGTTCAGCCCGACTTGAAGCGCTCCAGCAGGTCGCGCTCGGCCGCCAGCTTGTCCTTGACCTCCTTGATTTGCACGTCGATCTGCGATTGCTCGTAGAAATCGCTAGACATGCCGCGCGCCTGCTGCAACTGCGACTCGGCGGCCGCATAGGCGCCCGTCAGCACGTAGTAGCGGGCCATGTCGCGGCGCGCCTGCACCGGCTGGCCGTTGCGCTCTTCGCTCTGCGCCAGCATCTGGTAGAGGCCGGGCTCGTCCTCGCCCCACTGTTTGATGCGGTCGCGCAGATACGCCTGGGCCTCGGCATGCCGGCCAGCTCCCTGCAGGGCTTGCGCGTAGGCGATGCCGAGCGCGCGCTGCTGCGGCCAGCGCTTGATCGCGGCGGCGGCCAGCTGCAGCGCCCCGGCGGCGTCCTTGCGCGCGGCAGCCAGGTCCACGGCCAGCCGGGCCAATTGCGGCGAGCTGCGCCCGCCCGCGCTGGCCTGGTCGAGGAACGACTGCGCTTCATCGAGGCTATTGCGCTGGAACGCCTGCAGGGCCAGCCCATAGTAGGCGGCCGACTGCCGCACGCCGCTCAGCGAACGCGCCTCGTCCTGCAGCTGCTGGCCGGCCGTGCGCAGGCTGACCGCGTCGCGCCCCTGCACCACCCGCATCTTGGCGCGCACGTACCAGAAGTCGTCGCTGTCGACATGGCGGGCCGCGGACATGCTGCGGGTGCGGTTCTGGATGTCGGACATCCGTTCGATGGACAGGGGGTGGGTGCTGGCCCAGGCGCCGCCGCCCATGCCTTCGTTCAGGCGCGCGGCGCCCATCAGGCGGGAGAACATGCGCACCATGCCTTCGGGGTCGTAGCCTGCCTTGGTCAGCATCTGGAAACCGGCGCGGTCGGCCTCGCGCTCGGCGTCGCGGGAAAAACCCAGCTGCCGGTTGATGGCGGCGGCCTGGCCGAAGGCCGCCACCCCCATGGCCAGGTTGCCGCCGCCGCCGGCCAGGGCGGCCAGCAGCGCCGCGGCCATGCTGGCCATCATGACGACGCCGGTCTGGCTTTGCTGGGTCATGCCGCGCGCGATGTGGCGCTGCACGACGTGGCCGATTTCGTGGGCCAGCACGGCCGCCAGCTCGGACTCGCTGCCGGACGAGACGATCAGGCCGCTGTTGACGCCGATGAACCCGCCGGGCATGGCGAACGCGTTGATTTCGGGGTCGCGCACGCCGAACATCTCGACATCGGGCACGCCGCCGGGCGCATAGGCGGCCAGCTTGCGCCCCATGGTGGTCAAATACTGGCTCAGTTCCGGATCGTTGATGTAGGTGGGATCGCGCCGCCCCTGGGCCATGATGGCCTCGCCCAACTGGCGTTCCAGCGCTGGCGAGAGATCGGCCGACGAGGCCGCGCCCATCGAGGGCAGCCCGGAGGGCTGGGCCAGGGCCGGCGCGGCGGGCAGGGCCAGCGCCAGGCACAAGGCGCCGGCCAGGCCGCGTTTCGCGAGAAAATACCTGGATGTCGTATGCCTGCGGTTCATGGCAATATGATAGCGACCGCAAGCAAAAAGTTTGCTCGTTTTACCCAATTTCCACCGAGGTTCTCATGCGCCCAGTCCGCAAAGCCGTTTTTCCTGTCGCAGGAATGGGCACCCGTTTTCTGCCGGCCACCAAGGCCATGCCCAAGGAAATGCTGCCCGTGGTCGACAAGCCGCTGATCCAGTACGCCGTCGAAGAGGCGGTGGCGGCCGGCATCACCGACCTGATTTTCGTCACCGGCCGCAACAAGCGCGCCATCGAAGACCACTTCGATTCCGCCCCCGAACTGGAGGCGGACCTGGAAAGCAAGGGCAAGCACGAGTTGCTGGCCATGGTGCGGGACATCCTGCCCGCCCACGTCAACTGTCTTTATATTCGCCAGGCCGCGCCGCTGGGCCTGGGCCACGCCGTCCTGACCGCCGCCCCGGCGGTCGGCGACGAACCCTTCGCCGTGCTGCTGGCCGACGACCTGATCGACGCCGACGCGCCGGTGCTCAAGCAACTGGTGGAGGCCGCCTACGCCCAGGATGCCAGCGTGCTGGGCGTGCAGGACGTGCCGCGCGAAGACACGCGCAAGTACGGGATCGTGGCGGCCCAGCCCATCAACGAGCGCACCGCCCGCATCACCCATATCGTCGAAAAGCCCTCGCCCGAAGAGGCGCCGTCCACCCTGGCGGTGGTGGGCCGCTATGTGCTGGAACCGGCCATCTTCGACCACCTGCGCGGCACGCGCATCGGGGCCGGCAATGAAATCCAGCTGACCGACGGCATCGCCGCCCTGATGCGGGACCGGCCGGTGTTCGCGCACCGCTACGAAGGCCAGCGCTATGACTGCGGCAGCAAGGCGGGGATGTTCCAGGCCACGGTGGCGCTGGGCCGCAAGTACCACGGCCTGGTGGCCGAATAAGGCCGCCCGCCGGGGCGCGGGTCAGGAGCTGGCCACCGCCCCGGCGACGCGGCTTTTCTCGCGCTCGCGCGCCCGGGCGCGCGCCTCGCGGTCTTCGGGCCGCAGGCGGCCCTTGCCCGACAGGCGCATCAGCGTGCCCAGCGCCACCAGCAGGCCGAAGACCTCGACCATGGCGGCAGGGATCCACATGGTCAGGCCGCCGATGGTCTGGTCGGTCTGGGCCGACATGGCGATGGCGCGGCCGCACAGCTCGAACAGCGGATAGATATCGGATTCGGTGAAGGCGATGACCGCGCCGGCGACCATCTGCGGCGCCATCGTCAGGATGGGCGACAGCACCCTGCCGCCCGGGCTCATGGCGGCCGGCGGGCTGGGCCGGCGGTCGAGAATGAGGTTCCAGTACATGAAGCCGCTGATCACCACCGACCAGTTCATCAGCCGGTACAGCCGCCAGTCGAGCATGGAATAGAACTGCACCGACGGGATCAGCCAGACCAGCACCAGGAACACGAACAGCGCCGGCACGAAAACCTTGTTGGTCAGCACGGCCACCACTGCCCGGCCGGCGGACGTGCGGAGGAAATCGCGCAGCCGCACCCGCCAGCGCATGGGCAGGCCGGCGCGCATCACCGAGCCCGGAAACGCCGCCATGACCAGCAGTGGCCCCAGGTGGTGCAGGACCAGGTGCTGGATGCGGTGGATGAAGAACATGCGCTCGGCGTAGTAGTCGACCCGCGTATGCAGCGACAGGTACAAGAGCACCATGCCGGCCCAGAACAGGAACTGGCGCGCGCCATTGACCCGGTGCACGCGCTGGCCGCGCACGAACAGCACGATGGCCGCCACGAAGGCGGCCACCAGGGTGGGGGAGAACTCCCACGGAACCAGCCAGCCGAGATCCATGCCGAAACCCAGAAAAACTTAATCAATACACGGACATGGCGCATGCCATGGCCGATACGGCATTGTAGATGACTGGCGCGCCCGGCGCGCCATCAGGCGGCGGCGCGGGCGGCGGCGCCGAAGTGCACGTGGCGCACGGCGGGGTTGGCGCGCAGGCGGCGGGCCTGGGACATGAGCTCGGGCCGCAGCTCGGGCGGACAATTGACCGTGATGCAGGCCGAGGCGAAATCGGCGTCGCGGCTGGAGTCGATCTGGAATTGCGCCACATCGAGGCCGGCGGCGCCGAAATCGAGGCAGATCTGCTTGCGCACCGCGCCGAGCGCATCGCGCGGGCAGACGATGGTCAGGCGCGAAGTGCCATGGCGGCGATTGGGCGCGACGGGGCGGTCCACGCCGGCACGGCGCATGAACAGGTCGAAGAAACGCATGGCAACCTCCCAATGAAACGGGGAGCGCTCGTACGAATACGCGCGAGCCCACGCAGCGGCACGAACGGGCGCGACAAGCGCGCGAGCACGCACGGCTGCGACGGCACAGCTACGGTTCAGGCGGTTTTTTGCGGGAACTGGCGGCAGAGGACCTGCCACCGGATACCGCACCCTGCACTGGCAGGATGCGGCAGAAGGAGATTCTGCGGAGATCCTGTCAGGCAGCGACGTCGATGCAAGATCGACTACTGTCGCCGGAATCGGTATTCACAGAACAACTCCGAATGATGTAAACATGATGATTTTACGTGGATTTTCGGCCTCGGGCAAGGGTTTTCCCCATTCTTGCGCGCATTTGCGCAACATGGCGCCCGCCGCGTCAGCGCACGAAATGCCAGCCCAGGTACAGCGCGAACAGGCCGTAGAACCCGCCCACGGTGGACAGCACGGGCACGCTCATGCCGGCGCGCCGGAAGCGCAGCCACAGCAGCGCGATCGACAGCAGGGTGAACAGGCCGGCCGCCAGCAACGGGCCGTCGAGCAGCCAGGGAGTCAGGAAGATGCCCAGGGCGCTGGGTATGGTGGCCTGGATCATCATGGCGCCGGAAATGTTCGCCAGCGCCAGGCGCTCCTTGCCTTGCCGCACCCAGATCAGCGCATTCATGATTTCCGGCAGCTCGGTGGCGACCGGCGCCAGCAACAGCGCGGCCACGTGCGGCGAGGCCCCGAAGGCGATGCCCAGCAGTTCTATCTGGCGCACGAACACGTGCGAGGCGGCGGCGATCACCACCAGCGCCAGCGCCGTCTGGATACAGGCCCAGGCCATGGTCGGATCGGGATCGCGCGGGCGCAGCTTGAGCGGTTCGAGGTCGTCGCAGTCCAGGCAGGCTTCGTCATTGGCCAGCTCGCGCCGCACATACAGCGCATAGACGCCCAGGAACACGAATCCCAGCCAGGGCTTCCAGGCAAAGGCCACCAGCCCCAGGACGACCTTGACCACGAATACGCCCATGAACCAGGCCTGGTCGCGCGCCAGGCGCTGCTGGTCGGCATTGATGCGCGCCGCGCTGCGCCCGCCGCGCCACAGGGCCAGCCCCACCACGGCATAGGCCAGAGTCGCCAGCACCAGCGGGCCGCCCATGGCGGCGCCCACCCCGATGTCTTTCTGCTCGGGCGTCGTGCCGAACACCACCGCCATGAACGTGACCGCGCTTTCGGGCAGGGCCGTGCCGAAGGCCGCCAGGACGGTGCCGGTGGCGGTGGCGCCCAGCTGGAAGCGGTGGCCGACCCACTCGATGCCGTTGACGAAATACTCGCAGGCGAAGTAGATGACCAGCGCCGACAGGAAGAACAGGAACAGGGTGAGAAACATGGGACGCAGCCGGACGAGCAGACACCAATGGCACGACGACGCGGCTCGCCCGGCAGGGGTGAACGCATCGTGGCCAAAGGTCTCGCCTGGCTGGACCGTACGGTGGGCGCGGCCCACTGCACGGAAACCGTCAGCGCCATGGGGTACGAAACCGCCAAGTCTGTTGACGCTGACTCCTTTGGGGATTCAAAGGATGGCTACTCCCCAATGACAGTGGCGCGGATTGTAGCAGGCGGCCGACCATCCCGCAAGCGCCCGGGCGCGGTAAAGTAGGCGCTGTTGCCCGCCTCGACCGCCCCCCGCCATGAGCCTGCCGCCCGTCGATATCGCCCCCTACGCCGACCGCCGCCGGCGCCTGTCCGAGCAGTTGCGCGCGGCCGGCGGCGGCATCGCCATCCTGGCGACCGCGCCGCACGCCGTGCGCAATCGCGATACCGAATACCCCTATCGCCATGACAGCGATTTTTTCTACCTGACCGGCTTTACCGAGCCCGAGGCGTGGCTGGTGCTGGTGGCGGGGGCATCCGATCGCGCCATTCTGTTCTGCCGCGCCAAGCACCCCGAGCAGGAAATCTGGGAAGGCTATCGCTGCGGCCCCGAGGCGGCGCTGGAGCGTTATGGCTTCGACGAAGCGCATGCCATCGACGAGCTGGACGACATGCTGCCCGCCCTGCTGCTGGACCAGCCGGCGCTATACCGTTCGTTCGCGGCGGGCGGGCATGTCGAACGCAGGCTGCGCCGCTGGCAGGCCGAGGCCGAGCAACAGGGACGCGGCCGGCGTCGGCCGCCGGCGCGCGTCCAGGACCTGCGTCCGCTGCTGGCGGACATGCGGCTGGTGAAGGATGCCGGCGAAATCGCCGCCATGCGCCAGGCCGCCCGCATTTCGGCGGGCGCCCATGCGCGCGCCATGCGGGCGGCGCGTCCCGGCATGCACGAATACGAGCTGGAAGCCGAGTTGCTGTATGAATTCCGCCGCCATGGCGCGCAGGCGCCCGCCTACCCCAGCATCGTGGCCACCGGCGCCAATGCCTGCGTGCTGCACTACGCGGCGGGCGACGCGGTGCTGCGCGACGGCGAGCTGGTGCTGATCGACGCCGGCTGCGAGTACGACAGCTATGCCGCCGACATTACCCGCACCTTCCCCGCCAACGGCCGTTTCAATGGGCCGCAGCGCGCGCTGTACGACCTGGTGGCGGCGGCCCAGGAGGCCGCGGTACAGGCCACGGCGCCGGGCCGCAGCTGGAACGACGCGCACGAGGCCGCGATCCGCGTGCTGGCGCAGGGCATGCTGGACGAGGGCCTGCTGCAGGGCAGCCTGGATGGCGTGCTCGAATCCGGCGCGTACACGCGCTTCTACATGCACCACACCGGCCATTGGCTGGGCCTGGATGTGCACGACGTGGGCGACTACCGCGGCGGCGAATCCGCGCCCGGCGCGGAACGGCCGTGGCGCGCGCTGGCGCCCGGCATGGTGCTGACCATCGAACCCGGCATCTATGTGCGCGAGGCCGACGACGTGCCGCGCCGGTTCTGGGACATCGGCATCCGCATCGAGGACGATGCGCTGGTCACGGCCGAGGGCTGCGAACTGATGACGCGCGGCGTGCCGGTGCAGGCGCGCGAAATCGAGGCCCTGATGCGGGAATGAGCCGCGGCGGAAGCGCCGCGCCGCTAGAACACGTAGCCGTCCAGCCAGCCCAGGGCCGTCCAGGTGTACACCACCACCATGGCGATGGCGAACATGCCGGCGATCGCGCCGACCAGGGTGCCGAGGATGGCCACCAGCACCGGCCCCCAGCCGGTGTGCGTCACCCGGCCGCGGCCCGGGTTGTAGAGCCGGTCGAATTTTTCGTCCGGCATCAGGCTGAACACCACGCCCTCGATGAAGCCGTCGATCATCGGGATGAACACCAGGAAGAACGCCGGGTTGTCGTACCAGACCGGGAACTGCGTGGCCGCCGCCAGGCAGGCGACGGCGGCCAGGGTGACCAGCCAGGCATGGCAGCGGCCCAGATACCACCAATGCGCGCCGAGCCAGCCGAACAGGCAGGCCAGCAGGCCCAGCGCCACCTTGCTGCGCGGACGGGACGGAGAGGAAGCCGAGGCGGCGGACGGAGCTGACGACATATCGGGAACGGCAATGATTTCGTGGCGGAACGCCAGCGGGCGTCGGACGCCTGCGATTGTAGTGGACGGTAGAATTCTGTCATGACCCAGCCTGCCTACGACATCGCCATTCTGGGCGCCGGCCCGGTCGGCCGCGTGCTGGCGCTGCTGCTGGCGCGCCACGCGCGCCGGCCGCAGCGCATCGCCCTGCTGGCCGGCGCGCCGCCCGCCCGCGCCGACGGCGCGGCGGCGGCCGGCGTGCCGGCCGCGGATCCGCGCGTGCTGGCGCTGAACCATGGCAGCCGCGTGCTGCTCGAATCGCTGCAAACCTGGCCGCACCGCGCCGCCGACATCCGCAATGTGCACGTCTCGCAGCGCGGCCGGCTGGGCAGCACGGTGATCCGCTGCGACGACTTCCAGGTCGCGCGCCTGGGCAGCGTCGTCTCGTACGCCGAGCTGCACGCCGCCCTCGAAGCCCGTGTGGCCGCCAGCGGGGTGACGGTGCTGCAGGGCCCGCCGGCGCAAGTGCACGGCCAGGACGGCGCCGGCATCACCGTGCGGCAGGGCGACGCCGAGCTGCGTTGCGGCGTGGCGGTGCTGTCTGACGGCAGCGGCGCCAATGACGTGCGCCGCGAATATGGCCAGCACGCGGTCATCACCAGCGCCCATGCCGCGCTGCCCCGCCCGGGCTGGGCCTGGGAACGCTTCACCGCCGAGGGGCCGCTGGCGCTGCTGCCGCATCCGCAGCAGCCGCAGGCGTATTCGGTAGTGTGGTGCTGCGCGCCCGAGCGCGCCGCCCGGCTGGCGCAACTGGACAATGCCGCCTTCTCCGCCGCCCTGAGCGCGGCGTTCGGCACGCGGCTGGGACGCTTGTCGAGCCAGGCGCCGCGCCACGTCTTCCCGCTGGCCCTCAGCGCGCGGCGCATGCTGGCCCAGGGCCGCCTGGCGGCGATCGGCAATGCCGCGCAGACCTTGCACCCGGTGGCCGGCCAGGGTCTGAACCTGGGGCTGCGCGATGCCGCCCGAGTGGCGCAAGGCCTGGCCGACTGGCTGTCCGACCCGGCCGCCGACCCGGCGCCCGCGCTGGCCGGATTCGCCCGCGCGCGCCGTGCCGACCGCTGGATCACCGCCGGCCTGACCGACCTGATGCCGCGCGCCTTCGCCACCGGCCTGGCGCCGGTCGAGCATGCCTGCGGCCTGGCGCTGCTGGCCCTGGACCTGGCCGCGCCGCTGCGCGCGCCGCTCGCGCGCCACCTGCTGCAGGGGCTGCGCGCCTAGTCCGGCACCCGGCGCCCCGGCCCCGCAATCAATAGGGGCCACATGAAGGCGGGTAAAATCCGCCCATGCGCATCGGCCCCTGGACCCTTCCCAACAACGTGCTGGTCGCCCCCATGGCGGGGGTGACCGACCGTCCGTTCCGCCAATTGTGCAAGCGGCTGGGCGCGGGCTATGCGGTGTCCGAGATGGCGGCCAGCAACCCGCGCCTGTGGGACAGCGTCAAGACGGCGCGCCGCTTGAACCACGACGGCGAGATCGCCCCGGTGGCGGTGCAGATCGCCGGCGCGGATCCGGCCATGATGGCCGAGGCGGCCGCCTTCAACGCCGCGCGCGGCGCGCGCATCATCGACATCAACATGGGCTGCCCGGTCAAGAAGGTCTGCAACCTGGCATCCGGTTCGGCGCTGCTGCGCGACGAGGACCTGGTCGCCCGCATCCTCGACGCGGTGGTGGCCGCCTGCGCGCCGCTGGGCGTGCCGGTCACCCTCAAGACCCGCACCGGCTGGGACCGCGAGCACCGCAACGCCCTGCGCGTGGCCAGACGGGCCCAGGACGCCGGCATCGCCGCCCTGGCCCTGCACGGCCGCACCCGCGCCGACCTGTACACCGGCCAGGCCGAGTACGACACCATCCGCGCCGTCAAGGCGGAGCTGTCCATCCCCGTCATCGCCAACGGCGACATCGACACGCCCGCCAAGGCCCGGCACGTCCTCGATTACACTGGCGCCGATGCCGTGATGATCGGCCGGGCGGCCCAGGGCCGCCCCTGGATCTTCCGCGAAATCGACCACTACCTGCGCACGGGCGAGACGCTGGCGCCCCCTTCCTACGAAGAAATGCGCGACCTGCTGCTCGAGCACCTCGACGATCACTACCGCTTCTACGGCGAGCACACCGGCGTGCGCTCGGCGCGCAAGCACATCGGGTGGTACGTGGAGGGCCTGCCGGGCGCGGACCCGTTCCGCGACCGCATGAACCGCATCGACAATACCCGCGACCAGTGGCAGACCGTGGCCGACTGGTTCGACGACCTGGCGCGCGGCGGCCCGGCATCCCCGGCCCCCCGCGCGCAGCCCCTGTTGGCGGCGTGATCCGCCGCCGTCCACCACTAACTATAAATATCTGTACACATGAGCAAGAAAGATGTCCTGGAAGACTGCGTGCGCGCCAGCCTGGAGCGCTATTTCGAAGACTTGGGCGACTCCGAGCCCCACGACATGTGGGAAATGGTGATGCGCTGCGTCGAACGCCCGGTGCTCGAGGTGGCCCTCGAGCGGGCCGGCGGAAACCAGTCCCGGGCGTCCGAAATGCTGGGCATCACCCGCAACACGCTGCGCAAGAAGCTCCAGGCGCACAACATCCAGCCCTGAGCGCGCGCGGCGCGTCCCGACCGCTTTCCTTCATCTCCGCTGTCCAACCATGAAAATCGAAACTGCCCTGCTCTCGGTGTCCGACAAGACCGGCATCGTCGAATTCGCCCGCGCCCTGGCCGCGCGCGGCGTGCGCCTGCTGTCCACCGGCGGCACCGCGCGCCTGCTGTCCGAGGCCGGCCTGGCCGTGACCGAGGTCGCGGCCCATACCGGCTCGCCGGAGATCCTCGACGGCCGCGTCAAGACGCTGCATCCCAAGATCCACGGCGGCCTGCTGGCGCGCCGCGACAGCGCCGAGCACCTGGACACCATCAAGCAGCATGGCATCGACCGCATCGACATGCTGGTGGTGAACCTGTATCCGTTCCGTGAAACGATCGCCCGGCCCGGCTGCAGCTTCGCCGACGCGGTGGAGAACATCGACATCGGCGGCCCCGCCATGCTGCGCGCCGCCGCGAAGAACCACGGCACCGAGGCGGGCGGCGTGACGGTCGTGATCGACCCGGCCGACTACTCCCGCGTGCTGGCCGAACTGGACCAGGACGGCTCCACCTCGTATGCGCTGCGGCTGGAGCTGGCCGCCAAGACCTACGCCCACACCGCCGCCTACGACGGCGCGATCGCCGGCTACCTGACCAGCCTGGCCGAGCCGGCCCCGGCGCAGGACGCCGCGCCCGCCCGCCACGACTGGCCCGGCACGCTGACGCTGCAGGTGCACCAGGCGCAGGCCCTGCGCTACGGCGAGAACCCGCACCAGAAAGCCGCCTTCTATGTAGACAGCCACCGGCCCGCCGGCCTGCTGGGCAATTACCGCCAGCTGCAGGGCAAGGAACTGTCGTACAACAACATCGCCGACGCCGACGCCGCCTGGGAATGCGCGCGCAGCTTCGACACTCCCGCCTGCGTCATCGTCAAGCACGCCAACCCCTGCGGCGTGGCGGTCGCGCAGACCACGCTCGAGGCCTACCGGCAGGCTTTCAAGACCGACCCGACCTCGGCCTTCGGCGGCATCATCGCCTTCAACCGGCCGGTGGACGCGGCCACCGCCGAAGCGGTCAGCGGCCAGTTCCTGGAAGTGCTGCTGGCGCCGGCCTACGACGGCGCCGCGCTGGCCATCCTGGCGGCCAAGAAGAACGTGCGCGTGCTGGAAGTGCCCGCCGGCGCCGGCCACAACGACTTCGACATCAAGCGCGTGGGCGGCGGCTGGCTGGTGCAGACGCCGGACGCCTACAACGTGCCGCGCGACGCGCTCAAGGTCGTGACCAAGCGGCAGCCCACCGAACAGGAAATGAACGACCTGGCGTTCGCCTGGAAGGTCGCCAAGTACGTCAAGTCCAACGCCATCGTGTTCGCCGGCGGCGGCATGACGCTGGGCGTGGGCGCGGGCCAGATGAGCCGCGTCGACTCGGCCCGCATTGCATCCATCAAGGCCGAGAATGCCGGCCTGTCGCTGCAGGGTTCGGCGGTCGCCTCGGATGCGTTCTTCCCGTTCCGCGACGGGCTGGATGTCGTGGTGGCGGCCGGCGCCACCTGCGTGATCCAGCCGGGCGGCAGCGTGCGCGACGACGAAGTCATCGCGGCCGCCGACGAGCACGGCATCGCCATGGTGCTGACCGGCACCCGCCACTTCCGCCACTGATGCGCGTCCTCGGCATCGACCCCGGCCTGCGCCGCACCGGCTTCGGTGTGATCGATGCCGAAGGCATGCGCCTGCGCTACGTCGCCAGCGGCACCATCGTGGTGCCGCCGGCGCTGGCGCTGCCGGAGCGCCTGAAGGTCATCCTGGACAATCTCCGCCAGGTCGCGCGCGATACCCGCCCCGATGTGGCCGCGCTGGAGATCGTCTTCCTCAACACCAACCCCGCCTCCACCCTGCTGCTCGGGCAGGCGCGCGGCGCCGCCCTGTGCGCGCTGGCCGACAGCCAGCTGGCCGTGCATGAATACACCGCGCTGCAGATCAAGAAAGCCGTCGTGGGCACCGGCCGCGCGGCCAAGGAGCAAGTGCAGATGATGGTACAGCGCCTGCTGTCGCTGGATGGCACCCCGGCGCCCGACTCGGCCGACGCGCTGGCCTGCGCCATCTGCCATGCCCACGTGGGGCCGCTGCAGGCGCGGCTCGGCAACCTGACCGCCGCGCTGCCCGCCGGCGCGGGCGCCCGGCTGCGCGGCGGCCGGCTGGTGGGCTAGGGCCCGTTCCCTCTGAAAGAAGCGCCGCACCGTATAGAATGCGGGCAGGCGCGCGCGGCGCGCCATTCCCTTTCTGCCTGGCACCCGCACCATGATCGGACGCATCACCGGAACCCTGATCGAGAAACTGCCGCCCACCATCTGCGTGGACGTCAACGGCCTGGGCTATGACATCGAGGTGCCCATGAGCACCCTCTACGCCCTGCCCGAAACCGGCGCGAAAGTCACGCTGCACACGCACCTGGCGGTGCGCGAGGACGCGCACATCCTGTATGGCTTCGCCACCGCCGCCGAGCGCGGGGCATTCCGCGAACTGATCAAGGTCAGCGGCATCGGCGCGCGCACCGCGCTGGCGGTGCTGTCGGGGCTGTCGGTGGGCGACCTGGCGCAAGCCATCACGCTGCAAGAGTCGGGCCGCCTGACCCGCGTGCCGGGCATCGGCAAGAAAACCGCCGAACGGCTGCTGCTGGAAATGCGCGGCAAGCTGGGCGCGGACATCGGCGCCAGCGCCCATGCCGTGCCCGACAGCCAGGCCGACATCCTCAACGCCCTGCTGGCGCTGGGCTATTCCGAAAAAGAATCGCAAGCCGCCCTCAAGACCCTGCCCGAGGGCACCGGCGTATCGGACGGCATCCGCCTGGCGCTGAAGGCGCTGGTGCGCTAGCCGCGCGGCCGGCGCCGGCCTTATTCCACCCAGGGCGTCCTGGCCCAGATGGCGCGCAGGCGCGCGTCGTCCTGCTGCAGCCGCGCCCGCCAGGCGGGACCAGGCAGGTAATCCATTTCGGTGAATTGCTGCGCCATCTGCCGGCGGAACGCCGGATCGGCGGCCACCCGCTCGAGCGCGCCGGCGAGCTTCTGTTCGATGTCCGGCGGCAAGCCCCTGGGCGCGACAATGCCGCGCTCGGACGCGAACACCAGGTCCACGCCCTGCTCCTTGAAGGTCGGCACGTCGGGCGCCAGCGGCGAGCGCTGCGCGCTGGCCTGGGCCAGGATGCGCATGTTCTGGCCGTGATACGGCATGGCCTCGCCCAGGTTGATCCCGCCTATCACGGTGTGCCCGCCCAGCACCGCGGTGCGCAGCGGGCCGGCGCCGTTATACGGCACGTGGTTCAGCGTCGTGCCGGTCAGCCCCTGGAACAGCACCATGGCAAGATGGTCGTCGGTGCCGACGCCGGTCGAGCCGTAGCTGATCAGGCCGGGCTTTTCCCGGGCCGCCGCGACCAATTCGCCGAGTGTCCGGTAAGGACTGTCCATGGCCACGCTGAAGGCGCTGGGATCGCGCACCAGGTTCGCCAGATAGGTGAAATCGTCCGCCGCGAAACCGGGCTGGCGCTCGATCGGCAGCGACACCAGGCCGGGCATGTTGGTCATGGCCAGCGTGTAGCCGTCCGGCTTGGCGCGCGCCACATACGACAGCGCGATCGCGCTGGACGCGCCGGGCTTGTTGACCACCACCACGCTGCCGCCCAGTTCCTTTTCCAGGAACACCGCCAACGCGCGGGCGGTGAGGTCGGTGCCGCCGCCGGGCGCGAAGCCGACGATCAGCTCGACGGGCCGGTCGGGCCAGGCCCAGGCCGGCGCGGCCGCGCCCAGGCTTGCCAGGCCGACCGCCAGGCCCGCGAACAGATTGCGCAACTTGAACATATGTGTCTCCACCTTATTGGATTGACAGAAAAACCCTCATCCCGCGCGGCGCCGCACAGCGCGCCGCACGGATATTGCGGCGCGCGCTTCAGCCGCGCGCGCCGGCCTCTTGCGCCTCGCGCCAGGCCAGCAGGCGCGCCACGCCTTCGCGCATCGCGACGCGCGGCTGCCAGCCGATCAACTGCCCCGCCAGGTCGTGGGGGATATGGAAAGCGCCGCCTGAAGTCAGCCGCACCGTGCCGGGCGGGTCCGGCCGCACCTCGGGCTCGAGATCGCTGCCGCAGTAGTCCAGCACCAGCCGCACCAGTTCGCCGGTGGTGATGGGCGCGGGGCCCGACACATTCACCGCGATGTCGGTCGCCGCGCTCTCGAACGCCGCCACGTTGGCGCGCGCCACGTCGGACACATGCACGAAGTGCTTGGTGTCGGTGCCGTCGCCCGGCAGCACGGGGCGCTCGCCCTTGCGCACGCGGTCATAGGTGTCCATGATGTACAGCGAATTCGCCGCGCGGTAATGCTGGCGCTCGCCATACACCGTGGAATAGCGCAGCACCACATAGTCCAGGCCGAATTTCTGGAAGTACTGGCGGCACAGCTGCTCGCCCATGATCTTCGAGGCGCCGTACAGAATGGCCGCCGGCGGCGCGCCGGTCGAATGGAACGGGCCGTTCTCGACCAGCGCCCCGGCGATGCCCGCGCCGTAGCCGTACACCGCGTTGGACGAGGCGAACACCAGTTTGCGCACCCGGTTGGCGCGGCAGGCTTCCAGCATGTTCTGCGCGCCGCGGACATTGACGTCCACCGCTTGCCAGGGCGTCTGGGCGAAGCCCAGCGTCATGTAGGCGGCCAGGTGCAATACTCCGTCCACGCCCTCGGTGGCCGCCAGCAGGTCGGGCAGGCGCATCAGGTCGCCGCGTACCACCTTCACGCGCGCGTCGTCCTGCAAGTGGGCGATGGCCTCCGGCGTGCCGAAGGCGAAGTTGTCCAGCAGCACCACTTCGCGCACGCCGGCCTCGAGCAGGGCTTCGGCGGTGTGCGAGCCCACCAGGCTGGCGGCGCCGGCGATCAGGATGCGCGCGCCCGCCAGGGGCAGCGCCGCGTTGCTTGCTTCTTGCGTCATGACTTCAAAGTCCCATAGGTTGTTGATGCAGGCCCCAGTACACGCTCTTGACCTGGCTGTACAGGCGCAGGCCATGCAGGCCCTTCTCGCGGCCCAGGCCGCTGTCCTTGAACCCGCCGAACGGCGTGGCGATGTGCGACTGCTTGTAGGTATTGATCCAGACCGAGCCGGCCTCGATCTCCCGCGCGACCCGCCAGGCGCGCGCGTAGTCCGCGGTCCACATGCCGGCCGCCAGGCCGAAGGCGGTGTCGTTGGCCTGCGCGACCACGTCGTCCTCGTCGTCGAACGGCAGGGCGACCAGCACGGGCCCGAAAATCTCTTCCTGGCAGGCGCGCGCGCGGTTGTCCAGGCCGTCGATGATGGTGGGCAGGTAGAACCAGCCGCGCGCCAGGGCCGGGTCCGCGGGCATGGCGCCGCCGACCAGCACTTTGCCGCCTTCGCCGCGCGCGATGTCGACATAGCCGGCCACCTTGTCCCGGTGGGCGCGCGACACCAGCGGCCCCATCTGCGTCGCCGGGTCGTGCGGCAGGCCGACGCGCAATTCGCGCGTGCGCGCCACCAGCGCGTCCATGACGCGCGCATAGACCGACTTCTGCACGAATAGCCGCGAGCCCGCCACGCAGCTCTGCCCGGCGGATCCGAAGATGCCCGACATGACGCCCGCCACGGCGCGGTCCAGGTCGGCGTCCTCGAACACGATGTGCGGCGACTTGCCGCCCAGCTCCAGCCCCGCCGGGATCAGGCGCCGGCCGGCGACGGCGCCGATGGCGCGGCCGGTCTCGGTGCCGCCGGTGAACGACACCATGCGCACGCCGGGATGGCCGACCAGGGCGGCGCCCACGTCCTCGCCATGTCCGGGCAGGACGATCAGCAGGCCTTCCGGCAGGCCGGCTTCAGTGCAAATGCGCGCCAGCTCCAGGGCCAGCTGCGGGGTTTCCTCCGAAGGCTTGAGCAGCACCGCGTTGCCGGCCGCCAGGGCCGGCGCGGCTTTCTGCGCCTCGTTCATGATCGGCGAGTTCCATGGCGTAATGGCGGCGATCACGCCGAACGGTTCGGCCAGCGCCATCGAGAAGTACTCGCCGCGCGGCGAGGTCAGCTCGTTCTGCCAGGTTTCGCATACCGCAGCGTAATAGCGGAAGTGCCCGGCCGCGCTGTCGACCATGTGCAGGCATTCTTTCCAGGGCTTGCCGCTGTCGCGCATCTGCAGCCGCGCCAGCGGCTCGCGTTCGGCCAGCAGGCGGCGGCCGATTTCATACAGGGTGGCGGCGCGCTGGTCGGGCCGCAGCTTGCGCCACGGCTGCCGGCGGAACGCGTCCCAGGCCAGCGATACCGCCTGGTCGACATCGGCGGGCGTGGCGCGCACCACGGTGCCGGCGACGCTGCCGTCGGCCGGGTCAATGGAGGTGATGACGGGATCGCCCGCGCCGCCGGTACGCCATTGGGCGCCCAGGCGGAACGGGGTGGGATGAGGGGCTTCCATGACTGCTGCTGCTCCGGAAATTCGTCGAGCCCGCATCTTCAGCCAGGACATTATTACGATCAAATCGATATTTATTAGCTATTATTAGCTTATGGCTATGAATATCAAGTACCGGCCCATCAAGGCCTTCCTGCTGGCCGTGGAAACCGGGTCCTTTACGCACGCCGCCGACCGCCTGGGCGTCACGCAGCCGTCCTTCACCGCGCTGATCCGCGACCTGGAGGAAGTGCTGGGGCTGCGGCTGTTCGAGCGCACCACGCGCAGCATCAGCCTGACATCGGCGGGCCAGGAATTGCACGCGCGCGCGCAACGCCCCATCGCCGACCTGGAAGAGGCCTATCGCAGCCTGGCCGACCTGGCGGCGGTGCGGCGCGGCACCATCGTGCTGGGCGCCCTGCCCTCCACCGCGCTGACCCTGGCGCCGCCGGCGGTGGGGCGGCTGCGCCAGCTGCACCCGGCGCTGACGGTGCGCGTGGTGGAAGCGCACAACGACGAATTGCTGGCCATGTTGCGCACCAACCAGATCGAGTTCGCCCTGGCGGCGCAGACCGAGCCGGCCCCGGACCTGCGCTTCCATCCGCTGGTGGCGGATTGCTTCTGCGCGGTCTATCCGGCGGGCCATGCGCTGGCCGGCCTACCGGCGGTGCGCTGGCGCGATGTCCTGCGCTACGACCTGATCCTGCTGTCGCAGGGATCGAACGCGCGGCAGCAGTTCGACCGCGCCCTGCGCGAAGATGCCGGCGCGGGCGCGGCGGCGCCGGTCTACGACGTCACCAACATGGGCACCGCGGCCGGCATGGTGCGCCAGGGCCTGGGCGTCAGCGTGCTACCGCGGCTGGCGTTGCCGGAGCTGAACCTGGCCGGGCTGCAATGCGCGGCCCTGTGCGATGCCTCGGCGCACCGCGACATCGGCCTGCTGCATCGGCGCGATCGCAGCCTGTCGCCGGCCGCGCAGGCCCTGGCGGCGCAACTGGAGGTGGTGGTGCGCGAAGTACAGGCCCGCCTGGTGCCGCTGGGAACGGGCGGCACGGCCGCGGGCGGGCCGGAGGATGGCCGATAGCCTGGCCGGACTCAGGCCGGCGCGGGCTTCAGATAGCCCGGCACGATCGCCTCCATGGCCACGGGGGTGAGCCCCAATTCAGGCGCCAGCGGCCCGGCGCACACGTTGTCGACGGTCAGTGACGCCAGGTTGTCGCGTGAAATCAGCGGCGTGCCCGGCAGGCACTCGAAGAACAGCGCCTGCAGCCTGGCCACCCCCGTGGGCAGGGCGCACACCGGCCGGGGATGGCCGCTCCAGGCGGCGCACAGGCGCACGATGTCGGCCAGCGTATGCACCTGCGGGCCGCACAGGCCATAGGCTTTGCCGGCGGTATGGGGATTGGTCAGCGCCGTCTCCAGCGCCGCGGCCACGTCGCCCACGTAGACCGGCTGCATGCGCGCGCCCGCGCCCGCCAGCGGCACGACGGGCAGCCAGCGCGCCAGCCGCGCGAACAGCGTGGTGAGGTGGTCGTCCGGCCCGAACACGACCGAAGGGCGGAAGACGGTGCAAGCGCCCTCGGGCCAGTCGGCGAAGGCCGCCCGCACGGCGGCTTCGCCGTCGCCCTTGGAACGCAGGTACATGCTGGGCCCCTGCGGATCGGCGCCCAGGGCGCTGATGTGCAGCATGCGGCGCACGCCGTTGCGGCGGCACGCCTGCGCGATGCGCTGCGGCAATTGCACATGGACGCGGGCGAAGCCCGCCCCGTACGGGCGGCCGCTGCCGCCATGCAGGATGCCGGCCAGGTTGATGACCGCGTCGCATTCGCGCAGCAGGCGGTCGAGCTCGGCGTCGTCGTGTACGTCGGCCTCGGCCAGCGTGACCGTGGGCAGCGGCAGCAGGTCGCGCCCGCGGCCGTAATTGCGCGTGGGCACGATGAGGAAATGGCCGCGCGCCGCCAGCCGCGCCGCCGCATGCCGGCCGATGAAGCCGGTACCGCCGATGAGCAGGATACGCATTGCCGCTGCCCCTCTTCTGCCAAGCCAGTAGGGTCATTCTGCCCTGCGCGGCGGCCAGCCGCAAGCCGGCGCGGAGCTCAGGCGGCCAGCAAGCGCGCGTACGCCGCCAGGTCGACGTTGCCGCCGCTGATGATGACCCCGACCCGCTTGCCCGGCATGGCCACCACGTGCTGCAGCACAGCCGCGGTGGACAGGCAGCCGGTGGGCTCGACCACGATCTTCATGCGTTCGGCGAAGAACTTCATGGTGTCGACCAGCTGCGCGTCGGTAACCGTGACGATGTCGCTCACCAGGCGCTGGATCACGGGAAACGTCAGCTCGCCCAGGTGCGTCGTGACGGCGCCGTCGGCCAGCGACTTGGGCGTGGCGATGCGCACGATCTCGCCCTTGCGCAGCGACTGCTGGCCGTCGTTGCCGGCCTCGGGTTCGACGCCATAGACCTGGCAGCCCGGACTCAGCGCCTCGGCCGCCAGCGCCGAGCCGGCCAGCAGGCCGCCTCCGCCCAGGCAGACGAACAGCGCATCCAGCGGGCCGACCTCCTCGAACAGTTCCTTGGCGGCCGTGCCCTGGCCGGCGATCACGTCGCGATGGTCGTACGGCGGGATCAGGGTGGCGCCGGTCTCGGCCTGGATGCGCCGCGCCACGGCTTCGCGGTCGTCGGTATAGCGGTCGTAGGTGACCACCTGCCCGCCGTAGCCTTCCGTGGCGGCGCGCTTGGCCGCCGGGGCGTCGTGCGGCATGATGATGGTGGCCCGCACGCCCAGCAGGCGGGCGGCCAGCGCGATGGCCTGGGCATGATTGCCCGACGAGAACGTCACCACTCCCGCGGCGCGCTGCCCCGGCGTCAGCCGCGCAATGGCGTTGTAGCCCCCGCGGAACTTGAAGGCGCCCATGCGCTGGAAGTTCTCGCACTTGAAGAATACCCGGGCGCCCGTGCGGGCGTCGGCGGTGGACGAAGTGAGCACCGGCGTGCGGTGCGCCACGCCGGCCAGCACTTCGCTGGCGCGGACGACATCTTCATAGGTGGGCAGTGCGGCAGACATGGATATCCTTGGAAGCGGTATGGCGAACCGGTGCATGATATCGCCACTTGCCGCGCGCCGGGCCCGCCGCACTCCCCGCCGGACCGCCGCGTGGTGTACCCTGCGTGGTGTACGATCCAACCGCGCCGGCCTTCCGCGGCCTGCCCCGCTCTGAATCATGGCCATCCAGTCCGACTCGCTTTCCTCCCTGCCCGACGCCCCCCGGCTGGTGACGCCGCAACCGGTGTCGCCCAACGAAGAATCCATCGAACGCGCCCTGCGCCCCAAGGCGCTGCAGGAATACGTCGGCCAGCAGCGCGCCCGCGAACAGCTCGAGATCTTCATCGCCGCCGCCCGCAAGCGCGGCGAAGCGCTCGACCACGTGCTGCTGTTCGGCCCGCCGGGGCTGGGCAAGACCACGCTGGCTCACATCATCGCCCACGAAATGGGCGTGCAGTTGCGCCAGACGTCCGGCCCGGTGCTGGAACGCCCGGGCGACCTGGCGGCGCTGCTGACCAATCTCGAGAAAAACGACGTCCTGTTCATCGACGAGATCCACCGCCTGTCGCCGGTGGTCGAGGAAATCCTCTACCCCGCGCTGGAAGATTTCCAGATCGACATCCTGATCGGCGAAGGCCCGGCGGCGCGCAGTGTCAAGCTGGATCTGCAGCCGTTCACCCTGGTGGGCGCCACCACGCGCGCCGGCATGCTGACCAACCCGCTGCGCGACCGCTTCGGCATCGTGTCGCGGCTGGAGTTCTACAACGCCGACGACCTGGCGCGCATCGTCACGCGCAGCGCCGGGCTGCTCAATGCCGCCATCACGCCGGACGGCGCCGCCGAAGTGGCGCGCCGCGCGCGCGGCACCCCGCGCATCGCCAACCGCCTGCTGCGGCGGGTGCGCGACTACGCCGAAGTGAAATCGCAGGGCACCATCGACGCCGATTCGGCCGGCCGGGCGCTGGCCATGCTGGAAGTCGACCCGCAGGGGCTCGACCTGATGGACCGCAAGCTGCTGGAAGCCATCATCCACAAGTTCGACGGCGGCCCCGTGGGGGTGGACAGCCTGGCGGCGGCCATCGGCGAAGAACGCGACACCATCGAAGACGTCATCGAGCCCTACCTGATCCAGCACGGCTACCTGCAGCGCACGCCGCGCGGCCGCATGGCCACCCAGACCACCTGGCGCCACCTGGGCCTGGCGCCGCCATCGGGCAGCGGCGACCTGTTCGGCAAATGATGGAAGCGGCGCCCCGGCAGAATGGGCGCCGGGCACTCCGGATAGCACGGGTGTCAGACACCGCAGGTGTCTGACACTTCACCGGAAGCCCTGCCCGCACCGCTGGTGCATGGCACCTCGCCCAGATCACGCGGCTTGCCGCTTACGCCACCAGCCGCAGGATGTCTTCGCCGTAGGCCTCGAGCTTGCGCACGCCCACGCCGTTGATGTGGCCGAGTTCGTCCATCGACGCCGGCCGCGCCAGCGCGATCTCGCGCAGCGTGGCGTCATGGAAGATCACGTAGGCCGGCACGCCGTGGCTCTTGGCGACTTCGCCGCGCCAGTTGCGCAGCGCCTCGAACAGCGGCTGGACCTCGGCCGGCAGGTCCACGGCGGCGCGCGCGCGGCCGCCCGACTTGGCGCCGCGCGCCTTGCGTTCCGGCTCGCGCCGCAGCATCAGCTGGCGCTCGCCCTTGAGCACCGCCCGGCTGCCTTCCGTCAGCGCCAGCGTGCCATAGCCTTCGTGATCGACGGCCAGCAGCCCTTGCGCCAGCAATTGCCGCAGCACGCCGCGCCAGGCGTTCTCGGACAGGTCCGCGCCCACGCCGAACACGCTGAGCGTCTCGTGCCCGTGCTGGCGCGTGCGGTCGGTGACCTTGCCGCGCAGGATGTCGATGATATGGCCCGCGCCGTAGCGCTGGCCGCGCTCCTTCCACAGGCGATACACCGCCGACAGCACTTTCTGCGCCGCCACGGTGCCGTCCCAGGCCTGCGGCGGCTCCAGGCAGACATCGCAATTGCCGCAGGCGGTGATGGTCTGGCCGAAGTACGCCAGCAGGCGCACGCGCCGGCATTCCACCGTTTCGCACAGGCCCAGCATGGCGTCGAGCTGCTGGCCCAGGCGGCGGCGGTAGGCCTCGTCGCCCGGCGATTCGTCGATCATGCGGCGCTGCTGCACCACGTCCTGCAGGCCGTACGCCAGCCAGGCGGTGGCCGGCAGGCCGTCGCGGCCGGCGCGGCCGGTTTCCTGGTAATAGCCTTCCACGGACTTGGGCAGGTCGATATGGGCCACGAAGCGCACGTCGGGCTTGTCGATGCCCATGCCGAAGGCGATGGTGGCCACCATGACGATGCCGTCCTCGCGCAGGAAACGCGACTGGTTGGCCGCCCGCACCGCGGTGCTGAGCCCGGCATGGTACGGCAGCGCATTGATGCCGTTCTGGCACAGGAAGTCGGCGGTTTCCTCGACGCGGGCGCGCGACAGGCAGTACACCACGCCGGAATCGCCCTCGTGCTCGGTACGGATGAGGTCCAGCAACTGGCGCCGCACCTCGTTCTTCTCGACGATGCGGTAGCGGATATTGGGACGGTCGAAGCTGGCCACGAAATGCTGCGCCTCGTCCAGCGCCAGGCGCTGGGCGATCTCCACGCGGGTGGCGGCGGTGGCCGTGGCGGTCAGGGCGATGCGCGGCACATCGGGCCAGCGCTCGTGCAGCATCGACAGCCCCAGGTACTCGGGCCGGAAGTCGTGCCCCCACTGCGACACACAGTGCGCCTCATCGATGGCGAACAGGGCGATCCGGCCGCGCTCCAACAACTGCAAGCAGCGGTCGGTCAGCAGGCGTTCGGGCGCCACGTACAACAGGTCGAGCTCGCCCGCCAGGAACGCCTGCTCGACATCGCGCGCCACGCGCCAGTCCTGGGTGGAATTGAGGAAAGCCGCGCGCACGCCCAGTTCGGTCAGCGCGTCGACCTGGTCCTGCATCAGGGCGATCAGCGGCGACACCACCACGCCGGTGCCGGCGCGCACCAGGGCGGGCACCTGGTAGCACAGCGACTTGCCGCCGCCGGTGGGCATGAGCACCAGCGCGTCGCCGCCGCCGATGACGTGATCGACGATGGCCTGCTGGTCGCCGCGAAAGGATTCGTAGCCGAAGACGCGCTGCAGGACTTCCTGGGCGCGGGGGTCAGACATGGGGAGTAGCGGAATGCGTCATGGCGGGGATTTTAAGCCTCAATTGCGCCGCGGCCAGCCAGGCGTGCCCGCGGCGCCACTACCACGGCAGCCAGCGCCCGCGCATGAAGGCGTCGACCGGCATGGTGACGCCGGCGCGCATTTCGTAGTCGCCGGAAATCACGTCCCGGTCGGCGCCCACCGCCAGACGGACGCTGGGCGCCACCTGCGTGCTGTGTTGCAGCCCGAAGCGCTGCTCGACCGGTTCGCCGTTCTCGCGCAGCCCGCTATAGGTGCCGCTCAGCATGCCCCAGCCGTGCAGCGGCACGCCGGCCGCCACGGTGTTGCGCATCTGCGCATTCGTCGCGGCGCCGTCGCGGTACAAGGACAGGTCGCCGAAACCGGCGTCGGTCTGCTCGTTGGTCACCGCCAGGCTGACGGACTCCATGAGGTTGACGTTGTAGCCGAAGCGATAGCGCCAGGCATTGATATGGTCGAAGGTGCTGTGGGTGGCGCCCGCCTGGAAAGTGCCCAGCGCGCCGGCGGAATAAGTGGTGCCGAGCCCGCGCGTGGAAAGCGAGGGCGCGCTCTGCATCTGGCTTTCGAGCGTCAGCTGGGGCGTCACGCCGTAGCGCAGCGTGCCGCTGCCGGCGGTCACGCCGTAATCGATGGCCCCGGAAGTCGCCGAGGCGTCGGTGTAGTTGAGCTTGCCCAGCGCCGACGAGTAGGCCAGCCGCCCCTCCGGCACCGCCTGCGCGCCGCCGTGCCAGTCCGAGACCTGCAGCCCGCCGATCGGCACGGTGCTGCCCCAGATCGGCGCATTGGCGGTCAGGTTGCCCAGCGCGACCGTCGGCCCGGCCGTGTCGCGGTAGATCCAGCGCCCGCCGCTGTACGCGAAGCCCTGTTGCGAGCCTACCGAGGAAAACCATGGGTGGGCCGGCTGGGCCACGCCCGTCACCACCATGACCGACCCGCCCGGCACCGGATCCAGGGTTTCCAGTCCGAACGAATAATTCTGCTCCGCGACGGGCGGGACGTCGGGAAACACGTTGGCGCACTGGATCGGCAGCGGAGCCGGGTCCGCCGGCGCCTCGGCGCCGGACTGCACCGAGGCGTCGGTCAGTCCTTCCGCGGGCCGCAAGCCGCACGGCGCGGGGTCGAAGTCCAGCTCGCGCGATGGCGCGAGGGTGGCGGGCGTCACCGGAATGGGCTGGGCCGGCGCCAGGACGGAGATCCCGAACTGGGCGGCGCGTTCGACATCGGCGCGCTGCCAGCCGGCGCGTGCCTGGCCCGCCGGCGTCGCCGGCGCGGCGGCGGCCGCCGTGGCCTCTTCCGTGGCCACGGCCGGCGGGGGCGTGTCGAGAGGGGCGCAAGCGCCGAGGGCCATATTGCCGGCCAGCGCCGCCGCAAAAAGGGGACGGGCTACTCGCTTGCGCGGGAATTCGCGCGTGGTCATGACACGAATCAGTGTAAAGACCGGGAGGCGGGACATCTGTAAACGTTGTTAAGCGAGCGCATGGGGATCGATGGCTATTTTAGTGAAACGACTAGCTATCACGGTATATTTCAATCCATTTCCCGCCCCTTGTCCCCCGACCGATCCGCGGCCACTATGGCGACCATGGACACCCCACATACCAAGCTGCTGGTCGTCGACGACGACCCGGCCTTGCGGCAACTGCTGGCCGACTACCTCAACCGGCATGGCTACGACACGCTGCTGGCGCCCGACGCCAGCGACCTGCCGGCGCGCATCGCGCGCTATGCGCCCGACCTGCTCGTACTGGACCGCATGCTGCCCGGCGGCGACGGCGCCGATGCCTGCCGCCGCCTGCGCGAACAGGGCGAAGACATTCCCGTCATCCTGCTCACCGCGCGCGACGAAGCCGTCGACCGCATCATCGGGCTGGAGGCGGGCGCCGACGACTACCTGGGCAAGCCGTTCGACCCGCGCGAGCTGCTGGCCCGCATCGAAGCCGTGCTGCGCCGCAAGCGCGGCCCCTCGGCCCTGACCAAGGACGCGCCGGTCGCCTTCGGGCCGTTCGTGTTCGATCCGGCCATGCGCCAGTTGCTGCGCGAGGGCGAACCGGTCAAGCTCACCGGCGGCGAAATCAACCTGCTGGAAGCGCTGGTGCGCAACGCCGGCAAGCCCCTTTCGCGCGAGCGCCTGCTGGCGCTGGCCCGCGACGACGACGGCGGCGAGCGCAACGACCGCGCCATCGACATCGCCATCCTGCGCCTGCGGCGCGCCATCGAGGACGACCCCAAGCAACCGCGCTGGATCCAGACCGTCTGGGGCATCGGCTACCGGTTCTCCCCCTAAGGGCTGACGTGCAGCGCCTCACCCGCTTCCTGCTGCCCCGCTCGCTGCGGGCGCGCCTGGTCCTGCTCGTGCTGGGCGCGGTGCTGCTGGCGCAGGCCGCCACGCTGGCCACCGTCTCGTACTACCGCCAGAAGTTCCTCGAGGACGTGGCCATCGGCTACATCGCCACGACCATCCGCACCCTGCGCGCCGCCGTATCGCAGATTCCGACCGAAGAGCGCGCCGAGTTCGTGCGCAATGCCTCGCAGAACCAATGGCGGCTGTGGTCGCGCACCCTGCCGGCCGAGGCGCGCCTGCAGCGCTTCGAGCGCCGGCCGCCCGGGGCGGGCCGCGACGAGGACGAAGAGGCGCGGCGCGAGCGCTTCCGCCGCATGCACGCCCCCCCGCCCGACGACATCCGGCGCGACCTGCGCGGGCCGATCCGCGAGCTGAACGACCGGCTCAACGACGGCACCCGGGTGGCGCTGTCGCACGGCCCGCGGCCCGAGATCTTCATTTCGCTGGCGCGCAACCCGGACACCGAGGACGCGCCCCGCCTGCGCGAATGGCTGGTGATCCCGCTCGACCGCCTCGACCCGCCGGTAGCCACGCCGCTGATCGCGTTCTGGCTGGGCGGGCTGGGCCTGGTGCTGCTGCTGGCGGCAGGCTTCTCCTGGCACATCACCCGGCCCCTGACCCGGCTGGCGGACGCGGCCGACCGCCTGGCTGCCGGTCAGCCGCAACGGGTGGAACCCTCCGGCCCCCACGAAACCCGCGCCCTGGGCGAGCGGTTCAACGCCATGCTCGACGCGCTGGCCGAATCCGACTCGGTGCGGCGCACCCTGCTCTCCGGCCTGCCGCACGATCTGAAGGGGCCGCTGTCGCGCATGTGGCTGCGCATCGAAATGGCCGACGACCCGGCCCTGAAGGAAGGGCTGCGCAAGGACCTGCAGGACATGCAGCACATGGTGGACCAGTTCATCGGCTTCGTGCGCGGCACGGACCCGGCCGCCTACCGCTACGCGCCGCTCGCCCTGCCCGACTGGCTGGCCGAGCGGGTGAGCGCCTGGGAAAGCACCGGCACCCCGGTCACGCTGGACGCGCCGGACGAAGCCCTGACCGTGCAGGGCGACGCGGTGGCGCTGGGCCGGCTGCTGGACAACCTGATCGGCAACGCGCTGCACCACGGCAAGCCGCCGGTGGAAGTGCGGCTGCGCCGCGAAGGCGCGCAGGCCGTGCTGGAAGTGGCCGACCACGGCCCCGGCATCGCCGCCGAGCGGCGCGCCGAGGCGCTCAGGCCGTTCGCCCGGCTGGACGACGCCCGCACCCGCACCGGCAATGTCGGCCTGGGCCTGGCCCTGGCCGAGGCGATCGCCCGGGCGCACGGCGGCACCCTGGCCTTGCTGCAGGCCGAGGGCGGCGGCCTGCTGGTGCGCATCAGCCTGCCCGTGGCGGCCTGAGGAAACCTAGGCGCCGCGGCGCTCCCTGCCGAATACCGAGCGGTAGGCCAGCAGGTTGAAGACCAGCACCACCGGCACGCCGATCACCGCGCCGGCCAGCACCAGCCGCATCGAGCCGATCGAGGCGGTCGCGTCCCACAGGGTCATGTCGTCCAGGATCAGGTACGGGAACAGGCTGTAGGCCAGCCCCGCCAGCATCAGCACATACAGCACCACGCAGAGCACGAACGGCAGCCAGCTGTAGGATTCGGCGCGGCCCGGCACGCGGGCCAGCAGCATCTCGGCGGTGGAAAAGCACACCAGCATCACGGCCCACACCGCCACGGCCACCGCCAGCCCGCCGGAACTGCTCCATTTATAGAATATGCCGGCATTGGCCAGCCCCAGCATGACCGAGGTGGCCGCCATGCCGACCGCCGTCCAGCGGATGGCGTGGCGCCCCCAGCGCGCGGCGCGGCGCTGCAGGTCGCCGTCGACCCGCATGACCAGCCAGGCCGCCCCCAGCAACACGTAGGCGGCGACCGCGCAGAAACCCATGAAGACGGAGAACCAACCGTAGCCGGCGGCGGTCTGGTAGCCGGTGGCAATGCGGCCCAGGATCATGCCCTGGCCGAAGGCGGTGGCCAGCGAGCCGAGCCAGAAACCGGTGATCCAGCGCGCCTTGAGCTCGGCGCGCGCGCGGATGCGGAATTCGAACGAAACGCTGCGCAGCACCAGCCCCAGCGCCATCAATGCCAGCGGCCCATACAGCTTGCCGAATATGGCGCCCCAGGCCAGCGGAAATGCCGAGGCGAACAAACCGATGCCGAGCAGCGGCCAGAACTCATTGGCGTCGCGCCACGGGCTGAGCAGGCTCATCATGCGGCCGCGCTCGTCGGCCGGCGCCAGCGGCAGCAGCATGCCCACCCCCAGGTCGAAGCCGTCCAGCACCACCCCGCCGGCGATCAGCAGGAACAGCAACAGCATGAAGACCAGCGGAATCCAGAACGTGGGATCGTTGGCATTCACGCCCAGCGAAGCGGCCAGCATGTCGATCATTGGGGCGACCCTCCGGGTTTGCGTACCGGCACCACCCCGTAGCGGGCCGCATGGAACAGCATGCCGTTGAAGGCCACCAGCAGCACGGCGTACAGCGCTGCGTAGCCGGCCAGGCTGGCCGCCAGCGCGGTGGCGCCAGCCGGGCCGAGCACCTCGGTCTGCGTCACGGTGCCATTGACCGCGTAGGGCTGCATGCCAACCAGCGAGAACACCCCGCCCGCCAGCACGGCCAGGCCCCCCGCATACATGGTGCCCACCAGCACACGGAGCCACCACGGCGGCAATTGCGCCGGATCGAGCCCGCGCCGCGCCGTCAGGGCCAGGGTCGCGCAGGCGGCCAGCAGCATGACCAGGCCCAGCAGCAGCGCCACGCGCAGCGACCAGAACGTCAGCGCCACGGGGGGGCGCATGCCCGAGAATTTGTCCAGGCCCTGGTAGCGGCCCTGCGGATCGCGGCCCAGCCAGTCGGCGCCCAGGCCGTCCAGCGTCACCGCGTAGCGGTTCGCCTGGGCGCGCGCATCCGGCCAGCCGGCCAGCGTCCAGTGCGGCTGCGGCCCGCTGTGCCAGTAGCCCGCGGCGGCGGCCGCCTTGGCCGGCTGGTGCTCGGCCATGACGCGGCCGGCCCCGTCCAGCACCGGCGCCTGCAACAGCGCGGCGGCCGTCGCTACCACCAGGGCCGTCTTGAAGGCGCAGCGTTCGCCCTCGTCGAGCGGACGCCGCAGCGCCTGCAGGGCGGTCACCCCCAGCATCAGGAAAGCCGCCGCCAGCGCCGACCAGAGCACCATCAGGCCCAGGTTCCAGGCCAGCGAGGGGTTGAAGATCGCCGCCGGCCAGTCGTAGACCTGGTAGCGCGCATCGATCAGGGTGGCCCCGGCGGGCGTCTGCACCCACGACTGCAGCGCCACCACCCAGAACAGCGCCACCGCCTGCCCCACCGCCACCATGAACACCGCCAGGGTATGCACCGCGCCCGATACCCGGCGCTGGCCGAACAGCATGACGCCGAGGAAGCACGATTTCAGGATGAACACCGACAGCACCCCGAAGCCGATGAACGGACCGGCCACGTTGCCGATCTTGTCCATCAGGCCGGGCCACAGGCTGCCCAGCTGGACCAGGGCCGGCAGGGCCGCCGCCAGAGTCAGCACGAAGGACAGCGCGAAAATGCGCACCCAGAAGCGGTAGGCGGCGGTCCAGCCGGGCAGCCTGGTGGCGTGCGCGCGCAGCTTGAAAAACAGCAGCATCCAGGCCAGCGCCAGGGCCAGGGCCATGAACAGGGCGAGAAAGCTGAGGCTGGCTGTGAACTGGATGCGCGCCAGCAGAAGGGGGACAGTATCCATGATGGCCGGTAGTGTAGAGCCTGTTACGGCGGCGTGGGGAACGGGGCGATCCCGGGGTCGGGGCCGGGACGTGGCAAAATTGACGCTTTGCCGCTGCCTTTTCCCACGCTCCCAGCATGACCACCGCCTCGACGCCTCCCGCCGCCAGCAATTTCCTGCGCAACATCATCGAAGATGACCTGCAGGCCGACCGCTTCCAGGGCAAGCGCTGGGCCGGCGCCCCCGGCCCGGCGGCCGTCCAGGCCCAGGGCGCGCCCGACCCGGCGCGCATCCGCACCCGCTTCCCGCCCGAGCCCAACGGCTACCTGCACATCGGCCACGCCAAGAGCATCTGCGTGAACTTCGGGCTGGCGCGCGACTACGGCGGCGTGTGTCACTTGCGCTTCGACGACACCAACCCCGAGAAGGAAGACCAGGAATACGTCGATGCCATCATCGACGCTGTGCACTGGCTGGGCTTCGACTGGAAGGCCGACGGCAACGACAACCTGTATTTCGCCAGCGACTACTTCGGCTACATGTACGAGTTCGCGCAGGCCCTGGTGGAAGCCGGCCACGCCTACGTCGACGAGCAATCGGCCGAACAGATCCGCGCCAACCGCGGCACCCTGACCGAGCCCGGCGTGGCCTCGCCCTGGCGCGACCGCCCGGCCGCCGAATCGCTGGCCCTGCTGGCCGAGATGCGCGACGGCAAGCACCCGGACGGCAGCCTGGTGCTGCGCGCCAAGATCGACATGGCCTCGCCCAACATCAACCTGCGCGACCCGGTCATGTACCGGGTGCGCCATGCCACGCACCATCGCACCGGCAACAAATGGTGCATCTACCCCATGTATAGCTGGGCGCACCCGGTCGAGGACGCGCTGGAAGGCATCACGCACAGCATCTGCACGCTGGAATTCGAAGACCAGCGGCCCTTCTACGACTGGATCCTGGCGCGCCTGGCCGAGCTCGGCAAGCTGGCGCGCCCCCTGCCCCGCCAATACGAATTCGCGCGCCTGAACCTCACCTACGTGGTCACCAGCAAGCGCAAGCTGCTGCAACTGGTGCGCGAGGGCTACGTCGACGGCTGGGACGACCCCCGCATGCCCACCCTGTTCGGCCTGCGCCGGCGCGGCTACACGCCCTCGGCCATCCGGCTGTTCTGCGACCGCACCGCGGTTTCCAAGTCCGACTCGCGCATCGACTACAGCCTGCTGGAGCAGGCCGTGCGCGACGACCTCGACCCCGGCACGCCGCGCTCGGTGGCGGTGCTGGACCCGCTCAAGCTGGTCATCACCAACTACCCGGAAGGCCGGCAGGAAAGCTGCAGCGCCCCGCGCAACCCGCACGACCCGGCCGCCGGCATGCGCGAATTCCCGTTCTCGCGCGAACTCTGGATCGAGCGCGACGACTTCCGCGAAGACCCGCCCAAGAAATACTTCCGCCTGTACCCGGGCAATACCGTGCGCCTGAAGTACGGCTACGTGGTGCGCTGCACCGGCTTCACCAAGGACGAATCCGGCCGGGTCACCGAAGTCCAGGCCGAGTACCTGCCCGACACCAAGAGCGGCACGCCGGGCGCCGACAGCGTCAAGGTCAAGGGCAACATCACCTGGGTCAGCGCGGCGCATGCCGTGCCGGCGCGCGTGCACCTGTACGACCGCCTGTTCGCCGACCCGCACCCGGACGCCGGCGACAAGGATTTCCTGGCCTGCCTGAACCCGAACTCGCGCCAGACGGTGGACGCCTGGCTCGAACCCGGCACCGTGGCCGAGCCGGGCGCCACCTGGCAATTCGAGCGCCTGGGCTATTTCACGGTCGACAGCAAAGACTCGACGCCCGAGGCGCCGGTGCTCAACCGCATCGTCACGCTGCGCGACTCCTGGGCCACGGCCTGATCTCACCGCGACCATGACTACCGATTCCCTCGCCCTGGATTTCAAAAGCGCCACCCTGTATGCGGTGCGCGTGGTGCTGCACAGCGCCGACCTGGAGCGCCTGAGCGCGGCGCTGGACCAGCGCATGGCCGACGCCGGCAGCTTCTTCGAAAACGAACCCGTGGTGGTCGACGCCAGTCGCGTGGACGAGCCGATCGACTGGCCCGCCCTGCTGGCGGCGCTGCGCGGCCACAACCTGCCGCCCATCGGCGTGGTGGCCGCCGGCGCCAATCTGCAGGCCGCCCAGGCGGCCGGCCTGGCGCCGGTGGAGCTGTCCACCCCGGCGGCCCGGCCGCCCGCGGTGATCGATACGGCGCCGCCCAACGACGTGGCCACGCCGGTGCCCGCCACGCCCGCCGCCGCCCTGGAAACCCGCGCCCCCGCGCCTCAGCAGCCGGCCGAACCCGCCGGCGAGGCCGCCGCCCAGCCCGACGCCGCCGCGGCGGAACCGGCGCCGGCGCCCGCCACCGCCCTGGTCATCACCAAGCCGCTGCGCTCGGGCCAGCGGGTCTATGCGCGCCATACCGACCTGGTGGTCATCGGCATGGTCAGCCAGGGCGCCGAGGTGATCGCCGACGGCAACGTGCACGTGTACGGACCGCTGCGCGGCAAGGCCATGGCCGGCGCGCGCGGCGACACCTCGGCGCGTATCTTCACCACCCAGCTCGATGCCGAACTGCTGGCCGTGGCGGGCGTCTACCGCGTGGTCGAAGACAAGCTCGACGGCTCCCTGCACAACCAGCCGGCGCTGGTGCGCCTGGACGGCGAAACACTGCGCATCGAGGCGCTCAAGAAGTGAGTCCGGGCTTGCGCCGTGGCACGACTTCTACATCTTGTAAGAAGCCTTACAGCGGCTTTTTGCTTTACGATAACGCGATTTATTCGAACATAAGGGTTAAACGGTCATGACACGTATTGTTGTGGTGACTTCCGGCAAGGGCGGGGTCGGCAAGACGACCACCAGCGCCAGCTTCTCGTCCGGACTGGCCATGCGCGGCCACAAGACCGCCGTCATCGACTTCGACGTCGGCCTGCGCAACCTGGACCTCATCATGGGCTGCGAGCGCCGCGTGGTGTATGACTTCGTCAACGTGATCCAGGGCGAAGCGTCGCTCAAGCAGGCGCTCATCAAGGACAAGCAGCTCGAGAACCTGTTCATCCTGCCGGCCTCGCAAACCCGCGACAAGGACGCCCTCACCCAGGAAGGCGTGGCCAAGGTCATCGAAGACCTCAAGGAAATGGGCTTCGACTACATCGTGTGCGACTCGCCCGCCGGCATCGAGACCGGCGCCCTCATGGCCGCGTACTTCGCCGACGACGCCCTGGTGGTCACCAACCCCGAAGTGTCCTCGGTGCGCGACTCCGACCGCATCCTGGGCATCCTGGCCGCCAAATCGCGTCGCGCCATCGAAGGCGACGAGCCAGTCAAGGAATACCTGCTGCTCACGCGCTACAACCCCAAGCGCGTCATCGACGGCGAAATGCTGTCCCTGACCGACATCGAAGACATCCTGCGCATCAAGCTGATCGGCGTCATCCCCGAGTCCGAAGCGGTGCTGCAGGCCTCGAACCAGGGCCTGCCCGCCATCCACCTGCGCGACACCGATGTGGCCGAAGCCTACAAGGACGTGGTCGCCCGCTACCTGGGCGAGGAAAAGCCGCTGCGCTTTACCGACTACGAAAAGCCCGGCCTGTTCAAGCGCCTGTTCGGAGGGAAGTAAGCAATGTCCTTCCTGTCGTTTCTGCTGGGCCAGAAGAAAACCTCGGCGGTGGTCGCCAAGGAACGCCTGCAAATCATCCTGGCGCACGAGCGCTCGGGGCGCGGCGCCTCGCCTGATTACCTGCCGCAACTGCAGCAAGAACTGGTCGCAGTGATCTCCAAGTACGTGAACATCAACCCCGACGACATCAAGGTGCACCTGGAACGCCAGGACACCCTCGAAGTGCTCGAGGTCAAGATCGAAATGCCGCAAAAGGAAGCCTGAACGGCGACCACTCCGGCTGCCTCTGCCTGGCCTTCCAGGCGGCATCAGGCACCGGCGCGAGGCCCCGGCGTTACACACGCCGGGGCTTTTTGTTTGCCGCCGCGAACCGCGTAGACGGGCGGCGCACGGCCAGCGCCTGCGTTTTCAACATATCTTCTTTAAATGTAAGTTTTGCTGACTGTCATGTGAACAGCATCTTGGAAATCTAGTATTGCCTCGAAAGTGTCACAGTCGGAGCAGGTACATCCGCGCCCAACACCTTGCACAGAGTCGGGGTCATGAATCGAGTCGTCGTCGCTGAAACCGCCCTCGGGGCGGCATTGAAGTTCAAAACCATGCACGGACGGGAAGCCTTGTCCGAACTGTATGAGTTTGAAGTGGAACTGGTGGCGCAGACCACGGCAATCAGCGGCACCTCGGTGCTGGGCAAGCCGCTGACCCTGGAAATAGAAACCCAGCATGGCGCGAAGCGCCATCTGAGCGGCGACGTCACCCGGTTCGCCTACGTGGGGCAGGAGTCGGGCGGCTTGCGCCTGGCGCGCTACCGGGCCACCGTGCGGCCCTGGCTGTGGTACCTGACGCGCAACCGCGATTGCAAGATCTACCAGAACAAGAGCGTCGTCGAGATACTGGACGAGGTGCTGGGCTCGTATTCCGGCTATGTCTACGAGAAAAGGCTGCAGGGCACTTATCGAACCCGCGAATATTGCGTCCAGTACGAAGAAAGCGATTTCGATTTCATCAGCCGGCTGATGGAACACGAAGGGATCTACTACTACTTCAAGCACGACAAGAACCAGCACACGCTGGTGCTGATCGACGACATCAACGAGCACGAACCGCTGCCGGACTATGCCTCGCTGGATTACTTCCCGCGCGAAGACAACGTCCTGGCCGAAGAACAGACGATCCACGCCTGGAGCAGCGGGGAAGAACTGCGCGGCATCGAGTATGTCGTCAACGACTACGATTTCAAGAAATCCAGCCTCGACCTGCACACCCGCCTGAAAGACAGCTACCCGGTGGCGCAGGCCAACCGCGAGATATACGAATGGCAGGCCGGATACGTCGATGTCCAGCAGGGCGAGCACTACGTCAAGATCCGGCTCGAGGAAACCCGCTCCGCCAGCGAGCGCTGCAGCGGCAGCGCCAATGTGCGCGGCCTGGCCCCGGGCTACACGTTCCGGTTGCGGCGCAGCCCGCGCAAGGCGGATATCCGGGAATACCTGATCGTCTCGGTGGAATATTTCCTGACCGAGGCCGGCTACCAGTCCGGCGAAGGCGAGGGCGAATACCGCTTCGAGTTCACGGTGCAGCCCACCAGCCTGCCGTTCCGCGCGCCCATGGTGACGCCCATTCCCCGCACCACCGGCCCGCAGACTGCCGTGGTGACGGGCCCGGCGGGCGCCGAGGTATATACCGACGAGTACCAGCGCGTGAAACTGCATTTCCGCTGGGACCGCTATAACCAGCCCGACGAGAACAGTTCATGCTGGGTGCGCGTATCGAACGATTCGGCGGGCAACGGCTATGGCGCCGTCAGCACGCCGCGGGTCGGCCAGGAAGTGGTGGTGGACTTCATCGGCGGCAACCCGGATCGCCCGCTGGTGACGGGCCGCGTCTACAACGACCACCAGATGCCGGCGGAGGGCTTCTGCCCCTCCCCCACTATCGTGGGCTTCAGCAGCCGCTCGCACTATGGCAGTCCGGCCAACGAAAGCCACCTGTACATTGAAAACAAGCTGGGCAGCGAATATGTGAAGCTGCACTCGGAAAAAGACCTGCACGTGGTGGTGGAAGGGCTGGAAACCCGCGATGTAGGAGAATCGCGCACCACCACGATCGGCACGTTCGAAGACAACACCGTCGGCGATTACCAGATCAACAAGATCGGGGCATACCGGGACACCACGGTCGAAGGGCTCGACACGCTGCGGGTCACCGAGGGCGACCGGGTCGAGGTTTTCTCGCACAAGTATACGAACACCACCACTTCCGACATCGACATGACGTCCACCGACGGCCATGTCCATATCAAGGCGGATACCGGCTACGGGAAATTCGAGGCCAACGATATCGTGCTGGTGAAATCGACCGGCGACAAGAACGTCAACCTGCAGAAAGGCGGCGACGACCACCAATTGGCGTTCGAAGGCGACAACGCCACGCTCAAGGCCCCCACCGACGTCTACATCGAAGCCACCGGCGGCAAGGGCGAGTTCACCACGTCCACCAGCATGAAGCTGCTGGCGAGCGCGGGACCGGTGGAGATCCAGAAAGGCGGCGACGCACACTCGATAAAAATGGAAGGCGACGCGATGACGGTGAAGGCGCCGGCCAGCATCAGCTTCGAGACGCCCGAGCTGCTCTGGAACGGGGCGACGGTCAAGGAAACCAGCAAGTCGAATTTCACCAATGGCATATGGAAAGGCGAGGCTTTCGCGGAGATTTTCCAGTTCCGCGGCTTGCACCAGTCCATTACCGGGCTGCGGCATCAAGCCTCGGTTTCGCAGAACACCTACTACGGGAAGAAGCTGGATCTCGGGGCCATCAAGCTGGACATCGCCGGGCTTTCCATCCGGAACAAGCCGGTGGAAATGGAATATGGCACGATGAAGACGGTGTTCAAGGCGCTGTTCCTGATTGTCTGAGCGCCGGGGAACCTGCGCGCCGATTAGATGAAAGTCATCAAGCCCAACCGCCTTTCCTGCCTGACCCGTCCATACAGGTATCTGAACACCGATTATCTGGCCGTAACCGCGTACGCGATGGTGGATTTTTCTTCCGATTTCCACCTCGATACGGAGCAACGGCTATGGGGCATATTCAACGAAGAGTCCGTGCGCAATTTCGACGCGGAGGTGCTGGACTTCGGCATCCCCAAGCGCACGCCTGAGATCATCTTGAACGGCTATGGATTCGGCAAATATGCCGTGCAGGGCCGGACCGCCGTATCGGTGACGGTCAATAATGTCAGGAAAGACTTGTGGGTCACCGGCGATCGCTATTGGTCGGACGGCAGGCCAAGCCCGGCCCTGCCGTTCGAGAAAATCGCGATCAACTGGCGCAACGCCTATGGCGGCCCTGGGTTCGAGGAAAACCCGCGGGGCAAGGGATACCGGGAAGCCGAGATCGACGGCCTGCGCGTCCGGTTCCTGCCGAACATCGAAGATCCCGCGCGCCCCGTCGTGCACGAGGGGCAGCGCCATGCCCCGGCCGGGTACTGCGCCATTCCGGTCGAATCCCCCGGCAGGAACCGGATGCTCGGGACCTATGACGATCACTGGCGGGTTCATGAGTTCCCCGGATTCGCGCGGGATATCGACTGGGCGTACTTCAACCAGAGTCCGCCGCGACAACGGCTCGATCGCCTGCAGGCCGGCGACCGGATCGTCTTCACCCATTTGCACCCCGACAAGGAAACCCTGGCCACGACCGTTCCGCCCCTGGCCGCGCGCGCCTTCATCAAGAAAGCGGCGGCAGTGGCCCAGGAGGCCGGCTTCCTGGAGGAAGTGCCGCTGCGGCTGACCACTTACTGGGCCTACCCGCATCTTGAAAAGGCGATCCTGCTGTATCAAGGCGCGGTGCCTGTCGATGAGGACGATGCCAGCGACGTCAGCCACATCCTGTATGCCGCCGAGCATAGCGACTCGACCCGGGCGCCGGCGTACTACGAAGATGTTTTCCGCCAGCGCGTCCATCCGGAAACCGGCCCGTTTCATGCGCTGCTGGACAAGCAGCTGGTCGACGCCCGCTTCATCCGCCATACCGCATCGGACGAGATCGAGCTTTCGCCATTGCTGCGGAACAAGCTCAGGAAAGTGGAACAGGAACTGGCCCGCAACGTCTCGCGTGGGGACTACCCCGCCCGGCCCGAGGATGCGGCCCGGCTCGACACAGAACTGGCCTGGCTGGCGAAAAGCCGGAACGGCAAGATAGCGCGCGACGACATCATCGAAGACCTGCTCAGGCAGCAGCGCCCGGTCGCGAACCTGAAGGCGGCCCGGAAAGAGCTGCGCGCGCGCCGGCAGGTGCCCAGGCAGGACGCCGGTGATGTGCCGCAGGCGGCCAAGGATGAACAGCAGCGATTCCTGGAGGCGCGCCGGACGGCGCTACTGGCTTCCTTGAGAAAGGACGCCGAGCAGCGGGTCGAGGCGGGCGCCGGCTCCCGAGCCCTGGACAGCCACGCCGCGCAAGAACAGCTGCGGCAGTTGCGGCTGCAGCAGCTCGAACAATTCGAGGACACCGTATTGCGAGCGCCCGACGCCGCACGGGCAGGACGCGCGGCCGGCGCCCCCCGGCGCCTGCTCCGGGTTTTCGGCCTGAACCAACTGGCCACCGAGCCATTGCCGGCCGGTCACGACGGCTACGAATTACGCGGCTTTGCCGCGACGCGCGTTTCTTATGCGGGCTGGAACCTGGACGGCCTGACGATCCGGGAGAGCCGCATCACCGGTTGTGATTTCAGCAAGGCGCGGATGGCGGACTGCCGCCTGGACCAGGTCGTTTTCGAAGGCTGCGACTTCGCGTCGGCGGACTGGAGCCGGGCGCGCTTCAGGCAATGCCAGTTCATCGATTGCCGGCTTCCCGACGTGCAGTCGGACAAGGCGCAGTTTGAAGACTGCCGCTTCGAACGGTCGGAGCTGAGCGCATGGATGCATTTCAGGATCAGCTTGAAGAACTGCGTGTTCGAGCGATGCCGGTTCGTCAATTTCTCGTGCATGCGCGGCGGCCTGCAGCACATCGCGTTCCGGGAGTGCGATTTTCTGCGGCATGCCTTTATCCAGGGAAAAATGACCGGCCTGCGCATGGAGGCTTGCCGCATCGACTCCATGTCATTCGTCGGCCTGCCGGCGATACGCGGATTCCAGCTGGCCGGATGCCGGGCGTCGAAGCTCTATATCGCTCCCGGAAGCGCCATCCTGGATGCCGACATTTCCCATTCGACCATCTCGGCATCCAGTTTCAGGAAAGTTCATTTCGATCAAGGCGCCATCATTGCCAGCGACCTGAGCACCTGCGATTTCTCCGAGGCCAGGCTGCAGGGCATCCGTCTTGCGGACAGCTTCTTCAAGCAAAGCCTGTTCATCCGGGCCGACCTGTCCGGCGCCAGTGTGACCAATGCAGATTTCAGCGAGGCCCAGATGAAGGCCGCCGACTTGGCGGGAACCCAGTTGCGGCACGTGTCTTTCTTCAGTGCGGAGCTATCCATGATCAGGGCGGACTCAAATACGGTTCAACAGGATATGTTGATGGACAGGTCCAATATTTATCCCATGCGTAAATGAACCATGCAGTCTCAGGCAGCACAGCAGCAGTTCCTGGCGCAAGTGGACCATGGCGAACCGGTCACGGGCTTGCTATGGAAGGGCCTGTCGTGGCAGGCGATGGCGTGGCATGGCGCGGAGATCCGCCAGTGCATTTTTGAACACAACACCTTTGTGGAAATGGACTGGCGTTCCTGCCATATCGATACGGTGGTCTTTGCCGGCGTGCGCTGGTCGGCGACGACGCTCAAGGACTGCGTGTTCACGAGTTGCCGCTTCGTGGACTGCGTATTCGAACGCGCCACGCTCGAGGCGCACCAGTTCCTCGCGTGCGCCTTTGAAGGGTGCCTGTTCAGCGAGTGCCAGTACGCCGAAGGGTCACTGCTCGACGCGCCGATCCTCGATCTGCGCATAGAGGCGTGCCAGGTGAAGAAACTGGTGCTGTCCGGCAATCAGCAAGTGCGCCTGGGGTTCAAGGACTCCACCTTCCTGCACCTGGTGCTGGCCGACTTCGATTTCGGCAACCTGACGCTGGAGAATGCCAACTTCACCAACCTGATCGCGATGGAGTGCCGCGCGAGAGACTATGATTTCCGGGGCGTGCCGCTGGCCCAGAGCCAGTTCACCGACAGCGATATGGCGGGCAGCGACTTCTCCGATGCGGATCTGTCGCAGGCCTGTTTCAAGGGCTGCGGGCTGCAGGCGTGCCGGTTCGTCCGGGCCAATATGCGGCAGGCCCTGGTGCTGGAAGCCCGCGCGAGCCAGGCGGTATTTGCCGGCGCGCAACTCGAATGCGCCAATTTTTCCGATGCCGACTGCGAAGGCGCTGTCTTCCGCGGCGCCGACATGAACATGACAATCCTGAATCGCGCCAACCTGCAGCACGCCGACTTTTCCGACTGCAGCATGACATTCACGGATTTCTCTTATTCCAATATCAGCCATGCCGATTTCAGCGGCGGCCGCTTCATGCGCAGCAAGCATCATGCGGTCATCGACCATGAAACCCGCTATGGATCCAGGGCCGGCATCCTGCCCGCCGACCACGAACTGCTGCGCGCCGAACAATGGGTGAGACTGTCATGAACCATCGACAACCGGGCAACGGCATCCAGCAGCAAGCCGCTTGCGGGGCCGACGGCGACGCCGGGCACCTGGACCCGCTGCTGCAAAAGCCGGCGAACTCGTTCAACGGCGACATCCATGTGCACAGCGCGTTCCTGGTCGACGCGCACGACAGTGCCCACTTTACTGTCAGCAATCGCGAACATGGGCGCCAATACCGGGTCAAGCGCGCGGCAAGCTGCCTGCTGATGCCCGAGCCGGGCGACAAGGTCCTGGTATCGGGCGACGCCGCGGGCGGGCTCTACATCATTGCGGTGCTGGAACAGGGCGCCAGCGGACGCACCCACTTGCGGGTCGACGGCGAGTTGGCCGTGTCCGCGGACCGGCTTTCCCTGACGGCGCATGATCGTCTGGCGATGGCGGCGGACGCCTTCAGCCTCGAGGCCGGCTCGGGCGCCGTCGACGCCGCCGACTGGACCATCAAGAGCCATCGCTATACGCTGACCAGCGTCGAGCTGGATGTCGCGGCCATGACCGCCCGGTACACGGGCGATCAAAGAGAGTCGTACTACGGATCCGTGACGGAAACGACGGGCCGGTCGGCGCGCTACGTCACCGGCACCGATACGGTCAAGGCGGTCAATCTCGACTACGCCGCGGATTTCATAGCCCGCCTTAGCGGAAATACCACGTTCATCAATGGCGAAGCGTTGGTCAAGGCCGACGGCAAGCAAATCCTGGTGGGCTAGCACGCCATACTCACCCTACCGGAGGAAGAATCGATGTTTGCGAATGCACAGTTTGGCGGAATGGACCTGGGCTTTCCCGATGTATGCAAGACGCCCATCCCGCCCATTCCCTACCCGAACATAGCCCTGGGGCCCCTGACCATCCCGGTTGCGTTCAATATCCTGGCCGGCGGCGGGCCGTGGCACAACTTGATGAGCGTCCGCCCGCTGACCATGGGCGACACTCCCGGCATCGGGCTGGGCCTGGTCTCGCAGACCGTGATGTCCAGACAGCAGCACCTCACCGGCGCGTTCACGGTCATCGTCAGGGGCACGCCCAGTACGCGGGTGACCAGTATCGGGCCGGCCAACCTCATCAATTGCCCGGTTTCGTGCCGCGTGGTCCCCAGCCAGCTTACCGTGCTGGTACTGGCTGCCTGAGCGCCCGGACACAGGATCATCATGATGGAAGCCCTGGTGTCGTCGCTGGTCTGGGCGGTCGACAAGGTATGGCCGTTTCCCGTTCTTATTGTTGCCCTGGTGTTATTGCTGGCGGCGGCCGCCCGGCTGATGGGGGTGCCCCAATCCAGCACGCCGCTCATGGCGGCGATCGGCGCCTTGCTGATCTGCATTCCATTCGGCACGCCCGCGCTGTTTTTCTTCGGTTCGCGCCTGACCGCCCCGCTGATCTACCACTATGGAACGCCCGGCCAGGCCGTGATCGTCTCCAGCCGGGACACCGGCAACATCTATAACGATCGCCCCGTGCGGCGTTATACCGTCATGCTGCAGAAAGCCGACGGCGAACGGATGGAGACGCACTTCGACAGCTCCGATTTCAACGTCTATCCCAGCCGGCGCGAGGTGCGCTATCCCGCCGTGGGCCAGCCGTTCCGGGTGCGCTACCTGGCCGGCCAGCCCGAGGCGTTCGTCATCCTGCCGGAGAACGCCGGCGCGGACGGCCGGTAAAGCGCGGCTGCCGGGTCGCCCGGCGGCGGATGCGCGGCGACAAAAAAGAAGGCCCGCGCCGGTTCGAACCGGCAGCGGGCCTTCCGTGCGGGCAGGCCGGGCCGCCTGCCTGCATGCGTGGCGACGCGGCTTACTTGCCGACCTGGTCGCCGATGATGCCGCCCAGCGCGGCGCCGCCGACCGTACCCAGGATGCCGCCGTTACTGATCACGGCGCCGGCCACGCCGCCGATGGCGGCGCCGCCTACCGTGCTTTTCTGGCGACGGTTCATGCTGTCCCAGGACGAACAACCCGCCACGGAGGCGGCCAGCACGATGGCCGTGCAGATCTTCGAGAAAGTACCGATTTTCATCATGATGAGGCTCCTATTCTTGTGCCCGGGAAGCGCGCTGACAACCAGACAGGCCACTACCGGCACTACCGCGTCCCCTCACATACTTTGAACCTTCAGAATCGCAAAATACGCCGCCGGGAGCTGTTAGGGATGCCCATAAATTGTATCCAGGGGTAGGCGACCCGGCCTGTTACAGCGGCAGATGTTGCGCCTTGCCGCGACTATTTCACTAAACGTAACACGTCGCGGAACTGCGGGTGATCGCAAGTTTCCAGCCACTCGAACAAGGCCATTTCGGCCGTGACGACCGTGGCGCCCGCGGCGCGGATGCGGCGCATGCCGGCATGGCGGTCGTCGGGCCGGCGCGACCCCACGGCATCTGACACCAGCACCGCGCGATAGTTCAGCTCCAGCAGGCCGACGATGGTCTGCAGCACGCAGACGTGGGCCTCGCAGCCCACCACCAGCACGGTATGCCGGGCCGGCGGCAGCCAGGCCTCGAAGCCCGGCTCGCGCGCCGCCGAGAAATGCCGCTTCTGGAACACCGCCTGCACCGCATCGCGCAGCGGCGCCACCGTGGCTCCCAGCGCGCCGCTGTTGTGCTCGGTGGCGACCACCGGCACGCCGAGCAGGCGCGCGCCCTGCGCCAGCTTGTGCGCCGTCCCCAGCATCGCGTCGGCGCCGGCGATGGCCGGCACCAGGCGTTCCTGCATGTCGACCACCAGCAGCGTCGAATCGGCGGCTTGCAGCAGCATTGGCGGGCCTCTTATTTGAGCGCCTTGTAGCGCAGGCGGCGCGGCTTGGCGCCCTCTTCGCCCAGGCGGCGCTTCTTGTCGGCCTCGTATTCCTGGTAGTTGCCGTCGAAGAACACCACCTGGGAGTCGCCTTCGAACGCCAGGATGTGCGTGGCGATGCGGTCCAGGAACCAGCGGTCGTGGCTGATCACCATGACGCAGCCGGGGAATTCCAGCAGCGCGTCTTCCAGGGCGCGCAGGGTTTCCACGTCGAGATCGTTGGACGGTTCGTCGAGCAACAGCACGTTGCCGCCGGCGATCAGCGTCTTGGCCAGGTGCAGCCGGCCGCGTTCGCCGCCCGACAGCTGGCCGACGATCTTGTTCTGGTCGGCGCCCTTGAAGTTGAAGCGGCCCAGGTAGGCGCGCGACGACATCTCGAACTTGCCGACCGTGAGCAGGTCCGCGCCATCGGACACGGCGTCGAACACGGTCTTGTTGTCCTGCAGCGAATCGCGCGACTGGTCGACGAAGGCCAGCTTGACGGTCTGGCCGATCTTGATCTCGCCCGAATCAGGCTGCTCGCGGCCGGCGATCATGCGGAACAGGGTCGATTTACCGGCGCCGTTGGCGCCGATGATGCCGACGATGGCGCCGGGCGGCACCTTGAAGCTGAGGTTGTCGATCAGCAGGCGGTCGCCATAGGCCTTGCTGACGTTGTTGAACTCGATGACCTCGTTGCCGAGGCGCTCGCCCACGGGGATGAAGATTTCCTGGGTCTCGTTGCGCTTCTGGTATTCGTAGGAGGACAGTTCTTCGAAACGCGACAGGCGGGCCTTGGCCTTGGCCTGGCGGCCCTTGGGATTCTGGCGCACCCACTCGAGCTCTTTCTTGATGGTCTTCTGGCGCGCCGATTCGGCGGCCTCTTCCTGCTTGAGGCGGGCTTCCTTCTGCTCGAGCCACGAGCTGTAGTTGCCTTTCCAGGGAATGCCGTGGCCGCGATCGAGTTCGAGGATCCACTCGGCCGCATTGTCGAGGAAGTAGCGGTCGTGCGTCACGCCCACCACGGTGCCGGGGAATTTGTGCAGGAACTGTTCCAGCCATTCGACGCTTTCGGCGTCGAGGTGGTTGGTGGGCTCGTCCAGCAGCAGCATGTCGGGCTTGGACAGCAACAGGCGGCACAGCGCCACGCGGCGCTTCTCGCCGCCGGACAGGTTGCCTACCACCGCATCCCAGGGCGGCAGGCGCAGGGCGTCGGCGGCGATCTCCATCTGGTGTTCGATGTCGTCGGCGCCGCTGGAGGCGGCCGCCGCGATGATGGCTTCCAGTTCGGCCTGCTCGGCGGCCAGCGCGTCGAAATCGGCGTCCGGCTCGGCATAGGCCGCGTAGACTTCGTCGAGGCGCTTCTTGGCGTTCACGACCGCGCCCAGGCCTTCCTCGACCGCCTGGCGCACCGTATGCGCGGGATCGAGCTGCGGCTCTTGCGGCAGGTAGCCGATGTTCAGGCCCGGCATGGGCACGGCCTCGCCTTCGATCTCTTTGTCGACGCCGGCCATGATCTTGAGCAGCGTCGACTTGCCCGAGCCGTTCAGGCCCAGCACGCCGATCTTGGCGCCGGGGAAAAACGAGAGGGAGATGTCGCGCAGGATCTGCCGCTTGGGCGGCACGATCTTGCCGACGCGATTCATGGTGTAGACGTATTGGGCCATGGGCTCGTATGCAAAGACAGAAATCGGACGGAAACGACGATTGTAGGCCGGAACCGTTCAGGCGGGCCGGCGCGCCGCGCCGCGCGGCCGCCACTGCGCCAGGCTGACGCCGGCCAGCGCCATCAGGCCGCCCGCCACGTGATACAGGTGCGGCACTTCGCCCAGCACGGCCGCGGCGATGGCCACGGTGCCTACCGGCATCAGGTTCAGGAAGATGCTGGCCCGGCTGGGCCCCAGGTGGCGTACGCCCTGCATCCACAAGTACGGCGCGAACAGCGACGGGAAAATGCCCGCGTACAGCACCAGCGGCAGGTTGGCGGCCGTCAGCGGCGAAGCCGGCGCGAGCAGGAACCACGGCAGCTGGAACAGGATGCCGAACAGCACCTGCACATACAGCGATTGCCACAGCCCGATCGGCAGCGACCAGCGGCGCAGCAGCACCCCGTACAGCGCATAGGCCAGCGCCGCCAGGCCCATCAGCGCGTCGCCGGGGCTGCCGCCCACCGCCAGCAGCCGGGCCGGGTCGCCCTCGCCCAGCAAGACGCCCAGGCCGGCCAGCGACAGCGCGCCGCCCAGCAGCGCCGTGGCGGCGGGACGCTCGCGCAGCAGCAGGCAGCCCAGCGCGATGGTCAGCAGCGGCACCATGGCGGTGATGATGCCCATGTTGGTGGCCGTGGTGGTGGCCGCGGCCACGTAGGTCAGCCCCTGGTACACCGCCATGCCCAGCGCGCCCAGCACCGCCAGCCTGCCCAGGTGCGGGACGATGGCATGGCGCTGGCGCAGCACGCGCGGCAGGACGAACGGCGTGAGCACCAGCGCCGCCAGCACCCAGCGGTAGAAGCCGATGGTGGCCGGCGCGATGACGGCCGCGGCCAGCTTGGTGACCACCATGTTCAGCGACCAGATCAGGGCGGCCAGCAGCGGGAACAGCAGGTGGCGGGGCGACGGCGCGGGTGGGGCGTAAGGCATGGTCGGGTGGAGCTGGCGGCCGGAGAGACGGCGGAAAAGCCGCGATATTAGCGCCGCCCGGGCCCGCGGCGCGAAATGCGGGCGCAAACGCGCGACAATATCGCTATCCGAATCCACCCACGCAGCGCCCCCGCGCCCACAGGAACCGCCATGTCCGCCTCCGCCACGCCGCCGGCCTCATTGACTCATTTCAGCACCCAGGAACTGGACATGCTGGCCAAGACCGCCGATGCCCTCAGCGCCTACCTGGGCAAGCCGGTGCTGGCCGAAGTCGAACTGGGCGAGGAAGGCACCGAATGGGTCACCTTCGGCATCCCGCTGGGCCAGGACGCGCCGGACGACGAGCAGCCCCACGTGCAACTGGGCGGCCCCGCCGCGCGCCTGCTGGGCAATCGCGGCGGGCTCGACCCGTCCGACGACGATACCTACGACTGCCTGTACCTGTGGGCCATACAGATCACGCTCGCGCAGGGCGAGCGTTTCGTCAAGCTCGACCAGCAAGGCGAGGAAGCCGCCTGGTCCGATGAACTGGCCGATGTGCTGCCCTTCGCGCTGGGCGACGAGCCGCTGCCCGACGACGATGACGATGACGAGGACGATGACGACGAGGATGCGGGCGCGCCGGAAGCCCGGTAGCCTGCCCGTAGGTGTCAGACACCTCCGGCGGAGGTGTCTGACACCGGTGCCGCCCGATGAGCCTCGCCGGCATGGGCACGGAACGCGGTGCGCGCGGTGGACAGGGCGTTCAAGGCCGCCGGGAAGCCGGCATAGACGGACATCATCATGAGGATCTCGATAATTTCCTCGCGCGTGACGCCCACGTTCAGCGCGGCCTGGATGTGCACGCCGAGCTGGGGCTGGGCGTGGCCGAGCGCGGCCAGGGCCGCCACCACGGCGATCTCGCGGTCGCGCGTCGACAGGCCGGGCCGCGCGTAGATGTCGCCGAACGGAAACTCGATCAGGTAGCGGGCGAAGTCGGGCGCGATGTCGGCCAGGCTGTCGACCACGGCCTGGCCGGCCGCGCCGTCTATCTCCCGCAGTTTTTCGAGGCCCCGCTCATAGCGGTCGGGCGCGCCGGCGGACGGGTTGGGAGGCAATTGTGGGTTCTGCATCGCGGTTCCTGGACGAAGATGAGGAGGAAGCCGATGCGGCAGCGCCTTCCATGGCGCGATAGACGGCGATCTTGGATTCCAGCGCCCCGGCGGCCTGCACGAGCGCGTCGAGCTGCGTCCGTACCTGGCCGAGGTGGCGCTCCAGCATGGCGCGCCGCGCGCCGGCAGTGGCGTCTCCCGCATGGCGCAACGCCGCGAACTCCCGCATTTGCGCAATGGGCATGCCGGTGTTTCGCAGGCGCAGCAGGAATTCCACCCACGCGATCTCGCCGGGGCCGTAGCGGCGCTGGCCGCCCGGCCCCCGCGGCACGCCGCGGATCAGGCCGATGCGCTCGTAATAGCGCAGCGCGTGCGCGCTCAGCCCGGCTCGACGCGCCATCTGTTCGATGGTGAGGAAGGATTCCATGCCGGCCATGCTAGGGGTTAGAGCGCGCTCTAAGTCAAGCGCGGCTACGCCAGCCCGCGCCGCCGGTCGCGGCGGTACAGCAGATACCCCAGCGGCCACATGAGCAGCACCAGCGCGCGCCGCCGGCTGGGTCAGCCGGTAGGCCCGCACCGCCGTGGGCAGGCCGGAATATTCGAGATCGAGGCGAAAGCGCGTGTAGCGCGCCGCGGCCATCAGGAATTCCTTGGGCCGGTAGCGGAACCAGTCCATGTGATGCTGCAGGATGTCCCACGCCAACAGATACAAGCCTTGCACATTGTTGCGCACCGACACGGCCCCGCGGGTCAGTCCATCGGCGCTGGGGTGGTAGATGCGCACCACCTGGTTGATGCAGCGGCTGAGATAGCCGGCGCGCGCCATGGCCCACCAGATCAGGCTTTCCGGCACGAAGCCGGCGACGTCCTCGGGGAACGGGAAGCGGCGCAACACTTCGGTGCGCATGCTGCCGAATTTTTCACCCTTGATGCGATGGCGGAAATACAGCTCGACCGCGGAAGTGTCGAAGACATCCTGGGGGAAGCGGTCGCCCACGATGGTGCCGTCGGGACGGGCGCACAGGCCGGTGACGGCCACATAGGCATCGCGCCGGTCGGGCGGGATGTGCTCCCAGGCGTCGCGCAGGATCTGCAGCGCATCGGGGGGGATTTCGTCGTCGCTGTCGAGCGTGATGATGAACTCGCCGCGCGCCTCGCGCACGCCGCGGTTGAACGCGGTTTTCTTGTGCTGGTTCTTCTGCCAGACGTAGCGGATGGGGAAATCGGCCTGCGCTTGCCAGGCCAGCACGGCCTCGTGCGTGCGATCGGTGGAGCCGTCGTCGACGATCAACCACTCGAAATTGCGACAGGTCTGCCGCCTGAGGGATTCATAGACACGGTACAGCGTGGCGGCCCGATTGTAGGTGGGCGTCAGTACCGTAAACACGTAATGCGGGTCACTCATGCGCTGTGCCGGCTCGCGGGTGGACGACTGCGACGGTCTGTTCTGATTATGTGATGGGTAAAAACAAGGGCTCCAGTGTATGGGATATGCGTGTTGTCAACGTATCCGCCCCGTCTGATTTTGCAAAAAAATCTGTCATGTTTTTTCATTTCTGTACGAGATGAGGGCGCCGGCGCGCGTCCGGCGGGCAAACTCTGCCCCGCCCATCCGGAATATTCATGGAATCCCATCCCGTCCAGCTCAACGATATCGCGCTGTTCGTCGAGGTGGCCCGGCGCAAGAGCTTCAGCCTGGCTGCCCGCGCACTGTCCATGCCGACGTCGACCCTGTCGCGCCGCATCGGGCAACTGGAGCGCGCCATCGGCTTGCGATTGATCAACCGGAACACGCGGCGGCTGGAACTGACCGACGCGGGTGTCGCTTACTTGCAGCGCTGCCAGGGGCTGGTCGACGAAGCCCGCCTGGCGCATGAACAGATCCTCGCGCTGTCCGCCAGCCCGCAAGGACGGCTCAGCATTTCGATTCCCTACAGCATGGCCATCTGGCTGCTGCCCGAGGCGCTCAAAGCGTTCACCGAGCGCTATCCCGACCTGGAATGCGAGTTCGACCTGAACCAGAAGGCGATCGAGAACTCGCAGGGCGGCCCGTTCGACATCGCGCTGCGCTTCGGCCGCCATCCCGCCGCGGCAGAGCCGAGCGCGGCGGAAGACCCGGCCGTGCGCGAGATCGTCGCGCTGGAAAGCTACCTGTATGCGTCGCAGGAGTATCTGCAGGCGCACGGCGAGCCGCGCCAGCCGGGCGACCTCGCGGCGCACGAATGCCTGCGCACCGCCATCGACCACGAGCATTCATTCTGGACCTTGCGCAACGGCGAGCGCAGCGAGCGGGTGCAGATCCGGGGCGCGATCGCCGGCAACAACATCAGCGTCATCGGCACGCTGTCGGGGCTGGGCCTCGGCATCACGCGGCTGCCCAATTGCCGCGCCCTGGCGCCCATCATCGATCGCAACGGCCTGCGCCGCATCCTGCCGGGCTGGAGCACCGACCCGCTGTCGGTGTTCGCGGTGTTTCCCTCGCCCGTGCTGCCGGCCAAGACACGCGCCTTCATGGACTTCCTGCGGCCGTGGCTGGACCCGGTCGAATGAGGCGGCGGGCCCGCTTGGCATGCGGGAAGAGGCGCACCGCGCAATAGGCGCCGGCAGGCGAAAAAAAACCGCCGGCAGCCGGCGGTTTTTTGTGCAAGCGGGCGGATTACACGCGCTTGATCTTTTCCAGCATCTTGAAGACGCCCTTGGGCGCGTTGACGAACAGGCGCTTGAACGACTTGCCCAGGCAACGGCGTTCCAGGGTGTTGCGACGTACGCGTTTACGCTCAGCCATGATGGATTCTCCGGTAAGGTTCGATGGTGCCCAAACCCGCCCGGCGCGCCCTTGGAATGAAACCGGATCGGTCCGGGCCAGGGGCTACAGGCTGGTGGCAAAAAACGGGATAACTCGGCATTCTAGCCTGAAAACGGGCTGGCCGCCAGCCGGCCTAGGCCGGCCCGGCCTGCCCCGCATGCAGCCGCGCCTGGACCGCGGCGGGGCGCGGCAGGGGATCCACTGCGCCGTAGCCGGTGGTCGACAGCGCCGCGGCCGTATTGGCGTAGCGCACGGCGGCCAGCCAGTCGTCGCCGGCGCAGCGGCGCGCCAGCAGGTTGCCGGCGAAGCAATCGCCCGCGCCGGTGGCGTCCACCGCCTGCACCGCCACGCCCGGCACGACACGGCGCTCGCGGCCGTCATCGACGATGGCGCCGTCCTTGCCGAGCTTCAGCACCACCACCCCCGGCGCGCCGGCGGCGCGGATCCAGTCCAGGGTACGGTCCGGGTCGGTGTGGCCGGTGAGATGGCGCAGGTCGTCCATGCTGGGCAGGAACAGGTCGGCCATGCTCAAGGCCTCGCGCAGGATCGCGCGGGCGCGGGCGACCGGCCACAGGCGCAGGCGCAGGTTGGAATCGAGGCTGAGCTGTCCACCCGCGCCGCGCGTGCGTTCGATGGCGGCGAACGCGGTGTCGCAGGCGCTGGCGCTGATCGCCAGGCTGATGCCCGACACATGCAGGTAGCGGGTGCGCTCCAGCAGGCCGCTGTCCAGGTCGGCCGGTTGCATGCGGCTGGCGGCGGAGTCGCGCCGCAGGTAGCTGAACACATGGCCGTCGGCGCCATGCTGCACGAAGTACACGCCGGTGTGCGCCTGTTCGTCGACCCGCACGCCCGAGGTATCGACCCCCTCGGTGCGCCAGAGCTGCAGGATCTGCTCGCCGAAGGCATCGCCGCCCACGCGCGTCAGGTAAGCGCAGCGCGCGCCCTGGCGCGCCGCGGCAATGACCGCATTGGAGGTGTCGCCGCCATAGCCCTGAAGGTATTGGGGCTCGCCGCGCCGCGTCTGGTTGAATTCGATGAGCGCCTCGCCCAGTCCGACGATGTCGAAATCAGCCATGGGCGGCCTCGCGCGTCTGCATGACCTGGCGCACCAGCGCGGCGGTGTCGCGCGCGGCAAAGGCGGCCTTGTCGTAGAGGTTGCCGCCGATGCCCACCAGGGCCGCGCCGGCGGCGAAGTATTCGCCCATGTTCTGCCGGGTCACGCCGCCGGTGGGGCAGAACACCGTGTCGGGGAACACCGATTTCAGTGCGGCGAGGTGGCGCGGACCGCCCGTGTCGGCCGGGAAGATTTTCACGATGTCGGCGCCCGCGCGACGGGCCTGCAGCACTTCGCTGGGCGTGAAGGCGCCCAGCAGGCACAACGCGCCCGCCGCGTGGGCCATGTCGGCAATGCCGGGCACCAACCCGGGCGAGACGATGAAATCGGCGCCGGCCACCAGCGCCTCGCGCGCCTGGGCTTCGTCGAGCACGGTTCCCACGCCCAGCGTCAGCGCGTCGCCGTGCTTGTCGCGCAGGGCGCGCACCAGGTCGGCCACGCCGGGGATGGTCCAGGTCAGCTCCAGCGCGGCGCAGCCCGCCTGGATGGCGATCTCGGCCGCATAGCCGGCCGTGGCGGCATCGCCGTAGCGCAGCACGGGCACGACGCGGTCGGCCATCAATCGGGACAGCGGGGCGGCGGCTTCAGAATTCATGGGCATCTCGCAAAAGGTCCGGCGGGCGGCGCGGCAGGGGCCCGCGCCCGGTATTCATTATCATCGCATCGGCGAGCCGCCGGAACCCGCACCGGCCACCGTGTTTGTCCATAATATAGACAATATTTTCACAATATAGGCATTATCCACGGCGATTCTCCTCCTGTCGATGGCGCGCTACCGGGAATAATGAGAATCTGAGATACTGTTTATATATACAGATATTTTCAGCGATATCCTGTCGCCTTCCGGCCATCTTCCTCCTGCCCTTCCCCTCCCCGCCATGAGCTCCCACATTCGCATCGTCGGCGCACGCCAGAACAACCTGAAGAATCTCGACCTGACGCTCGCCACCGGCGAGCTGGTGGTCATTACCGGGGTGTCGGGCTCGGGCAAGAGTTCGCTGGCGTTCGACACACTGTATGCCGAAGGCCAGCGCCGCTACGTGGAAACCTTCTCGCCCTATGCGCGCCAGTTTCTGGACCGCATGGACAAGCCGCAGGTCGACCGCATCGAAGGCATCCTGCCGGCCATCGCCATCGACCAGACCAACCCGGTGCGCAGTTCGCGCAGCACGGTCGGCACCATGACCGAGCTGAACGACCATCTCAAGCTGCTGTTCGCGCGCGGCGCCAAGCTGTATTGCCGAGGCTGCGCCACCGAAGTGCGGCGCGACACGCCGGACTCGATCCACGCCTCGCTGGCGCAACGGTCGCCGGCCACCGGCGACGCGCGCCTGGTGGTGACCTTCCCCATCGCGGTGCCCGCCAATTTCACCGAAGACGAAGTGCGCGGCTTTCTCGAGCAGCAGGGTTATACGCGCGTGCACCATGAAGAAAGCGCCGCGCCGCGCGCGCCGGCCGCCGGCAAGGGCCGGGCGGGCAAGGGCAAGGGCAAGGCCGCGGCGGCGGCCGGCGAGCGCCGCATCCTGCACGTGGTGCAGGATCGCTTCCGCTGGTCGGGCGCCGAGCGCGAGCGCGTCATGGAAGCGCTGGACACGGCCCTGCGCATGGGCGGCGGCCACATGGCGGTGCACGTGCTGGATGACGACGGCGCCGATGCGCAGGTGTGGAAATACAGCGACCGCCTGCACTGCGCCGACTGCGACATCGAATACACCGACCCGCTGCCCAGCAGCTTCTCGTTCAATTCGCCGCTGGGCGCGTGCGAGACCTGCCGGGGATTCGGGCGGGTCATCGGCATCGACTACGGCCTGGTCATTCCCGACGAGAACAAGACCTTGCGCGAGGGCGCCATCAAGCCCTGGCAGACGCCCTCGTTCAAGGAATGCCAGGACGACATGGCCAAGTACGCGCCGCGCGCCGGCGTGCCCATGTCGGTGCCCTGGAAAGCCATGACCGAGGCGCAGCGCGACTGGGTGCTGCACGGCGACCCCGACTGGAAGGGCGGCAACAACGCCTGGAAAACCCAGTGGTACGGCGTGCACCGCTTCTTCGCCTGGCTGGAAAGCCGCGCCTACAAGATGCACGTGCGCGTGCTGCTGTCCAAGTACCGCAGCTACACGCCCTGCCCCACTTGCCACGGCGCGCGGCTCAAGCCCGACGCCTTGCTGTGGCGCCTAGGCAGCAAAATGGAAGCCGACCAAGTGCTCCCGCCCGGCGACGCACGCTACCAGCGCTTCATGCCGGCCAGCGCCGCGTGGGCCCGCGCACAACTCGAATCGCTGGCTGGCCTGTCGATCCACGATGTCATGCTGCTGCCCATCGAGCGCGTGCGCAAGTTCTTCGACACCCTGTCGTTCAGCGGCGCGCTGGACGCGGCCACCGACCTGCTACTGAGCGAAGTGCGGGCGCGCCTGAAGTTCCTGTGCGACGTGGGCCTGGGCTACCTGACGCTGGACCGCCAGAGCCGCACGCTGTCGGGCGGCGAAGTGCAGCGCATCAACCTGACCACGGCGCTGGGCACCTCGCTGGTGAACACGCTGTTCGTGCTGGACGAGCCGTCCATCGGCCTGCACCCGCGCGACATGCACCGCGTGGTGGAAGTCATGCACCGGCTGCGCAACGCCGGCAATACGCTGGTGGTGGTCGAGCACGATCCGCAGGTCATGGTGGCGGCCGACCGCATCATCGACATCGGCCCGGGGCCGGGTGAGCGCGGCGGGCGCATCGTGTTCGACGGCACGCCCGCCCAGTTGCGCGCCACGCCCACGCTCACCGGCGATTACCTGGGCGGACGACAGCGCGTCGAGGCGCCGCGCCCCATGCCGGTGGCCGCCAACACGCCGCGCCTGGTGCTGGAAGGCGCCACCGCCCACAACCTGCGCAATGTCTCGATCGAGCTGCCGCTGGGGCGGCTGGTGTGCGTCACCGGCGTATCGGGCTCGGGCAAGTCCACCCTGGTGCAGGACGTGCTGTACCCGGCCCTGCTCAAGCACCAGGGCAAGCCCACCGAGGCGCCGGGCGCCTACGAACGCCTGCTCGGGGCCGAGCAGATCGCCGACGTGGTGATGGTGGACCAGACCCCCATCGGCAAGACCGCGCGCTCCAACCCCGCCAGCTACGTGGGCGCTTTCGACGCCATCCGCAAGCTGTTCGCGCAGGCGCCGCTGGCCCGCGAGCGCGGCTACACCGCCGGCACCTTCAGCTTCAACAGCGGCGACGGCCGCTGCCCCACCTGCGGCGGCACCGGCTTCGAGCATGTCGAGATGCAGTTCTTGTCCGACGTCTACCTGCGCTGCCCCGATTGCGACGGGCGGCGCTTCCGCCCCGAAGTGCTGGAAGTGCGCGTCGAGCACCTGGGCAAGAGCGCCTCGGTGGACCAGGTGCTGGAAATGACGGTCAGCGAGGCGCTGGACTTCTTCAAGGGCCTGCGCGACGTGCAGACCGGCCTGGCGCCGCTGGCCGACGTCGGCCTGGAATACGTGCGGCTGGGCCAGCCCGTGCCGACCCTGTCGGGCGGCGAGGCGCAGCGCCTGAAGCTGGCCGGCCACCTGGCCGAGGCCGCGCGCAGCGGCATCGCCACCGCCAAGGTGGCCAAGAAAGGCAGCCTGTTCCTGTTCGACGAGCCCACCACCGGCCTGCATTTCGACGACGTGGCGCGGCTGATGCGGGCGTTCCGCAAGCTGCTGGCGGCGGGCCACACGCTGCTGGTGATCGAGCACAACCTGGACGTGATCCGCGCCGCCGACTGGCTGATCGACCTGGGCCCCGAAGGCGGCGACGCCGGCGGCGAGGTGGTCGGCGTAGGGACGCCGCAGGACCTGATGGACAATCCGCGTTCGCACACCGGCGCCGCCCTGCGCGACTACGCGGTGAGCGTGCTGCCGGGCGATGTGGTGGTGACCGACGACGCCGATGCGCAGATCGCCGAGCAGGCCGGCCTGACGCCGGTGCTGGCCGAACCGGTGGCGGCCTATGGCGCGGGCGGCGGCACGCCGCTGCAATCGGTGGTGCGGCGCCGCCGCGAGGCGCAGGCGATCGAGATCCGCAATGCGCGCGAGCACAACCTGAAGAACGTCAACGTCGAGATCCCGCACGACAAGTTCACGGTGATCACCGGCGTGTCCGGCTCGGGCAAGTCCACGCTGGCATTCGACATCCTGTTCAACGAAGGGCAGCGGCGCTACCTGGAATCGCTCAATGCGTACGCGCGGGCCATCGTGCAGCCGGCCGGCAAGCCGGACGTGGACGCGATTTTCGGCATTCCGCCCACGGTGGCGATCGAGCAGCGCACCAGCCGCGGCGGACGCAAGTCGACCGTGGCCACCATGACCGAGATCCATCACTTCCTGCGCCTGCTGTACGTGAAGCTGGGCACGCAGTATTGCCCGGACTGCAACGTGGCGGTCGAACCGCAGAACGCCGACCAGATCGTGGCGCGCCTGATGCGCGAGCACAAGGGCCGCCATATCGGCCTGCTGGCGCCGCTGGTGACCGCGCGCAAGGGCTACTACACCGACCTGGCCAAATGGGCCGGCTCGAAGGGCCATACGCACCTGCGGGTCGACGGCGCGTTCATTCCCGTAAGCCCCTGGCCGCGCCTGGACCGCTACAAGGAGCACACCATCGAGCTGCCGGTGGCCGACCTGGTGGTCGATCCCGACAACGAGGCGGCGCTGCGCCAGGCCGTCAAGAGCGCGCTGGAACACGGCCAGGGCGTGATGAGCATGGTGTGGCCGGTCGACAAGCTGCACGAAGCGCTCGACAGCGAACTGCAGCAGCAGCATTTCTCGGTCAAGCGCGCCTGCCCGTCGTGCGGCACCAGCTTTCCCGAGCCCGACCCGCGCCTGTTCTCGTACAACTCCAAGCACGGCTGGTGCCCCGGCTGCTTCGGCACCGGGCTGCAACTGCAGGACTTCGACGCCGAGCAGACCGGCGAGGAGAACGCCTGGAACGCCGCCTACGAAGGCGAAGCCGGCGTTTGCACCGAGTGCGACGGCCAGCGCCTGAACCGGGTGGCCCGCGCGGTGCGCTGGCGCGACCGCTCGATCGCCGAGCTGGCCGCCATGCCGGTATCCGACGCCCACACGTTCTTCACCGGCCTGGTGGCGCGCGGCCGCGAGGGCGAGATCGCGCGCGACATCCTGGCGGAAATCCGCGGCCGCCTGAACTTCATGAAGGAGGTCGGGCTGGACTACCTGGCGCTGGACCGCGCCGCCCCCACGCTGTCCGGCGGCGAGGCGCAGCGCATCCGCCTGGCCGCGCAGCTGGGGTCCAACCTGCAGGGCGTGTGCTACGTGCTGGATGAACCTACCATCGGCCTGCACCCGCGCGACAACCGCATCCTGCTCGACGCCCTGGCGCGCCTGGAAGGCAACGGCAACACGCTGGTGGTGGTGGAACACGACGACGACACCATCCGCCGCGCCTCGCACATCATCGACATCGGCCCCGGGGCCGGCGTGCGCGGCGGCCGCGTGGTGGCGCAGGGCACCGCGCAGGACCTGATCGACAACCCCGAGTCGGTGACGGGCCGCTACCTGGCCAAGCCACTGGCCCACCCCTTGCAGGGCCGCCGGCCGGTCGAGGCCGACACGCCCATGATCCAGATCCGCGGCGCGCGGCTCCATAACCTGCGCCACGTCGACGCGCGCATCCCGGTGGGCCGGCTCAGCGTGGTCACGGGCGTGTCGGGGTCGGGCAAGTCGACCCTGGCGCGCGAGGTGCTGCTGGACAACCTGGTGCAGGCCGTTTCGCAAGGCAAGGCGCCGCGCTGGAACGGCTGCGAGGAAATCACCGGCTGGCAGGCCATCGACCGCGTGCTGGAAGTGGACCAGACCCCCATCGGCAAGACGCCGCGCTCGTGCCCGGCCACCTACATCGGCTTCTGGGACGACGTGCGCCGGCAGTTCGCCGATACCCGCGAGGCGCGCATGCGCGGCTGGGGCGCGGCGCGCTTCTCTTTCAACACCGGCGACGGTCGCTGCCCGATCTGCGAAGGCCAGGGCATGCGCACCATCGAGATGAGCTTCCTGCCCGATGTGAAGGTGCCGTGCGACGCCTGCAACGGCGCGCGCTTCAACAGCGACACGCTGTCGGTGCAGATGCGCGGCAAGAATGCCGGCGAAGTGCTCAATATGGAGGTCGATGACGCGCTGGACTATTTCACCGCGCATCCGAAGATCCACCGGCCGCTGCAGCTGATGCAGGACGTCGGGCTGGGCTACCTGACCCTGGGCCAGCCCTCGCCCACGCTGTCTGGTGGCGAGGCGCAGCGCATCAAGCTGGTCACCGAGCTGTCCAAGGCGCGCCTGACCGAAGGCGTCATCACCACGGGCCGCGCCTCGCGCATTCCGCATACGCTGTATGTGCTGGACGAGCCCACGGTGGGCCTGTCCATGGCCGACGTGGAAAAGCTGATCCACGTGCTGCACCGGCTGGTGGCGGCGGGCAACACGGTGGTGGTGATCGAACACAACCTGGACGTGATCGCCGAAGCCGACTGGCTGCTGGACCTGGGGCCGGAAGGCGGCACCGGCGGCGGCAGGCTGGTGGCCGAAGGTTCGCCCGAGCAGGTCATGGAATTGCGCGATCGCTCCCATACCGGACGGGTGCTGACGGAGTTCCTGGCGCAGCAACGATAGGGTCGTCATGCAGTCGCATATTGGGAGAGCGGCAGGTTTCCTGGATGTGCAGGACACGCCGCCCACAGAGGGTGTCAGACACCCGGCCTGCCGGCCCGCGCCATGGCGACGGCCGGCGCGCCGGGTGTCTGACACCTGTCGTGTCGCGATGGCCGCCTCCCCCGGCGGTGTCAGACTCCCGGCCTGCCGGCCCGCGCCACGGCGACGGTCGGCGCGCCGGGTGTCTGACACCTGTCGTGTCGCGATGGCTGCCTTCTCTACAACCCGGCGCCTGGCGCCTCGATATCATGCAATGCCGTTTTGAAGACCGGCTGGCGGGCCGCGCGCTGAGCCTGCGCGGCCTGCGCCAGCGCATCGAGGCGCGCCGGCCGGATGAGTTGCCGGCCGCGCTGGGCGCCATCGAGGCGGCGCGCCGCGCCGGCCATTGGGTCGCGCTGTTGCTGGACTATGAACTGGGCGAGTGGCTGGCCCCCGAGACCACCCTGCCGCCGCCCGGCGGCCGGCCGGTGGCGCCGCGCGGCGAGGACGGCGCGCCGCGCCTGGTGGCGTTGGTGGCCGGACACATGGCGCGCGAGGCGCCGTGGCCGGCTCCGGCCGACCCCGGCAGCGCCCGCATCGAATCGCTGCAGCCGCGCATGGCGCGCGCCGATTACCTGCGCCAGATCGAGGCGATCCGCGCGCTGATCGCGGCCGGCGAGTTGTACCAGGTCAATTACACCCAGCCGCTGGACGTGCGCGTGCAGGGCGACCCGCAGCAGTTGTACCGACACATCGCCGCGCGGCACCCGGTGGCGCACGGCGCCTGCATCGACGACGGCGAGCGCGTGGTGCTGTCGTTCTCGCCCGAGCTGTTCGTGCGGCGCGACGGCGCACGCCTGACGGTACGCCCCATGAAAGGCACCGCGCCGCGCCACGCCGACCCCGCCGAAGACGCGCGGCTGGGCCGCGAACTGCACGCCAGCCCCAAGAACCGCGCCGAGAACCTGATGATCGTCGACCTGCTGCGCAACGATCTGGGCCGGCTGGCCGAACCCGGCTCGGTGCGGGTCGAGTCGCTGTTCTCGCTGGAACGCTATCCGACGGTATGGACCATGACCTCCACTGTCACCGCGCAGGCGCCGCGCGCCACCCTGGCACAGGTGCTGCATGCCCTGTTCCCCTGCGGATCGGTGACCGGCGCGCCCAAGGTGGCGGCCATGCGCCGCATCCGCCAGATGGAGATCGCGCCGCGCGGGCTGTATTGCGGCGCCATCGGCTGGCTGGCGCCCGACGGCGATTTCTCGCTCAACGTGGCGATCCGCACGCTGGTGCTGGATAAAGCCGGCCGCGGCGTCTACAGTGTGGGCGGCGGCATCGTGCACGACTCCGACCCCGAACTCGAATGGCAGGAATGCCTGTGGAAGGCCCGCATCCTGCAGGACGCCCCGCCCTGCCCCGGCCAGGACGCCCGACGAACCCGCACTCCACATGAAACGAACCAACGCCCCACGAACCGCGCACTGGAACGCCACATGTCTGTCGAACTGATCGAAACCCTGCTGGTCGATGCCGGGCGCCGCATCCCGCTGCTGGCCCGCCACCTGGCGCGCCTGCAAGCCGCCTGTGCCGCGCTCGATTACGCGTGGCCGGGCCATGCCGTCGAGGACGCGCTGCGCGCCGCCGCGGATGCCCTGGCCACACCGGGACCGCATCGCCTGCGCCTGCTGCTCGACCGCGACGGCCGGCACAGCATCCAGGCCGCGCCGCTGCCGCCGCTGGCGCCCGGCCAGCAAGTCATGCTGGCCGACCAGCCGCTGGATGCCGGCCAGCCGCTGCTGCGCTACAAGACCACGCACCGCCCCTGGTACGGCGCGGCCGCCGCCTGGCTGGCGACGCACCCGGAAGTCTTCGACCTGTTGTTCCTGAACCAGCGCGGCGAATTGTGCGAAGGCAGCCGCACCAACGTCTACCTGCAAGTGCGCGGCGCGTGGTACACGCCGCCGCCCGCCAGCGGCTGCCTGCCGGGCGTGCTGCGCGCCGAACTGCTGGAGACCGGGCGCGCGCAGGAGCGCGTATTGACCCTCGACGACCTGCACGCGGCGCGGGGCATCCGCTTGTCCAACGCACTGCGCGGCTGGTTCGACGTGACGCTGCGCGGCGGCTGACGGCGGGGCGGCTCAGGCCGCGCCCACCGTCAATCCGCCGCACACGTACAGGGTCTGGCCGGTGATGAAGCCGGCGCGCGGATCCAGCAGCATGGCGACCGCGTGCGCCACTTCTTCCGGCTGGCCGATGCGCCCCACGGGGATGGCGGCCGCCAGCTCGCGGGTGCGCGGATGATCGGGCGGATTCGACAAGTTGAACAGCTCGGTCGCCACGGGGCCGGGCGCCACCGCGTTGACGGTGATGCCGGCGGACGCCAGCTCCAGGGCCCAGGTGCGCGTCATGCCGACCAGGCCGGCCTTGCTGGCGCCGTAGGCGGTCCGCCCCGGCTTGCCCAGCGCGGCGCGGCTGCCGATGTTGACGACCCGCCCGTAGCCGCGTCGCCGCATCGCCGGCAGCAGGCCCTGCAACAACAGCAGCGGCGCCACCAGGTTCACCGCCAGCGTGTCCTGCAGGGCCTGCGGCGACACCTGGTCGATCTCGGCGACCTTGATCATGCCGGCGTTGTTCACCAGTTGCAGGACCTCGCGCTGCGCGGCCAGCTCGGCGACCGCCTGGCGCGTGCGTTCGGCATCGTTCAGGTCGACCGAGATGAAGGTTTCGCCGGGCAGCAGGCTGGCCGGCGCGCCGCGGCTGAAGTTCACCACTTCATAGCCGTCTTCCAGCAGGCGCGCGGCAATGGCGCGGCCGATGCCGCGGCTGGCGCCGGTGACCAGGACGGTGGAATGTTTCATTTGGCCGCGATACCCCGCTGCTTGACGAGCTTGCCCCACTTGTCGCGCTCGCGCTGCTCGAAAGCGCCGAGGTCCGCGCCGAACAAGGTGCCGGGCTGCGCGCCCATGGCGGCGAACTGGCGCCCCAGTTCGGGCGCCTTCAGGCCGGCGCGCGCCGCGTCGATCAAGGCGCGCACGACCGGCTCGGGTGTGCCGCGCGGCGCGTACAAGGCGAACCAGGCGGTCACGTCGAAGCCCGGCAGGCCGGCCTCGGCGAAGGTGGGCAGGTCGGGCACGGCGGGATCGCGCTGCAGCGACGTAACCGCAATGCCGCGCACCCGCGAGCCGTCGCGGATCTGCGCCAGCGAGCCGGGCAGGTTGTCGAACAGCAGGTCGACCTGCCCCCCCCGCCACCGCCGGCAGCGACGCGGACGTGCCCTTGAACGGGACATGCAGCAGCTCGATGCCGGCCACCGCCTCGAAATAGGCCCCGGTCAGGTGCACCGAAGAGCCGACGCCAGGCGAGGCGTAAGTGATCTTGTTGTCCTTGCGCGCCTTGGCCGCCGCGATGACGTCGGCCAGCGTCTTGAAGGGCGAATCGGTGCGCACCGCCAGCACGTTCGGCGTGGTGGACACCAGCGCGATGGGCACCAGGTCCTGGGCCGGGTCGAACGGCATGTTGTCGTACAGGAACTGGTTGATGCTCTGCGTGCCGATGGTTCCCAGGCCCAGGGTGTAGCCGTCGGCGGCGCTGCGCGCCACGTGCGCCATGCCGACGTTGCCGCCCGCGCCGGGCCGGTTCTCCACCAGCACGGTCTGCTTCAGGCCGGGCTCCATGGCGTGGGCGATGGCGCGGCCGAAAATATCGGCGGCCCCGCCGGGCGGGTACGGCACCACCACGGTCACGGGATGGTCGGGGTACGCGGCCTGCGCGGCCGGCGCGCACAGCGCCGTCAACGCCGCGACGGCCAGGCATTTCATCAAGGAAAAGCGCGAGGGTTGCCGCATGGGTTGTCTCCTCTTGTCGTCGTGCCGGGGCACGCTTGTATCCGCTACGGGATTTCAATAAAGTACTTAAATACGTACTTTAAGCATATAACCACAAGAATGTCGGCCCACACAACACCTCCGCAATCCGCCGCGGCGGCGTTCGCCGCCCGCCTGGACGGCCTGGCGCGCCGGCATCCCGACGCGGTCGCGCTCATCGACCGCGACCGCCCGCTGTCGCTCGCCGCCTTGCGCGACGCCTCGCGCGCCCTGGCCGCCGGCCTGGCCGAGGCCGGCATCGGCCCCGGCAGCCGGGTGGCGCTGTGGCTGCCCAATTGCGCGCAATGGGTCGTGTCGTTCCTGGCCTGCGCGCACCTGGGCGCGCTGGTGCTGGCCGTCAACACGCGCTTCCGCGCCGCGGAAGTCGCCGACATCCTGGGCCGGGGCCGGGCCGATTGGCTGGTGTACTGGCCCGGCTTCAAGGGCATCGACTTCCCGGCCATCCTGGCCGACGTGCCGGCACAAGCGCTGGCCGGCCTGCGCGGCGTGATCGCGCTGGACGCGGCAGGCCAGGCGCCGCCGCCGCATGGCCTGCCGCTGCTCGACTTCGACCGCCTGGCGCGCAGCGCCGCTCCCGTGCCCGCGCCGGCCGGGCGCGACGACGGCGTACTGTGCTTCACCACCTCCGGCACCACCTCGCTGCCGAAGTTCGTGCTGCACGACCAGCGCACGCTGCTGCGCCATGGCGACGCCATCGCCCATGCCTACGGCTACGATGCCGCCACCCGTGTGCTGGCCGCGGCGCCCTTCTGCGGCGCGTTCGGCTTCGCCATGCTGGCCGGGGCGCTGGCGCGCGGCGTGCCGGTGGTGTGCGAGCCGGTGTATGACGCCGGCCGCGCCGTCGACGCGATCCGGCGCCACCGCGTCACCCATGCCTACGCCAACAACGAGGCGCTGGCGCAATGGTTCCGGGACGGCCGCCCGGGCGACTTCGACACGCTGCGCCTGTGCGGCTTCGCCAGCTTCGCGCCGGCGCTCGACAACTTGCTGGACCTGGCCGCCGCGCACGGCGTGCCGCTGACCGGCCTGTACGGGTCCAGCGAACTGGTCGCGCTGGTGGCCGCGCAGCCGCTCGACGCGAGCGAAGGCGACGTGTCGGTGCGCTATCTGGCGGGCGGCCGGCTCATCTACCCCGAAGCCGAAGCGCGCGTGCGCGCCCGCGATCCGCAATCCGGCGAGGTGCTGCCGCACGGCCAGTCGGGCGAACTGGAAATCCAGGCGCCCAGCCTGATGCGCGGCTACCTGGACAACCCCGAGGCCACCGCCGCCGCCCTGGCCGACGACGGCTATTTCAAGACCGGCGACCTGGGTTATACGCTGAGCGGGCGCCAGTTCGTATTCCAGGCCCGCATGGGCGATTCGCTGCGGCTGGCCGGCTTTCTGGTCAACCCGGCGGAGATCGAACGGCTGGTCGAGACCCTGCCCGGCGTGCGGGCCTGCCAGGTGGTGGGCGCGACCCAGCACGGCAAGACGGTACCGTTTGCTTTCGTGCTGCTGCACGCCGGCGCTCGGCCCGACCCCGAGGGCTGGCGCGCCGCCTGCCGCCGCGCGCTGGCCGGCTTCAAAGTGCCCGTCGGCTTCCAGGTGCTGGACGCCTTCCCGTCGGTGGAAAGCGCCAACTCGGTCAAGATCCAGAAGCACCGGCTGCGCGACATGGCCGACGCGCTGCTGGCCGGCGCCTGATCATGGCAGCCGGCAGACTGTTCGCGCGCAGCCCCCAGCCGCTGTACCTGCAGGTGGCGGCGGTATTCCGCAGCAACATCCACAGCCGCTGCTGGCGGCCCGGCCAGCAGGTGCCGCCGCTGGCAGTCCTGGTCGAGCGCTATGGCGTCGCGCGCTCGACCGTGCGGCAAGCCTTCGGCCTGCTGGAAAGCGAAGGCCTGATCCGCCGCTCGCGCGGGGCCGGCACCTTCGTCAACGAAGCCCTGCCGCAAACGCCGACGCTGCTGCTCCCCAAAAGCTGGGACGAGACGGTGGCGCTGAGCAACCAGCTCGGCACCGTCTCGCTGATGGAGTCCAGCGCCGGCGTCCCGCTGCCCGAGCCGCTCGGCATGCCCTGCGAATTCGCGCGCGACGGCCGCTTCCAGCACCTGCGCCGCGTGCACGTGACCGAGGCCGGGCCGTTCTGCTACAGCGAGGTCTACCTGGACAGTGGACTGTTCCGCAAGCACCGCTCGCGTATCCGCACCAGCACGGTGGCGCCGGTGCTGGACCAGTTCTACGGCAGCCAGCTTTCGCATGCGCGCCAGGTGCTGAATGTCATCGAGGCCGGCGGCGAATCGGCCGAGGCGCTGCACATTCCCGTCTCGGCGCCGGTGGCCGAGCTGCGCCGCTTCGCCTGCATTGCCGGGCGGGTGGTTTATTTCGCGCGGCTGGAGTTCCCGTTCCAGAAGATCCGCATGGAATTCGATCTGCTGGCCGGCCGCTGATCAGCGGCCCGGCGCCGCCAGCGCCAGGCGCACGGCCTCGTTGGCGACCGCCAGCCCCATGGCGGCGGTGACCATCACCACCGAGCCGTACCCGGCGCATGACAGTCCCTGTGGCGCGGCCGGCGCGGGCGCGGCGCCGAGGTCGTCGTCGACCTCGGCGGCCCGGCTCCAGGCGGCCGGCAGGATGGCCGGCTGGTCGAACCACAGCGCCCGCACCCCCATGCGCGGCACGCGCTTCAGGGGTTTGCCGCGGGCATCGCTGGCCTTGGCAAAACCGTGCTGGCGGCGCAAGGTGTTGCGCAGCTTGGCCAACAGCGCGTCGTTGACCGCCTGCGACAGGTCGCCGGCGCGCAGGGCCAGGGGGTCGGTCTTGCCGCCCGCCCCGCCGCACAGCAGCAGGGGCAGGCCGCGCTCGCGCGCGTGCAGCACCATGGCGATCTTGGCGGAGATCTGGTCGGTACAGTCGGCCACGGCGGTGTAATAGCCTCCCAGCACCTGGCCGACATTGCCCGGCTCGACGAAATCATCCACGCGCGTCAGCACGCAATCCGGGTTGATAGCGTGGATGCGCGCCGCCATGGCCTCGACTTTCGCCTGGCCGAGGGTCGGCGTCAGCGCATGGACCTGGCGATTGATATTGGATTCGGCGATGTGGTCCAGGTCGACCAGGGTCAGCGCCCCCACCCCGCAGCGCGCCAGCGCCTCGGCGGCCCACGACCCGACGCCGCCCAGCCCGGCGACCGCCACGTGGGCGTCGCGCAGCCGGGCCGGCGCGTCGGGGCCATATAGGCGGGCCAGGCCGCCAAAGCGGCGCTCGGCGTCGATCTCGCACAGCGGATCGGCCGTGCCGGGGGATTGGGGGACAGGTGCAAGTGCCATGGCGCGTATTTTCCCACGATGCGGCCAGGGCGCGACGGCCGGGCCGACGTTGCAATAACGACACAGGCGCGATCATTGATCGAACATGTATTTGCGCGGCCACAAAGCAGGCATCTGCCGGCATCTGCTATGCAACTGCCGGCAGTCTTGCGCCAACGTGGCTGTTACCGGCAGCGCGGCCCCGGCCGCGGGCACGCGCCCGTCATCCGCCGGCAACCTCGACACTGGGGGGAGTTGGGGTCAGAATGGCTGAAGTTAACGCCGTGTCCGCCCCATCTCCTTCCCCTTCGCCCACCCCCGCCGCGACGGAATTTTCCGGCGCGGGCCTGCTGTGCGTGGTCGCCATGCTGAACCATGTGGCGCTGACAGGGGGACGCATCACCGTATCGCTGACCGCCCTGCAACTGGGTCTGTCGACCTTCATCGTCGGCGGGCTGGTCGCCGTGTTCGCGGTGATTCCGATGCTGATGTCGGTGCGCGCCGGCCAATGGATCGACCGGGTCGGCGTGCGCCGCCCAGTGACGCTGGGCAACGCGCTGGTCGTGCTGGGCACGCTGCTGCCCTTCGCGGCGCAGACGCAGCTCGCCCTGCTGGTGGCCGCCTGCAGCATCGGCATCGGCTTCATGCTGCACCAGGTCGCCACCCAGGACGTGCTCGGCCACGCCGAGCCGCAGCGCCGCCTGCGCAATTTTTCGTGGCTGTCGCTGGCCATGGCGGGCTCGGGCTTCAGCGGCCCGTTGATCGCCGGCCTGGCGATCGACCATCTCGGCTCGCGCCTGGCGTTCGGCATCCTGGCCCTGGGGCCGCTGGTGGCGCTGGCCGGCCTGCGGCGCCTGCAGCCCGCCTTGCGCGCCGTCGACCACAGCATCGAGCCGGCCGCGCGCCAGGTGGCCCGCCGGCGCGTGACCGAATTGCTCAAGCTGCCGCCGCTACGGCGCATCCTGATGGTCAATACCATCCTGTCGGGGGCCTGGGACACCCACCTGTTCGTGGTGCCGCTGTTCGGCGTGGCCATCGGCCTGTCGGCCACCACGATCGGCAGCATACTGGCGGCCTTCGCGCTGGGAACGTTCCTGATCCGCCTGGTATTGCCCTATATCCAGACGCGGGTGCGGTCCTGGACGCTGGTCCGCACCGCCATGGCCATTACCGTGGTGGATTTTCTCATTTACCCGCTGTTCGCCGACGTTACCCTGCTGATCGGCCTGTCTTTCATCCTGGGGCTGGCGCTGGGCTGCTGCCAGCCCAGCATGCTGTCGCTGCTGCACCAGCACACGCCGCATGGCCGCGCCGCCGAGGCGGTCGGGCTGCGCATGGCGTTCATCAACGCCTCGCAGGTGTCCCTGCCGTTGACCTTCGGCGCGCTGGGTGCGGTAATTGGCATTGCCCCCCTTTTCTGGGCCTACGCCCTGGCATTGAGCGCCGGCGGCTGGGCCAATCGTCACCCCCCGCAAGAAGCCGAGACGCCCGCGCCGTGAATCCGCCGCCCAACGCCTCCTCCGTACCCTTTCGCCTCTGGACGCCCGAAGAACGGCGCGCCTCGCTCGATGACGCCCTGAAGCACTGGCGCCAGGGCGAGGACGTGTGGGTCTACGGCTACGGCTCGCTGATCTGGCGCCCCGACTTCGAATACCAGGAACGGCGCCTGGCCACCTTGCGCGGCCACCACCGCGCGTTGTGCCTGTGGTCGCGGGTCAACCGGGGCACGCCGGAATGCCCGGGCCTGGTATTCGGGCTGGACCGCGGCGGCTCGTGCCGCGGCGTGGTCTACCGGCTGGCCGGCAAGGCGGTGCCCGACTTTTTCCCGGCCCTGTGGGACCGCGAGATGTCCACCGGAGCCTACCTGCCGCGCTGGATCAACTGCGCCACCGACGCCGGTCCGGTAAGGGCCCTGGTGTTCATCATGAACCGCGACAATCCGGCCTATATACGGGCCCTGCCCGAAGCCGAATTGCTGGCCATCGTGCGGCGCGCGGCCGGGCGCTATGGGCGCTGCACCGAATACGTCATGCAGACCGCCCACGCCCTGCGCGCGGCCGGCATCCACGACGCGCGGCTCGACCGCATCGCGCGCCGCCTCGAAGCGGAACCGGACCCGTTGCCCGACAACTAGCGTAGGCCGCCAGCGGGCGCCGGGGGCCGCGCCGGCGATGGCGGTAAACTGGAGCCTGTCCTCTTTTGTGCCGTTTGCCGGTCCCGCTTCCATGTCCGTTTCCGATCTGCGCCAAAGCTACGAGAAAGGCTCCCTGCTGGAAAACGCCGTCGCCGCCTCGCCCTTCGACCAGTTCAACCAGTGGTTCGAAGAGGCGCTGGCCGCCCAGGTCCCCGAGCCCAACGCCATGACGCTGGCGACCGTCGATGCCGAAGGCCAGCCGTCGGCCCGCATCGTGCTCATCAAGGGCTACGACTCGCGCGGTTTCGTGTTCTACACCAATTACGAGTCGCGCAAGGGCCTGGAACTGCAAGCCAACCCGCGCGCCGCCCTGCTGTTCTTCTGGCAGCCGCTCGAGCGCCAGGTGCGCATCGAAGGGCGCGTGGAAAAAGCCACGGCCGAGGAATCGGACGCCTACTTCCACAGCCGCCCGCTCGGGTCGCGCATCGGCGCCTGGGCTTCGCGCCAGAGCCAGCCGGTAAGCCGCGCCGACCTGGAAGCGCGCGAGCAGGAGGTCCGCGCTCAGTACGGCGAACAGCCTCCGCGCCCGCAGCACTGGGGCGGCTACCGCCTGGTGCCCACCCAGTTCGAGTTCTGGCAAGGCCGCCCGTCGCGCCTGCACGACCGCCTGCGCTACCGGCCCGACGGCCGCGGCGGCTGGGCCATCGACCGCCTGTCGCCCTGACGCGCCGCCCGTCCCCGCTTCACTCGCCTGCATGCCCGCCACCGATCCCGATTTCGACGCGCAGTTCTTCCGCACCGCATTGGGCCGCTTCGCCACCGGCGTCACGGTCGTTACCACGGCCGCGCCCGACGGCGCTCCCATCGGCCTGACCGTCAGTTCCTTCAACTCGGTCTCGCTGGACCCGCCGCTGGTGCTCTGGAGCCTGTCGCGCGCCTCCGCCTCGCTGGACGTGTTCGAACAGTGCGAACGCTACGTCGTCAACGTGCTGTCGGCCAGCCAGATCGCCCTGGCGCGGCGTTTCGCGCTGGGCCACACGCGCGAGCGCTTCGCCGGCCTGCCGCGCGCGCAGGCGCCCGGCGGCACGCCGATGCTGGACGAGCACTGCGCCGCCTGGTTCGAATGCCGCAACCGCAGCCGCTACGTCGAGGGCGACCACGTCATCATGGTGGGCGAGGTCGAACGCTGCGGCCACACGGCCGAAGCGCCGCTGGTGTTCCACGCCGGCGGCTTCGACCTGACGCCAGCCCACAAGCATTCCGAATGACCCCGATTATTCATGAACACTGACATCGACTGCATCGTCGTCGGCGCCGGCGTGGTGGGCCTGGCCGTGGCCCGCGCCCTCGCCCTGGCCGGCCGCGAAGTCCTGGTGGCCGAAGCCGCCGAAGCCATCGGCACCGGCACCAGCTCGCGCAATTCCGAAGTGATCCACGCCGGCATCTATTACCCCGCGGGCAGCCTCAAGGCGCGCCTGTGCGTGCGCGGCAAGCACCTGTTGTACGACTATTGCGCGGCGCGCGGCATCCCGCATCGCCGGCTCGGCAAGCTGATCGTCGCCACCAGCGCCGCCGAGGTGCAGGCGCTGGACGGCATCGCCGCGCGCGCCCGCGCCAATGGCGTGGACGACCTGCGGCGCCTGGATGGCGCCGCGGCCACCGCGCTGGAGCCGGCGCTGCGCTGCACGGCCGCCCTGCTGTCGCCCTCGACCGGCATTGTCGACAGCCACGCCCTGATGCTGGCCTACCAGGGCGAAGCCGAGCATGCCGGCGCGCAATGCGTGTTCCATACGCCCATGCTGTCGGCCCGGGTCCGGCCCGGCGGCGGCTTCGAGGTGCAGTTCGGCGGCGACGAGGCCATGAGCCTGTCGTGCAACGTGCTGGTGAATGCCGCCGGCATCCACGCGCCCACCCTGGCGCGCCGCATCGCAGGGCTGCCGCCCGCCAGCATCCCGCAGGAATACCTGTGCAAGGGCAGCTACTTCACCCTGGCGGGCCGCGCGCCCTTCTCGCACCTGATCTACCCGGTGCCGCAGCACGCGGGCCTGGGCGTGCACCTGACGCTGGACCTGGGCGGCCAGGCCAAGTTCGGCCCCGATACCGAGTGGATCGAGACCGAAGACTACACGCTCGACCCGGCGCGCGCCGAGGTGTTCTATGATGCGGTGCGCACGTACTGGCCGGGCCTGCCGGACGGCGCCCTGGCGCCCGGCTATACCGGCATCCGGCCGAAGATCTCCGGGCCGCACGAACCCGCCGCCGACTTCGTCATCGCCGGCCCGGCCGTGCATGGCGTAGCCGGACTGGCCAACCTGTTCGGCATCGAATCGCCCGGCCTGACCGCCAGCCTGGCCATCGCCGAGGAAACCCTGGCGCGCCTGTCGCTCTAATTCGCAGATCATGCAGCATAACGACTACATCCTGACCCTGTCCTGCCCCGACCGCACCGGCATCGTCTACCGCGTCAGCGGCCTGCTGTTCGAACTGGGCTGCAACATCCTGGATTCGCAGCAATTCGGCGACGAGGAAACCGGCCGCTTCTTCCTGCGCGTGCACTTCGACCTGCCGGCCGCGGTGCCCGAGGGCAGCCTGCGCGAGCAGTTCGCCGCCCTGGCCGGCGACTACGCGATGGAATGGCAGATCCACGATGCGCGGCGCAAGGCGCGCCTGCTCATCATGGTCAGCAAGCAGGGGCACTGCCTGAACGACCTGCTGTTCCGCGTGCGCAGCGGCCAGCTGCGCGCCGAGGTCGCCGCCATCGTGTCCAACCACAACGACTACGCCGGCCTGGCCGGCTCGTATGGCATCCCGTTCCACCACCTGCCGGTCAGCCCCGAGACCAAGTCCGAGCAGGAACAACAAGTGCTGGCCCTGGTCGAGCGCGAATCGATCGACCTGGTCGTGCTGGCGCGCTACATGCAGATCCTGTCGCCCGACATGTGCCGGGCGCTGGCCGGCCGCGCCATCAACATCCACCACAGCTTCCTGCCCAGCTTCAAGGGCGCCCGTCCCTACCACCAGGCACACGCGCGCGGCGTGAAGATCATCGGCGCCACGGCGCACTACGTGACCTCCGACCTGGACGAAGGCCCGATCATCGAGCAGGACATCGAGCGGGTGGACCACACCATGACGGCGCAGGACCTGACCCAGGTCGGCAGCGACGTCGAATCGCTGGTGCTGGCCCGCGCCGTGCGCAGCCACGTCGAGCACCGCGTGGTGCTCAATCGCGGCAAGACGGTGGTGTTCCGGTAGCTACCAGCCGGCGGATTCCGGATAATAGCCCTGGCGCCGGTCGTACTCGAGCGCCTCGGGCGAGCGCCTGGCCGGGTCGCCGTAGCCGCCGCCGCCGGGGGTATAGACCTCGATGACATCACCGGCCTGCATCACGATCCCCTGATCCTTCGACACGTGCGGCGGCACATAGGCATCGCCGTTGCGGTAGACGGTCACACGCGTGCGCCCGCCCTCCCGCCCGCCGGCCGCGCCTGGCGGACCGAATTTCCCGTGGTCCATCACCATGGAAGCCCGCGCCGATCCGGCGCGCAGCCGGATCCGGTAGTGGATTCCCATCCCCCCGCGAAACTGGCCCTTGCCACCCGAACCCTCATGAATCGCGTAGCGCTCGAACAGCACCGGGTACAACTGCTCCTGCACCTCGACCGGTGCCGCCTTCGAAATGCCTATCGTGGAGCAGCCGTTGGTCAACCCGTCCCCGCCCGGGTGGCCGCCGTAGCCGCCGCCGGAAATCACGTACATCACATACGACCTGTCATGCAGGGGATCGTTGCCGCCTATCGCGAGGTTCGCCGTGGTGCCCGCCGGCGCGGCGAACAACCGCTGTGGAATGGCCTTTTGCAGCGCGTCGAATACCGCCTCGGCGATCCGCTGGCTGACCTCGGCCGCGCACCCTGAAACCGGCCGCGGATAGCGGGCATACAGGAACGTGCCCTCCGGATCCGCAATTCGCAGCGGCTCGAACATGCCGGCATTGATAGGCAGCTCCGGGAAAACGTGCTTGATGGCCAGGTAGATGGACGAACGTGTCGTCGCAATGACGCTGTTCATGGGCCCGGCGCAAGGCGGGCTGGAGTCCCCCAGGTCGAAGTGCATCAGCTCGCCTTCTTTGCGGATCTTCACTGACACCTTCAGGGGACGGTCTTCGACGCCGTCGGAATCGAGATAGGCCTCGCCACGGTAGTCGCCGTCTGGAATCGAGGCAATGATTGCACGCGTCTGTTGCGACGCCTGCCGCTTGAGCTCTTCGATGGCCGTATCGACGGTATCCTGGCCATAGCGGTCCAGCAGTTGGGTCAGGCGTCGCTCGCCGATGGCCAGGGCGGCGGCCTGCGCCTTGATATCGCCGATACGCTGCTCGGCGATCCGGATATTGGACATCAGGATGGACAGAATCTCCGGGTCGAGCTCATTCTGCTTGTAGAGCTTCACAGGCGGCAGCCGCAAACCCTCCTGTTCTATTTCAGTGGCATGCGCCGAAAAGCCCCCGGGTACCATGCCCCCCATGTCGGGCCAATGGCCCGTGTTCGCCAGCCAGGCGTACAACTTGCCGCGATAGAAGAATGGCTTTACGAAACGCACGTCCATCAAGTGAGTGCCGCCCAGGTATGGGTCGTTGACCATGAACACATCGCCTGGCGCGATGTTGTTGGCGCGGGCGATGACCGCCTGGGTCGAGAACTGCATGGTGCCCACGAAGATGGGCAGCCCCAGCTCGCCCTGGGCGATGAGCTCGCCCGAGTCGCGATGATAGATGCCGTTGGAGCGATCCTGCGACTCGGAAATAATCGGAGAAAACGCGGCGCGACAATGCGCCAGGTCCATTTCATTGCACACCTGGTGCAATCCGCTCTGTATGACGGTAAGCGTGACCGGATCGATGCTTGCCATTGAGATGCCGCAGCCTTAGAGAGAGATGACCAGATTGCCGTAATCATCGCCGCAGGCCCTGGTTCCGGGCTCGATGACGATGGTGGCGTCCAACTGTTCGACGATCGCGGGGCCCGCCAGCCCGGCGGACGGAATCTGCTCGCGTGCGTAGATCGGCGTATCGACCCAGCCCACGTCGCCGAACCACACGCGACGGAAGCGCGGCTCGGCGCGTTCCGACCCGGCGCTGCGCAAGCTGTGAAGCGCCACCCCATGACGCTTTCCGACCAAGCTGGTATCCAGCGTGACCAGCACCGGCCGCAGCTCCGCCAGTTCGACCTGGAAGCGCTGCCAATAGGCGCGCGCGAACGCCTCCTGCAGCTGCGCCACGGTAGCCTGGTCGGATGCCAGAGGCACCGTCAGCAGGTGGCTCTGGCCCTGGAACTGCATCTGCGCGTGATGGAAGACCTGTATCTCCGACACGGCGATGCCATCACGTTCAATTGCCGCACGGCCCTGGGCGATCTGCTCGCGCAGGCAGGCCGACAGCTCATCATCGCCCAGGTCCTTCAACGGACGATTGAACGATTTGACGAAATCGTGGCGCACATCGGCCACCAGGCAGCCCAATGCGTTGGTCAGGCCCGGGCGGACAGGGATGAGCACCGTCGGGATGGCCAGTTCACGGGCCAGCGCCACCGCGTGCAAGGGGCCGGCGCCGCCAAACGCGAACAGCGCGAAATCGCGGGGGTCGTAGCCACGGGCCAGGCTGACCAGGCGTATGGCGCCCGCCATATTGTTATTGCCGATCTGCAGAATGGCGGCGGCGGCCTGCACGGCGTCCAGGCCCAAGGGCCGGCCGACCGTGGCCTCGATGCGCGCCGCCACCTCTTCCACGCTCACGGCCCGATCGACGGCCAGCAGGCGTTGCGGGTCGAGACGTCCCAACACCAGGTTGGCGTCGGTCAGCGTCGGCAGCTCGCCGCCGCGACCGTAGCAGATAGGGCCGGGCCGTGCGCCCGCGCTGTCGGGCCCGACCCGCAGCAGGCCGCCGGCCTGGACCCGTGCGATAGAGCCGCCGCCCGCTCCGACGGTATGGACGTCGACCATCGGCACGTGTAGCGGCATGCCGTATTCGAGTTCCAGTTCGCTCGACACCTTGGGCACGCCACCCTCGATCAGCGCGACATCGGAGGATGTCCCGCCCATGTCGTATGTGATGAGATTGAGGTGGCCGGACAGCCGCCCGGAATAAGCCGCCGCCATTACGCCGGACGCGGGGCCGGACATGACCGTATTGATGGCCATGCGCGAGACTGTCCGCGCCGACACGGTGCCGCCATTGCCCTGCATCACCAGCAAGTCGCTGCGGAAGCCCGCCGCCGACAGGCTGCCCTGCAGGCGGTCGATGTAGCGGTCCAGGATGGGCTGCACCGATGCGTTCACCGCGGCCGCCGTGCCGCGCTCGAATTCGCGGAATTCCGAAATGATGGTATGCCCGGCCGTGATGTATTGATTCGGCCAGTGTTCGCGGGCCAGCTCCAGCGCGCGCTGTTCGTGGACGGGATTCGCGTAACTGTGCAGGAAATGAATCACCAGCGCCTCGACGCCCGCCTGCGCCAGTTCGCGCACCACCGCGACGAACGCCGCTTCGTCGAGCGGCACCAGCACGCGGCCATCGGCATCCATGCGCTCGGGCACTTCGCGGCGCAATTCCCGCGGAATCAGGGGCACGAAGCTGCCAGTCAACCCATAAGCCTGCGGCCGGGTGCGCCTGCCCAGCTCCAGAATATCGCGGAACCCCTCGGTGGTGATCAGCGCCACCTTCGCCAGCTTGCGTTCCAGCACGGCGTTGGTCGTCGTGGTGGTGCCGTGGACGATGCTGTCCACGCGAGCCAGCGGCACCTCGGTGCGGCGCAGTGCTTCGAGCACCCCATAGGCCTGGTTATCCAGCGTACTGGGTACTTTCGATATTCTGACCGTACCGGTCTCGTCGTCGACCAGGATCAAGTCGGTAAAGGTACCGCCTACGTCGATGCCTGCGGTTACGGCCATCACAGCACCTCTTCGCGGCGCAATGCCATCAGCGCTTCATGGGCGGCCTGCACAATCTGCTCGATATCCGCGTCCTGCATGGGCGTGGACAGCGCCATCAGGCCATAGCCGGCCATCAGGATTCCCCGGTTCAGCATTTCGCGATTGAAGCGCGCCATCGCCCGGCCCTGTTCGGGCGTGGGGAATGCATCGCGGTAATTGGCGATCGGCGCAGCTTTCAAGTGCAGTTTGATCAGCGAGCCCAGTCCGGTGGCCTGTCCGGCCACGCCGGCATCGGCGAACGCCCGATTCAGGCCCTGGCGCAACATCTCGCCATGGCGGTCGAGCCGCTGGTAGGCCTCTCCGTCGAGCAATTGCATCGCCGCCAGGCCGGCCACCATCGACACGGGATTGGCCGAGAATGTGCCGCCATGCGGCACCGCAGGCCGCCCGCCGGAGGGATCGAACACTGCCATCACATCGGCGCGCCCGCCCACGCCGCCGACCGGGAAGCCGCCGCCCATGATCTTGCCCACCGTGGTCAAGTCGGGCTGTACACCCAGGCGCGCCTGCGCGCCACCCGGGCCGAGCCGCAAGCTGATGACCTCGTCGACGATCAGCAGAATGCCCAGTTCGCGGGTCACGCGGCGCAGCATTTCCAGATAAGCTGGCGTAGCGGGGATCAAGCCGACGCGATTGGGCAGCAGGTCGACCAGCACGCCGGCCAAGCTGGCGCCGTGCCGGCGCAACAATGCCTCGGTGGCCTCGCAGTCGTTGAACGGCAATACCACCACGTCGGCCAGCACCCCCTGCGGCGTGCCTCGCGCGTAGGGCACCGAGGCCGGGACAGCATCTCCCCAGTTGTCTGGCGCGGCATCCAGGCTGATCTCGGCATAGTCGTAGGATCCGTGATAGGCGCCCTCGACCTTGGCGATCTTCGGCCGGCCGGTGTAGGCGCGCGCCGCTTTCAGCGCCATCATGACGGCTTCGGTGCCGGAGTTCGTGAAACGCACCTGCTCGATGCCCGGCACCCGCTCGGCCAGCAGCTCGGCAAGCATGATCTCGCTTTCGGTAGGCATGCCGAACGAAGTGCCCAGATCGATCTGGCGATGTGCGGCAGCGGCCAGCGCCGGATGGGCATGACCATGGATCAGGGCGGTAAAGTTGTTGATGCAGTCGATCAGCACATTGCCGTCGACATCATGCACGCGGCAGCCTGCGCCCCGCGCCGCATAGACCGGATATGGGGATAAATAGACCGTCGTACGGGTATTGCCGCCTGGCAGACTGCGCTTGGCGCGCGTATGCAGCGCCTGCGACCGGGAAGAAGAATCGGGGTACATGGTTTCTCGTAGACAGGGGTTAACGGCCCAGGTAGGCATCCCGGACCCGCGGATGATGACGAAGCGTGTCGGCCGTGTCGGCCAATACGATGCTGCCGTTCTCGATGACATAGCCGCGGTCGGCCACGCCCAGCGCCAGGACCGTGTTCTGCTCGACCAGCAGAACCGTCATGCCGCCTTCGTTGATGCGGGCGATGCGCGCATAGACCTCTTCCGCCAGGCGCGGCGCCAAGCCGAGCGAAGGCTCGTCCAGCAACAGCAGCCTCGGCCTGGCCATCAGCGCGCGGCCGATGGCGAGCATCTGCTGCTCGCCGCCCGACAGCGACCAGCCCAGCTGGCCGGCGCGCTCCTTCAGCCGCGGGAACAAGTCGTACACGCGCTCGAAATCCTCGCCGAGGCGCGGGCCGCGGCCTCGCACGGTCGCGCCGACCTCCAGGTTCTCACGCACAGTCAGGCCCGGGAAAATGCGCCGGCCTTCGGGCACATGCGCGATCCCGGCCCGTACCCGCTGCTGCACCGGCACCGTGGCGAGCGGACGGCCATCGAAACTCAATTCGCCAGTCGTCGGCAGCAGGCCCGAGATGGCCCGCAGCAATGTCGTCTTGCCCGCGCCGTTGACGCCTATCAGCGCCACGGCCTCGCCCGCCTTCACTTCCAGGTCGATGCCACGCAGCGCCACGATGTCGCCGTAGGCGGCGCCCAGGTTGCTACACTTCAACATGTTGGTAGCCTCCTCCCAGATAGGCTTCGAGCACCGCCGGATCCGATTGCACCTGGGCCGGCGTGCCTTCGGCCAGCTTGGCGCCGAAATTCAATACCGCCACGCGTTCGGCCAGCCGCATCACCATGCCCATGTTGTGCTCGATCAGCACCACGGTCAGGCGATGCGTCTCGCGCAGGCGCCGCAACAGCGCCATGAGCTGCTCGACCTCGCCGGAGTTCAGGCCCGCTGCCGGTTCGTCCAGCAACAGCATGCGAGGCTGGGCGACCATGACCCGGGCCATCTCGACCATGCGGCGATTGCCGTATGACAACGACCCTATGGCGCGGCCGGCCAGCTCTTGCAGGCCGAACTGACGCAGTGTCTCGTAGGCCGCCTCGCGCGCGGCGCGCTCGCGGGCAAGCGTGGACGCCGGCCGCAGCAGCATGCCGGCCAGCGAGCGCGAGTCCCGCATGGCGGCGCCCAGCATGACGTTCTCCAGCACGGTCAGCCGGGTGAACAATCGGCCGCTCTGGAAGATGCGCCCGATTCCAGCCCGGATGATGTCATGCGTGGCCCTGCCAGTAAGCGTCTCCCCATCGAAACTGATCTGGCCCGAAGAGGGCTGCACCAGTCCGGTCATGACATTCAACAACGTGCTCTTGCCCGCGCCGTTCGGCCCGATGATCGCGTAGAACTGATTGGCCTCGATGTCCAGGCTCACATCGGACAGCGCCTGTACGCCGCCATAGCGCTTGCTGACTCCCTGTACGCGCATGAGCGTCATGATGAACGCCCTCCATGGCCCGCGGTCGCGGCCCCGGTGCCTTGACGTCGGCGCAGACCGCGATACGTAGCCGGCTGCGCCAGGCTGATCAGCCCGCGCGGCAGCACCACCAGGATGACCAGCACCAGCACGCCGAACACCAGCATGTAGGCATTGCCCACGCCGCGCAGCAATTCCGGCAAGAGGGTCACGCCGACCGCGCCCAGCACCGCCCCGACAATACTGCCCTCGCCGCCGACGATCAGCATCGCCAGGTAAATGATGGAATGCGAGAAATTGAAGTCTTCCGGCGAAACGAAGCGGATATGGAAGGCGAACAGGCAGCCGGCGACGGCGGCGTACGCTGCGCCCAGCGTAAAGGCCGCCACTTTGATCCGCGTGACGGGCAGGCCGGTCATGGCGGTGGCCAGCTCGTCGTCGCGCACCGCCATCAGGGCCCTTCCGGCGTGCGAATGGCGCACCCGGGTGGCCAGCCCGGCCAACAGAGTCAGTACCGCCAATGCAAACCAATAGAAGCTGCGCTCGTCATCCAGCGGGACGCCCGCCAGACTGAGCGATGGAATGCCGGATATCCCGTTGGTGCCGCCGGTGACATCCAGCCAGTTCGACGCGACGATCGTGAAGCTGACGTTCAAGCCCAGCGTGGCGAGTGCCAGATAATGCCCCTTCAGGCGCAGCAAGATGCGCCCCGCGATATAGGCGCACAAGCACGTCGCGGCGATCGCCAACAGCGCGGCCAGCCACGGACTCCAACCATGAGCCGTAGTCAGAATGGCGACGATGTACGCTGCGATGCCGACGAAGGCTGCGTGAGCCAGGGAGATGAGGCCGGCATAGCCGAACACGAAGTTCAGGCCGATCACGGCGATGGCCGATATCAACGCCGTGTTCATGAGGCGGTTGCCATAGCCCTGCATGAAGAGCGGCAGCAGCGCGGCAAGCACCAGCACGGCGAGGCCGCACAGCAATTGGGATTTTTTCATCTTCATCCCCGGTCGGCGATGCGCTCGCCGAAAATGCCTTGCGGCCTGACCAGCAGGAACAGAATCATGATCCCGAAGGCCAGCAGATCCTTGTAGGTGGAAGACAGATAGGCGGCGCCCAGGATCTCGATCAGGCCCACCATCAAGCCGCCGGCGATGGCACCCGGCACGCTGCCGAATCCGCCGATGATGGTGGCCGCGAACGCCTTGAGCGCCACGGCATCGCCCATATTCACGTCGGCGAACCACATCGGGCCGACCAGCAGGCCGGCGAAGCCCGCGAATACCGCGGCGAGCAGCCAGGCAAAGCCCAGCAGCAGCCGCACGCGCAGACCCATCAGTCGTGCCGTTTCCACGTCCTGCGCGACGGCGCGCATCGAGCGACCGATCGCGGTGCGGTGCAGCAGCGCGTACAGCCCGACGATGAGCAGCAGCGTGATACCTATCGTGGCCAGCGCATGGACCGTGATGACACTGCCGGCGATGCCGACCGTGCCGTCGCCAAACGGCGACGGCACGCGGAACGGCCAGGCGTCCCAGATCAGCAGCGCGCCATTCTGCATGGCGATGCCGGCCGCGACCGTGCCGATGATTACCGACACCACCGGCCGGTTCTGCAGCGGCAGATGCACCAGCGCATAGAACAGCAGGCCGAAGGCCGCCATCATGGCGATCGCTGCCGGATACGCCAGGGCCGCCGGCCACTGCGCCTGGATGATGGTCGTGACGCCGAAGAAGGTCCCCAGCATCACGAACTGGCCGGCGGCGAAGTTCACCACGCTGGTGGCCGAATACACAATGACGAAGCCCAAGGCGGCCAGGGCATAGACGCTGCCCAGCGCGACTCCATTGACCAGCAGTTGTATCAGTTCCTGCATGGCAGTCCCCTGCTCGCGGCCGCCATGCTCATTTCACCTTGATAGCGTCGATGAACTGCATATCCTTGGTGCCGTCGGCGAACTTCACCACTGCGACATCGTGCACGCCGTTGCCCTGCTCATCGAAGCTGTACACGTGCGACACCCCTTGATAGTCCTTCACCTCCTTCAGGTAGGCCTGCAGTTTGCGGGCGTCCGTGCCGACCTCGTTGATCGCGCGGGCCATCAACATGGCGCCGTCGTAATAGGCCGCGCCATAGGGATCGGCGTCCATCGAGAATTGCGCCTTGTAGCGCTCCGCATAGGCCTTGCCCTTCTCCGTAGCGGGCAGGTAGGTGTCGATCACGCCCCAGACGTTTTGCAGGTCGCGCGGCGACAGCAACTGCATGGCCGCCGGCACGAATGCGGCGGACGAAGCGACCACCGGCTGTTTGATGCCCAGCATCTTGATCTGCCGCAGCAGCATGGCGCCGTCCTGCGGATAGACGAAAGCCAGGATCACATCGGCGCCTTTGTTCTTCAGGCTGAGGAGCTGCGCCGACATGTCCTTGTCATTCTGGCCGTAGGCCTCCATGCCCGCCGCCTCGATGCCTTGTTCTTTCAGGAATGCGGCGGCCGCATTGGCGCCGCCCTGGCCGAAATCGTTCTGGATGTAGATGATGCCCGGCTTGGCCAGCTTGAGCTGGTCCTTGACGAAGCGGGCCATGGCGATGGCAGCGGTGCTGTCTTCCGGCCGGATACGGAACATCCAGGGATTGCCCAGCTCCGCCACGGCATCGGCGCCGCCGGCATACATGGCGGGAATGGCCGCCTTGGCCACCTCGGGCGCCACGGCGATGTTCTGGGTGCTGTAGCTGGTCAAGAAGGTGAAGGCAGGCTTGTGTTCCTGCACCAGCTTCACGTATGCGTTGACCGCCGTCCCGTTGGAGGCCTGCGCGTCCTCGAATATGAATTTGACCGGCTTGCCCTGCACTCCGCCGGCCTTGTTGATGTCTTCTTCCGCCAGCTTGAGCGAATTGAGATATTGCTTGCCGGTCAAGGACAGCGGACCGGTCATGGGCACGGTGGCGCCCACCAGGACATCCTGGGCGCAGGCTGTGCCAGCCAGGCCAGCCAGCATGAGGGCCGCCAGGCGGCGGCAAGCGTAGAGACGGAAAGTAGGCACTGACATATTGCTGCGCTCCTGTTGGCGATCACAACGAAGGCGGGGCAACATCCCCCTGGGATGTTCCGTTTTTCGGAACATAGTACTGTTTTTCGGTATGATAGCGATGCTACCAAGCGCCGGGCAAGATCGGGTTTTCCCGGGAAGCCCGCTTGCGCCGCCCTACAATGCGCCAGCAAGGACTGACCAATGAGCCAAGCCTCCAAACTTCCTCCTCTAGAACGCTATGTGCGCATCCTTGAGCTACTGGCCTCCTTCCCGGACGGGCTCGGGTTGAGCGATATCGCGCGGATGCTCGCGCTGCCCAAGACCAGCGCTCATCGGCTGCTGGGAACCATGCAGGATTCACAACTCGTCGACGTGGCGTCCGGCGGCACGTATGTCCTGGGCAACCGGGTGCGCCGCCTGGCCTATACCGGCGCGAATACCGAATGGGTGGCCGCCGTCGTCAAACCGCACCTGGCCGACCTGGCGGCCGAAACCGACGAAACCTGCTACTTGGCCAAGCTGCATGCCGGGCACCGCGTATCCTCTATCCTGATGGAAGCGCCGGACACACCCTGGCGCGGCTTCGTCCTGCCAGGAAAGGGGATGGCGCCACACGCGGCCGCATCGGCCAAGGCGATACTCGCCTTTCAGCCCGATGCCGTAATCCAGGCGGCGCTGGCCGAGCCGCTACCCGTGCTGACAGCGAACACGCGCACCGATCCGGCGCAGATCCTGCAGGAATACGAACAAGTGCGGCGGCAGGGCTATGCCACTTGCATAGGGGAGATCGACGAAGGCCTGGCCGCGCTTGGCGTGCCAGTGCACGTGCCGCACCTGGGCGTGGTCTACAGCCTGGGAGTCACCGGGCCGATGCAGAGACTCAAGACGAAGAACCTCGAGAACATTGCGCGCATCATGCAGCGCTATGCGCAACGCGTGTCCGACGCCCTGGCGGCCGGCTACATGCGCCAGCCGCCGGATCCCGCCCCCTGACGGCCGGCCGCATCAGTCCCGCGGAGTCTCCGGCCCCGGCGCGCGGGAATCGCCGCCTGCCTGCGCCAGCCAGGCCAGCGCCAGGTCGTGCAGCGGCTTGTCCACCAGCTTGCCATCCACGGTCATGGCGCCGCGTCCGCCCTCGGCCACCGCGCGCGCCACGCGGCGCGCCCAGGAGAGCTCTTCGTCCGATGGCACGAACCCGCGATTGACGGGCTCGACCTGGCGCGGGTGAATACACAGCTTGCCGCCGAATCCCAGGCGCCGCGCCGCTTCGGCTTCGGCCTGCAGGGCCGATGCGTCGGCCCATTGCAGCGCCGTGCCGTCGATCGGCGCGGCCAACCCGGCCAGGCGCGACGCCATCACCAAGGCCACGCGGGCAGGCAGCCAGCCGGCCTCGGCCTGTATGCCGGTATCGCGGGCAAAATCCACACTGCCGAACACCAGGCGGCCCACGCCCGGCGCGCGCGCCAGTTCGCGCGACCGCTCGACGCCCCACGCGGTCTCGATCAATGGGAACAGCGTCACCGCCGCGCCGAGCTGCTGCCCGACGCCGGCCAGGACCGCCGGATCCTCCGCTTTGGGCAGCATCACTGCGCGGCCGCCGGCCTGTCGCAGCGCGCGCAGGTCGTCGTCGAACCAGGGCGTGCCGGCGCCGTTGACGCGCACCATCACGGCCGCGCCGGATGCCGCCAGCCAGTCGGCCACGGCGCGCCGCGCCAGCGGCTTGGCGGCGGGCAGGACGGCGTCTTCCAGGTCGAGCACGACCGCATCGGCGCCGGCCGCCATGGCCTTGTCGAACCGCTCCGGACGATCGCCAGGGACGAACAGCAGGCTACGCAGACGATTCATGAGCGGCGGGCTCCCGGGAGGCAAACCGGCGCCGTTGGCTGACTAGCAGCAGGCCGAACAACAACGCCGGAATGACGATGATGAGGAAGGCAATGCGATAGCTGTCGAGCTGGGCGGCAATGGCGCCGAACAGCGGGGGCCCCAGCACCACGCCCAGAAACGTGCACGTAAGCGCCCCGCCAGTGGCCAGGCCGGCCTTGCCGGCCGGCGCCTGGCGCGCCACTTCGGCCAGGTAGACACCGTTCCAGCCGACCGCGGCCGCCCCCAGCACCATCAGCGCCAGGGCCACCGCCGGCACTGGCGCCCCAGCCGGCAGCAGCGCCAGCGCCAGGGTTCCCAGCACCATGAGCAAGGCCAGGACAGCCAGCATGCGGACCGCCCCCAGGTAGCGGTCGGCGCACCAGCCCCACAGCAGGCGTCCGCCTACGCCGGCCACCTGCCCCAGCGACAGCATCAAGCCCGCGGCCACCAGGGTATAGGCCAGGCTGTCATGCAGATAAGTCACGACGTAGGCGCTGAATGACCATTGCATGGCCGAAAAACACAGCGAGGCGCCGGCCAGCAGCGCCAGCGGGCGCCGCGAGAAAATCAGGGCCAGCGGCGCGCGCAAGTCGCCCAGGCCGGCGCGCCGGGCCGGATTGCGGTCCGCGTCCAGCATGCCGCGCACGCTCTGCGCCAGGGCGGCGCAAGCCAGGCATGCCAGCGCCGCCGCCAGCACGGCGCCGCGCCAGCCGATGGCGATTTCCAGCTTGGGCGCCAACAGCCCGGCCAGCACGCCGCCGAGCGGCACGCCGGTCTGCTTGACGGAGAACACGAACGACATCCGTTGTGGCGGCGTCGTCTGGATCAGCAGATGCGAGCTGGCCGGCGTGATCGGCCCGTAGCCCAGCCCCAGCAGCACCGCGCCCACGGCCAGCAAGGCGACATGGCCGGACAAGCTGCACGCCAGCCCCAGCGCGCACAGCACCAGGCCCCACTGGCTGGCGCGGATGGCGCCATGGCGCGCGATCCATCCGCCGGCCATCAGGCTGCCCGCCATCGCGCCAATGTAGATCAGGGCGACATATACGCCGACCGACTCGGCGCTCATGCCGGTCGAGGTGCTCAGCACCGGCGCCAACACCGGCACCACCAGCGCGGCGGCCGAGACCAGCGCCTGCACGGCCAGTGTGATGGCCAGCGTCCCGCCCGCCGAAACCCTCACGCCGGCACCTGCCAGTCGCGGCGGAACGACTCCCGGTAGCTGAAACGGTCGGCCGGGTGCACGCTGACGGCCAGCTCGACCAGCGCATCGCGCGCATCCAGGTAGCGGCGCTCCAGCCGTAGGCCGGCCGAGCCCGGCTCGGCCGCCAGGCGCCTGGCGGTGGCCGCATCCAGCACCACGGCCCGGATATCCTGGTGCACGGTCTTGATCTGCACGTCGAACTCTTCTTCCAGCACGGCATACAGCGCCCGCGTCATGCGACCGTGAATGCCGGAGACGGCGCGGAACGCGGGCGCCAGGTAAGCGTCGGTCATGCAGATGGGGGCATCGTGCGCCTCGGTATAGCGCAGCCCCCATACATGCAGCCAGGTCTCGCCGGACGATGCGTCCAGCATGTCGGCCAGTTCGCCGTCCACCTCCAGGAGGGCCTGTCCTTCGATCTCCAGCGAAGTCTCGTAGGCGTATTGACGCAGGTCGGTAATGCCCGACATGGTCTGTGTATATTGGGTGACCGGCGCCTCGGCCAACACCCGGCTGCCGACGCCCGGCTGGCGCGTCACCAGGCCCATCCGGACCAACTGCTTGACAGCCTCGCGGACGGTGAAGCGCGATACGCCGAACTGGTCGCACAGTTCGAACTCGGTGGGCAGCAGGCTGCCCACCGGATAGCGGCCGGAGCGGATTTCATTGACCAGCGTGGTGGCCAACTGCAAGTATCGCGGACGGCCTCCCGGCGCTTCGATCTTCACGGTCATAGAACAGCATTCTTCCTCAGGCTTGCGATCTGCTCGGGCCCATACCCCGCCTGGGCCAGCAGCGCATCGGTATCGGCGCCCATGGCCGGCGCGGCGCGCGCCAGCGGGGCTTCGCCAGGGCAACGGATCGGCGAGGCCACGTTCTTGATGGTTCTGCCTTCGTCGTCCCGCGCATCGAGCAGGCAATTGCGGGCCTGCACGAAGGGGTTGTCCAGCGCCTGCGCTACATCATAAACCGGCGCCGCCGGCACTCGGCCGGCGAAGCGCTTCATCCAGTTGCCGGTGGTGTCGGTCATGAAGACCGCCTCCAGTTCCGCATTGAAGCGGTCGCGGTGGCGCAGGCGGTCCTGGAAGCTGCGGTAGTCCGGGTGTTCTGCCCACTCGGGATGCCCCATGGCCTGCGCCAGCAAGGGCCAGAACTTCTCCTTGTTGCACATGATGAAGATCCAGCCATCGGCAGTGCGGTACAACTGGCTGGGCACCAGCGACGGATGGCCGGACCGGGGCGCGCGGCCGGTTTCGTGGCCGCCGTTCAAATACCAGGTGGCCAGGTAGCCCAGGTTGTGCAGCGCCACGTCGAACAGGCTGACGTCCACGTCGCGCCCCAGGCCGGTCTGGCGCGCGCCCAGCACGGCCGACACCAGGCCCAGCGCCGCCGTCGTGCCGGTCATCAGGTCGATGATGGACAGGCCAAAGCGCGATGGCGGCCCTTCAGGCTCGCCTGTCAGCGACAAGTAGCCGGCCTCCGCCTGCATCAGGTAGTCGTAGCCCGGCCAGCCGGCCCGTTCGCCGTCGCGTCCATAGGCCGACAGGTGCACGCAGACGATATCCGGCCGCACCTCGCGCATGGCCTCGTAGGTCAAGCCGAGGCGGCCCGGCAGATCGCCGCGCAGATTATTGAAAACCGCATCGGCATGGCGGCACAGGTCGCGCAGCACTTGCTGCCCTTCGGGCGTCTTCAAGTCCAGCGTGACGCTCTTCTTGTTGCGGTTGAAGGCTTGGTAAAAATGGCTGTTGCCCGGCCCGAAATAATGCGGCCCGACCGCGCGCCCCACGTCGCCGCCGTCGTGGGGGTTCTCGATCTTGATCACTTCGGCGCCCAGGTCGGCCAAATGCTGCGTGCCGAACGGCCCCGCCCCATACTGCTCCACAGAGACGACGCGCAACCCTGTCAGCGGCAAGCTCATATACGATTCCTTTCTACCAGTTGCTTGGCAATGATGATGCGCTGCATCTCGTTGGTGCCCTCGCCGATCACCAACAGCGGCGCATCGCGGTAGAAACGTTCGACCAGGTACTCTTTCGAGTAGCCGTAGCCGCCGTGGATGCGCATGGCCTCCAGGCTGTTCTCGACCGCCGTCTCGGTAGCGAACAGCTTGGCCATCCCGGCTTCCATGTCGCAGCGCTCGCCGCGGTCATAGGCCGCCGCGGCGCGCAGGGTCAGCAGGCGCGATGCTTCGGTGCGGGTTGCCATCTCGCCCAGCTTGGTCTGGATGGCCTGGTGCTCGCAGATCGGCTTGCCGAACGTCTTGCGCTGCTGCGCGTACTTCACCGATTCGCGCAAGGCCGCCTGCGCCACGCCCACGCCGCGCGCCGCCACGTTGATGCGCCCGAGTTCCAGCCCATTCAGCACCATCTGCAGCCCGCGGCCCTCGACCCCGCCGATCAACCGGTCGGCTGGGATGCGATAGTCCTCGAACACCAATTCAGTCGAATCGATGCCCTTGTAGCCGAGCTTCTCCAGTTTGCGGCTGACCGCGAAACCCGGACCTTTCTCGGCAATGAACAGGCTCATGCCCTTGTGGCGCGGCTCTGCCTGCGGATCGGTCTTGACCAGCAGGGCGAAGCAGTTGCCGTAGTAGCCGTTGGTGATCCACATCTTGGTGCCGTTCACCACATAGGTATCGCCCTCGCGGCGCGCCACCGTGCGGATGGCCTGCAGGTCGGTGCCGCAATCGGGTTCGGTCAGGCCGATGCCGCCGCGCAGCTCGCCGGTGGCGAAGCGCGGCAGGAAGGCGCGCTTCTGCGCCTCCGTGCCGTTGCGCTGCACCGCGGCGGCCATGATCAAGTGAGAATTCAGGATGCCCGAGAGCGACATCCATTCTTCCGAAATGCGTTCGATGATCTTGGCATAGGTCACGGTGGACAACCCCAGCCCGCCGTACTCGGGCGCGATGAGGCAGCCGAACAGGCCCATCGCCTTCATCTTCTCGACGATCTCCTCGGGATAGATGTCGTCGTGCTCGAACTGCCAGACATGCGGACGCACCTCCTGTTCCAGAAAGCGGCCTACCATGTCCAGGATCAACTGCTCCTGGCTCTCGTCATTCGCGGTCATGCGGTGTCTCCCTTCAAGAATGGGTTGGCGGCTGCCCGCTCAGGCTTGCCCCAGTTGATCGGCCAGGTCGCGGGCCCAGCCCTGCTCCAGGCCCAACACGCAACGCTCGATGGACTCGGCGCGCGCCTCGGCGACCTGGCGCAGCGCGTTGTCGCGAAACTTGGCGCGGATATCGCCGGCGGTCAGCGGGCGGTCCTCCGCGCCCCGGTTGACCGCCTCGCGCTCGCGCAGCGTGCGGCCGTCCTTCAGTTCGACGATGACTTCGCCCGAGTAATGACGCGGGAAACCGCTGGCCGGGTCATGCCGGTAATCGGTGACGGCGGCTAGCGCCAGCACGGCGGGATCGCGCAGGGCGGCCTCCTCGAGGTCGTCCAGGGTCAGCCGCCCCTTGCACAGCGCGGTCCCGACCAGATAGGGGATGCTGAACTGCGCCTCATAGCTGTTGGCGGGCTTGCGCTTGGCGGCTTCCGGCTCGCACACCGTCTTGACGACTTCGGCCGGCACCAGCACGGTGACGCGGCGCACCTGCTCCGCACGCACGCCCTGGGCGTGCAGGCGCACCGCCGCGTCTACGCTGGCGTGCGTGAAATGGCAGGCCGGCAGCGGCTTGACCGACACCCGCTCCACCTCCCACAGTTCGCCCAGGTCCGCCGTCGCCAGCTCCAGGTCGTAGCCGGTGGCGCCGAGGTGGCTGGCGTACAGGCCGAAGCGCCCCTCATAGGCCAGCCGGGTGCCGGTGTAGCCGTGCTTGCCGAACGTCGCGGACGTGATGCCGGCGTTGGCGGCCCAGCCCGGATGCATGCGCTTGTTCCAGGCCCCGTCATTGAGGAATTCGAGGCTGCCCGCCGCGACGGACAGCGCGATGCCCTGCGCGTCCACCATCTGCGCGGCGTCCAGGCCGAGCAGCCAGCCGGCCGCGAGCGTGCAGCCGAAGGCGCCGATCAGGCCGGTGGGGTGGAACCCGACCTGGTGGAACCCGCCCTTGGCGACCGCGCCCAGCCGCGTGGCGACCTCCATGCCCAGCACATAAGCCGCGACCATGTCGGCGCCGGAACGGTTGTCGCGCGCGGCCAGCGCCAGCACGGTCGGCAGCACCGACGCGGTGGCATGGATCACGCCGCGCGCGTGCGTGTCGTCGTAGTCCAGCCCATGCACCAGCACTCCGTTGGCCAGCGCCGCATTGCGCGGATCCAGGCGCAGCGGGCTGCCGATCACCACGCTGTCGCCGCCCCCGTCCAGTTCGGCGATGGCCGCCAGCGCGCGGCGCGAGAAATCATAGCCATGCGAAGCCAGAGCGATGCCGATGGAATCCAGCATCAGCAGGCGGGCGCACTCGCGCACCCGCTCGGGGATGCGGGCGCCGTCGAAGCCGGCCGCGTAGCGCGCCAGCGTTTCAGAAACCGCCGCCCCGGCGGCCGGCGTAGCTGCATTGTCTTTCATGTGCGTCTCCAGATTCGGTGAGCGTCCCTCAGGTCACCAGCATCAGCGACAGCGAGGGCACGAAGGTAATCAGGGCCAGCGACACCAGGCGGGTCGCGTAGAACGGCACGACGCCGCGCGCGACCTGCTCCACCGGAATGCGCGCGATGCCGCTCATGACGAACAGGTTCAGGCCGATGGGCGGGGTCAGCGTGGCGATCTCGACGTTGGCGACCATGATCACGGCGAAATGCACCGGGTCGATGCCCAGGTGGGTGGCCATGGGGAACAACAGCGGCGCGGTCAGCACAATCATCGCCACGCCGTCCAGGAACATGCCCAGCACCAGCAGCACGGCATTGGCCAACAGCAGGAACTGCCAGGCCGTCATGTCCATGCGCTCCATGAACCCGATCAGCGAGGCCGACACGCCCATGCGCGCCAGGATGAAGCCGATCAGGCTGCCGCCCATCACCACCATGAAGATCATGGTGGATTGCAGGATGGATTCCTGCGACACCTGCCACACGCCGCGCCAGCTCATGGTGCGATACAGCACCACGCACAGCAGCGCGGCATAGCCCGCCGCCACCGCCGACACCTCGGTGGGCGTGAAGATGCCCAGATAGATGCTGCCCAGCACTAGCACCGGCATCGACAACGCGCCGGCGGCGCGCGGCAGGCGCCGTGCGAATCCGGCCAGGTCGGGCCGGCCGGTCGTGGCGCCGTAGCCATGGCGGCGCGTCAGCCAGACGGTGGTCAGCAGCAGCAATGCCGCCTCCATCAGGCCGGGCACGATGCCCGCCACGAACAGCTTGTCCACCGGCAGGCCGACGATGGAGCCGATCAGGATGAAACCGAGCGACGGCGGAATCATCAGGCCCAGGGTGCCGCCCACGGCCACTAGCGCGGCCGAGAAGCGCGGCGGATAGTTCTCGCGCTTGAGGCCGTCCACCGTGGCGGCGCCGATGGCGGCCGCCGAGCCGACGCTCGAACCGGACACAGCCGCGAAGAACACGCAGGCGAGCATCACCGTCAGCGCCAGGCCGCCGCGCACGCAGCGCACCAGGCTGCCGATCAGCTCTATCATCACGGCGACGATGTTGCCGCGCATCATCAGGTTGCCCATCAGCACGAACATCGGGATCGCCATCAGCGGGTAGCTGTTGATCGACTTGAAGGCGGTCTGCGCCACGACCGTGAGCGGCACCCCGTCGACCGACATGACCATGGCGCTGGACACCAGGCCCATGGCCGTGCCGACGTGCGCGCCCAGCGCGAGCAGCACCAGCAGGCCCATTACGGAAAGTGCGAGCGTCATAGCAGCGGCTCCTGGCGGGTCAGAGCGGCGGCGACGCCGGCGTCCGGCTCCTCATCGGCCGGCGGGCTGGCGAACGGGTCGCCCCAGCGCCATGCATGCCAGGCGGCGCACGCGTAGTACAGGAACAGGGCCACGCCGCCCACCGGCATGGCCAGGAACAACAGCCACATCGGCACTTCCAGTGAAGACTCGGACACCATGCCCATGGCGTAGAAGCGCTGTACTTGCGGAATGGACGAATAGCCCAGGATGAAGGCGAACGCCATGCCCGCCGCGCACGACAACAGCCAGACCACGCGCTGCGCCGCACCGGGCAGGCGCTGCACCAGCAGTTCGGTGCGGATATGGCACCGGCGGAACCCGGCGATGCCCAGCGTCAGGAAGAACGCCCACACCATCAGGAAGCGTACCGACTCCTCGGCCCAGAAATAACTGACGTTGAACACGTAGCGGCTCACCCCTTCCAGGATCATGATGGCCGTGGCGCCCAGCGCCAGGATGGTGGCCACCGCCAGCACCAGCCGCGACGCGCGCCCCAGCCGGCCGAATTCCGGCGCCGCGCGGGTGGCGCTCCCGCCCCGCTGCCGCGCCACCGACAGCGAGGCCGAATCGAACTCACTTGCCATCATGGATGCACTCCTTGCGTATGTGTTCCAGTTGCGCGACCGCATCGGCGTGCTTGCCGCGAAAGCCGGCCCCGGCCGCCACGAAACGCTCTTTGAGCTGCTCGACTTCGGCGGGCGCCATGACGCGGTAGTGGCCGCCCTGCGCCACCATCCGGTCGATCAGCGCGCGGTCCTTGGCCACCGTTTCCTGCCATTGCCGGGCGATGATTTCCTGCAGCACCTCGCGGATCGCCGCGCGCTGCGCTTGCGGCAGCCCGTCCAGCCATTGCTTGTCGACCGTCACGGCCGACGTGGCCAGGCCCATGCCCGGCGCCAGAGTCGCGTATCTGGCGGTATTGCCCAGCACGTCCACCCATCCCGCCGGCGATGTCATGGCGCCATCGATGGCGCCCTGCGACAGGGCCGCCGACATTTCCGAGGCGGACATCGAGATCGGGCTGGCCTGCACGGCGCGCATCGCGTCCAGCATGATCTGTCCGCCGATCACGCGCACCTTCTGGCCTTTCAAGTCGGCCACCGTCCGGATGTCGCGGTCTTTCATCAGGAAAATGAGATCGGCGGTGCGCAGGAAGCCCAGCACCTGCATGCCGCGCGGCTCCAGGTAACCCGAAATCATGCGCGTGAATGCGTCGGCGAAGCAGGCATTGGTCATTTCCTCGGTCGTCAGGGCGAACGGCAGGCTGGCCAGGCCGGCCCGCGCATCGAACTGTTCCAGCCGCGAAGTCACCGGCCACACCATATGCACCGCGCCCGTGCCGAGCGCGGCCAGCCCGTCGCGGTCGTTGTAAAGCTGCGAGGCCGGGAAATACTTGCCCTGCACGGCGCCGTCGGTGCGCTTGGCGACCTCGGCGATGAACTGCTCGATGTAGGGGCTGGGGTTCGTGGCCAGCGGGATTTCGCTGGTAATGATCATGTCGGCCGCCGCCGCGGGGGCTCCCCAGCCGATGGCCAGCGCGGCGCACCACGGCGCGGCCTTGCGCCAGAATGCATTCATGTCGTCTCCTCTTCGTGAATCGTGCCGGCCGGGTCATTGCTGGCCGCCGGGCGCCGCAGGTGCCAGCTGGTGAGCTGCTGGAACAGCCGGCCCAGCGCCAGCACGCGGTCTTCGCCCAGCGGCGGCCCGACCAGTTGCATGCCCAGCGGCAAGCCGCCGGCGCCAAGACCCACCGGTACGGTCAAGGCCGGCAGGCCCAGGTAGTTGATGCCGCGCGTCCAGGCGGACAGCAGGGCAAAGTCGCGCTCCAGGCGCGCCTGGTCGCCGGACTGCGCGTCTTCGACCGGCGGCGCCACGTCGGGAGTGGTGGGCAGCAGCACCGCATCGGCGTCGCCCTGCACTTCGCGCAGGTAGCGCCGCAGGAATGGCCCGCGCAACCGCAGCGCATCGCAGTAGTCCACCCCTGGCACCAACAGGCCGCGCGCAATGCGGCGGCGCACCTGGCGGCCGTACTGGCCGCCGCGCTCGCGCAGCCAGCGCTGGTGCATGGCGGCCGCCTCCACCGCCAGCAGGACGGACGCCAGCTGGCCGGCGCGCTGCAACAGCGCATAAGGCGAGGCCACCGGCACGCACTCCACGCCGGCATCGCGCCAGACGCGCACGGCCTCGTCCAGCGCGCCGCGCATGCCGGCAGACAAGGGATCGCCGTCGCGCCACTGCGGCACCGCCAGGCGGATCCGGCGCGGCAGCGTCCCGACGCTGATGGCGGCGTCCAGGCACGCCAGGTCGGCGCCATCGGCCCCCGCCATGGCCCGGTAGGCCTGGCCGCACAGCTCGGCGGTATGCGCCAGCGGCCCGATGCAGTCCAGACTGGGGGACAACGGCATGGCGCCCGCCATGCTGATGCGATGTTGCGAGGGCTTGAGGCCGGTCAGCCCGCACAGCGCGGCGGGCAAGCGCACCGAACCGCCGGTATCCGAGCCGATGGCCAGCGGCACATGGCCGGCCGCGACCGACATGGCCGCGCCGCTCGAGCTGCCGCCCGACGCCCTGGCGGTATCCCACGGATTGCGGCCAGGGCCGTAGGCGGCGTTCCAGCCAGTGGGCGACATGGCGAACTCGGCCATGTGCTGGGTGCCCAGCACGACCGCCCCGGCGGCGCGCAAGCGCGCCACGATGGTGGCATCGGCGGCCGCCGCCGCGCAGTCGCGCCGCAGCGGCGAGCCCCAGCCACAGGCATGGCCCTGCCAGTCGAACATGTCCTTGATGCCTACCGGCATGCCGTGCAGCGGACCGCGCACGCGCCCGTCGCGCCGTTCCGCGTCGCGCAGCCCGGCCTCGGCGAGCACTCCGGCGGCGTCGATATCCACCCACGCCAGGCGGCCGGGCGGCGCGCGTTCGATCTGCGCCAGGCTGGCGTGCACCTGGGTCGCGCTGTCCCGGCCATCGTCCGTGGCGGGCGGCGGGGCGTCCGGCCATGCCTGCGGAGCGAGCGCCCGCAGCTGTTGGCCGAATGGCACGGTGGCCTGCGTCGGGTCCAGCCCGGCCGCCTCCTCCGCCACGGCCGCCGCCAAGTCGGCCACCGCCTCCACCAGGTCCGGCACGTCCCCCGCCTCCAGCGGCAGCCGGCGCGCCCGCGCCCATTGCCGCGCCGACTCGACCAGTTCGTCCATGTCAGACTCCGCAGCGCTTGGCGATGGCATCGACTTGCCGGACTACGTCGGCGTACTTGTCGGTGTAGCTCTTCTTGGCCGTATCGGCGCGCGCCTGCCATTCCGCCGCGGCGGCCCCGTCGGCGACACGGTAGACGGCGCCCTCCTGCTCCATCTGCCTGACCAACTTGGCGTCGGCCGCGCGCGCCTCTGCCCATTGGCGCTTGAGAATACTGTCCAGGCTGGCGACCACCGCGTCGCGCTGCGGCGGCGTCAGCTGGTCCATCCAGCTCCGGTCGGCCACCACCGCATATGTCGCCAGCGACATGCCGGGCACATGGAAGGCATATTTGCCGGTCTTGCCGATCATCTCGGCCCAGCCGGCCGGCGAGGTCAGCACACCATCGATGGCGCCCTGCGCCAGCGCCGTGCTCATTTCCGACGCCGCCATCGAAATCGGGCTGGCGCCGAAGCTGCGCACCATGTCCAGGAAAATGCGCCCGCCCGTCACGCGCAGCTTGGCTCCGTCCATGTCGGCCAGCGACCGCACGTCGCGGTCGCGGAAAATGAAGAACAGGTCCGCGGTACGCAGCAGGCCCAGCACTTGCAGCTGGCGCGACTTCAGGCGATCGGACATTAACTCCGTGAGACTGCTGGCGAAGCAGGCGTTTTCCATCTTCTGGTCCGACAGCCCGAACGGCAGGTTCACATAGCCCAGGCCGGGGTCCAGCGTTTCCAGCCGGACCGACACCGGCCACACCATGTGCACGGCGCCCGTGCCCAGGGCGGCCAGGCCGTCCTGGTCGTTGTAGAGCTGCGAGGCCGGGAACACCTTGACCTGCACTTCGCCGTTGGTGCGCTTGGCCACGTCTTCGGCGAATTCATTCATGTAGCGGGTTTTCCAGTGCGAGGCCGCGACTTCCGACGTCAGCACCATTTCGACGGCGCCCGCGGCGAGCGGCGACGCCAGCGCGAGCAGCAGAGCCGCCCGGCATAACAGCGGGTGAAACATGGCAATACCTCCTCTGGTGAGTACTGCGATGCGGCGCGGGCGCGACCCGCGCGAGAGGCCCTACTGGTCGCCCACGCCATGGCCCCGCTTGGGAACCAGGCAGGCGCGGACGAAATTCATCACTTCCACGCCGTGCTGGTTGTAGGCGCGCGTGCGGGTAGTGACGATGCCTTGCGTCGGCCGGCTACGCGATTCGCGCAGTTCCAGCACTTCCGATTCGGCGTACAGGGTGTCGCCGGCAAACACGGGCGCGGTCAGGTTGATTTCCTTCCAGCCCAGGTTGGCGATGGCCTTGCCGCTGACATCGCCGACCGTCATGCCCAATACGACCGCCACCGTCAGGCCGCTGTTTACCAGCAGCCGGCCGAATTCGCTCTGGCCGGCGTACGCGGCGTCGCAATGCATCGGATGGAAATTCATCGTCAGCAGCGAGAACTGGATGTTGTCGGCATCGGTCAGGGTGCGCCCCGGCCGGTGCTCATATACGGCCCCCAGCTCGAATTCCTCCAGATACCGTCCGAAGCTGAAGCGATAGCGCTTGGGACCTACGGCCACGACCTCCATGCCTGCCTCCTTTGTCTGTTTTGTCACTTTGTATGGACAAATGCTCGGACAGAACGAATGGCGTGTCAACGATTTTTTATCGTGCGGTGCATCATCGGCCGTATTGGGCCCGCACCAGCTCCACCGCCGTGCGCAGCAGCGGCGTATCGATCTCGCGCCCCCAGATCGCCTGGCTGACCGAGCGCGCCTGGTGGTCGAAGGCGATGAAGCGCGTGCCGGCCAGGCCGCTGCGCGCCAGGCAGGCCGGCACGATCGACACACCCAGCCCCTGCGACACCAGCGCCGCCACGCTGAGCCAATGCCGGACTTCATGGCGGATCAGCGGATGGAAGCCGGCCGTCACGCACAAGGACAGCACCGTCTCGTGATAGCTGGGCGAGGCTGCGCGCGCGAACAGGATGAAGTCGTCGTGGGCCAGCGCCTGCAGCGACACGCGGCGGCGATTCGCCAGCGGATGCGTATCCGGCACGCACAGCACGAACGGCTCGGCCACCAGGTCCAGGGTCTGCACTTCGGCGGGCGCGGGGTTGGCGTGAATGAAACCCAGGTCCTGCTCGCCCCGCCGCACGGCTTCGATCTGGTCGTGCGAATTCAGCTCGGTCAGCACGTGCTCGACATCCGGCAAGGCGGCGCGCATGGCCGCGAGCAGGTCCGGCAGGCCGCGGTACAGCATGGAGCCGACGAAGCCGATGCGCAGGCGCCCGCGCAGGCCGGCGTCGACGCGCTGCACCAGCGTGCCGACCGCCTCGGACTGGCGCAACAAGGCTTGCGCCTCGCGGTACAGCACCCGGCCGGCTTCGGTCAGCGCCACATGGCGGCTGGTGCGTTCCAGCAGGCGCACCCCCAGCGTGGCCTCGAGCTGCCGGATGGCGTAGCTGAGCGGCGGCTGCGAAATATGCAGGCGCGCGGCGGCCCGGCTGAAATGCCGTTCTTCCGCCACGGCGATGAAATAGCGCAGCAGGCGCGGTTCGAGATCCATGAGTGGCCTGTCCCCCTGGGGCATTGATACATTTCTTGTATTGTTCTACACAAAAACGGTATTTGTATAGATAGATTGCATGAGACAACATGGGGCTTCCCTATCTGCCCCCGTCGCGCCATGTCCATGCCTGCCGCCGCCACCGCCGTGCCCGATTCGCGCGGCCTCAATCTGTTCCGCGCCGACCCTTATGCCGCCGGCCTGTGCGCCCTGTACCTGCCGGCCGACCTGCACGGCCACTTGCTGCCGCACCTGGACCGCCTGGGCGCGCTGGCCGGCGGACGCATCGACGAGCTGGCGGCGGTGGCCGACAAGCATCCGCCCACCCTGTCGGTGCGCGACCGCGCCGGCCAGGACGAGTCGCGCGTGCACAAGCATCCCGCCTATGTCGAACTCGAGCGCCTGGCCTACAGCGAATTCGGACTGGCCGCCCTGTCGCATCGCGGCGGCGTGCTCGGCTGGCCCGCGCCCATGCCGCCGGCCGCCAAGTACGCGCTCAGCCATTTGTTCGTGCAGGGCGAATTCGGCCTGTGCTGCCCGGTCAGCATGACCGATTCGCTGGCGCGCACGCTGCGCAAGTTCGGCGACCCGGCGCTCATCGAGCGCGTCTTGCCGCAAGTGACGTCGCAGGATTTCGATACCTTGCGCCAGGGTGCCATGTTCATGACCGAGCAAGGCGCCGGCTCTGACGTCAGCGCCACCACCACCCGCGCCGAGCTGCATGCCGACGGGTCCTGGCGGCTGCACGGCGACAAGTGGTTCTGCTCCAACCCGGATGCCGGTTTCGCCATGGTGCTGGCGCGCAGCGAGCCGGTCGAGGGCCTGAAGGGCGTGTCGCTGTTCCTGCTGCCGCGCGATTTGCCGGACGGCGCGCACAACCACTATCGCATCCTGCGCCTGAAGGACAAGCTGGGCACGCGCTCGATGGCCAGCGGCGAGATCCGCCTGGAGGGCGCGCTGGCCTGGCTGGTGGGCGAGCGCGGCCAGGGCTTCAAGCACATGGCCGACATGATCAACAACTCGCGCCTGTCCAACGGCATGCGCGCCGCCGGCCTGATGCGGCGCGCCGTGACCGAGGCCGTGTATTTCGCCCAGCAGCGCCGCGCTTTCGGCAAGCGCCTGATCGACATGCCGCTGATGCGCCGGCAGCTGGCCAAGATGAGCGTGTGGGCCGAGCAGGCGCGCAGCGTGATGTTCCAGACCGCCCAGGCGCTGGCCGAGTCCGAACGCGATGCCGAAGCGGCCGCGCTGGCGCGCGTGCTGACGCCCCTGATCAAGTTCCGCGCCTGCCGCGATGCGCGCAAGGTCACCGGCGACGGCATGGAGGTGCGCGGCGGCTGCGGCTACATCGAGGAATTCGTCGAGGCCCGCCTGGTGCGCGACGCGCACCTGGGCTCGATCTGGGAAGGCACCAGCAACATCGTGGCGCTGGACGTGCTGCGCGCCATCCAGAAGACCGATGCGCTGGCCGCGCTGCGCCGCCGCATCGACACGCTGCTGCACGAGGGCGCGCCGTGCGACCCCGCGCTGGCCGACGCGCAGGCGCGCGCGCTGGACGGCGCCTGCGCGCTGGCGCGCCATGCCGCCCACGAGGACCGGCCCGACCTGGCGCGCCAGGCGGCGTCGGCGCTGTACCACGCCGTGTCGCTGGCGGCGCTGCGCTGGGAGGCCCGGGCGCCCGGCCTGGCCAGCCGCGCCGTGCTGGCCGACCAGGTCTTGCGCCATCGCCTGATGCCGCGCGACCCTTGCGCCCTGCCCGCCGACGAGGATGTGGCCTGCCGCGCCCTGCTGGCCGACGCCCTGTAGCCCCCGCGGCGGCGGCCCCGCCGGGCCACCGCCTTGACAACAGCGCATCCGACCCGCGCAACGCGGGCGAGCCTGCGCCCCCACCCAGGAGAGACACTCATGCAACGACGCTTTTTTTGCCTGGCCATGGCCGGCGCCGCCCTGCTGGCGGCCGCACCCGTGCCGGCCGCCGAGGCGTTCCCGGACCGTCCCGTGACGCTGGTGGTGCCCTTCCCGCCCGGCGGCCCCACGGACGCGCTGGCGCGCCGCCTGGCCGACGGGTTGAAAGACCAGTTGAAGCAGACCGTGGTGGTGGAAAACCGCGGCGGGGCCGGCGGCAACATCGGCGCCGAGCACGTCGCCAACGCCACGCCCGACGGCTATACGATCCTGTTCGGCACTTCCGGGCCGCTGGCCATCAACGTGAGCCTGTATCGCAACCAGCAGTACGACCCGCAGAAGAGCTTCGCGCCCGTCATCCGCATCGGCCACCTGCCCAACATCCTGGTGGTGCACCCGTCGCTGCCGGTCCACAACGCGCAGGAACTGATCGCCTACGCCAAACAGCACCCCGACCGGCTCAGCTATGCCTCGTCCGGCAACGGGGCGTCGTCGCACCTGGCCGGCATCCTGTTCAACAAGATGGCGGGCACCAACATCCTGCACGTGCCCTACAAGGGCACCGGCCCGGCGCTCAACGACCTGCTGGGCGGGCAGGTCTCGATGTCGTTCACCGACATCCTGACCGCGCTGCCGCACGTGCAGGCCGGCACGCTGCGCGCCATCGGCCTGGCCAGCGCCGAGCGCTCCGACGCGCTGCCCGACCTGCCCACGCTGGCCGAACAAGGGCTGGCGGGCTATGACGTCAGCGTCTTTTTCGGCATCGTCGCGCCCAAGGGCACGCCGCCGGACGTGGTCGGGACGCTCAACCGCGCGTTCGTCGCCGCGCTGGCCGACCCCGGCGTGAAGCAGACCTTGCGCAAGCAGGGCATTGTCGAGGCCGACGACCAGACCCCGCAGGGGCTGGCCACGTTCATCGCCGCCCAGGTGCCGAAATGGCGCGCCGTGATCCAGGAAGCCCACGTGGCCATGGACTGAGGAACCCCCATGACTTTTGCCGCACTGCAGGCCGGCGCCCTGGCCGGCTGCAAGATCATCGACCTGTCGCGCGTGCTGGGCGGCCCCTACTGCACCCAGCTGCTCGCCGACCATGGCGCCGACGTCATCAAGTTCGAACCGCCCTCCGGCGACGAAACGCGCGGCTGGGGCCCGCCGTTCCTGGACGATACGGCGTCGTACTTCATCGGCGTAAATCGCAACAAGCGCGGCATGACGCTGGACCTGGCCCAGCCGGCCGGCCAGGAGCTGCTGCGCCGGCTGCTGGCCGACGCCGACGTGCTGGTGGAAAACTTCAAGCCGGGCACCCTGGAGAAATGGGGGCTGGGCTACGACGCGCTGAGCCGCGAGTTCCCCCGCTTGATCCACTGCCGCGTGAGCGGCTTCGGCGCCGACGGGCCGCTGGGCGGCCTGCCCGGCTACGACGCCTGCGCCCAGGCCATGTGCGGACTGATGAGCGTGAACGGCGACGCGCAGGGCGAAGCCACGCGGGTCGGGCTGCCGGTGGTCGACATGGTCACCGGCCTGAATGCCGCGGTGGCCGTCCTGCTGGCCCTGAACGAACGGATGCGCAGCGGCCTCGGGCAGTTCCTGGACATCACCCTGTACGACTGCGCGGTATCGCTGCTGCATCCGCATGCCGCCAATTATTTCTACAGCGGCAAGGTGCCCGGCCGCACCGGCAATGCCCATCCCAACATCGCGCCCTACGAGACGCTGCCGACACGCAGCGGGCCGATCTTCCTGGCGGTCGGCAACAACCGGCAATTCGCCGCGCTGGCCCGCGTGCTGGGCGCGCCCGCCTTGCCCGACGACCCGCGCTTCGCCACCAATGCCGAGCGGCTGCAGCATCGCGACGCCTTGCGCGAAGCCCTGGCGGAGCTGCTGGCGGCGCACGATGCGGCGACGCTGGCCGAACAGTTGCTGCGCGCCGGCGTGCCGGCCGCGGCGGTACAGAACGTCGAGGACGTGCTCGGGCATCCCCACACGCGGCATCGCGGCATGGTGCTCGAGCAGGACGGTTACCGCGGCGTGGGTTCGCCCATCAAGCTGTCGCGCACGCCCGCCACGCTGCGACGCCTGCCGCCGGCGCTGGGCGAGCACAATGACGAAGTGCGCCGGGAGGTGGGGCCGGTTCCCGCTGAAAAGCGCCCTGCATAACCCGCCCCGGGGCAGGCCTGATCAGTCGGACGTCGCGCCGGCGGCCTGCACGACCTGTTTCCATTGCTGGAACTCGGCCTGCTGGCGGCGCGCCAGCTCGGCCGGCCCGTCGCTCATCATGGCGACGCCGAGCTGGTCGAACTTCTGCCGCAGAGCCGGGTCCGCCATGACCTGGCGTATGGCCGCATGCAAGGCCTCGACCGTCGCCGGCGGCGCCTGGCGGGCCGCATAGAAGGCCACCCAGAGGTCGCCGCTGAAGCCTGGCACGGCCTCGTTGATGGCCGGCACGTCCGGCAACAGCGGGCTGCGCGCCTCGCTGCTGACGCCCAGCGCGCGCAGCTTGCCGGCCTTGATGCTTTCCAGCGCCGATGGCAGGCTGGCGAACAACATGGGCACCTGGTTGCCGAGCACGTCGCTCATGGCCGGCGCGACGCCGCGATAGGGAATATGCCGCAGCCGCAGGCCGCCCCGCTCATTGAGCATCTCGCCCAGCAGGTGGTTCAGCGTGCCGGCTCCCGCCGAGGCGTATTCATACTGGTCCGGATTCGCCTTGGCCAGCGCCATGAATTCCTGCAGGTCCCGCGCCGGGAACGACGGGTTCACGCACAGCACGTTCGGCACCTGTCCCACCGCCGCGATCGGCGCGAAGTCGGCAATCGGGTCGAACTTCGCGTCCGGGTACACCCAGGGCACGATCAACTGGTTGCTGTTGGCGGTGAACAATACCGTGTAGCCGTCCGCCGGCTCGCGCAGGAAAGCCTGGGTGCCCACCACCCCGCCCGCGCCGGGCTTGTTGACCACCACCACCGGCTGCCCCAGCACCGGCGCCAGTTTCTCGGCCATGATGCGGGCCACGATATCCACCGTGCCGCCCGGCGCGGTCGGCACGAAGATATTGAGCGGCCGGCTGGGATAATCGTCCGCCGCGCCCGCGGCGCCCGGCAGGCCGAACGCGATGCACAGCGCCAGCGCCCCTTTCTTCAAGCTCTTCAAGTACACGTCATTCCCCTTCTTGCGTGAGTAAGTGATGCAGGCGGCGGCCATGGGCGAGCAGCGCATGATCGTGCCCCCAGCCGGCGACCAGTTGCAGGCCGAGCGGCAGCCCGGCGGGCGTGCGCGCGGTCGGCAGGTGCAGGCATGGCCATCCCAGCACCGACCAGATCTTGTTGAAGGCGGCCGAGCCGGTGTGCCGCAGGCCGTGCGGCGCCGGTCCGGGCGTGCTGAAGGTCAGCACCAGGTCGGCGCCGCCGTAGAGGCGGTCCCAGCCATGGCGCAGCGCGGCCTGCAGCGCCCGCATGTCGCGGTACTGCGGCGCGCCGATCGCCAGCCCGTGCGCCACCGCCTGGCGCAGCGCGGGGCTCAGCGCTTCGGCGCTGCGCGCGACTACCGGCGCCAGGCTGCGCGCGAATTCGTAGTGCATGATCACCGCGTGCGCCTGCAGCAGCCGCGCGGTCTCGGGCTCCATGCCGACGCGCTCGCACTGCATGCCGGCGGCGCGCAGCCGCGCGCAGGCGCGGGCAAGCTCGGCCTGGCTGTGGCCGCAGGCGCTGGCCTCCGGATTGCAATCCTGCACGGCGATCAGCAGCGGCCGCCCGGCAGGCTGGCGGGGCGCCGCGTCATTGAGCAGCACGTCGGCGAGACAGCGCGCATCGTCGATGCTGTTGGTGTACCAGCCGATCGTGTCGAGCGATTCGCAGGTGAGCTTCATGCCGTCGCGGAACACGCGGTCGAAGCTGGGCTTGAATCCCACCACGCCGCAGAACGCGGCGGGCCGGATCATCGAGCCGCCGGTCTGGGTGCCGAGCGCCGCCGGCACCATGCCCGCCGCCACCGCCGCCGCCGATCCGCTCGACGAGCCGCCCGGCGTATGTTCCGGCGCGTGCGGGTTGCGGGTCGGCCCGGGGCTGCGAAAGGCGAACTCCGCCGTCACGGTCTTGCCGATCGGCACCGCGCCGGCCGCGCGCAGCATGGCCACGCAGCAGGCGTCGAAGCGCGCCTGCTGCGCCGGCAGCGCCGCGCCATGGCCGGTGGGCATGCCGGCCACGTCCATCACATCCTTGATGCCCACCGGCACGCCGGCCAACGGCCCGCTCCGGTGCGCCGCCGCGTCCAGGCCGGCCAGCGCGTCGGCGCCCAGCACATGGGTCCAGGCGCGGATGCCGCCATCGAGCCGCGCGATCGCGTCGAGGGCCTGCCGCGCCGCGTCCCACGGCCCGGCGCGGCCGGCCTCCACGTCCCGCGCAATGGCATTCACCGACAAAGGGAAAGCAGCAGCCCGCATCAAGATCCGCACCTGATGGCATCCAAGACATGCGGCATCTTAGAAAGCGGATTAATCTATGTCTATTTCATAATTTCCGTGAAATTATGTTGAAATCAGAATTAATCTTCCTGGACGGGCGCCTGCTGGTGCTGTTCTGCACCGTCGCCGAGGAACTGCATTTCGGGCGGGCGGCCGCCCGCCTGTTCATGACCCAACCGCCGCTCACCCAGCAGATCAAGCGGCTCGAATCGATCGTCGGCGTCCCGCTGTTTGCGCGCACCACGCGCTCGGTCAAGCTGACGCCCGCCGGCGCAGTCATGTACGAGCGGGCCCGCCGGCTGGCGGCGGATACCCAGCTGATGCTGCGCCAGACGCGCCAGGCGGCGCGCGGCGAGATCGGCACGCTAGCGGTCGGCATCACGCCCAGCGCCGCCAGTTCGCCGCTGGTGTCCGCGCTGAGCCACTACCGCGACGCCCATCCGGAGGTGCGCATCGAACTGCGCGAGATGAATTCGATCGACATGGAGCCGGCGCTGCGCGCCCGGCAGGTGGACGTCGCCGTGATGCGGCCGCATCCCGTGCCGGCCGACATCGAGACGCGCATCGTGTTCGAGGAGCCGCTATGCGTCGCGGTGCGGCGCGATCACGCCCTGGCCGGCCGCCGCCAGGTGTCATTGAAAGACCTGGCGGCGCATACGCTGGTGGGTTACCAGCAGGATGTCTCGCCCTACTTCCATGCCATGGTGCACCGCCTGTTCCGGCATGCGCGGCTCAAGCCCGACATCGGCCAGGAAAGCGTGATCCCCACCCTGTTGACGCTGGTCGAGGCCGGCGTCGGCCCCGCCATCGTGCCGCAGTCGCTGTCGCGGCTGCGCGGCGATTCGCTGCATTTCCTGCCGCTGCGCGGCGCGGCGGCCCCGCGCGCGCAGATCATGGTGGCGGCGCTGCAGGGGCAGCCCAATGCCGCGGTGGAGGGCTTCGTCGCCGCGCTGTCGCAGTCCCGCGCGCGGCGCTGACGGCGCCGGCGCTCACTCGCCCAGCGCCAGCCCTTCGCGACGTGGATCGGCGCCTCCCACCAGCTCGCCGGGTCGGATGACGATGCCCTGTAGCCCGCTGGGAAAATCGACCATCTTCACTTCGTGCCCCATGCCGCGCAATGCCGGCGCCAGGTCCTGCAGCGAGCTGCCGCGCTCCAGTTCGGTGGCCTGGTTGCGGCTGCCCAGGTTGGGCAGCGAGATGGCCTGCTGGATGTCCAGGTTCCAGTCCAGCACGCCCACCAGCGTCTTGGCCACATAGTTGATGATGGCGCTGCCGCCGGGCGAGCCGACCGCCAGATAGGGCTGGTCGTCGCGGAACACGATCATGGGCGCCATGGAGCTGCGTGGCCGCTTGCCGCCCTGCACGCGATTGGCCACCAGGCGGCCTTCCGGATCCTTGAAGGACAGCGAGAAGTCGGTGAGCTCGTTATTGAGCAGGAACCCGCGCACGAAGATCTTGCTGCCGAATGCCGACTCGATGGTATTGGTCATCGACACGACGTTGCCCTGCGCATCCACGACCGACACGTGGGTGGTCGAGGGCAGCTCCAGGGCGTCGTCGCGCGCCCGGCTGGCCAGCAGGCCGGCCGGGTCGCCGGGCAAGGCCGTGCCCATGCTGCGGTCGGGCCGCACCAGCGCGGCGCGCCGCGCCAGGTAGGCGGGCGCGAGCATGGCCTGCGTCGGCACGCGCGCGAAGTCCGGATCGGCCACGTAGAAGCCCCGGTCGGCGTAGGCCAGCCGGCCCGCCTCGGCGAAGTAGTGCGCGGCCTGCACGCTGCGCGGGCCCAGCTTGTCCATGGGGAAATGTTCCAGCACGCCCAGCATCTGCAGCACCGCCAGCGGGCCGCTGCTGGGCGGCGGCGCGCCGCACAGGCGATAGCCGCGGTAGTCGCCGCAGACCGGCTCGCGCACCCGCGCCTTGTAGCCCGCCAGGTCGGCCACGCTGAGGTCGCCGGGCGTGGCGTGCGCGCGCACGGCCGCCACGATGTCGTGCGCGATGTCGCCGTGGTAGAACGCGGCGGCGCCCTTGTCGGCCACGCGCCGCAGCACCTCCGCGTATTCGGGGTTCTTCAGCACGTGCCCGACCGGCCAGGGCTGGCCATCGGGCGCCAGGAAGTAGCGCGCGGCGGCCGGCTGCGCCGCCAGCGCCTCGCGCGATTCGGCCACCATGGCATGCAGGCGCGGCGAGACTTCGAAGCCCTGCGTGGCCAGCTCGATGGCCGGCTGGAACAGGGTCCGCCAGGGCAGCCGGCCCTGCTGCCGGTGCGCCAGTTCCAGGCCGCGCAACAAGCCGGGCGTGCCCACCGACAGGCCGCTGTCGACGGCCTGCCGGAAGGGCAGCGGCTTGCCGTCGCGCATGAAGCGGTCCGGCCGGGCCGCCGCCGGCGCCGTTTCGCGGCTGTCGTAGACGCGCACCTGCCGGGGGCCGGCGGCATAGTGCACCATGAACCCGCCCCCGCCGATGCCCGAGGACTGGGGCTCGGTCAGCCCCAGCACCAGTTGGGCGGCAATGGCCGCGTCCGCCGCGCTGCCGCCTGCCTTCAGGATGCGATACCCCGCCTGCGTGGCCAGCGGGTTGGCGGTCGCCACCATGAAATGCCGCGCGCTCACCGCCTGCTTGGCCTGGTAGCCGGACGCGGCTTCCGGGTTGAGGTTCTCGTGCGCCGGGACGGCCACCTGGCCGGCCGCGGGCCCGCACAGCAGCGCGGCGCATAGCGCCGCCGTCCATTGTCGAATGTGCATCGTCGTCTCCGTGGGTGGCGCGGCGCCGGCCGGCCCGCTTTGCCGGCCATTATCGCAATAGAATGCGCTTTGTCCGCCGCTTCCGTTGCCGCCATGCGCCTGCGCCATATAGAAATCTTCGAAGCGATCCGCCGCACCGGCTCGCTTACCGAGGCCGCCGCCGCGCTGCACATCTCGCAGCCGGCCGCCAGCAAGCTGCTGGCGCACGCCGAGGCGCAACTGGGCTTCAAGCTGTTCGAGCGCGTCAAGGGCCGGCTGGTGGCCACCCGCGAAGCCGAGATCCTCACGCCCGAGGTCGAGCGTCTGAACCAGGACCTCAACAGCGTGCGCCGGCTGGCCGCCAGCCTGCGCGAACGGCCCCACGGCCACCTGCGGCTGGGCTGCGCGCCCGCGCTGGGGCTGGGCCTGCTGCCGCAGGTCGTGCGCGCCAGCCGCGATGCCCGGCCGGGCATCACGTTCGACATCCACACCTATCACAGCGCCGAACTGGTGCAGGGCCTGCTCACGCGCGAGCTGGACCTGGCCGTCACGTTCGACCAGCACGATTATCCCGGCCTGACCCGCGCGCCGCTCGGCCATACCGAGCTGGTGCACCTGGGCCGCAAGCCCGGCCCGGGCCCCACCCGCCTGGCCGACCTGGCGCAGGACACGCTCATCGTGCTGGACTCGCGCGACGCCTCGGGCGCCCTGCTGCAAATGGCGCTGGACGCGCAGGGGCTGGACCCCGACGTGGCCATCCAGGTGCAGACCCATTATGTAGCCTGCGCGCTGGCCGAGGCGGGTTGCGGCGAGGCCATCGTCGATGCGATCACGGTGCGCGCCATGCTGCGGCCCGGCATGGTGGTGCGGCGTCTCGATCCGCCGCTGAAGGTGCCGCTCAGCATCCTGACCCGCACGCAGGACCCGCTGTCGGCCCTGCACCGCGAGTTCATCGAGCGGCTGCGGCAAGCCTGCGCCGAGCTGGCGCAGCCGCCGCTGTAAGGCGGCGCGGGCATGAAAAACGGGCGCCCGCGGGCGCCCGTCTGCCTGCGGCGGGGCCGGGCCCGCAGGCCCGTTCCCGGCCGATGGCTCAGTTCAGCGTGATGTTGGACTTCTTCACGATTTCCTTGGCCCAGTCGTACTGCTCCTGGATTTCCTTGGCGAACTCTTCCGGCGTATTGCCCGAGGGCGCCGAGCCCTGCTTGTCCAGCGCCTCGATGACCTTCGGGTCCTTCAGCGCCACCACGGCGGCATCGCGCAGCTTGTTGACGATGTCCATCGGCGTGCCCTTCGGCGCCAGCAGGCCGTACCAGACCGGCTGGTTCAGCTGCGGGAAGCCGGCTTCCTTGAAGGTGGGCACATCCTTGATGGTGTCGATGCGCTCGGGCCAAGCGATGGCCATGGCGTGCAGCTTGCCGGCCTGGATCTGCGGCATCGACGACGGCAGGTTGTCGAACAGGATTTCGATCTGGCCGCCGACCGCGTCGGCCACCGCCGGGCCCGAGCCCTTGTAGGGCACGTGCACGATGTCGGTGCCGGTGGCGATCTTGAACGATTCGCCCATCAGGTGCAGCACGCCGCAAGTGCCCGAGCTGCCGTACGAGTACTTGCCGGGATTCTTCTTCAGCTCTTCGAGGAAGCCCTTGAAGTCCTTGGCGGGGAACTTGGGATTCACCGACACCACGTTGGCGGTGTTGGCGAAGTTGGTGACCGGCTGGAAGTCCTTGATGGGATCGTAGGGCAGGTCGTTCGGGCGGCACGCCGAGTTCACGGCCATGGTCGACACGGTGGCGATGGACAGCGTGTAGCCGTCCGGCTCGGCGCGGGCGGCTTCCGCCGCGCCGATGGCGCCGCCGGCGCCGCCCTTGTTCTCGACCACCATGGGCTGGCCCAGTTCCTGGCTCATGCGCTGGGTGACCAGGCGCGCGATGATGTCGGTCGAGCCGCCCGGCGCGAACGGCACGATGACGCGGATCGGCTTGTTGGGATAGGCGTCCGCGGCCACGGCGGCCGAGGCGGCCGCCAGGCCCGTGGTCAGCGCGATGGCCGTGGCCAGGGTGCGTGCTTTGATCATCATTGTTGTATTTCCTCCAAGTGCGGGCCCCTGTGTGGGAGCCGATTGTGCAGGCCTCAGCGAGTCTGCCGATAAGCGATCGCTGCGAAATTGGCGAGCGAAGTATATGAAATCCTGGGTGCTTATGACGCACGCGCTCTGCCGAATTCGACGAGAATAGCAGCAAAATGTGTCGGCGCGGCAGCCCGGCACGCCGTGTTTTCCCCAACTTTTCCCTCCTTACATGTCGGTCGCTCTGCTAGTTTTGCCGGATTTCCTGCTGATCGCCCTGGGCTGGGCGCTGCGCCACAAACTGGGATTCAACCGAGAATTCTTCGCCGGCACCGAGCGCATGGTGTATTTCGTGCTGTTCCCCGCCCTGCTGTTCCAGGCCATCCTGCGCACCCCCATCTCGGCCGGCAGCGCCCTGCTGCTGTTGCAGGCCACCGCCGCCGTGGTGGCCATCGGGGTGGCGCTGGCCTGGCTGGGCGGCATGGCGCTGCGCGCGCAGCCGCTGGCGCTGGCCTCGGCGGCGCAATGCGGCTACCGCTTCAACACCTACATCGGCCTGGCGCTGGCGGCCAGCCTGGGCGGCGCGCACGGCCAGACCACCATGGCGCTGATCGTCGGCTTCGCCGTGCCGCTGGCCAACATCGCCGCCGTCTACGGCCTGGCGCGCCACGGCAGCAACGGGCTGCTGCGCGAACTGCTGCGCAACCCACTGCTGATGGCCACGCTGCTGGGGCTGGCGGGCAACCTGGCCGGCCTGCAGCTGCCCGGCCCGGTCGACACCGTGCTGGCGCGGCTCGGCTCCGCCTCGCTGGCGCTCGGCATCCTGTGCGTGGGCGCGAGCCTGTCGTGGCAGGGCGGCCAGGGGCACGGGCGGCTGATCGCCTGGATCCTCACCGTGAAGCTGCTGCTGCTGCCGCTGGCCGCACTGGCCGCCGCCAGCCTGCTCGCCCTGCCCCCGGCCGAATCCCGCATGCTGCTGCTGTTCGCCGCCCTGCCCACCGCCTCCGCCGCCTACGTGCTGGCCATGCGGATGGGAGGGGACGGGCGCATGGTGGCGGTGCTGATATCGCTGGGGACCCTGCTGTCCGTGGTGACCGTACCGGGGTGGTTGACGGTCGCCGGAGGGTGAGCGTTGTCCGAGGGTGTGGGCGAGGTTTGGGGTGCTTCTGGCGGCGAGCCGGGGGGCGGGCAGCCGTTGGGGCTTCACGGCGCCAGTCGGCCGCCCGAGCGGCCGACACCGCATCGCTCGCCTCCTCCGGCCCCTGCGGGCCTCCGTTCGGCCTCCGCTCGCTTGGCGCCGAGGCGCCCCAACGGCTGCCCGCCCCCCGGCTCGCCTCGCATGAGCTCAAGCTTCCCACATCGCGGGGACGGTCATCTTGCGCGGGCTTCGTGGCGACCGTGGTGGGCAAGACGAATATCTTGCAGGGCCGCCCACCTGGGGCCGCCCTGCGCGGCCCCAGGTGGGCATTCGTGATCGGGTTGCGCAGGATGTGGCGGTGGGGCTTGTGAGGACGATGGGGTTGTGCCTAAGCTGGCGTTACTGAGGAAGACTTCTCGAGCGCGAATCACGAGGAACGGCGGGGCCGGGCGACCCGCGTCCATGGCTCACGGTCATGCAAAGGGCACACGATGGTCGCCACCCGATGACGAGGCCAGCTAATTCTTCGGCAAGAAGGAAGCAGAACGAGCTCACGCCATCTCGCCAAGAATCCCGGTGCCAAACCCATTGCAATCAAAGGTCGAATGCAGTTGCCGGTCCGCGCTGGGCGGACCGGCAACTGCGGCGCGCCAGATGTTTTTCTTGTCCCGACACCCAGCCCACGAAGCCTAAGCAAATGGCTCGTCCCAACGATGACAGGAACTTGAATATCTGCGAGTCGCGGTGGGGCGCGGGCGCTGTCCGGGCGCCTCGGGATCGAGCTAGCGGATGCCGTACGGAGGCCCGTAGGGGCCGGAGGAGGCGAGCGACGCGGTGTCGGCCGCCCGGGCGGCCGACCGATCCCGTGAAGCCCGGGCAGCGCCCGCGCCCCACCGCGACGGCCAGAAAGACTATTACCGCTTGGCGTTGGTCATCTCCCCAGGCACGACCCACTTCGTGAACTGCTCCTCCGTCACGTAGCCCAGCGCCAGGGCGGACTCTTTGAGCGAGAGGTTTTCCTTGTGCGCCTTCTTCGCGATCTGCGCGGCCTTGTCGTAGCCGATGTGCGGGTTGAGCGCCGTCACCAGCATCAGCGACCGGTCCACCAGTTCCGCGATGCGCTCGCGGTTGGGCTCGATGCCGGCCGCGCAATGCTGGTCGAAGCTGGCCATGCCATCGGCCAGCAGCCGCACCGACTGCAGGAAATTGTGGATGACCAGCGGCTTGAACACGTTCAGTTCGAAGTTGCCGCTGGCGCCGCCGATATTGATGGCCACGTCGTTGCCCATGACTTGCGCGGCCAGCATGGTGATGGCCTCGCACTGCGTGGGATTGACCTTGCCCGGCATGATGGAGCTGCCCGGCTCGTTCTCGGGAATGCTGATCTCGCCCAGGCCCGAGCGCGGGCCGCTGGCCAGCCAGCGCACGTCGTTGGCGATCTTCATCAGGCCGGCGGCCAGCGACTTCAGCGCGCCATGCGCGAACAGCAGCGCCTCGTGCGAGGCCAGCGCCTGGAACTTGTTCGGCGCCGACGCGAAGGCCGAGCCCGTCTCGTGCGCCAGCTCGGCGCACACCTTGGCGCTGAACGACGGATGCGCGTTCAGCCCGGTGCCCACCGCCGTGCCGCCGATCGCCAATTGATGCAGGCCCGGCAGCGTCGCGCGGACCTGCTGTTCGGCCAGGTCCAGCTGGGCCACGTGCCCCGACAGCTCCTGGCCGAGCGTCAGCGGCGTGGCGTCCTGCAAATGCGTGCGGCCGATCTTCACGATGTCGTAGAACGCCGCGCTTTTTTCCGCCAGCGTGGCGCGCAGGGCCTTCAGCGCCGGCAGCAGGTGATGCTCGACCTGCAGGGCGGCCGCCACGTGCATGGCCGTGGGGAAGGTGTCATTGGACGACTGGCCGCGATTGACATGGTCGTTGGGATGCACCAGACGCGCCTCGCCGCGCGGGCCGCCCAGCAGCTCCGAGGCGCGGTTGGCCAGCACCTCGTTCATGTTCATGTTGCTCTGCGTGCCGGAGCCCGTCTGCCACACCGACAGCGGGAATTCGTCCGGCCATTGGCCGGCGATGACCTCGTCGGCGGCACGCACGATCGCATCGGCGATCTTCGGGTCCAGCTCGCCCAGGTCGGCGTTGACCTTGGCCGCCGCCCGCTTCAGGCGCGCCATCGCGGCCACCAGCGGCGCCGGCATGCGCTCGGTGGAAATGGCGAAGAACTGCAACGAGCGCTGCGTCTGGGCGCCCCACAGGTGGTCGGCGGGCACCTCGATCGGGCCGAAGGTGTCTTTCTCGGTACGGGTGTTCATGGCGTGGCGTTTCCTGGCATGGCCCACGGCCGGCAAGCAGCCGCGGCGTTGCATGGATGAGAATAGAAATCACTAACGATCATAGCAGACCGCGCGCTTCCTATAATCCGGGGACGTTCACCTGTTTTACCACTCGTCTCCCCCCATGTCCGCCCCACTGCGCAGCCTGACCCTGTCCCTGCCCGACGAAGCCGCCACCGAGGCGCTGGCCCGCCAGTTCGCCCCGTTGGTCAGCGGCGCCGGCGGCGGCCCGGCGGGCGGCCGCATCCACTTGCAGGGCGACCTGGGCACGGGAAAAACCGCCTTCACCCGGGCATTGTTGCGGGAATGCGGCATAACCGGCCGCATCAAGAGTCCCAGCTACGCGCTGCTTGAATCTTATAAAGTTTCTAACTTATACTTCTATCACTTTGATTTTTATAGATTTACCGATTCGCGCGAATGGCTGGACGCGGGCTTCCGGGATTTACTGCGTGACGAGGCCATCGTATTGATCGAATGGCCCGAACGCGCCGGGGGGCTCCTGCCCCCTCCGGACATGCAGATTTCGCTGGTCTATGCAGAGCCGGGCCGCGAGGTCACCTTGACTGCCCATACCGCACGAGGACAAACATGGTTGAACGCGATTGTCCCTCCGCCCCCGGTGCCCTCCCCCCCAGCGGCGCCATCCGCCGGCGCCTGATCAGCGCCGCCACCACCCTGCTCGTCCTGCCGGTGCTGCCGCGCCTGGCGCATGCCGCCACCATCCTGGCCGTGCGCACCTGGCCGGCCGACGAATACACGCGCGTCACGCTGGAACTCGACAGCGAACTCAAGGCTGAACATTTCACGCTGGAAAACCCGCACCGGCTGGTGGTGGACATCGAAGGCCTGCAAGTCAGCGCCGCGTTGAACCAGCTGGTCTCCAAGGTACGCCCCGACGACCCGTACATCCAGGCCCTGCGGGTGGCACAGAACCGCCCCAATGTCGTGCGCCTGGTTTTCGACCTGAAGCAGGCGGTCGCGCCGCAGGTCTTCACGCTCAAGCCGGTGGCCGACTACCAGTACCGGCTGGTGCTCGACCTGTATCCCAAGGTCGCGCAGGATCCGCTGCTGGCGGTGCTGGGCAAGCAGGGCGCGCCCGACGTCGACGACCCGCTGGCACGCATCCTGGAAGACATCGCGCGCAACCCTGTCACGCCCAACGTGCCGGCGCCGCAGGCCCAGGGGCAAGAACCGCCGCCCGCGGTGGCCCTGCCCAAGCCGGCGCCGGCGCCCGCGCCTGTCCCCGGACCGGCCGCGCCTTCGCGCCGCAAGCGCATGGTCACCATCGCCATCGATCCCGGCCATGGCGGCGAAGATCCCGGCGCCATCGGCCGCAGCGGCCTGCGCGAGAAAGACGTGGTGCTGCGCATCGCGCGCCGCCTCAAGGCGCTGATCGACGACCAGCCCAACATGCGCGCCTACCTGACGCGCGACGACGACTATTTCGTGCCGCTGCACGTGCGCGTGCAGAAGGCGCGCCGCGTGCGGGCCGACCTGTTCATCTCCATCCATGCCGACGCCTGGATCAAGCCCAGCGCCAACGGCTCCTCGGTATTCGCGCTGTCGCAGCGCGGCGCCTCCAGCACCCAGGCGCGCTGGCTGGCCCAGAAAGAAAACGCGGCCGACCTGATCGGCGGCGTCAACATCGGCAGCCACGACCGCCAGGTGGCCAAGGTGCTGCTCGATCTTTCCACCACCGCGCAGATCAACGACTCGCTGCGGCTGGGCGCCGCGTTCCTGGACGAGATTAAGAAGATCAACCGGCTGCACAAGCGGCACGTCGAGCAAGCGGGCTTCGCGGTGCTCAAGGCGCCCGACATTCCGTCCATCCTGGTCGAGACGGCCTTCATCAGCAACCCGCGCGAAGAAGAACAACTGCGCTCGAGCAGCCACCAGCAAAAGCTGGCCGAGGCCATGATGAACGGCATCCAGCAGTACTTCGTCGCCAACCCGCCGCTGGCGCACATCGCCGACGCCAGCTGAGCGGCCGCCGGCGGCATGGCCGGCATCGGGAGGACCGCATGTCCGGGCAGCCGCCATTATTCGAAGTGATCCGGCACCGGCCTTCGCCCCGCCTGGCGGGCCTGGTGAGCGACATGTGCGGCTATCGGGAAACCGCCGGCCTGCCCTTCGCGCTGTGTGAGGCCGCCTCGCTGGTGGTGCCGTTGATCATCAGCTTCGGGACGCCGTTCCGCATCGCGCTCGGCCCGGACCCGGCCGCCGCGGAGCCGCGCTCCAGTTTTGCCGCCGGCCTGTATGCAGGGCCGGTGCAGATCGCGTCGGACGGCGCCGCCGAGTGCGTGCAGGTCGATTTCACGCCGCTCGGCGCCTACCGGCTCTTTGGCGGCGGCGTGGTGGAGCTCGCGGCCCGTATGGTCGACATCGACGACGTGCTTGGGCACGCCGGCCATGCGCTGCGCGAACATCTGGGGGCAACACGCGACTGGGCCGGACGCTTCACCCTGGTTGAACAGTTCGTCGCGGACCGCCTGCTGCACCAGCCCTCGCCAGAGATCGCGCACGCCTACCGACGGCTGGAACAGCAGGCGGGGAACCTGCGCATCACTGATCTGGCGCGCGAGATCGGCTGGAGCCGCAAACACTTCGCGCACCGCTTCCGCGCCGAGACGGGCCTGGGGCCGAAGACCATTGCGCGCATCATGCGCTTCCAGAGGGCCTGCCGCCTGGCGCGCACCGGGGCGCAGCGCGACTGGGCCGCGCTGTCCGGCGCCAGCGGCTATGCGGACCAGGCGCACATGGTGCGCGAGTTCACCGCCCTGGCCGGCGAATCCCCGGCTGCCTGGCGCCGGCGCATCGCGCAGGCGGGCACGCTGCAGCCGCGCTCGGCCGACCTGCCGGACCCCGGGTAACAAATCTTCAATACTGGCCGGGCGCCGCGACCTATGATGAAGGCTCCGATCGCCGCAATGGAGCCTTCCCATGAACACGCACACCCCCCACGCCCCGCCCTGCATTTTCCCCACGCTGCGCTGCCGCGACGCGGATTCGATGATCCGCTGGCTGGTCGATGTCTACGGCTTCGCCGAGCACGTCGTCTACCGGGACGCCGGCACGGTCCAGCACGCCGAGCTGGCGCTGGGTTCCTCGATCATCATGCTGGGACAGCACCGCGACGATGCCTACGGCAAGCTGGTGGGCGGCCTGGATGGCCGCCGCACCGACGCGATCTACGTAGCCGTGGCCGACCCCGACGCGCTATGCGCGAAAGTGCGCGCCGCCGGCGGCAAGATCGAGGCCGAACCCTGCGACACCAGCTTCGGCAGCCGCGAATTCGCCTGCCGCGATCCGGAGCAGAACCTGTGGAGCTTCGGCACCTACTGGCCGCGCGCGGACCGTCCGCCGCAAGCCGCCTAGCGGCTCAGCGGCCCGTGCGCCGCCGGCTGCGCGCCAGCTTGATCAATGCGCCCAGCACCACCGGCACGATGGCGGCCGCCAGCCCCACCAGCACGATGGTGTTCAGGTGCTCCTTCACCAGCGGGATGTTGCCGAAGAAATAGCCGGCGATGATCAGGCCGGCCACCCACAGCACCGCGCCGGCCACGTTGAACAGCTGGAAGCGCAGCAGGTTCATCTCGGCGACGCCCGCCACGAAGGGCGCGAAAGTACGGAATACCGGCAGGAAGCGCGACAGCACGATTGTCTTGCCGCCGTGCTTTTCATAGAACAAATGCGTGCGCAACAACGCGGCGCGGTCGAGGAAGCGCACATTCATGGTGAACACGCGCGGCCCGATATAGCGGCCGACGGCGTAGTTGACCGTATTGCCGGCAATGGCCGCGACGATCAGCAGCAGGCCCAGCAGCACCGGGTCCAGGCTGCCGGTGGCGCCGAAGGCCCCTGCGATGAACAGCAGCGAATCGCCCGGCAGGAACGGCAGCACCACCAGCCCGGTCTCGGCGAAAATGATCAGGAACAGGACCAGGTAGACCCAGGACCCGTATTGTTCGACCCACACGCCGAGCGTCTGGTCGATGTGCAACACCATCTGAAAAAATTCGAGCATGAATCAATGCGTCAGTCAGTCGCGGGCGCCGCGCCGCCTGCCCGGCGCGGCGCCCGCATGGGATTTCCGGGTGCGAGCCGCCTTCGACTATAGCGCACCGCCCGCTGCGCAGCCGCGCGCGGCCGGGCTGCCACGGCCGGCCGGACGCGGCGCGACGTAGGGCTAAAATCGTCGCATGTCCGCCCATCCCGAATCGCTCCCCATGTCCGAACGCCGCGCCATCGCCGCCCTGCCCGATCTGCTGATCAGCCAGATCGCCGCGGGCGAGGTCATCGAGCGGCCCGCGTCGGTGCTCAAGGAAATCCTCGAGAACGCCATCGACGCCGGCGCGCGCGCCATCGAGGTGCGGCTCGAGGGCGGCGGCATCCGGCGCATCGCCGTGTCGGACGACGGCAGCGGCATTCCGCCCGACGAACTGCCGCTGGCGCTGGCGCGCCACGCCACCAGCAAGATCCGCTCGCTCGACGAGCTCGAATCGGTGGCCTCGATGGGTTTCCGCGGCGAGGCCCTGGCGTCGATCGCGTCGGTCGCGCAAGTCACCATCATCTCGCGCACGCGCGACGCCGATCACGCCTGGCAGATCGACGGCGGCAGCCTGCAAGTCGCGCCCGCGTCGGGCCCGCCCGGCACCACGGTGGACGTGCGCCAGCTGTTCGACGCCGTGCCCGCCCGGCGCAAGTTCCTGCGCGCCGAAGCCACTGAATTCGGGCATTGCGTCGATGCGCTGGAGCGCATCGCGCTGGCGCATCCGGACATCGCATTCCGCCTGTTCCACCACGACCGCGCCCAACGCCAATGGCTGCCCGCCGATCCGGGCCAGCGCATCCGCGACGTGCTCGGGGCCGAGTTCGCCGAACACGGCTTGCCCATCGAGGCCTCGGCCGGCGCCATCGGCCTGTCCGGCATGATCACCCGCCCAACCGCGGCGCGCGCGCGCGCCGACCGCCAGTACCTGTATGTCAACGGCCGCTTCGTGCGCGACCGCACCGTCAGCCATGCGCTGCGCGCGGCCTATGCCGACGTGCTGCATGGCGACCGCCAGCCCGCCTACGTGCTGTACCTGGATATCGATCCCGGCGCCGTCGACGTCAACGTGCATCCCGCCAAGCACGAAGTGCGCTTCCGCGACAGCGGCGCGGTGCACCGCTACGTTTCGCAAGTGATCGGGCAGGCGCTGGCCCAGACCGGCGGCGCCGCCGCGGTGCCGGCGGCGGCCGGCGCGCGGGACGAGACCGAACCCGCTGCGCTCGCGGCCACGGCGGCCACGGCTGCGGCGGCCGACGCGCGCGCCGCCCTGCCCGCCGCCCAGCCCATGCGCGCCGGCAGCCCGGCGGCCCCGGCCCCGCAGCGTCCGGCGGCGCGGCCGCACACCCAGGTGCCGTTCCGCCTGCATAACGAGCCGGCCAGCGTGCCGGCCGCCGACTGGCGCACGCTGTACCGGCCGCTCGACAGCGGCGCGGCGGCGCCCGTGGCGGCGCTGCGCGAGCCGGCGCCGCCACCGCCGCCGGCCCTGCCGGCCGATGAGGAACATCCGCTCGGCATGGCGCTGGCCCAGCTGCACGGCATCTACATCCTGGCGCAGAACCGCCGCGGCCTGGTGCTGGTGGACATGCACGCCGCCCACGAACGCGTGGTCTATGAACAGCTCAAGCGCGCGCTGGACGCGCGCGAACTGCCGCGCCAGGACCTGCTGGTGCCGGTGGTGTTCCATGCCCAGGAAAAAGACGTGGCCCTGGTGGAAGAACACCGGGAACACCTGACCGAGCTGGGCTTCGACATGCGCCCGGCGGGCCCCACCTCGATCGCCGTGCGATCGGTGCCGGCCCTGCTGGCGCGCGGCGACATCGAGACCCTGGCTCGGGCCGTGCTGCGCGACCTGGCCGTGGTGGGCGTGTCGCGGCTGCTCACCGAACAGCGCAACGAATTGCTGTCCACCATGGCCTGCCACGGCTCGGTGCGCGCCAACCGGCGCCTCACCATCGAAGAAATGAACGCGCTGCTGCGCCAGATGGAGGTCACCGAGCGGGCCGATCAATGCAATCACGGCCGGCCGACCTGGGTGCAGTGGTCGGTGGCCGACCTGGACAAGCTGTTCCTGCGCGGACAGTAGCCGCCATGCGCACATCGCCACGCCGGCGCGCCGCGCCCCCGCCGGCATGAACCTCTCCGCCGCCCCCATCATCTGCCTGGCCGGCCCCACGGCCGCCGGCAAGAGCGCCGCCACGCTGGCGCTCGCGCAGCGCTGGCCGCTGGAAGTCGTCAACGTCGATTCGGCCACGATCTACCGCGGCATGGACATCGGCACGGCCAAGCCCACGCCGGCGGAACAGGCCAGCGTGCCGCAGCACCTGCTGGACATCCGCGACCCGGCGCAATCGTATTCGGCGGCCGAGTTCCGCGCCGACGCCCTGCGCCTGATCGACGCGATCCGGGCGCGCGGCCGCATGCCCCTGCTGGCCGGCGGCACCATGCTGTACTACAAGGCGCTACGCGAAGGCCTGGACGACCTGCCGCGGGCCGACCCGGCGCTGCGCGCCGAGCTGGAAGAACGCGCCGCGCAGCAGGGCTGGCCGGCGCTGCACGCCGAACTGGCGCGGCTCGACCCGGCCACCGCGGCGCGGCTGGCGCCCAACGACAGCCAGCGCATCCAGCGCGCCCTGGAGATCTGCCGGTTGAGCGGCCGGCCCATGTCGGCCCTGCTGGGCGCCCGCCGGCGCGCCGCCGAACCGGACGGCCCTCGCTATGTGACGCTGAGCCTGGAGCCGTCCGATCGCACCGCGCTGCATGCGCGCATCGCACAGCGCTTCGACGCCATGCTGGCGCAAGGGCTGCTGGACGAAGTGCGCGCCCTGCATGCGCGCGGCGACCTGCACCCCGGCCTGCCGTCGGTGCGCTGCGTCGGCTACCGGCAGATGTGGGCGCACCTGGAGGGCGCCGTCGACCTGGCCAGCGCGCGCGAGCAGGCCATCGCCGCGACCCGCCAGCTCGCCAAGCGGCAGATCACCTGGCTGCGCGCGCAGCCGGACCGGACGGTGATCGATTGCCTGGCACCAAGTCCGGCCGCGCAGGTCGTGGACGCCGTGGCCGCCTTGCTGGAATAGGCCACGGCGGCTTTACGCGGCCAAGGCCCGGCGCAGGAAGCCGGCAATCGCGTCCCAGACGGTCGTGGGGCCGTCGCGCTCGTGCAACGCGCGGGCGTGCGCCGGATAGAAATGCGTGGCGCCGGGCACCCGCACGGCTTCGCACGTCATGCCCAGCTCGCGCATGCGTTCGATCATGCGCGGGCAGTTGCCGGCGATGTAGTCCAGGTCGTGTTCCGCATAAATGCCCAGCACGGCCGGCGGGCGGTCCAGCGCGGCCACGTGCCGCTTGAGATCATCCTCGTGCATATAGCCCGATAATGCCACCACCGCCGCGACCCGCTCGCGTTCGCCCAGCGCCACATTCAACGCCGTGCGGGCGCCGGCCGAGAACCCGCCGACGGCGATCCTGCCTGGGTCGATGTGCCAGGCGCCGGCATGAGCCCTGACGTAGCGCACGGCCAGGGCCATGTCGTCGCAGGCCGCCTCGACGCCGCGCCAGAGCATGTCGTCGCTGGCGGGCGGCAGACCCAGCATGCCGCGCACCGCGTCCACCCTAGAGCGCGGGATGTGGGCGGCTGACGCCACCACCACGGTGTCGCCCGGCTCGGGATTCTCGGGCACCAACCGGTAGTCGATCGAACAGGCCACGTAGCCCAGCCGGGCGAATTCCCGGCAGTACCAAGCGATGGCGTGGTTGCGGTTGGGCGGCTCGCCGAAAGTATCGTCTTCCTTGGTGCCACGGTGAAAGGCGCCGCCGAAAGCCAGCACCAATGCCGGCCTCGGTCCGTCGCCGGCCGTCGGCAACGGCTGGTACAGATCCAGCTTCAGCTCACGCGCATGCGCCGGCCGGCCCGCGACGGGACGAACGATGCCGGTGCCGTAGACGATGTCCCGTTGAATCTGCACGTCGCGGCGTGCGGGCTGGGCGACGTTCAAGATGGCCTTCCTCTCAGTTGACCGTGGCGCCCGAATCCCGGGCGATTTGCCCCCAGACCCGCACGTCATTGTCGAAGCGGGCCTGCCATTGCTCCGGGCTGGTGGCCGGCGAGATCGGAATCGAACCGCTGTCGACGATCAGCTTGCGCATGTCCGGCCTGGCCAGCACCTTGTTGACGGCGGTATTAAGGGTCTGCACGGCCGCGAGGGGCATGCCCGCCGACCCGAACAGGCCGTACCATCCCACCGCGTCGAAGCTCAGGCCCTGCTGGCTCAGGGTGGGAATATCGGGCAATTCGGGCGAACGTACCGGCCCCGTGATGGCCAGGGCCTTGAGCCGTCCGGCCTTGACCAGCGGCGCCATGGACACGACGTCCAGGATGCCGACCGTGATATCGCCGGACAGAATCTCCGACAACGCCGCCTGGCCGCCCTTATAGGGAATCTGCCGCATCTTCACCCCGGCCAGTTGCTGGATCTTCTCGCCCACCAGATGCGGCGGCGAGCCGACGCCGAAAGTGGCGTACGTCACATCGGCGCCCTGCTGCCGGGCGGCGGCTACCAGGTCGGCCATGGTATTGAGCGGCGACTGCGGGCGGGTGACCACCAGCAGAGGCACAGTGGCGATCTGGGTGATCGCCGTGAAATCCTTGACCGGGTGGAAGCCCAGGTCCTTGAACAAGGCGGGCGCGATGGCGAACGGGGCGGCGGTCATCATCACCGTATAACCATCGGCGGCCGAGCGGGCTACCGAGGCTGCGCCGATATTGCCGCTGGCCCCGCTGCGGTTTTCCACGATGACGGTCTGCTTGAGTTCGGCGGTCAGTTCCTGCGCCAGCTTGCGCGCCACGATATCAGTGCCACCCCCGCTGGGAAACGGCACTACGAGCTTGATGGGGCGTTCGGGATAAGCGGCCGCGCTCGTCGAAATCATTGCCGCGCCGCCCAGCGCGGTTCCCAGGCAAAGTTTCCATAAACGATTCATCGTCTCGTCCTCCGGCAAATCCTGCTGGTGCGACAATAGTGCGCCTGGCTTCAATAAAGATATAGAGACAAAACGCGATCGATCCATCAGGAAGTGTTATGGATAAAGACCGGAACCGGCTGGCGCTGCGGCTGCGGCGCCTGAAGCTGCTGCATTTCGAAGTGGTGCTGGCGGTGGCCGAATGCGGCAGCCTGACAGCGGCGGCCGCCGCCCTGGGGCGCAGCCAGCCGGCCGTATCGCAACAGCTGGCGGAAGCCGAAGACGCGCTGGGCGTGCCGCTTTTCACGCGCGGCCGGCAGATCCGCGGCACGCCCTACCTGCCCGCGGTACTGCGGTACATGCGGCGGGCGATCAACGATACGCGCCAACTGAAGAGCGAACTCGAGGCGTTGTCGCGCGGCGGGCGCAGCGTGCTGCGCGTCGGTTCCATGCTGGTGACCAGCACCGGTCTGCTGCCCGAGGCCATCGTGCGGCTGCGCGACGGCGGCGCTCCAGTGCTGCTGGAAGTAGTGGAAGACATCGCCGCCGGCCTGTGGGCCCGCTTCGACCGGAGCGAACTGGACCTGATCGTGGGCCGGCTGGACGAACGGGCCTATTCGGAAGACGTGCAATCGCGGCCGCTGTACCAGGACCAGCACTGCGTCATCGTCAACCGCCGCCATCCGCTATCGGCCGCCAAGGCGCCACGCTGGGCGGACACCGCCGCCTATCCGTGGATACTGCCGCCCCGCAACACCGCCCTGCGCCGCGCCATCGACGCCACGTTCCTGGACCAGCAACTCGGCCCGCCCGAAGCGTGGATCGAATCGGCCTCGCCATCGGTGAACCTGGCGTTGCTGACCAAGACCGACTGCCTGAATGTGGTGTCGCGCGGCGCCGCCAGCCAGTATGCCGGCCTGGGCCTGTGCGCGATATTGCCGCTGAAGCTGAAATACGACGTGGGGCCCATCGGCATGGTATGGGCCAGGGGCGACACCAGCCCGGCCCTCGATGCCGTGCTGGCGGCGTTGCAAGAGGCAGCGGACTTGCGCGTGCGGCAGCCCGACGCCCGGGCGTGACGGCCGGCCGCCCGCGTGCCGTCAGACGACGACGGTCTGCGCCATGCCGTCTTTTTGCGCGACGATCTCGCCCAGGCGGCTGACAGTCTCGCCCTGCGCGGTCAGGGTGGCGGCGATGGCGTCGGCCTGGGCGGCGTCGGCGACGATCACCATGCCGATGCCGCAGTTGAAGACGCGGTGCATTTCGGTGTCGGCCACGCCGCCCTGCTGCTGCAGCCACTGGAACAGGCGCGGCATTTCCCAGGCGTCGCGGTGCAATTGCGCCGCCAGGCCGGGCTGCAGGATGCGCGGCACGTTGTCGAGCAGGCCGCCGCCGGTGATGTGCGCCAGGCCCTTGATGCCGCCCTGGTGGGCCGCCAGCGCGGCCAGCACCTGCGTGACGTAGATGCGGGTCGGCGCCATGACCACGTCGGCCAGCGGCTGGCCGTGGAAGTCCTGGTCGGGGCGCGCGCCGGCGCGCTCGAGGATCTTGCGCACCAGCGAATAGCCATTGGAATGGGCGCCGCTGGAAGCCAGCCCCAGCACCACATCGCCCGGCCGGATCGACTTGCCGTCCAGGATCGCCGATTTCTCGACCGCGCCGACCGCGAAGCCGGCCAGGTCGTATTCGCCGTCGGGGCACATGCCCGGCATCTCGGCGGTCTCGCCGCCGATCAGGGCGCAGCCGGCCAGTTCGCAGCCGCGCGCGATGCCGCCCACCACCGCCGCCGCCGTGTCCACCGCCAGCTTGCCGCAGGCGAAGTAGTCCAGGAAGAACAGCGGTTCGGCGCCCTGCACGAGAATGTCGTTGACGCTCATGGCGACCAGGTCGATGCCCACGGTGTCATGGCGATTCCATTCGAACGCCAGGCGCAGCTTGGTGCCGACGCCGTCGGTGCCGGACACCAGCACGGGCTCGCGGTATTTCCCCGGCACCTCGAACAAGGCGCCGAACCCGCCGATGCCGGCCAGCACGCCGGGACGCATGGTGCGCGCAGCAAGGGGCTTGATGCGGTCGACCAGGGCGTCGCCCGCGTCGATGTCGACGCCGGCGTCGCGGTACGTCAGGGGGGCGGAAGGTTGAGTAGTCATGAGAAAAACCGTGGGGTATGTAACAATTGCGGGTTTCAGGGGTGCAGCGCCTGCAATTTTACGATGCCGGGCGCCCTGGCTCGCGCGGGAGGCTTTTCGCGCCGGCGGCGGGCGTGGCTGTGCAGGCCTGGCATGGCCGCCACGCCGCGGCCCGCGCCCAGCCGCCGTCCGATATCCGGCCGGCGCGCGGCTCCTTTGAGTGTGAACAGGCCCTAGATCGTTATTCATGAATCGACAGCTACTGCTCGACGTTCTCCCGGCGCCCGCCCCGACGCTGCAGAACTACATCGCCGGCGCCAACGGCGAGGCGCTGGCGGCCGCGCGCGCGCTGGCGGCCGGACGGGCCCTGTACCTGTGGGGCGCGGCCGGCTGCGGCCGCAGCCACTTGCTGCGCGGCCTGGCGGCGGGCGACGGGGCGGTCTACATCGATGCCCGCCAGGACGCCGGCGCGCTGCGCCGGCTGGCCGACGCCAACAGCGCCGAGCCCATGCCGCGCGTGGTCGCGGTGGACGACGTGCACCGCATGGACGACGCCCGCCAGGCGGGCCTGTTCGCCCTGTACAATCGGTGGCGCGAATGCGCGGCCACCAGCCGCGCATTCGCCTTGGCGGTCGCCGGCGATCGCGCGCCCCTGTCCATGCCGTTGCGCGAAGACCTGCGCACCCGCCTGGGCTGGGACCTGGTCTTCCGGCTCGAGCCGCTGTCCGATGCCGACAAGCTCGCCGCGCTGGCGGCGCAAGCCGCCGAGCGCGGCCTGCAGCTGGCGCCCGAAGTCATCCAGTGGATGCTGACGCATCGCGAACGCGACATCCGCAAGCTCGCCGCCCTGCTCGACGCGCTCGACCGCTATTCGCTGGCCACCGGCCGGCCCATTACCATACCGCTGTTGCGCGCCATGCTGGCAGACCCGGAATCACAAACAACATGACCTCCCGACGACTCGCGCTGTTCGACCTGGACCACACCCTCCTGCCGCTCGACAGCGACTACCAATGGGCCGATTTCCTGGCGCGCACCGGCCGCGCCGGCGACCCCGCCGAGGCGCGCCGCCGCAACGACGACCTGATGGTGCGCTACAACCAGGGCCAGCTCACCGCTGAGCAGGCCGCCGAATTCATGCTGGGGCTGCTGGCGGCGCACACGCCGTTCGAGCTGGCCGCCTGGCACGAAGAATTCATGGCGCAGGTCGTGCGGCCCGACATCACGCCGCAGGCCGTGCGGCTGGTCGACCAGCACCTGACGGCCGGCGACCTGTGCGCGCTGGTCACCGCCACCAACAGCTTCGTCACGGCGCCCATCGCGCGCGCCTTCGGCCTGCCGCACCTGATCGCCACCATCCCCGAGTACCGCGACGGCCGCTACACCGGCCGCATCCACGGCACGCCCAGCTTCAAGGAAGGCAAGGTGGTGCGCGTGAATCAGTGGCTGGGGGACATGGGCCTGACGCTCGCGGATTTCTCCGAATCGTTCTTCTACAGCGATTCGATCAACGACGTGCCGCTGCTCGAGGCCGTGACCCGGCCCGTCGCCGCCAATCCCAGCCCCTCGCTGCGCGAAATCGCGCTGGCGCGCGGCTGGCAGGTGCTCGACCTGTTCGAGCACATGGAAGATGCCAAGTCTTAAATGATCACCGACACCATAAAAAAATTCGTCGGCCGGCTGTTCATGCCGGCTTCCCGGGGGCCGCAGCGCATTGCGCGCGACAAGCACGGCATCGACCGCCGCAACGTCTCGCGCCATGCCATCAAGGTCTGCGAAGTGCTGCGCCAGCACGGCTATGAAGCCTACATCGTGGGCGGGGCCGTGCGCGACCTGATCGTCGGCCTGGAGCCCAAGGACTTCGACGTGGCCACCAACGCCACGCCCGAGCAGATCCGCCCGCTGTTCCGCCGCGCCCGTATCATCGGCCGGCGCTTCCAGCTGGTGCACGTGGTGTTCGGCCAGGAGATCATCGAGACGTCCACCTTCCGCGCGCCCGCCTCGCAGGACGCGGAAACCGACGAGCACGGCCGCATCCTGCGCGACAACGTGTTCGGCTCGCAGGCCGAAGACGCCGCGCGGCGCGACTTCACCATGAACGCGCTGTACTACGACCCGCACACCGAGGAAGTGATCGACTATCACAACGGCGTGCAGGACCTGAAGAAGCGCCAGGTGCGCATCATCGGCGACCCGGTCCAGCGCTACCGCGAAGACCCGGTGCGCATGCTGCGCGCGGTGCGCTTCGCCGCCAAGCTCAACGGCACCATCGACCCCGCCACGCGCAAGCCGATCGGCACCATGGCCTCGCTCATCGAGAACGTGCCGGCCTCGCGCCTGTTCGACGAAATGCTCAAGCTGCTGACCTGCGGCCATGCGATGGACTGCCTGCGCCAGCTGCGCGCCGACGGCCTGCACCATGGGCTGCTGCCATTGCTCGATGTCGTGCTCGAGCAGCCCGGCGGCGAACATTTCGTGGAACTGGCGCTGGAACGCACCGACTCGCGCGTGCGCGCCGGCAAGACCATCAGCCCCAGCTTCCTGTTCGCCGCGCTGCTGTGGCAACAGGTCGAATCGCGCTGGAAGCAGCTGCGCGCCGAAGGCGAGCACACCATTCCCGCGCTGGTGCGGGCGGCCGACTCGGTGCTCGACGAACAGACCGAGAAGCTCGCCATCCAGCGCCGCTTCTCGTCCGACATGCGCGAAATCTGGTTCATGCAGCCGCGCTTCGAGCGCCGCATGGGCAAGACCATCTACCGCATGATCGAACAGCCGCGCTTCCGCGCCGCCTGCGACTTCCTGCAGCTGCGCGCGGCCGCCGGCGAGTTCGACAGCGTGCTGGCGCAATGGTGGATGGACCTGGCCAACGGCGACGACGCCACCCGCGCCGACATGATCGAAGAACTGGCGCGCCTGCCGCGCGACCCGGCCGAAGCCGGCGCGCCGCGCAAGCGCCGCCGCCGCCCGCGCCGCCCCGCCGCGCCGCGCGATCCCGCATGACGCACCCGCCGGTGCGCGCCTACGTCGGCCTGGGCGCCAACCTGGGCGACAGCCTCGCCACGCTGCGCGGCGTCATCGACGAACTGGCCATCACGCCGGGCATCGCGCACTGCCTGGCGTCCCCCTTCTACCGCAGCGCGCCAGTAGACGCCGCCGGCCCCGATTTCATCAACGCGGTAGCCGCCCTCGACACCACCCTGGGACCGCTGGAATTGCTGGATGTGCTGCAGGCGCTGGAGCAGCGCCACGGCCGCCAGCGCCCCTACCGCAACGCCCCGCGCACGCTCGACCTGGACCTGCTGCTGCATGGCGACGCGGTGCTCGACACCCCGCGCCTGGTCCTGCCGCATCCGCGCATGCACCAGCGCGCCTTCGTGCTGGCGCCGCTGCGCGACCTGGCGCCCGGCCTGGTGTTGGCGCAGGGCCCGCTGCGCACGCTGCTGGCGCAACTGGCAGACCAGCCCATCGAACGACTGGCCGATTGAAGACCAGGTGTCTGACTCCGAAGGAGTCGGACACCTGGAACCGGTAGCCTAGGATCGCTCGCCGGCGCGTTCCAGCAACTGGCGCGCCCGCGCGATGACCGGCGCGTCGACCATCTTGCCGTCCAGCATGAACGTGCCGGCGCCGCTGTCGCGGTGCACCGCGACCACGCGGCGCGCCCATTCCAGGTCGGCGGCCGGCGGCGCGAAGGCCTGGTGGATGATGCCGACCTGGGTAGGGTGAATGCACAACATGCCGCCGAAGCCCATGTCGCGGGCGCGGCAGGCGGCCGCGCGCATGCCGGCAGTGTCCTGCACGCCCGGGAACACGCCGTCCAGCGCCGGGGCCAGCCCGGCCGCGCGGCTGCGCAGCAGCACCTGTATGCGGGCGTGGTCCAGCACCACCCCGGCGCCTTCCGAATCCGGCGTCAGGCCCAGGTCGAGCCCGTAGTCCAGGCTGCCGAACGCCAGCCGCTGCACCCCGGGGGTGGCGGCGATTTCCGCGGCGTTGAGCACGCCGGCGGCGGTTTCCAGGATGGGCACGATGTCGATGCCGGTCTGGGCCGCGTGCCGCACCTGGGCCAGCGACTCGGCCTTGGGCAGCATGATCGCCGCCACGCCGGGATGGTTGCGACAGGCCGCCAGGTCGTCGTCGTGCCAGGCGGTCGAGCCGTCGTTGATGCGCACCCACAGGCGCGCCTCGGGATGCGTCCCCAGGAAGTCGCACAGCGCCTCGCGGGCGCTGTCCTTGGCCAGGTGCTCGACCGCGTCTTCCAGGTCGACGATGACGACGTCGGCGCCGGTGGCCAGCGCCTTGGGGATACGTTCGGGCCGGCTGGCCGGCACGAACAGGGCAGTACGGACGACGGAGGGCATTACACCACCTTTGCAGTGCGCAGGCGCGCCACATCTGCGGGCGCGTACCCCAATGATGCTAGCACCGCGTCGGTGTTTTCGCCCACTGCCGGCACGGCGTCCATGCGCGGCGCGAACGCGCTGCTGGAGGCGGGCGGCAGCAGCGCGGGCAGCGGCCCGGCCGGGCTGCCGACTTCGCGCCAGCGCTGGCGCGCCTGCAATTGGGGATGGGCCCACACGTCCTTCATTTCGTTGACGCGCGCGTTGGCGATCTGGGCGGCCTCGAGGCGCTCGGTGACCTGTTCGATGGTCAGCGCCGCGAACGCCTGGACGATCAGGGCGCGCAGCGCCTCGCGGTTGGCCGCGCGGCGCGAATTGGAGGCGAAGCGCTCGTCGTCGGCCAGTTCGGGTTGCGCCAGCACACGCTCGCAGAACACGCGCCACTCGCGCTCGTTCTGCAGGCCCAGCATGATGGTGGCGCCGTCGCCCACCGGGAACGGGCCATACGGATAGATGGTGGCGTGCGCGGCGCCCGCGCGCGCCGGCGGCGGCGCGCCCTCGAAGGCGTAGTACAGCGGGTACCCCATCCATTCGACCATGCTCTCCAGCATGCTGACGTCGAGCCGGCTGCCCAGACCGGTGCGCTGGCGCAGCAGCAACGCGTTCAGGATGCCCGAGTATGCGTACATGCCGGCGGCGATATCGGAAATGGAACAACCCGCCTTGGCCGGGTCCTGCGCCGTGCCGGTCACCGAGACGAAGCCGCTTTCGCTCTGGATGAGCAGGTCGTAGGCCTTCTTGCGCTCATACGGGCCGCCCTCGCCGTAGCCGGAGATGTCGCAGACGATCAGGCGCGGATGGGCGGCATGCAGCGTCTCGAACGACAGGCCCAGCCGCTCGGCCGCGCCGGGCGCCAGATTCTGCACCAGCACGTCGGCCGACGCGAGCAGGCGCTGCATGACCTCGGCCGCCTCCGGGTGCTTCAGGTCCAGCGTCAGGCTTTCCTTGGAACGGTTGGTCCAGACGAAGTGCGACGACAGCCCGCGCACGCGCTCGTCGTAGCCGCGCGCGAAATCGCCCGCGCCGGGCCGTTCGATCTTGATGACGCGCGCGCCCATGTCCGCCAGCTGGCGGGTGCAGAACGGCGCGGCGATGGCGTGCTCGAGACTGATGACGGTGATGCCGTCGAGCGGGCGGACGGGCGTGGCGCCGCTCATGCCGAGAACCTCAGCTGCGCCTGGTGCGCCAGCGTGCCGTCCTGTTCGGCCCACAATTCGGCCAGGCCCGGCTCGGCCACCCGGCCCGCCACCGCGAACGGGGTGGGCGCGATCAGCGGCCGCAGGCCGCGGTACGACAGGTGCTGCAGCGTGGCCGACGGATGGGCGTGGCGGAACGCGGCCACCATCAGCGTGGCGATCATGGGGCCGTGCACCACCAGCCCGGGGTAGCCCTCGGTGCCGGTGACATAGGGATGGTCGTAGTGGATCCGATGGCCGTTGAACGTGACGGCGGAATAGCGGAACAGCAGCACCGGCGACGGGTCGACCGGCTCGCGCCATTGCGCCGCGGGCGGCGCGTCGGTGCCGACCAGCTTGGGCGGCGCCGGCTGGCGGTAGACGATGTCCTGCTCTTCCTCGATGGCCAGCGCCCCGTCCTGATGGTATTCATGGTGCACCGTCACGAACAGCAGCGCCCCGGTGCGGCCGGTCTTCTCGCGCACGTCGGCGACGACGGAACGGCGCTCGGCCGGCACGCCCACGCGCAGCGGCGCATGGAAGGTCACGCGTCCGCCGGCCCACATGCGGTTGCGGTCGTCGGCCGGCGGCAGGAAGCCGCCGCGCGCCGGATGGCCGTCGGTGCCCAGGCCGTTCATCTCGACCGGATTGATGAAATAGGCCCAGTGCCACAGCGGCGGCAGCGCCGCGCCGGCGCCCGGGGCCGGCTCGCCCAGCGTCACCGCGATGCGCGCGGCATGGCTGGCGTCCAGGCCATCGGCCACGGATTCACCGCGGCCCACCCAGGCGGCGGGGTTGGAAGACGTCATGGTTCTTGTCCTTGGCAGTTACAGTGCAGCCGCAAGCATGCCTGAGGCGAACCCGTCTTGGGAATTCGTTTTTCTTCAAGGCCGGGTTCAAGAGACCGGAATCCGCCCGCCCCCGGGCCGGCGCGCCGCCCGCGCGGCGCTCCTTTTGGCGGCAACGGGCCCTAGCGGCCCTGGAATGCCGGCGGGCGCTTCTCGGCGAAGGCGCGCATGCCTTCCAGGTAGTCGTCGGTATAGCCGAGTTCGCGCTGCAGCTCGCATTCCAGGTCGAACTGCTGCTCCAGGGTATGCCCGCTGGAAGCCTGCAGGGCCCGCTTGGCGGCCCCGTAGGCGCGCGTGGGGCCGTTGGCCAGGGTGCGCGCGACCTGCGCCAGAGTGTCGTCGAGCGCGGCGTCGGGGATGCAGCGCCAGATCAGGCCCCATGCCTCGGCCTGGCGGGCCGGCACGGCCTCGCCGAACAGGGCGGCGCCCATGGCGCGCGCCGAGCCCACCAGGCGCGGCAGGAACCAGGTGCCGCCCGCGTCGGGCAGCAGGCCGATCTTGCCGAACGCCTGGATGAAACGCGCCGATTCCACCGCGAACACCACGTCGCAGGCGAGCGCCAGGCTGGCGCCCGCGCCCGCGGCCACGCCGTTGACCACGCACACCACCGGCACCGGCAGCGCGCGCAGGCGCAGGATCAGGGGCCGGTAATGGTTGCGCAGGCCTTCGCTCAGGTCGCGCCGCTGGCCGGCCGGCAGCGGCTTGCGCTCGCCCAGGTCCTGGCCGGCGCAGAAACCCCGTCCCGCGCCGGTGATCACCACGCCGCGCAGCTGTGCGCAGGCTTCCAGCTGGTCGAGCGCGCGCGCCAGCTCGGCGTGCATGACCTGTGTGAAGCTGTTGAGGCGCTCGGGACGGTTCAGGGTGATGAGGCCCACGCCGTCCTCGAGGGTGAAGCGGATCTGCTGGTAATCCGCCGTCATGCCAGCTCCTCGAGCACGGCCAGCTGCTCGGCGCTGTCGCCCAGCAGCTGGTCGATCATGGTCAGGCGCTTGAAGTAGTCGCCGACCTCGAGTTCGTCGGTCATGCCCATGCCGCCGTGCAGCTGCACCGCGCTCTGGGCCACGAAGCGGCCCGCGCGCGCGGCCTCGAGCTTGGCGCTGGCCAGCATGCGGCGCCGCTGCGCGCGGTCCGGCTCGCTGAGCGCCGCGGCCGCCACGTAGGCCATGGACAGGCCCATCTCCTTGGCCACCAGCATGTCGGCCATGCGATGCTGCAGCACCTGGAAGGCGGCCAGCGGCTGGCCGAACTGGCGCCGCGTCTTGAGATACTCGATGGTGATCTCCAGCAGCCGCTCCATGGCGCCGGCCGCGTGCGCGCACAACGCCGCGGTGCCCCACTCGAGCGCGGCGGCCAGGCCCGCGCGGGCCGCCGCGCCGCTGGCGATGACGGCAGCGGCCGGCAAGGGCGTGCGGTCGAAATCGATGCGGGCGCAGCGCGCGCGGTCGAGCGTGGGGGTATCCAGCAGCGTCACGCCGGGCGCGTCGGCGGGGACCAGCAGCAGTTGCGGCTCGCCGGCGGCGTCGCGCGCCGAGACGATCCAGGCCTGCGCCGCGGCGCCGTGCCATACCAGGTGCTTGGCGCCCGACAGCCGCAGCGCGCCCGCGGCATCCGCCTGCAGCCGGCATTGCTCGGGCTCGGTGTCGTAACGCCGGCCCGGCTCCTGGTAGGCCAGCGCCACCACCGCCTCGCCCGCGGCCAGCGCCGGCAGCCATTGCTGCTGCACGGCCGCGTCGGCGCAGGCGGCAATGAGCGTGGCGCCCATCACCGCGCTGGGGATGACCGGCTCGGACACCAGCCCGCGCCCCAGCTCCAGGTGCACCGGCAGCAGGCTGGCGGGCGGCTCGCCGAAGCCGCCGTACGCGGCCGCCACGTTCAGGCCCAGCACGCCCAGTTCGGCCAGTTGTGTCCAGGCGCGCCGGTCGAGCGCGGCCTCGGCGGCGCGCGCGCGCCGCTGCGCGAAAGTCCATTCGTCCTGCACCAGGCGCCGCAGGCTGTCGGCCAGCATGCGCTGTTCTTCGGTATACGCGAAATCCATGGTCGTGTCCCGTTAGAGGCCCAGCATCATGCGAGCGATGATGCCCTTCTGCACCTCGGTGGTGCCGCCGTAGATGGTGGTCTTGCGCATGTCGGCATAGCCGGCGCCGGCCGCCGCGGCCAGCTCCGGGCCGGGGCCGTGGAACGGCGCGTCTGCCTCCATCCAGTCGGGGTCGTACGGCCAGGCGTCGGGGCCGGCGATTTCCATCTGCAGCATGGCGAGATCCTGCTGGATCTCGGAGCCGCGGATCTTCAGCACCGACGCCTCCGGCCCGGGCGCGTCGCCGCGCGCGGCCGCCACCCGCAGCAGCAGCATTTCCAGCGCCATGATGTCGACCTCGACGCGCGAGATGCGGTCGCGCATGCGGCTGTCCTCGAGGATGGGGCGGCCGCCGCGCAGCGTGCGCGCCGCCAAGTCCTTCAGGATGCCCAGCTCGCGGTGGCAGTGCCCCAGCCCGGCGATGCCGGTGCGCTCGTGGCCGAGCAGGTACTTGGCGTAGGTCCAGCCCTGGCCGGCCTCGCCGACCCGGTTGGCGAGCGGCACGCGCACGTTCTCGAGCCAGGTCTCGTTGACATCGTGCCCGCCGTCCAGCGTCTTGATGGGACGGACGCTGACGCCGGGCGACTTCATGTCCACCAGCAGCATGGTGATGCCGCGCTGCGCCTTGGCGTCGGGGTCGGTGCGCACCAGGCAGAACATCCAGTCGGCATACTGCGCCAGCGTGGTCCAGGTTTTCTGCCCGTTGACCACGTAATGGTCGCCGTCGAGCTCGGCGCGCGTCTTGAGCGAGGCCAGGTCGGACCCGGAACCGGGCTCGGAATACCCCTGGCACCACCAGTCGTCGACCCGCACGATGCGCGGCAGGAAGCGCTGCTGCTGTGCGGGACTGCCGTACTTCATGAGCACCGGCCCGATCATGCTCAGGCCGAACGGCAGCAGCCGCGGCGCGCCGGCCTTGAAGCACTCCACCTCGAAAATCAGCCGCTCGATGGCGTTCCAGCCGGTGCCGCCGAATTCCCGCGGCCAGGTCGGGGCGCCCCAGCCCCGGTCGTCCAGGATGCGGTGCCAGCGCACGTAGTCGTCGCGATGCAGGCGCTGGTGCCGCAGCACCTTGGCGCGAATGTCCTCCGGCAGGCGCTCCTGCGCGAAGGCGCGCACTTCTTCCCGGAAGCGCCGTTCCTCGGGTGTCCAGCTCAGGTCCATGTGCAGTCTCCTTGCGGCGTATCTAGCCATGATCGGCGCGCCGGCGCAATCTGGCTTCGCGGAAGCCGGGCTTTTGCCCAACCGAAGCGCGTCCGCCGGGCCGGCAGCGTACTGCCGCGCAAAACCCCTGCTTCGGCAAACAAGAATAGGCAAATCCGGCCCGCTCGCCGGACACTGCACCCACCGCAATACTCCAGTTTCGAGCCATCATGAACCCTTCCAGCCCAGATGACGCGTCGCCCGGCGGCGCCGACCAGCGCTACCGCACCGCGCTGGCGCAAGGTGAATTCCTCATCCAGCGCTGCGCCGCCTGCGCGCGCGCGGTGTTCTACCCCCGCATGATCTGCCCGCACTGCGGCGCGCCCGAGCTGGCCTGGGAAGCGCCCAGCGGCCGCGGCACGGTCTATTCCACCACGGTGGTGCGGCGCAAGGCGGATGCCGGTGGCGACTACAACGTGGCGCTCATCGACCTGGAAGAAGGCGTGCGCATGATGAGCCGCGTCGAAGGCATGGCGCCCGACGCGGTGCGCATCGGCATGCCGGTGCGCGCCGAGGTGCGCCGGCAGGGCGACGCGGGGCTGGTGGTATTCGTGGCGCGGGAGGCGGCATGAGCGACCTGCACTCCCTGCGCGGCGCCGTGGCGGTGGCCGGCGTCGGCCATGCCGGCCTGGGCCGCGCCGACGGCTACACCGAAATGGAAATCCTGGTGCAGGCGGCCCAGCGGGCCGTGGCCGACGCCGGCCTGACCATGCGCGACATCGACGGCATCTGCACCGCCAGCGTGGCCGCGCCGATGTGGGCCATGCCGGTGATCGAGCACCTGGGCATCCGCCCCAGCTTCATCGACAGCACCATGCTGGGCGGCTCCAGCTTCGTGGCGCACCTGCTGCCGGCGCTGCACGCGCTGCAGTCCGGCCAGTGCAACGCGGTGCTGGTGTGCTACGGCAGCACCCAGCGCACCTCGGCGCTCAGCCGCGCCGAGATCGGCCGAGTCCGCAAGAGCTTCGACCCGCAGCCGTACGAGACGCCCTACGAGCCGCTCAGCCCGCTCAGTTCGTACGCCCTGGCGGCGGCGCGCCACATGCACCAGTACGGGACCACGCGCGAGCAGCTGGCCCATGTGGCGCTGGCCGCCAACCAGTGGGCCCAGCGCAATCCCGAGGCCCAGTTGCGCGACCCCGCGACGCTGGACGACATCCTGTCCTCGCGCATGGTGTCGGACCCGCTCACCGTGCGCGATTGCTGCCTGGTCACCGACGGCGCCGGCGCCTACGTGCTGGTGCGCAGCGAGCGCGCGCGCGACCTGCCGCGCAAGCCTGTCTACGTGCTGGGCAACGCCACCGCTGTGTGGAACCGCCAGATCTCGTCGATGGCCGACCTGACCGTCACCGCCGCGCAGGAATCCGGCCGCCGCGCCTTCGCCATGGCGGGCGTGCGGCCGGCCGACATCGACGTGCTGGAGCTCTACGACGCGTTCACCATCAACACCATCCTGTTCCTGGAAGACCTGGGTTTCTGCGCCAAGGGCGAAGGCGGCGCGTTCATCGAGGACGGCGCCATCGCCCCGGGCGGGCGGCTGCCGGTCAATACCAACGGCGGCGGCCTGTGCTGCGTGCATCCGGGCATGTACGGCGTCTTCATCATGATCGAGGCGGTGCGGCAATTGCGCGGCGATTGCGGCGACCGCCAGGTGGCCAATGCGCGCCTGGCGCTGGTGCACGGCAACGGCGGCACGCTGTCGAGCCAGTCCACCGCCATCCTGGGCACGGCGGAGGCGCTGTGACCGCTGCCGCCCTGCCCGCGCGCATTCACCACTTGCTGCAGGACCGCGCCGCGCGCCAGCCGGACGCGGTGTTCCTGTACGAAGAGGACGGCGGCACGCTGAGCTACGGCGCCATGTGGCGGCGCGTCGAGCGGGCCCGCGACTGGCTGGCCGCGCAAGCCGTGCGGCCCGGCGACCGGGTGGCGGTGGTCGGCGAGAACTGCGCCGAGATGGTGCAGGCGCTGTTCGCCTGCAGCCTGCTGGGCGCCTGGCCGGTGGGCCTGAACGCGCGCCTGAGCGCGCGCGAGGTGGAGGTCATCCGGCGCCACGCCGAGCCGGCGCTGACGCTGTACACCAGCCGCGTCTCGCCCGCCGCCGCGGCCCATGCGCAGGCCGCCGGCGCGCGCCCCGCCGACGCCGCCGCGTGGGGGCCCGGCAACCACTGGGCGCCGGCCGAGGGCCGGCCCGCGCCCGAGCGCGGCGAGCTGGCCGGCCAGGTTGCCACGCTGATCTACACCTCCGGCACGACCGGCGCGCCCAAGGGCGTGATGGTGCCGCACCGGGGACTGCTGCATTTCGCGCGCATCTCGGCCGCCTCGCGCCGCCTGGCGGCGGACGACATCGGCTATGCCGCCCTGCCCTTGTCGCACATCTTCGGCATCGCCACGGTGCTGATGGCCACCATCCACGCCGGCGCCAGCCTGGTGGTGCGCAGCCGCTACGACGCGCAGGACGTGCTGCGGGCGCTGGAATCGCCGGGCATCAGCATCCTGCAGGGCGTGCCCACCATGTTCACCCGCCTGCTGGCCGCGGCGCCCGAGCGGCCGCGCGCGCCACGCCTGCGTTACGTGTATACCGGCGGCGCGGCGCTCGACCCGACGCTCAAGCGGGCCACCGAGCGCTGCTTCGGCCTGCCCATGCACCACGGCTACGGCATCACGGAATACGCCGGCTCGCTGTTCATCACCGATATCGACGCGCCGCGCGACGATTGCTCGGCCGGCTACGCGGTCGAGGGCGTGGAGCTGCGCATCGGCGCGCCGGACGCCGGCCCGCCGGTCGCCGGCCGGCGCGGCGACATCCTGGTGCGCGGCCCCGGCGTCATGCTGGGCTATTACCGCGACCCGGCCCAGACCGCGCAGGCGCTGCTGCCGGGCGGCTGGCTCAACACGGGCGACATCGGCTATGTGGACGAGCGCGGCGCGCTGTTCATCGCCGGACGCTCCAAGGACCTGATCATCCGCTCCGGCTTCAACGTGTATCCCGCCGAGGTCGAGGCCGTCATCAACGCCTTCCCGGGCGTGCGGCTGTCGGCGGTGGTGGGCCGCGTCGAAGCGGACCAGAACGAGGAAGTGGTGGCTTTCGTCGAAGCCCGGCCCGGCACGGCCGTGGACTGCGACGCCCTGATGACGCACTTGCGCGCCGAGCTGGCGCCGTACAAGCGGCCGGCGCGCATCATCCCGATAGACGCCATTCCCACCACAGTCAGCGGCAAGATTCTCAAGCAGCCGCTGCGGGACAGGCTGGCCTGAGACGGCTGCGCCAGGGCTCGCCTTATACAAAAACACAAGGAGACAAGCTCATGAACATCCGTACGCTGCTGTGCGCCGTGGCCGCGGCGCTGTGCGCCGCCACCGCCGCCCAGGCCGCCAATTACCCCGACCGGCCGCTGCGCCTGCTGGTGGGCTATGCCCCCGGCGGGCCGGTGGACACCACCGCCCGGGTCTTCGCCAAGTATCTGGGCGACAAGCTGGGCCAGCCCGTGGTGGTGGAAAACCGCGCCGGCGCCAGCGGCATGATCGCCTCCGACGCGACCGCCAAGGCGACGCCGGACGGCTATCTGCTGGGTTTCGCCGCCAGTCCCTCGCTGACGATCTCGCCGCTGGTGCAGAAGAGCAAGCTGTTCGATCCGCGCAAGGATTTCACGCCCATCGGCATGGTGGTCGACTACACCAACGTGCTGCTGATCGGCCCGCAGATCCCGGCCAAGAACGTGGGCGAACTGATCGCCTACGCCAAGGCCCACCCGGATGCCGTCAGCTTCGGGTCGGCCGGCGTGGGCGCGTCCAACCACCTGTCGGCCGAACTGCTCAAGCAGCAGGCCGGCGCCCCCATGCTGCACGTGCCCTATCGCGGCAACTCGCCGGCCATGATGGACGTGGTGAGCGGCAAGATCACGTTCATGTTCGACATCACCAGCACCGCCATTCCGTTCATCAAGAGCGGCAAGGCGCGCGCCCTGGCGGTGACCTCGCGCGAGCGCAATCCCGAGCTGCCCGACGTGCCCACCATGATCGAGGCCGGCCTGAAAGACTATGAAGTGGTCGGCTGGTACGCGCTGATGGCGCCGCCGCGGCTGCCCGACGACATCAAGTCGCGGCTGGCGCGGGCGCTGCGCGAGGTCTCGCAGGACCCGGCGTTCCGCAAGGCCATGGTCGAGGGCGGCTATACCGTCGACGAAGGCGACGGCAAGGCCGTGCAGGCGCGCATCGAGCGCGAATACGCCATGTGGGCCGACGTCATCGAGTCGGCCAACATCCAGACCAACTGACCGGAGCCCGCCGATGTCCGTTCTGCAGTTCCTGCGCGCCACCACTCGCCTGCCGGTGATCGGCGCCCCCATGTTCCTGGTGTCGGGGCCCGACCTGGTGGTCGCGCAGTGCGCCGCGGGCATCATCGGCACCTTCCCGTCGCTCAACGCGCGGCCGCAGCAAGCGCTGGGCGACTGGCTGGCGCGCATCGAGGACGGCCTGGCGGCGCACCGCCAGGCCCATCCCGGCAGCGTGGTGGCGCCCTATGGCGTCAACCTGATCGTGCACCCCACCAACGAACGCTGGCGCGGCGACCTGGATATCTGCGTGGCGCACCGGGTGCCGCTGGTGGTGACCTCGCTGCACGCGCCCGACGCGGTGGTGGAAGCGATGCGGCCTCACGGCGGCCTGGTATTCCACGACGTGACCACGGTGCGGCATGCGCGGCGCGCGCTCGATGCCGGGGTCGATGGCCTGATCCTGGTGGCGGCCGGCGCGGGCGGCCACGCGGGCGCCATCAACCCCATCGCGCTGGTCAACGAGATCCGCGCGTTCTACGACGGCCCGCTGGCGCTGTCGGGCTGCATCAGCCACGGCAAGGATGTGCTGGCGGCGCAGGCGCTCGGCTGCGATTTCGCATACATGGGCACGCGCTTCATCGCCACGCACGAGTCGCTGGCCTCGGACCGCTACCGGGAGATGGTGCTGCGCGCAGGCGTCGAGGACGTGGTCTACACGCCGTTCTTCTCGGGCGTGCCGGCCAATTACCTGGCGCCCAGCATCGTCGCCGCGGGCCTGGATCCCGCCCTGCTCGACCAGTTGGCCGCCAACCCGGTCAACCTGGACAAGCGGACCCGGCCCAAGGCATGGAGAGACGTCTGGAGCGCCGGCCAGGGGGTGGGAGCGGCGCAGGAACTGCTGTCGACGCAGGCGCTGGTGGAACAACTGGCGCGCGAGTACCACGACGCGCGGCGGGCGCTGCTGGAATAGCTTCGCGCCGCCCGCCGCCGGCGGCTCATTCCACCTTGATGCCCGCCTGCTTGATCACCTTGCTCCATTTGTCGAGTTCGGCCTGCAGGAAGGCGCCGAACTGCTCGGGAGTGCCGGGCCTGGGTTCGGCGCCGGCGGCCAGCATGCCCTTGACCGTGGCGGGGTCGGCCAGGACGCGGGCCATGTCGGCGTTGACGCGCTTGATGGTGTCCGCCGGCGTGCCGGCCGGCGCCAGCACGCCGCTCCAGGAATAGGCTTCATAGCCGGGCACGCCGGACGCGGCGATGGTGGGAATGCCCGGGAACAGGGCGGACGGCTCGGGGTTGCCCACCCCCAGGGGACGGATCTTGCCGCCCGACAGATGCGGCATGGCCGACGGGCCGTCGGCGAACATCATCTGCACCTGGCCGCCCAGCAGGTCCTGCATGGCCGGCGCGCTGCCGCGGTAGGGCACGTGCTGGATGCGCGTGCCCGTCATGCTGTTGAACAGCTCTCCCGCCAGGTGCGTGCCGCCGCCGGTGCCCGACGAGCTGAACGACAGTTTGCCGGGGTGCTGCCTGGCGTAGGCGATCAGCTCCTGCACGTTGTTGACCGGCAGAGACTCGTGCACCACCAGCACGATGGGAAACACCGCCGCCATGCCGACCGGCGTGAAGTCGGTCATCACGTCGTAGCTGAGGTTGGCGCGCAGGCTGGGCAGCACGGCATGATGGATGGACGCGAAGAAATAGTGGTAGCCATCGGCCGGCGCCTTGACCGCGGCCTGCGCGCCGACGATGCCGCCCGCGCCGGCCTTGTTGTCGACCACCGTGGGAACCTTCCATAGTTCGCCCAGCGGCTGGGTAGTGAAGCGCGCGGTGGTGTCCACCGGCCCGCCGGGCGGGAAGGGAACGATGAAATTCACGGGGCGCTCGGGCCACTTGGCCGCGCGGGCCGGCACAGGCAGGGAAGCGGCCGCCCAGGCGGCGCCCAGCGCCGCCATCAGGCGGCGGCGTTGCGGATCGTGCATGGTGTGTCTCCGGTTTTCTTGTGAACGCGCGCGGACCCCAGGGCCCGCACGGTGCGCTTATTATTCGCGCGGCCATGCCCGCTTGCCGATTCTTTTTTGCCGAACCCCCCGTTCAGCGCCGGCGCGATGGCGCCGGCCGCCCGCGGTCAAGCGGCCCGCGCCGCCACCCGCACATGCTCGATGAAATCCTCGACGAAGCGCGGCAGGTCGCGCCCGCGCTGGCGGCACAGCAGGCGGTCGCGCTGCGCCCAGGCATCCTGCAGGCGCAGCACGTGCAGCGCCTGCGGGCGGCTGTAGCGCGCCGCGCAGGCGCGCGGCACCACGGCAATGCCGGCGCCGGCCTCGACCATGCGGCACACCGCCTCGAAGCTGCCGACGTGCACCCGCTGGCACAGGCGCTTGCCCAGTCCCGAGGCGATGTCCTCCAGGAAGGTCTGGATCGCGCTGTTGGGGTGGATGCCCACGAACTGGTAGGCGTCGATCACATCGACGAAACGGACCGACTCGAGCTGCGCGAGCGGGTGTCCCAGCGCGGTCACGATGGCCAGCTCGTCGCGGAACAGCGGCATGACGTCCAGGCCGTCCACGTCGATATTGCCCGCCACGATGCCCAGGTCGGCCGCGCCGGCGCGGATCGCCAGCACGATGTCGCCGGAGATCTTCTCTTCCAGCTCGATGTCCACGTCCGGATTCTCGGCCAGGAAGGTGGACATGGCGTCGGCCAGGAACGAATTGGTCGCGGTGGTATTGGCCAGCAGCCGCAGCCGCCCCTTGATGCCGCTGGAATACGGCTGCAGGTCGGCGTTCAGGCATTCGAGCTGGCGGAACACCGCATGCGCGTGCTTGAGCAGCACCTCGCCGGCGGGGGTCAGCGCCACCCCGGTGGCCTGGCGCACCAGCAGGCGGGCCTTGAAGGCCTCTTCCATGTTCTTGATGCGGGCGCTGGCCGCGGGCAGCGACAGGAAGGTGCGCTCGGCCGCGCGCGTCAGATTAAGGGTTTCACCCACGTTCACGAACAAACGCAGGTCGGTCAGGTCGTGTCTCATGTTCCGCCACGCAAAAGGGGGGTGTCTTTAATTTTGAATTCCGCTGGCCTGCCCTGAAATCTACCATGCAGAGAGTCGGGGCGCGGCATGCTGGCGCGGCCCCCCCAAAGGAGAATCCTCATGAGCGGCATGGTTGCAGGAAAGGTGGTGGTTGTAACGGGCGCCGGCGGCGGCATCGGGCGCGGCATCGCGCTGGCGATGGCGGCGGCGGGCGCCAAGGTGGTGGTCAACGACATCGGCGTCTCGCTGCAGGGCGAAGGCGGCGGCGCCGGGCCGGCCGAGTCGGTGGTCCGGGAAATCGTCGCCGCCGGCGGCCAGGCCTGCGCCAATACCGACAGCGTGGCCAGCTACGAGGGCGCCCACAGCATCATCAAGACCGCCGTCGACGCCTACGGGCGCATTGACGCGGTGATCAATAACGCGGGCAACCTGCGCGACCGCGTATTCCACAAGATGAGCGAAGAAGAATGGCGCCAGGTGCTGGACGTGCACCTTAACGGCTCGTTCTACATGAGCCGCGCCGCGGCTCCCTACTTCCGCGAGCAGGAATCCGGCGCGCTGGTCCACATGACCTCCACCTCCGGCCTGATCGGCAATTTCGGCCAGGCCAACTATGCCGCCGCCAAGCTCGGCATCGTCGCCCTGTCCAAATCCATCGCCCTCGACATGGCGCGCTACCATGTGCGCTCGAACTGTATCGCGCCATTCGCCTGGAGCCGCATGACCAGCTCCATCCCGGCCGAGACCGAGGCCGAGAAGGCGCGCGTCGAGAAACTGAAGAAAATGGAGGCCAACAAGGTGGCCCCCCTGGCGGTGTACCTGGCCAGCGACGCGGCCAGCGAGATCACGGCGCAGATCTTCGCCGTGCGCGCCAACGAGATCATGCTGATGAGCCAGCCGCGCCCGCTGCGCAGCGTGCACTACAGCGAAGGCTGGACGCCCGAGCTGATCGGCGAGATAGCCATGCCGGCCATGCGCAAGCATTTCTATGCGCTGGAGCGCTCGCCCGACGTCATCGACTGGGATCCCATCTGAGGCGGCCATGGACTACGACACCATCAAGAACTGGCGCTTCGAAGACATCCGCCACCGCTACGACGACAAGGACACGATGCTGTACGCGCTCGGCATCGGCCTGGGGCAGGATCCGCTCGACGCGGGCCAGCTGCGCTACGTCTACGAGCAGGACTTGCGGGCCTTCCCGACCCTGGCCACCGTGCTGGCCCACCCCGGCTTCTGGATGAACGACCCGCGCGCCGGCATCGACTGGGTGCGGCTGGTGCACGGCGAACAGCGCCTGGCGCTGCACGCGCCGCTGCCGGCCAGCGGCACGGTGATCGGCAAGAGCCGCATCACGCACGTCATCGACAAGGGCGCCGACAAGGGCGCGCTGGTGGTCACCGAACGCAAGCTGCACGACGAATCCGGCGCCTGCCTGGCCACGCTGCGGCAGACCACCTTCTGCCGCGGCGACGGCGGCCTGGCGCGCAGCGACGACAGCCCGGAGCCGCTGGCGCCGGCGCCGACGCGCGCGCCCGACCGGCAGTGCAGCCTGGCGGTGGCGCCCAACGCCGCGCTGCTGTATCGCCTGAACGCCGACCGCAATCCGCTGCACGCCGACCCGGAAGTCGCGCGCCGCGCCGGCTACCCGCAGCCCATCCTGCACGGCCTGTGCACCTACGGCATGGCGGCGCACGCCATTGTCAGGAGCTGGTGCGACTACGACGCTGCGCGCCTGACCAGCCTGGACGCCCGCTTCTCGGCGCCGGTCTACCCGGGCGAAACGCTGCAGTTCGACATGTGGCGCGGCGCCGACGGCGCGCTGCAGTTCATCGTGCGCGCGCCGGCGCGCGACGTAGTGGTCATGAGCCACGGCGCCGCCACCATCGTTTCCTGAGGCGCGGCCGCGCGCAAAGAGCAGTCATCCATATGGAATCCCGCCCCCCGCCGCTGGACGGCATCCGCGTGCTCGACCTGAGCCGCATCCTGGCCGGCCCCTGGTGCACCCAGAACCTGGCCGACCTGGGCGCCGACGTCATCAAGGTCGAGCGCCCGGGAACCGGCGACGACACCCGCCACTGGGGCCCGCCCTACTTGAAGGACGGCGCCGGCCAGGACACTTCGGAAGCCGCCTACTACCTGAGCGCCAATCGCAACAAGCGTTCCCTGGAAGCCGACATGGCCACGCCCGCCGGCGCCGCGCTGATACGCGAGCTGGCGGCCAAGAGCGACATCCTGGTGGAGAACTTCAAGGTCGGCGGGCTGCGCAAGTACGGCCTGGACTACGACAGCCTGAAACAGCTCAACCCGCGGCTTATCTACTGCTCGGTCACCGGTTTCGGCCAGGACGGCCCCTGCGCCCACCTGCCCGGCTACGACTTCATGATCCAGGGCCTGGGCGGGCTGATGAGCATCACCGGCGAACGCGACGACCTGCCGGGCGGCGGCCCCCAGAAGGCCGGCGTGGCCGTCACCGACATCATCACCGGCATGTACGCCACCGTGGCCGTGCTGGCAGCCCTGCAGGAACGCCATCGCAGCGGCCGGGGCCAGCACCTGGACATCGCCCTGCTGGACTGCCACGTTGCCATGCTGGCCAACCAGAACTCCAACTACTTCGCCTCCGGCGTGGCGCCCACCCGCGCCGGCAATGCGCACCAGAACGTGGTGCCCTACCAGGTATTCGCGGCTGCCGACGGCCACCTGATCGTGGCTACCGGCAACGAATCCCAGTACCGGGCCTATTGCAAGGCGATCGGCGCGCCGGAGCTGGGCGACGACCCGCGCTTCGCCACCAACCGCCTGCGCGTCACCAACCGCGACGCGCTGATCGCCCTGCTGGGCGACATCATGAAGCGCGGCCGCCGCGACGACTGGATCGCCAGGCTGGAAGCGGCCGGCGTCCCCTGCGGCCCGATCAACAACATTGCCCAGGCGTTCGCCCACCCGCAAGCGCAGGCGCGCCAATTACGCCGCGACCTGCCGCACCCGCTGGGCGGCAGCGCCGCCGTCACCGCCAGCCCGCTGCGCTTCTCGGCCTCGCCGGTGGTGTACCGCAACGCCCCGCCGCTGCTGGGCCAGCATACCCGCGAGATCCTGCGCGACGTGCTGGGCAAGAGTGACGCGGAAATCGCCGCCGCGCTGCAAAGCTGACGCCCGCCAGACCGCTAGCCGTCGGCCTCAATGCGATAGCAGGCGACGGCCGGGCCGATGCGCAAGTCCCGCTGGACGCCGCGCTCGGCGTTGATCTGCCGTAAGACGATCGGCTGGTACAGATCCTTGCCGCGATGCACGACCAGGGCCTTTTCCTGGGTGGTTGACAGAAACAGGACTTTGACGCCTGGAAGCTTCGCGGTGGCGCGTTCCCGGTCCTGCTTGTCGAGCTGGCAATGGTCGGCCTCGACGGTGTCGAAGTCGAAGACAATCGCGGACAGCAACGCACTGGCCGCGCGCGGCCCGGCCATCACGAGCGAGGCATTGACAGCCACCAGGCAGGCAATGAACGTCATCAACGTACCCAGGGCCTGCCCGGTTTTTCGGTAGAAGGCGCGCTGACGGGTGGGGCGCTGCGTTGGTTCGCCCCCGACGGCAGGTCGCGCGGCATCCGACACCTGACCTTTCGGCCGCTTCGGTCCCTTGCACAGACGGAGATAACTGAGCAGGAACAGGAAATCGAAAACAAGGACGACGGCCAGCAACAGGATGGAGCTGCACAGCAGCATCGAGAATCCCGTCGCCGCTGCATGGGCCACTGGCGTGTTCACCGCGCTGATTTTCCAGAGGTCCGCGATCCAGTAATCGGCGGATCCCTTGGCGAAGTAAAGAAAGAACAACTGCAGGCCGACCAGGAAAATCTTGAAAAACACGTCGTGCCACATCGCGCGGACGAGCGGAAACTGCGCCAGCAGTGAGATCGCCATGGCGATGGCAAACAAGGGATAGATCAGCAGTGCCGCCGCCAGCACCAGCGGCTCTGATGGACCGACAATGATCAACGCGAAGAGTACCAGCGCGGAGATTTGCAGCAACGCCGTGGCCCACAGGCGCCGCGTGGACAGGGGGCGAAGCTGGCAGTACGCGAACGCGACCGCGGACCTGCAACAACGTCGCAGGTTGCGCGCCAACACCGACAGGATCAACGCCGTCAGCACCGGCAGTGCAGCCACGACAATAGCTGCCAACACAAGACTCAAAACCACCCGCATGCGCCTCCCTTCCTTCTTTGGCCATTGTCCCGGCCGCCGGGGCTTATTTGACCAACAAAACTTCCGCCGCGCACCCGCCGCTGGACGCCAATCCACACGGGAAAACCCGGCGTTAAGCAAATCCGAATAGGTTCGGCCAGGGGGAATGGCTAGCATTTTCCAAGCCGCCCGCCCGTCCGGCACGGCGTTGCGGCGCACAATAATGACGCCCCGTGTGGAGACATTCATGAAGAAGCTGCTTGCCGGCCTGGCGCTGTGCCAAGGCCTGATTCTGACGTCGCAGGCCGCCGCCGCCGACCTGGCCATCGGCGGGCTGTTGCCCATGAGCGGCAGCAATGCCGAATACGGCCAGATCTTCTCTTCCGGCGCCAACCTGGCGGTCGAGCACATCAACGCGTCCAAGATGCTGTCGGGCAAGCTGTCCATCGTGTACGAAGACAGCCAGGCCCTGCCCATGCAGGGCGTCATCGGCATGAACAAACTGGTCAACGTCGCCAAGGTGCCGTTCGTGCTGAGCGCCTTCACCGGCGTGTCGAAGGCCATCGCCCCGGTCGGCACGCGCAGCAAGACGGTGATGGTCAACGGCGGCGGCGTCGGGCCCGACCTGGCGGAGCTGGGCGATTATTTCTGGAACACCATCCCGCTGGTGGACTTCGAAGTGCGCGCCATGGTGCCCTACCTGGTCAAGGAGCGCGGCATCAAGCGCATCGCCCTGGTCTACGTGGACGACCCGCTGGGCCAGTCGGTGGTCAAGGAGCTGGAAGCCGCGCTCGGCAAGGCCGGCGGCGAGCTGGCGGGCAGCTTCTCGGTGCCCGCCACCGCCCAGCAGTTCTCCGGCATCGCCGCGCGCGTGCGCGACGTCAAGCCCGACGCCGTGTATATCGCCTCGTACGGCAGCCAGCAGGGGCAGATCGTCAAGCAGCTGCGCGACAACGGCGTATCGCAGCAGATCGTCAGCTACTCGGCCTTCGCCATTCCCTCGACCCTGGGCCTGCCCGAATCGCGCGGCGCGCTCTTCACCAGCCAGAAGGTCGACTGGGACAAGCAGGACGACATCACGCAGCGCATGCTGGAGGACTACAAGAAGCAGCACGGCAAGGCACCCAACATGTACGTGCTGAACTACTACAACGCCGTGCGCACCTTCGCCGTGCTGGCCGCCGCGCTCGAGAAAGCCGGCAAGCCGGTCACCGGCGAGAACCTGCTGGCGCAGCGCAAGGCCACGCCAACCTTCGAATTCGTGGGCGCGACCGTGTCGTTCGCCGAGGACGGCACCATCAAGGCGCCGATCCAGATCAACCAGATCGGCGAGAACGGCGCCCGGCCGGTCGCCGACGTGGCGCAATAAACGCGGCGCCGCCACGCCCGCAGCCGCCATGCTGTTCGTCCAGCTGTTCATCAACGGTATCCAGACCGGCGCCCTGTATGCCCTGATCGCGGCGGGTTTCTCGCTGATCTTCGGCACGACCCGCGTCTTCCACGTGGCCCACGGCGCCGCGTTCACCCTGGCCGGCTTCGTGTTCTACGAGCTGTACACCGCATTGGGCTGGGCCTGGCCGCTGGCCGCGCTGGGCGCGGCCGCGGCCGCCGCCCTGTTCGGCGTGCTGGTCGACCGCTACGTATACGCCGCCATCCAGCGCCACGAAGGCGCGTTCTTCACCGTGTTCGTCGCCTCGTTCGGGCTGGCCATCGTGGTGCAGAACCTGATCACCATCGGTTTCGGCCGCGGCCTGGTCACGGTGCCCACGCCGCTGAGCAAAAGCGTGGAACTGCTGCCCGGCCTGTACGTGGCGCCGATGGCGGCGGTGGCGGTGCTGTGCGCGCTGCTGGCGTTCGGCGCGCTGCAATGGCTGCTGACGCGCACCAACCTGGGCCTGGCCCTGCGCGCGCTGGGCGAGAACCCGGAGCTGGTGCGCGTTTACGGGCTGACCCCGCGGCGGCTGTCGCAGTATGTGTTCCTGATCGGCTCGCTGCTGGCGGTGCCGGCGGCGATCCTGACCGCGGCCACGTCCGGGCTGAACCCGGCCATGGGCCATCACGTCATGCTGATCAGCATCGCCGCCACCATCGTCGGCGGCGTGGGCAGCCTGCGCGGCGCGGCCGTGGCCGGGCTGCTGCTGGGCATGGCGGAGAACCTCTCACTGGCCTGGATCGACCCGCAATGGAGCGAAGCGGTCACCTTCGTAGTGCTGTTCCTGTTCATCCTGTTCCGGCCCGGCGGCGTGTTCGGCCGCGCCGTGGCCTCGTAGCCATCCGACAGAGGCAACGCATGCTGGCCTACCTGCAAAACATTGCCGTGCTGTTCTGCATCAACGCCATGCTGGCGGTGACGCTCAATTTCATCATGGGGTACGCGGGCATTTTCTCGCTGGCCCACGCCATCTTCTTCGGCGTCGGCGCCTATACCGCGGCCAACATCGCCATGCACTTCAGCGACTCGCTGCTGCTGTGCATCGGCGGCGCGGTGCTGGTGTCGGCCGTGCTGTCCATGGCGCTGGCGCTGCCGGCGCTGCGGGTGCGCGGCGAATACTTCGTGGCGGCGTCGCTGGGCCTGCAGGTGATCGGCGTCACCGTGTTCTCCGAATGGAAGGGCGTCACCGGCGGCCTGGGCGGGCTGGTGGGCATCCCGCCGCCGACGATCTTCGGCCACGCCCTGGCCACCCCGGCCGAGTTCCTGGCGCTGGCGGCGGCCGGCCTGGCCGCCGTGCTGCTCATCACCACGGCGCTGCTGCGCGGCAGCTTCGGACGCAGCCTGATGGCCATCCGCGACAGCGAATCGGCCGCCCAGGCGGCCGGCAAATGGGTGGCCGCCATCAAGACCCTGTCGGTCGCCGTGTCGGCCGGCCTGGCGGCGGTGGCCGGCGCCATCTATGCCTTCTACATGAGCTTCGTCAACGTCGAAGGCTTCATGCTGGAAACCTCCATCCTGCTGATGGCCATGGTCATCATCGGCGGCACCGGCACGGTGTTCGGCCCGCTCATCGGGGCGGCGCTGCTGATGCTGCTGCCGGCCGCGCTGACCTACCTGCCCTTCCTGCCGCCCGCCGAGCTGGGCACCGTGCAGCAGATCGTCTACGGCGCCATCATGGTGCTGCTGATGATGTACCGGCCGGGCGGCCTGGTGGGCGGCCGCCGCAAGGGAGACGGCGCATGAAGGCGGCCGCCGACGCTTCCGCCGTGCTGCTGCGCCTGTCGGGGCTGTCCAAGCGCTTCGGCGGCCTGCAGGCCATCAGCGACGTCTCGCTGGATTTGCCGGCCGGCCAGATCACCACCCTGGTCGGCCCCAACGGCGCCGGCAAGACCACCCTGTTCAACATGATCACCGGCCACCTGGCGCCGACGGCGGGCGCGGTGTACCTGCACGGCCAGCCGCTGGCCGGCATGGCGCCCTGGCAGATCGCGCGCCGCGGCGTCGGCCGCACCTTCCAGGACCTGCGCCTGTTCACGCACATGAGCGTGCTGGAGAACGTCACCACCGTGATCGAGCGCGGCAGCTGGCTGTGGCAGCCGCGCGCCGACTGCGCCCGCATCGAGGCGGTGCTGCGCGAAACCGGGCTGTGGGACAAGCGCCACGAGCGCGCCGCCGACCTGGCCTATGCCGAACGCAAGTTCCTGAGCCTGGCCCGCATCATGGCTGGCGATGCCTCGCTGTGGCTGCTCGACGAACCGGCCTCGGGCCTGGACCCGCGCTCGTTCGCGCGCTTCGTGGCGCTGCTGCGCGACTACGCGGCGCGCGGCATCACTATCTGCATCATCGAGCACAACCTGGACCTGGTCACGCAACTGTCGGACCGCCTGGCGTTCCTCGACCAGGGCCGGCTGCTGGCCTGCGGCGACCCGGCGGCGATCCTGAAGGACCCGCAGCTGGCCGCCATTTACTTCGGAGAACGCGCATGAGCCCCGCCGCACCCGCTGTCCTGGAAGCGCGCGGCCTGCGCGCCGGCTATGGCGGCCGGCCGGTGCTCGACGGCCTGGACGTCCGCCTCGACGCCAACGAAGTGCTGTGCCTGATCGGCCACAACGGCGCCGGCAAATCGACCTTGCTGAAGGCCCTGTTCGGCCTGCTCGTCCCGCAGGCCGGCAGCGTGCTGCTCGACGGCGTCGAAGTGGCGCGGCCCGATCCGCGGCGCCTGGCCGCCGCCGGCATTTCGATGGTGCCCGAAGGGCGCGGCATCTTCCCGGGCCTGACCGTGGCCGAGACCATGCGGCTGGGCCTGTGGTCGGCCGGCGTGCCCAAGCATGAGCACGCGGCGCGGCTGGACTGGGTGATGGAGGTGCTGCCGGCCCTGCGCAAGTTCTACGGCCAGCGCGCCGGCACCCTGTCGGGCGGCCAGCAGCAGATGGTGTCGCTCGGCCGCGCCCTGCTCAGCCAGCCGCGCTGCCTGCTGCTGGACGAACCCTCGATCGGCCTGGCGCCCAAGCTGTTCCAGGACCTGATGGGCCCGGTGCGCGCGCTGCAGCAGGAACGCGGCATGTCCATCCTGATTGTGGAGCAGAACGTGCGCGAGGCCTTGAAGATCGCCGACCGCGTCATCGTGATGAAGTCCGGCGCGCTGATCCGCGCCGGCGTGCCAGCCGACTTTGCCGACAATACCGACCTGATGGAGCTGTACTGATGCCTGAAACCGCCGCGCCGGCGCCCGCGCGCCTGGCGGACCTGTACGCCGCGCACCTGCGGGCGCGGCCCGGGGACACCGCGCTGATCGACGAAGCCGGCGCGCTGACTTATCGCGACTTCCACCACTTGTGCCAGCGCGCGGGGCAATGGCTGGCCGCCCAGGGCATCGGGCCGGGCGACAAGGTCGCGGTCTGGCTGGCCAACCGGCGCGAATGGCTGGCCCTGCTGTTCGGCCTGGCGCAGCGCGGCGCCACGCTGGTGGCCATCAACACCCGCTACCGCAGCGCCGAGCTGGAATACATCCTGGCGCGCTCGCGCGCCCGCATGCTGCTGATGCAGCCATCATTCCGCAAGATCGACTTCCCCGCCGTGCTGGCCGGGGTGGACCCGGCCGCCCTGCCCGACCTGGAATGCATCGCCCTGGTCGACCCGGGCAGCGCCGCGCCCGCCCCCATCTGCGGGCGCCGCACCGTGGCGTTCGACCTCGATGACCCGGCCGTGGCCGCCGCGACGCCGGCCGACGCCGCCGACCCGGCGCGCGAAGTCATCCTGTTCACCACCTCGGGCACCACCAAGGGACCCAAGCTGGTCATGCACAGCGCCGCCACGCTGGCTGCGCACACCCGTTGTGTAGCCGCCTCCTACGGCTTGCGCGAGCCGGATGCGCGGCTGCTGGCCGCCCTGCCGCTGTGCGGCGTGTTCGGCCTGAACGGCGCGCTGGCCGCTCTCGAGGCCGGCGCGCCGATCGTCATGATGGACCTGTTCGATGCGCCACGGGCCGCCCGGCTGTTGCGCGAGGAGCGCATCACGCACCTGTTCGGCAGCGACGAGATGCTGCGCCGCATTGCCGACGAGGCGCCCGGCGCGCGGCCGTTCCCGGATGCCCGGGTGTTCGGCTTCGCCACGTTCAGCCCGGGCGCGGTGGAGCTGGTCGAGCGCCTGCAACAACGCGGCCTGCCGCTGCGCGGCCTGTACGGTTCCAGCGAAGTGCAGGCGCTGTTCGCGCTGCAGGCCGCCGGGTTGCCGGTGGCCGAGCGCGCCCTCGGCGGTGGCTGCCCGGCGGCCGGCGCAGCGGCGCAAGTGCGGGTGCGCGACCCCGCCAGCGGCGCGCCATGCCGGCCCGGCGAACAGGGCGAGATCGAGATCCGCGCACCGGGCAACTTCATCGGCTACCTCGACAACCCCGATGCCACCGCGCAGGCCATGACGCCCGATGGCTACTTCCGCACCGGCGACCTGGGCTATTTGCGCCCGGACGGCAGTTTCGTCTACCTGGCCCGCATGGGCGACGCGCTGCGGCTGGGCGGCTACCTGGTCGACCCGGCCGAGATCGAGCACGCCCTGGCCCGGCAACCCGGCGTGCGCAACGCCCAGGTGGTCGGCATCGAGCTGGACGGCCAGCCGCGCGCGGCGGCCTTCGTCATCGCCGAGCCCGGCGCGACGCCCGAGGCGCTGCTGGCGCCGCTGCGCGCCGCGCTGGCGCCCTTCAAGGTGCCGGCCCGCCTGTGGCTGGTGGACGAGTTCCCCACCGCCGCCAGCGCCAACGGCTTCAAGATCCAGCGGGCGCGCCTGCGCCAGATGGCCGAGGAACGCCTGCAACAGGAAACGCCGGCCTGACGCCCGGCCCGCCCCGCCCGAACCGTGATGAGCTCCCATTCCCTGTACTTCGAAGACTTCCACGCCGGCCAGGCGTTCGAAAGCGGCGCCCGCACCATTACCGAGGCCGACCTGACGATGTTCTCGATGCTGTCGGGCGACTGGAATCCGATCCATGCCGACCAGGTATACGCGGCAGGCACCAAGTATGGGCAGCGTCTGGTGCATGGCGCGCTGGGCATCGCGATCGCCACCGGCATGATGCACGAACTGGGCATCTTTCATCGCTCGGTGGTGGCGATGCTGTCGCTGCGCGAATGGAAATTCGAGAAGCCCATCTTCGTGGGCGACACGCTGCACCTGGTACTGGAGATCCTGGCCGTCAAGCCCGGCGCCAGCGCGCGCGTCGGCGCGGTGGATCGGCGGCTCAGGCTGGTGAACCAGCACGGCGACACGGTGCAGGACGGCTGCAGCGAGGTGCTGGTGTTGAAGAAGTGACGCCAGACGCCGCAGCGCGAAAAGCGACAAGATCGCTATTTAATCAAGCGGTATCGTGATTGAAGGTTTGGGTAAGATCTGGCAATCATTGTCCCGATCTCCCTGGCTCTCCATGTCCGCTGTACCTCATGTCGTTGCCCAGATGGCAGCACGCGAAGTTTGCTCCGCAGCCAACGCGCTTGAAGCGCACCAGTGTTTCGAGCGCAGTATCGACGAGCTTGCAGACTGGCAGATTATTTTTGCCGACATGTCGGACGTTGGGTCAATCAAGCTACTCAATCTCCCCCTTGGCGAATCCGGATTCATCGGTTCCGTGTTCCGCGGACGCTCATTGTGGATTATGGACGCGCCGTTCGTCGCACAAGGCAAGTCCGCCTCTGTCCCAATTCGCAGCGGCTCCGCCGTGTTCATCGATTCCAATGCAGCCAGCTATATCCGGGCGATCGCATATCAAGCGAACGTAAGCCAACGAGCGCGGGAAGGGGCAGATTGGATCAACAAACTCGGCGAGCGCCTGGGACATCTGAACTTCACACTCTACCTCTGGGAGTCGCAACGCAACTGGACCGAGGCAACAATCAAAAGTTGCACACAAACCATCGCGGCGGTCCACGCGTTAAATGCCACCGGTGGCCCCTTGACCGTTGAATGGGGCCAACGCTATCGCAACCGATTCCGCGATCAGGCGGAATTCATGGCGACCGCAATCCTGGACGATTTTCAGCAAGATCTGGACAGTGGCTTAGCGCAGGGAATCAACCAACAAGTGAACATGATGGAGGCAATGTTGGTGCGTACCCAATTATTGGTTCTCGGGTCCAGGAAATCTCCGCAGCACAAGCTCGCGGAACTTATCACCTTCATGCACGAAGCGCTTTCCACCATAGCACTGCGCGAACTCATCGTCTGCGGAGACATCCTTGCCCGCAACACGCAGGCGCGGATTGTGCACAAACTCAATTCCCTACAAAACCACCCCGATCCGTTGGCCCTCCTGCGAAACTGTGCCTGGGATCTCTACATTCCCCGGGCTCTCGACCAACTGTGTGCCGTCAATCCTCATAAGGAACCCAATTTTGATTTCTACCTGGCCGAACTGCTCACATTCGACGGCGACGTGGTAGATATGCTGCGCACCACCCAGCTCAGGGCCCTGGCCGTCCATCGGCCCACAATGCAGTCATTCCCCTTCTTCGACCACGACATCGCAGAGTGGTTGGGCAACAGAGTAGGCGGCAAGCGCATGGACAGCCTGGAAGACATTTTCAGCCCGAAGGCCTTTGAATTGCGCGCGCAACGACGATCCGTATCGACGGTTGAAGATGTCCTGAACGAGGATAAAAACCGGTTGCTTCACATGCTGAACCGCCAGAGCAGATGAAGCATGAGTTACCCGCAGCCAAGACACTGTGTCCCAGCTCTCTGGACAGTACCACCCCAAGCGTTCGCCGACCATGCCGGCGCCCTACCGCCAAGCCGAGAACTGCCCGTCAGGCGCGGCCGGCTGCAGCGAACAAATCGTCCGGATGCACCATCAATTCCCGCGCCTGGCGCAGCGCCGGGTATTGATGCAGCACCGCCCGCCACCGGGGCGATTGCAGCAAGTCGGTCCAGACCGGCTCCAGCTCGGCCTCGTCGCCCTGCCGTCCAGCCGCCAGGCCGCTGGCGAACGCCAGGCTGGCCGGCGCGGACAACAGCTGCATGCGGCTGGCGGCGCTGAGCAGTCGCGGCGCCGCTTCGACCGGCGCGTCGCAGCAATACAGCACCGTTGCCGCCAGGCCGGCCGCGTCGTCCGGCAGCCCGGCCAGCGAAGCGCCGCGCAGGCGCACCACGCCCTGGCGCGTTTCGAAGGAATAAACCGTCTCTGGCGCCGCGTGCGCCAGCAAACGCAGGCCGCGCAACAGGCGCGGCAGGTCGGTGCCGGCAGCGTCCGCCGAGGCCTTGGCCTCCACCAACAGGCAGACGTCCCACGCCGCCCCGGCGTCATCGGCGCCGGCCCGCCGCAGCAGGACGGCGTCCCATTCGGTCTTGGCGCGCGCCGCCTCGCCCGGTATTGCCGCCGGGACGCGCATCGACGTCACCACCCGGTAGGGCCGCCCGGTGCCGTCCAGGCCGTCGAGCCGCCGGGCCACCGCCTCGAGGGCGCGCGCGGCCAGCGCCTCGACCGCGGCGCCGCGCCGCCGCGAGGCCGAGCCCTGCATGGCAGCCGTATCGCTGCCCGGGCGCGGGCCGTTGCGGTCCCACAGGGATTGGTATTGCCGCGCCAGCGCATCGGACGCCAAGGCGTCGAGCCGCTGCAGGCGGCCCAGGGCGGGCTCGGCCAGCAGGCGTTCCAGGCCCTGCGCGATGGCGGGCTCGGCGGCCAGTTCCGGCATCGCCAGGATGCCGTGCGCGGCGTCGGCCAGCGCCGTCCAGGCCGCCGCCGACGCCGCCCCGTGCAAGCGCGCCAGGGCGTCGCGCAAGCGGCCCGGCGGCATGCGCTGTTGCTTGGCCGGATGGGCAATGGTGTTGACGGCGCCATGGACGGCGCGGCGATACTGCCCGGCATGGGCCGACAGCGATGCGTATTCGCGCACCTGCGGCGCCGCATGCCGCAGCACCATGGCCTGGAACACCGGGTCGCCCTGTTCCGCGCGCATGGCATCGCGAATCAATTGCTGCAGCAATGCGACGAATTGGCGTTGCCGGGCCGCGTCCGGAATGGCGCCGCGCGCGATTTCCTGACGGACCCGTTCGATCGCCAGCGCGAGCGCGGTGGCCGTGTCGCCGCGCGGCCCCCCGCCGCTGTCGGGAGGCAGGTCCGGCAAGCGGTAGCGGCGCTCGACGCCGCGCAGCAGCGTATCGAGGCAGGTGAGCGATGACGGCCGGTCCATGACGGGGAGAATACCAGTTGCGGGCGGCATTCCTGCAAGGGCGCGGGCCCGCCCGGCCTGGCGGGCCGGCTTGCCGTTTCGCCGGGGGGATCGCAAAATACCGATCCCTGCCTCCTGGCGCTGGCCCGCCCCATGACCGACCCCACCCGTCTGTTCAACCAGCATCGCGCGCGCCTGTACGCCCTTGCCTACCGCATGCTGGGCACGGTGGCCGACGCCGAGGACGTGGTGCAGGATGCCTGGCTGCGCTGGCACGAGGCCGACCACGCCGGGCTGGAAAACCCCGAGGCCTGGCTGGTGACGGTAACCACCCGCCTGGCGCTCGACCGCCTGCGCGCGGCCAAGGCTGAAAGGGCCCACTACGTGGGGGCCTGGCTGCCGGAACCCATGCTGATGGCGGCGCCGGACACGCCCGAGCAGATCCGCGAGTTCGCCGACGATGTCTCGGTGGCCTTCCTGTTCATGCTGGAACGCCTCTCGCCCGAGGCGCGCGCCGCCTTCCTGATGCGCGAGGTGTTCGACGCCGACTATGAAGACGTCGCCCTGACCCTGGGCAAGAGCATGGCGGCGTGCCGCCAGCTGGTGCGGCGCGCCCGGCAGCAATTGCGCCAGGCCGATCCGCGCCGCGCCGTGCCGCGCGACACGCACCGCCGCTTGATGCAGGCATTCGCGCAGGCCATGCAGCAGGGCGACTTCCATACCCTGCACGCCCTGCTCAATGACGACGCCGAACTGATCGGCGACGGCGGCAGCAAGGTCACCAGCTTCGCCAGGCTGGTGGGCGGCAAGCGCCTGGCGCAGCTGTTCTATGCCGGCGCGCGGCGCTTCGGCGACGGCGTGCGCGTGGAGGTGGCCGAGGTGAACGGCCAATGGGCCCTGCTGCGCTTCATCAACGGCAGCCTGGAGTCGGTGCAGTCCTACGATACCGACGGCCAGCGCATCACCCGCGTACTGGTGCAGCGCAATCCCGACAAGCTCGAACGCATCGCCGCCGCCTTGGCGCGCGGCTAGGCCCGCCGCCGCGCGGCGCATTGGTGCCGGACGTTCAACACGGTGATCCCGCGCGCGGATCTACCGGACCGCCGGCGCGGCTCCTACGATAGGCCTGTCTCCCCACTGACCAAGGAAAGGCCATGTCGAAGCTCATGAAAATCGCATTACCCTTCATTGCCGCCGGCGCCCTGCTCGGCGCGCCGGCGCACGCGGCGCCGCCGGCCGGCCACGCGGGCCACGCGGCCGGCGCGGCCGAACCGATCGTCACACCGCTGCTGACCAAGGCGCTGCCCGACATCCCCGGCAAAGAGGCTCTCATGCTCGTCGTCGACTACCCGCCCGGCGCAGCCGACCCCATCCACCGGCACGACGCCCACGCCTTCGTCTATGTGCTGGAAGGCAGCATCGTGATGCAGGTCAAGGGCGGCCAGGAGGTCACGCTGAAGCCGGGCCAGACTTTCTACGAAGGGCCGGACGATATCCACACGGTGGGCCGCAACGCCAGCCAGACCGAGCCGGCCAAGTTCGTGGTCGTGCTGGTCAAGAAAGCCGGCGCGCCCGCGTTGCTGCCGTTGCAATAAGCGCGCCGCAGCGGCGCGGCCGCCGGCGGGCGGCGTCCCGGCTTCCACGATGCGGAAAACCGGTTTTTTTTGCAGACTGCGTCACAAAATCGCGGGCTCGAACGTCTTGAAGACATGGACCACCCTTCCATTCTTCCAGCGATCATGCCGACACTCTCCGCTCCCGCCCTGCCGACCCTTCCGTCCAACCCGGCCGCGCCGTCCAACGGCGCCGACTCCCTGGCGTACAGCTTCGCCACCAGCTACGCGGGCGTGGTCGCCTTCATCGCGGTGGCGGCCGAAGGCAATTTCGCCAAGGCCGGCGACCGGCTGGGCATCGGCCGTTCGGCGGTCAGCCGCAGCGTGCAGAAGCTGGAAGACCAGCTGGGCACCCGCCTGTTCGTGCGGACTACCCGCAGCACCTCGCTCACCCCCGAGGGCGAACGCTTCTACGAGAATTGCCACCCCGGCGTGGAGCGCATTGTGCAGGCCCTGGACGCCATGCGCGACCTGCGCGCGGGCCCCCCGTCAGGCCACCTGCGGGTATGTTCGACGGTCGGTTTCGGCCGCAAGGTAGTGGCCCCGCTGCTGCATGGCTTTCGCGCCCGTTATCCGGACATCGCGGTCGACCTGCTGCTGGACGATGCCCCCACCGATTTCACCACCGACCGCATCGATGTCTCGTTCCGCAACGGGCGCATGGAAGACAGCCAAGTCATCGCCAAGCAGCTGATCCCCATGCAGATGCTGGTCTGCGCGTCGCCGGCCTACGCGGCGCGGCGGCCGCTGCCGCGCGATATCGACGAGCTGGCCAGCCACGACTGCGTCAACTTCCGACTGGCGTCGGGGCGGGTGTTCGAATGGGAATTCAAGGTGGGCGGCCACCTGCGCAAGTTCACGCCGCCGGGGATGCTGGCCTTCAACGATGCCGACCTGGTGCTGCAGGCGGTGCTGGACGGCCATGGCATCGCCCAGATGGCCGGCTACCAGGTGTGCGAGCACCTGCGCGCGGGCCGGCTGGTGGCCTGCCTGCCGCAGTACGCGCCCGACGACCGCGGCCATTATCTGTGCTTCCTGAGCCGCCAGCACTTGCCGTCGCGCATGCGCGCCTTCATCGACTACATGACCGAGCAGATCCGCGCGCAGGACCTGCAGATCCTGCAAAGCCTGCTGCCGAGGCCGGCGTGACCGGCCCGCTATTGGCTCAGCGCCACCACGCTGTCGATCCCGCGCCGCGCCATCTTCGCGTAGGGGCACAGGCGCTCGGTATTGCGCACCAGTTCCTCGGCCACCGGCTTGTCCAGCCCCGGCAAGTGGATGTCGATGTGGGCGGTCAGGGCATAGAGCCCGTCGACCGGATCGCGCCCGAAGGTGACGCAGGCGGTCACCGCGGCATCCGGAATGGCCAGGCCCGCCTGGGCGGCCAGCAGGCTCAGCGCCCCGTGGAAACAGGCCGCGTAGCCGGCCGCGAACAGTTGCTCGGGGTTGGTGCCGCCCCCTTGCCCGCCCAGCTCGGCCGGCAGCCGCAAGTCCACCTGCAGCGCGCCGTCGTCGGAGCGGGCAATGCCGGACGCCCTGCCATGGGCGGCCTCCCCGCCCCGCACGGTGACGCGGGTGGTGTACAGGGCCCGGAAGTCTTCCCCCCGGTACTTTTCCAGCAGCGACAGGGACGGCGCTTGCGGCTTGCTCATCGGCATTCTCGTGCGGTCAGGCGGCTTGCTGGCGATGGGAGCGGCTGAACCAGGTATCGAAATCGATCCGGCCCAGGCGCGCGCCCGGCCCGGGCACCAGGGTGTCGTCGTCCAGCGCGGCGCCGAAATAGCGCGCCTCGCCGTCCGCCACCACGGTGCGCGCGTCGCCGATTTTACGCAGGTAGCGCTGCGCCAGCTCCGCCAGGCGCACCCGCTCGGGGCCGGCGATCTCCACCGTGGCGTTCAGCGGCGCGGCCAGCGCCGCGTCCGCCACGGCCGCGGCCACGTCATCGGAGGCGATCGGCTGCATGAACGCCGGCGACAGGCGCACCACATTGCCTGCGGCCCCCGACTGCACGATGCCGCCGAGGAACTCGAAGAACTGCGTACTGTGCACGATGGTGTAGGGAATCGACGCGGCCTCGATCAGGTTTTCCTGGGCGATCTTGCCGCGGAAGTAGCCGCTTGCGGCCAGCCGGTGCGTGCCCACCACCGACAGCGCCACATGGTGGCGCACGCCGGCCGCCGCCTCGGCGGCCAGCAAATTGCGGCCCGAGGTCTGGAAGAACTCCAACACCGCCTTGTCCTCGAACGAAGGCGAATTGGCGACGTCCACCACCACGTCCACGCCGACCAGCGCCGCCTCCAGGCCTTCGCCCGTCAGCGTGTTCACGCCGGTGCTGGGCGCCGCGGCAATGGCCTGGTGGCCGCGCCGGACCAGGATGTCGACGAGCTTGGAACCGATCAGGCCGGTTCCGCCGATGACCAGGATCTTCATGATGGGTCTCCTCAGCTCAGCTGGGCCTTGTCCAGGCCGAACAGCTTGTCGGCCGAACCCGGCACGGTGCGGAACCCGACGTTGAGCCGGTTCCACGCGTTGATGGACATGATCGAGAAACTCAGGTCGGTGATTTCCTGCTCGGACAACTGGCTGCGCACGCGCTCGTAGATCTCATCGGGCACGCCCTGGGGCGCCAGGTGCGTCAGCGCCTCGGTCCACGCCAGCGCGGCGCGCTCGCGCGGCGAGAACAGCGTGGATTCGCGCCAGATGGCGACGTGGTGCAAACGCAGTTCGCGTTCGCCATGGATCTTGGCCTGCTTCACGTGCATATCGACGCAAAAGCCGCAGCCGTTCATCTGCGAGGCGCGGATCTCGACCAGGTGCAGGATCGACGGCTCGATCGACCTGGATTTGAGCAGCATGCCGAACTCGGCGAACTTCTTGAACAGATCGGGGGCTTGGGCGGCTGCGTTCAGGCGTTGAGTCATGATGGTTCCCTCGGTTGGTTGGCGCCACCCGCCAGGGTGGCCGGAGCGTTGAGTTGGCTGGGGCAACGGACCAATCGTAGGTCCGGCCCGGCCAACCCGGTAGACGCCGCCAAGGGACCACGGTGTTGCCTCAAGGGCACCAATCAATGGCCGTCGGCGCCGGCCGCCGCGCGCATTTTTTGATACACACTTTCACCTGGCTGGCATCTGGCCGTCACAACGGCGTCAGCATCGGCCCCAATACTCGGCAACGCCTTCCCGACCCAACCGAATTGAGGAGTTTCCGATGTCCGTGCGCACGCTGTTCTTCGACCGTCGCAGACGCATTCCGCGAATGCTGCTGGCGCTGCTCCTGGCCGGATCCCTGGCCGCCTGCAGCAATAGCGACGACGATTCCGACGACGACAACGGCGCGCCGCCGCCGCCCGCGCAACAGGAAAGCGCCACCGCCAACCTGGCGCTGCTGGCCACCACCGACCTGCACTTCAATGTGCGCAGCTATGACTATTTCAAACTGGCCGACGACCCCAGCTATGGCTTCGAGCGGACCGCCACGCTGATACGGGCCGCGCGCCAGGAGTTTGCCAATACGCTGCTGGTCGACAACGGCGACACCATCCAGGGCACCGCCCTGGCCGACTACGAAGCCCAGGTCGCGCCCATTCCGTGCACCAGCCAGTCCTCCATGTACCAGGCCATGGCGGTGCTGAAATACGACGCCGGCACGCTGGGCAACCATGAATTCAACTACGGCCTGCCCTTTCTCAATCAGATCCTCGGCGGCGGCCTGCAAGTGGAAGGCGTGGACGCCGGCCTGAAGTGCGCCGGCCCCGGCTTCCCGATGACGCTGGCGAATGTCCACAGCGTCGCCAGCGGCAAGGAGCTGCTGCCGCCCTACGTCATCCTCGAACGCGAGCTCGAGGCCACCCAGGACGACGGGGACCCGGTCACCCTGCCGATCAAGATCGGCGTGGTCGGCCTGACCACGCCCGGCATCATGAACTGGGACAAGCGCTACCTGGAAGGCAAGGTCACGGTGAGCGGCGGCCGCGAAGCCGCGGCCGCCCAGGTCGCCCAGGCGCGCGCCGCCGGCGCCGACCTGGTGCTGGTGCTGTTGCACGGCGGCATGAGCGACGCCGGCTACTCCCCCGACATGGAGAACCCCGGCCTGTACGTGGCGCAGGTGCCCGGCGTCGACGGGCTGGTCATGGGCCACCAGCACGGCGTGTTTCCGGACCGCGGCGCCCGGCCGGCCTACGACTATGCCGGCGTGGACAACGCGGCGGGCACCGTGCATGGCGTGCCGGCGGTCATGGCCAGCTCGTGGGGCAAGGGCCTGGGCGTGATCGACTACACGCTGCGCTGGGATGGCAAGGCCTGGCAGGTGGACAAATCGCGGACCCAGGCCGAAGTGCGCAGCATCCAGACCGTCGATGCCGCCGGCAATACCCGGTACGTCGAGCCCGACGCGGCCGTGGCGGCGTCGGTGCAGACCCAGCACGAAGCCGCGGTCGACTACGTCAAGACGCCCATCGGCACCTCGGACTTCCGCATGAGCACGCTGTTCGCCGACGTCGGCGATCCCGGCGCGATCCAGCTGGTGAACCAGGCCCAGCAAGCCTATGTGGGCGACTATGTGGCGGCCAACCTGCCGCAATACGCCGGCCTGCCGGTGCTGTCGATCAGCGCGCCCTTCAAGGCCGGCTTCCAGGGCGGCGGCGACTACACCGACGTTGCCGCCGGCCCGCTGGCCATCTACCACGCCGCCGACCTTTACCTGTACCCGAATACCGTCTATGCGGTGAAGGTCACCGGCGCGGAACTCAAGCTCTGGCTGGAAAACGCCGCGTTGCGCTTCAACCGGATCGACCCCGCGGCCACGCAGGACCAGTGGCTGATCAAGGACACCAAGACCGGCCAGGTGCCCGAGGGCCAGTCCGCCTTCGCCGGGTACAACTTCGACATGTTCACCACGCCCGACCTGCGCTACGAGATCGACGTCACCCAGGCTCCGGGCAGCCGCATCAAGCACCTGAGCTATCGCGGCGCGCCGGTGGACGGGCTGGACTTCATCGTCGCCACCAACAACTACCGGGCCGAAAGCAGCGCGCGCTACATCCTGGGCGAAGGCAAGGCGTTCGACATCGTGTATGCCTCGCCCGACGCGAATCGCGACGTGGTGATCAACTACATCAAGGACCACCCGCAGATCACGCGCGCCGCCAATGGCTCGGCGCGCAGCTGGCGCTTCACGCCGGTGCACGTCGCCGGCGCCGTGCTGTTCAAGTCGGGCAAGGACTCGCTCGGCGTGGCGCAGGCCGCCGGCCTGGCCGGCATCAGCCTGGTGGCCGCCGACGACGGTTCGGGCGAAGGCCGCGCGGTCTACCGCATCGACCTGTCGCAGGCGAACTGACGCCCGGGGCAGGCGCGGGGGCCGGCCTGTGCCGGCCCCCGGGCGGCCGCCCGCAACGCGCGCCACTCACTTCCCCCGCAACATCGCAACCGCCAGATCCACGAAGGCCCTGACTTTGGCCGGCGCCTGCCGCCCCTCGGGATACAGCACGTGGATCGGCAAAGGCGGTTCTTCGTACTCGGCGAGCACGATCCGCAGCCTGCCGTCGCGCAGGGCCGGCTCGACCTGGTAATGCAGCACCCGGGTCAGCGCCAGGCCGGCCAGGGCGGTCGCGATGGCCACTTCGTTGTTATTGGATTGCAGCCAATTCTGGATCGTCACGCGCTGGTCGCCGGCGAAGCGCCATTCCGGCGAGCCCCACGCGCCGGTGGATGCCGCGATGCGGTGGCCCTTCAGGTCCGCCGGCGTCCCGGGCACGCCGTATTGCTGGAAATAGGCGGGCGCCCCGCACACCACCCGGCGCATCGTACCGACCTGGATCGCCGCGAACCCGGAGTCCGGCAGGCGCCCGATCCGGATCGCAACGTCGATGCCCTCGTCGACCAGGTTGACCGGCCGGTCCACGAACAGGACCCTGCCGTTCACCGCGGGATGCCGCTTCAGGAACTCGTGCAGGATGGGCAGGACGTACATCTGGCCGAACAGCACCGACGCGGTAATGGCCAGCGTGCCGGACGGCGCCGCGTACGAGCCGGCCGCCGCGGCCTCGGCCTCGACGATGTCCGCCAGGATCCGCTTGCAGTCCTCCAGGTAGCGCCGGCCCGGCTCCGTCAGCTTGACCGAACGCGTCGTGCGCACGAACAAGCGCGCGCCGATCGCGTCTTCCAGGGCGGCGATGGCCCGGGTCACGGCCGGCGGGCTCATATGCAGCTGGCGCGCCGACGCGGCGAAGCTGCCCGTTTCCGCCACCTTCACGAAAATTCGCATGGCCTGCCAGCGATCCACCCCGGTCTCCCGCATTCTGATGTGCCGCCTATATTACGGTCATCGGCACGCCAGGGACGGTGCGCCCGCGGGTTCAGAGAGCAAGATGGACGGCTTCGGCCGACGCATCCGCTGGCTCGGCCGGCACGGCGCAGCAGATCAGCACCTCGCCCTCGGCCACGGCGGCGGCGGGTTCGCGGATGTAGGTCACCTCTCCCTTGAGCAACCTGGTGCGGCAGGTACCGCAGGAGCCGGCGCGGCAACCGGACGCCGGCGCGAGCCCGCGCGCCTCCGCGAGGTCGAGCAGCGTGCCCGAGCCGGGCGTCCAGCGCGCCTCCTTCAGCGACTCCAGGAACGCCACGGATACCGGCACGGCGGACGCAGGCCGGCGCGCGGGCGCGGGCGCGGCCGCCGCGCCGCCGGCATCGCGCGCCAGCGACGCGGGTCCGAACGATTCGGCATGGATGCGGCAGTCGGCGACGCCATAACCCCTGAGGCCGTCATACAGCGCCTGCATGAACCCGGGCGGCCCGCACAGATAGAAATCGTAGTCGTCGAACGCCAGGAATCGCGTCAACAGCGCCATATCGATGCGGCCGGCGGCGTCATAATCGCGGCCGGCCTCGGCGCCGGCGGGGTCGCTGAGCACGCGCACCAGCCTGACCGCGCCCTGCGCCGCGGCCGCCAGCCCGGACAGTTCGGCGTCGAATGCCCGGTCCGCCTTGTGGCGGGCAGCCTGGAACAGGATGGCCGGGCGCACGCGCCGGGTGCGCAGCCCTTCATGCACGATATCGCGCAGCATGGCCAGCATGGGCGTAATGCCGACGCCGCCGGCCAGCAGCACCGCGGGGCGCCGTTCGCGCGCATCCAGGACGAACCCGCCGGCCGGCGCGCCGGCTTCGATGATGTCGCCCACCTGGATGTGTTCATGCAAATGCCGCGAGATCGCCCCTGCGCGCTTGACGCTGATGCGATAGGCATCATCGGAAGGGGCAAGCGACAAGGTATAGCTGCGCACCGCGGGCGCGGCCGCGCCGGGCGGCGTCACGCGTATCGGCAGGTGCTGGCCGGCCGCGTGCGCCGGCAGGCCCAGGCCATCGGCGGGCCGCAGATGGAACGAGCGGATCGAGGCGCTCTCGTCGACGATCCGCGCGACGGTAAAAGGCCGCCAGCGCCCGGCCAGTTCGCGCGCGCGCAGCCGGCTCGCCGCCTGCGCCCAATCGCCGGTCATCAGCGCATTGGGCGACCAGCCGTCCGGCTGGAACCGCCACCGCAGCGCCAGCGCGCCGCGGCGCCGCACGATGCGGCGCGCCCGGAAGGTCCAGAGGCGCTCCGCCCCCTGGAACGCGGCGGTCTCCGGAGAATCCAGCAGGACCGTCGCGTCGCCGGTCATCTGCAGCACGTCGCCGCGCTCGTAATCGATGAAAATGAGGCCCGCCTTGCCATTGAGCACGAAATTGCCGAGCGTGGCAAAGAACAGGTTGCCGTCGAAGTCCGGGACGGTCAGCAACCCGTCGTCGCCCACGCGCACGAAGCCGGCCTTGCCGCCGCGGTGCGAGACATCGACCTGGCGGCGCTCGGCGCGGTCGGCATACGAGGCGACGAAGAACGCATCGGCGCCCTCGATCATGGCGCGCGCAGCGGGGTCCAATGCAGGCAGGTCTTCCGGCGGCGCGGCGGGTGGCTGCCCCGGTTCGCGCGCGAAGCGGCAATCGCGCAGCTGGATGTAGCGGGGGCAATTGCCGAAGCTCTGGTCCACCTCGACGTGCAGGCCGCCGCCGGCAGGGCTGACGATGCCATTCATCCGGTTGCGGCGCCGGGTGTGCATCTCGATCCCCAGCAACCCGATGGGCGCGCCGGCCTGGAGGCCGGCGCCCGCCGGATCGGCGGGGTCCGCCTGGGCGGCAATGTCCAGGCTCGTCGGCGTCGGCGACGCCATGAAGCCGGGTCGGCCCGTCAGGATCGTGGCCCACGCGTCGCCTGCGCCATCGACGCTGCCCAGCACGATAAACGGCAGTTGCGCGTAGAACTCGCGGTGCTGGTCCGGCATGTAGTCGCGCACGACCCGCTGGCCGACGGCGCGCATGCGTTCGGCAACGCCGATCCGCTCCTGGAGATAGATCTCGCCCGCGTGCCAGGCGGGCAGCTTCGGCAGTTTCCCGGCCATGTCAGTGTCCTTGGCGATGGATGAAAGCGGGCGCGCCCGGGCGGCCGCTTCAGGCCGCCAGGCCGGCGGGCGTGCGGATGAAAGGCACAAAGCCCGGCAACGCCTCGACCCGGCGCAAGAAGGCGTTGACCGCCGCATAGCCGGCCAGGTCGACATTCCCTTCGGGCGCCCGCGCCACGTAGCTGTAGATGGCCACATCCGCGATGGTCGGGCTCTTGCCGACCAGCCATTGGCGCGCGGCCAGGTGACTCTCCAGCTTGGCCAGAATCGTGTGCGCCCGCGCGATCACTTCCGCGGCGTCGAATCTGGCGCCGAACACCGTGACCAGGCGCGCCGCGGCGGGGCCGTACGCGATCTCGCCGGCGGCGACCGACAGCCAGCGCTGCACGGCGGCCGCGCCCTGCGGATCTTCGGGCAGCCAGTCGGCCCGGCCGGCCTTCTTGGCGAGATAAACCAGGATGGCATTGGAATCGGCCACCACCACGCCGTGGTCGTCCAGCACGGGCACCTGCCCGAACGGATTGAGCGCCAGGAAATCGGCCGTCTTGTGCGCGCCGGACGCCAGGTCGACTTCGATCAGTTCGTGCGGCAGCCCGAGCAGGGACAGGAACAGGCGGGCGCGATGCGCATGGCCGGAAAGCGAATGGTGATAGAGCTTCATAACGTATCTCCGAGAGCGGACGGACCAGCGCCGTACCGTTCCCGCAGATTAATAAGCCCTATCGAATTGTGGAATCTATAGTTTTGTCATTTCATCATTCCACTTATCGGAATAATTCGGCACCCCATGGGGGAGAAAGCGACTGAAACAGTTTATACACACCGTAGCCCAGTCTGCCGGACTGACACAGGTGCCCGATGCTAACTTGCTTGCGAGGCGGGCGATTTCCAGTTCAACCCGCCGTATCTGCCTGGCTGCGTCGCAGGGACGGCCAGGCACGGGAGAATAAACATGAACATCACCAAACGAATCACTCAGGCCGCTCTCGCCGGCATGCTGGCATTTGGCATCAGCACCACGGCGCTGGCCGACGAGCAGGGGCGCAATGCGATCATCGGCGCCGGACTGGGCGGCGTGGCCGGCGCATTGCTGTCGGACGGCGACCCCTGGATCACGCTGGGCGGCGCCGCCGCCGGGGGCGTGCTGGGGCACGTCATCACCGACGACGACGACCGCGGCCGCCACCGCCGCCACTGGGACCGCGACCGCGGCCGCGACCACTATTACAAGCGCGCCGGCTACCGGGGCCACCACAAGCATCGCGGCGACAAGCATCGCTGGCGTCACCGCGACTGACCGGGCGCGCCATCGACCAGCAACGCGGACGACGCCGATTTCCAGGCCCCTTTTACACACCCATCATCGTTATTTCCGTCTTACAGGCGTATGCTAGGCAGCAGCGTGCATGTGGCGATGCATCCCATTCTGCAGGGTTACATCAAGGCGGTCGCGGTTATGAAGGTCCTGGAACGTTGCCTGGCACGCTTGCTGAACGTCGTCGTGCAGCTATTGCCGCGTGCCCGCGACCCCGAACGGGGCGCTGTCCGGCCGGCCCCGTCCCGGTCGCGCGCCGCCAATCCCATGCAGTCGCAATGGCGCGTCTACCGCCTTTATGCCGCCGATTCCCGGCTCCTGCTGCGCGGCGAAACCGGCCGGGTCATCTGCATAGGCGCCTACGCCGGCGCCGGGCCGGCGCTGACGTACACCCTGGGAACGGGCGCCCAGAGCGGGCCCTGGGCTTCGCTGCCGGTGCTGCTGGCCAACGCCGCGCAACAGCTGACCGCGGCCAGGCTCGAACGCACCCTGGCGCAACCAGGCGAACAGGTCGCTGTATCCGCCGACCTGGACCGCGGCCCGTATTTAGACGTATCGCTGTTCCTGCGCCCGTGAACGGGAACCGCATCGGCCGGCGGACATGCGACAACCCATTGCGGGAGCAGCCATGAAGATTCCATCCGCGAAATTTGCCAGCGCCCTGGCGGCCGCCGACCGCCCGATGACGCTGGCGGCGCTGTTGAAAGCGCCCAAAAGCGATTACATGTCCGACCGGCAATTGCAGTTCTTTCACGCCCGCCTGGTCGAATCCCGGGGCGAACTGCTGGCGTCGGCCTACGACACGCAAAGCCGGCTCAAGGAAGACGAGGCCCATGCCGACCCGGCCGATGTGGCGTCAATCGAAGAAGAACTGACCCTGGAACTGCGGCTGCGCGACCGGGAATTCAAGCAGTTGCGCAAGATCGACCGCGCGCTCGAACGCATCCGGGACGGCTCTTATGGATGGTGCCGGGACAGCGGCGAACCCATAGGCCTGGGCCGGCTGCTGGCGCGCCCGACCGCGGAACTGTGCATCGAGGCTCAGGAACGCCATGAACAGGCCGAATCCGGCCTGGCGCGGTCGCGCCAGACCTGACGGCCGCCCCGCGGCGCCTCCCGCCTATTGCTGTGCGCCGCGCAAATAGGCAACGACGTCCTCGAGTTCTCCCACGAACCCGATCCTGTCCGCCTTGGACTGGCGCTGGTAGCCGTACATCGGGTCGTAGTATTCCACCAGCAGCTTCTCGATCCATTCGCGGTGCATCGCCACCGCCCCGCTCCGCCCCTGCTCGGCCAGCGCGCTGTCCATGACGGCCCGCAAGCGCGCGTGGCGCTCGCCGCCCAGCCGCCTGGCGATATTGTCCAGGCTCTGCCGCAGCCGTCCGGCGAACAGTTCGAAGCCGCGTTCGGCGCCATGCAGCCGGACGAACTCCGCGCACAGCTCCACGACATAGTCGCGCAGGATCCGCTCCACCCGGTTGTGCAGGCTGTCTTCCAGCCACACCACCGGGCTGCGCTGCATGGCCTGGAACAGGCCGACGGGCACGCTGCAGCTGCCGATGCAATGGCTTTCGTCCTCCACCACGAACGAGGCGTGCCCGGCGGCGCGCTTCTTGAGGATCTCGATGGCCAGCCGGTTCTCGAAATCGATCTGCGCCGGCTGCGCGGTGGCATGCTTGCCGAAGCTGGAGCCGCGATGATGCGCATGCGCCTCCAGATCCAGGCCGTGGTCGAGCCGGCGCAGCACATCGGTCTTGCCGGTGCCGGTCATGCCGCCCAGCACCACCAGGCGGCACTCGGCCACGGCGCGCTCCAGCGTTTCCAGCAGGAAGCCGCGCATCGCCTTGTAGCCGCCGATGATGCGCGGGTAGGCGACGCCGGCCTCGTCCTTGAGCCAGGCCTGCGTGATCTGCGAACGCAGCCCGCCGCGGAAGCAGTACAGGTAGCCGTCGGGATGGGCGCGCGCGAAATCGGCCCAGGCGGCGATGCGCCCGGCCTTGACGGCGCCGCTGACCAGCTGGTGTCCCAGCGCGATCGCCGCGTCCTGGCCGCGCTGCTTGTAGCACAGGCCGACTTGCTGCCGCTCGCTGTCGTTCATCAGCGGCAGGTTGACCGCGCCGGGGAAAGCGCCCTTGCCGAATTCGACCGGCGCGCGGGTATCCAGCAACGGGACGTCGCCGAGGAACAGCGCGCGGTAATCGGCGGTGTCGTCGCGCATGGCTGCCCGGGCCGTCACAGCACTTCGACAGCGTGGCGCTGCTGCGGCACCAATTCGCCGATGGCCCGCAGGTCCAGGCCCAGCTCGGCGGCCACGGCCAGGAATTCGGCCTCGCCTTCCGGCGCCACGGCCACCAGCAGGCCGCCACTGGTCTGCGGGTCGCACAGCAGGTTGATGCGGTCCTGGCCGATGGGCGCGATGCGCTCGCCGTAGCTCTCGTAGTTGCGGCCGGTGCCGCCCGGCACGCAGCCCGCGGCCAGGTAGTGTTCGACGCCGGGCAGGCGCGGCACGTCGTCGAAGACGATGCGGGCGGTCAGGCCGCTGCCGTCGGCCATCTCGACCAGGTGGCCCAGCAGCCCGAAGCCGGTGACGTCGGTCATGGCCCGCACGCCGGCCAGGCGGCCGAAACGGCTGCCGGGCCGGTTCAGGGTGCACATCCAGTCGCGCGCCAGGTTGACGTCCTCCGGGCGCAGCCGGGATTTCTTCTCGGCGGTGGTCAGGATGCCGATGCCGAGCGGCTTGGTCAGGTAGAGCCTGCAGCCGGCGCTGGCCGTGTCATTGCGTTTCAGGCGCGCCTTGTCGACCACGCCGGTGACGGCCAGGCCGAAGATGGGCTCCGGCGCGTCGATCGAATGGCCGCCGGCCAGCGGGATGCCAGCGTCATCGCAGGCGGCGCGGCCGCCGCGCACCACCTCGCGCGCGACCTCGGGCGGCAGCAGGTTGACCGGCCAGCCCAGGATGGCGATGGCCAGCAGCGGGTCGCCGCCCATGGCGTAGATATCGCTGATGGCATTGGTGGCGGCGATGCGGCCGAAGTCGAACGGGTCGTCGACGATGGGCATGAAGAAATCGGTGGTCGAGACCACGCCGCGCTCGTCGTCCAGGCCGTAGACGGCCGCGTCGTCGCGCGAGGCGTTGCCGACCCAGAGCCGGGGATCCAGGTTCTGGGCGCCGCTGCCGGCCAGGATCACGTCCAGCACCTTGGGCGAGATCTTGCAGCCGCAGCCGGCGCCGTGGCTATATTGAGTAAGGCGGATGGGGGAATTCATGAGGGTTCGATCACAAGCTGATGGAGGGGATTCTAGTCCAGGCCCCCGGGAGCCGCCGGCCGCGGCATGGGATCAGCCGGCCGGCGCCCCTGCCGCGCGCCGGATCTCGGCCTTGGCGTGGTGGATGAATGCCGCGACCTGCTCCGGGCACTGCGCCAGCGCGTCGGCCGCGCGACCCAGGTAGGCGTCGCGCGCCTGGGCCAGCACCGGCCGATGCGCCGCGGGCAGGCGGTCCAGCGCCCAGGCGGCGGCCGTGTCCTTGGCCGCGATCTTGCCGGTCACCACGCTGTACCAGATGCGCGCCAGCGCCAGCACGATATGGCGCTCCTCGTCCCGCCAGTCGGCCGGCTCGTTCCACTGGGCGATGGTATCGGCCAGCGCCCGGGCGAAATCCGCCGGCGGGACCGGGGCGAACAGCTCATGCGCCGGGGGCCCCAGCAAGCTGACGCTGTGCTGCCTGGCCTTGGTCAGCAGGATCGCCAGGTCGTGGTCCTGCATGGGCGGTTCGAACTTGCCGGCGCGCAGATCGTCGCGCAGCCACTCGCCGAATTGCAGCTCGCGCCGCGCGGGGTGGCGCCAGGGCAGCACCGCATCGCGGGCCAGCACCGTGACTTCGAGCGCGCAGCATGCCGGATCGGTGCCGGGCCAGGCGGACACCTTCAGCAGATCCACCATCAGCGCGCGCCGGACCGGCTCGCCGGGGGCGGCGCCGACCACCGCCAGCAAGTCGATGTCGCTTTGGGGCCGCAGGCCGCCATCGACGGCCGAACCGAACAGATAGAGGGCCTGCAGCGTGCCGCCCAGGTGGCGATCGAGGATCGCGCGGGCGCGCGCCAGTTGGGCAATGATCTCGCTGGGGATGGATGGCATGGTGCGGTATGGTACGGATTCCGCCATCTTTACCACAGCCCGCCAGCGGGCGCACGCCATGCCGCCTCCCTTCGCCATTCGCCGCCTGGACGCACCGGACGCGGCCGCCTACCGGCGGCTGCGGCTGGAAGCGCTGCAAACCCACCCCACGGCCTTCGGCAGTTCCTGGGAAGAGGAAAGCGTCCGCCCCCTCGAATGGTTCGCCGCGCGCCTGGCGGACCTGCCGATGCTGGGCGGGTGGCGGGACCAACGCCTGTGCGGCATCGCCGGCCTGTACTTGGAACAGGGCCTCAAGACTCGCCACAAGGGCATCATCGTGGGCGTCTTCGTGCACCCGGAGGCGCGCGGCGCCGGCCTCGGACAGGCGCTGATCCGCGAACTGATCGGCTATGCCACGGGCCGGCTGGACACCCTGCTGCTGACCGTCGAGGCCTCCAACAAGGCGGCCTACGCGCTGTACCGCAAGCTGGGGTTCGAAGGGTACGGGCGCGAGCCGCGCGCCTTGAAGATCGACGGCCGCTACTACGACGAAATCCTGATGGCGCTGCGCTTGCCGGCGGCGTGAGGCTCAGCCCTGCGCCGGCCGCCGCGCCGACATCATCAGCCAGCGGCCGTACAGCGCCTGCCGGCTGCCGGCCTGGCGCCAGTAGTCGCGCTCGTCCGCGGACGATGCGGCGCGCTCGTGCGAGCGGCAGTACGCGCGCGCCGGCAGGCCGGCCAGGTGCTCGACCAGGTACTTGGGCTTGGGCTCGTCCACCTCGTGCAGCACGATCTCGCCGAACCCCTGGTGCGCCAGGAACAAATGCAGTTGCGGAAACGACCACGGCACATACGTGACGTAGTCGCCGCGGCGCTTGCCCACCATGGGGCTGAAGCCATAATGGAAGCCGCGGGTCAGGTAGGCGAGCCGCGACCCCACGCGCCAGGTGTTGGGGGTGGTCAGGATGAGCCGGCCGCCGGGCCGCAGGGCGCGGAATGCGCCGTCCAGCATCAGGCCGGGGTTGCGCAGCAGATGGATGGCCTCGGCGCAGACGATGGCGTCGTAGCCGGCGGCACCGGCCAGCGGTGTGTCGAGATCGTGCTCGCGCACGTGCCGGTATGGCAGATCGGCGGCGGGGAACTCCCACAGGCCCAGGCCGTCGAGCGCGTCGAGCTGGAGCTTGCCGGCGGCCACTGCCTGCCCCAGCCAGCCGCTGCCGCACGGCATGTCCAGCACGACGCGGGCGCCGTGCTGGCGCAGGATGGACAGCACGACGGGATGATAAGGCTTGGTGCGCATGCCGGGCGGGACCAGGGTTGCTTACAGAACCCTGAATGTACCCAACCCAGGTTACATCACCAAGCGCGCAAGGCCACCGGGCGGCGGCCGCCCGGTGGATCCAGCAGGGATATCAGGCGACCGCGACCGGGATCTTGCCGATGCGGGCCTGCCATTCGCGCGGGCCGGTGGTATGCACCGAGGTGCCCTGCGCGTCGACCGCGACGGTGACCGGCATGTCCTTCACGTCGAATTCGTAGATGGCCTCCATGCCCAGGTCTTCGAAGGCCAGCACGCGGGCTTCGCGAATGGCCTTGGACACCAGGTAGGCGGCGCCCCCCACGGCCATCAGGTAGGCCGACTGGTGCTTGCGGATGGCCTCGATGGCGACCGGGCCGCGCTCGGACTTGCCGATCATGGCGATCAGGCCGGTCTGCGCCAGCATCATGTCGGTGAACTTGTCCATGCGGGTGGCGGTGGTCGGGCCGGCCGGGCCGACCACTTCGTCGCGCACCGGATCGACCGGGCCCACGTAGTAGATGACGCGGTTGGTGAAGTCCACCGGCAGCTTCTCGCCCTTGGCCAGCATGTCCTGGATGCGCTTGTGCGCGGCGTCGCGGCCGGTGAGCATCTTGCCCGACAGCAGCAGGGTCTGGCCGGGCTTCCAGCTGGCCACTTCCTCGCGGGTGAGCGTGTTCAGGTCGACCTGCTTCGACTTGTTGTAGTCGGGCGCCCAATGCACTTCGGGCCACTCGGACAGGGCCGGCGGATCGAGCCGCGCCGGGCCCGAGCCGTCGAGCTCGAAGTGGGCGTGGCGCGTGGCCGCGCAGTTGGGGATCATGGCCACCGGCTTGGAGGCCGCGTGGGTGGGGAAGGTGTTGATCTTGACGTCGAGCACGGTGGTCAGGCCGCCCAGCCCCTGCGCGCCGATGCCCAGCGCATTGACCTTTTCGTAGAGCTCGATGCGCAGTTCTTCGAGCTTGTTCCGCGGGCCGCGCTCGAGCAGTTCGTACATGTCGATGTCGTCCATGAGCGACTGCTTGGCCATCAGCATGGCTTTCTCGGCGGTGCCGCCGACGCCGATGCCCAGCATGCCGGGCGGGCACCAGCCGGCGCCCATGGTGGGTACGGTCTTGAGCACCCAGTCGACCAGCGAGTCGCTCGGGTTGAGCATGACGAACTTGGATTTGTTTTCCGAGCCGCCGCCCTTGGAGGCGATCTGCACGTCGACCTTGGCGCCGGGCACCAGTTCGACGTGCAGGATACAGGGGGTGTTGTCGCGGGTGTTCTTGCGGGCGAACAGCGGGTCGTCCAGCACCGAGGCGCGCAGCGGGTTGTCCGGGTTGGTGTAGCCGCGGCGCACGCCTTCGTCGCACAGTTCCTGCAGGGTGCGGCGGGTGTCGAAGCGCACGTCCATGCCGACCTTCAGGAACACGTTGACGATGCCGGTGTCCTGGCACAGCGGCCGCTTGCCTTCGGCGCACATGCGCGAGTTGGTGAGGATCTGCGCCATGGCGTCGCGCGCCGCCGGGCTTTCCTCGCGCTCGTAGGCGCGCGCCAGGTGGCGGATGTAGTCGACGGGATGGTAGTAGCTGATGAACTGGATGCCATCGGCGATAGACTGGATGAAGTCTTCTTCTTTGATGAGGACGGACATGGCGGTATGAACGGAAAGCGAATGGAAAACGGAAACCGGGGAAAGCCCCGCGCGGGGCCCGCGGCGCGGCGGCAAGACGCGCGGCCGGGCGAGCCGGCCGCGCGCGATCGACGGGTTATTTTATGACCAGCCGGGGCAAGGGCTATTTGCCCTGCCACACAGGCTTGCGCTTTTCGGCGAAGGCGGTGGCGCCCTCCTTGGCGTCGGCGGAGGTGAAAATGTGCGCGATCAGGGGCCGCTGGCGGTCGAACATGCCCTCTTGTTCCCAGTCGGTGGCCTGGGCCACGATGCTCTTGGCGGTCTGCACGGCCAGCGGCCCGTTCTCGACGATGACGCGCGCCAGTTCCAGGGCGCCGTCCAGCGCCTTGCCGGGCTCGGTCAGGCGGTTGACCAGCCCGTAGCCGTGGGCCCGCTCGGCGCTGAGCATGTCGCCGGTCAGGATCACTTCCATGGCGATGTGGTACGGCAGGCGGCGCGGCAGGCGCAGCATGCCGCCGGAGCCGGCCACCAGGCCGCGCTTGACTTCCGGCAGGCCGAACTTGGCGTTGCTGGCGGCCACGATCAGGTCGGCCGCCAGGGCCATCTCGCAACCGCCGGCCAGGGCGTAGCCTTCCACGGCGGCGATCAGCGGCTTGCGCGGCGGCCGTTCGTTCAGGCCGGCGAAGCCGCGGCCGGGGATGAGCGGACGCTGGCCGCTCTGTGCGAAGGCTTTCAGGTCCATGCCCGACGAAAACGTGCCGCCGGCGCCGGTCAGGATGCCGATGCGCACGTCATCGCGGCTGTCGAGCTGCTCGAGCGCGGCGGCCATGGCCTGCGCGGTCTCCAGGTTGATGGCGTTCTTGGCTTCGGGGCGGTTGATGGTGATGACCTGGATGCCATCGACGACGTCTACCTTGATCAGCTCGGACATGCGGGACTCCTTCTGGCCTGTCTCTGGGCCTGGGTTATCTATAAGACTTGAGGGATAACCGAATCATACGACCATCGGCGCCGGCCCGCCCCGCGAGGGCGGGTGGTCACAATATTGACCGGGCGCGGAAGCCGCGGCCCCAGGGCGGCCCCTATTTCGCCAGCGCGCGCACCGCGGCCACCAGCCGGTCGATTTCATCTCCGGTCGTCAGGTAGCTGACCGCCGCCCGCGCCACCGCGACAAGCCCGCGCGCCCGCATGTCGAGCGGCGTGTAGGGGATGCCGTTGGCGGAAATGTTGATGCCCTGCGCCGCCAGCGCCGCGCGCACCTCGGGCCCGGTCATGCCGTCCACATTGAACGACACCAGCGCGGAACGCTCCTCGCCCAGGTCGTGCAGCGTCACGCCGGGCAGGCGCGCCAGCCGCTCGCGCAGCGCGCCCGCGCTGGCGTCGATGCGCGCGCGGATCGCCGCCACGTCCAGGTCGAGCGCCTCCTGCAAGGCATTGGCCAGCCCGCAGACCAGCGCCACCGGCTGTTCGCTGGTTTCCAGGCGGCGCGCGCCATCGCGCAGCGCCGATACGCCGTCGGCATCCACCGGCGCGGACGAGGTGTCCACGAACGCCGGGGCCAGCCGTGCGGCGAATTCGTCGCGCACGTACAGCAGGCTCAGGCCGCGCGGACCGCGCAGGTGCTTGCGCACCGGCGCCACCAGCATGTCGCAGCCGACGGCGCGCACGTCGATGGGTAGCTGCCCCAGGGCCTGCGCCGCATCCACGATATAGGGAATGCCGTGACGGCGCGCCACCGCGCCGATGGCGGCGGCCGGGTTGATCAGGCCGCCATTGGCCGGCAGCCAGGTCAGGGAAATAAGCCGCACCCGCTCGTCCAGCATGGCTTGCAGCGCATCCGGCGCGGCGCGGCCGGCGGCGTCGCAGGGAATCGCCTCGATACTGGCGCCGGCCCGTCCGGCGACCTGCTGCAGGGTGGCCAGGTTGCCGCCCCATTCCGAGCGGCCCACCAGGATGCGGTCGCCCGGCCGCCACGGCCCCAGGGCGGCGAAGGCGCGGCCCCAGGCATCGGAACAGCCCGAGGCGAACGCCACTTCGTCCGGCTGCGCGCCGAGCAGGCGGGCGGCCCGCTGCCGCGCCGCGGCCACGCTGTCCTGGGCCGCCTGGGCGGCTTCCATCGGCCCCCTGGCGGCTTCGCGCTGCAGATGCTCGACCACCGCCCGCACCGTGGCGGCGGACGGCAGCGACGCGCCGGCATGGTTGAAGTGCAGGACCTGGTCGATCCCGGGCGTGGCGCGGCGCAGCCGCGCCACGTCGGCGTCGGTCAATGTGGCTTGCGGCATGGGCGGCTCCCGCGCGGCTAGGGCTTGATCTGCACGATGGCCTCGACCTCGACGGCCACGCCGCGCGGCAGCGACGCGACGCCCACCGCGGTGCGCGCATGGCGGCCCGCGTCGCCCAGCACGTCGACCATCAGGTCGGAGGCGCCGTCGGCCACCGTGCTCTGGCGCTGGAAGTCCGGCGGGCAGGCCACGAACACGCCCAGCCGCACCACGCGCGCCACCCGCGCCAGGTCGTCGCCGACCGCGTCGGCCAGCTGCGCCAGCACGCACAGCGCCGCCTGGCGCGCGGCCTGGCGGCCTTCTTCCTCGCTGAGGGTGTCGCCGACCCGGCCCAGGAACACCGCCTCGCCGTTGCGGCGCGGCACCTGCCCGGAAATGAACAGGAGATCGCCCACTTGCACCTTGGAAACGTAATTGGCGGCCGGGCCGGCGGCCGGCTCGAGGGTCAGGCCGAGGGACTGGACGCGGGCGGAAAGGGTCGAAGACATGCTGGATACCTCTGCGATGAGAACAATACAGGCCTCATCCTAGCCGTCCCGCGGCGGCTTTGGCGAATGAAAAATGGTCGCCCACGCATCAATGCCATTCATACATGCCGCTCAACCGGGCCGGCGCGCCGCCTCGGCCTGCACCCACTGGCAAAAGGCCGCGGCCGGCTCCGGCAGCGCCGTGCGCGGCAACACCAGCCACCAGCCGATGTCCGGATCCTCATACACGGCGTGCGGCGCGGGCAGCACCAGCGCGCCGGCGGCGAGCAGCGGCTGGACCAGCCGCTGCCGGCCCATGGCGACGCCCTGCCCGCCCAGCGCGGCCTCGATCACGATGTTGTAGTCATGCAGGTGCAGGGTGCGGGCGCCGGACAGGTCCACGCCGTGGGCCTGCGACCAGATTTCCCATTCGAACGGATGGCGCGAATGCGAGACCAGCAGCGGATGGCGCAGCAGGTCGTCCAGCGACTTGACTTGGCGCCGGCGTCCCAGCAGGGCCGGCGCGCAGACCGGCGCCAGCCGCTCGGGCATCAGCTTGACCAGGTGCGCATCGGGCCAGTGTCCCCGCCCGTAGCGGATGGCCAGGTTCACGTCGCCCGCGGCCACATCGGCCAGGCCGATGTCCGGCACCAGCTGCAGGCTGATGCCGGGATGTGCGCGCGTGAACGCCGGCAGGCGCGGCACCAGCCAGCGCGCCGCGAACGAGGCCAGCAGGCCGACCTTCAACTGCGCCTCGGCGCGCTGCGGCGCGCGCGCCTGCCGCGTGGCGCGCGCCAGCAGTTCGAGGGCGGCGCGCACCTGGTCGTAATAGGCCTGGCCGCGCGGGGTGAAAGCGATGGCGCGGGTCCGGCGCACGAACAGCGGCCCGCCCAGCTCGCGCTCGAGCTTGTTGATCTGGTGGCTGACCGCGCTCTGGGTGACGAACAATTCGTCGGCGGCGCGGCTGAAACTCAGGTGGCGGCCGACCGCCTCGAAGGCGCGCAACGTCGTCAGCGGGGGCAAGTGGCGCAATGGGTCCATGGACTGGCGGCGCAAAAAGGCCATGGTAGCGCGTTCAATATCTTGACCACCTCTGCGCGGGCATGAATTTGCGGGGCGTGGCGCTCGTATAGTGGCCGCTGTCGCCAGTCATTCCGTCATCGAGAGTATTCATGCCCACTGCCCCCGCCACTCCCACCTACATCAAGTCGCCCGCCGCCCGCGCCCAGGACAGCGTCGGCGCCATCGAGGACACCGTGCGCGAGATCATCGCCCAGGTGCGCGCCCGCGGCGACGCCGCCGTGCGCGAGTATTCCCTCAAATTCGACCGCCAGGACACGCCCGTGCTGGAAGTCGGCATGGACGCGCGCCTGCGGGCCGTGGCCGACCTGGACGCGCAAACCCGCCAGGACACCGAATTCGCCATCGAGCGGGTGCGCGCCTTCGCCGAGGCGCAGTTGGCGACCGTGCTGCCGCTCGAGGTCGAGCCGCTGCCGGGCCTGCACCTGGGCCATCGCGTCATTCCGGTGCAGCGCATCGGCGCCTATGTGCCGGGCGGACGCTATCCGATCCTGTCGGCGCCGGTGATGACCATCGTGCCGGCCAAGGTGGCGGGCTGCGAAGAAGTGATCGCCTGCCTGCCGCCGGGCGCCCATCCGGCCATGGTCGCCGGCTGCCACCTGTCCGGCGCCGACCGCATCTTCCTGGTGGGCGGCGCCCAGGCCATCGCCGCCATGGCCTGCGGCACGGAATCGATCCCGGCCGTGGACAAGATCGTCGGGCCCGGCAACGCCTATGTGAACGAAGCCAAGCGCCAGGTCTTCGGCGAAGTCGGCATCGACCAGCTGGCCGGGCCGAGCGAGATCTTCGTGGTGGCCGACGAGACGGGCGACGCCGAGATGATCGCCACCGACCTGCTGGCCCAGGCCGAGCACGACGTGCGCACCCGCGTGGGCCTGATCACCACCAGCGAGCCGCTGGCGCGCGCCACGCTGGCCGCGGTGCAGCGCCAGTTGCAGGACCTGCCCACCGCCGACGTGGCGGGCCGCGCCTGGCATGACTACGGCGAGATCGCGCTGTGCGCCGACGAGGCGGCCATGCTGGCCTATTCCGACCAGGTGGCGGCGGAGCACCTGCAAGTGCACACCCGCGACCCGCACGCCACCAGCCTGAAGCTGCGCAACTACGGTTCGCTGTTCATCGGCACGCTGGCCAGCGTGGTGTATTCGGACAAATGCTGCGGCACCAACCATACGCTGCCGACCATGGGCGCCGGCCGCTACACCGGCGGCCTGTGGGTGGGATCGTTCCTGAAGGTCTGCACCCACCAATGGCTGGACCAGCGCGGCGTGGCGGCGGTCGCGCCGCCGGCGGTGCGCCAGAGCCGGACCGAAGGCATGGAAGGCCACCGCCGCGCCGCCGCGCTGCGGCTCGGCTGACGGCCGCCGGGCGCCGGCCGGCGGGGCCGGCGTCCCTCTACCCATCATCCGCACACAAGGGGAACACAATGAAACTGCACCACCTCCTGGCCGGCCTGTTCGTGGCCGCCGCCGCCCTCGCTGCGCCCGCCCAGGCCCAGCAGTCCTATCCGTCGCGCCCCATCAAGCTGGTGGTGCCGTTCCCGCCCGGCGGCACCACCGACGTGCTGGCCCGCACCATCGCCGATCCGCTGGGCAAGCTGCTGCGGCAATCGGTGGTGGTCGAGAACCGCAGCGGCGCGGCCGGCCGCATCGGCAGCGAATTCGTGATCCGCGCCGAGCCCGACGGCTACACGCTGGGTATCGCCACGGTCAGCTCGCACGCGGTCACGCCGGTGGTCTACGACAACATCTCGTACGACGTCACCCGCGACCTGGTGGCCATTACGCGGCTGGCCTCGGTGCCCAATGTGCTGACCATCAGCCCCAAGGTGCCCGCCACCGACATGCAGTCGTTCATCGCGCTGCTCAAGAGCCAGCCCGGCCACTACGCCTATGGCTCGGCGGGCGCGGGCTCGGAGGCCAACATGATGGGCGAGCTGTTCAAGCTGAGCACCGGCACGGAAATGATGCACGTGCCCTACCGCGGCTCCAGCCCGGCGCTGCAGGATGCCCTGGGCGGGCAAATTGCCGCCGTGTTCGACAACCTGCCCTCGTCGCTGCCGTTCATCCGCAACGGCGACCTGAAGGCGCTGGCGGTCGCCTATCCGCAGCGCCTGGCAGCGCTGCCCGACGTGCCGACCTTTGCCGAGGCGGGCGTCCCCGAGGTGAATGACGCGTCCTGGTTCGGCCTGGTGGCGCCCAAGGGAACCCCCGACGAGATCGTGCAGCGCATCTACGAAGCGGTCCGCCAGGTGCTCGCCATGCCGGACGTCAAGGAACGGCTGGCCGGCTTCTCGGCGGTGCCGGTCGGCAATCCGCCGCGGGAATTCGCCGCCGAGCTCGCGGCCGAGATCGACAAGCAGCGCCAGACCGCCCAACGCGCCCACATCAACCTGAAATAGGCCCGCGGCCCGCACGGAGACCGGTCATGCCGAGTTCGCCCTACCGCGTCCTGGTGGCGCAGCTGTTCCAGGAAACGCACGGTTTCACGCCAGTCGCCACGCCGCTGGCGGCCTTCGAGATCGAGGAAGGCGCGGCCATGCTGGCCGCCAATGCGGCGGCCGATTCGGTGCTGGGCGGCATTCTGCGCACCCTGCGGGCGCGCGGCTGCCAGCCCGTGCCGACGCTGGCGGCGCGCGCCCGGCCCGGCGGCCGGGTCGAGGACGCGGCCTATGCCAGGCTGCGCGACGGCATCCTGGCAGTCGCCGCGCGCGGCGGCTACGACGCCATCGCCCTGTGCCTGCACGGTTGCATGCAGACCGCCAGCCTGGACAGCGCCGAGGCCGACCTGCTGGCGCGGCTGCGCCGCATCGTCGGGCCGGCGATGCCCATCGTGGCCGGTTTCGACCTGCACGGGCACGCCATCCCCGCGATGCTGGGCCAGCTGGATTTCGCCTCGGCCTACAAGACCAACCCGCACGGCGACGCCGCGGCCACGGGCGAGCGCGTGGCCGCGCAACTGCTGCATATGCTCGATGGCGGCGCACGCCCCATCGGCGTCAGCGTGCACGTGCCCATGCTGACGCGCGGCAATGACGAGACGGCCCACGGCCCGCTGGCCGCGCTGCATGCGCGGGCGGCCGCCGCCGTGGCGGCCGGCGAGGGCCTGCTGGACGTATCCGTGTTCAACGTCAATCCGTTCATCGACGGCGCGGGAGTGGGCCAGACGGTGGCCGTCTACGCCCGCGCGGGCGCGCGCGCACCGGCGCGCCGCCTGGCGCTCGACCTGGCGCGGACGCTGTGGGACGACCGCGACCGCTACGTGCATGCGCTGCCGGACGTGGCGACACTGCTGCGCGCCCACCCGCGCCATGGCTGCAAGCTGGTGATCGGCGATTTCGGCGACCGCGTGCTGGCCGGCGGCCCGGGCGACAGCATGCACGTGCTGGAGCGCTGCCTGGCCCTGACCGACAGACGCATCGCCGCGATCGTCACCGATCCCGCCGCCCTGGCTCGCTGCCAGCGCGCCGGCGTGGGCGCCGAAGTCGCGTTGGAGGTGGGCGGCGCCTACAGCCCCGGCTGCCCGGCCATGCCGGTGCAGGGGCGCGTCGCGGCGCTGGGCGATGGCGTATTCCGCAACCGCGGCGTCTTCATGCGCGGCGCCACCCTGCGCCTGGGGCCGCACGCCGTGCTGCGCCAGGCGCGCTACGACCTGCTGATCACCCAGGACGCGGTCATGTCGCAGGACCCCGGCTGCTACCTGGATGCCGGCATCGACCTGGACGCGGCCGATATCATCGTGGTGAAGTCCGGCTATCACTTCAAGCTGGCCTTCGACACGCTGGGCGCCTGCGCCTGCGCCGAGACTCCCGGGCTGACCGGCTACCACCCGGCGCGCCTGCCGTTCGCGCGGGCCCGTCCGCTCTACCCGCTGGACACCCTCGATTTCCAGCCGCCGGCGGTCGACCTGGACACTTTGCCGCGCGGCTGATGCGCGGCGCGCGCGGGCGTGTATCCTGGCGGTCGAGGCTATCCGGGGAGGACCACGCCATGCCGAGAATCGGGGCAGATATCAGGGAATTGCGGCGCCGGCGCGGGCTCGGCATCCGCGAGGTCGCGCAGCGCTCGGGCGTATCGCACGCCTCGATCTCGCTGATCGAGCGCGACAAGATCAGCCCGTCGCTCGATACGCTGGCCGCGGTGCTGGACGCCCTGGGCACCACCATCGTGGGTTTTTTTTCCAGCAGCCGGCTGCTGGTGGCCGAATCGCCGTTCTACGGCCCGGAAGACCTGCTCGAAATCGGCAAGACCAGCACGATCTCGTACCGGATGATCGGCAGCCGCTTTCCCAACCGCGCGATGCTGATGATGCAGGAACGCTATGCGCCAGGCACCGACACCGGCGAGTTGTTCAGCCACAACGCCCAGGAGGCCGGCCTGGTGACCGCCGGCGCCATCGAGGTCACGGTGGGCGACAAGACCCGCGTGCTGCAGGCCGGCGACGCCTACTATTTCGACAGCCGCACGCCGCACCGCTTCCGCAACGTGGGCGAAGGCGTGGGCGAAATCGTCAGCGCGGTGACGCCGCCCACCTACTGAGCGGCTCGGATCCGTCCCCACCGCGCGGCCGGCCGCCCCCGCCCGCGGCCGGGCCAGTTAAAATGGCCGGTTTCCCGCGCCAGGAACTCCCGGGCCGCCCCGCGCCGGCCGGCCCAGGCAGGCCGGTGCGCTCCGAATTCCAAGAACCCTATGCTCACTTTTCAGCAAATCATCCTCACGCTCCAGGAATACTGGGACAAGCAGGGCTGCGCCCTGCTGCAGCCCTACGACATGGAAGTCGGCGCCGGCACCTCGCACACCGCCACGTTCCTGCGCGCCATCGGCCCGGAACCCTGGCGCGCCGCCTATGTGCAGCCCTCGCGCCGCCCCAAGGACGGCCGCTACGGCGAGAACCCCAACCGCCTGCAGCACTACTACCAATACCAGGTGGTGCTCAAGCCCGCGCCGCCGGAAATCCTGGACCTGTACATCGGCTCGCTGAAGGCGCTGGGCATCGATCCGGCCCGGCACGACATCCGCTTCGTCGAGGACGACTGGGAAAACCCCACGCTGGGCGCCTGGGGCCTGGGCTGGGAAGTCTGGCTCAACGGCATGGAGGTCACCCAGTTCACCTACTTCCAGCAAGTGGGCGGACTGGACTGCACCCCCACCACCGGCGAGATCACCTACGGCCTGGAACGCCTGGCCATGTACCTGCAGGGCGTGGAAAGCGTCTACGACCTGGTCTGGACCGAAGGCGCGCACGGCAACCGCGTGCTGTACCGCGACGTGTTCCACCAGAACGAGGTCGAGCAGTCGACCTACAACTTCGAGCACGCCTCGGCCGACATGCTGTTCGCGCACTTCAACGACTACGAGGCCGAGGCCAGGCGCCTGATGGACGTGCCGCTGGCGCTGCCCGCCTACGAAGCCACCCTGAAGGCCGCCCATACCTTCAACCTGCTCGACGCGCGCGGCGCCATCAGCGTGACCGAGCGCGCCGCCTACATCGGCCGCATCCGCAACCTGTCGCGCGCGGTGGCGCAGGCCTATTACGACTCCCGTGAACGACTGGGCTTCCCCATGCTGGCCACCAACCGCGCCGGGGAGGCTGCCTGAATGACGACGAACACCCGCCCCCTGCTGGTCGAACTGCTGACCGAAGAACTCCCGCCCAAGGCCCTGCAGAAACTGGGCCAGGCCTTCGCCGAAGGCGTGCGCGCCACGCTCGGCCGCCACGGCCTGCTGGCCGACGGCTGCCAGGCGGTGCCCTACGCCACGCCGCGCCGCCTGGCGGTGCGCCTGTCGGCCGTGCTGGGCCAGGCCCCCGACCAGGCCTACGCCGAAAAGCTCATGCCCGTGAAAGTGGGCCTGGACGCCGACGGCAAGCCCACGCCCGCCCTCTTGAAGAAACTGGCCGCCAAGGGCCTGGAAGGCGCCGACCCGGCCGCCCTGGCGCGCGAATCCGACGGCAAGCAGGACTACCTGGTGGCGCGCGGCACGGCCGCCGGCGCCAGGCTGGCCGACGGCCTGCAGGAAGGCCTGCAGGCCGCCATCGACGGCCTGCCGATTCCCAAGGTCATGCGCTACCAGCTGGCCGACGGCGTCACCACCGTGAAATTCGTGCGCCCCGCGCACGGCCTGGTGGCGCTGCACGGCGCCGACGTGGTGCCGGTCGCGGCGCTCGGCCTGCAGGCCGGCCGCCGCACCCTGGGGCACCGCTTCATGGCCGACGCCCCCATCGACTTCCCCGACGCCGATGCCTACGAGACCGCGCTGGCCGAACAGGGCCGCGTGGTCGCCTCGTTCGAGACGCGCCGCGCCGAGATCGACCGCCAGCTGCAGGACCACGCCGCCCGCCTGGGCGCCACGCTGGGCGACGATCCCGAGGTGGCCGCCCTGCTGGATGAAGTCACGGCGCTGGTCGAACACCCCACCGTGTACGTGGGCCAGTTCGACGAGCAATTCCTGCAGGTCCCGCAGGAATGCCTGATCCTCACCATGCGGCTGAACCAGAAGTACTTCCCGCTGTTCGACCCGGCCACCGGCAAGCTGACGCACCGTTTCCTGATCGTCAGCAACATGCGGGTCGACGATCCGGCCAACATCGTCGAGGGCAACCAGCGCGTGGTGCGCCCGCGCCTGGCCGACGCGCAGTTCTTCTTCGACACCGACCGCAAGACCCCGCTGGCCGCGCGCGTGGAACAGCTGGGCAACATCGTCTACCACAACAAGCTCGGCACCCAGCTCGAGCGCGTCGAGCGCGTGCGCGCCATCGCGCGCGGCGTGGCGGCGCTGCTGGGCGGCGACGCCGCCGCGGCCGACCGCGCCGCCCTGCTGGCCAAGGCCGACCTGGGCACCAACATGGTGGGCGAATTCCCCGAGCTGCAAGGCATCATGGGCGCCTACTACGCCGCCGGCGACGGCGAGCCCGCCGACGTGGTGCGGGCGCTGCGCGACCAATACCGCATCCGCCTGGACACGCCGGTCGCCGCCGACACGCTGACCGCCGCCATCCTGTTCATCGCCGAGCGCGCCGAAACCCTGGTCGGCATCTGGGGCATCGGCCTGGCGCCCACCGGCGAACGCGACCCGTTCGGCCTGCGCCGCGCCGCGCTGGGCCTGATCAGCGCGTTCGAACAACTGGCGGCGGGCGGCCTGCTGGCCGCCAGCGCCGACGGCCCCCTGTCGCTCGACGGCCTGCTGGCGCTGGCTGCCGGCACCTTCCCGGCCGGCAAGATCGCGCCCGCCACGGCGGACGAAGTGCGCGCCTTTGTCTACGAGCGCTACCGCAACCAGCTGGCCGCCGATTTCGACCGCAACGCGGTCGACGCCGTGATCGCGCTGGCGCCGCCGCTGCACCAGGCGGCCGCGCGCGTGCGCGCCGTCACCGCCTTCGGCCAATTGCCCGAGGCCGCCAGCCTGGCGGCCGCCAACAAGCGCATCGGCAACCTGCTCAAGAAGGCCGAAGGCGAGATCGGCGCGGTCGACCCCACCCGCCTGGCCGAGCCGGCCGAACAGGCCCTGGCCGCCGCGGTCGCCCGGCTGCGCCCGCAGGCCGAGGCGCAGCTGCAGGCCGGCGATTTCGCCGGCAGCCTCAGCACGCTGGCCCAGGCGCGCGAACCGGTCGACGCCTTCTTCGCCGACGTCATGGTGATGGCCGACGACCCCGCCGTGCGCGCCAACCGGCTGGCATTGCTGGCCCAACTGCACGGCCTGATGAACCAGGTGGCCGACATCTCCAGGCTGGCACAGTGAAGCTCATCATCCTCGACCGCGACGGCGTCATCAACCAGGACAGCGACGCCTTCGTCAAAAGCCCCGACGAATGGATCGCCCTGCCCGGCAGCCTGGCGGCCATCGCGCGCCTGTCGCAGGCCGGCTACACCGTGGTGGTGGCCAGCAACCAGTCCGGCCTGGCGCGCGGCCTGTTCGACATGGCCACGCTCAACGCCATTCATGCCAAGCTGCACCGCGAGCTGATGCAGGCCGGCGGCGTCATCGACGCCATCTTCCTGTGCCCGCACGGTCCGGCCGACGGCTGCGGCTGCCGCAAGCCGCTGCCCGGCATGTACCACGACATCGCCGGCCGCTACGACGCCGACTTGGCCGGCGTGCCGGCGGTGGGCGACTCGCTGCGCGACCTGCAGGCCGCCGCCGCGGCCGGCTGCGCGCCCTGGCTGGTGCTCACCGGCAACGGCATCAAGACCCGCGACAAGGGCGGCCTGCCGGCCGGCACCCGCATCGCCGCCGACCTGTCGGCCGTCGCCGACACCCTGCTACAGGAAGCCTGACCGATGGCCTGGCTGCGCTCGCTGCTCTACATGGTGTTCCTGGTCGTCACCGTCATCCCGTACGCCATCGCCTGCATTCTGTGGGCCCCCCTGCCGCTGCACTGGCGCTACAAGCTCACGGTGGGCTGGCCGCGCCTGGCGATCTGGGGCGCACGCGCCTTCTGCGGCATCCGCTGGCAGGTCAAGGGCGCCGAGAACCTGCCCGACGGGCCCGCGATCCTGCTGTCCAAGCACCAGTCCGCCTGGGAAACGCTGTTCTTTCCGGCCCACATGCCGCGCGAAGTCTGCTACGTGTACAAGAAAGAACTGCACATGCTGCCGTTCTTCGGCTGGGGCCTGGCGCTGTTGCGCATGATCCCCATCGACCGCGCCAAGGGCCGCGACGCCTTCGAGCAGGTCATCCGCCAGGGCCAGAAACGGCTCGACGAAGGCCGCTGGCCGCTGCTGTTCCCCGAGGGCACGCGCGTGGCGCCCGGGCAGACCGGGCGCTTCAAGATGGGCGGCGCCCTGCTGGCCTCGCGCACCGGCGCGGTGGTGATCCCGGTCGCGCACAACGCGGGCGAATGCTGGCGCCGCAACGCCTTCGTCAAGCAGCCGGGGCTGATCACCGTGTCCATCGGGCCCGCGATAGAATCGCAGGGAATCTCCCCCGAGGACCTGAACGCCAAGGTGCAGGCCTGGATCGAAGGGGAAATGCGCCAACTCAATCCCGAAAGGTATGCCCAGCAACGGTCAGCTTGAACTGCTGTTCACCGAACCCGAGCCTGCGGCGCCCGGCGCGCCGCAAGCGGCCCCGCTGCTGACTCCGCCGGCGCCGGCCGCCGTGTCCACGGTGGCCACGCCGCGCCCCGATCCCCTGCCGCCCGGCGCCCGCTGGCGCGAAGTCGCCACCGAGCAACAAACCATCGGCTTCGTCCTGCTGCGCTCGCGCCGGCGCAGCATCGGCTTCGTGGTGGCCGACGACGGCCTGCGCGTCACCGCGCCCAACTGGGTCACGCTGACCCAGATCGACGACGCGGTGCGCGAGAAAGCGCGCTGGATCCTCGCCAAGCTGCGCGACTGGCAGGCCCGCAAGGAACAACTGGCCATGTCCCAGACCCGCTGGCAGGCCGGCGGCGAGCTTCCCTACCTGGGCCGGCGCATCGTGCTGGGCATGGGCGCCGACCGGCGCCAGGCGTTCCTGTCGGGCGATGCCGACGCGCCCAACGACGGCGACACCCTCTGGCTGGCCCTGCCGGCCGACGCGGACCAGGCGCGCATCCGCGACGCCGCGCAGGCCTGGCTGCAACAGCGCGCCGGCGCCTGGTTCGGCGCGCGCCTGGCGCATTTCCTGCAGGTCAGCGGCCTGAAGATCCGCCGCTGGCGCCTGTCGTCGGCGGCCACCCGCTGGGGCTCGTGCACCAGCGACGGCAACATCATGCTGAACTGGCGCCTGATCCACTTCGCGCCGTCCATCATCGACTACGTCATCGCGCACGAGCTCGCCCACCTGCGCGAAATGAACCACAGCCGCGACTTCTGGGCCGAAGTCGGCAATATCCTGCCGGGCTTCGAAGAAGCCAAGAACGTGCTGCGCCGGCATGACCCGGCCAGCCTGCCGCAGTTCTAGCGGCCCGTCGCAATGGAACTGCGCCAGCTCCGCTATTTCGTCAAAGTGGCCGAATTCGGCAGCATGGGGCGCGCCGCCGCCGACCTCGGCATGGTCACCTCCGCCCTCAGCCAGCAGATCAGCCGCCTGGAAAGCGAGCTCTCGACACGGCTGCTGACCCGCACCTCCAGCGGGGTGGTGCCCACCGACGCCGGCCTGGCGTTCCTGCGCCAGGCCCAGCTGGCCCTGCGCCATGTCGACGGCGCGGCGCGCGCCGCCAAGGCCTCGCGCCTGACCGGCGCGGTCAGCGTCGGGCTGCCGGCCACCACGGCCTCGGTGCTGGCCGTGCCCTTCCTGCGCGCCATGCGCGAGCGCTATCCGGACGTGCGCGTGCACCTGGTGGAAAGCCTGTCGGGCTACCTGAGCGCCATGCTCAATGCCCGCCAGCTCGACCTGGCCGTGGTGTTTCGCACCGAGGCGGCGCGCCGCTGGAGCACGCTGCCGCTGATCGACGAGCGGCTGTTCCTGATCGCCCCGCCCGACCTGCCCGGGCTGCCGCCCGAAGGGCCTACGCGCCTGCGCGACGTCGCCGGCCTGCCCTTGTTGCTGCCCAGCGGCAGCCACGGGCTGCGCGCGCTGGTCGACGCCTCCTGCGCGCGCCTGCGCATCGAACCCAACATCGCCGCCGAGATCGACGGCCTGGACGTGCTCATGGACCTGGTGCGCGCCGGCTTCGGCGCCACCATCCAGCCCGGCGCCGCGACCGTGCGCCTGCGCGGCGAGCCGCTGGCGCTGCGACAGATCGCCGACCGCCAGGTGCGGCGCGCCAATCTGCTGGCCAGCGTGTCCGACGACGAACTGTCGCCGGCCGCCCTGGCCGCCCGTGTCCTGCTGGCCCAAACGGCCGAAACACTGGTCCGGGCGGGCGCCTGGCCCGGGGCGACTCTTCACAAATCGTGAACAGCTATTGACGATATGGGGATGGCGCCGCCGCGCCGGGTCATCCTATAGTCCGGGCCTGATTCTCTAGGCCAGGCCCTGATCATGATCGACGTATTGGTAATCGGCGGCGGCAACGCGGCCCTGTGCGCGGCCTTGATGGCGCGCGAAGCGGGCGCCAGCGTGCTGCTGCTGGAAGCGGCCCCGCGCGAATGGCGCGGCGGCAATTCGCAACACACCCGCAACCTGCGCTGCATGCACGATGCGCCGCAGGACGTGCTGGTCGAGGCGTACCCGGAAGAGGAATACTGGCAGGACCTGCTCAAGGTCACCGGCGGCCTCACCAATGAACACCTCGCCCGGCTGGTCATCCGCGAATCGTCCACCTGTCGCGACTGGATGCGCAAGCACGGCGTGAACTTCCAGCCGCCGCTGTCGGGCGCGCTGCACGTGGCGCGCACCAACGCCTTCTTCATGGGCGGCGGCAAGGCCCTGGTCAACGCCTACTACCGCAGCGCCGAAGCCCTCGGCGTGCGGATCCGCTACGAAGCGCCGGTGGACGCGCTGGAACTGGACAACGGCCGCTTCGTGGCCGCCCGCATCGGCGCCGAGCGCATCGAGGCGCGCGCCTGCGTGCTGGCGGCGGGCGGCTTCGAATCGAACCGCGAATGGCTGCGCGAGGCGTGGGGCCAGAACGAGCGCGGCGAATGGCCGGCCGACAATTTCCTGATCCGCGGCACGCGCTTCAACATGGGCGTGCTGCTGAAATTCATGATCGACGCCGGCGCCGACACCATCGGCGATCCGTCTCAGTCGCATTGCGTGGCCATCGATGCGCGCGCGCCGCTCTACGACGGCGGCATCTGTACCCGCATCGACTGCGTATCGCTGGGGGTGGTGGTCAACCGCGAGGCGCGCCGCTTCTACGACGAAGGCGAGGACTTCTGGCCCAAGCGCTACGCCATCTGGGGCCGGCTGACGGCCATGCAGCCGGGCCAGATCGCCTACTCCATCATCGATTCCAAGGCGGTCGGCCGCTTCATGCCGCCCGTGTTCCCGGGCGTGCAGGCCGACACCCTGCCCGAGCTGGCGCGCAAGCTGGGGCTGGACGAGGCGCAGTTCACGCGCACGCTGGCGGAATACAACGCGGCATGCCGCGTCGGCACGTTCGACCACACCAGGCTCGACGACTGCCACACCGAAGGCGTGGAACCCGCCAAGACACACTGGGCGCGCCCCATCGACACGCCGCCGTTCTACGGCTACGCGCTGCGGCCGGGCATCACCTTCACCTACCTGGGCCTCAAGGTGGACGACACCGCGGCCGTGCGGTTCAACGACCGCCCCAGCCAGAACCTCTTCGTGGCCGGCGAAATGATGGCCGGCAACGTGCTCGGCAAAGGCTATACCGCCGGCGTCGGCATGTCGATCGGCACGGCCTTCGGCCGCATCGCCGGCACCCGCGCGGCCGCCGCCGCGCGCGCCCAGGAGGCAAACGGAGCACAACGTGAAGCAGCTTGAAGAATTGACCCGCCAGGCGCGCGGCGACGCGGCGCCGGCCATGATGGCCGAACAACCCGTGCGCTGGCACGGCAAGGCGCCGGCCAGCCTGACCGCCGACGAAACCGAGGTGGCGCGCGTCATGCAGATCTGCAATGCCTGTCGCTATTGCGAAGGCTTCTGCGCGGTATTCCCGGCCATGACGCGGCGGCTGGAATTCGGCAAGGCCGACGTCAACTACCTGGCCAACCTGTGCCACAACTGCGGCGCCTGCCTGCACGCCTGCCAGTACGCCCCGCCGCACGAGTTCGGCGTGAACGTGCCGCAGGCCATGGCCAAGGTGCGGGTCCAGACCTACAGCGACTACGCCTGGCCGGCGGCGCTGGGCAAGCTGTACAAGCGCAACGGCCTGACGCTGTCGCTGGCCGCCGCCGGCGCGCTGGCGCTGTTCCTGGTCCTGACGGTGGCCATCACCGGCGGCCTGCTGCACGAGCCCCTGGCCGGCAATTTCTACGCCATCTTCCCGCACAACACGCTGGCGCTGATGTTCGGCCTGGTGTTCGTGTTCGCCATGCTGGCGCTGGGCATCGGCGTGGCGCGCTTCTGGCGCGATGTCGCGCCGGGCGCGGCTTCGGGCCCCGCGGTGGCCGAGGCCACCCACGACGCGCTGCGCCTCAAGTACCTGGACGGCGGGCACGGCAAGGGCTGCAACAATGCCGACGACGCTTTCACGCTGTGGCGCCGGCGCTTCCACCACTTCACTTTCTACGGTTTCATGCTGTGCTTCGCCGCCACCAGCGTCGCCACGCTGTACCACTACGCCTTCGGCTGGCAGGCTCCCTATCCGTTCCTGAGCCTGCCGGTGCTGCTGGGCACGACGGGCGGCATCGGCCTGCTGATCGGCCCGGCCGGCTTGCTGTGGCTGAACCTGCGCCGCCACCCGCTGCAGGGCGACCCGGACCAGCGCCCCATGGACCGCGGCTTCATCGCGCTGCTGTTCCTGACCAGCCTGACCGGCCTGCTGCTGCTGGCCTTGCGCGACACCGCGCTCATGGGCCTGCTGCTGGCGATCCACCTGGGGGTGGTGATGGCGCTGTTCCTGACCCTGCCCTACGGCAAGTTCGCGCACGGCATCTTCCGCTGCGCGGCCCTGCTGAAATGGGCCATTGAAAAACGCCAACCGGACCCGCTCAAGCTCGGAGCCGACTGACGCCCGCGTCCGCGCGGGGCGGGCGTTCCATCTCTACATTGCGGAACCACGGAGACATTCCGATGAAGACAATCCTCACCCGGGCCGCCTGCGGGGCGGCGCTGGCGGCATATGCCTGTACCTTTCCCGCGGCCGCCCAGGACTTCCCGCGGCGCGCCATCACGCTGATCGTGCCGCACTCGGCCGGCGGCACATCGGACATCCTGGCGCGCACGGTCGCCGCCGAAGTCGGCAAGACGCTGGGCCAGACCATCGTGGTCGACAACAAGGGCGGCGCCAACGGCTCGATCGCCGCCAAGGCGGTGGCCACCGCCGCCCCCGACGGCTACACGCTGCTGCTGGCCACCGCCAGCACGCACGGCATCAACCCGGCGCTGTACAAGAAGCTGCAGTACGACGCCGTGAAGGACTTCACGCCGGTGACGCTGCTGGCCACCGTGCCGAACGTGCTGGTGGTCAACAAGCAGGTCCAGGCCACCGACGTGCAGCAGCTGATCGCCGAGATCAAGGCCGACGGCAATGCCTTCAACATGGCGTCGGCCGGCGCCGGCACGCCCGGCCACCTGGCCGGCGAGATGTTCAAGCAGCGCGCCGGCCTGGAGTTCGTGCACGTCCCGTACAAGGGCGGCAGCCCGGCGCTGGCCGACCTGATCGGCGGCCAGGTGCAGTTCCTGTTCACCACCATCCCGGGCGCCCTGCCCCACATCAAGGCCGGCACCCTGCGCGCGCTGGCCGTGACCTCGCCGCGGCGCTCGCCGGCCCTGCCCGACCTGCCCACCATGGCCGAGTCGGGCCTGCCCGGGTTCCAGGCGATTTCCTGGCACGGCATCGTCGCGCCGGCGGGCACGCCGCCGGCGGTGGTGGACACGCTGAACCAGGCCTTTTCGAAGGCGCTGGCCGCCCCCGAGGTGCGCCAGCGGCTGATGGAGGAAGGTGCCGAGGCGGCCGCCATCAATACCGGCGAGTTCGGTGCGTTCATCCAGAGCGAGATCGCGGCCTGGGCGGAGGCGGTCAAGGCCTCCGGCGCGTCGGCGAACTAGCCAGGGAGACACAGTGGCGGGAGCGCCGGGCCTTGCGGTTTGCTACGATGTCAGACTGGCATTACAAGCACAAGGAATTCCCCATGCGTCTCCTGCACACCATGCTGCGCGTCGGCAACCTGGACAAGTCCATCGATTTCTACACCAATGTCCTGGGCATGCGCGTGCTGCGCCGCAAAGACTACCCCGACGGCAAGTTCACCCTGGCCTTCGTCGGCTACCAGGATGAAAGCGAAGGCGCCGTCATCGAGCTGACCCACAACTGGGACACCGCCAGCTACGACCTGGGCAACGGCTACGGCCATATCGCCCTGGAAGTGGAAGACGCCTACGACGCCTGTGAAAAGGTCAAGCAGAAAGGCGGCAAGGTCACGCGCGAGGCCGGCCCCATGAAGCACGGCACCACGGTCATCGCCTTCGTCGAGGACCCGGACGGCTACAAGATCGAGTTCATCCAGCGCAAGGGCCGCGACGACTGACCGCCCCGCCATGATCCACGCCATTCTCAAGATGGGCGACCCGCGCCTGCTGCGCGTGGCGCAGCCAGTCGAGCGCTTCGATACCCCCGACCTGCACGCGCTGGTGGCCGACATGTTCGAGACCATGGTCCATGCCCGGGGCGTCGGCCTGGCCGCGCCGCAGATCGGCGTGGATCTGCAACTGGTGATCTTCGGTTTCCAGCACAACGAACGCTACCCCGACGCGCCGCCGGTGCCGCAGACGGTGTTGTGCAACCCGGTCATCACGCCGCTGTCCGACGAGCGCGAGGACGGCTGGGAAGGCTGCCTGTCGGTGCCCGGCCTGCGCGGCCTGGTGCCGCGCTACCGGCACATCCGCTACAGCGGCCTGGACCCCGACGGCCAGCGCATCGAGCGCGAGGCGGAAGGCTTCCATGCGCGCGTGGTGCAGCACGAATGCGACCACCTCATCGGCCGCCTGTACCCGTCGCGGATGGAGGACTTCTCCAAGTTCGGCTTCACCGAAGTGCTGTTTCCCGGCATGGACCCGAACCAGGACGACTGACGGCCCAACCCATGCGGCGCGGCCGGGGCGGCGCCGAAGACAGGTGTCCGCACCCGTCCTGCCGAAGTCGGGTGTCTGACACCCGTCGAGACAGTCCAGTTTTTCGAAGTCAGGTGTCTGACACCCGTCGAGACAGTCCAGCTTTTGCCGAGGCCTGGCCCGGGTGTCAGACACCTTGCGGCCCCCGCAATGACGCCCTTCAGGTCTGCGCAGGCTTGCGCGCGAATTCGCCCGGCGCGAAGTCGTCCACCGCCACCACTTTGGCCACCGCCGCTTCGGCGGCTTCGATCTGGCGGGCCTGCTCGTCGGTGATGGCGCCGCCGCGATGGGCCTCGCGCCAGTCGCGCACCCCTTCGCGGCGCAGCCGGTCGTGCAGGGGTTGCACGGTATCGACCAGGCCGAAGGCGCGTTCGAGCTCGGCCAGGGTATCGTCGCCGGCGCCGCGCTGCAGGTCGGCGGTCAGGCGGTCGCGGGTGGGAGACGGGGCCAGCAGCAGGTCGGCGCAATCGCGGGTCAGCGCATCGCCGGGACCGCGGTTCAGCCGCACCGGCAGCACCAGGGCCCGCAGCGCCCAGGCCAGCGGCCGGGCCGGCAGGTTGGCCAGCACCTGGTCCATGCGGGTTTCGATGCGCGCGCAGCCATCGTCCATGCACCACTGCACCAGCGGCAGGTCGGCGTGGCAGCGGCCTTCGTCTTCCCAGCGCTTGAGCACGGCCGACAGCAGGTACAGTTCGGCCAGGATGTCGCCCAGCCGCGCCGACAGCATCTCGCGGCGCTTGAGCGCCCCGCCCAGCGTGCCCATGGCGGCGTCGGCCAGCAGCGCGAAGGCCGACGCGTAGCGGCCCAGGCGCCGGTAGTGGCGCGCGGTGGGGGGTGGCCGGCGCCCGCGCCAGCAGGCCGCCCGTCCAGGCGCGCCCCCAGGCGCGCAAGCCGTTCTTCAGGGCGTGCCCCAGGTGCTTCCAGAAGACCTCGTGGAAAGCCTGCGCGCCGCGGGCTTCGTCGGCGTCGCCGACCGCCAGCACTTCGCGCATCAGGTATGGGTGGGCGCGGATGGCGCCCTGGCCGAAGATGATCAGGCAGCGGGTGAGGATGTTGGCGCCCTCGACGGTGATGGCGATGGGCAGCGCGCGGTACAGCGGGCTCAGGTAGTTGGCCGGGCCGTCGATGACCGCCTTGCCGCCGTGCACGTCCATGGCGTCGTTGACCGACTCGCGCATGCGTTCGGTGGCGTGGTATTTCATGATGGCGGACACCACCGCCGGCTTGTGGCCCTGGTTGAGCGCGGCGCAGGTGAGCCGGCGCGCGGCCTCGACCAGGTAGGCGTTGGCGGCCAGCCGGCCAAGCTTTTCCTGCACGCCCTCGAAGCGGCCCACCGGGATGCCGAACTGCTGGCGCACGCGCGCGTACATGCCGGTGGTGTGGGCGCTGTAGACGGCCGCCGCGGCCGACAGCGACGGCAGCGAGATGCCGCGCCCGGCGGCGAGCGCGCTCATGAGCATCTGCCAGCCCTGGCCGGCCTTGGCCGGCCCGCCGATGAGCGCCTCCAGCGGCACGAAGACGTCCTGGCCCTGGTTGGGGCCGTTCTGGAAGACCTGCATGGACGGCAGGTGGCGGCGCCCGATGCTGACGCCCGGCGCATCGGTGGGCACCAGCGCCACCGAGATGCCCACGTCGGCGGGGCCGCCCAGCAGGCCGTCCGGGTCCTGCAGCTTGAAGGCCAGCCCCAGCACGGTGGCGATGGGCCCCAGGGTGATGTAGCGCTTGTGCCAGTTCAGGCGGATGCCGAGGATCTCGCGGCCGTCGACCACCTGGCGGCACACCACGCCGGTGTCGGTCATGGAGGCGGCGTCGGAGCCGGCCTCGGGGCTGGTCAGGCCGAAGCAAGGCACCTCGGTGCCGTCGGCCAGCCGCGGTAGCCAGTAGTCGCGCTGCTCGGGCGTGCCGAACTGCAGCAGCAGCTCGCCGGGCCCCAGCGAATTGGGCACCATCACGGTGACGCCCGCGGTGATGGAACGGGCCGAAATGCGGCGCACCACTTCGGAATGCGCATAGGGCGAGAACCCCAGCCCGCCGTACTGCTGCGGGATGATCATGCCGAAGAAGCGCTGTTCGCGCATGAAGCGCCACACGGGCTCGGGCAGGTCGCCGAGGTTCCAGGTGATGTCCCATTCGTCGAGCATGGCGCACAGCTGCGCGACGGGGCCGTCGAGGAACTGTTGTTCGGCCGGCGTGAGGGTGGCCTGCGGCACGGCCAGCAGCTTGTGCCAGTCCGGGTCGCCGGTGAACAGGTCGGCGTCCCACCAGACGTCGCCGGCCTCGATGGCTGCGCGTTCGGTGTCGGACAGGCCCGGCATGGCGCCGCGGGCCCAACGGTAGGCGGGGTCGGAAATGCGGCGGCGGCGCCAGGCATTGAAGTCCATGTTCAACCTTTTATGCGGTGCACGTACCGGCCCAAGTTAACAGAATTGCCGGCCGGCCGACATCCCCGGGGCGGCAAGTCTGCGACAATGACGGCGCCGCGAGCGGCCTTTTTCCCCGCAGCCTTGTCCTCTGTCATGCTCAATAAGCTCTGGTTGGGTTTCTTCGCAGCCGCCGCCGTGGCGGGCCTGTACCGCTGGCTGGCCATCGGCGATGCGGACGTGTTCCGCCAGATCGTCGCCAGCCTGTTCGACATGGCGCGCGTCTCGGTCGAAGTCATGGTGCTGCTGTTCGGCACGCTGACGCTGTGGCTGGGCTTCCTGCGCATCGCCGAATCGGCCGGCCTGGTGGAGAAGCTGGCCGCCCTGCTTGGCCCGCTGTTCGCCCGCCTGATGCCCGAGGTGCCGCGCGGCCATCCCGCCATCGGCCTGATCACGCTGAACTTCGCCGCCAACGGGCTGGGCCTGGACAACGCCGCGACGCCCATCGGTTTGCGCGCCATGCGGGAACTGCAAAGCCTCAACCCGCGCCCGGACACCGCCAGCAACGCGCAGATCCTGTTCCTGGTGCTGAACGCGTCCTCGCTGACCCTGCTGCCGGTGACGCTCTTCATGTTCCGCGCGCAACAGGGCGCGGCCGACCCCACGCTGGTGTTCCTGCCGATCCTGCTGGCCACCAGCGCGTCGACGCTGGCCGGACTGCTGGCGGTGGCCGCGTGCCAGCGCCTGAAGCTGTACGACCCGGTGGCACTCGCCTGGCTGGGCGGCATCGCCCTGCTGCTGGGCGGCTTCATGGCCCTGCTGGCGAGCATGTCGGCCGCCGCCATCGCGAGCCTGTCGTCGCTGCTGGGCAACCTGATGCTGTTCGGCGTGCTGCTGGCGTTCCTGGCCGTGGGCGCCTGGAAGCGCGTGCCGGTGTATGAGACCTTCATCGCCGGCGCCAAGGAAGGCTTCGATGTGGCCAAGAGCCTGCTGCCCTACCTGGTGGCCATGCTGTGCGCGGTCGGGGTGCTGCGCGCCTCCGGCGCGCTGGATGTGGTGCTGGACGGCATACGCTGGCTGGCGCACGCCGCCGGCTGGGACACCCGCTTCGTCGACGCCCTGCCCACCGCCCTGGTCAAGCCGTTCTCGGGCAGCGCGGCGCGCGCCATGATGCTGGAGACCATGACCCATTTCGGGGTGGACAGCTTCCCGGCGCTGCTGGCGGCCGTCATGCAGGGCAGCACCGAGACCACCTTCTACGTGCTGGCGGTGTACTTCGGCTCGGTGGGCATCCTGCGCGCCCGCCATGCCGTGGGGTGCGCGCTGCTGGCCGACCTGGCCGGGGTGCTGGCCGCCATCGGCGTGTGCTACTGGTTCTTCGGGTGAAGGATGAAAGGTGTCAGACACCCTCTGGGTGTCTGACACCTGGTGCAGCCAACGGACGCTCGACGCCTGGCAGGCCGGGACACCCTTTGCACGGAAAGGTGTCAGACACCTTCTGGGTGTCTGACACCCGGCAAGCCGGCGGCCGGCGCGCCCGGGGGACTCATTCCACCATCAGGATCTTCATGCCGTTGGTGCCGCCGCTGTCGCGATAGAAGTCGCCCTTGGTCAGGATGACCCAGTCGCCGGGCTGCACGCGGCCGCGCTTTTTCAGTTCGTCGATGGCCGCGTTGCTGAGGTCGGCCGGATCGTAGGCGGCCGGATCGAACGGCACGGTGTACACGCCGCGGAACATGGCCACCCGGTTCTGCGTCTGGCTGTGCGGGCTGTAGCAGTAGATGGGCACGCCGGAGCGGATGCGCGACATGATCAGCGGCGTGTGGCCGCTCTCGGTCAAAGCAATGATGGCCTTCACGCCCGGGAAATGGTTGGCCGCGTACATGGCGGCCAGCGCGATGGTTTCGTCGCAGCGGGAGAACGTCTCGCCCAGGCGATGATGCGAATGCGTGGTGGTGGGATGCTTTTCCGCGCCCAGGCAGACCCGCGCCATGGCCTGCACGGCCTCGACGGGATACTGACCGGAGGCGCTCTCGGCCGAGAGCATCACGGCGTCGGTGTAGTCGAGCACCGCGTTGGCCACGTCGGAGACTTCGGCCCGCGTCGGCAGCGGGCTGGAGATCATCGACTCCATCATCTGGGTGGCCGTGATGACCACCTTGTTCAGCGTGCGGGCATGCTGGATGATGCGCTTCTGGATGCCCACCAGCTCGGCATCGCCCACTTCCACGCCGAGGTCGCCGCGCGCCACCATGACGCCGTCGCTGGCGCGGATGAGCGAATCGAGCGCTTCGTCGTCGACCACCGCTTCGGCGCGCTCGATCTTGGCGATGATCCAGGCCTCGCTGCCGGCCGCGCGCACCAGCTGGCGCGCCTCGTCGATATCGCGGCCATAGCGCGGAAACGACACCGCGACATAGTCCAGCTTGAGCTCGGCCGCCACCAGGATGTCGGCGCGGTCCTTGTCGGTGAGGCTGGGCGCCGACAGGCCGCCGCCGCGCCGGTTGATGCCCTTGTTGTTGGACAGCGGGCCGCCCACCGCCACCGTGGTGTGCACCGCGTCGGCGGCGATGCGGTCGACCACCAGCACCACGCGGCCGTCGTCGAGCAGCAGCTCGTCGCCGGGCTTGCAGTCCTGCACCAGTTCGGGATAGTCGATGCCGACGATGGTGGCGTCGCCGGCGTCCTTGGGATGGCTGTTCGACAGCGTGAAGGGCTGGCCCGCGCGCAGCACCACCTGCTTGTCGGCAAAGCGCGCGATGCGGATCTTGGGGCCTTGCAGGTCGCCCATCAGCGCCACGAAGCGGCCCTGGCGCGCCGCGATCTCGCGGACCAGGCGCGCGCGCTCGCGGTGGTCGTCGGCGGTGCCGTGCGAGAAATTCAAGCGGGCCACGTCGATGCCGGCGCGCACCAGGGCCTCGAGCTGCTCGGGCGTGGAACTTGCCGGGCCCAGCGTGGCGACGATTTTGGTGCGGCGCAATACGGACATGGATACCCCTCTCGCAAAACGACGAAATCGCTATGGTACGCCGCCCGCCTGTCGCACGGGTATTATGCGGATACCTGATTCCACTCCGTTGCGCCCCCGCCACCGACCGCCGTGAAAATCGTCATCGCCCCCGACTCCTTCAAGGAAAGCCTGTCCGCCCCGGACGCCGCCGCCGCCATCGCGCGCGGCATCAAGCAGGCCTACCCGGGCGCGCACACCGTGTGCATCCCCATGGCCGACGGCGGTGAAGGCACGGTGGCGGCGGTGCTGGCGGCCACCGGCGGCCAATGGCGCAGCACGCCGGTGCGCGGCGCGCTGGGCGAAGCGCTCGACGCGGACTGGGGCTGGCTGCCGGACGCCACCGCCGTCATCGAGATGGCCGCCGCGGCCGGGCTGGAGCAAACGCCGCCCGAGCAGCGCGACCCGCTGCGCGCCGACAGCCACGGCGTGGGCCAGCTGGTGCGCGCCGCCCTCGATGCCGGCGCGCGCCGCATCATCCTGGGGCTGGGCGGGTCGGCCACCAACGACGGCGGCACCGGCCTGCTGCGCGCGCTGGGCGTGCGCTTCCTGGATGCCGGCCGACGTGAATTGCCGCCGGGCGGCGCGGCGCTGGCGGCGCTCGACAGCATCGACACCAGCGGCCTGGATGCGCGTCTGGCCGATACCCGCATCGAGATCGCTTCCGATGTCGACAACCCCTTGTGCGGCCCGCACGGCGCATCGCATACCTTCGGCCCGCAGAAAGGCGCGTCGCCGCAGCAGGTGGCCGAACTGGACGCCAGCCTGGCGCGGCTGGCGGACGTCTGCGCGCGCCACCTGGGACGCGACCTGCGCGACGCGCCGGGCGCCGGCGCGGCTGGCGGCCTGGGGTTCGCCGCGCACGCCTTCCTGGACGCGCATTTCCGGCCGGGGGTCGAACTGGTGGCTGAACTGGGCGGCCTGGCGCAAGCCATGCAGGGCGCCGCGCTGGCCTTCACCGGCGAAGGCCGCATGGACGCCCAGACCTTGCGCGGCAAGACGCCGGCGGGCGTGGCGCGCATCGCGCAGCAGGCGGGCGTGCCGGTAGTGGCGCTGGCGGGTTCCCTGGGCGACGGCTACCAGGAACTGCATGCGGGCGGCATCACCGCCGCGTTCAGCCTGGCGCCCGGGCCGCTCACGCTGCAACAGGCCTGCGACAACGCGGCCCAATACCTGGCCGACCGCGCGCGCGACGTGATGCAGCTGTGGCTCGCGGCCGGCAAGCGGATGTTGTAGGCGGAATACCGGAAACGGCCGGGCTCAGGGCTGCACGGCGCCGGCCTGCAGCAGCGCATCGGCCAGCCGGATGAATTTCTCCACCGGCACCTCCTCGGCGCGCGCGGTGGGCGGGATATCCAGCGCATCCCAGGGCACCAGCGCGGCCCAGTCGCCCAGCGCGCGGCGCAGCATCTTGCGCCGCTGCGCGAAGGCGCGCGCCACCACGGCCTGCAGCGCCGCTTCGCTGGCCGGACGCAGGCGGTCGGGCGGCAGCGGCACCATGCGCACCACCGCCGACACCACCCGCGGCGGCGGGTCGAAGGCCTCGGGCGGCACGTCGAACAGCTTGTCCATGTGATAGCGCGATTGCAGCATCACCGATAAGCGGCCGTAGTCGGCGCTGCCGGGCGCGGCCACCATGCGGTCGATGACCTCCCGCTGCAGCATGAAGTGCTGGTCCTGCACCTGGTGGGCCGCGGCCATCAGGTGGAACAGCAAGGGGCTGGAAATGTTGTAGGGCAGGTTGCCGACCACGCGCAGCCGTGCGCCCAGGCTGGCGAAATCGACTGTCAGCGCATCGGCCTCGACCACCGTCAGGCGGTCGGCCGGATACTGCCCGCGCAGGCGCGCCGCCAGGTCGCGGTCGATCTCGACCACGGTCAGGCGCGCCAGGCTGCGCAGCAAGGGCTGGGTCAGGGCCGACAACCCCGGACCGATCTCGACCATGCAATCGTCGCGCGCCGGCGCGATGGCGCGCACGATCGCCTCGACCACGCTCTCGTCGGTCAGGAAGTGCTGCCCGAAGCGCTTGCGCGCCTGATGTCTGGACATGGCGGGTGCGCGCGCCTAACGGGCGTTCTCTTCCATGCGGCTCTGCTTCTCGAGGCGGTTGTCGATATACGCCTCGTTGCGCAGCTGCGCCAGCCAGTCTTCGAAGGCCGGCTCGGCGCGACGCTCGAACAGGATCTGGCGCGCCTGCATGCGCTGCAGCTCGTCGCTGACGTCATGCTCGCGGCGTTCCTCGACCTGGATCAGGTGCCAGCCGAACGGCGACATCACCGGCTGGCTGATGCCGCCGACCGGCAGCGCGTTCATGGCCTGCTCGAAAGGCGGCACCATTTCGCCGGGGTTGACCCAGCCCAGGTCGCCGCCCTGCGGCGCGTTGGCGTCCTGCGAATACTGGCGCGCCATGTCGGCGAACGACGCGCCGCCGTTGACGATGCGCTGGCGGATCTGCTCGAGCCGCTGGCGCGCCTGGTCGTCGCTCATGACCGTCGAGGTCTTGATCAGGATGTGCCGCGCGTGCGTCTGGGTGACCTGCACGGGCCCCTGCCGGGCCGGCATGCCGGCGCCGGGCTGCGGCGCCACCGGGGCCTGCTGCTGCGGCGGCGCCGCCGGCCGGGCCGGCGCGCCGCCGGAGCGGTCGAGGACCTTCAGGATATGGAAACCATTGCCGCTCTGGACCAGGCCGCTGACCTGCCCCTGCTGCAGCGAGCCGACCGCCTTGATGAAGAGGTCCGGCCAGCCCTCCAGCGGCCGCGCGCCCATGACACCCCCCTGGAGCGCCTCGGGACCGTCGGACTCGGCGGCGGCCAGGCTGGCGAAATCGCCGCCCTGCTTGATCCGCGCCAGCAGGTCCTCGGCCTTCTTGCGCAGCGCCGCCACCTGGTCGGGGGTGGAGCCTTCAGGCACGCGCACCAGGATCTGCGCCAGGGCGATCTGCACCGGCCCGGACTGCGCCGGCGCGGGAGCCGGCTGCGCCGCCTGGCCGGGCGCCGGCGCGCGCGCTGCTGCTGCGGCGGCGGGGTTGCGTTCCTGGTCCTTCAGGAAGGCATCTACCTCGGCGTCGGTGATGACGATGGTGGAATCGACCGTGCGCTGGCGCAGGCGGTTCATGCGGATTTCGTTGCTGAGCGACTGGCGGTACTGATCCCAGGGCACGCCGCTTTTCTCGATCTCGGCGCGCATCTGCGCCACCGGGATGTTGTTGCGCGCGGCGATGCTTTCGATGGCCCGGTCGACCTGCTGGTCGTTGACGCGGATCCCCAGGCGGTCGGCCTCCTGCCGCTGCAGGCGATCCATGATGAGGTTCTGCAGCACTTGCCGGCGCAGGATGTCCTGCGGGGGCACCTGGATGCCGCGCTGCTTGAGCTCCGCCGTGGCCCGCCCCGCCGCGACATCGACTTCGCGCAGGGTGATCACGTCCTTGTTGACGACGGCGGCGATGCCGTCGACGAACTGCTCGCGCGGCGCCGGGGCCGCCGCCGGCGCTGGCGTCGCGGCCGCGCCGGAACGGGCGGGCGCGGGCTGCTGGGCGGCCAGCACGGCGGGCGCGGCCGTGCACGCGGCCAGGACCAGCAGGTTGCCGGGCAGCCGGCGCAAAGTGTGCAAGCTACGCATCATTCATACCTTTCAAACGTCGTGCCGGGAGGCGGCGCGGGAGTGACCGACTGGTACCCCGGAATACTCTTGTTCAGCAGGCTCATGGGATCGGTGCCCAGCGAGCCCAGCCCGTTCAGTTCCAGCTGGAAGAACACCGCGCTGTTGGTGTCGGCCGAAGAGACGGCATAGCGCTGGAACACCACGCGGCCGGTCCAGCAGCAATCGCCCTTGTACTCGAGGCCGGCAATGGCCTGGGTGACGCGCGGCGATTCCCGCGCGGCGGTGTCGGTGGCGGCCTCGGTGCGCAGCGAATAATCGACGCGGCCCACGCCGTACCAGCGTTCGCTGAACGGCCACTGGAAAGCCACGCTGATCTGGTCCTGCCCGCGCGGCTGGTAGGCCACGCCCGGCAGCGGATCGCGCTGGTAGCGGTACGCCACCGCCACGGAGGTCAGGCGCTGCGGCCGCCAGCGCGCGCTGATCAGGCCGCGCGACCAGTTGTTGCGGTACGGGTCGTATTGCGCCGCGACCTCGGTGCTGAGCGTGTCGGTCAGGGCGGCGCTGGCCGACACGAGGAAGTCGGAACGCACGTTGTCGCGCGGCGTCTCGCCCGGCAGGGTGACTTTCTGGTCTTCGAAATACAGCCGCTGCGCCGCCGACAGCGCCAGGCGCTCGAAGCCGGTGTCGGCGTCCAGCCAGCGCGTGGTCAGCGCGGCCGTGAGCTGGTTGGCGTTGGCGATGCGGTCCCAGCCGCCGGTGTAGATGTTTTCCTGGAAGGCCTGGTCGAAGCTGAAATCGGCCAGCGTCGTGTCGTAGACCGGCAGCTTGGACTGGTCGCGGTACGGCACCCGCAGGTAGTACAGGCGCGGCTCCAGCGTCTGGATGGATGCGTTGCCGAACAGCGTGGTGTCGCGCTCGAACACCAGGCCGGCGTCGAGCGAGAAGATCGGCACCGTGCGCGACATCGAGCGCGGGTTGTTGGACAGGCTGTACCAGTCGGTGTCGTACTGGGTGTAGTTGATGCCCGCCTTGGGAATGAGGAACCAGCCGGGCCGCACGATGGGATACGAAGCCGTGGCGTAGCTCTGCAGGCGGTCGCCGTCCGGCCCCAGGCGCACGCCGTCCAACAGCGGCTGCTCGAAGCGCACCGCGGAGTTGGTCCATTCGAGGTCGAAGCCGCCGAAGTCGTAGCGCGCGCCCTTCAGGTAGAACTCGGGCACCTTGTCGTAGGGCGGGGCGAGCGGCGCGTCCGGATCCTGCAGGGTCTGGTACTTGAACACCTGCACGTACGATTGCCAGTAGCGGCTGCCCCAGCCCACCCGGCCGCGCTGCGGCAGGTAGGTGGTCGAGGCCTCGTTCAGGCCCAGCGAGGAGAAGTCGCGAAAGTAGTCGTCGTCCGAGACCTTGGCGAAGTCCCAGTCGGCATAGAAGCCGGCGCCCAGCAGCTGCTGGTGGCGCGAGCGGAACATCCAGCGCGAATCGCCGGTCTCGCGGTCGCTGGACAGGTACGTGCCCACCATGTTGCCGGAGTACGACTGGCCCAGGTAGCGGAACTCGGCGCCCAGTTGCGGGCCGCGCTTGCTCAGGAAGCGCGGCTGCAGGGTCAGGTCGTAGTTGGGCGCCAGGTTGAAGTAGTACGGCAGCGACAGATCGAGGCCGCTGTTGCTGGTGTAGCCATAGGTGGGCACCAGGAAGCCGGACTTGCGTTCTTTCTTGACCGGGAAAGTCAGGTAGGGCGACGCCAGCAGCGGCACGTCCTTGAAATAGAGCACGCCGTTGCGCGCCACGCCCTCGTTCTCGTCGAAATCCAGGTCGACGCTGTCGGCCTTGATGTACCAGGATGGCTCGACGCACGCGCAGCCGCTGTATTGCACGGTGGTCAGGCGCATCTGCGAGCGGCTGAAGATCTCGGCGCGCTCGGCGCGGGCCGAGCCGCCGCTGGCGCCGATCCAGAAATTGGGCGATTCGATCTCGCCGCTGTCGGTATCGATATTGAACTGCGCCGAGGGGCCGGTGACCAAGGTGCCGTCGCGCATCAGCCGCGCATTGCCCTTGATGTCGACGGCGCCGGTGTCGCTGCGGTAATCGATGCGGTCGCCCTTGGCCACGCCGTCGATGCGGCGCACTTCGGCGGTGCCGGTCAGGGTGACGTTGGAATCGGGGTCGCCCTGCATGTGGTCGGCCTGCAGGTAGGCGGGGATGTCGTCGTCGGGCAGCCGGTGCACGCGCAGGCCCGGCGAAGTACGCAGCTGGGGCGTCAGCCGCAGGCCGTTATCGGCGGGCGGGACCGTTCCGCTGCCTTGGGCGTGAACGGCCCCGGCCATGCTGACAGCAGAGAGGATCAACCACCGGACCATACGCACCGTGAATGCAAACCTTATCGACAGAGACTCCCGCCCCGCGGCGCGGCGACGGTGGCGGCCCGATCGGCGGGCGCCAAAGGCGCTACGAGCGGGAACGACCCGGTATTATAGAGAAGCCGCGCGTTATGACCGTCAACAGGCACGCGCGGTTCGCAACCAAACTCTACCGCACCACGAGACGGCCCCCTTGAGCACCAACCACGACCCGCGCCTGGCCCTGATCCACGCCTGGCTGCGCACCCTGCCCGCCGAGCTGGCGCTGGCGCCCGACACCCTGCGCCCGGCGTCCAGCGACGCCAGCTTCCGCCGCTACTTCCGCCTGGACGCCGGCGACCGCACCGCCATCGTCATGGACGCCCCGCCGCCCCATGAAGACGTGCGCCCCTTCCTGCACGTCGGCGAGCTGCTGCGCGACGCCGGCCTGAACGTCCCCGCCGTGCTGGCGCGCGACCTCGACCAGGGCCTGCTGCTGCTGTCCGACCTGGGCCAGGACACGTACTACCAGCGCATCCAGTCCGGCCTGAGCGACGCCCAGCTGCAGGGCCTGTACCGCGACGCCTTGGCCGCCCTGGTGCGCCTGCAACAGGCGCGCGCCGACGGCCTGGCGACCTACGACCGCGACCGCCTCGCCGCCGAGCTCGAATTGTTCCCGGAATGGTATGTGGGCCGGCATCACGGCGTGCAACTCGACGACAAGACGGCCGCCGCCCTGCGGCAGATTTTCGACCTGCTCTCCGACGCCAACGCGGCGCAGGCCACCGTGCTGGTGCACCGCGACTACCATTCGCCCAACCTGATGGTGTGCGACCAGCCCGCCTACGGGCCGAATCCCGGCATCCTGGACTTCCAGGACGCCCTGGCCGGCCCCATCACGTACGACCTGGCCTCGCTGGTGACCGACGCCCGCACCACCGTGGAAGAACCCCAGCAACTGGATTGGGCGGTGCGCTACTGGGAAATGGCGCGCGCCGCCGGCCTGCCGGTGGACAGCGATTTCGCGGCCTTCCACCAGGCCTACGAATGGATGAGCCTGCAGCGCAACCTGCGCATCATGGGCGTGTTCGCGCGGCTGCACCATCGCGACGGCAAATCGCACTACCTGGCGCACATGCCGCGCATGAACGCCTACGTGCGCCAGGTGGCGCAGCGCTACGGCGTGTTCACGCCGCTGCTGCGCCTGCTGGACCGGCTCGACGAGCGCGAAGTGCGCGTGGGATACACGTTCTGATGCGCGCCATGATCCTGGCCGCGGGACGCGGCGAGCGCATGCGGCCCCTGACCGACCGCACGCCCAAGCCGCTGCTGCCGGTCGGCGGCAAGCCCCTGATCGTCTGGCACCTGGAGCGCCTGGCGGCGGCCGGCATCCGCGATATCGTCATCAACCACGCCTGGCTGGGCGCGCAGTTGCCCGGGCAGCTGGGCGACGGCGCCCGCCATGGCGTGCGCATCCGCTATTCCGCCGAATCCCCCGCCCTGGAGACGGCCGGCGGCATCGCGCACGCCCTGCCCCTGCTCGGCACGGAACCGTTCCTGGTCGTCAACGGCGACATCTGGTGCGACTGGGACCCGCGCGAGGCGGCCGGCTGGGCGGGCCGCCTGGACACGGAACGCGCCGACGCCTGGCTGCTGCTGGTGGACAACCCGGAACACCATGCGCGCGGCGACTTCGCCCTGTCGGCCGGCGGCCGCGTACTGGCCGAGGGCCCGCGGCGCCTGACCTTTGCCGGCATCGGCCTGTACCGCCCCACCCTGTTCGCCGGCCTGGACCCGGATGCGCCGGCGCCGCTGGCGCCCCTGCTGCGCGAGGCCATGGCCCGCGACGCCGTGCTGGGCGCCCGCCACGGCGGCGCCTGGACCGACGTCGGCACGCCGGAGCGCCTGGCCCGGCTGGACGCCGCCCTGGAGCGCGCGCGCGGCGCCCAATAAAGTGTTTCCAAGCCGTACGTAGGCAACTAGACTTGTCTGACGTAACCTTGGCAGGCCACGACACGTTATCCTTTACGGCTTTGGCCGGCTCCCCGGGGCCGGCCGCGTACACACTCGATACAGGATTTTTCTCACATGGGGATGTTCGGACGCTCGCAACGGCCCGCTTTCAAACCGTCGGTCTACCAGCCCGGCAAGCGCACGCGGCGCATGCCGCGCTGGCTGGTGCTGCTGCTCATCGGCATCGGCCTGGGAGCCGGCGGCGTATTGTTCCTACAGGCCAACTACGGCCCGCCGCGCCTGACCGCCGAACAGTCCGAACAACTGCAGTCCGAGCTCAACGCCGCCAACCTCGACCGCCAGCGCCTGCGCACCCAGCTCGAGGAAGCCACCAAGCAGCGCGACACCAACCAGGCTTCCAATGCGCAGCTCACGGCCGACCTGGCGCAAGCGCGCACCCGCATCCAGGAACTGACGCAAGAATTCCAGGTGTTCCAGGACGCCGTCCCGCCCGACCCGCGCGGCACCGACATCGGCGTGCGTTCGGGTTCGTTCTCGCGCGATCCGGGCAAGCTCGACTACCAAGTGCTGCTGATGCGCGACAAGGCCGACGCGCCGGCCTTCAAGGGCACGCTGCACCTGGCCGTGCAGGGCGTCTACCGCAATGGCCGGTCCGGCACCATCGAGCTCGATCCCATCGACGTCTCGCTGGGCCGCTACCAGGTGGCCCAGGGCACGGCCGAAATGCCGGAAGGCTTCACCCCGCGCTCGGTGCGCATCCAGGTGCTGGACCCCTCGCAGCGCCAGCAGGCCATGCGCATCTACTACGTGCGCGGCTGAAGCCGCCTCAGGTCGCGGCGCCGCCCAGGCGGGCGGCGGCCTCGTCCATGAAGCGCGCCATGCGCGCGTCCAGGTCGGTGACGCCGCCGGCCGAATGGGTCGCCAGCACCACGTCGACGCGGTTATAGACGTTGGACCATTCCGGGTGATGGTCGAGTTTCTCGGCATGCAGGGCGACGCGCGCCATGAAGCCGAACGCGGCGTTGAAATCGTCGAAACGGAAGCTCTTCGCGATGGCGTCGCGCCCTTCCTGGGCGCGCCAGCCGGGCAATCCGCCCAGGACGGCCTGGGCGCCCAGGCGCGGCAATGATGATTCGCTCATGGTGACGCTCCATAAAAAAGGCGGCCGCGGACGCCTGCCCGCGGCCGCCCGGCGGCTGCTTATTGCTTGACCGCGTACAGGTAGACTTCCACCCGCCGGTTGGCGGCGCGCCCTTCGGCGGTGCCGTTGTCGGCGATCGGGTCGCGCGCGGCGCGCCCTTCGATCGACATGCGCGCCGGCGCCACGCCCTGTTGGGCCAGATAGGCGGTCACGCTCTTGGCGCGGTTCTCGGACAAGGTCTGGTTGTGCGCGGCCGAGCCGGTGCTGTCGGTATGCCCCACCACCTTGGTGCGCAGCTCGGGATGCTGGCTGAGGGCGCGCGCCACGCTGTCCAGCACCGGCAACAGGGCCGGCTTGAGGACGGCCTTGTCGGTGTCGAACGACACGTTGCTGGGAATGTTGACCTTCAGGCTGCCGTCGGGCATTTCGACCACGTCGATACCCAGCGACGTCGCGCCCGATTGCTGCACGTCTTTCTTGACTCCCGACCAGTTGTAGCCGATCAGGCCGCCCGCCACGGCGCCGATGCCGGCGCCGATGGCCGCGCCCTTGCCATGCCCGATCAGGGCGCCGATACCCGCGCCCGCGGCGGCGCCGGCGCCCGCGCCGACCGCGGTGTTGGTCTGCTGCTGAGTGGCGCAGCCCGCCGCCAGCACGGCGACGGCCGCAATGACGGCAACACGGTTGAATGTTCTTCTTGCTTGCATGGCAGCCTCCATGGCTCTTGTTGACGGTACCGGCGAACCGGCACACCTATGCTAGCAAGGCGGCCATGCGGCGCTGCAACTTTTTGTACCGCCACCCTTACATGGAATTTCGCAATAGTTCGACGTAATCCTGCGCCGATGCCTCGCGCGGGTTGGTCTTGTGGCTGTGGTCGGCCAGCGCGCCGGCGACGATGCGCGGATATTGATCCTCGGTCACGCCCAGTTGCGCCAGCCCGCCGGGCAGGCCCAGACGGGCGCTCATCTCGCGGATCGCCGGGCCGACCGCGTCGCCGCCGGGCAGCGCCATGGCCTGGGCCAGCCGATCCAGCTTCGCTTCGGCGCGCACCGAATCGGCCTGCCCGTTGAAGGCAATGACGGCCGGCAGGAAGATCGCGTTCAGCGTGCCATGGTGCAGCGCCGGGTCGATCCCGCCCAGCGCGTGGCTGAGGCTGTGCACGCATCCCAGGCCCTTCTGGAAGGCCAGCGCCCCCTGCATGGATGCGCTCATCATGTTCAGCCGCGCCTCGCGGTCGCCCGGCTCGCGCGTGGCCCGCTCGATGTGCCGCCAGGCGCGGCGCAGCCCATCCAGCGCGATGCCGTCGGCGGGCGGGTTGAAGGCCGGCGCGAGGAAGGTCTCGATGCAATGCGCGATGGCGTCCATGCCGGTGGCCGCCGTCAGGCGCGCCGGCAGCCCCAGCGTCAACTCGGGGTCGCAGATCGCCGCCTTCGGGATCAAGTGCGGCGACAGCACGCCGACCTTGCGCCCGTCATCCAGGATGAGGATCGCGCCGCGCCCGACTTCGCTGCCGGTGCCGGCCGTGGTGGGAATGGCGATCAACGGCGCCACGCGCGCGGTGATGCGCGGCGCGCCGCCCTCGATCGCCGCATAGGTCTTCAGCGGCCCGTCATGGGTGCCGCACAGGGTCACGCCCTTGGCCAGGTCGATGGCCGATCCGCCGCCGACCGCGATGACGCCGTCATGGCGGCCGCCGCGGAACAGCGCGACGGCGTCGCGCAGCGCGGCCTCGTTGGGGTTGGGCGGCGTGGCGTCGTACACCGCGACGCCGGGCGCGTCGCCGAGCGCATCCAGCACGCGGTCGAGCAACCCGGCCGCGCGTACGCCGGCATCGGTGACCACCAGCGGCGCGCGCATGCCGAGCCGGGCGCATTCGCCGGCCAGCGTGGCCAGCGCGCCATAGCCGAACTGGATCTGGGTCAGGTAGTTGATCAGCGCCATGGCGTCACACGTCGGTCCGTTCGCGCGCCACCTCGATGCGCTGGTACATGTTGAAGCGCTTGTCGTAGATGGGCCGGCCGCCGGTGGTCGGGCCGGGATACTGCACGATCACCATCAGGCCGCCGGTTTCGGTCTTGAGTTCCTCCTCGCAATGGGGATCGCCATGGCACAGCATGGTGCCGGGGCCGCAGCGGCGGCCGCCGATGGTGAACTCGCCTTCCAGGATGTACCAGACCTGGGCGAAGTCGTGGCGATGCCAGGGGTGATAGGCGCCGGGTTCCAGCCGCAGCAGGCCGGCGTTCGGCAAGGTCGGCTCTTCGGGCGTGGGATGGAACAGCATCTTGCCGGTCTCGCCCGGCCAGCGGATCGTCTCCCAGTCCATCTCGTCGACATGGCGGATGCGGGGCGGCGGATCTTGCGTAGCGTGTTGCGGGGCATTCATGGCGGTCTCCTTGGGTCGTGTATCACTGCCGGACGAGCGGGCACTCGCTGGCCGACAAGGGCTTGAATATCTTGTCGCCGGGGATGGTCTCGAGGATCTCGTAGTAATCCCACGGCTCTTTCGAGTCCTGCGGCGCCTTGGCGCGCACCAGGTACATGTCGTGCACCATCTGCCCGTCGGCGCGCAGCCGCCCTTCCCCGGCAAAGACGTCGCGCACCGGCAGCTCGCGCATCTTGGCCATGACGGCCTTGCCGTCATCGGTGCCGGCCGCATCCACGGCGCGCAGGTAATGCAGCACCGCCGAGTACACGCCGGCCTGCGTCATGGTCGGCATGGCGCCGTGCCGCTCGAAGAATTTCATCGACCAGGCGCGCGTCTCGGGCGTGCGGTTCCAGTAGAAGGCGGTCACGAACTGCAGGCCCTGCGCCGCCTTCAGGCCCATGCCATGGATATCGGTCAGGAACACCGCCGGCGCGGCCAGCGCCTGCTTCGGCGTGATGCCGAACTCGGCGGCCTGCTTGATGGCGGTAGTCATGTCGCTGCCGGCATTGGCCAGCGCGATGATCGACGCCCCGGAAGCCTGCGCCTGCAACAGGAAGGAGCTCATGTCGGCCGTATTCAGCGGATGGCGCACCTCGCCGGCCACTTTGCCGCCGCCGGCCTCGACGGCGCGGCGGATGTCGGCGGCGAAGGCATGGCCGAAGGCGTAGTCGACCGTCAGCAGGAACCAGCTCTTGTAGCCCTGGGCGGTCAGCACCTGGGCCAGCCCGTGGCCGTTGGTGTAGCTGGTGTAGACCCACTGGGCCGAAGTCGCGGTGCAGGCCTTGCCGGTGAAATCCGGCGAGGCGGCCGCGATCAGGGTGACCTTGCCGCGCTCGCCGGCCAGCGCCTGCACCGCGAAGCCGACGGCGGAATTGGAGAAATCCGCGATGGCGTCCACCCCCTCGCGGTCGAACCAGGTGCGCGCGATGCCGGCGCCTACATCGGCCTTGTTCTGGTGATTGCCGGCGATCAGCTCGATTTTCTTGCCGGCCGCCGTGCCGCCCATCTCCTCGATTGCCATCCTGGCCGCCTCCACCGAGCCGGGCCCGGCCAGGTCGGCATACGTGCCGGACTGGTCGTTGAGAATGCCGATCTTGACGACGTCGCCGGAAATGCCCGAAGCTGTGGCGGCGGACATCATGACGGCCGCGGGCGCCAGCAGCACCGCCCGCAGGGCGGCGCGAAGCCGGCATTGGCGCGCTCGCCGCGCTGGCGGCCGGCTGCTTTGTTGGGTGTTCATGATTTGTCTCTCTCCCGCGCCGGCCTGGGTCGGACGGCGTCATATTTGCTTTGTATGCAAATTTTTTTGCATACAAAGCAAATTATAGCCAGTTTGCGCCGGCGCGCAATGGCGGTGCGCGCATGCCCGGCCGACGGCGTCCCGCCACTACAATGGGCGGCCGGTTTTCGTCGGCCGGCCCATGAATGTCCAGGACCCATGAACCAGAAAGTCACCGAGCGCATCGAATGGGTGGCGCGCCAGCTGGGCGCGCGCATCCGCCATGCCCGCCAGGCGCATCGCATCACGCTTGAGGGGTTGAGCGAGCAGACCGGGCTGTCGGCCGGTTTCCTGTCGCGGCTGGAACGCGGCGAGGCCAGCGCCTCCATCTCGAACCTGATCGCCATCGCCACGCATCTGGATATTCCGCTGCGCGAGTTCTTCGAAGAACCGGAAGCGGCCAGCCCCGACTACGTGCTATACCGCGCCGACGAGCGCGCCGAGACGCCCGCGCTGACGGCCCACGGCTACACCTATCGGCTGTCCAGCGGCGACCTGCCGGACCAGCAGATGAGCGCCTTCGAGCTGAGCTTTCCCCCCGACGGGAAAATGAAGCCCAAGCTGTTGACGCACGAAGGCGAGGAAGTCCTGTACTTGCTGGAAGGCGCGATCGAATTCCAGATCGCCGACCACACCTTCACCATGAAGGCCGGCGACTGCGTGCACTTCAATTGCAGCAAGCCGCACATGGGCCGCAACATCGGCAAGACGCCGGCCCGCATGCTGATGGTGGTGACGCCGGCGCACTCCAAGCGCGGCTGAGCCGCGCCGCTACGCGCCGGCCCGCAGCTTGCGCAACAGGCCCGGCAGGAACAGCACCGCCAGCGCCAGCACGAAGAAGGTGATCGACAGCGGCGACGACACCAGCACCAGCGGGTTGCCTTCGCCGATGGACAGGGCGCGGCGCAGCTGCGTTTCCGCCAGCGGCCCGAGAATCAGCCCGATCAGCACCGGCGCGATCGGGAAGTCGTACACGCGCATCACATAGCCCAGCAGGCCGATGACGAACATCAGCAGCAGGTCCATCCAGGACGTCCCCACGCCCCAGATGCCGACCAGCGCGAACACCAGGATGCCGGCGTACAGGTAGGGGCGCGGGATCAGCAGCAGGCGCACCCACAGGCCGACCAGCGGCAGGTTCAGCACCAGCAGCATCAGGTTGCCGACATACAGGGAGGCGATCAGCCCCCACACCAGGTCGGCGCTGTTGACGAACAGGAACGGCCCCGGCTGCAGGCCGTAGCTCTGGAAAGCGGCCAGCAGCACCGCGGCCGTGGCGGAAGTCGGCAGGCCCAGCGTCAACAGCGGCACCAGGATGCCCGCCGCGGCCGAGTTATTGGCGGCCTCCGGCCCGGCCACGCCCTCGATGGCGCCGCGCCCGAATTCGTCCTTGTGGCGGCTGAGGCGCCGCTCCAGCGTGTAGGACAGGAAGGTAGGCACTTCGGTGCCGCCAGCCGGCAGGGCGCCGATGGGAAAACCGATGACCGTGCCGCGCAGCCACGGCTTCCAGGACCGCTGCCAGTCCTGCCGCGTCATCCAGCGGCCGCCGGCCAGCGGGTTGACCGCCGGCGGCGCGTTGCGATAGCGGCTGGCCACGTAGAGAATCTCGCCGACCGCGAACAGCGACACCAGCACCACCGTGACGTCGATGCCGTCGAGCAGGTCGGGCGAGCCGAACGCCAGCCGCGCCTGCCCGGTCGGGCCGTCGATGCCGACCACGCCCATGGCCAACCCCAGGAACAGGGCAATAAAGCCGCGCACGCGCGAGGCGCCCAGCACCACCGACACCGACGTGAAGGCCAGCAGCATCAGGGCGAAATAGTCGGCCGGGCCGAACACGAAGGCCAGCTCGGCAATCGCCGGCGCCAGGAACGTCAGCGCCAGCGTGGCCAGCGTGCCGGCCACGAACGAGCCGATCGCGGCGGTCGCCAGCGCCGCGGCGCCGCGCCCCGCGCGGGCCATCTTGTTGCCTTCGAGCGCGGTCATCATCGAGCCGCTCTCGCCCGGCGTGTTGAGCAGGATGGAGGTGGTCGAGCCGCCATACATGGCGCCATACAGCACGCCGGCGAACATGATGAAGGCGGCCGTGGGCGCCACTTTCACCGTCACCGGCAGCAGCAGCGCGATGGTCAGCGCCGGGCCGATGCCAGGCAGCACGCCGACCGCCGTGCCCAGCAGCGACCCGAAAAACGCCCACATCAGGTGGGCCGGCTGCAAGGCCACGCCGAAGCCGGCCATCAGGGAATCGAAAGCGTCCATGTCACCACCCCGCCAGCGGCAGCGCGCCGCCCAGGGTCACGCCCAGCCTGGAAAAGCCGAACCAGCAGAGCAGCCCCAGCGCCAGCCCGATGACGCAGTCCAGCAGCAGACGGCGCGAGCCGAAGGCATGCGTGACCAGGACGAACGCCAGCATGGCGGTCAGCGGGAAGCCCAGCGGCCGCATGGTCAGCAACGGAATGGCGGCGCCGGCGGCGGCGCAGGCCAGCGCCTTGCGCGACGGCGGCGCGCCCGCCTCGGCGCTCTCGGCTTCCTGCGGCTCGAACGAGGCGCCGCGCGCGATCTGCGCCAGCAGGGCCAGGCCCAGCGCGATCAGCGCCAGGCCGACGATCATGACGAAATCGCCCGGGCCGACCCCGGCGTAGCCGCCCATCTTGGGCAACCCGTATCCCTGCTGCACCCAGACCGCCCCGATGGCGATCACGGCCAGCCCGAGCCACCATGGCCGGCGGCGTTGCGGCGTTGCTGACATCGCGGCCTCCCGTGGCCCGGCGTGTTACTTGATCAGGCCCAGGTCCTTCAGCACTTGCTCCTGGCGGACCTTCTCCGCTTCCAGGAACTTGGCGAACTCGTCGCCGGCCAGGTAGGCATCGGCCCAGCCGTGATCGGCCAGCGTCTTCTTCCATTGCGGCGAGGCGTGCATTTTCTCGAAGCGCTCCAGCCACATGGCGCGGCCCTTGTCGCTCATGCCCGGCGCGCCGATGATGCCGCGCCAGTTGCCGATGACCACGTCCACGCCCGATTCCTTCAACGTGGGGGCGTCGACGCCGGGAAGGCGCTGTTCGGACGTGACCGCGATGATGCGCAGGCGCTTCTGGTCCGCATAGGGCTTGAATTCCGACAGGCCCGACAGCGCCAGCTTGAGCTGGCCGCTGACCAGCAGCGGCACCAGTTCGGCACCGCTCGGATAGGGGATGTAGTTCAGCTTGCCGGGCGCAACGCCGGCGGCCTTGGCGATCAGGCCCGCCGCCACGTGATCCACGCCGCCCACCGAGCCGCCGCCGATGGCCAGCGCGCCGGGGTTCTTGCGCAGCGCGGCGATCACATCGTCGACCGTCTTGAGGGGGGAATCGACCGGCACGGCCAGCACGTCGGCGTCGTCGGTCAGGCGCACCAGCGGCGTGGTGCCGTCCAGCGATACGGGCGACTTGTTGAGGATGATGCCGCCCACCAGGATCGCGCCCATCGACATGATGGCGTTGTCGTCGTTCTTGCTGGTGTTGATGAACTCGGCCAGGCCGATGGTGCCGCCGGCCCCGCCCTTGTTGGTGACCTGAAAGCCGTCGGTGAAAATGCCGGCCTCCTGCATGACCTGCAGCGGGACCCGCGCCGCGGCATCATAGCCGCCGCCCGGGCCGCCCGGCGCCATCACTTTGGCCGGCGCCGCCAGCGCGGCCAGCGGCATGGTGATGGCGGTCACAATGGAAACAGCCAGTACTTTCATGATGCGTTGCATGAACGATGTCTCCTCGGCCGTCCGGCGCGGGAGCGCATGCGGGGCCGTTGCCTGGTTATTCAAATATTGCAACTGCCCTTGATACTAGACAATTTTGTTGCTTGACGCCATGCCGGCCGGGCCGGCTTACTGGGCGGCAGGCCAAAGCCGCGTTCAAGGCCATTTTCCCTGGCTTATTCGCACGCATGGGCGCCGGCTGTTTGGTGAAACATTGACGGTCGCCGCATTGCGCATGTTCGCCCCCCCTCGAAGACCCTGCCCCATCCGGGCGCTCCATCATGATCGATCCCTACCGCCGCGAGCAGATCGCCTACACCCTCGCCAAGCTGGCCGAAGCCATCGGCGACTCGAACCGGGACGCCGCGCGGCTGCTGCGCAAGCTCAAGCGGGAGATCTTCGCCGACGAAGCAAGCGCCCTGCCCCACGACAAGCCGCGCGCGCAAAACGTGAAGCCGCGCTGACCGGGCGCGGCAGGTCGAAGCCGCCTCATTACAATGCCCGCATGGACCTGCGCACCGACCTCGCTTTCGCCGAACTGCTGGCCGGCAGCTACCGCCGCCTGACCGGCCGGCCGCTGCTGCCGGCGGACCTGCCCGCCCACGCGGCCGCCCGCTGGCTGTATGAAGAGGCCCCATTCGGGCTGCTGGCGCACAACACCGCCGCCGACCCGGTATTCGTTTATGGCAATCGACGCGCACAGGCGCTGTTCGAATACGACTGGCACGAGCTCACCGCCCTGCCGTCGCGCCTGTCGGCCGCCGCGCCGCAGCGCGACGAGCGCGAACGCTTCCTGCAGCGGGTGCGGCGCGACGGCTATGTGGACGACTACCGCGGCGAACGCATCACCAAGCACCAGCGCCACTTCTGGATCGCCGGCGCCACGGTCTGGCAATTGCGCGATGCCGATGGCGCCCTGCACGGCCAGGCGGCCATGATCCCCGCCGTGGAGCCTGGCGGCTGCTCACGCTGACCGAAAGCCCTGGCGGGCGCAGCGCCTGAGCGCGTCGGCCAGATGGCGCGCCGCCGGCCCCAGCGGCGCGTCGACGCGATGCGCCAGGTAGACTTCCGAGGCCACCGCGCCATTGCGGCCCAGCGCCCTGGTGCGCACCCGGGCCAGCCGGCCTTCGTCCAGGTCGCGCTGCACCAGCCACAAGGGCAGGCGCCCCCACCCTGCTCCCGCCAGGATCAGCGCGTGCTTGGCGTCCTGGGTGCTGACCCGGCAGGTCTGCGGCGACATGACGCCGAAATCGCGCCCCCTGGACAGCGGAGTCGGGTCGGCCAGCACGATCTGCACATGGTCGGCCAGGTCCGCGGCATCCAGCGCGCGCGTGTCGGTGGCGGCCAGCGGATGCGCGGCCGCCACCACCGCCACTTGCTCAACGGACGACAGCGCCTCCAGCGCGATGCGCGGATCGCGGAAGTTCTCGCCGACCGTGACGGCCAGGGTGCAGCGCTGGTCCAGCAGGGCCTGCAGCGGGCCGCCCAGCGGCTCGATGGCGAGCCGCACCGACACCCACGGATAAGCCGGCCGCAGGGCGGCGATGGCCTGCCCGATCTGGTGCAAGGGGAACAGCGTGTCGACCACCAGTGCCAGCTCCGCTTCCACCCCGTCGCCGAAACCGCGCGCGCGGGCCCGCATGGCGTCGACGCGCAGCAGGATGTCGCGCGCATTGGCCAGCAGCGCCTGGCCCTGGGGCGTGAGTACCGGACGATGGCCGGACCGGTCGAACAGCTGGATGCCGAGCTGGGTCTCGAGGTTGGCGATGCTGGCGCTGACGCCCGACTGCACACGCCGCAATTTGCCGGCGCCGGCGCGAAAACTGCCGCAGTCGGCCACGGCCACGAAAGTGCGGATCTGGTCCAGGGTCAGGGCGTCCAGCATGATCTGTTTTTCTGATCAAAACTATCGTAATTATGTCACTTCTGCTGTTCGACCTGGCTCGCTAGCATTTGCCTGTTTTGCATTGAAGAGATCATCCATGTCCACCCTCACCCAAGATGCGCCACTCCGCGCGCCGGCCGGCGCGACACAATGGGCCACCGTGGCAATGGTGGTGGCCAGCGGCGTGGTCGCCGCCGTGCAGGTCGGCAAGGCCGCCATCGCCGTGCCCATGCTGCAGGCCGACCTCGGCCTGAACCTCGGCGCGATCGGCTGGCTGACGGGCATCTTCGCCATTCTCGGCGTGGTCGGCGGCATTCCGGCCGGCGCGGTGGTCAGCAGCGCGGGCGACAAGCGCGTGCTGGCGGCCGGGCTGCTGGGCATCGCCGCCGGAGCGGCGCTGGGCGCCGCCACCAGTTCCTACGCCGTGCTGCTCGGCTCGCGCGTCCTCGAAGGCGCGGGCTTTCTGTTCGTCACCGTGGCGGCGCCCGCCATACTGGGACGTCCCGACGTAGTCGCGGCCCGTCACCGCGACCAGGCCTTCGCGCTGTGGAGCTGCTTCATGCCCGCCGGCATGGCGGCGGCCATGCTGCTGGGACCGCTGGCAAGCAGCTGGCAAGCGCTGTGGTGGGCCGGCGCGGGCCTGGCCCTGCTGGCCGCGCTCGGCGTCATGATGTGCGTGCCGGCGGCGCGCGCGCGGCGCGCAGTGGCGTGGCGCGACCTGCCGCGCGACGCCGCCGGCGTATGGCGCGCCGGCAGCCCCGCCATACTGGCCGGCGCCTTCGGGCTGTACAGCCTGATGTTCTTCGCGCTGTTCAGCTTCCTGCCGGTCCTGCTCATGGAGCGCATGGCCGTCGCCCACGGCGCGGCCGGCGCATTGAGCGCGCTGGCCTCGGCGGTGAACATTCTTGGCAACCTGGCCGCCGGCTACTTGCTGTCGCGCGGCGTGCCACGGCCCCTGCTGCTGGCGGGAGCCAGCCTGGCGATGGGCGCGACCGGCCTGCTGGTCTTCCTGGCAGTGCTGCCCGCGACGCCGACCTTCCTGCTCTGCATGCTGTTCTCCGCGGTGGGCGGCCTGATCCCCGCCACCCTGTTGTCCAGCGCGCCGCTCGCGGCGCCGGCGGCCGCGCTGACGCCGATGGTCATCGGCCTGATCATGCAGGGCAACAACCTCGGCCAGATCGTCGGGCCGGTCGCGGTGGGCCGCGCCATCGACGCCTATGGCTGGCGCGCGGCCGCGCTGATCGTCGGCTTGGCCGCGCTGCTGGCCGTGGCCGCGGCCGCCGGCCTGCGTCGCAGGCTGGGGGACGCGCGGCGCTGACACACGCAAAGAACCGCGCAGCGCCCTGTCCGCTTCCTGCCTGGCCGGAGTCTATCCGGCCAGGCGGCGGACGGGCGCCTTCATACCTCGCCCAACCGCATCAACCGCCGAATCTCGTCGCGCGCCGCCCGCAACATCGGCAGCAGTTCGCTTTCTATGCGCTGCCGGGAATAGTCCTCGTCATTCACGGACAGCCCGAGCGACAGGCTGCGCGCGGGCCCGCTGAACAGCGATATGCCCACCGTGGTGACCTTGCGATCGGGGTAGACGGCGATTGACCACTGGTCTTCGGGGAGGTCCAGCGCGGCGCACAGGGCGCTGCCCGGCGGCAGGGAATTGCCCACCCGCAGATTGACGACCAGGATCTTGCGGCGTTCGGACTCGGAACTGGCGCGCGCAATGATGATGACTTCGTCCTTGCTTTTTTCGCCGATGTTCACGGTGCCCGAACAGCGTTCGGCCAGCGCCTGCAGCGCCGCCTGGATGACATCGTTGACGCCCGTATTGGCCAGGGCGGCAAAGCCGATTTCCAGCAACTGCGGCGTCAGCGACCACAGCGTGCCTTCCTTGCGCACATAGCCCTCGCTTTGCAGCGTGTTGAGCAGGCGCAGCACCGTGGAATGCGGCAGTTCCACCGCCTTGGACAGAGCCGTCAGGGATTGCCCCGGCCCGCTACGGAAAGCGCGCAGGATGGCTAGACACCTCTGGACCGACCTATTATCATTCATTTGACCACTGTATGAAATTATTGTTCATCTAGTGAACATCATAACCCGCTTCAGGGGCGCCTGCAAGCGGTTCGCTCACTCCGCGACATCGTTTTGGGGGCATTCATGGGGTACAGAGTAGGCGTCGACATCGGCGGGTCGTTCACGGATTTCGCGGTGTTTGACGAAGACAGCGGCGAGATCAAGAGCCTGAAAGTGTTTTCCCGCCCGGACGAGCCGGGGCAGGAAGTCATCGCCGGGGTGCGCATGCTGGGCGAGCGCTACGGCATCCAGCCCGGGCAGATCAGCTACTTCACCCACGGCACGACGGTGGGCATCAACACCGTCATCCAGCGCAAGGGCCTGAAGCTGGCGCTCTTCACCACAGAGAACTTCTGCGACGTGCTGGAACTCGCGCGCCTGAAGACGCCCGACATGTACCACCTGCTGTCGCGGCGCCCCGAGCCGCTGGTCAAGCGCAGCATGGTGTTCGGCATCGCCGAACGCATGGCGCCGGACGGCTCGGTGCGCAAGCCGCTGGACGAAGCCAGCGTGCAGCGCGCCGTCCAGGCGGCGCGGGCGGCCGGCGCCGAAGGCATCGTCATTTCGCTGCTGCACTCCTACCGCAACCCGGCCCACGAACTGCGCGCCAAGCAGATCATCGAGTCGCTCGCGCCCGACCTGCCCGTGTCGTGCTCCAGCGAGACCTGGCCCATCATCCGCGAATACGAGCGCACCATCACCGCGGTCATCGGCGGCTACGTGCAACCGCGCGTCGCGCATTACCTGGGGTCGCTGCAAAGCGCCTTGAAGAACGCCGGCGTGCGGCCGGAACCCCGGCTGACCAAGTCCAACGGCGGCGTCATGACCGCCGAACAAGGCAAGCGCGACTGCGTGCAGATGATTCTCTCGGGCACCGCGGCCGGCGTCATCGGGGCCAGCCATGTGGCGGCCACCGCCGGCATTCCCCGCTGCCTGAGCCTCGACATCGGCGGCACCAGCGCCGACATCGCGGTCATCATGGATGGCAAGCCGATGTACGGGGTCGGCGAACTGATCGGCGACTTCCAGATCCACATCCCGTCAGTGTCGGTGTCGTCGGTCGGCGAAGGCGGCGGCTCCATCGCCTGGGTCGACCCGCTGGGCGTGCTGAAGGTCGGCCCGGAAAGCGCCGGCTCGCGCCCCGGGCCGGCCTGCTACCGGCGCGGCGGCACCCGCGCCACCATTACCGATGCCTTCGTGTGCTGCGGCCTGGTGGGGCATTCCGACCTGGGTTACCAGGCGGTGGAAGTGGACGTCGAGGCGGCGCGCGAAGCCGTGGGCGAACTGGCCGGCCAGCTGGGCCGCGGTATCGAAGAGACCGCCGAAGCCATTATCCAGATCGCGGTGTCGGGCATGTGCGCGGAAGTCAGCGGGCTGGTGTCGCGCTACGGCATCGACCCGCGCGAATACGCCGTGCTGGCCTTCGGCGGCGCCGGCCCCATGCTGGGCTGCTTCCTGGCGCGCGAGATCAAGGTCAAGGAAGTCGTCGTGCCGCCCTCGCCCGGCACGCTGAGCGCCCTGGGCGGCCTGATCGCCGACCTGAAAAGCGACTTCCTGAAGACGGTGTACACAGACCTGACGCCGGCCAACCTGCCCACCGTGCGCGACGAGTTCGCCACGCTGCGCCAACGCGCGGAGCAGTGGCTGATGCAAGAACAGGGCCATGTCGACCAGGCCGAACTGGTTTATTCCGCGGAAATGCGCTACCGCGGCCAATCGTACGAAATCGACACCGTACTGGACCCGGCCGACCTGCAAGCCGGCAATCTGCAGGCCATAGGGCAGGCCTTCCACGCCATGCACCGCCAGCTGTACGGACATGCCGACGAGCGCGCTCCGGTGCAGATCGTCAGCCTGCGCGTCGTCATTGCCGGCAACAACGACAAGCCGCGTTTCCCGCGCCACCCGTCGCGCCCGGGCGCCCCGCGTCCGGAACGCTCGCTGCGTGTCTGGCTGGACGGCGGCTTCCGCGAGGTCGACCTGTATGCCCGCACCGCCCTGCACGCCGGGCAACGCTTCAGCGGGCCGGCCATCGTTACGCAAGACGACTGCACCACGGTGATCCCGTGCGACCACGCCTGCCATGTCGACGAGTTCGCCAACCTGCGCATCACTTCCGAAGGAGCCGCGTCGTGAGCACGACCCTGGACAATTTCCGCCTGCAAGTCCTGGCCAACCACTGCACGGCCGCCGCCGAGGCCATGGGCTATACGCTGATGCGCACGGCCTACTCCACCTTCGTCAAGGAAACCGAGGACTTCTCGGCGCAACTGATGACGCCGGCGGGCAAGACTTTCGCCTCGCCCAAGACCTTCGGCGCCACCTGGTACACCGGGCTGGACTACGGCCGCGTCATCGCGATGTTCGACGACTACCGCGAAGGCGACATCTACCTGACCAACGACCCCTACAGCGGCTATGTGTCGACGCACACGCCGGACATGCACGTATGGAAGCCGGTTTTCCGCGGCGGCACGCTGGTCTGCTTCGTGGGCACCCACATCCACAATACCGACATGGGCGGCGCCGTGCCGGCCTCGCTGTCGCGCACCCTGACCGAAGTACACCAGGAAGGACTGCGTATACCGCCCATGCTGCTGATGCGCGACGGCGTCATCGACGAAAAACTGCTGCGCATCATGCAGGTGAATGTGCGCATGCCCGAACAGAACCAGGGCGACCTCAATGCGCAGATCGCCGCGCTGAACGTGGGCGAGCGCAAAGTGCACGAGATCATCGACCGCTTCGGCGTCGAAGAATTCATGCAGGGCGCGGAAGCGATCCTGGATTACGCCGAACAGCAGACGCGCGCCCTGGTTCGCGGCATCCCCGACGGCGAGTACGAGTTCTCGGAGTATGCCGACGAAGATTCGGTGGGCGGCTATCCCTGCCGCATACATATCACCCTGCGGGTGCGCGGCGACGAACTGGAGCTGGACTTCACCGGCAGCGATCCCCAGGTGGCCTCGTCCCTGAACGTGCCGACCGGCGGGGATGGCCACCATTCGGTCATCACGGTGGGGCTGATCTATGTCATGCATACCCTGGCGCCGCGCAATGTCCTGAACGCCGGATCGGTGCGCCCCATGCACGCAATCCTGCCCGAAGGTTCGGTGGTGAACCCGCACGCCCCCGCCGCGGTAGGCATGCGCAGCCTGATGGCGGCCGTCATCCAGGCCTGCACCTTCGGCGTCTTCAGCCGGGCCTTGCCCGACCGCCTGCCGGCCTGCCCCGCAGGCGGATCGACCCTGCTGAACGTCAAGACGGCCACCCGCGAAGGCCGCCAGGTGCTGTCGTCCATCGGACCGTGCGGCGGGGGCGCCGGCGGCGGGCCGGAGCATGACGGAGTGGAAGGTTGCGGCGCCAACAACGCGTTCCTGAAGAACACCCCGGTGGAAATCAACGAAGCCGAAGTCCCCATCGAGATCATCCGCTACGGCCTGGTCCCGGATACGGGCGGCGCCGGCCGGCTGCGCGGCGGCAATGCCGCCACCATGGAGTTCAGGCTGCTGGCGCCCAACGGCGTCGTCACGGCGCGCAACCGCAACCGCTCGGAACTGGCGGCCTGGGGCGTGGTCGGCGGCAAGGCCGGGGCCAATTCGCGCTTCATCAAGAACCCGGACTCCGAAAACCCTGAAGAATTGCGCAACAGCGACCTGGTGAACTGCGCCCCCGGCGACGTCATCCGCCTGCAAGGCCCGGCCGGCGGCGGCTACGGGCATCCCCATGAACGGCCGGTGGAACAGGTGCTGGAAGATGTGCGCTGCGGCTTTGTATCGCCGGCACGCGCCCGCGCCGCCTACGGCGTCGTGGTGCGCGACGACCTGACCGTGGACGAGGCCGCGACGCGCGAATTGCGCGGCGCCGCCCGCGGCGCCGACAGTCATTTCGACTATGGGCCCGGCCGCACACGCTTCGAAAGCATCTGGACGGCCCAGCGCTATGACGCCATGACGCGCATCCTGGCAGCCATCCCCGTCGCCTGGCGGTTTTTCGTCAAGCACCAGTTGTTTGCCGCCCTGTCGGACACGCCGCCGCCTTCCGGTGGCGGCGCGGCAGACATCGAGCGCGTCTATGCGCGGCTGAGCGAGCGCTATGCCGACCTGCCGCCGCTGCACACCATCAGCGCAGGCGCCACGGCCGGGGCCTGAAGCCTGGCGGTTTCCACCACATCGGGAGCATCGCATGGCTTCTACCGCTGACATATTCACCCCGGACTTCCAGCGCCGCCCCTACTGGTGGGAGGCCTACGAACCGCCCGAGACCGGCCTGGACACGCTGCCGGCCCACGCCGACGTCGTGATCGTGGGCGGCGGCTACACCGGCATTTGCTGCGCCCTGGCCTTGCGCCGGGCCGGCATAGAGGCCTTGGTGCTGGAGGCCGGACGGCCGGGCCAGGGGGCCAGCACGCGCTCGGGCGGGCAGGTCTCCGGCGGCGTGAATGTGCAGAAGAAGGCGCTGGCCTCCGTCGGCGAAAGCCCCGCGCAGCGCGAGCAGCGCCTGGCCCAGCGGCTGCGCGACGCGGCCGATTCCATGACCTACGTGGAATCGCTGATCGAGACGCACGGCATCCAATGCGGCTGGCGAAAAACCGGGCGGTTGACCACCATGTGGGTGCCGCAACACTACCAGGCCTGGCAGCAGCGCCTGGACCAGCTGAACAGTTGCACCGGCTCCAATGCCCGCATGATTCCGCGCGACCAGCTCGCCGCGGAGATCGGCTCGCCCATCTATCACGGCGCCGCGCTGATCGAGCGCGCCGGCCACCTGCATCCGGCGCAGCTGTACGGCGGCATGCTGCAAGCCGCGCGCGACGCCGGCGCGCGGGTGCACGGCAACACCCCGGTGCAGCGCATCGCCCGCCTGGCGGGCGGCTACGACATCGACACGCCGCGCGGCACCGTGCGCGCGCAACAAGTGGTGATCGCCACCAACGGCTACACCGGCCCCGGCCTGGCGGACCTGGGCCGCAAGGTGGTTCCGATCGCCACCTACATGATCGCCACTGAAGAACTGTCGCCCGACCTGGCGGCCAGCCTGCTGCCCACCAATCGCGCGGTGTCCGAATCGCGGCGCGTGGTCAACCATTACCGCCTGTCGCCCGACGGGCGGCGCCTGTTGTTCGGCGGCCGGGCACGCTTTACCCCGACCCGCGAAGACACTACGGCCCGGCTGCTGCATCGCGCGATGCTCAAGCGCTTTCCGCAGCTGGCGGGCACCCGCATCAGCCACAGCTGGGGCGGCAATGTGGCCATGACGCTGGACTCCATGCCGCATATCGGCGGCGCCGACGGCCTGTATTACGCGCTCGGCTGCAATGGCAGCGGCGTGGCCATGATGAGCTACCTGGGAGACAGCGTCGGCCGCAAGATCGCCGCGCAGTCGCGCGATCCGATCAATGCCTTCGACATGGGGGAAATACCCGGCCATCCGTTTTACTTCGGCAATACCTGGTTCCTGTTCGGCATAGGCAGCTGGTACCAGGCGCGGGATGCCTATGACCACTGGAGGGCCCGCTGACCGACGAGCGGGGGCAAGCTCTCCATCCATCCATAAGCTGTCGGGATTCATCCGGTTCGTTCTGTGCCCAGGCACTCTGCAGCCGGCTCCAGCCTTGCACCGTCCGACGCGGCCGGGTCCCGGACCCAGGCCGCGATGAAGGGGTCGGACGTGATCCCAACTACAGGAGCAATCCATGAACCATCAGCGTCGCAATGCCTTGAGAGTGCTGGCCAGCCTGTGCGGAACCGCCGCCTTGCCCGGATTCGCGCGGGCGAAATCCGGCGGCTACCCGGCCGGCCCGGTAACCGTCATCGTGCCATACGGTTCGGGCGGCAGCACGGACGTGATCGCCCGCCTGCTCGTCGATGACGTCGCCAACCGCCTGGGCGGGAATTTCATCGTCGAGAACAAGCCGGGCGCAGCCGGCAACATCGGCACCCGCCAGGTGGCCGTCTCGCGCCCCGATGGCGCAACCCTGCTGTATTCCACCGCCACGCCATTCTGCATCAATCCGTACGTGTACCGCAGCCTGCCCTTCGATCCGGACCATGACTTCGCGGCCGTGTCGCGCACCGCCAAGCTGCCGCTGGTGCTGGTGGCCCACGCCGGCCTGGGCATCAAGACGGCCGAAGAGCTGGTCGCCCACATTCGCAAGGATCCGGCGAAATGCAGCTTCAGTTCCTACGGCGTGGGCACGTCCAGCCATATTGCCGGCTCGATCTTCTGCCAGAAAATCGGCGCACCCGGCGTGCTGCACGTGCCGTACAAGGATATGACGGCCATGTCCGACCTGGCGGCCGGCCGCAATACCTTTCATATCGACGCCTGGTCGGTCGTCGACCCGCTGGTCAAGGCCGGCAAGCTGGTGGCGCTGGCCGTGTCCAGCAGCGAGACGCTGCCCTGGGCGCCCAAATTGCCCACCATCGCCAGCATCGTCGGGAGCGATTATGACGTGGTCACCTGGCACGCCGTGTTCGCGCCGCGCAAGACGCCCGCGGACGTGGTGGAACTGCTGAACCGGGAGTTCCAGGCGACCCTGGACACGCCCAGCGTGCAAGACACTTATATGAAGCAGGGCTTCCTGGTTTATCCCCCCGCCTCGCCCGCAGAGATCGACGCCTTCGTCAAGCAGGACAAACTGCGCTGGAAAGGCTATGTCGAAGCGGCGGGTATCACGCCATCTTGATCCTCGTCGCCGTGATGGCGGCTGCGGGACGCGCGGCGCTAGCAAGCCGCAACCGCCGCGCGGCGCGCCATGGTTCGCGCCACCGCCGCCGCGATCTGCGCTTCGGCGTCGGCGCGGGCGGCGCGCAGCGCATCCAGGCCGCGCACAGTGCCTTCCACGGAAAAGAACGTCACATCGCGCAGCCCGATGGTGCCCAGCACCGTCTTCAGGTAGGGCGTCAGGAAATCCGGCTGCCGCGGGCCGCTGCCCGAGAACAGGCCGCCCGCCGAAATCGCCACGAATACCGGGCGGTCGGCCAGGACGCCGATCTTGCCTTCCGGCGTGATGTTGAAGGTGTGGCGTACGCGCACGACATGGTCGATCCAGGCCTTCAGGGCCGACGGCACCGTGAAGTTGTGCATCGGCGTGGCGATCACCACGTAGTCGGCCTGCGCCAGCGAGGCGATCAGGCGCGACGACAGGCCCAACGAGCCGCGTTCGGCCACCGGCCCGGCCGGATCGGCCGCCGCGCACAGCGCGGCGGCGTAGTCGGGGTCTACATGCGGCAGCCGGCCGGCGTCGACTTCGACGACGGATTCGGCGGCGGCGGCATCGGCGCAGGCGATCCGGCCGATGATGGCCTGCGCCAGGCGATGGCTTTCCGAGGCGGCGCCGCGCGGGCTGCAAGTGATGCGCAGAATGCTCATGAGGATGGATTGTCCAGGATCTTGTTGAAGCGGATCGCGCCGGTCAGCAGGCCCTGGCGGAAGTAGAACCGCTGCGCCAGGGCGTTGGCCAGGCCGGTGTCCAGCACCAGTTGCCGGCAGTCCGCGCCGCGCGCGATGCCGTCCAGCGCCTGCAGCAGCCGGGCGCCCCAGCGGGCGCCGCGCTGCGCCTCGCTGACGACCAGGTCGTCCACATAAAGAAAGCGCCCGTAGATCAGGTTTTCCTGCAGGCGATAGCCGGCCAGCGCCACGACCTGGTCCTGGTCCCAGGCGGCCAGCAATTGGTAGTTTTCCGCGCGCAGGCGCGCCACGCGCTCGATGAAATCGGCGGCGTCCGCCAGCCGCGGCCGCAATTGCCGCATCACCGGAAAGCAGGCGCGCAGCTCCGCGGCGGTCTCGACGTGGCGGAGGGGCGGTGGGTTCATGACTGTCCTTGCTGAAACATGGGGTGGGCCGCGGCCGCGCGTGGCGCGCCACCAGCGATGCCGTCATGCTAGGCAGTCCATGACATAATCGAAAGAGCCATAAAACGACATATGGACTAGTCCATGAAATTATCGCCCCCGCACCATTCGCCACCGCTCTCGGGCGCCGGGGCCGAGCCCCTGTACCGGCAGATCTACGCGCGCTTTCGCGATGCGATTGCCAAGGGGGTGCTCAAGCCGGGCGGGCGCATTCCGGCGGCGCGCGCGCTGGCCAAGGAACTGGGCGTGGCCCGCGGCACGGTCGAAACGGCCTACGCGCTGCTCGGCGCCGAAGGCTATATCCAGCCGCGCGGCCAGGCCGGCACCATCGTGACCCCGGGCCTGCAGCCGCGGGCAGCCGCGGTCGCCGCCGCGCCGACGCGCACGGCTGCTGGCGGCGCCTGGCTGTCGCCCGCCGCGCTATTGCCGTTCCAGATGGGCATGCCGGCGCTCGATGCATTTCCCCGCAAGCTCTGGGCGCGGCTGGGCGCCCGCTACCTGCGCGGCATGCAGGCGGCCGACCTGATGTACCCGCCGCCGCATGGCCTGCCCGCGCTGCGCACCGCCATTGCCGCGCACCTGCAGGTAGCGCGCGGCATCCTGTGCTCGCCCGAGCAGGTATTCGTCACCACCGGCTATCGCGGCAGCCTGCAGTTGATCGTGCAGGCGCTGCTGCACCCGGGCGCGCGCGCCTGGGTGGAAGATCCCGGCTATCCGCCCACCCGCGAACTGCTGGCGCAAGCCGGCATCGAGCCGGCGCCGGTCGCCGTGGACGCCGAAGGCATGCAGGTCGCGCAAGGCGTGGCCCGCTACGCGGACGCGCAGGCCGCCATCGTGACGCCCGCCCACCAGAGCCCGCTATGCATGTCGCTGAGCCTGCCGCGGCGCCAGGCGCTGCTGGACTGGGCGCGCCAGCGCAAGGCCTGGATCGTCGAAGACGACTACGACGGCGAATACCGCTATGTCAGCCGCCCGCTGCCGGCGCTGCAGAGCCTGGACCGCCATGGCCGCGTGGTGTATGCCGGATCTTTCAGCAAGGTGCTGTTCCCGGGCATCCGGCTGGCCTACCTGGTCGTGCCGACGGCGCTGGTGCCGCGCTTCGAACGCATCAACCAGGTGCTGGGCGCGGGCGCGCCCGGCCTGGCGCAGGGCATCGTCAGCCAGTTCATGACCGAAGGACATTTCGCGCGGCACATCCAGCGTATGCGCAAGCTCTATGCCGAACGGCGGCAGGCCACGGCGGCCGGGCTGGCGGCCGCCTTCGGGTCGCGCATGCAGATCGAGCCGCAGCCGGGCGGCATGCACCTGGTGGTGCGCCTGGCGGGCCGCGCCAGCGACGCCCGGCTGGCCGACCGCATGCTCGAACACGGCATGTATGCCCAGGCGCTGTCGCGCTGGTCGTCGGCCGCGGGCCCGCGCGGGCTGATGCTGAGCTTCACCAATATCGCGTCGCGCCAGCAGGCCGAGGAACTCGGCCGGCGCATCGCGGCGCTGTTGTAAGGCGGCGCGCCAGCCTTCAGTCCAGGCCGGCCTTGTCCAGGCCGAACTGCCGGTCGGCCGAGCCCGGCGTGGTGCAGAAACCGACGTTCAGGCGGTTCCAGCCGTTGATGCCGACCACCAGGAAGGTCAGGTCCGAGAGCTCGGTTTCCGACAGTTCCTGGCGCACCGACTCATACACCGCATCCGGCACGCCCTGCGGCGACAGCACGGTCAGCGCCTCGGTCCAGGCCAGCGCGGCGCGCTCGCGCGGCGAGAACAGCGTGGAGTCGCGCCAGATGGCGATGTGATGCAGGCGCAGCTCGCGCTCGCCATGGATCCGGGCCTGCTTGACGTGCATGTCCAGGCAGAAGCCGCACTGGTTGATCTGCGAGGCCCGGATCGTCACCAGGTCCTCGAATTCGCGGATGACGGGCTTGGCCTTCAGGGCGGCGCTGAACGCCAGATAGGCTTTGGAAAACTCGGGGGAAACTGCAAAATAGTCCAGGCGTTGTCGGGTCATGGATGGGCCTTTGAAGCGGGATCGCGCGGCGCCAGGCCGGGCCTGGCGCGCAACCCCTATGCTGCGGCGTCCATGCCACGGCCGGAAGTGCCAAGAATGGTGATTCGGCCTGGGCCATGGCGAGCGCCGGGCTGGCGCGGCCAGCCGCGTCACGCCTCGCCCTCGAGCGGGGCGTGGAACCGGTAGCCAATGCCATAGAGCGACTTGATCGGCAGCTCGGCGCCGAGCCTGCGGAACTTCGCCCGCAGGCGGCTGATCATCAGCGCGGTGGAGCGGGCCGCCAGCGCATGGCCGCCGAAAATCTCCCGGTCGCCCTTCATGACGATGTGATCCCGGCTGCGCAAGAAGCCTCGTATAAGGCGCGCCTCCTGCGCGGAGAGCACCACGCCCGCGCCATCGGGCGCGATCAGGGCATTGTTCTTCGACAGGCACCAGGCCCCCGCCGCGCCGGTTGCGTTCCCGGCCGGGCGCTGGCGCGCCGCGCCAAGCCGTAGCGCGCGGGCTGTCGCCGCCGGCAGGCCCCGGTCGTCCGCCGCATCCCGCCCGGCGCGCCGCCGCAGCAGGCGGTCAAGCGCCTGCAGCATCGCAAAAACCAGCAGGTCGCTTTCGGGCAGCGGCATCCAGCTGTCCGCGCCGGCCAACAACAGCCGGGTGCCCAGGTGCTGGTCATAGCCGACACAGATCAGCAAGGCGTCGGGCCGGATGCGCACGATATCGCCCGCCGCCGCCAGCGCCCGCTGCGGCGGCGGCGCGCAGACAATGACGCGCCGGCTGGCGCGGCCGTCGCCAAGCGGATATTCGTCTTCCCGATACACCCGGGCCGGACAGCCCAGGGCGGTCAAGCCATCTGCAATGAGGTTTGCGGCGCGGACATCCGAGCAGATCAGGATCTTCGCGCTGTACTTGGTTCTTTTCCGCACGCTACCTGCCTGCCTGCAAAATACCGTGATTGCAGGCCGGCCGCCCCGGCGACACCGCGGCCCGGGACGGGCCTTCTCACGCCAACGCCTCCTGGCGGCGAAGTCCCGGCCGCTGGCGCGGCCGGGACATCGGCCTCAGGCGGCCTTCTTCCAGTATTGATAGGTGCGCAGCACGTGCACCTCGATCGCCGTCGCGCCGTGCAGCAGCGCGGCCGGAATGCGGGCCTCGCCGGTGGTCCAGCGCATCTTCACGCCATGCACATCCTGCACGGGATGGAATCCCTGCAGCGCCGCATCATCCAGGGCAATGCTGCGCACGCCGTCGGCCGTCTCGATCGACAGGGCGACGATACCGACGCCGATGCAGCGGAGATCCCGCCGCGCATGCGCCGAGACGTCGCGCACCACGGCGCTGTTGGAAACAATGCGCACATCGTCGTGCAGCCCGGCCGGCAACGCGAACCGGTACATGCCGTCCCGGTCGCATGGCGCGCCGCAATCGACCCGCTGCGCGCCGACCATCAGGCACAGCTCGGCATCCTTGACCAGCCGGGCGCCGCTGAGCAACGCGGCGCGTGCCAGCAGGCGCTTGCGAATGGCCTCCACCTGGGGACCTTGCTGCACCACCTTGATCCCGGCGATGTCGGGCCGGCCGGTGGCGGGGCCGAAATCGGGGTTCAGGGCGACTTCGCCGGCGTTCTGGAACATGGAGCGGTTGCCGGTATCGACATACGACTCGGCCGGCAGGCCTTCGGCCAGCAGGATCCCGAACTCTTCCAGCTCGACATGGAAATACTCGAACGTGGAGACCTTGAAGTCCTGCACGATGGTCTGGCCGTTGACCAGCGCCATGGCCGGCACCAGCAGGCCGTCGAAATAGACATGGTGCCCCGGCGACAGGCACAGGTCCCGGTGCGGCACGTTGTCGGCGATCGAGCCGCGCTGGAAGGTGATCGGGAAGGCCCGCACCGCGTCGCGCGCCGGGATCCTGGCCTTGTGCAGCTTGCGGTAGCCTACCCACTTGACGGTGGCGACCTTGCCGTCCGCCGTCAGCACGCGGTCACCGGCCCGCAGCGTTTCCACCGCCGCTTCGCCGTCCGGGGTGGCGATGTGCGTGCCCTTCAGGAAGCAGGCGTACGTCATGACGCCGTTCTCGAACACGACCTTGGAAAGATCCTCGCCTTCCGCGTTGAACCGGCCCAGCACCCTGCCATCGGCATCGCGGAACACCAGTTCGCTGCCTTCCACGCTGCCGCTGGTGGCGCCCAGCACCTGGATCTGGTCGCCGGCCGACAGGCCGCTGACCTTGGGCGTGCTGTTGAACAGGGTCAGGTCGGTGCCCTGCGGGTCGTAGATCAGCGTGGACTGGCCGCCGGCCCCCAGGTTGAAATTGGCCGAATTCAGGCCGCCCACCGAGAAGGTGGCGGACGAATACTGCAGCGTCGCGCCATCGGCAAGATTGAAATTATTGACCTGCCCGATGCTGAAATCGAAGCCTTCCGCCAGGCCTACGTGGGCATTTTCCCCGATATTCACCGTGGTAGTACCGCCGATCGGGCTCAGGCGCGTCAATTTCAGCATCAAGGTTTCATCGGAACCGCTGGAATTGGCAATATTGATGGTGGAATTTCCGATAATCGTATCAACGGTCAGCGTGTCACCGACATAATCGGATTGATCTACATCCTGAGTATTCGAGAGAGGCCATGGGCCGAGGGTTATTTTCGCCATTATTAACTTTCCATTCGAGTCGATAAATCAATGGCATTCGGCCTTGCGGCCCACGAAACAACTGAATGCCCGGCGATCGTATCTGCGCGGATGGAAAACAACTACGGCCCGGAAACCAACTTTTCAATGCTTTTGAAATGCAAATGAATAATCAGCAATCCATGCCCGAAATAATGACGCTTTTATTTGAAATCAATATCTCCGAATAAATGATATTTAGCCCAGATTCAAAATCTTTCCTAAATATCTCAATTCAATCTAATTTTCATCTTTTGACGCGCCGCCGCCACAAAAAGGGTGGCGCGCGGCGGCGGGGCTGCGCCCGGACGACGGGCATCGACGATGCGCGCGCCCCGCAGTCACAACAGGTGGCGGCTGGCGCCGGCGTCAGCGCGCCGGCAAGGTGGGCCACAGTGCATAGGGCCCGGAGGTGAGCTGCTCGCGCAGGAAGTTGACGCAGACCCTGACCTTGGCCGACTCCGACAGGCGGCCCGTGGTCACCGCCCAGATATCGGCCGGCCATCGGTAGGCCGGCAGCACCTGGACCAGTTCGCCCGCGCACAGGCTCTTGGCGCAATCCCATTCGGCCAGCCGCACGATGCCGTGCCCGTCCAACGCCCACTGGCGGATGATGTCGTTGTTGTTGGAAGACAGGGTCCCGGTCACCTTGACCGACTCCAGGCCGCGCGGCCCGGTCAGCCGCCAGGTGCCGAAGGGCTGGTCGCGTTCGCGGAACACCAGGCACGAATGCCGCGCCAGGTCGGATAACTGCGCCGGGGCGCCGTGGCGCTCGATGTAGGACGGCGCGGCGCAGAGGATCCGGTGGCTCTGCAGGATGCGATGCGCGACGAGATGAGGCTCGGGCACCTGGCCGATGCGGATGTCGATATCCAGCCCCTCGCTCAGCAGGTCGACCGGGCGGTCCAGGACCGTCAACGACACGTCCAGCCGGGGATAGCGCTTGGCCAGCAACGAAATCGCCGGCGCCACATGGTTGCGTCCCAGCCGGAAGCTCGAACTGACCCGCAGCGAGCCGCGCGGTTCGCTGGCGTCTTCGGCCAGCGCGTCCTGCATCTGCCGCACCCGGTCGAGAATACCGCGCGCCCATTCATAGGTCTTCTCGCCCTGCGGCGTGGCGCTGACCTGCCGCGAGGTCCGGTGCAGCAGGCGCACGCCGAGCTCCGCCTCCAGCAACCCGATGCGCTTGCTGACATAGGAAGGGGACATGCCCAGCTCGGTGGCCGTGCGCACGAAATTGCCATGCCGGATCACTTCGACGAACAGGCGCAGGTCGGACAGGTTGGAAAGATCAGCCACGATTCGTGCATCATGAAGTGACAATCCGGTGGATTGTATAGCCAACTGTGGCCGATATGATTCCCTCCGTGCCACGCCCAAGCGTCCGCATCACGCGGCCAAGGCGTGTCGCCAGGCCCGGTCGCGGGAATTTCAAGCACAGAGAGGGGAGACAACATGACAAGCATTGCCACAGCAGCATGGCGCTGGGCGGCGGGCATGGCCGCCGCCGCCATCCTGGGCTCGGCCAGCGCCGCGCCCTATCCGGAGCGGGCCATTACCTGGATCGTGCCGTTCGCGGTGGGCGGCCCCACGGACGCCATCGCCCGCACCGTCGCGCAACGCGTGGCGACCGAACTGGGCCAGAGCATCATCGTCGAGAACGTGCCGGGCGCGGGCGGCACCCTGGGCGCCATGCGCGCCGCGCGCGCCCAAGCCGATGGCTACACCCTGTTCGTCGGCCACATCGGCACCATGGCCGCCGCGCCGTACCTGTTCAAGTCGCTGAAATACGATCCGCTGCGCGACTTCACGCCGGTGTTCCGCTTCCCCGACACGCCGATGGTATTGCTGGTCAAGCAGGATGCGCGCTACAACAGCGCGGCCGACCTGCTTGCCGAGGCGCGCAAGCACCCCGAGAAACTCACGTTCGGCACCGCCGGCGTCGGCTCGTCGTCGCACCTGGCGGCCGAACACCTGGCCGCCACGGCCCAAGTGAAATTCACCTTCGTGCCGTACAAGGGCACCGGGCCGGCGATGACCGACCTGATGGGTGGCCAGATCGACGCGATGCTGGACCAGACCAACGTCTCGCTGCCCCAGGTGCAAGGCGGACGGCTCAAGGCGCTGGCCCTTACTTCGCAATCGGAGATGTCGCTGTTTCCCGGCGTGCCGACCCTGGCCGGCGGCGAACTGCCGGGCTTCCTGGCTTCCACCTGGTACGGCATCTATGCGCCGACCGGCACGCCCCAGCCGGCCATCGACGCCTTGCGCGACGCCTACATGAAAGCGCTGGCCGACCCGTCCTTCACCGACGGCCTGCGGCAGAACGGCATCGACGTCCTGCCCGCCGCGCAAACCGGACCTGACGCCCTGCGCGACTTCACCGCCAGCGAACAGCAGAAATGGCAGCGCGTGATCCGCGACGCGGGCATCGCGCCGCAGTAAGGCCGGATCACCAGTCCGGCGGCGGCGCCGGCGGGCCGGAGCCGCCCCTTTTCCAGCCTGGCCCGCCGCGGGCCACGAACCATCACCGAGAGGAATGCAGATGAAGATCGCCCACGTCGAAGCCATTGCGCTGGACATGAGCCTGAGCGAAGTATTCAAGGGCGGCACCTACCAGGTCAGCACCCGCCCCACCATCGTCACCCGCGTCCACCTGGACAACGGCATCGTCGGCGAAACCTACGGCGGCGACGAATTCCACACCCAGCGCGACATCGTGCGGGTCATCCGGGACCACCTGGCCCCCCTGCTGGTGGGCCAGGACGTGCGCGACTACCAGCGCTTGTGGGACGCCATGTTCAAGCTCAACCTGGACCTGGGCAACCGCGGCCTGCACCAGCTGGACATGCATCCGCGCGGCATCCTGATGCAGGCGGTCAGCGGCCTGGACAACGCCATGTGGGACGCCCGCGGCAAACTCTACGGCGCACCCGTGTACAAACTGCTGGGCGGCGTGCGCGATCGCGTGCCGGTCATCTCCATCGGCGGGTACTACCCCAAGGACGGCAAGGATCCGCTCGACGCCATTGCCGAAGAAGTCGACATGGTGCGCGCGGCCGGCTGCATCGGCATCAAGATGAAAGTCGGCCGGGCCAGCCTCGAAGAAGACTTCGCCCGCGTGCGGGCGGCCCGCCAGGCCGGCGGGCCGGACTTCGTCATCACCGTGGACGCCAACCAGGGCTGGGACCCGCTCGACGCCGTCAAGTTCTGCGTCGCCATGGAGCGCGCCGACCTCGGCGTGCGCTGGATGGAAGAGCCGTGCAAATGGTATGACCAGACCGACGGGCTGATGCTGCTGGCCATGAAGACCTCCATTCCCATCAACGTGGGCCAGGGCGAGATCAGCGGACGCGCCTGCCGCGACCTGATCACCAAGGGCGGCGTCTCGATCCTCAACCTCGATTGCACCCTGTGCGGCGGCATCACCGAATGGCAGCGCGTGGCGGAAATGGCGCGCTTCATGAACGTCGAAATGGCGCACCATGAAGAGCCCCAGGTGGCCGTCCACCTGATGGCGGCCAACCCGCACGCCTTGTTCGTCGAGATCTTCGCCAACAAGCAGCGCGACCCGCTGCTGTGGGAACTGCCCGACGGCTTCCCCAAGATCGAGAACGGCTACATGCAGGTGCCGCAGGAACCCGGGCTGGGCGTGCGGCTGCGCGAGGACGTGATCGAGCGGTATCGGGTCGCGTAGGCGGGCGAGGCGGTGGCCGGCTGCGGGGTCTGCCGCGACATGGAAGACGGACCGTTGGCGTCAATCCAGTACGCGCCCCGGATTCAAGATGTTGCGCGGATCCAGGGCGGCCTTCAGGCGGCGCAGGACGTCGAGTTCGGCGGCGCTGCGCGTGTAGCCCAGAAAGGGCTTCTTGATGAAGCCGATGCCGTGCTCGGCGCTGATCGTGCCTTCGCGCCCGCGCAGTTGCGCGTACACCTGCGCCTCCACCGCGTGCAGATCTTCCACGCGGTGCGGACCGCTCATCAGGTGAATGTTGTTATCGCCCAAGTGGCCGAAGAACAGATGCGCCGCATCGGGGTAGCGCGCGCGCATCGCGGCATTGACGCGGTCGACGAAGCCTTCCATTTCGGCCCAGGGCAGGCCGCAATCGAAGTTCACGGTGGGCTTCAATCCGGCCAGCAACTCCGGAATACTATGCCGCAACTGCCAGAACGCGTCCGTGTCGGCCAGGCTGGCGGACACGGCGCAATCGGCGATGCGCCCGCTTTCCAGCGCCCGCTCGAGCGCGCGCTGCAATGCGCCGCCGCTCTCGGCGTGCTCTGCCGATTCGATCAGCACATACCACGGGTAACGGCCATCCAGTGGGCATGAACGGCCGGCCAGCCGGCTGGCGGCCGCCACAAACTCGCCCGACATGAACTCGAATGCCGTCAAGTTCACGCCGGGCGCGCGCTTCAGATCTCGCAGCAGGCAAGCCAGCGCGTGCATATCGGACGCCGCGGCGAACGCGGCGGCGGCGGACGCCGGCATCGGCTGGAGCTTGAGCCGCAAGCGGGTAATGATGCCCAGCGTGCCCTCCGAGCCAATGAACAGGAAACGGAGGTCCAGCCCCGCGCTGTTCTTGACCAGGCGGGTCAGGGAACTCAACACGGTGCCGTCGGCCAGCACCGCTTCCAGCCCGAGCACGCTGTCGCGCATGGTGCCATAGCGGATCACCCGCTCTCCCCCGGCATTGGTGGCGGCGTTGCCGCCGACCTGGCACGAGCCGCGCGCGCCGAAATCCACCGGGAAGTACCACCCCGCCCGGCTGGCGGCCTCCTGCACCGCTTGCAGGGTGGCGCCCGCCTGCACGGTCATGATGCCTTCCAGCTCGTCGATATGTTCGATCTGCGCCATGCGCTCCAGGTTGACGACCACGTCGCCGTCGGCGGGCACCCCGCCCCCGGCCAGCCCGGTCAAGCCGCCCTGGATCGTGACCGGCAGCGCCTGCTGGTGGCAATGCCGCAAGATCGCACTGACTTCCTCCACGCTGCGCGGCCGATACAAGGCGCCGGGAACGCCGCGCACCATGCCGCTCCAGTCCGCAAAAAAACGCGCATCGATATCCCGTTCGGCCTCGGGCAAGGCGGCAGGAAGACTCATGGCGGCCCCGCGATTCAAGCGGCCGGCACCGGCGTCGCGCCGGGGGTGCCGATCCGCAGGGCGGCCTCGCGGCCGCCGAAGCGCTCGATCAATTGCCGCTGGTCGGACTTCGCCCGGCGATCGACTTCGACCGGATCCAGCATGTCCAGCAGCCGGCGCCGGAACCGCTCCAGCACCGGCGCGTACGCCGGATCGCCGGCCAGGTCGTTGGCTTCCTGCGGATCAGCCTGCAGGTCGAACAGCTCGGGAGCATGGCCGACATAATGATGATATTTGTAGCGGCTGTCGGCCAGCATGTAGCCGGCGGATTCCGAACCCACCGCGTGATACTCCGAGAACGCCAGGCGCCCGGGGTCGTCCGGCCCGCAGGCGCTGGCAATCAGGGACCGGCCCGGCAGGTCGGCATCGGCTGGGTCGGGCGCGATACCGGTCGCTTGCAGCACGGTGGGGAATAGGTCCACCAGCGATACGTTGGTCCGTGTCACCTGCCCCGCCGGTATGCCGGGCCCCCGGACGATCATTGGCACGGCGGTCGATTCCCGATAAAGCGTGCACTTGTTCCACAGCCCGCGCTCGCCCAGATTGTCCCCGTGATCGCTGGAATAAACGACCGTGGTGCGGTCCGCCTGGCCCGACTGCGCCAGCGCATCCAGCACTTTGCCGATCTGTTCGTCCATGAAAGAGGTCAGCGCCAGGTACGACGCCAGGGCCAGCCGGCGCCGGGCGTCGGTGCCCAGTTGCTCGTCGTGCCGGCTGAAGCGGGCATGCCGCTCTACCCACGGATGGCGGCGATAGCCGCGGTCCGGGTGCAAGCGCGGCAGCGGCATGTCGTCGATCGGGTAGCGGTCCAGATATTCGCGCGGGACAATGAGCGGGAAATGCGGGGCCACCAGGCCGACGAACAGCACCCAGGGGGATGAATCGCGCCGGCCGGCGCGCTCGTGCAGCCAGCGCACGGCCTCATCCGCCACCGCGCGATCGAAGCGGTTGTAGCTCGATTCGCCGGCGCCGATATCCTTGAACAAGGCGGCGGCCGGATGCGCCTCGGGCAGCGGCTCGCGCACCGACCCCCATACCTGGCCGATGCCGTCCAGGATGTGCGCCGCCCATTGCTGGCGGTCGAAGCCGGTATCGTCATCCTGGTTGCGATAGTGGAGCTTCCCTATCGATTCGACCGCCACGCCGGCGGACTGCATGCGGTGCCCCCAGCTTGGCGGGCTGCCTTGGTACGCCAGGGCGTTGTCCCAGCACCGGTGCTCGTGCACGTAACGGCCCGTGGCAATGCTGGCCCGGGCCGGCACGCAGATCGGCGAGGAAGTGTAGGCGTTGGCGAACCGCGTGCCCTCGCGCGCCAGCCGGTCGAGGCGCGGTGTCTGGACCAGCGGATGGCCGGCACAACCCATGACGCGGGCATTGTGCTCGTCGGACAGCAGAATCAGGACATTGGTGGCGGGCATGGCTTGTCTGTCTATCAGTCGGTGAAAAAACTCAGTTGCTGAACGTGTCGCCGGTGCCTCGCAGGGCATTGCCCCACTTCTCATAGTCGGCAATGACGAGGTCGCGGAAAGCGCCAACCGAAGCGGGCGCCGGCGCGAAACCTTGCGATGCCAGCGCATCGCGCAGGGCGTTCGATTCCAGCGCCCGGTTGATGGCGGCGTTCCATCGCGCCACCGTCTCTGGCGGCGTGGCGGCCGGCGCCAGGATGCCGAACCACTCCTCCAGCTCCAGCCCCGCATAGCCCAGCTCGGCGAACGTCGGCACATCGGCGGCGATCGGGTCGCGCCGCGACCCCGTCGTGGCCAGCAGCTTCAGCCGTTGGTCGCGCGCCGCGGGCAGCAGCGCGGGAACCGTCGAAATAACGGCCGGAATCTGCCCGCCCAGCGCGTCGTTGATAGCCGGGCCGGCGCCCTTGTACGGCACATGGACCAGGTTCACGCCTGACTCACCGGCCAACTTCACGCCGATGTAATGAGGCGACAGGCCCACGCCAGCCGTGCCATAGGCAGCCAGCGCGCTCGAGCGCCGCGCCCGCGCCAGGAAGTCGGGCAGCGTCGCGGCGCCGGTCTGCGGCCCCACCGCGATGCCGAGCGTATACGTCGCCAGGCGGGCAACGGGCGCCAGGTCGCGGCGCGGGTCGTACTTGAAATGCTTGTTGGTGTGCGGCGTCATGGTGATGCTGCCGCTGGGCAGGATCACCAGCACGGAATCGCCATCCCTGGCATTGCGGACCGCGTCGATGGCGATGATGCCGCTGGCGCCCGGCCGATTCTCGACGATGACCTTCTGCCCGCCGTCCCGGTTCAATGCATCCGCCAATGCCCGCGCCACCGAATCGAGCCCGCCGCCGGCCTGGAACCCGACGATTAGGCGGGTGGCAGGCTCCGCGGCCTGGACGGCCGCGCCGGCACAGACCGCCAGGGCGAACACCGCCAGGACGCGGCTCAACGCGCGCATTCGCATGTCTCTCTCCTGTTATTGGTATGCGTGGCGCCAGTATCGGCTACGGAGAAATCAACGAAAAGTGATATATATTCACTTTGACATTACTGAACAGTAATGAATTGACCGCATGGACGTCCTGCCGCCCACAGCCCTGGAAAGAGCCTTTCGCTCGGGATTGAAGCTCGGGCATCTGCGCATCCTCGCGGCGCTGGCCAAGGTCGGACGCGTCAGCCGCGTCGCCGAACTCTTCAACGTGACACAGCCGGCGATCTCCAAGCAACTGGGCGAACTGGAAATGCTGCTCGGCATGCCGGTGGTGGCCAGGTCCGGGCGCCGGGTCGTGCTGACGCCCACCGGGGAAATCCTGGCAAGACATGGCCGGCAGGTGCTCTACAACCTGGACGCCGCGCGGCGCGAACTCGAGGACCTGCGCGAAGGGCTGGCCGGGACGCTGCGCATCGGGGCCGTCGCCACCACCATGCCCACACTGGTTGCCGAAGGCGTCGCGCGGCTGCGCCAGCGCGCGCCGGCCGTCACGATAAGCTTGATGGAGGCGACCACCGACACGCTGTTCCCGCTGGTGCGCGAAGGAGAACTGGACGTCGTTGTGTCGCGCACTCGCATGGGCCGGACCGCGGACCGGCAGGACATGCTGGAAGAACGCCTGCTGGGCCGCGACCCGCTGGTCATCGCCTGCTCCGGCCAGCACCCCCTGGCCGGCCGCAAGTCGCTGCGATGGGCCGACCTGGCCGCATGCTCCTGGGTACTCCCGCCGGAAGGCTCCGCCATCCATGACGGCCTGATGCGCCTGTTCGAGCGCCACGCCCTGCGGGCCGGGCCCGGCGCCATCACGGCGAATTCGATCACTGTGCTGCCCAGGCTGCTGGCCGACGGCCAGCTCGTCGGCCTGATGCCGCGCGCCTATGCGCAGGAATACGTCCATCGCCAGACGCTCGCCATCCTGCCGCTGGCCTTCTCGCGCACCGCCCAGGAAGTGCGCGCGCTATGGCGGCGCGAGCATGAAACCCCGGCGCTGCGCCTGTTGTTGCAGAGCCTGGCCGAAGCGGTGGGGGCCAATGGGGCGTGATGGAGAATGGGTGCGGGGACTGGCGCCAGGCCCAGATGTGAAAACGGGTTCCAAAGCGAAATTGCCTTGGAACCCGCATGAATACCTGGTGGGCTGTGAGTGGCTCGAACACTCGACCTACGGATTAAGAGTCCGCTGCTCTACCAACTGAGCTAACAGCCCCTGCTGCGTGCCGGGCCAACCAGCGCCCCGCTGCAGGAAAGACGAAGATTATACACAGTTTTCCGGAATCGATCACGTGCCCGCCCCATCCCCCTCTTCCACCCTGGGGAAAAGACTGTGGATAAGCTGGTGAAAACCCCGTGCATAACCCCGTGCACAAATACGTGGACAAACTAGCTGCCGGCCGCGCCGGACGGCCCCAGCGCCCGGATCGCCGCGACCTTGGCGGTGGCGGCCGCCAGCAGGAAGCCGGTATCCGTGCCTGCGGAGACGAAGCGCACGCCGCGCGCCACGGCCTGGGCCAGGGCCTCGGGATGGCCGGCCAGCCCGCCCGCGCCGGCCGCCTTGCCATGGCGCCGGCAGGCCGCGATGACGGTGTCGAAGGCCGCGGCCACCAGCGCGTGGCCCGGCTGGCCGGCCACGCCCAGGTCGGCCGCCAGGTCGCCGGCGCCGACCAGCAGCATGTCCACCCCGTCCACGGCGGCGATGGCATCGGCCTGCTCCAGGCCTTGGCGGCTTTCGATCATGGCCACGACCAGGGTTTCGCGGTTGAGCAATTCGTGCGCCTGCGCCCCGGGCAGGCTGCGGAAGGCCAGTTGCGGCAAGGTCGTCGACACCGAGCGCCGGCCCTGCGGCGGGTACTTGGCCAGCGCCACGGCGGCGCGCGCGGCCGCGGCGTCTTCCATGTGCGGCACGATGACGCCCGCCGCGCCGCCGTCCAGCGCGCGCGCCACCCAGGCGGCGCTGGCTTCGGGCACGCGCGCCAACGGCGTCACGCCGGCCGCCTGGCTGGCGATGCAGATCGCGCCGGCGGTCTCCAGCGACATGGGGCTGTGTTCCAGATCAACGTACAGCGCGTCGCAGCCGCTGCTGTGCGCCACCAGGGCGATGTCGGGCCCCCGCGCGGCGCGCACGATCATGGACACGACCAGCTCGCCGCGCGCCAGCTTGGCTTTCAGGGCATTGCGCCAGGGGGCCGGGGCTTCCATGGCGCCTACCAGAGCCGCGGCGAGAATGGCGCCGGGCGCAGTATCTTCACTTCCTGCGCGGTGAACGAGCCGCGGTTGCGGATCTTGAAGGCGATCCACTCCGGGTCGGCGTCCAGGCGCTCGCGGCGGCGTTCGCGGTCGGCCAGGCTTTCGTAGGCCCAGATGTGCAGCACCTGGTTCAGCGGGCCGATCTCGCTGACGAAGGTGCCCACCAGGTGGCCCAGGTGGCGCACCAGCACGGGCAGCGCCTGCTGCTCGTAGCGGGCCAGGTAGTCTTCCAGCGCGCCGTGGGGCACGGTGTAGGTGCGATGCTCGATGATGGTCATGGGCGGGCGATGGCGGGTTCAGCAGGGCGGCGTCAGGACCTTGCCGGTGGCGAAGAAGGCCGCCAGGTTGTCCAGCACCAGTTGTTCCATGGCGCGGCGCGTCTCGCGGGTCGAGGCGGCGACGTGCGGCAGCGTCACGACCCGGTCGTTGCCCAGCAGGCCGGCGGGCACGCGCGGCTCGTCGGCGTACACGTCCAGCCCGGCGCCGGCGATGCGCCCGGCCCGGATGGCCGCCACCAGCGCGTCCTCGTCGACCACGCTGCCGCGCGCGATGTTGATCAGGTAGCCGTCCGGCCCCAGGGCCTCGAGCACCGCGGCCGACACCAAGTGGCGGGTCTGCGGGCCGCCCGGGCATGCCAGCACCAGGAAGTCGGCCCAGTCCGCCAGCTCGCCGAGCCGGGCCACGAAGGGGTACGCGACGCCGGGTCGGGCGCTGCGCGCGTGGTAGCGCACCGGCATGTCGAAGCCCTGGGCGCGCCGCGCGATGGCCTGGCCGATGCGCCCCAGCCCGACGATGCCGACGCGCTTGCCGCTGACGCGCGTGGCCAGCGGGAACGGGCCCTGCAGCCAGGCGCCGCTCTGCACGTGGCGGTCGGCGGCCACCAGTTGGCGCGCGCAGGCCAGCATCAGGCCCAGGGCGGTGTCGGCCACGCAATCGGTGAGCACGTCGGGCGTGGTGCTGACCTGCACGCCGTGCCGGCGGGCGGCCGCCAGGTCGATGCCGTCGTAGCCCACGCCGAAGCAGGCCACCACGCCGGGACGCGGCGCGGCGCCCAGGCAGGCGATGACGGGCGCCTGGCAGCCGTGGCGCGACATCATGATGGCGCCGTCGAACGCGCCATGCTGCGCGGCCAGGAAATCGGCCGGCGCCGGCTGGGTCCACAGCGGCTCCAGCACGTATTGCTCGGCGGCGCGGCGCTGCAGGTCGGGCGGCAGCGGCCCGAGCTGCAGCAGGCGGTGGCGGACGGGGGCGTTCATCGTGCGCTCAGCCCGGTTTCGCGCAGGAACGGCACCCAGCGCGCGAACTCGGCATCGAGTTTCTTGCGGAACTCGGCCGTGCCCAGCGGTCCGCGCAGGCCGGCTTCGGCCAGGCGCTTGGCGATGGCGGGCGTATAGATGGCGGCCAGGAAGGCTTGCTCCAGTTTCTGCTTGTCGGCGGCGGGCGTGCCGGCCGGCACCATGGCGCTGTACCAGTTGCTCATCAGCAATTGCGGGTAGCCCGCCTCGACGGCGTCGGGCACGTCGGGCAGTTCGACGGAACGCTTGGTGTCGTAGATCACCAGGGCCTTGACCCGGCCGCTCTTCACGTAGGGTTGCAGCACCGGCACGTCGGCGTTGACCATGTCGATCTCGCCGCCGATCAGCGCGGTGATGGCGGGCGCGGCGCCGCGATACGGCACGTGCAGCGCATGGATGCCGGCGGCGCGGTTGAGCAGTTCGCCGCCCACGTGCATGGTGCCGCCCACGCCGGTGGAGCCGAACGACAGCGGCTCGCCGGCCTTGGCGCGCGCGACCAGTTCGGCCAGGCTGTCGACCCCGAGCGAGGGCCGCACCACCAGCAGCGTCTGCACCTGGCCGACCAGCGCGATCGGTTCCAGGTCCTTGTGCGGGTCGTAAGGCAGGTTGGGCGTGGTCTCGGACGAGATCACGAAGCCGGAGGTGGCCATCAGCACCGTGCGGCCATCGGGCGCGGACTTGGCGACGTAGTTGGTGCCCACGGTGCCGCCGGCGCCGCCGCGGTTCTCGACCACCACCGTGGCGCCCAGCGCCGCTTCCAGGCCGGGCGCCAGGATGCGCGTCACCTGGTCGACCGGCCCGCCGGCCGAGAACGGCACCACCAGCCGCACCACGTCGCTGGCGCCGGCCGGGGCGGCCGCCAGCATGCCGGCCAGCGCCAGCCATGTGAACAGGATACGCATGACGATTCCTTGTGGAGTCAGCCGGCGAAGCGCGGTTCGGGCAGGCCCCGCACGCCCACGTCCAGCGCCAGCAATGCCCCCGCCCAGGGCTCGGCCGCCAGCCGCTCGGGCGGAATGCGCTGCGAATGGCTGGTGATGTAGAGGGTGTCCAGGTTCTCGCCGCCGAAGGCCGGGCAAGTGGGATTGGTGACCGGCAGCGCGATGACGCGGTCGACGCTGCCGTCGGGCGCCAGCCGCACCAGCTCGCCGCTGGCCACCATGCAGTTCCACAGGTAGCCTTCGCGGTCCACCGTCGAGCCGTCGGGGCGGCCATGGTGCCCGGTCCAGTCCTTGAAGACGCGCCGGTTCGAGATGGCGCCGTCGTCCAGGTCGAAGTCGAATGCCCAGATGACCTGCCGGTGCGTGTCGGCGAAATACATGGTGCGGTCGTCGGGGCTCCAGGCGATGGAGTTGGGCACCACGATGCCGCCGAATTGCGGGTGGCAGGAATGGTCGGGATCGAACCGGTACAGCGTGCCTTCGGGCAGGCGCTGGGCATCGCGCATGCTGCCCACCCAGAAGCGGCCGCGGCGGTCGCACTTGCCGTCGTTCAGGCGGTTGTCCGGCTTGTCGGCCTCGGGGTTGGCCAGGAACTCGGGCGGGCGCGGCTGCGCCGGGTCGTACCGGTACAGGCCGGTATTGGTGGCCAGCAGGAAGCCGCCGGCTTCGCGCAGCGCGATCGACCCCACCAACATGCCTTCCGGCATGCGGCGGGCCTCGTGCCGGCGGGCGGACGGGTCGTATGACTGCAGCGCGCTGCGCCGCACGTCGATCCACCACAGGCGCCGGGTGCGCGCGCACCACAGCGGCACTTCGCCCAGGATGTCGGCGCCGCCGACCACGCATTCGATGTTTGTCTCCATGGCTCCCTGCTTCGAGGAACGTTTATCGGACTGCTTGTTATCGGACTACTTGTACTTGGTGGCGGCCAGCGTGCGCAGGTCGATGCCGGCCGCGATGTCGCGCTGCTGGCGCCGGTCGCCGTCCTGGATGCGCTCCATTTCCGCCAGCACCGCCTGCGCCTGCGCGTAGGGGATGAAGGCCACGCCGGCCTGGTCGGCCAGCACCAGGTCGCCGGCGTCCACCGAGACGCCGGCGATGCGCACGCGGCCGTTGATTTCCACGGTCTGCAGGCGCCATTTGCCGGTCACCGGCGTGACGCCGCGCGACCAGATGGGGAAGCCCAGGCCGCGCGAGGTGTCCGGATCGCGAAAACCGCCGTCGACGATGGCGCCGGCGCAGCCGGCGCGATGCGCCACCATGGCTGACTGGCCGCCCAGGTTGGACACGCCCGCCAGGCCTTCGATGACCACCACGTTGCCCGGCTCGGCCAGGTTGTAGGCCTCGTGCTCGCCCATGCGGCTCTTGCCTTCGCGCACCGCGGCGGCCACGGTGTCGGGGCGTTCGGCGTTGCGCACGGTGACGGCCTGCCCGACCAGGCGGCCGGGCAGCTGCGGCGCCAGCACCGAAGCCGGCACCACGCCGGCCAGGCCCAGGTTGTCCATGGCGTCGGAAGCGGTGGGGGTCAGGTCGCCGATGGCGGCGTAGCGTTCCAGCAGGTCCGGCGCCAGGGCCGGGAAGGCGCGGCGCCGCACGGCTTCCGGCGGCACGCGGCCGGTGAGCGGCTTCTGCTGGGGGGCGGCGCGATCAACCATGGGACTCGGGACCTTGCGGCGATGGCGGGCGCGAGCCCGCGATGGAATGAAAGATATCCCTCCATTTAGGTAATGTCAATATTCTCGTATATTGGGATTTTTTATTATTTTGGTGTGCATGGCTGCCCTGCCCGGAGCCACGCTTATCATGTGGGGCTTGTTGACCTGTCCATCGATCGACCACCGTTCGGACCGCTTCCGTGACCGCCAAGGAAACCGCTTCATCCAGCCTGGGCAAGGCTTTCGAGATACTCGACCTGTTTTCGCTGGACAGGCCCATCCTGCGCATCGAAGAGATTTCGTCGCTGCTGGGCTACACCCGCTCCACGGCCTACCGGTACCTGAAGGCACTGTGCGATGCCGGCCTGCTGGCGCCGTCCTCGGGCGCCACCTACGCGCTGGGCCCGCGCATCATCGAACTGGAACATCTGCTGCAGCTGACCGACCCGCTCTACAAGGCGGGCCGCAAGGTGCTGCGGACGCTGCACGCCGAGAACCGCGTGCTGCTGCTGCACAACCTGTACCGCGACCGGGTGCTGTGCATTTACAAGGAAGGCCCCGACACGCTGGTGCACAAGGGCCGGCGCATCGTGGTGCGGCGCGCCCGCGGCGTGCCCTTTCCGCTGTTCCAGGGCGCGGCCTCGCTGGCGCTGCTGGCGTATTTGTCGCCGCACCGCGTGCGCCAGACTTACCTGCGCAATGCGCCCGCCATCGCCGCAGCCGACCTGGGCGACAGCTGGGATGGCTTCCGCCGCAACCTGGCCGCCATCCGGCGGCGCGGCTATGCCATCAGCCGCGAGCGCATCACGCCCAACCTGGGCGGCGTGGCCGTGCCCATCCTGCTGCCGGCCGACAAGCGCGTGGTCGGCAGCCTGGCGCAGACGCTGCCGTCCGAATCGATGACCGACGCGGTCATCGAAGAAAGCGCGCAGCGCCTGTGGACCGCCAGCGAACAGATCGCCGCCGAATACATGCAGGCCAGCGCGGGCTGATGCGCCGGCCCGCGCCGGCCGGGCGCGGCGCTCAGGCGCCGAAGCCGCCGTCCACCGACACTTCCGAACCGGTCACGTAGCGCGCATCGGCGCTGGCCAGGTAGCCCACCATGCCGGCGATGTCGTCCACGTGGCCGTAGCGGCCCAGCGCCAGCCCGGCGGCGCTTTCGGCGGCGCCCTGGCGGTCGGCCGGGTTCATGTCGGTGTCGATGGGCCCGGGGTGCACCACGTTCACGGTGATGCCGCGCGGCCCCAGGTCGCGGGCCAGCCCCTTGGTGAGCCCGACCAGCGCCGCCTTGCTGGCGGCATATACCGCCAGGCCGGGCTCGCCGGTGCGCACCGCCAGGCAACTGCCGATGTTGATGATGCGCCCGCCGTCGGGCAGGTGCGGCACGGCGGCCTGGATGGCCGCATACACGGCGCCCACGTTGACGTCCATGGTGCGCTGGTAATCGGCATGCGGCAGGGCGTGGATGTCGCCGGCGAGGAAGATGCCGGCATTGTTCACCAGGATATCCAGCCCGCCCAGGTCCTGGGCGGCGCGCGCCACCGCGGCCCGCACTTGCTCATGGTCGGCCGCGTCGGCCGCGTAGGCATGGGCGCGGCGGCCCGCCTGGCGCAGCTCGGCGACCAGCGCCTCGGCCCGGTCCGGCGAGCTGACGTAAGTAATGGCCACATCGGCCCCCCTGCGCGGCCAGGCGCCGCGCGATGGCCGCCCCGATGCCGCGGCTGCCGCCGGTGACGAATGCGATCTTGCCTTTCAAGTCTGACATGTTGAATCCAATATATGTAGTGATCAATACAAATATCATCGCCCAGCCGGCACCCCGCGTCAAGCCCGCGGTGCGGCGGGTAGAATCCTGTCATGGCAGAACGAGGACGCCCCCGCACTTTCGACCGTGACGCCGCCTTGCGCAAGGCCATGGATCTGTTCTGGGAGAAAGGCTACGAAGGCACGTCGCTGGCCGACCTGACGGCCGCGATGGGCATCAACGCGCCCAGCCTGTACAGCGCCTTCGGCTCGAAGGAACAGTTGTTCCGCGAGGCCGTCGCGCTCTACAGCAATGGGGAAGGCAGTTGCACGCATGTCGAGCTGATGCGCGCGCCCAGCGCGCGCGACGGCATCCAGAACATGCTGCTGGCGGCGGCGCGCGCCGGCACCCAGCCGGGCCGGCCGCGCGGCTGCATGATCGTGCTGAGCGCGGCCACCGGCGCCGAAGGCCACGCCCCGGTGCGCAAGATGTTGTGCGACAGCCGGCGCCAGATGCAGACGCTGATCCTGCAGCGGCTGCGCGACGGCGTGCGCCAGGGCGAGCTGCCGGCCGACGCCGACCTGCCGGCCCTGGCGGGCTTCTACGCGACAGTGCTGCACGGCATGGCGATCCAGGCGCGCGACGGCGCCTCGCGCAAGGCCCTGCAGCAATCGGCGCGGCTGGCCATGCACGCCTGGGACGCGCTGGCCGCGCCGGCCGCCTGAGCGCCGGCGCGCGCCTACCCGCGGCTCATTTGCCGCCGGCCCGGCCCTTGGCGGGCGGCGCCTTGGGCGGCTGGCGCATTTCCTGCAGCAATTTGGCGCATTGGTTTTCTTCCGCGCCGGCGCTGGGCGCCACCAGCGCCAGCAGGCTGGCCACCGGGGTCAGCAGCACGCCCAGCGCCACGGCGCCCGCGCCGCGCGCGGCCAGCGGCAGCACCTGGACGCCGGCCTGCGGGTCGCCGAAGGTGCCGCGCACATACAGCGGCGAACGCAGCGAGAATACGCGCACGCCCTTGCTGCGCGGCGTGATGTCCAGGTCCAGGGTCTCGTCCTTGAAATTGGCGTTGCCCTCGATCTGCACCAGGGCGTTCTCGGTGTCGAACACGAACACGCGCGGCGTCATCACGCCGCGCTGCATCTGCAGGTCGGCCGCGCCGCAGTTGATCTTGACCTCTTCGTCGCCGAACAGCTTGCTGACCACGTAGTTGCCCACGTTCAGGCCGGCGATCTCCATCAAGGCGCGGCTGATGACGCCGTCGTTGATCAGCAGCCGCGTGTCGCCGCTGGCGCTGCCCAGCAGCGCCGCCACGGAATTGCCGGTGCCGGTGAGCGCCGCGTTGCCGTTGAGCTGGCCCAGCGCCCGCTGCATCGATTCCACCTTCGGGAACAGCTGCTTCAGGCGCAGGCCGCGCGCGGCGATCTCGGCCTTGCCCGCCATCGGCGTACGGCCGCCGTCCAGGCGCAGCTTGGTGTCGATGGAGCCCCCCGCCATGCCGAAGCGCAGCGGGTCGAGCGTCAGCAGGCCGTTGTCCATGACCAGGTGGACGTCGAACTTGGTGATCGGCAGGTCTTCGTCGTAGATGATGCGGTCGGCCGTCAGGGTCACGTCGGCGTCCATGACGCGCCAGCGGTCGGTGCGGAACTCCTGGGTCGGCAGCACTTTGCCGGAGGCCTGCCGCGGCTTGCCGCCGGCCGCCTTGCCGGTCTTGGCGTCCGGCTGCACGCCCACCAGCGGACCCAGGTCGCGCATGCGCAGCAGGCGCGAATTCAGCTTGCCCGCCAGCTTGGGACGCGGCGCGCCGGCGGTGAAGGTCAGGTCGCCGTGCAGGTCGCTGGCGCCCACCTTGCCGTTGAAGTCGCGGTAGTGGAACACCGCGCCGCCCGGCTCGCGCAGGCGCGCGACCAGCCGGCCGTCGGTGGCGTAGCGCGGGGTGTCGGGCAGCGTCACGCCGGTCAGGGGATAGAGGTCGGACATGGTGGCGCCCGACAGCTCCAGGCGCAGGTCGAGCGCGCCCAGGTTGGCCGGGTCGGTCAGCGTGCCCGCCAGCGCAATGCGCGTGTCGCCCACCGACACGTCGGCCTGCAGCGGGAACGGCAGGGTCGTGTCGCGCATCGCCAGCATGCCGCCAATCTTGCCCTCGCCGCGCAGCGGCAGGCCCTTGTAGCGCCCTTTTACCCGCCAGCCGAACACGTAATCGGGCGGCGCGGCACCCTGCCCGGCCGCACTCTGTCGCGGGCCTTCCGTCTTGGCCTCCGGCTGCCCGGCCTGGGCGTCCGGTTCCCTGGCGCCGGCTTGCGCCTGCTCTTTCTGCTTGCCCGCCTTGCTTTCGGGCTGCTGCTGCTGCGCGTCCGCCGGCTTGCCGGCGATGGCGGCGAAGGGAATGGGCTTGCCCAGCGGGTCGATCTGCGCCTCGACATCGGCGCGCAGGGTCTCGTCGCGAAACCGCACCTTGCCCTGGTCGAAGCCGATCTTGTCGATGTCCATGACCCAGGGCGACGGCTCGCCGCTTTCCGGCAGCGTGAACACCCAATTGGCGCGGCCGTCCTTCAGGCGCTGCAGGCTGGCGGCCGGCCCGGTCAGCTGGATCTGGCGGATCATCACGCGCCGCGCCAGCAGCGGCAATGGCGACAGGCTGAATTCGGCGCGCTGGAGCGTGGCCATGTGCGGATCTTCGGCCCAGTCGGGGTTGCCGATGGCCACGTCCTCCATGGCGATGCGCGGCCATGGCACCCAGCTGCGCCAGCCGGTCTCGTCGGCCGGGCGCCGCCATTGCACGGTCAATTCGCCATTGATGGCGAAGGGCCGCCCGATAGCGGCCGACACGCGCTCGTTGATGGTGGGTTTGAGCTGGTTCCAGTCGAACAATGCGACGACCAGCACCAGGGCCGCCACCAGCACGACCAGGGTGCCGCCCAGCCCGATCAGTACTTTCTTGGTACGCGTCATGGCCGCTGTTCCTTTGCCGGGCGCGCCCGATGCAGCCCGGCCTTGCTATCAGGGTATAGGCGGAAACTGGAATTTTTACCAGAGAATGTGTGCGGATTTTTCCAAATCCGCCTATGGCGCCGCGATCTCAGGCGGGACGCACGAAGCGTGCCCGGGCCTGCTCGCATTCGGCGTGATGATGGCAGCCCGGGCTGTGGTCGTTGACCATGCCCACCGCCTGCATGAAGGCGTACACGGTGGTTGGGCCGACGAACTTCCAGCCGAGCTTCTTCAGGTCTTTCGACAAGGCCAGCGATTGCGCCGACACGGACGCCGGCTGCGCGGCGCGCGGGCCGGCCGGCGCTTCGTAGCGCCACAAGTAGGCGCCCAGCGAGCCGTGCGCGGCGCGCATTTCCTGGGCGCGGCGGGCGTTGTTGATCACCGCCTCGATCTTGCCACGGTGGCGCACGATGCCGGCATCGGCCACCAGCGCCTCGACCCGCGCCGCGCCGTAGCGCGCCACCTTGTCGATGTCGAAATCGGCGAAGGCGCGGCGGAACCCGTCGCGCTTGTCCAGGATGGTGCGCCAGCTCAGGCCCGACTGGAAGCCTTCCAGGCACAGTTGCTCGAACAGGTCGCGGTCGTCGCCGACCGGCCGGCCCCACTCAAGGTCGTGGTAGTCCCGGTAGCCCTGCGAATGGTCCACCCAGGCGCAGCGCGGCAGGCCGTCCTGGAAATCGGTGCGCACGGTCATGCGGCTTCCTTGGCAATCAACGATACGCCGATGCTACTACGCCGCGGCGGGGTGTCCCGGGTGCAGCGGGCCTTGCGGATCGTTCTCGGCGTCGGGGCGCGGCGCCAGCGCGGGCAGGCCCAGGCGCGCCCGCAGCCGCTGGCAGTCCGGGTTCACCGAGCCGTCGGGCTGCCACACTTCGAACTCGCGGCAGGGGGTGGGCCGCTGGGGATAGATGGCGCAGTGGATGCCGGGCTGGCCCAGCTCGCCGCGCAGCGCCACGCAGCGCCCGCCGCCCTGTTCGGTGCCGGCCATGCAGACCCGCAGGGGGCTGATCGGCCGCACCAGCTCGACCGGCACGGTGCCGCCGTTCTCGCCGGCGACTTCGCCGCAGTAGAAAGACACCCGGAAATGCGCGCAGCACGCGCCGCAATTCAGGCACGGGTTGGCGGCGGCATCGCCCAGCATGGCGGGCGACACGAGGTCGACGGGGTTCGGCTCGAGCCGGGTCATGGGGAGCTGCCAGCGAAATGGGCGGAAGAAACGCCGGCAGTTTAGCCAGCGGCGCGGCGGTTTTCAAGCCGGCCGCTGGCGGGCGAAGAATGGCGTCAGTTGTTGACGGTAATGCCCTCGGCGCGGATCAGGTCGCCCCATTTCCTGGTGTCGTCGCGAATGATGTCGCCGAACGCCTGCGGGGTGGTGGGCGACAGTTCCACGCCGGTGGATTCGGCATAGGCCTGCAGTTCTGGCGAGGCCAGCACCTTTTGCAAGACGGCGTTCACTTCCGCCACCTTGTCGGCCGGCGTGTCCTTGGGCGCCAGCACGCCGTACCAGTTGTTGGCATAGACATTCGGCACGCCCAGCTCATCGAAGGTAGGCACGTCCGGCAGCACCGCCGAGCGCTTCGGCGCCGCGATGGCCAGCGCCCTGACCTTGCCGCCCTTGATGTTCGACATCAGCCCCGACACGTCGCCGATGAAGCCGGCGACCTGCCCGCCGATCGTGTCGGTAATGGCCGGGGCCGCGCCCTTGTAGGGGACGTGCAGGATGTTCGAGCCGGTGGCGAGCTTGAGCTGCACGATGGCCATGTGCGGCATGCTGCCCACGCCGGAGGAAGCCATCGACAGGCCGTCGCCCTTGGCGCGCGCCACGAAGGCCTTGGCGTCCTGGTCAGGGCTGCCCGGCCCCACCACCAGCACTTCGGGCACGGACACCAGCAGCGACACGGGCACGAAGTCCTTGGCGGGGTCGTAGATGAGTTTGGGATACAGCGACGGGTTGATCGAGATCGCCCCCACGGAACTCAGGAACAGCGTCTGGCCGTCGGGACGCGCGCGCGCCACGTAGGTGGCCGCAATGGCGCCGTTGCCACCCGGCTTGTTCTCGACCAGCACGGGATGCTTCAGTTCTTTTTCCAGCTGCGCGGCCACCACCCGCGCCAGCGAATCGGCCGGTCCGCCGGCCGGGAAGGCCACCACCAGGCTGGTGGTCGAATCGGCCCGGGCGTCGGCGGCGGCCAGCGCCAGCAGGCCGGCGGCCAGCCGCATCAGCATGCGGGTATGACGGGAATGGAACATGGTTTTCTCCTCTCTGGATTATTGGAGTTGGATCGACGCTCAGCCGCCCGGGGCGCCTTGCGTGTTGACGAACAATGAATAAATCGAAGTGCACGACGCCATGAACAGGCGGTTGCGATGCTTGCCGCCGAAGCACAGGTTGGCGCAGCGTTCGGGCAGCGCAATGCGTCCCAGCAGTTCGCCGGCCGGCGAATAGACGCGCACGCCGTCGAGCTCGGCGCTGCCCATGCCCCAGCCGCACCACAGGTTGCCTTCGACATCGACGCGGAACCCGTCGGGCGTGCCGTCGGCGGCGTCGAACAGCACGCGCGACGGCCCCAGCGCGCGGCCGTCGGCCGCCACGTCGAATACCAGGACGTTGCGCGGCCGCGCGCGCGACTCGATCACGTACAAGCGCCGCTCGTCGGGCGAGAACGCCAGGCCGTTGGGGCCGTTGACCGTATCGCACATGAGCGCGACCTCGCCGCTGTCCGGGTCGATGCGATAGATGCCGGCGGGCAGCTCCTGCTCGGCCTTTTCACCCTGGTAGTACCCGACAATGCCGAACGGCGGGTCGGTGAACCAGATCGAGCCGTCGGACTTCACCACCACGTCGTTGGGCGAGTTCAGCCGCTTGCCGCCATAGTGGTCGGCCAGCACGGTGATGCGCCCGTCGTGCTCGGTGCGGGTCACGCGGCGGCCCAGGTGTTCGCACGTGACCAGCCGCCCCTGGCGGTCGCGCGTATTGCCGTTGGCGTGGCCCGCGGCCGGCCGCCACACATGCGCTTGCTGGGTGATCTCGTCCCAGCGCATGATGCGGTCGTTGGGCACATCGCTCCACAGCAGGTAGCGGCCGTCGCCGAACCACACCGGGCCCTCGGCCCAGCGGCAGCCCGAGGCCAGCCGCTCCACCGCGGCCAGCGGCAGCACCAGCTTCTCGAAGCGCGGGTCCAGCGCGATGACCGCCGGATCGGGATAGCGCCCGGGCGCCTCAGTCGCAGCGCGCACTCATGCCTCCGTCGACCACGAGCTCCGTGGCGGTAATGAAGCGGGCCTCGTCCGAGGCCAGGAACAGCGCCGCATTGGCCGTATCCAGGCCATCGCCCATGAACGGCAGCGGGATGCGCGCCTGGCGCTGCGCGAGCAACTGCCCGACGTCGCCGCCGGCGCGCTGGCCGGCCAGCCGCGCCTCCACCATGGGCGTGTGCATCTGCCCCGGGATCACGGTGTTGCAGCGGATATTCTTCTTGGCGTATTCCAGCGCGACCACCCGCGACAGCTGGATCACGCCCGCCTTGGCGCTGGCATAGCCGACCTGCGCCGAGCCGGTCCAGCGGATGCCCGAGGTCGAGGCCACATTGACGATGGCGCCGCCGCCCTGCGCCTCCATGTGCGGCAGCACGTGGCGGCAGCCCAGGTAGACGCTCTTCAGGTTGAAATCGATCTGGCGGTCCCAGGCCTGTTCGTCCAGGTCCACCGGCCCGCCCTTGCGCGAGCCGCCGACATTGTTGACCAGGATGTCGACCCGCCCCCATTGGTCCACGCAGGCGCGCACCAAGTCGCGCACGGCGTCCGAGGACGTGACGTCGGCGCGCCAGGTGGCGATCTCGCCGCCGGCTTCGCGCACCCGCGCCACGGTTTCCGCCATCGCGGCCTCGTCCAGGTCCACGGCGAATACGCGCGCGCCTTCCTGCGCGAAACGATAGGCGATGGCGCGGCCATTGCCCCAGCCGGGGCCCACGCTGCCCGCGCCGGTCACGATTGCGATCTTGCCTTGCAGGCGTCCTGTCATGTGGTCTGCTCCTGTTGCGCGTGCGCCGCGCTCAGCGGCCGAACTCGACCGTGCTGCCGTCGGGCGGCTGCACGTCGAATACATTGATGGTCATCGAGATCAGCGTGTAGTAGCCGGCGATGCCGACCAGGTCGACCACGCCATCCCTGCCCAGCACCTCGGTGGCTGTGCGGTACAGCGCATCGCCGACGCGGCGGGTCTCCAGCAGCTCGCGCACGAAGCGGTAGACCACGTCCTCGTCGCGCGCCGCGAAGCGCGGCGCGGCGCCCAGGCGGATCTGTTCGGCGGCATCCGCGTCCAGGCCCTCGCGCAGGGCGATGGGGTGGTGGGCCCACCATTCGAACGGCGCGCGCCACCATGCCGCCATGACCAGGATGGCCAGCTCGGACAGGCGCGGCGGCAGGCTGGAGTCGTAGCGGCAATACTGCCCCAGCGCCTGCGCGTGCTCGGCCAGGCCGGGACGGTGCAGCCAGATCGCCAGCGGCCCGCGCACCCTGCCGCGCGGGCCGCTGGCGATGGCATCGTGGACGCGGCGCTGATGCGTCGACATATCGTGCACTTCGGGGGGGTCGAGTCTGGCCATGTTCAAGCCTCGCGGTTCGGCGGCACCAGGCGGAACATGGTGCGCTTGGTGTTGATGAAGTTGGGGCGCACGCGGCTGCTCCAGTCGGTCGCGCGCACGGCCAGCCAGGCCGGCGAGCCGAAGGTCGCGCGGCTGGCCAGTTCATAGCAGGCGTAATAGCGCGGCGAGCCCGCGCGGGCCAGGTAGCGGCGCGCGCGCACGGTGCCCGGCACCGCCGCCAGGCCGGGCAGGTGCTCGGTCTCGTACCAGCGGTCGAAATCGGCCTCGGCCGCCGGCTTGATGTCGGTCTCGACCACATAGAACCACGGCGCGGACTGGCCGGCGGCCTGTCCCGCCAGGTCGGTGGTCAGGTCCAGCGCGACGGCTTCGGTCCCCGGATAGGACGCGCGCAATGCCGCCAGCAAGGGCGCCGGATCGGCGGGCGCGGCCAGCATGGCGTAGGTCTCGGCGTGATCGGCGGCGTGGTACAGCGCCAGTCGCGCCGGATCCACGCCGGCCAGGGCGGCGTGCAGCTCCGCGCGGGAAGCGGCCGCTTGCGGAATCTTGATCAACAGGTGGTGCATGGCCAATGCTCGCGAGGTCGGAATCAGGGTTGGAAGCGATACAGGCGGTCCGGGTTGTCCACCAGGATGCGCGACCGCAGGGCCGCGTCGGGACACAGCCGCAGGAAGGTATTGAGCAACTCGCCGTCGTCCGGCATGTCGCCCGCCACATTGGGATGCGGCCAGTCGGTGCCCCACAGCAGGCGTTCCGGCATCGCCTCCAGCAGCGCGGCCACCAGCGGCTCGGCATCGTGGAACGGGCGCGCACCGCTGCTCGACACGCGGTCCAGCCCGGAGATCTTTACCCAGGCGTGCGCATGGTCGCGCAGCGCAAGCAGCGCGCGGAAGGCCGCGCTGTCGACGCCCTGCTGCGCCGGCACCCGCCCCATGTGGTCGATCACGAACGGCACCGGCAGGGTTCGCAGGCGCGGCAGCAGGTCGATCAGCGAGGCGTGGTCCGAATGAATGCAGACATGCCAGCCGAACGGCGCGATGCGCGGCGCCACCCGGGCCAGCTCGTCCCAGCCGGCGTTGGCCAAGTGCGCCACGAAGTTGAAGCGCACGCCGCGCACGCCGCGGCGGTCCAGCTCGGCGATGCGGCGCTCGTCCGCGTCGGGCGCCAGCAGGGCGACCGCCCGGTACTGCCCCGCCCCCCGGTCGAGCGCGTCCAGGGTGGCCGACATGTCGTAGCCATGGCAGCCGGGCTGCACGATGACCCCGCGGGAAAAGCCCAGCCGCCGGTGCAGCGCCCGCACCTGCTCGAACGGCGCATCGGGCGGCGTATACGGGCGGTCCGCCGCATAGGGGAAAACGTCGGCCGGCCCGAACACATGGAAATGGCTGTCGCAGGCATGCGCCGGCAGCGCATGGCTGGGCGGCGTGACTTCAGCGAGCGGAGGCGCGCAATCGGGCATGGGAAACCGTATGGTTGACGAGAATCCCGCATGATGCGCAGCCGGCGCGGCCCCGGCAATGTGTCCCGGCTGACTTCTGATATAGAAAAAACGTATACCATTGGCGCCATGGATCTCAAGCAAATCCGCTACTTCATCATGGCCTGCGAAATGCGCAGCCTGTCGCGCGCCGCCGAGGTGCTGGGGCTGTCGCAACCATCGCTCAGCCGCCAGATCCAGCTGCTGGAAGCCGAATTGCGGCACCACTTGCTGGTGCGCACCGGCCGGGGGGTGGAGCCCACGCCGGCCGGGCTGCGGTTCCTGGCGCATGCCAAGGCGCTCGACGCCATGGCGCAGCAGGCCAGGCAGGACATGCGCGCCTTTGCCCCGCCGACTCAGCACAAGGTGCGGCTCGGCATGCCGCACCGCGTGGCGCGCCGGCTGGCCCCGCACATCGTGCAGTCGTTCCGGCGCCAGCATCCCGGCGCGGCCCTGGCGCTGGCCGAAGGCCTCAGTTCCGAGATGAACGAGTGGCTGGCCAAGGACCGCGTCGACCTGGCGCTGCTGTACGACCCGCCGCCCTCCTCGCTGGTGCGCTACGAATCCGTCTATCGCGAGGACCTGGTGCTGGCCTATGGCAAAGCCTGCCGCCCGGCGCCGCCGCCGCGCGTGCGCGCCCGCGACCTGGGCGGCTACCCGCTGGTGCTGCCCAGCGCCCCCAACACCATCCGCATGCTGGTGGACCGGACCTGCCGCGAGCTCAACGTGGCGCTCAACGTGGTGGCCGAGGTCGACGTGGTGCACACGATTCTCGAGACCATGACGGACGACAACATCTACACGATCCTGCCGCGCTCGGCGCTCAACGACATGCCGGGCCAGACCTACCTGACCTGCTCGGAGATCGCCGACCCCACCATCATGAACAACCTCACCCTCGCCACGCCGGCCGACCGGCCGCTGCCGGCGGTGGTCGAGGCCGCCGCCGCGATCATCCGCGCGCTGGACATGAAGCGGCTGTTCGCCTGAGCGGCCGTCAGCCGAGCACCGATACCGCCTTGATCTGCGCCCAGGCATGCGTGCCGGGCGCCAGCCGCAACTGGTCGCGCGAATAGCGGGTAATGCGCGCCAGCAGCGGCGTGCCGCCGGCGTCCAGGCGCACCAGGATGTGATCGGGATTGTCGGCCGGCACCATGTCCAGCACACGCACCGGAATGACGTTGACGATGCTGCTGCCCTCGGGATGCGCCAGCGCGACGCTCACGTCGCGCGCCTTGACCGCCAGCCGCGCCGCACTGCCCGGCGGCAGGCCGGCGTGCACGACGCGCAGGCAGGCGCTGCTGCCGGGCAGGCGCACCGACATCAAGCGGTACTGGGGGTCGAATTCCGCGACCGTGCCATCCACCACCACCGTGGCGTCTTCGGCCATGGCCAGCGGCAGGTCCAGCCGCGCCAGCGTCTGCCCGATGGGCCCGCTGGCCACGGCGCGCCCCTCATGCAGCAGCACCAGGTGGTCGGCCAGCCGCGCCACTTCCTGCGGCGCGTGGCTGACGTAGACCACCGGAATATCCAGTTCGTCGTGCAGGCGCTCCAGGTACGGCAGGATCTCCTGCTTGCGCGCCTGGTCCAGCGAGGCCAGCGGCTCGTCCATCAGCAGCAGCCGCGGACTGGTCAGCAGGGCGCGGGCAATGCCGACCCGCTGGCGCTCGCCGCCCGACAGCCTGGCCGGCATGCGCGCCAGCAGGTGGCCGATGCCCAGCAACTCGACCGCCTGGTCCAGCTCGACGCGGCGCGCCGCCGCCGGCACCCGTTTCAGCCCGAACTGCAGGTTGCGCAGCACCGTCAGGTGCGGGAACAGGCTGGCTTCCTGGAACACATAGCCCAGCGGCCGCCGGTGCGTCGGCACCGCCAGGCCCTGTTGCGTGTCCAGCCAGACCTCGTCATTGACGCGCAGGTAGCCGCGCGCGGCCGGCTCCAGGCCGGCCAGGCAGCGCAGGCAGGTCGTCTTGCCCGAGCCGGAATGCCCGTACAGCGCGGTCACGCCCCGGCCGGGCAGGCGCAGGTCCACATCCAGCGCAAAGCCCGCGTAATCGACGCGGAAACGCGCCTCGATGGCGGCGGCAGTCTCGGCGCCTGGCGGACGGATAGGCATGGGCCGGTCCATGGCGGGCTACAGCGCGGCCACGGCGCGGCGCCGCGTGTACAGCAGCAGCAGGACCACGAACGAGAACACCACCATGCCGCCGGCCAGCCAGTGCGCCCGGGCATATTCCAGCGCCTCGACGTGATCGAATATCTGCACCGACACGACGCGGGTCCTGCCTTCGATGTTGCCGCCGATCATCAGCACCACGCCGAACTCGCCCACTGTATGCGCGAACCCCAGGATGCCGGCCGTGATGAAGCCCGGCCGGGCCAGCGGCAGCACCACCGAGAAAAAACAATCGCGCGGGCTGGCGCGCAGCGTGGCGGCGGCCTCCAGCGGACGCGTGCCGATCGCCTCGAAGGCGTTCTGCAACGGCTGCACCACGAACGGCAGCGAATACACCACCGAACCGACCACCAGCCCGGCGAAGGTGAACGGCAATACGCCCAGGCCGAGCGCCTGGGTGACCTGCCCGACCGCGCCGTGCGGCCCCATCAGCACCAGCAGATAGAAGCCCAGCACCGTGGGCGGCAGCACCAGCGGCAGGGCCACCACCGCCCCGACCGGGCCTTTGAGGCGCGAGCGCGTGCGCGCCAGCCACCAGGCGATGGGCGTGCCGATGATCAGCAGCAGGACGGTGGTCAGCGAGGCTAGCTGTATCGTCAGCCAGATCGCCGCCAGGTCCGATGAATCCAGGTGCATGGGGTGGGTCCGTGTGCCCTATTGCGCGGAAACCTCGTAGCCGTACGACTGGATGATGCGGGCCGCCTCGGGGCCTTTCAGGTAGTCGACGAAGGCCTGGGCGGCGGGATTGTCCCGGCCTTGCGCGAGGATAACAGCGTCCTGCCTGATGGGGTCGTGCATCGCCCCCGGCACCAGCCAGGCCGAGCCGGCGGCCAGCCGGCCGTCTTTATAGACTTGCGACAGCGCCACGAAACCCAGCTCGGCGTTGCCGCTGGCCACGAACTGGTACGCCTGCGCGATGCTCTGGCCCTCGACGATCTTGGGCTTGATGGCGTCGGCCAGGCCCAGCCGGGTCAGCACCTGGGTGGCCGCCAGCCCGTAGGGCGCGGCCTTGGGGTTGGCAATCGACAGGTGTCTGAACCCGCCCTGCTTCAGCACCGCCCCCTGGTCATCCACATAGCCTTCCCTGGCCGACCACAGCGCCAGGGTGCCCACCGCGTAGGTGAAGCGCGAGCCCGGCACGGCCTGGCCCTCGGCCTCGAGCCGGGCCGGCCGGTCGTCGTCGGCCGCCAGGAACACGTCGAAGGGCGCGCCGTTCTTGATCTGCGCGTAGAACTGCCCGGTCGCGCCGAACGAAGCGACCGCCCGGTGGCCGGTGGCCTGCTCGAACTGCCTGGCAATCGCCTGCATGGGGGCGGTGAAATTGGCGGCCACGGCGACCTGGACTTCGGCGGCCGGGGCGGATGCCGCCAGGGAGATGGCGGCCAGGGACAGGACAAGACGCAGGCGATGATGACGCATGAGGGCTCCGGCGCAGGGAAGATCCGATTTCGTTATGTAGTGAACTATATAACGAAATCGGCCTGCCGCTCGGCGCTGGCATTGCCAGAAATCAACGGCAGGCGGCGGAAACCAGCGGAAAGCGGGCCGCGGCGCCCGGCCTCCCCCGGCATGGCAAACCCCAGTATCAATTTTAAACAATAATGCTTATCATCTGCGTTTTTATTGCTGAAACATGGAGAGCATGGTGCAACAGGCAACCGCGGGCCGTCCAGGCGCACAAAGACGCAGAAGCGCAGTCATCAAGGGCGCGCTGGCCGGCGGGGCGGCGCTCTATGCGGCAGGCGCGGCGGCGCAGGCGCCGGACCCGGACGCGGCGGCCGCCACCCTGCTGCCGGCCATCACGGTGTCCGGGGCCGCCGCCGCCATGGACGAGGCGCCCGCGCCGATCGCGGGCGGGCAGGTCGGCAGCGGCGCCCGCATGGGCATTCTCGGCAACACCTCGGTCATGGACACGCCCTTCAGCGTCACCAGCTACACCGCCCAGACCATCGAGAACCAGCAGGCGCGATCCGTGGCCGACGTGGCCACCACTGACCCGTCGGTGCGCATGGGCAGCGCCCGCTCCAACATCAACGAAGACCTCACCATCCGCGGCTTCACCGTGCCCACTTCGGACTTCGCGCTGAACGGCATGTTCGGGCTGGCGCCCTACTGGCGCGCCCCGGTCGAGACGCTGGAGCGAGTGGAGATCATCAAGGGCCCGTCCGCGGCGCTGTTCGGCATGACGCCGGGCGGCAGCGTGGGCGGCGTCGTCAACCTCGTGCCGAAACGCGCGACCGACGAACCGGTCACCCGCATCACGGGCAGCGTGTCGTCGGACTCGGTGTTCGGCGTGCATGCGGACATCGGCCGCCGCTTCGGGCCCGACAATGCTTTCGGCATACGCATCAACGCCATGACCCGCGACGGCGACACGCCGATCAAGGACCAGTCCACCCGCGAAAGCCTGGCGTCCCTGGCGCTGGACTACCGGGGGGAAGCGCTGCGCGCATCGCTGGACCTGCTGTGGCAGAAAGAACGCATCGACAACGTGGTGCGCCAGTTCCAGCTCGGCCCGACGCTGACCTCCATCCCCGAGGCGCCCAGCAACAACAACCCCTACCCGGGCCTGGGCTGGAGCGACGGCCGCAATGGCTCGGGCGTCTTCAAGGTCGAATACGACCTGAACGAGCACATTACCGCCTACGCCGGCTACGGCCAGCGCAAGCTGAACTGGGATTCGATCGCCGCCAACCCCGTCCTGCTGAATACCCAGGGCGATTATTCCTACTTCGGCGGCTGGCAACGGATGACGGTCGACAGCAAGTCGACCGAGGCCGGGCTGCGCGGCAGGTTCTCCACCGGGCCGGTGAGCCACAACGTGGCCTTCAGCTACACCAGGCTGGACCAGGACCAGCGCCTGGGCTTCTACACGGGCTATCCGGGCGGCAGCTCCAACATCTACTCGGGGGATGTGTTCGACACCCCCTCCACGGCCGGCATCGACAACCCGCTGCAGCGCTACCTGCGCACGAAGCTGACCAGCTACGCCCTGGCGGACACCATGTCGTTCATGCAGGACCAGGTGCAGCTGACCCTGGGCGTGCGCCGCCAGCAGGTGGCCGGCCAGGACTACAACTTCATGAACGGCGAGCCCAGCGGGCCCTACTACGACAAGCGCGCCACCACGCCTTTCGCCGGCGTGGTATTCAAGGTGCGGCCGGACATCTCGCTGTACGCCAGCTACGTCGAAGGCCTGTCGCGCGGCGATACCGCGCCCACCAGCGCGGCCATCAGCAATCCCGGCGAATCCCTGCCGCCGTTCAAGTCCAAGCAGAAAGAGCTCGGCGCCAAGTTCAACCTGAACGACGACATGCTGGCCACGATCAGCCTGTTCGAACTGACCAGGCCCAGTTCCGGCATCTCCGGCAATACCTTCGGCGTCTTCGGCGAGCAGCGCAACCGCGGCGTCGAAGCGACCTTCGCCGGCGAGGTGACGCGCGGCGTGCGACTGCTGGGCGGCATCAGCTACATCGACGGCGTCATCACCAAGGCCGCGACGGCCGACCTGGAAGACAAGCAGGCGATCGGCGTGCCCGACTGGCAATTCAACCTGGGAGCCGAATGGGACACCCCGTTCGTGCCGGGCCTGACGCTGACCGGGCGCGTCATCTACACCGCCAGCACCTACGCCGACGCCGCCAACACGCTGTCGGTTCCCAGCTGGACCCGGGTCGACGCCGGCGCGCGCTACGAGACGAAGATCAGCGGCAAGCCCGTCACCTTCCGCCTGAACGTGGAGAACCTGTTCGACCGGGACTACTGGGGCACCGCGACCGCCGGCTACCTGTTCGTGGGCTCGCCGCGCACTTACACGCTGTCGGCCAGCATCGGCTTCTGAGGACGCTCGCATGTCAACCCGAACATGGTCGTGGATCCACAAATGGAGCAGCCTGGTCTGCACCGTCTTCATGCTGCTGCTGTGCCTGACCGGGCTGCCGCTGATCTTCCACGAGGAAATCGAGCACCTCACGGGCGTGGTCGAGGCCCCGCCCATGCCCGCCGGCACGCCGAACGCCAGCCTGGACCGGATCGCGCAAGCCGCCCTGGAGCGCCGCCCGGGCGAGGTGATCCGCTACATGTTCTGGGAGCAGGACGAGCATCCCGACATCACGTACGTGTCGATGGCCAGCGCCATCGACGCGCCGCCCGAGGAAAACAATGCCGTCATCGTCGATTCGCGCAGCGCCCAGGTGCTGGACGAACCCAAGACCGATGAAGGCTTCATGTATGTCATGCTCAAGCTCCACACGGACATGTTCGCGGGCCTGCCGGGCATGTTGTTCCTGGGCTTCATGGGCCTGCTGATGGTGGTGGCCATCGTCTCGGGGGTGGTGCTGTACTACCCGTTCATGCGCCGCCTGAAATTCGGCGCGCTGCGCACGCGGCGCAGCCGCCGCGTCAAGTGGCTCGACTGGCACAACCTGCTGGGCATCGTCACGGTCGTGTGGCTGACGGTCGTGGGCCTCACGGGCACCATCAACACGCTGAACCGGGTCATCCTGGGCCTCTGGCAGATGGACCAGATGGCCGAAATGACGGCGCCCTACCGGGGCCTGCCGCCCGTGACCCAGCCCGCGCATCTGGAACAATCCATCCGCGCCGCCCGCGCCGCGGTGCCCGACATGACGGTCAGCCTGGTCGCCTTTCCGGGAACGATGTTCTCCAGCCCGCATCACTACACCTTCTTCCTGAAGGGCAGCACGCCGGTCACGGCGCGCCTGCTCAAGCCGGCCCTGGTCGATGCGGCCACCGGCAAGCTGACCGATACGCGCGACATGCCCTGGTACGTGAAGACCCTGTTCCTGTCGCAGCCGCTGCATTTCGGCGACTACGGCGGCCTGCCGCTGAAGCTGCTGTGGGCGGTGCTGGACATCTTCGCCATCGTCGTCCTGGGCAGCGGCGTGTACTTGTGGCTGCGCAAGCCCAAGGCGGCGGGCGCCAAGGCGCATGCCGACAACGCGCCGGAACCCGCCCATGCCCTGCGCCAGACCGACGCCAACGAGGCCGCGCCGTGACCCGCCATGACTCGCGCCAGGCGCGCACCGACCACCTGCAATCGGCGCGCGAGGTTTTCCGTATCCCGATCTGGCTGGGGGCAGCCTCCAGCATCGGCCTGGTGTCGGCGCTGCTGGGCGATGACGTCTGGGATGCGCTGTCGTGGCTGGCCATACTGGCCCCGGTCGCGGCGGTCATCCTGGCGTGGCGCAGACGCGCCAGCTAGGCCCCATGCCGCCTGTTCCTGGCGCGGGCAGGCCCTGCGCCGGAGGCCGGGTTCGGCCGCCCTCGTCCGCCGCGTGCCGCCGCCATTGTTGAGCAAGCTTAAATAGTCTTGCCAAGTTTGGCGGGATTTTTTCGTCGACCGCGACTGCTAGTCTGTGCCCCGTGGAATCTACAGCGCGCAACCCCTCGGGTGGCGCGCCCGATGCAACCACAGCATCGCCGCTATCCTGGAGAGACAGCATGGCCAGCCTGACGATCAACGGGCGCGAGCTTGATGTACAAGCCGCTCCCGACACCGCACTGTTGTGGGTATTGCGCGAACATCTCGGCCTGGTCGGCACGAAGTTCGGCTGCGGCGCGGGCCTGTGCGGCGCTTGCACCGTGCATCTCGACGGCGCGGCGGTGTTCGCCTGCCTGACGCCGCTGGAAAGCGCGCTGGGCCGCTCCGTGACGACAATCGAAGGCCTGTCGCCGAACGGCGACCATCCCTTGCAGAAGGCATGGATCGCCGAACAAGTACCGCAATGCGGGTACTGCCAATCGGGGCAGATCATGCGGGCCGCCGCCTTGTTGCAAGCGCGGCCCCAGCCCTCGCGCGAGGAGATCGTCGACGCCATGGCCGCCAACCTGTGCCGTTGCGGCACGTACCAGCGGATCGTCCGCGCCGTCGAACGCGCCGCGCAGGAGACCTCGTCATGACGCTGACAGCGGAAGTGTCGCGCAGGGGTTTTCTACGCGCCACGGGCGCGCTGAGTTTCGCCGTGATGGCGGAAGGAACCGTCCGGGTGCTCGTGGGCAAGGCCATGGCGCAGGAGGCCGCCGCGCCGCTGGCCAATGCCTGGGTCACGATCAGCCCCGACAATACCGTCACCATTCGCTTTGGATCGACCGAGATGGGACAGGGCGTGATGACATCCCTGCCCATGATCCTGGCCGAAGAGCTGGACGCCGACTGGGCCCGGGTGCGCGTGCAGCAGCTCGACCAGGGGCCGGCCAGCGTCTACGGGAACCCGGATACCGGCGGCATGCTGTTCACCGCCGGCAGTTCATCCGTGGCGGGCTACTTCAACATCATGCGGCGCGCGGGCGCCGGCGCGCGCCGCATCCTGGTCTACTCCGCCGCCGCGGCCTGGAACGCGCCGGCGGCCGAAGTGACGACCGAGCCAGGCATCGTGGTGCATGCGCCCAGCGGACGCCGCATGACCTTCGGCGAAGTCGCGGCCCTGCCGCGGATCATCAGCCAGGTTCCCGAGATCGCCGATGCCGACCTGAAGCCGCGCGCGGCGTATCGATTGCTCGGCACGAATGTCGGGCGGCGCGATATTCCCGACAAGATCCGGGGCGCGGCGGTGTATTCGATCGATGTGCGGCTGCCGGGAATGGTCTACGCCGCGCAGTTGCTGGCTCCCGTGGAGGGCGAATCGCCCGTGTCGGTGGACCATGCCGGAGTAGCGGCCTGGGACGGCGTGGTCGATGTGATCACCTTGCCTCATTCGGTGGTGGTGGTCGCCGAGCGCTGGGAAACGGCGCTCAAGGCAAGGGCCGCATTGAAGGTGGAGTGGACCCGGACGTCGCCGTTTCGCACGGCGGACAGCGCCGCCGAACGCGCCGCCACGCTGCAGGCCGCGGACGACCTGCAGCGCACGGCGGTCGCCTGGCAGCAGCGCGGGGACGCCGTGGCCGCCTTGGGCGACCGGCAGCACCGGCTGGTCGAAGCCAGCTTCACCACGGAGTATCTCTATCACGGACAAATGGAACCGCTCAATGCCGTGGCGGCGGTCGACGCCGACGGCAAGGGCGCCGAAATCTGGCTGGGCACGCAAAGCCAGTCCATATCGATCGGCGTGGCGGCGCAGACACTGCAGACCACTCCGGACCGCATCCGCTTCCATGCCATGCAGATGGGCGGCGCCTTCGGCCGCCGCACGTTCTTCGCGCGCGACAACCTGCGCGACACCCTGCTGCTGTCGCGCCAGCTGAAGCGGCCGGTCAAGCTGATCTGGACCCGCGAAGACGATGTCAAGAACGGCTGGCTGCGTCCGATTACCGCGCACCGCATGCAAGCCACGCTGAACGAAAGCGGCGCAGTCGCGGCGTTGCGCCATCGCGTCGCCAGCCCGTCGATCCTGGAGTACGCCGCGCCGTCGCGCTGGCAGGGCGCGCAGAACCGCGACCTGCTGGTCATGGAAGGCGCGGAAAGCCTGGACTACGACATCGGCGATTACCTGGCGGAGCATGTCATCCTGGAACGCGGCGCGCGCGTCTCGGCCTGGCGCGGCATCGGCTGGGCGCCCAACTGCTTCGCCCGCGAATGTTTCATCGACGAACTCGCCGAGGCAGCCCACAGCGACCCGGTTGCTTTCCGGCGGCGCCTGCTCGCCAACAGCCCGCGCGGCCGCGCGGTGCTGGACGCCGTGGTCGCCATGTCGGACTTCGGCAAGGCGCCGGCCGGGCGGGCGCATGGCCTCGCCTTCGCGGGATACAAGGCTACGCTGGGAGCCGGCGTGGCCGAGATATCCCTGGCCCCGGAAACGGGACAAATCCGGGTTCATCGCTTCTGGGCAGCGGTCGATCCCGGCATCGCCATCCACCCGCGCAACCTCGAGGCCCAGGTCGAGGGCGGCGTGATCTTCGGCCTGTCCGGCCTGCTGAAAGAACGGATCGACATCGCCGCCGGCGAAATCCGCCAGAGCAATTTCTATGACTACCAGCCCCTGCGCATGCACGAGGTGCCGGAAGTGCAGGTCCGCATCATCGAGTCGGGCGCCGCGCCATCGGGCTCGGGTGAAATCGGCGTGCCCATGACCGGCGGCGCGGTCGCCAACGCCTTCCATGCGCTGACCGGCAGACGGATACGCGACATGCCCTTCACGCCGGAGCGCGTACAGGCCTTGCTGCGCGCCTGAGCCCGCGCCGGTCCGGGCGCAGTATCATCATTCACCGTGCGGGCCGGGCTTTTCCGCATGGAACATCGGCCAGCCTCCCCTGGCGCATCGACACACCCCAGCTACCGTGCAAGCCTTCCGTCGCTCCAGACGCTTCCTGTCCCGCTGCGCCGCGGGCGCGGCCGTGTTGCTGGCCTCCGCGGCCTGCACCGGCACCGGCCATGACGCGCCCGGCGCCCGGCAGGTCTCTTTCGACGCCTATCGGCAGGACACTGTCCAGCTCTTGCTGGAACGGCGCGTCTACCAAGGCGCCGACCCGGCGCTCGAAATCGACTGGAACGCCCCGCGCGAATGGCGTCCCGAAAGCCAGCCGCGCCGCGGTGTCTTGCTGGTGCACGGACTGGGAGACTCGCCCTGGTCCTTCCGCGACATTGGCGAACAGCTGGCCGCGGCGGGCTTCCTGGTCCGCACCGTCTTGCTGCCCGGCCATGGAACGCGCCCGGAAGACCTGCTGGACGTCAGCCTGGAAGATTGGCGCCGGGTGGTGGACGAGCAGGCCCGCGCGCTGCGGCGCGAAGTGGAGCAGGTCTATCTGGGCGGGTTCTCGACCGGCGCCAACCTGGTCGTCGAGCATGCCTATGCCAATCCCGATGTGGCGGGCTTGCTGCTTTTTTCGCCGGCCTTCCTGTCCAACAGCGCCTACGACTGGCTGGCCCCGCTGATCGCCTGGGCGCGGCCCTGGCTGCGCGAGCCCGACGGCATCCGCCCGATGCAGAACGCCGTGCGCTACATGACCGTGCCCACCAACGGTTTCGCGCAGTTCTACCGCAGCAGCCGCCGGGCCCGCCAGGCGCTGGCCAGCGGGCCGTACGGCAAGCCCGTGCTGATGGTGGTGGCCGAGCACGACTCCGTGCTGGACACCGGCTACCTGGCGCAAGGCTTCAGCGCCCAGTTCCCCCACCCGGCCAGCCGCCTGATCTGGTATGGCAGCAAGCGCGACGGTTTCGACCGCGACCCGCGGGTGCTGGTGCGGACCGACTACCTGCCCGAGCTGCGGATCAGCCAGTTTTCTCACATGGGCCTGCTGTTCGCGCCGGGTAATGCGCTGTATGGCGCCGCGGGCAGTCTGCGCCTGTGCTGGAATGGCCAGCCCGATGCCGCGCGCGCCGATTGCCAGCGGGGCGCGCCGGTGTGGTATTCCGACTGGGGCTACGTCCAGGAAGGAAAAGTGCACGCCCGCCTGACATTCAACCCGTACTTCGATTGGCAGGGCGGCGTCATGCGGCAGGTGCTGGACCATGCCGCGCTCGACTCGCGGGCAGCCCTTTCGCCATAGAATCGGACTGGCGCCGGCATGCCGGCCCGCCGCGGCGCGCCATGCTGGAACGGGCGCGGATCCCCCATAGCGACAAATAGAGAGCCCGTCATGGACCGCTTCGTTGCGTTGCAGTTGTTCAATCGGATCGTTGAACTCGGCAGCTTCACGGAAGCCGCCGAGATGATGAATATTCCGCGCGCCACGGCCACCCATGCGATCAAGCAGCTGGAAAGCCGCCTGGGCGCGCGCCTGCTGGACCGCACCACCCGCCAGGTCAAGCCGACCCTGGACGGCCAGGCCTTCTACGAGCGCAGCCGGCGCGTACTGGCCGACCTGGAAGATGCCGAATCCTCCATCAGCACGCACGTCGCCAACCCCCATGGCACCTTGAGACTGGACCTGCACGGCGCGCACGCCACGACGATCATCCTGCCGCGCATCGGCGAATTCAGGGCGCGCTATCCCAACATCAACGTGGTGCTCAGCAGCGGAGACCGCCTGGTCGACCTCGTCAAGGAAGGCATCGACTGCGTCGTGCGGGCGGGCCAGCCGCGCGACTCGTCATTGGTCGTCAGGAAACTGGCGAACATGCCGGAGATCATCTGCGCCAGCCCGGACTACCTGGCCCGGCACGGCACGCCGCAGCACCCCAGCGACCTGGAGCGGCACCAGGGCATCGGATTCTTCTCGCGGGGCAACGACTACCGCTATCCCTTTTCCGTGATCGTCGACGGGAGGCGGCAGGAATTCGAGGCCAGCGGCTGGATGTCGGTCAGCGACGCGGAGTGCTATACCAGCGCGGCCCTGGCCGGCTGCGGGCTGATCCAAGTGCCGCGCTTCCGCCTGGAAGAACATCTGCAGGCCGGCAGACTGGTCCAGGTCCTGTCGCAATGGGCGTGCCCCGACCTGCCTGTCAGCGCACTGTACCCATCGCACCGCCAGCTTTCCCCGCGGGTTCGCGTCTTCGTGGACTGGCTGTGCGAGCTGTATGCCGAGAAATTCGGCGGACCGGGATGAGGCTTATTCGTTGCGCGCGGGCGCCGGCGTGCGAACCCGCGCCGCAACCGAACGCGCAAGAAAAAGCGCCACCGGCAAGGGGTGGCGCTAGTCGCTTGATTTCACTGCGAATTCGTGGTGGGTCGTGCGCGACTCGAACGCGCGACCAACGGATTAAAAGTCCGCTGCTCTACCGACTGAGCTAACGACCCGACCGAAGCGCGAGATTATGACCGATTCGCGCTTTTCCGTCAAGGAAGCTTACCAGGCCGCCACCACGGCGCCCTTGAACTTCTCGGCGATGAAGGCCTTGACCGCCGGGCTCTGGTAGATGCCCACCAGCTTGCGCAGCTCGGGCTTGTCCTGGTCCTGTTCGCGCACTACCAGCACGTTGGCGTAGGGCGACTCGGCCGATTCGCGCGCGATGGCGTCCTTGTTGGGGTCCAGGCCGGCTTCCAGCGCGAAGTTGGTGTTCACGGCGGAGGCGTCGGTGTCGTCCAGCGAGCGCGGCAGTTGCGCGGCGTCCAGCTCCACGAAGCGCAGCTTGCGCGGGTTCTCCACCACGTCGATCGGCGTGGCCTTCAGGCCGGCCTCGGGGTTCAGTTTGATCAGGCCTTGCGCCTGCAGCAGCAGCAAGGCGCGGCCGCCGTTGGTCGGATCGTTCGGGATGCCGATCTGCGCGCCCGGCTTCAGCTCGTCCAGGCTCTTCACCTTCTTGCTATAGATGCCGATGGGGAAGATCACCGTCTTGGCGATGCTGGCCAGCTTGTAGCCGCGGTCGGCGTTGGCCGAGTCCAGGTAGGGCTGGTGCTGGTAGCTGTTCAGGTCCAGGTCGCCGGCGGCCAGCGCCACGTTGGGCTGCACATAGTCGGTGAACTCGATGACCTCGACCTGCAGGCCCTGCTTGGCGGCCTCCTGCTTGACCACATCGAAGATCTGCGCGTGCGGGCCGGCGGTGACGCCGACTTTCAACGGCTTGTCCTGCGCCAGGGCGGCTTGCGCGACAAACGTGGCGCCCAGGGCCAGCGCGGCCAGCGACTTGAAAAACTTGGTGTTCATGATGCGTGAGTTGCGAGTGGGGAAATCTTCAGCGATGCGACATGCGGCGTACCAGCCAGTCGCCCAGGCCCTGCACGACCTGCACCAGCACGACCAGCACCACCACCACGGCCAGCATGACCTCCGGCTGGAAGCGCTGGTAGCCGTAGCGGATGCCCAGGTCGCCCAGGCCGCCGCCGCCGATGGCGCCCGCCATGGCCGAATAGCCGATCAGGCTGATCACGGTGACGATGGTGGCGGCCACCAGGCCGGGCAGCGATTCGGGCAGCAGCACCTTGGCGATGATCTGCAGCGGGCTGGCGCCCATGGCGCGGGCGGCGGTCAGCAGGCCGACATCCACTTCGCGCATGGCGTTCTCGGCGATGCGCGCCATGAACGGGATGGCGGCCACCGACAGTGGCACGATGGCCGCGGTAGTGCCGATGGAGGTCTGCGCGATCAGGCGCGTGAACGGGATGATGGCCACCATCAGGATGATGAACGGCACCGAGCGGGTGATATTGACGACCGCCCCCAGCACGCGGTTGACGGGCAGGTTCTGCAGCATGGCGCCGCGCGCGGTCACCACCAGCACCACGCCCAGCGGAATGCCCACCAGCACCGCGATGAGGCTGGGCACCCCCACCAGCAGCAGCGTCTCAAGCAGCGAGGTGGTGAGCAGGTCGATCAGTTGCGGACTCATGGGCGATTTCTTCTACGGGAATGTCTTGCGCGGCCAGGTCGGCCAGGGCCTGGGCCAGCGCGGCGGGCGTGCCTTGCGCCAGCACGAACAAGGTGCCGACCGCCACGCCCTGGATGTCTTCGACGCGGGCCTGCACCAGGCTGACGTCGAGCGCGTGCTGGCGCGTCAGGTCCGACAGCAGGGTGCCGGCCGAGGCGCCGCCGGCCAGCCGCACGCGCAGCAGTCGCACGGCGCTGCCGGGCCGCGCCGCCGCCAGTTCGGCGATGCGCTGGCGCGTGGCGGCCAGCGTGCCGTCCGTCAGATCGGACGCGGTGGCCGCCGAGACCATGGCGCGGGTGACCTCATGGCGCGGCGACGCGAAGATGTCCTGGGTGCGCCCCAGCTCGACCACCTGGCCCTGCGACAGCACGGCGACGCGGTCGCAGATCTCGCGCACCACCTCCATCTGGTGGGTGATCATCACCACCGTCACGCCGGTCTGGCGGTTGATGTCGCGCAGCAGCGCCAGGATGTTGTGGGTGGTTTCCGGGTCCAGCGCCGAGGTGGCCTCGTCGCTCAGCAGCACGTCGGGATCATTGGCCAGCGCGCGGGCGATGCCCACGCGCTGCTTCTGGCCGCCGCTGATCTGGCTGGGATAGCGGTCGCGCAGGTGCTCCAGCCCCACCAGGGCCAGCAGGCGCTCGACCTTGGCGGGAATCTGCGCGCGCGGCACGCCGGCGATTTCCAGCGGCAGCGCCACGTTGCCGTAGACGGTGCGGCGCGCCAGCAGGTTGAACCCCTGGAAGACCATGCCGATGCGGCGGCGCTGGCTGCGCAGGCGCGCCTCGTCCAGGCCGGTCAGCGGCGTGCCGCCGATCACGATCTCGCCGCGGTCGGGGCGCTCGAGCAGGTTGATGCACTGGACCAGCGTGCTCTTGCCGGCCCCGCTGGGCCCGATGATGCCGAACACCTCGCCCTGCTCGATCTGCAGGCTGATGTCGCGCAATGCCTCAAAGCGCCCATGCGGGGTCGCGTAGGTCTTTGAGAGGTTCTCGATGTGAATCATGACGTTGCGATTGTGGCGGACCGCGCTTCTAAAGAGAACGACTGATTGTTCTCTTTTTAATAACTAATAGTTATATAAAGAAGCCGGCCAGGATGCCCGGCGGCACCCTGCGGTCCAGGAAAACGGCGATGCCGGCGGGCATGGCGCGCCGAACCATAGCATACCGGGCGGCGCCATGCGGACGCCGCCCGGTCGGGCGGCTTCAGCGGGCGCGCGAGATGCGCACCTCGGCGCCGCGGCGCTTGACCTCCAGCCCTTCGGAGGGCAGGATGCGCAGTCCTTCGAGCCCCTTGATGTAGCTGGAGCCCTGCATCTGCATCACGCGGATTTTATTGCGCATGACTACCGGGTTGTGCACCGGCATGCCGAACATCCAGACCTCGTCCAGGATGCGCGCCGAATTGAATTCGCCCGCATGCTGGGCCACCGGGCCCAGGCACAGCATGTGCCCCTCGCGGCCGAACACGGGGAACTTGTCCAGCCCGCATTCCACCGTCCAGGTGGTGCCGCCCTCGTAGCGATGGCCGGTGTTCAGGTCCCACCAGGCCTCGCCCTTGGGCAGGTAGACGCGCACGCTGTTGCCCGGCCGCGTCACCGGCGCCACCAGCAAGGCCGGGCCCAGCAAGTATTGCAGGTCCCACTCGTGGGCGTGGGCGTCGTGCGGGAAGCTCAGCGCCATGGACCGCTGCACCGGCAGGCCGGTGCGCACGGAATCCTCGATGGCGCCCAGCACGTACGGGATCAGGCGATAGCGCCATTGCAGCCAGGTGCGCGCCTGCTCGAGCGCCGCGTCGCCGAACGACCACGGCAGCAAGGCCGGAATGCCCTGGAAGCAGAAATTGGCGGAGAACACGCCGGCGGTGAGCCAGCGCAGGTACAGCTCGGGCGTCATGCCGTCGAGCGGCGCGGTGGCCGAGCCGATGGCATGCACCTGCACCGGCACGCCGCTGGCGCCGATGGACAGCGCCGTGCGCAGCGTGTGCTCCAGGCCCTGCCAGTCGTTGGTGACGCGCGGGCCGAGCTGCCATGGCAGGCGCTGGGCCGCCGGGAACAGGTCGGTGCTGGGCACCACGCCTTCGGGCGGCACCTTGTGGCCCGCCACGGCGTCGAACAGCGCGCGGCGCGCCAGCAGCGGATACATGGTGCGCAGCGCCGGGCCGCTTTCGCCGTTGCGCGCGCTGACATCGTCGGGAATGGCGATCTGGGCGTCGCAGACCGGCGCGTCCAGGCCGTCTTCGATCAGTTGGCGATGACGCTCGATCCACAGGTTGTAGACGTCGCGGTAAGTCAGGTCGAGCAGGCCGTAGGGACGGCCGGCGGTGGCCTCGTTGCCGTCGAACACCTGCGCGCTGCCGTCGGCGCGGGTCAGCAGCCAGCCGCGGTCCTCCAGTTCCTCGAACAGCGGGGTGGACTGGATCACGCCGGGAAACCCGACAGCCGCCACGTGGACGTGGTGCTTGTGGAACAGCGCCAGCATCTGACGCGCATCGGGGAACCGCTGGGCGTCCCATTCGAACACCGCCTTGTCGGCCTGGAAGCCCCAGGCGGCCGGCCCGGCCAGCTTGACGGCGTCCAGCGGCAGCTGCAATTCGCGCATCTGCGCGACCAGCGCGGCGGTCTGGGTGGGCATCTCGCCCTCGGCCTGCTGCAGCCAGGCGCCCATGGCCCACAGCACGGGCTGCCCTGCCCGCCCTGTGAGCGCCGTGTACTGGTTCAGGATCTCGCCCGGCTCGCCGGCGAACAGGAACAGGTCCAGCACCGGGTCGTCGATGGTCAGCGTGTAGGCGGATTCGGTGGGCGGCACGCCCACGCCATGCTGCACGCGGCGCAACGTGTTGGCATAGACGCCCCAGCCGCGCGGGCTCCAGGCCAGCGGCAGGGCGCGGTGCTCGGGGTCATCCGACACCACCGCCTCGTCGCGGCGGTTGAGGTCGCCAGGGGTTTCGCCCAGGCCGTAGACGCGTTCGCCCGCGTCCAGCGCGAACGCGGCATTCCAGACGGCGTGCTCGATTTCGTCGAGCGCGTTGTGGCCGAAGGCCGGCTCGTGCACGGATACGTCCGACGCCAGCACCTGCGCCTCGCCGCGATACAGCGCGATGCGCACGGGACTGGACTGGATGTCCAGCGCGATGTCTCCCTGCGCGATGCGCCAGCCATTGCCGTCGTCGCGCGGCACGATGGTGCATTCGCCCACCGCCTCCTGGCGGGCGAGCAGCATTTCAGCAGCGGCCCGCGCACGGGCTCCGGGTTTCTCGTCGGTAAGGAGGTTCGCCTCGCCGCAGCGCAGGCGGAACACACCAGGCGCATGCGCCTCGACTACCAGGTGCAGCCCGTCGCCCGCGTCGAAATCGACACGGCTGGATCGCGACGACAGCAACTCGATGGACTCGAGCTGGGTAGTATGGGCAAAGTCGAAATTGGGCGGCACAGAGCTTCCCCCGGCTTAAGCCAAAAAACCATTAAAAGACGCTATTTTGACGGATTTGGCCCTCGAAATAAACTCGGTCCCTTTTTTAGTCGGCCGGGCATGCCGCGCAGGAGCCGCCAGAGCCGATGCCAGCCAGCGAAGCAACCACTCACTTTGCAGGCTGCCGCAGGGCGCGGATCGACGGCTATGGCGCAGTTCTACGGCTATCGTCCGGCAACGCCCTGCCTTCTGCGCCCGGCCGCCCCGCTAGCGCGGGGCAATCGCGGCCAGCAGATCGGTCTCCAGGGGCATGGGCTCGTCGCACAGGCAGGCGGCCACCACGTCGCCCGCCAGCGCCGACCAGCTCAGCCCGCGCGAGGCATATCCGCTCGCCAGCCACAGGCCCGGCGCGTGCGCCAGCGGGCCGATCGCCGGCAGGCGCCCCGGCAGCACGGCCCGCCAGCCGGCCCAGCCCGCCAGCTGGCCCGCCGCGAAGCCCGCCCAGGCGGCCGGCGCATGGCCCAGCAGCCCGGCGGCCTTGCCCAAGTTGACTTGCTGCCCCTCGGCGCTGACCCGCGCCGCCGCGGCGCCATGCGCGTAAGTGCTGCCGGCCACGCACAGGCCGGCCACCGCCGGCAACAGGTAGCCCTCGCCGCCGACGATGCAGCGCGGCCCGCCGCCCAGGCTGCCGGCCGGCAGCAGCGTCACTTCTCCGGCCAGGGCATGCATTTGCGCCAGGCGCGGCAGCGGCTCCAGCAAGCCGCTGTCGCGCAGCACGGCCTGCGCGCCATAGGCATTGGCCAGCACCAGGCTGCCCGCCTGCGCCAGCACCTGCGCGCGGCCGTCGAGCACCTGCCATTGCCCGTCCACACGCTGCACCCGCGCGGCTTGGCCGGTCACGCGACGAATGCCCGGCGAGTCGAGCAAGGCCGCAATCAGCGCGTCCGGCCGCACCAGCATGCCGTCGGCGAAATACAGGCCGCCGCGCGCCACCGGCAAGCCGGCCAGCGCCGCGGCCTCGTCGCGATCCACCGCCCGCACCCACTCGGCCGGGAATTGCAGCCCCTGCAGGGTATCGGCCAGGGCGGCGGCGCGCCCGCCGTCCCGCTCGAGCTGCAGCGTGCCGCAACGCAGCGGCGCGGCGGCGCCCGGCAAGGCGGCCCAGCGGGCCCACGCGCGCTGGCTGCCGGCCCGCGACAGGCGCGCGCGGGCGTTGTCATCGCGGGCGATCAGGGGAGTCAGCGCCGCGGCCGCATGCCCGGCATGGGCCGCGCCCGCCGGCGCGGCGGAATCGATCACCACCACGGGCCGGCCACGCAACGCCAGCGCCTGCGCAATGCCGGCGCCCGCCAGCCCGCCACCCACGACCGCCACCGCGCCATCGCCCGCCGCCCCGGCAGCCGCGCGGGCCTGCGCGAGCGCGGCTGCCATGGCGGAGCCGGCTGGCGCGGGCGCCGTCCGCACGCCCACGGTCATGTGCCGCTTGCCGCCATAACCCGCTTCTTTGCGTACCTGGAAGCCGGCCTCGGCCAGCGCGCGGCGCACGAAGCCGGCGCTGGCCCAGGTGGCCAGCGTGGCGTCGGAGGCGGCCAGCCGGGCCAGCTCGCGCAGCAGTTCCGGCTGCCACATGGCCGGATTGCGGTCGGGCGCGAAGCCATCCAGGAAATACGCATCGACGCGCGCCTGCAGCAGCGGCGCCAGGCAGGCCGCCTGGCCGAAGGCCAGCGTCAGGGTCACGGCGCCGCCCTCGAACTCCAGCCGGTGCAGGCCGGGCAGGCGCGCCGGCCACTGGCTCGCCAATTGTTCCGCCAAGCCGCGCAGCGCCGGCGGCGCCAGTTGCGCCAGCCAGCGGCGCAACGGCTCGCGCGCGAACGGATGGGCCTCGATCGACAGCACATGCAGCCGCCGCGCGCGCGCCGCATCGTCGCGCCAGGCGCGCCATAGCGCCAGGAAATTCAGCCCCAGCCCGAAGCCGGTCTCGCACACGGTGAAAGCATCGCGGCCGCGCCAGCGCCCGGGCAGCCCATTGCCGCGCAGGAACACATGCTCGGCCTGGCCCAGCGCGCCGGCCGCGGAATGGTAGACATCGCCATAGCGCGCGCTGCGCAGGCGCCCGTCGGCGTCGAGATCGGCCTCGGGAGACGTCAGGGGAACGTAAGAGGACATGAATACATTCGAATTTGCGACGATAGCCGCTTGCGGCCGCCAGCATACCCAAAGCGGCAGGCATTACGTTGGTTGAAAGCCACGCCGGCCGGCGCGATTTGCGTCGAAGCAGCCGGCTCGTCATGTCAAAGGCTTACACTGGGTTTCATGCCGACGACTCAACCGACCCCGACACAGGCCCCGCCGCTCGACCTGGGCGCCGCCATCGATGCCGCCGTCTCGGCGGCCCACACGGGCGCCGCCATCCTGCAATCGTACGCGCATCACCGCGCCGACCTGGTCATCGACCACAAGGCCCGCAACGACCTGGTCTCGCAGGCCGACCGCGAGGCCGAGGCCGCCATCCTCGAATCCCTGCGGGAACGCACCCCCGAGTTCGGCATCGTCGCCGAGGAAACCGGCGGCGCGGCGCGCGGCCCCGCCACCTGGTATATCGATCCGCTCGACGGCACCACCAACTTCCTGCACGGCATCCCGCACTACGCCGTGTCGATCGCCCTGGTCGCGCACGCCGGCACGCGGGTGGCCGCCAGCGGCCCCGTCGCCGAAGATACGCCGGTCATCGGCGTGGTGTACGACCCCAGCCGCGAAGAGCTCTTCACCGCGGTGCACGGCATCGGCGCCTGGCTCAACGGCCGCCGCATCGCGTGCTCGCGCACCCAGTCGCTGGCCGACGCGGTGCTGGCCACCGGCTTCCCGTTCCGCGATTTTTCCTTCGCCAGCCAGTACATGCCCATGCTGCAGGACGCCATCTGCACGTCGCGCGGCGTGCGGCGCATGGGCGCGGCCGCCCTCGACCTGGCCTGGACCGCCTGCGGCCGCTACGACGGCTACTGGGAAATGGGCCTGGCGCCCTGGGACGTGGCGGCGGGCACCCTGATCCTGCGCGAGGCCGGCGGCATCTGCCACGACATGCACCGGCGCGACCCATGGCCGGTGGGCGGGCGGGTGGTGGCCGGCAACCCGGCCATCGTCGAAGCCCTGCACGAACTGATCGGCCCGCACCTGCGGGCGCCCTGACGCTCCAGCCCGCCCGGCCGCCTACTGGGCGTCCGGCCGCAACTCGCGGCGCAGGATCTTGCCGACGTTGCTCTTGGGCAGCTCGTCGCGGAACTCGACCGCGTGCGGGCGCTTGTAGCCGGTCAGTTTTTCCTTGCACCAGTCGATCACCTGCGCCTCGGTCAGGGCCGGGTCCTTCCTGACCACGAAAGCCTTCACGGCCTCGCCCGAATGCTCGTCGGGCACGCCCACCACCGCGCACTCCAGCACGCCCGGATGGGCGGCGATGACCGCCTCGACCTCGTTGGGGTAGACCTTGAAGCCCGACACCGCGATCATGTCTTTCTTGCGATCGACGATGCGCGTATAGCCGCGCTCGTCCATGATGCCGATGTCGCCGCTGCGGAAAAAGCCGTCGGCCGTCATGCAGCGCTGGGTCTCTTCGGGTTTCTGCCAATACCCCAGCATGACCTGCGGGCCGCGGATGCAGACCTCGCCGCGTTCGCCCAGCGGCACGGCGTTGCCGTCGTCGTCCAGGATGGCCACGTCGGTGGACGGCAGCGGCAGCCCGATCGAGCCGGAATATTCCTTGGTGTCGGTCGGGTTCACAGTCGCCACGGGCGAGGTCTCGGACAGGCCGTAGCCTTCGATCAGCGGGTGGCCGGTGATCTGCAGCCAGCGTTCGGCCACGTGGCGCTGCACCGCCATGCCGCCGCCCAGCGTCAGGCGCAGGCCGGAGAAATCCAGCTTGGCGAACTCGGCGTTGTTGGCCAGCGCGTTGAACAGCGTGTTGACGCCCGGGAAGATGTTCACATTGGCGCGCCGCCAGGCGGCGATCAGGGCGGCCTGGTCGCGCGGGTTGATGATGAGCAGGTTGCGCATGCCCGCGTAGATGCCGAACAGGCCGCAGACGGTCATGGCGAACACGTGGTACAGCGGCAAGGCGCTGATGATGGTGAGCTGGCTGCGCTCCAGGTCGCGCAGGGCCGGCCGCGCCACCGCCTCGAGCTGCAGCACGTTGGCCACCAGGTTGCCGTGCGACAGCATGGCGCCCTTCGGCACGCCGGTGGTGCCGCCGGTGTATTGCAGCACCGCCACGTCATCCAGCTTGAGCGCCGGCGGCGTGAACGGCGCGGCCGCGCCCGCCGCCAGCACGGCGGGCAGGCGCCGTGCGCCGTCGATGCGCCAGTCGGGGATCATGCGCTTGACGTAGCGGGCCGCCAGGTTGACCAGCGGCGCCTTCAGGCCGCCCAGCAAGTCGCCGGGCCCGGTCACCACCACGTGCCGCAACGCGCCCCGGTCGGCCACGTCCTGCAGGGTGCGGGCGAAGTTCTCGAGAATGACAATGACCTCGGCGCCGCTGTCCAGCAACTGGCGCTGCAGCTCGTCGGACTTGTACAACGGGTTCACGTTGACCACCACATGGCCGGCGCGCAGCGTGCCCAGCAGGCAGACCAGGTAGGCCGGCACGTTGGGCATCATCAGGGCCACCCGCGCGCCGTGCGCCAGGCCCAGGCCCTGCAGCCAGCCGGCGAAGGCGCGCGCCTGGCGGTCCAGGTCGGCGTAGGTGAGGTCGGTGCCCATGGCCGTGCAGGCCACGCGCGCCGCGTGACGGCTGCACGCCTGGTCCAGCAGGCCGGTCAGCGAGGCATGGGAATCGAGCGAGATTTCGGCGGGAACGCCCTCGGGGTAGTGAGCGAGCCAGGGACGCGACATGGTGGGCCTCCGTGCATCGTTATAGGAAATTTTGTCTGATAATACCCTTGTTGCCTGCGGCCCATTCCAGCGAGACTACCGATGAACCTGATCGAACCCATCGTCGCCTGGCGCGACGACATCGCCGGCATCCGGCGCGACATCCACGCCCATCCCGAACTGGCCTTCGAGGAATTCCGCACCGCCGACCTGGTCGCCGCGCGCCTGCAGGAATGGGGCATCGAGGTGGACCGCGGGCTGGGCGGCACAGGGGTGGTCGGCATCATCCGCGGCCAGGCCGACAGCCCGCGCGCGGTCGGCCTGCGCGCCGACATGGATGCCCTCCCCATGCAAGAGGCCAACACCTTCGCCCACGCCAGCCAGCACCCCGGCAAGATGCACGCCTGCGGCCATGACGGCCATACCGCCATGCTGCTGGCGGCCGCGCGCTACCTGGCGCAGCACCGCGATTTCGCCGGCACGGTCTATGTCATTTTCCAGCCCGCCGAGGAAGGCGGCGGCGGCGCCCGGCGCATGATCGACGACGGCCTGTTCACCCGCTTCCCCATGGAGGCGGTATTCGGCATGCACAACTGGCCGGGGCTGAAAGTGGGCCAGTTCGGGCTGACGGCCGGCCCCATCATGGCTTCCAGCAACGAATTCGTCATCACCATCCAGGGCAAGGGCTCGCACGCCGGCATGCCGCACCTGGGCATCGACCCGGTCATGACGGCGGTGCAGCTGGCGCAATCGCTGCAGACCATCATCACGCGCAACCGCAATCCGCTGGATGCCGCGGTGCTCAGCATCACGCAGATCCACACCGGCAGCGCCGACAACGTGGTGCCGAACCAGGCCATCATGCGTGGCACGGTGCGCACCTTCACGCTCGAAACCCTCGACCTGATCGAACGCCGCATGCGGGAAATCGCCCGCCATACCTGCGCCGCCCTCGATTGCGAAGTCGAGTTCGAGTTCTTCCGCAACTATCCGCCCACCATCAACCACGCGCGCGAAGCGGCCTTCTGCGCCGAGGTGCTGCGCGGCATCGTCGGCGCCGACAACGTCGACGACCACGTCCAGCCCACCATGGGCGCCGAAGACTTCGCCTTCATGCTGCAGGAAATGCCCGGCTGCTACGTCTGGATCGGCAACGGCGACGGCACCCACCGCGCGGCCGGCCACGGCATGGGCCCGTGCATGCTGCACAACGGCAGCTACGACTTCAACGACGAACTACTGCCGCTGGGCGGCACCTATTGGGTGGAGCTCGCGCGCCAGTGGCTGGCGCGCCCGGTCGACTAGGGCCTGCCCGCCCTAAAAGAAAGAAGCCCGCATCGGCGGGCCCCTAACGCGCCAACTCGACCGGCGGCAGCGCCAAGCATGCTTCCAGGAAGCGTTCGGCCACGCGCGCCGATGCCTTGGCGTGCGGCACCAGGATGCTCAGGGTGCGCGTCAATGGCCGCGGCGCGAGCCGCAGCACGGCCAGCGAGCCGTCTTCGTGCTGCATCGACATGCGCGACACGAAGCCGACGCCCAGCCCCGCGCGCACCGCCTGCTTGACGCCCTCCACCCCGGCCAGCTCCAAGCCCACCGCGGGCGCCAGCGCGGCCGCCTCGAATGCGCGCTCGACCAGCTGGCGCACCCCGGAACCGGGCTCGCGCATCACCAGCGGCAAATCGGCCAGGTCGCGCAGGCGCGCCTGCCCCTTGGCGGCCAGGGGATGATCGGCGCGCACGATCGCCACCACTTCGTCCTGCTGCCAGCGGTGGACCGCCGTATCGGCCGGCAGCCCGGCCGGCACTTCGCCTTCGATGAATGCCAGGTCCAGGCCCGGCAGGCGCTCGACGATGTCGCGCGTATTGCCGTCCGACAGATGCAGGCTGACCGCCGGGAAGCGGCGGCGGAAATCCGCCACCAGCGCCGGCAGGAGATAGCTGGCGGGAGTGGTGCTGGCGCCCAGGCGCAAGATGCCGGTTTCCAGCCCGCGCCAGGCTTCCCGGGCGGCATGGGCCTGGTTGTACACCTGGCGCAGCTGGCGCGCCTGCTCGGCCAGGCGCTCGCCCGCCGCCGTCAATGCCACCCCGTGGCCGCTGCGCCGGTACAGCGGCTCGCCGAACCAGTCCTGCAACAGGCGCAACTGCCCGGACACTGCCGGCTGCGACAAATGCAGCAGGCCGGCGGCCCGGCTGATGTTGCCGGTATCGGCCACATAGGCGAAGGTCAGTAGCTGGTCTGGCGTCATGCGCGGCTAGATATCGTGATTTCCGATATTTAATATCAAAATTAAAAATTTCCCAAATAGTACGGGCGAATTTAATATTGCTTCTAGTTATTTAGATATTGCATTACACATGTCTTCCACTTCCGCCCTTTCCCTGCCCACGCCCTGGCGCGACAAGCTCAACGGGGTGCTATTCGTGGCGCTGATGACGGTCGCCGTCATGCAGCTCAGCGACTTGCCGGCCATCCGCGCGCTCGGCTTCTCGCCGTTGGTGGTCGGCATTGTGTGCGGCATGCTGTACGGCAACTTCCTGCGCGGCACCATGCCGGCGGACTGGGCGGTCGGCGTCAATTTCACGGCGCGGCGCCTGCTGCGCATCGCCGTCGCATTCTATGGCCTGAATATCAGCATCCAGCAGATCGCCGCGGTCGGCCTGCCCGGCCTGGCGGTCTCGGTCGCGGTGGTGGTCGGCACCCTGGTGCTGGGCACTGCCCTCGGCCAGCGCCTGCTGGGCCTGGACCGCGACACCGCGATGCTGACCGCGGCCGGCAGCGCCATCTGCGGCGCCGCCGCGGTGCTGGCCTTCGAGCCGACCCTGCGCGCCGCCCCCCCCCACAAGAGCGCGGTCGCGGTGGCCACGGTGGTGCTGTTCGGCACGCTGTCCATGTTCCTGTACCCGGTGCTGTACCACGCGGGCTGGCTGTCGCTGGACACCCAGGCGCTCGGCATCTACATCGGCGGCACCGTGCACGAAGTGGCCCAGGTGGTGGGCGCGGCCAGCAACATCGACCCCGCCACCACGGAAGTCGCGACCATCGTCAAGATGACCCGCGTCGCCCTGTTGGTGCCCGTCTTGCTGGTGCTGGGCCTGTGGCTGCGCAGCCAGGCCGCGCACGCCGAACCCGGCCATGCCAAGGCGCGCCTGCCGGTGCCCTGGTTCGCGGTCGGCTTCCTGGCGCTGGCCATCGTCAATTCCCTGGCGATCCTGCCCGACGACGTCGTCACCGCCATCCGCCGGCTCGACGTGTTCGCCCTGACCATGGCCATGACCGCGCTGGGCATCGAAACGCGCTTCGGCCAGATCCGCAAGGCGGGGCCCCGGGTCATGGCGCTGGGCCTGATCCTCTACGCCTGGCTGCTGCTGGGCGGCTACGGCATCGTCAAACTCGCGACCTGAGCCGCATCGCGGCGGCGTTTTCCTGCATAATCGGCCGGTCTCTACACAGGAGCCGGCCATGCCTTCCGCCACCCCTACCTCCGCCACGCTGCCCACCGGCCGGGAGCCCGTCCTGCGCGTCATGCCGATGCCGGCCGACGCCAACATCCATGGCGACGTCTTCGGCGGCTGGATCATGTCCCAGGTCGACATCGCCGGCTCGGTGCCGGCCGCCCGCCGCGCCGCCGGGCGCGTTGCCACGGTGGCCGTCAACGCCTTCCAGTTCAAGCAACCGGTATTCGTCGGCGACCTGCTCAGTTTCTACGCGTCCATCATCAAGACCGGCACGACATCGGTTACCGTATCGGTCGAAGTCTACGCCGAGCGCCAGCGCCTCGACGCCGAAGTGGTCAAGGTCACCGAGGCGACCCTGACCTACGTCGCCACTGACGAAGCCCGGCGCAGCCGCCCCCTGCCCACCCTCTGAGCCGTATCCGTATGACGCAGCCCGACGCCGCGACCAAGACGCCTCGCCGGTTGGACCCGGAAGACGCCCAGCACGCGCTGGCCGAGGTCCAGGAACGCCTGCGCCGCCAGCAACTGGTCGAGGACCTCGTCCATCGCCAGGAACAGGGCGACAACAAGGCTTCGCTGGTCGAAGACCTGGTGCATCGCCAGCACGAGGCCGAACTCAAGGCGCTGGTCGATGCGCTGCATCCGGCCGACATCGCCTTCATCCTCGAATCGCTGCCCAAGGACGAGCGCCAGAACGTCTGGCGCCTGGTCAGCCCCGAGCACGACGCCGACGTGCTGCTCGAGGTCGAGGACTGGGTGCGGGAATCGCTCATCGAGGCCATGGACCGCCAGGACCTGGTCGCCGCCACCGGCAACATGGATGCCGACGAGCTGGCCGACCTGGCGCCCGACCTGCCGCCCGACGTGGTGGCCGAAGTGCAGAAGGGCCTCACCGACGAAGAGCGCGCGCAGCTGCTCGAGGCCATGGGCTACCCCGAAGACAGCGTGGGCGCCATCATGGACTTCGAAATGGTGCGCGTGCGCGAGGACGTCACGCTCGAAGTCGTGCTGCGCTACCTGCGCCGCCTGCACGAGCTGCCGGACCACACCGACCAGGTGTTCGTGGTGGACCGCCAGGACAAACTGCAGGGCATCCTGCCGCTGTCGCGGCTGCTGGTCAGCGAGCCGGAAACCGAAGTGCGCGCGGTCATGAGCACCGACTTCCTCACGCTCAACCCGCTCGATTCCGACGCCGACGCCGCCGGCGCCTTCGAACGCTACGACCTGGTCTCCGCGCCGGTCATGGACGACCAGGGCCGCCTGATCGGCCGCGTCACCATCGCCGACGTGGTCGACGTCATGCGCGAAGACTCGCAGGAACAGGCACTGTCGCGCGCCGGCCTGCAAGAAGAAGACATCTTCGCGCCGGTGGCGATGGCGCTGCGCAACCGCGCGCCCTGGCTGCTGTTCAACCTGTGCACGGCGGCCACCGCCTCGTTCGTGGCCTCGCGCTTCGAGGCCACCGTCAGCCAGATCGTCATCCTGGCATTCCTGATGTCCATCGTGGCCGGCATCGGCGGCAACTCGGGCAACCAGACCATGACCATGATCATCCGCGCGCTGGCGGTCGGCCGCATCACCGGCCGCAACCTGTGGCAACTGGTCAAGCGGGAAATGCTGGTCACCCTGCTGGTGGGCCTGTGCGGCAGCGTGGTGGCGGCATTGTTCGCCTGGACCATCTCCGGCTCGCTGTCGATCGCCATCGTGATGATGGCCGCCATGATCTGCAACATGCTGGTGGGCGCGTCGGTCGGCGTCCTGGTGCCCATGGTGCGGGCCCGCTTCGGCAAGGACCCGGCCATCGGCTCGTCGGTGCTGCTCACCTTCGCCACCGACTCGCTGGGCTTCTTCATTTTCCTGGGCCTGGCGACGATCTTCCTGCTGTAGGCTGAAACAGCCGGTCCACATCGGGAAACATCCCGTAGCGCGCGACGCGCCGGGACGCGGCATCATTGGAACAACCGCCGGGCGCGCCCGCGCCCGCTTCCCTCGCCTTCGGAGACCCAATGATCGCCAAGCTCCGGGCAGCGGTGTTCTGCCTGCTCTGCCTACCCGCCTTTGCCGCGTCCGCATGTGCGGACCTGCCCTCCTGGTCGCAGGCCGCCTGCCAGCGCCTCGGGCAGATCTGGAACGAAGGCGGCAACGACCTCTATCTCACGGGCTATTCCTGGCACAACCGCGCCACCTATAGCAAGAAGAAGATCGACAGCTTCAACGAGCTGGCCTGGGGCGGCGGGCTGGGCAAGAGCCTGTACGACGAGGATGGCGACTGGCAGGCGCTCTACGCCATGGCGTTCCTGGATTCGCACAGCAAGATCGAGCCGCTGGCCGGCTATGCGTTCCAGAAAATCGGCCGGGTCGGCGACAACTGGCGGCTGGGGGCCGGGTATACGGTGTTCCTGACTTCGCGCGCCGACATCTTCAACCGCATTCCCTTCCCGGGGCTGCTGCCGCTGGTCTCGGCCGGCTATCGCGATGCGACCCTGTACGCCACGTATATTCCCGGCGGCAAAGGCAACGGCAACGTGCTGTTCATGTTCGGCCGCTGGTCGTTCTAGGCGCCGGACGGGCGGCGGCTAGCCCTGGCCGTCCAGCGGCAGTTCGGTGGTGCTCTTGATCACTTCCATGGAAAAGCTCGCGCTCACGTCGAGCAGATCCACGGCTTCGATCAGGCGGCGGTAGAAGCGGTCGTAGGCGGCCATGTCCTCGACCACGACTTTCAACAGGTAGTCGATGTCGCCCGCCATGCGATGGAACTCGACGACGTTCGGCAGCGACATGACCGCGCCGATCAGGTTCTGCGTCCATTTGGCATTGTGCTGGCTGGTCTTGATGGACACGAACACGGTCAGGTTCAGGCCCAGCGCCTTCGGGTCCAGCAGCACGGCGGTACGCTCGATGACGCCGTCTTCCTTCATTTTCTGGATGCGGCGCCAGCACGGCGTGACCGACAGGTTGACCTGCTCGGCGATATCGGCCACCGGGCGCGTGGCATCCTTCTGCAGCAGGCTCAGGATCTTCAGGTCCGTCTGGTCCATGGCGTTCTCTCGGGCAGCGGCAGGGCAGCGTTCAGGCATAGCGGTCGGCGGTGAGGCCTTCCAGGTCGACTTCGGGCCGGCGGCCGGCCACGATGTCGGCCACAATCTTGCCTGTTCCGCAGGCCTGCGTCCAGCCATTGGAGCCATGGCCGCAGTCCAGGTACAGGTTGGCGTAGCGGGTCTTGCCGAGGATGGCCGGGCCGTCCGGCGTCATGGGCCGCAGGCCGGCCCATGATTGCGCCCCGTCAATGTCGACGCCGGCCGGGAACCACTCGCGCACCACGCCTTTCAGGAAGGCCACGCGCGCCGGGTCCACCGCCAGCCCGTAGCCCTTCAGTTCCGCCATGCCGGCCGCGCGCAGGCGGTCGCCCAGGCGCGAGATCATGACCTTGTTGTATTCGTCCATGATCGCCGCCCGCGGCGCGCACGCCGGATCGGCGATGGCCGCGGTGATCGAATAGCCTTTCAGGGGATAGATGGGCAGCGCGATGCCCAGCGGCCGCAGCAGGAACGGCGCCTGCGGGCCCAGCGCCACTACGTAGGCGTCGGCGGCGCACAGGCCGGCATCGCCCTCGACCTGCACGCCTGCGATGCGGTCGCCCTGGCGCACCAGCGCGCGGATGCGCGCGCCGTAGCGGAACGTCACGCCCTGGCCCGCTAGGTAGTCGGCCAGGCCGGTGGCGAATTTGTGGCTGTCGCCGGAGCCGTCGCGCGGCAGGTACAGGGCGCCGGCAATGGGCGCGCGCGTGGCGGCCAGGGCCGGCTCCAGGCGGCGCGCGCCGGCTTCGTCCAGCCGCTGCCAGGGCACTTCGTATTCGTCCAGCGCCTGGGTGATGGCGGGCACGGCCTTCAGGTCGGCCTCGCTGCGGAACACCTGCAGGGTGCCGTCCTGGTGGTAGTCGAACGCAACCGGCAGGCCCGCGCCGGCCAAGGCTTTCAGGCAGGCATCGCTATAGTGGGCGACGCGCTGCATGCGCAGTTTGTTGGCGCGGAAGCGTTCGGCGTTGCAGTTGCCCAGCCAGCGCGCCAGCCAGGCCAGCTTGCGCGGATTGGGCGACAGCGAGAACCGGATCGGCGCCTGGCGCTGCAAGGCCATTTTCAGTACCTTGCCGATCATGCCGGGCGCCGCCCAGGGGCCGGCGAAGCTGGGACACAGGCCGCCGGCATTGCCGAAGCTGGTTTCGCGCGCCGGCCCGGGCTGGCGCTCCAGCACGACGACTTCATGCCCGTCGCGCCACAGGTAATAGGCGGCGGCGACGCCGGCCACGCCCGCCCCCAATACTGCGACCTTCATGCAAGCTCCTTTGGGTGCCGCACAGCGCGGGCCCCCGCAAGCGCGCATTATGACGGCTGCGGCGGGCGTCATAAAGCCTGCGGAGCCGGCAGGGCTGTGGAGGCAAAATTTTTTCTCGCGACCGGGTCGAACGGCCCTGATTTCGCAAAATGATTCCAGGCGCAAGGCCTAGCATGGAAGGTATCGTCTACTCTGCCATTGCCTCGCCATGCCTGCTGCCACGCTTGCCTACTCCTGCCTGGACTCTTTATGCGCCACGGTGCGTGCGGCGCAGCAAAATGCAGCGCGCGGCCTGCTGGACGAACTGGCTTCTGCCGATGCCGACCTGCGCGGCATGCTGGCCCACCTGCCGGAGACGCTGCGCCAGGGCAGCCCGGACACCTATCTGCGCCACGTGGCCTACAGCGACCCGCATGGCAGCTTCACCATTTTCTACCTGGTCTGGCGTCCCGGACAGGCGACTCCGGTGCACGGCCACAAGACCTGGTGCACCTACCGGGTATTGCAGGGCGAGCTCAGCGAGACCCATTACCGGTGGGATGCGGACAGTGAGCTGGCATGGCCCGTGGGAGAAGCGCTGCGCCGGCCCGGCGATGCGGTCACGGCGACGCCGGGGCTGGAGCGTATCCACCGGCTGCGCAACGCCGGGGACGATATCGCCATCTCGCTGCACATCTACGGCGTGGCGCGGGCCGAGGCGCAGACGGGCGTCAACCATGTGGTCGCGAGTGTCGGCGGCTAGGCGGGTTGTCTTCAGTTCTGTTGGGCCGGTATTGAGTTCTTGAGACGCCCGCGCGTGCCGGCGGGGCCCGGTCGGCCACGTCGCTCGGCTCGGGCGCGCCACCAGGCGCCCTCGGCCCCCTGCGGGGGCTCCCCTCGCTCCAACTGGCCGCCCAGGCCCCGCCGGCACGCGCGGGCTCGCAATGTCTCATGGCGGTGCCAGGCATCTTGTGCCGATCGGTGTCAGACACCCCGTGCACATCGTCTCCTTAAGCAAGACAGTGCGCAGGGGTGTCTGACACCAACAACGTGAGGCATGCTATTGCTGTGAGTCCAGGCCGGCGCTGGGGAAGGCGGACCGGCCAGTTGGAGGGAGGGCAGCCCCCGCAGGGGGCCGAGGGCGCCTGGTGGCGCGCCCGAGCCGAGCGACGTGGCCGGTCCGCCTTCCCCAGCGCCGGCCTGGACGCCCTACTGGAATACCCCCTCGAAACCGCAACCGCCAATCGTCTATGGGCAACGCCCCGCGGCACAAAACTAGACGCCCGTATCCAACGTGTAGTGGGACCCGTCGCGGTTCTCGAACGTCAGGGACGACAGGGCCGCCGGCGTGGCCGCATCGTGCGTCACATGCAGGCGCAGGTTCCCCAACGGCACATCCCAACCCGCCCCGGCCGGTACGGCCGTCACGTCGGCCACCGTGGCCAGCCGTTGCGCCACGGCGCGCGGGTCGGCGGCGCGCGCCTCGATGCGATGGATGCGCAGCGCGCCGTTCGGGTGCTCCATCAGGGCCGGCGCCCAGACGCACTCCGGCGTCAGGTGCCGGCAGAAATACATGCGGATGCCCGGGATGGGCTGCTCGGCGAAACGCACCGTGTGGAAACGCGCCTGCATCTCGCGGCCATCGACCCGGGCCGGACGGGTCAGTTCCTGCACCGGGTTCACGGCGAACCCCGCATCGCGCAGGCGCCGGTAAGTGCCTTCCGCGTCGTGGGTGCGGAAGACCAGCGCCTCCAGGCCGAACGGCGAATCGGCGATTTCCTTGCGCGCCGGCGGCGCGCCCGGCGGCCAGCCCAGCAGCTCGATGTAAGTGCCATCGAGCACGATCAGGCGATTGCACGACCCCAGGTTGTGCACCGCCGTTTCGCTCAGGCGGAAGCCCTGGCGCTCGAAGTGCGGCGCCAGCGCCTCCAGGCGCTCCCGCACCATGACCACGGCATGGTCGAACTCGGTGCGGTCGGCGCTGTGCAACATGGCCGGACGCTCAGGCCAGCTTGCCGTGGCAGTGCTTGTACTTCTTGCCGCTGCCGCACGGGCACGGGTCGTTGCGACCGACCTTGGGCACGAAGTTGCGCACCGGCTGCTGCGCGGGCTGCGCGTCGGCATCGGTGCCGGCCAGCGCCTCGTCGTAGTCGGAGTGGTGGTACTGCACGTTCTGCACATGCGGCTGGCTGGCCTCGGCCTCGGCGGCCTGCTCGACCTGCTCGGCCGACTGCACCCGTACCGTCAGCAGCACGCGCACCACATCGTCGCGGATGCGGTCGAGCATGCCCGAGAACAGCTCGAACGCCTCGCGCTTGTATTCCTGTTTGGGGTTCTTCTGCGCATAGCCGCGCAGGTGAATGCCCTGGCGCAGGTAATCCAGCGCGGACAAATGCTCGCGCCAGTGCGTATCGATGGCCTGCAGCATGATCGAACGTTCGAACTGCGACCAGGCCTCGTCGCCCACCAGGGCGATCTTGCCCTCGTATACGTTGCGCACCGCCTCGGTCACGCGCGCCAGCACGTCCTCGTCGGTCAGGCTGGACTCCTTTTCCAGCATGTCCGCCAGCGGAAGTTGGATCTGCCAGTCGGCGGCCAGGGCCTTCTCCAGGCCGGCGACGTCCCATTGTTCCTCGACCGAATCCGCCGGGATGTACTGGCGCACCAGCTCGGTGGCCGCGGCTTCGCACAGGCCCTCGACGGACGCGCGGATCGACGTGGCCTCGAGCACCTCGTTGCGCTGCGCGTACAGCACCTTGCGCTGGTCGTTGGCGACGTCGTCGTATTCCAGCAATTGCTTGCGGATATCGAAGTTGCGGCCTTCGACCTTGCGCTGGGCCGTCTCGATGGAACGCGTCACCATGCCCGCCTCGATGGGCTCGCCCTCGGGCAGCTTCAGGCGTTCCATGATGCCGCGCACGCGGTCGCCCGCGAAGATGCGCATCAGCGGATCTTCCAGCGACAGGTAGAAGCGCGACGAACCCGGGTCGCCCTGGCGGCCGGCCCGGCCGCGCAGCTGGTTGTCGATACGGCGCGATTCGTGGCGTTCGGTGCCGATGATGCGCAGCCCGCCCGCGGCCTTGACCTGTTCGTTGGCCGGCTTCCATTCGGCGCGCACCTTCTCGATGCGCGCTTCCTTCTCGGCGTCGGACAGCGATTCGTCGGCGCGGATCAGGTCGACCTGCTTGTCGACGCTGCCGCCCAGCACGATGTCGGTGCCGCGGCCGGCCATGTTGGTGGCGATGGTGATATGGCCCGGCTTGCCGGCCTCGGCGACGATCTCGGCCTCGCGCGCGTGCTGCTTGGCGTTGAGCACTTCGTGGGGCAGCTTGGCCTGCTTGAGCAGGCCCGACAGCAGCTCGGAGTTCTCGATGCTGGTGGTACCCACCAGCACCGGCTGGCCGCGCTCGTGGCAGTCGCGGATGTCGCCCAGGATGGCGTTGTACTTTTCCTGCGCCGTCTTGAAGACCTGGTCGTTCTGGTCCTTGCGGACCATCGGCTTGTTGGTCGGGATGATGACGGTTTCCAGGCCGTAGATCTCCTGGAACTCATACGCTTCCGTGTCGGCCGTACCGGTCATGCCCGACAGCTTGTCGTACATGCGGAAGTAGTTCTGGAAGGTGATCGACGCCAGCGTCTGGTTCTCGTGCTGGATCTTCACGCCTTCCTTGGCCTCGACCGCCTGGTGCAGGCCGTCGGACCAGCGGCGGCCGACCATCAGGCGGCCGGTGAACTCGTCGACGATGACGACCTCGCCGTCCTGCACCACATACTGCTGGTCGCGGAAGAACAGCGTATTGGCGCGCAGCGCCACCATCAGGTGGTGCATCAGCGCGATGTGGCGCGGGTCGTAGAGCGATTCGCCCTCGGGCAGCAGCCCTTGCTGCGACAGGATGCGCTCGGCGTTCTCGTGCCCGGTCTCGGACAGGAACACCTGCTGGCTCTTTTCATCGACCCAGTAGTCGCCCTCGGGCTCCGGCTCGTGCGGCTTGGGTTCCGAGGCCATGCGCTTCAGCAGCGGCGGCACCGCGTTCATGCGCACGTACAGTTCGGTGTGATCCTCGGCCTGCCCCGAAATGATCAGCGGCGTGCGGGCCTCGTCGATCAGGATGGAGTCGACTTCGTCGACGATCGCGTACGACAACCCGCGCTGGCGCCGGTCCTCGACGCGGTATTCCATGTTGTCGCGCAGGTAGTCGAAGCCGAATTCGTTGTTGGTGCCGTAGGTGATGTCGGCCCGGTAGGCGGCGATCTTCTCGTCATTGGGCTGCTGGGGCACCACCACGCCGGTGCTCATGCCCAGGAAGCGGTATAGCCGCCCCATCCATTCGGCATCGCGGCGGGCCAGGTAATCGTTGACCGTGACCACATGCACGCCCTTGCCGGCAATGGCGTTCAGGTACACCGGCAGGGTCGCCATCAGGGTCTTGCCCTCGCCGGTGCGCATTTCGGCGATCTTGCCGTTGTGCAGCGCGATGCCGCCGAGCAGCTGGACGTCGAAATGGCGCATGCCGAAGACCCGCTTGCCGGCTTCGCGCACGACGGCGAAGGCCTCGGGCAGCAGGTCGTCCAGCGAGGTGCCCTGGGCGTGGCGGTTGCGGAATTCGTCGGTCTTGGCCGCCAGTTCCGAATCGGATAGCGCCGCGGTCTTGGATTCGAGGGCGTTGATCTGGGTAACCAGCTTGCGATACTGCTTAAGCAGCCGGTCGTTGCGGCTGCCTATGAGTTTTTTGAGCAGAGAAACCATGCGTGTCGGTGGCGGCGCCGGCGACGCCCGGCCCCGGATGGGCCCGACTCCGCCGGTGACGGATTATTGTCTGGTTGAGCGGCGAATACCGCTGGGAAACAATCGAGTGTAACGCACCTGGAAGGCATCGGCCCCGCCCGGCGCGCCGCAGGATGCGAAACGCGCCTCAGCGCGTGACGGACTGGACCGGGGCCGTGTCGGGGGCCTGCGCCACGACGGGCGGGCGGGCCTCGGGAGACTGCAGGAACAGCCGGGGGTCGAGCGGCTGGCCGGCCAGCCGGACTTCGAAATGCAGGTGCGGGCCGGTCGACCGCCCGGTGGAGCCCACGCGGGCGATCTCCTGGCCGCGCCCGACCAGGTCGCCGGGCTTGACCAGCAGCTTGGAAGCATGGGCGTAGCGGGTGATCAGGCCATCGCCATGGTCGACCTCGACCGTGTTGCCGTAGCCGGCCAGGTAGCTGGCCTCGAGCACGACGCCGCCGGCCGCCGCCAGGATGGGCGTGCCCGAGGGCGCGGCGAAATCCAGCCCCTCGTGCATGGCATAGCGATGCGTCACGGGGTTGCGCCGCCAGCCGTAGGAAGAGCTGAGGAAGGGATAGTCGGTCACCGGCAGGGTGCTGGGCAGGCGCGCCTGGTCGGCCGAGCGGCGCGTCAGGGCCACGTCCAGCATGCGCAGGTTGTCGGTCTGCTGGGTCAGCCGGGCTTGCAGTTCGTCGAGCCGGCGGCCCAGTTCCTCGGCCGATTCGGCCGAGGGCGGCTGGCGGTCGGTGAACAGGTCGTCCATGACGTGGGCGGCCTCGGTCGGGCCTTTGAGCTCGGCGGCCAGTTCCGGGTCGGTATAGGCCACGCCGGCCACCTGGGCCACGCGCCGGCCCAGGCCGTCGATGCCGACCAGCTTGGCCTGCAATTCGCCCACCTTGGCGGCCAGCATGCCGACGTTTTCCCGCAGGAACGCGGCATCGCGCTCGGGTTGCGTGCTCTGCGCGTAGGCGGGCCAGTCGACAGAATACGGGGCCGGAACAACCGGAGTAAGGTAGCGTTGTACGGTGGCGCCGATCAGCGCCGCGGTGGCCAACAGGGCGGCCACCATCAGGCCCAGGCGCGCGCCGCCCAGGGCGACCTGCCCGGGCTGCCCGTCGCGGGCGTGCATAATGACGATCTTCAAGATACGTATCCTGTTATCGAACTGGCATGAACAGACCTGGCTCATACCGCTCACGTTCTTCTGCCAGCCGGCGGGGAGAAAACACCGCGCTGGGATGGCTGGGTCACGATGCACGCGGCGCCGGCGTGTTGGCGACGGCGCGCGCGCACCTGCAAATACAACGCGCCGTGGCGGCGGTGCTGCCGCCGGCGCTGGGCGCCGTGTGCGTGGTAGCCAAGCTGGAAAACCAGCGGCTGCAACTGGCCGTACCCAGTGCCGCGCATGCCGCCAAGCTGCGTCAGCTTGGCCCGCGGATCGCACAGGCACTCGGTGCCCAAGGCTGGAACCTTAACGAAATTGCGGTCAAGGTTCAAGCGGGAATGCCCAAACCCGGGGCAAAATCACCCCGGCCGCCCAAAGAGGCGGAACCGCTGGGCGCCACCGCCCTGGATGCGTTCGAGACACTGCGGGAAAAATTGCAGCCCGGCCCGTTGGCCGACGCGGTGGCCAGGCTGCTGGCACACCACAAGCCCCGCTAGGGGCGCGCCGGCCTCAGGCCAGCTTCCATTCGTGGCGAAAGGCCTGGGGAGCGTCGGCCTGCGATTCGTAGGTGACCAGTTCCCAGGCATCGCGCTGGGCCAGCAGCGCGCGGGCCAGCTGGTTGTTCAGCCCGTGGCCGGACTTGCACGCCACATAGCGCGCCACCAGGGGCTTGCCCAGCAGGTAGAGGTCGCCGATGGCGTCGAGGATCTTGTGCTTGACGAACTCGTCGTCGTAGCGCAGGCCGTCGCTGTTGAGCACGCGGTACTCGTCCATGACGATGGCGTTGTCGAGGCTGCCGCCGCGGGCCAGGCCCATGGAGCGCAGGGCCTCCACTTCGTTGACGAAGCCGAAGGTGCGCGCGCGGGCGATCTCGCGCACGTAGGAATGCGTGGCGAAGTCGATCTCGGCGAAGTTGGCGGTGGAGTCGATGGCCGGGTGCCGGAAGTCGATGGAGAATGCCAGCGCGAAGCCTTCATGGGGCTCCAGGCGGGCCCATTTGAGGTTGCGGCCTTCGCCCTCGCGGATCTCGACGGGCTTTAGCACCCGGATGAATTGCTTGGGGGCGTTCTGCTCGACGATGCCGGCCGAGCGCAGCAGGTACACGAACGTGGCGGCGCTGCCGTCCATGATCGGGACTTCTTCGGCGGTCAGGTCGACATGCAGGTTGTCGATGCCCAGGCCGGCCAGGGCCGACATCAGGTGCTCGACGGTGGACACGCGCACATCGCCCTGCTGCAGCACGGAGGCCATGCGCGTGTCGCCCACCGCCGCGGCCTGCGCGGGCAGGTCCACGACCTGCGGCAGATCGATGCGGTGGAACACGATACCGGTATTCGCCTCGGCCGGACGCAGGGTGAGCTCGACCCGCCGGCCGGAATGGACACCGACGCCGGTCGTGCGAACGAGATTCTGAATGCTGCGTTGTCGGAACATGGGCTGTGTATGTTGCACCGGTATCACCAAAAACCAATGAAATCACCGGCATAAGTGCGCATTGTAACCTCCGCGGACGTTGCGCGCCACGCGCCTGAAACATTTACCGGCTAGTGCGTCCCCTTTTACGTATTGCAAGGCGCGCCCCGCCCCGCGTCCGGCCCGCCCGGGGAAGACGGGCCGGAGCTGAGGGAGTCGGGCCGGTTGCCCGGCCCGTTGCGCGACGTCAGTCAGCCTGCTTGCGCAGGAAGGCCGGGATGTCGAAGTGGTCCATGCCCGAGCTTTCCAGTGCCCGCACCTGGGCCGACGCCTGCGTGCGCGGGTTGCGCATCACCGAGGGCATGTCCAGGTTGCGGTAGTCGCCCTGCTGCATCCCGCCCATGGGCAGGTTGTCGGTGCCGGTACGCAGAGTCTCGGCCACGTTCTGCACCAGCTGCGGACGCGCCACATTGCGACCCAGGCCGGTGGCGACCACGGTCACGCGCAGGTTGTCGCCCATCGACTCGTCGTAGGCAGTGCCGAAGATCACGGTGGCGTCTTCCGAAGCGTAGCTGCGGATCGTTTCCATGATCTCGCGGGTCTCGCGCATCTTCAGGGTGCGGCTGGCGGTGATGTTGACCAGCACGCCGCGCGCGCCGTTCAGGTCCACGCCTTCCAGCAGCGGGCACGCGATGGCCTGCTCGGCCGCCACGCGGGCGCGGTCGGCGCCGCTGGCGGTCGCCGTGCCCATCATGGCCTGGCCCTGCTCGCCCATGATCGTCTTGACGTCTTCGAAGTCGACGTTGACATTGCCTTCGACATTGATGATCTCGGCGATCCCGGCGCAAGCGTTGTGCAGGATGTCGTCAGCGGACTTGAAGCAGTCTTCCTGCGTCGCGTCCTCGTCCATCAGTTCATACAGGTTCTCATTGAGGACCACGATGAGCGAATGCACGTGCTTGGCCAGCTCGGCGATGCCGTCCTCGGCCATTTTCAGGCGCTTGGTGCCCTCGAAAGAGAACGGCTTGGTGACCACGCCAACGGTCAGGATGCCCAGTTCCTTGGCGACCTCGGCCACGACCGGGCCCGCGCCGGTGCCGGTGCCGCCGCCCATGCCGGCAGTGATGAACACCATGTGCGCGCCGTTCAGGGCCGAACGGATCTCCTCGCGCGCGGTTTCCGCCGAGGCGCGGCCCTGCTCGGGCTTGGCGCCGGCGCCCAGGCCGGTGCGGCCCAGGCGGATCTGCGCCGGCGCGTTGGTGGCCGCCAGCGCCTGCGCGTCGGTATTGGCGCAGATGAAATCCACGCCGTTGACACCGCTGCGAATCATGTGGGCGACGGCATTGCCGCCGGCGCCGCCAACACCCACGACCTTGATAACGGTCCCTTTGGTGTTGTTCTCAAGCATCTCAAAGTTCATCATGATGACTCCCTCACAAGTCTGAATAAGCAAATCACAAAAATTCCCCAACAACCTATCTTTTGTGAATCGCCTCAAAGCCGAAGCCGGCCTCGCGGTCCGCAACGGGTTTGAAACGTCTCCCCTTTCGGCCCGCCCCGCGCGCAATGCGCGGCGCGTGCCAGGAACAGGCCCCAGTCTGTCCCCAAGGTCAGTTCATGAACCACTCCTTCATGCGCGCCAGCAGGCTCTTGAAGTTGCCGGTCTGCGCCGCGACCTTGCGGCCGCGCACGCGCTGCATGCGCGCCTCCTGCAGCAGGCCCATGACGGTCGAGAAGCGCGGATTGCGCATCACGTCCGACAGGCTGCCTTCGTATTCGGGCACCGCCACGCGCACGGGTTTCAGGAATACGTCCTCGGCCAGTTCGATCATGCCGGGCAGCTGCGCCGAACCGCCCGTGAGCACCACGCCGGACGCCAGCAGGTCCTCGTAACCCGAATCGCGCACCACCTGCTGCACCAACGAGAACAGTTCTTCCACGCGCGGCTCGATCACCGCCCCGAGCGCCTGGCGCTTGACCTGGCGCGGCCCGCGGTCGCCCAGGCCCGGAACCTCGACCGTCTCGTCGGGGCGCGCCAGCACCTGCTTGGCCACGCCGTAGCGCAGCTTGATTTCCTCGGCATCGGGCGTGGGCGTGCGCAGCATGGCCGCGATGTCGTTGGTGATCTGGTCGCCGGCGATCGGCAGCACGGCGGTATGGCGGATCGCGCCGCCGGTGAAAATGGCCACGTCGGTGGTGCCGCCGCCGATATCGACCAGCACCACGCCCAGTTCCTTCTCGTCGGCGGTCAGGCACGACAGGCTGGAGGCCAGCGGCTGCAGGATCAGGTCCTGCACTTCCAGCCCGCAGCGCCGCACGCACTTGACGATGTTCTGCGCGGCGCTCACCGCGCCGGTGACGATGTGCACCCGCACCTCCAGGCGCAGGCCGCTCATGCCGATCGGCTCGCGGATGTCTTCCTGGCCGTCGACGATGAACTCCTGGGTCAGCACGTGCAGCACCTGCTGGTCGGTCGGGATGTTGACCGCCTTGGCCGTCTCGATCACGCGCGCCACGTCGGTCGCGGTGACCTCCTTGTCCTTGACCGCCACCATGCCGCTCGAATTGAAGCTGCGGATGTGGCTGCCGGCGATGCCGGTGTATACGTCGCGGATCTTGCAGTCGGCCATCAACTCGGCTTCCTCCAGCGCGCGCTGGATCGAATTGACGGTGGTCTCGATGTTGACCACGACGCCCTTGCGCATGCCGCGCGACTCGTGCTGGCCCAGGCCAAGCACTTCGAAGCGTCCTTCCGGCAGGATTTCGGCGACCACGGCCACCACCTTGCTGGTGCCGATATCCAGGGCGACGATGAGGTCCTTGATGTCACGGGTCATGGCGTTAACGCTTCTTCGAAGATGTGGATGGAGATTTCGGTTTGGACTGCGCTTCCAGCGGCACCAGCGCCAGGGCGAACCCGTTCGGGTAGCGCAAGTCCGCCTGCGCCACCGTGCGGCCTTCCAGGCGGCTGGCCACCGCCGGCCAGGCCTGGACGAAGCGCTGGATGCGCGCGGCGAACGGCAGCGCCCCCGGCAAGCCGTGCGGATCCGGCGCATCGGCGCCCGGGTCGCGCCCCAGGTCCAGCACCATGCCGTTGGACAGCGTGGCCTTCCAGGCATAGCGCGGACTCAAGTCCAGTTCGCGCACGTGCAGGTCCAGCGGCGCGAACCAGCGCGCCAGTTCCGCGTAGCGCTGCACCACCAGCCCCTCCGAGCCTTGCGGGCCCGAGAACTGCGGCAGCACGGTGTCGTCGTCCAGTTCGCCGGTGTTGGCCGTGAACGCCTCGCCCCAGGTATTGATCATCTGGTTCTCGTTCCACAAGGCCAGCGGCTGCTGCTCCTCGATGCGCACGCGCAACGTGTCGGGCCAGATGCGGCGGATGGAGGCGCGCCGCACCCACGGCACGGACTCGAACACCTCGCGCGCATGGTCCAGGTCCACCGTGAAGAAATTGCCCTGGAAGCGTCGCGCGATCACCGCCCGCACCGCCTCCGGCGAGACATAGCGCAGCTCCGTATCGGGCGCGGCCTCCAGCTCGATGGCCGATAGCGTGAAGTACGGACGATGCGCGACCCACACCACGCCTGCGACGAGGATGGCCACCACCGCCAGCACGGCCAGCGTGTTGGCGATCAGGTTGGTGGTTCGGGCGTCGTTCCACACGGATCGTTCCGGTCAGGGGTTGCGGGCCGGGCTGCGCACCTTGCACGCGGCCTCGGACAAAATGGATACACACAGTTCGGCGTAGCTCATGCCGACCGCCTTGGCCGCCATCGGCACCAGCGAATGGCCGGTCATGCCCGGCGACGTGTTGGCTTCCAGCAGCCACGGCTGATTGCCGCGGTCCAGCATGAAATCGATGCGGCCCCAGCCGGCGCAGTCCAGCGCCCGATAGGCGCGCACCGCCAGGTCGGCCACCTGTTCCGCCACCTCGGCAGGCAGGTCGGCCGGGCAGAAGTATTGGGTCTCGTCGGAGAAGTACTTGTGCTCGTAGTCATAGTTGCCGCCGGGCGCCACGATCTCGATGACCGGCAGGGCGCGCGCCGAACGGCCGGTGCCCAGCACGGCGACGGTCAGTTCGCGTCCGGCGATGAACTGCTCTGCCAGCACCGCGGCGTCGAAACGCGCCGCCTGGGCATAGCCTTCCTTCATGTCCGAGTAGCCCACCACCTTGGTGATGCCCACGGTCGACCCTTCGTGCGGCGGCTTGAGGATCAGCGGCAGGCCCAGCCGGTCCGGCACGGTGCGCAGTTCCGAGGAGTCGTCCAGCAGCTCGAAGGCCGGGGTGGGCAGCCCATGCTGCAGCCAGACGCGCTTGGTCATGGTCTTGTCCATGGCCAGGCTGGAAGCCATGGGGCCGCTGCCGGTATAGGGCAGCTCCAGCAGCTCCAGCGCGCCCTGCAAGGTGCCGTCTTCGCCGTAGCGGCCATGCAGGGCGATGAACACGCGATCGAAGCCCGCGGCGGCCAGCTCGCCCAGCGAATGCTCGCCGGTATCGAACAGATGCGCATCGACGCCGGCCGACTGCAGCGCCTGGTGCACGCCCTTGCCGGACATCAGGGACACTTCGCGCTCGGCGGAACGGCCGCCGTACAGGACACCCACCTTGCCCAGCGCTTGCACGTCGACGGGCGTTTTCACGGGCTGATTCATGCCAGTTCTCCTACCTGGGCGGGCACCTTGCTGATCGACCCGGCCCCCATGACCACCACCACGTCGCCGTCGCGCACGAAATCCAGGATGGCCTGCGGCAGCTCGGCCACGTCCTCGACGAAGACCGGCTCGATCCGGCCGGCCACCCGCAGCGCCCGGGCCAGCGCACGGCCGTCGGCCGCCACCAGCGGCGGCTCGCCGGCCGAATAGACTTCCGTCAGCAACACCGCATCCGCGTTGCCGAGCACTCGCACGAAATCCTCGAAGCAATCGCGCGTGCGGGTGTAGCGGTGCGGCTGGAACGCCAGCACGATGCGACGGTCGGGCCAGGCGCCGCGCGCCGCCGCCAGGGTGGCGGCCATTTCGGCGGGATGATGCCCGTAGTCGTCGATGAGCGTGAACGTGCCGCCGGCCGGCGCGGCGAACTCGCCCACCTGGGTGAAACGCCGGCCTACGCCCTTGAACGAAGCCAGCGCCTGGCCGATGGCGGCGTCCGGCACACCCAGTTCGGTGGCCACCGCCACGGCGGCCAGCGCATTGCGCACGTTGTGCAATCCGGGCAGGTTCAGCTCCACCGCCAGCGGCGCCAGTTCGGTGGCGCGATCGCGGCGGCGCACCGTGAACCGCATGCGGGTGCCGTCGGCCTGCACGTCCTCGGCGCGCACCTGCGCATCCGGGCTGAGTCCGTAGGTGGTGATGGGCCGCGACACGAACGGCATGATCTCGCGCACATTGGCGTCGTCGGCGCACAGCACCGCGCTGCCGTAGAACGGCAGGCGCTGGGTGAACTCGATGAACGCGCTCTTGAGCCGCGCCACGTCATGGCCATAGGTGTCCATGTGGTCGGCGTCGATATTGGTGACGATCGCCATGACGGGCAGCAGATTCAGGAATGAAGCGTCCGATTCATCGGCCTCGACCACGATGTACTCGCCCTGCCCCAGCCGCGCATTGGCGCCGGCCGAGTTCAGGCGGCCGCCGATCACGAAGGTGGGGTCCAGGTCGCCGGCGGCCAGCAGGCTGGCCACCAGGCTGGTGGTGGTGGTCTTGCCGTGCGTGCCGGCCACCGCGATGCCGCGCTTCAGGCGCATCAGCTCGGCCAGCATGATGGCGCGCGGCACCACGGGGATGCCGGCCGCGCGGGCGGCGATCACTTCGGGGTTGTCGCCGGCGACGGCGGTGGACGTCACGATAGCGCCCGCGCCGGCCACGTTGCCGGCGGTATGGCCTTGCGCGATGCGCGCGCCCAGAGCGGCCAGGCGCTGGGTCACGGCCGATTCGTGCAGGTCGGAACCGCTGACGGTGTAGCCCAGGTTGAGCAACACTTCGGCGATGCCGCTCATGCCCGAGCCGCCGATGCCGACAAAATGGATGTGCTGGATTCTGTGTTTCATGATGAGCGCCTCGCTGCCTGTTCGCAGACATCGGCGATATGGGCCGCGGCGAGCGGGCGCGCATGCTGGCGCGCCCGCTCGGCCACGGCCTGGAGTTCCGGACGGGTGAGCTGGCGCAGCCATGCCGCCAGCCACTCGGGTGTCAGGTCGGCCTGCGGCCGCAGCCAGGCGGCCTGGTCCTCGCTGAGGAAACGCGCGTTGGCGGTCTGGTGGTCGTCGATGGCATGCGGGAACGGCACGAACAGCGCCGCCACGCCGGCGGCCGCCACTTCGGCCACGGTCATGGCGCCGGCGCGGCACACCAGCACATCGGCGCCGGCCATGGCGCCCGCCATGTCTTCGATGAAATCGCGGCAGTCCGCCTGCACGCCGGCCTGGGCGTAAGCATCGCGCAGCGCCTGGACATGCTGGGCGCCGGCCTGGTGGACGACCTGCGGACGGGCCTGCGGCTCGACCAGGGCCAGCGCGCGCGGCAGCGCCGCGTTGAGCGCCTGCGCGCCCTGGCTGCCGCCCACCACCAGGATGCGCAGCGGTCCGCTGCGCGCGCCATAGCGCACGGCCGGCTCGGGCAAGGCGCACAGGTCGGCGCGCACGGGATTGCCCAGGGCCTCGCCGCGCGGCAACACGCCGGGAAAGCCGCTCAGCACGCGACGCGCCAGCCGGGCCAGCCAGCGGTTGGCCGTGCCGGCCACCGCGTTCTGCTCGTGCACCACCAGCGGCAGGCCGCGCAGCGCGGCCACCAGGCCGCCCGGGAAGGCCACGTAGCCGCCCATGCCCAGCACCACGTCGGGGCGCACCTGCGACAGGCGGCGCCATGCCTGCCCGGCCGCCCGCAGCAACAGGAACGGCAGCTTCAGCATGGCGGCGGCGCCCCGGCCGCGCACGCCCTGGAAATGCAGCGGCACCAGCTCGATGCCGCGCGGCGGCACCAGGCGGCCCTCCATCTTGTCGGGATTGCCCAGCCAGAACACCCGCCAGCCGCGCTCGCGCAGCACGTCGGCCACCGCCAGCCCGGGCATGATGTGCCCGCCGGTGCCGCCAGCCATGATGAGCACGGTGCGCGCGGTCATGTCCGCCCCCCGCGCATCATGATGCGGTTCTCGATGTCGACGCGCAGCAGGATCGCCAGCCCGCACAGGTTCATCACGATGCCCGAGCCGCCGTAGCTCATCAGCGGCAAGGTCAGGCCCTTGGTCGGCAACAGGCCCAGGCACACACCCATGTTGATGAACGCCTGCACGCCGATCCAGATCGCCACGCCGTGCGCGGCCAGCCCGGCGAAAGTGCGTTCCATGGCGATGGCCTGGCGGCCGATGTCGAAGCCGCGGTAGATGACAACCCCGAACAGCACGATCACCAGCAGCACGCCGACGAAGCCCAGTTCCTCGCCCACCACCGCCATCAGGAAGTCGGTATGCGCCTCGGGCAGGTAGTGCAGTTTTTCGACGCTGGCGCCCAGTCCCACGCCCAGCCACTCGCCGCGCCCCAGCGCGATGAGCGAATGCGACAGTTGGTAGGCGCTGCCGTAGGCGTTGGCGTCGTTCCACGGGTCCAGGTAGGCGAACAGGCGCGCGCGCCGCCACGGCGACAGCCAGATCAGCGCCAGGAAAGTGCCCACCAGCACCGCCAGCAGGCTGCTGAAGTACTTGCCGTTGATGCCGCCCAGGAACAGGATGCCGACCGCGATCGCCACGATGACGATGAAGGCGCCCAGGTCGGGCTCCAGCAGCAGCAGCATGCCCACGCCGCCCAGCGCGCAGGCCATGGGCAGGAAGCCGCGCGAAAACGCCTGCATGTGCTCCTGCTTGCGCACCGTATAGTCGGCGGCATACAGCAGCGCGCCCAGCTTCATCAGCTCGGACGGCTGGAAATTGAGCGGCCCGAGCGGAATCCAGCGGTGCGCGCCGTTGACTTCGCGACCGACGCCCGGGATCAGGACCAGCACCAGCAATGCCAGCGACGCCATGAAGCACGGCATCGCCAGGCGCTGCCACACCCGGATCGGAATGGACAACACCACGGCGCCCGCCAGCAGCCCGGCCGCCAGGAACAACCCATGCCGGATCACGAAGTAGTAGCGGCCGTAGGACGCATAGCGCGGCCCGTCGGCCAGGGCGATCGAGGCCGAATACACCATCAGCAGCCCCAGCAGCAGCAGGGTCGTGGCGGCCAGCACCAGCGGCGCATCGTAATTGCGCATGCGGGTGCGCCCGGGCCGGACGGCATTGACGCTGGCGGTCAGTTCGGCGAACAGGCTCATCACACCTCTCCCCGGTCTCGGGCCAGGTCTTCGACCTCTTCCACGAACACCGCGCCGCGATGCGGATAGTTGCGGAACATGTCCATGCTGGCGCAGGCCGGCGACAACAGGACGGCGTCACCAGGCTGCGCCAGCTCGGCCGCGCGCCGCACCGCCGCGCGCATGTCCTCGGCCGCCACGCAGGGCACGCCGGTATCGGCCAGCACACGGCCGATTTGCGGGCCGTCGGTGCCGATCAGGACCACGGCGCGCGCATGCTGGGCCACCACGGGCGCCAGCGGCGAGAAATCCTGCCCCTTGCCCAGGCCGCCGGCAATCAGCACGACGGACTGCCCCAGTCCTTCCAGGGCGGCCACGGTGGCGCCGACATTGGTGCCCTTGCTGTCGTTGATGTAGTCGACCCCGCCCACGCTGCGCACGAATGCGGCGCGGTGCGGCTCGCCTGCGTAGTCGCGTAGCGCGCGCAGCATCGGCCCCCAGCCGATGTCGAGCACGCGCGCCAGCTGCAGCGCGGCCAGCGCGTTCAGGCCGTTATGCTGGCCGCGGATGCGCATGGCGTCCAGCGGCATCAGCCGGCTGATGCGGCCGGCGGCGCGCCGCGGCGGCGGCGCGCCCTTCTTGCGCCGCACCGGCGGCGCGGGCTCGTCGAAATCGTTGGGCTCGCAGGCCACCAGCCAGGCGACGCCCTGGCCCAGCTCCAGGCCCATGTCGCCCACCAGCGCCGGCATGTCGCGGCCGAAGCTGCGCACGTCCATGCCATCGAGCGACTCGACCATGCCGGCCACGCGCGCGTCGTCGCGGTTGACGATCGCCACCCGGGCCAGCTTCAGCAGGCGCGCCTTGGCATTCGCATAGGCCTGCATGTCGCCGTGCCAATCCAGGTGGTCCTGGGTCACATTGAGCACCGTGGCGGCATCGGGCGCCAGCGTATGCGTGGTCTCGAGCTGGAAGCTGGACAGCTCCAGCACCCAGACCTGCGGCAGGTCGTCGGCATCGAGCGCGTCGATCAGGGCCGTCAGCGCCGCCGGGCCGATATTGCCGGCCGCGCGCGCGCTCAGCCCGCCCGCCAGCACCAGCTGGCGCGTCAACGCCGTGACGGTGGTCTTGCCATTGGTGCCGGTGATGGCCAGCACGCGCGGCCGATAGTCGCGCGTCTCGGCCAGGTCCGCCAGCGCCCGCGCGAACAATTCGATTTCGCCCACGACTTCGATGCCGCGCGCGGCGGCCAGGTCGAGCAGGTCGCGGGCCGGCGCCTGTCCCGGCGGCAGGCCGGGGCTGAGCACCAGTTGCGACACGCCGTCGAGCAGGGCCGGATCGAACGCATCGCCGCAGCCCAGGCGATAGTCCACCTGCGCATCCGGCAGCGCGTCGCGCAGCGCCTGCAGCCCGCCCGGCTCCGCGCGCGTGTCGGCCACCCGCAGGCTGGCGCCCTGGCGGGCGCTCCAGCGCGCGGCGGCGACACCCGTCTCGCCCAATCCGAGGATCAGGACGAGCGGCGCATCGGCACGGGAGGTTTCGGGACTGTTCATCGCAACTTCAATGTGGAAAGACCTACCAGCACCAGCATCATGCTGATGATCCAGAAACGCACGACGACCTGGGTTTCCTTCCAGCCGCCCACCTCGAAATGGTGGTGCAGCGGCGCCATGCGGAAGATCCGCCGCCCCTGCCCGTACTTGCGCTTGGTGTACTTGAACCAGGTCACCTGCATCATCACCGACAGCGTCTCGACCACGAACACGCCGCCCATGATGAACAGGACGATTTCTTGCCGCACGATCACGGCGATCGTGCCCAGCGCGCCGCCCAGCGCCAGGGCGCCCACGTCGCCCATGAACACCTGGGCGGGATAAGCGTTGAACCACAGGAACGCCAGGCCCGCGCCGGCGATGGCCGCGCACAGCACCATCAGTTCGGCCGCGCCGGGAATGTAGGGAAACAGCAGGTACTTGGAATAGTCGACCCGGCCCACCACATAGGCGAAGATGCCCAGCGCGCTGCCGACCATGACGGTGGGCATGATGGCCAGGCCGTCCAGCCCGTCGGTCAGGTTGACCGCGTTGCTGGTGCCGACGATGACCGCCCAGGTCAGCGCCACGAAGCCCAGCACGCCGAGGGGGTAGCTGACCGACTTGAAGAACGGCACGATCAGGTCGGCGCGGGTAGGCAGCGGCATGGCGAAGCCGCTGCTGACCCAGGCCTTGAACAGCGGCCACAGCTCGGTATTGGCCGGCGCCGACACGGCGAACGCCAGGTATACCGCCGCCACCAGGCCGATCGTGGCCTGCCAGAAGAATTTCTGGCGCGCCGGCATGCCTTCGGGATCGCGATAGACCACCTTGCGGTAGTCGTCCATCCAGCCGATCCAGCCGAAGCCGAAGGTGACCATCAGCACGACCCACACGAAGCGGTTGGTCCAGTCGGCCCACAACAGCGTGCTGATCGCGATGGCGATCAGGATCAGCGCGCCGCCCATGGTCGGCGTACCGGTCTTGACCAGGTGCGATTCCGGGCCATAGGCGCGCACCGCCTGGCCGATCTTCATCTCGGTAAGTTTGCGGATCACGCGCGGTCCCGCCACCAGGCCGATCAGCAGGGCCGTCGCGCAGGCCAGCACGGCGCGCATGGTGATGTATTCCAGCACGCCGATCGCGCGCACATCGTCGGACAGCCAGCGGGCGATTTCAAGCAGCATGCGGATCTCCCTGGCGCCCGGCCATGGTGTTGTTATTGTTGGTCGAAAGCGCCGTCACTACCCGCTCCATGCGCATAAAGCGCGAACCCTTCACCAATATGCTGGCCGGCCGCGCGTTGCGCAGCGCCGCCACGATTTCGTCGACCGACCCGCAGGCCAGCGCCTTCTGGCCGAACGCCGCCGCGCTGTCGCGGCTGGCCTCGCCCAGGGTGTACAAGACGTCGATGCCGTGCTGGCGCGCGTACTCGCCCACTTCACGGTGCATCGCCGGCCCGTTGTCGCCGACTTCGCCCATGTCGCCCAGCACCAGGGCGCGCGGCGCCGGCAGCTGCGCCAGCACATCGACCGCCGCGCGCACCGAATCCGGGTTGGCGTTGTAGGTGTCGTCGATCAGGATCGTGCCGTCGGCCAGCGCCTTGCGCTGCATCCGCCCCGCCACCGCGCTGAAAGCCGCCAGCGCGCGCACCGCGCTGTCCAGCGGCGCGCCGGCAGCCAGGGTGGCGGCAATCGCGGCCAGGGCGTTGCGCAGGTTGTGCACGCCGGGCACCGGCAGCACCAGGTCGGCGCAGCCGGCCGGCGTCACCACCCGGCAGCGCGTCTCCTGCGGCGTGGCCTGGACATGTTCGGCATAGACATCCAGGCCCGGCTGCAAGCCGAAGCGCAGCACGCGCCGGGCGCCGGCCTGGGCTTCCCAGACGCCGCAATGCGGATCGTCGCCGGGGAACACGGCCACGCCGTCGTCCGGCAAGGCTTCGATGCAGGCGCCGTTCTCCTGGGCCACCGCCTCGACGGAATGCATGAATTCCTGATGTTCGCGCTGCGCATTGGTGATCAGCGCGACCGACGCGGCGGCCGCGGCGGCCAGCAGCGCGATCTCGCCGGGATGGTTCATGCCCAGTTCGAACACGGCGGCTCGGTGCTGCGCGCGCAGCCGCAGCAGCGTCAGCGGCACGCCGATATCGTTATTGAAATTGCCGGCCGTGGCCAGCCGCCCCGCCTCGCCTTGCCAGTCGGCCAGGATGGCGGAGACCATTTCCTTGGTAGTGGTCTTGCCGTTGCTGCCCGCCACGGCGATGACCGGCAGCGCGAAGCGCGCGCGCCATGCCGCGCCGATGCGCATCAAGGCCTGGCGGGTATCGCCCAGCACCAACTGGGGCGGCGACACGCCGTCCACCGGATGCGCGACCACGGCGGCGCAGGCGCCGGCGGCCTCGGCCTGCGCCAGATAATGATGGCCGTCGAACTGCTCGCCGGCCAGCGCCAGGAAGATCTCGTTGGCACCGATCCGCCGCGTGTCGGTCGACAGGCCGCCGGCGTGCGGCAGCAGCAAGGCCAGCCGGGCCCATTCGCGGTCGTCGAACGGCAGCTTGACGCCGCGGATCTCCTGATAGGTTTCGTGGCCCTTGCCGGCCAGCAGCACCACGTCGTCCGGATCGGCCGCCCAGACGGTCTGCATGATCGCGCGGGCGCGGTCCGGCTCGACGACGTAGCGGGTGCCGCGCGGGATGCCCGGCAGGATCTGCGCAATGATCGCGGCCGGATCCTCACCGCGCGGGTTGTCGCTGGACACCGTGACCTTGTCGGCCAGTTCCGCCGCGATGCGGCCCATCTCGGGCCGCTTGCCGGGATCGCGCTCGCCGCCGCAGCCGAACAGGCATGCCAGCCTGCCGCCGCGCGCGTCGGCCACCGGCCGCAACGCCACCAGGGCGCGCGCCAGGGAATCCGGCGTATGCGAGTAATCCACCACCACCAGCGGCCCGCGTCCGCCCGCGCTGAGCGTGCGCGTCGGCAGCGGCGCCACCATCTGCAGGCGGCCGTCGACCGGCGCGGTCGATGCCAGCGCGCGGGCGATCTGCCCCAGGGGCCACCCCAGCTTGTACAGCACGCCCGCGACCAACAACAGGTTCGAGACGTTGTGGCGGCCCAGCAGCGAGGTGACGATCTGCGCCTCGCCGTCGGGCGTGGCCAGCGTGAAGACTTGCCCGTGGGCGGTCGCCTGCAGGTCGCGGGCCTGGAACGCGGCCGGGCTGTCCTGCTGCGTATAGCCGACCGCCAGCTCGCGCGGCAGGGCGCGCAGCAGGCGCTCGCCGGCGGCATCGTCGGCGTTGACCACGGCCGCCTCCAGGCCGGGCCACTGGAACAGCAGCGCCTTGGCCTGCTCATAGCGTTCCATGGAGCCGTGGTAGTCCAGATGGTCGCGCGTCAGGTTGGTGAAGCCGGCCACGGCAATGCGCACGCCGTCCAGCCGCCCCTGTTCCAGGCCGATGGAGGAAGCCTCCAGCGCCACGGCCTGGGCGCCCTCGGCCAGCATGTACGCCAGCAGGCGGTGCACGGTCAGCACATCGGGAGTGGTTAGGTCGCCGCCCAGCGAACGGCCGTCGGGCAACAGCGCGCCCAGCGTGCCGATGCTGCCGCACGGCTTGTCGGCGCGGTTCAGCGCCTGCGCCACCCACTGGACGCAGGAAGTCTTGCCGTTGGTGCCGGTGACGGCCACCACGCTCAGGGCGGCCGAGGGATGCCCGTACCAGTCGTCGGCCAGTTCCCCCAGCAGGCCGCGCAGGCCGGCGACCTCGCGCACCCGGGAATCGCCCGCGGCGTCGGCCGGCGCCGGCGCCTCGCACAGCACGGCCGCGGCGCCGCGCGCGAATGCCTGGCTTATATAGTGGCGCCCGTCCGCGGCGCCGCCTTCGCAGGCGACGAACACATCGCCCGCCGCCACCTCGCGCGAATCCAGCCGCAGGTCGGCGCCGGCCGGCACGCGCGCGCGCAGCCAGGCCAGCGCATCGACGGCCGCCAGGGAAAGTGCGGGGTGCGCGCTCATCGCGATTGCTCCTGCACGCCCGCCACGATGGTCGATTCGAACGGCGCGTCGGGCTGCACGCTCATCATGCGCAGGCTGCCGCCGACGATGGTCGAGAACACGGGCGCCGCGATCGCGCCGCCGTAATAGCCGCCCGCCTTGGGATCGTCGATGGACACCGCCACCACGATGCGCGGGTCCGACACCGGCGCGAAACCGACGAACGAACTGCGGTAGCGCTTGCTGTACTTGCCATCGATGATCTTGCGCGCGGTGCCGCTCTTGCCGGCCACCCGGTAGCCCTGCACCTGCGCCGCCTTGGCGCCGTCGGGGCCGGCGGCGGCCTCCAGCATGGCGCGCACCATCCGCGCGGTCTGCGGGCTATATACCTTGACGCTGGTGGGATCGCTGTCGCGCTTGACCAGCGTAGGGGACACCATGGCGCCGTCGCGGGCAAACACCGTATAGGCGCGCGCCATCTGCAGCAGCGACACGGACAGGCCATAGCCATACGCCATGGTCGCTTTTTCGATCAGGCGCCAGCGGTCCCACGGCCGCAGCCGGCCGGGCGCCGCGCCGGGAAAGCCGAGTTCCGGCGCGCGGCCCAGGCCCAGCTCCGTGAAGCGCTCCCACATTTCGCGCGACTCGAGTTTTTCCGAGATCAGCGTCATGCCGATATTGCTGGAACGGCGCAGCACGCCGGCCACGTTGATCGTGCCATTGCGGCTGACGTCGTGGATGGTATTGCCCTGGTAGCGGAAACTGCCGTTGCCGGTCTCGAATTGCGTGTTGACGTTGATGCGGCCCAGGTCCAGCGCCAGCGCCGCCGTGAACGGCTTCATGATCGAACCCGGCTCGAAGGTGTCGGTGATGGCCCGGTTGCGCAGGTTCGGCGCGTGGAAGGTCTCGCGACGGTTCGGATCGAAGGTCGGCAAGCTGGTCATGGCCAGAATCTCGCCGGTGCGCACGTCCATGATGATGGCGCTGGCGGCGGCCGCCTGGTGCCGCTCCATGGCGTCGTTCAGTTCGCGATACACCAGGTATTGCAGGCGCGCGTCGATCGACAGGTGCAGGTCGCGGCCATTGACGGGCAGCGTCACCGCCTGCACATCCTCGATCACGCGGCCCAGGCGGTCCTTGATGACCCGGCGGCTGCCCGGACGGCCCGACAGCAGGTCGTCGAACGCCAGCTCGATGCCTTCCTGGCCCTTGTCCTCGACATTGGTGAATCCGACCAGGTGGGCGGTGACCTCGCCGTCCGGATAGTAGCGGCGCGTTTCCGGCTGCTGGTGGATACCCGGCACGTCCAGCTGCTTGATCTGGTCGGCCAGCTCCATCGGCACCTGGCGCTTCAGGTAGACGAAATTGCGGTCTTCATCGGCCAGGCGGCCGCGCAGGTCGGCCACCGAGGTGTCGAGCAACTTGGCCAGCTCGGCCAATTGCGCCGCCGTGGCCGGCTTGACGTCCTCGGGGATGGCCCAGATGGCGCGCGCCGGCACGCTGGAAGCCAGCACCACGCCATTGCGGTCGAGGATCTTGCCGCGCGTGGCCGCCAGCGTCAGCGTGCGCTCGTAGCGCCGCTCGCCCTGCTGCTGCAGGAACTCGGTGGACAGCCCTTGCAGGTACAGGGCGCGGCCGGCCAGCACCACGAAGCTGCCCAGCAACATGATCAGCACCAGGCGGGCGCGCCAGGTCGGCAACTGCCCGCGCAGCACGGGATTGTCGAAAAACGGCACGCGCTTCATTGCGTGCCTCCGGCGCCGGGAATGGGCGGCTGGTTCAAATAGAGAGTGCGGTCGGGCACGATGGGGATCATTTTCAGATCCTCCCGTGCCGCGCGGTCGATACGGGCATTGCGCGCCAGCTCGGCGCGCTCGAGCTGCAGCCGGCGCCAGTCGGTATCCAGCGAGCGGGCCTGGGCGTTGCTACGGTCCAGTTCGATGAACAACTGGCGAGAGTGATAGCGGCTGGTGACCAGCGAGATGGCCGACAGCATCAGCAAGACCGCCAGGAGCAGGCTGGTACGTCCCATCAGTGCGGCCTCCGCTTGGCGGCGCGCCGGCCGGCACCGCCCTCGCCGGGCATGTGGACATCCGGCACGAAGGCCGCGGCGCCCTCGGCGCCGAACGGCGTGGCAGTGCGCTCGGCCACGCGCAGCACCGCCGAACGGGCGCGCGCATTGCCGGCGGTTTCCGCCTCGTCGGCCAGCACCCGGCCCAGCGAGCGCACCAGGGGTTGCGGCATTTCGCTTTCGCGCAGGGGCAGGCGCGCATGGGCGGCCGCCGGCCTGGCCGCCGCCGCAATGCACTGCTTGACCATGCGGTCCTCAAGCGAATGAAAGCTGATCACCGCCAACCTCCCCCCCGGGGCGAGCAGCTCTAGAGCTGCCGCGAGGGCGCGCGCGAGCTCTTCGAGTTCCCGATTGATGTAAATCCGTAAAGCTTGAAAGGTGCGTGTGGCCGGATGCTGCCCCTTTTCGCGCGTGCGGACGGCGCTGGCGACGCACTCGGCAAGCTCGAGCGTGGTGCGCAGCGGCCGTGTTGCGCGGCGAGCAGCAATCGCCTTTGCAACCTGAAAAGCAAACCGTTCTTCGCCATAATCCGCTATGACCTCCCGCATTTCATCCACGCTGGCTTGCGCCAGCCAATCCGCTACCGTGGGGCCGCGGGTCGTATCCATCCGCATGTCGAGCGGGCCTTCGCGCATGAACGAAAACCCCCGCCCGGCATCATCCAACTGGGGCGACGAAACGCCCAGATCCAGCATCACCCCATCGACGGCCCCGATGCCGCGCGCCGCCAATGCTTCCTGCATGGCGCCGAAGCCGCCATGCACCACCGTCACCCGGGGATCATCCGCGGCCAGTTCCGTGGCCACGGCGATCGCCTGGGGATCCTTGTCGAACACCACCAGCCTGGCCTGCCCGCCCAGGCGGCGCAGCAGTTCCCGGCTGTGTCCGCCGCGCCCGAAGGTGCCATCGACGAACACCCCGCGCTGCGCCCGTTCGCCGGCCTGCGCGTCGTCCTGCCGGCCCGACCGTGTCGCGCCCTTGCCGCCGAAACCGGCCAGCAGCAACGCATCCACCGTCGGCTCCAGCAACACGGGCCGATGTTCGAATTCCATACGCGGTTTCAGAACGAAAACTGGTTCAACACGTCCGGCATCCCCTGAGCCAGGTCTTCCGCCTCGCGGCGGGCCAGGGAAGCGGCATCCCAGAGCTCGAAGTGCGCGCCCATACCGAGCAGCATCACATCGCGCGTCATACCGGAAGCGTTGCGCAGTTCGGGCGCGATCAGCACGCGACCAGAGCCGTCGAGCTCGACGTCCTGGGCGTTGCCCAGCAGCAGCCGCTGGAGCGCGCGCGCGGACATCGGGAACGCGGCGATCTGCTCGCGCTTCTTTTCCCATTCTTGCCGCGGGTACACCAGCAGACAGCCGTCAGGGTGGCGGGTCAGGGTCAGCCGGCCTTCGGCCTGCGCGACGAGCGCGTCACGATACCGGGTCGGAATCGAGATCCGTCCCTTGGCATCGAGCGTCAGCGCGCTGCTTCCCTGGAACACCACAGTAACCCCACTTAATTGCACAAATTCCTACTTTTTCCCACTCTACGGTAATGGACAAACCCGGTCAAGCGCGTGGTTGCAATTTTTTCAATCACAACAAGGACTTAGGAGACTTTCGAGATTTCCCAAAACAAAAACCCCCTGATAAATCAGGGGGTTGCAGTAACAATTAAAAGTCCTTCTTCAGAAATGGCCCGGATCGGGCGTGCTTTCATTGTTTTACGTTCGGCCCCGCGCGAGCGAGACCGGCCTGGCGGCCCGGATTCAGCGGCAAGACAGGTCTATAGGCCGGATTCTGTACGCCGGGTCGCCCCGGCGGGCAATCATTCCTCTGCGCGGGCCATTGCTGGACCGCTGTAGCCACCTACCCGCATGCTTGGACGAGCCGCCCTTCGGACCCGTGGGTCCACGCATGCCTATTTGGTGTTGCTCCGGATAGAGGTTGCCGCGTTTCACCCTGCGATGCCGCCGCCCATGACGGACGGCGCGGCACGGAGATGGCCGTGCCGGTGCGCGCCTGGCGCGCCCGCCCCGCAGACTCGTCTCTGTGGCCCTGTTCCTCGCCCGCGCCGCCGGGACAAGCCCTGCGGCGCGGCCGGACGGCCGTTAGCCGCTATCCTGCCCTGTGGAGTCCGGACCTTCCTCGACGGATTCGCACCCGCCGCGATTGCCCGACCTGTCTTGCCCGCCCATTTTAGTACAGCCGGCGGCCGGCACGCTTCCTGCGACAATACGGGCTGCTCCGCATCCGGCAACTTGTTCTCATGGCTTTGGCAACCCTCATTACCCTCACCGGCGTCCAACTGGCCTACGGCCACCACGCGCTGCTCGACCACGCCGACTTCACCATCCAGGCCGGCGACCGCATCGGCCTGATCGGCCGCAACGGCGCCGGCAAGTCGTCGCTGTTGCGCCTGCTCGATGGCCGCGCCCAGCCGGACGACGGCGAGGTCGCGCGCGCCTCCGGCCTGCGCGTGGCCACCGTCGAACAGGAGCCGGTCCTGGACGACGGGGCCACCGTATTCGATGTCGTGCACGCCATCGGCGACGACCACGAAGACTGGCAACGCCCGGCGCGCGTCCGGGCCGCGCTCGAGCGCCTCGGCCTGCCGGCCGACGCGCCGCTCGCGGGCCTGTCCGGCGGCACCCGCAAGCGCGTGGCGCTGGCGCGCGCGCTGGTCGACGAGCCCGACCTGCTGCTGCTGGACGAGCCCACCAACCACCTGGACTTCGACGGCATCGCGTGGCTCGAAGAGTTGTTGCGCAACTGGAAAGGCGCCGCGGTCATCATCACCCACGACCGCCGCTTCCTCGACGCGGTGGCCACCCGCATCGTCGAACTCGACCGCGGCCGGCTGCTCAGCTTCCCCGGCAATTTCTCGCAATGGCAAGAGCGCAAGGCCCAATGGCTGGAATCCGAGCGCCTCGAACAGGAACGCTTCGACAAACTGCTGGCCCAGGAAGAAGTCTGGATCCGCAAAGGCATCGAGGCGCGCCGCACCCGCAACGAAGGCCGGGTCCGGCGGCTCGAGCGCCTGCGCGTCGAGCGCGCCGAGCGCCGCGAGCGCATGGGCAATGTCAGCCTGGCGCTGGCCGAAGGGCAGCGCTCGGGCAAGCTCGTAGCCGAACTGAAGCATGTCGACAAGGCGTTCGGCGACAAGGTGGTGGTGCGCGACTACAGCACCACCATCCTGCGCGGCGACCGCATCGGCATCGTCGGCCCCAATGGCGCCGGCAAGACCACGCTGCTCAAGCTGATTCTCGGCGAGCTCGCGCCCGACAACGGATCGACCCGCCTGGGCACCAATGTCGCGGTCGCTTATTTCGACCAGATGCGCGCCCAGCTCGACGAGGACGCCACGCTCGCCGACGTCATCAGTCCCGGCAGCGAATGGGTCGAAATCGGCGGCGCGCGCAAGCACGTCATGAGCTACCTGGGCGACTTCCTGTTCTCGCCGGCGCGCGCCGGCTCGCCCGTGCGCAGCCTGTCGGGCGGCGAGCGCGCCCGCCTGCTGCTGGCCCGGTTGTTCGCGCGGCCCGCCAACGTGCTGGTGCTCGACGAACCGACCAACGACCTCGATATCGAAACTCTAGAACTGCTCGAAGAACTGCTGCAGGAATACGCCGGCACCGTGCTGCTGGTCAGCCACGACCGCGCCTTCCTGAACAACGTCGTCACCCAGACCATCGCCAGCGAAGGCGACGGACGCTGGCGCGACTATGTCGGCGGCTACGATGAATGGGTGGCCCAGCGTCCAGCGCCGCCGCAGCCGGCCCGGCCCGCCCGGCCGGCCGAGGCGCCGCCCGAAACCACGACGGCGGCGCCGCGCGTGCGCCCGGCGCGGCCGGCCCGGCTCAGCGCCTGGGAATTGCGCGAACTCGAAGCACTGCCCGAGGCAATCGCCGACATCGAAGCGCGGCAGGAAGCCCTGTCGGCACGGCTGGCCGACGGCAGCCTGTATCGCGACGCGCCGGAGGAAGTCGAACGCATCAATGCCGAGCTGGCCACGCTGGAAGCCGAACTGGAAGAAAAGTTCGCGCGCTGGGAACTGCTGGAAAGCCGCCGCGCGAATACCTGAGCGCCGCGGCGGCCGGGGTCACGCCACCCGCCACTCCAGCGATTCGCCGGCCGCCAGCGGCACCAGCGAGGTCTCGCCGAACGGCACTTCGTCCGGGATCACATAGTCCTCGCGCCGCAGCGTCAGCGTGCCGGCGTTGCGCGGCAGGCCGTAGAAGTCCGGGCCATGGAAACTGGCGAAGCCCTCCAGCCGGTCCAGCCGCCCGGCCCGCTCGAAAGCGGTGGCGTACAGCTCCATGGCATGCAGCGCGGTATAGCATCCCGCGCAGCCGCAGGCATGCTCCTTCAGTCCGCGCGCATGCGGCGCGCTGTCGGTGCCCAGGAAGAAGCGCGGGCTGCCGCTGGTGGCGGCCTCGACCAGCGCCTGCCGGTGCACTTCGCGCTTGAGAATGGGCAGACAATACCAATGCGGCCGCACCCCGCCCGTAAAAATGGCATTGCGGTTGTACAGCAGGTGCTGCGGCGTAATGGTGGCGCCGATGGGCCCTTCGGCATCGCGCACGTACTCGGCGCCATCCTTGGTGGTGATGTGCTCGAACACGACTTTCAGGCCCGGGTAGGCGCGGCGCAGCGGCTGCATGACGCGCTCGATGAATACCGCTTCGCGGTCGAACACGTCGACGTCCGGATCGGTCACCTCGCCATGCACCAGCAAGGGCATGCCGCAACGTTCCAGGGCCTGCAGGGCCTTGCCGCACTTGCCCAGCAGGTCGGTCACGCCGGCGTCTGAATTGGTGGTGGCTCCCGCCGGATAAAGCTTCACGGCGTAGACCTGGCCCGACGCGTGGGCCCGCACGATTTCCTCGGCCGGCGTGTTGTCGGTCAGGTACAGCGTCATCAGGGGCGTGAAATCCACCGCATCGCCCTGGCGGCGCAGCGCGTCATCGATGCGCTGGCGATAGGCCAGCGCCTGCTCGGTGGTGGTCACCGGCGGCCGCAGGTTCGGCATGATGATGGCGCGCGCGAATTGGCGCGCCGTGTCACCCACCACGGCCTGCAGCGCGGCGCCGTCGCGCAGGTGCAGGTGCCAGTCGTCGGGGCGGGTGATGGTCAGTTGCGTAGCGTTCTGTGAGGACATGAAAGCGAGGGATGGCGGCTCAATCGGCCAGAGGCATGCCGCGCTCGGCCAGGGCGCAGAACATCGCGCTGCCCAGCGGAATCACGGCATCATTGAAGTCGAAACGGGAATTATGCAACAGGCAGCCCGACTCGGCGCCGCCCTGCCCCAACCGGAAATACGCGCCCGGCCGCGTCTGCAGCATGAACGAAAAATCCTCCGAGCCCATCGAGGGGGTCAGGTCGCGCACCACGTTTTCCTTGCCGACCATGTCGGTGGCGATGTCGGCCACCAAGTCGGCGTGCTGCGGCGTATTCAGGGTGGCGGGATAAATGCGCTGGTACTCGATCTCCGCGGTGGCCCCGAAGCCGCCCGCCACCGCGCCCACCAGTTCGCGCATGCGCGTTTCCACCATTTCCTGCACCGACTTGCGGAACGTGCGCACCGTGCCGACCATCTTGGCCTCGCGCGGGATCACGCTCATGGCGCCCGGGTGCCCGGCCTGCAGCGAGCCGATCGACAGCACCGCCGAATCGAGCGGATTCACATTGCGCGACACGATGGTCTGCAGCGCCGTGATGACATGGCCGGCAATGGTCACAGGATCGATGGTCTGGTACGGATGCGCGCCGTGGCCGCCGCGCCCGGTGATGGTGATCTCGAAGCGGTCGGCGGCCGCCATCATGGGGCCGGGATTGATGCCGATGGTGCCCGGCTTGAGGCCCGGCCAGTTGTGGAGCGCGTAGATGGCATCGCACGGGAACGTATCGAACAAGCCGTCCTCGATCATTGCCTTGGCGCCGCCCCGGCCTTCTTCGGCGGGTTGGAAGATCAACACCGCGGTGCCATCGAAGTTGCGCGTCTGCGCCAGGTAGCGCGCCGCGCCGAGCAGGATCGCCGTATGGCCGTCGTGCCCGCAGCCGTGCATCAGGCCCGGCTTGCTCGACTTGTAGGCGAAATCGTTGTCTTCGGTCATGGGCAATGCATCCATGTCGGCGCGCAAGCCGATCATGCGCCCGCTGTCGCAGCGGCGCCCGCGTATCACGCCCACCACGCCCGTCTTGCCGATGCCCCGGTGCACTTCCAGGCCCAGTGCTTCCAGCGCGCCGGCCACGATGCCGGACGTGCGGACCTCTTCGAAACCGAGTTCCGGATGGGCGTGCAAATCGCGGCGAATGGCAGTCAATTCGTCGTGAAAGAGGCGGATGGATTCGAGCGCGGATCTGGCGTACATGAGACGTTACACACCTTGGTAGTGGGGTGTCCAAGTCCCCATTTTAGTTGCTACAGAGCATAAATGGCTTTGTCTTTGGCTGGGAGACACGTTATGCTCCGCCCGCAGGACAATTTTTCCAACAGCCAGAGAAGGAGCGCCGCATTATGGCTACAACCTCCAAACCCGCGACCGCACGCAAGCCGAACGCCGCATTCATGAAGCCGCTGACCCCCCAGCGCAGAGCTGGCCGCCGTCATCGGCTCCGAAGCCGTGCCGCGCACCGAGGTCACCAAAAAGATCTGGGAATACATCAAGAAACACAACCTGCAAGATGCCAGCAACAAGCGCAACATCAACGCCGATGCCAAGCTGCGTCCGATCTTCGGCAAAGACCAGGTCACGATGTTCGAACTGACCAAGCTGGTCAACGCCCATCTGAAGTAAGCCGGCAAAGGGCGTACCTGGTACGTCCCTGCCTTCCGCCCGACGCGCGCGCCAGGGCCGCTTCTCCAGGCCCGCAAGCCTGTTTTCCTCCGAGAACCCCTGCCGCACTGTGCGTTCCGGCCGGCGCCGACGCACCCGCCTGGCGGACTCCCAAAACAGAAACGGCTGACCCATGGTCAGCCGTTGTCATATGGCGTAGCCTTCAGGCATAGGATGTAGGCGCGGACCCTTCCAACAGGGCCAGCCAGCCCTTGATCAGGCGGTACAGCACCCACACCACGGTAGCAGCCAGGCCGATCCAGCCGATGAAAATCAGCGTGGCGATCGCGCTGATGGCCAGCCACAGCAGCGCCCACCAGAAGGTGCGCAACAGCCAGTCGAAGTGCGCGGCATACATGGTGCCCGCCGTATCGGCACGCTTGACATACATCAGCACCACCGCCGCCAGCGTGGCGATGCCAAGGAAGCCACCCGTGAGAAAACCCAGCGCATACAGGCCGTAGGCTACATGGGTCAACGTGCGCAAATCGGGTGAATTGCCGGGCAGGGAAGTCTGGGGATCGCTCACGATAGCCGCTCCATCGAATAGATTTAGTCAATCTTACCGCACAAAGACACATGGCCGGGCCTGGCGAGAGACCGTATTACCGCGATGTGGCGGGGTCGCGACGCGGGGTGGCATTTTCCGTTTGTCTCAAAAGCAAAACCCCAGTGAGGGGAGCTCACTGGGGTTTTGGGGATAAGAGCCTGACGATGACCTACTTTCACACACGGATGTGCACTATCATCGGCGCGAAGGCGTTTCACTGTCCTGTTCGGGATGGGAAGGAGTGGGACCACCTTGCTATGGTCGTCAGGCGTAGCGGGTTGGGCGCAGGCCGAGTGTGGCCGGCGCCGCAATTCGGAAGAAGCACATCGCGCCCGGGATGGGGCGAGGGTTATGAAGTTTGTTTGAACGGCACTTGACTGCTACGCGCTCATACCAGGTCTATAAAACCCGCAGAGTTATAGGATCAAGCCGCACGGGCAATTAGTATCGGTTAGCTCAACGCATTACTGCGCTTCCACACCCGACCTATCAACGTTCTGGTCTCGAACGACCCTTCAGGGGGGTCAAGCCCCCGGGATACCTAATCTTCAGACGAGTTTCCCGCTTAGATGCCTTCAGCGGTTATCTCTTCCGTACTTAGCTACCCGGCAATGCCATTGGCATGACAACCGGTACACCAGAGGTACGTCCACTCCGGTCCTCTCGTACTAGGAGCAGGCTCCGTCAAGTATCCAACGCCCACGGCAGATAGGGACCAAACTGTCTCACGACGTTTTAAACCCAGCTCACGTACCTCTTTAAATGGCGAACAGCCATACCCTTGGGACCGGCTACAGCCCCAGGATGAGATGAGCCGACATCGAGGTGCCAAACACCGCCGTCGATATGAACTCTTGGGCGGTATCAGCCTGTTATCCCCAGAGTACCTTTTATCCGTTGAGCGATGGCCCTTCCATTCAGAACCACCGGATCACTATGTCCTGCTTTCGCACCTGTTCGACTTGTCAGTCTCACAGTCAAGCACGCTTATGCCATTGCACTATCAGCACGATTTCCGACCGTACCTAGCGTACCTTCGAACTCCTCCGTTACGCTTTGGGAGGAGACCGCCCCAGTCAAACTGCCTACCATGCACTGTCCCCGATCCGGATAACGGACCAAGGTTAGAACCGCAAACAAACCAGGGTGGTATTTCAAGGACGGCTCCACCGAATCTGGCGACTCGGTTTCTGCGCCTCCCACCTATCCTACACAGGCCGGTTCACAGTCCAATGCAAAGCTACAGTAAAGGTTCATGGGGTCTTCCCGTCTAGCCGCGGGTAGATTGCATCATCACAAACACTTCAACTTCGCTGAGTCTCAGGAGGAGACAGTGTGGCCATCGTTACGCCATTCGTGCAGGTCGGAACTTACCCGACAAGGAATTTCGCTACCTTAGGACCGTTATAGTTACGGCCGCCGTTTACCGGGGCTTCGATCAAGAGCTTGCACCCCATCACTTAACCTTCCGGCACCGGGCAGGCGTCACACCCTATACGTCGACTTTCGTCTTGGCAGAGTGCTGTGTTTTTAATAAACAGTCGCAGCCACCGATTCTCTGCGGCCCCATCGAGCTTGGCGCGCGGGCGCCTCACCCTACCGGGGCATACCTTCTCCCGAAGTTACGGTATCAATTTGCCGAGTTCCTTCTCCTGAGTTCTCTCAAGCGCCTTGGAATATTCATCCCGTCCACCTGTGTCGGTTTGCGGTACGGTCTCGTACAGCTGAAGCTTAGAGGCTTTTCTTGGAACCACTTCCAATCACTTCGCGAGACTTGCTCGCTCGTGCCACACCCTTGAATTACGCGCCCGGATTTGCCTAAAGCGCCTTCTCCAATGCAGCAACAGGGACATCCAACACCCTGATGACCTTCCGCGATCCGTCCCCCCATCGCACTGTACGACGGTGCGGGAATATTAACCCGCTTCCCATCAGCTACGCATCTCTGCCTCGCCTTAGGGGCCGACTCACCCTGCGCCGATGAACGTTGCGCAGGAAACCTTGGACTTACGGCGAGGGGGCTTTTCACCCCCTTTATCGCTACTCATGTCAGCATTCGCACTTCTGATACCTCCAGCAACCCTTACGAGTCACCTTCACAGGCTTACAGAACGCTCTCCTACCGCGTGTACAAAGTACACACCCGCAGCTTCGGTTTATCGCTTGAGCCCCGTTACATCTTCCGCGCAGGACGACTCGATCAGTGAGCTATTACGCTTTCTTTAAAGGATGGCTGCTTCTAAGCCAACCTCCTGACTGTCTATGCCTTCCCACTTCGTTTCCCACTTAGCGATAATTTGGGACCTTAGCTGGCGGTCTGGGTTGTTTCCCTCTTGAGTCCGGACGTTAGCACCCGGTGCTCTGTCTCCCAAGCTGGACTTGCGGGTATTCGGAGTTTGCCATGGTTTGGTAAGTCGCCATGACCCCCTAGCCATAACAGTGCTCTACCCCCCGCAGTCATACTTGAGGCACTACCTAAATAGTTTTCGGAGAGAACCAGCTATTTCCAGATTTGTTTAGCCTTTCACCCCTATCCACAGCTCATCCCCTAGTTTTTCAACACTAGTGGGTTCGGTCCTCCAGCACGTGTTACCGTGCCTTCAACCTGGCCATGGGTAGATCATCTGGTTTCGGGTCTACACCCAGCGACTGAATCGCCCTATTCGGACTCGCTTTCGCTACGCCTTCCCTATCCGGTTAAGCTCGCCACTGAATGTAAGTCGCTGACCCATTATACAAAAGGTACGCCGTCACCCCATTAAGAGGCTCCGACTGTTTGTATGCATACGGTTTCAGGATCTATTTCACTCCCCTTCCGGGGTTCTTTTCGCCTTTCCCTCACGGTACTGGTTCACTATCGGTCGATCACGAGTATTTAGCCTTGGAGGATGGTCCCCCCATCTTCAGACAGGATTTCACGTGTCCCGCCCTACTTCTCTTACGCCTAGTTCCACCAGCCAGATTTCGTCTACAGGGCTATCACCTGCTACGGCCGGGCTTTCCATCCCGTTCGACTATCTGATTGGCTAAATCGTAAAGGCTGCTCCGATTTCGCTCGCCACTACTTTCGGAATCTCGGTTGATGTCTGTTCCTCGAGCTACTGAGATGTTTCAGTTCACCCGGTTCGCCTCCACTGGCCTATGTATTCAGCCAGGGATACTGCTTGCGCAGTGGGTTTCCCCATTCGGACATCTGCGGATCAAAGCTTGTTTGCCAGCTCCCCGCAGCTTTTCGCAGGCTACCACGTCCTTCTTCGCCTGTGATCGCCAAGGCATCCACCATATGCACTTAGTCGCTTGATCCTATAACACTACCGTCTTATAGGACGCTGATATGTTTCGCGTTTGTGCCGTTCATAAGTTTCAAAGCCATCCCGATCCAACTGCGATCGGAATCTTGAGACTTGGAACTAAATCTATGCAATCACAACCCGTGCTCATTTTCATCGGCTCGCGCCGACTACTACATGAACACACTTTCGTTGTGCTTCTTCCTGATTGTTAAAGAACGATGTATAGCTCGCATTGGGCAAAACCCAACGCACAGGGCTGACTCGCAACCCTGGGCGTTGAACTCTGGCGCATGGTGGAGGTGAACGGGATCGAACCGATGACATCCTGCTTGCAAAGCAGGCGCTCTCCCAGCTGAGCTACACCCCCGTATCCCCTCATCCGCGGCCACTACCGGCCGCCGCCTCGGAAATACCTGGTGGGTCTGGTTGGATTCGAACCAACGACCCCCGCCTTATCAAGACGGTGCTCTAACCGACTGAGCTACAGACCCAAAAACCCTCTTCGGATCAGCAGTCAGGGTCGCGGCCCAGGGAGGACTCCCCCTCACCCAACGCCCGCAACCGATCCCGGCTACACATATAAACAACCGATAAGCGTGGACGCTTAATAGTCCGCACTTCAAGCTCTTAAAGGAGGTGATCCAGCCGCACCTTCCGATACGGCTACCTTGTTACGACTTCACCCCAGTCATGAATCCTACCGTGGTAATCGCCCCCCTTGCGGTTAGGCTAACTACTTCTGGTAAAACCCACTCCCATGGTGTGTCGGGCGGTGTGTACAAGACCCGGGAACGTATTCACCGCGACATGCTGATCCGCGATTACTAGCGATTCCGACTTCACGCAGTCGAGTTGCAGACTGCGATCCGGACTACGATCGGGTTTCTGGGATTGGCTCCCCCTCGCGGGTTGGCTGCCCTCTGTCCCGACCATTGTATGACGTGTGAAGCCCTACCCATAAGGGCCATGAGGACTTGACGTCATCCCCACCTTCCTCCGGTTTGTCACCGGCAGTCTCATTAGAGTGCCCTTTCGTAGCAACTAATGACAAGGGTTGCGCTCGTTGCGGGACTTAACCCAACATCTCACGACACGAGCTGACGACAGCCATGCAGCACCTGTGTTCCGGTTCTCTTGCGAGCACTGCCAAATCTCTTCGGCATTCCAGACATGTCAAGGGTAGGTAAGGTTTTTCGCGTTGCATCGAATTAATCCACATCATCCACCGCTTGTGCGGGTCCCCGTCAATTCCTTTGAGTTTTAATCTTGCGACCGTACTCCCCAGGCGGTCAACTTCACGCGTTAGCTGCGCTACCAAGGGCCGAAGCCCCCAACAGCTAGTTGACATCGTTTAGGGCGTGGACTACCAGGGTATCTAATCCTGTTTGCTCCCCACGCTTTCGTGCATGAGCGTCAGTGTTATCCCAGGAGGCTGCCTTCGCCATCGGTGTTCCTCCGCATCTCTACGCATTTCACTGCTACACGCGGAATTCCACCTCCCTCTGACACACTCTAGCCCGGTAGTTAAAAATGCAGTTCCAAGGTTAAGCCCTGGGATTTCACATCTTTCTTTCCGAACCGCCTGCGCACGCTTTACGCCCAGTAATTCCGATTAACGCTTGCACCCTACGTATTACCGCGGCTGCTGGCACGTAGTTAGCCGGTGCTTATTCTGCAGGTACCGTCAGTTGCCCCAGGTATTAACCAGGGCCGTTTCTTTCCTGCCAAAAGTGCTTTACAACCCGAAGGCCTTCATCGCACACGCGGGATGGCTGGATCAGGGTTGCCCCCATTGTCCAAAATTCCCCACTGCTGCCTCCCGTAGGAGTCTGGGCCGTGTCTCAGTCCCAGTGTGGCTGGTCGTCCTCTCAAACCAGCTACGGATCGTCGCCTTGGTAGGCCTTTACCCCACCAACTAGCTAATCCGATATCGGCCGCTCCAATAGTGCGAGGCCCGAAGGTCCCCCGCTTTCCCCCAAAGGGCGTATGCGGTATTAGCTACGCTTTCGCGTAGTTATCCCCCGCTACTGGGCACGTTCCGATACATTACTCACCCGTTCGCCACTCGCCGCCAGACCGAAGTCCGCGCTGCCGTTCGACTTGCATGTGTAAAGCATCCCGCTAGCGTTCAATCTGAGCCAGGATCAAACTCTTCAGTTCAATCTCTGTAGTTCGCGCACCGCTACCGAAGTAGCAGCACTTTGCTCAAAGGAAGTGAGGTTCGATGAATATCTTTGACATATTCAAGGTTCTTCACTTCGATGTGAGCACTTGGTTCTCTTTGGCCTGGCAAGCCCGGCTAAACCGGACCCGCCTCGCGCGGCCCACCAAGCGCCCACACTTATCGGTTGTTTCGTTGTTAAAGAACAGGTACCGCTTACTGCCCGCCAGCTGCTTCGCAACCGGCTTGCTGTCTCAGCAGCACAGAAACGAGATTATGAGGCCTTTTTTGAAACCTGTCAAATCGATCGAATCTGACTTGCTGCGGCTCGCTGCCTGGACATCAGGGTTAACCCTGATATTTTCGTCAACTGCCAAGCCCGAAATCTTAACACGACTTTTGCAATCTGTGCAACAACGCTGTGAGGCATCGTGCCATTCGCCGCAAAAGATTCCGGCCCTTCGCCGCCTGGAAAATCACGTTCAAGCAGCGAAGGAGCGAGACTATAGCACAGATGACAAAGGCGTGACGGTCAGTACGACACTATTTTTTGAAACCGCCAAAACAAACGGGGACGGCTATGGGGCAGAAAGCCGTTCTATATAGCTATAGGCGCAGTTCGGTGGTTTCCTTGATCTGCTGCAGCGCAAAGAAGGACTTCATGTCCACTACTGCGGGATGGCGCATGAGCGTGTCCATGGCGAAGCGCGAAAAATGGGCCAGGTCGGCCACTTGCACGCGCAGCAGGTAGTCCATGTCGCCGGACATGGCATAGCACTCCACTACTTCGGGCCAGCGCTGCACATCGCGGGCGAACTCGCCCATGGGCGCGTGGCTGCCGCCGACATGCTTGTTCAGGCGGATGGTGACGTAAGCCAGCAGGCCCAGGCCGACTTTCTCGGCGTCGACCAGGGCTACGTAGCGCTTGATGAAGCCCCGCTCTTCGAGCCGGCGCACCCGCCGCAGGCAGGGGCTGGGCGACAGGGAGACCCGGTCGGCCAGTTCCTGGTTGCTGAGGCGGCCGTCGCGCTGCAATTCGGCCAGGATTCGGCGATCTGTCCTGTCGAGCTCGGTATCTGACATTATCTGCCCTGAATGTATTTCAATGAGCAATATTATTGCTCAATACCGGCCTTCCCGGGGCATATTTGCAATCGTCTGCTGCGCTTTGCTCCCTACAATCTCCGTCCTAGACTTGATTTTCGAGTCCTCCAACACGACACAAGGGAGAGCCTCTCATGAACACCTCTTTCCAGACCTGGGACAACCCGATGGGGACCGCCGGCTTCGAGTTCATCGAATATGCCGCGCCGGACCCGGCCGCGCTGCGCAAGGTATTCGAGACACTGGGCTTCAAGGCGATCGCCCGGCACCGTCACAAGGACGTGACGCTGTACCGCCAGGGCGGCGTGAATTTCCTGATCAACGCCGAACCCGACTCGTTCGCGCAGCGCTTCGCCCGCCTGCACGGCCCGTCGATCTGTGCCATTGGCTTTCGCGTGCAAGACGCGGCCAAGGCCTACAAGCGCGCGCTGGAGCTGGGCGCCTGGGGCTTCGATTCGCACAGCGGCCCGATGGAATTGAACATCCCGGCCATCAAGGGCATCGGCGATTCGCTCATCTACCTGGTGGACCGCTGGCGCGGCAAGAACGGCCATGGCGGCATCGGGGACATCAGCATCTATGACGTGGACTTCGAGCCGCTCGACGTGCAGACCGCCGCCAGCGACCTGACGCACGCCGGCGCGGGGCTGACGCTGGTGGACCACCTGACGCACAACGTGCACAAGGGCCGCATGGCCGAATGGTCCGAATTCTACGAGCGGCTGTTCAATTTCCGCGAGATCCGCTATTTCGACATCGAAGGCAAGGTCACCGGGGTGAAGTCCAAGGCCATGACCTCGCCCTGCGGCAACATCCGCATCCCGATCAACGAGGAAGGCACGGAAGAGAAAGGCCAGATCCAGGAATACCTGGACCTGTACCGCGGCGAAGGGATCCAGCACATCGCCATGGCGACCGAGGACATCTACGCGACGGTCGAGGCGCTGCGCCAGAACGGCGTGGCATTCCTGGATACGCCGGACACCTACTATGAACTGCTGGACCGACGCCTGCCGAACCATGGCGAAGACGTGGCGCGCCTGCAGACGAACCGCATCCTGCTCGACGGCGCCCCCGGCGGCGGCCTGCTGCTGCAGATATTCACCGAGAACCAGATCGGTCCGATCTTCTTCGAGATCATCCAGCGCAAGGGCAACGACGGCTTTGGCGAAGGCAATTTCAAGGCGCTGTTCGAATCCATCGAGCTGGACCAGATGCGTCGCGGCGTGCTCAAGACCGTCGAATGAGCCGCCGCCCGCCGGCGCGCTTTATGGCGCGCAGGCGGGCGCCTGTTTCAGGTAGGCAATGAGATCGGCGCGTTCCTGGGGGTCGGCAACGCCGGCGTAGCCCATGGACGTGCCCGGCACCGCGGCGAGCGGGTTTTTCAGGAACAGGTCGAGGGTCTGCTCGTCCCAGACGATGCCCGACCGCCGCATGGCGTCGGAATAGGCGAACCCCGGCACGCTGCCGGCGCGCCGCCCGAACAGGCCGCAATGGCGTGGCCCGGTGCGGTCATGGGCCAGCGCGTGGCATGCCAGGCAGCGCTCATAAATCGCCTGGCCCCGCGCGGCCTCGCCGGTATAGGCCGGCGCGGGCGGGGCGGCCCATGCCGCCCCGCCGGCCAGCGCCACCCCCGCCAGGCTGATCGCACCGGCCATGCGCGCAGTCATGATACGAACGCGTCCGGCACCGGGTTTTCGCCCAGCGCCTGCCGCAAGACGGCCCAATGCATGGCCTCGTCGCCCAGGATACTGGCCGCGGCCTTGGCCAGCTCGCGGTTGTCGAACACCGGCACCGCCCCCAGGTAGGCGCTGACCGCGCCCTTCTCCAGCGCAGCCGCGAAGCGCAGCACGTCGGCCTGGGATTTCAGCGTGCTGGTCGGAAAGACATACTTGTCTTTCGGCGCCACAGGCCTGCCGCCCAGCGACGCGACCGTCTTGGACAACAGCTCGGCATGCGCCTTGTGGTGGCCCTGGAAGGACAGGGCCAGCTCCCGCACCGGCTTTTGCAGCAGGCCGCTCTCGGCCCCGAGCTGGTAGGCGGCAATAGCCTCGAGTTCGGCGCCCAGTGCGGTATTGAGGATGCGCACATCCGATTCTTGCGCCTTGCCGCCCTTGGCGAGCGCGTCGCGTCCGGCCAGCAGCGCAACCGCCGCGCCCGACAGCAGCAGGCCGCCCTGGCCCAGGAACGCGCGCCGGCCCGGGCGCGCGCGCGTACACGCCCCTATCGTCAGAAACGACATGATGCACCTCCAGTGGTGAAGAGAATCAGCGGTGTGGGGCGGTGGCGCCGAGCCGCTCCATGACGGCGGCGACGATGCGGTCGCAGCGGTCGCCGGCAAACGAGAATGCGCTGTTCAGCCCATCGGCCATTTCGCGCTCGAGCGCCTTGCGCAACAGGGCGCGTGCGCGGAAGTAGCGGGTGCGCACCGTGGCGCCGGGGATATCCAGGCAGTCGGCCACTTCCTCGACGCTCATTTCCTCGATGGCGCGCAGCACGAACACCATGCGGAAGGTGTCAGGCAACTGGTCGATCTTGCTTTCGAGCAGCTTGCGCGTCTGCGCCTGCAGCACGACCTGCTCGGGCGGCAGCCCGCTGGCGGCTTCGTACATGCTTTTCTCCGGCAAGTCCGGGAGGTCGCCTCCCAGGTCGGCGAGCGGCACCAGGCCGAGCCGGCGCTTGCGCTGGCGCAGGCGCTGCTTCGATTCGTTGACCACGATGCGCACCAGCCAGGTGTTCAGCGAAGCGTCGCCGCGAAAGGAAGCCATGACGCGATAAGCCTTGAAATAGGCTTCCTGCACCGCTTCTTCGGCGTCCGCGTCATCGCGCAGGATGCTGCGGGCGGTACGGTACAGGGTCTGGTTGCAGCGCCGCATCAGCGCGCACAAGGCCTCGCTGTCGCCGCGCGCGATGCGGCCGGCCAGTTCGACATCGGGCGATACCGCGCCGCCAGGCTTCAACAGGGTCAAGGACATGTCCGCAGCTCCCGCCCCGCATTATCCGGGGGTATGCCGCATTAGATGCGGCAACGGCGCGCGGCGTTCCCGCCGGCGCCGCGGCTGTCAGCGGGCCAGACGGTCGCGGAACTGCTTGCGGAACTTGGCGACCTTGGGCGCGATGACGAACTGGCAATAGCCCTGCTCGGGATGCAGGGCGAAATAATTGCGGTGATAGTCCTCGGCCGGCCAGAAAGTGGCCGGCTCGCGCAGTTGCGTGACCAGCGGGGCGTCGTAGATTTTCTGCGCCTCGATTTCAACCATGACGTCCTGCGCCTGCTGGCGCTGCGACTCGTCCTGCCAGAAGATGGTGGATTCGTATTGGGGCCCGACGTCGTTGCCCTGGCGGCCCGGCGTGGTGGGGTCGTGGGTGGCGAAGAAGACGCGCAGCAGGTCGCTGTACGAGAGCACGGCGGGGTCGAACTCGACCCGCGCCACCTCGACGTGGCCGGTCTGCTTGCCGCACACCTGCTCGTAAGTGGGGTGGTCGACATGGCCGCCGCTATAGCCCGGCACGACGCTGACCACGCCGCGCAGGTCGGCCAGCACGGCCTCGACGCACCAGAAGCAGCCGCCGCCGAGCACGGCGACCTGGTTATTTCCTGCAGAAGCTTGTTGCGACATGGCGATTCCTTGTTCAAAGGGCGGGCCGCACGGCCCGCCGGCGCGCCGTCCGGCGCTATTCGGGCTTGGCGGGCGCCAGGGAGAGGATCCACTGCGCCAGCTGGCGCGCTTCGTCTTCGCCAACTTGGCGCTGGGCCGGCATGGGAACGGCCCCCCAGGCGCCGCGGCCGCCGTTGCGGATCTTGTCCGCCAGATACTGCACCATGGCGTCGCCCTGGCCGGCATAACGCTCCGCCACGCTGCGCAGGGGCGGCCCTACGCGCTTGCTGTCGACCTGGTGACAGGCCATGCAGGCCTTGTTGCGCGCCAGTTCGGCGCCGGTTTCCTGGGCCGGCACGGCGGCCGGCAGGCCCGCCCACAGGACGCAGGCGGCCGCCGCCGCCAGACTACTCTTCAAACGCATCGGTGACTGCCCCACGGCTGGCGGTGCCGGCCAGCTTGCCGAACTTGGCAAGCACGCCGCGCGTGTACCGGGGCTTGGGCTGGACCCAGGCCTTGCGGCGCGCCGCCATTTCCTCGTCAGAAATGTTGAGTTGCAGCAAAAGCTGGTGAGCGTCGATGGTAACCGAATCGCCCTCGCGGATCAGGGCGATGGGACCGCCCACATAGGCCTCGGGCGCAACGTGGCCCACCACCATGCCCCAGGTCCCGCCGGAGAAGCGCCCGTCAGTGATGAGCCCGACGGTCTCGCCCAGCCCCTGGCCGATCAGGGCGGACGTGGGAGCCAGCATCTCGCGCATGCCGGGACCGCCCTTGGGGCCTTCGTAACGGATCACCACCACGTCGCCGTCGCGGATGCGGCGATCCATGATGGCGGCCATGGCGTCGTCTTCGGAATCGAAGACGCGCGCGGGACCGGTAATGGAGGGATTCTTCAGGCCGGTGATCTTGGCCACGCAGCCTTCCGGCGACAAGTTGCCCTTGAGGATGGCCAGGTGCCCGTGCGGATACAGCGGACGGTCGATGGGGCGGATGACGTCCTGGTCGGCGCGCGGCGCGGACGGCACGTCGGACAGCGTCTCGGCGATGGTCTTGCCGGTGATGGTCATGCAATGCCCGTGCAAGAGGCCGGCGTCGAGCAGGATCTTCATGACCTGCGGGATGCCGCCGGCCCGGTGCAGGTCGGTGGCCACGTAGCGGCCCGATGGCTTGAGGTCGCAGATGACTGGCACGCGCTGGCGGATGCGCTCGAAATCGTCGATGGTCCAGGGCACCTCGGCGGCGTGGGCAATGGCCAGGAAGTGCAGCACGGCGTTGGTGGAGCCGCCCGTGGCCATGATGACCGAGACGGCGTTCTCGATCGATTCGCGGGTAATGATGTCGCGCGGACGCACGCCGCGCCGCACGGCGTCGACCAGCACGCGCGCCGACTCGGCCGCCGACGCGACCTTCTCGTCGTCTTCGTTGGCCATGGTGCTGGAATACGGCAGGCTCATGCCCAGCGCCTCGAAGGCCGAGCTCATGGTGTTGGCGGTGTACATGCCGCCGCACGAGCCCGAACCGGGAATGGCGCATTTCTCGATCTGCTTGAAGTCCTCCTGGTCCATGCGGCCCATGGTGAACTCGCCCACGGCCTCGAACACCGACACAATGGTGAGGTCCTTGCCCTGGTAGCGGCCCGGTTTGATGGTGCCGCCATAGACATAGATGCCGGGGACGTTCATGCGGGCCAGCGCGATCATGCCGCCCGGCATGTTCTTGTCGCAGCCGCCGATGACCACCACGCCGTCCATCCACTGGCCCTGCACGGCGGTCTCGATACAGTCGGCGATGACTTCGCGCGACACCAGCGAGTATTTCATGCCCTCGGTGCCCATGGACATGCCGTCGGAGATGGTGGGCGTGCCGAACACCTGCGGATTGGCGCGCGCCGCACGCACCGCCTCGATGGCGGCATCGGCCAGCCGCTGCAGGCCGCTGTTGCAGGGCGTGATGGTGGAATGGCCGTTGGCCACGCCGATCATGGGGTTCTCGAAATCCGCTTCCTGGTAGCCCAGGGCGTAGTACATGGCCCGGTTGGGCGCGCGGGCGACGCCGTGGGTGATATGGCGTGAACGTTCGTTGTTCGGCATGGTCTGTCTCCGGTATTGCGCGATGGCGCGGCCGCCCGCGATGCCGGGGCGACACGTTCGCCGGTTATTATCGACCAATCTTTTTCTGCGTGGCGGAATATGCTGCACTATCCCGAATTCGATCCCGTGGCCCTGCGCATCGGCCCCCTGGCCATTCACTGGTATGGCCTGATGTACCTGGTGGGCTTCGCGCTCGTCTATGCACTGGGCCGCGTGCGCCTGGCGCGCGGCCACACGCCGGCCTTCACCCCGCGCGACCTGGAAGACCTGATCTTCTACAGCGTGCTGGGCGTGGTGCTGGGCGGCCGGCTGGGCTATGTGCTGTTCTACAAGCCCGGCTATTACCTGGCGCATCCGCTGGAAACGCTCTACCTGTGGGAAGGCGGCATGTCGTTCCACGGCGGGCTGATCGGCGTCATCCTGGTGATGCTGCTGTTCGCGCGCAAGAAAGGCGTGTCGTTCTTCACGGTCAGCGATTTCATCGCGCCGTTGATCCCCCTGGGCCTGGGCGCGGGCCGGCTGGGCAATTTCATCAATGGCGAACTGTGGGGCCGGCCCACGGATGTGCCCTGGGCGATGGTGTTCCCGCAGTCGGGCGACGGGCTGCCGCGCCATCCGTCGCAGCTCTATGAGCTGGGGCTGGAGGGTATCGCGCTGTTCGCGCTGCTGTGGTGGTTTTCCAGCAAGCCGCGCCCCACCGGCCAGGTGAGCGCGCTGTTCCTGATCGGCTACGGGGCGTTCCGGTTCCTGGTGGAATTCACCCGCGAGCCGGACGACTTCCTGGGCCTGCTGGCCGGCGGCATGAGCATGGGACAGTGGCTGTCCCTGCCCATGGTGCTGGCCGGCATCGTGATGTTCGTGCTCAGTGCAAGACAACCGTCCCGTTGACGGCAATGCTGACGGTGACCTTGCCCGCCTCGAGCGGCACATCGGCCGCTTCGGCCATGCTGCTCTTGGCCATCATCTGGGCGCCCATGGGGCGCGGCACCGGCACCGGCGAGCCGCCGCCGCTCAGTTCGAGCTGCCGCACCTGGTAGCCGCTGAAGCCGAAGGCCGTGGCGGCCGCCAGCGCGCGGTCACGGAAGGCTTCGGCGGCCTGGCCGAGCAGTTTGCGTTCTTCGGCCTCGCGCGCTTCGCGTGACAGCAGGAAACTGATCTGCGCGATGGCGGCCTTGTCGCCCAGCTTGGATGCGAGCGCCGAGGCGGCGGCGAAGTCCTTGGATTCGAGCGTGATTTCGCCGCGGGCGCGCCAGTTCTGGATCTTGCCCTTGTCGTTGGCATTGGGCCAGACGTTGTAGCCGCCGGTGCGCACTTCCACGCCCTTGGTGCCCTGCGCCCGCTTGACGACTTCGTCCAGCGCGGCGGTCAGCGCCTTGCCGGCGGCGGCCTGGGAGGCCGCCTCGAGTTCGGTGGCCAGGGTGATGCGGACCGTGTCCTGTTGCACATCGGACGAGGCGGAAGCCTGGAGCGTGAGTTCGGGCGCGCGCTTGGCGGGTTCTTCGGCCTGCTGCGGCGGCTGCGGCTGCGCCCAGGCGGGCTGGACGGCCGCCAGGGCCAGGGCGGCGCAGCACGCGGCGGCGATCCGAGTCAACGAGAACGCGGGATAGGAGTGCATAGCAAACCTGTCAGAGTGGAGGGAAGAGAGGAGGAAGATGTCCGGCGCGGACCTGCCGCTGTGCAGGCCCGCCGGAGTAGATGCCCCGCCTGTGCCGTCTAGGCCGGCATCTCGAACCGTAAGGTTCAAGGTGGTCGCGTTCCGTCGAGCGTCGGGTTCGTCTGCGAGAGACGATCGCTCCAGCTCGCCATTCACGCAACCATATGCCGTAAGACATAGGTTCAGAGAATGTATGGCCGAGTCACGAACACGGCAGGGACAAACTGAAAAAACATTGCGTGATGACCGACACGCCGGGGGCTTGCGCCCTACAGCAATTTTTCCTGCCCGGACAAGGCGTCGTCGAGCAAGGAGTTCATGTCCTCGATTCTACGCTTGAAGTCGCCGACCGCCAAACCGCCCAGCGGCCCGTCGGGCGCTTTCATGGCCAGCAGCTCGCCGGCGATCTGCAGCGCGGCCATGACGGCGATGCGTTCGTTGCTGGAAACCTTGCCGGAACCCTGGATGCGCAGCATGAGATGGTCGACATGGCGCACCGCGGCCATCAGCGCGGGCTTTTCATCGGCGGAGCAGGCGAGCGAGTAGTCGCGGCCCAGGATGGTGACATCGATGCGTTCCATTACGGCTGTTCTCCGGTCGGCGCGCCCGGCAGCTTGGCCAGTACGGTGTCGATGCGCTCGCGGGCCGCGGCGGCGGCGACGCGCAGGCGCTGGAGATCGGTATCGCGCGCACTGAGGCTGCCCTGCAACTCGGCCTCGCGGGCGCTGGAGCGCGACTCGACGGCCTGGCGCTCGGCGGCTTCGCGGGCGAGTTGCTCGCGCAGGTCGGCTTCAGCCTGACGGGCTTCCGCCAGCATGCCGGCAACGGTGCCGTCGTGCTCCTGCAGCTTGGCCTGCAAGGCCTGGATTTCGGCCTGGTGTTCGGCGCAACGTTGCTCGAGCGAGCGCTGGCTGGCTTCACTTTGGCTCAGGCGGACACGCAACGCATCACGCTCGGCATGCAGTTGCCGCGTGCGTTGCACCAGTTGCCCGATACGGGCGGCGAGTTGATCGAGGTCTTGCAGCATGGGCGCTATCGTAAACCATCCGCGCGCCGCCCGGGCGGCCGCACGCAAGGTGAGAAATACGGCAATATTCAGTAGGACTTCGGGACAGGCCCGGACGTACGAACCAGAAGCATAAAACGTCCGTCGAGCCGGTGGCGGCTTTCGCCCGTCTTTCTATTGACTTTCACTTTGCTTTCATTCTGGAGCCGTTCCGGTCCGGGGTTACAACTTGGACGCCCGTTCTAGGGAAAACCCCATATTTGCGGCCGTTTACGCGGGTTTGCAGCCCCAGACCCCTCCATTACCATGCGCGCTGCCCAAAAGGCGCCTCCTTCTCCAAGAACAAATGGCATACCGAATGCCTTCGTGCGCCGCCTCCGCATAGGACCGGCTTCAACTCACATGCTGTAAATAGGAGCAGACCATCATGCAGCTACGCAATAGGCAGGACTTCTGGTCGGGGGTGATGTTCATCGCCCTTGGACTGGGATTCGCCTGGAAAGCGGCGAGCTACCAAATGGGTACCGCCGCCCGGATGGGACCGGGATATTTCCCTTTCGCGCTGGGCTTGGTCCTGGCCGTGCTGGGCGCCATCGTGCTGCTCGGCTCGCTGGCCAAGAACGCCACGGAAACCCATGTCGACAAATTCGATTGGCGGATCACCTTCCTGGTGATCGGCTCGGTGGTCCTGTACGCCCTGATCCTGAAATTGCTGGGCGTGTATATCTCGGTCTTCGTGCTGGTGGTGGCCAGCAGCCTGGCGAGCCATGAGTTCAATCTCAAAGTGGCCGTGGCCAATGGCATTTTCCTGGTGGTGTTCTCATACCTGGCGTTCATCAAGGGCCTGGGTCTGATCTTCCCGCTGTGGCCGTCGTTTCTGGGCATGAACTGAGTTAAAGGGAAGAGACTGTCATGGAATTGCTGGAACATTTGTCGCTGGGCTTCTCGGTGGCGTTCACGCCCGAGAACCTGGCTTACGCCCTGCTGGGCTGCATCCTGGGCACGCTGATCGGGGTGCTGCCCGGCATCGGCCCGGTGCCGACCATCGCCATGCTGCTGCCGATCACCTACGTGCTGCCGCCGGTGGCCGGGCTGATCATGCTGGCGGGTATTTACTACGGCGCGCAATACGGCGGCTCGACCACCGCCATCCTGGTGGCGCTGCCAGGCGAGACATCCGCGGTGGTGACCGTGCTGGACGGCCACCAGATGGCGCGTAACGGGCGCGCCGGCGCCGCGCTGGCCATCGCCGCGATCGGTTCGTTCTTCGCCGGCTGCGTGGCGACGCTGCTGCTGGCCGCCTTCGCGCCCCCGCTGGCCGAAGTGGCGTTCAAGTTCGGCCCCGCCGAGTACTTCTCGCTGATGACCCTGGGCCTGGTGGGCGCCGTGGTGCTGGCCTCGGGCTCGCTGCCCAAGGCGATCGCCATGATCGTGCTGGGCCTGCTGCTGGGCATGGTGGGCACCGACGTGAACTCCGGCGTGGCCCGCTTCGACTTCGGCATCCCCGAGCTGCAGGACGGTATCGACTTCGCCATCGTGGCCATGGGCGTGTTCGGCTTCGCCGAGATCATGACCAACCTGGAGCAGAAAGAGAACCGCGTCGACATCACCGACAAGATCGGCACGCTGTACCCCAACAAGCAGGAGTTCAAGGAAGCGGCGCCGGCCGCCGTGCGCGGCACGGTGCTGGGTTCGATGCTGGGCATCCTGCCGGGCGGCGGGGCGGTGCTGTCGTCGTTCGCGTCCTACACCCTGGAAAAGAAGCTGTCCAAGAACCCCGAACGCTTCGGCAAGGGCCACCCGGCCGGCCTGGGCGGACCGGAATCGGCCAACAACGCGGCCGCGCAGACCTCGTTCATCCCGCTGCTGACCCTGGGCATCCCGGGCAACGCCGTGATGGCGTTGATGGTCGGCGCGATGACCATCCACAACATCCAGCCCGGCCCGCAGGTCATGACCAGCCATCCGGAGCTGTTCTGGGGCCTGATCGCCTCGATGTGGATCGGCAACCTGATGCTGGTGGTGCTGAACCTGCCGCTGATCGGCCTGTGGATCAAGCTGCTGAAGGTGCCCTACCGCATCCTGTTCCCGGCCATCCTGGTGTTCTGCACCATCGGGGTCTATTCGCTGAACTACAACACCTTCGACATCTTCACCACCGCCATCTTCGGCGTGGTGGGCTATGTCTGGGCCAAGTTGAAGTGCGAAGGCGCCCCGCTGCTGCTGGGCCTGGTGCTCGGCCCGATGATGGAGGAGAACTTCCGGCGCGCCCTGCTGCTGTCGCGCGGCGATTTCTTCACCTTCGTCGAGCGGCCCCTGTCGGCCTCGCTGCTGGCCGCCGCGGTGATCCTGGTGGTGCTGGTGGCCCTGCCGTCGATCCGCAAGAAGCGCGAAGAGACCTTCGTCGAAGAAGACTGACCCGTTGCGCCGGCGACGGCGCCATGATGGACGAACCAGGCCCCCTCGGGGGCCTGGTTTTTTTGCGGCAACCGACCGGCACGGAGGGCCTGGCGGCCGGCCCGTCTTGGGTCAAGGCGCGTCGGAGGTGTCAGAACACCCCATCGGTCTGACACCTGATCCCCCCCGGGGAGCCTGGCGCCTGGCCGGCCCCGCGCGGTCGCGCGCGGCGGGCGGATTGGGGTAATGTTCTGCTTTCCACACTGCTCAAACCCGGGAGACACAGCAATGGCATCCATCGGTTCCAGGGACTACGACAAGGTCGTGGCCCAGAAAGTCGCGTTCCTCGGCCTGGGAGTCATGGGCCTGCCCATGGCGGGCCACCTGGCGCGCGCCGGCCACGAGGTCACGGTCTACAACCGCACCCCCGCCAAGGCCCAGGCCTGGACCCAGGAATTCGGCGGCAAGAGCGCCGCCACGCCACGGGAAGCCGTGGCCGGGGCCCAGATCGTGTTCGCCTGCGTCGGCAACGACGACGACCTGCGCAGTGTGGTGCTGGGTGAAGACGGCGCGTTCGCGGGCATGGCGTCCGGCGCCATCTTCGTCGACCACACCACCGCGTCGGCCGACGTGGCGCGCGAGCTCTACGCCAAGGCCCGCGAACAAGGCCTGCAGTTCATCGACGCACCGGTTTCGGGCGGCCAGGCGGGCGCCGTCAATGGCGTGCTGACGGTGATGTGCGGCGGCGAAGCCCAGGTATTCGACGCCATCAAGCCGGTGGCCCAGGCCTACGGCCGCGCCGTGACGCGCGTGGGCGGCCCGGGCGCCGGCCAGCTCGCCAAGATGGTGAACCAGATCTGCATCGCCGGTATCGTGCAGGGCCTGTCCGAGGCCATCGCGTTCGGCCAGGCGGCCGACCTGGACATGAAGCTGGTGCTGGACGTCATCAGCAAAGGGGCCGCGCAGAGCTGGCAGATGGAAAACCGCGGCAGCACCATGGTCGACGACAAGTTCGACTTCGGCTTCGCTGTCGACTGGATGCGCAAGGATCTCGGGCTGGTGCTGGCCGAGGCCCGCCACAATGGCGCCCGCCTGCCGCTTACCGCGCTGGTCGACCAATTCTATGGCGACGTGCAGAAACTGGGCGGCGGCCGCTGGGACACCTCCAGCCTGATCAAGCGCCTGCGGGACTGAGCCGGCATGGCGCGCCGCCCGCAACGGGCGCGCGCGCCGGCCGCCGTCAGGCGGCCTGGCGGACTTCGGCGGCAGCGGGCAGCAGCACATCGATGCGCTGCCGGGCCGCCGCCAAACCCGCCTCGGCGACCGGCTGGCCCAGGGCCATGCCTTCGGCCTGCACGAACACCGGATCCGCCAACCCGATGAACGCCAGCATCTGCGCCAGGTACGGCGTGAGCGTGTCGTCGGGCGTGCCCACGGCCTTGCCGCCCCGGGTACTGAGCACTATCACCTGCTTGTTCTTGATCAGCCCTTCCGACGCCCCCTCAGCGGTATAGCGGAATGTCACGCCGGCACGGGCGACGTAGTCCAGATAACTCTTGAACTGGGCGGGCAGGCTGAAGTTGTAGACCGGCACCGCGAACACGATGCGGTCGGCGTCGAATAGCTCGGCCACCAGCTCATCGCTGCGGGCGACGATGGCGCGCTGCTGCGCGGTGCGTTGCTCAGCCGGCGTGAAGAGCGCGCCAGCCGTGGCGCCATCAAAATAAGGGACGGGATCGGCCCCGAGGTCGCGAATGCGGATCGAACCGCCGGGCTCGACCTGGCGCAGGCGCTGCACCAGGTGGTCGGCCAGCTGCCGGGAATTGGAACGTTCGCCGAGAATGGACGAGAGGATGACCAGAGTCTTCATGGGGTTCTCCTGGAGCCGCGTGGCGGCGCTGTGGACATGAAGACACTGTAAAGATCTCCATTGAATGCATAAACCCGGGTAAGATGAACTGCTTGTTCCATTTTCAGAACAATGGTGCCTCATGCACGACCTGAACGATCTGTTCTATTTCTCGCAAGTGGTGGAGCATGGCGGCTTCAGCGCCGCTTCCCGGGCACTGAATATCCCCAAGTCCCGCCTGTCGCGCCGCATCTCGCAGCTGGAGGAAACGCTGGGCGTGCGCCTGCTGCAACGCACCACGCGGCGCCTGCGGCTGACGCTGGCGGGCGAGCGCTACCTGCACTATTGTCGCGAAATGACGGCCTCGGCGCGGGCGGCCACCGAAGCGATGCGGCAATTCCAGGCCGAGCCCTGCGGGCCGGTGGTGGTGAGCTGCCCGATTTCGATTGCCCAGCAGATGCTGGCGCCGCTGCTGCCCGAGTTCCTGGATACCTGGCCCGCCGTGTCGGTGCAACTGCTGGCCACCAACCGGCGGGTCGATGTCATACGCGAAGGCGTGGACCTGGCGCTACGCGTGCGCACCCGCCTCGATACCGACGCCGAATTGGTGGTCAAGCATCTCGGCGTCGCCAGCAGCACGATGGTGGCCAGCCCCGCCTACGTGCAACGCCATGGCATGCCCGAGACTCCGCACGAATTGACCGCGCATACCACCCTGAGCTTCAACGACCCGCAACCGGAAGTGCACTGGCCCTTGCGCAACAGCCGCGACGAAGAAGTGTCGGTGCCGCTGCGGCCGCAGCTGTGCTGCAACGATTTCATCGTGCTGACCGAAGCGGCGGTGCGCGGCCGCGGCATTGCGCTGCTGCCCACGGTGGCGACCTATGAGGAACTGCGCCAGGGCCAGCTCGTGCCGGTGCTGCCCGACTGGCGCTCGCCGACCGGCATCGTCCACTGTATTTATCCGTCGCGGCGCGGCATGGCGCCCGCGGTGCGCGCGCTGCTGGATTTCATTTCCGACCGGCTGCCGGATGTCTATGCGCGGATGGAGCGCGGGACAGGCGGCTCGGCCTGAACCGGGACGCTCAAGCCTGGCCGGCGGCCGTGCCGGGCTCGACCAGCGGCAGCCACAGCACCGCCGCCAAGCCTGCTCCGCCCTGCTCGTTGGGCTCGCCATCGCGCAACTCGATGTCGCCCTCGTTGCGGCGCGCATAGGCGCGCGCGATCGACAGGCCCAGCCCGGAGCCGGAAGACGCCGGCGGGCGGCCCGGCCCCAGGCGGTCGAAGCGGGCGAAGGCGCGGGCGCGGGCCTGCGCGTCGATGCCGGGGCCGTTGTCCGAGACACAGACCTCGGCGCGCCCGTCCGCGCGCGCGACCGACACAGTTATGCGCGAGCCGGCGGGCGCATAGTGGATGGCGTTGTGCACCAGGTTGGAGAGGGCCTCGTGCAGCTCGACCTCGCTGCCCAGGACCGGGACTGCCGCGCCGCGCGCGCCGTCTTCGGCGGGCGCCGCCGCCCAGCCCAGGTCTTGCCGTTTCTCGTGCGACAAGGGCAGGTACTGCAGCACGACGCTGCGCGCGACCTCGTTGAGGTCCAGCAGCTGGCGCGCGGTGGGTTCGGCCTGGCTGGCATGCGCCAGCGACAGCAATTGTTCGGTCAACCGGCGGGTGCGCCCGAGCTGGTCGACTATGGCGCGCAACCCCTCCTGGGCGCGTTTGGGATCGGGCTCGCGCAGGGCGTACTGCGCCTGGGTCAGCATGATCGCCAGCGGCGTCCGCAACTGATGCGACGCGTCGGCCAGGAACTGGGACTGCTCGTCCAGCACCCGCCGGTGGCGCGCGACGTGGTAGTTGACTGCCTCGACCAGCGGGATGACCTCCGCGGGCACCCGCGAGGCGTCCAGCGGCGTCAGGTCGTCGGGCCGGCGCGCCCGGATGTCGTTGCGCAAGCGGGCCAGCGGGCGCAGCGACCAGGCCACCCCCCACCACACCAGCACCGCGACCAGCGCCAGCATGCGGGCATCGCGCAACAGTTCCTGGCGCCGCGCATTGGATTCGGCCTGCAGGCGGCGGCCGATGCTTTCCGCCACCAGCACCAGCACCTGCCGGTGCTGGCCGCGGTAATAGAGGTCGCGCAGCACCGCCACGACACGCACGGGGTCGTGGCGATAGACGCTATTGAAAAACACCGGCTCGCCGCGGGCGGAAGGCCAGACCGGCGGCCGGGGCATTTCCGGCATGCCGGCCAGTGTCGGGCCCGCCGCCGGCACGCCGGCCGCCCCTTCCGGCAGCGGCGGCACCACCTCTTCGATGCGGAAATACTTGCGCAGCCCCGCCTTGGATTCCAGGATGACCTGCGCGTACACGGGCGTGGAAACGACCAGTTCGCCTTCCGGGGTGAACTCGATGCTGCTCTCGAGCACGCGCGCCGGCTCGAGCAGCGCGCTGTCGTAGGCTTCGTTGGTAATGGCCGCCAGGGTGCGGTAGTCGTTCCAGCTGTCGATCACCAGCAGCAGGATCACGCCAGGCAACAATAGCGTGATCAGCAGGGTCCGGATGCCGAGCAGCGGGAAACGCGGGCGGTCAGGTTCCGGCGGGCTCACTGGCGACGCTTTCCAGCATATAGCCCAGGCCGCGCACGGTGACGATGCGCACGTCGCTGCCCGCCAGCTTCTTGCGCAGGCGGTGCAGCACCACTTCGATGGCGTCGAGGCTGGCTTCGCTGTCCTGGGTGAAGACCTTGTCGAACAACTGGGCCTTGTCGACCGGATAGCCGCTGCGCGTGAGCAGCGCCACCAGCGCCGCATGTTCGCGCGGGGTCAGGAACAACAGGGCGCCGTCCAGGGTGAAAGCGCGGCTTTCGCCGTCGTAGGACAGCGAGCCGCATTGCAGGCGGGGAAACTGCCGGCCGCGGCTGCGCCGCACCAGGGCCGCCACCCGGGCCTCGAGCTCTTCCAGGGCGAACGGCTTGGTGAGGAAGTCGTCGGCGCCCAGGTTGAGCCCGCGCACGCGGTCCTGCAGCGCCCCTTGCGCGGTCAGCAGCAGCACCGGCGTGCGGTCGTCGCGGCTGCGCATGTCGCGCAGCACCACCAGCCCGTGCTTGTCGGGCAGGCGCAGGTCCATGACGATGGCGTCGTACTCGTGCTCCGCCATGAGCGCCTCGGCGCTGCGGGCGTCGGGCGCGTGCTCGGGCGTAAAGCCGCTCTGCGCCAGGGCGCGCACCAGCCACGACGCCATTTCGAGCTCGTCTTCAACCAGCAAGATGCGCATGGCTGTCAGGGTCCGGCGCGTTCTCGGCCGCACGCGACTGGCCATGCACCCGCTGGCGCAGATAGCGAGTTTCGTGCTGGCGGCGGAACAGGATGCCGGACAGCTCGTTCAGCGCCAGCGTGTAGACTTCGCGCTTGAACTCGATGACGGCATCCAGCGGCACCCAGTATTGGCTCCAGCGCCAGGCGTCGAACTCGGGATGCGACGTGGCACGCAGGCACACGTCGCAGTCGCGGCCGACCAGCCGCAGCAGGAACCAGATCTGCTTTTGTCCTTTATAGTGGCCACGCCACTCACGCCGGACGAAATGATCCGGCACGTTATAACGCAGCCAGCCGCGCGTGCGCCCCAAAATGCGGACATGTTCGGGCTTCAAGCCCACTTCCTCGTGGAGTTCGCGATACATGGCCTGCACCGGGCTTTCGCCGTACTTGATGCCGCCTTGCGGGAATTGCCATGCGTGTTCCCGGATTCGCTTGCCCCAAAAGACCTCGTTTTTGCCGTTGACGAGAATGATGCCGACATTGGGGCGGTAGCCTTCACGATCGAGCATGGGCCACCCCCACCGAATTCAATACAATTACGGTCGATTATACGTATCTGCAGCCACCTTTAAATATGCGCGCATCCACCTACCATCTGAACACGCTGAAAGAAGCCCCCGCCGAGGCCGAAGTCGCCAGCCACCGGCTGATGACGCGGGCCGGCATGATCCGCAAACTGGCCGGCGGGATCTATACCTACATGCCGCTGGGCCTGAAGGTGATCCGCAAGATCGAGGCGATCGTGCGCGAGGAAATGGACGCCGCCGGCGCCATCGAGCTGCTGATGCCGGTGGTCCAGCCGGCCGAGCTGTGGCAGGAGTCGGGCCGCTGGATGCAATACGGCCCCGAATTATTGCGCATCAAGGACCGGCACCAGCGGGATTTCGTGCTGCAGCCGACCTCGGAAGAAGTCATCACCGACATCGCCCGCAACGAGATCCACAGCTACCGGCAGTTGCCGCTGAATTTCTATCATATACAGACCAAGTTCCGCGACGAGCGGCGCCCGCGCTTCGGGCTGATGCGGGGCCGCGAGTTCACCATGAAGGACGCCTATTCGTTCGACCGCGACGAGGCCGGCGCCCAGCAGAGCTACGACAAGATGTATGACGCCTACATGCGCATCTTCGGCCGGCTCGGGCTGGAATTCCGCGCGGTGGCGGCCGATACCGGCTCGATCGGCGGGTCGCGCAGCCATGAATTCCAGGTGATCGCCGACACGGGCGAGGACCTGTTGGTCTACAACCCCGATTCCCAGTACGCCGCCAATATCGAGCTGGCCGAAGCCCCCGGCCTGCTGGCCGAGCGCGCGCCGGCCAGCCAGCCCCTGGAAGCGGTGCCCACCCCGGGCGCGGCCAAGTGCGAAGACGTGGCCCGCCTGTTGGGCCTGCCGCTCGAGCGCACCCTGAAATCGATCGTGCTGGCCACCGAACCCGAGCCCGGCAAGGTGCAGGTCTGGCTGCTGCTGCTGCGCGGCGACCACGAACTCAACGAAATCAAGACCGGCAAGCTGCCGGGGCTGGCCGGCTTCCGCTTCGCCACCGAGGACGAAATCGTCACGCATTTCGGCTGCAAGCCGGGCTACCTCGGCCCGATCGGCACGGCGCTGCCGGTCCGCGTGGTGGCCGACCGCACGGTCGCCAACATGGCCGACTTCGTCTGCGGCGCCAACCGGGAAGATTTCCACTACACCGGCGCGAACTGGGGCCGCGACCTGCCCGAGCCCGAACTGGTGGCCGACCTGCGCAATGTGGTCGAGGGCGACCCGGCGCCCGACGGCACGGGCCGGCTGGCCATCCAGCGCGGCATCGAGGTCGGCCACGTGTTTTTCCTGGGCACCAAGTATTCGGACGCCCTGAAGGCCACTTTCCTGGACGAAACCGGCAAGCCGGCCACCTTGCAGATGGGCTGCTACGGCATCGGCATCACCCGCATCGCCGGCGCCGCCATCGAACAGAACCACGATGCCCGCGGCATCATCTGGCCGCGCGCCATTGCGCCGTTCGAAGTGGTGATCTGCCCGGTGGGCTGGGGGAAAAGTGAAACTGTGCGTAACGAATCTGTAAAATTGTATGACGAACTGCGCGCTCGCGGCGTGGACGTCATCCTGGACGACCGTGACGCCCGGCCAGGGGTCATGTTCGCTGAATGGGAGCTGATCGGCGTACCCCTGCGAGTAACAGTTGGAGAACGCGGCCTCAACGACGGTGTGGTGGAATTGCAGGCCCGTCGCGAAAGCGAAGCCGCGCGGATTCCCGCCGGGTCGGCCCTGGAACAGGTGCTGGCCAAGCTGGAAACGCTGTAGATCGCCCCGCCCGCGGGCACCGAGCGCTGCCATTGCCATTGTGATCGAACCGAAGTCCGCCGAATCCACCCTGCCCATCCGTGTCTACTACGAAGACACGGATGCGGGCGGCGTGGTGTTCTACGCCAACTACCTGAAGTACATGGAACGCGCGCGCACCGAATGGCTGCGCGAGCTGGGCGTGGAGCAATCGGCGCTGGTGGCCGGCGAAGGCCGGCTGTTTGTCGTCCATTCCCTGGACATGTCTTACCGTAAACCGGCCCGGCTGGACGATTTGCTTATCATACGCAGCCGCGTCACTCGAGTAGGCCGGGCGTCGATCGATTTCGCTCAACGTGCCGAGCGCGACGGGGAACTGCTCGCGCAAGGCAATATCCAAGTCTGCTGTGTCGACGCCGTGCACATGCGGCCGGCGGCCCTGCCGGCAGTGGTCCGCACCAAACTGGAATCCCTTCAGGAATAACCATGCAAGTCACCAACGACATGTCGTTGCTTTCGCTGATCGCGCACGCCAGCGTCCCCGTCCAGCTCATCATGCTGTTGCTGCTGGGCATTTCCATCATGTCCTGGACCTACATCTTCGCCAAGCGGCTGGCGATCAAGCGCGCGCACGCCCAGACCCGCCGCTTCGAGGACGATTTCTGGTCAGGCGGCGACCTGTCCATGCTGCAGCAGGCCGTCGCCAGCCGGCGCGACGAACAGGGCGCGCTGGCGCGCATCTTCGATGCCGGCATGACCGAATTCCTGAAGGCGCGGCGCGCCGGCGGCGACGCCAACACCATACTGGACGGCCCGCGCCGCGCCATGCGCGCTGCCTACCAGCGCGAGATGGACTCGCTCGAGTCGCACCTGAACTTCCTGGCCTCGGCCGGCTCGGTCAGCCCGTACATCGGCCTGCTGGGCACCGTGTGGGGCATCATGCACGCGTTCATCGGCCTGTCGAACATGCAGCAGGCCACCCTGGCTTCGGTGGCGCCCGGCATCGCCGAGGCGCTGATCGCCACGGCCATCGGCCTGTTCGCCGCCATTCCGGCGGTGGTGGCCTACAACCGCTACACCCACGACATCGACCGGCTGTCGATCCGCTTCGACAGCTTCGTCGATGAATTCCTGAACATCCTCCAACGCCAGGTGCGCTGATGCCTTCGGTACGTTCGAACGGCCGCGCGGGCCGCCGCATGAAAGCGGACATCAACGTCGTCCCGTATATCGACGTGATGCTGGTGCTGCTGGTGATCTTCATGGTCACCGCGCCGCTGATCACCCCCGGGCTGATCAACCTGCCCTCGGTCGGGCAGGCCTCGGACGTGCCGGTCAAGCCACTGGAAGTGCAGATCTCGGAAGACGGCCAGGTGGCGCTGCGCATGCGCGAAGCGGGCGCCACGCCACAGGACATCCCGCGCGACCAGCTGGTCGACCAGGTGCGCCAGCGCATCACGGCCGAGACGCCGGTGGTGATCGCGGCCGACGGCAAGGTGCCCTATGAGACCGTGGTGAAGATCATGGACGAGTTGCGCAGCAACGGCGTGACGCGGCTGGGCCTGCTGGTCGACCAGGGCGGCGCGGCTCAGGAACCCAATAAGCGCTGATGCGCCCGGACGCGCCGCTTTCGCAACGCTTATGACGCCGCCTATCATCCGACACGACAGCACCGCGCCGGCCACGCCCGCCAAGCAGGACAACCGCAAGGCGCTGGGGCTAGCCATCCTGGTGCACCTGCTGCTGCTGGTCGCCCTCATTTTCGGGGTCAACTGGCACTCCGAGAATCCCGGTCCGGTGCAGGTCGAATTATGGGCCGCGGGCGACTCGCCCGACTCGCCGCCGCCGGAAGAACAACCCGACGAGCCGACGCCGCAACCCCAGCCCCAGCCCGAACCCGAGCCACAGCCTGAACCGGAGCCGGCGCCGCAGCCCGAGCCGGAACCCGAGCCGCAGCCGCAACCTGCGCCGCCGCCGGTGGAGCGGCCCATGCCGCCCCAGCCCGACCCCGAAATCGCGCTCGAAGAAGCGCGCAAGAAGCGCGAACAGGAAGAACAGGCCCGCCGTGAGGCCGAAGCCGCCAAGGAAAAGGCCCGCCTGGAAGAAGAGCGCCGCCAGGCCGAGCTGAAAGAGAAGCAGCGCCTGGAACAGGAACGCAAGGCCGCCGAAAAGGCGGCGGCGGAAAAGGCCGCGGCCGAGAAGAAAGCCGCAGCCGAGAAAGCGGCTGCCGAGAAGGCTGCCGCCGAGAAAGCGGCCGCGGAAAAAGCCGCGGCGGAAAAGGCCGCAGCCGAGAAAAAGGCCGCGGCGCAGAAGGCCGCCGCGGAAAAAGCCGCCGCCGAAAAGGCGGCCGCCGAGAAGAAGGCCAAGGAAGAAGCGGCCAAGAAGGCCGCCGCCGAGAAGGCGGCTGCCGCCAAGAAAGCCGCGGCCGACAAGGCCCTGCGCGAGGCGTTCCGCAACGACGCGCTGGGCGCGGCCGGGATCCCGGGCGGCACCGCCGACCGCAGCCAGGCCGGCGGCGGCCGCGACGACGGCTACGGCGCCAAGGTGCGTGCCTGCGTGCGGCCCGGCGTGTCGTATCCGACCCCGCCGCGCAGCGGCTCGGCCAACCCCACCGCCCAATACCGGGTACAGTTGAGTTCAGACGGCAGGGTCAACAACGTGACCCTGACCCGCTCGTCGGGCAACAGCGGCTTCGACCGCGCCGTGGAAACCGGCATCCGGCGCTGCAACCCGTTCCCCAAACCCTCGACAGGCCGCTACGCGCCCGTCATCGATGTCGTGTACCGCATGTATGACTGACAGGAGATTGCTGACCATGACTCCCGCCTCCAGCCGCCCCTTTCCGCCAGGGCTCGCGCGCCTGTACGGCGCGCTGTTCACCCTGTTGACGGCCGCCGCCCTGCTGGTCTGGCAGCCGGCCCACGCCCAGTTGCGGGTCGATATCTCGGGCACCGGAGCCACCCAGTATCCGGTGGCGATTGCCGATTTCGCGGTAGACGACGTCCACGGCCGCGCGATCGCCGAGGTCATCCGCGCCGACCTGACCCGTACCGGCCAGTTCCGCCTGATCAGCGCCGCCGGCTCGGGGCTGAATGTCGATTCTCCCATCGCCCATGACGACTGGCGCAACAAGGGCGCCGACTTCCTGGCCTATGGCAGCGTCACGCGCGGCGCCGACGGCCGCTACGACGTGCGCTACCGCCTGGCCGACACCGTCCAGAAAGGCCAGCTCGACGGCGTGGCGTTCTCCGGCTCCGAACAGGAACTGCGCCGGGTGGCGCACCAGATCGCCGATCGCATCTACGAAAAGATCACCGGCGTGCGTGGCGTGTTCTCGACCCGCATCGCCTACGTGCTCAAGCGCGGCAATACCTACGAACTGCAGGTCGCCGACGCCGACGGCCAGAATCCACAAGTGGCCCTGCGTTCGCGCGAGCCGGTGATTTCGCCCGCCTGGTCGCCCGACGGCAGCAAACTGGCCTACGTGAGCTTCGAATCCGGCAAGCCTGTGGTTTATGTGCACACCCTGGCCACCAGCGCGCGCATCCCGGTCGCCAACTTCAAGGGCAACAACAGCGCGCCGGCCTGGTCGCCCGACGGCAGCAAGCTGGCGGTGGCCCTGACGCGGGACGGTTTGTCGCAAATTTACATCGTCGGAGCCGACGGAAGCTCGAATATGCGCCGTCTTACGCGTTCTCCGGGCATCGACACCGAGCCGATCTTTACGCCCGATGGCCGTTCCATTATCTTTACCAGTGATCGCAGCGGTGGACCGCAAATCTATCAAACCAGCCTCGACGGAGGCGATGCCCGTCGGCTGACTTTTAACGGTAGTTACAACATTTCACCCCGAATTTCCCCCGACGGCTCCACGTTGCTGTACGTTGCGAAACGCGACGGCGCGTTTCGCATCGCCTCACTCCAGCTTGCCTCCGGCACCGAAACCTTGCTGACCGACGGTCGTGACGACCAGGCTCCAAGCTTCGCGCCGAACGGCATGCAAATACTTTACGCCGCGGTCCAGAACGGCCGCAGCGTATTGGCTGGCGTGTCCAGCGATGGTCGCGTGCGGCAGACGCTCTCGGTACTGAATGGGGAAATACGTGAGCCGACTTGGGGACCATTTACCCGATAAACGCGTATGACCTTCTTTGGAAAAGGAACAATCATGAAGATGCGCATTGCCAAAAGCCTCACCATTGCCGCCCTGGCTGCCACCCTGGCCGCTTGCAGCTCCGTCCCGCTCGACGACCAGTCCGGGCAGACCGGCTCCACCGGCACGGGCCAAGGCACCGCCTCGGGCCAGATCATGGACCCGTTCAACCCGCAAAGCATCCTGGCGCAACAGCGTTCGGTGTACTTCGACTTCGACAGCTACACGGTGCCCGACCAGTACCGTGGCCTGGTCGAGACCCACGCCCGCTACCTGGCTTCGAACCAGCAGCAGCGTATCCAGATCCAGGGCAACACTGACGAACGCGGCGGCGCCGAATACAATCTGGCCCTGGGCCAGCGCCGTGCCGACGCCGTGCGCCGCATGATGACCCTGCTGGGCGTCAGCGACGCGCAGATCGAAACCATCAGCTTCGGCAAGGAAAAGCCCCGCGCCACCGGCACCTCCGAGGCCGACTACGCGGAGAACCGCCGCGCTGACATCGAGTACCAGCGCTAAGCATATCGGCGCATTAGCCCTGCCGCGCGTCGGAACGGTCAAGCGGCCGTTCCGACGTTTTTGTTTTTAGACTGTGGAAACCCTCATGCGCGCTCAAGTCCCGCCCCTGCGTACCCTGGTCGCGACGGCCGTCCTGGCCGCGGCCGCCGCCGCTCCCGCTCATGCCTTTTCCGACGACGAAGCCCGCCGGGCCATCCTGGACCTGCGCAAACAGGTCCAGCAGCAGAACGAGCAGAACCAGCGCGCACGCCTGCAGCTCGCCGACCAGCTGCAGTCGATGCAGCAGGAGATCACCCAGCTGCGTGAGCAGATCGAACTGCTGTCGCGCCAACAGCCCAGCGCGCCGCCGGGCCAGGGCGCGACCAACCCGCCGGGCGTGACGGCTGGCGACCCCAACGAACAGGCCGCCTACGACGGCGCCATCGACCAGTTCCGCAAGGGCCAATACAAGGAAGCCGGCGAATCGCTGGCCGCGTTCCTGGCCCTGTACCCGGACAGCCAGCTGGCGCCCACGGCGAAGTTCTACCTGGGCAGCAGCCGCTATGCCGCCAAGGACTACAAGGGCGCCATCGAGGAACTGAACGCGCTGGTGCAGCAGTCGCCCGACAATGCGCGGGCGCCCGACGCCCTGCTGGTGATCGCCGGCAGCCAGATCGAACTGAACAACCGGGCGGGCGCCAAGGCCTCGCTGCAGCGCATCGTGAAGGACTACCCCAACACGCCGGCGGCCGAAACCGCCCAGAACCGCCTGCAATTGCTGCAGTAGAGGTAGCGGCGGCCGGCCCGCCCTGCCGCCCTACCCGGCCGACACCGCCAGCAACAGGCCCACGCCCGCGACGATCAAGGCAACGCCGGCCAGTTCCCGGCGGCTGGCGGTTTGCGCGAACAGGCGGCGTGACAGCATCTGGGCGAACAGGACTTCCACCAGCCCCAGCGTGCGCACATTCGCGGCGGCCGTGAGGGCAAAGCCGATGAACCAGCCCTGCGAGGCCGAGGCGCCCAGCAGCCCGCCCCAGATGGACGCCCGCCAGGCGGCCATGCAGGCCAGCAGCAGGGCGCGGTTGAACAGCGCCATCCAGACCACCAGCAGCAGCGTCTGGACACCCAGCGACCAGGCCAGCGTCCAGGTCGCCCGCAGCACAAACCCGCCGCTATCGAGGGCCAGGATGGCGCCGCGAAAGCCGATCGCCGACAGCGCGAAGAATGCGCCCGAGACCAGCCCCAGCAAAGCGGGCCGCAGACTGCCCCGGCCGGCGGCCGCGGCGGGATCCACCGACATCAGCACCACCCCCAGCGTCGCCAGCATCACCGCGACGATGCCGGCGAGCGATAGCGGGTCGCCCAGCACCGCGAAACCGAACAAGGCCACCTGGACCGGCTCGGTCTTGGTCCACGCCGTCACCACCACGAACGAGCGCTCGCGCATGGCGGCGAGCATCAGCGCAGTGGCGGCGATCTGGGCCAGCGCGCCGCCCAGGACGAACCCGGCGAACTCGCGGTTGCCGCCCGGCGCGGGCTCGCCGCCGACGGCCAGCACCACGCCCAGGAACAGCAGCGCGAACGGGAAGCCGAACAGGAAGCGCACCTGCGTGGCGCCCAGCGTGCCGAGCGTGGCGGTCAGGCTGCGCTGCACCGCGTTGCGCCCGGCTTGCGCGGCGGCGGCGAAGATAGTGGCGGGAATCCAGACCCAGGTCCAATCCATGACAGCGGCCTGGCGGTCAGGCGCGCTGGGCCACGTCCGCCACCGGCGCGCCGGTCATGCCGGCCAGCTGTTGCGGACTGAGGCGGAACACCGCATGCGGGTGGCCGGCGGCGGCCCACAGCGTGTCGAACTGGAACAGGTCCTGGTCGAGCAGCATGACGGGCTTGACGATATGGCCGATGGGGCAGACGCCGCCGATGGCGTAGCCGGTCATGTCGCGCACGAAGCGCGCGTCCGCCTTGGCGAGTTCTCCTACCAGGCCGGCCACCTTGGCTTCGTCCACGCGGTTCACGCCGCTGGCGATGACCAGCACCGGCGCATCGTCGGCGCGCCGGCGGAAAATGATGGACTTGGCGATCTGCGCGACCTGGCAGCCCAGGCCTTGGGCGGCCTCGGCGGAGGTCTTGCCGCTTTGCGGCAGCATGACGACGGGATGCTCGTGGCCCAGGTCTTGCAGCAGGCGGGCCACGCGCTGCGCCGACTCGGGCAGGGACAGGGCGTTTTCAGCGGACATGCGTGAGGGTTCCATTGACAAGCGGCGCGACGCGTGCCGGCCGCGGGACAAGGCCACCGAGTGTAACAGCGGCCGGCGCGGAGGGCGCTAGAATCACGCGCTGGCATCCTCGTACCGGTCCCCATGCGCTCAGAACCCCAATTACCCCTGCAAACCGCCGACGTGGACGGCTACGCCATGGCGTACGTCGAATACGGGCGCGGCACGCCGCTGGTGCTGGTGCACGGCTCGCTGTGCGATTGCCGGTACTGGAAAGCGCAGATGGGGCCGCTGGGCCGCTCCTTCCGGGTGCTGGCGCCGAGCCTGCGCCACTACTGGCCGCAGCAATGGGATGGCGGCGAGTTTTCGCTGGCCCGGCATGTCGAGGACCTGCTGGCCTTCATCGAGACAGTCGGCGAAGGCGCGGCGCACGTGGTGGGCCACTCGCGCGGCGCCCGGGTGGCGCTGGAGGCGGCCCTGCGGGCGCCGCAGCGCGTGCGCTCCCTGACGCTGGCCGATCCGGGCCTGCCGCTGCCCGGCCGCGCCGATGACCAGCGGGGCGGGTTCCGGCAGCGCGCGCTGGCCCTGATCGACGCGGGCGACGTCGACGCCGGGCTGGCCCTGTTCGTCGACACCGTTTCCGGACCGGACACCTGGCGCCGCATGGTGCCGTGGTTCAAGGACATGGTGCGCGACAACGCCTCGACGCTGGGCGGCCAGGCGCGGGAAACCCTGCCGGCCCTGGGCCGCGAACAAGTGCAGCGGCTGGCGCTGCCCACGCTGCTGATCGGCGGGGCGCTCAGCCCCCCGCCCTATCCCGCCGTGCTGGACATGCTGTCGGAATGGCTGCCGGGCGCGCACAAGGAAGTGATCGCCGGTTCCTCGCACGGCATGAACCTGGGCAATCCGCGCGCCTTCAACACGGCGATCGAGAACTTCCTGGCCTGAAGCCCGGCCGGCGCCTCAGGCGGACGCCTTGCGGCGCGCCCGCGCGCGCCGCGCCATCATGTTGAGGCCTTCGATCAGGGCCGAGAATGCCATCGCGGCATAGATATACCCCTTGGGCACATGCGCGCCGAAGCCCTCGGCGATGAGCGTCATGCCGATCATGAGCAGGAAGCCCAGCGCCAGCATGACCACGGTGGGGTTGCGCTGGATGAAATTGGCCAGGGGGTTGGCCGCCACCAGCATGACCGTGACCGCGACGATGACGGCGATGACCATGATGGGAATGTGCTCGGTCATGCCGACCGCGGTGATGATGCTGTCGATGGAGAACACCAGGTCCAGCATCAGGATCTGGCCGATGGCCGCCGCGAAACTGATGGTGGCGGTCTTGCCCTCGAACATGTCGCCCTCGGGGTTGGGGTCGACATGGTGGTGGATTTCCTTGGTGGCCTTCCAGACCAGGAACAACCCGCCGGCGATGAGGATGAGGTCGCGCCAGGAAAAGCCGTGGTCGAACAGCGTGAACAACGGCGTGGTGAGCCGCACGATGAACGCCACCGTGCCCAGCAGCGCGAGCCGCAGGATGAGCGCCAGGCCGATGCCGATGCGCCGCCCGCGGGCCTGCTGGTGCTCGGGCAGCTTGTTGGTGAGGATGGAAATGAAGATGAGGTTGTCGATGCCAAGCACGACTTCCATGGCGATGAGGGTCGCCAGCGCCGCCCAGGCGGCGGGTTGCTGGGCAAGCGAAATCAGGTAGTCCATGAGCCCTCCGGCAGGTGTGTTGCGATCATAGCCGGGCGCATGGGCGCTGGCTATATCGGCGTAGCGACACTAGCGGACCGTGCCGCCGTGGGCGGCGATGACCTGTTCGGCCACCTGGCGCGGCGCCTCGGCGTAGTGCTTGAACTCCATGGTGTAGGTGGCCCGCCCCTGGGTCAGCGAGCGCAGCGCCGTCGAATAGCCGAACATCTCGGCCAGCGGCACTTCCGCCCGCACCAGCTTGCCGCCGCCGCCGGCGATGTCTTCCATGCCCTGCACCATGCCGCGCCGCGACGAGAGATCGCCCATGACATGGCCGGTGAAGTCCTCGGGCGTCTCGACCTCGACGTGCATCATGGGCTCGAGCAAGGCCGGGCGGGCGCGCCGCATGCCGTCCTTGAACGCCATGGATGCCGCCATGCGGAAAGCGTTCTCGTTGGAATCGACGTCGTGGTAGGAGCCGAACACCAGGGTCACTTTCACGTCGACCACCGGATACCCCGCCAGCACGCCGGCATTGAGGCTTTCGCGCACGCCGCGGTCCACCGCGGGAATGAACTCGCGCGGCACCACGCCGCCCTTGATGGCGTCGACGAACTCGTAGCCCGCGCCCGGCGGCTGCGGCTCGAGCTTGAGCACCACGTGGCCGTACTGGCCGCGTCCGCCGGACTGCTTGATGAACTTGCCCTCGACCTGGTCGCAGGTGCCGCGGATGGTCTCGCGGTACGCGACCTGGGGCTTGCCCACCGTGGCCTCGACGCCGAATTCGCGCTTCATGCGGTCGACCAGGATCTCCAGGTGCAGCTCGCCCATGCCGGAGATGATGGTCTGGCCGGACTCTTCGTCGGTGCGCACGCGGAACGACGGGTCTTCCTGGGCCAGGCGGTTCAGGGCGAGGCTCATTTTTTCCTGGTCGGCCTTGGTCTTGGGCTCGACCGCCTGCGAAATGACCGGCTCGGGGAAGGACATGCGTTCGAGGATGATCACGTGCGCCGGGTCGGTCAGCGTGTCGCCGGTGGTGACGTCCTTGATGCCCACCGCCGCGGCGATGTCGCCGGCATAGACCTCGCTGATCTCGCGGCGCTCGTTGGCGTGCATCTGCAGGATGCGGCCGAGCCGCTCTTTCTTGCCCTTGAGCGGGTTGAGCACCGAATCGCCCGACTTGACCACGCCGGAATACACGCGGAAGAACACCAGTTGACCGACGAACGGGTCGGTCATGATCTTGAAGGCCAGGGCCGAGAACGGCTCGTTGTCGGCCGGATGCCGCTCGATCTCGCGGTCGCGCTCGTCGTGGCCCTTGATGGCGGGCACGTCGACCGGCGAAGGCAGGTAGTCGATGACCGCGTCCAGCATCGCCTGCACGCCCTTGTTCTTGAACGCGCTGCCGCACAGCATGGGGACGATTTCGTTGGCGATGGTGCGCAGGCGCAGGCCGCGCTTGATATCGTCTTCGGACAGCGGCTCGCCCGACAGGTATTTTTCGAGCAGCGCCTCGTCGGCCTCGGCGGCCTTCTCGACCATGCGGTCGTGCCACTGCTGCGCCGTGTCGGCGAGTTCGGCCGGGATGTCGCGATACTCGAACTTCACGCCCTGGCTGGCCTCGTCCCAGATGATGGCCTTCATCTTGACCAGATCCACCACGCCCTCGAAGTGGTCCTCGGCGCCGACCGGGATCTGGATGGGCACGGCATCGCCCTTGAGGCGCTCGGCGATCTGCTTGTGCACGCGGAAGAAATCGGCGCCGACGCGGTCCATCTTGTTGACGAACGCGATGCGCGGCACGCCGTACTTGTTGGCCTGCCGCCAGACGGTCTCGGACTGCGGCTGCACGCCGCCGACCGCGTCGTAGACCATGCAGGCGCCGTCGAGCACGCGCATGGAGCGCTCGACCTCGATGGTGAAATCGACGTGGCCGGGCGTATCGATGATGTTGATGCGATGCTCGGGATAATTGCCCGCCATGCCGCGCCAGAACGCGGTGGTGGCCGCCGACGTGATGGTGATGCCGCGTTCCTGTTCCTGCTCCATCCAGTCCATGGTGGCCGCGCCGTCATGGACTTCGCCCAGCTTGTGGGTGATGCCGGTATAGAAGAGGATGCGCTCGGTGGTCGTGGTCTTGCCCGCGTCGATGTGAGCGCTGATGCCGATGTTGCGGTATTGTTCGATGCGCGTCTTGCGAGTCATGGCGGCCCCTGGTCAGGTGAATCCGGCTGGGATGGCGGGCAAGCCCACGGGGCTTGCGCCATCGCCGATATTACGCGCGCATGGTTGCCGGACGCCATATAGCCCTGTCCGCGCCACAGGTATGGGTGGCGCGGCGGGCCGGGGGATTACTTCTTGTCTTCCTTGACGCGGTAGACCAGCACCGCGGTGGTGGCCAGCGACAGCACCTTGGCGGTGACGCTGCCCAGCAACAGCCGGGACAGGCCGCTGCGGCCATGGCTGCCGATGAAGATCAGGTCGCAGCCGTTTTCGGAGGCGGCCTGGACGATGCCGTCGGCCACGTTGAAATTCGACACGGCGCGCGACTGCGCCTTGACGCCCGCCGTCTCGGCGCGGTCGAGGATGGCCTTCAGGTACTTTTCGGCCTGCTCGGCGGAGGCTTTTTCGTAGTCTTCGTCGGTGATGGCATAGGCCGCGGCCATGCCGTCGAAGCCGATGGTGGCGGCGAAGGGCTGGGTGACGTGCAGGGCAACGACTTCGGCGCCGACCGATCGCGCGAAGCAAATGCCCGCGTTCGCGGCCTGCGCCGAAAGCGGGGAGCCGTCGGTGGGAATCAGGATTTTCTTGAACATGTTGCCTGCTCCTGTCTGCTGGTAAGAGCACTCATGCTACCGGAAAACCTATGCTTTCCGCATTGCGGTCTTCCCGCAGCGTTGAGAGCCATCAAGGCATCTGCTGCGATGCCACGAACAGATTAGTGCAACGCGTGCCGGTGCGGCAATACGCCAGCACGGGGCCGGGCAGCGTGCGCAGCAGCTCGGCGAAGCGCGCGACGTCGGCGGCGGTCATGGCGCTGCCGATGACGGGCTGGTACTCGACCTGCAGGCCGGCTTCCAGGGCTGCCTTCGAGACCGCGGCGGCGGTGGGCTGGTCGGGACCGCCTTCGAAATCAGGGCGGTTGATGATGACGCTTTTATACCCGGCTGCCGCCACGTCGGCCATGTCTTCGGGCGACAACTGCGGGGCGACGGCGAACTGCTCGGTCAGCGGCTTGATGGGGACAGCCATGGGAATTCCTCGAATGATGAAGCCTGGGAAAGAGAGAAGAACAGTATATGTCTTCCGCGCCCGGGACGCCCGGCGGCCCCGCCGGCAATCGGCTCCTCAGCGACCCGGCGCCGCCAGCACCTCGGCCACTGCCTTCCAGATACCCGGCGTGCTGACCATGGCCACGGAAAAACGCAGCATGGACGACGGCGCCTGCACGGGCGAAAACAGGCTGCCCGGGGCCAGCAGCAGGCCGCGATCGGCGGCCGTGCGCGCCAGGCCTTCGGCATCGCGGCCGCAATCGGCCCAGACGAACATGCCGGCGTGGGGCTCGTGCGGGATGCCGAGCCCCAGTTCGGCCAGGGCGGCCAGGCACTGCTGGCGGGCGGCATTGACGCGTGCCCGTACCCGCTCGACGTGGCGGCGGTACTGGCCCTCGACCAGCACGCGGTGCACCACCCGCTCGCCCAGCTCCGGGGTGGTTAGCCCGGCCAGCATTTTCAGGTCGGCCAGCTTCTGCACCAGTTCGGCGTTGCCGGCCAGATAGCCCACGCGCAGGCTGGCGGCCAGCATCTTGGAAAACCCGCCGGCCAGGATCACCCGGTTGAGGCGGTCGAGCGAGGCCAGCTTCATGGCCCCGCCGGGGTGGAGTTCGCCATACGTGTCGTCTTCCACCACCAGGAAATCGTGCCGCTCGGCCAGCCGCAGGATGTCGTAGGCGGCGCCGGCCGACAAGGTGTGGCCGGTCGGGTTGTGCACCGCGCTGTTGATGATGAAGAGCCGCGGCTTGTGCAGGGCGGCCAGGCGGTCCAACTGCTCGATGTCGGGGCCGTCCGGGCCGCGCGGCACCCCGATGAGGCGGGCGCCGAATGCGGCCAGCCGGCCGAAGATGACGAACCAGGCCGGGTCTTCGACCAGTACGGCGTCGCCCGGCCGGATGAAATGGCGGGCGACCAGGTCGAGCCCATGCGTGACGCCGTTAGTGGTGAGCAGGTTGTGGTCGGGATGAGCGGGCACGCCGTCGGCCTGCAGGCGCGATGCCAGTTGCTGCCGCAACGGCGCATAGCCGAGCGGCGAGCCGTAGGTCACCAGCTGGCCGCGCACCGAGCGGCCGACCGCCCGCACCGCGGCCGCCACCATGCCGGGGTCGAGCCAGTCGGCCGGCAGCAGCCCGGCGCCGCCGGGCATGGCCGAGTCCGGCTCGCGGAACATGCTGCGCAGCAGCCAGGCGACGTCGATGCGCACCGGCGCGGCCTGCCCGCCGGCCGGGCTACGCACGGCCGCCGCCGCCAGGGGCCCCCGGCGCGCCCGCACGAAAAAGCCCGCACCGCGCCGGGATTGCACCAGTCCGCGCGCGACCAGCCGGTCGTAGGCTTCGACCACGGTGAAACGGCTCACGCCGGCCTGTTCGGCCATCTTGCGTATGGACGGCAGCCGGGTGCCGGGGCGCAGGCCCTGGTCGTCGATGCGGCGGGCCACGTCGTCGGCCAGCTGGGCCACCAGGGTGGCATCTGCCTGGCGCACGGGCCGCCAATCGGCGGCGGCCTCGGAAGGGGACACAACTGTCATGGTCGAGTTACCAGGCCAGTAATCAAGCTGATATGGTGAAGTGTATCGGTACTGTACTGCCCGATTTGCGTAGAGTGGCAGGAATCCCGCTTGTCAGCAAGCCCCTGAAGCCGCCCCCATGCCACGCCCCGCCGCCTACGCCGCCCCATCCCCCGCCACGCCGCTCTGGGAGGGCTATGGCTACGGCCTGCTGGGTGTGCTGGTGTTTTCGCTGACCCTGCCCATGACCCGGGTGGCGGTGGCCGAGCTGCCGCCCCTGCTGATCGGGCTGGGCAGGGCGCTGCTGGCGGCCGTGCCGGCGGCGCTGCTGCTGTGGGCGACCCGCAGCCGCCTGCCCGCGCGCGGCGAATGGACCGGCGTGCTGCTGGCCGCGCTGGGCATCGTGGTCGGCTGGCCGCTGGCCTCGACGCTAGCCATGGCGAGCGTGCCGGCGGCCCATGGCGCGGTGTTCAACGGGCTGTTGCCGCTGTCGACGGCGCTGTTCGCCGCCTGGCGCAGCGGGGAGCGTCCCTCCCCGGCATTCTGGGCCTGGGCGGTGGCGGGCGCGATCCTGGTTATGGCTTTCGCGCTGCGCCAGGGCCATGGCGCCCTGCAGACCGGCGACCTCTGGCTGCTGCTGGCGGTATTGCTGGGCGGAATGGGTTATGCCGAGGGCGCGCGCGCCTCGCGCACGCTGGGCGGCTGGCGCACCATCTGCTGGGCGCTGGTCGTGAGCGCGCCGGTCGTGGCGGTGCCGGTGGCATGGCTGGGCGTGGATACCGCCTGGCCCAGCGCCGCGACCGTCGCCGCCTTCGGCTATCTGGCCTTCGGCTCGATGTTCCTGGGGTTCTTCGCCTGGTATCGCGGCCTGGCCGTGGGCGGCATCGCGCGGGTCGGCCAGGTGCAGCTGCTGCAGCCGTTCCTCACGGTGGCGGCGGCGGCGCTGCTGTTCCACGAGGCCGTCGAGCCGGCTACTTTCCTGTTCGCGCTGGCCGTCATTGTCGTCATTGCCGGCGGCCGCCACGCCATCGTCCGGAGCGCATCATGAACCATCCCGCCGACGGACAGATGTGGGTGCTGCTGGGGCCGCTGGCGCTGTTCGCGCTGGTCAGTTCCATCACCCCGGGGCCCAACAACATCATGCTGGCCTCGTCGGGGCTGACCTTCGGCTTCCGGCGCACGATTCCGCACATGCTGGGCGTGAACCTGGGCTTCACCCTGATGCTGGTGCTGGTGGGGGTGGGGCTGGGCGCCGCCTTCGAGCAGTTTCCGTGGCTCTATACGGTGCTGAAGTACGCCGGGGCGCTCTACCTGCTGTACCTGGCCTGGAAGATCGCCCTGGCCGGGCCGCTGGAAAGCGGCGCGCAGCGCGGCCAGCCTTTCACGTTCCTGCAGGCGGCGCTGTTCCAGTGGGTGAACCCCAAGGCCTGGGTCATGGCGGTGGGGGTCATCGCCACCTATACGCCGCAGGCCGGCTTCTACTTCAACTTGATGCTGGCGGCCCTGGTGTGCTGCCTGGTCAACCTGCCCAGCATCGGCATCTGGGCCGCCTTCGGCGCGGCGCTGCAACATGTGCTGCACCGCCCGATGGCGATCCGGCTGTTCAACATCGGCATGGCGCTGCTGCTGGTGGCCTCGCTGTACCCGGTGGCCCAGGAGCTGGCCGCGCTGGTCTAGGACTGCGGAACCCGCCGCGCCCGGCGCGGTCATACCGCTCATGTCCCTGCTGCCCCGTCTTTCCCTGCGCCGCCTGCTGGGCGTCGGCCTGGTGGCCGCCGCCAGCGCGGTCGGCTGCACCCAGCTCGACGCCTGGCAGCGGCAGGCGATCTTCTCGCCCGAGGCCGACCAGCAGCGCTGGTGGCGCGAGCCGCCCGCCGGCACCGAGGTCTTCGACCTGGCCCTGGCGGACGGCGACAAGGTCCACGCCTGGTACTGGCAGCACCCGCGCGCCGACGCGCCGGCGGTCCTGTACCTGCACGGCGCACGCTGGAACCTGAACGGCAGCGCGTTCCGCATGGAAGGCTGGACCCGCATGGGCTATTCCGTGCTGGCCATCGACTACCGCGGCTTCGGCGAATCGACCCCGCTGCTGCCCTCCGAAGAGACCGCTTTCGAAGACGCGGCCGCCGCCCTGCGCGAACTGGCGCGCCGCCAGCCCGATGCGGCGAAGCGCTTCGTGTACGGCCACAGCCTGGGCGGCGCCATCGCCATCGACCTGGCGGCGCGGCCCGACATGCCGGCCTTCGCCGGGCTGATCGTCGAATCCAGCTTCACCAGCGTGGCCGCCATGCTGGGCACTCTCAAGTGGGGCAAGCTGCCCGGCGCCAGCCTGCTGGTCACCCAGCCGTTTGCCTCGGTCGAGAAAATCGCGACCCTGACCACGCCGATGCTGTTCCTGCACGGCACGGCCGACCGCGTGGTGCCTCACACCATGAGCGACGAACTGTTCGCCGCCGCCCTGAAGGCGCCGCCCGGCCTGAAACGGCTGGTGAAGATCGACGGAGCTTCGCACTCGGGCGCGATCCGCAGCGGCGCGGCCTACGAGACCGCCGTGCGCGGCTTCATCCGCGACGCCAGCCGCGCCTACGCGCCGGCCGCCGGCGGCAGCATGGCGGCCGCCGGGCCTCTCTGAACGTCCCGCGCTAGGCCGGCCGCGCCACCCGCACGCCATTCAGGCGCATCCAGTCGCCCAGCTCGGGGCGGGCCAGCACGTCGAATTCCGCCGCCCGCTGGCTCGCCAGCGCGTCCGTCGCGCCCGGCAGGGCCGGATGGCAGAGCAGCAGGTCGCCATCGCGCGCGTTGTGCAGCCAGTGCTGCAACAGCCGCGCATAGCGCCGCGCGCCGCCCTGCTGGCCGTAGACGCCGAGCAGGCGCCGATTGGTGCGCCAGCCGTCGCGGCTGGCCACCCGGGCCACCGCCCCGGCGCCCAATGCGCCGACCAGCCGCGCCCGGGCGGACTCGCGCAGGGGAATCCCCTCCTGCATGCCGGGCGCCGTGTGGCGCAGCCACGGCGGGCGCTCGCCGTAGCGCCGCTGCAGCATGTCCAGCAGCCGCGGCAGCACGCCGGGCAATTGATGCACGTGCTGGTGTCCATCGACATAGTCGGGCGCCCGGCCCAGCACGCGCTCGAAGGCGTCGAATTGACGCTCGAGCTGGTCGTCCAGCCAGGCGCCGTCCAGGCGGCCCGCGTAGGCGCGGGCGATCAGCGTCGACAGGGGCATCACGGCGGCCTGCGCCGGCGCGTCGAAGGCCTCGGTCAGATTCAGGTGCACGCCCAGGTCCAGGTCGAAGTCGCGCAGGCCCGGCCCATTGGCCGCGAAGCTGGGCCCCTGCGCCAGGCAACTGACGGCGCTGAGCCGGCCCAGCCGGGCCAGCCGCAGCATGCCGGCATCGATACCCGCGTTCATGCCGAAGTCGTCGCCGCACACGACAATGCGCTTCCACCAGCAGCCTTCGCCCTGCCCTGCGCCTGGACCCGCTCCGCCCTGCCCGCCCCGGCCGAACAAATGCGGAGCGCGCGCGGCGGCGCCGGCCGGCAATGGCCGGGCATGGCGCGCCTGGCCGCGGGGAAATGACTGGCTGCGTTCATCGGATCGGTCACGGGTCGTCATCGGCTTGCCTTCGCCACGGTGCATCGTGGCCAGACCATAACCGCCGCGGGTTTCCGCTTGATTGCAGCGCGCGCAAAGCCCCGCATCGATACAATGACGGCATCGTCAAGGAGCCCCGATGATCCCGCGCCACCGTGTCCGGCCGATGCGGCCGGAGGATGTCGAACCGGTGCTGCGTATCCAGTCCAGCGTCTATCCCGCCGCGCTGCTGGAAGGCGCCACCCTGTTCCAGAACCGCCTGCAGATTTCCCCCGGCACCTGCCTGGTCGCCGAAAGCGGGGCCGGCCTGCTGGGCTACCTGATCGCGTACCCGTGGCGGGCGGACCGCCCGCCGGCGCTCGACACCCCGCTGGACACGCTGCCGGAAGACGCCGACAGCTGGTTCGTACACGACTGCGCCGTGCTGCCGGCGGCCCAGGGGCTGGGCGTCGCCCAGGCCCTGCTGCACGGCGGCCTGGCCGTCGCGCACACCCGCGGCTTGCGGCACACCAGCCTGGTGGCCTTGCGCTCGGCGGTGGGCTACTGGGAGCGCCTGGGCTACCGCGCGGTGGCCGCCGATGCCGCGCTGCGCGGCAAGCTGGCGCAGTACGGCCAGGGCGCCCGCTACATGGTGCGCGCCCTGGCGGCGCCCACCTGACGCGCCGGCGCGGCGCCCCAATGACGAAGGGCCGGCAACATGCGTTGCCGGCCCTTCCGGTTTTTGGTGGGTGGTACAAGGTTCGAACTTGTGACCCCTGCCGTGTGAAGGCAGTGCTCTACCACTGAGCTAACCACCCAAAGAGGCGAAATTCTAGCACGGAAAATCCGCCCTGCGCAAACGGGCGGCAATCACGCCGGGTTCAGGCCGCCTGTGCGGGCGCATCCACGACGCGCCAGACGCAGGTGCCGCCCACCGCCTTGTCGAGGCTGGCGAGGTATTCCTCGTGCTCGGCCAGTTCCTCGGCCGAGGCGGGCACGACCTGCAGCACCGACGCGTCGAACGCCCCCAGGGCGATGCCGGCGCCGCCCTGCTGCCCGCCGTCGTCGACCTCGATCAACAGGGCGTCCTGGCCGCGCGTCATGGCCAGCCAGACTTCCGCCAGCAGCTGCGAGTCGAGCAAGGCGCCGTGCAGGGTACGGTGCGCGTTGGAAATACCGTGGCGGTCGCACAGGGCATCCAGCGAGTTGCGCTTGCCCGGGTACAGCGTGCGGGCATGCAGCAGCGAATCGGTGATCTGGGCGCAATGCTCGGTGATTTCGCCGTGGCCGATACGGGCCAGTTCGGCATTGAAGAACTTGACGTCGAAGCTGGCGTTGTGGGCGATGAGCTCGGCGCCGCGGATGAACTCGAGGAATTGCGCGGCGACGTCGGCGAAGCGCGGCTTGTCGGACAGGAACTCGGTGGTGAGCCCGTGCACCGCCAGCGCTTCGGGATCGCTGTCGCGGTCGGGATTCAGGTAAATGTGCAGGTTGTTGCCGGTGACGGTGCGGTTGACGATCTCGACGCAGCCGATTTCGACGATGCGGTGGCCCTGCGCGGGGTCCAGTCCGGTGGTTTCGGTATCGAAGATGATTTGGCGCATGGCGACTATTCTGAAGCGGGGGGCGTAATGCCGGGCGCGGCATGGCCGGACGCGGCGCGGCCCGAGGGCTGGCGCGCCTTCGCGACCAGGGTGTAGGCCACCGGCACCACGAACAAAGTCAATAGTGTACCCAGCATCAGCCCGCCCACCAGGACCCAGCCGATCTGCTGGCGCGATTCGGCGCCGGCGCCCTGCGAGACCGCCAGCGGCAGCGTGCCCAGCACCATGGCGCCGGTGGTCATGAGGATGGGGCGCAGCCGCAGCACGCTGGCCTCGACCACCGCGTCGATCATTTCGCGGCCCTGGTCGCGCAGCTGGTTGGCGAATTCGACGATCAGGATGCCGTGCTTGGTGATCAGCCCCACCAGGGTGATCAGGCCGATCTGGCTGTAGATGGACAGCGTGCCGCCGCTGAGCCACAGGGCCAGCAGCGCGCCGGTCATGGACAGCGGCACCGACAGCATGATGATGAACGGGTGGCGCCAGCTTTCGAACTGGGCCGCCATCACCAGGTAGATGAAGGCCAGCGCCATGGCGAACGCCAGGTAGATGCTGCCGGAGGAGTCGCGGAACTCGCGCGCCTGGCCGTCCAGGTCGGTGACCACCGTATGCGGCAGCACCTCGCGGGCCACGTCCTGCATGTGGGCCAGCACCTCGCCCAGCGCATAGCCCGGCGCCACGGCCGCCTCTACCTTGACGGCGCGCAGGCGGTTGAAATGGTTGAGCGACTGCGGCGAGACGCTTTCATGCACCGACAGCAGGTTGTCCAGCTGGACCATGCCGCCGTCGCGCGTGCGCACGTAGATGCCCGAGATATCGGCCGGGTTGGCGCGGTCGCGCGGCAGCACCTGCACGATGACGTCGTATTGCTCGCCCTGGTCCTTGAAGCGGGTGACCTGGCGCCCGCCCAGCATGGACTCCAGCGTGCGCCCCACCACGTCGACGCCCGCCCCCACGTCGGCCATCTTGTCGCGATCCACCTGGACGCGCAGCTCCGGCGTGTTCAGGCGCAGGTCGGTGTCGAGGTTCTGCAGCCCGGGATAGCCGCGCAGCGCGTCCAGGTAGACGTCGACCATGCGGGCCAGTTCCGGGTACGACGCCTGGCTCATGATCACGAATTCCACCGGCTTGGAGCGGGCCGACTGCCCGAGGGACGGCGGATTGGTGGGAAAGGCCCTGACGCCGGGCAGCGCGGCGAACTTCGGCTGCAGCTCGCGCGCGATCTCCTGCTGGCGGCGCTCGCGCTGCTCCCAGGGCTTCAGGCGCAGGATGGCCGTGGCGTCGCTGACAGTGGGATAGCCGACCGACACCTGGTAGGCCTCCGCCTCCGGAATGTCCTGGTAGTAGTGCTCGATGTCGAGCATGCTTTCCAGCGTGTAGTTCAGGGTGGCGCCCTCGGGCGCGCTGACCGTGCCGAAGATCACGCCGCGGTCCTCGATGGGCGCCAGCTCGCTCTTGACCACCGAGAACAGCACGCCGCTGGCCGCCGCCACCAGCAGCCCCAGGCCCAGCACCGCCGCGCGATGGCGCAGCGCCGCCGCCAGCGCGCGCCGATAGCCGCGCGCCAGGCCGTCGAGCCAGCCTTCCACCAGGTTGTACCAGCGGCTGTGGCGCGGCTCGTGGCGCAGCAGCACCGAGCACATCATGGGCGTGAGGGTGAGCGCCACGAAACCGGACACCAGCACCGCGCCGGCCAGCGTCAGCGCGAACTCGATGAACAGGCGGCCGGTGCGGCCCGTGGCGAAGGCCAGCGGCGCATACACCGTGACCAGCGTCAGCGTCATGGCCACCACCGCGAAACCGATTTCCCGGGCCCCCTGGAACGCCGCCTGGCGGCGCGGCACGCCCTCTTCGATGTGCCGGAAGATGTTCTCGAGCACCACGATGGCGTCGTCCACCACCAGCCCGATGGCCAGCACCATGGCCAGCAGGGTCAGCGTATTGACCGAGAACCCGAACAGGTACATGAGCCCGCAGGCGCCGATCAGCGAAACCGGGATGGTGACGATGGGAATGATGCTGGCCCGCAGGTTGCGCAGGAAGAAAAAAATGACCAGCACCACCAGCACGATGGCCTCGCCGATGGTATGGAACACCGACTGGATCGAGCGCTCGATGAACACCGACGAGTCGTAGGCGATGTTCAGTTTCATGCCGGCCGGCAGCGTCTCGTTGAGCTGCGCGACTTCGGCGCGCACGGCCTTGGACAGGTCGAGCGGGTTGGCGGTGGATTGCCGCGTCAGGCCGATATTGATGGCCGGCCGGCCGTTGAAGCGCGACAGGATGCGGTCTTCCGCGGCGCCGATCTCGACCCTGGCGACATCGCCCAGGCGCACGGGATAGCCCTTGACGTTGGCCACGATGATGGCGGCGAACTGGGGCGGCGTCTGCAGGTCGGTGGAGGACACCACCGAGAACTCGCGGTCGCGCGACTCGATGCGGCCGGCCGGGATCTCGACGTTCTGGCTGGCCAGCGCCGTTTCGACGTCCTGCACCGTCAGGCTGTACGCCGCGAGCTTGTCGCGGTCGACATAGATGCGCATGGACGGCAGCCGCTCGCCGTAGACGCGCACCTCGGCCGCGCCGGGCAGCACCGACAAGCGCGTCTTGATGTAGCGGTGGATGTAGTCGGAGGTCCGGATGGCGGACAGCGAGCCGGACTCGACCGCGATGTAGATGATGGGCAGCGCGTCGGCCTCGACCTTGCCGATGATGGGCTCGTCGATTTCGTCCGGCAGGTAGCGGCGCGCGCGCGAGACCTTGTCGCGCACCTCGGCGGCGGCCGCGTCCGGATCGCGCGACAGGTCGAACTTGATGTTGATCTGGCTGCGCTCGGTGCGGCTGCGCGAGGTCATGACGTTCACGCCCTCGATCCCGGCGAGCTGGTCTTCGAGCGGCTTGGTGACCTGCGACTCGATGACCTCGGGCGACGCCCCCTTGTAGGTCGTATTCACCGAAACGATGGGCTCGTCGATGTTGGGGTATTCGCGCACCGTCAGGCGGGAATACGAAATCAGCCCGATCAGCACGATGAGCAGCGACAGCACCGATGCGAACACCGGCCGCCGGATGCAGACATCGGACAGGATCATGGCCGCCGCGCCTGCGCCTGTGCGGCGTCGGGGTCGGCCACTACCTCGACCGGCGCGCCGTCAGTCAGGCGCTGGAAGCCGGCCACCACGACCTGGTCGCCCGCGGCCACGCCGGTGAGGATCTCGACCTTGCCGTCGCGCCGCTCGCCCAGCGTGACCTCGGCGCGATGCGCCCGGCCCTCGCGCACGTTGAATACGTACTGCGATTGCCCCGAGGGCGCCAGCGCCGCCTCGGGCACGGCCAGCACCTGGTCGGTGCCGAACAGCAACTGCACCCGCGCGAACATGCCGGGGCGCAGCCGGGCATCGGGGTTGGCCACGGTGGCGCGCAGCAGCACCGAGCGGCCGCCCGCGTCGACCAGCGGGCTGACGGCGTAGACCCGGCCTTCGCGCTCTTCGCCGGGCATGGCGTCCAGGCGCACGGTCAGCGCCTGACCGACCTGGACCCGGCTGAAGTACATCTCGGGCACGCGGAAATCCACTTTCAGCGGGTCGATGGCCTCGAGCGGGGCCAGGTCCTGCCCCTGGTCGACGTAGTCGCCCACCGACATGCTGCGCAGGCCGGCGATGCCGGCGAACGGCGCGCGGATGGTCATCTTGTCCAGGCGCGCCTGAGCCAGCGCGGCGGCGGCCTGCTGCACCTTGAGGTTGCTGGCGGCCTCGTCGCGCGCCTGCCGGCTGACGAAGCCGCGCCCTTGCAGGTCCACGGCCCGCCGGTAGTGGCTTTGCGCCAGCGCCAGGTTGGCCTGAGCCTGGGCCAGTTCGGCGCGGGGCACGGAGTCGTCCAGGCGCACCAGCACCTGGCCGCGCTCGACCGGCTGGCCCTCCTGGAAGTCGATATGCTGGATGCGGCCGGCGACTTCCGGGCGCAACATGACGGACTCATCGGAACGCAGGCTGCCCACCGCGGAAATGCCACGGGTGAAGCTGAGCTGCTCGACGCGCGCGGTCTGGACGCGGACCGTCTCGGCCTGCGGCGCCGGCGCGGCCGGCCCGGCGGACGTGGCGCCGCCGGCGCCGCCCAGCCAGCGCGGCGCCCAGAACCCCAAGGCCACGCCCGCGGCGAGCCCGGCCGCCACGGCGGCCACCAGTACAGCTTTTTTCATGCGCGACGATCGCGGTGCGTAAGAGCGCCCGGCTGCCGGCAGCGGCCCCGGGCGCGGTGAAAACGGGGATATTGCATGGCGCATCGGCGCCAGCGCTTACATACTGGCACAAACAGATGTGCCCCGGGTTGCGCAAAGGCGGTTACCAGGGTATTCCCCGATGCCTGGCAGGGGCAATCGGGGCGTTCAGGCCTTGCGGACGCTCTGCACCCCCAGGTTGGCGAGCGCGTCGGCGCGTTCGTTGCCGGGGTCGCCGGCATGGCCGCGCACCCAGCGCCAGGCCACCTGGTGCCGCGCGACCTGCTCGTCCAGGGCCTGCCACAGCTCGGCATTCTTGACCGGCTTCTTGTCGGCGGTGAGCCAGCCGCGCCGCTTCCAGTTGGCCAGCCACTCGGTCATGCCCTTCATGACGTATTGCGAATCGGTGTGGATCAGCACCCGGCAGGGGCGCTTCAAGGCGCGCAGGCCCTCGATGACGGCCAGCAGTTCCATGCGGTTGTTGGTGGTGCCGGCCTCGCCGCCGTGCAGCGTCTTTTCGTGCGCGCCGGCGCGCATCAGCACGCCCCATCCGCCTGGCCCCGGGTTGCCCTTGCAGGCGCCGTCGGTCCACATTTCGACCTGCTGGCCGTCTTCCGTATTGTTTGTCTGCATTGTTCCGAATATGAAGCGGCGGCCGCCGGTGCGGCCGCCAATCAGATGTCGCCGGGGTCGGCGTGGCGGTTGACCGCCACCGATGCCGCCCGGGCGCGCTTGCGGCGCGATTTCTTCCAGGCCGGCCCGATCAGCCGCATGCCGGCCACGCGCTTGACCGCCGACACCACGTAGACCGCCCCGCCCAGCGCCCACCAGCGTTGCCCGTAGGCTTCCATGAAGTGCCAGCGCCGCAGCCACTTTTCGGTGCGGCAGGCCGGCGAATAGCAGCCGAAACGGCCCGGCCCGACGTCGAACGAGAGCAGCTTCAGCCAGTCCTTCAGGCGCGGCAAGGATACCTGAGCCGAAGGCGGGTGCGGCAGCCAGGGCTCCATGCCGGGCATGCGATTGCGCGCCCCCCAGAGGCTCCAGGGGTTGAAACCCGAGATGACCAGCCGCCCCTCGGGCACCAGCACCCGCTCGGCCTCGCGCAGCACGTCGTGCGGCGCGTCGGTGCACTCGAAGACATGTGGCAGCACCAGCAGGTCGATGCTCTGCGACTCGAACGGCAGCGCGTCGGGGCGGGCCGCCACGCAGGCCTGCCAAGACGCGGCCTGCCCGGGGCCGGGCATGGGCACGCCCACCCAGCCCTTGAAGGGCATCCGGTTGGCGCGCAGCAGGTCGATCTCGGCCAGGCCGACCTGCCAGGCGTAATATCCGAAGACATCCGCCACCATGGCGTCGAACTGCGCGCGCTCCCAGGCCAGGACGTATTCGCCCGGCGGTGTCTGGAACCATTCGGCCAGTTCTACAATCGGCGGAGTTTCTTCGGTCACGTCGACGTTCCTGAAATTATGCAAGCCATGCCAGCCTACCCCGGCGACGGCGCCGTCCTGCCGCTGCCCGCTTTTTCAGACAACTATATCTGGGCCATCGTGCGCGGCGACAAGGCCGCCGTGGTGGACCCGGGGGAAGCCGGCCCGGTGCTCGACTTCCTGGCGCGGCGCGGCCTGCAACTGCGCGCCATTCTACTCACCCATCATCATGGCGACCACGTCGGCGGGGTGCTGGAACTGCTGCGCCAGGGGCCGGCCACCGTGTATGGCCCGGCCCACGAGCAGCTGCCGCACTGCGACGTGCGGCTGGCCGAGGGCGACCGGGTGGCCCTGCCCGAGCTCGACCTGGACCTGGCGGTGCTGGACGTGCCGGGCCACACCGCGGGCCACATCGCCTATCACGGCCGGGCGGCCGGGCAGTCGCCGCTGCTGTTCTGCGGCGACACGCTGTTCGCCGGCGGCTGCGGCCGGCTGTTCGAGGGCACGCCTGAACAGATGCACGCATCGCTGGAAAAGTTCGCCGCTTTACCGGCCGATACACAGGTTTGCTGCGCACACGAGTACACTCTAGCGAACTTGCGCTGGGCCACCGCTGTCGAACCGGCCAACCGCGCCCTCCAGCAGTGGTATCAGCAGGCCCGGCAACTGCGCGAGCAAGGCCGTCCCACGCTGCCATCCACGCTGGGGCTGGAGCGGGACACCAATCCGTTCCTGCGTACCCGGCAAGCCGCCGTGGCCGCGGCCGCCGCAAGCCATTCCGGAGGCGCCCTGGCCACGCCCGTGGCCGTGTTTGCGGCCTTGCGCGAATGGAAGAACAATTTCAAGTGACGACGACCCGCCGATGACCCTGTTCCGACTCCTGCTACCCCTTTTTCTCGCCATACTCGCCGGCTGCGCCGGCACTCCGCGTCAATCCCAGGTACAGGCCGTCGGCACCGCCAAACAGCCCTACGTCGCCAAAGACACTTCCCGCACCGTCGACCTGACCAGCCCGCCGGCCGACGCCTGGGACCGCATCCGCCGCGGCTTCGCCATCCCCAACCTGAACACCGACCTGGCCCAGGAATGGACCGACTACTACGCCGCGCACCCTGAATCGGTGCAGCGCATGGCCGAACGCGCCGGCAAGTACCTGTATTTCATCGTCGACGAAATCAACCGCCGCGGCCTGCCCACCGAGCTGGCCCTGCTGCCCTTCGTCGAGAGCGCCTACAACCCCACCGCGCTGTCGCGCTCGCAGGCTTCCGGCCTGTGGCAGTTCGTGCCGTCCACCGGCACCTACTTCAACCTGAAGCAGGACTGGTGGCGCGACGAGCGGCGCGACCCGATCGCCTCGACCTACGCGGCGCTCGACTACCTGGAAAAGCTGTTCGAGATGCAGGGCGACTGGTACCTGGCGCTGGCGTCGTACAACTGGGGCGAAGGCTCGGTGCAGCGCGCCATGGCCAAGAACGAGGCCGCCGGCCGGCCGTCGGACTACCTGTCGCTGGACATGCCCGAGGAAACCCGCAATTACGTGCCGAAGCTGCAGGCCATCAAGAACATCATCGCCAATCCGCGCAAGTACGCCGTGGTGCTGCCGCCGGTCGAGAACACGCCCTACTTCGCCATGGTCCGCAAGGACCGCGACATCGACCTGGAGGTCGCCGCCAGGCTGGCCGAGATGCCGCTCGAGGAGTTCAAGGCGCTCAACCCCTCCTTCAACCGCCCGCTGATCCGCGGCGAGCACCAGCCTACGCTGTTGCTGCCCACCGACCGGGTGGCCACCTTCAATGCCAACCTGCAGGCCTACAAGGGCGACCTGAGCTCCTGGAAGGTCTACAAGCCCCGGCGCGGCGAATCGTACGCCGCCATCGCCCAGCGCTTCGGCGTATCGGAGGCCGAGCTGCGCCAGGCCAACGACGTGCCCCGGCGCCGCAAGGTCGCCACCGGCGGCACCCTGCTGGTGCCGGGCGGCGCCCAGGGCGGCGGGGTACAGCTGGCTTCGCTGGAGACCCCGCCCGGCGCGCTCGAAGCGGCGCCCGTCACGCGCAGTGGCCGCCGCCCCAACGTGCGCACCCACAAAGTTCGTTCCGGCGATACGCTGTTCGCCCTGGCGCGGCGCTACGGCACCACGGTCGGCGCGCTGCGGGCGCTCAACAACCTGAAGGGCAACAACCTGAAAGTCGGCTCGCAATTGCGCATTCCGGGCACCGGCGCGCGCGGCTGACCGGGCCGGCGCCGCCCCGGGCGGCGGCGCGGCGCGGTTCCGCTCTAAAATAGCCGCCTTCCGCACGGAATTTAAGGACACGACACATGGGCTTTCTCGCCGGCAAGCGCATCCTGGTCACCGGGGTGCTTTCCAACCGTTCCATCGCCTACGGCATCGCGCAAGCCTGCCACCAGCAAGGCGCCGAACTGGCATTCACTTATGTCGGCGAACGCTTCAAGGACCGCGTCGGCGAGTTCGCCGCCGAGTTCGGCAGCGACATCGTCCTGCCCTGTGACGTTGCCGAAGACAACCAGATCGAGGCCGCGTTCGCCGAACTGGGCAAGCGCTGGGACGGCCTGGACGGCCTGGTGCACTCCATCGGCTTCGCGCCGCGCGAGGCCATTGCCGGCAACTTTCTGGACGGCCTGTCGCGCGAGAATTTCCGCATCGCGCACGACATCTCGGCCTACAGCTTCCCGGCCATGGCAAAGGCGGCGCTGCCGCTGATGGAAGGCCGCAAGGCGTCGGTGCTGACGCTCACCTACCTGGGCGCCGAGCGCGTGGTGCCCAACTACAACACCATGGGCCTGGCCAAGGCCTCGCTGGAAGCCAGCGTGCGCTACCTGGCCACGGCGCTCGGCCCGCGCGGCATTCGCGCCAACGGCATTTCGGCCGGCCCGATCAAGACCCTGGCCGCTAGCGGCATCAAGGATTTCTCGGTCATCCTGAAGTTCGTCGAGGCCCATGCGCCGCTGCGCCGCAACGTCACCATCGAAGAAGTCGGCAACGTGGCCGCGTTCCTGTTGTCCGACCTGGCCACCGGCGTCACGGGCGAGATCACCCATGTCGACGCGGGCTTCTCGACCGTGACCCCCGGCATGGAAGAATAAACGGCGGCCCGGCGCGGGGCGCGCCCCGCGCTACGCCGGCCGCACCACCAGGGTCGACACCTGCACGTCGACCGCGGTCATCAGCTTGTGCACCGGGCATTTCTCGGCGACCGCATGTAGTTCGTCTATCTGCGCATCGCTGAGCGCGCCGTGCAGGGTCAGCTTGGCGGTCAGGCGATAGATGCCCTTGCGCTCCTCGCCGGCATCGCGCACCACGTCCACATCGACGGATTCCAGCGGGATCTCCTTGCGCTGCGCGTACAGCATCAGCGTCATCGCCTTGCAGCCGCCCAGCGCGGTGTCGAAATAATCGTGCGGGTCCGGCCCGGCGCCCTGGGGCTGCGGCATATCCAGCGGCAGCGCATGGCCCTCGGCGGTGGCGGTGAATTGCAGGGTGCGGGGGGCATTCTGGCGCACGCGGATGGTCATTGGCGTCTCCGGCTGGCACGGCCCGGCGGGCCGTCGACGTCTTTTGTAGCATCTCCGGCCATGAATTGCTTGCTGACGGCAAACTGAACTCCCGGCCGCAACTGTGGTCTGATTGAGTTCCGCATTCTCGACAGGAGCCTTCCATGAGCGCCCGCCAGCTACTCGATCAACTTCTGCAATCCGGCCAGGGCCTGGCCCGCGACGCCTCCGCGCGCGTGCAATCGGCCACCTCCGGCGGCAACGGCTCGTCGTTCCTGGCGGGGCTGGGCGGCGGCGCGCTGGGCGCGGGCGCGCTGGGGCTGCTGATGGGCAACAAGAAGGCCCGCAAGATCGGCGGCAAGGTCGCCATGTACGGCGGCATGGCGGCGCTGGGCGCGCTGGCCTACCGCGCCTATGGCGACTGGCAGCGCAAGCAGGCCGAGGCGCCCGCCGCCGCGCCGCAGACCCTCGACCGCCTGCCCCCCGCCCAGGCCGAACAGCACAGCAGCGCCGTGCTGACCGCCATGATCGGCGCGGCCAAGGCCGACGGCCACATCGGCCCCGAAGAACGCCAGTTGCTCGAAACCGAACTGGGCAAGCTGTCGGGCGACGCCGCGGACCGCCGCTGGCTGGAAACCGAGCTGGCCCGCCCGCTCGACCCGGCGGCCGTCGCCAAGGCGGCCCAGACGCCCGAAATGGCTGCCGAAATGTATCTGGCCAGCCTCCTCGTGGTCGACGAAGAAAGCTACATGGAGCGCGCCTACCTGGACGAACTGGCGCGCCAGCTGCAGCTGGCGCCCGACCTCAAGGCGCAGCTGGAGGCCCAGGTCAGGATGCCGGCCTGACACCAACCGTGCAACCGCGGCCTGGGGCATTCCGCCCCTTGGCGGAAGCCGGACACTGGCCCAGTCAGCTATCCAGGCCGATATCCAGGACCCGCGCGCTGTGCGTCAGCCAGCCCACCGCGATCAGGTCGACCCCCGTGGCTGCCACGCCCGGCGCCGATTCGGGGGTGATGCGGCCCGAGGCCTCGGTGACGGCGCGGCCATCCACGCGGCGCACCGCCTCGCGCAGCGTGGCCACGTCCATGTTGTCCAGCAGCACCACATCCACGCCGATCTCCAGCGCCTCGTCGAGCTGGGCCAGCGTGTCCACTTCCAGTTCGATCTTCACCATATGCCCCACGGCCGCCCGCGCACGCTGCACCGCCTGGCGCACCCCGCCGGCCACGGCCACGTGGTTGTCCTTGATCAGCACCGCGTCGTCCAGCCCATAGCGGTGATTGCTGCCGCCGCCCACCCGCACGGCATACTTCTGCAGGGCGCGCAGGCCGGGCACGGTCTTGCGCGTGCATGTCACCTTGGCGCCATGGGGCCAGATGGCGTCGGCGATCGACGCGGTGGCGGTGGCCACCCCGCTCAGATGGCCCAGGAAATTCAGGGCGGTCCGCTCGGCCGTCAGCATGCCGCGCGCCGGGCCGCTGATGACGGCGATCTCCGAGCCAGGCCGCAGACGTGCGCCGTCGGCCAGCAACGGCTGGAAGTCGATGCCGGCGTCCATCAGGCGGAACGCCAGCCGAGCCAGGTCCAGCCCGGCCAGCACGCCCTCCTGGCGCGCGACCAGGCGCGTGCGGGCCTGCGCATCGGCCGGCACGATGGCGTCGGTGGTGATGTCGCCGGCGCGCCCGAGGTCTTCCAACAAGGCGGCGCGCACCAGCGGCTCGAGCATGACGGCCGGCAGGGGCGCGACCGGAACGATATCGACGGGCTTGTTCATGATTATGCTCAGATTGAGTATTGTGAAGGTCAAAAAAAGGCGGCGGACCGCAACCTTATGCTATGACTGAGCATAACTCGTGTCAAGGCGGCTATGGGCGGTGTCTGACACGCATGGGTGTCAGACACCGATAGATACTGGGCGGCCATCCCGCGCGCAGGCGCCTGGCACCGGCGGGCTGCCAGACGACATGCGGGACACTTTATCCTGGCGCCTACTTCGGCTGCCGCGCCAGGGGCAGCTTGCTGCCGGCGATGGCGCGCTCCAGCAGCACGTCGCGGCGGAAGCGGAACAGCTTGGCGGGCCGGCCGGTGGTGCCGCTGGCCATGTCGCCGGTCTCCTCGACCAGCGCCTGCTGCTCGATCAGGCGGCGGAAATTCTGCTTGTGCAAGCCCCGGCCGGCCAGCGCCTCGACGGTCAGCTGCAATTGCAGCAAGGTGAACTCCGGCGGCATGAGCTCGAAGACCACCGGGCGGTACTTGATCTTGGCGCGCAGCCGGGCAATACCGGTGGCCAGGATGCGGCGATGATCGTGGCGCATCGCCTGGCCGGGCACCAGTTCCGCGGCGGCGGCCTGGCCGCGCCGGGAAGCCTCGGGCACCAGCCCCGCCTCGAACAGCAGCTCATAGCGCTGCAAGACCATGTCCTCGTTCCAGGCGGCGCCTTCCAGCCCGAACGTCAAGGCCGCCCGCTGGCGCCTCTGCGCCTGCGCCGCCCGGTCGGCGCCGGCGCGCGCCCAGGCGCGCAAGCGCGGCGCGATGAACTCGCCGACCAGCGCCGGCACGCCATCGCGATGGTCTTCCCAGGGGAAATAGCGATACCAGTCCTGCCAGCCCACCTGCGCCACGCCGGTGGCGCCCGCTTCGCGGGTCAGCCCCAGATAGCTGACCGAAATCGCGCGCCGCCCCGCGCCGTCGTCGGAACGGTCGCGGTCGGCAAAGGTGTAGAGCTGCTCGACATAACCGAGCGGGTGGTGCGTCTGGGTCTCGACCCAGTCGCGCAAGCCGGCCTGCAGCGAGCGATGCGCCAGTTCGAACGGCCCGGCCGGCAGCGCGCTCGCGTCTTCGGTCGTCAGCACGCGCGGCTGGCCTTGCGTGACGGCCACGAGCACGGCGACGAGTTCGGCGGAAACGGAGCGTTCGATGGGATCGGTCAAGGGCGGGCGCGGCGCAATAGGACGAAGCCTGGATTATAAGAGCCGGCGCCCCGCAACAGCCGCTTGCAAACGACACATGCGGAAAGCGACGCAGGCGCGGCGCCGGCCTAACATGAAGCCATGATGCGGGCAGCGGCATGCGGCCGCGCAGCCCCGCAAACGGAGGCATCATGAACAAGACCGCCCGCCAGGCCGTCCCTGCTGAACATGCGGACGACCGCTGGCCCAAGCAACCCGCCAACGTCAACAAGGGCACCGACACGATGCCCATGCCGGACGAGGCGCCCGACGTCGCGGGCCGCCCCCGGCGGGGCCGCGCGGTCGCCGAGCCCGGCGACCCGGGCGTCATCACGCCCGAGGACGACGTGCTGGATACGTCACACCTGCATCGCCGCAACCGCTGAAGACGCACGGCCCGTTGGTGCACGAAAGCAACGCCGGATTGCATGATTGCCCCGGCGTCATGCGAACCGCGGATGTCCCGCGACCGCGTGGTTCCACGCTGCGCCCGGCTCTTCCAGTCATTGCCTGGACCGGCTAGCATGGCAGCCTTTGCCATGTTGGAGCCCTTGCCTTGTCACTGGAAATCCGCCCCGCCCGACCCGCCGACGCGGCCCAGATCTTCAGCTTCATCAACGAGCTGGCCGAATACGAGCGCGCGGCGCATGAAGTCATCGCCAGCGTCGAGGACGTCGAACGCACGCTGTTCGCGCCCGGCGCGCCGGCCCGCGCCGTGCTGTGCCTGCGCGATGGCGCGCCCATCGGCTTCGCCGTGTATTTCTACAGCTACTCCACCTGGCTGGGGCGCAACGGCATCTACCTGGAAGACTTGTACGTCACCCCCGCCCACCGCGGCACCGGGGCCGGCCGCCTGCTGCTGCGCCACCTGGCCCGCGAAGCCGTGGCCAACCAGTGCGGCCGCCTGGAATGGAGCGTGCTGGACTGGAACCAGCCAGCGATCGACTTCTACCGTTCGATCGGCGCGCAGCCGATGGACGAATGGGTAAGGTACCGCCTGGCGGGCGAGGCGCTGCGGGAGTTCGCGGCCGCCGCCTGACGCGTCTACCCGCGGCGCGCCGCTGCCCCGTGCGCGGCCATCAGGCGATCCAGCGCGTTGCCGAAGGCGCGCCGATCGGCCTGACTGAGCGCCGCCGGGCCACCGGTATCGACGCCGGCATTGCGCAAGTCCTCCATCATGTCCCGCAGGGCCAGGCGCTCGCGTATGGTGTCGGCCGTGTGGCGCTCGCCGCGCGGGTCGAGCACCAGGGCATGCTTGTCCAGCACCTGGGCGGCCAGGGGAATATCCCCGGTAATGACCAAGTCGCCGGCCTGCACATGGTTGACGATATAGGCGTCCGCCACGTCGAAGCCACGCGGCACCTGCACGGCGCGGATCAAGGTCGAGGGCGGCGTGCGCAGCATCTGGTTCGCCACCAGGGTCAGCGGATGCTGCCATCGGTGCGCCGCCCGGTACAGGATGTCCTTGATGACCGCGGGACATGCGTCGGCGTCGACCCAGATATGCACGGCGCTACCCTTTCAGCGCGGCGGCCAGCAAGGTATTGACCAGTTCATTGACGCCCACGCCATCCGCTTCGGCCCTGGCCCGCAAGGCGTCGATGAGCGGCTGGCGCAGCTTCACGGGGAACGCCACCAGCCCGGCGGCCTGGTCCAGCCGGCGCTGCTCGCGGCGGTCCGGCACGGGGGCGCTGCCGGCATAGCGGGCGGGCGGCGCGGCCGCGTTGAGCTTGCCCATCAATTTCAGGGCCTTGGATTTTTCGAGATCGGTCTTTTTCATGGGGTCCGGATAGCGTCGCAGGCCCGCGGCGAATGCGCGGGTGAGTGCTTGTACCACGCCCGGCCCGGCGCGCGTGCCCGGCCGCCCGCGACGGCTACGCCAGGTGGCGCTTGAACCAGTCCAGCGTGCGGCTCCAGGCCAGCTCGGCCGCGGTCTTGTCGTAGCGCGGCGTCGAGTCGTTGTGGAAGCCGTGGTTGGTGCCGGGGTAGATGTAGGCCTCGTAGGTCTTGCCGTTGGCCTTCAGGGCCGCCTCGTAGTCGGGCCAGCCCTTGTTGACATTGGCGTCGTTCTCCGCATAGTGCAGCAGCAGCGGCGCCTGGATCTTGGGCACGTCCTGGGCGCTGGCCTGGCGGCCATAGAACGGCACCGCGGCGGCCAGTTCCGGGTAGGCCACCGCCGCCGCGTTGGCCACGCCCCCGCCGTAGCAGAAGCCCGTGATGCCGACCTTGCCGGTCGCGCCCTCGTAGGCGGCCATGAACTCGACAGCGGCGAAGAAGTCGTTCATCAGCTTTTCGGGATCGACCTGCTTTTGCAGCTCGCGCCCCTTGTCGTCATTGCCCGGGTAGCCGCCCTTGGACGTCAGGCCGTCGGGAGCCAGCGCGATATAGCCGGCCTTGGCCACGCGGCGCGCCACGTCCTCGATGTACGGATTGAGCCCGCGGTTCTCGTGCACCACCACGACGGCGGGCAGCTTGCCGGCCGCCTTGGCGGGCTTGACCAGGTACCCGCGCACCTGGCCATGGCCGCGCGGCGACGGGTACATGATGTATTCGGCGACGATGTCGGGATCGGTGAACGAGACCTGCTGGGCCAGGGCGTAGTCGGGCATCAGCGCGGCCAGCAGGCCGGCCGCCGTGAGCCCGCCGACGGCGAACTTGGCGGAGCGGGCCAGGAACTCGCGCTTGGTGATCTTCCCGTGCACGTAGAAGTCGTACAGCTCGAGCAGTTCCGGGGCGAAGTCTTTGGCGGTCATGCGTGACATGGCGTTCTCCTTGCGGTACTTCCACGGCTGAAGACGGCAACTCGCCGTCGCCTGATTGCACTACAACACGTTGCACTACAACACGTCCGCCGCCGACAAGGCCGGCGTGCCGGCGATACGCTGCGTGATGGCCCGGCAGGCCTCCAGCAGCGGCGCCACATAGGCTGTTTGGGGGTCGTCCTTCTGGCGAAAGCGCAGGGTGCTGACGCTGATGGCGGCCACCGGCACGCCGCCTTCGCCGAACAGCGGCGCCCCGAAGCAATAGATGCCGGCCTCGTTTTCCTCGTCGTCCACGGCCCAGCCGCGCGCGCGCACCTGCTCGAGCTGCCGGCCCAGCGCGGCGAGGTCCTTCACCGTGTTGGGAGTATGGCACGGGAACGGTTGCGGCAGTGTGTCCAGCACGGCTTGGCGGGCCGCGTCGTCCAGCATGGCCAGGTAGGCCTTGCCCACCGCGGTCGAGTGCATGGACACGCTGGTGCCGATGCGGGAGGCCATTTGCACCGCGCTGGGGCTTTCCAGTTTCTCGATGTAGACCATATGGGGGCCGTTGGGCACGGCCAGGTGCACGGTTTCGCCAGTGACGTCGCGCAGGTGCTTGAGATCCTCGACGGCGGCCAGCCGCAGTTCGGAACGCCCCCAGCTGCGGCTGGCGAGCTGGATCAGCCGCGGGCCCAGGGTGAGCCTGCCGGTGCGCGGATGCTCGGCCAGCAGGCGCTCGGCCAGCAGCGCCGCCACGGTGCGGTACACCGTGGGCCGGGGATAGCCGCTGAGCTTGCTGAGCTCGGCCACGGTCATGGGCTCGGGCGTGTCCGCGACCAGCTGCATCAAGTGCATGAACTTGGAGAATGCGGCGGTGCCCGCCACCTGCGCGGCGGGCGGTCGGGAAACGGGCTGGGATCCTGGCATGGCTGGACGCGTGGAATGACGGAAACGGCGGGCGCGGCGCGGCGCCTGGCGCCATTATCCCCGCAAATGCGCGGCGCCGTACATGGCCCGGCGCCGCCCGGGCCGCTCAGGCGACCAGGTAGCCGCCATCGACCGGCAGGATCACGCCTGTCATGAACGCCGCGGCCGGCGCGCACAGGAACGCCACCGCCTCGGCCACGTCCTGCGGCCGCCCCCAGCGCCCCAGCGGCGTGCGCGCCAGGATGGGGCCGGAACGCTGCGGGTCGTCCTGCAGCGCCTGCGTCAGCGGCGTGGCGATCCAGCCGGGCGCCACGGCGTTGACGCGGATGCCGTCGGCCGCATAGGCCAGCGCCAGCGACTTGGTCAACTGCGCCACCCCGCCCTTGCTGGCGGCATAGGCGGGCACCAGCGAGCCGCCGAAGAAACTGAGCATCGAGGCGGTGTTGACGATGCACCCGCCGCGGCCGGCCAGCCGCTCGCGCGCGGCGCTGCACACCCGCATGGTGCCGGTGAGATTGATCGCCAGCACCTGCTCGAAGACGACGGGATCGTGCTCGGCGCCGCGCCGGATGATGCCGGCGCAATTGACGACGATGTCCAGCGCGTCCAGGCCCCGCATCAGCGCCTGCACGTCATCGGCATGGCTGACGTCGCCGATGCGCACCTCGATGCCGGGGTCGAGTTCGGCGGCGTCGGACGCCAGCCCGGCGGCGATGGTGCGCGCGCCCAGCGCCGCCAGGCGGTTGGCGATAGCCGCGCCGATGCCCTGCGTCGCGCCGGTGACCAGCGCCGTCTTGCCGGCAAACAGATCTGCTTGGTAGGTCATCGCGCTCGCTCAGAAAGTGCCGGGATAGGCGCCGCCGTCGGCCAGCACATTCTGGCCGGTGACATAGGCCGCGTGGACGCTGCAGAGGAAGGCGCAGATGGCGCCGAACTCCTCGGCATTGCCGAAGCGGCCGGCGGGAATCCCGGCCTGGCGGGCGGCCCGCACGGCCGCGATGTCCTGGCCCGACTTGCTGGCGGCGATCGCCATCCCGGAGCGCAGGCGGTCGGTATCGAACGCGCCGGGCAGCAGGTTGTTGATGGTGACGCCGCGCGCCGCGATGCCGCTGCGCGCCACCCCTGCGACGAAGCCGGTCAGGCCGCTGCGGGCGCCGTTCGACAGGCCCAGCACGTCGATCGGCGCTTTGACCGCGCTGGAGGTGATGTTGACGATGCGGCCGAAGCCGCGCTCGGCCATGCCGTCGACGGTGGCCTTGATCAGCGCGATCGGCGCCAGCATGTTGGCTTCGATGGCGCGCAGCCAGTGCTCCTGCTCCCAGTCGCGGAAGTCGCCCGGCGGCGGCCCGCCGGCGTTGGTGACCACGATGTCGTAGTCGGGCTGCGCCGCGAATACCGCGTCGCGCCCCTGCGGCGTGGTGATATCGGCGGCGACCGCCTTCACGAAACTGTCGCCGCGCGGGCGCTCCCGCAACAGCCGCTGTTCGGCGGCCGCCAGGTCCTCCGCTCCGCGCGCGACGATCACGACGTTCACGCCCTCGCGCACCAGGGCCAGGGCGCAGCCATAGCCCAGCCCCTTGCTCGCGCCGCCCACCAGGGCCGTGCGGCCCGCGATACCCAGATCCATCTCTGCTCCCTTTGACGCGGCCCGCCTACTGGCGCATGCCGAACTTCTCGATCAGGCTCTTGAACGTGGCGTTGTCGCGCTCCATGAGCGCGGTGAAGGCCCGCTGGTCCGCCACCACATAGCCGAGGTTCTGCTCGGCCATGAACTTCTTCAGGCTGTCCTCGGCGGCCGCCTTGCGGAACGCGGCGCCCAGCGTGTCCAGCACCGGCTGCGGCGTGCCCTGGGGCGCGGCAATGCCGCGCCACGTGCCGATGGACAAATCGATATTGCGTTCCTTCAACGTCGGCACATTCTCGAAACCGGCCACCCGCTGGTCCGCCATCACCGCCAGGGTCTTGAGCTTGCCGGCCTTGACATACTGGATCACTTCCGCGGGGCTCACGGCCACCGCGTCGATATGGCCGCCCAGCAGGGCCAGCACCGCCGGATTGCCGCCGTTGAAGGGAATGTGGTTGAACTTGGCGCCCGTCTTGTCCTCCAGCGCGGCCGCCGCCAGGTGCCAGATCGAGCCGATGCCGGCGTTGCCAACCTGCATCATCTCGGGCTTGGCGCGCGCCGCGTCGAGGAACTCCTCGATGGTGTTGTAGGGCGAGTCGGCGGCCACGGTAATCGCCGACGGGTCGGCATTGAGCTGGATGATGGGCGTGAACTTCTCGTAGGTGGTCTTGGTCAGCCCCAAGTGCGGGATGATCACCATGTCGGCCGTCACCAGCGCCAGCTTGTAGCCATCGGGCTTGCTGTTGGCCACCTCGGTCAGGCCGATGCCGCCCGCCGCGCCGGGTTTGTTCAGCACCACGATCGGCTCCGGCAAGTGCGCGCGCGACGCATCCGACATGGCGCGCGCCATCGCGTCGGTGCCGCCGCCGGCGGCGAACGGCACGACCAGCTCGATCGAATGGCTGGGAAAATCCGCCGCCTGCGCCGCCGGGACGGCGGCCAGCACGGCGGCCCCGCCAAGCAGCACAGGCAACAAGCAGCGATTGAACGCACGACGGTTCATGATGTCTCCGATTCAGGTTTTATTGCTTTAGGGGATCGGCGCGGGGAATCCCGTCACCGGATGAATTGCCGCACATAGTCTTCGCCCAGGCCCACGTCGACGAAATGCCTGCGGCACATGTCGATCTTGGTGAAGACATCCTCGTAGCCCATGCCCTTGCCCCAGGGGTCGGTGTAATACATGATCCCGTTGACCTGGAAATACGTGATCATTTCCTCGACATCGGGCGGCACGTACAGCGTGTGCGTCTCGCCGGGCGGCTCGAACACATAGCTGCCCTCGGTGGCTTCCCAATCGTGTTCCAGGTAGCGCCAGCGCCCCTTCAGCACGAAGCCATGTACGGCCTGCGGATGCCGGTGGCGGCTCAGCACGCCGGACTTGCGCACCCGCAGCAGGTTCATCCAGTAGCCCTGGCTGGCGTTCAGGCACAGCGGCCGGAACCACACGTTCTCGGCCTGCGGCACCCAGAGGCGCTCGTCGGTGGGGATGGCGTTGGGCACCACCAGTTCCGGCAACGCCTCGGGCGGGTTGGGATGCTGGTACGGCATCATGGGGTCGGCATCGGGCCGGTCGACTGGCATGCTTGCGTCCTTGTCTATATTATGGACAATATGTTTATGTAATGGACAAAGTATAGACAGTGGCGCCCGGACGGTGATGCCAGGGCTTACCCTAAGCTGCAGCACAGCATGGAACCCGTGGATCCGGCGCGGCGCGGGAATCCCTATACTGGTGCGCCCTCCTCCCACCACCGACGGCGGCCCCGATGCCTTCCCTGCACATGTTCCTGCTGTTCCTGGCTGCCGACCTCGCCCTCAAGCTGACGCCGGGGCCGGACATGGCCCTGACCCTGACGCGCGGCATGACGCAAGGCTTCCGCATCGCCTGGCTGAGCGTGCTGGGCACCTTCGCCGCCGGGGCGGTGCAGATTCCCCTGGTAGTGCTGGGCCTGGCCGCCGTGTTCCAGGAGTCGCCCCGGCTGTTCCTGGCCGTGAAGCTGATGGGCGCGTGCTACCTGGTCTACCTGGGCATCCGCGCCATCCTGCGCAGCCGCCAGCCGCAGGCATTGGCGGCAGTGGCCGCGCGCGGCGAAGGACGGGCCGTGTTCATCCAGGGGTTCCTGACCAACCTGCTCAATCCCAAGGTCTTCATTTTCCTGATCGCCTTCCTGCCGCAGTTCACCGATCCCGCGCGCGGGCCGGTCTGGCAGCAGATGCTGTTCCTGGCCTGCTTCTCCAAGCTGTTCGGCCTGTGCTCCGGCGCCACCTTCGCCTACGGCGCGGCCCGCATCCGCCACTGGCTGGTGCGCAACCGCTGGTTCCTGCGCGCCCAGCAGGCCACCCTGGGGGTCACCATGATCGCGATCGCGGGGTATCTCATCTTCAACCGGGACCCGGCGCCCGGCAGGTGACAGGCCGCGACGCCGGGCCGCGCCGGGGTCCCCGAGTTTTCTCGCCCTGAGGTCCTGAGGTGTCTGACACCCCACGCGACAAGCGTGGCCAGCCCCGGGCGTGCCACGGGGTGTCAGACACTGGCATCTTGCTGCGGTATCAGGCCAGCATGGCTTTGCTCGGGCAACGCCGCATCAGGCAGTCCGGCGCAGCTCATCGAGCGCCCCGCGCAAGCGCACGAAGGCCGTGCGCCCCAGCTCCAGCGGCTGCGCGCCGTTGAGGAAATCGACCCGCGCCGACAGATTGCCCTCTGCCACCACCTTGCCCACCTGCTCCAGGTTGACCACGATGGACCGCGACACCTGCGCAAAAGGCAGCGTCGCCAGCTGCGGCAGCAGGCCTTTCAGGGTGGCGTGCATCAGCACGGTTTCCCCGCCCTCGGCATGCAGCTGCACATAGTCGCGCTGCGCGACCAGCGCCGCCAGCGACTGCACGCGGATGATCCGGCTTTGCCCCTGGTTGCGGATGGTCAGGAACGGCGTATCCGTCCAGGGGCGGTTCAGGCGGGCATACAAGCGCTGGATGGTCGTGCGCAGCCGCTCGATATCGACCGGCTTGAGCAGATAGTCGACCGCGTCCACGTCGAAGGCGCGCGTAGCATAGGGAGCATGGGCCGTGACGAACACCACGCACGGCTTGCAGTTGAGCGAGGCCAGCACATCGAACGAATTGCCCCGCGTGAGCTCGATATCCAGGAACACCACATCGGGCTGGTGCAGGTTGATGCACTCGATCGCGGTAGTCACGCCCCCGGCCTCGTCCACCACCCGTGGTCCATCCAGGGACTCGATGAGCCGGCGCAAGTACCGGCGGGCGGGAGCTTCATCATCGACGATCACGATACGCAGCATGGCTCGGCCCGCGGGGGTTGGAGGGCGAAGAGCAGCATTGTCGTCGAAAATGCGGGCAAAAGAGAAGCGCCAGGGGCGCGGCGCAGTAGAATTTCCGTGGGGAGAGGCGCGGGCCGGGCAAGTTCGCCAGGCCCGCGCGATGGTCAGCAAGGGTTTCATCCGCAGGCACCTGTCTTGCACACCACGGGAAGCAGATCCATGACACAGACATCCACCGCATCACAGCCGGCCCGGCCATTGCAGATCGATGACATCACCGTCATCGACAACACCAAGCTGAAGAAGGCCGTCACGGCGGCCGCCCTGGGCAATGCCATGGAGTGGTTCGACTTCGGCGTCTATGGTTTCGTGGCCTTCGCGCTGGGCAAAGTGTTCTTCCCGGACGCCTCGCCCGCCGTGCAGACCATCGCCGCGCTGGGGACGTTCTCGGTGCCCTTCCTGGTCCGCCCGCTGGGCGGCGTGTTCTTCGGCCTGATGGGCGACCGCTTCGGCCGGCAGAAAGTGCTGTCGCTCACCATCATCATCATGGCGATCAGCACCTTCTGCATCGGCCTGATCCCCTCGTACGCCGCCATCGGCCTGTGGGCGCCGATCCTGCTGCTGCTGTGCAAACTGGCCCAGGGCTTCTCGGTGGGCGGCGAATACACCGGCGCGGCCATCTTCGTGGCCGAGTATGCGCCCGACCGCCGGCGCGGCTTCCTCGGCAGTTGGCTGGACTTCGGCTCCATCGCCGGTTTCGTGCTGGGCGCGGGGCTGGTGGTGCTGCTGCAGTCCACGCTCGGCGAACAGGCCTTCCTCGACTGGGGCTGGCGCGTGCCGTTCTTCGTGGCCGGGCCGCTCGGACTGCTGGGCCTGTACCTGCGCCACGCCGCCGAAGAAACCCCGGCCTTCACGGAACAGCTGGCGAAGATGGAAAAAGAAGACCGCGACGCGGTGCAAGAACGGCCGTCCGTATCGTTCCGCGAGGTCTTCTCCAAGTACCGCAAGGCCCTGCTGGTCTGCATCGGCATGGTGCTGGTGACCAACATCACCTACTACATGCTGCTGACCTACATGCCCACCTACCTGTCCAGCAGCCTGGGCTATTCCGAAGAGCACGGCGTGCTGATCATCGTCGTGGTCATGATCGGCATGCTGTTCGTGCAGCCGGTGGTGGGCTTCTTCAGCGACAAGGTCGGCCGCAAGCCTTTCCTGCTGACCGGCAGCGTCGGCCTGCTGCTGCTGGCGCTGCCCGCCTACCAGTTCATCGGCACCGACAACACCGGCCTGATCTTCCTGGGCCTGCTCATCATCGCGGTGCTGCTGAACTGCCTGACCGGCGTCATGGCCTCCACCCTGCCCGCGCTGTTCCCCACCCGCATCCGCTACAGCGCCCTGGCCAGCTCATTCAATGTGGCGATCATCATCGCCGGCCTGACCCCGACCGTGGCGGCCTGGCTGGTGGAAGGAACCGGCAACCTGATGATGCCCGCCTTCTACCTGATGGCGGCGGCCGTCGTCGGCCTGATCACCTCGTTCTTCCTGCCCGAGACCGCCAACCGCCCGCTGCGCGGCGACACCCCCAACGCCTCCAGCCGGCGCGAAGCGAAGCTGCTGCTGCAGCAAGCCTACGCCCACATCGAGGAAAACCTCCAGGAAGTCGAGGAAGAGATCGCCGAACTGGAGCAAATGCTGGAAGCCCTGCGGCAGCGGCGCCAGCGGCTGGTGGACAGGCATCCGCATCTGGAGTGAGGCATTCTTTTTTATTGATTCGCGCTGGCATGCGGGAGCGCTCCTGCGCCCGCCGCTGCTACCGGAACATAGAAGAGCCCATCAGCCTGAAGCATGCAGCCCCGCCAGCCAGCATCGCGCATATCGTGGCAGGGCAGCTTTCCCGCACCCTATCGGTGCGGATCAGGTCTGGACCATAGGCGCAGTCGTGCGCTGGCGCAAGCTGCTCCGGACTCCCCACACCAGCAAGACGGCCGTCAAGAGCAGCACCCACATACTGATGGGGCGCTCGATGAAGGTCTGGAAGCTGCCGCGTGAAAGCAGCATGGCGCGCCGGAAGTTTTCCTCCAGCATCGGGCCCAGCACGTAGCCGAGCAGCAACGGAGCGGGCTCGAAACCAAGCACCCGCATTACATAGCCGGCGATGCCGAACACCAGAACTGCGTAGACATCGAAGACATTGTTGTTGACTGCATAGGTGCCGATGCAGATGAACATCACGATCGCCGGGTAGAGGATGTGATACGGGATCGTCAATACCCGGACCCACAAGCCGATCATCGGCACGTTCAGGATCACCAGGACGATGTTGCCAATCCAGAAGCTCATCACCAGACCCCAGAACATATCGGGGTGTTCGGTCAGCATTTGCGGGCCGGGCTGGATGCCGTGGATCATCAACGCGCCAATGATCAGCGCCATCGTCACGCTGCCGGGAATGCCGAGTGTCATTGTCGGGATGAAGGAGGCCTGATCCGATGCGTTGTTGGCTGACTCCGGCGCCATGATCCCCTCGATTGCACCATGACCGAAGCGTTCGGGCGTCTTGGAAGTCCGCTTCTCAAGCGCATACGCCATGAAGGCGGCCACGGTCGGGCCCACGCCGGGCAACACGCCGAAGAATGATCCCAGGCCCGATCCGCGAGCCATTGGCCCCCACGAGCGCTTGATTTCGTCACGGGTGGGCAGCATGGCTTTCATCGATACGTCGATCTTGCGTCCAGCCGCCTTCACATGGTTGATGCTGGCGATAATCTCGGTTACGCCGAACAAGCCCATGGCAAGCGCGACGATCTGCACGCCATCCTGGAGTTCGGGAAATCCGAAATCGAAGCGCGCAACGCCCGAATTGACATCGGTACCGACCATGCCCAGCAGCACACCGCCGACGACCATCGTGATGGCCTTGATCGCCGAACCGGACGACACCACAGAGGCCGCCACCAGCCCCAGCACCATGATCGCAAAGTACTCGGCGGGGCCGAACTTGAACGCGACCTCCGCAACGAGCGGCGAGAACAGCATCATCATCACGATGCCAACGGTGGCCCCGTAGAACGAGGCCACGGTCGTCATCAACAGCGCAACACCGGCCCTCCCCTGCTTGGCCATGGGAAACCCATCCAGACACGTCACGGCATTGGCTGGCGTTCCGGGAAGATTCAGCAGGATCGAGGCCGTCGAGCCGCCGTACGTGCTGCCGTACCAGATACCGGCCAACATGATCAGCGCGGCGGTGGGCTCCAGGACGTAGGTGATCGGAAACAGCAGCGACATCGTCGCCAATGTCCCCACGCCCGGGATCACCCCTATCAGCGTACCCAGCGAAACCCCGACGAAGCACCAGAGAAGATTGTTCCAGTCGAGCGCGGTCGTCAGACCCAACACGACGTTGTCAAGCAGTTCCATCTTTGAGTTCCCCTACCACGGCCATGCGAAGGTTGGCAGGATTACCCCCAGCCCGATTTTGAAGACCAGAGTAGCCCCGATGGAAAGCGCCCCGGCCAGGATCAACGAACCGCGCCAAGACAGCTTGCAATCCGCAAGACCGGCAAGGACACTCTGCGCGATGATCGCGGGCACCAAGCCGAATGGCAGGATCAGCAAGGCGAATGCGAGCACCGAAATACTGATCCAGAACAGCGGCCTCACCTCGACCTTGGGCATGGGCCCTGCACGCCGCAGCGCGGGGATCCATATCATGAATCCGCACAGCACCAAGAGGCCGCCTACGAGGGCGGGGAAGAAGCCTGGACCCATCCGGTCGGCCGTACCGACGGTAAACGCAGTCAATGAGTGGTACATCGCTGCAGCCCCGGCAAGCGTGGTCAATCCGCCACCGATCAAATCCCGGTAGTCGACTCTACGCATGCAGTTATCTCCTTGGAATATTCTCGAACACCGTTCCGCTCGAATGCGCGAAACTGAGATCGCAGATGTTCCTTTTGGCCGCTTCCCTGCGTCAAGTTACCTTTTCCTAACCATTTGGCCATGTTTCGGCTTTTCGAGGCTCGATCCTCATGAAACACTCGGCCGTGGAACGGCGTCGATGATGCAACTGCGCCAGCAGATTCATCATCGACAGCAGGGCTGCCGATCATTCATGCGGGCCGTGGAAAAATCGGAAAATGCACTGCCATGCTGAGCCCAGGGTTGGCGTCAGATAATCCAAACCTGTTGCGTGGTCCTGCTACGGGAGCCCGTCCCACGACCCCAATGCATGGGCTATTGCGAGGTGGCCAACAGGGAGCGGCCGAGCTTCGACGTAAGCGGGATCTGGCCCACGCGCTCGGTTCCGGGTGGCGGACGCATTCGGACCGGCTGGCGAGGCGTGGTTCCAAGAAACGCAAAAAAAGCCCTTTATTATCAAGGGCTTTTCTGAATTCTTGGCGGACAGAGGGGGATTCGAACCCCCGATACGCTTATCACGTATACACGCTTTCCAGGCGTGCGCCTTCAACCACTCGGCCACCTGTCCTGATCGGGATGCGTTCGCGGCGGGTACCGGGCGGGCCGGGTGCGCACGAATGCGAATCCGCGATTCTAGCAGAACGGCGGGATAGTGACAGCCGGATGTGATCCGATGAATAAGGGGACACATGAGAGCGCAGCGGGCGGAAGGGGAAAGGTGTCAGACACCCAAGAGAGGCTCTTTGCCTGGGCAATCCGCCTCAAAGGGTGTCTGACACCTGCGAGGGCTACGCCTGGGAGGACGTGTGCATCTTGCTGCTGATGTAGGTGTCAGACACCCCTTTAAATACGGTTGGCAAGCAACGAGCATCTCATGGGGTGTCTGACACCCGCCCTACAAGCAACACGCTGCCCAAAGAAATGCCCGACACCCGCTCGCGCCCCCGCCGGCGCCGCGCTTCAATTCCCCTCGCGATACGTATTCGTCGGGTTCACTTCCCGGTAGGCGCTGACGGTGCCGTCCGGCTCGGTTTCTTCCAGGCGCACCTTGAAGCCCCACAGCCGGCCCAGGTGCTTCATGACCTGATCGGCGTCCTCGCCGGCCAGCGGACGGCCGCGGGTCTGCAAGTGGCGCAGCACCAGGGAGCGGTCAGACTCGCGGCGGTAGCGCACGATCTGGATGTCGGGCACCTGGTTGTCGCGGTTGTGCTGCTCCGCCAGCAGCTTGCGGATCTGCCGGTAGCCCTCGTCGTCGTGGATGGCGGCTACTTCCAGCACGGGGCTGGCCTGGTGGTCGGCGATGGCGAAGAAGCGGAATTCGCGGATCAGGCGCGGCGACAGGTACTGGGAAATGAAGGACTCGTCCTTGAAGTTCCGCATGGCGAAGTCCAGGGTCTTCAGCCAGTCGCTGCCGGCGATGTCCGGGAACCACTGCCGGTCCTCCGGGGTGGGCGATTCGCAGATGCGGCGAATGTCCGACATCATGGCGAAGCCCAGCGCATAGGGGTTGATGCCGCCATAGCCGCGCTCGTCGAAGCCGCGCTGGCTGACGACGTTGGTGTGGCTCTGCAAAAACTCCATCATGAAGCCGTCGGTGACCAGGCCTTTCTGGTGCAGGCGGTTCAGGATGGTGTAGTGCCAGAAGGTGGCCCAGCCTTCGTTCATGACCTTGGTCTGGCCCTGCGGGTAGAAGTACTGGGCGATCTTGCGCACGATGCGCACCAGTTCCTTTTGCCACGGTTCGAGCTTGGGCGAGTGCTTCTCGATGAAGTACAGCAGGTTTTCTTCGGGCTCGGGCGGGAAGACGGTGCGGCGCCGCTCTTCGGCGGGGTCGGAGTCGACCTGCGGCAGGGTGCGCCACAGGTCGTTGTACTGCAGGCGGGCATGTTCCTCGCGCTCGGCCTGGCGCTGCGCTTCTTCCTTGTAGGAAACCGGCGCGGGCCGCTTGTAGCGGTCCACCCCGTGCGGGGTGAGCGCATGGCAGGAATCCAGGATGGCCTCCACGGCGTCGATGCCGTAGCGGCTTTCGCAGTCCATGACGTACTTGCGGGCGAACACCAGGTAGTCGAGGATGCTGTCCGCGTCGGTCCATTGGCGGAACAGATAATTGCCCTTGAAGAACGAATTGTGGCCGTAGCAGGCGTGCGCGATCACCAGCGCCTGCATCGCCATGGAATTCTCTTCCATCAGGTACGAGATGCAGGGGTTGGAGTTGATCACGATCTCGTAGGCCAGGCCCTGCATGCCGCGCCGGTAGAACTGCTCGTTGCGGATGAATTCCTTGCCGTACGACCAGTGCGGGTAGCCGATGGGCAGCCCCGCCGACGCATAGGCGTCGAGCATCTGCTCGGACGTGATCACCTCGATCTGGTTCGGGTAGGTATCCAGGCCGAATTCCTCGGCCACTTCGGCGATGGCTTCGTCATAGCGCTGGATGAGTTCGAACGTCCACTCTGAACCTTCGGAAAGGGGCCGGGCCTTCCCAAGGGCCTCCAGCTCGGCACGAGAGCCCACGATGGCATTCATGCTGTTTCCTTTTTGAACAGATCATGGAACACGGGATAGATCTCGCCGCGTTCGCAGATCCGGCGCATGGCGAAATGCGGCGCCGTTTCCTGCTCGTACTCGGCCCACAGGCTGCTCTTGCGTGCTTCCTGCGAGTCGGGGATTTCGATGTACGCGAAATAGCGCGTGGCCGGCAGCAGGTTCTCGGCCAGGAAGCGCGCGCTCTTGCCCGCGTCGGCGCCGAATGAATCGCCGTCGCTCGCCTGGGCCGCGTACACATTCCAGGCGCTGGGCGGGTAGCGTTCCTGCACGATCTCGTGCATCAGCTCCAGGGCCGACAGCACGATGGTGCCGCCGCTCTTGGGATCGTAGAAGAAGGTCTGCTCGTCGACTTCCTCGGCGTTGTCGGTGTGGCGGATGAACACCACGTCGACGTGCTCGTACTTGCGCGACAGGAACAGGTACAGCAGCGTGAAGAAGCGCTTGGCCAGGTCCTTCTTGCCTTCGTCCATGGAACCGGACACGTCCATCAGGCAGAACATCACCGCGCGCGCCATCGGCATGGCCACGGAAATACGGTTGCGGTAGCGCAGGTCCAGGTCGTCCAGGAACGGCAGGCGTTCCAACCGGTTGGCGCAGTCTTCCACTTCCTGGCGCAGCGCGTCGATCTCGGCTTGCGGCGCGCCGGCGGCAATGGCGGCATCCAGCTTGGCCTGGGCCGCCTCCAGTTCGGCGCGCGCCGCCACGCTCAGCGCCACCCGGCGCGACAACGAGGCCTTGAGCGTGCGGCTGACGCTCAACAAGCTGGGCGAGCCGGTGGTGGTGTAGCCGGCGCGCTGCCATTTCTTCTGGGTGACGTCGCCCAGCTGCGTGCGTATCAGGTGCGGCAGCTCCAGGTCTTCGAAGAACAGGTTGAGGAATTCGGCGCGCGACAGGCTGAAGGTGAACTGGTCCACCGATTCGCCCTCGCCCGGCTCGGAGCCGCCCCCGCCTTCCGAACCGTTGGGGCGCGGGAAGGTATCGCCCTTGGCGAACTCGCGGTTGCCGGGGTGCACCAGCTCGCGGTCGCCCCCCGGGCCATGCCGGAAGTGCGGCTCGGAGATGTCGCGCGCGGGCAGGTTGATTTCCCCGCCCTGGTCCATGTCTTCGATGGACCTTTCGCGCACCAGATCCTGTACGGCCTTGCGGATCTGGTCCTTGTATCGCCTGAGAAAGCGTTCGCGGTTGACCGCGCTTTTATTGCGGCCGTTCAGACGCCGATCGATGAGTGAATTCATGATTCACCTCGCTCAGGATGACTTCCTCACTCTCAAGTACCACTCGCACAGCAGGCGCACCTGCTTCTCCGTGTAGCCCTTGTCGACCATGCGGTCGACGAAGCTCTGGTGCTTGCTCTTGTCCTCGGCCGAAGCCTTGGCGTTGAACGAGATGACAGGCAGCAGGTCTTCGGTGTTCGAGAACATCTTCTTCTCGATCACTTCGCGCAGCTTCTCGTAGCTGGTCCAGGTCGGGTTGCGGCCGGCGTTGTTGGCGCGGGCGCGCAGCACGAAGTTGACGATCTCGTTGCGGAAGTCCTTCGGGTTGGCGATGCCGGCCGGCTTCTCGATTTTCTCCAGTTCGTCGTTCAGCGCGGCGCGGTCGAAGCTTTCGCCGGTTTCCGGGTCGCGGAACTCCTCGTCCTGGATCCAGCAGTCGGCAAAGGTGACATAGCGGTCGAAGATGTTCTGGCCGTACTCGGAATACGATTCCAGGTAGGCGGCCTGGATCTCCTTGCCGATGAATTCGGCATAGCGCGGCGCCAGGTAGCCCTTGATGAAATCCAGGTAGCGCCGGCGGATTTCCTCGGGGTAGTCCTCCCGCCCGATGCGCTGCTCCAGCACGTACATCAGGTGCACCGGGTTGGCGGCCACTTCGGTCTGGTCGTGGTTGAACACGCTGGACAGTATCTTGTACGCGAAGCGCGTCGATACCCCGGTCATGCCCTCGTCGGTGCCGGCGTAGTCCTTGTATTCCTGCAGCGCCTTGGCCTTGGGGTCGACGTCTTTCAGCGACTCCCCGTCATAGACCCGCAGCTTCGAATAGATGCTGGAATTCTCGGGCTCTTTCAGGCGGGTCAGCACCGAGAACTGGGCCATCATGTCGAGCGTGCCCGGCGCGCACGGCGCCGTGGCGAGCGAGCTGTTGCGCAGCAGTTTCTTGTAGATCTCGACTTCCTCGGTCACCTGCAGGCAGTACGGCACCTTGACGATGTAGATACGGTCGAGGAACGCCTCGTTGTGCTTGTTGTTGCGGAAGGTCTGCCATTCCGATTCGTTCGAGTGCGCCAGGATCAGGCCATTGAACGGAATGGCGGAGAAACCCTCGGTGCCCTTGAAGTTGCCTTCCTGCGTGGCGGTCAGCAGCGGGTGCAGCATCTTGATGGGCGCCTTGAACATCTCGACGAATTCCAGCAGGCCCTGGTTGGCCAGGCACAGCCCGCCCGAGTAGCTATAGGCGTCCGGGTCGTCCTGCGAGTGGCGGTCGAGCTTGCGGATATCGACCTTGCCGACCAGCGAGGAAATGTCCTGGTTGTTCTCGTCGCCCGGCTCGGTCTTGGCGATGGCGACCTGGCGCAGCACCGAGGGGTTGAGCCGCACCACGCGGAATTGTGAAATATCTCCGTCGAATTCTTTCAGGCGCTTGACCGCCCACGGCGACATGATGCCGGTCAGGTAGCGCCGCGGGATGCCATACTCTTTCTCGAGTGTGTCGCCGAAGCGATCGGGATGGAACAGCCCCAGCGGCGACTCGTTCACGGGCGAACCCTTGAGCGCGTAGATGGGATAGGCTTCCATCAGCGCCTTCAGGCGCTCGGCGATCGACGACTTGCCGCCGCCCACCGGCCCCAGCAGGTAGAGGATCTGCTTGCGCTCTTCCAGCCCCTGCGCGGCGTGCTTGAAGAATGCGACGATCTGGTCGATGACCTCTTCCAGCCCGAAGAATTCCTTGAAGGCAGGGTACCGCCGCACGATCCGGTTGGAAAACAGCCGGGACAGCCGTGGATCGTTGCGGGAATCGATGAGTTCCGGCTCGCCGATCGCCGCCAGCATGCGTTCGGCGGGGCTGGCATAAGCCATGGGGTCTTTCTTGGCCAGTGCCAGGTAGTCCTCGAGAGAGAGCTCGGTTTCCTGGTCTTTCGCGTACAGCGACTTGAAACCTTCGACGATGTTTTGCACGGATAACCTCCTACAGCGCATGGTCGGTTAATAGGTCCGTCATCCCATTGTGTTCCTCATTGCCCATTGCCGCTAGACTTTATGGTAATGGGATCATGCACATCATCTTGATATGTTGCTTTCGCCACACACCATAGATTGGGTCGGGTGGACCTATTTACGATTAGGCCGCCATGCTGTGAAACAAGTTGCATAACGCGCGAAAAGATTCATGCGTGGACGTTTCAAGGCGTAGCGTGCCGCCATGCTTGCCCATGAGGTAGCAAGCCGCGGACCCGCAGCGAAATTGGCAGCCGTGCCTGCCGAGCGCTAGCAGCCAGCGGCGCGCTCGCGCCGCCGCCGGGCTATTTCATGTCATCGAGGCGCGGAGCGGCCAGCATGCGCTCGACATAGCGCGCAATGGTGTCCACTTCCAGGTTGACGCGGTCGCCCGGCTTCACGTTGCGCAGCGTGGTCACCGCCTGGGTGTGCGGAATGATGTTGATACTGATGTCGCATCCGTCAGCGACATCGGTAACGCGGTTGACAGTCAGGCTGATGCCGTTGACCGTGATCGAGCCCTTGTACGCCAGGAAGCGCGCCAGGTGCTGCGGCACGCGGATCACGAGCTCGCGCGACTCGCCGACTTCGGCAAAGCGCAGCACCTCGCCCATGCCGTCGACGTGGCCGGACACCAGGTGGCCGCCGATCTGGTCGCCCACGCGCAGGGACTTCTCCAGGTTGACTTCGCCAAGGCGATCCAGGCCGGTCGTCAGGTTGAGGCTCTCGCGCGAGACTTCGACCTGGAACCGCGGGGCGTCGAGCGCCACGACGGTCATGCAGGCGCCCTGCACGGCGATCGAATCGCCGATGCCGACGTCGCTCAGGTCCAGGCCGCCGGCGTCGATGTCCAGGCGCACGCCGTCCTGCTCGGCGCCGCCGAGCGGTTCGAGGCGCACGATACGGCCCACTGCAGCAACCAGACCGGTGAACATGGAAAATCTCCTGAAAACGATGCAATAAACAATACCCTAGCGGCAGGCGACCGGCTCGCGCAACGCCTGCCAGCGCGCCGGGTCGCGCGCGCGCAGGCGCAGGTCGGCGCCGATGCGCTGGGTATCGGTGAATTCGAAACGCCGGGCGCCTTCCAGGTGCTCGAGCAGCGGCAAGCGCAGCATGGCCGCGGCGTCGCCCAGCAGCACTGGCGCCAGGTACAGCAGCAATTCGTCCACGCAGCCGGCCGACACCAGCGCGCCGGCCAGGCCGGCGCCGGCCTCGACATGGACTTCATTGAATTCGTGCTCGCCCAGCCAGCGCATCATGGCGGGCAGGTCGACCCGGTCGGAATCGCCGTCCGGCAGGGCCACCACGCGCGCATTGCGGCCGGCCAGGCGCTCGGCCTTGGCGGCGTCCGGCCGGGCCGTGAAGACCAGTACTTCGGTGCCGTCGAACAAGCGCGCGTCCTCGGGGATCTCGAAGCGGCCGTCGACCACCGCCTTGCGCGGCGGCCGGGTGGTCAGCACGCCGCGCACATTGAGGCGCGGGTCGTCTTTCAGCACGGTGCCCATGCCGGTCAGCACGACGCAACTGCGCGCGCGCCAGGCATGCCCGTCGGCGCGCGCGGCCTCGCCAGTGATCCATTGCGACACGCCATTGTGCAAGGCGCTGCGGCCGTCCAGCGAGGCGGCCATTTTCACCCATGCCCAGGGGGTGCCGCGGCTCATGCGCGCGACGAAACCGGCGTTGATCTCGAGCGCTTCTTCCAGGCAGACATCGGTGGTGACGGCGATGCCGGCCTCGCGCAGGCGCGCCAGGCCGCGGCCGCCGACCTGCGGGTTGGGGTCGCCCATGGCGACCACCACGCGGGCCGGGCCGGCATCGACCACCGCGTCGGCGCAGGGCGGCGTGCGGCCGAAATGGCTGCAGGGTTCCAGCGTGACGTAGAAGGTGGCGCCGCGCACCGATTCGCCGCGCGCCGCGGCGTCGCGCAAGGCGCGGATCTCGGCGTGCGGGCCGCCGGGCGGCTGGGTGGCGCCCTCGCCCACCACACGGCCGTCGCGCACGATGACGCAGCCGACGCGCGGGTTGGGCGTGGTGGTGTACATGACGGAGCGCGCCAGGGCCAGCGCGCGCCGCATCCAGTAGATATCGTCGGCGTCGGACATGATGGTCACCGCGATTGTATGCGCGGCGGCCGCGGAAGCGGCCGCCGCTGTTTCATTCCTTGCGCAGCTTGCCCGGCAGCTTGGGGCCCTGCATTTCGCGGATGGCGTCGACGAATTCGCCGATATCCTCGAAATTCTTGTAAACCGAGGCGAAGCGCACGTAGGCGACCTTGTCGAGCTTCTTGAGTTCCGCCATGACCAGCTCGCCGATGCGCTCGGTGGAGACCTCGCGCTGGCCGCTGGCCAGCAGGGTTTCCTCGATGCGCGCCACCACGCTGTCGACCTCGTCGGTGCTCACGGGCCGCTTGCGCAGCGCCAGCGCCAGGCTGGCGCGCAGCTTGGCGGTGTCGTAGTCGCTGCGGCTGCCGTTGCGCTTGACTACCGAGGGCATCGCCAGTTCGATGCGCTCGTAGGTGGTGAAACGCTTGTCACAGGACAGGCAGCGGCGGCGCCGGCGGATGGTGTCGCCCTCTTCGGACACCCGGCTGTCTACCACTTGCGTGTCGGCGTTGCCGCAGAATGGGCATCTCATGTGCGCCCCCCATTAGTTTGGCGTATTGTAATGACGCCGGCACCGTGTGTCGGTGCCGGCGCGAAAAATACGCCAAAACGGCGGCCCTGGCCGCCGGGGCCGGGCCGGATCAGCCGCCGTAGACCGGCAGGCGGGCCGTCAGTTCGTTGACGCGGGCGCGCACCGCGGCGATGTTGGCCTCGTCGCGGGGGTTGTCGAGCACGTCGGCGATCAGGTTGGCGGTCAGCTCGGCCTCGGCTTCCTTGAAGCCGCGGGTGGTCATGGCCGGCGTGCCCAGGCGGATGCCGCTGGTCACGAAGGGCTTTTCCGGGTCGTTCGGGATGGCGTTCTTGTTGACCGTGATGTGGGCCTGGCCCAGCACGGCCTCGGCTTCCTTGCCGGTGATGCCCTTGGGACGCAGGTCCACCAGCATCACATGGCTTTCGGTGCGGCCGGACACGATGCGCAGGCCGCGCTTGACCAGGGTCTCGGCCAGCACCTTGGCGTTCTTGGCCACCTGCTCGGCATACAGCTTGAACTCGGGCGACAGGGCTTCCTGGAAAGCCACCGCCTTGGCGGCGATGACGTGCATCAGCGGGCCGCCCTGGATGCCCGGGAAGATGGCCGAATTGATGATCTTCTCGTACTCGGCCTTCATCATGATCACCCCGCCGCGCGGCCCGCGCAGCGACTTGTGGGTGGTCGAGGTGACGAAATCGGCGTGCGGCACCGGGTTGGGATACGCGCCGCCGGCCACCAGGCCGGCGTAGTGGGCAATGTCGACCATCAGCAGCGCGCCGTTGTCGTGGGCGATGCGGGCCAGCCGCTCGAAGTCGATATGCAGGGAATAGGCGGAGGCGCCGGCCACGACCAGCTTGGGCTTGTGCTCCTTGGCCAGCTTCTCGACCTGGGCGTAGTCGAGCACTTCGTTGGCGTCCAGGCCGTACGAGATGAAGTTGTACAGCTTGCCGGAGGCATTGACCGAGGCGCCGTGCGTCAGGTGGCCGCCTTCGGCCAGGCTCATGCCCAGCACGGTGTCGCCCGGCTTGAGCACCGCCATGTACACGCCCTGGTTGGCCTGCGAACCGGAGTTGGGCTGCACATTGGCGGCCTCGGCGCCGAACAGCTGCTTGAGGCGGTCGATGGCGAGCTGCTCGACCACGTCGACGTACTCGCAGCCGCCGTAGTAGCGCTTGCCCGGATAGCCTTCGGCGTACTTGTTGGTGAGCTGGGTGCCCTGCGCCTGCATGACGGCGGGGCTGGCGTAGTTTTCCGACGCGATCAGCTCGATGTGCTGTTCCTGGCGGACTTCTTCTTTCTGGATGGCGGCCCAGACGTCGGGGTCTACCTGGGACAGGGTCAGTTTGCGGTCGAACATGGCGGAGGGTTCCTGGAGCGGCAAAAAGGGGAAAGCCGAAATGCGGGAATGGCCGCTAGTTTACCGCGCCGACCGGCCCCGTCCGCGCCCCGCCGGGGCCGAAAACGCGCAAAATGACGCTTGCGGGCCGCCCAAAAACGCGCAACGCCGCCCAACCCGCAAATCCGCTCAACCCAGCGTGAGGAACTTTCATGGACACTCAGACCCTGCTCGCTTTCGTCCTGGTCGCCGCGCTCAACATCATGAGCCCCGGCCCCGCGGTCCTGCTGGCCATGCGCAACGGCGCGAGCGGCGGCTGGCGGGCCGTAGTGCCGTCCACGCTGGGCAACATCACCGGGCTGTTCCTGCTGTCGGCGGCCGCCATGCTGGGGCTGGGCGTGCTGCTGCAGACCTCCGCCCTGGCATTCGCCATGGTGAAGGTGGCCGGCGCCTGCTACCTGATCTACATGGGCCTGCGCCACCTGGCCGGCCGCGTCCGGCTGGCACCGCCGGAGCCGGCCGCCGCGACGCCGCGCAGCCCGCTGCGGCTGTATGCCGAGGCGCTGCTGGTGGCCGGGTTGAATCCCAAGCCGATCCTGTTCTTCAGCGCCTTCTTCCCGCAGTTCCTGGATACCGCCCGGCCGCTGTTGCCGCAGTTCTTCGTGCTGACCGGGCTCTTCATGGCGATTTCATGCGCCAGCCTGCTGCTGTACGGCGGCCTGGCGCGGCAGGCGCGCGGGCTGCTGCGCCGCCCGACGGTCGTGCTGTGGTTGAACCGCGCCATCGGCGCGGCCTTCGTGTCGTTCGGCCTCGCCCTGCTGCGCCTGCGGCGGGCCGCCAACTGACCCCGCCCCCCGGGCGCCGGGGCCGGCCGGCCGGAGGCGCCGGGCGGGATGCCGCGGGCTCAGGCCGACGTGTCGCCGATCTGCCGCGGCGCCAGTTCCGGGTTCAAGGTGTACACGCCGGTCAGGCTGGCCTGGGCCAGCACGTGGCCCTGCAGCGCCTTGAGCACGTCATTGCCGTTGAAGGTGCCCTGCACGTCGAGCTGGGGCACGTCGACCGCGTACAGGGTGAACACGTAGCGGTGGGGGATTTCGTCGTTCCAGGGCGGGCACGGGCCGTCGTAGCCGAAGTAGTCGCCGTTCATGTCGCGGTCGGCGGCGAACCACGAGGTGTAGTCGTTGATGCCCTGGCGCGCGTCGTTGGGCGCCAGCGGGCCGCCCTTGCCGCGCGGGGTGATGCCGTTGGAAAAGGCGCCTTCTTCGATCTCGCGCAGGTCGGCGGAGAGGTCGATCAGCACCCAATGGAAGAAATCGACGCGCGGCAGGTCGGCCGGCACGGTCCGCCCTTCCTGGTTGACGTCGTCGGGCTTGGACGGCACGTCGGGATCGTGGCAGATCAGGACGAACGAGCGGGTGCCCTCGGGCACGTCGTCCCACGAGAACTGGGGATTGAAGTTGTCCGCGAGTGCGACGTGCGACTGCGGGTCGATCTTGCCGAAAGCGTAGCGATCGGGAATCGACTCGTTATCGGAAAAAGATAGACTCGAAAGTTTCATGTCGTGCTCCTGCGAGGCCGTAGGCGCTTCCTACCCTGCCAAGTTAACACGGGCGAACTTGCGCTTGCCCACTTGCAGGACATAGGTGCCGGCCTGTAATTGCAACGATTTGTCTTCGACGCGATCGCCGTTGACCCGCACCCCGCCCTGCTCGACATTGCGCTGCGCCTCGGCGCCGGAAGCCACCAGCCCGGCCTCGCGCAATACCTTCAGGATACCGAGCGGCGCGCCGGCCACATTGATCTCGGGCATGTCTTCGGGCATGGCGCCGTCGCGGAAGCGGGCCTGGAAGGCCGCCAGCGCGGCCTCGGCCGCCTGGGCGGAATGGAACCGCGCGACGATTTCCTGCGCCAGCGCGACCTTGGCGTCGCGCGGGTTGGCGCCCGCCTCGGTGGCGGCCTTGAGCGCCGCGATGTCGTCGAGCGACCGGAACGACAGCAGTTCGTAGTAGCGCCACATCAGCGTGTCCGAGATGGACATCAGCTTGCCGAACATGGATTCGGGGGTTTCCGAGATGCCGATGTAATTGCCCTTGGACTTGGACATTTTCTCGACGCCGTCGGTCCCTTCGAGCAGCGGCATGGTCAGCACGCACTGCGGCGCCTGGCCATATTCCTTCTGCAGCTCGCGGCCCACCAGCAGGTTGAACTTCTGGTCGGTGCCGCCCAGTTCCAGGTCGGCCTTGAGCACGACCGAGTCATAGCCCTGCATCAGCGGGTACAGGAACTCGTGCACCGCGATCGGCACGCCGCCCTTGAAGCGCTTGGTGAAATCGTCGCGCTCCATCATGCGCGCCACGGTATAGCGCGAAGCCAGCTGGATCAGCCCGCGCGCGCCGAGCTGGTCGTTCCATTCGGAGTTGTAGCGGATCTCGGTGCGCGCCGGGTCCAGCACCAGGCTGGCCTGGGCGTAGTAGGTCTGCGCGTTGGTCTCGATCTGTTCCCGGGTGAGCGGCGGCCGAGTGGAATTGCGCCCGCTCGGATCGCCGATCATGGAGGTGAAATCGCCGATCAGGAAGATGACCGTATGCCCCAGGTCTTGCAGTTGCCGCATTTTGTTGAGCACCACCGTGTGGCCCAGGTGGATGTCGGGCGCGGTGGGATCCAGCCCCAGCTTGATGCGCAGCGGCACGCCGCTGGCCCGGCTGTTGGCCAGCTTCTGGGCGAACTCGGATTCGACCAGCAGTTCGTCGCAGCCACGGGTGGCGACGCGCAGGTCGGCTTCGACCTCGGAAGTGATGGGAGCTTGGGGTTGGGACATGATGAGTGCAGAAACGGGGGCTGGTACCGGCAAAATCGTGAAAAAAGTACCAAAATAAGTCAAAAAGAAGTCGAAAATTCTAGCTGAATCAGCTAGGATACTGCCCTAATCATACGCAACTGCCGCCGTCGCAGTTGCTGTCCCGGCTAAACACCCGTTGTTCACAGATGTGTCGCAGGGCCCAGGCCCCCGCGTGCCAGCGCGCATGCCAGGCCGGCCTGTACCTGCGCAAGCATCCTGGGGACTCACGCCACCCTGAAAGGTCCTACACGATGAATCGTGGCTCCAACAGTCTGGCAGGCAGCCTGCGCGCCAAGGCCGCCGCCCTGTTCGCCCCCCGCCCCGAGTCCACGTCCCGCCGCGCCGGTCTCTTCCGCCGCACGCTCCTGGTTTCCGCCATCGGCCTGTTCGCCGGCGCCGCCGCGCTCGGCATGGTCCAGCAACCGGACCGCACCGAGCTGCCGCCGTCCCGGCAGATCGAAAGCGTCCTGCCGCTGCAGGCCGGGCAGGTCAGCATCAGCAATATCGACGACGCCGCCCCGTACATCAGCGAAACCCGCATCCGGCGCGGCGACACCCTGGCTGCCGTGCTGCAGCGCCTGGATATCGACGCCCCCGGCCTGCAGCGTTTCCTGACCCAGGCGCCCAGCGCCCGCAGCATCTACAAGCTGTATCCGGGCCGCTCGGTGCAGGCCGCCACCGACGCCGAAGGCAAGCTGGTCTGGCTGCGCTACATCCATACGCCCGGCGACGAGGAAAACGGCCAGATCACCACCAAGATGCTGCTGGTGACGCCGTCGGAAGACTCCTACGTCGCCCGCGAGATCTCCGACAACACCGACCGCCAGACCCGCGTCGCGGTCGGCACCATCCGCTCGTCGCTGTTCGGCGCCACCGATGCCGCCGGGGTCCCGGATTCGGTCACCATGCAGATGGCCGACATCCTCAATTCCAAGGTCGATTTCCTGCGCGACATCCGGCGCGGCGACCAGTTCCGCGTGGTGTACGAAGTCCGCTCGCACCAGGGCCGCTACGCCGGCGCCGGCCGCGTGCTGGCGCTGGAGTTCGTCAACAACGGCAAGACCTACAACGCCGTCTGGTTCAGCCCCGACGGCAAGTCGGGCGCCTACTACGACTTCGACGGCGTCAGCCTGCGCGGCGCGTTCCTGCGCACCGCCCTGAAGTTCTCGCGCATCAGCTCCACGTTCGGCATGCGCATGCACCCCATCCACAAAACCTGGACGGGACACAAGGGCGTGGACTACGCCGCCCCCACCGGCACGCCGATCCACTCCACCGCCGACGGCACGGTCGAGTTCGCCGGCCAGCAGCGCGGCTACGGCAATGTGGTCATCATCAAGCACTTCGGCAAGTACTCCACCGTCTACGCCCACCAGAGCCGCATCGCCGCGGGCATCAAGCGCGGCGCCAAAGTCGCGCAGGGCCAGCTCATCGGCTACGTGGGCTCCACCGGCTGGGCCACCGGGCCGCACCTGCACTACGAATTCCGCATCGACAACCAGCCGGTCGACCCCCTGGCGGCCGACCTGCCGGTCAGCCGCCCGCTGGACGCCGCCGAGGCCCGCAAATTCAAGGAAGCCGTGCTGCCCTACAAGCAGCAGATCGCCCTGCTGACGGAATTCCAGCAGACCCTGCCCGAATCCGCCACCAACGTGGCCAGCCGCTAGGTCCGGCTCGGCCGGCACGCCCATGACTCGATCCGGCGGCCCGCGTTCCCCGACGTCGGGCCGCCTTTTCATTGGCTTGATGTCGGGCACCAGCCTGGACGGCGCCGATGGCGTGCTGGCACGCCTGGCGCCCGGCGCGGCGCCGCAAGTGCTGGCCAGCGCCGGGCTGCCCATGCCGCCGGATCTGCGCGCCGAGCTGCTGGCGCTGAACGCCAGCGGCGCCGACGAACTGCATCGCGCCGCCGTGGCGGCGCAAGGCCTGGCGCGCCTGTATGCGCGCACGGTACAAACCCTGCTGGAACAGGCGGGCCAGCCCGCCTCGGCCGTCAGCGCCATCGGGGCGCATGGCCAGACGGTGCGCCACCGGCCCGACCTGGGCTATACCCTGCAGCTCAATGCGCCCGCCCTGCTGGCCGAACTCACCGGCATAGATGTGGTGGCCGACTTCCGCAGCCGCGACGTGGCGGCCGGGGGCCAGGGCGCGCCGCTGGTGCCGCCCTTCCACGCCGCCATGTTCCAGGCCGCGCACCCGCGCGCCGTGCTCAACCTGGGCGGCATCGCCAACCTTACCCTGCTGCAGGCCGGGCAGCCGCCGCGCGGCTTCGACACCGGCCCCGCCAACGTGCTGCTGGACACCTGGTGCCACCGACATACCGGGCAAGCCTACGACGCCGACGGCCGCTGGGCCGCGTCCGGCCGGGTGCTGCCGGACCTGCTCGAACACCTGATCGCCAGCGAACCGTGGCTGGCCCTGCCGCCGCCCAAATCCACCGGGCGCGACCTGTTCGATGCCGCCTGGCTGGACCAGCGCCTGCAAAGCTACGACGGCGTCCGCCCCGCGCCCGAAGACGTACAGGCCACGCTGCAGCGCTTCACCGCCCGCACGGTGGCCGATGCTCTGGAGGCCAGCGCGCCGGCCACGCGCGATGTGCTGGTGTGCGGCGGCGGCGCCCGCAACACGGGGTTGATGCGTGAACTGGCCTACTGCCTGCAGCGGCCCGTGCAGCCCACCGACGCGGCCGGCGTGCCGGCCCAATGGGTAGAGGCCATGGCCTTCGCCTGGCTGGCCCAGGCCTGCCTGGACCGCACGCCGGCCGGCGTGCCGGAAGTCACCGGCGCGCGCGGCCCGCGCGTGCTGGGGGCGTTGTATCCCGCTTGAAAGGCACGCAAGCCGGGCCACGCCCGCCTGCATGCCTCAATGACAAGCCCCCGCCAGGGCGGGGGCTTGGATTGGATGCGCGCGCCGCAGCGCCCGCGCCGCCTCAGACCGAGAACGACGAGCCGCAGCCGCAGGTGGTGGTGGCGTTGGGATTGCGGATGACGAATTGCGCGCCTTCGAGGTCTTCCTTGTAGTCGATCTCGGCGCCGACCAGGTATTGGAAGCTCATGGGATCGACCAGCAATTGCACGCCGTTCTTGTCGAGCACGGTGTCGTCTTCGTTGACGGCTTCGTCGAAGGTGAAGCCGTACTGGAAGCCGGAACAGCCGCCGCCCTGCACGAACACGCGCAGTTTCAGTTCGGGGTTGCCCTCTTCGGCCAGCAGGTCCTTGACCTTGGCCGCGGCGGAATCGGTGAAGACCAGCGGCGACGGAGGCGCCTGGAGATCGACGGTTTCAGTGACTGCATTCATGGTGGAGCTCCTGGCCGTGTCGGCCATATGGGATCGGGCGGCGATGCCGCCTGCATGGGTTCACTATAGCGCAGACGCGGCGCCGTTCAAAATTCCAGTTTGACGGTGCGCGACGCCCGCACGGTGCTGCCTTCCAGCACGCTGACGGTGACGGTTTCGGGGACAAATCCCTCGGGCAATTGCAGCATGCCCTGGCTGCGCTGGTACTGGTCGAACCGCAGGGCCAGGGGGCTGGCATCCGCGGCCGACGCCGCGCCGGGGTCGGCCGGCGTATCGGCCTTGACCTGCATGGGCGCCAGGTCCACCGAGACGGTCTCGCCCTTCAGGATGCCGGCCGCCTGGAATCGCAGCATGCCCGTGAAGGGGGTGTCGCCGCGGCCGCTGCGCATCAACAGCACCCGGTAGCGCAACCCCGGGCCTTCGCGCTGGATCTCGGCGCCGCGGATATCGACCGCCCCTTCCGGGCCCGGCGGCAGGAGCTGCTCGAAGAAGGCCAGCCGGTCGCGCACCCGGCCGAGTTCTTCCTGGGTGCTGCGCAGCTGGGTTTCCAGTTCCTGGCGCGCGGCGCGCTCGACGGCGATCTCGCCGTCGGCCGTATCCAATTGGGCGCGCAGGAAGCGGCTTTCCGCCTGGCTTTGCCGGACGGCGGCCTCCTGGGCAGCGGCCTGGTCGGCGGTCAGCATTACGCTGCCCGGCGTATCGGCCATGTGCTGGGCATAGCGATAGCCCGCCGCGGCGCCCAGCGCCACCCCCACGGCCAGTACGCAGAGCGCGGCCAGCCATCGCATCACGGAGCCGGATCGGCGCGCGGGGGTCGGTTCGGGAACGGCTTGCATCGTGTCCGCCGGGCCGCCCGCGCAGGGACGGCCCGGCAAGGCATTACGGCAGGATGGCGACCTGGTCCAGGCCGGCCGACTCGGGCAGGCCGAACATGAGGTTCATGTTCTGCACCGCCTGGCCGGAAGCGCCCTTGACCAGGTTGTCCTGGATGACCAGCACGATCAGCAGGTCGCCGTTGCCGGGACGCTGCACGGCGATGCGCAGGTTGTTGGAACCGCGCACCGAGCGCGTCTCGGGCTGGCTGCCGGCCGGCATGACGTCCACGAAGGCTTCGTCGGCGTAGCGCTTTTCGTACAGCGCCTGGAAATCCGTGCCGAGGGCTTCCGGGCGGATGCGCGCATAGAGTGTCGAGAACATGCCGCGGATCATGGGCACCAGGTGGGGCACGAAGGTCAGCCCGACCTTGCCGCCGGCCAGCTTTTCGAGCTGCTCGGTGATCTCGGGGTGATGGCGATGGCCCGCCACGCCGTAGGCCTTGAAGTTGTCGCTTGCCTCGGAGAACAGCGTGCCCACCTCGGCCTTGCGGCCAGCGCCGGAAACGCCCGACTTGCAGTCGGCGATGAGGGTCTGGGTATCCACCAGGCCGTTCTCGAGCAGCGGTGCCAGGCCCAGCAGTACGGTGGTGGGATAGCAGCCGGGGTTGCCGACGACGCGAGCCTTGGCCACGGCTTCGCGGTTGAGTTCGACCAGACCGTACACCGATTCGGCCAGGATGTCGGGGCAGCTGTGCGGCATTTTGTACCAGCGCTCGAACGTGGCCGTGTCCTGCAGCCGGAAATCGGCGGCCAGGTCGATGATGCGCGTGCCGGCGGCGAGCAGTTCCTGCGCCTGCGCCATGGCCACGCCATGCGGGGTGGCGAAGAACACCACGTCGCAATCGGCCAGGTTGGCTTTTTCGGGCGTGGAGAACGCCAGCTTCACGCGGCCGCGCAGGTTCGGGAACATATCGGCCACCGGCAGCCCGTCTTCCTTGCGGGACGTGATGGCGGTGAGTTCCACGTTGGGATGCTGCGACAGCAGGCGCAGCAGTTCGACGCCGGTATAGCCGGTGCCGCCGACGATGCCGACCTTGATGCGGGAGTTCGATGCGTTGGCCATGGTGTGGTGCTTCCGTAGGACGAAAAAAGATTGTATCGCTTCGCGTGCCGCGCCCTGAAACAAAAAGGCCGCTTTCGCGGCCTTTTCGGGGACATTAGCGCTTGCTGAACTGCTTGCGCCGACGTGCCTTGCGGAAGCCGACTTTCTTGCGTTCGACTTCTCGGGCGTCGCGGGTGACGAAGCCAGCTTGCGACAGCGAGGGCTTGAGCGCCGCGTCGTAGTCGATCAGGGCACGGGTGATGCCGTGACGCACCGCGCCGGCCTGGCCGGTTTCGCCGCCACCGTGCACGTTGACCTTGATGTCGAACGATTCGAGGTGGCCGGTGAGCTCGAGCGGCTGGCGCACGATCATGCGGCCGGTTTCGCGCGCGAAGAACTCGTCGACGGGCTTGCCGTTGACGATGATCTTGCCCGAACCTTTCTTGATGAAAACACGAGCCACCGAGGTTTTGCGACGGCCGGTTCCGTAGTTCCAGTTACCGATCATGGCGTTTCCTTAGATATCCAGCGGCTTGGGCTGCTGAGCGGTGTGCGGGTGCTCGGCACCGGCGTACACCTTGAGTTTCTTGATCATGGCGTAGCCCAGCGGACCCTTGGGCAGCATGCCCTTGACGGCCTTCTGGATGGCGCGGCCGGGAAAACGCTGCTGCATTTTCTCGAAGTTCGTTTCGCGGATGCCGCCCGGGTAGGTGGTGTGGCGGAAGTACTTCTTGTCTTGCGCCTTGTTGCCCGTAACGACGATCTCGGAGGCGTTGATGATGACGATGTAATCGCCGGTATCAACGTGCGGCGTGAATTCGGGTTTGTGCTTGCCACGCAGGCGGCGTGCGACTTCGCTGGCCACACGACCGAGGACTTTGCCCTTGGCGTCGATCACAAACCAGTCACGCTGGACTTCATGCGGCTTGGCCACAAAGGTCTTCATGATTGGTTCCTAATATAAAGATTTTCCTGCCAGAAGAGCCCGGCAAGAATTTTTTCCTATTCCGTTGTGTCTTGATGGAAAACCTGGGGTCAACCCAAGACCGGCCTAAGCGTTATTACCCGCCCGTGCTACCAACCGGAATAAGGGAAAGCTGATGATTCTAGCACGATTGCGCAAATATTGGGCAATCGGCCCCGGAATGCAAGCGGGGCGGGCATGGCGCCCGCCCCACCGGATGCCCGGGACGCGCCGGCGGGGCCGGCTGCGTCCGTGGCTTCGGGTTACTTCTTGGCCGACATCGCCACGCCGAGGTATTGGTCGTACGAGCCTTCGGCCAGGCGGAACCAGGGCACCACGCTGTCGCGGAAGCCCATGTAGTTCTCGTACAAGGCCTTGAATTTCGGGTCTTTGTCGGAGAATTCCTTGTAGACCGTCTGGGCGGCCTCGTACGAGGCGTCCATGACCGAGCGCGGGAAGGGGCGCAGTTCGGCGCCGCCGGCGATGAGCTTGCGCAGCGCGCCCGGGTTCACGGCATCGTAGCGCGAGGTCATGGCCACGTGGGCCACGCGGCTGGCGGCCTCGACGATGGCCTGGTAGGACTTGGGCAGGCCGTTCCAGGCGCCTTCGTTCAAGTACAGCGATACCTGCGGGCCGCCTTCCCACCAGCCCGGGTAGTAGTAGTACTTGGCCACCTTGTTGAAGCCGAGCTTTTCGTCGTCGTACGGGCCGACGAACTCGACGGCATCCAGCGTGCCTTTTTCGAGCGACGGGTAGACGTCGCCGCCGGCCAGCTGCTGGGGCACCACGCCCAGGCGCGACAGCACTTCGCCGGCGAAGCCCGCGGTGCGCATCTTCAGGCCCTTGAGGTCCTCGACCGACTTGATTTCCTTGCGGTACCAGCCGCCCATCTGGACGCCGGTGTTGCCCATGGGGAAGTTGACGATCTTGTGCGGCTTGAACATTTCGCGGGTCAGCTTCATGCCGTCGGCGTCGAACATCCAGGCGTTCATCTGGCGGGCGTTCAGGCCGAACGGCACGGCGGCATCGAAGCAGAACGCCGGGTTCTTGCCGTAGTAGTAGTACGAAACGGTATGGCCGCACTCGATGGTGTTGTTGGACACCGAGTCCATGACCTGCAGCGCCGGGACGATTTCGCCGCCGGGGAAGTGGCGGATGGTGAACTTGCCGCCCGAGGCCTCGTTGACGAATTTGCAGAAAATCTCGCCCGTGCCGAACAGCGTGTCCAGGCTGCGCGGGAAGCTGGACGCCATGCGCCAGTTCAGGGTGGGCGCGTCTTGCGCGAACACCGGCGCGGCGACCGCGGCGCTACCCGCCACGGCGCCCAGGCCGGCTTGTTTCAGGAAGGAACGACGTTGCATTTGTTGGCTCCTCGGTGGCAACTCGGTATGGGATATCGCAAGCGATACTGGCGGATATTACACGTTGTCATACCTGAGCGGACCACGGGGATATCCGAAGGCGGCGCCCCTCAGGCGCCGGCAATGGCCATCTGCTCGATCAGGATGGAGCCGGTGCGCTTGGTGCCGCGCGCGATGGTGTCGGTGCCCACGGCGACGATCTGGCGGAACATGTCGGCCAGGTTGCCGGCGATGGTGACTTCCTGGACGGCATGCTGGATGCGGCCGTTCTCGACCCAGTAGCCGAAGGCCCCGCGGGAGTAGTCGCCGGTGACGTAGTTGACCCCCTGGCCGATGAGTTCTGTGACCAGGAAACCCGTGCCGAGCTTGCGCAGCATGGCTTCGAAATCGTCGCCGGGCCGGGTGTGGCGCGACGACAGCGTCAGGTTGTGCGAGCCGCCGGCGTTGCCGGTGGTGGCCAGGCCCAGCTTGCGCGCCGTGTAACTGGACAGGAAGTAGCCTTCCAGCACGCCGCCCGCCACCACGCTGCGGGCCCGGGTGCGCACGCCTTCATCGTCGAACGGCGAGCTGCCCATGGCGCCCGGCACGTGCGGGTCCTCGGCAATGTCGATGTGGTCCGAGAAAACCGGCTTGCCCAGCGCGTCGACCAGGAAGCTGGCCTTGCGGTACAGCGCCCCGCCGCTGGTGGCCTGGGTGAAGGCGCCCAGCAGGCCCAGCGCCAGCGGCGCCTCGAACAGGACGGGGAACTTGCCGGTGCGGATGCGGCGCGCCGACAGGCGCGACAGGGTGCGTTCGGCGGCATAGCGGCCGATGGCTTCCGGGCTGGCCAGGCGGGCCGGATCGCGCTCGGAGGTGTACCAGTAGTCGCGCTGCATGTGGTCGCCCCGGCCGGCGATGGGCGCGACCGACAGGCTGTGGCGCGAATAGGGGTACCCGCCCAGGAAGCCGCGGGTATTGCCCATGACGAACTGGCCCTCGTAGGTGCCCACGGTGGCGCCGTCGGTATTGGTAATGCGCGGGTCGACCGCGCGGGCCGCGCGCTCGGCGCGCAGGGCCAGTTCGGCCGCCTCTTCGGTGGCGATCGGCCAGGGGTAGTGCAGCGCCAGGTCCGGGATGTCGGTGGCCAGCTGGTCGGCGTCGGGCAGGCCGGCGGCCGGGTCGGCGGCAGTGTGGCGGGCAATGTGCCAGGCCGCCTCGACGGTCTGGCGCAGCGCTTCTTCGGAAAAATCGGAGGTCGAGGCCGAACCGCGGCTCTGGCCGGCATAGACGGTGAGGTCAAGCGAGCGGTCGCGGGTCTGTTCGACGGTTTCGATGTCGTTCTTGCGCACCGTGACCGACAGGCCCAGGCTTTCCGAGACTTCGGCGACCGCGTCGCTGGCGCCGATGCGGCGCGCGTGGGCCAGCGCCTGCTCGACCAATTCGCTGAAACGGGCCTGGTTGGCGGCCAGGGGCAAGGAGGAGGTGGGAGAGTTGACCATTGCTGTCCAGTGTACAGAGACGGTTATCATAGCCAAGTCCGTCTTTGCGCTGTTTCCATGACTTTCCCTACCCCCGATCCGGCCGACCAGGCCGAATTCGACGACAACGGCTACGACCGTCCCAGCAAATCGCAGGTCAAGCGCGAAATGCATGCCCTGCTGGACCTGGGCAAGCAACTGATCGACCTGCCCGACGACCGTCTCAAGCAATTGCCGCTGGCCGAGCGCCTGTACGAGGCCATCCGCCTGGCGCAGCGCACCACCAGCCGCGAGGGCCGGCGCCGGCAGACGCATTTCGTGGGCAAGCTGATGCGCGATGCGCCGGCCGACGAGATCCGCGCCCAGCTCGACACCTGGCAGAACGGCTCGCGCGAGGAAACCGCCGCCATGCACCGGCTGGAAGCCCTGCGCGAACGCCTGCTGGCCGACGACGAGGCGCTCACCGAGCTGCTGGATGCCCACCCCGACGCCGATGCGCAGCAATTGCGCGCGACGATCCGGGCGGCGCGCAAGGAAGCGCAGCACAATGCCGCCCTGCAGCCGGGCCAGGACCCGCAGCGCAAGCACTACCGCGCCCTGTTCCAGGCCCTGAAATCGCTGGCCGCCTGACGGGCGGCCCTGTCCTGAACCGACCCGACTCTCCCATCATGAGCGCCGACTCCGCCCTGCTCGACTGCATCCAGCTCGAAACCGCCCCCAACCCCACCCACGCCGTCATCTGGCTGCACGGCCTGGGCGCCGACGGCAACGATTTCGCGCCCATCGTGCCGGAGCTGCGGCTGGGCGCCAGCCCCGCGGTGCGCTTCATTTTTCCGCACGCGCCGGTGCAGCCGGTGACCATCAATGGCGGCATGGCGATGCGCTCCTGGTACGACATCCTGGTCACCGACCTGGTGCGGCAGGAGGACGCCGCCGGCATCCGCCAATCGGAAGCCGCGGTGCGCGCCCTGATCGCGCGGGAAAACGCGCGCGGCATCCCGACGTCCCGCATCGTGCTGGCGGGGTTTTCGCAAGGCTGCGCCATGACCTTGCACACCGGCCTGCGACTCGAAGAAAAACTGGCCGGCATGATCGGCCTGTCGGGCTACCTGCCGCTGCTGGACACGGCGGCCGCCGAACGCCATGGCGCCAACGCCGACACGCCGATCTTCCTGGCCCACGGTACCTTCGACCCCGTGGTGGCCCTGCCCCGCGCGCAGGCGTCGCTGGCGCAATTGCAGGCGCTGGGCTACGACGTGCGCTGGCACACCTATCCGATGCCGCACTCGGTGTGCGCGCCGGAAATCGCCGATATCGCGGCGTTCCTGCAGGAAGTGCTGAAGGCATAGCCGGCGCGGCAGGTCGGCAAATGCCTGCCCCGCGCGCGGCGGGCATGGAGACGTGTCTCGAGCACCTGCGCAAACGGGTGTCAGGCACCTGCGGAGCCTGACACCTGCCCCCCCTTGCGACAGGAGTCTGACTCCCGCCAGGGTGTCAGACACCGAGGCACGGCACCCCTGCGGAACCTGGCACCCTGCGCGCGGACCGGGCTATCCGGCGGGATGCAGGTCCAGCCAGACGCGCCGCATGGACGGGTCTTCGGGATCCGGGTCGTTGGTGAAGCCCAGGCGGGTCATCAGCGTGAGCATGGGACGGTTGTTGGCCAGCACCAGGCCGTCGATGTATTCCAGCCCCTGTTCGCGCGCGGCGTCGATCAGCGCTTCCATCAGCTGCCCGCCCAGCTTGCGGCGCTGCCAGTCGTCGCCGATGACCAGGGCATATTCGGCGCCGCGCCCGTCGGCGTTGCGCAGGTAGTGGGCGAAACCGATGATGACTTCGCGCGGGTGGCCGCGGTTCTCGGGGTTGGGAACCTGCGTGGTGGCCACCAGGGCGAGCTCGCGGTGGTAGTCGATCTGGGTGTAGCGCGCCACCATGCGCGGCGTCAGTTCACGCATCATGGACACGAAACGCATGTAGCGCGACCGCTCGGACAGGCCGCGGATGAAGTCCTGCAGCGACTGGCCGTCTTCGGGGCGGATCGGGCGGATGGTCCATTGCGTGCCGTCCTCGAACTGGCGGGTGCGCACCAGCCGGGCCGGATACGGGTGGATGGCCATGTGCGGATAGCCGCTGGCGCGCGGCGTGGCGCAGGCCGGCTCGGCGCACAGCGTGACGCGCAGCCCGGCGGCGCGCAATTGCGCCTCGCCGGCGTAGAGCGGGTCGATGTCGAGCGATTCGATGTCGGGCAGCTCGGAGATCAGTTCGGAGACCTGCACCAGGGCATGCTGTACCGCCTCGGCGGCCGCGCCGCTGATGTGGGGCGCCAGCACCCGCCGCCAGGCGCGGCTGCGCTCGACCAATTGGCGGGCCAGGAAGCCGTTGAGCGGGGGCAGGTCCATGCCGCGGTCGGGGGCGCTGGTCAGGAGCGCGTCGGGACCGCCGATGCCGAACTGGATGGTGGGCCCGAAGCGCGGATCGCGGCGCACCCGGATGGCCATGGGCCGTGACTCGGGCTCGCCGGGCAGCACGCCGGCGGGAACGTCGCGCAGGGGGACGTGGAAGGCGTCCAGCAGGCTGCGGCATTCGGCGATGGACAAGTCGCGCCGGCCCTCGGCCCGCGCGGCGTCGAGGATGGCGCGCGCGCGGGCCAGGTCCGGCAGGCGGGCAGGCGGCTCGGGCGGCAGCGTCTGCAGCAGCAGTTGCTGGTTGTAATAGTGGGTGGCGAGCACGCCGAACGCGTCGGCGGCGGACTCGGGCGTGCGGAAGGCCGAGGTGCCGGCGTCGTCCAGCATGCGGCGCAGCGGCCGCATGCCGGCATCGCCCATGAAACAGGTCACCACCGGCTTGCGCGCCTTGGGGGCGATCTGGGCGAGCTGGCGGGCCACGGCCGGCATGTCGGCCAGCGGGTCGGGCGCCAGCAGCACCAGCACGCCGTCGACCCCGTTGTCGTCGATGAGGGCGTCCAGCACGGCCTGGATGCGTTCGGGGGTGAGCGGCACGCAGGTGATGACCGGGTTGGCGATGGAGGCGTCCGGTTCGAGCAGCGCGGCCAGCGCGCGGCGGGTGGCGGGCGCCAGTTCGGCCTTGAGCACGGCGGCGTCCGGGCCGATGAGATCGAGCGCCAGTTGCGGCGGGCCGCTGCCGTTGGACAGCAGGGCGACGCGGCGGCCGCGCGGCCGGCGCGTGTAGCCCAGCACCTTGACGGCCGAGAATAGCTGGACGAAATAACGCACCCGCACGGCGCCGGCGCGGCGCAGGGCGGCATCGAGCGCGGCGTCGCTGCCGGGCGGGCCGTCGCGCCCCGCCTTGAGCACGATGACCGGCTTGACGCTGGCGGCGGAACGCAGCGCGCTCATGAATTCGCGCGCGGTGCCGACGTCTTCCAGGTAGAGCACGATGCTGTCGGTGCGCGGATCGCTGGCCAGGAAATCGAGCACCTGGCCCAGCCCGACGGCCGCTTCGTCGCCCAGCGACACGGCAGTGGAAAAACCGATGTGGACGTCCTCGGCCCAGTCCATCACGGCGGCGGTGATGGAGCGCGACTGCGCCACCAGCGCCACGCGGCCGGAGCGCGCCAGGGTGGGATGCTGGCTGAGGTTCAGGCCGGCATGCGGACGCTGCGCGCCGAAGGCGCGCGGACCGAGCAGCGCGCAGCCGGTTTCCTGGGCCCAGGTCCGGCACAGCGCCAGGGTGCCGCCGGGATATGGGTCGGGCAGTTCGTGCGGCAGCACGATGAGGGCGCGCGGCTGCAGCGGCGCGAGGCGGCGCAGGGTTTCCGGCAGGACCGCGGGCGACACGCATACCAGCGCCAGGTCGGGCCGCTGGCCGCAGGCGAGTTCGGCGCCGGAAGCGGGCAGCTCGGGCGCCAGGCCCGGCGCGGCGTCGACCACCGCGGTGCGGGCCCGCAGCTCGGGCGGCAGCGTCGCGGCGGCGGGCAGGCCGCGATCGGCCACGATGAGCAGCGAACCGGGTTCGAACAGCGGAGCGAGAGCGTGGCGCAGCATGAGCGAGTCGGGCGCTATTCTAAAATACGGCCATCGTAACAAGACGGGCACGCGATCGCCATGACGCAGCCCATGCTTCCCCGCCCTGGCGCGGCACTTCGTCCCGCCGTTTTTTGCAGCCGCCTATGACCTCGAACGCTCCCGCAACCATCCGTACCCGCTTCGCGCCCTCGCCCACCGGTTTCCTGCACCTGGGCGGCGCGCGCACCGCGCTGTTTTCCTGGGCGTTCGCGCGCCACCACCAGGGCGTGTTCGTGCTGCGCATCGAAGACACCGACCTCGAACGCTCCACGCCCGAAGCGGTGCAGGCCATCCTGGACAGCATGGACTGGCTCGGCATGCAGCCCGACGAAGGGCCGTTCTATCAGATGCAGCGCATGGACCGCTACCGCGAAGTCATCGCGCAGATGCTCAAGGACGGCACGGCGTACCATTGCTACAGCTCGCCCGAGGAAGTCGAGGCGATGCGCGAAGCCGCGCGCGCCAAGGGCCTGAAGCCGCGCTACGACGGCACCTGGCGCCCCGAGCCCGGCAAGACGCTGCCGCCCGTGCCGGCCGGCCGCCAGCCGGTGGTGCGCTTCAAAAACCCGCAGGACGGCGCCACCGGCTGGAACGACATGGTCAAGGGCCCCATCAGCTTCGACAACGCCGAGCTGGACGACCTGATCATCGCCCGCCCCGACGGCACCCCCACCTATAACTTCTGCGTGGTGGTCGACGACTGGGACATGGGCATCACCCATGTGCTGCGCGGCGACGACCACGTCAACAACACGCCGCGCCAGATCAACATCCTGCGCGCGCTGGGCGCGACGCTGCCGGAATACGGCCACGTGCCGATGATCCTCGGCCCGGACGGCGAAAAGCTGTCCAAGCGCCACGGCGCGGTCAACGTCATGGAATACGACGCCCAGGGCTACCTGCCGGAAGCCATGGTGAACTACCTGGCCCGCCTGGGCTGGAGCCACGGCGACGACGAACTGTTCACGCGGGACCAGCTGGTGCAGTGGTTCGACACGCGCCACCTGTCCAAGTCGGCATCGCAATGGGACCCCAAGAAACTGAACTGGGTCAACGCGCACTACATCAAGCAGATGGACGACGCCGAGCTGGCCGGGCGCGTGGCGCCTCGCATCGAGCGGCGCGGCGGCAATCCCGCCGCAGTCGACCTGCCCGGCGCGATGGGGCTGCTGAAAGACCGCGCCGAAACGCTGGAGCAATTGGCCGAGGCTGCCATGCTGTTCTGCGGACCGCACCACCCCGCCAGCGCGGAACTGGCCGAGCAGCACCTGACTCCGGCCGCGCGCGAGGCGCTGGCCGATTTCGCCCGGCGCGCCCAGGACATCGACTGGACCCGCGAGGCGATTGCCGCGCTGATCAAGACGGTGCTGGCCGAGCGCGGCCTGAAGATGCCGCAACTGGCGATCCCGCTGCGCGTGGCGGTGGTGGGCCAGCCGCAGACGCCGGCGGTCGACGCCGTGCTGGCGCTGATCGGCAAGAACGCCGTGCTGGAGCGCCTGGCCGCGCTGTGAACCGGGCCAAGTGCCGGGCGCCCGGCGGGACCCTGGCACCTGCCTGCCTGGGCCTGCGAAAGACCAGGCGCCATCAGCGCGCCGTGGACGCGGCCAGCCGGCGGCGCAGGGCCCACGCGAAGCTGCCGCCCAGCAGCGGCAGCAGCACCGCGGCCGCGCCGAACAGCGCCGCCGCGCCCGCCGCGTCGACCACCAGCCCTGCCAGGGCCACGCCCACCGCCTGCCCCAGGAACAGGCAGGAGGCGAACCAGGCCACCGCCGTGCCGCGCGCGCTGGGCACCATCTGGGTGGCATGCGTCTGCAGCGTGGCGTGCAGCAAGTAATAGCCGAACCCGGCCAGTATGCTGGCCAGCAGGCTCCAGCCCCACGCGGGACCGAACAGGTAGGTGGCGAATGCCGCGCACAGCACCAGGCCGCCCGCATTGGCCAGGCCGCGCTCGCCCAGGCGGCGCAGCACCGGCCCGGCCACCAGCGTGTACATGAGCCCGCCCAGCGCATAGACCGCCACCGCCGCGCCGGCCGCGGTCAGCGACAGGCCGAAGCGCTCGTGCAGATAGGCGGGCGCGAACGCCAGCGTGCCGAACACCAGCAAGCCCTCGATGAATACCGTGGCCAGCACGATGCGCGCCCAGCGCACGCCCAGGACCGTGCGCACCTGCGCCACGAATCCCTGGCGCGGCGCGGCCGCCGGCGTGGTCGCCGCCGCGGCATCGGCCGACTGGCGGCCGACTTCGCGCCACAGCAGCAGGCCGACGACCAGGTAGCCCGCCACCAGCGCGCCGAAGGCCCAGCGCCAACCGATCGTGTCGGCGAACCAGCCGCCAGCCAACTGGCCCGCGGCCATGCCCAGGATGGTGCCGGTGAGAAAGCGCGCCAGGGTGGCCTGGCGCTCTTCGTAGGGCACGGTATCGCCGATCCACGCCATCGACAGGGGCACGATGCCCGCGCCGGCCGCGCCAGACAGCGCGCGGCACAGCACCAGCACATCCAGCGAGGGGGCCAGCACCGCGCCGGCGCTGCCGATGGCGCAGGCGAAGGTGGCGACCGCCACCACGCGGTACTTGCCGTAGCGGTCGCCGACCGGGCCGAAGAACATCTGCAGCAACCCATAGGCGATGGCGAACGCAGTCACCGTGGCGGCCGCCTGCCCGGTAGACGTGCCGAATTCGCTGGCCAGCCGGGGCAGCATGGGATCGCAGATGCGGAAGGCGCTGGCGCTGACGAAGGCAGCCAGCGCCAGCAGCGCGATGGCACGATTGCGGGACTGGATCGGCGGCATCGCGGGACCGTCAATCGGGCAGGCGATAGCCGGCCGGCATGCGGCGCGCCGTGATCACCTGTCCGCCCGCGCGCAGTTCGCGCAGCGTCAGGCGCGCCGCCTCGGTTTTCTCGACGCGATAGCGATTCTGGTAGATGGGATCCGCGGTATCGACCAGCTCGCCGTTGGAGCGCGTGGTCTGCAGGGTCAGCACGCCGTTGTCCAGCAGCCAGCAGCCGGTTTCCCGCAACGCCGGGCGGGTACGCTTGCCGACTTTCAGTTGCGTCTCGTAGCGCAGCGTGCCGTCGGCGCCCAGTACGATCAGCGCGCGGAATTCGCCGGCCACGCCGCGCGGCCGGGTATTCGACAGCCAGGTTCCGGTCAAGGGGCTGCCCGCCGCGGCCGGCACGCAAGCGGCCGGGGCGGGAGGCGCGGCCGGCGCGCGGGGCGCAGCGGGCGCTTCGGCGGTTTTACGAGCGGCGCAACCGGCCAGGATCAGCGCGGCGCCCAGGGCGCCGATACGGCGATACCACAACACACTATTCATGACTTCCTCGAAACGACGCGCGCCGTGCGGCTTGCGTATGCAAGCACGCACTCTAATGACGGCGCGCCGCGGATGCAATGAACACATCCGACATCTGGTGTGCGGGAGCAACAGTGCGCCTAGCCGCCGGCCGCCTTGCCGCGCAGCAGGGCCTGCATGGCCGCCGCCGCGGGCGACAGCGTCCGGCCCGCCAGGCGCATGATGCCCAGTTGCCGCTCGATGCGCGGACGGCTGAGCGGCACGAAGGCCAGCCGGCCGGAATCCGGCGGCACGCCCAGCCGGGCCAGTACGGTCACGCCGACGCCGCGCTCCAGCATGGCGAGCAGCGACATCATATTGGAGACAAATACGGGACGATCCATCATGAAAGCCGCTTGCGGGTGTCCGGCCAGTTGGCGGTGCGCCACCGTTCCCACCAGCGGCAGCGCGGCGATCTCGCGCCAAGTGACGGATTTGCGGCCGGCCAGCGGATGCTTCTTGTGACACACCAGGCCGAAGGCGTCGTGGAGCAGCGGCTCGAACTCGAGCCGGCGATCGCGCGCTACCGGGCTGCACACGCCCAATTCGACTTCGCCCGCCAGCACCATGCGCTCCACGCCTTCGGAGTTGTCATCGAAGATGCGCAGCGATACGCCGGGATACTGCAGGCGATAGGCGGCCACCAACTCCGGCAGCCAGTGCATGGCGACGGTAGCCACCGACGCCAGGGCCAGCAGCCCCCCTTCGTTGCGGGCCAGGCCGCCCAGCGCGCCGGCGACGCGGTCGTGATGCTCGACCAGCTCGCGCGCCAGCGGCAGGCATTCCTGGCCGTAGCGGGTCAGCACGACCCGGCTGCCGCGCTCGAACAGCGGCTGGCCCAGCCGGTGCTCCATTTCCTTGATCGACAACGACAAGGCCGGCTGCGAACGGCAGGCGCGCGCGGCGGCGGCGCGAAAGCTGCGCAATTCGGCCACCAGCAGGAAATGCCGGTAGTGCTGCACGGACAGCTCGGGCAGGCGGGACATGGTCTGGCCTCTGATTTGATGGACTTATTTTTCGATATGAAAAATAAAATTTTCTGATAAAAAGCGCCAGCCTAAGATGCCGGGATGCCGAGCAGACCGATCCCGCCCCACCTGGATTTCAGTTTCATCGATACGTTGGCCGCCCAGTCCATTGGCGGCGGCCGCCTGGTCACCGGACGGGCCGCCCGCCCGGGCGCGCCCACGCTGCTGTTCGTGCCAGGCGCATTCCACGGCGCCTGGTGTTATGCGCACTTCCTGCGCTTCTTCGCCGCGCGGGGCGTCGCCTGCGCGGCCCTGGACCTGCCCGGCCACGGCGGCCTGTCCCAGCCGGACCATTTCGCGCGAATCGCCATCGCCGACCTGGCGGCCTGCGTGGTGGGCGCCTGCGACCGGATCGGCGGGCCGGTCATCGTCGCGGGACACAGCATGGGCGCCCTGCCGACGCTGCTATGCGCCGCCGCGCGGCCAGTGGCGGGCGTGGTGCTGATGGCGCCCTCGCCGCCGGCCAACTTGGCTGGCGCACGGGCCCTGGACGCGGTGCCGCGGGGGCTCGCGGTGCCGCCCCCCGGCCCGGAGCAGATCGGTGCGCGCTTCCTGGGCCCCTGCGATCCATCGGAGGCCGCCCTGGTCGCCCGGCGCCTGTGCCCGGAAAGCCCGGAGGTCATCAACGACCGCTATCGGCTGCGCGTGCCGGTGGACCCGGCCCAGGTCGGCGCGCCTGGCCTGTGCCTGGAAGCCGGCCTGGATACGCCCGAGCGCCATCCCGCCGGCCAGGACCGCGCGGTGGCGGACCTGTTCGGCTTCTCGCACCAGCGGCTGGCCGAGCAGCCGCACTGCATGATGTATTCGCGCAATTGGCGGCAAAGCGCCCAGGCCATCCATGACTGGGCGGCGCCTCGTCTTTCATAGCCGCGCGCCCATAGAAGACAACGAGACAGCAAAGGAGGAACCCCCATGCCCACCCCCCCGCATCATTCGCGTCGCGCCAGTCATGCTGGCCATGTTGCTGCCGCTCGCGTCCACCCGCGCCGCCGGCGACGCCGACGCGGCCGGATGGCCGGCCAAGACCGTGACCCTGATCGTGCCATCGGCACCCGGCGGCGCCGCCGACCTCACCGCCCGCACCTTCGCGCAGTACCTGGGCCAGCGCACCGGCCAGACGGTGGTGGTGGAAGACCGCCCGGGCGCCGGCGGCATCGTCGGCACACAGGCCGCCAGCAAGGCGGCCGCCGACGGCTATACATATTTGCTGTCGACCAACTCCACGCACAGCGCCAACCAGTTCCTGTACAAGTCGCTGCCCTACGACGCCCAGAAAGATTTCGTCCAGGTCGGCCTGTTCGGCACGTTCGGCTCGGTCGGCATCGTGGCGCCGGACGCCCCTTACCGCAACGTTCCCGAACTGGTGGAGTACGCGCGCAAGCATCCGGGCGAAGTGTTCTTCGGCTATTACAGCTCGTCGTCGCAGGTGCCAGCGGAACTGTTCAAGGCGCGCGCCGGGATCGAGATCAACGGCGCGGCCTACAAGAACATCACGCAGATCATCACCGACTTGCGCGGCAAGCAGATCGGCTTTGCCTTCGTCGACTACCTGACGGCCATGGGACAAATCCAGGGCAAGGGCCTGCGGCCGATTGCCGTGAGCGCCGCCGCGCCCAATCCCGCCTGGCCCGACGTGCCCACGATGGCCACTTACTATCCGGGCTACGCGGTCGCGGGATGGCTGGGCCTGTCGGCGCCCGCCGGCACGCCGCCGGCCATCGTGCAGAAGATGAACGAACATATGCGCGCCGCCCTGGCGGACGCCGAGACGGTGCGCAAATTCCGCGAGCTGGGGCTGCAACCCGAGTCGATGGATGTGGCGCAGTTCGATGCCTTCGTCAAGGAAGACACGGCGCGCTGGAAAGAATGGGTGGACATCGCCGGCCTCAAGCCGCGTTGAGCGGCAACCGCACCTCGTGCTTGATCTCGCGCAGCGCCACGATGGTGCGGGTCTGGCGGATGCCCGGCAGGTTGAACAGGAAACGGTGCAGGAAGCGGTCGTAGGCCTCCGGGCTTTCCACCAGGATCTTCAGCAGGAAATCGGAATCGCCCGTCACCGCATAGCATTCCAGGACCTCCGGCGCATCGCGCACGGAACGCTCGAAGTTCTCGACCGTGCTGGCCGAATGCCGTTCCAGGCTGATCTGCGCGAACATGCAGCCGTGCAGCCCGACCTGGGCGCGATCGACTTGCGCGCTGTAGCCGCGGATGACGCCGGCGGCCTCCAGCGCCTTGACCCGGCGCCACACCGGCGCGGTCGACAAGCCCACCCGCTCGGACAACTGCTGGGCCGATGCGCGGCCGTCCTCCTGCAATGCCCGCAGGATGCCGATATCGGTTTTGTCCACGCCGCACCTCCTTTTATCCCAAAACGAAATGTTTATTTCAAATTATAGGGATTTCACGATCCGATAACGCAATAAATCGCCAGTGCTGCGCACCTATCATGGGTAGAACCATAGGAGCGCCATCATGGACGGAACCCCGGCGGCCGAGCCGATCCTGGATCTGGATTACCGACTGCAAGACAACCTGACCCGCACCCGCGGGCGCGTATTCCTGACCGGCACGCAGGCGCTGGTGCGCATGTTGCTGACACAGCGCCGCCTGGACCGCGAACGGGGCCTGAACACCGCCGGCTTCGTGTCGGGCTATCGCGGCTCGCCGCTGGGCGGCGTGGACATGGCGATGTGGAAATCCAAAGAGATCCTCGACGCCCACCAGGTCAGCTTCGTGCCCGGCATCAATGAAGACATGGCGGCGACCGCCATCATGGGCACCCAGCAGGCCGGCGTGCGCGCCGACCGGAAAGTCGATGGCGTATTCGCGCTGTGGTACGGCAAGGGCCCGGGCGTGGACCGCGCCGGCGATGCCCTGCACCACGGCAACGCCGCCGGCGCCTCGCGCCATGGCGGCGTGCTGGTGGTGGTGGGCGACGACCATACCGCCGTGTCCTCGTCGATCCCGCATGCCAGCGAAGCCTCGCTGATCGGCTGGCAGATGCCCATCGTGCACCCGGCCACGATCGAGGAATACGAGACCTTCGGGCTGTGGGGCTGGGCGCTGTCGCGCCACAGCGGCACCTGGGTGGCCTTCAAGGCCATCTCGGAAACCGTGGAAAGCGGCCAGGCGTTCGAGCCGGCGCCGCCGGCGTGCTATGACATGCCGGCCGACCCGGACCTGCCGCGCGAGGCGCTGGAATACACGGCGCGCGACTTCCTGTCGCCGGCCGTCGAGACGCGCATGCAGACGCGCCTGCAAGCCGTGCGCGCGTTCGCGCGCCGCCATTCGATCGACAAGCTGGAATGCGCCGCGCCGCACGCCACGGTGGGGCTGGTGACGGTCGGCAAGGCGCACCTGGACGTCATGGAAGCGCTGGCCCGCCTGGGTATCGACCCGCGGGCCGCCCACACGCCGGTGCGCATCTACCGGCCCGGCCTGACCTGGCCGCTGGACGCCGAGCGGCTGTATGACTTCGCGCGCGGCCTGTCGCACATCCTGGTGATCGAGGAAAAAGGTGCGGTGGTCGAAAGCCAGATCAAGGACCTGCTGTACAACCGCGCCGAGCGCCCCAGCGTGGCCGGCAAGACCGGGCTGGACGGCGCGCCGCTGATTCCGGCGGCCGGGCAATTGCGCCCGTCGCTGCTGGCCGCGCCGCTGGCGGCCTGGCTGGCGCGCACCGCCGGGCTGCGCAGCACCGCCGACCCCGCCGCGTTCGCCTGTCCCGCGCCGCTGTCCAACGACGCGGACGGCATGCGGCGGCGCCCCTATTTCTGTTCGGGCTGCCCGCACAACACCTCGACCAAGGTGCCGGAAGGCAGCCAGGCGCTGGCGGGCGTGGGTTGCCATTACATGGCGGCCTGGATGGACCGCGACACCGGCGGCCTGACCCAGATGGGCGGCGAAGGCGTCGACTGGATCGGCCTGTCCCGCTATATAGATATGCCGCACGTGTTCCAGAACATGGGCGAAGGCACCTACTACCATTCCGGCTACTTGGCCATACGCCAGGCGGTGGCCGCGCGCGCCAACATCACCTACAAGATACTGTTCAATGACGCGGTGGCCATGACCGGCGGCCAGCCGGTGGACGGGCCGATCTCGGTGCCGCAGATCTGCCAGCAACTGCGCGGCGAGAACGTGGCGCGCATCGTGGTGACCACCGACGAGCCGGACAAGTACCAGGGCGTCGCCCTGCCCGCCGGCGTCACCGTGCACCATCGGCGCGAACTCGACGCCCTGCAGCGCGAATTGCGGGCCACCCCCGGCGTGACCGTGCTGATCCACGACCAGACCTGCGCGGCGGAAAAGCGCCGGCGCCGCAAGAAGAACCAGTTCCCCGACCCGCCGCGCCGGCTGCTGATCAACAGCGCCGTATGCGAAGGCTGCGGCGATTGCGGCGCGCAGTCCAACTGCCTGTCCATCGTGCCGCTGGAGACGCCTTACGGACGCAAGCGCGCCATCGACCAGTCGAGCTGCAACAAGGACTATTCCTGTGCCGAAGGCTTCTGCCCCAGCTTCGTGTCGGTGCTGGGCGGCAAGCTGCGCAAGCAGGCCGCGCCGGCCGACCGCGCGCCGGCCTGGCGGCAGCGCCTGGACGCGCTGCCCCTGCCGCCGGTCCATGCGCCCGACCAACCCTACCGGCTGCTGGTGGCCGGCATGGGCGGCACCGGCGTGATCACCATCGGCGCCATCGTATCGATGGCCGCGCACCTGCAGGGCCTGTCGCCCTCGGTGCTGGACCTGACCGGCCTGGCCCAGAAAGGCGGCACCGTGGTCAGCCACATCCGCCTGGCGCCTGCCGGCGCGGTCGGCGGCCCGGTGCGGCTGGACTGGCAGCAAGCCGACGCGGCCATCCTGTGCGATCCCGTCGCGGCGGTGGCGCCCGACTCGCTGGGCGCGCTGCGCCGCGGCCATACCCGCGTCACCGTCAACACCTACGTGGCGCCGGTCTCCGAATTCACCCGCGACCCCGACGCCGCGCTGCGGCCCGAGGCGCTGCTGGCCAAGATCCAGCATGCCGCCGGCGCGGCCAACACGGCCGCGCTGGACGCGCACCAGGCCGCGCTGGCGCTGTTCGGCGACAGCATCCTGTCGAACATGTTCATGCTGGGTCACGCCTGGCAGCGCGGCGGCGTACCGCTGTCGCATGCCGCCCTGGTGCGCGCCATCGAGTTGAACGGCGTGGCGGTACAGGCCAACCGCGATGCGTTCGAGGCCGGCCGGCTGGCCGCGCACGAGCCGCAGGCGCTGGAAGCCGCGCTGCGGCCGCGCGCCCAGGTGGTGCAGCTGCATGTACCCGAATCGTTCGAGCGCGCCGTGGAGCGCCGGGTGCGCGACCTGACGGCCTACCAGAACGCCGCCTACGCGGAGCAATACCGGCAGCTGGTCGAACGCGTCGCGCAACGCGAGCGCCAACTGGCGCCCGAGGCGCGCACCCCGCGGCTGGCCATGGCGGTGGCGCGCAATCTGTTCAAGCTGATGGCCTACAAGGACGAGTACGAAGTGGCCCGGCTCTACACCGATGGCGGCTTCCAGCAACAGTTGCGCGAGCAGTTCGAGGGCGACTACACGCTGCGCTTCCACATGGCGCCGCCGCTGCTGGCGCGCAAGGACCCGCACACCGGCATCCCGCGCAAGATCGCGCTGGGCCCGGCCACCCTGCCCGTCATGCGGGTCCTGGCGCGGCTCAAGGGCCTGCGCGGCAGCTGGCTGGACCCGTTCGGCCACAGCGCCGAACGGCGCATGGAGCGGGAACTGATCGACGAATACCGCCGCGTGGTGCAGACCCTGCTCGACCACCTGTCGCCGGCCAACCTGCCGCAGGCCGCCAGCATCGCGGCCCTGCCCGACAAGGTGCGGGGCTTCGGGCACGTCAAGGCGGCCAGTGTGGCCAGCTATCGCAGGAGCTTGCAGCAAATGCTGCAACACTACGGTCCGCCTGCCTCTCCGGACGTTTCCTTGCGCAAAAGCGCATAAAACGGCGACCTGAGAGCGAACACTACGCCGTACGCGCCTCACCGGCGCGTATGTCGTATTTTGTCACAATTAATTGGCAAGCTTGGCAATCGTTCTCCTTGTTCCCTCCCCCCTCGATCACTAGAATTAGTGCCATACGAGGGGTGTTACACTATATGTAGTGGTCGTCAGAATTATCGGATTCTCTTCCGCCTGGCGCTGCCGGGCGTTCGTTCCGGCTCGGCGCGACCCCTCCCCAAATACATTCAGCACCTGGCATGGGCCTGCCCATGCCTTTTATCGACGCTATTCCACAGGAGCTTCCATGCAGACTACGATCGCCTCTGTGACCCGGCCTTCCGCCGTGCCGCCTTCCGAAACCGAAACCCAGGCCGATGCCAATGGCGGCAAGTGGGCCAGTTACAACGTCATCCGGCGCAATGGCTCCGTGGTGGGTTTCGAACCCAGCAAGATCGCCATCGCCATGACCAAGGCCTTCCTGGCCGTCAATGGCGGCCAGGGCGCGGCCTCCGCGCGCGTGCGCGAACTGGTCGAGACGCTGACCTCGCAGGCAGTCAATGCGCTGGTCCGCAACCGCCCGGCCGGCGGCACCTTCCATATTGAAGACATCCAGGACCAGGTCGAACTGGCCCTGATGCGCTCGGGCGAGCACGATGTGGCCCGCGCCTACGTGCTGTACCGCGAGAAGCGCGCCCAAGAGCGCGCCGCGGCCGCCGAAGTGCTGGACAAGGCCCCCGCCGCCGCCCAGGAGAGCCACCTGAACGTGGTGGACAACGGCGTGCGCCGCCCGCTCGACCTGGCCGCGCTGCGCGCCACCATCGAGGCGGCCGGCGAAGGCCTGGCCGAATTCATCGACACCGAGGCCATCCTGAAGGAAACGGTGAAGAACTTGTACGACGGCATCCCCGTCGACGAAGTATTCAAGTCCGCCATCCTGTCGGCGCGCGCGCTGGTCGAGAAAGACCCGGCCTACAGCCAGGTCACGGCGCGCCTCCTGCTGCACACGATCCGCAAGGAAGTGCTGGGCGAGGAAGTCTCGCAAGCCGACATGGCCACCCGCTACGCCGACTATTTCCCCACTTTCATCCAGCGCGGCATCGAAGGCGGGCTGATCGACCCGCAACTGGCCGACTACGACCTGGCGCGCGTGGCCGCGGCGCTGGACGCCCGCCGCGACCTGCAGTTCGGCTACCTGGGCCTGCAGACCCTCTACGACCGCTATTTCCTGCACATCCGCGGCACCCGCATCGAGCTGCCGCAGGTGTTCTTCATGCGCGTCGCGATGGGCCTGGCCCTGCGCGAAACCGACCGCGAGGCGCGCGCCATCGAGTTCTATGAAATCCTGTCGTCGTTCGACTTCATGAGTTCGACCCCGACGCTGTTCAACTCGGGCACCCTGCACTCGCAGCTGTCGTCGTGCTACCTGACCACCGTGTCCGACGACCTGGAAGGCATCTACGACGCCATCAAGGAAAACGCGCTGCTGGCCAAGTACGCCGGCGGCCTGGGCAACGACTGGACCCCGGTGCGCGCGCTGCGCAGCCACATCAAGGGCACCAACGGCGAAAGCCAGGGCGTGGTGCCGTTCCTGAAGGTCGTCAACGACACCGCCGTGGCGGTGAACCAGGGCGGCAAGCGCAAGGGCGCGGTCTGCACCTACCTGGAAACCTGGCACCTGGACATCGAGGAATTCCTCGAACTGCGCAAGAACACCGGCGACGAGCGCCGCCGCACGCACGACATGAACACGGCCAACTGGATCCCGGACCTGTTCATGAAGCGGGTGATGGAAAACGGCGAATGGACCCTGTTCTCGCCGTCGGACTGCCCCGACCTGCACGACAAGTACGGCAAGGAATTCGAGCAGGCCTACCTGGGCTACGAAGCCAAGGTGGCCAGCGGCGAGCTGAAGCTGTTCAAGAAAATGCCGGCCGTCTCGCTGTGGCGCAAGATGCTGTCGATGCTGTTCGAAACCGGCCATCCCTGGATCACCTTCAAGGACCCGTGCAACATCCGTTCGCCGCAGCAGCACGTGGGCGTGGTGCACAGCTCGAACCTGTGCACCGAGATCACCCTGAACACCAACGAATCTGAAATCGCCGTTTGCAACCTGGGTTCGGTGAACCTGGTCGCGCACATGAAGCCGGCCGCCGCCGGCGGTTTCGAACTCGACCACGACAAGCTCAAGCGCACCGTCGGCATCGCCATGCGCATGCTCGACAACGTGATCGACATCAATTACTACGCCGTCAAGAAAGCCAAGGACTCCAACGAACGCCACCGTCCGGTGGGCATGGGCATCATGGGCTTCCAGGACTGCCTGCAAATGATGCGCGTGCCGTACGCCTCGCAAGCCGCCGTCGAATTCGCCGACCGCTCGATGGAAGCGGTGTGCTATCACGCCTACTGGGCGTCGAGCGAACTGGCGCAGGAACGTGGCCGCTATCCTTCGTATGAAGGCTCGCTGTGGTCGCGCGGCATCTTGCCGCAAGACACCTTGGCGATGCTGCGCGATGCGCGCGGCGGCCATGTCGAAGTCGATGAATCGAGCACGCTCGATTGGAATGCGTTGCGCGAACGCATCAAAGAACATGGCATGCGCAACTCCAACTGCATTGCAATTGCCCCAACTGCGACAATTTCCAATATCATTGGTGTATCTGCGTGCATCGAACCCACTTTCCAGAACTTGTACGTCAAATCGAATCTCTCCGGCGAGTTCACGGTCGTAAACGATTACCTCGTGCGTGACCTGAAGAAACTCGGTCTCTGGGACGAAGTCATGGTCGCCGACCTCAAGTACTTCGACGGCAGCCTGTCCCGTATCGATCGCGTACCTTCCGAACTCCGCGAACTCTACGCCACCGCGTTCGAAGTCGAACCGCGCTGGCTGGTCGAGTGCGCGGCGCGCCGGCAAAAGTGGATCGACCAGGCCCAATCGCTCAACATCTACATGGCGGGCGCCTCGGGCAAGAAACTCGACGACACCTACAAGCTCGCGTGGCAGCGTGGCCTGAAGACCACCTACTACCTGCGTACGCTGGGCGCCACCAGCGCTGAAAAGTCCACGGGCCGCGGCGGCGAACTGAACGCCGTCAGCGCCGGGACCGCCACGGCGGTCGCGGCCGCGGCAGCCCCTGTTTTGCCGGAACCCGAAGTTCTCGGGGCGGTTTGCACCATGAGGCCGGGCGACCCCGGCTTCGAAGAGTGCGAAGCCTGCCAGTAGTCCACACCGCCTCCGGAGAATTCATTCATGCTTAATTGGGAAGAAGACAACCTCGCAGTCAAACCGGCGCAATCGCCCGCCCCCGCGGCGGGCGGGCAGCCGGCTGCGCCTGCGGCCCAGCCGGCCCGCGCCGCCACCGGCGTGTTCGGCGACGCGGCGCTGCCCACCCCGGCCGCGCCGCAGCACGCCGCCAACCTGCAGGGCAGCGGCGATGCCGCCGCTCACCGCGTCAAGGTCGCCGACAAGCGCATCATCAACGGCAAGACCGACGTCAACCAGCTGGTTCCGTTCAAATACAAGTGGGCCTGGGAAAAATACCTGGCCACCTGCGCCAACCACTGGATGCCGCAGGAAATCAACATGTCGCGCGACATCTCGCTCTGGAAGAACCCCAACGGGCTCACCGAGGACGAGCGACGCATCGTCAAGCGCAACCTGGGCTTCTTCGTCACGGCCGACTCCCTGGCCGCGAACAACATCGTGCTGGGCACCTATCGCCACATCACGGCGCCCGAGTGCCGCCAGTTCCTGCTGCGCCAGGCGTTCGAGGAAGCCATCCACACGCACGCCTATCAGTACATCGTCGAAAGCCTCGACCTGGACGAAGCCGAGATCTTCAACGCCTACAACGAAGTGCCGTCCATCCGGGCCAAGGACGAATTCCTGATCCCGTTCATCGACGCGATCGCCGACCCCAACTTCCACACGGGCACGCCCGAAGCCGACCAGAAACTGCTGAAGTCGCTGATCGTGTTCGCGTGCCTGATGGAAGGCCTGTTCTTCTATGTGGGGTTCACGCAGATCCTGGCGCTGGGCCGCCAGAACAAGATGACCGGCGCCGCCGAGCAGTACATGTACATCCTGCGCGATGAATCCATGCACTGCAATTTCGGCATCGACCTGATCAACACCATCAAGCTGGAAAACCCGCACCTGTGGACGCCGGAGTTCCGCGAGGAAATCCGCGAGCTGTTCCAGAAGGCGGTAGAACTCGAATACGCTTACGCCGAAGACACGATGCCGCGCGGCGTGCTGGGCTTGAACGCCCCCATGTTCAAGTCGTACCTGCGCTTCATCGCCAATCGTCGTTGCCAGCAAATTGGGATAGAGCCGCTGTTCCCGCAGGAAGAAAACCCCTTCCCGTGGATGGCGGAAATGATCGATCTTAAAAAGGAACGCAACTTTTTTGAAACACGCGTGATCGAATACCAGACCGGCGGTACGCTGAGCTGGGAATGACGCGCATCGGCGCCGCGCGCGAAGTGGCTTCGCGCGGCGCCCGATGACAGCTCCGTCGGCCTAGGTATTCGAATACGCAGTACCAAGCGGTAGGCGGCCCCATGGGCCGCCTGCCGGCGCCATTTGAGATGGCTCGCGCACAGTGCGGGGGCCATATCAAATGGCTGTGCCGAATTCATTAGCGCAAACCGTAGTAGCTGTCGCCCGCATGGGGCAGCGGCATGCGCCGATGAATAGCCCGGGGCGCCGTCCGTCCTCCGACGGATTGCGGCACGGGTTTAAGTTCTGGGACCCCTGAACCTAAGGAGCATAACCATGGCAACAGCCAAGAAAGCCGCCAAGAAGGCGGTGAAGAAAGCCCCGGCCAAGAAAGCCGCGGCCAAGAAAGCCCCGGCCAAGAAGGCCGTGAAGAAGGTCGCCGTGAAGAAGGTTGCGGCCAAGAAACCCGCCGTGAAGAAGACGGCGGCCAAGAAGCCGGCAGTGAAGAAGACCGCCGCCAAGAAGACCGTGAAGAAAGCCGCCGCCAAGAAGGCTGTGAAGAAAGCGGTCGCCAAGAAGGCGGTCAAGAAGGCCCCGGCCAAGAAGGCCGTCAAGAAAGCGGTCAAGAAGGCTCCGGCCAAGAAAGCAGTAGCCAAGAAGGCCGTCGCCAAGAAGGCGGTCAAGAAGGCGCCTGCCAAGAAGGCCGCCAAGAAAGCCGCCCCGGCCAAGAAGGCTGCCAAGAAAGCCGTAGCCAAGAAGGCGCCGGCCAAGAAGGCCGCCGCCAAGAAGCCTGCCGCGAAGAAGCCTGCGGCCAAGAAGGCTGCGCCGAAGAAGCCCGCCACGCCGCCGTCCACGGCTGCCGCCCCGGGCGCGAAGACCGCGCTGAACCCCGCCGCGTCGTGGCCGTTCCCGACGGGCGGCCGTCCGTAATACGGGCGGAACCGTTCACTAGCGGTACCCTCAGCCGCCTGGCTTCGGCCAGGCGGCTTTTGCGTTCGGGCGCGGCGCGCCCCCATGTGGCCATGCGACAATAAAAGCCGTCTTTTTTTGGCAGACCGTCTACATGTTCGGCGACATCCTCCGCTTCCTGCTCGAAATCACTTTCACGTTGTTCGGCGCAGCCCTCATCGCGCGCGCCTGGATCCACGCCGTGCGCCTGCACCCGTTCAACCCGCTGGCGCGGGCCATCTACCAGGCCACCAACTGGCTGGTGCTGCCCCTTCGCAAGCTCATCCCCGCCGGCCATTCCGTCGACTGGTCCAGCCTGGTGGCCGCCTGGCTCGCCGCCCTGGTCTACCTGGTGCTGATCTGGCTGGTGGCGGCCGGCACGCTGGTGCCGGCCTCGATGCTGCCGTCGGCGGTGGGCTCGTCGCTGCTGCTGGTGGTGAAATGGGCGCTCAACCTGATCGTCTGGCTGACGCTGCTGCAGGCGATACTGTCATGGATCAACCCCATGTCGCCCCTGATGGCCCTGCTGCAGACCCTGACCGCGCCGCTGCTCGACCCCATCCGGCGCATCCTGCCGCGCGGCGCGGCGATCGATTTCTCGCCGCTGGTATTGCTGATACTGGCACAGGTCGCGCTGATGATGCTGGGCCGCCTGACATACGGCCTGTTCGGCATCTGAGCGCGGCGCTCTCACAATGACAAGCGCCCGCCAGAGGCGGGCGCGCTGCATCGCTGCATGACGGAACGCAGGCGCCGCCGGGCGGCGCCCGCCGCATCAATACGGAGCGACCCGCGTGGGGCCGGCCCCGCTGATGACCTGCACGCGCTGGCCCACGCTGATGGGCACGTCGGCTTCCTGAGCGACCACGCGGGTTTCGCCGTTATCCAGGCGCACCGTGATCTCCAGGCCCGAGGCGCGGCCCGCGCGGTTCTCGATGGCATTGCCCGCCAGCGCGCCCAGGATGGCGCCGCCGACAGTGGCCAGGGCGCGACCGGTGCCCCCGCCGACGGCATTGCCAGCCACGCCGCCCAGCGCGCCGCCGGCGACCATGCCCACGCCGCTGGACTTGTCGTCCTGGATGGTGATGGGGCGCACGCCGGTCACCGTGCCAATGCGGACGATCTGTTCGCGTTGGGCCTGGTCGTAGCTATAGACGCCGCTGGAAGCGCTGCGGTTGGCGCAGCCGCCCAGGACTGCCACGGACGCAACCACCGCGGCCACGGCCAGCCAGCGGCCAGTGCGCGGCGCGATCACAGAGGGGGACAGGGTTTGGCTCATGTGGACTCCTTGGTCGGTAACCACTCTTCTTTATGGGCTTGATGATACTCCGCCAGGCACCAAAAAAAAGGGTACGAAACAGCATGCAACTTTTAAAACAGTGCCGCAACGCGGCGTAAAGCGTCCGTCACCGATATTTCAACAGGCCGGTGCGCAATTCGACCGCCGGCCGGCCCGGCGGTTCCTGGGCCGGGAATCGTCTCATTGGGCCGGCAGGCCCATGCCGTAGGCGGCACGCAACTGGGCGTCGATCTCGGCCCGTGTCGGCGCATGATTCTGGGGGCCGCGCGAGGCGATCTTGATGGCGCCCATCAGATTGGCCAGGCGGCAGCTGTCCAGCCAGCTCCAGCCGCTGGTCAGGCCGTAGAGCAGGCCGGCGCGGTGAGCGTCGCCGCAGCCGGTGGGGTCCACCACCCCGGCGGGCCGCACCGGCGGCACGTGGGTGGTTACGCCGCCGGCCAGCAGCGTGGCGCCTTCGGCACCGCGCGTCACGACCACCGCCTGCAGCCGGGCGGCGATCTGTTCCATGCTGCGGCCGGTGCGCTGCTCGACCACGCCGGCCTCGTAATCGTTTACGGTCAGCGCCTGCGCCAGTTCCAGCATGCGGTCCAGGTCGGCGCCGTCGAACAACGGCATGGCCTGGCCCAGGTCGAAGATGAACGGGATGCCGGCGGCGCGCAGGCGCTCGGCGTGGGCGAACATGCCAGCCTTGGCGTCCGGCGCGACGATGGCCCAGGCCGCCTCGGCCCCGCTCAGGTCATTCTCGGCCGACAGTTCCATCGCGCCGGGATGGAACGCGGCGATCTGGTTGTCTTCGAGGTCGGTGGTGATGAAGCACTGCGCGGTAAAAGTGCCCGGCATGACACGCAGGCGCGAAACATCGATGCCCAGGCCGGCGAAGCGGTCGAGATATTCCGCGGCATCGTCGCCCACCGTGGCCACCGGCACGGGATGGCCGCCCAGCAGCTTCATGTTGTAGGCGATATTGCCGGCGCAGCCGCCGTATTCCTTGCGCATGGCCGGCACCAGGAAAGACACGCTGAGCGATTGCATGCGGTCCGGCAGGATGTGGTCCTTGAACTTGCCGTCGAACACCGCGATGGTGTCGAACGCCATCGAGCCGCAAACCAGTACGGGAGCCGTCATGCTGTCATCCTTCAGGGAAAGAACTTGTCGAGTTGATAGCCGTTGACCTGCGCGCCGGAAACTTCGATGGGCACGGCGGCGTTGATCTCGGCGCCCGGCTCGAAGGGGCGGTCGACGAGATCCTTGGGCAGGTAGTCGGCGGGTTGCAGGACCCTGCGCACCACCACCGTATCGGACATGTCCGTCAGGGACAGCCGCAGCGCCGGCCAATGCTGCGGCTGATCGTAGCGGTTGCGCAGCGAGATCCGCAGCACCAGGCGGCGCGGCTCGTCATCGGGCGCGCCGGCCTGGCCGCGCGGCGGCTGTAGGGAAGACGAGGTAATGAAAATGCGTTCGATGCGGCGCGCATAGCCGACCTCGCAGCCCAGCGGCCGGCACAGCGATTCGAGCGCGGGCCGCAGCGCCGGCGAGGCTTCGGCGATGGCCGAGCGGTAGACGAACACCAGTTGCGCTGCCAGCAACAGCAAGCCGAGCAGGCAGCCATAGCCCCACAGGCTGCGCGCCAGCCGCTTGCTGCGCAAGCAGTCCGCGTCGAGGAATTCGGGCGGGGTGCGGCCCACGTCGGTGGCGCCGAAGTAGCGGGTGCGCGCCTCGCCCAGCACCGCCGGCGCGACCGTCACGTGGGACTCGGGCGCCGGCTCGTATCCGGGCGCATCCGTGCGCTCGTCGTCGGCCTGGACGAGGTGGATCTCGTCGTCGGTTTCGTCCTCGTCGCGCGGCGTATCGCCCATGAAAGGGTCCTGGCGCTGGATATCGGCGCGTCCGCGCAGCACGGCGGGCGAGGCTTCGGCGGCCAGCACCGGCTCGGCGCGCGGCACGGCCTGCGGCGGCGGAACGGGCGACACGGCCGGCGGCGCAACCGGCGGCGGCGCGGCAGGCGGCGGCTGGAATGCCGTTTCCGCAGGCGCCGACTGGGGAATCTGCGCCACCAGGCAGGCGCGCCCGTCGAACACCGTCTCGCAGGCGCCGCAGCGCACCAGGCCATTGCGCACCCGCAACTGGTCCGGCACCACCTTGAAGGCGGTGCCGCACTGCGGGCAACGGGTCGTCATGGCCATGGCGTTCCCCCGGGAATGCGGGCTCAGGTCTTGCGCCCGTGCAGGCAGACCCAGCCATCGCGAGCCTGCCAGACGGACAGCGCGAGCCAGGGCGCATAGGCCGCGGCCACTTCCTCGGCCTGGCGCTCGAGCACGCCCGACAGCACCAGGCTGCCGCCGGGCGCCACCCGGCCCGCCAGCATGGGCGCCAGCACTTTGAGCGGATTGGACAGGATGTTGGCCACCACGACCTGGTACGTGCCGTCGGACAGCGCGTCGGGCAGCATGGCCCGCAATTCGGCATGATTGACGCGAGCGTTGTCGGCCGTGGCCTGCACCGCCTGCGGGTCGATATCGACCGCATCGGTGGCGCCGGCGCCGAGCTTGCGCGCGGCAATTGCCAGGATGCCGGACCCGCAGCCGTAGTCGAGCACAGTGGCGCCGGCCGGCAGTTCGGCTTCCAGCCAGGCCAGGCACAGGTGCGTGGTGGGATGGCTGCCGGTGCCGAAGGCCAGGCCCGGATCGAGCTCGATGTGGATGGCCCCCGCCTCGGCCGGCGCGGCCGGCCCGGGCACGGCCGGATCGTCGCGATGCCAGCTGGGCACGACCCAGAGCCGCTCGGCGATATGGATCGGGCCGAACTGCGATTGCGTCAGGCGCACCCAGTCGGCGTCCGGCACCTCGCGCAGGGTCCAGCCGCCGGCCTGGATCGGGTCCATGCCGGCGCCGGCCATGGCCTGCTCGTAGATCTGGGCCGGGTCGACGCCGTCGGGCAACAGCGCCACCACGCGGTTGCGATCCCAGGCCTGGACATCGGGCTCGGTGCCGGGCTCGCCGAACAGAGGCCGCTCGGCCTCGGTGCCGAGGTCGGCATCCTCCACCGAGACCGACAGCACGCCGGCCTCGAGCAGCGCATCGGAGAGCGCTTCGGCCTGCGCCTCGAGACAGTGGAGCACGAGTTCACGCATGACGGTTCTTCCGGTGCGGCGGACCGGGGGCCCTGGCGGATGACAGGACCCGCGCCCGCCGGCGCATCAGGGGCGCTGGGACAGCTTGTGCTCGAGATAATGGATGCTGGTGCCGCCCTCGATGAAGCGGGCGTCCTGCAGCAATTCCCGGTGCAGCGGAATGTTGGTGGAAATGCCTTCGACCACCATTTCGGACAGCGCGATACGCATGCGGGCCAGGGCCTGCTCGCGGTTGTCGCCGTAGGTGATGACCTTGGCGATCATCGAGTCGTAGTTGGGCGGCACGAAATAGCCGTTGAAGGCATGCGAATCGATACGCACGCCCGGCCCGCCCGGCGTATGCCAGTTGGTGATGCGGCCAGGGCTGGGCACGAAGCGGAACGGATCCTCGGCGTTGATGCGGCACTCGATGGCATGGCCCTTGAAGGCGATGTCGCGCTGGCGCAGCAGGAATTTCTCGCCGGAGGCGATGCGGATCTGCTGCTGGACCAGGTCCACGCCGGTGATCAGCTCGGTGACCGGATGCTCGACCTGGATACGGGTGTTCATTTCGATGAAATAGAACTCGCCGTTCTCGTACAGGAATTCGAACGTGCCGGCGCCGCGGTAGCCCATTTTGCGGCAGGCGTCGGCGCAGCGGTCGCCGATGCGCTCGATCAGGCGGCGGGCGATGCCGGGCGCCGGCGCCTCTTCGATGACCTTCTGGTGGCGGCGCTGCATGGAGCAGTCGCGCTCGCCCAGCCAGACAGCATTGCGCCCGCCGTCGGCCAGCACCTGGATTTCCACATGGCGCGGGTTCTCGAGGAACTTCTCCATGTAGACTTCCGGGTTGTTGAAGGCCGCGCCGGCTTCCGAGCGGGTCATGGCGACGGCATTGAGCAGCGCGGCCTCGGTGTAGACCACCCGCATGCCACGGCCGCCGCCGCCGCCCGCGGCCTTGATGATCACCGGGTAGCCCACTTCGCGCGCGGTGCGCAGGATTTCCTGGGGATCGTCGGGCAAGGCGCCTTCCGAACCGGGCACCACCGGCACGCCGGCTTCGATCATGGCGCGCTTGGCGCTGACCTTGTCGCCCATCAGGCGGATGGTCTCGGGACGCGGGCCGATGAACACGAAACCGCTCTTTTCGACGCGTTCGGCGAAATCGGCGTTCTCGGACAGGAAGCCATAGCCCGGGTGGATGGCTTCGGAATCGGTGACTTCGGCGGCCGAGATGATGGCCGGCATGTTCAGGTAGCTTTCGCGCGAGGGCGCCGGCCCGATGCACACGGATTCGTCGGCCAGGCGCACGTACTTGGCGTCGCGATCGGCCTCGGAGTGCACCACCACCGTCTTGATGCCGAGCTCGCGGCAGGCGCGTTGGATGCGCAGCGCGATCTCGCCGCGATTGGCGATCAGGATTTTTTCGAACATATCAGCAATCAGCCAATGACGAACAGCGGTTGGCCGTACTCGACGGGCTCGCCGTTTTCAACGAGGATCTCTTTGATGACGCCGGCCTTGTCGGCCTCGATTTCGTTGAGCAGCTTCATGGCCTCGATGATGCACAGCGGGTCGCCTTCCTTGACCGACTGGCCGACATCCACGAAGGGCGCCGCGCCCGGGTTGGGCGCGCGGTAGAACGTGCCGACCATCGGCGCCTTGACGACATGGCCCTGGATGGCCGGCGCGGCCTCGGCGGCCGGCGCGGGAGCGGCCGGAGCCGCGGCGGCGGGCGCGGCCGCGGCAGGCGCTTCGGGCACGTGGTAGGCCACCGGCTGCACGGTCTGCGAGAACTTGACGATGCGCACCTTGCCCTCGCCCTCGGTGATTTCAAGCTCGGCAATGCCCGATTCCGCCACCAGGTCGATCAGGGTCTTGAGTTTTCGGAGATCCATAGAAGCTGCTTCCCGATTAGTGTTGGCGGCGCGTCTGCATCAGGGCCGCGCCGTATCTAGTATGTGGATTGAAGACGTTGAAACCGGAGTTGAAATGCGGCGCTAATGCCGTGCCGCATAACGCACCGCCGCCTCGTAGCCGTCTGCGCCCAGGCCGCAGACCAGGCCGACGGCCAGGTCGGACAAGTAGGAGTGCTGCCGGAATGGCTCGCGTTTATACAGGTTCGACAAATGTACTTCAACAAAAGGAATTGCGACCGCCGCCAACGCATCGCGCACCGCCACGCTGGTGTGCGTGTACGCAGCCGCATTGATGACGATGAAATCGGTGCCATCCTGGCGCGCCGCCTGGATGCGTTCGACGAGTGCGCCTTCGTGGTTGCCCTGCCAGGTGGTGAGCCCGACTCCCAGTTGCGCGGCCAGCGCTTCGAGACCCTGGTTGATCTGCGCCAGCGTCAGGCTGCCGTAGAGATGGGGCTCGCGTGAACCCAGCAGGTTCAGGTTGGGGCCGTGCAATACCAGGATGTGTTGCGCCATGAAGGTTGCGCCGGAAGGCTTGCCACAAAGTGTAGGCAAAACTAACGATAAACCGCCTTTTTACGCCTATTCACGCCATTTGTCCAACAGCGCGCCGGGCGCCCCCGCCGGGCACCAGCCGTGGCGAAGGGCGGGATCAGGAGGCCAGGCCGGCGAGCGTGCGGTCGAGGTCGTCAGGCTGGATCTGGCCGAGTATTTTACGGTTCACGCCGCCATCTGCGTTGAAAATCAGGGTAAACGGCAAGCCGCCGGCCGGATTGCCGAGGCCGCGCAGGGTGTCGACCGCCCCCGCCCCCATGACCAGCAGCGGGTAGGAAACCGGCACTTTTTGCAGGAATTGGCGCATGTTTTCCGCTTTATCCACGCCAATGCCGACAAACTGGATGCCAGGGTACTTTTCGTGCAAGGCCTGCAGTTCGGGCATTTCCTTCACGCAGGGAGCGCACCAGGTGGCCCAGAAATTGACCACCATGGGACGGCCCTGCCAGGCGGCCAGGGTGTGGGGCTGGCCGTCGAGATCGGGCAGCGACAGGCTGCGCAGGGCCGCGACGGCGTCCGCGGGATCGGCCGGCGGCGTGGCGGCTGGCGGCTGCGGGCGGGCGCGCTCGCGCCAGGCATAGCCACCGGCGACCGCCACAGCGGCGGCCGCGCCGACATACATGAAAAGACGACGATTCATGGCCAGATCATAACCGCAGGCGGCGGCGGGCGGCAGGCAGCCTCTACAATGCGCGCAGGAGAACATCAATGCACCTGCATATTCTTGGCATTTGCGGCACTTTCATGGGCGGCCTGGCGCTGATCGCGCGGGCCGCCGGACATCGGGTCACGGGCTGCGACGCGGGCGTCTACCCGCCGATGAGCACCCAGCTGGCCGAGCAGGGCATCGAGCTGATCGAGGGGTACGGCGCCGACCAGCTCGCCCTGGCCCCGGACCTGTTCGTGATCGGCAACGTGGTCACGCGCGGCAACCCCCTGATGGAAGCCATCCTGGACGCCGGCGCGCGCTACGTGTCCGGTCCGCAATGGCTGGGCGACAACGTGCTGCCCGGCGCCCACGTGCTGGCCGTGGCCGGCACGCACGGCAAGACCACCACCAGCTCGATGCTGGCATGGATACTCGAAGCCTGCGGCAAGCGGCCCAACTTCCTGATCGGCGGCGTGGCGCACGACCTGAAGGTGTCGGCCCGCTACGACCATTCGGTCCGGCCGTTCGTGATCGAGGCGGACGAGTACGACACGGCGTTCTTCGACAAGCGTTCCAAGTTCGTCCACTATCGGCCGCGCACGGCGATCCTGAACAACCTGGAATACGATCACGCCGACATTTTCCCCGACCTCGCGGCCATCGAGACGCAATTCCACCACCTGGTGCGCACCATCCCGGCCAGCGGGCGCATCGTCGTGCCCACTGGCAGCGAAGCGCTCGAGCGCGTGCTGGCGCGCGGCTGCTGGTCGGAGACGGCCACCTTCGGCGCCGGCGGCGCCTGGCAGGCCGGCCCGGCGGACGAGTCCGGCGCCTTCGAGGTCCGCCACGGCGACCGGGCGCTGGGCACGGTGCGCTGGACGCTGGGCGGCGCCCACAATCGCCTGAATGCCCTGGCGGCGCTGGCGGCGGCGGAACACGCCGGCGTGGCGCCGGCCGACGGGGTGGCGGCGCTCAGCCGCTTCGGCGGCGTGAAGCGCCGCATGGAACTGCGCGGCACGGCCGGCGGCGTAAAGGTCTACGACGACTTCGCCCATCACCCCACCGCCATCGAGACCACCCTGGACGGCCTGCGCCGCCAGGTCGGGCAGGACCGCATCCTGGCCGTGCTGGAGCCGCGTTCCAACACCATGAAGCTGGGCGCCATGGCGGCCCGCCTGCCGGACTCGCTGCGCCAGGCCGACCAGGTCTTCTGCTTCGGCGCCCGCAGCGGCAAGCACGCGCTGGGCTGGAATCCGGCCGAGGTGCTGGCCCCGCTGGGCGAGCGCGCCTCCAGCTACGATGACCTGGACGCCCTGGTCGAGGCGGTCGCCGCGGCGGCCCGGCCGGGCGACCATGTGCTCGTCATGAGCAACGGCAGCTTCGGCGGCGTGCACGGCAAGCTGCTCGAGGCGCTGGCCCGGCGGGATGCGCGATGATTCTGTACCTGCATGGCTTCCGCTCGTCGCCCGGATCGTTCAAGGCCCGGCTGATGGCCGATGCCCTGGCCGCGCGCGGGCTGGACGGCCCGCGCGACTGGCAGTGCCCGCAACTGCCCGCAAGCCCGCGCGCGGCGCTCGACCTGGCGCTGGGCCTGGCGCGCGGCCAGCTTGCCGGCGCGGCCGATCCGCGCGCCCTGACCATCGTCGGCTCCTCGCTGGGCGGCTACTACGCCACCTGGCTGGCCGAGCAACTCGGCTGCAAGGCCGTGCTGCTGAACCCCGCCGTGGAGGCGGCGCGCGACCTGGCCACGCAGGTGGGCCAGCACCGCATGTATCATTCCGACGCGCCGTTCGAGTTCCGCGCCGAATACGTCGATGAACTGGCCCGGGTCCGCGTGGCGGCCGTCACGCAGCCCGAACGGTATTTCCTGGTGGCCGCCACGGGCGACGAGGTGCTGGATTGGCGCGAGATGCGCGACCGCTACGCCGGCTGCCGCCAGCGCATCGTGCAGGGCAGCGACCACGGCCTGTCGGATTTCGCGCGCTGGCTGCCCGAAGTGCTGGATTTCGCGCTGGAGCCGCCGCCCTCGCAAGAGGCTCCCGCCCCCTGACCCGCACCCTACTATATTGAATATGGACAACGGCGCCCGCCTGGCGCCGGCGGCGCCGATGCCGCGCCCTATGGACTGATTATGTACGTGTTTTACGAAGAGGACGGCAGCTTCAAGGCCGGCAATATCCTGTCCGAGACCGATGCGAGCCTGCAGGTGGAGTCGGAATCGGGCAAGCGCAGCAAGATCAAGCGGGCCAACACGCTGTTCACTTTCGCCGAACCGGCCCCGGCCGCGCTGATGGCGGAGGCGGCCCAGCTGGCCGAGACGCTGGACCTGCAATTCCTGTGGGAATGCGCGCCGCAGGAAGAGTTCGATTCGGCCGCGCTGGCCGCCGACTATTTCGGCCACGCTCCGACCGCCGTCGAGCAGGCCGCCCTGCTGATGCGCCTGCACGGCGCGCCGGCGTATTTCCACCGGCGCGGCAAGGGCCGCTACCGGCCGGCGCCGCCGGACATCCTGGCGGCCGCGCTGGCCGCCCTGGAAAAAAAGCAGAAACAGGCCGAACAGCAGCAGCAATGGGTCGACGAAATGGCGGCCGGCCGCCTGCCCGGCGAGATCGCCCAGGCCGCCGAGTCGCTGCTGATCCGGCCCGACAAGAACAGCATGCAATGGAAGGCGCTGGACGCCGCCTGCGCCCGGCTGCAGAAAAGCCCCGACCGCCTGCTGCTCGAACTGGGCGCCTGGCCGCACCCGCTGGCACTGCACAAGCGCCGCTTCCTGGCCACGCATTTCCCGCGCGGCACGGGTTTCCCGGACGTGCCGGTGCCGGCGATCGAGCGCGAGCTGCCGCTGGCCGAGGCCGAGATCTATTCGGTCGACGACGTCACCACGACCGAGATCGACGACGCCCTGTCGGTCGTCGAACTGCCCGACGGCAAGCTGCGGGTCGGCATCCACGTGGCGGCCCCCGGCCTGGCGGTGACGCGCGGCAGCGAGCTGGACAAGCTGGCGCGGGCGCGCCTGTCGACGGTCTACATGCCCGGCGAGAAGATTCCGATGCAGCCCGACCACGTCATCCAGGCGTTTTCGCTGGATGCGGGCCGCGAAGTCCCGGCCGTGTCGCTGTATGTGACGGCCGATCCGGCCACCGGCGAGATCGCCGCGTCGGAAACCCGCCTGGAACGCATTGTGGTGCGCGCCAACCTGCGGCACAACGACCTGGACGGGCAGATCACCGAGGCCGCGCTGAACGACCCGGATGCCTCCCTGCCCTACGGGCACTGGCTGCGCCCGCTGTGGCGGCTGGCGTCGGCCCTGTCGGCCCAGCGCGACGCGGTGCGCGGCAAGCCGGAAAACAACACCCGGGTCGAGTACAGCTTCTACCTGGACGGCAGCCCGGACGATCCGGACACCCCGGTGCGCCTGGTGCCGCGCCAGCGCAATGCGCCGCTGGACCGCATGGTGGCGGAATACATGATCCTGGCGAACAACCTGTGGGGCGGCTTGCTGCACCAGCACGGCGTGCCGGGCATCTACCGCTCGCAGCAGGCGGGCCGGGTGCGCATGAGCACCCAGGCCCTGCCCCACGAGGCCATCGGCGTGCCGCACTATGCCTGGAGCACGTCGCCGCTGCGCCGCTACGTCGACCTGGTGAACCAGTGGCAGTTGATCGCCGCGGTCGAGCACGGCGTATCGGCGCGGCTGGTGGCGCCCTTCAAGCCGCGCGACGCCGACCTGTTCGCCATCATCGGCGCGTTCGACGCCCAGTATGCGGCCTGGAACGAGTTCCAGGGCAATATGGAGCGCTATTGGTGCCTGCGCTGGCTGAAGCAGCAGGGCATCACGCGCGCGGTGGCCCATGTGCTGCGCGAGGACCTGGTGCGGCTGGGCAACGCGCCGCTCGTCACCCGCGTGGGCGGCATGCCCGAACTGGAGCGCGGCGCGGCGGTCGAGGTGGACATCATGGGAATGGACGAGCTGGCCCTGGAGCTGGACTGCCGGTATGCCGGACCGGCGGCGTAACAAGGCGGCGCCCTGCCCGCCGGCCCCACGCCAGCGGAGCCGCCCAGGCCTCCGACGCCTCTGCACAGCCCAAGGTGTCTGACACCCCATGCGGCGACGTCCGCCCGCCCAGGGCGTTGCGGGGGGAGTCAGACACCTTCGTCACACGGTGCCCGACACCTTCCGCAACCCCCAGGTGTCTGACACCCCATGCGGCGGCATCCGCCCGCCCAGGGCGTCGCGAGGGGTGTCAGACACCGTCGTCGACGCCTCCATCGTTCCTTGTCCGCCTCAGGGGTCTAAAATGCCCGCGTGCAACGTTCTGCTGACACTCACCCGACGCCGGGCCGGTTCCTGCACTGGCTGACTGCGCCTGCCCAGCACTACTTGCGGATCGGCATCGCGATCTCGCTGCTGCTGCACGCCGGTGTGCTGGCGTGGCGGTTCGGCGCGCCGGCGCCGGCCCGGCCCGCGCAGCCCGCCCTGGAAATCATGCTGGTCAATGCCCGCACCGAATCGGCCCCGGCCCGGCCGCGGGTGATCGCGCAGAGCCAGGTGGACGGCGGCGGCAATGCCGCGCGCGGCGTGGCCGCCACGCCCCTGCCGCGCGCCGGCCAGTCGGCCGAGACCATCGTGCTGCAGGCGATGCGCAAGCGCCAGGCGCAGCTCGAGGCCGAGCAGGCCCGCCTGCTGAGCCAGCTGCAGGCGCAGGCCAAGACCGGCACCGAGCGCCAGCCGGTGTATCCCTGGCCCGACGCCACCGCGCCGGGCGAAGACGTGCACGACCAGCCCGGACTGGTGCAGAATGCCCAGGTGGCGGCGCTGGCGGCGCGGGTGCAGTCCTACAACGCCCAGCCGCGCAAGGAATTCGTGGCGCCGTCGGCGCGGGCCTCGCGGTATGCGGCCTACCTGGATACCTGGCGCACGCGCATCGAGACCATCGGCACGCAGCACTACCCCGAAGAAGCGCGCGGCCGGATCTACGGCTCGCTGCAGATCACGGTGTCGGTGCGCGCCGATGGCAGCGTGGCCGCAGTCGAGATCGACCGCCCGTCCGAACACGCCGTCCTGAACCAGGCGGCGCGGCGCATCGTGCAGATGGCGGCGCCCTTCCCGCCATTTCCGCCCGAGCTGGCGCGCGAGGCCGACATGCTGGTCATCACGCGCACCTGGCATTTCGTCAACGACTCTCTGGAAACCCAAGCCCCATGAGCCCGGCCAGCCCCCTGCCCCGCTACGCCGTGATCGGCAACCCGATCGCCCACAGCCGCTCGCCGCAGATCCACGCCATGTTTTCGGCGCAGACCGGCAAGCCGCTGCAATACGAACGGCTGCTGGCGCCGCTGGACGGCTTCGCGGCGACCGTGCAGGCGTTTCGCGAGCAGGGAGGCGTAGGGTTGAACGTGACGGTGCCGTTCAAGGAAGAAGCGCGCGTCCTGGCCGGCGCCCGCCTGAGCGAGCGCGCCCGGCTGGCCGGCGCGGTCAACACCCTGTGGCTGCGGGACGGCGCCTGGCACGGCTGCAATACCGACGGAGTGGGGCTGGTGAGCGACCTGCTGCGGCTGGGCGTGGTACTGGAAGGCGCGCGCGTGCTGCTGGTGGGCGCGGGCGGCGCGGCGCGCGGCGTGCTCCAGCCGCTGGCCGAGGCGGGCTGCGCGCGCATCCACGTGGTCAACCGCACGGCCGCGCGCGCGCACGAACTGGCCGCCGCCTGGTCGGCGGCCGGCGTGGCGCCGGGCACGCGCGTCACGGCCGGCGGCCTGGCCGAGGCCGGCGTGGCCGGCGGCTGGAATGTGGCGATCAACGCCACGGCCAGCAGCCTGCAGGGCGGCGCGCCCGAGCTGCCGCCGGGCCTCTATGGCCCCGACGCCCTGGCCTACGACATGATGTACGCCGCCCACCCCACGCCGTTCATGCGCCAGGCCACCGCCGACGGCGCCGCGCGCACCGCCGATGGGCTGGGCATGCTGGTGGGCCAGGCCGCCGAGAGCTTCCTGATCTGGCACGGCGTGCGGCCTGACCCCTCGCCGGTGCTGACCGCCCTGCGCGCCGCGCTGCTGGCCAAGGACTGACCGGCGATGCCCGCGCGCCGCTCTGCCCGCTCCACCGCGAGCCGGATCCGCTGGGGCCGGGTCATCGGCGCCGGCTTCATGGCGCTGTTGTGCCTCATCCTGATGTACCAGCTGTGGATGTTCTGCCTGGTGGTCTGGTATGCCTACCGCGACCCGGGCAGCAGCGCCATCATGCGCCAGGAGCTGTCGCGCCTGCGCGAGTCCGACCCCGACGCCGAACTGCAGTACCAATGGGTGCCCTACGACCGCATCAGCAATTCGCTCAAGCGCGCGGTGGTGGCCTCGGAAGACGCCAACTTCACCGAGCACGACGGGGTCGAATGGGATGCCATCCGCAAGGCCTGGGAATACAACCAACGCCAGGAAGAGCTGGGGCGCCACAAGATGCGCGGCGGCTCGACCATCACCCAGCAGCTGGCCAAGAACCTGTTCCTGTCCAGTTCGCGCAGTTACCTGCGCAAGGGCCAGGAACTGGTGCTGACCTACATGATCGAGCACGTCATGACCAAGCAGCGCATCCTGGAGCTGTATCTGAATGTGGCCGAATGGGGCGTGGGCGTGTTCGGCGCGGAAGCGGCGGCGCGCCACTATTACAAGACCAGCGCGGCGCGCCTGGGCACCACCCAGGCGGCCCGGCTGGCCGCCATGCTGCCCAACCCGCGCTATTACGACAAGCGCGGCAACACCAGTTACCTGAACTCGCGCACCGCCACCCTGACCCGGCGCATGCGCATGGTTGACATTCCGTAGGGCCTGTTCACACTAAAGAGAACCGCGCACTGGCCGGCGGCGCCTGTCCGCCCCCCGGATTTTGGTAAGCTTTCACGTTTACGCGCATACCGACGTCTTCCATTCCATGCGTACAGCCCGCCGCTACCTGGCCCGCGAAATCTATCGCTCTTGCGCAGTGGTCCTGCTCGCCCTGCTGGGGCTGTTCACGTTCTTCGCCCTGGTGGACGACCTGGACAACGTCGGCGACAAGTTCAGCATGCCGGCCCTGCTGTACATGCAGGCCCTGGCCCTGCCCACCCGCCTGTACGACCTGCTGCCGATCGGCCTGCTGATCGGCGCGATCCTGGCGCTGGCCGGGCTGGCGCAGCGCAACGAGCTGGTCATCCTGCGCGTCTCGGGCGTCAGCGGCATGCGCCTGCTGCGCATGCTGTGGCTGATCACCGTGCCGCTGATGATCGGCGCCACGCTGTTGTCGGAGTTCGTCACCCCCGCCGCCGAAATCAAGAGCGGCGAGGCGGCGCTGGTGTTCCGCGGCAAGGCCAGCGGCAACCTCATGGACAGCGGCTATTGGTTCAAGGAACCCACCCGCGACGGCGGCACCCGGATCATCAACATCGGCAAGCTGCTTGCCGACGGCAACGTCGAGGACGTGACGCTGTACGAATTCAAGCCGGGCCTGGAACTGCGCTCGCTCTCCCAGGCCGCCACCGGGGCCTTCTCGGGCGACAAGCTGGTGCTCAAGGACGTGGCCGAGACGCGCATCGACGACGCCGCGGCCGAGGCGCTGGCCAACGCCAAGCAGCCGGTCAAGCCGCCGGCGCAGGTCGTCAAGCTGCCGCAGCGCGAGCTGGACACCACCCTCAGCCCGGAGCGCCTGCTGGCGCGCGTGCTCACGCCGGAACGCATGTCGCTGGCCACGCTGCTCGACTACATCGACTACCTGCACCACAACCAGCTCGACGCGGGGCGGCAGGTGGTCGCCCTGTGGCGCAAGGTCGCCTACCCGTTCACGCTGCTGGTGATGATCACCATCGCCGCGCCCATCGGCTTCATGCAGACTCGCCGCGGCGGCGTAGGCGCCAAGGTGTTCATCGGCATCCTGCTGGGCGTGGGCTTCTTCATGCTGAATCAACTGGCCCTGAACGTCGGCATGCTCAGCCGCTGGCCGCCCTGGCTGACCGCGCTGGGCCCCAACGTCGGGGCTGTCCTGCTGGCGCTGGGCGCGCTCAGCCTGATGGAATACCGCCATGCGACGGCCCGCTTCGCGCAGGCGCGCTGGCCCTGGAGAAGAAGCCCCGCATGAAAGGCAGCAGCATCTGGATGATCGGCGACGTGCAGGGCTGCTGCGCGCCGCTGGACCAACTTCTGAACCATCCCGACATTGCAGGCGAAGACGACGCGCGCTTCTGGTTCGCCGGCGACCTGGTCAACCGCGGGCCGCAGTCGCTCGCCAGCCTGCGCCGCATCATCGAGCTGGGCGAGCGCGCGGTGGCGGTGCTGGGCAACCACGACCTGCACCTGCTGGCGGCCGCCGCCGGCGTGCGCAAGCCGTCCAAGTCCGACACCATCGACGACATCCTGCAGGCCCCCGATGCCGCCGACCTGATCGACTGGCTGCGCCAGCGCCCGCTGGCGCATTTCGAACATGGCCACCTGTTGGTCCATGCCGGCGTGCTGGCGAAATGGGACGTGCCCAAGACGCTCGCGCTAGCGGCCGAAGTACAGGAGCTGCTGCGCGGGCCGAACTGGCAGAAGGCCCTGCAGAAGATGTACGGCAACGAGCCCGTGCAATGGAAAGACCGCCACAAAGGCGGCAAGCGGCTGCGCGTGATCATCAATGCGCTGACGCGCATCCGCCTGTGCACACCGGCTGGCCACATGGAATTCGCCACCAAGGTGGCGCCCGGCGCCTGGCCGCCCGGACTGGTGCCGTGGTTCGACGTGCCGCGCCGCGCCACGCGCGACGTCACCGTGGTGTTCGGGCATTGGTCCACCCTGGGCCTGATGATGCGCGAAGACGTCATCTGCCTGGACACCGGCTGCGTATGGGGCGGATCGCTGACCGCCATGCGCCTGCAGGACCGCAAGCTGGTGCAGGTGAAGTGCTCGCAATTCCAGGACCCCACGGCCGATTGAGGCCCGGGCGGCGGGTGTCGCCGGCAGGTGTCTGACACCTTCTGGAACGACGCCGGCGCTTCGCCAGGTGTCTGACACCCTGGGGAGATGTTTGCTGCCTGTCGGGGTGTCTCAGAAGGTGTCAGACACCGCCTCGATCAAAGCCCGCTCAATGACGCTTCAAAGCCGCGCCGCGATGGCCGCGCGCGCCTGCTTGGACAGTTCGAGGCGCGTGGCGGGCTGGCCATCGACATGACAGGCCGCCAGCGGCGGCAGGAACTCGACTTCGACGGCCAGGCCGGTGGCGCCCAGGACGCGCCACAGATTGGCCGCCAGGGTTTCCTCGCCCACGAATGCCGCCAGCGCGCTGCGCCGGCCATGCTGCAGGAAGCGCAACACCACCGGCTGGATGGGCACCCCCGCGGCGCGGGCGGGCTCGAACAGGCTGGCATGGAACGGCCGCAGCATGTCGCCTTCGGTGGTGGTGCCTTCCGGGAACAGCCCCACCGCCACCCCTTGCCGGAAACGCGCCTGCACCGCCTCGCTGACGGCGTGCACGGCATGGCGCTGGCCGCGCTCGATGAACAGGGTGCCGGCGCCGGCGGCCAGCCAGCCGATCACGGGCCAGGCGCGGATCTCGCTCTTGGCCACGAAGGCGGTGGCGCGCACCGAATTGACCACGAAAATGTCGATCCAGGACACATGGTTGGCCACCCACAGCACCGGGCCGCTGCGCAGCGCCTCGCCGCTGACCGCCACCCGGATGCCGCACATGCGCATCAGGCAGCGCGACCAGAAGCGGTTCAGGCCGGCGCGCGCGGGCAGGCTCATGAAGGGGTAGGCCAGTCCGACGCACAACAGGCCGAACAGAATCCAGGGTATTACCAGGAAAAGGCGCAGGACGACGCGCAGCAGCTTGAGCAAGTCTAGGACTCCCAGGCCGGTCCGGCAGCCACCCCCGTGGCGCGCGTCCGGCCGGCCAGCATCATACCCGCGAACGGATCGCGCGGATGGCGGGGGAGCCGGGCGGGCGTCACGGCAAGGCGTCGAGATAACGCTGCAGGATCACAGCCGCCGCCATGGCGTCGTCGGGTGCGTGGGTGCCCAGCAGGCGCTGGGCTTCCATGCTGGAACCGCGCTCGTCGACCAGCTCGACGGCCAGGCCGAAGCGGCCATGCAGCTGGTTGGCGAAACGGCGGCAGCGCGCCGTGGCCGGCTGCTCGCCGCCATCGGCGGCCAGCGCCAGGCCGACCACCGCGCGCTGCGGCTGCCATTCCTGCAGCAGCTGGGCGATGCGGCCGAAGCGCGCCTCGCGCGTCTCGGAAAAAATGATCTCGAGCGGGCGCGCCTGGCGCGTCAGGGTGTTGCCGATGGCGATGCCGATTTTCTTTTCGCCGAAATCGAACGCCAGCAGGGTTTCCTCAGGCATGTCCGGCGCCGCCGGACAGCATGACCGGATCGATGCCCAGCAACTTCAACGCGGCCGGGTAGCGTTCCTCGGGAGGCACGTCGAAGATGATGTCGGCGTCGGCGCCCACGCTCAGCCAGGCGTTCTGGGCCATTTCGCTTTCGAGCTGGCCCGCGCCCCACCCCGCGTAGCCGAGCGTGACCAGCATGCGCGCCGGCCCGTTGCCATCGGCCACCGCCTGCAGCACGTCGCGCGAAGTGGTCAGGGCCAGGTCGCCGAGCTTGATGCTGGAGCTGTAGTCGCCGGCCGGGGCGTGCAGCACGAAGCCGCGGTCGGTCTGGACGGGGCCGCCGAAGAACACGGGCTCGTCCTTGGCCGGGCGGATCTCGAGCTTGAGGTCGATGCGCTCGAACAGGCTGGCCAGGGTCAGGTCGGTGGGCCGGTTGATGACCAGGCCCAGGGCGCCGCGCGTGGTGTGCTCGCACACATAGATGACCGATCCCGCCAGGCTGCCCTCGACCATGTGGGGCATGGCGATCAGGAACTGGTTGGAAAAATCGGTGGCCGGCGCATCGGCGTTGCCGCCGTCGGCATCGTCGTCGTGCGTATCGTGGTTTTCGTCTTTCATGGCAACCCCCTGGAGCCCGTCACGAGCGGCCGCGCCGCGAACGGCCCGGACTTGCGCACGATCAGATTTCCATCAGTTCGAAGTCTTCCTTGCGGGCACCGCATTCGGGACACACCCAGTTCGGCGGGACATCTTCCCAGCGGGTGCCGGGGGCGATGCCTTCGTCGGGCAAGCCTGCCTCTTCATCGTATACCCAGCCACAGATCAGACACATCCAAGTACGCATAGTTCTCTATTCTCTGTTACATCAACCGTCGCCGTCCCCGGAAGCGGGCAAAGCACGGGTCGCATCCATTAGAATGGGGCAATCTTACCGAAACCCAACAGGGGTTGCCCGATTTGCCGCCACGCAGCCGGAGCCGCCCCGTCCTTTCACGCAGCGTGTGGCCTCAGTGACTCCCCCCCCTTATCCTGATTTTCGGTCCGGTCGACCCCTCCGGCGCCGACGGGCTGCCGGCCGACGCGGTGACCTGCGCGCGCCTGGGCTGCCACGCCCTGGCCGCGGCCACGGCGCTGACGGTGCAGGACACCGCCGGCATCGAGGAAATCCACCCCGTCTCGCCCGACCTGCTCGACGACCAGGCCCGCTGCCTGCTCGAAGACATGCCGGTGCAGGCGATCAAGGTGGGCGGCCTGCACACCGCCGAGGCGGCCAGCGTGGCCGCCCAGATCGCCGCCGACTACAGCCAGGTGCCGCTGGTGCTGCACCTGGGCCAGCGCGGCCTGCCGGCGCACGACGCGGCCGCGCAGGACGACGCCGACGACCTGCTGGCGGCCACGCTGGAACTGGTGCTGCCGCAGACCGACCTGGTGGTGGTCGAGCACCTGCGGCTGGCGCAATGGCATGCCGACGGCGACATCGACATCGGCGACGCGCCCAGCCCCATGCATGCGCTGGTCGCCGGCGGCGCCCAGTGGGTGCTGGTGCTCGGCGCGCCCGTGCGCCCGGGGCACCAGGCCAACGTGCTGCTGGGCCCCAGCGGCGAAACCGCCACCTGGCCCTGGCAGGCCCCGCCGGACCGCAACGGCGACACCGGCGGCGTGGCGGCCACCGCGGTGGCCGCCATGCTGGCCCAGGGGCTGGAGATGCCCAAGGCGGTCGAACAGGCCCTGCGCCACGCCGATGAAACGCTCAGCGCGGCCTTCCTGGCGGGCATGGGCCGGCGCATTCCCAACCGGATCGGCACGCCATGAGCACGCTGCGCTTCCCCGCCGGCCTGTACGGCGTCACGCCCGACTGGACCGACGCCGGCCGCCTGCTCGCCGCCGTGCGCGAAGCCGCCGCCGGAGGCATGCGGGCGCTGCAGCTGCGCAGCAAGCAATGCAGCGACGCCCAGCGCGCCGCGCTGGCGCGCGCGCTGGCCCCGCTGTGCCGCGAACTGGGGGTGGTATTCCTGGTCAACGACCACTGGCGCCTGGCGCTGGAAGTCGGCGCCGACGGCGCCCACCTGGGGCGCGACGACGGCGACCTGGCGCAGGCGCGCGCCGCCGCCGGCCCGGACCTGATCCTGGGCGCGTCCTGCTACAACGACCTGCAGCGCGCCCGCGAGCTGCTCGACGCGGGCGCCGACTACATCGCCTTCGGGGCGGTGTTTCCCTCGTCCACCAAGCCCCAGGCGGTGCATGCGCCGCTGCCGCTGCTCGGCCAGGCGCGCGCGCTGGCGGCGAGCCGCGCGACGCCCCGCCCCGCCGTGGTGGCCATCGGCGGCATCACCCCAGGCAACGCCGCGCAGGCGGTCGAGGCCGGGGCCGACAGCATCGCCGTCATTTCGGGCCTGTTCGAGGCGCCCGACATCAAGGCGGCCGCGCTGGCCTGCGCGGCGCCTTTCCTTCACTCCAACTCCAAGCCGTAACACCATGTCCAGCAACGCCGAACTCTTCGACCGCGCCTGCCGCAGCATTCCCGGCGGCGTCAATTCGCCCGTGCGGGCCTTCCGCTCGGTGGGCGGCACGCCGCGCTTCATCAAGCGCGCGCAAGGCCCGTACGTGTGGGACGAAGAGGACACCCGCTACATCGACTACGTCGGCTCCTGGGGGCCGGCCATCCTGGGACACGCCCATCCCGAGGTGGTCGAGGCCGTGCGCGCGGCCGCGCTCGACGGCCTGTCGTTCGGGGCGCCCACGCGCGCCGAAGTGGAACTGGCCGAAGTCCTGATCCAGCGCCTGCCCTCGCTGGACCAGCTGCGGCTGGTCAGTTCCGGCACCGAGGCCACCATGACCGCCATCCGGCTGGCGCGCGGCGCGACCGGGCGGGCCAAGATCGTCAAGTTCGAGGGCTGTTACCACGGCCACTCGGACAGCCTGCTGGTCAAGGCGGGCTCGGGCCTGCTCACCTTCGGCAATCCCAGCTCGGCCGGGGTGCCGCCCGAGTTCGTCTCGCACACGCTGACCCTGGAATACAACAGCCTGGCGGCGGTGCAGGCGGCCTTCGCCGAGCATGGCGCCGACATCGCCTGCGTGATCGTCGAGCCGGTGGCCGGCAACATGAACCTGATCAAGCCCGCGCCGGGCTTCCTGGAAGGCCTGCGCGAGCTGTGCACGCGCCATGGCGCCGTGCTGATCTTCGACGAAGTCATGACCGGCTTCCGGGTCGGCCCGCAGGGCGTGCAGGGCCTGACCGGCATCAAGCCCGACCTGACCACGCTGGCCAAGGTGATCGGCGGCGGCATGCCAGTGGGCGCCGTGGGCGGCCGCGCCGACCTCATGGCCCACCTGGCGCCGCTGGGCGGGGTCTACCAGGCCGGCACCCTGTCGGGCAACCCGGTCGCCGTGGCGGCCGGGCTGGCCACGCTGCGCCTGATCGGCCAGCCCGGCTTCTACGAGCGGCTGGCCGCCCAGACGCTGCGCCTGACCGACGGTCTGCGGCAGCGCGCCCAGGCGGCCGGCATCCCGTTCGCCGCCGACGCCATCGGCGGCATGTTCGGCCTGTACTTCCGCGACAGCGTGCCCACCTCGTTCGCGGAGGTATCGGACGGCGATGTCGACGCCTTCAAGCGGTTCTTCCACGCCATGCTGGAGCGCGGCGTGCATTTCGCGCCCTCGGCCTACGAGGCCGGTTTCGTGTCGGCCACCCACGACGACGCCGTCATCGACGCCACCCTGGACGCCGCCGAGGCCGTGTTCGCCGGCATGAAGGCCTAGGCCCCTCGCCACACCGTTGCCGGGCACCGCCGGGTGCCTGGCACGCCATCCCCGCTCCACGAATTCCGCGCTTGATTTGCGTCGCCCCGACGCCGAAAAAGCCCGCGCGCGCCGTTTGTATGACTTAATATTTCTGTGTTTTACTAATTAATAATTCCTCTGGGAGCGCCCGCACAGGAGCAGCCATGGGTAACGAACCGCTCCAGCTCGCGCTGGACCCGGACACGCGCGTGTTGTCGGCCACGTATGCGCCCGCCGATGCATCGGCCCCGCCGCCGTCCTGGGACGACCTGGCAGCGGCGGCGCAGGCCGGCGGCTGGAGCGCCGAGGCGCTGGATTCCGCCCAGGTGGCGGCGTTCTGCGCGCAGTGCCGCGACACCTCCGGCACGGTCACCGCGCCCGTCGGCGCCGTGTACGACGGCAGTTTCGCCATCGAGATCGAAGCCGACCGCATGAGCGCCTTGCTCACGCTCGTCGCGCCACGGGGCGGGCGGGCCATCGCGGCGGACGATATCCATGCCGGGCTGGCCGCGCAGGGCGTCGTGGCGGGCATCGACGCAGCGGCCGTGCGCCAGGCGCTGGCGCAGGGCCGCTGCGAAGCCCTGGTGATCGCCCGCGGCACCCCGCCGACGCCGGGCGTGCCCACGCGCTTCGTCAGCCTGCAGGTCGGGCCGCCGGCGAACCGGGACGACGACAATGCGCCGGTCGACTATCGCACGCTGGGCAGCCTGGTGCTGGTCCAGCCCGGCACGCCGCTGATGCGGCGCGTACCGGCCGAGCCTGGCACGGCCGGCCTGGACGTCTGCGGCCAGCCAGTGGCTGCCGAACCCGTGCCCGACCTGCCGTTCGCGCACGGCCTGGCCGGCGTGGCGGTGGACGACGACGACCCCTGTCTCCTGCGCGCGGCGGTGGCCGGCGCCCCCATGCTGCTGCCGCAAGGCGTCCAGGTGAACTCGGTGGTCGAGGTGGCGGCGGTGGACCTGAACACCGGCAACATCGATTTCGACGGCACGCTGCGCGTGAAGGGCGACATTACCAGCGGCATGACGGTGCGGGTCAGCGGCGACATCGTCGTGGCCGGCACGGTCGAGGCGGCGCAGGTCCAGGCCGGCGGCAGCCTGACGGTCAGCGGCGGCATTATCGGCATGGCCGAGGCGGCCCCTGGCGAACGCGGCCAGGCGGCACGCACCGCCCAGGTGCAATGCGCGGGGTCGGTCAAGGCGCGCTTCATCGAGAACGCCGAGGTCAGCGCCGGCCAGCACGTCGCGGCCGAGCGCGAAATCCGCAATAGCCGCATCATCGCCGGGCATAGCGTGACGGTCGGCCCGCCGGGCTCCCACCAGGGCGCGGTCACCGGTGGCGAAGTATGCGCCCTGCACTCGGTGCGGGCCGGCACGCTGGGCTCGATGGCCGGGGTGGCCACTTCGGTGCGCGTGGGGCTCGATCCGCACGCCGATGCGCGCCGCGCCGCGCTGCAGGCCGAGCGCCAGCAGCTCGACGAAGAGAAGGCCAAGCTCGACAAGCTGCTGGAGTTCCTGCGCGCCCACCCCGACAAGGCCGCCGGCGGCATCGGCGAACGCGCCGCCAACACGCATGCCCGGCTGGCGGCCGGGCTGCAAGACCTGGACCGCCAGCAGGCGGCCCTGGAGCGCCAGCTGCAGCCGCTGCAATCGGCCACCATCACGGCGGCCAAGCGGTTCTACGGCGGCACCACGCTGCAAATAGGCATCAAGGTGACCCACCTGCTCGAAGACCAGGTAGGCGGCAAGGCCGGCCTGGAAGCCGGCCAGCTCGTCATACGCTAGGGATGGGCACCGATACGTTCGAAGAAGGTGTCAGACACCCGAAGGGTGTCTGACACCTGTGGGGCCGACCGGTCATCCGACGGGAATGGACGCCAATGCCTTCCAAGAAGGTGTCAGACACCCATAGGGTGTCTGACACCTTGAGTTCGAAAGTCCCGCCGATCGGCCGACGGGCCCCGCCCCGGACGCCCTACGAACACGCACGCGCCCACCGCAAAAACCCCGATCGCATCACCCTCCCGGCACCACCGCCGTCACTTCGATCTCCACCTTGGCCCGATCCTCGATCAGGTCGGCGACCTGGAACGCCGTCATCGGCGGGAAATGCCGGCCGATCACTTCCCGGTAGTGCTTGCCGATCTCCGGATACGAAGCCACGTACTCGTGCTTGTCCTTCACGTACCAGGTCATGCGTACGATGTGCTCGGGCCCCGCCCCGCCCTCGGCCAGGATGGCCACGATGTTGACCAGCGTCTGCCGGACCTGCTCGGCGAAATCGTCGGTCTCGAACTGCTGCTGGCCGTTCCAGCCTATCTGGCCGCCCACGAACAGCAGGCGATCCCCGGCCGCCACCTGCGTCATCACGCCGTTCGAATAACCCCGCGGCGGCAGCCAGCCGGGCGGTTGCAGAATTTTCATGGAGTCATCCTGTAGTAAGAAACGCCTGCATGCGCTGACGCAGGTCGTCGGGAAGAGGCGTGGAGTGCATGTTGCGCAAGTCCACCGTGACAATGGTCAGCGCGGCGGCCAGGCGCGTGGCGCCGTCGGGCCCCAGGAAGCGCACCGCGGCGCTGAACGACGCGCCGCCGATGCGCTGCACCGTCAGCTCCTGGCGCAACTTCTCATGCCAGCGGCTGGGCGCGCAGAAATCGCATTGCACCGACACCAGCGGCGTGCCGATCTGCCGTTCGACATGCAGCGCATGAAACGGCAGATCCATGCCCTTGTCGAACCATTCCTCGACAAAATCGTTGATCATCTCGAAGTAGCGCGGGTAGAACACGATGCCGGCCGGGTCGCAATGCCGGAACCGCACTTCCACCTCGCTCGCGAACGGCGCCGCCATGGCCGGCCTCACGCCATCTTGCGCAGCGCGAAGCGCTGCAGCTTGCCGGTCTCGGTGCGCGGCAACGATTCGACGAACACGATCGCGCGCGGGTACTTGTAGGGAGCAATGCTCGCCTTCACGAACGCCTGCAGCGCCGCGGCCATCTCCGGCCCCGGCTGGTAGCCCGGCTTGAGCACCACGAACGCCTTGACCAGCTGGCCGCGCTCGTCATCGGGCGCGCCCACCACGCCGCACTCGGCCACCGCCTCGTGGCGCAGCAGCGCGTCCTCGACCTCCGGCCCGGCGATGTTGTAGCCGGCCGAGACGATCATGTCGTCGTTGCGCGCCTGGTAGAAGAAGTAGCCGTCGTCGTCCCGCACGAAGGTGTCGCCCGGCAGGTTCCAGCCCTGCTGCACGAAGCGGCGCTGGCGTTCGTCGGCCAGGTAGCGGCAACCCGTGGGGCCCTTGAGCGCCAGCCGCCCCGGCGTACCGTTGGGCACCGGCTGCATGTTCTCGTCCACCACGCACGCCACATACCCCGGCACTACCTTGCCGATGGCGCCGGGCCGCACTTCCTCGGGCGGGCTAGAGACGAATACGTGGATCATCTCGGTGCCGCCGATGCCGTCGATCATCTCGATGCCGGTGGCCTGTTTCCAGAGCTGGCGCGTGGCGTCGGGCAGGGCCTCGCCGGCGGATACGCTCTTTTTCAGCGAACTGATGTCGTACTTGCCGGCCAGCGCCGCCATCTGGCGATAGAACGTGGGCGCGGTGAAGACGATCGTGGCGCGGAAGTCCTGGATCAGCTCCAGCAGGCTGTCCGGCGTGAGCTTCTCGGCCAGCACGGTGCTGGCGCCCACCCGCAGCGGGAAGCACAGCAGTCCGCCCAGGCCGAACGTGAAGGCCAGCGGCGGCGTGCCGCAGAAAATGTCGTCCGGGCCCGGCTTGATGACGTGGCGCGGGAACAGGTCGCACATCGCCAGCACATCGCGATGGAAATGCATGCAGCCCTTGGGCAGGCCGGTGGTGCCGCTGGTGAAGGCGATCAGGCAGACATCGTCGGAAGCTGTATCGCAGGCCGCGAAATCGTCGGGCTTGGCCGCCGCGCGCGCGTCGAGCGCGTCCGCCGCTGGGTCATTGAACAGCATGATCTGCGCCAGCCCGCCGCAATAGTGCTCGTGCCCGGGCTGCATGCAGTGCCGGGCCTCTTCGGCCAGCCGCGCGTCGCACAACATGGCCGACACCTGCGCCTTGTCGATGATCTGCTTGAGTTCCTTGGCGCGCAGCAGCGGCATGGTGGGCACGGTGACCAGCCCCGCCTTGATGGCGGCCAGCCAGGCAGCCGCCATCATGGGGTTGTTGGGACCGCGCAGCAGCAGGCGGTTGCCGGGCACCAGGCCCATGTCTTCGACCAGCACGCGGGCCACGCGGTTGGTGAGGGCCTGCAGTTCGGCGTAGGTCATGGTGGCCGCGGCGCCGTCGCGGCGCCAGCGCAATGCCACCCGCGCGCCGTCGCCGCGCGCCACCACGGCGTCGACCAGCTCGACCGCGCAATTGAAGCGGGCGGGATACGCCACGTCCGGCCCGTCGAGCAGGAACTCGGGCCATTCATCGGCCGGGGGCAGGTGGTCGCGGGCGTAGGTATCCAGGTGTGCGGAACGTTCCATGAAAATTCCCCTTGGCAATGCGGTGAACGGCTGCCTTCAGGCCTTGAGCAGCTCTCTGGCGATGATCAGTTTCTGGACTTCGGTCGCGCCTTCGTAGATACGCAGCGCGCGGATCTCCCGGTACAGTTTTTCCACCGGCATGCCCGATACCACGCCGGCCCCGCCGAACATCTGCAGTGCGCGGTCGATGACCGCCTGCGCCGACTCGGTGGCGGCCATCTTGGCCATGGCCGCTTCGCGCGTGGTGCGCTTGCCCTGCACATCGCGCAGCCAGGCCGCGCGGTAGGTCAGCAGCGCGGCGCCGTCGATGGCGGTGGCCATCTCGCCCAGCGCCGCCTGGGTCAGTTGCAGGTCGGCCAGCGCCTGGCCGAACATGCGGCGCCCGCGCGCGCGCCCCAGCGCCTCGTCCAGCGCGCGGCGCGCGAAGCCCAGCGCGGCGGCGGCCACCGAGGCGCGGAAAATGTCCAAGGTCATCATCGCCAGCTTGAAGCCCTGCCCGGGCTCGCCCAGCCGCTGCGTGGCCGGGATGCGGCAATTGTCGAAGGTCAGCGTGGCCAGCGGATGCGGCGCCATGACCTCGATACGCTCGGCGATCTCGAAACCCGGCGTGCCGGCCTCGACCACGAACGCGCTGATGCCGCGCGCGCCCGGCGCCTCGCCGGTGCGCGCGAACACGCAATAGAAATCGGCGATGCCGCCGTTGGATATCCAGGTCTTGGCGCCATCGAGCACATAGTGGTCGCCATCGGCCCGCGCCGCGCACGACAGCGCCGCCACATCGGACCCGGCGTCCGGCTCGGACAGGGCGAACGCCGCGATGGCCTGCCCGGCCGCCACGCGCGGCAGATAGCGACGGCGCAGTTCCTCGGACCCCATCAGCGCGATCGCGCCGCTGCCCAGGCCCTGCATGGCCAGCGCGAAATCGGCCAGGCCGTCGTGGCGCGCCAGGGTCTCGCGCAGGATGCACACCATGCGCGAATCGACCTCGGGCAGCGCGCCGCCCCAGGCGCCATCGGGGCCGGCCGGCACGCAGTAGCGCAGCCAGCCCGCCTGGCCCAGCGACGCGACCAGCGCGCGGCAGGCGGCATCGGTATCGCGATGGTCGATATCCGCCAGCGCATCGATGCACCACGCCTCCAGCTCGCCCGCCATGGCGCGATGGCGCTCATCGAAGAACGGCCAGTCCAGCCACGAGGTATCGGCCACGTCAGTCTCCTTCGAATACCGGTTTGCGCTTGGCCACAAAGGCCTCGTAGGCGCGGCGGAAGTCGCGCGTCTGCATGCAGATGGCCTGCGCCTCGGCCTCGGCCTCGATGGCTTCGTCCACGCCCATGTTCCATTCCTGATGCAGCAGCTTCTTGGTCACGCCGTGGGCGAACGTCGGGCCGGCCGCCAACTGGGCGGCCAGGGCCTGGGCTGCCGCGAGCAGCCCGGCGCCGTCGTGCAGGCTGTTGAAGAAACCCCATTGCACGCCCTCGTCGGCGCTCATGGCGCGGCCGGTGTACAGCAGTTCCGAGGCGCGGCCCTGGCCGATCACGCGCGGCAGCAATGTGCAGGCGCCCATGTCGGCGCCGGCCAGGCCGACCCGGGTGAACAGGAAGGCGGTGCGGGCGGCGGGCGTGCCCAGCCGCAGGTCGGACGCCAGGGCCAGCATGGCGCCGGCGCCGGCGCATACGCCGTCGACCGCCGCCACCACCGGTTGCGGGCAGGCGCGCATGGCCTTGACCAGGTCGCCCGTCATGCGCGTGAAGTCCAGCAGTTCGGGCATGCTCATGCGGGTCAGCGGGCCGATGATCTCGTGCACGTCGCCGCCCGAGCAGAAATTGCCGCCGGCACCGGCGATGACCACCGCCTTGATGTCGGTGGCATACACCAGGCCGCGGAACAGGTCGCGCAACTCGGCGTACGAATCGAAGGTCAGCGGGTTCTTGCGTTCCGGCCGGTTCAGCACGATGGTGCCGACCTTGCCGTCATCGGACACCTGCCACAGGAAGGTGCGGGCCGCATAGCCGGCATAGGGGCGCCGGTGATGCTTCATGGTGTGTTCGGGGGACGCGCTGCTCATGGTCTCTCCTGGGGAAATCAGCCGGGCATGACTTCACCGCCGTCCACGGCGATGGCCTGCCCATTGATCGAGGCGGATGCCGGCAGGGCCAGCCAGGCCACGGCCTCGGCCACTTCCGCGGGCTGCACCAGCCGGCCCTGCGGGTTGCGCGCGGCCAGTTCGGCGCGGGCGGCCTCGGCCGTGCGGCCGGTCTTCTGCACGATGTTGTCGACCGCGCCGCGCACGATGTCGGTATCCGTGAAGCCGGGGCACACCGCGTTCACGGTGACGCCCTTGCGCGCCACCTCCAGCGCCAGCGCCCGGGTCAGGCCCACCACGCCGTGCTTGGCGGCGCAGTACGCCGTGACGTAGGGGTAACCGATCAGGCCGGCCGTGCTCGCCACGTTGATGACCCGGCCCCAACCGGCGGCGAGCATGGCCGGCAGCGCCGCCTGCACGCAATGGAAGGTGCCGGTCAGGTTGACCGCCAGCATGGCCTGCCACAGCGCGGCGTCGGTGCGGTCGAAGCGCTGGCTGACCGCCTGGCCGGCATTGTTGACCAGGATGTCGACGGCGCCGGCCGCATGGGCGGCCTGCTCGAAGGCCGCGCGCACCGCCGCCGCGTCGGCGATGTCGGCGGTCACCGCATGGACCCGGCCGAGCGCGGCCAGGCCGCCCGCCGCGGCGTCCAGGGCCGCGCGGTCGCGCCCCAGCAGAGTCACCGTGGCGCCGCGCTGCAGCAGCGCGCGCGCGCACGCCAGGCCGATGCCGCGTGCGCCGCCGGTGACCAGCGCATGGCGCCCCTGCAACACAGGCACGGAAGTGGTCATTTGTACTCCTGCTGGGCCTGGGCCCGCTCGAAATTGGTTTCCAGCTGGCGCTTGCCGGCCGCGTACTGGCGCGGCCAGGCCGTATCGCAATACCCCACCCGGGCGGCCTCGCGCAGCGTCCAGGAGGCGTCGGCCAGGTGCGGACGCGCCAGGGCGCACAAGTCGGCGCGGCCGGAGGCGATGATGCCGTTGACGTGGTCCGCCTCGAAGATGGCGCCCACCGCGATGGTGGCGATGCCGGCCTCGTTGCGCACCCGGTCGGCGAACGGCGTCTGGTACATGCGGCCGTACACCGGGTGCTGTTCGGGGCTGACCTGGCCCGACGAGCAGTCGATCATGTCCGCCCCCGCCGCCTTGAAGCGGCGCGCGATCTCCACCGCGTCGTCGGCGGTGATGCCGCCTTCGACCCAGTCATGCGCCGAGATGCGCACCGACATGGGCAAGTCCTGCGGCCAGACCTCGCGCACGGCGCGGAACACTTCCAGCGGATAGCGCAGCCGGTTGTCCAGGCTGCCGCCGTATTCATCGTCGCGCCGGTTGGTCAAGGGAGAAATGAAGCTGGAGAGCAGGTAGCCGTGCGCGCAGTGCAGCTCCAGCCAGTCGAAGCCGGCCTGGGCGGCGCGCTGCGCGGCGGCGACGAAATCGTCGCGCACGCGGTCCATGTCGGCCCGGTCCATGGCGCGCGGCGTCTGGGAAATGCCGGGCAGGTACGGCAGCGGCGAAGCCGACAGCAAGGGCCAGTTGCCGGCCGGCAGCGGGTGGTCCATCTGCTGCCAGCCCAGCTGGGTCGAGCCCTTGCGGCCCGCGTGGCCGAGCTGCATGCCGATGCGCGCCTCGCTGTGCGCGTGCACGAAATCGACGATGCGGCCGAAGGCGCGCGCCTGCTCGTCGTTCCACAGGCCCGGGCAGCCCGGCGTGATGCGCGCGTCGGACGAGGGGCAGGTCATTTCCACCATGACCAGCCCGGCACCGCCCATGGCGCGCGCGCCCAGGTGCACCAGATGGAACTCGCCCGGCACGCCGTCCACGCACGAGTACATGGCCATGGGCGACACGACCACGCGGTTCTTCAGTTCGACGCCGCGCACGCGGTATGGCGTGAACATGGGCAGGGGCGGCCGGCCGGCGCCGCTGTCGGACGCCCCGGCGCGGCCCGCCAGCCAGCGTTCATAGCCCTCCAGCCAGCCCGGGTCGCGCAGGCGCAGGTTCTCGTGCGAGATGCGCTGCGAACGCGTCAGCAGCGAGTAGGCGAACTGCTCGGGGTCGAAGCCGGCATAACGCGCCACGTTCTCGAACCATTCGGTCGAATTGCGCGCGGCGTTCTGGATCTTCAGGACTTCGACGCTGCGCACCTCTTCATAGTGCCGCAGGCCCTGCGGCAGGCCACCCTCCGCGCCGCTCAGGCAGCGCGCCAGCTCGATGGCGTCTTCCAGGGCCAGCTTGGTGCCGGACCCGATGGAAAAATGCGCGGTATGGGCCGCGTCGCCCATCAGCACCACCGGCACGCGGCGCTGGCCGCGCGGAGTGTCGAGGGTGTTCCAGTGCACCCAGGTGCGGCAGATCACCCGCGGGAAGCGGATCCAGATGGCGGCGCCGCGCAGGTGCTTGGCATTGCTGATGAGCGGATGGCCCTCCAGCCAGGGGGCGAACAGCCGTTCGCAATAGGCGATGCCCTCTTCCTGGCTCATCGCGCCGATGCCGGCGGCCTGCCAGGTCTCTTCCGGCGTCTCGACGATGAAGGTGGACAGCCCGTCTTCGAAGCGATAGGCGTGCGCCTGGAACCAGCCGTGCTCGGTCTGCACGAAGGCGAACGTGAAGGCGTCGAAGACCTTGGTGGTGCCCAGCCAGACGAAGCGGCAGCGCCGCGTGTCGATATCCGGCTGGAAAGTGTCGGCATAGCGGGTGCGGGCCTGGCTGTTGATGCCATCGGAAGCGATGACCAGGTCCGCGTCGTACTGCAGCGCGACGGCCTGGTCGTCCTGCACGAAGGTCTCGAACACCAGCTTGACGCCCACCGCTTCGCAGCGCGCCTGCAGGATGTTCAGCAGCTTCTTGCGGCCGATGCCGATGAAGCCGTGGCCGCTGGTGCGCACGCTGCGGCCCTTGAAGTGGATATCGATGTCGTCCCAGTGGTTGAACGCGTCGCCGATGGTCTGCGCCGAGACCGGGTCGGCCTCGCGCAGGTTCTCCATGGTGGCGTCCGAGAACACCACGCCCCAGCCGAACGTGTCGTACGGCCGGTTGCGCTCGATGACGGTGACTTCGTTGGCGGGATCCTGCAGCTTCATCAGCAGGCCGAAATACAGGCCGGCGGGGCCGCCGCCCAGGCAGACGATCTTCATTGCGCTACAGGCTCCGTGAAACCGCGCGGCCATCCCCCAGGATGCGAAGCGCCGTAATTAGTTTAGGCTTCAACTATATACCGCAAGCAGGTCTCATGCAAGAAATGCCGCGCACGACGGCGGGCCGCGCAGATCAGGCGATCTGCCCCAGCGCCCGGGCAATCTCCTGTACGCCGGCCGGGCGCACCAGGCGCGCCACTTCCTGGCCGTCGCGCAGGAAGACCAGCGTGGGCCACAGCTTGACGCGGAACGAGCGGCCCAGCGCGCGGCCGCTGCCGTCCTCGATCTTCAGGTGGTCCACCTGCGGATAAGCCGCGAAGGCCTGTTCGATGAGCGGCTGGGCCGCCTGGCAATAGCCGCACCAGCCGGTGCCGAACTCCAGGACCAGGGCCGCGGGCCAGCGATCGATATCCGCCCGCGCGGGCGCCTCGGACTCAGTGGCGTAGGTGTGTGTCATGCCCATGATGTGCTCCAGATGGCCGCCCGCGGGGCAGCAATCGGCGTGCCGGCCCAGCGGGCCGCGCTATACGCCGAGGTAGCGTTCCCACAGGCCGCGGTCGCCGTCCAGCGCGGCGGAATCGCCGCTCCATACGACCCGGCCCCGCTCCAGGATGACGTGCCGGTCGGCCAGGGCCAGCAAGCGCTCGACGTACTTGTCGATCACCAGGATGGTCTGGCCGGCCGCCCGCAAGGTGGCCAGGCAGGCCCATATCTCCTCGCGCACCAGCGGCGCCAGCCCTTCGGTGGCCTCGTCCAGCACCAGCAGGCGCGGGTTGGTCACCAGCGCGCGGCCGATGGCCAGCATCTGCTGCTCCCCGCCGGATAGCTGGTTGCCCATGTTGCCGGCGCGCTCCTTCAAGCGCGGGAACAGCTCGAATACGCGCCCGGCCGTCCAGGGCTCGGCGATGTCCGGGTTGCGCCTGGCGGTGAAAGCGGTCAGGTGCTCGCGCACGGTCAGATTGGGAAAGCACTGCCTGCCTTCGGGCACGATGGCCAGGCCGGCGCGGGCAATCCGGTCGGGCGCCCAGCCGCCGATGTCCTGCCCGGCGAAGCGGACGCTGCCGGCCCGCAGGGGCAACTGGCCGAACAGGGTGCGCAGCAGGGTGCTCTTGCCCATGCCGTTGCGGCCCAGCAGGGTCACCACCTGCCCGGCGCCGATTTCCAGATCGACGCCGAACAGCACCTGGCTGGCGCCATAGCCGCTTTCCACTGCCCGCATGTTCAGCATGGCGCCTGCTCCCGGACCGCGGCCTCGTCTTCGCCCAGATAGGCCTGCCGCACCTCCGGGTTGGCCCGGATTTCATCGGGCGTGCCGGTGGCGATGATGCGCCCGTACACCAGCACCGAGACGCGGTCGGCCAGGCGGAATACGGCCTGCATGTCGTGCTCGACCAGCAGCATGGCGGCCTGCCCGCGCAGCGATTCGATCAATTCGGTCAGCCGCAGGGTCTCGTCGGGGCCCATGCCGGCCATGGGCTCGTCCAGCAGCAGGACGCTGGGGCGCGCGGCCAGGGCCAGGGCGAATTCCAGTTTGCGCTGCTCGCCATGCGGCAGCGTCCCAGCGGGACGATCCAGCAGGCCGGCATCGATGGCGCACTGGCGCGCCAGCGCATGCGCCGCGTCATGCAGTGCGGCATCGGCCGCGCGCGGTTTCCAGCAGCGGAAGCTGCTGCCCGCATGAGCCTGCGCGGCCAGCAGCAGGTTGTCGCGCACGCTGAACGACTTGAAGATATTGGTGATCTGGTACGAGCGCGACAGCCCGGCCGCCACTCTCTGGTGCGCGTTCAAGCGGGTGATGTCGGCGCCGGCCAGTTCCAGCCGGCCCGCGTCGGCCGCCAGCGTGCCGGACAGCAGGTGGATCAGCGTCGACTTGCCGGCGCCGTTGGGGCCGATCAAGGCATGGATCTCCCCGGGCGCCAGGGTCAGCGACACATGGTCGGTGGCCAGCAGCGCGCCGAAGCGCCGCACCAGGCCGCTGGCCTGCAGGGCCGGCGCGGCCGCGCCGGCAGGCGAAATGCCGGCTGCCGTCATGGCCGTCCTCCGCGCGCCGCCGTCCCGGCGAACCATGGCCCCACCAGCCCGGCGACACCGCGCGGCGCGCCGAACACCACGCACAGCAGCAGCACGCCCAGCGGCAGGTGCCAGTACTCCGTCCACATGCGCAGCGTTTCTTCCAGCGCCAGCATCACGACGGCGCCCGCCACGCCGCCGTAGCGCAGGCCGATGCCGCCCACCAGCACCATGACCAGCAGGTTGGCCGACTGCGTCCAGTGCATCAGGCTCGGCGAGATAAACAGGTTGTGGTTGGCCAGCAGCGCGCCGGCCAGGCCGGCGGCCGCGCCGCTGATGACGAAGGCGGCCAGCTTGAGCCGGTACACCGGGTAGCCCAGCGCTTCCATGCGCGACTCGTTCTCGCGGATGCCTTGCAGCGCCGCGCCGAAGCGCGAATCCACCAGGCGGCCGAACAGCCACAGCAGCACGGCGAACAGCGCCAGCACCAGGTAGTAGAACGTGCGGCTGTCGGCCAGGTCCAGCCCGGGCAGCAGGGAATAGCCCGACAGGTTCAGGCCGTCTTCGCCGCCATACTGGCGCAGCGAGATGAACAGGTAGTACACCATCTGCGCGAACGCCAGGGTGATCATGATGAAATACACGCCGCGCGTGCGCAGCGACACCGCGCCGATCACCAGCGCCAGCAGGCCCACCAAGGCCGCGGCCGTGGGCCAGGCCACCAGCGCCGCATGCACGCCGGCGGCGTCCAGGATGCCCACCACATAGGCGCCGGCGCCGAAAAATGCGGCGTGGCCGAGCGCCACCATGCCGCCATAGCCCAGGATCAGGTTCAGGCTGGTGGCGGCCAGCGCATAGATCAGCACCCGGCGCACCAGCGAGACGTAGAAGTCCAGGCCGAGCGCCGCGGCAATATAAGGAAACAGCGCCAATGCCAGCAGCAGGCCGAGGCACCAGAATGTCGATCTGCGCATCATTCACCCGCGCGCCGGAAACAGCCCGGCCGGCCGGAATACCAGCACGCCGGCCATGAGCAGATAAATCGAAATCGCCGCCAGCGTGGCCGCCAGGCTCGACGCCATGGCCGGCGGCAATACTTCGCGCAGCAGCATGGGCAGGAAGGCCCGGCCCGCGGTGTCGACCATGCCGACCAGCAGCGCGCCCACGAACGCGCCGCGGATCGAGCCGATGCCGCCGATGACGATGCACACCAGCACCAGGATCAGGATCTCCTCGCCCATGCCGATCTGCACGGCGGTGATCGGCCCCAGCAGCGCGCCGGCCACCGCCGCCAGCACGGCGCCCAGCGCGAACACGCCCAGGAACAACAACGGCACCCGCACGCCCATCAAGGTGGCCATCTGCCGGTTGGACGCGCCGGCGCGCACCAGCACGCCGGCGCGGGTGCGCGTGACGAACCAATACAGCCCCGCGGCGGCGGCCAGGCCGCACACGATGATCATCAGGCGATAGGCGGGATACAGCAGGTCGGGCAGCAGCCGCACCGGCCCGGAGAGCGCGGCCGGCATGTTCAGCATCATCGGCGCGGGCCCCCAGATCATCTTGACCAGGTCATTCGCGATCAGGATGACCGCATAGGTGCCCAGCACCTGGGCCAGATGGTCGCGCACCGCCAGGCGGCGCACCAGCACCAGTTCCAGCGCCACGCCGACCAGGCCGGTGGCCAGCGCGGCGGCCAGCACCGCGGCAGTGAACGAGCCGGTGCGCTGCATCGTCTCGGCCGCCACATAGGCGCCGGCCATGTACAGCGAGCCGTGCGCCAGGTTCATGATGTCCATGATGCCGAACACGAGGGTCAGCCCGGCGGCGATCAGGAACAGCATCAGCCCGAATTGCAGCCCATTCAGCAGTTGTTCGACGACCAGCGTCATGAAACCTCATCCCCTGTGGCGCGGGTGCGCCGCGCCGGCGCCCCGCGCGCGTCTTGCGGCTACAGCTTGCACTCGCCCACGTACACGTCCTGGTACTGGTCGAACACCTTGCCGACCAGCTTGTTGGTGATGCGGCCTTCGCCGTCTTTCTCGATGACGCGCAGGTAGTAGGCCTGGATGGGATAGTGGTTCTTGCCGTAGGTGAACTTGCCCCGCACCGAGGGGAAGTCGGCCTTGGCCAGCGCCTGCACGATGGCTTCGCGGTCCGACGCCTTGCCGCCGGCCTGCTTGACGGCGGCGTCCATGGCCATGATCACGTCATAGGCCTGGGCCGCGTACACGGACGGATAGCGGCCGCCATACTCCTTGCGGAACGCCGCCACGAATTCCTTGTTCTGCGGCACATCCAGGTCGTGGGCCCATTGCGCGGTGTTGTACATGCCCAGCATGGGCTCGCCCACCGCCTGGATCACGTCCTCGTCGGCCGAAAAGCCCGGCCCGATCAGCTTGATGCTCTGCGACAGGCCGGTGGACACGAACTGCTTGATGAAATTGATGCCCATCCCGCCCGGCAGGAAGATGAACACCGCGTCCGGCTTGGCGGCGCGGATCTGCGCCAGCTCGGCGGCGTAGTCGAGCTGGCCGAGCTTGGTGTAGACCTCTTCGGCCACCTCGGCCTGGTAGCCGCGCTTGAAGCCGGTGAGCGCGTCCTTGCCCGCCGGGTAGTCGGGCGCCATGATCAATACCTTCTTGAAGCCGCGGTCGGCCGCGACCTTGCCGGCAGCCTCGTGGAAGGCGTCGTTCTGGTAGGAAGTTCCGAACCAGTACGGATTGCAGCGCGCGCCCGCGTACTGGCTGGGGCCAGGGTTGTTGGAAAGGTATGGCACCTTGGCCGCGAACAGCGCCGGCCCCACGGCCAGCGCCACGTTCGAGCCGATCGGCCCGGTGAAGAAATCGATGTCGTCGCGCTGGATGTAGCGGGTCACGAGCTGGCGCGCCTGGTCGGGGTTGCCGCCCATGTCGGTCTGCAGGAACTCGGCGGGCTGGCCGCCCAGCTTGCCGCCCAGCTGCTTGATCGCCAGGTTGAAGCCATCGCGCGCCTCGGCGCCGAGCGCCGAGAACGGCCCCGAGATATCATTGGCGATGCCGACCTTGATGGAATCGGCCACCGACAGCGCGGGCACCAGCGCGGCGGCGGCCACCAGGGTAGTCAGGAAACGCATCTTGAAGCTCCTTGCGCGACGCGCAGCGGACGTTTTTATGGAATAGTTCGATTGCGGATGCTTCTGTCGCCAGCCCGGCATCGCCCGGACGACGCGGCAAGGGCTGGCGTGCCGCATAGTTTAGGTTTAAAGTATTCGGCAAGACAAGCCTAGGGTTTTTACCAAGGTTGCCGCCCACGCCATGCCCGCCCTCTATCGCCAATACGATCGCGCCGCGCTCGACGTGCAGTACAACGCGCGCGCCACCGTGCCGGATATCCAGCCCATCCTGGCGCAATACACGGCGCAAAGCCGGGCCGCGCGCGAGACGCTGCCCTGCGTGGCCGACGTCGCCTACGGCGACCATCCCGACGAGCTGCTCGACATCTTCCCCGCCGCGCCGCGCGCGGGCGCGCCGGTGTTCGTGTTCATCCATGGCGGCTACTGGCGGCTGCTGTCGAAAGACGATTCCTGCAACATGGCGCCCGCCTTCACGCGGGCCGGCGCCGTGGTGGTCACGGTGAACTATTCGCTGGCTCCGGCCGTGACGCTGGACCGCATCGTCGACCAGAACCGCCGCGCGCTGGCGTGGGTCTACCGCCACATCGCCCGCCATGGCGGCGATCCGCGGTGCATTCATGTATGCGGCAGTTCGGCCGGCGGCCACCTGGTGGGCATGCTGCTGGCGGGCGGCTGGCATGCCCGGTACGGCGTGCCCGCCGACGTGGTGGCCGGCGCGGCGCCGCTGTCGGGCCTGTTCGACCTGCGTCCGCTGGTGCACACGCACGTCAACGAATGGATGCGCATGAGCCCGGCCGACGCCGAGCGCAACAGCCCCGCCCTGCTGCCGCCCGGCGCGGCCTGCCCGCTGCTGGCCAGCTACGGCGCCACCGAGACCGACGAATTCAAGCGCCAGACCGACGACTACCTGCAAGCCTGGCGCGCGCGCAGCCTGCCCGCCCGCTATGTGCCCATGCCGGACACCAACCACTACGACATCGTGCTCACGCTGAACGACCCCGCCAGCCCCCTGACCCGCGCCATCTTCGCGCAGATGGGCCTGGCGGCCGACTGATGCTCACCATGACCGACGCCCCCGACCTGGAAACGCGCGCCGCGCCCGACGATCACCATGCCTTGCGTCTGTGGCTGCGCATGCTGACCTGCTGCAACCTGATCGAAACCGAGATCCGCGGCCGCCTGCGCACCGAGTTCGACACCACGCTGCCGCGCTTCGACCTGATGGCGCAACTGCAGCGCGCGCCCAAGGGCATGAAAATGGGCGAACTGTCGCGCCGCATGATGGTCACCAACGGCAACATCACCGGCATTACCGACCAGCTCGAGAAAGAAGGCCTGGTGATGCGCACCAAGATGGAAACCGACCGGCGCAGCTCGGTGCTCAAGCTCACCCCGCAGGGCCGCCGCGTCTTCGCGCGCATGGCGCGCGCCCACGAAAGCTGGGTCAAGGGCATGTTCAACGACCTGCCCGAGGCCAGCCGCGACGCGCTGTACCAGGCGCTGGGCGAACTCAAGCTGCAGGTGGTGGCCGCGCGCGGCTACGGGCCGCGCTGAGCCGGCGGCTGGCCCCGGCCGGCCCTGCCCGCCGCGCGCTCGTGAAGGCGCCGCGCCGCCGCCCAGGGGGAATGCCCCGCCCCGCGGAAACTGGAGCCCCGCGCCGCCCGGCGATGCCCCGTTCCGGCAGTGGGATAATAGGAGGTTTCACCCCGCCCGAACGGCGGCATTCCCTCCCAAAGCCCCAGAGACCACGTCATGGCCGTTAACCTGCAGATCCCCTCCGAGTCCGATATTTTCCCCGTTGCCGGCGTTGAAATCGGTGTTACCGAAGCCGGCATCCGCAAGGCCAACCGACGCGATCTGACCGTTTTCCGCCTGGCGCAGGGCACCAACGTGGCGGGCGTATTCACCCGCAACCGCTTTCGCGCCGCCCCGGTGCAAGTCTGCGAGGCCCACTTGGCGGCCGGCGGCCCCATCCGCGCCCTGGTCATCAACACCGGCAACGCCAATGCCGGCACCGGCGCCGAGGGCCTGCAGAAGGCGCAGGACACCTGCGTCGCCCTGGGCCAGCTGATGGGCGTGCCGGCCCAGCAGATCCTGCCCTTCTCCACCGGCGTCATCCTCGAACCGCTGCCGCTGGACCGCCTGACCGCCGCCCTGCCCGCCGCGCTGGCCAACCTGGGCCCCGACCAGTGGTTCAACGCCGCGCACGGCATCATGACCACCGACACGCTGCCCAAGATCCATTCGCAGCGCGCGCAGATCGGCGGCAAGACGGTCACCTTCACCGGCATCAGCAAGGGCGCCGGCATGATCCGGCCCAACATGGCCACCATGCTGAGCTTCCTGGCCACCGATGCCGGCATCGCCCAGCCGGTGCTGCGCAAGCTGGCGCTGGAAATCGCCAACCGCTCGTTCAACCGCATCACGGTCGACGGCGACACCTCGACCAACGACTCGTTCATCATCGCCGCCACCGGCCAGTCGGGCATCGACATCGCCTCGGAAGCCGACCCGCACTATGCCGCCGTGCGCGACGCGCTGGCGGCCGCCGCGCTGGACCTGGCCCAGAAAATCGTGCGCGACGCCGAAGGCGCCACCAAATTCATCACCATCCGCGTCGAAGAAGCCATGACCACCGAGGAAGCCCTCAAGGTGGCCTACTCGGTGGCGCATTCGCCGCTGGTCAAGACGGCGTTCTTCGCGTCCGACCCCAACCTGGGCCGTATCCTGGCCGCCATCGGCTATGCCGGCATCGACGACCTGGATGTCTCCAAGCTGCGCCTGTGGCTGGACGACGTGCTGGTGGCGCGCGACGGCGGCCGCAACCCCGACTACCAGGAAGCCGACGGCCAGCGCGTCATGAAGCAGGCCGAGATCGGCGTGCGCATCGCGCTGGCGCGCGGCCGCGCCGCCGACACGGTCTATACCTGCGACTTCTCGCACGAATACGTCAGCATCAACGCCGACTACCGTTCCTGAACCCACGGCCCCGGACAACCGCAGTGACTTCTTCCGACTTTTCCGTCCTGATCGAGCGCGCCGAGCGCGTGCTGGCCCAACTGGAAGCCTGGCTGCCGGCCGCTCCGCCCGAGATCGACTGGTCCGCGCACGCCTACCGCTGGCGCAAGCGCGGCGGCGCGCGCGGCTGGCTCGACGCGGTGCGCCATGTGGCCCGCATCGACCTGGCCGACTTGCAGCATATCGAGCGCCAGAAGGGCATCATCGACCGCAATACGCGCCAGTTCCTGCAGAAGAAACCCGCCAACAACGTGCTCATGACGGGCGCGCGCGGCACCGGCAAGAGCTCGCTGGTCAAGGCCATGCTGGCCGCCTATGGCGACCAGGGACTGCGCCTGATCGAGGTCGACAAATCCGACCTGGGCGACCTGCCCGACATCGTCGAACTGGTCGCGGCCCGCCCCGAGCGCTACATCGTATTCTGCGACGACCTCTCGTTCGAGGAAGGCGAGGCCGGCTACAAGGCGCTCAAGTCGGTGCTGGACGGCTCGGTATCGGCCGCGGGCGACAACGTGCTCATCTACGCCACCTCGAACCGGCGCCACCTGATGCCGGAATACATGAGCGAGAACCTGCAGGCCAGGCACCAGCCCGACGGCGAGATCCACCCCGGCGAAACGGTGGAAGAAAAAATCTCGCTGTCGGAACGCTTCGGGCTGTGGCTGTCGTTCCACCCCTTCAAGCAGGACGACTACCTCGACATCGTCCACCACTGGCTGCGCGAACTGGGCTGTCCGGCCGAACAGATCGAGGCCAGCCGCACCGAGGCGCTGCAATGGGCGCTCGAACGCGGCTCGCGTTCGGGCCGGGTCGCCTACCAGTTCGCCCGCGACTGGGCCGCGCGCCATGTCTGAGCGCATCATCGACGTCGCCGCCGGCCTGATCCTGCGCGCCGACGGCCAGTTGCTGCTGGGACAGCGCCCCGCCGACAAGCCCTGGGCCGGCTGGTGGGAACTGCCCGGCGGCAAGCTCGAGCCGGGCGAAACGGTGCTGCAGGCGCTGGCGCGCGAGCTGCGCGAAGAAATCGGCATCGAGATCACGCAAGCCGTGCCGTGGGTCACGTATGTGCATGCCTATCCGCACACCACCGTGCGGCTGGCCTTCTGCCACGTCACGGGCTGGCGCGGCGAGCCGCGCGGGCTCGAGAACCAGCGGCTCGAATGGGTGGACCCGGCCCACGCCGGCGCGGTCGGCGACTTGCTGCCCGCCACCCTGCCGCCGCTGCGCTGGCTGCAGCTGCCCAATACCTACGGCATCTCGTCGATCGGCGGTCGCGCCGGCCTGCCGGCGTTCCTGGAGCGCCTGGAACGGGCCCTGGCGCGCGGCCTCAAGCTGGTCCAGCTGCGCGAACCGGACTGGCCCGACGGCCCGGGCGCAACCTCGCTGCGTGACGCCATGCAGGCGGTGCTGCGGCTCTGCCACGCCGCCGGCGCGCGCCTGCTGGTCAACAGCATCCACCCGGCCGCCTGGTGGCGGCAGGCCGACGGCGTCCACCTGCGCTGGGCCGAAGCCGCCGCGCTGCATGTCCGGCCCGAACTGCCGGCCGGCGCGCTGGTGGGCGTCTCGGCGCACGACAACGCCCAGGTGACGCATGCGCGCGAGCTGGGCGCCGACTTCGCGGTGCTGGGGCCGGTACTGGCAACCCCCTCGCATCCCGGCGCGCCGGGCATCGGCTGGCAGGGCTTCGTCGCCGGCAACCGGGACGCCGGCCTGCCGGTGTTCGCGCTCGGCGGGCAATCCGCCGACACCCTGGCCGAAGCGCGCCAGCACGGCGCGCATGGCGTGGCGGGAATCCGCGGGATCATCGCATAGCAGAGACGGCCGTTCGCCGGCTGTGCGGGCTCGCGGCCGCGCGGCCGCCACGGCGAGGTGGCACCCGGGTTGCACAAGACCGGCCGACCACGACAAAGGTGTCAGACACCCATGGGGTGTCTGACACCTCCTTAGAATTCGCGCACAAGATACAAGGTGTCAGACACCCGTGGGGTGTCTGACACCTAAGCAAGCACTAAGCCTTTATTGGCCGCTTGTGCGCTCGGCCAGTTCGGCATCCACCCCCTGCCATCCGCCGCCCAGCGCGTATCAGGTGTCAGACACCCATAGGGTGTCTGACACCTCCCCTTCATCGCACCTGGGAGAGCAATTCTTGCGCATCAGGTGTCAGACACCCACAGGGTGTCTGACACCTCCCCTGTCATCGTGGACGAGGGCGATTCTTGCGCGTCAGGTGTCAGACACCCGCAGGGTGTCTGACACCTCTGGCCTCCCTTCCGCGCACCGGGCATGACCAATCGAGCCTACCTGCCACGCCGAACGGCATCCCCGCGCCGTATTCTTCCACGTGATTGGTTCTCCGGCCGCAGCCATGCCCAGATCTCCCCGTATCCTGCTCGCACACCAGCCGCATCACATCGTCCAGCGCGGGCATCGGCAAGAAGCCGTTTTCCGCATTCCGTCAGACTATCGCGCTTATCTGAGCGACCTGTACCAGCAAACATCCGCGCTCGGCGTGGCAGTGCATGCCTGGTGCCTGATGCCGAATCATGTCCATCTACTCTTGACCCCTGGCGACGACCCCCGGACGATTTCCCGGGTACTGCAGTATCTTGCCCGGCGGGCAACGGTACGCTGGAACGCCCGGAGACGGACGACAGGCTCGCTCTGGGAAGCCAGGTTCAAGTCCCGGGTCGTCGACGAGGAACGCTACCTGCTGGAATGCTGCCGCTATATCGAACTGAATCCGGTACGCGCCGGACTGGCGCGCACGCCAGACGGCTATCCCTGGTCGAGTTGCCGCGAGCGCATGGGCATGGCGGCATCCCGTCTGCTGACTTTCCACCCGTTATATCTGGCCATGGGCAACAGCGATGAGGCCAGACGCGAGGCTTATCGCCTCTTTTTGACAGAATGTGCACGGCCAAGACTGGTGGACACCCATTAATTAGGCGGCAAAACACTGGCGTACAGGTGTCAGACACCCATGGGGTGTCTGACACCTCCTTAGAATTCGCGCACAAGATACAAGGTGTCAGACACCCGTGGGGTGTCTGACACCTAAGCAAGCACTAAGCCTTTACTGGCCGCTTGTGCGCTCGGCCAGTTCGGCATCCACCCCCTGCCATCCGCCGCCCAGCGCGGCGATCAGCTGGACGCTGGCGGTGAGATGGTTGCCCAGCAGGGTCAGGGCGGTGCGTTCGCTGTTGAGGGCGGTGGTTTCCAGCACTGCGACGTCCAGGTAGCCGATCAGGCCCGCCTGGTACTGGTTGCGCGCCAGGCGCAGCGATTCGCGGGCCGCTTCGAGGGCGCGCTGCTGCACCACCTGCTCTTGCTCGAGCACGCGCAGCTGGATGAGGTAGTCCTCCACTTCCTGCAGGGCTCCCAGCACGGTCTGGCGGTAGGCGGCTGCCTGCGCATCGTAGGCGGCGCGGGCCTGGTCGATCTGCGCCTGGCGCGCGCCGCCGTCGAACAAGGTCAGCGCCAGCGCCGGGCCGAGCGACCAGTAGCGGGCCGGGGCGGTCAGCCATTGCGCGAACTGGCCGCTGCGGAAGCCGCCATCGGCGCTCAGCACCAGGTCGGGGAACCAGGCCGCCGTGGCCACGCCGATCTGCGCATTGGCCGCCGCGGCCCGGCGCTCGGCCGCAGCCACGTCGGGCCGGCGCTCGAGCAGTTGCGACGGCATGCCGACCGGGATCTGCGGCAGTTGCTGGCCGAACGGCTCGGGCGGCAGCGTGAAACGCGATGGCGCCAGCCCGACCAGCACCGCGATGGCGTGCTCGAACTGGCCGCGCTGCCATTCCAGGTCGACCAGCTGGGCGCGCGCGCCCTCGAGCTGGGCGAGCGCCACCGACACGTCGCTCTTGCCGGCCACGCCGGCCTGGTAGCGGTTCTGCGTCAACTGCAACGAGCGCTCGTAGGTGGCCACGGTGGTTTCGAGCAGCCGCTTCTGCTCGTCCAGGACGCGCAACTGGAAGTAGTTTTGCGTGAGCGCCGCCTGGGCGCTGAGCCGCGTGCCCGCCAGGTCGGCCAGGCTCGCCTCGGCCTCGGCGCGGCTGGCCTCGACGTCGCGGCGCACGCGGCCCCACAGATCGGCTTCCCAGCTGACCGTGCCGCCCAGGCTGTACTGGTTGGTCACGCCGGTGGCGCCGGCGCGGCTGCCGGCCCCCGAGCGGGTGGCGCCGGCGTTGGCGCCCACGATGGGGAAGAACCCGGCGCGCGCGCCCTGCACCAGGGCCTGCGCCTGCCGGTAATTGGCCTCGGCCTGGGCGACCGACAGGTTGGACGCGTTCAGGCGTTCCATCAGGCCGTCCAGGGTGGCGTCGCCATAGACCTGCCACCATGCGCCGCGGTCGGCGGTATCGCGCGGCTGCGCCGGGGTCCAGCCGGGCACCTGGCCCTGGCCTTCCTTGTAGGCTGCGCCCACATCGATAGCGGGCCGCCGATAGTCGGGGCCGACCGCGCAGGCGCCCAGCAGCGCGCAGCACAACGCGATGCCGGCCCAGCGCGGCGCGCGCGAGCCAGGGGAAGCGGGAAGACGGGAAAATGCGCGGCTCATGGTCATGCGTCGGGTTGCGGGCCGGTGACATGGCGGCCGGCGCGGCGGCGCCGGGCCCACAGGCGGAAGCGGTCCAGGTAGAGGTACACCACGGGCGTGGTGTACAGCGTGAGGATCTGGCTGAGGACCAGGCCGCCCACGATGGTAACGCCCAGCGGCTGGCGGATCTCGACGCCGGCGCCGGTGGCCAGCACCAGGGGCAGCGCGCCGAAGATGGCGGCCAGGGTAGTCATCATGATGGGGCGGAAGCGCGTCAGGCAGGCCTCGAAAATGGCGTCGCGCGGCGTCAGGCCGCGCCGCCGCTCGGCCTCCAGGGCGAAATCGACCATCATGATGGCGTTCTTCTTGACGATGCCGATCAGCAGGAACACGCCGATCAAGGCGATGATGGTGAACTCGCTGCCCACCAGCATCAGGGCCAGCAGCGCGCCGATGCCGGCCGACGGCAAGGTCGAGAGAATGGTGAGCGGATGCACCAGGTTCTCGTACAGGATGCCCAGCACGATATACATGGTGACCAGCGCCGCGAGGATCAGCCATGGCTGCTGGCTCTGCACCTGCTGCTGCGCCGCGGCCGTGCCGAGGAAGCCGGCCTGGATCTGGTCCGAAGGCAGCCCGATGCGCGCCACGGCGGCGTCGATGGCGGCGATGGCCTGGTCCAGCGACACCCCGGGCGCCAGGTTGAACGAGATATCGTCGGCCGCGAACAGCCCGTTGTGCTGCACGCTGAGCGGCGCATTGCCGGTCTCGAAGCGGGCGAAGGCGGACAGCGGCACGCGCTCGCCGTCCTGGGTAATGACGTGCACCTGCTTGAGCGACTCGGCATCCTGGGCGAAGCGCGGGTCCACCCCCATGACGACGTGGTACTGGTTCAGCGGGCCGTACATGACCGACACCTGGCGCTGGCTGAACGAGTTGTTCAGCACCGCGGAGATGTCCGACATGCTGATGCCCAGGCGGGTGGCCGCCTCGCGATCGATGACCAGCTCGACCTGGCGGCCCTTGTCCTCGACGCTGGTGTCCACGTCGGTGATCTCGGGCAGGGCCGCCATGGCGCGCTGCACCCGGGGCATCCAGGTGCGCAGCAGCGATAGTTCGCCAGCCAGCAGGGTGTAGTCGTACGAGCCGCTGCCCTGGCCGCCGCCAAGGAAGATGTCCTGCTGCGGCACCAGGAACACGCGCGCGCCCGGCGTATTCTGCAGGCGCGCGCGCAAGCGGTTGACCACGTCGTTGGCGCTGGCCTTGCGCTCGGCCTGCGGCTTGAGCTGGATCATCATGAAGCTGCTGTTGCTGCCGCCGCGCCCGCCCGCATGGGCCGTGATGCTCTGCACGGCCGGATCGGCCAGAATGACCTTGCGGAAGTACTCCAGCTTGGGCGCCGACGCCTGGAAGGACGTCCCCTGGTCGACCCGGAAGAAGCCCAGCAGCTGGCCGGTATCCTGCTGCGGAAAGAAGCCCTTGGGCACCACCGCGTACAAGTACACGTTCAGGCCGATGGTGGCGGCCAGGATCAGCATCATGATGCGGCCGTGGGCCAGCGCCCACGACAGGGTGCGCCGGTACTGCGCCAGCAGCGCGTCGAAGCCGCGCTCCAGCGCGGCCGCCATCCGGCCCGGCGCCGCGCGCTGCCGCGGCGCGGGCACGCGCCGCAGCAGCCGCGCGCACATCATGGGCGTGAGCGTCAGCGACACCACCAGCGACACCATGATGGCGGCCGAGAGCGTCACGGCGAACTCGCGAAACAGCCGCCCCACCACCCCGCCCATGAGCAGGATCGGAATGAACACCGCCACCAGCGACAGGCTCATGGACAACACCGTGAAGCCCACTTCGCGCGAACCGCGCAGCGCCGCGCGCATGGGCGAGGCGCCCTGCTCGATGTGGCGGATGATATTTTCCAGCACCACGATGGCGTCATCCACCACGAAACCGGTGGCAACGATCAGCGCCATCAGCGAGATGGTGTTGAGCGTGTAGCCGCACAAGTACATGACGCAGAAGGTGCCGATCAGCGAGACCGGCACCGCCACGCTGGGGATCAGCGCGGCGCGCCAGTGCCGCAGGAACAGCAGCACCACCAGCATCACCAGGCCCACGGCGATCACCAGCGTCAGCTCGGCCTCGTGCAGCGAGGCGCGGATGCTGGGGGTGCGGTCCTGCGCCACCGTCAGGTCGACATCGCCGGGCAGCAGCTCGGCCAGCTGCGGCAACTGGGCGCGCACCGCGTCCACCGTCTCGATGATGTTGGCCCCGGCCTGGCGGCGCAGGATGAGCAGGATGGCCTTGCTGTTGTTGTAGAAGCCGGTCTGGTAGAGATCCTCGACCGAGTCCTCCACCGTGGCCACGTCGGACAGCCGCACGGCCGAGCCATCGCGCCAGGCGACGATCAGCGGGCGGTACTGTTCGGCGCGCTCGAGCTGGTCGCTGGCCATGATCTGCCAATGGTAGTCATCGTTCTCGATCATGCCCTTGGGGCGGTTGGCGTTGGCCTGGGTCAGCGCGGTGCGCACCTCGTCGAGCGACACGCCGCGGCTGGACAAGGCCCCGGGGATCAGGTTGACGCGCACGGCCGGCAGCGAGCTGCCGCCCACCGAGACCTCGCCGATGCCGTTGATCTGCGCCACCTTCTGCGCCACGATGGTGGAGGCCAGGTCGTACAGCTTGCCCTGGCTGAGCGTGTCGGAGGTCAGCGCCAGCACCATGATGGGCGCCGACGAGGGGTTGACCTTGCGATAGGTCGGGTTGCTGCGCAGGCCGGTCGGCAGCAGCGAGCGCGCGGCATTGATGGCGGCCTGCACGTCGCGCGCCGCGCCGTTGATGTCGCGGCTCAGGTCGAACTGCAGGGTGATGCGGGTCGAGCCCTGCGAATTGCGCGACGTCATCTCTGTCACGCCCGCGATGCTGCCCAGCGAGCGCTCCAGCGGCGTGGCCACGCTGGAAGCCATGGTCTCGGGGCTGGCGCCGGGCAGGCTGGCCGTCACCGAAATGATGGGCAGGTCGACCTCGGGCAGCGGCGCCACCGGCAGCAGGCGGAACGACAGCACGCCCGCCAGCACCAGCCCCAGGCACAGCAGCACGGTGGCCACGGGGCGGACGATGAAGGGCGCCGACAGGATCATGGCTGCTCCGGCGCCGCGGCGGGCCGCGGGCGGCGCCGCGCCAGGCGGTCGAACATCAGGTAGATGACCGGCGTGGTGAACAGCGTCAACACCTGGCTGAGCAGCAGGCCGCCCACCATGACCAGGCCCAGCGGCTGGCGCAACTCGGCGCCGGTGCCGGTCGACAGCATCAGCGGCAGCGCGCCGAACAGCGCCGCCAGCGTGGTCATGAGGATGGGCCGGAAGCGCAGCAGCGCCGCCTCATGGATGGCCGCGCGCGGCGCCAGCCCGCGCTTGCGCTCGGCCTCGAGGGCGAAGTCGATCATCATGATCGCGTTCTTCTTGACGATGCCGATGAGCAGGATGATGCCGATGATGCCGATCATGTCGAGCTCGGTGCCGGTGATCATCAGCGCCAGCAGCGCCCCCACCGCCGCCGACGGCAGCGTGGAAAGGATCGTGATGGGGTGGATGTAGCTTTCGTACAGCACGCCCAGCACGATGTACATGGTGACCACCGCCGCCAGGATCAGCCACAGGGTGCTCGACAGCGAATTCTGGAACGCCAGCGCCGCCCCCTGGTAGCGCACCTCAATGGCGCCGGGCATGCCGATCTCGGCCTCGGCCGCCTCGATGGCCTGGACCGCCGCCGACAGCGAGGCGCCCGGCGCCAGGTTGAACGACACCGTGGTCATGGGGAACTGGTCGAGCCGGCTGATGGCCAGCATGGTGCGCCCCTGCGAAATGCGCGCCACCGTCGACAGCGGCACCACCGCTCCCGACGCGGTGGGCAGGTGGATCTGGCCGAGCGCCTCGGGCGACTGGCTGAACTGCGGCAGCACCTCCAGCACGACGCGATACTGGTTGGACTGCGTGAAGATGGTCGAAATGAGCCGCTGGCCGAAGGCGTTGTAGAGCGCCTCGTCGATGGTCGCGGTGGAAATGCCCAGGCGCGAGGCGGCGTCGCGGTCGATCTCGACCCAGGTCTGCAGGCCGTCGTTCTGCAGATCGTGGGCCACGTCGGTGAGCTCGGGCAGGCGCTCCAGGCGCTCGACCAGCCGGGGCGCCCACTCGGCCAGCACGGCCAGGTCCGGGTTGGACAGCGTCATCTGGTACTGCGTGCGGCTGACGCGGTCCTCGATGGTGAGATCCTGCACAGGCTGCATGTAGACGGTCAGGCCCTGCTGCGCACGCAGGGCTTCCTGCAGGCTGGCGATGACGCCGGCCAGGTCGCCGGCGCGCTCGTCGTGCGGCTTGAGCGCGATCTGCATGCGGCCGGTGTTGAGCGTGGCGTTGGTGCCGTCCACGCCGATGAAGGACGAGACCGACGCCACGTCGGGATTCCGCAGGATGATGCGGGCGGCCTCCTGCTGGCGCGCGGCCATGGAGGTGAAGGACACCGAGGCCGGCGCCTGCGTGATGGCCTGGATCATGCCGCTGTCCTGCTGCGGGAAGAACCCCTTCGGAATGGCGAGATACAGCAGCGCGGTCAACACGAAAGTGCCCACCGCGACCAGCAGCGTCAGCGGCTGGTGCGCCAGCACTCGCTGCAGCATGCGGTCGTAGCCGGCAATGACGCGGTCGATGAAGGCGCCGGTGGCCCGGTGGAAGCGGCCGTGGCGCTGCTCCGACTCGGGCCGCAGCAGGCGCGCGCACATCATCGGCGTGAGCGTCAGCGACACCACCAGCGAGATCAGGATCGCGACCGCCAGCGTAATGGCGAATTCGCGGAACAGGCGCCCCACCACTTCGGTCATGAACAGCAGCGGGATCAGCACCGCGATCAGCGAGAAGGTCAGCGAGATCAGCGTGAAGCCGATCTGGGCGGCGCCCTTGAGCGCGGCCTGCAGCGGGGTCTCGCCTTCTTCGAGGTGGCGCGCGATGTTCTCGATCATGACGATGGCGTCGTCGACCACGAAGCCGGTGGCGATGGTCAGGGCCATCAGCGTCAGGTTGTTGATACTGAAACCCGCCAGGTACATGATGCCGAAGGTGCCGATCAGCGACAGCGGCACCACCACGCTGGGAATCAGCGTGGCCGTCAGGCTGCGCAGGAACAGGAAGGTCACCATGACCACCAGGGCCACCGCCAGCAGCATCTCGAATTGCACGTCGGCCACCGACTCGCGGATGGTCTGGGTGCGGTCCGACACGACGCTCACATCCAGCGTGGCCGGCAGGGCTTCGCGCAATTGCGGCAACAGCCCCTGGATGCGGTCGACCACGTCGATGACGTTGGCGCCCGGCTGGCGCTGCACGTTCAGGAGGACGGCCGGCTGCTCGCCCGCCCAGGCGGCCTGGCGCACGTCCTCGGCGCCCTGCACCGCGCGCGCCACGTCGGACAGGCGCAGCGGCGCGTTGTTGCGGTAGGCGATGATCAGGTCGTTGTAGTCGGTGGGCGACTTGAGCTGGTCATTGGCGTCGATGGTGGTGGAACGCTCCGGCCCGTCCAGGTTGCCCTTGGGCTGGTTGACGTTGGCGCCCACCACCGCCGTGCGCAGGTCGGCCAGCGACAGGCCGGCGGCGGCCAGCGCGCGCGGGTTGGCCTGGATGCGCACGGCCGGCCGCTGGCCGCCGGCCACGCTGACCAGCCCCACCCCCGGGATCTGCGACAGCTTTTGCGCCATGCGCGTATCGACCAGGTCGCGCACCTGGGGCAGCGGCATGGTCGGCGAACTGATGGCCAGGGTCAGCACCGGCGCGTCGGCGGGGTTGACCTTGTTGTAGACCGGCGGCACCGGCAGGTCGTCGGGCAACAGGTTCGAGGCCGCGTTGATGGCCGCCTGGACTTCTTGTTCGGCCACGTCCAGCGGCAGGTCGAGGCTGAACTGCAGCGTGATGACCGAGGCCCCGCCCGAGCTGGTGGAGGACATCTGGTTCAGCCCGGGCATCTGGCCGAACTGGCGCTCCAGCGGCGAGGTGACCAGCGATGTCATGACATCGGGACTGGCACCCGGATACAGCGTCACTACCTGGATGGTGGGATAGTCCACCTCGGGCAGCGCCGACACGGGCAACAGGCGGTACGCGATGAAGCCGGCGATCAGGATCGCCACCATCGAGAGCGTGGTGGCGACCGGCCTCAGGATGAACAGGCGCGACGGGCTCACGGCGCCTTCAGGGCCGGCTTGCCGGCGCCCAGGGATTGGCCGGGCGTGGCGGGGATGGCAGCCGCGTCGGTGACGACATTCACTTTGGAGCCGGTGCGCAGGCGGTCGGTGCCCTCGACCACCACGCGGTCGCCGGGCGCCAGGCCTTCATTGACGGCGACGCGGTCGCCATTGATGGCGCCGAGCTGCACCTGGCGGACCTCCACCGTGCCGTCGTCGCGCAGCAGGAATACGAACGCGCCGGCCGAACCCTGCTGCACCGCCGCCGTGGGAATGACGGTGGCATCGTCGCGCGTCTGCACCAGCAGCCGCACATTGACGAACTGGTTGGGAAACAGCGCCTCGTCGGCATTGTCGAAACGCGCCTTGAGCTTGACGGTGCCGGTGGCGACGTCGATCTGGTTGTCGATGGTTTCGAGCCGCCCCGCGGCGATGGCCTGCGTATCGGTGCGGTCGTAGGCCTGCACGGCCAGCGTGCGCCCGGCGCGCACCTGCGCGAGCACCTCCGGCAGCTGCGTCTCGGGCAGGGAGAACACCACCGAGATCGGCTGCGTCTGGGTGATGACCACCAGCCCATCGGTGTCGCCGGTGGACACCAGGTTGCCCGGGTCGACCTTGCGCAGGCCCAGCCGCCCGCTGATGGGCGCGGTGATGCGGGTGTAGCCGAGCTGCAGCTTGGCATCGTCCACCGCGGCCTGGTCGATCTTCTGCGTGCCTTCGTACTGGCGCACCAGCGCGGCCTGGGTGTCGAGCTGCTGGCGCGCGATCGAATCCTGCTTGTACAGCGTCTGGTAGCGCTGCAGGTCGCGCCGGGCATTGGCCAGCAAGGCCTGGTTCTGCTGCTGCTGGCCTTGCGCCTGGGCCAGCGCCACTTCGAAGGGACGCGGGTCGATCTGCGCCAGCAGGTCGCCGGCCTTGACGTGCTGGCCTTCGTCGAACGCGACGCTCACCAGCTCGCCGTCGACCCGGCTGCGCACCGTGACGGTGTTGTAGGCGGTAACCGTGCCCAGGGCGCGCAGCACGATGTCGATGTCCTGCGTGCCGGCCTGCGCCACCCGCACCGGCACGGCCATGTCCATGCCAGCGCCGTTGCCGCCCCGGCCGAACCGCTGGACGCCATTGCCGCCGCTGCCGTCGGGCTTGAGCACCAGCCACGCGACAATGGCCACGGCCGCCAGCGCCAGGACGAGTGCGATCAGGCGGGAGCGGCGGGAGGCGGAATCGGCGGGGCGGCTGTCGGGCATCGAACTTCGGGCGCAAGGCGGCAGGAGCCGCTATTGTCTACCAAGTACGCGCGTTTACGACGCCGGCCGGGCCGCCTTGAAATACACCGCAACAGGAATCCGGGCCGGGTTCCGGTCGATGCGAACCGCCCTCAGGCGCTGCAAAGCGACATCTGGAAACCGATGTCGCGCGCCACCTGCTGGGGCTTGGCATCGCCGTCCTGCGCCGAGAAGCGGATCCAGATCATGTACTTGTTGGCGCTGATTTCCGGGAAAACGCCGGCGGCCGGGTCGATCCAGACGCGCAGCAACTGGAACAGCTTGCCGGCAAGCATCTGCTGGTAGCCGCCCTGCTCGGCCACGATGTCGGAGCGGCGGCCCGATTCGCGCAGCAGCCGCAGCGCCATGGACACCGCGTCTTGCAGCGGCCGCAGCGGCGCGGACCAGGCCTGCAGGTCGGCGCAGCGCGCCGGCCCGGCCTTGTGCTGCCAGGCATGGTACGAAGGCATGTCCACCTGGGTGGCGCCGCCCGGCACGGCCAGCCGGCCGCGCAGGCTGACCAGCCATTCGTTCTCGCGCAGGGGCTGGCCGGCCCGCCCTTGCGCGGCCAGCGCGCCGACGGTGCGTTCCATGTCGGTCAGCATGGCTTCCAGGGCGTCCTGCGCGACGCCGGGATGGTCGCGCAGCGCCAGCAGCGCCACGCGCTGCCGTTCGAGGTCTTGCAGGACGGAGGTCTTGATGTCGGTGCGTTCAGTGGCGTCAAGAATATCGAACAAGGTGGCGACCGCGATCTGGTGCTGGCGGGGGTCGCCTTCGCGCGCGAAATAGGACAATCTGTCGAACAGATATTCCAGGCGAAGATAGGCGCGGATACGCTCGTTGAAAGGATATTCGTAAAGAATCACGCTTGATACAGGCCTGTTGGTGGTCGACCCGCGGGCCGAGGTTATTCAGGGAAGCCGGCCGCGGAATGCGGCGGCCGGCGCGATGCCGTCGCCAGCCGGCACCAGCGGTCGTGCAGAGCCTTTGCCCGCGCGCGCAACTGCTCGGCAGAGGTGGCGCCGTCGTTGACGATGACGTCGTCCGCTGCGGCGAGCCGGGTTGCCCGCGCGGCCTGTGCCGCCATGATACGCCTGATGGCAGGCTCCGTCAGCCCGCTGCGGGCCTGCACCCGGGCCACCTGGGTTTCGGGATCGCAGTCGACCACGCAGATGCGGTCCACCCGGTCGCGCCAGCGTCCCGACTCGACCAGCAGCGGCACCACGAACACCAGGTAGGTTCCTTGCGCGGTTTCAGCCGCGCGCGCGGTATGCAGGCCGATCAGGGGATGCAGCACGGCTTCCAGGCGCGCGCGCGCCTCGGGCTGGCGGAACACTAGGTCGCGCATCCAGGCGCGGTCGAGCGCGCCATCGGCGGTCACGGCGGCGGCGCCGAAGGCGTCGCGGATGGCCGGCATGGCCGCGCCGCCGGGCGCGGTCAGCGCGTGCGAGATCTCGTCGGTGTCGATCAGGGCGGCGCCCCATTCGGCCAGCATGTCCGCCACCCGGGTCTTGCCCGAGCCGATGCCGCCGGTCAGGCCGATCTTGTACATACCTGGTCGCTCATGAAAAACTCCGTTGCCAGCCAGCATACGCCCATCGGGCGGCGAATTCAGCGCGCCGCTAGAACCAGGCGGGCCGCCCCATGGCCAGCAGCATGACCACGCCGGCCAGCGCCAGGTAAGGCCCGAACGGCAGCGGCTGGCCGCGCTGGGCCTGGCCGGTCAGCCGCAGGATGCCCGCGCCCGCCACGCCGGCCAGCGATGCCACCAGCAGCACGCCGGGCAGCGCGGCCAGGCCGAACCAGGCGCCGAGCGCCGCCAGCAGCTTGAAGTCGCCATAGCCCATGCCTTCGCGGCCGGTCAGCAGGCGGAACATGTGGAACAGCAGCCACAGGAACGCATACCCTACCACGGCGCCCAGTACGGCCAGCGGCAGCGGCGCCAGCGCGCCGCCCAGGTTCACCAGCAGCCCGGCCCAGGCCAGCGGCAGCGTGATCGCGTCGGGCAGCAGGCTGGCCTGCAGGTCGATCCAGGCCAGCGCCAGCAACGCCGCGCACAGCCCCATGGCGCACAGGGCGAGCGGCGTGGGACCGAAGCGCCACGCGCACAGCGCGAACAACAGGGCGGTCAGGGCCTCGGTGAGCGGATAGCGCCAGCCGATCGCCGCGCCGCAATCGGCGCAGCGGCCGCGCAACAGCGCCCAGCCGGCCAGCGGCAGGCGGCGCCAGCCGCGCACCGGCGCCTCGCAGGCGGGGCAATGCCAGGCCGGGCGCCACAGGCTGTATTCGCCCGCTGGCTCATGCCGCGCCGGATCGGCCTGGCGGGCCTCCTGGCATTGCTGCAGCCATTCGCGCTCCATCATGCGCGGCAGGCGGTGCGCCAGCACGGTCAGCCAGCCGCCCACCACCAGCCCCAGTACCGCGGCCAGGACGATCGCCCAACCTGGATCGACTGCAAAGGCATGCCACATGGAATTCGACAATACAAAGAAACACCCGCGCGGGGCCGGAGCCGGGATCGGCACCGGCGACGCCGCATTATTCCGGCATGCGGCGAATTGTTCAAACTACGACGGTGGCCGGGACGCGCGTATCGGATGTTTGCATAAATGCGTAGAATTCCGTACATATCCAACTACCGCGAACCGCCATCATGCCTGATCCCGTGCCCGCCCCGGCGCCCCGCCGCAGCGCCCCCACCCTGCTCGCGGCCGCCCTGGCCGGCGCGGCGCTGATGGCCGGCTGCGCCCAGCAGCGCACCGAGGGCTACTACAACCCGCCGGCGGCCAGCACCATCACCGACGCCCAATACCAGGGCCAGGGGGCCGGCTATCGCCAGGTGGTGCACGCGCCCTCGCAACTCCAGATCGAACTGAAAGGCCGCCCGCCCGGCCAGCAGGGCAAGCCCGGCAATGCCGGCGAGCCCGCCGAAGCCGAGGCCGAACAGCAGGCGGTGGCCGCCGCCAACGCGCCGGCCGGCCACTCGCCCGCCGCGCAGGCGCTGGTGCCGCAGGCGCAAACCTACATGGGCACCCTGCCGTGCCTGACGCCCTCGCTGCAATGCGTGGCGCAGCGCGTCACCCTGACCCTCGCCCCCAACGGCCGCTGGCGCAGCCGCACCGCCTTCCTCGACAACGCCGGCAAGCTCAGCGAACCCACCGCCGAGCAGGGCTGCTGGGACGCGACGGCGGAACGCCCGGCCCGCGTGCTGCTGTCCGATGCCGCCGGCAACCTGCGGGTCGAATTCGTGGTCGCCGCCAATAACGTACTGCGCGTCAAATCGGTGCTGGGCAAGACGCCCAACCTGAACTACAGCATGACGCGCCAGCCCGACCTGGACCCCATCGACGAACTGTCCGGCCAGGGCGCGCCCAAGTGCTCCTGACCGCGGCGGCGGTCAATCCATAGCCGGACTGCGGGCAAACGGCAACGGGCCCGGGTGAACGCCCCGGCGGCCCGCCCGGGCCGCGCGCCCGCGTGCGTCCGCAAGCGGGCCTTAGCCGCTATACTCAGCGCGCAACATAAAAACCAACGTTACGTCATACCAAGATACACGGGCTGATGCAGGACATCGCCAGGCCCCGTGTCGGGATGCCCGCCGCCTGACTCATCATGCCCGCTTTTCCGGCCCGTCTTCTTCGCGCCGTCCGCCTCGCGCTGCCATGGCTGGCCTGCCTCGCCCTATGCGCGGGCGCGGCCCGCGCGGCTCCCCCGGCCCCGCCCCTGGGCGAATGCCATGGCATCAAGGACCTGGCCTTCGTCGCCCACCTGGATGACGACCTGCTGTTCATGAACCCGGACATCGCCGCCAACATCGGCGCGGGCGGCTGCGTGCAGGTGGTGTACCTGACCGCCAGCGATGCCGGCGAGGGCGAACGCTACATGCTGGGCCGCGAGCGCGGCGTGCGGGCCGCCTACGCCTACATGGCCGGCCAGCCCGACCTGTGGAAGGAAGACACGGTCGAGGTGGGCGCCTACCATATCGCCCGTTTCGTGCTGCAGGGCAATCCGCGCGTGCAGCTGTGGCACATGCGCCTGGCGGATCCCTGGCTGGGCAACGGCTGGGGCAGCTTGACGCCGCTGAGCCAGGCCGAATCCGTGCCGGGCAAGACCGCCGGCACGCTGGGCCCGTACCGCGATGTCTATACCCGGGACGACCTGGTGCGCACGCTCGCGGCCATCATCGAGGGCTACGGCCCGACCGCCGTGCGGCACCTCGACGACACGATCAGCGTGCCCTACACCCAGTTGTGCTGGCGCTGCGCCGGCCACGGGCACCCCGACCACATCGCCAGCGCCCGCCTGGTGCGCGAGGCCATGGCGCGCGTGCCGGGCAATTATGCCGAGACCGGCTATGTCGACTACCCCAGCCAGGAACGCGACGCCAACCTCGCCGACGCGGAGATCGCCAGCAAGTCGGAGATCTTCCGGCAGTATGCCTGGAACGACTATCACTATTGCTCGGGCCCGCAGGGCTGCATGGAGCCGGCCGGTCCCGCCGCGGCCTGGGTGCGCCGCTCGTACTACGTGTCGCGCCACGACGTCGCGCCGGAGCTGTTCCCCGATCCGCAGGGCGGCCTGATGGTGTTTGCCGCGGGCGAGGCCAACGATGCGGTCAACATGTGGGACGAGCGCAATCGCCGCTGGAACACGCTGGGCGGGCGCACCGCCGGGCCGCTGGTGTCGTTCGCCTACCCGGATTCGACCGTCGGCCTGTTCGCCCGCGACACGCTGGGCGGCCTGTGGCTCAACAAGCAGAGCCTCGACGGCACCTGGAAAGGCTGGCAAGCCATGGCCGGCGTGCGGGCGGCCCGCGCGCCGGCAGTAGCGCCGCGCGGCGACGCGGCCGCCGTGGTGATGGGCAACGACGGCCTGTACCACTGGACTACCCTGACGGGCCTGGACCACAGCTGGACGCCCTGGCAGGCGCTGCCCCCGCTGCCCGGCGCCATGGGCAATGCCGCTATTGCCCGCGACGGCGCCAATCGCTATGTGGTCTTCGCCATCGACCAGGCCGGGCGCCTGTACGCCAGCGCGCAGCGCAGCGCCGGCAACCCAGCTGCCTGGTCGCCCTGGCGCGTCGTGCCGGCGCCGGCCTGCGGCGGCGGCCTGGCGGCCATCCGCAACGCCGAGGGGCTGATCGAACTCTACCTGCGCGCCCGCGACAGCCGCCGCCTGCTGCGCATCGTGCAGGATCCGGCCATTCCCGCCGATGACGCGGCCCTGCGCTGGAGCGCCGCCGTCGACCTGGGCGTGGAATACGTGGGCAAGCCCGCCATCGGCGCGGACCGCAACGGCGACGTGGCGGTCGCCGTGCTGGAACGCCAGGGCGGGCCGCTATGGCTCGTCGAGGACGGCCGGGCGACCAAGCTGGAGGCCCATGCCGCATCGCTGCCGGCCATGCGCTTCGTGCACGGCACCCTGTATATCGTGGCCCGCGCCGCCGGGCGGCTGCAAACTTACCAAGTGCTGGCGCGCAGCAACGGCGTATGGGCCGCCGCGGCGTCGATCGGGGACTTGCCCCTCAATGGCGGCGGCCCGTTCGGCGGCGTCGCGCGCAGCCCGGGCGTGCTGGCGGTTTCGGGCGTCAAGCCGGCCACGGCGCCGGCGCGCCCCTGAAGGCGCAACATCGGCAGGCGGGGCCGGCCGCCGGTCAGGAATGGATGGAGCGGCGGCGATGGCGGCACAGGCGGCACGCCAGCTCCAGCGCGTTGCGCACGCCCAGTTTGCGGAAAATGCGCGCGCGATGGGCTTCCGCGGTGCGCAGGGAAATACCGAGCTCTATGGCGACGACTTTGTTGGGTTTGCCGGCGGCCAGATAGGCCACGATTTGCTGCTCGCGCGCGGTCAACCGGGTAACGGCATCGGCGCCGGGCGGCTCGGTGGGATCCAGCATGAAGACTCTCTTGAAGGCTCTCTTGTATTGCAAGGTTGCAGGAGAGTCTGCCATGGCAATCTTTTTGCTAGAAAGCTGGCAATCCGCACAGGATTATTTCATCCGGCTTCGAGATTGCACGGGCGCGCGGCCTCGCGGGCGGCTACAGCTCGAGGTTGTCGATCAGGCGCGTGTTGCCCAGCTTGGCGGCCGCCAGGGCCACCAGCGGCTCGCCGGCCCGCACTTCGTCGGCCGACGGCGGCTGCAGGTCGCGCTGGCGGCGCACGGCGAGATAGTCCACCTGCCAGCCGCGCCCGGCGAGCGCCTGGACGGCTTCGCGCTCGATGGCCGGCAGGTCGTGCCCGCCATCGGCGACGCGCTGCTTGATGGACTGCAGCGCCGCATACAGGGCCGGCGCCTCCGCCCGCTCGGATTCGGACAAATAGCGATTGCGCGAGGACAGCGCCAGGCCGTCGTCGGCGCGCACGGTTTCGTGCGCGACGATCTCCACAGGCAGTTGGAACTGGCGGCACATGTTGCGCACGATCATCAGCTGCTGGTAGTCCTTCTTGCCGAACACGGCCACACGCGGCTGCACGCACGACAGCAGCTTGAGCACCACGGTGCTGACGCCGCCGAAGAAGCCCGGCCGGAACTCGCCTTCCAGGATGTCGCCCAGGTCGTCGGGCGGCTGCACCCGGTAGTTCTGCGGCTCGGGGTACATCTCGCGCTCGTCGGGCGCGAACAGCACGTAGACGTCGCGCTGGCGCTCGAGCTTGTCGATGTCGTCGCGCAAGGTGCGCGGATAGCGGTCGAAATCCTCGTTGGGGCCGAATTGCAGGCGGTTGACGAAGATGCTGGCCACCACCGGGTCGCCATGCTGGCGCGCCAGTTTCATCAGGGCCAGGTGGCCTTCGTGCAGGTTGCCCATGGTCGGCACGAACGACACGCGGTTCTGGCCGCGCAGGTGGTCGCGCAATTCTTGGATCGTGTGTACGACTTTCACGGGAGTCTCCGGGGACGGCCGGCGGCCGGCTCAGGCCGCCGCCGCCACGCTGGTATAGGCCAGGCGGACGTAGATGGGCGCGTAGGGTTCGGCCTGCGTGATGTCCAGCAGGGATTCGCGCGCCAGTTCGAGCATGGCGATGAAATGCACCACCACCACCGCCACCGGCGCGCCCTCGCGGATGCGCTCCATGAAGAGCTCGCCGAATTCCATGAAGCGCACGTCGTTGAGGCGGCGCAGGATGTGGGTCATGTGATCGCGCACCGAGAGCTGCTCGCGCGTGATGTGATGGTGCTGGTTCAGCTTGGCGCGCTTGAGGATGTCGGCCCAGGCGGCGCGCAGGTCGTCGACGCTGACCTCGGGCAGCATGCGTTCGACGCTGAGGTCGGCCACCGCCTGCGCGCGGGTGAAGTCGCGCCCCAGCTGCGGCATGGCATCGAGCTTCTGCGCGGCGAGCTTCATCTGCTCGTATTCGAGCAGGCGCCGCACCAGTTCGGCGCGCGGGTCCTCGGGCTCTTCGCCGGTGTCGGTCTTCTTGACCGGCAGCAGCATGCGCGACTTGATCTCGATGAGCATCGCGGCCATCAGCAGGTATTCCGCGGCCAGTTCGAGGTTGTGCAGGCGGATCTGCTCGACGTACGACAGGTACTGGCGCGTGACATCCGCCATGGGGATGTCCAGCACGTTGAAATTCTGCTTGCGGATCAGGTACAGCAGCAGGTCGAGCGGCCCCTCGAAGGTTTCCAGGAAGATCTCGAGCGCGTCGGGCGGAATGTAGAGATCGGTGGGCAGCTGGAACAGCGGTTCGCCATACAGGCGCGCGAACGCCACGCTGTCGACCACGTCGGGCGTGCTGTCCACCGGGGGTTCCACCAGCGCGGCCAGGGCTTCGCCGGAAACAGGGGGCTGGGAGGGCATGAGGGGCCGCTGGGACTCAGTCGGCCTGGTACACGTACGGCTTCTGCGGCACGCGGGCGGCGCGGAAGCCTTCGAGCAGCTCCGTATCCTGGGGCTTGTCCCACAGGCGGGCGCGGCCCTCGCGCTGGCGCTGCTCCACGTCGGGGTGCGCCGCCTTGTACGCCTTGAGGAAGCGGGTGATTTCAGATTCGTAGTTGCTTGCCATGGCACCGGATTCAACAGGTTGCGGATACGGCAAGTTTACTTCAGCCCGGGGCGATTGCCGGCGTTACAATCGACCTGCCGCCCCGCCCTCATCCGACATGTCCGCCGAATCCGCCAGTAATTCCCCTTCTCATTCCTCTTTCCCGGACGCCGCCCGCGCGGCGCGGATGATTCCCTTCATCGTCGGGTGCGCGCTGTTCATGCAGATGCTCGACTCCACCGTGGTCGCCACGGCGCTGCCGGCGATGGCCCAGGCGCTCGGCTCGACCCCGGTGCGGCTGAACGTGGCCATTACCTCGTATCTGCTGGCGGTGGCGGTGTTCGTGCCGGTCAGCGGCTGGGCGGCCGACCGCCACGGCGCGCGGCGCGTCTTCATGGCGGCCATCGCCCTGTTCACCCTCAGCTCGGTGGCCTGCGCGCTGGCGCAGAACCTGACCCACCTGGTGCTGGCGCGCGTGGCGCAAGGCATCGCCGGCGCCATGATGGTGCCGGTCGGGCGCATCATCCTGCTGCGCGTGGTGCCCAAGCAGGACCTCCTCAAGGCCATGTCGTTCCTGTCGATTCCCGCCCTGCTGGGCCCGGTGATCGGGCCGCCGCTGGGCGGCTTCATGGTTACCTACATGTCATGGCACTGGATCTTCCTGATCAACATCCCGATCGGCATCCTGGGCATCGCGCTGGTGCGCCGCTACGTGCCGGAAATCCGCGAGGCGGGCACGCCGCGCCTGGACTGGCCGGGCTTCCTGCTCAGCGCGGTGTGCCTGGCGACCCTCGTCAGCGCCTTCGAGGCGCTGGGCCACAGCCTGATCCCGCCGCTGGCGGTGGCGGCGCTGGCCGCCGTGGGCCTGCTGTGCGGCGCGCTGTATGTCCTGCATGCCAGGCGCGCCGAGCACCCCATCATCGACCTGACCCTGCTGCGCGAGCCCACCTTCGCCATTTCTGTGCTGGGCGGCAACCTGTGCCGCTTCGCGGTGGGCGCCATGCCCTTCCTGCTGGCGGTGCAATTGCAGGTGGGCTTCGGCCTGACGCCGTTCTCGGCGGGCCTGATCACCTTCGCCAGCGCGGCCGGGGCGCTGCTGATGAAATTCGTCGCCACGCCCATCGTGCAGCGCTTCGGCTTCCGCCGCGTGCTGACCCTCAACGCCATCCTGACCGGCTTGTTCATCGTCGCCTGCGCGGCCTTCACGCCGGCCACGCCGGTATGGCTGATGATCGCCATCCTGCTGGCCGGCGGGTTCTTCCGCTCGCTGCAGTTCACCGCCGTAAATACGCTAACCTATGCCGATATCGCGCCCGCGCGCATGAGCAGCGCCAGCAGTTTCGCCGCCATGGCCCAGCAACTGGGCATCAGCCTGGGCGTGGGGGTGGCGGCCGTCACGCTGAATCTCAGCATGGCCGCGCGCGGCGCGCAGCATGTCGCCATCGGCGACGTGATGGTGGCGTTCCTGGTGATCGGCGGCCTGTGCGTGGCCTCCCTCCTGTCGTTCCGGAGGCTGGCGCCGACCGCCGGCGCCCAATTGCAGGGGTCGTAGGCAGGGAGGTACCGTGACGAGATCGTTCATCCTGGCGCTGGACCAGGGCACCACCAGTTCGCGCGCCATTGTGTTCGACCGCGACGGCCATGCGCGCGGCGTGGGCCAGCGCGAATTCCGTCAATACTATCCGCAGCCGGGCTGGGTCGAGCACGACGCCGGCGAGATCTGGCAGAGCCAGCTCGACGTCGCCCGCGAGGCGCTGCGCAACGCCGGCGCCACGGCCGCCGACGTGGCCGCCATCGGCATCACCAATCAGCGCGAGACCACCCTTATCTGGGACCGCGCCAGCGGCCGCCCGCTGGCGCATGCGCTGGTCTGGCAGGACCGCCGCACCGCCCCGCTGTGCGACAAGCTGCGCGAGCAGGGCCACGACCGCCTGCTGCAGGAACGCACCGGGCTGGTGCTGGACGCGTACTTCTCCGGCACCAAGCTGGCCTGGCTGCTCGACCACGTGCCCGGCGCGCGCCAGGCCGCCCGGCGCGGCGAGCTGGCCTTCGGCACGGTCGACACCTGGCTGGTGTGGCAGCTGACCGGCGGCGCGGTGCACAGCACCGATCCCAGCAACGCTTCGCGCACCTTGCTGTTCGACATCCACACGCAAGACTGGAGCGACGAGATCCTGGCGCTGTTCGACATTCCCCGCAGCGTGCTGCCGTCGCTGGCGCCCAGCAGCGCCGAGGTCGGCCAGGCCCTGCCCGAGTGGTTCGGCGGCCCCATCCCGATTGCGGGCATCGCCGGCGACCAGCAGGCCGCCACCTTCGGGCAGGCGTGCTTCGTGCCGGGCATGGCCAAGAACACTTACGGCACCGGCTGCTTCATGCTGATGAACGTGGGCGACGCCCCGGTGGCGTCGCGCAACAACCTGCTGTCCACCGTGGGCTGGGGCCTGCCCGCCGACGGCGCCGGCCCGGGCGGGCGGCCCACCTACATGCTGGAAGGCGGCGTATTCATGGCCGGCGCGGCGGTGCAATGGCTGCGCGACGGGCTCGGCATCATCCAGCGCTCCGACCAGGTCGAGGCGCTGGCCGCCAGCGTGCCGGATACCGACGACGTCTTCCTGGTGCCGGCCTTCGCCGGCCTGGGCGCCCCCGACTGGGACCCGTACGCGCGCGGCACCCTGGTGGGCCTGACCCGCGGCACCACCGCCGCGCACGTCGCGCGCGCCACGCTGGAGGCCATCGCGCTGCAGAGCGCCGAACTGCTGACCTGCATGAACGCCGACAGCGGCATCGAGCTGTCCGAGCTGCGGGTCGACGGCGGCGCGGCCCGCAACGACCTGCTGATGCAGATGCAGGCCGACCTGCTGGGCGTGCCGGTGGTGCGCCCGCGCGTATCCGAATCGACGGCGCGCGGCGCGGCCGGGCTGGCCGGCCTGGCCACCGGCTTCTGGGCCGGACTGGACGAATTCGCCGGCCAGTGGGAAGCCGAACGGCGCTTCGAGCCGACCTGGAATGCCGACCGCCGCGCCGCCCGCCTGGCCCGCTGGCGCCAGGCAGTGGAACACGCCAAGGGCTGGGCGCGCGCCGGCGACACGGCCTAGCGCGCGGCCGCGCCTATTTCTCGCGCCAGGCGGCGGGGATCTCGGTGGGGCTGAGCTGCCGGTCGACGGCGATGCGCGAGGGGATGCCGGGCGTCGTAGCGCACATGCACGATCTTGCCCGGCATGAAAGCCGACAGCAGTTCGCGGTCGATGTACACCCTGAGGTCCACATGCTGCTGGCGGCCGTGCGCATCGCCATAGCGCAGGCCGAGCTTCATCGGCACGGCGTAGACATCGCCGCCGGGCTGGCGCTCGAGGTTCAGCACCTCGGCCACGGCCTGCTGGCCGGTGCGCGCCAGGCGCTCCGCCAGCGAGCGCTCGTCCTCGTACGGACGGGCCGCGTCGCGCACGATCATGGCCACGAACGCCACGAACGCCAGCCCGGCCACGGTACCGATCACCCACCATCCGGCATTGCTCATCCCTGCAGGCGTCCTTGAATAAGGGTTTGAATCCGCGACAATGCTAGGCAAGCCGGATGACGCCAATACTTCAGTTCAAGGGACAGCGGCGGGCGCTCCCGGGCCCGGCGCCGCAGCGGGTATTGCCCGCGCCTGCGAAAGCGCGGCCGTTCAGCGCGCCGCGCCGCCCGGGGCATGGTCGGCGACCGCCTGGCGCAGGCAGGCCATGGCGGCTTCGACCGCGGCCGGCAGGAAGGTCTCGCGGCGCCAGTACATGGCCACCGAGCCGAAGCCCGACAGGCGCAAGGGCACGATGCGCATCGCGTTCATCTGCGAAAAGCGCAGGGCGGCGCGATGCGAGGCCACGCCGATCATGTCGCTGTTGTTGATCAGCGTGAGGTTCACCGTGACCGAATTCGACTCCACCGCGTCGGCCGGCGCCGACAGGCCGACGGCTTCCAGCGCGGTGTCGAGCGCGTTGCGGATGGGCGTGCCCTTGGGCCAGAGGATCCAGCGGTAGGCGCGCAGGTCGGCCCACTGCGGCGCGGCCAGGGCGAATAGCGGATGGCGGGGCCGCGCCACCAGGTGGATGGGCTCCAGGTACAGGGCTTCGGACTGGATCGCCGGGTCGTGGTGTTCCGGGGCGTAGCGGCCCACCACGATGTCCAGCTCGCCCTGGGCCAGCTGCGCCAGCAGGCGGTCGGTGGTGCCCTCGACCAGCTTGACGCGGGCCTGCGGCATGCGCTCGAGCAGGCGGATGACCGCCAGCGGCACGGTGTCCGACGCCGAGGCGCCCGACGCCCCGATGACCACGCGCCCGCCCCCGCCTTCGCGCAGCGCCGCCATGTCGCCGCTGGCGCGGTCGAGCTGCGCATCGATGCGCTGGGCATGGGCGATCAGCGCATCGCCGTAGGGGGTGGGCCGCAGGCCGCGCGCATGGCGCTCGAACAGCGGCAGGCCGATGTCCTCTTCCAGGTCCTTGAGCCACTTCGACAGGCCCGGCTGGGTGGTGTTGAGCATGGCGGCCGAATGGCTGATGTTGCGCGTCTGCGCCAGGCTCAACAGCATTTTCAGGTTGCGCAGGCGCAGCCGGTGGGTCCAGTCCATGAGTCTCCACCCATATTGTTTTACGTATGAATAATAAGATTATTTCATTTTAATGAGCATACCTGGCGCCGCATAATGGCTGAAACAACATCGCCAGCAGCGGCCGGCCACGCCCGGCCGGCCCGAACCGGAGACAAATCATGCCCGACGGCCCAGTCAACGCCGACGCGCGCGCCGCCTACTACGCCGGCATCGCCCAGAAGCACATGGCCCCGCTGTGGGAATCGCTGCACAACCTGGTGCCGCGCCAGCCGGCCTCGCGCTGCCTGCCGGCCATCTGGAAGTACGAGAACGTGCGCGCCGACGTGCTGGCCTCCGGCGAGCTGATCAGCGCCGAAGAGGCCGTGCGCCGCGTGCTGATCCTGGAGAACCCCGGGCTGCCGGGCCAGGCCAGCATCACCCAGACCCTGTACGCCGGGCTGCAGCTGATCCTGCCCGGCGAGATCGCCCCCAGCCACCGGCATACGCAGTCGGCGCTGCGCTTCATCGTCGAAGGGCGCGGGGCCTACACCGCCGTGGACGGCGAGCGCACCACCATGCGGCCCGGCGACTTCATCATCACGCCGTCGTGGACATGGCACGACCACGGCAACCCGGAGGCCGCCGACGGCGGCGAGCCGGTCATCTGGCTGGACGGCCTGGACATTCCCCTGCTGCGGTTCCTGGATGCCGGCTTCGCCGAGAACTATCCGACCGCCACGCAGCCGGTCAGCCGGCCCGAGGGCGACAGCGCCGCGCGCTTCAGCCACAACATGCTGCCGGTGCGCTACCAGCCGGGCGGCGGCTCCTCGCCGATCTTCAACTACCCGTACGAGCGCAGCCGCGAGGCGCTGGACCAGCTGTACCGCCATGGCGAGCTCGACGCGTGGGACGGCGTCAAGCTGCGCTATGTGAACCCCGCCACCGGCGGCTACCCGATGCCGACCATGGCCACCTTCATGCAGTTCCTGCCGGCCGGCTTTCATGGCCGGACCTACCGCAGCACCGACTCCACCGTCTACAGCGTGGTGGAAGGCCGCGGCACGGCGCGCATCGGCGACCAGCAGTTCGATTTCGGCCCGCGCGACATCTTCGTGGCGCCGTCCTGGCAGCCGGTGCAGCTCGGCGCGCTCGAGGACGCCACGCTGTTCAGTTATTCCGACCGGCCCGTGCAGGCCGCGCTGGGCCTGCTGCGCGAGTCGCGCGAGGCCTGATCCCTTTTCCCTTTTACGCAACACCGAAGGTCTGCCCATGTCTCTCGTCTTCCCGCCCGCCGCGCCGACCACCATTGCCGTGGCCGGCAGCCAGGAGCGCTTCCCCGTGCGCCGCGTCTATTGTGTGGGCCGCAACTACGCCGCACACGCCCGCGAAATGGGCTTCGATCCCGACCGCGAGCCGCCGTTCTTCTTCTGCAAGCCGGCCGACGCGGTGGTGCCGGCCGCGCCGGGCGCCACGCTGGAGATCCCCTATCCGGCCGAGACCGCCAACTATCACTACGAGATCGAACTGGTGGCGGCCATCGGCAAGGCGGGCAGCAATATCGCGGTGGACGACGCGCTGGCCCACGTCTGGGGCTATGCCGTGGGCCTGGACATGACGCGCCGCGACCTGCAGATGAAAGTGCGCGAGGCCGGCCGGCCCTGGGAGCTGGGCAAGGCGTTCGACCAGAGCGCGCCCATCTCGCCGCTGCATCGCGCCGCCGAGGCGGGCGACCTGTCGCGCGCGGCGATCTGGCTGCAAGTCAATGGCCAGGACCGGCAGCGCAGCGACACCGCCAAGCTGATCTGGTCGGTGGCCGAGACCATCGCCTACCTGTCGCGCTACTTCCGGCTGGAGCCGGGCGACCTGATCTACACCGGCACGCCCGAGGGCGTGGGCCCGGTGGTCGCCGGCGACCTCATGGAAGGCGGCGTCGACGGGCTGGATACGCTGCGCGTGAAGGTGGTGTAGCCATGCAGCGCGACACCGAAGTCGTCATTGTCGGCGCCGGCGTGGGCGGCCTGGTACTGGCGCTGAGCCTGCACCAGGCCGGCATCGGCTGCCGCGTCTATGAAGCCGTGGCCGAGATCCGGCCGCTGGGCGTGGGCATCAACCTGCTGCCGCACGCCGCACGCGAACTCGACGAACTGGGCTTGCTGCCGGCGCTGGATGCGCTGGGCGTGCACACCCGCGAGTCGATCTTCTTCACCCGCCACGGCCAGTTCATCTACAGCGAGCCGGCCGGCAAGGCGGCCGGCTACGACTGGCCCCAATACTCGATCCACCGCGGCGACCTGCAAATGGCGCTGCTGGCGGCAGTGCGCGAGCGCCTGGGCCCGGACAGCGTAGTGACCGGCCACCGCTGCCTGCGGGTCGACCAGGACGACGACGGCGTCACGGCGCACTTCACCGACGCGGCCGGCCAGGCGCTGCCGCCGGTGCGCGGCGCCATCGCGGTGGGCTGCGATGGCATCCATTCGGCGCTGCGCAAGCAGCTCTATCCCGACGAAGGGCCGCCGCGCTATTCCGGCGTCAACATGTGGCGCGGCGTGACGCGCCACCGGCCGTTCCTGAGCGGCGGCAGCATGGTGCGCGCCGGCTGGCTGGCGACCGGCAAGATGGTCATCTATCCGATCCGCGACGCCATCGACGCCGACGGCAACCAGTTGATCAACTGGGTGGCCGAGATCGAGGCGCCGGTGCCCGCGCAGCGCGACTGGAACCGCGCCGGCCGGCTCGACGACTTCTACCCCGCTTTCGCCGACTGGCAATTCGACTGGCTCGACGTGGCCGCGCTGATCCGCAACGCCGAATCGATCCTGGAATATCCCATGGTGGACCAGGACCCGCTGCCCACCTGGACGCGCGGGCGCGTGACGCTGCTGGGCGACGCCGCCCACCCGATGGTGCCGCGCGGCTCGAACGGCGCCGGCCAGGCGGTGATCGACGCGCGCTTCCTGGCCGGCCAGCTGAAGCGGCAGGGCCTGGGCACGGCGGCGTTGCAGGAGTACGACCGCGTGCGCGTCGAGGCCACCACGCGCGTGGTGCTGACCAACCGCGCCAACCCGCCCGACGCCATCCTGCGGGAAGTCTACGAACGTTCCGGCGACCGGCCGTACCAGCGCATCGACGACGTGATCAGCCGCGCGGAACTGGAAGGCATCTCGAACCGCTACAAGCAGATCGCCGGCTTCGACCCGGCCAGCCTGAAGGCACGCGCGTCGTTCCTGTAGGGGCCGCCGCACAGACGGCCAGCTGGCAGGCACGCGGAAGGATGAACAGGTGTCAGACACCCGCAGGGTGTCTGACACCTCATAAGACACCTCGCAAGGCCACGACACAACAACAACACCAGGAGAGACAAACATGCTTACCCTCATACGCGCCCTGGGCGCGCTGACCCTGTCGCTGGCGGCCGCCGCCAGCCAGGCCGCCTGGCCCGAGCGCCCCATCACCCTGATCGTGCCGTTCACGCCGGGCACCGGTATTGACCTGATCGCCCGCCAGTTGTCGGCGCACCTGCCCGGCAAGCTGGGCCAGCCGGTGGTGGTGGAAAACCTGCCGGGCGCCAGCGGCAACATCGGCACCGAGAAGGCGGCGCGCGCCGCCCCCGATGGCTATACCTTCCTGGTCACCGTCAACACGCTGGTGATGAACAGCAGCCTGTACAAGGGCAAGCTGCATTTCGATCCGCTCAAGGACTTCGCCCCGGTCGGCCAGACCTCGTGGGGCTCGCTGCTGCTGGTCACGCATCCGTCCAATCCGGCCGCCACGGTGGCCGATGTGGCCCGGGCCGCCCAGGCGGCGCCCGGCAAGCTCACCTACGGCACGCCCGGCGTGGGCACCCCGCACCACCTGTCGATGGCCTTGTTCCTGGACCGCATCCAGGCCGACATGCTGCACGTGCCCTACAAGGGCACCGCGGGCGCGGTGACCGACATGCTGGGCGGACGCCTGGACTACATGTTCCTGCCGGTCCACGTGGCGCTGCCGCAGGTGCGCGCCGGCAAGCTCAAGGTCATTGCCACCGGCAGCCCCAAGCGCCTGCCCCAATTGCCGGACGTGCCGACCCTGACCGAGGCGGGCCTGCAGGGCGCCGATGTCGACATGTGGTACGGCGTGCTGGCGCCCGCCGGCACGCCGGCCGCCATCATCCAGCGCATGAACGAGGCGATCAACGTGATCCTGCAAGACCCGGCCACCGCCACCGCGTTCGACGCGCAAGGCATGGTGCCGGCCACCTCCACCCCGGCCGAGTTCGGCGCACTGGTCGCCAAGGACGCCAAGCGCTGGGACGACGTCATCACGCGCACCGGCATCAGCGCCGACTAGGCCGCCGGCTGCGCGGCGCCCCTGCCCTTCCCGCCACCCACTCCGTAGATTCCATGCAACTGCACAGCTTCTTCAACAGCTCGACCTCGTACCGGGTGCGCATCGCGCTCGCCCTCAAGGGCCTGCCCTACGACTACCGGCCCGTGAATATCCGCCGGCTCGAACACCGGGCCGACGACTACGTGGCGCGCAACCCGTCGGCCAACGTGCCGCTGCTGGAAGACGGCCAGTTCGCGCTGGGCCAGTCGCTGGCCATCATCGACTACCTGGACGCCGCGCATCCCGAGCCGCGCCTGATCCCGGCCGACGCGGCGCGGCGCGCCCGCGTGCTGGAGTTGTCGTACGCCATCGCCTGCGACATCCATCCGGTGAACAACCTGCGCATCCTGCGCTACCTGCAGGAGGTGCTGGGCGCCTCGGACGAGCAGAAGAACGCCTGGTACCGCCACTGGATCGGCGAGGGCATGGCCACGGTCGAGACGCTGCTGGCCCGCCACGGCGATGGCCCCTATTGCTTCGGCGCGGCCCCCACGCTGGCCGACTGCTGCCTGGTGCCGCAGGTCGCCAACGCGCAGCGCATGGGCTGCGACCTGTCGGCCTACCCCAACGTCATGCGCGTGGCCGGGCACTGCAGCGCGCAGCCCGCTTTCCAGGCCGCCGCGCCGCGCCAGCAGCCGGACTTCGCCGGCTGAGACCACTTGCATAGGGAGACCCGCACCATGCCCATCGAACCCGATCCCCAGGCGGGCCCGCTGCGCGCCTACCAGGACCCGGCCTACCGGCCGCTGTGCGCCACGCTGGCCGAAGTGCGCGCCCACATCGACCGCCTGGACGACGAAATCGTGCGGCTGATCGCCGAACGCGCCATGTATGTCAAGGATGCCGCCCGCTTCAAGCGCGACGCGTTCCAGGTCAGCGCGCCGGCGCGCCAGGCCGAGGTCTATGCGCGGGCGCGGCAACTGGCGCGCCGCCACGACCGCGGCTTCGAGAACCTGGAAGAAGTGGTCGAGGCCACTTACCGCGCCATGGTGGCGGCTTTCATCGCCAACGAGCAGCACTACTTCGAAAAAATGACACCCACAGGAGACCGGCATGAATGATGTCATCGCACACCGCTGGCGCCGCCGCCTTGGCGCCGCGATGCTGGCCGCGGCGCTGGCGCCGCTGGCCGGCGCCCAGGCGGCCGGCTGGCCCGCGCAGCCCCTCAAGCTGATCGTGCCGTTCGGCCCCGGCTCCAGCCCCGACCAGGTGGCGCGCGTCGTTGGCGACAAGGCCGGCAGCATCCTCGGCCAGACCATCGTGGTCGAGAACAAGCCGGGCGCCAGCGGCAATATCGGCACCGCCGCCATCGCCAATGCCAAGCCCGACGGCTACACCTTCGGCGTGTCGATCACCGGCCCGCTGGTCAACAACACCGTGCTGTTCGAGCAGTTGCCCTACGACCCCTTCAAGGACCTGGCCGCGCTGACCCTGGCGGTGCACCAGCCCAACGTGCTGGTGGTGCCCGCCAAGTCCGGCATCGCCGACATCGGGCAACTGCTGGAGGCGCTCAAGGCGCAGCCGGACAAGTACAACTTCCCGTCGCCCGGCGCCGGCACCGTCTCGCACCTGTCGGTCGAACTGCTGCTGCAGCGCATCGGCGCCAAGGCCGTGCACGTGCCCTACCCCTCGTCGCCGGCCGCGTTGAGCTCGGTGCTGGCCGGCGATACCCAGTTCGCCGCGCTGCCGCCCATCGCGGTGATGCCGATGGTGCGGGACGGCCGCCTGAAAGCGCTGGCGGTCACTTCGTCCAAGCGCTCGGCGCTGCTGCCCGACATTCCCACGCTGGCCGAAGTGGGCGTGCAGGGCATCGAAGGCTCGGCCTGGATCGGCTTTGTCGTATCGTCCAAGGTACCGGCCGATATCCAGAAGAGGCTGGCCGATGCGCTGATCCAGGCGATTGGCGACCCGGCCGTGCAGCAGCGCCTGCAGGCCCAGTTCATGGAGCCGGTCGGCGGCACACCCGCCGAATTCCGCGCCTACATGGACGACGAGCTGCGGCGCTGGGCGCCCTTGATCAAGCAATTGGGCATCCAGGCGCAGTAATGCGCGCCCCGGAGGAGCAACCGATGTACGTTACCGAACCATCCCGCCAGGTCCCGCTGCACGGCGAATACGACGTGGTCGTGCTGGGCGGCGGCCCGGCCGGCCTGCTGGCCGCCGCCAGCGCGGCCCGCAACGGCGCCAGCGTGCTGCTGCTCGAACGCTACGGCTTTCTGGGCGGCATGGGCACGGCGGCGGGCGTTTCCAATTTCTGCGGGCTGCACGCCAATGTGCACGGCGACATCCGCCAGGTGGTGCACGGCATGGCCGACGAGCTGCTGGACCGCATGCGCGCGCTCGACGGCCTGAACGACCCGCACCTGATCCTGGGCAAGATCCACGCCCAGGCGTACGACATATCCGCATTCAAGTGCGCCGCCGACGGCCTGCTGCGCGACAGCGGCGCGCAGGTGCTGTTCCACGCCCTGGCAGGCGGCATCGTGCGCGGCGCGGACGGCGCGGTCGACGCCCTGCTGCTGGAAACCAAGTCGGGCCGCCGGGCGGTGCGCGGCCGCGTCTTCATCGACTGTTCGGGCGACGCCGACCTCGCGCACTGGGCCGGCCTGCCCTTCGAGAAAGGCGACGGACAAGGCCACATGATGTACCCGACGCTGATGTTCAAGGTCGGCAACGTCGATGGCGAACGCGCGCGCGAAGCGTGGAAGATCATCCCCCAGCTGATGGACGAGGCCGAGGCCAGCGGCGACTTCCATTTCCCGCGGCGCGGCGCCATCGTACGGCCGCAGAAGCACGACTACGAATGGCGCGTCAACGTGACCCAACTCAGCAACCCCGACGGGTCGGCCGCCGACGGCACCGATGCGCTGTCGCTGTCGGCCGGCGAGCTGGAAGGCCGCCGCCAGATCGTCGACTACCTGGCGTTCCTGCGCGCCCGGGTGCCCGGCTTCGAACAGGCTTATGTGCTGGACATCGCGCCGCAGCTGGGCATCCGCGAGACGCGCCGGGTAGTGGCCGAATACATGCTCAGCCGCGACGACGTGCTGGGCTGCGCCGACTTCGCGGACAGCATCGGCGTCAACGGCTGGCCGCTGGAGATCCATGTGGCGGGCGACGTGCAATGGGTCTGGCCGCCCATTCCCGAGTCGCGCGGCTACAACCAGCTGCCGCTGCGCATGATCGTGCCGCGCCAGCAGGCGGGCGCGCCATCCAACGTCCTGGTGGCGGGCCGTTGCGCCGGCATGACGCACGAAGGCCAGTCGGCCGCCCGCGTCAGCGGCAGCTGCTTCGTCATGGGCGAGGCCGCCGGCACGGCCGCGGCGCTGGCGCTGCAAGCCGGCGTGGCGCCCGGCCGGCTGCCGGCCTCGACGGTGCAGGAACAGTTGCGCCGCCAGGGCGCCTTCCTGGGCGAGCCGGCATGAGGCCGCGCCATCCCCGGCCGCCGGCCCGGCGGGCCGGCCCAGCCAGTCAGCAGGAGCAACGCATATGAGCAGCACAACGACGACTCAAACCGCCATCGTGGTGGGCGGCGGCATCGGCGGCCTGGCCGCGGCGCTGGCGCTGACCCGCCAGGGCATCGCCGTGCAATTGCTGGAACAGGCCAGCCACATCGGCGAGATCGGCGCCGGCATCCAGCTCGGGCCCAATGCCTTCGCGGCGCTGGACGCGCTGGGCGTGGGGGCGACGGCGCGCGGCCGCGCCGTGTACACCGACCACATCATCATGATGGACGCGGTCGATGCCCGTGAAGTGGTGCGCATCGACACCGGCGCCGACTTCCGCGCGCGCTTCGGCGGCCCCTACGCGGTCATCCATCGCGCCGACATCCACCTGTCGATCCTGGAGGCCGTGCAGCGCGATCCGCTGATCAGTTTCCATACCTCGACGCAGATCGTCGAAGTGCGCCAGGACGGCGCGCAGGTCGAGGTGACGGATGCCCAGGGCCGGCGCTACCGCGGCGACGCGCTGGTCGGCTGCGACGGGGTCAAGTCGGTGGTGCGCGAGCGCATGGTGGGCGATCCCGCCCGCGTGACCGGCCACGTGGTCTACCGCGCGGTGGTCGAGCGCGACAACATGCCGGAGGAATTGCGCATCAATGCGCCGGTGCTGTGGGCGGGCCCGCGCTGCCACCTGGTGCACTACCCGCTGCGCGGCGGCCAGCAGTACAACCTGGTGGTCACCTTCCACAGCCGCGAGCAGGAGGAATGGGGCGTGCGCGAAGGCAGCAAGGAAGAGGTGCTGAGCTATTTCCAGGGCATCCACCCGCGCCCGCACCAGATGCTGGACCGCCCGACGTCATGGCGGCGCTGGGCCACGGCCGACCGCGAGCCGGTCGAGCATTGGGGCCAGGGCCGCATCACGCTGCTGGGCGACGCGGCCCACCCGATGACCCAGTACATGGCCCAGGGCGCCTGCATGGCGCTGGAGGACGCGGCCACGCTGGGCGAGGCGGTCAAGGCCCGCGACGGCGACCTGCAGGCGGCCTTCCGGCTGTACGAGTCGGTGCGCATCCCGCGCAGCGCGCGCGTGGTGTGGTCGACCCGCGAGATGGGCCGCATCTACCACGCCCAGGGCGTCGAGCGCCAGGTGCGCAACAGCCTGTGGACCGGCCGCACCCAGGCGCAGTTCTACGACGCGCTGCAATGGCTGTACGGGTGGAAGGTGGAAAACTGCCTGGCCGGCGCCCAGGAATAGCCGCCGGGGTGGATGCAAGGTGTCTGACACCCCATGCCCCACCCCGAGGCCGGCCACGGACATCGCACGGGGTGTCAGACACCGCCCCCCACCAGCGCGCCACGGCAGGTGCTCGAACGGAACAGGTGTCAGACACCGCGCCTCAGCGGCGCGGCTGCCAGGCGACTCAGCTGGATAGGTGTCTGACACCCCCCACCCCACCGTGGGCCGGCCGCGGACGTCGCATGGGGTGTCAGACACCGCGCCTCATTGGCGCGGCATGCCGGGCGGCTCAGTTCAGGCTGGCGCCCGAGAGCTTGACGATTTCCTGGTACTTGTCTTTCTCTTTCTTGACGAACGCGGCGAACGCCTCGGCCGTCATGGGTTGCGCTTCCGACCCCATGGCCAGCAGGCGCTGGCGCACGTCGGGCTGGCGCAGCGCTTCGGCATAGGCCTGGTTCAGCTTGGCGACCACGGCGGCCGGCGTACCGCCGGTGGTGAACACGCCGAACCAGGTGCCCAGGTCGAAGCCCTTGACGCCGGCCTCGTCCATGGTGGGCACGTCGGCCAGCAGCGAGGAGCGCTGCAGCGTGGTCACGGCCAGCGCCTTGACCTTGCCGTCCTTGATCAGCGGCGCCGCGGAGGCCAGGTTGTCGAACATGAAGTCGGACTGGCCGCCCAGCAGCGCCAGCTGCGCCGGCGACGCGCCCTGGTACGGGATGTGCACCGCCTTGATGCCGGCGCGCGCCTTCAGCAGTTCGCCCGCCAGGTGGCCGGCGCTGCCGTTGCCGCCCGAGCCGTAATTCAGCCGGTCCGGATTCTTCTTGGCGTAGGCGATCAGGTCGGCCAGCGACTCGATGCCGTTCTTCTTGGCGAAGTCGACGTTCATCACCAGCACGTTGGGCACCGCCGCCACGATGGTGACCGGCGCGAAATCCTTGATGGGATCGTACGGCAGGTTCGCGAACAGCCACGGATTGATGGCATGCGTGGCCACCGCTCCCATCACCAGCGTGTAGCCGTCAGGGGCGGCCTTGGCCACCAGGTCGGCGCCGATGTTGCCGCCCGCCCCGGAGCGGTTCTCGACGATGATGGGCTGGCCCAGCGAGGCGCGCACTTTCTCGGCCAGCAGGCGGGCGGTCGAATCGAGCGGGCCGCCGGGCGGGTACGGCACCACGAAGCGCAGCGGCTTGGTGGGGGAGTCGGTGTCCTGCGCGGCGGCCGGCGCCAGGCAGGACAGGGTCGCGGCCAGGGCCACGGCGCCGCCCACCAGGGCGCGGCGGACGGACGAAACGGGGAAAGCATGCGGATTGCGCATTTGTTCTGGTCTCCAGGATGTGCTTCTGTGCGGCACGTAGCATACTCCAGCGGCCCTGGCCGCCCGGCAAGGCCGGCCGGCGCGCCGCGCGTGCTGACGGATTTGTCAGCGGACGGACAGCGGATCGACATGCGGCAGCGCGTATGGTGGGGGAAGGTCCACCCCGGCGCCCACACCCATGAAGATCCTCTACACGAATTTCCACTCCGGCCCGGACATTGGCGGACACACGGTCTATGTCTCCCGGCTGGCCGCGGGCCTGTCGGGGCAGTTCCGCATCGCCGTGGCGGCGCCGGCCTCCAGCGCCTTGTACGCGCTCGCCACGCAGATGCCCGGCATCACGGCGCATGCGCAGGACTATCCTTCGCGCTTCTACAAGCTTCCCGCTGCCTTGCGCACACTGCGCGCCCTGCTGCGGGCGGAACGGTTCGACGTCGTCCACGTCAACGGCTCGGCCGACCATCGGCTGGCGATCCTGGCGACGCGGCTCATGAAAGACCCGCCGCGCATCGTCTTCACCAAGCACAACACCATTCCCATCGCCCGCGCCAGCGCGGCGCTGCGCGCCCGCTTCGGCACGCACCACGTGATCGCCGTATGCCGGCACGTCGAACAGCGCTTCCGCGCCAGCCCCTACGGCGCCGGCGCGGTGAGCGTTATTTTCAACGGCGTGGACACCGCGCACTTCAGGCCGCTCGACGAAGCGGCCGCGGCCATGCACCGGCGCACGCTGCTGGGCGCGCGCGCCGAGGGCCGCATCGTGCTTGGCAGCAACGCGGGCACGGCCTCTTACAAGGCCTGGCTCGACATCGTGCGCGCCGTCGCGCTGCTGCCCGCCGAACTCGCCGACCGCTTCCACATCGCGCTGGCCGGCGAGCCGTTCAGCGCGTCGCAGCGCGCCGAACTGGCGGCCCTGGGCATGCAGGATCACATCACCCACGCGGGCGCGCTGCGGGATGTGCGGCCGTTCATTGCCGCCATCGACGTCGGTTTCGTGCTGTCCACGCGCGTGGAGACGATTTCGTTCGCCTGCCGGGAAATGATGGCCATGGCCAGGCCCGTCATCGTGACCGACTACGCCGGCCTGCCCGAAAACGTCGACGCCGGCCGCGACGGCTGGATCGTCCCGCCGGCCCGGCCGGCGGCGCTGGCCGAGGTCCTGCGCGGCGTTGCCGGCGGCGCCCACGACCTGCCGGAAATGGGCCGGGCCGCGCGCCTGAAAAGCCTCGCGGCATTCGACTTGCGGCCCTTCCTGGACGACACCGCCCGCGTGTACCGCGCGGTGGCCGCCCGGCCGGCGGGCCCCGGACACCATTAGGCTAGTGCAGGATCTGGCTCAGGAACAGCTTGGTGCGTTCGTTCTGCGGGTTGTCGAAGAACTCGTCGGGGCTGTTCTGCTCGATGATCTCGCCGCGGTCCATGAAGATGACGCGGTTGGCCACCTTGCGCGCGAAGCCCATCTCGTGCGTCACGCACAGCATGGTCATGCCGCTTTCCTGGGCCAGCGTCACCATCACGTCCAGCACTTCCTTGACCATCTCGGGATCCAGCGCGGAAGTGGGCTCGTCGAACAGCATGATCTTGGGGCTCATGCATAGCGAACGCGCGATCGCCACGCGCTGCTGCTGGCCGCCCGAGAGCTGGCCGGGATACTTGTTGGCCTGCTCGGGGATGCGCACGCGCTCCAGGTACTTCATGGCGGTGGCCTCGGCCTCGGCGCGCGGCTTCTTCAGCACCCAGGTCGGGCCCAGCGTCAGGTTCTCCAGCACGGTCAGGTGCGGGAACAGGTTGAAGTGCTGGAACACCATGCCGACGTCGCGGCGGATCGTCTCGATGTGCTTGAGGTCGTTGGTGAGCTCGGTGCCGTCGACGATGATGTGGCCCTGCTGGTGCTCTTCCAGGCGGTTGATGCAGCGGATCATGGTCGACTTGCCGGAGCCCGAGGGGCCGCACACCACGATGCGCTCGCCCGGCGCCACGTCCAGGTTGATGTTGCGCAGCACGTGGAACTGGCCGTACCACTTGTTCACGTTCTGCATGCGGATGATGGCATCGCTCATGCCTGTACTCCCATAAGGTGCGCCGGCCCGGCCCGCCGTCGGCGGGCGCGGGCCCGGCGGCTATCGTTTGTGTCCGGTCGCCAGGCGTTTTTCCAGGCGTTGGCTGTATTTCGACATTGAAAAGCAGAACACGAAGTAGATCAGCGAGATGAAGACATAGGCTTCCACCCCGAACCCGCGCCAGGCCGCGTCCGACAGGGCCGCCTTGGCCGCCAGCGTGAGGTCGAAGATGCCGATGATCACCACCAGCGACGTGTCCTTGAACAGGGCGATGAAAATGCTGACCAGCGGCGGGATGACGATGCGCAGCGCCTGCGGCAGGATGATCTTGCGCATCTGCTGCCAGTAGCTCAGGCCCAGCGAATCGGCGCCCTCGTACTGCCCCTTCGGGATGGCCTGCAGGCCGCCACGCACGGTCTCGGCGATGTAGGCCGCCGCGAACATGATGATGGCGATCTGGGCGCGCAGCAGCTTGTCGATGGAAAAGCCCACCGGCAGGAACAGCGGCAGCATCACCGACGACATGAACAGCAGGCTGATCAGCGGCACGCCGCGGATCAGCTCGATGTACACGACGCACAGCGCCTTGATGGCCGGCATCTTCGACTTGCGGCCCAGCGCCAGCAGCACGCCCAGCGGGAAGGCGAAGGCGATGCCGAAGGTCGACAGGATCAGGGTCAGCGGCAGGCCGCCCCAGCGCGAGTTCTCGACATAGGTCAGGCCCAGCACGCCGCCCCACATCAGCACCGCCACGGCGGTCAGGCCGACCACCCAGATCAGCGCCAGGCGCAAGTTCCAGAAACGCCGCAGGCCGCTGCAGACGATCACCGCGATGAGGATGATGGTGGCTAGCAGGGGCCGCCACTGCTCATCGTACGGATAGGTGCCGAACAGGATCAGGCGGTGCTTCTCGACGATGAACGCCCAGCACGCGCCGGCCGCCTTGCGGCATTCCTGCGAGGTCGCCGAAGTGAAGTCGGCCTGCAGGAAGGCCCATTCGACCAGCGCCGGCACCGCCATCAGCAGCAGCCAGGCCACCAGCACCGTGGCCAGGATGCTCAGGGGCGAGGAGAACAGCCGCTCTTTGAGCCAGGGCCACACGCCCACCTGGTTGCTGGGCGGCGGCAGGCCTTCGCTGGGGATATGCGTAGTCGTGCTCATGTCAACGCTCCACCAGCGCGATGCGCTTGTTGTACCAGTTCATGAAGACCGATATGGACAGGCTGACCGTCAGGTAGGCCGCCATGATGATGAGAATGCCCTCGATGGCCTGCCCGGTCTGGTTCATGGTGGTGTTGACCACCGAGACAATGTCCGGATAGCCGATCGCCACCGCCAGCGAGCTGTTCTTGGTCAGGTTCAGGTACTGGCTGGTCATCGGCGGGATGATCACGCGCAGCGCCTGCGGCAGCACCACCAGGCGCAGGATGCGCGAACGGCGCAGGCCCAGCGAGCCGGCCGCTTCCCATTGGCCCTGGTTGACGGCCTGGATGCCCGAGCGCACCACTTCGGCGATGAAGGCCGAGGTGTAGATCACCAGGCCGGCCAGCAGCGCGGCGAACTCCGGCGAAAGCGTCAGGCCGCCGGCGAAGTTGAAGCCCTTGAGCTCCGGCATGTCCAGCGTCAGGGAGGCGCCGCCCACCAGCCAGCCCAGGACGGGCAGGACGATGAACAGGCCCAGCGCCGCGCGGCCCAGCGGGAATACCCGGCCGGTGGCCTCCTGGCGCTTCTTGCCCCAGTGCGCCGCGACGATGGTGCCGACGATGGCCAGCGCCAGCCCGGCCAGTATCCAGTCCAGCGAACCGCCTTCCAGCCCCGGCACCTTCAGGCCGCGATTGGAAATGAACACGCCGGGCAGCGGGTTGAGCGCCTGCCGCGGGCCTGGCATGTTCTCGGTGATCAGCGCATACCAGAAGAACAGCTGCAGCAGCAGGGGCACGTTGCGCATGATCTCGACATAGATCGAGCACACCTTGGCCATGAGCCAGTTCTTCGACAGCCGGCCCACCCCGATCAGGGTGCCCAGGATGGTGGCCAGCACGATGCCCAGCACGGCCGCGCGCAGCGTGTTGAGCAGGCCGACCCAGATGGCGCGGCCGTAGGTGTCGGCGGGGGAATAGGCGATGGGCGTCTCGCCGATGGCGAAGCCGGCCTCGCGCCCGATGAAATCGAAGCCGGTGGAGATATTGCGTACTGCCAGGTTGTTCAGCGTGTTGGACACCAGGAACCACACGGCCAGGGCGACCAAAGCCAGCGCGACGACCTGATAGACCACGGCGCGCACGCCGGGATCGTTCCAGCTGAGACTGCGCTTGGGCGCACTCACCGGGACTTGCTGATTGTTTGTCGTCATGGGATGAATCTACAGAAGTCGAACAGGAATGGCCGGGAAAATCCTCATGCCACCTTGCTCCTGCCGCCCGCCGCAGGCGGGCTCGGCAAGGCGGGGGAACCCCGCCCTGCCCGGCAGCTGCCGTGCTCAGCGCACCGGCCAGCCGTACATCAGACCGCCGTTCTTGTACGACGCGTTCAGGCCGCGCTCGAGCTTCATGGCGCTGCTCATGCCCAGCGTGCGCTCAAAGCTCTCGCCGTAGTTGCCCACTTGCTTGATGATGTTGTAGGCCCACTTGTCATCCACGCCCAGGTTCTTGCCCATGCCGGGCGTCACGCCCAGGATGCGCTGGATGTTTGGGTTGGAGCTCTTGGTCATCTCGTCGACGTTCTTGGACGTGATGCCGTACTCCTCGGCTTCCAGCATGGCGTTGAGCGACCAGCGCACCACGTTGAACCACTGCTCGTCGCCCTGGCGCACCATGGGGCCCAGCGGCTCCTTGGAGAAGTCTTCCGGCAGGATGACGTAGTTGTCGGGGTTCTCCAGCGTGGTGCGGGTCGAGGCCAGCTGCGACTTGTCGGTCGTGAAGGCGTCGCAGCGCCCGGCCGAGAAGGCGCGGATGATCTCGTCGTACTTGTCGATCACCACCGGCTTGAACTCGATCTTCTGGCCGCGGAACCAGTCCGCCAGGTTGAGTTCGGTGGTGGTGCCCGGCTGCACGCAGATGGTGGCGCCGTTCAGTTCCTTGGCGCTCTTGACGCCCAGTTCCTTGGACACCATCACGCCCTGGCTGTCGTAGTAGTTGACGCCGGCGCCGATCAGGCCGAGCGTGGTGTCGCGCGTCAGGGTCTGGGTGGTGTTGCGGGTCAGCACGTCGACTTCGCCCGACTGCAGCGCGGTGAAGCGCTGCTGCGTGTTGAGCGGCGTGACCTTGAACTTGCTCGCGTCATTGAACATGGTGGCGGCGATGGCGCGGCACATGTCGACGTCGATGCCCTGCCACTGGCCCTTGCTGTCCGCCATGGAGAAGCCCGGGATGCCGGTGGACACACCGCACTGGACGAAGCCTTTTTTCTTGACGCTATCGAAGGTCGCGCCAGCGTTGGCCGCCGTGGACGCCGCGCACAGTGCGGCCGCCACGGCGGCTAATTTCAGTGCTTTCATCATTGATCTCCTGTAGGAAGCTTTTCATGCAGAGGTGGGTGCATAAAGCATCGCCGGCATGGTAGCGGCTGGGGTTATTCGGGGACATGGGGGAAATCCCTTGACGAATCCATAGAAAAAAAGGGACGGAAATATATGCAAACGTGCGGCCGATCGCCGCGCGGTACTATTGCTGCTTCATCTCGACCCTGCCGCCATGATCGAATTCCAGCACGTCTTCAAATCGTACGGGCGCGGCCGCAACATCCTGGCCGATATCAACTTCCGCGTCAGCGCCGGCGAATTCATCTTCGTGTCAGGCGCCTCCGGCGCCGGCAAATCCACATTGCTCAAACTGATCGGCGGGCTGGAGCCCGCCAGCCGCGGTTCCATCCAGGTCAACGGCCAGCGGCTCGACAAACTGCCGGCGCGCGCGCGCCCCTACCTGCGCCGCGCCGTCGGCGTCATCCTGCAGGACACCCACCTGCTGTACGACCGCAGCGCCCTGCAGAACGTCATGCTGCCGCTGGCGGTGACCGGCCAGTCGCCCGATTCGGCCGGCGCCCGCGCGCGCGCCGCGCTCGACAAGGTCGGCCTGGCAGGCAAGGAAGACATGAATCCCATCGAGCTGTCCGGCGGCGAACAGCAGCGGCTGGCGATCGCGCGCGCCATCGTGAACCGGCCCGCCATCCTGATCGCCGACGAGCCCACCGCCAACCTGGACCACGACACCGCCCGGCGCATCCTGAACGTGTTCCGCGACTTCAACCGCGTCGGGGTCACCACCCTGATTGCCTCGCACGACGAGCAACTGCTGGCGCAATACGCCACGCGCACCCTGCGCCTGGAGCCGGGCAAGTTCCACGACTCGGGAGCCCAAGCATGAAATCCTGGCTACGACAGCACCGCTACGCCCTGACCGTCACCCTGCGGCGCCTGGCCAAGCAGCCCTTCTCGTCGCTGGCCAACCTGCTGGTCATGGCCCTGGCCCTGGCCTTGCCGCTGCTGGGCGGCGCCATCCTCGTATCGGCCCAGCCGGTGGCGCGGCAAGTGTCGGTCACGCCCGAACTGACCCTGTTCCTGCAGCCCGGCGCGCCCGCGGGGGCGGCGGCGGACATCTCGCGCCGCATCGGCGCCGAGTACGCCGGCCAGGTGCAGGCCGTGCGCGTGGTGCCGCGCGACGAGGCGCTGGCCGCCCTGCGCCAGGACCCGGCCTGGGAACAGGCGCTCGCCGTGCTGCCGGGCAACCCGCTGCCCGACGCGGTGGTCGCCACGCTCACCGAAGGCGACAACCTGGCGGGCCGCGCCGACGTGCTGGCCCAGGCCTGGCGCCAATGGGAGCACGTCGACCAGGTGCAGCTCGACAGCGCCTGGGTGCAGCGGCTGGAAGCCATCCTGCGCTTCGCGCGCGTCGGCCTGCTGTTCCTGGCCGCTTGCGTGGCCGCCGTGGTGCTGGCCGCCGTCTTCAATACGGTGCGCATGCAGGCCATGCTGCAACGCGAGGAAATCGCCGTGGCGCGCCTGGTGGGGGCCACCGAATCGTTCGTCCGGCGGCCGTTCCTGTACCTGGGCGCCCTGTCGGGCGCGCTGGCGGCCCTGCTGGCCATCGGCGCGGCGGCGCTGGCGCTGGCGCCGCTGAACGACGCCCTGCTGGGGCTGGCGCGCAGCTACGGGGCGGAATTCGCCCTGCGCCTGCCGGCGCTGCCAGTGCTGGCCGCGGCGGTGCTGGGCACCAGCATCCTGGGCGCCCTGGCGGCGCGCTGGTCAGTCACGCGCAATACCCGCTTTTAAGGCCGTTAATACTCCAAAAGGAAAGGGCTGGCGCCCGTTACAGTGGGCATCGCACGGCGCCAGCCCGATAAAAATTGGGGACGCATTTTGGGCGCGTGCGCTTACAGCACGCCCGCCGGGCCGCCGACGGCCTGGATGGCATTGCCAAAGTCGACAAATTTAGTTACACAAGATGTTTGCCCCGATCCCTCCGGCCGGGCAATGAGGTCATCCCCGCTTCGTTGCCCGCGCCCTCTTCGCGTGTTCCTATGTCCTCTCGCCCCGATGCCCGCGCAACGCGTCACTATTTTGATAGCGCGTTCCATTGCGCTGCGGTCAAGGTGCTGCCCAATGAATACTACGTCACCCGCGACGACATCATGATCTCGACGGTGCTGGGGTCATGCGTGGCGGCCTGTATCCGCGACCCGCGCGCCGGCGTGGGCGGCATGAACCACTTCATGCTGCCCGAGGGCGACACCGAATCGCCCGCCTCGGCCACCATGCGCTACGGCGCATTCGCGATGGAAGTGCTAGTCAACGAATTGCTCAAGGCGGGCGCGGCGCGCGAACGCCTGGAGGCCAAGGTGTTCGGCGGCGGCGCGGTGCTGAGCGCCATGCAGCAGCTGAATATCGGCGAGCGCAATGCCCGCTTCGTGCTGAACTATCTGCAGACGGAAGGCATCCCGGTGCTGGCCCAGGACCTGGGCGACGTACACGCGCGACGCATCGGCTATTTCCCGCGCGACGGACGGGTCATGGTGCGCCGGCTGGCGCCGCATCACCACAAGGCTGAGGCGCTGATCGCGCAGCGCGAGCAGGCGGCGGCCCAGACGGCGCAGGCGGCGGCGCACAAGCCGACCCGCGTCGAACGGTTCGGCGCGCCCCGCTTCGAGCGCTTCAGCCGCCCCGGCGCCACGGCGGGCTGAGCCCGCCGCGCGCCCCGGCCGGTGCGTTCTAGGCCGCGCGGGTCCCGATCGGCACCACCGTCGCGCTGAACCCGTCCAGCAATTCCGCCCGGCGGACGGCGGCCCGCTGCATGGCGGCTTCCTTGACGTGGCCATAGCCGCGGATCGTGTCCGGCAGGCTGGCCAGCGCCACCGCGCGGTCCAGGTTGGCGCGCGTCAGCTTGGGCAGGATCGCCAGCAGGTCGCTGCGGTAGGTGTCGATCAGCGCGCGCTCGGCCCGCCGCTCCGCGGTATGGCCGAAGACGTCCAGCGGCGTGCCGCGCAGGAAGCGCAGGCGCGCCAGCACGCGGAACAGCTTGAGGACGCCTGGCCCGTAGGCGCGCTTGATCAGCCGGCCCTGGGCATCGCGGCGGGCCAGCAGGGGCGGCGCCAGGTGCAGGCGCAGCTTCCAGTCGCCCTCGAACTGGGCGTCGACCTGCCGCAGGAATTCTCCGTCGGTGTACAGGCGCGCCACTTCGTACTCGTCCTTGTAGGCCATCAGCTTGAAGTAGTAGCGCGCCACCGCCGCGGCCAGCCGCGTGGTGCCGGTCGCGGCCTGCTCGGCCCGCGCCACCTGCTCGACCAGTTCACGGTAGCGCGCCGCATAGGCGGCGTTCTGGTATGCGGTGAGGAACTCGCTGCGCACCGCCACCAGCGCGTCGACCTCGCCGGCCGGACGCCGCATGTCGAGCACGGCCGCGCCGGCCTGCCCGCGCCGCACCTCGACGAAGCCGTCGTCCTGCGGCGCGGCGGCGCGGCCGGCCAGGCGCTGCACCTCGGCCAGGTCGTGGGCGGCGCGCCGGCCCCAGGCGAAGGCGGCCAGGTTGCTGGCCACCTGCTGCCCGTTGAGTTCGATGGCGCGCCGCAACGCCGCTTCGCCCAGCGGCAGCCAGCCCTTCTGGTAGGCATAGCCCAGCATCAGCGGGTTGGCATAGATGGCGTCGCCCAGCAGGCCCAGCGCCAGCGCAGCGGCATCGACCGCGTCCACCCCGCCCTCGCCGCAGGCGGCGCGCAGGTCCGCCTGCAGGTCGGCGCCGGGCAGGCGCCAGTCCGGGTCCTGGACGAACGCGGCGGTGGGCGCCACGTCGCTGTTGAGCAGCAGCCGCGTGCGGCCGGCGCGCATGCGCGCCACCGATTCCTGGCTGGCGGCCACCACCAGGTCGCCGGCCAGCACCAGGTCGGCCTCGCCCATGGCCACCCGCGTGTTGAGCAGCCCATCGGGCGCCTGCGTCAGCATCACGTGCGAGAACACCGCGCCGCCCTTCTGCGCCAGCCCCGCCATGTCCAGCACGGAACAGCCCTTGCCTTCCAGGTGGGCGGCCATGCCGAGCAATTGCCCGATGGTGACCACCCCCGTGCCGCCCACGCCGGCGATGAACACGCCATAAGGCTGCGCCAGGCCCGGCAGCGGCGGCTGCGGCAGGCCGCCATCGATATCGCCTTCCTGCGCCAGCGCCTTCGGTTTGCGCAAGGCGCCGCCTTCGACGGTGACCAGGCTGGGGCAGAAGCCCTTCAGGCAGGAATAGTCCTTGTTGCAGCTGGACTGGTTAATGGTGCGCTTGCGGCCGAACTCGGTCTCGAGCGGCTCGACCGACAGGCAATGCGATTGCTCGGAACAGTCGCCGCACCCCTCGCAGACCCGCTCGTTGATGACCACCCGGCGCGCCGGGTCGGGGTAGGCATTGCGCTTGCGGCGGCGCCGCTTTTCGGTGGCGCAGGTCTGGTCGTAGATCAGGGCCGACACACCGGGATGGTCGCGCAGTTCGCGCATGACCGCGTCCAGCTCGTCGCGATGGCGCACCGGCACGCCGGGCGCCAGGTTGGCGACGCTCCGGTACTTATCCGGCTCGTCGGTGACGATGACGATTTTCTCGACACCCTCGGCCGCCACCTGGCGCGTGATCATCGGCACGTCGATCGGCCCGTCCACCGGCTGGCCGCCGGTCATGGCCACCGCGTCGTTGAACAGGATCTTGTAGGTGATGGGCGCCTTGGCCGCCACCGCGGCGCGAATCGCCAGCAGGCCGGAGTGATAGTAGGTGCCGTCGCCCAGGTTGGCGAACACGTGCTTTTCGTCGGTGAACGGCGCCTGCCCGAGCCAGGGTACGCCCTCGCCGCCCATCTGGGTATAGGCCTGGGTGTTGCGGCCCATCCAGGTCACCATGTAGTGGCAGCCGATGCCGGCCATGCCGCGCGAACCTTCCGGCACGCGCGTCGAGGTATTGTGCGGACAGCCCGAACAGAACCACGGCTTGCGCTCGGCGGTGACGCGCGGCCTGGCCAGCGCCCGCTCGCGCGCCTCGATGAACGCCAGGCGCGCCTCGATGCCGGCGCGCACGTCGTCGGGCAGCGCGAAGCGCAGCAGGCGCGCCCCCACCGCCTTGGCCACCATGGCGGGCGAAAACTCGTAGTGCGCCGGCAGCAGCCAGTTGCCCTGCGGCACCGACCATTCGCCGCCATCCTTGTCGTCGAACTTGCCCACCACGCGCGGGATCTTCTTGCCGGTGCCGATCCAGCTGAACAGCTCCTCCTTCAGCTGGTATTCGAGCACCTGGCGCTTTTCCTCGACCACCAGGATCTCGTCCAGTCCTTCGGCGAACTGCTGCATGCCGGTCGCTTCCAGCGGCCATACCATGCCCACCTTGAACAGGCGCAGGCCGATGCGACGGCATACCGGCTCGCTCAGGCCCAGGTCGACCAGGGCCTGGCGCGTATCCAGGTAGGCCTTGCCGGACGTCATGATGCCGAAGCGCGCCTCGCCATTGGGCACATGCCACAGCTCGCGGTTGAGCCGGTTGGCGCGCGCATAGGCGAGCGCGGCGTACAGTTTGTAGTCGAGCAGGCGGGCTTCCTGCTGCAAGGGCGTGTCGGGCAGGCGGATGTTGAGCCCGTCGGGCGGCAGCTGGAAGTCGTCCGGCAGCACGATCTGCACGCGCTCGGGATCGACCTCGACCGAGGCGGACACCTCGACGATATCGGTGATGCACTTCATGCCGGCCCAGACGCCGGCGTAGCGGCTCATGGCCCAGCCGTGCAGGCCGTAGTCCAGCACTTCCTGCACGCTGGCCGGGAACAGCACCGGGATCATGCAGGCTTTCAGGATGTGGTCGCTCTGGTGCGGCAGGGTGGACGACTTGGCGGGATGGTCGTCGCCCGCCACCACCAGCACGCCGCCGTGCGGCGAGGTGCCGGCGGCGTTGGCGTGCTTGAAGACGTCGCCGCAGCGGTCCACGCCCGGGCCCTTGCCGTACCACATGCCGAACACGCCGTCATAGCGCGCGCCGGGAAACAGGTTGACCTGCTGCGAGCCCCACACCGCGGTGGCGGCCAGGTCTTCGTTGATGCCCGGCTGGAACTCGACGTGGTGCGCCTTGAGATATTTGGCGGCCTTCCACATGTTCAGGTCGACGCCGCCCAGCGGCGAGCCGCGGTAGCCCGAGATGAAGCCGGCGGTGTTGAGCCCGGCGCGCTGGTCGCGCACGCGCTGCATCATGGGCAGACGCACCAGCGCATGGATGCCGCTCATCCAGGCGCGGCCGGTTTCCAGGGTGTATTTGTCGTCCAGCTGGACGGATTCGAGCGCCGCGCGCTGCGCGGGCGTGAGAGGGGCATTCATGTCTACTCCGAGGATCCAGGAATGCCCGGGCAGGCCGCGCGCGCCGGCTCTCGTGAAGCGGGGGGCGGGCCGGTCCGGGCTGGGTGCCTTTGTGCTTTGTTCTGATCCAGGTTGTACCCGGGGCGCCAGGTTGGCGCAATAGGGCGTAGCGATAGAGGGGCGGCGGCGCTGTGCGTGGGGTGCTTTGCGGGCGGTGTCTTGGCTGCGGTGCTTTCTGGGTTCTTGAGTCGCCTCGCCGCTGCGGGCTTGGGGCGGGCGACGTCCGTCGGGCTCGGGCGCAACACCAGGCGCCCTCGGCCTGCTGCGCAGGCTCCCCCGCCGTCCAACTCGCCCGCCCCAAGCCCGCAGCGACGAGGCTGGCAACATCTCATCCAGGTGACTGACACCTCATGAGCATGCGTCTGCTTCATCCAGGTGTCAGACACCCTGGGGAGACAGTCAGGAATCTGCCACGCTTTCTCGCCGGGTGTCTGACACCTCATGAGCATGCGCCTGCTTCATCCAGGTGTCTGACACCCTGGGGAGACAGTCCGGAATCTGCCGCGCTTGCTCGCCGGGTGTCTGACACCTCGTGGGCATGCGCCTGCCTCATCCGGGTCTCTGACATCTCATCGGCGCGGCATGTGTCTGCCAGTCGCCGACCCCGCCCGGACGCCGCGGAACGGGGACAAGAACACATCCCGTCCACGCCCAGACTCAAGCCCGGCAACCATGACGGCATGGCAATGCGATAATCCCCCATCATGGATTTCGCCCCCCGCATCGTCGCCTGGCAGGCCAGCCACGGCCGTCACGGCCTGCCCTGGCAGCGCACGCAAGACCCCTACCGGATCTGGCTGTCGGAAATCATGCTGCAGCAGACCCAGGTAGCCACCGTCATCCCGTACTACCAGCGCTTCCTCGAACGCTTTCCCGACGTGGCCACCCTGGCGGCCGCCAGCCAGGAAGACGTCATGCCTTATTGGGCCGGGCTGGGCTACTACGCGCGCGCGCGCAACTTGCATCGCTGCGCACAGGCGGTGGTGCGCGACTGGGGCGGGCGCTTTCCTCCCACGGCCGGACAGATCGCCACCCTGCCCGGCATCGGCCGCTCTACCGCCGCCGCCATCGCGGCCTTCGCCTACGGCGAGCGCTCGCCCATCCTGGACGGCAACGTCAAGCGGGTGTTCACCCGGCATTTCGGCATCGACGGCGACCCGGCGCGCCGCGAAGTCGAGCAGCGGCTGTGGGCCCTGGCCGAGGCGCAAGTCGCCGCCGCGCCCGGCCTGGACATGGCCGCCTACACCCAGGGCCTGATGGACCTGGGCGCCACCCTGTGCACGCGCGGCAAGCCCGATTGCGCGCGCTGCCCGGTGGCCGACACCTGTATCGCGCGGCGCGACGGCCGCCAGGCGGAACTGCCCAGCCCCAAGGCACGCAAGACCATCCCCGAGCGCCAGACCGGCATGCTGGTACTGCAGCGCGACGGCGCCATCCTGTTGCAACAGCGGCCCGCTCCCGGCATCTGGGGCGGGCTCTGGAGCCTGCCCGAATTCGACGCCGGCGGCGACCCGACGCAGGCGTCGCGCCGGCTCGGCCTGGAACCGCTGCAACGCTACGAACTGGCCGCCTTCGCGCATACGTTCACGCACTACCGCCTGCACATCAAGCCCTGGTACCTGCCGGTGCAACCGGCCGCCGCGCTGGCCGAACCGGGCCTGCCGCAGCGCTGGGCCGGCGCCGCCGAACTGCCCGGCCTGGCGCTGCCGGCGCCCATCCGCAAACTGCTGGACGGCCTGCTGGCGGCGGGCCTGCCGGAATGAGCTTGCGTGGAATCATGCCGACAGTCTGACTTCGGCAACTACGCCTAGACCGGCGGCGCGGCCAAGCCTATCCTGCGCTCATGGAACTTCCGCGCAAGAAAGCCTGTCCCGTGCCAAACCGCGTCAACACGCTGGAACACAACGTCGCGCTCATCCGCCAGGACCTGGCGGTCGTGCTGTCGAACTACACCACCAAGGCCGACCTGCACCACGAAATCGGCAAGCTCACCTGCAAGGTCATCGCCTGGACCACGGGCATCTGCACCCTGTTGACCAGCGCCGTCTATGTCATCACCCGCGTGGGCGGGTAGGCGCGCGCCTCAGGCATCGCCGGCCGCGGCGCCTTCCAGCAGCATCACCAGCTTCAGGTCCGGGTGCGTGGCCAGGCGGAAGGTCGTCTGCTGGTAGGCCAGCCGGCCGCGGCGCGGGTGCTGGAATTCCCGCAGGCCGCCTTCGCGCTCCACCACGGCATGGCGCGTCCACCAATGGGCGAACACCTCGCTGTCGCGGTTCAGCTCGTCGAGCAGCGCCAGCACATCCGGCTCGTCCAGGTGCGCGCCCGCGTCGGCGCGGAATTCCGCCACCACCCGGCGCGCACGCTGATCCCAGTCCACCACCAACTGCCGCGCGGCCGGGTCCAGGAAGATATAACGCAACAGGTTGGGACGCGGGTCGCGCGCCGGCCAGTCGTCGAACAGGTCGCGCATGGGCGCGTTGTACACCAGCACGTTCCAGGCCCGGTCCAGCACATAGGCCGGGGTCGCTATGACATCCACGCACTCGCGCAGCAGGCCGGGGGCCTCGCTCGCGTCGTCGCGCGGATGCCGGGGGTCGGCGCACTCGGCCAGCTCGAACAGATAAGCCCGCTCCGCGCGCGCCAGCTGCAGGACGCCGGCAATGCGCGCCCATACGGCGGGCGACACCGACACTTCGCGGCCCTGCTCGATCCGCGTATACCAGGTGACGCTGATGCCGCACAGCTGGGCGACTTCTTCGCGGCGCAGCCCCGGGGTGCGGCGCCGCATGCCTTCGGGCAGGCCGGCCATCTGCGGCGTGATGCGCGCGCGGGCCGCGCGCACGAACTCGCCGAGCGCCTGGCGGCGCCGCGCGGAACTCTCGTGGACGGCCGCCGGGCCGGCTTGGGGGGCAGCATTCATACCAGGATAAGCAATGGTCTTGTACGCGTATGGCGAGGTGCCTATCTTACTCCCCGGCACGCCGTGCCGCGGCCGGCACCGGCCGTTTCCCTTCACTGACAGGACCAACCATGAATTCACCCGTTTCCCACGACCAGGTAGTGGACCGCCAGTTCGGCCCGCGCGCCGCCGCCTACCTGAGCAGCGCGGTCCATGCGCAAGGCGCGGACCTGGAACAGTTCGCCGCGCTGGCGCGCGAGCATGCCGGCGCGCGCGTGCTCGACCTGGGCTGTGGCGGCGGACACGTGAGCTTCCAGGTGGCGCCGCACGCGGCGCACGTGACGGCCTACGACCTGTCGCAGGCGATGCTGGACGTAGTGGCGGCCGAAGCCGCGCGGCGCGGGCTCGACAACCTGGCCACGTGCCGCGGCAAGGCCGAGCGCCTGCCGTTCGCCGACGGCGAATTCGACCTGGTGCTGTGCCGTTACTCCACCCATCACTGGCAGGACCCGGGCCTGGCGCTGCGCGAAGCGCGGCGCGTGCTCAAGCCGGGCGGCGTCGCCGCGTTCGCCGACGTGGTGTCGCCGGGCGAGCCGCTGCTCGATACCTGGCTGCAGGCCCTGGAAGTGCTGCGCGACAGCTCGCACGTGCGCAACTACTCGGTGGCCGAATGGCTGCGCCTGCTGGCCGAGTCCGGCTTCGTGCTGCGCGGCTGCACCCCGCGCCGCATCACCCTGGATTTCGCCGCGTGGGTCGAACGCATGCGCACGCCCGCCCCGCTGGTGGCGGCGCTGCGCCACATGCTGGCCCATGCGCCGGAGCCGGTGCACCGCCACTATGCCGTGGCCGCGGACGGCTCGTTCAGCAGCGACACGGCCACCCTGGTGGCGCAACGCGCCTGATCCGCACTACCCGACGGCCGGCGCGCCGGCCGTCGCCGGTCATCCCAGGCTGGAGGCCAGCGTGCGGCGCACGTCTTCCTCGCTGCGGCCGCTGCGCGCGACATAGTCGGCCAGCTGGTCGGCGCCGATGGTGCCCACGTTGAAGTACTGCGATTGCGGGTGGCTGAAGTAGAAGCCCGATACGCTGGATGCGGGGTACATCGCGTAGCTGTCGGTCAGGGTCATGCCGATGTCGTCGCCATCCAGCACGCGGAACAAGTCGCGCTTGACCACGTGCTCCGGGCAGGCCGGATAACCCGGCGCGGGACGGATGCCGGTGTATTTCTCGGCGATCATGTCGTCGTTGGACAATGCCTCGTCCGGCGCATAGCCCCACAGGTCCTGGCGCACCCGCGCGTGCAGGCATTCGGCGAACGCCTCGGCCAGGCGGTCCGCCATGGCCTTGAGCATGATGCTGGAATAGTCGTCCAGCGCGGCCTGGAACTCGGCCTCTTTTTTCTCGATGCCGAGCCCGGCCGTCACCGCGAACATGCCGATATAGTCCGGCACGCCGCTCGACTTGGGCGCGATGAAATCGGCCAGGCACTTGTTGCTGACGCCCTCGCGCTTGGCGCCCTGCTGGCGCAGGTTGCGATAGGTGAACAGCACCTCGCTGCGCGACTCGTCGGCGTAGACCTCGATGTCCTCGTCATTGACGGTGTTGGCGGGATAGAACGCCACCGCGCCGTTGGCGGTCAGCCAGCGGCCGTCGATGATGCGCTTGAGCATGGCCTGGCCATCGGCATAGACCTTTTGCGCCTGCTCGCCCACCACCTTGTCCTCCAGGATGGCGGGGAACTGCCCGAACAGACTCCAGGTCTGGAAGAACGGCGTCCAGTCCAGGTACTTGGCGATCTCGGCCAGGTCGTAGCTCTTGAAGGCGCGCCGGCCGATGAACTTGGGGCGCGGCGGCGCATAGGCCGACCAGTCGATCTGCGGGCGCGCCGCGCGCGCCTCGGCCAGCGGGATCAGCGGCGTGGCCTTGCGGTTGGCGTGGCGCCGGCGTACTTCCTCGTATTCCTGCGCCACTTCGTCGATATAGGCCTGCGCCTGGTCCGACACCAGGTTGGCGGCCACCCCGACCGCGCGGCTGGCATCCGGCGTATAGATGACCGGCCCGTCATAGTTCGGCGCGATCTTGACCGCCGTGTGCACGCGGCTGGTGGTGGCGCCGCCGATCATCAGCGGGATCTTGCGCTCGCGGAAATACGGGTCGCGCTGCATTTCCGAAGCCACGTAGGCCATTTCCTCGAGGCTGGGCGTGATCAGGCCCGACAGGCCGACGATATCGGCCTGCTCTTCCTTGGCTTTTTCGAGGATCTGCGCACAGGGCACCATCACGCCCATGTTCACCACCTCGAAGTTGTTGCACTGCAGGACCACCGAGACGATGTTCTTGCCGATATCGTGCACGTCGCCCTTGACGGTGGCGATGACCATCTTGCCCTTGGCGCGCACATCGCCGCCGGCGGCGGCGATCTGGCGCTTTTCTTCCTCGATGAAGGGAATCAGGTGGGCCACCGCCTGCTTCATGACGCGCGCCGACTTCACCACCTGCGGCAGGAACATCTTGCCGGCGCCGAACAGGTCGCCCACGATGTTCATGCCGTCCATCAGCGGGCCCTCGATCACTTCGATGGGACGGCCGCCGCGCGCGGCGATCTTCTGGCGCACCTCCTCGGTGTCTTCGACGATGAAGGTGGTGATGCCATGCACCAGCGCGTGCGACAGGCGGTCCTCGACCGGGCCGGCGCGCCAGGCCAGGTCTTCTTCCTTCTTGGCGCCGGCGCCCTTGACGCTGTCGGCGAACTGCACCAGGCGCTCGGTGGGGCTGCGATCGTCGGCGGCGTCCTGCCGGCCGACCGGCTCGGCCCGGTCCAGGATGACGTCCTCGACCAGGTCGCGCAGTTGCGGCGCCAGGTCGGCGTACACGCCCAGCTGCCCGGCATTGACGATGCCCATCGTCAGGCCTTCGCGGATGGCGTAATACAGGAACACCGTATGGATGGCCTCGCGCATGGGCTCGTTGCCGCGGAACGAGAAGCTGACGTTCGAGATGCCGCCCGAGATGCGCGCGTGCGGCAGGTTCTGGCGGATCCAGCGAGTGCCCTCGATGAAGTCCATCGCATAATGGTTGTGCTCGTCGATACCGGTCGCGACCGCGAACACGTTGGGGTCGAAGATGATGTCCTCGGGCGGGAACTGTTCTTGCTCGACCAGTATCTTGTAGGCGCGCCCGCAGATTTCCTGGCGGCGCGCCAGCGTGTCCGCCTGGCCCTGCTCGTCGAAGGCCATCACCACCACCGCCGCGCCATAGCGGCGGCACAGGCGCGCCTGCTCGCGGAAGGCCTGCTCGCCTTCCTTCATGGAAATCGAGTTCACCACCGGCTTGCCTTGCACGCACTTCAGGCCGGCCTCGATCACTTCCCACTTGGAGCTGTCGATCATGATCGGCACGCGCGCGATGTCGGGCTCGGAGGCGATCAGGTTGAGGAAGCGGCGCATGCAGGCCACCGAATCCAGCATGGCCTCGTCCATGTTGATGTCGATGATCTGCGCGCCGTTCTCCACCTGCTGGCGGGCCACGGCCAGGGCCTCGTCGTATTTTTCCTCGCGGATCAGGCGCGCGAACATCTTACTGCCGGTGACGTTGGTACGCTCGCCGACGTTGACGAACAGCGATTCCTCGTCGATGTTGAGCGGCTCCAGGCCCGACAGGCGCGTCTTGACCGGGACCTCGGACACCACGCGCGGCGCCAGCCCGGCAACCTTGGCGGCAATGGCGCGGATGTGATCGGGCGTGGTGCCGCAGCAGCCGCCCGACATGTTCACCAGGCCGGCGCGCGCGAACTCTTCCAGCAGGCCGGAGGTATCGGCCGGGGTTTCGTCGAAACCGGTCTCGGCCATGGGATTGGGCAGGCCGGCATTCGGATACACGCAGACGTAGGTGTCGCAGATCTTGGCCAGCTCGGCCACATAGGGGCGCATCAGGGCCGCGCCCAGCGCGCAGTTCAGGCCGATCGTGATGGGCCGCGCGTGGCGCACCGAATTCCAGAATGCCTCGACCGTCTGGCCCGACAGGATGCGGCCCGAGGCGTCGGTGACGGTGCCGGAGATCATGACCGGCAGGCGCACGCCGCGTTCCTCGAACACCGATTCGACCGCGAAGATGGCGGCCTTGGCGTTCAGCGTATCGAAGATGGTCTCGATCAGCACGATGTCGATGCCGCCATCGAGCAGGCCGTTGAGCTGCTCGATATAGGCGTCGCGCAATTCATCGAAAGTAATGTTGCGCGCCCCCGGGTCGTTGACGTCGGGCGAAATGGACGCCGTCTTGGGCTGCGGCCCCAGCGCGCCGGCCACGAAGCGCGGCCGGTCGGGCGTGCTGTAGGCGTCGCAGGCGGCGCGCGCCAGCCGCGCCGAGGCCAGGTTCAGCTCGTAGGCCAGCTCCGGCAGGTCGTAGTCGGCCTGCGCCACCGAGGTGGCGCCGAAGGTGTTGGTCTCGATGACGTCGGCGCCGGCCTCGAGGTATTGGCGATGGATCTCGTCGATGATGTCGGGCCGCACCAGCGACAGCAATTCGTTGTCGCCCTTCAGGTCCTTGCCGTGGCCGGCGAAGCGCTCGCCGCGGAAATCGGCCTCGCCCAGCTTGTAGCGCTGGATCATCGTGCCCATGGCGCCGTCAAGGACGAGGATGCGTTCGCCGAGCAGGCGGGCGAAGTCGCCACCACGGGTGTACGACGATGGCGGATAGGGCAGGCGGGGATACGGCACGGCGAGTCTCGGAAATGTGGCGAAAAGGCAAAAAACGCCCGAAAACCAACGCTTGATGGTAACAAAATGGATCGCCACCCGCCGGCGGATGATACAGTTCCGCCCCGAACTGGTGCTTCCGGCGCAGCCCGCGCGCGGAAGGTAAACGGGAAACAGGAAGGCGCCGCGCGCCCAGCCTGTGCTGCCCCCGCAACGGTCCCCATGCCGCGCCCCGCACCGCATGGCAGCCCGATACCGGCCGGTTCGCCCACCGGGGACGCGCCTGGCGCGCCCCCATACCGAGAACGACGTGCGGGGTCGCGCGTCACACCGAGGTTCGCCGATGAAATCCCCCCTCCTCCGGCGCACGGCCGGCGTGCTGGCTTGCGCCGTGCCCGCCCTGGCCGCCGCCCAGCAAGATCCGGCCGCTGCCGCCGTCCCGCAGCTCGACACCGTCACCGTCACCGCCTCGCGAGTGCCCACCGAGGCGCGCGACCAGCCAGTCCAGGTATCGGTGCTGACCGCGGAGCAGATCCGCACCAGCAGCGCCGTCACGGTGCAGGAACTGCTCTCCGGCCAGGCCGGCATCCACGTCATCAACAGCACCGGCGCGGCCGAGCAGGCGTCGGTCGACATCCGCGGCTTCGGCCTGACGGGCCCGAGCAACACGCTGGTGCTGATCGACGGCGTGCCGCAGAACAACAATGACCTGTCGGCGCCCTCGCTGGGCACCGTGCCGCTGGAGCGCATCGAGCGCATCGAGATCGTGCGCGGCAGCGGCTCCGTGCAATACGGCGGCGGCGCCACCGGCGGCGTCATCAACATCATCACCAAGCGCGGCAATGCTTCCGGCAAGCCCGTCTCGGCCAGCGTGACCGGCACCGTGGGCAGCTACGGCCTGCACCAGCTCGACGCGGCCATCGGCCTGCAGAACCAGCATGTCACCGTGGATGTCTACGGCCAGACGCTGCGCACCGACAACTATCGCGACAACAACCGGGAAAGCCGCGACAGCGGCGGCGTGGGCATCGGCCTGCACCACGACAGCGGCTCGGTGCGCCTGTATGCGCGCACCACGCGCCAGAAGCTGGGGCTGCCCGGCCCGCGCCGGGTCGACCCGGCCACCGGCCTGGACGAATACGAGGACGACCCGCGCGGCACTTCCACCCCCGACGACTTCATCAGGACCCAGACCGACGCCTTCGGCGTGCAGGTCGAGCAGCGGCTGGGCGCCGGCACGCTGTACGCCGACCTGGGCCAGCGCGACAAATCGCTGACCGGCTTCAGCGGCAGCGCCTTCGGCGACACCACGCGCACCCAGGACCTGGACGAGACCACGGGCAGCCTGCGCTACCACCTGCCCGTGGCGCAGCGGCACGCCCTGGTGGTGGGCGTGGACATGCGCGACAGCGACCTGGACGCCACCAATCAATACTCGTTCTCGCCCGTGGGCGACCGCTGGAAAGCGCGGCAGCGCCAGCATGGCGTCTTCGCCGAGGCACAGATCCAGGCCACCGACAGCACCCGCGTGACGCTGGGCGGCCGGCGGCAATACGCGCGCGACCAGCTCGAGACCCTGTCGGGCTTCAGCGGCAATTCCGACGAGACGCGCCACCTGGGCGCCTGGCAGCTGGCGCTGCGCCAGGAAGTGGGCGGCGGCTTCAGCGCCTACGGCAAGGTCGGCCGCAGTTTCCGCCTGGCCAACTCCGACGAGCTGCTGTACGTGGCCACCCCGCTCAAGCCGCAGACCTCCACCGACAAGGAGCTGGGCATCCTGTGGCAATCGGACGCCTCCAGCGCGCGGCTGGCGTGGTTCCGCTACGATCTGAGCAACGAGATCCAGTACAACCCGGTGACGTTCTCCAACACCAACCTGGAGCCGACCCGGCGCCAGGGCGTCGAGCTGGAAGGCCGCCACGCCCTGACGCGCTCGCTGACGCTGGACGCCAATGTGACCTGGCTGCAGGCCGAATTCCGCGCCGGCACCTACGGCGGCGTGGACCTGGCCGGCAAGACGGTGCCGCTGGTGCCCAAGTGGATGGCCAACCTGGGCGCCACCTGGCGGCCCGACGACCGGCTGTTCGTCAGCGTGGCGGCACAGTACGTCGGCAAGGCCCGCATGGACAACGACCAGGCCAATGAATTCGACACCCGCCTCGACGACTACGTGCTGGTCAACGGCAAGATCGGCTATGCCTTCACCGAGCATGTGTCCGGCACCCTGGCGGTCAACAACCTGTTCGATCGCGAGTACGCCACCTATGGCATCCGCTCCGGCAGCACGGGGCCGACCGGCGCGTACAACCTGTACCCGGCGCCCGGCCGCAACGTGCAGGCCGCGCTGACCATCCGCTATTGATACGCATGCGCCCCACCCCCGCACCGCAGTCCGCAGCGGCTGCCTCGATCACCGGCTCGGCCGCCAGGTGTCTGACACCCCAAGGGTGTCAGACACCGAAGTCCGCAGCCGCTGCCTCGATCGCTGGCCGCGTGGCGGGACGGCGGCGCTGGCTGGCGGCGGCGCTGGCCTGCGCCGCGGCTGCCGCGCCGGCGGCGGATGGCCCCATCACCGTGCGCGACGACCAGGGCCGCCACGTGACACTGCAGGCCCCGGCGCGGCGCGCCATCAGCACCGCGCCGCACGCCACCGAGCTGGCCTACGCGGCCGGCGCCGGCGGCTACCTGGCGGGCACCGTGCTCGGCAGCGACTATCCGCCAGAAGCCCGCGCCCTGCCGTCCATCGGCGACAGCCTGCGGCCCGGCCTGGAGCGCGCCGTGGCGCTGCGGCCCGACCTGCTGATCGCCTGGCAGCCCGCCGTGCCGGAGCCGCTGCCCGACCTGATGCGGCGGCTGGGCGTGCCGGTGTACTACAGCGATCCGCGCACACTGGCGGCCATAGCCGACTCGGTGGAAACACTCGGCCGGCTGTTCGGCACCGAGGCCCAGGCCGGGCCCGCCGCGGCCGCCCTGCGCGCCCGCCTGGCGGCGCTGCAGGCGCGCTATGCGGGACGCCAGCCGGTGCGGGTGTTCATCCAGGCCGGCCTGCAACCGCTCTATACCCTCAACGGCGCCAGCATCGTCAGCGATGCGGTGCGCCTGTGCGGCGGCATCAACGTGTTCGCCGACGCGCCCGTGCTGGCCCCGCAAGTGTCGCTGGAAAGCGTGCTGGCGGCGCGGCCGCAGGCCGTGGTGGCCGGCGTGCTCGGGCCCGCCGATGCCGAGGCCAGCCGGCGCGCGTGGCGCGAGCACGGCCTGCCGGCGGCGGCGCCCGGACAGGTGATCAGCCTCGATGCCGACATGCTGTACCGGCCCGGCCCACGCCTGGTGGATGCCGCCGAACAGCTCTGCGCGGCGCTGGACCAGGCGCGGCGCTGACGCCGGCCGCGGGCTTCCCCCGCGCGCGACGCGAAACGCCAAATCCGGAACGGCGCGCCCCGCGCCGGGCGCGGCGATCTGGCATACTGCGCCGTGCCCATGCGCCCGTGCCGTCGGCCGCCGCCGCGTGCTTTATCATGAAGATATCGCCGGCCGCGCCGCGCGCGGCCGGCGCCTCCTCTTATTTGCAAGCACCGCCATGACCTCTCCAGACACCCTGACCATCGCTGGCCGCGAATACCAGTCGCGCCTGCTGGTGGGCACCGGCAAGTACAAAGATTTCGAGCAGACCCGCGCCGCGCTGGACGCCAGCGGCACGCAGATCGTCACGGTCGCCATCCGCCGCACCAATATCGGCCAGAATCCCGGCGAGCCGAGCCTGCTCGACTACGTCCCGCCCGCGCAATTCACCCTGCTGCCCAACACGGCGGGCTGCTATACGGCCGACGACGCCGTGCGCACGCTGCGCCTGGCGCGCGAACTGCTCGACGGCCACGACCTGGTCAAGCTCGAGGTCCTGGGCGACTCGCACACGCTGTTCCCCAACATGCCGGAAACCCTGCGGGCCGCCAAGACGCTGGTCGATGACGGCTTCAAGGTGATGGTCTATTGCACCGACGACCCGATCCAGTGCCGCATGCTGGAAGACCTGGGCGTGGTGGCCGTCATGCCGCTGGCTTCGCTGATCGGCTCGGGCATGGGCATCCTCAACCCGTGGAACCTGCGCCTGATCATCGACCAGGCGCGCGTGCCGGTGCTGGTCGATGCCGGGGTCGGCACCGCCTCCGATGCCGCCATTGCCATGGAACTGGGCTGCGACGGGGTGCTGATGAACACCGCGATCGCCGGCGCGCAGGACCCGATCCTGATGGCCAGCGCCATGAAAAAGGCGGTCGAGGCCGGCCGCGAGGCCTACCGTGCCGGCCGCATGCCGCGCAAGCTGTACAGCGGCGCGCCCAGCTCGCCCACCGAAGGCCTGATCACCGCCGCTCCGGCCGCCGCCCGATGAACGCCCCGCGCCGGGCCGCCAGCGAGCGGCCCATTCCCAATGCGCTGAGCATCGCCGGCGTCGATCCCTCCGGCGGCGCCGGCGTGCTGGCCGACGTCAAGGCCATGAGCGCGCTGGGCGCCTACGGCTGCGCAGTCATCGCCGCGCTGACCGCCCAGAACACCCAGGGCGTCACCGGCATCGCGCCGGTCCCGCCGGCCTTCGTGGGCCAGCAGATCGACACACTGTTCGCCGACGTGCGCATCGACGCGGTCAAGATCGGCATGCTGGGCCAGCAGCCGGTCACGGTCGTGGTGGCCGAGAAGCTGGCCCGCTGGCAGCCGCCGCACGTAGTGCTGGACCCGGTCATGGTGGCCAAGAGCGGCGACCTGCTGCTCGAGCGCGACGCCGTGGGGGCGCTGCGCGAGGCGCTGGTGCCGCAGGCCACCCTGCTGACCCCCAACCTGCCCGAGGCGGGCGTCCTGCTGGGCGAGCGCCCGGTCGAGACCCTCAAGGAAATGCGCCGGGTGGCCGAACGCCTGCGCAACCAGATGACCCACGCCGGGCACCGCTGGGTCATGCTCAAGGGCGGCCACCTGCCGGGCAACGACACCATCGACCTGCTGCACGACGGCGACCGCATGATCGAACTGCCGGGCCAGCGCGTCGAGACCCGCAATACCCACGGCACCGGCTGCACGCTGTCGGCCGCGCTGGCCGCCCTGCTGCCGCAGGCCGCCGACGTGCCGGAAGCGGCGCGCCGCGCCAAGGCCTACCTGGCCGAGGCGCTGCGCCACGCCGACCGTCTGGACGTGGGCTCGGGCCACGGCCCGGCCCATCATTTCCACGCCTGGTGGTAAGCCTGGTCCTATCCGGGGACGCCACCGGGCAGAAATGCTACGAATCAGTACAATGTCCGGTTGGTTCTTCCTGATTTCCTCTTTGCCGTCATGAACGCTTCGACCCTGCCCGATGTAGAAAAAGCCCGTTTCAACATGGTGGAGCAGCAAATCCGCCCCTGGGAGGTGCTCGACCAAAAGGTGCTCGACGCCCTGTTCGCGGTGCGCCGCGAACAATTCGTGCCGCCGGCGATGCGCGCGCTGGCGTTCTCCGACCTGGAAATCCCCCTGGAAATCAACGCCGTCGACACCCGCCAGAACATGCTGGCGCCCAAGGTCGAGGCCCGCCTGGCCCAGGAACTGCAGCTCACCCCCACCGATTGCGTGCTCGAGATCGGCACCGGCTCGGGCTACCAGGCCGCCCTGCTGGCGCACCTGGCCCAGCAGGTCACTTCGGTCGAGATCGACAACCGCCTGGTGGCGTTCGCGCAGCAGAACCTGCAGATGAACAACGTCACCAACGTCAAGATCGAGACCGGCGACGGCCGCAACGGCTGGGGCACCACCGAATACGACGCCATCCTGGTCACCGGCTCGGTGCCCGTCGTGCCCGACGCCCTCAAGTACCAGTTGCGCGTCGGCGGCCGCCTGGTCGTCATCGTGGGCCAGGCCCCCATCATGACCGCCTGTCGCATCACCCGCACCACCGCCGCCAGCTTCGAAACCGTCAATCTGTTCGAAACGGTCGTCAAACCGCTGCGCGGCGCCACGGTGTCGCAGTTCAAGTTCTGACGCCACTGGCATGCGCGCCAGACCACTTGCGGCTACGCTGGTCCTGGCGCTGGGAGCCTGGTGCGCGGCGGCCGCGGTCCAGGCCCAGGACCTGCTGCAGATCTGGCGCGACGCGCTCGCCAACGACCCCACCTACGCCGCCGCGCGCGCGTCCTATCGCGCCTCCATCGAACAACTGCCCCAGGCCCGCGCGGGCCTGCTGCCGGCCGTCAGCGCCGAACTCGGCGGCCGCTACGAAGAAACCCGCGCCACGCGCAGCTTCTCAGCGCGCAGCCGCGACGGCACCCGCGGCACCTGGGACCTGGTCCTGACCCAGCCCCTGTACGACTGGTCGCGCTGGCAGCAGTACGAGCAGGCCAAGCTGGGAGTGGCCGACGCCGAACTGCAGCTGCAGCAGGCCTACCAGGACCTGATCCTGCGCGTCGCCGACGCCTATTTCAATGTGCTGGCCGCCCAGGACACCCTGACCGCCACCGAGGGCGAAAAGGCCGCCGTGGCCGCGCAGCTCGAGTCCGCCAAGCGCAACTTCGAGCTGGGCAACGCCACCATCGCCGACACTTACGAAGCGCAGTCGCGCTACGACCTGGTGGTCGCCCAGGCGCTGCTGCAGGAAAACACCCTGGCCGTGCTGCGCGACCAGCTCGCCAAGATCATCGGCGAGCCGCCCGGCGCCCTGGCCGAGCTGCCGCCCGGCCTGGCGCTGCCGCCGCCCCAGCCGGCCCGCCTGAGCGACTGGGCCACCCAGGCCGAGGCCGCCAGCCTGGAAGTGGCGCGCGCGCAATTGCAGACCCGCATCGCCTCGCGCGACATCCAGGTCGCCCGCAGCGGCCACTACCCCACCCTGAGCCTGCGAGCCACCAGCGGCAACGCCGACGGCAACAACCGCAACAGCGCGGGCGGCCGGGCGGTCGACAGCAGCATCGGGCTGGTGCTGTCCGTGCCGATTTATTCCGGCGGCGGCGTCTCCTCCCAGGTAACGGAAAAAGTCCAGCTCGAACAAAAAGCGCGCAAGGACTACGAAGCGGCGCGCCGGCAGGCGGTGCAGTCGGCGCGCCAGTACTACACCGGCGTGGTGGCCGGGCTGGCGCGCATCCGCGCGCTCGAAGCGGGCGAGAAATCCAGCCGCGCGGCGGTCCAGGCCAACCAGACCGGCTACGAGATCGGAGTGCGGATCAACCTGGACGTGCTCAATGCGCAGCAGCAGCTGTACGCCACCCAGCGCGACCTGGCGCAGGCGCGCTATCGCACCCTGCTCGACGGGCTGCGGCTCAAGGCGGCCGGCGGCATCCTGGCCGAAGCCGACCTGGAAGCCATCAACCGGCTGCTGCGGCTGCCGGATTAACCGCGGATCTTCTTCACCAGGGTCGTCGTGGAGCGCTGGAATTCGAACGGGATGGCCACGGCGCGGCCGCCCCAGCTCTTGACCAGGGCGGTTTCCGGCAGGGTTTCCATGTCGTAGTCGCCGCCCTTGACGATCAGGTCGGGGCGCAGTTCGCCGATGATTTCCACCGGCGTGTCTTCATGGAACATGGTCACCGCGCTGACGCAGCCCAGCGCCGCCAGCAGCGCGGCGCGGTCGTCCTGGCCGTTGAGCGGGCGGTCGGCGCCCTTGCCCAGGCGGCGCACGGAAGCGTCGGTATTGATGGCCACCACCAGCGTGGCGCCCAATTGCGCGGCCTGGTCCAGGTAGGTGGCGTGACCGCGGTGCAGGATGTCGAAGACGCCATTGGTGAACACCAGCGGCCGGGGCAGCTTGCCCTGGGCAATGGCGGCGGCGACGGCGTCGCGGGACAGGATCTTGGATTCGAAGCGGGCGGCGGGCATGTGCCGGATTGTACGTCCCCCGCGCGGCGCGCGGCTTGACACACGCGCGGCGCGGCGGCTACAGTTTGGGAACGATCATTCCAAAATAGCTTTCGCCATGCGCCCCAAGGATTTCGAACCCGACGACGTGGCCGACGCCGCCCTGCAGGTATTCTGGCAGCGGGGCTATGCGGCGACGTCGGTGCAAGACCTGGTCGAGGGCACCGGCCTGGCGCGCAGCAGCCTGTACAACGCCTTCGACAGCAAGCACGGCCTGTACCAGCGCGCCCTGCAGCGCTACCAGGCGTTCACGGCGGCCAATGTCGCCCTGCTGGCCGGGCCTGGCCCCGTCAAGGACCGCATCCGCCAACTGCTGGCGCGCATCGTCGAGGACGAACTCGGCAACCCGCTGCGGCGCGGCTGCATGGCGGTCAATGCGGCGGTCGAACTGGCGGGCCACGACGAGGCGGTGGCGGAACTCACCGGGCAGAATTTCCTGCGCCCGGAGAACGCGCTGGAAGCGGCGCTGCGCGAAGGCCAGCAGAGCGGCGAGATCGCCGCCCGCCAGCCGCCCCGCGCGCTCGCCAGCTTCCTGCTGTGCACCATCCAGGGCCTGCGGGTGCTGGGCAAGGGCAGCGCGCGCCGGCACCGGCGCCAGCGCCTGCACGACATCGTCGAGGTCGCCATGAGCAATCTGTAATGGCCGGCCCGCCGCGCCGTGGGGCGCGTTTCTTTTTGTCAATTCTGGACTGATCAGTTCAAAACCGTGCGGCGCCGTGGCGGCGCGGCGCGTTACATCACAGGAGCATTCTTATGTCGAACGAGCGGACCATCGCCGTGCTGGGCACGGGCATCATCGGCGCGCCGGTGGCGCGCAACCTGCGCAAGCACGGTTTCACGGTGCGCGCCTGGAACCGCACCGCGGCCAAGGCGCAGGCCCTGGCCGCGGATGGCGTGCAGCCCTGCGACACGCCGGCGGAGGCGGTGCGCGACGCCGCCCTGGTGCTGACCGCGCTCAACGACGGCGCGGCGGTGCGCCAGGCCATGCAGGCCGCCGCGCCGGGCCTGGCGCCCGGCGCCGTGTGGCTGCAGCTCAGCACGGTCGGCATCGCCGAGATCGACCAGTTGGCCGCGCAGGCCCGCGACCTGGGCCTGGTGTTCTACGACGCGCCGGTCCTGGGCACCCGCCAGCCCGCCGAGCAAGGCCAGTTGATCATCCTGGCGGCCGGGCCGGCGGACGCGCGCGCAGCCGTCCAGCCGGCGTTCGACGCGATCGGCAAGCGCACCATCTGGGTGTCCGAGCAGAGCGGCGCCAGCAGCCGGCTGAAGCTGGCGCTGAATCACTGGGTCTTCGCGCTGACGCACGGCGTGGCCGAAAGCCTGGCGCTGGCCAAGGGCCTGGGCGTCGACCCGGCGCTGGTAATCGAGGCCGTGAGCGGCGGCCCGCTGGACAACGGCTACTTCCAGGGCAAGTCGGCCGCCATGCTGAGCGGCGACTACACTCCCAGCTTCTCGGTCGCCAACGCGCTGAAGGACTCGCGGCTGATCGTCCAGGCGGCGGCACAGGCCGGCATCACGCTGGACGGCGCCGCCGCCGGCCTGCAACGGTTCCAGCGGGCGCTCGCGGCCGGCCATGCCGACAAGGACATGGCGGCCTCGCACCTGGCCTGAGCCGCGCCGGCATGCGACACGAGGAATGCGCCATGCGAGCCCGCTTCCGCCTGGACTCGGCCGACGCGGTCTCGACCCGCGACGCGCGCCATGCCCACGTGCAAGGCGCGGACGGCCTGCTGGACCTGGACCTGCTGGCGGCCGGCCAGGCCGTCACGGCCGAGGACACCCGGATCGCGCCGCTGCAGGTCTTCGCGGCGGCCTGCGCGGCGGGGTTCCATGCGACGCTGGGCCGCATCGCCGGCGGCGAGTCGGCAGTGCGGGCCGAGGCCGCGCTATATGCCACCGCCGGGCGGCGTTTCGAGCTGGGCGTGGTGCTGCGCGTGAGCCTGCCCGGACGCACGCCGGGCGACGCCCGGGCGCTGGCGGACCAGGCGCGGCGCCAGTGCCCCTACCTGGGGGCGCTGGGGCCGCGGGCGACGGTGCTGCTGGCCGAACCAGGCTGAAGCCGGCGCGGGCTCACGCCCCGGCGGGCACGATCAGTTCCGGCTGCCCCGCGGGCATCACCAGGCTGGCCATTTCCTTGCGGTAGCGGTTGAGATCCTTGACGCTCTCGAAGCTGCGGTCCATCAGCTTGGACAGGATGTGCAGGATGCGGCTGGCCACCTTCTGCTCCCATACGCCGTCGAAGCGGATCTGCGTGTCCAGCCAGTGCTCCAGCCAGCCCGGCTCGGGCAGGCGCGACTGCACCGTGTCGTTCGGGAACAGCGCCTTGTTGACGTGCAGGTTGGTGGGATGCATGGCCTGCGCGGTGCGGCTGGCCGAGGCCATCAGCACGCCGATCTTCGAGAACGCCAGGCGCGCCTGCTCGCTGATGCGCTGGCCGCGATCGTGCAGCGCGCGGCGCATGTACTGCAGGTAGGCGCCGGCGTGCCGCGCCTCGTCGCGCGAGATGGTCTGGTAGATGGCCTTGATGACCGGCTCGGTGTGCCACTCGGCGGCGCGCCGGTACCAGTGGTTGAGCCGGATCTCGCCGCAGAAGTGCAGCATCAGCGTCTCGAGCTCGGGCGCGGGATCGAACTCGAAGCGCACCTTGTGCAGCTCTTCCTCGGTCGGCACCAGGTCGGGGCGGAAGCGGCGCAGGTACTCGATCAGCACCAGCGCGTGCTTCTGCTCTTCGAAGAACCACACCGACATGAATGCGCAGAAGTCGCTGTCTTCGCGGTTGTCGCGCAGGAACATCTCGGTCGCCGGCAATGCCGCCCATTCAGTGATGGCATTCATCTTGATGGTGTACGCCTGCTCGTCCGAGAGCTTGCTGCGGTCGAAGTCGTCCCACGGAATGTCGCTCGCCATGTTCCAGCGCACGGCTTCCATGGTCTTGAAGAGTTCAGGATAAAGCATGGTGTGCCCTTGTTGGTCCCGCATGGGGCTTTGTAAAGAGAAGTGCCGTGCATGCACGGCCCGGACCGCGCGCGTGGTTTGCGCAGGGTTATTTATCGCCGCCCCGTACGAAACTGTCATGACAATTCGGTGACGAATTCATGACAAGCGTGGCGCGACGACAGGAACGCGGCTTCATCAGCGGGTCAGCGCCCACAGAGCCACGCCCACGGCCACCGCCAGCACGGCCGTCAGCGCGGCCAGCAGGCGGTTGCCCTGTTCCTGCGCTCTGCGCAGGCGGGTCATTTCGAGCAGCAGCGCCGGCGCCGGGTCGGGCCGGCTCAGCCGCTCGTGCAGCAGCCTCGGCAGCGCCGGCAGTGTCTGCGACCACTGCGTGGCTTCCTTGGCCAGGGCCTTGCGCAGGCCGTCCAGGCCCATGCGCTGCCGCATCCAGTTTTCCAGATAAGGCTTGGCGGTCTTCCAGAGATCGAGGTTGGGATCGAGCTGGCGGCCCAGGCCCTCGACGTTCAGCAGGGTCTTCTGCAGCAGCACCAGTTGCGGCTGGATCTCGACATTGAAGCGGCGCGAGGTCTGGAACAGCCGCAGCAGGACCTGCCCGAGCGAGATCTCGGCCAGCGGGCGATCGAAATAGGGTTCGCAGACGGCGCGCACGGCGCCTTCGAGCTCTTCTTCGCGCGTATCAGGCGGCACCCAGCCCGACTCGATATGCAGTTGCGCGACGCGCCGGTAGTCGCGGTGGAAGAACGCCAGGAAGTTCTGCGCCAGGTAGTTCTTGTCGAATTCGGACAGCGAGCCGACGATGCCGAAGTCCAGGGCGATATAGCGCCCCAGCGTCTCGGGGCGGTCGGATACATAGATGTTGCCCGGGTGCATGTCGGCATGGAAGAAGCCGTCGGAAAACACCTGGGTGAAGAAGATGTCCACGCCGCTGCGCGCCAGCTTGGGAATGTCGATGCCGGCGGCGCGCAGGCGGTCGACCTGCCCTACCGGGATGCCGTACATGCGCTCCATGGTGAACACCGTGGAGGTCGTGTATTCCCAGATGACTTCGGGCACGATCAGCATGTCGCCGCGCCCCGAGGCCGCGTCGAAATTGCGCCGCAGCTGGCTGCAGTTGGAGGCCTCGCGCACCAGGTCGAGCTCGTCGTGCAGGTAGTTGTCGAACTCGGCCACCACTTCGCGCGGCTTCAGGCGGCGGCCATCGGCGCCGGCCCGCTCGACGATGCCCGCCACGATGCGCAACAAGGCCAGATCGCGCTCGATGGCCTGCCGCATGCCGGGGCGCAGCACCTTGACGGCCACCTCGCGGCCGTCGTGCAGCACGGCGAAATGCACCTGGGCGATCGAGGCCGACGCGACCGGATCGACCTCGAACTGCGCGAACAGCTGCGCGGGAGGCGCGCCCAGCGCCGCCTCGATGCAGGCGGCCGCCTGGGCGGACGGAAACGGCGGCACGCGGTCCTGCAGCAATGCCAGTTCGTCGGCGATATCGGCGGGGATGAGGTCGCGGCGGGTCGACAGCACCTGGCCGAACTTCACGAAGATGGGCCCGAGCGATTCCAGCGCACGGCGCAGCCGCAGGCCGCGCGGCGCGCGCGGCCGCATGCCGAGCCGGATCAGCCAGCGCAGGGCCGAGGCCAGCGGGTGATTCAGGCTGGACAGCACCAGGTCGTCCAGGCCGAACCGGAACGATACATACAGAATGCGGAGTACGCGCAGCAGGCTCGGCATGACGTCAGGCGCCCCGTCGCGCGGCCAGGCTCGCCAGGCGCGCATCCAGGGCCTCGGCGGCGCGCGCCAGCCCGTCGGTGCGCGCGCTCAGTTCGGCCAGGTCCTGGCGCCACTGCCCCAGCAGCGGCGCGCCGGCCAGCACGGGCCGTTCTTCAGAGAGGTACTCGGACAGATTCCGGCCGAGCCGCCCGGCCGCGCCGCGCGCGCCTTCGCCGGCGGCGCGCAGGCCGGCCACCAGCCGCGCGGCGGGGATGTCGCCCACCAGGCGCGCCAGATCGTCCTCGGCATCCCAGCGCAGGTCGGCGGCCAGGTCGGCCACCACCCGCGCCAGGGCAGCGTCGCCCTCGATATGGGTGGCCTCGGCCATGTCGGGCTTGTCCTGGCCGGGCAGCAGGCGCAGCGGGTTGAGCTTGGCCAGGTCGACCGTCAGGGTCACGTCGGGCGCCACGGCGGCGTCGGCCAGGTCGGCATACCCTTCGCTGTCGATCGCCAGCCCTGCGGTGAAGCCGCCCGCGGCGAAGCGCACCGTCTTGCCGGCATGGCGCGCCAGGCGCTCGCGCGCCCAGGCTTCACGCGCCAGCAGCGTGTTCAGCGCGCGCACGGCCAGCCGCGGCGGAGTGGGCAAAATGGAGAAGGGCAGCATCGACGCTTGCCGGACTGGCGCGTGGCAAGCCCGGCCGGAAAAAAGGACAAACCCGGAGTTTACCGGGTTGAGGCGCTTTCACCCTGAAAGCGCAGCGGCGCGCCGCCCGCGCAGCGGGCCGCGCGCCCGGGCTGGCCGGACGCGCAGGGCGCCCGGCGGCCCGTCAGCTGGCGTATTCGACCGGGATCTGCTGGATGCCGGCCAGCAGCCAGCCGCCTTGCTCGGGCTTGAACAGGTTCCAGACTTCCTCGAAGCGGAAGGCCTCGGTGCCCGGCGCCTCGCGCAGCATGCCGGAGAACCGGACGCTGGCCAGGTGGCCGTCGGAGACGGTCTCGATGCCCAGCAGTTCGGCGTTGAGCAGCACCACTTCGGTCTTGTTCGGCGTGGCGCCGCGCTCGGCCAGTTGCTGCTTGAGCTCGGCGATCAGGTCGTCGGTCAGGAACTCGCGCAGGCGGTCGGTGTCGCCGCTGTCCCAGATGGCCTGGATGCGCACGAACTGGTCCTTGGCGTGCTTGAGGAACTCGGTGCTGTTGAAGTCGCCGGGGATGTACCAGTTGTCCTCGGCGCCCGCGGCCGGCAGCGGGGCGGCCGCTGCCGCTGCCGGGGCGGCGGCGGGTGCCGGCGCGGCGGACGGCTGCAGCGCCTCGCGCCAGGCCGGCTGGGATTGCTGCTGGCTGGCCTCGCGGGCCGCGCCGGCGCCATAGGCGCCCTGCGTGGCGTGGCGCGGGCCGGCGCCGCGCAGGCGGCGCACGATGAACAGCACGGCGAACACCACCAGGGCGATCAGCAGCATGCTGGACAGGAATTCGGCGAACGCGCCGGACAGGCCCAGGTGCGACAGCAAGGCGGCGATGCCCAGGCCGGCGGCGATGCCGGCAATGGGGCCCAGCCAGCGCGACATGCCGCTCTTGGCGGCCGTGCCCGCCGCGGCGGTGCCAGCGGCGCCGGCGGCCGGCGCCGCGCTGCGGTTGGTGGTGGTGGCGGCCGGCGGCGTCACGGCCTGGCGCTGCTGGGTGATGTTGGTGGACTGGCGGCCAACGCTGCTGCCCCCGCCCATGCGACGCGCCTCGGCGTCGAAGGACACCGCCAGCATGGCGGTGCCGGCAACGGCGATCAAGGCGGCGGCAAACAGCCGGGTGAATCCGGATCGGGACATGTTGTGTGACTCCTAGAGCGCATGGCGCCGGCCGGCTGGCCGGCGCCGCCGGCCCCCGCGAGGCGCCGGCATTTTTTCTGGTCGGGGTTTTCTTACAAAAAACTGAACACTTGAAGAATAACGGACAAGCCGACGGGCGACAAGTTCCCCGCCGGGTGTCGCGGCGCCCCCGCGGCGGCGCTCAGGCCAGCCGCACGCCCTCGTGCAGGGCGACCACGCCGGCGGTCAGGTTGAAGTACTGCACGCGCTCCAGGCCGGCGGTGCGCATCATGTCCGCCAGGGTGTCCTGGTCGGGGTGCATGCGGATGGACTCGGCCAGGTAGCGGTAGCTGGCTTCGTCGCCGGCCACTTTCTTGCCCAGCCAGGGCAGCACATTGAAGGAATACCAGTCGTAGGCGGGCGCCAGGGGCTTGGCCACCCGGGAGAATTCCAGCACCAGCAGCTTGCCGCCGGGCTTGAGCACCCGGGTCATTTCGGCCAGCGCGCGGTCCTTGTGGGTCATGTTGCGTAGCCCGAAGGCCACGCTGACCCGGTCGAAATGCCCGCTCGGAAAAGGCAGGCGCTCGGCGTCGCAGACCGCCGTGGGCAGCAGCAGCCCGGCATCGGTCAGCCGGTCGCGGCCGACCCGCAGCATGGAATCGTTGATGTCGGTGAGCCAGACCTCGCCCGTCGGCCCGGCGCGGCGCGCGAACGCGCGCGCCAGGTCGCCCGTGCCGCCGGCGATGTCCAGCACCTTCATGCCCGGCCGGATGGCCGCCCGGCCGATGGTGAAGGCCTTCCAGGCGCGATGCAGGCCGCCCGACATCAGGTCGTTCATGACGTCGTAGCGCGAGGCCACCGAATGAAAGACCTCCGCCACCTTGCGGGCCTTCTCGCTTTCAGGGACAGATTGAAAGCCGAAATGGGTGGTGGACGAATCGGAAGAAGAAGCGGGGTTTTGCATGGTCGGATCCCAATATATGGCTCAATGGTAGCCGATCGAGGCAGCGCGGACGTACGGGCGGCGCCTGGGGAAATAGGTGTCAGACACCCCTTGTGCGTCATCCCGCCAGGCAGGACGGTGCGCAAGGGGTGTCTGACACCTGCGCGAGGAAGCGCAAGGCCGCCGCCCGCCGACGCGTCAAGAACCCGGAACCATCCGCCCTCGGTCACATACCTGAAATATTCTGGCCATACTATCGCAATGTTCGCGCCGCACGGCGCTCACCGCCCCGATTCCACGCCGCCATGTCCAGCACCATTCTCGTCGTCGAAGACGAACCCGCCATCCAGGAACTGATCGCCGTCAATCTGTCGTTCGCCGGCCATAAAGTCTTGCGTGCCTTCGACGCCGAGCAGGCGCAGACGCTCATCCGCGCCGAGCTGCCCGACCTGATCCTGCTCGACTGGATGCTGCCCGGCACCTCCGGCCTGACGCTGGCCCGCAAGCTGCGCGACGACGAGCGCACGCGCGCCGTGCCGGTCATCATGCTGACCGCCAAGGGCGCCGAACAGGACAAGGTCGACGGCCTGGAAGCCGGCGCCGACGACTACATCACCAAGCCGTTCTCGCCCAAGGAGCTGATGGCGCGCATCAAGGCGGTGCTGCGCCGCCGCGCGCCCCAACTGACCGACGACATCATCGATGTCAGCGGCCTGAAGCTCGACCCGGTCACCCACCGCCTGTCCGGCAACGACCAGGCGCTGTCGATCGGCCCGACCGAGTTCCGCCTGCTGCATTTCTTCATGACCCATCCGGAGCGTGTGTTCTCGCGCTCGCAATTGCTCGACCAGGTCTGGGGCGATCACGTATTCGTCGAGGAACGCACCGTCGACGTGCACATCCGCCGCCTGCGCAAGGCCCTGGAACCCACCGGCCACGATGCCCACGTGGAAACCGTGCGGGGCAGCGGCTACCGGTTTACCGCACAGCTGCCGACACGGTAAAACATCGCCACGATGATCTGGCTGCGCACTTTCTTCCTGGTCGCCCTGTGGGCGATCATGGCCCTGCTTGCCCAATGGCTGGTCGGCGATCCGGCCGGCTGGGTGGTGTTCTGCGCGGCCCTGCTGGTGATGCTGTTCTGGCGCAGCTGGCGGCTGCGCGCGGTGTCGCACTGGGCCCATCACCCCGAGACCTCGCCGCCCGCCTCGGTGGGCCCCTGGGACGACATCCTGGCGCCCTTGTACCGCTACACGCGGGCCCGCGCGCGCGAGCTGGCCGAAACGCGCGGCACCATGCAGGGCATGCTGGCCGCCGCGCAGGCGCTGCCCGACGGCGTGGTGACGCTCAACGAGGATTTCCAGATCGAGTGGTGCAACCGCATGGCGCGCCATCACCTGGGGCTGAGCCTGCCGGCCGACCGCGGCCACAACCTGCTGAACCTGCTGCGCGCCCCGGAATTCGTCGCCTATGCGCATCGCGACGACTGGCCCGAGCCCATCCTGGTGCGCCTGGCGCACGGCGGCCAGGAGCGCGTCATGATGATGCACCTGGCGGCCTACGCCAGCAATCGCCGGCTGCTGATCTCGCGCGATGTCACGCAGATCGAAAAGCTCGAGACCACGCGCCGGGATTTCGTGGCCAACGTCTCGCACGAGCTGCGCACGCCGCTGACCGTGCTGGCCGGCTTTCTGGAGACCCTGCGCGACATGCCGGCCGAGGCGCTCAGCGATGAACAGCGCGAGCAATACCTGACCATGATGCATGAGCAGGCGCAGCGCATGCAGGCCATTGTCGAAGACCTGCTGACGCTGTCGACGCTGGAATCGTCGCCCGGCTCGGACCCGCGCGCGGTCAACTTGCCGGCCCTGCTGCAGACCGCCCGCCAGCAGATCGAGGCGCTGTCGGCCGGGCGCCACGGCTTCACCTGGCACATCGACGAATCGCTCGACGTGCTGGGCGCCGAGACCGAGCTGGCATCGGCCGTGTCGAACCTGCTGACCAACGCCGTGCGCTATACCCCGGACGGCGGCTCGATCACCGTGCGCTGGCGCAGCGCGGCCGACGGCGGGGCCTGCTTCAGCGTGCAGGACACCGGCATCGGCATCGCCGCCCTGCACATCCCGCGCCTGACCGAGCGCTTCTACCGCGTCGACCGGGGCCGTTCGCGCGCCGCCGGCGGCACCGGCCTGGGCCTGGCCATCACCAAGCACATCGCCATCCGCCACGACGCCGAATTGCTGATCGCCAGCGAAGTGGGCAAGGGCAGCACCTTTTCGCTGCAGTTCCCGGCCGAACGCATCGTGTCCGCCTGATCGCCACACCGGCCGAATGGCCTCTGGCGGTCGGCGCGCCAAACTGCGCCACAATAGGGGCAGGCTTTTCTTCCACCCTTCCCCGTTGCAGCAGTCATGGCCCAAATCGTCCTGTTCGAGAATATCCATCCCAGCGCGCGCGAAGTCTTCGCGGCGGCCGGCTACACCGACATCGCCACGCATGCGTCCGCGCTGCCGCCGGCCGAGCTGCGCGAGGCCCTGCGCGGCGCGCAGGTGGCGGGGATCCGCTCGCGCACCCACCTGGATGCCGAGCTGCTGGGCGCCGCGCCCGACCTGCGCGTGGTGGGCTGCTTCTGCATCGGCACCAACCAGGTCGACCTCAACAACGCCATGCAGCGCGGCATTCCGGTGTTCAACGCGCCGTTCTCGAACACCCGCTCGGTGGCCGAGCTGGTGCTGGGCGAAACCATCCTGCTGCTGCGGCGCATCCCCGAGAAAAACGCGCGCGTGCACCTGGGCCACTGGGACAAGTCGGCCGCCGGCGCCTTCGAAACGCGCGGCAAGACGCTCGGCATCGTCGGCTACGGCAACATCGGCTCGCAGATCAGCACCCTGGCCGAGAGCATCGGCATGCGCGTGATCTTCCACGACGTCGAGGCCAAGCTGCCGCTGGGCAACGCCCGCGCGGCCGGCTCGCTGGCTGAACTGCTCGGCCAGGCCGACGTGGTCACGCTGCACGTGCCCGGCGGCAAGGGCACCGAGAACCTCATCGATGCCGCCGCCCTCAAGCAGATGAAGCGCGGCGCCATCCTCATCAATGCCTCGCGCGGCACGGTGGTCGACATCGCGGCGCTGCACGCGGCGCTGACGTCCGGCCACCTGGCCGGCGCCGCGCTGGATGTCTTCCCCACCGAGCCCAAGGGCGTCGACGAACCGCTGGCCAGCCCGCTGATCGGCCTGCCCAATGTGCTGCTCACGCCGCACATCGGCGGCAGCACGCAGGAATCGCAAGAGAACATCGGCCGCGAAGTGGCTGAGAAACTGGTGCGCTTCCTGCAGGCGGGCACCACCAAGAGCGCGGTCAACTTCCCCGAACTGCCCTACCTGGAACGCGCCGGCGCGGCCCGCATCCTGCACGTGCACCGCAACGCCCCCGGCGCGCTGGGCGCGCTCGACAACCTGCTGGCCGAGCAGGGCCTCAACATCGTCAGCCAGAGCCTGCAGACGCGCGGCCAGATCGGCTACGTGGTCACCGACGTGGACGGCGAAGTGAGCGACTCCGTGATGGCGGCGCTGCGCGGCCACCCGGTCACGGTGCGCTGCGACCTGCTGTAGGCGCCGCGGCGGCGCGCGCCAGGCAGTCGGCGAGACGCCCGGCCGGCGTGGCCGGGTCGTGCGGCAGGCGGGCCACCAGGCCGATCTCCCGGTCGAAGCCGGCCTCGCCCAGGTCGTACAGGCGCAGGCCGCGGGGATCGAGCTGCCGCGTGCGCGGCAGCAGCGCCACGCCGAGCCCGCGCCGCACCAGGTTGGCGATGGCGTCCATTTCGTCCAGCTCGACGGCCTCGCGCACCGCGATGCGCTGCTTCTTCAGGAACAGGTCCACCAGGCGCCCGCCGAACGAGGAACGGTCGTAGCGGATGAACGGCTGGCTGGCCAGCAGCTCGCGCCAGGGCTGCCGCGGCAGGCCGGCCGGCGCGGCCAGCACCACCGGCTCGCGCAGCAAGGGGCGCCATGCCAGTTCCGGCGGCAGCGCGAACGGCGGGCGGATCAGCACGGCCAAGTCGATCTCGCCGGCATCGACCTGGCCCAGCAGCGACAGCGACACGCCCGGCACGACGCGTACCCGCACATCGGGAAAGATCTCGCGGAAATCCGCCAGCGCGCCCACCAGCGCGTCCTGCTGCACCGAGGCGATCGCGCCGACCCGCAACAGCCCGCTGACGTGGCCGGCCCCGGCGGTGCTGACCATGCGCTCGGCCATGCCAACCAGTTCTTCGGCCTGCGGCAGCATTTCGCGGCCGGCCGCGTTCAGCGCCGCCGACTTGCCGGTGCGCTCGAACAGTTCGACGCCCAGGTAGTCTTCCAGCCGGCGCATCTGTGCGCTGACGGCCGACTGGGTCAGCCCCAGCTGGCGGCCCGCGCCGGTGAAGGTGCCGTCGCGCGCGACCGCGATGAAGGTCTTGAATTCGCGTATCACAATCGATTTTTTCGATGCTCAGGGCAAAAAAATATCGTTTTTCGATCAAAAAAACAATCACTAGAATGATAAGCAAGCAGGCCCCGCCCCCGGCGGAGCCGGACGTTTTGTTTTACTCTTGCCGAATCCGGAGCATTCCATGACCGCACAAGCCACCCTGCCCCCTTTCCACCTGGCCTTCCCCGTCCGCGACCTGGCCGAGGCCCGCAAGTTCTACGGCGAACTGCTGGGCTGTCCCGAGGGCCGCAGCTCCGATGAATGGGTCGATTTCAATTTCTACGGCCACCAGATCGTCGCCCACCTGTCGCCCGATGAGTGCGGCCACAAGTCCACCAGTTCGGTCGACTCCCACGACGTGCCGGTGCGCCACTTCGGCGCCGTCCTGCCCATGCAGGACTGGGAAGCGCTGGCCAGCAAGCTGACCGAGGCGGGCACCAAGTTCGTCATCGAGCCGTACGTCCGCTTCAAGGGCGAAGTCGGCGAGCAGGCCACCATGTTCTTCCTGGATCCGTCGGGCAACGCGCTGGAATTCAAGTCGTTCAAGAACCTGGATTCCCTGTTCGCCAAGTAAGCCACGGAGGCTGCCGCGCCGTTGAACGATACCGCCACCCGCGCCACGGTCGCCTGGCGCATCCAGCCGCAAGGCGACCGCTGCCTGCTCGTCTACTTCGGCGACGGCATCGACATCCACACCGGCCGCCTGTGCCTGGCCGCGGCGCGCCTGCTGCGCGAGGCGCGGCTGCCCGGCGTGACCGACGTGGTGCCCTCGTTCGTGGCGGTGGCGGTGCACTACCGGCCCGATGGCCGGGATGGCCCGCGCTATGCGCAGCGGGTCGAGCAGATCGAGCAGATCCTGGCGCGCGGCGTCGCGCCTGACGCCCTGGCCGGGCGCGAAGTCGAGATCCCGGTGTGCTATGGCGGCGACCACGGTCCCGACCTGGAAGACGTGGCACGCCATGCCGGCGTTTCGACCCAGGAAGTCGTGGCCCTGCATGGGCAGCCCGGCAACCTGGTGTTCATGCTGGGCTTCGCGCCCGGCGCCGCCTACCTGGGCGTGCACGACGAACGCCTGAACATTCCGCGCCGCGCTTCGCCGCGCACCGCCGTGCCGGCCGGCTCGGTGGCGGTCGCCAACCGCCAGAGCATGATCTATCCCAGCCAGTCGCCGGGCGGCTGGAACATCATCGGCGCCACGCCGCTGGTGATGTTCGACCCGGCGCGCCAGCCGGCCGCCCTGCTGCAGCCGGGCGACCGGGTGCGCTTCGTGCCGATCGACGCCGACGAGTTCCGCCGGCAGCGCGAGGCCGCGCGATGAGCCTGACCGTCCTCAAGCCCGGCCTGCTGTCGACCTTCCAGGACAGCGGCCGCATCGGCAGCCAGCACCTGGGCGTGCCTGTCTGCGGCGCCATGGACGAACGGGCCCACCGCCTGGCCAACCTGCTGGCCGGCAACCAGGCCGACCACGCCACGCTCGAGATCACCCTGGCCGGACCGACGCTGCGCTTCGAGGCGCCGGCCTGTTTCGCCATTGCCGGGGCCGACCTGGGCGCCACCCTGAACGACGCCGCGGCGCCGTGCCATCGCCCGCTGGTGGCGCGCGCCGGCGACGTGCTGGCGTTCGGCGCGGCCCCGCCCGAGGCCGGCTTGCGCGCATATCTGGCGGTGCATGGCGGCTACGCGCTCGCGCCCGTCATGGGCAGCGCCAGCACGTATCTGCGCGGCGGCTTCGGCGGCCACGCCGGGCGCGCGCTGGCCAGGGGCGACTCGATCGGGCTGCGCGCGCCCCTGCCCGGCGATCCGGCCGCGCTGGCGCGCCTGGCCGAGGCACTGTGGCAGGTGCGCGCCTACCTGCCCGCCAGCCTGGCCGGCCGCGCGCGCGCCAATCTGCGGGTGCTGCCGGGCGTACACTGGGAAGAATTCGACGCAGCTTCGCGCCATGCCCTGCTGCATGCGGAGTTCCGCATCAGCGCCCAATCCGACCGCATGGGCTACCGCCTGGACGGCCCGCCCCTGGCCATGACGACGCCGCGCCAGATCCTCTCCGAGGCGGCCAGCTACGGCACGGTGCAGGTGCCGGCCGGCGGCGAGGCCATCGTGCTGATGGCGGATCGCCAGACCACCGGCGGGTATCCCAAGATCGCCCAGGTGATCACCGTCGATCTGCCCGCGCTGGCGCAGCGCCGGCCCGGCCAGACGGTGCGCTTCGCCCCGGTCGGCCTGGACGAGGCGCAGCGGCTCGATGCCGAACGCGAAGAAGCATTCATACAACTGCAGGGCGCGCTGCATCCCTTGCGCGCGCTGCTGCCTGCCGGAGGAAACCCGCCGTGAGTACCGCCATCGATCTCAATTGCGACATGGGCGAAAGCTATGGCGCCTGGCAGATGGGCAACGACGCGGCCGTGCTGCAGTTCGTCAGCTCGGCCAACGTGGCCTGCGGCTTCCATGGCGGCGATCCGTCGACGATGCGCCAGACCGTCGCGGCGGCGCTGGCGCGCGGCGTGGCGGTGGGCGCGCATCCCAGCCTGCCCGACCTGGTCGGCTTCGGGCGGCGCCCCATGCAGATCACGCCGCAGGAAGCCTATGACATGGTGGTCTACCAGGTCGGCGCGCTGGCGGCCGTGGCCGCCGCGCAGGGCGCCCGCCTGCACCACGTCAAGGCGCACGGCGCCCTGTACAACATGGCCGCCAAGGACGCCGCCCTGGCGCAGGCCATCTGCCGCGCCGTGCGCGACGTGGACGGCAGCCTGGTGCTGTACGGGCTGGCCGGCAGCCAGTTGGTGGCCGCCGCGCAGGAACTGGGCCTGCGCGGCGCCCATGAAGTGTTCGCCGACCGTTCCTACCAGGACGACGGCTCGCTGACGCCGCGCAGCCAGCCCGGCGCCATGATCGAGGACCTCGACGCCGCGGTGGCGCAGGTGCTGGGCATGGTGCGCGACGGCATGGTGCGCTCGGTCAATGGCCGCGCGGTGCCGGTGCGCGCCGATACCCTGTGCATCCACGGCGACCAGCCCAACGCGCTGGTGTTCGCGCAGGGCCTGCGCGACGCGCTGCGCGACGCCGGCATCGCCGTGCGCGCGCCCTGACGCGCGCCGCGCGGCCCGCCGCTACGCCGCCAGCGCGCGCATTTCCGCGTACAGGTCGGCCTTGCCCTCGAAGCCGATGCCCGGCAGTTCCGGCAGGGTCACGATGCTGTCGCGCACCTGCACGCCGTCCGGAAAGCCGCCATAGGGCTGGAACAGGTCGGGATACGATTCGTTGCCGCCCAATCCCAGCCCGGCCGCGATGGCCAGCGACATCTGGTGGCCGCCGTGCGGGATGCAGCGGCTGGCGGACCAGCCGTATTGCTCGAGCATGTCCAGGGTGCGCAGGTACTCGACCAGCCCGTAGCTCAGCGCGCAGTCGAACTGCAGCCAGTCGCGGTCGGGCCGCATGCCGCCGTAGCGGATCAGGTTGCGCGCGTCCTGCATGGAGAACAGGTTTTCGCCGGTGGCCATCGGGCCGGCATAGTGATCGGCCAGCTCGGCCTGCAGGGCATAGTCGAGCGGATCGCCCGCTTCCTCATACCAGAACAGGTCGTATTGCGACAGCGCCTTGGCGTACGCAATGGCCGTCGGCAGGTCGAAGCGGCCGTTGGCGTCGACCGCCAGGCGCTGGCCCGGCCCCAGCAGCTTCAGCACGGCCTCGATGCGCGCGCAATCCTCGGCCAGCGAGGCGCCGCCGATCTTCTTCTTGACCACGGAATAGCCGCGGTCCAGGTAGCTCTGCATCTCGCGGCGCAGGCCGTCCAGCCCCTGTCCCGGCCAGTAATAGCCGCCGGCGGCATAGACGAACACCTCGCGCCTGGCCTGGCCGTCGCCATAGCGCTCGGCCAGCAGCTGGTACAGCGGCTTGCCCTCGATCTTGGCCACCGCGTCCCATACCGCCATGTCGATGGTGCCGACCGCGACGGAGCGTTCGCCGTGGCCGCCGGGCTTCTCATTGGTCATCATGGCGGCCCAGATCTTGTGCGGGTCGAGGTTGTCGCGCGCGTCGTCGCGCAGGCTGGCGGGATCGGCGGCCAGCACGCGCGGCGCGAAGCGCTCGCGGATCAGCCCGCCCTGCCCATAGCGGCCGTTCGAATTGAAGCCGTAGCCCACCACCGGCTTGCCATCGCGCACCACGTCGGTCACCACCGCCACCAGGCTCAGGGTCATCTTGGAAAAATCGATGTAGGCGTTGCGGATGTTGGACTGTATGGGGCGCGTCGATTCGCGGATGTCGACGATTTGCATGGCGGGTCTCCGGCAAGGGGATGATGCGGCGTATTATCGGAGCCGTGCGGCGGGCTTGCCCAATGCCGTTTTTTTCTGCCTTCATGCTTTCCCGGCATCGCCCATGAACCTGTCCTGGCTGGAAGACTTCCTGGCGCTGGCCGCCAGCGGCAATTTCTCGCGCGCGGCGCAAGAGCGCCACATGACCCAGCCGGCCTTCAGCCGCCGCATCCGCGCGCTGGAGTCCTGGCTGGACGTGACGCTGTTCGACCGCGCTACCCACCCGGTCACGCTGACCGAAACCGGCGAATGGTTCCGCGCCACGGCGCAGGAAATCCTCGCGCGCGTGGCGCGCGTGCCCGACGAGGCGCGCGCCGTGGCGCAGGCCGGCGCGGCGACGCTGCGCTTCGCCGCCACCCACGCGCTGTCGCTGACCTTCCTGCCACAGTGGCTGCGTGGCCTGGAATCGCGCGTGCCGGTCGGCCCCATCCAACTGGTCTCGGACATGCTGCAGCAGTGCGAGGCCTGGATGCAGCAGGGCCGGGTGCAGTTCCTGCTGTGCCACACCCATCCCCAGGCGCCGGGCCGCCTGGATACGTCCGCCTACCGTTCGCTGCGGGTCGGCGCCGAGACGCTGGTGCCGGTATGCGCGCCGGACCGCGCGGGCCGGCCGCGCCACGCCGTCGGCGGCGGCGCGCGCAAGGCCGTGCCCATGCTGGCCTACAGCGCCGAGTCCGGCCTGGGCCGCCTGGTGAGCGCCTTGCTGGGGCCGGCCCTGCAGCGCACCCGGGTCGAGCCGGTGTTCACGGCGCACCTGGCGGCGGTGCTCAAGAGTATGGCGCTGGACGGGCGCGGCGTGGCCTGGCTGCCGCACAGCATGGTGGATGCCGAACTGCGCGAGCGGCGGCTGGTCGAGGCGGGCGACGCGGCCTGGCGGCTGCAGGCCGAGATCCGCCTGTTCCGCGCCACCGCCGCGCAGACGCCGGCGGCCGAGGCCTTCTGGGACGCGGCGGCGGCCGCCCACCCCGGCTAGCAGGAACTATTCTTCCAGGGCGCGTCTAACCTGCAAAAGAACAAGACGCACCTTTCATGGACCTGAATTGGCAACGGCAACTGGGCGACAGCCTGCTCTGGCTGCTTTACGCCTGGGCCATCGCCGGCGCCGGCGCCATCGCGGTGGCCTGGGCCCTGGTCCGCGGCACGCGCTGGGGCCGGCAATTCTGGCGCCTGGCCTGGCCCTACCTGACGCCGCGGCGCGCCTGGCGGCCGCTTGCCAGCCTGGCGCTGCAACTGCTGCTGGCCCTGTGGTCGGTGCGCATGACCGTGCTGTTCTCGTACTGGTACAAGGGGTTCTACAACGCGCTGCAAGCGCTGAACGCGCGCGCGTTCTGGACGATGCTGGCCGTGTTCGGCGTACTGGCGACGGTGCACGTGCTGCGCGCGCTGCTGGACTACTACGTCGGCCAGTCGTTCGAGATCGGCTGGCGCAGCTGGCTGAATGAAGCCCTGACGCACGACTGGCTGGCCGGCAGCGCCTATTACCGCGGCCAGTTTCTGGACTCGCCGGTCGACAACCCCGACCAGCGCATCGAGCTGGATATCGCCGCCTTTGTCAGCGGCTCGCGCACGCTGGCGTTGGGCGCGGTCGGCGCGCTGGTGTCGCTGGTGGAGTTCACGCTCATCCTGTGGGACCTGTCGGGCCCGCTGCAACTGGGCGGGCTGCAGTTGCCACGCGCCATGGTGCTGCTGGTCTACCTGTATGTGATCCTGGCCACGCTGCTGGCGTTCAAGATAGGCCGGCCGCTGATCCGCCTGAATTTCCTGGGCGAGCAACTGGCCGCCAATTTCCGCTACGCGCTGGTGCGGCTGCGCGAGAATGCCGAGAACATCGCTTTCTACAGAGGCGCGGAGGTCGAACGCCGGACCCTGCGCGCGCGCTTCGCGGCGTATATCGCCAACTTGTGGGCGCTGGTGCGCCGCACGCTGAAGTTCAGCGGCCTGAACCTGGCCATCAGCCAGGTGGCGGTGGTGTTCCCGTTCATGCTGCAGGCGCCGCGCTTTTTCAGTGGCGCCATCAAGCTGGGCGACGTCATGCAGACGTCCCAGGCATTCGGCCAGGTACAGGACGCGCTGTCGTTCTTCCGCATGTCGTATGACAGCTTTGCGCAATACCGCGCCACGCTGGCGCGGCTGGACGGTTTCCAGGACGCCAACCGGCAGGCCCGCGCCCTGCCCCGCGTCGAGACCGGCGACTGCCGGCATGGCTTGCGCATCGATGCGCTGGATGTGCGCTATCCGGACGGCCGCCCGCTGCTCGCCGGGCTGCAACTGCGGCTGGCGCCCGGCCAGGCGCTGCTGGTCAAAGGCCCCTCGGGCAGCGGCAAGACCACGCTGCTGCGCGCCGTGGCGGGCCTGTGGCCATACGCGAGCGGACAGGTGTGGCGGCCCCTCGGCGCACGCGCGCTGTTCCTGTCGCAGCGCCCCTACCTGCCGCTGGGCGACCTGCGCACCGCGGTAGCCTATCCGGCCGCGGCCACCGCCGCGGACGATGCGCGCATCGCCGGGATCCTGCGGCGCGTCAACCTGGGCCACCTGTGCGCCATGCTGGACCAGGCGGCGGACTGGACGCGCGTGCTGTCGCTGGGCGAGCAGCAGCGCCTGGCATTCGCGCGCGTGCTGTTCAATCGCCCGGCCATCGTGTTCCTGGACGAGGCCACGTCGGCCACCGACGACGACCTGGAACACGCGCTCTACAGCCTGCTGCGCGGCGCGCTGCCGGACTGCACGGTGGTCAGCGTGGGGCACCGCAATACCCTGGACGCGTTTCACGACCAGGTCTTGCGGCTGGACGGCCGCGGAGGATGGATTCAGCGCCCGGCGGGGTCCAGCGGCACGCCCGGCGACGATGCCGAGCGCGTGCCGGGCAGCGGCGTACAGCTGGCGGGATGATACGTGTGCACCAGCGACAGCTTGACGCGGTCGCTGCTGTTCTGGCGCGCGGCGTGCAGCGTGCGGCAGTGGAAGAACACCACGTCGCCCGGCTGCAGTTCAGGGCACACCGCGCGCTCGATCCAGGCGTGGTTCTCAGCCAGTTCCGGCCGGAAGAATTTCTTGTCGTCGAACCGCCCGGCCGGGAACGAGGCAGCGTGCGAGCCGGGCAGGAAGAACAGGCCGCCGTTGTCGGCGGTTTCGTTGCCCAGCGCCAGCCAGGTCGACACCAGGTCGGACGCGCTGAACGACCAGTAGCGGATGTCCTGGTGCCAGCCCGTCAGGCTGCCGTAGGCCGGATGCTTGGTCATCACGCAGTTGTGGTGCACGGTGGACAGCACCGGCGTGTCATTGAAGTAGGCCCGCAGCCATGCGGCGACGGCCGGCGTGGTGGCCCACTGGCGGAACAGCGGCCCGCGCCCGTAGGCGCCCAGCAGCCGGCGCACGGTGGCGCCGCCCTGCGCCTGGCGCGAGGCCGGCGCGCCGGGATACTGCAGGTCGGCCTCGTACTCGAGCGGGCCGACGGCCTGCGCCAGCTGGCGCTCGGCCTCGCCGCGCAACGCGGCCACCACATCCGGCGCGGCGAACTGCCGCGCCACCACGAAACCCTGCTGGCGCAATATCGCCACCTGATCGGCGATGGTCGACACGAATGCTTCCTCCGAGGTCAGTCGCCGCGCGGCTCGCCGGCGCCTTCCAGGCGGGCGGCGTCGCGCTCGCGCTCGACGTTGCGCACCCATTCGCGCCACACTGCCACCAGCAGCGCCATCAGCACCGGGCCGACGAACAGCCCGACGATGCCCATCGTCTTGACGCCGCCGATCAGGCCGAAGAAAGTGGGCAGGAACGGCAGCTTGACCGGCCCGCCCACCAGGCGCGGACGCAGCGTCTTGTCGACGATGAACAATTCGATGGTACCCCAGGCGAACAGCGCCAGGCCGGCCGCCAGGTGGCCGGACCCGACCAGGTACAGCGACACCAGCGTGAACGACAGCGGCGCGCCGCCGGGGATCAGCGCCATGAAGCCGGTGACCACGCCCAGCAGCACGGGCGACGGCACGCCGGCCACCCAGTACGCCAGGCCCAGCACCACGCCCTCGCCCACGGCGATCAGGCTCATGCCGGTGACCGTGGACCCGACCGTGGCCGGCACCACGCGCGAAAAGCGCAGCCAGCGCGAGGGCAGGATGCGTTCGCCCAGCACGTCGAGCTGCGCGATCATGCGGTCGCCGTCCTTGTAGACGAAGAACAGGGTGATCAGCATGAACACCACGTTCAGCAGCAGCTGGAACGCGTTGCCGGTGGCCGACAGGACCATGCGGTAGATGTTGCCCAGGTGTTCGCCGCTGACCATCTCGACCAGGGCCCCCAGCGCATGCGGCTCGCCCAGGTAAGTCTGCCAATAGACCGACAGCCGCGGGCCGATCACCGGCAGGGAGGAAATCCAGCCAGGCACCGCCACGCCATGGCGGTTGGCGGCCAGCGCCCAGGCGAAGAAGTTGCTGGCTTCCTGCACGGCGTACGACAGCGCCAGCGTCAGGGGGATGATCAGCACCAGGATGACGCCGATCAGGGCCAGCGTGGCGGCCGGCACGGTCCGCCCGCCGCAGCGTTCGACCAGCCGCCGGTAAAGCGGCCAGGTGGCCAGCCCGATGATCAGCGCCGCCAGGGCCGGGACCAGGAAACCGCTCAGGAAATAGGCGCCCGCCAACAGCACCAGCAAAAGTAGCCAGCGGGCGATCAGGTACGCGGGTAGGACGGGCTGCTGCATGGGCGGGCGATGGCTGGGGGTGGAAGCGACGCCCAAATATACAGTACCAGTCCGCCCGCCATCGGCGGGGCGGACCGCCCCGGCGGGCGCGGCCAGACCGGGCGGCCGCGGGGCCGGTTCCGCCGGCCCGCCAGCGTCGTCCCTGGGGGCAGCACGCAGCGCCCCGGGGGGCGTCAGAGGACGTATTCGGCTTCCACCGCCACGCCGCGCCGGGTGGCTTTTTCGGCGGCCGGCGTCAGCTCGGCTTTCTCGATGCCATAGCAGCCTTCGGTGCCGTCGCCGCCGCTGAGCAGCGGGCAGCGCGCGAACAGCTCGGCCACCCAGTCGGAGAACACCCGCACTTTGGGCGACAGCTGGCGGCTTTGCGGATACAGCAGCGAGATCGGCAGCGGGCGCGGCTTCCATTGCGGCAGCACCTCGATCAGCTCGCCCGCCTGCAGGTGCGGCAGGGCCATGAAGCGCGCGGTCTGCACCAGCCCGAAGCCCTGCAGGGCGCAGGCCAGGTGGGCGCTCCAGTCGTTGACCGAGACGCAGCCGGGCACGTCCACTTCGCGCGTCTTGCCGTCGATGACGAAATCCCAGTTGCAGTTGCGCCCGGAGCGGCTCGAAAAATAATGGACCGCGTAATGGCTCTTCAGGTCTTCGAGCGTGTGCGGCATGCCGTGGCGTTCGAGATACGACGGCGCCGCGCAGGTCAGGCTCTGGAAGGTGCCGATGCGGCGCGCCACCAGGCTGGAATCTTCGAGCTCGCCGCCGCGGATCACGCAGTCGACGGCCTCCTGCACCATGTCGACCCGCCGGTCGCCCATGCCGATGACCAGTTCCACGTCGGGATAGTGAGTGTGGAATTCACACAACGACGGGATCAGGATGAGGCGGCCGATGCTGGCCGGCACGTCGATGCGCAGCTTGCCCTTGGGCCGCAGGGCGGCTTCCTGGAAGCAGGCCTCGGTTTCCTCGACCTCGGCCAGGATGCGGGTGCTGTGTTCATAGTAGGCCGCGCCATCCGGCGTCAGGCTGATGCGGCGCGTGGTGCGGTTGAGCAGGCGCACGCCGAGGCGGCGCTCCAGATTCTGAATGGCAGTCGTGACAGTGGTGCGGGACAACGCCAGGCTGTCGGCCGCGCGGGTAAAGCTATTGGCGTCGACAACGCGCACGAAGACCTGCATGGCTTGAAAGCGGTCCATGGTCGTGTCCTGGATGGTGAAGTGCGTCAGCATACCGCGCTTTGTGCCGATATTGTTCGTTCATGGCGAACAGTGTTGACGCCCCGGCGATGTTTATCCCCCACCACAAAACATTCAGAATGCAATCGTCTTGGATCGACCGATAGCCTGAGGCCAACGCAAACGCGCTGGCCATAGCCCGCAGGGGCCCCCTCCCCCGCCCGCCTGCCCCGGTCATTCGTCCCCTATTCTGCTCAAGGAAACACCATGATTGTTTCGCGCCAACGCATTGTATTGCTGGCGGTTTTCGCGACCCTGATCGCCGCCGGCGGCGGCTATACCCTGTTGCGCGGCCCGGCCGGTACCGGCACGGCCCAGGCCCAGGCCGCCCCGCCGGCGCCTTCGGTGGACGTGGCGCCCGCCCTGGGCAAGACCATTATCGACTGGCAGGACTATTCCGGCCGCCTGGAGGCCATCGACCGGGTCGATATCCGGCCGCTGGTGTCGGGCACCCTGACCGCCGTGCATTTCCAGGACGGCAGCCTGGTCAAGAAGGGCGACCCGCTGTTCACCATCGACCCGCGCCCCTACGCGGCCGAAGTGGCCCGCGCCGAGGCGCAGCTGGCGGCGACCCGCGCGCGGGTGGCCTTCACCGCCTCGGAACTGGCGCGCGGCAAGCGCCTGCTGGCCGAGAACGCCATCGCCCGGCGCGATTTCGAATCCAAGCGCAATGACGCGCGCGAAGCGGCCGCCAACCTGCAGGCCGCCGAGGCCGCGCTGGAGGCCGCCCGCCTGAACCTCGGCTACACCAATATCGTGGCGCCCGTGTCCGGCCGGGTATCGCGCGCCGAGGTGACCGTCGGCAACGTGGTGGCGGCCGGCGCCAGTTCGGTGCCGCTGACCACGCTGGTGTCGGTGTCGCGCATGTACGCGGCCTTCGACGTCGACGAAGAAGCCTACCTGAAGTATGTCAGCCCGGCCCGCGGCGGCGCCGCGCAGGTGCCGGTGCAACTGGGCCTGTCCAACGAGGCCGGCTATTCGCGCCAGGGCGTGGTGTATTCGGTGGACAACCGCATCGATACCGCCTCGGGCACCATCCGCGTGCGCGCGGTGTTCGACAACGCCGACGGCCTGCTGGTGCCGGGCATGTACGCCCGCATCCGCCTGGGCGGCACCGAGCCGCGCGAGGCCGTGCTGGTCGAGGAGCGCGCCATCGGCACCGACCAGGACAAGCGCTTCGTGCTGGTGGTGGACGAAGCCAACCGCACCGCCTACCGGCAGGTCTCGCTGGGGGCCAGCCAGGGCAAGCTGCGCGTCATCACCAGCGGCCTGCAGGCCGGCGAACGCATCGTCGTCAACGGGCTGCAGCGCGTGCGCCCGGGCGAGACGGTGGCCCCCAACCTGGTCTCCATGGACACGCCCCCGGCCGCTGTCCAGACCGCCGCGGCCAGCCTGAAGCAAGTCACCGGACACAAGCATGAATATCTCCAAATTCTTCATCGATCGGCCGATCTTCGCGGGCGTGCTGTCGGTGGTGGTGCTGCTGGCGGGCCTGCTGGCCATGTTCCAGCTGCCCATCTCCGAGTACCCCGAGGTCGTGCCGCCCTCGGTGGTGGTGCGGGCCCAGTATCCCGGCGCCAACCCGAAAGTCATCGCCGCCACCGTCGCCTCGCCGCTGGAAGAATCCATCAACGGCGTGGAAGACATGCTGTACATGCAGTCGCAGGCCAACAGCGACGGCAACCTGGCGGTGACGGTGTACTTCAAGCTCGGCGTGGACCCGGACAAGGCCCAGCAATTGGTGCAGAACCGCGTGTCGCAGGCGCTGCCGCGCCTGCCGCCGGACGTGCAGCGCCTGGGCGTGACCACCACCAAGAGCTCGCCCACCCTGACCCTGGTGGTGCACCTGATCTCGCCGGACGACCGCTACGACATCACCTACCTGCGCAACTACGCGGTCCTGAACATCAAGGACCGCCTGTCGCGCATCAGCGGCGTGGGCGAAGTGCAGATCTGGGGCTCGGGCAGCTACTCGATGCGGGTCTGGCTCGACCCGCAGAAGGTCGCCCAGCGCGGCCTGACCGCCATGGACGTGGTCAACGCCATCCGCGAACAGAACGTGCAGGTGGCGGCGGGCGTGATCGGCGCCTCGCCCACCCAGGGCGACGTGCCCATGCAATTCTCGGTCAATGCGCAGGGCCGGCTGCAGGATGAGCGGGAGTTCGGCAACATCATCCTGAAGTCCTCGCCCGACGGCGCCGTGACGCGCCTGTCGGACGTGGCCCGCATCGAGCTGGGCGCGCAGGAATACGGCCTGCGCTCGCTGCTGAACAACAAGCCGGCCATCGGCATGGGCATCATGCAGTCGCCCGGCGCCAACGCGCTGGACGTATCGGCCCAGGTGCGCGAAGTGATGCAGGAACTGTCGGCCGATTTCCCGCCGTCGGTGGAATACCGCATCGAGTACGACCCCACGCAGTTCGTGCGGGCCAGCATCAAGGCGGTGATCTCGACCCTGCTGGAAGCCATCGCGCTGGTGGTGCTGGTGGTGATCGTGTTCCTGCAGACCTGGCGGGCTTCCATCATCCCGCTGCTGGCGGTGCCGGTGTCGATCGTGGGCACCTTCTCGCTGCTGCTGCTGTTCGGCTATTCGATCAACGCGCTGTCGCTGTTCGGCATGGTGCTGGCCATCGGCATCGTGGTGGACGACGCGATCGTGGTGGTGGAAAACGTCGAGCGCAACATCGCCGCCGGATTGACGCCGCGCGAGGCCACCTACCGCGCCATGCGCGAGGTCAGCGGGCCCATCATCGCCATCGCGCTGACGCTGTGCGCGGTGTTCGTGCCGCTGGCGTTCATGACCGGCCTGTCGGGACAGTTCTACAAGCAGTTCGCCATGACCATCGCCATCTCGACGGTGATCTCGGCGTTCAATTCGCTGACCTTGTCGCCGGCGCTGTCGGCCCTGCTGCTCAAGGGCCACCACGACAAGCCCGACTGGCTGACGCGCGCCATGAACCGGGTGTTCGGCCGGTTCTTCAACTGGTTCAATGATTTCTTCGGACGCTCGTCGGATGCGTACGCCACCGGCGTGACCGGCGTCATCCGCCGCAAGGCCGGCGCCATGGGCGTGTACGCGCTGCTGCTGGCGGCCACGGTGGGCATCTCGTACATCGTGCCCGGCGGCTTCGTGCCGGCGCAGGACAAGCAGTACCTGATCGGGTTCGCGCAGCTGCCCAACGGCGCCTCGCTGGACCGCACCGAGGACGTGATCCGCCGCATGTCGGACATCGCCCTGAAAGAGCCCGGCGTGGAAAGCGCCATCGCCTTCCCCGGCCTGTCGATCAACGGCTTCACCAACAGCTCCAGCGCCGGCATCGTGTTCGTGACGCTCAAGCCGTTCGCCGAGCGCCATGGCGCCGAGCTGTCGGGCGACGCCATCACCGGCAGCCTGAATGCCAAGTTCGCCGGCATCAAGGACGCGTTCATCGCGGTATTCCCGCCCCCGCCGGTGATGGGGCTGGGCACCATGGGCGGCTTCAAGCTGCAGATCGAGGACCGCGCCGCGCTGGGCTACGCCGAGCTGGACAAGGCCACCCAGGCCTTCCTGGCCAAGGCGCGCCAGACGCCCGAACTGGGGCCGACGTTCTCGAACTACCAGATCAACGTGCCGCAGCTGGACGTCGACCTGGACCGGGTCAAGGCCAAGCAGCTGGGCGTGCCGGTCACCGACGTGTTCGATACGCTGCAGATCTACCTGGGCTCGATGTACGTGAACGACTTCAACCGCTTCGGCCGTGTGTTCCAGGTGCGGGCCCAGGCCGACGCGCCGTACCGCTCGCATCCGGACGACATCCTGCAGTTGAAGACGCGCAACCTGGACGGCCAGATGGTGCCGCTGTCGGCCCTGGTCGACGTCAAGCAGACCTACGGCCCGGAAATGGTGGTGCGCTACAACGGCTTCACCGCCGCCGACATCAACGGCGGCCCGGCGCCCGGGTATTCGTCGGACCAGGCGCAGGACGCGGCCGAGCGCATCGCCGCCGAAACGCTGCCGCGCGGCATCAAGTTCGAGTGGACCGACCTGACCTACCAGCAGATCCTGGCGGGCAACGCCGGCATCTGGGTGTTCCCCATCAGCGTGCTGCTGGTGTTCCTGGTGCTGGCCGCGCTGTACGAAAGCCTGACGCTGCCGCTGGCGGTCATCCTGATCGTGCCGATGAGCATCCTGGCGGCGCTGACCGGCGTGTGGCTGACCGGCGGCGACAACAACATCTTCACGCAGATCGGCCTGATGGTGCTGGTGGGGCTGTCGGCCAAGAACGCCATCCTGATCGTGGAGTTCGCGCGCGAGCTGGAAATGCAGGGCAGCACGCCGCTGCAGGCCGCCATCGAGGCCAGCCGCCTGCGCCTGCGTCCCATCCTGATGACCTCGATCGCGTTCATCATGGGCGTGGTGCCGCTGGTGCTGTCCTCCGGCGCCGGCTCCGAAATGCGGCACGCCATGGGCGTGGCGGTGTTCTTCGGCATGCTGGGCGTGACCCTGTTCGGCCTGTTCCTGACGCCGGTGTTCTATGTGCTGTTGCGCTCCCTGGGCGCGCGCAAGCTGCATTCGGCCGCCCCGCACGAGGCGCCGGTGACCGCGCCGCACGCCAGCCATTGAAGAGAAAGATTGATCATGAAGCACTCAACGACTCGTGTCCCCGCCCTGCTGGCCATGCTGCTGGTGCTGGCCGGCTGCGCGGTGGGACCCGAATACCAGCGGCCCGACGTCGCCATCCCGGCCGCCTACAAAGAAGCCCAGGCGCAACCCGCCCTGGCCCCGCACGAAGCCGGCAGCTGGCAAGCCGCCCAACCCGCCGAGCAGGCCCTGCGCGGCGAATGGTGGAAGCTGTTCGGCGACGCCACCCTTGACGCGCTGGAAGCCGAGGCTCAGCAGGCCAACCAGAACCTGCAGGCCGCCGCCGCCCGCCTGAAGCAGGCCCGGGCGCTGCTGGGCGCCGCGCGCTCGGACCAGTTCCCCACCCTGGACGCGGGCTTCGGCCCCACGCGCCAGCGCCCCTCGCCGGCTTCGCAGGGCCTGGCGGCGGACGCCTCGACCGACCCGTCGACGCTGTGGCGCGCCCAGGCGGGCGTGTCCTACGAGGTGGACCTGTTCGGCCGGGTGGCCTCCAATGTGGATGCCGCCACCGCCGACGCGCAGCAGAGCGAGGCCTTGTACCGCTCGGTGCTGCTGGCCCTGCAGGCCGACGTGGCGTCGGCCTACTTCCAGGTGCGCGAGCTGGACGCCGGCCTGCAGTTGTACCGGCAGACGGTCAAGCTGCGCGAGGACACGCTGCAGCTGATCCAGCGCCGCTACGACGCCGGCGACATCAGCGAACTGGACCTGGCGCGCGCCCGCTCGGAACTGGAATCGGCGCGCTCGGAAGCGCTGGGCTTCGAACGCCGCCGCGCCAATGCCGAACACGCGCTGGCCGTGCTGCTGGGCAAGGCGCCGTCGGAGTTCTCGCTGCCGTCGCAGCCCCTGACGCGGATTTCCATCAACGTGCCGGCGGGCTTGCCGTCCACCCTGCTGGAGCGCCGCCCCGACATCGCCGCGGCCGAACGCGCCATGGCGGCCGCCAATGCGCGCATCGGCGTGGCCAAGTCGGCGTTCTTCCCGAGCCTGAACATCACCGGCGCGGCCGGCTTCGAATCGGCGGAACTGGGCGACCTGTTCGAATGGTCCAGCCGCACCTTCCTGCTGGGACCGCTGGTGGGGGCCGCCTTGTCGCTGCCGATCTTCGACGGCGGCCGCCGCCAGGCCGGCCTGGACCGCGCCCGCGCACAATACGAGGAGGACGTCGCCAATTACCGCCAGACGATCCTGACCGCCTTCCGCGAGGTGGAGGACAACCTGGCCAACCTGCGCATCCTGTCCACCCAGACCGAGGTGCACGACGCGGCGCTGCAGGCCTCGCAGCGCGCGGCGCGCATTTCGCTGACGCAATACCGCGAAGGCTCGAGCTACCTGGACGTGATCGAAGCCGATCGTACGGTGCTGGCGCAGCAGCGCGTGGCCGTGCAGCTGGACGGCGAACGGGCGCGCTCGGCGGTCAACCTGATCCGCGCGCTGGGCGGCGGCTGGGATACGCCGCTGCCGCCAGCCCTGGCGCAGCGCTAGGCGGCGGGGCGGGGCAGGCCCTCGCCCCGCCAGCCGGGAGTCGGCCATAATGTGGCGTCATGCCCGCCTCTTTCCCTTCCGATGCGCCTGCCAGTGCGGCCCCGCCAAGCCGGGTTCGGCTGTTCTTCGCACTATGGCCTGGGCCCGCACTGGCCGCCACGCTGGCGGATTGGGCCGCACAAGCCCAGGCCGCCTGCGGCGGGCGCGTCATGCGGCCCGACACCTTGCACCTGACCTTGGCGTTTTTGGGCGCGGTCGACGCTGAGCGCGTGCCCGCGCTGGTCGCCGGTACGGCCCGGCAGCGCGCCACGCCCGGCAGCATCACCCTGGACCGCTACGGCGCCTTCGCGCGCCAGGGCATCGTCTGGGCCGGCCCGCCCGAGGTCGGCGCGACGCTGCGGCGCACCTACGACGAGCTGTGGGACTGGCTCGAGCCGCTGGGCTGGCGCCGCCCGGCGCAGCCCTTCCGCCCGCACGTCACCCTGCTGCGCCGCGCCGCCAGCCTGGACTGGCCGGCCCAGGCGCCACCGCCGGTGGAATGGCGCTACGGCCGCTACCTGCTGATGGAATCGCGCCCCCAGCAAGGCACGGCGCGCTACCGCATGCTGGCCAGCTCGGCAACCTGAGCGCGGCCCCGCGGCGCATGGCAAAATCGGGGCCCCGCCCCCGCCGCACGCGCACCATGCTCATCCTGCTAGACCAAGACGGCGTCCTGGCCGATTTCGAACACGCCTTCCTGGCCGCCTGGCGCCAGCGGCACCCCGACATCGAACCGGTCGCCTATGAGCAGCGCCAGTCGTTCCGCATCCTGGAAGACTATCCGCCCGAACTGCGCGCCCGCGCCGAAGCCATCTATACGGCGCCCGGGTTCATCCGCGACCTGCCGCCGGTCGCCGGCGCGATCGAGGCCTACCGCGAACTGACGGCGCTGGGCATGGACGTGCGCATCTGCTCGTCGCCGCTGCACCAGTTCGAGAACTGCGTGGCCGAGAAGTACCTGTGGGTGGAGCGCCACCTGGGCCGGGCCGCCACCGAACGCCTGATCCTGACCCGCGACAAGACCCTGGTGCGCGGCGACCTGCTGATCGACGACAAGCCGCGCATCACCGGCGCGGTGCGCCCCAGTTGGCGCCACATCATCTACGACGCGCCCTACAACCGCCAGGAAACCGACCGGCCGCGCCTGACCTGGGCCAACTGGCGCAACGTGCTGGCCGGCGAACTCTACAGCGCGGACCGCTAGCGGCCCGGCGCCGGCGCAATGCGGCGCCGCAGCGTGACACAGCCGTGGATTTCTGTATTCTGAATACAGAAATCCACAGGTCCCGCCATGATCAAGCCCTTGCCTCCCGCCAGCGACCTGGCCCACACCGTCTACACGCAATTGCGCGAAGCCGTCATCGGCGGGCAACTGGCGCCCGGCCTGCGGCTGGGCCAGGAAGAGCTCGCCGCGCGCTTCGGGATCTCGCGCCAACCGGTGCTGCAGGCGCTGGCCCACCTGGAGCGCGATGGACTGGCCATACGCGCCGACGGCCGCGGCACCCTGCAGGTCGCGCCGCTCGATCCGCAGTTGGTGGCCGAGTTCTATCAGCTGCGCGCCGAAGTCGACGCCCTGGCGGCGCGGCTGGCCGCCCGGCGCGTGGCGGCCGGCGCCGCGCCGCCGCTGCCCGCCGCGCTGGTCGAGCGCGGCCTGGCGGCCCTGCGGCGCGGCCACATGCAGGCCCTGATCGCCGCCGATACGCGGCTGCACCACGCCATCTACGACGCCTCGGGCAACCGGCTGCTGGCCTCGGTGATGCAGCCGCAATGGGGCCACCTGGAACGCGTGATGTGCGCGGTTTCCGAGCCGGCCAGCGCGCGCGCCGGCCTGTGGGACGAGCACATGGCCATCGTGGCCGCGATCAACGCCGGCGACGACGAGCGCGCCGCCGCCTTGTCGCGCGAGCATGCCGAACGCGCCGCGGCGGGACTGATCCCGCGCCTGCGCGACACCCCGCGCGCCTGAGGCGCGATTTTCCCTACACCGGCGCGCGACGCCGGAAGCACCAGAGCCGGCCGCAGCCGGCCCCACCCGGAGACGACGATGCAACTCAGCCAAGCGCAACGCGATCAATTCGACCGGGACGGGTATCTGTTCTTCCCCGCCCTGTTTTCCCCGCAGGAAATCGCCACCCTCACCGAGGAAGTGCCGCGCCTTTACGCGCAGGACCGCCCCGAGAACGTGCGCGAAAAGCACGGCGGCGCGGTGCGCACCAACTTCGCGGCGCACCTGTACAGCGCGCCGTTCGCGCGGCTGGCCCGGCATCCGCGCATGGTGCGCCCGGTCGAACAGTTGTTCGGCGAGCCCGTGTACATGCACCAGTTCAAGATCAACGGCAAGAACGCCTTCGACGGCGATGTCTGGCAATGGCACCAGGACTACGGCACCTGGCTGAACGACGACCTGATGCCCACCCCGCGCGCCATGAACGTGGCCATCTTCCTGGACGAGGTCAATGAGTACAACGGGCCGCTGATGTTCATCCCGGGCAGCCACCGGCTGGGCGTGCTCGAGGCCGGCCACGACACCACCACTACCAGCTATCCGCTCTGGACCATCAACAACGACAACATCCGCACCATGGTGGACAAGGCCGGGGGCCGCGCCGGCGGCATCGTGGCGCCCAAGGGGCCGGCCGGGTCGATGCTGCTGTTCCATTCCTGCCTGGTGCATGCGTCGTCGTCCAACCTCAGCCCCTGGAACCGCGTCAGCGTCTATCTGAGCCTGTGCGCGGTGTCGAACCATATCCGGCGCTTCAAGCGCGTGGAATGGATCGCGCACCGGGATTTCACGCCGATCGAGTGCCTGCCCGACGACTGCCTGCAAAAGGACTATGCTGTGGAACTGCCATGGAAAAATGGCACGCCGGCCGAGGCGGCACGGACCTCGCTCGAACGCCTGGAGGAGACCGCACAATGAACCTGCACCGCCTGCTCAAGCAGCGCCAGGCCGACCACAAGCCACTGCGGGTGGCCCTGATCGGCGCCGGCAAGTTCGGTTCCATGTTCCTCAGCCAGGCGCGCCGCACGCCCGGCATCCAGCTGGTGGCGGTGGCCGACTTGCGGCCGGACCGCGCCCGCGCGGCGCTCACCCGGGTGGGATGGCCGGCCGACGCGCTGCGCGCCGAGAGCCCGCACGACGCGGCGCGCTCCGGGCGGGTCTATTTCAGCGACGACGCCGCCGCGGTGATCGCCAGCCCGGAAGTCGAGATCGTCATCGACGCCACCGGGCAGGCGGCCGCCGGCATCGCCCATGTGCAGTCCTGCTGCCAGCACGGCAAGCACATCATCATGGTCAACGTCGAGGCCGACGCGCTGGCCGGCCCGCTGCTGGCGCGCCGCGCGCGCGAGGCCGGCATTGTCTATTCGCTGGCCTACGGGGACCAGCCCGCGCTGATCTGCGAGATGGTCGACTGGGCGCGCGCCAGCGGCTTCGAGGTCATCGCCGCCGGCAAGGGCACCAAGTACCTGCCGGAGTTTCACACGTCCACGCCGGACACGGTCTGGCCGTACTACGGGTTCACCGACGAGATGGTGGCGGCGGGCGATTTCAATGCGCAGATGTTCAACAGCTTCCTGGACGGCACCAAGAGCGCCATCGAGATGGCCGCGGTGGCCAATGCCACCGGCCTGTTGCCGGCGCCGTCGGGGCTGCATTTCCCGCCCTGCGGGGTGGACGACCTGGCGCGCGTGCTGCGCCCGCGCGAGGAAGGCGGCATGCTGCATCACCGCGGGCAGGTGGAAGTGATCTCGTCGCTGGAACGCGACGGCCGGCCGGTGTTCCGCGACTTGCGCTGGGGGGTGTACGTGACCCTGGCGGCGGACAGCGACTACGTGCGGCGCTGCTTCAAGGAATACGGCCTGATCACGGACCCGAGCGGCAACTATGCGGCCATGTACAAGCCGTATCACCTGATCGGGCTTGAGCTGGGCATCAGCGTGGCGAGCGTGGGCCTGCGGCACGAGCCCACCGGTTCGGCCTCGGGCTGGCACGGCGACGTGGTCGCCACCGCCAAGCGCGACCTTGCGCCGGGCGACGAGCTGGACGGCGAGGGCGGCTATACGGTGTACGGCAAGCTGATGCCGGCGCGCGATTCGGTGGCGGACGGCTATTTGCCGCTGGGGCTGGCGCACAAGGTCAAGCTGAAGAATCCGGTGCGGCAGTCGCAGCCGATCCGCTGGCACGACGTGGATTTCGACGAACGCGCCCCGGCGGTGCAGTTCCGGCGCGAGATGGAGCAGACTTTCGCTTGATTTGCCGGGGGAGCCCCGGGGGGGCTGTCGGTGAAGGGGTCTGGGGGCTTGCCCGAGGGGATTTCTGAGTTCTTGAGACGCCCGGGCGTGCCGGTGGGGCCCGGCCGGCCACGTCGCTCGGCTCGGGCGCGCCACCAGGCGCCCTCGGCCCCCTGCGGGGGCTGCCCTCGCTCCAACTGGCCGCCCAGGCCCCACCGGCACGCC
>NZ_NEVT01000007.1 GCF_002261345.1 Bordetella genomosp. 2 | reverse complement strand
TGCTGGTGGCGGCGGCGGCCGAGCAGTGGCAAGTGGACCCGCAAGGCATTACCGTATCCGCCGGCGTGGTGCGCCACGCGGCCTCGCAACGCCAGGCCGGCTTCGGCGAGCCGGCGCCGGTCCAGCCCGCCGAGCCGGCCGAGCCCGCGCCGGTCCAGCCCGCCGTGGCCGCGCCGCAGCCGCAACCCGAGCCGGTCGTTCCGCCGCAGCCCGCGGCGGCCGCGCCCGCCGCCGCCGAGCCGGCCAGGAAGACTTCCTGGCTGGGGCGGCTCAAGCAGGGCCTGTCGCGCACCGGCCAGAGCCTGGGCGGCCTGTTCGTGGGCGTCAAGGTCGACGAGAACCTGTTCGAGGAGCTCGAATCGGCGCTGATCATGGCCGACGCCGGGCTCGAGGCCACCGAGCAATTGCTGACCGCCTTGCGCGCCCGCGTGCGCAAGGAACGCATCGAGGATCCCGCCAAGGTCAAGGCGGCGCTGCGCCAGGTCCTGGCCGACCACCTGCGGCCGCTCGAGCGGCCGTTCGACCTGCGGCGCGCCAGCCCGCTGGTGGTGATGATCGCCGGCGTCAACGGCGCGGGCAAGACCACTTCCATCGGCAAGCTGGCCCATGCTTTCCAGCGGCAGGGCGCCAGCGTGCTGCTGGCCGCCGGCGACACTTTCCGCGCGGCGGCCCGCGAGCAGCTCATCGAATGGGGCAGCCGCAACAATGTCAGCGTCATTGCCCAGGAAGGCGGCGATCCCGCCGCGGTGGCTTTCGACGCGGTCAATGCCGGCCGCGCGCGCGGCGCGGGCGTGGTCATGGTGGATACGGCCGGGCGCCTGCCGACCCAGCTGCACCTGATGGAAGAACTGAAGAAAATCCGCCGCGTCATCGGCAAGGCGGACGGCGCGGCGCCGCACGAGGTGCTGCTGGTGGTGGACGGCAATACCGGCCAGAACGCCCTGGCGCAGATCCGCGCCTTCGATGCGGCCATCCAGCTGACCGGCCTGGTGGTCACCAAGCTGGACGGCACCGCCAAGGGCGGCACGCTGGCGGCGGTGGCCGCCGGCAGCCAGGGAGTGCGGCCGGTGCCGGTGTACTGGATCGGCGTGGGCGAGGGCATGGAAGACCTGCAGCCCTTCGTGGCCGACGAGTTCGCGGCCGCGCTGCTGGCCGATTGAACGGCGGCCCGGGCCGCCGCCCGGCCGCTATTTCCAGAAAGGCCTGGCGGCGGCCAGCCGGTCGAACGCCTGCTGCGCCTCGGCGGTCAGCTTGTCGAGCCGGGCGCTGATCCAGCCCAGCGCGAACCAGGCTTGCGGATGTTCCTCCGTGCACGCCTGGTAGTAGTCCTTGGCCATGGCGAGGTCGTTGATCTCGCCCAGCAGGTCCTGCACTTCCGCCAGCTGCTTGCGGTAGCCGCGCAGCCGCGCCTGCGGCAGCAGCGATTCGGCGAACGACAGGCCATAGCGCAGGCGCTTGCCGCGCTTGCGCAGGTCGTGCCGCGCCGGGATGTCGAGCGTGCGGAACCGCTTGCCTTGCGCGGCCACCTTGCTGTGCCACCGATGCAGTCGGTTCGCCAGCAGCTTGCGCAACGGCTGCGGCCCGGGCTCGGCGGCCAGCGGAATGATGGTGGGCGTGACGGGCGAGGGCGCGGCCGTGCCGTCCAGCCGCATGGCCGGCTCCGGCGCGTGCTCGGACATGGCTGTCGTTTCGGGCGCGCTGGCCGGCGCGGGCGGCTGCACGGCCAGGCTCCATTCCAGGGCATCGAGCAGCCAGCCCTGGAAGCCGGCGCTGGCCGCGATGGCCTGCGAATCGATGTCCGGCGGCGGCGTGTCGAAGCTCAGCACCGGCATGCCGGCGCGCAATAGCGCGGGGGTGACGGATTCGTTCAGCACGTCCTGGTCGCGGTTCTGGCCGAACGCGCCGAAGTGCGTGCGCACCCCTTGCAGCACCGCGTCCGGAGGCGGCGCGATCCAGCCGTCGAACAGCCGCCAGGCCGAACGCAGGCGGCGCATGCCGACGCGCAACTGGTGCACGTGTTCCGAGTTGCCGGCCGGGTAGACGCCCAGGGTGTCCACCTCGGCCAGCACGGCGGCATTGCGCGCGATCTGGTCCAGGCATTCGGCGGCGACGCGGCTCATGGCGGCGGGGGCGTCCAGGGAGTCGTCCAGCTTCACTGGCGCGGCGCCGCGCGGCGCCCAGAAGCGCGCGATGATCGTGGCGCGGCGCGCCTCGGTGTCAGGGGCGGCCGGCTCCAGCGCGGCCAGCTCGCGGGCCAGGCTGGCCAGCGCGTCGCCGCGTTCGGACTTGCTGCGCGCGTCCAGCACCAGCCCGTGGCGCTGCTGCCAGCGGCGCGCCACGGCGAAGATCGCCGCGGGCCGGCCGGACACCAGCTCGAACTCGAGTTCGGAAATCGGCAATTCCAGCGCGCCGGCGCGCAGGATGCCGGTGTCGTAGGCCAGCTCGACCGTGCCCTGGCGGCTGCGCACCTTGCGCACCAGCCGCTGCACGTCGGTCTCGTAGCGCAACCCCAGTTCGCCCTTGATGGCGGCCAGCGGCGCCTCGACTTCGGTGCCGGCGTATACGGACAGGTCCAGGACCGGGCCGGGGCGGGGGTGGTTGATCTCGACGCGGGTGATGGCGTCGGCGCCGGGCATCTTCAGCGTCTGCACCCATTCGCGGCCTTCCTGGCGCAGGCGCAGCGCAATGCGGGCGCGCGCCAGTTCGCGCGCGGGGGTGTCGAAATAGAGGGCGTGCAGGCGGATGCGAGTGGCGTCGCGCTGGCGGACTTCATCCTGGACCGGCCGGCGCGCCGCGGCCGGGACGTGCAATTTCAATTCTTGTTCTGACATGGCCCGCGACCAGTGCTGATAAAACGGCCAATGGTACTCAATCCGGCGCGCGGATTTGATGACTAGTCATGAAAAGTTCATCGAAGCGGGCGGGAAGAGGGAAAGGTGTCTGACACCCCGGCGGCATCCAGGCGCGCCTGGGCCACCTTTCTTGGGGTGTCAGACACCTGCGGCGGGGGGAGTGGTGTCAGACACCCGGTGGGGTGTCTGACACCTGCCAGCATCTTGCGGAACGCCGGGTGCGCCCTACAGGATCCGCTTGCGCGCCTGCGTGATGAGGATTTCGGCCACGATCACCACGGCGAAGATGGCGGCCAGCACCAGGGCCACGCGGTCCCACTGGAACAGGTTCAGCGCGGTATCGAGCGCCATGCCGATGCCGCCCGCGCCCACCAGGCCCAGCACGGCCGACTCGCGCACGTTGATGTCCCAGCGCAGCAGCACGATGGACCAGAACGCCGGGCGGATCTGCGGCCAGTAGCCGTACCAGAGTATCGCGCCCTTGCTGGCGCCGGTGGCGGTCAGGGCCTCGACCGGGCCGCGCTGCGCTTCTTCGATGGCCTCGCCCACCAGCTTGCCGACGAAGCCGATCGAACGGAACGCGATGGCCAGGGTCCCGGCCAGCGCGCCGGGCCCGAAGATGGCGATGAACAGCAGCGCCCACACCAGCGAATTGACCGAGCGGCTGGACACCAGGATCAGGCGCGCCAACTGGTTGACCAGGCGGCTGGGGGTCAGGTTGTTGGCCGCCAGCAGCCCCACCGGCACGGCCAGCAGCACCGACAGGATGGTGCCCAGCGTGGCGATGTGCAGGGTCTCCAGCAGCGGCCCGTGCACGCCCTCGGGGTAATAGGACCAGTCGATCGGCCACATGCGCTGCAGCAGGTCGGCCATCTGCTCGGGCGCGTCGTAGAGGAACTCGGGGATGATCTCGACGCTGCGCAGCGCCTGCACGATGGCCGCGACCACCAGCAGGTACAGCGCGAAGCGCAGCAGCCGCTGGCCCATGGTGTAGCGCTGCCAGGTGCGCGGGTAGCCGGCGGCGGCCAGCGGGGTGGCGGTGCTGTTCATTCGTCCGCCTCCGGCCGCGCCGGCGGCTTGCCGCCCAGGCCGCGCGCCGCGTCGAAGCGGCGCTGCAGGATGGTGTCGAAGCCGAGGTTGTCGAGGAACACCGCGCGCACGAAGCGCGCCAGCAGTTCGCCGACCATGATGATGGCGATCAGGGTGATGAGGATGGCGGCCACGAAATCGTAGTCGAAGCGCTGGAACGCCGAGAACAGCGTGCCGCCGATGCCGCCCGCGCCGACGATGCCGACCATGGTGGAGTTGCGCAGGTTGGAGTCGAATTGGTAGGTGGCGAAGCCGATGAAGCGCGCGAATACCTGCGGCAGCACGCCGAACAGGATCACGTTGGCGAACGAGGCGCCGGTGGCGCGCACCGCCTCGACCTGCTTGAGCGAGATTTCCTCGATGGACTCGGTGAACAGCTTGCCGATGAAGCCCACCGACGCCACCGCCAGCGCCAGGATGCCGGCCAGGGCGCCGAAGCCGACCGCCTTGACGAACAGGATGGCGACGATCACCGGATGCAGCGAGCGGCACAGCGCCACGATGGCCCGGGCCGGCCAGGAGGCCCAGGACGGCATCAGGTTGCGCGCGCCCAGCAGGCCAATGGGCAGGGCCACCACGATGCCCAGCACCGAGGCCAGCACGGCGATCTCCAGGCTTTCGGCCAGGCCTTGCCACAGCGTGTCGGGCTGCTGGATGCGCGGCGGGAACATGCGGCCGAGCAGCGTCGCGGCGTGTCCCAGGCCGTCCTGGAAGCGCGCCAGGCTGAAGTCCAGCTGCGCGGCCGCATACAGCGCGTAGACGAGTACCAGCACGGCGCTGAGCCTGGCCTGCCAGGACAGCGCGAACGGGCGGCGCTTCACTGCAGCCACGACTCGCCTCCGTAGATGGTCTTGAGCGTGGCGGTATCCAGGCCGCGGCCGTCGCCGTCGTAGACGATGTGGCCGCCCGACATGCCGACGATGCGGCTGGCATAGCGGCGCGCCAGTTCCACGTCGTGGATGTTGACCAGCACCGGGATGCCGTTGGCGTCGCCCTGCGCGGCCAGCAGCTCCATGATCTCGACCGAGGTCTTGGGGTCGAGCGAGGAGGTGGGCTCGTCGGCCAGCAGCAGCTGCGGGCGCTGCATCAGGGCGCGCGCGATGCCCACGCGCTGGCGCTGCCCGCCCGACAGGGCGTCGGCGCGCTGGTCGCCGAAGCCACCCAGGCCGACCACGTCCAGCAACTGGTAGGCGCGTTCGATGTCGTCCGGCTCGAAGCGCCGCATCCAGGCGTTGAGGGCGCTGCTGTAGCCCAGCCGGCCGGTCAGCAGGTTTTCCATGACGGTGAGGCGCTCGACCAGGTTGTATTCCTGGAACACCATGCCGATGCGGCGCCGCGCCTGGCGCAGCGCCGTGCCGCGGATGGCGGCCAGGTCGACCGCGCCGGCCTCGGTCTGCAGCACGATTTCACCGCGGGTGGGATCGATCAGCCGGTTGATGCAGCGCAACAGCGTGCTCTTGCCGGTGCCGGACGGACCGATGATGGCGGTCAGGCCCTGGCCCTCGACCTGCAGGTCGATGCCCTTGAGCACCGGCCTGCCGGCCCGGTATTCCTTGACCAGGCCGGCAATGCGTAAAGATGTGGTCATGCTTACTGCTTGCCTTTGCTCTTGCTCTTGGCGGTTTCGCGATCGTAGGCGTCGCGGTTGAAGCGCTCGCCGCCCGATTCCGCCACCTGGCGCACGATGGCCCAGTCTTTCTCGTAGGTCACCGGGTAGAAGCGGTCGGCGCCGTCGAAGGCTTCCTTCATTTCATCCGGGAAGCGGAAGTCGTAGAAGCACTTGAGCATCTGGTCGCGGAACTTGGGTTCCAGGTCGTGCGCATACGCGAACGACGAGGTCGGGAACTTCTCGCTGGTGTAGATGATGCGGAAGTCCTCTTCCTTGACCTGGCCGCGCTCGGCCATGCGGTGGAACACGTCCGAGGCCACCGCCGCGGCGTCATAGTCGCCCGAGTTGACGCCCATGACGGACTGGTCGTGCTTGCCCGAGAAGATGATCTTGTAGTCCTTGTCCGGCACCAGGCCTTCCTTGGGGAACAGCGCCACCGGCGCCATGTGGCCGGAGTTCGAGGACGGCGAGGTATGGGCCAGCTTCTTGCCCTTCAGGTCGCTGAGCTTCTGGTAGGGGCTGTCTTTCTTGACGATGACGATCAGGTTGTAGCCCTGGAAGCCGTCGGCATAGCCCTTGACCGCGAATGGCACGGCGCCGGCGATGTTGACCGCGTAGGCGGTCGGGCCGGTGGAAAAGCCGCCCACGTGCAGGCGGCCCGAGCGCATGGCCTCGATCTCGGCGGCGTTGCTCTGCACCTGGTAGAACACCACGCGCTTGCCGGTGCATTCGCCCAGGTATTCGGTGAACGGCTTGAAGATGTTGGCGTACACGGCCGGATCTTCGACCGGGGTGTAGGTGAACACCAGGGTCGACGGCGTCTTGAGCTTGCCGGGATCGGTGGGCGTGTCGGCGACCAGGTCCTTGTTGGCGTCGCAGTACATCTGGTCGAGATCGCCGCGGTTGGGGCAGGCGTCGGCGGCGTGGGCCGCCTGGAAGCCGCACGCCATGGCGATGGCGGCGGCAGCCTGCAGCAGGCGCAGGGCTGGCATGGTGCGTCTCCTCTTCAGTGTTCGAATATGAATAGACATATTTATTCAAACACAAAAAAACGAACTCGCCCAGCCGGGTAAATACCTGCCTTTGTTTTCGTGTTGCTTTCGTGTCGCTTTCGTTTTTTTCGATTTGTTTTCGTTTCGCGGCCTGGCCGCTGTTTTACGCGCGATATCCCAGCTTGCGCGAGATTTCTTTCGCGCAGGCCAGCAGCGGGCGGGCGATGGCGCCGTCCCAGGCCACGTCGAACAGGCCGGACGGCCCCAGGCTGGTGAGGGCCAGCACCACGTTGCCGGTGCTGTCGAACACCGGCACCGACAGGGCGTCCACGCCCGGCAGCGGGTTGCCGATGGCCCGCGCCATGCCGTGCACGCGGATGTCGGCCAGCCGGGCCTCGATCTCGGCGTAGGCCACTTTGCGGGGCGGCTGCCGGCCGGCGATGACGGCGGTGTCGCCTTCCTCGCGGGCGATATAGTGCTCGGCGACCTTGGGCGGCAGCCAGGCCGCGAACACCAGGCCGGTGGCGGTGTGCAGCATCGACATGACGGTGCCCTTGCGCATGTTCACGTGCACTGGATAACTGGCTTCGGTCATGTGGATCATGGTGGGCCCGTGCGAGCCCAGCACCGCGATGCCGAGCGTGTGGCCGATCTCGGACTGCAGCTTGGCGATCTCGGGCATGGCCACCCGCACCGGGTCCAGCCGCTGCAGGCTGACCAGGCCCATCTGCAGCGCGAAGGGGCCGAGCTCGTACTGGCCGGTGACCGCATCCTGCTGCACCAGGCCGACACGGATGAAGCTGACCAGGTAGGGGTGGGCCTTGGCCGAGGTCATGCCGGCCGCGCCCGCCAGGTCGCGCAGGGTGAGCGGCTTGCCGGCGTCGACCAGCGCCGCCAGCAGCGGGAAGCCGACCTCGACCGACTGGATGCTGCGGCGGCCGTCGCCGGCCGGCTTGGCGGAGGGAGTCGCGGCGCTGTTCATGGCTGGCCTCCTCGGGCGGCGGACGACAGGGCGCCGCGCGCCGCCAGCAGGCGCTCGGCCATTTCGACGAAGCCGCCTCCGCCATGGTGTGCGGCCACATAGGCGGGACGGTGCTCCAGCCGATGCAGCTGGGCCTGGATATTGGCCACGCCCACCGACACCGGGAAGAACGCGAACATGGGCTCGTCGTTGGGCGAGTCGCCGATGAACAGGCAGGCGGGCAGGGCCTGCCGGATGTCCAGGCCGAGTTCGCGCTCGAACAGCGTGCGGGTCATGGTGAGCTTGTCGTAGTCGCCGAACCAGCCGTTGACGTGGATCGAGCTCACCTTGGCCTGCGCGCCGGCCTCGTGGAAGATCTCGACGATGCGGTTGATGGCGGCGTCGGGCAGGGCCGGCACGTCTTCGCAGAAATCGATGGCCAGGTCGGCGACCCGGTAGTCCTGGTCGCTTGCCACGGCGGCGCCGGGCACTTCGCGCAGCACGCGCTCGCGGATGGCGTCCAGCCGGGCGCGGCTCTGCGCGCGCGCCGGGGCGTCGGCCCAGTAATGGGTTTTCATGCGGCGGGCGGCGCGATCATAGGCGTAGTAGAAGGCGCCGTTCTCGCCCACCACGGCGCGCACCGGCCACATGCGGGCGATGTGGTCGCACCAGCCGGCCGGCCGCCCGGTGATGGGCACCACCTGGATGCCGGCCGCTTCCAGCCGCTCCAGCGCGGCGTAGGCGTCGGCGGGCAGGCGGCCCTCGGTGGTCAGGGTGTCGTCGATGTCGGTGAGCACGATGCGTACCGCGGCGGCGACGGTGGCAGGCATGGCTGCGAGCGCTTGCATGGGGGTCCTTGGGGTTCCGGCGGGTTTGGTCCTGGGCGGAGTTTACCGTTCGCCCAGACGGCCGCGAGCCGGGCGCCTGGGCGATATGAATATACCAATTGATATACCAATCAAAAAAATATTGGTAATTTGGGCTGCGACTGGTACTCTTTGCCGTCACGACAACGGGTGGCGCGGGAGTCCCGGCGCCGCCAACCAAGGAGGAGACGCCTTGAAAGAAAAACGCCTGATTTCCTGGGTAATTACCGCAGTCGCCGCGTGCGCCGCGGCACCCGCGGCGGCCGCCGGAGCGGCCGGGGATTATCCTCGCCGGCCCATCACCATAGTTGTACCATTTGGTGCAGGTGGTTCCGCCGATGTCTATGCCCGCTATCTGGGCGACCGGCTGCAGAAGCAGTTCGGCCAGTCCGTCGTGGTGGAAAACAAGCCGGGCGGCGGCGGGGTCATCGGCACGGCCTACGTGGCGCGCGCGCAGCCCGACGGCTACACGCTGCTGGTCATGTCCAACACGCAGACCGTCAACGAGACCTTGCTGAAGGACCGGCCCTACGACCTGATGAAGGACTTCGAGCCGGTCGCGCCGATCAACGAGGCGAGCCTGGTGCTGGTGGCGAAGAAGGGCCTGGACGTCGCCAGCGTCGGGGACCTGGTGGCGCTGGAAAAGCAGAAGCCCGGCGAGCTCAACTACGCCAGCTCCGGCATCGGCACGCCGTACCACATTGCCGGCGAGCTATTCAGCTCCATGGCCGGGACCAAGGTGCAGCACGTGCCCTACAAGAGCAGCGGCCAGGCGCGCACCGGCGTGGCCGCCGGCGAAGTCGATTACATGTTCGACGCGATCGCCACCATGCAGGCGTTCGTCGACGACGGCCGGGTCAAGGCGCTGGCCACCACGGGCAAGGAACGCTCGCCGGTGTTCCCGGACCTGCCCACCGTGAGCGAGGCGGGGCTGCCCGGCTACGAGGCCAACATCTGGCTGGGGCTGCTGGCGCCCAAGGGCACCGCGCCGGAGATCGTCGCCACGCTCAACCGCGCCATCGGCGAGATCGCCGGGGACCCGCAGGTCGAGCAGCAATGGCGCAAGGATGGCGTCTCGCCCATGGTCATGGACCCGCCGGCCTTCAGGAAATACTTGCAGCAGGACATCGAGCGCCTGCGCAAGATCGCCCTGGATGCCGGCATGGTGCAGCAGTGAGCGGGCCATGGCGCAAGACGAACAGATGACAACGGTCATGCACCTGAATGGCGCGCGCCGCGAGGTCGAGGCGCACGGGCAGCGCTTCCTGCTCGACATCCTGCGCAACGAGCTCGGCCTCAAGGGCTCGCATTATGGCTGCGGCGAGGGCAATTGCGGCGCCTGCATGGTGCTGGTCGACGAGGTGCCCGTCCATGCCTGCAACACGCCCTTGTGGTCGGTGGCCGGCAAGCGCGTGGTGACCGTCGAGGGCCTGGCCGGCCATCCCGCCGGCGTGCGGCTGCAGCGCGCCTTTGTCGAGCATGGCGCGGCGCAATGCGGCTATTGCACGTCCGGCATGCTGGTGGCGGCCGCCGGGCTGCTGGCCCGGCAAGCGTCGCCCGACGGCGCCGAGATCCGCGCGCACATGGCCCGCAATCTGTGCCGCTGCGGCAGCCACCTGCGGGTGATCCGCGCCATCGGCGCCGCGGCGGCCGATCGCGGCGCGGGAGGCGGGCAATGAAACCGGCATTCGCGCCGCTCGCGTCGGACGACGGCATGCCCGTCAGCCTGACGGGCAACCCCATGCTGTCGACCTGGCTCGACGTGCGCGGCGAGGACGGCGGGGTCATATGGATCCGCTCGGGCAAGGTCGAGCTGGGACAGAACATCCTGACGGCGCTGGCGCGCATCGCCGCGCGGGCGCTGGGCGTGCCGGCGGCGCGCATCCGCATGGCGCCCGCCCGCACCGGCCTGAGCCCCGATGAATCGGTGACCTCGGGCAGCCTGTCGATCCAGCATTCCGGCATGTCGCTGCGGATGGCGTGCAGTCACGCGCGGCGGCTGTTCGCCGCGCATGCCGCCGCCGCGGCCGGCGTGGAGGCGGCGGCGATCCGCGTGCGCGACGGCGTATTCCTGGCTGGCGACCGGACGCTGGGCAGTTACTGGAGCCTGGCCGGGCAGGTGGACCTGGACGTGCCGGTCGAGCCGGCCCCGCCCGGGGCGGCCGAAGCGCGGCCCGCCGCCGTGCCGGAGGCCGACGGCCCCGCGCTCGGCCTGGCCGACAAGGTGCACGGCCGGTTCGGCTTCATCCACGACATGGCGCCGCCCGCCATGCTGCATGGGCGCATACTGCGCCCGCCGTCGATCGGGGCGCGGCTCGAGCACCTGGATGCGAGCGCCGCGCAGGGCCTGGCATGCCCGGTGCAGGTCGTGCGGGATGGCTCGCTGGTCGGCGTGCTGGCCGAACAGGAGCATGTCGCCGTCACGGCGGTGGAGCGCCTGGCCGCCTCGGCGCGCTGGCGCGAACAGGCCTGCCTGCCGCCGCAGGAGGAACTGCCGGCCTGGCTGCGGCGCCAGCCGTGCGACACCACGGTCTACCGGCAGGAGGCCCCCGCCGCGACGCCTGGCGCGCCGGTCGCGGCCACCCATACCGCGGATTACTTCAAGCCTTTCATCAAGCATGCCTCCATCGGGCCGTCCTGCGCGCATGCCCGCGCGCGCGAGGACGGCACGCTGCATGTATGGACGCACGCGCAGGGCATCTACAACCTTCGGGACGACCTCGCCGTCGCGCTGGACCTGCCGCACGACCGCATCGTCGTGGAACATGTGCCGGGGGCGGGGTGCTACGGGCACAACGGCGCCGACGATGTCGCCTTCGACGCGGCCTGGCTCGCGCGGCATGCGCCGGGCCGCCATGTGCGCGTGCAGTGGTCCCGCGCGGACGAGCTGTGCTGGGCGCCGCAAGGCCCGCCGATGTCGGTGCGGCTGCAGGCGGACGTGGATGCCCGGGGCCGCATACTGGACTGGCGCGCCGATGTCTGGAGCCCCGGCCACAGCCTGCGGCCCGGCCGGGCCCCGACGCCGACCCTGCTGGGCAGCTGGCACCGGGAGCATCCCAGCCCGTGGCTGTCCGCCATCAACGCCCCGATCGCCGCGGGCGGGGGCGCCGAGCGCAACATCATCCCCTGCTATGACATCCCGTGCAGCGCGCTGTCTTCGCACCGGGTGGTGCGCATGCCCGTGCGCACGTCTTCGCTGCGCGCGCTGGGCGCCTTCGCCAACGTGTTCGCCATCGAAGCCATGATCGACGACATCGCGCGCGCCCACGCGATCGATCCGGCCGACTACCGGCTCGGCATGCTGTCCGATCCGCGCGCCATTGCCGTGATCGAGGCCGTGCGCGACATGAGCGGCTGGGACGGCCGGCACGGCCGCGCCGACGATACCGGCTGGGGAATGGGGTTCGCGCGCTACAAGAACAAGGGCGCCTATTGCGCCGTGGTCGCGCGGGTGGCGGTGGCGGAGAAGGTCCGCGTGCATGACTTGTTCATTGCCGTGGACGTCGGCGAGGTCATCGACGCGGACGGCGTGACGCAGCAGATCGAAGGCGGCGCCATCCAGGCCTGTTCCTGGGCCCTGCTGGAGCAGGCGCGCTTCAACGACCGGCGGCTGACCGACGACCAGTGGGAACAGTATCCGATCATCCGGTTCCCCGACATTCCCGATGTGCGGGTGCGGATCCTCGCCAGGCCCGACCAGCCGCCGGCGGGCGCGGGCGAGCCGTCGCTCGGTCCCACCGCCGGCGCCATCGGCAACGCGGTGCGCGACGCCCTGGGGCTGCGCGTGGCGACCCTGCCGCTGGATTTCGACAATATCGCGCGCGCCATCGAGGCGCAGGCATGATGCGCGCACAACTGAAGGAGCATGCATGAAGCTGTCCATCTTGAGCGGGGGCGCCGCCCTGGGCCTGGTCGAGCACGTCCGCACGCGGTTCGAGGCCGAGGCCGGGTGCCGGATCGTGGGCGAATTCGGCGCCGTGGGCGCCATGCAGGAAAAGCTGCTGGCGGGCGCCGAGTGCGATATCGTGATCCTGTCGCGCAAGCTGGTCGACGGCCTGGCCGGCGACGGCAAGGTCCGGCCGGCCAGTATGCGCGACCTGGGAGTGGTCAGCACCGGGGTGGGCGTCAAGGCGGGCAGCCCGCCCGTGGCGGTGGATACGCCGGAGGCCTTCGGGCGCGCCCTGCTGGACGCCGACGCGGTGTACGTGCCCGACATGCAGCGCTCCACGGCCGGTCAGCACATGAAGCAGGTTTTCCAGCGGCTCGGCGTGCTGGACGCCATTGCGGCGAAGGTCAGGGAGTTTCCCAACGGCGCCACGGCCATGAAGGCGATGGCCGAGGCGCCCGGCCGGCCGGTGGGCTGCACCCAGATCACCGAGATCCTGTACAGCCCCGGGGTGCGGGCCGTCGGGCTGCTGCCCGCGGGCTGCGAACTGGACACGGTATACACGGCGGCCGTGACCACGGACGCGCGCGAGGCGGCCCTGGCGGGCCGGCTGCTCGACCTGCTGGCCGGCCGCGACCTGGACGCCTACAAGAATGCCCACGGGTTCAAGGTCTGATCCCGGGCGCCGAGCCGCGCGAGGCGACGCCAATTGTCAACCAGAGAGGAAATGAAGTGAGGCTAGCTGCATACGAAGAGCGGGGCGTTCCCCGCATCGGCATTGTGTCGGAGGACGGCGGATCGCTCCGGCCCCTGGACCTGGACGGCGTGGACGCCAGGGCCGGCATCCTGCCCTTGATCACCGCGCAGATCCCCCTGGCCGAGCTCGCCGCCCGGGCGGGCCCCGCGCAGCCGCTGCGCGGGCTGCGCCTGCGCGCGCCGGTGCCGCGTCCGGCGCGCAATGTCTTTTGCGTGGGGCGCAATTACCATGAGCACGCCAACGAGCTGTCCGGCTCCATCTTCAAGGACAGCAAGGATGGCGAGGCATGGCCCATCATTTTCTCGAAGGTGCCCGAGTCGGTCGTGGGGCCGGCCGACGACGTGCGCCTGCCCGAGGGAATTTCCGCGGAGATCGACTACGAGGCCGAGTTGTGCGTGGTGATCGGCAAGCAGGGCAAGAACATTGCCGCGGCCGATGCGGCCGGCTACATCTACGGCTACACCATCGTCAACGACGTGACCGCCCGCGATGTGCAGCAGCGCCACCGCCAATGGCACCTGGGCAAGTCGTTCGACACCTTCTGCCCGATGGGCCCCTGGATCGTCACGGCCGACGAGCTGGACGCCGGCAATCTCCACATCCGCTGCCTGGTCAATGGCGAGGTGCGGCAAGCGGCCAATACGCGCGACCTGATTTTCGACCTCGGCGCCATCATCGAGAACTGCTCGCGCGGCATCACGCTGTATCCCGGCGACGTCATCGCGACGGGCACCCCGGCCGGCGTCGGGATGGGCATGGACCCGCCGCGCTTCCTGAAGCACGGCGATGTGGTGCGGGTCGAGATCCAGGGCATCGGCCACATTGAGAACGTGTTCAAGGTATAGTGTATGGATGCCGCCCGCGGGCGGCATCCATCCCAGGAACACCAGCCATCCCGTGTGAAATGCCATGAGCAGCCAGGTGCTCTCGTCCGCGCTCGAGCAACACCGCACGCAGGGCGCCCCGGCGGCAGATCCGGCGCGTCCGGAGGGCTCCGCGGCGGCCTTCGCGCCCTCCGGCTCGCAGGCGGCCGGGCGGTTCCTGCAGGCCCTTGGCGAACAGCTCGCGAGCGGTGCGCTGCCGCCCGGGGCCCGGCTGCCGGCCGAGCGCGCGCTGGCCGAGCAATTCGGCATCTCGCGCGGCACCGTGCGCCGGGCGCTCAAGCAACTGGAATCCGAAGGCCGCGTCGTCAGCGTGCGCGGCAGCGGCACGTTCGTGCAGCCGGTGGCCGACGGCCTGGCCGCGCCGGCCGGCCTGCCCCGGCTGGCCAGCCCGGCCGAGCTGCTGGAAGCCCGCCTGTACATCGAGCCCCTGCTGCCGGAACTGATCGTGCGCAACGCGCGCGCCGACGACTTCCTGGCCATGGAGCAGTGCCTGCGGCGGGCCGAGCAGGCCCGCACCATGGCTGAATTCGAGCAGCTGGACCACGAACTGCACCGGCTGTTCGCGGTGGCCACGCACAATTCCTTCTTCATCCACATCATGGACCTGGTCGGCAAGGCCCGCACGGACGGCGGCTGGGGGGTCCTGAAAGAGCGCAGTTACACGCCCGAGCGCCATCGCCAGTACATGGCGCAGCACCGCGCCATCGTCGAGGCGCTCAAGAACCGCGACCTGGACGAGTCGCGCAGGCTGATCACCGAGCACCTGGTGCTGATCCGCAAGAACCTGTTCGGCGACTGACCCGGCCCGGCCCGCCCCAGGGGCGGTAAAATCAACGTTTTCCCGCCTGTCTGCAGATCCCATGTCCGCCCCGCTCGCCTCCATCGCACCCGGCTCCGCCCCGGAATCCTTCGGCATCGCCTCGGTGGCCGAGATCATCGCCGAACTGCGCGCCGGCCGCATCGTCATCCTGGTCGACGAAGAAGACCGCGAGAACGAGGGCGACCTGGTCATGGCCGCCGAGTTCGTGACGCCCGAGGCCATCAATTTCATGGTCACCCACGGCCGCGGCCTGGTGTGCCTGACTCTCACTGAAGAACGCTGCCGCCAGCTCGACCTGCCGCTCATGGCCAGCCGCAACGGCACCCGCTACGGCACCAACTTCACCCAGTCGATCGAGGCCGCCGAGGGCGTCGAGACCGGCATCTCGGCGGCCGACCGCGCCCACACCATCCGCGTGGCGGTGGCGCGCGACGCCAAGCCCAGCGACCTGGTCCAGCCCGGCCACATCTTCCCGGTGCGGGCGGTGCCCGGCGGCGTGCTGGTGCGCGCCGGCCACACCGAGGCCGGCTGCGACCTCACCGCCATGGCGGGCCTGACGCCGGCCGCCGTCATCTGCGAGATCCTCAACCCCGACGGCACCATGGCGCGCCTGCCCGACCTGGTCCGGTTCGCGCGCCAGCACGACCTGAAGATCGGCACCATCGCCGACCTCATCCAGTACCGCAGCGAACACGAATCGGTCGTGCAGCGCGTGGGCGAGCGCCCCATGCACACCGCCTGGGGCGAGTTCCGCGCCGTGGCCTACAAGGACACCGCCAGCGGTTCGGCCCACCTGGCGCTGGTGCACGGCGCCATCGACCCGCAGGCCGAGACCCTGGTGCGGGTGCACGAGCCGGCCTCCATCCTCGACGCGCTCGACACCGGCGCCACCGCGCACAGCTGGGGCGTGGGCCGCGCGCTGCGCGCCATCGCCGAGTCGCCGGCCGGGGTGGTGGTGCTGATGAACTGCCAATCGTCCACCGAGCACCTGTTCCAGCAGATCGCCAGCTGGGCCGAGCCCGACCCCCGCCAGGCCAGCCGCGACGGCGACCGCTACGGGCTGCGCACCTACGGCATCGGCGCGCAGATCCTGCGCGACCTGAACGTCGGCCGCATGCGGCTGCTGGCGCGCCCGCGCAAAATGCCCAGCATGGCCGGCTTCTCGCTCACCATTACAGGTTACGATTGCGACCCCTCCACCCCCGCCACCCAGACCAAGGCCGACACATGAATCCTTACATCCTTACCCCCGACCTGAACGGCGAAGGGCTGCACATCGGCATCGTGCGCGCCCGCTTCAACGAGGAAATCGGCCAGGCCGAGCTGGACGCCTGCCTGCAGCAACTGGGCGAGATGGGCGTGGACGAGCGCGACATCATGGTCGTCTCGGTGCCCGGCGCGCTCGAACTGGGCGTGGCGCTGTCGCACATGGCCGAAACCTTCGAATTCGACGCGCTCATCGCCCTGGGGGCGGTCATCCGCGGAGAGACCTATCATTTCGAGGTGGTCAGCAACGAGATGGCGCGGGCGATTTCCCGCATTTCCCTGGAAACCGGCATTCCGGTGGCCAACGGCGTCCTGACCGTCGATACTGACGAGCAGGCGCAGGCCCGCGCCGCGGGCAAGGGCCGCGACTGCGCCCAGACGGCCGTCGAGATGGCCAACCTGGTGGCGGCGCTCGAGCCCGAAGAAGACGACGAAGACGAGGACGAAGATTTTGACGACGAAGAAGACGACCGCCGCTGATAGCGCGGCGCAGGCGCGCGCCAGCGCCCGCAGCGCGCGCCGCCGCGCCCGCGAGTTCGCGCTGCAGGGCGTGTACGCCTGGCTGCTGCGCGGCGGCGAGGGCACGCAGGACGCCGGCGAAATCGACGCGCACCTGCGCGATGCCGACGATTTCTCCGAAGCCGACGCGCAGTGGTTCAAGACGCTGCTGCACGGCGTGCTGCGCGAGGCCCCCGGCCTGCGCGAACGCTTCACGCCGTATATCGACCGTCCGCTCGACGAGCTCTCGCCGGTCGAGCACGGCATCCTGCTGATCGGCAGCTACGAGCTGGCGCACCACCTCGAAGTGCCCTACAAGGTCGCCATCAACGAGGCGGTCGAACTGGCCAAATCGTTCGGCGGCACCGACGGCTTCAAGTTCGTCAACGGGGTGCTCGACAAACTGGCCGCCGATGTCCGCGCGGACGAGGTGCGGGCCGCGGCGGCGCAACGCCGCCAGAGTTGACCCGCGCCGGGGCGGGCCGGCCGGCGTCCGCCCGCGCGCCGGCATGGAGACCATCTTGGCGTCCGAATTCGACCTGATCGCGCGTTACTTCACCCGGCCGGCGCCGGCCGGCATGCTGGGGGTGGGCGACGATTGCGCGCTGTTCCCGGCGCCGGCCGGCATGCATATCGCCACCAGCACCGACCTGCTCATCCAGGGCCGCCACTTCTTCCCGGACGTGGATCCCGCGGCGCTGGGGCACAAGGCGCTGGCCGTCAACCTGTCGGACCTGGCCGCCATGGGCGCCCGCCCGATCGGCTGCGTGCTGGGGCTGGCCCTGCCGCAGGCCAGCGAATCCTGGCTGGCCGGCTTCGCCCAAGGCTTCCACGGCCTGGCCGACCGGCACGGCTGCCCGCTGATGGGCGGCGACACCACCCGCAGCCCGCATGACCTTGCCATCAGCGTCACCGTGTTCGGCGCGGTCGCGCCGGAGCGCGCGCTGCGCCGCGATGCCGCGCGCGCCGGCGACGATATCTGGGTATCGGGCGCGCTGGGCGCGGCCGATGTCGCCTACCGCCTGCTCGATGGCCAGCTGCCCGCCGATCCGCAGCGGCTCGCCGCCACGCGCCGCGCGCTCGAGTGGCCCGAGCCGCGCGTGGCGCTGGGGCAGGCGCTGGGCGGGCTGGCCCGCGCCGCCATCGATATTTCCGACGGCCTGCTGCAGGACCTGGCGCATGTGCTCGAGGCCAGCGGGGTCGGCGCCCACTTGGCGTACGAGACGCTGCCGGTCGCCCCGGCGCTGCGCGGCCTGCCGGCCGCGACGGTATCGCGCGCCGTGCTGGGCGGCGGCGACGTCTACGAACTGTGTTTCACCGCCGCGCCCGGCGATCGCGAGCGGGTGCGGGCCGCCGCGGCCGCCGCCGGCGTGCCGGTGACGCCCATCGGCCGCGTCGACCCGCGCCCCGGCATCGTGGTGGCCGATGCCGATGGCCGGCCCCTTGCCGACCTGCCGCGCGGCTTCGACCATTTCCTGGCTTCCTGACCATGTCCTCATCCTCCGGCGATTCGTCCTCTCCGTCCATGAGCGCCCGGGCGCGCGTGACCTTCCCCCCGGCGCGCTGGGTGACGCACGGCCCCGGCCGCCTGATCGCCTTCGGCTTTGGCAGCGGCCTGCTGCGGCCCGCCTCGGGCACCTGGGGCACGCTGCTGGCATGGTTGATCTGGGTCGCCGCCGCGCCGGCCGCCTCCGACCTGGCGCTGGCGATCTTCCTGGCGGTGGCGTTCGCCTACGGCTGCTGGGCGTGCCAGCGCGTGGCCCGCGAACTGCAGGTGCATGACCACGTCGGCATCGTGTGGGACGAGATGGTGGCCTTCTGGCTGGTGCTGTGGCTCACGCCCGACACCTTCGCCGCGCAGTTGCTGGCGTTCGGGCTGTTCCGCCTGTTCGATATTGCCAAGCCGCCGCCCATCAAATACTTTGATGCCAAGGTCAAGGGCGGCTTCGGTGTCATGTGGGACGACATCGTGGCGGCCGCCTACGCCTTGCTGGTCATGGCGATCGTCGTGCGCCTGGGAGTCTTCGCATGAGTACGCAGCACAAGCCCGTGCCGGGGCTGGCGCCGGCCTCGCTGTCGCAGGCCCAGGCCCTGGGCCTGGCCGAACGCCTGGGGGCGGCCCTGCAGCGCCGCGGCTGGGTCATGGGCACCGCCGAGTCCTGCACCGGCGGCCTGCTGGCCGGCGCCGTCACCGCCGTGGCCGGCTCCAGCGCATGGTTCGAGCGCGGCTTTGTCACCTACAGCAATGCCGCCAAGGTGGCGGAACTCGGCGTGTCGGCCGACACCTTGGACCGCTACGGCGCCGTCAGCGAGGCGGTCGCCCTGGAAATGGCCAATGGCGTGCTGCTGGCCAGCTCCGGCATGCAGATCGCCGCCTCGACCACCGGCATTGCCGGTCCCGGCGGCGCCACGCCGGGCAAGCCGGTGGGCATGGTGTGCTTCGGCTTCGCCATGCGCGGCGCCGACGGCATCACCTCGCGCGCCTTCACGCAGGTGTTTCCGGGCGACCGCGCCCAGGTCCGCCAGGGGTCGGTGGTCTATGCGCTGCGCGGCCTGCTGGAGCTGATCGGCGAGCCGGTCAACCGCAGCCGGCCCTAAGGCCGATTCCCGGCCGGCCCGAAGCAACCGGCCCTGCTACCGGACCGCGTTGATCGCGTCGCGCAGCCCGCGCGCCGCGTCGGCCGCCGCCTGGCGCCAGTCGTCGGCGCCGCTGGCATACAGGATGGCGCGCGACGAATTGATCATCATGCCGGTGCCGGCCGCGTTGCGGCCGGCGTTCACGGTGGCGGTGATGTCGCCGCCCTGCGCGCCGATGCCCGGCACCAGCAGCGGCACGGCATCGCCGATGCGCTGCCGCACCGCGGCCAGTTCGTTGGGGAAGGTGGCGCCGACCACCAGGCCGCATTGGCCGTCGGCGTTCCATTTGTCGGCCACCAGGCCGGCCACCCGCAGGTACAGCGGCTCGCCGTCGTCCAGCTTCAGGAACTGCAGGTCCGAGCCGCCAGGGTTCGAGGTGCGGCACAGCACGATCACGCCGCGGTCTTTCCAGCCCAGGTAGGGTTCGACGGAATCCAGCCCCATGTACGGGCTGACCGTCAGGGCGTGCGCGCCGTAGCGTTCGTAGGCTTCGCGCGCGTAATGCTCGGCGGTCGAGCCGATGTCGCCGCGCTTGGCGTCCAGCACGATGGGCAGGCCGGGATGATGCGTGCGGATGTGCTCGCACAGGGCCTCGAGCTGGTCTTCGGCGCGATGCGCGGCGAAATAGGCGATCTGCGGCTTGAAGCTGCAGGCGAACGGCGCGGTGGCGTCGACGATCTCGCGGCAGAACTGGAAGATGGCGTCGGGCTTGCCGTCCAGTTCGCGCGGAAAGCGCTGCGGGTCCGGGTCGAGGCCGACCTGCAGCAAGGTGTTGCCGGCCGCCCAGGCTTGTTCGAGTTTTTGAATGAAAGTCATGGATTCAGTGCAGTTTGACCCGCGGGTGCGTGCGCCGCATGAGCAGGCGCGCCAGCGCCAGCGTGGCGGTGCGCCAGGTGCCCAGCACGGCGTGATGGTGCATCAGGTGCAGGCTCATGTACATCAAGCGCGCCAGTGTACCGCTGACGAACAGGCCGCGGCCCGCCAGCTTGCCCATCAGGCTGCCGACCCCGGCGTCCTGCCCCAGCGAAACCAGCGAGCCGTGGTCGCGGTACACATACGGGGCCTGCGGTTCGGCCTGGCCGCGGATGCGCGCGCCGATCTTGCGGCGCAGGTAGCTGGCCTGCTGGTGCGCGGCCTGGGCCCGGGCCGGCACGCTGCGGCCTTCGCCCATCGGCGCGGCGCAGCAGTCGCCCAGCGCCAGGATGTGCGGGTCGGGGGATTCCAGCCGTTCGTTCACCACCAGCTGGCCCAGGCGATTCAGCGGCATGTCCAGCGCGGCCATCAGCGGCAGGCCCTGGATGCCGGCCGCCCACATGCACAGCGCGGCGTCGAACTCGCGGCCGTCGGCGGTCTTGACGCTGTGCGCGGTGACTTCGGCGACCCGGCAGTCGGTCTCGACCCGGATGCCCAGCTCGGCCAGGCGCGCGTGCGCGGCGCGCGAGATCTTCTCGGGCAGGGCGGCCAGGATGCGCGGCGCGCCTTCGACCAGGGTGATGGCCAGGTCGCGGTCGGCCCGGAAATTGGGCAGGCCGTAGGCGGCCACGATGCCACCGGCCTCGTGCAGCTCGACCGCCAGCTCGACGCCGGTGGCGCCGCCGCCGACGATCACGATGTCGAGCCGGGCCGACGGGTCGCGCACCTTGGCCTGGTCCACCTGCACCATGGCCTTGAGCATGGTCAGGCGGAACGCCTCGGCGTTCTCGGTGGTGTCGAGCGTCACCGCGTGCTGCGCGGCGCCCGGCGTATTGAAGAAGTTCGACACGCTGCCCAGCGCCAGCACCAGGGTGTCGTAGGGCAGTTCGCGCTGCGGCAGCACCATGTCGCCCTGCGCGTCGAGCACCTGCCCGATGCGGACCGCGCGGCGCTCGCGGTCCACCGCCTGCAGTTCGCCCAGGGCGAACGTGAAGCCGCACAGGTTGGCCAGCATCAGGTACGACAGGCCTTCCTGGTAGATATCCAGGGTGCCGGCCGCCGCTTCGTGCAGGGAGGGCTTCCAGATGTGGATGGGGCGGCTGTCGACCAGGGTGACGCACTGCGGGCCGTATGCGCGCCCCAGCTTGGCGGCCAGCTCCAGGCCGCCGGCGCCGCCGCCGACGATGACTACGCGATGCGCGGGGCCGGACGCCGGCCGGGATGAGTCGTTAGCCATGCGTCGAGTATAGAGGGATAGCCGTTCGCCGGCTTATAAAAAGAAGCGGCTGATCGCCACGCCGGCCCACACGGCCACGGTGAACAGCAGCATCAGCATGACGGCCGCGCTGCCGAGGTCCTTGGCCCGGCCCAGCAGGGTGTGGGTTTCCACCGAGAGGGCGTCGGCCACGGCCTCGATCGCCGAATTGAGCAGTTCCACCACCAGCACCAGGATCACCGAGGCGATCAGGATGAAGACCTCGTCGGTGGTGCGCCCCAGGAAGAACGCGGCGGGGATCAGCAGGATCGCCAGCGCCAGTTCCTGGCGGAACGCCGCCTCGTATTTGATGGCGGCGCGCAGCCCCTGCAGCGAATAGCGCAGCGCGTTGAGGATGCGGCGCAGGCCGCCGGAGCTCTTGTAGGGGGAGGGGTGCGGATGGTGGGACATGAAGGCGTCAGGTGGGCGGTTCGTTCGGCGCGTCGTTTTTAACAGATTCGCATTGCCGACGTGGCGGCGCGGGCGCGCCGGGGGGGGGCCTACGCGCAAACCCTAATTGTGACGGAAGCAGGCTTGGGCGCAAGATGCGGCAAATTGGTAAGGCCACTTTACCTTCTTGCCGCTTATATGCCCTTTCAGCCCATCGAACCGCGCCGCCTGTACCGCCAGATCGCCGATCAGTTGCGGCTGCTGATCCAGGGCGGCGAATTCCCGGTCGGGGCGCGCCTGCCGCCGGAGCGCGACCTGGCGCTCAAGCTGGGCGTCTCGCGCCCGTCGGTGCGCGAGGCGCTGATCGCGCTCGAGGTCGAGGGGCTGGTCGAGGTGCGCATGGGATCGGGCATCTACGTGCGCAGCCGGGTGGCGGCCGACAGCGTGGTGGCGGAAAGCCCGCTCGAGACCATCCGGGCGCGCCGGCTCATCGAGAGCGAGCTGGCGGCCCAGGCGGCCGAACTGGCGCGGCCGGCCCAGGTGGCCGGGCTGCGGGAGGCGCTGCAGGCCATGCAGGAAGAGGCCGCCGCCGGCCAGGTGCCGATCCAGGGGGACCGCCTGTTCCACCTGCGCATCGCCGAGATATCCGGCAATTCCGTGCTGCTGCGGGTGGTGGGCGAGCTGTTCGACGAGCGCCACAACCCGCTGTCGGTCAAGCTGGGCGATTACTTCGAGAACCCGGCCAGCTGGCAGGCCGCCATTGGCGAGCACCGGCGCGTCGTCGAAGCGATCGCCGCCGGCGATGCGGCGGGCGCGCGCGAGGCCATGCACCACCACCTGTCGCGTTCGCACGACCGCCTCACCGCCAACTGGGCGCCCGCCGCCGACAAGGTGAAACCATGACGCTGGCCTGCAAGATCCACGGCGCGCGCGACCTGCGCCTGGAACCCGAGGAGCCGCCGCCGCTGGCGCCGCACGAGGTCGAGCTGCGGCTGGGCGCGGCCGGCATCTGCGGTTCGGACCTGCACTATTACCTGCACGGGCGCGTCGGCGCGTTCGTCATCCGCGAGCCGCTCATTCCCGGCCACGAGGCTTCGGCGGTGGTGCTGCGCACCGGCGGCGCGGTCACGCGCGTGCGCGCCGGCATGAAGGTCGCCATCAATCCCTCGCATCCGTGCGGCCGGTGCGACTACTGCCGCGCCGGGCGCGACAACCTGTGCCGCGACATGCGCTTCCTGGGCAGCGCCAGCGTCTATCCGCACGTGCAGGGCATGTTCCGCGAGCGCTTCATCATGGGCGAGCGCCAGCTCACTCCGGTCGACGAAGACATCTCGCTGGGCGAACTGGCCTGCGCCGAGCCGCTGTCCATCGGCCTGCACGGCGTCAATCGTGCCGGGTCGCTGCTGGGCAAGACCGTGCTGGTCACCGGCGGCGGCACCATCGGCTGCATGACCGTCATGGCCGCGCGCCTGGCGGGCGCCGCGCGCATCGTGGTGGCCGACATCGCCGAGCGGCCGCTGCAGATGGCGCGCCAGGTGGGCGCCGACGATGCCGTACGCGCCGACGCCGCGGCAGTGGGCGACCTGGCCGACCTGGCCGACGTGGCGATCGAGGCGGCCGGCAGCCCCGCAGCGCTGGGCACCTGCCTGGCGGCCGTGCGCCGCGGCGGGCGCATCGTCCAGGTCGGCACCTTGCCGGCCGAGGGCATGCCGTTTCCCGCCAACGACATCATGGCGCGCGAACTGGACTACGTCGGGGCGTTCCGCGCCGGCATCGAATTCGACTGGGCCGTCACGTTCCTGCGCACGCGCAGGGTCGACGTGCGGCCGTTGATGAGCGCGCAGTTGCCGCTCGAGCGCGCGGTCGAGGCCTTCGAACTGGCCGCCGACCGCGCGCGCAGTACCAAGGTGCAGCTCGTATGTGAATCCTGACCACCACCAAAGGCAGCGGCAACCCATAACAACACGCCGCCACCTGCTCAACCTCACGAGAGGAGACAACGATGAAGCAAGGCAATGCCGTCAAGGCGCTACTGGCCGCCGTCGCGCTGGCCGCATCGGGTAGCGCGCTGGCCCAGACCAAGCTGAAGTGGGCGCACGTGTACGAGACTTCCGAGCCCTTCCATACCAGTTCGGTGTGGGCGGCCCAGGAAATCGAGAAGCGCACCAATGGCCGCTACCACATCGATGTTTACCCGGCCTCGCAGCTCGGCAAGGAAAACGACATCAACCAGGGCCTGACGCTGGGCACGGTGGACATGATCATTTCCGGCTCCAGCTTCGCCGCCAAGAGCTTCCCGCGCATCGGCGTCACCTACTACCCCTACACATTCCGCGATCCCGAGCACCTGCTGGCCTACACCAAGAGCGATATCTACAAGACGCTGACCCAGGGCTACGAGGAGAAAAGCGGCAACCACATCGTCGCCACCACCTATTACGGCACGCGCCACACCACCTCCAACCGCGCCTTCACCACCTGCCCGGAAATGCAGGGCCTGAAGATGCGCGTGCCCGACGTGCCGGCCTACCTGGCGATGCCGCGCGCCTGCGGCGCCAATACCTCGCCGATCGCCTTCGCCGAAGTCTACCTGGCGCTGCAGAACGGCACGGTCGAGGCGCAGGAGAACCCGCTCACCACCATCGAAGCCAAGAAGTTCTTCGAGGTGCAGAAGAACATCGTGCTGACGGGCCACATCGTCGACCATCTCAACACGGTCATCTCCGGCAAGCTCTGGAAGAGCCTGTCCGAGGAAGACCGCAAGATCTTCGCCGAGGTGGCCCAGCAAGCCGCCGCCACCGCGTCGGTGGAAGTGGCCAAGCGCGAGAAGGAACTGGTGGAGGTGTTTCGCCAGAAGGGCCTGAACGTCGCGGAAGTCGACACGGCGGGCTTTCGCGACACCGTGCTGAAGAAGGTGCCGTTCGAGCAGTACGGCTACGAGAAGGCCGACTGGGACCGGATCCAGGCCGTCAAGTAAGCGTACGCGCGGCCTGGCCGGCGCGGCGCGCCGCCCGGCCAGCCGGCAACCGACAGGGGGAATGCCATGCACATCGACAGCGGGGCCGCGCCGCCGGCCATGGCCCAGTACCGGGGCGAGGACGGCCGCGCCGCGGCCGAGTCGCACCAGACCGCGGTCGAATCCATCGTCCACAGCTTCGAGGAGGCCGACGAACAGCAGCAGCATGTCAGCCTGTCGGGCTATGCGTTCGAGGACTGGTTCTGCCTGGCTCTGTTCTGGGTCATGGGGGCGCTGGTCTTCCTGCAGTTCTTCACGCGCTACGTGCTCAACGACTCGTTCGCCTGGACCGAGGAACTGGCCGTCTACGCGCTGATCGGCGTGGTGTTCATGGGCTCGGCCATGTGCGTGCGGATGTGCCGCCACATCCAGGTCGATTTCCTGTACCGCTACCTGCCCAAGGGCCTGGCGCGCGTGCTGGCCACCCTGATCGACCTGCTGCGCACGCTGTTCTTCGGCTATGCCGTCTGGCTGGTGTACCGCTATATCGACCTGGTGGGCGTGGAGCCCATGACTACCATTTTCTGGGACAAGGCGTATGTGTACTGGCTGGCCCTGGCCGGCTTCGTGATGATGTTCGTGCGCTCGGTGCAGGTCAGCGTGCAGAACTGGCGCCAGGGATATTCCGCGCTGGAGAACCCCGCCGCCTACCAGAGCCAGGACTGACGCGCCGCGCGCGACGAGGAGCCAGTATGGGAATCTTGATCGGAACTTTCCTGTTGTTGATGATCTTCGGCGTGCCGGTGGCCGTTTCGATGGCCGGCGCCTCGCTGTTGTTCGTGCTGTGGTCGGGCAGCGTGCCCGACGTGGTGGTGGCGCAGCGCATGATCGCCGGCGTGGAGTCGTTCCCGCTGCTGGCGGTGCCGTTCTTCATCCTGGCCGGCAACCTGATGAACATCGCCGGCATCACCGGCCGCATCTACAACTTCGCGGTCGCCCTGGTGGGCTGGATGCGCGGCGGGCTGGGCCAGGTGAACATCGTCGGCTCGGTGGTGTTCGCCGGCATGTCGGGCACCGCCATCGCCGATGCGGCCGGGCTGGGCACCATCGAGATCAAGGCCATGAAGGACCACGGCTACCAGACCGAGTTCGCGGTGGGCGTCACCGCGGCCTCGGCCACGCTGGGGCCCATCCTGCCGCCGTCGCTGCCGTTCGTCATCTACGGCATGATGGCCAACGTGTCGATCGGCTCGCTGTTCCTGGCCGGCGTGGTGCCCGGCGCCGTGCTGACGCTGCTGATGATGTTCACCGTGGCGTATTTCGCGCGCAAGAACAACTGGGGCGGCGACGTGCCGTTTAACTGGAAGCGCCTGGGCGGCGCCTCGGTGGAAGTGCTGGTGGTGCTGGCCTTCCCGTTCACCATCTGGCTGATGACGCGCTATGGCGTGTCGGCCAATGTCGCCACCCTGGTCGCCTTCGCGGCGCTGCTGGCGGCCGACTGGTACTTCGATTTTTCGGCCGTCATGGCGCTGATGGCGCCGGTGATCCTGATCGGCGGCATGACAATGGGCTGGTTCACCCCCACCGAGGCCGCCGTGGCGGCGGTGATCTGGGCGCTGTTCCTGGGCCTGGTGCGCTACCGCTCCATGACCCTGCGCACCCTGGCCAAGGCCACTTTCGACACCATCGAGACCACCGCGTCGGTGCTGTTCATCGTGACCGCCGCGTCGGTGTTCGCCTGGCTGCTCACCACCACCCAGGCCGCCCAGGCGCTGACCGACGCCATCCTGGCCGTGACCGACAACAAATGGGTGTTCCTGCTGCTGGCCAACGTGCTGATCCTGGTGGTGGGCTGCTTCATCGACACCATCGCGGCCATCACCATCCTGGTGCCGATCCTGCTGCCCCTGGTGCTGAAGCTGGGCATCGACCCGATCCATTTCGGCCTGGTCATGACGCTGAACCTGATGATCGGCCTGCTGCATCCGCCGCTGGGCATGGTGCTGTTCGTGCTGGCGCGGGTCTCGAAGCTGTCGGTGGAGCGCACCACCATGGCGATCCTGCCGTGGCTGGTACCGCTGTTTCTCGCGCTGATCGTCATTACCTATGTGCCCGGCGTCAGCATGTGGCTGCCCGACATGGTGGGTGGGCGCTGACGGCGGGCTTCGTCGCCGGCGCGGCCGCCGGTTCTTGACTTGCATCGAGGAGTTGCTGGCATGCCTGGCAGATTGGAAGGGAAAACCGCATTCGTCACCGCGGCCGGACAAGGCATCGGCCGCGCCACCGCCCTGGCGTTCGCCCGCGAGGGCGCGCGGGTCGTCGCGACCGACCTGAACCCGCAGTCGCTGCACGACGTGGCCGGTTGCGCGACGCGGGTGCTCGACGTGACCGATGCGCAGGCGGTGGCCCGCGCGGCGGCCGAGGCCGGCCCGGTGGACGTGCTGTTCAACGGCGCGGGCTTCGTGCATGCCGGCACCATCCTCGATTGCGACGAAGCGGCCTGGGACTTTTCCTTCGACCTGAACGTGCGCGCCATGTACCGGCTGATCCGCGCCTTCCTGCCCGGCATGATCGCGCGCGGCGGCGGCTCGATCGTCAACATGGCCTCGGTCGCCTCCAGCGTGAAGGGCGCGCCCAACCGGTTCGTGTACGGCACCACCAAGGCGGCCGTCATCGGCCTGACCAAATCCGTGGCGGCCGACTTCGTGGGGCAGGGCGTGCGCTGCAATGCCATCTGCCCCGGCACCGTCGAGTCGCCTTCGCTGCGCCAGCGCATTGCCGCGCAGGCGCGCGCCAGCGGCCAGAGCGACGCCGCCGTGGAGGCCGCCTTCGTGGCCCGCCAGCCCATGGGGCGCATCGGCCGCGCCGAGGAGATCGCCGCCCTGGCGGTCTACCTGGCCAGCGACGAATCGGCTTTCACCACCGGCACCGCCCAGGTCATCGACGGCGGCTGGTCCAATTGAGGCTCGTGCATACCGGATCACCTGCATCACTACGAGGAAACCACTGATGAAACTGCTGCGTTATGGCGCCAAGGGCGCCGAGAAACCCGGCCTGGTCGACGCGCAAGGCCGCGTGCGGGACCTGTCCGGCAAGATCGCCGACATCACGGCCGAAACGCTCACCGAGGCGGGTCTGGCGCCGCTGCGCGCCCTCGAGGCGGAGGCGTTGCCGGTGGTCGAGCGGCCCGGCCGCATCGCGCCGCCCTGGCGCGGCATGGGCAAGTTCGTCTGCATCGGGCTGAACTACGCCGACCACGCGGCCGAGTCCGGCCTGCCGGTGCCGCAGGAACCGGTCGTTTTCATGAAGACCACCAGCGCGGTGATCGGCTGCAACGATGCCGTCGTGCTGCCGCGCGACTCGCGCAAGAGCGACTGGGAGGTCGAGCTGGGCGTGGTCATCGGGCGCAAGGCGCGCTATGTGGAAGAAGCCGATGCGCTGGCCCACGTGGCCGGCTACTGCGTCGTCAACGATCTGTCCGAGCGCGAATACCAGATCGAGCGCGGCGGCACCTGGGACAAGGGCAAGGGCTGCGACACTTTCGGCCCGGTGGGGCCCTGGCTGGTCACGGCCGACGAAGTGGCCGACCCGCAGGCGCTGGACCTGTGGCTGGAAGTCAACGGCAAGCGCATGCAGGACGGCAACACGCGCACCATGGTGTTCGGCGTGGCCCAGCTGGTCAGCTACGTCAGCCGCTTCATGACGCTGTATCCGGGCGATTTGATCAGCACCGGCACGCCGCCGGGCGTGGGCATGGGCCAGAAGCCCGCCGCCGTGTACCTGCAGCCGGGCGACGTGATGCGCCTGGGCATCGCCGGCCTGGGCGAGCAGCAGCAGCGCGTGCACGCCTGGGACCCGCAACTGATCGACGGCTAGGCCGGTCCACCCCAACAGGAGCCCACGCCATGGACGCGCCCGGCGACAACCCCGTCATCCGCATCCACCCCGCCGACAACGTCGTCATCGCGCGGCGCCAATTGGTGGGCGGCACGCCGCTGCCCGCCGAAGGCGTCAGCGTGGCCGGCCTGGTGCCGCCGGGCCACAAGGTGGCCGTGAGCGCCATCGCTGCCGGCGAGCCGGTGCGGCGCTACAACCAGATCATCGGCGTGGCGCGCCAGGACATCGCGCCCGGCCAGCACGTGCACACGCACAACCTGGCGTTCTCCGATTTCGAGCGCGACTATGCGGTCGGGCAGGACGCGCACCCCACCCGCTACGTCGCCGAGCCGGCCAGCTTCCAGGGCATCGTGCGCGCCGACGGCCGCATCGCCACGCGCAACTATATCGGCGTGCTGACTTCGGTGAACTGCTCGGCCACGGTGGCGCGCGCCATCGCCGATCATTTCCGGCGCGATATCCGCCCCGAGGCGCTGGCGGCTTATCCGCATGTCGATGGCGTGGTGGCGCTCACGCACGGCGCCGGCTGCGCCACCGGCAGCGACGGCGAGCCGCTGCGCGTGTTGCGCCGCACCCTGGGGGGCTACGCGCGCCATCCCAATTTCGCCGCGCTGATGGTGGTGGGGCTGGGCTGCGAAACCAACCAGATCGGCGGCCTGATGGAACAGGAAGGCCTGCGGGAAAGCGGCCGCCTGCAGACCTTCAGCATCCAGGGCACGGGCGGCACGCGCCGCGCCGTGGCGCGCGGCATCGAACTGGTCGAGCGCATGCTGGACGACGCCAACCGCGCGCAACGCCAGGCGGTGCCGGCCAGTCACCTGACGGTCGGCCTGCAATGCGGCGGCTCGGACGGCTATTCGGGCATCAGCGCCAACCCCGCGCTCGGCGCGGCGGTGGACTTGCTGGTGCGCCACGGCGGCGCCGCCATCCTGTCGGAAACGCCGGAGATCTACGGCGGCGAACACCTGCTGACGCGCCGGGCAGTGTCGCCGGCGGTCGCCGACAAGCTGCTGGCGCGGCTGCGCTGGTGGGAAGACTACTGCGCCCGCAACGATGCCGAGATGGACAACAACCCGTCGGCCGGCAACAAGGCGGGCGGCCTGACCACCATCCTGGAGAAATCGCTGGGCGCCATCGCCAAGAGCGGCACCACCAACCTGGTCGACGTGTACGAGTATGCGCAGCCGGTCACCGCGCGCGGCCTGGTGTTCATGGACACGCCGGGCTACGACCCGGTCTCGGCCACCGGCCAGGTGGCGGGCGGCGCCAACCTGATCTGTTTCACCACCGGGCGCGGCTCGGCCTACGGGTGCGCGCCGGCGCCCTCGCTGAAGCTGGCCACCAATACCGAGCTGTGGCGGCGCCAGGAGGACGACATCGACATCAATTGCGGCGAAGTGGTCGACGGCAGCAGCGATGTGCAGGCCATGGGCGAGCGCATTTTCCGCCTGATGCTGGATACCGCGTCCGGGCGTCGCAGCAAGAGCGAGATCCACGGCTACGGGCAGAACGAATTCGTGCCCTGGCAGCTGGGGGCGGTGATGTAGCGCCATTCCGGCGCGCGGCGCGGGGCCGCGCGCCCAGTTCACGCAAACGGGTTCTTCATGAAGATCAGCAATGCACGCGTCATCGTCTGCAGTCCGGGCCGCAACTTCGTCACGCTCAAGATCGAGACCGACGAGGGCCTGACCGGCATCGGCGATGCCACGCTGAACGGCCGCGAGCTGGCCGTGGCCAGCTACCTGGCCGACCACGTGGCGCCCTGCCTGATCGGGCGCGACGCGCACCAGATCGAAGATATCTGGCAGTTTCTTTATCGCGGCGCCTACTGGCGGCGCGGGCCGGTCACCATGTCCGCCATCGCCGCGGTCGACACGGCGCTGTGGGACATCAAGGCCAAGGCGGCCGGCATGCCGCTGTACCAGTTGCTGGGCGGTCGCAGCCGCACCGGCGTGATGGTCTACGGCCACGCCAACGGCCGCGACATCGACGAGACCGTCGACGAGGTGCTGCGCTACCGCGACATGGGCTATCGCGCCATCCGCGCGCAGAGCGGCGTGCCCGGGCTGAACGCCGTGTACGGCGTGGGCCGCGGCCGCATGTTCTACGAGCCGGCCGACGCCGACCTGCCCTCGGAGCACGACTGGAGCACCGAGAAATACCTGGACCACGTGCCGCGGCTGTTCGAGCGCGTGCGCGACGCGGTGGGGTGGGACACCCACCTGCTGCACGACGTGCACCACCGCCTCACGCCGATCGAGGCCGGCCGCCTGGGCAAGTCGCTCGAACCCTACCGGCTGTTCTGGCTGGAGGACGCCACCCCGGCCGAGAACCAGGAGGCGTTCCGGCTGATCCGCCAGCACACCGTCACCCCGCTGGCGGTCGGCGAGATCTTCAACACCCTGTGGGACTGCAAGGACCTGATCCAGAACCAGCTGATCGACTACATCCGCGCCACCGTGGTGCACGCCGGCGGCATCACGCACCTGCGCCGCATCGCCGACCTGGCGGCGCTGTACCAGGTGCGCACCGGCTGCCACGGCGCCACCGACCTGTCGCCGGTGTGCATGGGAGCGGCGCTGCATTTCGACTTGTGGGTGCCCAATTTCGGCATCCAGGAGTACATGCGCCATACCGACGAAACCGACGCGGTATTTCCGCACGCTTATACCTTCGCCGATGGCATGCTGCACCCGGGCGAGGCGCCCGGCCACGGCGTGGAGATCGACGAGAAACTGGCCGCCAGGTATCCGTACCAGCGCGCCTACCTGCCGGTCAACCGGCAGGCCCACGACGGCACGCTGTGGCACTGGTAGCGCCATGGCCGGCCGCCTGAACGCCGCCAGCCTGGCCGGCCTGCCGGCCGACGTGGCGCGGCCCGCCTATGACCGCCGGCGGTTGCGCGCCGGCATCGTGCACCTGGGCATGGGCGCCTTTCACCGCGCCCATCAGGCGCCCGTGACCGACCTGGCCCTGGCCGCCGGCGGCGACCGGCGCTGGGGCATCGTCGGCGTGTCGCTGCGCAGTCCGGCGACGCGCGACGCCCTGGCGCCGCAGGATGGCCTGTACACGCTGTCGCTGCGCGACGCCGACGCGGCGGGCCGGCCGCGCGAGGCGCTGGCGGTGATCGGCGCGGTGCGGCGCGTGCTGGTGGCGGCCGAGGACCCCGCCGCGGTGCTGGCGCAGATCGCGCATCCCGACACGCGCATCGTCAGCCTGACCGTGACCGAGAAGGGCTATTGCCACGAACCGGCCACCGGCAGGCTGCGCGGCGAGGACCCCGACATCATCCACGACCTGGTCCACCCCGACGCGCCGCGCAGCGCCATCGGCATGCTGGTGCATGGCCTGCGGGCGCGCCACGCCGCCGGCCGCGGCCCGGTCACGCTGCTGTCGTGCGACAACCTGCCCGCCAACGGCGATACGCTGCGCGGCCTGGTGCTGGAGTTCGCGGCCGCCGTCGCGCCGCGCCTGCGCGACTGGATCGCGCGCGACTGCACCTTTCCCAATTCCATGGTCGACCGCATCGTGCCGCGCACCTCCGACGATGACCGGCAGCGCATCGCCGCGCGCCTGGGCGTGGCCGACGCCTGGCCGGTGGTGGGCGAGCCGTTCCTGGAATGGATCATCGAGGACCGCTTCGCCGCCGGACGGCCCGCCTGGGACCAGCCGGGCGGCGCGCGTTTCGTGGCCGACGCCGCGCCCTTCGAGCGGTTGAAGCTGCGCATGGTGAACGGGCCGCATTCGGCGCTGGCGTACCTGGGCGTGTCGGCGGGCTTCGCCACGGTCAGCGAGGCCGTCGCCGACCCCGCGCTGCGCGGCTACCTGGACGCCCTGATGCGCGACGAGATCGCGCCCACGCTGCCGGCCACGCCGGGACTTGCGCCCGACGCGCTGCGCGCCCGCCTGCTGGCGCGCTTCGCCAACCCGGCGCTGCCGCACCGCTTGCAGCAGATCGCCATGGATGGCTCGCAGAAGCTGCCGCAGCGCCTGCTGGACACCCTGCGCGAGCGCCTGCGCGCCGGCGCGGGCTTCGACCGGCTGGCGCTCGCCGTGGCCGCCTGGCTGCAGTACCTGCGCGGCCACGATGAGCGCGGCGCGTCCTACCGGATCGAGGACCCGCTCGCCGCCGAACTGTGCGCCCGCGTGGCGGCGGCGGGCGAGGGCGCCGCCGCCGATGCGGCGCGCGCCCGCGCCCTGGTCGGCTACGCGCCGGTATTCGGCGACCTGGCCGGCCATGCGGCATTCATCGATGCGGTGGCGCGCCACGCATCCGTCATGCGGCGGCACGGCGCGCGCGCCGCCGCCCGGGAGGCCCTGTGAACGATACTTCTGCTACCGCGGCGCCGCGCCGCTGCGCCGCGCCCGCGCTGCGCGAATGGGCGCGCCGCTGCCTGCGCGCGCTGGACGTGCCGCCCGACGACGCCGCCTGCCTGGCCGACAGCCTGGTGCAGACCAGCCTGTGGGGCATCGATTCGCACGGCATCGCGCGCCTGCCGCACTATCTGAACCGCCTGGCGCACGGCTCGATCCTGGCGCGGCCCGCCGTGCGCACGGTGCGCAGCGGTCCGGCCACGGCACAGGTGCACGGCGGGCAGGGGCTGGGTATCGTGGTGGCGCACCGCGCCAACCGCCTGGCCATCGAGATGGCGCGCGAGGCCGGGGTGGCGGCCGTGGGCGTCAGCGATTCCTCGCATTGCGGCGCGGTCGGCCTGTACAGCCGCGCGGCCGCGGAGGCCGGGCTGGTCGGCCTGGCGTTCACGCATTCGGACGCCATTGCCGCGCCATTCGGCGGCCATGCGCCGTTCCTGGGCACCAACCCGGTTTCCATCGCGTTCCCGCGCCAGGACGGGCCGCCGGTGTGCCTGGACATGGCCTCCACCGCCATTCCGTGGAACCGCGTCATGAATGCGCGCCGCGAAGGCCATGCGCTGCCGCCCGGCGTGGCGCTGGACGCGCACGGCGGCGACGCCACCGACCCGCGCGCGGCGCGCGCGCTGCGGCCGCTGGGCGGCGCGCAGCAAGGCTACAAGGGCTACGGGCTGGCTCTGATGATCGAGCTGCTGTGCGGGCCGCTGCATGGCAACCCGTATGGCCCGCACATCACGCCCATGTACGAGCAACTGGCCGAGCCGCGCCGCCTGGGGGCGTTTTTCATCGTGCTGGATCCACAGCGCTTCGCCGGCGGCGCGCAGCTGGCGGCCGTGGTGGCGCTGCTGGCCGCCGAGCTGGCGGCGCAACCCGGCCGGCCGCGCATGCCGGGCGACCCGGAGCAGGCGGCCGAGGCGGCGCGGCGGCGCGACGGCATTCCGGTCGAGCCGGGCTTGTGGCAGGAATTTCTGCATTGGAGTGAACGGCTGGGTACGCCGCCGCCCGCTTGCGCCTGAGCGGCGGGGCGGGCATGCTGCTTGCTGTAGCGCCTGCCGCATCCCCGTCACCCGCAGCCAGGAGCCTTCTCATGTCTTATCCCTCCGGCGACGCGCCGCACGCCCATGGCCCGGGCCACGGCGCCATTTCCACCACCCTGTGTGTCAATGGGGTGGAGCATGAACTGCTGCTGGACCCGCGCGCCACCCTGCTGGACACGTTGCGCGAAACCCTGCACCTGACCGGCACCAAGAAGGGCTGCGACCACGGCCAGTGCGGCGCCTGTACGGTGCATCTCGACGGACGGCGCGTCAACGCGTGCCTGGTGCTGGCGGCCGCCGCGGGCGGCCGCGCCGTTACCACCATCGAGGGCCTGGGCGATGCCCGGACGCCGCACCCGCTGCAGGCCGCCTTCGTGGCGCACGACGGCTACCAGTGCGGCTACTGCACCGCCGGGCAGATCATGTCGGCGGCCGCGCTCTTGAATGAGCCCTGCGGCGACAGCGACGACGAGGTGCGCGAACTGATGAGCGGCAACCTGTGCCGTTGCGGCGCGTACGCCAACATCATCGACGCCGTGCAGGATGTGCGCGGCAACCGGTGACGCCATGCACGCTTTCCAATACCTGCGCGCCGCCGATATCGACGAGGCCGTGCGCCTGGCGGCCGCGCCGGGCCGCCCCGAGACGCGCGTGCGCTTCCTGGCCGGCGGCACCACCCTGGTCGACCTGATGAAACTCGATGTCGAGACGCCCGCGTATGTGGTCGACATCAACGGGCTGGGCCTGGACCAGGTCGAGATCCTGGCCGACGGCCGGGCGCGCATCGGCGCGCTGGTGAGCAATGCCGACCTGGCTCGCCATCCGCACATCGCCCGGCACTACCCGGCGCTGTCGCAGGCGCTGCTGGCGGGCGCCTCGGCGCAGTTGCGCAACATGGCCACCACCGGCGGCAACCTGCTGCAGCGCACCCGCTGCGTCTATTTCCGCGACCGCGCGGCGCGCTGCAACAAGCGCGAGCCCGGCAGCGGCTGCGACGCCATCGGGGGCCACAACCGCAACCTGGCGGTGCTGGGCGGCAGCCCGCACTGCATCGCCACCAACCCGTCGGACATGAATGTGGCCCTGATGGCGCTGGACGCCACCGTGCATGTGCATGGCGCGCGCGGCCCGCGCGACATCGCGCTGCGGGACTACTTCCTGCTGCCCGGCGACACCCCGGAGCGGGAAACCGCGCTGCGCGACGGCGAACTGATCACCCACGTGACGCTGCCGGCGCCGCGCCCGGGCACCCACTCGACCTACCTGAAGCTGCGCGACCGGGCTTCCTACGAATTCGCCCTGGCCTCGGCCGCGGTGGTGCTGCAGTCCGACGCGGAGCGCATTGTGGCGGCCGGCATCGCGCTGGGCGGCGTGGGCACGCGCCCGTGGCGCTGTCCGGCCGCCGAGCAGTTGCTGGTCGGCCAGGCGCCGGACGCGGGCCGCTATGCGCAGGCAGCCCACGCCGCGCTGCGCGACGCCGTGCCGCAAAGCCAGAACGGCTTCAAGATCGAGCTGGCCAGGCGCTGCCTGGCGCATGCGCTATCCATGGCCCTGCCGCCGCACTGAGCAAGGACCCGACATGGAATCTCCCCGCATTGCTCATCCCGAGGCCATCGGCCAGCCCCTGCCGCGCATCGACGGCCCCTTGAAAGTCAGCGGCGCGGCGCGCTACACCGCCGATTTCATGCTGCCCGGCATGCTCTACGCCGTGCCGGTATGCAGCACCGTCGCCAACGGCCGCATCCTGGCCCTGGAGGCCGAAGCGGCGCTGGCCATGCCCGGGGTGCGGACCGTCCTGCACCACGGCAACCGGCCGCCGCTGTACCGCGCCGCCAGCGGTTCCATCGACGAGGCCCGGCCGCCGCTGGATGACGACATCATCCGCTATTACGGCCAGTACGTGGCGCTGGTGGTGGCCGATACGCTGGAACAGGCCCAGGCGGCCGCGCGCGCCGTGCGCGTGAGCTACGACAGCCAGCCGCCCGACGTCGCACCGCCCGCCGCCGAGGACACGCCCGAGGTCGAGAGCCGGCGCGGCGACGCGCCGGCCGCCTATGCAGGCGCCGCCGTGCGCATCGACGCCACCTACTGCACGCCGGTCGAAACCCACAATTCGCTGGAACTGCACGCCTGCGTCGCCGAGTACGACGGCCAAGCCTATACGCTGTACGAGACGACCCAGGGCGTGGTCAACCATCGCGACGTGGCGGCGCAGATGCTCGGCACCGGCAAGGAGAACGTGCGGGTCATCTCGCACTACCTGGGCACCGGCTTCGGCGGCAAGCTGTGGGCCTGGAACCACTCGCTGCTGGCGCCAGTCGCCGCGCGCCTGCTGGGCCGGCCGGTCAAGCTGGTGGTGAGCCGCGCCATGACCTTCCACAGCACCGGCCACCGCCCGTATACCCGCCAGCGCCTGCGCCTGGGCGCCACCCCGGAAGGCCGGCTGGTGGCCCTGCAGCACCACTACCTGAGCCAGGCATCGATACTGGACGACTACCGCGAGAACTGCGGCGAAGCGACGCCGCGCATGTACAGCACGCCCAACCTGCTGGTGTGCTCCGGCCTGGCGCGCCGCCACGTCGGCGCGCCCACCTCGATGCGCGGGCCCGGCGCGGTGCCGGGCATGTACGCGCTCGAATCGGCCATGGACGAGCTCGCCATCGCGCTCGACATGGACCCGGTCGAGCTGCGCCTGCGCAACGAGCCCGACCACGATGAAGGCAATGGCCTGCCGTTCTCATCGCGCCATCTGCGCGAATGCCTGCAGCAGGGCGCGGCGACGTTCGGCTGGCGCGACCGCTCGCCCGCGGTCGGTTCGATGCGCGACGGCGAACTGGTGCTGGGCTGGGGCGTGGCGTCGTGCTCCTGGCTGGGGTTGCGCATGCCGACCGACGCCAGCGTCAGCCTGCATGCCGACGGCTCAGCCCGCGTGGTGTGCGCCACCCAGGACATCGGCACCGGCACCTACACGGTGCTGGCGCAACTGGTCAGCGCCGAGACCGGCATCGCGCCGGACCGCATCCAGGTGGCGCTGGGCGATACGCGCCTGCCGCGCGGCCCGATTTCGGGCGGCTCGGCGGCCACTGCCTCGGTGGTGCCGGCGGTGCTGGCCGCCGCGCGCAAGGCGGTGCAGGGTGCCTGCAAGCTGGCGGTGGGCGAGAAGGGGCCGTTCGCCGGCCGCCAGGCCAGCGAGCTGAGGCTGCGGCACGGGCGCCTGCGGCTGGCCGATGACGGCGCCGGCGCGGGCGTGCCGCTGGCCGAGGTGCTGGCGGCCGCCGGCGTGGCCGCGGTCTCGGGCGACGGCCACGCCGGCTCGGGCCGGGAGCAGAAGAAGCAGTATTCGATCAACTCGTACGGCGCGCATTTCGTCGAAGTGACCTGGCACCCCGCCACCGCGCGCCTGCGCGTCGCCCGCGTGGTGACGGTGATCGACGGCGGCCGCATGATCAACCCGCGTATGGCGCGCAACCAGATCGAAGGGGCGATCGTCATGGGCGTGGGCATGGCCCTGCTGGAACAGACCCACTACGACCCCCGCTCGGGCGCGCCCGTCAACAGCAACCTGGCCGACTACATCATGGCCACCCACGCCGACGCGCCGCGCATGGACGTGAGTTTCCTCGATTACCCCGACTACGCCTGGAACGACGCGGGCGCACGCGGCATCGGCGAGATCGGCCTGGCCGGCATCGCCGCCGCCATCGCCAATGCCGTCCACCATGCCACCGGCGTGCGCGTGCGGCAATTGCCGGTGCGCATCGAGGACCTGCTGCCCGCGGCAGGCTGAACTACCATTTCACGCCGACCCCGGTGCTGTAGATCGATTCGTTCAGGCTGTCGCGCGAACTGCTGACCTGGTTGCGCGCATACTTCAGGTACAGCGACATCCAGCTGTTGAGGTTGTAGCGCAGGCCCGCCTCGCCGCTAATGGCCATCTCGGCCTCGCTGTCGAACGGGCGCAGCAGTTCGCCCTTGGTGAACAGCTCGAACTGCTTGCCGCTGAAATAGCGCACATAGTCCCAGCGCAGGCTGCCGGCATAGGCATTGTCGCTGCCGCCGTCGCGGTAACCGTAGTGCACCCGCCCGGCCAGCGCCGACAGCGAGAAAGCGCCCAGCTCGTCGTCCCAGAACTGGTAGCCCGGGCCGGTGCCGTATGCGGTCTGGCGGTCCAGGTCTTCGACCCAGTCGCGCCGATGCATGGCCCGCACCTGCCAGAAGGCCTTGTCCGTCAGGAAGCGGTCCAGCGTGTAGTCCAGTCCGTAGTTGTGGTTGCTGACGCTGTGGTCGTCCTTGCTGCGCAGGTACGAGCCGGTGAAGCGGTGGCGCCACAGCGCATGGCGCACGGTCGTGTCCAGCGCCATGGAATAGTCCTGGGTCTGGGTCGAGGCGTTCTTGCGGGTGGCGGCCAGGTCCACGCGGCCGGACACGGCGGTTTCGTTCAGGAACGGATGCGGCCGCACGATGCGCTCCACCGATGCCAGCGGCACATCGGCCCGCACCGGTTGCGCGCCGTCCGGGCCGCGCTCCACGCCGTCGAGCACCACCGTGCCGGGCTGCCCGCCCGCCAGCCTGGCGCGATAGTCGTGCGCCAGGGATTCATCGCGTATGACCAGCGGCGTATCGCTTTGCAGCGTCTTGACGCGGTCGAAGGCGATGCGCACGTCGCCGCCGTATTCGGTGTGGATCAGCAGCTTGCCGCCGTCCAGCGACTTGATGGTGCCGGTCAGGCGGTCGCCGTTGTCCAGCCAGACAGTGTCGGCGCCGGCCGGCGCGCCCGCCAGGGCCAGGACGAGCGCGGCCAGGCGCCAGGGGCACACAAAAGGGGGAATGAGTCGCGGCATGGCAGGCAATCGATGGAGCAACAACCCTCCATCCTAGCGTCCGCGCGCGCCGCGATGTGACCGTATCCGTCCGCGGGCGGCCGGTGCTTACACCTCGTATACAAGCCGGCCGCGGCGAGAGATCGTCTTGCCAATCGCAACATTCCGCAGCTTGCCGGGGCGCACGGCCCTACTGCAGTCCGAAGAACGCCATGGTGTTGCGGCACAGGATGTTCCGCACCGTGCGGTCCTCCAGGCCGGCCGTCGCGACCAGCCGGCCCACCTCCTGTTCGCCCAGCGGATAGGGGTAGTCGGACCCGAGCAACACGCGCTCCTCGCCCATCACGTCGACCAGCAGGCGCAGCGAGCGCGCGTCGAACACCGCGCTGTCGACGTAGAAGCGGTCGGTATACGACGACGGCAATCGCGGGCAGTCCTGGCGGATGATGTCGCGGTGCCGCCAGGCATTGTCGACCCGTCCCAGCAGGAACGCGAAGCTGCCGCCGCCATGGGCGAAGCACAGCTTCAGGCTGCGCGGGATGCGCTCGAAGGCGCCGGACAGGATCAGCGACAGGATGCCCAGCTGCGTCTCGGCCGGCATGGCGACCAGCCACGGCAGCATCCAGCGTTTCATGCGGCCGTCGGTCATCATGTCCCAGGGGTGCACCAGCACCGGGATCTGTTCGTTGGCGCAGTGGATCAGGAACTGCACCAGGGCGTCGTCGTCCAGGTCGCGCGCGCCCACGTGGTTGCCGATTTGCACGCCCAGATGGCCGGCCGCGCGGGCGCGCGAGGCTTCGCGGCATGCCAGTTCCAGGTCCTGCAGCGGCACCTGCGCCAGCGCCTTGAGACGGTCCGGCGCGTGGGCGCAATGCGCCAGGGCCAGGTCGTTCATGCGCGCCGCCCATTGCGCCGCCGCCTGGGCGGGGTAGCGATAGCCGAACATCACCGGCGTGGCGCACAGGATCTGCACGTCCACGCCGTGGCGGTCCATTTGCGCCAGGCGCAGGGCCGGGTCCCACAGCGTGGCGTCGACCGGGCGGAACGGCCGCTCGCCAGCCATGATCTGCCCGCTGCCGTCGCCGTCCAGCCGTAGCCAGGGCGCATCCAGCGGGTCCAGCGCGGCCGCTTCCTGCCGCGTGATGGGCGGGAAGAAGTGCGCGTGCATATCGATTTTGCGGATCATGACGCGGGGCGCTCCTTGCCGGGATGCAGCCGCCCGCAATGCGGGCAGGTGCGCCTGGCTTCACTGGTATAGAAGGCTTCGAACAGCGGCGGCAGGTCGGTCACAATGCTCTTGAGCTGCACCTCGACCCGGTGCACCAGGCCGCCGCAATCCAGGCAGTACCATTCGAAGCCGTCACGCAGGCCGGGCGGGCGTTGCCGTTCGATGACCAGGCAGGCGCTGCCCGCCTCCGGACGCTGAGGGGAATGGCGCACGTGCGGGGGCAGCAGGAAGATGTCGCCTTCCTTCAGGTCGACGCGTTCTTCCTTGCCGTCGATCCACAGGCTCAGCCAGGCATTGCCGCGCAGCTGATAGAAAAATTCCTCCAGCGGATCGTCGTGGTAGTCGGTGCGGTGGTTCGGCCCGCCCACCACGGTGACGATGAAATCGCTGTCCTGCCAGATCTGCTGGTTGCCCACGGGCGGCTTGAGCAGGTGGGCGTGGTCGTCTATCCAGCGGCCAAAATTCAGCGGTGTACCGTAGGCGAGCATCGGCGTCTCCGTGCGGCCGTGGCCGGCGCCACGGCTCGAAATATGGCATCAGGCGGCGGGCTTGTGGGCCACCGCCTTGATTTCGATGAGCAGGTGAGGGTGGGGCAGCTGGTGCACCGCCACTGTGGTGCGGGCCGGGCCGCCGGCGTCGAAGTACTCGCCGTAGACCTCGTTGTAGCCGCCGAAATCGTTCATGTTGACCAGGAAGGCGCTGATCTCCACCAGGTCCGCCAGCGTCGCGCCGGCGCTGGCCAGGATGTCGCGGATATTCTCGATGACCGCGCGGGTCTGGGCGCGGATATCGAGGCTGGTGGTGCCCATGGCGTCGACCGTGGCCCCGGCGATGCGGTTGTCCGGCAGGCGCGCGCTGGTGCCGGAGACGAACAGCAGGTCGCCGGCGCGCTTGAGGTGCGGATACTTGCCGCGTGGCGTGGCCTTGCCGGCGACAACGGTGGCGTGGGTGGAATCGCGGCTCATCGGGTCTTCCTTGTCGGCAATCCGTTGACCGGCCGGGCGCGGCGCGCGCCTCAAGTGTCTGTGCCGGACTGCGGGGTGGGCGAAAAGAGTTCCGGCGGCAGGTGCGCCACCGCTTCGTAGGTGAGGCGGATGTGGCTGGCCAGCAGGGCGCAGGCGGCTTGCGCGTCGCGCGCCAGCGTGGCGTCCACGATGCTCCGGTGTTCGTCGTGCAGGTCGCGCGCGATGGGACGCCGGGTGATCGTCAGGCGCCGGTAGCGTTCGGCTTGCTGGTACAGGATGCCCAGGAAGTGGTGCATCCAGCGCGACGGACAGGCGCTGATCAGTTCGCGGTGGAATTCGCGATTGCGGCGCTCCCATTCCTCGAATCCGGCGGTGGGGTCGCCGGCCAGGCGCTGTTCGGCCTTGCCGAGCCGGTGAAACGCGGCGAGGACGCGGCTTTCCCAGTCGTCGTCGCCCAGTTCGATGGACTGGCGCAGCGCTTCGGTTTCGAGCAGCACGCGGTTTTCGGTGATGTCGCGGAAATCGTGCAGCGAAATCGGCGTGACGTGAAAGCCGCGCTGCCCGTGCGAGGTGACCAGGGCGTCCGACACCAGCAGTGCCAGCGCCTCGCGCAGCGTGCCGGCGCCCACGCCGTAGTCGTCCTTCAGGTGCTCGACGCGCAGGCGCGAGCCGGGCGGGTGTTTGCCTTCGATGATGTCGCGCCGCAGGTTGACGTAGGCCGTCCCCACCAGCGTGTTGGGCGTGGCGGCATGCGCGAGCGACGGAAGCGAGACGTTATCGGCCATGGGCGTACTGTAGCACCGCTTGGAAAAAATCTCGATAAAATTTATTGACTCCGAGATTTTTGCTGCTTATCGTAGAAAAAAAGCGTCGCCCTTGCTTTCCCTTCCAACGGCCAGGCGCTCCAGGAGACAAGCAGTGATACGGCTACATGACATCCGGTATGTCCGGCTGGGTACTCGCGATCTGGCGTCCGCGGCGCGCTACGCGACCGAGGTGCTGGGCCTGGAAGTCGCCCGCAAGGAAGGCAAGTCGGTCTATTTCCGCTCCGACGGACGCGACCACACGCTGTGCTATTTCGAAGGCGATCCGCACGACCACACGGCGGCCTTTGAAGTGGATTCGCCCGACGAACTGGAACGGGCCGGCGCCGTGCTGGAGCGCAGCGGCTACCAGGTCGCGCGCGGCACGCGCCAGGCGGCCGAGCAGCGCCACGTGCAGGATCTGCTGCAGTTCACCGACCCGTCCGGCAATCGCATCGAGCTGGTCTATGCGCCGCACCATAGCGGCCGCCGCTATTTCCCGTCGCGCGACGCCGGCATCACCGGCTTCAGCCACATCGGCCTGCGCACGCTCGACGCGCGCCGCGACGAGGCCTTCTGGACCGGCCTGTTGTCCGCGCGCGTCAGCGACCGCATCGGCGATGCCCCTTTGCTGCGCATCGACGAAGTCCATCACAAGATCGCGCTGTTCCCGTCCGCCCATCCCGGCGTGCAGCACATCAACCACCAGGTCGAGAGCATCGACGACATCATGCGCGCCTGGTACCTGTTGCAGGAACGCAAGATACCGATCAAATTCGGCCCCGGCCGCCACCCCACCTCGGGCGCCATGTTCCTGTACTTCGAGGGGCCCGACGGCATGATCTACGAGTACTCGTGCGGCGTGCGCCTGATCACCGCCGAGGACGAGAAGACTTACCGGCCGCGGCAGTTCCCGGCGGTGCCCTCGTCATTCTGCATGTGGGGCGCGCGTCCCGACATCCCGGAATTCAAGTCATGAGCGCGGCGGCCGCGATTCCGACCGCCGGCGAGCAGGCGCGCGTGCGCGTGGCGGCGCGCGCCCTGGCGCGGGCCGGGCTGGCGCATGCCTATGGCCATTGCAGCCTGCGCCTGGATGCCGGTCATTTCCTGGTGTGCGCCGCCCGTCCCATGGGCCTGATCGCGCCGGACGAACCCGGGGTGGTGGTGCCGGTGCATGGCGAGCTGCCGGCCGGCGTGCTGGGCGAGGTGCGCATCCACCAGCAGATCTACCGTGCCCGCCCCGAGGTCGGCGGCGTGGCGCGCACCATGCCGCCCACGGTGATGGCGCTGTCGGCCGCCCGCGTCACTCCCGCGCCGCGCCATGGCATGGGTTCGTACTTCTGGCCCGCGGTGCCGCTGTGGGACGACCCGCTGCTGGTGCGCAGCGACGCGCAGGCGCTGGGCGTGGCGCGCGCGCTGGGCGAGGCCGCGGCCGTGGTCATGCGCGGCAACGGCGCGGTGGTGGCGGCGCCGACGCTGCCGCAGGCGGTGGTGCTGACCTGGTACCTGGAGGATGCCGCGCGCATCGAATGGCAGTTGCGCGCCGCCGGGCTGGCCGACGGCGCGCCGCGGCTGGACGAGGCGCAGGCGCGCGAGCGGGCGGTGGGCACCGGCCGCATCTATGAGCGCATGTGGGAATACCTGGCCGACGGCGACCCGGAATACGCCGGCGCCGGCGGCACCGACTGAGGACGACATGACCGAGTTCCGCAACTTCATCAATGGCCAGTGGGTGGCCACCGGCAAGACTTTCGACAACCGGGATCCCGTCGACAACCGCCTGATCGGACAGGTGCATGAAGCCGGCGCGGCCGAGGTGGATGCCGCGGTGGCGGCGGCGCGCGCCGCCCTGTCCGGCCCCTGGGCTGGCCTGAAGGCGCAGCAGCGCGCCGAACTGCTGCACGCGGTGGCCGACGGCATCGACAAGCGCTTCGACGATTTCGTCGATGCCGAGATCGCCGACACCGGCAAGCCCTACGGGCTGGCCAGCCATCTCGATATTCCGCGCGGCGCGGCCAATTTCAAGATATTCGCCGACCTGATCCGCAACGTGCCCAACGAGAGTTTCGAGATGGACACGCCCGACCATGGCCATGCGCTGAACTACGCCGTGCGGGTGCCGCGTGGCGTGATCGGCGTGATCTGCCCATGGAACCTGCCGCTGTTGCTCATGACCTGGAAAGTCGGGCCGGCCCTGGCCTGCGGCAACACCGTCGTGGTCAAGCCGTCGGAAGACACGCCGGGCACCGCCACGCTGCTGGGCGAGGTCATGAACCAGGCCGGCGTCCCGCCGGGCGTCTACAACGTCATCCATGGCTTCGGGCCGGACTCGGCCGGCGAACTGCTGACGCGCCATCCGGAGGTGGACGGCATCACCTTCACCGGCGAGACCCGCACCGGCGAGGCCATCATGCAGGCCGCCGCGCGCGGCGTGCGGCCGGTGTCGTTCGAGCTGGGCGGCAAGAACCCCGGCATCGTGTTCGCCGACGCCGACTTCGACAAGGCAGTGGCCGGCATCGCGCGCGCCGCCTTCGACAACACCGGGCAGGTTTGCCTGGGCACCGAGCGCGTGTATGTGCAGCGGCCGATCTTCGAACGCTTCGTCGCCGCGCTGGGCGAACGGGCGCGCGCCTACCGCCTGGGCCGGCCGCGCGACCCGGGCGTCGACCTGGGGCCGCTGATCTCGCTGCGCCATCGCGAAAAAGTGCTGCGCTACTACCAGTACGCCCGCGACGACGGCGCCACGGTGGTGGCCGGCGGCGGCGTGCCCGACATGGCGGGCGCGCTGGCCGAGGGAGCCTGGGTGCAGCCGACCGTCTGGACCGGCTTGCCGGAGTCCTCGCGCGTGATCCGCGAAGAGATCTTCGGGCCGTGCTGCCACATTGCCCCGTTCGACACCGAAGAAGAAGCCGTTGTCCTGGCCAATGCCACGCCCTACGGCCTGGCCGCCACGGTCTGGACCAGCAATGTCGGCACTGCCCACCGCCTGGGCAAGGCCCTCAACGTGGGCATCTGCTGGGTCAATTCGTGGTTCCTGCGCGACCTGCGCACCGCGTTCGGCGGCGCCAGGCAGTCGGGCATCGGGCGCGAGGGCGGCGTGCATTCGCTGGAGTTCTACACCGAGCTGCGCAACGTCTGCGTCAAGCTCTGACAGGGCCGACATCGGGGCCGGCCCGCGCAGAACGGGCCGCCCCGCCTACAAGGAGACAGGCAATGCAAGTATTCGCAAAAGGGCTGGCCGTCCTGGCCGCGGCCGCGACACTGGCCGGCGCGGGCGCCGCGCGGGCCGACATCACCGTCGGCTTTTCGGGCGTGTTGTCCGGCCCGCAGGCCGCGCTGGGGCAGGACCAGTACGACGGCCTGATGCTGGGCATCGAGCAGCTGGGCGGCAGCCTGGGCGGCCAGAAGGCCGTGGTATTGCGCGAGGACGACCAGCTCAAGCCGGACGTGGGCGCGCAGATCGTGCAGAAGTTCATCGAGCGCGACAAGGTCGACGCGGTGGTCGGCCTGGGCTTTTCCAACGTGCTGATGGCGGAACTGCGGCGTATCAAGGATTCCGGCGTGGTGGCGATCTCCACCAATGCCGGGCCGGCGCCCATCGCCGGCCGCATGTGCCTGCCGAACCTGTTCGTGCTGGGGTGGCAGAACGACAGCATGTCCGAGGCGATGGGGCAGTACGTCAAGGACCAGGGCTACCGGCGCGCCTACCTCATGTCGTCGAACTACCAGGCCGGCAAGGACAAGCTGGCCGGCTTCAAGCGCTTCTACGGCGCCGAGCCGGCCGACGAGATCTACACCCAATTGGGCCAGCTCGATTATTCGGCGGAGATCTCGCGCATGAGCGCCGCCAGCCCCGATGCGCTGTTCGTGTTCTACACCGGCGGCGTAGGCGTGAACTTCGTGCGCCAGCTGCGCCAGGCCGGCCTGATGGAGAAGCTGCCGTTCTTCTCGGAAAGCCTGATCGATTCCAATACCCTGGCCGCGCTGAAGGAACAGGCCGTGGGCGCCATCTATGGCACGCCATGGGCCACCACGCTGGACAACCCCAAGAACCGCAAGTTCGTCGAGACCTTCCAGGCCAAGTACGGCCGCCTGCCGTCCGAATACGCGGCGGCCGGCTACGACGCCGCGTTCCTGCTGGACGAGGCGGTGCGCAAGCTGGACGGCAAGCTGGGCGACAGCAAGGCGCTGGCCGCCGCGGTCAAGACCGCCGGCGCGACTTTCCCGTCGGTGCGTGGCAAGTTCGCCTTCAACACCAACAACATGCCGGTGCAGAACTTCTACGCGTACCAGGTCGTGAAAGAAGCGGGCGGCATCGGCGTGAAGCAGCTGGCCACCGTTTTCACGGATCACAAGGATGCCTACGCCGCCGATTGCAAGATGAAATAGGCGCCGCCCGCCCTCGGAGTTTCCTCATGAACGGATCGCTGCTGCTGTCGCAATTCCTCAATGGCCTGCAACTGGGCGCGCTGCTATTCCTGCTGGCCTCGGGCTTGACGTTGATCTTCGGCATCATGAACTTCATCAACCTGGCCCATGGCTCGCTGTACATGATCGGCGCGTTCCTGGGCGCCAGCGCGTACAACGCCAGCGGCTCGTTCGGCTTCGCCATCCTGGCCGCCGTGTGCGGCAGCGGACTGGTGGGCGTGGCCCTCGAGCGCGTCGTGGCGCGACCGCTATACCGTCACGACCATCTCTACCAGGTGCTGGCTACATTCGGGCTGATGATGTTCTTCAACGAGCTGGCCTCGGTGATCTGGGGCAGCCGTCCGTACTATGCCGCCATTCCGCCGGCGCTGCGCGGTTCGGTGGCGGTGTTCGGCACCGACTACCCGGTCTACCGCTTGCTCATCGTGGGCGTGGGCGCGCTGGTCGCCGCCGGGGCGTGGTTCCTGATCCAGCGCACCCGCTTCGGCATGCTGACCCGGGCCGGCGCCAGCAATGCGCCGATGGCCAGCGTGCTGGGCGCCAACGTGGACCGGCTCAAGACGCTGCTGTTCCTGCTGGGCGCGGCGCTGGCGGGCCTGGCCGGCGCGCTGGCCGGGCCGATCCTGTCGGTGCAGTCGGGCATGGGCGAGCCGGTGCTGATCCTGGCCCTGGTGGTCATCGTGGTGGGCGGCATCGGCTCCGTGCGCGGCACCCTGGTGGCGGCGCTGCTCATCGCCATGATCGACACGCTGGGCCGCGCCTTCCTGCCGGACCTGCTGCGCAGCGCGTTCGACAGTTCAGTCGCCAACGCGGTGGGGCCGGCGCTGGCATCGATGCTGATCTACATCCTGATGGCCGTGGTGCTGGCGTTCCGCCCGCACGGCCTGATCTTTGCCGCGCGGCGCTGAGCTCGCCGGGGAGTCCACCATGCCATCACACCGCACCGCGTCATGGTTCCTGCCGCTGCTGTTCCTGGTCTTGGCGGCCGTGCCGCTGGCCGCGCAGTGGCTCGATGAACCCTTCTACGTCACCTTCGGCGCCCGCGTGCTGATCTACGCGCTGGCGGCCGTGGCCCTGAACCTGGTGCTGGGATTCGCCGGGCTGGTCAGCTTCGGCCATGCCATGTTCCTGGGCCTGGGCTGCTATGCGGTGGGCATCCTGTCGTACTACGGCATCGCCAGCGGCTGGATGCAGCTGGCGGTCTGCGTGGCTGTCTGCGCGCTGGTCGCCCTGGCGGTCGGAGCCGTGTGCCTGCGCACTTCCGGCATCGGTTTCATCATGATCACGCTGGCGTTCGCCCAGATGTTCTACTTCCTGGCGGTCAGCCTGCGCGAGTATGGCGGCGACGACGGCCTGAACATCTACGAAGGCAGTGACTTCGGCCTGTTCGACCTGGGCGGCAGCCTGCCGGTCTATTGGGCCGCCTGGGCGTTGCTGCTGGCCGCGTGCCTGGGCATGCTGCGGCTGCGGCGCTCGCCCTTCGGCATGATCCTGCGCGCCACCCAGGTCAATCCGCGCCGTGTCGATGCCCTGGGCTATTCCGTGTTCCGCGTGCGCCTGACCGCCTACGTCGCTTCCGGCGTGCTGACCGGGGTGGCCGGCCTGCTGCTGGCCAACCTCACGGCCTTCGCCTCGCCCAGCTACATGTCCTGGCCGGTCTCGGGCGAGCTGATCGTCATGGTGGTGATCGGCGGATTGGGCAACGTGCTGGGGCCGGTGGTCGGGGCGATCGGCTACCTGCTGCTGGAGGAGCTGTTCAAGGGCATGACCCAGCACTGGATGCTGCTGATGGGGCCGGTCGTGGTGGCGATCGCCATGCTGGCGCGCAACGGCTATGTGGCGCTGCCGCGCCGCCGGCCGCCGGCCGCGGCCGGCGATCCCCCGCCACGCGCCGACCCGCTGCGCAAGGAGGCCTCGGCATGACGGCGGCCATCCTGCCGGCGCCGCGCGCGCGCCATCTCGCCACCCAGGGCCTGGCGCGCAGCTTCGGCGGCCTCAAGGCCACCGACGGCGTATCGCTGGAGGTCCGCCCGGGCGAGCTGCATGCGCTGATCGGCCCCAACGGCGCGGGCAAGACCACGCTGATCAACCTGCTGTCGGGCGAGTTGCGCGCCGACGCCGGCGCCGTGCGGCTCGACGGGGTCGATATCTCGGCCGCGACGGTGCAGCAGCGGGTGGCGCTCGGCTTGCTGCGCTCGTACCAGGTGACTTCGGTGTTCGACGGCTACACCGTGCTGGAGAACGCCTGCCTGGCCGCGCTGCGCAAGCGCCGCCGGCGCCTGTCGCCGTGGCGGCCGCTGGCCGCCTGCCAGGACGTGGTCGACGCGGCGCGGCAGGCCTTGGCGGCCTGCCGGCTGCAGGATGTGGCCGACAGCGAAGTGGGCAGCCTGGCCTACGGCCAGCGCCGCCAGCTCGAGATCGCCATGGCCCTGGCCGGGGAGCCGGGCATCCTGCTGCTGGACGAGCCCATGGCCGGCATGAGCGCCGCCGAGAGCGCCGCCGTCATCGACTTGTTGCGCAGCTTGAAAGGCCGCTACACCATCGTGCTGGTCGAGCACGACATGAACGCCGTGTTCGCCCTGGCCGACCGCATCAGCGTGCTGGTCTACGGCAGGCTGATCGCCACCGGCGACGCCGAGGCCATCCGCAACCACCCCGACGTGCGCCGCGCCTACCTGGGCGACGACGCCGACGCCTGATCCGGAGGACCCGCCATGTTGAACATCCGCGGCCTGACCGCCGGCTACGGCCACTGCCAGGCGCTGTTCGGCGTCGACCTGGAGGTGCGCGAAGGCCAGGTCCTGGGCCTGATCGGCCGCAACGGCATGGGTCGCAGCACGGTCATCAAATGCCTGTTCGGCCTGCTGCCCATCCAGGACGGCAGCATCCATTACCGCGACCAGGCCCTGCGCGGCATGGCGCCGTACCGCATCGGCCGCCTGGGGCTGTCGCTGGTGCCGGAAGGCCGGCAGATCTTCCCCACCCTGACAGTCGAAGAAAACCTGCTCGCCACCGCCGTGGCGCGCGGCGGCGCCCGGGCCTGGACCCTGGAACGCGTCTACGCGCTGTTCCCGCGGCTGCGCGAGCGGCGCGCCAACCTCGGCAGCCAACTGTCGGGCGGCGAACAGCAGATGCTGGCGCTGGGCCGCGCCCTGATGACCAACCCCAGCCTGCTGGTGCTCGACGAAGCCACCGAGGGGCTGGCGCCGGTCGTGCGGGCCGAGATCTGGCGCGTGCTGGCCCAACTGAAAGCCGACGGGCTGTCGATGATCGTGGTGGACAAGAACACCACCGCCTTGCTGCGCCTGTCCGATCGTAATGTCATCCTCGACAAGGGGGTCTCGGTATGGGACGGCAGCTCCGCCGAGCTGGCCGCGCGCCCCGACCTCGTCGCCACCTACGTGGGAGTCTGAAATGAAGCTGCACGACAAGGTCGCCCTGGTCACCGGCGCCGCCCGCGGCATCGGCCTGGCCATCGCCCGCCGCTACCTGGACGAAGGCGCGCGCGTCCTGCTGGTCGACCGCGACCAGGCCGCCCTGCAGGCCGCCATGGCAGGCCTGCCCGGCCAGGCGCGCAGCTTCTGCGCCGACGTGGCCGCCGCGCCGTCCGCCGCCGCCATGGTGGCCGAATGCGAGCGCCTGTGGGGCGGGCTGGACATCTGCGTATGCAATGCCGGCATGATACGCGCGGCCGACTTCCTGGATTTGACGCTGGACGATTTCAAGGCCGTCATGGACGTCAATGTGTGCGGCACCTTCCTGGTGGCCCAGGCGGCCGCCCGCGCGATGGTGCGCGGCGGCAGGCACGGCGCCATCGTGCTGATGTCGTCGATGACCGCCGAGCTGGCCATGGCCGACCAGCTCGCCTATGGCGCCAGCAAGGGCGCGGTGCGCCAGATGACCAAGTCGATGGCGCTGTCGCTGGTGGCGCGCGGCATCCGCGTCAACGCCATCGGCCCGGGCAGTATCGAGACCGACATCATGCGGACCATCGCCACCGACCCGCAGGCGCTGCGGACGGTGCTGTCGCGCATACCCATGGGCCGCCTGGGCGAGCCGGACGAAGTGGCCAAGGTGGCGGTGTTCCTGGCCAGCGACGACGCCAGCTACATCACCGGCCAGACCATCTACGCCGACGGCGGCCGCCTGGCCCTGAACTACACCGTGTCCGTGCCGGAAGCCTGAGCCTGCCGGCTGCCGAAGCGTTCGGCGAACTGGCGGGTGAACACCGCGCCGAAGAAGAAGATCTGCGCGGAATAATAAATCCACAGCAGCAGCGCGATCAGCGAGCCCGCCGCCCCATAGGCCGACACCGTGCCGCCGCGGCCCAGGTACAGGCCGATGCCCCACTTGCCCACCAGGAACAGCGCGGCGGTTACGATCGCGCCCGGGATGACGTCGCGCCAGGGAATATCGATGCTGGGCAGCAGCTTGTACACCACTGCGAACAGGGCCGTGACCACCGCGAACGAGAACAGGTTGGACAGCCAGCCGGCCAGCACCGCGAACGCCGAGTGGGTCCACAGGTCGCCGTAGTAGGCCTTGGCCGCGCCCAATGCCGCGTTCATCATCAGCGACACCAGCAGGAACATCGCCAGCACCAGCACCAGCCCGAACGACACCATGCGGCTGCGCACCAGGCCCTGCAGGCCGGCCTTGCGCTGGCTGGTGGCGTCCCACAACTCGTCCAGGCTGGCCTGCAGCTCGGCGAACGCGGTGGTGGCGCTGAAGACCAGCACGGTAATCGACAGCAGCGCCGCGATCCAGCCGCCGCCCGATTCGTGCGCGCTGGCCAGCACGGTCTGGATGACTTCGGCGCCGCGCGCCCCGGTCAGTTCGCGCACCTGCGCGAACAGTTCCGAGCGCACCGCCTCTTCGCCGAAGAAAACCCCGGCCACCGCGATCACCAGGATCAGCATCGGCGCCAGCGAGAACACCATGTACAGCGACAGCGCGGCGCCCTTGCTGGACGCCCGGTGGCTCGACCACTGCTTGGCCGACTCGACCAGCAGGCCGGCGATTTCCGAAGGACGCAGCATCTTCAGCAAGCGGGGCGGAATAGTCATGGCGCTCATTGTGCAGACGGGAACCCACGCATTGTAGGGGGGCCTCTCGGGTCGCCACAATCCGCAAGCGGCGTGCCCGTCCGCTGGCTCCGGTCCATTGGAAGGTGTCTGACACCGAAGGGTGCCAGACACCTGGGCACCCTTGTCGACCGTCGGAGGTGTCTGACACCCAAGGGGTGTCAGACACCTTGGGCTGATACCGAAGCCGCCACGCGGCCGTCGGCCAGGGCGCCCCAAAAGAAAACGCCCCCAAGGGCGTACCCTTGGAGGCGTCGGTCTGGCGCGCCCCGGCGTACCGGGGCTGCCGCGGCGCAGGCCTGGACTTAGAAGTCCATGCCGCCCATGCCGCCCATGCCGCCGGGCATGGGGGGAGCAGCGGGCTTGTCTTCCACCAGCTCGACCACCGCGGCTTCGGCCGTCAGCAGCAGGCTGGCCACCGAGGCGGCGTTCTGCAGGGCGGTGCGGGTCACCTTGGTGGGATCCAGCACGCCTTGCTCGACCAGGTCGGTGTACTCGCCGGTCGCGGCGTTGTAGCCGTAGTTGCCCTTGCCGTTGAGCACGTTGTTCACCACCACGCTGGCTTCTTCGCCGGCGTTGGTCACGATGGTGCGCAGGGGCTCTTCGACAGCGCGCAGGATCAGCTTGATGCCGGCGTTCTGGTCAGCCGTGTCGCCCTTCAGGTCGGCGATGGCCTGCTTGGCGCGCAGCAGCGCCACGCCGCCGCCGGCCACCACGCCTTCTTCCACCGCCGCACGGGTCGCGTGCAGGGCGTCTTCGACGCGGGCCTTCTTTTCCTTCATTTCGACTTCGGTGGCAGCACCGACGCGGATCACGGCAACACCGCCGGCCAGCTTGGCCACGCGCTCTTGCAGTTTTTCACGGTCGTAGTCCGAGGTGGCTTCCTCGATCTGGACGCGGATCTGCTTGACGCGGGCTTCGATCGACTTGCTGTCGCCAGCGCCGTCGATGATGGTGGTGTTTTCCTTGGCCACTTCGATGCGCTTGGCCTGGCCCAGGTCTTGCAGGGTGGCCTTTTCCAGCGACATGCCGGTTTCTTCCGAGATGACCACGCCGCCCGTCAGGATGGCGATGTCTTCCAGCATGGCCTTGCGACGGTCGCCGAAGCCAGGCGCCTTGACGGCGGTGGTCTTCAGGATGCCGCGGATGTTGTTCACCACCAGGGTGGCCAGCGCTTCGCCTTCGACGTCCTCGGCGATGATCAGCAGCGGACGGCTCGACTTGGCGACTTGTTCCAGCACGGGCAGCAGGTCGCGGATGTTGCTGATCTTCTTGTCGAAGATCAGGATGTACGGATCATCCAGCGCGGCGACTTGCTTGTCGGGGTTGTTGATGAAGTAGGGCGACAGGTAGCCGCGGTCGAACTGCATGCCTTCGACCACGTCCAGTTCGTTGTCCAGCGACTTGCCGTCTTCGACGGTGATGACGCCTTCCTTGCCGACCTTGTCCATCGCGTCGGCGATGATCTTGCCGATCGATTCGTCGCTGTTGGCGGAGATCGAGCCGACCTGGGCGATTTCCTTGCTGGTGGTGACCGGCTTGGATTGCTTGGCCAGTTCAGCCACGGCGGCGGTGACGGCCTTGTCGATGCCGCGCTTGAGGTCGATGGGGTTGAAACCGGCGGCAACGTACTTCAGGCCTTCCTGGACGATGGCCTGGGCCAGCACGGTGGCGGTGGTGGTGCCGTCGCCGGCGTTGTCCGAGGTCTTCGAGGCGACGTCCTTGACCAGCTGGGCGCCGATGTTCTCGAACTTGTCCTTCAGTTCGATTTCCTTGGCAACCGACACGCCGTCCTTGGTGACGGTGGGGGCGCCGAACGAACGCTCGAGCACGACATTGCGGCCCTTGGGACCGAGGGTGGTTTTGACGGCATTGGCGAGGACGTTCACGCCGCGGACGATGCGGACGCGGGCGTCATCGCTGAACAGGACTTGCTTGGCAGCCATTGTGAGCTTCCTTCGAAAATTCGTTCAGAAATTACTGGATCACGGCGAGGATTTCTTCCTCGCGGATGACGAGCAGCTCTTCGCCATCGACTTTCACCGACTGGCCGGCGTACTTGCCGAACAGCACCTTGTCGCCAGCCTTCAGGTCGACCGGCAGCACTTTGCCGTCTTCGGTCTTCTTGCCCGGGCCAACGGCCACGACTTCGCCTTGATCCGGCTTTTCGGCGGCGCTGTCGGGAATGACGATGCCCGAGGCAGTCTTGCGCTCGTTGTCCAGGCGTTTGACGATCACGCGATCGTGCAGGGGACGCAGGGCCATGAGGAACTCCTGTTTCTATATAGAAGGGGTGAAAATGATCGGTTTTCAGGCCGGGACGGGCTGTTAGCACTCACCGGCAGCGAGTGCTAATTATAGGGATGATGCCTGCCGGTTCAAGGGGGGAGGGGCCGCTTGTTACATTTTCGTGCGGAGACGGCGAAGTCCGTCGAGCCGGCGCCGTCCCCGGCTCACTGGCGGGCCAGGCGGAATTCGTCGCTGTCCAGCGCCGCCGTCACGCGCGCCAGCACGTCTTCCCGATCCTGGCCTGCGGTCGCCAGGACGTACCGCTCCAGAGGACCGAGCGCGCAGAACTGCTGATGCAGCGCCGTGATCGGCCCGGGGTCCGACAGCGTCTGGCCGCCTCGGGTGCGGCAGCGTTCGATCGCGGCCCGCAGGGGCGGGCGCAGCACGATGTAGTGGACCGGCAGGCTGATCGCGGCAAACGCCGCGAGGAACCAGGGCCCGACAATGCCGTCGACGATGACGAAGTAGCCGCCCCTGGCGTAGCTGGCGGCGGCATTCGCCAGCACATCCAGTACGACCGCATTCTGGCTATGCGCTTCGGGGAGGTAAGGCTCGATGGCCCCGTGCTTGATGAAATGCCAGAAATCGTCTGCATGCAGATGCACCTTCGGCGATCCGCCCGATGCCGCCAGCGCGGCTGCCGTGGTTGTCTTGCCCGCGCCCGGCGGGCCGGTGAGGATGAGGATTTCACCGCCGCGACCGATATTCACCCATGACCTCCTCTCGAGCATGCAATGGCCGATGCGTCGTGGGCGAAGGGGAGCGTCGCGCCGTATATCTCATGCGTCTCCTGCCGTCGGCCGGGCCGTGTCCCGCATGGCCTGGGCGAGCCCGTGGTTGCCCTGGCCCGCCAGCCCCTGGATCGCGCCCTCGCGATCGGCCGGCCGGTGATGCTGGTTGAGTTTGCGCTTGCCTTCCAGCCGGGCAAGGCGGATTTCGATGCCGACGATGTTGCGCAGCTGCTGGTCGAGATAGTCGGCCGGCGCATCGCCCATTTTCCAGGGCACGGCCTGGCGGGACTCGTGCTGCCGCGTCAGGCGGGCGACCACTGCCCTGACGAATTTCTCGTCGTCGTGGACATGGATCGTGCCGTGCGCGTGCACTACCTCGTAGTTCCAGGTCGGCACATAGCGATGCGTCTCCTGCTTGCCCGGGTACCAGTTCGGCGAAATGTAGCCTTGCGCGCCGCGGAAGATCACCAGGACCCGGGCGCCGTCGGCGACCTCGCGCCAGACCGGATTGGCGCGCGCGACGTGGGCGACCAGGGCGCCATGTGGGCCTTGCGCGGGGTCGAACAGGAAAGGCAGGTGATCCGCCTCCATGCCGTCCGGCGTGGCGCGCACCATGATGCCCAGCGGGTTGTCGCGGACGATGCGGTGCAGTTCTTCGATCCGTGGCTCGGCAAACTGGCTGGGAAGGTACATGGCAGGCTCGCTCGGGTGCAAGGGCCGGATTTCCCGGCAAAGCCACGATTGTCCGCCGTGGCCGGCTCTGTGAAAATAGCCAGTTCATGCCAATTTCACTGGACCAGTTCCGTGCCATGCCCAGCACCCGCGACTTGACGAAAAACTTGAGCCGGGCGCTCTACGACGAGCTGCGCGCCAGGATCGCGGACGGCACCTACGCGGCGGGCGCGCCGTTGCCCTCCACGCGCGCGTTGGCCGCCGAGCGCGGGCTGTCGAGGGGCACCGTGTCGCTGGTCTACGAGCAGCTTGCCGCGGACGGCTTCATCCAGACGCGGGCTGGCGCGGCAAGCCGGGTGGCCGCGGGGGCCGCGCCGGCGCTGACGGCCCGTGCCCGGCGCGGCCGGGGGCACCGTGCCGCCACGGGTGGCCACACCGGCCGGCTGTCGGGTATTGCGCGCCGCATCGCCGGCCTGGGGGTCGGCGATGCCGGTCCGCCCGCGCCAGGCGAGATCGATTTCGTCTATGGGCCATTGGCGGGCTCGGACTTTCCCACGCTGGCCTGGCTGAAAGCGCTGCGGGCCGTCGAGCGGCAACGCAGCCCGCGCCTGGAGTACGAAGATCCGCGCGGCAACCCGGAACTGCGGCGCGCGCTGCAAGCGCACCTGAGCCAGACGCGAGGCCTGGCCTGTTCGGTGGAACAGCTGATGATCGTCAACGGTTCGCAGCAGGCGCTGGATCTCTGCGCCCGGCTGCTGGTGGATCCGGGCGACGGCGTGGTCGTGGAGAATCCGGGCTATCGCATGGCGCACCACGCCTTCGAAGCCTATGGCGGCCAGCTCAGGTGCGTCGACGTGGACGAACATGGCCTGCAGACCGGCCAGCTCGCGGCCCTCGGCGCCGCGCAACTGGCCTACGTGACCCCCACGCACCAGTTCCCCCTGGGGTCGTTCCTGCCGATTGCCCGGCGCCGGGCGCTGCTCGACTGGGCCGCTGAACACGGGGCCTGGATCATCGAGGACGACTACGACGGTGAATACCGCTATACGGTCCGGCCCGAGGCGACGCTGCTGTCGCTGGACCGCCGCGATTGCGTGATCCACGTGGGGACATTCTCGAAGACTTTGTCGCCTCAATTGCGCCTGGGCTACATGGTGCTGCCGCCGTCCCTGGTGGATACCTTCTCGGCCGCGAAGCGGGTGGCGGACCGGCATGCCGCGACAGGGGTCCAGCGCGCCCTGGCCCGGCTGCTGGAGGACGGCAGCTACGGCCGCCACGTACGCCGCATGCGCCGCCAGCAGCAGGCCCGTCAACGCGCGCTTGTCGACGCCTTGACGTCCTGTTTCGGGCGGCGGGTGGAGATCCAGGGCGCGGGCAGCGGGCTGCACCTGGTCGCGTGGTTTCACGGCGTGCCGGCCGGGTCGGAGGCGGCGCTGGTCAGCGCGGCGCGCGAGCATGGCGTGCGCGTCCACCCCATCGGCCCGTTGTTCCATCCCGCCGCCCGGGCCCGGCATCGGCAAGGTCCGGCGGGCCTGGTCATGGGATATGCCTTGCTGGAGGCCGCCGCCATCCGCGAAGGGGTGCGGCGGCTGGCGGACTGCTTGCCCGGCGCTGAGCTCGGCGGCTAGCCGGGACAGCGCCGCCGGAGGAAGACCGTGGCGGCCCGGCGCAGGCCTGTCGATCGCGCGTCGCGCGACATTCCAAGGGTCCGGCACGCGCCCGCCCCGAGACAGGCGCCGCGATCGGGTGGACAATACGCACTGACCCGCCGCCCCGCCTGGGGCGCCTTTTTTTGTCGAGGTAGTCTTGTCCAACGTCGCATCCGCGCCCTTGCCGGGCGGTCCCGTTGCTGAACTGACGCGGCGCGAACAGCGCGGCAACATCGCGCGCCTGACGGTCGCACAGGCGCTGGCAGGCGCGAATTCGGTGGTCGTCTACGCCACCGGGGCGATCGTCGGCGACATGCTGGCGCCCAGCAAGACGCTCGCCACGCTGCCCCTGTCCATCTTCGTGGTCGGCATGGCGGCCTGCATCCTGCCCGCCGGCGCGATCGCCCGGCGCCACGGCCGGCGCGCCGCCTTCCTGGCCGGCACCGGCTGCGGCGTGCTGGTCGGCCTGCTGGCCGCGGCCGCCGTGGTGCTGGGCTCGTTCTGGCTGTTCTGCCTGGCCACCTTTTTCGGCGGCGCCTACGCCGCGGTGGTGCTGTCGTTCCGCTTCGCCGCCGCCGACGGCGTGGCGCCGGCGCTGCGGGCCCGCGCGCTGTCGTTCGTGATGGGCGGCGGGGTCGCGGCCGGCGTGATCGGGCCGCAACTGGTGACGCACACCATGTACCTCTGGCCGCCGCACATGTTCGCCGCGACCTTCCTGGTGCAAGCCGCGGTCGCCGCGGTATCGGCCATGGTGCTGCTCGGCGTGCGGCTGCCCATGCCGACGCCGGCCGAGGTGGCGAGCGGACGGCCGCTCGGGGTCATCGTGCGGCAGCCGCGCTTCATCACCGCGGTGATCTGCGGCGCCGTGTCGTACATGCTGATGAACTTCCTCATGACGGCGGCCCCGCTGGCCATGCACCTCTGCGGCCATTCCCAGGAGAACGCCAACCTGGGCCTGCAGTGGCACGTCATCGCCATGTATGCGCCGAGCTTTTTCACGGGGCGGCTGATCACCCGCTTCGGCGCCGGGCGCATCGTCAGCGCCGGCTTGCTGCTTACCGGGCTGTCCGCCGCGGTGGGGCTGACCGGCATCGACGTCGCGCATTTCTGGCTGACGCTGGTGCTGCTGGGGGTCGGCTGGAATTTCGGGTTCGTGGGCGCGTCCGCGCTGGTGCTGGAATGCCATCGTCCCGAAGAGAAAACGCGCGTGCAGTCGCTCAACGATTTCATCGTGTTCGGCACCATGGCGGTCGGCTCGTTCGCCTCCGGCGGCTTGCTGGCCGCCTACGACTGGGACACCGTGCTGTGGGTGTCGTTCGCGCCGCTCGCCCTGGCGGTCGGGGCGCTGGGCTTTGCCTCCCTGGCCCTGAAGCGCGCGGCATGATGTGCGCGGCGGATGCCCGGCGCGGTTCGCCAGGCCATCCGCCCGGCTCAGATGCCCTGGCCGCCGGACACTTCGATGCGCTGCGCATTGACCCAGCGGTTGTCCTCGGTCAGCAGGCTGGCGATCATGGGACCGATATCGTCGGCGACGCCCACCCGGCCCAATGCCGTCATGCCGGCGAAGAACTGGTTGAACTCGGGAGTGTCGCGCACCGCGCCGCCGAAGAAATCCGTCTCGATCGCGCCCGGCGCCACCACGTTGACCGCGATCCCGCGGCTGCCCAGTTCCTTGGCCATGTAGACGGTCAGCACTTCGACCGCGCCTTTCACGGCGGCATAGGCGGACCAGCCGGGGGCCGAGACGCGCGTCAGCCCGCTGGACAAGTTGACGATGCGGCCGCCGTCCGAGAGCAGGGGAAGCAATTGCTGGGTCAGGAAGAAGACGCCCTTGAAGTGGACGTCGACCAGCTTGTCGAAGGCCGCCTCGCTCATTTCCGCGAGCGGGGCCACGTCGCCATGGCCGGCATTGTTGACCAGATGGTCGAAGGTATCGCGCTGCCACGTATGGGCCAGGGCCGCGCCCACGCGGCGGGCAAAATCCGGGAAACCGGACACGCGGCCCGCATCCAATTGCAGGGCGACGGCCTTGCCGCCCAGCGCCTCGATGTCACGCACCACGGCCATGGCGTCGGCTTCGCGGCTCTGGTAGGTGAGGATGACGTCGCCGCCGTTGCGGGCGATGTGCAACGCCGAGTTGCGGCCGAGGCCGCGGCTGGCGCCGGTGACGAGGGAAATCTTGCGCATGGAATGCTCCTTGGCAGTAGTGGAAACCGGGGTTTATTCTGCGTCCCGGCGCGCGCTTCGCGTTTGCCAGAGTCTCCATGACATTTGCCTTTTCCTCCTGGAGTGCGCGGACCGGCCCGGTCCGCCCGACATCGGCGCATGACCCAAGATCACGGTGAGAACCGCGCCAGCGAGGCGCTGCTGGACGCGGTCCGACGCTACGCCGAGGCGCACGCGAGCCCGGCCGGATTGGCCCAGACCCCGATTGCCGGGCTGTCGGTGGTGCGCGCCACCGCCCCCAGCGGGCTGGAGTACGCGATTTCCCGGCCGCTGGCCTGCCTGGTCCTGCAGGGCGGCAAGCAGGTCATGATGGGCGCGCGGCGTTTTGCCTTCGCCGCGGGCGATTCGCTGCTGATCACGGCGGACGTGCCCACCGTCAGCCAGATCACGCGCGCCAGCCCGGCGCAACCGTATTACTCGCTGGTGCTCGACCTGGATCTGGCCGTCATCGCGGAGCTGTCCCTGCAAATGCAGCCGGGACCGGCCGCGCCGGAGCCGCCCGTGCGGGTCGAGCCGACCGACACGGAAGTGGCGGAAGCGGCGCTGCGCCTGATGCGCCTGCTTGAACGTCCGGAAGCGCTGCAAGTGCTGCGGGCCCAGTTGGTGCGCGAGATGCACTATTGGCTGCTGGCGGGGCGGCACGGCGCCGCGATTCGCCAGCTTGGCGGCGCCGGCAGCCATATCCCGCGGATCGCGCGCGCGGTGGCGCTGCTGCGCACGACGTTCGCGCAGCGGCTGCCGGTGGAGCGCCTGGCGGCGGCGGCCGGCATGAGTCCGTCGGCGTTTCATCGGCATTTCCGCGCCGCGACGTCGCTCTCGCCGCTGCAGTTCCAGAAGCAGTTGCGCCTGATCGAGGCGCGTCGCCTGATGACGGCCGAGGGCATGCAGGCAAGCAGCGCCGCGTTCGCGGTGGGCTACGAGAGCGTGCAGCAGTTCACCCGGGAATTCCGCCGCATGTTCGGTCGCCCGCCAGCCGAGGACGCGAAGGCGTCGAGGAAGGCATAGCGGGGGCCGCCATACCGCCATACGACGGGCGGTATGGTTGATAAGATAATTTCATTTGAGCGGGTATGGCGGCATCCACATAATGGCTCCACACCAATAATCAATACTGGAGACAATCGCCATGACCGCAAGCTCGCTATTGTGGCGGATGCCGTTCGCCCTGTTGCTGGGGCTGGCGCTGGGAACGGCCGCCGCGCATGCCGCCGAGACGTATCCCGACCGCCCCATCACGCTCGTCGTGCCGTTTGCCGCCGGCGGCGGCGCCGATGTGGTCGCCCGGCTGCTCGCCTCGAAACTGCCCGCGCAGCTGGGCGGGCAGTCGGTGATCGTCGACAACAAGCCGGGCGCTTCGGGCAACATCGGCGCCATGCAAGTCGCCCGCGCCCCGGCTGACGGCTATACCTTCCTGTTGACCAACAGCACGCTCACCATCAATGCCAGCCTCGACATGCGCGGCACGCCCGACGTGCGGCAGGCGCTGGCGCCGGTGTCGCTGCTGGTGACGGCCCCGGTGGCGCTGGGCGTCAATTCGGCGCTGCCGGCGCGCACGGTGGCCGAGCTGGCGGGATACATCCGGCAGAACAACGGCAAGCTGAGCTATTCGTCCTGCGGCAACGGCACGCCGCAGCACTTTACCGGCGAGTCGTTCAAGCAGGCCGCCCAGCTCGACATGGTGCACGTGCCGTACAAGGGTTGCGCGCCCGCCGTCAACGATGGCCTGGGCAACCAGGTGCCGATCCTGTTCAGCACGATCCCCAACCTGGCGCCGCACGCCCAGGCCGGCAAGCTGCGCATGCTGGCCGTGGCGTCCGCCCGGCGCGTGTCGTTCATGCCCGATGTGCCGGCCATCGCCGAGACCGCGCCGTTCGGCGGGCTGGACGTTTCCGTCTGGTTCGGCGTGTTCGCGCCGCAGGGGCTGCCCGCCGGCGTGCGCGAGAAGTTCGAGGGCGCCGTCACCGCCGCCATGGCCGACCCGGCGGTGCAGAAGGAGTTCCGGGACCGCTACTACGAGATCGGGCAGACCGGCGCCGCCGCCATGTCGGCGCAGATCGACCGCGACCTGGACATGTATCGCGAGCTGGCCCGCCAGTCCGGCATCACGCTGGAATGACGCGGCCGCGTTTTCTGACTTCATTGCGAGGAAGAGTTCATGAGCACTGCCCCCGACCTGACGGCCTGCATCGACGACCTGGTGGTCGCCAACCGCGTACTGGCCCGCTTCGGCGTGCTGGACGGCTTCGGCCACGTCAGCGTCCGCCATCCGCGCGACCCGCAGCGCTTCTTGCTGTCGCGCTCGCTGGCGCCGGAGCTGGTCACGGCCGATGACATCATGGAGTTCGGCATGGATTCCGAGCCGGTCGCCGGCGACGCGCGCAAGCCCTACCTGGAGCGCTATATCCACGGCGAGATCTACCGCGCGCGGCCCGACGTGCAGGCCGTGGTGCACAGCCATTCGCCCTCGGTGATCCCGTTCGCCGGCTCCTCGGTGCGGCTGCGGCCCATCTACCATATGGCCGGCTTCCTGGGCGGCGGCGCGCCGGTGTTCGATATCCGCTGCTGCTTCGGCGACACCGACATGCTGGTGCGCAATCGCGACCATGGCCGCGAGCTGGCCGGCACGCTGGGCGAGCGGTCGGTCGCGCTGATGCGCGGTCACGGCTTCGTCGCGGTGGGGCCGTCCATCCCGGTGGCGGTGTATCGCGCCATGTACACCGAGATGAACGCGGCGCTGCAGCACAAGGCCATCGGGCTGAACGGCGACATTACCTATCTGTCCGAGCAGGAGGCGGCGCTGGCCGACGAGATGATGGCCGGCGTGATGAACCGGCCCTGGGAGCTGTGGAAGAGCAAGGCCGCGCAGGCCGCCTGAGGCGGTCGCCGCGGGCGGCGGCGCAGTGCGCGGGGGCGGGCCGGGGCCGCTGGTTCACCGGCCGGGGCGGGCCGTTATGGAACCGTCGGCCAAGTTGATATAGTTCGCTGGTTGATGGATCCGCGCGCGCGGATCCGTGCCCCGCATCCTGAATCGTCCCGAACTTGACCGCTCCCGGCAGTACCTCTTCCCGCTCCACGCCGCTGGCCGGCATCGCCTGCGTGTCGGGCGGCATCCTGCTGCTCACGCTGAGCGACGCCCTGGCCAAGTGGGTGGGCCAGTTCTACAGCCCGGTGCAGTTGCTGTTCCTGCGCGCCGCCATCGCCTTGCCGTTCGTGCTGGCGCTGGTCGCCGCGCTGGGCGGCCGCCGCGCCCTGCGCACGCGGCACCTGGGGCTGCACCTGCTGCGCGGCGCCATCAATGTCGTCGCGGCGACCTGTTTCTATCTGGGCCTGCAGGCGCTGCCGCTGGCCGAGACCACCGCCATCGGCTTCGCCGCGCCGCTGTTCGTCACCGCGCTGTCGGTGCTGGTGCTCAAGGAGCGCGTGGACGGCGCCCGCTGGCTGGCCGTGGCGGCCGGCTTCGTCGGCGTGCTGGTCATCGTGCAGCCGGGCGCGGCGAGCTTCCAGCCGGCCGCCCTGTACCCGCTCGCCACTGCCGTGCTGTATGCCTTGATGATGCTGACCGCGCGCGCCATCGGGCAGGCCGAGAGCGTGTTCACCACCATGTTCTACATCGTGGTCGGGCAACTGGTCTGCAGCGCGGTGGCCGTGCCCATGTTCTGGACGCCGCCGCGGTTCGAGCACTGGCCGCACTTCGCGGGGATCGCGCTGTTCAGCACCGTGGGGCTGACGCTGATCACCCAGGGCTTCCGCATCGGGCCGGCGTCGGTGGTGGCCCCGTTCGATTATGCCGGCCTGCTGTGGGCGTCGCTGCTGGGCTGGCTGGTGTGGCGCGACGCGCCCGGCTTGAACGACTGTCTGGGCGCGCTGTTCATTGTCGGCAGCGGCTTGTACATTGCCTGGCGCGAAGCGCGCTCGTCGGCGGCGCGCCGCGCCGGCCGCCTCAGCCGGCCACCAGCTTCAGCACGGTGATTTCCGACGGCGCGCCCAGCCGCTTGGGCGGACCCCAGTATCCCGTGCCGCGGCTGGTATAGACCCACATATCCTGGAAGCGGTGCAGGCCGGCCGTGAACGGCTGCTGGAACCGCACGAAGAAATTCCACGGCAGGAACTGGCCGCCGTGGGTATGGCCGGAGAGCTGCAGCGCGTAGCCGAGCGGCGCAGCCGCGGCGGCGCTGCGCGGCTGGTGCGCGAGCAGCAGGCGGGTGGCGCCGGCCGGCGCGCCGGCCAGCGCGGCGGCCGGGTTGCTGGCCTGCGCCGGATCGAATGCGCCGGCGCTGTAGTCGGTGACGCCGGCCACCACTAGCGCGGCGCCCTGGTGATCCAGCAGCACGTGCTCGTTCATCAATACCCGCAACCCCAGGCGCCGGAACTCCGCCACCCATTGGGCGGCGCCGGAGTAGTACTCGTGGTTGCCGGTCACCAGGTAAACGCCATGGCGCGCGGCCAGCCGGCCCAGCGGCCGCGTGTGCGGCGCCAGTTGCGCCACCGGGCCGTCGACCACGTCGCCGGTAATGGCGACCAGGTCGGGCCGCAGGCCGTTGACCGCCTGGACGATGTGCTCGACGTAGCCGCGCTTGATGGTCGGGCCCACGTGGATGTCGCTGATCTGGGCGATGGTGAATCCGTGCAGCCCGGCGGGCAGGCCGGCGATGGGCACATCGACCCGCCGCACGCGCGCCAGCCGCCTCGCGTTGAACGCGCCCCATAGCGTGGCGCCCAGCGCCAGGACCAGCACCGCCAGGGCGCTGTCGGCCTTGAGCGCGGCCGCCGGCAGGGCCGCGCCGGCCAGCGCGGCGCCGGTGAGCGTCACGGCCAGGGCCGCGTCGCGCAGCATGGTGAACACGAACACCGACGAGAACAGCCCCATGAGCACCAGCCCGGCGCCCGCCACCCAGTCGGCCCAGGGGCGCGCGGCGAATGGACGGATCACCAGCGACAGGGGCATCAGGATGCAGGAAACCGCCAAGGCCGCCACGCCGGCCCAGTGCTGGCCGGGCGTCAGGGCAAGGTCGGGAATCAGCCGCAGGCCGACGTAGACGTGGGCCGCGGCGACGATGGCGAACAGGCGCAGGAGGAACGAGAATCTGGACATCGGCAGGCGTGCCGCCATGGCGCCCGGCGGCGGCGCGCGTCCTGCGGCTGGGTGGAACCAGGGTGCAATATTACGCGCTTGCCGGACGGCGCGGCCATGCCGGGCGCGAGGCGGTTCAGCGCGGGCTGCGCAATGCGATCAGCATCCCACCGGTCACCAGCGCCACGCCCGCCAACGTGGCGGCGGTCGGCACTTCGGCCAGCAGGAAGAACGCGGCGACGACCGTGATGACAGGCACGGTCGCGGTGAAGACCGATACCTCGCTGGCGCCCAGCAGAGCGACCGCGCGGGTATAGACGAAAATGGAAAGCGCGCCGATCAGCACGCCCTGGAACGCGCCCTGCAGCAGGATGTCCTGCCATTGCGCCGCCCACAGCATCTTGCCGGGCAGCAGCGCGTAAGCCGGCAGGAACAGCAACGCCGAGATGGCGGCGACCAGCGCGGCGGCGTGCACGGCTGGCAGGCCGAGGCGCCGCACATACAGCCTGTAGCCGGACCAGCACAGCGAGGCGAGCAGCAGGCAGGCATCGCCCGCCAGCAAGGACGCCGAGGCGCCCGACAAGCCGTCCCATGCCATGGCGCCGATGCCGATGACGATGATGGCCAGGCCGGCCCGGCGCGCCTTGCCCGGCAGGCCGCCGCCGCCCGCCCATATCAGGAACGCGGTGGTCAACGCCAGGGTGCCGTGGATCAACACCGCGCCGTGCGCGGCGGGCGCCAGCGAGAAGCCGGCGTAGGCGGACAGCGCGAAGCCCAGCCCGCCCAGGACCGCCAGGCCGATGGCCTGGCCGATGCGCAGGCCGCCCAGGCCATGCCGGACCAGAACCGGCGCCAGCAGCAGCCCGCTGATGCCGAAGCGCAATGCGGCGATGTCGGGCAAGGCGAGGGCGGTCGCGAAGCCCGCCCGCGAGACGACCACGAAACTGGCGAACAGCATCGCGGCGCAGCACGCATAGGCGATGCCCTGTGTCCGTCCCGGAACCGATGTCCGCGTGGTGCAAGCGTCGGCCAAACCCGCTCCCGTCAAAGCGCCGTCAAGGCGCTGTCAACGGATCATATCCGCCCGCGGCGCCTTTGGGGCGCCGGCGATGTCGGCGCGCGGGCCCGGACCGGCAGGCCGCTTACTGCGGCTCCAGCCGCGCCGCCTTGACGATCGCGGCATACTTCGCCATCTCGCTGCGGAAGTACGCCGCGGTGTCGGCCGGGTTCTTCATGACGATGGCGTTGCCCTGCACGGCCATGGCTTTGCGGACTTCCGGATCCGCATACGCCTTGCCGAATGCCTGGTAGGCGCGCGAGATCGCCGTTGGCGGCAGGCCCTTCGGCCCCACCAGAGCGAACCAGCCTTCCACGTGATAGTCGGGCAACCCCTGTTCGGCAATGGTGGGAATATCCGGGATCGCGGCGCTGCGGCTGGCGCCGCCCACGCCGATGGCTTTCAGCGCGCCGCTTTGCAGGTGCGGCAGGATGGAGGGCAGCGACAGCACGCCCAGGTCCACCTGGCCGCTGATCAGGTCGGTCACCATGGGGCCCACGCCCTTGTAGGGAATGTGCCGGATGCGCAGGCCGGCCTGCTGCAGGAACATCTCGGCCGCCAGGTGCAGGATGGTGCCGTTGCCCGACGACGCATAGTTGTAGGCGTCCGGCTTGGCGCGTAGCGCGGCCACCAGGTCCTGGACATTGCCCTGCGGCAGCTTGGCCGGGTTGACGACCACCAGCAAGGGGGTGGTGCCGATGACCGAAATCGGCGTGATGTCGGCGATGGGGTCGAACGGCACCGATTTGTACACGCTCGGAAAGATCACGTGGTTGTTCGACACCACGCCCAGGTTCGTGCCGTCCGCGGTGCTGCGCACCAGGGCCGTGGTGCCGACGATGCCGCCGGCCCCCGGCTGGTTCTCGATCACCACGGAGGCGCCGAAGGCGGCGTTCAGCGCCGGTCCGGCGCTGCGCACGATGGTGTCGACGCCGGATCCCACGCCCACGGGCAGGATCAGGCGCACCGGCCGCGCCGCGGACTCCGCCCGCAGCAGCCAGGGCGCGCCCAGCGCCGCCAGCCCCAGGGCGCCCAGCAGGGCGCGGCGTGCGCCGGAAGGTCGGGATTCGTTCATGTTGTCTGTCTCCTCGGTATTGTTGTGATGGGCAAGGCGAAGATGCGGTTCAGGCAATGGCCCGCTGCTGGCGCAGCGCGTCGATCTCCGGCGGCCGGTAGCCGACCGATTCCAGCAGCGGCCCGGTGTCCCGTCCGAGCGGCGGCGGCTGCAGGCGCACGCCCAGGCGCCGGCCGCCCAGGGTGAGGGGGAAGAGGGTGGTCTGCGCCACCTGGCCGGCCCGCTCGCCGTCGGGCAGGACGATGTCGGCCAGCCCGCCGGTGGCGCGCAGGTGCGGGTCGTCGAACAATTCCTCGGGCTTGACGATGGGCGCGAAGGGCAGGCCGTGCCGCTCGAAGATGCTGGCGAGTTCGGCGGCGCAATAGCCGCGCAGCCGTTCGCGCACGTCGGCCAGCAGCGTCGGGCGCGCGCGCACGCGGTCGTTGTTGGTGGCCAGGTGGGGCGCGCGCTTCAGGTCGTCGAAGCCGAGCGCGTCGCAGAAGGTGGTCCATTGGGCGTCGCTGACCGCGGCCAGGAAGATCTGCTCGCCGTCCTTGACGGTGAAGACGTCGTACAGCGCCCAGGCCGAGATGCGGTCCGGCATGGGCGCGGCCGCCTCGCCGGTGATGGCGTATTGCAGCATGTGCTGGCCCACCAGGAACACGTTGTTCTCGAACAGGGCGGACTGCACTTCCTGCCCGCGCCCGGTGACGCGGCGCTCGATCAGGGCGGCCAGCGCGCCGATGGCGCCGAACATGCCGCCCATGATGTCGTTGACGCTGGAGCCGGCCCGCACTGGATCGCCGCGCCGGCCGGTCATGTAGGCCAGGCCGCCCATCATCTGCACCACTTCGTCGAGCGCCGTGCGGTGCTCGTAGGGGCCCGGCAGGAAGCCCTTGTGGCTGACGTAGATCACGCGCGGATTGCGCGCGCTGATCGAGGCGTAGTCCAGGCCGTACTTGGCCATGGTGCCGGGCCGGAAATTCTCCAGCACGATGTCGGCGCTGTCGGCCAGGCGCCGCGCCGCCTGCGCGCCCGCCGCGCTGCGCAGGTCGAGCCCGATGCTCTTCTTGTTGCGGTTGAACATCGGGAAGAAGCCGGCGCCGGCGCCCAGCAGGTGGCGCGTGCGGTCGCCCTCGACCGGCTCGATCTTGATGACCTCGGCGCCCAGGTCGGCCAGCACCATGCCGCAGGTGGGCCCCATGACCATGTGCGTGAATTCGACCACGCGGATGCCGGCCAGGGGCAGGCCGGGCCGCGCGGACGCCGCAGGCGCGGCGGCGGCCGGCGCGGCGTCGCCGGCGGGGGCCGCCACATGGCCGGCCGCATTCCGGCCGGGATAAGTCTTCGGCAGCCCCGCGCGCGCCAGCGTGCCGTGCAGGGGCTCGCCGTCCAGCCATTGCGCGGCGCGCCGGCGCAGCGCCAGCAGCTGGTCGATGTCCAGCCCGGTGTCGATGCCCATGCTGCCCAGCAGATACGCCAGGTCTTCGGTGGCGACGTTGCCGCTGGCCCCGGGGGCGTGCGGACAGCCGCCGATGCCGGCCAGGCAGGCATCGTAGCGCTCGACCCCGGTGTCGAGCGCCGCCATGACGTTGGCCAGGCCCAGTCCGCGGGTATCGTGGAAGTGCGCGCAGCTCAGGCGCTCGCCCACCGCGCGCCGGACCGCCTCGAACAGCCGGCGCACCATGAGCGGGTCGGCGTAGCCCACGGTATCGGCCAGGCTGATGCGGTCGGCGCCGGCGTCGAGCAGGGCCTGCGCCAGGCGCAGCACCTCGGCCGGGTCGACCCGGCCCTGGATGGTGCAGCCGAACGCCGTGCCCACGCCGCCTTCGATCAGGGCGCGCGACCCGGCCGCATCGCGCGCGGCGCGCATGCGCGCGACCTCGCGCACTACTTCATCGGGCGTCTTGCGCAGGTTGGCCAGGCTGTGCGCATGGCTGGCGGACAGCGGCACCACCATCAGGTCGGCGCCGCTGGCGAGCGCCAGCTCGGCGCCCTTCAGGTTGGGCACCAGCACCGACACGAACAGGCCGGGCAGGGTCTTCGCATGCGCCACCAGTTCCGCCGTATCGGCCAGCTGGGGCAGCAGGCGGGCCGGCACGAACGAGCCGACTTCGATCTCGCGCTGGCCGGCGGCATGCGCCGCGTCGATCCACTGGCGCTTCAGTCCGGTCGGCACGATGCGCGCGATGCTCTGCAGGCCGTCGCGCAGCCCCACTTCGCGCAGGATCGCGCGGCGCGGCCATGCGGCGGGGAGGGCGGGAGGGCAGGCAGGTACAGGCAGGTCGGGCATGAGGGCGGTTCGTGCAGGTGCGTCGTCGGGGCCCTCAGTTTAGGGTTGACAATACGATCAAGAATATCAATATTGGAAGCTCAGAAATTCCATACTGGAATATCTCCACCAGCACGGCGGGCACCGCCCCGGCAGACCCATGCGCGACCTGGACTTCACTTCCCTGCGGCTCTTTGCGCTCGTTTGCGAAACCCGCAACATCGCCCGCGCGAGCGAGCGCGCCAACATCGCCGGTTCGGCCATCAGCAAGCGGCTGGCGCAGCTGGAACACACGGTGGGCGCCAGGCTGCTGGTGCGCCGGCGGCACGGCGTCGAGCCCTCGGCGGCCGGCGAGACCCTGCTCGAACACGCGCGCTCCATCATGGCCAGCGCCGCGCGCATCGAGCGCGACATGCTGTCCTACACCAAGGGCGTGACGGGGCTGGTGCGCATCCTGGCATCTTCGTCGGCCATGGCGGAATCGCTGCCGGACGACGTGGCGCGCTTCCTGAAAGAGCCGGCGCATGCCGACATCCGCGTCGACCTCGAAGAGGGCCTGAGCCACCAGGTCATCCGCGGCGTGCGCGAGGGCATGGCGTCCATCGGCATCTGCTGGGACGCGGCGGATTTCAAGGGCCTGCGGGCGCGTCCGTACCGCGAGGACCGCCTGGCCATCGCGGTGCCGGCCGGGCATCCGCTGGCGGCGCGCAAGCGCGTGAGCTTCGCGCAGACGCTGGATTACGAGCACGCCGGCATGCCGACCGCGAGCGCGGTGCAGGTGTTGCTGCATCGCGCCGCCGCCCAGGCCGGCAAGCCGCTGATCCATCGCGTCATCGTGGCCAATTTCGATTCGGCCCTGCGCGTGGTCCAGGCCGGGCTGGCCATTACCATCGTGCCGGTCGAGGTGGCCAGCCCCTACGCGCGCGGCGCCGGCCTGCGCATCGTGCCGCTGGAAGACGCCTGGGCCCGGCGCCGCTTCATGCTGTGCTTCCGCGATGCGGACAGCCTGACGCCGGCGGCGCGCCTGCTGCTGGATCATCTGGCGGGGGCGGCCGACGCCGCGCCCGCGCCAGCCGGTTTATAAAGGAGGCAGGCGGCCGGCGCCGACGGCGCCGCGCCATGTCGGGAGCGCCCATGGCTGATCTGGTGCAACTCCGTCCGGAAGGCCTGTATTGTCCGGCCGGGCAGTTCTACATCGACCCCTGGCGGCCGGTCGTCGTCGCGGTGCTGACGCACGGCCACGGCGACCATGCGCGCCCCGGCATGGGCTGCTATCACACCAGCGCGGAAGGCCTGCCGATCCTGCAATGGCGCCTGGGGGCGCAGGACTATCGCGTCCATGCCTACGGCGAGCCGTTCATGCTGGGCGATGCGCGCGTGTCGCTGCATCCGGCCGGCCACGTGCTGGGCTCGGCCCAGGTCCGCATCGAGGCCGGCGGCCAGGTGTGGGTGGTCTCGGGCGACTACAAGCGCCAGCCCGATCCCACCTGCAGCCCGTTCGAAGTGGTCGCCTGCGACACCTTCATCACCGAGGCGACGTTCGGCCTGCCGATCTACCGCTGGCCCAGCGCCGCCGACGTCGCGCGCGATATCGTGCGCTGGCGCGACCACTGCGCGGCGCGCGGCGAGGCCGCCATTCTCTACTGCTATGCGCTGGGCAAGGCGCAGCGCCTGCTGGCCGAGCTCAAGCCCTGCATCGACCGGCCGGTCTACCTGCATGGCGCGATCGCCGCGGGCGTGGAGGTGTACCGGCGCGCCGGCATCGACATGGCCGACACGCGCCCGGTCATCGACGCGGACGGCGCCGCGCCCGCGCCGGGTACGGGTTTTGCTGGAGAGCTGATCATGGCGCCGCCTTCGGCGGCCGGCAGCGCCTGGTTGCGGCGCTTCCGCAGGGCGCAGCAGGGCTTCGCGTCGGGCTGGATGCGGCTGCGCGGCAACCGGCGCCGCCGCAATATGGATCGAGGCTTTGTCGTGTCCGATCATGCCGACTGGCCGGCCCTGCTGTGCACGATCCGCGAGACCGGCGCGCGGCGCGTGATCGCCACGCATGGCGACACCCATGCGCTGGTGCGCACCCTGAACGAGGCCGGCGTGGCCGCCGAGACGCTGGCGACGCAGTACGGCGACGATGACTGAGGCCCGGACACGCCAAAAAGAGGAGCCGCGCATGAGCAGATGCCGTCCGATCCCCGGCCCGCGCGCGGCGGCTTGCAGCGCCGGCAGGCCTGGCGCGGGAACACGGACCGCGGCATGAAGCGATTCGCGGCGCTGTACCAGGAACTGGACCGTTCCACCGCCATCCTGGACAGGCGCGCGGCGCTGGTCGCCTATTTCCGCGATGCGCCGCCGCGCGACGCGGCCTGGGCGCTGTACCTGCTGGCGGGCGGCAAGATCACCAGCGCGCGCCGCAAGATCGCCGCCGTGGGCGAACTGCGCGCCTGGGCCGCGGCGGCCTCCGGCACGCCGCCCTGGCTGGTCGATGCCAGCTACGACCAGGTCGGCGACCTGGCCGAGACCCTGGCGCTGCTGGTGCCCGACCCGGAGCGGCCCGCGCCGGAGCGCGGCCTGGCCGACTGGATCGAGGAAGTGCTGCTGCCGGTCGCCAACCGCGACGAAGCCGAACGCCGCGCGGCGATCGTGCCGGCCTGGCTGGGCCTGCCGTTCGACGAGCGGCTGGTCTTCAACAAGATGCTGACGGGCGCGCTGCGCGTCGGCGTCTCGCAACGCACGGTGCAGCAGGCCCTGGCGGAAATGTCGGGCGTACCGATCGCGCGCATCGCCCAGCGCATGCTGGGCGCGTGGACGCCCAGCCCGGCCTTCCTGCGCGACCTGCTCAGCGCGGAAGAGCTGCCCGGCGACCGCCAGCAGCCGTATCCGTTCTTCCTGGCCGCGCCGCTGGAGGGCGATCCGGCCGTCCTGGGGCCGATCGACGAGTGGCTGGTCGAGTGGAAGTGGGACGGCATCCGCGCGCAGTTGATCCGTCGCCACGGCGAGGTGGCGTTGTGGTCGCGCGGCGAAGAGCGCCTGGACGGACGCTTTCCCGAAGTCGAGGCCGCGGCCGCCGCGCTGGACGTCGATTGCGTGCTGGACGGCGAATTGCTGGCCTGGCAGGACGACGCCGCCGCGCCGATGCCGTTCGCCGCCCTGCAGACGCGCATCCAGCGGCTCAAGCCCGGGCCGCGCTGGCTGGCCGAGGCGCCGGTGCGCATGCTGGCGTACGACTTGCTGGAACTGCAAGGGACCGACCTGCGCGAGCTGCCGCAGGCCGAACGCCGGCGCCGCCTGGCCGCATTGCTGCGGCGCCATCCCGACCCGCGCCTGGCGCTGTCGCCGCTGGTGGCGCCGGCCAGTTGGGAGCAGGCCGCCGCGCTGCGCGCGGAGTCGCGCGAGCGCGGCGTGGAAGGTTTCATGCTCAAGCGCGCCAGCGCGCCCTACCAGAGCGGGCGCCGGCGCGGCGACTGGTGGAAGTGGAAGATCGACCCGCTGACCGTCGATGCCGTGCTGCTGTACGCGCAAGCGGGCCACGGCCGCCGCAGCACGCTCTATACCGACTACACCTTCGGCCTGTGGCAGGGCGACACGCTGGTGCCGGTGGCCAAGGCGTATTCCGGCCTGGACGACAAGGAGATCCTGGAGCTGGACCGTTGGCTGCGCGCCCATACGCGCGAGCGTTTCGGCCCGGTGCGCGCGGTCGACCCGGTGCAAGTGTTCGAGCTGGGCTTCGAGGGCGTCAGCCTGTCGAAGCGCCACAAATCGGGCGTGGCGGTGCGCTTCCCGCGCATCCTGCGCTGGCGGCGCGACAAGCCGGCCGCCGAGGCCGACCGGCTCGAGACGCTCAAGGCGCTGGCGCGATGAGGAGCCCGCGCGCCTGGGATGCGCCGCTGGCGGCCTGGTTCCAGGCGCGCGGCTGGCGGGCGGCGGCTTTCCAGCGCGAGACCTGGCGCCGCTATCTGGCGGGCCAGTCGGGCCTGCTGCATACGCCGACCGGCAGCGGCAAGACGCTGGCGGCATTCGGCGGGCCGCTGCTGGAGGCGCTGGGCGAGCCGGACCACGCGCGCGCGGCGGGCCAGGGGCCGCGCGTGCTGTGGGTGACGCCGCTGCGCGCGCTGGCGGCCGACACCACGCGCGCGCTGGCGCAGATCGTCGGCGACTTGTCCCTGCCCTGGACCGTCGCGATGCGCACCGGCGACGCCAGCGCGCGCGACAAGCGCCTGGCGCGCCAGGGCAAGGCGGACGTGCTGGTGATCACGCCCGAATCGCTGGCGCTGCTGCTGTCCTACCCGGACACGGCGCCGCGCTTGCGCGCCCTGCGCTGCGTGGTGGTGGACGAGTGGCACGAACTGCTCGGCAACAAGCGCGGCGTGTTGCTGCAGTTGTGCCTGGCGCGCCTGCGATGCCTGTCGCCGCCGCTGCGCACCTGGGGCCTGTCCGCCACGCTGGGCAACCTGGAAGAGGCGCGCGCGGTGCTGCTGCCGCATGTGCCGGAAGGCGCGCTGGTGGCGGGCGCGCGGCCCCGCAAGATGGTCATTTCGACCTTGCTGCCGACGCCCGGCCGCGCCTTGCCATGGGCCGGGCACCTGGGCCTGGCGCAATTGCCGCGCGTGTTCGAGCGCCTGTTCGCGGTGCGGTCCAGCCTGTTGTTCACCAACACGCGCGCCCAGGCGGAATTGTGGCACCGCGCGCTGGAATCGATCTGGCCGGAAGACCGGGCCACGCTGGCGCTGCACCACGGTTCGCTGGATCCCGCGCTGCGCGCCGCCGCCGAGCAGGGCCTGCGCGACGGCACGGTGCGCTGCGTGGTGGCGACTTCCAGCCTGGACCTGGGGGTGGATTTCCCCGCGGTGGACCAGGTGCTGCAGGTCGGCAGCCCCAAGGGCGTGGCCCGCCTGCTGCAGCGGGCCGGCCGCGCCCGGCACCGCCCCGGCGCATCGGGCCGGGTCGTCTGCGTGCCCGCGCAGGCGCTGGAGCTGATCGAATATGCCGCCGCGCGCCAGGCCATCGCGCGCGGCGCCATCGAATCCCGGCCGGCGCCGCGCGGCAGCCTGGATGTGCTGGCCCAGCATGCCGTGACGCTGGCCCTGGGCGGCGGGTTCGAGGCTCACGCGCTGTACCGCGAAGTGACCGGCACGCACGCCTACGCCGGCCTGGACGTCGCCACCTGGCAGGCCGTGCTGGACTTCATCGTGCAGGGCGGCCGCGCGCTGGAGAACTATCCGGAATTCCGGCGCGTCGAGCGCGACGAGGATGGCCGGTACCGCGTGCACGACCGCCGCGTCGCCCTGCGCCACCGGTTGTCGATCGGCACCATTGCCGCCGATGGCGCGGTGTCGGTGCGCTATTTGCGAGGCGGCACGCTGGGCTCGGTGGAAGAGGGCTTCCTGGCGCGCCTGCGCCCCGGCGCGGTCTTCCAGTTCGCCGGCCGGGCGCTGCAACTGGTGCGCCTGGAAGGCATGACCGCCTATGTGCGGCGCGCCAAGGGCGGCGACGGCGCGGTCGCCACCTGGCAAGGCGGCCGCATGCCTTTGTCGACCCAATTGGCGCGCGAAGTGGAAAGCCTTTATGCGCAGCCCGGCGCGCACCGCGAAATGCGCGTCGTGGCGCCGCTGCTGCGCATCCAGCAGCGGGCCAGCGCGCTGCCGCGCCGCGACCGCCTGGTGGCCGAGCGCATCGCCACGCGGCGCGGCATGCACCTGTTCCTGTTCCCGTTCGCGGGCCGCGCGGTGCACGAAGGCCTGGCGGCCATGCTGGCGCTGCGCTGGGGCCGCCGCGAGGCCAACACGTTTTCCTATGCCGTCAACGACTATGGCCTGATGCTGACGCTGGCCGCGCCGGCCGTGCTGGATGAGGCGCTGCTGCGGCAATTGCTCAGCCCGGCCGGCATGGCCGAGGACCTGCGCGACGGCGTCAACCTGGGCGAGCTGGCGCGCCGGCAGTTCCGCGAGATCGCCCGCGTGGCAGGCCTGCTGACGCCGTCGCTGCCGGGCCGCGCGGCCCGGTCGCTGCGCCAGGTGCAGGCCTCCAGCGGCCTGCTCTATGACGTGTTGCGCCGCTACGATCCCGGTCATCTGTTGCTGGCGCAGGCCGAACGCGAGGTCTTCGAGTTGCAGCTGGAGGCGCCGCGGCTGCTGGCGGCCCTGCGCGACTGCGAGCGCCGCGTCCTGGCGCTGTGCGAGCCGCGCACGCTCACGCCGCTGTCGTTTCCGCTCTGGACCGAAAGCCTGCGCGGCCAGCTCAGCACCGAGACCTGGCAGGCGCGCGTGCGACGCGCCGCCGCGCAACTGGAGCAGCGCTATGCCGACATCGCCTGACCAGGCGCTGGCCATGCGGCTGGCCGGCGAACCGGTGGCGCTGATGGGCGAACGCGCCCTGTACTGGCCCGCGCGCGGCCGCCTGGTGATCGCCGACCTGCACCTGGGCAAGGGCCATGTATTCCGCCGGGCCGGCATTGCCGTGCCGGGCGGCGCCACGCAGGACGACCTGCGGCGCCTGGCGCGCCTGGTGGCCGCGACCGCCGCGCGCGAGCTCTGGATCGTCGGCGACGTGCTGCACGGGCCGGCTTCGCAGGCCGGCTGGCGCGACCGCTGGGCGCGCTGGCGCCAGGAGCATGCCGGGCTGGACGTGGCGGTGCTGAACGGCAACCACGACCGCGCGCTGCGGGGCGCTGCGCTGGGCGTGCGCCAGTTGGGCGAGGCCTGGGACGACGGGCCGTTCCTGTTCCGCCACCTGCCGCATGCCGATCCGCGCGGCCGCCATGTGATCGCCGGCCACGTGCATCCCAAGGTGCGCCTGCCGGGCGTGCCGCGCACCTGGCCGGCGTTCTGGCTGAGGCCCGGGGTGACCGTGCTGCCGGCGTTTGCCGATTTCTCGGGCGGGCACCTGGTCGACCCCGGGCCCGACGGCGCGGCGGTGGCCTGCGTGGAGGGCGCCGCCGTGCCGATCGGGATAGGGCCCTGATCGGCGCCGGGCCGTCGCCGGCTCAGGCGCGGATCGCCCCGCCGCTGGATTGCCGGCGGCCCGCCGCCCAGTGCAAGACCAGCGCCACCGCGAGCATGAGCGCCATCACCATGCCCCAGATGATCCAGCCCACCACCGCGATCACCGTTCCCAGCCCGCCGAACGCCGGCAGGATCTGGTTGACGCCGTTCATCAGCCACACCGCGGCCGCCTGCAGCGATTCCAGCAGACCGGTTCCCACCCAGGGTTCGGCCCAGGCGGGCGGCGTCCACGGCCCCGGCTCCGCCAGCGTGCCGGGCAGGCGGGACGCGGCAACGGTGTCGAGCAGCCAGTCGGATAGCTGCAGGGTGAGGGCGACCAGTCCGGTCCAGAGCACGGACAGGACGGCAAAAGCGAGCCAGATGATCTTTTTCATTGAAGTCGGGTTTCCGGAAAAAAAGCGCAGGCCCTACGATACCCCGGCTTTGTGTGACAGGCGCAGCCGCAAGCCGGGCCCGCCGTCGGGTGGCGGCCCCCTGTTATTCTTCCTGCAAGACTCTTCTTTTACAGTAGCGGTTCCGAGTGTGAGGTTCTCATCAGGGAGGCGTGCATGAATATCCGATTCAAGAAGGTCAGTCTTGCCGTGGCGACCGCGTTGGCGCTGGGGATGCCGCTGATGCACGGATGCGCGGCCAGCAGCAGCGATTCGCGCGTCGAGGCCGCGGTGGAGGACAAGCCCTTCTATGACTGGTTCAACAAACTGACGAGCCAGGTCGAGGCGGATCCAAAATACAAGCGCATTCCTATCGACACCGAGGCGCAGCAAAACGAATTCCTGGTCTGGCTGCACGACGCCTACCGGCACAGGATCTCCAAGCAGGAATTCGCCAGCCGTGTCAATGCACAGTACCCCAACCACGATTACGAAACTTCTTTCATTGTGTCGCGGCTGCCGTAACATCGGGCGCAAGTGGCGCGGCGACGCCGCCGCGCCGGCATGACTGGAGGGCGAGATGAATCATCGGATGGCGCGCCGCGTCGGCGGCGCCGCGTTGCTTGGCGTTGCGATGGCGGCATGGGCCGGGGCCGGCCATGCGGATCCTTGCGACGGGCTGGCGGTTGCCATGCATGCGGACAACCACAAGACGTATGCCACGGCGGCCGCGCGCGGGCTTACCGTGCAGGTGCGGCCGGCCTCGGTCAAGATGGAGAAGCTCTACCGCGATGGCGCCTGGAGCGCGGCGTGGCTCGACATACCCGGGCAGGAGTCGGGGGTGTTCTTCTTCCAGGACCGCGACGGCGCGCCGCGCTTCAAGGAAGTCTGGGGCGGCATGGCCGATGCTTCCGACCGGCCAGACCTGGTCAAGTGGGCCAGGCAACTCGGCGCGCCCGAAGGTCTGGCGCGCTGCTTCGCGCAGGCGGTCACGACGGACTGACCCACGCGGTCGCAGGGGACCAAACCCATGGCAAGCAAGACACCCGTCAAGGCATCCAAGGCCGCCAACCGCGGCTCGGCCCGGCAGGCGGACGCCGGCCCAGTCCTGCTCTCGGGCGGCAACCCGCAGATCGCCAAGGCGGACGGCGATGCGCCGGTGCAGGCCTACATCGCCGCCATGCCGGGCTGGAAGCGCGATATCGGGCGCCGCCTGGATGCCCTGATCGTGCGCACCGTGCCCGGCGTGCGCAAGGCGGTGCGGTGGAACTCGCCGTTCTACGGCGTCGAGGGTCGCGGCTGGTTCCTCAGCTTTCACTGCTTCACCAAGTACATCAAGGTGACCTTCTTTCGCGGCACGGCGCTGCAGCCCATGCCGCCCGGGCCGTCCAAGGACCCGGACACGCGCTATCTCGACATCCATGAAGATGCCGGGCTGGACGAGCCGGCCGTGGCGGCATGGATACGGCAGGCCTCGCAACTGCCCGGCTGGGAGTTCGGCGCCAAATGAGCGCCGGCCGGGTGGTTCAGTCGGGGATCTCCGGCTCGACCAGCCTTGCCAGTTGCAGCAGCGATTCCTGCCAGCCCAGGTAGCACATTTCCGTGGGGATGACCTCGGGTATGCCTTCCTGCACGGCGGTGAGTTCGGTGCCGCAGGCGACCGGGCGCAGCGAGATGGTGACGTGCATGGCGCCGGGCAGGTTCGGGTCGTCGAACTGGTCCGTGTAGCGGATCTTCTCGAACGGGACCAGTTCCAGGTATTCGCCGCCGAACGAATGGCCGTGGCCGGTGCCGAAGTTGCGGAACGACATCTTGAAGCTGCCGCCGACCTTGGCCTCCATGTGGTGGACCTGGCAGGTGAAGCCATAGGGCGGCAGCCACTTGGCGAGCGCGTCGGGTTCCAGGAAGGCGCGGTAGACGCGCTCCGGGGGGGCGCGCAGGACGCGGTGCAATTGAACGGTTCCGGTAGTCATGGTGGTTCGCCTCTCAGAGTGGGGGATGTATTGCTACGACGATCCGGCCGCGCCGATATCGACATGCGCGCGGCTAGGGAAAACCCTTGGTCTGGCGCGCCGGGCCGCTCAGGTATGCGCACAACATATCCGCCATGGCGTCGGCGTAGGCCGCGATCTGCGCCGGCGTGCGCGGGCTTTCGGAGAACTGCTTGCCGGCCGCGGCGAGCGTCGTCATCACCAGGTCGCCGGCCAGGGTCCGGCCGGCTTCGGCCGTGTCGGGCAAGACTTCCCGCATGAAGGCCTGCACGGCGCGCGCGCCCGACGCCCTGGCCGCGCGTGCCTCCGGGGCGTCGCGATACAGCGGCGCGGCATCGTTCAGCGCCACCCGCATGGCGGCCTCGTCGCATTCGGAGCGAATGAAAGCATGCACCAGCCGGCGCAGCCGGTCGAGCGGCGGTTGCCGGACATCTTCCAGGATGCCGCACAGCAGCTCGGTGGTCTGCCGCCATTCGTCGCTTTGCAGCCGGAACAGAATAGCGGCTTTGTTGGGGAAGTACTGGTAAAGCGAGCCGATGCTGACGCCCGCCTTCTCGGCCACGCGCGCCGTGGTGAAGCGCTGCGCGCCTTCCCGGGCCAGAACCTGAGTAGCAGCCTGCAGGATCGTCGCGACCAGCTCCGTCGAGCGGGCCTGTTTGGGCTGTTTGCGCGGGGAAATACGGGTGCTGCGGCGTTCGGTCATGGGGGGCGCGGAATGCGAATAGTAAAACGCGAATAATTAGTCGTATTCTAGTCCGGCACATGGATGCGCTCAATTCCCTGTTGGAGAACTGCATGACCACCCTGACCACTGCCCCTGTCGCCCCGCTGCTGGAACGCCTGTTCGCCCAAGCGGACGCGGCATTGCCGGCTACCCGCGCGGCATTCGCCGACCTGTCCGAGGACGAGCAGGCGCGCCTGATGCGCAGCAAGACGGATTACCTCGACCTCTACCGGCGCCTGAAGGACGTGCCGCTGCCCGTTTCGCGCGAAGCGGGGCGGCTGTTGTACCTGCTGGCGCGCGGCTGCGGCGCGCGCAGCATCGTCGAGTTCGGCGCTTCGTTCGGGATTTCCACCCTGCACCTGGCCGCCGCGCTGCGGGACAACGGCGGCGGCCGCCTGATCACCACTGAATTCGAACCGGCCAAGGCGGCGCGGGCGCGCGAGCACCTGGCGGCCGGCGGCTTGTCCGACCTGGTGGAGCTGCGCGAAGGCGACGCGCTGGAGACATTGCGCGAGGACCTGCCGCAGACCATCGACCTGCTGCTGCTGGACGGCGCCAAGGCGCTGTATCCGGACGTGCTGGAGCGGGTCGAGAGCCGCCTGCGGCCCGGCGCGTTCATCGTGGCCGACAATGCCGACCATAGTCCCGACTATCTGGCGCGGGTGCGGTCGCCGGCGCGCGGCTACCTGTCGGTGCCGTTCGCGGCGGACATCGAATTGTCCGTGCGGCTGGGCTGACGCCGGCCGCCGGCCCGTGGCGGCCTGGCGGAGAGCCGATAAAATCGGCCATTCCCCTTGTACGCCGCGCGCCGCCGAGGAGCCGCCCATGGCCCGTACCGACCCGCACAACCTCTCGCGCTACTGGTGGGATCGGCACACCCCGGGCCTGAGCCTGATGTGCGCCGATTTCACCACCCAGGCATATCCGCCGCATACTCATGACGGCTTCGTGATCGCCGTCACCGAAGCGGGCGGCTCGGTGATAAAGAGCCGCGGCGTGGTGGAAGAAGCGCGTTCCTCCACATTGTTCGTCTTCAACCCGGCCGAGGCGCACGCCGGCTGGATGGGGCACAGCGAGCGCTGGCGCTACCGCTCGTTCTATCTGACCCAGTCGGCGATCGACGCGGTGGCGCGCGGCCTGGGCGTGGCCGAGGTTCCGTATTTCACCCGCAACAGGTTCGGCGACGCCGACCTGGTCGACGGCTTCCTGGCGCTGCACCGCGCGCTGGAAGACGGCCGCGACTTGTTCCGCGAGCGGGAATTGCTGGTGTCCACTTTCGGGCGCCTGTATCGCCGCCATGGCAGCGGCGGCGGGCGCATCGAGGCGCCGCCGCGCGACCGGGCCTTGCTGCGCCTGGTCACCGATCTGGTCCACCAGCGCCATGCCGAAGACCTGCGGCTGGAGGACCTGAGCGCGGCCGCCGGGTTGACGCCGTTCCAGCTCATCGGCCTGTTCAAGCGCGGCGTCGGCATGACGCCGCACGCCTACCTGGTGCAGGCGCGCCTGAAGCGCGCGTGCCATTACTTGCGGCGCGGCATGCCCATCGCGCAAGTCGCCGGCGCTACCGGCTTCTACGACCAGAGCGCGCTGACGCGGCATTTCAAGCGCTGCTACGGTATCACCCCGCTGCAATTCGCGCGGGCCGCGCAGCACGGCGGCCGGCCCGCCTGAGGGGCGCGTGCCGGACTGCGCGGCCGCCGCAATTTTCGCCAATACGCGCGCCGCGCGCCGGGCCATACTGCCGCGAGTCATTGCCATGGACGCCATCATGCCCGCACGCGCTTTCTATCACGAGAACCCCGCTACCCTGATGCTCGAATCCAGCGTCGTCGACGCCCGGCCGGGCCGCGTCCTGCTGGCCGAGTCGCCGTTCTACCCCGGCGGCGGCGGCCAGCCGGCCGACCGCGGCCTGCTGCGCTGGCGTGGCGGCGAAGCGGCCGTCGCCGGCTTCGAGCTCATCGACGGGCAGACCTGGATCCTGCTGGCCGATCCCGCCGCCGAGCTGGACGGCGCGGTGCAGGCCCAGGTCGATCCGGACCTGCGCCAGATGATGCGCGAGCTGCACACCGGCACCCACATCCTCAATGCTCTCGTGTTCCAGGCTTTCGACGGCGCCCTGGTGACCGGGGTGCAGATGAGCGACGACGGCACCGCCCGGATGGATTTCGACCTGCCCGGCGCGGACAACGAGCGCATCCGCGCCATCGAAGGCGCCCTCAACGACGCGATCAGGCAGAACCTGCCGGTGCGCGATGTCTACGTACCGCTGGACGAGGCCCGGCGGGAACACGGCCTGATCCGTTCCAAGTCGGTCGCGCCGCCGCCGTCGGCCGATGGCCGGATCCGCATCGTCGACATCGTCGGGCTGGACCGCCAGGCCTGCGGCGGGACGCACCTGAGCGAGACAGGCGCCTCGCGGCCGCTCCGGATCCTGAAGATCGACAACAAGGGCCGCCATAACCGCCGGGTGCGCATCGGGCTGGTGAACCCATGAGCCAGGGCCATATGCAACCGGGACTCGCCGCCGCGCCGCGTGCCCGGCTGCGCCGCACGCTGGGGTTGTGCAGCGCGGTCGCGCTGGGCGTGGGCGGCACGATAGGCGGCGGCATCTTCGTGCTGGTGGGGCACACCGCCGCGGTGGCCGGCCCGGCGGCGCTGCTGGCTTTCGCGCTGGCCTTCGTGGCCGGCTTGCTGATCGCCTTGCCCTACGCCGAACTGGCCTGCCGCTATCCGGAAGCGGGCGGCGGCTATGCCTTCGTGCGCGCGGTGCTGGGGCGCGGCTGGGGCTTCATGATGGGCTGGGTCTTCTGGGGCGCCTATTTGTTCGTCAGCGGCTACGTCACGCTGGGCTTCGGCGGCTATTTGCAGGCGCTCACCGGTATCCCGGCGCTGTGGGGCGCGGTCGGCCTGGTGATCGCCTGCGCGCTGGTCAATGTCGCCGGCGTCAGGCTGTCGGGGCAGGTGCAAGTGGCGGTGATGCTGCTGGCGCTGGCCGGCCTGCTGGGCTTTGCCCTGGCCGGCCTGCCGTCGGTCGACCCGGCGCGGTTCGAGCCGTGGCTGCCGAACGGGCCGGGCGGCCTGCTCGCCGCTGCGCTGACGGCGTTCCTGGCCTTCGGCGGCTTCGACATGGTGGCGGCGGCCGGCGAAGAAGTCGAGCAGCCGGAACGCAACTTGCCGCGGGCCATCCTGGCGACGCTGGCGCTGGTGCTGTTCGTTTATCTGCTGGTGGTGCTGGTCGCGCTCGGCACCCTGGGCTGGCGCGAACTGGGGGCGTCGGCCGCGCCCCTGAGCGCCGCCGCCACGCAATTTCTCGGGCCGGCGGGCGGCAAGCTGATCGCCGCGGTGGCGGTGTGCACGACTGCCGCGACCGCCAATGCCGTGCTGGTGGTGACCTCGCGCATCAGCTTCGCCATGGCGCGCGACGGCCTGCTGCCCGCCGCGCTGGCGCGCGTCAGCCCGGCGACCGGCGCGCCATGGGCGGCGGTGCTGGTGTGCGCGGCCATACTGGCCCTGGTCGCCGCGTTGGGCAGCCTGCGCCTGGCGACGGCGGTGGGCGGGTTCCTGTACGTGGCGCATTTCCTGCCGCCGCTGCTGGTGCTGCTCAAGCTGCGCCAGCGCGGCGGGCCGCCGCCCGCCTTCCGCATGCCGTGCCCGGCGCTGCTGCTGCCGCTGGCCTTCGCCATGTCGCTGGTGATGCTGGTGTCCAGCGGGTGGATCGGGCTGCTGGGCGGCCTGGCGTGGATTGCGCTGGGCGGGGTGTTGCAGCATCTGGGCTCGATGGGGCGCGCAGGCCCGAAGCCGCTTTGAGCGCGGCGGCGGGGAGGGCGCGCCGTCAATCCTCCGGCACGTAGATCATGCGCCCATCTTCCAGCCGGTAGGTGATGCCCGCGCGCGAGCCTTGACCCTGCCCCATCTCGCCGCTGGCTTCGTAGCGGGTCAGTTCCTGGCCGTCCTTGATGGTGATGCGCATGTCGGACTCGCCGGGGTTTTCCACCACCACGACCTTGTCCCGGGAGAACGGGTTGAGCGGGTTCTGCGCGATGGCCACCATCAGCATGCCGATGATGACGAGGAACAGGTCGATCAGGTTGACCACCGACAGCATCGGGTCGTGGCCGTCTTCGTCGTCCAGGAAGCGCATCAGGCCTGCCCTCCCGCCTGCCGCTGGCGCTCCAGTTCGCGCAGGTCTTGCAGCAGCCAGCGCCGGCGGATGGTCAGGATGAAGAAGCAGATGCTGGCCGCCAGCAGCGCCAGGATCACCGACGAAAACGCCGCCACCATGTTCTTGCCCACGGCGGCGGCGTCGTTTTCGCCCAGCGCCAGCAACGCCGGGCCCATGGGGATCATGGTGGCGATCAGGCCCAGCATGGGCGCCGAGCGCGACACGATGCGCAGCCATTCGAGCTGTTTCATGATCCACAATTCCAGGTCGTCGCTGGCGACCGGCGGCGCGGCGGGCCGTTGGCCCTCCGCCGCGCGCGGCGCGCCGTGGCCGGCGAAGCGGAACAGCGCGCGCGCATGCGATGGCCGGCGGCGCTGCCACGCCTCCACGGCGAAGGCGCCCAGCATGGCCAGGGCGTAGGCCAGGGCCGCGGCGATCAGCAGCATGACCGGCACGAGGAACACGCGGGACAAGGTGTAGAGCAGGATTTCGATATCGGCGAGGGCAGTCATCGGCGGACGGTTCCATATGTGGTGGTCGAGCGGGGTGGCGAGCGGTAGCGCATGGCCTGCCGCAAGGCCCCGCCGCAGAACAGCAGCAGCATGAGCGCCAGCAGCCAGGGCAGCGCCGGGTCGTCGCGCGGCCGGGCGGCGTCGACGGGCTCCAGCACCTGGCCCTGCACCGGCTCGGCGGCCGGCGGGGTGGCGGGATCCGGCGGCGTGTGCGCGCCGGCCGCGCCAGCGTCGGCGGCGGGCGCCTGAGCCAGGCCGAAGCCCTGCGCCATGTCGGCGATGTATTGCCGCGTGAGCGCCGCGCCGCTGTCCACCCCGAATTGTTGCGCGAGTTCCTGCCAGCGCTGCGCCAGGGCCTGCCGGGTAGCCGCCGGCGCGTCCCAGTAACCCTTGCGGATGGCTTCGGCCATGCGCTCCAGTACTTGCGCCTGGGCGGTGGGATTGTGCGCCTCGAACCAGGCGCGCGTGCCCAGGCCGCGGGTGTCGGCCACGTAGGTGTCGAACAGCGCTTGCCACTGGTCGTCACGCACGGTGGAGGGATCCATCGCCTGCCAGCCGAACAGGTTGTTGGTGGCGTTGAGCACCTGCAGGGTGCCCGCGTAGCCCTCCTGCTGCATGGCGGCGATCCATTGCGGATTGAGATAGCGGGTGCGCAGCTCGTCGGCCAGGAAGCGGGCGAGCCCGGTGGTGGCGATCCGGCTGGTGCGCAGGTCCGAGACCAGCAGCTGCGGCGCCCGGCCGTCGACATGCCGGATGGCCGCCGACAGGCCGCCCAGGAATTCGAACGGATGGTCGGTGGACAGCACGCCGTGCAGGTTGGAGGAGCGCGACATGATCACCGCCTGGGCGCCGCGCAACTGTTCGGCCAGCAAATTGGCGCCGGCCGGGTCGGCGCCCCAGTCGTGGCGTCCGTATGCATGCCGGCTGCTGGCCAGGAACTGCCGCGCCAGCTCGGCATCGTCGTTCCATTCGGTGGAGCGCAGCGCCAGGCCCGGCACGCCGGTGCCGTATTGGCCCGGGGCGTTGCCGAAGATGCGGTAGCGGGCCGCCGCGGCGGCTTGCGCGTCGGACATGCCCTGCTGCCGCAGCGCGCCGGCGATGCGCTGGTTGTTCGCGGCGAGCGGATTGCCCGGCTCGTCCAGTTCCGCCAGCTTGGCCAGCGCGTCGTCGAGCAGGCGCATGAAACTGTCGAACTGGTCGCGGTAGACGCCGGTCACCTGCACCACCACATCGACGCGCGGCCGGCCCAGTTCGGCGGCGGGAATGATCTCCAGCGCGGTGACGCGCCCGCCGGCATCCCAGACCGGGCGCAGGCCGAGCGCGTGCAGGATCTGCGCTTCGGTCACGCCCAGGTGCCGGATCGCTTCCGAGGCCCACAGGCTGAAGGCCAGCTTGCGCGGCCAGGCGCCTTCGTGCTCCGCGCGGAAGGCCTGCACGACTTGCGCGTAGGCGGTCGCGGCCGATTCGTAGGCTGCCCTGGCCGGAATCTTGTCGGCTTCGAACGCGTACAAGTTGCGGCCGCTGCGCGCTTCCGGATTGCGGACCGGGTCGCCGCCGGCGCCGGGCGCCACGAAGCGGCCCGCCAGGCCTGCCAGCAGGGCCTCATGTTCCTGCGTGTCTTGCAGGCGCTGGTCGAGCTCGCGCGCCCGCGCGGCGAATGCCGACCAATCGGGCGGCAGCGCCTGCGCCGCGCCGGGGTCCAGCATCTGCGAGACTGCCCGATACGGCGCGCTGTCGCGCAGCGCGGCCGGGTCGGCGGCGTACAGCTCTTCCTGTTCGACGCCCAGCGCCTGGTAAAAGGCCGGGCCCAGTTGCTGCATGATGGTGCTGACACGGTGCGCCGGCTCGGCCGGCATGCCGAAAGTATGCAGGCCGAGCGGCATGGCGGTGCGCGCCAGTTCGTGCAGATGATCGTGCAATGCCAGCAGGAAGCCGTCGAAGTCCTGCTCGGCTTGTGGCTCGGTCCAGCCGAGGTCCTGGTGCAGCTGCGCGGCGACCGCCATGGCGCGGATCTGCGCGCCGGCGCGCGCGCGCACCATGCCGTCGTCGAGTTGCTGGTATTCATGGATCAACTGGTGCAGATCGCGCAGCTGGTCGTAGAGGCCCGCGGGGGCGAACGGCGGCGTCTGGTGGCTGATGGTCACCGCGCGGCCGCGCCGCTTGGCCTGGATGGCCTCGCCGACATTGTCCTGGATGTATGGATAGAAGACCGGCATGGCGCCGGCCGCCAGCCAGGGGTAGTCGTCGGCGGCCAGGCCGCGGTCCTTGCCGGGCAGCCATTCCTGCGTGCCATGAGTGCCCAGGTGGATCAGGGCGTGGGCGGCGTACTGCTGTTGCAGGTACAGATAGGCCGCCATGTAGAGATGGTCGGGCGCGCTGGCGGTGTCGTGGTAGTGGCCCGCCGCATCGGCGCCGCGCGGCATCTGCGGCATGATCAGCAGGCGCCCGAGCTGCCAGCGCGGGATGACGAAATACCGCCGGCCGTCGATTTCGCGGACGGCCCGGTGTCGCGCCGGGTCGCCGGCCTGCCGTAGTTCGGCCTGGCGCCGCGGCGGCAGGCCGGCCAGCCATTGCTCGTAGTCGGCCAGCGGATACCGCGCGGCCAGCCCCTCGTCCAGCAGCGCGTCCAGCGGCACGCTGCCGTACAGCGCGCCGAGCATGCGCTGCGCCCGCTCGATCACCTGCTGTTCGGCGACCGGCGCGCCCACCTGGTAGCCGGCGGCCGCCAGGGCGGCCTGCATGGATACGATGCTGCGCGGGATGTTCAGGTGCGAGGCGCCCAGGTTCTTTTCGCCGGCCGGGTAGTTCCAGAACATCAGGGCCAGTTTCTTGTCGGGCGGCGGCGTGTGGCGCAGCGCCGCCAGCCGCTGCAGTTTGGCGATCAGCGCGTCGGCCTGGCCCGGCAGCAGGTGGTGCAGGCCGGCGGTGCTGGCCGACAGCACCAGCGGATCGCTGATGCCCCAGCCTTCGGGCCCGGCCAGGAACAGCGCGGCGGTGCGCGCGGCGACGCCGCTCGGCGCGGCGGGCCAGTCGGCGGCTTCGCCGTCGCGAAAGCGCAGCGTCTGGATGACAGGCACGTCCAGCGCCAGGAAATCGCGGCTGCGCGCCGCGCCGTCCTGCATGTGGGTGAGGTTGACCAGCGCGTCGATGCGGCCCGCGCCCAGCACGCCGGGCAGGCCTCCCGGCGCGGCGGCATCGAACCAGAACACCACCGGCTGCAGGCCCGCCGCTTCGCTGCGCGCGATCAGCTCGTCGACTTCGCCGGTCAGCATGTCGGCCACTACGCCGCGATGCACCAGGAAGGCCACGCGGCCGCGCGGCGGCGCCGCCGCCGGGGCGGCCTGCGCGCGGGCCGCATGCCATTGCAGGTAGGTGTCCAGGTCCTCGAACAGGCGCGGCGCGGCGGGGTGGTAGAAGCCGCTGGGCGGCAGCGCGGCGGGCGGGGCGAGCAGGCTCGGCGCCGGCTCGGCGCCTTGCTGCACGGTCCTGGCCAGCGCGAAGAAGCGGCCGAAATTGCCGGCGCCGCCGGCGGCATACAGTGCCGCCAGCGTGGCGGCGGGGCGCGGCGGCAGCCGCTCCCAGGCGGGGCGGCCGCCGCCCACGACCAGCCATGGCGGCCCGTCGTGCCCGGGAACCCGCCGCAGATGCTGTTGCACCATGGCGCGGTCGCCCGGCCGGGGCGTATCCAGCACCAGCAGCGCCGCGCCGGCGACGGCCTGGCGCAGCGCGGCGGGCGTGGCGCGCTCGACGTCGGTGTGCGCCAGTGCCACGCCCTCGCGGGCGGCAAGCCGCTCCAGGCGCTGGAATTTCTCGGCGGAGACGAAGCCATTGTGCAGCACCTGCACGACCGGCCGCGCCTGCGCGGCGCCGGCCAGGCCGAGCAGGGCCGCCAGCAGCGCCGGCGCGCCGCGGCGCCACAGACGGACAAGATGCAGGGCGGCCATCAGAACCTCGCGGTCAGCCCGGCGAAGTAGCGGCGCCCCTCGTCGGCGCGGCCGTAGACATCGGCATCGTCGTTGGCCAGCCGCTTGTCGGTCAGGTTCTCGATGCCGGCATGCAGGCTGAGGTTGCTGTTGACGTCGTAATCGACGTACCAGTGCAGCAGGGTGTAGCCGGGGCGCTCGCTCTCGGTGGCGGAACGGTACTGCGAGCCGATGTACTCGACCCGCAGGCGGGTGCTCAACTGCTGCAGCGCCGCCCAGGTCAGCGTGGCATTGGCGCGGTGGCGCGAGCGATCCGGCAGGCGCTCGCCGGTCGAGCGGTCGCGGGCATCCAGGTAGGTGTAGTTGGCATCCACGCGCCAATCGGGCAGCAGGTTCGCGCCGGCCGTCAGCTCCATGCCCTTGAGGCGCGCGCGGGCGACGTTCTCGTACTCCAGGCAGACTCGGCGGGGCTCGTAGCAGGTCGGTTGCCGCACCGTCTCGATCAGGTTGCGGACATCGTTGTGGAACAGCGTGGCGCCGGCCGACCAGCCGCGCTGTTGGTATTCCACGCCCAGCTCATAGGACTGGTTGGTCTCGGGCCGCAGGTCCGGATTGCCGCGGATGATGCCGCGCCCGCCCATGGCGGCGCGCGACTCGTACTCGGGCGACAGCTGCTTGAGCGTCGGCGCCTTGAAACCGCGGCCCGCGCCCGCCTTGAAGGTCAGCGCCTGCGTGGGGTGGAACAGCAGATAGGCGCGCGGGCTGGTCTGCCAGCCGAATTCCTCGTGGCGGTCGAAGCGGCTGCCCAGCACCAGTTCCCATTGCTCGCCCAGCCGGATCTCGTCCTGCGCGAACAGCGCGTAATGCGTCAGCGATTGCTTGCCGGCCTGGTTGACGGTGGGATCTTCGAGCGTTTCGCGGCGGGTCTCGGCGCCCAGCGTGAGCCGGTGCGCCCGGCCCGCGGCGAAGCCCACGCGGCCGTCCAGCACGGTGTCGGTGAAGCGGTTGGGGCCGGTCGCGTCGCCGCCGTCGCTGCGGCGCGCGTGGCGGTCCAGCGTGGCCCGGTAGAGCCGCACCTGGCTCTGGCCCCACTGCCAGTCGCCGCTGTGCGAGATGGCATAGCGGCGGCGCCGCACTTCGTTCTCCGCTTCATAGAGGGTGGCGTCGCTGTTGTCGCGGTAGCCTTGCAGGTCTTCATTGCCCGCGTCCACCGACAGGTCGATGCGCTGGCGCGCATCGGGCGTCCAGGTCAGGCCGACGTGGCCGGTGGTGGCGCGCCGTTCGTCGAGCGCCGTCAGCGCGGTATTGCCGGCGTCGCGCAGCGGCGCGCGCCGGTTGAACTCGCCCCAGGCGTTCAGCCCCAGGCGGCCCGGCACGATCGGCCCGCCGATATAGAAGCCGCTCTTGTACTGGTTGCCGTCCAGGCCGTGGTCGTTGACCAGCGCGTAGCCGCTGAACGACCCTTGCCATTCATCGGTGGCCTTGCGCGTGATCACGTTGACCACGCCGCCCAGCGCCTCCGATCCATAGAGCGAGGACATGGGGCCGCGCACCACTTCCACGCGCTCGATGGCCTCGGTGGGCACCCAGCCCAGCTCGAAGTCGGAATGAGCGATGGCGGATGCGGACGCATTGACCCGCTGCCCGTCGACCAGCATGAGGGTGTGCGCGGCGCTCATGCCGCGGATCGAGATGCCGCGCCGGCCCAGGCCGGCGTCCTCCAGGCCGACGCCCACCGTGTCGCGCACGGCATCGGCCAGGTCCAGCACCGGCTGGCGGCGCAGCGCCGCCCCGTCGATTACGGTGACGCTGGCCGGGGCATCGGCGGCCTCGCGTTCGGCGGCGGTGGCGGTCACGACCACTGCCGGCAGGGTGCCGGCATGCTGCGGCGCGGGTGTCGCGCGGGCGCGCCGCTGCGCTTCCGGTTCTTCGGCCCAGGCCGGGCCGCTCAATGCCGTGAGCGCCATCAGGCAGCTTGCAGCGACATCCCGCCGGATGGAGTTGTCGTGGGGTCTGGCTTTCATGGGGCGCATCGGTGCCGGCGGCTTTCTTGCAAAACGTAGAACGTTATAACATTTCTAATTTGGCATCAAGACGCAGGACGCCAGGGCAGCCGGGCGCCGATAAAATCGCCAGACCGTCCAAAAGGAAGAAGAGGAGACCATGAGACCTATCCTTACCCCCGTGTGCCTGGCCGTCGCGCTTGCGCTGGGCGGCACCCCGGCTTACGCGCAGTCCGGCAAGGCGGCCGCGCTGGCCGGGCGGCAGGCCGTCGAGGCGCCGCCGCGCGACGAATTTTTCTGGCTGGGCGAGATCAACAAGGCCACGGCCGTCATCAACGCCGAGCAAGGCCTGCTGGACCGGGCCATGGCGCCGCGCCTGGCGGCCGCGGTGGCGCAAGTGATCCGGGACGGCAACCAGCCCGGCGCCAAGCGTCCCGCCACGGTCATCACTTTCGAGCCGCTGCTGATCAAGGCCGGCGGCATGGACGTGACCCTGCTGCACGCCGGCCGTTCCAGCCAGGACATGCACGCCACTTATCGCGCCGCCATCCTGCGCGACAAGCTGCTGCAACTGGCGGATCGCCTGAACGCCACCTCGGTCACGCTGGTGGAGCTGGCCGCGCGGCACGCCGGCACCGTGGTGCCCAACTACACCAACGGCGTGGCGGCGCAGCCGAATAGCTACGGCCACTATTTGCTGGGCCACGCCGCCGGGCTGGAGCGCGACGCCCAGCGCATCCGCGAGGCCTGCGCCCGTATCGACCGCTCGCCCATGGGCACCACGGTGCTGAACGGCACCAGCTGGCCGCTCGACCGCCAGCGCATGGCGGATTACCTGGGCTTTGCCGGCCTGGTCGAGAACGCCTACGACGCTTCGCAGATTTCCTCCATGGACCAGCCGGTGGAAGTCGGCGCCATCGTCACCGGCATTGCGCTGCACGCCGGCAATTTCATCGAGGACCTGATGACGCAGTACGCGCAGCCGCGTCCGTGGATCCTGCTGCAGGAGGGCGGCGGCAATACCTATGTGTCGAGCGCCATGCCGCAAAAGCGCAACCCCGGCCTGCTCAATTCGACCCGCAGCGACGCGTCGACCGCCATCACCCTGGCGCTGGGGCCGGTGATCCAGACCCACAACATCACGCCGGGCATGAGCGACCCGAAGGACGTGGAGCAGAATTCGGCCATGGTCGACAGCGCGATTACGGTGCTGGCCAAGTGGGACCGCGTGCTGAAGGCGCTGGTGATCAGCCCCGAGCGGGCGCTGGAGGAGCTCAACAGCGACTGGACCGCATCGCAGGAGCTGGCCGACGTGCTGATGCGCAAGTACCGGCTGCCGTTCCGCGAGGGCCATCACTTCGCTTCCGAAGTGGTCAGCCATGCGCGTGCCCAGGGCATCAAGCCGCTCGATTTTCCCTATGCCGAGGCGCAGCGCATCTACGCCGAGACCGTCAAGGGCACCCAGTATCAGCAAGTGCTGCCGATGGACGAGGCGGAGTTCCGCGCCACCCTGGACCCGGTGGCCATCGTGAACAACCGCGCCACCGCCGGCGGCCCGCAGCCGACCGAGATGGAGCGCATGCTGGCCCAGGCGCGCGCCAGGCTGACCGAGCAGGACGCGTGGGTCCAGGCGCGGCGCAAGCACATCGACGCCGCGCTGGCGCGGCTGGATGGCGACTTCGCCAAGCTGGCCGGCGCCGCCAGGCCGGCCGAGTGACCTTGCCGCGGCGGCGCCGGCCTCGCGGCCCGCGCCGCTGCGCGCCTGCGGGCTTCATGTGCGTTGCGTAGAATGAACCGGCGCGAGGAGCGCGCCGCGCCGGTTTCCTGACGAAAATGTCAGCGCACGGTCAGCGCTTCGACCGATACGGCGGCGTAGACTGGCCTCGCGTTGCATCCCGAGCCACTCATTCTTGCGCAAGAGAGCGCCATGCGTGTACTGGTCATCGAAGACGAAGACAAGACGTCTTCCTACATTCTGCGCGGCTTGACGGAGCAGGGTTATACCGTCGACGTCGCGGACACGGGCACCGACGGCCTGCACCTGGCCCTGGAGTTCGACTACGACGCCATCGTGCTGGACCTGATGCTGCCCGGGCTGGACGGCTACGGTGTGCTGGCGCAGCTGCGCCGCCGCAAGGCCACGCCGGTCATCATGCTGTCGGCGCGCGGCGCGGTGGACGACCGGGTGACCGGCCTGCGCAAGGGAGCCGACGACTACCTGCCCAAGCCATTCTCGTTCATCGAGCTGGTGGCGCGCCTGCAGGCGCTGACGCGCCGGTCCTCGGAAGGCAAGGAGCCGACCGCCCTGCAGATCGACGACCTGAGCATCGATTTCCTGGCCCGCAAGGTGGTGCGCGCCGGCCAGCGCCTCGACCTGACCGCCAAGGAGTTCGCCTTGCTGAGCCTGCTGGCGCGCCACCAGGGCGAGGTGCTGTCCAAGCTGATGATCGCCGAGCAGATCTGGGACATGAACTTCGACAGCGACATCAACGTGGTCGAAGTCGCGGTCAAGCGCCTGCGCGCCAAGGTGGACGCGCCGTATTCCCGCAAGCTGCTGCATACCGTGCGCGGCATGGGCTATGTGCTCGAAGACCGGCGTGCCGACCACGTCGCCCCTGCCGCATGAGCCGCGGCCTGCCCATCGCCTGGCGGCTGGTGGCCATGTTCGCCGCGACCGCCGCCGTGGTGTTTTCCGGCGTGGCGTTCTTCCTTTACTGCTATTTGTCCGATTCGGTCCGTGAGCAGGTGCGCGGCGAACTGGAGGTCCACCATACGCTGCTGGATCCGGTGATCGAGGCGCGCCGGTCCGACCGCGAATGGGACCTGGTGCGCCGCAAGCTCGACGGCATGGCCCAGGAGGGCGCGCGCATCCGCTACTGGATCCGCTCGCCGGACGAGCGGTTCTCCTACGGCGGGCCGTTCCTGCTGAAAGAAGGCTCGCGCATGCCCGACACCCCGTTCGGGTTCGTCAAGGTGCGCGAGCCGGCCAAGGTATGGGCGGTGCTGAGCCGCACGATTCCCGCCTACGGCGAACGCCCGCCGATCGAGTTCGTGGTGGCGCTGGACGCTACCGCCTATATCGATACCAAGGAAAAATTCACGCGCGTCATGGGCATCGCCTCGGCCCTGGGCATTCTGCTGGTGGCGGTGCTGGGCTACTGGATCGCCAAGCTCGGGCTGGCGCCGGTGCGCCGCCTCGGCCAGCAGGCCAACAGCCTGCCGCCCGGCAACCCGCGCGAGCGGCTGGACGTGGCCGGCCTGCCGCCGGAGATCCGCGAGCTGGCCGTGTCGTTCAACAACGCGCTGGAGCGCCGCGAGGCCGCGTGGCTGCAGCTGGAAGGCTTCAATGCCGACGTCGCGCACGAGCTGCGCACGCCTCTGACCAACCTGATCGGCCAGACGCAGGTGGCGCTGGCCCGCGAGCGCGACCTGGGCGCCTTGCAGGATCTGCTCGAATCCAACCTGGAGGAACTCGAGCGCATGAGCAGCATCGTCAACGACATGCTGTTCCTGTCCTGCGCCGAGAACGGGCACCGCGCGGCCGAGCTGAGCGAGGTGTCGCTGCATGAGGAGGCGTGCAAGACGGTCGAGTATGTCGAGGACGCGTTCGCGGAGCGGGGCGTGGCGCTGCGCGTGCAGGGCGAGACCACCGCCAGGGTGGACAAGCGGCTGTTCCACCGCGCGCTGGCCAACCTGCTGTCCAACAGCGCGCGCTATGCCCGCGGCGGCACCGCCGTGGTTGTGTCGATCGAGCCGCAGGGCGACCAGGTCTGGGTATCCGTGTCGAACCAGGGCGAGCCGATCCCGCCCGAGCAGCAAGCCCGCCTGTTCGAACGCTTTTATCGCGGCGACGCGGCGCGCACGCGCAGCGGCGTGCATCACGGGCTGGGCCTGTCGATCGTGCGCGCGATCGCCTCCATGCATGGCGGCCGCGTGTTCGTGCGCAGCGCAGACGGCGTCAATACCTTCGGTTTTTCCCTGTCCCGATCCAGCTGAACCGGTGAACCCATGAACCAGCGTCCCCACGGCAAGCAGCAGTCCTTGATCATCCAGGCAGACGGCGCGCTGGCCGGTGCGGCGGGGCCCATGCGCGCGCCCGCGGCTGGCGCGGCCAAGCCGGATGGCGTGCTGTCGGTCTTCGACGCCGTCACCATCATGGTCGGGCTGGTGGTCGGCGTGGGCATCTTCAAGACGCCGTCGATCGTGGCCGCCAATGTCGGCTCGGAATGGTCCTTCATCCTGGTGTGGGTCGCCGGCGGCCTGGTCACGCTGGTGGGCGCGCTGTGCTATGCGGAACTGTCGGCCGCCCATCCGCATGCGGGCGGCGAATACCATTTCCTGTCGCGCGCCTATGGCCGGCCGGTCGCCATGCTGTTCGGCTGGGCCCGCTGCACCGTGATCCAGACCGGCGCCATCGCCGGGGTCGCCTTCATGCTGGGCGACTACGTGGCGCAGCTGTTTCCGCTGGGGCCATACGGCGCGGCCATCTACGCCGCGCTGGCGGTATGCATTTTCACCGGCATCAACGTCGTGGGGACGGCGGAGGGCAAGTCCTTGCAAGTGGCGGTGACCTTGATCGAGATCGCCGCGCTGGCCGCGGTGATCCTGTTCGGACTGTTCGGCGCGCCGGACGGCGGCGCGGCGCCCGTCCCGGCGGCGGCGCCGGAGACCACGGCGCTCGGGGTGGCGATGATCTTCGTCCTGCTGACCTACGGCGGCTGGAACGAGGCGGCCTACCTGACCGGCGAGCTGCGGGACGCGCCGCGCAACATCGCGCGCGTGCTGACGCTGGGCACATTGATCCTGGTGACGCTCTACACCCTCGCCAACCTGGCGCTGCTGTCGATCCTCGGGCTGGACGGCCTGCGCGGCTCCGAGGCGGTCGCCGCCGACATGATGCGGCGGGTCGCCGGGCCGGCCGGCGAAGTCATCGTCACGCTGGCGGTGGTGGTGGCGGCGGTCTCGACGCTGAACGCCACCATTTTCACTGGCGCCAGGGTGTTCTACGCCATGGCCCAGGACCTGTCGGTGATGCGCTGGATGGCGATCTGGAACGGCCGCGGCAAGAACCCGGCCAATGGGCAGATCGCCCAGGCGGCGATTGCGCTGGCGCTGATCGCCATGGGCGCGGTGACGCGCGACGGCTTCAAGGCGATGGTCGACTACACCGCGCCGGTGTTCTGGGGCTTCCTGCTGCTGGTGGGCGTGGCGCTGTTCGTGCTGCGCCGGCGTTATCCGGGGCGCGAGCTGCCGTACCGCGTGCCGCTGTATCCCTTCACGCCCATCCTGTTCTGCCTGACATGTTCTTACATGCTGTATGCCAGCATCGCCCATACCGGCGTGGCGGCGCTGGCCGGGCTGGCGGTGCTGGCCCTTGGTACGCCGATCCTGCTGTTCACGAGGAAGGCGGGAGACGACGCCGCGACCGCGGCTCCGCACACCGATATTGCCCGTGGCAATGACTACCCCCGATAGGAGAGTGTGATGCAGACGTTGCAAAAGTCCATTGTTTCCGCCGTGATCTGCGCGCTGGCCTGGCATGGCGGCGCGGCGGCCCAGGCCAGCGCAGGCGCGGCCGCCACCTACGAGCCGACGGTCGGCCAGTCGGGCAAGGACGTGGTGTGGGTGCCCACGCCCCAGGCGCTGGTCGACCGCATGCTGGACATGGCGAAACTCACCCCCGAGGACCGCCTGGTCGACCTGGGCTCGGGCGACGGCCGCACGGTGATCACCGCCGCCAAGCGCGGCGCCACGGCGCGCGGCATCGAGTTCAACCCCGACATGGTGGCGCTGGCCCGCCGCGCGGCCGAGGCCGAAGGCGTGACCCAGCGCGCCCGCTTCGAACAGGCGGACATTTTCGAATCGGATTTCTCCGAGGCGACGGTCATCACCCTGTTCCTGCTGCCCTCCCTCAACGTCAAGCTGCGCCCGACGCTGCTGGACATGAAGCCGGGCACCCGCATCGTCTCCAACTCGTTCACGATGGGGGACTGGCAGCCCGACGAATCGGTGCAGGCCGCCGACGACTGCTCGGCGTACTGCAGCGCCTACAAATGGGTGGTGCCGGCCAAGGTCGCCGGCACCTGGAGGCTGGACGGCAAGGAGCTGGTGCTGGACCAGACCTACCAGGTGCTGTCCGGGTCGCTGCGCGAGGGAGAACAGGTCACGCCCATCAGCGATGCGCGGATGGACGGCAGCACGATCCGCTTCACCGTGGGCTCGCAGCGCTACACGGGGCAAGTGTCGGGCGACGCGATGCAGGGCACCACGGACGGCAAGGCGTCCTGGAAGGCCACGCTGGCCTCGCGCTAGCGGTTCACTCGTTAGGGATCGCGCAGTCCAGCGAGCCTTCCTCGCATTTCATGTGCGCCTGCAGGGCGGCCGTGCGCTGTTGGGTGAGCGCGGCCTGGCACTGGGCCAGCAGCATGGGATAGGCCGAGCCGCCCTCGGCCAGGCCGGTCTTGAAGGCGCATTCGGCATCGCGGAAGGCGATCCACGCGCGCTGCGCGGCGACCAGGCGCTGGTGCTGGTCCTTGTCGTCCTTGAGCCGGGCGCTCGCCTGCTTGTAGGCGGCGTTCAGCGCGGCATCGGCCTGCTTGTACTGCGCAGCCGCGCATGCGGTCATGCCGGCTTGATCGCTGGCGTTGGCGCAGTCGGGCGCGGCTGCGTGCGCGGCGGGAACGAACATCGCAAGACCGAGAGACAGCAGGAGTGTACGCATGGCAGTCCTTTGAGGCGTCTGGAGAAGGCTTGATTATTTCGTTGATCCGTTAAAGAATCATACCCGGTACGTGGTTACCATCCGCACGACAACACAACCGGGAGAGGAATCTTATGCTTCGCCATGGCCATCGTGGACGCTTTTTCGTGCTGTGCGCCATTGCCGCGACCGCCGCCCTGTCGGGCTGCGATACGCTGGACCGCATGGAAGTGGAGAACTACCAGCGCGAATGCGACAAGCTGGGCATCGCCCGCAATACGCCGAGCTACGACAACTGCATGCTGCAGCAGCAGAAGCTGCAGGAAGAAGAGGTCGAGCACGCCATGGACCGCGACGCCATGCGGCACCACAAGTAGCGCGCGGCGCGCCTTCAGGACACCCGGGTGGTGAGTATCTTGATCCCGGCCGCCGCGAAGGCCACGGCGAACACCGCCTCGAAGACCCGGCGCAGCCGCAGGTAGCAGGCCGTCATGCGGCGGCTTGAGAACAGCAGCGCGTAGCCGTGGAACACCACGGCGCCCTGCGCGCCGACCGCCGCCATGATGCACAGCAGGTCGGTGGCCGAGGCGTCCCTGGGTATGCCGATCGAATACAGCGAGCCGAAGAACAGCACCGCCTTGGGGTTGGTCAGGTGCAGCGCCAGGCCGCGCCGGAACGCCCGGCTGCCCGAGGGGGCGCCGGCGGCCGCGACGGTGGCCGGCCGGGCCGGCGCCAGCGCATGCCGGGCCGACTTCCAGGCCAGATAGAGCAGGTAGCCCGCGCCCAGATAGCGCGCCGCCTCGAACAGCCAGGCGTGCGCCAGCATCACCGCGCCCAGCCCGAAGGCCGCCATTGCCGACCAGCACAGCGAGCCCGTCGTGACGCCCGATGCCAGCGCCAGGCCGGCGCGCCGGCCGTGCGACATGGACGTGCCGGCGATGGCGAGCGTGGCGGGGCCGGGGCTGGCCGAGGCGACCAGCGCCGCGAGCAGGATCAGGTACAGGTTGATGCCGCTGGACATGCCGTGGTTCCGTGCGGGAGTGGGTCGGGATCAGCCGTCGAGCGCCTGTTGCACTCGTTGCGCGACGTCGGCGGGCAGCCATTCGCGCCAGATCCGCGGATGCTGCCGCAGGAAGTATAGCGAGGCTTCCTCGATTTCGAGTTTTTCGCGCTCCATGTGGCCGAGTGTCGCGGTCAGTACGGCCTCGGGCACGCTGACCTTGGCCAGGAAGGCCGTCAGCCCCGGCGCGCGCCGTGCGAACTCGCTGTTGACCGCCGTGACCACCGGATACGCCGCCAGCCCGGTGGGACGGGGGGTCTCGCAGTGCGGATCGGTGATGCAGGCCAGCGCTTGCCGGTCGACCGGCGGCAGGTCCAGCTTGACCAGGTCCAGCGAGCCGACCAGCGAGGTGGGGGTCCAGTAGTAAAAGACGATGTCCTTCTTGCGCTTGTAGGCTGAAGTGATGGCGGCGCGCTGCGCCGCCGCGTTGCCCGGCGAGTACACCAGGTATTCATCCTGCAGCCCGAAGGCGCGCAGCAGGTTGGCGTTGATGGTGCCGCAGGTCCAGCCCACCGCGCAACCGTAGATGCGGCCCTTGCCGGGGTCCTCGTCGTCGATGAAGGCTTCGTGCAGGCCCTCCAAGTCGGCGGCGCCGCGCAATTGCGGGAATTTCTCGGCCGTATGGCGCGGCACGTACCAGCCGTCGGTGCCGGTGAAGACGGTGCCCACTTGCCGGACCTTGCCCGAGGCGATCGCCTCGTCCCAGGCCTGCTGCATCTGCGTGATCCAGATCTCGCTGTTGACGTCCACGTCGCCGCGTTGCAGCGCCGCGAACATCGGCAGGGTGTCGCCTTGTTCCACTTGCGTGTCGCATCCGTAGCCATGCTCGACGATGTAGCGCTCCACGCCCACCAGCATCAGGTTCGATTCCCAGTTCATGCCACCGAATTTCATGGGCCGGTCCAGTTCGCAGGTGGGGGATTGCGCGTGGGCGTTGACGCTGAGTGCGGTGCCCAGCACCAGGCTGGCGGCGGTCAGAATGCGGTTGATGCGCATGCGATGGGTCATTGATCGATGTTCCCTGTCTTCCGTGGCAAAAAAGCATCGATGATAACAAGCCCCCCGCGCGCCGCCGCCGCGCGCATAGCCGTGCTGTTCAGCCGGGCGCCGGGGCGCGCGGCGGCTGGTGCAGCGCCACGGCCTCGATCGTGCCGTCGCCGGCCCGCGGATAGCGCCGCATGACCTCCGGATCATGCCCGGGCACGATGTGGTCGGGCGATTCGGCGAACTTCAGCAGGGTGCCGTAGCCGGCCAGCATGTCCGCCACGTTGTAGACGATGGGGAACGGCGCCTGGGCCTGCATGTTGTCGTAGAAGTGGCTGGCGTCCGAGGCCAGCACCACCCAGCCGCGCGCGGTGTGCACGCGTACCGCCTGCAGCCCCTGGGTGTGGCCGCCGATGTGCAGCAGCTGCAGGCCGGCGGCGAGCTCGTCGTGGCCGTGGTAGAAGTCCACGCGCGCGTCGTACACGCCGCGCACCACGTCGACCATGTCCTCGACCGCATAGGCATGGCGCAGCATGTCGAAGCGCATGTTGCAGCCGCAGGCGTAGTGCAGCTCGCTTTCCTGCAGGTGCAGGCGGGCGCGCGGCAGCAGGCGGATGTTGCCCGCGTGGTCGTAGTGCAGGTGGGTGACGATCACGTCCCGCACGGCGTCCGGGGCGATGCCGAGCTGGCGCAGCGCTTCGATGGGACAGCGCAGGAAGCGGCGGCCGCGGGCGCGCGCGGCGGCTTCGTTGAACCCGGTGTCGACCAGGTAGACGCGCGCGTCGCGGCGGATCACCCAGACGTAGTAATCCATCGGCATGGGGCCGTCGTGCGGGTCGGGCGGGGTGATGAAGTTCTCGGCGCGGCGGCGCGCCACGGTGGCATAGCGCAGGGCGTAGATCTCGTAGCAGGGCAGCGTCATGGGCGGGCCTCGGGTGATGGATGCAGGCGCGCCAGCTCGGGGCGCAGATAGCGCAGCAGGCGCTGCGGGTCCTCGACCATGGGGAAGTGGCCCAGGTCGGGCATGAGGGTGAAGCGGGCGCCGGGGATCAACGCGGCGACGCGCCGCGAATCTTCCGGGCTGGCCGAATAGTCGTAGGCGCCGGTCAGCAGCGATATGCCGAACGAGGCGGCGTCCAGGCCGGCCAGGTGCACCGGCGCGTCGAAGTCCTCGCTGTAGAAGTGCAGGTCGTCCGCGTACACGCCGAAGCCGCCCTGGGCGTAGATCCAGGCCGCTTCGCGGCGCGCCGCCAGCGTGGTGTGCGGCGCCATCAGGCCGCGCACATACGCGGGGTTGTGGGCGGCCTGGTTGACTTCCGGGTGGCACAGCAGCGGCGTGCGCCGTCCGGCGGCCTTCCATGGCGCTTCCAGCGCGACCACGCCGGCCACGTCGCGCGGGCTGCGCGCGGCGATGTACAGGGCCATGGCGGCCCCCATGGAACAGCCCAGCAGCACGACCGGCTGCCGCGCCACCTGGCGGATCACCGCCAGGCAGGTGGCCAGATAGGCTTCGCGGGTGAGTCCGCCGGCCGTCCAGGCGCGGCCCGGCCAGGGCATGCTGCGGCCGTGGGCGGGCATGTCGAAGGCCAGCATGCGCCACTGCGCCCGCAGCGCCGCGTCGGTCATCAGGCCATGGAACTGGCGCGAATCGGCGCCGGCGGTGTGCAGCATCAGCAGGGTCGGCCCGGCCGCCAGGCCGCTGCTTTCCACATAGAGCGAGCCGGCCGCGCCGTCCAGCGTGACGGCGGCATAGTGTCCGTGGATGGCGCCGCGGTCGAGAGCGGGCGCATCGGCCTCGACCTGGCCGCGCAGGATCTCGAAGCAGCGCTCCAGCAGATGGAGGGACTGGGCCAGCGCGAGCGGCTCGGCCTTCACGGTGAAGTCCTGCGCCTGGCGCAGGGCCGCGGAGAAGGACTGGTAGCCCGGCGGCGGGAGGGGACTGAGCAGCTTGTCCCAGGTGGCGGGCGAGGCCCGGATGACGACGGTTTGCGACGGCGTGGCGGGCTGGCCGTTCCAGACCGCCAGGCGCTCGCCGGAGGCGCCGGCCTGCAGCCAGACGGCGCAGGACAGGCCGCGCGCGGCGGCGATGAATTCGCTATCTTGCCGGGCCCGGGCGATCCCGGCCTGCAGGCGCTGCTGGATCTCGTTCACTGGCGGATGTCTCCGGTTGTGGGCGCCGCAGCACTTCGAGGGCGGTGCGTTCGGCGTTGACGATGTGCGCGCGCGCGGCCGCTTGCGCGCCCTCCGGGTCGCGCGCCTGGATGCGGTCGAACAGGCGGTCGATCTCGGCCAGGCTCTGGGGCAGGCGCTCGGGGCTGGCGAACGAGGTGGCGCGCAGCAGGTTGATGCGCGACAGCAGGCCGGGCAGCAGGTCCTTGATGAGATCGTTGTCGCAGCCGGATAGCAGCACGTCGTAGAAATCGCGCTTGGCGGCCAGCAGGGCGGTGCGGTCCTGGCCGCCGGCCTGGCCGTGCAGCGCGCGCACCGAGGCGCGCAGCCGCTCGACCGCGGCGTCGCTGGCGAGCCGGGCGAATTCGTGCGCGGCGTAGCCCTCCAGCAGCGCGCGCAGGGCATAGAGGTCGCGCGCGGCTTTTTCCGTGATGCGCACGACCGTGGGGCCGCGATGCGGTTCGATGGAGATCAGGCGCTCGGCCTCCAGGGTGCGCAGCGCCTCGCGCAAGGTGGGGCGGCTGATGCCCAGTTGCTCGCACAGCTCCTGCTCGCGCAGCCGGTCGCCGCCCTTGTACCGCCCGTCCATGATGGCCGCGCGCAGGAATTCTTCCACGCGCGTGCGCAGGGTGGTGGGTTTCTCGAACACGGCACCGGACGGGTTGGCCATAGGATCCTCGACTTAACGTGATGGCGCCGCCGGCGGCGGGATACGGACCGTGCCGCCGCCGGGCGGCCGCGCCTGAAGGTAAAGCCGAAATATATCCCGTCGGCGCGCCATGGCTCGTTCCGCTCTAGATTCCCAGATAGGCCGCGCGCACCCGGCTGTCGTCGAGCAGCTCGGCGCTGGGGCCGGACAGCACCACCCGGCCGGATTGCAGCACGTAGGCATCGCGCGCCACCGACAGGGCCAGGCGGGTGTTCTGCTCGACCAGCAGGATGGCCAGCCCGCTGGCGTGGATGTCCAGCATGGCCTGGTGCAGTTCCTCCACCACCCTGGGCGCCAGGCCATGGCTGGGCTCGTCCAGCAGCAGCAGGCGCGGTTCCAGCATGAGCGCGCGGCCGAACGCCACCATCTGCTGTTCGCCGCCGGACAGGGTGCCGGCGGCCTGGCGGCGGCGCTCGCGCAGGCGCGGGAACAGCGCGTAGACGCGCTCGCAACTGGCCTGCAGCGCGCCTTTCTGGCGGCGCCGCACGTAGCCGCCCAGGTACAGGTTTTCCTCGACCGTCATTTCCGGGAACACGTGGCGCCCTTCGGGCACGTGGGCGATGCCGAGTTCCGGCACCTGGTGCGGCGCGCGCCGCAGCAGGTCCTGGCCGTCGAAGCGGATGCGCCCCTCGACCTTGTCCAGCAAGCCCGATATGCAGCGCAGCAGCGTGCTCTTGCCGGCGGTGTTGGCGCCGACCACCGCGACGAAGCCGCCGGCCGGCACGCTCAGGTCCACGCCGTGCAGCACCGGGCTGCGGTCGTAGCGGGCGGTCAGGCCCTCGATCTGCAGCAGGCTCATGCCGGGACCTCCAGGTGGTCGAGCGATTTGCCCAGGTAGGCCTCGATGACAGCCGGGTCGGCGGCGATCGCGGCCGGGCTGCCCTCGGCGATTTTCTGGCCGAAGGACAGCACCAGGATGCGGTTGCACAAGCGCATGATGGCGCGCATATGGTGCTCGACCACCGCGAAGGTGATGCCGGATTCGTCGCGCAGCGCGCGGATCAGGTCCAGCAGGGCATCCATTTCGGCGTCGTTGAGCGCGGCCATGACTTCGTCCAGCAGCAGCACCTTGGGCGCGGTGCAGAGCGCCCGCGCCAGCTCCACGCGCGCCTGCTCGGGAAACGACAATTCGCCGGCGGGCTTGGCGGCGATGGCCGACAAGCCGACGCGGGCCAGGTTGTCGGCGGCCAGGCGGCGGGCCTGCGGCACGCCGTGGCGCAGGATGCCCCCCACCAGCACGTTGTCCAACACGGTCATCTCGGGAAACAGCGCCACGTTCTGGAAGGTCTTGGTCATGCCGCAGGCCGCGATGCGGTTCGGCCGCCAGCCGGTGATGTCCTGCCCGGCCAGCATGATGCGGCCCGCGTGGGGCTTGTACAGGCCCACCAGCAGGTTGAAGAGGGTGGTCTTGCCCGCGCCGTTGGGGCCGATCAGGCCCAGGATGTCGCCCTGGGCCACGCGGAACGACACGGCGTCGACCGCCTTCAGGCCGCCGAAGCGCCGGCTGGCGCCCTCGACTGTGAGTATGTCAGGCATGGCGGCCTCCGCCCGGTTGCCGCACGCGCTGCCACAGCGCCATCAGCCCGCGCGGCTCGAGCAGGATGATGGCGACCAGGATGAGGCCGTAGGCCAGTTGCGAGACGCCGGCGCTCTGGCCGGACAGCCAGTCGTTGAATAGTTCTTCCAGCGGGATGATGAGCAGGGCGCCGACCAGCGGACCGGCCACGGTGCCGATGCCGCCGACGATGCAGATGAGCGCCACCCGCACGGAGATGCCGGCCAGCGAGAACACCGTGTCCGGATCGAAGAAGAAAATGAACTGCGCGTACAGGGTGCCGCAGGCACCCATCAGGGCCGCCGAGATCACCGCCGCCAGGATGCGGGTGCGCACCGTGTCCACGCCGATGACTTCGGCCGCCTGCGGGTTGGCCTTGACCGCCCGCAGCCGGTAGCCCAGGCGCGAGCGGCTGATGGCGGCGAACACTAGCGTGGCGACCACCACGGCGCCCAGCATCAGGTAGTAGTACGGAATGCTGGACTTGAATTGCATCAGCACGAAGCTGCCGTCCGAATACGGCACCGAGATGCCGACCGGGCCGCCGGTGAGCGAGGCCCAGGTGTTGGCGATGGCGCGCATCACTTCGCCGAATGCCAGCGTGGCCAGCGCGAAGTAGTGGCCGCGCAGCCGCATGGTGGGCAGGCTGAGCAGCGCGCCGGCGACGGCCGCCACCGCCATGGCGGCCACCATGCCCAGCCAGGGCGAGATGCCCAGGCGCATCAGCAGCAGGGTGGAGGTGTATGCGCCCAGGCCGAAGAAGGCGGCGTGGCCGAGCGAGATCTGGTTGGCCAGGCCGCCGACGATGTTCCAGGCCTGCGCCATCGCGGCGAACAGCAGCACCAGGGTCAGCACGCGGATGCCATAGCCCTGGTCTTCGAAGCACCAGGGCGCGGCCAGCGCCAGCGCCAGCGCCAGCAGCGCCAGCCAGGGCAGGGAGTGTCGGGTCGGGTTCGCGCGCATCAGCTTGCCCTCTTCAACAGGCCTTCCGGCTTGACGGCCAGCACCAGGATGAACACCGCGAACAGCACCAGGTTCTGCAGCTGCACCGGCAGAACCAGCGCGGACAGCGACTGGATCACGCCCACCGCGATGCCGCCGACCACGGCGCCCAGCACGCTGCCGAGCCCGCCCAGCACGACCGCGGTGAACATCAGCACGCTGAACTGGGCGCCGATGGTGGTGGAGGCGGTCAGGTACGGCAGGATGATGCCGCCGCCCAGGGCGGTCAGCCCCACCCCCAGCCCGAACGCGAGCTGGTGCACGCGGCGCGTGGAGACGCCCGACAGGCGGGCCGCCATGGGGTCCTGCGCGGTGGCGCGCACCGCCATGCCCCACCAGGTGTGCTTGAGCACCCACCACAGCGCCAGCGCCGCCACCGCGGCCACCACGAAGGCGAACAGGTACGGCGCGCTGAACAGCAGCGGCCCGAGCGCCAGCGCGGTCATCTGGTAGGGCGTCTGCACCGAGCGGAACTCGGAACTGAACAGGATCAGCGCCAGGTTTTCCATGACGATCAGCAGGCCGACCGTGAGGAAGATCTGCGCCACCGCCGGGGCTTTCAGCACCCGTTCGATCAGCCAGCGCTGTACGCCGACGCCCAGCACGAAGGCCGCCGCGAACGACAGCAGCGAGCCGGCCAGCGGGTCCAGGCCGAGCAGTTTCCAGGCGAAGAAAGCCACGAACATGCCCAGCATCAGGAATTCCCCCTGGGCGAAGTTGACGATGGAGATCACGCCGAAGACCAGCGTGAGCCCGATCGATATGACCGCGTACACGCCGCCCAGCAGGATGCCGTCCACCAGGGCCTGCAGGAATTGCATGGCTGCTCCCTAGATGAGCTTGCCCTTGGCCAGCGCCTGGGGCCATACCGATACCAGCTCGTTGTCCTGCCACTGCACCATGACCGGCTGGGCCAGCGTGTTCAGGCCCTTGGCGTCGAATTTCACGCCGCCGCCCGACATGACGCCCGCCCACCCCTGGTCGAAGGTGTGCGAACGCAGCGCCTGCGACAGCGCGTCCTGCTTGCCCGAGCCGGCTGCTTCCAGCGCGCTGGCCAGCACGCCCAGGCAGACAGCGTGCTCGAGCGCCTCGTGCGGCATGAAGGTGCCGAAGCGCTTGCGGTAGCGTTCGGTGTATTCCGGCTTCTGGTCGTAGTTGGCCGGGGCGATCGACAGCACCGCCTGCGCGTACTGGCCCAGGGCCTTGGCGAAATCCGGGATCACGTAGCCGGCGGCGCCGCCCACCACCGGCAGCGTGATCTTCTGCTGGCGCATCACGCGGATGATGAGCAGGCTGTCGTTCAGGTACGAGACGGGGAACACGATCTGCGCGTCGGAGGCGCGCAGCTTGTTGATGAGCGGGGTGACGTCGGTGATGCCCAGCGGGTAGGCCTCGTCCAGCACCACGTCGGCCCCGGCCGCGCGCGCCGCGTCGCGGATGCCGGCCGCCTGTGAGGTGCCGTAGGCGGTGTCTTCGTACAGGATGGCGATTTTCTTGATCCGGTCGGCGCCGGCCACTACCGCCGCGGCATAGTCGTACTGGGCCTTGCCGAGCACCGACCCTTTGGACACCACCTGGTAGATGTGCTTGAAGCCGCGCTCGGTGAGCATGTCGGAGAACGACATGGTCAGCAGCGGGATGCCGCGCCGTTCGGTGACCTCGGACACCGCCAGGGTCAGCGAGGACGCGTAGGCGCCGATGAGCGCGACGCAACGGTTCTGGGTGATGAGGCGCTGCGCCACCGTGGCCGCGCTGGTGGGCTGCGAGGTGGAATCGGCGACGATCAGCTTCAGCCGGGCGCCGCCCAGCGCCTTGATGCCGCCGGCGGCATTGATCTCGTCGGCGGCCAGCTCCAGGCCCTGGCGCGAGTTGATGCCGAACTGCGCATTGGCGCCGGAGAGGGGCAGCACCACGCCGACCGCGATCTCCTCTGCCGCGGCGCCGGCCCGCCCGGGCAGCGCCGCGCCGAGCGCGGCGGCGCCCATGGCCATGACGAGTTCCCTGCGCCCTGGGCGCAGGCCTGCTGGGGAAGATTTCTGCATGGTTTGTCTCCGTGTGTTGTTCGCGGGCGCCCGGCTGTTGCGCGCCGGTGCTGGGAACAGATTATTCTGATCGTCTTATTGACTGTCAAGATGATTGTATGACAATCTAACGAAATAGCGATTCATCACGCCGCCGTTGCCGGCGGCATTCACCTATCCCACGGAGGAACCCATGGCAGATGTCCAATCCGAAACCCAGGCCCTGTTCGACCAGGGCCTGTCCCTGCGCCGCGAAGTGCTGGGCGGCGAGTACGTAGACGGCTCGCTGGCGCGCGCCAACGATTTCATGATGGCGTTCCAGCGCATCACCACCGAATGGTGCTGGGGCTACGCCTGGGGCCGGCCGGGCCTGGAGAAGAAGACCCGCAGCATGCTTAACCTGGCCATGCTCACCGCCCTGAACCGTCCGGCCGAAATCCGGCTGCACGTCAAGGGCGCGCTCAACAACGGCGTCACGGTCGAGGAGATCAAGGAAATCCTGCTGCAGGCCACCGTCTACTGCGGCATCCCGGCCGGCCTGGACGCCTTCAAGGTGGCCAACCAGGTGCTGGAAGAAGAGGGCGCGTTCAAGGAGGCGGCCAAATGAGCGCGGGCCCGGGTTCCCTGCGCGTCGGCGTGATCGGGGTCGGCAGCATGGGCTGGCCCATGGCGGCGCGCCTGGCGCAGGCCGGCCACGCGGTGCAGGTCTATGACGCGGCGCCGGGCCAGGCGGCGCGCTTCGCCGCCGAGGTCGGCGGCAAGGCGGCCGCCACCTGCCGCGCGCTGGCCGAGGGCAGCGAGCTGATCATCACCATGCTGCCGACCAGCGCCATCGTCGAACAGGTGCTGCAGGGCGAGGACGGCGTGCTGGCCGGGCTGCGCCCGGGCAGCGTGGTCATCGAGATGAGTTCGGGCGTGCCGGCGCATACGCAGCGCCTGGCGGCGGCGGTCGCCGCGGCCGGCGGCGAACTGGCCGATGCGCCGGTCTCGGGCGGCGTGCCGCGCGCGCGCACCGGCGAGCTGGCCATCATGTTCGGCGGCCCGGCCGCCACCCTGGAGCGCGTGCGGCCGGTGCTGGCGGCCATGGGCACGTCGATCCTGCACACCGGCGCGGTCGGCAGCGCCCACGCCATGAAGGCGCTCAACAACCTGGTGTCGGCCGGCGGGTTCCTGATCGGCGTGGAGGCGATGCTGATCGGCCAGCAGTTCGGCCTGGATCCGGCAGTGATCGTCGACGTGCTCAACGCGTCCACCGGCATGAACAATTCGACGCAGAAGAAGTTCAAGCAGTTCGTGTTGTCGCGCCAGTTCAATTCGGGCTTCGGCCTGGACCTCATGGTCAAGGACCTGGGCATCGCGCTGGGCATCGCCGCCGACACCGGCACGCCGACGCCGTTCGCCGCGCTGTGCCACGAACTGTGGGCGGCCGCCGGCAAGAGCCTGGGCCAGGGCCAGGACCACACCGCGGTGGCGCGCCTGTGCGAGCAGCTGGCGGGGGTCGAGCTGGCCGCTACGCGCGGCGACTGACAATGCGGGCCGCCGCCCGCGCGGCGGCTCCGTTTCCATCACTATCATCCGCCGCCCGCAGGGCGCGGCGGGCGGGCTGTCGCCCGGACAAAACGAGGAGCAGACATGAACAAGACAATCGCGGCGGCGCTGGCCGCCTGCCTGGCCCTGGGCGCTGGCGGCGCGCGCGCCGACACTTTCCCGTCGCGGCCGATTTCCATGGTGGTGCCGTACGCGGCCGGCGGCTCCACCGACGGCCTGGCGCGCATCGTCGCGCAGGCCATGGGCAAGGACCTGGGCCAGACCGTGGTGGTCGAGAACCTGGGCGGCGGCGGCACCATGATCGGCAACCAGCGCGTGATCCGCGCCGCGCCGGACGGCTACACGCTGACTTTCGGCAACATGGGCTCGCTGGCGATCGCGCCGTCGCTCTATCCCAAGGCCAATTTCGATCCGCGCCGCGACATGATCGGCATCGGCCTGGTGGCCACGGTGCCCATGGTGCTGTCGGCCAGCAAGGCCAGCGGCATCTCGACGCTGGAGGACTTCGTGCAGCGCCTGCGCCAGCAAGGCGACGCCGTCAACTTCGGCAATGCCGGATCGGGCTCCACCAGCCATATCGCCGCGGTGTACTTCGAGCACGTCACCAAGACGAAGGCCACGCAGATACCCTATCGCGGCGCGGGGCCGGCCATCGCGGACCTGATGGCCGGCACGGTCGACGCCGTCATCGACCAGACCGTCACCATGATTCCCCTGCACCGGGCCGGCCGGGTATCCGCGCTGGCGGTGGCCAGCCCGGCCCGCCTGCCGCAACTGCCCGATGTGCCCACGTTCGCGGAAGGCGGCGTGCCCGACTTCGACCTGAATGTCTGGAATGCGATCGCGGTGCCGGCCGGCACGCCGGCGCCCGCGGTGCGGCGCCTGGAGCAGGCGCTGGCGGCGGCGTTGCGCGATCCCGACGTGCAGGCGTCGCTGGAAAAACTGGCGGCCCAGGCGCCGGCGCCGCAGGACCAGGGCTCGGCCGCCCTGCAGGCGCTGCTGGAGCGCGACGTGCCGCGCTTCGCCGCGCTGATCGAGCAAGCCGGCGTGCCGGTCAACTGATTCAATCGAGCGGCCGGATTTTTTCCAGCAGGAACTCGACGAACACGCGCACCCGGGCCGGCAGCAGGCGCGTCGCGGTCAGGACGTACAGCGCCCGGGGCTGCAATTCCCAGTCGGGCAGCACGCGCACAATCTTGCCGGCGTCCGCCAGCGCGGCGGCAAAGGTGCGGCTGAGCTGCCCGATGCCGACGCCCTCCACCACCAGTTGCTTGAGCACCGGCTGGCTGTTGGCGCTGAGCAGGGGGCGCGGCTGGATGCGCGCGGTCTCGGCGCCGTTGCGCAGCATCCAGCCTTCGTCGGGGTCGGCGCCCGGCATCAGCAGGCACTGGTGGTCGGCCAGCTGGCTGGGCGTCGTGGGCGCCGGGTGCCGCTCGAGATAGGCGGGCGAGGCGTAGAGGTTCTGCCGCACCGTGCCGACCCGCCGGGCGATCAGGCGCGATTCCGCCGGCGGGTCGCCCAACAGGATGCTGGCGTCGTAGGGCTCGACCATCAAGTCGGGCAGCACCGAGGTCATGAAGAACTCGAAGCGGATATCCGGGTAGGTGGCGTGGAATTCCCGGAAATGCGCATCGGCGAAATACGCGCCGAAGTCGGCCGGCATGCTGACCCGCAGCGGGCCGGCCGGGCTCGACATCTCGCTGTCGAGTTCTTCGTTGATGGCATGGGCCTGCTGGATGATCTCGTCGATCTGCTGCAGGTAGCGGGCGCCGACTTCCGTGAGGGTGATGCGCCGGGTGGTCCGGTGCAGCAGCCGCACGCCGATGCTGTCCTCGAAATCGGAAATGCGGCGCGACAGCGTGGAAGTGGGCATGCCGAGGATTTCCGCCGCCTTGGTGAAGGTGCCGGCCTTGGCGATCTCGGCGAACAGGGCCATGTCCCGTAGCCTGTCTACGTCCTTGTTCACTGCGTGGTCCTTGCGGTGCGGGTTCGGTCGTGGCGCAGCCAGGGAAGGGCGCGCGCTGGCGGACCGTGTGTCCGCCAGCGCGCCGATTGACTGCTGTCGCGATTATCGTCGATTACCCGCGCCGCGCCGGGCGGCGTAGACAGGTGGCGCCGTGCGCGTACCGTCAGTGGTCGCGCCCGCCGCCCCGGCCGTGGCCGCCTCCGCCGCCATCCTGGCGCGGCCCCTGGGAGCCGCGCTCGGCGCGCTGGGCATGCTGCTGCTGGCGCTGCCGTTCCATGGACTGGCGCTGCTGCGCCTGCTGCTGGCGCTGGCGCTCCATGGACTGCCGTTGCTGCGCTTGTTGCTGCTGGCGCTGGCGTTCCACCGCTTGCCGCTGCTGCGCCTGCTGTTGCCGCCGCTGCTCGACTGCCTGTTGCTGCGCCCGCTCTTGCTGCCGCTGCGAGGCTGCCTGCCGGTCGCGCAACTGCTGCTGTTGTTGGCGTTGCTGCCGATCGACCGCCTGCTGGCGCCGTTCGGCGTCCTGGCGTTGCTCGCGCGCCTGCTCCTGTTGCCGGCGCTGGGCTTGCTGGCGCTGCTCGCGCGCGCCGTCGCGCCGGCCGGCTTCGGCGCGCTGCTGTCGTTCGCGGCGCTCCGCCTGGTCGCGGCGGCGCTCGTCATCGACCGTCATGCGCGGCGGCCGGCCCTGGTTGTGATCGGCGAACTGGCCGCGGTCCCGCGCGGCCTCGCGTCGATGTTCCTGCTGCGCGCGGGTCGGCGGCGCGTGCCGCTGGCGCATCGCCTCCTGCTCCTCGCGCGTGGGGCGATGCCGGATGCCGTCGCGGCCGCCGTTATAGCTGATGCGGCGGTTGTCGACATGGTTGACCACCACCTTGCGGCTGTAGACGTTGGTGACGCGGGTGACGTTGATGTGGTTGACTTCGCGGTTGTAGTAGAAGCGGTCGCGGTCCCAGTAGCCGCCCGCGTAGCCGATGCCGATGTAGCCGTAGCCGTAATTGATGCCGCCGTAGTAGCCCACGCGGCGGCTCCAGTAGCCGGGATGCCAGCGATAGACGTTGCCGGCGTAGGCCCAGTACCCCGGGGTCCACAGGGCGCCGGCGTAGGGCGGCATGACCCAGGCGCCGGGCACCCAGTAGTAGCCCGACGGGTTGATGGCCCAGTAGCCGGGCGTCCAGATGTAGCCGGGACCGGGGAGCATCGGCTGGCTGTACTCGGGCAGCGGCGGCGGCGGCGAATTCCAGGCGTTGATGCCGATGCGGATGGCGACGTCCGCGCGGGCCGGCAGGGGCGCGAGCGCGGTCGCCGCCAGGGCGCCCGCGATCAGCACGCCGGCGGACAGGTTCTTGAACAGGTTCATGATCGTCTCCCGGATGGGAAATCAATATCCGTAGTAGTACGGCGCCGGGTAGTAATAGACCGGCGGCGCGGGCCGCACATACACGTCCCCGCGGTGGTGATAGTGGGCCGGGCGGGCCGGCACCACCACGCATCCGGCCAGGGTGGCGGCGACGGCCAGCAGCGCGACGAAGGTTCTCATGATGGCGACTCCCATCGGTGGCGCGGCGAGGGCCGCGCGCTCATGCCAATTTAGGCACAGAGCTTAGTGGCGAGTTCGGTCCTGTAATCGTTTCGAAATGGCTTATTGGTGACCAAAACGCTTATTCGTGACCGACTGTCGCAGGGTGATATTCGTCTAGACGTATATATCAAGAAATGCGCGCGTCATGATGGCCGCCTATAGTGCGCGGCTTGTTCCCGTTACCTGCAGGCCGCACGCCCATGCCGGATTTCCCGCCGCCCCCGAAGATCGCCGACACCGTCATCAGCCCCGCCGCCAGGCTGCGCGAAGCCGCCATAGGGCGGCGCTGCGAGATTCTCCACGACACGGTCGTGGAATACGCGGCGCTGGGCGATTATTCGTATGTGGGCGAGCGCTGCATGATCGCCGATGCGGAAATCGGCAGGTTCTGCGCCATTGCGGCGCATGTGCGCATCGGCGCGCCCAACCATCCCATGGACCGGGCGTCGCAGCACCGGTTTACGTATTGTCCGGAATATTACTTTGCCGATGCACAGCGCGATGCCGGATTTTTCGGCGACCGGCGCGGCGACCGGATCGTCATCGGCAATGATGTCTGGATCGGCCACGGCGTCATCGTGCTGCCCGGCGTGGTGGTGGGCGACGGCGCCGTGCTGGCCGCCGGGGCGGTAGTCAGCCGCGACGTGGCGCCATACACCATCGTCGCCGGCGTGCCGGCGCGCAAGATCCGCGACCGCTTCGACCGGGACACGGCGCGGCGCCTGCAGGCCATCGCCTGGTGGAACTGGCCGGAGGATCTCATCGCCGCGCGGCTGGCCGATTTCCAGCAGGCGGGTGCGCAGGCCTTTTGCGCCAAATGGGGTTGAGCGCGGGCGTCGCGCTTCAGCCCGGTGCGACGGCCCGCGCCAGCAGGTAAAGGCCGCCGCCGATGGCCGCGATGCCGAGGCCACGCGCCGCGCGCAGGGAATCCGGCGCGAGCCGTTCCAGCATGACGGCGGCGGTGACCGCCGCCATCGCGGCGGGGTCCATCATGTCGAAGGCGAGCAGGGCCGTCATCGGTCCGGCGCAACTGCCGGCGCAATGCCGGCCCAGGCGCAGGCCGTGGCGCCAGCCGGCGTCGCGGCCATGGCGCGGGGCCTGGCGGCAGCCCGCCAGATGGCGCGCCTTCCAGGCGCTGAATTGCAGCGCGCCGGCCGCCAGCAAGGCCAGCGCGCCCAGCAGCGGCGTGGCCTGCAGCAGGGCCGGCCGCGCCAGTTGCTCCGTCGCCCAGGCCGCGCCGAGCGGATAGACGGCGAGGCCCGCCAGCGCCCACACGGACAGGTAGGCCAGCCCTGCCTGCCCCATCCACCAGGCCTGGCGCGCCGGCCCGGCGGCCAGGCGATGGCGCCACAACGCGGGCAGCAGGACCGGCAGCATCATGGCCGCCATCATGGCGAGCCACATGGCCGCGAACGACAGGGCGGCGCCCGGCCAGGTCTGGCCGGGCAGCGGCAGCCACATGGTCCAGGCCAGGCGGTCGCCGCAAACCGGCAGCGCGTCGAACATGGCGATCGTCCGCGGCGCGCGGCTATTCGGGCCGCGCGTACTCGTCGTGCCGGCGCCACCAGATGCCGGATTCGTTGCGTCCTTTGGGGGCGCGGTCCAGCCACTGGTACATGCCCCACAACCCGTCGAGCCCGCGTGCGTAGGTCGAATAGGTGTGGTAGATGACGCCGTCTTCCATCACGAACGCGCTCATGCCCGGCCGGTCGCGGTGGTAGGTGGCCCGGTCGGTGCCGCACATGGCGGCCATCAGGTTTTCCGCCTGGACGCCGCCGCCTTCCTGGCCGGGACGCCATTCGAAGCGCGTCTCGCGGTGGTAGTTGTATTCGATGTCGCCGGCGCGCTGCTGCGCCTCGGTGAACCAGATGTTGAAATCCGCATTGAAATCGCTGCCGGCCGACGAGGCCCAGGGGAAGCTCCAGCCCATGCGCTGCTTGTATGCCTGCAGTTTGGCCAGTGGCGCGCGCGATACCGCCATCAGCGTCACGTCGTGGTTGGCCAGGTGGGCGACGCAGCCGTCGAAGCCGTCGGCGATGGCCGAGCACGAGGGGCAGCCCGCGCGGTAGTCCGGGCCGAACATGAAGTGATAGACCAGCAGCTGCGAGCGGCCCTGGAACAGGTCGGCCAGCGTGGCCGGGCCGGCGTCCGTGTCGAACTGGTATGGCTTGTCGATGCGGACCCAGGGCAGCTCCTGGCGGCGCCGCGCCAGTTCGTCGCTGCGCCGTGTCAGTTCCTTTTCGGCCTCGAGCAGTTCGAGCCGCGCCGCGAGCCAGGCCTGGCGGGTGCCGGTGGGGTGGGTTGCCTGCATGGTGTCCTCCGTTGGATGCCGCGCCGCGCCGGCCGGGATGGCCGTGCTGGCGCGCTGGTTGGTCCTGATGCGATAGGTTAGGATCGCCACATCGAACGGTGGGAGTGACAAGTGTGGCGGGATTCCGATGGACTTGCTCATCCAGGCCGCGGCGCGCGCGCTGGCGGCCGGTGATCCGCTCGCCGCGCTGAACCGCGTCGCGCTGCGCGACGACGCGGCGGCGCTGGCGCTGCGCGGCATCGCGATGGCGCAGCTGGGCGAGTTCGCGCGCGCCCGCGCGCTGGTGCGCGGCGCGGCGCGCGCATTCGGCGCCGCCAGCGCGGCGGCCCGCGCCCGCTGCGTCATCGCCGAAGCCGAGATCGCGCTGGCGGCGCGCGACCTCAATTGGCCGGCCAGGACGCTCGAGGCCGCGCGGGCCACCCTCGAAGCGCACGGCGACCAGGTGAATGCCGCGCATGCGCGCTATCTGGAGCTGCGCCGCCTGCTGCTGATCGGCCGGCTGGACGAAGCCGAGCGCTTGCTGGCCGGGCTGGACCCGGCCCGCTTGCCGATGGCGTTCAAGGCCACCCACGAGCTGGCGCTGGCCGGTATCGCCATGCGGCGCCTGCGCGCGCGCGATGCCCGCCTGGCGCTGGCGCGGGCGGCGCGCGCGGCCGGCCAGGCGGGCATCCCGGCGCTCGCCGCCGAGGTCGATGGCATGGCGCGTTTGCTGCAGGCGCCCGCGGCGCGGCGCGTCGGGCCGCGCGGCGAACAGTTGCTGTCGCTCGACCAGGTCGAGGAATTGCTCGGGTCGCCCGGGCTGGTGGTCGACGCGTGCCGCCATGTGGTGCGCGATGCGCATGCCGCGGTGCCATTGGCGCGGCGTCCGGTGCTGTTCGCGCTGGCGCGCCTGCTGGCCGAGGCATGGCCGCGCGACGTGCCCAGGGACGAGCTGATCGCCCGCGTGTTCCGCGCGCGCCGCCCCGATGATTCGCACCGCGTGCGCCTGCGCGTCGAGATCGGACGCCTGCGCCGCGCGCTGCAGGGCCTGGCCGGCATCGTGGCGACGCCCGGCGGCTATGCGCTGCGGCCGCATCGGCACGGCGCGCCGATCGTCCTGGCCCGGCCCGTCGACGAGCCGCACGCGGCGGTGCTGGCGCTGCTGGCCGACGGCGAAGCCTGGTCCAGTTCGGCCCTGGCCCTGGCGCTGGACGCCAGCCAGCGCACGGTGCAGCGGGCGCTGGATGCGCTGGCGGCGGCCGGCAAGGCGCAGGCGCTCGGGCATGGCCGGGCGCGCCGCTGGATCGCGCCGCCAATGCCGGGATTCGCGCCAAGCTTGTTACTCCCCATGGCGCTGCCGGAGGGCTAGCATGGAAGCTGTCAACCCCATGCAGCTACCAGCGAGGAGAGAACCATGAACCGATCGGCAGCCGAAATCATCGGCGAGTACGGACCCTTCCCGGGAGTCGAGGATGTGCATGGGGTCAGCTATGACGGCCGGCACGTGTGGGTCGCCACCGGGCGGCAGCTCCATGCCATGGACCCCGACAACGGCACCCTGGGGCGCGCCATCGATGTGGCGGCCGATGCGGGCACCGCCTTCGACGGCCGCCACCTGTACCAGATCGCGGGCGATCGCATCCAGAAAATCGACCCGCGCACCGGCGAGGTGGTCGGCACCATCCCGGCCCCCGCGGGCGCGGGCAATTCCGGCCTGGCGTGGGCCGAAGGCTGGCTATGGGTGGGCCGCTATCCGGAACGCAAGATCGTGCAGGTCGATCCCGCCACGGGCGCCATCTTGCGCACCATCGAATCGAACCGCTACGTGACCGGCGTGACCTGGGTCGACGGCGAACTGTGGCACGGCACCTGGGAAGAAGACGCCAGCGACCTGCGGCGCCTCGACCCGCGCAGCGGCGAAGTGCTGGACGTGCTGGAGATGCCCGCCGGCACCGGCGTGTCGGGGCTGGAGTCGGATGGCGCCGGACGCTTCTTCTGCGGCGGCGGCGCCAGCGGCAAGGTCAGGGTCGTGCGCCGTCCCGCGCGCCTGTAGCGCGAACCGGTCCGGGCGATACACTGCGGGCAGTGCGGCCGAGGCAGGCCGCTTCTTCCTGGAGATGCCCGTGGATGCTACGAAAGACGCCGCCGCCTTCGAGGCGCTGGCCGGCGTGACGACCGCCACCCTGACCACCATCCTGCTCAAGAAGGGCCTGCGCAATGTCTGGATCCGCGGCGCCTTTCCGCTGGCGCCGGGGCTGCCGCGCATGGTCGGCCGCGCTTTTACGGTGCGCTTCATCCCGGCGCGCGAGGACCTGGCGACGCCGGAGTCGTGGAGTTCGCCCAAATCGACCCGCGCCGCCATCGAGCAGATGCCGGCCGGCTGCATCGCCGTGGTCGACGCGCAGGGCGTCACGGACGCCGGCTTCTGGGGCGACATCCTGTGCGCGCGCATGGCGCGTCGCGGCGTGGCGGCGCTGGTCAGCGACGGCGCCGTGCGCGACTTGGCCGGCGTGCTGTCCACCGGCCTGCCGGTGTGGGCGCGCGGCGCGGCCGCGCCGCCCTCGGTGGCCGGCCTGACCTTCGTGGACTGGCAGCAGCCGGTCGGTTGCGGCGGCGTGGCGGTGTTTCCCGACGACGTCATCGTGGCCGACCAGGATGGCGCGGTGGTCGTCCCGGCCGCGCTGCTGGACGAGGTGGTGGCGCTGGCGGTCGAGCAGGAGCGCCTGGAAGGCTGGATCATGGACGAGGTGCGGGCCGGCGCGGCGCTGCCGGGGCTGTATCCGCCGAATGCCGAACAGCGGGCCCGCTACGAGGCCGCCAAGCAATAGCGCGCTACTGAGAGCGGCCGCGGCCGCCGGTCTTGCGCGGCCGCGCCGCCGCGGGCGCGGCCGGCGCCGACGTGGCGGCCTGCAGCTGGTCCAGCCAGGCCAGGGCGTCGAGATACGCCAGGAACTGGCGCACGTAGGCCGGCGACAGCTCGTGCATCAGCGACAGTGCGCGGTGCACCAGGTGATTCGAATTGAGCGGTCCGGCGTTGTGCGGAACCTGTGCTTCCGATTGGCGCAGTTGCCGGTCGGTGCTGAGGCGGGCCCAGGTTTCGCGGAAATAATCGAGCGCCGCCAGTTCCGGATAAGCGCCATCCGGCGCCGCGCCGCCCGCCTGTCCGCCGCGGGCGAACTGGCGCAGCAGTTCGGCCAGCGGTCCGGCCGGCGCGGCGGGCCCGGCCGCGCGGCCGGCGGCGTCGCGGCCGGCTGCGCGTTCCACCGCCTCGCCGTACGCTTGCAGCAGCCCGGCCAGCCGCTCGTCGAGGATGCGGCGCGCCTCGCCGTCATGGGCGGTGGCGCGGCGGGCCAGCGCCGCGATGAAATGAAAGCGGGCGGGGTCCAGGCGGTCGGCGCCGCGCTCGCGCCACGCGTCGAGCGTCGCCTGGGCGTCGCGCGGGTCGGCGCTATTCACGCGCGGCCACCGTGGCGGTGGAGGGGCGGGGCACCGGCGCGATCTCGACGCGGCGATTCTTCGCGCGGCTGGCGGCGTCGACGTTGGGGGCCACCGGCTGCTGCGCGCCGAACGCGGCCGCGAAGACCGAGGAGGGCGCGATGCCGGCGTCGATCAGGGCGCGCGTCACGGTCAGCGCCCGCTGCGCGGACAGGTCCCAGTTGTCGGCGAAGCGGCGGTTGGTGCCATGCACCGGCAGGTCGTCGGTGAAGCCGCTGACCATCAGGATTTCGTCGTGCGCCTGCAAGTAGGCGCTCAGCGGCGCCACCAGGCTCTGCAGGATGTCCAGGCCCTCGGGCTGCAACTGGTCGGAGTTCAGCGCGAACAGCACGCTGCCGCTGATGCCGATGCGCCCGTCCACGAAGGTGACCCGGCCTTCGGCCAGCGGCCCCGCCAGGGCCTGTTCCAGCGCCTCGCGCCGCTCGGTTTCCTGCTGGCGCTGCTTGACTTCGTCCGCCAGCCTGGCGGACAGCTCCAGCTGCACGCCGATGACGCTCACCAGCACCAGCACGAAGGCGCCCAGCAAGACGGACATCAGGTCGCCAAACACGGCCCATGCCGGGGCCGTCGGCTCCACGCCGGCGTCGATTTCCTCGTTCATGCGGCCTCGCTGCCGGCCGGAGCCCGCTGCGCGGCGAGCTGTTGCAGGTCTTCGACGATCTGCTTCTGCGACATCAGGCTCAGGTCGACCACTTCGCGCGCCTGCGCGACGTAGTAGGCGAGCTGCTCGTCGCTGCGGGTCATGGATTTGTCCAGGGCCGTCTCGATGCGCTGCAGGTGCTCGACCAGCTTGTCGTTGGACTGGCTGAACAACTGCACCGCCGCGCCGAAGGCCTCGCCCAGGCTGGCGACCTCGGCCGCGCTGCCGGTCACCTGCGCGGCGACGCTGCCGAGCTTGCCGGTTTCATCCTCGACCTTGGCGACGAACTGGCTGCCGACGCGGTCCAGCAGCTCGGCGGAGTTCGAGACCAGCGCGTCGACCGCCGTGCGCTGCTCGGTGGCGGCATGGTTGACGGCGTCGAGCAGCGTGCCGAGCGTTTCCAGCAGGCGGCTGCGCTCTTCCAGCATGGCGTTGTCGCGCGCCATGCCTTCGGACAGCTTCTGGCGCAGCTCGCCGATGACCTCGGCGGCCGCCTTGGGAGCTTCGGACGCCGCCTGCACCAGCCGCGCGATCTCGGCGATGGTGTCGCGCGCCTGCGCTCCGGTCTGCGTCGAGATGTCCTGCGCCGCGCGGGCCAGCGCATCGCAGATCTCCTGCTGGCGGCTGCTGGCGTGCGCGCCGGCCTGTTCCCATTGCTGCCGCAGCGTGGCGGCGATCGCGCCCAGGCTGTCGTTCCAGGCCGTCAGCCGCTGCTGGTCCTGGGACACCAGTTGCGCTTGCAGTTCGGCGTGCGACTGGCCCAGCGTGCGCAGCAATTCGGCCGAATGCTGCTCGAATGCGGCGGCGGCCGTCGCCAGGGCGCGCTGGCTGTCATCGGCCAGCTTGCCGTTGACGCGTTCCTGTTCGGCCAGGGCGGCGCTCCAGGCGCCGGCGGCCTGGCCGGCCGCGGCGTCCAGCCGGGCGGATACGCCGTCGATCAGGCTGGCCGAGCGCTGCTCGAAGGTGTCGGTGAAGCGCTGCAGGGACTCGGCCAGTTTTTCGCTGACGCGTTCCTGTTCGGCCAGCGCCGTGGTCCAGGCGCCGGCGGCCTGGCCGGCGGCCGCGTCGAGGCGCGCGGATACGCCGTCGAGCAGGCCGGCCGAGCGTTGTTCGAAGGTGTCGGCGTAGTGCTGCAGGGCTGCGGCCAGCTTGTCGTTGACGCGCTCCTGGCCCGCCAGAGACTCGCTCCAGGCGCTGGCGGCCTGGGCGGCGGCGGCGTCCAGGCGCCCGGCCACGCCGTCGAGCAGGCCGGCCGAGCGTTGCTCGAAGGTGTCGGCGTGGCGCTGCAGGGCCACATCCAGCTTGGCATTGACGCGCTCCTGCTCGGCCAGGGCGGCGCTCCAGGCGCCGGCGGCCTGGCTGGCCGCCGTGTCCAGGCGCCCGGCCACGCCGTCGAGCAGGCTGGCCGAACGCTGCTCGAAGGTGTCGGCGAAGCGCTGCAGCGCCGCGTCCAGCTTGGCGTTGAGGCTGGCGTTGGCTTGCTGTTGTCCGTCCAGCGCGCGGTTCCAGATGTCGCCCACGGTGGCGGTGGTGGCTTCGAAGCGGCCGGCCAGGCCGTCGAGATGCCGCTGCACCGCATCGGCCACCTGGTCCTGCAGCGCGGCGGATTGGCTCGCCAGGCCCGCCAGCGCCGCCTCCACGGCCGGCTGGATCGCCGTGCCCGCGGCGCGCGCGCTGTCGGCGGCGCTTTGCTTGAGCGATTGCTCGACCGAAGCGGCCAGGCGCGTGTAGGCGGCCTCCGTCTTGCCGTGGAAGTCGTCCTGGCCGGCGGCCAGCCGCTCGTTCATGGCCCGGGTCTGCCGTTCCAGCGCTTCCATCATGGCCTGCAGCCGGTCGACCAGGGCCGGCATGGCCTCGGCCTGCCGCTGCAGCAGCTTGAAGCTTTCCTCGCGCTGATGGCTTTGCGAATAGATCCGCAGCGTGGTCGCGATGCTCGCGTCGAGCGCCTGCGCCGCCTGGATGCGTTCGCGCCGGCACAGCGCGGCCAGCAGCCCCAGGGCGGCGGAACTGGCCACGCCCGCCACCGAGGTGCCGAACGCGAATCCCAGGCCCTTGACCGGCGCCGCCAGCGAGGCGCGGATGGCCTGCAGATCGACCGCGCTTTCCAGCGCCAGGCCGGTGCCGCGCAGGGTGGCCACCATGCCCAGGAACGTGCCCAGCATGCCCAGCAGCACCAGCAGCCCGGCCAGGTAGGGCGCCAGCGCGGGCCCCGGCAGGGCGGCGCGTTCGCCTTCGATGCGCAGGCGCGCGGCGTTGCGCAGGCCGGGGTGCAGTTGGGCGAGCCATTGGCCGAGGCTGGCCGGCGCTTCCGACAGCCCCGCCAGGGCGCGCGTGAGCGTGGCGGTGCCCTGGCGGTAGCGCAGCAGTTCGAGCGCGCCCGCCAGGTAGAACAGGGCGATCAGGCCGGTCACGGCCAGGGCCAGCGGATTGGAGCCGAGATAGCCGGCGCCGATCCAGCACACGACGGCCAGGCCGGCCAGGAAAACAACGGAATGAACGAGATATCGGGTCATGGTGTCCTAGAGCCTACGGGCGGTCGCGCAGGGCGGCCAGCAGCCCCTCGACCGGTTGCAGGCGAATGTCCAGTTCGGCGAGCAGGACGCTGCGCATGTCCTGCCGGAAAGTGGCCAGCCACTGGGCCGGCGCGGCCGTCGCCGGTTCGTCCGGCGCGTCCTGTGCTGCCTGGCGCAAGCGCGCGAAGTGGCTTTCCAGCAGAGCGGGCACGGTGGCCAGCAGGCGCCGTTCGTGGGCGCCGAGCGAGCGGTCCATGACCGCGTCCATCATGGCCAGCCGGGCCATGCCCGGCATGCCGGCCAGGATCGCCCGCAGCCGGCTGCGCAACTGGCCGATGCGGGTCTCCATGGTCTGCTGCAGGGTCAGGTAGCGTTGCCGGTGCGGCGCGTAATCGGTGCCGGTGTCGGGCGGCGTCTCGCGCACGACCGGCTGGCCGCGCCGCAGGATCGGCGCACGCGCGCGCGTGCCGTCGTCGTCGATGGCGTCTGTCAGCGCGGCCCGCAGGCGGGCGCATTCGTCTTCCTCGGCGCTGTCGGATGCCGGCGCGCCGGCCGGGGCCGCCTGGGCGCCGCTGTCCAGCACCGCCGAGAGGGCAATCGCGTCCGTCCAGCCGAGCCACAGGCTCAGCCGGTCCGCAAGCGATTGCCCGGATTCGGAGATATCGGCGTGTGCCAGGCGGGTCAGCAAGCGGACCAGGGCCGGTCCGCTGACGCCTGTACGCCGGGGTACTTGAACCATACCGCCAGAGTCGAAAATCCGGCAGTTTACAGGGTGCGGGACGGGCACGCGCGCAAACGCAACAAAATGTGAAAACAAGCGCCCATGGTGGCGGCCGGGGCCTAGGCGGCCTCCTGCTGTTCGAAGTGGGCCTTGAGCATTTCATAGATGGCGAGGGTCAGCGGGCTGATGGTGTCGCCGCGCGTCCACAGCATGTAGGTCATGGGCGGCAGCGGCGGCAGGCCGTCGGCCTCGCCCAGCACGCGCATGTCGGCGCCCAGCAGTTCCACGCTGCGGGCGGTCACGCCCAGTCCCGCGCGCACCGCCGCCTTGATGCCCACCAGCGTGGGCGCCAGGTAGTTGATGTGCCAGGTCAGGCGCGTCTGCGCCAGCGCGTCGAGCGCCAGCCGGCGGAAGATGCTCGGCTCGTCGGCCAGGATCAGGGGCAGGGGCGCGCGCCGGTTGTAGACGTAGTCGGCGGCGCATATCCAGGCCGTGGGCGAAGTCCGCAGGGCAAAGCCGACCAGGTCGGGACTGGCGCGGGTCGAGATGGTCAGGTCGATGTCGCCCGATTCCAGGGCTTCCATCAGGAACGGGCTGCGGTCCACGCGGATCTCCATGCGCACCTTGGGCGCATGGCGCGCGATGTGCGTCAGCACCGGCGGCAGGATGGTGTCGGCCACGTCGAGCGGCGCGCCCAGCTTGATCTGGCCTTCCATCTGGTTGCGCCCGATGCTGCGCAAGGCTTCGTCGTTGATGGCCAGCAGGCGCCGCCCGTAGTCGGCCAATTGCTGGCCCTGCGCGGTCAGGATGCGGCGCCGCCCCTTCTTCTGGAACAGCGGGCAGCCCATCTGGCTTTCCAGCCGCTGCATCTGCTGCGTGACGGCCGACTGCGTCTTGTACAGGGCCTGCGCGGCGCCCGAGAATGTATTAGCTTTTTCTACGGTTACCAGGGTGCGCAGCAGGTCGAGGTCGAGATTTTTCATGGGGATTACCCTTAAGCGCGCCATCTCGCCAAGCGGCGATTTCATAGATAAAGGATTAGGGGTGCTTATATATTTCTTATAACAATTAATTTGTGGGCGGGGGACCCCGCTCCTATAGTCGTCTTCGCTACAGGAGACGACCCATGACCCAAGCCCACGACAAGCAGGCGGCCATCGCCCGCTTCATCGACACCGCAAAACAGCAGACCGGCGGCCACGTCACGCGCGAGAACCTCGCCGTCGTGCTGGACGCGCTGGTGGAGATCGCCGCGCGCCCGCAGTGGTGGTCCGAGGCGGACTATCCCGCGCCGGAAGGCGATGAACTGCAGGCCCGCTACCTGATCCACGAAGAGCCGGACAGCACCTACGCGCTGTACCTGAACGTGATGAAGCCGGGCAAGAAGATCGTGCCTCACAATCACACGACCTGGGCCTGCATCGCGGCCGTGGAAGGCACCGAAAGCAATTACCTGTACGAGCGCACCGACGACGGCAGCCGGCCCGGCCACGCCACGCTGCGCGAGACGGGCGTGCAGCTGGTCTCGCCCGGCCAGGGCATCGCCCTGCTGGCGGACGACATCCACGCGGTGCGCATCGAGGACGCCAGCATCCGCCACCTGCACATGTACGGCTTGGCGCTCGAGAAACTCGACCGGCGCCTGGCCTACGACACCGAGAACCACACCTGCAAGGTCATGTCGGTGGGCGTGCAGACGCGCCGGAGCGCGTGATGCGCGCCCGCGCGACCCGGCTGGCGCACATGGGCCGGCCAGCCTCCGGCTGGGCCAACACGCCCATCGTGAAAGGTAGCACCTACCTGTTCGACAGCCTGGAGCAATGGCGCGACGCGCGCCGGCAGCGCGAGACGCAGCGGGTGCTGTCCTACGGCGCGCGCGGCAACGAAACGGTATATGCGCTGGAAGACGCGATCACCGAACTGGAAGGCGGGCACCGCAGCAAGCTGTTCCCGACCGGGCTGGCGGCCATCGCCGCCACGCTGCTGGCCTGCCTGAAGACGGGCGACCACGTGCTGATCTCCGAGGGCGTGTACGAGCCGGTCAGGCGCCTGTGCGCCACGCAACTGGTGCATTACGGCATCAGCCACAGTTTCTTCAGCGCCCGCGACGCCGGCTGGCAGCGCCACCTGCGGCCCGAGACGCGCATGGTCTATGCCGAGTCGCCCAGCTCGCTGCTGTACGACATGCTCGACCTGCCGGCGATCGCCCAGGCCTGCCGGGCCCGCGGCATCGTGCTGTGCGCCGACAACACGTGGGGTTCGGGCCTGGCCTGCCGGCCCCTGGCGCTGGGCTGCGACATCTCGGTGGTGGCGGCCACCAAATACCTGGGCGGCCATTCGGACGTGATGATGGGCTCGGTGACCACCACCGGCGCGCATTTCGACGCGATCGAGAATGTCAGCGTCAACCTGGGCCAGACGGTGGCGGCTGAGGACGCCTTCCTGGTGCTGCGCGGCCTGCGCACGCTCGAGCTGCGGATGCAGCGGCATGCGCAAAGTGCGCTCGACATCGCCGCCTGGCTGGCCGGACAGCCGGCCATCAGGACGGTCTTCCACCCCGCGCTGCCCGGCGACCCCAACCATGCGCTATGGCGCCGCGATGCGCAAGGCAGCAACGGCCTGTTGACCGTCGAGTTCGATCCGGCATTGCCCGCCGCCGCCGTGGAGGCGGCCATCGGCCGGCTGCAATTGTTCGGCATCGGCTCGTCGTGGGGCGGCTATGAAAGCCTAGTGCTGCCGGTAGACGTCGCGCGCACCCGCCTGGCCGGCCAGGCCGCGCCGCCCGGCTACCTGCTGCGCCTGCACATCGGCCTGGAAGATCCGGCCGACCTCCGCCAGGACCTCGGCGCGCTGCTGGACGCGCTGCCCGATCTATCACAACAACAAGCGATTGCATGATGAATGAGTCAACCCCGCGGTACGTCGAGGCCCGCGACCTGAAAACCTGGATCCACGACGAGGCCGAACTGGCCCTGCTGGACGTGCGCGAGCATGGCCAGTTTGGCGAGAACCACCTGTTCTTCGCCGTGCCGCTGCCCTACAGCGAACTGGAACTGCACATCGCGCGGCTGGTGCCGCGCACCGGCACGCGCATGGCGATCTATGGCGACGCCCGCACCGAGTCCGCGGTGCTGGCGGCCGCGCGCGTGCTGCACGGCCTGGGCTACAGCCAGGTGCACGTGCTGCGGGGCGGCATCGAGGCCTGGGCCGAGGCCGGCTACGCCACCTTCGCGGGCGTCAACCTGCCCAGCAAGACATTCGGCGAGATCGCCGAGCACGTCTATCACACGCCCAGCGTGTCGGCCGGCAAGCTGCACGAGATGCTCAACGATGCGTCCGAGAATCTCATCGTGCTGGACGGCCGGCCGGTCGCCGAGTACCGGAAGATGAACATCCCGGGCGCCATCTGCTGCCCCAACGGCGAACTGGCGCTGCGCATCGGCGAACTGGCGCCCGACCCGCGCACCAAGATCGTGATCAACTGCGCCGGCCGCACGCGCAGCATCATCGGCGCGCAGACGCTGATCAACCTGGGCATTCCCAACGAAGTCTACGCGCTGGAAAACGGCACCCAGGGCTGGTACCTGGCCGACCTGCCGCTCGAACACCAGTCCGGCCGGGTGTATCCGGCGCAGGTCCCGGCGCATGGCCTGGACGCGCTGCGCGAGCGCGCCGGCCGGCTGCGCGACAAGTTCGCGCTGCCCGTGGTGGACGCCGCCCAGGTGCGCGCCTGGCTGGCCGATGCGAGCCGCAATGTCTTTCTGTGCGACGTGCGCACCGAAGAAGAACACCAACAGGGCGATCTGCCGGCGCTGGCGCAGCACACGCCGGGCGGGCAGTTGATCCAGGCCACCGACCAGTACATCGGCGTGCGCAAGGCGCGCATCGTGCTGTGCGACACCGATGGCATCCGGGCGCCGGTGGTGGCGAGCTGGCTCAAGCAGCTCGGCTGGGACGTCAGCCTGCTCGCCGACCCGCAAGAGCTGGGCGAGCTGCCGACGGGCGCCGCGCCTGCCCCGGCGCTGGCGCATACCCGCGAGGTGCCGGCGGAGCAATTGGCCGCGTTCGTCGCGGCCCATCCCGACGCGGCCATCCTGGACGCCCGGCCCAGCGCCCGGTTCCGCCAGGCCAGCCTGCGGGGCGCGGCGTGGACGATCCGCCCGACGCTGCCGCGGCAGCTCGCCGGGCGGCCGGCCGGGCCGGTGCTGCTGCTGGGCGACAGCCGGGCCAGGCTGGGCCTGCTGGCCCACGACCTGGAACAGGCCGGCCGGCGCGATATTCATCTGTGCGTGCTCGACGACGCGGCCCTGCGCGCGTCCGGCCTGCCGCTGGCCGACAACGCCGACCTGCCGGATGAGGCCTGCATCGATTACCTGTTCTTCGTGCACGACCGCCACGACGGCAACAAGGAGGCCGCGCGCAAGTACCTGGAATGGGAAACCAACCTGGTATCGCAGATCGACGAACAGGAACGCAGGACGTTCTCAGTGGGCGCCTAGCCCTGACACAGGAGGAGAGAAGACATGCACCACCCGATCAGCAAATACGCGGCCCTGGGGGCCGTCATCGCCGCGGCGGCCTGGGCCGGCCCGGCGGCGGCCAGCCAGCTGGACGACATCAAGGCGCGTGGCACCATCGTGTGCGGCACCCAGAATGCCAGCGCGCCCTATGGCTACCAGGACCCGGCCACCCGCGAGTACGTCGGCTACGACGTCGACATGTGCAAGGCCGTGGCCGGCCAGATGGGGCTGAAGGTCCAGCACAAGCCGGTCTCGACCGAGGCCCGCATCCCGGAGGTGAAGATGGGGCGGGTCGACATGATGGCCGGCGCGGTGGCGTGGCTGCCCAAGCGCGCCGAGCAGGTCGATTTCAGCGACCAGTACCTGCAGGGCTACATCAAGGTGCTGGTCAAGGAGGATTCCGGCATCAAGACGCTGGCCGACCTGAAGGACAAGAAGGTCTGCGCGTCCTCGGGCTCCAGTTCGGCCGCGATCGCGCAGAAGGTGCTGCCGGACGCCCAGGTGCTGACCTTCCAGAACATCTCGCAGTGCTACGTCGGCCTGCAGAGCGGCAAGGTGGCCGCCATGACCGCGGGCGAGCTGGTGCTGCGCCGCTTCCTGAACGACTCGCGCGAGGAGGGCAAGCCCACCGCCTTGCTGGAGCAGCCCACCCACACCGAGCATATCGGCATCATCGTCAAGCAGGGCGAGCCGGAGCTGCTGGCGGCCATCAACCAGGCGATCGCCGCGCTGGACAAGTCGGGCGAGCTGACCCGCATCTACGACAAGTGGATGGGCGAAGGCTCCATCTACAAGATGAAGCGCGACTTCAAGGTGGAGTCGGTGGCGGCGGCCTCGCAGGCCGACGCGGCGAAGTAGCCAGGCAACCGGAGCAGGGGGGCGCCGCGGCGCCCTCGCCATTCCCATGGATTTTTCTTTCTCTATGCTGTCCGACCCGGAAATCATGGGCATGCTCATGACCGGCGTCGGCATCACGCTGCGCCTGTTCGCCGGCGCGCTGGCCGGCGGCTTCCTGGTGGCGCTGGCGCTGACCGGCGTCAACCTGGTGCCGTCGCGCATCGTGCGGGCGCTGGTGGCGCTTTATGTGGAATATCACCGCAACGTGCCCACGGTGGTGCAGATCCTGGTCTGGTACTTCGGCATGCCGGAGATCCTGCCCGCCGCGATCCGCGACTGGATCAACCAGGGCAACACCGAATTCTCGTTCGCCCTGATCGCGCTGTCGCTGAACGTCAGCGCCTATTACTACGAGGACATCCGCTCCGGCATACGGGCCATCGCGGCGACGCAGGTCGAGGCCGCGCGCTCGGTGGGGCTGAGCGCGGTGCAGGCGCTGTGCTACGTGGTGCTGCCGCAGGCGGTGCGCTACGCGGTGCCGCCCATCATCAACCGGTCCATCATCCTGTTCAAGGACACCAGCCTGGCCATGGTGATCGGCGTCACGGACCTGACCTACCAGACCAAGCGCATCGAGAACGCGACCTTCCAGACGTTCCAGGTCTTCATGATCTCCACCCTGATCTATTTGTGCATGGCGTTGCTGATCTCGGCGCTGGGCGCCCACCTCGCGCGCAAGTATCCGGCCAGTTTCAAGAGTCGAGCATGATCGAGTTCCTGCACACCTACGGCATGATGTTCCTGGTGGGGTCCTGGCCCAACGGCCCCATTGGCGGCTTCGCCGGCACGCTGGTCCTGGCCGCCCTCGGGCTGGCGGGGGCCTTCCCGTTCGCGCTGCTGATCGGCGTGGCGCGCACCAGCGAGAACCGCGCCGTGCAATGGGCGTCGATGGCCTGGGTATATACCTTCCGGTCGATTCCGCTGATCATGATCGTGTTCTGGGCGTACTTCCTGCTGCCGGCGCTGACCGGCATGGAGGTGCCGCCGTTTTCCACCGCGCTGGCGGCGATCATCGTCTATGAATCGGCCTTCCTCGCCGAGATCGTGCGGGCCGGCATCCAGTCGCTGCCGGCCGGCCAGGTGGAAGCCGCGCGGGCGGTTGGGCTGGGCTACTTCCAGACCATGTGGTCGGTGCAGCTGCCGCAGGCACTGAGCAACATGATTCCGTCGCTGCTGAACCAGTTCGTCTCGACCATCAAGGCGACCTCCATCGTCTACATCATCGGCGTCCAGGAAGCGGCGTTCTCGGCCCAGCAGATCAACAGCATCGAGTTGACGGGCGCGCTGCGCACCTACCTGGTGCTGGCGCTGTTTTATTTCTTGTTGTGCGCGCTGCTGTCGCGGCTGGCCAAGCGGCTGGAGCAGCACCTGCGGAACCGGCGCCTGGGGCTGGCGATCTAGCCGGGCGCGCATGGAGAGACAAATGATCCAGTTCGAAAGCGTGAACAAGTGGTACCGCAAGTACCACGCCCTGAACAACATCTGCGGCGAGGTGCGCACCGGCGAGGTGCTGGTGGTGTGCGGCCCCTCCGGCTCGGGCAAGTCCACCATGATCCGCACCATCAACAAGCTGGAGGAGATCCAGAGCGGCACCATCCGCGTGCAGGGCCAGAGCATCAGCGGCGACAGGGTCGACATCAACCACCTGCGCGCCCGCATCGGTTTCGTGTTCCAGCAGTTCAACCTGTTCCCGCACCTGTCGGTGAAGGACAACATCGCCCTGTCGCCCATCAAGGTCGGCGGCATGGGCCGCAAGGAAGCCTACGAACTGGCCGGCGAACTGTTGCAGAAGGTCGGCCTGGCCGACAAGCTCGACGCCATGCCGGCCAACCTGTCGGGCGGCCAGCAGCAGCGCGTGGCGATCGCGCGGGCGCTGGCACAGAAGCCGCCGCTGATCCTGTTCGACGAGCCCACCAGCGCGCTGGACCCGGAGATGGTCGGCGAGGTGCTGGGCGTCATGAAGAACCTGGCCGCCGAGGGCATGACCATGGTGTGCGTCACGCACGAAATGAACTTCGCGCGCGAAGTGGCCGACCGCGTCTGGTTCATGGACCGCGGGGAGATCCTCGAGGACGCCCCGCCCGCCGAATTCTTCTCGCGCCCGCGCCACGAGCGGGCCCGCAAGTTCCTGGCCGACATCATCCATTGACCCCCGGGGGCGGCGCTATTGCAGGCGGATGCCCAGCTCCTTGATGAGCGGCTCCATGTCGGCGCGGTCGGATTCGATGGTGGCGGCCAGTTCCTGGGGACTGCTGCCGACCGGGATCATGCCCAGCGTCTGCATCTGCGCCCGCATGGCCGATTCCTGGAGCACGGCCGCCACCGATTCGCGGATGAACGCCACGCGCTCGGCCGGCATGCCGGCTGGCCCCATCAGGCCGATCCAGGGCTGCGGCGCGTAGCCTTGCAGCCCCGATTCCGCCAGCGTGGGAGTGTCGGGCAAGCCGGCGAAGCGCTGCGGGCTGGTGATCGCCAGCGCGCGCACCCGGCCGCTGTCGATCAGGCCCTTGGCGCTGGATGGCGCATCCAGCGCGACATCGAGTTGCCCGCCGATCAGGTCGCTTTGCGTCTTGCCGGAGGATGACGACGGCACGTAGAGCGCCGTGATGCCGGCGCGGCGCGCGGTCTGTTCCCATACCAGGTGAAACGCCGTGCCGATGGAGAACGAACCGACCGTCAGGTTGCGCGCCTTGCTGGCGTGCACGAAATCCTGCCAGGTCTTGATCGGGCTGTCGGCCGGCGCGATGAAAATGAATGGCGTGCGCGCGACCAGCGAAATGGGCTGCAGGTCGCGCCGCGTGTCGTAGGGCAGCTTGTCGACCGCGAACGGCACGATGGTGACGGCGGAGGCCACCACCATGCCCAGCGTGTAGCCGTCCGGCTCGGCCTTGACCAGCGCGCCCGTGCTGATGATGCCCGACGCGCCCGGGCGGTTTTCCACCACCACCGGCTGGCCCCAGGTCTCGCCCAGCCGCTTGGCCAGCACGCGCAGCATGACGTCCACCGGGCCGCCCGGCGGGTTGGAGACGATGATCGTGACCGGCCGCTCCGGATACGCCGCGGCGGCGGCGAGCGGGATCAACAGGGCGAGTGCGGCGGCAATGAGCTTGATGCGCATGGAGGTTTCCCTTGGCGTTTGTCTTGTCGGTATGGCGGCGCGCGCGTTCCGGGCGCGCCGCGTCTAGGCCAGCACTTGCTGGTGGGGCGCGGGCTCCCAGCCGGGCGACTCGCCCCGGATGAAGCCGATCCAGGCCTGTTGCACCGCCTGGCTCAGTTGTCCGGCATGCCGCGAGTCCAGGCCGTGCAGCATGGGCGCCGCGGCGAAGGCGGGCAGGGTGCCGAACACGAAGGGCAGTTCGATGCAGTGGCAGGCGCCGTAGCGCGGCGCGGGCGCGACATCGAAGCGCGCCAGCCAGGCTTGCCGGCCGCGCGCGGCGGCCTGTTCGGCCCATTGCCGCGACGGGCGGCCGAATATCCGCTCGCCCAGCTCGCGGTCGGCGGCAGTGGCGCCATGGCCGGGAAAGGCCGCCATCTCGTCGCGCGTGACGCTGACCAGCACGTCGGCGCGGCCCGCCGCTTGCTCCAGCGCGGGAACAATGTCGTGGGGCAGGATCGCGCCGTCGAGCACGGGGCAGAACAGGCTGCGCTGCGTGCCTTCGGCCTGCAGCGCCTCGACCACCGCGGGGGCGCGCTGGGCGTCGAGCAGCGCGGCCACCGGCAGGGCGCGCGCCGCCGCCAGGTCGGCCGCGCCGGCGGCCCGCAGGAACGCCTGGCTCAGCCGCCAGGCCTGCTCCGCGGTGCGGAAGCCGCGGCCCAGCGCGGCGCTTTGCAGAATCGCCCGCGAGAAGCGCGGCCGGCGGGCCAGCATGGCGCAGATCGACGAGGCGCCGGCCGACTGGCCCATCACGGTCAGGCGGGCCGGGTCGCCGCCGAAGGCGGCAATGTGGTCCAGCACCCAGTCGATGGCCAGCTCCTGGTCCAGCAAGCCGGCGTTGGCAGCCTCACCCGGCACATACAGCCAGCCCAGCGCCGCCAGGCGGTAGTTGACCGCGACCACCACCACGTCGCCCAGCGCCGCCAGGCGCGCGCCGTCGTACCAGTCCAGCGCGCCGCCGCCGCTCTGCCAGGCGCCGCCGTGCAGCCAGACCACCACCGGCCGCCGCGCGGCATCGGGGCGAGGAGTCCAGACGGTCAGGTGCAGGCAGTCTTCCGATTGCGTGGCGTCGAAGTCGCCCATGGCATCGCGCAGGCGCGACGGCAGCTGCGGCGCGACCGGGCCGGGCCGGGTGGCATCGCGCGGACCGCGCCACGCCGCCGGCCGCGGCGCCGCGAACCGCAGCGCGCCGACCGGCGCCTCGGCGTACGGGATGGCGCTGAAACGGCATACGCCGTGTTGGCGTATGCCCGTCAGCGGGCCCTGTTCAAGTTCAACCCGAACGGTCGTGCTCATGTTCCTCCCCGGCGTGTTGTCATGGCCGCGTCATGGGGCGGCCTTGCTGTTATGGTAGGAAGGAACCCGCGTGCGCGGGCATGCGGATTTCGAACCAAGCCATGCGGACTGCGCATGGCCCGGTCGCGCCCTACGCTTCCAGGTCGAGCTGTTCGGCCTGGATGACCTGGGCCAGCAGGCTGGCGAAGGCCCGCGCCTGGCGGGTGCTGGGCCGGTCGCGCCGCCAGATCGCGGCCAGCGGCGAGCGCTTCAGCGCCGGCCGGCACGGCAATACGTGGAAATCGCCGCGCGCCCGGCCGACCGCCGCCACGCTGCCCGGCAGCATCCACAGGTAATCGCCGGCCAACAGCATCTCGCGCCCGAATTCCGGCGACAGCGCGCCGATCATGGCGGGAATGGCCAGGCCGGCCTGGCGCAGCGAGTTCTCCAGCTCGCCGCGGATGCGGCTGCCCGGCAGCGCGGTGATCCACGGGTAGCGCACGTAGTCGGCCAGGGTGGCGCCAGGCTGCGCCGCCAACGGGTGCGCGGGGGCGCAGGCCAGTACCACCGGGTCGTTGAGCAGCGGGGCCGAGCGATACACCTGCGGGTTGACCGTCGCCGAAAACCGGCTGATCAGCACGTCGAGCGCGCCGGCATCGAGGTCTTCGATCAGCTTTTCGTGCGTGCCGATCTCCAGCGTGAGCATGATGCGCGGATAGGCCTCGCGGAACAGGCGCGCGCCCTCGGCCACCGGCCAGCCGGCGAACATCGAGAAGCAGCCGACCGTCAGGCTGCCTTCTTCGCCGCGCAGCACGGCCGCCAGGTCGATCTCGGCGGTGCGGAAGCCGGACAGCAGCAGGCGCGCATGGCGGCACATGGCCGCGCCCAGCGGCGTACAGGAAGTGCCGCGCGGCGTGCGCTCGAACAGGCGGGCGCCGACCAGCTCCTCGATTTCCGCGATGGCGCGCGACAGGCCGGACTGGGTGCTGTGCAGCTGCGCCGCGGCCTTGGACAGGTTGCCCAGCTCGGCCACGGCCAGCACGATCTCCAGGTGGCGGATGCGGAGCTTGCCGCGAAAGGGCGTCATGACGGTTGCGCGCGCACCGGCTTAGGTCGTCGGTAGCGCGATTCCCATCGCCGCGAAGGCGCCGCCGCACACCTTGTTGAAGCGCCTGCCGACGCGCTCCAGCCACGGCCGGATACGGTGCGCGGTGCGCGCCAGGCCATACTCGACGACGAATTCCATGGCCGCGAAGGTGGCCGCCATGACCGCGAACTGGACCGCCAGGCTGCGCGCCGGATCGATGAACTGCGGCAGGAAGGCGCCGAAGAACAACAGCGCCTTAGGATTCGATACCGCCGACAGCAGGCCCTGGCCGAACAGCCGCGCCGGCCGCGCCGTCGGCGCGCTGGGTTCGGCCTGCAGCCGCACCGCGGGCGCGCGCCACAGCTGGAGGCCGAGGTAGACCAGGTAGGCGCCGCCCACCCATTTCAGCAGGAGCAGGGCGGGCGACCAGGCCTTGAGCAAGGCGCTGATGCCGAGCATGGAAAGCGCGATCACCAGGATGAAGCCCAGCGTGCCGCCGGCGATGGTGCATACCGCCTTGCGGTGGCCATGCAGCGCGCCGTGCGTGAGCGCCAGCAATGTGTTGGGCCCGGGGGTGAACGACAGGCCGGTCACGGCGACGAGATACAGCAGCCAGGTGTGCAGCGTCATGGTATTTCTAGCCCAGGGCATGAGAATGCCGCGGCGGCGGATGCGGCGCGGCAAGGGCATTGTACGGAGATCCCATGCGATTCGACGTGTACGGACGCTACCGGCTGGAAATCCTGCGGACCGCCGGCGGCTGGCAGGTATACCGCGAGACGGCCGGCAAGCGAGTGCCGGCACACGACCTGGTGCTGCCGCCGGACCTGGACGCCGCCGATATCCCGGCATACCTGGACGACCTCCTGCACGAACTGTCGCCGCCGGGCGGGCGCATCGTGCCGTTGTAGCGCGCCGGCGCCGTCAGTTGGGCGGAGCGGGCAGCGGCGCGGCGCGCCGCAATTCGCCTGGAGGGTGGCCCAGCACGCGCTTGAAGGCCCGGCTGAAGGCCGCCAATGAGCCGTAGCCGAGCCGGTAGGCCACCGTCTCGATGGCCTCGCGGTCGCGGCTGATCCATTGCATGGCCAGGCGCATGCGCAATTCGGTCAGGTAGCGCACCGGCGTCATGCCGGTCACGGCCAGGAAGCGCTCGGCGAACACCGAGCGCGAGCTGCCCATTTCCGCCGCCAGCTCGGCCACGGTCCAGTTGCGGCCCGGGTCGCGGTGCAGGGCCAGGAACACCTTGCCCAGGCGCGGGTCGCGCAGGGCCTGGACCCAGCCGGTGGCGTCGCCGCAGCCGCATTCCGCCCAGGCCCGCACGATGAAGGCGGACACCACGTCCGCCAGGCGCGCCAGGATGCCGGCGAAGCCGGCGCGCCGGGCCAGCGATTCGCGTTCCATGGCTTCCAGCATGGGCCGCAGCTCCGGATTGCGTTCCAGCAGCGTGCCGACGAACATCACCTCGGGCATGGACGCCACCAGAAGCTGCATGCCGCCCAGGTCGAACTCCATGCAGCCGCTGAAGATCAGCACGCCGCTGACGGGACAGGCCGCGCCGTCGGGCGGCGTCACGGCGCACACGGTGGCGCAGAGGTTGGTGGAGGCGAACACGTCGATGTCCCGGCTGGCGACATCCGGCGCCGACAGCAGTTCGTGCTGGCCGCCCTGCGGCAGCAGCAGCGCGTCGCCGGTAGCGAGCGGGAATTCCTGGCCGCTGGCCGTGCGCAGCAGCACCGGCCCGCGGCCGATGAAATGAAACTGCGCGCGCCCGGGGGCGTTGCCGAACGCCAGCCCGAAGGGCGCGTCCATTTCGATGCGCCGGTATTTCACCCCCACCAGGCGCATGCCCATCAGCAGTTCGCTGGCCAGATCGTGGCCGGGCGTCGGGGCCGGGATTTTCGGTGCCATCAGGATCGGACGATCAGTCAATAATATCGGATTTTATATCATAGACCGTCCGGGCTCGCGCGCTTACGCTGCCATATCGCTTGAATTACCTAAGGAAGTACTCGATGGAAGCACGTATGCAAGCCGCCGCGGGCCCGGTTCCCGCGCCGGAGAAACCCGCCTGGAACGCGGTGTTCTCGCTGGCCCTGGGCGTATTCGGGCTGGTGACGGCCGAGTTCCTGCCCGCCAGTCTGCTGACGCCCATGGCCGCCAGCCTGGACGTGAGCGAAGGGCTGGCGGGGCAGGCCGTCACGGTCACGGCCGTCATTGCCTTGATGGCGGGCCTGCTGATCCCGACCATGACCCGCGGCATCGACCGGCGCTATGTGTTGCTGGCGTTTTCGGCCTTGCTGATGGTGTCCAACCTGCTGGTGGCGTTCGCGCCGAATCTGCAGATACTGCTGGGGGCCCGCGTGCTGCTGGGCGTGGCGATCGGCGGCTTCTGGACCATGTCGGCCGCCACCGCCATGCGCCTGGTGCCGGCCGACCTGGTGCCGCGCGCCTTGTCGATGATCTTCGCCGGCGTCTCGGCCGCCACCATCGCCGCGGCGCCCCTGGGCAGCTATTTTGGCGACCTGATCGGCTGGCGCAACGTCTTCCTGCTGGCCACTGTGCTGGGGCTGCTGGCATTCGCCTGGCAATGGCTGGCCCTGCCGCGCATGGCGCCGGCCGGCGCGACGCGGCTCGGCACCATGGTGGAAGTCCTGCGCCGCCCGGGCGTGGCGGTCGGCATGTTCGCCTGCCTGCTGGTGTTCGCCGGCCATTTCGCGTTCTTCACCTACTTGCGGCCGTTCCTGGAAAACGTGACCGGCGTGGGCGTGGTCGGCGTGTCCGGCATATTGCTGGGCTTCGGCGTGGCCAATTTCCTTGGCACGTCGCTGGCCGGCTTCGTGCTGGAGCGCAACCTGCGGGCGACGCTGATGCTGATGCCGCTGCTGATGGGCACGATCGGCCTGGTCCTGGCCGGCCTGGGCGGCGCGCCGCTGGCCGATGCGGGGCTGGTGGCCTTGTGGGGCATGGCGTTCGGCGCGGTGCCGGTGGCGTGGAGCACCTGGTTGACCCGCGTGGTGCCGGACGAGGCCGAAAGCGGCGGCGGCCTGATCGTGGCGGCCGTGCAGTTCGCCATCGCCGCCGGGGCGGCCGCCGGCGGGGCGGTGTTCGACGCCAGCGGCGCGCGCGGCGTATTCCTGGGCAGCGGGCTGGTGCTGCTGGCGGCGACGCTGTGCGTGTTTGCCGTGTTTCGCTGGCGGGCCTTGCCGGTGGCGCAGTAGCGGCCGTGCGTTAGCGGCCCGGCAGCGTGGCGCCGGTATCCGCCACGATGGCTTGAACGCAGGCCAGCAGGCGTGGCGCGACCTCGCTGGCCAGCGTCTCGGGGGGCAACTTGAAAGCCGGACCGCCGCAGTTGACGGAATAGATTTCGCCGTCGGGCATGATCAGCGGCGCGGCGATGGCGTTCACATCGGGGTGCCACTCGCCGTGCGATGCCACATAGCCGGTCTCGCGGTATTGGGCGATGGCCTGCTCCAGTTGCGGCGCCACTGCGGGCCAGCGGCTTTCCATGCTGATGCGCAGCGTTTCGATCAAGCGGTCTCGGTCGCAGGCCGGCAGCGCCGCCAGATAGGCTCGTCCCGAGGCCGAGGTGGCCAGGCCCAGCCGGTCGCCTACGCCGATGCGCATGACCAGCGCGGCGGACAGTGGCCGCACCGTTTCGAGCAAGACTATTTCCAGCCGGTCGCGGGTGCCCAGGTGTACGGTGACACCGGACGCTTCGGCGAAGGCGCGCATGTGTACGCGCGCCTCGGCGCGTATGTCCAGCTTGGCCAAATAGGCATGGCTGAGCGTCATGATGCCCGGCCCGAGGGCATAGCGCTCAGTTCCCGGCATGCGACGCAGCAGTCCGGCCGTCAGCAAGGTGCCGACCAGGCGCGATGCCGTGGGCTTGGGAATGGCCGTGCCTTCCGAAATCTCCTTGAGCGTGGTGGCCTCGTCGCTGGCGGCGACACAGCGCAGCACCGCCAGCCCGCGCGCCAGGGCGCTGACTTCGCCTTCGAAGGGTTCCCCGTGCGGGACATCGTGCATGTGAAAGGTCTCCTGTGGCGGACGAGTCGCCCAATTCTGAAACGCAAGGCCAGGAGTCGATTGTAATGGCCCGCCACAAGGCTTGTTTATTGATCAAACTCACATATAATAAAATTAAATTCCATTATTAGGAGGAGATCATGCCTTTGGTTTTGACGCCGATCCAGCCTGGCTTTGTTGCCGAAGCGAGCGGCCTGGACCTCGCGGCGCCACTCGACAGGGCCGATATCCAGGCCATCGAGGCGGCCATGGACCGGCATGCGGTATTGGTGTTCCGCGGCCAGGCGCTGGCGCCGGAGGCACAACTGCAGTTCGCCGAGAATTTCGGAAAACTGGACCTTGGTTTCAAAAAAGCATCGAAGGCGCCCAATCGGTTGGCTCGCGAAGAATTGCTGGACATATCCAACGTGGACGAAACCGGCCGGGTCGCCGACCGCAACCATCGCAAGATCGTCGGCAACCTGGCGAACCAGCTCTGGCACAGCGACAGTTCATTCCAGGATCCGCCAGCGCGTTATTCCATGCTGCACGCGGTGGTCGTCCCGGAGCAGGGCGGTGAAACCGAGTTCGCCGATATGCGGGCCGCTTACGATGCCTTGCCGCAAGCGCAGAAACAGCGGCTCGCGGGGCTGCATGCCCAGCACTACGCGCTGCATTCCCGCTTCCTGCTGGGCGATACCGACTATTCCGAAGAGCAGCGCCAGGCCATTCCCCCCGTTGTGTGGCCGCTGGTGCGCCGTCACCCCGGCAGCGGGCGGGAACTGCTGTTCATCGGGGCGCACGCCAGCCATGTTGCGGAACTATCGGTAGCCGAGGGCAGGCTGCTGCTGATGGACTTGCTCGAACATGCCACCCAGCCTCGTTTTGTCTATCGCCACGTCTGGCAGCCGGCGGATCTGGTGATGTGGGACAACCGCAGCACGCTGCACCGCGGTCGCGCCTTCGATTTGTCGGCCCGGCGCGAATTGCGCCGCACCACGACCGTGGACGCGGCCTGAGGCGCCCTGCCTCGCACAACTACGACAAGATCCGCGTCATGCGGAGGAGGAGACAAGCATGAAACAAGCGCTCATCGCCGCGGCCGTCTGCGTGGCCGCGCTGGCTGGCGTCGCGCCGGCGCCAGCGGCGCCCGCCTATCCTGCCGGACCGGTGCACCTGGTGGTGCCGTTCCCCGCCGGCGGCCCGACCGATACCCTGGCCCGTCTGCTGGCCGAGGGCTTGCAGGCGCAATGGGGCCAGCCGGTGATCGTGGAGAATAAGCCGGGCGCCGGCACGTTGATCGGCGCGGACTACGTGGCCAAGGCCGCGCCGGACGGGCAGACCATGGGCATGGTGATCAGCGCGTACACCATCAATCCCTCGGTCCGCCGCTCGATGCCCTACGACACGTTGCGTGATCTGCAGGGAGTGACGCAACTGGCCGAATCAAAGCTGGCGCTGGTTGCGCGGGCCGATGCGCCATTCGACACGGTGCCCGAACTGATCGAACTGGCGCGCCGCCAACCGGCCAAACTGACCTATGCTTCGCCGGGCGCGGGAACGTCCACGCATCTGGCGGGGGAGTTGTTCAAGCATGCGGCCGGCGTCGACATCGTGCATGTGCCCTACAAGGGCAGCAGCCCGGCCCAGACGGACTTGATAGGCGGCCAGGTGGACTTGATGTTCGACCTGCTGCAATCGGCATTGCCGATGGTGCGCAGCGGCCGGCTGAAAATCATCGCCCTGGCTTCGCCGCAGCGGGACCCGGCGTTTCCCGACTATCCGACGGTGGGCGAGACGCTCGACGGTTTCGAGGTCGGCAGCATGTTCGGACTGGTGGCCCCGGCCGGAACGCCCACGGACAAGCTGCAGGCGATCCGGGACGCGGCCGCGCAAGTCATTCAGTCGCCCAAGGTGGCGCAAGCCATGACTGACCTGGGCATGACGCCGGTGGTTTCCACGCCGGCCGCTTTCGACCGCTTTCTGCGCGACGAGATCGACAAGTGGCGCGAAGTGGCGCAACAGAGCAACGTCCGTATCGACTGAGGCCAGCGCGGCGGCCGGCCATGCCGCCGGCCGCCGCCTCAGACGGCGGCCCGCTGGTTGACGCGCCGGGACAGTTCCTCGGCGCTTTCCTTGCGTTCGCTGTAGCGGTCCACCAGGTACGGCGCCACTTCGCGCGTCAGCAGGGTGAACTTCACCAGTTCTTCCATGACGTCGACGATGCGGTCGTAGTAGGGCGATGGCCTCATGCGGCCCGCGTCGTCGAATTCCTGCCAGGCCTTGGCCACTGACGACTGGTTGGGGATGGTGATCATGCGCATCCAGCGGCCCAGCACGCGCATCTGGTTGACGGCGTTGAACGATTGCGAGCCGCCGCTGACCTGCATGACGGCCAGCGTCTTGCCCTGCGTGGGCCGCACCGCGCCGATCGACAGCGGGATCCAGTCGATCTGCGTTTTCATCAGGCCCGTCATGGCGCCGTGGCGTTCGGGCGAGCTCCAGACCATGCCTTCGGCCCACTGCACCCATTCGCGCAGTTCCACCACTTTCGGATGGTCGTCGGGCGCGCCGTCGGCCAGCGGCAGGCCGCGCGGGTCGTACAGCCGCGTTTCCGCGCCCATGGCGCGCAGCAGGCGGGCGGCTTCTTCCGCGGCGAAGCGGCTGAACGAGCGTTCGCGCAGGGACCCGTAAAGCAGCAGGATGCGCGGCGGATGGGTCATGCGGCCGCCGGCCAGGCGCGTGCCGACGGCGGGATCGAAGCAGTCGGGCTGCACGTTGGGCAAGTCTTTCAGCATGGTGATTCCAGGGTGTTCAGGATGCGGCCGATTCGTACCAGCCGCGCGTCCGGTTGACGACGCGCACGACCAGCAGCATGACGGGAACTTCAATCAGGACGCCGACCACGGTGGCCAGCGCAGCGCCCGACTCGAAGCCGAACAAGCTGATGGCCGCGGCCACCGACAGTTCGAAGAAATTCGACGCACCGATCAGCGCCGACGGGCAGGCGACACTGTGCTGTTCGCCGGCCCGCCGGTTCAGCCAATACGCCAGGCCGGCATTGAACAGCACCTGGATCAGGATCGGCACTGCCAGCATCGCGATCACCAGCGGTTGCTGCAGAATGGCCCGGCCCTGGAACGCGAACAGCAGCACCAGGGTCAGCAGCAGGGCGGCCATCGAGGCCGGGCCGATGCGCGCCATGATCCGTTCGAAAGCGGCCGGGCCGCGGCGCAACAGGGCGCGTCGCCACGCTTGCGCGAGGGCGACCGGGATCACGATGTACAGCGCCACGGAGGCAAGCAGGGTGTCCCACGGGACGGCGATGGCGGATATGCCCAGCAGCAGGCCCACGATGGGGGCGAAGGCGAACACCATGATGGTGTCGTTGAGCGCTACCTGGGACAGCGTGAAGGCGGGGTCGCCGCCGGTCAGGCGGCTCCAGACGAAGACCATGGCGGTGCACGGCGCGGCGGCGAGCAGGATCAGCCCGGCGATGTAGCTGTCGAGCTGCGCCGCCGGCAGCCAGGGCGCGAATACGTGGCGGATGAACAGCCAACCGAGCAACGCCATGGAGAACGGCTTGACGGCCCAGTTCACGAACAGGGTCACGCCGATGCCGCGCCAATGGCGGCGCACCTGGCCAAGCGCGCCGAAGTCCACTTTCATCAGCATCGGGATGATCATGATCCAGATCAGCAAACCCACCGGCAAGTTGACGCGCGCGATTTCCAGCCGCGCGATGGACTGGAACAACGCCGGCGCGGCCTGCCCGAGCAGCACGCCGGCGACGATGCACAGTACGACCCAGAGGCTCAGGTAGCGTTCGAACAGGCTCATGGCGCCCGCCGGGCGCGCCATGGCGCGGCTGCCGTCGGCCATGGCGCGCCTCAGGCCTTGCCGATGTCGCGCAACTGCTGCTGCAGCGACATGCCGTCGAGGCGGTCGAACGGCAGCGCGAGGAACAGTTCGATGCGACGCTTGAGCGCCAGGGCGGCGTCCTGGAAGGCCTTCAGGCGTTCTTCCTGCGTGCCCGTGGCGGCGGCCGGGTCGGGCACGCCCCAGTGCGCGGTCATGGGCTTGCCCGGCCAGATGGGGCAAGCTTCGCCGGCGGCGTTGTCGCACACCGTGAAGATGAAATCGAACTGCGGCCCGTCCGGCGTGGCGAACTCGTCCCAGCTCTTGCTGCGGTAGCCATCGGCCGGCAGGCCCAGCCGCTGGAGCGTGGCCAGCGCCAGCGGGTGGACTTCGCCCTTGGGCTGGCTGCCGGCCGACCAGGCGCGGAAGCGCCCCTGGCCCAGCCCATTGAGCAGGCCTTCGGCCAGGATCGAACGGGCCGAATTGCCCGTGCAGATGAACAGTGCGTGGTAGGTCTTGTTTGGCATGATTGCCTCAGCAGCGTGGGTTGCCTGGAAGGAAGCCGGGCGTGACTTCGCAGACGCCGCCCTGGCAGCAATGCTCGGTCAAGTAGCCCAGCAGGGCGTTCATCCGGCCGAAGTCGGCGCGGTAGATGAGATTGCGGCCTTGTTGTTCGACGCTGACCAGGCCGGCGTGCGCCAGCTCCTTCAAGTGGAACGACAGCGCATTGCGGGCCACCTCTAATTGGTCGGCCAGCACGCTGGGGGTCAGGCCGGCGAGGCCGGCGACCACCAGGGCGCGGAACAGCCGCAGGCGGTGCGGATGCGCCAGCGCAGACAGCGCGGCGACAGCGTGGTCTTCGGTCATAGTTCAATAATTCAACATTTATTGAATAATAATCCATGGACGGCGCGGCCGCAAGCCGTGGCGAGCCGCCTCAACGCGGCGCCCGGCTCATCCCGTCATCGAGCGCGCGGCGCGGGCGCGGCGCCGCGCATGAAGAAGTCGATCACGCGCGCCAGTTCGTCGCCCAGCGACACGTCCGCGTCGGCCAGCCAGGCCATCAGCGCGCCGAGATAAAGGTAGTGCAGGTAGTGCGCCAGCCGGGCGGGCGCCTGGCGCGGGTCCAGTTCGCCCTGTTCCTGAGCCTGCGCGATCAGGCCGGCATAGACGGACACCATGTCGGACGCCGCATCCTCGGGGTGGCCGGCGCGCGCCTGCTGGAAGCGATAGCGAATGTACGGCATCGCATAATGGCGATGCGCTTCCCACCAGCCGGCCGATGCCGCCAGCAAGACGGCCAGGCGCCCGGCCAGGGAATCGCGGGCCAGCACCGTGCGCATCAGCGGTGCCAGGTCGCGCGCGAGCTGCGCGTGCAGGCCGTGCGCCAGCACGGCCTCCTTGACCGGGAAATGGTTGTACAAGGTGCCGCGCGCCACATCGGCGCCCGCGGCGATCTGCTCCATGGTGACCGCTTCATAGCCGTGCGCATCGAACAGCGCGAAGGCCGTCGCGGCGATATGGTCGCGGGTCTGCACGCGCTTGCGCGTCCTGCGGCTGGCGTCGGTGGCGATATCCGGCAAGGGCTTGGTCCGTAGAAAGTGGGTGAGGGGGATCAGGCCGGCTCGTGGCGCAGCATGGCTTCGGCCGCATGAATGCCCGACCATATCGCCGTCGGCGCGCCGTAGCCCGGGAAGGTGCTCTGGCCGGCCAGGTACAGGCCGCGCAGCCCGGTCCGGTGCGGGAACAGCCGGTCGGGGGCGGTGCCGGGCGCGACGCCATACAGGGCGCCCTCGTACAGGTGGCGCTGCCGGGCAAAATCGTTGGGGTCGAGCACGCGCGAGGTTTCGATCTGCAGGCCGGGCAAGCGGCGCCGCAACGCTTCCATATGGAAATCCACGGCCCGGCGGGTCATGGCCGGCGTCCATTCGGACGCGTGGGCGATGCCCGAGACCGGGGCATAGAGCTCGATGATCGACTTGCCGGCCGGCGCCAGGTCCGGCTGTACCTGGGTGAGCACGGTGTAGGCCAGCCATCGCGGCACGTCCGGCTGGGCCTGGTGCAGCAGGCCCTGGTGCGCCATGTCCGGGACATGGTTGACCACGAACGACGAGGGCATGACGGCGCCGGAGCATCCCAGCTGGATCGACACCGCCCGATGCGACAGCGGCGCGCGCCGCGCCGCCCGGGCGACCCGGCGCGGCACGGCGGCGGCCGGCAGCAGCCGGCGCGCCAGTTCGAAGCCGGAGCAGGTCGCCACCACCCGGCCCGCCGCCAGGCGCTCGCCGCCGGCCAGCACGACGCCGCGCACGGCGCCGTCGGCCGTTTCGATATGCTCGACCCGCGCGCCCAGGCGCAGCGTGACGCCGACCTGGCCGAGGCGGCGCGCCAGTGCCGCGCTGACCGCGCCCATGCCGCCGCGCGGCAGGTGGAAGCCTTCCTCCAGCAAGGCGATCAGCCCGATGATCTGCGTGGCCGGCAGGCGTTCGGGCGGCAGCCCGGTGTAGAGCAGCGTCGAGGCCACCGCCGCCTGCAAGCCGGCGTCCGGGAAGAAGCGCGCGATCAGGGCGTCGGCATGGCCGCCCATGCGCGGCAGGTAGCGCCCCAGGCGCCACAGCGCGCGCCACGGTGAGGGCGGATGCGGCAGCACTTCGGCGACCAGCGTGCGGTAGACCGGACCCCAGTGGCGCTGCAGCGCCGCCAGGCCGTCGCGCAGCATGGCCGTCCGTTCGGCGGCGCGCGGCCCCTCGACCCGGGATGTGCGGGCGTCCGCCAGGTGCACGACGGCGCCATCCTGCAGGTGGGTTTCGTGCGGGCGCTGGACCGGCAGCAAGGTCAGTTCACGCTCGGGGTCGAGCCCCAGGCGCTGGAACCCGGCGCGCAGCAGCGACGGCGCCGCCATGTAGACCGCGCCGGTGTTGAAGCGGAAACCGTCGACCTCGACGCTGGCGCAGCAGCCGCCCGGCGCCGCGCCCGCTTCCAGCAGCGTCACGGGATGGCCATCGCGCGCCAGGCGCAGGCTGGCGGCCAGCCCGGCCAGGCCGGCGCCGATCACAACGACAGGGGAAGAGGCGGGGGTCGGCATGCGAGCGCTCAGTTTTTTGGGCAATGTTGAAAATTATACATTGTCCAAAAAATCGACGCCTGTCGCCCGCCATGCCGGCGCGGCCGCTACCCGCCGTCCTGCAGCCATTGCCGCAGACGGTCCAGGAATATTTGCCGGACCCGCGCCGTATTGCCGTCCGAAAAGGCGGCGCTGTGCGGCGAGACAATGACATTGTCGAGGTCCCACAGCGGCGAGGCGGCGGGCAGCGGTTCATGGTGGAACACATCCAGGAACGCTCCGCCCAGCGTGCCCGTCTGCAGCGCGCGGACCAGCGCCGGTTCGTCCACCACGTGTCCGCGCGCCAGGTTGACCAGGCAGGCGTGGCGCGGCAGCGCCGCCAGCACGGCGGCGTTGACCAGCCCGCGCGTCGCGTCGGTGAGCGGGCAGGCCAGCACCAGCCACGACGCGCCGGGCAGAATGCCGCGCAGTCCGCCGTAGCGCACGGTCGGGATGCCGGCGCCGGCCGGTTCGCCGCTGTGGCGCGCCACCGCGATCTCCAGCCCCAGCGCCTGCAGCAGCAAGCCGATGCGCTGGCCGATGCCGCCCCAGCCGACGATGACGGCGCGCTGCCCTTCCAGGTCGCGCGGCAGGTGATCATCGAGCAACGGTTCCCAGGCGTGCCGCCGCTGCGCCCGCATCAGATGCGGAAAGTGGCGGGCCAGCGCCAGCACGCCGGCGATCGCCGTCTGCGCCACCACCGCGTCGGAGGCGCCGTGCGAGGCGGTCACGCGCACCCCGCGCCGTTGCAGTTCCTGGTAGATGTCGCGGTCCAGGCCGGCCGAGTGTACGTGCAGCCAGCGCAGGCCGCGCGCCGCCCGCAGCGCGCGGTAGAAGCGTTCGGTGTCGGGCAGGATCTCGAACTTGGTGGAGCGGCCGGTGATGTCGCGGGAGATGAATCCGACTTCGGCGTGCGCGGCATCCAGGTCGCCCGGATGGCACAGCCGGATCTCCCGCGCGCCGGCCCGCAGTTGCGGCGCCAGCGCGCGGGCCTCCAGTTCGGAACAGAGAATGCGCAGCGGGCCGGCGGCGCTCATTGCGGCTTGGCGTCGAGTTGCCGGACGATGGCTCGCCATTTCTCGTATTCAATGTGGGTGAAGCGGTCGAATTGCGCCGGCGTGCCGCCCACCGCGATCGCGCCTTCGCGCAGCATCTCGTCCTTGAGCTTGGGCAGCGCGTCGTTGACGCCCTTGTTGATGGCTGCAATGACCTCCGGCGGCGTGTTCTTCGGCGCGAAATAGCCGAACCACGAGCCGGCGTCGAAGTCCTTGAATCCCGATTCGGCGACGGTAGGCACGTCGGGCAGCGAGGCCAGCCGCTTGTCGGTGCTGACGGCAATGGCGCGCAGCTTGCCGGCGCGGATCTGGCCCATGACGGACGGCGCCGTGGCGAACATGAAATCCAGCCGGCCGGCCAGCAGGTCGTTGACGGCATCGGCCCCTTTGTAGGGCACATGGGTGGCGTCCCGGGCCCCCAGCGCCTGCATCAGCATGAAGCTGGACAGGTGCGACGAAGTGCCGACGCCGGTGGAGCCATAGTTGAGGCTCTTCCCGGACTTGGCGTACTCGAGGAAGTCGTCGACGTTCTTGATCGGCAGCGCGGGCGGCACCACCAGCACGTTCGGCACGGTGGCTATCTGCACGATGGGCACCAGGTAGGCCAGCGGGTCGTAGGCCAGCTTGTGCAGCGACGGGTTCACCGCGATCGGGCCGACCGAATTGACGATCAGCGTGTAGCCGTCCGGATCGGCGCGCACCACGTATTCGGTGCCGATATTGCCGCCGGCGCCGGGGCGGTTCTCGACTACGAACGGTTGCGCCAGCTGCTGCGCCAGGTGCTCGCTGACGCTGCGCGTGAGCTTGTCCGTGGTGCCGCCCGCGGTGAACGCCACCACGACCTTGACCGGGCGTTCCGGGTAGGCGGCCTGCGCCGGCAGGGCCGCGGCCAGGCCCAGGGCGCCGGCCGCGATGGCGGATTTCCAGCTTGCCTTCATGTGACTCTCCTTGGCGCTAGTCGCGGTAGCTGCTGTCGAGCCGGTCCAGCTTGCGCAGCAGCGCCGGCCATTCCATGACGCCGTAGGGGCGGCGCGTGCCGGGCTGGTAGTTGTTCCAGGTTTGTTCCAGGATCTCCGGCGGCACGGACTGCAGCGGCTGCTGCGTGGCCTGGGCGGCCAGTTGCGAGCGGCAGGCCAGCTCCAGCCGGTGCATCCAGTTGAACGCTTCGCCCACGGTGCGCCCGACGGTCAGGGCGCCATGGTTGCGCAGGATCAGCGCTTCGCCCTGGCCCAGGTCTTCGATCAGCGACGCCTTTTCCTTGTTGTCCAGCACCACGCCCTGGTAGTCGTGATAGCCGATCTTGAGGAAGCGCATCGCCGTCTGCGTCAGGGGCAGCAGGCCGCAGGCCAGCGAGGAGACGGCCATCGAGGCCCAGCTGTGCGTATGAATGACGCAGTCGACGTCGTGGCGGGCCTCGTGCACCGCGCTGTGGATGACATAGCCAGCCTTGTTGATGCCATAGTCCAGGGCGCCGAAGTCCGGCTTGGCCAGGATGTTGCCGGCCAGGTCGACCTTGATCAGGCAGGATGCCGTGATCTCTTCATACATCATGCCGTAGGGATTGATGAGGAACGCGTTGTCTTCGTCCGGGACCCGCACGGAAATGTGGTTGGCCATCATGTCGGCCATGCCGTACAGCTCGACCAGGCGATAACAGGCGGCCAGGTCGACGCGCGCCTGCCATTCCGCGTCGGAGCAGCGGCCGCGCATGGAAGGAATCCGCAGAACGCCATTGTTGGTCATGCCTCGCCCCTTGAATTCGATGAGTTGTATGAGGCCGGCGGCCGGCCGCATCGGGAATGATCTACTGTAAGAGCGATAGCGGCGCGCCGGTGATCGGCATTCGTAAAGAGGGCTTCACGCTTTGTGAAGCGCCGCGGGGTGCTGCAAGCCGCGCCCGATAGCGGTACGCTGTAGCGGCGCGCCCGCGCGCGCCGCTTGTTTCCATCACCCCACTAGGACTACCGCCATGAAATACCGCCGCCTCGGCGCCAGCAACCTGCGCGTTTCCCCGTTGTGCCTGGGTACCATGATGTTCGGCGAACAGACGCCGTTCGACGAAGCCGGGCGCATCGTCGCATCCGCGCGCGAGGCGGGCGTCAATTTCATCGACACCGCCGACGTATACAACCAGGGGCGCTCGGAGGAAGTGGTCGGCAAGCTGCTGGCCGGCCAGCGCCACGACTGGATCCTCGCCACCAAGATCGGCAATGCCGTCGCCAAGGCGCCCAATCGGTCGCATTATTCGCGGCAGTGGATCATGCAGGGCGTGGACACGAGCCTGGCCCGGCTGGCCACGGACTACATCGACATCCTGTACCTGCACCGCGATTTCCACGAAGAGAACCTCGAAGAGCCCGTGCGCGCCATGGGCGACCTGATCCGCGCCGGCAAGCTGCGCAGCTTCGGCCTGTCCAACTTCCGTGGCTGGCGCATCGCCGAAGTGATCCGCCTGTGCCGCGAGCTGGGCGTGCCGCAGCCCGTGGTGTGCCAGCCGTACTACAACATGCTCAACCGCGGGCCGGAGGTTGAGATCCTGCCGGCCTGCGCGCACTACGGCCTGGGCGTGGTGCCCTACAGCCCGATCGCCCGCGGCGTGCTGACCGGCAAGTACGCGCCGGGCCAGCCGCCCGCGGCCGACACCCGCGCCGGCCGCGGCGACAAGCGCATCCTGGACACCGAATTCCGCGAGGAATCGCTGCGCATCGCCGCCGAGCTCACGGCCTACGCCGAAGGGCGCGGCATCCGGCCCGGCCACTTCGCCACCGCCTGGGTGCTGGCCAACCCGCTGGTGAGCGCGGTGATCGCCGGGCCGCGCACGCTGGCGCAGATGCAGGACTACTACGCCGCGCTCGACGTGCAGATCACGCCCGAGGAAGAAACCATGGTGAACGCGTGGGTAACGCCGGGCCACGCTTCCACGCCCGGCTACAACGACCCCAGCTATCCGTTCTACGGCCGGCCGGTGACGGCGGCGTAGCCCGCCGGCCCTCGGCCCGCGCCCATGATGCCCCCGGCCCGCTCGGGGGCGGTTGCGCCGGGCGCCGACAGCGCGCATCATGACAGGACCGGGCCTGCCGGGTTCGCGCCCGCGCCGGCCGGGCGGCCAGCCGGCGCCGCGCCTCGGCCGCCGGCGGCCTGCGGCAGGTCCGCAGCGCCGCCCGGCGGCTTGAAATCCGCCGACTTGCCGCCAGATACCAGCCATGGCCAAGAGGGCAAGTTCATGAGATCGCGCGATTTTTCATCCTGGATCTGGGGCGACGCGCTGTCGCTGCTGGAACACGCCGAACGCCTGCATCGCCAGTTGCTGCGTGCCGGCCCGGCCGACGCGCCGCACTGGGAACCGCCGGTCGACGTCATCGAGACCGCCACCGCCGTCATGGTGTACGTGGCGCTGCCTGGCGTGCCGTCCGACGCGCTGGTGGTGGCGTTCGATCCGGGCGGCATCACGGTGTCGGGCGTGCGCCCGATGCCCGTGGCGGCCAACGCCCGCATTCACCGTTTCGAAATTCCCTATGGCCGCTTTCGCCGGCGCATCGCGTTGCCGTTGCACGCGCTCGAGCCGGAATCGTCCACGCTGGCCGACGGCTGCCTGGTCTTGACCCTGACTAAACTGAGGGAGGCCCCATGACCGACACGCGCACCCTGCCCGAAGACGCGCGCATCATCATTCCGCTGCGTGACGCAGTGCTGTTTCCCGGCGTACTGTCGCCAGTGACAGTGCGGCGCGAGTCGTCCGTCGCGGCCGCGCAGGACGCCGTCAAGAACGAGCGCCCGGTGGGCTTCCTGCTGCAGCGCGATCCCTCCAAGAGCACGGTCGAGCCCGACGACCTGTACTGGGTTGGCACCGAAGGGCCGATCGCCCGCTACATCACCGGCCAGGAAGGCGCGCATCACCTGCTGGTGCAGGGCCAGTCGCGTTTTCGCGTGCTGGAATTCCTGACCGGCTGGCCGTACATGGTGGCGCGCGTGGCCGAGGTGCCGGCCGCCGAGGCCCAGGACAGCCAGACCGAGGCCCGCTTCCTGCAATTGAAGGAACAGGCCATCGACGCCATCACCCTGCTGCCCAATGTGCCGGATGAACTGATCGGCGTGGTGCGCGGCATCGACTCGCCCGGCTTGCTGGCCGACATGGTCACGCACATGATCGACATCAAGCCCGAGCAGAAGCAGGACATCCTGGAAACGTTCGACCTGGCGCGGCGCCTGGACAAAGCCATCGAGCTGCTGGCGGGCCGCGTCGAGGTGCTGCGGCTGTCCAAGGAGATCGGCGACCGCACGCGCGCCCAGTTCGACGAGCGCCAGCGCGAGACCGTGCTGCGCGAGCAATTGCGGCAGATCCAGAAAGAGCTGGGCGAGATCGACGACAGCGCGGCCGAAGTGGCGCGCCTGAAGGACGCCATCGAGGCGGCCGGCATGCCCGACGAGGTGCTCAGCCACGCCCGCAAGGAACTGGGCCGCCTGCAGCGCATGGGCGAGGGCAGCGGCGAATCGGCCATGCTGCGCACCTACCTGGAATGGCTGACCGAGCTGCCTTGGAAGCAGGAGCCGCAGCCGCCCATCGACCTGGCCGAAGCGCGCAAGGTGTTGGACGAAGATCACTTCGGGCTGGACAAGATCAAGCGGCGCATCCTGGAATACCTGGCGGTGCGCAAGCTCAATCCCCAGGGCCGCAGCCCGATCCTCTGCTTTGCCGGCCCGCCGGGGGTAGGCAAGACCTCGCTGGGCCAGTCGATCGCGCGCGCCACCGGCCGGGCATTCCAGCGCGTGGCGCTGGGCGGCGTGCACGACGAGGCCGAGATCCGCGGCCACCGGCGCACCTACCTGGGCGCGCTGCCGGGCAATATCATCCAGGCCATGCGGCGCGCCGGCACCAGCAATGCGGTGCTGATGCTCGACGAGATCGACAAGCTCGGCGCCGGGGGCTTCCACGGCGACCCCGGCAGCGCGCTGCTCGAAGTGCTCGACCCGGAGCAGAACAGCAAGTTCCGCGACAACTATCTGGGCGTGGATTTCGACTTGTCGCACGTGATGTTCATCTGCACGGCCAACATGCTGGACACCATCCCGGGGCCGCTGCGCGACCGCATGGAGATCATCCAGCTGCCGGGCTATACCGAAGAGGAAAAGATCCAGATCGCGCGCCGCTACCTGGTGCGGCGCCAGCTCGAGGCCAATGGCCTGACGGCCGAGCAGGCCGGGCTGACCGACGCCGCGCTGTCGTCCATCGTGGCCGACTACACGCGCGAGGCCGGCGTGCGCCAGCTCGAGCGCGAGATCGGCGCGGCGCTGCGCCACGCCGCCATGCAGATCGCCGAAGGCAAAGCCAGCCACGTGGCCATCGACGCGCCGGACTTGCCGCCCATCCTGGGGGCGCGGCGCTTCGAGAACGAGGTCGCGCTGCGCACCGGCGTGCCGGGCGTGGCCACCGGCCTGGCATGGACGCCGGTGGGCGGCGACATCCTGTTTATCGAGGCCAGCAAAACGCCCGGCAGCGGGCGCCTGATCCTGACCGGGCAATTGGGCGACGTCATGAAAGAGTCGGCCCAGACCGCCCTGACCCTGGCCAAGATCTGGAGCGGCGATTCGCTGGAAAAGACCGACGTGCACATCCACGTGCCGGCCGGCGCCACCCCCAAGGACGGCCCGAGCGCCGGCGTCGCCATGTTCCTGGCGCTGGCGTCGCTGCTGTCGGGACGCCCGGTGCGTTCCGACGTGGCCATGACGGGCGAGGTGAGCTTGCGCGGCCTGGTGCTGCCGATCGGCGGCGTCAAGGAAAAGACGCTGGCGGCGCTGCGCGCCGGCATCACCACGGTGATGATCCCGCGCCGCAACGAGAAGGACCTCGACGACGTGCCCGCCGAGGCGCGCCGCAAGCTGAAGTTCGTGCTGCTGGAGCGCACCGAGGACGCCATCCGGTGCGCGATCGACGGCGAGGAAGCGCCGCTGGCCGCCGAGCCGGCCGTGCAGGCTTGAGCGGCGGGCGAACCGCCCGGCGCCGGCGGATGCCGCCGGCGCCTTGCCGGACGACCGGCGGCGCGCTTACTTCGGGATGACGCCGCAGGCGATGCGGCCGCCGCCGCCGCCCAGCGGCTTGGGATGGTCGCTGTGGTTGTCGCCGCCGGCGTGCACCATCAGCGCGCGGCCCTGCACCTCGGCCAGCGTCAGGCGCGGCGCCAGCACCGGATTGGTGGCGGTGCCGTCGGCATTCACATACAGCGCCGGCAGGTCGCCGCGGTGGGCGCTGTCGTCCCATGGGGCGCCGTGGTTCTTGGCGCCATCGGGATCGTAGTGGCCGCCGGCCGCGCCGGCGGGCACCGCCTTGCCGTCCTGCTGCTTGGCGTCGCAATTGCCGTTCTCGTGCACGTGAAAACCATGCACGCCGGGCGGCAGGCCTTTCAGGTTGGGGGTCAGCACCAGCCCGTACTTGCTTTCGGACAGGCTCACCGTGCCGACGTCGTCGCCCGGGCCTTTCTCGGTGGCCAGCTGCACGGGCACGCTGACGTCGGCCTGGGCGATGCCCGCCAGGCTCAGCGCGCCGGCCAGCAAGGTGATCTTCAGATGACGCTTCATGGCTACCTCCTTGGAAGAGAACCGGCGGCCGCGCGGGCCGCGCGCGGCCGCCGTTCTTGCGAACGCAACACCATACAGGGTACACAGCCTGGCCGGCGAACGCCAGGGCCCGCCCAGGCGCGGCGTGTCCGCGCGCACACGCGCTAGATCATCGACTTGCCGCTCGCCTTGGCGGCGCGCAGGTCGCGCCACAGGGCCACCACCAGGATGGCGAGAATGACGGCGGAGATCGCCGGCCAGATCAGGACATAAAGGGTCAGCCACATATCAGTCTCCGTTGCAGGGTTCGGGTGCGGTTCAGGTGCGCGCCGGCTGGGCCGGCGCGGGCGCGGCGGCCGCGCGCAAGGCTGCCTGCTCGCGGTGGAACGAGGTGACGCGGTCGGCCAGCAGGCTGAAATCGAAACGCTCGCGGTTGCGCAGGCTCAGCGCGACGCACACCACCGTGCTGACGCCATAGGCCGTCAGCGACCCCATCAGCACGATGTGCTCGCGCAGCGTGCCGGCGAACACGAACATCATGACCGTCGCCGCGACCACGCCCACCGCCAGCGCGGCGGGCCGCCCGAAGAAGCCGAAAGTCATCAGCCCGAGCACGACGCCGCCGCCGATCGCCGCGCAGATCTCGAAGAACACGGCGACCGCGCCCTGGATGGGCACCAGCTCGAAGCGCACGATGGTGAACAGCGCCACGGCCGACAGCACCGACCAGACGAAGGCGCGGTTGTCGACCCGGTCCCAGTAGAAGCTGGCGATGACGGGGAACACGATCGCACCCCACAGCGCCCCGACGAACACCAGCATGACCAGGATGTCCAGGCGCAGGCTGGCGAAGATCACGCCGATCATGGTGGCGACGATCATGGTGGCGCGGCCCCACCACAGCATGCGGCGCGGATCGGGCCGTCCGGCCGCAATGTTTTTCGCGTAGACGTCGGTCATGACGATGGCCGACAGCGCGGCCAGGTCGGAGTCGGCCGTCGACGACAGCGAGCCGATCACCAGGATGAAGAACAGCGCGATCCCGATGGGCGGCAGATAAGTCGAGGCCATCTGCGGGATGATGTTGTTCATGTCGCCGTTGGCCGGTTCCAGGCCGGTGAACAGCGCCAGCAGGCCCAGCATGCCGAGCCCGATCACCACGGCGCCGTAGCCGATGGTGGCGGTCAGGAAAGTCGGCTTGATCAGGTCTTCGCGCACCGCGAAGAGGCGCTGCGCGATGGTCTGGTTGCCGATGGCGTAGGCCAGCACGGCGACAAAGTACGGCGCGCCCTGCTCGAGGATCGCCTTGGTGGAATAGAAGTCGGCCTGCTCGGCATTCAGGCGCCACATGTTCGCGTCCAGCAGGTCAGGCCCGCCGGCATTGACGAACACCAGCGGGATGATCACCACTGCGGCCAGAATCATCGCCACCAGCTGGGCGAAGTCCGTCATCACCGAGGCGCGGAAGCCCGACCAGAGCGTGTAGGACAGCACGCCCAGGCCGGCGATCAGCACGCCCTGGATGAACGTCAAGGGGCTCAGGATGGACACCAGCGCGCCGGCCGCGGTGAAATTCACCATCAGACTGATGCAACTGCCGACGATGTTCGACACCGCCATGATCATCTGGCTGGATGCGCCGTGGCGGGCGTGGATGACCTCCGCCAGCGTATGGGCCTGCGGCGCCAGCTTGCGGAACCGCTTGCCGAAGGGGTAGATGAACAGGATCATCAGGGCGCCCCAGAACCCGTAGTGGATGGGGCCCGAAAGCCCGTACTTGAAGCCGGAGGTCGCGCTGGCATAGAACGAGGCGGCCCAGATCCAGGTGGCGATCATGCTGGCCGCCGACAGGCCGAAGCCCACGGCGCTGTTGGCCACCATGTAGCCGTCGACGTTCTCGTTCTTCTCGCTGATCAACAGCGACATCAGGAAGGTGGCACCGTAGAAACCGACCAGCAGCAGAATGGCGGTGGTTCCCGAGAGCTGAAAAAAATCTGCCTCTTGCATCTTGGTAGTCCTTGCTCCTTTGCAGCACGACGCGCGGCATCGTGCATGCCCCCAATGCCGTTTCCGCGGTATGCGATGGGCGGCGTTCATCCCATGGCGTACCGAAACACCCGACGATCGAAGAAAGGCGCGATCGCAAGCCCGCGCGGCCAGGCCGGGATCTTCCGGGCGCTTGGCCGAACGGCTTCGAGACACAGCACAAAGGTGCCGCGTTGCCACAACGGGTTGGAGTCAGGTCGTAACGGCCCGCCGTGGTTTGGCGATGAACCGGCCTGGTGAGCCGGCTATGTTGTTCCGCGGCCAAAGCGGCCGGGTGTAGGTGTTTCGGCAGGATGCCGGGCCGCTGTGCGCGACCTTGTGACAGGCGGCCGGATCGGCTGTATGGGCCGTTGACCGCCTGGTAAAGATGTCGAAGTATAGAGACATGGACACATCGTGTCCAGCCGCGCGGCGCGCGCCCGGTGCCTTGCCGCGCGGCGCGCGCCCGGTGCCTTGCCGCGCGGCGCGCCGATCACGCCGCCATGCGCGCGCAGGGGGTCAGCGCGCGCGGGCCGGCGCATGCCGCCGCGGCTTGCCGAGCCATTCGCGGCCGTGCATCAGGCCCGCTTGTTCACAGCGCATTGAGCGGAATTTTCAGATAGCTGATGCCGTTGTCCTCGGGTTCGGGCCAGCGGCCGCCGCGCATGTTCACCTGGATCGACGGCAGGATCAGGCGCGGCATGGACAGGGTGGCGTCGCGCGCCTGGCGCATCGTGACGAACTCGGCCTCGCCGATGTCTTCGCGCACATGGATGTTGCCGCTGCGCTGCGCGGCGACGCTGGTTTCCCAGGCATAGTGGTCGCGCCCTGGCGCCTTGTAGTCGTGGCACAGGAACATGCGCGTGTTGCCGGGCAGGCGCAGCAGGCGCCGGATCGACCGGTACAGCGTGGCGGCGTCGCCGCCGGGGAAGTCGCAGCGCGCCGTGCCGTAGTCGGGCATGAACAGCGTGTCGCCGGCGAAGACCGCATCGCCGATCACATAGGCGATGCAGGCCGGCGTATGGCCGGGCACCTGCAGGACCGCCGCATCGAGCGAGCCGATGCGGAACCGGTCGCCGTCGGCGAACAGCCGGTCGAACTGGCTGCCGTCGCGCGCGTATTGCGTGCCCGCGTTGAACAGCTTGCCGAACGTGTGCTGCACGACAGTGATCCGCTCGCCGATCGCCAGCTGGCCGCCCACTTGTTCCTGCAGCCACGGCGCGGCGGAAAAATGGTCGGCGTGGGCGTGCGTTTCCAGTACCCACTGCACCTGCAGGCCCCGTGCGCGGATGAACTGGAGCAGGGCGTCGGCGCTGGCATGCTGTGTGCGGCCGCTGGCCGGGTCGAAATCCAGCACGCTGTCGATGATCGCGCAGGCGCGGCTGCCGGGATCGCACACGACGTGGCTGACCGTGTTGGTGGCGGGATCGAAGAACGAGGCGACCTCAGGCCGCAGCGCCGCGCCCCGGCTCGCGTCCCGCACGATGTCGATGGCCTGGGCGAGCGCCGGGTCGGCGTGGGGTTCGGGCATGAGGACTCCTGCCTGCTGATAAATAAATCGGAATAATTAGCTTATTTCTAATGGAAATATACAACCCGGCGGGCGCATCCGTCATCCGCATCCCGCCACCGCCGTGGCGTCACGCTTCGCGGTGGCAGACGGCTTCGATGTTGTAGCCGTCCGGGTCGTATACGAAGGCGCCGTAGTAATGCGCGTGGTATTGGGGGCGCAGGCCGGGCGCGCCGTTGTCGCGTCCGCCGGCCGCCAGGGCGGCCCGATGGAAGGCCTGCACCTGCTCGACGCTTTGCGCCCGGAACGCGATGTGGATGCGCGGCGTCGAGGGTTCGCCCTGCATCAGCCAGAAATCGCCGCCCGGGTCGCCGCCGTCGCGCGGGTTGCCGGCCCCGAAGCCGGCCGCGCCGGGGTGCTCCTTGCGAATGGCGTAGCCCAGGGGCGCCAGGGCCGTCAGGTAGAACTTCTTGCTGGCCTCGAAATCCGAGACGGTGATGCCGGTGTGGTCGAGCATGAGGGTCTCCTTGCGGGTCATGGGGCAACCGCCGTGGCGGCAAGCAGCGTGCCCGGCCGCGCCGGCACATAGCTGATATGCGGTGTCCGGCATATCCCGGGCGGCCCCCGCTGGCTACCATACGCCAAGTCCTCATAGGAGTTGGTATGAAACTGCACTGGTCGCCGCGTTCGCCTTTCGTGCGCAAAGTCATGATCGTCCTGCACGAAGCCGGCCTGGCGGACACGGTGGAATTGGTGCGCACGCCGGTGGCGATGGACAAGCCCAACCTGGATCTGCTGCCCGACAATCCCCTGATCAAGCTGCCGACCCTGGTGCTCGACGACGGCACGTCCGTGTACGACTCGCGGGTGATCTGCGCCTACCTCGATACGCTGGGCGGTTGCGGCTTGCTGCCGGCCGAGCCGCGCGCGCGCCTGCTGGCCGAGCGGCGCCAGGCGCTTGGCGACGGCTTGCTGGATGTGCTGCTGCTTTACCGCCAGGAGCGCGCCAAGCCGCCGCAGCGGCAGACGGAGGCTTGGCTGGACGCTTTTTCCCTGAAGGTCGAGGCGGTGCTGGCGGCACTGGAGGCCGAGGCGCACGAGCTGCAGGCGGGCCCCTTCGACCTGGGCCGTATCGCCATCGGCTGCGCGCTGTCGTACCTGGATTACCGCTTTCCTGATATTGCCTGGCGCGACGGGCATCCCAAGCTCGCGGCCTGGCATGAGCGATTCGCGCAGCGGCCTTCCGTGCTGCGCAGCGCGCCCACTGAAACCCCTTGAACGAGCCTCGTCCATGAGCCGAATTCCCTTGCCCAGCCCGGACGCGATGAGCGCCGACCAGAAACGCGTCTACGAGCAGATCGTCTCCGGGCCGCGTGGCCGGCTGGTCGGCCCGCTGCGCGCGGCGCTGCACAATCCGGACCTGGCCGAGCGCTGGCAGGCGCTCGGGGCCCTGCTGCGCTATGGCACGAGCCTGCCGCCGCGCGTCAGCGAGCTGGCCATCCTGGTCACGGCGCGGCGCTGGAACAGCCAGATCGAATGGCATATTCATGCGCAAGCGGCGGCCGCCGCCGGCGTGCCGTCCGTCGTGATCGAGGCGATCCGCACCCGGCGCGAGCCGGTCTTCGAACAAGCCGGCGACGCGATCGCCTATGAGTTCAGCCGTCAATTGCAGGAAACCGGCCAGGTCGCCCAAGAGCTGTACGGGCGCGCGCTGGCAGCTTGGCAGGTGGTGGGCGTCGTGGAGCTGACTGCCGTGGTGGGCTACTACACCATGGTATCGATGACCCTGAACGCGCACGAAATTCCGATGCCGGACAATGCGCCTGCGCCCCTGGATACGCCGCTGCGGGACGGCTGCGCCGCGCTGAGCCGATTGCCGGCGGCGCCTGGGCGGGAGCGCTGACGATGCCTGTCGATGCCACCAAGCCGTACGTTCCGGCCAGCACCGAGGCCCCGCGCATGCCGGGACGCCCGCGTCACCGGTTGCCGCCGCTGGCCTGCGACGCTCACTGTCACGTGTTCGGCCCGTATGACCGCTTTCCACTGCAACATCCTTCGTCGTATGCCGCCCCGGACGCGCCGGTCGGACGCTACCTGCACATGCTCGATACGCTAGGCGCGCAACGCGGCGTGCTGGTCCAGCCCGCACCCTATGGCACCGAGGCCGCGGCGCTGCTGGATGCACTGGCCGCAGGCGGGGAACGCCTGCGCGGCATCGCCGTGGCCGATCCGGATATCAGTGACGCGCAACTGCAGAATCTGTATGACGGCGGCGTGCGTGGGCTGCGCTTCGTCGAGGCGCGCGATCCGGCCGGCCGCCTGTTCCCGGGCAGCGTCGGCTTTGACCAAGTGGCTGCGCTGGCGCCGCGCATGCGCCAGTTCGGCTTGCATGCGCAGCTATGGGCGCCATCCGAGGCTTATCTGCGGCACCTGCCCGCGCTCGCCAGGCTGCAGGTGCCGCTGGTGATCGATCACCTGGGCAGCCTGGCCTCGGCGCGCGGCCCCGGCGATGCGGCGTTCGCACTGCTGCGCGGGCTGCTGGCCGACGGCCTGGTGTGGATCAAGCTGACCGTGTGCCGCGTCGGCGGCGCGCCGGGCTACGAGGATGCCCGGCGACTGCACGATGCCTTCGTGGCCGCGAATGCGGACCAGGTATTGTGGGGGTCGGATTGGCCGTTCGTGCGGATGGGGCAGGCTGCGCCTTATGCCGACGCGCTCGTTGACCTCGAGTACGAATGGCTGGGCGACGACACGCTGCGGCGCAAAGTATGGGTGGACAACCCGGCGCGGCTCTACGGATTCCGCTGACCGCGCCCGCTATTCCGTCGCTTTTTCCAGGCGCGTCCGCCATACGCCTTCGTCGCCCATTTCGCGCACCAGGTCTTCGATCTGCGCGGCCACTTCCATGACCGTGCGGCCCGGCCCCTTGGTGCGCGACAGGGCCATCGAGATGATGCGGCCCATCGACGGGTCGCGCAGCAGGGCGGCGCTCAGCCAGCCTTCCTGTACTTCCTGCCAGACGGCGTGCAGCGGCAGCACGGTGTACATCCGTTCCTGGGCGACGATGGATTTCATCAATGGCAGGGAATCCGCCTCGATGAGCGGCGCGATGGTGATCTTGCGCGCGCGCGCCAGGCCGTCGAGCGCATTGCGCACGCCATTGGGCGCGCCCGGCAGGATGAAGGGCAGGCCGTCCAGTTCGGCGAACGGGATATCGTCGGCCCGCGTGCGGGGATCGTCGGCGGCGCCGACCAGGTAGGAGTCCACGTAAGCCAGCGCCTGTTCGCCGGGAGGGCATTTTTCGCCGTAGCGATACAGGATGGCGATGTCGACCCGGTTGTCGGTGAGCCATTCCTCGATCTGCCCGCTCGAACCCTCCAGGATCTTCAGGTGCACCTTGGGAAAGGCCTTGCGCAGGCGGGAGAACAGCCGGCGGATGAGCGGATGCGCGGTGGACGGCAGCAGCCCGAGCGTCACTTCGCCGGCGGGCTCGCGGGCCTGGCCGTTGAGCTCGAGCTCGAGCCGCTCGGCATCGCCCAGCAGCGTGCGCACCAGCGGGAACAGGCGCGTTCCCACCTCCGACAACTGCACGCCGCGGCCGGTGCGGTTGAACAGGCGGGCATTGCATTCGCGTTCCAGCGCATTGATGCGCCGGCTCAGCACCGACTGGTCCTGGTCCAGATACAAGGCGGCACGTGTGATGCTGCCCAGTTCAGCGATGGCCAGGAAGGCGCGCCACTTATGCAGGTCGGCGGTAATGTCCAGGCTCAGGCCTGTGGCTTTGGCGGAAGGCATGGCAGGAGGTCGTGAAGAAGCGCAGACACTATAAATCACCGGCCGGGCGGCAGCCTATTGCAGGCCCAGCTTGCCCTTGCGTATGACCTCGCCCCACTTGCGCGACTCGTCCTCCATCAGCTGCCGATATGCTTGCGGCGTGGTGGCCTGCGGGACAGCTCCCTGGGCGACGATCTGCCGGTGCAGCGCCGGCTCGGCCAGCGCCGCGGCAACCGCCTCGGCCATTTGCCCGACGATGGCGGGCGGCGTGCCGGTGGGGGCGATGATCCCGTAGTTGGATTCGACGATGACGCCGGGATAGCCGAGTTCTCCGGTGGTGGGGACATCCGGCAGGCCTTCAAAGCGCTCGGGGCTGCTGACCGCCAGCGGCCGCACCTTGCCTGACCTGATGAAGCCCAGCGCAGCCGACACGTCGCCGGCAAACATCTGCACTTCATTGGCCATCAAGGCGGTCAGCGCGGGCGACGCGCCCTTGTAGGGCACGTGGACCAGGTCGATGCCGGTCTGCTGCTTGAGCAGTTCGCCGCCCAGATGGGGAGTGGTGACGTTGCCAGCCGAGCCGTAGTTGTACCGGCCGGGCGCCGCCTTGGCCGCGGCTACGAAATCCGGCAGGGTCCGCGCCGGATTGGACGGGTTCACCATGATCGCCTGGGGCACCCGCGCCACCAGCGAGACGTACTGGATTTTCGCCAAGTCATAGGGGACTTTCATGACATGCGGCAGGCCGCTGATGGCGCCCGGCACGCCGAATCCGAACGTATAGCCGTCCGGCGCCGCGCGGATCGTCGCGTCTACCCCGATGGTGCCGCTGGCGCCGGCCCGGTTCTCGATCACGATGCTCTGGCCCAGTCGCTTGCCCAGCACCGGCGCCAGCAGGCGGGCCAGGTTGTCCACCGAGCCGCCGGGCGGATAGGGCACGATGAGGCGGATCGGCTGGCTGGGCCAGGACTCGCCGGCCCGCGCGGCCGGCAGTAGGCTGGCGGCCAGCAGCAGCGCCGCCGCGATGGACGCGCACGTCTTTTTCATTGTCTCTCTCCAAAATGATGGGGCCCGCGGTCGCGGGTGACCCGTTTTCTCAGGCGCCTTGCAGGCCCAGGACCTGCTTGGCGTAGATGTTTCTCTGGATTTCGTTGGTGCCGCTGAAGATGGTGGCCGCCAGCGCGTTGGTGTAGGGCGCCAGCACGTGGACGCCGCTATTGGGGTAGGTGTCCGTCATGGCGGCGCCGCCGTATTCCTCCGCGATCTGGATCAACAGGGCGCCAAGGCGCTCGTGCGTTTCGGTCGCCCAGATCTTCAATAGCGAGAGCTCGGGAGGCAGCGGGCGGCCGGCCCTGGCCATGTCGGCGAATACGCGGTACATGGCGGTCAGGTCGGCGGTGTCCAGGCGCAATTCCGCCAGCCGGTCGCCGAACGCAGGGTCGGCCAGCAGGCCGCGCTGCCGGGCGATCTGCAGGATCTGCTGCAGCGCGTGGTTGGCGTGCTTGGGGCTGCCGCTGAATAGCCGCTCGAAGCCCAACAGCGCTTTGGCGATGCCCCAGCCCGCATTGAGATCGCCGACCAGGTTCGCGCGCGGCACGCGGACCTGGTCGAAGAACACTTCGCAGAACTCCTCGTGGCCGGATACGGTCCTGATGGGCCGCCGGCTGACGCCCGGGCTATCCAGGTCGACCAGCAGGAAGCTGATGCCCGCCTGCTTCTTGACGGTCTTGTCGGTACGCACCAGCATGAACATGTGAGTGGCATCCTGCGCCAGCGTCGACCAGGTCTTCTGGCCCGTGACCACGAAGTGGTCGCCATCGGGCACCGCTTCGCAGCGCAGCGCCGCGAGGTCCGAGCCGGCGTTGGGCTCCGAGTAGCCCTGGGCCCAGACGTCCCGGCCGGACAGGATGCCTGGCAGGAAGCGGGCCCGCTGCTCGGGCGTGCCGTAGCGGATCAGGATCGGGCCCAGCATCACCAGCCCCTGGTCGGGAGCGCGCGCCACCCCGTAGCGTTCGGCTTCCTCGATGAAGGCGATCTGCCGCGCCGGCGACAGCTCCATGCCGCCATGTTCGCGCGGCCAGGAAGGCGCGATCCAGCCCTGGCGCGACAGGGTGAAATACCATTCCTTGATGTCGTTCCAGTGCAGGCGCCATGCGGCATGACGCAGGCGGTCGGGATAATGCCGGCGGAAGAACTCCCGCAGCATGGCGCGGAATTCGGCCTCCGGCATGGCATTCCAGTCGGCCTGGCGCGGGAACTCGGTCCATTCCTGGCGCGGGCGCGCAGCGTCTTCGGCCGGGACATCGGCGGCCAGGGCCGCATAGCGCTGGCGATGGGCGGCGGCATTGCCGAGCCAGGCGGCCTGGTGCAAGGTGGCGCGGAAATACAGGCTGATGTCGCATTCGTCGGTGTAGCCGATGGCGCCATGCAATTGGATGGCTAGCCGGCAGGCCTGCAGGCTGGCATGCGCCGCGCGGGCCTTCACCCGGCTGGCGAGGCTCTTGAGCGCATTGGCGCCGGCCCGGGGCGCGTCCGCCAGTGTGTCGAGCGCGTCCGTCAGGCTGTTCTGGGCCAGCTCCACTTGCATGGCGGCGTCCACCAGGCGATGCTGCAAGGCCTGGAATGAGGCCAGCGGCCGGCCGAACTGCTGGCGGGTGTTCAGGTACGCCACCGAGTCGGCCAGCGCCTGGCGCGCCATGCCGATGAGTTCGGCCGCCTGCATCAGGCGGCCATGGTCGAGCGCCGCATCGACAGTATCCGCGATGGCGTGCGCCGACAGCAGCGCGTCCGGCGGCAGGCAGACGGAGTCGAAGGACAGGTGGCAGGCGGGTGTGCCGTCCGCGCGTTCATGCGCATGCGCGCCGACCCCGGGCGTGCCGGCGGGAACCAGGAACAGCGCGGTGCCATCCGGGCCGTCCGCGGTGACGAGCCAGGCGTCGACGTGCGCGCCGGGCACTATGTGGCGCTTTTCGCCGTTCAGCACATAACCGCCGTCGCGGGGCGCAAAGCTGACGCCGAATGCGCCCGAGGCTTCGCTCGCTTCGAGCTGTCCCTCGCTTTCCTGCCAGGCCAGGCAGACCACGCGCCCGCCTTCGCACACGTCCGCCAGCAGGCGCTCGCACCGGTCCGGGCCGGCCTGCCGATGCAGGCGCGCCAGCAACGCTGCAGGGATGATGCCCGCGGCCACCAACGGATCGGGCAGCGCGGCCCGGCCGGCTTCTTGCACGACCGTCGCCATGGCGTGCCATCCCATGCCCAGCCCGCCCTGTGCCTCCGGCACCGTCATCGCCAGCCATCCCATGGCGGCAATCTCCCGCCAGTAGCCGGCATCCCGGGCGGGCTGCGCACGCTTGCGCCGCCGCTGGTCGCGCCGCTGCAGGAAGTCGCGCGCGCTGTCGCGCACCGCCTCGATCAGTTGGTGGTCGATGGCCGTCATACGATGCCCTCCGCGCGCAGGCGGCCGATGTCCAACTCGCCCATGCCGAGCTCCGACGCCAGCACCGCGGCGGTGTGTTCGCCCAGCATGGGCGGCGGCACCCCGATCTGCACGGGCGTCTGCGAGAAATGAATCGGGTTGCCTATGACCGGCAGCCGGCCGAGTTGCGGATGCGCCACCTCGCCCAGCAGCCCGCGATGCCGGACTTGCGGGTCTTGGAAGACCTGCTCCATGGTGTAGATGGGGCCGCAGGGAACATTCGCCGCCGCCAGCGCATCGTTCCACTGCCGCACCGTGCGCGTGCGCATGGCCGGTTCGATCAGCGCCGCCAATTCCGCGCGCTGCGCGGCCCGCTGGGGATTGGTCCCGAAACGCGGATCCGATGCCAGTTCCGGCCTGTCGATGGCGTGGCAGAAGCTGCGGAACTGCGCGTCGTTGCCGACCGCGATCATGATGTGTCCGTCCCGGCAGGGGAAAGCCTGGAATGGGGCGGTGATCTGCGAAGCGCTGCCCACACGCTCCGGCTGGCGTCCGGTAGCGAGATAATTCATGCCCATGTGCGAGATGGCGGCGATCTGTGCGTCCAGCAACGCCAGGTCGATATGCTGCCCCGCGCCGGATACCTGGTCGCGGTGCCGCAGCGCCGCGAGAATGGCCGCCACTGCATAGAACCCGGCCGTGAGGTCGGACACGGAATACCCCGCCTTGACCGGCCCCGCGCCCGGTTCGCCGTCGGGCATGCCGGTCAGGCTCATCAGCCCGCTCATGGACTGGAAGATGGGGTCGTAGCCGGGCAGGTGGCTGTAGGGGCCGTCCTGGCCGAAGCCGGTGATGGAGCAATAGACCAGCCGCGGATTGAGCCCGGACAGGGCCGCATAGTCGAGGCCGTAGCGGCGCAGGTCGCCTGCCTTGAAGTTCTCGATCAGCACATCCGACTGCCGCGCCAGCTCCCGCACCAGCTCCTGGCCGGCCGGACGGGAGATGTCGATGGTCACGGAACGCTTGCCGCGGTTCATGGCGACAAACGAGGACGTCGGGCCGCTGGGCCGTCCGTCGCGGTCCGGCATGGGATAGCCTTGGTGGCGCACGTCGTCGCCCCTGCCGGGCCGTTCGACCTTGATGACGTCGGCGCCGAAGTCAGCCAGCATCTGGGCCGCCCACGGCCCGGAGAATACACGGCTCAGGTCCAGCACCTTCAAGCCGCTCAGAGCACCTGCCATATCGCCTCCTGATTGTTGGAAGGCAGTGTAGGCAGGTGTCCGGGACGGACCTACGGCTGCGCGGTAATAGCTGTTATGCGCGCCGCCGCGGTTCGACGCGCGGCCGCTAGCGGCCCTGGAATACCGGCGCGCGCTTTTCCAGGAACGCGCGCCGCGCCTCGGCCGCGTCCTCCGTCTTGGCGATGGCCGCGGTCATGTCCTGTTCATAGCGGTAGCCGTCGCGCAGGCTCATGTCCTCGATCGCATTGAGGGTCTGCTTGGCCAATACGGTGGCCAGCGGGCTCTTGGAGGCAAGCTCGCGCGCCAGCTCCATGGCGTGGTCCATCAGCGCTTCGGCCGGCACGGAGGCTTCCACCACGCCGAGGCGATAGAGTTCGTCGCCGTCGATGCGCAGTCCGGTGAGCATCATGCGGCGCAGGCGCGAATGGCCGAACAGGCGCATGCCGTGCCGGCCGCCGCCCAGCAGGCCGACATTGATCTCCGGCAGGCCCACCACCGCCGAAGAGGCCGCCAGCAGGATGTCGCAGGACGCGACGATGGCCAGGCCGGCGCCGAGCGCCGCGCCGTTGATCGCGCCGACCACGGGTTTGGCGCATTCGCGGATGGCATGGAAGCACTCGCGCGTGCGCCGCGAGTGTTGCGGCAGGTCGCCGGGACCGCGTATGGTGGTGGCGCGGTTCTTCAGGTCGGCGCCGGCGCAGAAGGTCTTGCCCTGGCCGGACAGCACGACCGCGCGCACGTCGGAGACCTCCGAAATACGATCCAGTAGAAGCGTGAGCTCATTCATCATCTCCGTGCTCAGCGCGTTGACGGGCGGATTGGCGAGCAGCACGACGGCGATGCCGTCCTCGATCCTGACATCCAGGGCGGTGTACGGGCCGGCGAGGTCGGTCGGGGTGGTCATGAGGTGTCTCCGGGTTCAGATGATGTTGCGGTTGCGGTAGTCCTGGATCTGTTCGGCGCCCAGGCCGAGTTCCGCCAGGATCTCTTCGGTGTGTTGCCCCAGCAGGGGGCGGCGCCAAGTCGGCCCGCAGGCCGGAGGCGCCGAATTTCAACGGGTTCATGACCTGCGGGACGCTGCCTGCAACCGGATGCGGCAGGTGACGCAGCATGTCGCGATGCCGCACTTGCGGATCGGCGAAGACCTCCGGCACCGTGTTGATCGACCCGGCGGGCACGCCCGCCTGCTTGAGCGCATCGAGCCAGTAGGCGCGCGGCCGGGCGGCGAACGCGGCGTCCAGGATGGGATCGAGCGCGGACTGGTTGCGCACGCGCTGGCCGTTGGTTGCGTAGCGTTCGTCGCCGGCCAGCTCGGGCCGTCCGATGGCGCGGCACAGCGCGGCGAACTGCTGGTCGTTGCCGACAACCAGCACAATGTCGCCATCCGCGCAGGCGAACGTGCGTTGCGGCTGGATGTTGGGATGGGCATTGCCGGTGCGGCGCGGCACCCGGTTGCCGAGCAGGAAGTTCATCGCCTGGTTTGCCAGCAGCCCGACCTGTACGTCGAGCATGGCCACGTCGATGTACTCGCCGGCGCCGACCTGGGCCCGGCGCAGCAGCGCCGCCAGGATGCCGAGCGCGGCATACACGCCGGTGGTCAGGTCGACGATGGGCACCCCGACTTTCTGCGGACCGCCACCGGGCTTGTCGTCGCGTTCGCCGGTGAAGCTCATCAGGCCGCCGATGGCCTGGATGAGGAAGTCGTAGGCCGGTTCCGGCGCGCGCGGACCACTCTGGCCGAAGCCGGTGACCGAGCAATACACCAGCCGGGGATTGAGCCGCGAGAGCGTGGCGTAGTCCAGGCCCAGGCGCGCCAGCGTGCCGACCTTGTAGTTCTCCAGCACGACATCGGCGTCGCGGCATAGCTGGCGAACCAGATCCTGCCCCTCGGGCGTCTGCAGGTCGATCGTGATGGAGCGCTTGCCGCGATTGGTGGCGACGAAGTAGCCGCCATCGGCGGTGTCGGCGCCGTCGCGATCCTTGAGGAAGGGCGGACCCCAGGCGCGAGTATCGTCGCCGCGCCCAGGGCGCTCGACCTTGATGACGTCGGCGCCCAGGTCGGCCAGTATCTGGCTGGCCCACGGGCCGGCCAGCACCCGGCTCAGGTCCAGCACCTTGATGTTCGATAACAGCGGCTGCAAAGCCATTCTCCTTGACGGCTGTGTGGTGCGACAAGTCTAGGCGGATAGCGTCATGGCAGGATGCCGCGATCGGCAAGGCTGTTATGCGGCCGCGTGCAATCCGCGCCCATTGCAATTCTGTCAATTCTGGTTTGCCGGCGGCGTGCGCCCGCCGTGGCGGTTTGCTCCTAGACTCGCCGGGAGATCAACCCGAGGGACGGAGGACTGATGCAGGAAGGTCGAGCGATGAGCAGTGGCGCGGATGCCGAAGTGATACGCGCGTTCCAGGACAGCGCCAGGGACCTGCTCCGCCAGGAAAGTCCGTTATCGCGGCTGCGAGCCCTGCGCGGCACGCTGCCCGGCTTCGAACGCGCGACCTGGTCCAAGCTTGCGCAGGCCGGCTGGCCCGGGCTGCTGGTTGCCGAGCGGCATGGCGGCCTGGGGCTGGGCCTGCGGGAATTTGCCGCCATCGCGTGCGAGATCGGCCGGCATCCCCTGCCGGAGCCCGTCATTGCCGTGGGCGTGCAGGCGGTCGCGGCGTTGAACGCCCTCCCGCCCGGCGGGCGTCGCGATGCGCTGCTGGCCGATATCGCCGCCGGCCGCCGCGTTGTGGGGTTGGCCTGGCAGGAAAGCGCCCGGCAGTTGGAGTACGAACCGCCGGCGGCCGCGCTGACGGCGCGGCCGGACGGCGATGTGTTGAACGGCCGCAAGCAATGGGTGTATCCCGCCGGGGCGGACGGCTGGCTGGTGGTATGCCGTCGCGGCCAGGAGCCGGCGCTGTGCTGGCTGGCCGCGGATACGCCGGGGCTGGAGGTCGGCATGCACGAGCGCGTCGACGGGACGCCGGCGGCGACTTTGTCGTTCCACGACGTCGCCCTCGATGGCGATGCGCTGCTGGCCCATGGCGCGGCAGTCGAGGCGGCGGTGGCCGCAGCCAATGGGCAGACGCGCGTGGCGCAGGCGGCCGAATTGCTGGGCATCGCGCTGCAGGCGCATGACCTGACGCTGGACTATCTGAAGACCCGTGTCCAGTTCAACCGCCCGATAGGCGCGAACCAGGCCTTGCAGCACCGGATGGTGGACGCCCACCTCCAGGTGCGGCTGGCGCAGGCGGTGCTGCAGGATGCGGCCGGTGCCGCCGAGGTCGCCGGCGCGGACTTCCAGGCCTGGGCAGCGCGGCTGAAGAGCCGCTGCGCGCACGCCGCGCTGCACATGACGCGCGAAGCGATCCAGATGCATGGCGCCATCGGATACACCGATGAGTGCGATGTCGGCCTGTATCTCAAGCGTGCGCTGCATTTGTGCAGCTGGCTGGGCGGGGTCCAGGAAAACCGCGCGCTGGCCCTGCGCTACTGGCGGCACGACGGTGCGGGTGATGCGGGCGCGCCGGACCTGCCGCCCGAACCGCCGGAATCGGACGCCGGCATCGACTGGAACGCGATCCCCGAGGAAGCGTTCCGGGCGCGCGTACGGTCATTCATCCGGCAATACTATCCCGAGCATCTGCGCCATCCGCCGCAGCGGCTGCACTGGAACGACATGCGCCCCTGGTATCTGGCGCTCGCCCGCAAGGGCTGGCTGGCGCCCGCCTGGCCCCGGGAGCACGGGGGCATGGCGCTCGGGCCGGAGCGCATCATCGCCATGGTCGAGGAAATGGAAGCCCATGGGGTAGCCCGCATGCCCGACCAGGGCATTATCAATATCGGGCCCATCCTGATCCGCTATGGCACCGAGGCGCAGCGCCGCAAGTACCTGCCGCGCATCATCGCCGGCGATCATATCTGGTGCCAGGGCTACTCCGAACCCAATGCCGGCTCCGACCTGGCTTCGCTGCGCACCGAGGCCGTGCCGGACGGCGACGACTTCGTGGTGACGGGGCAGAAGATCTGGACCACGCTGGCGCAGGATGCGACGCATATTTTCATGCTGGTGCGCACCGACAAGACCGCCAAGAAGCAGGCCGGCATCAGCTTCCTGCTGGCCGATATCAAGACGCCCGGCATCACGGTGCGCCCCATCCGCAATATCGGCGGCGAGGAAGAGTTCTGCGAAGTGTTCTTCGATGCGGTGCGGGTGCCGAAGGAAAACCTGGTGGGCGAACTCAACCAGGGCTGGACCATCGCCAAGGCGCTCCTCGAATTCGAGCGCATCTTTGTCGGCAGCCCGGCACAGGCCCGCTACGCCCTGAACCAGTTGCGGCGGGTTGGCGAGGCCGCCGGCCTGTTCGCCAGCGAGCGCTTCCAGGCCATGTACGCGGCGTCGCTGCTGGATGTGGCCGACCTGCAGTCGCTGTACGCGGAATACGCCGACATGGTCAAGCGCGGCGAGAAGCTGCCGCCCAGCGTATCCCTGCTGAAGGTATGGGCGACCGAGGTGTACTCGCGCATCGCCATGCAGGTAGTGGAGGCGGCCGCCGAGCATGGCGGCGACGCCGGTTCGCATGTGGCGGGCGATACGCGCATCACGCCGGCCGGGCGCTTGTACAACTCGGCGATCACCACGATCTACGGCGGCACCAATGAAATACAGCGCAATATTCTCGCCAAGCACGTGCTCGGGTTGCCGGCCTGAAGCGCCGTCGTGCCCGGTATCTTGAACAGAACCTACAAACAGGAGACAACATCATGCCGCGCAGTCTTTTGCACGCTATCGCATTATTCGCCGCACTGGTTCCCATGGCGCCGGCCCAGGCGGAGTATCCGGACCGTCCGCTGCGCCTGATCGTGCCGTTCGCGCCCGGCGGCGGCGCCGACCTGACGGCGCGCCTGGTGGCCGAGCCGCTCGGCAAGATCCTCGGCCAACCGGTAGTGGTGGAAAATAAGCCGGGCGCGGGCGGCACCATCGGCGCCACACAGGTGGCGCGCGCGGCGCCGGACGGCTATACCCTGCTGTACACGACGCCGGGTCCGCAGATCACCAATCCCTATCTTATGAAAAGCCTGCCGTACGATCCGCAGAAGGACCTCGTGCCGGTATCCAAGCTGGCGGTCGTGCCCAGCGTGCTGGTGGCGGGCAAGACGCTGCCCGTTGCCTCGGTGCGGGAACTGGTGGCGTACGCCAAGGGTCACCCGCATGAGGTGCGCTTTGCCAGCGCCGGAATCGGCGCCTCCAGCCACCTGGCCGGCGAACTGTTCAAGGCCATGGCCGGCATCGAGATCGACCACGTGCCTTATCCGGGCACGGGCGCGGCGCTGCGCGACGTGCTGGGCGGCACGGTCGAGATCGCCATCGACAGTGTCGCCGTCTATTTGCCGCACATCCAGTCCGGCGCGGTCAAGGCGTTGGGTGTGACGACGCCCCAATCGCTGCCCATGCTGCCCGGCGTGCCGCCCATCGCGGACGATCTGGCCGGCTTCGACGCGTCGCCGGTCAATTACCTGACGGTGCCGGCCGGCACGCCCGCCGCCGTGATCGACAAGCTGAACGCCGCGGTGGCGCAGGTGCTTGCCCAGCCCGGCCTGCAGCGGCGCATGATCGACGTAGGCCTGCTGCCGGAGAGCAGCACGCCGCAGGAAATGGCCGCCATCGTGCAGCGCGAGGCGGCCAAATGGAAGCAGGTGATCGAAGTCTCGGGCGCGCGCCTGGAATAGGCCCTAGTCCAGGAACTTGCGCATCACCGCCTCGGAGCCGAAGTGCTGGCGCAGCAGCGCCACTACCGAGCGCACGGCCAGCGAGGCCGGACGGGCCCGCGTCACGGCCAGGACCAGGCCGCGGCGCAACTGCGGCTCGACGATGCGCACCGCCTGCATCTTGCCGGCCGCGATCTCGTCGCGCACCACGTGCATGGGAAGCACCGTGTAGCCGCCGCCGCCCGCGGCCAGCGCTTTTTGCAACTGAGTAGAGTCGGCCTCGAACACCACGTTGATCGAGATGCCGGCGCGCCGGGCGATCTGGTCCAGCAGCAGCCTGACGGCGCTGGGCCGCCCTGGCAGGACGAGCGGCACGCCGTCGAGATCGGCGAAGGCGATATGGTCGCGTCCCAGCAGCGGCGCGCCGGGCCTGCCGACCAGATAGGAAGCCAGGTCGAACAGCAGGTCCGCATCATTGGCGGCCGAGGGCCCGTAGCGATAGGGCAGGCCGATATCCACCTCGCCATTGCCGAGCCATTGGTCGATCTGGCCGCCCGAGCCTTCGAGGATGCGCAGCTTGATGCCGGGGTGCTGGTCGCGCAGCGCGAAGAACAGCGGCACGATGGCGGACAGGTACAGCGAGGGCAGGGCGCCGACCGTCACCTCGCCGAAGGGCTGGGCCGCGCTTTCCGCCACGACGCCGGACAGCTCGTCGGCCTGGTCCAGCAGGCGGTCGATCTGCGGCATCAGGCGTTCGCCCAGTTCGGTCAACACCATTCCCCGGCCGGTACGGCTGAACAGGCGGCCATTGCACTGGCTTTCGAGGCGCGTGATCTGCCTGCTGATCGCGGATTGCGGCAGGCCCAGCGCATTCGCCGCGCCCTTGAGGCTGCCGGCCGAGGCCACGCTCATGAAGATCGATAGTCGTTGCAGATCCCATTGGGGCGTACGCGTAGCCATATCACTTGTCGCAATTCTGGTTTGCAGGTGCGGCGCTCGTATGCGGGCAGGGACGCCAATAGACTGCCAACAGCGCCGTATGCAACGGCCATACGCCACGACCACGAGGAGACCCCCATGCGCCGCTTTCTATTTCTGCTGGCCAGTTTAACGGCTTTCGCCGCGCCCGCCGCCGCGGCGGATTTTCCCGCCAGGCCCGTGACCATCGTCGTGCCATATTCGCCCGGCGGCCTGACCGACAACATCGCGCGCCTGTATGCCGATGCGCTGGGCCAGCGCTGGGGCCAGCCCGTGGTGGTGGAGAACAAGCCGGGTGGCGGCGCCTCCATCGGCGCGGCCGCTGTGGCCCGCGCGCCGGCCGACGGCTATACCCTGTTGGTGGGCAGCGTCGGCATGGTGACCAACCCGTACATGCTGAAGCAGATGCCTTATGAGCCGGCCAGCCTGGCGCCGCTGGCGCGCGTGGCGCTGGCGCCGAACGTGTTGTACGTGCATCCCTCGGTGCCGGCCCGCAATGTCGGCGAGCTGGTCGACTTCGCCCGCGCGCATCCGGGCAGGCTCAGTTTTGCCTCGTCCGGTGTGGGCTCCAGCCCGCACCTGGCGGCGGAGCTGTTCGCCGCCAAGGCGGGCATAGAAGTCATCCAGGTGCCCTATAAGGGCACGGGAGCCGCCATGACAGACTTCCTGGGCGGCCAGGTCAACGCCTATTTCGACACCATGCAGTCGATGCCCTACGCGCGCGAGGGCAAGATCCGCGCGCTGGCGGTGGCGACCCCGCAGCGGCTGGACGACCTGCCGGGCCTGCCCACGGTAAATGAGAGCGGCCGTGTCGCCGATGTCGTATCCAGCAGCTGGTTCGGGTTCTACCTGCCGGCCGCGACGCCGGGCGATCTGCGGGCGCGGCTGGCCGAGGCCATCCTGGCGGTGAGCGAGACGGCCGCGGTAAAGGACAAGATCAAGGGGCTGGGGTTGATTGGCGCGCCGCAGGGTCCGGCGGCCTTCGCGCAGTTCAACCGCGAAGAGGAAGCCCGCTGGCGCGAGATCATCGAACGGCAGCGCATCGGCGCCGACTGACTCATTCCGTTCATGCCTCCGGCCGGCGGGAGCGGCAACCGGGACGTGTACAATCCCGGCCTTCATCCCGTCATTTCGCCCGCGCCTACCCATGTGACATCAGCCGAATCTTCCTCCTGAACTCCTCGGACGAAGATTCGCGGGTGGGCGCGCTGTCGCGCGCCGCGCTTGCATGCGGTGCCGGGCGCCGGCCGACCGGCCGCGCCCGCAATGCGCGCGAAACTTCCCCGATGGTCTCCGCTGTCTTGCAGCACCATCCTCGCTTGAATCCTCCATGACGTTTTCCACATTGCGCCGGGACTGGCTCGGCAATGTCCGCGGCGACCTGCTGGCCGGCATCGTCGTCGCGCTCGCCCTCATTCCCGAGGCCCTGGCGTTTTCCATCATCGCCGGCGTCGATCCCCAGGTGGGCTTGTACGCCGCGTTCAGTATCGCGGTGGTCTGCGCGATCGCCGGCGGGCGGCCGGGCATGATCTCGGCCGCCACCGGCGCCGTGGCGCTGGTGATCGCCTCGCTGGTGCGCGACCATGGCGTGCAGTATGTGTTCGCCACCGCGGTGCTGGCCGGCCTGCTGCAGATCGGCGCCGGGCTGCTGCGGCTGGGCGCGCTGATGCGCTTCGTGTCGCGCTCGGTCATCACCGGCTTCGTCAATGCGCTGGCGATCCTGATCTTCCTGGCCCAGCTGCCCGAGCTGACCGGCGTGCATTGGACGGTCTACGCCATGACGGCGGGCGGGCTGGCCATCATCTATCTGTTCCCGCGCCTGAGCCGCGCCATTCCGTCGCCGCTGGTGTGCATCGTGGTGCTGACCGCCATCGCCATGTGGCTGGAGCTGCCGATCCGTACCGTGGGCGACATGGGCGCCTTCCCCGAGCATCTGCCCGCGTTCGCGCTGCCCGCGGTGCCGCTGGACTGGCAGACCTTGTCGATCATCTTCCCCTATGCCGTGACGGTGGCCGCGGTGGGCCTGCTGGAATCGCTGATGACCGCTTCCATCATCGACGATTTCACCGACACGCCCAGCGACAAGAGCCGCGAATGCAAGGGCCAGGGCCTGGCCAACATCGCGGCCGGCCTGCTCGGCGGCATGCCGGGCTGCGCCATGATCGGCCAGTCCGTCATCAACGTGAAATCCGGCGGGCGCGGCCGCCTGTCCACCTTCACGGCGGGGGTGGTGCTGCTGGTGCTGGTGGTGTTCCTGGGCCCCTGGGTGCGGCAGATTCCCATGGCCGCGCTGGTGGCGGTGATGATCATGGTGTCGATCAGCACTTTCAGCTGGACCTCGCTGCGCAACCTGGCGACTCATCCCAAGAGCTCGTCGGCGGTGATGCTGGCGACCGTGGCGGTCGTGGTGGCGACCCACAACCTGGCGCTCGGCGTGCTGGTGGGGGTGCTGCTGAGCGCGGTGTTCTTTGCCTCCAAGGTGCATATGGTGCTGCGCGTCGAGTCGGCGCTGGCCGAGGGCGGGGCGCTGCGGCGCTATGCGGTGCACGGGCAGGTCTTCTTCGCGTCGTCCGAGGCGATGGTGGCGGCGTTCGATTTCCACGAAGCGGTGCCGGCGGTATGCATCGACCTGGCCCATGCGCATTTCTGGGACATCACGGCGGTCGACGCGCTGGACCGGGTGGTGCACAAGTTCCGGCGCCACGGCGTGGCGGTGGAGGTGACCGGCCTGAACCGCGCCAGCCGCACCATGATCGAACGCTACGGCACTCACGACAAGCCGGGGCGCGCGGCAGCGGCGCCGCACTGACAGGGCGGCGGCCGCGCCCCGCCGCCGTCAGGCGTCGCCGGTGGGCACGATGCCGGCGCCTTCGACCATCAGCATCACGGTCTGGCCGGGCGCGCGTGGGCGGTGGCGGGTGCCCTTGGGCACGACGACGGCCTGGCCGGGCTGCAGGTCGACCGTGCGGTCCTCCAGGTCGATCAGCAGATTGCCGCTGACCACATAGAAGAACTCGTCTTCGGTATCGTGCTTGTGCCAGTGATATTCGCCCTGTACCACGCCCAGGCGGACCACTGAATCGTTGACGCGGCAGAGCGTCTGGTTGTACCAGGGATGGGTATTGGCGGCGACCAGCGCGGGCACGTCGATGCGCTCGCCGGCGCCGTGCAGCACGTCGAGTCGCGTCAGATAGGGAAACGGGGCGGTATTCATGGGAGCTCTCCTGGGCGCCGGCGGAATGCGGCGATGCAGGCAGACTCTATGCCGGCGCGGCGCGCCGGTCTTGAACGCCGGCGTCAATTCCTGGAACGGCAGCGATGCGGCGCGAGCTGGGCGCGATAGGCCGCCGGCGTCGCGCCCATGGCGCGGCGGAACACCCGCGTGAAATGGCTCTGGTCGGCGAAGCCGGCGGCCTGCGCGATGCGCGCCAGCGGTTCGCCCCCGGCGGCCAATTGCCGGCAGGCGAATTCCAGCCGCAGCTGGCGCACGTATTCGCCCACGCTGCAGCCGAAGCGCTTGCGGAATTCGCGCGCCAGGTGGTCGGCGGAGACATGGCTGGCGGCGGCGATCTCGTCCAGCGCCAGGCTTTCATGGAAGCGTTCGCGCAGCATGGCTTCGACGCGATCCAGCCATGCGCGGCGCCCGCCGGCGGCGGCGCGCGGGGCGGCCGAGCGCGCGCAGGCGGCCACCAGCTCGAGCACCAGGCCCTCGACCGCCAGGGGCGTGGCCGTATCGGGCTCGCGGCACTCGGCCACCAGCCGGCGCATCAATGACACCGGCGCGCCGGCGGCGAAGTCGCTGGGCGTGCGCAGCACGCCTGCATGGCCGCCCAGCCGTTCCAGCCAGAGGGGCGAGAATTCCACGTGCAATGCCTCGCCGCCGCCGCCGTACCAGCGGTTGGCGTGCGGCACGCCGGCCGGGAACAGGGTCAGCGCCATGGGCCGGTCGGCGCCGGCGCGCGCCGGCCATGAACGGGTGCCGCGTCCGTTCAGCACGAAGCAGAAGAACGGGTTCAAGTGTTCGTGCTGCGGAATGACGAGATCGGCGGCGAAGCGCGTTTCGGCGATGGCGATGCCGTCGTCGTGGTAGCGCGGCAGGGTGGCGCCGAAATAATCGCCGGGTTCGAGGATTCTGGGCATGGGCGGCTCTGGCGCGCGGTACGCGAGGTTGAGCGGACCTGTCGATGTTACTTGCCGGTGGGCGTACGCCCATAGGCCCGCAGGAAGGTGCCGACCGCCAGCGTGGCCCACTGGTCGAGCTGCGCTTCGGTGGGGCGGGCGTCCGGGTGGGTCAGGTATTCGACGTGGGGCTCGCCGCGCACCATGCTGACGAACAGGCTGGCGGCGGCGTCGCGGCCCGGCTCGGCGAGATCGATCTCGCCCGCCTGCGCGGCGCGCGCCAGGTGTTCGGCGACCATCGTGGTCATGACGTGCGGGCCGGCCAGGTACAAGGTGCGCGCCAGTTGCGGGAAGCGCGGGGCGTCCGCCACGGTGACGCGGAACAGCGCCAGCGCGGCGGGCGACAACACCACTTCCAGGTAGCGCACGGCCAGCGCCTTGAGCGTTTCGGGCAGGGCGCCGGGGCGGAAGTCGATGCGCCGCACGGTGTCCATGAAGGAGGCGCACTCGGCTTCGATGACCGCGATGAACAGGGCTTCCTTGGTGGGGAAGTGGGCATAGACCGTGGATTTCGATACGCCGGCCGCGCGCTGGATCATGTCGGTCGACGCGGCGCTGAAGCCGTGTTCCAGGAAGATCCGGCGCGCGCCCGCCAGGACGGCCCGGGCCTTCTCGCCGAGGGCGGCAGGGGGCTGGTTCATGTCTGTACCTATCGGTTCGATTTTCATTGACATTAGCACAAACTATCCCTAATGTATCGAACCGAACCGTTCGGTATAGTGACAATGAGCCCACTGAACTTCCCCGGAATGAATACCGTGCCGCCGCGCCTGGCCGGCCTTGCGCTGGCGGCGTTGCTGGCCGGCTGCGCTGTCGGGCCGGATTTCGCGCCGCCGCCGGACGGCCTGGCGCATGTCGTGCTGGCGCCGCGCCAGCCGCCGGCCGACGCGGCGGCGCTGCACGCGGGCGAAGTACCGCAGCAGTGGTGGCGGCTGTTCGGCGACCCGGTGCTGGACCAGCTGCAGGCGCGCGTGGCGGCCGGCAACCTCGACCTGCAGGCGGGCGCCAGCCGTGTCGCGCAAAGCCGGGCGCGCGCCGGCGTTGCGGCGGCTGCCGCCTGGCCGCGGCTGGCGATGAGCGGCAGCGTGTCGCGCGAAGCCGTCAGCGAGCATGGCAAGTTCGTGGCCATGGGCGCCAGCACCGACCCGTTCGACTATTGGCGGGCGGGGTTCGATGCGAGCTGGGAACTGGATCTGTGGGGCCGTGCGCGGCGCCTGCGCGAGGGCGCCGGCGCGGCGGCGCGCGCCAGCGCGTACGAGCGCGAAGCGCTGCGCGTGGCGCTGGCGGCGGAAACGGCGGCCGGCTATTTCCGGCTGCGCGGCGCCCAGGCCGCGCTGGCCACCGCGCGCGAGCTGCATGACGCGGCCGCGCGCCATTGGACCCTGCTGCGCAGCCGCCGCGACCATGGCGCCGCGACCCAGCAGGAGCTCGCCGCGGCGCGGTCGCGGCTGGACGGCCTGCAGGCGCGCATCGCCGAACTCGAGCAGCGCCGCGACGCGTTGCTCAATGCGCTGGCCCTGCTGACCGGCGCGGCGCCGCGCGCACTGGATGCCGAACTGGCGCGCGCGGCGCCGCAGCCGCCGGCGCCGCCCGTCCTGCCGGTCGGCCTGCCGTCGGAGCTGGCGCAGCGGCGTCCCGACATCCGCCAGGCGGAGGCCCGCCTGCATGCGGCTACCGCCGCCATCGGCGTGGCCAAGGCCGATTTCTATCCGCGCATCGACTTGATCGGCCGCTTCGGCAGCGAGGCTTTCGACGGCGAGGACCTGGGCGACTGGGCGTCGCGGCAGTTCTTCCTGGGGCCGGCGATCTACTTGCCGATCTTCGAGGGCGGGCGGCTCAAGGCCCGGCTGGCGCTCACCGAGGCGCGCCAGCAGGAAGCCGCCGTTGCCTACCGCAGCACCGTGTTGCGGGCCTGGCACGAGATCGACGACGCCCTCAATGCCTGGGCCGCGCAGCAGCGCCGCCAGCGCGCGCTGGTGGATGCCCATGCGCAGCAGCAGCAGGCGCTGCGGCATGTCGCCGGCGCCTACCGCGCCGGGGCCGCCGACCGGCTGGCCGTGACCGAGGCCGAGCAGGCGCTGCTGACGGCGCGGCTGGCCCTGGATGCCGGCCATGCCGACGCGGCCCTGGCCGTGGTGGCCTTGTACAAGGCGCTGGGCGGCGGCTGGCAACCGCCTGCGCAGGCCGCGCCGCGCATGGCGCGCGGGGCTTCTTCTAGCGTGGGCGGGCCGTGATGGACGCCGCCGGTTCGCCCCTGCGCCCGGTCTGCGGACTGCTGGGCATTTTCGTGGCCGCCACGACGGCCAGCCTGGCCAGCCGCATGGGCGCGCTGGCGCTGGCCGACCTGCGCGGCGCCCTGGGGTTCGGTTTCGATGCCGCGTCCTGGCTGGGCACCGCGCATGCGGCCGCCGAGCTGATCGCCATGCCGTTCGCCGCCTGGTTCGCCATCACCGTGTCGGTGCGGCGCTTCGTGTTGTGGGCCATCGGGCTGTCGGGCCTGGCCGCGCTGGCCCTGCCGCTGGCGCGCAGCCTGGAACTGATGCTGGCGCTGCGCGCGCTGCAGGGCCTGGCCGGCGGGGCGCTGATTCCCCTGTTGATGATGGTGGCGCTGAAGTTCCTGCCGCCGCGCGTCAAACTTTACGGGCTGGCGCTGTATTCCCTGACCGCCACATTCGCTTCCACCATCGCGGTCTGGCTGGTCGGCGTATGGACGGACGGCTTCGCCGACTGGCGGCTGGTGTATTGGCAATGTGTGCCGCTGCTGGCGCTGGCGGCGGCGCTGGCTGGCTGGGGCTTGCCGCGCGAGCCGGCGCGCGCCGCCCGCTGGCGCCAGTGCAACTGGCCCGGGCTGGCGTGCGGCGCGGCTGCGCTGGGCCTGCTGGCGGTGGCACTGGACCAGGCGGTCCGCCTCGACACCATCCATTCGCGCCTGGTGGTGTTCTGCGCGTATGCGGGGCTGGTGCTGCTGGCGGCCTACCTGGTCACCGAATGGCGCCATCCGGATCCGTTCCTGAGGCTGCGCATGCTGTCGCGGCGCAACCTGGGGTTGGGCTTCACCATCTTCTTCTGCATGCTGACGCTGGTGTTGTGCGCTTCGCTGCTGCCGCTCGGCTACCTGGCGCGAGTGTGGGGCTACCGCGCGCAGCAGAGCGCGCCCGTCGGCCTGATCATCGCACTGGCCCAACTGGTGCTGGCGCCGGCCGTCGCGGCGTTGTTGTATCGCCGCTGGGTCGATGCGCGGCTGGTCTTCAGCCTGGGCCTGGCGCTGATCGCCTGCGCCTGCTGGCTGAGCGCGCGGCTCGACTCGAGCTGGGTCTGGCAGCAGTTCGCCTGGGTGCAGCTATTGCATGCGGCGGGGCAGCCGATGGCGGTGGTGTCGATGCTGTTCCTGGCCACCAGCGTGGTGCAGCCGTCGGAAGGCCCCTACGTGACGGGCACCATCAATACCCTGCGGGCGCTCGGCACCCTGCTCGGCGGCACGGTGATCGGCCAGGCGCTGGTGGTACGCGAGCGCTGGCATGCCGACGCGCTGCTGGACCGCCTGGGCCGGGTGCAGGGCGCCCTGCCGGACACCGACGGGGTGGCCGCGCTGGCCGGTCCGCTCCGCGAGCAGGCCTTCGTGCTGGCCACGGCCGACGCCTATCGCGCGGCCGGCCTGCTGGCGCTGCTGCTGATCCCGCTGGTGCTGAGCCTGCATCGCCAGGCGCCGCCGGATTCTTCTCAACGACAACACGGATAGATCGCATCATGGCTTTTTCCAGGAACGCCCGTGCCGGCGCGCTGCTGGCGGCCGCGGCCCTGCTGGGCGGCGCTCTGTGGCTCGACCGGCCGGAGAGCGCCGCCGCGCGCCAGGCCACCGACTACGCCTACGTGCACGCCGATTTCACCGTGGTGGCGCCGCGCGTGGCCGGCACGATCAGCCAGGTGCTGGTCGAGGATCACCAGCAAGTCGCGCCGGGCGATCTGCTGGCCACGCTGGATGACCGCGATTTCGCGGCCGCGCTGGCCGGCGCGCGCGCCCGGGTGGACGGCGCGCGCGCCGCCCTCGACGCCCTGCAGGCGGAGCAGGCGCGCCAGCAGGCCGCCATCCGCCAGGCCGCGGCCGCCATCGATGCCGACGACGCCTCGCTGTCGCTGGCGCGCGCCGAGCTGGCGCGCTATCGCAGCCTGGCGGCCGAAGGGTCGGGCACGGTGCAGCAGCGTCAGCAGGCGCAAGCGCGGCTGGATGTGCTGCAGGCCGGGCGCGCCCAGCACCTGGCCGCCCTGGAGGCGGCGCGCCGCCAGGCCGAGGTGCTCGATGCGCGGCTGCGCGGGGCCCGCGCCAGCCTGGCCCAGGCCGAGGCTGCGCATACGGCCGCGCAACTGCAGCTTTCCTATACGCGGATTACGGCGCCGGTGGGTGGCATGGTGGGCCACCGGACACTGCGGGTCGGCGCGCAGGTCCAGCCCGGCAAGCCGCTGCTGGCCATCGTGCCGTTGGAACACGCCTATGTGGAAGCGAATTTCCGCGAGACGCAATTGGCGCGGGTGCGGCCCGGGCAGCGCGTGCGCATGGCGGTCGACGCCTTGCCAGGCGTCGAACTGACGGGCCGCGTCGCCAGCCTGGGGCCGGCCAGCGGCGTCAGCTACGCGCCTATTGCGCCGCATAACGCCACCGGCAATTTCACCAAGATCGTGCAGCGCATTCCGGTGCGCATCGAGTTCGACGCCGGCCAGCCGGCGCTCGCGCGCCTGCGCGTGGGCATGTCGGTGCGGCCCGAGATCGAGACCGGTCCTGGCCTGGATTCCCCATAGCGTGGGCCGGGGCCGGTTCCTCCCGGGGGGCGACCCCCTTGGCCGCCCGCGGGCGGCTTTTTTTCGCGGCGCTGCGCGGCAGGGGCCGGCGGCCGCTGCGCGGAGCCTTCCGCCCGGGGGTCGTGCTATTGCATGCCCGAAGTCGCCAGGATGGTTCCCAGCGTCGTGCCCATGGCCTTCACCATGGGCGCCTTCTCGACGTCGATCCATTCGTCCAGCGCGTGCGCGCGGCCGAACTTGCCCGGCGCCATCCGGCCGACTGTCAGGGCGGGCACGCCCAGGCTCATGGGCAGGTTCGAATCGGTCGAGCTGCGGTTCAGCTCGGGCTCGTATCCGCCCGCCTTGATGGCGGAAATCGCGTATTGCACGATATCGGAATCGACCGGCGTGGTGCCGGCCGGCCGGTCGCCGATGGGATCGAGCTTGAGCTTGATCTCGCCTTCCTTGGTGGAGCGCGCGAAGTTCTCGGTGGCGACTGCCTCCTTGACGATGGTGAGGAAGCGCTGCTCGATGCGCTTGAGCGCCTCGACGTCTTCCGAACGCATGTCGACCTCCATCCAGGCTTCGACCGGAATGGAGTTGACCGAGGTGCCGCCGCCCAGCCGGCCGATGCTGTAGGTGGTCTTGGGCTGCGCCGGCACCGCCATCGTGGAGAACGCCGTGGCGGCCTGGCCCAGCGCATACATGGGGTTGACCAGCCCGAAGGCGCCGAAGCTGTGGCCGCCGGGCCCCTGGAAGGTGGCGCGGTAGCGCTTGGAACCCACGCCGCCGTGCGTGACGCGCGCCACCGAACCCGACTCGACCGAGAAGAACGCCTTGATCCTGCCCTGGTACTGGCCCTTGGTGAACAGGTAGCGCACGCCGCGCAGGTCGCCGGGGCCTTCCTCGCCCACGGTGCCCACGAACAGGATGTTGTCGCGCGTCTGGATGCCGGCGGCGTCCATGGCCCGCACGTAGCCGGCCAGCACCGCCAGGCTCATGGTGTCGTCGCCGATGCCGGGCGCCGCCAGGCGCGTGCCCTGGCGCTTGACCTTGACGTCGGTGCCTTCGGGGAAGACCGTGTCCATGTGAGCCGACACCACCACGACCTTGTCGTCGCCGGTCGTGCCGGGGCGCAGGCCCAGCACGTTGCCTTCCTCGTCGATCGTCACGTCCTTCAGGCCGCTGTCGCGCAGCAACTGGGCGAATGCCTCGGCCCGCCTGGCTTCCTTGAAGGGCGGGGCGGGGATCTCCGTCAGGGCGATGCCGTCGTCGACGATGCGCCCGTGCTGTTCGTCCAGCAGCGCCAGGGCCTTTTTGTAGGCGCCGGAGTCCAGCACCTTGCGCATGGCCTGGTCGTGCGCCGCGCTGGACTCGATTGCTTCCTTGCCGATGACGGGCGCAGCCGCGCACGCCATGGATACCGCCAACACAACTGCCACACGCCGAGCGTCCTGCAACATCGTGGTCTCTCCTCATGGGTTGAAGGCGAGCATCAACACTGAGTCAGTTCGTTTGACTTGTCAATAACCTGGCGGCGGCCCGGCATGCGGCTTGCTGTGACCGCGGCAGGCCGGCGCGGCGCCCGCCTGCCGGCCCGGCATTTTGTAATTTTGGGAGTCGCCATGCCTGTCACCGCAGACCTGCCCGTGATCCTCATCACGGGCGCGTCCGGCAACCTGGGAAGATCGCTGGCCCGCTATCTGGAAGCCGACTACCGCATCGTCGGCCTGGACCGCAAAGGCGCGGACCCGGGGTTCCCGATGTTCGAAGTGGACCTGGCCTCGGACGACTCGGTGCGCCGGGCGCTGCAGGAGGTGCGCCAGGAGTGCGGCGGCCGCCTGGCCGCCGTGATCCACCTGGTGGCGTACTTCGATTCGACCGGCGCCGACAACCCCCTGTACCGCACTGTCAACGTCGACGGCACCGCGCGGCTGCTGCGGATGTTGCGCGACGGCTTCGAAGTGGAGCGCTTCGTGTATGCCAGCACCATGCTGGTCCACGCGCCGGGCAAGCCGGGCGAACTGATCGACGAAAGCCAGCCGTTCGGGCCCGAGTATGTGTACCCGCAATCGAAGCTGCAGGCCGAGGAAGTGCTGCGGCGCGAGCATGGCGACATGCCCTACGCCATCCTGAGGCTGGCCGGGGTCTACGATGAACAATCCGTCGTGCCGACGCTGGCGCAGCAGATCGCCCGCATTTACGAGCGCGACCTGGAAAGCTACTTCTATTCGGCCTCGAACCAGGTGGGCCAGTCCATGCTGCACCGGGACGACCTGCACGAAGCCGTGCGCCTGACGCTGGCCCGCCGCGCCGACCTGCCGCCGCAGACCGAACTGCTGATCGGCGAGACCGAGGCGCTGGGCTACGACGCGCTGCAGGACGAGATCGGCTACCTGATCCACGGCGCCGAGGACTGGCCCACGCTGCGCGTGCCCAAGGCGGTGGCCGCCACCGGCACCTGGATGCGCGAAAAACTCGAGCCGCTGGTGCCCGATGCGCTGGACCAGGGCGAGAAGCCGTTCATCAAGCCCTACATGGTGGCCATGTCCGACGCGCACTACGCCCTCGACACCGCGCGCGCCGAGGAGCTGCTGGGCTGGCGGCCGCGCCACCGGCTCAAGCGCACCTTGCCCGCGATCATCGCCAACCTGAAGCGCGACCCGCTGGGCTGGTACCGCGCGCAGGGCATGACGCCGCCGCAATTCCTGCGCGAAAGCGCCGGGCAGGTGGACGACCCCGAGCAGTTCCGCGCCCGCCACGTCGCGCAGTATCGCGCCGAGCACGCCCAGCACCGCTGGGCGCATTTCGTCAACATCGCCCTGGGCACCTGGCTGCTTTGCCAGCCGCCGCTGGTGGGGCTGACCGAGCCGCTGCTGCGCGGCGCGGAGATCGTGCTGGGCGCGCTGCTGGTGGTGTTCGCCTTCCTGTCGCTGGGCTGGCAGATGGCCTTCGCGCGCTGGGTTTGCGCCGCGCTGGGCGCGCTGATCATGGCCGCGCCGTTCGTGCTGTGGACCGGCAACGCGGCGGCCTATCTGTCGGACACGCTGGTGGGCGGGCTGGCGTTCGGGTTGGCGGTGGGCCTGAAACCCGAGCCCGGGCCCGCGCCGCTGGCCCGCCTGACCGGCCCCGAGACGCCGCCGGGCTGGACCTACAACCCGTCCGCCTGGACCCAGCGCGTGCCCATCATCGCGCTGGCGCTGGTGGGCCTGTATGTGTCGCGCTACCTGGCCGCCTACCAGATGGAGCAGATCGGCCATGTGTGGGAGCCGTTCTTCGCCGGCAGCCCGGCCGACCCGCGCAACGGCACGGAAGAGATCATCACCTCGAGCGTGTCGCGCGCCTGGCCCGTGCCGGACGCGGCGGTGGGCGCCTATACGTACATGCTGGAGATACTCACCGGCGTGGTCGGCTCGCGCGCGCGCTGGCGCACCATGCCCTGGCTGGTGGTGATCTTCGGCCTGATGATCGCGCCCCTGGGCATCGTCTCCATTACGTTCGTCATCATCCAGCCGATCGTGATCGGAACCTGGAGCACGCTGGCGCTGGTCGGCGCGGCGGCGATGCTGGTGCAGATCCCGTATTCGCTGGACGAGCTGCTGGCCACTTGCCAGTTCCTGCAGCGCCGCCGCAAGGCCGGCAAGAGCCTGCTGCGGGTGTTCCTGTTCGGCGATACCGACGAGGGGCCGCGCGCCGAGCCGCGCGACGAGTTCGACCGGCGCCCTGGCGCCATCGTGCGCGACATCGTGGCGGGCGGGGTATCGATGCCGCCGTCGCTGTGGCTGGCGGCGGCCATCGGCGCCTGGCTGATGTGCACGCGCCTGACCCTGGGCACCGAGGGCACCATGGCCAATATCGATCACCTGGTGGGCGCGCTGGTGCTGACCGTGATCTCGGTCGCGGCGGCGGAAGTCGCGCGGCTGGCGCGCCTGCTGCTGGTGCCGCTGGGCGTGGGGCTGCTGGTGGCGGCCCCGGTGTACGGGGCCGGCATGTTGCAGATCGGCCTGGACATGGCGGCCGGCCTGGCGCTGATCGGCCTGGCGCTTCCGCGCGGCCGGATCGAGGGCCGCTACGGGCCGTGGGACCGCCTGGTGGTGTAGGCGCGCGCCGGCCGCGCTACGGCGTGGCGGCCGGCGCCAGGTCGGGGATCAGCCGCTTGCCCAGGCTGATCACTTCGTCCTGCGTGAAGGCCAGCTTGCGGTAGAACGCCACCACCGCCTCGTTGCCGCCGCGCACCAGCAGGTTGATCTTGGGGCAGCCCATGGCCAGCAGCTGCCGTTCCACCGCCTGCATCAGCGCGGTGGCGTAGCCGCGCCGCTGGCAGCCCGGCGCCACCGCCAGGTAGTTGACCCAGCCGCGATGGCCGTCGTAGCCCGCCATGACCGCCGCGACCAGGGCGCCGCCGGCCGTGCCGACCAGGAACAGTTCCGGCTGGACGGTGAGCTTGCGGGCGATGTCCTTGTAGGGATCGTTCCAGGGGCGCGTCAGGCCGCAGTCGCGCCATAGCTGTACGACGGCGTCGGCGTCGGCGGGTTGGAATTGCCGGATGGAAAGCGCGGGTGGGTTCATGCTTCGTTCCTCGAGGTCTGGGATACGAAGGCCGGCGGATGCCTCGGGCGGGAAGGGGCGCAACAGCAAAAAGGCCACGAGGTACCGTGGCCTTCGGGACAAACACCGCGGGTGCGGCGTTCGGACAACGCAAAGCCACTCAACGTCGGCGTCGAGTGGTTCGTCGCGCGGGGGCGCGATGCAGGGTATGGGGAGCGTTGTCCATGTGCGTAAGCATACCGGAAGCTTGCTCGACGTCAAAGGAGCGCGGCGGGGGCGGCAGTATCTTGACGTCTACTGTTGTCAACGGCAGCCTTCCATGGCAAAGAAATTCCCCCTGCATCCGCAGCATCCCGAGCGCATTTGCTGGGGCTGCGACAAGTACTGTTCCACCGGCGCGCTGGCCTGCGGCAATGGCTCGAGCCGCACCATGCATCCCGCCGAATTGCTGGGGGACGACTGGTACACGGTGGGCGACTGGGGGCTGGACGCCCCGCCCGCCACCGCCGGCGAGCCGCCCGCCAAGCCGTAGCGGCGCCGCCTGGCACGCGTCGTGCTGACGCGGGGCCATGCCCGCCATCCATCGTTCCCCGTCCGCCACTTCCATGCCGCGGCCGCGCGCTTTCGACAGCACGCGGGAATTTTTTTCGGACCCCTACCGGTACATCGGCGGCCAGTGCCGCGCCCTGAATACGGACGTGTTCCAGGCGCGGCTGCTGCTCGCGCCGACGATCTTCCTGTCGGGGCCGCGCGCGGCGCAACTCTTCTATGACGGCGAGCGCTTCCAGCGCCGCGGCGCGGCGCCGGAGCCCCTGCAGGCCACGCTGTTCGGCAAGCGGGCGGTGCAGTCGCTGGATGGGCCGGACCATTGGCGCCGCAAGGCGCTGTTCCTGGACACCCTGGCCCCTCCGGCGGTGGCGGCGCTGGCGGGCCATGTCGGGCGCCACTGGGAGACGGCCCTGGCGCGCTGGCCGCGCGACGGCGTGGCGCTCTATGGCGCGGCGCAGGATGTCCTGGCGCGCGCGGTGTGCGAGTGGGCGGGGGTGTCCCTGCCGGAGGCCGAGGCGCCGGCGCGCACCCGGCAGTTGGTGGCGCTGTTCGACGACGCGGCGCGCGGGCTGCTGGCGCATGGACGGGCGCGCTGGTCGCGCCTGCGCCTGCAGGCATGGCTGGCGGGCCAGGTCGAGCGGGCGCGGCGCCAGGGCGGGGCGCTCGCCGGCGATTCTCCGTTGCAGCAGGTGGCGGCGTTCCGTGATGTGGTGGGCAGGCCGCTGGACGCGCGGCTGGCCGCCACGGAGTTGTTGAATGTGCTGCGGCCGGTGGTGGCGGTGTCGGTGTATATCGTGTTCTGCCTGCATGCGGCGCAGGCGCATCCGGAAGTCCTGCGCTCGCGGCGCGATGAGCCGGGCGGCGTGGGGATGGATTTCCTGAACGAGGTGCGCCGCTATTACCCGTTTTTTCCGGCGGTGATGGCCACGGTGCGCGATTTCGAATGGAACGGCTACCGGTTTCCGAAGGGGCGGCGCGCGGTGCTGGACCTGTACGGCACCAACCATGACCCGCGCGCCTGGAACGACCCCGACCGGTTCGACCCGGGCCGCTTCCGCGCGCGCATGCCGACGGCTTTCGAGTTCATTCCGCAGGGCGGGGCGGATGCGGCGCGCGGGCATCGCTGCCCCGGCGAGGACGCTGCGCTGGCCATCATGAAGGTGTCGCTGGATTTCCTGCTGGGGCGTACGCAATGCGTGACTGCCGGGGGGGATATGGCGCTGGATTATGCGCGGTTGCCGGCGTTGCCGCGGAGTGAGTTGGTGGTGCGGGCGGCGGTGTTGTAGGTCTTGGCGGGGTGGGTTCGCTTCGTAGGGCGTCCAGGGCGGGGCTGGGGAGTGCGGGCCGGCCACGTCGCTCGGCTCGGGCGCGCCCCCAGGCGCCCTCGGCCCCCTGCGGGGGCTGCCCTCGCTCCAACTGGCCGTCCCGCACTCCCCAGCCCCGCCCTGGACTCACACCAACCGCACGCGCCGGTCCACTAATCACTGGGTGGGGCATGGGGGGGCAGACATCGACGTGAGGGCGCCGTGGTTTGGATGCACGCAGGTGTCAGACACCCCTGTGCACCGTCTTGCGTGTCGAGACGGCGTGCATGGGGTGTCTGACACCAACACGAGACACCATGCCCTGGCACTGACATGCCGACATGAGGCCTCGGGTGCCTCGACCCGAGATGCTGTGAGCCCGCGCCTGCCGGTGGGGCCTGGGCGGCCAGTTGGAGCGAGGGCAGCCCCCGCAGGGGGCCGAGGGCGCCTGGTGGCGCGCCCGAGCCGAGCGACGTGGCCGACCAGGCCCCACCGGCAGGCGCGGGCGGCCCACGAACCCGGGCCGTTCAACCGCACCGGCAGGCGCGGCGCACGCCCCCCACCAAGAGCCTCGTCACCCCCCGTCGCAATAGCTCACCACTGAAACCCCCAATTACGCACCCACGACACAAGCATCGAGTATCGTGATACCGCCGCGCACAGGCGCGGCGCGACCCTGGAGATCCGTCATGCCAGCCACCGTCCCGCCGACCGGCGCGTTGCCCGCCGTCACCCCGTTCCTGATGTTCGAAGGCCAGGCCGAAGAGGCCGTCAATTGGTACATGTCGCTGTTCCCCGGCTCGGCCATGCGCCACATCCAGCGTTACGGGCCGGAAGGTCCCGGCCGCGAGGGTTCGATCGTGCAGGCGCGCTTCGAGTTGAACGGCCGCGAATTCATGTGCATCGACAGCCCCGCCAAGCATGCCTTCGGCTTCACGCCCGCCATCTCCCTGTTCGTCGACTGCGAATCGGCCGCCGAAGTCGACCGCCTCTATGCCGCCTTCTCCGAGGGCGGCACCGTGCTGATGCCGCTCGACGCCTACCCGTTCAGCCCGCGCTTTGCCTGGGTGCAGGACAAATACGGCGTGTCCTGGCAACTGCACCAGCCCCCCGCCGCATAACGCCGGCCGTCTGTCTCTATACTGGGCCTTTCCACGCGCCACGAGGCCCGCCATGACATCCTCCGCTGCCCGCCCGTCCTCCGATATCGTGTCCCTGGATGCAACGGCGCTGTCCGCCGCCATCCACGGCCGGCAGGTGTCGTGCGTGGAAGTGCTGGACGCGTACCTGGGCCAGATCGACCGCTGCAATCCCACCGTCAATGCCATCGTCGCGCCGCAGGACCGCGAGGCGCTGCGTGCGCAGGCCGCCGAGCGCGACGCGCTGCTGGCGCGCGGCACCAGCCTGGGCCCCCTGCATGGCTTTCCCCAGGCGCCCAAGGACATCATGCCGGTGCGCGGCATGGTCACCACCAAGGGGTCGCCGATCTACGCCGGGCAGGTGACGGACGCCGACGCCATCGTGTACGAACGCATGCGCGCCGGCGGCGCGCTGTTCGTGGGCCGCACCAACAGCCCCGAATTCGGCCTGGGCGGGCACACCTACAACCCGGTGTACGGCATCACCCGCAACGCCTTCGACCCGGCCCGTTCGGCCGGCGGCAGCAGCGGCGGCGCGGGCGTGGCGGTGGCGCTGCGCATGCTGCCGGTGGCCGACGGCTCGGACATGATGGGGTCGCTGCGCACGCCGGCGGCATTCAACAACGTATACGGCCTGCGCACCACGCCGGGCGTGGTGCCGCACGGCCCCACCGAAGAAGTGCATTTCCAGCAATTCAGCGTCAGCGGCCCCATGGCGCGCAACGTGCCGGACCTGGCGCTGCTGTTGTCGGTGCAGGCCGGGTTCGACGCGCGCCTGCCGCTGACGCACCGCCGCGACGACCCGCGCGCCTATGCCACCGCGCTCGAGCGCGATTGCACCGGCCTGCGCGTGGGCTGGCTGGGCGACCTGGGCGGCTACTTGCCGACCGAACCCGGTGTGCTGCAGGTGTGCGAAAACGCCTTGCGGCACTTCGAGACCATCGGCTGCCAGGTCGAGCCCGTCGTGCCCGCATTCGAGCTGGCGCGGCTGTGGCAGGCCTGGCTGGACCTGCGCAGCTTCACGTTCGCCGGCTCCAACGCGCCGCTCTACCACGACGCGGCCAAGCGGGCGCTGCTCAAGCCGGAAGCGGTCTGGGAGATCGAGCGCGGGCTGCGGCTGTCCGGGCAGGACGTCTACCAGGCGGCGCTGGTGCGCTCGTCCTGGTATGCGGCGCTGCGCGGCTTGTTCGAGCAGTTCGACTTCCTGGTGCTGCCGGCCGCCCAGGTGTTTCCCTTCGCGGCCGAGCTGGACTGGCCGGCCGAAGTGGGCGGGCGCGCCATGGATACTTATCACCGCTGGATGGAAGCCGTGGTGCCCGCCACCATGGCGGGCATGCCGGCGCTGGCGGCGCCGGCGGGTTTCGGCCCGGGCGGCTTGCCGGCCGGCATCCAGATCATCGGGCCGGCCCAGCACGACCTGGAAGTGCTACAGGTCGGCCTGGCCTATGACCGCGCCAGCGGGTTCAGCCGGCTGCGCAGTCCGCTGCTGGGCTGACGCGCCGCGCGGCGCTCAGCCCAGGCGCCGCCGCAGGGCCTCGAAGAACAGCGTGGACTGCAGCCGCTCGGACTGAATCTGCGCCGCCACCTTGGCGGCCATCCCGGCCGTGGAGGGCGCCAGCGGCCGTCCGCTGGACTGCGCCAGCACCTGCGCCGCACAGGCGCGCTCCAGGAAATACAGGTCGTCGTAGGCGTAGTCGATGCGCTCGGCGCATACCACCACGCCGTGGTTGCCCAGGAACGCGATGTCGGCAGCGCCCATGGCGCGCGCGATGCGTTCGCCCTCGCTGCTGTCCAGCGCCAGGCCGTTGTAGTGTTCGTCGATGGCCAGCCGGCCGTGGAAGCGCATGGCGTTCTGCGACAGGGTCGTGTCGAGCGCGCGTGCGTCGGTCAGCGTGAGCGCCGTGGCATAAGGCATGTGAGTGTGCAGCACGCAATGCTTGCCGGCGATGCGGTGGATGGCCGCGTGGATGAACATGGCCGTGGGTTCGACCTCGTGGCGGCCGGCCAGCTTGTTGCCCAGGGCGTCCACCAGCACGACGTCGTCGGGGCCGACCTCGTCCCACATCAGGCCGCGCGGATTGAGCAGGAACAGGCCTTCCTGGCCGGGCAGGGCGACGCTGAAGTGGTTGCAGACGCCTTCGCCCAGGCCGTGCAGGGCGGCCGCGCGCAGCGCCAGCGACAGGTCGGCGCGCAGGGCGGCCACGGCGGGCGAATGGAAGATCTCGTTCATGGTGCGGGACGGGCAGGGACCGGGAGCAGCAAGTCTAGCAAGTTCCGGCCGGCGCGGCCCGCGGCGGGCGGCCGCGTTTTTATATCTTCTTTACACCCGGCCGGCCAAGCTTTACCCCGTTTTTATCCCCGTCTCCTTAATCTGCCTGGCATGCGCCGCCACGGCTTCGGGTTGCCGCGCGCGGCGGTCATTCCGGGAGAAAAAACGTGGATCTCGTCTACCTCGCCGCCTTCGCGGCCATGGCCGCCCTGGCGGCGGCCCTGCTGCAGTTCTGCGGCTCGCTGAAACAAGGAGAGCGCGCATGATCGGCTTCTATTGGCTGGCCGGCGCGCTGGCCGCCTTTCTGTTCGCGTACCTGCTGGTCGCGCTGTTCAAGCCGGAGAAGTTCTGATGGACGGGCAATTCGCAGGCCTGCTGGCGCTTTATCTGGCCATCCTGCTGGCCATCGCGCCGCTGCTGGGCTGCTACATCCGCCTCGCCATGCAGGGCGGCAGCCGCGCCACCGCGTGGGGGCGGCCCATCGAACGGGGCATCTACCGGCTGGCGGGCGTCGAGCCGGCGGCCGAGATGGGCTGGAAGCAGTATGCCTGGGCCGTGCTGCTGTTCAACGTGCTGGGCGTGCTGGCGGTGTACGCGCTGCAGCGCGCGCAGGGGGCGTTGCCCCTCAACCCGGCCGGCCTGGGGCCGGTGGCGCCCGACTCGGCGTTCAATACCGCGATCAGCTTCGTCACCAACACCAACTGGCAGGGCTATGCGGGCGAAAGCACCATGAGCCTGCTGACCCAGATGCTGGCGCTGACCGTGCAGAATTTCGTGTCGGCGGCTACCGGCATCGCGGTGCTGTTCGCGCTGATCCGCGGCCTGGCGCGCCACGGCAGCGCCACCGTGGGCAACTTCTGGGTCGATATGGTGCGCAGCACGCTGTACGTGCTGCTGCCCCTGGCGTTCGTGCTGGCGCTGGCGCTGGTCAGCCAGGGCGTGGTCCAGAATTTCGATGCCTATCGCGACGTGGCCACGCTCGACTCCGCCACTGCGCAGCCGGCGGCTGCGCAGCAAAGCGGGGCGGGCGGCGTGCAGCGCATCGCCATGGGCCCGGTGGCGTCCCAGGAAGCCATCAAGCTGCTGGGCACCAACGGCGGCGGGTTCTTCAACGCCAATTCCGCCCATCCTTACGAGAACCCGACCGCGCTGAGCAACCTGCTGGAGATGCTGGCCATTTTCGCCATTCCGGCCGCGCTGTGCTTCAGCTTCGGCGAGATGGTGGGCGGGCGGCGCCAGGGCGTGGCCATCCTGGCGGCCATGACCCTGTTGTTCGCGCTGTTCGCCGCCACCGCCGCCTATTTCGAGCACCAGCCCAACCCCATGGTGGCGCAGCCCGGCGTCGACACGGCCGCGAGCGCGCTGGCGCCGGGCGGCAACATGGAAGGCAAGGAAACCCGCTTCGGCGTCGCCGCCACCGCGCTGTTCGCCGCCATCACCACCGCCGCCTCGTGCGGGGCGGTCAACGGTATGCACGACTCGTTCAACGCCATGGGCGGCTTCGCGCCGCTGCTGCTGATGCAGTTGGGCGAGGTGGTGTTCGGCGGGGTGGGGTCGGGGCTGTACGGCATGCTGGCGTTCGCCATGCTGGCCGTGTTCATCGCCGGACTGATGATCGGCCGCACGCCGGAGTACCTGGGCAAGAAGATCGAGGCCCATGAAATGAAGATGGTGTCCATCGTCATCCTGGCCACGCCATTGCTGGTGCTGCTGGGCACCGCGCTGGCGGTGTCGGCGCCGGCCGGGCAGGCCGGCGTGCTCAATCCGGGCGCACACGGCTATTCCGAGATCCTCTATGCGCTGTCCTCGGCCGCCAATAACAACGGCAGCGCCTTCGCCGGGTTGTCGGCCAACACGCCGTTCTACAACGTGCTGACCGGGCTGGCCATGTGGTTCGGCCGCTTCTGGGTGATCGTGGCGATCCTGTCGCTGGCCGGTTCGCTGGCCGCCAAGCGCCGCCTGCCGGCCGGCCCCGGCTCCATGCCGACCAACGGGCCGCTGTTCGTCGCCCTGCTCATGGGCGCGGTGCTGCTGGTGGGCGCCCTGACCTATGTGCCGGCCCTGGCGCTGGGCCCCGTGGCCGAGCATTTGCAACCCTGAAATGAACGAGAAAGAGCAAACCATGTCCAAGCGTCAGATCCGCGGCGCGGTCCGTGTCGCCCTGGCCGACAGCCTGCGCAAGCTCGCGCCGGCCGCACAGTTCAAGAATCCCGTCATGTTCGTGGTGTACCTGGGCAGCATCCTGGCCACGTTGCTGGCCGCGGCGGCCTGGCGCGCGCCCGGCGGGCAGGCCGGCTTCATCGTGGCCATTGCCGCGTGGCTGTGGTTCACGGTGCTGTTCGCCAATTTCGCGGAAGCCATTGCCGAAGGGCGCGGCAAGCAGCAGGCGGCGGCCTTGCGCGGGCTGCGCACCACCGTGGCGGCGCGGGTGGTCGCCGGCTGGCGCGATGCCGACGCGGCCGCCGCCACCCCGGCCGCCTATCGCGCCGCCAGTGTCGAGCGCGAATCGAGCCGGCTGCGCAAGAACGACGTGGTGCTGGTCGAGGCGGGCGACATCATCCCGGGCGACGGCCAGGTGGTGGCCGGCATCGCCTCGGTGGACGAAAGCGCCATCACCGGCGAGTCGGCGCCGGTGATCCGCGAATCCGGCGGCGACTTTTCGTCCGTGACCGGCGGCACGCGGGTGTTGTCGGACTGGCTGTTCGTGCGCATCGGCGCCGACCCGGGCGAGAGCTTCCTGGACCGCATGATCGCCATGGTGGAAGGCGCGCGGCGCCAGAAGACGCCCAACGAGGTGGCGCTGACCATCCTGCTGGTGGGGCTCACCCTGGTATTCCTGCTGGTGGTTGTCACGCTGCTGCCGTTCTCGGTCTATGCGGTCGAGGCGGCCGGCGGCGGGGCGGTGGTCAGCCTGACGGTGCTGGTGGCGCTGCTGGTCTGCCTGATCCCGACCACCATCGGCGGCCTGCTGTCGGCCATCGGCGTGGCGGGCATGAGCCGCATGATGCGGGCCAACGTGATCGCGACCTCCGGGCGGGCGGTCGAGGCGGCCGGCGACGTGGACGTGCTGTTGCTCGACAAGACCGGCACCATCACCTTCGGCAACCGGCAGGCCGCGGCCTTCCTGCCGGCGCCCGGCGTGGCCGCCGGGCAGCTTGCCGAGGCGGCCCGCCACGCCTCGCTGGCCGATGAAACGCCGGAAGGGCGCAGCATCGTGGCGCTGGCGCAGCGCGTCGCGCCGGACCCGGCCGGCCCGCTGGCGGACGCGCAATTCGTGCCGTTCTCGGCGCAGTCGCGCATGAGCGGGGTGGACGCCGGCGCGCGCCGCATCCGCAAGGGCGCGGTCGACGCGGTGGCCGCGTGGCTGCGCCAGCAGGGGGCGGAACTGCCGGCCGCCGTCGGCCGCGTCGCCGAGGATGTGGCGCGCCGCGGCAGCACGCCGCTGGTGGTGGCCGACGGCGGCCGCGCCCTGGGCGTGGTGGAGCTCAAGGACATCGTCAAGCCGGGCATGCGCGAGCGGTTCGGCGAGCTGCGCCGCATGGGTATCAAGACAGTCATGATCACCGGCGACAACAAGCTCACCGCCGCCTCCATCGCGGCCGAGGCGGGCGTGGACGATTTCCTGGCCGAGGCCACGCCCGAGGCCAAGCTGGCGCTGATCCGCCAGTACCAGGAACAGGGCCGGCTGGTCGCCATGACCGGGGACGGCACCAACGACGCGCCGGCGCTGGCGCAGGCCGACGTGGCCGTGGCCATGAACTCGGGCACGCAGGCCGCCAAGGAGGCCGGCAACATGGTGGACCTGGATTCGAACCCCACCAAGCTGATCGAGATCGTCGAGGTCGGCAAGCAGATGCTGATGACGCGCGGCGCCCTGACGACCTTCAGCGTGGCCAACGACGTCGCCAAGTACTTCGCCATCATCCCGGCCGCGTTCGCGGCGGTCTACCCCCAACTGGGCGCGCTGAACATCATGGGGCTGGCCACGCCGGACTCCGCCATCCTGTCGGCGGTGATATTCAACGCGCTCATCATCGTCGCATTGATCCCGCTCGCGTTGCGCGGCGTGCGCTACCGTCCGCTGGGCGCGGCAGTGCTGCTGCGGCGCAACCTGCTCGTGTACGGCGTGGGCGGCCTGCTGGCGCCGTTTGCCGGCATCAAGCTCATCGACATGGCGCTGGCCGCGATGGGCTGGGCCTGACCTCATCATCCTGGAGCACCATCATGCACATCCCATCTTCCGGCACGGGCCGCGCCGGCCTGCTGCGGCCCGCGCTGGTCGTGTTCGTCCTGCTGTCGGCGCTGACCGGCCTGTTGTATCCCCTGGCCACCACCGGCGTGGCCCGGCTGCTGCTGCCGCACCAGGCGGCGGGCTCCCTGATAGAGCGCGATGGCCGCGTGGTCGGCTCCGAGCTGATCGGCCAGGCGTTCAGCTCGCCGCAGTACTTCTGGGGCCGGCCGTCGGCCACCGCGCCGGCGCCCTACAACGCGGCCGCCTCGGGCGGATCCAACCTGGGGCCGCGCAATCCGGCGCTGGCCGAAGCGGTGCGCGAACGCGTCGCCGCGCTGCGGGCGGCCGACCCGGGCAATACCGCGCCCATTCCGGCCGACCTGGTGACCGCCTCGGGCAGCGGCCTCGACCCGCATATCAGCCCGGCGGCCGCCCTGTACCAGGCGCCGCGCGTGGCGCGCCTGCGCGGCCTGCCGCTCGCGCAGGTGGAGCAGCTGGTGGCCGCGCACACCGGCCGGCCCATCGTCGGGCTGCTGGGCGAGCCGGCCGTGAATGTGCTGGCCCTCAACCTGGACCTGGACCGGCTGGCGCCGCCGCGCTGAGGCCGGGCGTATAGTAGCGATGCCGTTCCCGCCCACGCCGACACATGGCCGACCCTGACAATCGCCGCCCCGATCCCGACAGCCTGCTGCGCACGCTCGACGAGGCCGCCCGCCAGGCCACGCGCGGCAAGCTGCGCATCTACTTCGGCGCATCGGCTGGCGTCGGCAAGACCTACGCCATGCTGGCCGCCGCGCGCGCCCAGCAGGCCGGCGGCGCGGACGTGGTGGCCGGCATCGTCGAGACCCACGGCCGCCAGGAAACCGCCGGTCTGCTCGACGGGCTGGAGCAACTGCCGCTGCGCCCCTTGCCGCATCGCGGCCGCGAGCTGCGGGAGTTCGACCTGGACGGCGCGCTGGCGCGCCGCCCGGCGCTGATCCTGGTGGACGAGCTGGCGCACTCGAACGCGCCCGGAGCGCGCCACGCCAAGCGCTGGCAGGACGTGCACGAGCTGATGGCCGCCGGCATCGACGTCTGGACCACGCTGAACGTGCAGCACCTGGACAGCCTGAATGAGGCGGTCGGCGGCATCACCGGCGTGCGGGTCTGGGAGACCGTGCCGGACGCGGTGTTCGATGCGGCCGACGAGGTCATCCTGGTGGATACCTCGGCCGACGAGCTGTTGCGCCGCCTGCGCGAAGGCAAGGTCTACCTGGGCGAGCAGGCCAGCCACGCGGGCCGGCATTTCTTCCGCAAGGGCAACCTGATCGCGTTGCGCGAACTGGCCTTGCGGCGCACCGCCGACCACGTCGACGACGACGTGCAGAGCTACCGGCGGGACCGCGCCATCGAGACGGTATGGCGCACGCGCGAGGCGCTGGTCGCGTGCATCGGCGCCGGCGCGGACGCCGAGCACGTGGTGCGCAGCGCGCACCGGCTGGCGCAGGAGCTGGACTGCGACTGGCACGTCATCACCCTGGACGCCCCGCGCGTGACGTCCGGTTCGCAGGCGGCGCGCGGGCGCCTGGAGCGCGCGCTGGCCCTGGCCGGAGAAATGGGCGCGCGCATCGAAACCCTGCCCGGCGGCGACCGGGTGCTGGCCGTGGCCAATTATGCGCGCCGCCACAACATCACCAAGATCGTGCTGGGGCGCGGCCGCGCCGACGCGGCGGGGCGCGCCCGGCCGTCATGGTCGGCCGCGCTGGGCGCGGCGCTCGAGCCCGGCTGGATCTGGCATCGCCGCAGTTTCGCCGACGCGCTCGCGGCGGCGTGTCCCGATATCGACGTGATACGCCTGGGCGCGCCGCCGCATTCACCGCCGCCGCGCGATGCGGCAGGCGCCGCGCCGGCCGGCGCGGGCGCGCGCCTGCATGCGGGCTACCTGTGGGCGCTGCTGTACTGCGGCGTGGCCACGGCGCTGTCGGCCCTGGCGTTTCCGCTGCTGCACCAGACCAATATCGTCATGCTGTTCCTGCTGGCCGTCGTGGCGGTGGCGCTGCGCCATGGCCGCGGGCCGGCGGCGCTGGCGTCGGTGCTGAGCGTGGGGCTGTTCGATTTCTTCTTCGTGCAGCCGCTGGCCTCGTTCGCCGTTTCGGACGTGCAGTACTTGCTGACCTTCCTGGTATTGCTGGGGGTGGGGCTGCTGATCGGTCAGCTGACCGCCGGGCTGCGCCTGCAGGCGCGCACCTCGATCCGGCGCGAGGCCGAGGCGCGCGGCCTGTACGAGTTCGCGCGCGAACTGTCGTCGGCCCTGCAGCCGCAGCAGATCGTGGCTTCGGCGGACGCGTTCATCCAGGCGGCATTCGGCGCGCGCTGCGCCTTGTTCATACTCGGCCTGGACGAGCGCCTGGCGCAGGCGGCGGCGCCCGGGCAGGAACCCGGCGGGCTCGACCCCGCCGTGGCGCAGTGGGTGTACGACCATGGCCAGCCCGCCGGCGCCGGCACCGCCACGCTGGCGACCAGCGCGTTGCTGTACTTGCCGCTGAAGGCGCCGCTGCGCGCGCGCGGCGTGCTGGCGGTGGAGAACCCGGCGCGGGCGGCGTTCAGCGGGCCGGACGCGCGCCGGCTGATCGAGACGTACGCGACGCTGATCGCCATCGCCCTGGAGCGGCTGCACTATGTGGATCGAGGAACTGGCGGGCGCGGCCCTGGCCGCCATGCGCGAGGCGCTGGCCGGCCATGCGGTGACCGTGGCGCCGCTGTCGCACTTGCCGCTGGTGGAATGCGACGGCGTGCTGATCGAGCGGGTGCTGTGCAACCTGCTGGAGAACGCCGCCAAGTACACGCCGGCCGGCGGCGCCATCCGGCTCGAGGCGACGGTGCAAGAGGCCGGCCTGCAGGTAAGCGTGAGCGACGACGGGCCCGGCGTACCGGCCGGCGATGCGCGGCGCATTTTCGAGAAGTTCACGCGCGGCGCGCGCGAGTCGGCCACCCCCGGGGTCGGCCTGGGCCTGGCCGTTTGCGAAGCCATCGTGCGGGCGCACCGCGGCCGCATCTGGGTGGAGCCGGCGCCCGGGCAGGCGCGCGGCGCCCGTTTCGTCTTCACTCTGCCGCTGGGCGAGCCGCCGGCCGTCCAGCCCGACCCCGCTTGAGGCGCCCATGTTCGATTATTCGCCCCGGATCCTGCTCATCGAAGACGACCCGCACATCCGCCGCTTCGTGCGCACGGCGCTGGAGGGCGAAGGCTGCGAGGCGTTCGAGGCCGAGACCGTGGCGCGCGGCCTGATCGAGGCCGGCACGCGCCAGCCCGATGCGGTCATCCTGGACCTCGGCTTGCCCGACGCCGACGGCATGGTGCTGATACGCGACCTGCGCGCCTGGACCGAAGTGCCGGTGCTGGTGTTGTCGGCCCGCACGGCCGAGACCGACAAGATCGCCGCGCTGGATGCCGGCGCCGACGACTACCTGGCCAAGCCGTTCGGCGTGGGCGAGCTGCTGGCGCGCCTGCGGGTATTGCTGCGGCGGCACGCCCGCGGCGGCGCCGGCAACCCGGCGGAGATCGCCTTCGGCGACGTGCGGGTGGACCTGGCGCGCCGCGAAGTGACGCGTGGCGGCGCGCACGTGCACCTGACCGCCATCGAATACCGGCTGCTGGCCGCGCTGCTGGCGCGGCGCGGCAAGGTCATGACGCACCGCGAGCTGCTGCGCGAAGTGTGGGGGCCGTCGCATGTGGAGCATGCGCACTACCTGCGCATCTACATGGGCCATCTGCGGCACAAGCTCGAGGCCGATCCTGCGCAGCCGCGCTTCCTGCTGACGGAAGTCGGCGTGGGATACCGCTGCGCGGCCTGAGCCGCCGGCCCCGCCGTGGACGTCAGGCGCGCGCGGCGCGGACGCCGGCCGCGCGAGCATGGAATCGCACGTCCAGCGCCCGTGCGGATTGCACGATCACCACATGGGGGCGCGGGCGGGCCAGGCGGTGGGCGGCGGCTTGCAGGATGCTGCCGGCCAGCGCCGGCAGCGCGACCCACCAGGGCACGAGTCCGGAGGTCGCCTCGTCGAGCAACGGCGCGCGCCGGTCGCGCACCTGGCAGGCCAGGCCCTGGGCCTCGAGGGCGCGCGCCATTTGCGTCGCGGTGGCGTCCACATCGGCCACGTCTTCCAGGAAGAACGAGACGCGCTGCGCGATGAGCTGGTCGAGCGCCGCGGCATCGAGGCGCTGCAGGAAGTAAGTGCGTTTCACATCCATGCGGCGGTCCGTCTCGTGAAAGGGCGCCGCCGGCCGGCCTGCCGCCCGGCGGCGCGCTTGCTTTATGCTTACGTTGAACTGAACGGCGTCGCGCCGGTCCATCCCGGGGCGCGCACGTATTGTGGCATGCGCCCGCCACGCTTTTACTGGAGTCCTGCATGAGAATCGCCTTTGCGTTGTTGTCGGCCGCCGGCATCGTCACGGCGGCCGTCGCGAATGCGGCGCCCGTCACCTATGACATCGACCCGTCGCATACCTATCCCAGCTTCGAGGCCGACCACATGGGCGGGCTGTCGACCTGGCGCGGCAAGTTCAACCGCTCGTCGGGCGTGATCGTGCTGGACCGCGAGGCGCGCGCCGGCACCATCGACGTGACCGTGCAGATCGATTCGGTGGACTTCGGCCACGACGAGATGAACCGCCATGCCGTGGCGCCCGACATCTTCGACGCGGCGCGCTATCCCACCGCCACCTTCAAGGGGCGCTTCACCAAATTCGACGGCGACCGTCCCGAAGAGGCCGTGGGCGAATTCACGCTGCGCGGCGTCACCCGCACGCTCACGCTGGACATCGACGACTTCAAGTGCATGCATCACCCGATGGAGAAGCGCGAAGTCTGCGGCGCCGACGTGTCCACCTCGTTCAACCGCGGCGACTACGGGCTGGATTTCGCGCTCGACATGGGCTTCGATCCCAAGGTCGAGCTGGAGATCCAGGTCGAGGCGCTGCGCCGCCCGTAGCGGCGGCCGTCCCGGCGGCGGGTATGCTGTTTGCTGCGCGGCCGTCTCAACCTCAAGGGAGCCAGCCATGATTTCGGAACGGTTGCGGCGCTTGCGCCACATCGCGGAGTTCGCGGCCAATCGCATGGGCGATTACGTGGAATTGGTGGGCATCGAGCTGTCGCTGTACCGTTCCGCGCTGGTCACGACCCTGCTCAGTTGCGTGGCCTTGCTGTTCTGCGCGCTGGGTACCCTGGCGTTCGTTTCGGTGGCGGTCGTGGTGAGTTTCTGGGACACGCCGCAGCGCGGCCTGGCCGCCTGGCTGGTGGCCGGCGCCTGGCTGCTGATCACGCTTATCGCCCTGTATGTCGCCGTCCGCAATGCGCCCAGGTCGTCGCCGTTCGCCGAGCTGAGCCGGCAGGTGCGCCTGGATACCGATGCCGCGAGGAGCCACTATGCCGAAGACCACCACGCAGGCTGACAAGGAAGCCCTGCTCGCCAAGATGGCGCGCGAGCGCCGCGAACTGGCCGATGCGGTCGGGCGCGCCGCGCCCGCCAGGCAGCCCGGGCGCGGCTGGGCGGCGACCACCGCCCTGGCGGCCGGCGCCGCGGTCGGCTGGCCGCCGTTCCTGCGGCAGCCGCTGCGCGCGATGGCGGCGGTGGCGGTGCGCGACCGCATCGCGTCGCTATGGCGGCGCCGCCGCGTGCGGCGCGCCAGCGGCCCGCTGCCGGATGCCGAGATCGCGCGCCTGGCGCAGCTGGTGGCCGACCTGCGCGCGGCGGCCGAGCGGGCCGACGACCCGCGCGCAGTCGAGCAACTGCGGCTGCAGCTGGACGAACAGGTGCGGCGCCTGCGGGCCTTGCGCCAGGCGCCGGCCGATGCGCCGCCGCCGGCGCCTACAGCCTGAAATGCTGTCGTAGCGTTTCCTCGAGCACGTCGGCGGCCGCCTGGCCGCCGGCCGAGCCGTCGCGCAGCAGCACCACCTCATGCGGCGCTACCTTGGGCATGTCGTCCAGCACGCGCATGCGCGCCGTGATCCGGCTGCGATCGACGATGCTGATGCCCAGGCCGGCCTCCACGCAGGCTTCTACGGCGCGGCTCGACGGGCTGGCCAGCACCGTGCGCCAGGCCCGGCCGGCGCGTTCCAGCGCTTCGATCATGGCGGTCCGGTATGGGCAGTCGGCGGCGTGCAATGCCAGCGGAACCGGGGCCGGCAAGGGGCCGGCCGCGGCGCCGGCCACCCACAAGGGCGTCGTCAGCGCCAGCGGCCGGCTCGCGCGGCGGCCGGCCGCCGCCGGCTGCGCCACGACCGCCAGGTGCAGGCGGCGGCGGGCGACCTGGTCGCGCAGCACCAGGCTGGGCGCCGTGGCGAGTTCCAGCGTGACGCCGGGCCAGGCTTGCGCGAACGCCGGCAGGATGTCGCGTATCACGTGTTCCGCGTATTCGTCGGGGATGCCCAGGCGCACCCGGCCGGCCGGCGGCGCGCCGCGCAGGTCGGCCAGCACGCGGTCGTGGGCGTCGAGCAGTTCGGCGGTGCGGGCCAGGAAGCGCTGGCCCAGCGGCGTGAGCGTCACGGACTGGTTGTCGCGTTCCAGCAGGCGCGCGCCGACCAGGGCCTCGAGCCGCTGGATGTGCACGCTGACGGCGGCCGCGCTCTTGTGCACGTGCGCCGCGGCGGCGCGGAAACGGCCCAGGCGCGCGACCGCGTGGAAGGTGCGCAGCAGTTCGATGTCGAGCGTGGCGGACATGGTTTAAAAAAACAGAATATCGTGTCATGAAGGTTTTGATTTATTGAATACGACGGCCAGGCTAAGGTCAAGCATCCCCGTCCGGATTCTTCGCCCATGCCGCGCTGTTTTCGCCTGCCCTGGTCCTGGCCTGCCCGTTGCGCCCCGCGTGGTCGGCGCGTCCCGCTCTGGCTGGCCGAAGCCGCGCTGGTGGTGGCCTGGAGTTCCGGTTTCGTGGGCGCGCGCTACGCGGTGGACCATGCGCCGGCCTTCCTGGTGGTGTTCTGGCGCTGCGTATGCGTGTCGGCGCTGCTGCTGCCCTGGGCGCTGGCCAGCCTGCGGCGCGCCTCGGCGCGGGCCCTGGCGGCGCAAGCCGGCATCGGCCTGCTGGCCATGGCGGGCTATCTGGCCGGCGTCGTGAAAGGCGTCGAACTGGGCGTGCCGGCCGCCCTGGCCGCGCTGATCGCCGACCTGCTGCCGTTGGGCACGGCGCTGCTGGGCGCGCTGTTCCTGCGCCGGCGGATCGGGCGGCGCGTATGGGCCGGCCTGCTGGTCGGCCTGGCCGGCGTGTTGCTGGTGACCCAGGGAGCCTTGGCATGGGGCGATGCGCCCGCCGTCGCCTACGCCTTGCCGGTGCTGGGCATGCTGTCGCTCGCGGTGGCCACGCTATGGCGGCAGGAGCAGGCGGAGCGGGACGCGCCCGGCCTGGCCGCCGGCCTGTGGCTGCAATGCGTCGCCACCGGCGCGGCCTTCGCGGTACTGGCCGGTATGGAAGGCGGCCTGGCGCCGCCCTTGAGCTACGGCTTCGCCGTCAGTGTGGCATGGACCGCGCTGCTGTCCACGCTGGGCGGCTACGGTCTTTACTGGGCATGCCTGCGCCGCTCGTCGGCGACGCGCGTGGCCAGCGTGCTGTACCTGAGCCCGGGCGTGACGGCGGTGTGGGCGTGGGCCATGTTCGACGAACCGCTGACAGGATCCATGGCGGCGGGCTTCGCCATCTCGGCGGCGGGCATCCTGCTGGTGGTGCGCGGCGAGCCGGCGGCGGCCCCGCCAGGCCGGCCGGCCCGCCGGGGCATGGCGCGGCCGCCCGGATGCGGGGCTTCCTTCAGGGCGGGCAAGCCCTAGTCCGCCGGGCTCTGCGCGCGATAGTGGCGCCGCGCCTTGGCGCGGTTGCCGCAAGTGGCCATCGAGCACCAGCGCCGCCGGCCGCCGCGCGAAGTGTCCAGGAACAGCCAGCTGCAGGCCTCGCATTGGCGCAGGCGCGGCAGCAGGCCGTCGGCGATCAGCGTCTGCGCCGCCAGGGCCAGGCGGTGGCGGGGCAGGTCGAGCCCGGCGGCCGCCGCGTCCACGCGCCAAGCGCCCGGGCCGGGCGCGGACAAGCGCAGCGTCGCGTGCCGCAGCGCCGCGCGCAGGTCGTTTTCCAGGCGCGCCACGCCGGCGGCCGGCGGGGGCAGGCCGTGCGCCACCGCCGCCAGCACCTCATAGGCGTTCTCGCGGTGCGCGACCAGCCGGTCCAGCGCTGCGCGCGCCGGTCGGCCGGCCGCCAGGCGCTGCAGGCCGGCGCGCTCGCCCGGCTCGAGCTGGCCGGCCGCGGCGAGCCAGTCCAGCAGCCCGGCCCAGTCGGCAAAGCCGCGGACGTCGCGCGCCTTGGTCTTGCCGCCGCCTGTATTGAGGAAATCCAGGTAGGGATGCCCGCCCACGAAGGACTCGGGGCCCCACCGCTGTCCGCCGGAATTGTCCATATAACCGCCTTGACCGTGTTGAGTGGTTATTTTAAGGTATGGGAAAACTAACCGTATTAATCTACTTAAAGGGTTATCATGGAATCCATTGACAGCCATCCGCTGCCGCCGCTGCCGCAGCGCTTCGAGTTCGAGGGCCAGACGGTGCGCTACGCCGTGTGGGGCGAGGGCCGCCCATTGGTGCTGCTGCACGGCACGCCGTTTTCCGCCGCCGTGTGGCGCAAGCTCGCGCCCTTGCTGGCGCGCGGCCGGCAGGTGGTCGCGTACGACCTGCTGGGCTATGGCCAGTCCGAGCAGCGCGCCGGGCAGGATGTATCCCTGGCGACCCAGGGCCGCCTGTTCGCCGCGCTGCTGCGCCACTGGAACCTGGCGCGTCCCGACGTGGTGGCGCACGATTTCGGCGGCGCCACGGCCCTGCGCGCGGCGCTGCTGGAAGGCTGCGCGTACGGCAGCCTCACCCTGATCGACGCGGTGGCATTGGCACCGTGGGGCTCGCCCTTCGCGCGCCACGCCAAGGCGCACGAGGCCGCGTTCGCCGGCATGCCGCCGTACATCCATGCCGCCATCCTGAAGGCCTACATCCAGGGCGCCGCCCACCGCCCGCTGCCGGACGATGTCATGGCGCTGTATACCCGGCCGTGGATGGGCGAGGCCGGCCAGGCCGCCTTCTATCGGCAGGCCGCGCAGGCGGACCAGCGCTACACCGACGAGATCGAGCACCGCTATGGCGAGATCGATTGCCCGGTGATGATCCTGTGGGGCACCGAGGACGCCTGGCTGCCGATCGAGCGCGGCCGCGAACTGGCCAGCCGCTTCCGCCAGGCCGATTTCCGGCCCGTGCCGCAGGCCGGCCACCTGATGCAGGAAGATGCCCCGGAGGCCGTGGCCGCGCATCTGGCGGAATTCCTGGCCGCGGTCGCCGCCGGCTCTCTACAATACGGCTCGAACTTGTACAGATGAGCAAGAGGCTGATTGCATGGACGCGGATTTCTGGCTGGAGCGCTGGCGCGACGGGCGCACGCATTTTCATCAGACGCGGGTGACGCCGCTGTTGGCCAAGTACTGGCCGTCGCTCGAGCTGCCCGCCGGCAGCCGGGTGCTGGTGCCGTTGTGCGGCAAGTCGCTCGACATGGTGTGGCTGGCGCAGCAGGGATATCGCGTGCTGGGCGTCGAGTTGTCGCCGCTGGCGGTCGAGCAGTTCTACGCCGAGAACGGCCTGCAGCCCAGCGTGCGCGAGGCCGGCCAGGGCCGCTATTACGCGGCGGGCGACATCGAGATCTATTGCGGCGACATCTTCGCGCTGGGCGCGGACGTGCTGGGCGAGTGCGCCGGCGCCTACGACCGCGCCGCGCTGGTGGCGCTGCCGGCCGACATGCGCGCCCGCTACGCGCGCCACGTCTATGGCCAGCTGGCCGGCTCCTACCGCGGCCTGCTCATCACGCTGGACTATGACCAGGACCAGATGGAAGGGCCGCCGTTCTCGGTGCGCGACGACGAAGTGCAGGCCCTCTACGCCGGGCATTCCGAGGCCCTGCTGATCGACCGGCGCGACATCCTCGCCAAGGAGCCCAAGTTCGCCGAGCGCGGCCTGGACCGGCTCGACACGCTGGTCTATCGGTTGCAGCGCGCGCAGGGCTAGCGCGCCATGCGCAGCCGGCGCGGGGCCATGATATTCGCCGCGCTGGCGGCCGGGGCGGCATTGTTCGCGGCCAACAGCAGCAGCCTGGCGCCCGCGCCCGGCACCGCGCCCACGCTGCTGGCGCATCGCGGCATCGCGCAGCGCTTCGACACCGCCGGGCTGGCGGGCGATACCTGCACGGCGGCGCGCATGCTGCCGCCGCGCCACCCCTACCTGGAAAACACCCTGGCCTCGATGCGCGCCAGCTTCGCGGCCGGCGCCGATGTGGTCGAGATCGACGTGCATCCGACTACCGACGGGCGCTTCGCGGTGTTCCACGACTGGACGCTCGACTGCCGCACCGATGGCGCCGGCGTGACGCGCGAGCATTCCATGGCGCAACTCAAGGCGCTCGACATCGGCCATGGCTACACGGCCGACGGCGGGCGCACCTTCCCGTTCCGCGGCAAGGGCGTCGGCCTGATGCCCGCGCTGGACGAGGTGCTGGAGGCTTTCCCCGGGCGCCGCTTCCTGGTCAACGTCAAGAGCAATGATGCGGACGAAGGCGAGCGCCTGGCGGCGTTCCTGGCGGCCTTGCCCGAGCCGTCGCGGGCGCGCGTCATGGTGTACGGCGGCGACGCGCCGGTAGCCCGGCTGCGCGAACGCCTGCCGCGGGTCGCGGCCATGTCGCGGACATTGCTGCGGGCGTGCCTGCTGCGCTATGCGGCATACGGATGGAGCGGCATCGTGCCGGCGGCCTGCGCCAATATGCCGGTGTTCGTGCCGATCAATATCGCGCCGTGGCTGTGGGGCTGGCCCAATCGTTTCCTGGCGCGCATGCGCGCCGCGGGCAGCGAGGTGTACGCGCTGGGGCCCTACCACGGCGGCTTCTCGGCCGGCCTCGACTCTGCGCAGGACCTGGCCCGCCTGCCGCGCGGCTACGGCGGCGGCATCTATACCGACGAGATCGTGGCCGTGGCGCGCTGGTTGCGCGAGAGCCGGGCGCCGGCGCCGCCGCGCGCCGATTGACGCGCATCAGACGAACCTCACACGCGCGATGCCGCCGCCGAGCGGCCGGCATGGCTGGGATAGAATCGCGCCATGTCCGCACCGGCCTTCCGTGGTTACAGCACAGGCATGCGCGCACGCACGATACTGTGCCTGCTGGCGCTGGCCACGCTGTTCCGCGCGCTGGTGCCGGTGGGCTACATGCCGGATGCCGCGGCCCTGCGCCAGGGGCGGCTGGAAATCAGCTTCTGCTCGGCCGCCGGCGGCGCGCCCACCGTGTTGCGGGCTCTCATCGACACCGTGCCGCACGACGCGCACCAGGACGACGCGACCGCCCAGGAATGCCCGTTCTGGATGGTCGTGCACCAGGCGCTCGATCTTCCTCCTTCGCCCTACGTGGCGGTATTGGCCGCGCTCTCCGGCATGCGGCCGGACCCGCCGCCCGCGCGCGCATTGCGGCCGCTGCCGCCGGCCGGCCCGCCGCTCGGGCCGCGCGCCCCGCCGACCCTGTCCGCCTGACCGCTTCCACCGGTAGTCCGTTCCAGCGTGCCCGCCTGCCGCGGGCGCGCCGCGGCTGCCGACTCGCATCCCCCGCATGCGGCTGGCGTATTGCCGGCGGCGTTCCTGCGCCGCGGCGGCGCCGCCGCGGCATTCGAACGTCACGCATCATGGACAGAAATTTCCGCTTTTCGCAGGCGCTGGGCCTGTGCGCCGCCGCGGCGGCCGTCTCCGCCGCCTGGGCCGACCAAGGGCTGGTCCCGCCTTATGAATTCGATCCCATTGTCATCACCGGCGTCGCGCCCGAGGCGCCGCTGACATTCACCACCGATCCCAAGATTCCCCGCCAGCCGGTGCCGGCCAGCGACGGCACCGACTACCTGAGGACGATCCCGGGGTTCTCGGCCATCCGCAACGGCGGCAGCAACGGCGACCCGGTGCTGCGCGGCATGTTCGGCTCGCGCCTGAACATCCTGGCCAATGGCGCCTCGATGCCGGGCGCCTGCCCGTCGCGCATGGACGCGCCCAGTTCGTACATCTCGCCGGAGAACTTCGATCAGCTCACCGTCATCAAGGGCCCGCAGACGGTGCTGTGGGGGCCCGGCGCATCCGCGGGCACCGTGAAATTCGACCGCGACACGCCGCGCTTCGACGCCCCGGGGGTGCGCTTCGACGGCAGCCTGCTGGCCGGCTCATGGGGCCGCAACGACCAGGCCGCCGACCTGACCGTGGGCAATGCGCGCAGCTATGCGCGCATTACGGCCAACCACTCGCATTCGCAGGACTATCGCGACGGCGATGGCGACCGGGTGCCGTCGCGCTGGGACAAGTGGAACGCCGACGTGGCGCTGGGCTTCACGCCCGGTGCCGATACCCTGCTGGAGCTGAGCGCCGGCACGGGCGACGGCGAGGCGCGCTACGCGGGCCGCGGCATGGACGGCGTGCGCTTCAAGCGCGAAAGCTTCGGCCTGCGGGCCGAGCGCCGCAATCTGGGAACCGTGCTGCGCGAACTGGAGGCGCAGCTCTACTACAACAACGCCGATCACGTCATGGACAACTACACGCTGCGTTCGCCCGATCCGCACAGCGCCATGCCCATGGGCATGGCATCGGCGGTCGAGCGCGCCACCTGGGGCGGCCGCGTGGCCGGCAAGTTCCAGCTGGCCGAGCGGCTCGGCCTGGAGGGCGGGCTGGATTTCCAGCGCAGCCGCCATCGCGCGCGCAGCGGCACCGAGATGGATTCATACCGCAACCACGCGTGGGTCAAGGACGCCGAATTCGACAACGCCGGCCTGTTCGGTGAATTGACCTGGACGCTGGACGAACAGGCGCGCGTGATCGGCGGCGCGCGCGTGGACCGGGCCTCGGCCAAGGATTTCCGCAAGACCGTGGGCCGCATGATGGCCATGCCCAACCCGACCGCCGGCGAGCGCCGCACCGATACCCTGCCGAGCGGCTTCCTGCGCTACGAGCGCGACCTGCGGGACATGCCCGCGACCTGGTACGCGGGCATCGGCCACGTGCAGCGCTTCCCCGATTACTGGGAGCTGTTCTCGCCCAGCCAGGGCCCCGCGGGTGCGGCCAACGCGTTCGAAGGCGTCCGGCCCGAGAAGACCACGCAGGTCGATATCGGCGCGCAGTACCGCACCGACACGGTGGACGCGTGGGTCTCGGCGTACGCGGGCCGGGTCGACGATTTCATCTTGTTCAACTACCACGCCGGCGGGATGATGGGCGCGACCTCGCAGGCGCGCAACGTCGATGCGCGCATCGCCGGCGGCGAGCTGGGCGTGTCATACCGCGCCGCGCCGGCCTGGACGGTGGGCGCCACGCTGGCCTACGCCTGGGGCGAAAATCGCAGCGACGGCCGGCCGTTGCCGCAGATGCCGCCGCTGGAAGCGAAGCTCAGCGCCGCCTATGACGACGGCAAATGGTCGGCCGGCGCACTGTGGCGGCTGGTGGCGGCGCAGCACCGCTATGCCGCCGGCACCGGCAACGTGGTCGGCAAGGACTTCGGCCCGAGCGCCGGGTTCGGCGTGTTCTCGCTCAATGCGGGCTACGCCGTCAACCGGCGTGTCAAGCTGGCCGTCGGCGTGGACAATCTGTTCGACAAGACCTACAGCGAGCACCTGAACCTGGCCGGCGACAGCGGGTTCGGGTTTCCGGCGGCCACGCGCTTCAACGAGCCCGGCCGCACCGTGTGGGCGCGCATCGGCATCAAGTACTAGGGCCTGTCCACGCTGAAAGGAGCGCCGCACTGGCCGGGAACGGCGCTTGCGCGCGTGCGGGGGAGGGCGGCGGACGCCGCCTTCCCAGCCAGACAGGAGACCGCCATGACACGATCCGACCCGCCGGACCGCAACCCGCGCGCCGGCCAGCGCTTGCCCCAGCCCGATCCCAACCGCGGTGCGCCGCGGCCGCGCCATGTCTCCGACGAGCAGGCGCAGCGTCCGGACATGGACCATCCGCCGCCGGCGGGCGGCGGCGACCGGCCCTTGTTCGACCGCGGCACGGCGTCGGCCGACCAGGCGGCCCGCACCGGCGGCATCACCGACGAGGGCAATTTCACGCCGCCGGACACGGGCCGCGAAGACCCCGGCGCCAAGGGCGGCCGCCGCCCGCCGCGCGGCGAGGATTGAGCCCGGCCACGGCATGGGGCTTGCTGCGGTCCTGGTCCTGATCCACGCAACCGACGGAGGAAACCATGACGCAGTTGTCCCAAGTCATGACGCCCGGCGCGACCATACTGCGCACCCATGAAACGGTGCGCCATGCCGCCGAGATGATGGCCGACCTGGATATCGGCGAACTGCCCGTGTGCGACGGCCGGCGCCTGGTCGGCGTCATCACCGACCGCGACATCACGGTGCGCTGCACAGCCCGCGGAGTATCGCCCGACAATGCGCGGGTGGGCGACGCCATGACCGAGCGCGTGCTGTGGTGCTATCAGGATGACTCGGTGGAGAACGCCAAGGCCAAGATGGCCGACGAACAGGTGCGCCGGCTGATGGTGCTGGACCGCGACAAGCAACTGGTGGGCGTGGTGGCGCTGGGCGACCTGGCCGTCAAGGCCGGCGACGCCGGCTCCACGCTGGCAAGCGTCTCGTCGCCGGCCCAGCCGGCCCGCTGAGCGGCGGGCCGCCGGCGCGGGCCGGCTTCGCCGCCCGGGCGGCATCCGGGCGGAGCTTGCTTGTTTTTCGTATTTGAGAGAATATCTCGAATATGGAAAAAGAGGATACGCTTGCCGCCGACCCGATCGATCGCCAGATCGCCCAGCGCCTGCGCGCCTTGCGCGCCGAGCGCGGCTGGTCGCTCGATGAGCTGGCGAGCCGCTGCCAGGTCAGCCGCGCCACGCTGTCGCGGCTGGAGAACGCCGCCGTCAGTCCCACCGCCAGCGTGCTGGGCAAGCTCAGCGCCGCCTATGGCCTGACCCTGTCGCGCCTGATGCGGCTGGTCGAGGACGACTACGCCCCGCTGCTGGCGCGCGCCGACCAGCCGGTATGGGTGGACGCGAGCGTCGGCTTCGAGCGGCGCTCCGTGTCGCCGCCCGCCCAGCGGCTGGCCGGCGAGGTGCTCGAATGCACCCTGGCGCCCGGCGCGCACATCGCCTACAGCGCGCCGCCCCGGCCAGGCCTGGAGCATCATCTCCTGCTGCTGGAGGGCCGGCTGCAGGTCACCATCGAAGGCCGCGCCCACGCGTTGCGGCCCGGCGACTGCCTGCGCTACCAGTTGTCCGGCGCCAGCGCCTTCGACACGCCGGCCCGCAGCGGCGCGCGTTATCTGCTGTTCATCGTGTGAGGTCCGAGCTTGGATACGTTCTCGTTTTCGGCGCTGTCGGCGGATGACGCCGCCGGCTGCCTGCCCGAACTGGGCGCGCTGCTGCACGCCTGCGTGCATGACGGCGCCAGCGTCGGTTTCATCCTGCCCTACGAGCCGCGCCAGGCCGAGGCCTTCTGGGCCGGCCAGGTGCTGCCCGCGGTGCGCGACGGCACCCGCACGCTGCTGGCGGCCCGCACGGGCGGGCGCATCGTCGGCACGGTGCAGCTCGATTGCGACACGCCGCCGAACCAGCCGCACCGGGCCGAGGTGCGCAAGCTGCTGGTGCATCCGCATTGGCGCCGCCGCGGCATCGCCCGCGCCCTGATGGCGGAACTGGAACAGCGCGCGCGCGCCGCGCGGCGCCGCCTGCTGACGCTCGACACCCGCACCGGCGACCTGGCCGAGCCGCTGTACGCGGCGCTGGGCTACCAGCGCGCCGGCGTCATCCCGGAGTTCTGCCTGGACGTCACCGGCCGGCGCACCGACCCGACCACCATCATGTACAAGCTGCTGTGACGGGCTACCGGCCGGGCGGCGCGGACGAGCCGTCGCGCGCCGCGCCGGCGTAATAAGCGGCCAGCGCCTCGATTTCCTGCGGCGTGAGGCGCTGCGCGAAGGCGCGCATCACGCCGACATCGTCGTTGCGCCGCTGGCCGTTGCGGAAAGCGTTCATCTGCTCGATGAAATAGCGCTCCGGCTGGCCGGCCAGGCGCGGCAGCAGCGCTCCCTCGCCGCGGCCGCCCAGTCCATGGCAGTTGGCGCAGGCCGGCAGGGCGCGCGCATTGTCGCCGCGCACATCGAGCGCGCGGGCCGCCTCCGGGCCTTGCGGGCGCGCCAGGGCGGGCGGCCGCAGGCCAGCGTAGTACTGCGCCAAGTGCGCGGCTTCTTCGGGGCTGAGTCCCTTGGCGATGGTGTTCATCAAGGGCTGGGTGCGCGTGCCGTCGCGATAGTCGGCGAGCTGCTTGGCCAGGTAGTCGGCCGACAGGCCGGCCAGGTTGGGGAAGTTGCCCGCGGCGGTGGCAATGCCTTGCTGGCCGTGGCAGGCCACGCACGCCTGCACGCCCGCGCCCGGCTTGCCGGACTGGGCCAACTGGCGGCCTTGCTCGGGATCGGCGCGCGCCAGCGCCGCTTCCCATGCCGGGCGGTAGGGCGTGAAATCCTGCGCGCTGCGGCCCGGCACCGGTTCCGGCGGCTTGGGCGGCGCGGCGGGCGCCGGGGTGCTGGCGGCCGCGGGCGCGCCGGCTTGCTGCGCGGGCCCGGCGGCGCCGGGCGCCGGCGCGGTCACGGCGGTCGGCCGGATCAGGCCATCGCCGCCGGTCGCCATCATCTGGTAGGCGGTCGCGACCAGCGTCAGCACGGGCGCGGCCAGGATCAGGCCGAGGACGACGGGTATTCCCGCTCTGGACTCATTCATGTCGACACCAGCGGTCCCGGCGAACGCAGGTAGTCCGCCTTGATTTTCTCGACGATCCAGTACGCGGTGGCGCCCACCGTGCCGGTCGGGTTGAAGCAGGAGTTCTGCGGGAACAGCGAGGCGCCCGTCACGAACACGTTGGGCACGTCCCACACCTGCCCGTAGCGGTTGACCACGCTGGTGGCCGGGTCGTCGCCCATGGCGGCGCCGCCGGTCAGGTGGGTGGACTGGTAGGCGGTGGCCGAGAAGGGGCGCTGGCGCGGCCCCGGCTCGGTGTGCTGCACGCCCTTCATGGCCTTGCCGATCTCGTCGCCCTTGGCCGTCAGGAAGGCCGACATGCGGATGTCGTTGTCGGGCAGGTCATAGGTGATGCGCAGGAGCGGCTGGCCCCAGGCGTCCTTGTAGGTCGGGTCCAGGCTCAGGTAGGCGCCGCGCGTGGGCTGGGCCGAGCCGGTGATGGTGATCGAGGCGGAGTGGTTGTAGTAGCGCCGCACCGCCCGCTTCCATTCGGGGCCCCAGGCGGGCGTGCCCTTGGGCGTGGGGTGGTAGCCGATCGGCGCGCCGCTGACCACCTGGATCTGCAGGTAGCCGCCACCCACGAAGCCGTGCGGGCCGTGGTCGAAATTGTCGGCGCAGAAGTCGTCCATGGTGACCGCCACCGCGCCCGCACCCATGAAAGGATTGATGTGGACCGATTCGTCGAAGAACAGGTTCACGCCCGACGTGGTCTGGTGAGTGTAGTTGCGTCCCACCACGCCGGTGTTGGCGACCGGGTCGTAGGGCTGGCCGATGCCGGACAGCAGCAGCAAGCGCACGTTGTTGATGCTGAACGCGCACAGCACCACGGTTTCGGCCGGCTGGAAGCGCTCGGCGCCGGCCGCGTCCACGTAGGTCACGCCGGTGGCGCGCTGCTTGTCGGCGCTGAGTTCGACCCGCAGCACGTGCGCGCCGGTGCGGATCTCGAAGTTGTCCATTTTCATGGCCACCGGCAGGATGCAGACCTGCGGCGAGGCCTTGGCGAAATGCTCGCAGCCGAAGTTGGAACAGAACCCGCAGTACACGCAGGCGCTCATGTGCAGGCCTTCCGAGTTCACATAGGGCCGCGTGGCCAGCGCCGAGGGCTGCACGTAAGGGTGGTAGCCCAGGCTGCGCGCGGCTTCGCCGAACAGCGCCGACGCATAAGGCACCTTCATGGGCGGGTTGGGATAGGGCCGCGAGCGCCAGGGCTCGAACGGGTTGCCGCCTTCCTGCTTCTGGCCCTTCAGGTTGCCGGCCTGGCCCGACGCGCCGATCAGGTAATCGAAACGGTCGTAGTAGGGCTCCAGCTCGTCGTACGAGAGCGGCCAGTCCTGGCAGGTGAGGTCGGCGTCGAAGATGTCGGCGCCGTAGCGCTCGACATGGTGGCTGCGCAGGTTGAAGTCGGTGGGGTGGAAGCGGTAGTAGGCGCCCGACCAGTGGTTGCTCGCGCCGCCCAGGTGGGTGCCGGGGTAGGCGAATTGCCAGCGGCGCATCGGCAGGGCGCGCTGGTCGGTATTGTTGCGGAATGTGTAGGTCTCGGTCGCGGCGTTCTGGTGCAGGGCGTGCCGCCGTGTGTACTTCAGTTCGTCGTGCACGTTCGGGCCCTGGAAATCGGGCGAGGGCCAGCGCGGCTCGCCGCGCTCCAGGATCACCACGCGCTGGCCGGCCGCGGCCAGCTCCTTGCCGATGATCGAACCCGTCCAGCCGCCGCCGATGATGGCCACGTCCACGGGGGGCAGTTTCTCAGCCATGCTCGTCCTCCTGGTGGGCGGCGTGGGGCTTGGCCATGGCGATGGAGACCGGCTGGCCGGCCCATTGCACGCCATGGCGCTCGATGTCATTGGAGAAGCTGGCGTAGGCGCCGGGGAAACCCACCAGCTTCCAGCCCACCATGTCGCGATTGCCGCCGTACAGCGGGTCCGAGAAAAAACCTTCGATGGTGGCCTGCAGCAGGGCCTGGAAGAACACGGCCGAGGGCAGCGGCGAGAAATCCGCCTCGCCTTCCTGCATGGCGCGCAGCCAGGCGTCCTGCCGCCCGGCGTCCAGCTCGGCGTAGGGCTTGCCGTCGCGCTGGCGGCAGGCCTCGTCCAGCGCCGCCAGCCCGCGCCGCATCATCTCGGCCGGCGTGAACGAGAGCTGGTAGCCCTGTTCCGGGGTGCCCTCGTGGAAGGGGCCCTGTCGGTAGAACTGGTCGCCCGCGCCCCACGCGCCGGCCAGCTGCCCGTCCAGGAAATAGGTGACGCCGGCCTCCTTGGCGCCCGGCCCGAGTTCGTCGGCGGGGATGAGCCGCGCGGCGATGGCGTCCATCGCCGCCGCCTCGCGCGGGTTGAAGAAGCGCAAGGTGCGGCCGGCGCCGGCCGGGTCTGGCGGGGGGCTTTGCTGGGGGGCGCCATGGGCGCGGCCTGCCCAGGCGGCGCCCGGCAGCCCCACGGTGAGCGCCTTGAGGACGTTGCGCCGCCCGCGGGCGGGATGGTCTTCCATGTGCGGCTCCGGTAACCGGACGCCGGCGGCGCCCGTATCGACAACGGCAGCCCTGCAGCAATTCACTTGCCCGGCACGCCGCTTGCCGGCATTCGCCGGCCTGAAGGCCGCAACCGGGAGTGCATATGCGAAACCATTCTATCCATGCCGCGGGCGCCTGCCTATTGGGTGCGCTGCTGGCGGCCGGGCCTGCCCAGGCGCACGGCGACGGCAAGCCCCGCCCTGCGCCCGACCCGGCCGCGACCCGCCAGACGCCTTCCTTACAAGACGGGAAGCAAAAAATGCAGGAAGGCGGGCGCGACCAGCGGCAACCCGAAGCGCAGGAACCGCCCGACACGCGGCGTGCGCCGGCGTCCGGCGATCATGATGCGGCCGGCGGTACCGACACGCGCGATTCGAAAGGCCAGCCAGGCAGCACGACCGGGTCGACCGGCCACGGCGGCATGCCCGGCTCGGGGGCGTCGTCGGGCTCCGGCGGGATGCCCGACCTGCGCTAGGGCGGCCCGGCCCGTCGCGCCGCCGGCCCTAGGACCATTGCAGGATGCGGCTGACGGTCTCCAGCAGGGCCGTCATCGGGACCGGCTTGCTCAGGTGGGTGGAGAAGCCCGCCCGCATGGCCCGCTCCACGTCGTCCTTGCTGCTGTGGCCGGTCAGGGCGATGGCGGGTGTGTCGGGCAGGCGCTCGCGCACGGCGCGCAGCAACTGGTAGCCGTCGATGCCCGGCATGGCGATGTCGCTGATGATGAGATCGAATTCGGCGTGGCCGAGCGCCGCCAGCGCCGCGGCGCCGTTGTCGTAGGCCTGGACCACGGCGCCCTCCATTTCGAGCAGGGCCTGGAAGGTCTCGAGCACTTCGTCGGAGTCGTCCACCACCAGGATGCGCACATTGGCCAGCTGCCCCTGGGCGGCGGACGCGCCGGCGGCGTCCGCCTCCGGCTGCGCCGTCGCGCCGGCCAGCCACACCGTGAACAGCGCGCCGCGGCCCGCGCCCTCGGAAGCGGCCTCGATGCGGCCGCCGTGCGCCAGCACCAGCTGATGCACGATCGCCAGACCGATGCCCAGCCCATCGCGGCGCTGGCCGTGCAGGCGCGCCTGGCCCTGCGTGAACATGTCGAAGATCTTCGGCAGGAAGGCGGGATCGATGCCGTCGCCAGTATCGCGGACGTCGAGCCGCGCCATCTCGCCGTCGCGGCACAGCCCGACCGTGACCGTGCCGCCCGACGGCGTGAACTTGATGCTGTTATTGACCAGGTTCCAGACGATCTGCTCGATGCGGACCGGGTCGGCATCGATGTTCAGCGGCTGGGAGGCATCGTACAGCGGCTGCAGCGCCACGCCGACATCGGCGGCCAGCGGCGCCAGCACGTCGACGATGCTCTGCACCGTGGCGGTCAGGTTGACCACGCCGCGATTGAGCTTGAGCTTGCCGGTGCGCACGCGCGACAGGTCGAGCAGGTCCTCGATGATGCGCGCCTGGCTCTGGACCGAGCGCTGGATGGCCTCGGCCGCTCGCCGGGCCGGCCGGCTGGCGTTGATTTCCGGGATGCGCAGCAGCAGTTCGGTGTTGAGCTGCACCAGGTTCAGCGGATGCTTGAGCTCGTGCGACATGACAGCGAAGAAAGCGTCCTTCTGGACGTTGTCGGCGCGCGTGCGCTCCAGTGTGGTCTCGCGCTCGTGATCGCGCCGCTTCTGCTCGGTGACGTCGCGCGTGATCTTGGCGTAGCCGCGGAAGGTGGAGTCTTCCATGGGGTTGACGCCGCCGGTGCAGAAGATGCGCGTGCCGTCCTTGCGGCGGTGCCAGCGTTCGTCGGGCGCGTAGCCGTTGTGGCGCGCGCGCTCCATTTCCTGCGCGGGGGCGCCCGCCTCGATATCTTCCTGCGTGAAGATGATGGCGATCGACTGGCCGATGGCCTCGGCTTCGGTGTAGCCGAACATCAGTTCGGCGCCGTAGCTCCAGGTCACGATGGTGCCGTCGGGACCGATCGTCATGATGGCGAAGTCCTTGGCGCTCTCGGCCACCAGCTTCATGTGCGCCTCGCCCAGGCGCATGCGCTCCTCGGCCTTGCGGCGGTCGGTGATGTCGATGAAGGTCAGCACCGCGCCGTCGATGCGGTGCTCCGAGCTGCGGTAGGGCAACAGCCGCGCCAGGTACCAGCGCCCGTCGATGCTGCACACTTCGCGCTCGATGGGACGCAGCGATTCGAACACCCCGGCGGCGTCGCGCGCCAGGTCGGCATAATCGAGGCGGTGGGTGATATCCAGCAGCGATCGGCCGGCGTCGCTGGTGATGACGCTGAAGATGTCGGCCGCGCGCGGCGTGAACCACTTGATCCGCATGCTGCGATCGACGAACACGGCGGCGATGTCGGTGGAGGCGATCAGGTTCTGCAGGTCGTCGTTGATCTTGGCGGTTTCCTCGACCTTGGACTTCAGTTCCGCATTGACGGTGATCAGTTCTTCATTGACCGACTGCAGTTCTTCCTTGCCGGTTTCGAGTTCTTCGGTCGCCGAGCGCAGCTCTTCGTTGATGGCCTGCAATTCTTCGTTCGAGGCCTTCAGTTCCTCGGTCGAGGTCTCGGACTGCTCCATGGTGAGCTGCAGCTGTTCCTTGGTCTGGCGCAGCTCCGCCTCGATCTGGGTCAGTACGCTCTGCTCCGGGTGCGGGCCGCGCACCGCGCTGGTCTCGTCGAGCACGTCCTCGACTTCGTCGAAGATCACCAGCACGAAGTCGCCGCCGGTTTCCGCGTCGCTGAATGGCCGCACCACGATGTTCACGTAGACGCGCCGCTCGCCCATGCTGAGCGCGACGCGCCGCGCCTCGATGCTCTTGCGGGAATGCAGCGCCTGGAACAGCGCGGTGCGCAGCTCCATGCGCAGTTCGGGATGCACCAGCGAGGCCAGGCTGCGCGAGGGCTCGCCGCCCACGTAGCGCAGGTAGCGCCCGGCGCGCTCGGACATGTGGACGATGTTGCCTTCGAGATCGACGACGACGCTGGGCGGCGCGTACTGTTCCAGCGCGCGCCGGTGCAGCTCGGCGAACGAGGGCTTGCCGTGCCGGCCGACGGCCGCGTCGACCGGCGCCGGCGGAATCTTGTCGAACGGCGCGGTCGCGTGCATGCGGATGGCGCGCGGTAGCGAGGCCGCGTCCCGGGCCTGGTAAAGGCAATTGCGCTTGTCCACGACCTTGAACAGGTTCTCGCAGGCATCGGCCGATTCGGAGCTGCCCAGGAACAGGTAGCCGCCCGGGTTGAGCGCGAAATGGAACATGCGCAGCACGTCGGCCTGCACTTCGCGGTCGAGGTAGATGAGCAGATTGCGGCAGGTGACCAGGTCGAGCTTGGAGAAAGGCGGATCGTGCAGGATGTTGTGCGGCGCGAACAGGACTTTCTCGCGAATTTCTTTCTTGACCCGGTAGCTGGCGTCTTCCTTGGTGAAGTAGGTATGCAGCCGCGCGGCGGCGACGTCGGTCTCGATGGCCTGCGGATACAGCCCGGTACGGCCGGCGGCCAGGGCGTGGGCGTCGATATCGGTGGCGAACACCTGGATCTTGGTCGGGGCCGCCAGCCGCTCCGCCTCGTCGCTGAGCAGCATGGCCAGCGAGTAGGCCTCTTCGCCGGTGGAGCAGCCGGCTACCCAGGCCCGTACGGTGGCGGCGCGTTCGCCGCGCGACCCGCGGTTGAACAGGGCGGGCACGACCAGGTGCTCGAGCGCCTGGAAGGCGTCGCGGTCGCGGAAGAACTGCGTCACGCCGATCAGCATGTCGCTCAGCAGCTTGGGCGTTTCGTCGGCGGTTTCGCGCAGCATGGCCGCATAGGCCGTCATGTCGGGCACCCCGGTGACCTGCATGCGCCGCTCGATGCGGCGCAGCACCGTGGCCCGCTTGTAATGCCGGAAGTCGTGCCCGGTGCGGGCGCGCAGCAGGCCCAGGATGTCGTGCAGGGCGTTGCGGTCGGCCGGCGTCTCGTCGGCCGGCGCGTCGGCGCGCGGGTGGACTTCCTGGTCGATGGGGGCGGGAATGTGGATGCGCGCCTGGTTGGCGGCGAACTCCAGCAGGCGGGCCGGGATCTCGGCCACCGGCAGGACGATGTCGACCATGCCGGTGGCGATGGCGCTGCGCGGCATGGTGTCGTGCGCGGCGTCCTCGGGCTGCTGGGCGAAGGTGACGCCGCCCTGTTCCTTGATGCGGGCGATGCCGATCGAGCCGTCGGCGCCGCCGCCGGTGAGCACGATGCCGACGGCGCGCGCCTGGTGCACATCGGCCAGGGTGCGGAAAAACACGTCGATGGCGATATGCTGGCCGTGCGGGCGCGCGGCGCGGGTCAGCCGCAGGTAGCCGTCGTTCATGGACAGGCTGACCCCCGGCGGGATGACATACACATGGTTGCACTGCACCGGCACGCTGCGCGTGACCGCCAGCACCGGCATGGAAGTGGTCGACTGCAGGATGCGGTCGAGCATGCTTTCATGGTGGGGCGACAGGTGCAGCACCACCACGAACGCCATGCCCGGCTCGGCCGGCATGTGCTTGAAGAAGGTCTTCAGCGCTTCGATGCCGCCGGCCGACGCGCCGATGCCGACCACCGGGAATGGCAGGTCGCTGCGCAGCAGGCTCTTCTGGTTGACGGGTTTGGATGGCGTATCGGGCATGGAGGAGGCGGCGGTCCGCCGCTGCGGGGGTTTTCGCGATGATAGCGTGCCGGGCGATGTGGCCGCTGGCTGGTTCAGGCCAGGCCGCTGCCGCGCATGATGGCCTTGAGCAGTTGCGCCACGCCGAACAGCGCGGCGACGCCGCCGGCCCACAGGATGACCAGCCATCCGAACCGCCGGATCCAGAGCGGGGCGTTGCGTTTCATATCAGTGGTATCCCTCGCCATGCCGCACCTTGCCGCGGAACACCCAGTAGGCCCAGCCGGTGTAGGTCAGCACCAGCGGGATGACGAGCAGCGCGCCGACCAGGGCGAAGCCCAGGCTCTGCGGCGGGCCGGCCGCCTGCCAGATGGTGATCGAGGGCGGTGTGACATGCGGCCACAGGCTGATGCCCAGCCCGCTGTAGCCCAGGAACACCAGGGCGAGGGTCAGCAGGAACGGCGCGGTCTGGGCGTCGGCGCGCAGCGCGGCCAGCAGCCGCCAGGCGGCCACCGCCACCAGCAGCGGCACCGGCGCGAACCAGAACAGATTGGGCAGGCTGAACCACCGGCTGGCGATGGCGGGGTGCGCCAGCGGGGTCCAGACGCTGATGACCGCGATGACCGCGAGCAGCGCCCAGACCAGGCGCCGGGCCATGCGCCGCAGTTGCCGCTGCAGGGCGCCCTCGGTCTTCATCACCAGCCAGGTGGCGCCCAGCAGCGCGTAGGCGATCGCCAGCCCCAGGCCGGTGAAGACGGGAAAGGGCGCCAGCCAGGCGAACGGGGCGCCGACATAGCGGTCATTGATGACCGGCAGTCCGTTCAGGAAAGCGCCCAGGGTGATGCCCTGGAACATCGTGGCCACAAGCGAGCCGCCCGCGAAGGCCTGGTCCCACAGGCGCCAGCGGCCGGGGCGCGCCTTGAAGCGGAACTCGAAGGCGACGCCGCGAAAGATCAGCCCCACCAGCATCAGCGTCAACGGCAGGTACAGCGCGCTGAGCACCACCGAATATGCCAGCGGGAAGGCCGCGAGCAGGCCGGCGCCGCCCAGCACCAGCCAGGTCTCGTTGCCGTCCCAGACCGGCGCCACGGTGTTCATCATGACGTCGCGGTCGGCCGCGTCCGGAAAGAACGGAAACAGCAGGCCGATACCGAGGTCGAAGCCGTCCATCACCACGTACATCATCACGCCGAACAGGATGATGATGGCCCACAGCAGCGGCAGGTCAATTCCCATGGGGCGCCTCCTCGTCGGCGGCCGAGAACGGCCGCATCGGCTGGCGCGGCTCGCCGGCGCCGCCCGGCCCCGGGTCGCCTCCGGCCTGCTGCGGGCCCGCGGCCAGCAGCCGCAGCCCATAGGCGGTGCCCGCGCCGAACACGGCCAGGTAGACGAGCACGAACAGCGCCAGCGTGAAACCGACCTCGCCCGCGTCGTGCGGCGAGACCGCATCGGCGGTGCGCTGCAATCCATAGACAACCCAGGGCTGGCGGCCGATCTCGGTGGTGTACCAGCCCGCCAGGATGGCGGCCAGCCCGGCCGGCGACATGGCGGCCGCGCAGCGCAGGAAGGCCCGCGCGCGGTACAGCCGCGCGCCGCGCCGCAGCCAGGCGCCCCACAGCGCCAGGGCGATCATCAGCAGGCCCAGGCCCACCATGATGCGGAAGGTCCAGAACACGATGGTCGAATTGGGGCGGTCCTCGGGCGGGAACGATTTCAGCGCCGGGATCTGGCCGTCCCAGCTGTGCGTCAGGATCAGGCTGCCCAGGCGCGGGATCTCGATCTTGTAATGGGTCGTCTCGGCCTGCATGTCGGGCCAGCCGAACAGGATCAGCGGCACCCCCGAGCCGGGCGGCGTCGGTTCCCAATGGCCTTCCATCGCCGCCAGCTTGGCCGGCTGGTGCCGCAGGGTATTGAGGCCGTGCAGGTCGCCCAGCAGCGCCTGCAGCGGCGCGCTGGCCAGCAGCATCCACATGGCCATCGACAGCATGGTGCGCACCGCCGGCGCGTCGCGGCCCTTGAGCAGGTGCCAGGCGGCCGTGCCGCCCACCATCAGCGCGGTGGCCAGGTAGGCCGCGACCACCATGTGGCTGAGGCGGTAAGGGAACGAGGGATTGAAGATGACCGCCAGCCAGTCGACCGGCACGACCCGGCCGTCGATGATCTCGTGGCCCTGCGGCGTCTGCATCCAGCTGTTCGAGGCGAGGATCCAGGTGGCCGAGATCAGGGTGCCCAGTGCCACCACGCAGGTTGACAGGAAGTGCAGGCCGGGCCCGACCCGCTTCAGCCCGAACAGCATCACGCCCAGGAAGCCGGCTTCCAGGAAGAAGGCGGTCAGCACTTCGTAGGCCAGCAGGGGGCCGGTGATGCTGCCGGCGAAGCGCGAGAAACCGCTCCAGTTGGTGCCGAACTGGTAGGCCATGACGATGCCGGACACCACGCCCATGGCGAAGGCCACCGCGAACGGCTTGAGCCAGAATTGATAGAGCGTCAGGTAGACCGGGCGGCCGGTGCGCAGCCATAGCGCTTCGAGCACGACCAGATAGCTCGCCAGGCCGATCGTCAGCGCCGGGAAGATGATGTGGAAGGAAATCGTGAACCCGAACTGGATCCGGGCAAGCAGCAGCGCGTCCATGTCCCTCCAGGGCCGGGCGGCCGTCCGGACGTTGTCGATGGCGCGTGCGTCAGCAATTTTCGTGCCGGTTTCAGCCGGGCCGGGCGGCGCGGCTCATGATGCCGACCGCCGCCAGCACGCATGCCGTGCCGGCCAACTGGCTGGGCGCGATCGTCTCGCCCAGCACGGCCGCGGCCAGCAGCAGCGCCGCGACGGGCGCCACCGCGGTGAACAGCGAGGCCTCGGCGCCGCTGACGCGCTCGGCGCCGGCGTACCACAGCAGGAAGCCCGCCACGGTCGGCACCACGGCGTAATAGGCCACCGCCGCCAGCGCGCCGGGTGTCGGCGCGCCGGGCGTTTCGAACAGCGCCGCCGCCGCGGCCACCGCCAGGCCGAGGGCCGTCATCAAGGTGGATTGCGCCAGCGGCCGCACCGGCTGGCGCAGGCGCTTGTTGAGCAAGATGAACAGGCTTTCGCAGACGATCGCCCCGAAGATGAGCGCATTGCCCAGCAGCGACTGCCGGCCGGCGCCGGCGTTGCCGTGCGCGGCGATGAAGAACACGCCGGCGGCGGCCAGGGCGATGGCGGCCAGCATGGCCGGCCGCGGCCGCTCGCCCAGCACCAGGATGGCGATCGCGGTCGACACCACCGGCAGGGTGCCGATGATGACGCCGGCATCGGCCGCCGAGGTATGGCGCAAGCCCAGTATCAGCAGCGCCGTGTAACCGACGCTGCCGGCGCCGGCCTGGATGGCCAGTATCGTCCAGTCGCGCGCGCCGGGCCGCGGCCAGGCCGTGCCGGTGGCGCGCATCAGCAACAGGAACAGCGGCAGCGCCAGCGCGAACCGCAGCGCGGTCGCGGTGAACGGCGGCAGGCCGGCGGCGATGAGCTTGCTGGCGACCACCGTGCTGCCCACCGTGACCATGGCCAGTGTCAGATAGAGATAGCCTTGTGTGCGCCGTGTCATGCCGTGCCGCGTCCTGTCAATGATGGAGCGCGCAGCTTAGGATGCGCGCGGCGCGCGCGTCTTGAACGCGATTGCAGGCGCCTCAGCGGGCGCCGGCGTAGCTGCCCGGCGTGATGCCGTACTGGCGCACGAACACGCGCGTCATGTGGCTCTGGTCGGCGAAACCGCTGGCCGCGGCGGCCTCCGACAGGGCCGCGCCGCCGGCGATCAGGCGCCGCGCCAGGCCGATGCGGCGCTGCAACTGGTAGGCGTGCGGCGTCAGGCCGGTGGCGCGCGCGAAGGCGCGCAGCACCTGGAAGCGGCTCAGGCCGCTGGCGTGGGCCAGGTCGGCCAGCGACAGCGCCGCCGCGGGGTCGTCGTCGATCAGCGCGCGGGCTCGCGCGATGGCGGCGGGCGGCGCGCCGCGCTGGCCTGCCGGGCGCAGTTCCAGCGTGCGCGCCAGCAGCGCCAGCAACAGCGATTCGGCCGCCGGGGTGGGCGCGCCCGGGCGCGGCGCGGTGGCGGCGGCATAGAGGCGCCGGAAGCCGTCGGCCGCGGCCCGGTCGCGTATCACGGGCTGGCCGAATTCACGCCAGCCGGGCCGGCCGGCGCCGATGTCGGCGACCGCCCCGGCCACCACGCCGGGGTCGAGGTACAGGATCGCCCAGCGCCGGCCCGCCTCGCCGATCGGCGCGCCGTCGTGCACTTCGCCGGGATTCACCGTGATGATGTCGCCCGGCCCGGCCTCTACCGGCCCGCGTCCGCTGTGCGATTTCTGCGCGCCGCGCGCGATCAGGCCGATGCCGAAATGTTCGTGGGTGTGGCGCGCGAAGGCGTGCCGCGTGTCGGCCTCGATGGCCTCGACGCCCGGCAGGGCGCAGGGCCGCCGCGCGAACTCGCCGCGCGCCATGCGGCTACCCGCGCGCGCCGCCGTACGCGGCCAGGCGGTCCACGTTAGCGGCCAGCTCGGCCTGCAGCTCGCGCATCAGTTCGGCCGCCGGCAGGCCGCGCGACAGCGCCGCGGCCTGGCCGGCCCACTGCGCGGCGAAGTCGGCGCTGCCGTGCGCCTTGGCGGCGGCGTGCAAGGCCTTGCCGGCATCGTAGGTGTAGGGATAGCCCGGCGTGGCCGGGCAGTCGGGCGCCTCGCCCAGGGCGGTCAGCCGGTTGGCGATGCCGCGCGCCAGCCGGCCGGAAATGGCGCGGGTCTGGACCGTCGAGATGGCGCCCGGGGCGAGCAAGGCTTCACGGTAGCGCGCATCGGCGGACGACTCAGGGCAGGCCACGAAGGCCGTGCCCAGTTGCGCGGCTTGCGCGCCCAGCGCCAGGACGGCGGCGATGCCGGCGCCGTCCATGATGCCGCCGGCGGCGACCACCGGCAGTTCCTGGCGCGCCGCCAGCAGGCGCGTCAGGGCCAGCGTGCCCAGGTGCTCGTCGTGGCCGGCCGGCTGGAAAATGCCGCGGTGGCCGCCGGCCTCGTCGCCCTGCGCGATGACGGCATCCAGGCCGGCGGCGGCGACCTGGGCCGCCTCGTCCAGGCTGGTGGCGCTGGCCATCAGGTAGATGCCCGCCTCGCGCAGCGCCGCGATGCGGTCGGCGCCGGGCAGGCCGAAATGGAAGCTGACCACCGCGGGCCGCTCGGCCAGCAGCACGTCCAGCATGGCGTCGTCGGCCACGAAGCTGGTGTAGATCTCGCGCAGCGTGGCCGGCGGCTGGGCGCCGAACTCGGCGAAGCTGGGCGCCAGGTATTCCAGCCAGCGCGCCTGCAGGGCCGGGTCGGCGGGATCGGGCGCGTGGCAGAACAGGTTCACGCCGAACGGCCGGTCGGTGAGGGCGCGCGTCTGGACGATGGCCTGCCGCGCGGCGGCCGCGTCGCTAGCGCCCAGCCCGAGCGAGCCGAGCCCGCCGGCGTTCGAGACGGCCGCGGCCAGCGCCGGGGTGCTGACGCCGGCCATGGGCGCCTGGATGATGGGAGTGGACAGGCCCAGGCGCTGGACCAGGCTGGGCGCGGAAGAGGCAGACGGCATGAGGATTCCTGTGCGGGCGGGGGATTTGCAAGCAACGGTACTTGAATGTGTACCGGATGCAAAGGGCGCCGGGTAGGGGCGTACGTATCGAAACAATCCTGCAATTTACGCCACTTGCCGGCCCGGCTACCATCCCGGGCTGTCCAGCATCCCCCAACCCAGCGCGCGGATACGGGAGCGCAGATGCGCAAGGCATTCGGCAAACTCAAGACCCGGCTTGCGACCGGTATCGGATCGACGGTGGCGGTTTGTACGGCGGCGCTCTATACCCTGCTGAGCGGCGGCCCGCCGCCGGCCGTCGCCCAGTACCAGGCCGGCACTCCGATCGAGGCGGGGCAGTGGCAGGTAGTGCCGCAGCGCGCCTGGGTCAGCCGGGACAAGAAAGTCCATGGCGTGCGGCTCGACGACGGCGAGCAGGCGCTGGTGCTCGAAGCCGATCTCAGCAACCGCACCAGCGCCTCGACCCGCGACTACAGCGAACTGCTGCGCCTGCATCCGCTGCCCGGCGTGGCGCTGGAAAAACCCGAGGTGGCGCTGGTGCGCGACGCGCGAGTGCTGCCGCTGCTGCACCCGGGCCTGGGCGAGCGGGTCGTGTACGTCTGGAAGCTGCCGGGCGCGGCGGCGCCGCCGGCCAGGCTGGAGCTGGACGTGATCGCCAAGACCTTCAAGCCGGTCGACAACCTGTACGGCACGCCCGGCTGGTTCAATCCGAAGGTGGTCGGCCAGGTGTCGCTGCCGCTGGAAGCGCCGGCCGACGCCGGCGGCGCGGCGGAGCAGGCTTCGTGAAGCGCCGCCTGGGCACGCTGGTGCTGGTTCTCGTGGCGGCCGCCGTGCTGTTCGCCATGCAGCACAGCACGCCGCGCTACGAAGACCTGACCGGGCCCATCCCGGTTTCCGGACGCATGCATGAAACGGTGCGCGCGCGCACGTTCGACATCGAGGTCGAGCGCGTCGAGTTCGCGCGCAAACTGCAGTACCACGGCAGCCTGGGCGGCGCGACCCTGCGCGAGAGCGCAGGCGTCTGGGCGGTCGTGACGGCCCGGCTGGCCGCCCGCGCCGAGTCGGTCAGCGTCACCCGGGCCGCCTGGCGCGGCCCGACCGGGATGCGCTACGAGCTGTCGGACCGCGTCAGCCTCGTCCCCGACCTGCCGCCCGTCGATGTGGACCCCGGCCTGCCGCGGCGCGGCCGCTTCGTTTTCGAGATCCGCCCCGACCAGGTCGGCGGCGCCACGCTGCTGGTTTCGCAAGGGCCTTTCCCGCAACTGGATTCCCAGGCGCAGATCGCGCTCGACCGCCTGCCGCTGGGCGCCGACGGCGCGCTGCTGATCCAGGACCTGCTCGACATGAACCCGCCCGGCGGAGCCAAGCCATGAGCGGCATCCCGGCCGACCCCCAGGCCCAGGCCGCCGGCCGGGCGGTCGCCTGCGCCATCGAGCGGCGCTGGCGGCGGCGCTGCATGGCGCTGCTGGTGCTGCTCCTGCCGCTGACGGCCGGCGTGGTCGCGTACGGCTCGATCCAGGCGTGGTGGCAAGGCCGCGACCTGATCGTGCGCGAGGTCGCCGACGGCGAGGCGGTCGAGTACGGGGGCGCCCGCTGGCAACTGAACGCCCTGCGCATGGCGCCGCTGCCGGCCGGCGGCCGCATCCCGGACAACGCCATGGGCGTGGTCGCCGACTTCGAGGTGAAGGTTCTCGACGCCGACCTGCCGCGCAACTGGCGCGGCTGCGGCATCCTGCTGCAGGACGGCGCGGGGCGCCGGTGGGACGGCGCCGACACGCTGCGCCTGCGCCTGCCGCGCTCGGCGGCGCGCAACTGCGTGGGCACCATGTACGGCGGCGCCAAGGCCGGCGACACGGTGCGCGTGCGCGAGGCGTTCCTGGTGCCGCGCGAGGCCGCCGACCAGGTGCGCGTCGTCGTGACGCTGGATCCGCAGCGGCCGCATTACCTGCGCTTTGCCCGGCCGCCCCAGCAGGTGGCGCCCTAGGCGAACCGGCGGCGGCCTCAGGCCGGCTGTCGCGGGGGTTGCGCCGGCCCGGGCGGCGGCGCCGCCGGCGCGGCGCGCCGCGCCGGCATCGAGAACGCGGTTTCCAGGATGGCGGCCAGGAAACAGATGCGCAGCGGCTCGATCAGCAGGCCGGTGGAAGAATCGCGGAACGGACTGCCCAGCAGCAGGGTCAGGCCGTGCGCCAGCACCTGCCAGCTGTCCAGGTCGTGCGCGCCGATCAGGCGGGTGGCGCCGATCCACAGCCAGGCGCTGCCCCAGTCGATCAGCCGGTAGCCGACGATCAGGGTCACCAGCAGCAGCACGCCGGAATTCAGCGTCAGCCGGATGCCGTTGGCCACCGGCAGGTAGCGCGAACGGTAGCCGCCGATGAAATGCATCACGAAGTCGCGCAGGAATTTCGGAATCGCCTGGTAGCGCTGGCCAAAGCGCTCGATGCGGTGGTGGATGCGCAGCAGTTCGCGGTCGTCGCGCACATCGTAGCCGTACACCAGCGCGGCCATGACCAGCCACACCACCGGCAGCAGCGCGTAGAAGAACAGCTTGACCAGCAGCGTGCCAGGCGCATCCGGCAGCGCATCGGCCGGCACCATGGCCGCGGCCGCGGCATGGGCATCGGCGATGGGCGCGGCCAGCAGGTTCAGGATGGCGCGCAGCACGTGCCAGATTTCCAGGTTCGAGAACCAGGTCCACAGGTCGCCTTTCCAGCGGCTGATGACGTACAAGCCGATCAGGATCCAGTTCGTCTCGCAGATGACCACCACCACCTGCCAGACCAGGCGGCCCGTGGCCTCGCGCATCCGCTTGGCCACCTTGCGCACCAGCCAGGATATGCCTACCGATACGAGCAGCCAGCGCGAATCCAGTGCGTCGAGAATCATGCCGTGCTGGCCGAGCGGGTCCAGGCTGAACGCCAGGCGCGAATACTGCCGCACGGTATCGCCCAGGAACCCCCAGGCGGCGTAATAGGCGAAGAAGGGCAGCAGCGCGATGGTGACCGCCGAGACCAGGCGGTTGGAGGGCCGTTCGGTATCCGCCGCGCCTCGCGCCGCCGCCTGGGCGGCGGCGAGGGCCGGCATGGCGGGCAGCAGGACTTGGAACATCAGCACCGTGACGATCAGGTGGGCCAGCGCCACCAGGGTCAGCACCGCCAGCCCGGCCAGGTGATTGGCGAAGCCGGTGTGCACGGCGGCCCCCAGCAGCACGTCGTTCGCCAGGACGCCGGCCAGGACCAGGCACATCAACTGCGGCCAGAAGCGCAGCCACAGGCGAAACGTCAATGCGAACGGCGCGGCGATCGACCCTGCTGGCATCCCGGTTCCCCTCCGTTGGAACCGGGCGATCTTAGCAAGCGCCGCGCGTGCGGCGTTGTATCTTTTTCCTTCGGGATGTCAGCGCCGCGGACGCGCATCGCGCGTGCGGGCGTACATCCAGAAATCGCGCGGCTCGCCGCGCACGACGCGATAGGCGGCCAGCAGGCCTTCCGCGTGGAAGCCGGCGCGTTCGAGCACGCGCCGCGACGCCAGATTGCTGTCCAGCACCGTGGCTTGCACGCGCTGCAAGCCGAGCGAACCGAGGGCCCATGCCGCGACGGCCGCGCAGGCGCGCGAGGCGATGCCGCGGTTCCATAGCTCGGGCGCCAGGTCGTAGGCGATCTCGGCGCGTTGATGCGGGGCCGATATTTCGTTGAAGCCGATCGTGCCGCGCAGGCGATCGCTGGCCGTGTCGGCAATCGCCAGCCGCACCGGTCCGGCCGGCTGGCCGGCCAGGCAGGCGGTGATCAGCTGTTCCAGGTCGGCCACGCCCGCCAGCCGCCAACTGGTATGGCGCGTGACCGCCGGGTCGCGGAGGTAGGCGTACCAGTCGGACGCGTCCTGCCGGCGCAGCACGCGCAATGCCAGGCCGTCGCTGCCGATGGCGGGCAGGGCGCCCGCGCCCAGGAAGGCTTGCAGTTCCATGGCGGCTCAGCGATGCGCCAGGATGTTCACCAGCTTGCCGAACGGGTCGCGCACATAGAAGCGCCGCACGCCCCAGGGTTCGTCGGCCGGACCGTATTCGATGGGAAAGCCGCCGGCGCGCAGGCGCCGCAGCGCCTCGTCCAGGTCGTCCACCTCGATCGACAGGTCGGGCACCGGGGTGTCCGAGCCGCCCTGCGTGGCGACGCTGAGCTGCACGGTCGCCTGGCGGTCCGTGCCGTAGGTGGCGAGCCAGCCGTGGTCCATCAGGACCTCGAGCCCCAGCGCCTCGTGGTAGAAGCGCCGCGCCGCGGCGATGTCGAGGGCCGGGATATTGGCGACGATGCGCTTGACTTGCATGGCGTTCTCCGGCGGCGCCGCCGGGCGGGGCGGCGCGCTGTCATGGTCATGAATGAATCTACCTGGATTATTGCCAATATTGACGACTTTTGACGCAGGCGGTACGGTAAGTGCACATTGCAGTCCGGCGATCGTCATGAAGGAACCCCTTTTATGGCATTCATCCCGCGCAAGCCTCCCAGGCCTCCTCCAAGGCGCACGAGCGTGTCGTAGCACCGCTTGACGCCTCCAGGAGTCTGCCGTGAGCTATTTCGTCGATCGCCTCAAATATTTCAGCCGCGTCCGCGAACCTTTCGCCGATGGCCACGGCAGCACGGTCAAGGAAGACCGCCGGTGGGAGCAGGCTTACCGCGACCGCTGGCAGCACGACAAGATCGTGCGCTCGACCCACGGGGTGAACTGCACGGGCTCCTGTTCGTGGAAGATCTACGTCAAGGGCGGCATCGTCACCTGGGAAACCCAGCAGACCGACTACCCGCGCACGCGGGCCGGCATGCCCAACCACGAGCCGCGCGGCTGTTCGCGCGGCGCGTCGTATTCCTGGTACTTGTACAGCGCCAACCGGGTCAAGTACCCGATGCTGCGCGGCCGCCTGGCGCGCCTGTGGCGCGAGGCGCGCAAGACCATGGCGCCGCTGGCGGCCTGGGAGCACATCTGCACCGCGCCGGGCCTGGCCGACAGCTACAAGCGCGTGCGCGGCATGGGCGGCTTCGTGCGCGCCACCTGGGACGAAGTCAATGAGCTGGTGGCCGCCGCCAATGTGTACACCATCAAGCGCTACGGCCCGGACCGCGTGGTCGGCTTTTCGCCGATCCCGGCCATGTCGATGGTGTCGTTCTCTGCCGGCAGCCGCTATCTGTCGCTGCTGGGCGGCACCATCCTGAGCTTCTACGACTGGTACTGCGACCTGCCGCCTTCCAGCCCGCAGACCTGGGGCGAACAGACCGACGTGGCGGAGTCGGCCGACTGGTACAACTCCAGCTTCATCATCATGTGGGGCTCGAACGTGCCGCAGACGCGCACGCCCGATGCCCACTTCATGGTGGAGGCGCGCTATCGCGGCGCCAAGATTGTGTCGATCTTCCCCGACTACGCCGAGGGCGCGAAGTTCGGCGACGTGTGGCTGCACCCGAAGCAGGGCACCGACGCCGCGCTGGCGCTGGCGATGGGCCACGTCATCCTCAAGGAGTTCCACCTCGAAGGCCGCAGCGAGTATTTCCGCGAGTACTGCCGGCAGTATTCCGACATGCCGTTCCTGGTGCGGCTGGTGCGCCAGGGCGACCGCTACGTGCCCGAGCGCATGCTGCGCGCCGCCGATTTCCCGGGGGCGCTGGGGCAGGCCAACAACCCGGTATGGAAGCCCGTCGCCTGTAATGACGCCACCGGCGAGGTGACGGCGCCGGCCGGCTCGATCGGGTTCCGCTGGGGGCAGCAGGAAGGCGGCGACCTGGGCAAGTGGAATCTCGACGCCAAGGACGCCGACGGCAACCCGCTGGCCCTGCGCCTGTCGCTGGTGGGCGCGCACGACGAAGTCGTGCCCGTGGCGTTCCCGTACTTCGGCGGCCGCCAGCACGACTATTTCCAGGGCACCGACCATCCCGAGGTGCTCGAGCGCAACATGGCGGCGCGCCGCCTGCAGACGACCGAGGGCGAGGTGCTGGCGGTCACCGTGTACGACCTGCTGATGGCCAACTACGGGCTCGACCGCGGGCTGGGCGGCGCCAATGTGGCGGCCTCGTACGACGACGACGTGCCCTACACCCCGGCCTGGCAGGAGCGCATTACCGGGGTCAAGCGCGACGACGTCATCACCGTGGCGCGGCAGTTCGCGCAGAATGCCGACAAGACGCGCGGCAAGTCGATGGTGATCCTGGGCGCCGGGTTGAATCACTGGTATCACATGGACATGGCCTACCGGGGCATCATCAACCTGGTGGTCATGTGCGGCTGCGTCGGGCAGTCGGGCGGCGGCTGGTGCCATTATGTGGGCCAGGAAAAGCTGCGGCCCCAGACCGGCTGGACCACGCTGGCGTTCGGGCTGGACTGGTGCCGTCCGCCGCGCCACATGAACGGCACGTCGTTCTTCTATGCGCACACCGACCAATGGCGCTACGAAAAACTGAAGGTGTCCGAGATCCTGTCGCCGCTGGCCGACCCCGCGGCGTTCCAGGGTTCGCTGATCGATTTCAACGTGCGCGCCGAGCGCATGGGCTGGCTGCCCTCGGCGCCGCAGCTGCAGACCAACCCGCTGCAGGTGGTGCGCGACGCCCGCCATGCCGGGCAGGAACCGGCGGCCTACGCCGTGCAGGCCCTGCGCGAAGGGCGGCTGAAGCTGGCCTGCGAAGATCCCGACCATCCCGACAACTACCCGCGCAACATGTTCGTGTGGCGCTCCAATTTGCTGGGTTCGTCAGGCAAGGGCCATGAATATTTCTTGAAGCACCTGCTGGGCACCGAACACGGCGTGCAGGGCAAGGACCTGGGGCAGGACGGCCAGGAAAAGCCCCGCGAGGTCGCCTGGCGCGACGAGGCACCGCAGGGCAAGCTCGACCTGCTGGTGACGCTGGATTTCCGCATGTCCACCACCGGCGTCTATTCCGACGTGGTGCTGCCCACCGCCACCTGGTACGAGAAGAACGACCTCAATACCTCGGACATGCACCCGTTCATCCATCCGCTGTCGGCGGCGGTGGACCCGGTATGGGAGTCGCGCAGCGACTGGGAAATCTACAAGGGCATCGCCCAGGCTTTCTCGGCCATCGCCGAGACCGAGCTGCCCGCCGCCCAGGACCTGGTGCTGACGCCGCTGCAGCACGACACCCCGGCCGAACTGGGCGACCCGTTCGGCGTGCGCGACTGGAAGCGCGGCGAGGCCGAGATGATCCCCGGCAAGACCATGCCGTCGCTGGCGGTGGTGGAACGCAACTACCCCGGGCTGTACAAGCAGTTCACCTCGCTGGGCCCGCTGACCCGCAAGCTGGGCGTGGGCGGCAAGGGCATCAACTGGCCGGCCGGCGAGGAATGCGACCTGCTGGGCCAGCTCAACTACCAGGTGGCCGAAGCGGGCGTCAGCCAGGGGCTGCCGCGCCTGGACACCGACATCGACGCCGCCGAGACCATCCTGGCCCTGGCGCCCGAGACCAACGGCGAGGTGGCGGTCAAGGCCTGGCAGGCGCTGTCGGCCTTCACGGGACGCGACCACACGCACCTGGCCCTTCCGCGCGAGCACGAGAAGATCCGCTACCGCGACCTGCAGGCCCAGCCGCGCAAGATCATCTCGTCGCCGACCTGGTCGGGGCTGGAGTCCGACCACGTCAGCTACAACGCCGGCTATACCAACGTGCACGAGCTGATTCCGTGGCGCACGCTGACCGGCCGCCAGCAGCTTTACCAGGACCACGCCTGGATGCGCGCTTTCGGCGAGGCGCTGTGCGTGTACCGCCCGCCGGTCGACACCAAGTCGATCAGCCCCATGCTGGAGGAGCGCTTCGGCAACGGCAACCCGCATGTGGTGCTGAACTTCATCACGCCGCACCAGAAGTGGGGCATCCACTCCACCTACACCGACAACCTGATCATGCTGACCTTGTCGCGCGGCGGGCCGATCCTGTGGATCTCCGAAAAGGACGCGGCCAGGGCTGGCATCGTCGACAACGACTGGATCGAGGCCTACAACGTCAACGGGGCGCTGGTGGCGCGCGTGGTGGTGAGCCAGCGCGTGCCGGAAGGCATGACGCTGATGTACCACGCGCAGGAGAAGATCGTGAACGTGCCGGGTTCCGAGATCACCGGCGCGCGCGGCGGCATCCACAACTCCGTGACGCGCGCGGTGCTCAAGCCCACCCACATGATCGGCGGCTATGCCCAGCTGTCGTACGGGCTGAACTACTACGGCACGGTGGGCTCGAATCGCGACGAGTTCGTGATCGTGCGCAAGATGAACCGGATCGACTGGCTGGAACAGCCGCGCAGCGCGCCGGCCGGCCAGGCCCATGCCTGAGCAGCGGAGACGACCATGAAAGTACGAGCGCAGATCGCCATGGTGCTGAACCTGGACAAATGCATTGGCTGCCATACCTGTTCGGTCACCTGCAAGAACGTCTGGACCTCGCGCGGCGGCATGGAATACGCCTGGTTCAACAACGTCGAGACCAAGCCGGGCATCGGCTACCCCAAGGACTGGGAAAACCAGGACCGCTGGAACGGCGGCTGGAAGCGCACCGCCGCCGGCCGCATCGAGCCGCGCCAGGGCGGCAAGCTGCGGCTGCTGGCCAATATCTTCGCCAACCCCAATCTGCCGGAGATCGACGACTACTACGAGCCATTCACCTTCGACTACGAGCATCTGCACAACGCGCCCGAGCTGCAGGCCGCGCCCACCGCGCGGCCGCGTTCGCTGATCACCGGCCGGCGCATGGAGAAGATCGAGTGGGGCCCCAACTGGGAGGAGATCCTGGGCGGCGAGTTCGCCAAGCGTTCGCAGGACTACAACTTCGAGGACGTGCAGAAGGATATCTACGGGCAGTTCGAGAATACCTTCATGATGTACCTGCCGCGGCTGTGCGAGCATTGCCTGAACCCGAGCTGCGTGGCGAGCTGTCCGTCCGGCTCAATCTACAAGCGCGAAGAAGACGGCATCGTGCTGATCGACCAGGACAAGTGCCGCGGCTGGCGCATGTGCGTGTCGGGCTGTCCCTACAAGAAAATCTACTACAACTGGCAGAGCGGCAAGGCCGAGAAGTGCATCTTCTGCTATCCGCGCATCGAGGCCGGCCAGCCCACCGTCTGTTCGGAGACCTGCGTGGGCCGCATCCGCTACCTGGGCGTGCTGCTGTATGACGCCGATCGCATCGAGCGCGCCGCCTCGGTCGAGGACGAAAAGGCGCTGTACGAGGCGCAGCTGGAGGTTTTCCTGGACCCGGGCGACCCGGCGGTAATCGCGCAGGCGCTGGCCGACGGCGTGCCGCAGTCCTGGCTGGACGCGGCGCGCCACTCGCCCACCTACAAGATGGCGGTGGAATGGCGCATCGCCTTCCCCCTGCATCCGGAGTACCGCACCCTGCCCATGGTGTGGTACGTGCCGCCGCTGTCGCCGATCCAGGCGGCCGCCAACAGCGGCGATATCGGCGCCTTCGGCGAGATCCCCGACGTGAAATCGCTGCGCATCCCGCTGCGCTACCTGGCCAACATGCTGACCGCCGGCGACGAGGCGCCGGTGGCGCTGGCGCTGGAGCGCCTGCTGGCCATGCGCGCCTTCATGCGGGCCCGCACGGTGGACGGCGAGGAGCGCGCCGACATCCTGCGCCAGGTGGGGCTGAGCACCGCGCAGGTCGAGGACATGTACCGCTACCTGGCGATCGCCAACTACGAAGACCGCTTCGTCATTCCCACCTCGCACCGCGAGTATGCCGAGAATGCCTTCGACATGCGCGGCGGCTGCGGCTTCTCGTTCGGCAACGGCTGCTCGGGCGGCGTGTCGCAGGGCAGCCTGTTCGGCAGCAAGCCGCGCGGCGACGCCCAGCAGGTGGTGTTCATGGAAGTCCAGCGCGACAAGGTAGCGGGGTAGCGCGGCCATGACGATGCCCGCCACTCCCGTCTACGCCGTCCTGTCGGCGCTGCTGGCGTATCCGGACGCCGAGCTGCTGGCGGCGCTGCCCGAGCTGCGCGCCGCGCTGGAGCCGGCGCGCCGCGCCGAACTGGAGCCGGTCTTCGCCCTGCTGGAAAGCGGGGGCGACCTGATCGAGCTGCAGGAGCAATACGTCGCCACGTTCGACCGGCGGCCGGCCCATTCCCTGTACCTGTTCGAGCACATCCACGGCGAGTCGCGCGACCGCGGCCAGGCCATGGTCGAGCTGCGCGAGGAATACCTGCGCCACGGGCTGGTGCTGGACACCACCGAACTGCCCGACTACGTGCCGCTGTTCCTGGAGTTCCTGGCCCAGATCCCGCCGCCGGCGGCGGCCGCGCTGCTGGGCGACGCGATCCACGTGCTGGCCCGCATCGGCGGCAAGCTGGCCGAGGCCGGCAGCCCTTATGCGGCGGTGTTCGCGGTGCTGCGCGGCCTGACGGACACGGTGCCGCAGCCGCTGCCCGAGCCGCCGGAGGGCGAGCTGGAAGAAACCATGGTGACATTCGGTCCCGGCGCCGGCGGCACCGAGCCGGCGCTGCGTCCCGCCGCCCCGGCGGCGCAGCCGGTGCATTTCTACGATACCGACCCCAGGCGGGCGCCGGCCGCGCCCGCGCAACGGTAAGGAGAACAGCATGGCCGCTCATGTCCATTACTTCTTCTTCGGCGTGTATCCCTACATCGCCCTGGCGGTGTTCCTGTTCGGCAGCCTGGCGCGCTTCGAGCGCGAACAGTACACGTGGAAGAGCGATTCCAGCCAGATGCTCAAGCGCGGCGCGCTGCGCTGGGGCAGCAACCTGTTCCACATCGGCATCATCGCGCTGTTCTTCACGCACCTGTTCGGCCTGCTGACCCCGCCGGCCGTCTACCACGCGCTGGGCCTGAGCACGGGATTCAAGCAGATGCTGGCGGTGGTGGTGGGAGCGGTCCTGGGAGTGGTGTGCCTGGCCGGCCTGCTCATCCTGATCTACCGGCGCCTGTCCGAGCCGCGCCTGGTGGCCACGTCGCGCTTTTCCGACTGGCTCACGCTGTTCTGGATTCTGATCGTGCTGTCGCTGGGCCTGTTGTCCATCTTCACCTCGGCCAAGCACGAGGACGGCGCGCTAATGCTGCTGCTGGGCGAGTGGGCCCAGCGCATCGTCACCTTCCGGGCCGGCGCCGCCGACGTGGTGGCCGGCGTGCCATGGGTGTACCAGTGGCACATGGTGCTGGGCATGACGCTGTTCCTGATCTTTCCGTTCACGCGGCTGGTGCACGTGTGGAGCGGCTTCGCGTCGCTGGGCTACCTGGGCCGGGCCTGGCAACTGGTGCGGTCGCGTTGAGGGCGCGCATGATTTCCGTCAACGGCGTCGCCATCGACGAGGCGCGGCTGCAGGCCGAACTGCCGCGCCACCAGGACGAGGCCGATCCGCTGCAGAGCGCCGGCCGTGAACTGGTCCTGCGCGAACTGCTGCTGCAGCGCGCCCGCGCGCTGGGCCTGGCCGGGCATGACGAAGAGGCGGCGGTGCGCGCCGTGCTGGCGGCCGAGGTCCGCACCCCGGAGGCCGACGAGGCCGCCTGCCGGCGCTACTACGAGCAGCATCCGGCGCAGTTCCTGAGCGGCGCGCTGGTGGAGGTGTGTCACATCCTATTCCAGCTGACGCCGCGCGTGAATCCCCAGCAACTGCGCGCGCGCGCCGGCGAGATCCTGCAGCAGCTGCACGGCGCCGCGCCCGGCGCATTCGCCGATTTCGCGCGCCAGTATTCCAACTGCCCCTCGGCGCAGCAAGGCGGCCGGCTTGGCGACGTCAGCCGCGGCGCCACCGTGCCCGAGTTCGAGCAGGTGGTGTTCGCCATGCCGGCGCACACCTTGCTGGACCGGCTGGTGCAGACCCGCCATGGCTTCCATATCGTGCGCAGCGGGCGCAAGGTCGAAGGCGCGCCGATGGCCTTCGAGGACGTGCACGCGCGTATTGCCGGGTGGCTGGCGCAGGCCTCCGAGCGGCGCGCCACGCACCAGTACCTGCGGTGGCTGGTGGGGCAGGCCCGCATCGAGGGCCTGGACATGCCCGGTGCCGATTCGCCCCTGCTGCAATAACCCGGTTTTCCTCCTTCCACCGACCAGGGAGAGCGCGATGAGCAACCGCCCCAGGGCTTATGCGGTCTTGTACAGCAGCACCTTCGCATTCATGGTGTGCTTCGTGGTGTGGATGATGTTCGGCGTGCTGGGCATCCGCATTCGCCAGGAGCTGGGCCTGAACGCGTTCCAGTTCGGCCTGCTGACTTCGACGCCGGTGCTGACCGGCGCCATTTTCCGCCTGCCGCTCGGCCTGTGGACCGACCGCTACGGCGGCCGCATCGTGATGACGGTGCTGCTGGCGGGCTGCGCGATCCCGGTGTACCTGGTCAGTTACGCCGAGGCGCTGTGGCAGTTCCTGGTGATCGGCCTGTTCCTGGGCCTGGTGGGCGCGTCGTTCGCCGTCGGCACGCCGTATGTATCGCGCTTTTTCTCGCCGGAGCGCAAGGGCTTCGCCATGGGCTTCTTCGGCGCCGGCACCGTGGGGGCGGCGGTCAACCTGTTCATCACGCCGGTCCTGCTGGAAACCTACGGCTGGCGCATGGTGCCGAAGATCTACGCGGTGTCCCTGCTGGTCACGGCCGCGCTCTTCTGGCTGGTCGCGGCGCCCGATCCCGGGGCGGGGCAGGCCGGCGGCAAGCTGGCCGACCAGTTCAAGGTACTGAAGAACCCGCGGGTGTGGCGCTATTGCCAGTACTACTCCATCACCTTCGGCGGCTTCACGGCGCTGTCGCTGTGGATACCGCAGTACTTCCAGGCCGAGTACAACCTGACGCTGGTGGCCGCCTCGGCGCTGGCGGCCGGTTTCTCGCTGCCGGGCGCGGTGCTGCGCGCCGTGGGCGGCGGCCTGGCGGACCGCTTCGGCGCCCACAAGATGACCTGGTGGTGCCTGTGGGTGGCGTGGATCTGCCTGTTCCTGCTGTCCTATCCCAACACCACCCTGACCGTGCAGACGCTGCACGGGCCGGAGGCTTTCCATATTTACCTGCCGGTCTGGCTGTTCACGCTGCTGCTGTTCGTGCTGGGCGCGATGTTCGCGTTCGGCATGGCGTCCACCTTCAAATACGTGGCCGACGATTTTCCCGACAACATGGGGGTGGTGACCGGCATCGTGGGCCTGGCCGGCGGCGTGGGCGGGTTCCTCCTGCCGCTGATGTTCGGCGCCATGGCGGACCTGCTGCAGATCCGCTCCAGCTGCTTCATGCTGCTCTACGGCGTGGTGTGGGTGTCGCTGATCGTGATGTACGTCGCCGAGGTCAGGAAGGTGGAAATCTCCGGCGCAGTGGCGCGGGAACCCTGAACCCTCCCAGCCCTTGGCAGGTGTCTGACACCGCAAGGGTGTCAGACACCTCGGTAAGCAAGCGGCGCGGCAGCCCGGGGCCCGATGTTGCGTGACAACCCGGCGCCGCGTCAGCCGCGCGCCGCCACTGCCCGCAGGTACTGCACCGGCCATTGCGTCGGCGCATCCAGTTCCGCCGCCGCCCGCAGGGGCCAATACGGGTCCCGCAGCAGTTCGCGCGCCAGCAGCACCATATCCGCGCTGCCGTCGCGCAGGATCTGCTCGGCCTGCGCCGCCTGGGTGATCAGCCCCACCGCGGCGGTGGCTACCTCGGCTTCGCGGCGGATCCGTTCGGCCAGGGGCACCTGGTAGCCCGGCGCGGCCTCGCCCTGCGACCCCGGCACGATCGACCCGCTGGAACAATCCACCAGGTCCACGCCCAGGGCCTTCATGCGGCGCGCCAGCTCGACCGACTGCGCCACATCCCAGCCGCCTTCGAGCCAGTCGGTGGCCGACAGCCGCACGAACAGCGGCAGGTCCCGCGGCCATGCCTCGCGCACCGCGGCCGCCACGCGCAGCGGCGCCCGGATGCGCGCATCGAACGAACCGCCGTAGGCGTCGGCGCGGCGGTTGCTCAGCGGCGACAGGAACTGGTGCATCAGGTAGCCGTGCCCCATGTGCAGTTCGACCACTTGCATGCCGGCGGCGCGGCTGCGCTGGGCCGCCGCGGCGAAATCGTCGACGACCTGGGTGATGTCGGCCTCGCTCATTTCCGCCGGCAGCGGGTAGACATCGTTGAAGGGCACCGGACTGGGCGCGCGCACCGGCCAGCCGCCTTGTTCCGGCGCCACGGCCTGGCGGCCCTGCCACGGCACCTGCGTGGAGCCCTTGCGGCCGGCGTGGGCCAGCTGGATGGCGGGCACCGCGCCCTGTTCGGCGATGAACTGCGCGATGGGCGCGAGCGCGGCCGCGTGCGCGTCGCTCCAGATGCCGAGGTCGGCGGGGCTGATGCGGCCTTCGGGCGACACGGCCGAGGCTTCCACCATGACCATGCCGGCGCCGCCCACCGCCCGGCTGCCCAGGTGGACCAGGTGCCAGTTGCTGGCCAGGCCGTCGCGGCAGGAATATTGGCACATCGGCGCGACGCCGATGCGGTTCTTGAACGTCACGCTGCGCAGTTGCAGCGGGGTAAACAACAGGCTGGGCATGCTCAGTTCACTGTAACGTGGGCGTTGCGCACGACTTCGCGCCATTTGGCGGTTTCGCTGGCCAGGTACGCGCCGAAGTCGGCGGGCGTGCCGCCGCGCGGCTGCAGTCCCATGTCGGCAAAGCGCTTGCCAAGCGCGGCGCTGCGCAGCGCGCGATTGATTGCGTCGTTCATGGTGTCGACCACGGCGGCCGGCGTATTGCGCGGCGCCACCATGCCATACCATGGCGTCACATCGTACCCGGGGGCGCCGGCTTCCGCCAGCGTGGGCACATCCGGCAGCACCGGCACGCGCTGCGGGCTGGTGCCCCCCAGCGCGCGCACCTGGCCCGACTGGATGCGCGGCAGGGCGGCGCCCACCCCGTCGACCATCACCGCCACCCGGCCGGGGATCAGGTCGCTGTAGGCGGGCGCCGTGCCCTTGTACGGCACGTGCGTCAGGTTCATGTCCGTCATGTAGCGCAGCACCTCGGTCGCCAGGTGCGCCGAGCTGCCGGCGCCGGCCGAGGCATACGATAGTTCGCCGGGATGCGCCTTGGCATAGGCGATCAGTTCGCCCAGCGTCTTGAACGGCGACTGCGCGCTGGCCAGCAGCACGTGCGGCGCCGCCGCCACCAGCGCCACCGGCGCGAAGTCGCGCAGGTTGTCGTAGGGCAGGTTCTGGTGCAGGCTGGCATTGACCGCCAGCACGCTGAACGGCGCCATCATGTAGGTGTAGCCGTCGGGCGCCGCCTTGGCCGCGGCGTCGGCGCCGATGATGCCGCTGGCGCCGGGGCGGTTCTCCACGATGACCTGCTGGCCCAGCTCGCCGGCCAGTTGCTCGGCGACCGCGCGGGTCATCAGGTCCAGCGTGGCGCCGGCCGAGAACGGCACGATGATGCGTATCGGGTGGTCGGGATAGGCGGCGCGGGCGGCGGGCAGCATCGCGCCGGCGGCCAGCAGGCAGGCGCAGGCATGCAGCAGGCGCCTCCATGGGCGCATGGCGGGCAGGTTCATCTTGGCTCCTCTCGGTCGGGCGCAGGCGGAATGCCTGGCCGCGCGCCTGTAGCCGGCGCTGTTTACCGGCGGCAGTATAGGAACGCAGCCGGCCCTGGCATAGGGCCGGATCAAGAACTTGTTGTTTCCGGTGTGGAAACTATGCCGGCCCGATGCCGGTCCAGTCGGGACGCTTGAACCATTCCTTCAGGAAGTCCAGGAAGGTGCGCACGCGCAGCGGCAGGTTGCGCCGGCTGGGGAACACGGCATAGATGTCCAGCCCGGTGGGGCGGTACGCCGGCAGCACGATCTCGAGCCGCCCGTGGCGGATATCGTCGGCCACCATGTAGGTGGGATGCATCGAGATGCCGTGGCCCAGCAGCGCCGCGTGGCGCAGGGGCTCGCCGAAATTGGCGCGGATGGTGCCGCCCACCCGCACCGAGCACGGCTTGCCCTGCGGGTCCTGGAAAGTCCAGGTATTGGTGGGCGCCTTGAGCGCGTGCACCATGCAATCGTGTTCCGCCAGGTCCGCCACGCCGGCCGGGCGGCCGCGCCGCTTGAGATAGCCGCGCGTGGCCACCAGCACCTGCGGGGCCACCGCCAGCCGGTGCGCCATCTGGCTGGTGTCCTTGAGCGCCGGCGCGATGCGCACCGACATGTCCAGGCCTTCGGCCACCAGGTCGGTGCGGCCGTCATCCAGGTACAGCACTACCTGGATATCCGGGTGCGCCGCCGCGAACGCGGTGATTACCGGGACCAGGTGGAACGCGCCGAACGACGGCGGCGTGCCCACCCGCAGCATGCCCTTGGGCTCCTTGGCGCAGCGGCGCGCGGCGGCCTCGACGTTTTCCACCCGCTCGAGCAGGTCGCGGCCGTTCTCGAGCAGCGCCAGGCCGGATTCCGTGAGGCTGACGCTCTTGGTGGTGCGCATCAGCAACTGCACGCCCAGGTGATGCTCGAGCCAGTTGACGTGCTTGGTCACGTTGCCCTTGGCCATGCCGAGGCGCTGCGCGGCGCCCGAGAAACTCAGCCCCTGGGCCACTTCGATGAACACTTCGATGCAGCGGAGCTTGTCCATGGCGGTCTCCTTTTGTTTTCGTTTTGGAAACGATAAATTCCCGTCCCGATTCTATCCCGGCCGGCGGGGCGTCGATACACTGCCCGTCGATCATGTGTGCCGGCCGCCAGGCCGCTACGCCGCGTCCATTGCCGACCATGCCGACAGAATCCGCCCGCTACGTTCACCAGGCCTTGCGCACCCGTCTCGTATTCGGGCCCGGCGTGCTGGCCGAGGCGGGGCGCGAAGTCGCCGCGCTCGGCTGCCGCCGGCCGCTGGTGCTGGCGAGCCGCCGTTCGCGCGCCATGCCGGCCTACGCCGGGCTGCTGGCATCGCTGGCCGGCGCCGAGGTCGCCGAGAGCGTCGACGTGCCTGCCCATTCTTCGCCGCAGGCGGTGACTGCCGCGACGCAGGCCTTGTCCGCGCACGGCGCCGACTGTCTGGTGGCGTTCGGCGGCGGCAGCGTCGTCGACACCGCCAAGGGCGCCGCGCTGTTGGCGGCCGACGGCGGCGACCTGGCGGCGCACGCCACCCGCTTCGAGGCGCCGGCCACGCTGCATGCGCCGCCGCTGCTGCGCGCCAAGTTGCCGATCGTGGCGGTGCCGCTGACCGCCTCCGGGGCGGAGGTCACGCCGTCGTGCGGCGTGCGCACCGCCGCAGGCGAGAAGCTGCTGTTCTGGGATCCCCGGCTGGCCAGCCGGGTGGTGTTGCTGGATCCGGCGCTGAACCTGGCCGTGCCGGCCTCCATCATGCTGGAGACCGGCATGAACGCGCTGGCCCATTGCATAGAGGGACTGTATTCCACACAGGGTTCGCCGATTGCCGCGACGCTGGCCCTGGAGGGCGCGCGCCGCCTGCGCCAGGCGCTGCCGCGGGTCGCCGCCGACCCGCGCGACGCCGAGGCGCGCGGCGCGCTGCTGGAGGCGGCCCACATGGCCGGCATGGTGCTGGCCACCGCCCGCAGTTGCCTGCACCACGCGCTGTGCCATGTGCTGGGCGCCACCTGCGGCGCGGCCCACGGCGCGCTCAACGCGGTGATGCTGCCGCACGCGCTGCGCTACAACCTGCCCGCCGCGCGCGAGCCCCTGGCCGCGCTGGCGCGCGCCTGGGACGCTGGCCAGGCGCCGCAGGCCGCCATCGACCAGGTAGTGGCGCTGCAGGCGGCGCTGGGCGTGCCGCGCCGCCTGCGCGAGCTGGGCGTGGCGCGCGCCGTCCTGCCCGCCGTTGCCGCGCGCGTCCTGCGCGAGCGCGGCCTGGCGTGCAATCCACGCCGCGTGCGCGGGGCCGCCGAACTGGAAGCTTTGCTGGATGCCGCGTGGTAGCGGTGTTCGCCTGATACGGAGAGACATATGGAAGTCGTCGAAAGCGGATACAGCCTGGGGGCCCGGGTCGAGGGGCTGGATCTGTCGCGGCCGCTGCCGCCCGCCACGTTCCGCGCGGTGGAGCAGTTGCTGGGGCGCCACGGGGTGCTGAGCTTCCCGCGCCAGACCCTGACGCCGGCGCAGCTGAAGGCTTACGCGCAGCAGTTCGGCACGCTGGAGGTCAACGTCGCCAACAACTACCAGGAGCCCGGCCTGCCCGAGGTGATGATCCTGTCGAACAAGCTGCAGGACGGCAAGCCGATCGGCCTGGCCGATGCCGGCCAGGATTGGCACACCGACATGTCCTACAGCAACATGATCGCGTTCGCCAACATCCTGTACGGCATCGAGATCCCGTTCCGCGACGGCGAGCCGCTGGGCTGCACGGAGTTCTGCAACATGCACGCGGCGTACGACGAACTGCCCGACAGCCTGAAGGCGCGGCTGGACGGCATGACTGTGCTGCACGACTTCAACAAGTTCTGGGAGCGCATGCGGCAGGAAAAGGGCAGCACCCGTCCGCCGCTGACCGAGGCGCAGCGCCGCGCCAAGCCGCCGGTCTCGCATCCCGTCTTCCTGACGCACCCCATCACCGGCCGCAAGGTCTTGTATGCCAACCCGGGCTATTCGGTGCGCATCAACGAACTGCCGCCGGACGAGAGCGAACGCACCCTGGAATTCCTGTTCCGGCATCAATTGCAGGAGAAGTTTCGCTATCGGCACCGCTGGAGCGTGGGCGACGTGCTGATGTGGGACAACATGGGCACCATCCACAACGCCGTGGCCGACTACGCGCCGCACGAGCACCGGCTGATCAAGCGCTGCCAGGTCATGGCCGATCGCTATTTCGGCAGGGCCGCGCCATGAAGCTGATCAGCTATCGCGCCGGCGGCCGGCTGGCGGTGGGCGCCGTGCGCGACGCGCGCGTGGTGGACTTGACCAGCTGGGTGGCGGCCCTGCAGCCCGATGCGGCGGCGCGCGACTGCCTGGCGCAGGCCGGCGTCGAGCCCGCCTCCCACGGCATGCTGCGGCTGTTGCAAGCCGGTCCGGCCGCCCTGCGGGCATTGCGGCGCCATGTGGCGGAGCAGGCACCCGCCGGCCCTGGCCTGGCCGACGTGGAGCTGCTGGCGCCGGTGCCGCGCCCCGGCAAGATCGTGGCGGTAGGGCGCAACTATGCCGACCACGCCAAGGAAACCGGCGTCGATCCTTTCGAGCAGCCGCGCATCGTCAGCAAGCTGCCGTCCTGCGTATGCGCGCCGGGGCGGGCGGTGGCGCGGCCCGCCGGCGTGGCCAAGCTCGATTTCGAGGCGGAGCTGGCGGTGGTGATCGGCCGGCCGGCCCGCGCGGTGGCCGCGGCCGACGCGCTGGCCCACGTGGCCGGCTACACGGTGCTGGACGACCTCAGCGCGCGCGAATTCCAGTTCGATGTCGCGCCGGCGCAGACCACGTTCGCCAAGAGCATGGACGGCTTCGCGCCCATGGGGCCGTGGCTCGTCACCGCCGACGAGGTGGGCGACCCGCAGGCGCTCACCGTGCGCAGCTGGCTCAACGACGAACTGATGCAGGACGCCAGCACGGCGGACATGCTGTTCCCGGTGGCGGCGCTGATCGCCTACGTGTCGCGCTACATGACGCTGGAGCCGGGCGACGTGCTGGCCACCGGCACGCCGGCCGGCATCGGCGCGTTCCGCGATCCGCCGCGCTACCTGCAGCCGGGCGACCGCCTGCGCATGGAGGTTGCGCGCGTCGGGGTGCTGGAGCATGCCATCGCCTAGGGCCTGTCCACCTCAAGATGAGCCCCGCCTGGACAGGCCCTGGGCAAGTACTACGACAACACAAGGAGAGAACCATGAGGAGACTGCTGTTGCGCGCCGCTTGTGCGGCCGCGCTGATTGCCGCGGCGCCGCTGGCCCGCGCCGCCGACGGCTACCCGGCCCAGCCGGTGCGCATGATCGTCGGCTTCGCCGCCGGCGGCCCCACCGATGTGATCGCGCGCTTGCTGGCCGAACACATGGGCCGCGCACTGGGCCAATCGGTGGTGGTCGAGAACAAGACCGGCGCCAATTCGCTGATCGCCACCCGCGAGGTCGCGGCCGCCCAGCCGGACGGCTACACGGTGCTGTTCGCCTCGCTGTCGCACAACGTCAACCGCCTGCTGCTCGGCGACAAGGCCGGCTACGATCCGCTGGCGGATTTCGCGCCGGTCTCCAACGCGGCGTCGCTGCCCATGGTGGCGGTGACGGCCTACGATTCGCCGATCCGTTCGATGAAGCAACTGGTCGAGCAGGCCCGCGCCAAGCCGGACAGCATCAGCTACGGCTCGGCCGGCAACGGCGGCTCGGCCCACCTGGCGGCGGCCATGATGGGCGCCATGGCCGGGCTGCAGATGATCCACGTGCCGTTCCGCGGCAATGGGCCCGCCCTGACCGAGGTGATGGCCGGCCGCGTGTCGTTCATGTTCTATCCCATCATCGGCGTGGCCGAGAACGTGCAGGCCCGGCGCCTGCGCGTGCTGGCCCTGGGCAGCCCGGAGGCGAGCGCCGACTTCCCCGGTGTGCCCAGCATGGCCGACATCGGTTTCGCCGATTTCCAGGACACCGCGCCGTGGGTCGGCCTGCTGGCGCCGGCCGGCGTGCCGGACGCGGTGGTGCAGAAGCTCAACCAGGCCATGGTGCAGGCTCTCCGGCAGCCGCAGGTGCAGGCGCGCCTGAAGGACCTGGGCGCGTTGCCCATCGGCGATTCGCCGCAGCACTTCCGCGAGTTCCTGGTCGCGGACCAGCAGCGCTGGGCAGCGGTGATCAAGGCCGCCGGCATTACGGCGCAATAGGCAGAACCATGACCGCAGCCATCCGGGCCCAGAGCATCGAGGACCTGCGCCGCGCCGCGCGCCGGCGCCTGCCGCGCGCCATCTTCGATTTTTTCGACGGCGGCGCCGAAGACGAACTGACGCTGGCGGCCAACCGCGCCGCCTACGCCCAGGTGCGGCTGGCGCCGCGCGCCTTGGTGAACGTCGCCGAGGTCAGCACGCACGCCGAGGTGGCGGGCGGCCCGGCGACGATGCCGCTGGCGGTGGCGCCCACCGGCGCGGTCGGCTATGGCCGGCCCGGCGGCGACATCGCCATCGCGCGCGCCGCAGCGGCGGCCGGCGTGCCCTATACCCTGTCGACCTCGGCCACCGCGTCCATCGAGCAGATTGCCCGCGCCGCGCCGGGACGGCTGTGGTTCCAGGCCTATATCCTGCGCAACCGCGAACTGCTGGATGCCCTGATCGCCCGCGCCCGCGCCGCCGACTACGAGGCGCTGATGATCACGGTGGACCTGCCCGTGGGCGGCAAGCGCGAACGCGACGCGCGCAACCACCTGTCCTTTCCGTTCCGCTATACGGCGCGCAACCTGCTGGATTTCGCCAGCCGGCCGGCCTGGGCCGTGGCGGTGCTGCGGCACGGCCTGCCTGTGATGGAGAACCTCAAGGGGCTGGAAGCGCCGGCCGCCAGCGCGACCCGGCTGGCCTCGTCGGTGGGGCGCAGCTATGACCCTTCGTTCGACTGGGACCGCTTGCGCGCCATCCGCGATGCGTGGCCGCGCAAGCTGATCGTCAAGGGCATCCTGCGCCCGGACGATGCCGAGCGGCTGGCCGCGCTGGGCTGCGATGCGGTGGTGGTGTCGAACCATGGCGGCCGCCAGTTGGACGGCGCGGCGGCGACGCTCGCCGCGCTGCCGGCCGTGGTGCGCGCCGTCGGCGGGCGCGTGCCCGTGCTGGTCGACGGCGGCGTGCGGCGCGGCGCCGACCTGCTCAAGGCGCGTGCCCTCGGCGCGCAGGCGGCGCTGGTGGGGCGCGCCACGCTGTGGGGCGCGGTGGCCGGTGGCGAGCCGGGCGCGGCGCGCGCTGGCCATCCTGCGCGACGAGCTGCAGCGCACGATGCAACTGTGCGGCGTGTGCGAGGTGGCCGGCATCGGCCCGGACCTCTTGTTCCGCGAGCCGCCGCCGCAAACGGTCCTGTAGAATCGTCCGACCACATCCGCATGGCTTACCGCAGTGCGCGGCGACGCGCGGGGCTCGCGCCGCGCCGGGTTCTCGTGCTGCCCACGGAGGAGCGCAATGGCAAAGGTCGAAGTCCTGTTTTTCGATGTCCTGGGGACCGTGGTCGATTGGCGCGGCAGCATCGCGACCGACGCGCAGGCATTCCTGCAGCGCCACGATGCCGCGGGCATCGATGCGCGCGCGCTGGCCGATGCCTGGATCGGCCGCTACAGCGCATCGTCCGCGGCGGTGCGCAGCGGCCAGCGGCCGTTCGTGCCGCTCGACCAGCTCAACCTGGAAAACCTGCATGCCAGCCTGGACCAATTCGGGCTGGCGCCGGCCTCGTTTCCCGCTGCCGAGCTGGAGACCCTCAACCAGGCCTGGCATCGCCTGCGCCCGTGGCCGGATTCGGTGCCAGGCATTGCGCGGTTGAAAGAACGCTACATCGTGGCGCCGCTGTCCGACTGCAACACGCGCCTGCTGGCGGACATGGCCAAGCATGGCGGGCTGCCCTGGGACGCGATCCTGGGCGCCGACATCACCGGCGCCTACAAGCCCGCGCCGCAGGTGTACCTGCGCGCCTGCGAACTGCTGGGCGTGACGCCGGACCGGGCAATGCTGGTCGCCGCCCACGATTACGACCTGGACGCGGCGCGCGGCTGCGGCCTGCATACCGCCTATGTCCACCGCCCGCATGCCGGCGACCCGTCCAAAGCCGGCGCCGCCCCGCGCCCCGCCGGCTGGGACTACGCCGCCGACTCCCTGACCGAACTGGTCGCCAAGCTGCCCTGAGCACAGCGCCCGGCATCGCACGGGCGCGGGCATCTGCAAGGTGTCCGACACCCCACGCCGGTACGCCGTGAGGATCGAGGCCGTCTCATCGGGGTGTCAGACACCTGGAGGAGCCCGGAGATCTGCGGGGTGTCAGACACCTGGAAGAGATACAAAGGGCTCCCTAAATGGAAGTGCCCGACACTTGGACGATCCTGCGAGCCCGCGCCTGTCGGTGGGGCCTGGGCGGCCAGTTGGAGGGAGGGGAGCCCCCGCAGGGGGCCGAGGGCGCCTGGTGGCGCGCCCGAGCCGAGCGACGTGGCCGTCCAGGCCCCACCGACAGGCGCGGGCGTCTCAAGAACCCCGCACCGGCCCATCCATCCAATCCCCGATCGTGTCCAAGAACCCCGCACCGGCCCACCCATCCAAACCCCGACCGTGCCCAAGAACCCCCCCCCCCCCCCCCCCCCGGCAGCCAATCAACCAACCACCCCCCATTCCCGCACGAACGCATCGCGAAACTCCCGCAGCCACGCCAACCTCTGGTCTGCCAGCGCGCGCGCGGCGGCCGTGTGCATGGCGGCGGGCAGGGTCGCCAGCTTGACCTCGATGTGGTCCAGCGCATAAGCGCGGTCGTCCAGCGCGCGGCGCCGGCCCAGCGGATCGTCGGGGTGCGCGAAAGCCGAGCCCATGCGGCCGGCCGTATAGAACAGCCGCGCCAGCCCCACCGCGCCCAGCGCATCGAGACGGTCGGCGTCCTGCACGATCATGGCCTCCAGGGTCGCGGGAGCGATGCCGGCCGAGAAACTGTGCGCCTCGATGGCATGCGCCACCGCGTCGAGCTTGTCGGCCGGGAAGCCGGCCTCGGCCAGACGGCTGCGCGCCAGGCCGGCCGCCATGCGCGAGGCCTGCGCGCGTTCGGGGTGGTTCTTGGGCAGATTGACCAGGTCGTGCAAATAGCAGGCGGCCAGCACCACCAGCGCGTCCGCCTCGGGATGGCTGGCCAGCAGCGCGCGGGCCGCCTGCCAGACGCGGTGCAAGTGGTTCAGGTCGTGCGCGCCGTCCTCCTGGCCCTCTGCCGTGGCAATGGCGGTCAGGCGGGGGATCCAGGCGGCAGGAGTATCGGGCATGCGGGTTCCAGAAATAGGGACGAATTAATGACAGAGGGGATCGCTTCCCTCAAGCATACGCTTGCCCCCGGGACGCCGCCGCGCTCCTTGACCCCAATCTACTAGTAGATAACAATCATGGCATGACTACCGCCACCACCCGCGACCAACTCCTGGACCACGCCCAGGCGCTCATCATGCAGCGAGGCTACAACGGCTTCAGCTACCGTGATCTGGCCGAGCGCGTGGGGGTGAAGACGGCCAGCATCCATTATTACTTCCCCTGCAAGGACGACCTGCTGATCGAGGCCATCGAAGCCTACGCGGCCCACGCGTCCGCCAAGGTCCAGGCCATCGACGCCGCGCTGCCCGCGCGCGAACGGCTGGATCGCTATGCGGCGCTGTTCCGCGACACGCCGTGCGACCGGGTCTGCCTGTGCGGCATGCTGGCCGCCGACTTCGCCTCGCTGTCCGAGCGCGCGCGCCAGTCGCTGCAGGCGTTCTTCCGCATGCACGAAACCTGGCTGGCCAAGGTCATGGCCGACGGCGCCCGCGAAGGCACGCTAAGATCCTCGGGCGACCCCCAGGCCGACGGCCGCTGGCTGTTCGCGACCTTCCAGGGCGCGCTGATGGGGTCGCGCCTGTTCCAGGACCCGGCGCGCCTGCGCGACGTGGTGGCCGCCGTCCAGCGCGAGCCCGACCCTAGCCCGGCCTGATGGCGATGCGGCGGTGCGCGCACTCGCCTTGCGCATCCACCGCCACCGTGACGGGCATGTCGCGCACCTCGAATTCGTAGATCGCCTCCATGCCGAGATCGGCGAATGCCACCACGCGGGCCGACCGCACCGCGCGCGCCACCAGGTAGGCGGCGCCGCCCACCGCGCTCAGGTACGCGGCGCCCGCCCGGCGGATCGCCTCGATGGCCTGCGGGCCGCGCTCGGCCTTGCCGATGGTCACCAGCAGCCCGGTCCGTTCCAGCAGGGCCGGCATGAACTTGTCCATGCGCGTGGCGGTGGTCGGACCGGCCGGCCCGACCGCTTCGTCGCCCACCGCGTCGACCGGCCCCACGTAGTACAAGGCGCGGCCGCGCAGGTCCACCGGCAGCGGCGCGCCCTGGCGCAGTAGATCGGCCAGGCGCTTGTGCGCCGCGTCGCGCGCCGTCAGCAGCCGCCCCGACAGCAACAACTGCTGGCCGGCGCGCCAGCCCGCCACCTGGCGCGGCGTCAGGGTATCCAGGTCGACCGGCGTGCCGGTCGGGGGCAGGGCGTCCGGTACGCCGTCCCACAGCGAGGCGTCCGGCGGCGTGAACACGGCCGGTCCGTTTTCGGGCTGCTCGAACGCCACATAGCGGGTGGCCGCGCAGTTCGGCACCATGGCCACGGGCAGCAGCGCGGCGTGCGAGGGCAGGGCCGCCACCTTGACATCGAGCACGGTGGTGTCGCCGCCCAGGCCCTGCGCGCCGATGCCCGTCGCATTGATGCGCTCGTACAGTTCCAGCCGCAGCCGTTCCCGCGCATCGCGCGGGCCGCGCGCGCGCAGCTGCTCGATATCGATCGGCGCGAACAGGGCGCGCTTGGCGGCCAGCATGGCCTGCTCCGGCGTGCCGCCGACGCCCACCCCCAGCACCGCGGGCGGACACCAGCCGGCGCCCATGCCGGGCAGCTGCGCCGCCACCCAGTCGGCCACCGAGTCGCTGGGCGTGAGCATGGCGTAGCGGGTCTTGGCGTCGCCGCCGCCGCCCTTGGCGACCACGGTGATGCGCAGCCCGTCGCCCTCGACCAGTTCGCTGTGCACGATGGCGGGCGTGTTGTCGCGCGTATTGGCGCGCCGGCCCAGTGGGTCGCGCACCATCGATGCGCGCAGCGGGTTGGCGCGGTCGGTGTAGGCGCGCGCCACCGCGCGGTCGGCCAGCGCCTGCGGGGTCGGCGTCGCGCCGCCGCCGTCGATGCGGGCGTCCATGCCCAGCTCGAAGTACACGTGGGCCACGCCGGTGTCCTGGCAGACGGGCCGCGCGGCCCGCGCCGCCAGCTTGCTGTTCACCAGCAACTGCAGCAGCGCATCGCGCGCCGCCGGCTGGCTTTCGGCGCGATAGGCGCGCTGCAGCGCCGCGACGAAATCGGGCGGATGGTGGTGGCTGACGAACTGCAGCGCGCCGGCGATGCTGGCGACGATATGTTCTGCCGCATAGGTGCGCATGTCCGGGCTCCTGGCCGCGCCGCCTATTGCAGGCTGATGCCGGCTTGTTCGATGACTTGCGCCCAGCGCTTGCCCTCGGCCTCGGTGTGGCGTTGCAGGGCTTGCGGCGCATAATCGTCGGCCGCCAGCAGCAGGATGCCCTGGTCGCTCATTTGGCGCGTGAAGCCGGTATTCTGCAGGGCCCGCTGGTATGCCGAGTACAGCGTCTGGATGACTGCCGCCGGCGTGCCCTTGGGGGCGTACAACCCGTACCAGGTCGATACCTGGAAGCCGGGAATGGCTTGCGCGCCGATGGCCGCCACGCCGGGGAACTGCGGCATCGGCGCGGCCGAGGTCAGCCCCAGCGCCCGCACCTTGCCGCCGCGCGTCTGCGGCAGGGCCGTGTTGGTCTGGTCGAACATGGCATCCACTTGTCCGCCCATCAGGTCGTTCAATGCCGGGCCCGCGCCCTTGTACGCGATCGGGGTGATCTCGATGCCGGCCTGGCTGGTGAACAGCGAGGCGACCAGGTGCGAAGTCGAGCCCACGCCCGCATTGCTGAAATTGAGCTTGCCCGGGTTGGCCTTGCCATAGGCGATCAGGTCCTGGACGCTGCGATAAGGCGATTGCGCGCCGACCAGCAGCACCAGCGGCGTGTCGGGGAAGCGGAACACCGCGTCGAAATCGCGCACCGGGTCATAGGCCAGGCGCGGATACAGCGTCGGGGCGGCCGCCATGTAGCCGATGTGGCCGACCAGGAAGGTATACCCGTCCGGCGCGGCGCGCGCGGCGCGGGTGGCGCCGATGGTGCCGCCCGCGCCCGGCACGTTCTCGATCAGGATGGTCTGGTCGAGCTGCTTCGAGACCTCGTTGGCGATGTTGCGCGCCATGGCGTCGGTCGGGCCGCCGGCGGCGAACGGCACGATCCACGTGATGGCGCGCTCGGGATAGCTGTCGCGGGCCATGGCCGCGCCGGGCGGGGTGAGGATCAGCGCGGCCGACACGGCCGCAAGCCATTTCTTCATGCTTGTCTCCTGGTTCTTGTGGAAAAATCCGCCGGCGTTCAGCCGGCGCTGCGCATCCGGTCCACCATGGCGGGGGCCTGCCCCAGGTAGCGGGACGGATCGCACAGGCGGTCGATGGCCGCGCCATCCAGGCGCGCGGCGACGCGGGGGTCGGCGCGCAGGATGTCGGCCAGCGGGCGCTGCCGGGCGTGCGCCTGGCGGCATGCTTCGTACACCACGTCGTGCGCGACCTGGCGGCCGATGTGCGGGGCCAGCCCCATCATCACCGCCTCGGCGACGATCAGGCCGTTGGTCAGCTCCAGGTTGCGGGCCATGCGGGCGGTGTCGACTTCCAGGCCGCCGAGCATGAAGCAGGCCTGGTGCAGCGATCCGGCCGTCAGCACGAAGGCCTCGGGGATGGCGCTCCATTCCACGTGCCACGGGCCGGTGGCGCGCTCGAAGTCGTGCAGCATGGCGTCGAGCGCCAGGCCGGCATGCTGGCGCACCGTTCGCGACGCGCTCCACATCAGCTCGCACGAGATCGGGTTGCGCTTCTGCGGCATGGTGCTGGACGCGCCGCGTCCCTTGACGAACGGCTCGAAGGCCTCGGCCAGCTCATTGGTCATCATCAGCATGATGTCGAGCGCGATCTTGCCGAGGCTGCCCGCCACCAGGGCCAGGAACTGGACCGTTTCGGCCAGGCCGTCGCGCGCCACGTGCCAGGTGATGGGCGCCGCCGCCAGGCCGAGCTCCCGCATCAGCGCCGCCTGCACTTCCAGGCCGCGGTCGCCCAGCGAGGCCAGCGTGCCGGCCGCGCCGCCGAACTGGCCGATCAGCACGCGCGGCCGCAACTGCGCCAGGCGCTCGCGGTGGCGGCGGATCATCAGCAGCCACACCGCGGCCTTGTACCCGAAGGTGACCGGCAGCGCATGTTGCAGGTGGGTGCGGCCGGCCATGGGCGTGTCGCGGTAGCGCGCGGCCAGTTGATCGAGCAGCGCGTCCAGGCGCGCCAGGTCGCTGTCGATCAGCTCCAGCGCGGCGCGGATCTGCAGCACCGTGGCGGTGTCCATGATGTCCTGGGTAGTGGCGCCCCAGTGCACGTACTGGCCCGCCGGCCCGCACAGCGCGGCCAGCTGGTGGACCAGCGGCAGGATCGGATAGCCGACGATTTCGGTCTCGGCCTTGAGCGCGGCGAGGTCGACCTGGGCCGCCACACCGGCTTCGGCGATGCGGTCGGCGGCGTCGGCGGGGATGATGCCCAGGCGCCCCTGCACCCGCGCCAGTGCGACCTCGACCTCGACATAGCGCGCCACCGTGGCGCGGTCGTCGAACACGGCGCGCATCGCGGCGGTGCCGAACATGTCCTTGAAAATCGCGGATTCGAGCACGGAAATAGGCATCTAAAAGTACGCTCTAAAACAAATGTACGTACATATTAGGGGCGCTTTTCCGGATCGTCAACAGGCCTCGCCGGCGCCGGCCGGGCGGACGATAGAATGGCGTACCGTTCATCGACCGCCGCCCCATGCCGATTTCGCTATACACCCAGATATCTGAAGAGCTCGCGCGCCGCATCGCCAGCCAGGAATATCCCGTGGGCACCGCTATTCCGCCGGAAAATGCGCTGGCCGAGGAGTTCGGCGCCAGCCGCCACACGGTGCGCGCGGCCCTGCGGCAATTGCAGGACCTGGGGCTGATCGCGCGCCGCCGCGGCAGCGGCACCACGGTCGAGGCGGTGCGCCCGAAGGCCGGCTTCAGCCAGTCCTTGTCGTCGCTGGAAGACCTGGTGCAACTGGCCGCCCGCACGCCGCGCGACATTCAGAAGATGCAGGAAATCGTCGCCGACATCGAGCTCGCCGGCCAGCTCGGCGTCGCGGCGGGCACGCGCTGGCTGCGCATCAGTTCCAAGCGCGGCGAGCCGGGCCGGCCTCCCATGGTATGGACCGACCTCTACGTCGACGCGCACTACCGCGGCATACGCAAGCTGGCGCAGCAGCATCCCGACCGGCTGGTTTCCGAGCTGATCGAGGCGCACTACGGCAGGCGCATCGCGACGGTCGAGCAGATGATCACGGCGCGCGCCATTCCGGCCGCGATCGCGCGCGAACTGGATGTCGAGCCGGACTCCGCCGGCCTGTTCATATTGCGGCAGTACCGCGACCAGGCCGGCAACGTGGTCGAGGCGTCCACCTCATATCATCCGGCGGGCCGCTACCAGTTCTCGCTCACGCTGATTCGGGAACGCTGAGCGCCACCGGCAGCAGGTCCTGCACCCGGTCGTCATTCTGGAACAGCCGGGCGCCCACCACGCTGCCCTGCAAGGCGGCATACAGCGCGCGCGCCGCGGGACGCGGGTCGCCGGGCACCCGCAGGCTGCCTTCGCGCGCGCCCTGTTCCAGCAGCGCGACCAGCCAGTCTTCGTTGGCGCGATAAAAGTCCTGCAGCGATTGCCGCACGCAATCCGGCAGGCTGGCCACTTCGGCGGCCAGCGCGGCGCCCAGGCAGATGCGCTCGGTGCCGCAGAAGGCGCGCCGGTGCGCGTCCACATAGGCGCGCAGCTTGGCGTCGGCGGTCAGCGCCGGATCGATGTCGCGCATCGCCGCATGCCAGCGCGCCTCGTATTCCTGGACCACGGCCAGCAGCAGGTTTTCTTTGGACGGGAAGTAATAGTGAATGCTGGAGGTCTTGATGCCGATCAGCGCGGCCAGGTCCCGATAGCTGAAGCCGTTGTAGCCGCGCTCCTGGATCAGGCGCTGGGCGTGCTGCATGATCTGTGTGCGGATGGTTTCAGTATTCATGGTGGGTCACCGTCTGGCTGCGGGGCGGTCAGGCTCCTGTTGGATGAAGAATGCGCGGGCGGGCCGCCGTGCCGAAGCAGGGGCGGCGCCGCCGCGGCGCGGCGCATGCGCCGCGCTCAACCGCGTTGGCCGGCCACGTCGTAGCTGGCCTGGTAGTCCAGTTCGCCGAACGCGTCGGCGCCGTTGGCGTGCGCGGCCCGCGCTTCGGCGCGGACTTCGGCGCGGGTGGGCGCGGGGCCGGCGGCGTAGGCCGCGGGCTGCTCCTGTTCGCCGAACGTGACCTGGCCGGCCGCCTTGGCGGCTTGCAACTGGGCCTGGATCTCGGCGCGGGTCACGGTGCTGTACGAATCATGCGCGGGCGGATAGTCGAGCTCGCCCGAGGGTTCGGCGGCGTAGGCGGCGCCCATCATGGTCATCGACATCAGCACGGCGGAAACGAGGGTCTTCATGGCAATTCTCCGTAAGGGATCAATCGTTGAACTATCTATTTGCAGGTAGGGTTATGGCCAAAATAAAACGGGCTCAGGCGCCGGTGTCCGGATAGCCTTCGCCGCCGAACGCGTAGGCGCCGTGGGCGCGCGCTTCGGCGGCTTCGGCCTGGACCTGGGCGCGGGTCAGCGTGCTGGAGGCGACGGGGGCGGCGGCCTGTTCGGTTTCACCGAAAGTGACCTGGCCGGCGGCGCGGGCGGCTTGCAGCTCGGCCACGACCTGGGCGCGGGTCAGCGCAGAGGTCTGCTCGACGGCGGGCGGATAGTCCAGCTCGCCCGAAGGCTCGGCGGCGTAGGCGGCGCCCATCATGGTCATCGAAATCATCGCGGCGGAAACAAGGGTCTTCATGGTGATGCTCCGTAAAGGTAGGACTTGCGGAATAAAGCTATCTATTTGTAGATAGGTGGACAGGGAAAATAAAAGAGGCTCAGGCGCCGGTGTTCGGATAGCCTTCGCCGCCGAACGCGTAGGCGCCGTGGGCGCGCGCCTCGGCGGCTTCGGCCTGGACCTGGGCGCGGGTCAGCGTGCTGGAGGCGACGGGGGTGGCGGCCTGTTCGGTTTCACCGAAGGTGACCTGGCCGGCGGCGCGGGCGGCTTGCAGTTCGGCCACGACCTGGGCGCGGGTCAGCGAGGAGGTCTGCGCCACGGCGGGGGGATAGTCCAGTTCGCCCGAGGGTTCCTGGGCATAGGCGGTGGTGCCGGCCAGGCCGGCGGAGATCAGCAGGATCGAAGCAAGGGTTTTCATGATGGTTCCAGTTCCAGAGTGTCAGCAGCGGGTTTAGTAAATTTACCTATATGTAGATAGATAAACAGGGAAATAAAAACGCGCCAGAAGCGCTGGCTGGAGGGCGGTACCGCTTGCATTCCAACCATGAGACGTATGTTATCTACTAGTAGATAGATAAGTCAAGCGCTTTTTGGATTTTTTTTCAGGTGGGTGTGGCGCGGGCGCCCCGGCCGGCCGTCAGGCCGCCGCCTGGGCCTGCGCGCCCATGTAGATCTGCGCGTAGCCTTCGCGGATCGCCGAGGTGATCTGGTCGAGCCGGCGGCCGATGTGCTTTTCGAGCAGGGCGACGCAGCTTGCCTCGTCGCGCGCCAGCAGCGCTTCGAGGATCTGGCGGTGCTCGAGCTGCGAGTTGCGGCGGTCGCCGCGCCGCATGTCGATCCAGCGCACGAAGCGGATGCGGGCGTTAACGTTGTGCAGCACGCGCAGCATCTCGGTATTGCCCGACATGGCCAGCAGGCGCTCGTGGAATGTCTCGTCCAGGTCGACCAGCTCGGCCACGTCGCGGTCGCCCGGCTCGGGGCCGGTGGCGTCCAGGAAGGCCAGCAGCTCGCGGATATCCGCGTCTTGCGCACGTTCGATCGACAGCCGCGCGCCGGCCACTTCCACGACCTTGCGCAGTTCGTACAGGTGGAAGATCTCGTGCACGTCGAGGTCGCGGCAGAAGAAGCCCTTGCCGGGCTGGAAGCGCAGCAGGCCTTCGATGCCGAGGCGGTTCAGCGCTTCGCGCAGCGGCGTGCGGCTGACTTCCAGCCGCTTGGCCAGCGCCACTTCATTGAGTTTCTCGCCGGGCTTGAACTCGTAGCCGATGGCCATGGATCGAAGCTGGCTGTAGACACGGTCGACGGTACTGTCGGGGACGGTGCTCACGGGATCTCCGGTGAAATGACGGCCGCCGGCGGATGCGGCGGCGGACGGCCGGGCGATGCCGTTCCGGGGTAGCGGAGGGCAGGCCCTAGCCGAATGCCCGCGGCCGCAGTCCGGCGTGGAACCAGGTGATCATCGAATAGATGTCGTAGACGGGGAGCCCGGTGGCGGCCTGCAGGGCGGCGGCATAAGGTGGCATATTAGTACATTCGAGCACGATGGCGCCCACCTCGGGATGGCGCCGCACCAGGTCGCGGCCGGCATCGAGGATGTCCTGTTCGGCCAGGCCGATGTCCATGTCGTGTTTCTCGGCCTTGATGAGCACGCGGAAGAATTCCCGGCCGTTCTCGGTGCCGGCCAGCGGGATATCGGCCGGCACATTGACCGCCGCCAAGTGCGCCGGCGACAGGGTCGAGCCGCTGACCGTGACCAGGCCGACGCGCTTGCCGGGCGGCAGCGTGGCCTGCACCCACGGCACCTGCATCAGCGACGAAGTGGCCACCGGCACGCCCAGCGCCTGCGCCAGCTCCTGCTGGAACAGCGCCAGGAAGCCGCAGTTGGTGGTGATGGCTTCCGCGCCCAGGTCGACCAGTTCGCGGCCGGCCTCGATGAAGGCGTCCAGCGTGCCCTCTGCGCCCCGCAGCACCACTTTTTCCGGGCTGGCGCCGCGCACCACGCGGTATAGCACCGGGAACGGCCAGGTCTGGCCGTTGCCCATGTCGCCGGGAATGCGCGGGAAGCGCGCGTCCAGCATGAGAATGCCGAGCGGCGCGCCGTACAGGGACTTGCCGCCGCGCGCGATGCGGCCGGAAGAGGAAGCGGATGACATGGACGGGATCCTTGCGCAATGAGAGTTGAGGTTCAGGCGAAGCGGCGCGGGTCGAACGGCGCCAGCGCGATGGCGGGCGGGCGGCCCTGCAGCAACTGCACGGCCAGCTCGGCCGTGCGGGCCGAGCCCACCAGTCCGGTATGGCCGTGTCCGTAGGCGTGCACGATGTCGGCGCTGGCCGAGGCCGCGCCGATGCAGGGCAGGCCGTCGGGCATGCTGGGGCGCGCGCCTTGCCAATATTCGACCCGCTCTTCGGGCAGCGGGTCGGGCAGCGACGGATAGATCGACAGCAGCAGGTCGCGCACGATGTGCGCGCGGCGCCAGTCCGGCGCGGCATCGATGTCGGCGATCTCGACCTGGCCGGCCACGCGCAGGCCGGGCTCCATCGCGTTGACCACCACTTTGCAGTCGGCGAACATCGTCGAGGTGCGCGGCCCGGCCTCGGGCTGCCGGACCACCGCGTGGTAGCCCCGCTCGGCGCCCAGCGGCACGCGGTCGCCGGCCTGGCGGGCCAGCTCGCGCGAGTGTCCGCCGGCGGCGATCACGGCCTTGTCGCAGGCGATGTCGCCATCGGCGGTGCGCACCGCGCGCAGCCGGCCGTTTTCGATGGCGAAGCCGGTGGCGCGCGTGCGCCGCAGGTCGGCGCCCAGCGAGCGCGCCAGGCGCGCCAGCGCCGCCACGTAGGCGCCCGGGTCGCGGCAATGGCCCGTCTCGGGCACCAGCACGCCGAAGGTGTAGCGCGGATGCAGGTCGGGTTCGCGCGCGCGCAGCGCCGCGGTGTCCAGCTCTTGCCACTGGATGCCTTCGCGGCGGCGGATTTCCCAGGCGCGCGCGTCGGCGCGGAACTGCTGTTCGGACAAATAGGCATGCAGCAGGCCGCGCTGTTCGATCAGGTGCGGCACGCCGGCCTGGGCGGCCAGCGCCTGGTGCAGCGCCGGCGCGTCGGCCAGCAGCGTGCGCAGGGCATGGGCGGTGCGCTCGACGCGCGGCCAGGTCCAGGCCGAGGCCAGGTAGCGCGCCAGCCAGGGCAGGGCGCGCGGCAAGTAGCCGGCGCGCACGGCCAGGGGTCCGAGCGGGTCGCGCACCCATTTGGGCACTTGTTTCCACACCCCTGGCGCGGCCGGCGGCAGGATGGAGTGCGACGACAGCCAGCCGGCATTGCCGTAGCTGGCCGCCTGGCGCCCGCCCGGTTCGCCGGATTCCACCAGGGTGACGCGCAGCCCGGCGTTGCGGGCCTGGACGGCGGTCGCGGCTCCCACCGCGCCGGCGCCGATCACGACGACGTGCGGGGCGGCGCTCATGAGGCGGACGGGGTGAAGTCGCGCGCGTGCGACTGGGCGCGCGGGTCCAGCATGCAGTGCAGGATGGCGGGCTTGCCGGAAGCCAGGGCGCGCTCGAACGCGGGGGCGAAGTCTTCGGTGCGCTCGACCCGTTCGCCGTGTCCGCCGAAGGCCACCGCCATGGCGGCGAAATCCGGGTTGCGCAATTGCGTGCCCACCACCCGGCCGGGGTAGTCGCGTTCCTGGTGCATGCGGATGGTGCCGTATTGGCTGTTGTCCAGCACGATGACGATGATGGCGGCATCGTACTGCACGGCGGTGGCGAACTCCTGGCCGTTCATCAGGAAGCAGCCGTCGCCGGCGAAGGCCAGCACCGTGCGCTGCGGGAATTGCAGCTTGGCCAGCACCGCGGCCGGCACGCCGTAGCCCATCGAGCCGCTGGTGGGCGCCAGCTGGGTGCCGAAGGCATGGAAGCGGTGATGGCGGTGCAGCCAGCCCGCATAGTTGCCCGCGCCATTGCACACCATGGCGTCGCGCGGCAGGCGCTCGCGCAGCCAGGCCAGCGCCTGGCCATACTGGAAGTCGCCCGGCAGGTTGCGCGGCGTTTCGGTCCAGTCCAGGTAGTCGGCATGCGCCTGTTCGGCGCTGCCTTGCCAGGCCGGCGCGGCCGGCACGGCCAGTTCCGCCAGCGCGGCGCTGAAGGCGCGCGGCCCGGCCTGGATGGCCAGCGCCGGTTGGTAGACGCGGCCCAGTTCTTCCGCGCCGGCATGCACGTGCACCAGTTGCTGGCGCGGCACGGGCACGTCCAGCAGCGTGTACGAGGAAGACGGCATTTCCGACAGCCGCCCGCCCACCAGCAGGATCAGGTCGGCCTCGGCCACGCGCGCCTTCAGGCGGGCGTCCGGACCGATGCCCAGGTCGCCGGCATAGCAGGGGTGGTCGGCCGGGAACAGCGAGGCGCGCCGGAACGAGGTGGCCACCGGCAAGCCCGCGCGCTGCGCGAATTCGGCGAACTGGCGGCAGGCGGTTTCGTCCCAGCCGGAGCCGCCGAGCACGGCGATGGGGCGGCGGGCCTGCGCCAGCATGTCTTCCAGCGCGCGCAGGTCGTGCGGCGCCGGCCAGGCCTGGGCCGGCTCGACGCGCGGCGCGTCGGCCACGGCGCAAGTGTCCACCAGCATATCTTCGGGCAGCGCGATCACCACCGGGCCGGGGCGGCCCTGCATGGCCACGCGGTAGGCGCGCGCCACCAGTTCCGGGATGCGCTCGGCGCGGTCGATTTCCACCACCCACTTGGCCATGGCGCCGAACATGGCGCGGTAGTCCACTTCCTGGAAGGCCTCGCGCTCGCGCATGGAGCGGTCGACCTGGCCGATGAACAGCAGCATGGGGGTGGAGTCCTGCATGGCGATGTGCACGCCGTGGCTGGCGTTGGTGGCGCCCGGGCCGCGCGTGACGAAGCACACGCCGGGCCGCCCGGTGAGCTTGCCGTAGGCCTCGGCCATCATCGCGGCCCCGCCTTCATTGCGGCAGATGACCACATCGACGCCGCTGTCGTACAGCGCGTCGAGGGCGGCCAGGTAGCTTTCGCCGGGCACGCAGGTGACCCGCTCGACGCCCTGGCGGCGCAATTGATCGATCAGGATTTGTCCGCCGGTGCGGACGGGAAGGCCGGTGGTCATGTGCGGTCTCTCGCCGTATGGGAAGGAGGGCGCACAGACGATGGCGCCCGACACGGCGAAGCATAACACTTGACTGCATACAGAACAATATTCATCATATGTCTACACGTGAGTGTGCAATTTGGCTAGGACACCTGGCCGGCAAGGCAGCTGGGATTCGTTTATTTCAACTGAAAATTCAAGGGGTTATATATGAAGCGCCGAGAGATGTTGAGTCATGCCGCCCTGCTGGGTGCCGCCACGGCCGCGACGGCCGCGCTGCCCGCCCGCGCCTTCGCCCAGGCGGCGCCGGTCGCGCCCGCCGCCGGCTCCACCATGGAGCGGGTGCGCAAGGCGGGGGCTCTGCGCATGGGCGTGATCGTCGGCCAGGCGCCGTACTTCACCAAGAACCTGGCCGACGGCACCTGGTCGGGCGCCTGCCTGAGCATGGCCGCCGACATCGCCCGCATCCTCAATGTCAAGGTCGAGACGGTGGAAACCACCTGGGGCAACCAGATCCTCGACCTGCAATCGAACAAGATCGACCTGGCCTTCGCCGTCAACCCCACGCCCGAGCGGGCGCTGATGGTGGATTTCGCCACGCCCATCCTGGTGCATTCGTTCACGGCCGTCACGCGCAAGGGCTTTGCCAAGCCCGCCACCTGGCAGGACCTGAACAAGCCCGAGGTGCGCATTTCGGTGGACATGGGCTCGGCGCACGAGCTGATCGCGCGCCGCTACGCGCCGCGCGCCAATATCCTGGCGTTCAAGACGCGCGACGAGGCGGTGCTGGCGGTGTCCACCGGGCGCGCCGACTGCAATGTGGTGCTGGCCATCCTGGCGCTGCCCATGCTGAAGAAGAACCCGGCGCTGGGCGAGATCGCCATCCCGCGCCCGATCCTGACGCTGCCCACCAACATCGCCGTGCGCCGCGAGGCCGACCCGAGCTGGCGCGACTTCCTGAGCGTATGGGCCGACTACAACCGCTCGATGGCGCAGACCCGCGAATGGTTCCTGCAAAGCCTGGCCGAGCTCGGCGTGCAGGAAGACGACATCCCGCCCGAAGTGCAGTTCTGAGCGGGCCGCGCCATGGAGTACGCATGGAGCTTCGAGGCCCTGGCGCCCTATACCGGCCTGCTCTGGAAGGGACTGTGGATCACCATCGTGTTCACCGTCACCACGGCGCTGGCCGGGCTGGCCATCGGGCTGGTCGCCGGGGTGCTGCGCACCAATGCGCCGCGCTGGGTCAACGTGCCGGTGGTGGCGTACATCGAGGTGTTCCGCTGCACCCCGCTGCTGGTGCAGCTGGTCTGGATGTACTACGCGCTGCCGGTGCTGATCCAGGTGGAGATGTCGCCCGGCATGGCGTGCTTCCTGACACTGTCGCTGTACGGCGGGGCTTTCTACGCCGAGATCTTCCGCGGCGGCATCGAGGCGGTCGAGCGCGGCCAGTGGGAGGCCGGCCGCGCGCTGGGCATGCGGCGCGGCCGCATTTTCCGGCGCCTGATCCTGCCGCAGGCGGTGCGGGTGATGATCCCGTCCTTCATCAACCAGACGGTGTTGCAGCTGAAGAACACCTCGCTGGTATCCACCGTGGCGGTGGGCGACCTGCTGTACCAGGGTTCGGTCATCACCGCCGCCATCTACCGGCCGCTGGAAACCTACACCGTGGTGGCGGTCGTGTATTTCGTGGTGCTGTTCCCGCTGACCCTGGCGGCGCAGCGCCTGGAAGCCCGCATGGGAGCGCATCGATGAACCCGCACACCCCCATCCTGCAGGCGGCCGCGATCCACAAATCGTTCGGCAGCCACCATGTGCTCAAGGGCGTGTCGCTGGACGTCGCCAAGGGCGAAGTCGTGACGCTGATCGGCGCCAGCGGCTCCGGCAAGTCGACCTTCCTGCGCTGCATGAACCTGCTGGAAATGCCGCAGGCGGGGCGTCTGGCGGTGGGCGCGCACGCCTTCGACTTCGACGCCGGCCACAAGCCGCCCGGCGACGCCAGCCTGGCGGCGCTGCGGCGCGACATCGGCATGGTGTTCCAGCACTTCAACCTGTTCCCGCACATGACGGTGCTGCAGAACGTCATCGAGGCGCCCATGCAGGTCAAGGGCATGAGCCGCGCCGAGGCGGGCGAGCTGGCGCGCGAGCTGCTGGCCAAGGTCGGCCTGGCCGACAAGGTGGACGCCTATCCCAGCCGGCTGTCCGGCGGCCAGAAGCAGCGGGTCGCCATCGCCCGGGCGCTGGCCATGCGGCCCGCCGTCATGCTGTTCGACGAAGTCACCTCGGCGCTCGACCCCGAACTGGTGTCCGAAGTGCTGGGCGTCATCAAGGAGCTGGCGGCCGAGGGGATGACCATGGTATTGGTAACGCATGAGATGGCATTCGCGGCGGACGTATCGGATCGGGTCGGCTTCATGCTGGACGGTGTCATGGCCGAGATCGGCACGCCGGCAGAGATCTTCCGTCATCCGCGCAACGAGCGTCTCAAGTCCTTCCTGCAGCGGTTCCACCACGGCCAGGCCGTCCATGCCGTCGGGCCCGCCTGAGGCCGCCTTCCGATGCTTGCCATGACTTCCCTCCCGTCCACCTCCCCGGTCCCGGTGTACGACCGCATCAAGGCCATGGCCACGACCTTCCGGCTGCGGCCCGGCGAGCGCGTCAACGAGCTCGAGCTGGCCCGCCAGCTGGGGGTCAGCCGCACGCCGGTGCGCGAGGCGCTGAACCGCATCGCGGCGGAGGGTTTCCTGGTGGCCACGCCCAACCGCGGCTACACGGTGCGGCCGCTCGACGCGCGGCAGTTGATGGCCTTGTACGAGTATCGCGCCACTGTCGAATTGGGCGTGGTCCGGCTGGTCTGCGCCCGCGCGTCGGACCAGGCCCTGGCCGACCTGGCCGCGTCGGTGGCGGGCAGCCGCGACGAGATCGACACCGACGCCCAGGCGCTCGACCTGCTGTGGCGCGACGAGGCGTTCCATGAGCGCCTGGCCGGGCTGGCCGGCAACCCCGAGTTCGTGCGCTCGGTGCGCTCCATCAACGAGCGCATCCGCTTCCCGCGCTGGATCGACCTGAAGGCGCGCCGCAGCCAGACCCGCAACGACCATCCCGACATCGTGCGCGCCCTGCAGGCGCGCGATGTCGCCGCGGTGCAGGCGCTGATGAGCCAGCACATCGACAAGCACCTCGACCACGTGGTCGAACTGACCCGCGCCGGCTACGCCGAGATCTACATGGGCAACGCGCTGGCGGACTACGCGGAGTCGCGCTTGCTGGAGGCCGGCGCCGCGCCCGCTGCTTCCTGACCCTTTTGTTCCGAACCCTCACCCAGGATCCACACCACATGAAAGCTATCTTTGTCGACGCCAACCCCACTTTGTCGGCCGTGGCCGAGCGCCTGCATCGCGCCGACGACCTGCCGCTGACCATCAACCGCCAGCCCGACATCACGTCCGACCAGTTGCCGGGCGTGCTGGGCGACGCCGAAATCGCCATCATCGACCATACCCACCTGCCGACCGACATCGCGCGCCAGTGCGCCGGCCTGAAGCACGTGGTGTTCCTCGGCACCGGCCCGCGTTCGTACATGAACCCAGAGGAACTGGCCGATATCGGCATCCAGGTGCACATCATCAAGGGCTACGGCGACACCGCCGTGGCCGAATGCGCGTTCGCGCTGATGTGGGCGTCGGCCAAGGGATTCGGCCGCATGGACCGCGGCATGCGCGCCGGCAACTGGCTGCGCTCGGACGGCGTGCAGCTGACCGGCAAGACGCTCGGGCTGGTGGGCTTCGGCGGCATCGCCGCGGAGGTGGCGCGCCTGGCGGGCGGCGCGGGCATGCAGGTGATCGCCTGGAACCGCAGCCCCAAGACGCATCCCGGCGTGCGCTTCGTCGAGCTGGACGAGCTGCTGGCGCAGAGCCATGTGGTGTCCCTGCACCTGCTGCTGACCGACGAGACGCGCGGCATCATCTCGCGCGAGCGCATCGCGCGCATGCGCGACGGCGCCATCCTGGTCAATACCGCGCGCGGCGCGCTGGTCGACGAGGCCGCCATGATCGAGGCGCTGGAATCGGGCAAGCTGGGCCACGCCGGCCTGGACGTCTACGTCACCGAGCCCATGCCGAAGGACCATCCGCTGACGCGCCTGGACAACGTGACGCTGCCGGCGCATTCGGCGTTCCGCACGCCGGAGGCCAGCGACAACCTGATCCAGGCGGCGCTGAACCACTGCCGCCGCATTTCCGGCCAGGGGGTGCAGCAATGAGCGCCATTACCCGGCTCGACCAGAATACCCGCCGCGCGCGCGCGGTGATCCACAACGGCACCGTGTACCTGGCGGGCCATACCGCCGACGACCGCGGCGCCGACGCGGCCGGCCAGACCCGCCAGGTGCTGGCCAAGGTCGACGAGATGCTGGCGGCCGCCGGCACCGACAAGTCGAAGGTGCTGAACGTGACGATCTGGCTCAAGAGCATGGCCGATTTCCAGGCCATGAATTCGGTCTACGATGCCTGGATCGTGCCCGGCCAGGCGCCGGCGCGCTGCTGCGGCGCCATCGAGCTGGCCGCGCCCGACATCCTGGTCGAGATCATGGTCACGGCCGCGCTGTAGGCGGCGCCGGTTTCTTTCACCGAACATGGATTCAACAGCAAGCATGTCTACCGATCATTCCGCGGCGCCCGCGTTCCGGCGCGCCGGCCGCATCGCCCGCATCGCGGTGTCCGAGATCCTGCGCATCGGCGCGCGGGCCGCCCAGCTCAAGCGCGAAGGGCGCGACGTCATCGTGCTGGGCGCCGGCGAGCCCGACTTCGACACGCCGGACAACGTCAAGGAGGCCGCCGTCCGCGCCATCCGGGCCGGCGAGACCAAATACACCCTGCTCGACGGCACGCTGGCCCTGAAGGCGGCCATCGCCCGCAAGTTCGAGCGCGACAATGGCCTGTCGTATGGCCTGGACGAGATCACCGTGGGGGCGGGCGCCAAGCAGGTCATCCACAACGCCCTGATGGCCACGCTGGACGACGGCGACGAAGTGGTGGTGGGCGTGCCGTACTGGACGTCCTATGCCGACATGATCGCCATCGCCGGCGGCAAGACGGTGGAAGTGGCGTGCCGCGAAGACAACGGCTTTCGCATGGATCCGGCCGACCTGGAACGCGCCATCACCCCGCGCACGCGCTGGGTCATGCTGAACTCGCCGTCCAACCCCACGGGGGCGGCCTACGGCGAGGCCGACTTGCGCGCGCTGGCCGATGTGCTGCTGCGCCACCCGCATGTCTGGCTGATCTGCGACGACATCTACGAGCACCTCATCTACGGCGACTTCGCCTTCCGCACCATGGCGCAGGTGGAGCCGCGCCTGAAGGCGCGCACGCTGACGATCAACGGCCTGTCGAAGGCCTACGCCATGACCGGCTGGCGGATCGGCTACGCCGGCGGCCCGAAAGAGCTGATCGGCGCGATGGCGGTCGTGCAGAGCCAGAGCACCTCCAACCCGTGCTCGGTCAGCCAGGCCGCCGCCATCGAGGCGCTGGACGGCCCGCAGGACGTGCTGGCCGAGCGCCGGCGCTCGTTCCAGGCGCGGCGCGACCTGGTGGTGGACGGCCTCAACGCCATCGACGGCCTCAGTTGCCGCCGGCCCGAAGGGGCGTTCTACACCTACGCCAGCTGCGCCGGCGTGCTGGGCCGCGTCACGCCCGGCGGCCGCAAGCTGGAGACCGACGCCGACTTCTGCCAATATCTGCTGCACGAGCATGATGTCGCCGTCGTGCCGGGCACGGTATTCGGCCTGGCGCCGTATTTCCGCATCAGCTACGCCACTTCGCAGGCGCAGTTGCAGGCCGCCCTGGAACGCATCGGCCGGGCGGTGGCGCAATTGTGCTGATTTTCACAAAACGCCGCCCGCCACGGCGGGCGGCCTATCGCAGCACCAACTTCACAAGGGGAATAAACCATGTTGCGTATCCTGAGCATCGCCACCCTGGCCGCGGCCAGCCTGGCGGCCGCCGTGCCGGCCGCCGCGCAGGACAAATGGCCGTCGCGGCCCATCACGATCGTCGGCGGCTTCCCGAACGGATCCGGGGTCGACCTGTACGCGCGCAAGCTGGGCCAGGGCCTGACCGAAACACTGGGCGTGCCCGTGGTCGTCGAAGCCCGCACCGGGGCGGGTGGCAATGTGGCGTCGGACGTGGTGTCGCGCGCGGCGCCCGACGGCTACACGTTCCTGTTCGGCACCGCCGGCACGCATGCCATCAACGCCGCGCTGTACAAGAGCCTGAGCTTCGATGTCTGGAACGACTTCAGCCATATCGCGTTGCTGGGCGACGTGCCGAACGTGCTGCTGGTCAACCCGAAGAAGCATCCGGATATCAAGACTTGCAAGGACCTGATCGCGCTGGCGAGCAAGAATCCCGGCAAGATGAATTACTCGTCCACTGGCAACGGCACCTCGGGCCACCTGGCCGGCGCGCAATTCACCAATCAGGCCAAGGTGCAGATCATGCACGTGCCGTATCGCGGCCAGGGCCCGGCCATGACGGCGCTGCTGTCGGGCGAGGTCGATTTCTTCTTCAACCAGAGCGCGCCCAGCATCGCCGCGGTGCAATCCGGCCAGGTGATCGCCCTGGGCGTCACCACCTCGAAGCCGCTCGAAGCCTTGCCGGGCGTGCCCACCGTGGCCGAGGGCTGCGGCCTGCCGGGGTATGAAAGCAGCACCTGGTATGGCCTGTTCGGTCCCGCCAAGCTGCCGGCCGATATCCAGAAGCGCTTCAGCGACGCGGTCATCAAGGAAATGTCCAAGCCCGAATTCCAGCGCTGGCTGATCGACTCGCAGGGCATCACCCCGCCGACCGACCCCAGCCCCGCGGCCTTCGAGCGCGTGCACAAGGCCGACATCAAGCGCTGGGCCGAAGTGGTCAAGCAGTCCGGCGCGCGAGTGGACTGAGCGCCGGGGCCGCGGCCGGCTAAGAAGGTGTCTGACACCCCCTGGCGAGATCGCGTGCTGGCGCACAGTGCCGGATGGGGTGTCAGACACCTGTGGCAGTGTCGCAGGGAATGTGTCTGACACCCCCTGGCGAGACCGCATGCTGGCGCACAGTACCGCATGGGGTGTCAGACACCTGCAGAGACGCCTGCGGATCTGCAGGCCCGCGGCCGGCTGCGGCGGTCAGCCGAGCAGGACCACCGCCACGGTGAGCAGGCCCAGCGCCAGGTTGACCCCCACCCAGGTCTTGATGGCGCCCATGGCGGCGCCGGCGGCGGGCCATTGCCCGGCCTGGGCCGCGCGCGCCAGGCGCGGGTACAGGATGTAGCGGACATGGCCGAAGATGGCGGTCATGAGCAGGCCCAGCACCGCCATGGCCATCCAGGAGGGCGGCATGTGGAAATTGCCGCCCGACTCGGCCGCCTGGCGCGCCGAGCGGCCGACCATCCAGGCCCCGCTGGCCAAGGCCACCACCACCGCCCACAAGACGGCGTTCAGGAAGCGGCCCAGCACGTCCTGCATCAGGCGCAGCCGCTGCGGCGGTTCCAGCGCCGCGGCCGCCGGCCGCAGGAAACAGTACGCGAAGATCATGCCGCCGACCCAGACGATGATGGCCAGCAGGTGCGCGAACTTCAGGACGTTGTAGAACATGGCGATTCCCGGAAGCGGCGGCGCCGGGAGCGCGCCGCCCAGCCCAGATGATATCGCCGCGACCCCGAAATCGACATAAACTGGAGCATGCGCCGGCGGCAGGAGGGCCGCCGTTGATTGTTTTTTTTCATAGGTTGCAGGCCATGCCCAGTTTCGACGTGGTTTCCGAAGTGGACAAACACGAACTCAGCAACGCGGTCGACCAGGCCAATCGCGAGCTGGCCACCCGTTTCGATTTCAAGGGTACCGACGCCAAGTTCGAGCTCGAGGGCTTCGTGGTCACCCAGACCGCGCCCAGCGCCTTCCAGCTCAAGCAGATGCTCGACATCCTGCGCGGCCGCCTGTCGGCGCGCGGCATCGACGTGCGCTGCCTGGAAGTCGCCGATCCGCTCGAGAACCTGGGCGGGGCGCGCCAGAAGATCACCGTGCGCCAGGGCATCGAGCAGCCGGTGGCCAAGAAGCTGATCGCCGCCGTCAAGGCCGCCAAGCTCAAGGTGGAAACCCAGATCAACGGCGACAAGCTGCGCGTCAGCGGCAAGAAGCGCGACGACCTGCAAGAGGTCATCGCGCTGCTGCGCAAGACCGACGTGGACCTGCCCCTGCAGTACCAGAATTTCCGCGACTGAGCCGGCCGGATGGAATAAGTCGGGCAGGGCGGACGTCTGTAGCAGTGCCGTATCCCTTTTCAGGAGCCCACCATGACCATCCGTATCGCCACCGCCCGCCATGCCGCCGTCCTGGCGGCCTGCGCCCTGTTCGCCGCCGCCGCCCACGCCCAGGCGCCCGTCAAGACCCAGGACGGCATGCTGGTCGACCAGTCCGGCATGACCCTCTATACCTTCGACAAGGACAGCGCCGGCAAGAGCGTGTGCAACGACCAGTGCGCCAAGGCCTGGCCGCCGCTGGCCGCGTCGGCCGACGCCAAGGCGCAAGGCGACTACAGCATCGTCACGCGCGACGACGGCTCGAAGCAGTGGGCCTACCGGGGCAAGCCGCTGTACCTGTTCGTCAAGGACGCCAAGCCCGGCGACAAGCAGGGCGACAACGTCAAGGACGTCTGGCATATCGTCAAGCCCTGAGCCCGGCCGGCCGCCCGCATGCGCGCCGACGACGAGGCGCTGATCGTCGCCTGCATCCCCAGCCTGCGGCGCTACGCCCGCGGGCTGACAGGCGACCGCGAGCGGGCCGACGACCTGGTGCAGGACACGCTCGAACGCGCCTGGAGCCGCTTCTCGCGCTGGCAGCGGCGCGGCGAGCTGCGGGCCTGGATGTTCGGCATCATGCACAACCAGTTCATCGACGGCCTGCGCGCGCAGCGCCGCCAGGCCGACTGGCAGGCCGACGCCGAGCTGGCCGAGATCCCCGTGCGGGCCACCCAGGCGGATGGCCTGGAGGTGCGCGACCTGGATCGCTGCCTGCAGCTATTGCCGCCCGACCTGCGCGCCGTGATCCTGCTGGTGGGCGTCGAGGAGTTCAGCTATCGCGAGGCGGCGCTGGCCCTCGACGTGCCGATCGGCACGGTCATGTCGCGCCTGTCGCGGGCGCGCGAGCGGCTGGGCGCGCTGCTGGACGGACGCCCGGCGGCCGCGCTCATCCACCGGGTCAAATGACATGAACGACAAAACGCTGCACGCCGTGTCCGGCCCGGGCGCGCCGATTACCGAGGCCGACCTGCACGCCTATGCCGACGGCCAGCTACCCCCCGGGCGCGTGCCGGAGGTGGCCGCCTGGCTGGAGCAGCATGCCGGGGCGCGCGCGCGCGTGCAGGCCTGGCGCGAACAGAACCGGCGCCTGCGCGAATGGCTCGGCCCGGTGGCCGACGAGCCTTTGCCGCTGCGGCTGCCGCTGGCGCCGCCCCGGCGCCGGCGCCGCTGGCCGGGCCTGGCGGCCGGCGTGGCGCTGGCCGTATGCAGCGCCGCCGCGGCATGGCTGGTGCGCGGCGAACTCGACCGCCGGGCCGCGCCGGCGACCGTGGCGGCCGCCGGCGCGGGGTTCGCGCACCGCGCCGCGGTGGCCCACGCCGTGTACGCCGCCGACGCGCGGCGTCCGGTGGAGATCGGCGCCGACCAGGAACAGGCGCTGGTCGCCTGGCTGACCAAGCGGCTGGGCGCCCCGGTCCGGGCGCCGGCGCTGGCCCGGGCCGGGTACGACCTGGTGGGCGGCCGCCTGCTGCCCGGCGGGCAGGGGCCGGTGGCGCAATTCATGTACGCCTCGGCCGACGGGCGCCGCCTGACCTTGTATGTCACGCGCGAAGCCGCCGGCGGCCAGGCCGCCTTCCAGTTCGCGCAGGATGGCCCGGTGCGGGTGTTCTACTGGGTCGACGGCCGGTTCGGCTATGCCCTGTCGGGCGAGGTGGATCGCGGCGAACTGATGCGCGTGTCCACCGAGGTCTACCGGCAGCTGGACGGCCGGCCCGCCGGCTGAGGCGCCGCGCGGCTCAGGGCCGCCACGCCAGCAGCGCGTCGACCAGCGCGCGCAGCACGCCGATCAGCGGCTCGGCCCGCTGCGCATCCCAATGATAGGGCTCGGCTTCGGTCATGTAGGCCTCGAGCGCCATTTCCAGTTGCAGGGCGTGATACCCGTCTTGCGGCCGGCCGTAGTGGCGGGTGATCCAGCCGCCCTTGAAACGGCCGTTGACCACATGGGAGAACGCCGGCGCGGCGGCCAGCACGCGCGCCGCCGCGTCCTGCAGCGAGGCGGCGCAGCTCGCGCCGTCGGCCGTGCCCAGGTTCAGGTCGGGCAGGCGGCCCTCGAAGAAGCGCGCGCAGCGCGAGATGATCGAATGGCCGTCCAGCAGCACCACGTAGCCGTGGCGCGCGTGCACGCGGTCCAGTTCGGCCCGCAGTTGTGCATGGTAGGGGTCGAAGTAGGCACGCCGGCGGGCCGCCACGTCGAGCAGGGGGTCGGCCGCCACGCCGTCGCGCCAGACCGGGCCGCCGTCGAACCGGCCGGTGGGGCACAGTTCGGTGTTCGAGGCGCCGGGATAGAGCGCCGCGCCTTCCGGGTCGCGGTTCAGGTCGACCACGTAGCGCGAATGGGTGGCGGCCATCAGGGTCGCGCCGCGCGCGCGCGCGAAGTCGTACAGGCGGTCCACGTGCCAGTCGGTGTCCGGCACGCCCAGCGCCTGCGCGGTCATGAGCGGGCGCAGCTCGGTGGGCACCCAGGTGCCGACGTGCGGGATGTTGATGACAAGCGGCGCGTCGCCGCGGGCGAGGGTGTAAAGCGTGGTCATGCGTGCGGGTGTTGCAGTGAAAGAAATCGGGATGGCGGGTCGCCCCGGGCCCTAGACCGAGCGGGTGATGCCGCCGTCGATGCGGATGTTCTGCCCGGTGATGTAGCTGGACCGGTCCGAGGCCAGGAAGGCGATCAGCTCGGCGACTTCGTCGGCGCGGCCGTAGCGGCCCATGGGAATGCGCCGGCGGCGGTCGTCTTTTTCGGGCAGGCTGTCGATGAAGCCGGGCAGCACGTTGTTCATGCGGATATTGTCGGCGGCGTAGTCGTCGGCATAGACCTTGGTGAAGGCCGCCAGGCCGGCACGGAACACGCCCGAGGTGGGAAACAGCGCTTCGGGCTCGAAGGTGGCGTAGGTGGAGATATTGACGAACGCGCCGGCGCGCTGCCGCTGCATGATGGGCGTGACCAGCCGCGCGATGCGCACCACGTTCAGCAGGTAGTATTCCATGCCGAGCTGCCAGTCGGCGTCGGGAATGTCCAGCAGCTTGCCCTTCGGGCCGTGGCCGGCGCTGTTGACGACCGCGTCGATGCGGCCCCAGCGCTGCATGGCGCCATCGACCAGCCGGGCGATGTCGTCCGGCTTCAGGTTGGAGCCGGTCACGCCCAGCCCGCCCAGTTCGGCGGCCAGGGCCTCGCCCTTGCCCGACGACGACAGGATGGCGACCTGGAAGCCGTCCTCGGCCAGCTTGCGCGCCGCCGCGGCGCCCATGCCGCTGCCACCGGCGGTGATCAGCGCGACTTTCTGATTGGACATGTCAGCTCCTGTAGGGAAAATGGGGAAGCAGGCCGGGCGCGGCCGGCCGGTCGGTGCCATGATAAACCCGCGTCAATCCGGCTGGCGGGGCGGCGCGGGCCGGCTGCCCGCCGTGATGCCGGCCGAGGCCGCCACGATGGCCGCCACGGCCGCCCACTGCATGAGCGTCAGCGCCTCGCCCAGGAACACCAGCCCCGACAGCGCGGCGAACACCGGCTCCAGGCTGAGCAGCGTGCCGAAGGTGCGCACCGGCATGCGGGCCAGCACGGTGATCTCCAGCGCATAGGGCAGCGAGCTGGAGAGGATCGCCACGCCGATGGCCAGCGGCAGGATAGCGGGCGCGAACATGCCCGGCCCGGCGTGCGCCAGGCCGAACGGCAGCACCGCCGCGGCCGCCACGCAGGCCGCCAGCGCCACGCTGTGCGTGCCGTGGCGCAGCGCGGCGCGCCGGCCGAACACGATGTACAGCGCCCAGCACAGGCCGGCGGCCAGCGCATAGGCCATGCCGGCCGGGTCGAGCGTGCGGATGTCGGCGCCGTGCGGGACCAGCAGCAACAGGCCGGCCGCCGCCAGCGCGATCCAGCCGAAGTCGGCCAGCCGCCGCGAGGCAAGCAGCGCCACCGCCAGCGGGCCGGTGAACTCCAGCGCCACCGCGATGCCCAGCGGGATGGTGCGCAGCGACAGGTAGAACAGCAGGTTCATGGCGCCGAGCGCCAGCCCGTAGGCCACGATCAGGCGCCATCCCGAGGGCGCCAGGCGGAGGCGCCACGGCCGGAAATAGGCCAGCAGCATCAGCGCCGAGAACAGCAGGCGCAGGGCCGCCGTGCCGGGCGCGCCGACCGCCGGGAACAGGCTCTTGGCGAGCGCCGCGCCGCCCTGCATGGAGACCATGGCGATCATCAGCAGGACGACGGGGTAGAGCGGCGAGGAAAGGCGGGAGGCGGAGGTGGGCATGCTGCGCGGCCGGCCGCAGAAGGCGGCCGGCCCGCCATTCTACGGCAGGCGTGCCGGGCGATTGCGATCCGGCGCGCGCAGGAGTAGGCTTTGGCCCCTGTCAACAGCCGCCCATCATGAACGCCTCGCCTCCCGCCGGCCCCGACGCCGCCGCTCTCGCTTCCCCGCCCACTTCCTGGGCGCTTTTCAAAGGTTTCTTCTGGCTCGGGCTGAGCGCCTTCGGCGGCGCCCTGCCGCTGGCCCGCCACATGGTGGTCGAGAAGAACCGCTGGCTATCGCCAGAGGACTTCACCGAGCTGCTGGGGCTGTGCCAGTTCCTGCCGGGCGGCAACATCATCAACATGTCGGTGGCGCTCGGCATGAAGTTCCGCGGCCCCAAGGGGGCGTTCGCGGCGCTGATGGGGCTGATCGCCGCGCCCTCGCTGATCGTGATCGCGCTGGGCATGGTGTACCAGCGCTATGCCGACGACCCGCGCATCCAGCACCTGTTCGCCGGCCTGGCCGCCGCGGCCGCCGGCCTGCTGATCTCCATGGCGGTGAAGATCGCGCGGCCGCTGCGCGGCAAATGGGCCGGCATCGCGGTGGCGCTGGCCTGCTTCGTCGGCATCGCCGTGCTGCGCCTGCCGCTCTTGCCGACCATGCTGGTGCTGACGCCGCTCAGCATCTTCCTGACCTGGAGGACGACGCGATGACCCCGGTACTGATTTCGCTGCTGGTGATCTTCACCCAGCTGTCGGTATTGGCCTTCGGCGGCGGCAACACCATCCTGCCCGAAATGCAGCGGCAGGTGGTCGAAGTGCACCAGTGGATGTCGGCCGCCGATTTCAGCGCGCTGTTCGCGCTGAGCCAGGCCGCGCCGGGGCCCAACCTGATGATCGTGACGCTGGTGGGCTGGCACGTGGCCGGCTGGCAAGGCGCGCTGGTCACCTCCATCGCCAAGTTCGGCCCGTCCTCGGTGCTGGCCGTCGTCGCGCTGGGGCTGTGGGAACGCTTCAAGGACAAGCCCTGGCGCCGCGTGGTGCAGGCCGGCATCTTCCCCATGACCGCCGGGCTGATGGCCGCCAGCGCGGCGCTCATCACCGAGGCCTCGGTGCACACCTGGATGCTGGGCGGCATCACGGCGCTGGTGGCGCTGGTCACGCTGTACACCCGCGTGCATCCCCTGTGGATGCTGCTGGTGGGCGCGCTGGTCGGCCTCACCGGCATCGGCCAGCCCTGAACGGCGCCTGCCCCGCCGCCAACTACTCAAAGGCTCGTCCATGTCGGATTCCTTCACCCCTCCCAGCTACGGCAACGCGCCGGACGTCACCTGGTCCACCGCCGATCTATGCGACGCGGCCTTGCGCGACCCCGCCTGCGGGCTGCGCGTGCTGCCGCCCGTGTACCGCTCCTATGGCGGCCGCGAGTGGTACTTCGGGCAGGTGCAGGTCGTCGCGGCGCCCGGTCCCGACGGGGCGCTGTCGCTGGCCGGCGTGCTGGCCGGCCCCGGGGCGGGGCGCGTACTGGTGGTGGATGCGCTGGGCAACGCGGCGCATGCCGTCTTCGGCGACCGCATGGCCTGCATGGCGGTGCAGAATGGCTGGAGCGGCGTGCTGGTCCACGGCTACGTGCGCGATACCGCCACGCTGGCGCGGTTGCCGCTCGGCGTGCATGCCCTGGGCGCCATGCCGAACCGGCCGGCCGCCATGGCGCCCGCGCTGCCGCGCGACGCCATCACCTTGCATGGGCTGGACGTGCGCGACGGCGACTGGGCCTACGTCGATACCGACGGCATCGTGCTGATGGCGCGGCGCCACACCGCGCAGGCGCCCGCGTCCTGAGGCGTCAGGGCGCGTGGCGGGCGCGCAGTTCGGCGTACGACAGCAGTTCGCCGGCCAGCGCGCTGGCCATCACGGTGGGCGGGCTGGCCAGCCATACGCTGCCCGGGCCCGAGCGGCCGGGGAAATTGCGATTGATGGCGCTGACGGTTATCTGCTCGGGCGCGGTCGAGGAGCCCGGCCCGCAATTGGCGCAGGCGCCGCACGACGGCTGGAGGATGCGCGCGCCGATGGCGGCGAAGGTGCGGTGATAGCCGCGCGCCACGCAGTAATCGCGCACGGCCGTGGTGCCGTATTGCAGGTACAGTGTCACGCCCGGCGGCAGGCGCAGGCCGCGCGCCAGCGCCCAGGCCAGCACCTCGTGGTAGTGGTCGAAGTCCTCGCGCTTGCCGGCCGTGCAGGAGCCGCCATACGCGATGTCGACCCGGGGCCGGTCCCGCAGCTGCGCCAGCGGCACGCCGTTGCCGGGGTCGCCCGGCGCCGCGACCATGGGCGATAGCGCGGCGCAATCGACGCGCAGCCGCCCCGCGTAGGCGGCGTCCGGATCGCTGCGCATCCAGGGTTCGAGCGTCATCGCCACGCCGCGCCGCTCGCGCAGGAAGCGCAGGGTCTGCTGGTCCGGCGCCACGATGCCGGTCAGGCCGCCCAGCTCGGCCGTCATGTTGGTCAGGGTGGCCCGTTCGTCGATGGACATCGCTTCGACGGCCTCGCCGACGAACTCGAAGACTTTGCCGACGCCCGCGCCAGCGCGGATCTCGGGCAGGGCCAGCAGGTGCAGCACCACGTCCTTGGCCGTCACGCCGGGCGGCAGCGCGCCGGCGAGTTCCACGCGCAGCGAGGCGGGCAGGGCCAGCCGGACCGCGCCGGTGACGAAGGCGTTGGCCATGTCGGTGGTGCCCACGCCGAACGCCACGCAGCCCAGGGCGCCGCTGTGCGGCGTGTGCGAGTCGGTGCCCACCACGATCTGGCCCGGCAGCGCATAGTGCTCGGTCATCATGGCGTGCGAAATGCCCGCGGCATTGCCGCCGGCGTCGCGCGCGGCCTCGGCCTCGGTCAGCGTGCGGTGCTGCCGCAGACCGTGGGTCCGGACGAAGTCCCTCTGCGCCTGGCACATGGCGCGCACCTGCGGGACGATGCCCATGCGGACGTGATTGGGGCTTTCTTCCACGTACGAGGTGTGGTCCTCGAACACGACGATGCGGGCCGGATCCGCCAGGCGCGGCTGCCGGCCGAAGCGCCCGCGCAGCAGGTGCGCCGCCATGCCGGTGTAGTACTCGTGGATGAAGCGCCAGTCGGCCTGGATGAACACGCCGTCGCCCTGGCCGGGATCGGCCGGCGTGACCGGGGTCGCCAGCAGGTGGCGCCGCACGATTTTCTCGAATAGGGTGCGCGGCGGCTCTGCCGCCGCTGCCGCGCGCGGCGCCGGCGCGGGCTGCCCGCCATGCAGCTCGGCCTGGCCGAAGGCCAGCAGGCCGCCGGCGCGCACGATGGCGGCCGCCAGCGCGTCGCGTCCGGCGACCAGTTCGTCCACGGCGATGGCCTCGCCGCGCCGCAGGCGCTCGACCAGCCCCAGGTCGGTGCTGGTGTACAGCCCGATGTTGTCGGCGTTCTGCCGGTAGATGCGCTCGAAGCTCTCGGCGATCACCAGCCGCACGCCGGCCGATTTTTCCGCCATGGGGCTGTGCTCGCGCGATGAGCCCTTGCCATAGCGCTTGCCCGCCACGATCACGTTGATGCCCGCCTGCCGGATGGCGTCCACCCCGATGGGGCGCGCGCCGCCGACCAGCAGGCCGGTATAGGGATAGCGGCCCAGTTGCTCGTCGAAATGCGTCATGATCGGCAGCGGCGTGATCTCGTCGGTCGAGATATCGTCGCGCAGCGGCGCGGCGTCGCACAGGGCCAGCGCCTGGCCGGCCAGCTGCGCCGCGATGCGGGCGGGGTCGCGCGACAGCAACAGCAGCCGCGCCGGTCCGTCTACGGAAAAAATCTCGCTCATGGGGTGCCGTGGTTATTCGGGGGCGATGCCCGCGGCGCTCACCAGGGTCCTGGTCCTGGCGATCTCCGCGGCCAGCGTGTCGTCGGCGTGGCGGGTGCTGCTGCCCAGCGAAACAAAGCCCTGCGGTCCGAGCGTGCCGGTCACCTGGGGCGCGCGCATGGTCTGCTGCGTCGCCGCCTGCAATTGGCGCACGATATCGGCCGGCAGGCCGGCCGGGCCGATCAGGGCGATCCAGGCATCGTAGGAATAGTCCCGCACGCCGGACTCGTCCAGCGTCGGCACGCCGGGCAGGACCGGCACGCGCTGCGGCGTGCTGACGGCCAGGGCGCGCAGCTGGCCGGCCTGGATCTGCGCCACCACCGAAGGCACCGCCAGGAACGCCGTCTGGACTTGTCCCGACATGACATCGGTGATGAGCGCATTGCCGCCCCGGTAGGGGATGTGCATCATGTCGATGCCCGCCTTGGCCTTCAGCAGCTCGCCCGCCAGGTGCAGCACGCTGCCGGTGCCCGACGAACCGTAGTTGATCTTGCCGGGCTGCGCCCGCGCGGCCTGCAGCAGGTCGCCGATGCTGCGATACGGCGAGTCCTGCGCCACTACCAGCACCAGCGGCGTCGTGCCGATGATGGAGATCGGGGTGACGTCGCGCACCGCGTCGTAGGGCATGCTGCGATACAGGCTCGGGTTGATGGCGTGGTTGGACGACACCATGCCCAGCGTGTAGCCGTCCGGCCGGGCCGACACCAGCTGGCGCGTGCCCGGGATGCCGGCGGCCCCCGACAGGTTCTCGACGATCAGCGCCTGGCCCAGTTCCTTGCCCAGGCTCTCGGCGACGACCCGCGCCACCACATCGGCGGTCGAGCCGGGCGAGGTCGGCACGATCAGGCGGATGGCGCGCTCGGGGTAGCCGGCGGCCAGCGCCGGCAGTGCCTGGCCCAGGGCGCCGAGGGCGAGCATGCAGCCCGCCAGGAATCTGGCTGTGGTCATTGCGTTGTCTCCATTGCTCTCGTGGCGGGGTCTGCGCGCCCACGCCTGGGTTGGCAATATAGAGAGTCGCCGCGGTGCGCCGAAGTACCGTTTCGGCACGCCGGCTGCCGCGAAACGCGGCATCAGGGCTGCTGGGTCAGGAAGCGCACCAGCGCCCCGGCCGTGGCCGACAGCTGGGCCGCGCCGGAATGCACGATGCAGATCTCGCGCTGCGCCCAGGCATCGGCCAGCGGCCGCACCGCGACATCGAGCGCCTGCAAATAGAGTTCGGCCACTTGTTGCGGCATGATCGCGATGCCTAGCCCCGCATGCGCCATGCGGCACAAGGCGTCCAGGCTCGCCACGCGGATCTTCACGGCCAGCGTGGTGTCCAGCGCCTGCGCCTGGGCGGCCAGCAACTGCGTCAGCGCGCTGTTCTCGCGCAGGCCGACGAACGTCTCCTGGGCGATATCGCGCAGGCTGAGCTGGCGCGCCGCCGCCTTGGGATGGCCGGCCGGCAGCATGACGGCCAGCCGGTCGCGGCGATACGGCAGCAGCTCCAGCCCCTGCGCACCGGCGATCCGGTTGCAGATGCCGAAGTCGGCGGCCCGTTCGCGCACCAGGCGCAGCACGTCGGGGCTGTGCTGCTCTTCGAGGTCGATGTCGACTTCGGGGAACAGGCGCTGGAAGGCGGCCACGTCTTCGGGCAGGAACTGCACGATGGCCGACAGGTTGGCCACCACGCGCACGTGGCCTTTCACGCCGGCGTACAGCCGCGACAGCTCGGCACCCATGGCCTCGACGTCGCCGATGATCCGGCGGGCGTGGCGCAACACCGTCTGGCCGGCCGGCGTGATGGCGACCCCGCGCGTGTGCCGCGTGATCAATGGCAGCCCCACCAGCGATTCCATGTCGGCGATGCGGCGGCTGACGGCGGAATGCGCGATGAACTCGCGCTCCGCCGCGCGCGCGATGCTGTTCTCCTGGCAGACGGTGACGAACAGGCGCAGCGTGGTGAAGTCGAGTTTGCGGAGGATGTTTTCCATGGCGGGCCCCTGCCGGCGACCGGTAGCGGGCCATCGTACTACAGGGCGGCGCGCCGGCCGGATGCCAAGGCGCGCCGCCCGCGCGGCCTCAGGCCGCCAGGCTGGCCGGCGGCTCGCCGCGATAGCGCCGCAGCAGCGCGGCCCGGCGCGCCTGCGCCCGGTCCATGCTGCGTTCCTTTACATGCCCGTAGCCGCGTATGGTGTCGGGCAACGTCGCCAGCTCGCGCGCCACGTCGCGGTTGTCCGCGCGTAGCGTGCCGGCGAACTCCGCCGCCAGCTCCAGGTAGTCCTCCATCAGCCGGCGTTCCAGGCGCCGCTCGGCGGTCTGTCCGAACAGGTCGAGCCGGGTGCCCCGCAGGCGCTTGAGCGGCGCGAGCGCGCGGAACGCATACTCGATCCATGGCCCGAACGCGCGCTTGCGCGGCTTGCCCTGGGCGTCGCGCCGCGCCAGCAACGGCGGCGCCAGATAGTAGGTCAGGCGGTAGTCGCGGCCCGGTTCGCCCTCGAACTGCTCGCGCAGGCCGTCCTTGAACGCGGGATCGGCATGCAGGCGCGCGACTTCGTACTCGTCCTTGTAGCTCATCAGCCGGGCCAGGTTGCGGGCCACCGCCAGCGTGACCTCCAGCCGGCCCGCGCCGGGCAACTGCGACTCGCGCGCGCGCACCGCCTCGACGGCGGCGCGGTAGCGCGCCGCATGGGCCTCGTCCTGGTAGGCGCGCAGGTGGGCCGACAGGCGCCGCACCAGCGCGTCGAGCGATTCCGGCATGGCCACCACGCGCGCCGGCGCCGCCGGCAGCAGCGACGCCGCGCCGCAATGCGCCGCCTGGCGGCCGATCTCGAACGCCGCCAGGTTCTTTTCCACCGCGACGCCGTTCAGGGCGATGGCGCGGCGCAGGCTGTCGCAGGCCAGCGGCAGGCCGCCCTGCTGCCAGGCGTAGCCGAGCAGCAGCGGGTTGGCGTAGATGGCGTCGCCCAGCAGGGTCTCGGCCAGTCGGCCGGCGTCGATGAAATCGCAATGGCCGCCGGTGCTTCGGCGCAGCGCCTGCTCCGCCTGCGCGCCGGGAAAGCGCCAGGCCGGCTGCGCCAGGAAGCTCGCCGTGGGCGCGGCGGTGCTGTTGACCACCGCCCGGCCGTGCTCGGGCCGCAGCCGCGACAGCACTTCGGGCGATGCCGCGGTCAAGGCGTCGCAGCCGATCACCAGGTCGGCCTCGCCCACCGCGACGCGCGTGGCGTACAGGTCTTCGGGACGGTTGGCGAGCTGCACGTGGCTGTGCACCGCCCCGCCTTTCTGGGCCAGGCCCGCCATGTCCAGCACCGTGACGCCCTTGCCCTCGATGTGCGCGGCGGCGCCCAGCAGCGCGCCGATGGTGACCACGCCGGTGCCGCCCACGCCGGCCACCACCAGCCGGTAGGCGCCGCCCGCCTCGATGGCGGCGGGCGGCGGCAGCGGCGTCGCGGCCGGCTCGGCCGCGGCGGAGGCCCCGCGCGCCTTGCGCACGACCGCGCCCTCGGCCGTGACGAAGCTCGGGCAGAAGCCGTCCACGCAGGCATAGTCGCTGTTGCAGGAGGATTGGTTGATGCGCCGCTTGGTGCCCATCGGCGTATCGAGCGGCTCCACCGACAGGCAGTTGGACTGCACCGAGCAGTCGCCGCAGCCCTCGCACACCGCCGGGTTGATGTAGGCGCGGCGCGGCGCCGCCGGATACGTGCCGCGCTTGCGGCGACGGCGCTTCTCGGTGGCACAGGTCTGGTCGTAGATGAGCACGGTGGTGGCCGCGATCTCGCGCAGTTCGCGCTGCACCGCGTCGAGCGCGCTGCGGTGATGGACAGCCACGCCGGCGGGCAGGGCCGGCCCGCGCGCGTACTTGTCCGGCTCGTCGGTCACCACGACGACCCGCGCCACGCCTTCGGCCCGCACCTGCGCGGCGATCTGCGGCACGGTCAGCACCCCGTCCACCGGCTGGCCGCCCGTCATGGCCACCGCGTCGTTGTAGAGGATCTTGTAGGTGATGGGCGCGCGCGCCGCCACTGCCGCGCGGATCGCCAGCAGGCCCGAATGGAAGTAGGTGCCGTCGCCCAGGTTGGCGAAGATGTGGCGTTCCGTGGTGAAGTCCTTCTGGCCCAGCCAGGCCACGCCTTCGCCGCCCATCTGGCTGAAGGTGTCGGTATTGCGGTCCATCCACATCGCCATGTAGTGGCAGCCGATGCCCGCCACCGCGCGCGAGCCTTCCGGCACCCGCGTGGAAGTGTTGTGCGGGCATCCGGAGCAGAACCACGGCTTGCGCTCCTCGGTCAGGACCGGCCGCGCCGCCTCGCGTTCTTTCGCGTCGATCACCGCCAGGCGCGCCGCGATGCGGGCGCGCAGCGCCGCCGGCAGGCCGGCCTTGTCGAGCCGCGCCGCGATGGCGCGCGCGATCAGCGCGGGCGACAGTTCATGGCGCGCCGGCAGCAGCCAGCCGCCGCGAGGGGTGGACCATTCGCCGCCGCCGTTGTCGCGCTCGTCGAATTTGCCGTACACGCGCGGCCGCACATCGTCGCGCCAGTTGTAGAGCTCTTCCTTGAGGGCATATTCGAGGATCTGGCGTTTTTCCTCGACGACCAGGATTTCCTTCAGGCCGGTGGCGAAGGCGCGCGCGTCCTGCGCGTCGAGCGGCCAGATGCAGCCCACCTTCATGAGCCGGATGCCCGCCGCCCGGCAGGCCGCCTCGTCCAGGCCCAGGTCGTTGAGCGCCTGGCGCACGTCCAGGTAGGCCTTGCCCGCCGTCATGATGCCGAAATGCGCCGTCGGGCTGTCCAGCACCACCCGGTTCAGCCGGTTGGCGCGCACGTAGGCCAGCGCCGCATACCACTTGTGGTCCAGCAGCCGCGCTTCCTGGGCCAGCGGCGTATCCGGCCAGCGGATGTTCAGGCCGCCATCGGGCAGCGGCTCGTCCGGCAGGACCACGCGCACGCGCGCGGGGTCGACTTCCACCGAGGCGCTCGATTCGACCACGTCGGTCACGCACTTCATGGCCACCCACAAGCCGGTGTAGCGGCTCATGGCCCAGCCGTGCAGCCCGTAGTCCAGGTATTCCTGGACGTTCGAGGGGTACAGCACCGGAATGCCGCTGGCGATCAGCACGTGCTCCGACTGGTGCGCCACCGACGAGGATTTGGCCGCATGGTCGTCGCCGGCCAGCAGCAGCACGCCGCCGTGGGGCGCGGTGCCGGCCGAATTGGCGTGCTTGAGCACGTCGATGGAGCGGTCCACGCCGGGCCCCTTGCCGTACCACATGCCGAATACGCCGTCGCGCGTGGCGCCGGGGAACAGGTTGAGCTGCTGGGTGCCCCAGACCGCGGTGGCGGCCAGGTCCTCGTTCAGGCCCGGCTGGAACACCACGTCGTGCGCCTGCAAGTGGTGCTTGGCTTTCCACAGCGCCAGGTCCAGGCCGCCCAGGGGCGAACCCCGGTAGCCCGATATGTAGCCGGCGGTATTGAGTCCGGCCAGGCGGTCGCGCGACCGCTGCAGCAGCGGCAGTTTGACCAGCGCCTGGGTGCCGCTCAGGTAGATGCGGCCGGTGTCCAGGGTGTATTTGTCGTCCAGGGCGGGGGCGGGCAGGCCGGCCGCGCCGGCGGGGAAGGGGGCGTTCATGCGTGTCTCCTCGTGGCCGGATGAGTGTTTTTTCCGGCAGTGTAGAGAGCCGCCTGGTTATCGTATATTCATATATTCAGCTAGCAGGTATGTGGAAAATATATGTCCAAGGATGTCACGCTGCGCCAGTTGCGCTACTTCGTCGCGGCGGCCCGCACAGGCCGCCTGTCGATGGCCGCCACCGACGAGCACGTGTCCCAGTCGGCGGTCACCAACGCCATCCTGGCGCTGGAAGGGCAATTGGGCGTGCGGCTGTTCGACCGCCATCCGCACGGCGTCACCCTGACGCCGGAGGGCCACAATTTCCACCAGCGCGCCCGCGAAGTGCTGGACACGCTCGACGACGCCCTGCGCGAGCCCGGCTTCCAGCGCTACGCGCTGCGCGGCTCGGTGCGTATTGCGGCGTCGTATACGGTGCTGGGCTATTTCCTGCCCGAACTGCTGGCGCGTTTCCGCAAGCGCTATCCGGACGTGGTGCTGGACCTGGTCGACATGGACCGCCCGGCCATCGAAGCCGCCGTGGCCAGCGGCGAGGTGGAGCTGGGCGTGGCCCTGGTGTCCAACATGGACAGGCGTGCCCGCTTCGGCCACCACGTGCTGGTGCGCTCGCGGCGCCAGTTGTGGGCGGCGGCCGGGCACCCGCTGCTGGCGCGGCCGGTGCCCACCCTGGCGGACATCGCGGCATGCCCGTACATCCTGCTGGAGATGGACGAGGGCGAGCGCTCCACGCTGGCGTACTGGCAACGGCACGGCCTGCGGCCCGACATCGCTTTCCGCACTCGTTCGATGGAAGCCTTGCGCGGCCTGGTAGCGCACGGCTTCGGGGTGACCGTGCTATCGGACATGGTGTACCGGCCGTGGTCGCTGGAGGGCAAGAAGATCGAGGCAGTGCCGATCGCCGATGCTGTGCCGCCCATGGAAGCGGGCTTGATCTGGCATCCGCGCGCGGCGCTGGCCAGGCCGGCCGAAGCGGCGCGGCAATTCATGATCCATGCGTGTGGGTGGCAGTGACTTTGGGCCGTGGAGGGTGGGTTTTCTCATGGCGTCGTGGCGGGAGGCGGAGAGCCGGCGGGGCTTCCGGGGCCGTCCGGGCGCCCTGCGCGCCCGGCGCCGCTTCGTCAACCTCGTCGCTACGCTCCTTCGGTTTCCCTCGCTCGGCCCCGAGGCGCCCCGCCGGCTCTCCGCCTCCCGCCACGACTCGCATCGGTTGCAACCCGCCACGCCGCCGGGGCCGACCGCGTGCTTGGCCCTTCGTCGCGGCGTCGGGGGACAAGAAGAACGTCTTGCGGGGCCGCGTCTGCAAGCCGCCCTGCGCGGCTTGCAGACGCATTCGTGCGGTGGCGCGGGGAGAGGGCTGAGTGCGTGTGTGGATCTTGACCCAACTGTTCGATGCGCCGCGTATTGCGGATGCCACCGATAAGGCTCGCAGACAATATCGGAGGGAGCGCCGATACTCCGCCACAACAACAACACAAACCCGATCCGCCCCCCGCCATTCCGAGCCTGAATGCGAATCCGGGCCGCGCAGGGCGGCCCGGATTCGCGGCACTGCACGATTTTTCTTCCCTCCCCAGCGCCACCCACGAAGCTCAAGAACCCCAACCGTCCCGTCGATGGTGGAATCGGCATTGGCGCGAGTCGGGGCCTGGTCCGGGGAGCGGCCGGGCGCCTCGGGGCCGAGCGAGGGAAACCGAAGGAAGCCGCAGGCTGACGAGGTTGACGAAGCGGCGCCGGGCGCGCAGGGCGCCCGGACGGCCCCGGAAGCCCGGCCGCTCCCCGGACCAGGCCCCGACGCCAGAAGAACTTTCACCGCCGCCGTGGCACCACCGCGCCCCTACTCGATATAGCTCTTGGTGCTATACAACTCCACCGGCAGTTTCCGCAGCACCGGCAAGCCGCTCGCGTCCTTGGCCTGCATGTCGATGTACGTCTGCAGCACGTCGGCGTCGAGCACGCCGATGTCCTGGCGGCGTTCGGCGGGCACGTTGGCCAGGGTCTTGTAGCCGTCGCCGCCGGTGGCGTTGAAGCTCAGCACGAACAGCTTGTAGGTGCGGGCCGGATCCAGCGGCTGCCACGCGCCGGTGGCGGCGTCGCGCACTTCCACGTTGGACACGCGGTTGCCCTGGGTCTGCAGGCTGTTCACGTCGAAGCGCAGGCCGCCGGTGTACGGGTACGGGCCGGTGCTGCCGCCCGGGCCGTAGACCGCCTGCAGGCCGTCTTCCAGCATGCTCTTGACCTCGGCGCCGGTCACGTCCAGGCGCCACAGCATGTTGCCGAACGGCACCACTTCGATCACCCGGGCCGCGGTCACCTCGCCTTCCAGCGGGATGCGCACGCCGCCGCCGCTCTGCAGCGAAATGTCGGCGCCGCCGTACAGGGCGTTGGCCACTTCCACATAGGCTTGCGCCACCAGTTGCTGGATGTCGCCGCCCCGCACGCTGACGCTGCCCAGCGCGTTGCATGCCGCGCTGGAGCGGCCGTAATCCACCGAGCCGGGGCCGCCGGGCACGCGGCGCGAGCACAGTTCCTCGGGCACCGAGGCCACCACGCTCTGGCTGTAGGCGTCGACCTTGTCCTTGTACGGCTGCAGCACCGCGGTGGCCTCCGGGTCCGGGGCCTGCACGCGCAGGAAGCCGCTGGCGGCGATGTCGGCCCGCATGGCGGCCTCGTCGGCCGGGTTGGGGGCGGTGCCGCCGACTTCGAGCGCGTCGCCGATCAGCACGTGCGGCGTGCCCGCGCAGGCGGTGACGTCGCCGTTGGCGTCGAAGCTGACCTTCAGCTCGCCCACCACTTGCGAGTATTCCCTGGCTTGCACCAGGCAGACCCGCTTGCCGTCCTTGTCGGTCAGTTCGGTCGGATAGGCGCCGCTCGGCGTGCCCACGCCATAGGCGGACATGGTGTCGGGGCCCAGCAGGGTATGCGAATCGCCGCCCACCACCACGTCCACGCCGCTCAATCCGGCGATCACCTGCTTGTCGTAGCCATAGCCGATGTGGCTCATGACGATGATCTTGTTCACGCCCTGGGCGCGCAGCGCGTTGATCTGCTCCTGGGCGGCGGCGGTCTCGTCCGAGAACACGGTGCCGGGATCGGGGCTGGACGACTGCTGCGTCTTGTTGGCGATGGTCAGGCCGACCAGGCCGATCGGCTGGCCGTCGCGCTGCACGACGATCGACGGCTGCACCAGTCCCGGCGCGCGCGAGGGGTTCAGCGGCGAGTCGGCGCCAAAGCTGACGTTGGCGCTCAAGAGCGGCGTCTGGCAGGCGCCGGCATGCAGCAGTTCGATGAAGCGGTGCAGGCCGCTGTCGCCTTTGTCGAACTCGTGGTTGCCCAGTGTCATCGCGTCGAAGCACACCGTATTCATCAGGGCCGCGTCGGCTTCGCCGGGTTCGCCCGCGCGGTTGAAATACAGCGTGCCGGTCATGGCATCGCCGGCGTGCAGCTTGAGTACATTGGCCGACTGTCCCGCCAGCTCCTCGATGGCGGCCGTCACGCGCGGGAAGCCCCCGGCGTCCACGCTCACCGCCGTGGCGGCGCCGGCGGCGTTCTTGAGCTGCAAGGTCCGGGACTTGGCATCCAGGTTGGAGTGATGGTCGTTGATGTGCAGGATGGTCAACTCCATCGGCCGGCTCGCCGCCGGCGGCGATGGCGGGGGAGCATCGTCGTCGTCATCGCTGCCGCTGCCGCAGCCGGCCAGCAGCGCCAGGGAGCCGAACAGCAGGGCGCTCGTGTTTTTCTGCCAGGTTTTCATCGTTCCGCGTGCCATGGGAAAAGGAAGCGGAATGATTGACGACGCAGATGACGCCGCGATGAATGCAACAGGACATGACTGTGACGGCGCGCCGCGACGGCGGCCAACATGACAGCGAGGTTGTGCGGGCGCCGGCTCAGGCGGCGGCCAGCCGCCACAGCGACGTGATCTCGGCCGCGCGCGCCGCGTGCAGCGGGTCGTCCGGGTCGGAGGCGCGCGGATGCACCGGGCGCGCATCCAGCCGGTCGAGCACGCGCAGGCCGTGCCGGGCGATCAGGGCCGGCACTTCGTCGGCCTGGCGCAGGCCCAGGTGCACGGCCAGGTCCGACAGGATCAGCCAGCCTTCGCCCCGCGGCGCCAGGTGCGGCGCCAGCCCTTGCAGGAAGCCGCGCAGCATGCGGCTGTCGGGGTCGTAGACCGCATGCTCCACCGGCGAGCTGGGCCGGGCCGGCAGCCAGGGCGGATTGCAGACGACCAGGGGCGCCTGGCCGGACGGGAAGAGATCCGCCTGCACGACCTCGACGCGCGCGCCCAGGCCCAGCCGGTCGAGGTTGTCGCGCGCGCAGGCGAGGGCGCGCGGGCCCTGGTCGGTGGCGACCACGCGCTCGACGCCGCGGCGCGCCAGCACGGCGGCCAGTACGCCGGTGCCGGTGCCGATGTCGTAGGCCAGCGCGGCCTGGCCGCCCGGCAGCGGCGCGCGCGCCGCCAGGTCCAGGTATTCGCCGCGCACCGGCGAGAAGACGCCATAGTGCGGATGGATGCGCGCGCCGCCCAGCGCCGGGATGGGCACGCCTTTCCTGCGCCACTCGTGCGCGCCGACCACGCCCTGCAGTTCGCGCAGCGATGCCAGGTACGGACCGGCGGCCGGGCCGTAGGCCTGCAGGCAGGCTTGCCGCACGTCCGGCGCGCGCCGCAGGTCCAGCCCGTGGTCGGCGTCGAACGACAGCAGCAGGCTGCCCAGCAGGCGCGCGCGCTGCGACTGCGCCTGGCGGTGGCGGTTGAAGGCGTCCAGGGCATTGTCGGCCGGCTTGCGCGGCTTCTTGTCGATGCGCCGCGCCAGGGCCTGCAGCAACTGGCGGGCGTTGTGGAAGTCGCCGCGCCACAGCAGCGCGGTGCCTTCGCAGATCAGCCGGTAGGCCGCGTCGGCGCGCAGCCGGTCGTCGGCGACCTGGATGCGGGCGGGCGGCGGCGCGGCGCTTTCTGAGCGCCAGAGCGCGGAACGGGGTTGGCCGGATTCGATCCAGTGGACGGTGGGCGGGATGGACATGCGGGCGGCATTGGGACGGCTGGCCCGCCAATGTAGCAGTTCCCGTGCCGCGCGGGTCCGGCGCCGGCCGTGGCGCGGCTTCGCCCGCCCGGGGCCATTTGACGCCGTGCAGGCGCGCCGGCCGGCGCCCGCCCTCAGGCGGCGCGGGGCGCGAGCCGCGCGCGGTGGCGGGTGACGGCTTCCAGCACCAGCCCGGACAGGCGCACCTCGCCCGCCTGTCCGTCGGCGTGCTGGCTGAGGAAATCCAGCAGCGCGCGGCGCATGCGGGGCTCCCAGAACTTGTGGATGTGGCCGGCCACGCCTTCGATCGCTTCTTCGCGGTCGGGCAGGGCGTCGAAGAAATCGCCGATGCGATTGGCCATGCGGATCAGGTTGGCGATGTCCATGGGCGTTCAGGATAGGATGCGTTCGGCATGCGCATAGATGGCGGCGTCGGCGTTGCGCACGAAGCCCAGCAGCGCGACATTGGTGTGCTGCGCCACGCGGATGGCCAGCGCGGTGGGCGCGGATACCGCCGCCAGGATGCCGATGCCGGCGGCGGCGCATTTCTGCACCATCTCGTAGCTGGCGCGGCTGGATACCAGGACCAGGCCGGCGCGCGCGTCGACGTCCTGGCGGGCCAGCGCGCCGATCAGCTTGTCCAGCGCATTGTGGCGGCCCACGTCCTCGCGCACCAGGCGCACCTGGCCGCCGGCGTCGGCCCAGGCCGCGGCGTGAGTGGCGCCGGTGAGGTCGTGCAGCGCCTGGCTGCCGCGCATCGCCCGCATGGCGCCCAGCACCGCGGCAAGCGGCACGGCGGCGGCGTCCGGCACGGGCGGCAGCTGGCGCAGCACTTCGGGCAGCGTCTCGACGCCGCACAGGCCGCAGCCGGTGCGGCCCGCCATGGCGCGGCGGCGCGCCTTGAGGCGCGCGGCGCAGGCGCTGGAGATCTCCATCTGCACCACGATGCCGTTGAACTGCGGCGCCACCTCGATGCCGCGCACGTCGGCCGGCCGGTCGACGATGCCTTCGGTCAGCGAGAAGCCCAGCGCGAAATCTTCCAGGTCGGCCGGCGAGGCCAGCATGGTGGCGTGGCTGATGCCGTTGTATTCCAGCGCCACCGGGGTTTCCTCGGCGACCCGGTCGGTCTGGGTGGCGGCGTCGGGGGCGCCGCCGCGCACGCGCAGCACCGCCGCTTCGGCGCAATCGGCGCGTCCGGCGGGCGGGCGGCGGTACAGGCGGTCGTCCATGGGGCGCGCTCGGCTCACTTGCCGCTCAGCGCGGCCTCGGCCTCGCGGGCCCGCTCGCGCAGCAGCTTGTGCTGGATGTCCGAAAAGCGCGACCACTGGCGCTGCCATTCCGAGGGCTGCGTCACGCGCATCACCTGCACCGCCGTCACCTTGTATTCCGGGCAGTTGGTGGCCCAGTCGGAGCTGTCGGTGGTGACCACGTTGGCGCCCGATTCGGGGAAGTGGAACGTGGTGTAGACCACGCCGGGCTGCACCCGGTCGGTCAGCGTGGCGCGCAGCACCGTCTGGCCCGCCCGGCTGTGCACGCCGACCCAATCGCCTTCGGCGATGCCGCGGTCCTCGGCGTCCTGCGGATGGATCTCGAGCACGTCCTCGCTGTGCCAGGCCACGTTGGCGGTGCGGCGCGTCTGCGCGCCGACGTTGTACTGCGACAGGATGCGGCCGGTGGTCAGCAGCAGCGGGAATTCGCGGGTGCTGCGTTCGTCCGAGGGCACGTACTTGGTGATCATGAACTTGCCCTTGCCGCGTACGAATTCGTCGATATGCATGATCGGCGTGCCGTCCGGCGCGACGTCGTTGCACGGCCATTGCAGGCTGCCGAGCCGGTCCAGCTTTTCGTAGGTGACGCCGGCGAAGGTCGGCGTCAGGCGGGCGATCTCGTCCATGATCTCGCTGGGGTGGCGGTAGTCCATGGGGTAGCCCAGCGCGTTCGACAGCGCCGCGGTCACCTGCCAGTCGGACAGGCCGTTCCTGGGCTCCATGACCTTGCGCACGCGCGAGATGCGGCGCTCGGCGTTGGTGAAGGTGCCGTCCTTTTCCAGGAACGACGAGCCCGGCAGGAACACGTGCGCGTACTTGGCGGTCTCGTTCAGGAACAGGTCCTGGACCACGATGCATTCCATGGCCGCCAGCGCGGCCGCCACGTGCTGCGTATTGGGATCGGACTGCACGATGTCCTCGCCCTGGCAGTACAGGCCCTTGAAGCTGCCGGCCAGCGCCGCCTCGAACATGTTGGGGATGCGCAGCCCGGGCTCGGGCTGCAGGGTGACGCCCCAGTCGGCCTCGAAGGCGCCGCGCACGGCGTCGTCCGAGATATGCCGGTAGCCCGGCAGCTCGTGCGGAAACGAGCCCATGTCGCACGAGCCCTGTACGTTGTTCTGGCCGCGCAGCGGGTTGACGCCTACGCCTTCGCGGCCGATGTTGCCGGTGGCCATGGCCAGGTTGGCGATGGCCATCACCGCGGTGGATCCCTGGCTGTGCTCGGTGACGCCCAGCCCGTAGTAGATCGAGCCGTTGCCGCCGGTGGCGTACAGGCGCGCCGCGCCGCGCACATCCGCGGCCGGCACGCCCGTGACCGCCTCGGTGGCCTCGGGCGCGTGCTCGGGCCGCGCGACGAACTCGCGCCACTGCTCGAAGGCCTTGGTTTCGCAGCGGCGCGCGACGAAGTCCTCGTCGACCAGCCCTTCCGTCACGATCACGTGCGCCATGGCGGTCAGCAGCGCCACGTTGGTGCCGGGGCGCACCGGCAGGTGGAACGCGGCCTTGACGTGCGGCGAGCTGACCAGCTCGGTGCGGCGCGGGTCGATGACGATCAGCCGCGCGCCCTGGCGCAGCCGGCGCTTCAGGCGCGAGGCGAACACCGGATGCGCGCTGCTGGGGTTGGCCCCCATCAGGATCACCACGTCGGTGTGCATGACCGAATCGAAGGTCTGCGTGCCGGCCGATTCGCCCAGCGTCTGCTTCAGGCCATAGCCGGTGGGCGAATGGCAGACGCGCGCGCAGGTGTCGACGTTATTGGTGCCGAAGGCGGCGCGCACCAGTTTCTGCACCAGCCAGGTTTCCTCGTTGGTGCAGCGCGAGGACGTGATGCCGCCGACCGCGTCGCGGCCGTGCTTGGCCTGGATGCGGCGGAATTCGGCGGCCGCGTAGTCGATCGCTTCCTGCCACGAGACTTCGCGCCACGGGTCGGTGATGCGCGCGCGGATCATCGGCTTGAGCACGCGTTCCTTGTGGGTGGCGTAGCCCCAGGCGAAGCGGCCTTTCACACAGGCGTGCCCGCGGTTGGCCTGGCCGTCTTTCCAGGGCACCATGCGCACCACTTCCTGGCCCTTCATTTCGGCCTTGAAGCCGCAGCCGACGCCGCAGTACGCGCACGTGGTGATCACCGAATGCTCGGCCTGGCCCATCATGATGACGGTCTTTTCCTGCAGGGTCGAGGTCGGGCAGGCCTGCACGCAGGCGCCGCAGGACACGCACTCGCTGTCCAGGAACGGCTGGTCCTGCCCGGCCGCCACGCGCGAGGCGAAGCCCTTGCCGGAGATGGTCAGGGCGAACGTGCCCTGGGTTTCCTCGCAGGCCCGCACGCAGCGGTTGCAGACGATGCACTTGGACGGGTCGTACGAGAAATACGGGTTCGAGTCGTCGGTGCGGTCGTGCCGGTGGTTGGCGCCGTCGTGGCCGTAGCGCACCGCGCGCAGCCCCACCACGCCGGCCATGTCCTGCAGCTCGCAATCGCCATTGGCCGGACAGGTCAGGCAGTCGAGCGGGTGGTCGGAGATATACAGCTCCATGACGCCGCGCCGCAGCTCGTGCAGCTTGGGCGTCTCGGTGTAGACCACCATGCCGTCCTCGGCCGGCGTGGTGCACGACGCGGGATAGCCGCGCCGCCCGTCGATCTGCACCAGGCACAGGCGGCACGAGCCGAACGGCTCGAGGCTGTCGGTGGCGCACGGCTTGGGGATGTTGATGCCGGCTTCGGCCGCGGCGCGCATCACGGAGGTGCCTGCCGGCACCGTGACCGGCTGGCCGTCGATGGTCAGGGTGACGAGCGTGTCCGCCACGCGGGCGGGAGTGCCCAGGTCGCGGTCGCGCTTGATGACGGTTTCGAGCATGGCTGGCCTCGTGGTGGTCAGGCCGGGTGTGCGGCCGCGCGCGCGGCCACCCCGAAGTCTTCTGGGAAATGGTCCAGTGCCGACAGCACCGGGTAGGGCGTCATGCCGCCCAGGGCGCACAGCGATCCGCCCAGCATGGTGTCGCACAGGTCGCGCAGCAGGTGCACCTGCTGCTCGTGCTGCGGGCCGCGCGCGGCGATCTTGTCCAGGGTCTCGACCCCGCGCACCGCGCCGATGCGGCACGGCGTGCACTTGCCGCACGATTCGACCGCGCAGAACTCCATCGCGTAGCGCGCCATGCGCGCCATGTCGACCGTGTCGTCGAACGCCACGATGCCGCCGTGGCCGATCATGGCCGAGATGGCGGCGTAGGCTTCGTAGTCCAGCGGCACGTCCCATTGCGATTCGGGCAGGTAGGCGCCCAGCGGGCCTCCCACTTGCACCGCGCGCAGCGGCCGCCCGGAGGCGCTGCCGCCGCCGTAGTCGTACAGCAGTTCGCGCAACGTGACGCCGAAGGCCGCTTCCACCAGGCCGCCGCGCTTGAGGTTGCCGGCCAGCTGGAACGGCAGGGTGCCGTGCGAGCGCCCCATGCCGTAGTCGCGGTAGTAGGCCGCGCCGCGCGCCAGGATGATGGGCACCGACGCCAGCGAGATGACGTTGTTGATGACAGTGGGCTGCCCGAACAGGCCGGCGATGGCCGGCAGCGGCGGCTTGGCGCGCACCACGCCGCGCTTGCCCTCCAGGCTTTCGAGCAGCGAGGTTTCTTCGCCGCAGATATAGGCTCCGGCGCCCTTGCGCACTTCCAGGTCGAAGCGCCGGCCGCTGCCCTGGATGTCGTCGCCCAGCCAGCCGGCGCGGCGCGCCCGCTCGATGGCCTGCTCCAGCGCGGCGATGGCGTGCGGATACTCCGAGCGCACATAGATGTAGCCGTAGGCGGCGCCCACGGCCAGGCCGGCGATCGCCATGCCCTCGATCAGCACGTAGGGGTCGCCTTCCATCAGCAGGCGGTCGGAGAACGTGCCGGAATCGCCTTCGTCGGCATTGCAGACAATGTATTTGCGGGGCGCCGGCGTGGTCAGCACGGTCTTCCACTTGATGCCGGTGGGAAAGGCCGCGCCGCCGCGCCCGCGCAGGCCCGATTCGATGACCTCGTCGACGATCTGCTGCGGCGTCATGGCCAGCGCGCGCCGCAGGCCCTGCAGCCCGCTGTGCGCCAGGTAGTCGTCGGTGCAGAGCGGGTCGGTGACGCCGACCCGCGCGAAGGTCAGGCGCTGCTGCCGCTTCAGGTAGGGGATGTCCTCGGTCGGCCCCTGGCGCAAGCGGTGCGCGCCGCCCTGCAGCCAGCCGGCCTCGAACAGGCCGGCCACGTCGTCGGGCTGCACCGGCCCGTAGGCGATGCGGCCGGCCGGCGTGGCGACTTCGGCCAGCGGTTCCAGCCACAGCAGGCCGCGCGAGCCGTTGCGCACGAGGCGCACTGGCTGGCCGCGCCGGGCGGCTTCGTGCTCGATGGCGCGCGCCACGGCGTCGGCATCCATGGCCAGCGCGGCCGCGTCGCGCGGCAGGTAGACGGTGACCGGCGCGTTCATGGCCGGGTCTCCGCGTCGCCCTGCGCGGCGCGCGCCAGCAGCCGGCCCAGCTTGTCTGGCGTGACGCGCGCGTGCGGCTGGCCGTCGAGCATCACCGCCGGCGACTGGGCGCACAGGCCCAGGCAATAGACCGGTTCCAGCGTGAACTCGCCGTCGGCGGTGGTGCCGTGGAAGTCGCAGCCGAGCGCCCGGCGCGCATGATCGGCCAGGCCGTCGCCGCCCATCGCCTGGCAGGACTCGGCGCGGCACACTGCCAGCACATGCCGGCCGGCCGGCTCGGCGCGGAAATGCGGGTAGAAGGTAATCACGCCATGGACTTCGGCGCGCGACAGGTTCAGGGCCTCGGCGATGGCGGGCACCGCGTCGGCCGGGATACAGCCCAGTTCATCCTGCACGGCATGCAGGATGGGCAGCAGGGCGCCGGGCTGGTCGCGCAGGCGCGCCGCGGCGCGCGCGGCCACGGCGGCCGGGCCGGACTGGCGCGCCGGCACGGCCGGCGGCCCGCCGCGGGCGCTGCCGGGCGGGTTTTGTTCGGCCGGGGAAATCGGCATGGCGGTCTCCTGGTGGCGGCCTGCCGTGGGCAGGGCGCATGGCGTTCTTGTGGCGCCCCGGCGGGCTTGATAATATGTTTTATAAAACATATAAATATGCCGGGCTTCGCTGGATCAGCGTACTCTAAACGCCAATCTGACCAGGTTCAATAAGAAATTAATGACATATAAATTCCGCATCGGGCTGCAGCCGCAATGGCTCCTGGAAGGCGCCGCCGGCGAGCCCGGCCAGCCGCTGCAAGACATGCTGTCGCTGCTGTCGGCCATCGACGCCACCGGCAATATCGCGGGCGCCTGCCGCGCCTGCGGCCTGTCGTACCGCCATGCCTGGGGGGTATTGCGCCGCTTCGAAGACCTGTTCGGCACGCAACTGCTGATCACCCGGAGGCGCCAGGGCACCGAACTGTCGCCGTTCGCCCAGCGCCTGCTGTGGGCCAACCGCCGCATCGAGGCGCGCCTGATGCCGACCCTGGAGAGCCTGGCCTCCGAATTGCAGGAAGAGCTCGAAAAGCTGCTGCCCGAGGCCGTTCCGCACCTGCGGCTGCATGCCAGCCACGGCTTCGCGGTGGAGTCCCTGATGCAGCACATGAGCGGCCGCCAGCCGGGGCTGGAGCTGCGCTACCGCACCGCCATCGAGGCGCTCGCTTCGCTGGAGCGCCACGAGTGCGACCTGGCCGGCTTCCAGGTGCCCAGCGGGCCGTTCGAGGCGCCCATCATGGCGCGCTACGCGCAATGGCTGGCGCCCGACGACTACCTGCTGATCCATCTCGCGGTGCGCAATACCGGCTTGTTCGTGGTGGCGGGCAATCCCAAGCGCATCCAGGGCATGGCCGACCTGGCGCGCCCCGACGTGCGGTTCGTGAACCGGCAGATCGGTTCCAGCACCCGCTATCTGGTGGGGCTCATGCTGGAGCAGGCGGGCGTGTCGACCGGCGCCGTGCAGGGCTACGAGACCAATGAATTCACCCACATGGCCATCGCCGCCCACATCGCCAGCGGCATGGCCGACACCGGGGTGGGCGTCGAGACGGCCGCCTCGCGCTTCGGCCTGGATTTCATCCCGCTGGTGCGCGAGCGCTATTTCTTCGCCATCCGCCGCGCTTCGCTGGATACGCCGGCCATGCAGGATTTGCTCGGCATCATGCGCGGCCGGGAATACCTGTCCTACGTCAGCCAGCTGGCGGGCTACGATGCCACCGACACCGGCCGGCTCCAGACGCTGCAGGAGGCGTTTGGCCGAACCACATGGCAGTGATTTGCGCGATATGATGTCTGCATGAGCAAAGTCATCTTCCTGGCCGACCGCACCGCCCCGCGCGTGCCGCAGGCGCCTTTGCCGCCCGCCGGGCAGCCCGCGCTGGACGCGCGGGCGCGGCCCATGCGCGACCTGCGCATTTCGGTCACCGACCGCTGCAACTTCCGCTGCACCTATTGCATGCCGCGTGAAGTGTTCGACGGCAACTATGTCTTCATGCCGCAGTCGGCGCTGCTCTCGTTCGAGGAAATCACCCGGCTGGCGCGCCAGTTCACGCAGCTGGGGGTCGAGAAAATCCGCCTGACCGGCGGCGAGCCGCTGCTGCGCAAGAACATCGAGGCCCTGGTCGGCATGCTGGCCGAGCTGCGCACCCCGGCCGGCCGGCCGCTGGAGCTGACCCTCACCACCAACGGCACGCTGCTGCGCCGCAAGGCGGCCGCCCTCAAGCAGGCCGGCCTGACGCGCGTGACGGTCAGCCTGGACGCCCTCGACGCCGACATGTTCGCGCGCCTGAGCGACAGCACCTTCACGCCCGACGACGTCTTGCACGGCATCGACGCCGCGGCCGAGGCCGGGCTGGCGCCCGTGAAGGTCAACATGGTGGTGCGGCGCGGCCTGAACGACGACCAGATCCTGCCCATGGCGCGGCGCTTCCGCCATTCCGGCCACGTGCTGCGCTTCATCGAATACATGGACGTCGGCACCACCAATGGCTGGAACCTGACGGAAGTCGTGCCCAGCGACGAAGTGCTGCGCGTGATCGGCGCGGCGCATCCGCTGCGTCCGCTCGAAAGCGAGATCATGGGCCGCGTGGCCGAACGCTGGGCCTATGCCGACGGCGGCGGCGAGATCGGCGTCATCTCCAGCGTCACCCACGCGTTCTGCGGCGGCTGTACGCGCGCGCGCTTGTCGCCGGAGGGCAAGGTGTTCCTGTGCCTGTTCGCCTCGCACGGGCACGACCTGCGCGGCCTGCTGCGCGGCGGCGCCAGCGATGCGCAGCTGGCCGAGGCCATCGCCGGCATCTGGGCGCAGCGCGACGACCGCTATTCCGAGCTGCGCGGCCGCGGCACCGCGCCGGCGGACGGCGAGCGCCGGGTCGAGATGAGCTACATCGGCGGCTGAGCCGCGCCTCAGGCTGGCGCGGCGAGCGCCCGCGCCAGCGCCTTGCGGTCGACCTTGCCCACCGAGTTCTCGGGCAGCGCCTGCACGAATATCACGTCCTCGAGCTGGTGGATGCGCGACAGCCGGTCCGCCACCAGCGCCTTGAGGTCGGCCGCGCCGGCGCGCGCCCCGGGCGCCGGCACCACGAACGCCACGGGCACTTCGCCCAGGTCGGCGTCGGGTCTGCCCACCACGCAGCAGCTGTGGACCGCCGGGCTGGCGCACAGCGCCTGCTCGATCAGCATGGGGGAAATGTTCTCCCCGCCGCGGATGATCACGTCTTTCAGCCGGCCGGTGATATAGAAATAGCCGTCGGCGTCGCGGCGTCCCAGGTCGCCGGTGCGCAGCACGGCGGGCGCCCGCTCCAGCACGCCGTCGGCCGCGGCGCCGACGTAGCCCAGCATCAGGCTGTCGCCGGCGATGCAGATTTCTCCATCCATGTCCGCGCTAGCGATTTCCCGGCCTTCGGGGCCGCGCAGGAAGACCCGCTGGCGGGGCAGGGGCAGGCCGATGGAACCGATCCTGCGCTGTCCGGGCGGGTTGATGGTGGAGGTGCAGGTGGCTTCGGACAAGCCGTACGAGACGATCAGCGGGCAGCCCAGCATGGCTTCGATGCGGGCATGCAGCTCGCGCGTGATGGGCGCCGAGCCGCAGCGCGCGAAGCGCAGGGCGGCCAGGCTGGCCGGCGTGCAGGGGTGGTCGAGCATGCGCGAGTACATGGTGGGCACGCCGGTGATGAGGGTGGGGCGGTGCAGGTCCATCAGCGCGGGCATGTCCTGGGCGCGGAACCGGTCGCCCAGCACGATGCACGCGCCGGCCAGCAGGGGGCTGAAGAGCTGGTTGTTCAGGCCGTTGGTGTGATACAGCGGCATGACGTGCAGCAGTTTGTCGGCCTCGGTGAGGCCGGTGGCGGGGATGATGCCGCGCGCGTTGTTGAGCAGGCCGCGGTGGCTTTGCAGCACGCCCTTGGGGCGGCCGGTGCTGCCGGAGGTGAACAGCAGCAGGCCGGGGTCGTCGGCGGCGATGTCCGGGTTCCAGAAGGGCGCGGCCGGTTCCAGCGCGTCGGCGTCGAGCAGCCGGATGCCGGGCATGCCGGCATAGGCGGCGCGGTTGGCGCGGTCGGCCAGCACGATGCCGATGCCGGCGGTGGCGAGCCGGGCCAGGATTTCGTCGCGCGTCAGGCGCGGTTCCAGCGGGCAGGGGCAGGCGCCGGCGGCCATGGCGCCGAGTATGGCGGTCACGCCGGCCGGCGTGCGCTCCATGGCGATGGCCAGGCGCTGGCGCGGCGCCACCCCCGCCTGCCGCAGCCGGCCCGCCATCGCGGCCACCGCGTCATGCAACTGCCCATACGAAAGCGTCGTCTCGCCGCGCGCGTCGATCAGCGCGGGGCGGTTCGCCCAGGCTTGGCTGCGCCACAGGTCCGGGTAGGCCGCGCACAGGGTGGGGGGGAGGGGCATGGCGGGTTCCTCTCTTTGTTTACTTAGGCGGCAGCGGGGGATTGTTTCGTGTCTGGGTTCGTGGGGGGGGGCGTTTCGTGCGGAGTGCGGTGTTCGTCGGGCGTCCTGGCCGGGGCAGGGCGGGGCGGGCCGGCCACGTCGCTCGGCTCGGGCGCGCCACCAGGCGCCCTCGGCCCCCCTGCGGGGGCTGCCCTCGCTCCAACTGGCCGGCCCGCACCGCCCAGCCCCGGCCAGGACTCACGGCAACGGCATGCGCGAGGCCGAGCCGTCGGCGATGGCGGACGTAGGTACACCTGCATGAGGCCCCGGGCGTTGCCCCGCAAGCAGGTGCCAGACACCCGCACAAGGCACGGGGTATGAACCCGAGACATCGCGAGCCCGCGCATGGCGGCGGGACCCGGGCGGCCAGTTGGAGCGAGGGCAGCCCCCGCAGGGGGCCGAGGGCGCCTGGTGGCGCGCCCGAGCCGAGCGACGTGGCCGCCCGGGTCCCGCCGCCATGCGCGGGCGCCTGAAGAACCCAACCCCACTGTCTCCTCCACCGATGCCCCCCCTCATCTCAAGCCCCGGGGCCCACCCCCCTTACCGTAGCGTCACTGCGGCATCGCGCTCGAACGTGCCGTCCGGGTCCAGTTCGGTCAGGGCGCGGGCTTCGCGCTCGGTGGGCGGTTCGGTCGGCGCGGCGCCGGTGTGATCGAAGCTGAAACCGGTGCGTTCCTGGACTTCCCGCAAGCTCGATTCCGGGTGCCACGATTGCAGGGCCAGCCGGCCGTCGCGCTTGACGAACACCGCGATCGGCGTGGCCACGCCGTGGAAGCCGCCCCACGAGGTGCGGAAATGCAGCTGTTCCACGAACGTGCGGCGCGAGTGCTCGGTGCGCCAGGTGCAGGCCCGCTTGGCGGTGGGCAGCATCACCGCGCCGCCGCCGCCGCCCGGCAGCCGCACCTTCGGCTGGTGCCAGTCGCCGATGCAGGAATTGTTGGCGTTGCCCGCGCCATCGATCTGCGCGGCGCCCAGGAACGTCAGGTCCATGCGGCCGCGGCAGCACAGGTCGTAGAAATCCTCGTTATCGAAAATCGACGCACTGTGTTCCGCCAGCACCGGGTCCGAACTGGACAGCGGCACCTTGGAGGGCCGCGGGTCCACCCCGCCGGCGACATTGATGTAGATGAAATCCCAGTCATAGGCCCGCTTGGCCAGCAGGCAGGCCAGCATCGGCAGGGTCGAATTCACGCCGCTGAAAGTGATCTCGTCCGGGCGGATGAAGCGGGCCAGGTTGGTGACGATGTACGAGAAGGGCGACCAGTGCGTGCTCATGCGTGCTCCTGCGAGGCTTCGGGCGCGGCGTCCAGGTGCGCCTGCAGCGCGGCGGGATCCAGGTAATGCTCCACCGCTGCATAATCGATTTCATACTCCGGCCAGCACGAGCCCGGCCACGCGCCGCGCGGCACCACCGCGTAGGCCTGCACCATGAAATACGGAACCAGCGTGACCTCGGGCTGGCGCTCGAACACCTCGCTGTCGACCACGCGCTCGGCCACCACCAGCACGCTGCGCGCGGCGCGGCTCATGATGCGGTCCCAGTGCGAAGTGCCCAGCACCCGCACATTGCCGCGGCGATCCACTTCATTGGCGTGGATCACGGCGAAATCCGGCTGCACCGCCGGGATCACCCAGGCCGACTTGCCCGTGCCATAAGGGTCTTCTAGGCGCTGCCAGCCGTTGATGTCGATCAGCTGGCTGCCCTCGACCCCCGCGCAGGGCTGGAACGGCACCCCGTAGGCGGCGGCCCGCAGGCCGGCGGTCAGGGTGGCGCAGGCGTGTTCTTCCAGTTCCAGCTTGCCCGTCTCGACCGCCTTCCGGTAATAGGGCGCCAGGCCGAAGTTGCCTTCCATGGCGACGATGCCGGTGCGCGCGCGCGCCGCGACGCCGGCGCGGCACAACAGATCGATGTCGTAGCCGGGCGACTGCTTGATGATTTCCAGGCGCGCCTTGTTCTGCCGCACCAGTTCGCGCACGAACGCGAACGGCCCGCGATGCAGGAAGCTGCCGCCCAGCGCGACCGAGGCGCCGTCGGGTATCAGCGCGGCCAGGTCGGCCAGCGCCACCTGCTTGTCTTGCTGGTTGAATCCGGATGACATGAATGTTCCTCCTCCGTGGCCGGGCGGGCTGGGTCAGCCGTCCAGGTATTGCCGTATGCGCGCCTTGAACCCCGGCCGCGATGCCGACCGGACCAGCGCCGCCAGATCGGCGTCGGGCGCATTGGTGTCGAGTGCTTGGTAGAGGCTGGCGCGCGTCGGCGCGTCGAGCGCCGTGGCGGTGTCGGCCGCTTGCTGCACCTGGGCCGGCCAGTCGGCGTCGGCCGCGAGCCCTTGCACGAAGCCGATGCGGGCGGCTTCCTCGGCGTCGAAGCTGCGCGCGCTGCCCAGGATGGACAGCGCATTGTCGGCGCCCACCATATTGCGGAAGCGCCGGGTGCCCAGCACCAGCCCGAACTTCAGGCCGGGCATGCGGAAGCTGGCGTCGGGCGTGCACAGGCGCAGCTTGCAGGCGGCGACCAGGTCGACCCCGGCGCCGAAATTGCGGCCATGGGCCAGCGCCAGGGTCAGGCTGGGCGAGCCGGCCACGCGTTGCAGCAAGGTCTCGATGCGCACCATGCGCAACAGCAGGTCGCCCTCGCTTTGCGCTTCATAGCCGGTGAAGTCGAACCCGGCGCTGAAGTTCTTGCCCGCCCCGCGGAATACCAGCAGGGGGATCTGTTCCGCATGTGCGGCGTCGACGCCTTCGATCAGCGCCTCGACCAGCTCGGCCGACAGCGCGTTGCGCTTGTCGGGCCGGTTGAGCGTGTAGGTCCAGGCTTGCGGCGACTTGTCGATGGCGAGCACGGTGTCGGTCATGGCCGTCATTGCTCCACCCGGGCGCGCAATTCGGCCAGCACTTCCGCGTTGTGCTCGCCCAGCCCGGGCGGGCGGCGCGCCACGCCAGCGGTGCGCGCGTCGAAGCGGATGGGCGAGACGAAGGTCCTGGTCTGCGCGCCGTTGGGCAGCGTCAGGTCCTGCACCCATTGCATGTGCTCGACCTGCGGGTCGCCCAGCACGTCGGAATAGCGGTTGATGGGCGCGCACGGCACGCCGGCCTCGCGAAAGCGCGCCAGCCAGGTGTCGGCGTCCGCGCCGGCGAAGATCTCTTCCAGGGTGTCGCGCAGGCTTTCCTGGTGGGTGGCGCGCGCGGTGGTGCTGGCATAGCGTTCGTCGTCGAACAGTTCCGGGCGGCCGACCACCTGGCACACGGCCTTCCAGAGCGAGTCGTTGCCGGCCGCCATGCCGAAATAGCCGCCCTGGCAGCGGAACACCTGGTAGGGGGCATTGCGCGGGTGCGCCGAGCCCAGCTTGACCGGATCCACCCCCATGCCGAAGTACTGGGAAGTCTGCAGCGCGGCGATGCCCAGCGTGGCGCCGAGCATCGAGACATCGATGTGCGTGCCCGGCTGGCCCGCCTGCACGGCGCGCAGCGCGGCCGCCACCGAGAAGGCGCCGTACAGCCCGGCAGTGAAATCGCAGACCGGCACGCCGCACTTGACCGGGGCGCCGTCCGGCTCGCCGGTGACGCTCATGAGGCCGCTCATGGCCTGCAGGGTCAGGTCGAAGCCGCCTTCCTGGCTGCGCGGGCCGCTCTGCCCGTAGGCCGAGATGGAGCAATAGACCAGCCTGGGGTTGCGCGCCGACATGGCCTGGTAGCCCAGGCCGAGCCGGTCCATGACGCCGGGCCGGTTGTTTTCGATCAGCACGTCGGCATGCGCGATCAGGTCGGCCGCCACCTGGCGGTCGGCCTCGTCCTTCAGGTTCAGGGCCACCGAGCGCTTGTTGCGGTTCAGCGAGGCGAAATTCTCGCTGTAGCCATCGGTGATGGGCGCCCAGCTGCGCAGGGTGTCGCCCGTGCCGGGGGGTTCGATCTTGACCACGTCGGCCCCCATGTCGGCCAGCAGCAGGCCGCAGAACGGCCCGGCCGCCACATTGCAGATTTCGATGACCCGTACACCCGCCAGGGTGGATTCCTGCTTCATTTGTGCTCCTGTGGGCCGTCCCCGGCCGAATGCGATTGACGCCTGAAATGTTATATGGGAGCCTATAAAAAATCAAATAATAGAATTTAAATCCCAAAAATTGGGATAACCCTCAAAGGAGACTGACATGGCCGCATTCATTTCCCGCCTGGGCGGCATCCTGCTGCTCGCCGCCGCCGCCGCCGCCGCCGCCACCACCGCGTTCGCCGGTTCCTGGCCCGCCGCCCCCATCCGCATGGTGGTGCCCTATCCGCCCGGCGGCGCCACCGATTTCTCGGCGCGCGTCTATGCCGAGCAACTGGCCCGCATCCTGGGCCAGCCGGTCGTGGTCGAGAACAAAGCCGGCGCGGCCGGCGAGATCGGCGCCCAGGCGGTGGTCAACGCCAAGCCGGACGGATACACCGTGCTGCTGGGCGCGGTGGGCAGCCTGGCGATCAATTCGCTGCTGCCGTCGAAGCAGCAGCAATACGCGTTCCCCGAATCGCTGCGCGGCGTCTCCATGGCCACCACCACGCCGCTGGCCGTGGTGGTGCGCGCCGACCTGCCGGCGCGCGACATCCAGGAACTGATCGCGCTGGCCAAGCGCCGGCCCGGCGAGCTGTCGTACGGCTCGGCCGGCTACGGTTCGTCGCAGCACATGGTGGCCGAGAAATTCCAGCTCGCCACCGGCACGCGCCTGCTGCACGTGCCCTACAAGGGCAGCGGCCCGGCCCTGGCCGACCTGATGGGCGGGCAGGTCGACATGGTGTTCGACACCATGCCGACGCTGATGTCGCAGGTCGCCAACCCGAAGCTGCGCTTCATCGGCGTCACCACGGCGGCGCGCGCGCCGGCGCTGCCGGACGTGCCGACCCTGCAGGAACAGGGTATCGCCGGCTATGACCTCAGCACGCGCTATGCGATGCTGGCGCCGCGCGACACGCCGGACCAGGTGGTGCAGCGCCTGTCGGCCGCCATGCGGCAGGCCGCCGGGCAGCCATCGGTGCGCCAGGCCATGGCGGGGCAGGGCGCCACGGCCGTGCCGACCACGCCGCAACAGACCGACCAGGCATTGCGCGACGAGATCGCCATCTGGGCCGACGTGGTCAAGAACGCCGACCTCAAGTGACCGCAAGCGGCCGGGATGCCCGGGGGGCAGCGCATACAATGGCGTGCGTGGCAATCTGGTAACCGTACATGGACAAGACTCTACTGAAGGGATTGATGGTGCTCGAGACCGTCAGCAAGCTCGACGGCCGGGCGCATACGCTGGACGAGATCGCCAAGGTGTGCGGGCTGTCGCGCAGCAACACCCACCGGACCCTGCAGACGCTGGCCCATGCCGGCTACGTGGTGCGCGACCAGGACACGGGCAGCTATCGCAGCACGCTGAAGATGTTCGAGCTGGGCGCGCGGCAGCTGTCGAACATGGATGTCCGCAGCTACGCGCCGCCCTTCATGCGCGCCCTGGCGATCCAGACCGGCGAGACCGTGCACCTGTCGGTGCTCGACGGGCTGGACGTGGTCTACATCGACAAGATCGACAGCCCGCAGCCCATCCGCGCCTATTCGGTGATCGGCGGCCGCGCGCCGGCCTATGCCGTGGCCACCGGCAAGGCCCTGCTGGCGTTCCAGCAGCTCGACTACATCTCGCACTACAAGAGCCAGCTGCATTCGCACACCCAGACCACGCGCGCCACGGAAGACGTGCTCAAGCAGGAACTGGCCGAGGTCGCGCGCGCCGGCTACGCCATCAACCGGGGCGAATGGCGCGACGGCATCGGCGGCGTGGCCGCGCCGATTTTCAGCGGCCTGGAGCGGCCGGTGGCGGCGCTCGGCATCTCCGGCCCGCTGGACCGCCTGACCTCGGTCAAGATGGCCCAGTATGTCCCGCTCATCCTCGAAGCCGCCGAGGCCATCTCGCGGCAGCTGGGCTACTCCGGCCCCTACGCCACGCCAGCCGGCACGGCCTGACGCCGGCCGCCGCGCCAGCCGCGCGCGGCCTTCTGCTTTTCTTGCCCCGCCATGCGCGCGCATGGCGCCTCTCCTCTTCGCATAGGTGCCAGACACCCACAGGGTGTCTGGCACCTTGGCCGTCTGGCCTGTTTTCGCATGGGTGTCCGACACCCACCATGCAAGCGCTCGTTAATCCCAAATAACAGGACGCAATATCCAAAAGGTTGAACGACGCGGATTTTGCGCGTAGTATGAATTTAAGTCCTGAATAAAAAGATATAAGTCCTAAATTTTGGGAAATAAGGAGACTGCGTGAAGATCGTCAATGTCGAAACCCTCGCGTGCGACGCGGGCTGGCGCAACTATCACTTCCTGAAGATCGAGACCGACGCGGGCATCGTCGGCTGGAGCGAATACGACGAAGGGTTCGGCTCGCCGGGCGTGAGCGCCGTCATCGCGCAGTTGGCGCAGGGCCTGGTCGGCCAGCCCGTGCCCGGCCCGCAGCGCTTCTATGCCGAGGCGTACAGCCGGACCCGCCCGGCGGCCGGCGGGGTGGTGGGCGAGGGCATCGGCGCGCTCGAGAACGCCTTGCTGGATGTGCGCGCCAAGGCGCTCGGCGTGCCGTGCTACGAGCTGCTGGGGGGCAAGCTGCGCGACCGGCTGCGCGTGTACTGGTCGCATTGCCCGGCGTGGCGGATCAACCATCCCAAGTACTTCGGCCCGCCCGTCACCGGCCTGGACGGCGTCAAGGCCATGGGCGCCGAGGCGCGCGAGCGCGGCTTCAGCGCCCTCAAGACCAACCTGTTCCTGTTCGACGACGGCCCCGCGCATGCCTGGCGGCCGGGCTTCGCGGCGCCGTTCTACCCCGAGCTGAACGTCGAGCGCCGGCTGATCCGCAACCTGCGCGACAACCTCGAGGCACTGCGCGACGGCGCCGGCCCCGACATGGACATCCTGCTGGACCTGAACTTCAACGCCAAGACCGAGGGCTATCTCAAGCTGTTGCGGGCCATCGCCGACCACGACCTGTTCTGGGTCGAGATCGACAGCTACAGCCCCGACGCCCTGGCCTACATCCGCCAGCACAGCCCCCATCCGGTGAGTTCCTGCGAGACGCTGTTCGGCACCCGCGAGTTCCTGCCGTTCCTGCGCGGCAACGCGGTCGACGTGGCCATCGTGGACGCGGTGTGGAACGGCGTGTGGCAGTCGATGAAGATCGCCGACCTGGCCGAGACGCACGAGGTCAACGTGGCGCCGCACAACTTCTATGGCCACCTGTGCACCTTCATGAACGCGCATTTTGCCTGCGCGGTGCCCAACTTCCGCATCATGGAAACCGACATCGACCGGCTCGCCTGGGACGACGAGCTGTTCACGCATGCGCCCGAATACCGCGACGGCCACTTGCTGGTGCCGGACCGGCCCGGCTGGGGCACCGACCCGATCGAGGAGGCGCTGCGCGCGCATCCGCCCAAGGCCGGCGGCGGCCTGATCCAGCCGCGCCCGCGCCATTGAACCCGCGGCGGGCCGCGGCCCGCCTTCATCCCCCGTACCCAAGGAGACAAGCACCATGATGAATAACTGGACCGACACGCTGACCAACCTGCGCAAGGCCGCCGGCGCGTTCGCCGAGGCCAATCCGCCGGTGGTCGGCGCGTATCGCGGCCTCAACGAGGCGCTCGGCAAGGGCCAGGCGCTCGACGCCAAGACCCGCGAACTGATCGCGCTGGCCGTGGCGGTGACCACGCGCTGCGACGGCTGCATTTCCTCGCACGCGGCGGCGGCGCAGCAGGCCGGCGCCACCGCCGAGGAAGTCGCCGAGGCGCTGGGCACCGCGGTGGCGCTCAATGCCGGCGCCGCTTATGTGTATTCGGTGCGCGCCCTGGAAGCCTTCGGCCAGTTCCAGCGCTGAGCGGGCGCCGCCCGCCTTTCCGACAACCACACGCCTGCGCATGAACGCAGGCGGAGGAGACAACCATGAATCATCTTGCGCGCCGCGGCCGCGGCCTGTTGTCATCGCTCTTGTTGCTGGGACTGGCGCCGCTCGCCGCGCAGGCGGCCTGGCCCGAGGACAAGCCGATCCGCATGATCGTGCCGTACACCGCCGGCGGCGCATCCGACACCCTGGGGCGCATGATCGCCGCGCGCCTGACCGAAAGCCTCAAGCAGACGGTGGTGGTGGAGAACAAGCCCGGCGCCGGCAGCATGCTGGGCTCGCAATTCGTCGCCCGCGCCGAGCCCGACGGCTACACCTTCCTGCTCGGCAGCATCTCGAATGTGCTCAACAACTTCTTCTATAAAGAGCCGTTGTATGACCTGCGCAAGGACCTGGCGCCGGTCGCGCAGGTGACGTCGGTGCCCAACTACCTGGCCGTCGGGCCCAAGGTGCCCGCGCGCACGCTCGGCGAACTGATCACGCTGGCCAAGCGCGAGCCCGAATCGCTGAGCTGCTCGACGTCGGGCGTGGGTTCGTCGCCGTATCTGTCGTGCGAGCTGTTCAAGGTGCTGTCCGGCGCGCAGATCGTCAACGTGCCGTTCAAGGGCGGCACCCAGGCGATCCAGTCGGTGATCGGCGGGCAGTCCACCATGTTCTTCGCCAACGAGGCGCTGCCGTATATCGCGGCGGGCCAGGTGCGCGTGCTGGGCGTGACCACGCCCAAGCGGTCCAGCTACCTGCCCGACGTGCCGGCCATCGGCGAGAGCCTGCCGGGCTACGACGTGACCGCCTGGTACGGCGTGTGGGCGCCGGCCGGCACGCCCCAGCCGATTCTCGAGCGGGTCAGCGCCGACATCAATGCCATGCTGCAGACCGAGGGGGTGCGCAAGACGCTCACCACGCTGGGCGCCGAGCCCGCCGGCTCGACCCCGCAGGCCTTCGGCGCGTATGTAGAGGCGGAAATGCAGCGCTGGCAGAAGCTGACCCGCGAAATGAAGGTGGAGCCGCAATGAGCGCGCCCGCGCCGCGCCGGCTGGCCGATTGCCTGGCCGATTGGGCGCGCCGCGCGCCGCGGCAGCCGGCGTTGTCCGATGCGCATGTCGACTGGACGTACGCGGAGCTGGCGCAGCGCGTGGACGAGGCCGAGGCGTTCCTGCGCGGGCTCGGCCTCGCGCCCGGCGAGCGCGTCATGCTGGTGGGCGAGAACGGCGCGACGCTGGCCGCGCTCATCCTGGCGGCGGGCCGGCTCGACCTGTGGGCGGTGCTCGAGAATGCCCGCCGCGCGCCGCTGGAGGTCGACACGGTGGCGCGCCTGGCGCAGCCGCGCCGCCTGCTGTATGCGCTGGACACCTCGCCGGACGCGGCCGCCCATGCCCGCCGCCATGGCGCCGCCGCGCACGCCACCCCGTTCGGGGCGGTGGCGGTGGGCGCGGCCGATCCGGCCAGTGCCGCCGAACCCGTGCAGGCCGACGCCGCGCGGCAGGTCGCCACCCTGATCTACACCACCGGCAGCACCGGCACGCCCAAGGGCGTGATGCTGAGCCACGCCAACTTGCTGCACATCGGCGGCCTGATGCGCACGCTGCGCCAGGTCACCCCCGCGGACCGGGTGTACGGCGTGCTGCCCATCACGCACGTGATGGGGCTGTCGTCCGGCCTGCTCGGCACGCTGTCGTCGGGCGCGCACATCCGGCTGGTGGCGCGCTTCGAGCCGCGCCGCTGCCTGGATGCGCTGGCGCGCGAGCGCATCAGCATCCTGCAGGGCGCGCCCGCCATGTTCGCGCGCCTGGTGCAGGCCGCCCCGGACGGGGCCGCCGCGCCGGCGCTGCGCTTCATCGCCGCGGGGGGCGCGCCGCTGGATCCGACGCTGCGCGCGCAAGCGCGCGCCCTGTTCGGGCTGCCGCTGCACAACGGCTACGGCCTGACGGAGGCCTCCGGAACCTGCTGGACCCGCCTCGAAGACCCCGATCCCGGCACTGCGGTGGGGCCGCCCACCCCCGGCATGAGCGTGCGCATCTGCGACGCCGAGGGGCGCGAGGTGCCCGACGGCGCAGAAGGCGAACTGTGGCTGCGCGGGCCGAACGTGATGCTGGGCTATTTCCGCGCGCCCGGGCAGACCGCCGCGGTGCTGCGGCCGGACGGCTGGTTCAACAGCCAGGACCTGGCGCGCCGCCTGCCGGACGGACGCATCGAGATCGTCGGCCGCGCCAAGGATTTGATCATCCGGTCCGGTTTCAACGTCTCGCCGCTGGAGGTGGAGCAGGCTCTCAACAGTCATGCCGACGTGCAGTTGTCGGCCGTGTTCGGTCACGCGGTGGCCGGCAACGAAGAAATCGTCGCGGTGGTCGAGCCGGCCCCCGGCCGCCAGCCGCAGGAAGCCGCGCTGCGGGCCCACCTGGCCGAGCGGCTGTCGCCCTACAAGCGGCCCGGGCGCATCCTGTTCGTGCCGGCGCTGCCGGTGGCGCCCAACGGCAAAGTCCTGAAACCCCAGTTACTGCAACAGATAGGAGACCTGCTATGAGCGATGCGGTGACGTACGAATCGCGGGACGGCATCGCCGTCATCACCATCAACCGTCCCGAACGGCTCAATGCCATCGGCCCCGAGGTCGAGGCCGGCCTGGCCGCGGCATGGATGCGGCTGAACGACAGTCCCGACGACCGCGTCGGCATCCTGACCGCGGCGGGCAGCCGGGCCTTCTCGTCGGGGCGCGACCGCGACGCCCAGAGCCCGCCCGACTATCGCAGCTTCACCCCGAATGTCGGCGTGGCGCTGGACAAGCCGCTGATCGCCGCGGTCAGCGGCTGGTGCGTGGGCGGCGCGCTGGTGCTGGTGGCCATGTGCGACTTGTGCGTCGCCACCCGCGACGCGCGCTTTACCTATCCGGAACCCAAGCTCGGCTTCGCCGGCGGCATGATCGCCTCGCTGGCCGCGCGCATCCCGCACAAAGTGGCGATGGAACTGATGCTGCTGGGCGAGGTACTGGACGCGCAGCGCGCCTATGAGGTCGGCCTGGTCAACCGCCTGGCCGAGCCCGGCGCGCACCTGGAAGAGGCCATGAAGCTGGCGCGCCGGCTGGCCGCCAACGCTCCGCTGGTGATGGCGATGCTCAAGCGTTTCGCCGCCGCCACCGTGCCGCAAAGCCCGGTGGAAACGGCCGGCCTGGCCTGGCGCGAGACCGAGCGCGTGTTCCGCAGCGCCGACTACCAGGAAGGCCTGGCCAGCTTCCGCGACAAGCGCGACCCGCGCTTCGCCGGCCGTTGAGGGCTATGCTTGCATTCAAGCGGCCATCTTGAATCGATCCCGCCGGCGACGGGCATCCGCGATGCCCGTCGCCGCGCGCGGCAACCCATGAGGAGCTAGCAATGAGCTTTGCGGCGCTGATGCTGACGCAGCAGGACAAGACCACGCACGCCGGACTGGCCCGCGTCGAACCCGGGCAGTTGCCGGACGGCGCGGTCACCGTGCGCGTGCAGTATTCCACGCTGAACTACAAGGACGCCCTGGCGATCACCGGCAAGGCGCCGGTGGTGCGGCAGTTCCCGATGGTGCCGGGCATCGACTTCGCCGGCGTGGTGGAGCAGTCCGACGATCCCGGTTTCGCGCCGGGCGATGCGGTGCTGCTCAACGGCTGGGGCCTGGGCGAGACACGCTGGGGCGGGCTGGCCGGCTATGCGCGGGTGCCCGCCGAATGGCTGCAGCATGTGCCGCAGGGCCTGACGCCGCGCCGCTGCATGATGCTGGGCACGGCCGGCTACACCGCCATGCTGTGCGTGCGCCGGCTCGAGGCTCTGGGCATCCGTCCGGACAGCGGGCCGGTGCTGGTCACCGGCGCCAACGGCGGCGTGGGCAGCACCGCCATCGCCCTGCTGGCGCGGCGCGGCTACGAAGTGGTGGCCAGCACCGGGCGCGCCGACGCGCACCAGCGGCTCAAGGACCTGGGCGCGCAGCGCATCATCGAGCGCGCGCAGCTGTCCGAGCCCGGCAAGCCCCTGCAGAAAGAAACCTGGGCCGCCGTGGTCGACAGCGTGGGCAGCCACACGCTGGCCAACGCCTGCGCCGCCACGCGCTACGGCGGCGTGGTCGCGGCCTGCGGCCTGGCGCAGGGCATGGACCTGCCGGCCTCGGTCGCGCCGTTCATCCTGCGCGGCGTGACGCTGGCCGGCGTCGACAGCGTCTATGCTCCCATGGCGCAGCGCCAGGCCGCCTGGGACGACCTGGCCGCGAGCCTGCCGGGCGAACGCATCGACGCCATGGCCGAGGAAGTCCCGCTGGCGCAAGCCATCGACTACGCCGCGCCGCTGCTGGCCGGCAAGCTGCCGCACGGCCGCGTGCTGGTGCGGGTGGAGGAATCCTGATGGCGACCGGTCCGGAACGCTTGCGCGATTTCATCGTCAGCGCCACCCGCCTGGCCGACCGGCACGGCGCCGCCGGCATGGCCGGGCCGGCGCTGCAGGCCGAGCTGGCGGCGCTGGTGGCGCACGACGACTGGCTGCCCGAGGCCTGCGCCGTGCCGCATCCCGAGCACTACCAGCAGTACCTGCTGCATTGCGATCCGCTGGAGCGCTTCAGCCTGGTGAGCTTCGTGTGGGGGCCGGGGCAGGCCACGCCGGTGCACGACCACACCGTATGGGGCTACGTGGCGATGCTGCGCGGCAGCGAGTGGAGCCAGCGCTACCGGGCCGCCGCGCCCGGCTATGCACCGGAGGGGCCGCCGGTGGCGTTGCAGCCGGGCCAGATCGAAGTGCTGTCGCCCGCCGCCGGCGACATCCACCGCGTGTGGAATGCCCATGCCGATGCGGTGTCGATCAGCGTGCACCTGTACGGCGGCAACATCGGCGCCATCGCGCGGCATGTCTATGACCCGGACACCGGCCAGGCCAAGCCGTTCGTGTCGGGCTATTCGAACGCTGCGCTGCCGAACGTGTGGGATCGCTCGGCCGAGGTGCGCCGGGGGCTGGCCGGCCAGGGCCGGTAGGCGCCGCCGGGCCGCCTTCAGGCGAGCCAGTGCGCCACGTCGTAATAGGCCACCACGTCGCCGTCGCGCACTTCCCGCCCGGCCGGCATGCGCGCCAGCCCCGTGGCCCACGGCATGGAACTGATCACGGACGAATCCTGGTTGGGGTAGGGCACCAGTTCGGGCGCGCCGCCCGGTTGCTGGCGCCATTGCACGCGCAGGAATTCCTCGCGGTTGTCCTGGCGCGGGCGCTCGGTGCGCAGCGCGGCCGCGCCCACCGGCGGGAACAGCGTCGCGCGGCCCTGCATGCGGCGCACCAGGGGCGACACCAGCATGGCGTACACGGCGTACACCGACACGGGATTGCCGGGCAGGCACACCACCGGCTTGCCGCCGATATGCGCCAGCGCCACCGGCTTGCCGGGCTTCATGCGCACCTTCCAGAGCGCCAGCTTGCCGCCCAGCGATTCCAGCACGGGCTTGACCAGGTCCTTCTCGCCCACCGACACGCCGCCGATGCTGAGCACCAGGTCGCAGTCGGCCAGCATGGTCGTCAGGGCGGCGCGCAGGTCGGCCTCGTTGTCGCGCGCGTGCAGGACGTGCGCCGTGTGGGCGCCGGTCTTTTGCACCAGCGCGGCCAGCATCGGGCCGTTGCAGTTGTAGATCTGCTGCGCGGCGCGCTCGGCGCCGGGCGCGACCAGTTCATCGCCGGTGGTCAGGATGCCGACCCGCAGGCGGTCATAGACCTGCACGTGGGTCAGGCCCTGCGACGCCAGCAGCGCGATGTGCGCGGCTTCGAGCAGGGTGCCGGCCGCCAGCAGCGGCTGGCCGGCGGTGGTGTCCATGCCGCGCTTGCGCACGAACTGGCCGGGCGCGGGCGCTTCGAGGATCTGCACGTGGCCGTCCGATTCGCGGGCGTGTTCCTGCATGACCACCGTATCGGCGCCTTCCGGGATGAGGCTGCCGGTGAACAGGCGCGTGGCCTGGCCGGGCAGCAGCGGCTGCGGCATCTCGCCCGCGTAGCTGCGCTGCTGCACGGGCAGGCTGGCGCCCGGCTGGTAGTCGGCGTGGCGGATCGCGTAGCCGTCCATGGCGCTGTTGTCGGCCGGCGGCAGGTCGAGCGTGGCCGACAGGCCGTTGGCCAGCACGCGCCCGGCGGCGTCGGCCAGGGCTACCAGTTGGCGGCGGTCGAGGGGAGCGGCGGCCTGCGCCAGCAGCGCCTGGGCGCGGTCGAAGTCGAGCAGATCGTTGTTCATTGGGTTCGGATGGACGGGTGGTCAGTCGCGCGGCGTGCCGCCGGCGTCCCAGGAACGGGTGCGCGCGTCGTCGGCCTCGCGCTGTTCGACCCAGAAGCTGCGGCCGCCGGCGAGGGTTTCGCGTTTCCAGAAGGGCGCGCGGGTCTTGAGGGCGTCGATCATGTATTCGCAGCCGCGGAAGGCGTCGCCGCGGTGCGCGCTGGCGGCCGCCACGAAGACGATCTGCGCGCCGCGCGGCAGGGCGCCCACGCGATGGGCGATGACGGTGCCGGCCAAGTTCCAGCGCTGGCGCGCCGTGTCGGCGATTTCGTGCAGCTCGCGCTCGCACATGCCCGGATAGTGTTCGAGAAACAGCGTGTCGGTGGCCTGGTCCGGGGCGAAGTCGCGCACGTAGCCGGTGAAGGACACGATGGCGCCCGCCTCGGCGCCGGCCTGTTCGCGCAGGGCGGCCAGCAGGGCCGCGCCGTCGAAATCGGCTTCCTGGACGGTGATCATGGCTCAGCCTCCGGTGACCGGCTCGAAGATGGCCACTTCGTCGCCCGGCCGGATCGGCGCCGACGGCTTGGCATGGGTCTGGTTGATGGCCAGCTTCAGGCGCGCGGCGGGCTCGAGCTGCGGGTAGCGCGCCTGCAGCGCGGCGAGCAGTTCGGCGCCGGTGGCCTGTTCGGGCAGCGGCCAGGCTTCGGCGCGCTTGCCGACCAGCTCGGCGACGCGCGCGAAATACAGCAGGTTAATCGTTGCGCCACTCACCGCTTTTACCTCCTGCCTTGTATTCAAGGCGTACCTGTTCGATCACGATGCCCTTGTCGGCGGCCTTGCACATGTCGTAGATGGTCAGGGCCGCCACGCTGCAGGCTGTCATGGCTTCCATTTCGACGCCGGTCTTGTAGTGCGTGCGGCAGGTCGCGCGCACCTCGACGGTGTGGGCGGCGTCGTGCAGGTTGAATTCCACGCCCACGAAGGCCAGCGGCAGGCTGTGGCACAGCGGGATGAGCTCGGCGCAGCGCTTGGCCGCCAGCACGGCCGCCACGCGCGCGGTGTTGAGCACTTCGCCCTTGCCCTGGCCGGGCTGCGTGAGCAGGGCATAGGCCTGGGCGTTCATGCGCACGCTGCCGCGCGCGATGGCGACACGGTCGGTGTCGGTCTTGGCGCCGACATCGACCATGCGGATCTGGCCGGACTCGTCCAGGTGGCTGAGCGTGGGAGAAGGGGAAGACATGGGCAGAAAAAATGTTAACGATTGAAAATGCGGGACGGTTTCGGGCGGGGACCGTCGCGCCCACGCCCTATGATAGACGAGCTCTGCCGGGGGCGCGATAATCCCCGTGCCCGTACCAGGAGATCACGCATGCCCCTCAGGATGCCCAGGTTGAGGTTTACCCGGCGAATCGGAAAAATCCTACTGGCTACACTGGCCGTCATCCTGATCCTCTGCGGCATCGCCGCCTGGCAAGTTCCCAAGGTGCTGCGCAGCGCGCTCACCGAAGACGTGGCCGGCCTGCTGGGCCGCCAGGTGCAGGTGGGCGACATCAGCTTCAATCCCTTCACGCTCACCGTGCGCGCCCATGATCTCTCCGTGGCGCAGCCCGGCGGGGCCGCGCCGCTGCTGGACATCGGCCAGGTCGATGTCAGCGCTTCCTGGATGTCGCTGTTCTGGTTCGCGCCGGTGGTCGACTCGCTGCGCGTGCAGCGCCCGCGCATCGCGCTGGTGCGCGAAGACGTGACCCGCTTCAATTTCTCCGACATCCAGCAGAAGCTGGCGGACATGGCGGCGGCCCGCCCGGGGCCGCCGCCGGACGCCGAAGACGAAGGCTTGCCTCGCTTCTCGCTCAACAACCTGGTGCTCGAGGAAGGCTCCATCAGCCTGGACGACCGGGTCACCGGCCGCAAGCAGCAGGTCGACGAGATCGCGCTGGGCGTGCCCTTCATCTCGACCTTCGGCTATGCCACCGACATCGACGTGCAGCCGCGCGTGCACCTGCGTATCAACGGCAGCCCGTTCGACCTCACCGGCGTGGCGCGGCCGTTCGACGTGGTGCCGGCCTCGACGCTGAACGTGGCGTTCCAGGGCCTGGAACTGGAAAAATGGGCCGACGCCTGGCCCGCGCCGCTGCCGGTCAAGGTCGAGCGGGCGCTGCTCGATTCCGACCTGCAGGTCGTGTTCGAGCAGCCGCGCGATGCCGCGCCGCGCATCAAGGTGGTGGGCGACCTCGGCCTGCGCCAGCTGGACGTGCGCGAAACCTCCGGCGAGCCCCTGCTCGCCTGGAGCACGCTGGACGTGCGCCGCATCGCCTTCGACCTGGTCGAGCGCCGCCTGGCGGTGGGACAGGTCGAGCTCTGGTCGCCGCAGGCGCACACGCGGCGCGACGCCAGCCAGCGGGTGAACTGGCTGGAGATCATCAACAAGCTGCAGGCCCTGGGCGGCGGCCAGCCGGCCTCCAAGCCCGCGCCGGCGCCCAAGCCCACGCCGGTGGCCGCGCCGGCGCCCGCCGCCGAACCCGATCCCGTCGCGCCGGAGGCGCACACCGATGCGGCCAAGCCGGCTGCCCCGGCCGCGCCCCAGCCGGCCGACGCCGGCCAGCCCGCCCCCGCCCCGGACGGCTGGCGCATTTCCGTCGACGCCATCAACATCAACGATTTCGGCCTGCGCCTGCGCGACGCCGCGACGCAACTCGACTACGCCCTGGCGGGCATGGTGGTCACGGTCGAGAACGTGCAGTTCCCCCAGCCGCCGGACCGGCCGATCCATCTCTGGCTCACCATGGACAACCCCGCCGACGGCGGCTGGATCCGCGCCAAGGGGCCGCTGATGCTCAACCCGCTGGCGCTCGACCTGGACCTGCGGGCCGGCCACCTCGCGCTGGCGCCGTTCGCCCCGGCGGTGCGCAGCCAGGCGCCCATTCAACTGCTCGATGGCCTGCTGGGCCTGCAGGCGCGCGTCAACGTGGCCGAGAAAGACGGCGCGACGCAGGTATGGGCGACCGGCGTCAAGGCCGACCTGTCGAAACTGTCAGTGCGCGACGAATCGGTCAAGCCCGCCGTCGCGCTGGCCCTGGACCAGCTCACCCTGGCGGCCGACCGCCTCGCGCTCGACGCGACGCCGACGCCCTTCACGCTGGACGCCTCCGGCATCCAGGGCAATGGCCGGCTCGCCCTGAAGGGCACGCTCACCCCGCAGCCGCTGGCGCTGCAGACCCAGGTCGACCTGGCGGAACTGGACCTGGCCTCGCTGGCGCCGTATGTGGCCTCCAGCCTGAACGCCACGGTGCGCGCCGTCACGGTGGGCGCGCGCGGCCAGGCCGCGTTCGCCGCCGCCGCCGGCCGCGCGCCCATGAAGGCCAGCTGGCAGGGCGCCGTGGACGTCACCGGCCTCGACCTCGCCGACCGCGTCAACCGCGACGACTTCCTCAAATGGAAGCGCCTCGGCCTGGAAGGCATGCAGGTGTCGATGGACGGCGCGAAGTTCGCCGCCAACCTGGGCGACATCACGCTGGACGATTTCTACGGCCGCATCCTGCTCAGCGCCGAGGGCCGGCTGAACGTGATGGACCTGGTGGCCGAGCCGGGCCAGGCCGGCGGGTCCATCACCCAGGACACCCAGACGCGCGGCCGCGCGCCGCGCCAGCCGGACAAATCGGGCGAACTGCCCGACATCTCCATCGCCAGCGTCACGCTCAAGAGCGGCCGCATGACCTTCACCGACCGCTTCGTCAAGCCGAACTACACGGCCGAGCTCTCGCGCATCGAGGGCGGCCTGTCCGCGGTGTCGTCGCGTAGTCCCAAGCCGGCCAATGTCAAGGTCACCGGGCGGGTCTACGGCACCGCGCCGCTGTCCATCAGCGGCAGCGTGCAGCCGTTCGCCGAATACCTGTCGCTCGACCTGAAGGCGTCCGCCAAGGGCGTCGACCTGCCGCGCTTCACCACCTATTCGGCCAAGTACGTCGGCTATCCGATCAAGCGCGGCAAGCTGTCGCTGGACCTCGAATACAAGCTGAAAGACCGCGCCCTGCAGGCCAGCAACCACGTGGTGCTCAACCAGCTCACCTTCGGCGACAAGACCAACAGCCCCGACGCCACCGACCTGCCCGTCATGCTGGCGGTGGCGCTGCTCAAGGACAGCCGCGGCAATATCGATATCAACCTGCCGATCTCCGGTTCGCTGGACGACCCGCAATTCTCGGTGGGCGGCATCATCGTGCGGGTGCTGGTCAACCTGGTCGTGAAGGCGGTCACGTCGCCGTTCTCGCTGCTGGCGTCGGCCTTCGGCGGTGGCGAGGAGCTGTCCTATATCAACTTCGAGCCGGGCAGCGCGGTGCTTGCCGCCGAGGCCGACGAACGCATCGCCACCCTGGCCAAGGCCCTGAACGACCGCCCGGGCCTCAAGCTCGACATCATCGGCCGCGCCGATCCGGCCACCGACACGGAAGGCCTGCGGCAGGCCTGGGTCGATCTGCAGATCCGCAAGGCCAAGGCGGCCGACAGCGGCGGCCGCGGCAAGCAGCCCGACCCGGCCGGCGTCACGTTGACCGACGCCGAGCGGGCGGAATACCTCGAAGAGGTCTACGACGACACCGACATCGAGAACAAGCCGCGCAATTTCATCGGCTTCGCCAAATCGATCCCGCCCGAGCAAATGGAAGCGCTGCTGCGCGAGGCCGCGCCGGTGGGCGACGACGACCTGCGGCAGCTCGCCGAGGCACGCGCCCAGGCGGTGTACGAAAAGCTGCAGGAAAGCGGGCCGGCCGACCGGATCTTCATCGTGGCGCCGGAGCTAGACGGCGCGGCGGGCGAGGGCGATGCCGCGCCGTCGCGGGTGGACTTCGCGCTGCAATGACGCGCGCCAGGCCGGCGGCGCTTGCCGCGTCGCCGGCCTATTTCCTGGGCTCGGGCAGCCCGTCGGTGACTTCGGCGATGGCGCCCTTCATCTCGTCGTAGCCGATGTCGCGCTCATGCTGGAAACTGCCCAGCATGCCGGCGCAGCCGTCCACGCCGGACTCGCGCATGTCGGTCATCATTTTCTGGCCTTCGCCGCGCCCCTTCTGGAACAGCGGGTCGAATTGCGCCGCCGAATAGCCGAACTCGGCCGCGTAGCGCTGCAGGTTGGCGCGCGCCGTGGCCTGGTGCCGCGCCAGGTCGGGCGCCGCGGCGCCGCAGGCCTGCGCGGCGCCGTTGGTGGCGCCGGCCGTGGTCACGAGTTGATCGAATTCCGCCTGGTTCTGCGCCAGGGCGGGCAGGGCGGCCCAGCCCAGGGCCAGCCCGGCGGCGGTGGTCAGCAGGATGCGCATGGCTCCATTATGGCAAGGCCCTGCCGCGCCGGCACCCCCGCCGCGGTGTGGAGTCGTATCAGACTGTGCGTGTTTCTTTCCCGCCGGCGCCCAGCCGGGCGGCCGTCACCGCAACCGTCCGACTTGGCACTATGATGAGGGTTTGCCGGGCGATTCCCGCCCGTTTTCTGCTTGTACATGGAGAGGTACATGACCATCAAAGTGGGCGACCGCGTGCCCGACGGCACCCTGACAGAATTCTTCGACACCGAGGCCGACGGCTGCGCGCTCGGCCCCAATGCCTTCCAGGTCGCCGACCTGGTCAAGGGCAAGACCATCGCCCTGTTCGCCGTGCCGGGCGCCTTCACGCCCACCTGCTCGGCCAAGCACCTGCCCGGCTACGTCGAGCAGGCCCAGGCCCTGAAGGACAAGGGCGTGGACGAGATCTGGTGCGTGGCCGTCAACGACGCCTTCGTGATGGGCGCCTGGGGCCGCGAGCAGAAGGCCGCCGGCAAGGTGCGCATGCTGGCCGACGGCTCGGCGCACTGGACCCGCGCGCTGGGCCTCGAGCTCGACCTGGACGCGCGCGGCATGGGGGTGCGTTCGCAACGCTATTCGGCCCTGCTCGAAGACGGCGTGGTCAAGAAACTGAACATCGAGGCGCATGGCAAGTTCGAAGTCAGCGACGCCGCCACCATGCTGTCGCAGATCTAGTCTATTGTTGTTGCCGTACGCCGCGGGTGCGCGCAGCGCCCGCGGCGCCGCCCACGCGAGCGGCGTTCCCCGCACCCATGCTATCCACCATTTCCTCGTTTTCGTCGCTGTACCTGGCGACGTTGCTGATGCTGATAGGCACCGGCCTGTTCAATACCTACATGGGGCTGCGGCTGACCGCCGAATCGGTCAGCGAAATCTGGATCGGCGCGCTGATCGCCGGCTACTACCTGGGCCTGGTGTGCGGCGCGCGCCTGGGCCACAAGCTGATCATCCGCGTCGGCCACATCCGCGCCTTCGTCGCGTGCGCCGCCATTTCCACCAGCATGATCCTGGCCCAGATGCTGGTCGACTACATGCCGGTCTGGCTGCTGTTCCGCCTGGTGTCGGGCATCGTCATGGTGACCGAACTCATGGTGATCGAGAGCTGGCTCAATGAGCAGACCGAGAACCACCAGCGCGGCCGCGTGTTTTCGGTCTACATGGTCGTGTCGGGCCTGGGCACGGTGCTGGGGCAACTGGTGCTGACCGCCTACGCCTCGCTCGACCAGGGGCCGCTGACCCTGGTGGCGGCCTGCCTGGTGCTGTGCCTGGTGCCGATCGCGGTGACGGCGCGCTCGCACCCGCCCACGCCGCTGCCGGCGCCGCTGGACCTGCATTTCTTCCGCCAGCGCGTGCCGCTGTCGCTGACGGTGCTGTTCGTGGCCGGCAACCTGTCGGGCGCGTTCTACGGCCTGGCGCCCGTCTACGCCGCCAAGTACGGCATGACGACTTCGCAATCGGCCATCTTCGTGGCCGCGGGCGTGACCGCCGGCCTGCTGTCGCAATGGCCGATGGGCTGGCTGTCCGACCGCATCAACCGCGCCGGCCTGATCCGTTTCAACGCCTTGCTGCTGGCCTTGCTGCCGGTGGCCATGTGGGGCTGGTTCACCTTGCCGTACTGGCTGCTGGTGCTGTTGTCATGCGTATTCGGCGTGCTCCAGTTCACGCTGTATCCGCTCGGCGCGGCATTCGCCAACGACCACGTCGAGCCCGAGCGCCGCGTCGGCCTGAGCGCCATCCTGCTGATGACCTACGGGGTGGGGGCGTGCCTGGGGCCCATGGTGGCCGGCCTGCTGATGTCGGCGGCGGGGCCGAGCATGTACTACGTATTCGTATCGGTGTGCGCGCTGGTCCTGGTATGGCAGGTGCGGCCGGCCCGCGTGACGGGCGCGCACCAGGTGGACGAGGCGCCGGTGCATTTCGTGCCGCTGCCCGACAACCTGCAGAGCTCGCCCGCCGCGGCGGCGCTCGACCCGCGGGTGGATCCGGAGATCGATGTCACCATGGAGATGGCTTCGCCCGAGCCGGGCGTGGTGCAGGGGCCGGAAGTGGCCGCCGATGCCGCCAGCACCGGGGCGGAGCCGGAGGCGGGCGAGGTGCGGACGGGTACCTGATCGGCGCGGGCTGCCTGGAGGGTGTCGTTCTCTGTTCTTTCTATTGGCGTTGGGCCGTGGCGCCGGGGGCGGCGGGGCTTCCGTGGCCGTCCGGGCGCCCTCAGCGCCCGGCACCGCTTCGTCAACCTCGTCGCTACGCTCCTTCGGTTTCCCTCGCTCGGCCCCGAGGCGCCCTGCCACCCCGGCGCCACGGCCCGACTCGCACCTGACCAACCTCGATACGCCGCCGGCACGATATGGGCTCGTAGGCTTCGTCGGCCGCGGCGAGGAGAAGAAAAGCATCTTGCAGGGCCGCGTGTTCCAGCCGCCCTGCGCGGCTGGAACACGCTTTCGGCCGGTGGCGGGCGAAAGGCTGGTGTCGAAGGACGGGGTCGTGATTCGTATGTTGCACGATGAGCGTTGGAAGCTTCCGGACGCCCGATAACGACAACGCGCGCCAACATCTGCACATCGCACCATTACCGGCCTGGCTGGTAGGGCTTGGCAACGTCCATGAAAACCCACCCACCCCGCATCCCGCCCGAATGCGTTTTCAAGCCGCGCAGGGCGGCTTGAAAACGCGGCCCTGCAAGATGTTTTTCTCCCCCCCCAGGCGCGGCCGACGAAGCGCAAGAACGGTATTGGTGGCAGCGGCGTGGCGGTTTGGCGTTGTTGCGAGTCGGGGCGGATGGGCGGGGCCGGCGGGGCGCCTCGGGGCCGAGCGAGCGGATGCCGTAGGGAGGCCCGGAGGGGCCGGACGAGGCGAGCGATGCGGTGCCGGGCGCGCTGGGCGCCCGGACGGCCACGGAAGCCCCGCCGGCCCCGCCCATCCGCCCCGACGCCAATAGAATCCGTCAACCCCACATGACCTTCATGGCATCATCATCAAGATGGCCGCCCCCGCCAACACCAGTCCCAGCAGGTTCAAGCCGCTGAGCCTCTCCCGGAACACCAGCGCCCCCACCACGGTGCCCACGGCGATCACCCCCATGTTCATGGTCGAGAACACCAGCGCGGGATTGTTGGGCAGCGCCTGGTGGGCGCGGATGTAGGTCACGATGTTGCCGAAGTTGGCCGCGCCCAGCGCCACGCCGGCCAGCAGGTGGCGCACCTGCCACTCGGTGCGTCGCAGCAGCAGGTAGCCGGTCATGAAGACGCCCGACAGCGCGAAGGCGATCAGCAGCGCGCCCGGGAACGCCGCGCCGGTCTTGGCGACCTGCTTGAACAGCACATCCACTACTCCGTACGCCAGCCAAACGCCCAGCGGCCACAGCCAGGCGCGGCCGTCGGCCGAGGTGGCGGCCGCCGGCGCGCGCCGCCGCAGCACGCAGAACAGCGCGGTGAAAGCCAGCGCCATGGCGCCGGCCTTGCGCAGCGTGAGCGGCTCGCCGAACAGGACGAAAGCCGCCAGCAGCGGCAGGAACAGCGACAGGCGCTGCGCCGCGTCGCTGCGCACGATGCCGGCATGGCGCACCGACTGCGCCATCGCCATGAAGCCGCTGGGCAGCAGCAGGCCCAGCGCCAACAGCAGGCCCCAAGCCTGTCCCGCCGACGCGAGCTGCTTGGTCGACGGGTTCAGCATCAGCCAGGTCAGTGCCGCCGTGACGGCGTAGTTGGCGGCGATGGCCTGCCGGACATCGATGTCGTGGCGTCGCGCCAGCTTCAGCAGCACCGCCACGGTCACGCTGAAAGCCACGCTGGCCAGCAGGTACAGCAATCCCGGCGTCACGAACATGCGGCGGCGCTCCCGGGCGATGGCGGCGGCAGGCCCTCGGCATGCATGCCCAGGCGCGCCAGCAGTTGCTGGTCGGCCGCCACCTGCGGGTTGGCCGTGGTCAGCAGCACGTCGCCGCAGAACAGCGAATTGGCTCCGGCCAGGAAGCACAGCGCCTGCAGGCTGTCGCTCATGGCTTCGCGGCCGGCCGACAGCCGCACCCGCGCGCGCGGCATGGCGATGCGGGCGACCGCGATGGTGCGCACGAACTCGAACGGGTCCAGCGGCTCCGTGCCGGCCAGCGGCGTGCCCTCGACCTGCACCAGGTTGTTGATCGGCACCGACTCGGGATAAGGGTCCAGGCTGGCCAGTTGCGCGATCAGGCCGGCGCGCTCGCGGCGCGACTCGCCCATGCCCACGATCCCGCCGCAGCACACGCTCAGGCCGGCGTCGCGCACGCGTTCCAGCGTGTCCAGGCGGTCCTGGTAAGTGCGGGTGGAAATGATCTGCCCATAGAACTCGGGCGAGGTATCCAGGTTGTGGTTGTAGTAGTCCAGGCCGGCCGCTTTCAGTTGCTCGGCCTGGCCTTCGCGCAGCATGCCCAGCGTGACGCAGGTTTCCAGGCCCAGCGCCTTGACCGCGCTGATCATCTCGGCCACCTGCTCCAGGTGGTGCGGCTTGGGGCTGCGCCAGGCCGCGCCCATGCAGAAGCGCTGCGCGCCGCCCGCCTGCGCGGCGCGGGCCGCCTGCAGCACCTCGTCCAGCGGCATCAGCTTGTCGGCCGCCAGGCCGGTGTCGTAGTGCGCCGACTGCGGGCAGTAGGCGCAGTCTTCCGGGCAGCCGCCGGTCTTGATGGACAGCAGGCTGGACAACTGGATCGCATTAGCGTCGAAATGCTGCCGGTGCGTCTGCTGGGCCCGGTACAGCAGGTCCATGAACGGCAGTTCGTACAGGGCCAGGATGTCGTCGGCGCGCCAGGCCTGCGGCGCGGGGGCGGCCGGCCTGGCGATGTCGGACACGGGAATGGTCGAGGTGTGCATGGCGTTCTCCGGTGGATCGTCATGGCGCCGCGGCGAAACCGGGGCAGGCCAATGGGGCGGATCGTAAGAACGCCGGCATCGTGCGCGCAATGGCGCGACAAGACGGCAAAATGGCCGCGCGTTGAGATGATTTGGACGCAAATGGCCGCGCATTGGCATGTCTCTGTCGGTAATGCGACGCCATCTCCGTCCAGCGCAATGCATGGATTTTTTGTATCGTTTTGTAAAACTGCGCCGGGCCGCCGGCCGCGGCGCGATGTTGCCCGCCGCCCCTGCTCAGAACGAAATCGTCGCCCCCAGGCGCAGCGTGCGCTGGGGCGACAAGGTGGCAAAGCCGTCGGAGAACGTGCCGTCCCAGTAGTCGCGGTCGAACAGGTTGTCGACGTTGGCGTAGAAGGTGACCGGCGTGCCGGACACGCGCGTGGCGTACTTGGCGCCCACGTCCACCCGCGTCCACGAAGGCATGCGCACCTCGTTGCGCGAATCCAGCCATTGCGGGCCGGTATAGGTCACGCGGCCGTTCACGCTCAGCCCCTGCACGGGCGTGGCCCATTCCACGCCCAGGTTCGCCAGCCAGTTCGGCGAACCGAACACTTCGTTGCCCTCGTTATTGCCTGCCGCCGAGCGCTGCTCGGAAGTCAGGTACGACACGCCGCCCAGCACCGTGAGCGTGCGCGTCAACTGTCCGCTGACCGTCCATTCGAGCCCGCGGTTGCGCTGCTTGCCGGTGGCCAGGCGGTTGCCGCCGGCTTCGGCGATGCTGCCGAGAAAACTCCTGTCGATCTGGAAGGCGCTGAACGTGTGGAGGAAATCGCCGCGCCGCAGTTTCACGCCGAATTCGAGCTGCTTCGACTTGGTCGGCTTGAAGGTCTCGCCCTCGTTCAGGTAGCCCAGGCCGACCGTCTGGCCGGGTTGCAGCCCTTCGATGTAGTTGGCATACAGCGACGTATCCTCGCCCCAGGGCTTGACCACGATGGCCGCTATGGGCGTGACCTTGGATTCGTCGTAATCGGTATTGCGCGACTGCCGGACCCGCTGATAGCGCCCGCCCAGTGTCAGCAGCACCTTGTCCTGCGCGAAGCCCAGTGTGTCGGCCAGCGCCACCGAGCTCATCAGATTGTCGTAGCCGGCGCCGCCCATGCGCACCGGGCTATCCGGGAACACCGGCTTGACCGGATCGTAGATGTTCTGCGGATAGCCGGTGTTGGCCCGGTTGTAGACATCCTGCTCATAGCTCGCCACGTTGCCCGCCAGCGTCACTGCATGCGAGATGGCGCCCGTCTGGAACCGGCCGCGCAGGCCGACTTCGCCGACCCGGCTCTGTTCGCTCGAATCGACGTTGTACACGTAGCCGATCGCCGAGCCGTCCTCGCCGGTTACCACCGTGCGCGTGCCGAACATGAGGCCGCGGCCGCGCGAGTTCGAGCCGCCGAATGCCGCGTAGGCAGTCAGGTTGTCGGTCAGGTCGAGCTCGCCGCGCAACGCGAAGCCATAGTCCCGCTGCACGCCGCTGGTGCCGCGGAACAGGTTGGACGAATTATTGGGCGGCGTCACCAGCCTGCCCAGCTGCGCCATTTCGTACATGGCGGGGCTGCCGTTCTCGATGTCCTCGCGGCTGCTGTAGGCGTCCAGCGACAGGCGCCAGCCGTCGCCCACGTAATCCAGGCCCAGCGCGCCCAGTTCGCGGCCCTTGCGCTGGTCCGACACGCCGGTCTCGCCATTGCCGTAGACGCCGTTGAAGCGTATGCCCAGCCGTTCCTCGTCGCCGAAGCGCCGGCCGATATCCACGTGCGCCTGGCCGTAGCCCTTGCTGATGTACGAAGTGGTCAGCTCGGTGATCGGCCGGGAGCCGGCCCGCTTGGGCACCAGGTTGATCATGCCGCCCAGGCTGGAGGCCGGCCCCATGCCCGTCAGCATGGTGCTCGGGCCGCGCAGCACCTCGACGCGCTCGACGAACTCGATCGGCACGTGGGCGAACGGCATGACGCCGAACAGCCCGTTGAACGCCATGTCGGAGCCGTCTACCCGCAAGCCGCGGATGGTGAAGTGCTCGTACATGTGGCCGGCATTGGTGGTGGTGCGCACCGACGGATCGTTGAGCAGCACTTCGCCGACCGTGCGGGCCTGCTGGTCCTGGATCAGCTCCGAGGTGTACGAGGTGGTGTTGAACGGGGTGTCCATCACGTCCTGGTTGCCCAGAATGCCCAGCCGCGAGCCGGTCGCCACCTGGCCGCCGGGCGCGGCCGGCGGCAGCGCCTCGGGGTCGGCCAGGCCTTGCACCGTGATCGGCGCCAGGGTGGTGGCGGCTTGCGCCATCGTCTGGGCGGGGACGGCGAGGGTGGTGAGCAGGCAGGCGCAGGCCGAGGGCGCCATGCGGCGCGCGATCGCGATGGTTTTCATGTCGGAGGGACGGAGCAAGGATGGCAACGGGCGGCCGCGGCGGGAAAGAGGCGCGGCCCTTGCCGATAGCGCCGGCGCGCGCGGTATGCCAGGTAGCACAGCAGGCCGGCCGCGATGGCGAAGAAACTGTCGATGTAGAAATAAGCGGGCAGGTACGCCGTGGCCGATGCGGCCGCCAGCGCGGACAGGGCGCTGGACAGCGGCACCAGCGCGCAGAGCGCGGCGGCGGCCAGCAGCAGGCCCGCCGCGGCGCGCGCGGCGCCCAGTCCGAACGCCGCGCCGAGATAAGCGCAGAACACGGCGTAGTAGGCATAGGCCGCGGTCCCCGCTTGCGCCGCCGGCGCATCGGCCAGCCAGCGCGCCGCCAGGATGCCGGCCGGCACCCCCGCCACGCAGCCCAGGCAGGCACCGACGGTCAGCGCGGCCAGCCAGCGCACATGGCGCGGCTGCGCCGCCGCCGGCAGGCCGGGACGCTCCTTCTTCAGGCGGGCCTCGATCCACAGCAGATTGCCGGAATAGAACAGCAGGGCGCCCAGCACGCCCAGCACTACATACAGGATGCGGACCGGCAGCCCGCCGTAATTGCCGAAGTGCAGCCCGAAGAAACTGCTCAGCGTGGCCGCCATGGCGGTCTGGTGCCCCGGCAGGTAAGTCGTGCCGGTCACCTGCCCGGAAAAGACGTCGACAATGGCATAGCCGACATGGCCGTCGCGCAGGAAATGCCGGTCGTCGGCGCCGGCCACCCACACTTCGGGCTTCTTCTGGCCGTCGCGGCCGATCGAATAGTTCAGCGCCTTCGGTTCGAAGGCGGGGGCGGCTTGCCGCAGCCGGGCGAGCAGTTCCGAAGGCGGCAGTTCGCGCATGGCCTGGCCCGCCTGTGGCGGCCCGGCGTCCGTCAGGGCGGCGGCGTAGGGATCCTTGCCGGGCGGATAGATCACCTTGGCCTGGGCCTCGAAGATCCATTCATGCAGCCCGAACACCGCCGCCGTCAGCGCCATGACGATATGGAACGGCAGGCTGCTGATGCCCAGCACGTTGTGCGCATCCAGCCACATGCGCCTGACGTTGTGGCTGATGCGCAGCAGGAACAGGTCCTTCACCAGCGAGGGCAGCAGGGCCACCACCCCGGATACCAGCGCTACTGCGTACACCAGGCTGACGATGCCGATGATGAGCTCGGAACTGTCCTGGTCCATCGGCAGCCCGCCGGTGCGGTGCACGTCGTCGACGAAGTCCCCGGCGGTGCGGCCGCTGCGCAGGTCGGCGCCGGCGGCGGCGCCGCCGACATGGCGCAGTTGCCCGGCGGGGTCGAGATAGGCCGTCCAGTGGCCGCCCTCGCGCGAATAGTAGATGCGGGCCGTCGGGTCCTCGCGGCCGGGCAGCGCCAGGTAGGCGCGGCCCGGCGCGCGCGGCTCTTCAGCGAAGAAGGCGGCCGCCAGCGCGTCGATGTTGGCGCCGCCGGCCGGCAATTTGCTGGCCGCCTGCGTCCATTGCGTGATCTCCGGCTTGAACATCGCCAGCGCGCCGGCGTAGAACGCGATGAACAGCACCACGCTGGACACGATGCCGGTCCAGGTGTGCACGATCTTGTATTTGCGGACAATGCCGCTGTCGATGGCCATGCGCGCTTCCTACCTGGTTGCGTACAGCACCAGGGCCGCGGCCGCGTTGGCCAGCAACAGCCATAGCCAGCACGACTTGCGGTCGGGCGCCAGGAACGACAGCGAGATCACCGCCACCCACACCGGCGGGACGCTCCACATGACGAGCTGGTACTGCGCCGGATCCTGGCCGAGGCCGAGCATGAGATTCAGGCAGCCGCTCAGCAGCAAGGCCAGCGGCAGGCCCAGCACGGCGCCCACCAGGCCGTGGTGCAGCAGCATCGGCTCGGCAACCGGCTCGGCCCGGGCGCGCCGGCGCCGGGGCGGATCAGCTTTCATGGCGTGCTAGACGCGGGCGGGCGCGCGAGCGGTTGCGATAGCCGAGCAGGGCGGACACCAGCGGAATGCCCGTCATCAAGTACAGCAGCGTGACCGATATGGCTACCGCCAGGCTCAGATTGCCGGCCAGCAAGACCGTCGCGCCGGCGGCCAGCGCCAGGACCAGCGGCCAGCCCAGCGCGGCGGGGACGCGCGGCGAGGCTCGTTGCGTCGACAGGTTGGCCAGGATGCTGGCGAGCGCCAGCAACAGCAGGCTGAACAGCGGGGATGCCATACAGTATTGTGATTAATTATGAGAATAATTATTAATGTTAATTAATGCCGGGCAGACTGTAAACCCGGCTGCCGGGGGCGGCAGTTGCGCCGCGTCATTGTCGAGCCTGATTTGCCGCCGTGACGGCCCAGCCCGCTGGCGCGGGCGGCCGACGCGCGGTCCGGCCGTCCCGCTCAAATCCCGAACGCCTCGCCCTTCGCCACTACCCGCTGCGCCTGCTTGACTACCGGCGCGTCCACCATCCGGCCTTCGAACGTGCAGGCCGAGCGGCCCCTGGCTTCTTCTTCCTTGAAAGCGGCGATCAGCGCGCGCGCCCGCGCCACGGCGGCCGCGCTGGGGGCGAAGGCGGCGTTGGCGATGGGCACCTGGGCCGGATGAATGCAGAATGCTCCTTCGAACCCCAGCGCCGCGCCGCGCTCGACCGTCTGCCGGAACGCCTCGCGGTCGGCGAAATCGGCCACCGAACCCACGAAGCCGATGGGGGCGATGCCGGCGCGCCGGCAGGCGGCCACCGCCATGACGTTGGGCACATACAGCGTGTCGGGGGTGACCGCCATCTGCATGGACACCGCCAGGTCCTCGGCGCCGACGATCATGCCGCAGACGCGCGCATGCGCCGCCGCGATGTCGTGCATGTGATGCAGCCCTTCGGCGTCCTCGACCATGACGATCAGGCGCGTGGCGCCCGGCGCCATGCCGCGTTCGCGCTCCAGCTCGTCGACGATCTCGGCCACCGACTGCACGAAGGCGGCGTTGGGCACCTTGGGCAGCGTCAGCGCCTTGACGTGCGGGCCGACGCTGGCCTCGATATCGCGCAGCAGGTGCCGCCAGGGCCGGTTCACCCGCACGATCACGTCCTTGCCGTGACCGGCGCACAAGCCGGCGACCTCCGCCACGCGCTCGCGCGCCAGGGCTTTCTGGTCCAGCGCCACGCTGTCTTCCAGGTCCAGCTGGATGGCGTCGGCGGGCTGCTTCAGCGCGCTCTGGATGAAGCGGTCGTTGACGATCGGCACGAACAGCATCGATCGCCATGCAAAGACTTGGCTCATGGGGAGTCCTTCAGTTCAGCGCGACGCGTTCGAGTTCGGCCAGGATGTCGGCGGTGTGCTCGCCCAGGGCGGGGGCCGGGCGGCGGAAGCCGCCGGGGCTGGACGACAGGCGCGGGATGATGTTGTGCATGGGCACGCTGCCCATGTCGGCGTCCGCCAGCTCGACGATGGCCTCGCGGCCGGTGACGTAGGGGTGGCCGATGAGGTCGGCCACCGAATACACCGGCCCGGCGGTAACGCCGGCCTGCTCGAACAGCGCCAGGTTCTCTTCCTGGCCGCGCTGCGCGACGAAGTCCTGGATGATGCCGTCCAGCAGGTCCTTGTTCTGCACGCGCGCGTCGTTGTTCTCGAAGCGCGGGTCGGTCTTCAGCTCGGGCCGGCCGATGGTGTCGAAGATGCGCATGGCCATCGACTGCATGGAGCCCGACATGGCGATGTGCTTGCCGTCCCGGCACACGTACACATTGCGCGGCGCGGTGTGGGCCGACTGGTTGCCCGAGCGCAGGGTGGGCGTGCCGGTGGCCTGGAACTTGGCGGCCTCGGACGAGATCAGCGAGAAGATCGGCTCGAACAGCGACAGGTCCACCACCTGGCCCGCGCCGGTCCGCTCGGCCGAGCGCAGGGCCGTCAGCACGCCGGCCGCGCCGTAGATGCCGGCGATCATGTCGGCCATCGCCAGCGGCGGCAGGGCCGGCGGCTTGTCGGGAAAGCCGTTCAGGTAGGCGTAGCCGGACATGGCCTCGACCAGCGTGCCGAAGCCCGGCTTGCCGCTGTAGGGGCCGGTCTGGCCCCAGCCCGACACGCGCGCGATCACCAGCGCGGGATTGAGGGCATGCAGTACCTCCGGCGCCAGGCCCATCTTCTCCAGTCCGCCCGGCACGAAATTCTCGATCAGCACCTGCGAGGTCTTGATCAGCTTCTTGAGCTGGGCCAGGCCCTGCTCGGACTTGATGTCCAGCTCCAGCGAGCGCTTGTTGCGGCCATAGACCTTCCAGTAGACCGGCTGGCCGCCCTCGCGCCAATGGCGCAGGTCGTCGCCCTTGCCGGGCCGTTCCACCTTGATGACGTCGGCCCCGAAATCGGCCAGGAACAGCGACAGCATATTGCCGGCCACCAGGCGCGACAGGTCCACCACCCGTACGTCCTTGAGCGGGCCCTGCAGCCCGGGATCGCATGCTTTCATATCAGTTGATCTGCGCGCCGGAGGTCTTGACGATGTTCGCCCACAGGGCGAGGTCTTCTTCCAGGCGCCGCGCGAGTTGCGCCGGATCGTCGTTGAGGGTCTGCACGCCCAGTTCGGCGAACTTCTGCTTGATGTCGTCGCTGGCCAGGGCCTTGCGGGTAGCCTGGTAGAGCGCGTCGACGGTCGCCTTGGGCGTGCCCTTCGGCACATACATGGCGATCCACAGCTCGCCGCCGTAGCCGGGAATCTGCTCGCCGATGGCCGGCACGTCGGGCAGGGCGGGGTTGCGCTCCCGCGTGCTCACGCCCAGCGCGCGCAGCTTGCCGGACTGGATGTTGGCCATCGCCGAAGGCAGGCTGGCGAAGATGATCGGCACCTGGCCGCCCAGCACGTCGGTCATGCCCGGGGCCACGCCGCGGTATGGAATGTGCTGCAGTTTCAGGCCGCCTTTCTCGTCGAGCATGGCGCCCAGCAGGTGGTTCAGCGTGCCGTTGCCGGCCGAGGCATATTGGTACTTGCCGGGGTTGGCCTTGACCAGCTCGATGAATTCCTTGAGCGTGCCGGCTGGAAACGACGGATGCACGCACAGCACGTTGGGCACCGAGCCGACCGCCGCCACCGGCGCGAAGTCCTGCACCGGATCGAAGCCGGGGTCCTTGTAGATGGCCGGGTTGATCGCCTGGGCGCTGCTGATGGTGAACAGCACCGTATAGCCGTCGGCCGCCTCGCGCGCCACCTGGGCGGTGCCGATATTGCCGCCGGCGCCCGGCTTGTTCTGCACCACGAAGGGCTGGCCGAGCTGCTGCGCCAGCTGCTCGGCAACGATGCGCGCGACGATGTCGTTGGTGCCGCCGGGGGCTTGCGGCACCACCACGGTGACGGGTTTGTCGGGATAGGCGGCGTGCGCGCCCGCGGGTGCCAGGCTGAAGCTCGCGGCGGCGGCCAGGCCGGCCGCCAGTTTCTTGAACGACATGGGGTGTCTCCTTGGAATGGTTTGGGCCTATTCTTCACTCAAAGTTGACATAGGTAAAATAGTATAAAAATATGGTCTACATACATATTCATGTATGTTTGCGCGCGGCGCCACGCCGGACGGCGGTGCAATGTCATGACGCTCACCCAACTACGGTATTTCCTGGCCATCATCCGCTGCGGCAGCATTTCCGGCGCCGCCGCGCAGATCCACGTGGCGCAGCCGGCCATCTCGCAGCGCCTGCGCCAGCTCGAAGAAGAACTGGGCCAGGTGCTGTTCAAGCGGCTGCCGCGCGGCATCGAACTCACCCCCGCCGGGCACTATCTCAAGGAACACGCGCTGGAAATCCTGCGGCGGGTGGATTCGGTCCACGATGATCTCAAGTCGTCGGACACCAATCCCTTCGGCAATGTCACGCTGGGCATGTCCACCGCCGTCAACACCAAGTTCTGCGTGTCGGTGCTGGAGCGGGTCACCCAGGCCTATCCGAACATCCGGCTGGCCCTGACCGAACACATGAGCGGCACCCTGCTCGAATGGACGCAGGCCGGCCGCATCGACCTGGCGGTGGTCTACGACGTGCCCACCGACACGCCGCTGGCCGTGCACAGCCTGGGCCGCGAGGACCTCTACCTGGTCTCCGACCCGGCATTCAAGCGGCGCCTGGCCCCGACCGTCTCGCTGGCGGATCTCATCGACCTGGAGCTCATCCTGCCGGCGTTCCCGCAGACGCTGCGGCTGATGATAGAAAAGACCTTCGCCGACCACCTGGGCAAGGCGCCCAAAGTCCTGCTCGACGTGGACTCCACCTATGCGATCAAGAAGCTGGTGTCGGCCGGCAAGGGCCAGAGTATCCTGTCCGTGCATTCGGTCGGCGACGAGATCCGGCGCGGCGAGCTGGCGCTCACTCCGATCGCCGATCCGCCCATCACGCGCACCATCAACCTCGTGACGCATCCCAATCGCGCCGCCGACGCGGCCGTGCGCGCCGTGCACCGGGTGGTGGACGCGGTGCTGGCGGCCGGCTGAGGGAGTGCCGGCACGCGCCCACTACCCCTCGCCATCGTGCGTCGGCAAAACGGGCGGGGCAGGCCCGGATCAATATCCCACCGGGATATGACGATTCTTGAACGGCAACTGCGACAAATCCAGGCAGGCGGGCCCGGAACGTCGCAATCGATGATCTCGGCGCAGCGTTGCGCGAACGCGGCGCGGAAATGGTTCTTGGCTTTTACGCACAGCAGCCGCAGCGTTGCCGGGTCGATGCCATGCAGGGCATAGAAAGCCGGGTCGTCGGCCGCCACCACGCGCTCGGTGACAATCACGCGCAGCGACGGCAGGCCCTGGATGCGCAGCACCGCGCTCGGGCCGCAGCGTCGCTCCACCCCGGTCTGCATCGGACCGCTATTCAGGAATACGCCATCGGTGAGGCGTTCCACGGTGGCGCGCACCGGTACGCCGGCGCCAAACTGCGGGCCGTTGCGGCCGCCCAGCGTCGCTTCGATTTGCTGGCCCACGCCGGCCTGCCGCGCGGCCTGCACCGTGGCCGGGTCGGCGAAGCTGGCGAACAGCGTGGCCACCTGCGGCTGCGCGTCCATGACGGCGCGAAACAGGCCGGGCGTGTCGCCGCCGCCGCCCGACAGCGGATTGTCGCCCGAGTCGGTGACGGCGATCAGGCCCGGCTTGGCGCTGGCCAGGGCGCTGGCCAACGCCGCGGCGGGCGACGGCAGGCGCATGCGGAAGTCTTCCGCCCGTTGCCGGATGGCGGCCATGACTTGCTCGGCCGCGGCGCGCGCCGCCTGGCCATCGGGATCGCCGGCTGCATCGCTGACCACGAAGACCGCCGCCCCCGTCGCGGCGGTATCCGCATAGGGAAAGCCGCCGAACACGGACACATCCAGCACCGGCCCCACGGTGGCGTCGCGGGCGGCCTGTTCCAATGCGTGCATCGGGCCGCCGGGCGCGGTGCGCATGTTGATGCTGGGCAGGACGATCCCTTCGTTGAGCAGCACCCGCCGCGTACGCAGCCCGTCATCGGCCATGCGCAGCAGGCCCTGCAGCACGCGTTCGGCGGTCTCGTCCATATCCACGTGGGGATGGGTGCGGTACACCGAGGCGATGTCGAGGACCTCGGCCCAGGCCGGGGGCATATTGCCGTGCAGGTCGAAGCTGGCGCCCAGCGGCACGTCGGGGAGCAGGCGGCGGACCATGCGCGCCACCTCCAGTTCCGGCGTTTCGCAGGTAGCGGTGATGGCCGCGCCATGCAGCGAAAGGTAGACGGCGTCCCAGCCGCCTTGCGCCATGCCGGCCCGCAGGCCTTCCTGCACGTCGCGCATATAGCGTTGCATGACGGCGTCGTCGATGGGGCCGGCCGGCAGGGCCGCCGCGCAGCGCAGCACCGTCACGTCCCAATCCGGGCGGGTGTCGGCAAAGCGGGCCACCGCGCCCAGCTCGGTGGCGGTGCCGCGCATGGCCGGCAGCACGGCGGGCCCCGACTGCCATTCATATTGCTCGAACTGGGTCATGCCGGCCGGCACCGGCCCGAAGGCATTGCCTTCGAACCAGAGCCGCGCCACCGCCAGGCGTTTACGCTTCATTGGGCATTCCCCGGGATGTTCTTCAAGACTTCGCCGTAGCGCGCCTGCTCGGCTTTCAAGTGCTTGGCCAGGCGTTCGGCCGGTCCGCCCACCGGCACCGCGCCCAGGGCGCGGAATTTCTCGATGGTGGCGGGCTCTTTCTCGTAGGCGTCGATCACCGCGGCGATTTTATCGACGATGGGCTGCGGCGTGCCGGCCGGCGCCACGATCACGAACCAGGACGGCAGCAGGTAGCCGGGCACGGCTTCGCGCACCGGGCGCACGCCGGGCAGGACTTCCAGTGCGTCATTGCTGGCCACGCCCAGCGCCACCAGCTTGCCGGCCCGGATGTTCTCCAGGGCAGTGGGCACGTTGTCGCCCGCCAGCTGGATATGGCCGGCAATCAGGTCGGCCGAGGCCTGCGATGCGCCTTTATAGGGCACGTGGGCGATATCCACGCCCGCCAACTGCTTCAGCAGTTCCAGCTGGATGTGCCCGGTGCTGCCCACGCCCGGCGAACCCCAGTTGAGCTGGCCGGGCCTGGCCCGGGCCTGCGCCAGCAGGTCGGGAATGTTCTTCAGGCCGGTGGCCGGATTGGCCAGGATGACGTTGGGCACGTCGGCCACATAGGACACGGCGGCGAAGTCCTTGGCCGGGTCGAACGGCATCTTGGGATACACGTATGGGTTGATGGCCAGCGGGCCGGGCGTGCCCATCAGCAACGTGTAGCCATCCGGCGCGGCGCGCGCCACTTCGGCCGCGCCGATGTTGGCGCCGGCGCCCGGCTTGTTCTCGACGATGACGTTCTGCTTCAGGCCCTTGGACAGGCCGTCGGCCACCAGGCGCGCCAGCAGGTCGGTGGTGCCGCCCGCGGCGAACGGCACGATCAGCTGGATCGGCTTGGAAGGCCAGTCGCCGGCCGCGGCGGCCGGCAGCGCCAGCGCGGCCGCCAGCAGCGGCAGGACAAGATTCTTGAAAGCCCGGCGGACCGGTGGTGTGTGCTTGCGCATGGTGGGCTGCCCCTTGTGTTGGTGTCGTGCGTAATGGAAGAAAAGCTGGCTACAACGCGGCATCGACTTCGCGCGCCAGGCTGCTGTAGAGGTCCGGGCGCCGGTCGCGTCGCGACGGGTAGGCAATGCGCGCCTGTTCGACGTGCGCCCGGTCGATGTCGGCCACCAGCAGGGCGTTGCTGGCCGTGTCGGCGCTTTGCAGCACCGTGCCGTCCGGCGCCACGATCAGGCTGCCGCCGCCCATGTGCCAATCGCCCTCGCGGCCCACTTTGTTGGCCGCCGCCAGGAAGCAGCCGTTCTCGAAGGCGCGTGTGCGCAGCACCTCCTGGAACATGTTCACGCGCGAGGTGGCATAGGGCGCGAGCAGCAGTTCGGCGCCGTTCACCGCCAGGCAGCGGGCGGTTTCCGGAAAACCCATGTCATAGCAGATGCCGATGCCGACGCGCCAGTCGGCCAGCTTGTAGGTGTCGAAGCGCGTGCCATAGCGGAAGTAGATTTTCTCCAGGCTGTGCACGGCCGCCGGATGCACCTTGCGGTATTTGAAGACGATCTCGCCCGCCGGGTCGATGTGCATGGCGGTATCGAAATACAGGCCGGCTTCCACTTTCTCGTAAATGGTGGCGACCACGGCGATGCCGTGGCGCTGGGCGGCCTCGCGCATGGCGCTGATACTGGGCCCGGCATCGGTTTCGGCCAGCGCGTGGTACTTGCTGTCCTGGTACTGGGCAAAGAAGATGGTGTTGAAGAATTCCGGCAGCACGACCAGCTCGGCGCCCTGGCCGGCCGCCTGCTCGATATAGGCGGCGGCCTGGGCCAGGTTGCCCTGCAGGTCTTCAGTGCTGCGCATCTGCACACACGCGATTCTCATGGCCATGCTCCTGTGCGGGATCGGTCGCCTGCCTGGTCCTGGGGGGGAAGGCAGGGAAGTGAACATATGATCTATTTTCTGATAGTATGAATCATATGATCCACTTTTCGGGCGGCCGAGTCAACCGGTCCCCGTTCCTGCTCCCATGACCCACATTTTTCATCGCACCCCTCGTAAACCGCCGGCGCTGGCCGTGCGCGGCGAGGGCAGTTTCCTGTTCGACGGCGCCGGGCGGCGCTATTACGACGGTTCCGGCGGCGCGGCGGTGTCGTGCCTGGGGCATGCCCATCCCGAGGTGACCGAAGCCGTCATCGCGCAGATCCGCCAGCTGGAATACGCGCACACCAGCTTCTTCACGTCCGAGCCGGCCGAGCGCCTGGCCGACGTACTGGCGCAGCGCTCGCCGGCCGGGCTGGCGCACGTGTACTTCTTGTCCAGCGGTTCCGAAGCGGTGGAAACCGCCTTGAAAATGGCGCGCCAATTCCATGTGGAGCGCGGCGCGCCGGGGCGCCGCCACCATATCGCGCGCCTGCAGAGCTACCACGGCAATACGCTGGGCGCGCTGGCCATTGGCGGGCATCGCGGCCGCAAGGCCTTGTACCAGCCGCTGCTGCCGGACAGTCACCATGTATCGCCGTGCTTCGCCCGCCATTACCGCTTGCCGGGCGAATCGGACGATGCCTATGGCACCCGGCTGGCCGACGAGCTGGAGCAGACCATCCTGGCGCTGGGGCCGGACACGGTCAGCGCCTTTATTGCCGAAACCGTGGTGGGCGCGACGGCGGGCGCGGTCTGCGCCGTGCCGGGCTACTTCCGCAAGATCCGCGCCGTGTGCGATCGCCATGGCGTGCTGCTGATCCTCGACGAAGTCATGTCGGGCCTGGGGCGTACCGGCTCGTACCATGCGTTCGAGCGCGAAGCCGTGGTGCCCGATCTGCTATGCCTGGCCAAGGGCCTGGGCGGCGGCTATCAGCCGATCGCCGCGGTGATGGCGCATGACAAGGTCGTTGAGGCCATCGTCGGCGGCTCGGGCGCCTTCCAGCACGGCCACACCTATGTGGGACACCCCGTGGCCTGCGCGGGGGCGCTGGCGGTGCAGCAGATCGTGGCGCGCGATGGGCTGGTCCGGCAGTCGGCGCAATTGGGCGAGTATCTGCAGGCGCAACTGCGCGCGCGCTTCGCCGAGCATCCGCATGTCGGCGATATCCGGGGGCGCGGCCTGTTCCAGGCGATCGAGCTGGTGGCGCGGCGCGATGCCGATACCGCCTTCGACCCGGCCTTGCAGTTGCATGCGCGCATCAAGCAGCAGGCCCTGGCGCGCGGCCTGCTGTGCTACCCCGGCGGCGGCACGATCGACGGCGAACGCGGCGACCACGTGCTGTTGGCGCCGCCGTACCTGACGACGCGCGCCGAACTGGATGCGGCGGTCGAGGCGCTGGGCGAGGCCGTGGACGCCGCGATCGCCACCGTAAAATAGCTGCCTCACCGGCAACACAGGAACCCCGATGGACAAGCGCGCGGTCGACAAACTCATCGAGGAGCAGTACCCGAGCCTGCCCCCCACTTTGCAGCGCGCCGCGCGCTACGCCATCGACAATCCCAAGGCCATCGCGCTGCATTCCATGCGCGCCGTCGCCGCCGAGGCCGGGCTGCAGTCCAGCGCCATGCACCGCCTGGCGCGCCAGCTGGGGTTCGACGGCTACGAGGCCATGCGCGCCGTCTACCGCGATTGGCTGGCGCAAGACGCCGGGTCGTTCGCGCAACGCGCCACCGCGTTGCAGCGGCGCGGCGCGCGCGACAAGACCGAAAGCCTGGTGCGCGAACTGGTGCAGGCCGACAGCGGCAACCTGATGTCCATGCTGCAGCCCGCAACGCTCGATGCCATTCGCGCCGCCACCGATGTCTTGGCCGCCGCGCGCCACATCTACGTGGCGGGCCTGCGCAGCCTGTTCCCGGCGGCGTTCTATTTCCATTACGCCTGCGGCATGTTCCAGCACAACACCACGCTGTTGTCGGGCATCGCCGGCACCTTCGCCGACGACCTGCGCCGCGCCGGGCCGGACGACGCCCTGCTGGTGTTCAGCTATGAACCCTATGCGCGCGATGCGGTGTCGGCGGTGAGCTTTGCCCGCGCGCGCGGCCTGCGCATCGTCAGCGTTACCGACAGCGCCGTGTCGCCCATCGCCGCGCAGGCCGCCGCGCTGATCGTGGCCGGCAACGCCACGCCCTCGCTGTTTCCGTCCGTGGTGCCGGCCTTGTCGATTGCCCAGACCCTGGTGGCTTTGCTAGTGGCCAGCGGCGGCAATGCCAGCCTGGAAGAAATCGAGAAAAGCGAAGGGCAGTTGCGCGAGTTCGCGGTGTACCTGAAGGATCGCCCCAGGTCATAACGCGACCGGCGCGGCGCCGGATTTGCGCGAGAACGATTGGCTGGAGGTGGGTCTCGGATGGGCCCATGGTCCGTAGCGTCACGAGCAGCTATGTGCAGTGGCGCATGCGCGCCGTGCGCGCGGACCTTCGCCATGCCGCGCGCAAGCGCCTATTACCTCTCGCTATCGCGCATCAGAAAAACTGATTAGGCACCCGCGCGCCGCGCCGGTACCATCGTCCGCGAACATCTCATTCCGACAATTGATGGACATCTCCGCGGGGCGCGTGCAGGCGCCCAGCGTGGACAAGGGGAAAGAAAGATGACGTCTGTCGCAGTAGTGGGGGCGGGCATTATTGGCTTGAGCACGGCGGCCAATTTGCAGCGCATGGGGCTGGCAACGACCGTCTTCGACGCGCTTCCACCGGGCAACTGCACCAGCTATGGCAATGCCGGCATGGTCAGCGTCGCGGCGGCCATGCCGATGGCCATGCCTGGCATGCTGCGCAATGTGCCGCGGTGGCTGCGCGACCCGGAGGGACCGTTGTTCATAAATCCCCGCTACCTGCCCGCGGCGCTGCCCTGGCTGCTGCGCTGGGTGCGCGCGGGCGCCGCCGGGCAGGTGAAACGTTCGTCCCAGGGACTGTGGCAATTGCACCGCCATGCGCTGGACGAGTACCGCCGGTTGCTTGGGGCGGCCCACTTCAGCAGCCTTATTCAGACAATCGGGCAGATCCATGTATGGGACAGTCCCACGCCATCCGCGTCAGAGCGGATCGGCGCGGCCATACGCGAGGAGCTGGGTATTCCCGCCGAGATCCTGTCGCCGGCGCGGCTGCGCGAGATGGTGCCTGAATTGACGCACGATATCAGCCGCGCCCTGTACCTGCCGCAAAACGGCAATACCATCAATCCTCTGCGCCTGACGGAAACCATCGCCGGCATATTTGCCGAAGCGGGCGGGAGTATCGTGCACGAGAAGGCGGCGCGCATCGTGCCCGAGGGCAGCCGCTACCGCCTGCTGACCAACCGCGGCGACCATTGCTTCGACAAGCTCGTGGTAGCCGCGGGGGCCTGGTCGCTGGAATTGCTGGGGCCCCTGGGCCTGGGCTTTCCGCTGGAAACCGAGCGCGGCTATCACGTACAAATTGCGTCGGCCAACATCCAGGTGCCGTATCCCGTGCTGCACAAGGGGCGCGGCTTCGGAGCATGCGCCATGGAGACGGGCCTGCGCATTGCCGGCACGGTCGAGATCGCTGGCCTGCACAATCCGCCCGAGCCGCGCCGCGCCGAAGCGCTGATCAAGAATGCCAGGCGGCTGCTGCCGCGCCTGGAGGTCGGCGAGTACAAGATGTGGATGGGATACCGCCCTTCCACGCCCGACACTTTGCCGGTGCTGGGCGCCTCCGCCCGCCATCCGGGGGTGTACATCGCTTGCGGCCACGGCCATACCGGCGTCACCGCGGGCGCCGTTAGCGGCCGCCTGGTCGCCGAATTGGTCGCCGGCGTCCAGCCGTTCATCGACCCAGCCCCCTATCGCCTGGAACGCTTCTCCTGAACCGAGGTCCGCCATGACATCTATTCCCGACAAGCAGGTCGTCTCCCGTCGCCGCGTGTTGCAACTGGCTGGCGCGTCAATGGTCATGCCGCATATCTGGATTCCCCGCGCCGACGCGGCCGGGCGCGTGATCATCCGCTCGCCCGGCGGCGTTTACGACGACATCCGCCGTGAAACGATATATGAGCCGTTCCGCAAGGAGACTGGCATCGAGGTGGTGCCCGTGGCCACCACCGGCGCCAAACTGATGACCATGCTGAAGTCGGGCAACATGGAGCTCGACATCGTGGACATCACTGTGCCACAACTCATGGCCTTCCAGCGCGCCGGCGCGTTGCTGCCCATTCCATACCGCGAATTCAAGTACACCGATCCCGATGACATCGACGAAAACTACAAGTACGAGTACATAGTCGGGAATTTTATCTATGGCGTCGTCATGGGCTACAACACCGAAGCCTACGCCGCCGGCAAGGAGCCGCAGAGCTGGGCCGAGTTCTGGGACGCCCAGGCCTTCCCCGGCCCACGCATGCTGGCCGACATGAGCGTAGGAACGCCCGACCTCGAGTTTGCGTTGTTGGCGGACGGCGTGGCATTGGACAAGCTCTATCCCCTCGATATCGAACGCGCCTTTGACTCGCTGTCGCGCGTGCGGCCCGCCATTCCGAAGTTCTGGGATACCGGCTCGTTGTCCGCCCAGATGTTGAGCAGCAAGCAGGCCGTGCTGGGGTCGATCTGGAGTCCGCGCCTGATTGCTGCGGCCGAGGCCGGCGCGCCGGTGGCGGCCAGCTGGAACCAGCATTGCGTACACGTGCAGGCCTATTCGATCCTCAAGGATGGCCCGAATGTGGAAGGCGCCAAGAAACTGGTGGACTATTGCCTCAGCAAGGATGTCCAGCAGCGCTATTTCGAGCGCTACAAGGGCGGGCCGGTCACCAAGACGGCTTACAAGAACCTCAGCGCCGAACGCCGGGCCCAGATCCCGGGCGGCGAGCGCACCGCCAGGAACGGCTTCATCCTCGATGCCCAATGGTGGGAAGACAACCGCGGCAAGGTCAGCGCGGCCTGGTCCAAATGGGTGTTGAGCCGATGAAAGGCGCCGGCATCGTCCTGGAGGGACTGACCAAGAGATACGCCGGGCAGGCCGTGGTGGATCGGATATCGGCCGCCATTCCGGCCGGCAGCTTCTTTTCGCTGCTCGGTCCGAGCGGCTCCGGCAAGACCACCACGCTCATGATGATCGCGGGCTTCGCCGCTCCCGACGACGGGCGGCTGCTGCTGGACGGGCGGGATATCACCGGACAGACTCCGCAGCAGCGAGGCCTGGGCATGGTGTTCCAGAACTACGCCTTGTTTCCGCACCTCAGCGTGGAACAGAACGTGGCGTTCCCGCTGCAGGTCCGCCGGTGCAAGCCCGCCGAGATCCGCGACAAGGTCCGTTGGGCGCTGGACGTGGTGCAACTGTCGGCCTTGGCGTCGCGCCGGCCCCGGCAATTGTCGGGCGGCCAGCAGCAGCGGGTGGCCCTGGCGCGGGCCATCGCCTTCGAACCCGGCGTAGTGCTCATGGACGAGCCGCTTGGCGCGCTCGACAAGAACCTGCGCTACCGCATGCAAGTCGAGATCAAGGAAATCCAGCAGCGCCTGGGCATGACCGTTGTCTACGTGACGCACGACCAGGAGGAGGCGATGAACATGTCCGACTGCATCGCGATCATGGACCGGGGGCGCATCGCCCAGATGGGCAGCGCGCGCCAGGTCTATGAAGACCCCAATAGTTGCTTCGTGGCCAAGTTCCTGGGCGAGGCAAACCTGTTGCCGGCGCAGGCGGTTCCAGGGTACGAGCATCACCGCGACACCGCAGTGTTCGTGCGGCCCGAGCGAGTCCGCCTGCAAGCGGCCCGCGGCCCGGCCAGCGCTGGCATGATCAGTGTACCGGGCCTGGTGACGCGCGCCTCGTTCCTGGGGCATATCGTGCGCTACAGCGTCGAGACCCGGTCCGGCCATCGCCTGACCGTGGACGCGCCCAACTCGGGCGATGCCCCGCCGTTCGACATGGGGGCGGAGGTCGCGGCGCAATGGCGCCCCGCCGATACGAGGATATTGGCAAATGGCTGACGCCCTGTTGCTCGCCCGCCCCAGGCCCGCCGCGCGTCCGCGCCTGGACGGAGCCAGCGGCATGCTCATGCCGCTGCTGCTGATGTTGCTGCTCGTGCATATCGGTCCCATGCTCTGGTTCTTTTTCCAGACCTTCGCCGATGTCGAGGAGGGCTTTCTCCAGCAGGTGAGCGCCCTGGTGCTGTCGCCCGTCATGCTGCAGGTCATCTGGAACACAGTCTGGATATCGGCGGCGGTCACGCTGCTGGCGCTGCTGTGCGCCTATCCCATTGCCTACAGCCTGTGCCATGTCTCGCGCGGCGCGGCGGCGCTCATCTTTATCTGCGTGATCGTGCCGTACTTCACCTCGGTAGTGGTGCGCACCTATTCCTGGATGGTCATCCTCGGGCGCAACGGCCTCGTCAACCAGCTATTGATGAGCACGGGCCTGGCGGACGCGCCCGTCGGCCTCATGTACAACCGCACCGGCGTACTGATCGGCATGGTCTACGTCCTGCTTCCCTACCTGGTGCTGACCCTGTATGCGGCCATGAAAAGCATCGACACCAACTTGTTGCGCGCTGCCAGCGGCATGGGCGCGTCCGGGCTGTTCACGTTCTGGCGCGTATTCCTGCCGCTCAGCATGCCGGGCGTCATCTCGGGCTGCCTGATCGTCTACATCCTGGCTATCGGATTCTTCATTACCCCCGCGTTGATGGGCGGCGCGCAGGACATGATGATCGCCATGCTGATCCAGCGCGAGATCGAGACGAACCTGAACTGGGGCCTGGCGGCCGTGCTTTCGCTGGTGCTGCTGGTGATCACCATGCTGTTGTATGTGATCTATTGCCGCTACACCCAGATCGACCGCATGATGGGCAAGCACTGAGGCGCCGCATGAAAGCACTCCCCTGGGTCAATTCGTTTACCGCACTGTTGTGCGTCGTCCTGATTTCCCCCATCTTCATCGTGATGGTGCTGTCGTTCAGCGGCGACGCGCTGCTGCAGTTCCCCCCGCGTTCGTTCTCGCTGCGCTGGTACGAGAACTTCTTCGGCGACAGCCGCTGGCGCGATGCCCTGTACAACAGCCTGGTCATCGGGCTGGGCGCGTGCCTGATCGCCACCAGCGTGGGCTTCCTGGCGGCCTATGCGCTGGTGCGCGGCAAGTTCAAGGCGAAGAAGCTGGCGCTGTCGTTCATCTTGTTGCCGCTCATCATTCCCCACGTCATCAGTGCCATCGCACTGTACTTCCTGTCGAGCAAGCTGGGGTTGATCGGGGTGCGTCCATGGATCAGCGTCGCCCATGCCGTCATCGGCCTGCCCATCGTAGTGCTGATCCTGGTGTCGGCGCTGCAGAGCGTGGATGAAAACGTCGAGCGCGCCGCCTACAGCATGGGCGCGAGCCGCTGGACCACATTCCGTCGCGTGGTGATTCCCCTGGCGTTGCCGGGCGTGGTGTCGGCCGTGCTGTTCAGCTTTCTCACCTCGTTCGACGAGCTGATCATAGCCATGTTCCTGGCGGGCTTGTCCGCCGAGACCCTGCAAGTGCGCATCTGGAACAGCCTGTTGATGGACGCCGAACCCATCATCGCCGCTGTCAGCGCGCTACTCATCATGGCAACGGTCCTGTTCCTGGCCTTGGACGCCAGCCTGCGACGAATGCGCGCGCGCCGGCTCTGACCGCGGCGTGCCGCCCCGTGCGCAGGGCGCCTTTTTCTCCCCCACTGTACCTGGAGTTCTCATGATCGAAGTCGTCGATACCGGTATCGCTAAATCCAAGGGCCCGATCTCGGGCGCGGTCGTGGCTGCCGGCAGCCGCATCCTCTATACGGCGCAGGTGCCCAAGAATCCCGCCACGGGGGAAATCGTGGCGGGCGATATCGAAGCGCAGGCCCGCCAGGCGTTGTCCAACTTGAAGCAGACCGTGGAAGCGGCAGGCGGTTCGATGGCGAATGTGGCGCAGGTGCTGATCTACCTGGTCGACGGCGCCGACGCGCCCGTCATGAACCGCGTCTACGCCGAATTTTTCACCCCGCCTTATCCCAATCGCGCCACGGTGGTGGTGAAAGAACTACTGGCCCCGGGCATGCGCATTGAAATGGTGGCGCACGCGATGCTCGGCTAACGGCTGGCGCGGCCTGGCTCGGGCCGGTCATTTGCGGCTTGCATGCGCCGGTGAAAATCCACATCGATGGCGCGTGATTCCTCGCGCGCCAGCTCGACCAGGTAGTCAAGTTCCGCGGCCGGATACTGGCTGCAATCGGCCCGGTAGGCGCAAATGCCAAGATGGGTCTCGGGCGAGAAGGCCAGCGCGCGCAGTGCGGCATGCCGGAACAGGTGCAGCACCAGGGAATGCGACAGCGCAAAGCCGACGCCGCTTTCGACCAGGGCGCAGACTGTGATGGATGTCGCGCAGTCGACAATCGATTCGGGCGGCGAGGGGGCCCGGTCGAACAGACACGATATCTGGTCTTCCGTGCCTTCACTCAAGTGCGAGAAACTGACCATGTCATAGCGGTGCAGGTCGAGCGCATCGACCCGGTCGCGGCCGGCCAACGGATGGTCGTGCGCCACGATGCAGTGCAGGGGCGTGCGCAGGATGCCTTCTTGCCGGACTCCCGGGATGGCGGGAACTTCCAACCCGAAACCGATATCCGCCTTCTGCGATACGACCATGGATTGCACCAAGTTCGATGCCCGCGAAGACAGCGACATGCGCACGTTGGGATACCGTGCGCGGAACTGCTGGATGACGCGCGGCAATACCGCGGCTCCAAAAGAGGGGGTGGTAACGATGTGCAGCCGCCGGTTTTCGTTGTGGCCGAGCAGCGCCGCCACTTCATTGATGGTGTCCAGGCCGGTGAACGCGCGTTCGATTTCGGCGACCAGCAGCTTTGCTTTTTCCGTAGGGATGAGGCGCCCGCCGGCCCGTTCGAACAGGACGAAACCCAGGCGTTCCTCGGCGTCTTTCAGCACATTGCTGACGGCGGGCTGCGTAACGTGCAGTTGCGCCGCGGCGCCGGTGGCCGTGCCGGTGAGCACAACTGCGCGGATGACCTCCACATGCCGGAAGCTCAGGCCTCGACTCAAGCGATTCTCCCCTGGGATGACAGACCCCGTGCGGATGGTTGTCGCTTTGGTGGGTTACCGCGGGGGCATGGCATTCTAGGCAGCACCCCGCGAGCGGCGCAATTGGGGTTGCCTCCCGCTGTCGCGTCATCCGAGCGGCCCCGCGCGTGGCGGCCGTATCATGAAGATGCCGCTTCCGGAAAAGGGAAAGGGCCAGCGGCGTGAAGCGCGCTGGCCCTTTGAATTGGTGGCGGAGCGGACGGGGCTCGAACCCGCGACCCCCGGCGTGACAGGCCGGTATTCTAACCAACTGAACTACCGCTCCGCAGCGGTGTACTACATGCCAGGTAGACTGGCGTCCCCTAGGGGATTCGAACCCCTGTACTCACCGTGAAAGGGTGATGTCCTAGGCCTCTAGACGAAGGGGACTTGGACTTACTGTACTGCTTTACTACCACTTCGCTTTCGACTGGTGGAGGTAAGCGGGATCGAACCGCTGACCTCTTGCATGCCATGCAAGCGCTCTCCCAGCTGAGCTATACCCCCGTTTCCTAAAACCGCCTGCAAACTTCAGTTTTTACGCTGTCGCTGCAGGTTTTATTTAGTGCCGTTGGCGAAGAAACGAGATTATGCACGAGTTTTTTTTGGTGTGCAAGTTGGGCGAAGAAAAATCAGCAAAATCCAAAAAAATGTACTCCCGGCCAGCCTGCGCTTCAACGGCCGGGCTTGCGGCGGCCCAGGGCGGCGGCGGCGACCAGCGCCATGGCGACCAGCGCCAGCACCGGGGTGTCGCCAAAGCGCGCGTAGGGCGTCAGGCCGGTCATGCCCTGTACCGAGACCGGCAGGATGCCGGCTTGGTGCGCCGGCAATTGCGCGGCGACGCGGCCGCGCGCGTCGATGGCGGCGGTGATGCCGGTGTTGGTGGCGGCCAGCATGGGGCGCGCCGTTTCCAGGGTGCGCAGCCGGGCAATCTGCAAATGCTGGCGCAGCGCCCAGGTATTGCCGAACCAGCCCAGGTTGCTGACGTTGGCCAGGATGGTCGCGCCCGGCTCGCCGCCGGGGCCGGGGTGCAGCGCCGGCAGCAGCTCGATGCCGAACAGGTCTTCGTAGCAGATATTGAAGGCCACGTACTGGCCGGCCACCTGGAACGGCGGCTGGCGGGTTGCGCCGGCATCAAAGTCGCCCAGCGGGATGTTCAGCATGTCGACGAACCAGCGGAAGCCGGGCGGCACGTATTCGCCCCACGGCACCAGGTGGTGCTTGTCATAGCGCAGCGGGGTGGCGCCGCTGCGCAATTGCGCCAGCGGCGTGGCGGCGTCGAAGCCGATGACGCTGTTGGTGTAGCGGGTCTGCCCATCCGGGGCGCGTTCGCGCAGCGGCACGCCCATGGCGATGGTGGACTGGGTGCGCGCGGCGACCTCGCGCCAGGCTTCCCAGACGCGCGGATCGAGCTGGTCCTGGAAGACCGGCAGCACGGTCTCGGGCAGGATGATCAGGTCGGCCGGCGGCGCGGGCAGCGAGGCCAGTTCCAGGTGGCGGCGCACGCCCAGTTCCAGCAGCGCCGGGTCGAATTTCTGCGACTGTTCGACATTGCCCTGCACCAGCCGCACCTGCAGCGGCTCGCCGGCCGGGCGCGACCAGCCGATGCCGCGCAGCGGCCAGCCGGCGGCCACCAGCACCAGCGCCACGGCCAATGCCAGCCCGCGCCGGGCGTCGGTGCGGGCGCCGGCGCCGCGCGCGGCCTGCCACAGTCCGGCCAGGGCGGCCGCGGCGAAGGCCGCCAGCAGCGCCATGCCATGCACGCCCAGCACGGGCGCCCAGCCGGCCAGCGGGCTGTCGGCATGGGCGTAGCCGATGTTCAGCCAGGGAAAACCGGTCAGCACCGTGGCGCGCAGCCACTCCAGCAGCGCCCAGGCGGCCGCCCAGGCAAGCGCCGCCACCACCATGCGGCGGGCCGGGGCCGGATCCGGCTCGTCCATGGCCGGCGGCGGGCAGAGCCAGCGCGCCAGCGCGCAGGCCGCGGCCGGGAACAGCGCCAGGAAGGCGGACAAGGCCAGCACCCCGGCCACCGCGAGCGGCGCGGCCAGGCCGCCGTAGCGGTGCAGGCTGATGAAAATCCAGTACAGGCCCAGCGAGTAGCTGGCGAAGCTGAACCACCAGCCGCGCAGCAGCGCCCGGCCGATGCCGGGAGCGTGCAGGGTGGCGTGGGCGGCGCAGGCCAGCGCCAGCACCTGCACCAGGGCCAGCGCCCAGGCGGGCAGCGGCCCGGGCGCGAAGGTCAGGGCATGAATGGCGCCCGCCGCCAGCAGGCCGATGGCGGCCCAGCGCGGGGCGCGGCTCGGACGCGCGCTCATGGGCCGGGCGTGGCCGGGTCCGACGGGGGCAGGGCCGAGGCCGGCAGGCGCTTGGCGCGCAGCCACAGCGCGCGGCGCGCATCGGCGCGCAGCACCTCGATCTGCAGGTCGCCATGGCGCGCGCTGTCGCCGCGCCGGGGGATGCGCCCCAGCTGGCCGCCGAGCCAGCCCCCGACGCTGTCGTATTCGTCGTCGGGCAGGTCGGTGGCGAACGTCTCGTTGAAATGGCTGATTTCAGTGGTGGCCATCAGGCGCCATTGGTTCTCGCCTTCGGGGAAGATGCTCTCTTCGTCGTCATCGTCGAATTCGTCTTCGATGTCGCCGACGATCTGCTCCAGCACGTCTTCCATGGTGACCAGCCCGGAGATGCCGCCGTGCTCGTCGATGACGATGGCCAGATGGTTGTGGCTGGCGCGGAAGTCGCGCAGCAGCACGTTCAGGCGCTTGGCTTCGGGGATGAATACCGCCGGCCGGATCAGCGAGCGCAGTTCGATGCCGGGTTCGAGCATGCAGCGCAGCAGGTCCTTGGCGAGCAGGATGCCGATGATGTTGTCGCGGTCGTCTTCGTAGACCGGGAAGCGCGAATGCGCCGCTTCGATGATGAAGGCCAGTTGCTGGGACAGGGGCTGGGCCACGTCGAGCAGGTCCATGCGCGAGCGCGGCACCATGATGTCGGCCACGGTGCGGTCGGACATGGCCAGCGCGCCCTTGATCATGCCGTAGGATTCCACGTCGAGCAGGTCGCGGTCGTGGGCGGCATCGAGCACGGCCTTGATGCCTTCGCGGTCTTCAGGTTCGCGGCGCACCAGGGCAAGCAGGCGGTCTAGCAGGGATTTGGTCGAGGTTTTTGCGGGTCGCGCGGGTTGCGCGTCGTTGGCAGGGTAAGGGTCGGACATCGTCCAAAGCGGACAAGTTAGGGAAAGGTCAGCATAACCGAATATCGGCTGCCAATTGTTACGGCGCGGCGACCGGCCGTCTCAGGCGTAGGGGTCGGCAATGCGCATCGCCGCCAGGATGGCGGTTTCCAGCGCTTCCATGCGGCGCGCGTCGCGCGCCTTGATGTGGTCGTAGCCCAGCGCGTGCAGCACGCCGTGCACCGTCAGGTGGGCGGCGTGGTCCAGCAGCGGCTTGCGCTGTTCGCGCGCTTCGCGCGCCAGCACCGGCACGCAGATGACGATATCGCCGCGCGCGGTGCCCAGCGGGTCGGTGCCGTACTCGAAGGTGAGCACGTTGGTGGCGTAGTCGCGCGCGCGGTAGTCGCGGTTCAGGCGGCGTCCCTCGGCCTGACCCACCAGGCGCAGGCTGAGTTCGGCCCGCGCGAACGGCGCCAGGCCGTCGCGCGCGGCGCCGTCGAGCGCGCGGCGCGCCCAGCGGCGCAGCCGCCAGCGCGGCAGGCGCGGCTCGGCCACGCTGTATTGCACCGACAGCGACAGCTCAGGATTCATCTTCGGCCGCGCGGTCGTAGGCGTCGACGATGCGCGCCACCAGCGGGTGGCGCACCACGTCGCGGCTGGTGAAGCGGGTGGTGGCGATGCCCTGCACGTCGTCGAGCACGCGCACCGCATGGGCCAGCCCGCTTTGCTGGCCGCGCGGCAGGTCGACCTGGGACGGGTCGCCGGTGATCACCGCCTTGCTGCCGAAGCCGATGCGGGTCAGGAACATCTTCATCTGCTCGGGCGTGGTGTTCTGCGCCTCGTCCAGGATGACAAAGGCATGGTTGAGCGTGCGGCCGCGCATGTAGGCCAGCGGGGCGATCTCGATGGTCTGCTTCTCGAACAGGCGCTGCACCTTGTCGAAGCCCATCAGGTCGTACAGGGCGTCGTACAGCGGCCGCAGGTACGGGTCGACCTTCTGGGCCAGGTCGCCGGGCAGGAAGCCCAGGCGCTCGCCCGCCTCGACCGCCGGGCGGGTCAGCACCAGGCGCTGCACGGAATCGCGCTCCATGGCGTCGATGGCGCATGCCACCGCCAGCCAGGTCTTGCCGGTGCCGGCCGGGCCGATGCCGAAGGTGATGTCGTGCTTGAGGATGTTGTTCAGGTAGTCGCGCTGGCGCGGCGTGCGCGGCCGCAGGTCGCTGCGCCGGGTGCGCAGCACGATGCTGTCGCCGTCCTCGCCGTCGCCGGTCGGCAGCGCGGCCGGATCGACGCCGCGCGCATCGTCGCCGGCCTGCTGGGCGTCGGCGCGCCCGACGCCCATCTCGACCAGGCCGAGCTGGATGTCGTCCACCGACAGCGCGCGGTGCACGGCCTGTTCGTGGAAGCGGCGCAGCGCGCGGCCGGCCAGTTCGGCGCGCTCGCCCTCGAGCGTGACGCGGCTGCCCCGTCGGGCCAGCGTGACGCCCATGCCGTCGGCCAATTGCCGCAGGTTTTCGTCGAGCGGGCCGCACAGGTTGGCCAGGTGCGTGTTGTCGCCCTCGAGGTTGATCACGGTGGGCATGCTGCGGCGGGTACGGCTACGGGTTGGCGTCATGCGGTGCCTTGTGCGGTGCCGTCGACGTCCGCCACCCGAGCGCGCAGGGAGTTCGGATAGGCTTCGGTGATGATCACGTCGACCATTTGCCCGATCAGGCGCGGCGGGGCGGGGAAGTTGACGATGCGGTTGTTTTCGGTGCGGCCCATCAGTTCGTTGGGATCGCGTCGCGAGGGGCCTTCGACCAGCAGGCGCTGGCGCGTGCCCACCATGGCCCGGGCGATCTCGGCGGCCTGGCGGTTGATGAGGGCCTGCAACTGCTGCAGGCGGCGCAGCTTGACGTCCTGCGGCGTGTCGTCGGGCAGGTCGGCGGCCGGCGTGCCGGGGCGGCGCGAATAGACGAACGAGAACGAGGTGTCGAAGCCCACGTCTTCGATCAGCTTGAGGGTCTTCTGGAAGTCTTCTTCGGTTTCGCCGGGAAAGCCCACGATGAAGTCGGACGACAGCGTCAGCCCCGGGCGCGCGGCGCGCAGGCGCCGCACCACCGACTTGAATTCCAGCGTCGTGTAGCCCCGCTTCATGGCCGCCAGCACGCGGTCGCTGCCGGCCTGCACGGGCAGGTGCAGGAACGACACCAGCTTGGGCAGGCGCGCATAGGCCTCGACCATGCGCTGGGTCATTTCCTTGGGGTGCGAGGTGGTGTAGCGAATGCGCTCGATGCCGGGGATTTCGTGCACGTACTCGAGCAGCATGGCGAAATCGGCGATTTCGCCGCTGTCGCCCATGGCGCCGCGGTAGGCGTTGACGTTCTGCCCCAGCAGGGTGACTTCCTTGACGCCCTGGTCGGCCAGGTCGGCCACTTCGACCAGCACGTCGTCGAACGGGCGCGAGACTTCGGCGCCGCGGGTATAGGGCACCACGCAGAAGCTGCAATACTTGCTGCAGCCCTCCATGATGGACACGAACGCGGTGGCGCCATCGACGCGCGGCGGCGGCAGGGCGTCGAATTTTTCGATCTCGGGGAAACTGATGTCCACCTGCGAGGCGCCGGAGGCGCGGCGCCGCGCGATCAGTTCGGGCAGGCGGTGCAGCGTCTGCGGGCCGAACACCACGTCGACGTAGGGCGCGCGCTTGACGATGGCCTCGCCTTCCTGGCTGGCCACGCAGCCGCCCACGCCGATGACCAGGTCGGGGTTGAGCTTCTTCAGGTGCTGCACCCGGCCCAGGTCGGAGAACACCTTTTCCTGCGCCTTTTCGCGCACCGAACAGGTGTTGAACAGGATGACGTCGGCGTCTTCGGGGTTGTCGGTCAGTTCGAGGCCCTGGTCGCCGCGCAATACGTCGACCATCTTGTCCGAGTCGTACTCGTTCATCTGGCAGCCGAAGGTGCGGATGTACAGCTTGCGGGCGGAGGCGGCGGAAGGGCCGGACGCGGCGGCGGGCGCGCCGGCGCGCTTGATGGAGGTTTCTTGCATGGCGTGCGCCGTGACGGGTGTAGATCCCGGGGGCGGAAATGGACGGAAAACGCGGATTTTAACGCGTGGATGCAATCGCAGTCTTGGTGCCGACGCAATTGGCGTATACGATGTCAGCCGCGCGACTGTGCCCAGGCGCATCGCGGGATATATCGTCCCCCTTTTTTGACGCCCATGACCCTCGATCGCGGCCTTTCCTCCACGCAATTGCCCGTTTCCGCTCCGCTGCCCATGGCACCGCTCCCCCACCGGCCGTTCCGCGGCGTGGCGCTCACCGCCTGCTTCGCCGTGCTGTTGCTGCTGATGAGCCGCTGGATCGACCTGCCGCTGACCCACGCCATCGAGCGCCACGTGCCGCCGCTGGTCAACGACGTGTTCGACCAGATCGGCGACCTGGGCGACAGCGAGGGCTACATCCTGGCCGGGCTGCTGCTGTACGTGGTGTCGCTGGTCGGCATGCGGCGCGGCTGGACCTGCCCGCTGCGGGCCGGCTTCGAGCGCCTGGCGCGCTACAGCATGCTGCTGCTGGCCACCATGAGCATCGGCGGGCTGATCACCCTGGTGCTGAAGAAAGTGGTGTCGCGCGCCCGCCCGGAAGTGCTGCTGGAGCAGGGCTGGCACGGCCTGGGCGTGCCGTTCGCCGGCGACCCGTACGATTCCTTTCCGTCCAGCCATACGCTGACCGCTTTCGCGGTGGCCGCCGTCATCGGCGAGATCGCGCCGCGCTGGCGCCTGCCGCTGCTGCTGGTGGCCGCCGTGGTGGCGGCCAGCCGCGTGATCAACCGCGATCACTTCCTGTCGGACGTCACCGCGGCGGCCTTCGTCGGCATCATGGTGGCGCATTACCTGGCGCCGTACATCCTGGGCGAACGCTATCGCTGGATGCTGCGCGCGCCGTGGCGCTGGCGGCAGGGCGAGGCGCCGGGCCGCTAGGGCGGCCGCCGGCACCCGCCCGGCGCCGGGCTGCCGGCCGCGCGGATGGCCGCTAGGCCGCGGGCGGCGCCACCGCCGCGCCCTGGATGCCGTGGCGCTGCAGGGCCTGCGCCACGAAACCCCCGGCCTTCATGTCCTCGACGAATGCGGCGAGCGCCGCCGCGGCCGCCGGGCCGCGGCCCTTGGGCGTGCCCATGGCCTGGCGGATGGTCATGAAACTGCCGGGCAGCATGCGCAGGCCGGGCAGGCGCCGCATGTCGGCTTCCAGTTGCTGCTTGACGCCGGCCGCCACGTCGGCGTTCTCGGCCAGGAAAGCCTCGACCACCGCCGGCGAGGTGGGCGCGCGCAGGATCCGCGCGTGCTTGAGTTCGCGCGTCAGATACAGGTCGTACGCGCTGCCCTTGCCGACCATGACGCTGACACCTTCGCGGTCCACCGCGTCGCGCTCGCGCAGGGGCGAGCCGTCGCGCACCACGTAGGCGCCCTCGATCAGGACATAGGCGTCGGTGAAGGCGATGCCCGCGCCGCGCACCGGGTCGATGGCGAAAAAGCCGATGTCGGCCTGCTCGTTGGTCACGGCGTCGACCGACTTGCCGGCGCTGTCCCAGACCACCAGTTCCAGCTCGACGCCCAGCCGTTCGGCGAAGGCGCGCGCCAGGTCGATCGATACGCCGGCGGGCTCGCCGCTGGCCGGGTCGCGCCCGGCCAGGATGGGATTGCCCAGGTTGATGGAGGCGCGCAGCTTGCCGGTGGGGGTGAAGGCTTGGATGATCGTGGGGTCGAGCGTCATGGTCGGGTCCAGGTCGGGGCTGTACGGGCAGCGTAGCTCAAGCGCGGTGTCTGGCGCCCGAAGGATGCCAGACACCCTGGAGGGCCGTCAGGCGACTTCCGGATCCCCTTCCTTCTTGACCGGCTTGACCAGGTCTTCCCGCTTGACTCCCATCCACATGGCCAGCGCGGCGGCGACGAACACCGACGAGTAGATGCCGAACCAGATGCCGATGGTCAGCGCCAGGGCGAAGTAGTGCAGCGACGGGCCGCCGAAGAACAGCATGGCCAGCACCATCATCTGGGTCGAGCCGTGGGTGATGATGGTGCGCGAGATGGTCTGCGTGATGGCGCTGTTGATGACTTCGTGCACGGTGGCCTTGCGGTACTTGCGGAAGTTCTCGCGGATCCGGTCCATGATGACCACGGATTCGTTCACCGAGTAGCCCAGCACCGCCAGCACGCCGGCCAGCACCGACAGCGAGAACTCCCACTGGAAGAACGCGAAGAAGCCCAGGATGATGACCACGTCGTGCAGGTTGGCGATGACGCCGGCCACCGCGAACTTCCATTCGAAGCGGATGCCCAGGTACACCATGATGCCGATCACCACGAACAGCAGCGCCATGAGGCCGTTGTGCAGCAGTTCCTGGCCGACCTGCGGGCCCACGAATTCGACGCGGCGCAGTTCGACGGACGGGTCGGCGGCCTTCAGCGCGCCCATGACGGCTTCGCTCTGGGTGGCCGAGGTCTGGCCCTCGGTGAGCGGCAGCCGGATCATGACGTCGTGCGAAGTGCCGAAGTTCTGCACCTGGAAGTCGGTGTAGCCCAGCTTGGACACGGCGCTGCGGACGCTGTCGAGCTGCGCCGTCTGGGCGTAGTTGACCTCCATGACCGTGCCGCCGGTGAATTCGATCGACAGGTGAAAGCCCCGCGTCGCAATGAAGAATACGGCCGCCAGGAACGTGACCAGGCTGATGATGTTCAGCACCAGCGCGTGGCGCATGAACGGGATGGTGCGATGGATACGGAAAAATTCCATGTTTCGCCTTGAGTCCTATCGACGGCGGGCGGACGGGCCGCCCGCCAGGGTCAGTTTGCCTTGGGTTTCCAGACGGTGCCGATGGAAATGCTCGCGAGCTTCTTCTTGCGGCCATACCACAGGTTGGCCAGTGCCCGCACGCCCACCACCGAGCTGAACATCGAGGTGACGATGCCCAGGCAGTGCACCACGGCGAAGCCGCGGATCGGGCCGGAACCGAAGGCCAGCAGCGCCAGGCCGACGATGAGCGTGGTCAGGTTGGAGTCGAGAATGGTGCCCCAGGCGCGCTCGAAGCCATGGTGGATGGCCTGCTGCGGCGAGGCGCCGTTGCGCAGTTCCTCGCGGATGCGCTCGTTGATGAGCACGTTCGAGTCGATCGCCATGCCGAGCGTCAGCGCGATGGCCGCGATGCCCGGCAGCGTAAGCGTGGCCTGCAGCATGGACAGCAGGGCCAGCAGCAGCAGCACGTTCATCGTCAGGCCCAGCGTCGAGAATACGCCGAACAGGTGGTAGTACAGGATGATGAACACCGCGATGGCCAGGAAGCCGTACAGCGTGGAGTGGAAGCCCTTGGCGATGTTGTCGGCGCCCAGGCTGGGGCCGATGGTGCGTTCCTCGATGATGGACATCGGCGCGGCCAGCGCGCCCGCGCGCAGCAGCAGGGCGGTGTCGGCGGCTTCCTCGGCGGTCATGCTGCCGGAGATCTGCACCTGGCCGCCGGCGATCTCGCTGCGGATGACCGGCGCGGTGACGACTTCGCCCTTGCCGTTCTCGAACAGCAGGATGGCCATCCGCTTGCCGACGTTGTCGCGCGTGACGTCGCGGAAGATGCGCGCGCCCTTGCTGTCGAGCGTCAGGTGCACGGCCGCCTGCTGGGTCTGCGAGTCGCGGCCCGGCTGGGCGTCCTGCAGGTTCTCGCCGGTCAGGATGACCTGGCGGCGCACCAGGATGGGGCGGCCGTCGCGGTCGGTGTAGCGCTCCAGGCCGAACGGCACCGAGCCGCCCGCCAGGGCCGACTGGGCGGCCGGGGAGTCGTCCACCATGCGGATTTCCAGGGTGGCGGTGCGGCCCAGCAGTTCCTTGGCCTTGGCCACGTCCTGCACGCCGGGCAGCTGGACGATGATGCGGTCGGCGCCCTGCTGCTGGATGACCGGCTCGGCCACGCCCAGCTCGTTGATGCGGTTGTGCAGGGTGTTGATGTTCTGCTTGAGCGCCGAGTCCTGGACGCGGGTGACGGCGGTGGGGCTCAGCATGCCGACCAGGGTGGGGCGGCCGGATTCCTCGCCTTCGGTGAACTGCAGGTCGGGCAGGCGGCCGCGCAGCAGGCTGTGCGCGCGGTCGCGCTCGTCCGCGTTGGCGAAGCTGGCCACCACCGAGGTGCCGGCGCGCTCGACGCCGGCGACGGGGATTTTCTCGTCGCGCAGGACGGTGCGCACGTCGGCCGCCAGCGAGTCGTAGCGGGCGGTCAGGGCGCCCTGCATGTCGACCTGCAGCAGGAAGTGCACGCCGCCGCGCAGGTCCAGGCCCAGGTACATGGGCTTGGGCTCGAACCAGCCCAGCGCGCGCATCCACGGGGGCGAGGCGGGCAGCAGGTTCAGGGCCACGGTGTATTGCGGGTCGTCCGGCGTGGTGTTGAGCGCCTTGTCGAGCAGGTCGCGCGCCTGCAGCTGCACGTCGGTGGACGGGAAGCGCGCCCGCACGGTGCCGAGCGTGCCGTTCTGTTCATAGTAGACGTTGGTGGCCGGCACGTTGGCCGAGGCCAGGATCTGTTCGACCCGGGCCAGCGTGGCGTTGTCCACCTTGATGGTGGCTTTCGCGCTGGACACCTGGACGGCGGGGGATTCGCCGTAGAAATTGGGCAGGGTATAGAGCAGGCCGATGACGACCGCAACCAGCACCGTGATGTACTTCCAGAGGGGATAGCGGTTCATTGGCGGCTAGTTCATGCGAGATGGAGCGAGAAAAGGCCCCCGCGAATGGGGGGCCGGATAAGACGCTTACAGGGCCTTGATGGTTCCCTTGGGCAGCACGGTCGACACGGAAGTCTTCTGCATCAGCACCTCGACCGGCTTGTCGGCCAGCTCGGCGACTTCGACGGTGATGTAGGTGTCGGTGACCTTGGAAACCTTGCCCAGCAGGCCGCCGGCGGTCAGGACTTCGTCGCCCTTGGCCAGGTTGGCGACCAGGTTGCGGTGTTCCTTCTGGCGCTTCATCTGCGGACGGATCATCAGGAAATAGAGGATCACGAACATCAGCACGATGGGCAGCATCCCCATCAGCGCGCTGCCCTCCGGGGCAGCCTGGGCCAGGACGAGGCCAGCGGTATCGATAACGGACATGAAAATCTCCTGAATTTTGGATGGTTGGGAGCAGGTTATGGCAATTTGTTTTCTGCGCCCGTCCCCGCGCGAGCCTTGGACAGGGCAAGCCGACTATTGTAGCTAGGTTATGGGGGGAGGGCGTCCTGCCGGGGGACGGATTCGGGCGCCAGCCTTCGCGGGGCGCCCGGGGGGCAGGTGTCAGACACCTCATCGGGCGGGACAGGTGTCAGACACCCTCGCGGCGCTGCAGGCCTGCCCGGAGCGTCTCGAGGGGTGTCTGACACCTTTCGCAGAGAGCCCGACCTGCCGAGAAAAACTATTCCACCCCCCCCGCCGCCGGTCCGCCGCAAACTGCTCCCGCCAGGCGTCGAACGTGCCGCCGGCGATGGCTTCGCGCATTTCGGCCATGATCGTCAGGTAGAAATGCAGGTTGTGCAGGGTGTTGAGCCGCGCGCCGGTGATCTCGTTGGCGCGCTGCAAGTGGTGCAGGTAGGCGCGCGAGAAATGGGCGCAGGTGTGGCAGGCGCAGCTCGGGTCCAGCGGCCGGGTGTCGTCGCGGTACTTGGCGTTGCGGATCTTCAGGTCGCCGTAGCGGGTGAACAGCCAGCCGTTGCGGGCATTGCGGGTGGGCATGACGCAATCGAACATGTCCACCCCGCGCGCCACGCCCTCGACCAGGTCCTCCGGCGTGCCCACGCCCATCAGGTAGCGCGGCGCCTGCGCCGGCAGGCGCGGCGCGACGTGCGCCAGGATGCGCATCATGTCTTCCTTGGGCTCGCCCACCGACAGGCCGCCGATGGCGTAGCCATGGAAGCCGATGTCAGTCAGCCCGGCCAGCGATTCGTCGCGCAGGTGCTCGTACATGCCGCCCTGCACGATGCCGAACAGCGCATTGGGGTTGCCCAGCCGGTCGAATTCCTCGCGCGAGCGGCGCGCCCAGCGCAGCGACATGCGCATCGAGCGGGCCGCTTCCTCGGCCGTGGCCGGGCGCCCGTCGATCTGGTAGGGGGTGCATTCGTCGAACACCATGACGATGTCGGAATTCAGCGAGCGCTGGATGCGCATGGATTCCTCGGGCGTCAGGAACAGGCGCGCGCCGTCGATGGGTGAGGCGAACTTGACGCCTTCCTCGGTGATCTTGCGCATGCCCTGCAGGCTGAAGACCTGGAAGCCGCCCGAGTCGGTGAGGATCGGCTTGTCCCACTGCATGAAGCCGTGCAGGCCGCCGTGCGCGTCGAGGATATCCGTGCCCGGGCGCAGCCACAGGTGGAAGGTGTTGCCCAGCACGATCTGGGCGCCGATATCCTTGAGTTCGTGCGGCAGCATGGCCTTGACGCTGCCGTAGGTGCCGACCGGCATGAATATGGGCGTCTCGACCACGCCGTGGTTCAGCGTGATGCGGCCGCGGCGGGCCTGGCCGTCGGTGGCCAGCAGTTCGAAATTGAGTCCGGGCATGATCAGGGGGCGGGCGATTCGATGAACATGGCGTCGCCGTAGCTGAAGAAGCGGTACCGCTGGGCGACGGCGTGCGCGTAGGCGCGGCGGATGGGCTCGATGCCGGCCAGGGCCGACACCAGCATCAGCAGGGTGGATTGCGGCAGGTGGAAATTGGTGACCAGCGCGTCGATCACCCGGTAACGGTAGCCGGGCGTGATGAACAGGCGGGTGTCGCCCTGGGCCGGCGCCAGCGGCGCATCGGGCCCGGCCGGGTTGTGCGCCGCGGCCGATTCGAGGGCGCGCACGCTGGTGGTGCCGACGGCCACCACGCGGCCGCCGCGGGCGCGCGCGCGGGCGACCGCCTCGACCACCGCCGGGCCCACCGTGTACCACTCGGCGTGCATGACGTGGTCGTCGAGCTTGTCGACGCGCACCGGCTGGAAGGTGCCGGCGCCCACGTGCAGGGTGACGAAGGCGCGCTCGACGCCCAGCCCGGCCAGGCGTTCCAGCATGGCCTCGTCGAAGTGCAGGCCGGCCGTCGGGGCGGCCACCGCGCCGGGTTCGCGCGCGTAGACCGTCTGGTAGCGGGCTTCGTCGGTGGCGTCGGCGGCGTGCGAGATATACGGAGGCAGCGGCGTGGCGCCGTGCGCGTCGAGCAGGTCCAGTACCGGCGCGGGAAAGCGCAAGTCGTAGAGCTCGCCGGCGCGGCCCAGCACGGTGGCGTCGAAGGCGCCGGCCAGCCGCAGCGTCGTGCCCGCGCCCGGCGACTTGCTGGCGCGCACGTGCGCCAGGGCCCGGTCCGCTTCGACGATGCGCTCGACCAGCACCTCGACCTTGCCGCCGCTGGCCTTCTGGCCGGTCAGGCGCGCCTTGATGACGCGCGTGTCATTGAACACCAGCAGGTCGCCCGGCCGCAGCAGGGTGGCCAGGTCGGGGAATTGGCGGTCGTGCAGCGCGCCGGCGGCATCCAGGTGCAGCAGCCGGCTGCCGCCGCGCTGCGCCGCCGGTGTCTGGGCGATCAGTTCGGGCGGCAGGAAATAGTCGAAATCGGAAACGGTAAGGGAGGAAGACACGCGGCTGGCAACTCGAAAGAGGGCCCGCCAGGGCGGGCTCGGACAACCCGCTATTGTATGCGGAGCCGGCTGCCCGGGCCGCTTTCATCCACGGGCCGGCCGGGTTCGGTATGCTTGCGTCTTTATCGGAACAATGCGTGGCGGACGCGGCATGGCGGTACCCAGGGACACACGAGGCGGGCGATGGAAACGATGGCTGGCGGCGGGCATGCTGCTGGCGGGCGCGATGGCGGCGCGGGCGCAGGGCCTGCTGCCCGACGAGCTGGCGCGCGCCTGGAAGGCCTCGGGCCTGCCCGAGTCGTCGATGTCGCTGGTGGTCCAGGAACTGGGCGGCCAGCGCATGCTGTCCATCAACGCCAACGAGCCGCGCAACCCCGCCTCGGTCATGAAGCTGGTCACCACCTGGGCCGCGCTGTCCGAGCTGGGGCCCAATTACGTATGGCGCACCGAATTCCTGACCGAGCCCGGCGTGCGGCCCGACCAGCATGGCGCCCTGTCCGGGCCCCTCTACTTGCGCGCCTCCGGCGACCCGCACCTGATGGTGCAGGATCTCTGGACCATGCTGCGCGAACTGCGCCTGCGCGGCGTCAAGAAGATCGGCGACCTGGTGGTCGACCGCAGCATTTTCGGGCAGGTCGCCACCGACCCGGGCGCTTTCGACGGGGCGCCGGACCGCGCCTACAACGCCAGCCCCGACGCCCTGATGGTGGGGTTCGGTGCGCTGCGCCTGCTGTTCAGCCCCGACCCGGCGGCGCAGAAATGGATTCCCATCATCGATCCTCCCTTGCCGGGGCTGCGCCTGGAGGGGCAGGTGGAATGGAGCAGCGCCCGCTGCCCCGGCCCGCCGGTCGTCACCACCGACCCGGTGCTGACCCAGCAGGGCGTGTCGATCCGCCTGGGCGGGACGGTGGCGGGCTCGTGCGGCGAGTTCAGCCTGTACCGCCTGGCGGTGTCGCAGCCCGAATTCGCCGAATCCCTGTTCCGGCTGCTGTGGCGCGAGCTGGGCGGCAGCTTCTCCGGCAAGATCCGCGCCGGCATGGTGCCGCCCGACGCCGTGCTGCTGGCCTCGCACGAGTCGCCGCCGCTGGGCGAGGCGATCCGGCAGATCAACAAGCGCAGCAACAATGTCATGGCCCGCGCCGTGCTGCTCACGCTGGGCGCCGAGCGTGGCCGCCGGCCCGCCACCACCGAGAGCAGCGAGGCCGTCGCCAAGGCGGTGCTGGCGGGGCAGGGCCTGCACATGCCCGAGCTCGTCATGGACAACGGGGCCGGCCTGTCGCGCTCGGCGCGGGTGTCGGCCGAGAGCCTGGCGTCGATGCTGACGCTGGCCTGGCATTCGCCCCTGATGCCGGAATTCCTCTCGTCGCTGTCGATCGCCGGGGTGGACGGCACCATGCGGCGCCGGCTCAAGGGCGAGGAAACCGCCGGCATGGCGCATCTCAAGACCGGGTCGCTGCGCGACGTGCGGGCGGTGGCCGGCTATGTGCTGGGCGCCAGCGGCAAGCGCTACGTGGTGGTCAGCATGGTCAACCATCCCAACGCGGTGGCGGTGCGCGCTTTCGACGACGCCCTGGTCGCCTGGCTGGCCACCCAGTAAGCCGCGCCGCGCCCAAACGGTTTACGATTGCGCTGTCGGCGCCCGCGCGCCGCCGTTCCTAGCATCCTGGAGATTGCCGCACATGCCCGTGCATGAAATCCGCCACCCGCTGATCCGCCACAAGCTCGGCATCATGCGCCGCGCCGACCTCAGCACCAAGAGTTTCCGTGAATTGTCCCAGGAAGTGGGCGCGCTGCTGACCTACGAGGCCTCCAAGGACCTGCCGCTGGCCCAGTCGACGGTCGAGGGCTGGTGCGGCACGGTGCAGGTCGAGAAGATCGCCGGCAAGAAAGTGACCGTGGTGCCCATCCTGCGCGCCGGCATCGGCATGCTCGACGGCGTGCTCAGCCTGATCCCCGGCGCCAAGGTCAGCGTGGTGGGCGTGGCCCGCAACGAGGAAACCCTGCAGGCCCACACCTACCTGGAACGCCTGGTCGGCGAGCTGGACCAGCGCCTGGCGCTGATCGTCGACCCGATGCTGGCCACCGGCGGTTCCATGCTGGCCACCATCGACATGCTCAAGCGCGCCGGCTGCCGCGAAATCCGCGCGCTGGTGCTGGTGGCCGCGCCGACCGGCATCGAGGCGGTGCTCGACCGCCACCCCGACGTGCACATCTATACCGCTTCCATCGACCAGGGGCTCAACGAGCACGGCTATATCATGCCGGGCCTGGGCGACGCCGGCGACCGCATTTTCGGCACCAAGCAGAAGACCGAATGACGGCGCACTGACGGCGGGCCGGCGCGCCGCCGCGGCGCGCGCCCGTCAGGCGGCCAGCGGCTCGCGCCGGCCTTCCTGGTACGCGCCGAACCAGTGCAGCTGGCGCGCCAGCCCGGCCACTTCGCCGACGATCAGCAGCGCCGGGGCGCGCACCTCGTGGCTGCGCGCCACGCCGGCCAGGTCGGCCAGCTGGCCGGTCACCACGCGCTGCTCGGGCCGGCTGCCGTTCTCGATCAGCGCGAACGGCGTGGCGCCCGACCGGCCGTGGCCGATCAGGCGGGCCGACAGGGTTTCCAGTTGCCCCACGCCCATGTAGAACGCCAGCGTCTGGTGCTCGCGCGCCAGGCCGGGCCAGTCGAGCGAGTCCTCGTCTTCGCGGCAATGCGCCGTCACCAGGCGCACCGATTGCGCGTGGTCGCGGTGGGTCAGGGGGATGCCGGCGTAGGCGGCACAGGCCAGCGCCGCCGTGATGCCCGGCACGACCTCGTAGCGCACGCCCTGGGCGCGCAGGTATTCCAGTTCTTCGCCGCCGCGTCCGAAGATGAAGGCGTCGCCGCCCTTCAGGCGCACCACGCGCCGGCCCGCGCGGGCATGTTCGGCCAGCAGCGCGTGGATGCGCGCCTGCGTGGCGTCGTGATCCTCGCCCGGCCGCTTGCCCACGGCCACGCGCTCGGCATCGCGGCGCGCCAGCGCCAGCACGGCCGGGCTGACCAGGCGGTCGTACAGGATGACGTCGGCTTCGTTGAGGGCGCGCAGCGCCTTCAAGGTCAGCAGCCCGGGGTCGCCGGGGCCGGCGCCCACCAGCACCACGCTGCCCTGGCTGGCGTCCTCGGGGGCGTCCAGCGCGTCGTTCAGCACCCGTTCGGCCTCGGCCGGCTGCTGCTGGCGCAGCAGCCCGGCCACCGGCCCGTCCAGCAGCCAGTCGTAAAAGCGCCGGCGCTGTTTCAGGTCCGGCCGGCGCTCGCGGATGCGCGGGCGGTAGCGGGCCGCCAGCCCGGCCAGCGCGCCCAGCGAATGGTCGAACAGCGATTCCACGCGTTCGCGCAGGCGCCGCGCCAGCACCGGCGCCACGCCCGACGACGAGATGGCCACGATCAGCGGCGAGCGGTCGACGATGGACGGCACCTGGAACGAAGACAGCTCGGCGTCGTCGACCACATTGCTGAATACCCGCCGTTGCGCGGCGGCGCGCGAGACGGCGGCATTGACCGCCCGGTCGTCGGTGGCGGCCACGACCAGCCAGGCGTCGTCCAGCCATTCGGCCCGGAACTCGCCTGGCAGATGGCGGATGCGGCCCTCTGCCGCCAGCCCGGCCAGTTCGGGGGCGAGCGCGGGCGCGCCCACTTGCACGTCGGCCCCGGCTTCAAGCAGGACTTGCGCCTTGCGGGCGGCGACCTCGCCGCCGCCCACCACCACGACACGGCGGCCCTGCAGATCGGCGAATAAGGGGAAAAGCTTCATCAAGATCAGCCTGGCGGGACGAGCCCGCGATATGTCAATCGATCATAGGGACAGCCCCTCATCCCTACAACTTTTGATTAATTGGATTGATATAGCGATAAGTGATTAGGGAGCGCGGCATGCCTATCCGACGTCTCCCGGCTTGCCGCCCATCCACTGCGCCATTTCGATCACTTCGCGCGCCACGTCGCCCAGCCGCCGCTGGCGCTGCATGGCGCGCTCGCGCAGCAGGCGATGCGCCTGTTCCTCCGAGACACCGCGCAGCTGCATCAGCAAGCCCTTGGCTTTTTCCACCGCTTGCCGGTCGGCCAGGCGCTGGCGCGCCTCGGCCAGCTCTTCGCGGCGCGCGCGCTCGACCGCGCCGCGCTCGATGGCCACGGTCAAGAGCGGCTGGATGCGTTCCGGCGGCACTTGTCCCACGACGTAGGCCGCCACGCCGGCGCGCAGGGCGGCGCGGATGGTGGCGCGGTTGCCGTCGTCGGTGAACATCACCACGGGCCGCGCGCTGTGCTCGCTGGCCACGCAGATGTCCTCGAGGGTGTCGCGGGCCGGCGCGTCGGCGTCGATCAGCACCACGTCGGGCGCCAGCAGGGTGATGGCCTCGGCCAGGTCCATGCCGGCGGCGCGCTCGGCCACGACTTGCACGCCCGCCGCCGCCAGCGTCTGGCGCAAGGCCGCCGCGCGTCCGTCCCCGTCGTTCAGAAGCATGACCTTCAGCATGATGGCTCCCATTCGTAGCGAGAAAAAGCAACATCCATGCCATCGGCCCGCGCGGGCCGCGGCGCGGGCGGCGCGGTGCGCATGGCGCGACGGCGGGGCGCGCGGCACAGCGATGGTGCGCTGCGGCATGTGCGCCTGCACCATTTCTGTGCCGGGCAGCCGCCGCTGCCCTCGGTTCCCGGGGCGGGCGAAGTTGGCATGGGCTTTGCTTTGGTGGAGGAGGGCGGCCAACGGTGGTCGCCACGGCCGCCGCTGGGGCGGCCGCGCTCAGGACAACGGCGTTCTGCGATCCGCCAGGCTGGCACGGCCCGGCGGCGCGCGGAACGCTTTTCTTTTATGGAGCAACGATGTCCGCGATGCACCGCAAGTCCGCACCGGCCGCCGCGCCGGCCATCGAGCCGGCCGAGGCCGCCAATGCCCAGCGTCGCAAGTGGCTGGGCAATACCGCCAAGGCCGTGGCCGGGGCAGGGCTGCTCGGCCTGGTCGATCCGCTGGTGCGGGCCGGCGCCTGGGCGGCCGGCAGCGACGCGCCCGAGCAACCCGAGGTGCGCGTCGGCTTCATCCCGCTGACCGATTGTGCCTCGGTGGTGATGGCCTCGGTGCTGGGCCTCGACCGGAAGCACGGGGTGCGGATCGTGCCGTCCAAGGAGGCCTCGTGGGCCGGCGTGCGCGACAAGCTGATCAACGGCGAACTGGATTTCGCCCATGTGCTGTACGGCCTGGTGTACGGCGTGCACCTGGGCATCGGCGGGCCGCAGAAGGACATGGCGGTGCTGATGGGCATCAACCAGAATGGCCAGGGCATCACGCTGTCGTCCAAGCTGCGCGAGGCCGGCGTGGCCGACGGCGATTCGCTGCGCAAACATATGCAGGCCGAGCAGCGCGCCTACACCTACGCGCAGACCTTTCCCACCGGCACGCACGCCATGTGGCTGTATTACTGGCTGGCCGCGCACGGCATCGATCCCATGCGCGACGCGCGCGTGATCACCGTGCCGCCGCCGCAGATGGTGGCCAACATGCGGGTCGGCAACATGGACGGCTTCTGCGTGGGCGAGCCCTGGGGCGCGCGCGCCATCATGGACCGCATCGGCTTTACCGCGGCGACCACCCAGCAGATCTGGGCCGACCATCCCGAAAAAGTGCTGGGCGCCACGGGCGACTTCGTGGCGGCGCATCCCAATACGGCGCGCGCCGTCACCGCGGCGGTGATCGAAGCCGGCAAGTGGATCGACGCGTCGGCCGAGAACCGCCGCAAGACCGCCGAGACGATCGCCGCCAAGTCGTACGTGAACACCGCCGCCGACGCCATCGTCGACCGCATGCTGGGCCGCTATGCCGACGGCCTGGGCAAGACCTGGGACGACGCGCACCCCATGCGCTTCTACGCCGACGGCGCCGCCTGCTTTCCGTACCTGAGCGACGGCATGTGGTTCCTGACCCAGCACAAGCGCTGGGGCTTGTTGAAGTCGCATCCCGATTACCTGGGCGTGGCGCGCGCCGTCAACCGCATCGATGTCTACCGGCAGGCCGCCGCCGCGGCGGGCGCGCCACTGCCGCAAGGCGAAATGCGCGGGTCCACCCTGATGGACGGCGTGCGCTGGGACGGCAGCGACCCGGCCGCCTACGCCGACGGCTTCAAGATCAAGGCCTGACAGGAGCGCCCTATGCCGACGACCACACTCTCCGCCACTTTCTCGCGCGGCGCCGCCTGGCGCGGGACCCTTGAAGGCGCGGTGCGCGCCGCGGTCGGGCCGGCGGCCGGCTTCGCGCTGTTCGTGCTGGTGTGGCAGGCCATCGCCATGGCGATTCCGGACATCCCGACTCCCGGCGCCACCTGGGACGCGGCGCGCCTGCTGTTTGCCGACCCGTTCTACGACAACGGCCCCAACGACCAGGGCATAGGCTGGAACGTCCTGGCTTCGCTGCGGCGGGTCGGCATCGGCTTTGGGCTGGCGGCGGTGGTGGGCATCCCGGCCGGTTTCGTGATGGGCCGCTACGCCGCCGCCAACGCCATGTTCGCGCCCATCGTCAGCCTGCTGCGGCCGGTGTCGCCGCTGGCCTGGCTCCCCCTCGGCCTGCTGTTGTTCCGCGGCGCCGACCCGGCCGCCATCTGGGCGATTTTCATCTGCTCGATCTGGCCCATGGTGATCAACACCGCGGCCGGCGTGGCGCGCGTGCCGCAAGACTACCTGAACGTGGCCCGGGTGTTGAATCTGTCGGAATGGCAGGTGGTCACCAAGGTGCTGCTGCCAGCGGTGCTGCCGCACATCCTGACGGGCGTGCGGCTGTCGATCGGCACGGCCTGGCTGGTGATCGTGGCGGCCGAAATGCTGACCGGCGGCACGGGCATCGGGTTCTGGCTATGGGACGAGTGGAACAACCTGAAGGTCGAGCACATTGTCGTCGCCATTTTCGTGATCGGCATCGTTGGCCTGGCATTGGAGACCGCCCTGGTGCGCCTGGCCCGCCGCTTCGCCTATACCGAGGAGTAAGCCATGGAAAAGTTCGTGCGCATCGAGAATGTCGGCCAGACGTTCGTCACCGCCCGGGGCAGCTTCGTCGCCTTGCGCGACATCAACCTGACCGTCGCGCAGGGGGAATTCATCTCGCTGATCGGCCATTCGGGCTGCGGCAAGTCTACGCTGCTGAACCTGGTGGCGGGCCTGACGCGGCCCACCGCGGGGGTGTTGCTGTGCGCCGAGCGCGAGATCGCCGGGCCGGGGCCCGACCGCGCGGTGGTGTTCCAGAACCATTCGCTGTTGCCCTGGCTGACCTGTTTCCAGAATGTCCATTTGGCGGTGCAGCGCGTATTCGGCGCGCGGGAAACCAAGGCGCAGCTGGCCGAGCGCACGCGCGCCGCGCTGCAACTGGTGGGGCTGGCGCACGCGCAGGACAAGCTGCCCGGCGAGATTTCCGGCGGCATGAAGCAGCGCGTGGGCATCGCGCGGGCGCTGGCGATCGAGCCCAAGGTGCTGCTGCTGGACGAACCGTTCGGCGCCCTGGACGCGCTGACCCGCGCGCACCTGCAGGACGAACTGCTGAAGATCGTGGCCGCCACCCGCAGCACCGCCATCATGGTCACGCACGATGTCGACGAGGCCGTCCTGCTGTCGGATCGCATTGTCATGCTGACCAACGGCCCGGCGGCCACCATCGGCCAGATCCTGCCCGTGCCCCTGGCCCGGCCGCGCGACCGCGTCGCGCTGGCCGGCGATCGCGATTACCTGGCCTGCCGCGCCGCGGTGGTCGATTTCCTGCACCGGCGCCACGGCAATCCGGCGCCGGGCCAGGCGGCGGCGCGGCCCGAGCCGGCCGCCGTCATCGAAACGGCCGACGCCTGAGGGCCGGCCCGCAAGCAACACGAGAGACATCATGGACAAGAAACTGAAGCTGGTGATGGTGGGCAACGGCATGGCCGGCGTGCGCACGCTGGAAGAACTGCTCAAGCTGGCCCCTGACCTGTACGACATCACCGTGTTCGGCTCGGAGCCTTATCCCAACTACAACCGCATCTTGCTGTCGCCCGTCCTGACTGGCGAGCAGACCCTGCAGGACATCGTGCTCAATGACGTGGACTGGTACCGGTCCAATGGCATCGACCTGCGCATGAACTGCAAGGTCGAGCGCATCAACCGGGCGCGCCGCATCGTCATCGGCGCGGACGGCAGCGAAGTCCCGTACGACCGGCTGCTGCTGGCGACGGGGTCCAATCCGTTCATCTTGCCGGTTCCCGGCAAGGACCTGGACGGTGTGGTGACCTTCCGCGATATCCGCGACGTCAACCTGATGATCGAGGCGGCGCGCGCGCACCGGCGCGCCGTGGTGATCGGCGGCGGCCTGCTCGGGCTCGAGGCGGCCAGCGGCCTGGCCGCGCGCGGCATGGACGTGTCGGTGGTGCACCTGGGATCCGGCCTGCTGGACCGCCAGCTCGATCCTCAGGCCGCGCTGCTGCTGCAGCGCAGCCTGGAGGCGCGCGGGCTGAAGTTCCTGATGCCGCGCCAGACCGAAGCCTTGCTGGGCAATGCCGACGGCCGGGTGCGCGCCGTGCGCTTTGCCGACGGCGCAGAGGTCGAGGCCGACCTGGTCGTGATGGCGGTGGGCATCCGGCCCAACACCGAGCTGGCCGAGAGCTGTGGCCTGTATGTCAACCGCGGCGTGGTCGTGAGCGATACGCTGCAGACCTATGACCCGCTCATCTACGCGGTGGGCGAATGCGTCAGCCATCGCGGCACGGCCTATGGACTGGTGGCGCCGCTGTTCGAGCAGGCCAAGGTGGCGGCCAATCACCTGGCCATGCACGGCATCGGCCGCTACGAGGGCAGCGTCACTTCGACCAAGCTGAAAGTCACCGGCATCGACGTGTTCTCGGCCGGCGACTTCATGGGCGGGCAGGGCACCGAGGAAATCACCCTGGCCGATCCGGTGGGCGGCGTCTACAAGAAACTGGTGCTCAAGGACGACAAGCTGGTGGGCGCCTGCCTGTACGGCGACACTGCCGACGGCGCCTGGTATTTCCGGCTCATCCGCGAAGGCAAGCGGGTGGACGAACTGCGCGACCAGCTCATGTTCGGCGAGAGCGCCATCGGCGGCGACACCGGCCACGCCGGCGAGAACCGCGCCATCGGCATGCCCGACAGCGCCGAGGTGTGCGGCTGCAACGGCGTATGCAAGGGCACCATCGTCAAGGCGATTCGCGAGCAGGGCCTGTTCACCGTCGATGAGATCAAGAAGCACACCAAGGCCGCCAGCTCGTGCGGATCCTGCACCGGGCTGGTGGAACAGATCCTGATCAACTGCGTGGGCGGCGCCGCCGACGTCAAGCCCAAGTCGGAGAAGCCGCTCTGCGGCTGCACCGACCTGACCCACGGCGAGGTGCGCAAGGCCATCCGCCAGCACCACCTGGTGACGATCGCCGATGCCATGCATTTCATGGAATGGCGCACGCCCGACGGCTGCGCCACCTGCCGGCCGGCGCTGAACTACTACCTGCTGTCGACCTGGCCCGGCGAGGCGCGCGACGACAGCCAGTCGCGCCTGGCCAACGAACGCATGCACGCCAACATCCAGAAGGACGGCACCTATTCGGTGGTGCCGCGCATGTGGGGCGGGGTCACCAACCCGTCCGAGCTGCGCCGCATTGCCGATGTGGCCGACAAGTACGCCATCCCGCTGGTGAAGGTGACGGGCGGGCAGCGCATCGACCTGCTGGGCGTCAAGAAAGAGGACTTGCCCAAGGTGTGGGCCGACCTCGACATGCCCTCCGGGCATGCCTACGGCAAGAGCCTGCGCACCGTGAAGACCTGCGTGGGCAGCGAGTTCTGCCGCTTCGGCACGCAGGATTCCACCGCCATGGGCATCGCCCTGGAGAAGGACCTGGTGGGCATGTGGAGCCCGCACAAGGTCAAGCTGGCCGTCTCCGGCTGCCCGCGCAACTGCGCCGAATCGGGCATCAAGGACGTCGGCATCATCGCGGTCGAGTCGGGCTGGGAGCTCTACGTGGGCGGCAACGGCGGCATCAAGACCGAAGTGGCGCAATTCTTCGCCAAGGTGAAGACGGCCGAGGAGGTGCTGGAGTACAGCGGCGCGTTCCTGCAGCTGTATCGCGAGGAAGCCTTCTACCTGGAGCGCACCGTCCACTACCTGGCGCGCGTCGGACTGGAGTACGCCAAGGCGCGCGTGGTCGAGGACGCCGCCAACCGGGCCGAGCTCTATGCGCGCCTGAAGTTCGCCCTGTCGTTCGAAACCGACCCATGGCAAGCGCGCCGCGCCGCCGCGCCGGCTTCCCGCGAATTCCAATCCTTGACCGTATGAGACCCACCATGCCGCAAACCGCTACCTGCCAATGGCGCAACGTCTGCCATATCGACGACATTCCCCCCCAGGGCGCCCGCGTGGTGCGGCGGCCCGGCCAGGACGACGTGGCGGTATTCCGCACCGGCGACGGCCAGCTCTACGCGGTGGTGGACCGCTGCCCGCACAAGGGCGGCCCGCTGTCGGCCGGGCTGGTGCACGGCCGCTCGGTGGCATGTCCGCTGCATGGCTGGGTGCTGGACCTGGAAAGCGGCCAGGCCCAGGCGCCGGACCAGGGCTGCGTGCGCACCCTGCCGGTCAAGCTGGAGGGCGGCGCGGTGTATCTGGGCCTGCAAGGCGAGGGCTGAGCCCGATGGACACCGCCGTCTTGCCTGTCGATCCGCGCGCCGGCGCGGCCGAGCGCACCGTCGATTCGGTCTGCTGTTATTGCGGCACCGGCTGCGGCGTGCGCGTGACGGCGCGCGGCCAGCGCGTCGTGGCGGTGGCCGGCGACCCGGCGCATCCGTCCAGCCGCGGCCGCCTGTGCAGCAAGGGGCTGGCGCTGGCCGACACGGTGCGACGCGACGCGGCGCGCGTGCTGCGCGCGGAGTGGCGCGCCGAGCGCGGCCGCGAGCGCGTCGCGGTACCGTTGTCCGATGCGCTCGACCTGGCCGCCGCCCGGCTCGCCGCCGCCATCGGCCTGCACGGCCCCGATGCGATCGGCTTCTACTTGTCGGGCCAACTGCTCACCGAGGACTACGCCGTCTTCAACAAGCTGGCGCGCGCGCTGGTGGGCACCAACAATATCGACACCAATTCGCGCCTGTGCATGTCCAGCGCGGTATCCGGCTACAAGCTGACGCTCGGCGCCGACGCGCCACCGGCCTGCTACGACGACCTGGAGCTGGCCGATACGGTGCTGATCGCCGGCGCCAACATGGCGTACGCGCATCCAGTGCTGTTCCGCCGGCTGGAAGCCGCCAAGGCGGCCCGTCCCGGGCTCAAGATCGTGGTGGTCGATCCGCGCCGGACCGACACGGCGGCGCTGGCCGACCTGCACCTGCCCATCCTGCCCGGCACCGACGTGGCGCTGTTTCATGCCATGCTCAATGTCATGATCTGGGAAGGGCTGGTGGACCAGCCCTTCCTGGCGGCGCACACGGCGGGCTTCGCGGCCCTGAAGGCGCGCGTGCATGAATTCACCCCGCGCGCCGCGCAAGATGTGTGCGGGGTGCCGGCGGCCGACATCGTGCAGGCGGCGCGCTGGTTCGGCCAGGCCGGCGCCGCCCTGTCGCTGTATACGATGGGCCTGAACCAGTCCAGCAGCGGCACCGCGAAGAACGGCGCGCTGATCAACCTGCACCTGGCCACCGGGCAGATCGGTCGGCCCGGCGCCGGGCCGTTTTCGCTGACCGGCCAGCCCAACGCCATGGGCGGGCGCGAGGCCGGCGGCATGGCGACCCTGCTGCCGGGCCATCGCGATCCCGCCGACCCGCAGCACCGGCGCGAGGTGGCGGCGCTGTGGGGCGTGGACAGCCTGCCGGCCAGCCCGGGCAAGCCGGCGCTCGAGATGTTCGACGCGGTGCTGGAAGGGCGCATCAAGGTGTTGTGGATCGCCGCCACCAATCCGGCCCAGTCGCTGCCGGACCAGACCCGCGTGCGCGCCGCGCTGCAGCAGGCCGAGTTCGTCATCGTGCAGGAAGCCTATGCCGGCACCGAGACGCTGGCCTACGCCGACCTGGTGCTGCCGGCCGCCACCTGGCCCGAGAAGTCGGGCACTGTCACCAACTCGGAACGCCGCATCAGCCGCGTGCGCGCGGCCGTGGCCCCACCCGGCGAGGCCCGCCCGGACTGGCGCCTGGCGGCCGCGGTGGCGCGCCGGCTGGCCGGGTTGATTGCGCCGCGCAAGGCGGCGCTGTTCGACTACGCGGACGAGAGCGCCGTATTCGCCGAGCATGCGCGCATGACCGCCGGGCGCGACCTGGACTACAGCGCGGTCGACTACGCCTTGCTGGAGCGCCAGGGCCCGGTGCAATGGCCATACCGGGCCGGCGCCGCCGTGGCGCGCCTGTACGCCGACGGGCGCTTCGCCACCGACGACGGCCGGGCGCGCTTCTTCGATACCGGCTATACGCCGGTCGCCGAGGCGGTCTCGGCGCAATATCCGCTGCGCCTGACCACCGGTCGCCTGCGCGACCATTGGCACACCCTGGCGCGCACTAGCCTGGCCCCGGCGCTGACGCGCCATGTCGAGGAACCCGGGCTGTCGCTGCATCCGCTCGACCTGGAGCGCCTGAAACTGGCGCCCGGCGCGCTGGCGCGCATCCGCTCCCGGCGCGGCGCGATCGTGCTGCCGGCGCACCCCGACGACAGCCTGAAGCCGGGGCATGCCTTCCTGCCCATGCACTGGGGCAGCGCCTTCATGGCGGGCCTGGGCGTGAACGCGCTGACCAATCCCAGCCGCGACGCGGTGTCGCGCCAGCCCGAACTCAAGCACGCGGCCGTGGCCGTGGCGCCGGCCCGCCTGCCGTGGCAGGCCATGGGCTGGGCGGCCGGCGACGCCGCGCGCCTGCGCGCCGTACTGGCGCCGTGGCTGCGGCGCTTCGATTATGCGGTGGTGGCGCCCTGCGCGGCCGGGCCGGGCGTCCGGCTGCGGCTGGCCGCCGAATCGGCGCCGCCCGCGCATGTGCTGGATGCCCTGGCCCAGGTCCTGGACGTCGGGCAGCCCGACGCCGCCTTCGACGACCCGGCCCGTGGGATCCTGCGGCGTGTGCGGATGTCGGCCGGCGCGCCCGCGGCCTTCCTGCTGGCCGGCGATGTGCGTGCCAACGATGGCCTGCTGGCCTGGGCGGACGGCGGCCAGGCGCCGGCCAGCCTGGCCCTGCTGCTGATGGGGCGCACCCAGGCGTCGCCGCGTTCGCGCACGGTATGCGCCTGCGCCGGCGTGACCGAGCAGGCCATCCAGGCCGGCGTCGATGGGGGCCTGGGCGCCGAGGAATTGAAGGCGCGCCTGGGCTGCGGTTCCGGTTGCGGCTCGTGCATGCCCGAAGTGCGCCGCCTGGCCGCGCCGCATGCGGCAAGCGCAGCAGGCGCCTGACGCGCGCAGCGCTTCAGGGCTGGGTTTTCGCTGCCGGCTGGGGCTGCTTGATGGCCGCCAGGAAGGCGGGATCTTTCACCAGCTCTTCGATGTTCAGGCGGATCGTGTCGTTGAGCGCGCCGAAGAAATTGGCGAACTTGGTGGTGCGGCGCTTGATTTCCTTGGTGGCCTGGTACACCTGCTTGTCGCTGGCCTTGTCGACTACCAGGTAGGCAATGCGCAGGGTCCAGTCCACCGAATAGCCCAGGTCGTCGATCAGGAATTCCTGGATGTCGCCGCTCAGGCGGGCGGGCTGCGCGGTGCCGTTGACCTGCACGCCCATGAAGCGCAGTTCGGCGAAGGTGGCGTCGCGCACCAGGTCCTTGATGTCTTTTTCCAGCAGGATGCTGCCCATGGCCGTGTTGCGGATCTGGTTCGGCTCGATCCTGGCCGGCCGGTAGCTGCCGGGCGAGCCGCCGCTGGCCTGTTGCGACGAAGACAGGCCGGCGTTGGCATAGCGGTCGTTCTTGGGAGCCGGCGCATTGTCGTCGGCCTTGTTCGGCTCGTAGGTGAAGGCGCCCACCTCGACCGCGCCCTCGGCGCTGAGTACCGACGACGGCGAATAGGTAACCGGAAGCGTGTTGGGCACATTTGCGCAGCCGGCCAGGGTTGCCGCGCCGGCCAGGGCGGCCCAGCAGAGGGCCCGGCGCAGCGGCGCGGAAAAGCGGCGTGACGAGAACGACATGGGAATTCGCAGGAGGAGGATGGCGGGGGCACAATTCTATACAAAATAGAACAAAAAATTTATCAATGTATGGATTTCAGTCTTTTGCATGCCGATCGGTATCCATTGTTTCCGAGGTGCTGGCCGCGTTGGCCGCCTGCCGGCCAACCGGTGTAGTATCGAAAAGCCATGCCCGAGCGCATGGCTTTTTTGAGTTTCCAGGAGCACCCGGTGGCGGCACGCTTTTTTTCTTATCTCTTCGTGGCAGGGGCGGCGAGCCTGTCGGCCCCGGCCCTGGCCGGCGTGTGCGATGCGCAGTTCATGCGCAACGGCGGCGCCGTGCAGCTGACCGGCTCCGGCAACCTGAGCCTGGGCGCCGACCTGACCTTCGCCGAAGTCGCCAAGACGGACGCGGCCAATTGCCGCGCGCGTGTCCAGGGCACCGCCAGTTTCAGCTACGCGGGCCTGCCGGCCGGCAAGTCCAAGCTGGACTACCTGATGACCATCAAGGGCGGCAAGGCGGAGTTCGTGCGCTATGCCAAGGCGGGTGAAAAACCGCAGGACGGCGGCCAGTTCGACCTGCGCATGCTGGGGCTGTTCGCCTACGACGGCAAAGTCGCCGAAGGCCAGCGCCTGCCTGGCGCCACCTACCGGTTGAACATCGGCAAGGACGCTCCGGTGGGCGGCCAGCCCACCACCGTCGTGCGCATCGGCGAGAAATCCATCGGCGCCAGGCAGACCCTCGACACGGCGCTGGGCCGCCAGTCGTGCTGGCCGATCCGCTACGCGCGCAATACCGATCCCACCATGGCGACGTTCCAGGGCATCACGCTGCCCATCCCGGGCATGAACACCACCGTGACCGACTGGTATTGCCCGGCTGTGAACCTGGTCATGCGCCAGGACATCGACCAGAACGGCGTGAAATCCGCCGTTGAGATTACGCAGATCAAGTAGCAGCCGGTAGCAAGCGGGGCTGCGATTGTATTGCCCGGCTGGTATGATGATCTCGTCTTCGACACATCAACAGGAGCCTTTATGACCACCCGACGATCCGAGGAAGTCGCCAAAGAAAAACTCATCGACAGCGTCAAAAGCAGCCTGAACGATGCAGAAAACCTGCTGCGCGAAGCGGCCTCCAGTTCGGGCGAGAAAGCCTCCGAACTGCGCGACCGCGCCATGGCCTCGCTCAAGCGCACCCGCGAAGCGCTCTACGACGCCCAGGATGCCGTGCTCGAACGCGGCCGCAAGGCGGCGCGCGCCACCGACGACTACGTGCACGACAATCCCTGGCAAGCCATCGGCATCGCGGGCGTGACCGGCCTGCTGCTCGGCCTGCTGATCGCCCGCCGCTGAAGCGCGGGGCCGGCCCCTGGCGGCCGGCCCGCTCTTGCCCATGGGCCTGCGCAGATCCGTATTCGGCGTGGCCGGCAGCCTGGTCGGGCTGCTGCGCACGCGCCTCGAATTGTTCGCCTTGGAAGCCGCCGAGGAAAAGGCGCGCCTGGTCAAGCTGCTCGGCATGGCATTCGCCGCGCTGCTGTTCCTGACGCTGGCGGTGCTGGTGTTCAGCGTCACCATCGCGGTGGCGTTCTGGCCCACCGAGGACCGCTACCTGGCGCTGGGCCTGCTGGCGGCGCTGTATGCCGTCATCGGCCTGGGGTTGCTGCTGGCCGTGCGGCGCGAGCTGGTGTCCGGCCCGGTGCCGTTCTCCGCCACGTTCGAGGAGCTCGGCCGCGATGCCGACCTGCTCGACAGCGTGCGCGTGGCGCAGGCGCAGCAGGACGCCCAGGACGACCTCCGGGAGCCCCGCTGACATGGCCAAGTCCACGCCCGCCATCGACCGCGCCGTGCGCATCGAGCTGCTGCGCGCTCGCGCCGCGCTGGAACGCGAATCCCTGGCCCATGACATCGCCGCGGCCGGCCGCTCGCTCGAGCCGGCCAACCTGCTCAAGCGCTGGCTGCCCGGCCTGGCCAAGGGCAACGTGTCGCGGCTGCTGTGGCAGGGCGTCTCGCTGGCGCGCCGCTACCCGTTCATCAGTTCCACGCTGTCGGCGCTCATCATGGGGCGGGGCAAGCGCTCGCGCCTGCTGCGGCTGGCCGGCGGCGCGCTGCTGGGCTGGCAGGTGTTCAAGGGCTGGCGCGATTCGCGCTCATCGCGCGACGCCGGCGCCCCCCGCCGGCCCCCTGATCACAGCCCCAGGTCGCCCCACATCTGGTCCACCCGCTGCTTGACCGCCGCGTCCATCACGATGGGGCGGCCCCATTCGCGGTCGGTCTCGCCCGGCCACTTGTTGGTGGCGTCCATTCCCATCTTGCCGCCCAGCCCCGACACCGGCGACGCGAAATCCAGGTAGTCGATCGGCGTGCGCTCCACCAGGACAGTGTCGCGCACCGGGTCCATGCGGGTGGTGATGGCCCACACCACTTCGGTCCAGTTGCGCGGATCGATGTCCTCGTCCACTACCACGATGAACTTGGTGTACATGAACTGGCGCAGCACGCTCCACAGGCCGAACATCACGCGCTTGGCATGGCCGGCGTACTGCTTGCGGATCGACACCACCGCCAGCCGGTAGCTGCAGCCTTCCGGCGGCAGATAGAAGTCGACGATCTCCGGCAACTGGCGGCGCAGCAGCGGCACGAATACCTCGTTCAGCGCCACGCCCAGCACGGCCGGCTCGTCGGGCGGCTTGCCGGTGTAGGTGGAGTGATAGATCGGATCGCGCCGCATGGTGATGCGGTCTACCGTGAAGACGGGGAACCAGTCCTGCTCGTTGTAGTAGCCGGTGTGATCGCCGTAGGGGCCTTCCAGGGCCATTTCGTAGCCCGTGTCGGGCGGCGGCGGCGCGCCGTCGGGCACGCTGGGCGCGACGGCGCGCGGATCGCCCGCCGGCAGCAAGTGGCCTTCCAGCACGATCTCGGCGCGCGCCGGCACCGACAGCTCGCTGCCCAGCGCCTGCGCGACTTCGGTGCGCGAGCCGCGCAGCAGGCCGGCGAACTGGTATTCGGACAGGCTGTCCGGCACGGGCGTCACGGCCCCCAGGATGGTGGCGGGGTCGGCGCCCAGCGCCACCGCCACGGGGAAGGGCGTGCCGGGGTGCGCGCGGGCGTGATCGCGGAAATCCAGCGCGCCGCCGCGGTGCGAGAGCCAGCGCATGATCAGTTTGTTGCGCGCGATGGGCTGCTGCCGGTAAATGCCGAGGTTCTGGCGACGCGCATTGGGCCCGCGCGTGACCACCAGGCCCCAGGTCAGGAGCGGCGCCACGTCGCCCGGCCAGCAGGTCTGGATGGGCAGGCGGGACAAATCCACGTCGGCGCCCTCCCAGACGACTTCCTGGCAGGCCGGCCCGCGCACGCGCTTGGGAGCCATGTCCCACAGCGCCGACTTCAGCATGGCCACCTTGCCCAGCGCGTCGCGCAGTCCGCGCGGCGCCTCCGGTTCGCGCAGAGAGGCCAGCAGTTCGCCGGTCTCGCGCAATGCGCCGACCTCGTCGGCGCCCATGCCCCAGGCCACGCGGCGCGGCGTGCCGAACAAATTGGCCAGCACCGGCATGGCGGCCCGCTCGCCATCATGCGTGGCATGCTCGAACAGCAGGGCGGGGCCCGCGGCGCGCAGCACCCGGTCGGCAATCTCGGTCATTTCGAGGCGGGTCGAGACCGGCGCGGCGATGCGCTTGAGGTCGCCGCGCAGTTCCAACTGCTGCAAAAAGTCTCTAAGGTCGCGGTATTTCACTACAGATCCCGGTCAATTCGTTACATTTTTACGGTGGAACAGAGGTTAACATCCAGTCCTCTCTTAACGCAGGAGGTCCCCATGCCCGATGCGTCAGTGGCCGGCCTGTTCCGCCAGACCGCCCAAGGAGTGCACCACCATCTTGCCGAGTGGTTGCGTATCTGCTGTACCTATCTGGGCATCGCAGTGATCGTTACGGTAAGCATGGGCTTCGCCTTGCCTGGTTTGCGCGACCAGGCCTTGCAGGTGCACAAAGCCTTGTTGACCGCCCTAGCGCCTACATCCGTGCCGCCCGGTTCATCCGCCGAACCCGGCTACGACCCCGCCTATGACACCCCTTCAGCGGTAGCCATGGCGATTCCGGCTGCGCCCGTCAGTAATGCCACAGGTTTCCTGGGGCCGCTGCGCAGCGACCTGCCGCCCGCCCCGCCCAAGAAGCGGGCGCGCAGCACCGTGTCCGGACCGCAAGTCGAGGCACTGCGCAACTATATCTCGCGCAAGTATCGCGTCGCCTATGACGCGACGTCCGTGCTCGTCAGTACTGTCTACAAGGTCGCGCGCGAAAAAGAGCTCGACCCCTTGCTGTTGCTGGCCGTGATCGCCATTGAATCGCGCTACAACCCGTTCGCCGAGAGCTCGGTGGGCGCGCAGGGCCTGATGCAGGTCATGACGCGCGTGCACCAGGACAAGTTCGACAGGCTGGGCGACGGCATGAACAACCCGCTCGACCCGATCGCGAACATCCGCGTCGGCACCACCATCCTGAAAGACTGCATCGAACGGCGCGGCTCGATCGACGGCGGCCTGGCCTGCTACGTGGGCGCCACCGGCCCCAGCGACGGCGGCTACGGCGCCAAGGTGCAGGCCGAACGCCGCCGCCTGGCGCTGGCCGCCGGCATCGCGCTGGCGCGCGAGTAAGCGGCGCGGCGCCGGGCGCCGCTTCCTAGAGCACTTTCCCCATGCGCTGGACCGCCTCCTCGAGGCGGTCCAGCCCCGTGGCGTACGAGAACCGCAGCGTGTGGCCGCCGTGCGCCGGGCCGAAATCCAGGCCCGGCACCACGGCCACGCCCGCTTCGTGCAGCAGCCGCTGCGACAGCGCGGCGCTGTCGGCGCCGAGCGCGGCGATGTCGGCGTAAATATAGAAGGCGCCGTCGGGCCGCACCGGCACATGCAGGCCGAGCCGCTCGAACTCGGGCAGCAGGTAGTCGCGCCGCTGCCGGAAGGCGTCGCGGCGATGTTCGAAGATCTTCAGCGTATCGGGCGCGAAGCAGGCCAGCGCCGCGTGCTGCGCCAGCGTCGGCGCGCAGATAGCCAGGCTGGCGGCCATTTTCTCGATGGGCGCGGCCAGCCGCTCGGGCACGATCATCCAGCCCAGCCGCCAGCCCGTCATGTGGAAGTACTTCGAGAAGCTGTTGATGACGATGATGTCGTCGTCCAGGGTCAGCGCCGACCGGGGCTGGCCCTCGTAGCTCAGGCCGAGGTAGATTTCGTCCACGATGGCGAAGCCCTGCCGTTCGCGCACTGCGTGCAGCAGCGCCGCCAGTTCGTCGCGCGCGATGCTGGTGCCGGTGGGGTTGCTAGGCGAGGCCACCAGCACCCCGCGCGTGGCGGACGTCCAGTGGTCGCGCACGTCCTGCGCCGACAGCTGGAAGCGCTGCCCGGCATGGCTGGGAATCAGGCGCGGCCGGCCGCCGGCGGCCAGGATGAAATTGCTGTTGGCGGGATAAGACGGGTCGGGCATCAGCACCTCGGCGCCGGGCTCGACGATGGCCGAGCAGGCCAGCGACAGGGCGCCGGAGGCGCCGGCCGTGACGATGACGCGGGCGGGATCGACCGCGGCCCCGAACTCGCTTGCGTAGAATTGGGCAATGGCCTCGCGCAGCGCGGCCAGCCCGGCCGGCGCGCTGTAGCCGCTAAGGCCGGCCTGGGCGGCGCGTTCGAGCGCTTCCACGACCTGGGGCGGCGCGGTAAAGTCCGGTTCGCCGATACCCAGGCTGATGATGTCCCGGCCCGCCGCCTGCAGCGCCTGCGCTTGCTTGAAGAGTTCGACGACGTGAAAGGTCAGGAAGTCGTGGGCGCGTGATGCGAGGCGCAGCATGATGGTTCTCAAAACGAAAAAGGGATTGTAGATGCAGTCATCGCGGCGCGCATTCCTGTTCGGCCGGCGGCTGCCGCGCACGCCGTGGGACATGTTCCGCCAGCGCCTGGCCCGCGCGGCGCATGGCCCGCTGGAGGAACTCGACGCGGCGCCGCCGGGCCGCGCCAGGCTGCGGCCGGCGCGGCCCGAGGATGTGCGGCATGCGCGCGCCCTGTGCGTGGAGTACGGGGTGGCGCTGGTGCTGGCGGGGACGGACGCGTCCGGCACGCCGGCCGGCCGCGCGGTGCTGGAAGTGGATCCGTCGGCGCTCACGGAATTGGCGCCGGGGCCGCGCGCGGGGCAGTGGCGCGCGCAGCCGGGCTGCCGGGCCGCGGACCTGGCCGCCGCCGGGTTGCCGCAGTTCGCCCAGGCGCCGCCGGCCCAGACGCTGGCCGGCTGGCTGGCCGGGGCCGGCGCCTGGCCGCCGGGTGGCACGGCCGTCAGCGGCCTGGTCGGCATCGACCTGCTGCTGTCGGACGGCACCGCCGAGACGCTCGGCCCGTTCGGCCAGGACGATGTGCAGCCGTTGCGCTCGGCCGCGGTGCAGCGGCTGGTGCCCGCCTTGTTCCAGCTGGCCGGCTCGGCCGATGCCGCGGCCTGCCGCGCGCATGCCGCCTGGCCGTGCCGCTACCGGCTGGACGCGCTGGCGCCCGAGCCGCCGGCCGGCGTGAACCTGGCGCAATTGCTGCTGGGGCATGGCGGCACGCTGGCCTGGGTGGAGGGCGCGCTGCTGGCGCCCGGGCAGGCTGCCGGCGCGGTGGCGGCCGCGCCGGCGCCGCCGCCTGGCGTCGCCGCCGCGGCCCACCGGCTCGCCATGCGCGTGCAGGACGCCTTCGACCCGCAGGGCCTGTACGCGCCCTGACGGCGTCCGCCGGCGCGGGCGCCCGGCCCGGCGATGGCGTGGCACGGCATGGAAGTAAGCGAGGAGTAAGATAGCTGCCGCGCTGAGCTAGAATCCTTCACTTTCCGTGTACCCACCCGAGTAGCCCGCCTTATGGACGCCAACTTTCGCAAAGCCGCGCTTGAATACCACGAGTCCGGCCGCCCCGGCAAAATTTCCGTCACCCCGACGAAGCAATTGTCCAACCAGCGCGACCTGGCGCTGGCCTACTCGCCGGGCGTGGCCGCGGCCTGCGAAGAGATCGTCAGCGATCCGGTCAACGCGGTGCGCTACACCGCGCGCGGCAACCTGGTGGGCGTGATCACCAACGGCACGGCGGTGCTGGGCCTGGGCAACATCGGCGCGCTGGCCTCCAAGCCGGTCATGGAAGGCAAGGCGGTGCTGTTCAAGAAGTTCGCCGGCCTGGACGTCTTCGACATCGAGATCAACGAGACCGACCCCGACAAGCTGGTCGAGATCATCGCCGGCCTGGAGCCGACCTTCGGCGGCATCAACCTTGAAGACATCAAGGCGCCGGAGTGCTTCACGGTCGAGCGCAAGCTGCGCGAGCGCATGAAGATCCCGGTGTTCCACGACGACCAGCATGGCACGGCCATCTGCGTCTCGGCCGCCTTCATCAATGGCCTGAAAGTGGTGGGCAAGGACATCGACAAGGTCAAGGTGGTGACCTCCGGCGCGGGCGCCGCGGCGCTGGCCTGCCTGGACCTGATGGTGGACTTGGGCGTGCCCATCGAGAACATCTGGGTCACCGACATCGAAGGCGTGGTGTACCAGGGCCGCACGGCGCTGATGGACCCCGACAAGGAACGCTTCGCCCAGAAGACCGACCACCGCAAGCTCGCCGACGTGATCCAGGGCGCCGACGTGTTCCTGGGCCTGTCGGCCGGCGGCGTGCTCAAGCCCGAAATGGTGGCCGCCATGGCGGCCCGCCCGGTCATCCTGGCGCTGGCCAACCCCAACCCCGAGATCCTGCCCGAAGACGCGCACGCGGTGCGCGACGACGTGGTCATGGCCACCGGGCGTTCCGACTACCCGAACCAGGTCAACAACGTCCTGTGCTTCCCGTATATCTTCCGCGGCGCGCTGGATGTGGGCGCCACCACCATCACGCGCGAAATGGAAATGGCGGCGGTGTACGCCATCGCCAAGCTGGCCCAGGAAGAGCAGAACGAGGTGGTCGCGGCGGCCTATGGCACGTATGACATCAGCTTCGGCCCCGACTACCTGATTCCCAAGCCGTTCGATCCGCGCCTGATCACCCGCATCGCGCCGGCCGTGGCCAAGGCGGCGATGGACGGCGGCGTGGCGACGCGTCCGCTGTCCGACCTGGAGGCCTACGTCGAACAGCTGCAGCAGTTCGTGTACCACTCCGGCGCCTTCATGAAGCCGCTGTACTCGGCCGCCAAGAGCTTCGTGCGCGAAGGCGGCAAGGCCCGCGTGGTGTTCACCGAGGGCGAGGACGAGCGCGTGCTGCGCGCCGTGCAGGTGGTGGTCGACGAAGGCCTGGCCAAGCCCATCCTGGTGGGCCGCCCGGCGGTGCTGGCGGCCCGCATCGAGAAATACGGCCTGCGCCTGCGGCTGGGCGAGGACGTCGAGGTCACCAACCCCGAGTACGACGAGCGTTTCCACCGCTACTGGACCACCTACTGGGAAATGATGTGCCGGCGCGGCATCACCAAGGAGATGGCGCGCGTCGAGATGCGCCGCCGCCTGACCCTGATCGGCGCCATGATGGTGCACCTGGGCGACGCCGACGGCATGATCTGCGGCACCGTCAGCTCGTATGCCGAGCACCTGCGTTTCGTCGACCAGGTCATCGGCATGCGGCCGGGCGCCAAGGTCTATGCCGCGATGAACGTGCTGCTGCTCAACGAGCGCACGGTGGCGCTGGTCGACACCCACGTCAACGACGAGCCCACCGCCGAGCAGATCGCCGAGTTCACCATCGCCGCGGCCGAGGAAATGACGCGCCTGAACCTGGCGCCCAAGGTGGCGCTGCTGTCGCGCTCGAACTTCGGCACCGGCAGCTCGGCCTCGGGCGCCAAGATGCGCGAGGCCCTGGCGCTGATCCGCGCCGTCGCCCCGGACCTGGAAGTGGACGGCGAAATGCACGGCGACTGCGCGCTGGACGAGGCGCAGCGCCTGCGCATCCTGCCGTCCTCGACGCTCAAGGGCGAAGCCAACCTACTGGTGTGCCCCAATGTCGATTCGGGCAACATCGCCTACAACCTGCTGAAGACGGCGGCCGGCGGCAATGTCGCCATCGGCCCGTTCCTGCTGGGCGCCAACGCGCCGGTGCATATCCTGACGTCCAGCTCCACTGTCCGCCGCATCGTCAACATGACCGCCCTGGTCGTCGTCGATGCCAACGTCCCCAGGTAACAGGACAGCCGCCGCCCCGTCCGGACCGGTGACGGGGCTGGTGCTGACCGGCGGCGGCGCCCGCGCGGCCTACCAGGTCGGCGTGCTGGGCGCCATTTTCGAGATCCTCGACCCCGCGTCGCGGCCCGAGTTCCGTAATCCTTTTCCCATCATCAGCGGCACCTCGGCGGGCGCCATCAATGCCGCCGCCCTGGCGTGCCGGGCCGACCGTCCGCACCTGGCGGCGCGGCGCATCCGCCGGCTCTGGGAGTCGCTCGAAACCGGCATGGTGTACCGCGCCGACGCGCCCGGCCTGATCAAGACCGGCGTCCGCTGGCTCGGGCTGCTGGCGCTGGGCTGGATGTTCTCCGGCCTGTCCGGCAAGCGGCCCCAGTCGCTGCTGGACAACCGGCCGCTGGCCGACCTGCTGGCGCGCGTGCTGGATTTCGACCGCCTGGGCGTCAACCTGGAGCGCAATGCGCTGTCCTCGCTGGCCATCACCGCCTCGGGTTTCACCAGCGGCGAGCACCTGACTTTCTACCAGTCGCACCGGGAGATCGAGCCGTGGCATCGTTCGCTGCGGCGCGCGGTGCCCGCCCGCATCGGCGTCGAGCACCTGATGGCTTCGTCGTCCATCCCGTTCGTATTCCCGGCGCAGGCGGTGGATGTGCAGGGACAGACCGAATGGTGCGGCGACGGCTCGATGCGGCAGCTCGCGCCCATCAGCCCGGTCATCCACCTGGGGGCCGAGCGCGTCTTGGTGATCGGCACCGGCTACCGGGACGACACGCACCCCGAGAAGCGCGAGAAGGCGCCGCCGTACCCGTCGCTGGCGCAGGTGGGCGGGCACGTGCTGTCGAGCATCTTCCTGGACGGCCTGTCGGCCGACATCGAGCGCCTGGAACGCATCAACGACCTGGTCGACCACACCTCGCGCGACCCGGCCACGGGCTTGAGTGTCCGGCGCGTGAACGTGCTGACGCTGACCCCCAGCCAGTCGCTGGATTTGCTCGCGCTCGATTACCTGAAAGAAATGCCACTCGAGGCACGTACCCTTTTTCGCGTACTCGGTGTATCGTCCGACCCAGACCGGTCGGGCGGCGGTGCGCTGATGTCCTATTTGCTCTTTGAAAGCGCTTACACGCGACGATTGATCGAACTGGGTTATGCCGATACGATGCGGCGTATCGAAGAGGTGGTTGGCTTTTTCAAGGAGGGCCAGGCATGACGCGGAATGGCCAGTCTGCTCTGCAGCGCCAATTGGGCCGCGGGGGCGCGATCGATCATGACGGTTTGCAGAAAGAAGCCGTGGTTGAGGCCGCGCATCAGCTCGGACTGGCCCTCATGGTGGCCGACTGCGACCGGGCGCGCAGCCGTTCCGCGGTGCTGCGCGCCATTGCCAAGGCGGTCGATTTCCCCGAGTACTTCGGCGGCAACCTGGACGCCCTGTACGACTGCCTGTGCGACACCGTGCTGGACCAGAAAACCGGCGTGGTGCTGTGGCTGTACAAGCTGCACTCGGGCGATCCGGCCCTGGAAGCCGACGCCGCCCAGATCGAAGCCGTATGCGCCGACGCCGCCGAATTCGCGCGCGACAACGGCAGGGTCTTCACCTACGTCATCGAGCACGCCGGCAAGCATCCCGACCCGGAGCCCGGCGTCGCCGCGGCGCCCTACGGGGAAGGGTGAGCCAGCAAGAGGTGCCGACACCCCTTGGGTGTCAGGCACCTGCAGACCGGTAGGCGCGGCCTACTGCCACCCCAGCAGGGCGGTGGCGGCGGCGATCAGCGCCAACCCGGCGGTCTCGGTGCGCAGCACGCGCTGCCCGTAGCGCACGGCCTGCACGCCGTGCCCGGCCGCCAGGGCCAGTTCGGCGTCCGACCAGCCTCCCTCCGGCCCCACCAGCAGGCTCAAGGTCCGCGGGCCCGGCTGCGCGTGCAGCGCCTCGGCCAGGCCGGGCCCGGCCTCCGGGTGGCACAGCAGGCGCAGGCCCTCGGCCGGCTGTTCCAGCCATTCGCGCAGGCCGACCGGCGCATCGACCGCCATCAGGCGATTGCGTCCGCATTGTTCCGATGCCGCCTGGGCAATGCGAGACCAGTGCGCCACTCGTTTTTCCAGGCGCGCGCCGCCCAGTTGCAGCACGCTGCGCTGCGCGGCGATCGGGCAGACCCGGCTGGCGCCCAGCTCGACCGCCTTTTCCACGACCCAGTCCATCTTGTCGCCGGACGGCAGGCCTTGCACCAATATGATGCGGCCGGCCAGTTCGGCCTCGCGCGGGTCGTGCGCGCCCAGCAGGGCGTAGGCGGCCTTGCCGTCGATTTCGAGCGTGGCGGGGTATTCGCCGCCGGCGCCGTCGAACAGGACGATGGGCGAGCCGGCGCGCAAGCGCAGCACCCGCACGGCGTGGTGCGCCAGGGCGTCGGGCAGCGCCATGCGGGCGCCGGCGGACAGGGGAGCGTCGCAAAAAAAACGCGGCAGGGGCATGGATCGATCAGGGCCGCGGCGGGGCGGCAAGGTCCGGTCAAGCGCGTAGCCTACCATCCCCCGCGCGGCCCGGGCGCGGCCCCGGGGCCTCCCGACCCGGGTTATTCCCGGATGCTAAAATCATGAGCTTCACAACCTCTCTACCTGGCCCCATTTCCCCGGGCGCCGGGCACCCCGGCGCGGCGATGCGCGCCCACGGGCGGGTACGGGCTCGCCAGGGTGTCTGACACCAGTCGGAACATGTTGCCGGAGCCTACGAGCCTTTTCCGCATGAGCCAATCCACCGCCCATCAACTTGCCCTGGCGGATGCCATCCGCGTCCTTGCGATGGACGCCGTCCAACAAGCCAACTCCGGCCACCCCGGGGCCCCCATGGGCATGGCGGAAATCGCCCAGGCGCTGTGGCTCGGCCACCTGCGCCACAACCCGGCCGATCCGGCCTGGGCCAACCGCGACCGCTTCGTGCTGTCCAACGGCCACGGCTCGATGCTCATCTACGCGCTGCTGCACCTGTCCGGCTACGACTTGCCCATCGAAGAGCTCAAGCAGTTCCGCCAGTTGCATTCGCGCACGCCGGGCCACCCGGAGGTCGGCATCACCCCCGGCGTCGAGACCACCACCGGCCCGCTCGGCCAGGGCCTGGCCAACGCCGTGGGCATGGCGCTGGCCGAAGCGCTGCTGGCCGCCGAGTTCAACAAGCCCGGCCTGCCCATCGTCGACCACTACACCTATGCGTTCACCGGCGACGGCTGCCTGATGGAAGGCATCTCGCACGAGGCCTGCTCGCTGGCCGGCACGCTCAAGCTGTCCAAGCTGGTGGTGCTGTACGACGACAACGGCATTTCCATCGACGGCCATGTCGAGCACTGGTTCGGCGACGACACCGCCACCCGCTTCGAAGGCTACGGCTGGAATGTGATCCGCGGCGTGGACGGCCACGACGTGGCCGCCGTCGACGCCGCCATCCGCCAGGCGCGCGCGCAGTCGGAAAAGCCCACCCTGATCGTGTGCCGCACCATCATCGGCAAGGGTTCGCCCGCCATGGCCGGTACCCATAATGTGCACGGCGCGCCGCTGGGCGCCGAGGAAGTCGCCGCCACGCGCGCCGCGCTGGGCTGGACCGCCGCGCCGTTCGAGATTCCCCAGGCCGTGCGCGAAGGCTGGGACGCCCGCAAGCAGGGCGCCGAGGCCCAGGCCGCCTGGCAGGCCGCGTTCGACGCCTACGCCGCCAAGTATCCCGCCGAGGCCGCCGAGTTCACGCGCCGCATGAAGGGCGAGCTGCCGGCCGACTTCGCCGCCAGGCTGCAGGCCTTCGTACAGGCCACCGACCAGAAGGCCGAGACCGTCGCCACCCGCAAGGCCTCGCAGTTCGCCATCGCGGCGCTGGCCGAGGTTCTGCCCGAACTCCTGGGCGGCTCGGCCGACCTGACCGGCTCCAACTACACCGACTGGAAGGGCGTGGCGCCGGTGCGCGCCGGCGCGCAGGGCATCCAGTTCGGCCGCCATATCAACTACGGCGTGCGCGAGTTCGGCATGGCCGCCATCATGAACGGCATCGCGCTGCACGGCGGCTACCTGCCGTTCGGCGGCACCTTCCTGACCTTCTCCGACTACTCGCGCAACGCCATCCGCATGGCCGCGCTGATGAAGCAGCGCGTGGTGCACGTGTTCACGCACGACTCCATCGGCCTGGGCGAGGACGGACCCACCCACCAGTCCATCGAGCACGCCGCCAGCCTGCGGCTGATCCCCAACCTGTCGGTCTGGCGTCCGTGCGACACCGCCGAGACCGCGGTCGCCTGGGGCGCCGCCGTCGCCCGCCCGGCCAGCATCGGCATGGATGTCAATGACGGCGGCCCGACCGCCTTGCTGCTGTCGCGCCAGAACCTGCCGTTCGTGCCGCGCGACGCCGACACGCTGAAAGCGATTGTCCGCGGCGGTTACGTTCTGCGAGACGCACAAGACGCGCGTGCCGTTATCATCGCCACGGGCTCGGAAGTCGCCATCGCGCTGGCCGCGCAGGAACAGCTGGCCGGGCAGGGCATCGCGGTGCGGGTGGTGTCCATGCCCAGCACCGACGTGTTCGACCGCCAGGACGCCGACTGGAAGCGCGCCGTGCTGCCCCCGGGCCTGCCGCGCGTGGCCGTCGAGGCCGGCACGACCGACCTGTGGCACAAGTACGTGGGCCTGGAAGGCACCGTGGTCGGCATCGACCGCTACGGCGAGTCCGCGCCCGCAGGGGCCTTGTTCAAGTTCTTCGGTCTGACCGCCGACAAGGTGGCCGAGGCCGTCAAGCAAGTTTTGTAAAAGGAGCTCTAGTCATGACCATCCGCGTCGCCATCAACGGGTACGGCCGCATCGGCCGCAACATCCTGCGTGCCCACTACGAAGCCGGCAAGAAGCACGACATCGAAATCGTCGCCATCAACGATCTGGGCGATCCCAAGACCAACGCGCACCTGACGCGCTACGACACCGCCCACGGCAAGTTCCCCGGCACCGTCGAGGTCGACGGCGACTACATGGTGGTCAACGGCGACAAGATCCGCGTGCTGGCCAACCGCAACCCGGCCGAGCTGCCCTGGGGCGAGCTGAAGGTCGACGTGGTGCTCGAGTGCACCGGCTTCTTCACCTCCAAGGAAAAGGCCAGCGCGCACCTGAAGGGCGGCGCCAAGAAGGTCATCATCTCGGCCCCCGGCGGCAAGGACGTCGACGCCACCATCGTGTACGGCGTCAACCACGGCGTGCTGAAGGCCTCCGACACGGTCATCTCGAACGCCTCGTGCACCACCAACTGCCTGGCCCCGCTGGTCAAGCCGCTGCACGACAAGCTGGGCCTGGAAAGCGGCCTGATGACCACCGTGCACGCCTATACCAACGACCAGGTCCTGACCGACGTCTATCACGAAGACCTGCGCCGCGCCCGTTCGGCCACCATGAGCATGATCCCCACCAAGACCGGCGCGGCTGCCGCGGTCGGCCTGGTGCTGCCCGAACTGAACGGCAAGCTCGACGGCTTCGCCATCCGCGTGCCCACCATCAACGTGTCGATCGTCGACCTGTCGTTCGTGGCCAAGCGCGAGACCACGGTCGAAGAAGTCAACAGCATCCTGAAGGCCGCTTCCGAAGGCGAGCTCAAGGGCATCCTGGACTACAACACCGAGCCCCTGGTGTCGGTCGACTTCAATCACAACCCCGCCTCCAGCACCTACGACTCCACCCTGACCAAGGTGTCGGGCAAGCTGGTCAAGGTGTCGTCCTGGTACGACAACGAATGGGGCTTCTCCAACCGCATGCTCGACACCACCGTCGCGCTGATGTCGGCCAAGTAAGCGGCATGGCCAAGGTCAATACCCTGTCCGCGCTGGCCAAGGCCGGCGCGCTGCACGGCAAGCGGGTGTTCATCCGCGCCGACCTCAACGTGCCGTTCGACGACGCCGGCCAGATCAGCGAAGACACCCGCATCCGCGCCTCGGTGCCCGGCATCCGTCTGGCGCTCGACGGCGGCGCGGCGGTCATGGTCACGTCCCACCTGGGCCGTCCCACCGAGGGCGTGCTGACCGAGGCCGATTCGCTCGACCGCGTGGGCCGGCGCCTGTCGCAGCTGCTGGGCATGCCCGTGCAGCTCGTCAAGGACTGGGTCGACGGCGTCAACGTCGACCCGGGCCAGGTGGTGCTGCTGGAGAACTGCCGCGTCAACCCCGGCGAGAAGAAGAACGACGAGGCGCTGTCGCGCAAGATGGCGGCGCTTTGCGACGTCTACGTCAACGACGCGTTCGGCACGGCGCACCGCGCCGAGGCCACCACGCACGGCATGGCGCGCTTCGCCCCGGTGGCCTGCGCGGGCCCGCTGCTCGAGGCCGAGCTCACGGCCCTGGGCCGCGCGCTGCACGAGCCCAAGCGGCCGCTGGTGGCCATCGTGGGCGGCTCGAAGGTGTCGACCAAGCTGTCGATCCTGCAGTCGCTGGCCGACAAGGTCGACCAGCTGGTGGTGGGCGGCGGCATCGCCAACACCTTCATGCTGGCGGCCGGGCTGTCCATCGGCAAGTCGCTGGCCGAGCCCGACCAGGTCGAAGAGGCCCGAGCCGTGATCGAGATCATGAAAAAGCGCGGCGCCGAGGTGCCCATTCCCACCGACGTGGTGTGCGCCAAGTCGTTCGCGGCCGATGCCGAAGCCACCGTCAAGGTGGCTGACGCGGTGGCCGAGGACGACATGATCCTCGACATTGGCCCGCAGACGGCGCAGCGCCTGGCCGGCATCCTGCAGCAAGCCGGCACCATTGTCTGGAACGGCCCGGTGGGCGTGTTCGAGTTCGACGCCTTCGCGCACGGCACCGAGGTATTGGCACAGGCCATCGCCGCGTCGCCGGCCTTCTCGATCGCCGGCGGCGGCGACACCCTGGCGGCCATCGCCAAGTACGGCATCGCCGACAAGGTGGGCTACATCTCCACCGGCGGCGGGGCGTTCCTGGAATTCCTCGAAGGCAAGTCGCTGCCCGCGGTGGCCATCCTGGAGGAGCGCGCGGACTGAGCGCAGTCCGGTCGTTTCCGGCCGTGGCAAGAAAAACGGGCGCCCTGTGCGCCCGTTTTTCTTGCGTTACGCGTCGTCGCGGCCGGGGCGCCGGCTACTGGCAGCCTTGCTTGCCGCGGCACGGCGCCGTGGCGCGGCCTTGCGAGCGGCGGCCGGCCTGCCCGCCTGCGCTTTCTTCTCGCGCGCCAGCGCGCGCTGCGCCGCCGCGCGGAAGATCTGTTCCATTTCGAGCAGGCACTCGCGCGCCCGCTCGTTGAGCGGTCCGGTGGCTTCCAGCACGTGGCGCATGGTGCCGAACGCATTGCGTATTTCCTCGGCCGAGGCCTGCTCCAGCAGGCGCGGCATGGCGTCCAGCGCGGCCGCACCGTCCAGCCGCATCATCAAGGCCTGATCGCGCGCCACGTTCTTGAATTCCTGCAGCGCCAGGCTGGAATCGGCGTCGGCGCGCATCTTGCGCAGCATGGCGAAGCTGCGTTCGTCGATGCTGCCTTCGGCGCCGGCGACGTACAGCAGCATGCGCATGCCCGCTTCGCGCACGCCGCCCTGGTCCATCAGCGCGCGCAGCTCGCCGGCGCGCTCTTCCATGAAGCGGCGGTGCTCCGGCGATACGCCGGGATGCTTGCGCGGCGCATCGGTCTTGGCGCCGAGGCCGGCCCAGTCCTGCACCAACGGGGAACCATAGACGGTCATGAACAGTTGCTCGCCCGCCGCGTCGCGCAGTTCCTGCCAGATGTCGAGGCTGGCCTCGATCGTGTTGGAAACCATGCGTTCCATGACTGCGAACGGATTGTCCGGCGCGGCCGGCTGGCGATGCTGGCGCACCTGCGCGGCCGCCTGCGCGACCGGGGCGATCCAGGGGTTGCGGTCGGAGATCAGTTCGTAGGGCAGGCGCAGCGGGTGCAGGCGCTGCATCCAGTCGGCGGTCTGCGGCGTGACGGCGGCGCGTACCCAGGGCTGCATGAAGCTGCGGTACAGGCCCAGGTTGATGTCGGAGATGCGCGCCACGGCGGCGAAACGCCGGTCGTCTTCTTCCTTGCGCTCGACGATGGCGCGCACGTCGTCGACTTTGCGGCGCGCGAACGACAGCACATAATCGCCGGGCGCCAGGTCGGCGTTGAGCGTGTCCGGGGTCTTGTCGGCGATCTCGGCCTGGTAGATGCCGGCCGGCAGCACGTCGATCAGGTCGATGTTGGCGGTGAATTCCTGGTGCTCTTTGCGCGCCACGCTGCCGGACACGAAAATGCCCAGGTGGCCGATGCTTTCGTGCACGGCGTAGACGATGGTCTGGTCGTGCGCCACGACTTCGGCGTCGTCCTGGTACAGGTCGGGGATCCAGCCCAGCGCCTGGGGCGGCGGGGTGATGTTGTCGCCCTTGGAACAGAACACGATGATGGGCGAACGGATGTTGCGCAGGTCGATGCGGATGCCGTCGGAAGTGACCAGCCCGGCGGTGGCCAGACGGTTGCCGATGAACAGGTTGTCGACGATGTACTGGATCTCCGGGCCGTTCAGGTAGACGTGTCCGCCCCACCATTTTTCGAAGCCCAGGTAGCGGGAGGCTTCGGTGTCGACTTTGGAGTACAGGTTGTATTGCTTGCTCCAGAGCGTGTTGGCGGGATTCAGGTTTTCGAAGTTCTGCACCAGCCAGGCGCCGTCGAATTTGCCGTCGCCGAGGTCGCTGGCCAGGGCGGTGAGCCAGCTGCCGCCGGTCAGGCCGCCGCTGTAGCGCATCGGGTTCTTGCCGCGCCAGCCGGCCCAGTAGGACAGGGGCGCGCCGGCGACGATGATGGGGCCGAACAGTTCGGGCCGCATCGCGGCCGTCATCATGATCTGCCAGCCGGCCTGGCAGTTGCCCACGACGACGGGCTTGCCTTCGGATTCGGGATGCCGGGCGATGATTTCCTCGAGGAAGCGGGCCTCGGCGCGCATCACGTCCTCGACTGTCTGGGTGGCGGTGGGCTGCGGCAGGAAGGAGGCGAAGTAGCAGGGATGGCCGGCACGCACGGCCACGCCGATTTCGCTTTCCGGCTTGAATCCGCCGATGCCGGGGCCATGGCCGGCGCGGGGGTCGACCACCAGGAAGGGGCGCTTTTGCGGGTCCACTTGGACGTCGGCGGGCGGCAGGATGCGCAGCAACCCGTAGTTGACCGGACGGTCGAATTCGCGGCCGTCCAGGATCAGTTCGGATTTCATGCTGAGCACGTTGGGGGCGCGCTTGGCCATGTGGCTATGGTATTGGTTGCCGCGCTGGCGCATGACGTCGGTGTACAGGACGCTGCGCTGCAGGGTGTCGACGGCGTATTCGTAGGCGGCCAGCCAGGGGTTGGCGGACGAGGCGGGAGGGGCGCTGCGATCGTTGGCGGTTGCGGCCACGGCGATCTCCGTAGAAAGGGGGAAGGTTCTGCCGCGCGTCGTGTACGGGCGGGGGAACAGAACGAAAAACAGGACTCAATTACAGCGCAATCAATGTTGCAATGCAACATCGGGGTGTTTCTGTGGATGGTCTTGAGGGGGCTGTTTGGGGGTATCGGGGGGATTGGGCTGGTGGATGGCCAAGGGTTTGAGTTCTTGGGGCGCCCGCGCCTGCCGGTGAGGCCCGGGCGGCCACGTCGCTCGGCTCGGGCGCGCCACCAGGCGCCCTCGGCCCCCTGCGGGGGCTCCCCTCGCTCCAACTGGCCGCCCGGGCCTCACCGGCAGGCGCGGGCTCGCAATATCTCGGGTTCGGGTCTTGGGTCTTGCGTTGGGGTGGGCAGTGGTGATGACGGCGATGCGGGCCAGGCATTTCCCAGGTGTCAGACACCCCCTGAACCAGTGGCGCAGGTAGGCGGGAGTGCCGCAAGGGGTGTCTGACACCGACGTGCAAGACCCACGTGCAACATCGTCGTCCAACACCAACGCGCAATGCATTACAGCGGACCGCCGCATGCCACCGTTGTGAGTCCTGGGCGGGGCTGGCAGTGCGGGACGGCCAGTTGGAGGGAGGGGAGCCCCCGCAGGGGGCCGAGGGCGCCTGGTGGCGCGCCCGAGCCGAGCGACGTGGCCGGCCCGCACTGCCAGCCCCGCCCAGGACGCCCTACGAGCAAGCCCTTGTCCATAAGAGGAGACAGCGCCAAGAAGACAACAGCCACGCGCCATCCATGGAAGCAACGAGCGACTGAAGCAACTGGGCTAAGGCAGGTGACAGACCGCCTCGAGCCGGTTCCCGGCCGGGTCGGTGACAAAGGCGGCGTAATAGTGCGGATGGTAATCGGGCCGCAGCCCGGGGCCGCCTTCGTCGCGCCCGCCATGGCGCAGGGCGGCCTGGTGGAAGGCATCGACCGCGGCGCGGCTGGGGGCCTTGAAGCACCAGTGCCGGCGCGGCTCGCTGTTGGGCGCGGCCGAGCGCAGCACCGACAGGTAAGTATGGCCGGGCGCCGCCGCGCTGCAGCGCTCCCCGTAGCCCAGGCCGTCGGGGCGGTCGTAGGCCTTGGCGGCGCCCAGGACGGCCATCACGGCATCGTAGAACGGCCGGGCCGCGTCCAGGTCGGGCACAGCGATGGAGACATGGTCGAGCAACTGCACTATGCGCGCGCGTCCTGGTTGAACTGCAGCCAGGTCTGCACCGGCGGGCGTCGCCATTGGGCGTCGGCGTAGGCGCGCAGGGCCTCGGGCAGGTCGTCGCCGGGGCCCGCCAGCCGGCGCAGCATCAGCGCCAGCTCGGTGTCGGCGATGCACCAGGCTTCGAACAGTTGCGACTGCCCTTCCGTGGGCAGCAGGGCCTGGGCCACGCGCACCAGCTTGGCGGCGTCGGCTTGCGCGGCGTTGCCCAGCGGGGCGCCCGCGGCATTATGGAACACCACCTCGGTCGGGCGCTCCTGGCGCAGCGCCGCCAGGTCGCTGCGCAGCCAGGCCTGGATCTGGCGCGCGCGGGCGCGCTGCTGCGGCGCGGCCGGATACAGCGCGGGATAGTCCGGGGCTGGAAAGACATCCTCCAGGTATTCGATGATGGCGCTGGACTCGGTCAGGTGGAAGGCGTCGTGCGCCAGCGCCGGCACCCGACAGGTGGGCGCGCGGCTGGTATATGGCTGCATGCGCTGTTCGCCGGCATGGAGGTCCACCAGCCGCAGCTCGACCGGCAGGCCCTTCTCGGCGAGCGCCACGTAAGCCGCCATGGCATAGGGGCTGAGCAGCTGGGAATCGACGTACAGCGTAAGCGGCGAGGCAAGCGGCGCAGGCAAGGCGGTCTCCGGTGCGGCGTGGGGAGGGGCGGCCGGCGGGCCGGCCGTCGTGCCCTACAGCGTAACGCAATCGGCCTGCCGCCGGCCACCGGGCCGTGGCGCGCGTGTCGCGTTCAGTCGACGATGAACAGGCGGGCGCCCGTCGTGGTGGACGAGCGGTGCGCTTCGGCCTGGTCGGCCACCTGGTAGCTCATGCCGGGCGTCAGCACGAAACGGCGGCCGTCTTCCAGTTCCGTGTGCAGCTCGCCTTCTAGGCAGAACAGGATATGGCCCTTGCTGCACCAGTGGTCGGCCAGGTAGCCGGGCGAGTAATCCACCATGCGCACCCGGATGTCGCCGAACTGCCGCGTGCGCCAGTAGGCGGTGCCGGTCTCGCCGGGATGTTCGGTGCGCTCGATGGTTTGCCAGTCGGTCGTGCCGAACGGGATGTCGTGCATCTTCATGGTTGGATCTCGGTAGGGGCGGGCGGCGCGTCGGCCAGGGCGTCGGGGACCCGCAACAGCAGGTCGGTGGGGCCCATGTCGATGCCGGCCTGGCTGAGCAGGGTGGTGGCCTGCCCGCGATGGTGGGTCTGGTGGTTGAAGAAATGCATGACCACGCTGCCGAACGGGCGGCGCGACGAGACACCGCGCGAGCTGGTGTAGGCCAGTTCGCGGTCCAGGTCGGCCGGCCGGACTTGCGCCGACCAGCCCACGATGGCCTGGTCGAGCAGGCGGCGCAGCGCCGCCAGGCCGGCCAGGTCGGGACGCAGCAGTTGGTCCAGCCCGGCCGGCATGGGCAGGGCGCGCACCGGGTCCAGCGCGGAGTAGTCGGCCGAGTGCTGCGCGAAGCGCTTGAGCCAGAGGATGTCGCCCACCGCGATATGGTTGAGCGTGCCCAGCAGCGAGCCGAAGAAGGCGCCGCGCGGCGCGGCCGCGCCGGCGGCGGGCAGGCTGGCGGCCTGGTAGATGCGCGCGTTCATCCAGGCGTTGTAGTCCGCCAGCAGGCGCAGGTCGGCGACCGTGGGCATGGGTCAGGCCGCCAGCTTCTTTTGCCAGAACATGGCCTGGCCGGCGTCGCCCGCCAGTTCATAGCCCTGGTAGCCGATCTTGCGGTACAGCGCCTTGGCCGGCTCGTTGCCTTGCAGCACTTCCAGCGTGATCTTGCAGCAGCCGCGCCGCGCGGCGCGCTCGTCGAGCGCCGCCAGCAACTGCCGGGCGATGCCCCGGCCGCGGAAGCGCTCGGACACCATCAGGTCGTGCAGGTTCAGCAGCGGCTTGCAGGCGAAGGTGGAAAAGCCCTCGAAGTAGATCGCCAGCCCGGCCGGGACGCCGTCCTGCAGCGCCACCAGCGCGCCCGCGGCGGGGCGGCGCGCCAGTTCGGCCGCCAGGTTGGCGCGCGCGTAGTCGGACAGCGGCTGGCCGCCGCCCATGGGGCCGCGGGCGTATTCGTCGAGCAGCGCCACGACCATGTCGCCGTGGGCGGGATTGGTGAAATCGGCGTCGATGATGTCCAGCACGATGGGGTTCCGTTCCTGGCGCCGGTGGCGGCGCGTATTGACCGAGGATTGAATGAGGGCGGTTGCTATTATGACGCGCTGAGCGGGTTTCGCCATCGCCGCGGGTAAACTGCCCGCACCCTCATCGCACCATTGCCGTCCATGAATCGCCCCTCCACTTCCGCGCCGCACCTGGCCCTGCCGGCCGGCGCCGGCCTGGGCGGCCTGAAGGCCTGTGTGCCCGTGATGATCGGGTATTTTCCCGTCGCGGTCACATTCGGCATTGCCGGGCTGGCCACCGGCCTGTCGCCCATGCAAGTGGTGCTGATCTCGGCGCTGGTGTATGCCGGCGCCAGCCAGTTCCTGCTGCTGGCCTCGATCAAGGCCGGCACGCCGTGGCTGTGGGTGGTGGCGCTGTGCTCGCTGCTGAATGCCCGCCACTTGCTGTACGGCCCGCTGCTGGCGCGCTTCCTGCCCGAGCGGCTGCGCGCCCGCCTGAAGATCGCCTTCCTGCTGACCGACGAAGTGTTCGCCACCGCGCTCAACCGCATCGAGCATGTCGCCCCGGCGCACCGCAACCGCTGGATGACGCTGCTGGGCGTGGGCGCCTGGCTGACCTGGATCGCCGGCACGGCGGTGGGGGTATATGCGGGCGACGGGCTGGAGCGCCATTTCCCGATGCTGTCGCAGGTCATGCGCTTTGCGCTGCCGGCGCTGTTCCTGGCCCTGGTGTGCCAGAGCGCCAGCCGCGCGCTGCGCTGGCCGATCGTGGCGGCGCTGGCGGTCGGCGCCGCCTTTGCCGCGGCCGGCCACGCCACGCTGGCCATCCTGGCGGGGGCGGTGGCCGGCTGCGTCTGCCACCGTCCGCGGAGCGCGCCATGAGCGGCGCCGGGCTGGATTTCTGGGCCGCGGTCATCGCCATGGCCGTCATCACCTACCTGACGCGCGCCTTGCCGTTCCTGCTGTCGGCGCGCAGCCGGCTGCAGCGGCGGCTGGCCGAGGGGTCGTCGCTGGCGGCGCTGGGGCCGGCGCTGCTGGCCGGCATCGCCGCGGCGGTCATCGTGCCGGATCTGATGGCGCTGCGCGGGGCGGCCGAGGTGGCGCCCTATGCCGGTGGGCTGCTCGCCACCGCCCTGGCCGCGCGCCGGCTGGGCAACACGGGGGCGGCGGTGATCGTCGGGGTGGCGGTATATGGAGTATTGATGGCGGCGGCCGGCTAGGCCGGCCGCGGGCGTTCAGCCGGCGATGGTCACGCCCAGCCAGAACAGCCCGGCCGCCAGCAGCATGGACGCCGGCAGGGTCAGGACCCAGGCCAGCAGGATGGTGCGGACGGTGCCGTGGTGCAGGCCGCTCTTGTTGGCGATCATGGTGCCGGCCACTCCGGACGACAGCACATGGGTGGTCGAGACCGGCAGACTGAACACATTGGCCATGCCGATCGCCGCCACCGCCGTGAGCTGGGCCGCCATGCCCTGGGCGTAGGTCATGCCCTGCTTGCCGATCTTCTCGCCCACGGTCAGCACCACGCGGCGCCAGCCGACCATGGTGCCGATGCCCAGCGCCAGGGCCACCGCCACGATCACCCACAGCGGCGCGTATTCGGTGGTGGCGGTCAGGTCGGCGCGCAGCCGGTGCAGGTCGGCGCGGTCGCGGTCCTGCAGGCCGTCCAGGTTGGCCACCTTCTTGGCGGTGTCGTCCAGGCACAGCAGATAGCGGCGGATGTCCACCCGCTTGGCGGCCGGCAGCTCGGCGTAGTGCGTGACGCCGCGCAGGTCTTCCAGCAGGGCGTCGATGGTGGCCAGCGTCAGTTGCGGATGGCAGCGGAACTGCTCGGGCAGGTCGGTGGTGCCGTTGCGGCCCTTCGACAGGGCCAGGTAGTCGCCCAGGGCGGCCTCGTTGCGATGGTAGAACGCCGCCAGGTGGGTGGCGGCGTCGCGGGTGCGGTCGATCTGGTAGGTGGTGCTGTTCTCGTTGAGCACGAACTGCGCGGGCACGATGCCGATCAGCACCAGCATGATCAGCCCGATGCCTTTCTGGCCGTCGTTGGAGCCGTGCACGAAGCTCACGCCCATGGCCGACAGCACCAGCACCAGGCGGTTCCAGAAGGGCGGGTGCTTTTTCGAGTCGAGTTCGCGGCGCTGTTCGGGCGTCTTGTGCATCTTCGACACCGGCCACCAGTGCTTGAACAGCAGCAGCAGGCAGCCGGCGGCCAGGCAGCCGGCGGCGGGCGAGATCACCAGCGACAGGCCGATGTCGATCGCCTTGTTCCAGTTGACCCCGTCGGCCACCGAGAGTTCGGTCAGCAGCGCATTGGCCAGGCCCACCCCGAGGATGGAGCCGATCAGGGTGTGCGAGCTGGAGGCCGGGATGCCGAAGTACCAGGTGCCCAGGTTCCAGGCGATGGCCGCCGTCAGCATGGCGAACACCATGGCCAGGCCCTGGCCGGTATCGACGTTGATCAGCAACTCGACCGGCAGCAGGTGCACGATGGCGTAGGCCACCCCCACGCCGCCCAGCAGCACGCCGAGGAAATTGAATATGCCGGACAGCACGACCGCCAGGTGGGGCGGCATCGCCTTGGTGTAGATGACGGTGGCGACCGCATTGGCGGTGTCGTGGAAGCCGTTGATGAATTCGAACGCCAGGACGAACGTCAGCGCCAGGACCAGGCTGACGCCGATCCAGAAATCCAGGCCGGAGAAGAGATGAAACATGGGAAGGGGGAAGGGGATGGGGGCGGTGGGCAGGCAATAGGCTCGATTATTGCAGATTTGTGACGCCCGCCGGGCTGGCCGGGCCGGCACGGGACAGGCGCCGCCGCGTGCGATAGCATCGGGGTTTTTCCCGCCTGCTCACCGCCATGTCCGTTTCCGCACAATCCGTTGTCCGCCGCCATCCCGACGAACTGGTCGTCGGCCTGGTGTCCATTTCCGACCGCGCTTCGTCCGGCGTCTACCAGGACCAGGGCCTGCCGGCCCTGCGTGAGTGGCTGGGCACGGCGCTGGCCTCGCCATGGCAGGCGGTCGAGCGGCTGGTGCCCGACGAGGCGCCGTCCATTTCCGCCGCGCTGGTCGAACTGGTCGACGCCTGCCGCTGCGACCTGGTGCTGACCACCGGCGGCACCGGCCCGGCGCGGCGCGACGTCACGCCCGAAGCGACGCTGGCGGTCGCCACCAAGGAAATGCCCGGTTTCGGCGAGCAGATGCGCCAAGTGAGCCTGAAGTTCGTGCCCACGGCCATCCTGTCGCGCCAAGTCGCCGTCATTCGCGAGACCGCCGACCACGCAGCGCTCATCATCAACCTGCCCGGCCAGCCCAAGGCCATCCGGGAAACGCTCGAAGGCCTGCGCGACGAGGCCGGCGCGGTGAGCGTGGCCGGCGTGTTCGCCGCCGTGCCGTACTGCATCGACCTGATCGGCGGCCCCTATGCGGAAACGCACGAGGCCGTGGTCAAGGCGTTCCGGCCGAAGTCTGCACTGCGCAAGCCGGCAGCCTGATGGCGCGCTGCGTTATAGTTGGCCGGCCTGGTTTTTTCTGGATGAATCGTTCATGAATCTGCGTGCTCTTGCGCCGCTGGCGCTGGCCGGCGTGCTGGCCGGCTGCGCCAGCGTAAAAGACATTCGCGACCGCGATCCGGTGTTCTTCGGTTCCACCGCGCGTCCCGCCGAGCAATACACCGAATGCGTGGCCACCGCCTGGAAGGGCATCGGCACGGAGTCCGAGCGGCAGCCCATCCACAACGGCTACGAGCTCGTGGTGCAAGGCTCGATGGGCGTCGAGGCCGTGCTGAGCGCCACCACCTGGCAGGGCAAGACCGACGTGCGCCTGTCCACCCGCATCCAGCGCCGCAGCACGTCGCTCTCCGAGGCCGCCAACCTGTGCCTGTAGGCCGCATCCGCAAGCCGGCGGGCGCAGGCCCGATAGTGCGCCTGGCGGCCCGCGTGGTGCTGGCCGCGGTGACGGCGTGCGGCGCCCTGGCGGCCCATGCGCAGGGCTACATCAGCCGCAAGCTCGACGTGCCGGTGCCGGGCGGCGTGGCCGTGGTGGGGCTGGGCGCGGGCGAGCAGGCGCCGCAGGCCAGCTACGGCGGCCGCCGCGTCATGGTGATCCGCGACAGCGACGCGCAGTGGATCGCCGTGGTCGGCATCCCGCTGGGCACCGAGCCCGGCCGCCAGACGCTGCAGGTGCAGGGCGGCGCGCCGGTGGCATTCCAGGTGCGCCCCAAGGAATACGCCGCGCAGCACATCAAGCTGAAGAACCGCCGGCAGGTCACGCCCAACCCCGACGACCTCAAGCGCATCGAGCGCGAACTGGACGAGCAGCTCGCCGCCTATCGCACCTTCCGCGCCGGCATCATTCCCAGCAACGTCATGCTCGACCGACCGGTGGACGGGCGGCTGTCGAGCCCGTTCGGGCTGCGGCGCTTTTTCAACGGGCAGGAACGCAACCCGCATTCCGGGCTGGACTTCGCCGTGCCGGCCGGCACCCCGATCAAGGCGCCGGCCGCCGGCCGCGTGGTGCTGGTGGGCAATTACTTCTTCAACGGCAACACGGTGTTCGTCGACCACGGGCAGGGCTTCATCAGCATGTTCTGCCATTTGTCGGCGATCGACGTGAAAGTGGGCGACGAGGTCGCGCGCGGCGCCGTGGTGGGCAAGGTCGGCGCCACCGGCCGCGCGACCGGGCCGCACCTGCACTGGAATGTCAGCCTGAATGATGCGCGGGTGGATCCCGCGATCTTCATCGGGGCCGCGACTGGCCCGTGAGCGCGCCGCCCGGGCGGCCGGCGCGTGCCGCCGGCAGGCCGGGCGTCAGCCGTTGGCGGCGGATGCCGCCAGGCGCTGCTGGCGCCGTTCGGCGTATTGCAGTTCGTGGGTGGCTGCCTGGTGCAGGCGAAGCTGCTCGTCCAGGCAATTGTCGTACTTGATGCAAGCCTGCGCATAGCTCAGGCCGGTGGCCCGCAGGCTCTGGATGAAGGCGGGACGCGACTGGCGCAGCAGGCGCAGGCCTTCCTCGCCCTGTGCGACGATGCGGCGTGCCCGGGCCACGCGTTCGGCGGCGGCCTGCGGCGATTCGACGGTGTCCATGACAGGCATGGCGCGCCATGCGCGGCAGCGACGTGGCGCGGGCCTCAGCGGCGCCGCTGCGGTGGACGCGCGGTGCTGGGGGCGCGCTCGTCCTTGTGGCGGAAGTTGATGCGGCCCTTGGTCAGGTCGTAGGGCGACATTTCCAGGGTGACGCGGTCGCCCGCCAGGATGCGGATGCGGTGCTTGCGGATGCGGCCCGACGCATAGGCGCCGACTTCGATGCCGTTGTCCAGGGTGACGCGGTAGCGGCTGTCGGGCAGCACTTCGTCGACGATGCCGTCCAGTTCGATCAATTCTTCTTTGGCCATGTATTACTCTCCTTGGTCGATGCGCCCGTGCGCCGGCAGGCCGGCGCACGCGCCGCCCGGAGGCGGCATGCGCGGGACCCAAGCGGACTTGGGCCAGCGGTGGAACGTGAACGTCCCGGCTGGTACGGGTACGGGCCGTGGCGGTCTGGGGCAGACGCTGGGCGGGTACTCACGCCGCTGGGGCGGTGTGCGCGCGGGGCGCGGCTTGGTCGCGTTGGCGAGCCTGGGGCGCGCCAACGGAAGAAGCGGGTTGGAACCGGGCCGTGAGGTTTCCGCCCCTTGCGCTCCCTTGCCTTGCAGGGCCGGCGCTTCCCGCCTGGAACGACAGGCCGCGGCAGCCTGGAAGGCGGCGGGGCCGGACGGAGCGGGTATGGGGACGGATCTGGAGCAAGGGGTGCTTTATGAGGCTAGGCCATTCACGGAACAACTAGACATAATACTCCTGTCACACGCATTTGGCCAGGGTTTTCCCGTGGTCGGCGGCGGGCGCGTGGTGTTTTTGCCTGCCGGTGGCGGCCGGTGTCGATTCCGCCGTCGCCCATTCGTCGTGTAGACAGGAAGCCGGATCCGGCCTTCCCGGACACCAAGGAGAGACGACATGCGTGTAATGGTTCTAGTCAAGGCAACCCCGGACAGCGAGGCGGGCCTGCTGCCCTCCAGCGAATTGCTGGAAGCCATGGGCAAATTCAACGAGCAGCTGGCGGCGGCCGGCATCATCAAGGCGGGCGACGGGCTCAAGCCTTCGTCGTACGGCAAGCGGGTGGCGTTCGACGGCGCGCGCCGCACCGTCATCGACGGCCCCTTTGCGGAAACCCGCGAGCTGGTGGCCGGATTCTGGGTATGGGAAGTCAAGGGCCTGGCCGAGGCGGTCGAATGGGTCAAGCGCTGCCCCAACCCGATGCCCGGACCGAGCGAGATCGAGATCAGGCCGTTCTATGAAATGGCGGATTTCGAGGCGGCGCTGACACCGGAGATCACGGCGCAGTTCGATCGCTTGCGCGAAAAGCTGGAGGGGCAGTAAGACGGGCAGGAAGCGGCCTCCCCCGGGGGAGGCCGGCTGCGGCGCCGGACGGCGGGCGGCCTGGATCAGTCGGCGAGGCCGGGCCCGCCTTCCGGGTACTGAGGCAGGTCGTCGGTGATGTCGTACCAGGGCGCCTTGCTGGCCACGTGCACGTGGCAGGCCGGCTTGATGCCCGGGTTGTCGTCCAGCGCGCCCAGCGGCAGGCCGTAGACCTCGGGCGTCTGGTCGAAGCGCGACAGCAGCGGCGTGCCGCAGGCGCCGCAGAAGCCCCGGTAATTGCCCGGCGACGAGCTGTACCAGGTGACGTGGTTGGCGCCGCGGGTCCAGGCGAAGTCCTTGGACCGCACCGTCGCCCGGGTACGGAAGGCCGCGCCATGGGCCTTGCGGCACATGACGCAATGGCAATTCACGGCCTGCGTCAACGGGCCGGTTATCTCATAGGCTACGCGGCCACACAGGCAGGAACCTTTCAGCATCTCGCGCTCCTGTAAAACCCGAATATATACCGGCGCGCGCCCGCGCCGCTTCATGACCGTTTGATTGCAGGATATGCGTCCCCCGCCCGCCATGGCGCCCGGCATGGCGGCGCCGGTCATCACCCTGTCACCCCCTGTCCACAGAATGCCCTCCATGGTTCGACAAGGGGATCCCACATGACCTATGCGATCGAGGTGCGCGGCCTCAGCAAGTCCTTCCGCGCCGGCAGCAAGGCGCTCGACGAGGTGAGCCTGGCGGTGGCGCCGGGCGAGATGGTGGCTTTGCTGGGCGCCTCGGGCTCCGGCAAATCCACGCTGTTGCGCCACTTGGCCGGCTTCGTCGCCGCCGATCCCGGCAGCAGCAGCGTCACGGTCAACGGCCAGGAAATCCAGCGCGATGGCCGCATCAGCCCGCGCGTGCGCGCGGCGCGCGCCGGCATCGGCTTCGTGTTCCAGCAGTTCAACCTGGTGGGCCGCCTGCCGGTGATCACCAACGTGCTGACCGGCATGCTGCCGCGCGTGCCGCTGTGGCGCAGCCTGCTGCGCTACTTCCGCCGCGCCGAAGTGCAGGTCGGCCTCGACGCCTTGGCCCAGGTTGGTATAGACGACTACGCGTTTCAGCGCGCCTCGACGCTGTCGGGCGGCCAGCAGCAGCGCGCCGCGATCGCGCGCACGCTGGTGCAGAACGCGCGGGTGATCCTGGCCGACGAGCCCATCGCCTCGCTCGATCCCGAGTCCTCGCGGCGCGTGATGGACACGCTGGCGCACATCAACCGCAGCCGCCAGGTGGCGGTGGTGGTGTCGCTGCACCAGGTCGACGTGGCGCTGCGCTATTGCGCGCGCGTGGTGGCCCTGCGCCATGGCCGCGTGGTGTACGACGGCCCGTCCGCGGCGCTGACCGAAGCCATGCTGCGCGACCTGTGCGGCGCCGACGTCGCCGAGCTGCTGCCGCCGGACGCCGCGGCGCCCGTATCCCAGCCTCCCCTGATCACGCCGCGGCCGCTGGCCGCCGCGGCCTGAGACCTTCAAGCCCTGTTACCCGACGGAATCCCGACTCATGCTACGCAGAACCTTTTGTGCCCTGGTCGCCGCCGCGGCGCTGTCGTCCCCCGCTTTCGCGCAGGACGGCAAGCCGTTGAATTTCGGCATTATCTCCACTGAATCGTCCACCAATCTGAAACAGGCCTGGCAGCCGCTGATCGACGACCTGAGCAAGGCGGTGGGCGTGCCCATCAAGCCGTTCTTCGCCTCCGACTACGCCGGCATCATCGAGGGCATGCGCTTCAACAAGGTGCAGCTCGGCTGGTTCGGCAACAAGTCCGCCATGGAAGCGGTGGACCGCGCCAACGGGGAAGTGTTCGCGTCGGTGATCGACAAGGACGGCAACCCGGGCTACTGGTCGGTGCTGCTGGTCAACAAGGACAGCAATCTGCAGACCCTGGACGACGTGCTGAAGAACGGCAAGCAGCTCAGCTACGGCGCGGGCGATCCCAACTCGACTTCGGGCACGCTGGTGCCGGGCTACTTCCTGTGGGGCGCCCACAAGATCGACCCCAAGACCTTCTTCAAGACGGTGCGCGCCGCCAACCACGAGACCAACCTGCTGTCGGTCATCAACAAGCAGGTGGACGTGGCCATCAACAATACCGAGATGCTGGAGCGGTATCGCGTGAATACCGGCAAGGACGCTACCGAGTCGGTGCGCGTGCTGTGGAAGTCGCCGCTGATCCCGGCCGACCCGATGGTCGTGCGCAGCGACGTGCCGGCCGACATCAAGAAGCGCATCCAGGAATTCTTCGTCAACTATGGCAAGGGAGCCGACGCCGAGCGCGAGCAGAAGATCCTGGCCGGGCTGACCTACAAGGGCTTCCGCGCCTCGAGCAACGCGCAGCTCGTGCCGATCCGCCAGATGGAGCTGGCCAAGCAGAAGATCCACGTCGAGACCGACACCACGCTGAGCGCGGCCGACAAGAAGGCCAAGCTGGCCGAGCTGGACCGCAAGCTGGACGAGCTCGACAAGCTGGCCGCCAAGCCGCAATAAACCGCCGCGCCGGCCCCGGCGGCGGGGCCGGCGCCTTCCTTTGCCCAAGCACGGATTCCCCTTCATGAGCGCTGCTCTTTCTCCTGCCCGTCATCCCGCCGCGGCGCGATCGTCCCTGCCGGGCCTGCTGGTCTGGGCGGTGGTCCTGGCGCTGCTGATGCTGTCCTGGCGCGGCGCCGATATGCGTCCGCTGGACTTGCTGAGCGAGTCCGGCAACATGGCCGCTTATGCGGCCGACTTCTTCCCGCCCAATTTCCGCGACTGGCGCATGTACATGAGCGAAATGCTCGTGACGGTGCAGATCGCCATCTGGGGCACGTTCCTGGCCATCGTGGTGGCGGTGCCGTGCGGCCTGCTGTGCTCGGCCAATATCGTGCCGCCCTGGGTCTACCAGCCGATGCGGCGCCTGATGGACGCGTGCCGCGCCATCAACGAAATGGTCTTCGCCATGCTGTTCATCGTGGCGGTGGGCCTGGGCCCCTTCGCCGGCGTGCTGGCCTTGTGGGTGCACACCACCGGCGTACTGGCCAAGCTGTTCGCCGAGGCGGTCGAGGCCATCGACCCGCGCCCGGTCGAAGGGGTGCGCGCCACCGGCGCCAATGCGGTCGAAGAGGTGGTGTACGGGGTGATTCCGCAGGTATTGCCGCTGTGGATCTCGTTCTCGCTGTACCGGTTCGAATCCAATGTGCGTTCGGCGTCCGTGGTCGGCATCGTCGGCGCGGGCGGCATCGGCACGGTACTGTGGGAAATCATCCGCAGCTTCCAGTACGCCGAGACCTGCGCCGTGATGATCATCGTGGTCGCGTTCGTGGTGGTGATCGACCTGCTTTCGGCGCGGATCCGGAAGACGCTGATCTAGAGTCGGCGGCGGCGCGGCTGACGCGCCGCTCCAGGCCGACGTGACCAGGTGTCAGACACCCTTTCGGATGTCTGACACCTCATGACTTCATGACGGACCGCGCTGCCCACGCCGCGGCAACGGCCCTGGGGCTTCCCAGGCTATGCCGCCGGCCGCTCGTGGCCAGGTGTCAGACACCCTTTCGGGTGTCTGACACCTCATGACTTCATGACGGACCGAGCTGTCCACGCCGCGGCAACGGCCCTGGGGCTTCCAGGCTATGCCGCCGCCGCTCGTGGCCAGGTGTCAGACACCCTTTCGGGTGTCTGACACCTCATGACTGCATGACGGACTGCGCTGCCCGCGCCGTGCAGCGGCTCCGGGGCTTGCCCGGCTACGCCGCCAGCCGCTCGCGCACCAGCGCCAGCAGCCGGCCGGCGGCTTCCGCGGGCGCGCCGTCATTGGACAGCCGGATCACCGCGCAATCGGCCGGCGCCTCGACCGCGCGGCCGGCGCGGCGCAGGCGCTCGGCGATTTGTTCGCGCGTCTCGCGGCCGCGCTGCGCCAGGCGCTGCGCCAGCACTTGCGGGTCCGCCACCACTTCGACGGCGGCGAGGTCCGGATAGCGGGCCCAGGCCTGCGCCAGGTGGGCGCGCGAGCCATTGACCACCACCACGGCGCCGCCGGCCAGCCAGCTGTCGATCTCGATGCCGATGCCATAGCGCAGGCCATGGCTGTCCCAGTGCAGCGAGAAACAGCCCAGCGCCACGCGGCGGGCGAATTCGGCCGCGCTGAGGCTGACCGAGGCTTCGTCCGCGCCGCTGGGGCGGGTGATGTAGCGGTGCGCGACCAGTACCGGCTCGTCCGGGCGCAGGGTCGCGCGCAGGCCGCGCAGCAGGGTGTCCTTGCCGCTGCCCGAGGCGCCCATCAGGTACACCAGGCGGCTGCCGCGCAAGAGCGCGGCCGGCGCGGCCGGGCCGGTGGCGAGCGCCTGCTTCATGGCGTGCGGTCCTCCAGGAAGCGCGCGCCCGCGCCGTCGCGCGTGGCCCCGTCGAAATCGTAGTGGCGCGCCACCACGAAGTCGGCGCCCGGCTCGGGTTCCACATAGACGCTGAGCGCGCGCACCGGCATTGGGGCTTGCAGCGCGGGCCCGCCGAGCGCCTCGATCTGCGCATCGGCGGCGGCCAGCTCGGCGGCGTCGAGCTGGCCGGTCAGGGTGATGTGGAAGGTGAAGGTCTCGAATACGTAGGGATAGCCCCAGCGCTCCAGCATCGCGCGCTGGGCCGGGCTCAATGATTGCGGCCGGCGGCGCGCCAGCTCGGCGGGCGAGGGTGGGGCGCGCAGCGTGTCCAGCTCGGCCACCGCCGCGGCGGCCAGGGCGTTCATGCGGCCGCGCGCGCGCTCGTCGTCGATGCACCAGGCCAGGAAGCCGCGCAGCCGTTCGCGCCGCAGCGGAATGCCGAACGCCTGGCGACCGCCGGCGAGCGCGCGCATGGCCCGGTCCAGCTCGGCCGGGCGCGTGCCGTCGCGCAGCCGGAATGGCGGTTTCAAGGTGGCATGCAGGCCGTAGCGGCGCGGCGCCAGGGTCCAGGCCGCCTGGCGCGGATCGGCGCCGGCGGGCGGCGCCAGCGAGGCGCCGGTTTCCTCGCAGCGGCCCAGCCAGCGCCGGCCGAGATCGCGCCACGGTCCGACCGGCGCAAGGTAGACGGCATAGCGGTGCGCTTGCGGCATGGCGGCGCCCCGGTCAGGCGGCGATGCGCTGCGCGTGCGCGGCCTCGAAGCTGCGCGTGGCATGGCGCAGCACGCCGCCGACGATGGCGGCGCAGACGCGCGGCAGGCCCGGCAGGCTGTCGTCGACCACGATGGCGTCGGCCGCCTGGCCCGCCGCCAGCGTGCCGCGGTCGGCCAGGCCGGCGGCGCGCGCCGGGTTGGCCGACACCAGCCGCCAGGCCTGCGGCAGCGGCAGGATGCCCTGGTCGGCCAGGCGCAGCGCGGCGGCCAGCGGCGCGGGATAGTAGTAGTCGGAGGTCAGGATGTCGCATAGCCCGGCGCGCACCATTTCGGCGGCGTTGGGGGCATTGGTGTGGCTGCGGCCGCGCACCACGTTGGGCGCGCCGAACACGATGGCGTCGCCCAGGTCGCGCGCCACGCGGGCCGCCTCGGCGGTAAGCGGGAACTCGGCCACCCGGCAACCCAACTGATGGTAATAGCGGCGCGTGGCCGCATCGGGATCGTCGTGCGAGGCGACGCTCAGGCCGGCTTCGCGCGCGCTGCGGGCCAGTTCGCGCATGGCGTCGCCCACGTCGTCGGCGGCCGCCATGGCTTGCCGGATGCGCGCCTGGAAGGTGTCCAGGTCGCATTCGGCGCGGTCGGCGTATTGCAGCAGCTTGCGGTCGTCGCCCAGGCGGCGGGCCATGCCGGGCAAGTGGTCGTTCAGGGCCAGGAATTGCACGCGGCCGGCCCGTATCCACTGCTGCGCGATGCCCACGCCGTCGACGTGATGCGTCTCGAAGCGCAGGTGCACGTGGTGCCGCGCGCCCAGCGCCTCGCGCATGCGTTCCAGGCATTCGAACATGCGCTCGGCGTAAGGCTCGCCGCGCAACCCGCCTTCCCAGGACAGCGTGACGCCGTGGAATTCGGTAGTAATGCCGTTGGCCAGCAGCTGGCGGTCGACGTCGTGCAGGGCAGCGTCGTACGGAAAGGTCACGCCGGGGCGGGGCATGACGGCGCGTTCGAAAGCGTCGCCGTGCAGGTCGACGATGCCGGGCAGCACCAGCAGGTCGCCGGCATCCAGCCAGGCGCCGCCGGCGGCGGGAGCCGTGCCGGGATCGCCGATGCGGCCGTCGCGAAAAACCAGGTGGCTGCCGCCCAGGCCGGCGGGCGTCAACACGCGATTGCCGGAGATGCCGGCCAGTGCGGGGGAGGGGGAGTCGGGGTTCATGCGGGCAATTTATCGAGGTTCTATGACAGCCGGATGTCTAGATGAATATAGGCGGACGGGCGCGGGCCCGTGCGCGTTCAGGCGGCCTCGTCGGACACCATCAACTGGACCCAGTCGCCTACAAAGCGCGTCACGCTGTATTGCAGGGGCGCGCCGTCGCCGTCGACGTTGAGCGACTCCACTTGCAGGATGGGGCGGGTCTTGGGCTGGCCCAGCAGGCGCGCGACTTCGGGCGTGGGCATGGCCGCCGTGATGCGCGACCATTTGCGCGTGTAGTCCGACACGCCATAGTGGGCGTAAGCGCGCGAAATGGAGCGCAGCTTGCGCAGGATGTCGGCGAAATCCGGGAAGCGCCTTTCGTCCAGGTAGTGTTCCGAGACATCGATGCAGCGGTTCTCGGCCTTGCCCAGCGACTGCACGCGCAGCAGCGGCGCGGTGCGGGCCAGGCCCAGGTGGCGCGCGGCCTCGGCGGCGCGCACGCTCTGGCTGCCCATTACCTCGATGTAGCCCAGCATGCCCTGGCTGCGCAGGTTCTCGGAAAAGCGCGTGCGCCGCCCGATGGCGTAGTCGATGGCGTGTTCCTGCACGAAAGTGCCGCGGCCCTGCTCGATGCGCACCAGGCCGCTTTGCTCGAGTTCGCCCATGGCGCGCCGGATGGTGTGGCGGTTGACCGAGAACTTGGCCGCCAGCTCGGGCTCGGGCGGCAGGCGTTCGCCGGGCGCGTAGAGCTTGTTGCGGATCTCGTCCGCCAGCAGTTCACCGATTTGTCGCCATACCGCGACACCGGAGCCTCGTTCGACCATGGTGATAATCCGTTCCGTAATGGCAGCTTCATGCTGGACGGCCATGATTGTGCATCAGTCGCGCGCCTTCGTGGGGCGCTGTGACAGCTTGCCACGGTGTCATCAAAAATTCACGCGCCGATGGTGTACTGGCCGCCATTCCTTTCGTATCATAGCGCATCTAGTCGTCTAGACGTTTAGAGGAAGCCAACGAATGCAAGCGACTCCGACACTCTCCGCCGACACGGCGGCTCGCGCTGCCTGGATGCGGGTCCTGGCGCTGGCCGAGCCGGCCGCGCTGGAGCGGGCCGTGCAAGGCCTGGGGCCCCTGCCGGCGCACCGCACGCTGCGGGCGGCCGAAAACGGCATGGCCATGGTGCGCGCCCGCAGCGGCGGCACCGGCGCACAGTTCAACCTGGGCGAAATGAGCGTGACCCGCTGCGCCGTCACGCTGGACGGCGGCGTCATGGGCGTGAGCTACGTGCCCGGGCGCGGACGCCGCCATGCCGAGCAGGCGGCGCTGCTGGACGCGCTGCTGCAGCGCGACGACTGGCGCGCCAGGGTGCAAGCCGAGGTCATCGAGCCGCTTTCGCGCGACCTGGCCGAGCGCGCCGAGCAGCGCTCGCGCGTGGCGGCCCGGACGCAAGTGGAATTCTTCACCATGGTGCGAGGCGAGGACTGACATGCAAACCTTATCGAGCGCCGTCGAGGCCGCGCCGCTGCCCGGCTTCCAGGATGCCGTGGCGCAGTCCCAGGCAACCTTCCGCGCCGCCCTGCATGCGCTGGCGCATCCCGGCGATATCCAGGAGATCGCCGCCGAATGCGGCGTGCCGCCCGGCCTGTCGCCCGCCATGACGGCCATGCTGCTGGCCCTGGCCGACGTCGACACGCCCGTCTGGCTGCCGGCCGGCGTGGACGAGGCAGTGCGGCGCTTCCTGCGCTTTCATTGCGGCTGCCCGCTGGTCGACGAACCGGCGCAGGCCCGCTTCGTCGTGGCGCCCGCCGGCGCGGCGGCGCCCGACCTGGCGCATTGCCATCCGGGCGAGCCGGCCTATCCCGATTTGTCGGCCACCGTGCTGCTGGAAGTGGAATCGCTCGCGGCGGGCGCGGCCGTGACGCTTGCCGGCCCCGGCATCGCGACCCGGCGCACGCTGCGCGCGGCCGGCCTGCCGGCCGGCTTCTGGGCGCAGTGGCGCGCCAATCATCAGCTGTTTCCGCTGGGCGTGGACGTGTTCCTAATCCAGGGCAACCGGCTGTGCGGGCTGCCCCGCACGGTCATCGTGGAGGACTGACATGTACGTCGCTGTCAAAGGGGGCGAGCGCGCCATCCTGAATTCCTACCGCATGCTGGACGCCTACCGGCGCGGCGATACCGGCGTGCCCGAGCTGACGCTGGCGCAGATCCGCCAGCAGATGCCGCTGGCGGTGTCGCGCGTCATGGCCGAAGGCGCGCTGTACGATCCGCAACTGGCCGCGCTGGCCATCAAGCAGGCCGCCGGCGATGTGATCGAGGCGGTGTTCCTGCTGCGCGCCTATCGCACCACGCTGCCGCGCTTCGGCTATACGCAGCCGGTCGACACGGCGCGCATGCGCCTGGCGCGCCGTATTTCTTCCACTTTCAAGGATGTGCCGGGCGGCCAGATACTCGGCCCCACCTACGACTACACGCAGCGGCTGCTGGATTTCTCGCTGGAAGAAGAGGGCGCGGCCGCCGAGCCGCTGGCGCCGGCCGACCAGCCCTTGCCCGCGTCCATGCCGCGCGTCACCGACTTGCTGCAGCACGACGACCTGATCGACCAGGAGCCGGTGCCGCCGGGCGATCCGGCGCCGTTCGACCTGACGCGCCAGCCGCTTGCCTTTCCCGCCGGGCGCGATGCGCGCCTGCAGAACCTGGCGCGCGCCGACGAGGGCTTTCTGCTGTCGATGGGCTATTCCACGCAGCGCGGCTACGGCAATACCCACCCGTTCGCCGCGGAGATCCGCTATGGCACGCTCGAGGTGGAGATGTTCATCGAAGAACTGGGCTTCGCCGTTACCGTGGGCGAGATCGAGCTGACCGAATGCCAGATGGTCAGTCAGTTCGCCGGCAATGCCCACGAGCCGCCGAAGTTCACGCGCGGCTACGGGCTGACCTTCGGCTATGGCGAGCGCAAGGCCATGTCGATGGCGCTGGTCGACCGCGCGCTCAAGGCCGCGGAGCTGGGCGAGGCCGCCGATTCGCCCGCCAATGACCACGAGTTCGTGCTGTATCACAGCGACAACGTCGAGGCCTCCGGCTTCGTGCAGCACTTGAAACTGCCGCATTACGTGGACTTCCAGGCCAACCTGGAACTGCTGCGCCGCCTGCGCCAGGAACAGGCCGCCGCCGCGCCGCCCGCGCCCTCCGCCGCCGCGCCCGCCGCGGCCCCCGCCACCCTCGCCGACGAGGCCCTGTCGTCATGAATTCCGCTACACAGACGGTCGCGCGCGACGACCACTACAACTTCGCGTACCTGGACGAGTCCACCAAGCGCATGCTGCGCCGGGCGCTGCTCAAGGCGGTCGCCATCCCCGGCTACCAGGTGCCGTTCGGCAGCCGCGAAATGCCGCTGCCCTACGGCTGGGGCACCGGCGGCATCCAGGTCACGGCGGCCATCATCGGGCCGGCCGACGTGCTCAAAGTGATCGACCAGGGTTCCGACGACACCACCAACGCCATCAACATCCGCCGTTTCTTCGGCCGCGTCACCGGCGTGCGCACCACCGAGTCCACCCGCGCGGCCACCATCGTGCAGACCCGCCACCGCATTCCCGAGACGCCGCTGTGCGAAGGGCAGATCATGGTGTACCAGGTGCCGATTCCCGAGCCGCTGCGCTGGCTGGAGCCGAGCGAGACGGAGACCCGCACCATGCATGCGCTGGCCGAGTACGGCAGCATGCACGTCAAGCTGTACGAGGACATCGCGCAGCACGGCCACATCGCCACCACTTACGACTACCCGGTCATCGTCAACGGCCGCTACATGATGCGGCCATCGCCGATCCCCAAGTTCGACAATCCGAAGCTGGACCGCAGCCCGGCGCTGATGCTGTTCGGCGCCGGCCGCGAGAAGCGCGTGTATGCGGTGCCGCCGTATACGCGCGTCAAGAGCCTGGACTTCGACGACCACCCGTTCCGCGTCGAGCAGTGGGACCAGTGCTGCGACCTGTGCGGCTCGCGCGAAAGCTACCTCGACGAGATCATCCTGGATGACCAGGGCACGCGGCGTTTCGTCTGCTCGGATACCGAGTACTGCGCCGACCGCCGCGCCCAGGGCCACCTCGGCGCCGCCGCGCCGGCCGCTCCGGAGGCCGCAGCATGAACAGCCAACCCCTGCTTTCCGTGCGCGACATGACCTGCACCTGGGACGGCGTGCACGGCTGCCGCGACATCAGCTTCGACCTGCACCCCGGCGAAGTGCTGTGCGTGGTGGGCGAGTCCGGCTCGGGCAAGAGCACGCTGCTGCAGGCAGTGTCGTGGCAGGCCCGGCCCGAGTCCGGCAGTGTCTGGTACGACACCCGCGACCGCGGCTTCGTCGACCTGGCGTCGCTGTCGGCCGCGCACCTGCGCGTGCTGGCTCGGACCGACTGGGGCTTCGTGCGGCAGAATGCGCGCGATGGCCTGCGCATGCAGGTCAGCGCCGGCGCCAATATCGCCGAGCGCCTGATGGCCGTGGGCGGGCGCCACTACGGCGAATTGCGGCGCGTGGCCGGCAGCTGGCTGCACAAGATGGAGATCGACGCCGGCCGCCTGGACGATGCTCCGGCGGCGTTCTCCGGCGGCATGCAGCAGCGCCTGCAGATCGCCCGCAACCTGGTCACGCACCCGCGCATGGTGTTCATGGACGAGCCCACGGCGTCGCTGGACGTCTCGGTGCAGGCTCGCCTGCTCGACCTGCTGCGCCAACTGGTGGCCGACCTGAAGCTGGCGGCCATCGTCGTCACCCACGACCTGGCCGTGGCGCGGCTGCTGGCCCACCGCACGCTGGTGATGCGGGGCGGCCGCGTGGTCGAAAGCGGCCTGACCGACCAGATCCTCGACGACCCCCAGCATCCCTACACCCAGTTGCTGGTGTCCTCCATTTTGCAGAGTTGATTCGATGAATGCCTCTACTTCCCTGATCGAGGTGCGCGGCCTGGGCAAAATGTTCACGCTGCACAACCAGGGCGGCATCCGGCTGCCCGTGTTGCAAGGCGTGGACTTCGAGGCCGGGCCGGGCGACTGCCTGGTGCTGGCGGGTCCGTCCGGCACCGGCAAGAGCACGCTGCTGCGCTGCCTGTACGGCAACTACCTGGCCACCGAAGGCAGCATCCGCGTGCGCGACGGCGCCGACTGGGTCGAGCTGACCGGCGCGCCGGAGCAGCGCATCCTGCGCCTGCGGCGCGATGTGATCGGCTACGTCAGCCAGTTCCTGCGCGTGATTCCGCGGGTCGCCACGCTGGACGTGGTGGCCGAGCCCCTGCGCGAGCGCGGCGTCGACGCCGGCCAGGCGCGCGACCGGGCGGCCGAGCTGCTGGCGCGCCTGAACGTGCCGCAACGCTTGTGGAACCTGCCGCCGGCGACGTTCTCCGGCGGCGAGCAGCAGCGCGTGAACATCGCGCGCGGCTTCATCGGCGGCCACCCGGTGCTGCTGCTGGACGAACCCACCGCTTCGCTGGACGCCGACAACCGCGCGGTGGTGGTGGCCCTGATCCGCGAGGCGGTGGCCGCCGGCCGCTGCCTGGTCGGCATTTTCCATGACGAGGCCGTGCGCGACCAGGTCGCCACGCGTATCCTGCCCATCCGTCCGGCCGTCCCGGCCGACGCCCTGGAGTAACCATGTCCGCCCTGTACCTGACCCATGCCCGCGTCGTCCTGCCCGACGCGGTACTGTCCGATGCCGCGCTGCTGATCGAGGACGGCGTGATCGCCGCCATCGAGCCCGACGGCGCGCGCGGCGCGGCCGAGATCGACCTGGAAGGCCAGACCTTGCTGCCCGGGCTGATCGACGTGCACTGCGACGCCATCGAGAAGGAAGCCGAGCCGCGCTCGCGCGTGCTGTTCCCGCTGGATTTCGCCGTGGCCCAGGTGGACCGCCGCAACGCCGCGGCCGGCATCACCACGCCATTTCACGCGCTGTCGTTCGCCAATAACGAATGGGGCGTGCGCAACAACCAGACCGCCGCCCAGGTGGCGCGCGCGCTGCATGCCTTCCGCGCCCACAGCCTGGTGGACAACCGGGTGCACTGCCGCTACGAGATCACCGACGAGACGGCCATGCCGGTGTTGCAGGCGCTGCTCGACGACGGCGTGGTCGATTTGCTGTCGGTCATGGATCACTCGCCGGGGCAAGGCCAGTTCAAGACCCTGGAAGCCTACTTGCAATACATGATGGGCAACCACGCCATGAGCCGCGACGAGGCCGAGGAAGCCGCCCGCGCCAAGCTGCGCGCGCGCGACGGCGCCGCCTTGCGGGTCGAGACCCTGTTGGCGCATGCGCGCCGCCTGGGCGTGCCGACCGCCAGCCATGACGACGATTCGGTGCAGCGCATCGCCACCATGCGCAACCTGGGCGTGTCGATGAGCGAATTCCCGATCAACCTGGACACCGCCACCGCCGCGGTGTCCTGCGGCCTGCCGACCATCCTGGGCGCGCCCAATGTGCTGCGCGGCCAGAGCCAGAGCGGCTCGATGCGGGCCATCGACGCGGTGCGCGCCGGCGTGGCGAGCTGCCTGTGCTCGGACTACCAGCCCTCGACCCTGATCGCCGCGGCGTTCGCCGTGGCGGCGCAGAGCGACCTGACGCTGTCGCAGGCGGTGGCCCTGGTCACCGCCAACCCGGCCGACGCCTGCGGCCTGGACGACCGCGGCCGCATCGCCGTGGGGCTGCGCGCCGACCTGGTGGCGGTCGCGCTGGTCGGCCAACTGCCGCTGGTCAGCCGCGCCTGGTCGGCCGGCCGCCTGGTGTTCGCCGCCCACTACCACCCGGCTTCGCGCGCCGTCCAGCGCGAGGCGGTGGCCGCCTGAGCGGCCGCCTGGGCGCGGGCGCGGCTGTCTGTCGCGCCCGCGCAAATTCCTTACAGACGGTCAAGCCCTGACAAGCGCGGCGCCCGCGTGCCGTCCTTTTGATGAAGTTGGTTACGTCCTGGCCGGCCCCGCGCCGGGAGGCGGCCGGAATCCCGGCTAAAATCCCGCTGTTCAGCAAGGCTCCAACCAATCATTCCATTGCCTATCAGGAGGACCACCATGGCCCTAGTTTCCATGCGCCAGTTGCTCGACCACGCTGCCGAGCACGGTTACGGCATTCCCGCGTTCAACGTCAACAACCTGGAACAGGTCCAGGCCATCATGGAAGCCGCCGCTGAAACCGACAGCCCGGTGATCATGCAGGCGTCGGCCGGCGCGCGCAAATATGCGGGCGAGGGCTTCCTGAAGTACCTGATCCAGGCGGCGGTCGAGTCCTATCCGCACATTCCCGTGGTCATGCACCAGGACCACGGCCAGTCGCCCAAGGTCTGCCAGGGCGCCATCGACCTGGGCTTCTCCAGCGTCATGATGGACGGCTCCCTGGAAGAAGACGGCAAGACCATCGCCGACTACGACTACAACGTCGAGGTCACCAAGAAGGTCGTCGACATGGCCCACAAAGTGGGCGTCACGGTCGAGGGCGAGCTCGGCTGCCTCGGCTCGCTGGAAACCATGAAGGGCGACAAGGAAGACGGTCACGGCGCCGAGGGCACCATGACCCGCGAGCAGCTGCTCACCGATCCGGAGCAGGCCGCCGACTTCGTGCGCAAGACCCAGCTCGACGCGCTGGCCATCGCCATCGGCACCAGCCACGGCGCCTACAAGTTCACCCGCAAGCCCACCGGCGACATCCTGTCGATCTCGCGCATCAAGGAGATCCACGCGCGCCTGCCCAACACCCACCTGGTGATGCACGGCAGCTCCAGCGTGCCGCAGGACTTGCTGGCCGAGATCCGCGAATTCGGCGGCGACATGAAGGAAACCTACGGCGTGCCCGTCGAGGAAATCCAGGAAGCCATCAAGTTCGGCGTGCGCAAGGTCAACATCGACACCGACATCCGCCTGGCCATGACCGGCGCCATCCGCCGCTTCTTCGCCGAGAACCCCAGCAAGTTCGACCCGCGCGAATACCTGAAGCCGGCCCGCGCGGCCGCCAAGGCCATTTGCGTGCAGCGCTACACCCAGTTCGGCACGGCGGGCAACGCCAGCAAGATCAAGCCCCTGCCGCTGACCGACATGGCCCAGCAGTACGCCGCCGGCAAGCTCGCCCAGGTGGTGCAGTAAGCCGTCGCCCGGGGGCCGCCCGGCCCCCGGACGCCAGGCGGGCGCCTCAGCCCGCCGCCTTGCCGCCGTGGCAGGGCACCGACGTATCCACGTGATGCCATGGCGGGGCCGAATCGGCCCATAGCGTCATGCGCGAGCGGAACGCCGCGGGGTCGTCCAGCGACCCCGCTTTCACGATGACGTAGTCCTGGCCTTCCGTATGCCCGAACAGCGGCGTGCCGCAGTCCGGACAGAAGCTGCGCACCACCGTATTGCCGGAGTCGCCCAGGTAGCGGTGTTCGCGCGCCTGGCCGCGCCGCACGGCCAGCGCCTGCGGCGCCAGCAGCAGGGCATGCGCCGGGCCGCCGCCGCTGGCGTACTGGCAATCGCGGCAGTGGCAGGTGGCGGTGGTCAGCGGTTCGGCGGTGATCTCGTAGCGCACGGCGCCACACTGGCAGCCGCCGGTCAGCGGCGAAAAGGACGGGCTTGCGGTCATGGCTGGACTCCTCGGTTGCGCGGCAGGGCCTGTTCCTTTTAGAGGGAACAGGCCCTAGGCTAACGGATCTGCGGGGCGGCGGCATTTGCAGTAATCTATGCTCATTTTTGCCATAGGCCGATTCGTGACTTCCGCCCTGCACCAATCCAGCATCAAGTCCCTGCCGCTCCTGGGTCGCGGCAAGGTGCGCGACATGTACGCCGTGGGCGACGACAAACTGCTCATCGTCGCCACCGACCGCATTTCCGCCTTCGACGTGATCCTCGACGACCCCATTCCCGGCAAGGGGCAGGTGCTCACCGAACTGACCGAATTCTGGCTGCGCAAGCTGGCGCACATCCTGCCCAACCATTCCACCGGCGTGCGGCCCGAAGACGTGGTGGCGGCCGACGAGCTCGACCAGGTGCGCGGCCGGGCGGTGGTGGTCAAGCGCCTCAAGCCGATCCTCGTCGAGGCCGTGGCGCGCGGCTACCTGATCGGTTCCGGCTGGAAGGACTACCAGGCCACCGGCTCGCTGTGCGGCATCCAGTTGCCGGCCGGCCTGCAGCAGGCCAGCAAGCTGCCCGAACCGCTCTTCACGCCGGCGGCCAAGGCCGAATTCGGCATGCACGACGAAAACGTCGACTTCGCCCATGTCGTCAACGAGGTCGGCCAGGAAATGGCCGAACGCATCCGCGACGTGACGCTGCGCCTGTATACCGAGGCCGCGCAGTTCGCCGCCACCAAGGGCATCATCATCGCCGACACCAAGTTCGAATTCGGCCTGGACGACGATGGCCGGCTCTACCTGATGGACGAAGTGCTGACGCCGGATTCCTCGCGCTTCTGGCCGGCCGACGGCTATCGCGTCGGCATCAGCCCGCCGTCGTTCGACAAGCAGTTCGTGCGCGACTGGCTGGAAACCCAGGACTGGGACAAAACCCCGCCTGCCCCGCGCCTGCCGCGGGACGTACTGGAAAAAACCGCGGCCAAGTACCGCGAGGCGCTCGACCGCCTGATGGCCTGAGGCCGCCGCCGGCCGGCGCGCGGCGCCGGCCAATCGGCGGAAATAGGGCGCTTTGCCCCGCTTGTTTGCCGGCCAGGGCAAAAAAATATTTCGTATCGTAACGATCGACCTCCGGAGGATCGATCGCGATGATCATGATGTTGCCCTTTCTGACCAGCGCGCTGGCGGTGCTGTACGGCATGCTCGGCAAGCGCCGGCCGTGCTTCACGCTGTGGCTGGCGACCCTGCTGGTGTTCGTCGCCGGGGCGCGGCTGCATCTGGTCCAGCCGCTGATGCCGGCTTTGTAGATGAGCGTCATTTTTTCGCTCAACCCGGCGCGCGGTTCGCGCATCGTCAATACGCTGGCGCTGCTGGGAGTCAGCGTCGCCCTGTATGCCGCCTTCGCCTGGCAACTGCTGTCCGGCGCGGGGCCGTGCCCGCTCTGCCTGCTGCAGCGCGCGGCCTTCATCATGGCCGGCGTGGGCTTGCTGCTGAATATCCGGCTGGGACCGTCGCCGCTGCATTACGCCATGGTGATCGCGGCGGCCCTGGGCGGCCTGGTCGCGGCCGGCAACCAGTTGCTGGCGCCGTCCGCGCCCGCCGCGCCGCCGCTGTTCGGCATGCACGTGTATTCCTGGGCATTCCTGTTGTTCTGCGGGCTGCTGGTGTTCTGCGTGCTGATGCTGGCCGCCGACCGCAAATGGGGCGACAACGCCCTGAAGAAGCCCGTGTCGCTGCCCGCGCTGATCGTCATGGGGCTGTTCTTGCTGGCCATTCTGCTCAACGTCGGCGCCGCCTCGCTGGAGTGCGGACTGGGCGAATGCCGCGCCGTCCCGGCGGCGCAGAGGCAGGGCGGGGCCTAGCCGGCCGGCCGGCCGCGTGCCGGGCCGGGTAAAATACCGGGTTTTCCGTCGCCCGCGCCGTGCGCGCCGGCGCCTTCTTCCGCCTTGCCGACCTCCGCCATGACGACTTCTTCTTCCGCAACCGCGCCGGCCACTCCCGTGGTGGGCGTGATCATGGGTTCATCCAGCGACTGGGACATCATGAAGCATGCCGTGGCCATGCTGGAGGAATTCGGCGTGCCGCACGAAGCCCGCGTGATCTCCGCCCACCGCATGCCGCAGGACATGGCCGACTACGGCGCCGCGGCGCGCGCGCGCGGCTTGCGCGGCATCATCGCGGGCGCCGGCGGCGCCGCCCACCTGCCCGGCATGATGGCCGCCCTGACCGAAGTGCCGGTCTTCGGCGTGCCGGTCCCGTCCCGCTACCTGCGCGGCGAGGATTCGCTCTTGTCCATCGTTCAGATGCCCAAGGGCGTGCCGGTGGCCACGTTCGCCATCGGCGAGGCGGGGGCGGCCAATGCGGCCTTGCACGTCATCGCCACCCTGGCCGCCACCGACGACGCCCTGCACGCCAGGCTGGTGGCGTTCCGCGCCCGCCAGACCGAAGCGGCCCGCAACATGGCCGTGCCTCCCCAGCCCTGAACCTGCCGCGCACCCGTCGCGGGCGCGCCATCGACGAATGACTTCATCCTCCGCTTCCTTCACGATTGCGCCGGGCGACTGGCTGGGCCTGCTCGGCGGCGGCCAGCTCGGCCGCATGTTCTGCCACGCGGCGCAAAGCCTGGGCTACCGGGTCGCCGTGCTCGATCCGGCCGCCGATGGCCCGGCCGCCATGGTGGCCGACCGCCACATCCAGGCCGCCTACGACGATCCCGCCGGCCTGGCGGAGCTGGCGCGCTCCTGTCGCGCGGTGACCACCGAGTTCGAGAACGTGCCGGCCGACAGCCTGCGCGCCCTGGCGGCGCGGCAGTGCCGGGTCAGCCCGGCGGCCGACGCGGTGGCCATCGTCCAGGACCGCATCGCCGAAAAGACGTTCATCGCCGCGCAGGGCATCCCGGTGGCGCCGCATGCCGCCATCCGCGCGCCGCAGGACCTGCGCGACGCGCCCGATGCGCTGTTCCCCGGCATTCTCAAGGTGGCCCGGCTGGGCTATGACGGCAAGGGCCAGGCGCGCGTGGCCTCGCGCGACGAGGCGCTGGCCGCGTACGCCGACTTCGGCGGCGTGCCGTGCGTGCTGGAGGCCCTGATGCCGCTGGACTACGAGATCTCGGTGGTGCTGGCGCGCGGTTTCGACGGCGGCGACGTCGTGTTTCCGGTGGCGCGCAACCTGCACCGCGACGGCATCCTGGCGGTGTCCACCGTGGCCACGACCGACGCCGACGCGGCCCATGCGCGCCGCCAGGCCCAGGCCACCGACGCCGCGCGCGCGATTGCGCAGGGGTTGGGCTACCACGGCGTGCTGTGCGTCGAGTTCTTCGTGCTGACCGACGGCAGCCTGGTGGTCAACGAGATCGCGCCGCGCCCGCACAATAGCGGCCACTACACGATCGATGCCTGCCTGACCAGCCAGTTCGAGCAGCAAGCGCGCGTCATGGCCGGCCTGCCGCTGGGCAGCACGGCCTTGCTGGCGCCGGCCGTCATGCTGAACATCCTGGGCGACATCTGGTTTGCGCCGGGCGCGGATGCGCCGCGCGAGCCCGACTGGGCGGCGGCCCTGGCCGTGTCCTCGGCCAAGCTGCACTTGTATGGCAAGCACGAGGCGCGCCGCGGCCGCAAGATGGGCCACGTGACCGTGGTGGCCGCCACGCTCGAGCAGGCGCGCGCCGACGCGGCGCGCGTGGCGGCGGCGCTGGGCATGGCCGCGCCGGCGTAAGCGTCCGCCATGTCCAGCCATCCGACCTCCGCCGGCGATCCGGCCATCGCGCATGCCGCGGCGCGGCTGCTGGCCGGCCAACTGGTGGCCTTTCCCACCGAAACGGTATACGGCCTGGGCGCCGATGCCGAGAACCCGCAGGCCGTGGCGCGCATCTACGCGGCCAAGGGCCGGCCCGCCAATCACCCGGTAATCGTGCACCTGGCCCCCGGGGCTGACCTGGGCTATTGGGCCGCCGACGTGCCCGCCAAGGCGCGGCGCCTGATCGACGCCTTCTGGCCCGGCCCGCTGACCCTGATCCTGCCGCGCGCGCCGGGCATCGGCGCGGCCGTCAGCGGCGGACAGGACAGCATCGGCCTGCGCTGTCCCTCGCACCCGGTGGCGCAGGCGCTGCTGCGAGCCTTTGCGGCCGGCAGGCCGGGGGGCCATGGCGGCGTGGCCGCGCCCTCGGCCAACAAGTTCGGCCAGGTCTCGCCCACCCGCGCGGAGCATGTGCGCGGCGAATTTCCCCTCGAAGTGGCGCAGGGCATGCCGGTGCTGGACGGCGGGCCGGCCGAGGTCGGCATCGAGTCCACCATCCTCGACCTGTCGCGGCTGGCGCGCGGCGTGGGTCCGGTGCTGCTGCGTCCGGGCCACGTCACGGCGGCCCAGATCGAGGCTGTGCTGGGCGAGCCGGTAGGCCTGCCCGATGCCGCCGCGCCGCGCGCCTCGGGCACCTTGAAGGCGCACTACGCCCCGCATACGCCGCTGGAGCTGGTCGCCGCCGCGCGGCTGGCCGAGGCGGCGCGCGGCAGCCGACTGCCGGCCGGCAGCGTGGCGGTGGTCGCCTTCGAGCCGCCGCCGGCCGGCCTGGACCGGCGCATCGCCTGGCGCCAGGTGGCGGCCGACCCGCGCCGCTATGCCCACGACCTGTACGCGCTGCTGCGCGAACTCGACGGCGCCGGCCATGCCCGCATTCTGGTCCAGGCGCCGCCCGCCGACGCCGCCTGGAGCGCCGTCAACGACCGCATCGGCCGCGCCGCGGCCGCCTTCTCCCTCGACACCACCGGCCTGCCGGGCACCTGACGCCGCGGCTCTGTTCTTGCCGACCGACTTGGCGTACATTTGCTGACCGCCCGGCACGCCCGGGCCGGACAACCATGCGTCCTGCGCCGCCCACAAGGCGGTCCGGGCCGCGCTCGAACTTTAAGAGAGGAGTAGCGACCATGAAGCGGCAAATTGCCTCGATCGCCGGCGCCATCGCGCTGGCATGCGTATCCCAGGCGGCCCTGGCCGGCCCCACCCTGGATGCGGTCAAGAACAAGGGTTTCGTGCAGTGCGGCCTGACCGACGGGGTGTCGGGGTTCAGCGCCACCAACAGCAAGGGCGAATGGGAAGGGATGGACGTCGACATCTGCCGCGCGGTCGCCGCGGCCGTGTTCGGCGACGCCGGCAAGTTCAAGGGCACCGCCTTGTCCACCCAGCAGCGCTTCACCGCGCTGCAATCGGGCGAAGTCGATGTATTGCTGCGCACGGTCACCCTGACGCAGACGCGCGACACCTCGCTGGGCCTCGCCGCGGTGGCGCCGAGCTTCTACGACGGCCAGGGCGTGCTGGTGCGCACGGCGCTGGGCGTCAAGAGCGCCAAGGAACTGGACGGCGCCACCATCTGCGTGCAGCCCGGCACCACCACCGAGCTGAACCTGGCCGACTGGTTCCGCGCCCATGGCATCAAGTTCACGCCGGTGGTCATCGACAAGGTCACCGAAGTGGTGCGCGCGTTCGAATCGGGCCGCTGCGACGCGTTCACCGACGACGCTTCGCAACTGGCCGCGGTGCGCGCCACCCAGGTGGCCAACCCGGCCGACTACCAGATCCTGCCCGAACGCTTCTCGAAAGAGCCGCTGGGCCCCATGGTGCGCCAGGGCGACGAGAACTGGCTGGGCATCGTGCGCTGGACGCTGTTCGCGCTGATGGAAGCCGAGGAATACGGCATCACCCAGCAGAACGTCGACGAGATGACCAAGAGCGCCAACCCGAACGTGCTGCGCATCCTGGGCGTGACGCCGGGCGCCGGCAAGAACATGGGCCTGGACGAGAAGTGGGCCTATAACGCCATCAAGGCGGTGGGCAACTACGGCGAGATCTTCGAGCGCAACGTCGGCAAGGGCAGCAAGCTGGGCCTGGAGCGCGGCACCAACGCGCTGTGGAACCAGGGCGGCGCCATGTACCCCTGGCCGATCCGCTGATTGGCCGGCGCGGGCCGGCCGGCCCGCGCTACAGCACCAGGAACTGGCCGAGCCGGTCCGCGGCGGCCTGCATGGGCGCCAGGAACTCGCCGGTCAGCCGCGCCAGCGGCACGCGCGACGACTTCACGCTCACGTTGAGGCCGCCGCACGCCTTGCCGCTGGCCGCGCGCACCGGCACGGCGATGGCGCGCACATTCAAGTCGATTTCCTGGTCCACCACCGCGTAGCCCTGTTCGCGCACCCGCGCGATGATCTCGCGCAGGCGCGCCGGCGAGGTCTCGGTGAATTCCGTGTAGGGCGCCAGCTCCACCGTGTCGAAATAGCGGTCCAGCGCGGCCGGCGGCAATTGCGCCAGCATGACGCGTCCGATGGTGGTGCAATAGGCCGGCAGGCGGCTGCCCAGCCCCAGCGTGGTGGCCAGGATGCGATGCACTTCGGAGCGCGCCAGGTAGAGAACTTCGTTGCCTTCCAGGATGGCCAGCGCGCAGGTCTCGTTGACGGTGGCGCTGAGCTCCTCCAGGACCGGCTGGGCCAGCGACACGAACGGCGTGGACGAAAAATAGGCGTGCCCGAGGCTGAGGATCAGCGGCGTCAGCACGTAGTGGCGGCCGTGCCGTTCGGCGAACCCGAGGCGGATCAGGGTGTGCAGGCAGCGTTGCGTGACCGCGCGCGGCAACCCGGCGCGCCGGCTCAGGTCGGCGGCGGTCTGCGGATAGCGGCGTTCGCCGAAGGCACGGATGACGCGCAGGCCGCGCGACAGCGTCAGCATGAAATCCGGGTCGCCGCGGAAGCGGTCGGGGTGTTCGTCGGCGGGCAGCGGCGCGGCGTAGTCGGGCGGGGGCGGCGGGTTGCGCATCAGGCGGCGCGCAGCGGCGCGCCGGTGCGCGACTGCAGCGTTTCCAGGGTCAGGCCGTCGATCATATCGCGAACCACCAGGCCTCCGGGCGTGACGTCGATGACGGCCAGGTCGGTGTACACGCGGCTGACCACGCCGGCGCCGGTCAGCGGCAGGGTGCAGCGCTCGACGATCTTGGGCGAGCCGTCTTTCGAGTTGTGCTCCATCATGATGTAGACGCGCCGCGCGCCCACCGCCAGGTCCATGGCGCCGCCCACCGCGGGCGGTTCGCCGGCGCGGCCCAGCGACCAATTGGCCAGGTCGCCGCGCGCCGAGACCTGCATGCCGCCCATCACGCAGATGTCCAGGTGGCCGCCGCGCATCATCGCGAACGAATCGGCATGATGGAAGAACGCGCCGCCCGGCAGCAGGGTGACGGGCTGCTTGCCGGCGTTGATGAGGTCGCGGTCGGCCGCCTGCGGCGCCGGCGGCGGCCCCATGCCCAGGATGCCGTTCTCGCTGTGCAGGATGATCTCGCGGCCGGGCGGCAGGCAGGCGGCGATCAGCACCGGCATGCCGATGCCCAGGTTGACGTAGCTGCCTTCGGGAATGTCGCGGGCCACGCGCTGCGCCAGCTCGGCGCGCGTCAGGGGCCGGAATGTCGGGGTTGCGGTCATGGCGCTGTTCAGCTCGAGAAGCTCGGGTTGGGCACCACTGCCACCCGGTGCACGAAGATGCCCGGGGTGACGATGGCCTCGGGCGGCAGGTCGCCCAGTTCGGCGCGTTCGCGCACCTGCACGATGGTGGTGGCCGCCGCCATGCACATCACCGGCCCGAAGTTGCGGGCGCTCATGCGGTAGGTGAGGTTGCCCCAGCGGTCGGCGCGGTCGGCCTGCACGAGCGCGAAGTCGCCGTGCAGGGGTTTCTCGAAGACATAGTGGCGGCCGTCGATCTCGCGCGTTTCCTTGCCGGCGGCCAGTTCGGTGCCATAGGCCGTGGGCGTGTAGAAGCCGCCCAGGCCGGCGCCGGCGGCGCGCAGGCGCTCGGCGATGGTGCCTTGCGGCACGCATTCCAGCTCGATCTGGCCGCGCCGGTACAGGTCGTTGAAGACCCACGAATGCGAGGCCTTGGGGAACGAGCAGATCATCTTGCGCACGCGCCCCGCCTTGATCAGCGCGGCCAGCCCGGTTTCATGGTTGCCGGCATTGTTGTTGACCACCGTCAGGTCGCGCGCACCCTGGTCGATCAGGGCGTCGATCAGGTCGGTGGGCATGCCGGCCCCGCCGAAACCGCCGATCAGCAGGGTGGCGCCATCGGGGATGTCCGCCACCGCCTCGGCGGTCGATGCCATGAATTTGTCGATCATGATGCGCGCCCCTCCGGGTCAGTTGGCGGTGATGTTGGCTTCCTTGATGATCTGGGCGTAGCGCTGGGAGTCCTTGCGCATCAGTTCGCCGAACTCGGCCGGCGTGCTGCCGGTGGGCAGGAAGCCCGCGGCCAGGAATTTCTCGGTGACGTCCGGCTCGTGCACGATGTCGCTGATTTCCCTGGCCATGCGCTCGATGATCGGCCTGGGCGTGCCGGCGGGCGCCAGCAGGCCCGCCCAGGAGCCCGTCACGAAGCCGGGGAAGCCGGCTTCTTCCATGGTGGGGACCTCGGGCTCGGTGGGCCAGCGCTGCTTGCCGGTGAACGCCAGCACTTTCAGGCGGCCTTCCTTGACGTATTGCATCGGCACCAGCACCGGGTCGAACACCATGGACACGCGCCCGGCCAGCAGGTCGGCAAGGATCGGCGCGCTGCCCTTGTAGGCCACGTGCGTCATCTTCAGCTTGGCCTGCAGGGCGAAATCGGCGCCGGTCAGGTGGGCGCTGGAGCCGGTGCCGCTGGAGGCGTAGGTGAGGGTGTCGGGGTGCTTGTGGCCGTAGTCGACCAGTTCTTTCACGCTGTCGACCGGCAAGTCCTTGCTGACGAACAGGAACAGTGGCAGGTCGGCCATGTGCACCACCGGCTCGAGCTGCGATGGCGAATAGCTCAGCTTGTACAGGTGGGTGTTGATCACATAGGCCGGCAGCATGGCCAGGAAGGTATAGCCGTCGGGGTCCGCCTTGGCCGCGATGGCCGAGCCCACGGTGCTGTTGGCGCCCGGCCGGTTTTCCACGATGATGGTCTGGCCGAGCCGCTGCGCCAGCTTGTCCATGACGATGCGCGTGGTGGTGTCGGTGGCGCCGCCCGGGGTGTACGGCACGATGACCTTGATCGGCTTGTTCGGCCAGGCATCGGCCGCCAGCGCCGGGCCGGCCAGGGTGGCGCCGGCAAGCGCGGCCGAGGCCGACAGCAGCGCGGCCAGCGCGGCGCGGCGCGACCGGGCCGCGCGGGGGAAGGTATTGGGCATGGATGTGTCTCCGCCTGTAGGGCATGAGCCGGGACGATGGCCAGCGGCCGGCGGCCCGGCGTCTGCCGGTTTATGTTGTTGAGCGAACGGTGTCGCGGGAAAAGTATGCGCGACTTGCTCCCGGCTCGCATAGCGGCCCGGTTTTTTATGTTCGATGACCGAACTTGGCGCGTCCATGCCCGCCTGGCGCATGGGTTCAACGGGGCCGGGATGCATCCCCAGGTGTCAGACACCCCGGGGAGGGGGCGGCAAGTTGCCATGCTCTCTCAAGGGGTGTCTGACACCTAAGGATGGGCGCTCCTGTTCAATGGGGCCGGCGATGCGATCAGGTGTCAGACACCCCGGGAGATGGCCGGCAGGTTGCCAGGCTCTCTCAAGGGGTGTCTGACACCTAAGGACACTCAAGGAGAGGGGCGGCCACCATCTGGAGCGCATTGAACCGACCGGCGGTTTGGCGCGGGCGCGCCAATGGTTCTATCCTTGGGGCCCGGAATGGACCTACCCCGGCGGGTATTCCCTTCCTATGATGCCTTACCGTCCGCGGCCGCCGGCCGCATCCCTCCCACCAATTGCTTTACGGAACTACCTATGAACGGCGCCGACAGCCTTTGCGATACCCTGCTTGCCAACGATGTGGACGTCTGCTTTGCCAATCCGGGCACGTCGGAAATGCATTTCGTCGCCGCGCTCGATCGCAAGCCGCGCATGCGCTGCGTGCTGGGATTGTTCGAGGGCGTGGTCACCGGCGCGGCCGACGGCTACGCGCGCATGGCCGACAAGCCGGCGGCCACGCTGCTGCACCTGGGGCCCGGCCTGGGCAACGGCCTGGCCAACCTGCACAACGCCAAGCGCGCCCGCACTCCCATGGTCAACGTGGTGGGCGATCACGCCACCTACCACGTGCAATACGACGCGCCGCTGACCAGCGACGTCGAAGGGGTGGCGCGCCCCATGTCGCACTGGGTGCGGCGCACGCTGACCGCCGGGGAGCTGGCCGCCGACGCCGCCGAGGCGGTGCGCGTGGCGCGCCAGGCGCCGGGCAACATCGCCACCCTGATCCTGCCGGCCGACGCCGCCTGGGGCGAACTGCCCGCCGATACGCCGGCGGCGCCGGTCGCGTCGCCGGCCGCCGCGCCGAGCACCAGCCGGGACGCCGTGCGCGCCGCCGCGCAGGCCATTCGCGCGGGCCAGGGGGCGGCGCTGATGCTGGGCGGCATGGCCCTGCGCGAACCGGCGCTGACGGTGGCCGGCCGCATCGCCCGCGCCACTGGCGTGCGGCTGCTGTCGCCCACCTCCAACCGCCGCACCGAGCGCGGCGTCAACCGCACGCCGGTCACCCGCGTGCCGTATCCGGTGGACCAGGCCGTTGCCCTGCTGAAGGATGTGCGGCAGCTGATCCTGGTGGGCGCCAGCGCCCCGGTGGCGTTCTTCGCCTATCCCGGCAAGCCCAGCCTGCTGGCGCCGCAAGACCAGGCGCCCATCGTGCTGGCCACGCCGGAGCAAGACCTGCTGCAGGCGCTGGAGTGGCTTGCCGACGAGCTGGGCATCGCCGCGACCGCGCCGGTCCTGCTGCCGTCGGCCGCGCCGGCCGACATGCCGCGCGCCGGCGCGCTGACCGGCACCGCCGTCAACATCATCACCGCGCGCCTGTTGCCCGAGAACGCCATCGTGTGCGACGAGTCGGTCACCCAGGGCCGCGAGTTCCCCGCCATCAGCGCGACTTCGGCGCCGCACGACTGGCTGCAGCTCACCGGCGGCGCGATCGGCATCGGCCTGCCGCTGGCCACCGGCGCCGCGGTGGCGTGCCCGGACCGCAAGGTCATCACCTTGCAGGCCGACGGCAGCGGCATGTACACGGTACAGGCGCTGTGGACCCAGGCGCGCGAGAACCTGGACTGCCTCACCATCGTGCTGGCCAACCGTTCCTATGCCACGCTGCACGGCGAAATGAAGAACGTCGGCGTCCAGGAACCGGGCCGCAACGCCAAGCGCATGCTGGATCTGCAGGAGCCCAGCCTGGACTGGGTCAGCCTGGCCGCCGGCATGGGCGTGGAAGCCGTGCGCGTCGACACCGTCGAGGCCTTCACCAAGGCCGTCCAGGCCGGGCTGGCGCGCAAGGGGCCATTCCTGATCGAGGCGCTGATCTGACGCCTGCGCGGCGCGGCGGCGCCTGGCAATCGGGCTGCGATACGGTTGGTTCATGATGCAGTACGCTATCGGCTTTGCCGACTAGCGTGCTCGCCATGACCGCCACCGCACCCGAAGATTCGCCGTTGTTCGTCGCCGCGCTGGCGCGCGGTATTTCGCTGCTGACCGCTTTCACCGAGGGGCGGCCGGCCATGACGCTGCCCGAGCTGGCCGAGGCCACCGGCCTGACCAAGAGCGCGGTGCAGCGTTTCGCGCACACGCTCTGGACGCTGGGCTACTTGCGCAAGGATCCGCTGTCCAAGAAATTCTCGCTGGCGCCGTGGTCGCTCGAGCTGGGCATGAAATACGCCCGCACCAGCGCGCTGGTGCTGGGCGGCAGCCCGTTCCTGCATGCGCTGAACCGCACCAGCCAGGAGACCTGCAGCCTGGCGGAGCCGGAAGGCGGCGACATGGTCTACGTGGCGCGCTTTGCCACCCACAAGGAAATGTACGTCAACATGCCGGTGGGCATGCGGCTGCCCCTGTATTGCACGGCGGCGGGGCGGGCCGTGTTGTCACGCCTGGACGAGCCGCGTGCGCGCGAGTTGCTGGAGCGCCGCGAGCGCATCGCCTATACGCCGGGCACGCTTACCGACATGGACGCCCTGCTGGCCGAGCTGGATTTCGCGCGGCGCCATGGCTACGCGCGTTCCAATGGCGAGTACTATCCCGGCGACATCACGATCAGCGCGCCGGTGCTCGACGCCGGCGGCACGCCCGTGGGGGCGGTCAATGTCTCGGTGCCTTCCAGCCGCTGGTCGTTCGAACAGGCCCAGGCCGTGTTCGGGCCGCAGGTCCTGGAAACCGCGCACGCGATCGGCGCATCGCGCACGGTGGGCCGCAGCCGCCCATTCTTCGAGCTCGAGCCGCCTGGCGGCAGCCTGCTCGGCGGGCGCCGGGGCGGGGCTGTCCCGGCGCCCGGCCAGGACGATATTCCAGACTAAATTAATCGGCTATTTGTTGGTTGCCTGACGGGATTTCCCTAATAGGCGGGTATTTGCTCGACTTGATAATCTATATTTCAACATGATCGTATCGCCCAACGATACGATTGAAATGAAACTAGTCCAGGAACTTCTGAAGGAGCAGGCCTTGCAGGCGAACGGCAATCCCTTTCATCCCGTGCCCGGATTCATGGGCCTGCCCGGCAGCCGCGCGGGCGCGGCGCCGCGCGCGTGCGTCGTGGGCATCCCCTTCGATTGCGGCACGCATCCGTTCCGCGTGGGCGCGCGCCAGGGGCCGGACGCCATCCGCGAGCAATCGCGGCTGCTGCGCCCGTTCGATCCGTTCCAGCGCGGGGGCGTCGCCAATCCGGTGGATTTCCTGCGGGCCGTCGACCTGGGCAACGTCGCCTGCCATCCCGGCGACCCGGACGCGGCGTTTCCGCTGATCGAGGCCGCCATCGACACGGTGCTGCAGGCCGGCGCCATTCCCGTGACCATGGGCGGCGACGGCGCCGTGACGCTGCCGCAACTGCGCGCCGTGGCGCGCCGCCATCCGGACCTGGTGGTGGTGCACTTCGATTCGCACACCGACACTTACCCGATCCCGGGCTACAACACGGCCACCACATTCACCCGCGCCGCCGAAGAAGGCGTGCTCGATGTGGCGGCCAGCTTCCATGTGGGCACGCGCGGTAATTCGTTCATGGGCGGCATCATCGAATATGGACGCGAGGTCGGCTACACGGTCGTGCCGTTCGACGAGTTCGACCGCGATCCGCAGGCCACGCTGGCGGAGATCCGCCGCCGCACCGGCAGCCGCCCCGTCTACTTGTGCTTCGACATGGACATCTTCGACCCGTCCTGCGCGCCCGGCGTCTGCACGCCGGAATGGGGCGGCTTGTCGGCCAAGGAAGGGCTGGCGCTGCTGCGCCAGCTCCAGGGCATGAATTTCGTCGCTTTCGATGTGAACACGGTGTCGCCGCCGCACGATGTGCAGGGCGCCACCGCGTTCCTGGCGGCGACGGTGATGCAGGAATTCTGCGCGCTGGCCGCCGTCGCGGTACAGGCGTATCCCGAGGGCCGGCCGGCCTGAGCGCCGCTCCTCGCCACATACGACAAGGGGAACCACATGAATATCAAGACACTGCTGGTCGGCCTCGCCGCCGTGGGACTGGCCATGTCGGCGGCGGGCGCGGCCGCGCGCACGCTGGCCGAGATCCAGGCGGACGGCAGCCTGGCCATCGTCACGACGGCGTCGGCGCCGCCGCACGGCTTCAAGAACCCCGCCAGCAACCGGCTGGAAGGCATCATGGTGGATGTGGCCGATGCCGTGGCCAAGCACTTGAAGGTCCGCCACAAGCTGACCGACGTGCCGTTCTCGGGTCTCATCCCGACGCTGACATCGGGGCGCGCCGACGTCATGTCGGCGCCGCTCTTCATCACCGAGGAGCGCGCCAGGGCCATCGATTTCTCGGCGCCGGTATATGAATGGGGCGAAGGCATCGTGGTCGGCGCCAAGGCCAAGAAGTCGTACACGCGCTTCGAGGACTTGCAGGGCCAGCGGGTCGGGGTGCTGATCGATTCGGTGCAGTTCAACATGATCAAGGACATGCCCGACACCAAGGTATCGACCTACCAGGACTACTCCACCCTGCTGGCCGATGTGCGGGCCGGCCGCATCGACCTGGGCGTGATCGACCCGCCCAGCATCATCTACCAGATCAAGACCAAGAACATCCCGGGGGTCAAGCTCGACACCGCGTATCGGCCGCAAAAGACCTGGCAGGTCGGCATGGCGGTGCAGAAGGGCAATCGCGAGCTGCTCGACGCGGTCAATGCCGCGCTGGCCGAAATGAAGCGCAACGGCGAGCTCGCCGCGATCGGCCAGAAATGGGGCGTGGCCGACCTGATCAGCAAATAGCCACGCAACCACCTGGGAGTTCGCCATGGATCTCGACACGCTGCGCATCTATCTGGCGCCGTTGGCCGAAGGGTCGCTGTGGACGCTGGCCCTGTTCTTCTGTTCGGCGTTCCTGGCCGTCGCGCTCGGCCTGCTGGTGTGCCTGTGCCGGCTGTCGCGTTCGCCGGTGCTGAGCCGCGCCGCGCGCTGCTATATCGAGGTGATCCGCGGCACCCCGCTATTGCTGCAACTGTTCTACATCTATTACGGCCTGCCGGAACTGGGGGTAGTGATCAACGCCTTCGTGGCCGGCGTGCTGGGGCTGACGCTGAACTTTGGCGCCTACCTGGCCGAGCTGTTCCGCAGCGGCATCCAGTCGGTCGACGCGGGCCAGTACGAGGCGGCGCGCGCGCTGGGGCTGGGCAAGGTCCAGCGCCTGCGCAACATCGTGCTGCCGCAGGCGCTGCGCACCATCTTCCCGGCCCTGGGCAACTATGCGCTGGTGCTGGTGAAAGAAACCTCGCTGGTGGCGGTGATCAGCGTGTACGAACTGATGCGCGCCGGCGAGATGCTGGCGGGCGCCACCTTCCAGGCGCTCACGGTGTACACGTTGGTCGGCATCATCTACTTCTGCATGTGCGCCGTGCTGTCGTACCTGTTCCGCCGCTCGGAGAAGCGCCTCACGGTGCCGGGCTACTGGAGCGGCGGCGGCGAGAGCCACGATATTTCCAAGGCCTGAATCATGGATCGAGCGAACGGCGCGGCGCCCATCATCATGATGCGCGACGTAGGTAAATGGTATGGCGATTTCCAGGTGCTCGACGGCCTCGAGCTGGACGTGCATGCGGGCGAGAAGGTGATCCTGTGCGGCCCGTCGGGATCGGGCAAGTCGACCACCATCCGGCTGCTGAACCGGCTGGAAGAGCACCAGAAAGGACGCATCGTGGTCGACGGCGTGGAGCTGACCGACGACCTGAAGAACATCGAGCGCATCCGCGCCGAAGTGGGCATGGTGTTCCAGCACTTCAATCTGTTCCCGCACCTGACCGTGCTGGAGAACTGCACGCTGGCGCCCCGCCTGGTGAAAGGAATCGACGCGGCCTGCGCCGCCGAGCGCGCCATGCACTACCTGGAACGGGTCCGCATTCCCGAGCATGCCTCGAAGTATCCGGGGCAGTTGTCGGGCGGCCAGAAGCAGCGCGTGGCCATTGCGCGCGCCCTGTGCATGCAGCCCAAGATCATGCTGTTCGACGAACCGACCTCGGCGCTCGACCCCGAGATGGTGAAAGAGGTGCTGGACACGATGGTGGCGCTCGCGCGCGAGGGCATGACCATGGTGTGCGTCACGCACGAAATGGGGTTCGCGCGCGAGGTGGGCGATCGCGTGGTGTTCATGGACGGCGGCCGCATCGTCGAGACCGGCGCGCCGGAGCAGTTCTTCAGCGCCCCCAGCAGCGAGCGGGCGCGCGCCTTCCTGGGGCAGATCCTGTCCTGAACCGGCCTGGCGCGGCCCGCGAGTCACACGCCCAGGTAGCGCGCCAGCTGCTGCGGCTGCGCCGCCAGCCCGGGGCTGGCGCCCTGGTGCACGATGCGGCCTTTTTCCATGACCAGGCAGCGGTCGGTGTGGGCCAGCACCGCGCGGTAGTTGCGGTCCACGATCAAGGTCGACATGCCGGTGGCGCGGATGGCGGCGACGATCTTCCAGATTTCCGCCACGATCAGCGGCGCCAGTCCTTCGGTGGCCTCGTCCAGGATCAGCAGGTCGGGATTGGTCATGAGCGCGCGGCCGATCGCCAGCATCTGTTGTTCGCCGCCCGACAACTGCTGGCCGCCATGGCCCAGGCGCTCCGCCAGGCGCGGGAAGGTCGCCAGCACGCGCGGGCAGGTCCAGTCGCATTGGCCGCGCGAACCCGGGCGGGCCGCCACCAGCAGGTTCTCGCGCACGCTCAGGTTGGGAAAGATGCCGCGGCCTTCCGGCACGTAGGCCACGCCCAGGCGCGCAATCGTGTGCGGCGCGGCGCGCGTGCAATCGCGGCCGGCCACCGACAGGCGGCCGTGGCGGCTGCGCACGTGGCCCATCAAGGTGCGGATCAAGGTGGTCTTGCCCATGCCGTTGCGGCCCACCAGGCCCACCGATTCGCCTGCCGCGATGCGCACGTCCACGCCGCGCAGCACGTGGCTGGCGCCGTAGTAGCTGTGCAGGCCGCTGGCGTCGATCAATGCGTGCATGCGTCGTCTCCCAGGTAGGCGTTCTGCACTTCGGCATTGGCGCGGATCTGCGCCGGGGTGCCGCAGGCGATGGCCGCGCCGTTGACCATCACGGTGATGATGTCGGCATTGCCGAATACCGCGTCCATGTCGTGCTCCACCAGCAGGATGGCGTGCTCCGTCTTCAAGTCCTGCAGCAGCCCGAGGATGCGCTCGGTCTCTTCCGGCCCCATGCCGGCCAGCGGTTCGTCCAGCAGCAGCACGCGTGGATGGCCGGCCAGGCACATGGCGATCTCGAGCTGGCGCTTGTGGCCATGCGGCAGCAGCCCGGCCGGGAGCGCCGCGCTGCCGGCCAGGCCGGTGCGCTCCAGCGCGTGGCGCGCGCGCTCGGCGCTGTGCGGACAGTCCGCGGCGCGCCGCCACCAGCGCCAGAACTGCTGGCGGCCGGCCTGCGCCGCCAGGCGGCAGTTCTCGTAGACGCTCAGGGCCGGGAAGATGGTCGAGCGCTGGTAGCTGCGGCCCAGGCCGCCGCGCGCGCGCTGCGGCTGCGGCCAGGCGGTGATGTCGCGCCCTTCGAACAGCACCTCGCCCGCGCTGGCGGCCAGCTCTCCCGACAAGATGTTGATCAGGGTCGATTTGCCGGCGCCATTGGTGCCGATCACGGCGTGCACGGTGCCGCGGTGCAGTTCCAGCGAGACATTGTCGACCGCGACCAGGCCGCCGAAGCGGCGCGTGATGCCGCGCGCGGCAAGCATGGCTTCAGGCATGGGGGCCTCCGGACAAGGGGAGCGGCGGCGCGGCGGGGACGCCGGGCTCGGCTGGCGGCGCCGCCTGCCGGCGCGCCGCCGCGCGGCGGGCGCGCCATTGCGCCGGCAGGCCGGCCAAGCCGTCCGGCAGCAGCGCCACCAGCGCGATGATGGCCAGCCCCAGGGGCAGGTGCCAGTGCTTGGCGTAGTCGCCCAGCAGGGCCTGCGACTGGAACAATTCCTGCAAGAGGATCAGCGCGGCCGCGCCCAGCACCGCGCCGCCCAGCCGCCCCATGCCGCCCAGGATCACCATCAGCAGCACCAGGCCGGACTGTTCCCAGGCCAGCAGCTCGGGCGTCACGAAACCGTCTTTCAGCGCATACAGGAACCCGGTCAGCCCTGCCAGCGCGCCGCCGATGACATAGGCCGCGAGCTTGTACGGGAAGGTCGAGTAGCCGGCCGCGCGCATGCGCTGCTCGTTGATGCGGATGCCGGCCAGCGCGGCGCCGAAGGGCGAGCGGCCCAGCATGGCCAGGAAGCCCCATACCAGCGCCAGGCAGCCCAGCACGAAGAAATAGTAGGTGCCGGGCGCGTCCAGGTCGAACGGCATCCAGCCCGCCAGCGTCAACTGCGGCCGGAAGTACAGGTAGATGCCGTCGCTGCCCCCGCCGACTTCGGTGTCGTGGAAGATGTAGTACGCCATCTGCGAGAACGCCAGCGTCACCATGATGAAATACACGCCGCGCGTGCGCAGCGCCAGCGCGCCGGTCAGCAGCGCATAGAGCGCCGCGCCGCCGACCGCGGCCGCCAGCAGGGCGGGCAGCGCGGCGGCCCCCGAATCGGGCGACAGCAGCGCCGCCGCATAGGCGCCGATGCCGAAGAAGGCCGCGTGCCCCAGGCTGATCAGGCCGGCGCCGCCCACCAGTAGTTGCAGGCTGAGGGCGAAGATCGCGTAGATCATGATCTTCACGGCCAGCCCGGTGTAGTAGTCGGCGCCTGTCCAATAGAAGGCGGCCAGCGCCAGCAGGACGGCTATGGGGATCAGTTTGCTTGCGTGGTGCATCGCGCTAGCCCTGTTTGAACAGCCCTTCGGGCTTGCACAGCAGAATGAATGCCATCAGCAGGTACACCAGCACGCCGGCCGCGGCCGGGAACAGCACCTGGCCGAAGGTCTCGACCGCGCCTACCAGCATGGCGGCGAGGAACGCGCCGCGGATCGACCCGATGCCGCCGATGACCACGACCACGAAGCACACGATCAGCACGCCGTGGCCCATGCCGGGATAGACCGACGATACCGGCGCCGCGATGGTGCCGGCCAGCGCGGCCAGCGCCACGCCGGCGGCGAACACGATGCGGTACAGGCGGTTGATGTCGATGCCCAGCGAACCGATCATCTCGCGGTTGCTGGCGCCCGCGCGCACCATCATGCCCAGCCGGGTGCGCGTGATGACCCAGTACAGCAGCAGCGCGACCGCGATGCCCACTGCCGAGATGAACAGCCGGTACACCGGGTATGTCATCACCCCGCCCAGCGACACCGTGCCCGCCAGCCACGCCGGCACGGGCACGCCGTGCACGTCGTTGCCGACGAGCAGGCTGCGCACTTCCTCGAAGACCAGGATCAGCCCGTACGTCATCAGCACCTGCTGCAGATGGTCGCGCCGGTACAGGAAACTGAAGAACACCGCTTCCAGCAGGTAGCCGAGCAGGGCGGCCAGCAGCACGCACAGGACCAGGGTGAGCGCGAAACCGCCGCCCAGCCAGCGGTCCACCAGCGGCCCCAGGGCGAAGGCCATGTAGGCGCCGATCATGTAGAAGCTGCCGTGGGCCAGGTTGATGATGCCCATGATGCCGAAGATCAGCGTCAGGCCGCTGGCCACCAGGAACAGCAGCAGCCCGTGCTGCAAGGCGTTCAGGCACTGGATGAGGAAGATGCTCGCGTCCATGTCGCGGTCCGCCCGGGGCGCGTCAGAGCTTGCAGCCGCGCGCCGGGTCGGCCAGCTGCCGGACCGCGACGTCGACCACCTTGTTCTCCTGGCCCGCCACCTGGCGCAGGTAGAGGTCCTGCACCGGGTTGCCGGACGGGGACAGCGTGAACTTGCCGCGCGGACTGTCGATGGTGGCGCCGCGCATGGCGTCGCGGAAGGCCGTCTTGTTGGCGATATCGCCCTGCACCGCCTGCAGGCCCACCTGCATCAATTGCGCCGCGTCGTAGCCTTGCACGGCGTATACGTCGGGCTGCATGTTGTAGGCCTTGCGATAGTCGGCGCGAAACGCGTTGTCGCGCGGCGTGTCCAGGCCGTCGGCATAATGCAGCGTGGTCAGCAGGCCCTGCGCCGCCTCGCCCTGGGCCGGCAGGGTGCCGTCGGTGAGAAAGCCGGTGCCGTACAGGGGAATGCTCTTCTGCAGGCCCGAGGCATGGTAGTCCTGCACGAACTTGACCGCGCCGCCGCCGGCGAAGAACGCAAACACCATGTCGGGCTTGAGCGCCGCGATTTCCGTCAGCAGCGATTGGAATTCCACGTTGGGAAAGGGCAGGGTCAGCTCCTTGACGACCTTGCCGCCGGCCTTCTCGAAACCTTCCCGGAAGCCGCCGATCTGCTCCTCGCCCGCCGCGTACTTCCAGGTGATGGTTACCGCGGTCTTGTGCCCCTTGGCCGCCGCCACCGGGCCCATGGCGTAGCCGGGCTGCCAGTTGGAGAACGAGGTGCGGAAGATGCCCGGCCCGCACATCGGCCCGGTGATCGCGTCGGCGCCGGCATTGGTGACGATCAGCGTCGTGTCGCTGCCCTTGGCGGCCTTGGCCAGCGCCATCGCCACGCCCGAATGCACCGTGCCGATCAGCACGTCGACCTGGTCGCGCTTGATCAGCCTGTTGGCGTTCTCGGAGGCCTTGGCCGGATTGGATTCGTCGTCCACCTTGAAGTATTCGATCTCGCGGCCGCCCAGTTTGCCGCCCTGTTCGGCGACGTACAGCTTGAAGCCGTTCTCGATGGCTGCGCCCAGCGCGGCATAGGTGCCGCTGTAGGGCAGCATGAAGCCGACCTTGATCTTGTCGGCGGCCGAGGCGCCGCCGGCGGCCAGTGCGAGCATACCGGCGGCGAGCGCGCGGGTCAGGGCGTGGTGCATGGTTTGTCTCCTGGTTATTGTCGGCCGGCCGCGCGGGCTCAGCCGGTCTTGCTCAGGCCGCCGACGAAATCGGCGACGGCCGCGATGACCGTGTCGGGTTGATCCTTGTGCGGCGCATGGCCGCAAGCGGGGATCTCGAGCAGGCGCGTCTGCGGCGCCAGCCGGCGGATGCCGCGGATCTGCTCGAGCGTCCCGTATTCGTCGTCCACGCCTTGCAGCGCCAGCAGCGGGCAGCGGATGCGCGGCAGGTAGTCGCGGATATCCCAGGCGCGGAACGCCGGATCCAGCCAGATGTCGTTCCAGCCCCAGAATGCCGAGCCGGGGTCGGCGTGATAGCGCGCCAGCCGGGCCGGCAGATCGGTTTCCAGGTAGGCGCGGCGCGCCTGCCGGATGCTGGCGATGGCGACGTCCTCCACCATGATGTGCGGCGCCGCCGCCACCACGCCGGCTATCGCCTCGGGGTGCATGGCGGCGTACAGCAGCGCGATCGAGGCGCCGTCGCTGTGGCCATACAGCACCGGGCGGTCGCGCGCGGCGTCGACGCCCAGCGTGCGCAGCAGCGCGGGCAGCACATCGCGCGCCTGGTCGTGCATGAAGTGCACCGGCCATTGCTCGTCCGGCGGCCGCGGCGTCGACCGTCCGTAGCCATAGCGGGAATACACCAGGCCGCGGCAGCCCGCCGCGTCGCAGGCGCGCTCCGGCCAGTCCTTCCACATGCTGGCCGAGCCCAGGCCTTCATGCAGGAAGACCAGCAATGGGGCGTCGCGCCGCGCCGGCGCGATCCAGCGATACTCCAGGCGCAGGTCGCGGCCCAGGGCGCGCAGTCCGGCCCAGGCCGTGGCGTCGGCGGCCACCGTCCCGCTCACAGCGCCGCCTCTTCCAGCTGCCGCAGGCGGAACCGCTGGATCTTGCCGGTGGCGGTCTTGGGCAGCTCTTCGGTGAAGTCGATCTGGCGCGGGTACTTGAACGGGGCCAGGTGCTGCTTGACGTACTGCTGCAGCGCCGCCCCGGTGTCGGCATCGGGCTGGAAGCCGGGGCGCAGCACCACGTAGGCCTTGGTCTTGACCAGTCCTTCGTGGTCGGGCACGCCGATGACGGCGGCCTCCAGCACGGCTTCGTGCTGGATCAGCACGTTCTCGACCTCCACCGGCGACACGTACTGGCCGCTCACTTTGATCATGTCGTCGCTGCGGCCCGCGTAGGTGTAGTAGCCGTCCGCGTCGCACAGGTACTTGTCGCCGCTCTTGAGCCATTCGCCCTGGAAACACTGGCGGGTCTTGTCGCGGTTGTTCCAGTACATCAGCGCGGTGCTGGGGCCCTTGATGTAGAGATCGCCGATCACGTTGGGCGGCACCGGGCGGCCGTCCTCGTCGCGCAACTGGACCTCGTAGCCGGGCACCGGCTTGCCGGTGGTCCCGTAGCGCAGCTGGCCCGGCTGGTTCGAGATGAAGATGTGCAGCATCTCGGTCGAGCCGATGCCGTCCAGGATCTCGCAGCCGAACTGGCGCGTGAAGCGTTCGCCGATGTCGCGCGGCAGGGCCTCGCCGGCCGACGTGCAGACGCGCAGCGCGACCTGCTCGCGCGCCGGCAGGTCGGGACTGGCCAGCATGCTGGCATACAGCGTGGGCACGCCATAGAACACGGTCGGCTGGTGCTCGACCAGCCGCTTGAATACCGCCTGGGGGGTGGGGCGCTCGCTCATCACCACCACCGTCGCGCCCACCGACAACGGGAAGCTCAGCCCGTTGCCCAGGCCATAGGCGAAGAACAGCTTGGCCGCCGAGAACACCACGTCGTCCTCGCGGATGCCCAGCACCGGCTTGGCGTACAGCTCCACCGTGTGCCACAGGTTGCCGTGGGTGTGCACCACGCCCTTGGGCTTGCCAGTGGAGCCGGACGAATACAGCCAGAAGGCGATCTCGTCGGCCAGCGTGCGCACCGCCGGCATCAGCGGCGCCGCCGCCAGCAGGGCTTCGAATTCGCGCGCCTGGGGCGGCAGCGGGCCGGCCGGCTGAGCGACCAGCAGATGTTCGATCTCGTGCGGAGCCTTGGCCAGCGCGGTCTGCAGCGTGCCCAGCAGCGCGCCGGACACGAACGCGGCGCGGGCGCGGCAATGGCCGGCGATATAGGCGTAGTCGTCCGGGGTCAGCAGAGTATTGACGGCGACCGGCACCACGCCGGCATGCAGCGCGCCCAGGAACGCCACGGGCCAGTCGACGCTGTCGTGCATCAGCAGCAGCACGCGTTCTTCGCGGCGCAGGCCTAGCGCGCGCAACGCCCCGGCGCAACGCGCGACCCGCTCAGCCAGTTCGCCGTAGGTGATGCGGCGGGTGTCGTCGACATAGGCCGTCTTGGCGGCGCGCGGCGCATTCAGCGCGGCCAGGTGGCTGGCGAAGTTCAGCTCGGTGGGGCAGGGGTTCATGGTCTCTCTCCGATGGTCGGCTGTCGTCGTCGCGCGGTCACGCCAGCGCCTGCAGGCGCTGGGGCGCGCCCTGGATGGCGGCGCGGCGGTGGTACAAGGCCAGCGCGCGCAGGCCGCCCAGCTCTTCGCCGCCGCCGGCGCGGCCCGGACCCCCATGCAGCGCCTGCGGCATCACATTGCCGTGGCCGGTATGCGTGCGGGCAGCCTCGGGGCTGACCAGGTGCACGCGGCCGTGGCTGTCGGCCAGTTCCAGCGCGCTGCGCGCCAGGAATGCCGTGTCGTCGCTGTAGACCGACGCCACCAGCGAACCCTGCCCGCGCCGCGCCAGCTCGTAGGCGTGGCCGGCGTCGCGATAGGGCATCAGGGTGGCGAGCGGGCCGAACACCTCGCGGTCGTGCGCCAGCGGATGCGCATCGGGATCCGGCGCGCCCAGCAGCCAGGGCGCCACGCAGGCGGAGATCGCCGGGTCGGCATCCAGCAACTGCACGCGGCCGCCGTCGAACAGCACCTCGCTGCCCGCGCGCAGGGCCTGGATGCCGGCCTGCACGTCGTCGTGCTGCGCGCGGCTGACCAGCGAGCCCATGCGCACCGCGGGGTTGCGCGGGTCGCCGACCGCGATGTCCGCCAGCGCCGCCGCGATGGCCTCGGCCGCACGCGCGTAGGCCGCGCGCGGCACCAGGATGCGGCGGATGGCCGTGCATTTCTGGCCCGATTTCACGGTGATCTCGCGCACCGCTTCGCGCACCAGCGCGTCGAACGCCGCGCCGCCCTCGGCCGCGTCCGGGCCCAGCAGCGCGCAGTTCAGGCTGTCGGTCTCGGCGTTCATGCGCACGCCGTCGCGCGCTACGCGCGGATGGGCGCGCAGCAGGGCGGCCGTGTCCGACGAGCCGGTGAAGGACAGCACGTCGCCCGGGGCCAGCGCGTCGAGCAGGCCGGCCGAGCTGCCGCATACCAGCGTCAGCGCGCCGGCCGGCAGGACGCCGGCGGCCAGTACGTCGGCCACCATCGCATGGGCCAGCCAGGCGGTCGCGGTGGCCGGCTTGACCACGATGGGCACGCCCGACAGCAGCGCCGGGCCGGCTTTCTCCCACAGGCCCCAGGACGGAAAATTGAAGGCGTTGATCAGCAGCGCCAGGCCGCGCACCGGCACCGCGATGTGCTGCACCTGGTAGGCGCCGTCGCGCGCCAGCGTGTCGGCCGGGCCGTCGGCGCGGAAGCCCCGCTCGGCCAGGCCGGCGCCCAGTTTGGCGTAATACGACAGGGTATAGATGCCGCCCTCGATGTCGACCGCGGAATCCTGTTTCACGGTGCCCGAATTGCGCAGCGCGATGTCGTAGTACTTGTCGCGGTTGGCCTGCAGCACCTCCGCCACTCGTCCCAGCAGCGCCGCCCGCTCGGCGTAAGACAGGGCGCGCAGCGCCGCGCCGCCGGTGCGGCGGGCCCAGTCGCAGGCGGCGGGCAAGTCCAGTCCGGTGTTGTCGACCGCGGCCAGCGCGGCGCCCGACAGCGGGTCGCGCAATACCGCGCCGTCGCCCTGGCCGGCCTGCCACTGGCCCGCCACGTAGTTGTGCAGTCGCTCCATATCGCTATGCCCGCGTGAATTCGATGGCGCCGCCCGGCAGCAGGTACAGCACCAGGGCGCGGCCGCCGCTGACGGTGGGGCGGTGCGCGCTGCCCGGGCCGTAGACCAGCCAGCCGGCGGGATGGCCGTCGAAGCGCGCCGCCTCGTCCAGCGGCATGATCAGGTCGATCTCGCCGTGCGGATGGGCATGGTGCGGGCCGGCGAGGCTCGGCATCTCCACCACGTCGACCGAAAAGCCCGCCAGTTCGTCGTCGGCCGCCAAGGCGCGGCCGTAGCGGATGCCGCCGCCTTCCCGGCCGCACAGCCAGCCCTCGGCCACGCCCTGCCGACAGGCGGCGAACACCTCGCGGTACTGCTGGCTGGCGGCGCCCATGTCGCGATTGAGCCGTTCCTGCAGCGCCTGGTCCAGCGGCAGGCCGGCGATGGGGGCGGTGATGCTGCGCATCAATTGATGGAATGACGCCGGAGGTTTCATGCTTGTCTCGTCCTTTACACTGTCGGCGCACTGGTCGCGGCGCATGCAATCAATTGCTTTTTTATGAGGTTTTGCGCGCACCAGTGGTTGGTTTGAAGAAAAATAGTGCTTCACACCACCGCAGTCAAGCACTATAGTGCATAAAACGCTGAAAATGAGGGTTTCCTCGGAGTCGATCGCATGATCCAAGCGCTAGACAAGGAATCATCGGAGCCGCGCCGCGAACCATTCCTGGTGGCGCTGGGCGAGCGCGTGCGGCGCCTGCGCGCGATACGCGGCATGACGCGCAAGAGCCTGTCCCAGGCCACCGGCGTGTCCGAGCGCCATCTGGCGAACCTGGAGCACGGCGTGGGCAACGCCTCCATCCTGGTGCTGCTGCAGATCGCCAAGGCCTTCAACTGCGCCCTGGCGGAACTGGTCGGCGACGTCACCACCGAATCGCCCGACTGGCTGTTGATCCGCGAATTGCTCAGCGGCCGCACCGAGTCCGACCTGCAGCGCGCCCGCGAGGCGCTGACGCAGCTGTTCGGGGTCGGCGGCGGGGCGCAGCGCCCCAACCGGTTCCAGCGCGTGGCGCTCATCGGGCTGCGCGGCGCCGGCAAGTCCACGCTGGGGCAGATGCTGGCCGACGACCTGGGCTATCCGTTTGTCGAGCTCAACCGCGAGATCGAACGGGTGGCCGGCTGCAGCATCCTCGAGATCCACAACCTGTACGGGCCCAATGCCTACCGGCGCTACGAGCGCCGCGCCCTCGAAGAGGCGGTGCAGATCTACCCCGAGATGGTGCTGGCCACGCCGGGCGGGCTGGTGTCCGAACCGGCCACGCTGAACCTGCTGTTGGCCCATTGCTACACGGTATGGCTGCGCGCCATGCCCGACGAGCATATGGCGCGGGTCATGGCGCAGGGGGATTTCCGCCCCATGTCGGGCAACAACGAAGCCATGGCCGACCTCAAGCGCATCCTGGCCGGACGCGAGGCGTTCTACGCCAAGGCCGACCTGACCTGGGTGACCAGCAACCTGAGCCTGCAGGAAAGCTTCGGGGGGCTGCGGGCGCAGGTTCGCAAGGCTTGCGGGTTGCCGTTGTAGCAAGCGGAGCTTGTCTGTCGGGCTGGTTGGCTGGTCGGGTGTTGGTGTTCTATTGGCGTCGCCGGCGGGCGGCGGGGCGGGCGGGGCTTCACGGCGCCGTCCGGGCGCCCCGCGCGCCCGGAATCGCTACGCTCGCCTCGTCCGGCCCCTTCGGGCCTCCCTACGGCATCCGCTCGCTCGGCCCCGAGGCGCCCCGCCCGCCCCGCCGCCCGCCGGCGACTGGCAGTGGACACATGGCAAGCGCCGCGGGGCAGGCAGGGGTTCTTGCGCTTCGTTGCTACGGGGGAGGAAAAGAGGAGCGTCTTGCGGGGCCGCGCGCCCAGGCCGCCCTGCGCGGCCTGGGCGCGCATTGGGTTGTGGTGCCGTATGGATTGATTGAAACTGCATTTTTGTGCATCTGGTGCTTGACGGGCTTTTTTTTCTGCACTAATCTGCACTTTAATTCATCTAATGCAGTATTGTTCATACGCCAGGAGACGCATCATGAGCAGCCCCGCCACCCGCGTGGACTTCCAGACGGAGCCGGCCCGGTATCGGCACTGGAAATTGAAATTCGATGGCGCCATCGCCACGCTGGCGATGGATGTGGCCGAGGACGGGGGGCTGCGGCCGGGGTACAAGCTGAAGCTCAATTCGTACGACCTGGGGGTGGATATCGAGCTGCACGATGCCCTGCAGCGCATCCGCTTCGAGCATCCCGAGGTGCGTACGGTCGTCGTTACCAGCATGAAGGACCGCATCTTCTGCTCGGGCGCGAACATTTTCATGCTGGGCTTGTCGTCGCACGCCTGGAAGGTGAACTTCTGCAAGTTCACCAACGAGACGCGCAATGGCATCGAGGATTCCAGCCGATACGGCGGGCTCAAGTTCATCGCCGCGCTCAATGGCGCGTGCGCCGGCGGCGGCTATGAACTGGCGCTGGCCTGCGACGAGATCGTGCTGGTCGACGACCGCTCGTCGGCCGTGGCCCTGCCGGAAGTCCCGCTGCTGGGCGTGCTGCCGGGCACCGGCGGGCTCACGCGGGTCACCGACAAGCGCAAGGTGCGGCACGACCATGCCGACATCTTCTGCACCCTGGTGGAAGGGGTGCGCGGACAGCGCGCCAAGGACTGGCGGCTGGTGGGCCAGGTGGTCAAGCCGGCCCAGTTCGAGGCGGCGGTGCGCGCGCGTGCCGAAGAACTGGCCGCCGGCAGCGACCGGCCGGCGCAGGCGCGCGGCGTGACGTTGACGCCGCTGGAGCGCCGCATCGAGGAAGACCGCCTGTCCTATCGCTACGTGGAGGTGGTGTTCGACCGCGACAAGCGGCTGGCCACCTGGACGGTGCGGGCGCCGCAAGCGCCGGTGGAGCAGGAGCTGGACGCCATCGTCGCGGCCGGCGCGGCCTGGTGGCCGCTGCAGATGGCGCGCGAGCTGGATGACGCGATCCTGAGCCTGCGCACCAACGAGCCCGACCTGGGCACCTGGGTCTTCAAGACCGAGGGCGACATCCAGGCCGTGCTGGCGGCCGACGCGGCCCTGCAGCAGCACGGCGACCACTGGTTCGTGCGCGAGACGGCCGGCATGTTGCGCCGCACTCTGGCGCGGCTGGACGTGACCTCGCGCTCGATCTTCGCGCTGATCGAGCCGGGCTCCTGCTTCGCCGGCACCCTGTTCGAGCTGGCCCTGGCGGCCGACCGCATCTACATGCTCGACGACGAGGATGCCGACAGCCCGGCGCAGATCGTGGTGGGCGAACGCAATTTCGGCGCCTATCCGCTGGTCAGCGGGCAGAGCCGCCTGCAGCGGCGCTTTTACGAAGAGACGCTGCCGCTGGAGGCGGTCCGCGCGGCCGCCGGGCAACTGCTGCCGGCCGCGCGCGCGCTCGAGCTGGGCCTGGTCACTTTCGCGCCCGACAGCATCGACTGGGACGATGAAGTGCGCCTGGCGCTCGAAGAGCGGCGCGCCCTGTCGCCGGACGCGCTGACCGGCCTGGAAGCGAACTTGCGCTTCGGCGGGCGCGAAACCATGGAGACGCGCATTTTCGGCCGCCTGACCGCCTGGCAGAACTGGATCTTCAACCGTCCCAACGCCGCCGGCGAAAAGGGCGCGCTGAAACTCTACGGCAAGGGCGAGCAGGCCGCCTTCGACTGGAACCGTGTGTAGGTGTCAGGCGCCCGAGGCGCCTGACACCTGGCAGAAAGTCCGGCATTGAGCAGGCGCCAGGCTCCAAAGATGCCTGGCACCCCCCCAGACGAATCGGCATTGAGCAGGTGTCAGGCTCCGAAGGTGCCTGACACCTCCCCAGGAAAAACGGTATCCCCCCAATTCACCCGGCGACGGCCCGCATGCCGTCCACCAAGGAGAGAGCAGACATGTCCGGCATCAACTACACCGAGAAGATCCCCAACAACGTCAACCTGTCCGGCGACCGCGCGCTGCAGCGCGCGCTGGAGCACTGGCAGCCCAATTACCTGCAATGGTGGCAGGACATGGGCCCCGACGGCTCGCACGGCTTCGACGTCTACCTGCGCACGGCGGTCAGCGTGGAGCCCGACGGCTGGGCCCATTTCGACCACGTGAAGATGCCCGACTACCGCTGGGGCATCTTCCTGGCGCCGCAGGACGGCCAGCGCAAGATCCATTTCGGCGAGAACCTGGGCCGCGACGTCTGGCAGGACGTGCCGGGCGAGCATCGCGCCAACCTGCGGCGCATCATCGTCACCCAGGGCGATACCGAGCCGGCCTCGATCGAGCAGCAGCGCCACCTGGGGATGACCGCGCCGTCGCAGTACGACCTGCGCAACCTGTTCCAGATCAATGTCGAGGAAGGCCGCCACCTGTGGGCCATGGTGTACCTGCTGCACCGCTATTTCGGCCGCGACGGCCGCGAAGAGGCCGACGCGCTGCTCGAGCGCAGCTCGGGCGATGCGGACAACCCGCGCATCCTGGGCGCCTTCAACGAGAAGACGCCGGACTGGCTGGCCTTCTACATGTTCACCTATTTCACCGACCGCGACGGCAAGTTCCAGCTGTGCGCGCTGGCCGAGTCCGGGTTCGATCCGCTGGCGCGCACCACCAAGTTCATGCTCACCGAGGAAGCGCACCACATGTTCGTGGGCGAATCGGGCGTGTCGCGCATCATCCAGCGCACCTGCGAGGTCATGAAGCAGCTCAAGACCGACGATCCGGCCACGGTGCGCGCCGCCGGCGTGATCGACCTGCCGACCATCCAGCGCTACCTGAACTTCCACTACAGCGTGACCATCGACCTGTTCGGCGCCGACCAGTCGTCCAATGCCGCCATTTTCTACAGCTCCGGCCTGAAGGGGCGCTACGAGGAAGGCAAGCGCAACGACGACCACCAGCTCAAGAACGACACCTATCGCGTGCTGACCGTCGAGGGCGGCAAGCTGCGCGAGATCGAGGTGCCGATGCTCAACGCCCTGAACGAAGTGCTGCGCGATGATTTCATCCGCGATTCCATGGCGGGCGTCGGGCGCTGGAACAAGGTCATCGAGAAAAGCGGCCTGCCGTTCCGCCTGTCGGTGCCGCACAAGGCCTTCAACCGCCAGATCGGCACCCTGGCCGGCATTCGCGTGGCGCCCGAAGGCGAGGTGCTGAGCGAGTCCCAATGGCTGGCCAACCGGGACAAGTGGCTGCCCACCGAAGAAGACCGCGCTTTCGTCGCCTCGCTGATGGGCCGCGTGGTCGAGCCGGGCAAGTTCGCCAACTGGATCGCGCCGCCGGTCATGGGCGTGAACCGCCAGCCGGTGAACTTCGAGTACGTGCGCTTCAACTAGGAACAGGAGCCCGGCAATGAACGCGCCCTTGCCGCCCGAAGTGCTCAAGCAGCACCTGATCGACCCGGAAATCTGCATTCGCTGCAATACCTGCGAGGAAACCTGCCCGATCGACGCCATCACGCACGACGGCACCAATTACGTGGTCGATCCGGACATCTGCAACGGCTGCATGGCCTGCGTGCCGCCGTGTCCCACCGGGTCGATCGACAACTGGCGGCTGGTGCTGCGGTCGGAGGCCTACAGCGTGCAGGAGCAATTCGGCTGGGACGAGCTGCCGGGCGAGAAACCGTTGCCGGGGAACCTGGCCGAGGGCGCGCCGGCCGACGCCCCGGCCGGCGCATCCCCGCCGGCCGCCGTGGCAGCGGCGCCGGCCGCGCCCGCGCCGTCGCTGCCAGGCGCCAGCGTGCCGCCGTGGTCGGCCGCGCATCCGTATGTGAACCTGTATACCCACAAGGCGCCGGCCAGCGCGACCGTGGTGGGCAACTACCGGGTCACCGACGAGGATACCGGCAGCGATATCCACCACATCGTGCTGGATTTCGGCAACGTGCCGTTTCCCGTGCTGGAGGGCCAGTCCATCGGCATCCTGCCGCCCGGCACCGATGCCCAGGGCCGGCCGCACCATGCGCGCCAATACTCGCTGGCCAGTCCGCGCGACGGCGAGCGGGCCGGCTACAACAACCTGTCGCTGACGGTGAAGCGCGTCACCGAGGACCACCAGGGCCGGCCGGCGCGCGGCGTGTGCTCCAACTATCTGTGCGACCTGGCCAAGAACGATACCGTCCAGGTGATCGGCCCGTTCGGCAATACCTTCCTGATGCCCAACCACGCCGGCGCCAATCTGATGATGATCTGCACCGGCACCGGCTCGGCGCCGATGCGGGCCATGACCGAGCGCTACCGGCGCCGCATCGCGCGCGGCACCAACGGCCGGCTGATGCTGTTCTTCGGCGCGCGCACCCAGCGCGAGCTGCCTTATTTCGGGCCGCTGATGAAACTGCCGCGCGACTTCATCGACATCAACCTGGCGCTGTCGCGCGAAGCGTCGCAGCCCAGGCGCTATGTGCAGGACATGATCCGCGAGCGCGCCGCCGATGTGCTGGCGCTGCTGGCCGACGCCAACACCTGCATTTATGTGTGCGGCCTGAAGGGGATGGAAACCGGGGTGCTGGAAGCGCTGCGCGATGTCGTCGTGCAAGCCGGGCAGGATTGGTCTATCCTGCATGATGCGCTGCGCCGCGAGGGGCGGCTGCACTTCGAAACCTACTAGCCGGCGTCGCCGCCACGCGCGCCGGCGCCAGCCGACACCACGATCACCGGCGTGCCAGGCACGCCGGTTGTCATTCGAGAAGCCGAAATGAAGTTCGCCGAATTCAAAGAAGGCATGCTGATCAAGGCCGGGCCGGTCACCGTGACCGAGGCCGAGATCCTGCATTTCGCCCGCCAGTACGACCCGCAATGGTTCCACACCGATGTCGAGCGCGCCGCGCAAGGGCGCTGGGGCGGCCTGATCGCCAGCGGCTGGCATACCTGCGCGCTGGCCATGCGCATGGCGGTCGAGGCCGCGCTGCACGATTCCGAATCGTTCGGCTCGCCGGGGCTGGGGGAAGTGCGCTGGCGCGTGCCGGTCAGGCCGGGCGACGCATTGCGCCTGGAGGCGCGGGTGCAGGCGGTACGCCGCTCCACCTCGCGGGCGGACCTCGGCATCATCTCCTGGAACTGGATCGTCCTGAACCAGCACGACGAAGCCGTGCTCGAGCTGGACGCCACCAGCCTGTTCGACCTGGGCGGCGGCAACTGACGGGCTGCCCGGTCGCTTACAGGTGTCAGGCTCCGCAGGTGCCTGACACCCTTGTGTGCCCAGACTGTCTCAGCCGTACGGCGTCAGGCGCCCTGGCGGGAGCCTGACACCTGGCTCGACCTGGGCAGCGCGCCGCGGCTTAGCAGAACGCCTGGATGCCCGTCTGCGCGCGGCCCAGGATCAACGCGTGCACGTCGTGCGTGCCCTCGTAGGTGTTGACCACTTCCAGGTTCACCAGGTGGCGCGCCACGCCGAACTCGTCGGAAATGCCGTTGCCGCCCAGCATGTCGCGGGCCAGGCGGGCGATGTCCAGCGCCTTGCCGCACGAATTGCGCTTCATGATGGACGTGATTTCCACCGCGGCCGTGCCTTCGTCCTTCATGCGGCCCAGGCGCAGGCAGCCCTGCAGGCCCAGGGTGATCTCGGTCTGCATGTCGGCCAGCTTCTTCTGGATGAGCTGGTTGGCGGCCAGCGGACGGCCGAATTGCTTGCGGTCCAGCGTGTACTGGCGGGCCGTGTGCCAGCAGGCCTCGGCCGCGCCCAGGGCGCCCCAGGCGATGCCATAGCGCGCCGAGTTCAGGCAGGTGAAGGGGCCGCGCAGGCCGGACACTTCCGGCAGCATCTGCTCGGCCGACACTTCGACCTCGTCCATGACGATCTCGCCGGTGATCGAGGCGCGCAGGCCCACCTTGCCGTGGATGGCCGGGGCCGACAGGCCCTTCATGCCCTTTTCCAGGATGAAGCCGCGGATCTTGCCGTCGTAGTCGCCGCCCACGCACTTGGCCCACACCACGAACACGTCGGCGATCGGCGAGTTGGTGATCCACATCTTGTTGCCCGACAGCTTGTAGCCGCTGCCGGTCTGCACGGCGCGGGTTTCCATGCCGTTGGGGTCGGAGCCGTGGTTGGGCTCGGTCAGGCCGAAGCAGCCGATCCATTCGCCGCTGGCCAGCTTGGGCAGGTATTTCTGTTTCTGGGCTTCGCTGCCGAATTCATTGATGGGAACCATCACCAGCGAGGACTGCACGCTCATCATCGAGCGATAGCCGGAGTCGATGCGCTCGACCTCGCGGGCGATCAGGCCATAGCTGACGTAGTTCAGCCCGGCGCCGCCGTATTCGGTGGGAATGGTGGCGCCCAGCAGGCCCAGCTCGCCCATCTCGGCGAAGATCTTCGGGTCGGTCTGCTCGTTGCGGAAAGCATTGAGCACGCGCGGCGCCAGCTTGTCCTGCGCGTAGGCCGCGGCGGCGTCGCGCACCATGCGCTCTTCGTCGGTGAGCTGCTGGTCGAGCAGCAGCGGGTCTTGCCAGTGGAAGGAGGGGTTCGAGGACATGTGGATCTCCGTGCGTATGTCTGGGATGCGGGGTGCGATGCGGCGCCGGCGCCGGGCTTATTGCCCGGCCTGGAGCGCCGCGGCGCGGATTTTCTCGAGTGTGGTCGACGGGGTGATGGTCTGCGGGTCGATCAGGCAGTGCAGGATGGCGGGCTTGCCGCTGGCCAGGGCGCGCTCGAACGCCGGCGCGAACTGTTCGGTGCGCTCGACGCGCTCGCCATGGCCGCCGAAGGCCTGCGCATAGGCGGCGAAATCCGGGTTCTGCAGCGACGTGGCCGAGACGCGGCCGGGGTAGTGTTTTTCCTGGTGCATGCGGATGGTGCCGTACATGCCGTTGTCGACCAGCACCACGATGATGGGCAGGCCATACTGCACGGCGGTGGCGAATTCCTGGCCGTGCATCATGAAGCAGCCATCGCCGGCGAAGCACACCACGGTCTTGTCGGGCTGCACGCGCTTGGCCCCCACGGCGGCGGGCAGGCCGTAGCCCATCGAGCCCGAGGTGGGCGCCAATTGCGTGCCGTAGCGGGTGAAGCGGTGGAAGCGGTGCAGCCAGGTGGCGTAGTTGCCCGCGCCGTTGGTCATGATGGCGTCGGGCGGCAGGGTTTTTTCCAGGTACGCCATGATCTCGCCCATCTGCAGCGCGCCGGGAGTGCGCACCGGCGCCGGGTCGCTCCAGGCCAGGTACGACTGGCGCATGGCCGCGGTGCCTTCGGCCCAGGCCGGCTGCGCCGGCCCTTGCACGCCCGCCAGCGCCTGCGCGAACGCGGCCGGCGAGGTGTTGATGGCCAGGCTGGGGCGGTAGACCCGGCCCAGTTCGGCGCTGTCGGGGTGTACGTGCACCAGTTTCTGGCGCGGCACCGGAATGTCCAGCAGCGTATAGGCCTGGCTCGGGCTTTCCGACATGCGGCCGCCCACCAGCAGGATCAGGTCGGCATCGGTCACGCGCTTGGCCAGCGCCGGGTTCAGGCCCAGGCCCACGTCGCCGATGAAGCAGGGATGGTCGGCCGGGAACAGCATCTGGCGCCGGAACGACACGGCGGTGGGCAGCGCCAGGCGCTGCGCGAAATCGGCGAACTGTGCGACGGCCTCGGCGCTCCAGCGCGACCCGCCCAGGATCGCCATGGGCGCGCGCGCCTGGGCCAGCAGCGCCTGCAACTGGTCGAGCTGCGCGGCGGCGGGCGCGGCGTCGATGACTTCATAGCGCGGCGCGTCGGCCACGCTGGCAGTCTCGGTCAGCATGTCCTCCGGCAGGGCGATCACCACCGGGCCGGGCCGGCCCGAGGTGGCCACGTGGAAGGCGCGCGACACCAGTTCGGGAATGCGTTCGACCTGGTCGATCTCGGTGACCCACTTGGCCTGCGTGCCGAACACCGCGCGGTAGTCCATTTCCTGGAAGGCCTCGCGTTCGCGCATGCCGCGCTCGATCTGGCCGACGAACAGGATCAGGGGGGTGGAGTCCTGCTTGGCGATGTGCACGCCCGCCAAGGCATTGGCGGCGCCCGGGCCGCGCGTGACCATGCAGATGCCCGGCTCGCCGGTGAGCTTGCCGTGCGCGTCGGCCATCATGGCGGCGCCGCCTTCCTGGCGGCAGACGGTGACGTCGATGCGGGCGTCGTGCAGGCCGTCCAGCACGGCCAGGTAGCTTTCGCCGGGCACGCAGAACACATGCTTGACGCCATGGGCGGCCAGTTGGTCGACCAGGATATGGCCGCCCAGGCGGGAGGCGGGAGAAGAGGAGGTAGGTGTCGTCATAATCAACCGGGGTTCAAGCCGTCGAGCATAATGTTCCTGGGTTGCACAAGGCAATTGATAAAATTGCACAATATATTGACCTGCCGGCACGTCGTCCCCCCAAAGGGCCGCGGGCCCGGCTGGGTGCCTGGCACCTTGACGGGAGGGTCGGCTCGGGCCAGATGCCTGACACCCGTCCGGGTGTCAGGCACCTTTGAAGGCGCGCCATGTCGGCTCAATACTAGCGGTGTCCGGCAACCAGGCGGGAGCCCGGCCCCTGAATGACAGGTTTTCCCATGAGAAACGGCATACCCAATCTGAGCGCCCTGCAGGCCTTCGAGGCGTCGGCCCGGCTGGGCAGCTTTTCGCGCGCGGCCGAGGAACTGGCGCTGACGCACAGCGCCGTCTACCGGCAGGTGGCCAGCCTGGAGGCGCGCCTGGGCGTGCAGTTGTTCACGCGCGTGCGGCGCCGCATCGTGCTGACCGACCACGGGGCGGAATACGCCGGCCGCATCCGCCATCATCTGGACCAGATCGAGAAAGACACCTTCGGCCTGGTCAGCCGCACCGGCATGGGCCGCAGCATCCACATCGCCGTGGTGCCCACCCTGGCGACGACCTGGCTGATCCCGCGCCTGGCCGGCTTCCAGCAGCGCCACCCGGACATCACCGTCAGCCTGTCGGTGCGGACCCTGCCGTTCCAGTTCAAGGACCAGCCATTCGACGGCGCGCTGTACCACGCCAGCGGCATCTGGCCCGGCACGCAGGGGGTGTTGCTGTTTCCCGAAAAAGAGCTGGTGCCGGTGTGCGCGCCGCACCTGCCGCGCCGCGCCGGCGAGGGCCTGGCCGGCCTGACCCACCTGCACCTGAGCTCGCGCCCCGACGCGTGGCGCCAGTGGTATGCGGCCAACCGCCAGCCCTACGGTCCGCAGGCCGCCGGCGGCCCGCGCTACGAGCTGTTCACCATGATGCTGGCGGCGGCGCAGGCCGGCCTGGGAGTGGGCCTGGTGCCGCATTTCCTGGCGCAGCCGGCGCTGCAGGCGGGCACGCTGGTGCAGCCGGTGCCCGAGGCGCTGGCAGTGGGGCAGGGCTACTACTTCGGCTATCCGCAACGTGACGAGCGCTCCGACGCGCTCAAGGCGTTCGAGGGCTGGCTGAAGTCGGCCGCCTGACGCCGGGCCCGCCCGGGCGCTGCTTGCGCAGGCGTCCCGTCCCGTAGAATGAGCGCGCATCCGCCCATGGGTTCCTCCCGCATGTCTTCCGCTGCCGATCCGCTGGCCTCGCAGGCCGATATCGATGCCTTCATCGACGCCGTCTGGCTCGAGGACGGGCTGGCGGCCAACACCCTGGCCGCCTACCGGCGCGACCTGACCGCTTTCGCGCACTGGCTCGAAAACCCCGGCGAGCACGGCGGCGCGGCCTCGGCGGGGCAGCTGCGCGAGGCCGGCACGGCCGATATCGAGGCCTGGTTCGCCGCGCGCCACGCCGACAGCCGCGCCACCACCGCCAACCGGCGCCTGGCGGCGCTGCGCCGCTTCTACGCCTGGGCGCTGCGCGAGCACCGCGCCCAGCGCGACCCCTGCCTGACGCTCAGCGCGGCCAAGCAGCCGCCGCGCATGCCCAAGACCCTGTCGGAAGCGCAGGTCGAGGCCCTGCTGGCCACGCCCGACCTGAACACGGCGCGCGGGCTGCGCGACCGCGCCATGCTGGAGACCCTCTACGCCACCGGCCTGCGCGTGTCGGAGCTGGTCAATATCAAGGTGTTGGAGGTCAGCCTCAACGAAGGCGTGGTGCGCGTGGTCATGGGCAAGGGCGGCAAGGACCGCCTGGTGCCGCTGGGCGCCGAGGCCGCCCACTGGATCGACCGCTACCTGCAGGGCGCGCGGCCCGAGCTGGCCGGCGCGCGCGTCAGCGACGCGCTGTTCCTGACCGCGCGGGCCCAGCCCATGACGCGCCAGGCGTTCTGGCAGCTCATCAAGAAGTACGCCGTCATCGCGGGCATCCGCGCGCCGTTGTCGCCTCATGTGCTGCGCCATGCCTTCGCCACGCACCTGCTCAACCACGGCGCCGACCTGCGGGTGGTGCAGATGCTGCTGGGCCACGCCGATATTTCCACCACGCAGATCTACACCCACGTGGCGCGCGAGCGCCTGAAGGCGCTGCACGCCGCACACCACCCGCGCGCGTGACGCCTGCGGCCCGGCCCGCCCGCCGGGGCGGGGCTGCCTGCGCGGCGGACAGGCCCTAAACTAGCGCCTTTGCCGCACGTCCCGCCCGGTCCCGCACGCAGCCATGAGCAAAGCCCGCCACGTTTCCGAAACGCCCGCCACGCAGATGCTGAAGCGGCACCACATTTCCTATACCGAACATACGTACGACTATGTCGACCACGGTGGCGCCGGCGAGGCCGCCCGCCAGCTGGGCCTGGACCCGCACGCCGTGGTCAAGACGCTCATCATGGAAGACGAGGCCGCGCGTCCGCTGGTGGTGGTCATGCATGGCGACCGCGAAGTGTCCACCAAGAACCTGGCGCGGCAGGCCGGCTTGAAGAAAGTGGCGCCCTGCCATCCCGAGGTGGCCCAGCGGCACTCCGGGTACCAGGTGGGCGGCACGTCGCCGTTCGGCACGCGCAAGCGGATGCCCGTGTGGGTCGAGGCGCAGGTGCTCGACTACCCCGTGGTCTACATCAATGGCGGGCGGCGCGGCTACCTGATCGGCATCGACCCCCAGGTGCTGGTCAGCCTGCTCGATGCCCGCCCGGTCTCGGTGGCGCTGGAATAGGCACCGGCGGTATTCCTTTACCACCCGCCGCGCCCGGGCCTGCCGCACAATCGGTGGGTCACTACCCGGAGATGTCGGGCGTCCGCCGCGCCCGGGCATGGCGCTTGCCGGCCCGCACGCATCCGATCGTGCCGACCTCCCGAACCCCAAGGAGACCGCTGTGGGCAAGAAACTGCTGATGCTGTTGGGCGACTACGCCGAAGATTACGAAACCATGGTGCCGTTCCAGGCGCTGCAGGCGGTGGGACACACCGTGCACGCCGTCTGCCCGGGCAAGAAGTCGGGCGACCGCGTGGCCACCGCCATCCACGACTTCGAGGGCGCGCAGACCTACAGCGAAAAGCGCGGCCACGATTTCACCCTGAACCAGGACTTCGAGCAGGCCGACGCCGATGCCTACGACGGCCTGGTGATTCCGGGCGGACGCGCGCCCGAGTACCTGCGCCTGAATGAACAGGTGCTGGAACTGGTGCGGCAGTTCGACCGCGCCGGCAAGCCGATCGCGGCGGTGTGCCACGGCGCCCAGCTGCTGGCGGCCGCCGGCATCCTGGAAGGGCGCACCTGCTCGGCCTATCCCGCCTGCGCGCCGGAAGTCCGGCTGGCCGGCGGCACGTATGCCGAGATCGCCATCGACCAGGCGCATACCGACGGCAACCTGGTCACCGCCCCGGCCTGGCCGGCGCATCCCGCCTGGCTGGCGCAGTTCCTGGCGGTGCTGGGCACGCGCATCACGCACTGAGCCGGCAAACGCGGCGCGCAGGCGCCCGCCTGCGCGCGCGACGCCGCGCCTGGCCGCCGCGTCGGCCGCGGGCGGCGCTTGCCGCGCGCCGGGCGCCGATCGTACAGTGGGACATCCCACCAGGAGCCACTGCCATGTGCGAAATCTTCATCCGCGCCAACCCGGACTCATACACGCCCGAAAGCCGCTCGCTGCGCCTGCATGGCGTCGCCACCAGCGTGCGGCTCGAACGCCTGTTCTGGTCCGTGCTGGAGGAAATCGCCGCGCGCGACGGCATGCGCGTCAATCAGCTGATCGAGCGCCTGTACGACGAACTGGTGGATTATCGCGGCGAGGCCGCCAATTTCGCGTCGTTCCTGCGCGTGTGCTGCCTGCGCTACGAGCTGCTGCAGGTCGACGGGCGCATTCCGGCCGATGTCGCCGTGCCGATCCGTTCGCTGGACGCGCAGGCGGTGCTGGCGGGGCTGCCGGACGCCTGGCACGACGGCGCGACGCCGCGCCGGGTCGCCGCCTGAGGCGGCGCCGCGCTACAGCATGGCCACGTCGCTTTGCAGGATGCGCCGCAGGCGCACCGCGTCGCCGATGCGCGACAGCTTGCCCTGGGAGTCGAGCAGCACGATGGCCACGTCGCGGCCGTTGATGCGCGCCAGCATCACCAGGCATTCGCCCGCCTCGTTGATGAAGCCGGTCTTGGACACCTTGATGTCCCAATCGGCCTTGCGCACCAGCAGGTTGGTGTTGCGGAACACCTGTGTGCGGTCGGCCACGTCCACTTCGTATTCGTCGTCGGTGGAATAGCGGTGGATCAGCGGGCGCTGCGCGGCGGCGCGCAGCAGGCGCGCCAGGTCGCGCGGCGAGGAAACATTCTGGCTGGACAAGCCCGTGGGTTCGACGAAGCGGGTGCTGCTCATGCCCAGCGCCCGCGCTTTCTGGTTCATGGCCGCGACGAACGCCGGCAGCCCACCCGGGTAGTTGCGCCCGAGGGCATGCGCGGCGCGGTTTTCCGACGACATCAGCGCCAGGTGCAGCATGTCGCCGCGGCTGAGCCGGGTGCCCACGCGCAGGCGCGACGTGGTGTGCTTCAGCGTGTCGACGTCGTCCTCGGTGATCTCCAGCATTTCATCCATGGGCTGGTTGGCGTCCACCACCACCAGCGCCGTCATCAGCTTGGAGATCGAGGCGATCGGCCGCACCACGTTGTCGTTCTTGGCGAACAGCACGGTCGAGGTTTCGAGATCTTGCGCGTAGGCCGTATTGGAGCGCAGGGCGTTGATTTCCGCGCGCACGGAGGCGGCCGGTGGCGGCAGGGCCGCCTCGGCGCGGGCCTGGGCCGTCCTGGCCTTGGCGCGCGCATTCTGGCGATAGACGATAGTGCTCTTGCGGGCCTTGTTCTTGGAGGCCACGACCGTCTTCTTGGCGGCGCCCTTGGCGGACGCTGTTTTCCGGGCAGTCTTTTTCGATGCCGTGGCGGTCTTGCCGCCGGTCTTGGTCGCCGCCGCCTTCTTCGAGGCGCTTTGCCTGGAGGCGGTCTTGGCGCTGGTGGTCCTGGCGGCCGATTTCTTGGCGTCGGCTTTCTTGCTGGCGGTGGCGGCGGTCGATTTCTTGCTCGTCTTGGCCGCCTTGGCCTTGGCGGCCTTGCAGGCCGCCGATTTGGCGTTGGTCTTGCAGGGGTCGGTCGTCTTGGCCGCATGCGCGGCGAACGGCAGCATGCCCAATACCAGCGCCAGGGGCGCCAGGGTGGTCGCGAGGGCACGTTTCCAGGAAAAGACCATAATTAAAGCGGGGTAAAAAAAGATGCGTGACCGAACGACCGAGGTGGCTGGAGCGGAGCCGGAAAAAGCGAGATGAATTATAGGCTTACGCGCAGAATTTAAACAGCTTTTTCAACAGCTGGGCAAGCGCGTGTGCGGAAGGGGCGCCCCAGGGGCGGGAAGATGGCCTCGCCGGGTGGAATCGAACCACCAATTGACCCTTAGGAGGGGCCGGTTATATCCATTTAACTACGGCGAGCAGCCCGGGATTCGCAAGTTGCTGAAAACAAAGCCCATTATGGGCGGCGCCAGAACCCTGCAAGGGGGCAATTCTAGCATCCGGCTCAGGGCTGCACGGCGTAGTCGATCGAGCCCAGCACCACGGCGGCCAGCCCCGGCGCCTGGGTCAGCCGGTGCAGGGCATAGCATTGGGCGGTGGCGATCTTGGCCTGGTGGAAGGCCGGATCCTCGGGCGTGTCCAGGCTGGCCAGCAGCGCCCGGGCCATTTGCCAGCCGGCCAGCACCGTGCCCGCCAGCATCAGGTACGGCACCGCCGCGCCGTGGATGGCATTGGGATGCCCGGCCGCATGGGCCAGCACGAAATCGACCGCCTCGCCCAGGGCTTCGCGGCCCTGGCGCAGCGGGTCCAGCATGCGCTGGGCGGCCGGTTCGGCGCGCGTCTCGAGCAGGGCCTCGGTCTGGCGGATTTCGGCCATGAGCCCGCGCGCCACCGCGCCGCCGTCGCGCAGGGTCTTGCGGCCCACCAGGTCGTTGGCCTGGATGGCGGTGGTGCCCTCGTAGATGGTCAGGATGCGCGCGTCGCGGTAGTACTGGGCCGCGCCGGTTTCCTCGATGTAGCCCATGCCGCCATGCACCTGGATGCCCAGGCTGGCGACCTCGATGGACATTTCGGTGCACCAGCCCTTGACGATCGGCACCAGGAAGGCGTGTATCGCCTGGTGGCGCGCGCGCTCGGCCGGGTCGGGGGCGGCGTGGGCGTGGTCCGCGTGGGCGGCGGTGCAATACGCCAGCGCGCGGCCGGCCTCGCCGAGCGCGCGCATGACGCCCAGCATGCGGCGGACGTCGGGATGTTCGACGATGGGCACGGCCTGGCGCGACGAGCCGTCCACCGGCCGGCTCTGCACGCGCTCGGCGGCGTACGCCCGCGCGCGTTGGTAAGCGCGTTCGGCGATGGCCACGCCCTGCAGCCCGACGGCGAAGCGGGCCGCGTTCATCATGACGAACATGGCGTCCAGGCCGTGGTTTTCCTGGCCCACCAGGTAGCCGACGGCGCCGCCGGCGTCGCCGAACTGCATGGTCGCGGTCGGGCTGGCCTTGATGCCGAGCTTGTGCTCGATGGACACGCAGTGCACGTCGTTGCGCGGGCCTGGCGCGCCCGCGGCGTCAGGCAGGAACTTGGGCACCAGGAACAGCGACAGCCCGCGGATGCCGCCCGGCGCGCCGGGCAGCCGCGCCAGCACCAGGTGCACGATGTTCTCGGCCAGGTCGTGCTCGCCGTAGGTGATGAAGATCTTGGTGGCGCGGATGCGATAGCTGCCGTCGCCGGCCGGCTCGGCGCGCGCGCGCAGCAGGGCCAGGTCGGAGCCGGCCTGCGGCTCGGTGAGGTTCATGGTGCCGGTCCAGCGGCCGGCGATCAGGGGCTCGAGGTAGCGGCTGCGCAGTTCGGGCGAACCGGCCGCCAGCAGGGCCTCGATGGCGCCGTTGGTCAGCAGCGGACACAGCGCGAACGACAGGTTGGCCGCATTGAGCATTTCGGCGCAGGGTGCCGCGACCAGGCCGGGCAGGCCCTGGCCGCCGTAGGCCACCGGATGGCTCATGCCCTGCCAGCCGGCATCGGCATACTGGCGCAACGCCTCGCGGAAGCCGGCGGCGGTGCGGACGTGCCCGTCGTGCCAGGCGCCCGGGTCGCGGTCGGCGGGCTGGTTCAGCGGCGCCACCACCGCGCCGGCGAACTGGGCCGCCTGTTCGAGCACCGCCTGGGCCGTGTCGGGGCTGGCGTCCTCGAAGCCGGGCAGGGCGGCCACCTGGGCCAGGCCCGCCAGCCGGTGCATCACGAACAGCATGTCTTTCACGGGGGCGACGTAAGGCATGGCGGGTACTCTGGAAGAGGGGGATTCAGGCGGGGTTGTCGGGGTTGGCCAGATCGATGGCGCGCGTGCCGCCGACCGCCGCGCGCAGTTCGAATTTCTGGATCTTGCCGGTGGATGTCTTGGGCAATTCGCCGAAGCGCACCGTCCTGGGCACCTTGAAGCCGGGCAGCAGCAGGCGGCAGTGCGCGATGATTTCCTCGGCAGTGACGCCGGCGCCGGGCTTGAGCTCGATGAAGGCGCACGGCGTCTCGCCCCATTTCGGGTCGGGCATGGCCACCACCGCCGCCGCCGCGACCGCGGGATGGTGGTAGAGCGCGTCCTCGACCTCGATGCTGGAGATGTTCTCGCCGCCGGAGATGATGATGTCCTTGCTGCGATCCTTGATGCGTACGTAGCCGTCGGCGGTCAGCACGCCGAGGTCGCCGGTATGGAACCAGCCGCCGCGGAACGCCGCCTCGGTGGCGCGTTCGTTCTTCAGGTAGCCCTTCATGCAGATGTTGCCGCGGAACATGATCTCGCCGACCGTCTGTTCGTCGGCCGGCACGGGCTGCATGGTGTCCGGGTCGCGCACCGATATGCCGGCCTGCAGGTGGTAGCGCACGCCCTGGCGGGCCATGAGCAGCGCCCGGCGGTCTTCGTCGAGCGCGCCCCAGCTGTCTTGCGGCGCGCAGACCGCGGCCGGCCCGTAGACTTCCGTCAGGCCGTAGACGTGGGTGAGGTCGAAGCCGATCTCGCGCATGCGGGCGATGACCGAGGGCGCCGGCGCGGCGCCGGCCACCATGGTGCGCACCGTGTGGGAGATGCCGGCCCGCATCTCGGCCGGCGCGTTGGCCAGCGCGCTCTGCACCACGGGCGCGCCGCAGTAATGGGTGACGCGCTCGGCGCGGATCAGGTCGAAGACGGTTTGCGGGTCGAACTTGCGCAGGCAGACATTCACGCCCGCGCGCGCCGCCAGGGTCCAGGCGAAACACCAGCCGTTGCAGTGGAACAGCGGCAGGGTCCACAGGTAGACCGGGTGCTTGGGCAGGTCCCACTCGAGGATGTTGCTGATGGCGTTCAGGTAGGCGCCGCGGTGGTGGTAGACGACGCCCTTCGGGTCGCCGGTGGTGCCGGACGTGTAGTTCAGGGCGATGGCGTCCCATTCGTCCGCCGGCGGCTGCCAGTCGAAGCGGGCCGGCGCGGCGGCGAGGAAGGCTTCGTAGTCGGTGGCGCCCGGCAGCGTGGCGGGGGCCTCGGGGAGGTCGTGCACCGAGATGACGACCAGGTGCGGGAACTCGGCGCGGGCGCGGCGCGCGATCTCGGCGTATTCGGTGTCGACGATGAGCGCGCGGGCCTCGCCGTGGCCCAGCATGAACAGCACGCTGGGCAGGTCCAGGCGCGTGTTGAGCGTGTTGAGCACGGCGCCCAGCATGGGCACGCCGAAATGGGCCTCGACCATGGCCGGGATGTTCGGCAGCATGACGGCGACGGTATCGCCGCGGCGCACGCCGGCCTGGGCCAGCGCGCCGGCCAGCCGCTGGGCGCGCTCGTAGGTCTGGCTCCAGGTGCGGCGTACCGCGCCGTGCACCATGGCGAGGCGGTGGCCGTAGACTTCGGCGGCGCGGGCGATGAAATCGACCGGGGTGAGGGGCTCGTGGTTGGCGGAACGGCGTTCGAGGCCGCGGCTGAACATGCTGGACATGCGCTTGTCTCCTGGGCGGGCCGTGAGGCGGTCGCGGGGCGGGGCGGACCGCCGGCCCGGGTTTGATCTGGCTCGTTGCCCTAGGATAGGAGGGGCGTGAAAATGGCGTCTGTCGCCAGCACGACAGAGGCGCCGTCCGCTGGCGGCGCTCAAACGAAGCGTGTTTCCATGTCCGATGCCGCCCACTGTGTTTCTTCCGCCGCGCTTGCCGAGCTGTTCCACGGCTGCGCGTGGTTCGCCGACCTGAGCGCCGAACACCAGGACCTGGTGCTGTCCACCGCGCGTGCCGAGCACGTCGCCGGCGGCGCCTGGGTGGCGCGTCGCAACGCGCCCTCCGATTACTGGCTGGGCGTGCACAGCGGCCTGCTCAAGCTGTCGGTCTACAACGAATCCGGACGCAGCTGCACGTTCTCGGGCGTGCCGCCGGGCTGCTGGTTCGGCGAAGGCAGCGTCATCAAGCGCGAGCTGCGCAAGTACGACGTGGTCGCCTTGCGGCCGTCACTCGTCATGCAGGTGCCGGCGGCCACGTTCCTGGCCCTGCTGGCCGTCAGCCTGCCATTCGCGCATTTCGTCATCGGCCAGATGAACGACCGCATGGGCGAATTCATCGCCTCCATCCAGAACCACCGCCTGCTCGATCCGGACGCGCGCGTGGCCCAGGCGCTGGCGCGGCTGCTGCGGCCGCACCCGCGCGCGCCGGCCGGCGCCAGCCTGGCCATCTCCCAGGAAGAGCTCGGCTTCCTCACCGGGCTGTCGCGCCAGCGCGTCAACCAGGCCCTGCAGATGCTGGCCGACCAGCGCATACTGGCCCTGGCCTACAACCAGATCACCGCGCTCGATCCCGACCGGCTGCGGCGCTACGGACTCGACCAGATCTGAACCGGCCGCCGCGCCGGTCCGGCGGCGCGCCGCTGGGTATACTGATGTGCGTGTTCCGCTGCGCGCGAACCGCCCCACGGAGAACGGGGCGCCAACAACGATACAACCGCCAGGCAGGCAAGCCAGATGTCCAATCCGCAATCCATTTCGTTGCGTACCGTGTTGCTGGGTACGCTGGTCGTGCTGCTCGCGATGGGCGTGCGCGCCACGTTCGGGCTGTTCATGCAGCCCATGGGCCTGGCGCACGGCTGGGGCCGCGACGTCTTTTCCATGGCGTTCGCGCTGCAGAACCTGGTGTGGGGGGCGGCCAGCATTCTCATGGGCATGCTGGCCGACCGCTATGGTTCGGGCCGCACCGTCGCGCTGGGGGCGCTGCTGTATGTGGCCGGCATGATCGGCACGCGCTTCGCCACCGATGAACTGAGCCTGTATCTCAGCGCCGGGCTGCTGGTGGGACTGGGCCAGGCGGGCACCACGTTTCCGGTGATCCTGCCGGTGGTGGCGCGCTCGGTGCCGCCGGCCTACCGCAGCACCGCGATGGGCATCGCCAGCGCGGGCGGGTCGCTGGGGCAGTTCCTGGTGGTGCCGGCCGGCCAGTTGCTGATCACCGGCCTGGACTGGTCCGGCGCGTTGTGGGCGCTGTCGCTGCTGGTGGCCGCGGGCGCGCCGCTGGCGTATTTCCTGCGCGGCAAGCCCGGCGCGCACGCCGGCGGGCAATCGCTGTCGGCGGCGGTGCGGCAGGCCATGCGCCATCCTTCTTTCCATTTCCTGTACGGCAGCTACTTCGTCTGCGGTTTCCACACCGCCTTCATCACGCTGCACTTGCCGGCCTACGTCGTCGACGGCGGCCTCAATGCCAGCCACGGCGCGACCGCCATCGCCCTGATCGGCCTGTTCAACGTGCTGGGCTCTTTCTATGCCGGCAAGCTGGGCGGCCGGCACAGCAAGAAGCTGTTGCTGGCCGGCGTCTACGGCCTGCGCGCCTTCGGCATGCTGTTGCTGCTGGCGCTGCCGCTGTCGCCGTGGGTGCTGTATGCCTTCGCCGCCTGGATGGGCCTGTTCTGGCTCGGCACGGTGCCGCTCACCCAGGGCCTGATCGGCCAGATCTACGGCCTGCGCTATGCCGCCACGCTGTCGGGCATCGCCTTCCTGGGGCACCAAGTGGGCAGCTTCATCGGCGTGTGGCTGGGCGGCTACGTGTATGCCAGCACGGGCAACTACGACCTGATGTGGTGGATCGGCGTGATCCTGGCGGTGGTCGCGGCGGCGCTGTGCCTGCCGGTGCGCGAGCAGCCGCTGCAGCAGCCCGCGCTGCAGGGGCAGGGGGCCTGACGTGGCGCGCCGCCGCATCTGGCGCGTGCTGGGCGGCGTCGTGCTGGCCGGCGTGCTGGCGCTCGGTTTCGCGGGCTATACCATGCCCGAGCTGCGCCTGAACTGGGAAACGCTGGCCGCGATGTGCGGCTTCTGAGGCGCGCCGCGGGCGGGCGGCGTTATCCTACGGCCTGTGTTGGCCCCAACTGAATGAACGACCGATGCGCCGGCCCTGGCGGCGCTGACCACGGCATGCCCCACGAACCGGATTCGCGCACCCTCGTTACTCTTGAACAAGCCGGGCAGTTGCCGGCCGCGGGGACGCTGGTGCTCACCGTCAACAACCGGCTGGCGCGCCGCCTGACGCTGGACCTGGCCGGCCAGCTGCGGCGCGAGCGCCAGGTCAGCGAGTTGCCGCGCGTGCTGCCGCTGGCGGCCTGGCTGGCCGAAGCGGCCGGCGAACTGGCCTTCGCGCCGCAGGCCGACCTGCCGGCCTACAGGCTCGACAGCTTTGCCGCCCAGATGGTCTGGGCCGATGCGATCGGCGCGGAAGAGGCCGGCCGCGTATTGCTCGATACCCGGCAGGCGGCGGCGCTGGCCAGCGACGCCGACACGCTGATGGACGAATGGCGCCTGGCGGTGCCGGCGGGCGCCGATACCGACGAGTACCGGGGCTTCTCGCGTTGGCGCCGGCGCTACCGCGAGCGGCTGCGCGAGATCGATGCCGAAGATGCCAACCAGGGCTACGAACGGGTGCTGCGCGCCCTGCAGCAAGGCGTCGTGTCCGCGCCCCGGCACTTGGTGCTGGCCGGGTTCACGGATGTGTCGCCGCGCTTCGCCGCCTTGCTGGATGCGTTCGAGGCAGCGGGGGCGCAGCTCGCGTGGCTGCGCGATGTGCTCACCGACGCGGCGCTGCCGGTGCGTTATTGCGCCGCCGACGCCGGCGCCGAATGGCGCGCCGCGGCAGCCTGGGCCGCGCAGCGGCTGGCCGAGCAGCCGACCGGGCGTTTTGCCATCGTTTCGGCGCAACTGCAGGCCGAGTCGCCGTTCGCGCGCCGCGTGGTCGGCCAGGCGCTGGCCCCGGGCGGGCATCCCTTCAACGTGGCGGTCGGCCGGCCGCTGGACGAGTGGCCCGCCGTGCGCGCGGCGCTGGCCTGGCTGCGCGCGCTGGCCGAAATGGCCCAGGCCGGCGAGGCCGAGGCGCCCGTGCTGGGCGCCGCGCTGCTGGCCGGACACTGTGCCGGCGATCGCCGCGACCTCGGGCGCCATGCCGCCATCGACGCGCGCTGGCGCCGCCAGGCCCGGGTGCGCATCGATGCCGCGCGCTGGCGCAAGGACCTGGCCGATTGCGCGGCGTTGTCGGCGGCCTGGCCGGCGGCGCTGGACGCCTGGCTGGCTGTCGGCCGGCACGCCACCTGCGACCTGTGGATGCCGGCGATCCGCGCGGCGCTGGTGGCGCTGGGATTCCCTGGCGAGCGACCGCTGGACAGCGTCGGCTACCAGGTCATGGGCGCCTTCGGGGAATTGCTGGGCCGGTATGCCGCGTTGGCGCCGGCGGCCGGCCCGCTCGACGGCCGCGCCGCCGTCCGGCTGCTGGCCAGCGCCGCCGCCGCGGCCTCGTTCCAGCCGCAGCGCGATCCGTCGGCCCGGCTGGATGTGCTGGGCCTGTTGGAAGCGGAGGGCGGCCATTGGGATGGCGTGTGGATGCTCGGGCTCACCGACGATGTGCTGCCGGCCACGCCGCAGCCCAATCCGCTGCTGCCCCTGACCGTGCTGCGCCAGGCCGGCGCGCCGCGCGCCACGCCCGAACGCGAGCGGCAATGGGCCGAGGCGCTGTTCGCCGCGCTGTGCCGCTGCGCGCCCGATATTGTCGTCAGCCATCCTCATCTCGACGGCGAGCGCGAGCTGCGGCCCTCGCCGTTGATCGCCGATCTGCCGCCGGCCGCGTGGCAGATGCCGGCGGCTGCGCCGGCCGGGCTCCTGCCGCAGCAAGTGCTGGACGACGAGCGCGGCCCGGCGCTGGCGCCGCCTTCCGGCGACGGCGCGGCCGCGGGCGCCTCGGGCGGGCTCGACGTGCTGGACACGCAGGCGCGCAATCCCTTGTGGGCCTTCGTGCGCCACCGGCTGGGGGGGCGGGCGCTGGCCGACTACGCGGACGTCGCGGCGCAGAATGTGCGCGGGCAGTTCCTGCACCGCGCGCTGGAGCTCGTCTGGCGCATGCTGTCCGGCCAGGAACAATTGCATGAGGCGATCGCCGAAGCGCGTCTCGGGGACCTGGTCGGCACGGCGGTCGAACAGGCGGCGGACGAAGAATTGCACGCCTATCCGCCGGCCCTGCGCGAACTGGAATGCGCGCGGGCCCGCGGCGTGCTGGCCGACTGGCTGGATCTGGAGGCGCGCCGGCTGCCGTTCGAGGTGGCGCAGGTCGAGGAAACGCACCGCTGGTCGCGCGGCCCGCTGGCCCTGACCGTGCGGCTGGACCGCCTGGATCGGCTGGCCGACGGCCGCGCCGCCATCGTCGACTACAAGACCGGCATGGCGCCGGGCAATCCCGAGTCCGACTGGGCGCGCGCCCGGCCCGTGAATCTGCAGTTGCCGTTCTATGCCGCCGTGCTGGCCGGCGAGGCGTCGGATGCCGGCGTAGCCGCGCTGGTGCTGGCCCAGGTGCACGCGCGCCAGGTGGGCGCCAGCGGGCTGGCCGATGCCGACCTGGGCCTCGACGGCGTGATCGAAGCGGGCGCCAGCAAGGCGTTCGAAGGCCAGGCCTGGGGCGACATCTTGCGGCGCTGGCGCGCGGCGGTCGAAGCGCTGGCCGACGAGTACGCCAGCGGCCATGCCGCCAACCTGGCCTACCGGCGCGATGACCTGAAATACTGCGATGCCATGCCGTTCCTGCGGCTGCACCTGGAAGACGAGGACGACGCGGCATGAGCGGATCCGCCCGCCAACCCTCCGACCACGTGGCGCGCGCCCGCGCGCTGGACCCGGCCGCCTCGTTCCTGGTGCAGGCGCCGGCCGGCTCGGGCAAGACGGAACTGCTCACCGACCGCATCCTGGCGCTGCTTGCCACGGTGAACCGGCCCGAGGAAATCGTGGCCATCACATTCACTCGCAAGGCGGCATCTGAAATGCACGCGCGCGTGCTGAGCAAGCTGCGCGACGGCAACGGCCTCATGCCCGACACTGACCATGGCCGGCGCAGCTGGGAGCTGGCGCGCGCCGCCCTGGCGCGCAACGACGCGCTGGGGTGGAAGCTCCTGCAGCACCCGGCGCGCCTGTCCATCCGTACCATCGATTCATTCTGCGCCGGGCTGGTGCGCGGCATGCCATGGCTGTCCGAACTGGGCGGCATGCCCGGCATCGCCGACGACGCGCAGGCGCACTACGATGCCGCCGCGCGCGCCACCCTGGCGCTGGCGGATGATTTCGAAGCCGTGCGCATACTGCTGGCGCACCTCGACGTGGATACGCAGGCGGCTGCCGAAGCCATTGCCGCGATGCTGGGCCAGCGCGACCAGTGGCTGCCGCTGCTGTCGCGCGGCAGCGATCGCCTGGCCCTGCAGGATGCCCTGGCCGAGGCGATCGGCGAAGACCTGCGGGCGCTGGCCCGGGCCATGCCGCCGGGCTGGGACGACGCGCTGCGCTGGCCGGCGCGCATGGCGGCAGCCGCGCTCGACGCGGAAGGCCTGCCGCATGCCCTGGCGCCGCTGCGCGACTGGGATGCGCCGCTCGAGCCCGACGCGGCCTGGCTGGACCACTGGAAAGCGGTGCGCCACCTGCTGTTGACCGCCACCGGCGGCCTGCGCAGCGCGCGCGGCGTCAACAAGAAGCTGGGCTTCCCGCCCAAGTGCGACCACAAGGATGTCTTCACCCAGTGGCTCGACGCGGCCGATCCGAAGGCTGCCTGGATCTGGATGCTGGACGCGGTGGACAAGGTGCCGCCGGCCGAATTCACCGATGCGCAATGGCGCGTGCTGGGCGCGCAGCTCATGACCCTGAAGCTGGCGGTCGCCCAATTGCAGTTGCGCTTCGCCGAAACCGGCGAAGTCGATTTCATCGAGATCGCGCAGCGCGCCACGCACGCGCTGGGCAGCGCCGACGACCCCGGCGAGCTGCTGCTGAAACTGGACGCCTCGATACGCCACTTGCTGGTGGACGAGTTCCAGGACACCAGCCTGACGCAGATCCACCTGCTGGCCACGCTCACCGCCGGTTGGCAGCCGGGCGATGGCCGCACGCTGTTCCTGGTGGGCGATCCCATGCAGTCCATCTACCGCTTCCGCAAGGCCGAAGTGGGGCTGTTCCTGCAGGCGGCCGAGCGCGGCGTGGGCGAAATCGCGCCCGACTTCCTGCAGCTGACCGACAATTTCCGTTCGCAGGCCGGCGTGGTCGAATGGGTCAACGCCACCTTCCGGGGCCTGCTGCCCGCGCGCAACGACGCGGCGGCGGGCGCCATCGCCTACACCGATTCGGCCGCCTTCAATCCGGCCCTGCCGGGCGAGCCGGTGTGCTTCCATGCCGCATTCAGCGCGGAGGGCGCGGCGGCGGCCGATGCCGCCGCCGAAGCCTTGACGGTGCAACTGGTGCGCCAGGCGCTCGACCAACGCGATCCGGACAGCCGGCATCCCGTGGCCATCCTGGTGCGCGCGCGCGGCCACCTGGGCCAACTGGTGCGGCGGCTCACCGAAGCGGGCATACGCTGCCGCGCGGTCGACCTGGTGCCGCTGGCGCAGCGTCCGGTGGTGTCCGACCTGGTGCAGCTGGTGCGCGCGCTGTCGCATCCCGCCGACCGGCTGGCCTGGCTGTCGGTCTTGCGGGCGCCCTGGTGCGGGCTCACGCTCGATACCCTGCATGCCCTGTTCGGCCACGACCTGGCCACGCCGGTGCCGGTGCTGCTGGCCGAGGCGTTGCGCGCGCCGCGCGCCGAGCCGGAGCCGGCCGCCGGGCAGACCCTGCCGCTATGGGGCTCGCCCGCCGCGGCCCCGTGCCCCGCGGAGCGCCTGCTGCCGGCCGGCGAATTCGCGCGCCTGCGCCACGCCGGCGCCATCCTGCTCGACGCGGCCAACGCCAGCGGCGCCATGCCGCTGGCAGCCTGGCTGGAGGCGCTGTGGCGACGCCTGGGCGGCGCGGCCCTGTATGCCAGCCCGAGCGCCGCGGAAGACGCGGAAAGCCTGTTCCTGCTGATCGAGCGCCTGGCGCCGCACGGCGGACTCGACCCGGCGCGGCTGGATGCCGCGCTGGCCCGCCTGTTCGCCGCGCCCGAGGGCGGCGCGGGCGATGGCAGCGTGGTCGAGATCATGACGATGCACAAGTCCAAGGGCCTGCAGTTCGACACGGTCATCCTGTACGGGCTGCATCGCGCGCCGCGCGCCGACCGCGCGCCGCTGGTCAGCTTCGAGCAGAGCGGCGAGCGCGTGCTGTTCGGGCCGGTGAAGCCGCGCGCCGACAAAGAGCCGGATCCGGTCTCGCGCTACCTCGGGCTGCGCGAGAAGCGCCGCGCCGCGTTCGAGACCGACCGCCTGTTGTACGTGGCCGCCACCCGCGCGCGTCACCGGCTGCACCTGGTGGGCAATGTGGCGGTCGACCGCGCCACCGGACAGCCCAAGCCGCCGCCGGCGGCCAGCCTGCTGGGCCGCCTGTGGGATTGGCTGCCGGCCGACCAGAAGGTCCCCCCGGCCGATTGGCAGGGCGAGGCCGCGGCCGACGACGAGGGCGCCGTCCAGGTGCGCGGCGAGCCGCTGCGCCGCCTGGCCGACGCCGCCATCGCGACCCTCGGCGCGGCGCTTCCCGCGTCCGGCGCCGGCTTCGCGCCGGCCGGCGATGCCGCCGAACATCCCGCGTGGCAATTGGAAACCGCCTACGACGCGGCCATCGGCACGCTGGCGCACGCCTGGCTGGCGCGCATCGGCCAGGATGGCCTGCAGGCCTGGCCGGCCGAGGCCCTGCGCGCCCATCTGCCGGCGATGCAACGGCAGTTGACCCGCGCCGGCCTGCCCGCCGCGCAGGCGCCCGAGGCGGCCCAGGCGGTGCTGGATACGCTGTTGGCCACGCTGGAGCACGAACGCGGCCGCTGGCTGCTGTCGCAATCCGGCGCGCGCCGCGAGTGGCCGCTCATCGATGCGGCCGGCCGGGTGTCGGTGATCGACCTGGCCCTCAGCACCGAAGACGGCTGGCTGGTGGTCGATTACAAGACGGCCCGCCCGCATCCGGGCGAGTCCGCCGCCCACTTCGCCGCCCGCATGCGCCAGCGTCACGCCGAGCAACTGGCCCGCTATTGCGCCCAGGTCACCGCCCTGGACACCCGGCCGGCCCGCGCGGCGCTGTATTTCCCGCGCGCCCAGCTCTGGATCGACCTATAGCAGCCGCACGCGGCGCGGGCCCAGGCTGTCAGCGCCTGTACCAGTATGGGCGCTTGCCTGCCCGGCCGCGACATTCACGCGTAGGCTGTCGACCTCTGTCGAGAAGGAGGACGATATGGTCACGGCCACCCGCAAGCGCGAACCCTATGCTGTCTCGATCACCAACGGGCGCCATCAGTTGCTTGCCGATACCCGCAAGGCGGGCAGGGGCGGCGACGCCGGCATGCGTCCTCACGAATTGCTGGAAAGCGCGCTCGCCGCATGCCTGTGCATATCCATCGAGATGGCCGCCGAACGCCACGGCATCGCGCTTGCCGAACACACCGTCGAGGTCGACATCGAGCGCCTGGATCACCAGACCGCCTTCCATGTCGCCATCCGCTTCCAGGCGCCGCTCTCGCCCGAACACCAGGACCTCGTCCGCCAGGCCGCGCAAAACTCCCCCGTCGCCCAGACCCTCTCAAAGCCCGTACGCATCAACATGCCCACGATAACCATGACACCCACGTAGTCCGCCCGGCGCATTACTTCACCGGCGACAGCAATACCGCCGCTGCAGCCCAGCAGCCTGACGCCACGCAAGCAAACAACCCGTCCCGCATCACTCGCCGCCGCCAGCCCCCTCCCCCTCGGGGGGGAGGGCGGGGGGAGGGAGCCCCCATACAGCCCCCGGGGCCCGCCACCTCGAATTCCAACAGGCGGCCTCCCGGCCGCTCTGTTAGAATTCGAGGTGGCGGGCCCCTTCGCATGGTTCGGCGGTGAACCTGGTCAGGTCGGGAACGAAGCAGCCATAGTCGTTTAGGATCAGTGCCGGAGTAAGGCTCGCCCCACCGGTTTCCCCAAAGGGGCGCCGTAATCGGAACGGATTGTCATGCCGGTCATGCAGTCCGCGCCCTGGTTGCGGCGCCCCTTTGCATTTCCGGCGCGCCGGCCGCGCGCAACTGGCTCTACAATCCGCCCATGACTTATCTGGTACTGGCCCGCAAGTGGCGGCCGCGCTCGTTCGATACCCTGGTTGGGCAGGACCACGTAGTGCGCGCGCTGACGCACGCGCTCGACTCCCAGCGCCTGCACCACGCCTGGCTGTTCACCGGCACGCGCGGCGTGGGCAAGACGACGCTTTCACGCATTCTCGCCAAGTCGCTGAACTGCGAGAACGGCATCACCTCGCGCCCGTGCGGCCAATGCCGCGCCTGCACCGAGATCGACGCCGGCCGTTTCGTCGACTACCTCGAGCTCGATGCCGCCTCGAACCGCGGGGTCGAGGAAATGACCCAGCTGCTCGAACAGGCCGTATACGCGCCGGGGGCGGGCCGCTTCAAGGTCTGCATGATCGACGAAGTCCACATGCTGACCGGGCATGCGTTCAACGCCATGCTCAAGACGCTCGAAGAGCCGCCGCCGCATGTGAAGTTCATCCTGGCGACCACCGACCCCCAGAAAATCCCGGTCACGGTGCTGTCGCGCTGCCTGCAATTCAATCTGAAGCAAATGCCGCCCGACGCCATCGTCGGCCACCTGCAGGCGGTGCTGGGCGAGGAATCCGTGGCCTTCGAACTGCCGGCCCTGCGCCTGGTTGCCCAGGCGGCCAGCGGTTCCATGCGCGATGCGCTGTCCCTGACCGACCAGGCCATCGCGTACAGCGCCGGCAACCTGACCGAAGAAGCCGTGCGCGGCATGCTGGGCACCATCGACCAGCGCCACCTGGTGCGCCTGCTCGACGCTCTTGCCGCCGGCGATGCCACCGGCGTGCTGGCGGTCGCCGACGAACTGGCCACCCGCGGGCTGTCGTATGCCGGCGCGCTGGCCGACCTGGCGGTGCTGTTGTCGCGCGTGGCCATCGAGCAGCGAGTGCCGGGCGCCACGCCGGCCGACGATCCGCTGGCCGGCGACATCGCGCGGCTGGGCGGCGTGCTGCATCCCGATGCGGTGCAATTGTTCTATTCCGTGGCCGTGCACAGCCGCGGCGAGCTGTCGCTGGCGCCCGACGAGTACGCCGGCTTCATCATGGCGTGCCTGCGCATGCTGGCCCTGAACGGCCAGGCAGGCCCGGCCGCCGCGCTGCAGACGCCGGCGCCGGCCGTGCAGCCCGCGCCGGCGGCCCAGCCGGCGCCGGTGGCCCGGCCCGCGCCGACGCAGTCCGACGCCGCCCCGGCCG
>NZ_NEVT01000008.1 GCF_002261345.1 Bordetella genomosp. 2 | reverse complement strand
GGCACGGTGCTGCCCGGGTGGCGGAGTACGTTGGCGGTGTATCGGTATGCGGCTGAATAGCGATTTGAGGTTCGGCGCGTGACGGGTTGCTCGTGGGGTGCCTGGTGTTGAGTTCTTGAGGCGCCCGAGCCGAGCGACGTGGCCGGCCCGCCTCCCTCAGCCCCGCCCAGGACGCCCAACGAACGCCACCCGGCCCGTTCAGGCTGGCCAGCCCGCCCAAGCGCATTGGTTAATATGCCGGATGTCGCGCGACGCGCCACCGTCATTGCCAGGAGAGCTCCATTACCGCCGCATCCCATGTCTATTTCAGTCGCCGGGTAATGCCCCTGCTGGTGCTGGGCTTCGCCAGCGGACTGCCGCTGGCCCTGACCGGCGGGACCTTGCAGGCATGGGCGACGGTCGATGGCGTGTCGCTGGAAGAAATCGGCTTCCTCACCCTGGTGGGGTCCGCCTATACGCTGAAATTCCTGTGGGCCCCGCTGGTGGACCGCTATGTGCCGCCGTTGCTGGGCCGCCGGCGCGGCTGGATGCTGGTGACCCAGTGGCTGCTGGCGGCCGCCATCATGGCCATGGGGGCGCTCTCCCCGGCCACCGCCTTGTTGCCGCTGGCCCTGCTGGCGGTCGCCGTGGCGTTCTTCTCGGCCACCCAGGATATCGCCTTCGACGCCTACTGCACCGACGTGCTGCGCCGCGAAGAGCGCGGCGCCGGCGCGGCCATCAAGGTACTGGGATACCGGCTGGCCATGGTCGTCTCCGGCGGGCTGGCCCTGATCCTGGCCGACCAATGGCTGGGATGGGGCCCCACCTACATCCTGATGGGCGCCCTGATGCTCGCCTGCTCGCTCGCCACGCTCTGGGCTCCCGAGCCCGAGCAGCCCGCCACCGCCCCCCGCAACCTGGGCCAGGCGGTGGTCGAGCCGTTCCGCGAGTTTTTCAGCCGGCGCGGCGCCTATACAGTGCTGGCGCTGATCGTCTTGTACAAGCTCGGCGACGCCTTCGCCGGGGCCCTCTCCACCACCTTCCTGATCCGCGGCGCCGGCTTCGATCCCACCGAAGTCGGCACGGTCAACAAAGTGCTGGGTTTGGCCGCCACCATCGTCGGGGCGCTCGCCGGCGGTTCGCTGATGGCACGCTGGGGGCTGTTCCGCTCGCTGATGGCGTTCGGCATCCTGCAGGCCATCTCCAACCTGGGCTACTGGGTCATCGCCGTCGCTCCCAAGAGCATCTGGCTGATGGGCGCCGCGGTCGGCATCGAGAACCTGTGCGGCGGGCTGGGCACGGCGTCCTTCGTGGCCCTGCTGATGGCCCTGTGCCAGCATCGCTTTTCGGCCACCCAGTTCGCCCTGCTGTCGGCGCTGTCGGCGGTCGGCCGCATCTACCTGGCCGGGCCGCTGACGCCGCCGCTGGTGCACTGGCTGGGCTGGCCGGGCTTCTTCCTGCTCACGGTCGCGATCGCGCTGCCGGGGCTGTTGTTGCTGTGGCGCCAGCGCCGTACCATCGACGCGCTGGAGCCGCCGGCCTGATCGTCCCGGCCGCGTCGCGCGGCCAATCCTGGGGTCGCCCATGTCGATTGAAACATCCACCGTGCTGTTGCACGTCCTCTACCTGGTGGCCATCGTGGCCGAAGCCATGACCGCCGCGCTGGCCGCCGGCCGGCGCGACATGGACTGGATGGGCGTGTGCATCATCGCCTGCGTCACCGCGCTGGGCGGCGGCTCGCTGCGCGATGTGCTGCTGGGACACTATCCGCTGACCTGGGTGGTGCACCCGGAATACCTCGGCATGACCGCGGGCGCGGCCATGCTGACCGCGCTGGCGGCGCCGCTCATGCGGCACCTGCGCAGCCTGTTCCTGCTGCTCGACGCCCTGGGCCTGGTGGCATTCACCGTCATCGGCTGCCAGGTGGCGCAGCACATGGAATTGTCGCCCGGCATCGTATTGATCAGCGGCATGATCACCGGCTGCGCCGGCGGGGTGCTGCGCGATGTCCTGTGCAATGATGTGCCGCTGTTGTTCCGCAAAGAGCTGTACGCCAGCGTATCGATCGTCACCGGCGGCCTGTACCTGGGGCTGTCGGCCATGGGCGTGGTGGCCAATGTGGCCGTGCCGGTCGCGCTGGCGGTCGGCCTGGCCCTGCGCCTGCTGGCGCTGCGCTACAACTGGCAGATGCCGCGCTTCGTGTATCGCGACGACTGGCACTGAGGGGCGCGCGCGGCCAGCGGCAGGCCGGGGAGGACAGGTGTGCAAGACAGGTGTCAGACACCACGGGGAGGACAGGTGTGCAAGACAGGTGTCAGACACCAGAGGTGTCTGACACCTTTGGCACCTCGAGGCCACGACAGGGACGGCGCCCGAAGCAGGTGTCAGGCACCTCCGGCGCCTGACACCTTGGCCGCGCTCCGCGCAGGGTTCAATACAGCCCTTGCTGGCGCATGGCGTCGGCCACCTTGACGAAGCCGGCGATGTTGGCGCCGTCGAGGTAGTTGACCGCCGTGCCGCGGCCCTGGCCATGGCGCACGCAGTTTTCGTGGATGTCGCGCATGATGGCGTGCAGGCGCTGGTCGACTTCGTCGCGGTTCCAGGCCAGGCGGATGGCGTTCTGGCTCATTTCCAGGCCCGACACGGCCACGCCGCCGGCATTGCTGGCCTTGCCCGGCGCGTACAGCACGCCGGCCTCGATGAAGTGCTTGGCGGCTTCCAGGGTGGCGGGCATGTTGGCGCCCTCGGCCACGCATTTCACGCCGTTGGCGATCAGGGTGCGGGCGTCTTCCAGTTCCAGCTCGTTCTGGGTCGCGCAGGGCAGCGCCACGTCGACCGGCACGTGCCACGGCCGCTTGCCGGGCGCGTAGCCCAGCTTGAATTGCCCGGCGTACTCGGCCAGCCGGCCGCGCAGGTCGTTCTTCAGGTGCATCAGGGCGGCCAGCTTCTCGTGCGTGAAGCCGGCCTCGTCGATGACCGTGCCGTCGGAATCCGACACGGTGACCACGCGCGCCCCCAGCGACATGGCTTTCTCGATGGCGTACTGGGCCACGTTGCCCGAGCCCGATACCGAAACGCGCAGTCCGTCGAACGACATGCCGGCGCGCTTGAGCATTTCCTCGGCGAAGTAGACCGTGCCGTAGCCGGTGGCCTCGGGACGGATCAGGCTGCCGCCGAACGTCAGGCCCTTGCCCGTGAACACGCTGGCCGCCGAGTTCGACAGCTTCTTCATCATGCCGGCCATGAAGCCCACTTCGCGCGCCCCCACGCCGATATCGCCGGCCGGCACGTCGGTGTCCGGCCCGAGGTGGCGGTACAGCTCGACCATCAGCGCCTGGCAGAAGCGCATCACTTCACCGTCGGACTTGCCCTTGGGATCGAAGTCCGAGCCGCCCTTGCCGCCGCCCATGGGCAGGGTGGTCAGGGCGTTCTTCAGGGTCTGCTCGAAGGCCAGGAACTTCAGCACCGACAGGTTGACCGACGGGTGGAAGCGCATGCCGCCCTTGAACGGGCCGATGGCCGAATTGTGCTGGATGCGGAAGGCGCGGTTCACGCGCGCCTGGCCCCGGTCGTCGGTCCAGCAGACGCGGAACTGGATCACGCGTTCGGGTTCGACCAGCCGCTCGAGCAGCGCATGGTCGGCGTAGTGGGGGTGTTGCTCGAGGAAGGGCCACAAGCTCGCCATGACTTCGTGCACGGCTTGCATGAATTCGGGTTGCTGCGGGTCGCGCGCGGCGACCTGGCGCAGGAAGTCGTCAAGACTCTGCAGTTTCACACCGGTCTCCTGGGGGAACGCAACAGATCGGTGCAGGCTTGCGTCGATGTGGTGCGCATTCGGTCCAACCCAGTGCGTCATTGCACTGGTTCGGTGCGGGATTGTAAGGCGATTCCGGCTCCCCCGGCAAAACGCCGTCGGCCGGAAACCCGCATGGATATTGGTGTTGCGGCCGATCGTTATTGGGGACGCTTTATTTCCGGGTGCGCCCGGCAGGGCATGCGCCAGGGGGCGCGCCGCGCGCTCATGCCCGTATTTCCTGGCGCATGGAAAGCGTCCCTGTTTTATTTGCCGTAGCTGCGCTGGCCGCGCGTGGCAGCGCGCCGCGTATCAGGGCTGGTCGAAAATCGGACGCAGCGACATCGCGGCGCTACCTTCGCAATAATGTGGCCCCAATTTAATGAGGGCCACGGGCGGCTCAAAGCGCGGTTTCGTAGTCGATCGTCAGCGGCGCGTGATCGCTGAAGCGCTCGTCCTTGTAGATGGACACCGCCCGGGCGCGCGCGGCGATGCCCGGCGTGGCGATCTGGTAGTCGATGCGCCACCCGACGTTCTTGGCCCAGGCCTGGCCGCGGTTGCTCCACCAGGTGTACTGCTCGGGCCGCTCGTCCAGCGTGCGGAACACGTCGATGAAGCCGCGCTTGTCGAACACCTCCGTCAGCCAGGCGCGCTCCTCGGGCAGGAAGCCGGAGTTCTTCTGGTTGCTCTTCCAGTTCTTCAGGTCGATTTCCTTGTGCGCGATATTCCAGTCGCCGCAGATCACGAACTCGCGGCCGGTCTTCTTGTGTTCGCGTATCAGATCGTCCAGCCACGGGCCGAATACGTCCAGGAAGCGGTACTTGGCCTGCTGCCGCTCGTCGCCGCTGGAACCGGAGGGCAGGTAGGCGCTGATCACCGACAAGTCCTTCCAGTCGGCGCGGATGATGCGGCCTTCGGCGTCGAACTCTTCGCAGTTCATGCCGGTGGTGACGCGCTCGGCTGTATTGCGCAGGTACATGCCCACGCCGCTGTAGCCCTTCTTGATGGCGTGGCAGAAATGACCGGTGTAGCCGGGCGGATGGCGCATGTCATCGGTCAGGTCGCTGTCGGAGATCTTGATTTCCTGCAGGCACAGCACATCGGCCGCGTGGGTCTGCATCCAGGGTTGCAGGCCTTTGCGGAACGCCGAACGAATGCCGTTGAGGTTGATCGAGGTAATGCGCAGCACGACGGGACTCCTGAAAAAGCGGCCCGGCCGGCGCCGGTCCAAGGGCTGAATTTAACCGACTCGCGGCCGGTGGCGGCGGCCGGCCCGCCCGATGGGCCCCGGCCCGGGCGGCTAAAATGCCGGTCTGTCTCGTTTCCCGGAACCTCCCGCATGGCCGCCGCCTCCGCCACTTCTACCGATTTTGTCCGTTTCGCCCTGGATGAGGGCGTGTTGCGCTTCGGCAGTTTCAAGGTCAAGTCGGGCCGCATCAGCCCGTACTTCTTCAATGCCGGCCTGTTCAACAGCGGCGCCTCGGTGGGGCGGCTGGCGCAGTTCTACGCCCAGGCGCTGCTGGATTCCGGCATCGCCTTCGACATGCTGTTCGGCCCGGCCTACAAGGGCATTCCCCTGGCCACCGCCACCGCCGTGGCGCTGGCCGGCCACCCCGGCATGGGCGGGCGCGACGTGCCGTTCGCCTTCAACCGCAAGGAAGCCAAGGACCACGGCGAGGGCGGCACCCTGGTGGGCGCGCCCCTGCAGGGCAAGGTAGTCATCATCGACGACGTGATCACCGCCGGCACCTCGGTGCGCGAATCGGTGGAAATCATCCGCGCCGCCGGCGCCGAGCCGGCCGCCGTGCTGATCGCCCTCGACCGCCAGGAACGCGCCGGCCCCGATGACGCCCTGTCGCCGCACTCGGCGGTCCAGGACGTCGCCCGCACCTACGGCATGCCGGTGGTCAGTATCGCCTCGCTGGCCGACATCCTGACCCTGCTGCAGCACGACGCCCAGTTCGCCAGCAACCGCGAGGCGGTGCTGGCATACCGGGCCAAGTACGGCATTCTCTGAAGCATCGGGTGTCTGACACCCGTCCGGACCCGGCTCCCCCAGGTGTCTGACACCCCATGAAACGCCCGCCGCCGGCCGGCGGTTTCGCGCGGGGTGTCAGACACCCATCGAGGTCCACCCGCCCGATCAGCCGGCCCGCGCCGTCAGCCACTGGCCGGGCGGCAGCGGCTTGGCGACGATGCGGATCTCGCCCAGCGCGCCCAGGAAGCCGCTGCCCGGCGGGCCGCCGTCCCAGAAGCCGGCTCCCACCGCCCACGGCAAGCCCAGCGTGGCCAGGCCCACCGTGTCGATGGCGTTGCGCAGCACCGGCGCGCCTTCCACGTACATGGTGGTCTCGCGCGTGGCGGGGTCGTTCACCACCGCGATGTGCAGCCAGGTGTCGACCATGATCTCGCCCGACCAGTTGGTGCGCGACGAGCGCTGGCCGGAGACGGTGCTCTCCGGGATCACTTCCCATTGCACTTCGCGCAGGTTGGAGATGGCGAATTGCAGCGGCGGCGATTCCGGCAGGCCGCCGGCAAAGCCGGGCAGGTTGCCGCGCCGCCCGGCGCGCGCCATGATGTTCATCCACGCGTTGGTCTGCGCGCTCCAGTCCTTGTCCAGCTTGATGAACGCCTCGACCGTGTAGCCATTGGCGAACGTCTCGTTGTTGATCGCGGCGGCGGCGTCGGTCATGAAATAGCTCAGGCGGTCGCCGCCGGCATTGCGGAACTGGACGCTGCCGGGCGCGGCCGACAGGTGATGGCGGTCCGCGCTCCATTGCAGGTCGTCCAGCTGCGCCGGGTTGCCGGCCGGCTGGTCCAGCGGCGCGCGCGTCATGCCGTTGTTGTTGCCGGACTTGTCGGCGATGACGGTGCCGGCGGCCACCGCCGTGCCGGCCGCGCCGCCCACGAAACGCCAGTGGGCCACCGTCTCGGCCACGTGCGGGTAGTCCTCGTCGTTGGCGGCCGGCGTCCTGGGCGGCGCGGGCCGGTCCTCGAAGCCTTCCAGGACCAGCGCGGTGGCCGCCGCGGCCAGCGATTCGTTGGTCGGCGCGGCGGCCTTGAAGCCTGGGTTGAAGCCGGCGAACCGCTTGGCGAAGTCGATCTCGATGCTGAACTGGTTGTTGGCGTCGGTCAGCATCGCCTGGTCGAACTCGTTGAGGGTGTCGGCGGGCTTTTCCGGCACCCAGGGCGAGAACGACAGGGCGTGGATGCGGTTGTTGGTCAGGTCGAACTCGAAGAAGCGCAGCAGGCCGTTGCCGCCCTGGTAGGCCATCTGGTAGTCGACCACGATTTCCTCGACCGGATTGCCGAAGTCATTGGTCTTGGTGAGGCGCGCAGCGCCATGGTAGTGGCCGTTGAGCGTCAGGAAGATCTGGTCGTGGCCGCGGATCAGCCTGTCCCACAGCATCAGGCCGTAGTCCACTTCCAGCGGGCTGGTGCTGTCGTTGTCGATCGCCAGCAACTGGTGGTTGACCAGGATGGCCGGCAGGCTGGAGTGCGTCTGCAGCACTTGCGAGGCCCACGCCAGGGCGTCATCGGAGGCGCGCCATGACAGCGACAGCACCAGGAACTGCTGTCCCTCGGCCTCGAAGATGTGATATTCGTGGAAGCCGCTGGGATGGCGTCCGCCGAAAGTCGGCTGCTTGCTGGCCCGCTCGGTGCCGAACCATTGCAGATAGGGCTCCTGGGACAGGTCGCGGTCGGCGTCGGTGCCGCCGACCGGGTCCCGGTCGTAGCCGATGTCGCGCAACACGTCGTGGTTGCCGGCCAGGATCGAATACGGGACGCCGCCATCCTCCAGCACCTTCATGGCGGTGTCGGCCACTTCCCACTGCTGCGGCCTGCCGACCTGGTCGACCACGTCGCCCAGGTGGATCACGAACGGCACCTTGAGCGCCGCCGCGCTGCGCACGATCCATTGCGTCTGCGCCAGGTACGGTTCGCTGCCGTAGAGCTTGCGGAACTGGTTGCCGGTTTCTTCGGTGGCGTAGCGGGAATAGAACTGCGTGTCCGGCAACACGACCAGGCCGAAGCTGGACACCTTGGCCGGCGCGGGCGGGGGCGTCGTGCCGCCGTCGTCGCCGCCGCCATTGCCGGCGTCATCATCGTCGTCGCTGCCGCTGCCGCAGGCAGTCAGCAGCGAGGTCGCGCCCAGCGCGGGCAGCAGCCAGCCGCCCAGGCCGGCTTGCACGAGCACGCGGCGGCGGGCGTCGATCCTGGGCGAGGCCGGCGGTTCATCGCGGTCGGCGGGTGTGGGGTCTTCAGAAGACAAGACTTGCTCCTACTGTTGGTCAGGCAAAGGCGCAACAGTAGAGCGGGAGTGCAACAGGGGCGTTAAGGGGCGGTTACCGGCGTGTGACGGTACATGGGGGTGATTGACGGCGGAGGTGGTTCTATTGGCCGTCACGGGGTGGCGCGAGCGGTGGCCGGGCTTCACGGAACCGGCCGCGTGCGTAGGTGTCAGACACCTGGCACCCGCATGAGCGGGCCGGCTCTCCCTCGGTGCCGGCGGAACGCGGCACGGCGGCCCCAAAGGGCGGCCGCCCGCCACTGCTAGCTATCCAGCTTCTGCTTCAGCAGCTCGTTGACCTGCTGCGGATTCGCCTTCCCCTTGGCGGCCTTCATGATCTGGCCCACCAGGGAATTGAAGGCTTTCTGCTTGCCCGCCCGGTATTCGGCCACGATGGCCGGGTTGGCGGCCAGGACCTCGTCGATCATGGCGCCGATGGCGCCGGTGTCGCTGATCTGCTTCAGGCCGCGCGCCTCGATGATGGCGTCGGGCTGGCCGCCGTGCTCGCCGGCCCACATGGCCGCGAACACGTCGCGCGCGATCTTGTTGGAGATGGTGCCGTCGATGATGCGGCCGATCAGGGCGGCCAGGGCCGGCGCCTGCACCGGCGAGTCGGCGATGTCCTTTTCCTCGCGGTTGAGGGTGGCCGCGACTTCGCCCATGATCCAGTTGGCGGCCTGCTTGGCCTGGCCCGCCGGCAGGGCGCGCGCCACGTCCTCGAAATAGGCGGCCAGGCCGCGGCTGGCCGACAACTGCGCGGCGTCGTAGGCCGACAGGCCGTAGTCGCGCTCGAAGCGGGCGCGCAGGGCGGCCGGCAGTTCGGGCATGCCGGCCCGCACCTGTTCGATCCATTCCGGCGCAATCACCAGCGGCGGCAGGTCCGGGTCGGGGAAGTAGCGGTAATCGTGCGCGTCTTCCTTGCTGCGCATGCTGCGCGTTTCATCGCGGTCGGCATCGTACAGGCGGGTTTCCTGCACCACGGTGCCGCCGTCCTCGATCAGCTCGATCTGGCGGCGCGCCTCGAACAGGATGGCGCGTTCCAGGAAGCGGAACGAATTGACATTCTTGATTTCGGTGCGGGTGCCGAATTCCTTCTGCCCGACCGGGCGCACCGACACGTTGGCGTCGCAACGGAACGACCCTTCCTGCATGTTGCCGTCGCAGATGCCCAGCCACACCACCAGGCTGTGCAGCGCGCGCGCGTAGGCGACAGCCTCGGCGGCCGAGCGCATTTCCGGCTCGGTGACGATTTCCAGCAGCGGCGTGCCGGCGCGGTTCAGGTCGATGCCGCTGGCGGGGGCGCCATTGGGCAGCGTGAATTCATCGTGCAGCGACTTGCCGGCGTCTTCTTCCAGGTGGGCGCGCGTCAGGTTGACGGTTTTTTCCTCCTGGCCCACGAAGAACGAAATCGACCCGCCCTGCACGACCGGCAGCTCGTATTGGCTGATCTGGTAGCCCTTGGGCAGGTCGGGGTAGAAGTAGTTCTTGCGCGCGAACACCGAGCGCGGCGCCACGGTGCCGCCCACCGCCAGGCCGAACCGGATGGCGCGCTCGGCCGCCCCGCGGTTCATCACCGGCAGGCTGCCGGGCAGGGCCAGGTCCACCAGGTTGGCCTGCGTGTTGGGCGCGGCGCCGAAGCGGGTGCTGCTGCCCGAAAAGATCTTGGCGTCGGTGGAAAGCTGGGTGTGCGTTTCCAGGCCGATGACGATTTCCCAGTTCATTGCGCGGTGCCTTGCTGCCCCGGCACGCGGCGGTGCCAGTCGGTGACTTGTTGATAACGGTCGGCGATGGCCAGCAGGCGGCCTTCGTCGAAATAATTGCCGATGATCTGCAGGCCGACGGGGCGCGCCTTGGCGCCGCCGGCGCCCTCGGGGCTGAAGCCGCAGGGGATCGACATGGCCGGCAGGCCGGCCAGGCTGACGCCCAGGGTGTAGACGTCGGCCAGCCAGTCGGCGGTCGGGTCGTCGCGGTTGTCGCCGAGGTTCTTGGCCACGGTGGGGGCCACCGGGCCCATGATCACGTCGCACTGGCCGGCGAAGGCGCGCTGGAAGTCCTGCGCGATCAGGCGGCGCACGCGCTGCGCCTGCAGGTAGTAGGCGTCGTAATAGCCGTGCGACAGCACGTAGGTGCCGATCAGGATGCGCCGCTTGACCTCGTCGCCGAAGCCCTCGGCGCGCGAGCGGGCGATCATCTGGTTCAGGTCGGCGTATTCCGCGGCGCGGTGGCCGTAGCGCACGCCGTCGTAGCGGGCCAGGTTGCTGGAGGCCTCGGCCGGGGCGATGACGTAGTAGGCGGGGATGGCCAGCTCGGTGCGCGGCAGCGATACCGCCACGCGCTGGGCGCCCAGCGCCTCGAACTGCGCCAGGGCGGCATCGACCGCGTCGGCCACGTCCTTGGCCAGGCCGGCGCCGAAATATTCCTGCGGCACGCCGATGCGCAGGCCCTTCAGGGGCTGGCTGCCGGCCGCGTCATAGGCCGCCTGGGCCCGGTCGTGGTCAGCGCGCACGCGGCCCGGCGCGTTGGCGACGCCGTCGCAGCTTTCCAGGCTGGTGGCGTCCTGCGGGTCGAAGCCGCTCATGGGGTCGAGCAGTTCGAGCAGGTCGCGGCTGCTGGGCGCCAGCGGGCCGGCCTGGTCCAGGCTGGAGCCGAACGCCACGATGCCGAAGCGCGACACGGTGCCGTAAGTGGGCTTGATGCCGCTGACGCCGCACAGAGCGGCGGGCTGGCGCACCGAGCCGCCCGTGTCGGTGCCGGTGGCCGCCGCCACCAGGCGCGCCGCGACCGCCGCGGCCGAGCCGCCCGAGGAGCCGCCTGGCACCGCGTCGGCGTCCCAGGGGTTGCGCACCGGGCCGTAGGCCGAGTTCTCGTTGGCCGACCCCATGGCGAATTCGTCGCAGTTGAGCTTGCCGATCGAGACCGCGCCGGCTTCTTGCAGGCGCTGCACCACGGTGGCGTCGAACGGGCTGGCATAGCCTTCGAGCATCTTGCTGCCGGCGGTGGTACGCCAGCCGCGGGTCACGAAGGCATCCTTGTGGGCGATGGGCACGCCGGCCAGCGGGCCGGCCGTGCCGGCCGCCAGGGCGGCGTCGGCCGCGTCGGCCTGGGCCAGGGTCTGCGCCTCGTCGATGTGCAGGAAGGCGTTCAGGGGGGCGGCGGCCTGGGCGGCCGCCAGGGCGCTTTGCGCCAGCTCGCGGGCGCTGACCTGGCGCCGCGCCAGGGCGGCGCGCAGCTCGGCGATGCCGCCGAATTGGGTATGCAGGGCGGGAGTCGTCATGGCTTACTCGATGACCTTGGGGACCAGGAACAGGCCGTCGCGGGCCGCCGGCGCGTTGGCCAGCAGCTCGGCGCGGCGGGCTTCCGTGGCCGTCTCGGTGACGGCGTCGGGGCGCAGGCGCAGGGCGATGTCCTGGTGGGCCGACAGGGGGTGGGCCAGGGGCTCGACGCCCTCGGTGTCGGCCGCCTGCAGCCGTTCGATCAGGTGGAGGATGCCGTTGAGTTCGTCCTGGGCGCGGGTGCGCTGGTCGGGGGTCAATTCAATTCTGGCCAGCCGGGCGATGCGGGCCACGTCTTGTTCGTTGAGCGCCATGAGGGAAAACTGAGAAAAATCGAAGGGGACGGGCCGGCCGGCGCAGTACCGCAGCGTACACCGCCCGGTGCTGTGACAAAGCATGAATAGCCCGCATTTATGCGCTATTTCCAGGGAAATTATAAGTTATCATTCACGGTTTAATCGCTGCTCTGGATTGGCAGGGCCCGTTCGTGGCCCGCCGCAGGCAGTTTGACCCTAATTCCTTCTCGCTGAGCTCCCATGTTCGGATTCCTGCGCAGTTATTTCTCCAGCGATATGGCGATCGACCTTGGTACCGCCAATACGCTGATCTATGTCCGGGGCAAGGGCATCGTGCTCGACGAGCCCTCGGTGGTCGCGATCCGGCATGAAGGCGGCCCCAACGGCAAGAAAATCATCCAGGCCGTCGGCCACGAGGCCAAGCAGATGCTCGGCCGCGTGCCCGGCAACATCGAGGCCATCCGGCCCATGAAAGACGGCGTCATCGCCGATTTCACGGTCACCGAGCAGATGCTCAAGCAGTTCATCCGCATGGTCCACCCCCGCAACATGCTGGCGCCCAGCCCGCGCATCATCGTGTGCGTGCCCTGCGGCTCCACCCAGGTCGAGCGCCGCGCCATCCGCGAATCGGCCCTGGGCGCGGGCGCCTCGCACGTGTACCTCATCGAGGAACCCATGGCCGCGGCCATCGGCGCCGGGCTGGCCGTGTCCGACGCCAGCGGCTCCATGGTGGTGGACATCGGCGGCGGCACCACCGAGGTCGCCGTCATCTCCCTGGGCGGCATGGTCTACAAGGGGTCGGTGCGGGTCGGCGGCGACAAGTTCGACGAAGCCATCGTCAATTACATCCGCCGCAACTACGGCATGCTGATCGGCGAACCCACGGCCGAACTGATCAAGAAGGAAATCGGCTCGGCCTTCCCCGGCTCCGAGGTGCGCGAGATCGAAGTCAAGGGCCGCAACCTGGCCGAGGGCGTGCCGCGCAGCTTCACGGTGTCGTCCAACGAAATCCTCGAGTCGCTCACCGATCCGCTCAACCAGATCGTTTCCGCGGTCAAGATCGCCCTCGAGCAGACCCCGCCCGAACTGGGCGCGGACATCACCGACAAGGGCATCGCCCTGACCGGCGGCGGCGCGCTGCTGCGCGACCTCGACCGCCTGCTCCAGGAAGAAACCGGCCTGCCCGTCGTGGTGGCCGAGGATCCCCTGACTTGCGTGGTGCGCGGCTGCGGCGAGGCGCTCGAGCACCTTGAGAAACTGGGCGCCATTTTCATCAACGACTAAGTCCGTCCGGCCGGCGGGCGCCGCCTCGCCGGCGCCGCCCGGCGCAGTGGCAGCGGGCTGAGGTCCGGGCTGGGTATTCATGCAACGACAAGGGACTCCACCGCTGTTCAGGCGCGGCCCGCCGGCAGAAGTCCGGTTGGCCGTCATGGCCGCCCTGTGCGTGGTGCTGCTCGTCCTCGATTCCCAGCTGCACGTGCTGGAACCCATGCGGCGCGCCGTGGCGGTCGCCCTGTACCCGTTCCAGCGCGCCGTCATGGCGCCGCGCGACGTGGCCCAGCAGGTCAACGAATGGGTCAACGCCGCCAACCTGATCCGTAGCGAGAACGAGGCCCTGCAGCGCCAGCGCATCGAGCTTTCGCAGGTCGCCACGCACGCCGCCCAGCTGGCCGCCGAGAACGCCCAGTTGCGGCGCCTGCTGGGCGTCACCGACACGGTCGAACAGGCCGCCGTGGTGGTCGAGGTGCTGTACGAGCCGGCCAACGGCTTCCAGCAGCGGCTGGTCTTCAACAAGGGCAGCCGCGACGGCCTGGCGCCGGGCATGCCGGTCATCGACGAAGGCGGCGTGGTCGGCCAGATCGTGCGCGTCACGCCCATGGCCGCCGAGGCCGCGCTGGTCACCGACGAGCGCGTCTCCGTGCCGGTGCAGGTGCTGCGCAACGGCCTGCGCCTGATCGCCTTCGGCTCCAATTCGCCCGGGCGCATCGAAGTGCGCTACCTGGCCGCCAATGCCGACATCAAGGAAGGCGATATCATCGTCACCAGCGGCGTCGGCGGGCTGTTCCCCGCCGGCCTGCCGGTAGCCAAGGTGCTGGAAGTCGAGCGCGACACCGCGTCCGGCTTCGCGCGCGCCGTCTGCGAACCGCTGGCGCACCCCGAACGCTACCGCCATTTCCTGGTATTGCAAGTGGACGTGGAGCGCGCCCAGTCCGATCTTCAAGAGGCCGATACCGGTGGATCGCAATAATCAGCCGGCCCCGCCGCCCCGCCGCCTGGGCATGCCCAGCAACGTCCATCCCGAGCACCTGGTGCGGCCGGCGCACGGGGCCTTCGTGTGGGGCTCCTTGCTGCTGGCGTGGCTGTTGTCGCTGCTGCCCTGGCGCGTCTGGTCCGGCGCGCCCGATATCCTGGCGCTGGTGCTGGCCTTCTGGTGCGTGCACGAGCCGCGCCGCGTCGGCATGGTGGCGGCCTTCGTGTTCGGCGTGCTGATGGACGTGCACGACGCCAGCGTGCTGGGCGGCCACGCACTTTCGTACACGCTGGTGGCCTACGGCGCGGTGGCCCTGCACCGGCGCCTGCAGCGCTTCGACCTCTGGAGCCAGGCAATGCACATGCTGCCGGTGTTCTTCGTGGCCCGGCTGGTGCAGCAGATGGTCTTTGCCTGGCTGGCCGGCAAATGGCCGGGCTGGGACTGGACCATCTCCGTCCTGCTTACCGCGGCCATCTGGCCGCTGGTCGGCTGGGTGCTGTACCTGCCGCAACGGGGCACGGACGACGTCGAATCGTCGTCCGTCTGAGCCTCGCCATGTTCGAGTTCAAGCAGACCGGCCAACAGCAGCGGCAGCGCTTCAAGTTGCGCGCCTGGGTCGGCGGCCTGTTCGCGCTGGTCTGCTTCGGGGTGCTGGCCGGCCGCTTCTGGTATTTGCAGGTCGACCGCTATGAAGGCCTGTCCGAGCGGGCCGACCGCAACCGCATCGCGGTGGTGCCGATCGCGCCGCGCCGGGGCGAAATCCTCGACCGCAACGGCACGGTCATGGCGCGCAACTACCGCACCTACACGCTCGAAGTCGTGCCGGCGCAGGCCGGCGACATCGACGCCATGCTGGCGCGCCTGACGCCCATTGTCTACCTCAGCCCGGGCGACCTGCGCCGCTTCAAGCGGCGCGTGGGCGAGTCCAGCCGCTATGCCAGCCTGGTGCTGCGCAACAATCTGAACGAGACCGAGGCGGCCTGGTTCGCCGCCCATGCCTACGAATTCCCCGGCGTGGAATTGCGCGCGCGCTGGGTGCGCGAGTACCCCCATGGCGCCACCGCCGGCCACGTGGTGGGCTACATCGGGCGCATTTCCGACGCCGATATCGAGGCCCTCGAAGAGGCGGGGCAGCTCGGCAACTATCGCGGCACGGACGTCATCGGCAAGAAGGGCATCGAGAAAAGCTGGGAGCAGCAGCTGCACGGCCTGACCGGCGTCGAGGAGGTCGAGGTGACCGCCAGCGGACGGCCGGTGCGCACCCTGCGGCGCACCGACCCCGTGCCGGGCGCCGACATCATGCTGTCCATCGACCTGGACCTGCAGCGCGTCGCCGAGGAAGCCTTCGGCGACCAGCGCGGCGCCCTGGTCGCGATCGACCCCGCCACCGGCGAAGTGCTGGCCTTCGTATCGCAGCCGTCGTTCGACCCGAACCTGTTCATCGACGGCATCGACGTCGAGAACTGGCGCCTGCTCAACGAATCGCCGGACCACCCGCTGATCAACCGGCCGCTCTACGGCACTTACCCGATCGGCTCGACCTACAAGCCATTCGTGGCCCTGGCCGCGCTGGAACTGGGCGTGCGCAGCGCCACCGCCCGCATCGCCGACCCCGGCTACTACGAGTTCGGCGGCCAGCGCTTCCGCAACGCCGGCGGCGCCGCCTACGGCATGACCGACATGCACCGCGCCATCGTGGTCTCGTCGGATACGTACTTCTATTCCCTGGGGCCGGAGATCGGCGTCAATGCCCTGCACGATTTCTCCAAGCAGTTCGGCTTCGGGCAGATCACCGGCATCGACCTGGACGGCGAGCGCACCGGCGTGCTGCCGTCCACCGAATGGAAGCGCAAAGCCTACAAGCAACGCGAGCGGCAGCGCTGGTACGCCGGCGAGACCATCTCCGTGGCGGTGGGGCAGGGCTACAACTCGTTCACCCTGCTGCAGCTGGCCCAGGCCACCTCCACCCTCGCCAGCAACGGCGCGTACCGCACGCCGCACCTGGTCCATGCGACGCGCGACACGCGGACGGGCCAGATCACCAAGACCCCGTCCACGCCGGAATACCGCATTCCGCTCAAGCAGCAGAACGTCGACATCATCAAGGCGGCCATGGCCGACGTGGTGCGCGTGGGCACGGCGCGCCGCGCGTTCGCCGACACGCCGTACCAGGCGGCCGGCAAGACCGGCACCGCCCAGGTGTTCAGCCTGCGCGGCGCGCAGTACCGCGCCAGCGAAATCGACGAACGGCTGCGCGACCATGCCCTGTTCATGGGCTTCGCGCCGTTCGACCGGCCGCGCATCGCCGTGGCCCTGCTGGTCGAGAACGCGGGCTGGGGCGCCAGCGTGGCGGCGCCGATCGCCCGCAAGGTATTCGATTTCTGGCTGGCCAAGACGGCGCCGGCCGCGCCGCTGCCGCCCGCCGCGGGCTCCGCGCCGGATGCCTCGGCGGCGCCGGGCGCCGCGCCGCAGTCGGCGCCTGTCCGCACGCCCGAGCCGGCCCCGGCCCCGCGCCCGGCGCCCCGGCCGCGCGCCCTGCCCAAGCTGCCCGAGGAGGGCGAGCGCCGCCCGCCGCCGCGCGCGTCATCGCCGGTGCCGGCCGCGCCCGCGCTGTCCGATTTCAACGACCTGTTCGAGTCGCCGCCGCCGGCGCAGGGAGACCGACCATGAAACGCCTGGGCGCCCTGCTGGCTCGCGTGTTCCTGGCCTTCGATTGGCCGCTGCTCTTCATTCTGGTGCTGTTCGCGTGCCTCGGCCTGACCGTCATGCATTCGGCGGTCGGCAGCACCGACTGGCGCTTCGCCGAGCAGTCGCGCAATTTCCTGATCGCCTTCGGCGCCATGTGGCTGGTGGCGCTGGTGCCGCCGCGCACCCTGATGAAGATGGCCCTGCCGTTCTACGTGGTGGGGGTGGCCTTGCTGCTGGGCGTGGAATTCTTCGGCGAGACCAGCAAAGGAGCGACGCGCTGGCTGGATCTCGGCATCACCCGCATCCAGCCGTCCGAGATGATGAAGATCGCCGTGCCGCTGATGCTGGCCTGGTACTTCCAGCGGCATGAAGGCGATGTGCGCATCCGCGACTTCCTGGCGGCGGCCGTCATGCTGGCCGCGCCGTTCGGCCTGATCGTGCTGCAGCCCGACCTGGGCACCGCGCTGCTGGTCTTCGGCGCCGGCTTCTGCGTGATCTACTTCGCCGGGCTGTCGTTCAAGCTGCTGGTGCCGCTGGTGGTGGTGGGGGTGCTGAGCATCGGCACTCTGATCTACTACGAAGATACGCTGTGCCAGCCCGAGATCGACTGGGTGGTGCTGCACGACTACCAGAAACAGCGCGTCTGCACCCTGCTCAATCCCAGTTCCGACCCGCTCGGCAAGGGGTTCCACACCATCCAGTCGATGATCGCGGTCGGGTCCGGCGGGCTGTACGGCAAGGGCTACATGCAGGGCACGCAGACGCACCTGGATTTCATCCCCGAGCGCACCACCGACTTCATCTTCGCGGTGTATGCCGAGGAGTTCGGCCTGTACGGCGGGGTGGCCATGCTGGTGCTGTACGGGCTGCTGATCGCGCGCGGGCTGGCCATATCGGTGCGCGCCTCGTCGCAATTCGGCCGGCTGCTGGCCGGCGCGCTGACGATGATGGTGTTCATCTATGTGTTCGTCAACGTCGGCATGGTGACGGGCATCCTGCCAGTGGTGGGGGTGCCGCTGCCGTTCATGAGCTACGGCGGCACCGCGCTGTTCACCATGGGCATTGCGTGCGGCATCCTGATGAGCATTTCCCGGCACCGCAGTCCGCAGTCGTAGCGGCGCCGCCGGGCGGTGCTACAGCACGGCCTTGAGGTGGTCGTCCAGGTGCAGGGTGGGGGCGACGCGCCAGCCGCTTTGCGCATAACGCAGCCAGCGCCCCAGTACCAGGTGCGTGAGCAGGCTGGCGTGCGCGGCGATGTTGGCGTCCGCCGCCAGGTCGCCGTCGCCCACCGCCACGCGCAGCGACTGCTTCAGCGACGCCTCGATGCGGTCGTTGATGTGGTTGATGCGTTCCTGCAGGCGGTTGTCTTCGGTGACCAGCGCGTCGCCGGTCAGCACGCGGGTCATGCCCTTGTTGCGCTCGGAGAAGGCCAGCAGCATGGATACGGTCTTGCGCGCCTGGCCCAGCCCGCGGGGCTCGGCCGCGATGATCTGGTTGACCAGGGTGAACAGGCTGACCTCGATGAATTCGATCAGCCCCTCGAACATCTGCGCCTTGCTGGCGAAATGGCGGTACAGCGCGGCCTCGGATACCTGCATCCGGGCGGCCAGGGCAGCGGTGGTGATGCGGGCGGCGTGCGGCTGTTCCAGCATTTCCGCCAGGGTCTGCAGAATCTGGGTTTTGCGCTCGCCGGGTTTGCTGGCCATGGGCTCACAACGGGGAAGGGGGTGGAGGTCGCGCCGCTATCCGCGCAGCGGACGCCGGCGCAGCAGCAGGTCACTGACCGAGTTTACCCGCAAGTCGACGTACGCTGGCCGATGGTTGCCGCCTCGCGCAAACGGCGTGCCCGGATGGTAGACATGCACCGTGCGCAGGCCGGCGCGGCGCGCTCCGCGCAGGTTCGACAGAGTGTCTTCGACCAGCACCGCGCGCGCGGCCGGCACGCCCTCGCGCGCCAGGACGTAGCGCAGCAGCGCCGCCGAGGGCTTGGGCCGGTACTCGCCGTGCAGGCGCATGTGCTCGATCGCCCACAGGCTGTCGAAGTGGCGCAGGATGCCCAGCCGCCGCAGCACCGCGCGGGCATAGTGGAAGGGCGCGTTGGTCAGCAGCACCTTGCGGCCCGGCAGCTGGCGCAGCTTGGCCGCCAGGCCGGTTTCGGCGCGCACCAGGGGCGCCACGTCGAAGTCGTGGCTCAGGCGCAGGAAGGTGTCGGCGTCGATGCCGTGGTGGCGCACCATGCCGATCACGGTGGCGCCGTAGCGCCGCCAGTATTTGGCGCGCAGCTGGTTGGCGGTGTCGACGTCCACGCCCAGCGATTCGGCCACGGCCCGCGTCATGCCGTCGTCGATGCGCGGGAAAATGGCGTGCGACGTGTCGTGCAGGGTGTTGTCGAGGTCGAACAGCCACAGGCGGTCGGGCACGCCCGTGGCGATGCGGCGCGAACGGCGCTGGCGCGCCGCCGGCCGCAGCAGGTGGCGGCGCACCTGCATCAGTGCGAGCTGATCATGGTGCCGACGCCCTGGTCGGTCAGGATCTCCAGCAGCAGGCAGTGCGGCACCCGGCCGTCGACGATGTGCACCGAGTTGACGCCGTTCTTGGCGGCGTCGAGCGACGAGGCGATCTTGGGCAGCATGCCGCCCGAGATGGTGCCGTCGGCGAACAGCTCGTCGATGGTCTGGGCCGACAGGCTGCGCAGCAGCTTGCCGCTCTTGTCGAGCACGCCCGGGGTGTTGGTCATCATCAGCAGCTTCTCGGCGCCCAGCACCTCGGCCATCTTGCCGGCGACCACGTCGGCATTGATGTTGTAGGCCTGGCCGTCCTCGCCGTAGCCGATGGGCGAGATGACCGGGATGAACTGGTCGTCCTGCAGGGCCTTGACCACGGCGGGCTCGACCTGGGTGATGTCGCCCACGAAGCCGATGTCGATCGGTTCGCCGGGGTTGTCCTTGTTGGCCATGAGCTTCTTGCGGGCCTGGATCAGCATGCCGTCCTTGCCCGTCAGGCCCACGGCCTTGCCGCCGACCTCGTTGATCATCATGACGATGTCCTGCTGGACCTGGCCGCCCAGCACCCATTCGACCACTTCCATGGTCTCGGCGTCGGTGACGCGCATGCCTTGCACGAAGGTGCCCTGCTTGCCGATGCGGCGCAGGGCGTCGTCGATCTGCGGGCCGCCGCCGTGCACCACCACCGGGTTCAGGCCGACCAGCTTGAGCAGCACCACGTCGTGGGCGAAGCTGCGCTGCAGGCGCTCTTCCGTCATGGCGTTGCCGCCGTACTTCACCACGATGGTCTTGCCGTGGAATCGTCGGATGTAAGGCAGCGCTTCGGAAAGAACGGCCGCCTTCACAGCGGGAGACGAAACGGCGGCAGGGTCGGGGGTGTCGGTCATGGCGGGATGCGCTCTGGTAGTGATTGAAAAAGGGAAAAATGCCTGCGCCGGCGCGGGTTCGGCGCAACTGGGAATTGTAGTACCCATAGCCGGCTTATACCCGGTTCCCATGATGTTATGCCCGACAAATGACCGTCATTAAGGTAAATTTGGGGGCGTTTTTGCAACGGCCGCCGCCCCCTGGGGCCGGCTGGCCGCCGTCATCCCACTCTACGAGGTCGCCCATGCGCTTTGCTTTCGTCCGGACCGCCCTGCTGGCGTCCGCCTTCATCCTGGCCGGCGCCGCCCACGCCGAAAAACTGACCGTCGGGGCCACCCAGGTGCCGCACGCCGAGATCCTCGAGGTGGTCAAGCCGGTGCTGGCCAAGGAAGGCGTCGAGCTCGACATCAAGGTCTTCAGCGACTACGTGCAGCCCAACCTGCAGCTGGCCGACAAGGAGCTGGACGCCAACTTCTTCCAGCACAAGCCGTACCTGGACACCTTCAACAAGGACCGCGGCACCAAGCTGGTGTCGGTGGGGCTGGTGCACGTCGAGCCGTTCGGCGGCTATTCCCGCAAGGTCAAGTCGCTGGACGCGCTGCCCGAGGGCGCGACCGTGGCCATCCCCAACGACCCGTCCAACAGCGGCCGCGCCTTGCTGCTGCTGCAGAAGCAAGGCCTGATCAAGCTGAAGGACCCGGACAACATCGTGGCCACGCCGCTGGACGTGGTCGAGAACCCCAAGAAGCTGCAGTTCCGCGAGCTCGAGGCCGCCATGCTGCCGCGCGCCCTGGGCGACGTGGCGCTGGCGCTGATCAACACCAACTACGCGCTGGAAGCCGGCCTGGTGCCCACCAAGGACGCCCTGTTCATCGAGGGCGCCGATTCGCCCTACGCCAACCTGGTGGCCGCCCGCGAAGACAACAAGGACGCGCCGGCCATCAAGAAGCTGGTGGACGCCCTGCATTCCCCGGCGGTCAAGCAGTTCATCCAGGACAAATACAAGGGCGCCGTCGTGCCGGCATTCTGAGCCGGCGCCGCCCGGCTCAGGCCGGGCGGTCGCCCTTGAGGGTGATCCGGTGCATGACGCGGCGAAAGCCGTGGTAGTCGTTGACCGGGTTGTGCTGGGTGCAGCGGTTGTCCCAGAAGGCGATGGTGTCGGGTTCCCAGGCGAAGCGGCAGGTGAATTCCGGCCTGACCTGGTGCTGGAACAGGAACTGCAGCAGCGGCGCCGCTTCTTCCTTGCTCATGCCCTTGATGCCCACGGTGTGGGCCACATTCACGTACAAGGCCCGGCGCCCCGTCTCGGGATGGGTGCGCACCACCGGGTGCTCGGCCACGTATTCCACCGGCGCGGCGTCGCGCCCGTCGCTGCGGATGCGGTCCTCGCGCGTCTTCGAGACATCCGCCTGGGCCGAGCTGTTGATGCCGACCAGGCCTTCCAGCACGCCGCGCATCGTCGCCGACAGGCTCTCGTAGGCCAGGTACTGGTTGGCGAACAGGGTGTCGCCGCCATAGGGCGGGATTTCCCGCGACAGCAGCATGGAGCCCATCGGCGGTTCCCGCAGGTAGGCGGTATCCGAATGCCAGATGCCGCCGAAATTCGACGTCTCGTGCTCCAGCTTCTTGACCTCGATGATGGTCGGATAGCCTTCCAGGCCGCGCACGAAGGGGTATTCGATCGGCTCGCCCATGGCCTGCGCGAACGCCAGGTATTGGGCCGGATCCAGTTTCTGGCCCTTGATGAAAATGACCTGGTGGTCCAGCAGCGCCTGGCGCACTTCGGCGGCCTGGCCGGCCGACAGCCCGCCGGCCAGGTCGATGCCGGACAGTTCGGCGCCCAGTGCGCCGGCGATTTTCCTGATCTTCATGAACGCTCTTCCAGTGGCGGGCGGACCCGGTTGTGTATTGGAAGGCATGGTATGCCGCCCGCTGCGTGCAGACAAATCAAATAATATGAGCGATTGTTCAGAAAAATTTAGTACTGGACGCCACTGGCCTTACAGCCCTTGTTGCAGCATGTCGACCAGCCGCGCGGCCGGGGGCGACAGGCGATGGCCGCGGATCGTGACCACCGCGATGGTGCGCTGCAGGGCCGGGCGGGCGATGCGCACGGTCTTCAGGGCCGTGTTGCGCGGGATGGCGATGCGCGGCAGGATGCCGGCGCCCAGCCCGGCCTCGACCATGGCGATCAAGGTGCTGACATGGGTGAACTCGTAGCTCAGGTCCGCTTCGATGCCATTGGCCTGCAGGGCCGCTTCCAGGTGCCCGCGGAACAATGAATTGGGCGCCAGCGTGAGCAGCCGCAGGCGCGTCAGTTCGCGCAGCGAGATGGTCTTGCGCCCGTTGTCCCGGTAGCCGCGCGGCAGCAGCGCGCAGTACTCGTCGTCGAAAATGGGCTGGAATTCCAGTTCCGGGCGCTTGTCCTCCACCGGGCTGATGCCGAAATCGACCTCGCGCCGCCGCACGGCCTCGAGCAGGTCGTGGTGCGACAGCTCGCGCACCCGCACCGCGATTCCCGGGTACTTGCGCGCGTACTCGGTCAGCAGGGCGGGCAGGCGCGTGCCGGCCACCGTGGGCACGCAGGCCAGCGCCAGGGTGCCGTGCTGGGCATTGGCGGCCTGCTGGATCAGGCTCAGGCCGCTGTCGAGCTCGGCCATGGCCTTGCGCGTGCTGATGAGCAACTGCTCGCCTTCGGCCGTGAGCTCGACACGGCGGGTGGTGCGCTGGAACAGGGCCACGCCCACCTGTTCTTCCAGCTGCTTGATCTGCATGCTGATGGCGGGCAGCGAGACGAAGTTCTGCTCGGCGGCCTTGCGGAAGCTGGCGTGCTCGGCCACCGAGATGAAGGCCGACAGCAGCTTGAAGTTGATCTTCTGGGGCATGGGCGCCGGACCGTGGCGGGCGGGGCGGCCCCGCGCTGCTTTTGGAGGGAACAGGCCCTAGCCTGCGGCCAGCGCCTTCTCGACGGCGGCGTGGAACTCGGCCCGGTCGTATTCGCCCAGGTAGCGCTTGATGATCCGGCCGTGCTTGTCGATCAGGAAGGCGGTGGGGGTGAGCCGCACGTCGCCGAAGGCGCGCGCGATGTCGCCCTTCGTGTCGAGCGCCACCGGGAAGGGCAGCTTGCGGGTCTCGGCGAAGTTCAGCACATAGTTGGGCGGGTCGTAGTTCATGGCGACCGCGATGGCCTCGTAGCCCTCGGGGGCGTACTGCTGGTAGGCCTGGATGGTGTCGGGCATTTGCTTGACACAGGTGACGCAACTGGTGGCCCAGAACTTGACCAGCACGACCTTGCCGCGTAGGTCCTGCATGCTGAACGTTTTGCCCTCGATGGTGGTGAAGGCGACATCGGGCGCCATCGGCGCCGGGCGCCAGACGAACCAGGCGCCGATGCCGGCCGCCACCAGGACGGCCAGGGAAAGGATGAGCTTTTTCATTTACTTGATGGGTATCGCCTGGACGCCGTCGACCGTGCCGCCGCCGCCCGACTCGATGGGAGCCGGGCTTTGCTGCTGCGCGTTGCCGGACTGCGACCCCTGCTGCTGGGTCGAGGAGCCCGACAGGCGCAGGGCCTCTTCGCGGCTGATGACTTCGAACAGTTTAACCACTTTGGACACGCCGCCCACTTCCGAGGCGGCGGTCGCGGCGTAGTTGCCCTCGGCCTCGGTCACCAGGCCCATCAGGTAGACCACGCCGCGGTCGGTGGTGAGGTCGATGGTGCCCGAAGGGACGTACTTGGTGTTGATCAGGGCGGTGCGGACCTTGGAGCTCAGCCAGGTGTCGTTGGAGCGGGTGCTGAACGAGGCGGCCGGCCCGACGTTGAGCTGGTTGACCACCTTCTTCACGTGCTGGACGTTCTGCGCCAGGGCCGCGGCCTGGCTCTTGGCGGCTTCGGACGGCACGTCGCCGGTCAGCAGCACGACGCCGTTGTACGCCATGGCGTTGACGCGGGCGCTGGCGCCCAGCTTGGTGGCGGTGTCGCGCTCGACCTTGTAGGCGATGTTCTTGTCTTCGAGCTGGGCGCCCGAGGTGCGGCGGTCGGAGATGACCACGGCGGTGGTGGCGGCGGCGCCTCCCACGACCAGCGGCGCGCACGCCGACAGGGACAGCGCGGCGGTGCCGAGCAGGGCGGCGAACAGCAGGGGACGGGCGGCGGTTTTGGCGTCGGGCATCATTCGGTGTCTCCTAGAAGAAGGGCGTCTATACCGTCGCAGAGCGCGTGCAGCAGCAGGCCGTGGATTTCCTGGATGCGCATGGTGCGGTCGCTGGGCACACAGAGATGGACGTCATGCGCGCCCAGGAGTTCACTCATTACCCCGCCGCCCTTGCCGGTGAGGGCGATGACCGGCATTTCGCGGTCGTGGGCGGCCTGCACGGCGCGGGCCACATTGGCCGAATTGCCGCTGGTGGAAATGGCCACCAGGACATCGCCCGGCTGGCCCAGCGCGTTGACCTGGCGCTCGTAGATTTCTTCGAAGCCGTAGTCGTTGCCGACCGCGGTGAGGATGGCCGTGTCGGTGTTCAGCGCCACCCCGGCCAGCGGCAGGCGTTCGCGTTCGAAGCGGCCGACCAGTTCGGCGATGAAATGCTGCGCGTCGGCGGCCGAGCCGCCGTTGCCGCAGGCCAGAATCTTGCCGTTGTTGGCCAAGGCTGCGAAGAGCAGGTCCACGGCGCCCGCCAGTGGGCCGGACAAGGCCTGCATGCTCTGTTCACAGGTGGCCATGGCGTCGCGGAAGTGCGACGTCATCCGAGAAGTCATATCCATGACCGCCATTATCTCATGGCGCCGCCGCGCTACAGGCTGAACGCAGCCTTGAGCCAGCGCGGCCCGTCGGGCTCGAAGGCGACGACATCGAAGCGCGCCGCCGGGATGCGGCCGCCCCAGTGCCGGTCGGCCAGCGCGGGCAGCAGCATGGCGGCGCTGCGCAGCAGGCGCGCCTGCTTGGCGCGGCCGACGCTCGCGGCGGCGCCGCCATAGCGGCCGCTGGCGCGCGCGCGCACCTCGACGAACACCAGCACGTCGCCATCGCGCATGACCAGGTCGATCTCGCCCGCGCCGCCGGGCAGGTTGCGCGCCAGCGGAACCAGGCCGGCCGCCGTCAGGAGCCGCGCGGCCTGGGTCTCGCGCGCCGCGCCGGCGCGCTGGGTGGGCGACAGGCGCGGCGCATCCTCGGGCCTGCGCCGGGCCGCCGCGCGTCCGCCGGCGGCCCGGCGGCGCTTGAGCAGGCGCTGCTGCGCCTGGCGGGCGCGTTCAAAGGCGATATCCGGGGCGGGGTCGTCCATGCCAATGCCGTTGACGGGAATGGAAGGCTACACTGGCACAGTTTCACCCGTAGCCGCCACCGTCAATGAATCAGAATGTCCCGCTTGCACCCGCCGGCGACGCCTGGACCCGCATGGCCGAGCGCGTGGCCGGCCAGCATTGGCCCGAGGCCGCGCTGTATGTCGTGGCCACTCCCATCGGCAACCTGGGCGACCTCGGCCTGCGCGCCTGGCAGGCCCTGGCCCGCGCCGACGTGATCGCGGCCGAGGACACCCGCTCCAGCCGCAGCCTGCTCGATGCCTGGGGCATCGCCACGCCGCTGATGGCGGCGCATCGCCACAACGAGGCCGCCGCCGCGCAACAGATCTGCCAGCGGCTGGCGCAGGGGCAGCGGGTCGCGCTGGTGTCCGACGCCGGCGCGCCGGCGGTCAGCGATCCCGGCGCCCGCGTGGTGCGCGCCGTGCGCGAGGCGGGCTATGCGGTGGTGCCGGTGCCGGGGCCGAGCGCCGTCATCACGGCCCTGATGGGCAGCGGCGTCACCTCCGACGAGAACCCGGCCTACGCGTTCGCCGGCTTCGCGCCGTCCAAATCAGCGGCGCGCCAGCGCTGGCTGCGTTCCTGGTGCGCGCTGGCGGCGCCCGTGGTGATGTTCGAGTCGCCGCACCGGCTGGCCGCGACCCTGGCCGACCTGCTCGAGGTCTGCGGCCCGCAGCGCAGCCTGACCGTGGCGCGCGAACTCACCAAGCGCTTCGAGCAGATCGCCACCATGCCGCTGTCGCGGGCCGCGCAATGGCTGGCGGACGACCCGCACCGCGAGCAGGGGGAATTCGTGCTGATCGTCCATGCCGCCGACGACCCGGCCACCGGCGCGCTGCTCGACGCGCTGCTCGAAAGCCTGTCGGTGCGCGACGCGGCGCGGGTGGCCGCGAAAGTCACCGGGCAGCCCCGCGATGTCCTCTATGCCCTGGCGCTGGCGCGGCGCCCCGCATCATGAAGCCGCCGGCCGCCACCGAGGCCGTGGCCTATCTCGATACCGATACGCCGTTGGGGCCGCTGCGGCTGGCCGCCAGCGACACCGCCCTGCGCGGCGCATGGTTCCTGGACCAGGACGACCTGCCCGCGCCGTCGCCGGCCTGGCGCCTGGCGCCGTCGCATGCGGTGCTGTGCCAGGCGCGCGCCGAACTGGCCGAATGGTTCGCCGGCCGGCGGCGCGAGTTCGAGGTGGCGCTGGAACCGCTCGGCACGCCGTTCCAGCAGGCGGTGTGGCAAGCCTTGCTGGCCCTGCCGTTCGGCGCGACCTGCAGCTACGGCGAACTGGCCTCGGCCATCGGCAAGCCCAAGGCCGTACGGGCGGCGGCCCAGGCGATCGGCCGCAACCCCATTTCCATCATCATTCCGTGCCACCGGGTGATCGGCCGCGACACTTCGCTGACCGGGTTCGGCGGCGGGCTGCCGCGCAAGCAGGCCCTGCTGGCGCACGAGGGGCACCGCTACCTGGGCCGTCACGCGCGCACGCGCCGGGTCGACAGCGGCCAGGCCGAACTGCCCTGGTAGGTCAGGGGCCGACGACGTTGGGCAGGATGCCGATGCGATCGGCCACCTGGCCGACGGCGTCCAGCGCGCTGGCCCGGTCGGCATAGGGGCCGATCTTGACGCGGTACAGGCTGCCGGTCTGCTGCACCGTGGCCGGCGGGTCGCCGGCGGCGGGGCCGAGTTGCTGGTTGACCCGGCTCAGCAGCGATTGCGCATTGGCCGGCTCGCTGAAGGCGCCGACCTGCAAGTACACCTGGCCGGGCGCGGCCGCCGGGGCCGGCGTCGCGGGGCCCAGCTCGGTCATGGTCAGCCCCGCCGGCTCGGGCGGCAGGCCGGACGGGCTGGCCGACGCGAGCACCGTGGGGGACGGCGCGGTGTCGGTCATGGTCTGGCGGTCGGCCTGCGCCAGGCGGATTTCCTCCGGCAGGATGCGTTCGACCACGACCTCGCCCTTGCCGGGCTTGATGATGCCCAGCTTGCGCGCCGCCGCATACGACAGGTCCATGATGCGGTTGCTGTGGAACGGGCCGCGGTCGTTCACCCGCACGATCACGGTTTTGCCGTTGATCGTGCTGGTGACCCGCGCGTAGCTGGGCAGCGGCATGGTCGGGTGCGCCGCCGTCATCTCGTACATGTCGTAGACCTCGCCGATGGCGGTGCGCTTGCCATGGAACTTCTTGCCGTACCAGGAGGCGATGCCGCGCTCCTTGTAGGGCTGCTCGCCGTCGTCGGGCACATAGCGCTTGCCGAACACCGTATAGGGCCGGTTGGCGCCGCTGGCCAGCGGTTCGAGGCGCGGGATGGCATCCGGCAGGTTCTCCAGGCCGGCCGGCGGATTGGCGTCGGGGCCGTCGTCCTGGTAGTAGCCGCCGCCGGCGGTCTGGCGGGGCTTGGGCGAAGAGCAGCCCGCGACCGCCAGGGCCAGGCTTATCAGCAGGAGCGTGAATAGTTGTCGGGATCTCGTCATGCGGGTTCGTCGGGCAATTGCGTGCGATGCCGCACCAGCAGGGGGGTGTGGTCGGAGAAGCGGCGCGCCAGCTGCTCCACCACATACACAGAGCGGTGCTGGCCGCCGGTGCAACCGATGGCAACGGTCAGGTAATTGCGCGTATCTTGCGTGTATTGCGGGAGCCAGCGGCCCAGGTAGCCAGCGATATCGTCGATCATCTGGCCGACGATGTCGAAGCTGGCCAGCCAGTTCGCCACCGGTTCGTCGCGGCCGGTCAAGGGCCGCAGGTTGCGATCATAGTAGGGGTTGGGCAGGCAGCGTACGTCGAAGACCAGGTCGGCATCGCTGGGCACGCCGCGCTTGTAGGCGAATGACTCGAAGGTCAGCACCAGCGGCGGCCGGTCGGCCTGGATCAGGCCGCGGATCCAGGCGCGCAGCTGGCCCGGCGTCAGGTCGGAGGTGTCGATGACATGTTCCTGCTCGCGCAGGGGGGCCAGCAGGTCGCGCTCCAGCGCGATACAGTCCAGCAGCGACGGCGACGTGCCGCCGCGCGCCAGGCGGTCGGTCAGGGGATGGCGGCGGCGCGATTCGGAATAGCGCTGGACCAGCGTGTTCGTGTTGGCGTCCAGGAACACGACGCGCAGCGACGTGCCCATGGCGCGCAGTGCGGTGATCACCCCGGGCAGTTCGGCCAGTTCGCCCGGCGAGCGCACGTCGATGGCGATGGCTATCCGCTCCAGCCCGTCGTCGCGTGCGCCGGCGATGACTTCGCTGAGAAAGCGGACCGGCAGGTTGTCGATGCAGGTGTAGCTGGCGTCTTCCAGCATGCGCAGCGCGACCGACTTGCCCGAGCCGGAAATACCGGTGATGAGGACGACTTTCAACATGGCCTTGATTGTTGCACGATTTTGCCGTCGTGATACCCGCTTGATACGGCCCGATATAGCATTACACCGCCATTGGCCTGTAACATGGGCGGGCTCCTCTTCCCGCTCCCCGCCAGGCGCGGCCTTCTTCTGCATCGATGTTGTCCAGGAATGTCAGCATTTTCACTTTTCTCCCGTATTGCGGGCCGGGCCGCGCTGGCCGCCGCGGCGGGAATGGCGGCACTGGCCGCCGGGCCCGCCGGGGCGCAACAGGCCGAGTCCCTGCGCCCGGACACCATGCAGGCGCGCGTGGCCGCCTGTACCGCCTGCCACGGCGACCAGGGTAAAGCAGGGACGGATGGCTACTATCCGCGGCTGGCCGGCAAGCCGCGCGACTATCTCTACCACCAGTTGCTGAATTTCCGCGACGGGCGGCGCCAATACCGTCCCATGGCCCATTTGCTGGACGGCCTGCCCGACGACTACCTGCGCGAGATGGCGGCCTACTTCGCCGACCAGCACGTCCCGTATCCGCCGCCGGCGGCGCCGGGCGTCTCGGCCGCCGTCCTGGAGCAAGGCCGGCTGCTGGCCACCCAGGGCGACCCGCAGCGCGGGCTGCCGGCCTGTGCCGCCTGCCATGGGGCGGCGTTCAGCGGGCTGGCCCCCGCCATTCCCGGCCTGCTGGGCCTGCCGCGCGACTACATCGCCGCGCAGATCGGCGGCTGGAAGAACGGCCTGCGCCGGGCGGCGGAGCCGGACTGCATGGCCGCCATCGCCGACCAGCTCACCCCCCCAGGACATCGGCGCCCTGTCGGCATGGCTGGCGTCGCGCCCCATCGTCGAGCCCTACCAGCCCGACCCGGCCGGGTCGGCGGACCTGCCGGTCGAGTGCGGCAGCCAGGCCGGGCACTAAGGGGGGCGGCATGAAACTCATCAAACAACTCCTGCTGGTCCTGGTGCTCGCCGTGGCGGCGGGCATCTCCGTCCTGTACTGGGTGGGCACTCGCGAAGACGACGCCGATGGCGCCGCCGCCGTCCAGGCCGACGCCGGCCAACTCGTCGAACGCGGCCGCTACCTGGCCCGGCTGGGCAATTGCGCGGCCTGCCATACGGCCCGCGGCGGCCAGGCCTATGCCGGCGGCACGCCCATCCCGACCCCGTTCGGCACCCTGTACGGGCCGAACATCACGCCAGACCGGCAGACCGGCATCGGCACCTGGAGCGCCGACGATTTCTGGCGCGCGCTGCACAACGGCAAATCGCGCGACGGCAGCCTGCTGTATCCCGCGTTTCCATATACCGAGTACACCCGCATTACCCGGGCCGATGCCGATGCCCTCTACGCCTTCCTGCGCACCGTCGAACCGGTCGAGCGGGCCAATCGCCCGCATGACCTGGCGTTCCCCTACGACCAGCGCTGGCTGCTGGCGGTCTGGCGGGCGCTGTACTTCCGCCCCGGCGTCCAGCAGGACCAGCCCGACCAGCCGGCGCAGTGGAACCGCGGCCGCTATCTGGTGCAGGGCCTCGGCCACTGCGCGGCCTGCCATGCGCCGCGCAACCGCCTGGGCGCCAGCGTCGGGGCCGAGCGCCTGGGCGGCGCCCTGATCGCCGGGCTGGACTGGTACGCCCCGCCGCTGGACGGCGATCCGCTTACCGGGCTGGGGCGCTGGAGCGAGCAGGACATCGCGACCCTGCTGCAGACCGGCATGGCGCGCCATTCGAGCGCCGCCGGGCCGATGGCCGAAGTGGTGCTCGGCAGCACGCAATACCTGACCGACGCCGACGCCCTGGCAATCGGCGCCTACCTGAAGTCCTTGCCCGCCGCCGAGACGAAGCCCGTGCCGGGGCGCCCGGCCGGCGCCGCCCTGATGCAGCGCGGCGGCCAGCTGTACGAGCAGCATTGCGTGCAATGCCACCAGGCCGACGGCTCCGGCAGCGGCCAGGCGTGGCCGGCGCTGGCGGGCAACCCGACCGTCACCGCGCCGTCGCCCGTCAACACGATCCGCGTGGTGCTGGACGGCGGCTACGCCCCCGCCACGGCGGCCAACCCGCGTCCGCACGGCATGCCGCCGTTCGGCCCGTTGCTGGGCGATGCCGACGTGGCGGCGCTGGTGTCGTATGTGCGGTCCAGCTGGGGCAATGGCGCGGGCTCGGTCACCGCGTTCGACGTCAAGCGCGTGCGCAGCGCCGCGACGCTCGACTAGGGCCGGCCCGCCCTGGGCAGAGCCCCGCCCGATGGCGGGGCTATTTGCTGCTCTGCAGGATCGCCATGGCCTGGCGTTCCATGAACTCGCCCAGGGTGTCGATGCCGCGCAGCTTCAGGATGGTATTGCGCACGGCCGCCTCGACCAGCACGGCGAGATTGCGGCCGGCCGCGACCTGCAGCATCACCTTGCGCACCGGCAGGCCGAGCATGTCCTGGGTGATGTCCTGTAGGGGCAGGCGCTCGAATTTGTCCTGCGCGGTGGCGCGCACCAGGTGGACGATCAGTTTCAGGCGCATTTTGCGGCGCACCGAGGTCTCGCCGAAAATGGTGCGGATGTCCAGCAGCCCCAGCCCGCGCACTTCGAGCATGTTCTGCAACAGCGGCGGGCAGTGTCCTTCGATCATGCTGGGCGCGGTGCGCGAGAATTCCACCGCGTCGTCGGCCACCAGGCCATGCCCGCGCGAGATCAGTTCCAGCGCCAGTTCGCTCTTGCCCAGCCCTGACTCGCCGGTGATCAGCACCCCCAGGCCGAGCACGTCCATGAAGACGCCGTGCACGGTGGTGGTGGGCGCCAGCTTCTTGCCCAGGTAGATGCGCAACAGGTCGATGAGCTGGGCCGCCGCCACCGGGGTGGACAGCAGCGGCACCTGGTGCTGTTCGCACTGGTCGATCAGGTCCTGCGGCGGGGTGAGGCCGTCGGCCAGCAGGATGGCCGGCACGCCGCCGATCAGCAGCTCGTCCATGTGGTGCGTGCGGCGGCGCAGGTCGAAGCGGCTGTAATAGGCCAGTTCCTCCTGGCCGAACACCTGGATGCGCGAGGGGTGGATGAGGTTCAGGTGGCCGACCAGGTCGGCGGCCGCCATGCCGTCGTCGCGGATCGCCCGGTCGGCGGCGCCGTGGCCGGCGATCCAGTTGAAGGGGATTTTGTCGGCGTTGTCGTCGACCAGTTCCTGCACGGTAAGCATGGCAGCGACTCCGCGGAGGTCAGCGTTGGCCCGTGGTGAGCATCCGGTGGACTTCGGCCGGATCGGATTCGGTGGCCAGGCCTTCGCGCAACGCCTTGTTGGACATGAGCTGCGCCAGTTCGGCCAGGATATCCAGGTGCTGCTGGGTGGCGGTCTCGGGCACCAGCAGGCACATCAGCATGGTGACCGGCTGGCCGTCGGGGGCGTCGAACGCGACGGGCTGCGCCAGCCGGATGAACGCGGCCAGGGGCTGCTCCAGCCCCTTGACGCGGCCGTGCGGCACCGCCACGCCCTGGCCGAGCGCGGTCGAGCCGAGGCGCTCACGGGCGAACAGGCTGTCGAACACGACGGTCCGGGCCAGGCCATGATGGTTTTCGAAAAGTAGCCCGGCCTGCTCGAACGCCCGTTTCTTGCTGGTGGCGTTCATGTCGAGCACGATGTTGCCGGCGGGTAGGATGCGCGACAAATGATTCATGCGGGTCATTATATGGTTATATGCCGCAGTGCAAAAACGCACGGCGGCGGCGAGCCTTGTGAACGCGACAGCATAGTCGGTTCCGGACGCTAATGGGAGGGGGGAGTGTCTAGCCGATGCCCCGACGGGATGGGTACTGCATCCTGCGGGACACCGGGGTCGGATGATCCACCGGTGGGATCGTGGGTTTCAAGCTCGGGCGCATGCTCGGCGCGAGCGAAAGGTGAGGCGCGGGACTACGGATTCTGCTGCGCGATGGCAGCGGCTTGTCGCTTCACCGACTCGGCTGAATGGCTTTGCACCTTGTCTTTGTGCTTGAGGACCTGGCGATCGATCTTGTCGGCCAGCAGGTCGATGGCTGCGTAGAGGTTTTCGTCCACTGCCTCGCAGTGGATGTCCTTGCCGCGCAGTCTCATGGTGATTTCGGCTTTGTGCCGCAGGGGCTCTACTGAGAGCATGACCTGGGTATCGATCACGTGATCGAAATGCCGCAGCACTCGCGCCAGTTTATTCATGACATATTCCCGGATGGCCGGGGTGACGTCGAGGTGACGACCGCAGATGCTCAGGTTCATAGTGCGCTCTCCTTCCTTGAAAAAGAGAAATGGGTGCGCGAATCGCGCGAGGGATTTTGTAAAAGGGTCTCCTGTAGAAAGGGTGAAAAGAGGCTTTGCGCCGCCGCGGAAAACGGCGGCGTTCAGTACTAGTGTATAGACTCTGGCGGGTAAAACAAGTTGCGCCGGGACAAGCGCAAGCGTCCTCCCAGGGCGGCCGTGGGCAGGGGTTTTCCCGGGGCGGGAGGGGGCTTGCCGCGCGGGCGCGGCTGGGTTACATGCGGAAGTGTTCGCCCAGGTAGACGCGCCGGACGGCCGGGTCGCCGACGATCTCGTCGGGCTGGCCGTCGGTCAGCACCTTGCCTTCGCTGATGATGTAGGCGCGGTCGCAGATGCCGAGGGTTTCGCGCACGTTGTGGTCGGTGATCAGCACGCCGATGCCGCGTCCCTTGAGGAAGCGCACGATGCGCTGGATTTCGATCACGGCGATCGGGTCCACCCCGGCGAACGGCTCGTCCAGCAGGATGAAGCGCGGCCGCGTGGCCAGCGCGCGGGCGATTTCCACGCGGCGGCGCTCGCCGCCGGACAGCGAAATGGCGGCGTTGCCGCGGATGTGGCCGATCTGCAGTTCGTCCAGCAGCGCCTCGAGCTGTTCCTTGATCTGGGGTTCCGACAAGGTCTTGCCGTCGGCGTCGATCTGCAGTTCGAGCACGGCGCGGATGTTCTGCTCGACGGTCAGGCGCCGGAATACCGAGGCGTCCTGCGGCAGGTACGACAGGCCCATGCGCGCCCGCTTGTGGATGGGCATGGCGGTGATCGGGGCGTCGTCGATCTCGATGCGGCCCGCATCGGCGGGCACGAGGCCGACGATCATGTAGAAGCTGGTGGTCTTGCCGGCCCCGTTGGGGCCCAGCAGCCCCACGACCTCGCCGCTGACGACCGACAGCGAAACATCCTGCACGACCGTGCGGCCGTTGTAGATCTTGCGCAGGCCGGTGGCGCGCAGGCTGCCCTGCTTGACGCCCGGGGCGGGGGAAGATGGCTTGGAAGTCTGGGTCATCGTGGATGCGTTCGGATTAGGCGAGGGGGCGGTCAGCTGCCTTGCTTGGCGCCCTTGCCGCCCCTGGCGCGGCATTCGGCGATGGCGGCGTCGGCCTTGGCGCGCGGCTCGGCCAGCGATCGCACGCGGCCGCCGGGCGCCGACGAATTGGGGCCGCCCTGGGCCTGGTAGACGCCGGTTTTCTCGTTATAGCGCACCCGTTCGCCCCGGATGGTGTCGAACGGCTTGCCGCAGATGTAGCGGGTGACGACCGCCTGCCCGATCAGGTCGAACTGGCTCTTGGTGCCGTCGTACTCGGCGCGCAGGCCCTTGCCCTCGATGACTTCGTACGTCTCGGGGCGTTCCTGGCGAATGGTGACGATCTTGCCTTTCTCGGCGGTGGCGGTGCCGTACTGGTTGCCGGCTGCGTCTTCATGGACTTCCAGCCGGTCGGCGGTCAGTTTCATGAGGCCGCGCGTCAGCACCACATTGCCGGTGAAGATGCTCTGCCGCTTCACGTCGTCGTAGTGCAGCGTGTCGGACAGGATCAGCGTGCTCGGCTCTTCGGCGGGCGCGTTCTGTTGCTGCGCCTGCGCGCACATGGCCGCGCCCAGCAGCAGGGCGCCGATTAGCCGCGTCGAGGCGAGAAGGGGGCGGGAATGGATCATGGTCGATTCTGGGTTGATTCGCGCGACTGGCGCTGGCGTGTTTCGGAGCCGTCGATCTTGACGTCGGTGGAGGCCGACACCTGGAGTTGCCGGGTCTTGTTGTTGTAGTGCATGCCGGTGCCGCTCATGCGCGAACGGCCCTTCACGACCACGGCCGGCAGGTCGGTGTAGACCACGTCCTCGTCGGGCAGGATGATGAGCTGCTCGCTGCGCACGTCGAGCGCGTCGTTGTTGGCGTCGGGCTGGCGGTGCACATGCGCCTCGCCGTTCATGATGATGCGCTTGCCGTCGCGCTCCATGATGGCGGTCTTGGAGGTGCCGACCGTGACCGGGTTCTCGGCCTGCTGGCCGATCGCGCGCGGCGCCGTCACGTGGTAGGAATCGTCGTCGGGAAAATGCTGGACATAGTCGCCTTCGAGGCGGTTGATCGGCTTGCCCGTGGGGTCGGTGCGCAGCATGACGAAATCCCGCCCCCAGGAATCCATTTCGTGGGTCAGGCGGCGCGGCGGGTCGACCGGTATGGCGCGCTGCGCGTAGTCGGCGGCCCACCAGGTGCCGGCGACGAGCGCGATCAGCAGGAACAGCGCGATCAGGGAGGGGAGACGTTCTTTCATGCCGTGGCGGCGGTTACTGGATGGCGCCGGGGCCCAGCAGGCCCGGCGCCATCATGAAGGCGCCCAGCCGGCCTTGCGCGGCCAGGAGCAGGTCGCAGCATTCGCGGACCGCGCCGCTGCCGCCCGGCTGCGACGCGACCCAGTGCGCAGCCTGGGCGATATAGCCCGGCGCATTGGCGACGCTGGCGGCGAAGCCGGCGCGCTGCATGGCGGGCAGGTCGATGATGTCGTCGCCCATGTAGCCGGTCTGTGTCAGTTCGACGCCATTGCGCTGGGCGAGTTCCGCCAGCGCGGCGGCCTTGTCGCGCACGCCCTGGTGGACTTCGGCGATGCCCAGTTCGGCGGCGCGGCGGTCCACGATGGGGCCCGAGCGGCCGGTGACCAGGGCGACCTTCAGGCCGCCCTCGATCAGCAGGCGCAGGCCGTGGCCGTCCAGCGCGTGGAAGCGCTTGAACAGTTCGCCGTTTTCGCCGTAATACAGGCTGCCGTCGGTGAGCACGCCGTCGACGTCGAAGACCATCAGACGCACGGCGGCGGCGCGCTCGCGCACGGCCGGCGCGATGCGGGCCAGCACCAGGGCTTCGGCGGGATGGGTGGCGGAGGGGGAGGTTGTCATGGTCATACCACCTTGGCGGCCATCAGGTCGTGCATGTGCAGGGCGCCCAGCAGCGAACCGTCGGCATCCAGCACCAGCATCTGGCTGAGCCGCTGTTCGTCCATCTGGCGGGCCGCTTCGACGGCCAGGGCATCCGGCCCGATGCTGCGCGGCATGCGCGTCATGCCCTGGGCCACCGTCAGGTTGCGGATGTCGCCATGGCGCTCGATCAGCCGGCGCAGGTCGCCGTCGGTGAAGATGCCCGCCGGCTTGCCGGCGGCGTCGAGCACGATGGTCATGCCCATGCCCTTGGCCGACATCTCTTCCAGCGCAGGGAACAGGGGGGAATCCTGGGCCACCGTGGGCAGCGCCGCGCCCTTGCGCATGACGTCGCGCACGTGGGTCAGCAGCCGGCGTCCCAGCGTGCCGCCCGGGTGCGAGCGGGCGAAGTCCTCGGGGCCGAAGCCGCGCGCTTCCAGGCAGGCCACGGCCAGCGCGTCGCCCAGCGCCAGCGCGGCGGTAGTGCTGGCAGTGGGCGCCAGGTTGAGCGGGCAGGCCTCCTGCGCCACGCTGGTGTCCAGGTGCAGGTCGGCCAGCCGCGCCAGCTCGGAAGACGGGTTGCCGGTCATGGCGATCAGGCCGGCGCCCATGCGGCGCGCCACCGGCAGGATCGTCAGCAATTCCTGGCCGGAGCCGGAATGCGAGATCGCGATCAGCACGTCGTCGCGGGTGATCATGCCCAGGTCGCCATGGATGGCCTCGGCGGCATGCACGAAGAACGCCGGCGTGCCGGTCGAGGCGAAGGTGGCGGCGATCTTGCGGGCGATGTGGCCGGTCTTGCCGATGCCGCTGACGACCACGCGGCCGCGGCAGGCCAGCAGCATGTCGACCACGCGCGAGAAACCGTCGTCCAGCCGGGCCGACAGGTCGTGGATGGCTTGCGCCTCGACCTGCAGGGTGCGGCGCGCCGAGTCGAGGGCGGCTTCGGACGAAGAATGGGGATGCTCAGTCATGGCGGGATTTTAATCGTAGTATGGCAGGTTGCTGGCGCCGGGGGGGCTATGGCATGCTGGCGGCGCAATTTCCGGTTTCAACTCTTTTTCCAGGCCGTCACATCATGTCTTCGTTTCCCGCGCCCGTGCTGGGCACGCCCCTGTCCGCCTCGGCTACCCGCGTCATGCTGCTGGGCGCCGGCGAACTCGGCAAGGAGGTCATCATTGCCTTGCAGCGGCTGGGGGCCGAGGTCGTGGCGGTCGACCGCTACGCCGACGCGCCCGGCCACCAGGTGGCGCATCGCGCGCACGTCATCCCCATGACCGACGCGCCGGCCCTGCGCCGCATCATCGAGCAGGAGCGCCCCGCCGTGGTCGTGCCCGAGATCGAGGCCATCGCCACGGATGTCCTGGTCGAGCTCGAGGCGGCCGGCGCGGTGCGCGTCACCCCGACCGCGCGCGCCGCCCAGCTGACCATGAACCGCGAGGGCATCCGCCGCCTGGCCGCCGAGACCCTGCAACTGCCGGTCTCGCCGTACCGTTTCGTCGACAGCGAGGCCGAGCTGCGCCAGGCCATCGACGGCGGCATCGGCTACCCGTGCGTGGTCAAGCCGGTCATGTCGTCCTCCGGCAAGGGGCAGTCGGTCATCCACGGGCCCGATGACATCGCCGGCGCGTGGCGCTATTCCCAGGAAGGCGGCCGGGTGGGCGCGGGCCGCATCATCGTCGAGGGCTTCATCCGCTTCGACTACGAGATCACCCTGCTCACGGTGCGCGCGCGGGGGGCCGACGGCACGGTGCACACCCACTTCTGCGACCCGATCGGCCACCGCCAGGTCGACGGCGACTACGTCGAGAGCTGGCAGCCGCATCCCATGCGCCCCGCGGCGCTCGAGCGCGCGCGCGAGATCGCCCGCGCCATCACCACCGAGCTCGGCGGGCTGGGCGTATTCGGGGTGGAGCTGTTCGTGGCGGGCGACCAGGTCTGGTTCTCGGAGGTCAGCCCGCGCCCGCACGATACCGGCATGGTCACGATGATCAGCCAGGTCCAGAGCGAATTCGAGTTGCACGCCCGCGCCCTGCTGGGCCTGCCGGTCGACACCTCGCTGCGCCAGCCTGGCGCCAGCGCCGTCATCTACGGCGGGGTGGATGCGCGCGGGGTGTCGTTCCACCACGTGGCCGAGGCCCTGGCCGAGCCCGGCACGGACATCCGGCTGTTCGGCAAGCCGGAATCCTACGTGAAGCGCCGCATGGGCGTAGCCCTGGCGGTGGCGGCCGACGTGGACGCGGCCCGCGAAAAAGCCGGGCGCGTCGCTGCCACGGTAGCCGTGCGCACATAAAACGCAGGCGGGCCAGTCGTGCCCGCCTAGCTTTCCCGCCTGGACGCTGCTTTGCCAATTCGCAACGAGCTTGCATTCTCTTTCTGTTGGTTCGATAATTTCAGGAATTACTGAAATCGAAGTAACAGAATTTTTATGACGCTCAGCCCCCAGACCGAACGCTTCGTCCTGCATTTTGGCGAAATGGGCAGCCGGTGGGGGGTCAACCGCACCGTGGGGCAGATCTACGCCCTGCTGTTCCTGTCGCCGCAGCCGCTGCACGCGGACGACATCGCCGAAGCCCTGGGTTTTTCCCGTTCCAACGTCAGCATGGGGCTCAAGGAGCTGCAGTCGTGGCGCCTGGTCAAGCTGGTGCACCAGGTGGGCGACCGGCGCGACTATTTCGAGTCGCCCAAGGATGTCTGGGAAATCTTCCGCATCCTCATGGAAGAAAAGCGCAAGCGCGAAATCGACCCCACGCTCACTCTGTTGCGCGACACGCTGCTCGCGCCGCCCGCCGGCGCCTCCGAGGCCTATGCCCAGCAGCGCATGCGCGAAATGCTCGAGCTCATCGAATTGTCCACGGGCTGGTTCGACGAAGTGCACCGCCTGCCGCCCGAGACGCTGCAAAGCCTGATGAAACTGGGCACCAAGGTTCAAAAAGTGTTGGATTTTGCCGGCAAGCTGCGGGGCCGGGAATGACACCGCGGCACAAATCGAGGAGTATCCCCATGAACTTGCCGCGGCGTCCCGCATCGCGGGCCTGCTGTCGTATCGACCTCGGCATGTGCGTGCCTTCGTGGTTTGCTGTCTGCTAGGGAGCTGTCCATGATCGATCTCGACGTCGTCAATCTGTCGCGCTTCCAGTTCGCCGCGACAGCCATGTACCACTTCATCTTCGTGCCGCTCACGCTGGGCCTGTCCTTCATACTGGCCATCATGGAAAGCGTGTACGTCATGACCGGCCGCGACATCTGGCGCCGCATGACCATGTTCTGGGGCACGCTGTTCGGCATCAACTTCGCGCTGGGCGTGGCCACCGGCGTGGTGATGGAATTCCAGTTCGGCATGAACTGGTCGTACTACAGCCACTACGTCGGCGACGTCTTCGGCGCGCCCCTGGCGCTGGAAGGCCTGATGGCCTTCTTTCTGGAAGCCACCTTTGTCGGCCTGTTCTTCTTCGGCTGGAACCGCCTGTCCAAGGTCGGCCACCTCATCGTGACCTGGCTGGTCGCGTTCGGCACCAACTTCTCGGCGCTGTGGATCCTGATCGCCAACGGCTGGATGCAGAACCCGGTGGGCGCGGTGTTCAACCCCGACACCATGCGCATGGAGATGACCGATTTCGCCGCGGTCATCTTCAACCCCGTGGCGCAGGCCAAGTTCGTGCATACGGTCAGCGCCGGCTATGTGGCCGGCGCCATGTTCGTCATGTCGATCAGCGCCTGGTACCTGCTGCGGCGGCGCCACGTCGACCTGGCCAAGCGCTCCATGGCGGTGGCCGCCAGCTTCGGGCTGGCCTCGGCGCTGTCCGTAGTGGTGCTGGGCGACGAAAGCGGCTACCTGACCACCGAGCACCAGAAGATGAAGATCGCGGCCATGGAGGCCATGTGGCATACCGAGCCCGCGCCGGCCAGCTTCAACCTGTTCGCCATTCCCAACCAGGCCGAGCGCAAGAACGACTTCGCGATCGAGATTCCCTACGTCATGGGCATCATCGGCACGCGCTCGCTCACCACGCCGCTGCTGGGCATCGACGACCTGGTCAAGCGCGCCGAGTTCCGCATCCGCGAGGGCCTGCAGGCCTACGCGGCAATGGAGCGCATCCGCGCCAACCCCAATGACACCGAAGCCCGCATGACGCTCGACCGGCTGTGGCCCGACCTGGGCTATGCGCTGCTGGTCAAGCGCCACCAGCCGGACCTCTCCAAGGTCACCGAGGCCGATATCCAGCAGGCGGCGCTCGACACCATCCCGAACGTGGCGCCGCTGTTCTGGGCCTTCCGCATCATGGTCGCGGTGGGGCTGTACCTGATCCTGTTCTTCGGCGTGGCCTTCTGGCTCGCCTCGCGCGGCAGGCTCGACAGCCGGCCGGCCCTGCTCAAGGTGGCGCTCTGGAGCCTGCCCTTGCCATGGGTCGCCATCGAGTCCGGCTGGTTCGTGGCGGAGTACGGCCGCCAGCCGTGGGTGATCGAGGGCGTGCTGCCCACCTACTACGCGGCCTCGGGCCTCTCCATGAGCGACCTGCTGATCAGCCTGACTATCTTCCTGGTGCTGTACACGGTGTTGCTGGTCATCGGCGTGAAGGTCATGCTGCACGCCATCAAGGCCGGCCCGAAGCCGGACAAGCCCGTCTCTGCCGGGGCGTCGGCCGACCCCGCCATCGCGGCCATCGACGCCGCCTGACCACGGAGCTCGCAAATGGACAGTCTCATTCCTTTCGACTACGCGACCTTGCGGGTCATCTGGTGGGTATTGCTGGGCCTGCTGCTGATCGGTTTCGCGGTCATGGACGGCTTCGACCTGGGCGTGGCGGCGCTGCTGCCCGTGGTGGCGCGCACCGACATCGAGCGGCGCGTGGTGATCAACGTGGTGGGCCCCGTCTGGGAAGGCAACCAGGTCTGGCTCATCACCGCGGGGGGCGCCATCTTCGCGGCCTGGCCGCTGCTGTATGCGGCCTCGTTCTCGGGCTTCTACCTGGCCATGATGCTGGCCCTGGTGGCGCTGATCGTGCGGCCGGTGGGATTCAAGTACCGCAGCAAGATGGAAGGCACGCGCTGGCGCCAGACCTGGGACAACGTCCTGTGCGCGTCGGGCGTGGTGACTTCGCTGGTGTTCGGCGTGGCAATGGGCAACCTGGTCGTCGGCGTGCCGTTCGGTTTCGACGGCGCCATGCTGCGGCCGGTGTACCACGGCCACTTCTACCAGTTGTTCAGCCCGTTCGCGCTGCTGGCCGGCCTGCTGAGCCTGGCCATGCTGGTCATGCACGGCGCCATCGTGCTGGCCTGGCGCACCGACGGCGCCGTCGCCGAGCGCGCGCGGCAGGCCGGCCGTGTCGCCGCCATCCTGACCGCGGCGCTGTTCGTGGCGGGCGGGGTCTGGGTGGCCGGCGGCATCGATGGCCATGTCCTGAGCGGCCCGGCCAACGCCATGGCGGCCTCCGACCCGCTGCTCAAGGCGGTGACGGCGCAGCCCGGCGGCTGGATGGCCAATTTCGAGAAATGGCCGCTGGCCTGGATCGCGCCCGCGCTGGGCGTGGGCGGCGCGCTGCTGGTGGCGCTGCTCTTGACGCTGCGGGCCAACTGGCTGGCGTTCATCGTGTCGTCGCTGGCCATCGCCGGCGTCATCCTCACGGTCGGGCTGGCGCTGTTCCCGTTCCTGATGCCGTCCTCGACCGACCCGCGTTTCGGCCTGACCGTCTGGGACGCCTCGTCCAGCCGGCTGACGCTGTGGATCATGCTGCTGGCCGTGCTGTTCTTCCTGCCCATCATCACCGTGTACACCGCATGGGTCTATCGCGTGATGCGCGGCAAGGTCACGCAGGAATCGGTGGGCGGCACGCCCAATTCTTACTAGGAGCCGCTCATGTGGTATTTCTCGTGGATTCTCGGCTTGAGCCTGGCCTGCGCGTTCGCCATCCTGAATGCCATGTGGTTCGAACTGCGCGAAGGCGCTGAACACGACCCGGCCAAGCCCTCCGGCGACGCGTGAGCGGTATCGCGGGCCTGGAGCGCGACCCCGCCGCGTCGCGCCCGTCGTCGCCCGAACACGCGCGCTGGCTGGCGGCGCAGGCGCGCACCGTGCGCGGGCCGCTCGGCCTGGCCGCGGCGGCGCCCCTGGCCGGCGGCGTGTTGTTGCTGCTGCAGGCCTGGTGGCTGGCGCGCCTGCTCGACGCCGCCATTGCGGGACAGGCGCCGCGCGCCGAACTGGCCGGCGCCATCGGCGTGATCGCCGGGCTGATGCTGGCCCGCGCCGGGCTGGCCTGGCTGGCCGAGCGCGCCAGCGCGCGCGCCGCCGAGCGCATCAAGCAGTCGGTCCGGCTGGCCCTGTTCGAGCGCCTGCTCGCGCAGGGTCCCGCCTGGTCGCGCACGCGCGTTTCGGGTGAGCTGGCCAGCGCAGTGGTCGACCAGGTCGATGCGCTCGACGGTTTTTTCTCCCGCTACCTGCCGGCCGTGATCGCGGCGGCGGTACTGCCGCCGGCGTTTGCCGTGGCGTTGCTGCCATTCGACCTGGTGGCGGGGGTGCTGCTGCTGGTCACCGCGCCGCTGATCCCGCTGTTCATGGCGTTGGTGGGGTGGGGCGCCGAGGCGGCCAGCCGCCGCCATTTGCGCGCCTTCGCCCGGCTGTCGGGCTTTTTCGCCGACCGGCTGCGCGGCCTGGTCACCCTGAAACTGTATGGCCGCGCCGAGGCCGAGGGGCAGGCCGTGGCCGCGGCCAGCGAGGCCCTGCGGCGGCGCACGATGGCCGTGCTGCGCATCGCCTTCCTGTCATCGGCCGTGCTCGAGTTTTTCGCGGCGCTCGGCGTGGCGGGTATCGCCGTGTATTTCGGCCTTACCTACCTGGGGTTTCTCGACCTGCGCGCTACGCCGCTGACCCTGCAGACCGGGTTCTTCTGCCTGCTGATGGCGCCGGAAGTCTATGCGCCGCTGCGCCAGTTCGCCGCCCATTACCACGACCGGGCCGCCGCCCGCGCGGCGGTGGCGCAGATCGCCCAGGTCTTCGACGGGCTGCCCGAGGCGGCCGCGCCGCGCCAGCCGTCCCAGGCGCCCGTGCCGGCCGGGTCCGGGGCGGCCGCGTTGCAGGCGCGCGGCCTGACCGTGCCGGTCGCCGGACGGCCCGTCCCGGTGCTCGACGCAGCGCGGCTCGACCTGCCGGCTGGCGCCCATATGGCGCTGATGGGCGCCAGCGGCGCGGGCAAGACCACGTTGCTCGAAGCCTTGTGCCGGCTGCGGCCCTGCGCCGGCGAGATCCGTATCGACGGCCGGCCGCTGGCGGACTGGGACGAGGCGGCATTGCGCGCCCGCGTGGCCCTGATCGGGCAGCGGCCTTACCTGTTCGCCGGCAGCATTGCCGCCAACATCCGCCTGGGGCGCCCCGATGCCACCGATGGACAAGTGCGCGAGGCCGCCCGCCGCGCCCATGTGCTGGCCTTCACGCAGGCCATGCCGGCCGGACTGCAGACGCAGTTGGGCGAGGGCGGCCACGGCCTGTCCGGCGGGCAGATGCAGCGGGTCGCCCTGGCGCGGCTGTTCCTGCGCGACCCTGGGCTGATCCTGCTGGACGAGCCCACGGCCCACCTGGACGATGTCACCCAGGTGCAGGTGCTGGACGAAATCCTGTCCTTTGCCCGCGGCCGCACCTTGCTGCTGGCAACCCATGCGCCCGCCGTGGCGGCGCGCCTGCCGCGCGTCGTGCGCCTGGCGCGCGGCACGCTGGAGCCCGCATGAGGTCGCTGCGCCTGCTGCTGCCGCTGTATCGCCGCCGCTGGCGCGGCCTGCTGGCGGCCCTCGCGCTGGCCTTGCTTACCATCGCCGCCGGCGTCGGCCTGCTGGGCGTATCGGGCTGGTTCCTCAGCGCCGCCGCGCTGGCCGGCGCCGGCACGGCATTCAATCTCTTCGTGCCGTCGGCCCTGGTGCGACTGCTGTCGTTCGTGCGCATCGCCTCGCGCTATGCCGAGCGGCTGGTCGGCCATGCCGCCACGCTGCGCCTGCTGACCGACCTGCGCACGCGGGTGTTCGACGCCCTGGTGCGCCTGACGCCGCGGCAACTGGCGCGGTATCGCGGCGGCGACCTGGTGGCCCGGCTGACCGGCGATGTCGATGCGCTGGACACGGTCTTCCTCCATGTACTGGCGCCCGTTGCGACCGCCGCCGCCGCCGGCGCATTGCTGGCCGGCGTGCTCGGGTACCGGCTGCCCGTCGCGGGCGCGATCCTCGCGCTGGCCATGGGCATCGTCACCCTGGCGATCCCGGCCTGGCTGGCCCTGGCCGCGCGCCGGCCGGGCCGTGCCGCCCAGGAAAGCCTGGCCGCCCTGCGCGCCGCCACCCTGGAAGCCGTGCAAGGCCACGCCGACCTGGTCGTCCTGCATGCCGCCGGCCAGGCTCGCGCGCGCTTCGCCGGCCAGTGCGCCGCGGCGGCCCGGGCGCGCGACGCGCAGGCCCGCACGGCCGCGGCCGGCCTGTGGCTGTTGCAGGTCGCCGCCGGCGGTTGTGTGGTGGCGGTCCTGTGGTTCGGGCTCGACGCGCTGGCGCGCGGCGAGCTCGGCGGCCCGCTGCTGGCCGGCCTGCTGCTGGCCGTGCTCGGCCTGTTCGAGGTGGCCGGGCCGCTGATGCGCGGCGCCGCGCGGCTGGGCGGCGCGGTGGCCGCCGCCGGGCGCATCGGGGCGGTCATGCAACAGTCGCCCGACCAGCGCGACCCCGCCGCGCCGCAAGCCTTGCCGATCAGCGGGGCGGTCGAGTTCCAGCAGGTCCATTTCGCTTATCCGGCCGCCGACGGGCAGGCCGGGCCGGCGGTGCTCGACGGGATCGATCTGCGCATCGCCCCGGGGGAACGCGTCGCGATCATCGGCCCCAGCGGGGCCGGCAAGTCCACGCTGTTGCAGCTCCTGTTGCGGCTCGAAGACCCCCGATCCGGTCGAGTGAGCTTCGGCGGCGTGGACGTGCGCCACGCCGCCCAGGCCGAACTGCATCGGCGCGTGGCATGGCTGAGCCAGGATGCGCCGGTTTTCCTCGGCACGCTGCGCACCAACCTGCTGATCGGCGCGCCCGGCGCCGCCGATGCCGCCTTGTGGTCGGCCCTGGACGCGGCGCGCCTGGGCGAATTCGTGCGCAGCCTGCCGGACGGGCTGGATACCTGGGTCGGCGAGACGGGCGCCAGCTTGTCGGCCGGCCAGGCGCGCCGCCTGTGCCTGGCGCGCGCCCTGTTGTCGCCTGCGCCGGTCCTGGCCCTGGACGAGCCGACCGCGGGCCTGGACATGGCCACGCAGGAGGCGTTCTTCCGCGACCTGGCCGGCGCGGCGCGCGGCCGCACCGTGATCCTGGTCACGCACGCCAGCCTGCCGCCCGGCACGGTGGACCGCTGCCTGCGGTTGCGCGGCGGCCGCCTGGCGGCCGCCGATCTGGCCTAACATCGGCCACACGGTTATAGTTCGCCTTGCTTCATTTTTCCGGGGCGTTCCCATGCAGACCGACACCGCCGAACTCATCCGGCGCACCATCCGCAGCGTCCCCGATTGGCCCCGGCCCGGCGTGATCTTCCGCGACATCACTCCGCTGCTGCAGGATCCGCGCACCTTCCGCGTCCTGATCGACCTGTTCGTCTACCGCTACATGCGCCAGCGCCTCGACCTGGTGGCCGGCGTGGACGCGCGCGGCTTCATCATCGGCAGCGTGCTGGCCTACGAACTGAACCTCGGCTTCGTGCCGGTGCGCAAGCAGGGCAAGCTGCCGTTTCGCACCGTGGCCGAGGAATACACCCTCGAATACGGCAATTCTTCCGTCGAAATGCACACCGATTCGGTGCGCACTGGCCAGCGCGTGCTGCTGGTCGACGACCTGATCGCCACCGGCGGCACCATGCTGGCCGCCATCAAGCTGCTGCAGCGCCTGGGCGCCAATGTGGTCGAGGCCGCCGCCATCATCGACCTGCCCGAGCTGGGCGGCTCCGGCAAGGTGGCCGCCACCGGCACGCCGCTGTTCACGGTCTGCAGCTACGACAGCGCGGAATAGGCCGGCCGTTCAGGCGGCTTCGGCCATTGCCCAGGAAGCGGGCTCGCTGAGCCGCGGCTGGATGAAGTCCAGGAAAGCGCGCGTCTTGGCGGGAATGGCGCGCGACGGCAGCAAGGCAAACAGCGGCACCGGCGTCAGCGTCCAGTCGGGCAGCACCGGCACCAGGCCCTTGTTGCGGATCGGCTGGCCGATGGTGTCGAACACCAGCAGCGGCGCGATGCCCAGCCCCTGGCTAGCCAGGCGCGACAGCATGCCGATGTTGTTGGCCGCCAGCCGGCCCGACACCGCGACGCGTTCGACCTTTTCGCCCGAATGCAGCACCCAGTACGAAAACGCTTCGCTCATGGCCGGCCGCAGGCATTCGTGATGGCCCAGGTCGGCCGGCGCGCGCGGTTCGCCATGCAAGGCCAGGTACTGCGGCGAGGCGTACAGGCGGTGTTGCATCAGGACGATCTGGCGGGCCACCAGGCTGGAGTCCGGCTGCTTGCCGAACCGCAGCACCAGGTCGTACGGATTGCTGATGGGATCGATGTGCTGCATGTTCAGGTCGAAATCGCATTCGATGTCCGGGTGCAGCGTGCGGAATTCGCGGATCACCGCCGGCAGGAACAACTGGGCCAGGCTCGACGGCATGGAGATGCGCAGCCGGCCCTTGGGCTGCGCCGCCATGTCCAGCAGCTGGTCGTGCGCCACGCGGGCTTCTTCCACGATGGGGCGGCACCGCTCGAAGTACACCAGCCCGGCCTCGGTCAGCTCGATGCGGCGCGTGCTGCGGTTCAGCAGCTTCATGCCGATGCTCTGTTCAAGCTCGCTGACCCGCCGCGACAGCGTCGAGGCGGGAATATTCAGGGCTTCAGCGGCGTGGCTGAAATTCTTGCGCTTGGCGACTTCGACGAACAGCGCGATGTCGTTGAGCTGGATATCCATGGTGCTCTTCAGGTTCAATGCCTGGCGAAAACATATCCCATCACGATGGACAATGCGTTTGTCGAAAATGGAACAATCGGCGCCGTCGCGGCGGGCGAACAGCCGTGGCATGACCTTGCGCAATGGGCGCGCCGGGCCGCGGCACCGTAACGATACCAATACTGGAAGGCAGGGGCGGCGGTATCATGAGGCCCGTCGCCGCTTGGTCGGCGCGATCAGCACGGTGACCCGCATGTCCGCCAAGCCCCCCGGCAAGACCCGCGCCCAGGTGCGCGCCGAACTGGCCGCCGCCCGCGCGGCCGGCCAGATCCCCTCCGGCGACCTCGACTACCCGCCACCGGCGCCCGCCGCCTCGTACAAGACCCGCGCCCAGGTGCGCGCGGAACTCGCCCGCGCCCGCGCCGCCGGCGAGATGAGCTCCGGCGACCTCGACTACCCGCCGGAACGGCCGCCCGCCACGCGCAAGACCCGCGCGCAGGTGCGGGCCGAGCTGGAGGCCGCCAAGGCCGCCGGCGAAGTCAGCTTCGGCGACCTGGACTACCCATCCGAACCGCGCTGAGGCGCCTCGCCCCGTCGCGGCCCGCGCCTGCGCGGCCGTCAATGTTGCTGAAATGCAACGTGGGCAGGGGCGCGCTCCTGCCTGTTTGACATGAATCCGGCGCTGGCGGCCGCGCTTCCAGGACGTCGTTTCCCTGGGACGGAAGGCGGTATCCCCCCAACGTAGGACGCATTAACTGCGCTTTTGGTTATCAGCTCGCCAAATCTGCGGTTAATCCTTCTTGCAGTTGGAAAGATACTTTTACGCAACATGCGGCGCGTGGCTCCTCGCGAGCCGGCCCCGCATGGCCTTCCTGTCACCTTGCTTTAGGGAATCATCATGAAGAAAACGCTACTGGCCGTCGCCCTGGCCGCGGGCTTCGCGGGCGCGGCCCAGGCGGAGACCTCCGTTACCCTGTACGGCCTGATCGACGCGGGTCTGGGCTACAACCGCATCAAGCTGCACGATGCCAAGCAAAGCCGCTTTGGCGCCGTCGACGGCGTGAACAGCGGCTCGCGCTTCGGCCTGCGCGGCACCGAGGACCTGGGTGACGGCCTGAAGGCGGTCTTCCAACTGGAAGGCGGCTTCTCGCCGAATACCGGCAACCACGCCCAGAACAACCGCATGTTCGGGCGCCAGGCCACCATCGGCCTGGAAAGCGATGCCTGGGGCCGCCTCGACTTCGGCCGCCAGACCAACCTGGCCTCGAAGTACTTCACCCCCATCGATCCGTTCGGCCTGAGCTATGAAACGGCCAACCTGGGCACGGCCTTCGGTTCGGCCAACACCATGCGCCTGGACAACATGGTCATGTACCAGACCCCGTCGTTCTCGGGCCTGCAGCTGGGCGTCGCCTATTCGTTCAACGCCAGCGGCGAGGGCAATTTCCGCACCAGCGACAACAACCGCGTCATCACCGTCGGCGCGCAGTACGCCAACGGCCCGCTGACCGTGGCCCTGTCCTACGATCGCATGAACCCGGAAAGCAGCATCGATACCGATGCCAGGATCCAGCAGTACAACATCGGCGCGGCCTACGACTTCGAGGTCGTCAAGGTCTCGGCCGCCTTCGGCCAGACGCGCGACGGCTGGTTCGTGAGCACCGACGCGCGCGGCTTGCCGGTGCCCGACTTCGTCCTGGCGGACGGCTCGCGGGTCAATTCGTACATGCTGGGCGCCACCGTGCCCCTGGGCGCGCACAAGGTATTCGCTTCCTGGCAGCGCGCCGATCCCAAGGACGACCACCTGGGCGACGACGCCTCGATGGACGTCTACAGCCTGGGCTACACGTATGACCTGAGCAAGCGCACCAACCTGTACGCGTATGTCTCGTACGCGGACGACTACCTGTTCGTGCAAGACCTGCGCAGCACTGCCGTTGCGTTCGGTCTGCGTCACCGGTTCTAAGCGCATGCCGCGTCCGGCGCGGGTTGCCGAATGCACGGGTTTTCCGCTGCCCGTCGAGTGACAACTGACCCCGCGAAGGTTTGCGCCGGACGTGTCTGTGCCTAGAAAGGAAGGGCCTCTTCGAGGCCCTTCCGCTTTTTTGGGCGGCTGCCAGGGCGACCGCCCGGCGGCTACAGGAACAGCCGGTACGCGGGGTTGTCGGTTTCGTTCCAGTGCGGGTAGCCCAGTTCGGCCAGGAAGGTCTTGAATAGCTTCTTGTCCGAGGGCGGCACCTGGATGCCCACCAGGATGCGGCCGTAGTCGGCGCCCTGGTTGCGGTAGTGGAACAGGCTGATGTTCCAGTCCGGGTTCATGGCGTTCAGGAAGCGCATCAGCGCGCCGGGGCGCTCGGGGAACTCGAAGCGGTACAGCAGTTCGTGGCTGGCCAGCGCCGAACGCCCGCCCACCATGTGGCGCAGGTGGGTCTTGGCCATTTCGTCGTGGGTCAGGTCGAGCGTATCGAAGCCATGGCGACGGAAGTTGGCCGCGATCTTGTCGGATTCGGCCGGCGAATTGACCTGCACGCCGACGAACACATGGGCCCGCTCGGCGTCGGATATGCGGTAATTGAACTCGGTGACGCTGCGGTGGCCGACCAGTTCGCAGAAGCGGCGGAAGCTGCCGCGCTGTTCCGGCATGGTGACGGCGAACACGGCTTCCCGCATTTCGCCGACCTCGGCGCGCTCGGCCACGAAGCGCAGGCGGTCGAAGTTCATGTTGGCGCCGCACGCGATGGCCACCAGGGTCTTGCCCTTGAGCTTGTGTTCGGCCGCGTACTGCTTGGCGGCGGCCACCGCCATGGCGCCGGCCGGTTCCAGCACGCTGCGGGTGTCGGTGAAGACGTCCTTGATGGCGGCGCAGATGGCGTCGGTGTCGACCACCACGAAATCGTCCACGTATTGCCGCGTCAGGCGGAAGGTCTCGGCGCCTACCATCTTGACCGCCGTGCCGTCGGAGAACAGGCCCACGTCGCTGAGCTGGACCCGGCGTCCGGCCCGCACGCTGCGCAGCATGGCGTCGGAATCCTCGGTCTGCACGCCGATGATCTTGATCTCGGGCCGCAGTTGCTTGACGTAGGCGGCCACGCCGGCGATCAGGCCGCCGCCGCCGATGGCCACGAAAATGGCGTCGATCGGGCCCGGGTGCTGGCGCAGGATCTCCATGCCCACGGTGCCCTGGCCGGCGATGACATCGGGGTCGTCGAACGGGTGGACGAACGTCAGTTTTTCTTTCTTTTCGAGCTTCTGGGCGTGCGCATAGGCGTCCGAGAAGCTTTCGCCGGCCAGCACGACCTCGCCGCCGAGGCGGCGTACGGCGTCGACCTTGACCTGGGGGCTGGTGGTGGGCATGACGATGACGGCGCGGCAGCCCAGCCGGCTGGCCGCCAGGGCCACGCCCTGGGCGTGATTGCCCGCCGAAGCGGCGATGACGCCGCGCGCGCGGGCCGCCGGCGCCAGGTTGGCCATCTTGTTGTAGGCGCCGCGCAGCTTGAAGCTGAACACCGCCTGGGTATCTTCACGCTTGAGCAGCACCGTGTTCGAAATTCGCTGCGACAGCAGGGGAGCGGCTTCGAGCGGAGATTCGACGGCGACGTCGTAGACCTTGGAGGTCAGGATGCGTTTCAGATAATCGGCGGACATGATGGCGCAAAACAGCCGGGGTGAGGGAAAAAAGGCGTGGGGCAGAATATCACACGGGTCTGCCGGGCCGCTTGGGCATTTCCGGGTTTCCGGGCAGGCGAGCGGCAAGGCGTCCGACTTCCTTGCCAGTGAGGTGCCTGACACCCTGTGGGTGTCAGGCACCTTCGGGGCCCCCCAGGGTGCCCGACACCTGCTCTGCCACTTGCCCGGCCGCTGGCGCTACACTGCCGCCCATCATGGAACAAAGCCTGCTGAACGCCGTCCACTGGGTGCTGGCGCTGGTGGCCCTGCCCGAGGTGGGGCTGCCGGCCATTTTCGTCGTCAGCCTGGTGTCGGCTACCTTGTTGCCGCTCGGCTCCGAGCCGGCGGTGTTCGGCTTCGTCAAGCTGGCGCCGGAAATGTTCTGGCCGGCGGTATTGGTGGCCACGGTCGGCAACACCGTGGGCGGGGCGATCAGCTACGCCATGGGCCTGGGCGCCCACCGGGCTTTCGAGCGCTGGCGCGAGAAGCACCCCCATCCGGCCCCCGAGGGCGCGCCGCACGGCCACCCCGGCGGCTTCGGCGACCGCATGCGCGGCCGCTGGCACCTGCGGGCGCACGACTGGCTGCATCGCCTGGGCCCGCCGGCGCTGCTGCTGTCGTGGCTGCCCGCCGTGGGCGACCCGCTCTGCGCGGTGGCCGGCTGGCTGCGGCTGGCCTTCTGGCCTTGCGTCCTGTACATGGCCATCGGCAAATTCGCCCGCTACACGGTCATGACGGCCGGGCTGCTGTGGTTCTTCCCGCAGCCGGTCTGAGGCCATGCCCGGAAGGGGGGGCGGACAGGTCCGGTCGCGCAATGTCTTAAAATGATTCTTTAAGGGCCTACTTCCGCTTGTCCATGAACGCCCCCCTCGCCAGCCAAATCCTGTCCGCGGCGATCCCGCCCGCAGCCACCGCGCGCCTGCGCGAAATCCCGTACAACTACACCTCGTTTTCCGACCGGGAAATCGTCGGCCGCCTGCTGGGCGCGGATGCCTGGCAGTGGCTCAGCGACCTGCGCGGCGAGCGCCGCACCGGCCGTTCGGCGCGCATGTTGTACGAAGTGCTGGGCGACATCTGGGTGGTGCGCCGCAACCCCTACCTGCAGGACGACCTGCTCGACAATCCCAAGCGCCGCAAGCTGCTGATCGAGGCCCTGCACCATCGCCTGGGCGAGATCGACAAGCGCCGCGAGCCCGGCGTGCCCACGCAGGAAGGGCATGACCCGCAGCGCGACGCCAAGGTGGTCGAGCTGCTGGCGCGCGCGCGTTCGGCCGTGGCCGCCTTCGAAAGCGAATTCGACCAGACCGCGCATTTGCGCAAGCAGGCCCAGAAGGTGCTGGGCCGCATCACGGCGCGCGACAACATCAAGTTCGACGGGCTGTCGCGCGTGTCGCACGTGACCGACGCCACCGACTGGCGAGTGGAGTACCCCTTCGTGGTGCTGACGCCCGACAACGAGGGCGAGACCGCCGCCCTGGTGCGCGCCTGCATCGAGCTGGGCCTGACCATCGTGCCGCGCGGCGGCGGCACCGGCTACACCGGCGGCGCCATCCCGCTGACCTGGAAGTCGGCCGTCATCAACACCGAGAAATTCGACGCCCTGGGGCCGGTGGAGTCCTGTATCCTGCCCGGCCTGACCGAGCCGGCGGCGGTCATCCATGCCGGCGCCGGCGTGGTCACCAAGCGGGTGGCCGAGGCCGCCGAACAGGCCGGCTTCGTCTTCGCGGTCGATCCCACCTCGGCCGAGGCCTCGTGCGTGGGCGGCAACATCGCCATGAACGCCGGCGGCAAGAAGGCCGTGCTGTGGGGCACCGCGCTGGACAACCTCGCCTGGTGGCGCATGGTCGACCCGGACGGCAACTGGCTGGAAGTCACCCGCCTGGAGCACAACCTCGGCAAGATCCACGACGTCGAGGTGGCGCGCTTCGAGCTCAAGTGGTTCGATGGCGCCGGCAAGCCTGGCGAGCGCCTGCTGAAGACCGAGCAACTGGAGATCGCCGGCCGCGTGTTCCGCAAGGAAGGGCTGGGCAAGGACGTCACCGACAAGTTCCTGGCCGGCCTGCCCGGCGTCCAGAAAGAAGGCTGCGACGGCCTGATCACCTCGGCGCGCTGGGTGCTGCACCGCATGCCGCGCCATACCCGCACGGTCTGCATGGAGTTCTTCGGCCAGGCGCGCGACGCCATTCCGTCGATCGTCGAGGTCAAGGGCTACCTGGACGGCGAGGGCCGCGCGCGCGGCGCCATCCTGGCCGGCTTGGAGCACCTGGACGAGCGCTACCTGCGCGCGGTCGGCTATGCCACCAAGAGCAAGCGCGGCACGCTGCCCAAGATGGTCCTGATCGGCGATATCGTCGGCGATGACGAAGACGCCGTGGCCGCCGCCGCCAGCGAAGTGGTGCGGCTGGCCAACACGCGGCATGGCGAGGGCTTCGTGGCCGTGAGCGCCGAGGCCCGCAAGAAGTTCTGGCTCGACCGCTCGCGCACGGCCGCCATCGCGCGCCACACCAACGCCTTCAAGATCAACGAAGACGTGGTGATCCCGCTGTCGCGCATGGGCGAATACACCGACCACATCGAGCGCATCAACATCGAGCTGTCGACCCGCAACAAGCTCAAGCTGCTGGACGCGCTGGATGCCTTCCTGGCGGCGCCGCTGCCGGTGGGCAAGGCCGAGGACGCCGAAGACGAGGCGACGCGCGCCGAGGCGCTGGCCGAGCGCACCCGCCAGGCCATCGACGTGCTGGCCGGCGTGCGGCGGCGCTGGCAGTGGCTGCTCGACAACCTCGACCTGCCGGTGCAGCAGGCGCTGCCCGACCTGTCCGGGCTGGGCATGACGCCGCTGCAGGGGGCGCTGGCCGACCGCGTGGCGGCGCAGCCGCGGGCCCGCATCTTCGACGTGCTGCAGGATCGCACGGTGCGCGTCTCGTGGAAGACCGAGGTGCTGGCGCCCATGCGCGGCATCTTCTCGGGCGCCACCGGCAAGCACATCCTCGACGAGTTCCAGGCCATCCACGCGCGCGTGCTCAAGAGCCGCGTGTTCGTGGCGCTGCACATGCACGCCGGCGACGGCAACGTGCACACCAACATCCCGGTCAATTCCGACGACTACGAGATGCTGACCGAGGCCCACCAGGCGGTGGCGCGCATCATGCAGATCGCGCGCGACCTGGACGGCGTCATTTCCGGCGAGCACGGCATCGGCCTGACCAAGTACGAGTTCCTGACCGAGGCCGAGCTGGCGCCGTTCCAGGAATACAAGCGCCGCGTCGACCCGCGCGGGCATTTCAACGCCGGCAAGCTGATGCCGGGGGCCGACCTGCGCCATGCCTGGACGCCCAGCTTCAACCTGATGGGCCACGAATCGCTCATCATGCAGCAGAGCGACATCGGCGCCATTTCCGAATCCATCAAGGACTGCCTGCGCTGCGGCAAGTGCAAGCCGGTGTGCGCCACCCATGTGCCGCGCGCCAACCTGCTGTATTCGCCGCGCAACAAGATCCTGGCCACCTCGCTGCTGGTCGAGGCCTTCCTGTACGAAGAGCAGACCCGGCGCGGCGTCAGCCTGAAGCACTGGGAAGAGTTCGAGGACGTGGCCGACCACTGCACGGTCTGCCACAAGTGCTACAACCCGTGCCCGGTGGACATCGATTTCGGCGACGTTTCGATGAACATGCGGGCGCTGCTGCGCCGCATGGGCCGCAAGTCGTTCAATCCCGGCACCACCGCGGCCATGTTCTTCCTGAACGCCAAGGACCCGGCCACCATCAACGCCACCCGCAAGGCCATGGTGGGCGTGGGCTACAAGGCGCAGCGCCTGGCCAACGACCTGCTGTCCAGCTTCGCGCGCAAGCAGACGGCGCACCCGCCGGCCACGGTGGGCAAGCCGCCGCTGCGCGAGCAGGTGGTGCACTTCGTCAACAAGAAGATGCCGGGCGGCCTGCCCAAGCAGAGCGCGCGCAAGCTGCTGGATATCGAAGACCGCAACTACGTGCCGATCATCCGCGATCCCAAGGCCACCACGGCCGACACGGAAGCGGTGTTCTATTTCCCCGGGTGCGGCTCGGAGCGCCTGTTCTCGCAAGTGGGGCTGGCGACCCAGGCCATGCTGTGGCATGCCGGCGTGCAGACGGTGCTGCCGCCGGGCTACCTGTGTTGCGGCTATCCACAGCGCGGCAACGGCATGAACGACAAGGCCGAGCAGATCATCACCGACAACCGCGTGCTGTTCCACCGGGTGGCCAATACGCTCAACTACCTGGATATCAAGACCGTGGTGGTCAGCTGCGGCACCTGCTACGACCAGCTGGCCGGCTACGAGTTCGACAAGATCTTCCCCGGTTGCCGCCTGATCGACATTCACGAGTACCTGCTCGAAAAAGGCATCAAGCTGGAAGGGGCCAAGGGCGTGCGCTACATGTACCACGACCCCTGCCACACCCCCATGAAGCTGCAGGACCCGATGAAGACCGTGCGCTCGCTGGTGGGCGACGGCGCCGTCAAGACCGACCGCTGCTGCGGCGAGTCGGGCACCCTGGCGGTCAGCCGGCCGGATGTCTCCACCCAGGTGCGCTTCCGCAAGCAAGAGGAACTGCAGAAGGGCCAGGCCGCGCTGCGCCAGGACGGCTACGCCGGCGAAGTCAAGGTGCTGACGTCCTGCCCGTCGTGCCTGCAAGGCCTGTCGCGCTACCAGGGCGATACCGCCATGGACGCCGACTACATCGTGGTCGAGATGGCGCGCCACATCCTCGGCGCGCAGTGGATGGAAGACTACGTGCGGCGCGCCAACGCGGGCGGCATCGAGCGGGTGCTGGTCTAAGGACCATGCCGCGGTCCGCCGGGCCGCTAGCCCAGCGCCTGCGACACCAGCGCATAGGCGCGCCGGCGGGAGTCGCGCGCCGGCATCGGGCCGCGCGACATGATGGCGCCGAAGTCGACGCGCGGCAGGCCGTGGCGCGCCAGCCATGGCCCCAGTCCCGAATCAGCCCCGGTGTCCACCCGCAAGAACTCGCCCGGGCGCCCCGCCAGCCAGTGCCGGACCATGGCCTGCGCGCCGTCCAGGTCCGGCGCGACCAGCGGGCCGACGACCCAGCCGCGCCCGGCGCGGCGCAATAGCGAGAAGCCGGCCGGCTGGCCGGCGCGCATCAAGGCCACGCCCTGCGCCGTGTCCCAGAGTGCGCCGAGCAGCGCCTCGCGCCGCATGCCGGTGGCCGCCGTGTCCCATGCCATGGCCCAGGCGCGGTCGCCCGGAGCCAGCGGGCGCAGCGCGACCCCGGCGGGCAACGGGCCGGCCGCCGGCAGCTGCGCGGGCACCACCCCCTGGTGCTGGGCCACCTGGCCGACGACGCCGAAACCCTGCCGGGCATAGACTCCCGCGCCGGCGGGCGTGGCGTGCAGCAGCGCCGCTGGCGCCGCCGCATGCCGCAGGGCGCGCGCCACCAGCGTGCCGCCGATGCCCTGGCCCTGGTGGGCAGGCGCGACGATGATATGACCGAGCGTCATGCAAGTGCCGTAATCCCAGTGCAGCGCCACTCCCGCCAGGTCGGCGCCGTGCCACGCTGCTTCGCCGGCGCCGAGGCGCCAGCCGAAGCGCCAGTCTTCCAGGCGGTGCGGCCATTGCAGCGCGGCCGACAGGGCATGGGCCTGGGGCAGGTCGGCTTCCTGCAGGGGGCGGTATTGGATGGCGGAGGTCGGGGAGGGCGGCACTTCGTAGTCCTCATATAGCGTCAACGTTGCCGCGACATGGTAACGCCGGCCGGGCGGCCGCTGGGCGCAGAACCGAATCCAGGGCTGCCGCCGCGTGGCCGAGGGGGGCATAAAAAACTTGTAAGCCGGTCAATAAAAACCCGTTCGACAGGCGGCAACCGGGCTCGCATACTGGTGCCATCCCATCACGAGGCCATAGCGATGCCTGTAGACATCATTCCTTTCGAACGAGGTTTCGGCGCTCAGGTCGCCGGGGTGCCGGCCAGCCTGGAGGTCGGCGAGGCAGATTTCCAGAAGATCAGGCAGGCCTGGATCGATCATTCCATACTGTTGTTCCGCGACCTGGATTTGTCGCCCGAGCAGCACATTGCTTTCACCCGGCGGTTTGGCGAGCTGCACATCATGAAGCCGCTCAAATTCAATTTGCCGGACTATCCCGAGGTGTTCGTCGTGTCGAACGCCAGCAAGGAGGACCCCTCCAAGCCCGTATCCAGGGAGGGCGGGGCGGGCGAGGCCGGCCTGAAGCGGGCGGGAGAGGGGTTTCACACCGACGGCGAGGACAAGCGTATTCCCAATGCCGGCTCTCTGCTGTATGCGCGGCGCGTGCCGCCCGAAAGGGGCGATACCTTGTTCGTGGACATGTATTCGGTCTATGAAGCGCTGCCGCAACCGGTCCGCCACGCCATCGCCGGCCGACGCGCGCGGTATAGCCGCATCGACTTGCACGCGACCCATTACCCCCTGATGGACCCGCTGACCGAAGAGGAGAAGCGGGATCGTCCCGATGTCTTCCACCCCCTGGCGCGCCGGCATCCGGACAGCGGCCGGACCTCTCTCTACATTGGCCGCTGGGCTTGCGATGTAGAAGGCGTGGACCCGCAAGAAGGGCGCGCGCTGATTCGTTATCTGCAGGAGTTCGCCCAGCAGCCCCGCTTCATCTTCACGCAGAAGTGGCGGCCGGGCGACGCCGTCCTGTGGGACAACCGCTGCACGCAGCATTGCGCAACCGGCTTCGACGATGCCGCCTATGTGAGGACAATGTATCGGACGACGCTGGAGGGCGATGTCCCCATCATGGCTACTGTGCGCGCCGGGATCGAGACACGGGACTGGTCGGCATGAATATCCGGTTCCTTGAGACAGTCCTGTGGCTGGCGCGCCTGCGCAGCATCAAGGCCACGGCGGAAAAGCTGTGCATTACCCACACGGCCATTTCCAACCGGATCGCGTCCATCGAGCAGGACCTGGGAGTGTGCCTGTTCACACGTTCGGAACAGGGGGTCGAACCCACGCCGGACGGCCTCCGGTTCATCGACCAGGCCCAGCAGATCATCGATGCGTACCACAAACTGAGGCGCAGCATGCTCGATCCGGCCCGCTTGAAGGGCCACGTGCGGCTGGGTACGGTCAGCACCATGATCCCGACCGTTTTCCCAACGCTGGTGCGCACGATCCGGGAGGAATATCCCCAGGTGTCGCTGAGCGTCACGACCGAGTTGTCCGAGCGGTTGATCAAGGAGCTCGAGGCCGGCCGGCTCGACGTCGCCATCATCTCGAGCGCCCCGCCGGACAGGCTGGACATAGAAGTGACGCCGCTGTGCTCGTTCGCCATGCACTTCGTCGCCAGTCCGGCATTCAACATCGACCGCGGCGCGCCGCTGTCTCCACGCGAACTGGCCGGCTATCCCATCATCGGCTACCCCCCTGGCACTCCTTCCCAGGCGCGGATCGAAGAATATTTCGCGGGCGAGGTGCAGCAGACCGTGATCATCCATGCGTCCGCCGCTCTGCCCACCAATGTGCAAATGGCGACCTCCGGGATCGGCATCACCGCGGTCCCCCTGGCCGCGGTGAGCAAGGAGATCGAACAGGGCTTGCTGGTCGCGCTGCCCACGACCAAGCCATTTGCCCAGGTGCATTACGTAGCGGCGTTCATCCGCGAAGGCCGCAGCGAGCTGCCGCGCGCCGTGGCGACGCTGGCCCGGCAGGCGGCCTCCAGGTATTGCGAGGCCTGCGATTCCGCCCTGGCGTGGGAGACCGCGATGCCCGAACTTCCTCGGGAGAAATCGTGAAAATCAGTCTGATTCAAATGAATTCCGTGCCGGACAAGCGCAAGAATGTCGACGACGCGGACTGTCTCGCGCGGGCCGCCATCGCGGCGGAGCAGCCGCAATTCATATCTTTTCCGGAGCATTTCGACTGGGCGGGAGGCAGCGCGGCCGACAAGGTGGCGGCTGGCGAAGGCGAGCGGGACGGCCCGGCCTGGTCCATGTGTCGCCAGCTCGCGGCGGACCACCAGATCCACGTGCATACGGGCAGCTTCTACGAGCGCACCCCGGATGGCAAGAAAGTATTCAACACCTCGGTGGTATTCGATCCGGCCGGCCGGGAAATCGCCCGCTATCGCAAGATCCACCTGTTCGATATTGTCACGCCCGACGGCCTGCGCTATGGCGAATCGGACGCGGTGCGGGCCGGGTCCGAGGTGGTCGTCGCGGATGTGGATGGCATCAAATTCGGCCTAGCGATTTGCTATGACATTCGCTTTCCGGAGCTCTTCCAGCAGCTCGTGAAGCAGGGCGCGCAGGTGCTCATGCTGCCCGCGTCGTTCACCCTGCAGACAGGAAAGGACCACTGGGACGTCTTGTGCCGCGCCCGGGCTATCGAAACGCAATGTTATCTGCTCGCGCCGGCGCAGCACGGCGCCTTCCAGCAGGGAACCGAGACGCGCCATACCTACGGGCATTCGCTGGTCTGCGACCCGTGGGGCCATATCGTCGCCAAGGCCTCCGATGGCGTGGGCGCCGTGTCCACCAGGCTGGACCCCGCCTACGTCTCCCAGGTTCGCGCGCAGATTCCGTTGGCTTCCCACAAGGTGCTGTAGATGCAGAAATATGAAATCGGCCCGCCGCCGCCGCCCCTGGCCGCGGAGGTGTACACGCTGCTGGCCGACATTGAGACCGCGACGATCGGCCATTTCCGCCACTGGGGTTTCATGGACCCTCGGATAAAGCCATTGGGCCATGGCAAGAAAATCGTCGGGCGGGCGATCACCCTGGCGTTGCCCGCGCAGGACTCGACCATGCTGCATCATGCGCTGAGCTCCTTGCAGCCAGGCGATATCGTCGTGATAGATCGCCTGGGCGACCTCAAGCACGCATGCTGGGGCGGAGGCGTGACCCAGGGCGCGGTGGCGGCGCAGGCCGCGGGAGCAATCGTCGACGGCATGTGTACCGATCCTTCGGAAATCGCCCATTACGGCCTGCCGGTCTGGTGCCGCGGCATTTCTCCCATTACCACGCGCATCTATGACCTGGCCGGAAGAATGAATGTGCCGGTGTCGTGCGGCGGGGTGGTGGTGGCGCCCGGCGACGTCATCCTGGCGGACGAGAACGGGGTGCTCGTGCTGCCGCCGGACGAGGTCCGGGAAGTCGCCGCAATGGCGGCGGCCAAGCAGGCCCGGCAGGCCAGCAACACGCAGCGCATTGCCAAGGGTGAACGGCTGGGGGACCTGTCCGGCGCCAGCGGCCACGTGGCGCGTGCCGGCTGACGCGTCTACGCCCGGTCGACACGCAATCCATAAAGAACTTCAAGGGGAAAACTATGAACGCCTTTTTCTTGCAGGCAAGCCTGCATCGGTTGATGTCCTGCGTCATGCTGTCATGGTGCCTGGCCGGGAGTGCCATGGCCGCCTGGCCGGAGCGTCCTGTCCGGATCATCGTCCCGTTCCCGCCGGGCAACTCATCGGATGTTTCCATGCGGCTGATCGCGGAGAAGCTCAGTGCGGCGTTGCACCAGTCGGTCATCGTCGAGAACCGCACCGGCGCGGGCGGTGTGATCGGCACGGATTACGCGGCCGGCCAGCCGGCGGATGGCTACACCCTGGCGATGGGGTCGACCGGACCCATGACCATTGCCCAATGGCTGCGGCCAGGCACCCTGGGCTACGACGCCGCGCGCGACTTCGTACCCGTCGGGGCGGTGGCCTGGGCGCCGCAGGTGCTGGTTGTACGCAAGGATTATCCGGCGTCCACCTACCAGGAGCTGCTTGCCTACGCAAAACGGCCCGGCGTCCGCCTGACGTACGGCTCGTCCGGCAACGGGACGACGCCGCATCTGGTCATTTCCTCCATGCTGGAGCAGTCCGGCCTGCAGGCCACACATGTTCCCTACCGCGGCGGGGTGCAGACCGCAGCCGACTTGGTCGGCGGGCAGATTGATTTCATTTCCGACAACGTGCCCGTCGTCAATTCGCTGCTGCAAGCAGGCAAGGTCAAGGCGCTGGGGGTGACTTCCGCTTCCCGGATTCCGTCATTGCCGGATATCCCCACGCTGCAGGAGCAGGGGCTGAAGGGCTTTGACCTGCAGGGATGGATCCTGCTCCTGGCCCCGGCGGGAACGCCCGAGGCGGTCGTCGCCAGGCTGCGCGCGGAAATGGCGAAGCTGATGGCAATGCCCGAAGTCAGGGACAAACTCAATACGATGGGCCTGGTTCCGATGGAGATGTCCACGCAGCAGCTGGCCGGTTTCCTGCAGTCCGAGACCGCAAAGTGGAAGGACATCGTCCGCATTTCCGGCGCGGCGCAAAACTAATGACCATGGCCTAGTGCGGCAGCACCAGCAGCCGGCCCGGCAAGGTGGGATGCGGCAGCACGTCGGCTTCGATGTCGTACACCGCGCGCAAGTGGGCCGGCGTCAGCACCGCTTGCGGCGTGCCTTCGGCCACGACGGCGCCCGCCCCCAGCAGCACCAGGCGGTCGCACCAGCGCGCCGCCAGGTTGACGTCGTGCACGATGACCAGCACGCCGACGCCCTGCGTGTGGGCCAGTTGCGCGGTGGTGCGCAGCAGCGCCATCTGGTGCTTGGGGTCCAGGCTGGAAATCGGCTCGTCCAGCAGCAGGTAGCGGGGCGTGTCGGGTTCGCGCAGCGCCTGGCACTGGGCCAGTACGCGCGCGAACTGCACGCGTTGCTGCTCGCCGCCGGACAGCTCAGGATAGCGGCGCGCTGCCAGGTGCGGCACGCCGGCCAGCGTCAAGGCGGCCTCCACCAGCTCGTCGACCTCCACAGGATCCAGCTCGGGAAAGGGGTAGGCGCCCATGGCGACTACCTCGTGCACGCCCAGGTCGAAGCTCAGCGAGGGCTTTTGCGGCAGCACGGCACGGTGGCGTGCCTGGCGGCGCAACGGCAGGCCCGCCAGCGGCGTGCCATTCAACCAGATGTCGCCGCTGTCCGCGCGCAGCTCGCCGGCCAGCGCCGCCAGCAGGGTGGATTTGCCCGCGCCGTTGGCGCCCAGCAGCCCCAGCACGCGTCCCGGCTCGATCTCGAGCGACACGTTCGACAGGACGCGGCTGCCGCCGCGCGACAGGGTCAGGTCATGGGCTCGCACGCTCATCAGAATCTGCGCCCCCGCGCCAATAGCCACAAGAAGAACGGCCCGCCCACCAGGCTGGTGACCAGCCCGATCGGCAGCTCGGCCGGTATCACCACGATGCGGGCCAGCCAGTCGGCCAGCGTCAGCGCCAGCGCGCCCGCCAGCATCGACGCCGGCAGCAGCCAGCGATGGTCGGCGCCGAGGGTCATGCGCACCAGGTGCGGCACCACCAGCCCGACGAAGCCGATGCCGCCCGTGGCCGCCACCAGCGGGCCGACGATCAGGGCCGTGGCCAGCACCAGCTTGTAGCGCACCGTGACCAGCGCGAAGCCGAGGTGCTGCGCTTCGCGCTCGCCCAGCAGCAGCGCGTTCATCGCGCGCCATTGGCGCATCAGCCAGGCCGACCACAGTAGGGTCCAGGGGGCCAGGAAGGCCAGCAGCGGCCAGCTCGCGCCCGCCAGGCTGCCCATGCTCCAGAAGGTCAGGTCGCGCAGCTGCGCGTCGGTGGCCATGTAGGTCAGCAGGCCGATCAGGCTGCCCGCCACGGTATTGATGGCGATGCCCGCCAGCAGCAGGCCGGCCACGCCGGGCACGCGGCGGCCCACCGAATACGCGGCGGCGGTGGCCAGCAGGCTGCCGGCGAAGGCGGCCGGCGCGGTCACGGCGAAACCGCCGGCGGTCATCACGATGGCGCTCACCGCGCCCAGCGCGCCGCCGGCCGAGATGCCGACCAAGCCGGGCTCGGCGAGCGGATTGCGGAACAGCGCCTGCATGGCCGCGCCGGCGATGGCCAGCGCCGCGCCGGCCAGCATGGCGAATGCCACGCGCGGTAGGCGGATGTCGAGCAGGACATTGCGCCACAGGGCATCGTCCGGCCGCGTGCCGGCGCCCGCCAGTACGCGCAGCGCATCGCCCACGGGAATCTGCACGGCGCCGCTCAGCGCCGCCAGCAGCGCCACCAGCAGGGCCGCCACGCCCAGCCCGGCCAGCACGACCGGCCCGGATTGCCTAGCGGGCCGCATGGTGCCGGCGGCCCTGGCGAGCGACACAGTCGGTCTCCTTCAGTGTGCGGATGGCTTGCGGCAGCCGCGGCCCGGTGCCCAGCGCCAGCAGGTCGTCCATGACGACGATGCAGTCGTCGGCCGCCGCGGGCGTGTTGGCCACGCCCGGCATGGCGCGCAGTTTTTCCATGCCGCCCGCCGCTTCGAGCGACATGCGCGGCACCACGATCACTTGCGGCGCCAGGGCGCTCAGGGCTTCGGCCGACAAGGGTTTGTAGCCCTGCTGCCCCGCCAGCACGTTGACCAGCCCGGACAATTCCAGCACCAGCGATGCGGCCGTGTCGCTGCCGGCGCCCAGCGGCGTGCCGGTGCGGTTCATGATCAGCACCGCGCGCGCCTGCGAGGCCGGCAGGGCGCGCGCCTCGGCCAGGGCGCTGGCCACCGACGCAGCCAGTTTTTCGCCGCGTTCCGGCACGTCTAGCGCGCGCGCGACCTGGCGGATGCGCTCGTCGAGCGATTGCACCGAAGGCTGGTCGGACACCATCTCTACCCGCACACCCACTTCGCGCAGGCGCGCGAGCGCGGCGGGCGGGCCGGCCTGGTCCGAAGCCAGCACCAGGTCGGGACGCAGGGCCAGCACGCCCTCGACCGGCACCGCCCGGTAATAACCCACGCGCGGCAGCCGGGTGGCCGCTTCCGGGTACAGGCTCGACAGGTCGGCGCCGGCCAGGCGGTGCCCCTGGTCGAGCGCGTAGACGATCTCGGTGACCGTGCCGCCCAGCGCCACCACGCGCGCGGCGGGCTCCGCCTGCGCCGGCCAGGCCGCGCACGCGGCCGCCAGCAGGGCCAGCAGTCCTTGCAGGAATCGTGCCGCCATGGTGCTCCTTTGCCTCGTCATGCGGCCAGCGGCTGCGCGCACAGGCTGGCCAGCAGGCGGCGCCAGTCGGCCAGCTCGGGCTTGCCGGGCTTGCGCTCGCCGAAGAATTGCGCGATCAGGTCGCCGCTGGCGGCGTACAGTTCCAGCGAGGTGACCCAGCCATCGCTGGTCGGCTTGCTGACTACCCACGCCGACACGATGGCCTGGGTATTCAGGTGCAGGTTGAATTTCGGATCCAGCACATTGAACCATGGCCCGGTGCGGCGCAGGTTCATGACCGGCCCGGTGTGGATCTGGATCATGCCGCGGTTGCCCACGAAGCACATGATGGACAGTTCCGAGTCCGCGGCCGCCTGCAGCATGCGCTCGGCCGCATCGGCCTCGACGCGCTGCGCCAGGTCGATGCCGGCGGCTTCCAGCGCCGCCAGCCGCGACACCTTGAACTTGCGCAGCATGGGAAAGAACTCGTGCGTGTCCTGCATCGCCAGCCAGGCGTCGCGCAGGGCTTGCGGGTCGGCCACCGTGCCGGCTTCGTCGCCGGGCGGGTAGGGGCGCGTCTCGGGCCAGGCGGGCGCGCCCGCGTAGCGCGCCACCAGCGCGTCGTAAGCGGCCGCGTCGGTCGCATCGGTGCGGTACACCTTGTGCACCGCCACGCCGGCGCGGTCGAAGAACTGCAGGCTGTGGCGGCCGTCCTGCTCGACCGCCCAGGCCGTGTCCCAGCCGCTGAAGAACACGCGCAGATCGATGTCGGGACCCAGCACCAGGCCCACCGGGCCTTCTGCCTGGATCGACTCATAACGGCCGTGGCGCTCGTGCACACACCAGTCGTTGCGCGTCAGCGCCATGACTTCGCCGAGCGTGCCCAGTTCGCGGAAGACGTGCTGCGGCGATGGCGCGCCCGTCAGCGCCGTGGCGCGCAGCCCGCCGCATTGCGCGGCCACCCATTGCGCCTCGGATACGCCCAGCGCCTGGGCCAGGTTGCGGGCCCGCTGGCCGGGCTGGGCGGCGGCCAGGGCATCGTTGCGCGCCCGCAGTTGCGCGGCCAGTTCGTCGTAGCTTGCATTGCTCATGAGGTTGCTCTCCTGTGTCCGGGCGCGGCGGACGGTGCTGACACCGGGCCGCGGCGTGCCGGCCCGTGGGTCAGTATTGATAGGTTAATGAAATGCGCACGCTGCGGCCAGGTTCGGTGTACCAGTCTACCGGACGCGGCAGCGCCACTGCGCCGGCGGTGGGCACGTTGATGGCCTCCCAGTATTTCTTGTCGAACAGGTTGAAGATGCCGGCGCGCACTTGCAGCCCTCGCACGGCGGCGGGTTTCCAGTACGCCATCAGGTCCATCACGCCGTAGCCGGGGACGCGGAAATCCGGGTGGGGCGCTTCCGGCGCGGCGTCCGGATATTCGACCTTGTTGCGGCGCGCCGCCGCGGTCAGCAGGGCATCCACGCCCCACTGTTCGCGCTCGTAGCCCAGGCCCAGGATGGCCTTGAGCGGCGGCACCGAGTTCAGGTATTGGTCGGTGTCCTGGTCCCTGCCCACCGTCCATGCAAGCGAACCCCAGGCGCGCCAGCCCGGCGCGAAGCGCCAGTGAGCCGAGGCCTCCGCGCCGTAGATGCGCACGCGCGCGCGGTTGACCGCGCCGGTGACGCCCAGCGGGTACTGGCCGGTCCAGCTGTCCTGCCACTGCGGCGAACCGGCCGTCAACGGCACCTGCTTGTCGATGAAGTCCTGGTAGCGCGTGTCGAACAGCGACAGCGCGCCGCCCAACTGCTCGTCGCCGAGGCGCGCCCCCAGCTCCCAGCCGCGGCTCGTTTCCGGCTTCAGGTCCGGATTGCCCACCCGCAGGTAGGTGCCGGGGCCGCCGTAGTTGGTGTACAGCTCGGTGGCGGTTGGCGCTTTGTAGCCGTAGGCGTACTGCGCGTACAGGGTCACCTGCTCGCGCGCTTTCCAGGTGCCCAGCAGGCGCGGCGAGAAGCGCCCGCCGCTCGATGATGGCGGCAGCCCGTCGGCGTTGGGATTGCTGCCGTAGCTGTCGGTGGACTGCGGCTTCTGCTCGTAGTGGTCGTAGCGCAGCGCGGGCGTCAGCGTGTAGCGCCCGTCGGCAAAGCCGATCTCGTTCTGGGCCCACACGGCCCACTGGCTGCCCTTGACGCGCGGCATGTCGGCCTGGTTGCTGTGCAGCATGTCGCAAGCGCGCGGCCCGAACCGCGCCGGCAAGCCGGGCGGCAGCTCGGGGCAGTTGTCATAGCCGTCCGAATACTGTTCCGTGCGGTTGCCCACCCATTCCGCGCCCAGCGTCCACAACTGCGACACCGTCCCGTCGATGCGCCGGGTGGCTTCGCCGTTCACGCCGAACAGCGTCTCCTGGATGGAGTTGTCGCGGCCATAGGGACCGTTGGGGTAGCCGTAGCGCATCGGGTCGCCCGGGATGATGAAAGCGCGCGAGTCCACCCGGCGCACGCCATCGAGCCCCTTGTCCAGGCGCAGGCGCTGCCAGTACAGCACCGCGCGGGCGCTGTCGATCGGCGCGCCCGCGTGCGGCGCGCGGTACTCGTAGTCCAGCGACACCCGCTCGCGGCGGATCTTCTCGCTGGCCGTGTTCTCTCCCGTCAGGTAGCTGGTGTCCGGGCCTTGCTCGTACTTGCTGTCGCTGTCGGAATCGAAGTCGAAGTACTCGCCGGTCAGCCCCAGGCGGTGTCCGCCGTCGAAGCGCTGCTGCAGCTTCAGCAGCACGTTGCGCTGGGTGTAGTGTTCCGGGTCGGGGCGGTCGCGCTCCGGACCGTAGCCGCCGTGGCTTGCCCGGTTGTCCAGGGCGTGGCCCTTGCGCACGCCGGCCTGCAGCAGCCAGGCGGTGCCGGACGGCAAGCGTCCGGCCAGGGCGGCATTGGCGGCGCGGCTGGTGTCGGCGGAATCATAGTCGCCCTTGAGCAGCGCGCCGAAGTCGCGCCCGTCGCGCAGCAGGTCGTCCGGGTCCAGGGTGCGCAGTTCGGCCGCCCCGCCCAGCGCGCCCGACCCGACCGAAGCGGAGTCGGCGCCCCGCACGATATCCAGGCGTGACAAGGCATTGAAGTCCACCGCGTTCAAGCCGCCCTTCACGCCGCGCGCGCCGTCGTCCAGCCACGGCAGCCGGATGCCGTCGATGCGCGTGGCGACGCGGTCGCCGTCCAACCCGCGGATATTGATGCTGTTGTTCTGCCGATTGAACCCCACGCCGGCATCCAGGCGCTTGCCCAGGTCGCTCCAGTCGCGCACATGCATCGCGTCCAGATCCTGTCGCGTGGTCGTGCGCGCCCAGGCGGGCTCGATGTCCGGGGCGTCGGCCTGGACGGTGACCGGCGCAAGCTGGGTGACGGCGGCGTCCTGCGGCAGCAGCACGAATGCATTGACGCCGCGCTCGCGGGCCACCAGGCCGCTGCCGTCCAGCAGGCGCCGCAATGCCTCGTCCACGGCATACGCGCCTTGCAGGCCGGCGCTGCGGCGTCCGCGCACCGCTTCAGGCTGGAACAGCACGGTGACTCCCGCCTGGTCGGCAAAGCGCGCCAGGGCCTGGCCCAGGTCGCCGGCCGGCACCTGGTAGCCGCGCAGCGGCGCATCCGCCGCCGGCTGCGCCCGGACCTGGCCGGTCGCCGTTCCCGGGCCGCCGGCCAGGCCCAGGGCGAGCAGCGCGCCCGCCAGCGCGGTGCGGCGCGGGCGCGGCGGCATCGTGAAGAACAAAGAAGCATGCGTAGAAGCCATGAGGTACCTTGGAGAGCAGGTTCAACGGCAACCGGCAGGGGGTTGCCTCTACTCTCCATGACCCGCATCGCGGCCGGACCGGACACGCCGGCGCGGATTTTCTGTTTATTTTCTTGACGGCCGTCCGCATCGGCTCATGCCTCGTCCGCGGGACCCAGCGTGACCCAATATGGCGTCACATAGCGCACCCGCACCGGCAGCAGCGCCGGCAGCGCCTGCAGTACGCCATCGGTGTTGGCCAGCTGGAATGTGCCCGAGATGCGTAGCGCCGCCACTGCCGGGTCGCAGCGCACCACGCCCGGGCGGTAGCGGTCCAGCTCGGCGGCGAAGGCGTCCAGCCGCATGGCGTCGGCGTGCAGCAGGCCGCGCAGCCAGGCGGGGCCGCGCGGATCGGCGCTGCGCCATGGATAGACCGTGCTGGCGTCGAATTCCGCCTGCTGGCCGGCGCGCAGCGATACGGGACGCGCGTCGGCCCGCGCCGGCCGCAGTTCCACCTGGCCCGTCGTCACTTCCACCTGGCAGCGGTGCGCCTGCAGCCGCAACGCGAAGCGGGCGGCATGCGCGGACACCCCGCCGAGGCGGGTGAGCACCTGCAGCGGCAGGTCCGGCCCGGCGGCTTCGACGTAGATCTCGCCTTCGCGCAGCCACACGGCATGGGCGGTCGCGCTGAAATCCACATCCACCGCGGTGGCCGTGTTCAACACCAGCCGCGAGCCGTCGGCCAGCCGCAAGTCGCGTCTTTGTCCGGCCGCGCTGCGATGATCGGCGCGCCACGACGCCGGCGCCGCTTGCCACGCGCCCCAGGCCGCCGGCGCCATCATCAAGGCCACCAGTGTCTTCAGCGTGGCGCGCCGCCCCTTGGCGGCGGGCCGGCCCAGCGTCGCCATGCCCAAGGCCGGCGGAATCAGCCCCAGCGCGCGGCTGATCGCCTGCGCGCGCTGCCAGGCCCGCTCGTTCTCGGCGCTACGGGCGCGCCAGCAGTCGCAGGCGCGCACATCGGCCGCGCTTGCCTGGCCCGATTGCAGCCGCATCAGCCAGCGCGCGGCCGCGCGCGCGGCTTCGCGGTCCAGCGGCGGCTCGCCGCCGGCCTCTACGGCGTCGCCAGGATGCACTGCTCGTAGCCTTGCACGATGTAGCGCTGCACGGTGCGCACCGAAACGCCCAGGCGCCGGGCGATCTCGTCGTACGCCAGCCGCTCCAGCTGCGCCAGCAGGAAGGCCTGGCGCACGCGCGGCGACAAGGCGTGCAGCAACGCGTCGATCTGGTGCAGGGTTTCCAGGATCAGCAGCCGCTGCTCCGGGGACGGCGCCTGCGGCTCGGGCAGGGCGGCCAGCGCTTCCAGGTAGGCGCGTTCCAGCGAGCGGCGCCGGTAGTGGTTCGACAGCAGGCGCTTGGCGATGGTGGTCAGGTAGGCGCGCGGTTCGCGCACCGTGGCCAGCTCGGCGCGATGGCGCAGCACCCGCACAAAGGTGTCGTGCATCAAGTCGGCGGCATCGCAGGCATTGCCCAGCTTGTGCCGCAGCCAGCCGTCCAGCCAGCCATGATGATCACGGTAAAGGCCGTGGACGGCGTCATGCGGCGCGGGCAGGGAGGTCGACATGGCGCAATATCGTAATAGAAATGAAAACCGCTCTCATTCTAAATAATCCGCGCGCGGATGCAAACTCCGGTTACGCGCGGGCCGCTGCGCTACTATGGCCGCCATCCCCGCACAATGCCGAATGCCATGGGCCAGTCCCAAGAATTGCAGTTGCTGGTCGAGCTGGTGCGCGCCGGCAGTTTTTCGGCGGCCGCGCGCGAGATGGGCGTGACCACCGCGGCGGTCAGCAAGCGCCTGGCGCAGATCGAGGACCGCCTGGGCGTGCGCCTGCTCAATCGCAATACGCGGCGCATCAGCCTGACCGCCGAGGGCGAGCTGTACCTGGACAATGCCCGCCGCATACTCAGCGACATCGAGCACCTGGACCAGCTCATCGCCAGCCGCCAGGCGCAGCCGCGCGGGCTGCTCAAGGTCAACGCGCCGCTGGGTTTCGGCCGTACCTATATCGCCCCGGCGGTGGCCCTGTTCTCGCGCCGCTATCCCGATGTCGGGGTGCAACTGGAACTCACCGACGCGCCGGTCGACGTCGTGCAGGACGGGTTCGACGTGGCTATCCGCTTCGGCGACATTCCGGGCTCGCGCCTGATCGCGCGGCAGATCGCGCCGAACCGCCGCCTGGTGTGCGCGTCGCCGGACTACCTGAAGGCCCATGGCCGCCCGCAGACTCCGCAGGACCTGGCGCGGCACCAGTGCATCGTGCTGCGGCAGAACGAGGACACCTACGGGCTATGGCGCTTCATGAAGGACGGCCACAGCGAGACCATCAAGGTGCGCGGCCATCTCAGCAGCAACGACGGCGAGGTCACGCTGACCTGGGGGCTGGCCGGGCTGGGCATCCTGCAGCGCGCCGAATGGGACCTGGCGCGCTACCTGCGCTCCGGTCGGCTGGAACTGCTGCTCGAAGACTACGCCTTGCCGCCCGCCGATATCCACGCCGTGTTTCCCGAGCGCAATCATCTGTCGGCCAAGGTGCGCGTCTTCATTGATTTCCTGGTCGACTATTTCCGCGACCGGCGGCAGGGCGGCGAGGCCGCCGCCTGGTAGCCGCCGGCGCGGGGCCGTTCAGTTGATCGCCACGTTGGCCTGCTTGACCAGCCGGGCATAGCGTTCCGTGTCTTCCTTGATCTGCTGCGCCATGTGCGCGCTGCTGTCGCCGATCGGCACGGCGCCGATCTCCGCCATGCGCTGGCCGAACCCCGGCGACTTGATGATCTTCACCATTTCCGCGTTCAGGCGCGCCACCACGTCCGGCGGCGTGGCGGCGGGCGCCAGCACGCCGAACCAGGTGCCCATGTTGAAGCCCTGCAGGCCGGCCTCCTGCAGCGTGGGCACCTCGGGCAGCGCCGCCGAACGCTGATCGGTGGTCACCGCCAGGGCGCGCAGCTTGCCGGATTTCACGTGCGCCAGCACCGGCGTGATGGTGTCGAACGACATGTCGATCTGCCCGCCCAGCAGGTCGGTGGTCAGCGGCCCGCTGCCCTTGTACGGCACGTGCAGCAGCTTGACGCCGCCCATGTCCTGGAACTGCGCGCCGATCAGGTGCTGGCCGGTGCCCATGCCGTTCGAGCCGAAGGTCAGCTTGCCCGGCTCCTGGCGCGCCAGCGCCAGCAGTTCCTGCACGTTCTGCGCCGGCACCCGCGGGTTCACCACCAGGATATTGGGCACTAGCGCCACGGTGGTCACGGGCGTGAAATCCTTCTGGAAGTCATATTGCAGGCCGCGGTACACGCTGGTGGCGATGGTGTGGTGCACCGCGCCCATCAGCAGCACGTAGCCGTCCGCGGGCGCCTTGGCCACGTAGTCCGCGCCCAGCGTGGCGCCGGCCCCGGGCTTGTTCTCGACCACCACCGGCTGCCCCAGGCTCTTGGCCAGTTCCTGCCCCAGCGCACGCGCCAGCACGTCGGTAGTCCCGCCGGCCGGAAACGGCACCACCAGGTTGACGGGACGGTTCGGATACGGTTGCGCGGCCGCGCCGGCCGCCATGGCCAGTCCCGCGGCGCACAGCGCGCCAGCCAGCAGGCGGCGCATGCCGCTTGGTTGCTTCTTCTCCATGATGTCTCCTCTTTTCTTGTCGAATAGTCTTGGTGCAGTCGGACGGTTTCTGACTCCCCGCGGGAGGTATCGCGGCGGGTGTCAGACACCTTCATTAAGGTAGCGGCAGACCGCGTCCGTCACCTGCGCCGTGGTGGCGCGGCCGCCCAGGTCGCCGGTATGCAGCGCGGGATCGGCGGTAGCGCGCTCCACGGCCTGCATCATGCGGGCGGCGGCCGACCGTTCGCCCAGATGCTCCAGCAGCATCACGACCGACCAGAAGGTGCCGATCGGGTTGGCCAGCCCCTTGCCCATGATGTCGAACGCCGACCCGTGGATCGGCTCGAACATCGACGGAAAGCGGCGCTCCGGGTCGATGTTGCCGGTGGGCGCGATGCCGAGGCTGCCGGCCAGCGCGGCGGCCAGGTCGCTCAGGATGTCGGCGTGCAGGTTGGTGGCCACGATGGTGTCCAGCGAGGCCGGCCGGTTCACCATGCGCGCCGTGGCCGCGTCGACCAGTTCCTTGTCCCACGCCACATCGGGGAATTCACGGCTGATTTCCAGCGCGATCTCGTCCCACATCACCATGGCGTGGCGCTGCGCGTTCGACTTCGTCACCACGGTCAGCTGCTTGCGCGGCCGCGACTGCGCCAGCCGGAACGCGAAGCGCAGGATGCGCTCGACCCCGGCGCGCGTCATCATCGACACGTCGGTGGCGGCCTCGATCGGCAGGCCCTGGTGCACGCGGCCGCCCACTCCGGAATACTCGCCTTCCGAGTTCTCGCGCACGATCACCCAGTCCAGGTCGCCGGGTCCGCAGCGCTTGAGCGGCGCATCGATGCCGGGCAGGATGCGCGTCGGCCGCACATTGGCGTACTGGTCCAGGCCCTGGCAGATCTTCAGCCGCAGCCCCCACAGCGTGACGTGGTCGGGAATGTCCGGGTCGCCCGCCGAGCCGAACAAGATCGCGTCCTGGCCGCGCAGCAGGTCCAGCCCGTCGGCGGGCATCATCACGCCATGGCGGCGGTAGTAGTCGCCGCCCCAGTCGAAGTCCTGGAACGCGAAGGCGAACGAGCCGTCGGCCTCGGCCAGCGCCTGCATGGCCTGGCGGCCCGCGGGGATGACTTCCTTGCCGATGCCGTCGCCCGGGATGGTCGCGATGCGGTATGTCTTCATGTGCCTGACTCCCGCCGGCGCCAGCCGCCGGCTTGTTGTCGGGCACTGTACCCAGCGCGATGCCGCGCCGGGCGCCGCGCAAGTCAAAGCTTTTTCAACTTCAGGTTAACGGTGGCGGGCCGGTCCGCCACGCCCTGCTGGACCCGCTGCACCAGCCACACGCTGCCGATCACGACGGCCATGCCGGCGATCTGCCATCCGTTCAGGCGCTCGCCGAGCAGGCCCCAGCCCAGCATTACCGCGGTCAGCGGACTCAGGAAACCGAGCGAAGCGACCACCGTGGGCCCCAGCCGGGCCAGGCCGCGGAACCACAGCGCGTACGTGAATGCGCCGCCGATCACCGCCAGATACGCGAAGCCGCTCAGGTGCGCCAGCGTCAGGCTGGGCAGCGCCGGCTCCAGCCACCAGGCGAACGGCGCCAGCACCAGGCCGCCGGCCACCAGTTGCCAGGCCGCGAAAGCCAGCGGCGGCACCGGCGGCTGCCAGCGGCGGCTCAGCACCGTGCCCAGCGCCATCGCCACTGCGCCCACCAGGCCGGCGGCAATGCCGACGGGATCGAGCGCGGCCTCGGGCGTCAGCACCAGCAGCGCCACGCCGCCCATGCCGGCCAGGGCCGCGATGACCGACAGCGCGCGTATCGGCGTGCCCAGCAGCGCCCTGGCCAGCACGATGACGATGAGTGTCTGGATCGATCCCAGCGTGGCCGCCACGCCGCCCGGCAGGCGGTACGCGGTGACGAACAGCATGGCCCAGAATATCGAGAAGTTCAGCGTTCCCAGCAGCGCCGCCCGCAGCCACCAGACTCCTTGCGGCAGCCGGCGCGCCCACAGCAACAGCAGCAGCCCGGCGGGCAGGGCGCGCAGCATGGCGACCGTCAACGGATAGCCGGCCGGCAGCAGCCCCGTGGTGATGATGTAGGTGCTGCCCCAGATGGCGGGGGCGAGGGCGGTGGCCAGCACGTCGGCGCTGCGGCTCATGGTCTTTCCTTGTCAGACAACTTGCAGCACTTGGGCGAGCGGCCGGCGTGGCTTTTGTGGCCAGTTGCCGGTAGAAGGGCGACCCACCGCCACTAACATTATTGGCAACTCGTCGCCGGCAAGGCCGAACTCGTTCGCCACGCCGGCGGAGTCGAAGCCGCTCATCGGGCACGATGCCAGATCCAGCGCCTGGGCCGCCAGCATCAGCGTCGCCGCGCCCAACGTAGCACTGCGCACGGCTTCGTCGCGCTGCTGTTGGGGCGAGCCTTCATATAGCTCGCGGGCGGCCTGTATCCAGGCACGGGCCATTCGGCATGGCATCAGTCCTGCATCGATGGAGGGTTGCAGCCGTTCTTCGAGCACGTCGTGACGTGCCAAGGCTCCCACGACAATGAAGGTGGTGGCGGCGTCGTGCACTTTTCGCTGACCCCAGGCCAGCGCACACAGGCGCGTTTTCGCCGCGGCTGAGCGTACGGCAATGAAGCGCCAGTTTTGCAGGTTGAACGCGGAGGGGGCGCGCGTGGCCAGCCCGACAAGCCGCTCGATCAGGGGCACCGGCATTTGATATGTGGAATCAAAGAAATTGGCCGACATCCTTTGTTCGATGGCGGTGATAAGGGGGTTCTCCATCAGTCTTGTACTCCTTGAAGTGGGTAGCATCCCGGTGGACTCGCAACAATGTGCAGAGTGCTTCCGGCGATGCAACAAAAAGGATTGAGTCCGTTTTCTGGACGCCGTCGTGCAAGGCTAATTGAGCTACCTATAATTGATAATTAGCTACTTAATTGATGCACTATTCACTAATGGTGAATAATTTATGGATCATCTCACTGCACTGCGAGTCTTTCGCCGGGTAGTCGAACTAACCAGCTTCGCTCACGCTGCACGACAGCTGGGACTGTCGCCTGCGGCTGTCAGCAAGAATGTCGGCGAGCTCGAGGCCCATCTGCAGGTGCGGCTCCTCAATCGCACTACCCGACGCATGAGCCTTACGGAGGCCGGCGCTCTGTATTACGACCAGATCGTCCGCATCCTCGACGATCTCGACGAGGCTGGCCGCTCACTAGGGCCCATGCAGTCCCGGCCCAGCGGCGTGCTGCGTGTCAGTGCACCCATGTCGCTGACCCTCATTGGGCTGTCCGAGGCCATTCCCCGCTTTTTGCGGGCTTATCCTGATTTATCCCTGGATCTGCATCTGGATGATCGTCGCGTGGACATTGTCCGGGAAGGCTTTGACCTGGCAATTCGCGGCAGCGACCGCCTCGAAGACTCCAACCTGGTTGCGCGCCGGCTCACGTTGTTGACCCACGTGCTGTGTGGGGCTCCGTCGTATTTCGAAGAGCATGGCGTGCCTGCTAGTCCGGAAGAGCTGCAGGCGCATAACTGCATTCGCTTCAGCCTGTCGGGCCATGCCGACGAGTGGGTGTTCGAGCGTGCCGGGCAAAGCGTACGGGTCGCCATCAGGGGCCGTTATCGTGTCAACTCCAGCCTCGCCGTGCGCGATGCGCTAAGGGCCGGCTTTGGCGTCAGCCTGATTCCTCTCACCTACGTTCGGCAAGACCTGGCCGAGGGCCGGCTGCGTACCGTGCTCGACGACTGGTCGATGGTTGGAACCTACATCTACGCGGTATATCCCTCGCGCCGGCATGTGGCGGCCAAGGTGCGCGCCTTCGTCGAATTCATCGTCGACGAACTGGCGCAGCATCCCGCTATATGCTGAGTTGGCCCATCGTTGTACGCTACTCTCATTCGCGCCCATACGACGCTTTGGGAGGCTTGACGATGGCCAACCCAACCCAGGCCGCCTGGACGGTCATATTCGGGCTGCTCCTGCCCATTGGCTTGGTTACCGTGATGGCACTGCTGCTCGATCGCTCGAAACGGCGGCGTGAGCATGCTGCGCTTCAGAGGCACGCCTCCGAGATCCAGCATGCTATCGACAGCATTACTAAGGCGATGCCAGTGGCGCTATTCCATTTGCGGCTGGATGCTGAGCGCCGCCAGTATTTTCCCTACGTGACCGGCCGCACGGAAGTTTTCATAGGCCTGCCCGCCGAGGAGATTATGGCCAACGGCGCTCGTTGGCATGAGTGCGTGTTCGACGAAGACCGGCCCATGATCAGCCAAGCTATCGAACGATCCATCGCCGACTCCAGTCCCATCCTGATCGATGTACGCGTTCGCCACGATGAGGAATCCGCTTGGATCCGTCTGGGCACGGGGCGGCCGGAACAGAATGCCGATGGTTCAGTCAGCTGGAAAGGCTATTGGGTCGATACCACCGCTGAACATGAGCAGGCGCAGGCACTGGCGCAGGCCAAATCCGCAGCCGAAGCCAGCGCCGCAGCCAAAGCCCGTTTCCTCGCGGCCATGAGCCACGAAATCCGTACCCCGCTGGCCACGCTGATCGGCGCGCTGGATCTCTTGCGCGACACCGCGCTGGATCCATTCCAGCGCAACCAATTCGACCAGGCGGACAATGCTGCCCGCCTGCTGATGGAAATCATTGGCGATATCCTTGATTTCTCACGGCTGGAAGCGGGCAACGCCAAGCCGGAATCCGTGCCGTTTGAACTGCCCGTTCTACTTGAAGAGGTCCTACGGGTATTCGATGCCCAGGTACGCCGCAAACAACTCGAACTTTCCCTCGATATCGATGGTCGGATAGCACCTTGGCTGCTCGGCGACCCTGTCCGCATAAAACAGATTGCCCTCAATCTGCTCGGCAATGCGGTCAAGTTCACGGCGCGAGGCAGCATCGTCGTTTCCGTGCGGATCGATTCCCTTCTCAGTGCCGATCCGCAATGGATTGTCCTGTCAGTGACCGATACCGGTATTGGTATCCCCGAATCAGTTCAAAGCCAGTTGTTCCAGCCGTTCACGCAGGCCGACGTGTCGATTGCCCGTCAGTACGGGGGCAGCGGGCTGGGTTTGGCAGTCTGCCGCCAATTGGCTGAGCTCCTGGGGGGGACCATCCGGTTCCGCAGTACTCTGGGAATGGGCAGCACATTTGAAGTACGCCTACCGCTGAGGGTTGCCACGATACCGATCGACAAGGCAGCTGGATCACCGGAAATCGCCGCTGCCATGCTGTCGGAGCCGCTGGGCCAAACCGCCGCCATGCAGGCGCGGATCCTGATAGTTGACGATCACGAGCCCTATCGAATCATCCTCCGGCAATTGGTGATCAAGGCAGGGTTCGAATGCGATGCCGTTGCTGACGGCGCCCAGGCCCTGGTTGCGTTGGCCAATCGGTCCTACGCTATGTTGTTCACCGATCTTGGCATGGCCGGAATGGATGGCTGCGAGCTGGCCCGTCGTGTACGTGCGCAGGAGACCGATAGCGGGCGTCGCTTGCCCATCATCATGCTGACCGCCCATCTCGGTGCCGACGAGATGCAGCGTTGTCGCGACGCCGATATCGACGACCACCTGATCAAGCCCGTCACTGCCGAGACCTTGCGGCAGTGCATCGAAAAATGGATAAACTAGTTTCGTGACCACCGTACTCATCGTCGACGACCATCCTTCCCTACGGTTGGTGCTGAGGCAGCATTTGTCTCAGATTCTCGGTGTGACTGGCATTCTTGAAGCCGGTAATGGCCAGGATGCCATTCAGGCAGTGCGTGAGCATGCCCCCGGCCTGATTGTCCTGGACATCGACCTGCCGAGGATGAACGGCCTGGAGGCCATCCCGCGCATGAAGGCGCTGCAACCCCATGTTCGCATCCTGGTAATTTCAGGGCAGGATCCGATTGTCTTTGCCCCGCGCGTCAAGGCCGCCGGAGGGCAGGGTTACATCAGCAAGGCTCAGGAGATGCCCGAAATCGTTCGTGCTGTAGAAGCGGTCATGGCGGGCTACACCATTTTCCCCGACATAGACCGATCGCAGCGCGTCGCGGGCAGACCCGCCGGGGCCTACGCGCTTGACGGGCTGTCCAACAAGGAATTGATCGTCATGCAGATGCTCGTGCGTGGGATGTCCAATAAAGAAATTGCCGACGCACTCTACATCAGCAACAAGACTGTCAGTACCTACAAGACGCGGCTCATGAACAAGCTCGGTGTCAGGTCGCTGGTGGAGCTGGTTGATTTCGCCCGAAAACAGGATGCCGCTCGCTGAATCCTCGTGGTTCTATTTGCCGGTTGCCTGAGTCAAATACCCTGCCGATATTCATCCATTTATGCACAATGCCCTGGTTATTTCGCGCATCCCCGGCTGGGCCGCTGGCAGCGGGCTGTCTGATGCGCTCTCCTGGTTGAGCCTTGCCGTGTGCGAATCTGTTGGTTTCGACGACGTGCCGAAAGATCCGCTGGCATATGCCGTCGCTATTGTCCGCCTAGCGCCGGGAGATCCGCCTCCTACGGCAGCCCAATGGAGGGACGCCGGGTTATCCGATGCCATTCAACTTGTTGTCGGCAGCGCTTCAGATAACACTGCGTACATCGGGAGAGTCCTGCCCGAACCCATTACGGAAGGCGTCATTGCCACCGCGCTAGCCAATTCGGGCTATTTGCTGCCGTTGCCCGGCGAATGTCCGGCCATTGGTCAGCACATCAGCGGGTTGGTCGAGGGAGATACCGCGATCATCGCGCAGCTCGTAGCCAGCCTCATAGACACCACATCGGCCGACCTGCTTTGCTTCAAACAAGCCTGTGCCGCCCAGCATTGGCAAGAAGTTCGCGCCCGTGCCCATCGCATCAAGGGCACCGCGCATATGGCGGGAACGGCCTCGCTGGCTAGGCTTAGCCAACGCATCGAGGTCCTGGCAGAACAGCAGCAGGCGGATACCCTGCGGGCCCTACATGCCATTTATGTGCCAGCCGTCGAGCGCGTGCTGGCGGTGTTGGCGGCGCTGAAATGACTTGGGGGCGCGCCTAGCGCTGATCGGATCCGGGCCGCGGCAAATGGGCATGTAGCGCCTCGCGCAGATCGGCAATGCTGACCGGCTTTATCAGCACCGCATTCATGCCGGCTGCCAGCGCACGCTTGACGTCAGTTTCCTGTGCGCCAGCCGTGTATGCCAGGACCGGGATGGCGGCATTGGCGCCAGGCCGGGCGCGCAGCGCCTGGGTGAACGCAAAGCCATCCATTTCTGGCATGGCGCAATCGCAGATCACCAACTGGAATGGTTGCTTCGCGGCGGCGGCCAGCGCCTGTAAGCCATCCTCGGCGCATACCACCTTGTGTCCCAGCTTGTGCAACTGAAACTGGATCAGCAGGCGATTGGACGGTTGGTCGTCCACCACCAGGATGGGTAGGTCATCCTGGGCGGCATCCACGTTTGGATCGGTGGGTGCCGATGCCTGGGTCGCTTGCAGGGCAGTACTCGAAACCACTGGCAAGGGGAGGCGCGTGACGACCCGCGTGCCGTGACCCAACTTGCTTTCAATGCGTATGACACCTCCCATTTTGTCGACCAGGCGCTTGCAGATGGAGAGTCCGAGGCCTGCGCCGTGATCGCCGATTTCGGGGTGCTCCTGGACGAAAGGTTCGAACAAGGCCGGCAGGGTCTTGCGCGAGATGCCGATGCCTGTATCGCTGACCGTGAACTCGACCCACTGGTGCCGCCTTTTCTCCGGCGTGGCTTTCACCTCGAGCCGGATATGGCCCTGCCTGGTGAAGCGCACGGCATTCGAAACGACGTTGTTGAGCACCTGCTTGAGACGCAAGGGATCAACCAAATGCATCGGCGCAACGGATGGCGCGACCGTGGCCTCCAGTACGACCCCATTGCTGTGCGCCACGGGGGAGAACACGCCTGCGACTTCGTGCACGACCTCGCGTAGAGATGCGGAGCATGGCTGCAGCTGGAACTTGCCTGCCTCCATCTTGGATAGGTCGAGTAGATCGCCGATCAGCGACAGCAATGAGCGAGCCGCCTGTAGCGCCATTTCGAGTTGCTGGCGTGCATGTGCGGGGAGGGCGGTCTGCAGAAGGGTCAGTTCCAACATGCCCATGATGGCATTCATGGGCGTGCGGATATCGTGGCTGACCGATGCGAGAAAGGTGGATTTGGCACGGTTGGCGGCTTCCGCTCGGTCGCGTGCATCGGCCAGATCGGCCAGCGCCCGATGGCGATCGGTGACGTCGATCCATCCGCCGACGACGCCGGCCACTCCGGCCGACGCGTCACGCAGCGGCGCGATCCAGTGTCGCAAGGCCATTCTTTTTCCCTGGGCCGTCAGCGTGCGATCCTGGATGAGCGGTTCGCCTGTTTCCATGACTTGCAGGTAATCGCGGCGGAGGGATTCGATGTCCGAAGTGCTGGTTCCCATGACCCCGGAAATGGCTTCAAGCGGAGAGTTCCTCAGGGCGCCACGTGTTTTCCTGCATGCCGACTGGTACTTGCTGTTGCATACGGTGAGATTCAGCTGGCGATCGCGCAGATAGACCGGCATAGGGATCGCATCCAGAACGGCGAGTTGCATCTTCATCAGGGCTTTCAGCGTCTGTACCGAACGCCGCTCCTGGCGCAGCGCGCCGTACAGCATGATCAGAACGCATACGAGGCCCGCCAGCACGATTAGAAGCACTATAGAGAAGGGCGGGGACAGCCACCAGGCCTGACTTCCCATTGCCGGTATCTCTGGTGGCATCCCGGCCATCGGCATAGTGGGGAAAAGAACGGCGGTGGCCGCGAAGGAGAGGTCCCACCTGCGGCGCCCACGCGGTGATTGTTGGATCGAAATTGATGCGGAGTACAGGATGGTCACTACCTATAGTTCGTTTCATGGCCCAGCGATTCGAATTGCCGTCGGCGTCGCTGTGTTCGAGACATTACGCATTGCAGATGCCATGGAAAAGAACGCGGTCAAAGAATAGGACGGAAGCATCCTTGCATTCTCCTGCCGGCCCTCAACGCCACTTTGCCTACATTTAATACGCGTACCGGGGCTCTGCTCCGGGCAAGCAAGCCATCTAACGAAACTACCCATGACCATTGTGTCAAGGAAGCGGGAAGATTCTCATCGAGATGTAGGAAATTTCCTATTGGTCCACGTCGTTGAGGAAGTCCAAAAGGCAGGTCGTCTTGGCTTGTTGGGCTGTGACCCCTGCTGTTTACTACCGTCACTTGCTTTCATTTGCCGGCGTCGGTCGATGGCATGCAAGCCGTGTCTTGTACGGATCAAACTCACTGAGCTAATTGATGGGAAAACTGGGGGTGTGGGTCGGTTACGACCAGAAGATCGTGTGCAACGAGTTGCGTCGTCAGAACCTGATTTCGTTCGAAGACTGGGTTCTCGACGCGAGTCATTGCGCGCAAGCCTTTACGCCGATTACCTACCTGGGCTACCGCCTGTGGGCGAACCCATGTTCCCGGCTGATGCTCAGGTATCCGTTGCTGGCACGGGGTCTAGCCCGCGCGGTTCGCTGGATGGCGGCAGACCTGAAATACCGGAAAGGCGTCAGCCACCATCGCCACTTGCGGGGCTGGTTGATACGGTGCTGTGTTTTCTGGCCAAGCAACTGGCTGCTCGGCTCCGGAGTCTTTCTGTCGCTATCCGCGGTTCGCCGGTTGTCCGGCAAGCCGGGTAGCTCGTTCTTCGGTCACCAGCGGTCGCGCATTTCTTCTACAACGTTCTACTTGGGTTCTAAACCATGAAAAAGAAGGTCCTCAGTATCCTGGTCGCCGGATGTCTCGGCACGATGGCAGGGGCGGCTGTCGCCGATAGCGGCAATATCTCCTTCGTCGGCGAGATCACCACGTCGGCTTGCTCCATCGGCGGTGGCCAACTCGGCGCCAACATGGTCGTGCCGATGGGCAGCATCTCGAACAACGTCTTTACCGGCGTGGGCTCCAAGGGGCCCGAGACCGAGTTCGAGATCAGCCTGCTCGGTTGCGACACGACGGTTTCCAGCGCCGCGGCATTCACCTTCCGGCCGGGCGCCGGCAGCATCGTCGACGGTCGTCTGCTGAGCCTGGAGAACGGCGCTGGTGCCCAGGGCGTAGCCGTGGGTCTGGCCGACAGCGCCGGGCCGATCACCATCGGTACGGCGACGAGCCCGTACAACCTCGTCGATGGCACGAACGTTCTGCGGTTCAAGGCGTATTACGAAGCGGTCAACAGCACCGTCACTGCTGGTCCCGCCAACGCCCGGGCGGTGTTCGAGGTGACGTACTCGTAGTACCACTGGCGTTACCCCAAGGGCCGGGCGAGTCTGTCCGGCCCCCCCCTTCCTGTTTATTCACAACGGCATATCGGCAGGCCATGGTGCCGACCGTGTGATTGCCACCATGAAAAATCTCATCGGACATCTACTGCTGGCCTCCGCCGCGATCACCGGAATGGCAGGCGGTGCCGCGCAAGCTGCCATTCAGCTTTCGAGCACCCGCGTAATCATGAATGAGGGTGAGCGGCATGCCTCCGTTTTCGCCAAGAACCTGTCGAACGATTCCTATGTTGTCCAGGCCTGGATCGACGGCGAAGCCGAGGAAATGGATACGCCATTCTTCATCACTCCACCGCTGAGCCGTTTCGATGGCGGGGTGGAGCGCAGGCTGGACATCACCCGCGTGGCGGAAAAAGGCCTGCCGGGTGACCGCGAATCCTATTACTGGATCAATGTCCTTGAAATTCCTCAGAAAAAAGAGGCCGGGCCGAACAACCTGGTCTTGACCACTCGCACCCGGATCAAATTGTTATATCGCCCCGCCGCCATTCAAAAAATGCCACGCGGCGAAGGTCAACTCAAATGGGCCTGGAGTCGCAACGGGCAGGCTTGCACGTTGTCGATCGACAATACATCTGCCTACACGGTCAATTTCGCTCGCATCGACATCCCCGGGGAGGCGCCGGGATTCGGTCGCACGGTCATTGCCAGGCCGCTTGATATCACCCGCATCCCGCTGGGCAAGTGTCCGGCGGCACAGACCTTCAGCCTGACGCCGAGTGTCGTCAATGATTACGGCGTGCTCGAGGTCTGGCCGCGGGTGGCTGTGCCACCGCAGGGTGCCTCCGACGACACCGCTGGGGCGCATGCACGATGACCCCGGTTCGTCTCCTGGGCGGGCCTGCGGGGGCAGGCATCGCTGCTGCGCTCTGCCTGGCGCTACCCGCCATGAGCAATGCGCAATCGCAGGCAGAAGCCATGGTATTCGACGAAACCTTCCTGCATCGCAACCGCAATCAGCAGGGAGCGGATTTATCCGTCTTTGCCTTTTCCAACCGGGTGCTGCCTGGCGTGCGGTCGGTCGTCCTGCAACTCAATGGCCAGACGTTAGGCATGCGCGAGATCGAATTCGTCGAGGGATCTGCACACGAAGATGCGCAGCCATGCCTGTCCGTATCGGCGTTGCGCGAACTGGGCGTAAAGGTACAGGCTTTCCCGGGCCTGGAACAACTCCAAGACGCCGACTGCGCGCGCACTCTTGGCCATATTCCTGCCGCCAGGGTGACCTACGACCAGGACAAGAATGTAATGAACCTGTCCATTCCTCAAGCCGCCCTGGATCGCAAGGCGCGAGGCGTGGTGCCGGCCCACTTGTGGGATCCGGGAACGACCGCGCTATGGTCATCCTATCGGCTGTCGTACAACCGGTCCAGCTTTTCCAGCATGCAGGGAAGGCATACCAACGACACGTACTACGCCAGCTTCCGGAACGGGCTGAACCTTGGCGCCTGGCGGCTGCGGGGCAATGAAACCTATTACGACAATGGCTACGATACAGGCTGGGACTGGTCCGACCTGTACATGGAGCGCGACATTGCCGCATGGCGCGGGCGGTTGCGCATGGGGGACAGCACGACGCCAGGGAATGTCTTCACGTCGGTCCGCTTCCGAGGGGCGCAGATCCAGTCCGACGACGGCATGCTCCCCGACAGCCAGCGCGGCTACGCGCCGGTGGTCCGTGGCGTAGCGGCGGGCAACGCCAAGGTGACCGTACGCCAGCAAAGCCATGCCATTTACACGACCTTCGTGCCTGCAGGACCGTTCGAGATAGACGATCTGTATTCAACGCCGGGCGGCGGCGACCTCGAGGTCGAGATAGAAGAACTGGGCGGCCGGACCACCCGCTACTTCCAGCCGTTTTCGGCGTTGCCCGCGATGTTGCGGGAAGGTATCTGGAACTACAGCGCCATGGTGGGAGAGCACCGCCACAACTACGATACCAACCGTCCGCTGATGGGCCAGGTGACGCTGGCGTATGGGTTGCCCTATGGCTTGACGGGCTATGGCGGCTGGACCAGCGCCCAGGGCGGCTACCATGCGGGCGCCCTGGGAGTGGCCGCGAACCTGCGCGCGCTGGGCGCGTTGTCGGTCGATGTCACGAGCTCCCGTTCCCGTAGCCTGGCCGGCAATACCCTGACTGGCAGCGCCGCGCGCGTGCAGTATTCGAAGTTCTTCCCCGGTACCGGCACGGACTTCACCCTGGCCAGCTACCGCTACCACTCGGGCGGCTATCGCAGCCTGGACGACGCGATCCGCGAACGTGCCGGCAAGCGGGAGCACCACGGCTTCGATCGGGAGCACGAATACCAGCTGTCAGTGTCGCAGCGGCTGGACCGCTACGGATCAATCTCCCTCAGCTATTACGGCATTGCCTATCGAAACCCCTCGGGCAACGCAACGTACGCGCAGCTGGGCTATTCGAGCTCGATTGGCCGGGTAGGCTATTCGCTGAACTATGCGATCAGCCGCAGCCCCTGGCAGTCGCGTGAGTCTACTGTGATGTTGAGCCTCAATATCCCGCTCGGCGGCAGCCACAGCGCCAGCTATACGATGAACCGGACCCGTAGCGACGGAATCAGCCATGGCGTCAGCCTCAACGGAGCCATGCTCGACGACTACTCCCTGACCTATGCCTTGCAGGCCGGTTCGGGCCGCGGGGACAACGGCCATAGCGGCGCCACGGGATACGGGGCGATCGGATACGCGTCGCCGGTGGGGACGGCCAACCTCAGCCATGCCTATTCGCGCGACACTTCCAACACATACGCCGATTTCAGCGGCGCCATACTGCTGGATGGTAAAGGCGTGCTGCTCGGCCAGTCGCTGGGCGAAACCGCCATCATCGTCGAGGCGCCCGGCGCTGCCGGGGTGGGGGTCGACGCGCGGCCAGGCGTGCGCACCAACGCCGAGGGGCGCGCGCTCATCCCCTACGCCAATCCGTACCGGGAAAACCGCATTTCGCTGGCATCCGACTACCAGACCGACGATGCGTACCTGAAACAGACCGTACAGACCGTCGTGCCGACCCGCGGCGCCATCGTCGTGGCCAGGTTCGATACCGAAATCGGCCGCACGGTGCTGATCGTGCTGCGGGACGCTGCCGGTATGGAATTGCCGTTCGGCGCCATCGTCTATGCGGACGACGGCGAGCGGCGCGGCATCGTCGGTCCGGTGGGCAGGGTCTGGCTGACCGGCCTGGAAGGAACCCGGCGCTTTTCCGTGAGATGGGGGGCATCCGGCGCGGAGCAGTGTAGTTTCGAGATCGATGCGTCGACACTCGGCGACGCGGCCGGCCGGACCGGCAAGGAGGTGAGATGCGTCGGATCATGACGAGGCGCGGCTACGGCCTGCCGAGCCGGTTTCGCCAGGGCTGGCGGTATGCCTGGCACATATGCGCGCTGCTCGCAGGTTTTGCCTGGAGTTCGTCGGCCCAGGCGGCGTGCCAGCAGAATCCCGGCGGCACGGCACCCAGCGGGCAGGCTTACGACCGATACAACAGTACGCTCTTTCAGGTGGCCGTCCGGCCGCAGCAAACGACCATTGCCTTGCCGCCGCGCGTAACGGCCGGCGAGCTGTTGTTTTCCACGCAGGAGACGCCGCTTCCGTTTCTTGGTGACACCCGGTCTCAGGGACAAGCGGCGCCGGTGTATGGTTGCCCGGCTGGAACGATCGAACGATTCGACGGCAACGGCGCGCTGATGGGCAATAATCTGTATGCGACCGGCGTACCCGGCATCGGCTACCGCGTCTATTACTACATCAGCGATACGGACAGCCGGCCCGCGCCGGTGGAGTACGCCAACCCGTACAAGGCTGGCGTAATGGTGTTCCCGTTCAATGGGGCTCATCAGCTGGGCACTAATCTCCGGACGCGCATCGATTTCATCGCGACTGGCGATGCTATCGTTCCCGGAACGATCAGCGCTGGCTCGATCTTCGGGCGGGCTTCGCTGACGGGCGGCGGGGCCATTTCCACTGCACCGCTGTACCGCGTATTCCTGGCGGAAAGCATCCGGATTACGCCGCCCACCTGCAGCGTCAGCAATAGCGCCGCCTTGACTGTCCAGCTTCCGGGGCTTCCGGTACACATGCTGCAACGCGGCGAAGGCATGGGTATTACGACCGCCAACCTGGAGCTCGCCTGCAGCTCGCCGAGCGATGTGTCGCCCAGCATCAAAATCACGCCGACCAACCCCGTCACCGGTTATCCGGCCACGCTGAGCAACCTGGAAACGGGTTCGCAGAGTGCGCGCGGCGTCGGCATCCAGGTTTGGCTGGCAGACCCGGTAACCGGCCAGTATCGCCACGCGCGCTTCGGGGAAGTGGAAAACGGCATGGGCGCCTCGCTCGAAGGACTGCCTTCCAGCCGCTGGTTGTTCCGCGTCGGCGCCAGCTATCTCCAGGTCGAGCCGACCGTGACCGCCGGTAAGGTGCGTGCCGGCGCCGTCCTGACTTTCACCTATAACTGACATGTCAAGCATATCGACCCTGCTTCCGCCGCTGCCACCCGTATCTCTGCCGGAGCCCGCGCTGCTGAGAGAAAAGCTGGCCTCCATCATCGCCGCGACATGCCGCTGCGAGTCAGCCCCCTTGCTCGAGGACCAGGAGTTCGGGGCCGTCGTGGCGCAGTTCGATTCCATGGCCGTGCTCGAGATCCTGCTGGAAATCGAAACCGAGTTCGGACTGACCACAGACGAAATGCTGCCTACCGACCACAACCTCGGTGCGCAGGAAATCACCAGCGTGTTTCCCAAGAACTTGAGCGGCTTGATGGCCTATATGCACGAAGTGGCGGCGCGTCGCGCCACGCTGCAGGCCGACGCCACCGACCCGCGCGCCGTCTTGGCCGCTCGGCGTGGCGCCGCCAAGAATGGGAAGCCACCCGAGCGTACGGAGGCCGCCGAATGATGCGCCGACGTGTATTGATCACCGCTATCGGCATGGCTTCGCCTCTGGGCGGCTCGGTTGGGGAAACTTTCGAGGCGCTCATTGCCGGCAAGTGCGGCATTGGCAGGCATCCCGATCCTGGCATCGAAAAGAGTGTCGGTTATGTGCGCGAGGACGTTTCCGGGGCCGCGCCGCCCAGCCAGGCCCGCATGATGGACCGCGTGACGCTGCTGGCTCAGTACGCCACCGACCAGGCCGTCGCGGAAGCGGCCCTGGACGCTTCCCGCCTGTCCGAGTGTGGCGTTTTCGTGGGGACGGGCATCGGCGGCGTGTCGACACTGTGCGAGGCGGTCGAGGCTTACCATGGCATCCGGCCCCGTCGCCCGGTGCTGGTGGTGCCCGCCGTCATGCCCCATGCCCCGGCGGCGCTGATCGCGCAGAAGCTGGAGTCGGTCGCCGAGGCACAAACCTACGCCACTGCGTGTTCGGCCGGCGCCGTCGCCATCGGAGAAGCCTTCCGCCGCGTGCGCGATGGCTATCTGGATATCGCCATCGCGGGAGGGACGGAATCGATGTTCACTCCCGCGCTCATGGCGGCGTGGAAGCAGTTGTATGTCCTGTGCGCCGAGCCTGCGGACGCGCGCGGTGGTTATTGCCGGCCGTTCAGTCACAAACGCAGCGGATTCGCCTTGGGCGAGGGGGCTGCAATGCTGGTGTTGGAGTCCGCCGAACACGCTCGGGCACGCAATGCCACCGTGATCGCCGAACTTCGTGGTTATGGCGTCAGCAACGACGGGACCCATCCGGTGCACCCCGACGCCCGCGGTTAGGCGCTGGCGATGCTGCGCTGTCTTGCCGACGGCGGCTTGGCCGCAAGCGACATCGGTTATATCAACGCCCACGCCACCGGCACGCTGGTGGGCGACCGTATCGAAACCGCCGCCATCAAGCAGGTATTCGGCGAACATGCTTGCCATCTGCCCATCAGCAGCATCAAGGGCGCAATCGGGCATGCAATCGGTGCGGCCGGCGCCATCGAAGCCGCTGTCACGGCGCTGTCGGTGCAGCGCGGCGTCGTCCCGCCCACCTTGTTCTTCGAAGGCGGCGATCCGGAGTGCGATCTCGACTACGTACCGGGTACGGCGCGCCGATTGCTTGACCTGCGCCTGGCGATCAGCAACTCCTTCGGCATGGGCGGCAATAACGCCGTCCTTGCGTTCGGGCGGGCGCCATGACCGTGCCGCACAGCGTGGCGCTTACTAGTCTTACGTCATCAACCAGCCCCCCCGCCACGTCCAGCACCTGGCCCGTGACAAACCGGGCCTGGTCCGACGCGAAGAACAGGCAGGCATCGGCCACTTCCTCGGGCGTGCCGAGGCGGCCCAGCGGCGTGACGCGCAGCACGGCGTCGTTGACGGCCTGCGGCACGGAGCGCAGCAGCGGCGTGCCGATGCGCCCGGGCGCCAGGGCGTTGACGGTGACGCCGTATTCGCCCAGTTCGGCCGCCCAGTGGCGGGTCAGGCCGACCAGCGCGGCCTTGGTGGCGGCGTAGTGGGCGCCGACGATGTCGCAATAGGCCTTGCCGGCCACCGACGACATGTTGATGACGCGGCCGGCGCGCTGGCCGACCATGTGCGGCGCGACCAGGTGCGTCATGTAGAAGGCGCTGTTGAGGTTGACGGCCACCACGCTGTCCCATTCCCCGGGCGGCATTTCCCATACCTTCAGCGCACGGCCGTCCGTCTTGGGCGAGATGCCGACGTTGTTGACCAGGATGTCGGCCGGCCCCAGAGCCTGGGTGATGGTCTCATGGGCCGCCCGGCACGCCTCGAAGCGCGCGACGTCCGCCGCGGCGAAGCAGACGGCGTGGCCGTCGGCCGCCAGCGCGTCGGCGCGTGCCCGGCCGGCGGCGGCGTCGGCGTCGACCAGGCCGACGCGTGCGCCTTCGGCCAGCAGGCCGGCCACGATGGCCGAGCCGATGCCGCCGGCCGCGCCGGTGACGATAGCGGTCTTTCCTGCCAGGCGCATGGTCAGTCCTTTACCTTGAGCATGATCTTGCCGATGTGGCGGCTGCTTTCCATCAGTTCGTGCGCCTGCGCGGCCTGCGCCAGGGGGAACACTTCATGGATGCGCGGCCGGCAGCGGCCGGCTTCCAGCAGCGGCACGACCTTGTCGGCCAGGGCCTGCGCGATAGCGCCCTTGTCTTCGTCGCTGCGCGGACGCAGGGTAGAGCCGGTGAAGGACAGGCGCTTGAGCATGATGGGCATGGCGTCGATCTCGGCCTTGCTGCCCTCCAGGAAGGCGATCTGCACCAGCCGGCCGTTGAGCGCCAGGGTGCGCAGGTTCTTGTTCATGTAGCGGCCGCCCACCATGTCGAGGATGACGTCCACGCCCTTGCCGCCAGTGGCGGCGCGGATCTGCTCCTCGAAGTCCTGTTCGCGGTACAGCACGGCGTGGGCGGCGCCGGCCTGCCGGCAGGCGTCGGCCTTGGCGGCCGTGCCGACCGTGGTCCAGACCTCGGCGCCGAAGGCCTGCGCGAGCTGGATGGCGGTCAGGCCGATGCCGCTGGAGCCGCCGTGCACCAGGAAGGTTTCGCCGGCGCGCAGCCGGGCCCGCTCGAACACGTTGGTCCAGACCGTGAAATAGTTTTCGGGCAGCGCGGCTGCTTCCAGCAGGTTCAGGCCGCGCGGCACGGGAAGGCAATGGCGTTCGTCGGCCAGGCAGTACTCGGCGTAGCCGCCGCCGGGGGTCAGGGCGCAGACCTGCTCGCCCACCTTGCGGTCGCGCGCATCGGGGCCGACGGCGACGATGCGGCCGGACACTTCCAGGCCCAGGTATGGGGAAGCGCCCGGCGGAGGCGGATAGGCGCCCGCGCGCTGCAGCACGTCGGGCCGGTTCACGCCGGCATAGGCGACCTCGATCAGTACCTGCCGCCCGGCGGGCCGTTCCACCGGGCGGGTCGCCGGCACCAGGCAGGCGGGCGCGCCGCCCTGGCCGTGGTCGATATACATGCAGGTGTCGGTCATGCGGAAATCCTCGGTCAGTGGCCCAGGTAGGCTTTTTTCACATGGGGGTCGTTGAGCAGTTCCTGTCCGGTGCCGCGCCGCACGATCGCGCCGTTCTCCAGCACGTAGCCGCGGTCGGCCAGGCGCAGCGTGCGGAAGACGTTCTGCTCCACCAGCAGCACGGTGACGCCGTGCTGGGTGACGTTGCGGATGGTGTCGAACATTTGCTGCACCAGCAGCGGCGACAGCCCCAGCGACGGCTCGTCGAACACCAGCAGCTTCGGGTCGGCCATCAGGCCGCGGGCGATCGCGACCATCTGCTGCTCGCCGCCGGACAGCGAGCCGGCGTACTGGCGCAGCCGTTCGCGCACGCGCGGGAACAGGGCCAGCACTTCGTCCAGCTTGCGCTGCACGATGGGCCGCGCGGCGCGCTTGTAGGAGCCCATCAGCAGGTTGTCGTGCACCGTGAAGTGCGGAAACAGCTGCCGGCCTTCGGGGATCATGGTGATGCCGGCGTCGACGATGTCGTACGGCGTATGGTTGGTGAGGTCGCGGCCCTCGAATTCCACCGTGCCGGCCGTGGCGGGGATGATGCCGCACAGGGTCTTCAGGGTGGTGGTCTTGCCGGCGCCGTTGGCGCCGATCAGGGTGACGATCTCGCCCGGGTGGACTTCGAAGTCCAGCCCGTTGAGCACCTGGCTCTTGCCGTATCCGGAACTCAGATTCGATACCTTAAGCATCCTGGTACTCCTTGCCCAAGTACGCCTCGATGACGGCCGGGTTCTCCACCACTTCCTGCGGCTTGCCGCTGACCAGCACCGCGCCTTCGTTGATGACGATGATGCGGTCCGACAGCGCCATGGTGGCCCGCATCATGTGCTCGATCAGCAGCACCGACACGCCGCTGTCGCGGATGCGGCGGATCATGGCGATGGCTTTTTCGATGTCGGTCGGGTTCAGGCCCGCCATCACTTCGTCCAGCAGCAGGATCTTCGGCTGGATGGCCAGCGCGCGGGCGACTTCCAGCCGCTTCATGCCGCCCACGGTCAGGCTGCGCGCCTCGATGTCAAGCGCGGCGGTCAGGTCGGTCTGCTCGGCCACGCGGCGGGCGATCTGTTCCGCTTCGTCGCGGTTGGCGGTGCGGATGAACGCGCCCAGCATGATGTTCTCCAGCACGCTCAGGCCGGTGAACGGCTTGGCGATCTGGAAAGTGCGGCCCAGTCCGTGGTGCGCGAAGGCGTCGGGCGACTTGCACGAGACCCAGCGGCCATGGTGGTCCAGCAGGGTGACGCTGCCCTGGTCGGCCGCCAGGAAGCCCGACAGCAGGTTGAAGACGGTGGTCTTGCCCGCGCCGTTGGGCCCGATGATGCCGAGGATCTCGCCTTGGTGCAGGGTCAGCGACACGTCGTTGGTGGCGCGCAGGCCGCCGAAGCGCTTGTGCAGGTTCTCGGCCTTGAGCACCGGCTGGCCGTCGCGCGACGGGTCGCGCGCGATGCCGTGCTCGGGGTATTCGCGGCGGGCGCGCGGCGTGCCCAGGTAGGGCAGGCGCGCCAGCAGGCGCTCGATGGCCGGCCCGAAGGCGCCGGCCAGGCCGCGCGGGATGGTCAGCACCACCACCACCAGGATCAGGCCGTAGACCAGGCCGTGCATGCCGTTGCCGACCGCGCTGAGCCAGCCGCGCGCCATTTCGGCGATGGGCAGCACCAGGAAGGTGCCGGCGACCGGCCCGGCCACCGTGCCGAGGCCGCCGATCAGGGCGAACATGGCGATCTGGATGGACAGCTCCAGCGAGAAGGCCGAACTGGGATCGACGAAGGTCAGGTAGGTGATGTGGAAGGTGCCGATGATGCTGGTGAGCATGGCCGACACCACCGCGGCGAGGATCTTCACCCGCACGGTGTGGATGCCCACCGCCAGCGCCGCGTCCTCGCGTTCGCGGATGGCGATGAGGTAGTGGCCGACGCGCGACTTGCGCATGAACCACGACACCCACAACACCAGCAGCAGCAGCGCGAAGGCGATGATGACGTAGTTCAGCTTCTCGCGGAAGACGATCCAGGTCCAGCCGATGTTCAGCGGCAGGCTGATGCCGCTGGAGCCGCCGGTCCAGCTTTCTTCATGGATGACCAGCAGGCGCACCACTTCGAGGATGGCGATGGTGGCCAGCGCGAAGAACGGGCCGCGCAGGCGCAGGGTGGGGTAGCTGATCACCACCGCCACCGCGCCGGAGATCAGCGCGCCGGCGAGCATGCCCAGCCAGGGCGTGATGCCGAAGTTCTGGGTCAGCAAGGTGGCCGTATAGCCGCCGATGCCGTAGAACACGGCATGGCCCAGCGAGAGCTGGCCGGCATAGCCGCCCACGATGTTCCATGCCACCGACAGGGCGGCGAACACGAACAGCAGGACAAACAGGTTGGTCCAGAAGGGCGTGCCCATGATGGCGGGCACCAGGAACATGGCGATCAGCAGCAGCAGGCTGACGTAGGCTTTGGGGCTGCGGAAGTCGGGAAACACGGCGCGCTCCTTATTCTGTGCCGATGCCGAACAGGCCGGTGGGACGCAGGACAAGGATCAGCAGGAAGATCCCGAAATACACCACCTCCTTCAGGTCGGGCGCGATGTAGTAGCCGGCCAGCGTATCGACGATGCCGAGGATCATCGAGCCGGCCACCGCGCCGTACAGGCTGCCCAGGCCGCCCAGCACCACGATCACGAAGGCGGTCAGCACGAAGTAGGTGCCCACGGTGGGGAACACCGGGTACTGGGGCGCCAGCAGGCCGGCGGCGATGCCCACGAACGCGGTGCCCAGGCCGAACGCGATGGCGTACACGCTGTGCACATTGACCCCCATCAGCATGGCCGCGTAGCGGTGCTGGGCCACGGCGCGCAGGGCCCGGCCCAGGTAGGTGCGGTGCATGAACTGGTGCAGCAGCACGGCCAGGGTGATGCCGACCACGAAGGTGATGAGCTGGCCGGTCACCATGGAATAGGGGCCGACGCTGAACGAGTGCGTGCCCAGCTCGACCGGCGGCCGCAGCACGTTGGCGCCGAAGATGACCAGCGCCAGGTTCAGCAGGATGGTCGACACGCCCACGGTGGCGAAGATCTGGATATGCTCGTCGGCATTGAGCAGCGGCTGGATGATGGCGCGCTGCGTCAGCACGCCCAGCGCGAACAGGATGACCGCCACCGGGATCAGCCCGGCATAGGGGTGCAGGCCGAACTGCACCGCGATCAGGTAGACCAGGTACATGCCTACCATCAGGAATTCGCCGTGCGCGAAGTTCACCACGCGCACCACGCCGAAGATCAGCGTCAGGCCCAGGCTGATGATGGTGTAGGCGCCACCCAGCAACAGGCCGTTGATGACCAGTTGAACGAATATATCCATTGTGCAACCTCGTCAGATGCGGAAATCCGGGCTCCCGCGCGGGCCCGGATTTCCCGGCTGGCAGTACGCCCTACTTGTTGAAGATCGGCTTGCCGAGCGCGAGGTTGGACGGCGCGATGGTGACCAGCTTGCCGTCCTGCCACTGCATCACATAGAACGTCGAGGCCGTGTTCTGGCCTTCCTCGTCGAAGGCGAAGCCCCAGCCGTTGGCGCTCTGGCCGGCCGGCTTCTTGTAGGCCAGCACGGCCTCGCGGATCTTGTCGGCGTCGGTGGACTTGGCGTTGGCGATGGCTTCGAAGAAGGCCTTGGCGCCCACGTAGTTGGTCAGGCTGTGGCCCGACTGCGGGTCGCTCTTGTAGGTGGTCTTGTAGGCCTCCAGGAACTTGTCCAGGCCCGGCGCGCCGGCCGGGTTGATGGACGCCTGGGGGAAGTCCAGGTCGAACACGCCGTTCATGTCGGCGCCCACCGCCTTGGCGGTGTCCGCCAGCGAATAGCCGCCGCCGGCGCCGATCACCACCTTGGGCTTGAAGTTGGCGGCGCGCGCCTGGCGGAAATACAGGATGGCGTCGTTCTGGTAGGCCGTCTGCAGCACCACGTCGACGCCCGCGCCCTTCAGGCGCAGGATCAGCGAGGACAGGTCGACCGTCTTGGCCGAATACGGCAGCACTTCGGCCACGGTGTAGCCCAGTTCCTGCGCGCGCTGTTTCTCGGTGGCGGCCACGTCGGTGCCGTAGGGGCCGTCTTCGTGGATGATGCCGATCTTGATCTGCTTCGGGTCCAGGCCCATGCCGGGGCCGATGATCTCGTGCAGCGCGTCGACCACCGCCACCCCGTACAGCGCGGTGTTGGGATTGCTGCGGAACAGGTACTTGTAGCCGCGCGTGGTGATCTTGTGGGCAGTGGCGCCCAGCTCGAAGTAGGGCACCCCGGCCAGCTCGGCCACCGGCGACGCCGCGTACGAGATGCCGGACGCGTAGCTGCCGAACACCGCGACGACCTCGGAGGAGATCAGGCGCTTGGTTTCCGACACCGCCTGGGTGGGATCGACCGCGTCGGCCTTGAGGATTTCGATCTTCTCGCCGTTGATGCCGCCCGCGGCGTTGATCTCGTTGACCGCCAATTCCAGCCCGCGATAGCTTTCCTGGCCCAGCAGCGCCAGCGCGCCGCTGAAGGGGAACAGCGCGCCGATTTTCATGTCGGCCGCCGCGCTGCCGCTGGCGAGCGCGCCGCAGATGCCCAGCGCCAGGGCGAACTTCCGGATTTTGAACATTGCCTGTCTCCTGTTGTTGGTATGGATGGGGGCCGATCAAGCCCGCAGCCGGCCTGTTAAAGAATATATGATATATGTGATCCCAGTTCGAAAAACTCCGACCTGATTCTAGTTGGCATGGCAGGCCGGGAAATCAGGGATTTCCCTAAATCCGCGTCAGATAAGTGTTTTTTTGCGGTAGTGCGGCGTTGTTGGGGTCGGCGAGCCAATCTTTGTCATATATCTTATATCTCTGTCGCATGCCGGGAAGGGTGGAAATTGTGGGCCCGAGCGCGGTTCTCGAATCGTCCGAAGGTGCCGTAGGTGCCCTAGGTGCCGTAGGTGCGGTAGGTGTCTGACACCCCAATTAGGCGGTCCTGGCATGCCGGCGGTTTCGCCTGGGGTGTCAGACACCTGCATGCACTGCCCTGCACTGCCCTGCACCGACCTGCACCGACCTGCACCAACCTGCGCCGACCTGCACTGTTCTGCGCCGGCTGGCTGAGGGTGCGTCAGAAGTGGCGCAGCAGGGCGTCGGCCAGTTCCCGCTGTGTCAGCGTGCGCGCGAAATGGGCGGCATGGCGCGCCTTCAGGGTGAGGGCGGCGGCTTCGTCGATGGCCTGGCGGTCCGGCGTGGTGGCGCCCAGGTCGCGCAGGCTGGCCGGCAGGCCGACCTTGCCGTACCAGCGCCGCAAGCGGGCCAGCATGTCGTCGTCGCGCTGTTCGAGATCCAGCTGCACCAGCAGGCCCACCGCCACCTGCAGGCCGTGCAGGGCGGTGGCGACGCCGGCGATGCGGGGCAGGCCGCGGGTCAGCGCATGGGCGATGGACAGCCCGCCGCTTTCGAAGCCCAGGCCGCTCATCAGGATCATGGCCTCGACCGCGCGCTCGAAGGCGGGCGTGGGCTGGCCGGTGCCGGCCGCCGCCAGGGCGGCCTCGCCGTCGGCCAGCAGCGTGGCCAGGCAGCCGTCGGCGATGTACTGCGCTGTCAGGGTCGAGGCGCCGTCGTACATGTTGCGCCCGCCGGCGCCCAGGCATTGCGCGGCCTCGAATTTCTTGGAGATCGCGTCGCCCAGGCCGGCGCGGAAGAAAAGCGGCGGGGCGGTGGCGATGACCGCGGTATCGACGATGACGGCCGTCGGGTTGAAGGCCATGTGCTCGACCGCCAGCAACTGATGGTGCGCGTCGTACAGCACGTAGTTCTTGCTGGTGGGCGCGTCGTTCGATGCCACGGTGGGCACGGTGACCAGGTGGCAATGGGCCGCGTGCGCCACCGCCTTGCCGGCGTCCAGCGACTTGCCGCCGCCGGCCGCGATGACCAGTTCGAACGGCTGGGCGGCCGCTTGCGCGCGCAGCCGCTCGACCAGGTCGGGCGTAAGGTCGCTGTCGACGATGAGCGGGCGCAGCGCGACGCCGTGGCCGGCGCACAGGGCGGCCAGCCGTCCGCCCAGCACGCCGTGCACGTAGCTGTCGGCCACCAGCACCGCGCGCTTGCCGAACCAGGCGGCCACTTCGCCCAGGCGCTCCAGCGCGCCGGCGCCCTGCATATAGCGGCTGGGGCCGCCGAAGATCTTCAGCATGGAAGGTTCCTTATCGGCGCGCCCGGCCCGCGGCCTGGCGCCGCCCCTGCTCGCGTTCCTGTTCGGCTTGCTCTTGTTCGCGCTGGACCAGCCAGTCGATCATGATTTCGCCGCCCCAGACCAGGTCGGCCTGGATGGCCTTGGCGGCGGCTTCCGGGTCGCGCGCCTTGAGCGCGGCCAGCACCGCCTCGTGGCGGTGCTCGTCGGTGGAGTAGTCCAGCCCGGCGGTCTTGATGTGGAACACCTTCAGGATCGGGCCGGTGATGACCCAGAACGATTCCACCGTGTTGCGCAGGATGGGCTTGTTGCTGGCTTCGAGGATAGAGAAGTGGAACTTGCGGTTCAGGTAGCTGGCCCGCTTGGGGTCGGTGGCCGTGTAGGACAGGAATTCCTTCTGCAGCGCGACCAGGTTGTCGAGCTGTTTCGGCGTGATGTTGCGCGCGGCCTCGGCCGCGCCCATGCCTTCCAGGTGGAAGCGGATCTGCTGGATTTCGCGCAACTTCTCGGAATTGACGTAGGGCACGTACACCGCGGTGGCGGCCTGCATTTCGAGTCCTTGCTCGCTGATGAGGCGGAAGATGGCTTCGCGCACCGGCGTAATGGACACGCCCATCTGGCGCGCCAGTTCGCCGATGATCAGGCGTTCGCCCGGCTCGTATTGCCCGTTGATCAGGGCATTGCGAATCTCGTTGTAGACCCTGACGGAGAGGTTTTCTTTTTTTACCGGTTTCAGGCTGGACATGACGGTGGACGGCGGGGAACAGGACGCATGAATTCTAGCTCGCCATAGCCATTTCTGAGCGCATGGGCTATATTATATATCATATATTAAATAACACGGCAGCGAGGAGACGCGATGCAAGCGCCGCACGCCCCCACCGACGCGCAGTTGAGCCTGCTGCGCCAAAAAGCCCGCTTCATCCGGCTCGAGACCATCCGGCTGATCGAGATCGCCAAGGTCGGCCACTACAGCTCGGTGTTTTCCTGCGCGGAGATCTTCGCCGCGTTGTACTACCACGTCATGAGCCTGCGGCGCGGCGAGCCGCGCTGGGAAGGGCGCGACCGGTTCCTGATGGGCAAGGGGCATGCGGCGGTGGGGCTGTTCCCGGTGCTGGCCGACCTGGGTTTCTTCCCGGCGGAACTGCTGGACCGCTATACCCGTCTCGGCAGCCCGCTGGGCGACCACCCCGACATGAGCAAGGTGCCCGGCGTCGACTTCAGCTCCGGCTCGATCGGCCACGCCCTGTCCAATGGTGCCGGCATGGCGCTGGGCGGGCGCATGCAGGGCCTGCCGTTCAGCGTGTTCGTCATGCTGGGCGACGGCGAAATGCAGGAAGGGCAGGTCTGGGAGGCCGCCCAGTTCGCCGCCCACCACCGGCTGGGCCGGCTGATCGCCATCGTGGACCGCAACGGCTACCAGCTCGACGGCAAGGTCGACGAGGTCATCGGCGTGGAGCCGCTCAAGGACAAATGGACGGCGTTCGGCTGGGAGACGCACGAAGTCGACGGCCACGACCTGCGCGCGCTGGCCGGGCTGCTGTCCCGGCTGAAAGCCGATACCGCGCGCACCCGCCCGGCCTGCGTCATCGCCCGCACCGTCAAGGGCAAGGGCGTGTCGTTCATGGAAACCGAGCCGGGCTGGCACCTGGGCTACCTGGCGCCGGCCGATGCGCAGGCCGCGATCGCCGAAATCCAGTCACGCGACATCTGAGGCTGCACGACATGGCACAAATGCTTTCCCCCGATTCCTGGCAGTATCGCGCGCTGAACGCGGTAACGCCGGGCCTGTCCTACCTGGCCGACGCCCTGATCGACCTGACCCGCGCCGGCCATCCGGTGGTGGCCGGCGCGGCCGACCTGCAGTATTCCAACGGCCTGAACCGCTATGCCGAGGCCTACCCGGACCGCTATGTGCAGTTCGGCATCGCCGAACAGAACATGGTGTCCGCCGCCGCGGGCCTGGCCACCACGGGCATGATGCCGTTCGTCGCCACCTTCGCGTCGTTCCTGGGCCTGCTGTGCTGCGAGCAGATCCGCATGGACGTGGCCTACGCGCGCCTGCCGGTGCGCCTGGTCGGCCACCATACCGGCATCAGCCTGGGGTTCTACGGCACCTCACACCATGCCACCGAGGACATTTCCGCCATGCGCGCCATCGCCGGGCTGACCGTCGTGTCGCCGGCCGACGGCGCGCAGCTCGCGGCGGCGGTCAAGGCGTCGGTGGACTGGCCCGAGCCCATCTACTTCCGCATCGGCCGCGGGCGCGACCCGCAGGTCTATGCCGACGGTTGCCCGTTCACGTTCGGCCGCGCGGTGCGGCATTCGCAGGGCAGCGACCTGAACCTGGTCGCCTGCGGCATCACGGTCAGCGCCGCGTTGGAGGCCGCCGAGCGGCTGCGGGCGCGCGGCTATTCGGTGGGGGTGATCGACATGCCCACCATCAAGCCGCTCGACCGCGAGGCGGTGCTCGACGCGGCCCGCCGGGCGCCCCTGCTGATGACGGTGGAAGAGCACAATGTGCTGGGCGGGCTGGGCTCGGCCGTGGCCGAGGTGCTGGCCGAATCCGGCGCCGGCGCGCGCCTGCGCCGCCACGGCATCTACGATGAATACAGCCTGATCGCCCCGCCCACCACGCTGTACGCGCACTACAAGCTGGACGGCCCCGGCGTCGAGCAGGTGGCGCTGGAGCTGCTGGCCGCATGAACCGAAACCATGGAGTCCACCGATGAGCGATACCGAACCGAAGACGATTACCGGCAACACCCGGCTGTACGGGATCCTGGCGGATCCCATCTATCACGTGAAGACGCCGCAGCGTCTGAATGCCTATTTCGCGCAGATCGGCCACGACGGCGTCTGCGTGCCCATCCACGTCAAGCCCGAGGGCCTGGCGGCCGTCGTGGCGGGCTTGCGCCAGATGGAAAACCTGGGCGGGGTGATCGTCACCATGCCGCACAAGGCCGAGGTGCTGGCGCTGTGCGACGAGGCTTCGGAAGTCACGCGGCAGATCGGCGCGGCCAATGTGCTGTCGCGCGGTCCCGACGGACGCCTGACCGCGCACATGCTGGACGGCGAAGGATTCGTGCGCGGGCTGCTGGAGGCCGGCCGCGAGGTGCGCGGCAAGTCCGCCTACATGGCCGGGGCCGGCGGCGCGGCCAATGCCATTGCCTTCGCCCTGGTGGCGGCCGGCGCGGCGCGCCTGACACTGGCCAACCGCACCCGCTCCAAGGCCGAGGACCTGCGCCAGCGTATTTTGTCGGTGTATCCGCAGGCCCGCATCGATATCGGCACGCCGGACCCGTCCGGGCACGACCTGGTGGTCAACGCGACTTCGCTGGGCATGGCGCCCGAGCATCCGCTGCCGCTCGATGCCGAACGCCTGCAGCCGGCGCAGCTGGTGTGCGAAGTCATCATGCAGCCCAAGGACACGCCCTTGCTGCTGGCGGCGCAGGCGCGCGGCTGCCCGGTGCATTACGGCGCGCCCATGCTGGCCTGCCAGATTCCGCTGATGGCGCGTGCCCTGGGCGTGCCGGGCGCCTGAACGGAAGGGCATGATGTCGATGGACCATAGGGGCGAATACGATTTCGTCATTGCCGGCGGCGGCACGGCCGGCTGCATCCTGGCCAACCGCCTGAGCGCCAGCGGCCGCTACCGGGTGCTGTTGCTGGAGGCCGGCGGCGCGGGCGACAGCCTGTGGATTCCCATTCCGGCGGGTTTCAGCAAGCTGCTGGTGGACCCGCATTTCAACTGGCGCTTCCAGACCGAGCCGGAGGACAACGTGCAGGGTCGCGTGATCGCCGTGCCGCGCGGCAAGGGGCTGGGCGGCTCCACGCTGATCAACGGCATGATCTACGTGCGCGGCCAGCCGCGGGACTACGATGCCTGGGCGGCCGATGGCGCGCAGGGCTGGGGATGGGCGGAGGTCGAGCCGTATTTCCGCAAGGTCGAGAACTATGCCCAGGGCGATGCGCGGCGCGGCAAGGCGGGGCCGATGGTGCTGGAGCAGGTGCGCGAGCGCTACCCGGTTTCCGATGCTTTTCTGCGGGCGGCGGTGCAAGACGGTCAGCCGCTCAACCCCGATTACAACGGCCCGGACCAGGAAGGTTTCGGCCATTACCAGGTGCTGCAGCGGCGCGGCCGGCGCTGGAGCGTGGTGGACGGCTACCTGAAGCCGGCGCTGCGGCGCCCCAACCTGACGGTGCAGAGCGGCGCCCATGTGCTGCGCCTGTTGTTCGAGGGCCGGCGCTGCGCGGGCGTGGTCTATCGGCGCGATGGCCGCGAGGTGGAGGTGCGGGCGGCGCGCGAGACGCTGGTGTGCCTGGGGGCGGTGCAGTCGCCGCAGTTGCTGGAGCTGTCGGGCGTGGGCGACCCGGCGCGGCTGCGGGAGCTGGGGATTCCGGTGCGCGCGGCGGCCAGCCAGGTGGGTGAACATTACATCGATCACTATGCCACGCGCATGAATTGGCGCGTGCGCAATGCGGTCACGCTCAACGAGATGTCGCGCGGGTGGCGGCTGGCGGCGCAGGTGGCGCGCTATTACGCGGCGCGGCGCGGCATCCTGACGCTGGGCACGGGCCTGGTGCATGGTTTCGTCAAGACGCGGCCGGACTTGGCGACACCGGATGTGCAGTATTTCTTTGTGCATGCCAGCTATGCGAATGCGGCGGACCGCATACTGGACCGCCACCCCGGCATGACTATCGGCGTGGCGCAGTTGCGGCCCGAGTCGGTGGGGTCCATTCATATCAAGTCCGCCGATCCGCTGGCGCCGCCGGCGATCCGCCCCAATTTCCTGAGCGCGCAGGTCGACCGCGACAGCCTGGTGCGGGGGATGCAGATCGCCCGGCGCATTGTCGGGCAGCCGGCGATGCAGCGCTATGTGGAGCGGGAGCTCAGCCCGGGGGCCGGGGTGGATAGCGATGAGGAATGGCTGGATTTCGCGCGCCGCAATGGGCAGACGATCTACCACCCGATCGGCACGTGCCGGATGGGCAGCGACGAGGCCGCCGTGACTGACTCGCGGTTGCGGGTGCGCGGGGTGCCGGGCTTGCGGGTGGTGGATGCTTCGGTCATGCCGCGGATGGTGTCGGGGAATACGCAGGGGGCAGTGATGATGGTGGCGGAGAAGGGGGCGGATTTGATTCTGGAGGATGCTGCGGGCGAGGGGGGTTAGGTGGTGGGGGCATGCATGCGGGGCGTGGGTGTGTGCTGAGGTGTCGGTGTGTGCTTGGGACGTCGGCGGGCGAGGGATGCGTTCTTGGGGCGTCCTGGGCGGGGCTGGGGAGTGCGGGCCGGCCACGTCGCTCGGCTCGGGCGCGCCCCCAGGCGCCCTCGGCCCCCTGCGGGGGCTGCCCTCGCTCCAACTGGCCGTCCCGCACTCCCCAGCCCCGCCCAGGACTCACAGCAGCGGCATGCGGTGGTCCGCTGAACCTTTGAGGACTGGGAGATTCGCGATTCGTCGGTAGGTGTCAGACACCCCTATGCACTGTCTTGCTCATGAGATGACGTGCAGGGGGTGTCTGACACCTGCATACCTACGAACATGCGGCACCGGAGTGCCGACCAGAGAAACTGCGAGCCGGCACGCGCGGGCGTCTCAAGAACTCAGTATCCGCTCGGTTCCAGCAGTGACCCCATCATCGGCATCACAGCCCTTCATCCCCCGCTACCCGCGCCGCCGCCACCGGCGTGGCCGGCGCCCCGCGGAACAACACCCGGTACAGCACGCACAGCAACGCCAGGAAGGGCAGGCCGAATACCAGTGTCATCTTGAACACGTCCGTGAAGTACGTGGTGACCAGGATCGCCAGCATCAGCACGAAGCCCGCCAGCGTCAGCACCGGGAACCCCGGCATGCGGAACGACAGGGCATGCCCGCCTTCGCGGCGCCAGCGGCGCCGGAAGAAATAGTGGGTCAGGAAAATCATCATCCACGTGAACAGGGCGCCGAACATCGAAATGGCCATCATCAGCGTGAACGACTCGTCCGGGTACAGCACATTCAGCACCGTGGCCAGCGCGATGCCCACCGTGGACAACAGCAGCGCATTGAGCGGAATGCCATGGCGCGTCAGCCGGCCCATGGCCGCCGGCGCATGGCCCGCGCGCGACAGGCTGAACATCATGCGCGTGGTGATGTAGAGCTGGCTGTTCATGGCCGACAGCGCCGCCACCAGCACGATGAAATTGATCACGCCCGCCGCGCCGGGAATGGCCAGCGCCTGCATCACCTTGACGAACGGGCTGCCCGCCTTGCCGGCCTGGTCCCACGGCACAATGGCCAGGATCAGCGCCAGCGACAGCAGATAGAACACCAGCAAGCGCACAATCGTGGCCCGGAACGCCTGCTTCACGGCGCGCTCGGGGTGTTCGGCCTCGCCGGCCGCCACCGCGATCATCTCCACGCTCAAATAGCTGAAGATCGAGATCACCACCGCGATCCACGTGCCTTGCCAGCCATTCGGGAAAAACCCGCCGTGGGCCGTGTACAGCGCGGCGCCATAATCCGGGCTGCCCCACACCACATAGGCGCCCAGCAGGATGAACGCCACGATCGCGCCCACCTTGATGGCCGAGAACCCATACTCGATGGTGCCGAAGGCCTTCACGCTGAGCGCGTTGATCAGGATCAGCGCCGCCGAGAACAGGCACACCCATACCCAGGCCGGCACGGCGGGGAACCAGAACTTCATGTAGACCGCCACCGCGGTCACTTCGGTGCCGACCGCCAGCACGATGCACGACCAATAGGCGTAGCGCACCAGAAACCCGGCCAGCGGCCCGATGTAGTGCTCGGCGTATGCGCCGAACGAGCCGGAAGTGGAGTGGGCCACCGTCATCTCGGCCAGGCAGCCCATCAGCAGCAGCGTGATCAGGCCGCCGATGGCATAGCTGACCAGCACGCTGGGGCCCGCGAAGCCGATGGCGAAACTGCTGCCCAGGAACAGGCCGGTGCCGATGGCCCCGCCGATGGCGATCATGCCCATCTGGCCGGAGGTCAGGCGGCGCCTGAGCCCTTGTTCGCGCGCGGCGATATGCTCGAAGCCAGGGGTGTCTGGCATGGGTGTCTCCTCGATGGTCTTGTTATGTATGGGGGCGCCGCGCCGGCGGTCAGGTCACGGCGGTGCGGCGCGAATACTCCGGCTGCTGCCACGCCCCGCTATCGAGCACGTCCTTCAGGACCTCGACGGCGTCCCAGACGTCGGCATAGCCCAGGTACAGCGGCGTGAGTCCGAAGCGCAGTACTTCGGGCTCGCGGTAGTCGCCAATGACGCCGCGCGCGATCAGCGCCTGCATGACCGCATAGCCCTGCGGGTGGCGGATGCTGACGTGGCTGCCGCGCAGCGCGTGCTCGCGCGGCGTCACCAGCGTCAGCGGATGGCCGGCGCAGCGCTCTTCGACCAGGCGGATGAACAGGTCGCCCAGGGCGAGCGACTTCTTGCGGACTTCCGCCATGTCCGCCGCCAGGCTGATGTCCAGGCCGCACTCCACCAACGCCAGCGACACGATGGGCTGCGTGCCGCACAGGTAGCGGCGGATGCCGCCGGCGGGCTCGTAGGCCACCGCCATGTCGAAGGGGCGCTGGTGTCCCCACCAGCCCGACAGCGGCTGCCAGAAGTCCTGGCTGTGGCGCGGGGCCACCCAGATATAGGCAGGGGAGCCCGGCCCGCCGTTCAGGTACTTATAGGTGCAGCCCACCGCGAAATCGGCGTCGGCGCCGGTCACGTCCACCGGCACCGCCCCGGCGGCGTGCGCCAGGTCCCAGATGGCCAGCGCGCCGCGCGCGTGCGCGCGGGCCGTGACGGCCGCCATGTCGTGCATGTGCCCGGTGCGGTAATTCACGTGCGACAGCAGCAGCACCGCCACCGAATCGTCCAACGCCTGCTCGAGCGGCAGCGTCTCGTCGACCAGGCGCATTTCGTAGCCCTGCTGCAGCAGGTCGATCATGCCCTGGATCATGTAGAGGTCGGTGGGGAAATTGTCGCGCTCGGAGACAATGACCCGGCGTTGCGGCGCGGCGTGCTGCTGGATGCGCAGCGCCGCCGCCAGCGCCTTGAAGAGGTTCAGCGAGGTGGTGTCGGTGACCACCACCTCGCCCGGTCCGGCGCCGATCAGCCGCGCCAGCTTGTCGCCCAGCCGTGCGGGCAGCTCGAACCAGCCGGCCGTGTTCCAGCTGCGGATCAGGCCCGCGCCCCACTCCTGGCCGATGACCGCCGCGCTGCGCGCCGCCGCCGCGCGCGGCAGCACGCCGAGCGAATTGCCGTCCATGTAGATGAGGCCGGCCGGCAGTTCGAACTGCTGTTTCAGCGGGGCCAGGGGGTCGTGCAGGTCGGCCTGCAGGCAGTCTTCGCGGGTGCGCATGGGGGCTCCTTGATTACCGGGAAATACTAGCAGGGCGGCGGCGGCGCAGGATTGCGATTGCGGCCGTGCCGGCGGCTCGTAATCGCAGTAAATTGCGGAAATACGGAAATTTCACAACTGGATTGCGCCATGCAGCTCGATACGATTGATCGCCGCATTCTCTGCCGCCTGCAGGACGACGCCCACCTCAGCAACCAGGAGCTGGCCGAGCAGGTCGCGCTGTCGCCGTCGGCCTGCCTGCGGCGCGTGCGCGCCCTGCAGGAGCACGGGCTCATCAAGGGCTACCGCGCCGTGCTCGACGCCGAGAAGCTGGGGTTCGAGCTGGAGGCCATCGTGCACGTCACGCTGGACCAGTCGCGCGCCGGCTGGCACGAGGCTTTCCTGGCCAGCATCGCGCTGCACGACGAGATCACCGAAGCCAGCATCGTCACCGGCGCATCGAACTACATCTTGACGGTGCGCACCCGCAACCTGGCTGCCTTCTCGGCCTTCGTGGAAGACAAGCTCAGCAAGATGCCCGGCGTGCGCGATCTCTGTTCGCACATCGTCATGCGCAAGATCAAGAGCCGCGAAGGGATGCTGCCGCTGGAGGAGTGGCGGTAGGACGCGTCAGCCGTAAATGCCGACCGCCAGCCCGGCCGCGATGATGGCCAGCACCGTCAGCGCCAGCGCGCTGTAGAGGTAGTCGCGTTCATACAGGAACATGCCCAGCATCAGCGCCACGCGCAGGACCGGCAGGGCGATGAACAGGCCGATGCCCGCCTGCACGAGGGTGGCGCCCCATGGGGCGCCGGCCAGCCAGGCGGCCAGCATGCCGAGGGCGACCAGCGCCGAGGCCAGCCAGGTGCCATGGTGCAGCAAGCCGGCGATGCGGCGTTCGCGCCATTGCGTGGTGTCGGCCTGGCTCATGCCGGCGCCCCCGTCAGGTGCAGGCCGAAGGCGCTGGCCAGCATCTGGACCGCCAGCGCCGCCAGCACGATTACGAAGAACAGGCGCAGCTTGTCCGCCGGCAGGCCCATCAGCAGCCGGGCGCCCAGCAGCGCGCCGGCCACCGAGCCGAGCGCCACCGGCCCGGCGATGGCCGCGTCGATGTCGCCGCGCACGAAATACGCGCCCGCGCTGGCGGCCGCGGTCACGCCGATCATGAAGTTGGACGTGGCCGACGACACCTTGATCGGCAGCCGCAGGGCCGTGTCCATGGCGGGAATTTTCAGCACGCCGCTGCCGATGCCCAGCAGCGCCGAGATCAGGCCGGCGCCGTACATCAGCGACAGGCCCATGGGCACGCGGCAGACCTGGTAGCTCACCTCGCGGCCGGCCGCCCGGTCCGGGTAGCTGGCATGCAGGCGCAGCGCGGTCGCCAGGCCGCCGGCCGGCGCGCCGGGCACGGCCGGGTCGGCGCGCCGCGCCAGCATCTGGCGCGCGGAAACCGCCAGCACCACGGCGAACAGGCCGTACAGATAGGCGACCGGCACCAGGCCGATCAGGAAGACGCCGGTCAGCGCGCCCAGGGTGGTGGCCACTTCCAGCACCAGCGCCAGGCGGATGTTGGTGAGCCGGCTTTTCAGGAAGGGCGCGGCGCTGCCGCAGGAACAGGCGATCACCGAGACGATGCTGGCGCCGATGGCGACGCGGATGTCGACGCCGGCCCAGAGCGTCAGCGCCGGCACGATGAAGATGCCGCTGGCCATGCCCAGCACGCCGCCCAGCGCGCTGGCGCCGAAGGCGGCCGCGCACAGGCCCAGCGAATACCGCGGGTCCATGGTCATCAGGCGCCCGCGCCTTCGCCGCGCCGCGCGTCCTTGGGCCGGCGGGCCAGGCGCGTGACGAAGCGGATCAGGTCGCCGCGGTAATACAGGCGCTCGTAATCGACCGGCCGGCCGTGCAGCGAAAACGACGTGCGTTCGATCAGGAAGACCGGGCTGCCCGGCGCCACGGCCAGCGCCGCGGCGACGTGGCTGTCGCAGGCGGCCGCCTCGAGCTGGTATTCGGCCTCGACCAGCGGCACGCCGTGTTTTTCCTCGAGCAGGGAAAAGATCGGCTCGGCTTCCAGGTCGTGCTCGACCACCTGGCGCCCGATCTCGAATGGCAGATAAGTTTCGTCGAACGACACGGGCACGCCGTCGGCCAGCCGTACTCGCTCGATGCGGTAGACCTGCGCGCCGGGGGCCAGCCCCAGTTTGCCGGCCACCACCTGGTCGGCCGCCACCACCTGCTGGCCCAGCAGGCGCGCCGAGGGCGTGCGCCCCAGCGCCTGCATGTCTTCCACGAAACCGCTCAACTCGGTCAGTTCCTGGCGGATTCTGGGTTCGGCGACATAGGTGCCCTTGCCGCGGCGGATTTCCAGCCGCCCGCGCGCCACCAGCCCTTCGACCGCCTTGCGGATGGTGATGCGGCTGACGCCGAAGCGGGCGGCGAGTTCGTCTTCGGAGGGCAGGCGATCGCCCGGGACGCGCTCGCCGGCGGCGATTTCGCGGGCGAGCGCCTGCTCGACCTGGGAGTAGAGGGGCAACGGGGCGGCGGGATCGAGCGGCATTTCGACATTATGACATCATGATGTCGTGATGACCAGCCCGACAGAAGGCGGGCGCCCCGCCGGGCGGCTCAATTCAGCACGTCGAACTGCCGGAAGATCCAGGTTGTCTGGTACACCACGCCCACGGTCACGAACGCAGCCTGGAACCGTTGGCTGGGCGTGAACACCGCCACCAGCGAAAACAGCGCGAATACCGCCTGGCGGATGGGGTATTCCATGCCCAGGGCGCGGAAATGCTCCGGCCCCTTGATCCAGGTATCGATCACGTCCAGCACGAAGATCAAGGCCAGAAACGAATAGAACCAGCGCCGGCGTGACTGGAAATAATCTTCGTAGCCCTTGTATTCGTCGATCTGGTCGGGAAACAGCAGCACCGACAGCATCGCGAACACGATCGTGTACAGGATCAGGAACAGATAGATCTCGAACGTCCAGTGGCGCAGGGTCGAAAGCCCGAATTCGAACCACCAGAAGTGCACCAGCGACAGCAGCAGGAAGGCGACCCAGCCGATATGGACCGGATAGATCTGCCCGCGCCGCGGATGCTGTACGAAGCGCGCCAGGCCGGTGACCAGCCGGGCCATGCTCAGGCCCAGCACCATGCCCAGGATGGTGCGTATATGCACGAACACGTCGCGATTTACGGGTAACGCTACCTCTACGTCCATGGAGCCTCGCGATAAGTGAGTGATGGCGACAGAAATTGTAGGGGGCCGACGGGCGTGCCGGAATCAATCGGTAGCATTCTTCCTCATTGACTTTTCGCCGCGCCGGCTTAAACATGATTACGTAGTCATGCAGCTGATTGGAAGCCATAGAGCCATAACACGAGGAGACATCATGGCACTCTCGATCAAGCAGATTCACCCCTGTTTCGTCGGCGAGGTGGCGGGGGTGGACTTGCGCCGCGCCGATGAGGACGAACTGGCGCAATTGCGCGCCGGCATGGACCGCTACGGCGTGCTGGTATTTCACGACCAGCCCATGAGCAATGAGGAACAGCTCGAGTTTTCCCAGCGCTTCGACGGTGTGCTGCACACCAAGACCTCGCTCTCGGTGCTGGAGAAGAACCGCTTCGGCAGCGATGCCCTGACGGATATCTCCAATGTGAACGACAAGGGCGAGCTGCTGCAGGACAACGACCGGCGCCGCGTCAGTTCGCTGAGCAACCGGCTCTGGCATACCGATGCGTCGTTCCAGGATCCGGCCGGGCGCTATTCGATGCTGTCGTGCAAGGTCGTCCCGCCGGTGCGGGCCGATACCGAATACGCCGACATGTACACCGCCTACGACACCCTGGACGACGAGACCAAGGCGCTCATCGAGCCGCTGCGCGCCTTCCATTCCATTGTGTACTCGCGCCACGTGCTCGGCTTCGAGTTCTCGGAAGAAGAGCGGGGCAAGCTGCCGGGCGCCGTGCATCCGCTGGTGCGCGTCAACCCGAACACCGGCCGCCGGTCGCTGTACCTGGCCTCGCACGCCTCGCACATCGTCGACTGGCCGGTGCCGGAAGGCCGCGCGCTGCTGCGCGACCTGACCGAGCATGCCACCCGGCCGGAACTGGTCTACAGCCATGAATGGCGGCCGGGCGACTTCGTCATCTGGGACAACCGGTCCACCATGCATCGCGGCCGCCGCTTCGACGACAAGAAGTACCGGCGCGAACTGCGCCGCACCACCACGCTGGACCTGGAACTGGCCACGGCCTGACGCGCCGCCAGGACCGCGCGGGCCGGCCCGCGCCGCCATGGCTCGCCCACGGGCGGTGCTCGCATGCGAGCACGCCATGGCGCTGCACCGCATCATAACGACATGGGGAGAGACAATCATGAGTGCAGATCCGTCGGCGGTGCATCAGCCCGCCTTGCCCGCCCGGAGTGCGGGCGTCGCCGCGTCCGCCATGGGCGCGCCGATTCCGACTTCGTTCTGGGGCTATGTGAAATCGTTCGGGCCCGGCATCGTGCTGGTGCTGACCTGGCTGGGGGCGGGCGACCTGGTCGACAACGCCATGGCCGGCGCGCACTATGGCTACGCGCTCATGTGGGGGCTGGCCCTGGCCTTGCTGGTGCGCTATTTCCTGGTCAGCATCATCGCCCACTACCAGTTGATGAATGTGCGCGGGCACACCATATTCGAGGGCTACGCGCTGGTCTGGAAGTACTACCCCATCCTGCTGGGCGTGGGGGGCATCGTGCTGGGCCACTTCTATGAGTCGTACACCATCCGGGGCTCGGGTGAAGCGCTGTACCACCTTACCGGGGAAAGCGGCTCGGTGCTGCTGTGGAGCGTGTTCGCCGTGATCGCGGCGGTCGCCATCACCGGCAAGGCGGTCTACCGCTACCTGGAGACCGTCGAGAAAGTGATCCTGGTGGTGCTGGCCGCCAGCCTGGTCGGCGGGGCCATCATGGCGCGTCCCGACGTCGGCGCCATCGTGACGGGCACGTTCGCCTTCGAGACGCCGACGCAGGTCGGCGCGTTCGGCGCCGTCGTCATCGTGGTGTCGCTGATCGGCGCGGTGGGCGGCTCGCTGGCCAACCTGCTGTACCCCACCTTCATGAAGGAAAAGGGCTACATCCGCCCCGAGCACCGGCGCGTGCAGCGCTATGACCTGTTGTTCGGCATCTTCGTGATCATCGTGCTGGACCTGGCCGTCTGGGTCATGGGCGCCGAGGTGCTGCATCCGCGCGGCATCACCATCGAGGACTTCAACGACCTGGCGCAACTGCTGGGCCAGGTGGCCGGCCGGGCGGGCGAGATTATCATCTACCTGGGCGTGCTGTGCGCCTGCTTCAGTTCCGTCATCGGCTATGCGCACGGCTTTCCCAAGATGGCCATGGAGTGCCTGTACTGCGTCGCGCCGGCCCGCAAGGAAAAATACCGCGATGCGCCCAGCAAGGATCCGGCGTTCCGGGTGGCTTATTTCCTGGTCGCCATCCTGCCGCTGGTCTGGGCCATTCCCGGCATGCCGGGCTTCATCTGGCTGACGGTATTCGTCAACGCCGCGCAAATCGTGCTGATGCCGCTGGTGTCGATCGGCCTGATCGTGCTGATCAACCGCAAGGACCTGATGGGCGACCTGGCGGGCAACAAGCTGCACACCATCGTGCTGGTGCTGTTGACGCTGCTGGCGATCTGGGGATCCTACGTGACGTTCAATGCCATGCTGGGTGGCTGAGGCGCCGGCGCCGGGCCAGCCGCCCGGCGGGTTGAGCGGCGCGGCACCAGCTCGTTCGCCAGCTTGACCGTGCGCGGCGGCAGGTCGGGCTGGGCCATGCGCTGGCATAGCCGCTCGACCGCCCGCGCGGTCATGTCCCGCAGCGGCTGGCGCACCGTGGTCAGGCCGATGGCGTCCCAGCCGGCCATGGGGATGTCGTCGTAGCCGACCACCCACAAGTCGTCCGGGATGGCGCGGCCGGCGGCGCGCGCCCCATCCAGCGCGCCGATCGCCAGGATGTCATTGCTGCAGAACAGCGCGTCGATGTCCGGATGGCGCGCCAGCAGGTCGCGCGCGGCGCGGTAGCCGTTGTCGTAGTTGAACGCATCGAAGCGCAGCGTCGAGGCGTGGCACCGCAGGGCCTTGCCGTGCCGGGACAGCTCTCGCAGGAAGCCGCGCTCGCGCTCCTGGATGGTGCTGGCCGGCGACTGTCCCGAGATCAGGCCGATGTTGCGCCGGCCCGCGTCGATGAAGTACCGCGCCACCAGCCTGCCGCCCGCCAGGTTGTCGCTGACGACCGCATCGAAGAGCTTGGCCGACAGGCTGCGGTTCATCAGAATGACCGGCTTGGACTGGGCGATGGCTTCGTGCTGCAGTTGCGCCGCGTCCACCGCCGTGGTGAAGATCACGCCGTCCGCCGCGCTCTCGGCGATGGCGCACGCGGTGGCGGCGTCCAGGTCGCCGGCGGGCTCCCAGACGGTCGTGCGCAGGCCGCGCCGGGCCAGTTGCTCCACCAGGTGGTGCAGCAGCGCCGGGTACAGCGGGTTGTCCAGGTTGGCCACCACTACCGCCACGTTGCCGCTGCGGTTGGTCTTCATGGAGCGCGCCGCCGCGCTGGGCGCATAGCGGTGCTTGCGGATGACCTGCAGCACGTGCTCGCGCGTCTGCTCGTCCACGTTCGGCAACTGGCGGACGACGCGCGATACCGTGCTTTGCGATACGCCAGCCAGCCGCGCGATATCCAGGCTGGTGAGTTTTCGGGTCATGGCGGGACACCAGGGATGAAGCCGACGAGAACAGAGTCCGCGACGCGGACCTGCTGATATTAATGCAGGTCCGGCTGGCCGGCCGTCATGGCGCGCGGCCCTATTGCGGGGCCGGCAGCGTGGTCGGCCCGGCAGCGCGCCAGCGGCGGGATCCGTTCGGCCGCGCTGGCGGGCAGGCCGCAGGCCATGGCCGCGAGGGCGCAGCCGATCAGCAGGCGCGGCATGCGGCGTCTCTTGGCGTTCGTGTCAGGGGGTGACGGGCAACTGGCCGTCGCCGTCGGTGTCCGAGGCGGTGAAATCCGCCATGACCTGGTTCATGAACTCGGCCTGGTCGACGCTGCCGTCGCGGCTGGTGTCCATCGCCACGATCTGTTCGTGGGCCACCACGCTGGCCAATTCGTCCTGGCTCAGGCGCTTGTCGCCGTTGACGTCCAGCTTGGCGAAGGCCTGTCCCATGAAGGTCTGGTATTCGCCCTTGCTGACGGCGCCGCTCTTGTCGGTGTCCAGCGGTTCCAACTGGGCATGATGGATGCGGGGCACGGACGACTGCTGCGCGTGTGCGGCGCCGATGCCGGCGAAGACCAGGCACAGGGTCGTGGCGAGGGCTTTCTTCATGGCGATATTCCTATCGATCAAGTGCCGGCCGGCCGATGGCTCGCATCGCCGCCTGGCGTATGGAGGGTTCGGTCGAGGATATCACTCGTACCCTAATGAACCGCGGGCGGGAAGTGTTTCTCAACGAACGGTAACTTTTGCTTGTCGTTGAGGCGTGCCGACCGGCGATCGCCATGTAGAGGCGGCTGTATTCCGTGCAATGCAGAAGGCCGGCGGGCGTGCCGCCGGCCTGCCGCTTATCAGTCCTGGCGGTCGGTCACTTCGACCAGGTGGTAGCCGAACTGGGTCTTGACCGGGCCTTGCACGACGTTGACCGGCGCGCTGAAGACCACCGTGTCGAACTCCTTGACCATCTGGCCGGGGCCGAAGGTGCCCAGGTTGCCGCCGTCGCGGCTGGAGGGGCAGGTGGAGTGTTCGCGCGCGACCTGCGCGAAATCGGCGCCGCCTTCGATGGCGGCCTTGAGCTCGTTGCACTTCTCTTCAGTCGAAACCAGGATATGGCGGGCGCTCGCTTGGGCCATGGATGTACTCCTTGAGATGAAAGGCCGGGCACTACCGGAGCAGATCGCCGCGGACCAGATGGGCGGGCGCCCCATGCATTCATGCTCTCGAGCCGAAGCCAGGGGGGCGCCACGGAGGAGCTTCCATATTGCCCGAGTCTGGCGGCGCAGTAAAACCCGCCGCGCGGGGATGCGCGGCGCGTGACGGGGAAAACCCCAATTCCAGCGGAGGGTGGAAACCAAACAGAATACGTATTCAAGTACGGCAGATTCATGCTCTCCGGTTTGCGCCGGATCTGTTGCAAAGCGTTCGTAGTGCTGGGTTATCGCAGGTGGAGTTCATCCACCTTTTTTCGAACTTAATGTGAATACGTATTCATGACTAGCGCCTTATTGAAGCAGACCCTAGACCAGCAGCCGCCCAGGGCGGCGCGCGCCGAGGGCGTGTACATCTACGATGACGCGGGCCGGCAGTATCTCGACGGCTCGGGCGGCGCCATGACGGTTTCGATCGGGCACGGCGTGCCGGAAGTCCTGCAGGCCATGGCCAGCCAGGCAAGCCGTATCTGCTACACCTACCGTTCACATTTCACCAGCGAGGCCGCCGAGACACTGGCCGCCGAGCTGACTGGGCTGGCGCCGGGCGACCTCAATCACGCCTTCTTCGTCAACAGCGGCTCCGAGGCGACCGAACTCGCCATGCGGGCCGCTCTGCAGTACTGGCGCGAGCAGGGCCAGCCCGGCAAGACGGACATCCTTGGCCGGCGGATCAGCTATCACGGCATGACGATGGGCGCGCTGTCGATGTCGGGACACTCGGCGCGCCGCGCCGATTACGGCACGCTGTTGCACACCTTCGCGGTGGCGCCGCCGCCGTATCCCTACCGCTTCCCCCTTGAGGGCAAGGATGCCGGGCAGCACGGCGCCGCCGCATGGGAGCGCGTGCTGCGCGAGCACGGCCCGGAACGGGTGGCCGCCATTATCGTCGAGCCGGTGGTGGGTGCGGCCGGCGGCGCGTTGACGCCCGAGGTGGGCTACCTGCGCGCATTGCGCGAGATATGCGACCGCCACGACGTGCTGCTGATCGCCGATGAAGTCATCACCGGCATGGGGCGCACGGGCGAGTGGTTCGGCTGCCAGCACGATGGCATCGTGCCGGACATGATCGCCACCGGCAAGGGCATGACATCCGGCTACACCCCGATGGGCGCGGTACTGTTCCGCGACAAGCTGGTGGACGCCTCGCGCGCCGGCAGCAAGGCGGCTCCGTTCGGCCACACGTTCAGCAACAACCCGCTCAGTGCGGCGGTCTGCCTGGCGGTGGTGCGCTACATGAAGTCGCACCGGGTGCTGGACAACGTGGCGGCACAGGGGCGCCGCCTCGAAGCAGGGCTGCGGGCCCTGTCGGCGCGCTATCCCTGGATGGCCGACGTGCGCGGTCGCGGCCTGCTGTGGGGATTCGAGTTCGTCGGGGACCCGGCCACGCGCGAGCCGCTGCCCGCCGCCCGGCAAGCCAATAGCCGGTTCGTATCCCATTGTTTTGATGCCGGGCTGATTGTCTACGGAGCCGGCATCGCGCCCTACAACAATGCGGCGCTGGTGGCGCCGCCATTGACGATCACCGAGACCGAATTGCAGGACCTGCTCGATCGGCTGGAATCCGGACTGCGGTCGTTCGCGCGGGAAATGCAGCTGCCGTTGTAACTGGCACTTTGCCTCCATCACCGAAGAAAACTCAGGGGAACGCATATGGACTTCCAACCCGATCTCTCGCGCCGCGCCTTGCTCAAGGCGGGATTGGCGGCGGCCGGCTCGTCGCTGGCCGGCCTGTCGTGGGCGCAGGACGGCGCCGGCACATTGACGATGGGCGTCATTTCGCAGAACACCGGCACGTTCGCGTACACCGGGCCGCTGGTGCTCAAGGGGGCGCAGATGGCGGTCGAAGAGCGTGGCGGCACGATACTGGGCCACAAGATCAACCTGATCTCGCGCGACGACGAGGGCAAGCCCGCGGTGGGCGTGCGACGCCTGACCGAGGCGGTCGCGTCCGACAAACTGCGCTACTTCGGCGGCAATTTTTCCAGCGCGGTAGGCCTGGCCGAACTCGAGGTCGCCCGCCAGGAAAAGGTGCTGCAATACGCGGCGGGCGGTTCCGAGGACTTCACCGGGGCGCGTTGCAGCCCGTATACCTTCCAGTGGTCGTGCCACGCGTATACGGCCCTGCGGGCCACGCTGGAATACGTCAAGCAGCACATGCCCGACAAGAAAAAGATCTACACCATCACCGCCGACTATGTTTTCGGCCAGTCGCTGCTGCATTACACCGAGGTCGCCGCCAAGGAGCTGGACCTGGAACTGGTCGGCAACGCCAACCATCCGTCCGGCGAGCGACAGTTCACGCAATACTTCACCAGGGCGTTCTCGACCCGCCCCGACATCATCCTGCTGCTCACCTCGGGCGCGGATGCCGTCTCGGCGGTGCGCCAGTTCCACAGTTTCGGGGTCAAGCAGGTGCAACTGGTGGGGCCGTGGACGCTGGAGGTCGAGCAGATGAAAGAACTGTCGGCAAGCATGCGCGCCGGCATGATCCTGGGCCTGAACTACTACCACACGATCGACACACCGGTGAACAAGGCGTTCGTGGCGCGCTACATGAAGGCCCACCGCTCGGCGCCGTCGTATGCGTCGGCCTACGGCTACGATTCGTTCCGCACCTTGTTGCTGGCCATGGAGCGGGCCAACAGCGTGGAGGTGGAAGCAGTGGCCAAGACGCTGGAGGGAATGAGTTTCGACAGCATCTTCGGCGCGACTTCGATCGATGCGCACACGCACCAGACCGTCAGGCCGTACTACGTGATCCAGTGCAAGGCGGAGCAGGACATGGCGGATGAGTTCGACCTGGCCACCATCGTGGCCACTGGCGAGAAACCCCAGCCGGCCGAACTCAACGAGTGCAAGCGTGCCGCCTGAGCGCAGCCCATCCCGGACCGCCTCATGACGACTTTACTCGCGGCGCAATTGATCAACGGCCTGGCCATCGGGCTGCTATACGCACTGACGGCTTTCGGGCTGTCCATCATCAAGGGGCTGCTCAACGTTCCGAACTTCGCGCACGGCGCGTTCTACGCACTGGGGGCCTATGTCTGCTATGCGGCGCACCAGGCCGGCGCGCCTTTCGCGCTGGCGCTGGTCTGCGCCTTCGTGGCGCCCGGCCTGCTGGGCGCGCTGGTCGAGAAACTGGGGGTCGCGCGGCTGATGGCCTCGTCGTACTTGTACCAGTTGTTGTTCCTGTTCGGCATTGCGCTCATTCTCGAACAACTCATCATCATCGCCTGGGGCACGGTAGGCCTGAGCATGAGTCCGCCCGAGATCCTGCAGGGCGCGTTCGACCTGGGCTTCACCTACCTGCCGCGGTATCTGGTGTTCAACGCGGTGATGGCGGGGCTGGTGATCGCGGCAGTCTATCTGTTGATCGAACGCACGCGCATCGGTTCGCAGATCCGCGCGGGCATCGACAAGCGCGAAATGGCCCAATGCCTGGGCGTCGACGTGGGCCGGCTGTTGACGGCCGGGTTCGCGCTCGGGTCCGGCCTGGCCGGGCTGGCGGGCGGGCTGGTACTGCCGCTGCTGGGCGCCAATGCCACGATGGGACAGGACATGCTGGCGATCGCCTTCGTGGTGCTGGTGATCGGCGGGCTCGGTTCGATCTACGGCGCCATCGCCGCCGGGCTCATCGTCGGCGTGATCCAGAGCGTTTCGTCGGTCTTCGTGCCGGAAGCCAGTACGGTGCTGATCTACGTGGCGATGGTCGCCACCATCATGATCCGGCCGCAAGGCCTGTTTGGAGAACGCTGATGCGCGACACGCAAAAACGGGCGCTCGCGCAGGGGGCGAGCGTGGTGGCCATCGCGGTGGCTGCGCCGCTGGCGCTGCCGGTGAACATCGCCACCGAGATCCTCATCTTCAGTATTTTCGCCCTCGCGACCAATCTGCTGGTGGGCCGGGCCGGGCTCTATTCATTCGGCCAGGCGGCGTTCTTTGGCGCCGGCGGGTACGCGGCCGGGTTCCTGTTCGTGCATACCGACGCGCCGCTGCTGGCGGGGCTGGCGCTGGCAGTGGCGACCGGCGCGGCGCTGGCGGCGGCAATCGGGGCCATGAGTATCCGCCGCACCGGCATCTATTTCATGATGCTCACGTTCGCCTTCAACCAGATGATCTACTACCTGGCCTACAGCTGGCGGTCGGTGACCGGCGGCGAGGATGGCCTGGGCGGCATCGGTCGTCCGGCATTGTGGCTGCCGGGCCTGGGCAGCCTCGACCTGGGCGACCACCACGCGTTCTATGTGTTGACCGCCGTGTGTTTCCTGCTGGTGTTCCTGCTGCTTTACCGGTTGACGCACAGCCCGCTCGGGCTGGTGCTGGAAGCGGCCCGCCAGAATGCCCGGCGCACTGCCTCGCTGGGTTATTCGGTCTATCGCGCCCAGCTGCTGGCGTTCGTGGTAGCGGGCGGGCTGTCGGGCCTGGCAGGCGCGCTGTTCGCCATGCTCTACCGCATCATGCCCATCGACGCGGTGTCCTGGGCCAATTCGGGCAACGCCGTGTTCATGGTCGTGATCGGCGGCATTTCGTCGATGCTGGGGCCGATTTTCGGCGCCGCCATTTTCATCTGGCTGCAAGGCTTCTTCAGCCTGATCTGGGCGCGCTGGCCCTTGCTGTTCGGCGTGTTCGTGATCCTGGTCGTGCTGTTCCTGAAGGGGGGCGTGGTGGAACTGTTCGAACGTCTTTGCGCGCGGCTGGGCGGCAAGGCCGCGCGGGCCGGGGAGGCTGGCAAATGAGCGACTACGTGCTGCATGCCGATGGCGTCAGCAAGCGGTTCGGCGCCAACACCGTCATCGACCGCCTGTCGCTCGGCTTCGAGGCCGGCCGCCTGCACAGCATCCTCGGGCCCAACGGCGCGGGCAAGACCACGCTGTTCAACCTGCTGACGCGCGACCTGCCGATCTCCGGCGGCCGCATCCTGCTCAAGGGCGAGGACATCAGCCATCTCAAGCCGCACCAGATCGCGCGGCGCGGCGTCGGCCGCTCTTACCAGATTTCCAGTGTCTACCTGGACCTGAGCTTTCTCGAAAACGTCTGGCTGGCGGTCTACCGGGCTGCCCGCATGGGCCGGACCGGCTTCTGGAAGCCCGTGCACGCCTATGGCGACCTGCGCGAACAGGCCGCGCGCATCCTCGATGACCTGGGGCTGTCGGGCTATCGCGACTTGCCGGCCAAGCAGACTTCATATGGCGACCAGCGCCTGCTGGAGATCGCCGTCACGCTGGCCACCCGGCCGGAGATCCTGTTGCTGGACGAGCCGACCGCCGGCCTGTCGCAGCGCGAGACCGAGCGCGTCAAGCGCTTCATCCAGGACATCAAGGCGCGCTACACCATCATCATGATCGAGCACAAGATGAACGTGGTCATGGAAATTTCCGACCGTATCCATGTGATGAACAGGGGGGCGCTGATCGCCAGCGGCACCGCCGCCGAGATCGCCGCCAATGAAGACGTGCACCGGGCTTACTTCGGACGATGAGCATGCTATTGAGCGTACAGGACATCGACACCTACTACGGCCAGAGCCAGGCCGTCCATGGCGTTTCTTTCGAGGTGGGCGAGCGCGAGGTGGTGGCGCTGCTGGGCCGCAACGGCGCCGGCAAATCCACCACGCTGCGCTCCATCATGGGCCTGACCCCGCCGGCGCGCGGGCGCGTACTGTTCGCCGGGCGGGACATCGCCGCGCTGCCGCCGCACCATATTGCGCGCCTGGGCCTGACCCTGGTGCCCGAGACCCGCGATCCGTTCGCGCTGCTGACCGTGCGCGAGAACATCATGCTGGGGTGGCGCAAGGGCTCCGCTTATCCCCTGGACCGGCTGGTGGCGCTTTTCCCCTTGCTCGAGGAATTGCTGGACAAGAAAGGCAGCGAGCTCTCCGGCGGCCAGCAACAGATGATGGTGATGGCGCGCGGGCTGGCCATGGGGCCGCGCCTGATTCTGCTCGACGAGCCATCGCAGGGTCTTGCGCCGATCATGGTGAAGGCCGTCAGCGAGGCGCTCGGCGCCCTCAAGGGCGACGACCTGACCATCGTCCTGGTCGAGCAGAATCTGCAGATGGCGGTCGAGCTGGCGGACCGCATCGTGGTGCTCGAGAACGGCAGCGTGGCGGATCGGTTCGATGCCGGCGTCGCGCGCGCCGATCCCGCCCGGCTGGAACAGTATCTGGCGGTGCATTGAGCGGCGGCCGCCGCGGCCCGCCTGGTCATCAATTTGAGGAATCATGATGGAGTATGTGCCTGCGATCGTGGGTTATGTCACGCCGCTGAGCGGCCGGCCGGGGGATACGCTGGAATTCAAGGTCAGCTCGCGCGCCGACTTGCCCTTTGAGGCGCGCGTGGTGCGCATCGATTGTTGCGACCCGAACCCCGCCGGGCCGGGCATGAAGCTGGCGCCGGTCGCCATGGGCGTGGAAGGCCGGTATCCGGGCAAGGAGCAGCCCGTGTACCCCGGTTCCTGCGCATGGGGCGCCGTGCCATCCTTGGGCGACGCGACGGCGCTGCGGGTGCGCCTGGCGGTGCAGCCGACCCTGGACCGCGACGCGACGCAAGTGCTGTGGTGCCTGCAGGATGCCGCCGGCCGGCAAGGGGTATGGCTGGGCCTGCGGCGCGGCCGGCTGGCCTGCGGCGTGCTGGCCGATGGCCAGGCCGTGGGCGGCGAGGCCCCGGATGGGCCGCGCTTGCCCAGCCGCCGCTACACCATGGTGACGGCCACCTGGGATGTGGCCGCCGGCCGGGTGCGCGTGCGCCTCGCCGATACCCGTCGCGGCGCGCGCGCGGCGGACCGGGAAACCACCTTCGAGGTGCCCGGGGCTCCGCTCGCGGCGGCGCTGGACACCTTGTGCGTGGCGGCGATCTGGCAGGGCCATCCGGCGCATTGCTGCAATGGCCTGTTCGAAGGTCCGGAGCTGGCGCTGGCGCGCGGCGACGGGGCGTTCGAAGTCGCCGCGCACTGGCATTTCGGCGACGCCATGACCGAGCAACGGGTGCCCGACCGGCTCAACCCGGGGCATGCCCTCGCGCTGGTCAACGTGCCCGTGCGCGCCGTGCGTTCTTCGGCCTGGACCGGCCTGGTCATGGACTGGAAGGCCGCGCCCGAACAATATGCCGCGATCCATTTCCACGACGACGACCTGTCTGACTGCGGGTGGCAGACCAGCGTGTCGTTGCGCATTCCCGACGACGCCGAGTCGGCCGTCTATGGGCTGGAGGTGCGCAGCGCCGAAGGGGCCGACACTATCCCGTTCTTCGTGCTGCCCGGCCGGGCAGCGCCGCGCCGGAAGATCCTGTACCTGGCTTCCACGCTGACGTACCTGGCATATGCCAACCATGCGCGCGGCAATTTCGAGGGAGCGTTGGCCGAGCGCGTGGCGGCCTGGGGAGCGTATCCCCACAACCCCGACCGCGTCACGCTGTACGGCAAGTCGACCTACAACCGGCATTCGGACGGCTCGGGCATCAGCCTGTCGTCGCGCCTGCGTCCCATACTGACGATGCGCCCGGGCTACCTGACGTTCGCCGATCCGCGCGGCTCGGGCCTGCGTCATTTCGTGGCGGACTCGCACCTGACGGACTGGCTGCGCGTGCACGGGCATGCCTTCGACGTCATTACCGACGAGGACCTGGACGAGCAGGGTGTCGAGGCGCTGCGCGGCTATGACCTGGTGATCACCGGCTCGCATCCCGAGTACCATACCCGGCGCATGCTGGACGCCATTCTGGCCTACCGCGAGGGCGGCGGCAATTTCATGTACATGGGAGCCAACGGCTTCTACTGGAAGATCGCCCGCCACGCCGCGTTGCCGCACGTCATGGAAATACGGCGCGCCGAGGGCGGGATCCGTGCGTGGGCCAGCGAGCCCGGCGAATACTACAACCAGCTCGACGGCGAGTACGGCGGCATGTGGCGCCGCAACGGCCGGGCGCCCCAGGTGGTGGGCGGCGTCGGCTTCGCGGTGCAAGGCAACTTCGAAGGCAGCTACTATGTGCGCACCGAGGAGGCGACGCATCCCGACGTGGCCTGGGTGCTGGAGGGGGTGGCCGAGGCGCGCATCGGCGACTACGGCCTGTCGGGCGGCGGCGCGGCGGGTTTCGAGCTGGACCAGCGGGCCTTCGACCTGGGCAGCGACGAGAACTTGCGCGTGATCGCCGTATCACAGGGGCACGGCCCGTCCTTCAAGACCGTGCCCGAGGAGATCCTGACCTGGACCATGGCGGCCGGGCTGCCCCGCCCCTATGAGGGCATTTGCGCGCACATGGTGTGCGGCACGACGGCCGGCGGCGGCGGGCTGTTTGCCTCGGGATCGATTACATTCCTGGGTAGCCTGTTCCATAACCAATACGAGAACGGGGTATCCCGCATCTTGCAGAACTGCGTGCGGCGCTACACCCGTTGCGCTGTCTCGTCGTGAAGAAAAAACCTCCTACCCAGAAAGACGTCGCCCGGTTCGCGGGTGTTTCGCAGGCCGCAGTATCACGCTTCATCTCCGGCCATGGCAGTTTGTCGCAAGAGGTCCGGGAGCGCATCATCAAGGCCGTGGAGATGGTGAACTACCGGCCCGATCCGCTGGCGCGCGGCCTGAGCAGCGGGCGGTTCGACATCGTGGCCATCGTCATGGCCAATATCACCAACCCCTGGTACCCGGTCGTGCTCGAGCAGATCACCCGCGAATTGCATACGCGCGGGCTGCAGGCGCTGCTGTTCAATGCCACCCCTCCGCATACCGTGGACGACATGATGGCGCTGGTGCTGCAGTACCGGGTGCGCGGCGTCATCATTACCACTGCCACGCTGTCTTCCCACGGCGCCGAGCTCTGCGCGCGCCGCGGTGTGCCGGTGGTGCAGTTCAATCGCTATTCCAGCGTCGGCGGCGCACATTCGGTGTCGTGCGACAACGTGCGGGGCGGGCGCATGGCCGCCGACGTCCTGCTGGCCAACGGCGCCAGCGAGATCGGCTTCATCGGCGGCATCCCGGAAGTCTCGACCAACCGCGACCGCAAGCGGGGCTTCGTCGAGGCGCTGGCCGAGCGCGGCACCTCGCCGATCGCGCTAGTGGAGCGCGAGTACACCTACGACTGGGGGCGCGAGGCGGCGCTCGCCATGCTGAAGCGGCATCCCGGCGTCGATGCGCTGTTCTGCGCCGATGACGAGATCGCCGCCGGCGCGATGGACGCGCTGCGCTTCGGCCTGGGACGCCGCGTCCCCGAAGACGTGCAAGTGCTGGGTTTCGACGATCACCCGGTGGCGTCGCGCGAGGCGTACCGGCTGACCACGATCCGCCAGCCGGTGGAAGTCATGATCGAGAACGCGCTGGAGCTGCTGCTGGGCTCGGCCAGCGAGCCGGAGATGCGCGTGTTTCCCGGCGAATTCGTCTACCGGGACTCGGTGCCGCGGCCCGAAGCCGCCTGACCGCCCAGCATGCTTGCCAGGCGCTGCAGGCTGCCATGGTCGATCAGCACGTGGGCACGCTGGCGCACCACCGGCTTGGCGCGATAACCGACCGCCACACCCGCCAATGCCATCATCCCGAGGTCGTTCGAGCCGTCGCCCACCGCAATGGCGTCAGCGGTGGGGCAGTGCAATTGGTCGCACAGCGCCTGCAGCGCGTTGGCTTTCTCGCGCGCGTTGATCAATGTGCCCACCAGTTCGCCGGTAAGCAGGCCGTCGGCGGCCTGCAAGCGGTTGCAGACCATGTAGTCGATACCGAGGGCCTGGCGGACGGGTTCGGCGAATTCGGCGAACCCGCCGCTCACCAGCGCGGTGCGCAGGCCCAGGCCGCGCGCATGCGCGACCAGCTCGCGCGCGCCGGGATTGAATGCCACTCGCTGCTCATAAGTGCGATGCACGTCCGCCAGCGGCAGCCCGCGCAGGCAGCGCACGCGCGCGCGCAGGCTGTCGTCGTAGGGAATGGACGGGTCGCGCATGGCCGCGTCGGTCAGGGCGGCCACTTCGGCCGCGCGCCCGACGCAGGCCGCCAGTTCGTCGATGCATTCGACATTGATGAGGGTGGAGTCCATGTCGAACACGATGAGCCGATAGTCGGCCAGGCTGCGCCGTTGCGGCAGCATGGCCACGTCGGCGCGCTGTGGCTGGCACAGCGCGAGCAGGGCGTCGCGCCATCCGCCCTGGGCGGCTGCGGGAGCGGTGGCCCGCAGCTGTACCTGGCCCTCGTCCACCCGCGTGTAGGACGGCGCGCCGACGCACGCCGCGGCGCGCTCGGCGAAGCTGTCCGACAGCGGAGTGTCGGCCTGCAGTATGACTTCCATGGAATTTCCCGATACCGGCGCTGCCGGACGCTGCGAAGGGCTCAAGCATAGCGCGTCGCCGCGCGCCACCGGCCTGGCGCGCGGCATGCCAGCCGCCGCTACCAGCGATAGGACGTCGTCAGCGTCACCAGCCGCCCCGCGCCGTACGCGCACGTGCCCCATTCCGAGCAGCGGCTGTAGTATTCCTTGTCGGCGATGTTGCTGGCGTTGAGCGCGACGCGCCAATGGCGGTTTTCCCAGGCCACCATGGCGTCGAACAGGGTGGCCGACGGCGTGCGGGGCACATCGAGGCCGGCGCTGGAATCGTCGACGAACCCGCTGGCGTAGCGCACCCCGGCGCCGACGGTGAAGCCGTCCAGGCTGCCCAGCGCGAACCGGTAGGTGCTCCACAGCGCGGCCTGGCGCTCGGGCACGCCGGCCAGCTGGCTGTCGACATCCACATAGGTGAAGCTGGCGTTGATATCCAGCTGCGGCGTGATGGAGCCGATCCATTCCAGCTCCAGGCCGGTGTTCTTGGTCTTGCCGCGCTGCGAGACTTCCGTTTCGGAGATCTCCACCGTGCGGTTGACTTCGCGCAGGTCGAATACGGCGGCGGACGCGCGCCAGTTCTGCGTTGGCGGCTCGTACTTGATGCCGGCCTCCCACTGCTTGCCGCGCAGCGGCCGCAGGCGCTGGCCATGGCTGGTATTGGCCTGGGGCAGGAACGACTCGGCATAGCTGATGTACGGCAGCAGGCCGGGCACGATCTCGTACATCAGGCCGAACCGCAGCGAATCGGCGCGGTCATTGCGGTCCGCGGCGCCGTCTTCCCAGGTCTTGACTTCGTCGTGGCGCCAGCCGGCCAGCAGGATCCAGTTGCGCCAGCGCATCTCGTCTTGTATGTAGACGCCCAGCTGCTTGATCCCGTTGGTGGCGATCGGCTCGCGCGGCGGCGGTTCGTAATTGCCCTGGTAGACCGGGTTGTAGACGTCGATCGGCGCCAGCCCGGTGTAGTCGTCGACGCCCGAGCCCGAGTCCCGGTAGCGCAGGAAGTCCACGCCCACCAGCAACTGGTGCGCGACCGGCCCGGTCGAGAACTTGCCCTGCAGGTTCTGGTCGTCCGCCAGGACCTGCGTGCGGTGCTTCCAGAAATAGCCGGCCCGGGCCAGGACGCGTTGTTCGGCGTCGAGGTAGGGCGCATACACGTCGAAGGCGGCGTAGTCGGTGCGGTTGTCGGTCCAGCGCGTGCTCTGCCGGAAGGTCCATTGGTCGTTCAGGTCGTGCCGGAACGACCAGCCGGCCTGCAAGCTGTCGGCGTCGAAGTGGTCCAGGCCGGGCTCGCCCACGAACGTGTGGCGCGCGATGCGCCCGTTCGGATTCGGCAGGATCGTGCCTTCCCAGGGCAGGGTGCTGCCGGAGTCGCCGCTGGCCCGGTCTTTCTGCCATTTCAGCCGCAGGGTCAGTTCGGTGGCGGCGCTGGGCGCCCAGGTCAATGAAGGGGCCACCACCTGGCGGTCGTCCTGGCCGTGGTCCATCTGGGTGCCGCTTTCGCGGCCGAGCGCCACCAGGCGGTACAGCCAGGTGCCGTCTTCGGTCAGCGGGCCGGTCAGGTCGGCCTGCAGCTGGCGCCGGTCGTGGTTGCCCACCTGCACGCCGATCTCGCGCTGCGCCTCGGCCTGGGGCTGTTTGCTGACATTGTTGATCAGCCCGCCCGTGCCGCCCTGGCCGTACAGCATGGACGCCGGCCCGCGCAGCACTTCCATGCGTTCCATCAGGTAGGGTTCCACGCGCGGCGTGCTGGTCCAGAAGTTCACGCGGTCCTTCAGGCCGTCCAGGAAGATGTCCTCGATCTCCACGCCGCGCACCTCGGCCGCGTCCAGGCGCGTGCTGGCGCCGTAGATCGACGTGCGCACGCCGGCGGTGTAGCTCAGCGCCTGGTCCAGCGAGCTCGCGCCCGTATCGCGGATCTGCTCGGCCGTCACCACGGAGATGGACTGCGGCGTTTCCACGATCGACGTGTCGGTCTTGGTCGCGGTGGCGCTGCGCTGCGCCATGTAGCCGACGACCGGCCCGGTGGCGCTTTCTCCCTGGCCGGTGACCGTGACGGTCGGCAGCTCGCTGACGCCCGCCACGGGCAGGGGCCGCAGCACATAGCGCCGGTCCGCGTCGGGGACCGCCTGCAGGCCGGTGCCCGCCAGCACGCTGGCCAGGCCCTGCGCGACGGTGTAGGTGCCGCGCAAGCCCGGGCTGGTCTTGCCGTCCGCGAGTGCGATCGAGCCCGCCAGGTAGATGCCGGCCTCGCTGGCGAAGCGCGTCAGCACCGTCCTGAGCGGGCCGGCGGGGATGTCGTAGCGGCGCTGCCCGGCGGACGTCGCGGCGTCGGGCGCAGCGGGCTCGGCCGCGCCGGCCGGGCGCGCCGGCAGGCAGGCGCCGGCCAGGATGAGCGTGCAGACCGCCAGGCGCATCCCGTGGCGGGCTGGATGCGAGGCATGCTCTGGGCAGCGAGACATGAAGGTTTCCTCTCGAACGGTGGCTGATGATGTGGCCGGCTTGTATCGGCGCGCGCGGGGCGCCGATACGGGCCTCTTTGCCTGTAAATCAATCGAGAGGGCAAAAAGCGGAACCCGGCCCGGCAGAAAAAAACGCCGTCCGCCCGGGCGCGCCCGTCGCCCGGCCCTATGAGCCCTGGCCGGCAGGCGCTTGCGGCGGGCGGTCCTCGATGGAGATCCACCACGGCAGCGGCCGGCGGACCCGCACCGAGGCCGCTTCGGCCAGCATGGCCAGCGCGCCGTCCACGTCATGCAGGGGAAAGGTGCCGAACACGCGCCGCTGCGCCACGTCCGGGGCCAGGCTGATGTGCCCGGCCTGATGGCGGTCCAGTTCCGCGACGATCTGCGCCAGGGACAAGTCCCAGGCTATCAGTTCGCCGCGGCTCCAGGCTTCGCGCGCGGGGTCGGCCGGCGCGCTGGCCAGGATGGCGTCGCGGCTGAAGCGGGCTTGCCGGCCGGCCGGGATGACGCGCGATGCGGCATCGGCGGCGGTGCGGATTTCCACCGAGCCGGCGTACACCGCCAGGAAGGTGCGGTCCGGCTCGCGCCGCACCGTGAAGCGGGTGCCCAGCGCGCGCATGCGGCCTTGCGGCGTATCGACGATGAAGGGGCGCGGGTCGCCGGACCGGGTGGCCACCAGGATCTCGCCGGCCGCCAGGTACAGCCGGCGCATGCCGGCGCCCATATCGGCATCGACCGCGCTGGCCGCATTGAGCCAGATGCGCGAGCCGTCTTCCAGGGTGAAAGCGCGGATCTCGCCCGTGCCCGTGCGGTAGCCGGCGGTCCAGGCTATATAGGCGTCCTCCAGCGCCGGCCAGGGTCGGCCCGCCCAACCCAGGATGCCGGTGGCGGCCACGGCGCCCAACGCGGCCAGGGTGCGCCGGCGGGCCCGCACCCGCGCATGGGCGCTGTACACCTGGCTGGCCATCAGGCGCGGGTCGGGCGTGTCCTGCAGCGGCGCCAGCACGCGCTGGCTGACCGATTCCACGTACTGCCACGCCTGGCGATGCTGGCGATGCGCCGCCAGCCAGGCGCGCCACCGGGCCTGGTCGGCCGCGCTGGCTTCGCCCGAGACCAGCAGCGCATACCATTGCGCCGCCTGCTCCATGACATGGTGCGGCGGCGGCGCCTCGTCGCCGCCGGCCTGCCGGCGCGCGGCAGCGGCCGCGGGAGTGTCCGGCAGGGCGCGCGGGCCGCTCAAGGCGCGGCCGCCTGGCGCAGCGCGGCCGCCGTCTGCGCTGCATGCCCCTGCATGCAGCGCAGCATGGCCTGGGCGACATACTTGCGCACCATGCGCGACGATACGCCCAGTTCGGCGCCGACTTCGGTCGCGCTCATGCCGCACACCGCCGACATCAGGAAAGCCTGCGCCGCCTTGGGCGACAGGTCGAGCAGCAGCGCGGCGATTTCCTGCAGGGCCTCCAGCACGATCGCCTGCCGTTCCGCCGAGGGCGCATGGGCCTGCGGCTGGGCCGCCAGCGTGTCGAGCCACGCTTGTTCGATTTCGCGACGGCGCCACAGATTGATGCACATGCCCTGCGCCATGGCGCGCAAGTAGGCGCGCGCTTCTCCCGGGCTGCCGAAGCCGCGCGGCGCCGGCTTGAGGATCAGCCGCAGGAACGCCTCGTGCGCCAGGTCCGCGGCGTCGGCGGCGTTGCCCAGGCGGCGCTGCAGCCAGGCGCGCAGCCAGGCGTGGTGATCCGCATAAAGCACGTCCATGGACGGCGGGGAGGAGTAGGGAAAGGGCGCGGCGCTCACGATCGAACCCTGCGGGATTGTTGAAGCAGGAAATGAATAGTAATGGAAATGGTTCTTATTCGTCTGCTTCTGTTGCGGCAGGCGGACGCGCGCCGTATGGGGATTTACCCCAACCCGCGGCCGTCCGGTGCGCCACGAATGTGCGGCGCGGTGCCGCGGCGCAGCCGTCGGCGTGGCCGCCTCGTGCGGCGGTAAGCCCTTGTTTTGGCGGAACTATCGGGCTCATTCCCGGTGCCGGAGGCAAGGCCGGCGGGCGACTTTCATTCCTCCAGGGAATAAAAGCTTAAGCTTTAAATTCCCTTTAGGATTCAAGAGGTTTTTTGCATGATCGCTACTCCTGGAGTACGGACCCATGCAGAATCCTTCATTCACTCTCAATCCCGCCCCGCCAGTGCTGGGCGCCGACCTGGTCGCCGCGCTGCGGTCGATCGTCACCCCGCACCTGAGCGACAACCTGAACCGCCAGCGCGGCGTGGTCGGGCTGACCCGCTACAACCGCAGGGGCAAATTGGTGGGCAGCGCGCTTACCGTCAAGACGCGGCCGGGCGACAACCTCTTCATCTATCACGCCATGACCCTGGTGCAGCCGGGCCACGTGCTGGTGGTGGATGCGGGCGGCGACCTCACCAACGCCTGCGTCGGCGAGATCATGAAAAGCTATTTGCAGCAGCGCGGCTGCGCCGGCCTGATCGTCGACGGCGCCATCCGCGACGTGGCGGCGTTCGAGAACGATGAATTCCCCTGCTACGCGCGCGGCCACGTGCATCGCGGCCCCTACAAGGACGGCCCGGGCGAGGTCAACGTGCCGGTCAATATCGGCGGCCAGGTGATCCAGCCGGGCGACGTGATCGTGGCCGACGAGGACGGCATCGTGTCGTTCCCGCCCAGCCAGGCCGAGGCGCTGGTGCAGAAGGCGCGCGAGCACGCCGCCAAGGAAGAACGAATCATGGCGGAGATCGCCAGCGGCGCCGCGCGCCAGAGCTGGCTGCATCCCGTCCTCGAAGCCAAGAACCTGCTGTAGGCCGCGACATGACCGCAACCCCGAATCAACAGGACCAGGCCGCCGCGTTCCTGGCCCGGCGCATGGGCGCCATCAAGCCGTCGCCCAGCATGGCGGCCAAGCGCAAGGTCGACCTGCTGCGCGCCGAGGGCAAGACGATCGTCGATTTCACGATCGGCGAGCCGGATGTCGGCACGCCCCGCCACATCGCCCAGGCCGGCATCGCCGCCATCGAGAGCGGCGCGGTGAAGTACACCTCGTCGTCCGGCATCCGCGAGCTGCTGGTTGCCGTGCAGCAGAAGTTCAAGCGCGAGAACGGGCTGTCGTTCGAGCTGGACCAGCTGGTGGCGGGCACCGGCGCCAAGCAGCTGATTTTCTCGGCCCTGCAGGCCACGCTCGATGCCGGCGACGAAGTCATCATCCCCACGCCTTACTGGGTGTCGTATCCCGACATGGTGCTGCTCAATGACGGCAAGCCGGTGATCCTGCCGACCACCGAGGCGCAGGACTTCAAGGTGACGCCGGCGGCGCTGGAAGCGGCGATCACGCCGCGCACCAAATGGCTGCTGCTCAACGCGCCGAATAATCCGTCCGGCGCCATCTACACCGACGCGGAGCTGGCCGCACTGCTGGCCGTGCTGGAAAAGCATCCGCAGGTGCTGCTGATGGTGGACGAGATCTACGAGCATTTTTGCTACGATGGCCGCTACGTTTCGCCGCTGGCCGTGGCGCCGGCGCTGGCGCCGCGCACCTTGCTGGTCAATGGCGTGTCCAAGGCCTATGCCATGACGGGCTGGCGCGTCGGCTATGCCGCCGGGCCGGCCTGGCTGGTCAAGGCGATCTCGACGCTGATTTCGCAGTCCACCTCGTGCGCCAGCCAGATCTGCCAGGTGGCGGCGGCCACCGCGCTGTCGGCCGACCAGCAATGCGTGGCCGACATCATTGCCTTGTACAAGGAACGCCGCGACCTGATCGTCGACCTGCTGAACGGCATCGAGGGCATGTCGTGCCCGCGGCCGGCGGGCGCGTTCTATGTATTTCCCAGCATCCAGGGCTTCATCGGCAAGCGCACGCCCGCGGGCAAGCCCATCGGGAATGACCTGGATTTCGTGCATTACCTGCTCGACGCCGCGGGTGTCGCCGTCCTGGACGGCTCCGCCTACGGCAACCCCGGCCACATGCGCATGAGTTTCGCCACCGACCTGGATACGATCCGCACCGGTTGCGAAAAGCTGGCGTGGGCATGCGGCCAACTTAAATAACTATTCAGGGAGAAAACCATGCGATTGAAGAACCTGTTGAAGTGCGTGCCGCTGCTGGCGGCCCTGGGTGTGGCGGGCGTGGCGCAGGCCGACGCGCTGGCCGACGTCAAGGCGCGCGGCACGCTGGTGTGCGGCACGCTGGGCACGTCCGAGCCGTTCAGCTTCCAGGACCCGAAGACCCGCCAGGTGGTGGGCTACGAGGTGGACCTGTGCCAGGAGATCGCCGATCGCCTCGGCGTGAAGCTGGAGATCAAGATGATCTCGGTGGCGGCCCGCATTCCCGAGCTGGCCGGCGGGCGGGTCGACCTGGTGGCGGCCAACCTGGGCTGGTCGGCCGATCGCGCCAAGCAGATCGACTACAGCTACCAGCACTACGTCAGCCCGCAGAAGATCCTGATCCGCCGCGACGACGCCGGCACCCTGAAGACGCCCGCCGACCTGGCCGGCAAGCGCGTCAGCGCGGTCTCGGGGTCGTCGTCGGAAGCCGGCGCCAAGCGCCTGATCCCCGACGTGACCACGGTGACCTTCAAGGATCCCCCGACCGCCTTCATGGCCCTGCAGCAGAGGAAAGTGTCCGGCTTCGTCGGCTCGGAGCTGATGCTGCTGAAGTTCAAGCAGGACGCCGAGAAGTCGCCGGTCAAGCTCGACATCATCGAAGAGCCGCTGTTCGTCGAGCCCTGGGGCATCGGCCTGCGCAAGGGCGAGGACGGCCTGCGCAACGAGGTCAACAAGACGTTGGCCGACCTGGAAACCTCGGGCAAGCTGCAGACCATCTTCGACCGCTGGTTCGGCCCGGACACCAAGTTCCCGACCAAGCGCGCGTTCAAGGTCGAGGAAATCAAGGGCTGATGGCCTGCGTGGCGGGTAGCTGGTTATGAAATACACATTGGATTTTGGTGCGTTACTGAGTAACGGCTACCCGACCCTGATACTGGGTGGCCTGGCCACCACCCTGAAGATGACCCTGCTGGCCTGGCTGATGGCGTTCACGCTGGGCAGCCTGCTGGCCGTGCTGCGCATGCTCAACCTGCGGCCGCTCAACTGGCTGATCGCCGTGTACGTGGCCTTCCACCGCAATGTGCCGATGCTGGTGCACATTCTGCTGTGGTACTTCGGGGTGGCGTCCATCGTGCCGCCGGCCCTGAACGACGCCATCAACATCATCGGCGGCGAGTTCTTCTACGCCACGATCGCCATCGGGCTGGTCACGGCCGCTTATGTGGGCGAAGACCTGCGCAGCGCCATCCGCGCCATTCCACGCGGCCAGATGGAAGCCGCGCGCAGCCTGGGCCTGGGCTATCTGCAGGCGATGCGCAAGGTGATCCTGCCGCAGGCTTTCAAGATCTCGATCCCGCCGCTCACCAACCAGACCCTGCTGCTGTTCAAGAACACCAGCCTGGCCATGGCCATCGGCCTGATCGAGCTGACCGGCGCGGGCCGCGAGATCGAGTCCGCCACCTTCAAGACCTTCGAGATCTATTTCGTGGTCACGGTGCTGTACCTCGCTATCTCGCTGCTGCTGATGCTGGCCGGCGCCTATTTGTCCAAACGGGTCGCCTACGTGGCCAAGGCCCGGTAAATCGTCATGCTGGAAATTCTCTCCGACAACTGGTTGCTGCTGCTGGTGGGCCAGTGGCCCAATGGCCCCATGGGCGGGCTGGTGGCCACCGTGGGGCTGGCGCTGGTCAGCCTGGCGCTGGCGTTTCCCATTGGCGTGCTGCTGGCGCTGGGCCGCATCAGCTCGCACCGGGTGTTCTACTGGCCGGCCACGGCCGTGGTGTACGTGGTGCGCGGGCTGCCGCTCATCATGTTCATCTTCTGGGCCTATTTCTTCCTGCCGTTGGTGATCGGCGCCTCGGTCAGCGGCGTGGTCACCATGGCCGCCGCGCTGATCATCTACGAGGGCGCGTACCTGTCCGAGATCATCCGCAGCGGCATCCAGGCCCTGCCCAAGGGGCAGATGGAAGCCGGCCGGTCGCTGGGCCTGAGCCATATGCAGACCATGCGCAAGATCGTGCTGCCGCAGGCGCTGTACAACACCATCCCGAGCATGCTCAGCCAGTTCATCTCCACGGTGAAGGAGACCTCGCTGGGCTTCGTCATCAGCGTGCACGAGCTGACATTCGCCGCCGCCCAGGTCAATAACATCCTGCTGACCAAGCCGTTCGAGGTGTTCACGCTGCTGGCGCTGACCTACTTCGCGCTGAACCTGATTCTTACCGGCGTCGTCAAGCTCGTCGAGACCCGCATGCGCGGCACGCGCATCGTGACGGTCTAGCGGCGGCGCCCCTGGGTACTCTCATGATCGAATTCAAGAACGTCAGTAAATGGTATGGCGAGTATCTCGCCCTCGACGACATCAACGCCAGCGTGCGCCAGGGCGAGGTGCTGGTGGTGTGCGGGCCGTCCGGCTCGGGCAAATCGACGCTGATCCGCACCATCAACCGCCTGGAGCCCATCCAGAAGGGCAGCATCCTGGTCGACGGCGTGGATGTCTACCAGTGCAAGTCGCTGGACGAGATGCGTAGCCACATCGGCTTCGTGTTCCAGCAGTTCAACCTGTTCCCGCACATGAGCGTGCGGGACAACCTGATGATGGCGCCGGTGATGCTCAAGCGCATGAGCAAGGGCGAAGCGGGCGAGACCGCGCTGGCGCTGCTGGAGCGCGTCGGCCTGGCGCACAAGGCCGACGCCTATCCGGGCGAGCTGTCGGGCGGCCAGCAGCAGCGCGTGGCGATCGCCCGCGCGCTGGCCATGAAGCCGCGCATCATGCTGTTCGACGAGCCCACCAGCGCGCTCGATCCGGAGATGGTCAACGAGGTGCTGCTGGTGATGAAGTCGCTGGCCGCCGAAGGCATGACCATGGTGTGCGTCACCCACGAGATGAATTTCGCGCGCGACGTGGCCGACACCGTCTGGTTCATGGATGCCGGCCGCATCGTCGAGCAGGCGCCGCCCGAGCAGTTCTTCGCGCAGGCCGGCACCGAGCGGGCCCGCAAGTTCCTGGCCGACATCCGGCACTGAGGCGCTCAGCGCTTCGCCGGGACGGCGCCCGCGGCCAACATCTCCAGTAGCCGGGCGCGGCGGCGTTCCAGGTCGGCGATCTGCCGCTCGATCGAGGCGAGCCGCCGGCGCTGCGCGCCGGTGGTTTCCTGGCAGGCGCTGGCGCCTTCGATCATGCGCATGCAGTCCGGGAATGCGCGGATCTCCGCCAGGCTGAAGCCGGTCGCGATCAGGCGCTGGATCTGCCTGACCTGCGCCACGGCCGCAGGAGGGAACGTCCGGTAGCCGTTGGCCGCGCGGTCGCTGGCCAGCAATCCGTGCGCATCGTAATGGCGGATGGAGCGTATGCTGGCCCCGGTTGCGCGCGCCAACGCGCCGATCGACATGGGGCCTGACGGTGTGGTCGGGTTCATGGCGAAAAGATAGCACTTCCCGCTTGACTCTTACACTGGTGTCAGGGTTGAGACTGCGCGTATGTCAATGATCGCGGAGTCTTCACCCATGTATTCCCTTCTGCTTCGCCGCGCCTGTGCCATGGTGGCTGCGGCGTTCGTCTTGTTGGCCTGGTGGCCGAGCGCGCAGGCCGGCATCAAGGCCTATACCGTCACGGCGCCCGATGGCGTCAGCCTGGCGGTCCAGGAGTCCGGCAACCCTGCCGGCCCGCCAGTCATTTTCGTCCACGGGCTGCTGGGCAGTCACCTGAGCTGGCAACGGCAGCTCGCCAGTCCGGCGTTGCAGCGCTATCGGCTGATTACCTATGACCTGCGCGGCCACGGCCTGTCCGGCAAGCCCGCCGGGCTGGAGGCCTATCGCGACGGCCGGCGCTGGGCCGACGACCTGGCCGCCGTCATCGCTGCCTCGGGCGCGCGCCGGCCTGTGCTGGTGGGCTGGTCGCTGGGAGCCGCGGTGATCTCGAACTATCTGGCCGCCCATGGCGATGCAGGCATTGCCGGCGCGCTTTATGTCGGCGGCGTGATTGAGCTGCACCCGGACCAGATTGCGCCCCACCCGGAGGTATACCGGGACATGGTGTCGGCCGACCTGAAGACCCATCTGGATGGGCAGCGGCGGTTCCTGCGTTTGTGCTTCCATGCGCAGCCGGACGCGCCTACCTTCGAGCGGCTGCTGGCCAATGCGGCGCTGGCCGCATGGGACATGCAGCGGGCGGTTCCGTCGATGAGCGTGGCGGCCCGCCAAGGCCTGGGCCAGGCCAGGGTGCCGCTATTGCTGATCTATGGCGCCCACGATGCCCTGGTGCAAGCCGGCCCGTCCATCGCCCGCGCCACCAGCCTGAACCCGGACATCCAGGCCAGGTTGTACGCGGATGCCGGCCATGCGCCTTTCCTGGAAGAGCCCGAGCGGTTCAATCGCGACCTGGCCGCCTTCGTCGCCGCGGCCCTGTCACGCTGAGGCGGCGGAACCTGCGGCCGGCCTAGGCGCCCAGGCCGCCGCCGTACGGCCGGGAGAAATCGCACACGTCGCGCGCGATGCGGGCGATTTCCTGGTAGAACATGGTGTTCGATTGCTTGGCGTACATGGCGCAGTACATCGACGTGGGCATCGGCTTGGTGGTGCGCGCCAGCACCAGCTTGCGGCTCTTGAACAGGTCCGAGAAATACCCGGTGGCGATGCAGGCCACGCCGAACCCCGCCACGGTCAGGCCCACCATGGCCTGCAGGCTGTTGATGGTGAACAGGTTCGACTGCGAGGTATAGGGCGCCAGCCATTCGTCGTAAATGGCGTTCAGGGCTGAATCCGGATCCTGCCGGATGATGTTCATGCGCGAGATGTCTTCCGGCGTATAGACCTTGGCCGGCGAAATCACCGCCGGGCTGCCCGCCCAGCCGAAGTCGACCTGGGCAATCGGTTCGATCTCCAGGTGCGGATGGCGGATTTCCCAATGCAGGATCGCCATGTCCAGCTGGCCGTTCAGCAGGCTTTGCTGCAGCTGCCACGCCATGCCGATCTTGGGCTGCACGATCAGCTCGGGGAAGGTAGTGCGCAGGGCCTGCATCAACTGCGGCAGCCAGGTCATGGCCGTGATCTCGGTGATGCCCAGCCGCAGCGAACCCGAAAACGGCTTGAAGCCCTTCATCTTCAGCAGCATCTGGTCGCGCCGGCCGAGCAGGTCGGCGGCCATTTCCAGCAATTCCTCGCCGGTGCGCGTCAGCGTGGCCTTCTGCCCGCTGCGGTTGAAGATCTGGATGTCGAAGCTGGTTTCCAGTTCCTGGATGCGCTTGGTGATGGCCGACTGCGTCGTGTTGAGCCGTTCGGCGGCATTGGCGAAGCCGCCGAGCTGCACCACCCAGTAAAGTGCTTCGATCTGCTTGAAGGTCAGCATGGCGGCGGCTCGGCGGCGTGCGCGGACGATCAGTCCACCGAGGCGCCCGACCGCTTCACGGCCTTGCCCCATTTTTCCACTTCGTTGGCCACGAAACGCCGGCCTTCCTCGGGCGCGTAGACCAGCGGCTGGCCGCCGCGCTCCGCCAGGGCGCGCGCCATCTCGGGCGATTCGAGAATGGCGTTGACCTTCTGGTTCAGGTAGGCGACCACGTCGTCGGGCGTTTGCGCGGGCGCGAAGATCATCGCCCAGCCGACCGCCTCGAAGCCGGGCAGGCCGGATTCGGCCACGGTCGGCACCTCCGGCAATTGCGGCACGCGCTGGCTGGTGGTCACCGCCAGCGGCACGGCCGCCTTCGACTGCACGTGCGGCAGCGCGGCGGTCACCGAGTCCACCATCAGCGGCACATGGTTGCCCAGGAAATCGGCCTGGGCGGGGCCGCTGCCCTTGTAGGGGATGTGGCGCAGGTCGATGTCGGCGTCGGCCTTGAACATCTCGGCCGACAGGTGCTGCGTGCCGCCGATGCCGGCGCTGGCGTATGCCAGTTCGCCCGGCTTGGCCTTGGCCTGTTCGATCAGCTGCGCCAGCGAGGCGATGCCGCTTTGCGGCGTGGCCAGGAAGATCAGCGGCACGGTGAAGATGCCGCCCACCGGCCTGAAGTCGTCCTGCAACGAATAGCCCGGGTTGCTGTAGAGCGTCTGGTTGACCGCCGCCGCGCTGCCGCCCACCACCAGGGTGTAGCCGTCGGGCGCGGAGCGGGCCACATGCTGCATGCCGATGTTGCTGCCGGCGCCGGCCTTGTTTTCCACCACGACGGGTTGCCCCACTGCCTTGGCCAATTGCTCGGCCACCATGCGGGCAAAGATGTCGGTGGCCTGGCCGGGCGGGAAGGGCACCACCAGGTTGATCGGCCGTTCGGGATACGCGGCGTGGGCGACGCCCGCGGCGCTGACGAGGAGATTGGCGGCAAGGCCGGCAAGGCGCTTGAGTCGCTGCGACATGAAAAATACCTTTTTTCGTGGTTCTCAATGAATCGGTCGGGAAATCATCAGAACGACATCGCAGCGCAGGGTAGGGCCGGGTCGATCATGGGATGCCGTCCGCGCGTAGGCGGGTCGGCATCCCTACGGGCCCGCCGCTGGGTGGGAGGACGGGCCCGGATATGTGTGCCGGGCGGGGGCATGGCCGCCCGCCTGCATGGGCAGGATTGTAATGACTGTATGGAGATTCCCTGCGCGGGTGGTCCGGACCGCGGACACGGCCGCGCTTGCCAAGGGCGGCACTTCCGCTACAATTGGATTCCATTGGGATCCCATCTGTATACACATGCCGTATCCACCCAAACCCCTGGAAAGCGTCTCCGAGCGTACCTACCAGGCGGTCCTCGACAGCATCGTGTCGCGGCGCATCGGCCCCGGCGAAGTACTGGAAGAACGACGCCTGGCCGATGAGCTGGCCGTATCCCGCACGCCCATGCGGGCCGCGCTGAACCGCCTGCTGGGCGAAGGCATCCTGGCCCGCCTGTCGAACGGCTCGGTCATCGTGAAAGCTTTCGGCGCCACCGAGCTGCTGGAATTCCTGCAGGTGCGCACGCTGCTCGAAGGCGAGGCGGCCGCGCTGGCCGCCGGCAGAATCCCGCCCGCTCGGCTGCAAGAAGTGCGCGAGCGGTTGCAGGCCATCCTGGAGCAGACCATGCTGACCGAGCAGCAGGACTGGTCATACGACAACGAAGTGCACAACCTGGTGGCCCAGCATTGCGGCAACCGCACCATGGCGGCCATGATCGCCGACGTGCGCCTGCGCGCCCGGCTGTGCAACGTAGAGCGGATCGCCGACCGCTGGTTGCTGGCGCGCCAGGAGCACCTCGCGATCCTCGACGCGCTCGGGCGCGCCGATGCGGAAGCGGCGCGTGCCGCCATGGTGGCGCACCTGGCCAACGTGCGCCAGGCCTATCTCAAGACGCTCGGCTACCTGGGGCAATGATGCAGATATCTTCCCCGCCCGCCGCCGTGCGCGCGGTCCCGCTGACACAAGAGGCGTTCGCGCCCTATGGCGATGTGCTCGAACACGCCGGGCCGGCGCGGCGCCGCTATGTCTCCACGCCTTATTCGATGGCGGCCGGCGGCCTGCAGCACAAGATGTGGATCTCGCGCGTCGAGCAGCCCCTCGCCAGCCCGGTCGGCGTGACCGCCCTCGAGCGCCACGTCCGTTCCGCCCAGACCTTCATTCCGCTGACGCACAGCCCGTACCTGGTCATCGTCGCGCCTTCGCTGCCCGACGGCCTGCCGGACCTGGCCCGGCTGCAGGCCTTCGTGGCGTCCGGCCGCCAGGGCGTGAGCTACGCGCCGGGCGTCTGGCACCATGGCTTGTCGGCCATGCGGGGCGGGGCCGAATTCGTGGTGACCATGGCGGTGGCCGGCGACGGCGGCGACGACGAGTTCTGGCCGTTGCCCGCGCCGGTGCATGTGACGATGCCCGCAACCCTGCCCGAAGGAGCCTGACATGAGCCTGGCCGATGCGCTCGCACGCGATTTCGTCGGATACGGCGCCAATCCGCCCGATCCCAAGTGGCCGGGGCAGGCGCGCCTGGCACTGAATTTCTGCATCAACTACGAAGAGGGCGGCGAACCGTCGATGCCCGATGGCGATCCGGCGTCGGAAACCGGCCTGACGGAGGGCGGCGCTGGCGGCTTCACCGGCCGCGACCTGGCGGCCGAATCGATGTTCGAGTACGGCAGCCGCGTGGGCTTCTGGCGCATCGCGCGGCTGCTGCGCGAGCGGCAGTTTCCCGCCACCCTGTTCGCCTGCGCCCTGGCCCTGGAGCGCAACCCCGAGGTCTGCCGCGCCATCCGGGCAAGCGACTGGGACATCTGCGCGCATGGCTGGCGCTGGGAGCGCCACCAGAACCTCGGCCTGGACGAGGAGCGCGAGCGCATCGCCCGCACGGTCCGCTCGATCCAGGCCAGCGTCGGCCAGCGCCCGCAGGGCTGGTACTGCCGCTACGGGCCCAGCGTCAATACGCGCCGGCTGGTGGCGCAGGAAGGCGGGTTCCTGTATGACTCCGACGCCTACAACGACGAGCTGCCCTATTACGTGCGGGTCGAGCAGCGCGCGCACCTGGTCGTGCCGTATGGGCTGGTCCACAACGACGCCAAGTTCATCCGCGGCGCGCTGGCCACCGCCAATGATTTCTACGAGTCGCTGCGGGACGCCTTCGACATGCTTTATCGCGAAGGCGCCGCGCAGCCGAAGATGATGTCGGTCGGGCTGCACTTGCGGCTGGCCGGGCACCCCGGCCGGGCCGCCGGGCTGGAACGCTTCCTGGACCACGTGGCCGCCCACCGGGACGTCTGGGTCTGCCGGCGCGCCGATGTGGCGCGCCATTGGCTGGCCACGCATCCCCCCATTGCCTGACGCGGGGCATTTCCACAACACAAACTACCTGAACGAGGAGAACACCATGGTTACGTCATTCCGCGCTGCCCGCAGGCGCTTGCTCGCCACTGCCGTCATGCCGGCGCTGCTGGCCCTGGGGCCGCTCGCCGCCCATGGCGCCGCGTACCCGGAGAAGCCGATCCGGCTGGTCGTTCCCTTCGCGCCCGGCGGCGCGGCCGATACCCTGGCGCGCGCGCTGGCCAAGAACCTCGGCGCACAGACCGCCCAGCCGGTGGTCGTGGAAAACCGCGCCGGCGCCGGCGGCACCATCGGCACCGCGAGCGTGGCGCGCGCCGAGGCCGATGGCTATACGCTGCTGCTGGGCAACGTGTCCACGCTGGCGACCGCGCCCAGCCTGTACTCCAAACTGCCGTACGACCCGCGCCGCGATTTCACGCCCCTGACCCTGGTGGGGCGCAGCCCGCTGGTGTTCGCCGCCAGCACCAAGCTGCCGGCCGAGCGGCTGACCGACCTGATCGCCTCCGCCAGCGCGAATCGCGGCGCGCTCAACTATGGTTCGTCCGGCGCCGGCAGCATCACGCACCTGACGGGCGAGCTGCTCAACGCCCAGATGGGCAACGCGATGGTGCACGTGCCCTACAAGGGCAGCGCGCCGGTATTGATGGCCATCATGTCCGGCGAGCTGGACCTGGGCGTGACCCAGGTCTCGGAGATGCTGCAGCAGTATCGCGGCGGGCAGGTCAAGGCCCTGGCCATCACCGGCAACCAGCGGCTCGCCGTGATCCCCGATGTTCCCACCGCCGGCGAACTGGGCGTAAAGGGGCTCGAAGCCACCACCTGGTATGCGGTGGTCGGCCCGAAGGGAATCCCGCAGGAAGTCGTGGACGTGCTGCAGCCCATGCTGGCCAAGGCGCTCGACGACCCGCAGTTCCGCCAGCGCTACGCCGAGGAAGGCCTGCTGCTGGAGTCGTCCAGTCCGGCCGACCTGCAGGCCCTGATCGAACGCGAGGTGCCCTTGTGGGCCGAGGTGGTCGGCCGGGCGGGGGTCAAGCTCGACTAGGCCGCGGGGCCACGGCGCCATCGCGGGACAGCCGCTCGCATCTGCTTTTATGATGCAAGAGGTCTTTCTTCCATTGGTGGTGCCGATGATCCGCTTGATCCGCGCTCCCGACCTGCTGCTCGGCCAGCACTGGGCCAACCTGCTGCAGCAGGCCGGCATTGCCTGCCACGTCAGTGGCCGCTACCTGCAAGGGGCGGCCGGGGAGATCCCGGTCGACCAGTGCGGCCCCGACCTGTGGATCGACAACGAGGACGATCGCGCCGCCGCCATGCGCCTCATCGAGGGGTATGCCGGCGCGGCGCGCGACCTGCCGCACTGGCACTGCGATGCCTGCGGCGAATGGCTCGAGCCGCAGTTCTCCACTTGCTGGCAATGCGGCGCCGCGCGCCCGGCCGGCGCTTCCGGCTAGCGGCCCCGGCGCGGCGCCTCGATGCCGGGCAGGGCGCCGATGTGTTCGGCCAGGAAGTCGATCAACAGCCGCACGCGGGCAATGCCGGCTCGTTCGGGAACGATCAGCATGTTCAGCGGCGCCGGCGGCAAGCCGTAGCCCGGCAGCACCGGCTTGACCGCGCCGCTGGCCAGCAAGTCGCCGACCAGCCACTGGTGGGCGGCCGCGATGCCGCGCCCGGCCGCGATGGCTTCGCGCGCGGCCAGCCCGTGGTCGACCCGCAGCCGGCCGCCGATGGGCACCAGGTGTTCCTTGCCGTCCGGCCCCCGCAGCGCCAGGCTGTCGCTGCCGGATACGTTCGACATGCGTATCCATTCGTGGCCGGCCAGGTCGGCCAGGCGTGCCGGCGTGCCGCGCGCCGCCAGGTAGGCGGGGGCCGCCGCCAGCAGGCGCCGCGACAGCCCGAGCGGCCGCAGCTTCAGCGAACTGTCGCCGAGCGGGCCGAGGCGCAGGGCGATATCGACGCCTTCGCGCACCAGGTCGATGCGGTCGTCGGTCAGGCCTAGGTCGACGCGGATATCCGGGAAGCGGTCCTGGAAGGCGAAGACCAGCCGGCTGACGTGCAGCACGCCGAAGGCCGCGGTGCATGACACGCGCACGGTCCCGGCGGCCGCGCCGCGCTCGCCCAGCGCTTCCTCGCGCGCCTGTTCGACCAGGCGCAGGATCTGCACGCAGTGGGCGTAGTAGCGTCCGCCTTCGTCGGTCACCGTGACCCGGCGCGTGGTGCGGCTCAGCAGCGCGACGCCGACGGCTTCCTCCAGTTCTTTCAACTGGCGCGAGACGGTCGACTGGCCCACGCCCAGCTCGCGCGCCACGGCCGACAGGCTGCCGCGTTCGGCCACCCGGACAAAGGCGCGCATGCGTTCGAGCGTGACGTCTGATTTATCCATAATCCGGCAGAATCATATCCATTCCAGCTATCTACCGGATTGACGGCGGGCTGTCTACGCTTGAGGCCTGAGTGTTTACCCCGAAGGATTCCCGATCATGAAAGTACTGCTGGTCTTTGCCCACCCCGAGCGCCGGTCGCTGAACGGTGCCCTGCGCGACGCCGCTGTCGATGAACTCGTGTCGCTCGGCCACGAAGTGCGCGTGTCCGACCTGTACGCGGACGGCTGGAAAGCCCAGATCGACCGCCTGGATTTCCCGCAACTGGACGCGGCCGAGCGCCTGCAGCCCAGCCGCGCGTCCAAGCAGGCCTACGCCGCCGATGCCCTGACCGCCGACGTCAAGGCGGAACACGAAAAACTGCGCTGGGCCGATACCCTGCTGCTGCAATTCCCGCTCTGGTGGTTCACCATGCCGGCGATCCTGAAAGGCTGGGTGGACCGCGTCTATTCGTACGGCTTTGCCTATGGCGTGGGCGAGCACAACGACACTCGTTGGGGCGACCGGTACGGCGAAGGCGTCTTCGCCGGCAAGCGCGCCATGCTGATCGTGACCACCGGCGGCTGGCAGGAACATTATTCGGCGCGCGGCATCAACGGCCCGATCGACGACCTGCTGTTCCCCATCAATCACGGCATCCTGCACTATCCCGGCTACGACGTGCTGCCGCCGTTCGTGGCCTACAAGGTCGACCGCATGGACGAGGCCGCCTTCGCCGCGACGGCGCAGGCGCTGCGCGAACGGATGCGCGCGCTGGCAACCACGCCGCCGATTCCCTACCGCAAACAGAATGGCGGCGACTATTTCATCCCCAGCATGGAGCTGCGTCCGGAACTCGGCGGGCGCGGCGCGAAGGGCTTCGCGCTGCACGTGCGCGAGTGACGCCGGCCGCGGGCCTGCGGCCGGGTCCTGGTGCGTCTTGCCGTCCGAGATCTTGACCAGCAACCCGCGCAGGCTGGCCAGCCGGCCAGGGCGCCCCGCCCCCGCCGTTTCAATCGGCCCGGGCCAGCACCTGTTCGAGCTTGTCCAGGAACTGCGGCCAGCCCGCCCGGGCGCCGCCGTAGGCCTGCTTCTGGTCCGGGCCGAAGCCGGACTGCTCGACGCGCAAGCGCGTGCCCGCGGCGGTCGGGGCCAGCGTGAAGGTCACCACGCTGCGCAGGTTGTAGGCCGGGTCTTCATTCGGGAAGTTCCAGGTGTACGACAGCGTCGCGGGCGGCTCGACCGCGAGCACTTCGCAGTCCAGGGTGCCGCCCCAATCGCCGTTCAGATGGAAGCGGTGGCCCACCACCGCCTGGAAATCGTTCTTCATCAACCATTCCGCGATCAGGTGCGGCTGCGTCAAGGCGCGCCAGATTTTTTCCGGCGGATGCGGAAATTCGCGTTCGACCACGACCGAACGCGCGGCGGTATCGGCATTGCTCATTGGTCCATCCTTTTCAAGAGGTCATCGAGGGCATCGAACCGGCGTTCCCAGAATTCAGTCATCTGGCTGGTCCAGTCCACTAGTGGGGCCAGCGCGTCCGGCCGGGCGCTGTAGTGCGTCGACCGGCCCGCGCGGCGATCCCGCACCAGGCCGGCCTGCTTCAGCACGGCCAGGTGCTTGGAAACCGCCGGCTGGGAGATCCCGGACGGCGCGGTGAGCGCGACCACCGTCTGTTCGCCGTCACGGCACAGGCGTTCGAAAATCGCCCGCCGGGTCGGGTCGGCCAAGGTGCGGAACAGGAGGTCGGGCGGTTGGGGCATGAAATTAATAACCAGAAAGTTATGAATTAACCATAAATCATGAGTTATCAATTGGTCAAGAGCAGGGGGCCCGATGCACCGGCGGGCCCGGCGCGAAGTCGCGCAATGAGGACTCTTCAGGGCGTGTCGCGCGCGCCCGGGTAGCGGGCCAGCAATTGTCCGACCAGCACCGGGTCGCTGTCGCGCGCGGTGGGCAGCCGCCGCCGGGCGGCCACGCCGTCGGCGGCGAAGATGTCGGCCATGATGAGGTCCGGCCCGCTGCCGGCGCACGCCAGCTCGCGGCCGCAGGCATCCAGGATGCGGGAGCCGCCCCAGAAATCGGCGTCGCCGCGCTGGCCGCAGTGATTGGCGAAAACGGTAGGCAATCCGTAGGTCAGCGCGGTATGCAGCAGGTTGATCTCCCAGCCGCGCGGGTTGTCGAAGCCGTCGCCGACCGCGCCGCGCGCCGACGCCGCTGGCACCAGCATGAGGTTGGCGCCGCCCAGCGCCGCCAGCCACGGCAAGGCCGGATTCCAGTGATCGGCGCAGATCAGCGTAGCCGCCTGCCAATTGTCGCCAAGCGCCTGGATGCGCAGCTGTTCTCCCTTGGCATAGACGCGGTCTTCGCGCAGCGTGCCGTAGCCGGGCAGGTAGAGCTTGCGATGCACGGCCTGCAGGCGGCCGTGCGCGAGGAAAGCCTGCGCGTTGTAGTAGCGTCCGTCGTCGCCCCGTTCGATGAAGCCGGCCGACATCGCCATGCTGCCGCCCGCCCGGGCCAACTGGCCGAAAACCGGGGCGTCGCGTCCCAGCGCCAGCGCGGCGCAATCAGGCGCCGGAAGATAATCAGTCAACGACAGTTCCGGGAACACCAGCAGGTCGACTCCCGCGTGGCGAGCCTGTTCGGCCATGCGCAGATGATTGAGCAGGTTGGCTTGCAAATCGCCCGGGATGCAGGCGATCTGCGCGACGGCGACTTTCAGGCGGGCGGCCATGGGTTGCTCCCGAGCTACCAAGATTGTGCCTTGATGAATCCGGCCGCGACCTCTTCGACGCTCTTCTTGTTGACATCGACCGCGGCGTTGAGACCGGTCATGACCGTGTCGTCGAGTTTCGCCGACAGTTTGTTCAGCGCCTGCGCCAGCTTCGGGTGCCGGTCGATGGTGGCCTGCCGCACGACCGGTGTCAGCGCATAGTTCGGGAAATGGCCTTTGTCGTCAACCAATGTGACGAAATCGAAGGCTTGCACACGACCGTCCGTCGCTAGGACCAGTCCGATGTCGATCTGTCCATCGTGCAGTGCCTGATACACCAGGCCGCTGTCCATGCGCACGATGTTGGCCCGGCCGAATTCGAATCCATAGGTGGCCTGCAGAGGCCGCAGGCCATCGGAGCGGGCATAGAATTCGGCATTGCTGCCGAACTTGAGCGGCTCGCCGCCGTCGACCTTGGCGGCCAGGTCGGACAGCGACTTGATGCCCTTTTCCTGCGCATCGGCGCGGCGCATGGCAAGCGCATAGGTATTGTTGACCTTGGACGGATTGAGCCACACCAGCCCTTTCGCGGCATCGAGCTGCTTGACCTTCTCGTAGGTGGCCTTGGCATCCAGCCGTTCCTTGATCTTGTTGAAAGTGACGAGGGATGTGCCGGTGTATTCCCAGTACACGTCGATCTGGCCGGCTTCCTGCGCCTGGCGCAGCGCCGCCGATCCCAGGCCGACCCGCTTGTCCACGGTAAAACCGTTGCCGGCCAGGTATTGCGCGGTCATCTCCGCCAGGATCTGCTGCTCCGTGAAATTCTTGCCGCCAACGACGATCGTCTGGGCCTGCGCGCACAGTGATAGCACCGCGCCGGCGACCATCGCCGCAATATGAAAGGTACGTGTGAGCATGGTATTGATCCCCTGTTGTTGATTCAGGCCGCGCAGTCAGCGCAGCGGGTTGACCCCTTTCGGGATGAGCCAGAACTGGACCTGGCCGATGAGCAAGTCGACGGCCGCGGCCAGCAGGGCGGTCGGAATGGCGCCTGCCAGGAGCATGCCGGGTTCCATGAGGTCGATCCCCGTGAAAATCAGCTCGCCCAGGCCGCCGCCGCCCACCAGGAACGCCAGTGGCGCCGTTCCCACATTGATCGCCAGCGCGGTGCGGATGCCGGCGAACATCACATACAGGGCATTCGGCAGCTCGACGCGCCAGAGGATCTGCGCGCGCGTCATGCCCATGGCTTCGGCCGCCTCGACGAGATGGGCGGGCACGGCCCGCAGGCCTTCGAAGGTGTTGACGGCGACCGGCAGCAGGGTGGCCACCCACAGCCCGAAGATCGCCGAGGGCGCGCCCAGCCCGACGAAACTCATCGCCAGCGCCAGCAGTGCAAGCTTGGGAATCGCCTGCCCGATATTCAGCAGCTGCAGTATCGGCTGCGTGAACCGGTACATGGCGGGGCGGCTCATCCAGATGCCCAGCGGAATCGCCACGACCAACGCCAGGCTGCTCGAGATCGCGACGAGCTGCATATGCTGGATAGACAGGTAGACGACGTCTTCGCGATAGGCGCCCATGGCGGTCCACACGCCTGCATGGGCCGAATACGCCACGGATATCAGCAGCGCGGCGCAAGCGAGGATTAGGCCCTTGCGCGTCATGCCTGCCTCGCGGTCGCCTGGTGTTCCGTCAGCCTGGCCAGGATGTCAGACTGCAGCACGACGCCGAGGCAGCGCCGGTCGTCATCGACGCACGCCGCCCAGGTGGTGCGGCTCGCCAACTGGGCCGACAGCACGTGCCGCAGGTCATCCGCGGGGCGCACCCGCAGAGGCACCGCGCCGATGATCCGGCCATCGCGGTCCATCTCCAGCGGCACGCCGGCCGCCCCGGCATCGCGGCGCACGATACTGTGCGCCTGCATCAGCCGCAGCCGCTTCAGGATGCGGTCGCTGCCCATGAAATCCGCGACGAAGTCCGTAGCGGGACGGGCCAGCAGGTCGTCCGGCGATCCGAATTGTTCGATCCGGCCAGCCCGGAACAGGGCGACGCAGTCGGCCATCTTGACTGCCTCGTCGATATCGTGGCTGACAAACAGCACCGTCTTGCGGACCTGCCGCTGGATGCGCATGAACTCGTCCTGGATGGCATCGCGGTTGATCGGGTCGATCGCGCCGAAGGGTTCGTCCATCAGCATGACAGGCGGGTCGGCGGCCAGCGCCCGGGCCACGCCGACGCGCTGCTGCTGGCCGCCCGACAGTTCGCGCGGATAGCGCTTCAGGAACATGGCCGGGTCGAGCGCGACGATCTCCAGCAGTTCGGCGGCGCGCCGGCGGCTTTTCTGCTTGTCCCATCCCAGCAGGTTGGGGACGACGCAGATGTTGTCTTCGACCGTCATGTTCGGGAACAGGCCGACTTGCTGGATGACATAGCCGATGGAGCGTCGCAGCGTGACCGAGTCCAGCTCGGCCGTGTCACGGCCGGCGATCCGCGCCCGGCCCGACGTGGGCTCGATCAGACGGTTGATCATTTTCAGCGTCGTCGTCTTGCCGCAGCCTGAAGAGCCGAGCAGCACGCAGACTTGGCCTTCCTCGACTTCGAACGAGACGTCCTCGACCGCCGTGATGGCGCCGTATCGCTTGCAGAGGTTCTGGATCTGGATCATGCAATGGCTTCCTTGCGGCTGGCGCGCGCCGGCTGACGCAGGCCCTCGGGCGTCAGCGCGCCTTGAAGCCAGTGCAGCAGGTAGTCCGCGGCCACCGCGATGATGCTGATGAGCAGGGCGCCGGCCAGTAGCTGGCGCGAATCGGATTGCGAAATGCCGCGGCTGATCAGGGCGCCCAATCCGCCGGCGCCGATGTAGGTGGCGATAGCCGCGATGCCGATATTGATGACCACGGCCACGCGTACACCGGCCATGATGAGCGGAACGGCGATGGGCAGTTCAACCTTCCAGAGGCGTTGCCATGACGACATGCCCATGCCGTACGCGGCTTCGCGCAGGGCCGGATCGACGTTGGAAATCGCCGTGGTGGTGTTGCGGATGATCGGCAACTGCGAATACAGGAACAGCGCGATGATCGCCGGGACCATGCCGATACCCTGCCCGATGAGCGAAAGCGGGGGAATCATCAGGCCGAACAGCGCGACCGACGGTATGGTCATCACGATCGCGGCGACGGCCAGCACTACGCGCGCGCCGCGTTCGTGCTGGGATATTGCGATTCCGATCGGCACGCCGGTAAGCACGGCGAGCCCGACGGCCACCGATACGATGCCCAGGTGCTGCAGCGTCAGCGAGCCGATCAACGGCAAGTTCTCGCCGATGAAGCGAAGCGTCTCCATTTGCGTCTCCTCCCCTCGGGTGGGGTTTGGGGGGGATGATGCTATAAGAGGCGCCCGGGGGTGAACCGATGGCCCGACAGACTATATCAAGAATCCGACATCATGCGCCGGGCGCCGGCCTGCCCAGCCCCTTGCCGCGTAGTCTGGAGCGCCGGGCGGTTGTTCAGCGATTGTCGGATTTCCGACGTTCGTCGCCGGGCGTATGGCCGTGGGCGTTGCGGTAGGCGCTGCCCAGGTGCGAAGCCGAGACGAACCCGCAGCGCAGCGCGATCGACGAGATCGATTCCGTGCTTTCCTTGAGCAGCCGGCGCGCCTCGTTCAACCGCACGGCCAGGTAAAAGCGCTGGGGCGTCATGCCGAAGTGATGGTGCCACAGGCGTTCGAGCTGTCGCAGGGACAGGTTGCAGCGCTTGGCGATATCCTCGATGGCGACTAGATGCTCAAGGTTTTCTTCCATGCAGGCGATTGCCGCGGTGATGCGGGAATCGTTCACGCCATAGCGCCATTGGATCGCCATGCGCTGGTGCTCGTGCGGGCCGCGGATGCGGCTGTGCAGGAACTGCTCGGCCACGTCGGCCGCCAGCTGGCCCCCGTAGTCGCTGGATATCTGATCGAGCATCAGGTCTATCGCCGCGGTGCCGCCGGCGCAGGTCCAGCGGGTGCGGTCGCGCACGTACAGTTCACGGCAGACTTGTATGGTAGGGAACTCTTCGGCGAACTGCCGCAGCGATTCCCAGTGCAGCGTGCATTGGTGGCCGGAAAGCAGGCCGGCACGCGCCAGCACGAAGGTGCCGGTGCTCAGGGCCCCGAGCGTGGTCCCGGTTGCGGCAAGCCTTTGCAGGAAGCGATTGACGCGCGCATCGTGCAGCTTCTCGATTCTCAGGCTGGCCACGATGAACAGGCGATCTATTGGCGGCGCATCGTCGATTGACGTGGTCTGCAGTTCGAATCCGCTGCTGGAAGATACGCCGCCTTGCTCGGGCGACAGTAGATGCCAGGTGTAGAGCTGGCGGTCGGCGAGCCGGTTGGCCGCGCGCAGGGGCTCGATGGCGGATGCGAGCGCCATCAGGGAGAACTCGGGAAAGATCAGCAGGCCGATGCGCCGTGGCGTGGCAGAGGCCGGGGCTGCGCTGTCCGCGATTCCGGTCGTCGTCGCTGACGAATTTCCCATAGTGCTCCTTTCTGCATTGCCAGTGCCGGTGGCCCGTGTCGAAGTTGGTGTATAGCAGAAAGGCGGCGCGTCCGGCCACTGCCGCGGCGGCGCCGGCGGGCGCCGCCGCGCTTGCGCGCCTCAGGCGCAGTGCGCGCGGATTCCCTGGTCGATCTGACCGATCATGTAGCGGAACACGGGATGCCCGGATGCCATCTGCTGGCCGTGCTCCATATCCTCGATCAGCAGCGGCCGGTCCTGCTTCTGGCCGGGATAGGCATGGTGCAGCCGGATCGACTCGCCCGGCATGTGCAGGGTATTGCGCGCGCCGTGAATGATCAGCGCGGGCGGGAAGCGGCCGGCGGCGGCGCCCAGCCCGGCTTCCGGGTCGAAGCCGATGCCTTCCTTGTAGGATCTCGCGCTCACGTAGGCGCAACCGGGCCAGCGTTCGACGCCTTCGGCATCCGTGTACCCCCCCCAGTTGGCGGTCGACATAAGCCTGCGTGGCGGGATCGAGCGGGTAGTAGCCGAGCCGCGTCGCCTCCGTGCCGGTATCGAACGGCGGAATGCCGTCGTCATCGGCCAACCGCATGAGCGCCGCGTGGGCGGCGGCCTTGTCGGCGCGCAGGTCCTGCAGCGCCGCGATGCGCGTGTAGTTCATCGGCACATAGAAGGGCACTTGTTCGCCGCCCGAGCGGGCCAGTTCGGCGACCGCCGCCAGGCTGGCCACCGATCCCATCGCCCAGGAAGCGACGACCGGCATGCGTCCAAAGCGCTGTTGTGTCCAGGATACCGCGGCCAGGACTTCGATCTTCTGGTCCTCGAGGTCGACATCGGTAATCGTGCGGCCGTCGCGCCGGAAGGTATTGCGCACATCCTTGTTCTTGAAGAAGCCCGCCACGTCGTACGTCATGACGCGGTAGCCATGCTCGGCCAGCGCCTTGCCGACCAATTGCCCGTACATGCTGGCGCCGCCGGTAAAGCCGGAGTTGAACACGACCGGTGGCAGTTCGGGTTGCGCGCCGCCGGAATCGGCGGGACGCAGCACGCGTCCGCGCAGTTGCAGGACGCCATCGCGGTACGGAACGGGAAAGGCAATGTCTTCTTCGATGATGTTCATCATGGTTTTGCTCGCAGTGTTTCAACGAGAGGAGGGAAAGAGGTCGGGGCACGCCCCGCGCAGCAGGGTCTCCGCGGCGAGGCCTGTCCGCCTGGCGGCGGCCTCGGCGAGCCGCGTCGAGAAATCGAGCGCGGCCAGGGCAGTGAAGCGGTCCGCATAGGCGCTGCCCCGTGCCGCGCGGCCCACGTGAGGGGCATCGCTGGCCTCCAGGAGCAATCTGCCAGGGCCGACCCGTTCGATGATGCGTGTCGCGAACGGCGCGACTACTGCCGGATCGGTCGCGGTGCGGTAGCCCGGGCCCTTGAAATAGACATTGCCGCGCCGGCGGGCTTCGTCGAGCAATTCGGCATAGGCCGGTTCGTCGGCGCCGCGCTCGGCGTGGCAGGTGCCCAGGTGGTCGATCAGCACGCGCGCGAGCGGCGGCAACTGGCGCAGGACTTTCAGGTTGGCCTGTGCATGCTGCGCATAGATGTGCACGTGCTGGTCGCCGCGCAATCGGTGGAACAGGGCTTGCCAGTCCGGCCCTGTGTAAGCATCGTCGCGAATGGCATCGGCAGGGGTATCGTGCAGGACGATGCGCACGCCCTGTACTTGCGGGTGGGCGAGGCGCTGCGCCGTGGCGTAGGCCGGGTCGGCCAGAATGGTGCCTACCAGCCGGATACCGCCGTAGCGGCCCGGATCGCGCCGCTGCAATTGCGCCAGTTCGGCGAACGACGCGAATACGTGGCTGGAATCCGGCAAGATGCTCAGGTGCACATTGTTGAGCAGTGCCATGCGCACCCCGGCGCCGATCAGCCGGTCGAGATAGCCGCCCAGCGAGTGCGGCGCGGGCAGCGCATAGGGAAGCCGGGTTCCGGCGCGTTGCAAGTCCCGCAGGGTAAAGAAATGCACGTGTGCATCGATTCGTGGCGTGGAGGTCGTCATGGCCGACAGCTCATCAGAACGACACGAAGATATACGTTTCCCTTGCTTGCTCCCTCCGACCAAAGCGACAACTCATATCAAGCAGTCGCCATGCCGATGATGGGGGCTTGCCGCCCCCTAACGGCGCGCTCGCCGCGCGTCGCCGGGCCGCGCGCCGGCGTCGATCGCTTCCTGCAGGCATTCCATGAACACGCCGGCCAGCGCCGGTTCCGCGTGCGACTGCGCGTGCAGCACATGGCTCTCGAAGAACGTGGCCGGTTCGAAGGGCAGGCTCTTGACGGTGGGCAGCTGCAGGCTGGAAACGACCAGCGGGTTGACCACGCTGACGCCCAGGCCCATGCCGACCATCGTGCAGATGGTGACCGCGTAGGGAGTTTCCAAAGTCAGGCGGCGGCGGTCCGGCACGAAGGCGGCGTCGACGATGGCGCGCGTGCCGTCGCCATGGTTGAGCGAAATGAACTCTTCACCATCGAGGTCGCGGCTGGCGATGCGGCGCTTGCGCGCCAGCCGGTGGCCGGCGGATACGATGCACACGCCTTGCTCGCGATGCCACAGGCGGGCTTGCACGCCCGGCACGTCGGAAAGATAAGACACCAGGCCAACATCGCAGAAGCGCGTGGCCGTCCACTTGGCGACGGTGGGCGAATCGCTGGTATGCACGGCGATGGGGACTTGCGGATGCCGCTGGCGGAACAGCCGGATGCCCAGCGGGATGACGCTCATCGCCAGCGAGGGCACCACGCCGATGCGCAGCGTGCCCGCGCCTTGCTGGCGGATGGCGCGCACCGCGTCGCGCAGGCTGTCCAGGCCGACGAACGAGCGCTCCACCTCGCGCAACAGGAATTCCGCCTCGGCGGTCGGTTCGATGCGGCCGGACTGCCGCGTGAACAGGCGCAGGCCGGTGGCGGCCTCGAGCTGCGCGATCACGCGGCTGACATTGGGCTGCGACGTATGCAGCTGGGCCGCGGCCACGGTCATGGAGCGCGTCAGCATGACGGCGCGGAAAGTCTCGATCTGCTTGAAGTTCATGGCGGCGGAGACGTGTGCCGGCCGGCGCGGCGGCGTGTCGGAAAGGTCATATCAAAACCGTATGAATTCTACAAAACAAATGATTTGACCGTATATGAGGCGATTTCCATACTGCCTGCAGTCGGCGCCGGCAATGGCGCGCATGAGGATGAAGGACACCGCATCATGGAATCGAAAGTCAGCCGGCGCCTGCGGCAGGCCACCGCGCCGGAAATCTGCGAATACATCTACGAGCCGCGCCTGGCGCGCGAGTTCGCCAGCGGTTTCGCGTATCTCACCCAGATCAACCAGGCCCACTTGCTGATGCTGCGCCGGGCCGGGCTGCTGGCGCCGCAAGCCGCCGCGCAACTGGCGCGCGTGCTGCGGCAGATGGAGCGGGAAGGGCCCGCCGCGGTGCCGCTGGACCCACAGCGCGAAGACGCCTACTTCAACTACGAGGCGCGCCTGATCGAGCTGGCCGGCGTCGAGGCGGGCGGCCGCCTGCACATTGCGCGCAGCCGCAACGACATCCTGGCCACCCACGACCGCCTGCGGGCCCGCGATGCCGGCCTGGCACTGATGGACGCCGTCTGCGACGCCTGGCAGCGCGCGCTCGACGGCGCCCGCGAGTACGCCGGCGTGGTCATGCCGGGCTATACGCACTTGCAGGCGGCCCAGCCCATTACCTATGGCTACTACCTGGCGGCGGTCGCCGAGACCCTGGGCCGCGACCTGGGCCGCCTGGAAGCCGCCTTGGCGGGGCTGGAGGCCTGCCCGCTGGGCGCCGGCGCCCTGGCCGGCACGGCCTTCCCGATCCAGCGCGAAGAAACCGCGCGCCTGCTCGGCTTCGCCGCCTGCACGAGCAATGCGCTGGACTCGGTCGCCTCGCGCGACTTCGCCTGGGAACTGCTGGCGGCGATGACGGTCGCGGCCGTGACCTGGAGCCGGGTGGCGCAGGACTTCTACGTCTGGTCCACGCCCGAGTTCGGCCTGATCGAGTTTCCCGACAGCGTGGCCGGCACCTCCAGCATCATGCCGCAGAAGAAGAACCCCGTGGTGCTCGAATACTTGAAGGGCAAGGCCGGGCACATGATCGGCCTGCAGGCGGCGGCGCTCAGCAGCGTGAAAGAGTCCAACTTCACGCATACCGGCCACGGCAATCGCGAGAGCATGCGCAGCTTCTGGGAGGCGGCGCAGGAATGCGAGCGGGGCGCCCGGCTGTTCGGCCTGGTGCTGGGCGCCGCGCGGCCGCTGCGCGCGCACATGGAGGCGCGGGCGCGGCAGGATTTTTCCATGGCCACCGACTTGGCCGATGCGCTGGTCCGCCAGGCCGATGTGTCGTTCCGGCAGGCCCACCATATCGTCGGCGCGGTGGTGCGCCAGGCGCTGGACCAGGGCCTGCCGGCCGACGCGATCACGGCGCAGATGATCGATGCCGCCGGCCGCGAGCAACTCGGCCGGCCGATGGGCCTGGACCCGCGGACCGTGGCGCGCTGCCTCGATCCGGTGGCCGGCGTGGCGGCCCGGGCGGTGCCGGGCGGGCCGGCGCCGGAGCGGGTCGCGGCGCGGGCGCGCGAGCAGGACGACGCGCTGCGGGCGGCGCGCCAACGGCTGGCGGCGCGCCGCGCGGCCCTGGCGCAAGCCGCCCAATCCCGCGAGCAGGCATTGGAGGCCCTGGCCGCCGGCTGAAGGCGGCCGTTCAACGACGCAACATCAAACAAGGGGAATCATCATGAAAGCCATCATCCGCATGTTGTCGATTGCCGTGCTGTCTGTCGCCGCCGCCGGCGCGCAGGCAGGCGCGTACCCGGACCGTCCCATCCGCCTGGTCGTGCCGTTCCCGCCGGGCGGCACCACCGACCTGCTCGGCCGCGTATTCGCGGAGCGCCTGGCCGATAGCCTGGGACGGCAGGTAGTGGTCGAGAACCGGCCGGGCGCGGGCGGCGTCATCGGCTCGGACGTGGTGGCCAAGGCGCCGGCCGACGGCTACACCCTGCTGTTCGGCACGGTCGGCACCCAATCCATCAACGGCTCGCTGTACAAGCAGCTGCCCTTCGATATCGACAAGGACTTCACGCCCCTGGGCCTGTTCGCCGGCGTGCCCAACATCCTGGTGGTGAACCCGGCCGTGCCGGCCCGCAATGTGCAGGAACTGATCGCCTACGCGCGGCAGAATCCGGGCCAGCTCAACATGGGGTCGGCCGGCAACGGCACCACCAACCACCTGTCGGGCGAACTGTTCAAGTCGATGGCGCAGGTCGACATCATGCACGTGCCCTACAAGGGCAGCGGCCCGGCCATGGCCGACCTGCTGTCCAACCAGCTGCAGCTGATGTTCGACAACTTCCCCGGGGCCCTGCCGTACGTGAAGGCCGGCAAGTTGCGCGCCCTGGCCGTCACCAGCCAGACCCGCGCCCCGCAGCTGCCCGACGTGCCCACCATGGACGAAGCCGGCGTCAAGGGCTATGTGGCCGACGTCTGGTTCGGCGTGGTGGGTCCGCGCGGCATGCCGCAGGACATCGTCGACCGCCTGTCGGCCGAGATGATGCGCATGGGCAAGGACGCGGCACTGCAGGCCAGGCTGGTGCAGTTGGGCGCCGCGTCGCTATCGGGCACGCCCGAGGAGTTCGCCGGCCGCATCCGCGCGGATGCCGAGAAGTGGGCCGTGTTGGTGCGCGCCTCGGGGGCCACGGTCGATTGAGCCGCGCGGGATTCTGGAGGATGCCTGGCTGCCGTCGACGCGGCAGGATGACTGTTGTCGGAGAGCTATTGTGCCTCGGCAATCTTTCCGCTGACCTTTTGCAGTACTCCTACGAACCTTAGCGCCGCGGCCGACAGCGAGCGCCGTTTTCTTATCAGGATGCCGATCTCGCGGGTGGCGACCGGCGCATGCAGGGCCACGCTGCGCAGGCGCGTGGTGTCCATCAGGCGCAGCGCCAGTTGCGGCACGGCCGCCACGCCCACCCCGGCGGCCACCATGGCCCCTACCACCGAAATGTTGTCGGCCACATAGTTCGCGTCCGCGGCGCGGCCCGAGGCGGCCAGTATCCTGTCCGTCACCACCCGGATGCTGCTGGCCGGCCCGCTGGCCACGAACGGCCGGCTCGCGAATACGCTCCAGTCCACCTTTTTCCTGCGCGCCAGCGGGTCGTCGATGGGGCAGATCAGGACGAACTTTTCCTTCAGCAGCGGCGCGAACTCCACGTCGGCGGGCTGGCCGGCGATCTCGATGGAAATGCCCAGGTCCGCCTTGCCTTCCGCCACGGCCTGGGTCACCTGGCGCGCCGAAGCCGCCTGGATCACCAGGCGGATGTGCGGGTGCGATTGCCGCAGCGCCTGCGCGACCGGGGGCAGCACGGCGGCCGCCACCGACGGCAGGGCCCAGATGTTGACGCTGCCGCGCCGGCCGGCGATGAATTCGGACAGGTCGCTGAGCGAATCGCGGAACTCGGACAGCATGCGCTGGGCGATCGGCACCAGTTCCGCGCCGGCATCGGTAAGCGCCACGCCGTGCTTGTCGCGGTCGAACAGCCGGGCATTGAGCTTCTGCTCGGCCGCCTGGATGCGCCGGCTGAGGGCCGGCTGCGAGACGTGCGCCTGCTCGGCCGCCATGCGGAAATTGCGCGCCTCCGCCACCAGCAGCACGGCTTCCAGTTCTGAGATAGTGAGGGTCAGCCGCGGGCTTGCCATGGTAATGCACAAAAGTTATCACCGAGATATAAATATATCATTTTGAACATTAGGCATCCTTGCGCATACTGCCTGCAAGCGCTGCGCCGCCAGTGGGGCGGGCGCGGCCGTACGGAGACAAGCATGAACGAGCCGCACAGGCGCCTGCGCGTCGGGGTCGGGGCCGGCATGGCCGACGACCGCATCGGCCCGGCGCTGCAGTTGCTGGAACAGTGCGACCTGGATTACCTGGTCTGCGAATGCCTGGCCGAGCGCACCATCGCCAGGGAAACCCTGTCGCGCCGCCACGATGGCGCGCGCGGCTACAACCCGATGCTGGAAGAACGCATGCGCGCCTTCCTGCCGCTGTGCCGGCGCAAGGGGGTGCGGCTGGTGTCCAACATGGGCGCGGCCAATCCCGTCGGCGCCGCGCAGGCGGCCCTGGCGATCGGCCGGGAGCAGGGCTGGCGCGACCTGCAATGCGCGGCGGTGGTGGGCGACGACGTGATCGACCGCGTGCGCACGCATCCGGAACTGCAGTTGATGGACCGCGGCCTGCCGCTGGAGCACATCCTGCCCCGGCTGGCCTCGGCCAATGCCTACCTGGGCGCCGACGTCGTGCGCGACGCCCTGGCCACCGGCGCCCACGTGGTGATGACCGGCCGCGTGGCCGACCCCTCGCTGTTCCTGGGCGTGGCGCTGCACCACCACCAATGGGCCTATGACGACCTGCCGAGCGTGGCGGCCGGCACGATCATGGGTCACTTGCTGGAATGCTCGGCCCAGGTCACCGGCGGCTATTTCGCCGACCCGGGCAAGAAAGACGTGCCGCGCCTGGCCGAGCTGCCTTACCCCTATGCCGACCTGTACCCCGACGGCGAACTGTTCATCGGCAAGCCGGACGGCTCCGGCGGCCGGCTGGACCGCATGACCTGCACCGAGCAGGCGCTGTACGAGATCCATGATCCCGACGCCTACATCACGCCGGATTGCGTGCTGAGCCTGGACGGCCTGCACTTCGAGGCGCTGTCGCCGGACCGCGTGGCCGTGCGGGGCATCCATGCCCGGCCACGCACCGACAGCTACAAAGTGGTGGTGGGCTACTTCGACGGCTGGATCGGCACCGGCGAAGTGGCCTACGCCGGCGTCAACGCGGTGGCGCGCGCGCAGCTGGCGGCCGAGACGGTGAAAGAGCGCTTCCGGCTCGATGGCGGCGTCGCCGGCGAAATCCAGGTCGACCTGATCGGCGTCACCAGCCTGCACGGCAGCCATCCGGCGGCGCTGGCCGGCCAACCCTATGAAGTGCGGCTGCGCGTGGCGGCGCGCTGCCCCGACAAGAAGAGCGCCCACCTGCTGGGCGATCATGTGCGGCAGCTGAACATGCAGGGGCCTTACGGCGCGGGCGGCCCGGTCAACCTGGGCGCCAAGGAAATCATCGCCGTGGACGCGGTGCTGATCCCGCGCAACTGGGTCGTCCCGCAAGTGATCATGGCGAGGGCATAGCGATGGGCATCCTGGTCTACGAACTGGCGCATGCGCGTGCCGGCGACAAGGGCAATACTTCCAGCATCGCCGTCATTGCCTACGACGATGCCGGCTGGCAGGTGCTGCGCCAGCAACTGACCGCCGCGCGCGTCGAGCAGGCCTTCGCCCACCTGGGGGCGGGGGCGGTCAGGCGCTACGAGGTGGCCAGCCTGAAGGCGCTGAATTTCGTCATTCCCAATGTGCTGGCCGGCGGCGTGACGCGTTCCTTGCGGCTCGACCCGCATGGCAAGTCGCTGAGCGCGCTGATGCTGGGCATCGAACTGCCCGGCGGCGCCGCGCAATCCTGAGAGGCCGATATGTATCCTCCCGCAGAACCCTTGCCCACCGAGATATTCGCCCGCCTGCCGGAATCGCTGTACCTGACGGACCAGCCGTCCACCTGGCTGGCCGCGCGCCATGTGAAGATGCACTCGTTCCTGGAGGGGCCGGCCTTCGACCGCGCCGGCAACCTCTGGTGCGTGGACCTGGCGCACGGCCGCATCCTGCGGGTGGACCCGGCCGGCAACTTCGAGGTGGTGGTGCGCTACGAGGGCGAGCCCAACGGCCTGAAGATCCACCAGGACGGGCGCATCTTCGTGGCCGATCATCTGCACGGCCTGATGCTGGTCGACCCCGCGGCCCGCACCATCCGGCCCTACCTGCAACATGTGCAGCGCGAAGGGCTGCGCGGCCTGAACGACTTGTTCTTCGCCGCCAACGGCGACCTGTACTTCACCGACCAGGGCGAGAGCGCGCTGGAAAACCCCACCGGCCGCGTGTTCCGCCTGCGCGCCGACGGCAAGACCGTGGACCTGCTGATGGACGGCCTGGCCGGCCCCAACGGGCTGGTGCTGAACCGGGCGGAGAACGTGCTGTACGTCGCCATCACGCACGACAACGCCATCTACGCCCTGCGCCTGGAGCCCGGCGGCGCCATGAAGAAGGCCAGCCGCTTCATCCAGCTGTCGGGCAGCACCGCCGGCCCCGACGGCCTGGCGCTGGACGAGGCCGGCAACCTCGCCATCGTGCATGCCCAGGCCGGCACGGTGTGGCTGTTCAGCCCGCTGGGCGAGCCGCTGTACCGCATCCGTTCCTGCGCCGGCCTGCGGACCACCAACGTCGCGTTCGGCGGCGACGACGGGCGCAGCCTGTATATCACCGAAGCGGAGCAGGGCGTCATCCTGCGCGCGCGCCTGCCGCATCCCGGCAAGCCGATGTATTCCCACATGCCAAGCACAGCACATCCTCAGGAGACAACATCATGAAGCTGCACCGCTTGATCGCCGGCCTGGCCTTCGGCCTGGCCACGGCGGCCGCCGTCCAGGCGGCCACCACCTGGCCCGCGCGCCCCATCCGCCTGATCGCCACCTACGGCCCCGGCAGCTCCATCGACATCATCGCCCGCCTGGTGGCCAAGCCGCTGTCCGAGCAACTGGGCCAGCCCGTGATCGTCGAGAACAAGCCGGGCGCCGGCGGCGACCTGGGCACCGACATCGTCGCCAAGGCCGACAAGGACGGCTACACCATCGGCTTCGCCTCCGCCGGACCCATTACCGTCAACCCGAACGCGCGCTCCCGGATGCCCTACGACTCCATGAAGGACCTGGCGCCGGTCGCCCTGATCGCCACCGGCCCCAACGTCATCCTGGTCAATCCGTCGCTGCCGGTACAGAACCTGCAGGAACTGATCGCCTACATCAAGGCCAACCCCGACAAGGTCAGCTTCGCGTCGGCCGGCGTCGGCACCAGCGGCCACATCGCCGGCGAGCTGTTCCAGCACCTGTCGAAGACCCGCATCCTGCACGTGCCGTACAAGGGCAACAGCGAAGCCATCACCGACACGCTGGGCGGCCGCACCCAGATCGTCATCAGCGGCGTGCCGCCGATCCTGTCGTTCGTGAAATCCGGCCAGCTGCGGGCCATCGCGGTCGCCGACGCGAAGCGCTCGCCGCTGCTGCCCGACGTGCCCACGGTGGCCGAGGCCGGCCTGCCGGGCGCCGAGAGCGTGGCCTGGTATGGCATCGTGGCGCCGGCCGGCACGCCCACCGAGATCCTGGACCGCCTGCACGACGAAATCGCCAAGGCGGTGGCCAGTCCCGACGTGCAGGCGAAGTTCGCCAGCCTGGGCATCGTGGCGGCCTCGGACAGCCGCGCCGCGTTCGGCCAGCGCATGCGCGACGAGTTCGAGCGCTTCAAGACGCTGTTCAAGCAGATCAACCTGGTCATGGATTGACGCGGCCATGCCTCGTACCGTACTGATTACCGGCGCCAGCGGCCTGGTGGGCACCGCGGCGGTCGATTCGTTCCTGAACGCGGGCTGGGACGTGGTCGCGGTTTCGCGGCGCCGTCCCGAAGTCTTCAGCGAGCGGCCGTTCACGCACTTGCCCGTCGACCTGCAGGACGCCGCCGCCTGCCAGGCCGCCTTCGGGCGCCTGCCGCAAGTGAGCCACGTGGTCTACGCCGCGGTCTACGAAAAGCCGACCCTGATCGCCGGCTGGCGGGACCCGGAACAAATGGCCACCAACCTGGCCATGATCAAGAACGTGATCGAGCCGCTGGCCCGCACGGCGCACCTGCGGCATGTCACGCTGCTGCAGGGGACCAAGGCGTACGGCGTCCACCTGCATCCCATCCGCATCCCCGCGCGCGAGCGCGAGCCGCGCGACGACCATCCGAATTCATACTGGTTCCAGGAAGACTACATCCGCGAGCAGGCCGGCCAACACGGCTTCGGCTGGACCATCTTCCGTCCCGCCATCGTGCTGGGACCCAACGTGGGCGTGGCCATGAACACCATCCCGGTCATCGGCGTGTATGCCGCGCTGTGCCGGGAAGAGGGCAGGGCGTTCAGCTATCCCGGCCACATTCCGTACCCGCGCGAAGCGGTGGACGCGCGCCTGATCGGCGACGCCGCCGTCTGGGCGGCCGGCAACCCGCGCGCCTGGGGCGAGCACTACAACCTGACCAACGGCGAAGTCTTCAGCTGGCGCGATCTGTGGCCCGGCCTGGCCGCCTTGCTGCAAGTCGAGCCGGGCCCGGACCAGCCCCTGTGCCTGGCCGAGTACCTGCCCAGCCGCGCGACGCTGTGGGCACAGATCGTCAAGAAACACGGGCTGCGGCCGCTCGGCATGGAGGAACTGCTGGGCCAGTCGCATTACTCGGCCGACGCGCGATTCGGCTATGGCCTGCGCGCGGCGCCCGCGCCCGCCTTCGTCAGCACCGTGAAGATCAAGCAGGCGGGCTTCACGCAGGTCTACGACACTGAAGAGTGCGTACACCATTGGCTGCGGGTGCTGGCCGACCGCAAGATCATCCCGGCGCCGGGCGCCTGAGCCTGGCCTCCTGCCGGCCCTGGGCCTGGCGCGCGCCGCCCTGGATATGGGCGTCGCCCCACGCCTTCAGCGCATGGATGACCGGGGCCAGCGTCTGGCCGTACTGGCTCAGGCGGTACTCCACCTTGGGCGGCACCTCGGGATAGACCTTGCGGGTGATCAGGCCGTCGCCTTCCAGCTCGCGCAGCTGGTTGGTGAGCATGCGCTGCGTGATGCTGGGCAGCAGGCGGCGCAGTTCGTTGAAGCGCAGTACCTGTTCGGTGAGCAGGCGGTACAGGATGACGCCTTTCCACTTGCCGCCGATCAGGTTGAGCGTGGCCTCGACGGTGCAGCCGGCGGCGCAGGTGAAGGATTGATGCGGGGTGCGGGCCATGACAGTACCTTTTTCGACACTATATGCAAAATATGTGCGTTCTTACCAAGACCGGCAATAACGGCAAAAATGGCATCCATTATTCACTGAATGGAGCACGCCATGAAAGCCGTCGGTTTCAACCAGCCGCTACCGATTGCCGATCCCCGCGCCCTGGTCGACCTCGACCTGCCCGACCCTGACTACGGCGAACACGACCTGCTGGTCGAAGTGCAGGCCATCGCCGTCAATCCTGTCGATACCAAAGTGCGCGCGTCCGCGCAGCCCGCCGCCGGCGCCTGGCGCATCCCGGGCTGGGATGCCGTGGGCCGCGTACGGGCGGTCGGCTCCCGCGTGACGGGATTCAAGCCCGGCGACCGGGTGTTCTATGCGGGCGCGATCGACCGGCAGGGCTCTTGCGCCGAGCTGCAGGCGGTGGACGCGCGCATCGCCGCCCATGCGCCGGCCACGCTCGGCGACGAACAGGCCGCGGCGCTGCCTCTGACCGCGCTGACCGCCTGGGAGACTTTGTTCGACCGCTTGCGGGTCGGGCAGCCCGTGGCGGGCGCGGCCGATGCCATCGTGGTGATCGGCGGGGCCGGCGGCGTCGGCTCCATCACCATCCAGCTGGCGCGCGCCCTGACCGGCCTGACCGTCATCGCGACCGCCTCGCGGCCGGAGAGCGTCGCATGGGCCACCAGGCTGGGCGCCCATCACGTCATCGACCACCGCCAGCCGCTGGCCCCGCAGGTCGAAGCCCTGGGCCTGGGGGCGCCGGCCTTCGTCTTTTCCACCACGCATACCGACCGCTACCTGGACGACATCGTGGCGCTCATCGCCCCGCAGGGGCGCATCGCGCTCATCGACGACCCGAAGTCGCTCGACATCTTGCCGCTCAAGCGCAAGAGCCTGTCGATCCATTGGGAATTCATGTTCACCCGGCCGCTGCTGGGAACCGCCGATATCGCCCGCCAGCACGAGATCCTGCGCGAGGTGGCCGGGCTGGCCGACCAGGGCAAGATCGCCTCGACCCATGCCCAGTCGCTGGGGACGATCAACGCGCAGAACCTGCGCCGGGCCCATGCGCTGCTGGAGAGCGGCCAGGCTATCGGCAAGATCACGCTGGCCGGGTTCGCGCCGCAATAGCCGGGCACAAGGCCAAAGCCCGCGCCCTGTTGCGGATCCGGCAACAGGGCGCGGGCCGCGAACGACCGCGGGACATGCTCCCGCGGCCGGTAGCGCCTGGCGGCCGGCTCAGTCCTCGAGGAAATCCAGCAGGTCCTGATTGAAGCGCGCCTTGTGGGTGTCGGTCAGGCCATGCGGCGCGCCGGGGTAGACGATCAGCTTCGCCCCCTTGATCTGCGCGGCCGACGCCTTGCCGGAAATGTCGAGCGGCACGATCTGGTCGTCATCGCCGTGGATCACCAAGGTGGGCACGTCGAACTTCTTCAGGTCCGCGCGGAAATCCGTGGCCGAGAAGGCCGCGATGGAATCGTAGGTGTTCTTGTGGCCGGCCTGCATGCCCTGCGCCCACCAACTGTTGACCAGGCCTTGCGAAACCTTGGCGCCGGGACGGTTGAAGCCGTAGAACGGGCCGGACGCGAGGTCCAGGTACAGCTGCGAGCGGTTCTCCAGCGAGGCCTTGCGAATGCCGTCGAAGACTTCCAGCGGCAGCCCGTTCGGGTTGTCCGCCGTGCGCAGCATCAGCGGCGGCACCGCGCTGACCAGCACGGCCTTCTTGATCCGGCTGGTGCCATGGCGGCCGATATAGCGCGCCACTTCGCCGCCGCCGGTGGAAAACCCCACCGCGGTGACGTCCTTCACGTCGAGGGCGGTGATCACGGCAGCGAGATCGTCGGCATAGTGGTCCATGTCGTTGCCGTCCCAGGGCTGGCTGGACCGTCCATGACCGCGCCGGTCGTGGGCGATCACTCGGTAGCCATGGTCGGCCAGGAAGATCATCTGCGATTCCCAGCTGTCCGAACTGAGCGGCCATCCGTGGCTGAGGGTGACGACCGGGCCATCCTTCGGGCCCCAGTCCTTGTAGTACAGGCGCACGCCGTCGGCCGTGACGATGTAGTTGCCGTCTACCGTGGCGCGCGCGGCGATTTGCGCGGGAGAGGCGGGTTGCGAGGCGTGCTCGGCGGCGCCGGCTTGCAGCGAAGCCGCCAGCAGGCCGGCGGCGATGGTGCGGGTGGTGGTTTTCATGGCAGTAACTCCTGAGTTGCGTAGAGGACGGGGAAGGGTTTCCGAATCAGTGGGCTGGCCGGGCGGGTGGACCCGGTAAGACGCATTCTGCGCGCCCAGGCGAAACTCCAGGTGACGTAAAATACGGAAAACTTGATCAGGAGTACTGCCATGGCTGACCGGCTCGCGGCATTGATGGCGCATTTCCCGGTGAACGCCCAGGTGTTCAACACGGGCGCGCTGTGCGGCCTCAACACGGTGCACAGCGATGGCGCGCACGGACAGCTGCACCTGGTGCGCAGCGGCTGGGTCGAGGTGCGCTACGGCACGGACTTGCTGCCCGTCGCGCGTCCCAGCCTGCTGTTGTTCCCGCGGCCCCTGACGCATCACTTCGTCACCGACCCGGCGCGCGGCGCGGACATGGTGTGCGCGAACCTGTCATTCGAGGGCGGCGCGGGCAATCCGATCGCCGCGGCGCTGCCGGACGTGGTCTGCCTGCCGCTCGAAGACATCGCAGGCGCCGAGCCGGTGCTGGCGCTGCTGTTCGAGGAAGCCTTCGAACAGCGCTGCGGCCGCGTCGCGCTGATCGAGCGGCTGTTCGAAGTGGTGATGATCCAGGTCCTGCGCCAGTTGATGGAAAGCGGTGCGGTACATGGCGGCCTGCTGTCCGGCCTGTCGCATCCGCGCCTGCGCAACGCGCTAGTGGCGATGCACGAAGCGCCGGCGCGGGACTGGACCCTGGACGAACTGGCGAATGCCGCCGGCATGTCGCGCAGCGTGTTCGCCACTACCTTCCGCGACAAGGTCGGCCTGACGCCGGGACAGTATCTGCAAGGCTGGCGGGTGCGGCTGGCGCAGAAGGCGTTGCGCCGCGGCCGCCCCTTGAAGATCATCGCCGCCGAGGTGGGATACGGCAGCGAAGCCGCGCTGTCCCGCGCGTTCAAGGCGCAGTCGGGACAGTCGCCGCGGGAATGGCGAGCGAGTTATTTATAGTGTTCGACCGAGAGGGGCCAGGAGGTGAGTGGGGGGCGCGAGGGGTGTGCTGGATGGTGCCCGGGGCCGGAATCGAACCGGCACGCCTTGCGGCGGGGGATTTTGAGTCCCCTGCGTCTACCAATTTCACCACCCGGGCACGGGGGGGCGCGCAACCTCGACAAGCGGGTTGGCGTGGAGAGGAACTCGCGATTATATGCGGTCTTTGGACTTCGCGCTCGGGGCGTCCCGGCCTTGTGCCGTGACGCTGCCGTCGGCCAGCACGAACCAGGCCCGCAGTCCCAGCTGGCGTACCAGCGGTGCCGTGGCGTCCAGCGGCATGTGCGAGAAAGCGGTGGATAGGGCATCGGCGGTGGTGGCGCTGGGGGCGGCCACCGAGACGCTGCGGTAGCGCGGCTGGGCGCGGCCGGTGCGCGGGTCGAACAGGTGGCTGTGGCGGCCGGCCGGATCCAGCGGGGTGCCGTAGCCGCTCGAGGTGGCAATGGCCTGGTTGCGGATTTCCACGGTGGTGTGGATGCGCTCGGCGTCCTGGGGCTGGGCCAGGCCGACGCGCCATGGGGCGGACTGGCCGGGGGCGGATCGGTCCAGGCCGCGGATTTCGCCCAGGTCCACCAGGGCGCGGTCCAGGCCGCCGGCGCGCAGCAGTTCGGTGACGCGGTCGGTGATGTAGCCCTGGGCGATGCCGTTCAGGGTCAGGGCCATGCCGGGACGCAGCAAGGCGATGCGCGCGGGGCCGGCCTGGATGGCGCGGTGGTCGACGCGGGCCAGCGCGGCCTGCAGGGTGGCGGCGTCGGGGCCGTCCGGGGCGGCGCCCGGGCGCGCGAAGTGGTCGACATAGACCTGCCATAGGGCCTGCACGCTGGGGTCGAAGGCACCGTCGGTCAGGCGGCTGTAGTGCGCGCTTTCGCTCAAGAGGCGCAGCAGGTCGGCGGGCGGCTGGTCCAGATGGCCCTGGCGGTTCAGGGCGACCAGCGCGCTGTCTGGGCGATACAGGCTGAAGAGCTTTTCCAGGCGCTGGACTTCGGCCAGGGCCTGGTCGAGCAGGCGCCGGGCGGCGCGCGGGTCGGGGTGGTAGAGCCGCAGTTCGGCGTCGGCGCCGAGCGCGACGCCGCGCCATTGCGCGGTGGGCGTGGCGCTGGCGGCGCGGGCCGGGCGCAGGCTGGCGGGGACCAGGGCCCAGGCGGAGACGGCGGCGGTGATGCCGAGGAAGCGGCGGCGGGCGCGGACGGGTGGGTTCATGGCGTGGATCCGGACGAGTCAGGGGCCGGCGCGGGCGGCGGCGCGTCGTAAGAGAAGATGTAGCTTTCGGGCATGTCGTGGAAAGCGACGACGCGCCCGCCATGGGCCTGGGCGAAGGCCTCGGCCTGGTCGCGCCGGCCGAAGGGCAGGGCGTCTTCGGCGCCCATGCCGCCGATGTAGCCGCCTTCGATGACGTAGTAGGCGCGGCGCGCGTCGATCCAGGCGGCGGGGTCGGGCGCGACGCCGCGTTCGGCGCCGGCCATGTCGTTGACGTAGATGGCGCGGATGGTCTTGGGTTCCTCGGGCAGCACGGTGTAGGCGAAGACCTGTTTCACGGTCGAGAACCACACCGGGGTGTCGCGGCCGTCGAGGAAGATCTGGCCTTTGGGGCCGACGTGTTCATTGAGGGCCATGCCGCAGTAGTGGCCGACGGCGTCCACGGTGATGGCCGCCGGCGGCGGGGCCGAGGCGGCTTGCCGGTCGTCGCCGCCGCACGCGGCCAGCAGGGCCAGCAGGACGGCGCAGGCGGCCGGCCGGAGGCGGGCGGGCAGGTTGCGCGGCGCGCTCATAGGGATTTTCTCTGGAAGGCGATGGCGGCCAGCAGGAACGGGATGGCGATCCACAGCAGTTGCGCGATGGCCAGGGTGGCGGTGCCCAGGCTGGCCTGGCCGCTGACGCCGGCCATGCCGGCGTACATGGAGATGTTCTCGAAGCCGGTCAGGTTCATCAGGCGGTAGACGTCGGAGGGGTTGAGCAGCAGCAGCACGTTGAGCAGGCCGGCGGTGACGGTGCGGCCCTGGTCGGCGGCCAGCAGGCCGAGCAGGGCCATGTCGTAGATGACCACGAAGAACAGCCATACGCCGATGGCGATGCCGGCGGCGGTGGCGCGCTCGCGCACCAGGGTGCTGACCAGGTAGCCCATGGCCAGGAAGCTGGCGCCCAGCAGCACGCTGGCGGCGATCAGGAAGGCGAAAGGGCGCCAGGCGGCGGCATCGGCGCCGCCATGGGCAAGCTGCAGGGCCAGGCCGGCAAAGCCGTAGCCGGCGGTGGTGGCCAGCGCCAGGATGGCCAGGTGCCCGACGAATTTGCCGACGATGACCTGCCAGCGCGACACGGGGTAGCTGAGCAGCAGGGCCAGGGTGCCGCGGTCGGCTTCGCCGACGATGGCGTCGTAGGCCAGCAGCATGGCGATGAGCGGCACCAGGAAGATCGACAGGCTGGACAGGCTGACCACGGTGACGGTAAGTGGGTCGACCTTGACCGCGCCGGTGGGCGAGCTGCCCAGGAAGCCCAGCGACAGGGCCAGCGCGGCCAGCAGCAGCGCGGTGGCGAGCACCCAGCGGTTGCGCAGGCCGTCGCGGATTTCCTTGCCGACGATGGTGAATACGGCGTTCATACGGGGTTCCGTTCGAGCAGGTGGGCGTAGATCTCGTCCAGGCTGGGGATGTGCACGTGGAGGTCGGCGATGGGCAGGTCGATGGCGCCGAGCGCGCGGACGGCCTCGACCTTGTCGTGTTCGGCGCAGGTCCGTTCGAAGCGGGCGGGGCCGGTCTGGCGCCATGGCGGCGGCAGCGCGCCGGCCGCGGCGTCGACCGCCAGGGTGATGCCGATGCGCACCGGCACGTCGATGGCGCGGCGCAGCTGCGACAGGCTGCCGTCGGCGATCTTGTGGCCGCTCTTCATGACGACGACCCGGTCGACGTGGTCGGCGATCTCGGCCAGCGCGTGGGTGCTGACCAGCACGGCGGCGCCCTGGTCGCGCAGCTCGCGCACGATGTCGTAGAACATCAGGCGCGAGGCCGGGTCCAGCCCGGTGGTGGGTTCGTCCAGCAGCAGGATGCGGGGCTGGCCCAGCAAGGCCTGGGCCAGCGCCAGCCGCTGCCGCATGCCCTTGGAATAGCCGCCGACGCGCCGGCGCGCGGCGTCGGCAATGCCGACCTTGTCGAGCAGCGCCGCGTTGCGCGCCAGCGGCTGGCGCTTCAGGCGCGCGTAGAAGTCCAGGGTTTCGGCGCCGGTCATGGCGGGGTGCAGGGCGACGGTTTCGGGCAGGTAGCCGATGTCGTGGCGCAGCCGGGCGGCCGGCCGGCTGGCGGCGTCGTGGCCCAGCAGGCGCACGCGGCCGTGGGTGGGCCGGATCAGGCCCAGCACCAGCTTGATCAGCGTGCTCTTGCCCGCGCCGTTGTGGCCGGCCAGCGCCACGCACTCGCCGGCGTTGAGTTGCAGGTCGACGCGGTCGAGCGCGCGATGGGCGCCGTAGTGCTTGCTGGCGCCTTCCAGCGCGATTTGCACGGCGTTCATCGGGCGGCCCTCATGGCGCCGGCGGCGGGCAGGGCGGGCGGCTGCATCAGCGGGGCGCTGTCGATGACGCCGCCCGGCAGCAGCGCCGGGAATTGCGACTGCGCCCAGCGCACGATGGAAACGGCGGGGCTGTTGAGCAGGATGCGCGCGGCCGGGGCGCGCCAGAGGATCTGGTCGACCACGTCGTTGGGACGGTAGGCGGTGTCGGCGATGCCGTCGCCGTTCAGGTCGAAGGCGGTGTTGTCGCTCCAGTAGTTGCCGCGGCCGTGGCGCGACCATTCGATGACGCGCGTGCCCACGTACTTGACCTGGTTCTTGTTGTTGATGAAGGCATTGCCGGAAATTTCGTTGCCGTCGGAGCCGGCGGTGAAATGGATGCCGATGTCGCAGTCCTGGAAGTGGTTGGCGTCGAACCGGTTGTTGTTGGCGTTGTACAGGAACGCGCATTTCGGCGCGCCGCGTACCGCGTTGCCGGTGATGACCGCGTCGTTGGCATAGTTGAACATCAGGCCCTGGTCGCGGCTGCGCACGGCGGTGTTGCCGCGCACAACCAGGCGATGGGAATACATGATGGCGTAGCCGATGTCGTTGTCTTCAGAGAAGTTGTCGCTGACTTCGCTGTCGTTGGTGTACATGTAGTGGACTGCGTAGCGCAGCTGGTGGAAATGGTTGCCGCGGAAGATGTTGTTGCGGCTGGTATTGGAGAAGATGCCGTCGCGCCCGGCGGATATGTCGTTGTCCAGCACCCGGCTGCCGGGGCTGTTCCACAGCGATACGCCGTTGCCGCGCTCGGCCACGCGCAGTTCGGTGTTGCCGACGATGCGGTTGGCGCGCACCAGCGCTTCGTTCGGGCCCCATACGTAGACGCCCATGAGGTTGTCGAGGATGTCGTTGTGCTCGACCACGGCATGGTGGGCGGTGCGGTCCAGGAACACGCCCGCGTCCATGGCGGGCAGGCTCAGGCCGGATTGGCGGATGGTGAGCTGGCGCAGCGTGACGCGCTCGGCGTGCACCCAGATGGTGCGGCCGGCGCGCTCGCCGAGGATGACGGCCGAGCGGTCGGCCGGGCCTTCGAGCGTGAGCGGTTTGTCGATGACGAGGTTGCCGGGGTATTCGCCCGGCGCCAGGCGCAGCACGTCGCCGGGCGCGGCGGCGGCGATGGCCTGTTGCAGGTCGGCGCCGGCCGGCAGCGCGACGACGGCCGCCGCGGCGCCGCCGGCCAGGGCCAGCCCGGCCAGCAGCATGCCGGCCGGGGCCACGCCGCGCAACGGCGGGGAAAAGGCATGGCCCATGCGTGCCCGCTACGACTTCTTGGGCAGGACGACCATCTGGCCGGACATTTCCATGTGCAGCGCGTGGCAGAACCACTGGCAGTAGTACCAGAAGACGCCCGGCCGGTCGGCCTTGAAGGTGACCGAGGAAGTGGCCTGCGGGCCGATTTCCATGGCGATGCCGTGGCCTTCCAGCGTGAAGCCGTGGGTCAGGTCTTCGATGACTTCCATGTTGGTGACCACCACGGTGACCTCGTCGCCCTGGTTGACCTCAAAGCGCTTGACGCTGAACATCGGCGCCACGGCGATCATGTAGACCCGCACCTTGTTGCCGTCGCGCACCACCTTGGCGGCGTCCTCGAGCACCACGCCGTCCTTCTTGGCCAGCTGGCGGGCGTCTTCCCACATGGGGTCGTCGCGCTTCCAGACGTTGAGCGGATGCACCTTGGAGCGGTGCACCAGCAGCATGTCGTGCGGCTCGGCGAAGCTGGGGCCGTCGTGCACCAGCTTCATTTCGTCGCCCGAGATGTCGATGAGCTGGTCGTTCTCCGGCTTGAGCGGGCCGACGTTCAGGAAGCGGTCCTTGGAGAACTTGTTGAGCGACACCAGCCACTTGCCGTCGGCCTCGCGCGTTTCGCCCATGGTGCTGTGGTTGTGGCCGGGCTGATAGTGCACGTCGAGCTTCTGGATGATGGGGTCGACCTTCTCGCCGGCATAGGCGCGGCGGGCCTTGTCGAGGCTCCACTTGACCATCTGGCTGTCGATGAACAGCGTGGTGTAGGCGTTGCCGCGGCCGTCGAAGGCGGTGTGCAGCGGGCCCAGGCCGAGCTGGGGTTCCGCTACCACGCAGTCGCGCGGCTTGATCTTGTCGTCGAACAGGTCGTCCAGTTTGCGCACGTCCAGCACGGTGACGGTGGGCGACAGCTTGCCGTTGAGCACCACGTGGATGCCGTCGGGCGCGGCGTTGCAGCCGTGCGGCGAGTTGGGCACGGGGATGTAGCGGGTGTACTTGGAGCCGGCCCGGCCGTCGAGCACCGGCACGCCGTTCAGCGTCTTGAAGTCGCCCGCCTTGACGCCTTCCTCGATGCGCTTGATGTTGAAGACCACGACCCAGTCCTGTTCGTTGGCCGAGGCTTCTTCGACGGTGACGCCTTTCTCGGAGTTGTAGCAGGTGGCGAAGGAGTACTTGCCCTGGTAGTCGGCGTCGCCGTTGTCGAGGTTGCCGTCGACCATGACCTGCCAGGCGATCTTCATGGTGTCGCCGTCGATGGCGGTGTAGATGGCGAAGAAGTTCTTCTTGGGGTCGTCGGTGACGGTGCCGTCGTTGGGCAGCGGCACGATGTGCTCGCCGTTGGCGAACACGTAGCCGGTGCGCGGGTAGCGCTGCGGACGCAGGCCGTGAATGCCCGAGGCGTTGGGGATCTCGGTGACCTTGTCGGTTTTCATGACGTCGCAGCGGATGCGCGCGACGCGGTTGTTGGCCTTGTCGTTGATGAAGACGTAGCGCCCGTCGTAGGTGCTGTCGGTGAACGACATGTGGGGGTGGTGCGCGTCGCCGTTCAGGTAGACGCCACCCTTGTCTTTCAGGTAGGCGCGGGTTTCTTCCGTCAGGCCCTCGGTGAGAACCTTGCGGCTTTCGTTGGTGACGCCCCAGCCCGTGGCGCTGCAGTGGTTGAAGACCGGGATGCGCATCAGCTCGCGCATGGAGGGCAGGCCCAGGATGCGGACTTCGCCCGACTGGCCGCCGGAGTTGAAGGCGTAGTATTCGTCGAGCTCGCCGGGGGCCACGTGGCCGGACTGGCCGCCCGGCTTGTCGTCTTTGGCGTGGGCGCCGGACAGGTGCGCACCGCCGACGAGGCCTGCGGCACCGGATAATGCGGCGGTGCCCAGGAAGCCCCGGCGGCTGAGTCCGGTTCGGTCGGTTTTCTGATCGGACATGGCTAACTCCTTGGATGTAATGGCGTGGGGCCGTGGTGTGGGGTCAGAAATTGGCGGAGGGAGACGGCGGCGAGTCGGGCTTGGCGCGCGGCACGTGGTGCAGCACGGCTTCCGCGGGCGGCGCGCGGCGGCGTTCGCGTTTGGCCTTCTTCTGGATCAGGGGCGGGCATTTGCCGTCATGGTGGTACAGCATCTGGCAATGCAGGCACTGGATGCATTCGTTGGGGTTGATGGCGCCGGTGGGGTCGATGGCCTGCACCGGGCATTCCTGGTTGCAGCGCTGGCAGGGGTTGCCGCATTCGTGGTAGCGGCGCAGCCAGTTGAAGATGCGCAGGCGCGCGGGGATGGCCAGCGCCGCGCCGAGCGGGCAGAGGTAGCGGCAGAAGAAGCGTTCGATGAACAGCCCGGCGACCACCAGCGCCACCGCGAACACCACGAAGGGCCAGTCGCGCACGAAGCGCAGGATGATGGCCGTCTTGAAGGGTTCGACTTCGGCGAGCTTCTCGGCCAGGGCCAGGTCGTACAGCGAATAGCCGAACAGCACCAGGAAGATGACGTACTTGAGGGTGGACAGGCGCTGGTTGACGCCGTGGCGCACGGTGACCTGCTTGATGCCCAACCGCCTGGCCAGCCGGTTGGCCAGTTCCTGCAGGGCGCCGAAGGGGCACAGCCAGCCGCAGAACGCGCCGCGGTTCCAGAAGACCATGGAGATGGCGGTGGCGCACCACAGGATGAACACCAGCGGGTCCATCAGGAAGTCGTCCCAGCGGAACTCGGTGCGCAGCGCGGTGGTGAAGGTCAGCACGTTGACCACCGACAGCTGGGCCTGGGCATACCAGCCGATCCAGAAAAGCGCGAAGGCCAGGAAGGCCAGCCGCACGCGGTCGTGCAGCAGGGGGCGGCGGGTGAGCTGGTCCTGGAAGAAGAAGATGCCCACCAGCACGTCCAGCCCGACGGCCAGGATGACGACCTGCCCGCGCTTGGCGTGCCAGATCTGCTTCCAGAGCGCGGGCGCGGTGTCGTCGAAGGCGGGCTCGGCCGCGGCGGGCTGCGCGACGGGCGCGTCGGCCGGCGCCGCCCCGGGGGCCGGACGGGTGTAGGCCTGCGGCAGTTCGTACGGCAGGTCGAAGGTGACGAAAGCCTTGTCCGTGACGCTGAGCACGCGCTGCACCATGAGCTGCAGGCGCCAGGGGGCGACCGGGTCCAGCGTGGCGTCTTCCGGGACGACGAACAGGGCGACTTCCGGGAACGACGGGGCGCCGGGGGCGGCGACGTCGGCCAGGCGCTGGTGGTCGCGGTCGCGGAAGCGGAAGCTGCTTTCGCCCTGGATGATCTCGATGCGGTCGAAGATGCCGCCGCGCACGTAGCCCGACCCCTTGAACGAGTAGGCCCCGCTACCCGCCACCAGGACGGCCTGCTGGCCCGGCGCCAGGCGGGCGGACAGGTGCTGCCAGGTGGCGTCGCCCAGCAGGCTGCGGCCGATGGTGGGCACGCTGACCAGCGCCGCGTAGAGGTCGATGAAGGTGGCGGCGGGGTCGGCGGCTTCCGGGCGGGCGGCGGCGTCGTGCCGGCCGGTGCGCTCGAACGCCTGGTTGACGTCGGCCACCGACAGGCGCAGGCGCTGCACCGCGCCGCTGTCGAGCAGGGCTTGCCACGGCTGGACCGGGCCGAGGGCGTCGTCCACCACCCGCGCCGGCGCGGCGGGGGCGCCGGCAGGGGCGGCGGCGGGCGCGCCGATGCCACGGCTGCGCGCCACCGCGATGGCGGAGCGGGTGATGCTGTCGCCGATGACCATCAGCGTGACGGTGGCGCCGCTGATGATGTCGACCGGCGGCGGCGCGCCGTGGCGCGGCGGGGAATCGATGAAGTTCAGGCCCACATAGCCGTTGATGAAGGCCTCGACGCGGGATTCGGGGATGCCGATCAGCACGATGGGTTCGTGGTGTTCGACCAGGCGGGCGGCTTCGATGCGGCCGTTGTCGGCCAGGGCCACCACGACGTCGATGGGCTTGCTGGAATAGCCGCGCGTGTTGACCACGTCGGTGGTCAGGTAGACATGGCCCAGGGGGCGGTCGCCGGCGTAGGCGCGGGCGGCGAGCGGCTGGCCTTCGGGCGGGCCGAGGCGGTCGGCGCCGGGGTAGAGTTCGCCGGGCGGGAAGGCGGCCAGGAAATGCGGCAGCCGCTGGGCTTGCGCCGTGCTGAGGAGGACAGCGGTACAGGCCAGGAGGAGGAAGGCGAAGATGCGAAATAGCCCCGAGGAATTCGCCGGTACTACGAGCCCTGGCATGCGATTACTCTTTGAAATGTTGTTGCACGCCATGCTACGCAGGCGCGCAGGGGCGCGCGTTGCGCTAGGTCAACCCGGTCGGGGACGTATGAAACGAAACGGGCGCCCCGTGGGGCGCCCGTCGATGGAAGCGAGGCGGATCAGCTGCCGAACTTCAGTGCGCCCTTCATGATGGCCCAGTGGCCGGGGAAGGAGCAGAAGAAGGCGTATTTGTCGCCGGCGGCGAGCTTGGAGGTGTCGAAGGTGACGGAGTCGGATTCGCCGCCGCCGATGAGCTTGGTGTGGGCGATGACGCGGGCGTCGTCGGGCTTGACGTAGTCTTTGTCGAGGCCGGCGGTCATGCCGTCGGTGGCGACGGCCTGCATGTCGGCTTCCTTGGTGAGGACCCAGTTGTGGCCCATGGCGGCCTTGGCCATCTTGCCGACGTGCTTGAGGTGGACGGTGAATTCCTTGCAGCTTTGGTCGACGACGATTTCCTTGGTGTTGAACTGCATGGCGTCGTTGCTTTCGACGGTGGTTTCGCACTGCGCTGCCAGCACGGGCAGGCTGGCGGCGGACAGCAGGACGGCAAGGGTGGCTTTGACCAGCATGGGGATCTCCAGTAACACGGCGACGGGAAGGGGCCGGCAGGGGCCGGGGGCGGTGTCGCCAAAATCAAAAGTTTATCCAGGCCTGCCTGCGGCGGCTTTGACCCCACACAATGACACATGCAAGGGGCTATGTTAAGTGCCCACCGGGCCGGGCGGGCGGTGTCTTGAAATTCCCCGGGGCCGCCCATATAACTTGCGGTTTCCGGGCCCGGCCGGCGGAATCCCCGACGCCGGGCCGGTATTTTGTTCAATTTTTGATCATATCGTTCGAATCATGAGCCAAACCGCCACGTCCGCCACGCCTGAAACCCTGGGGTTCCAGGCCGAGGTGAAGCAGTTGCTGCACCTGATGATCCATTCGCTGTACAGCAATAAGGAAATCTTCCTGCGCGAACTGGTCTCGAACGCCTCCGACGCCTGCGACAAGCTGCGCTTCCAGGCCATCGACGACCCGGCGCTGCTGGAAGGCGACGGCGAGCTCGCCATCCGCGTTGACTACGACAAGGCCGCGCGCACCATCACCATTTCCGACAACGGCATCGGGCTGTCGCGCGACGAGGCCGTGGCCAACCTGGGCACCATCGCCCGTTCGGGCACGCGCGAGTTCTTCGCGCAGCTGACCGGCGACAAGCAGAAAGACGCGCAGCTGATCGGCCAGTTCGGGGTGGGTTTTTATTCGTCGTTCATCGTGGCCGACAAGGTCACGGTGCTGAGCCGCCGGGCCGGCGCCGCCGCCGGCGAGGCGATCCTCTGGGAATCGGACGGCCAGGGCGAGTTCAGCATCGCCGCCGCCGAGAAAGACACGCGCGGCACCGATGTGACGCTGCACTTGCGCGAAGACCAGGACGAACTGCTCAATGGCTGGAAGCTGCGCGAGATCCTGCGCCGCTATTCCGACCATATTTCGCTGCCGATCCGCATGGCCAAGGAAGAGTGGGACAGCGACAAGGGCGAGCAGGTCAAGAAGGACGAACTGGAGACGGTCAACCAGGCCAATGCGCTGTGGACGCGCAGCAAGAACGACGTGACCGACGAGCAGTACCGCGAGTTCTACAAGACGGTGTCGCACGACTACGACGACCCGCTGGCCTGGACCCACAACCGGGTCGAGGGGCGCAGCGAATATACGCAGCTGCTGTACGTGCCCAAGCACGCGCCGTTCGACCTGTGGGACCGCGAAGGGCGGCGCGGCGTGAAGCTGTACGTCAAGCGCGTGTTCATCATGGACGACGCCGAGCAACTGCTGCCGTCGTACCTGCGCTTCGTGCGCGGGGTGATCGATTCGGCCGACCTGCCGCTGAACGTGTCGCGCGAGATCCTGCAGGAAAGCCGCGACGTGCGCGCCATCCGCGAGGGCTCGGCCAAGCGCGTGCTGTCGCTGCTGGAGGACCTGGCCGAGAACAAGCCGGAGGATTACGCCGCCTTCTGGACGGAATTCGGCCAGGTGCTGAAGGAAGGCGCGGGCGAGGATGCCGGCAATCTTGAACGCATCGCCAAGCTGATGCGCTTTGCCTCGACCCATGCCAACGAGGCTGCCCAGACCGTGTCGTTCGCCGACTACGTGTCGCGCATGAAGGAAGGCCAGGACAAGATCTACTACGTGACGGCCGACAGCTTCGCGGCGGCCAGCAATAGCCCGCACCTGGAGATCTTCCGCAAGAAGGGCATCGAGGTGCTGCTGCTGTCGGACCGCGTCGACGAATGGATGCTGTCCTACCTGCGCGAATTCGACGGCAAGCCGCTGGTGTCGGTGGCCAAGGGCGGCCTGGACCTGGCCGAGCTGGCCGACGAGGACGAGAAGAAGCGCCAGACCGAAGTGGCCGAGACCTTCAAGCCGCTGGTCGAGCGCCTGCAGAAGGCGCTGGAAGACCAGGTCAAGGAAGTGCGGGTGACGCTGCGGCTGGTCGATTCGCCGGCCTGCGTGGTGGTGGGCCAGAACGAGCTGAGCCCCCACCTGTTGCGCATGCTGAAGGCCGCCGGCCAGGACGCGCCCAACGTGAAGCCGGTGCTGGAGATCAACCCGGAGCACGCGCTGATCGCGCGGGTGCGCGACGCCGGCGACGACGAGTTCGGCGAGTGGGCGCGCCTGCTGCTGGACCAGGCGCTGCTGGCCGAAGGCGCGCAGATCGCCGACCCGGCTGCCTTCGTCAAGCGCATGAATGCCTTGTTGCTGAAGGCTTGAGGTGGGCAATGGGTGTCAGACACCGGAGGTGTCTGACACCTGCAGACCTGGGTATGGATGTCGCCGCTGGACGTGTCTGACACCTGGAACGACACTTGCCGTCGCTGAGTTGATGCAGGACGCGGCGGGGATGCGTCAGTTGGCCTTGAAGCCGGTGGCCTTGACGATGTCCGACCAGCGGCGGGCTTCGGATGCCAGCAAGGCCTGCAGGGCCTGGCGGTCGGAGCCGACGATGGTGAAGCCGGCGTCGCCCAGGGTGCGTCGGGCCTCGGGCACGCGCAATGCGGCGGCGCTTTCGGACTGCAGGCGGTCCAGCACCGCTGCCGGCGTGCCGGCCGGCGCGAACAGGGCGAACCAGGCGCCGAAATCGACCTTGTCGTAGCCGGCCTGCGCGAAGGTGGGCACGCCGGGCAGCGCGGGGGAAGGCTGCGCGCCGGTGATGGCCAGCGCGCGCATCTTGCCGCCCTTGACCTGCGGCGCGGCCATCGCCGTGGTGACGAAGGCGGCCTGCACGCCGCCCGATATCAAGGCCGAGACCGCGTCGCCGGTGGATCGGTAGTGCACTGGCTCGATCTTCATGCCGACTTCCCGCGCGAACAGCTCGGCGCCGAAATGGCCCGGCGTGCCGGCGCCGAACGTGCCGAAGTTCACGCGGTCGCCGGCGTTCTTGCCGGCGGCGATGAACGCCGCCAGGTCCCGGTGCGGCGAGCTGGCCGGCACCACCAGGACGAAGTCGGCGCGCACGACTTCGGAGACCGGCGCAAAGTCGCGCGCCGGGTCGTAATTGAGGTTGCTGTACGTGGCGGGCGAGATGCTGATGGAGCCGACTTCGCCCAGCAGCAGGGTGTAGCCGTCGGCCGGGCTGCGCGCGACCGCCTGGGCGGCGATCTGGCCGCCCGCGCCGGCGCGGTTCTCCAGCACCACGCTCTGCCCGAGCCGTTCGCCCAGGTGGTGCGACAGGGTGCGCGCGACGATGTCGGGCCCGGTGCCGGGCGGGAAGCCGACGTTCAGGCGGATGGGCGCGTCGGGGTATTGCGCCACGGCGGCCAGCGGCAGGCACAATAGGGCCGCGGTCAGCAGGCGGCGGGAAAGCGAGGGCATGGGTCGTCTCCTTGGGATGGCCGCCGGTGCGTGGCCGGCGTTTGTCAATACTCGGGCTCAGCCGATGCGGTAGAAGCGCAGTTCCACGCGGTCCGGGTAGCGGGCGCCGGTGCCGATGAACAGGCAGTCGTGCAGCCAGGCCAGTTCGGGCGCGGCGGTCTCGAAGCGCGGGTAGCTGCGGAAATAGATGCGGGCGGGGTCGACCGGTTCGCCGCGCGCCAGCCGCGCGATGTCGTCGGCGCTGCCGGTGCGGATGCCGGTGTTCTCGACATAGACCCGCTGGCCGGTGGGCGTCTCGATGACGTAGCGCGCATGAATATCGGTGTAGGTGGCCGACCGGATCGACTGGAAGTCGGCGCCGCCCGGCAGGATGGCGCCATTGAGCAGCGGGCCTTCGACCCGCCCGCCCAGGATCGGGATGACGCGCCGGCGTCCCTGCGGGGTGTCGCCGACTTCCTGGGGCGGGCCTACCTGGACGTGCAGCGTGGCCACGTATTCGAGCGGGGGCGGCGCGGCATGCGCGGCGGCGGTGGTCATGGCGTCTCTCCGGCGGGGCGGCGCAGCGCGGCCGGGTCGAAGCCGGCCAGCTGCTTGTAGCGCAGCGCTATGGCGTGCAGCTCTTGTTCGTCGATTACATCGGCAATGTCGGCGAAGCCCTGCGGGGCGCGTTCTTCGGCCATTTGCATGACCTGCTCGGGGCCGTTGAGCCGGTTGCGCAGCACGATGCCGGCCGTGCGCGGCAGGCGTTCGGCTTCGTACTCCAGCAGCGCGGTTTCCAGGGCGCGGACCTTGCCCTGGCGCGCCTGCGCCAGCCAGTCGGCCAGGCAGCGCGCGTCCAGGATCGCCTGCGCCGAGCCGTTCGAGCCGATCGGGTACATGGGGTGGGCCGCGTCGCCCAGCAGGGTCAGGCGGCCGCGGGTCCAGCGCGGCAGCGGGTCGCGGTCGACCAGGGGGAATTCGTAGATGGCCTGCGCGCCGTCGATGATGGCGGGGATGTCGATCCAGTCCCAGCGCCAGTCGGCGAAGCGTCCGGCGAATACCGATGCGTCGACGCGGCGGTTCCAGTCGGTGGCCGGCAGCGCGGCGCCGGGGACCGCCAGTTCGGCGATCCAGTTGATCAGCGAGCGGCCCGCCTGGCGCAGCGGCTCGGAAATCGGATAGCAGACGAACTTCTGGTCCTGGTGGCCGGCCATGAACATGGTGCAGCCGTCCAGGTATGGCGGGGCCTCGGTGGCCGCGCGCCACAGCATCCGGCCCGAGAAGCGTGGCTCGTCGCCGCTGGGATGAAGCTGGCGGCGCAAGGCGGAATGGATGCCGTCGGCGCCCACCACCGCGTCGCCCGTGACCGTATGGAGCGCACCGTCGGCGCGGCGCCGCAGGTGCGCGCGCGCCTGGCCGCCGTCCTGGTCGGCCGATTCGAGCGCCATGCCGGTCACGATGGCGTCCGGGCCCAGCCGCGCGCGCACGGTATCGGCCAGCAGCATCTGGAACTCGCCGCGATGGATGGAGAACTGCGGCAGCGGGTAGCCGGCCGCCAGGCCCCGCGGCTCGCGCCAGATGGGTTGGCCGAATTTGTTGTAGTAGTGCAGCGCCGAAGTCGGGATGGCGCGCCGCGCCAGCGCATCGAGCAGGCCGAGCTGCTCCAGCTCGTTGACGGCGTGCGGCAGCAGGTTGATGCCGACCCCCAGCGGCCGCAGTTCCTGGGCGCTTTCGTAGACGCGGCAACCGATGCCGCGCTGGTGCAGCAGCAATGCCAGGGTGAGGCCGCCGATGCCCGCGCCGGCGATCACGATGTCCATGGTCTCTCTCCAGCTTTATCGATTTTGTTATGCACCATAACAAAATCGCCGGGTCGGCCACACTGGGACTAACCCGGGGCGGGTGGCGCGGCGGGCGGGTCTGGGGTAGTGTGTAGTCCCCTTGAATTGCAGCCGTTGCCATGCCCCAAGCCCGATCGTCCCGGCCGCGCCGCCCGCAGGCGCGCGGCGAGCGTTTCGACCCGCACGTCGCCGGGGTCGAGTACGGCGCGCTCGACGAGCTGGTGGGCTATGCCATCCGGCGCGCGCAGATCCTGATCTACGAGGACTTCCTGGCCGCGCTGGAGCCTTGGGACATCACGCCGCAGCGCTTCTCGGCCTTGACGCTGATCGCCGCCAATGCCGACCTGAAGCTGACCGACCTGGCGCGCATCCTGGGGATCGCCCGGTCGGGCGCGGTGCAACTGGTGAACCAGTTGCAGGACCTGGGCTATGTGGCCCGCCACGAGGCGGTGGCCGACAAGCGGGCCTACGCGCTGGTCCTGACGCCGGCGGGCCGGCGCGCCCATGCGGCGATCACCGAGGCCGTGCTGGCGCACGACCGGCGCATCAGCGCCGGCCTGAGCGCGGCCGAGCGCCGCCAGTTGATGGCTTTGCTGGGGCGGCTCGGCTAGCCGGCGGCCGTTGCCGTTCAGGCCTCGATGCGCTCGACCTTGCCCACCAGCAGGATGTACGACAGCGCGCCCAGCAGGGCCAGCGACGATACGTAGATGATGGCGGGCGCAAAGCTGTCCTGGGTGACCAGGAAGCCGATCACGATGGGCGTGCAGATCGACGACAAATTGCCCACGAAGTTGAACACCCCGCCGGTCAGGCCGAGCAGGCGCACCGGCGCCAGGGTGGACACCAGCGACCAGGTGATGGACGCCAGGCCGTTGCCGAAGAACGCCACGGCCAGGAAGAAGATGACCCAGGCGGTCGAGTCGGTGAAGTTGGCGCCGATCATCGCGGTGGAGATCAGCAGGCCCAGGATGATGGGCAGCTTGCGCGCCATGCCGACCGTGGCGCCGCGGCGGATCAGGAAGTCGGACAGCACGCCCGAGCACAGCACGCCGATGAAGGCGGCCAGGAACGGCACCGAGGCCAGGAAGCCGGACTTGATGAAGTCCATGCCGCGGTATTTCACCAGGTAGGTGGGGAACCAGGTCAGGAAGAACCACAGCGTGGAGGTCAGGCAGAACTGGCCCAGGTACACGCCCCACAGCTTGCGGCGCGACATCACCAGGCCCAGGTCGCTCCAGCGGAACGGCGCTTTTTTCTCGGTGACGCGGCGCTCCAGGTCGACCACGCCGCCGCCCTGGCGGATGAGCTCGATCTCGGCCTCGTTGGCGCCCTTGAACTCGCGCGGCTCGCGGTACACCAGGAACCACACCACGCCCCATACGATGCCCAGCAGGCCGGTACTGACGAACACCATGTGCCAGCCGTAGTGGTGCTGCAGCCAGGCCAGCACCGGCGTCAGGAAGGCCAGCCCCACGAACTGGCCGGAGGTATAGAAGCCGATGGCGGTGGCGCGCTCGCGTTCAGGGAACCAGGTGGTGACCACGCGGTTGTTGATCGGGTAGGCCGGCGCCTCGAGCGCGCCGACGGCCAGGCGCAGCACGAACAGCAGCACGAAGCTGCCGGCGAAGCCCATGAAGAAGGTTGCGGCCGACCACAGGATCAGGGCCAGCGCGTACAGCACGCGCGGCGACACGCGGTCGACCAGCCAGCCGCCCGGGATCTGCATGGCGGCGTAGGTCCAGCCGAAGGCCGACAGGATCAGCCCTTCGTGGACGGTGTCCAGGCCGAACTCGTCCTTGAGCGCCGGCGCGGCGATCGACAGGTTGCTGCGGTCCAGATAGTTGATGACGACGGTGATGAACAGCATCACCATGATCAGGTAGCGGCTGCGCGTGGGCTGCGCGGCGCCCAGGGTGGCGGTGTTGGCGGTCGGCACGAAAGTCTCCTCGGGCTCTTGGCGGCGCGCGCGGCCTGGCGTCGGCCGGCGCGGACAGGGATCGTTGGTCTAGGGGCGGTCCGGCGGGCCTACCATTCGGCGAAGCTGCCGTCGGCGTGGCGCCAGATCGGGTTGCGCCAGCGGTGGCCCACCGCGGCGCGTTCGCGCACGTAGTCTTCATTGACTTCGATGCCCAGGCCGGGACCCTGCGGAATGGCCACCATGCCGTCCTGGTAGGCGAACGCCTCGCGGTTGCTGACGTAGTCGAGCAGGTCGTTGTCGGCGTTGTAGTGGATGCCCAGGCTCTGTTCCTGGATGAAGGCGTTGTAGCAGCCGGCGTCGATCTGCAGGCAGGTCGCCAGCGCGATCGGGCCGAGCGGGCAGTGCAGCGCCAGGGCGACGTCGTAGGCCTCGGCCATGGCGGCGATCTTGCGGGTCTCGGTGATGCCGCCGGCGTGCGAAGGATCGGGCTGGATGATGTCCACATAGCCCTCGGCCAGCACGCGCTTGAAGTCCCAGCGCGAGAACAGCCGCTCGCCCAGCGCGATCGGCGTGGACGACAGCGGCGCCAGTTCCTTGAGCGCCTCGTAGTGTTCGCTGAGCACGGGTTCCTCGATGAACATCAGCCGGTAGGGCGCCAGTTCCTTGATCAGCACCTTGGCCATGGGCTTGTGCACGCGGCCGTGGAAGTCCACGCCGATGCCCACGTTGGGGCCGACCGCGTCGCGCACCGCCGCCACGTTCTCAAGGCATTTCTCGACCTTGTCGAACGAGTCGATGAATTGCAGCTCTTCGGTGCCGTTCATCTTGACGGCGGTGAAGCCGCGTTCGACCGCCGCCTTGGCCGCGGCGGCGGTATCGGCCGGCCGGTCGCCGCCGATCCACGAGTACACGCGGATGCGGTCGCGCACATTGCCGCCCAGCAGCTGCGACACGGGCACGCCGAGGTCCTTGCCCTTGATGTCCCACAGCGCCTGGTCGATGCCGGCCAGCGCGCTCATGTGGATGGCGCCGCCGCGGTAGAAGCCGCCGCGGTACAGCACGGTCCAGTGGTCCTCGATGTTGCGCGGGTCCTTGCCGACCAGGTAGTCCGACAGTTCCTCGACGGCGGCCGCCACGGAATGGGCGCGGCCTTCCACCACGGGCTCGCCCCAGCCGACCACGCCGGCGTCGGTTTCGATTTTCAGGAACAGCCAGCGCGGCGGCACGACGTAGGTAGTGAGCTTGGTGATCTTCATGCTTGGTTTTCCTTTGCGGGATAGGCGGCTCGCCAGGCGGCGATGAAGGATTGGGCGCGGGCGGCGACGCTGGCGGCGGCGTCGCCCGGCTTGTACAGGGCCGAGCCCAGGCCGAAGCCGCTGGCGCCGGCCTGGGCGTAGGCGGCGATGCTGTCGGGCACGATGCCGCCCACCGGCACCAGCGCCACGGGCGGGCGCAACACCGCCCGCCATGCCTTGAGCACCGCCGGGCCCAGTTGTTCGGCCGGGAACATCTTGAGTACGTCGGCGCCGGCCGCCAGCGCGGCGTAGGCCTCGGTGGGCGTGGCCACGCCCGGGCAGCAGGCCAGGCCGGCGGCCTTGGCCGCGCGGATCACGGCGGCATCGCTGTGCGGCATGACGACGAGCTGCCCGCCGGCGGCCGCGATGCGGGCGCAGTCGGCGGAGTCGGTCACGGTGCCGGCGCCGACCAGGCAGTCGTCCGGCAGCGCCTGGCGCAGCGCGGCGATGCTGTCCAGCGGCTCGGGCGAGTTCAGCGGCACTTCGATGAGCCGGAAACCCGCCCGGTACAGGGCCTGGCCGACGGCGACCGCTTCGGCGGGACGGATGCCGCGCAGGATGGCGATCAGGCCGCAGCGAGCCATGGCGGTTTGCAGGGCGGAAGCGTTCATGAGGGTTCCTTGGCGGGTTGTGCGGGCGCGGCGGCCACCAGGCCGGCATCGCGGGCCAGGTGATAGAGGCCGCGCTCCGTGGCGTGGCGGGCCAGCGCCGGCGCGTCGAGCCCGTAGTGGCGCAGCGCGGCGTCGTAGCGCTGGCACAGTTCGGCGTCGCCGCACAGCACGATGCGTGGCTGGCCGCCGCTGTGGCGCAGCAGCTCGGCCAGGGCGGCGATTTCGTGGCCGATCAGCAGGCCCGACAGGTAGTCGGGCTGGGCCGCCGGGGCCAGTTCGCCGGCCAGGCCGAGCGCGCGCGCGCTGAAGATGGTGGACAGCACGCCGGCGCGGCCGGCCGGCGAGCCGGCCACGCGCAGCCCGCGCGCGAAGGCGGCCGGGTCGGACGGCGCGTCGGCGGCCATGGTGCGGCCCAGGATGGTGTGGCTGCGCAGGGCGGCGTAGACCTCGCCGGTCATGAAGGTGTCGAAATGCGTGACGCGGCCGCGCCGCACGGCCACCCATTTGGAGTGCGTGCCGGGCAAGCCGATCAGCACGTCATCGGCCAGGTCGGGCTGTTGCGCCAGCACGCCGTACACCTGGGTCTCTTCGCCGCGGATCACGTTGGCCAGGCCGTGGCGCTGGATCAGGCCCGGCACGATGTGCACCGGCGTGGCGCCGGGCCGCTCGACCAGCGTGAGCCGGGTGGCGATGCGCGGCAGTTCGGTGGGCACTTCCAGGTAGGCGGCCTCGCGCCAGCCCTGGGCGCTGCCGACCATGCCGCAGGCAATGACGGGCAGGTCCGGCGCGGCGCGCAGCCAGTCGCCGCAAGCCTGCTCGAATGCCAGTTCGAAACCGCGCGCCGCCGGCTCATGCGGCACGGCTTGGGGCAGGTGCATGATGCCCCACGGCAGGCGGCGGGTTTCCAGCGTCTGACCGTCCTGGTCCAGGAGATAGGCGCGCAGCGAGGAGGTGCCCCAATCCAGCGCGATCAGGGCCGCGCGGCCGGGCGGATGGGTAGGCATGAAGCTGTCTCGTCGTGTGGCGGCCGCGCGCGGCGGCTGCCTTGTCGTCATCGGGTGGCCGCGGCTGGCGGCCGGCGGCATGCCGGAAATTCTAGAAGAATCGCGAAAAAATCTCAAAATATAGAACTTAATCCCATATATAGGGATAAACTCAGCGCAATCCGGCACGGTCCGGTATTCTTGCGGGCTTGCCGCCCTGGCGGCCACGCTCGTCCGTTTTGCAGATTTCCGCGATGCCCACTCCTACCGCTTCCGATTCGACCGCTTCCGCCGCTCCCACCGGCACCCAGACCTTGATGCGCGGGCTGGCGATCGTGCAGGCGGTGGCCGACGGGGCGCGCGACCTGCGCGAGATCTGCGCCCGCATCGGCGTGGCGCGCAGCACCACGCACCGGCTGGCCAGCAGCCTGGTGCAGGAGCGCTATCTGCGCGTCGTGGCGGGCGTGGGCTATGCGCTGGGGCCGAAGCTGATCGAGCTGGGCTTCCAGGCGCGCGAGGCGTTCCCGCTGGCCGCGCTGGCGCGGCCGCACCTGCACGGGCTGGCGGAACTGACGGGCGACACCATCCACCTGGCCGTGCGCGACGGCGACGAAGTGCTGTACCTGGAGAAAATCCCCGGCAAGAAGGGGCTGGAGATGCGCTCGCGCGTGGGGCATCGGATGCCGCTTGCCGCCACGGGCGTCGGCAAGGCGCTGCTGCTGGACCTGGACGAGTCCGACTGGCGCCGCCTGCAGCGCGTGGGGGCGCCCGTGTCGCCGCGCGCGGCGGGGGCGGGGCAGGGTTGGGAGGCGTTCCGCGACCGCATGCGCGACTACGCCGCGCACGGCTATGCCTACGACCTGGAAGACAACGAACCGTCGATCCGCTGCGTGGCCGCGCCGATCCGCGATGCGGGCGGCGCCATCGTGGCGGCGCTGAGCGTGTCCAGCACGGTGCCGTACCTGTCGCTGGAACGCATGGGCGAACTGACGCCCACCGTCAAGCAAGTGGCCGCGGCGATCTCGGCGGAACTGGGCTGGCGTCCGGCAACGCGCGCCTGAACGGCGGTGGCCGGGCCGCGCGTCAGGCCAGCGGCAGGGTCAGCACGCCCTGGGTGGCCGGGCGCATCATCAGCCGGCGGTACCAGGCCGACAGGGCCGGGGTGGCGGGGCGTTCGATGGGCGTGCCCAGCCAGCGGTGCGCCACGCAGCCCAGCACCACGTCGCCCATGGTCAAGTGGGCGCCGGCGATGAATTCGCGCTGCTGTAGGGCGTCTTCCAGCATGAGGGCCAGCGCATTGGCCTTGCGCGCCGAGGCCTCGATGGCGGCCGCGTCGCGCTGCGCCTCGGGCGTGCGCACCAGGCCCAAGAAGGCCGGCGCGATGGCCGGCTGCCATTCGGTGGCGGTCCAGTCCATCCAGCGGTCGGCATGGGCGCGCAGCGCCACATCGGTGGGCCACAGCGAGCCTTCGCCGTAGCGCGCGGCCAGATAGCGCACGATGGCGTTCGATTCCCACAGCACCAGGCCGCCGTCGTCGATGACGGGCACCTTGCGGTTGGGATTCATCTTGCCGTATTCGGGCGTGTCCAGGCCGCCGTACTGGCCGCCGACTTGCGTCAGCGTGTGCGGCAGCGCCAGCTCGCGCACCGCCCAGACGACTTTCTGCACGTTCACCGAACTCAGGCGTCCCCAGATCTTCAGCATGATGGTTCCTTGGTCAGCAGGGCGCGAGCATGCGCCGGGGGAATCCGGCCGCGCGGCCGAAGCGCGCCCAATTGAAAGCCGGGCCCGGGTCCGTCTTGCGGCCGGGCGCGATGTGCTGGTGGCCCCACGCGGCGCGCAGCGGGTAGCGCGCGCGCAGCACGCGGGCCAGCTTGGCCAGGGCAGTGTACTGCGCGTCGGTGTAGGGCAGCGTATCGGTGCCTTCCAGCTCGATGCCCAGCGAAAAATCGTTGCAGCGCTCGCGCGCGCCGAAGCGCGAGACGCCGGCATGCCAGGCGCGCGCCTCGGTGGACACGAACTGCACGATGGCGCCGTCGCGGCGCACGAAGAAATGCGCCGACACGCGCAGCCCGCGCAGGCGTTCCAGCCAGGGGTGGGCGCCGTAGTCGAGCCGGTTGAGGAACAGGCCGGCCACGTGCGGCCCGCCGAATTCGCCGGGCGGCAGGCTGATGTTGTGGATCACCAGGAGGGAAACCGGCAGGCCGGCGGGGCGGGCATCGCAATTGGGCGAAGGGAGGAGGCGCACACCCGGCGCGGGCGCCAGCCACCCGTGTCGATCAAGCTGTAGGAACATGGATGCGGCTCATCGAATGGGGAAGCATAACCCTCATTATGCCCGCCTTGCCGGCGGCCCCCCTCCGGGCCGGCCGTGCCGGGCTCGCGCCGGGTCAGCGCTCGCCCAGGCGGGCGTGGTCGCGGCTGCACCACACCTTGCCCTCGAGCATGATCGCTTCCGAGCGCGGCAGGTGAATGCCGCAATGGGCGCAGCGCACCATCGACTCGGCCGGCTGGCCGCCCGGCTGGCGCGCGGGCGGTTGCGGCGGGGGAGCATTGCGCTTGGTGGCGGCCCGCGCCGCGACGATGCGCAGCACCAGCATGGCCACCAGGATGATGACGACCCAGATCAGCAGCTTGCCCACTTCAGCTCCGATGAAGAATGACTTCCAGCACGAACCGGCTGCCGGTATAGGCCAGGATCAGGAAGGCGAACCCGGTGAGCGTCCAGCGCAGCGCCACGCGGCCGCGCCAGCCGCGGATGTGGCGGCCGAGCAGCAACACGCCGAAGGTCAGCCATGACAAAAGGGTGAATACGGTCTTGTGGTCGAACGGCAGCACCTTGCCGGTGAGCTGCATGGAGGCGATCGAGCCCGACGCCACGGCGGCGGTCAGCACCACGAAGCCGATCCAGATGACGCGGAACAGCAGCCGTTCCTGGACCAGCAGCGGCGGCTGGGCGTCGAGCACGCGGCTGACGATGCTGCGCTCGGCCGGCGCGTCGAGCGGGCGGTGCAGGTGGCGGTCGAGCAGCGCCATCAGCAGGGCGTGCAGCGCCGCCACGGTGATGAGCGCATAGGCCGCCAGGGCGATCAGCAGGTGCAGGCGCAGCCAGGTGTTGTCGGCGTGCGGCACCAGCTGGCCGTCGGGAAACAGCGCCGCCATGGCGCAGACCAGCGTGGCGGCCGGCACCAGCAGCAGTTGCAGGCCGTCGATGCGCACCAGCAGGCTTTCCAGCCAGAACACCACCATGCCGAGCCAGACCGCGGCCGACAGGGCCAGGGCCCAGCCGATGAACAGATTGCCGCCGCCGAGCATGGATTGCTGCAGGCCGATGCCGTGCAGCACCAGGGCGCCCAGCAGGCAGGCCCGGGCAATACGGCCCGTTTTTTCGACGCTGCCCGCGCCCCGCAGGCGCCGCCACAACGCCGCCGCGAGCACGGCGTAGGCCAGGGCGGCCACGGCGTGAAATACAATGCCTAATGACATAAAAACCGTTGTCTGGATGGGGCCGCAGGGCGCTATTCGCCAGCAGGCACAAAAAGCCGCCTGCCCGGGCCACCGTTCAATCAACTAGTGTAAGCGGAAACGCCTCTCATGCTCGATAACCTGACTCAACGTTTGTCGCGCGTCGTAAAGACGCTGCGCGGCGAAGCCCGCCTGACCGAGGCCAACACGCAGGAAATGCTGCGCGAAGTGCGCATGGCGCTGCTCGAGGCCGACGTGGCGCTGCCGGTGGTGCGCGACTTCGTGGCGCGCGTCAAGGAAAAGGCGCTGGGCGAAGAAGTGGCCGGCAGCCTCAGCCCCGGCCAGGCGCTGGTCGGCGTGGTCCACAAGGAACTGACCGCCCTGATGGGCGGCGACCTGGGCCAGGGCGCCGGGGAACTGTCGCTGGCCGTGCAGCCGCCCGCCGTGATCCTGATGGCCGGCCTGCAGGGCGCCGGCAAGACCACCACCAGCGGCAAGCTGGGCCGCTGGCTGGCCCAGGGCCAGCACGTGCAGAACGGCCGCAACACCGGCAAGAAGAAGGTGCTGACCGTCAGCGCCGACGTCTACCGCCCGGCCGCCATCGAACAGCTCAAGACCGTGGCGGCGCAGGCCGGCATCGACTTCCTGCCCTCCGACCCCAGCCAGAAGCCGGAAGACATCGCCCGCAACGCGGTCGACCACGCGCGCCGCCACCACTACGACGTGCTCATCCTGGATACGGCCGGCCGCCTGGGCGTGGACGAGGCCATGATGCGCGAGATCCGCGCCCTGTACGACCTGGTCCACCCGGTCGAGACCCTGTTCGTGGTCGACGCCATGCAGGGCCAGGACGCGGTCAACACCGCGCGTGCCTTCGCCGACGCGCTGCCGCTGACCGGGGTGGTGCTGACCAAGCTGGACGGCGACGCGCGCGGCGGCGCGGCGCTGTCGGTGCGCCACGTGACCGGCAAGCCGCTGAAGTTCGTCGGGGTCTCCGAAAAGCTCGACGGGCTCGAGCCGTTCCACCCCGACCGCATGGCGCAGCGGGTGCTGGGCATGGGCGACATCGTGTCGCTGGTCGAGCAGGCGCAGAAGAACATCGACATCGCCGAAGCGCAGAAGCTGGCCACCAAGCTCAAGTCGGGCAGCAAGTTCGACCTGAACGACTTCCGCGAGCAGCTGGGCCAGGTCAAGAAGCTGGGCGACATGGGCTCGTTGCTGGAAAAACTGCCCGCGCAGTTCCAGCAGGCGGCCGGCCAGCTGCAGGGCGGCCAGGCGGAAAAGCAATTGCGCCGCACCGAAGGCATCCTGAATGCCATGACGCCGGCCGAGCGCGCCAAGCCCGAACTGATCAAGGCCTCGCGCAAGCGCCGCATCGCCGCCGGCTCGGGCGTGCCCGTGCAGGAAGTCAACCGCCTGCTGAACCAGTTCGAGCAGATGCAGGGCATGATGAAGCAAATGAAGAAGGGCGGCATGTCGAAGATGATGCGCGCCATGGGCGGCATGAAGGGCCTGGGGCGCTTCGGCGGCCTGCGCTGAACGTGGCGGGCGCCGAGGTGTCCAGGTGTCTGACACCCTGCGGGTGTCAGACACCTCCGCGTTCCCGTTGCGGCGGCCGCGCAGCGGGTGGTGAAGCGCTGACCCCGTACGACTGAGAGAGTCCAGGCGCACAGGGGTGTCAGGCACCTTCGGAGCCTGACACCTGGGCCTTCGACGGCGGCCGGCCAAAAAAACGGCCAGGCGCCTGATTGGCCTGGCCGAGTCGGTCGGGGCGGACGGGGAAGGCCCGCCCCGAGGCAAACCGGCAAATACTGCGGGGCTTGCCGGTTTGTGCGGTTCAGTTCAGCGGCGGAATGCGCAGCACCTGGCCCGGGTAGATCTTGTCCGGGTGCGTCAGCATGGGCTTGTTGGCCTCGAAAATGACCGTGTGCTTGGCGCCCTGGCCCTTGCCGTAGTGCGCCTCGGCGATCTTCCACAGGTTGTCGCCCTTCTGCACCGTGTACATCTGCGCTTCCGGCGCGGCCTGCTTGGCGGTGAGCTGGTTGTCCACCTGCGCCACGCCGACCGTGTTGCCCAGCGCCAGCGCGATTTTCTCGGCTTCTTCGGTGGAGGCGGCCTGGCCGGACACGGTGACCTTGTCGCCGTCGACCTTGATTTCCAGGCCTTCGGCATTCAGGCCATGCTTGTCGAGTTCTTTCTTCAGTTCATCAACGGATGCCGCCTGGGCTTCGCTGGCACCAAACAGTTTTTCGCCGACGTCTTTGATAAAGCTGAGCAGACCCATGGTATTTCCTTTGGCTGTTAAGAAACGTTAAGCACGAGAACGCAGAAGATGCCGCGTATACGCATACTGCAGGCTGATTATGGGCCGAATATGCGTCACGCGCCGCCGCGCGCGGCGGGCAAGGTGTAACAAGCTATTTATGCGCGGGTGTGGAGCGTGCCCGCCGCGCTGCGGCGCGTCAGTTTCCACACGTGGGCGGGCGGCACATTGGCCAGCACCGTTTCGGTGCGCCGGGCGCGCAGGCCGAGGCGGTCGAGCACGCGGCGCGGCACCGGGCAGCGCGGGCCATAGGTGAACAGGTACACCGCGCCGTCGGGGCACAGTTGCGAGAAGGTGCCGCGCAGGATGCCGATCTGCTGCTTGACCGGCATGTTCAGCAAGGGCAGGCCGCATACCGCGCCGCCCGCCAGGCCTGACTCGAACAGCGGGCGCCCGGCCAGCCGGGCGGCGTCGATCTGGTGCACTTGCGCGCCGGGGAAATCGCGCCGCAATTGCTGGGCGAACTGGGAGTCCATTTCCACCAGGGCCAGTTGCGCGGGGTCGAGCCCGCGCGCCACCAGCGCGCGCGTGAAGGCGCCGGTGCCGGCGCCCAGTTCGAGGCAGGGGCCGGCTTCCGGCTCGATGCCGCGGGTGATGGCGGTCGCCAGGCGCGGGCTGGAGGGCCAGATGGCGCCGACGCCCTTGGGATTGGCGCGCCAGGCGCGCAGGAAGCGGATGCGCTCGGCCACCCAGGCATGGCCGGCGATGCGTTCGGCGGCCGCGCCGGTGGCCCGGCCGGTGAACCAGACGATGCGCAGTAACAGTGAGCCGAAGGACAGGCCGGAAGTGTCTCCGGTCAGGACTTTGAGCGGCATGCAGGACTCCGGTGGGTGAAACCGGTCTGCGGCGCGAGTTGCGGCGCGGGCCGGCGGCAAACCAGGCGTCAGGGTACTACGCGCAACGGCTTATACAAGCGCGCGGGGCGCATGGGTAGCGCACCGTTGATAAATTTCACAATGTGTTGTGGCGCCGGTTCAGCCGCCGCCCACCGCCACCACGATCTCGACCTGGTCGCCGTCGCGCAGCACGGTCGCGCCGTGCTGGCTCTTGGGCACGATTTCGCCGTTGCGCTCGACCGCGATGCGCTTGCCGGCGTAGCCCAGGGTATCGAGCAGTTCGGCGATAGTGGTGTCCAGCGGAAACTCCCGCGCGTCTCCGTTCAGGGTGATGTGCATGATGGTTCTCTGTCTGATCTATTGCGTCGCATAGCCGTCGGTGGCCTCGATGAGGCGGGCCAGCGTGCCGGGCTCGTCGAAGGCGTGGCCGGCGTCCGGCACCAGGTGGAACTGCGCCTGCGGCCAGGCGCGGTGCAGGTCCCAGGCGGTGCGCACCGGCGTGCAGACATCGTAGCGGCCCTGCACGATGGTGCCGGGAATGCCGTGCAGTTTATGGGCGTCGCGGATCAGCTGGCCTTCTTCCATGAAGCCGCCATGGACGAAGTAGTGATTCTCGATGCGGGCGAAGGCCAGCGCGGCGCGGTCGGCGGCATGGCTTTGCTGGTGGCGCGGGCTGGGCAGCAGCGTGATGGTGCTGTCTTCCCATTTGCTCCAGGCCTTGGCGGCGCGCAGTTGCTCGGCCGGGTCCGGGCCGGTCAGGCGCCGGTGGTAGGCGGCGATCATGTCGCCGCGCTCTTCCGGCGGGATCGGCGCCAGGTAGGCTTCCCAGTGGTCGGGGAACAGCCACGACGCGCCGTCCTGGTAGAACCACTGCAATTCGGCGCGGCGCAGGCCGAAGATGCCGCGCAGCACCAGCTCGCTGACATGGCCGGGGTGTGTCTGCGCATAGGCCAGCGCCAGCGTCGAGCCCCACGAGCCGCCGAATACCAGCCACCGTTGCGCGCCCATGATTTCGGCGCGCAGCCGTTCGATGTCCGCCACCAGGTGCCAGGTCGTGTTGTTGTCCAGGCTGGCGTGCGGAGTGGAGCGGCCGCAGCCGCGCTGGTCGAACAGCAGCACGTTATAGCGCTGCGGGTTGAACAACTGGCGATGCACCGGCGAGCAGCCGCTGCCCGGACCGCCATGCAGGAACACCGCCGGCTTGCCGTCCGGGTTGCCGCACAGTTCCCAATAGACCTGGTGGCCGTCGCCGGTATCCAGCATGCCGTGGCGGTAAGGCTCGATGGCGGGGTACAGCATGGCTACACGATCCTCTTGAAGATGAGGTCCCACACGCCGTGGCCCAGGCGCAGGCCGCGCGTCTCGAACTTGGTTTGCGGACGGTAATCGGGGCGCGGCGCGTAGTCGGCCACGGTATTGCGCAGCAGCGGCTCGGCGCTGAGGACCTCGAGCATCTGCGCCGCGTATTCCTGCCAGTCGGTGGCGCAGTGCAGGTAGCCGCCCGGCGCGATGCGGCTGGCCAGCAACGCCACGAAGGGCGGCTGGATCAGGCGCCGCTTGTGGTGCCGCTTCTTGGGCCAGGGGTCGGGGAAATACACGTGCACGCCCGCCAGGGAGCCGGGCGCGATCATGTCGCGCACCACTTCGACCGCGTCGTGCTGGATGATGCGCACGTTCTCGAGGCCGTTGTCTTCGATCCGGCGCAGCATGGCGCCCACCCCGGCATTGAAGACCTCGACCCCCAGGAAATTGTCGCCGGGCCGCGCCTGCGCGATCTGCTGGGTGGTCTCGCCCATGCCGAAGCCGATTTCCAGCACGGTGGGGGCCGCGCGGCCGAAGGCGGCGGCCAGGTCGAGGCGGCGGTCGGCGTAGGGAATCGACCATTTGCCCAGCAACTGTTCCAGCGCCTCGCGCTGGCCCTGGGTGATATGGCCGCGGCGGTGGACGAAACTGCGGATGTGCGTGGCGCCGGGGCTGTGCGGCGCCTGCCCGGCCGGGGCCAGGGCCGCGCGGGTCGCGTCCGACAGGGGGGCGGGCGCCTGGGCGCCGCCCGGGGATTCGGGGGTGTTCGTATTCATAAGGCGGATTGTAGTGGGCTGGACGGGCGCCGCGTATCCCCAGGGTGCCGGCGGCCGCCCCGGCGCCGGCGTTTCCCGCGCTGCCCCGCCGCCCGGTTGTGGGGTAGCATCTGCCGCATGAATTTCGCCCGCATCGACCTGACCACCCTGGCGCTGTTCGTCGCGGTTGCCCGGGCCGGCAGCATTTCGGCCGGCGCGCGCCAGTCGCACCTGGCCGTCGGCGCGGCCAGCAAGCGCATTTCCGACCTGGAGGCCGCGCTGGGCACGCCGCTGCTGTACCGCAACAGCGCCGGCGTCGAACTGACCGACGCCGGCCAGGCCTGCCTGGCCCATGCCCAGCGCGTGCTGCAGGAAGTGGAACTGATGGCGGGCACGCTGTCCGACTTCGCCCAGGGCGTGCGCGGCCAGGTGCGCATCGCCGCCAACACCTCGTCGCTGACCCAGTTCCTGCCCGAGGACCTGGCCGCCTTCATGGACGAGCACCCGGCGGTGCGCATCGACCTGGAAGAGCAGAACAGCACCGACATCGTCACCGCCGTGCTGGAGAACCGCGCCGACATCGGCGTATTCGCCGACCGCACCCCGGCGTCCGGCCTGCAGACCGTGCCGTACCGCCTGGACGAGCTGGTGGTGATCGCGCCGCAGCGCCACCCGCTGGCCAACCTGTCCCGGGTCGCCTTCGCCGACACCCTGGACTACGCCTATGTCAGCCTGCCGCCGTCCACCTCGCTGGCCTCGCGGCTCAACGAAGAAAGCGCGCGGCTGGGCAAGCAGATGCGCCTGCGCATCCAGGTGCGCAGCTTCGACGCCATCTGCCGCATGGCGGTCGCCACCGGCGGCGTGGGCATCCTGCCGCGCATCGCCGCCGAGCCGCACGCGCGCTCGATGCCGATCCGCCTGATCCCGCTGGCCGACGACTGGGCGCGCCGCTGGCTGCTGCTGGGCGTGCGCGACGCCGACACCCTGACCGTGGCCGCGCGCCTGCTGCTGGCCCACCTGCGCAGCGCCCAGTCCGGCGCCGAATAGCACCGGGCTTTCGCATTTGGGGAACCCCCGTTTCCCATAAATGCCATTCCCGCGCGCGGCGGATGCGCGCACACTGCCAGACCTCGAAACTCTATGGATGTCTGGAGGAGGCATGGCAGGGCAGATTCTCGCCGGCATACGCGTGCTGGAACTCGGCCAATTGATCGCCGGCCCGTTCGCCGCCAAGACCCTGGCGGACTTCGGCGCGCAAGTCGTCAAGATCGAGCCGCCCGGCCTGGGCGACCCCTTGCGCAAATGGCGCCTGCTGCACGAAGGCACCTCCGTCTGGTGGGAAGCGCAATCGCGCAACAAGCAGTCGGTGTGCGTGGACCTGCGCCAGGAAGAGGGGCAGGACATCATCCGCACCCTGGCCGCGCAGGCCGACGTGCTGATCGAGAACTTCCGCCCCGGTACCATGGAGAAATGGGGCTTGTCCTGGGAAACCCTGCACGCCCTCAATCCGCGCCTGATCATGCTGCGCGTCTCTGGTTACGGCCAGACCGGGCCCAAGGCGCGCGAACCGGGCTTCGCCGCCATCGGCGAAGCCATGGCCGGGCTGCGCTACCTGAACGGCGAACCCGGCCGCGCCCCGGTGCGCGCAGGCTTGTCGCTGGGCGACACCATCGCCGGCCTGCACGGCGCGCTGGGCGTGCTGCTGGCCCTGTACCAGCGCGACGCGCGCGGCGGCGTGGGGCAGGTGATCGACGCCGCCCTGTATGAAAGCCTGTTCAACCTGACCGAAAGCCTGCTGCCGGAATACACCGCCTTCGGCGCCGTGCGCGAGCCGGCCGGCGCCTCGCTGCCCGGCATCGCCCCATCCAATGCCTACCCCTGCCAGGATGGCTATGTGCTCATCGCCGGCAACGGCGACGCCATCTACCAGCGTCTGATGTCCTGCATCGGCCGCGACGACCTGGGCCGCGATCCCGCCCTGGCCCACAACGACGGCCGCGCCGCGCGCGTGGCCGAGATCGACGCCGCCGTCGGCGCCTGGACCTCGCAGCGCTCCATCGACGCGGTGCTGGACGCCATGCGCGAGGCGGGCGTGCCCAGCGGCCGCATCTACAGCGTGGCCGATATCGCCCGCGACCCGCACTACCGCGCCCGCAACGCCATCGCCGAAATCCAGGGCGCCAGCGGCGTGCGCGTCGAGATGCCGGCCGTGTTCCCGCTGCTGTCCGACAACCCCGGCGCCATCCGCGAGCGCGCGCCCACGCTGGGCGAACACACCGACGCCGTGCTGGCCGACGCCGGCCTGACCGAAGTCCAACGCGCGCAGTTGCGCGCCCGTGGAGTCATCGCATGAACACCGGACCCGCCCGCATCGAGATCAACGAAGTCGGCCCGCGCGACGGCCTGCAGATCGAAAAAGCCCAAGTCCCCACCGACGACAAAGTCGCCTTCGTCGACGCCTTGTCCGACTGCGGCTTCGCGCGCATCGAGGTCACCAGCTTCACCTCGCCCAAGGCCATTCCGGCGCTGGCCGACGCCCAGGAAGTGATGCGCCGCATCCGCCGGCGCGGCGGCGTCGTCTACACCGCCCTGGTGCCCAACATCCGCGGCCTGGAACGCGCCCTGGAAGTCGGCGTCGACGAGCTGAACCTGGTCATGTCCAGCAGCGAGACCCACAACCGCGCCAACCTGCGCATGACCCGCGAACAGTCGCTGGCCGAACTCGGCGCCGTGCTGCAGGCTGCCCAGGCCGCCGGCGTGCCCAGCAATGTTTCGCTGTCCACCGCGTTCGGCTGCCCCTTCGACGGCGACGTGCCGGCCGACCAGGTGCTGCGCCTGGCCCACCAGCTGGCCGAAGCCGGCGCCGCCGGCATCACTTTGTGCGACACCACCGGCATGGCCTACCCCACCCAGGTCGCCGCACTGTGCGAGCGCATGGCGCGCGAATTGCCCGCCATGCCCCTGACCGTGCACCTGCACAACACCCGCGGCATGGCCCTGGCCAACGCCGTCGCCGCCTGGCAGACCGGCGTCACCCGCTACGATGCCGCCGCCGGCGGCCTGGGCGGCTGTCCCTATGCGCCCGGCGCCAGCGGCAACGTCAACACCGAAGAGCTGGTGCACATGTTCGAGTGTATGGGCGTGCAGACCGGCGTCGCGCTGCAGCCGCTGCTGGCCATCGTGCGCGGCCTGCCCGGCCTGGTCCGGCGCGAATTGACCAACCCCCTGCTGGCCGCCGGCCATCGCCTGGCCACCCACGCGCCGCCCGCGTGGCTGGCCGAACGCTTCGGGCCCGCCTGACCCGCATCGTACCCAGGCATTTTCTCTACCCATAACAATCCACCAGGAGACCTGTCCCATGAGCATCCCGTTCCTGACCAAGCCGCTGCGCGCCTGCCTGGCCGCCGCCACCCTGGCGGTCGCCGCCGGCCCCGCCGTCGCGCTGGCCGACTATCCCGACCGCCCCATCACCCTGCTGGTGCCGGCCGCGCCCGGCGGCACCACCGACCTGGCCGCGCGCCTGATCGCGCAGCCGCTGGGCCAGGCCCTGGGCCAGACCGTGGTGGTGGACAACAAGCCGGGGGCGTCGGGCAGCATCGCCACCTCCGCCGTGGCCAAGGCCGCGCCCGATGGCTACACGCTGCTGCTGCAGTACTCCGGCTACAACGCCATCTCGCCGCACGTGCAGCCGCCGCAAGACTGGGACCCGATCAAGGACTTCGCGCCGGTGGCCAACATCCTGTCGGCCCCGCAAGTGATCGTGGTGCGGCCCGACCTGCCGGTCAAATCCCTGAAGGAACTGGTCGCCTACGCCAAGGCCAACCCGGACAAGCTCAACTACGCCTCGTCCGGCAACGGCGCGCTGCAGCACGTGGCCACGGAACTGCTGAAGCAGATGGCCGACATCAAGATCGAGCACATTCCCTACAAGGGCACCGGCCCGGCGCTGAACGACTTGCTGGGCGGGGCGGTGGACATGACCATCACCACGCCGCCGCCGCTACTGGGCCACATCGCCGCCGGCAAGCTGCGCGCCCTGGCGGTCACCGGGCCGAAGCGCCTGGATTCGCTGCCCGACGTGCCGACCGCCGCCGAGGCCGGCTACCCCGACCTACTGGTGTCGTCGTGGTTCGCCATGTACGCGCCGGCCGGCACGCCCAAGGCGGTGGTGGACAAGCTGGCGGGCACCATCGAGGAAATCATGAAGACCGAGGAGTTCCGCAAGAAGGCCGCCGAGCAGGGCGCCGAGGCGGAATTCATGGGGCCGGCCAAGCTGGCCGAGTACACCAAGGCGGAATACGACCGCTGGGGCAAGGTGGTGAAAGCCGCCGGCATCAAGGGCAACTGAGCGCCGGCCCAAGGCCGGGGAAAAACCTGGCTATAATTTCATCCTCTGCCGCGCCCTCCGGGGCGCGGTACGACACCCAGGCGGGTGTAGTTCAATGGTAGAACGGCGGCTTCCCAAGCCTCAAGCGTGGGTTCGATTCCCATCACCCGCTCCAATTCGCGCTTCACACTCGTCTCGTCACTTTGGGAAGTCATCCCAAGTGGCTGAAATGCAGTGATGTTTTTGTTCCTGATGCCGTTTGGATCGGGAAAATCCACCCCTGACACCTCAAGCTCGGCACATTTTTCGGCCCATCAACATGGTGTGCCGCATGACCGCCGGTGTTATTCAAGTACCCTTTAGCCTACTTCCGTGCCAGTACGACAAGTATGCAAGACGATCTTTTCGGAGATGTGCCTCTCCAGCCCCCGCCCGATTCCTCGAACAATGCGGCCGCTCATGAGAATCCGGATTTTTCCGTTCTTCGAAGCATGGCCAAGGTGCTTCCCGCGCCTGCGGCGCAGGAGTGGAGCGCGCTCGCGCGGCAGCTTCCGGCGCAGTTGCGCTTCGGCGTTTCTACTTGGTCATACCCGGGCTGGGAAGGGCTGGTCTGGGATGGCGAGTACGATTCGAGCGTGCTGTCCAAGCATGGTCTTGGCGCCTACCATCAGCATCCGCTGTTGCGCACGGTTTGTGTGGACCGCACTTTCTGGCGCCCATTGACGGCCAGCCAGTATGCCGTTTATGCGGGGCAGGTCGATGACGACTTCCGTTTCGTCGTCAAATGCCCCGCCAGCATTACCGACGCCCAGGTGCGGGGCGAAGAAGGCAGGTCGCGCGAGGCCAACCCGGTTTTTCTCGATCCGTCGCTGGCCATTCAGGAATTCGTGCGGCCGACGCTCGAAGGCCTGGGCGCCAAGCTGGGCGTTCTGGTGTTCCAGTTGAGCCCTCTGCCCTGGGGGTGGCTGAGTCGTCCCGCGACGCTGTTTGAGAAGCTGGGCCGCATGCTGGCGGCTGTCCGGGAGGCTTTGTCCGGGCATGGCGCCGTGATCGTCGCGGTGGAAGTGCGGGACCCTGAACTACTGGTCCAGGCGCTGGTCGACACACTCAAGGCGCATGGGGCCACGTTCTGCCTGGGCCTGCATGGCAAGATGCCGCCGATCGAAGAGCAACTGCCGATGCTGCGCGCGCTATGGCCGGGGCCGCTGGTCTGCCGCTGGAACCTGAACCGCATTTTCGGCGCGTATGGTTATGCCGACGCGCAGAAAAAGCACGATCCGTTCAATGCCATTCTCAGCGAGGATCTTCCTACCCGCACGGTGCTGGCGCGTACGATCCGCGGGATCACGGGCGCGGGCCAGCCGGCCTACGTGACGGTCAGCAACGATGCCGAGGGCTGCGCGCCGCTGTCCATCCAGAAGCTGGCCCAGGCCATTGCGGTGTAGGGCGACCACGGAAATTCTGTGTCGCTCATGTCACCGATCCGTGGGCGTCAGGAAGCAGTACTGTTTTTCTCTGAATTGCATCGCCAGATACTGACAACCACTCCAGTTCTCGGTCAAGCAGGCCTGCTCGGGCTCCGCCATCTCGTTCATGGTGCATTTTTCGTCTTGGCATACCTTGGTATACACCTTCCCCGTTTTCGGGTGACCAGCGGAAATGATGGTCTTGTCCCTGGGCAGGGTGAGTGCGCCGAAAGCATCGACCATGGCTTGCTGCTGCTGGCGCGTGCCCGACGGCGGCTGCCTGCCGATAGTCAGTTCTCCGGCCAGCATCATGTTCTTGGTGTATTCGGAATACTGCTCGCTGCCACAAGAAAGTTGCCCTTGTGTCGAAGCCAGCGGCGGCTGGCCTTGCTCACCAAAAAAATGCGATGCAATCAATACAGCGGCGAGCACGATCAGCAATGTCACGCCCGAGATAAAAAACTGTCGCTTGTTGTGAATCATGATGATTGATGTGCCCAATGCGATTGGGTGAATCTTGATATGCGGCGATCAATTCAGATTGATTTTCCTGGAAGAAAGAGCAAGCGTCCGAATCCTTATCGGGCCAGGTAGGAATCCATGGGGATCAGCTGGACGGCCCACCCGCCTGCTTCGCCCAGCGTGGCGGCCGGGTGCATGGACGCGATGCGCAGCGCCTCGTCATGGCTGTCCGCCTCAATAATGAACAAGCCGCCCACCACTTCCTTCGACTCGGTGTAGGGTCCGTCCGTGACGCGCGTCTTGCCGTTGCGCGGGCGCAGCGTCTTCCAGCTGTCGGGATCGCCAAGCGACGCGGAAACGAGGACCTTGCCGGTGGCGCGCATTTTCTCGTCCAAGCCGCGACATTGGCTCACTAATTCCTTGACGTCATCTGGCGCCATCGCTGCGAACTTTTCTGGGGTGAAATAGGCCAAGCCGAGATATTTCATGGGAAGTCCTTTGGGTGGTAATGCGCCAACGATGAACCCGATGCTTGCCTCGTCAATCGCAGGCAACCGTGTCAAGCAGAGATGACTCCGCGCACCAGGAGCGCTCCGCCGGTGCCCAGCAAAACCAGATAAAGAGCGCGCAGAAAACGTGTCCGGTCCAGTTTGTGCGCGATCCTGTTGCCGATGAAGACGCCAAGCACCATTGCCGGCAGCAGGACCAGCGAAAGCCCGACCACTTGCCAGTCGGAATACTTGCCTGCCACGGCAAAGAGCACGACCCGGACGACCGCGCTGATGGCGATCAGGCTGGTCTGGCTTGCCCGTATCGCGGTGGGGTCGTCGATCCGGCGCGTCAGGTAGATGGCATACAGCCACGCGCCCGCGCCAAACATGGCGCTTAAGATGCCGCCCGCAAAGCCATACCACCACGCCCATCCGGGGCGCAGCGGCCGCCGCCGGGGCTGTGTCAACATGCCGCGCAAGGCATAGAGGACGACGAATGCGCCGAGCAGCACCATCAGCGCCGCCAAGGGAACGATGATGAGCAGGTAGGCGCCGGCAATCAGGCCTAGCATCATCGCCGGAAGCAGGCGCAAGACTTCCGCTTTCGCCACTTTCGAGCCTAGTCTCAAGCCGTTGCCGGCCGAGGCGGCGAGGTCGAGGAGGGATTGGGCGGGGATCAGCGTGGGCAGCGGCACCACTTGCGCCACGATGGGAGCCGAGATGAGCGTCGTGCCGAATCCGACCATGGCGAAGACCGTGTACGCGACGACGAATGTCGGCGCTGCGACGAGGACCGTTTCGAGGTCGGGCATCTGGCGGCTCGGGTAATCGGGGCAAGCGCGAAGTGTACTGCTTTGTCCTGGGCCGACCTGAAGTTAATGGGGGCGGATTAGGGCCGAGACGCGGGCGTTGCGCCCGGGCAATCCCGGCGCAAGTCGCGCTTTCTGCGCTTGACCTTCCCACCATGGCAAGCTTTAAGCTCCCCTCATGTCGAATGTCACTATGGGAAGCAAGCCATGAACATGCCGAGCAGCAGCAATGCCGGCGCCGCGGCGGCGACGATCAGCCTGCCTATCGAAGGCATGACCTGCGCCAGCTGCGTGGGCCGGGTCGAGGCCGCGCTGGCCAAGGTCGAAGGCGTGGGCAGCGTGTCGGTCAACCTGGCCACCGAGCGCGCCGATATCCGCCCGGCCGGGCCGGTGGACCGGCAGGCGCTGATCCAGGCGATCGAGAAGGTGGGTTACGACGTGCCCGCCAGCACCGTCGAGCTGGCGGTCGGGGGCATGACCTGCGCATCCTGCGTGGGCCGCGTCGAAAAGGCGCTCAAGGCGGTGCCGGGTGTCGCGCAGGCCACGGTGAACCTGGCCACCGAACGCGCTACCGTGCGCGGCGTGGCCGCCGTGCAAGACCTGGTGGCGGCCATCGAGAAGGTCGGCTACGAGGCCCGTCCGGCCGATACCGGCGCGCAGGCCGGGGAGCAGGCCGCGGAAAAGAAGGACGCCGAGCGGGCCGGGCTGAAGCGGGACCTGATCCTGGCCAGTGTGCTGGCATTGCCGGTGTTCGTGCTCGAAATGGGTTCGCACGTGATTCCCGGCATGCACGAGTGGGTCATGGATACCATCGGCATGCGGCAGAGCTGGTACCTGCAGTTCGCGCTGACCTTGCTGGTGCTGGCCATTCCCGGCCGGCGCTTCTACCTGAAGGGCTTCCCCGCGCTGGCGCGCCTGGCCCCGGACATGAACTCGCTGGTCGCGGTCGGCACGGCCGCCGCATTCGGCTACTCGCTGGTGGCGACGTTTGCCCCCGGACTGCTGCCGGCCGGCACGGTGAATGTCTACTACGAGGCGGCCGCCGTCATCGTGGCGCTGATCCTGCTGGGGCGCTATCTGGAGGCGCGCGCCAAGGGACGCACCTCCGAGGCCATCAAGCGCCTGGTCGGCTTGCAGGCGAAGGTGGCGCACGTCTCGCGTGACGGGTGTATCGTGGATATTCCGGTCAATGACGTGGCGCTGGGCGACATCGTGGAAGTCCGCCCTGGCGAGCGCGTGCCGGTCGACGGCGAAGTGACCGACGGCAGCAGCTTCGTGGACGAGTCGATGATCACGGGCGAGCCGATTCCCGTCGAGAAGACGGCCGGCAGCGCGGTGGTGGGCGGCACGGTCAACCAGAAGGGGGCGCTGACGCTGCGCGCCACCGCCGTGGGCGGGCAGACCATGCTGGCGCAGATCATCCGCCTGGTCGAGCAGGCGCAGGGCTCCAAGCTGCCGATCCAGGCGGTGGTGGACAAGGTGACGCTGTGGTTCGTGCCGGCGGTGATGCTGGCCGCCGCGCTGACTTTCCTGGCCTGGCTGGTGTTCGGGCCGTCGCCGGCCCTGACTTTTGCGCTGGTCAATGCCGTGGCGGTGCTGATCATCGCCTGCCCCTGCGCCATGGGCCTGGCCACGCCGACCTCCATCATGGTGGGCACGGGGCGCGGCGCCGAGATGGGCGTATTGTTCCGCAAGGGCGAGGCGCTGCAGTTGCTGAAAGACGCGCGGGTGGTGGCGGTGGACAAGACCGGCACGCTGACGGAAGGCCGCCCGGCGATGACCGACCTGGAGATCGCCCCGGGCTTCGAGCGCGGCGAGGTGCTGGCGAAGGTGGCTGCCGTGGAATCGCGCTCGGAGCATCCGATTGCCCGCGCCATCGTCGCGGCGGCGGAGCAAGGCGGCATTGCGCCGCCGGCGATGAGCGGTTTCGAGTCGGTCACGGGCATGGGCGTGCGTGCCACGGTGGGCGGTGCGCGCGTGGAAGTGGGCGCGGACCGCTATATGCGCCAGTTGGGCTTGGACGTGGGCGATTTCGGCGGCACGGCCGAGCGGCTGGCCAACGAGGGCAAGTCGCCGCTGTACGCCGCCATCGACGGCCGGCTGGCGGCGATCATCGCGGTGGCCGATCCGGTCAAGCCGAGCACGCCCGCCGCCATCGCGGCGCTGCACGAGCTTGGCCTGAAGGTGGCCATGATCACCGGCGACAACGCCCGCACCGCGCAGGCCATCGCCAGGCAGCTGGGCATCGACGAGGTAGTGGCCGAGGTCCTGCCGGCAGGCAAGGTGGAGGCGGTGCGCCGGCTCAAGGCGGCGCATGGCGAGGTCGCGTTCGTGGGCGACGGCATCAATGACGCGCCGGCGCTGGCCGAGGCCGACGTGGGCCTGGCCATCGGCACCGGCACCGATGTGGCGGTGGAGTCCGCCGACGTGGTGCTGGTGTCGGGCAACCTGCAGGGCGTGCCGAATGCCATCGCGCTGTCCAAGGCCACCCTCGGCAATATTCGCCAGAACCTGTTCTGGGCCTTTGCCTACAACACGGCGCTGATTCCAGTGGCCGCCGGCGCCTTGTACCCGGGCTGGGGCGTGTTGCTGTCGCCGGTGTTCGCGGCTGGCGCGATGGCCATGTCGAGCGTGTTCGTGCTGGGCAATGCATTGCGCCTGCGCCGCTTCCAGGCGCCGCTGTAAATACCGCTGGATCTTCCCACCGCGGCAGGCATCTCGCTGCCGCGCCATTTCACAAGCAAGGAGTTTTCCATGCAGTTCCATCTCGACGACATGACCTGCGGCGGCTGCGCCCGTACCGTGACCAAGGCGATCCAGCTGCTCGATCCCGACGCCAGCGTGGTCACGGATCCGCCGGCCCGCCTGGTCAAGGTGCAAACCTCGGCGTCCGAGGCGGAGGTCGTCGCGGCGCTGCGCGAGGCCGGCTTCCCCCCCGCGCGCGCAATAACAGGTCATTCGGCCGGCCCCGACACGGGCCGGCCGCAAGGCCCGCCGCTGCCGGCGGGCGCGTCGGCATGGGGCCGCTAGGCTACCTGCGCGGCATCCGCGTCGTAGGTGAACAGCCACTCGTACCGTTCACGCACCCGCTCTTCGCTCCATTCCCGCTCGACATAGGCCGCCGCGCCGGCCGCGTGGGCCAGTTCCGGGTTGTGGAAGCGCTTGGCGTTCTCCGCCGAGCCGCGCACGACTCGCGCCGTGCGCTCGGTACGCAGTTCCTGATAGCGCACCAGCGCCCGCTCCGCCGCGCCGGGCAGCTCGGCGAGGCAGCGCGCCAGCACATAGCCGTCCTCGATCGCCATGGCCGCGCCCGAGGCCAGCATGGGCAGGGTGGGGTGGCAGGCGTCGCCCAGCAGGGTGATGCGCCCCTGCGTCCATTGCGCCAGCGGTTCGCGCAGCATCAGCGCCCACTTGAATGGCGTGTCCAGCGCGTGGATCAGCGTCTGCACATCGTCATGCCAGCCCGCGAAATCGCCGGCGCATTCGGCGATGGTGCCCTGCTGCGTCCAGGATTCCACTTGCCAGTCGTCCCGTTCCAGGATGCCGACGAAGTTCACCAGTTCGCCGCGACGCAGCGGGTAGTGGATGACATGGGCGCCGGGGCCGACCCAGTTCACCGCGTACGGCTCGCGCAGGTGCGGCGGCAGTTTTTCGGCCGGGATCACGCCGCGCCAGGCCAGCGCGCCCGAGAAGCGGGCCTGGTCCTGGCCGTGCAGGGCGGCGCGCACGCGCGAATGCACGCCGTCGGCGCCCACCAGGATGTCGGCCCGGCGGGTGCTGCCGTCGGCCAGGGTGGCGGTGGCCCCGTCGGGGTCCTGCGCCACGGCTTCGACCCGGGCGTTCAGCTCGATGGCTTGCGGGTCGCGCGCCAGCACCGCCTCGGCCAGCACGCGATGCAGGTCGGCGCGGTAGATGGTCAGGTACGGGTAGCCGTAGCGTTCGACGGATTGCCCGCCCAGGTCGAACAGCGGCCAGGTCTGGCCGGTGTTCCACAGGCGGATGCGCTTGCCGGCCGCCGGACTGGCGACACGCTCCAGGGCCTCGCCCAGGCCCAGCCGGTACAGTACCCGGTTGGCGTTGGCGCTGAGCTGGATGCCGGCGCCCAGTTCCCGCAGCTGGGCGGCCTGCTCCAGCACGCGGACCCGGAAGCCGCGCGCTTGCAGGGCCAGCGCGGCGGTCAGGCCGCCCAGGCCGGCGCCGGCGATCAGGATCTGGGGTTTGGCGGTGTCGTCGGGCATTGCTTGTCCTTCTGGTGTTGCGGATGCGGGTGCGGTCATTGCGGCTTCACGCCGGCGCTGCGGACCACGCCGGTCCACTTGTCGAGGTCGGCGCGGATGGTGCGGGCGAAGTCTTGCGGCGTCCCGCCCACGGGTTCCAGGCCCTGGGCGCTCAGTTGCTTGATGACCTCGGGGTCTTTGGCGGCGGCGGCCAGGGCGTCGGTGAGCGCCTGCACGGCGGGGGGCCGGGGTGCCGGCGGGCGCCAGCAGGCCGAACCAGGAATAGGCTTCGAAGGGCTTGCCGATCGTTTCCGATACGGTCGGCACGTCGGGCAGGCCGCTGTAGCGCTGGCTGCCGGTGACGGCGTAGGCGCGCAGCTTGCCGGCGCGGATCTGCGGCGTCAGCAGCGTGACGGTGTCGAACAGCAGGTCGACCTGGCCGCCCATGACGTCGGTCAGGGCCGGCGCGCCGCCGCGGTAGGGCACGTGCAACAGCTTGGCGCCGGCCTGGTCCTTGAACATTTCGGCGGTCAGGTGGCCGATCGAGCCGGTGCCGGCCGAGGCGACGCTCAGGTCGTGGCTGTTGGCGTGGGTCAGCAACTGGCGCAGGTCCTTGGCCGGCAGCTCGGGACGGCTGACCAGGATCAGCGGACCGCGCACGGCCATGCCGATGGGAGTGAACGACTTGATCGGGTCGTACTGCAGGTTGGTGTACAGCGCGGGCGCCACCACGATGCTGCTGGTGCCGCCCCACAGCAGGGTGTAGCCGTCGGCCTGGTCGCGCGTGACCGCGGCGGTGCCGACGCTGCCGCCGGCGCCGGCGCGGTTCTCGACGATGACTGGCTGGCCCAGGCGCTCGGCCATGACGGTGCTGAACAGGCGCGCGCTGGTGTCGGTGGGGCCGCCCGGCGGGAACGGCACCACCAGGGTGATGGGCTTGGTCGGGAAATCCGCGGCGGCCGCGGGAGCGGCCAGGCCCAGGGCCAGTGCGGCGGTGGCAGTAAGCGCTAACACGGCGCGGCGCGCCAGGGCGAATGCGGGCAAGTTGGTCATGCCTCGTCTCCTGTTTCTGTCTTGGTAATGACGGCCTCGGATGAGCCGATGGGTTATTTCAACGCAGCGCGTTAAATAAGTAAAAGAACAATATTGGATCAATTGACAAGCACTGCTTGTTAATATGGGCTGCTGGTTTTCCGATCTTCTCTCGCGCCGACCATGAATTTTTCTTTCCGCCAGATGCGCGCGTTCCTCGCGGTGGCGCGGCACGCCAGTTTCACCAAGGCGGCCGAACAGCTGCATATTTCGCAAGCGGGCTTGAGCGCCATGGTGCGCGACCTGGAGACCCAGCTCGATTGCCGGCTGTTCGAACGCACGACCCGCGCGGTGCGGCTGACGCCGGCCGGGCAGGCCCTGCTGCCGGTGGCGCAGCGCGCGGTGCATGACCTGGGCGCGGCGGTGGCGCAGCTGGGCGCGCTGGGAGCAAGCGGACGGGACCGCCTGCGGGTGGGCGTCACGCCCTTGATTGCCTGCAGCGTGATCCCGGAAGTGTTGAAGCGCTTTCACAAGCTGGCGCCGCAGCTGCGGGTCGAGGTAATGGACCTGGACCGCAGCCTGATCGCCGCGCGGGTGGAAAGCGGCGACCTGGATGCCGGGTTCGGCGCGTTTTTCACGCGCGTGTCGGGGATCCGCCGGCGCACGGTGTTCCCGGCGCGCCTGGCGCTGGCGGTGCCGCGCCTGGCCGGCGACCGGCGCCGCTCGGTGCGCTGGCAGCAGATCGACCGCGACAGCCTGATTGCCTTGCCGGACGAGAATCCGATCCAGCGGCTGGTGAACCAGCACCTGGGGGTGCAGGGCGACGCGCCGGCGCGCGTGGTGACGCACCTGGAGACGGTGCTGGCCATGGTCGAGGCCGGCCTGGGACAGGCGGTGGTGCCGTCGTTCGCGGCCGTGGCCAGCAACCGCTGGCAAGTCCGGCTGGTGCCGGTGGCGCCCGCCGTGGCGGTGGATTATTACTGCATTACGCGCGCGGGCCAGGGGGATTCGGAGCGGATCGACACCTTCGTCAGGTGCTTCGGCGAGGTGGCGACCGCGCACATGGGCTGACGCGCGGTTTGCCGGGGTGGGCCGCTGGACGCGTCTCAGCGGGCGGCGTGGCCGTTCAGCCCCAATTGCGCCAATAGTTCGATGCGGTTGCCGGCGCCCAGCCGGTTATACAGCTGGCGGCGATGGTAGACCACGGTGTTGAGGCTGATGCCCATGCGCTGCGCGATTTGCGATTCCGACAGGCCGCGCGCCAGCCAGTAGGCCAGCTCATACTGGCGTTGCGGCAGGCGCAGCGCGTTCAGCGCCGACATCAGCCGCACGCCGCGCGCCACGCGCTGTGTGATGTGGATGCCCACCGCTTCGCCATGGCCCAGGGCCGCGGACAGCCGCACCGCCCGCAGCGAGAACCGGCCTTGCGCGTTGCACCAGTCCAGGTGGGGCGGGGGCGGCACCACGCCCGGCCGCGGCGCGAGCCGCTGCAGCAGGGCTTGCACGACGGCCGGCAATTCGGCGCTGCGTCGCCAGCGCCAGCCGAACGCCAGCGGCATGAGCGCCTCGGCCTCGGGACAGATCCACAACGGCCGCCCGTCGAGGGTGGCGATCAACAAGCCTTGGCGCTGTACGTCGCGGTCGTCGGCCTCGGACTGGCCGGGTTGCAGCGCGCGCGCCAGGTGCGCTTCCAAACGCGCCAGCAGCGCGATTTCGCCCGACTGGAAAGGCCGCGCGCCGGCGGGACGAAACAAGAACAGCATGCCGATGTTCTGGTCTTGCGGCGTGCGCAACGCCAGGCACAGCCAGTCGCCCACGCACGCCGGGCGCATGACGACGTTGTAGTAGTCGCTGCGCAGCAGCTCCGCATAGCTGCCCTTGAGCATTTGCCCCAGCGTGCGGGGGCCGTGTTCATGCAGGGCAATGTCGCTGGATTGGCGCAGGGTGTTGTGGAACATCCGGTTTTCGCTGTCCAGGATGCGCGGGTCGAAGTGCTCGGGCACCGAGGCCGCGACCCCGGGGTCTTCCATGTGCGCTTCCAGCTCGCCGTCGCCGCCCGGATAGAAATAGCCCCCCGATTCGAAGCCGATCAGTTGGTGCATGGTCTGCAGCAAGGGCTGGATCAGCTGCGGGCCGCCCGTATCCAGGCAGGTCATTTGATGCAGGCTGGCCAGCGCATGACTCGCGGATCGGCGGGAGGACATGGGTGCTACCCCGGTTAGGTTTCCATTCGTAACAGCCAATGATGCGGATTTTATCCATATCGGCATGGCGCGAGAGTCATCGTCACCAATTTGCGACACCTACCCCGCCAGGGTGGGGCGCGGGGCATGGCCGCCGGGTAGATTGCGGGCGCTCGATGCGGTTTTCTTCAATGGGATCAACCATGTCTTTTGCTGGCAGCTTTTTCTCCCGGCTCGTCGTCGCGGTCTTGTGCTGGACCCTGGCGCTGGCCGCGGGCGCGGCGCGGGCCGCTTCCGCCACGGATCCGGAACACTTCGCCCTGACTCCCGCCCTGCTTGACCGCCTGGACGCCGTGACGGCGGAGCTGGACACCATGCGGATCGCCGGCGACGACGCGGACGACGACGATGACGATGGCGACGACGCCGAGTCGGTCGAGGACCTGGCGCGCCGGCTCGATGCCCGTCCGGAGGTGCGCGCCGCATTGGCGCGCCAGGGGTTGTCCAGCCAGCAGTATGTGGCCGCCACGCTGGCCGTGCTGCACGCCGGCATGTATCTGGCGGTGGAGCGAAGCGCCGATCCCCGGGCCCTGGCGTCGTTCACCCCGCAGCAGCGGGCCAATATTGAAGTGGTGCGCGCGCATCGGAAGCAATAACCGGTGCGGGCGCGATGTTGTCCAACCTTTTTGCCAACCGATCTCCGACAAGAAAAATGGAAAGCTCCGACCAGAAAAAGAACATGGAAAATGTCCCTGTCAACGCGGGAGAGTTATGCGCGCAGCGCACGTTGCGAGAGGCCGAGCGGCTGCTCGGAATGCGCTGCGGCGCGTTTTCAGTGCCGAGCGCCGAGGACGAGCTGAGGGCCTACGTAGCCAGGCGATACCCGAAGCGCCCCGACCGTACCGGCGAACTGCTGGACCAGTACTTCAATAAATAAAACGACAACGGACCCGCCCATCGGGCGTTAGGCCTCCCTGCGAAGGGAGGTCTTCTTCTTTGCCGGCGCGGCAGGCGCCGGCGCCAGGCGGCAACAAACTCATAAAGGGGAAGACGGGATGCTTGGTTTTCTGATCATCGGGCTGTGGTGGCTGTACGAAGCCTTGCACGAGCGGGGGGCCCGGGCGGGTCGCCGCCGCTTGCCAATGAAATAAGTGTCTGCTAATGTGTTGGCATGCTCGAGAACGACATCTTCAAGGCATTGTCCGACCCGACCCGCCGCGCCATCTTCGACAAGCTGGCGGCCGGGGACATGAATGCCACCGCCCTGCGCGAGGGGATGACGATCAGCCAGTCCGCCATGTCGCAACACCTTGCCGTGCTGCGCAAGGCCGGCCTGGTGCGCGAACAACGGCAGGGCCGCTTCGTCAACTACCAGGTGGATCCCGCCGGCTTGCTGTTGATTGCCCGCTGGCTGTCGAAGTACCGCGCCTACTGGCCGGCGCGGGTGGACAAGCTGAAGGCGCTGCTGAAGGACATGGACCAATGAACGAACAAGCAACCGAGGCGCCGGCCGAACTGGTGTACGAGTACGCGCTGGACGCGCCGCCCGGGCAGGTCTGGCGGGCCATCAGCATCCCCGAACTGCGCGAACAATGGCTGCCCGCGGGCGACCTGGCGCAGGCCGAGCCGGTGTCGTCGGTGCGCGACGAGGAAATCCGCTACCGGCTGCGGGATGTCGAGCCGCCGCACCTGCAAAGCGTGGTGACCTTCCAGGTCCGCCCGGACCAGGCGGGCGGCTCCGTGCTGCGCATCATCCACGCGCTGGCGGATGCGCGCCTGCCGGCTCCGGCCGCGAACGACAGCGGCCCGTACATGCTGGCCGCCTGACGCCCGGCGCACAATCGTCAATGCAGCAAAAGGGAGTTCGCCCATGCGCGAATCGATGCAGTTCGTCCCCATGGTGGTGGAGCAGTCCGGCCGCGGGGAAAGGTCTTTCGATATTTACTCGCGGCTGCTGCGCGAGCGCATCGTCTTCTTGAACGGCGAAGTCAATGACGCGGTGGCGGCACTGGTATGTGCGCAGTTGCTGTTCCTGGAGGCGGAGCATCCGGGCAAGCCGATCCACCTCTACATCAATTCGCCCGGCGGCGTGATCACCAGCGGCCTGGCCATCTACGACACGATGCGCTTCATCCAGTCGCCGGTGCATACGCTGTGCATGGGCACGGCGCGCTCGATGGGGTCGTTCCTGCTGATGGCGGGCGAGCCGGGGCACCGCATGGCGCTGCCCAATGCCAGCCTGCATGTGCACCAGCCGCTGGGCGGCGTGCAGGGGCAGGCGTCGGATATCCTCATCCAGGCCGAGGAAATGCAGCGCACCAAGCAGCGCGTCATCCGCTTGTATGCCGAGCATTGCGGGCGCACGCTCGAAGAGGTCGAGCGTACGCTGGACCGCGATCGGTTCATGAGCGCGGAAGAAGCGCTGGCGTGGGGGCTGATCGACCGCATCCTCGACAAGCGGGTGGCCGGCGGCTGAGGCCCGGGGCTACTTGGCGTCGGGCAAGATCAGTTTTTCCAGGTAGGCCAGGTCCTCGCGCACCAGGCGCAGCGATTCCCGCACGTCGGGCGCCTGCGGCCGGCGGGCCGCGTCGCGCAGCAGGGAATTGACGGCCATGTCGGCCATGATCCCGGCGACCTCGGCGCGGCTGAGCCGGCCATTGGGCTTGTACCACCAGGCCGACCAGTTGCACATGCCGATCAGGCTGAAGGCCGCGACGTGCGGGTCGACCATGCGGAACTGGCCTTCCCGGATGCCGCGTTCGATGACGCTGCTGAAGTTGTCCAGCACATTGCGGCGCGCGCTTTGCACCGAGGCGCGCTGCTTGGGCGTCATGTCGGCCTCGGTGCGGTCGGCCACCCGGAATTCGGCCGGGCGCGACAGGATCAGCTCGGCGTGCTGGGTGACCAGGGCGCGCAGCGCCGTCACCGGATCCAGGTCGTCGCGGGCGACGGTGTCGCCGGCCAGCTTGCGGGCGGCGCTGAGCACCTCTTCGGTCAGCGAGCGCTGGATGGCTTCCTTGTTCTTGAAATAGTAGTAGACCGCGGTGCGGCTCAGCCCCAGCGCTTCGGCGATGTCCTGCATGCTGGTGCCGCCGGTGCCCCGCTCGATGAAAAGTGTGGCCGCCACATCCAGTATGGCGCTGCGCAGCGCCTCTCCTTTCAGGGTGGCCTTGGTCGAAACGTCGTTCACGGTTGCGGTGTCCTCGGGTTGCCCCATTATTTTCCGCGAATTGACGGATTCGTCAATTAATTAACTTTAATTGACGTAAGAGTCAAAAATTTGTCTAATTCGACAAAACACACTGCGATGCAGCGCAGGAAAGGAGAGAAATGTGGCAACGGGCAATTCTTCAGGCCTGGTTACCGCGGGGTTCCTGAACACCGACTGGAACCCCCGTGACCTGCCGGCGGGCACCTCGACCCGCAACGTGGTGCTGCGCACCGCCGATGGCGCCGCGACTTCCGGCTCGCTGTACTTGCCGACCGGCAAGCGGCCGGACACGGTGGTGTGCGTGATGCACCCGCGCGAGTTCATGGCGTGCCATTACCTGATTCCGGACATCGTGGCGGCCGGCTGCGCGGCCTGGTCGCAGGGCGCCCGCTCGGTCGGCAACGACCTGCGCCTGGAACACGAGATCGCGCTGCACGACGTCACGGCGGGCATGGCGTTCCTGCGCGAGCAGGGGTTCGGCAATATCGTCCTGCTGGGCAACTCGGGCGGAGCGGGACTGTACGGGCTGTACGCGCAGCAGGCGGCGCTGCCCGGCGCGCAGCGCATCGCGCGCACGCCGGGCGGCAAGCGCACCGGGCTGGGCGAACTGGACATGCCGCAGGTCCAGGGCGTCGTGCTGGTGGGGCCGCATCCGGGGCAGGGCGCGCTGCTGATGAATTGCATCGACCCGTCCGTCGCGGACGAGGGCGACGCCTTGTCGGTGATTCCGGGACTCGACCCGCTGGATGCCGCCAACGGCTATCGGCCGGGCGGGCAGGCGCGCTACGCGCCGGACTTCGTGACGCGCTATCGCGCCGGCCAGCAGGCGCGCGTGGCGCGGCTGGACGCGCGGGCGCGCGAGCTGATCGCGGCCCGGCTGGGCGCGCGCGAGCAGGTCAAGAGCGGCGCCGACACCTCGGCGGCGCGGCGCCGCCAGGCCGCGCATACCCCGGTGCTCACCATCTGGCGCACCGATGCGGACCTGCGCTGCCTGGACCTGAGCCTGGACCCGTCCGACCGCCATCCCGGTTCGCTGTGGGGCCGGGATCCGTACGCCTCGAACTACGGCGCGGTGGGGTTTGCGCGCTTCTGCACGCCGGAGAGCTGGCTGTCGACCTGGTCCGGCTTGGCGTCGAACGCCAGCCTGGCGCGCACCGCGCCCGCCATCGTCCAGCCGGCGCTGGTCATCGAGTACACCGGCGACCAGGCCTGCTTCCCCGCCGATGTGCGCGCCATCTACGACGCCATCGCGGCGCGCGACAAGCAGCACCTGCGCATCCGCGGCGACCACCACGGCCGCGCGCTGCAGGAAGGCGAAGAGCCCGGGCGCTACCGCGCCGGGCGCGAACTGGCCGCCTGGCTGCGCCAGCGCTTCCTTTGATTCACGGCTGACGGAGATTCCGCATGACGACGCTACACAACGCCCCGGGCGCGCTCCGGCTGCACGGGGTCGACCACACCGCGCGGCCGACCTGGCGCCTGCGCGAAACGGTGAGCTTCTACCGCGATGTGCTGGGGCTGCCCCTGGTGCACGTTATTTCGGCGCGCGGCTGGGGCCCGGAAACACATCCCGATTTCCTGCATTTCTTTTTTGACAGCGGTAACGGCAGCACCATCGCCTTCTTCTACTACCTGGGTTCGGAAGAGCCCGCGGCCATGCAGGGGCGCAGCCGCATGCGGCCCTTGCCCGAGGACCATGTTGCCGACGCGACGCATACCGCCTGGCTGGTGCGCGACGAGGACGAATTGAAGGCCTGGAAGAAGCGGCTGGAGGACGCGGGGCTGGACGTGTCGGTGGAGACGCGCCACGAGGTGATCGAGTCGATCTATGTGCGCGATCCCAATGGCTATTTCGTGGAGTTCACGCGCAAGCTGCGGCCGCTGGGCGAAATCGATGCGCTGGATGCGGACCTGACCCTGCGGGCCGCCATCCAGGCGGAAGACGAGGCGCTCGCCGCGGGCGGCCGCATCCGGCAGATCGACGAGATCTGGGCGCGCAAGGCGGCGTTGCTGGAGACGCGGCTGCCGCGTCCGGACGGGGCGGCCGCGGGCGTGCGCATCTTCGTGCCGCGCGTGGCGGAGTTCGCGCCGCTGGTCCGCGACGCGGCGCGGCGCGGCGACTGCGCGGTGGTGGCGGGCGAGCATTTCGACTGCATCCAGGCCGACGGCCCGCTGGAGTTCCGCCGCAAGGCCCTGGGGCTCAAGCCCGCCGTCTGGTATGGGCTGTTCACCGGCGGCGTCCGCGGCGCCATCGATGTGCTGGACCGCGACCGCGTGCGCATCGTGCCCGCGGCCGGCTGAGTCCGGGGCATGGAGGAGAGAGACATGCGGGACATACACAACCCCATAGAGGGCGTGGTCTACCACCCGGAAGAGCGTGCGCGGGGCTATTTCGCCAGCGGCGCGTGGCAGCGCCTGACGGTGGGCGACGCCTTGCGCGCCACGGCGCGGCGCTGCGGCGCGCGGCAGGCCATCATCACCGACGAAGGCAGCGCCAGCTTCGCGGAACTGGACGAGCAGACCGAGCGGCTGGCGGCCGCCCTGCTGGAGATGGGCCTGGCCCCGGGCGACCGGGCGATCTTCCAGATGGGCACCACGCTGGAGACGGCCGTCGCGCTGCTGGCGTGCTACAAGGCGGGCATCGTGCCGGTGTGTTCGCTGCCGCAGCACCGCGAACTGGAAATCGGCCAGCTGGCGCGCCAGTCGGGCGCGCGCGGCTATTTCGTGCAGGCCGATTTCAACGCCTTCGACCTGGTGGGCTTCGCGGCCCGCATGATGGCCGGGCACGAGCGGCTGGCGCACCTGGTGGTGGCACGCGGCGGGGCGTCCGCCGGCCGCGCCATGCAGGCGCTCATCGACGCGATGCCGCTGGACCGGGCGCGCCAGCGGCTCGCCCAGGCCGGGCCGGGCTGCGAAGACGTGCTGGCGTTCCAGTTGTCCGGCGGCACCACCGGCGTGCCCAAGATCATCCCCCGGTTTCACGCCGAATACCTGGCGCATGCCAGGGCGTGCGCCGACCGCTACCGGCTGCGCGAGGATGACCGCATCATCTGGGCGCTGCCGCTGCTGCACAACGCCGCGCAAGTCTACGTGCTGATGCCGGTCGTCCTGATGGGGCTGTCCGCGGTGTTCATGCCCAAGGTCGACGTCCCGCGCATGCTGGAGCTGATCGAGCAGCAGCGGGTGACCCGGGCGATATCGATCGGCCCCATCGCGCCGCAGCTGATGGCGTATTCCGACCTGGCGCGCCATGATTTGTCCTCGCTGCGGCTGTTCACCACCATGAGCGCGGCCGACCGGCTGGAAGCGCATCTGCGGGTGCCGTGTTCCAACCTGTTCGGCATCACGGAAGGCTTGCTGCTGGGGTCGCCGGCCGAGGCGCCGGCGTACGTGCGGCACCGCACCCAGGGCCGTTCGGGGTGCGCCCAGGACGAGATCCGCCTGCTGGCGCCCGGCACCGAAGAGCCGGTGGCGCCGGGGCAGATGGGCGAGCTGTGTTTTCGCGGGCCGGCGACCCTGCCGGGCTTCTTCGACGCGCCGGCCGCCAACGCCGAGGCCTATACCTCGGACGGCTTCTACCGCACCGGCGACATGATGACCGCCCACGAATACCAGGGCGAGGTCTATTACACCTTCGAAGGCCGGCTGCGCGACAACATCAACCGCGGCGGCGAGAAGATCGGCTGTGAAGAGGTGGAGGCGCTGGTCAGCGCGCATCCGGCAATCGCCGAGGCGCGGCTGGTGGCGATGCCCGACCCGTTCTATGGCGAGAAGGGCTGTGTGTTCGTCATCCCGCGGCCGGGCCGCGCGGCGCCGTCCGTGCAGGAGCTGCTGGCGTTCCTGGTGGGCCAGGGGCTGGCCAAGTACAAGTGCCCGGAGCGCGTGGAGGTCATCGAGGCGTTCCCGGTCACCAAGGTCGGCAAGCTCGACAAGGCGGCGCTGCGCGCCATGATCGCCGAGATGCTCAACCAGGAGGCCCGGGCGGCCGCGGGAGCCGATCATGATCAGCACTGAGCATGTCATCAGCGAAACGCCGTTCGTGATCCGGCGCCGGGTCAAGTGGGGCGATTGCGATCCGGCCGGCGTGGTCTACACGGTGATGTTCGGCGAGTACGTCATATCGGCCGCGGAGCTCTTCTATGGCCGGCTGCTGGGCGGCACGCCGCAGCGGCTGAAGGACGAGCACGGCTTCGGCACGCCGACGCGGGCGCTGGCGTTCGATTTCCGCGCCTCGCTGTGGCCCGACGAGGAGTTCGACATGAGCGTCGCGGTCGAGCACATCGGCCAGCGGACGTACACGCTGCATATCGCCGGCAGCGTGCGCGGCGAGCCGGCGTTCGACGCGCGGCTGACGCCCATCTGCGTGGCGCGCGGCGAACGCCGGGCGATCCCGGTGCCGCCTGTCATGCGCGACGCGCTGCTTGCCTACCAGGCCGCCTGCGGGCAGGCGGCATTGTCCAGGAGTTCGATGCAATGAAGATCGCCGTCATCGGGGCCGGCCCGGCCGGCCTGTACTTCGCGTTGCTGGCCAAGAAGCACAACCCGCGCCACGACATCCAGGTCTACGAGCAGAACCCGCGCGGGGCCACTTACGGCTGGGGCGTGGTGTTCTCGGATATCGGACTGGCGTTCCTGCGCGAGGCGGACCCGGAGTTTTTCCAGACATTCGTGGCCCATCACGAGCGCTGCGACTATATGGAAATCGTCCACCGGGGCACGCGGGTGCAGGTGCAGGGCAACCATTTCTCGCGCACCGCCCGCCTGGACATGCTGGAAGTGCTGGAGCAGGCGTGCCTGCGCGCGGGCGTGCGCATCGCCCACGATCGCCGCATCGAGGACGTAGAGCGGCTGGCCGGCGAAGTGGACATGGTGGTCGCCGCCGACGGCAGCAACAGCGCGGTGCGCAAGCAGTTCGCCGACCACTTCCGCCCGAGCTTCGAGCGGCGCCGCAACAAGTTCGCCTGGTACGGCACGCGCCAGCGCTTCCATCCGGTGTCGCTGATCTTCCGCGAAACGCCGCACGGCATCTTCATCGCGCACAGCTATCAGTACAGCCCCGAGTTGAGCACCTTCCTGGTGGAGGTGGACCCGGATACCTGGCGCCGCGCCGGCCTGGACGAGGCCGACGAGGAGGCCAGCCGCCGCTACTGTGCCGATGTGTTCCGGGCCGACCTGGGCGCCCATGAGCTGCTGACGAACCGGTCGTTGTGGTTCGAGGCGAACATCGTGCGCAACGAGGCCTGGTCGCACCGCAACATCGTCCTGCTGGGCGACGCCCTGCGCACCGTGCACTTTTCGCTCGGCTCGGGCACGCGCATGGCCATGCAGGATGCGATTGCCCTGCATCAAGGGCTGGCGCGGCACCCCGACGACGTGGCGGCCGCCTTCGCGCTGTTCGAGGCGGGGCGCCGCCCGGCGTCGGCCAGTTTCCAGGCCGCGGCGGCGCGCAGCCTGGATTGGTATGAGAACGTCGCCGACAAGATGCACCTGGACCCGGTGTCGTTCGCCTACGACTACATGCGGCGCACCGGCCAGGTCAGCCACGACGACCTGCGCCAGCGCGATCCGGGCTTCACCGCGACCTACGAGGCGCGGCACCCGGAGCGGTCCGGCGAGCCCGTTGCACAAGCAGACGCACACAGCGTCCGATAACCAGCCATGAGGCATGGAGGAGACATGAAAAAGACCCTGATCCTGGCGACGCTCGCCCTGGGCGTCCTGGCCGGCGCGGCGCACGCGCAGGCGAGCGACTTCCCGGCCCGCAGCGTGCGCGCCGTGCTGCCGTACTCGGTGGGCAGCGGCCCCGACGCCGTCACCCGCATGATCGGCGAGCAATTGGCGGCGGCGTGGCGCCAGCCCTTTATTGTCGAGAACAAGCCGGGCGCCAACGGCTGGCTGGCCATCGGCGAGGTCAAGCGGTCGGCGCCCGACGGCTATTCGGTGGCGGTGGTGGACAACACGCACATGACGCTGCAGCCGCACCTGTACAGCAAGATGCCGTTCGACCCCTCGCGCGACTTCATCGCGGTGGCGCCCATCTATACCACCCATTTCTTCATTGTGGTGGCCGCCGATTCGCCGTGGCGCGATGTCGGCGACCTGGTCGAGGCCGCGCGCCGCGACCCCGGGCGGCAGACCTATGGCACTTGGGGCATGGGCAGCGTGGCCCATGTGGGCGCCACCATGTTCCAGCGGGATACCGGGACTTCCATGACCCACGTGCCTTTCAAGGAGCTGCCGCAGCTGTATACCGCCGTCGCCAACGGCGAGGTCGACTGGGCGTTCGGCACAGCCGCCACGGTGCAGAACTTGTATCAGGCGGGGCGGGTGAAGCTGCTGGCGCTGGCGGCCCCCAGGCGCCTGGCGCTGTACCCCGATGTGCCCACGGTGGCGCAGGCGGGCGGGCCGGCCGGCTTCGAGTTGAAGACCTGGGTGGCCGCTTTCGCGCCGAAGGGCACGCCGCCGGAAGTGGTCAAGCGCCTGAACGCCGACATCACGGCCGCGCTGGCGGCGCCGTCCGTGCGGCAGCGTTTCGAGACCTTCGGCTTCGACGCCTGGGCCGCCGACGCCGCCGCCGTGGCGCGCGCGCAGGAGGAGGATTCGGCGCGCTTCGCCGGGATCGTCAAGCAGGCCAGTATTTCCCTGGAATGAACCGCAAAGGAACCGCCATGAGCCGCGTCTATCGCATCGGCCAGATCGTGCCCAGTTCGAACATCACCATGGAGACGGAGATTCCGGCCATGCTGCGCGCCCGGGAAGCGATCCGGCCGGAGCGCTTCACCTTCCACAGCAGCCGCATGCGCATGCACAAAGTGACGCGCGCCGAGCTGGAGGCGATGAACCGGGAGGGACTGCGCTGCGCCGCCGAACTGGCGGACGCGCGCATGGACGTGATCAGCACCGCCTGCCTGGTGGCCATCATGGCCATGGGGCCGGGATACCACCGCCAGACGGAGCGCGAGCTGAGCGAGGTGGCGCGCGCCAACCTTTGCCAGGCGCCCGTCATGACGTCGGCGGGCGCGCTCATCGACGGCCTGCGCCGCCTCGGCGCGCGCCGGATCTCGCTGATGGCGCCCTATATGCGGCCGCTGACCGACCAGGTGGTGGCCTACATCGAGCACGAAGGCATCGAGGTGGCGGATGCCAAGTGTTTCGAGATTGCCGACAACCTGGAGGTCGGCCGGCGCGACCCGATGCAGCTGGTGGAGGATGTGAAGTCCCTTGATACCCGCGGCGTCGATGCCGTGGTGCTGTCGGCCTGCGTGCAGATGCCGTCGCTGCCCGCCATCCAGGCGGTGCAGGACCGGATGGACGTGCCGGTCGTGTCGACCGCGGTCTGCACGGTGTGGCGCATGCTGGACCACCTGGGGCTGGAGCCGGTCGTGCCGGGCGCGGGGGCGCTGCTGGCCCCGCGCGCCGTGCCGGCCTGAGCGCGGGCGGAGGGGCGGTCAGCCGCCCGCGGCGGCGCGCCGCTGCTGGAACAGTTGCGCCAGCGCCTGCGATGCCGCGATGGCGCGCGGGAACCCCACCGGCACCGTGATCAGGTAGATGGCCTCCTTCAGCTCGTCCTCGGACACGCCGATATTCAGCGCGTAGCCGGCGTGCACCCGCATCATGGCGGTCTCGCCGAGCGCGGCCATCACCGCTACCGCGGCAAGCTGGCGGGTGCGATTGTCCAGCCCGGGACGGCTCCACACGTCGCCCAGCGCGTAGGCTTCGGTGGCTTCCGCCAGGAACGGGAATTCGCCCCGCATGGCTTCCAGCGTCGGCTGTGCTTCGCCGTTGTTGAGTGCGCGGATGACTTCGGCGCCACGCTGAGCGCGCGCTTCGGTGCTGGTGGCGTGTGACAGGGAGGGGGTGGCGGCCAGCAGCAGGCAGGCCAGGGCGGAATGCAGGCGGTTCATCACAGCTCCTCGTGGACGGCGGAAAGTCATTACTGGCTGGCGGTCGGGCGCACGACGATCTCGCTCGTGTCCACATCGGCGGGCTGGGCGATGACGTGCGCGATGGCCGCGGCGATGGCCTCGGGTTTCAGGGCGATCTGCCGGTAGGTTTCCATGGCGCGGGCGGCGGCCGGGTCGGTGATGGTGTCCGCCAGCTCCGATTCGACCACGCCGGGGTAGACGCACGTCACGCGCAGCTTGTCGTTCTCCTGGCGCAGCCCGTCGGAAATCGCGCGCACGGCGTACTTGGTGGCGCAGTACACGGCCGCCGTCGGCACCACGTAGAGGCCGCCGATCGAGGAAATGTTGATGATCTGTCCGCTGCCCTGGCGCTGCATGGCAGGCAGCACGGCGGCCACGCCATGCAGCACGCCGCGGATGTTGACGTCGATCATGCGGTCCCATTCGTCGACCTTCAGCGAGGCCATGGGCGACAACGGCATGACCCCGGCGTTGTTGATGATGACGTCGATGCGGCCGTGGAGCTGCAGCGCGAAATCGGCGAAGGCCTGCACGTCGGCGCGCTGTGTGACGTCGACGGCGCGGTATTCGACCTGGCCGCCCGCCGCGCGCAGCGTTTCGGCCAGCGCCGCCAGCCGCTCGGTGCGGCGCGCGCCGATCACCAGTCGATGGCCCTGGCGGGCCAGCAGCTTGACGGTGGCTGCGCCGATGCCGCTGCTGGCGCCGGTGACAAGAATGACTTTTGCTTCGGTGGCTTGGGACATTGCGGGTTCTCCTGGTGGGACGATTGCCGGGGCGGTATGCCGCCGGTCTCGCGTCATGGAGTCATGCTAAGGACAGGCGCCGCCGCCGTTAAGGCCTGTTCTTATTGGATGCTTGCCCAAAACTATTGGCCGCCTCCCAAAACGGCGGCCGGATTGCTATGCTCCTGGCCTATAGCTACTGATCCCGGGAATGTCGCCCATGGCCCATGCCGCTCCTGCCCACTCGCCGCGCCAGGCGCGCATGATCGCGCTGCTGAAGGATCTTGCGCCCGCCGAGGGCTACACCCAGTCGCTGCTGGACGGCGTGACCTTCATGCGGTCGAACCACCCGCTCTCATGCACCCAGGCGCTTTACGAACCCAGCATCGTCATCGTGGTGCAGGGCCGCAAGCGCGGCTTTCATGGCGGCGCCATGTATGTCTACGACGCGCAGCATTACCTGGTGCTGTCGGTGCCGCTGCCTTTCAGCATCGAGACCGAAGCCAGCCCGGCCGAGCCCCTGCTGGGACTGGCGCTGCGCATCGACCCCGCCATGACGGCCGAGCTGGTGATGGAGGTGGACGAGGCGGCATCCGGCACGAAGGCCAAGCCCGTGACCATGTATGCGACGCGGATGGACGACAAACTGGAGGACGCGGCGCTGCGCATGCTGGAGGCGCTGAGTTCGCCCGTCGAGGCGCGCTTGCTGGGGCCGTCGATCTACCGGGAGATCACCTACCGGGTGCTGACGGGCGACCAGGGCGGCGGCCTGCGCGCGGCGCTGCAACAGGGCGGCAGCTTCGGCCGCATCGCCAAGGTGCTGCGGCGCATTCACACGCAGTACGATCGCGGGCTGGACGTGGCCACGCTGGCCAGCGAGGCGAACCTGAGCGTGCCGGCCTTCCACGTGCATTTCAAGGCGGTGACGGCCACTTCGCCCATTCAGTACATCAAGGCGATCCGCCTGCACCAGGCGCGGCTGATGATGATCCGCCAGGGGATGAACGCGGCCAGCGCCTGCGAACAAGTCGGCTACGAGAGTCCCTCGCAGTTCAGCCGCGAATTCAAGCGCCTGTTCGGACGCAGCCCGACCGACGAGACACGGCACCTGAAGGCATTGTTGTCGCTGGCGTCGCCGGTGGTGGCGGCCGGGGTGCATGCGCGCGGGCTGTCGGGCGAGGCCGCGCGCATGTGACGGCCGCCGGCTAGGGCGCGGAAACGCCCGACAGCTTCACGGCATCCTGCATTTTTTGCAGCTCGCCCGCGAAATGCGCGTCGGCCTGGGATGGGCTGTCCGCGATGATCTGCAGCCCCATCTCCCGGAATGTCTGCGCGACCTTGGGTTCGGCCAGTGTCGCGTTGATGGCCGCGTTGATTTTCTGGTTGATGGCCGCGGGGGTGCCGCGCTTGACGGCGATGGCGTACCAGGCGGTCGATACGAGCTTCGGCAGCCCGCTTTCCTGCGCCGTCGGCGTGTCGGGCAGGAGCGGCGAGCGCTGGTCGTCGAACACCACGATGGCTTTCAGCTTGCCGGCATCCACCATGGGCTTGCCGAGGTAGACCGTGTCGACCGCCATCATGACGTGGTTGCCGGCCGCCGCGTTGACGGATGGCGCGGACCCTTGGAACGGGATGTGCAGCAGCTCGACGCCCGCCAGGTGTTCCATCAAGGTCATGGTGAGGTGGCCGGTGGACCCGGTGCCCGCCGTGCCGTAGGAGATCTCCCGGGGCGCTTTGCGGGCTGCCGCCACGATGTCTTCCACCGTGCCGTAGCGGCTGCCCGCGGACGCGAAAATCGCCATGGGCAGCTGGGCGACGGTGGAGATGTGCTCGATGTCGCGCCGGGTGTCGTACGGCAGGTCCGTGCGCAGGGCGGCGTTGATGGCCACGCCCGGGCTGGTGAGCAGCACGGTGTAGCCGTCCGGCGCGCTCTTGGCGAGGTGGTCCGCGCCGATGACGGTGCCGGATCCGGGGCGGTTCTCGACAATGACGCTCTGGCCCAGCCGCCTGGCCATGCCGTCGGCGACCACCCGGCCCAGGGTGTCGGAGGTGCCGCCGGGCGGATAGGGAATGACGAACTTGATCGGCTTGGCCGGAAAGGCATCGGCGGCCATGGCCGGGCCGGCCGCGCACAGGGCCAGGACGTACAGCAGCACTGCGGCAAAGGGGGGCGCTTTCATGCTGTCTCCTTCATTTCCAGGTTTCCAGGGCCTGCTCGAGCGGCACCGTATGGGAGGGGGGCGAGAGGGCGGCCGGCAGGTCGCCGGTGCGCGGCGCGGGAGCCGGCGTGGGCGCGCCCTGCCAGGAAGCGAACAGGCCGCGCGCGCGATTGTGGGGATGATCGGGGGCCTCGCGCAGCGAGAGCACGGGCGTCACGCAGGCATCGCTGTCGGCGAAGTAACCGGCCCATTCGTCGCGGGTGCGGCTGGCGAAAGCCTGCGCCAGGGCCGCGCGGATGGCCGGCCAGTGCGCGGCGTCGGCGCGGTCCGGCAAGTGGGTGAGCGCGAGTTTCTGGAGCAGCTCCCGGTAGAACGGCGCTTCGACGGCGCCCACCGCCACGTGCTTGCCGTCGCGCGTCTCGTAGACCCCGTACCAGGGGGCGCCGCCGTCCAGGGCATTGGCGGCGCGCCGGTCCTGCCACGAGCCGTTCGCCAGGCGGCCGTATGCGGCGGTCATGAGACTGGCCACGCCGTCGATCATGGCGATATCCAGCACGCGCCCTTGCCCGGATTGCCGGGCCTGCAGCACCGCCGCCAGGATACCCATGACAAGGAAGGCGCCGCCGCCGCCGTAGTCGGCCACCAGATTGAGCGGCACGACCGGCGCTTGCGCGGTGCCGATGGCATGCAGCGCGCCGGTGGTGGCGATGTAGTTGATGTCGTGGCCCGCGCGCGGCGCCAGGGGGCCGGCCTGGCCCCAGCCGGTCATGCGGGCGTAGACCAGCCGGGGGTTGGCCTGCAGGCACGGGTCGGGGCCCACGCCGAGCCTTTCCATGACGCCCGGCCGCATGCCCTCCATGAGCACGTCGGCGCGCGCGGCCAGCCGCAGGAAACCGGCCCGCCCTTGCGCCGATTTGAGGTCCAGGCGCACGGCGCTGCGTCCGCGCCGGACCGGATCGCGGTCGGCGCCGGCCGGGCCGCCGTCGGGGCGGTCCACGCGTATCAGCGAAGCGCCCATGTCCGCCAGCAGCATGCCGCCCCAGGGGACGGGCCCCAGCGAGGCGACTTCCAGCACTTTGAGTCCATCGAGTATGCGCATGGTCTGTTCCTCTTCGTCAGATCACGGCGCGTTCTTGCAGGGCGGCCAGGGCGGCGTCGTCCAGCCCGAGCAGCCCGCCATAGACTTCGGCATTGTGCTGGCCCAGCGACGGCGCGGCGCACGCAATCTCGCCCGGCGTGCCGGACAGGCGCGGCACGATGCCCTGCATGGTGACCGGGCCCATGCGCGGGTGCTGGGTGGTGACCAGGTTGCCGCGCGCCGCGTAGTGGGGGTCGCGGAAGATATCTTCCACCGACAGCACCAGCGAGAACGGGATGCCATGGCGGTCGAGTGCCTGGCCGACCGCGTCGACCGGCCGCGCGGCGATCCAGTCTTCCACTACCTGGTTCAGTTCTTCGATGCGGCGCCAACGCTGTTCATGCGTGGCCAGGCCGGGATCCTCGCCCAGGTCGGGGCGGTCGATAGCCTGCATCAGGCGCCGGAACAGCGTATCGCCCGAGATCGTCAGGATGATGTAGCGGCCGTCGCGGGTGGGGAAGGTCTTGCCCGGGGCCGCGGCCTGGTGCACATTGCCGGTGCGCTTGCGCACCATGCCGAGCCGGTCGTAGGCGGCGCACATCGAGTCGGTGAAGCGGAACATCGACTCATACAGGGCCAGGTCGATGTGCTGGCCGCGGCCGCCGCCGGTGTCGCGGTGGTACAGCGCCATCATGACCGCGAATGCGCCCATGGTGGCGGTGCTGTAGTCGGCCACCGAGACGCCCACGCGCACCGGCGGGCGATCGGGAAAGCCGGTCATGTCCATCACGCCGCTGAAGGCCAGGGCGATGCGGTCGTAGCCCGCGCGCTGCGCGTTCGGACCGGTCTGGCCGAAGCCCGAAACGCTCAGCATCACCAGGCCCGGGTTCACCCGCGCCAGCGCCTCATAATCCAGGCCCCAGCGCTCCAGCGTGCCGGGGCGGAAGTTCTCCACCAGCACGTCGGCGTCCGCCACCAGGCGCTTGAGCAGGTCCTGCCCGGCTTCCTGGCGCAGGTCGAGGGTGATGGAGCGCTTGTTGCGGCCCTCCACCGTCCACCACAGGCCTTCCTCGTTCACGAACGGCCCCAGCCCGCGGATGGTGTCGCCCACGCCGGGCTGCTCGATCTTGATCACGTCGGCGCCGAAGTCGCCCATCAGCGTGGCGGCTACCGGACCGGCCACCATGGTGCCCAGGTCGAGCACGCGCAGCGCGGTCAGCGGCCCGCTTCTCGCCGGCCCTTGTGCATCAGACATGCTGTTTCCCCTCTTCAGTTGATGGTCGCGCCGGAATCGCGCACGGCCTGGCCCCAGCGCTCGACTTCCGCACGCAGGTGCGTCCTGGCGCGCTCCGGACTGCCGCCGGCGATGACCAGCCCCTGGTCTTCGAGCGACCGGCGCACGGCGTCGTCTTGCAGCACCTCGTTCGCGGTCGCGTTGAGCCGCGACACGATGGTTTCCGGCGTGCCGGCCGGCGCCGCCAGCGACAGCCATGAGCTCGCCTCGTAGTCGTCCAGGCCCGCTTCCCGCATCGTCGGCACATCGGGCAACAGCGGGGAGCGCGCGGCCCCGGTCTGCGCCAGCGCGCGCGCCTTGCCGGCCTCGATCTGCGAACGGGTGAGGAACAGCGTGTCGATGACGAAATCGGTCTGGCCGGCGACCAGGTCCATGACTGCCGGGGCGCTGCCCTTGTAGGGAATGTGGTTGAGCTGCAGGCCGGCCTTGCTGGCGAACATGGCGGTGGCCAGGTGCGGGGATCCGCCCGGCCCCGAAGACCCATAGGCCACTTTGCCGGGCGCCTTCTTCGCCATGGCGATCAGGTCCTGGAGGGTCTTGGCCGGCGAGTTCGACGGCACGATCAATACCAGCGGCACCGAGATGACGTCGACCACCGGGATGAAGTCCTCGAACGTGTCGTAGGGCCGCTTGGCGAACAGCGTGTGATTGATGGCGAACGGGGTCGTCATCCAGAGCAGGGTGTAGCCGTCCGGCGCGCTGCGGGCCACCGCCTCGGTGCCGATGATGGTGCCGCCGCCGCCCTGGTTGTAGACGATCACGGACTGTCCCAGCCGTTCGCCCATGCCCTTGGCGAGCACGCGGGCGACGGTGTCGGAGGTGCCGCCCGGCGGGAACGGCACCACTAGCTTGATCGGACGGGACGGATAGGTGTCGGCCAGTGCGGCCGGCGATTGTGCAGCGAGGAACAGCAGGCAGGCGGACAGCAACTGCTTGAGCAGGTGAGCCATGGCTCTCTCCTCCAGGATGGGGATGGACGGCGGGGGCGCGGCTGATGCCGCGGGCGATCAATGGCCGTGGAAGACCGGCGCGCGCTTTTCCTTGTGGGCCGCGAAGCCCTCGGCGCAGTCGGCGCTGCCGGCCACGGCTTCCATCGCGTACTTGGCGCGGCCGAAGTGTTCCGTGGGACCGACCGGAAGGATGGCCGTGGTGACGACGCGCTTGAGGGTCTTGAGCACCAGCGGCGCCATCTGCGCCATGTCGCGCGCCATCGCCAGCGCCGCCTCGACATGGCGGCCGTTGGGCACGACCTCGTTGACCAGCCCCGCCTCGGCGGCGCGCCGCGCATCGAAGACCCGCGCCAGCAGCATCATTTCCATGGCGAGCTTGTGGGGGATCCGGCCCGCCAGGCCGGCGATCATGCCCTGGGTGAGGCCCAACCTGGCTTCGGGGTAGGAGAACTTGGCATTTTCGGCCGCCACGGCCAGGTCGGCCATCATGGCCAACGTCAGCCCGCCGCCCACGCACCAGCCGGAGACGGCCACGATGATCGGCTTTTCGGTGGTGACGCCGACGGTTGGCACACAGCGCCAGAGTTCCGGCACGTCGGCCACATCGGCGCCCGCGCTGAAGGCCTGGTCGCCGGCCCCGGTAAGCACCGCCACCCGCTGCTCGGACGCATCGAAGGCCTGGAAGGCCTGCTGCAGTTCGATCGCCGTCTGCGAACAGATGGCGTTGCGCCGTTCGGGCCGGTTGATGGTGATGAGGGTGGTGCGGTCGGGGAAGTTCTGTACAGCAATCCTTTCCATGTCTCTCTCCATTTGGCCAGCGCTTGCGCCGCGCGGCCTGGTTATCAAAGCGGATCACTTGCTGCCGGGAACTGCGGGCTGTTTTGTTTTCTACATAATAGAAAATGAAATCTAGTATGTAGAAATAATAGGTGCGTTCAACGAGACCGTCAACCCTGCGTGACAGGGTGGGCCATGGACCGGAACCGATTTGGCGATAATTCGTCTTGCTCAATCGATTCTTCAGACTTCGCGGACGCTATCGGCATGAACAACACGCTCGTCAAGGGCATGCAATTGCTCGAATACCTGGCCAGGCACGGCGGCACGGCCGGCATCACCGATCTGGGCGAGGCGCTGTCGATGGTGCCCAGCATGGTCCATCGGCTGCTGCAGACGTGGATCGAGCTGGGCTATGTCAGGAAGGAGGGCAACGCCTATCGGGCCACCCTGAAGCTATGGCAGGTGGGCGTGCCGCTGGTGGAGCGGCTCGACGTGCGGTCGTTGTCCATGCCCGCCATGACGCGGTTGCAGCAACTGACGCATGAGTCGATCCTGCTTTCGGTGCTGGAAGGCGACGATATCGTCTTCATCGCCAAGCTCGACAGCCTGGAGAAAGTGCGGTCGCACACCGAGGTGGGCGGCCGGGCGCCGAGCGTGCGGACCGCCTCGGGCAAGATGCTGATCGCGACCCTGCCCGAGCACGCCCAGGCGCGCTACCGCGAGCTGGCCGCCGCCGGCCAAGCCGATGCCGCAGCGGCTGCGCGCAAGTTCGACGAGGACATCCGGCGCACGCGCGTGCGCGGCTGGGCCAGCAACCGGGGCGAATGGCACGACGACGTCTGCGGGCTGGCGGCGCCGGTCATCGATCCGACCGGCCGCACCGTCGCGGCGATCGGCCTGTCGGGGCCGGCTTCGCGCCTGACGCTGGCCAGGGTGAAAGAGATCGTGCCGCTGGTGGTCGAGGCCGGCCGGCAGGCCAGCCTGGCCATGGCGGGCGAATCCGCGGACTGACCCGGCTGGCGTCTGCGGGGGCGCCGGCGCGGCTTCCTGGCCAGCGTGGCCGACAGTTCAATGCGCGCAGGGGTGGGCGCGGCCCAGCGCTTCGACCACGATGCCGGCCGCCGGCTCGGACCGGCGCGCCTCGGGCAGGTCGGCCAGGTAGTCGAGCACGGGTCCCGGCATGGCCTCGGTGTCCAGGCCGGACGCCGGACACCATTGCTTGCCGGCGGCGCTGTCGGCAATGCCGAGGATGTACGAGGTGGCCATCAGGGTCGACAGCATGGTGCGCTGCGCCGGGTCCTCGACCCATGACGCGAGGCCGCCCTGCATGATGCCATCGTAGAGTTCCTGCGCGCTGATGGGGCGATAGGGGGCGGGCTGCCGGTCGGCGCTGGCGGCGGCCGCCGCGGAGGCAGCGGCCGCCAGCGCCGTGCCGAGGGCCAGGGCGGCCAGGCGGAGGCGCGGGTGGGCGCGACGTTCAGGCAGGAGCATGGCGGGAGATTGTCGGAGTGGAATACCCGGGCCATGTTATCAGCGCGACCGCCCCGCGGGCGCGCCGTCCGGCTGCGCCCGGGCGGCGATGGCGCGGGCCCGCGCCACGGCGTCATTCGATGCGTATGTCGTGCTCGTCGGCAATCTGGCCCCAGCGGTCGATCTCGCCCAGCCAGAAGGCCTGGAATTCGGCCTGCGACATGGGCTGGGGCTGCACGCCGGCCGACTGCCAGGTCTGCACGATGTCCGGCATGGCCAGCGCCTGCTCGATGGCCTGGTGCATGCGCTCCAGGATGGGACGTGGCGTGGCGGCGGGCGCCATCACGCCGTACCAGCTCGACACCGCGAAGCCGGGGGCGACGGTTTCGTTGAAGGTGGGCAGGTCGGGCAGGGCGGGCGAGCGCTCCCGGCTGGTGACGGCGACGGCGCGGACCGCATCGGCGCGGGTTTGCGCCAGGGCCAGCGGCATGGTCTCGAACATCAGGTCGACCTGGCCGCCGAGCAGGTCGCTCATGGCCGGCGAACTGCCCCGATAGTGGACGGTCATGGCCTGCACGCCGGTCAGCGACTTGAACCATTCCATGCTCAGGTGCTGCAGGGTGCCGGGCCCGCCGGTGGCGTAGTTGGCCTTGTCGCCCCGCTGCTTCAGCCATGCCACCAACTCCTGGGGCGTGCGCACCGGCAGGCGGTTGTTGACGATGGCCACGTTGGGCGTGGTGCCGATGTTGGCCACGCCGACCAGTTCCCTGGCGGGGTCGAACACCAGGTTCCGATTGACGGTGGCGCCGATGGCATGGTGGATGGCTCCCATCAGGAAGGTATAGCCGTCCGGCGTCGCCTTGGAGACATAGTCGGCCCCCACCATGCCGCCCGCGCCGCCCCGGTTCTCGACCACCACGGCCTGGCCCAGGATGCCCGCCAGCTTGGCGGCAAGCGGGCGGGACAGGATGTCCAGCGAGCCGCCCGCGGGAGCCGGCACCACCAGCCGGATCGGCTGCTGCGCCGGCCAGTCGGCGGCGCGGGCCGGCGCGCCGGCGAGCAGGCCGGCCAGCGGCGCACAGCCGGCCAGCGCGAGGGCGGCGACCAGGCGGCGACGTCGGGAAGGTCCTTGGGGGCGGGTATGGTGCATGCTTGTCTCCTGCCGCGTCATGGCGCGGGTTGTTGGTAAACGCCGGGCCTGCGGCCCTAGTGCTTGCCGTGCCCGCGCGACAGCGGGCGCCTGGCGATCTCGGCGATCGCGCTCCAGTCCGGCGCGAAACCCAGGCCGGGCGTTTCGGGCAGCGGCAGCCACCCGGCATCCGGCGCCGGCAGGCCGGTGTAGATCTGCTCGCAGACCTGCACCGCGACCGTGTGATATTCAATGAAGCCGCCGTGCGCCAGGCCGGCATGCAGGTGCATGTTGTGGAACGGCCAGGCCCCGCCATTGGCGATGGCGACATTGCAGGCCTGCGCCATGCCGGCAATGCGCAGGCATTGGGTGTAGCCGCCGGTGATGGCGACATTGGGCTGCACGATGTCGAGCGACTGCTCGTGGAAGAAGTCGGCGAAGCGCGCGGCCTGTCCTTCGTTCTGGCCGCCCGCCAGCGGCATGGGCGCGCGCCGGCGCAGGTCCGCCAGGGCGCGCGCGTCGTTCTGCGTGACCGGCTCTTCGAAGAAGGCGATGTCGCAGTCGGCCAGGCGCGCGGCCAGTATGCGCGCATGGTAGGGGTCCAGGCTGCAATTCGCGTCGATGCACAGCTCGACCTGCGGGCCGACGCGTTGGCGCACCGCGCGCACGCGCGCCTCGTCTTCCCGGATCAGGTCGGACAGCGGGCGCGGCTCGTCGCGGCGCTGCAGGCCGTGGTTGCCGACCGTCATCTTCAGGCGCGAGAAACCGCGCGCGACCCATTGCGCGGCCGCCTCGGCAAGTTGGTCGCGATCCAGGAAATTGAAGCCGAAGGTGGCGTAGACCGGCACGGCGGGCCGCGCGCCGCCCAGCAGCCGCCACAGGGGCAGGCCGAGCCGCTGGGCTTTCAGATCCCACAGCGCGATATCCACGGCCGCCATGGCATGCGCGGCGTAGCCGCTCTGCCCGCGCGGCGCCAGCAGCCAGTACAGGCGTTCCCACAGCTTCTCGGTGTCCAGCGCGGACGCGCCGACCGGCGCATCGGCCGCGACATGGTCGATGGCGGCGGCCACCACTTCTTCCTCGGTGATCGCCGTGAAACCGCAGCCGGTGAGCCCGCACGCGGTATCGACGCGCACCAGCACACACGACAGCGCGCTGCGCTTCTGGCCGCCCGGCACTTGCATCGCGACTTCGATGTGCAGGGGGATGGCCTGGACCCGCTCGATGGTCAGGTCGCGCGCGGGCGCGCCGGGTGCTGCATGCTGCATGATTGTCTCCGTGTCTGGATCGGCGCTCACCGCCTGGTTGCGGTTATAGGTTTGCCGACGCCGGACGGGCAATCGAGTTTTTTTCAAGCAGCTTTCGACAAACCCGAAAGCATCAGCGCGCCGCGGCATCCAGCAGATGGGCGATCAGACCCTGGGTGCCCGGCGACGGCTCGCGCTGCTGCGGCCAGCCGAGCATGAGCTGCCGCGTGGCCCAGGCATCGCGCAGGCGCGCCTGGTGCAGCCGGCCCAGCGCGACGTAGGGCTGCGCCACGCGGTCGGGCACGATGCCGATGCCAATGCCGCTTTCGGCCATCCGGCAGACAGCGTCGAAGCTGGTGACCTGGATGCGCAGGCGCAGCGCGCGGCCGGCCTCGGTGGCGGCGCGTTCCATCTGGGTCAGGATGGCGGTGCCCCGGTACAGGCCGACCTGGTCGTGCTGCAGCGTCTGTTCGAAGCGCAGCGCGCGCCGGTGGCGCGCCAGGCTGTGCCGCGGGTGCATGACGCACACCAGCGTATCGGTGCGATAGGGGCGGCAGTGCACGTTGCCTGCCGCATAGCCGCCGTCGAACAGGCCCAGGTCGGCGCGGTCGGTCTGCAGCATTTCGACGGCGGAGCGGCTGGTGTGTTCTTCGAGATCGATGCGCACGCGCGGGTTGCCTTGCATGAAGCCGTTGAGGTCTTCCGGCAGGAACTGCACAATACAGGCCGAGTTGGCGACGATGCGGACGCGGTCCTCGACGCCATGCGCATAATCGCGCAAGTCCTCTTCCATGGCGCCGGCCAGGCCCGCCATGCGGCGCGCGTGGGCGATGAAGATGTCGCCCGCCGGGGTGGGCTTGACGCCGCGCCGGTGCCGCAGCAACAGGGCCACGCCGACCCGCGCTTCCAGGTCGCTGATGCGCTTGCTGGCGGCGGCCACGGAGACATGGCTGCGCGCCGCGCCCGCGCTGATGCTGCCGCTGTCGGCCACGGCGATCAGCAGGCGCAGCGCGGCGATGTCGAGTTGGGACAGGGTGCTCACGATGGTCAGAGATCCTGCAAGGCCGATACGATCTGCCCGGCGAACCAGTGCACGGCGGGCTGGGCGGCATGGTAGGCGTGCGTGTGCACGCATACTTCGAACTCCGGAATGGCCACCGGCAGCGGCAGCGACTGCAGGCCTCCGTAGGATTCGAACACGCGCGCCACCCGCGATGGCAGGATGGCGATCAGGTCGCTTTGCGCGATCAGGCCGGGCAGGATGGTGAAGTGCGGGATGCGCAGCGCGATCTTGCGGTGTACGCCCTGGGCGCGCAGGGTTTCTTCCATGCGCTGGTGCGCGAAGAAGGGCGACGATACCAGCACGTGTGGCGTGGCCAGGAACGCGGCCAGCGATAGCTCGCCGTGCGCGGCGGCCGCATGCCCGCGCGCCATCAGGCAGACGTAGTGTTCGCGAAACAGCGGCCGGTTGCGCAGTTTGTCGTGCAGCATCGGCAGGTTGCCGACGGCGGCGTCGGCCTTGCCCGAGGCCAGTTGCTCGATCAGCGTGTCCACCGGCACCTGCAGCACCTCCAGGTTGGCCTGCGGCGCCACGCGGCGCAGGTGGGCCATCAGCGGCGGCAGGAAGCACAGTCCGCCGATATCCGACATCGCGACCCGGAAGCGTCGCGTCGTGCTGGCCGGCACGAAGGGGCCGGCCAGTTCCTGGGTGCTGTCGATGCAGGCGAGCGCTTCCTGGAATGCGGCGTATATCTGCTCGGCGCGCGGAGTGGGCGTCATGCCGCGGCCGTCGCGCACGAATAGGGCGTCGCCGTATGACTGGCGCAGCTTGGCGAGCCCGTAGCTGACCGTGGGCTGGGTCAGCGCCAGCCGTTCGGCTGCCAGGCTGACGCTGCCCGTCTCGAATACCGCCACCATCAGGCGCACCAGGTTCAGGTCGAGCCGGTGCGCGCCGCCGGCGTCAGGGGCCGAGGCTGCCATGCGCTTTGTCTCCCTGGCGCGGCGCGCCAGCGTGTTATTGATGTTGTATAGATGGATTCGATATGAAACATACCGTCCATCGATTGTATGGATTGTATGCCCGCTCCTACTATCGCCCAATACCCATTACATCGGCGCCCGCGTCGCCCTATGGCGCGGCGTTGTCCAGGAGGCAGGCATGGAACGTTCGTTCGCGCGCGAGGTCGGCAATCTCTCGCTGGGCGCTGGCCAGGTTTTTCACGGCGAGGGCATCCTGGCCGTCACCAAGGCGCTGCTGCAGTCCGGCGTCAGCTATATCGGCGGCTACCAGGGCGCCCCGGTGTCGCACCTGATCGACGTGCTGGGCGATGCGCAGGGCTTGCTGCAGGAACTGGGCATCTACTTCGAGAACAGCGCCTCCGAGGCCGGCGCGGCGGCGATGTTGGGCGCCTCGATCCATTACCCGGTGCGCGGGGCGGTTACGTGGAAATCCACGGTGGGCACCAATGTCGCGTCGGACGCGCTGTCGAACCTGGCGTCGGCCGGCGTGACGGGCGGCGCGCTGATCATCCTGGGCGAAGACTACGGCGACGGCTCCAGCATCATCCAGGAGCGCACCCACGCCTTCGCCATGAAGTCGCAGATCTGGCTGATGGACCCGCGCCCCAACCTGACGTCGATCGTCGACGCGGTGGAGCAGGCGTTCGAGCTGTCGGAAGCCAGCCAGACGCCCGTGATGATGCAGCTGCGCATCCGCGCCTGCCACGTGCACGGCAGCTTCGTGTGCAAGGACAACGTGGCGCCGCAGGTATCGACGCGCCTGGGGCTGCGCGACGGCAAGTTCGACTACGCCAAGATCAACCTGCCGCCATCGACCTACGAGCACGAACGCCAGAAGGTGCAGGTGCGCTGGCCGGCGGCGCTGGAACACATACGCCGGGCGCGGTTGAACGAGCATTTTCCCGGCGCGCGCGCGAACCTCGGGCTGGTCGTGCCGGGCGGGCTGTACAACGGCGTCATCCGCGCCTTGCAGCAGCTGGGGCTGGCCGACGTCTTCGGCGCCAGCGAGGTGCCCATCTACGTGCTCAACGTCGTGTACCCGCTGGTGCCGGAGGAGCTGCAGGCTTTTTGCCAGGGCAAGGACGCGGTGCTGGTGGTGGAGGAAGGCCAGCCGGACTATATCGAAGAGGCGCTGAACGCGCTGTTGCGCAAGGCGGGCGCGGCCACGCGCGTGCATGGCAAGGACGTGTTCCCGCTGGCGGGGGAGTACACCGGCGAAGTCATGTTGCGTGGCCTGGCGGATTACCTGCGGCAGGCCGGACTGGCGCGCGAAGGCGAACGGTTGCACCAGGCCGCCGGGGCGCTGACAGGGTACAAGCGGGCGGCGCTCCAGGCGCTGGGCGAGCCGGTGCCGAACCGTCCGCCGGGGTTCTGCGTCGGCTGCCCGGAGCGGCCGGTGTTTTCCGCGATCAAGCTGGCGCAGCAGCAGCTGGGGCCATTGCACGTGAGCGCCGACATAGGCTGCCACACGTTCGGCACGCTGGCGCCGTTCAACATCGGCAGCACCGTGCTGGGGTATGGCCTGGGGCTGGCCAGTTCGTCCGGCATCGCGCCGCTGATGCAAAAGCGGGTGGTCAGCGTGATGGGCGACGGCGGGTTCTGGCACAACGGCTTCACCAGCGGCGTCGTCAATGCCATGTACAACGGCCAGGACTCCGTGCTGGTGATCCTCAAGAACGGCTATACCTCGGCGACCGGCACGCAGGCGATTCCTTCCTCGCCTTCGCAGCCGGCGGCCAAGCCCCTGACGCTGGATATCGAGGCGGCGCTGCGCGGCGTGGGGGTGAAGTGGTTGCGCAAGGTCCCCAGCTACCAGGTCGCCGACATGCGCCGCACCCTGGACGAGGCGATGAGCACGCCCGAGGGCGGGCTGAAGGTGATCATCGCCGACGGCGAATGCCAGCTGGAACGGCAGCGCCGCCTCAAGCCGCTGACTGCGCGCAAGCTCAAGAACGGCGAGCGCGTGGTGCGCACCCGCTTCGGCATCGACGAGGACGTGTGCACCGGCGATCATTCCTGTATCCGGCTGTCGGGCTGTCCGTCGCTGTCGATCAAGCCCAATCCCAGCGCGCTGCGCACCGACCCGGTCGCCACCGTCAACCAGGGCTGCGTCGGCTGCGGGCTGTGCGGCGAAGTGGCGCATGCGGCACAGCTGTGCCCATCGTTCTTCAAGGCCGAGGTGGTGCAGAACCCGACCGCCTGGGAGCGGCGCGCCGACCGCTGGCGCCGGCGCATCATCGGCGCGCTGGCCGGCCGCGCCCGCGGGATCGAAGGAGTGGCGCCATGACCATTCCCGCACCGATCACCGTGCTGGTCGCCGCGCTGGGAGGCGAAGGCGGCGGCGTGCTGGCCGACTGGATCATCGCCGCGGCGCGCGCGCACGACTTTCCTGTCCAGGGCACGTCCGTGCCCGGGGTGGCGCAGCGTACCGGGGCCACCAACTATTACCTGGAGATCCTGCCGGCGCCGCGCGCGGCGCTGCAGGGACGCGAGCCAGTCTTTTCCCTGGTGCCCTATCCCGGGGACGTGGCGATCGTGGCCGCCTCCGAGCTGGTCGAGGCCGGCCGCATGCTGCAAGGCGGCTATGTCAACCCGCACAAGACGGTGCTGGTGGCTTCCACGCATCGCGAGTTCGCGGTGTCCGAGAAGGCGGCGATGGGCGACGGCCGCTATCGCGCCGAGCGTGTGCTGCGCGCGGCCGAGGCGCTGGCCAGGCAGACCGTGCTGTTCGACATGGCGGCCCTGGCGGCGCGCCATCGCACCGTCATCAACACCGTGCTGTTCGGCGCGATGGCCGGCAGCGGCGCCTTGCCCTTCAGCCGCGCGGCATGCGAGGACGCCATCCGCCAGGCCGGCAAGGCGGTGGATGCCAGCCTGGCCGGCTTCGCGGCCGGCTACGAGCAGGCCCGGGCGCTGGCCGGGGCGGCCGGCGCGGGCATGCCGGATGTGGCCGCCGCGGCGGGCCCGGCACTTTCCGCTGTGCACGGCCCGGTCGATGGCGAGCCGGCGGCGCCGATGCCGGCTCGCGTCGCGGTGTTGCCTGTCCAGGTGAGGCCGCTGGCCGGCGCGGGCGTCGCCCAGCTCATCGATTACCAGGGGCCGGCCTATGCGGACCTGTATCTGGACCGTGTCGAGTCGATCCTGCAAAGCGAGCAGGCGCACGGCGGCGAGGGCCTGGAGGTGACCCGCGAGACGGCGCGCTTCCTGGCCCTGTGGATGAGCTACGAAGACGTGATCCGCGTCGCGGATTTGAAGACGCGGCGCGCACGGCTGCAGCGCGTCCGGCGTGAAGTGGGCGCGGCGCCGGACGAGCCGGTGCGCGTGACCGAGTTCCTGAAGCCGGGCCTGGACGAGTTGTGCTCGGTGCTGCCTCCGGCGCTGGCCGGGTGGCTGCGCCGCCGCCTGGGCAGGCATGCCGGCCGTCTGGCCACGGGCCTGCGCGTGCGCACCAGCAGCGTCAGCGGGTTTGCCCTGCTGTGCCTCCTGCGCGGCTTGCGCCGCTGGCGCCCGCGCACCGAACGCTATGCGGCCGAACAGAGGATGATCGGGCGCTGGCTGGCGGCCGTGCGTGGCCTGTTGGCGCATGATCCGCGCGCCGCCCTGGAACTGGCGTTGTGCGGCAATGTGGTCAAGGGCTACGGCGAGACCAGCGAGCGCGGCCATCGCAGTCTGCGTGCGATCCTGGACGATGTGCAGGCCTGGCTGGCCGCGGCCCGGACCGACGACAGCCCCGGGGAATCGCTGGCCGGGCGCATCGCCAAGGCGCGCGCGGCGGCGCTGGCCGATCCGCAGGGGCAGGCGCTGGCGCGCGCCCTGGACCTGCCTGCGCCGGACCTGGTCGAGCACCCGCTGCGGTTCGTGCGCAAGCCCGTGTCGTCTTGACGGGAGACCGGCCATGCAACTGAACGTCGCGGACTACCGCGAGCTGGCGCGCTTCGTGTTCGATTATGTCGAGGGCGGCGCGGAGGATGAGCGCTGTTTGCGGCGCAACGCGCACAGTCTGGAACGGTTGGGCTTACTGCCCGGCGGCCTGCGCGACACGACCGGCGTCGATACCGGCGTCCAGGTGTACGGCCAGCGCTGGGCCGCGCCGTTCGGCGTGGCGCCCGTCGGGCTGAACGGCCTGTTGCGCCCGGACGGCGATGTGCTGGCCGCGCGGGCGGCGGGCGCCGCGGGCCTGCCGTTCATCCTGTCGACCGCGTCCAACAGCCGGCTGGAGGCCGTGCGCGCCGCCACCGCCGGCCCCTGCTGGATGCAGCTGTATGTCATGCAGGCGCGCGACCTGGCCGCGCAGATCGTGCGGCGCGCGCGGCAGGCCGGGTTCGACGCGCTGGTGCTGACTATCGATGTGCCGGTCAGCGGCTACCGCGAGCGCGATGTGCGCAATGGCTTCGCGCTGCCCTTCAGGCCGGGGCCGGCCATGCTGTGGGACATGCTGACCCACCCGCGCTGGCTGGCCCGCATGGCGCGCGCCGGCGCGCCGCAGTTCGTCAACCTGGCGCCGGCCGACGGCGCCGCGTCGGCGCAGGCGCAGGCCGCGCTGCTGTCGCGCGCCATGGACCGGTCCCTGGTATGGGAGGACCTGGCCTGGCTCCGCTCCTTGTGGGACGGGCCGCTGCTGGTCAAGGGCGTGCTGCATCCGGACGATGCGCGCCGCGCCGTGGCGCTGGGCCTGGACGGGCTCATCGTTTCCAACCACGGCGGCCGGCAGCTGGACGCCGCGCCCGCCACCATGCAGATGCTGCCGCGCGTGCGGGATGCGGTGGACGGCAAGGCGCTGGTGTTCGTCGACGGCGGCTTCCGGCGCGGCTCGGATATCGCCAAGGCGCTGGCCTGCGGCGCGCAAGGGGTATGGGTGGGCCGGCCGATGGCATATGGTCTGGCCGGGGGCGGCGAGCGGGGCGTGCACGGCGTGCTGTCCTTGCTGCGCGCCGAGCTGGAGCGCACCATGATCCTGATGGGGGTGCCTCACGTCGCTGGTTTTGGCGCCGGGCAGTTGTGCGTCCATGGCGCCGGCTCGTGACGGCGCCTGTTTCAGCGGATCTCCGGATAGCCGCGGGCGAGCGCCGCCTGCTCCATGTCTATCAGCGCCCCGTAGCGCGCGGGTGCGGGCCGCACGAAGCGCGCCACGTGCGCATTGCGTAGCAGCGACGCATCGCGCGGGTCTTCGTGCAGGATCAGCAGCGCGCGCGACAGGCGCGCGGCGACGGCCGGGTCTACGTCGGGTCCGGCCACCAGCAACGGGTTGGGGGTCCAGGGCGTATAGGCCAGGGTACGCAGCCCGGCCAATGTGTCCGGGTCGTGCGCGCGCAGCAAGTCCAGGTACCAGCCGTCCACCGCGGTGAGGTCGATTTGCTTATCCACCAGGGCGCGCAGCAGGCCGCGCGGGTTGCCGTATGGCCCTTTGGATTCGGCGAACCGCGAGCCGCCCGGCGGGATGTGCCGGGCCAGAGTGGCGCGCGGCGCGTTCCAGCCGGATTGCGAGTCGCGCACCATCCAGCCATAGCGGCTGCCGGTCGCGTCGGCCAGCGTGCGCCAGGGGCTGTCGACGCGCACCAGGAACTCGCTGCGGTAACGCGGCAACCCTCGATAGGCGGGCCAGGCCGGGACCACGCCGGCGATGGCCGTGTAGGCGCGTCCCGCCCGCAAGGCGGTGGCGAAGGGCCAGCCGCACATGAAGGCGCCGCACAGGCCGGGCCGGTCCCACAGTTCACCGATGGGAGTCGGCCAGCCGTGTTCGACGAACCGGATCTCCAGGCCGGCGCGCGCGTGCGCGGCCTGGAGCAGCGCGTGCCAGGCGGCGCGCGCCGCGGGGGCCGCGTCGTACATGCGTGTGGAAGCGATCAGCTCCATGGCGCAGTGCCTAGGCGAACTTGAGCGTCTGGCCCAGGCCCATCTTGCGGGCCTTCTCGAGCATGGCATGGCCCAGCGCGATGTCGGTGGTTGACAGGCCGCGGTGCCAGAACAGAATGGTCTCGTCGTCACGCTCGCGGCCCGGCTTGGCCCCCGCGACGATCTGGCCGATCTCGGCGTGCAGGTTTTCCTCGGTGATGCGGTCGCTGTCAACGTGGGCGCGCAGCGCGCCGTAGGGGAGCCCCTTGCGGCATTGGCCCCAGTCGTCGACGACCACTTTGCTCATGATGTCAGTCAGGCTCAATTCCACCGCGCTCATGGTGCCGTAGGGCATGACCAGGGCGCCGGGCTTGATCCATTCCGTCCTGAGCAGTGGCGTGGGCTCGGGCAGGCGCGAGGCCTCGACGACGATGTCGGCGTCGCGCACGCAGGACTCCCAGTCGTCCACCACCTTGACCGGCTTGCCCAGGTCGCGCGACAGGCGCTCGCCGAATGCCTGGCGGCTTTCGGGACGGCGGGAGTGCACGCGGATCTCGTCGAAATCGTAGAGGCTGTCGAGAAGGCGGACATTCCAGTACGAAGTGCCGCGCGAGCCGATGTGGCCCAGCACCTTGCTCCGCTTCGGCGCCAGGTACTTGGCGCCCAGGGCCGTGACCGCGCCGGTGCGCATGTCGGTGATGGCGGTGGCGTCGACGACGGCCAGCGGCTTGCCGTTGACTGGGTCGAACAGGTTCAGCAGGGCCATTTCAGATGGCAGATCGATCTTGTAGTTGTCGACAAAGTCGCTGACTACTTTCACGCCGGCGACGTGCAGCGGTTCGATATAGCCGCGCAGCACATTGAAATGGCCTTTGGTCGAGGATTCCGGCACCAGGTGCACCCGTGGCTCGATGACGGTCTTGCCGCGTCCTTGTGCGTCCAGCGCGCTTTCCACGGCGGCGAGAATTTCGGCGTCGGTGAGCGCCAGCGCACGTACGTCGGGTCCGTTCAGGTAGGTGATGTCGATGGACTGCATGAGGTCTCCTCGGTCATTGGATAGGCTGGATGCCGGCTTTCTTGACGATGGCCGCCCACTTGCGGCTCTCGTCCTGGATGGTGCGGGCGAAGTCGGCGCGGCTCGAGCCGGCCGGCTCCACGCCCAAGCCGGTGAATTTCTGGCGCACGGCTTCCATGCCGACGGCGGCGGCGATGTCGGCCTGCAGCCGGTCGAGGATTTCGGCCGGGACCTCGGCGGGCGCCACGATGCCGTACCAAGAGGTCACGTCGAAGCCGGGGTAGCCGCTTTCCGCCACGGTGGGAACGTCCGGCAGCTGTGGCAGGCGCGCGGGACCGGCCACGGCCAGCGCGCGCAGTTTGCCGGCCTGGATCTGCGGCAGCACCGTCGAGACGCCCGCGAACATCATGTCGACGTTGCCGGCGACCACATCATTGACCGCGGCGGCCATCGCGTTGTAGGGGATGTGCCGCACGACAATGCCAGCCGATTGGTTCAGCAGTTCGCCGGCCAGGTGGGCGCCGCTGCCGGGTCCGGGGGACGAGTAATTGAGTTTGTCGGGATGCTGGCGGGCGTAGTCCACCAGTTCCTTGAAAGTGCTCGCGGGTACGCGCTCATTGACTACCAGCACGTTGGGCGACGTGGCCAGCATGGTGACCGGCGCGAAATCCTTGGCCGTGTCGAACGGCAGCTTGGTGTAGAGCAAGGGGTTGACGGTCAAATTGCCCGCCGGCGCGAGGGCCAGTGTATAGCCGTCGGGCTTGGCGCGGGCCACGTAGTCCATACCGATATTGCCGGACGCGCCGACCTTGTTCTCGATGATGACCGGCACGCCCCACTTGTCGCCGAGTTCCTGCCCGACGATGCGAGGCAGGGCGTCGGCGATGCCGCCGGCCCCGAATGGCACCACTATGGTGACGGGCCGCTCGGGATACTTGCCGCCGGCGGCGCATGCCGCCGACGTGGACAGCGCGCCGGCCAGGATGGCGGCGCTCATGCGGATGACGAGAGAGGTATTCATGGTTTCCCCTGTGCAGAGCTCGCTGCTGTATCGGGCCAGCGCCTACTGTCCGGCGTCGTGGTCCCGTTCAAGAAAGCGGCTGGCGCTCGCGATATCGATGGCCAGTCGCCGGTCTTCCGATAGAAACGGCACTTCTTGGCGGAATGCCGCGAGCAGCGCGCTGGTTCCCTTGCCCAGTGAGCGCTGTGGATCGGCGCGCGTGCGCAGGTCCACGGCTTGCGCCGCGTGAATCAGTTCGATACCCAGCAGCGTGCGCAGCCGCTGCACTTGCTGTTGAATCCGTTGTGCGACCAGGGGCGCGTTGGTGCCCACGTCTTCGATGTGACCGGCCACCACCAGCACGTCCGACGATACAGGCTGCGACAGTGCGCGGATTTCCGTCGCCAGCGTTGATACGGGCTTCTGGATGGTGGTGTAGGCCAAGGTCTTGCTGTCAGGCGACAGGAAGCGCGAAAGTTTCGAGAATCCGGGGTCGCCCAGGCGCAGCACGCGTTGCGCCGATGACTGCGCGATATGCGACAACGCCACCCCGACCGACTGCAGCGGCAGCACCCATGCCGTGGGGTCGAAGCCGGCACTGGGCAGTACCGCGCCCCGTACCGCGCCCCGAGTCACGTAGTAGCGCGCTTCCTGCGGATGGACGCCCGGCGGCGGGACCGCGTCCAGCGCCACGGTGGGATTGTCGTCGGAGCTGTTGATCTGGATGGCCAGTTGGGCTTCCAGCGCCCGCAGCGCGTCGCGGGCGGCGCCGTGTACCTGGCTGGCGGTACGGAAACTCAGGGGATCTTGCAGCGCGCGCTGCTCGTCGGTTTGCCAGAGCGCGCTGCCTTCCAGCATGGCAAGAATGTGCCGGGCGGACTGGCGCTGCCCTACATAAGGGCGTTGCGCCTGGGTAGCCGGCAGCAACGGGGCGACGTTGCCGTTCAGGCCTTCCAGCGACAAGGCGGCGATCTCGTCGGCGCGGTCGACGAGCCGCCCGGCATCGTGCGCGGCCAGGATGGCCAGGGCGGCGCTGTAGGCATTCGAACTGAGTAGGGACAGCGAGTCCTTGGCGTAGGGCCTGACCGGCTCGACGCCCGCCTGCCGCAGGGCGTCGGCCGCCGTCATGAGCTTGCCGCCGAGTTCGATCTGGCCTTCGCCCATCATGGCCAGGCCGATTTGGGGCAGGATGCCGATATCTGCCTCGCCGACCGAGCCCTGGCCGAGTACGACCGGCGTCAGCCCATGGTTGAGAAATGCCACATATTGGCGCACCAGCGCCGGGCTCATGCCAGTGCCGCCGAAGAGCGCGGTATTCAGGCGCACGAGCATTGCGGCGCGCACGGCGTCGGCCGGCGCGGGCTCGCCATAAGCGACCGTATGCGAGAGCAGCATGCGGTGGTTGAATGCCTCGGACAATGCCCGCGCCTCGTCCGAAAGCGTGTCGCCGGAGAAAATCGTCTGGTCCTTGTTCTGGCCGACGCCGCGGTTCAGCCCATAGACTGGCTGGCCGAGCCGCGCGTATTCGAGCAGCAGCTGGTGCGAGCGGTCCACCCGCTGCCACGCGCTTTCGGCAGGAGCCACGGGCCGGTGGCCGCGCGCCACTTCGAGCACCTGCTTCGGCGTGAGCGAGCGGCCGTCCAGCGCCAGCGGCGCCTGCCGGGCAGGCGTGGCGGCGGTCGCCGCGGGCTGCGCGGCCACCACGGCGGCGTCGTTCGCCCGTGCGTCGGGCCCGGTCAAGACGCAGGTCATGGTGGCCAGGGCCATCAGGGCCAGGCCCGCCCTGCGTCGCGATGCCTGCCGCAGAACCCTCAAGGCGCTGCCAGCAGTCGGTAGGGGATCATGCATCACAGCTCCTTGGGGTCGATGGAAGACGGGGCTACGGCCGCAGCATGGGCAAATCCAGGCCGACCGACCGGGCGCACTCGACGGCGATGTCGTAGCCCGCGTCCGCGTGGCGCATCACGCCGGTGGCCGGATCGTTGTGCAGTACGCGCGCCAGACGCCGGTCGGCCTCGGCCGTGCCATCGCACACGATGACCACGCCGGCATGCTGCGAAAACCCCATGCCCACGCCGCCGCCGTGGTGCAGCGATACCCAGGTGGCACCGCTGGCGGTGTTGAGCAGTGCGTTCAGCAGCGGCCAGTCCGACACCGCATCGGAGCCGTCGCGCATCGATTCGGTCTCGCGATTGGGGCTGGCTACCGAACCGGAGTCGAGGTGGTCGCGGCCGATCACGATGGGCGCGCTCAGCTCGCCGCTGCGCACCATTTCATTGAAGGCCAGGGCCAGCCGCGCACGGTCGCGCACGCCGACCCAGCAGATGCGCGCCGGCAGCCCCTGGAAGGCGATCCGTTCGCGCGCCATGTCGAGCCAGTTGTGCAGGTGCTTGTCGTCGGGAATGAGTTCCTTGACCTTCGCGTCGGTCTTGTAGATGTCGTCCGGATCGCCCGACAGCGCCGCCCAGCGGAATGGCCCGATGCCCTCGCAGAACAGCGGCCGGATATAGGCCGGCACGAAGCCGGGAAAGTCGAAGGCATTGGCCACGCCTTCTTCCAGCGCGACCTGCCGGATGTTGTTGCCGTAGTCCAGCGTGGCCGCGCCGCGCTGCTGCAGTTCCAGCATGGCGCGCACATGCGCAGCCATCGATTGCCTGGCGGCTGCCACCACGGCGGCGGGATCGCTCTGGCGCTTGTCGCGCCAGGCGTCCATGGACCAGCCCTGCGGCAGGTAGCCGTTCAATGGATCGTGGGCCGACGTCTGGTCGGTCAGGCAGTCGGGCGTGATATTGCGGCGGACCATTTCCTGGACCACGTCCGCGGCGTTGCCCAGCAGGCCCACCGACACCGCACGCCCATCGGCGCGGGCCTGCTCGATAAGCGCCAGCGCTTGGTCGAGGGAGGTGGCCTTGACGTCGATATAGCGAGTGCGCAGCCGGAAGTCGATACGCGATTCGTCGCATTCCACGGCAATCATGCTGAAGCCCGCCATGGTCGCCGCCAACGGCTGCGCTCCGCCCATGCCGCCCAGCCCGGCGGTCAGGATCCAGCGGCCCTTGGGGTCGCCGCCGAAATGTTGGTTGGCGACCGCGTAGAACGTTTCGTAGGTGCCCTGGACGATGCCCTGGGAGCCGATGTAGATCCAACTGCCGGCCGTCATCTGTCCGAACATCATGAGGCCCTTGCGGTCGAGCTCATGGAAATGCTCCCAGGTGGCCCAGTGCGGCACCAGGTTGGAGTTGGCCAGCAATACGCGCGGCGCGTCGGCGTGCGTCTTGAATACGCCGACCGGCTTGCCGGACTGGATCAGCAGGGTTTCGTCGGCCTCGAGACGGCGCAGTACCTCCAGGATCTTGTCGTAGGCCTGCCAGTTGCGGGCGGCGCGGCCGATGCCGCCGTACACCACCAGCTCGTGCGGGTGTTCGGCGACCTCGGGATCCAGGTTGTTCTGGAGCATCCGGTAGGCGGCCTCGATCAGCCAGTTCTTGCAGCTCAGGGTGTTGCCGCGAGGGGCGCGGATGCTGCGCGAGGCGTCGTGGCGGGTGGGCGTGGGGGCGCTCATGGCGTGTCTCCGTCGGGTTTCTATTTGGGCGCCGCAGTCCGGGCGGCCGGCGCGGACACCGTGGCATAGCCGCTGAGGCGATACGAGTTGCCCGGATGGATCAGGCGGGCGAAGGTCGCGACATGGGGCGCGGTCCAGGTGCGCCGCAGCACCTGCAGGCAGGCTTGCGGGCCTGCCAGGCCAAGCCAGCCGGCGACTTCGGCGTTGGGCAGGATGGCTTCGATGGTGTGTTCGACCGCCGAGAGGGGCGCGACGCGGCTCAGGTAGGCATTGGGGGTTTCCTGGCTGAAGTCCTGCTCGAGATATCCCGGGGCGGCCTGCGGATTGACGTAGCGGTCTTCCAGTTGCACCGCCACGCCATTGTCCAGGTGCAGCAGGACTGAATGGAACACCGGGCTGCCGGGCGCGATGCCCAGCGCGATGGCGATACCGTCGGTGGCCGCGTCCTGTTCTAGCGTGATCACGCGGTTGCTGTAGTGGTGGCCGCGCTCGGCGATCTCGTCGGCGATGTTGCGCACTTCCAGCACCGGCAGTACAGGCCGGCGTTCGGCCACGAAGGTGCCCACGCCCTGGCTGCGCACCAGCATGCCGTCCTGCGTGAGTTCCAGGATGGCGCGGCGCGCGGTCATGCGGGATACGTCGAATTGCGCGGCCAACTGGTTCTCGGAGGGCACTTGTTCATTGACTGCCCACTGGCCCGATTCGATGTTCTCGATGATGTGCTGCTTGATGCGGGCATAGGGGGCGAGGGGCTGGTCGCGTAGCGTGGCGTTCATGGACAGGGTTCCGAAAAGCGATGTCGACAGGAGGATTTAACTTGGATATACAAGTATAGTCAAGTAAACTTTGGTGCTATGCATATCCCGAAAGGAGCCGTTCCATGGAGCATCAGGGAATACCCCAGGCCTGGGATACCTTGGTCGTCAATGCCCGGCTGGCCACTTTCGCGCCCGGGCGCGCGGGTGATTACGGGGTGGCCGACGACGCGGACGCGTTGGCGATCGCCGGCGGCCGCATCGCCTGGATCGGCCGCGCGGCCGAACGGCCGGCCCGGATGCGGGTGACGGCCACTGTCGACGCTGGCGGCCAGTGGGTCACGCCCGGCCTGGTCGACTGCCACACGCACCTTGTGTATGCGGGTTCGCGGGCGCGCGAATTCGCATTGCGGTTGAAGGGCGCCAGCTACGAAGAGATCTCCCGCGCCGGCGGCGGCATTGCCTCGACCGTGCGCGCGACGCGCGAGGCCGGCACGGCCGCGCTGTTCGAGCAAGCCCGGCCGCGGCTCCAGGCGCTGATGCGCGAAGGTGTCACGACCGTGGAGATCAAGTCGGGCTATGGGCTCGATCGCGACACCGAGCTCGCCATGCTGCGCGCGGCGCGGCGCCTGGGCGAAACGGAAGCCGTCACGGTGCGCGCGACCTTCCTGGGCGCGCATGCGCTGCCGCCGGAATATGCCGGCCGGGCCGACGCCTATATCGACCATGTCTGCGACGAGATGCTGCCCGCAGTGGCGGCCGCCGGGCTGGCCGATGCCGTGGACGCCTTCTGCGAGAACATCGGCTTCGATGCCGGACAGGTCGAACGGGTGTTCAAGGCCGCCACGGCGCTGGGCCTGCCCGTGAAGCTGCATGCCGAACAGCTGAGCAACCTGGGGGGCAGCGAGCTGGCGGCGCGCTTCGGCGCGTTGTCAGCGGACCATCTCGAGCACCTGGACGAGGCCGGCGCGCGTGCGCTGGCCGCGGCCGGCACGGTGGCGGTGTTGTTGCCCGGCGCTTATTACTTCCTGCGCGATACGCACACGCCGCCCATTGCCTTGCTGCGCCAGCACGGGGTGCCGATGGCGGTGGCGACCGATTGCAATCCCGGCACGTCGCCGTTCGCGTCGCTGCTGCTGATGTTGAACATGGCCTGCACGCTGTTCCGCATGACGCCGGCGGAAGCCTTGAACGGCGTGACATACGCCGCGGCGCGCGCGCTGGGCATGGCCGATCGGGTGGGTAGCCTGGAGGTGGGCAAGCAGGCCGACCTGGCATTCTGGCCGGTAGCCGACCTGGCCGAGCTCTGCTATAGCTACGGCACCCATGCGCCCGCCCGGGTCCTGCATGCCGGCATCGAACGCGGCCTGGAGGTCGAATGATATGATGACCGGGCCGGCAGTCATGCCGGGGGAGATACAGATTGACCACGCCCCCACCCGTTCCCGCCAAGAAAAAAACCCTGTCGGCGCAAGTCGCCGATGAACTGCGCGCCCGCATCGAGAGCGGCATGTACGCGCCGGGCGACAAGCTGCCCACCGAACCGGTACTGGTAGAGAAGTTCGGCTTCAGCCGCACCGTCATCCGCGAAGCCATCGCCACCCTGCGCGCCGACGGCTTGCTGGAATCGCGCCAGGGCGCCGGGGTGTTCGTGCTGGGGCCGCGCCAGTCGCCCGAGACCCTGATGCTGTTCACCCACGCGACCGACAAGATCTCGGACATCATCGAGGAGCTCGAGCTGCGCATCGGCATCGAGGTCGAGGCCGCCGGTCTGGCCGCGGCCCGCAGTTCGCCGGCCCAGGAAGCCGCCATCCAGGCCGAACTGGACCGGTTCGGCGAGCTGATGGCGGCCGGGCAGTCCACCGACGACTCCGATTTCCGCTTCCACATGGCCATTGCCGCCGCCACCAACAACGGCCGCTTCAAGGCGTTCCTGGAGCACATCGGCCGGCGCATGATCCCGCGGGTGAAGTTCCGCACGGTGATGGGCGGGGTCGACCCGCTGCCGAACCGCGACCACATCATCCTGGCCGAACACGCCGAGATCGCCGAGGCCATCTTCGCCAGTGACGTGGACCGCGCGCGCGATGCCATGCGGCGCCATCTACTGTCGGGCATCCAGCGCTATCGCGCCGTTACGCGCCGCAAGACGGCCGGGGCTTCCGAGGATTGACACTGCCTGAATATTAATAATATGATTTTCCAAAATTCATATTATTAGTTGAGAGGTAAGTATGACTCCGCAGGAGATCAAGGCTCGCGTGGCCTCCGGGTTGCTGTCCTTTCCGGTTACGCATTTCCATGACGACTACAGCCTGAACCTGGACAGCTACCGCGCCCATGTGGAATGGCTGTCCGGCTTTGGCGCGGCGGCGCTGTTCGCCGCCGGCGGCACGGGCGAGATGTTCTCGCTGACCCCGGAAGAGATCGGTGCCGTCACCCGCGCCGCCAAGGAGGCCGCCGGCGATGTGCCCATCATCGCGGGCTGCGGCTATGGCACCGCGCTGGCCAGGGACATCGCGCGCCGCGCCGAGGAAGCGGGCGCCGATGGCTTGCTGCTGCTGCCCCACTACCTGATGGAAGTGCCGCAGGAAGGCATCTACCAGCACGTCAAGGCGGTCTGCGACGCTACCGGCCTGGGCGTCATCGTCTACAACCGCTCGAACTCGATCGCCAGCGCCGACACGGTGGCGCGCCTGGCCGACGCCTGCCCGAACCTGATCGGCTTCAAGGACGGCACGGGCAAGACCGAACTGGTGCGCCGCATTACCGCCAAACTGGGCGACCGGCTGTCGTACATCGGCGGCATGCCCACGCACGAGCTGTACGCCCAGGGCTTCAACGGCCTGGGACTGAGCACGTATTCGTCAGCGGTCTTCAACTTCGTGCCGAAGCTGGCCGTGCGCTTCTATAACGCGCTGCGCGCCGATGACCAGGCGACGATGGCCGAGATCCTCGACAGCTTCTTCTTTCCCTTCGCCGATATCCGCGACCGCGAGAAGGGCTATGCGGTGTCGATCATCAAGGCGGGCGTGGAGCTCATCGGCCGCACGCCCGGCCCGGTGCGCCCGCCGCTGACCAACCTGAAGCCGCAGGAGAAGGACATGCTCAAGGCATTGATCGAGCGCGCCGGCGATTGAGCCGGGCGGCTTCGGCCGCGAACGGCCCGCCCGGCGGCGGGCCGGCGACGAGCAAGCACGCAGGCAGAACTGTGCCAGACCGTCGCGCAAGACCAACCCCAAGGAGGAAGACATGAATCGAGCAGGTATCGTTTCCCTGGTCTCGGCGGCCCTCGCGGCCGCCCTGGCCGGGCCGGCCGCCGCGCAGGACGCCAGCCGGGAAGTGCGCATCGTGCTGCCGGAGCAGCCGGCCAACCTGGAGCCGTGCGGCACCATCGTGACCAATATCGGGCAGATCCTGAACCAGAACGTCACCGAGCCGCTGTCGGTCATCAATCCCAAGACCGGCAAGGCCGAGCCCAAGCTGGCCGCCGGCTGGGAGCAGCTGGACCCGAACACCTGGCGCATCAAGCTGCGGCAGGGGGTGAAGTTCCATGACGGCGCGCCTTTCAACGCCAAGGCGGTGGCCTACTCGATCGAACGCATGACCGGCGGCAAGGTGACATGCAGCAACATGGCCAAGTTCGGCAACGCCAAGCTGACGGTCACGCCGGTCGACGAATACACCGTCGAGATCAAGTCCGACCGGCCCGAGCCCATTCTGCCGACGCTGCTGAGCGTGGTCATGGCGGTGTCGCCCAATACGCCCGCCGACAAGGCGGTCAACGACCCGGTCGGCACCGGGCCCTACAAGCTGGCGACCTTCACGCCGCAGACGGTCGTGCTGGAGCGGTTCGACGGCTATTGGGGCAAGCAGCCGGAGGTCTCGAAGGCCACTTATGTGTGGCGCCAGGAATCGTCGATCCGCGCCGCCATGGTGGAAACCGGCGAAGCCGACCTGACGCCCTCCATCGCCATCCAGGACGCGACCAACCTCAAGACGGATTTTTCTTACCTGAATTCGGAGACCACGGCGATCCGCATCGACGTGGCGCAGCCGCCGCTCGATGACGTGCGCATCCGCAAGGCGCTCAACCTGGCGATCGACTGGGACGGCCTGGGCCAGCTGTTCGGCGACGACATCGAGCGCGCCGCGCAGATGGTGGTGCCGGGCATTGTCGGCCACGACGACAAGCTGGAGCCCTGGAAATATGACGCGGCCGAAGCCAGGAAGCTGGTCGACGCGGCGCGCGCCGACGGCGTCAAGGTGGATACCGAGATCAAGCTGATCGGCCGCAACGGCATCTACCCGAACGGCGCCGAAGCCATGGAGGCCATGATGACCATGTGGCAGGCGGCGGGCCTGAACGTCAAGCTGGTGATGCTGGACGTGGCCGACTGGCTGCGCTACCTGCAGAAGCCGTACCCGGCCGAGCGCGGCGCCAACCTGCTGCAGATGATGCACGACAACAACAAGGGCGACGCGGCCTTCACCATTCCCATCTTCTACCGTTCCAGCGGCCAGTATTCGATGATGAACGACCCGGCCGTCGACAAGGAGATCGACGCCGCCATGGCCGCCACCGGCCAGGCGCGCGAGGATGCCTTCAAGAAGATCTTCGACCAGATGCGCAAGGAAGTGGTGCCGGACATTCCCATGTTCCACATGATCGGCTACACCCGCGTGGGCGAGCGCCTGGACTGGAAGCCGGACATCACGACCAACAGCGAGATCCCGCTGGCCAACCTGCATTTCAAGAACTGATCGCGGCCGGGGCGCGCCGTCCGTATGGCGGCGGCGCCGCCCGCCGCCCGCATCACGGCAGTCGGGGAGTTTCATGCTGAATTATCTTGGCCGGCGGGCCTCGCACAGTGTCATTTCCATACTGGGCCTGCTGATACTGGTTTTCTTCCTGGTCCGGCTGACCGGCGACCCCTCCGCGCTCTACTTGCCGCTGGATTCCACGCCCGAGGCGCGCGCCGCGTTCGCCAAGCTGAACGGGCTGGACCAGCCGATCTACATCCAGTTCTGGCATTACCTGTCCGACCTGGCGCGGCTCGACTTCGGCGAGTCCATGCGCCAGCACCGCTCGGCCATGGCGGTGGCGCTGCAGGCGTTTCCGCAGACGCTCAAGCTGGCCTTCGTGGCCATGCTGCTGTCGGTATCGCTGGCCATCCTGGTGGGCGCGCTGGCGGCGGCGCGTCCGCGCGGCGTATTCGACCGCCTGGCCAGCGTGGCCTCGCTGGCGGGCGCCAGCGCGCCGGATTTCTGGGTGGCCATCGTGGCCATCCTGGTGTTCGCCGTGGGGCTGGATGTGTTGCCCACCTCGGGCACCGGCGGCTGGCAGTACTGGGTCATGCCGATCTTCGTCCTGATGCTGCGTCCGTTCGGCCTGCTGGTGCAGGTGGTGCGCGGCACCATGCTGTCGTCGCTGGCCTCGCCGTACATCAAGACGGCGCGCGCCAAGGGGCTGGGCCGCCACGCCATTGTGTTCGGCCACGCGCTGCGCAATTCGCTGCTGCCGGTCATTACGGTGGCCGGCGACCTGGCGACCGGCCTGATCAACGGCGCGGTGGTGGTGGAGTCGATCTTCGGCTGGCCGGGCATCGGCAAGCTGATGATCGATTCGATCATCCAGCGCGACTTCGCCGTGGTGCAGTCCACCATCCTGGTCACCGCCACCGCGATCTTCATCCTCAACATCGTGATCGACGTGCTGTACGCGGTGCTCGATCCCCGCGTCCGGTACTGACATGACCGCCATGCTATCCGCCCGCCCAGCCGCCGCGTCGTCCGGCCGCACGCGCGCGCGCCTGCTGTTCGATTACCTCAAGCGCGACCGGCTGGCCCTGGCCGCCGCCGTGTTCCTGCTGTTGCTGGTGCTGGCGGCGCTGTTCGGCCCGTGGCTGGTGGGCGACACGGCGACCCGGCTGGGCCTGCGCCACCGCAACCTGGCGCCGTTCAGCCTGGACGCCGGCTGGCTGTATGTGCTGGGCGCCGACACCCTGGGCCGGCCGATCCTGCCGCGCCTGGTGCTGGGCGCGCGCAACACGCTGGGCATCGCCGCGGCGGCGGTATTCACGTCGATGATCGTGGGCGGCCTGCTGGGGCTGGTGGCCGGCTATTCGGAACGCTGGTACAGCCACCTCATCCTGCGCGCGGCCGACATCATTATGAGCTTCCCGTCGCTGCTGCTGGCGTTGATCGTGCTGTACACGCTGGGGCCCAGCGTCACCAACCTGGTGATCGTGCTGGCCATCACCCGCATGCCGGTCTACCTGCGCACGGCCCGCGCCGAGGTGCTGGAACTGCGCGAGCGCATGTTCGTGACGGCGGCGCGCGCCATGGGCGCCAGTTCGCTGCGCATCCTGCTGCGCCATATCGCGCCGCTGGTGGCGCCCACCCTGGTCACCATCCTGGCGATCGACTTCGCCACCGTGATCCTGGCCGAATCGGCGCTGAGCTTCCTGGGCCTGGGCATCCAGCCGCCCGATTTCACCTGGGGCGCGATGGTGGCCAACGGGCGCGGCTACCTGGCCAGCGCCTGGTGGATCGCCTTCTGGCCCGGCATGGCCATCATGCTGGCCACGCTGTCGCTGAACATCCTGTCCAGCTGGGCGCGCACGGTGGCGGACCCGCAGCAGCGCTGGCGCCTGCAACAACTGAAGAGGGCCGCCCGATGAGCGATGCCGAGCTGACGCAACCCATCTTGCGCATCGACGGGCTGACCGTCGATTTCCTGTCCGACGACGAGCCGGTGCGCGCGGTGGATGAAGTGTCGTTCCATGTATGCCCGGGCGAGACGCTGGTGATCCTGGGCGAGAGCGGCTCGGGCAAGAGCGTCAGCACCAGCACGGTGATGGGCCTGGTCGATTGCCCGCCCGGGGATATCGTCGCGGGGGCGATCCACTTCCAGGGCATGGACCTCGCGCGCCTGGGCGACGAGGCCCGGCGCGCCGTCAACGGCCGCCGTATCGCGATGATCTTCCAGGACCCGCTGGCCTACCTGAATCCGGTGTACACGGTGGGCCGCCAGATCGCCGAGGTGTACACCAGCCATGGCGTGGCGGCGGGCGCCCAGGCGCGCGCGCGGGCCATCGACCTGCTGCGGCGGGTGGGTATCCCCGAGCCGGAGACCCGGGTCGATTGCTACCCGCACCAGTTCTCGGGCGGCCAGCGCCAGCGCGTGATGATCGCCATGGCCATCGCGCTCGAACCGGACATCCTGATCGCCGACGAGCCGACCACGGCGCTGGACGTCAGCGTGCAGGCGCAGATCCTCGACCTGCTGCGCGACCTGCAGCGCGAGCGCCGCATGGCGCTGATCCTGATCACCCACGACCTGGAAGTGGCGGCGGCGATGGCCGACCGCGTGATCGTCATGAATGCCGGCCAGATCGTCGAAGCGGGGCCGGCGCGCGAGGTCTTCACGCAGCCGCGGCATGCGTACACGCGCAAGCTGACCACCGCGCTGCCGCACGGCCCCGCGGCGGATCAACAGCACCGGCGCGCGCCGGCGGGCCGGCGCGAGGTGCTGCTGCGCGTCGAGCACCTGGTGAAGGAGTATCCGCTGTCGTCCGGCCTGTTCGGGGCCCGGCGGATGCTGCGCGCCGTGGACGACGTCAGCTTCGAATTGTGCAAAGGCGAGACGCTGGGCATCGTGGGCGAATCCGGCTCCGGCAAATCGAGCATGGCGCGCCTCTTGCTGCGGCTGTTCGATGCGACATCCGGCGCCGCGCACTACCAGGGCCAGGACATTTTCCGCATGGACGACGCGCAGATGCGAGTGTTCCGCCGCAAGGTGCAGATGGTGTTCCAGGACCCCTTCGGTTCGATGAACCCGCGCATGAACGTGCATGACATCATCTCGGAGCCGTGGGCCATTCACGGCGACATCCTGCCCCGGCCGCGCTGGCGCGACCGGGTGGCCGAGCTGCTGGAGCTGGTGGGCATGAAGCCCGAGCACGCGCTGCGCTACCCGCACCAGTTCTCGGGCGGCCAGCGCCAGCGCATCGCCATCGCGCGCGCGCTGGCCAGCGAGCCCGAACTGGTGGTCTGCGACGAGGCCGTGTCGGCTTTGGACGTGTCGATCCAGGCGCAGGTCATCGACTTGCTGGCCGACCTGCGGCAGCGGCTCGGCCTGTCGTACCTGTTCATCACCCACGACCTGCCGATTGCGCGCCATTTCGCCGATCGCATCCTGGTGATGCAGCAGGGCAAGGTGGTGGAGCAGGGCGATACCCAGGCGATTTTCGAGCGGCCGCGCCACGAGTACACGCGCAGCCTGCTGGCGGCCACGCCGCGGCCCAAGTGGCTGGCGGCGGATCTGTCGGGGGCCGCATGATCGATATCGTGTTCCATGGCCGCACCGCCGCTGCATACCTCGACGATTTCCGCGCGGCCCTGCGCTGCGAGGCGCGCATACGCGCCGTGCCCGAGGCCGTGCGCGAGCCGGACGATATCCAGGCGCTGCGCCAGGCCGACGTGGTGGTCGGCAATCGCCTCGACGCGTCCATGCCGGTGCCCGGGCGCGCGCGGCTGTACCAGGTGTGCGCCACCGGCTACGACCGCATCGACCTGGACTTGCTGCCGGCCGGCGTCACGGTGTGCAATTGCTATGGCCACGAGCAGGCGATCGCCGAATATGTCATGGCGGCCATCCTGGCCCGCCGCATCCCGCTGGCCGACGCGGATGTCCGCTTGCGGCAGGGGCAGTGGCCCTATCGGGCCGGCTCGCCGGACGGCCTGCACGGCGAGATCGGCGCGGCGACGCTGGGGTTGCTGGGCTACGGCCACATCGGACGGGCGATCGCCCAGCGCGCCCAGGCCTTCGGCATGCGGGTGCTGGCCGCCAACCGCAGCCCGGTGCCGCTGTCGGACACGGTCGATGCCTGGTATGGGTTGCAGGACCTGGACCGCTTCTACGCGGACGCCGATTTCATCGTGGTGTCCCTGCCATTGCTGGACGGCACGCATGGCCTGGTGGATGCGGCGGCCTTCGCGCGGATGCAGCCGCATGCCGTGCTCGTCAATGTGGGGCGCGGGCCGGTGGTGGACGAGCAGGCCCTCTATGACGCCCTGTCGCGGCGGCGCATCGGCGGGGCGGTGATCGATACCTGGTACCAGTATCCCGCGGCGGCGGGCCAGGCCGCCGCGCCTTCGCGGCTGCCGTTCGCGGAACTGGACAACGTTCTCATGACGCCGCACATGTCGGCGTGGACCGACGGCACCATCCGCCGCCGGGCGCGCGCCATGGCGGCGAATGTGGATGCCTGCTTCAGCGGCGGGCGACCCGCCTGCGTGATCCGCGCGCCGTCGGGCCCGGCCTAGCGGCCGAGGGCGCGCTGGCGGTTCCTGCGCGGCGACGCCTTGGCTAGCGGGTTGTACGCCAGGGCGGCGGCGACCCAGTGCTCCCATTGTGCGCGGGTGGCGTAGCCGGCCGGCTCGACCCAGAAGTACCCGCGCATGCCGCCGCGCGGGTCGAGCTCGCGCACGGCCGGCGATTCGGCGACCGTTTCGTGGGTATCCGGAGGCAGGCGCACCAGCAGGTCGTCTTCACGCACGCCGAAGCAGATCTTGCCGTTGAGCAGGATGCAGTGGCAGCCGAACATGAGGCGTTCGTCCACCTCGCCGTGCGGTTCGGCCGCGGCGCGCAGGGCGGCGATCAGGGATGGGGAGTGTTCGACGGGCATCGGACGGCAGGCGTGCGGGGGCGACAGCCCGATCATATCGCCCGCGGGGCGTCCGGCGCGCTGTCCAAGCGGAGTGGGCCTCCCCGCAGGGGAGGCCCGACCCTTCGGAACGCCGGAAGGCGCAGCCGGGCCGGGGAGATCGTCACTCGCGGACAACGGAGGGAAAGCCGCGTGATCAGAGGGGACACCCGTGCTGCGTCAGGCGAGGCCGCCCCGTCCCGGAAGGACGGCCCCGCCTTTCCGGTCGGTCAGAACCGGTGGCGAATACCCACGGCGAAGGCCGTGTTCTTCACGTCTTCCTGGAAAGCGAAGTTGTCGCCGTACGCGCCGTAGGCGTACAGGTTGGTGCGCTTGCTCAGGTCGTAGGTGGCGCCCAGGGCGAAGATGTTGAAGGCTTCGTCGTCGCCGGTGAGCTTGCTGTTCTTCGGGTCGGCGCGCTGCCAGCCGCCGAAGATCTTGGTGGCGCCCAGCGGCACGGTCAGGCCCAGCATCATCGAGTTCACGCGCGCGCCGTCGACCACGCGCAGGCTGCCCAGCGACTTGAAGTCGTCGGGGCTGGTGCCCATGCTGATGCCCGAGAACCAGCCGTCGTACGTCTGGCCCCAGGCGGCGTGCAGCGCGACCACTTCGAAGTCGTACTCGGCGCCGATGATGTATTCCTGCAGGCTGGTGTCCTGCTCGTCCGACACGGCGTTGGTCGGGTTCAGGCGGTCGTAGGCGGCGGCCACGGTCAGCGGGCCGTTGCTGTACTTGGCGCCCACCGTGATGACGCGGTTGTTGTCGCCGGTGGCGAAGTTGCCGTCCTTCTCGTCGTCGGCGTTGAACGAGTAGCCGACGCCGAAGCTGAAGCCCGACAGGTTGGGCGACTGGTACATCACCATGTTGTCCAGGCGCAGCGACTTGGCCGAGCCGAAGGCGCTGCCGATGCCGGCGATGCCGTAGTCGGTGCCGAACGGGCTGATGCCGCCGATGTACTTCGAGGCCATGTTGGTCTGGCGGCCGAACTCGAGCTTGCCCCACGAATCGCCGGCCAGGCCCACCGTGGCCTGGCGGCCGAACAGGCGGCCGCCTTGCGACGAGGTGCCGTTCTGGCTGTCGAAGCCGGATTCAAGCGTGAAGATGGCCTTCAGGCCGTCGCCCAGGTCCTCGGTGCCCTTCAGGCCCCAGCGCGAGCCGCCGCTGACGCCGCTGACGCCGCCGACGCGGCTTTCCTTGAAACCGTTGGGGCCCTTGACCTGTTCATAGCCGATACCGGTGTCGATCAGGCCGTACAGCGTGACGCTGGTATCGGCCGCGTGCGCCGCGCCGGCGAATCCCGTTGCCAGAGCGGCAGCGAGCAAGGTTTTCTTCATGTAATGCTCCTGTGTTTGCCATATGACGGCCGGCATCGAAGTCCGGAAATCCGTGCCCCGACATCGGCATGGCCCGCAGTCTAGAAGACGGAGAGCTTTGGAAATATTTCGGCGCAGTTCAAAAAGAGTTTTCCGCGCAACGGAACAGTCCGTGCGATCTGCTGTAATAAAGACATGGCATCGCGCGTGCGCGTTGCTCGCGCGATACCGCAGAACCGGCGGCCCGGTTCGCACCGACAGCGCGGCAAAGGCCGGCCATTTTCCGGTCCGGCACGCGTCCGGCGGCCCGGCATGCTGTGGCGCGGATCAGACAACCGCCCCATGCGGGCGCGGCGGCCGCAGGGTCGTTGTGCCGCCGGCCGCCGCTGCGGTATATATGTCGTCACCCGCGTGTCACGGAAAATGGCGGGGGTCGATACACGGAGAGGCAAGCATGCGGGACCACCACCTGGCGCTGTTGGCATTCACGGAATCGCCTGCTCCGCAGGTCGTCTGCCGCTCGCGCAAGATATCCGAGTGCAACCACGCGTTCGCGCACCTGTTTGGCTACAAGCGCGAAGAGCTGGTGGGCGAATCCATCCTCAAGCTGTACCCGTCGCTGGCCGACTACCACGAGATCGGCCAGCGCTGCCTGAAGCACTTGCAGAGCAATTGCTACTACGAGGACGAGCGCTTCATGCAGCACCGCAACCGCGAGATCTTCTGGGCCCGCGCGCGCGGCATCACGCTCACTTCCGACGACCCCTTCGACCTGATGATCTGGAGCTTCGAGCGGATCGCCGACAATCCGGTCAAGACCGCCAACCTGACCCGCCGCGAGCGCGAGATCTCGGGCTACGTGGTCAACGGCCTGAGCTGCAAGGAAATCGCCGCGCGCCTGAAGATCTCGCACCGCACGGTCGAGGTACACCGCGGCCGCATCATGCGCAAGCTCGAGGTCAAGAACACCGCCGAGCTGGTCTCGCGCATCATCATGGTCGACCGCAAGGCCTGAGGCGCCCGGCGGGCGGGCGTCAGCGCGACAGGCTGCCGGTGCGGTTCACTCCGGCGGCCAGGTAGCCGCCGTCGACCGCCAGGACATGGCCGTTGATGTAGCCGGCGCCGGGCGACGCCAGGAACACGATGGCCTCGGCGATCTCTTCCGGCGTGCCCAGGCGGCCGACCGGCAGCATGGCTTCGAACGCCGCGCGGGTTTCCGGCGTGTAGGCGTCGGCCGTCATGGCCGTGACGACCGGTCCCGGCGCGACCGCATTGGCGGTAATGCCGAGCGGTCCCAGCTCCATGGCCAGTTGGCGGGTCAGGCCGATGACCGCGGCCTTGGACGTGCCATAGGCGGCGCGGCCGATGCCCGCGCGCACGCCGCTGATCGAGGCGAGGTTGACGATGCGGCCGTAGCCGCGCGCGGCCATGCCGACGCCGGCCCGGCGGGCGCAGCGAAAGGTGCCGGTGACGTTGACGGCGAGAATCCGTTCCCAGTCCGCGATAGGGTAGTCGAGCAGCGGCGCCACGCCCATGATGCCGGCGCTGTTGACCAGGATGTCGACCGGGCCGAGCGCGGCCTCGGCTTCCTGGAAGGCCCGCTCCACCGAAGCGTCGTCGGTCACGTCGATGGCCAGCGCGGCGGCCTGGCCGCCGGCCTGGGCGATTTCCTGCGCGCATGACAGCGCGCCGTCGCGCTGCAGGTCGGCTACCGCCACCTTGTCGCCGCGCGCGGCCAGCGCCAGCGCGGCGGCCCGGCCCAGGCCCGAGGCGCCGCCCGTGACCAGCGCGACGCGGGTTTGTTCTTGTTGCATGGAAGCTCCCTTGCCGGCTGCCCGGCGTCATTTGCCCAGCATCATCTCGGGCAGGATGGTGACGATGATGGGGAAGGCGAACAGGATGGCGGTGGCGACGAACTCCATGATGACGAACCACCAGGCGCCCTGGAAGATTTTGGTCAGCGGCGTGGAACGGTCGATGCCGGCGATGACGAAGACATTCAGGCCGACGGGCGGGGTGATCAGGCCGATCTCGCACATCTTGACCGCCAGGATGCCGAACCAGATCGGGTCGAAGCCCAGCGACACGATGGTCGGGAACATGATCGGCAAGGTGATCACCAGCATCGAGAAGGCATCCAGGAACATGCCCATCGGCACATAGGCCAGCAGCAGCAGGATGACGATCAGGGTGGGCGGGACGTCGGACGCGACGATCAACTCGGCGATCTGCTGCGGCACCTGCACCAGGCTCAGGAAGAAGCTGAAGATGCCCGCGCCCAGCATGGTGAAGAGGATCATCACGGTGGTGGTGATGGCGTTGCGGAAGCTCTCGTAGAGCTTGCCGCGCAGCGCGCCGCGCGCCTGCGCCGCGCACAGCAGCATGATCAGCGCGGCCAGGGCGCCCACGGCGGCGGCCTCGGTGGCCGTGACGATGCCCAGGTAGATGCCGCCCAGCACGATCACGAACAGCATCGCCACTTGCCAGCCGTCCTTGAGCGATGCCAGGCGCTCGCCCCAGCCATGGCGCGGCAAGGGGGCGGCGCCGACCCGGCCGCTGGCCGCGACGACCCAGATGCCCACCACGAATACCAGCGTGGACAGCAGGCCCGGCAGCACGCCGGCCACCAGCATCTTGCCGGCCGAGACTTCGGTCAGGGCGGCGTAGAAGATCAACAGCACGCTGGGGGGGATCAGCACGCCCAGCACGCCGCCGGCGGCCACCGCGCCGGCCGACAGCCGCGGGTCGTAGCCGGCGCGCTTCATTTCCGGGATGGCCACCGCCCCGACCGTGGCGGCGGTGGCCACGCTGGAGCCGGAGGTGGCGGCGAAGCCGGCGCAGGTCAGCACCGATGACATCGCCAGGCCGCCGGGGAAGTGCCCCACCCATTTGCGCGCCACGTTGAACAGCCGCGCGCCGACGCCCGCATGATGCGCGAAGGCGCCCATCAGGATGAACAGCGGGATGACCGTCAGCAAGTAGGAGGCCGACTGCGCATAGGAGAACGATTTCAGGCGGTTGAGGACGAAGCCGAAGTCCTCGACCATGACGATGCCGGCGACGCCGGCCAGGCCCAGCGCGGCGAACACCGGCGTGCCCAGCAGCATGAGAACGAAGATCAGGCCGGTGGCGATCAGCGTGGCGGTGGTGGTGTCCATGCCGGCTCCTCAGTGCGACGCGGCGACGGCGACATCGGCCGTGCGCCGCGGCGCGCGACCGCACAGAGCCCGGGCGGCGCAGAACAGCATCTGCAGCGCGCCGAACCACAGGCCGATGGCGACGGCCACCTTGGTCCACCAGATCGGCACTTCCACATAGCCCCAGCGAAACTCGCGGATGGCCACCGATTCGATCGCCTCGCCGGTGGCCGGGTAGGCCAGCACGGCCAGCATCGCGGCCGCCAGCAGCCATGCCAGGCAGTCGAGCGCGCGCCCGGCCGCTTCCGGCAGCCACTTGCGGGCCATGGTCACGCGGATGTGCGCGTCGTCGAACTGCGTCCAGCCCAGGCCCATGAAGACGATCATCACCATGCTGAGCTCGGACATCTCGAACAACCCCGGCAGGGGGCTGCCGGCGATGGTGCGGAACACCGCGTCGATGGTGGTGCCGAGCATCATGAACAACAGGAGGGCGAGGGCGATCGCGCCCATGACGTTGGAGAGGGCAAGCAGCAGCTTGCCGAGCGGGGTTTCTTCTTTCATGTGGAGGCCGTTCGAAGAATGGGGCGCGCGGCGGGGCCCGCGCGGGGCCCCGCCGCCGCCATGGGTCATGCCTGGGCGGCCAGCTCGTCGAAGCGCTTGAGCGTGCCCTGTGGGTCGTACTTGGCGATGGCGGCGTCGATCAGCGACTGCATGCGCGGGCCGTCGATGCCGGCGGGCTTGGCGACGTTGTCGAGCCAGGCCTGGACCTCGGCGGGCTGCACCAGCGCCTTGGCCTTGCGCTTTTCCTCGTCGGGCAGCGAGGAGAACTTGGCGCCTTCCGCCAGGGCCGTCTTGACGTACTGCCGCGCGGCGGCGTCGAAGATCTCGGTGTACTTGCCGCCGTAGATCTCGCCGACGATGTCGTTGCACAGCGCCTTGACCGGCTCCGGGAAGGCTTCCCAGGTGCGCATGTTGATGATGGTGGCGGACGGCCCGTGCGGGCCGTCGCCGATGTCGGTGAAGTAGGGCGCGATCTCGTGCAGCTTGTAGCCGACCGCGGTGATGAAATCGAAGCCGTACACGCCGTCCAGCACGCCGCGCTCCAGCGCGGTGTAGACCTCGGGCGCGGCCATCGGCACGGCGGTGCCGCCCAGCCGCTGGATCACGTCATTGGCGACCCCGTAGCCGCGGATGCGCTTGCCGCGGATGTCCTCGACCGACTTGATCGGCTCGCGCGTGACCAGCGGCGCGTAATACCAGTTGGTCCAGTACATGACCTTGGCGCGGTAGCGCTTTTCCCATTCGTCGCGCAACGGCTGGAATTGCTCGTAGACATCGCGGCACACCAGGTGCAGCGCGTCGGCGCGGTTCATGCGGTAATACCATTCCAGGCCGCGCGTGACCGGCAGCTGCGCCTGGTAGTAGCCCGGCGAGATCAGCGACATCTCGGACGTGCCGTCGCGCACCGCCGACAGGTGCTCGCCCACTTTGTTGAGCGACTGCGCCCAGTAGCGGCGCACCTTGACCGCGCCGTTGCTGCGCGTTTCCAGCTGCTTCAGGAACCAGTCGTCCAGGCGCGACGGCCCGGCCGTTTCGGCGATGTAGCTGTCGAACTTGATGGACACGGGCTTGTCCGCCGCCAGCAGCCGGGACGGCCAGACCGCCGGGGCCGAGACGCCGGCCAGCAGGCCGGCGGTCTTGATGAAATCGCGTCTTTTCATTGTTGTCTCCTCGTGGTTGGTTGGGCCGGCCTGTGCGTCAGGCCGTGCCGGGGCGCGCTGCCGTTTCGGCCTGCAGCGCTTCGCGCAACTGCGTCTTGGGAATCTTGCCGTAGCTGTTCTTGGGCAGCTCGGCGCGGAAGCAATACCGCTTGGGCGTCTTGAACGCGGCGATCTCGGCGCGGCACCAGCGGTCCAGCTCGTCCGCGGCCGCCGCGGCGCCCGGCCGCAGCACCACGAAGGCGACCACTTCCTCGCCCCACTGGGCGCTGGGCGCGCCGACCACGGCCACTTCGTGCACGGCCGGATGGCGGGCCAGCACTTCTTCGACTTCGCGCGGGTAGATGTTCGACCCGCCCGAGATGATCACGTCCTTGCAGCGGTCGGTCAGCGTCAGGAAGCCGTCCTGGTCCAGGCGCCCGATGTCGCCGGTGCGCAGCCAGCCGTCGACCAGGGTCGCGCGCGTGGCCGCCTCGTTGTTCCAGTAGCCCGCCATGACGGCGTCGCCGCGCACGATCACTTCCCCCTCGGCGCCGGCCGGCACGTCGGCCATGGCGGAATCGACCACGCGCACCTCCATGCAGCTCTGGGCCACGCCGACCGAGGCCAGGCGCGCCTGCCAGCGCGGATGCCCGCTGTCGGCGATGATCTCGCGCGCCAGCGCGGTGATGGTCATGGGGCTTTCGCCCTGGCCGTAGATCTGGGCGAAGCGCGGCCCCAGCACCTGCAGGGCGTCGAGCATGTCGGCCTGGTACATGGGGCCGCCGCCGTAGATGATGGTGTGCAGGCCGCGTCCGTCGCGTCCGTCGCGGCGCGCCTGCTCCACCAGCCGCTTGACCATGGTGGGGGCGGCGAACAGCGACAGCGAGCCGCATGCTTCGGCGGTGTCGAGGATCTCGGCCGGGTCGAAGCCGCGGCTGGCGGGCACGATGTGGCGCGCGGCGCGGCGCACGTACACGAAGTGGTACAACCCGGCGCCGTGCGACATGGGGGCCGCGTACAGCATGCTGTCGCCGGCCGTCACGGTCTCGACGTCGGCGGCATAGCACAGCGCCATGGCCGCCAGGTTGCGGTGGCTGAGCATCACCCCCTTGGGGCGGCCGGTGGTGCCGGAGGTATAGAACAGCCACGCCAGGGCTTCCGGCGCCAGGGCGAGCGGGGCGCGCAGGCCGTCCGCCAGGCCGGCGCGGGCCGCCTGCTCGTAGGCGGGGCTGTCGACCGCCAGGTGCAGGCAGGCCGCGGGCACGCAGTCGCCCGGCAGGTCCCGCGGCGTATCCGTCAGCACGATCCGGGCCTGCGAATCGCCGAGGATCCAGGCCACTTCCTTGGGATGCAGTTTCGGGTTGACCGGCACGACCATGGCGCCGATCCACCAGCAGGCGTAGAACAGCTCCAGGTATTCGACCCGGTTCTTCATGAAGAGGGCGACGCGGTCGCCCTCGGTCACGCCGTGTCCGGCCAGCCAGCGCGCCAGGCCGGCGGCGCGCTGCGCGAACGCCCGGTAGTCGGCGTGCAGGCGGTCGGCCCGGAACAGGGCGGGGTTGTCGGGATGCAGCAGGGCCGCGCCATGCAGCCAGTTCGCGATATTCATGATGCGGGAAATGAAGGCTCAGGCCCGGGCTGCCTGCAGGATCGAGGCATAGTTGGCCACGGCCGCTCCGCCCATGTTGAAGACCAGGCCCAGTTCCGCACCGGGCCGCTGGATGCCGCCGGCGCGGCCGGTGAGCTGGCGGAACGCCAGGGCGTGCATGGACACGCCGGTGGCGCCGACCGGGTGTCCCTTGGCCTTGAGGCCGCCGGACAGGTTCACCGGCAGGCCGCCGTCGCGCAGCACGGTGCCGTCGTCGAGGGCGCGGTGGCCCTGTCCTGCCGGCGCCAGCCCCATGGCTTCGTAGATCAGCAGCTCGGCGATGGTGAAGCAGTCGTGCACTTCGGCGAAATCCAGGTCGGCCACGGCGATGCCCGCATCGGCATAGGCCTGCGAGATCGCGCGGCGCGGGCCCTCGAAGGCCAGCAGGTCGCGGCCGCGCAGCGGCAGGAAGTCGTTGACCTGGCAGGCGGCGCGAAAGCGCACTTCGCGGGCGAACGACGCCGCCTGGTCGGCGGCGGTCAGGACCACCGCCGCCGCGCCGTCGGTGATCAGCGAGCAGTCCGTCAGGCGCAGGGGCGGCGCGATGAGCGGGTTCTTGTCGGACACGGTATTGCAGAAGTCCGCGTCCATGGGCCGGTGCATCTGCGCCAGCGGGTTGTCCATGGCGTTGCCATGGTTCTTGGCGGCGATCCGGGCCATGGCGGGCAGGGGATCGGCGTAGCGCTCGGCGTACTGGGTGGCCGCCAGGGCGAACAGCTGGGGGAAGCTCAGCCCCGCTTCGGCGGCATCGTTCTTGTAGCCCGCGCCGGCCAGCGCGGTGGTGACCTCGGCGGTGCTGCGCGCGGTCATTTTCTCGGCGCCCACCACCAGCACGGTGCGCGCGGCGCCCGCCTGGATGGCCCGCATGCCGGCGTGCAGCGCCGCCGCGCCGGACGCGCAGGCGTTCTCGCAGCGGGTGGCCGGCTTGAAGCGCAGCGCCGGCGAGGCCTGCAGGACCAGCGACGCGGCGAAGGCGTCGGGCACCAGCCCGGCGTTGAAATTGCCCAGGAACACCGCGTCGATCCGGGCCGGGTCCACGCCGGCATCCTCGATCGCCTCCGTGGCGGCCATGACGATAAGCTGTTCGAGATTCAGGGCGTCCAGGCGGCCGAAGGGCGTATGGCCGCTGCCCACGATGGATACCGGTATGCCGGGCATCGTCGTCTCCGTTGATTTTTCTGGTTTTTTAGTATGGGCGGCGCCACCCCGTATATCCATACGTGCAGCTACGTACAAAAATACGTACAGGCGGGGCTGGCCCCCGCCGCGCCGCCGACCCGCGCGGCATAGTGACTTGCCGCGGCGCCCGCGCTAGTATGATCTGCCCCCCTTTTCTTTGCCAAAGGAGCCTTCATGGCCAGTCTGACGATCAATGGCAAGACCCAAGACATAGACGCTCCCGACGACATGCCCCTGTTGTGGGTGATCCGCGACCGGCTCGGCATGACCGGCACCAAGTTCGGCTGTGGCATGGCCATGTGCGGCGCCTGTACGGTGCACATGGACGGCCAGCCGATCCGTTCGTGTGTCACCCCGGTTGCCGCGGCGGCCGGCAAGCAGATCACCACCATCGAGGCGGTCGGCGACGACGATGTCGGGCGCGCCGTGCAGGAGGCCTGGGCCGACATCGGCGTGCCGCAATGCGGCTACTGCCAGTCCGGCCAGATCATGTCGGCCACCGCGCTCATCAAGAGCAATCCCAAGCCGACCGACGCGGATATCGACGCGGCCATGAGCGGCAACATCTGCCGCTGCGGCACCTATCCGCGCATCCGCGCCGCCATCAAGCAAGTCGCCAGCAAGGGAGCCGCCAAATGAGCGAATTTTCGCGTTTGATCCCGCAATTGTCCGCCGGCCTGACCGGCCCGGCGCCCGCTTCCATGGCGCGCCGCGACTGGCTGAAGACCGCCGGCGCGCTGACCGGCCTGGTGCTCGCGGTGGGCGCCGCCGGCATCGTGCGCGCAGCCGACGCCAAGGAAGAAAAGAAATACGGCGCCGACGGCATGCCGCACGGCACGGTCGACGACCCGCAGATCTTCGTCTCGATCGGGGCCGACGGCATCGTGACCATCATCGCCCACCGCGCCGAGATGGGCACCGGCGTGCGCACCGGCCTGCCCATGGTGGTGGCCGACGAGCTCGAGGCCGACTGGACCAAGGTACGCGTCATCCAGGCGCCCGGCGACGAGCCGCGCTACGGCAACCAGGACACCGACGGTTCGCGCAGCACGCGCCACTTCTTCCAGCCGATGCGCCGGGTCGGCGCGGCGGCGCGCGGCATGCTCGAAGCGGCCGCCGCCAAGCAGTGGGGCGTGCCGGTCGAGGAAGTCGCCGCGCGCAACCACGAGGTGGTGCACGAGAAATCCGGACGCAAGCTCGGCTATGGCGAACTGGCCGAGGCCGCCGCCGCGCTGCCGGTGCCGGCCGGCGACGCGCTGCGCCTGAAGACGCCGGAGCAGTTCCGCTACATCGGCAAGCAGAGCACGCGCAGCGTCGACATCCAGGACATCGTCACCGGCAAGACCCATTTCGGCATCGATACGCGCCTGGACGACATGTTGTATGCATCCATCGCGCGGCCGGCCGTGCTGGGCGGCAAGGTCAAGCGCTACCAGGCCGACGCCGCGCTCAAGGTGCCCGGCGTGGTGAAGGTGGTCGAGCTGCCGGCCGGGCCGACCCCGCCGGTGTTCGCGCCGCTGGGCGGGGTGGCCGTGATCGCCCGCGATACCTGGGCGGCGCTCAAGGGGCGCCAGGCCCTGGAAATCGAATGGGACGACGGGCCCCATGCCAGCTACGATTCCGAGGCCTTCCGCAAGACGCTGAGCGAAGGGGCGGGCAAGCCGGCCAAGGCCGTGCGCAACGACGGCGACGCCATGCAGGCGCTGGCCGGCGCGGCCCGGCGCATCGAGGCCGAGTACTACCTGCCGCACCTGGCCCACGCCTCGATGGAGCCGCCCGCCGCGACCGCCCGCGTGGCCGACGGCAAGTGCGAAGTCTGGGCCTGCGTGCAGTCGCCCTACGGCACGCGCGAGAACGTCGCCAAGCACCTGGGCATGGACATGGCCGCGGTCACGGTGCACCAGACCCTGCTGGGCGGCGCCTTCGGCCGCAAGTCCAAATCCGATTTCGCGGTCGAGGCGGCGCTGTTGTCGCGCGAGATGGGCGGCAAGCCGGTCAAGGTGACCTGGTCGCGCGAAGACGACATCACCAACGACTATTTCCATACCGTCTCGGTCGAGCGCCTGGAGGCCGGCGTCGATGCGCAGGGCAAGGCGGTAGCCTGGCTGCACCGCACGGCGGCGCCCACCATCGGCTCCACTTTCGTGGCCGACGCGCAAGGCCAGCAGCCGTTCGAGCTGGCCATGTCGGCGGTCAACATCCCGTTCGACATTCCCAACTTCCGCGTCGAATCGGTGCCGGTGCCGGCCCATACCCGCATCGGCTGGTTCCGTTCGGTGTCCAACATTCCGCACGTCTTCGCGGTGCAGAGCTTCGTGGCCGAGATGGCCCACGCGCTCGGGCGCGATCCGCGCGATTACCTGCTGGAGCTGATCGGCCCGGCGCGCAAGATCGCCCCGGCGGATATGTCGGATGGCTGGAACTACGGCGAATCGCCCTCGGTGTATCCGCTGGATACCGGCCGCATGCGCAAGGTGGTCGAGCTGGCCACCGAGCAGGCGGGCTGGGGGCGCAAGCTGGAGCCGGGCCGGGGGCTCGGGGTGGCGGTCAGCTACAGCTTCGTCACCTACGTGGCCACGGTGGTCGAGGTCGAAGTGGGCCAGGATGGCAGCCTGGTGGTGCCGCAGGTGCACGTGGCGGTCGATTGCGGCCCGCAGGTGCATCCCGACCGGGTCCGGGCCCAGGTCGAGGGCGCCTGCATCATGGGCCTGAGCCTGGCCACGCGCAGCGAGATTTCGTTCTCCAAGGGGCGCACCAACCAGACCAACTTCCACCAGTACGAGGTCACGCGCATGTCGGAGGCGCCGCGCGACATCAAGGTGCACCTGGTGGAGCACGGCTTCGACGTGCCGCTGGGCGGGGTGGGCGAACCGGCGGTGCCGCCGTTCGCGCCGGCGCTGTGCAACGCCATCTTCGCCGCCACCGGCAAGCGCATCCGCAGCCTGCCGATCCGCGACCAGCTCAAGGCCTGAGCGGCGCGATAAAAAACCCGCCGGCGCGCCTGCGCCGGCGGGTTCTTCCTGCCCCGCGGGCGGATCAGTTGACGTTCATGCCCTCGGCCTTGAGGACGGGCGTCCACTTGTCGATTTCGGACTTGACCCATTTCTGGAGCGATTCGGGCGTCTGGCGGTCTTCCGAGACGATCTCAGCGCCCAGGTCGGCCATCTTGCTGGTGAAGGCAGGCGACTTCAGCGCCGTCTTGAGCGCCTTGTTGAAGACGGCGATGTCCTGGGCGGGCGTGCCGGCGGGCGCGTAGATGCCGTGCCACACCTTGACTTCGAACCCCTTCAGGCCTTGTTCGTCCAGCGTCGGCGCGTCGGGCAGCTTGGAGATGCGCTGCAGGGTCGTGACGCCGTAGAACTTCACGTTGCCGGCCTGGATGTGCGGGATCGTCTGGGTCGTCTGGTCGCACAGCACGTCGACCTGCTCGCCCAGCAGGGCCGACATGGCCGGGCCGGTGCCCTGGTACGGAATGGTGGTGAACTTCACGCCGAGCGCCTGCTGCAGCAGCGAGCCGCACAATTGCGATACCGCGCCGGGGCCGGCGTTGGCGAGGTTGATCTTGTCGGCGTTGGCCTTGGCGTACTGGATGAATTCCGCCATGTTGCTGGGCGGGAAGTTCTTGCGCGCCAGCAGCGTCATGGGCACGTCGACCACTTCGCCGACGTATTCGAAGCTCTTGAGCGGATCGAACTTCAGCGCCGGGTACAGGGCCGTGGCGGTGGCCATGCCATTGTGGTGGATGAAATAGGTGTAGCCGTCGGGCTGGGCATTGGCGACATACGTGGCGGCGACCGTGCCGCCCGCGCCGGTGCGGTTCTCGACCACGACGGGCTGGCCCAGTTCCTTGCTGAGCTCGGCGCCCAGTGTGCGCGCCACGACGTCGGTCGGGCCGCCCGCCGCGAACGGCACGACGAGGGTGATGGCGCGCGACGGGTAGTCGGCCGCCTGCGCCCCCGATGCCAGGGAAAGCGCGAGCAGGGAAAGGGCAATGGTGAATGGCGGACGGAAGGCCATGCGATCTCCTGTGTTCTAGGTATTGCGGGCGGACCCGGCGCAGCCGCAATTGGTGCGCCGGCGTCGGCCGCCCAGCCCGCTATTGTTGGCCAGCGCGCCGCCGGCCGGCAATTCGAGTTTGTGAAACGCGCGCTTAACGGCACGCGAAGCGGGGAAAACCCTGAGAATGCCCTGACAATGGCGCAGCTGGCGGCCTACAGGCCCACGCCGTCGCGCTGGCGCGTCACCCGGTAGAAGCGCCAGAACAGCAGCGCGGCGGCGGCCCGGTAGGGCGACCACTCGGCCGCCATGGCGATGAGGCGCGGACGGTCGGGCGTCTGGCCCGGCGTCAGGGCGTCGCCCACGGCTTTCTGCAGGGCGATGTCGCCGGCCGGGAAGATGTCGGGATGGCCGGCGCAGAACATCAGGTAGATCTCGGCCGTCCAGGGCCCCACGCCCTTGTAGCGGGTCAGCGCGGCGATGGCGGCCTCGGTCGGCATGGCCTCGATGGCGGGCAGGTCCAGCTCGCCCGCCGCCAGCGCGTTGGCCAGCACGGTCAGCCCCTGGAATTTGCTGCGCGACAGGCCCACGCCCTGCAGGCCGCGCTCGCCCAGCGCCAGGAAGCCGTCCGGCGTCGTGGCGCCCGGCAGCGCCTCGAGCCGCCGCCAGATCGCGTCGGCCGACGCCACCGACACCTGCTGGCCGCAGATGACGCGCGCCAGGCCGGCGAAGCCGGCCGGCCGCGCGCGCAAGGGGACGTCGCCGACCGCTGCGCGCACCGGCCGCAGGCGCGGATCGAGTTCGATGAGCTGGCGCAGATGCTGGTCGACTGCGTCCTGGGTGGTCAGGCGGGCGGGGGCGGGGAGCGGAGCGGGCATGCGCGGGCGTCGGTGAATGGCGGGCCGGGTCGGCTTGCCGCATATACTAGCCTGCCTGAGGTGTGGCTGTTTTCCGGATACAGGACCCATGGACAGCGCAAGCAAGATTCCGCCCGATTCCGTCCCGCCGGCGAGGAAACCGAAGCAGGCCTCCTGGGCCGCGTCCATGGCGGGCGGCGCGTTCGGCCTGGCCGGCGCCATGGCGCCGGGACTGACCGCGCGCCTGGCCCGGCGCCTGATGTTCCGGCCCCGGCGCCTGCCGCCATCGGAGCCGGGCCGCGGCATCCTGGCCACGGCGCGGGTCGAGCCGCTGCATGTGGATGGGCAGACGATGTACAGCTACAGCTGGGGCGAGCCGGGTCCCGGCGTGTTGCTGGTGCACGGCTGGGGCGGCGATGCCGCCCAGATGACGGGCTTCGTCGAGCCGCTGCGCCAGGCCGGCCACCGGGTGGTGGCCATCGACATGGTGGCGCACGGCCGGTCGAGCGGCCGGCAGGCCTCGGTGCGGCATTTCGAGGCGTGCATCGCTAGCGCCGCGCGCGCCCATGGCCCGTTCCACGGCGTCGTCGCGCATTCCATGGGCGCCGCGGCCGTGACCTTCGCCCTGTCGCGCGGGCTGCAGGCGCGCCGCGCGGTCTTCCTCGGGCCCGTCAGCCGGTACGACAGCGTGTGGGAGTATTCCCGCCGCATGATGAACCTGCCGCCGCAGGTCATGCCGCGCATCGCGCGCCACGCCGAGCGCTGGCTGGGCGTCACCTTCGCCGAGATGGAGCCGGCGCGGCTCGCGCCTTCCATGTCGGTTCCGCTGCTGGTGATCCACGACCGCGGCGACCGCGAGAGCCCGTATGAAGACGGCGCGCTGCTGGCGGCGGGCTGGCCGGGCGCCGAGCTGCTGCCGACCGAGAAAATGGGCCACACGCGGGCGCTGCGCGACCCGGACATCCTGCGGCGGGCGGCCGCCTTCGTGTCCGGCGGCTAGGGCCGGTTCCGCCGTCCCCGCGGCACTTCGTCCAGGTCGGTGCAGACGGCCAGCACCTGCGCGGGCGCCTTGCTGAGGGTCAGGTAGACATGCCCCATGCTGCTGTCGAAGTAGGCCGATTCGAAGCGCTGCAGGACTACGCTCTCGCCGTTCTCGAACTGGATGCGCACCTTGCCCGACAGCACCACCACGAATTCCTGGCCGGGATGGCGGATGTAATCGTCGAATTCCTCGACGCTGCGCGAGTCGATGATGCCCAGCATGGGGGTCATCTTCTTGCCCGGATATTCGCCCAGCAGCAGCCGGTAGTGGTAGTTCTCGGTGACGTAGTCGCGCGCCTCGTCCAGGGTGGCCTTGACGTAAGTAGGCGGCACCTCGGCCTGCGGACTGTCGCCCAGCATGAAGAGCCGGGTCATGTCTATGCCCAGACCGCGCGCCAGCGAGGCGAATTTCTCGTAGCTGAGGGCGATCTGGCCGAGTTCCGCCTTGGAGATGGTCGAGACGGCGATGCCCGAGGCGCGGGACAGGTCGTGCAAGGTCATCTTGCGGGCCTTGCGCTCGGCGCGCAGCCGGGCGCCCATTTCTTTCTTGCCGACGATTTCGGGGGGAACGCGCGGGGCGGCAGGGGCCATGGAAAGCTTGGTCTTGTTGTGGCGGGGCGGCGGCGCCCGCGGGCCCGCCGCAATGCAAGGGCAATTGTAAAGCCTGCGGTTCAGGGCGGCGCGGCCCCCAGCGGCGCGCCGGCGCCGGTGCGTTCGACGATCGGCCGGTAGTGCTCGGGCCGGCGGTGCGCCGCGAAATTGAAGATGTTGGCGCGGTAGTGCCCGGACACCGACAGGTCGCACATATAGTTGATGACCTCGTCGTCCTCGGAGAACGCGCGCACCATGATCTCGCCGGCGGGCGCGACGATGCACGAGCCGCCGATCATGGGGCTGCCTTCCTCCACGCCGGCCTTGGCCGCGGCGGCGATCCAGCAGGCGTTCTGGTAGGCGGCCGACTGCAGCGACAGCAGGTGATGGTGCATGCGCAGGTGGATGGGTTCGTTCCACTGCACGTAGCCCGACGGCGTGTTGTAGCCGACCATTACCACGTCCACGCCTTGCAGCCCCATGACGCGGAAGGTCTCGGGCCAGCGCCGGTCGTTGCAGATGCACATGCCGATGGCCGCGTCGGGCGTGTCCCACACCGGGAAGCCCAGGTCGCCCACGGCGAAGTACTTCTTCTCCAGGTGCTGCAGGGCCGCGCCCTCGCGGCTGCTGGCATCGCCGGGGATGTGGATCTTGCGGTACTTGCCGATGATGCGGCCGTCCGGCCCCACCAGGATGCTGGTGTTGTACTGGGTCTCGCCGTCCAGCTCGGCGTAGCCCAGGTAGAAGCCGATGCCCTTGGCGCGCGCCGCGTCGAACAGCGGCCGGGTCGCGGGGCCGGGCATCTCGGTCTCGAAGAAGCTGCGCACCTCGGCGGGGTCTTCCAGCGACCAGCGCGGGAAGAAGGTCGTCAGCGCCAGTTCCGGAAAGGTGACCCAGCGCGCGCCGCGCCCATGGGCCTCGTGCAGCAGGTCGACCAGCCGGCGCACCACCTGGGCGCGCGTATCGGCGCGCTGCACCGGCCCGAGCTGGGCCACCGCCAGGCGCAGTTTCTTGGCGGCGCTCATTGCGGGCTCCGTTCCAGCACGCGGCCGGCATGGTTGCCGGTGAAGGCCTGCGCTTCCCAGACCGGCGCGCCGTTCACGTATACCGAATGGATGCCGGCGGCGCGCTCCATGGGGTGTTCGAAGGTGGCGGTATCGGCCACGGTGTCCGGGTCGAACACCACCAGGTCGGCGAAGTAGCCCGGCTGCACCTGCCCGCGCCCGGCCAGGCCGAACTTGGCGGCGGTCAGGCCGGACATCTTCCACACCGCGGTCTCGAGCGGGAACAGCGCCACGTCGCGCGCATAGTGGCCCAGCACGCGCGGGAAGGTGCCCCACAGGCGCGGATGCGGGCGCTCGTCGTGCGGCAGGCCGTCCGAGCCGATCATGGTGGGCGGGAATGCCAGGATGCGCTGCACATCGGGCTCGTCCATCATGAAGTAGATGGCGCCGGCCGGCTGCAGTTCCTCCACTACGTCGTACTTGCTCTTGCCGCGCTCGGCCGCCACCTCGTCCAGGTCGCGGCCCGCCAGTTCGGGATAGGGCTTGCACCAGGTCACGATGGTGCGGCCGGCCAGCAGCACGCGGTCCTTCTTCAGCATGGTGGAGCCGGCCACGTAGGGGTAGGCGTCCAGCGAGACGTCCTGCTGGGCCATGGCGGCCTCGATGATGGCCAGCGTCTCGCGCGAGCGGCCGAAGTTCGGCTGGCCCATCACCTTGTGATGCGAGATGACGACCGGCACCGCCAGTTCGCGGCCGATGCGGAAGGTTTCCTCCAGGGCCTCGACGATGCGGTCGCCTTCGTCGCGCATGTGGGTGGCATAGATGCCGCGGCGCGGGCTCAGCGGGCGGCAGACCTCGATGATCTCCTCGGTGCTGGCGTGCGCGGCCGGCGGGTAGAACGTGCCGGTCGAGATGCCGATCGCGCCGCCGGCCATGGCGTCCTCCGCCAGGGCCTGCATGGCGTCGATCTCGGCGGCGGTGGCGGGACGGTCCAGGTCGGCCATGATGGCCGCGCGCAGGGTCGAATGGCCGACCATGCAGGCCGCGTTGACCGCTGGCGGCTGCGCGCGCAGCGCGTCCAGGTAGTCCGAGAAGCGCGCGTAGCGGTACGACCCGCCGGCGTCCAGCAGGTCCAGCGGCGCCGGCGGCGAGTCGTGCCGCAGCGGCGCCAGGCTGATGCCGCAGTTGCCCGTCACCACGGTGGTGACGCCCTGCGAGATCTTCGGCGCCATGTCGCGGTGTTCGAGCAGATAGTTGTCGTCGTGCGTGTGCGAATCGATGAAGCCGGGCGCCACCACCTTGCCGGCCACGTCGATGCGGCGGCGCGCCGGCTGGCCGGCCAGGTCGCCCACGGCGGCCACGCGGTCGCCGCGCACGCCCACGTCCGCGACGCGGCGCGGCGCATTGCTGCCGTCGATCAGCGTGCCGCCGGCCAGGATGAAGTCGTATGGTTCTTGAGCGGATTGGGACATGCGGGACTCCGTTGATTCAAGCGAAATGACAGGCGACCTGCTGGCCGGCGCCGGCCGGACGGGGCGCCGGCACTTCGCTGGCGCAGCGCGCCTGCGCCAGCGGGCAGCGGGTGCGGAACGCACAACCGGACGGCGGGTTCAGCGGGCTGGGAATCTCGCCCTTGAGCGTCTGCGCGGGCCGGCGCTCGCCCTGGCGGGCCGAGGGCACGGAAGCCAGCAGGGCGCGGGTGTACGGATGCGCGGGCTGGTTGAAGATGGCGTCGCGGGTGCCGGTCTCGACGATCTTGCCCAGGTACATGACGGCGACATGGTGGCTGATGTGCCGCACCACGCTCAGGTCGTGCGAGATGAAGACATAGGTCAGGCCCATGTCGCGCTGCAGGTCCATCAGCAGGTTGATGACCTGGGCCTGTACCGACACGTCCAGCGCCGATACCGGCTCGTCGCAGACGATCAGCGCGGGCTGCAGGGCCAGCGCGCGGGCGATCACGATGCGCTGGCGCTGGCCGCCGGAGAACTCGTGCGGATAGCGGTCGGCCGCCTCGGGCCGCAGGCTGACGCGCTGCAGCAGCTCGGCCACGCGGTCGCGTATGGCCGCGCGGCCGTGGCCGAAATTGCGCAGCGGCTCGCCCACGATATCGCGCACCCGCATGCGCGGGTTCATCGACGAGAACGGGTCCTGGAAAATGAACTGCATGCGCTGGCGCATGGCGCGCAGTTCGCGCGCGTCCATCTCGGCCAGGTCGCGTCCTTCCAGCAGGATGCGGCCATCGGTCGGGTCGGTCAGGCGCACCAGGCACTTGCCGGTGGTCGACTTGCCGCAGCCGGACTCGCCGACCAGGCTGAGCGTCTGGCCGCGCGGCACCGCCAGCGAGATGCCATCGACGGCGCGCAGCATGGCCGGGCCGTCGGGCCCCTGGACCATGAAGTGCTTTTTCAACCCGGCGACCTCCAGCAGGGCCGGGGCGGGGCGGAGGGCGGGGGCGTCCATGGCGGGCCTCATGCGGGAACGGCGTTCGGGACGGGGGCCGCGGCGCGCGCCCAGCACCACGCGCGATGGCGGGCGCCGGCATCGACCGCCGGCGGCTTTTCGGCGCCGCAGCGCGGCTGCGCTTCGGGGCAACGGGCGGCGAAGGCGCAGCCGCGCGCGGCCGGCGTCATGACCGGCACGATGCCGGGCAGTTCGGCCAGGCGCGCGGTGTGGTCCTGGCCGTCCACGAAGGCCGGCAGCGAGCGGATCAGCGCGCGCGTGTACGGGTGCTGCGGCCGGTCGAGCACGTCGTCCACCGTGCCTTCCTCGACCTTGCGGCCGGCGTACATGACGATGACGCGCTGGCACATTTGCGCCACCACCCCCAGGTCGTGGGTGATGAGCACGATGGCGGTGCCCAAGCGCGCCTGGATGTCGCGCAGCAAGTCCAGTATCTGCGCCTGGATGGTCACGTCCAGGGCGGTGGTGGGCTCGTCGGCGATCAGCACCTTGGGCTGGCAGGCCAGCGCCATGGCGATCATCGCGCGCTGTCGCATGCCGCCGGACATCTGGTATGGGTACTCGCGCACGCGCCGGGCCGGGTCGGCGATCTGCACCATTTCCAGCAGCTCGGCCGCCTGTGCGTAGGCGGCGCGGCGCGATTTCCCCTGGTGCAGCATGATCGATTCGGCGATCTGGCGGCCGACCGTGAACACCGGGTTGAGTGAGGTCATCGGTTCCTGGAAGATCATCGAGACCTGGTTGCCCCGGATGGCGCGCATCGCCTTCTCCGGCAGGGCCAGCAGGTCGCGGCCGTCCAGCTCGACCCGGCCGGCCGCGACCCGTCCGGGCGCGCGCAGCAGCCGCATGATCGACAGCGAGGTGACGCTCTTGCCGCAGCCCGATTCGCCGACCAGGCCGAGCGTCTCGCCGGGCGCGACCTCGAAAGACAGGTCGTCGACGGCCACCACGGTGGTGTCGTCGCCGTCGAAACAGGTGGTGAGGCCCTGCACGCGCAGGGCGGGACTCGGGGGGATAGGCATGGCTGCTTCTCTCCGTTCAGAGCTTGCGCGCCAGGCGCGGGTCCAGCATGTCGCGCAGGCCGTCGCCCACCAGGTTGACCGCCAGCACGGCCAGGCCCAGGAACAGGCCGGGATAGAGGATGATGTGGAATGCCACCGCCACGAAGTTGCGGCCCTCGGCCATGATGTTGCCCCAGCTCGGCGTATGCGGCGGGATGCCGACCCCCAGGAAGCTCAGCACCGCCTCGGTCAGGATGGCGGAGGCGGCGATGAAAGTGGCCTGGACCATCAGCGGGGCGAACAGGTTGGGCAGCACGTGGCGGACCAGGATGGCCGGCACGCGCGTGCCGCAGCACACCGCGGCCTCGATATACGGCTGCTCGCGGATGCTGAGCACCAGTGCGCGCACCAGGCGCACCACGCGTGGCACTTCCGGCACGACGATGGCGATGATGACCGTCATCAGGCCGCCCTTCAGGGTGGCCATCAGGGCGATGGCCAGCAGCACCCCGGGGATGGCCATCAGGCCGTCCATGATGCGCATGATCAGCGCGTCGATGCGGCGGAAATAACCCGCGGCCATGCCCAGCGCCACGCCGACGAGGGTGGCGGCGGCGGCCACCGCCAGCCCCACCAGCAGCGAGATGCGCGCGCCCCAGACGGTGCGCGAATAGACGTCGCGGCCCAGGGCGTCGGTGCCGAACCAGTGCTCGGCCGAGGGCGGTTTCATGCGCGCCAGCGGGTTGATATCCTGCGGGTCGGCGGTGGCCAGCCATGGCGCGGCCAGCGCCGCGCAGGCCAGCAATACCAGGATGGCGGCGCCCAGGTACAGGGTGGGCTGGCGCCGCAAGGCGCGCAGCGCGCGCTGGTGGGCGGGGCGGCGGGCCGGCAGGGGCAGGGCGATGGTCGACATGGCGATGCCTCAGAAGCGGATGCGCGGGTCGAACAGCCTGTAGCTCAGGTCGGCCAGCAGGTTGATCAGCACGTAGATGCCCGAGGCCACCAGCAGCACGCCCTGGATGACCGGATAGTCGTGCCGCAGCACGGCGTCGATGGTCAGCCGCCCCAGCCCGGGAATGGCGAACACCGTTTCGGTGACCACCACGCCGCCGATCAGCAGCGCGATGCCCACGCCGATGGTGGTGACGATGGGGTTGGCGGCGTTCTTCAGGGCGTGCCAGATCACCGGCCAGGTGCCCAGGCCCTTGGCGCGCGCGGTGCGGATATAGTCTTCCGACAGGGCTTCCAGCATGGTGGCGCGCGTCATGCGCGTCAGCAGCGCCATGTAGACCAGCCCCAGCGACAGGCAGGGCAGCACCAGGTGCCGCAGGTACTGGCCGAGGCCCTGCGAGAGCGGGCGGTAGCCCTGCACCGGCAGCCAGCCCAGCTTGATGGAAAAGCCGTAGACCAGGCTGTAGCCGATCAGGAACACCGGCACGGAGAACGCGCAGACCGAGCCGATCATCACCAGCCGGTCCGGCCAGCGGCCGGCGTGCCAGGCCGCCAGCACGCCCAGCGGGATGGCGGCGAGCACCGCGAACAGGATGGTGAACGCCGCGATCGACAGGGTCGGGCCCATGCGCTGCGCGATCAGCGTGGACACCGGCATCTGCGTGCCGATCGAGGTGCCCAGGTTGCCGGTGGCGATGTTGCCGACCCAGATGCCGAACTGTTGCAGCAGCGGCTTGTCCAGCCCCAGGTTCTGGCGGATTTTTTCCACGTCGGCGGCGGTGGCGTTGTCGCCCGCGATCACCGCCGCCGGGTCGCCCGGCGACAGGTGGATCAGCAGGAACACGACCACGGCCACCACCGCCATGACGGGGATGACAGCCGCGATGCGGCGCAGCAGGTATTTCACGCTGGCTACTCCCGGGCCCTAGGGCTTCTCGATATTCCACATGACGGGGATGCCGGTCTTGATCAGCTCGACGTGCTGCAGCCCGCGCACCGCGAAGACCGGCTTGAATTCGCCCCACATGACATAGGGCACGCTTTCGTAGGCGCGGGCCTGCATGCGGGCCGCCAGGTCCTTGCGTTTGGCGGGGTCCGATTCGCGGATCCAGCTGGTGCGCAGCGTGTCGAGTTCCTTGTCGCAGGGCCAGCCCGGCAGGCTGTTGCCGCACGCCGCCGACAGCCACGGGTTGGTGACCGGCGTGCTGGCGTCGAAGTAGCCGCCCCAGGTCAGGAAGATGTTCCAGCCGCCTTGCGCGGGCGGATCTTTCTTCAGGCGCCGGGCCGCCAGCGAGGCCCAGTCCATGGATTGCAGGTCGACGTTGATGCCGGCCTTTTTCATGTTCTGCGCCAGCACCATCACCGCGGGGGCGCTGAGGTGATCGGTGGGGTACAGCACCACCACCTTCTCGCCCTTGTAGCCGGCTTCCTGCAGCAGCTGGCGGGCCTTGTCCGCGTCCGGCTTGGCATAGCGCGCCGCGCCGGCGTCGGTGGCCAGCGGCGAGCCGCAGATATACAGCGTGGGGCAATAGTCGACGCGGTATTTCTCCGGGTAGCCGATGGCGGCCAGCATCTCGGTCTGGTTGACCAGGTAGTACAGGGCCTGGCGGGCGCGCGCGTCGTTGAACGGCGGATGCAGCGCGTTCACCACCACCATGCCCTGCGAGGCGACCGAGGTGCTCAACTGGATGTCGCTGCTGCTTTCCAGCACGGGCAGGAAGTCGGGCGTGACCTGCTCGATCATGTCGACTTCGCCGTTCATCAGCGCCGCCGTCGACGTATTGCCGTCGGGGATGTACACCCACTCGACCCGATCGACCTTGACCCGCTTGCCACCGGCCAGGCCGTCGGCCGGCTCGTCGCGCGGCACGTAGGCGGGATTCTTCACATACACCACCTTGTTGCCGGGCACCCATTCGTCGCGCTTGAACAGGAACGGGCCCGAGCCCACCATTTCGGTCACCGGCGAATTGGGATCGGTGGCGGCCAGGCGCTTGGGCATGATGAAGGGCGGCAGCCCGGACGGCTTGGACAGCGCGTCCAGGACCAGGCCGAACGGCTCCTTGAGCGTCAGCGTGAACGAGTCGGGGCTGTCGGCGGTGAAGCTGGCGCCGGCCGCGAACATGGCCTGCCCCAGGGTGTCCTTCTTGGCCCAGCGCTCGATCGAGGCGATGCAGTCCTCGGCCGTGACCGGGGTGCCGTCGCTGAACTTCAGGCCCGGACGCAGCTTGAAGGTCCAGGTCTTGCCGTCGTCCGAGCGGGTCCAGGTATCCACCATCTGCGGCCGCACCTCGTCCTTGCTGTCGCGCGCGAACAGCATGTCGAACACCATGTAGCCATGGTTGCGCGTGATGTACGCGGTGTTGAACAGCGGGTCCAGCGTCTTCAGGTCGGCGTGCGGCACCAGCCGCAGGGTCTTGGGCTCGGCCGCCGCCCCGGTGGCGGCCGCCATGGCCACCAGCGCCGCGGCACCCAGCAGGCTCAGTCGTTTCATCATTGTTGTTCCCCCATGCATGGCGGCCGGGCGGGCCGCGGAAAATGGTTCAGGCGGTCAGGGGCCACTTCGGGCGCGCGACCTTGGTGTAGGGCAGGGCGTTGTAGTCCTGCGTGATGGCGCCCGGCGTCTCGACGTAGATGACGCGCCTGGCGATCTGCGAATACGCCGCGTAGAAGTGCTGCGAGGACTTCACGACGATCAGCTTGCGGCTGGCCAGGTCCACGCCGAACTGGGTGAACAGGTCGGTGCCCATGGCCTGGTTGCGGTACGAAGTGAGCACCAGCACCGTGCCGCCGCAGTCGAGCGCGACCGAGTCGCCCAGCTGGGCGGGCGTGCCCGCCAGGCCGGTCATGACGGCGTCGCGCCTGAGCGCCAGCACCGTGCATTCCAGGTCGAGCGGCCGGCCCGACACCGGGGCCACCTTGCCGCCCAGGCGCAGGCGCATCCGCGCTCCTTCGCCGGCTTCGAAGCAGAGCTGTACGGCAACCGGATCCCAGAACGGCCCGAGCGCCGCGCCGTCGATGCCGCGCGCCAGAATGCGTTCCAGGATGAAGGTGGAATCGCTGGGCGCGCCGCCGCCGGCGTTGTCGGCCGAGTCCGCCAGCACCACCGGGAACTCGCCATGGGCCAGCGCCTGGTCCAGCGCTTCGTCGACGCCGGGATAGGGCGGCGCCAGCTGGTCGCGAAAGCCGATGATCTCCTCGCCCAGGCGGCGCGCCAGCGCGTCGGCCTGGGCCTGGTCGCCGTCGGTGTAGACCAGCACTTTCGAGCCCATGTCCGGCGTGTCGCCCCAGGGGAAGCCGTGGGCGATCGACACCGACAGCACGCCGTCCCTGCCTTCCATGGCCAGCAGGCGGTCGACGAAGCCGCGCATCGGCTCGCGGCTGGTGTGCATGATGGAGATCATCTGGCAGTCGTACACCGCACAGGCCGGCTTGATGCGGCCCTGCGCCTTGGCCACGCACAGGTCGACCAGGTCGTAGGCGCGGTCGAGGATGTCGGTATGCGGGTACTCCTTGAAGCACACCAGGAAATCGGCCGCCTGCGTCATCGTCTGCGTCAGGTGGCAATGCGGGTCCAGTTCGGCGCCGATGACGGTGCCTGGGCCGACGATCTCGCGCGCGCGGCGCAGCAGGTCGCCTTCGCAGTCGTCATAACCGTCGGCCACCATGGCGCCATGCAGGCCGAACAAGGCGATATCGACCGGGCCGGCGCGGCGCAGGTCTTCCAGCAATTCGTCGCGCAGGGTCTCGTAGGCGTGGCGCGTGGTGATCCCCGCCGGCATGGCGCCGGCCACCATGCCTTCGATCAGCGTCCAGTCCTGGCCCTGGGCGCGCTGGCGCGCCGCCCACAGCGGGCCGGAGAACATCTGCATGCGGTCGGGGTGCTGCCCGGCGGGAAAATAGCCGCGCGCGCGGTAGGCCGACAGGCCGGTGGGAATGGGCGAAAACGTGTTCGTCTCGGTGGCCAGCGATCCGGAGAAGATCTTCATGCGGTGGCTCCACGGTTGGAATGGCGGGCCGGCGCGCGGGCGCCGGGCAAGCGGCGGTCAGGCTTCCGAGACCGGACCGGGCCGGCGGTCGGGCAGCAGCGCCTGCATTTCGATCTCCACGTCGACGTCCAGCGCCAGCCGCGCCTGCACCGTCGAGCGGGCCGGCAGGGCCTTGCCGAAGCGCGCCGCGTAGACCTCGTTGAAATCGGCGAACAGCGCCAGGTCGGACAGCCATACCGTGACGCGCACCACGTCGTGCAGGGTGCAGCGGGCCAGGGCCAGCGTTTCGGTGATGCGGTCGAACACGGCCTCGGTCTGCGCGCGGATGTCGCCGCGCACGACCTGCCCGGTGGCGTCCATCGGCACCTGGCCGGACAGGAACAGGAAGCCGCCGGCCTGCGTGGCGCGCGAGAACGGCATGGGCAGCGGGCTGGGATGGCGGATGATGCGTCGGGACATGGCGGTACCTCGGTCGGTTTCCAGGACTTTCAGGGTGGGCGGTTCAGCGCAGGCGCCCGGGCCGCACGGCCTCGGCGTCGACGCCGTGCTTGCGCAGGTGCTCCGGCACGGGACGGCGCGCCAGCAGGGCGGCGGCCAGTTCCGAGGCGGCGGCCGCCGTCTGGATGCCGTAGCCGCCCTGGGCCGCCAGCCAGAAGAATGCCGGCGCCTGCTCGTCCCAGCCGATCGCGAAATCGCCATCGGCCACGAACGAGCGCAGGCCCGCCCAGGTGTGGCGCGGGCGCCGGATGGTCAGCGACGTCGCCGACTCGATCCGGTGGATGCCGGTGGCCACGTCGAGTTCCTCGGGCACCACGTCGTGCGGCGCCACCGGGTCGGCATTGGCCGGCGAGCCCAGCAACTGGCCGGCGTCCGGCTTGAAATAGAAGCTCTCGTCCACGCCGACCACCGCCGGCCAGTCGGCGAAATCCATGTCCTCGGGGCCGGCGAACGTGAATGCGGTGCGGCGGCGCGGCTGCAGGCCGATGGGCGCGGCGCCGCACAGCCCGGCCACCTGGTCCGCCCAGGCGCCGGCCGCGTTGACCAGCGCGCGGGCGCGCAGCGTCTGGCCGTCGGTGAGTTGCAGCGTCCAGCCGTCCGCGTCATGCCGCGCCCCGGCCAGCTCCGCGTTGGCCCGCAGGGTCGCGCCGCGCTGGCGCATGCCGCGCAGGAACCCCTGGTGCAGTGCGTGCACATCGATGTCGCGCGCTTCCGGTTCGGCGATGGCGCCGCACAGCAGTTCGCCGCGCAGGCAGGGCACGCGGGCCGCCGCCTCGGCGGCGCTCACCAGCGCGACCTGGTCCGACTGGGCGCGGAATTCGGCATAGGTCTGCCGCAGCAGGTCGGCCTGGTCGAGCGTGGCGATGTACAAGACGCCGCGCGCGCCCAGCAGGGGATGGTCGGCGAAACCGGCCGGCGGGTGCTCGTAGAACTCCCGGCTGGCGCGGGTCAGCGCGCGGATGTGCGGCGTGCCATAGGTTTCCATGAACATCGCGGCCGAGCGGCCGGTGGAGTGATAGCCGGGCTGCGGCTCGCGCTCCAGCACCACCACCGAGGCCGTCTCGGCCAGGCGGTAAGCGGCCGAAGCGCCGGCGATGCCGGCGCCCACGATGGCGTAATCGTACGTCTGCTGCTCAGCCATTTTCGTATTCGATAATTCTCAGATTAGATAATTCGCGGATACGATAAATTTGTTCGGGCAGCAGCGTAATAGGGGTTTTACCTAGCGCGCTCCATCGCGCAACGCAGCCGGCGGCCGCCCGGGCGTTGCGCCCGGGGCGGCCGCCGGCATGGGGCGGCGGGCCGCCGGGGTCAGGAATCGCGCTTGTGTTCCGGCTTGCCGCGGGTGGAGCCGGATGCCATTTTTTCCAGTTCCTTTTTGTCCATGGATTCGTACATGGACTTGGCGGCGCCCTTCAGCTCGCTCTTCTTCTGCTCGCCGCGCTTGGCGGACAGCGCGGCGCCGGCCGCGCGCTGCTGTGCTTGGGATTTCGCAGGCATGCTCACCTCCGTCGATCAGTCAATGCGAACCGCCGGGCACGCAAGCGGCGTGCCCGGCGGGGCGGGTTTCTCCCTATGCCGCCGGTCTTGTTGCCCCGTCAGCGCGGGTGTAGGATTTGCCCGAATGTGACCATGTGGTCACATGAACGGTTTCAGCGCCGGCGCGCCGCGCCGGCAGGACAACGGGAACGGCAGGCATGACCATCGGAATCGCCGCCAGCGGGCCACGGGCCGGCGCGGCCGTGCGCGCCGCGGTGCTGGGCGCCGAACTACTGGGCCGGGGCGCCATCGGCGGCTTCGCGGTTTTCGCGGTGCTGGACGGGCAGGGCAGGTATCGGCATTGCGAGACGCAGCGAGGCGGCATCGGCGCGCTCGATATCCCGCCGGCCTGGCTGGAGGCGCGCGCGGCGGCCGTTATTGCCAGCGGCCCGGACCGTCCCGAGCCGCTGGTGCAGTTTCTGCCTGGCGCATCCGGTATTGGCCTGGTGACCGGGCATCGGCTGCCGAACCGTCCGGGCGCCGACGGCGTGCCCCTGAACCAGGCGGTGCTGGCGCGGCTCGCCGAGGGACACGAGCCCCAGCAAGCCATCGACTCGGTGCTGGCGGGCTGCGCGCAGGCCGATGCGGGCCTGATCGCGCTGGCCGCCGACGGCCGGCTCGGCTGGGGCAATAGCGCGCGGGTGGCCGGGCGCGCGGATCTTGGCCAGGCGCAGCGCGCCGCGGCCGCCGGCCGCCTGGCCCTGCTGCACAACTCCATCTACGCGGACCTGCGCGGCGCGACGCTGGCCGATGCGCTGGCGGACCTGGCATGGGCCGAACTCGCCGGCCGTCCCGCGCCGTGGCGCTTCCTCACGCTGGCCGCGCCGGTGCCGGTGCGGCCCGCCGCGCGCGACTGCGTCCATGTGGATGCGACGGGCGCCATCGTGGCGCTGGAGTCGGCCGACCCGCACCTGCCGACGCTCGAGCGCCGCGGCACCGCCATCTACTTGGGCGCCGAGGTCCGGCAGGACGGCGCGCCGGCGGGGTGGGCAGCCACCGAACTCTATGCCGACGTCGCCGCCGGCGTGGCGCGGCCCATCGACGGGTTGGCGCGGCGCACCCTGCTGATGAGGAGCCTCGATGTCGCGGCGTGAACAGACTGAACGGCAGATCCTGGCCGCCCTGGAGGCGCAGATCTGCGAAACCGGCATGGCCGGCGTGGGCATCAACGTAATCGCCAAGCGCGCCGGAGTCAGCAAGGAACTGATCTACCGCTATTTCGACGGCATGCCGGGGCTGATGCTGGCATGGATGAAGGAGCAGGACTTCTGGACCGGCCGCTCCGACCTGCTCAAGAACGGCGAGTCGAGCCAGCGCACGCCGGCCGATCTGATCTTGTCCATGTTGCGCGCGCAGATCGAGGCGCTGGCGAGCAACGAATCGCTGCGCGAAGTGCGCCGCTGGGAGCTGATCGAGCGCAACGATGTCACGGCCCAGCTGGCCGACCGGCGCGAGCAGGCGGCCCGCCAGTTCATCGACCGTGTCGATGGCCTGACCGGCGAGGCGGATGTGCCCGCCATGGTCAGCATCATGCTGGCGGGCGTGCTGTACCTGATGCTGCGCTCGAAGACGGAAAGCCAATTCCTGGGCGTGCCCCTGCGCACCAACGAAGGCTGGGCGCGCCTGTACGCGGCGCTCGAGACGCTGACGCAGAGCCTGCCCGACGATCTCAAGCACCACTCGCTGAGCGCGCTGGAGGCCGCGGCGCGGCCCGGCGCCACGACACCCAAGGAGAGTTGACCCATGAGACGGGCGGCCGATCTGCTCATCGATACCCTGGCGGCGCATGGCGTGGACCGCGTGTTCTGCGTGCCGGGCGAAAGCTACCTGAGCGTGCTGGACGGCCTGGCGGGGCGCGCCGATGTGGTCGCCGTGACCGCGCGCCACGAGAGCGGCGCGGGTTTCATGGCGCTGGCCGATGCCCGCCTGGCGGGCCGCCCCGGGGTGGCCTTTGTCAGCCGCGGCCCCGGCGCAATGAACGCCGCCATCGCGGTGCACTCGGCGCAGCAGGACGCCGTGCCGCTGGTGCTGTTCATCGGCCAGGTCGAGCGCGCGCACCGCCACATGGGCGCCTTCCAGGAGATCGACTACGAGCGGGTCTTCGGCGCCATGGCCAAGTGGGTGGTGGAGGTGCGCGATGCCGCCCGGCTGGCCGACACGGTGGCGACCGCGCTGCACGCGGCGCAGAGCGGCACGCCCGGGCCGGTGGTGGTGGCCTTGCCCGAGGATATGCTGGAGGATGCGGTCGATGGCGCGGCGGCGCAACCGCTGGCGCGGCCGCGCGCCGGCGCCAGCCAGGACGACCTGCGCCGCGTGGCCGCGTTGATCGCCGCGGCGCGGCGTCCGCTGCTGATCGCCGGCGGGCTGCTCAAGCATGAGGCGGGGCGCGCGGCACTGCAGGCCGTCGCGGAGGCGTTCGGCCTGCCGGTGGCGGCCGCGGTGCGCCATGCCGACCTGCTGCCCAATGATCATCCGCAGTATGCGGGCCACCTGGCCTACGGCGCGCCGGCCGAACTGGCCGACGCCGTGCGCGAGGCCGACCTGGTGCTGGGCATCGGCACCCGGCTGGGCGATGTCACGACGCAGGGCTACGCGTTTCCGGCGGCGCCGCGGCCGGCGCAGGACGTCGTGCATGTATGGCCGGACGCCGCGGTAGTGGGCCACATCCGCCAGCTGGCGGTGGGGCTGGTGGCCGATCCGGCGGTTTTCCTGGCCGACCTGCGCGCCTTCGCGCCGGCGCGGCCGGCCGCCGCGCACCTGGCCTGGAGCGAGCGGCTGCACCGGGTCGCCGCCGGCCTGCGGCGCTGGGACGGGCCGCGCGACGCCGAGGACGGCGCGGTGTTCGGCGCGGTGGCGCAGGCGGCCGACCGCCTGCTCGACGACGATGCCATCATCACCATCGATTCGGGCAACTTCGGCGGCTGGGTGCAGCGGCTGATGCGTTTCGGCGGCGGGCGCACGATGCTGGCGCCGTCGTCGGGCGCGATGGGCTATGGGGTGCCGGCCGCCGTCGCGGCCAGCCTGCGCTGCCCCGGGCGCCAGGTGGTGTGCTTCGTCGGCGACGGGGGCTTCCTGATGACGGGCAACGAACTGGCCACCGCCATGCAGTGCGGCGCCCGGCCGGTGCTCATCGTGGCCGACAACGGGTCGTACGGCACCATACGCATGCACCAGGAAAAGCACTTCCCCGAGCGGGTCAGCGCCACGGCGCTGCACAATCCGGACTTCGCGGCGCTGGCGCGCACCTACGGCGCGCTGGGCTATGCGGTGAACCACAGCGGCGAAATCGACGCCGCGCTGGCGGCCGCGCTGGCCGCCCGGCGCCCGGCGGTCGTCGCCGTGCGCACCAGCCTGCAGCACATCTCGGCCGCGGCCACCATCGGGCAGTTGCGCGCCCGGGCCGCGGGGGCGCGGGGCTGAACATGCACATCGTCGTGATCGGCGCCGGCATCATCGGCATGATGACCGCCTATTTCCTGCGCGAGGACGGCCACGCCGTCAGCGTGGTCGAGGCCGGCCCGCGTCCCGGCCTGGCCACCAGCCAGGCCAACGGGGCGCAACTGAGCTACAGCTTCGTCGCGCCGCTGGCCGATCCGGCCGTGCTGCCCAAGCTGCCGTCCTGGCTGACCGACCGCGACGGCCCGTTGCGGCTGCGCCTGCGGGCCGACCCGGAGTTGTGGCGCTGGGGGCTGGGCTTCCTGCGGGCCTGCCGGCATGCCACGGTCCGGCGCAGCACCGCCGAACTGCTGCAGCTCGGCCTGCTGAGCCGCACCTTGATGCACCGGCTGGTGGCGCGCGAACGGCTCGATTTCAATTTCGCCTCATCCGGCAAGCTGCTGGTGTACCAGGACGCCGCCGCCTACCGCGGCGCGCTGGCGCAGATGCGCTACCAGGCCTCGCTGGGTTGCGAGCAGCGCGCGCTGGACGCGCGCGAGTGCCTGGCGCTGGAGCCGGCGCTGGCCGATATCGCTGCGCGGGTGGTGGGCGGCATTTTCACGCCCACCGAAGATGCCGGCGATTGCCTGAAGCTGTGCGGGGAACTGCAGCGCACGCTGGCCGGCCGGCCCGATCCGGTGCGTTTCCATTTCAACACCGAGGCGCGCCGGCTGCGCGTGCGCCATGGCCGCGTGCAGGCCCTGGAGACCGCCGCCGGCGCCATCGAGGCGGACGGCTATGTCATCGCCAACGGCGTGGGCGCGCAGGCGCTGGCCCGCCAGGTCGGCATCAACCCGCTGATCTATCCGCTCAAGGGCTACAGCCTGACCTACCCGCTCAGCGAGCGCAGCCGCGCGCCCATGACGAGCCTGAGCGACGTGCACAACAAAGTCGTGTACGCGCGCCTGGGCGACCGGCTGCGGGTGGCCGGCATGATGGATATCGGCGACCGTTCGACCGCGCTCGATGAGCGGCGCATCGCCAGCCTCAAGCACCAGGTGGCCCGCTACCTGCCGCGCCTGGAGGCCGCCGGCGAGCCGCAGGCCTGGGCCGGCCTGCGACCGGCCCGGCCCGACAGCAAGCCGGTGATCGGCGCCACCCCGTACCGCAACCTGTGGATCAACGCCGGCCACGGCGCGCTCGGCTTCACGCTGGCGGCCGGCAGCGCCGGCTTGCTGGCCGACCGTATCGCCGGGCGCGCCTCGACGCTCGCGCGCAGTTTCACCTTGTAGCACCGGGCCGCCGGCACCGCGCCCGGGCCGGCGGCGAGCATGCATCGACAACTGAATCAGGGGGTAAGCAACATGAAGACGAAGACCTATCTGCCGCAAGCCATCCGTCTGCTGTGCGGCGCGGCGCTGGCCGGCGCGCTGCTGGCGGCGGCGCCCGCCGGCGCGCAGACCGTGACCGCCGTCATGCAATCCGGCCTGCGGGTCATGGACCCGGTGCTGAGCACGGCATTCCTGACGCGCGATCATGGCTACATGATCTACGACACGCTGCTGGGCGTGGACGCGAATTTCAAGATCCAGCCGCAGATGGCCAGCTGGCAGGCCTCGGACGACGGCAAGACCTACACGTTCACCCTGCGCGACGGCCTCAAGTGGCACGACGGCGCGCCGGTCAAGGCCGAGGATTGCGTGGCCTCGCTGCAGCGCTGGGCGCAGCTCGATTCCACCGGCCAGGTGCTGATGCCGATGGTGCAGCACATCAAGGCGCTCGACGACAAGCGCTTCGAGGTGCAGTTGAAAGAGCCCACCACGCTGCTGCTGGAAGGCTTGTCCAAGCTCAGTTCGCGGCCCGCCTTCATGATGCCCAAGCGCGTCGCCGAGACGCCGGCATCCACGCCGATCAAGGAATATATCGGTTCGGGGCCGTTCAAGTTCGTGGCCTCGGAATTCAAGCCGGGCCTCAAGGTGGTCTACGAAAAGAACGCCGACTACGTGCCGCGCGCCGAGCCCGCGAGCTGGACGGCAGGCGGCAAGGTGGTCAACGTCGAGCGCGTCGAATGGGTCAGCATGCCGGACCAGATGACGGCGTTGAACGCGCTGCAGAACGGCGAGGTGGATTTCATCCAGCAGGTGCCGTTCGACCTGCTGCCCATCGTGCAGAACCGCGACGACATCAAGGTGCAGGTGCTGGACAAGCTGGGCGCCTGGACCTACTACCGCTTCAACCACCTGTACCCGCCGTTCGACAACAAGCTGGTGCGCCAGGCCGCCATGGCGGCGGTCGGGCAGGAGGACGTGCTCAAGGCGCTGGTGGGCAATCCCGAGTACTACCAGACCTGCGCGGCGGTGATGGGCTGCGGCAATCCCTATGGCAATACTTATGGCGAGGAGTGGGTGGTGCCCTCGAACATCGAGAAGGCCCGCGCCCTGCTCAAGGAGGCCAACTACGACGGCACGCCGGTGGTGATCCTGCAGCCCACCGATATCGCCATGCTGGCGGCCCAGCCCATCGTGATCGGCGCCGCGCTGCGCAAGGCCGGCTTCAAGGTGGACATGAAGACCATGGACTGGCAGACCGTGGTGACCCAGCAGGGCAACCAGAAGCCGCCCGCCGAAGGCGGTTGGAACATTTTTTCCACCTACAGCATCCTGGCCACTAGCGGCGATCCCTTCGGCAATACCACGCTGGCCTCGGCCGGGCGCAAGTCGTGGGCGGGCTGGCCCGACGTGCCCGATATCGAGGCCCTGCGCCTGAAGTTCGCGCGCGCCACCGACCCGGCCGAGCGCAAGGAGATCACCGCGCAGATCCAGAAGCTGGCCATCGATGAAGGCGTGGTGGCGCCGCTGGGGCAGTTCCGCATTCCGGCGGCCTACAGCAGCAAGCTCGACGGCGTGATGGAATCGCCGGTCACGGTGTTCTGGAACCTCAAGAAATCGGCCGAGTGAGGACGCCCATGCTTGCCTACATTGCCCGCCGGCTGCTGGCCACGGTGCCCGTCATGGTCATGGTGGCGGTGGTGGTGTTCGCCATGCTGCGCCTGACCCCGGGGGACCCGGCGGCCATCCTGGCCGGCGATGACGCCACCGGGGCGCAGCTCGAAGCGATCCGCCAGAGCATGGGGCTGGACCAGCCCATCCTGACGCAGTTCGGGGTCTGGATGGGACAGCTGGCGCGCGGCGACCTGGGGGTATCGCTGCTGTCCGGCAAGCCGGTGCTGGACCTGATCGGCAACCGGGTCGGCCCCACTTTGGCGCTGGCGCTGGCGACCATCGTCGTGACGGTAATCGTGGCGGTGCCGATGGGCATCGTCGCGGCGCGCAAGCGCGGCAAGCTGCTCGACCGCCTGGTGATGACGCTGTCGGTATTCGGTTTTTCCGTGCCGACTTTCGTGATCGGCTACCTGCTCATCTACCTGCTGGCGCTGAAGCTGGGCTGGTTCCCCGTGCAGGGATACAAGCCGGCGGCGGGCGGATTCTGGCCGTTCGCCCATCGCCTGGTGCTGCCCACGCTGGCGCTCAGCGGCATCTACATCGCCCTGGTGGCGCGGATCACGCGCAGCAGCATCATCGAAGTGATGGGCGAGGATTTCATCCGCACCGCGCGGGCCAAGGGCGCGCGGGAACGCGCCATCCTGCTGCGCCACGCGCTGCGCAACGCGGCCGTGCCCATCGTCACCATCATCGGCATCGGCATCGCGTCGCTGATCACCGGGGTGGTGGTGACCGAGTCGGTCTTCAACCTGCCCGGCCTGGGCCGGCTGGTGGTGGAGGCGGTGCTGGCGCGCGACTACCCGGTAATCCAGGGCCTGATCCTGCTGTTCTCGTTCACCTACATCCTGATCAACCTGGTGGTGGACGTGCTGTACACCGTGTTCGATCCCCGCATCCGATATTGAGGCAACCATGAACATCGACCCCGTCCGCCCCGCGCTGCAGGCCGGCGACCCGGCCGCGCTGTCCATGCCGGCCGCGCAGACGCTGGCGGCGCAGCTCGCACAGGCGCTCAAGAGCCCGCCGGTGCTGGCGGCCTTCGTGATCTTCAGCGTGGTCGTGGTGCTGTCGGTGCTCGCGCCGGTGCTGGGCACCATGGACCCGATCGCCATCGACCCGGGCCGGCGCTTCGCCGGCGTATCGGCCGAGCACTGGCTGGGCACCGACGCCTTCGGCCGCGATACTTACTCGCGCGTGCTGTACGGCGCGCGCGTGTCGCTCATCGTCGGCCTCGGCGCCATGCTCGCCAGCATCCTGCTGGGCCTGGTGATCGGCGTGATCGCCGGCTACTTCCGCGCCGCCGACGCCATCATCATGCGGGTGATGGACGGCATCATGGCGATCCCCAGCATCCTGCTGGCGATTGCGCTGGTGTCGCTGACCGGCGGCACGCTGGCCACGGTGCTGGTGGCGATCATCGTGCCGGAAGTGCCGCGGGTGGTGCGCCTGGTGCGCGGCGTGATCCTCAACGTGCGGTCCGAGCCCTACGTCGAGGCCGCCGTTTCGCTGGGCTCGCCGCTGCATCGCCTGCTGCTGCGCCACATGGTGCCCAATACCGTGGCTCCGCTGATCGTGCAGGGCACGTTCATTTTCGCGTCGGCCATCCTGACCGAGGCCACGCTCAGCTTCCTGGGCGCCGGGCTGCCCACCGAGATCCCGTCGTGGGGCAACATGATGGCCGACGGCCGCATGTACTTCCAGCTGCAGCCCGGGCTGGTGCTGTATCCCGGCGTGGTGCTGGCCCTGACGCTGCTCAGCGTCAATGTGCTGGGCGACGTGCTGCGCGACGTGCTCGACCCCAAGATGGCGAGGAGATCATGAGCGAAACATCCATGCAATCCGGCGCCGCGGCGGAGCCGGTCCTGCGCATCGAGGACCTGTCGGTCGGCCTGGCCGGGCAGCCGGCCCGCAGCGTGGTGCGCGGCGTCAGCTTCGACGTGCGGCCCGGCGAGACCGTCTGCGTGGTGGGCGAATCGGGATCGGGCAAGTCGGTCACGGCGTTTTCCGTGATGGGGCTGCTGCCGCCGGACGGCCTGCGCTGCACCGGCGGGCGCGTCCTGCTGGATGGCGAAGACGTGCTGCGCGCCAGCCCCGAACGCCTGCGCGAACTGCGCGCCACCCGCATGGCGATGATCTTCCAGGAGCCCATGACCGCCCTCAATCCGGTCGAGACGGTGGGTCGGCAGATCGACGAAGTGCTGTGCATCCATCGCGACTACGACAAGCGCGAGCGCCGGCGCCGCGTGCTGGAGATGTTGGCGGCCGTGCACCTGCCCGAGCCGGAACGCATCTACGACAGCTACCCGCACCAGTTGTCGGGCGGCCAGCGCCAGCGCGTGGTGATCTGCATCGCGCTGATCCTGGAGCCCCGGCTGCTGATCGCCGACGAGCCGACCACCGCCCTGGACGTGACCACCCAGAAGCAGATCCTGGCCCTGATCCGCGAGCTGCAGGACAAGCACAATACCGCCGTGCTGTTCATTACCCACGATTTCGGCGTGGTGGCCGAGATCGCCGATCGTGTCGTGGTGATGAACCGCGGGCACGTGGTGGGGGTGGGCGCGCGCCAGCAGGTCCTGGCCGCGCCGGCGCAGGACTATACCCGCATGCTGGTGTCGTCCGTGCCCAGCCTGGTGCCCGAGCCGCGCGCGCCGAACCGGGACGAGGTGGTGCTGGAAGTGGCGGGGCTGCACAAGACCTATGCCGAGCGGCGCCTGTTCGGCCGCTCGCGGGTCGTGCAGGCGGCCGTGGATATCGGCCTGACGCTGCGGCGCGGCGAGATCCTCGGCATCGTGGGCGAATCGGGTTCGGGCAAATCCACCGTGGCGCGCTGCATCGTGCGCCTGCAGGAACCCAGCTCGGGCAGCATCCGGGTGCATGGCGACGAGGTCGCCGGGGTCGGCGGGCGGCGCCTGCGGCCTTTGCGGCAGCGCGTGCAGATCGTGTTCCAGGACCCCTACCGGTCGCTCAATCCGCGCGTCAAAGTCGGCGAATCGATCATCGAAGGCCTGGTCAACTACGGCATGCCGCGCGCACAGGCGCTCGACCGCGCGGGCACGCTGATGGAGCTAGTGGGGCTGGACGCCGGCGTGCTGCAGCGCTATCCCCACCAGTTCTCCGGCGGCCAGCGCCAGCGTATCTGCATCGCGCGGGCGCTGGCGCTGGAGCCCGATATCCTGGTGGCGGACGAGGCCGTTTCCGCGCTCGACGTCTCGGTGCAGGCGCAGGTGCTGGCATTGCTGGACGACATCCGCGCGCGCACCGGCGTGGCGGTGCTGTTCATCACGCACGACCTGCGCGTGGCGGCGCAGGTGTGCGATTCCATCATGGTCATGCAGCACGGCCGCATGGTGGAAAGCGGCCCGGCCGCGCAGGTGCTGACTGCGCCGCGCCAGCCGTACACCCGGGCGCTGCTGGATGCCGCGCCGGGGCGCGACTGGGACTTCCGCCATTTCCGCCCGATGCCCGCCGCTCTCCAGGCGGCCGCCGGCGGCGCCTGATTCCCTTGACGAGGTTTCATCATGCAAGCCACTTATGACGTACTGATCCGCCATGCCGAGATCGTCGATGGCACGGGCGCGGCGCGCTTCGACGGCGACATCGGCATCGAGGGCGACCGCATCGCCCGCGTCGGCGACCTGAGCGGCGGGCGCGGCCGCCTGGAAATCGATGCGCGCGGCCTGGTGGCCGCGCCCGGTTTCATCGACGCGCATACCCACGACGACCGCGTCATGCTGTCCGCGGGCGACATGGCGGCCAAGGTGAGCCAGGGGGTCACCACGGTGATCGGCGGCAATTGCGGCATTTCGCTGGCGCCGATGCCGCAGCCCGCGCCCGCCACCGTCACGCCGCCGCTGGACCTGCTGGACAATACCGGCCAGTGGTACCGGTATGCGCGCTTCGGCGATTATCTGGACGCCCTGCGGGCCCAGCCGGCCGCCACCAATTGCGCCATGCTGGTGGGCCATTCGACGCTGCGGGTGATCACCATGGACGACCTGGCGCGGCCCGCCAGCGCCGCCGAGATCGCCGCCATGCGCGACCACGTGACCGAGGCCATGGAATCCGGCGCCATCGGCGTATCGACCGGCCTGGCCTATGCGCCCGCCATGGCGGCGCCCACCGAAGAAGTGATCGAGGTCTGCCGCCCGCTGACCGAGTACGGCGGGCTGTACTGCACGCATATGCGCGACGAGGGCGACGAGATCATGGCGGCGCTCGACGAGACCTTCCGCATCGGCCGCGAGCTGGGCGTGCCGGTGGTCATCTCGCACCACAAGCTGGCCGGCGTGAACAACCATGGCCGTTCGGTCCAGACGCTGCAGCACATCCGCGAGGCGATGGCGCGCCAGCCGGTGTGCCTGGATTGCTATCCCTATCCGGCCTCGTCGACGATCCTGACCTACCGGCACGCGGCGGGGTCGTCGCGGACCATCGTGACCTGGTCGCGCAGCCTGCCGCAGTACGCCGGCCGCGACCTGGCCGACATCGTGCGCGAAATGGGCTGCTCGCTGGAGGAGGCAGTCGAGCGGCTGCTGCCGGCCGGCGCGATCTATTTCCGGATGGACGACGCCGATGTGCAGCGCATCCTGCAGTTCGACGAAACCATGATCGGCTCGGACGGGCTGCCACACGACGAGCAGCCGCATCCGCGCCTGTGGGGCACCTTCCCGCGCGTGCTTGGGCACTATGGGCGCGGGCTGGGCCTGTTCTCGCTTGAGAAGGCGGTGCACAAGATGAGCGGCCTGACCGCCGCCCGCTTCGGCCTGGCCGACCGCGGCGTGGTGCGCGAGGGCGCCTACGCCGATCTGGCGATCTTCGATGCCGGCACGGTCGACGAGCGCGCCACCTTCGCCAAGCCGATCGCGCCCTCGCAAGGCATCGACACGGTGCTGGTCAACGGCGCGGTGGTGTGGCGCGACGGCAAGCCGGGCGGGGCGCGGCCCGGCCGGGTGCTGCGCCGGCAGGCCGGGGCATAGCGGCGCCGGCCGGCTGCGCCGGGAGGGCCGGCACGCTAATTGCGAAGCGCATGCATGTTGATTTCCGCAATGGGGGGCAGACCATGCGCTATCGCCACAATACTCCGCCGGACGAGCCGGCGGACCGGCCCAACCGCGACCGCCATTCCAATTCCGGCTATCCGGGCGGCGGCGAATCGTATACCCAGGACCATGATCCCTATGGCCGCCGCTACGACGACCCGGCCGGCGGCGCGCACGCGCGCCGCGAAACGCCCGAGCGCTATGCGCGCCGCGACAGCTGGACCGACGATCCGCAATGGCGCGGCCAGGGCGCCGGCCAGGGCGATTTCCCGGGCCGCTCGGGCTTGAGCTTCCCGTACCAGAGCCAGCCGCGTGCCCCGGTGTACCCCAAGGGCTACGTGCGCTCGGACGAATACATCCACGACGACTTGTGCGAGCGGCTCAGCCGCAGCGGCCTGGAGGTGGCTGAAGTCGAGGTGGCGGTGTCCGCCGGCAAGGCGGTGCTGACCGGCAATGTCCCGGCCCGCTGGATCAAGCACGCGGTCGAGGATGCCGCGGTGGAGACGCGCGGCGTGAACGAGGTCGAAAACCGCATCCGCGTCGCCGCTAAGGCCGACGCGCGAAGCGCGTGAGCGCCAGGCCGATGCCGAAGGCCGCGTAGACGATCGCCAGCGAGCGGCCGGACAAGCGGCGTTCGAAGCCGGGCGTCAGGCGGCGCGGCGTGGCCTTCAGGTCGACCAGGCAGGCGGTCGCGGCGACGCCGAGCCCGGCGGCGTAGGGGCGCCAGCGCGGGCCGTCGGCGCGCTCGCTGTAGATCAGGGTTTCATAGGCGGCGCCCCACAGGATGGACATGGCATGATGAATGACGTATCCGGTCCGGGTGTAGCGCCACGAGGGCTGCTGCTGCCGCAATGCGCGGTCGCGCCACAGCCAGTGGCTGACCGCATTGACGGGCGCGAATACGCTGCCGCAGTCGCGCGCGCCGCAACCCGCCAGGGCCAGCGTGGACAATGCGCTGGCCGTCGTGCCCGATACCAGCGCGCGCGCCGTTGCTTCGACAATGAGGCTCATGTTGTCTCTCGGTCGATTCATCCGCTTCCAGCATGCCCCGCCGGCGGGCGGGCGACTGTAACGGTTGGTGCGCGAGTGCTTCCCGGCGGCGCGCCATGAAGGTCCTGGTGATCGGCGCCAACGGGTTTCTGGGGCGGCATATCGTGCGCGCCCTGGCCGATGCCGGCCACGCGGTGGCGGCCGGCGTGCGGCGGGTGCCGGCGCGCAAGCCGGCGGACATCGAGTACCGCGCCGTGGATTTCAACCAGGCCGACGACCCGCCGGCCTGGCGCGACCTGTTGGCGGGCGTCGATATCGTGGTCAACGCGGTCGGCATTTTCCGCGAGTCGGCGCACGCCACGTTCCAGCAGTTGCATGTACGCGCGCCGCAGGCGCTGTTCGCGGCGTGCGCCCGCGCGGGCGTGCGGCGGGTCATCCAGATATCCGCATTGGGCGCGGACGCGCAGGCCGGCACCGCCTACCATCGCAGCAAGCGCGCCGCCGACCACTATCTGTTGTCGCTGTCGCTCGATGCGGTGGTGCTGCAACCTTCGCTGGTCTACGGCAAGGATGGCGCCAGCGCCGCGCTGTTCGTTGCGCTGGCGACGCTGCCCTGGATTCCCGCGCCCGAGCTGGGCAGCGCGCGCGTGCAGCCGGTGCATGTCGACGACGTGGCGGCGGCCGTGGTGGCGCTGGCCGATCCGGCGCGGCCGCAGCCGGCGCGCATCGCGCTGGTCGGGCCGCGGCCCCTGTCCTGGCGCGCGTTCCTGGCGGACTTGCGGGCCGCCCTTGGCGTGCCGGGGCGCGCGCGGTTCCTGCCCGTTCCCGCATGGCTGGCCGCCGCCGCGGCGCGCCTGGGCGCCTGGTGGCCCGGCATGCTGTTCGACCTGGATGCGTGGCGCATGCTGCGGCGGGGCAACAGCGCCGATGCCGGCGCGATCGCCCGGCTGCTGGGCCGGCCGCCGCGCGGCGTGCGCGCCTTTATCGCGCCGGAGGACGCGGCCGCCCAGCGTACCCAGGCCACGCTCTACTGGCTGCTGCCCATCCTGCGCCTGAGCCTGGCCTGCCTATGGATCGTCACCGGCGTGCTGTCGCTGGGCATTTATCCGGTGGCATCCAGCTACGAACTGCTGGCGCGCGCCGGCGTCCCGGCGGGGCTGCAGCCGCTGGCCCTGTACGGCGCGGCGCTGCTCGATATTGTGCTGGGCCTGCTGGTCCTGCTGCCGCGCCGCACACGCCGCTTGTGGGCCGCGCAGGCGGCGCTGGTGCTGGGCTACACCGCCATCATCTCGTGGCGGCTGCCCGAATTCTGGCTGCATCCCTACGGACCGGTGCTGAAGAACGTGCCGCTGCTCGCCATGCTGTGGCTGCTGTACGCACTGGAGCGACCATGGAATACGCGATAGCGAAGTGGCTGCATGTGCTGTCATCGACCGTGCTGTTCGGCACCGGCATCGGCAGCGCCTATTATTTCCTGGCCGCCGCGCTCAGCCGCGACGCGCGCACGGCGGCCAGCGTCGCCGGCTATGTGGTGGTGGCGGACTGGCTGTTCACAGCCACTACCGCCATCGCCCAGCCGCTGACCGGCTACTGGATGGTGCGCGTGGCCGGCATGGGGTGGGACGCCGCCTGGCTGCGCTGGTCGGTTGGCCTGTATATCGTGGCGATCGCCTGCTGGCTGCCGGTCGTGTGGCTGCAGATGCGCCTGCGCGACCTGGCCCGCGCCGCCGCCGCGCGCGGCGCCGCGTTGCCGCCCGCCTATTGGCGCTATTTCCGGCTCTGGTTCGCGCTGGGCGTGGTCGCGTTCGTCGCCTTCGTGGCCATTTTCTACCTGATGACGGTCAAGCCGGCATGAGCGCGCGGCGTCAACCGGCCATGCGCTCGCAGGCGTCGGCGCAGCGCCGGCACATGGCGGCGCATTCGTCCATGCCGTCCAGCGGGTCGCAACTGTCGGCGCACTGCCGGCAGATCGCGGCGCAATCGGCGCAAATGTGCTGGTGGTGCGGCACGCCGGTGAGCATGAAGTGCGCGGCGGTGCGGCACAGCTCGGAGCACGCGATCATGAGGCGGAAATGGGCGGGGTCGAGGTGCGCGCCGCCGCGTTCCAGGCAATGCCCCATGGCCATGCCCAGGCACGACTGATAGCACTTCAGGCATTCGTCGATGCACATCTGCAGTTGAGGGGAACGGGATTCCATCTGGTGTACTCCTTGCTGGCGGAAGGCGGCATGGCGCCGCGTGCGGCCAGGAGCGCAGCAAACGGCATGCCCCGGCGACGGCGGCGCGCCTACTCGCCGGCCAGCTCGGCCGCGCCGATGCCGGGTACGCCGCGCCGGATGCGGCGCGAGAAGTCTGCGCCGCCGCGCTCGTCGCGCGCGCGCTCGGTGTAGCGGCCATGCTCGCGGTAAGCCTGCAGCGAATCCGCGCCGCGCAGCGCGCCCAGGTCGTACAGGTACTCGGGCAGGTAGCCCGAAGCCAGCAGCCGGTAGTCGAGCGGCAGGCCAGTGACGATGCGGTTGACCATGCGGAACACCAGCGTGGTGCAGTTGGCGGTCAACGTGTTGTAGAAGCGCGGCTGTTCAGCCAGCCGGTTGGCCTGGCTGACGTACTCGGCGAACAGGGCTCGCATGTCGTCGGGCGCCATGTGGACCCGGTACAGATAGCCTTCCTCATTGCGCACGTTGGTGCGCACCCGCAGGATGTCGCGCTCGTCGGCGGCCACGATGCTCAATTCGTACTGGCGGAAGAAGCCGCCGATCTCCGAGAAGCGGTCGTTCTTCTTGCGCCGGATCTCCACCGAGAACACCAGGTAGTCGCCGCCGGCGAAGCCGAACGAGACCAGGGTATGCGCGATGGCGGTGTGCGACCAGTACGACAGCGCCAGGTCCACCGAGCGGATCGCCGAGAGCGCGTAGCGGCGCGTCTCCCAGCGTATGTCGTAATCCGTGGGGGTGCGCCAGTGGAAATTGCGCACGTTTTCCAGCGTGACCGTGTCGCCCGCGATGACGCCGCGCAGCGTCCGCGCCACGCTCGGCTCCCAGTCGCGCTGGTTGGAGGGGCGCAAGGTCAGCCACCAGGCGGCCAGCAACCCGGCGGGCGCCAGATAGAGCGCCGCGCCCGCCCAGCGACCCAGGCCCGCCAGCACGCCGGCCGCCAGCGCGGCCGCCAGCCATGCGCCGATCAGCACCCGCGTCAGGCGCGGCCCCGCGGGCGCCCGCACGTACAGGGCCAGCGTGCCCCACGCGGCGGTGGCCGCAACGAAGAGGATGAAGACGGCCTGGCCCAGCACGCGCGCCCCTTGCTGCGAGTCGAAGTCAGGCGCATGCTAGCAAAACGGCTGTCGCCGGGTCTACATACTTATATATAAGAGTGGGCAGCGCAGGGCGGAGCATGCGCCTGTTGCGCCGCATTAATGCCCACATCACAGCACAAGAATGTTTCAAATCCTCAATTTGCTAGAGGATCAATTGTTCAATTCTTTTCGTATTTGTAAATGAATAGTAAGAAAAAACAGTAGCTGTTAGGCGTCATCGGGTTTGCTGCCCGGTGTGCCTAGAATTCGGACTTCTGCGGGAGATAACCGGAGATAGCCTTTTTTAGGCTCCGGGTATTCCCCAATATGACCGATCGCTATGGAATTTGCCGACATCCTGACCGCTCTCGATCCGCGTCTGCCGTGTGGAGAAGACCTGGAGTACGACGCCGAGTTCCTGCAATTGCAGCAGGCGGCTGTCGAGCGCAGCGAACAGCAGTTCGGATCGACCATCATTCCGGCGCAGCCGCCCGATTGGCGTGAGGTCGAGAAGCTGGCCCGCGGCCTGCTGGAGCGCACGCGCGACGTGCGCATCATTGCCTACCTGACGCAGGCCTGGACCGAGATCCGCGGCCTGCCGGGCTATGCCGATGGCCTGGCGCTGGCGGCCGATACGCTGGAACGCTACTGGGACGCGGTGCATCCGCGCCTGGACAGTGTCGGCGAGGATGACCCCATGCCGCGCATCAACGCGCTGGTCGCGCTGGGCGAGGTAAGCGGCTGCGCGCGCAGCGCCCGATCCAGCCGGCTGGTCAACGGCGTGCACGGGCAGTTGTCGCTGCGCGATGCCGAGTCGCTGCTGGACGGCAGCCGTTCCGATCCCGATTTTTATCCCGGCGGCCGCGCGCGCCTGGTCGAGCATTTGCGCCAGGCCTGGCTGCAGCAGGACGCCGACCTGGCGGCCCTGATGAATGCGATGCAGACGCTGCGCCGCATCCAGGAGCTGGTCGCCAGCAAGCTCGGCCAAGAATGGGTGCCGGATTACACCGGCATCTTGCGCACGTTCGAAATGGTGAGCCAGGTGCTGGGCGAGGGCGGCACCGTTGCGGGCGCCGACTCGCAAGTCGGGGACGAATCATCGGCGACGCCGCCGGCGCCCGTCCCGACCGCTCCCGGCGCCGCCGCGCCGGCGCTGCGCTGGCAGGACGCGCAGATCCAGTCGCGCGAGGAGGCCTCGGCCATGCTGGCCAAGGTGTGCGCGTATTTCGAGGTGCACGAGCCCAGCCATCCGGCGCCTTACCTGATCCGCCGGGCGCAGCAGCTCATTTCCCTCAGTTTCCACGACATCATGAAGAATCTGGCGCCGCAGGGTCTCGAACAGTTCGAGACGTGGCTGCCCAGGGACGCCGACGGCGGACCGGGCGCCTGACACGGCCCGATCGAGCACCAATTTCAGGACAGGAGAGCAAAATGGCAACGACACTGAAAGGCAGCGGACAGAAGTTCATCGCGCGCAACCGCGCCCCGCGTGTGCAGATCGAGTACGACGTGGAAATCTACGGCGCGGAGCGCAAGATCCAGCTGCCGTTCGTCATGGGCGTCATGGCCGACCTGGCCGGCAAGTCCGTCGAGCCGCAGCCCGACGTGGCCGACCGTAAGTTCCTGGACATCGATATCGACAACTTCGACGAGCGCATGAAGTCGATCCAGCCGCGGGCCGCTTTCCAGGTGCCCAACACGCTGACCGGCGAAGGCAACCTGAACGTCGACATCACCTTCGAGAGCATCGACGACTTCTCGCCCGCCACGGTGGCGCGCAAGGTGGGCGCGCTGAACGAGCTGCTCGACGCCCGCACCCAGCTCGCCAACCTGCTGACCTACATGGACGGCAAGACCGGCGCGGAAGAGCTGATCGGCAAAGTGTTGAAGAACCCGGCGCTGATGAACGCGCTGGCCGCCGCACCCAATCCGGATGCCGCCCCGCCCAAGGCGGATGCGCCCGAAGCCGATCCGGCCGAGAAGTAAACGATAAACGGAGAACGCGATGACTGCTGTGGCTAAACGCGCGGATGCCCGCACTACCGAAACGCTGGAAGCGGACAGCCTGTCCGCCCTGCTGAAGAAAGAATTCAAGCCCAAGACCGAACAGGCGCGCGAGGCGGTGGAGCACGCCGTGCGCACGCTGGCGCACCAGGCGCTGGAGAACAGCGGCGTGGCCGTGTCGTCGGACGCCTACCGGACCATCCAGGCGATCATCGCCGAGATCGACCGCAAGCTGTCGGACCAGATCAACCTCGTCATGCACCACCCCGAGTTCCAGCAACTGGAAGGCGCGTGGCGCGGCCTGCACTACCTGGTCACCAATACCGAGACCGACGAGCTGCTGAAGATCCGTGTGATGTGCATCTCGAAGAAGGAGCTGGGCCGCACGCTCAAGCGCCACAAGGGCGTGGGCTGGGACCAGAGCCCCATCTTCAAGCGCGTCTACGAGGAAGAGTATGGCCAGTTCGGCGGCGAGCCGATCGGCTGCCTGGTGGGCGACTACCACTTCGACCACAGCCCGCCCGATGTCGAGCTGCTGACGGAGATGGCGCGCATCTCGGCCGCGGCGCACTGCCCGTTCATCGCCGGCGCCTCGCCGAACGTCATGCAGATGGATTCCTGGCAGGAGCTGGCCAATCCGCGCGACCTGACCAAGATCTTCACCAACACCGAGTACGCCGCCTGGCGCAGCCTGCGCGAGTCCGAGGATTCGCGCTATATCGGCCTGGCCATGCCGCGCTTCCTGGCGCGCCTGCCGTACGGCGCGCGCACCAATCCGGTCGACGAGTTCGATTTCGAGGAAGACACGGACGGCGCCAACCACGACCGCTATGCCTGGGCCAACTCCGCCTACGCCATGGCGGCCAACATCAACCGCTCGTTCAAGCTGTACGGCTGGTGCACGTCGATCCGCGGCGTCGAGTCGGGCGGCGCGGTGGAAAACCTGCCGTGCCACACCTTCCCGACCGATGACGGCGGCGTGGACATGAAGTGCCCCACCGAGATCGCCATCAGCGACCGGCGCGAGGCCGAGCTGGCCAAGAACGGCTTCATGCCGCTGGTGCATCGCAAGAACTCGGATTTCGCCGCCTTCATCGGCGCCCAGTCGCTGCAGAAGCCGCACGAATACTACGATGCCGACGCCTCGGCCAATGCCAAGCTGTCGGCGCGCCTGCCGTACCTGTTCGCGTGCTGCCGCTTCGCGCACTACCTGAAGTGCATCGTGCGCGACAAGATCGGTTCGTTCCGCGAGCGCGACGACATGGAGCGCTGGCTCAACGACTGGATCATGAATTACGTCGATGGCGATCCGGTCAATTCGTCGCAGGAAACCAAGGCCCGCAAGCCGCTGGCCGCCGCCGAGGTCCAGGTCCAGGAGATCGAGGACAACCCCGGTTATTACTCTGCCAAGTTTTTCTTGCGGCCGCACTATCAGCTCGAAGGGTTGACGGTGTCGCTGCGCCTCGTGTCCAAGCTGCCCTCGTTGAAGAAGAACGATGGCTGATGGACATTTTTCCAGGGCACGTCGTGCCGTGACTGCAACTTAGGAGAGAGAAGTGGCTGTTGACATGTTCATGAAGATCGACGGGGCCAATGGCGAGTCGAAAGATGCCAACCACAAGAATTGGAGCGACATCATCTCGTTCTCGTGGGGCGCCACCCAGCCGGGCAACATGGCAAGCGGCGGCGGCCTGGGCGCCGGCAAGGCCAGCTTCAACGACCTGCACGTCGTTGCGCGCATCGACAAGGCGGCCCCGGCCGTCATGAAGCACTGCGCCAGCGGCAAGCACCTGAGCAAGATCGAGTTGTCGGTCTGCAAGGCCGGCGGCCAGCAGATCGAATACACGAAGATCACGCTGGAGGACGTGCTGGTGTCGTCGGTGCAGCTGTCGGCCGAACCCAAGTCGGAAGCCGTGGTGGTCAACTACGCTTTCCAGGCTGCCAAGGTCAAGCAGCAATACTGGGAGCAGACCGAGCAGGGCGGCAAGGGCGCGGAAAGCCTGGTCGCCTGGGATATCAAGCAGAACAAGGAAGTGGGCTGACGCGCTAGCGCGCGCCCTCTCTCCGGCCGGCGCGCGGCTTTCGGGCCGCGCGCCGGCTTCCCGTCTCTTTGCGCGGTGCCTAGTCCATGACCAAACCCGCTGTCGCGCTGCGCGAAAGCAGCTTGTCCCAACACCTGGAGACCGTCCAGGCGCAGATCCGCCGCCAGCCGGCCGACGCCGACCTGCGCGCGCAGCTGTTCCAGCTGATGGCCGTGCAGGGCGACTGGGCGCGCGCGTCCGAGCAGCTCGCGCTCTGCGCCCAATTGAATTCCCAGGCACAGCCCATGGCGGTGCTGTACGAGCAGGCCATCGTGGCCGAGCGGCAGCGCGAGGGCGTATTGGCCGGGCAGGGCGAGCCGGCCTATTTCGGCGCGCCGCCGGAATGGTTCGGCGACCTGCTGCAGGCGCTGCGCCGCGATGCCGATGCGCCGCAGGAAGCGGCCGACCTGCGCGCGCGCGCCTACGAGGCCGCGCAGGCGCGCGCCGGCCGCCTGGAATGCGCCGGCCAGGACGCCCCCGCGTCGTTCGACTGGATCAGCGACGGCGACAGTCGCCTGGGGCCGGTATTCGAAGTGATCGCGGGCGGCCGCTACGGCTGGCTGCCCTTCAGCGGCTTGCGCAGCGTGCGCCTGCTGGCGCCCGAGGGCCTGAGCGACATGGTGTGGGCGCAGGCCGAGATCGCGCTGGAGGACGGACGCACCCTGCATGGCCTGGTGCCGGCGCGCTATCCGGCGCCGCCCGGGCAGCGCCTGGCCGACCTGGCCGACGGCGTCAAACTGGGTCGCATGACTGACTGGCTGCCGCTTGCCGGCGACACCTATGCCGGGCTGGGCCAGAAAATGTGGATGACCGATAAAGGCGAGCACGCGCTGCTGGATGTGCGCGTGCTGGAGATGACCTGATGGGGCAGTTCGACGCGGCCCTTCGTCCCTGGGAACAGTTGCCGCGCAGCGAGCGGGTGGCGCGCGACCGCCTGCAGCCGTCGCTGCTCGACCGGCTGATGGACGACGATCCTTCCAGGCGCCAGGAGCCGCGCGAGGCGGCCATGCTGACGCATGCCGAGCTGCGCACGGCGGTGCTGCGCGACCTGCGCTGGCTGCTCAATACCGTCAACCTGCAGACCACGGATGACTTGTCGCCTTATCGCTATGTGCCCGACTCCACGCTGAACTTCGGCGTGCGGGCGATGGCCGGCAAGCGCATGTCGGAAATCGACTGGGTCGACGTCGAGGACTCGATCCGCAACGCCATCGCCTCGTTCGAGCCGCGCATCCTGGATTCGTCGGTGGAGGTCCGCTGCGTGACCGACACCGGCACGCTGGAACACCACAACGTGCTGAGCCTGGAGATCAAGGGCATGCTGTGGTGCGTGCCGCATCCGATGGAATTCCTGTTCCGCACCGATATCGACCTGGAAAGCGGCCACATGGACCTGCGCGACCTCGGAGGAGCGACCTGATGGACGCGCGCCTGCTCGACTATTACAACCGCGAGCTGGTGTACATGCGCGAGATGGGCGCGGAGTTCGCCCAGATGTACCCCAAGGTGGCCGGCCGGCTCGGCATGCACGGCACCGAGGTGGCCGACCCGTATGTCGAGCGCCTGCTCGAGGGTTTCAGTTTCCTGACCGCGCGCATCCACTTGAAGATGGACGCGGAATTCCCGCGCTTCTCGCAGCGGCTGCTGGAAGTGGTGTACCCCAATTACCTGGCGCCCACGCCGGCCATGGCGGTGGTGCAGTTGTCGCCCAGCATGAACGAGGGCACGCTGGCGCGCGGCTTCGACCTGCCGCGCGGCACGCTGCTGCGCGGCAGGCTGCCGCGCGGCGAGCAGACCCCGTGCGAATTCATGACCGGGCATGCCGTGCGCCTGTGGCCGCTGCGCGTGACCGAGGCCGAATTCACCGGCACGCCGCCCGACCTGCCATTGACCCGCCTGGGTTTCGGCGGCCGCAACGGCCGGGTGCTGAGCGCCCTGCGCATCCGCATCGAAGTGTGCGGCGGCGTGCGCCTGGAGGACATGGACCTGGACCAGCTGGTGTTCCACCTGGCCGGGCAGGACCTGCAGATGCAGCGGCTGCTGGAAGTGATCATGGGGCATACCGTGGCCGTGCTGGGCCACGACACCGCCCGCCCCGTCAGCTGGATCAACAAGCTGCCCGCCAGCGCGGTGCGGCATGAAGGCTTCGATGACGACCAGGCGCTGCTGCCGGCCGATTCGCGGGTGTTCCAGGGCTACCGGCTGCTGCAGGAGTATTTCGCCTTTCCGCGCCGCTACCTGTTCTTCAGCCTGAACGGCCTGAAGCAGGGATTGCGCACGCCGCCCCTGCCCGGGGCCGCGCGGCGCGAAACGCGCCGCTTCGACCTGACCCTGCTGTTCTCGACCGCCGCGCCCGAACTGGAGGGCGCCATCGCCGCCGAGCACCTGGCGCTGCACTGCGCGCCGGTGATCAACCTGTTCCCCAAGCGCGCCGACCGCATCGCCGTGACGCCGCGCACCAACGAATACCACTTGGTGGTGGACCGCACCCGTCCGCTGGACTATGAAGTCTTCGGCGTGACGCGCGTGCTGGGGCATGCGTCGGCGGAGCGGCCGGAGCAGGAGTTCCGGCCGTTCTACGGCACGCTGGGCGCCGACCCGGACGACTACGGCGCGTACTACTCGCTGCGTCGCGAGCCCCGCCTGCTGTCGGACCAGGCCCAGCGCAACGGCACGCGCACTGGCTATACGGGCAGCGAGGTGTTCGTGTCGCTGGTGGATCGCCATGAAGCGCCGTTTTCCGGCCAGTTGCGCCACCTGACGCTCGAGACCCTGTGCACCAACCGCGACCTGGCGATGCTGCTGCCGCTGGGCACCGACACCGACCTGACGTTGCGGGTATCGGCGCCGGTGGGCGCCATCAAGGTGCTGCACGGGCCGACGCGGCCGCACACGGCCCTGGCCGAGAACGCCGCCACCTGGCACCTGATCAGCCACCTGGGGCTCAATTACCTGAGCCTGATCGACCTGGACGCCGAGCAGGGGGCGCAGACCCTGCGCGAGATGCTGCACGTGTACGGCAACCTGGCCGATCCGGTGGTGCGCAAGCATATCTCCGGCGTGCGCCATGTGCTGGCCGAACCCATGCACCACCGCCTGCCGGTGCCGGGGCCGATCGTCTACGGCCGCGGCGTGCGCATCGGCCTGCAGGTCGACGAGGCGGCATTCTCGGGCATCAGCCCGTACTTGTTCGGCGCGGTCCTGGAGCAGTTCTTCGCGCGCCACGTATCCATCAACATGATGTCGGAGCTGGTGTTGTCCACGCTGCAGCGCGGCGAGATCGCCCGCTGGAAGCCCCGTATGGGAGCCCGGCCGGCCGTCTAGGCGGCCGGCCCATTAGATTGAAAGGAATGCGCCATGAAAACCGCCGCGGCGAAGCGCCAATACCCCGTTTATGACCCGGTCCACCTGATCGGCACCGTTACCCATCGCGACGAGGACGGCATTTTCACGGTCGATTGCGACGGCCGCACCTGGCATGCCCGCCAGGCCGCCAGCTGCCTGCTGGCGCCGCGGGAAGGCGACGAGGTGCTGATCAGCGGTCCCGACGCCGCGCGCGTGTACCTGATCGCCGTGACTCGGCAGGCCGATCCGCGCCAGGCCAGCCTGGAGACCGCCGGCGACATGGTGCTGCGCTCGCATAGCGGCAACGTGGCGCTGGAGGCCGCGGGCGCAGTGCGGCTGGCGGGGCGGGACGCGGTCCAGGTCGAGACCGGCGCGTTCAGGCTGCAGGCCACGGACGCGCATTTCGTCGCCGAGAAGGCCAAGTACACGGCCGCCGAGGTGAGCGCCACGGTGGGCGCCACGCGCCTGATCGGCAAGACCTACGAGGCGGTCATGGACCGCCTGTCGTTCCTGTCGCGCGTGACGTTCCGCGCCGCGGAGGAAGTCGAGCACGTGCGCGCCGGGTCGCTCGACTACCGGGCCGACAAGAGCGCCCGCCTGCACGCCTCGTACACCATGGTCACGGGCGAGAACCTGGTCAAAGTGGACGCCAAGCAGATCCACATGGGGTAGCCGTGGCCAGCGTCCTGACCGAAGCGGCCGATTCCGCGCCCGAGGCGGCCGCGGCGTCCGGGGACGCCCCGCGCCCCGCGGCGGGCACGCTGCCGCCGCAATTCTGGCGCGACCTGGAGCGCGAGCCCTACGCCTACGACCTGTTCAACGTGCTGCGCTGGATCGACGCGCGGGCCGGCGCGCGCGCGCCGCTGGGGCGCGACACGGTCGCGCGCAGCGAGCCCGTGCGGCTGCGCCAGGAGCCCTCGATGGCATTCGCGCCTTCGACCCTGGCGGCGGCGCGCGGCGCGCGCGACGGCCGGCCGCCGGAGCTGTCCATCTACAGCTTCGGCCTGTTCGGGCCGAATGGCCCGCTGCCGCTGCACCTGACCGAATACGCGCGCGAGCGCATCCACCACTACGGCGACCACACCCTGTCCGCGTTCGCCGATATCTTCCATCACCGGCTCATCCTGCTGTTCTACCGTGCCTGGGCGGATGCGCAAAGCACCGTGAGCCTGGACCGCAAGGAAGAGCGCTTCACGCGTTACATCGCCAGCCTGCTGCACATGGGCGTGCCGTCCATGCTGCGTCGCGACACGGTGATGGACCACGCCAAGTTCTTCATGGCCGGCCACCTGCTGCGCCAGACCCGCAATCCGGAAGGGCTGAAGCAGATCCTGCAGACGTTCTTCGCGCTGCCGGTGCGCATCCGCGAGTTCGTGCCGCAATGGATCCGCCTGCCGCCGTCGCAGCGCCTGGGGCTGGGCGGCAACCAGGCGCTCGGCCGCGACACCATCCTGGGCGCCGCCGTGCGCGACGCGCAGCACAAGTTCCGCATTGAGGTGGGGCCGCTGGCCGGCGACGACTACGCCAGTTTCCTGCCGGGCGGCAAGCGCGCGCGGCAACTGACGCACTGGGTGCGCGACTATATCGGCGTCGAGCTGGCCTGGGATGTGCGGCCGGTGCTCAGGCGGCAGGAGGTGCGCGGCGTCACGCTGGGCGGCCGCCAGCCGCTGGGGCTGGCGTCGTGGCTGGGCAAGCGCCGGCCGGAGCAGGGCGACGCCCGCGACCTGCTGCTCGACTACGAGGGCCGCGAGCGCGCGGCGCGGCGCAAGGTCTTATCGAATCCGCAACCACAGGGGGGGTACCCGTGAAGCACGACATGATCTACGACGGCCAGAGACTGAACTGGGCCGGCCATGGCAGTTTCCGCGCCACCAGCGGCCTGCCCGGCTTCCAGACGCCCGCCGAGTTCTGCACGCCGGAAAGCGGCCCCGTGCCGCCGGGCTACTACAAGGTATTCCTGGCCGACCAGGGCGTGGCGCAGGACGACGGCCGCGGCGCGTGCAACCTGAAGCCGGCCTGGGGCATCCAGTCGATCCCGCGCGGCGCGGACGCCGGCGACTGCGAAGAGTTCTGGGTCAACTGGGGTAGCAACCGCGCGCGCATGGAGCCGGCCGACGCGGCCACGCGCAACCGCTGCGCGCCGATCCGCGGCGGGTTCTACCTGCACGATTCCACCAAGGGCTACAGCCACGGCTGCATCGAAGTCGAGGGCCGCATCTTCCCGCTGCTGCGCACCTATGCGCGCGGCAACGGGCGCGCGACCATGATCATCAAGGTCGATTATGTGGGCGACCGTGCCACCAATGGAGGCACGCTTGTCGAATAATCCCCTGCGCCTGGCGGCCCTGCTGGCGGCCGCGCTGTGTGTCCCGGCGGCGCAGGCGGCCGGGCCGGTCACGGTCGAGAACGCGCTGGCGGCCTGCGTGGATGTCCGGCCCGGCCTGCGCAGCACGGCCGACGGCCAGTTGCTGCTGCGCGCCGACCTGCGGCTCAAGCAATCGATCGGCCGCTGCGGCTGCAAGTCGGCCATTGCCACGTATACCTCGCAGGCCGTGCTGGAAGGCGGCCACCGCAGTCTCCTGCAACGCGGCAGCCTGCGCGTGCGCGAGTCTGGCGCGCGCACGCTGACGCTGGCCAGCGACGCCGGCCTGGCGGGCGAGGGCGGCATCGTGCTGTCGCTGGGTTGCGCCGCGCCCGACTGATTCCATTTCCCATAAGCTCAACATAACAACGATATGTCCGACATTGGCCGCATCGATCTCTTCGGCAAGCTCGACCCGCTGCTCTACCAGGCGCTGGAAGGGGCCACCTCGTTCTGCAAGTTGCGGGGCAACCCCTATGTCGAGCTGGTGCACTGGATCCACCAGATCGTCCACACGCAGGACAGCGACCTGCATCGCATCGCCCGCCGCTTCGACCTGGACCTGGGGCGCCTGCAGGCGGACCTGACCGGCGCGCTGGACCAGTTGCCGCGCGGGGCCGGCTCGGTGTCCGACCTGTCCGAGCACATCGACCATGCGGTGGAGCGGGCCTGGGTGCTGGGTTCCCTGCGCTATGGCGCGGCGCGCATCCGCGGCGGGCACTTGATGGCCGGGCTGGTCAAGACGTACGCGCTGCGCAATGTGCTGCTGGGCATGTCGGACCAGTTCTCGCGCATCGTGCCGGACGTGCTGCTCGAGCAACTTGAAGATATCGTGCGGGGTTCGCCGGAAGACGCCACGGCGCAGCCGGCCGAGCCGGCCACGGCCGCCGGCGCGGCGCCGGGCGAAGGAGCGGGGGCCCTGGCCAAGTACGCGGTGGACTTGACCGCGCGGGCGCGCGCCGGCGAGATCGACCCGGTGTCGGGCCGCGACGAGGAAATCCGCCAGATCGTCGACATTCTCATGCGGCGGCGCCAGAACAATCCGCTGCTGGCCGGCGAGGCCGGCGTGGGCAAGACCGCCGTGGTCGAGGGGCTGGCCCTGCGCCTGGCCAGCGGCGACGTGCCGCCGCCGCTGCGCGATGTGTCGCTGTACCTGCTGGATATCGGCCTGCTGCAGGCCGGCGCGGGGGTGAAGGGCGAGTTCGAGCAGCGGCTGCGCGGCGTGATCGACGAAGTGCAGGCCAGCCCCAGCCCGATCGTGCTGTTCATCGACGAAATCCATACGCTGGTGGGCGCGGGCGGCGCGGCCGGCACCGGCGATGCGGCCAACCTGCTCAAGCCCGCGCTGGCGCGCGGCCAGTTGCGCACCATCGGCGCCACCACCTGGTCCGAGTACAAGAAATACATCGAGAAAGACCCCGCGCTGACGCGGCGCTTCCAGGTGGTGCAGATCCATGAGCCGGCCGAGCCGCGCGCCCTGGGCATGCTGCGCGGCCTGGCGGCCACGCTGGAAAGCCACCACCAGGTGCTGCTGCTGGACGAGGCCATCGCGGCCGCAGTGTCGCTGTCGCATCGCTACATTCCGGCCCGCCAGCTGCCCGACAAGGCCGTGGCGTTGCTGGATACCGCCTGCGCGCGGGTGGCCGTCAGCCAGCACGCCGTGCCGGCGGCGCTCGAGGACGCGCGCCGGCGCATCGAGGCGCTCGAAACCGAGCAGCGCATCGCCGCGCGCGAAGCCCGCCTGGGCGCGGCCGACGCAGCCCGCGTCGCGCGCCTGGAACAGGACCTGGCGCAGGCGCGCGCGCAGGAGCAGGACCTGGCCGCCCGCTGGGAGGCCGAGCGCGCCTTGGCGGCGCGGGTGTTCGAGTTGCGCCGCGCGCTCGACCAGGACGCCGCCGCCACGCCGGCCGCGCCCGCTACGCCCGGCGCCGGCGCGCCCGACGCGGCCGCCGCGCCGCCCGATCCGGCGCGGTTGCGCGCCGAGCTGGCCCAGGCGCAGGCCGAACTGGCGCAGCGCCAGGGCGAGCTCCCGCTCATCTACCCGGCGGTGGACGCCGCCGCCGTGGCATCGGTGGTGGCCGACTGGACCGGCATCCCGGTGGGCCGCATGGTGCGCGACGAGGCGCAGTCGGTGCTGCGCCTGGCCGACACGCTGGAGCAGCGCGTCATCGGCCAGCGGCATGGCCTGGAAGCCATCGCGCGCCGCATCCAGACCTCGCGGGCGCGCCTGACCGATCCCAACAAGCCGGTCGGCGTGTTCCTGCTGTGCGGCCCGAGCGGGGTCGGCAAGACCGAGACGGCGCTGGCGCTGGCCGAGGCGCTGTACGGCGGCGAGCAGAATCTCATCTCCATCAACATGAGCGAGTTCCAGGAGTCGCACACGGTATCGACCCTGAAGGGCGCGCCGCCCGGATACGTCGGCTACGGCGAGGGCGGGGTCCTGACCGAAGCGGTGCGGCGGCGCCCCTACAGCGTGGTGCTGCTCGACGAGGTCGAGAAGGCCCATGCCGACGTGCACGAGATCTTTTTCCAGGTGTTCGACAAAGGCTGGATGGAGGACGGCGAGGGGCGCTATATCGACTTCCGCAATACGGTCATCATCCTCACGTCCAACGTCGGCACCGACCTGATCGCCAGCCTGTGCCGCGACCCGCAGCTCATGCCCGACGCCGACGGCCTGGCCGCGGCCTTGCGCGAACCGCTGCTCAAGGCCTTCCCGGCCGCCCTGCTGGGCCGCCTGGTGGCGGTGCCGTACCTGCCGCTGTCGGACGAGATGCTGGCCCGCATCGTCGATTTGCAATTCGACCGCGTGCGCCGGCGCCTGCTCGACAACCACGGCATCGTCCTGACGGTCAGCCCGGCGGCGACGGCGCTGGTGGTGGCCCGCTGCACCGAGGTGGAATCGGGCGGGCGCATGGTGGACGCGATCCTGACCAATAGGGTGCTGCCGCAGATCAGCCGCGAATTGTTGACTGCGTCCATGGAAGGGCGCGCGGTGGCCGCCGTGACGCTGTCGGCGGACGGCGGCGAGTTCCAGTACCGCTACGAGTAGGCGGGCGCGCGCCGGCCGCTATTTGCGGCGCGGCGGCTGCGCGGGCCGCTCCGGCTCGTCGCTCGGCTTGACGTGCGCCGGCCGCAGGTAGCCGCCGTATTCGCGCAGGTGGTCGCGCGCGGCGCGGCCGTCGCCGGCTTCGTCGCGCGGCCGGTTCAGCGTGTCGCTGACCGGGTCCGAACGGTGCGGAGCCAGCGGGTCGTGCGCGGGCAGGGTGGAGGGCGTCTGGTCCGAGAATACGTTGTGCGCATCGTCGCTGTCGGGGGAAGCCAGCGCATCGAGCGGATCGCGCAGCGGGCCGGCTACGTTGGCGTCGCCGCGCGGCAGCTGGCGCAGCGGGTCCTCCGGATTGCGCGACTGGGCCGAGTCCAGGTCGAACGGGTGCGCCGAGACATCGGGCACGCTGCCCACCGGCAGCGTGCCGGGGCCGAACAGGTCGCTGAAGACGTCCGACGGGTCGGATTGCGGCGCGGCGGGTTCCGCGGCCAACGGCTCCATGTCGCCGAAGGGCGCATCGAGCGGACCCGGGGCGGCGGGCTGGACCGGCGGCCGCGCGGCGGCGCGGGACGTGGCCGGCGGCGCGTCGTCGTCGGATTCCAGGTCCAGCGACGGCAGGTCCGGCAGGTCCGGCAGGCGCGGCGCGGGCGGCTGGCGGTCGGCAGCGCCGCCGCTCGCCTGCGCGGGCGCCGCCGCGGTATCGAGATCGTCGTACGCGGCATCGCGCGCGCGCGGCGCGTCGTGGTGTTCCGGCCGCAGTTCGAGCGGCGGCAGGTCGGCGGCCGGCAGGTGCGCGGCGGGGATGTCCACCGGCGGCAGGCCGGCCGTGTCGGCGACCGGCGCTTGCGGCGCGGCGGCGGCCATGGCGGCCGGCGGCGCTTCGGGCGGCGCCGGGCGCGTGGCGGGCGGCGTCAGGTCGACATCGTCCAGCAGCGGGCTCTCCAGCAGGGGGTCGGGCTCGGCCAGCACGTCGGTTGGCGCGGCTGCCGCGGCTGCCGCGCCAACGGCGGCAATGGCCTCGGCCGGCGCCGCCGGGTCGTCGGCCCGCAGCCGGTAGGGGCCGATGGCGAGTTCGTCGCCGGGCGACAGGGGCACTTCCTGGTCGCGCGACACGGCGCGGCCGTTGATGCTGACCTGGCTCATGCCGCTCAGGTTGACCAGGTAGCAGGCATCGCCGCTGATGCGCACCGCGGCCTGGACGCGGCAGATGGCGCGTTCGGCGTCCGGCAGCGTCAGGTGGTTGTCGGCCGAGCGGCCCAGCGTGCCGCCGGGCGCGTGGAATATTGCCGATATCGGGGAAAAACCCGGATCGTCGTGGCGTTGAAGAACGGTTAGCTTCATGCGGAGAATCTCCGGTGCGCTGGCGCGCGATCGACAGGCGCGGACATCTCGATGATAGCCAGCCGTCATGACCGAACAGATGTCGGAGCGTTATGAAAATATATCGAAGCGCGGAAATCTTCCCCAAGTTCCGTAACAGTGGTAACTATTTCTGTATTTACACGACAGCTACTTGTTTTTCCCTTGTCATACACGCTTTCTCCATCATCCCAGGGGGCTGACCGCGCGTATGGTGTTCCGCAAGACTGCTACCGTTGCCCTGAGGGCGCTCTGCGCGGGAATCGCCGCGCTGGTGGTGCTGGCCGGCTGTTCGTCCACCGCGCGGCGCGTGCCGGTCCCCTACGCGATCGAACTGGCGGTCGACCCGAAGGTCAACCCCGACGCGAACGGGCGGCCCTCGCCGATCCAGGTCACCATCTACGAGCTCAGCTCGTCCAGCGGCTTCGAGTCGCGCGATTTCTTCTCGCTGCAGTCCGATCCGCAGGCCGCGCTGGGCAAGGAACTGCTCAACACCGACCAGGCCATCCTGCGGCCGGGGGAAACCAAGATCCTGCAGTACACGGGCAGCGCCGAGGCGCGCATGGTGGGCATCGTGGCCGCCTATCGCGAGCTCGAGAAAAGCCATTGGCGGCTGGTCGTGCCGCTGCCCGAGGCGCAGAACACCAATATCTACAAGATCTGGCAGTTCTCTCCGAACGAAGAGACCATCAAGGTTTCGGTGAAGGACAACGGGCTGGCGGTGACCGACCGGGAGCGTTCGTGGTGGCCATTCTAGGCCCCGCCCAGGCAAAGGAACCCCGCATCCCGTCGCACGCCCGCATGTGTCCGCAGTCCCCGCCCGCAACTTCATCGCAAGCATAGCCATGGCACAGAAGAGCAAGGTCATATGGTCAGAGGGGATGTTCCTGCGTCCCCAGCACTTTCAGCAGTTCGAACGCTATCTGGAAGGCGCGCTGCAACAGCGCGCCGGGGCCTTGCATGGGTTCTACTGGGGTTTCAGCCACCTGGCCATCGACCGCGACGCACTGGCGGTGGGCAAGCTGGTGCTGACCGAGGCCCGCGGCGTGCTGCCGGACGGCACGCCGTTCGATTTCTCGCATCCCGACGACGCGCCGGCCGCGCTCGACGTGCCCGAGCAGGCGCAGGACGTGCGGGTCATGCTGGCCCTGCCGCGGGTGCGGCCGGGCGCCACCGACGTGCAGTACGAAGACGAGCCCGATTCGCTGGCGCGCTACCTGGTACGGGAAGCCGAGGTCGAGGATTCCGGCTCGATGGGCCTGGAGCCGGCGCTGCTGCAGCTGGGGCGCCTGCGCCTGCGCCTGATGCTGGAAACCGACCTGGGCGAGGAGTGGCTGGGGCTGGGCGTCGTCCGGGTGGTCGAGCGCCGCGCCGACAATCGCGTCGTGCTCGACGACCGCTATATCGCGCCGTGGCTGGCGGCCGGCAGCCATCCGCTGCTGCTCGGCTTCACCCAGGAGCTGTACGGGCTGCTCAACGCGCGCAGCGAGGCGCTGGCCGCGCGCCTGTCCCAGCCCGGGCGCGGCGGGGTGTCCGAGGTCTCCGATTTCATGCTGCTCGAAACGGTCAACCGCTACATCGGCGCGCTCTGGCATGCCCGCCAGGCCGAGTGGCTGCATCCCGAGCGCCTGTTCCACGACTGGCTGATGCTGGCCTGCGACCTGTCCACCTATACAGCGGCCTCGCGCCGTCCCGAGGTGCTGCCGGAATACGCGCACGACGACCTGCAGGCGACTTTCGGCGCGCTGATGGACGAACTGCGCCGCTCGCTGTCGGCCGTGCTGGAACAGCACGCCCTGCAGATACCGCTGCAGGATCGCGGCCAGGGCGTGCGCGTGGCGCAGATCCCCGACCTGGAGCTGCTGCGCACCGCCGGCTTCGTGCTGGCCGTGCACGCCGACATGCCGTCGGATACGGTCCGTTCGCGCTTCCCCGCCCAGGTCAAGATCGGGCCGGTGGAGCGCATCCGCGACCTGGTGCACCTGCAGCTGCCGGGCGTGACCGTGCGCGCGTTGCCGGTGGCGCCGCGGCAGATTCCCTACAGCGCGGGCCACGTTTATTTCGAGCTCGACAAGGGCGGCGATTTCTGGAAACAGCTGGAGCGCACCGGCGCCCTGGCGCTGCACCTGGCCGGCGAGTTCCCCGGATTGTCCATGGAGTTCTGGGCTTTGCGCGATTAAGGGCCTGTCCATACTGAAAACGGCCCGGAGAGACTCATGCATGCTTCCGATACCGCCTTGCCCGGACCGCTGGGCGGGGGCATTCCCGAAGGCGCCGCGTCGGCCTCGAGCCGGCTCCGGCCGCACGAATACGTCATCAGCGGTTCCAACCCGCTGGTGGCGGCAGCCAACCCGCTGCTCGACCTCATCCCGCAGATCCGCGCGACCGTCTCGCACCCGTCGCCGGCCATGCTGCGCGAACACTTGCTCGACGAGATCCGGCAGTTCGAACTGCGCGCCCAGCAGGCCGGCATTCCCAACGAAACCATCCTGGGGGCGCGCTACTGCCTGTGCACGGCGCTGGACGAGGCGGCCGCGCTGACCCCCTGGGGCGGCAACGGCGTCTGGTCGGCGCACAGCCTGCTGGTGACTTTCCACAACGAGACCTGGGGCGGCGAGAAGTTCTTCCAGCTGCTGGCCAAGCTGTCGCAGAATCCCAGCCAGCACCTGGATCTGCTCGAGCTGCTGTACTACTGCCTGGTGCTGGGCTTCGAGGGCCGCTACCGGGTCGCCGACAACGGCCGGTCGCAGCTCGAGACCTTGCGCCAGCGGCTGTTGCGCATCCTGCGCGGCGCCCGCGGCGACTACCCGCGCGCCCTTTCGCCGCACTGGCAGGACGTGCCGGCCCAGACGCAACTGCGCCGCCTGCCGGTGCCGCTGTGGGTGTTCGGCGTGCTGGCCGGCGTATTGGCGCTGGCGGTCTACTGGGGCCTGGCGTGGCGCCTGAGCGGCCAGTCCGATGAGGTGTTCACGGCGGTCAGCGCCCTGAAGCCGCCCACCGTGCAGATCGCGCCGACGCGCCGGCCGGCGCCGTCGCCGCGCCTGGCGGTGTTCCTGGCGCCCGAGATCCGCGACGACCTGGTCACGGTGCGCGACGAGGTCGACCGCAGCGTGGTGGTGCTGCGCGGCGACGGCCTGTTCGAATCCGGCTCGGCCGATGTACGCGAACAGTACCTGCCCGTGCTGTCGCGGGTGGCCGACGCGCTGCGCGAGACCGAGGGCAACATCCTGGTGCGCGGCTACACCGACAACATTCCCATGCGCGGCGCGCGCTACCCGTCGAACTGGCACCTGTCGCAGGCGCGCGCCGACGCGGTCAAGGAACTGCTGGAGGGCCGCCTGGACAACCCGAGCCGGGTGCGCGCGGAAGGGCGCGGCGACGCCGATCCGGTGGCGCCCAACGATACGGCGGCCGGCCGTTCGCGCAACCGCCGCGTCGAAATCACGCTGATGGTGCCGCCGGTGCCCAGGGCAGAGACGGTCGAGGGTGCGCAGCAATGATCCACAACGTATTTGGTTTTCTGTTCAGCCGGGGGTTGTGGAACTTCCTGGGCCTGGTCGCGCTGGCGCTGCTGATCTGGATCGCGGGGCCGCTGCTGGCCATCGGCACCACGCGGCCGCTGGAAAGCGAGACCACGCGCATCATCGTCATCGTGGCGCTGTTCGCGCTGTGGCTGCTGCGCATCATCTGGCGCAAGTGGCGCGAGGGCCGGCTCAACGCGCAGTTGCTCGGGCAACTGCGCAAGCCGGCGGCCAAGAAAAAGGTCGAGCCCGAACCCGGCAACCCGGAGATCCGCCAGCTGGAAGAGCGCTTCAATGAAGCGGTCGAACTGCTGCGCAAGACCCGTTTCGAAGGCGGCAAGCGGCGCCTGTCGCTCGACCGCTTCTCCAAGCAGTACTTGTACCAGCTGCCGTGGTACGTGATCATCGGGGCGCCGGGCGCGGGCAAGACCACCGCCCTGGTGAACTCCGGGCTGAATTTCCCGCTGGCCGACCGCTTCGGCAAGGTGGCGCTGCGCGGCGTCGGCGGCACGCGCAATTGCGACTGGTGGTTCACTGACGACGCGGTGCTGCTGGACACGGCCGGCCGCTATACCACGCACGAAAGCGACGCCACCGGCGACGAAGAGGAATGGAAGGGCTTCCTGCGCCTGCTCTCGAAGTACCGCGGCCGCCAGCCCATCAACGGCGCCATGCTGACCATCAGCGTGGAGGACCTGCTGGCGGCCTCGGATGCCGAGCGCGTGCAGCACGCCGCGGTGCTGCGCCGGCGCCTGCAGGAACTGCGCGAGCAGCTGGGCATCCAGTTCCCGGTCTATGTGCTGGTGACCAAGGCCGACCTGCTGTCCGGGTTCGAAGAGTACTTCGCCTCGTTCAACCGCGAGGACCTGTCGCAGGTGTGGGGTTTCACGCTGCCGTACACGCGCACGCAGGAGGCCGATTTCGACCTGTACGAGGCCTTCCACGCCGAGTACCGGCTGCTGCAGCGGCGCCTGGACGACGCGCTGCCGGAAGTGCTGGCGGCCGAGACCGACCCGTCGCGGCGCGCGCTGGCCTATATGCTGCCGCAGCAGTTCGCCGGCCTGCAGGCCGTGCTGGGCCATTTCCTGAGCGACGTGTTCGCCACCTCGAAGTTCGAGGCCCGGCTGGTGCCGCGCGGGGTGTACTTCACCAGCGGCACCCAGGGCGGCGAGACCTTCGACCAGGTGACCGGCCACCTCAAGCGCTATCTGCGCATCGACGGCGGGCCCGCCCCCGCGCCGACCGTACCGGGCGAAGGCGAGGGGCGCAGCTATTTCCTCAAGGGCCTGCTGCAGGACGTCATCTTCCGCGAAGCGGGCCTGGCCGGGCGCAACCTGCGCTGGGAGCGCCGCTATCGCCGCCTGCACTGGGCCGGCTACGGTCTGATCACGGTGTTGTTCGTGGCGCTGCTGGTCGGCTGGGCCATCAGTTACCGCAACAATGCCGCCTATGTCGATGAGGTGGCGCGCCGCGTGCCGACGGTCGAGAAGCTCGGCCGCGACATCAAGATCACGCGCGCCGGCGACGTGCTGGGCCTGATGCCGTTCCTGGACAGCCTGTGGTACTTGCCGCGCCACGCCAATTTCGAGCTGGACGAACCCCCCCTGACATACCAGCTGGGCCTGTACCAGGGCCGCAAGATGCAGTCGGCCGCGCAGGGCGTATACCGCGATACGCTCGAGGACGTGCTGCTGCCCCAGGTGGCGCGGCGCATCGAGACCGCCCTGCGCCAGGCCGCGCCCAACGACCTGGAGTTTTCCTACGAGGCGCTGCGGGCCTACCTGATGCTGTACGAGGCCGACCACTACGACGCCGAGTTCATGCATGCCTGGCTGCTGTCGGACATGCAGAAAACCTTGCCGGAAGGCTATACGCGCAGCCAGTACGAGCATATGTCGCTGCACCTGCGCAACCTGGTCCAGGGGCGCGTGCTGGCGTCGCCATTCCCCCGCGACGACGAACTGGTGACCGAGGCGCGCGACCGGCTGGCGCGTTTCACGCTGGCGCAGCGCGCCTACAGCCGCCTGCGCCGCATGCTGGCCAATAGCGAGCAGGCGCCGGAGCAGACCGCCATCACGCTGGGCGGGCCGCAGGCCAGCGCGGTGTTCGTGCGCAAGAGCGGCAAGCCCCTGACGCAGGGCATCCCTTCGCTGTACAGCTACAACGGCTACTGGAACGTCTTCAACAAGCGCGTGACCCAGGTGGCGGAACTGCTGCGGCAGGACGATGCCTGGGTGCTGAACATCGCCGCCCCCGGCGTGCTCGACCAGCGCGCGCAGCAGCAGTTGATCGTCGACATCAAGCGGCTGTACATGAACGACTACGTCGAGCAGTGGGACGCGTACCTCAACGACCTGGAACTGGCCCCCACCACTTCGCTGCTGCAGAACATCCAGATGGCGCGCACGCTGTCGGCGCCGGAATCGCCGCTGGTGCAGCTGGTGCAGGGCGTGGCGCGCGAGACCACGCTGCTGCGCGACACGGGCGACGCGCGGTCCCTGATGGACCAGGCGCGCGACCGCGTCAGCAGCACGCGCGAGGCGCTCGAGCAGATGTTCGGGCCCACCGGGCCCAGCGCGGCCGTGCGGGCCGACGCCTCGGATGAAAAGCTCGAGCGCATCGTCGACCTGCATTTCGAGCCGTACCGCCGCCTGGCGCACAGCGAGGCGCAGGGCTCGCCGCCCGCCATCACGGCAACCACCGGCCTCATCAACGAGCTCTACACCTACCTGACCGCCGCCGACGCCGCCCTGCGCAGCGCCAGCCCGGCCCCCGGCTCGGATGTCGTGACCAAGCTGCGCGCCGAGGCGGGCCGCCTGCCCGAGCCCTTGCGCGATCTGCTCAACACGCTGTCGGTCAAGGCGTCCGGCGAGATTTCCGACGCCACGCGCGCGCGCATGGGCGAGACGGTGTCGGCTACCATCGGGCTGTTCTGCCGCCAGTCCATTGCCGGGCGCTATCCGTTCGCCTCCGGCTCCTCGCGCGACGTGGCGCCCAACGACATGGCGCGGCTGTTCGGCCCCAACGGCATGATGGACGACTTCTTCCAGAAGCATCTCGCCACCCAGATCGACGTATCCGGGTCGCGCTGGCGCTTCAAGCCGGGCATCGACGGCAAGCAGGGCGACAAGGCCGGCTACCTGGACGCGTTCCAGCGCGCCGGAGTCATCCGCGACGTGTATTTCACGGCCGGCAACCCGCTGCCGTCGTACCGCGTGGCGATCCGCCCCATCGAGATGGACGCGCAGATCACCCAGTTCCTCATGGACGTGGACGGCCAGACGGTGCGCTACGCGCACGGCCCGCAGGTGGCCACCACGGTGCAGTGGCCCGGCCCGCGCGGCAGCAACCAGGCGCGCATCGAGCTGACGCCGCAGACCGGCGCGGCCGGCCTGTCGGCCTCGGGGCCGTGGGCCCTGAATCGCCTGCTGGACAAGGCGCAGTTGCGGCGCGGCCCGTCGCCGGAGGTGACGATCGCCACATTCGACATCAATGGCCGTAAAGTCGTGCTGGAGATCACGGCCAGCAGCGTGAAAAGTCCTTTCCATCTTGCCGAGATGCAGGGGTTCTCCTGCCCCGGCCGCTAGGGTGTTCAGCCATGGGACCAGACGACTCGAGGGGGCAACTGGGGTGGTACGGCAAGATTCCCGCCGCGGGCGACTTCATGCACCGGCGCCTGCCGCGCGACCTGATCGCCTGGTGGGACCGCTGGCTGCAGTACGGGCTGGCGGCGCTCAAGCAGGCGCCTGACGACAGCGCGGCGCGCAGTTTCGCGGCCGCACCGATCTGGAATTTCGCCATTCCCTCCGGCCCCAGCGGCAGCGTGGCACAGATGGGCTGCATCGCCCCCAGCCGCGACCGGGTCGGGCGCGGCTACCCGCTGTGCGTCATCATGGCCATTCCGGAAGACAAGTATCACAGCAGCATGCTCGATGGCGCCTCCGACTACTACCGGCAGATCGGCATCAGCATGCTGTCGGCGGTGCGGCACGGCTGCGCGGCCGAGCAGTTCGACCGCGAGCTGATGGAGATCCGCGTGCCCGGGCCCGTGCAGCCGGCCGAGCGTTCCAGCGGCAGCGACATCATGGACATCCTCAATGCGGGCCTGGAGGGCGACGCCGAGCCGGTGGCCAAGCGCACCCTGGCCGCCTGGCCCGACCTGCCGTTCTGCTTCAATCCCAGCTCGCACACCAGCTATTGGTGGACCAACCAGGTCGACGGCGCCGCGCTGCAAACCTATGTGCACGGCGGTTCGCTGAACGCCGCCCTGTTCACCCGACTGTTCGCGTCGCTGCCCGCCTGGAGCTAGTGGCGACGCAAGAGCCCCGGAGTCCCCGTATGAGTGCCTCTCCCGCAACCTCGTCGACCCGCGCCGCCGCCAGTGCGAACTGGTCCGGCCATCGGCCGTTGAGCGCGATCGCCGCCGCCGCGGGCGGCGGCGTGCCGCAGGCGCGCATCCGCCGCGTGCTGCAGGACCTGCTCGAGCCGCTGGCGCGGCTGCACGCGCAGGGCCAGGTGCATGGGGCCATCGCCATGAGCACGATCGGCCTGGATACGTCCGGCAAGGCCCATCTGCTGGTGCCGCCCCTGGAGCCGGCGCCCGATGCGGAGGGCACCTTGCGCATCGGCGGCTATGCCGCTTTCGAGCAATATACGGACGACCCGGAACACCCGTGCGGGCCCTGGACGGACGTCTACGCGCTGAGCGCCGTGGCGCACACCATGGTGGTAGGCGCGCCGCCCCCGGCCGCGCTGGCGCGTTGCGTCAAGGACACCTATGTGCCGCTGGCCGGGCGCGAGCTGGGCGGCTATGACGCCGATTTCCTGCGCGCGGTGGACCAGGGCCTGTCGATGAACCAGCAGGCGCGCCCGCAGAGCATGGAGGCGCTGGCCGCGGCGTTCGGCGTGGCGGTCGCCCGGCCGGAAGCGCCCGAGGCACCCGCCGCGGCCGCCGCGGCCGAGCCGGCGCCGCCGCCCGCCCTGCCGCCGCCGCGCAGCGCGCCGGGCCCGCGCGTGCCCTTGCTCGTCATGCTGGGTGTGTTGGCCGCCGTGGCCCTGGCGGCTTATCTGTGGCTGCGTCCCGGCATGCAACCGCCGGTACAGCAAGCCGCGCGCGACACGGCGCCGCCGCCGGCGGTCGAGGCGCCGGTACCCACGCCGCCGGCCTTGTCGGACCTGAACAACCGGCCGGCGCCTGCCGACAACACGGCGCCGGCCCCAAGCCCGGAAACCGCCCCGGACGGGCCGGCCGCACCCGCGACTGTCCCGGCCCCGGCCCCGGCCCCGGCGCCCGAGCAGCCACCCGCCGTCGCCGTTCCCGCGCCCGAAGGGGCCGCGCCCCCGCCCGCCGACGCGCCTGCCGCCCCGCCAGGCGAGCTGCCCGGCACGGCCGGGCAGCTCCCTGCCTCCCCGGACCAGCCGGCGCCGCCGACCGCGCCGCCGGACGCCGCCGATCCGGCGGCCGACGCGCCCGCGGGCGCGTTGCCTGGCGCGGTCCCCGGCCAGCCCGGGCCGGCCGGCGCGGCTGATTCCACTGAACCCACCGACCCGGCCGGCCAAGCCGCCGACGCGCCGAAGCCTCCCGAGCCGGCGCCGCCGGCGTCAGGCGAAATCCGTATTCATGTGCAGCCGTGGGGTGAAGTGCTGGTTGACGGCCGTCCGCGCGGCATCAGCCCGCCGCTGAATCGCCTGACCCTGTCGCCGGGCCGCCACCAGATCACGATCCGCAACCCGGCCGCGTCCGATTACCACACCACGGTCAATGTGCCGTCCGGCGGCTCGGCGTCCGTGTCCCACGTATTCGAATGAGCCCGCGCCATTCCGGCGCGGCGTCATTCCTCGGATGAGCCCGCTTCTTCCACCACGTCGGCCGTGAACATGTAGCCCCAGCCGTGCACGGCCTTGATCGGCAGGCGCATATGGTTGGCCGCCGCCTTGCGGCGCATGCGGCTGATCATGACGTCGACGAAGCGCCCGCGGCGTTCACCCTCGGCTGCTTCGCCGGACTGTACGCCATCGGCGATGAGCGTATCGCGGCTGACCTTCTTGTCGGGCGCCCGCACCAGCCGCAGCAGGAAGCCGCGCTCGGCGGTGGTCAATGCCAGTTCCTGCCCGGCCGGACCGATCAGGGTCCAGCCCTTGCTGACCAGGCGCCAGCCCGGCGAGGCGGGTTCCCCGGGTTCGACCAGGCTGGCGGCTTCCAGCGGCACGCTCTTGGGCGCCGCCGCGGGCTCCGCGACGGCGGTGGGCGCCACGTCGGCGACGCGCCGCAGCAGCGACTGGAATACCGCCGCCAGTTCCAGGCCGCTGGCGCTGGTGTCCAGGCAGGCATCGGCGCCGCATAGCAGCGTACGGATGCGCGCTTCGCTGTCGGCGAAGGCCGACAGGGCGATGATGCCCAGGGTTTGCCGCATGGCGCGCAGCTGGGCCGCGGCAATATGGATCTTCGGCAGGGAGCCGGTCAGCACGATCAAGGACACGGCATGCCGTGCGACGTGCGTATAGAGGTCGGCCAGTTCGGCATACCGATGGACCTGAAAACCGAGGTGCGACAGATCGGCGATCTGCTGCGGGTGTGCGGTGTCATCTCCAGCAAGAAAGAGGACATCCAACGTTCTATTCATGATTCCCTTCCGATGGAGGATCCAGAGTCGGCCTGGCCGCCGCGTCAGAAACTCCGCGGCGCGCGATGTGCTTATAAATTGGATAAGGGTGGCGGCGCGGGATAGGCTGTAGCAAGGCACGGCCGGGCGCCTGATTCGCGGGGATCAAGAATAAATCGGGGTTATCGGCAGGGGCGAGGTCTGGCTGCTGTTGTTGTGTGACGCTGTGTGTCATTTAACCTCAAATGTGTATATATGTGAATATGACTCTCGGATTGATACAATTCCGCCCATCTGCGCGGATTGTCCGCGCCAACTGCTCATAAATGCCCGGCCCGCCCCGCGTTACAGTAGAAGGTTCGTACTGTATTGCGGAGCATTGTCATGCCGATTTCTACGCTCGCCCGAGGCCTGCTGCTGGCCAGCCTGGCATGGGGGCTGGCCGGCTGCGCCGAAACCACCGGCCACGCCACCGCTCAGGGGGCGGCCGCCGCCAATGCGGCCACCAGCGCCGATTCACTGGCCCAGACCAGCTGGGAGCTGACGCGCTGGGTCGCCGCCGATGGCGCAGCCCGGCCCATTTCCCACGGCGACAACGGCGAGCCCATCCGCCTTACCTTCCTGGCCCACGATAGCCAATACCGGGTGAGCGGGTTCTCCGGTTGCAACCGATACATGGGCAGTTACAAGCTACAAGGCGGGAAATTGTCGATTTCCGCTCCCGCCAGCACCCGCATGGCCTGCCCATCCCCTGAACGCGCGCAGCTCGAGGCTGCCTATCTGAAAGCGCTGGCTGATATCCGTTCTTTTACCCTGGACAGCGGCGGCGCGCCGCGCCACCTGACGTTCAACGTGCATAACGGCGACGTGCTCGAATTCGCACGCCGCCAGGACCCCCCCACACCGCAATGACACCGGTGACGGCGCCTGCCCCTCTGCTCTGGTTGTTTACTACTATTATGCGCTTCATCCCGTTGCCGCCATGCTGCCTTCCATGTCCTCAGTCGTCAATATTGCCGCCTACAAGTTCGTGTTCCTGGACGGCCTTCCCGAGCTGCAGGCCCGGGCCCTGGCGCGCGCCGAGGCCGCGGCGCTGAAGGGCACGATCCTGCTGGCCGAGGAGGGCATCAACCTGTTCCTGGCCGGTACGGCGGCCGGCATCGAGGAATTCCTCGATTGGCTGCGCGCCGATACGCGCTTCGCTGATCTCGAGGTCAAGCGCAGTCATTCGGCAATCGTACCGTTTCGCCGGCTGCGAGCAAAGGTCAAGCGCGAGATCATCCGCATGGACCACCCGGCCATTCGTCCGCAGGCCGGACGTGCGCCGGCCGTGGCCCCCGCCACCCTGGCGCGCTGGCTGGAGCAGGGGGCCGACGACGCCGGGCGGCCGGTGGTCATGCTGGATACGCGCAATGCCTTCGAGGTCGATGCCGGCACCTTCGCCGGCGCGATCGACTGGCGCATCGAGCGCTTCACGCAGTTTCCCGCCGCGCTGCAGGCCAACCGGGACAGCCTGCGCGGCAAGACCGTGGTCAGCTTCTGCACCGGCGGTATCCGCTGCGAAAAGGCCGCGCTGTACATGGCCGATGCAGGGGTCGAGCACGTCTACCAGCTCGACGGCGGAATCCTCAAGTATTTCGAGGAAACCGACGGGCGGGGCTTTGAAGGCCAGTGCTTCGTATTCGACGAACGGATCGCGCTCGACCGGGGCCTCGCTCCCCATGGGGCGGATCCCCAATGTCCCTGAATCCGCTGCGCGCCCGCTGCCGCGCCGCCCGCCGGCCGGGCCTGGCGATGCTGGCGCTGTGCGCGGGCGTGCTGGGAGGATGCAGCTTGCCGCCGCTCGAGAACCGTCCCGCCTCCAGCGCGCTGGCGCCCGAGCAGGCCAGGGCCACCGCGCTGGGCCGGGCCATCGCGCCCATGGCGGATGCCCATCCGGGCCGGTCCGGCCTCCATCCCCTGTATGACGCGCACGACGCTTTCGCCGCGCGCGCCCTGCTGGCCCGTGCCGCGCAGAAGACGCTGGACGTGCAGTATTACATCTGGCGCGACGACATGACCGGCACGCTGTTGCTGGAGGCCCTGTTCGACGCGGCCGAGCGGGGCGTACGGGTGCGCCTGCTGCTGGACGACAACGGCACCGCCGGCCTGGACGCCGTGCTCGCCGCACTGGACCTGCATCCCAACATCGAAGTGCGGCTGTTCAATCCATTCGTCCTGCGCCAGCCCAAGATGCTGGGCTACCTGACCGACTTCACGCGCCTGAACCGGCGCATGCACAACAAGTCGTTCACGGCCGACAGCTCGGCCACCATCATCGGCGGCCGCAATGTCGGCGACGAATACTTCGGCGCCACCGACGGCGTCCTGTTCGCCGATCTCGACGTGCTGGCCGTCGGCGATGTGGTGCGCGACGTTTCGGCCGATTTCGACCGCTACTGGGCCAGCGACTCGGCCTATCCGGTGGCATCGGTCGTGCGGCGCCCGGACGCCGCGCAACTGGAGGCGCTGCACCGGTCGGCCTCGCGGGTGGAAAGCGATCCGGCCGCCCGCGCGTATGTGCGGGCGCTGGGCGAGCTGCCGTTCATCCGCCAATTGCTGGCGCAGCAGCTCCCCATGGAATGGGCGCCGACCCGCATGGTCAGCGACGATCCCGCCAAGGCCCTGGGCCGCACGCGCGACGACGCCACCCTGGCGCAGCAGTTGCAGGCCGCGATCGGCCAGCCGGCCCGCCACCTCGAGCTGGTGTCTCCTTATTTCGTGCCCACCGCCGCCGGCACGGAGGCCTTCGCCCAGATGGTGCGGCGTGGCGTCAAGGTGCGCGTGCTGACCAATGCTTTCGAGGCCACCGATGTGGCGGTGGTGCATTCGGGCTACGCCAAATGGCGCAAGCCGTTGTTGCGGGCGGGCGTGGAACTGTACGAAATGCGCAGCCAGTCCGGCGAGCGCGCGCCCGGGCTGGGACCGTTCGGCAGCTCGGGCTCGAGCCTGCATGCCAAGACCTTCGCGGTGGACGGCCAGCGCGTATTCGTCGGCTCGTTCAACTTCGATCCGCGCTCGCTGGAGCTGAATACCGAACTGGGGTTCGTCATCGACAGTCCGGCGCTGGCCGCGCGGGTCGAGGCCGTGTTCGACCGGCAGCTTTCCAGCCACGCCTACCAGGTCCGCCTGGCGGCGGACGACCGGCTGTATTGGCTGGCGCAGGACGCGGACGGGCAGCGGCGCTACGACACCGAACCGGGCACCCGCTGGTGGCAGCGCGCCCTGATGTGGCTGCTGTCGCTGTTGCCCATCGACTGGCTGCTCTAGGGCCTGCTCACCCTTCGGGCTGGCCGGGAAGCGGGCGGCAGGCGCCGCCGCCGGCTCAGCGCACGCGCATGCCGGGCTGGGCGCCGGGCCAGGGCTCCAGCACGTAGATGCCGGCATCGACCGCCTCGTCGGCGTGGCTGGCGGCCAGCACCATGCCTTCGGATACGCCGAACTTCATCTTGCGCGGCGCCAGGTTGGCGACCATGACGGTGAGCTTGCCCACCAGGTCTTCGGGCCGGTAGGCCGACTTGATGCCGGAGAACACATTGCGATGGCGGCCCTCGCCGACATCGAGCGTGAGCTGCAGCAGCTTGGTCGAGCCCTCGACGTGCTGGCAGTCGACGATCTTGGCGATGCGCAAGTCGATCTTGGCGAAATCGTCGATGGTGATGGTGTCGGCCAGCGCCTCGCCGCCCGGCATGGGGGCGGCCGGCGCGGGCGCCACGGGCGGTTCAAACAGCTGGTCGAGCAGGGCCGGGTCGACCCGCTGCATCAGGTGCTTGAACGGCGCCACACGTTGCGGCAGCACCGCGGCATCGGCCCAGTTGAACGGCCGGTCGGCGCCGAACAGCTCGCGCGCCACGCGGTCGGACAGCGCCGGCAGGACCGGCGCCAGCATCACCGACAAGGCCTTGAAGCCGGCCAGCGAGCGCGAGCAGATGTCCTGCAGGCGGGCTTTCTGGGCCGCGTCGGCGCTGCCGATGCCCTTGGCCAGCACCCACGGCTGGGCGGTGTCGAAGGCCTGGTTGATGGCGTCGGCATAGGCCATGATCTCGCGGATGGCGCGGTTGTATTCGCGCGCCTCGAAGGCCGCGCGGATCGATTCCGCCTGGGCCGCGAACCCGGCCGCCAGGGCCGCGGTGTCGCCCTCGTAGGCCAGCGCGCCGTCGAAGTGCTTGGTGATGAAATTGGCGGCGCGGCTGGCGATGTTCACGTACTTGCCGACCAGGTCGCTGTTGACGCGCGCGACGAAGTCGTCGGGGTTGAAATCGATGTCCTCGACCCGCGCGTTCAGCTTGGCGGCGATGTAATAGCGCAGCCATTCGGCATTCATGCCGAGCTCCAGGTAGCGCAAGGGCGAGATGCCGGTGCCGCGGCTCTTGGACATTTTCTCGCCGCTGACCGTGATGAAGCCGTGCACATTGAGGGCGTCCGGCGTCTTGCGGCCGGCGAATTTCAGCATGGCGGGCCAGAACAGGGCGTGGAAGTAGATGATGTCCTTGCCGATGAAGTGCACTTGCTCGGTGTCGCCCTGCGGGTCGAGCAGGGCGTCGAAATCCAGCCCTTCCTTGGCGCAGTACGATTTCAGCGAGGCCAGGTACCCCACCGGGGCGTCCAGCCAGACATAGAAGTACTTGCCCGGCGCGTCCGGGATCTCGATGCCGAAGTAGGGCGCATCGCGCGAGATGTCCCAGTCGCCCAGCTTGGCCTGGCCGTCGTCGCCGCCCAGCCATTCGCGGGTCTTGGCCTGGACTTCCGGCTGCAGGTGCTTGTTGCCGGCGGCGTTGGCGCCGGTGGTCCAGCCTTGCAGGAATTCCACGCAGCGCGGGTCGGACAGCTTGAAGAAGAAGTGCTCGGACGACTTCAGCACCGGCGTGGCGCCGGTCAGGGCGGAATAGGGATTGATCAGTTCGGTGGGGGCGTACACCGCCCCGCAGACCTCGCAGGAGTCGCCGTATTGGTCCTTGGCGTGGCACTTGGGGCATTCGCCCTTGATGTAGCGGTCGGCCAGGAACATGCCCTTGACCGGATCGTAGAACTGCTCGATCGAGCGGGTTTCGATCAGGTCGGCGGCTTTCAGCGCGCGATAGATGTCCTGCGACAGCGCGACGTTCTCGGCCGAGTCGGTCGAATGCCAGTGGTCGAAGCGGATGTGGAACCCGTCCAGGTAGCGCGGGCGCTCGGCGGCATAGCGGGCCACCAGTTCCTGCGGCGAAATGCCTTCCTTTTCGGCCTTCAGCATGATGGGCGCGCCATGCGCGTCATCGGCCCCCACGAAATGTACCGTGTGGCCCGCCATGCGCATGGAGCGGACCCAGATGTCGGCCTGGATGTATTCCATGATGTGGCCGATATGGAAAGATCCGTTGGCGTAGGGCAGCGCGGTGGTGACGAACAGGGTACGGGACATATCGTGAACGGGGTAGAAGGGAGGGGTGAGCCCGCTATTTTAGCGGCCTGGCCGGGGCGGCGCGCCGGACGGCGGCAACAACAAGCCCCTGCGCCGGGCGGGGCCGGCGCAGGGGCGCGAGAGGGGGCGGGACAGGCCTAGCGGACTTCGCGGGCCTCGACGTCGATCACGTCGCCGCGCGGCGGGGTGAACGGCGCCGCGCCGGAGCCGAACGGGCTGGGACGCGAGGTCTGGCGCTGGCTCCAGTAGGCGCGCACGCCGAACGGCTTGCCGCGCACCTTGGCCACGATGTACAGGATGCCCACCGCGATCGCGGTCGAGATCATGAATACCAGCGCCATCAGCATGCCGGCCAGGGCCAGGACGGCGAACGCGACGGCGCGGAGAAGTCGGGAAATAGTGTCGATCATGATGGTCGGATGCAAAACAGGACAAAAGGTTCCCGCGTATCCGCTATCCTTGGGGGTAGCGGCCGGCGAAAAGCCGTCCTGCCTAGGGAATCTGAGTAATGAGTATAACGACAGCGCAAATCCGTGCAGCGTTGCGGGCAGTAACAGATGCGTTTTCCGGTCAGGATCTGGCCTCGTTTGTAAGGGACAGTGACATCGACCTGGGCGGCGACACGCCGTCGGTCACAATTACAGCGGGGTACCCGGCGGGGTTCGCGGCCGCCGAGATCGAACGCACGGCCCGCCAGGCCCTGGCGGCCGCGGGCGCGCCGCAGGCCCGCGTCACGGTCGGCTGGGCGGTGGCCACGCATGCCGTGCAGCGCGGCCTCAAGCCGCTGCCGAACGTGCGCAATATCATCGCCGTGGCCTCGGGCAAGGGCGGCGTGGGCAAGAGCACCACGGCGGTCAACCTGGCGCTGGCCCTGGCGGCCGACGGCGCCGCGGCCGGCATCCTGGACGCCGACATCTACGGGCCCAGCGTGCCGACCATGCTGGGCATCACGGGGCGCCCCGTCAGCCACGACAACAAGACCATGGAGCCCCTTGAGGCCCACGGCCTGCAGGCCAATTCCATCGGTTTCCTCATCGACGCGGACGCGCCGGCCATCTGGCGCGGCCCGATGGCGACCCAGGCGTTCGAGCAACTGCTGCGCCAGACCAACTGGCGCGACCTGGACTATCTCATCATCGACATGCCGCCCGGCACGGGCGACCTGGCGCTGACCCTGGCGCAGAAGGTCCCGGTGGTGGGCGCGGTGATCGTCACCACGCCCCAGGACCTGGCCCTGCAGGACGCCCGCAAGGGCCTGCGCATGTTCCACAAGGTCGATGTGCCGATCCTCGGCATCGTCGAGAACATGGCGGTGCACATCTGCTCGCAGTGCGGCCACGCCGAGCACATCTTCGGCGAGGGCGGCGGGCAGCGCATGGCGGCGCAGTACCAGGCGCCCTGGCTGGGCAGCCTGCCCCTGGCGCTGGACATCCGGGCCCAGACCGACTCGGGCCGGCCCACGGTGGTGGCCGATCCCGCCGGCGAGGCCGCGCGCCGCTACCGCGACATCGCCCGCAAACTGGCCGCCGGCATCGCCGCGTTGCCGCGCGACATGGCCGGCAAGCTGCCGCCCGTGGTCGTCCAGCCGCCCGCCTGACATGCGGGCCCGGGCTGCGCTGCTCCTCCTGGTCGGCCTGCTTGCGGCGGGCGGCGCGCGTGCGCAGGGGCCCGAGGTCATCATCGACCCCGGCGGCGTGCCGCCGGAAGCCCTGCAGTCCATCACCGAGGCCGTGGCCGCCATCACGCGGCTGGCCGAAGACCAGGACGGCGGCGAAATCAACCGCCTGCGGCGGCGCGCGCGCGACGCCACGGTGGCCGCGCTGGCCACGCAAGGCTATTTCACGCCCGTCGTCACGCTCGAGACCGGCACCGCCATGGGCCGGGAAACCTGGGACATCGCCATCCAGCCCGGCGAGCGGGCGATGGTGGCCGCGGTGGACCTGAAGTTCACCGGCCGCGTGACGCGTCCCGAATACGCCGAGCGCATCGACGCGCTGCGCAAGGGCTGGTCGCTGCCGGCCGGCCGCCCGTTCGTCAACAGCGAATGGAACCGCGCCAAGGCGGCCTTGCTCGACGCGGTGGCCTCGCGCGACTTCATGCTCGCCTACATGGCCGATTCGGATGCGGTCGTCCATGCCGACACCGCCGAAGTGCGCCTGTCGGTCACCATCGACAGCGGGCCGCTGGTGCGCATGGGGCCGCTCAATACGGAGGGCTTCCGGCGCGTGCCCGATTCCTTCGCGCGTCGCTACGTGCGCTACCGGGAAGGCGATACTTACAACCAGGAAAAGCTCGACGACTGGCAGCAGAAGCTGCAGGCGACCTCGTTCTTCCGGGGCGCCTTCGTGACGCTGGGCAGTCCGGCGGGGGGCGCGGCCCAGCCGGCCGCCACGCATACCGAAGAAGCCCGGGCGCCGGGCTCCACCGGCCTGGCCGCCGCCACGCCCAGCGGCGATCCCGCCGTGGCGGGCGGCCCGGCCAGCGCGGCGCCGGCGCCGCGCGATTCGGACGGCGAGGTCACCCTGCCGGTCGATGTGCGCGTGGTCGAGGCCCCGGCGCGGCGGGTCGCCACGTCGCTGGGGGTGGACGACGAGGCCGGGGTGCGGGCCGAGGTCACCTACCGCCAGAACGTCGTATTCGGCCATCCCGTGACGCTCGAGAGCGGGGTCAGCGTCGACCGCCTGCGCCAGCGCGCCTACGCCGACCTGTATCTGCCGCCGGACGAGAAGGGCCAGAAGGATTCCATCGGCGTGCTGGCCGACCATTCCGACATCCAGGGGCTGGACGTGCGGCGCTTCGCGCTGGGCGCCACGCGTTTGCGCGAGCGCAAGGGCGCGGGCGACAGCCGGGTCGAATACGAGAACCGCTGGGGCGTGCTGCTGGCGCACGATCACGTCAAGATCGACGGCGGCGACGAATACGACCTGCCCACCGCCACGCTGACCTCGGAATGGCTGCGCCGCGACGTCAACAACAAATACGATCCCCGCGAAGGCAACCTGATCGCGGTCGGGGGCGGCGTGGGCGTCGTGCTCGACACCGGCAAGCCCTATTTCCGCGCGCGCCTGCGCGGCCAGCAGTGGTGGCCGGTGGGCGAGCGCGACGTGTTGACGATACGCGGCGAAGTCGGGCGGGTGTGGTCCGACTCGAAGACCCGCGTGCCCGATGACTTCGGCTTCCGCACCGGGGGGGCGCGGTCCATTCGCGGCTATCGCTACCAGAGCATCGGCCTCGACAAGGACGACGCCGTGGTCGGCGCGCCCACGCTGGCGGTGGCCAGCATCGAGTACGACCACTATTTCAACGAAACCTGGGGCATGGCCGCCTTCGTCGATGCCGGCGACGCGGCCGAGTCGTTCGGCGAGATGCGCATGCACGTGGGCTACGGCCTCGGCGCGCGGGTGCGCACGCCGGCCGGCCCCTTGTTCCTGGACCTGGCATACGGGCAGCGCGAGCGCGACCTGCGCCTGCACTTTTCGCTGGGGATCGCGTTTTGAACCGCCTGCGCGCCATCCTGCGCCACCTGCTGGTGTGGTGGCTGCCATTGCCCATCGCGCTGGTGGTGCTGCTGTGCGCGTTCGCCCTGTGGCTGACCGGCACGCAGCCGGGCACGCGCATGCTGCTGGGCGCGGTGGCGCAGCAATTCGACGGCCGCGCCGAACACGTGCGCGGCAGCATCCTCGGGGGCCTGCAGGTCGGACGGCTGCAGCTGGCCCTGCCCGGCGCCGAGGTCGATATCGCCGACCTGCGGCTCGACGTGCACTGGCGCGCGCTGGGCCGGCGGCAGCTGCATGTGCGCGAATTGTCGGCCGGCGCGGCGCGGGTGGCGCTGACGCCCACGGACGAGGCGCCGCCCCCGGACGAGCCGCTGGTGATGCCGGCCCTGCCGGTCGAAGTAGTGGTCGACCGCCTGGCGCTGGGGTCGCTGGATCTCGCCGCCGATGGCGCGCCCTTGCCGGTGACGGTGAGCGGCCTGGCGGCATCGCTGGCCGCCGGCGCGCGGAACGCCCGCTTGCAGCTGGCCAGTCTCCATCTCGGGCACGCCCAGGCCGAGGCCGACCTGCGGGGCCAGGTCGAACTGCTGCAGATGGCCGAACCCTGGCCCCTGCGGGGCCGCCTCGACATCGCCGCGCGCGGCGTCGGCGCGGATTCTCCGCTGTGCGCCAGCCGCATGCTGGCGGCCCGCGATGCGCCGTCCGGCAAGCCGGCGCGCCCGGTCCGGACGAAGCAGGCCAAGCCGGCCCGGCAAGCGCAGCCGCCGCAATCCGCGGCCGCGCCGGAGGCTGGCGCGGCCGCGTGTGCGGCCACCTTGAGCGCCGAGGCGGAAGGCTCGCTGGCGCAACTGGATGTCTACCTGAACGGCGCGACCGCCGACGGCGCCCTGACGCTGCTGGCGCAGGCCGGCCTGGCGTTCGGGCAGCCGTTCCCGGTGCGCACCGCCAACCTGAACCTGCGCCTGGCCGACCAGTCCGGCGTGGTGGCCACGCTCGATCGCCAGCCGCTGCCGCTGCAACCCGGCGTCGATCGCATGGTGGCCACCGTGGATGCCGACCGCCTGGATCTCGGGCGCTTCCTGGGCGATGCGATTCCGCCCGCGCTGCTCAGCGCGCGCATGGCGGTGGACGCCCGGGTGACCGGCGCGCTGGACTTGCAGCAGGCCTACGTCGAGGCCACCCTGGCCAAGGGTAGCCGCTGGAACAAGCAATCCTTGTCCGGCACCTTGAAGGGGCGCCTCGAAGCGGCGCCCGCGTCCGGCGCGGCGCCGGCCCCGGCCGCCGCCGCGCCCGCCAACGCATCGACCGACCCGCTGGCCGGCTACGCGCTGCACGACCTGCAACTGGACCTGGCCCTGGGGCGCAACCGCGTACGGGCACAGGGCGGGTTCAGCCAGGGCGACGCCAACCTGACCGTGGATGCCGATGCGCCGGCGCTGGACGCGTTCTGGCCGGGCCTGCCGGGCGGGGCCGCGCTCAAGGGCGAACTACGGGGGCGCATGGAGCAGCACCAGGGCAATTTGACGGCGCGCTACACCCCCGAGGGCGCGCGCGCCGATACCCTCGGCCGCGCCCCGATGCGCGCCGAGATCCGCTTCGCGGGCGGCTGGGGCCCGGGCCCGGCCGGCCAGCCCGATGCCGGGCAGGTCGGCTGGCGCGGCTCCATCGAACACCTGACCGCCGACTCGATGGGCTTCGCCGCCGCCTTGCGGCCGGTGGCTGTGTCATTCCTGCCCCAGGCGGCGGCGCCGCTATGGCAATGGCAGGCCGGCGCCACCGAGCTGAGCCTGACCCTGCCCGACAAGCAGCGCGCCCTGATCTCGCACCAGGGCTCGCGCGGCGGCGGCGGGCGCTGGGAGACCGCTGGCCGCGCCGACAATCTTGTCATCACCGCCTCGATGCTGCGGCAGATCATGCGCGCGCTCGATCCGCAGGCCGCCGCGCGCGCCGCCCAGGCCGGGCAGCGGCGCGTCAATGCGCATCCGTCCGACGGCGAGCGCCGCATCGCCCTGGACGCCTCGTGGGACCTGCGTTTTGCCGGCGCGCTGGCGGGCAAGGCGCGCATCGCCCGCCGCGACGGCGACCTGCGCATCCCCGGCGATCCGCCCATCCCGCTGGGGCTGACGAACCTGGTGGTGGACCTGTCCGCCACGCCCACCGGCGGGCGCGCCAGCCGGCTCGACGCCAAGCTCGATGTGCGGACCGCGAAAATGGGCACGATCTCGGGTTCGGCCTCCGGCGTCATGGCGGGGCTCGGCCTGAATATGCAGCGGCCCCTGCGCGTCGATCTCGACGCGGATATCGCCGATCTCACCTGGGTCGACCTGTTCGTGGGCGACACGATGGAGGTGCGCGGCAAGCTGCAGGCCAGGCTCAGCGCCCAGGGCACGCCGGGCGGCAAGTGGAATGCCTCGGGCACCATCAGCGGACAGGCGCTGCGCGTGGTCCGCATCGACGATGGCGTGCGCTTGATCGACGGCACGCTGGCGGCGCGCCTGGACGGCACCCGCCTGGTGCTGGATTCGCTGCGGTTCCCGGCGTCGCTGCGGGTCATGCCCGACGAATGGCGCACCCGCGAATGGGTCACCGAGAATCCCGATGCGAAGAACGGCTACGTCGAGGCCACCGGCCATTGGGACCTGCTGGCCTCCCAGGGCGTGGTGAACGTGAAGCTGCATCGGTTTCCCGCGCTGCAGCGCTCCGACCGCTACGCGATGGTGTCCGGCAACGTCGCCATCGACGCCCAGTTGCCGCGGATCTCCATCACCGGCGACCTGAAGGCGGATGCCGGCTGGTTCAGCCTGGAAATCCTGCAAGGCGTGCCGGCGCTCGACGACGACGTCCGGGTCATCCGGGCCGGCGAGGACGAGCAGGCGCGCGAATCCCCCATCCAGATGCACATGAACCTCAAGTTCGACATGGGGCCGCGCTTCTATATCACCGGCATGGGGCTGGACGCCGGGCTGCTGGGCGCCATTGAGATCCAGATGGCCGACGGCCGGTTGACCGGCATGGGGGCGCTGCGCACCCGCGGCGGCGGCATCGAGGCGTATGGCCAGAAACTGCGCCTGCGCCGCGGCACGCTGACCTTCCAGGGCCGGCTCGACAACCCGCTGCTGGACATCGAGGCGCTGCGCACCGGCGACCAGGTCGAGGCCGGCGTCAAGGTCACCGGCACGGCGCAGCGCCCGCGCATCGACCTGGTGTCCTATCCCGACGTCAGCGACGTGGAAAAGCTGTCGTGGCTGGTGCTGGGCCGCGGGCCCGACGAAAGCGGCAGCGACGCGGCCTTGCTGCTGTCGGTGGGCACCGCGCTGCTGGGCGGCGGCCAGCCGTTCTACCGGCAGTTCGGGCTGGACGACGTCAGCATCCGCTCGGGCGCCATCGGCAGTTCGGGCAGCCTGCTGCCCGACCGGACCGTCGCCAGCCAGGTCAACCTGGACAGCGACAGCGACCTGGCGACCCAGTTCCTGGTGGCCAGCAAGCATTTCTCCAATGGCATCACGCTCAGCGTGGAGCAGGCCATGGCCGGTTCCGAGACGGTCGGCCGCGCCAGCTACCGGCTGGCGCGCGGGCTGTCGCTGGACATCAAGGGCGGCGCGGTCAACGGCATCGCCCTGGTGTACCGCACCTTCTTCGCCGACTGAACCGGGGCGGCGGGCCGGAGTTGATCCCGCCCCGCCGGGCCCGGCCCGCCGAAACGATAAAATAGCGGACAATCAACCTGGGCACCCCACCATGAGCATCAAAAGCGACCGCTGGATCCGACGCGCGGCCGAGGCCGGCATGATCGAACCGTACGAGCCCGGACAGGTGCGCACCGCCAACGGCGACCGCATCGTCAGCTATGGCACCAGCAGCTACGGCTACGACGTCCGCTGCGCCGACGAGTTCAAGATCTTCACCAACATCAACTCAACCATCGTCGACCCCAAGCAGTTCGACGAAAAGTCGTTCGTCGACTTCAAGGGCGACGTGTGCATCATCCCGCCCAACTCGTTCGCGCTGGCGCGCACGGTGGAATACTTCCGCATTCCGCGCAGCGTGCTCACCATCTGCCTGGGCAAGAGCACCTACGCGCGCTGCGGCATCATCGTCAACGTGACGCCGCTCGAACCCGAATGGGAAGGCCACGTCACGCTCGAGTTCTCCAACACCACGCCGCTGCCCGCCAAGATCTACGCCGGCGAAGGCTGCGCCCAGATGCTGTTCCTGGAAAGCGACGAGGTCTGCGAAACGTCCTACCGCGATCGCGGCGGCAAGTACCAGGGCCAGCGCGGCGTCACCCTGCCGCGCACCTGATCATCCGGCCGCGGCCGGCCGCAGGTAGTCGATGTCCCATTCGGTTTCGGCTACCTGCACGAAGCCGTGGCGGCGATAAAAGCGGTTCGCGTCGCTGCCGCGCAGGGCGCCTACCCGCAGCGCCAGTCCCGCCGCGTCGGCCTGCGCGATGATATGCCGCATCACCTGGCTGCCCAGGCCCTGGCCGCACTCCGCCGGCAGCAAATACAAATGGTCGAGCCGCAGCGCGCCGTCGGCGGGGCCCACGGCATAGAAGCCGATGCGGCGCCCGTCGAGTTCGATGCCATAGGTGCGGACGGGGTCGAAGTTGTCGCGCAGCCGTTGCCGCGAGCGCTGCGGGTCGTAGCGGCCGAGCTGTTCCAGGCTGGCCCGCATCGCGGCGGCGCGCAGTTCGGCCAGGGCGTCGAAATCGGCTGCGGCGACGGGCCGGTAGATGAGGCTGGCGGAGGTCACGGCGGGCTGTTTTCCACGGTCGAGATCGCGTCGTAGCCTTGCCCCAGGAACTGCAGGATGCACAGGCCATGGCCGAACGGGTCGCACAGGTGGGCGATGCGGCCCCACGCATGGGTCTGCGGCGGGTCCTCCAGTACCGCGCCGGCCGCCACCGCCGTGCCGACCGCGGCGTCGACGTCGTCCACCACGAAATCCAGGTGCACCGGCGTCCAGTGGCGCGCATAGTCGCGGCCGCCCGCCACGGTGCCGGCCGGGCGGGACCCCTGCGCCTTGCGCAGCAGGTAGATGGGCGCTCCCGCGCCCGTCAATTCGGCGCCGTCGGCGCCGAAACGGCGCGTCACTTCGAATCCGAAAGCGTCGCGATAAAACTGGATGGCGCGATCCAGGTCATCGACGTCGATATTGATCAGGACTTGCATGCGGCCTCCGGACCCGTGTGACGTTGCGCATGCGCAACAAAAAGGCGTGTCGCTTGGTGTCAGTATCGCGCGGCGGCGTTGCCGCTTCAAGGCGCTATGGCCGCGGCCATGCCGCGCTTCGCCGCGGCGGGCGCGCGCGTGACATGTCGTTGGGGTTCGTAACGAGGCTCGAACAGCGGCCCCGTACGCGCTGTTGCCCGCCAAACCCGGCAAATATAATGAACTTACCTTGTCGCCGGTTGCCGGCGCGGGAGGCAATGATGCTAGGTTTTCTGAAGAAGACGCAGGAAGTCGACGAAGAGGTGCAGGACGAGTTCATCGAGCGCGTCAATGGCGCGGCCCAGGCCTTCCTGGCCGCCGTGCCGGACACCTCGTCATTCGATTATTCGGTCGCCAGCGTGACCGCCCTGGATGGCGTGCTCGAACAGGCGCACCAAGGCGCCCTGGCCCTGACGCCGATCCAGTCGGTGGGCGCGGCCGCCTACCTGTACGAAGTGGCGCGGCGCCATTATGGCGGCCTCTACGAGGTCTGCGACGACGACGATCCGGTCGTGCTGGTCACCGGCGAACCCGACTTCGACGTCTGCCTGTGCGCCATCTCCAAGGTAGAGCGGCGCATCCGTGGCGGCACAGCCGAGTCGCTGCCGGAATTCTTCCAGCACTACGTGCGCGCGGTCATGGACCGCGCCTCCATCACCATCCGCTGACGCCCCGCGGGCGTTCCTGTCGACGGGCGGCGCGCCACGCCGCCGGCCCGGCGCCGCCGCGCCCGGCGGCGCCGGGCATGCCGCGTGCTGCGCCCGCCTGCGGCCGGTGGCAAAGCGTCCTACAATTCCCCTCCGTGCGAAACCGCCGTCCGCGCCGGTTCGCCGCTCTGTCACCCTGCCGTCCCCGACTGGCAGTACACTCGCCTCCGTTTTGCCTCGCCCCCAGGAGCGCCCGCATGAAATTCCGCTTCCCCATTTTCATCATCGACGAAGACTATCGTTCCGAGAACGCCTCGGGCCTGGGGATTCGCGCGCTGGCCTCCGCGATCGAGGCCGAGGGCGTCGAGGTGATCGGCGTCACCAGCTATGGCGACCTCAGTTCGTTCGCCCAGCAGCAAAGCCGGGCCAGCGCCTTCATCCTGTCAATCGACGATGAAGAGTTCGACGTCGACTCGCCGGAGGACGTGGCCAGCGCCATCAAGAACCTGCGGGCCTTCATCGGCGAGCTGCGCTTCCGCAATGCCGACATCCCCATCTACCTGTACGGCGAAACGCGCACCTCGGAGCACATTCCCAACGACATCCTGCGCGAGCTGCATGGCTTCATCCACATGTTCGAGGACACGCCCGAGTTCGTGGCGCGCCACATCATCCGCGAGGCCCGCAGCTATGTCGACGGCCTGCCGCCGCCGTTCTTCCGCGAGCTGGTGAACTACGCGCAGGACGGCTCGTATTCGTGGCACTGCCCCGGCCACTCCGGCGGCGTGGCGTTCCTGAAGAGCCCGGTGGGGCAGATGTTCCACCAGTTCTTCGGCGAGAACATGCTGCGCGCCGACGTCTGCAACGCCGTGGACGAGCTGGGCCAGCTGCTGGACCATACCGGCCCGGTCGCCGAGTCCGAGCTGAACGCCGCGCGCATCTTCCATGCCGATCACTGCTTCTTCGTGACCAACGGCACGTCCACGTCCAACAAGGTCGTCTGGCATGCCAACGTGGCTGCCGGCGACGTGGTGGTGGTGGACCGCAACTGCCACAAGTCGATCCTGCACGCCATCACCATGACGGGCGCGATCCCGGTGTTCCTGCGGCCCACCCGCAACCACCTGGGCATCATCGGGCCGATCCCGTTGGAGGAATTCGACCCCGAGAACATCAAGAAGAAGATCGAGGCCAACCCGTTCGCGCGCGAAGCCGCCAACAAGAAGCCGCGCATCCTGACGCTCACCCAGAGCACCTACGATGGCGTCATCTACAACGTCGAGATGATCAAGAAGCAGCTGGGCGACTATGTCGATACGCTGCACTTCGACGAAGCATGGCTGCCGCACGCCGCCTTCCACGAGTACTACCAGGACATGCACGCCATCGGCCAGGGCCGCCCGCGCCCGCAAGAGCCCATGGTGTTCGCCACGCACTCGACCCACAAGCTGCTGGCGGGCATTTCGCAGGCGTCGCAGATCATCGTGCAGGAATCCGAGTCGCGCAAGCTCGACCGCAACGTGTTCAATGAAGCCTACCTGATGCACACCTCCACGTCGCCGCAGTACGCGATCATCGCGTCGTGCGACGTGGCCGCCGCCATGATGGAGCCGCCCGGCGGCACCGCGCTGGTGGAGGAAAGCATCCGCGAGGCCATGGACTTCCGCCGCGCCATGCGCAAGGTCGAGTCGGAATTCGGCAAGAACGACTGGTGGTTCAAGGTCTGGGGCCCCAACCGGCTGGTTTCGGAAGGCATCGGCAACCGCGACGACTGGGTGCTGGAAGCCAACGATCACTGGCACGGCTTCGGCGAGCTGGCCGACGGCTTCAACATGCTCGACCCGATCAAGGCCACCATCATCACCCCGGGCCTGGACATGTCGGGCAGCTTCGGCGAAACCGGCATCCCCGCCGCGCTGGTCTCGAAGTACCTGGCCGAGCACGGCGTGGTGGTCGAGAAGACGGGCCTGTACTCGTTCTTCATCCTGTTCACCATCGGCATCACCAAGGGACGCTGGAATACGCTCTTGACCGCCTTGCAGCAGTTCAAGGACGACTACGACCGCAACCAGCCGCTGTGGCGCATCCTGCCGGAGTTCTGCCGCGGCCACCGCCGCTACGAGCGCATGGGCCTGCGCGACCTGTGCCAGCAGATCCACGAAGCCTACCGCGAGCGCAACGTGGCGCGCCTGACCACCGAGATGTACCTGAGCGACATGGTTCCGGCGCTCAAGCCGTCGGACGCGTTCGCCCGCATGGCGCACCGCGAGGTCGAGCGGGTCGAGATCGACCAGCTCGAGGGCCGCGTCACCGGCGTGCTGCTCACGCCGTATCCTCCCGGCATCCCGCTGCTGATCCCGGGCGAACGCTTCAACCGCACCATCGTGCAGTACCTGCAGTTCGCCCGCGAGTTCAACGAGCGCTTCCCCGGTTTCGAGACGTACATCCACGGCCTGGCCGAGGACACCGGCCCGGACGGCACCAAGCGCTACTACGTGGATTGCCTCATCGAAGACTGAAGCAGAGGCGCCGAGGCAGAAGCCGCGCCCCGCCGGGGCGCGGTTTTTTTCAGCCGCCGACGCGGAACTGCGGCAGCGCCATGCCGTCCGCCAGCGCTTCGAACACCACTTCGACGCGCGCGCCGATCGCCACCGCCTGCGGCGGGGAATCGACGATATTGGCGATCATGCGGGTGCCTTCGTCCAGGTCGATGGCGGCCACGATGTAAGGCAGGCGTTCCTTCATGTGGGCGTTGGGGGCGCGGTGGTTGATGGTGTAGGTGTAGATGGTGCCCTTGCCGCTGCACGGCAGCCAGTGCAGCTCGTCCGACAGGCAGGCGACGCAGAAGCCGCGCGGGTAGAACTGGCGCGCGCCGCAGGCCCGGCATTCCTGGATGACCAGCCGGCCGGCGGCGGCGGCTTCCCAGTAGGGGCGGGTGACGTCGGTGGGTTGCGGGACGGGACGCTGTGCGGTGTTCATGGTCAGACTCCCAGGATCATGGTGGTATTGGCGGAGAACACCAGCCCCGGCGCGTGCACCAGCGCCAGCCTGGCATCGGGCAGCTGCCGCTCGCAGCATTCGCCCCGCAACTGCTTCACGGCCTCGATCACCAGCAGCATGCCGAACATGCCGGGGTGGTTATACGACAGCCCGCCGCCCGAGGTATTGATGGGAAACGCGCCGCCGGGCGCCAGGCGCCCGCCCGCCACGAAGTCCTTGCCTTCGCCGCGCTTGCAGAATCCCAGTTCTTCGAGCGACTGGATCACGCCGATGGTGAAGTGGTCATAGATCTGCACGACATCGATGTCGTCGCGCGACACGCCGGCCATCGCCAGGGCCTGTTCCGCCGTTTCGGCCACGCGCGTGTCGAGCCAGTCGCTGGTGTTGAACGGCGTGTAGTGGTGCGAGAACGCCTCCGCGATGCCGCGCACGTACACCGGCGGCCGCGCCAGGTCGCGGGCGCGCCCGGCGGCGGTGACGACCAGCGCGCCGCCCGCGTCGGTGACCAGGCAGCAGTCGCGCTGCCGCAGCGGCTCGGCGATATAGGCCGACGCGAGCACGTCGTCGATGGTCAGCGGGTCGCGCTTGTACGCCTTGGGGTTGAGCATGGCCCACTGGCGCGCGGCCACCGCCACCTCCGCGAGGGCTTGCGGCGTGGTGCCGTAGCGGTGCATGTGCAGGCGGGCCACCATGGCGTAGTAGCCGATAGGGCTGAGCTGCCCGTAGGGGGTGATGAACTGCCCGCGCGGGCTGCGCGCGTCTTCGGCCGTCACGCCCAGTTTGCGCGAGCCGTCCGACAGCTGGGTGCTGCCGTAGGTGATCAGCGCCACGTCGCACATGCCGGCCTGGATGGCGGCCATGGCGTGGCGGATGTGCAGCACGTTGGACATGCCGCCCACGTTGGTGGAGTCGACGTAGCGGGGGCGGACGCCGAGGTATTCCGCCACCTGCAGGCCCGAGAACCGGTCGTCGGTATGGGCGAAGACGCCGTCGACGTCGCGCAGGGTCAGCCCGGCGTCGCGCAGTGCCCGCTGGGCGGCCTGGCCCTGCAGTTCCAGCGCGCTCAGTCCGGGCACTTTGCCCAGGTCCGATTCGGCCGCGCCGACGATGGCGACGGATCCCGATAAGTGTTTGGTCATGGATAATTCCCGTCCTTGGTTGTGCCGGCAGGCGCCTACAGGGATCGCGCGATGAGTTCGCGCATGATCTCCGAGGACCCGCCGTAGATGCGGTTGGGGCGCACGTCGGTATAGGCCCGCCCGATGGGGTATTCGCGCATGTAGCCGTAGCCGCCGTAGAACTGCATCAGGTCGTCGATGGCGCGCGTGGCTTCGGTCGCCCAGAGCTTCGCCATGGCCGCGCCGGCGGCATCCAGCTCGCCGGCCATGTAGCGCCCGATGCAGTCGTCCACGAAGGCGCGGGTGGCGGCGGCCAGGGCCTTGATGTCGGCCAGCTTGAAGCGGATATGCTGGTTGTCGATCAGCGCCTTGTCGAAGGCGCGCCGCTCCTTGGTATAGTCGATAGTCCAGTCCAGCGCGGCCTCCAGCGCCGCGGCGCAGCGCACGGCGATCATCAGGCGTTCCCGGACCAGTTCTTTCATCAGGTAGCCGAATCCCTGGCCGGGCTCGCCCAGCAGCGTGTCGGCCGGCACTTCCATGTCCTGGAAGAACAGTTCGCAAGTGTCCTGCGCCTTTTGCCCGACCTTGTCCAGCAGGCGGCCGCGCTTGAATCCGGGCGTGGCCGTGTCGACCCAGAACAGGCTGATGCCGCGCGCGCCCGCGGCCGGGTCGGTCTTGGCCACCACCATCACGCGATCGGCATGCAGGCCGTTGGTAATGAAGGTCTTCTGGCCGTTGACCAGGTAGCCGTGGGCGGTTTTCTGCGCCGTGGTGCGGATGGCTTTCAGGTCGCTGCCGGCGCCCGGTTCGGTCATGGCGACGGCGCCGACGATGTCGCCTTGCGCCATGCCCGGCAGGGAGGCGTGTTTCTGGGCCTCGGTGCCGAAGTTGAGCAGGTACGGGGCGACGATGTCCGAGTGCGTGGTGAAGCCGGTGATGCCGCTCGACAGCGAGCGGGCGATCTCTTCCAGCACTACCACGGTATAGAGAAAGTCGCCGCCGGCGCCGCCGTATTCGTCGGGGATGTTGGTGAGCAGCATGCCGACCCGGCCCGCCTTGCGCCACAGGTCGCGGGGGACGTGCCCGTCGGCTTCCCATTGCGCGTGGAAGGGGCTCACCTCGTCCTGGATGAAGCGCGCGATGGTCCTGCGGAACTCGTCGTGTTCCGCGCTAAAACCTTGCCGCCGGCGCGGGCCGGCCTGGATGTTCGCCATGGGGGTTCCTCAGGGTTGCGTTGATGGGTGTCGATGATTGCTTCGGGGCGTTGGGAGGTTGGGTTCTTGAGGCGCCCGGGCCTGCCGGCGGGGCCGCGGCGGCCACGTCGCTCGGCTCGGGCGCGCCACCAGGCGCCCTCGGCCCCCTACGGGGGCTCCCCTCCCTCCAACTGGTCGCCCCGGCCCCGCCGGCAGGCCCGGGCTCGCAATATCTCCAGTTGGAACTCCCGATGCCTTGCACCGGGCGTGATGCATATGTCGATGCATAGGTGTCTGACACCGTCGTGCCCCAGTCGCGTCGCCATATTCGCGGGCGGTCCTTGCTGCAGGTGTCAGACACCCCTCGCACACGGCCTGCACAAGCAAGACGGTGCGCCAGGGGTGTCTGACAGCGTCGTGCCACGGTCGCACCGCCACGTTCACGGGCGGTCCTCGCTGCAGGTGTCAGACACCCCGCGCACATGGCCTGCACAAGCAGGATGGTGCGCCAGGGGTGTCTGACACCGTCGTGCCACGGTCGCGCCGCCACGTTCATCGACGGCGTTGTCGGACCGGCGCATGTCGCTGTCGCGAGTCCTGGGCGGGGCTGGGGGGCGGGCCGGCCAGTTGGAGCGAGGGTAGCCCCCGCAGGGGGCCGAGGGCGCCTGGTGGCGCGCCCGAGCCGAGCGACGTGGCCGGCCCGCCCCCCAGCCCCGCCCAGGACGCCCCAGGCACCCACGGCCCTGCACCCCACAACACCCCCCATCCCATCCTCCCTCTTGCCCACGGACAAAGCCTCCCTGGCACTAATGGGCAATCCCCATGTTGTCCGGCCAGTAGCGCTGCTTGACCAGGCGCTTGAGCAGCTTGCCCGATTCCGTGCGCGGCATGTCGGTCACGAAGTCGACGCTGCGCGGGCATTTGACGTGCGAGATATGCTCCCGGCAGAAGGCGATCAGTTCGGCGGCCAGCGCATCGCTGGCCGCGTCGGGATCGACCAGCTGCACCACCGCCTTGACCTCCTCGCCGAACTCCTGGTTGGGCACGCCGATCACGGCCACGTCGCGCACGGCCGGGTGCAGGGACAGGCGGTTCTCCGCTTCCTGGGGGTAGATGTTCACGCCGCCGGACACAATCGTGTTGGACAGCCGGTCCGTCAGGTACACATAGCCGTCCTCGTCCACGTATCCCACATCGCCGTAGGTCGCCCAGCCCCGCTTGTTATAGGCATTGCGCGTCTTCTCCGGGTCGTTGTGATACTGGAAGCTGCCGCCGCCGGAAAAATAGATCACCCCCGGCTGGCGCGGCCCCAGCTCGTTGCCGTCGTCGCCCACGATATGCACGCGGCCGAACTCCGGTATGCCCACCGAGCCCTTGTGCCGCAGCCATTCCTGCGAACTGAGCGAGGTGCGGCCCACCAGCTCGGTGCCGCTGTAGTACTCGTACAGGATCGGTCCCCACCAGGCGATCATGGCCTCCTTGACTTCGACCGGGCACGGCGCCGCGGCGTGCACCGCGTAGCGCAGGCTCGACAGGTCGTAGCGGGCGCGCTGCGCGTCGGGCAGGCGCAGCATGCGGATGAACATCGTCGGCACCCATTGCGAATGCGTGACGCGGTGGTCCTGGATGGCGCGCAGGGCCTGCTCGGGATCGAACTTCTCCATCATGACGCAGCGCCCGCCGCCGCGCAGCACGGCCATGTTCCAGCGCACCGGCGCGGTGTGATAGAACGGCGCGGTCGACAAATACACCGTGTCGCGGTCGAACGCCTTCCACGCGCTGCGCTCGGATTCGTCGGCGCGGAAGAAGCGGTTGGCGGTCTCCAGCGGCCGCTTGATGCCCTTGGGCACGCCCGTGGTGCCCGACGAATAGCAGAAATCTGTGCCTTCGGGCGTGTCGGGCAGGCGGACGTCGTCGGCGTGCCCGCCGGTCCAGTCATCGTAGGACTCGAAACCCTCCAGGACATCGTCCATGATGACGCAGGTGGTGCCGCGCGCGTGGCAAGCCTCCACCGACACTTCCTGCAGAGTGTGGCGCGAGCAGAACAGCACTTTCGCGTCGGAGTCGTCCACGATGTACTGCACCTCCTCGCGCTTTAGGTGCCGGCTGACGGTCACGTAGTACAGGCCGATGCGGTGCGCGGCGCAGAGGATCTCGAAGTAGTAGGGATGATTCTCCAGGAATACGGCGATCGAATCGCCCGTCTTCAGGCCGGCCGCCAGCAGCGCGGCCGCGCACTTGCGGCTGCGGCGTTCCAGTTCGGCCCAGGTCACCGCATAGCCGGAAGGGATCATGCAATAGGCGATGCGGTCGGGCGTGTCGATCGCATGGCGTTCTATGGGTTTCATGCGCAAGCTCCTCGTGGGTTCAATCGATGCCGGCCACGCCGTTGCTCAGGACCGCCACATTGCGCTCGTGCGCCCAGGCGCGGAACTGCACCTTGCCGCCGTCGCGCCAGGCTTCGACGCGCAGGGTCTCGCCGGGGTACATCGGCGCGGAAAAGCGCACGGCGAACTGGCGCAGCCGGGCCGGCTCGCCGGGACAATAGGTGCGCAGCAGGGCGCGCGCCGCCATGCCGAAGGTGCACAGGCCATGCAGGATGGGGCGCTCGAAACCCGCCTGGGCCGCCATGGCGGGCAGCGCGTGGATCGGGTTCAGGTCGCCGTTCAACCGGTACAGCAGGGCCGCCTGCGGCAGGCTCGGAATCAGCACCGTGTCGTGCGCGGGCGTGGCGGGGGTCGGCGGCAAGGGTTCGGGCGGCTCGTCGCCCCGGCCGAATCCGCCGTCGGCGCGGCAGAACGACACATGCTCGATGGTCGCCAGCGGGGCGCCGCTATCGGCGTCGCAAACCTCGCGCGCGGTGACCACCAGCGCGCCTTTCTGCGCGCCTTTGTCCACCACGTGCGTGACGCGCGTGCGGCTGGTGACGGCGGCCTCGGCCGGCACCGGGGCGTGAAAGGTCATGCGATGCTCGCCATGCAACAGGCGCAGCCAGTCGATGCCGGTCCCCGGGTCGGCGGTCCATGAGCCGGGCGCGCCCACCACCGCCAGCAGCGTCGGCACCGCCAGCGTGTCCTGCTCGTATACATAGCGCAGGTCGTGTTCATCGTCCGGCCGCTGGCCGTAGCCCAGGGTCAGGGCATAGAGCATGCTGTCGCGGGTGGTGTAGCGGTCGGTGCGGTCGTCGAAATGCCAGTTCCGCAGACGTTCATATTGAATAGCCATGGGGTCGAGATCCTCCTTGGGGGCGTGCCGCCGGTCCGCGCGGGGCCGGCGCGACTTATTCCACTTTGATGCCCGCGGCCTGGATCACCTTGCGCCAGCGCTCGGTCTCCGCGCGCACGAATTGGTCGAATTCGGCGCTGCTGCCGCCGACCGGGTTGCCGCCTTGCTTGACCAGGGCGTCGCGCACGCCCGGGTCGGCCAGCACCTTGTTGAGTTCCGCGTTCAGCCGCTCGACGCGGTCCGGCGGCGTCTTGGCCGACACGAACAGCCCCAGCCAGGTGCCGCCCGTCAACTGCGGATAGCCGAGCTCGGTCACCGTGGGCACGTCGGGCATCAGCGGACTGCGTTCCTTGCTGAACACGGCGATGGCGCGCAGCCGGCCGGCCTCGATCATCGGCTTGGCGGTGATCATGTTGTCGACCATGAAATCCACCTGCCCGCCGACCAGGTCGGTAATGGCGGGCGCCGCGCCCTTGTAGACGACGTTGATGGCCGATATGCCCAGCTCGCCTTTCAGGACTTCGCCGATCAGGTGGCTGGAGGCGCCCATCGTGGAGATGGCCATCGCGATATCGCCATTCTTCGACTTGGCGTAAGACTGCAGCGACGCCAGGTCCTTGACCGGCAGCTTGGGGTTCACTACCAGCACGCTCGGCATCGAGATGACACCGATGACGGGCGCGAAGTCCGACATCTGGTATGGCAGCTTGGAATACAGCGAGTAGTTCGCGGCATTCGGGCCCAGGCTGCCCATGACCAGCGTATGGCCGTCCGGGGCGGCATTCAGCATGCCCTGCATGCCGATGATGCCGCCGCCGCCGGCCATGTTCTCCACCACGACCGGCGAACCGAGCTGCTGGGATAGCTTTTCCCCCACCAGGCGGCTGGTCAGGTCCAGGATGCCGCCCGCCGAACTGGGCGCGATGATGCGCACCGGCTTGGACGGGAAGGCGGAGGCGGCCGGCGCCGGCGCCGCCAGCATCGCCGCCAGGCTGGCGGCTGCGGCCAGAATGGCCGTCTTGGCTTGTCTCATGGTTGTCTCCTTTGGCGCGGGCGGCTCAGTCCAGCTTGAGGGCGTTCTCCGCCACCAGCTTGTTCCATTTTTCGTATTCCGAGCGCAGGAAAGCCTTGGCTTCGGCCGGGCCGCCTTTCATCGGCGTGGCGTACAGGCGTTCGGTGTAGGCCGGGGCCTCGGCGCCGGCGTTGATCTCGGCGACCGCCTCGCTGAGCCGGCGCACGATGTGGTCGGGCACGTTGGCGGGCGCCACCAGCATGTAGGACGCCCCGACGTTGAAGCCTTTCAGGCCCGCCTCGTCCAGCGTGGGCGTGTCGGGAAACACTTTCATGCGTTCCAGGCCGGTGACGGCCAGGATCTTCAGCTTGCCGGCCTGCACCAGGGGCACTTCGGTGGAGACGCTGCCGAACATCATGTCGATGTCGCCGGCCATCAGGGCCACTTCGGCGGGCGATACGCCCTTGTACGGCACATGCGTGAGCTTGGCGCCCGTCATGGCCTTGAAGAGCTCGCCCGACAGGTGGATGGAGGACCCCACGCCGGCCGAACCGAACGTCAGGAACGAATCGGATCGGGTGCCGGCCCGGATGATGTCGTCCACGCTGTTGAACGGCGAATTGGGCGGCACCACCAGCATGTTGGGCGTGGACGCTATCAGGGCGATGGGCGTCAGGTCCTTGTCCCAGTCATATGAATTGCGCTTCAGGGCCGCATTCGACGCAATGTAGTTGGCCCCCATGGCGATGGTGTAGCCGTCCGGCTTGGTCTGGGCCAGCGACTGGATCGCCACATTGCCGCCGGCGCCCGGTCGGTTCTCGACGATGAAGGGCTGCCCCAGCTTGCGGGACAACTGTTCGGCGTAGAAGCGCGCCAGCAGGTCGGTGGCCCCGCCAGGGGCGAAGCCGACATACACCTTGACGGGCTTGTCGGGGTAGTCGGCGCGCGCCGGCAGCGCGCCGGCGGTCGCCACGCCCAGGACCGCCGCGCACAGCAACTTCACAACAGACATTTGTCACCTCCGGATTTGTTATAGGTCTCATGCCGTACTTAATACGACATGTCGAAGAGTATAACGATGTACCGGAATTAATTGCAATGAAATCCGGGTATCCGTATACTTCTCCCGTATGTCGTAGAAAATGTCCAGGTTGGCAGGGCCGTCAGGCTCCGCCGCCGCAGCTCAGCCTCCAAGGGGAAACAATGGATTTGCAACTCACGGGAAAAGTCGCGCTGGTCACCGGGTCGGGCCGAGGCATCGGTTTCGCGTCCGCGCTCGCCATGGCGCGCGAGGGCGCGCGCATTGTCATTACCGATATCAATCCGCAAGCGGTCGACGCGGCCACGCGCCAACTGGCGGACGCCGGCCACCAGGCCATCGGGGTGGTCGCCGATGTCTGCGATGCGCAGCAGGTCCAGGCATTGGCCGAGCGCGCCGTCAGCGAGTTCGGCTCGATCGATATCCTGGTCAACAACGCCGGCTTTACCCGCGACAAGTACTTGACCAAAATGCCCGAAGCCGATTGGGACGCGGTGGTGGACACCATCCTGAAGGGCGCGTACTACTGCACCAAGGCGGCGCTGCCGTCCATGATGGAAAAGCGCTGGGGCCGGGTCATCAACATTGCCTCGCGCGCCCATCTGGGCAACCCCGGGCAAACCAATTATTCAGCGGCCAAGGCGGGGCTGATCGGCTTCACGCGCTCGCTGGCCTACGAGCAGGGCAAGTTCAACATTACGGCCAATGCCATTGCGCCCGGCTTTGTCGAGACCGACCTGATCCGCGCGCTGTCCACCTATGAAACGCTGCGCGCCAACGCGCTGGCCCGCCAGCCCGTGCAGCGGCTCGGCGCGGTGGAAGACATCGCCGACGCCGTCGCGTTCCTGGCGTCCGAGCGGGCCGGCTTCATCACCGGCGAAACCCTGCACGTCACCGGGGGCCGCTACTCGAGCTGACCCGCCGCCCACAAGAACAGGAGACACCACAACATGCATACCCCTGACAGCCCGGCGGGCCGGCAAGCCGCGCTTCCGGACGTGGGCTATACGTTCGAATCGGCCGGCCGCACCATCTCGGAAGCCGACATAGTGCAGTTCGCCTGCCTGTCGGGCGATTTCAACCGGCTGCACGTCGACGCCGAATACGCCAAATCGACCCGCTTCGGGCAGCGCATCGCCCACGGTCTGCTGGTCCTGTCGGTGCTGTCCGGGCTGACCACCCAGACGGTCGCCTACCGCGGCCTCGAGCCCAGCGTGCTGGCCCTGATCGACCTGAACTGCCGTTTTCCCAAGCCCACGTTCATCGGCGATACCGTCCATGCGCGCGTCACCGTCACGGAGTGCGTGCCGGATGCCCGGCCCGGCCGCGTCAAGGTCGTGTTCCGGCGCGAGGCGGTCAACCAGCGCGGCGAGGTCGTGGTGCAGGCGGATTTCGCCATGCTGATGCGCGCGCCGGAGGCCGCCGCATGAAGCCCTTCGCCGATCTCGCGCGCTTCATCAACCCGGTCAATGTCGTGGTGGTGGGGGCCTCGCCCCGGCCCGCCAGCCAGGGCGGGCGCCTGTATGCGAACCTGGTGCGCCACTCGCGCCTGCCTGGCCAGGTGTACGCGGTCAACCCGGCGTACAACGAGATCGACGGCGCGCCATGCTGGCCGTCGATCCGCGAATTGCCCGATGCGCCCATCGACGTGGCGCTGGTCATCGTCAACGCCGGCCGCGTGCTGGATGCCTTGCGCCAGTGCGTCGAGCGCAAGATTCCCTACGCCATCGTCATGTCCTCCGGGTTTTCCGAGGCGGGCGAGGCCGGCCAGGAACTGGAGCGGGCCATCGCCCGCCTGTGCCAGGACACCGGCCTGCACGTGTATGGTCCCAACTGCCCCGGTTTCGTCAATGTGCGCGATCGCATCGGCATGACGTTCTCGCCCGCGTTCCAGCACGACCTGAATGGCGGCGGCATCGGGCTGGCCACCCAGGGCGGCGGGCTGGGCCGCAACCTGCTGCAGGGCCTCAGCCACGGCGAAGGGGTCGGGCTGTGGTTCTCCGCGGGCAACGAAGTCGACCTGGAAATTCCCGATTTCATCGCGTGGATGGCGCAGGACCCCGCCATCAAGGTCATCGGCCTGCTGATGGAAGGCATCAAGGACGGGCGGCGCCTGACGGCGGCGCTGGACCTCGCGCGCCAGCGCGGCAAGCCCGTCGTGGTGCTCAAGGTCGGGCACTCCGAAGCCGGGGCTCGGGCGGCGCAGTCGCATACGGCCTCCATCGCCGGCAGCGCGGCGGTCAACAGCGCGGTATTCCGCCAGTTCGGCGCCATCGAGGTCGAGGACTTGGACCAGTTGCTGGCCGTCACGCGGCTGCTGGCGGTGGCGGCGCCCCGGCCCGGCAGCGGCTTGTGCATCTATACCTTCTCCGGCGGCACCGCCGCCCTGGCCACCGATATCGCCGGCACCGCCGGGCTGCCCATGGCCGTCTTCACCGAGCAGACGAATACGCGGCTGCGCAGCCTGCTGCCGGCGTTCGCCAATATCGCCAACCCGGTCGATACCACCGCCGACATCCTGCGCGATCCCGAAGCCGCCAACACCTGCCTGCGCGTGGTGTGCGACGACCCCAATGTCGGCGCCGTGCTGTTCCCCATCCCGATGGACTACGGCGAGGTCACCGACGGCATTGCGCGGTCGATCATCGAGGTCTCGCAATCTACCGCCACGCCCATCATCCCCGTATGGATGAGCCGACGCATGGGCGGTGGGTTCGAGTTGCTGGAGCGGCATGGGTTGCAGCCCTTCTTGTCGATATCGGGCGCCATCGGCGCGCTGTCGCGCGTCTGGCCCCGCGAGGGCTCGGCGCCGCTCGCCGCGCCGGCGGTGCCTGGCCATTCCGTCGGCGCCGCCGCCGATGGCACGGCCGCGCCGCGCCAATTCAGCGAGGCGCAGGCCAAGGCTGTGCTGCGCCGCGCCGGTTTTCCGCTGCCCCGCAACGAAGTGGCCGGCACGGCGCGCCAGGCCGCCGAGATCGCCGCGCGTATCGGCTTCCCGGTGGTGATGAAGGTCGCCAGTCCCGATATTGCCCACAAGACCGAATGCGGCGGCGTGCGGCTGAACATCGATTCCGCCGCCGCCGCCGCGCAGGCCTATGACAGCATTCTCGCAGCCGTCGCCCAGGCCGCGCCCGCGGCGCGCATCGAAGGCGTGCTGGTGGAAGCCATGCTGCCGGCCGGCGGCCGCGAGATCCTGATCGGCGTGCATCGCGATGCCGCCTATGGCCAGGTGCTGACGTTCGGCCTGGGCGGCATCTTGGTGGAAACCCTGCGCGACACCACGCACCGCATGATCCCCCTGGCGCCGGCCGATGCGCAGGCGATGGTCCGGGAGATCCGCAACGTCGCCATCCTGGACGGCGTGCGCGGGCAGCCGCCCGCCGACCTCGACGCACTGACCGCGCTGATACTGCAAGTCTCGGAATTCGCTTCCCGCCACGCCGGCCGGCTGGTCGAGCTGGAGCTCAACCCGGTATGGGTCGGGGCGCCGGAGCAGGGAGCCATCGCGCTGGACGCGCTCATCATCGCGTCCGGCGAACTCGAGCAGAACGCCATCGAACCGGAGCAGACCGCATGACCCTACGCACCAGCATCGGCTATGCCACCACGGAAGACATCTTCGTGCGGGGCAAGAACCTGTCCACCGACATCATCCCGAATGCCGATTTCGTCGACATGGCGTGCCTGTGCATTCTGGGCCATTATCCAGAGCCCAGGTTCAAGCGCATGATGAACGTCATCCTGGTGACGTCCTGCGACCATGGCTTCACGCCTATCTCCATGGCGGCCCGCCTGACGTACCTGGGCGCGCCCGAATCGCTCCAGGGCGCGGTGGCCGCGGGGCTGCTGGGCGCGGGCGACCGCTACCTGGGCGTGACCCAGAACGTGGCCCAGATGCTCACGGAAGAAACCCACGGCCTGGCGGCCGACAGCCCGGCCGGCCAGTTCCGGGACCGCGCGCGCGACCTGCTGACGCGCTACACCGCGCAGAAGAGAAAGATCGCCGGCGTCGGGCATCCCATCCACGTCGACGGCGATCCGCGCGTCGGCGCGCTGCGCACGGTGTCGCAAGAGAACGGCTACTACGGCAAATGCTGGCACCTGCTGGACGCCATCGCCGACGTCCACCAGGCCGAATTCGGCAAGTTCCTGCCCATCAACGGCGCCGGCGCCATGGGCGCCATCGCCGCGGACATGGGGCTGGACCCGAAGGCGGCGCGCGGCCTGGCGTTGGTGGGCCGCACCGCCGGCCTGATCGCGCACATCATCGAGGAAGCGGGCGCGCCCACGGCGCCGCAGATGTGGAAGCTGGTACTGCAGGCGGAGCAGTGCGAGCCATGAACGCCATGCCGGATCTGCCCATGAATTTCCAGTTGTCCGCGGACCAGGTGGAACTGCAGGATGCCCTGCGGCGCTACCTGCAGAGCGAGGTCGCGCCCATCGTCGACGAATATGAGGCCCAATCGCGCATGGTGCCGGCGCAGGTCGTGCGCGCCATGCACGACTTCGGCCTGCTGGGCGGCCTGTTGCCCGAAGCCAGCGGCGGTTTCGCATTGCCCATGACCACCTACGGCATGCTGATCGCCGAAGTCGCGCGCGTGTGGCCGTCGCTGCGCAGCATCGTCAGCACCAGCAACCTGGCGGCTTCCGTGCTGGCAGATGGCGGTTCGCCGGAACTGAAGCAAAAGTACCTGCCGCGCATACTCAGCGGCGAGGCGATCGCCAGCTTCGCCCTGAGCGAACCCAACATCGGCTCGGACGCCGCCAACATCGAAACGCGGGCGGTGCCCACCGGGCAGGGCTGGAAGGTCAGCGGCCGCAAGCTCTACATCAGCCTGGGGCCCGTATGCGAGCTCGGCGTGGTGTTCGTCCGGACCGGCGAGGCGGGCCGCCGCCAAGTGTCCTGCCTGTTGTTCGAGAGCAAGATGCCGGGGTTCTCGGTCAGCGCGATTCCCAAGATGGGCATGCACAGCTGCCCGCTGGGCGAACTGCTGTTCGACGATGTCGAGATCCCGCGCGAGCATCTTGTCGGCGCGGAAGGCGCCGGTTTCGCGCTCGCCAAGAAGTACCTGAATATCGGCCGCTGTGTGGTGGCGTTCTCGGCGCTCGGCATTGCCGAGGCCGCCTGCGAGGCCGCGGTGCGCTATGCCGGCGAGCGAGTCCAGTTCGGCCGGCCGATTGCCGGGTTCCAGTTGGTCCAGCATATGATTGCAGACATGTTGACGCTGGTGGAGACCTCGCGCCTGCTGTGCTACAGGGCCGCCGACGCGCTCGATCGCGACGCGCCCGACAGTCACATGCTCTGCTCGATGGCCAAGCGCCATGCCACCGACGCCGTGCTGCGCGTGGCCGAGCAGGCATTGCAGGTGCACGGCGGCGCGGGCTATACGGCCTTGTTCCCGGTCGAGCGTTATTATCGCGACGCACGGCACCTGAGCATTGCCGAGGGAACCAACCAGATCCAGTCGCTGCTGATCGCGCAGAGCGTCTTGGGCGTTTCGGCCTTGAAGTGATCGGCAGCGCAATGGACCGCCCGTCATCCTCATAGCGACCTTCACCGCCAACCATCGAAGCCCATGCCCCAGATTCTCCCGACCGCACAACGTGTACTTCAAGTGTTCGAGGTCTACGCCAGAGAGCGCCGGCCGCTGAGCAACTCGGAAATGGCCCGGCTGCTCGGCCTGGCGGACAGCAGCTGTTCCGACCTGTTGTATACCCTGCGGCAGGCGGGCTATCTGCTGCGCGCGCCCAAGACCCGCTTCTTCCATCCGACCGCGCGCCTGCTGGACGTGGCGAAGGGCATCGCGGCCGCCGACCCCATGCAGATCTTCGCGGCGGAAGCGCTGGAGATCCTCAGCCGGCAGTCGGGCGAGTCGTCCATGTGCGCGCACCTGGACGGCAACCGCGTGCAGATATTCGCCTGCCAGGAAAGCCCGCGGGCGCTGCGGTACGTGCTCAAGCCCGGCACGATGGTGGACCTGCACACCTCCGCGCTGGGCAAGGCCCTGCTGGGCACCATGGACGCCAAGGCCCGCGATGCGCTGATCGAAACCCTGCCCATGGCCGCCGTCACCAGCAAGAGCATCGTGGACAAGGAGGCGTTCCGCAAGCAGATCATCGAAGGCCGCGAGAAAAAATACTATTTCACCAAGGACGAGGGCAACGAAGGCGTGTTCGCCATCGGCATCGCGGGATACGTCGGCGGCCAGCTGACCGCCATGTCGGTGGTGGGGCCCACCTCGCGCATGGAAAAGAACTTCGACGCCAATGTGGCGATCATGCTCAAGGCGCGCGCCGAGTTTTTCGAATCATAGGCAATGCTGGGGGAGACATGCCAGGACCACTGAACGGGCTGCGGATACTGGAACTGGCTGGAATCGGGCCGGGGCCGTTCTGCGCCATGATGCTCGCCGACCTGGGGGCCGAAGTCATCAGGATCGACCGCAAGGCCCCGGGTTTCCTGGGCGGGGGCGGCACCATCGTGGACCGGGGGCGGCGCTCCCTGGCGCTGGATATCAAGCAGCCCGACGCGACCGCCATCGTGCTGGATCTGGTGGAGTCGTCGGACGCATTGATAGAAGGGTTTCGTCCCGGCGTCATGGAGCGCCTGGGGCTGGGGCCGGATGTCTGCCTGGCGCGCAATCCCCGGCTGGTGTACGGCCGCATGACCGGCTGGGGGCAGACCGGTCCGCTGGCCCAGGCCGCGGGGCATGACCTGAACTACATCGCCATCACCGGCGCGCTGTGCGCCATGGGGCATGCCGACCGGCCGCCCACCCCGCCCCTGCATCTGCTGGGCGATATCGGCGGCGGCGGCATGATGCTGGCGCTGGGCATCGTCAGCGCGGTGTTCGAGGCGCGCCAGAGCGGCCAGGGCCAGGTGGTGGACGCCGCGATCTGCGATGGCGTGTCCACCCTGGCCACCGCCTACCATGGCATGCTGGCCAGCGGCAAATGGACGCTGGACCGGCAGGCGAACATGCTGGATGGCGGCGCGCCGTTCTATGGGTGCTATGCCTGCGCCGACGGCAAGTTCATTTCCGTCGGGGCGATCGAGCCGCAGTTCTACGCGTTGCTGCTGGAACGCTGCGGCCTGGATGACCCCGACTTCCAGGCGCAATGGGACCGGGCCGCGTGGCCGGCGCTGCGCGGCAAGCTGGAGCGCCTGTTCGCGACCCGCACGCGCCAGCAATGGTGCGAGCTGCTCGAAGGCACCGATGCCTGCTTCGCGCCCGTGCTGGATTTCGAAGAAGCCCGCGCCCACCCGCATCACCGGGCGCGCAACAGCTTCCAGGAGACCGACGGCATCGTCCATCCGGCCCCGGCGCCGCGCTTCAGCCGCACCCAGGGCGCGCCCGGGCCGGTCACCCGGGCGGGGCAGCACACCGATGCCCTGCTGGCCGAACTGGGGCATTCGGCCGACGATATCGCCCGGCTCAGGCAGCGGGGCGTCATTGCCTGACCGCGCCGCAACCGCCGTTGCATTCAAGGAGACATCATGCAGGAACCCCGCCGGACATACCAGGCGATCCAGTTCGCGATCGCCGATCACGTCGCTACGCTGACGCTGAACCGGCCCGAGCGGCGCAACGCGCTGGACCAGACCATGCGCGCCGAACTGGGCGAGGCCGTGGCCGCCGTGCGCCGCGACCGCGCCATCAAGGTGTTGATCCTGCAGGGGGCGGGCGGCGCCTTCTGCGCAGGCGGCGACATCAGCACGATGACCGCCGACACGGCGGCCGATGCGGCGCGCGACCGGATGCTGAACCTGCAGATCGTCATCGCCGACCTGCTCAACCTGGACCGGCCCATCATCGCCGTGGTGGACGGGCCGGCCTACGGCGCCGGGGTCGGGCTGGCGCTGACCGCCGACCTGGTCCTGGCCTCGCCCCGCGCCCGTTTCTGCCTGTCGTTCCTGCGGCTGGGCGCCGTGCCGGATTGCGGCGTGTTCTATACGCTGCCCCGCATCGTCGGCCTGCAGCGGGCCAAGGAGCTGGCGTTCTCCACCCGCGAGTTCGGCGCTGAGGAGGCCCGCGACATGGGCATGGTGTTCGAGGTGGTCGCCGAATCGCAGGTGCACTCGCGCGCCCAGGCGCTGGCCGCCAGCATGAGCAAACTGCCGCTGACCGCCCTGAGCCTGACCAAGCGGCTGTTCAACGCCTCGCTGAACAGCGACCTGAACACCATGCTGGACCTGGAGGCCGCCGGCCAGGGCATTGCGCGCTCCACGGCCTTCCACCGGGAGGCCGCCGCCCGCTTCATCGACAAGCGCCCGCCGGTCTATCGCTGGGGCGCGGACGAGGAGCAGGCCTAGGGTTCGATCGCCCGGCTGGCGTCCCGCATGCGCCGGCGTCCGGCGGGGCCGCCCGCGCAATGGCCGGCGATCTGGTCAAATAGCGGGCTATGCCCTTGCCGCCCCGCCCCCATTGCCCCATCGCCGGCCTGCGCCGGATCGCCGTGCGCGCCGCCGTCGTCGTGCGTGGCCAGCCCGGCTGCCGGACCGCCGCGCCATGAGCGCCTACGACGTTGCCGTCATCGGCGCCGGCGCGGCCGGCATGATGTGCGCCGCCGTGGCCGGCCAGCGCGGCCTGCGGGTCGTACTGGTCGACCACGCCGAGCGGCTGGCCGAGAAAATCCGCATTTCCGGCGGCGGCCGCTGCAATTTCACCAACATCGGCGCCGGCCCGGCCAACTTCCTGTCCGACAACCCGCATTTCTGCCGCTCGGCGCTGGCGGGCTATACGCCGCAGGATTTCCTGGCGCTGGTGCGGCGCCACCGCATCGCCTGGCACGAGAAGCATCGCGGCCAGCTGTTCTGCGACGACAGCAGCGAAGCCATCATCGAGATGCTGCGCGCCGAGTGCCAGTCCGGCGGCGTGCATTGGCGCATGCCGTGCCGCGTGGCGGAGATCGGCCGCGAGGAGGCGGGCTACGTGCTGCGCACCAGCCAGGACGAGATTCGCGCCGCCAAGCTGGTCATGGCCACCGGCGGCATGGCGATCCCGCAACTGGGCGCCACCGATTTCGCCCTGAAGGTGGCGCGGCAGTTCGGCCTGAAGGTGATCGAGCCCCGGCCGGCCCTGGTTCCGCTGACGTTCGACCCGGCGCATTGGCGGCCCTACGCCGAACTCTCGGGAGTGGCGCTGGAAGTTTCGCTCAGCACCGGCGCCGGACGCGCGCGCGGCGAGTTCCTGGAAGACTTGCTGTTCACGCATCGCGGGCTGTCCGGGCCGGCCATCCTGCAGATATCCAGTTACTGGCAGCCCGGCGAACCCATCGTGCTGGACCTCGCGCCCGGCCGCGACCTGGCGGCCGAGCTGATCGCCGCCAAGCCCGGCAGCCGCCAGCAATTGCACACGGTGCTGGCCGGGCTCTGGCCGCGGCGGCTGGCCGACCAGTGGCTGCAGGCAGAGCAGGGCGGCGGCAGCAAGCTGGCCGCCGCGCGGCTGGCCGACACGCCCGACAAGGTCTTGCGCGCGCTGGCCGCCGATATCCACCAGTGGCGCCTGGTGCCCAGCGGCACGGCGGGCTACAAGAAGGCCGAAGTCATGCGGGGCGGGGTCGATACCCGCGGCCTGGACCAGAAATCCATGCAGGCGCGCGGCGTGCCTGGGCTTTACTTCATCGGCGAGGCGGTGGATGTCACCGGCTGGCTGGGCGGCTATAACTTCCAGTGGGCCTGGGCCTCCGGCGTGGCCTGCGGCCGCGCCCTCTAGTCGATTCACGCAGAGGCAGCCCGGCGCTGGCGCGGTGCCGGGGGGTACGGTGCGGCGCCGGGGCGCTGCGGCCAGGTCTTCTTGCCGGCGTTGTTATATTAAATAAAAATGACTATCATTTGAATTATCTTTAACGGAAATTCGCCAGCCTGAGGGAGACGTCATGGTCCAGATGGCACCGCTGCCCGTATCCATGCCGCAGTTCGCCGCCGAGGAGCCCTGCGTGGGCGCCTGGCAGCGTGCCACGCTGCGCGGCAACCGGGCGCTGGCGCGCGGCGATGCCGCGGCGGCCCTGCTGCAATACCGCGCCGCGCTCAGCCTGGCCGACACTTTGCCCGGCCGGGCCCTGGACGCGGATGCGGCTGTCGCGGCGCTGGTGGTGTCGCACCACAACCTGGCCGAGCTGCACGAGCGCGCCGGTCGGTTCGACCAGGCGGCCGCGCACTTCGGCCAGGCACACGAGTTGCTGCATGAAATGGGGCTGGATGTCGCGTTGGAGCCGCGCTGGCGCGAGGCCGCCTGGCGCCACGGCCGCGTGACCTATGCCGAACTGCTGCAGTTCCTGCGGCGCCACCCGGGTCACCCGCGAGCCGCCCGCGCCGCCGCGCTGCCCTGGCGCGACGGCGCCGAACCGCAGCATTGAGCGCGTCGGCCCGCCGGCGCGATGAACCGCTTCCGTCCCGGAAGCCCGAGAAGGAGTCTTGCATGGCCTATACCTTGCCCGATTTGCCATACGCCTACGATGCGCTGGAGCCGCACATCGATGCGCTGACGATGGAAATCCACTACACCAAGCATCACCAGACCTACATCAACAATCTCAACGCCGCGCTCGAAGGGGCGGGGCTGCCGGCCGACCAGCCCGTGGAGCAACTGGTGGGGCGGATCGATACCCTGCCCGAATCGGTGCGCACGGCCGTGCGCAACAACGGCGGCGGCCACGCCAACCACAGCCTGTTCTGGACCGTGATGTCGCCGCAGGGCGGCGGCCAGCCGCAAGGCCGGCTGGCCCAGGCCATCGATGCCGAGCTGGGCGGCATGGACGCGTTCCGCGACGCTTTCACCAAAGCCGCGCTGACACGCTTCGGCAGCGGCTGGGCCTGGCTCAGCGTCACGCCTGAAGGCAAACTGGTGGTGGAGAGTTCGGCCAACCAGGACAGCCCGCTGATGCACGGCAACACGCCGGTGCTGGGCCTGGATGTGTGGGAACACGCGTACTACCTGAAGTACCAGAATCGCCGTCCGGAATACATCGGCGCGTTCTTCAACGTGATCGACTGGAACGAAGTGGCGCGCCGTTACGAGGCCGCCAAGGGCTGAGGCCCGCCGCTCGCGCCGCCAGCGAAAGCCCTGCATGAATACCTTCAGCCGCCACCGGATCCGCCCGCAGGCCACCAGCATCAGCGTCTGGACGCTGGCCGTGCTGGTGGCCTGCCTGGGCGCGCACTCCCTCTGGCAGTACCTGGCGCCGCGCGCCCCGCATGTGGCCGATGCGCTGGCGGGCGGCCTGCTGGCCGCCGGCGCCACGGCGCTGGGGACGGTGCCGGTCATGTTCTCGCAGGCGCTGTCCGAGAAGGTGCAGGACGCGATGTTCGGGTTCGGCGCCGGCGTGATGCTGGCGGCGTGCGCTTTCTCCCTGGTCGCGCCGGGCATCGACGCTGCCGGCGAGCTGGGCCACGGGCCGTGGAGCGCCGGGCTGATCGTCGGCGGCGCCGTGCTGCTCGGGGCGGCGGTGCTGTTGGCCATGGACCGGCTGCTGCCTCACGAGCATTTCATCAAGGGCAAGGAAGGCATCGAGGTACACCGGCTGCGGCGCACCTGGCTGTTCGTGTTCGCCATCGCGCTGCACAACCTGCCCGAGGGGCTGGCGATCGGCGTGGGCTATGTCGGCAATGACCCGGTGCGCGGCAGCGCCCTGGCAACCGGCATTGCCATCCAGGACGTGCCCGAGGGGCTGGTGGTGGCGCTGGCCTTGTTGTCGGCCGGCTATCGGCGCAGTTTCGCCGTGGCGCTCGGCATGCTGTCCGGGCTGGTCGAGCCGGCCGGCGCGGTGCTGGGCGCCGTCGTGGTGGGGTGGTCGGCGGCGCTGCTGCCGTGGGGCCTGGGGTTCGCCGCGGGCGCGATGTTGTTCGTCATCAGCCACGAGATCATCCCCGAGTCGCACCGCAAGGGGCATGAGGTCTATGCCACTTGCGGCTTGATGCTCGGCTTCGTGCTGATGATGCTGCTGGATACGGCGCTGGCGTAGCGGCGCGGCCGCTCAATTGGGATGCAGCACGCCGGCCGGCAGGCCGTCGGGCTTGGGCTGGCCGATGGACTGCTCGATGGCCGGCAGGCTGTGGGCGATGCCCTTGTGGCAATCGATGCAGGTCTGGCCTTCGTCGAACCCTTGCTGGTGCATGCGCGCCGACCGGGGGCTCTGCCCGGCATAATCGAAGTAGCTGTAGTCGTGGCAGTTGCGGCATTCCTGCGAGTTGTTGGCCTTCATGCGGCGCCACTCGTTCTGGGCCAGCTGCGCGCGCTTGGCCTCGAACTTCTCGCGCGTGTCGATGGTGCCCAGGAAATGATGCAGCAGCTCGTTGGACGCATATATCTTGCGCACCATCTTCGGCCCCCATTCCTTGGGCACATGGCAGTCCGAGCAGACCGCGCGCACGCCGGTGGGGTTCGAGTAATGGACGGTATTGCGGTATTCCTGGTAGACGTTATCGTTCATTTCATGGCACGAGATGCAGAAGCTCTCGGTGTTGGTCCATTCCATGACCGTGTTGAAGCCGCCCCAGAATACGATGCCCAGCACGAACGCCAGGCCCATCGAGCTGAACACGATGCCCCACGCCCGTCGCGGCAGGCCCTTGATCCAGTTGATCGGTTTCATGCTGCACGCTCTCTAGTTCAGGCTGGGGACGCGCTGGAAGATGTTTTCCACCAACGGCTTGGCATCGCTCTGGGTGACATGGCACTGCATGCAGAAATAGCGGCTGGGGCTGACCGACGACAGTTCGCGCCCCGTGGCGTCGCGGAAATGGGTGATGGAGATCTTCGGCGAATTGGTGGCCTGCGCGCGCCCCCACGCGTGGCAGTCCAGGCACTTGTTGAACTTGAGCGTCACCGGGTAATTGCTGCTGGCGTGCGGCACCAGGGGCGGCTGCTGGACGAAGTCGCGGGGCAGGGTGGCGCCCACGTCGAGCTCCTGCCGGTAGATGTTCGCATGGTGCTCGGATTCGGCCACCGAGTTCTGGCGCAGGCTCTTGACCGTGGCCGCATCGTCGGCAGAAACCGGAGGGGTACCGATCAGCAGGCCCGCGAGCAGGCCGAGGGCGATCCTGTGGATGGCGCTTTTCATTGTTGACTCCTGTGGGAGAACCGGTGGCTCATGTGGAATACATCCTTGCTGCAGACGTCGATGCAGCGGCCGCACGTCGTGCAGTCGGAGGCGAGGATGACGGGGTGGTCCTGGCCGGCGGACTTGAGCGCCGGACGGATGACCTGGGGTTCGGGGCAGACGTTGTAGCAGTCCATGCAGTCGTCGCAGGCCTCGCGCCCGGCGGCATTGACCCGCAGCAGGGCGGTCTTCCCCAGCAGCCCGTAGAAGGCGCCGACCGGGCAGACATGGCCGCACCAGCCGCGCGGGGCGACCAGCAGGTCGTACAGGAACACGCCCAGCACCAGCGCCCACACCGCCCCGAAGCCGAACACCAGCGCGCGATGGAACATGGACACGGGATTGACCCATTCCCAGGCGATGGTGCCGGTGACCGTCGAGGCGACCAGGGTGGCCGCCAGCAGCCAGACGCGCAGGTGCTTGGGCGGCGTGCGGCCGCTGGCGCGGATCTTCAGCTTGCGGCGCAGCCAGGCGGCGGCATCGGTGACCGGGTTCATGGGACATACCCACGAACAGTACAGGCGTCCGCCGAACAGCAGATAGAAACCCAGCACGATGGCGGCGCCGATGATGGCCGTGCGGTGCGGCAGGTGCAGGGCGGCCAGGCTCTGCGCCAGCTGGTAGGGGTCGGTCAGGGGCAGGAGGTCGAGCGTGAGGCTCGACGCCAGGTTGCCTTTGACCGGCCGCCACGGCTGGTCGAGGATGCCGCGCTGCATCAGCCATACGGTGGCCGGCCCGATCAGGAACAGGGCCAGCAGCCCGACCTGGGTGGCGCGCCTGAGCAGCAGCCAGCGGTTGGCGCGCAGCCAGCCCTTGCTGGCGGTGGCGGCCGCCGTGGGGTTGCGCCCGGCGACGTTGGGACGCTTGGGCTTGGGAGGCGCGGGGTTCATGGCTGGCCTCCGGACGTGGCGGGCACGGGATCATCCAGGCCGCGCACCGGCAACTGGACCTGTTCGCCGATCAGCGAGCCGCCGGCTTTCTCGGCCTCTTCCCAGCCCTTGCGATAGTGGCCCGCGGCGGAGCCCTGGGCGATCGCGTGCGGCAGCACCTTGATGGCCGCCGCGCCGGGCAGCACGCAGCTTTGCTCGCATTTGCCGCAGCCGGTGCAACGGTCGGAGTGGACCGTGGGCAGCAGCATGGCGTGGCGGTCGGAGCGCGGATTGTGGTGCAGTTCCAGGGTGATGGCCTCGTCGATCAGCGGACAGACGCGATAGCACACGTCGCAGCGCAGGCCGAGATAGTTCAGGCAGGTTTCCTGGTCGATCAGCACCGCCAGCCCCATGCGGGCGTCCTCGATGTCGGTCAGCCCGTGGTCCAGCGCGCCGGTGGGACAGGCCGGCACGCACGGGATGTCCTCGCACATTTCGCATGGCACCGCGCGCGCGTCGAAATAAGGCGTGCCGGTGGGAACGGCGCGCCCCAGGGTCGCCAGCTTCAGGGTGTCGTAGGGGCAGGCGCGCACGCACAGCCCGCAGCGCACGCAGGCGGCCAGGAAGTCGGCTTCCGGCAGGGCGCCGGGCGGGCGCAGGGTGGTGGCCGGCAGCGAGCCGGCTTGCCGGGCGTACAGGCCCAGCCCCAGGGTCACGGCGCAGGCGCCGCCGATGGCGGCGGCCGACTGCTGCAGGAACTGGCGGCGGCTGGCCGGGGTAGCGGGGGCTTGATCCGTCATGGCATGGCTCGCGGTGGCGTGGACCGGCTGCGCCGCGTCAGGCCTTGAGCACCTTGACCGCGCATTTCTTGAAGTCGGTTTCCTTCGAGAGCGGGCAGGTCGCGTCCAGCGTCAGCTTGTTGGTCAGGCGGCCTTCGTCGAAGAACGGCATGAACACCAGGCCCCGCGGCGGCTTGTTGCGTCCGCGCGTCTCGACGCTGGCCAGCACCTCGCCGCGCCGCGAGACGATCTTGCATTGCATGCCGCGCTGCAGGCCGCGGCTCTTGGCGTCGTCCGGGTGCATGAACAGCACCGCCTCCGGCGCGGCGCGGTGCAGCTCGGGCACGCGGCGGGTCATCGACCCGGTATGCCAGTGTTCCAGCACGCGCCCGGTGCACAGCCAGAGGTCGTAGTCCTGGTCGGGGCTCTCGGCCGGCGGCTGGTAGGGCAGCGCGAAGATGTTGGCGCGGCCATCCTTGTTGCCGTAGAACTTGATGTCCTCGCCGGCCTTGACGTAGGGGTCGTAGCCTTCGCGGAAGCGCCACAGGGTTTCCTTGCCATCGACCACGGGCCAGCGCAGGCCGCGCGACCGGTGGTACAGGTCGAAATCGGCCAGGTCGTGGGCGTGGCCGCGGCCGAACTTGGCGTATTCCTCGAAGAGCCCCTTCTGCACGTAGAAACCGAAGTGCTCGGACTCGTCGTTCATGTAGCCGTCGATGGCGTGGGCGTTGACGCGCGGCACGTCGTCCACGGGGTAGCGGTCCGCCACGCCGTTGGCGAACAGCACGTCGTAGAGTGTCTTGCCGCGGTACTCGGGCTTCTTGTCGAGCAGTTCGGCGGGCCAGACTTCCTCCATGGCGAAGCGCTTGGCGAACTCCAGGTACTGCCAGAGGTCGGAACGCGACTCGCCGGGCGCCTTGACCTGCTGGCGCCAGAACTGGGTGCGGCGTTCGGCATTGCCGTAGGCGCCTTCTTTCTCGACCCACATGGCGGTGGGCAGGATCAGGTCGGCCGACAGGGCGGATACGGTCGGATACGGGTCGGATACCACGACGAAGGCGGCGGGGTTGCGCCAGCCGGGGTAGATTTCATCGTTGATGTTGGGCCCGGCCTGCATGTTGTTGGTGGTGGAGGTCCAGTAGCACTTGAGCTTGCCGTCCTTCAGGGCGCGGCTCTGCGCCACGGCGTGCAGGCCGACCTTGGGCGGGATGGTGCCGTCCGGCAGCTGCCACAGCTCCTCGGCCAGCTTGCGATGCGCCGGGTTGCCGACCACCATGTCGGCGGGCAGGCGATGCGCGAAGGTGCCGACCTCGCGGGCGGTGCCGCAGGCCGAGGGCTGGCCGGTGAGCGAGAACGGGCCGCAGCCCGGCTGCGAGATCTTGCCGGTCAGCAGGTGCACGTTGTAGATCATGTTGTTGACCCACGTGCCGCGCGTATGCTGGTTGAAGCCCATGGTCCAGAACGAGACCACCTTCTTGTCGGGGTCGGCATACAGTTCGGCCATGCGCTGCAGGTGCGCGGCCGGAACGCCGGAGAGCCTGGCCGTGTACTCGAGGGTGTAGGTCGAGACGAACTCCGCGAATTCCTCGAAGCTGCTGGCGGCGGCGCCGCCGGGGTCGCCCTTCGGCGCGCCGTCGGCGCCGGGATAGCCGTTGGCGCTGGCGCCCTGTTCGCGCGGATCGTTGGGGCGCAGGCCATAGCCGATGTCGGTGACGCCGGTCTTGAAGTTGACGTGCTGCTCGACGAACTGCTGGTTGACCTTGCCGTTCTGGATCAGGTAATTGCACAGGTAGTTCAGGATGGCCAGGTCGGTCTGCGGCGTGAAGATCATGCCGTTGTCGGCCAGCTCGAAGCTGCGGTGCTCGAAGGTGGACAGGACGTGCACTTCGCAGCCGGGGTGCGTCAGGCGGCGGTCGGTGATGCGGCTCCACAGGATGGGATGCATTTCGGCCATGTTCGAGCCCCACAGCACGAAGGCATCGGCGTGCTCGATGTCGTCGTAGCAGCCCATCGGTTCGTCGATGCCGAAGGTTCGCATGAAGCCGACCACGGCGCTGGCCATGCAGTGGCGCGCGTTGGGGTCCAGGTTGTTGCTGCGGAAGCCCGCCTTGTACAGCTTGGAGGCGGCATAGCCTTCCCAGATGGTCCATTGGCCGGAGCCGAACATGGCGATGGATTCCGGGCCGCTGGTCTTGAGGGCCTCTTTCCATTTGCTGGCCATGATGTCGAAGGCCTCGTCCCAGCTGACCGGCGTGAATTCGCCGTCCTTGTCGTAGACCCCGCCTTTCTTGCGCAGCATGGGGCGGGTCAGGCGGTCGGCGCCGTACATGATCTTCGACAGGAAGTAGCCCTTGATGCAGTTCAGGCCGCGATTCACCGGGGCTTCCGGATCGCCCTGGGTGGCCACCACGCGTCCGCCCTGGACGCCGACCAGCACGGAACAGCCCGTGCCGCAGAAGCGGCAGGGCGCCTTGTCCCAGCGCACCTGCAGCGGCGCGCCGCCGGCCTGCGCCGTGGCCGCGCCAGGCAGGGCAATGCCTGCGGTGGCCGCCGCTGCGGCGACCGCGTTGGTCTTGATGAATTCGCGTCTGTTCAATGACATGATGGAGCTCCCAGGGCCGGGGGTCGGTGGAGGGATGAAGGTTCGCCGGCGGGCGGCGCATCGTCTTCGCTGTATTCGTAGGCCAGCGTTGCCGACAGTACGTGTGGAACCTTGTGGGCGGCGAGGATGGAGTCGGCGGTGCTGTAGCCCGGGCCGTCTTCCACGGTGATGATCAGCTTGCCGGTGGCGCTGTCGCGCGCATGGACCTGCACGCCGGGGATGGCGCCCAGCGCGCCGGCGGCCGCGTCCAGGTGAGGGGGCGGTACCCGCATGACGAGGCTGGCGATTCTCATGCCGCCTCCAGTTCGATGGCGTTGGCCGGGCAACTGGCCAGGCATTGCCCGCACCCGGTGCATTCGGCCGGCTCGACGCGCGGGCGGGCCGGGCCGCCGGCTTGCCGGGCGAAGCGGATGGCGCCGGCCGCGCAGGCTTCGCCGCACACCCGGCATTCGACCGCGCGATGCGCCAGGCAGGCCGTGCCGGGCCGGGCGCGCCAGGCGAAGGCGTCGGCGGCCGCCAGGCCCGCCCGCAACGCGCCGGGCCGGCAGCGCGCGGCGCAGTTGCCGCAGAAATCGCAGCCGCCGCGGGCCGGCTCGATGACGGGATAGCGGCCGGCGCCATGGCGCAGCAGGCCGTGCGGACAGGCCCGGATGCAGTCGCCGCAGGCAGTGCAGAGATCCAGGAACCGGGCCTCGGGCATGGCCCAGGGAGGGCGTACCGGAGGCTTCGAGCCTGTCAGCAGGCGGCGCCGGGTGAAGTCCATGTAAGTAATTCCATAAAACCTGTAAGGAATTATGGTTATGGCCCTGCCGGGGCCACCTTGACTGTGGTCAAGGGGCCAGACCCAGGGTTGACACGGGTCAAGCTGCCGGCCGGGCCAGCGGCCTGACAGCGCGAACTTTTCCGCGGCTGGCTTTCGATGTATGCTTCACGCGCTGTCACGCATGTCGCGGGAGAGAGCGGCCATTTGTTACATGGCTGCCGCCGAAGGCGCAATTCGCCCGGAATCGCTCAGGTAACCCATACCGCGCTGCATCAGCCATCCCGCCCGGCCGTGCCGGGCCTGCATGGCCGAAACAGCACTCTGGAGAGACCTGGCGCCGCGGCCATCGGCATGCGCGCAGCCCAGGCGCCGAAGGTGCAAACCCGCTGGTGCGGGGCAACTCTCAGGCAAAAGGACAGAGGGGCGGAAAATCCAGCCGGTTCCGGGCGTTTTCCGCTTCCGGGCCGGCATTCCGTAACCCTGGCGATGCCGCCGCACCGGAGCCCGTCCATGTCCGCCCCCCTCAAACGCACTCCCCTGGCCGCTGCGCACGTCGCGGCAGGCGCCCGCATGGTCGATTTCGGTGGCTGGGAGATGCCGCTGGCCTATGGCTCGCAGCTCGAGGAGCATCATGCGGTGCGCCGCGATGCGGGCATGTTCGACGTTTCCCACATGCTGAATGCCGACGTCACCGGCCCGGATGCCCGCGCGTTCCTGCGCCGCCTGGTGGCCAACGACGTCGCCAGGCTCGCGGCCCCCGGCAAGGCGCTGTATACCTGCATGCTGAATCCCGAAGGCGGCATCATCGACGACCTGATCGTCTATTTCTTCGCCGACGAGGAATGGCGCCTGGTGGTCAACGCCGCCACGGCCGACAAGGACATCGCCTGGATGCAGCGCGTCGCCGCGGCCGGCCGTTTCGACGTGGCCATCGCCCCGCGCCGCGACCTGGCCATGATCGCCGTTCAAGGGCCCAATGCCCGCGCCAAGGTCTGGGCCGCGCGGCCGGGCTGGCAGGGCGCGACCGAGCCGCTCACGCCGTTCGTGGCGGCCCAGGTCGACGACGACGCGCTGGTGGCCCGCACCGGCTACACGGGCGAGGACGGGTTCGAGATCGTCGTGCCTGCCGCACAGGCGGAGGCCCTGTGGAACGACCTGGCCGCCCAGGGCGTGCGGCCCTGCGGGCTGGGCGCGCGCGACACGCTGCGCCTGGAGGCCGGCATGAACCTGTACGGCCAGGACATGGACGAACTGACCCAGCCGGACCAGGCCGGGTTGTCCTGGACGGTCTCGCTCAAGGATGCGGCGCGGCGCTTCGTCGGCCGCGACGCGCTCGAGCAGTTCGCCGCGCCCTGCGGCTTCGTCGGCCTGAAGCTGCAGGAACGCGGCGTCATGCGCGCCCATATGGCGGTGCGCACGCCGTCCGGCGCCGGGGAGGTCACCAGCGGCACGATGTCGCCGACGCTGGGCGTGTCGATCGGCCTGGCCCGGGTTCCCGGCGATGTCCAGCCCGGCCAGACGGTCGAGGTCGATATCCGCGGCAAATGGGTTCCGGCCCTGGTATGCAAATTGCCGTTCGTACGCCATGGCAAGGCGGTCGAACACCCGTAAACTGCCAGCATGCGCCGGCAGGGGTGCCGGCGCAGGCGCGCATTTCCCATATCCAGGAGTTTTCATTCATGAGCCTGCCCACTGACCGCAAGTACACCAAATCCCACGAATGGGTCAAAGCCGAGGGCGACGTCTTCGTCGTCGGCATTACCGATAACGCTCAGGACCAGCTCGGCGACCTCGTCTTCGTCGGCGACGTGAACGTCGGCGCCAAGCTGAAGGCCGGCGATACCGCCGGCGTGGTCGAGTCGGTCAAGGCCGCGTCTGACATCTACGCGCCGGTCACCGGCGAGATCGTGGCTTTCAACGACGAGCTCGAAAGCACGCCGAACCTGATCAACGAATCGGCCTACACCGCCTGGATCTTCAAGATCAAGCCGGACAACGCGGCCGACCTCGACAACCTGCTGGACGCCGCCGGCTACGAAGCCGTGGCCAACAGCTGATACGGCATGCCGCGCGGCCGCCCAGCGGGCCGCGCGGCGCTTTTCCCGCCACCCCGAGATATTCCATGTCGCGCGCCCTAGACACCCATACCGATTTCATCCCCCGCCACATCGGCCCGACCGCGGACGAGCAGCAGCAAATGCTGGCCGCCGTGGGTTGCTCCAGCCTGGACGAACTGCTCCAGGAAGTGGTGCCGCCGAAGATCCGCAGCCAGGCGCCGCTGGCGCTGCCCGCTTCGCGCAGCGAGCCGGACGTGCTGGCCGAGCTCAAGGCCATCGCCGGCCGCAATCGCGTCTACCGCAATTACATCGGCCAGGGTTACTACGGCACGCATACGCCCAATGTGGTGCTGCGCAACGTGCTCGAGAATCCGGCCTGGTATACGGCCTATACGCCATACCAGCCCGAGATTTCGCAAGGCCGCCTGGAAGCCCTGCTGAACTACCAGACCATGGTGGCGGATCTCACCGGGCTGGACATCTCCAACGCCTCGTTGCTGGACGAGGGCACGGCCGCCGCCGAAGCGATGACGCTGGCGCGGCGTGGCTCGAAGTCCTCCAGCCAGGTGTTCTTCGTGTCGGCGCACTGCCATCCGCAGACCATCGAAGTGGTGCGCACGCGCGCCGAAGGCCTGGGTATCGAGGTCGTCGTCGGCGACGAGGCCCAGGGCCTGCCGGCTTGTTTCGGCGTGCTGCTGCAGTATCCCCACAGCCTGGGCGCCGTGGTCGACTATCGGGCGCTGGCCGAGGCGGCCCACGCACAGGGCGCGGTGGTCACGTGCGCGACCGACCTGCTGGCCCTGGCCCTGTTGACGCCGCCGGGCGAGTGGGGCGCCGACATCGCGGTCGGTTCGTCGCAGCGCTTCGGCGTGCCGTTCGGATTCGGCGGCCCGCATGCCGGTTTCATGGCCTGCAAGGACGCCTACAAGCGCAATATGCCGGGCCGCCTGGTCGGCGTGTCCAAGGATGCGCAAGGCAACACGGCCCTGCGCCTGGCCCTGCAGACGCGCGAACAGCACATCCGCCGCGAGAAGGCCACCTCGAACATCTGCACGGCCCAGGTGCTGCTGGCCGTCATGGCGGGCCTGTATGCCGTGTGGCATGGCCCTGAAGGCATCCGCCGCATCGCCACGCGCGTGCAGCGCTACACCGCCATCCTGCGCGGCGCGCTGCTCGAGCTGGGCGTCAAGGTGGTCAATGACACGTTCTTCGACACCTTGCTGCTGGAAACCGGCACGGCCACGCCGGCCATTGCCGTGGCCGCCGAATGCGAGCGCATCAACCTGCGCCGGGTGGATGGCGCGCGCCTGGCGGTCTCGCTGGACGAAACCGTGACCGCCGCCGACCTGCAGGCGCTCGTCAATGTGTTCGCGGCAGGGCTGCAGAAAGATGACCTGGCGCTGGACATCGCCACGCGCGACGCCGCCGCCGGCGGCGGCATCCCCGCCGCGTTGCAGCGCCAGGGCGCCATCCTGGCTCACCCGGTGTTTTCCAGCGTGCAGTCCGAGACCGACATGCTGCGCTACTTGCGCAAGCTGTCCGACAAGGACCTGGCGCTGGACCGCAGCATGATCCCGCTGGGTTCGTGCACCATGAAGCTGAACGCCACGGCCGAGATGATTCCGATCACTTGGCCGGAGTTCGCCCTGATCCACCCGTACGCCCCGGCCGACCAGAGCGCCGGCTATCGCGAACTGATCGAGCGCCTGTCGGCGGCCCTGTGCGAGATCACAGGCTACGACGGCATCAGCCTGCAGCCCAATTCGGGCGCCCAGGGCGAATATGCCGGCCTGCTTGCCATCCGCGGCTATCACCGCGCCAACGGCCAGGCCCAGCGCAATGTCTGCCTGATCCCCGCCTCGGCGCACGGCACCAACCCGGCCTCGGCGCAACTGGCCGGCATGGATGTGGTGGTGGTGGCGTCCGACGCCCAGGGCAACGTCGACATCGACGACCTGCGCGCCAAGCTGGAACAGGTCGGCGATCGCCTGGCCGCCTTGATGATCACCTATCCGTCGACCCACGGCGTGTTCGAGGAAGCGATCACGCAGATCTGCGACCTGGTGCACCAGGCGGGCGGCCAGGTCTACCTGGACGGCGCCAACATGAACGCCATGGTGGGCGTGGCCAAGCCGGGACACTTCGGCTCGGACGTCTCGCACCTGAACCTGCACAAGACCTTCTGCATTCCGCACGGCGGTGGCGGGCCGGGCGTCGGTCCGGTGGCGGTGCGTTCGCACCTGGCGCCGTACCTGCCTGGCGTGCTGAACGCGCAGGGCAAGCTTGGCGCCGAAGCCGGCGTGGGGCCGGTCGCGGCCGCGCCGTTCGGCTCGGCCGGCATCCTGCCCATCTCGTACGCGTATATCGCCCTGATGGGCGCCGACGGCCTGCGCCGCGCCACCGAGGTCGCCATCCTGAACGCCAATTATGTGGCGGCCCGCCTGCGCGATCACTATCCGGTGCTGTATGCCGGCCGCAATGGCCGCGTGGCGCACGAGTGCATCCTGGACGTGCGGCCGCTCAAGGACAGCAGCGGCGTCAGCGCCGAGGACATCGCCAAGCGCCTGATGGACTACGGTTTCCATGCGCCCACCATGAGCTTCCCGGTGGCCGGCACGCTGATGGTCGAGCCCACGGAATCCGAAGGCCTGGCCGAGCTGGATCGCTTCATCGAGGCGATGATCGCCATTCGCGAAGAGATCGCGCAGATCGAGCGCGGTGAACGTGACCGCGACGACAACGTGCTGAAGAACGCCCCGCATACTGCGCAGATGCTGCTGGCCGAAGAGTGGCACCACGATTACCCGCGCCAGCAGGCCGCGTATCCCGTGGCCTCGCTGCGCGAGGCCAAGTACTGGCCGCCGGTGGCGCGGGTCGACAACGCCTACGGCGATCGCAACCTGGTCTGCGCCTGCCTGCCGGTCGAAGCCTACGCCTGAAGCCGTCCGGGCCGGTTTCGATAGGCTCGGGCAGCGGCGCCGGGCAAACTTGCCCGGCGCGCAGTGTCATGGCGCCGGCGGGGCTGTCGCCTTGCGCGCCTGGTCCAGTTCGCGCGCGCGGGCAATGCCGTCGGCGATGGCGGCGCGGCTTGGGTCCGCTTCGGGCAGGGCAGCCGCCAGGCGTTCCCAGTACGCGGCGGCTTCGGCGTAGCGCTCCGCCTGGAACGCGGCCATGCCGGCCAGCCCCAGGCTGGCCGCTTCCTGCGGGTCGCCGGCCAGCGCTTCGTCGGTCAGCGCCTGCAACTGCGGCGTCCATTGCTGGTCCCCGGCGAAATACAAGGCCTGGGCCCAATGGCCCAGCAGTTCCGGCGGCCTTCCCGCCAGCGCGGCGGCGCGCTCGAAGGCGCGCGCCGCGTCCGCCATGCGGTCTTGCGCCATGTACGTGCGGCCCAGGAAGAACCAGCCTTCTGCCGAATCGGGCGCGGCCGCCAGCGACGCCTCCAGGCGCGCCGTCATTTCCTCGATGCCCTGCGCGGGGTGGCCGGCGTATTGTCGCGCCAGCATGACGCGGTCGAGCGAGCCCCAGTGCAGGTACAGGGCCAGCCCCAGCAGCGGCGCCAATACGGCCATCGCCAGGGGAACGGCCCGGCCCAGCGGCGCATCGGCGGCGCGGCCGGGGCTGCCGTGCGCAGCGTCGAGCAGTTCGCGGGCCGCCTCGATCCGGGCGGCTTCGAGCTGCGCCGCGGTGAGGGCGCCGGCGCCATGCTGCATTTCCAGTTCGCGCACCCGTTCCCGGTAAAGGCCGACGTTCAGGCCGGCGCGGTCGGCATCGGCGCGCGCGCGCGGCGCCCGCAACTGCGGCCCCAGGATGAAGGCCAGGGCCGCCAGGAGCAACAGCGCCGCATAGAGCCAGAAAGCAGTCATGAGTCTTGCCCGGGGGGAGGGCCGGAGGCGTCCAGCAGGCTGGCCAGGCGCCGCCGCTCGGTGTCGGACAAGGGGAGCGCGGCCGCCGCCGATGCGCGGCGCCTCCTGGCGACGATCGCCGCCAGCGCGGTGCCTCCCGCCAGCAGCAGCGCGACGGGGCCGAACCACAGCAGCGCGGTACGAGTCGCCAATGGCGGGTCGTACAACACGAAATCGCCGTAACGCGAGACCATGAAGTCGATGATCTGGTCATCGCTCCGGCCTTCGCCCAGCATGCGGTGGATCTCGCCGCGCAAGTCGTTGGCGATAGGCGAGTTCGATTCGGCGATGTTCTGGTTCTGGCACTTGGGGCAGCGCAGCACCGCGGCCAGGTCGCGATAGCGCTGGCGCTGGCCGTCGTCGGCGAACTCGTGGGTGTCGATGGCCGCCAGGCCTTGCCCGTGCAAGCCCGCGCCCAGCACGATGGCGGCGATCAGGCGTTTCATGGCGCGGCCTCCTGCAGCAGTGCGTCATAGACGGGAGCGAGTTTCTCTCGCCAGACGCGTTCGTCGATGACGCCGACATACTTCTCGCGAATGATGCCGCGAGCGTCGATGAAGAATGTCTCGGGCGCGCCGTATACGCCGAGGTCCAGCCCCAGGGCGCCGGCGGCATCTTCGATGTTCAGCCGGTACGGGTTGTGCAGCGTGCGCAGCCAGCGCTGCGCCGCGTCGCGGTCGTCCTTGTAGTTGACGCCGTAGATGACCACGCCTTGCTTGGCCAGCTGATTCAGTACGGGGTGCTCCTGCCGGCACGACGGACACCAGGTCGCCCAGACATTCACCAGCGCCGGCCGGCCCTGGATGTGGTCGCGCGTCAGCGTGCGGGCCGGATCGTCGAGGGATGGCAGCGCGAAGGCGGGAAACGGCTTGCCGATCAGGGCGGAGGGCAGCCTGGAGGGGTCGAGGAACAAGCCGCGGTACAGCAGTATCGCAATGACCAGGAACAATGCCAGCGGCAGCAGCAACAAGGCACGTTTCATGATTGCATCCCGGCGATCGAGGCGGCCTGCGCGGGCCGGACAGCCGGCCGCGGGCGATAGCGCCGGTCGGCCGCTGCCAGGAAACCGCCCAGGGCCATCAGCAGCGCGCCCAGCCAGATCCAGCGCACGAACGGCTTGATGTGCACGCGTACCGCCCAGGCGCCGTCGGCCAGCGGTTCGCCCAGGGCCACGAACAGGTCGCGCGTGAAGCCGCCCTGGATGCCGGCTTCCGTCATGGTTGCCTGCTGGACCTGGTAGACCCGCTTTTCCGGGTGCAGCCGGGCGACTTCGCGACCGTTGCGCATGACGCTCATGCCGCCCCGGTCGGCAGTGTAGTTGGGGCCCTGTATCTTGGTCGTGCCCTCGAACACGAAGCGATAGCCGCCCAGCTCGACCACGTCGCCGGGCGCCATGCGCAGGTCACGCTCGAGATTGCCGATGCTGGTCAGCACGGCGCCCAGCGCGCACATGGCGAAGCCCAGGTGGGCGAGATGCATGCCCCAGTAGCTGCGTCCCAGCAATGGCAGGCCCTTGGCCAGGCCCCGGTGGCGCGTCTTGTCGTAGACATCGCGCAGGCCCGCGAGCACGATCCAGGCCGCCAGCAAGCAGACGGCCGCCACGGCCCAATCGAACCGGCCGTGCAGCATGGTGCCGGCCAGCGCGGCCACCACGCAGCCCGCCAGCGCCGGAGCGAGCCGGCGCGCCAGCCAGCCGGCCGGCGTGTCTTTCCAGCGGGTCAGCACGCCGATGGCGGTCGCGATCATCAGCAATGCCATCAGCGGCACGAACAGGGCGTTGAAATAGGGCGGCCCGACCGACAGCTTGGCGCCGGTCAGCGCGTCGAGGATGAGCGGATAGAGCGTGCCGAGCAGGATCATCGCGGCCGCCACTGACAAGAGCAGGTTGTTGACCAGCAGCAGCGTCTCGCGCGACCAGATGCCGAACCCGACCTGGCTGTTGACGACCGGCGCCCGCAGCGCGAACAGCGCAAGGGAGCCGCCCACCACCACCAGCAGGAATACCAGGATGAACACCCCGCGCGCCGGGTCGGTGGCGAAGGCATGCACCGAGGTCAGCACGCCCGAGCGGACCAGGAACGTGCCCAGCAGGCTGAGCGAGAACGCCGCGATGGCGAGCAGCACGGTCCAGCTCTTGAACACGCCGCGTTTCTCGGTCGCCGCCAGCGAGTGCATCAGCGCCGTGCCCACCAGCCACGGCATGAACGAGGCATTCTCGACCGGGTCCCAGAACCACCAGCTGCCCCAGCCCAGTTCGTAGTAGGCCCACCACGATCCCAGGGCGATGCCCAGGCCGAGGAACGCCCACGCGACGGTCGTCCAGGGACGCGACCAGCGCGCCCAGGCGGCGTCCAGCTTGCCGTCCAGCAGCGCCGCGATGGCGAAGGCGAACGCCACCGAGAAGCCGACATAGCCCATATACAGCATGGGCGGGTGGACGATCAGCCCGAAGTCCTGCAGCAGCGGATTGAGGTCGCGGCCGTCGGCGGGCGCGTCGGGCAACAGGCGCTCGAACGGGTTCGAGGTGGCGATCAGGAACAGCAGGAAGCCGATGCTGATCATGCCCATCACAGCCAGCACGCGCGCCAGCATGGTGGCGGGCAACTGGCGGGCGCCGACGGAAACGGCGAAGGTCCAGCCGGCCAGCATCAGGGCCCACAGCAGCAGGGAACCCTCGTGCGCGCCCCATATCGCGCTGAGCTTGTAGTACCAGGGCAGCATGCTGTTGGAGTTGTGGGCCACATAGGCGACCGAGAAATCGTCTGCCAGGAAGGCATGCGCAAGACAGCCGAAGGAAAACAACAGGAAGGCGAACTGCCCCCAGGCGGCCGGCGCCGCCAGTTCCATCCAGCGGCGATCGCCGCGCCAGGCGCCGGCCAGCGGCAAGCTTGCCTGCACCGCGGCGAGGCAGAGCGCCAGGATCAGGGCCAGCAGGCCGAGCTCGGGAATCATCGGGCCGGCTCCCGTCCGCCCTGCGGGCCGGGACCGGCCGCGCCACCCTGTTCCAGCGCATGCATGGCCTCGGGCGGCATGTAGTTCTGATCGTGCTTGGCCAGCACCTCGTCGGCGTGCAGCACGCCGTGCTGGTCGAGCCGACCCAGCGCGACAATGCCCTGGCCCTCGCGGAACAGGTCGGGCAGGATGCCCTGGTAGCGCACCAGGATGCTGTTCGCGCCGTCGGTCACGCCGAAGCGCAGCGCCAGCGAATCCGGCGAGCGTTGCAGCGAACCGGTTTCGACCAGGCCGCCGGCCCGGATGCGTGTGTCGCGCGGCGCTTCACCGGCGACGATCTGGCTGGGCGTATAGAACAGGTTGATGTTTTCCTGCAGGGCGGCCAGAGCCAGCGCGACGGCCGCGCCGGCGCCGCAGACCAGGGCCACGATCCAGTACAGGCGCTTCTTGCGGGCAGGGGTCATCGCAGTGCCTCCCGGCGCCGGCGCCGCGCCAGGTCGTTCAGGTAGCGGCGCCGCGCCAGCACCGGCAGCGCGACGTTCAATGCCATCAGCATCGCGCACAGGCCGTAGGCGCCCCAGACGTAAACGCCATGGCCGTCCATGGCCAGGAATTCGGCAAACGACGCGAACGCGCTCATCTGCGCTCCTCGAGCAGCCGGGCGATTTCGCTGCCGGCCCAGCGGCTGCCGGCCTCGCGCCGCAGCACTTCCAGGCGCATGCGCGCGAACAGCACCGCGCCGAAGAAGCAATAGAAGCCCGCCACCGCCAGCAGCAGCGGCAACCACATCTGCGCCGGCATGGCCGGCTTCTGCGCGAGCGAGAAGCTGGCGGGCTGGTGGAGCGTGTTCCACCATTCGACCGAGTACTTGATGATGGGAATGTTGACCACGCCGACCAAGGCCAGCACCGCGCACGCGCGGGCCGCGCTGTCGCGGTTGGTGATTGCCTGGCCCAGCGCGATCACGCCCAGGTACAGGAACAGCAGGATCAGCATCGATGTGAGGCGCGCGTCCCAGACCCAATAGGCGCCCCACGTGGGCTTGCCCCAGATGGCGCCGGAGGCCAGCGCGATGACGGTCATCCAGGCGCCGATGGGGGCGGCCTGCCGCAGGGCCACATCGGCCAGCTTCATTTTCCAGACCAGGCCCGCCACGCCCGCCGCCGCCAGCACGAGATAAATGGACTGGGCCAGCAAGGCGGCCGGCACATGGATGTAGATGATGCGGAAGCTGTTGCCCTGCTGGTAATCGGGCGGCGCGAACGCCAGGCCCCATCCCAGGCCGATGGCAATCAGCAGCGCGCTGGCGCCGGCCAGCCAGGGCAGGCATTTGCCGCTCATGTCGTAGAACCACTTGGGCGAGCCCCACTTGTGCAGCCAGGTCCGGATCATTCGGGTCGCTCGTCAGTGGGCGCCGGACCGGTGCGGCCGGCGGACGGACCGGTGCGGGCGCCGCGCATCATTCGGCGACGCTGATGGAGAGACCCGCCGCAACGGCAAGGGGGGCCACGGTGATGGCCAGCGCCGCCAGGCTGGCCAGCCACAGCAGGTGCCCCGTCGCGGGCAGGCCCTGCAGCGCGGCCTGCAAGGCGCCGGTGCCCAGGATGAGCACCGGGATGTACAGCGGCAGGATCAGCAGCGCCAGCAACAGCCCGCCGCGTCGCAGGCCCACGGTCAGCGCCGCCCCGACCGCGCCCAGCAGGCTGAGCACCGGCGTGCCCAGCAGCAACGACAACAGCAGCACCGGCAGACAGTGCGCCGGCAGGCCGAGCATCAGCGCCAGCAGCGGCGCCAGCACCACCAGCGCGAGGCCGCTGCACAGCCAGTGCGCCGCTACCTTGGCCAGCACCAGCGTTACGAGGGCATGCGACGAGAGTGCCCATTGTTCCAGCGAGCCGTCTTCGAAGTCGGTGCGGAACAGGCCGTCGAGCGAAAGCAGCACAGCCAGCAGCGCCGCCACCCACAGCAGCCCCGGCGCGGCTTCTTGCAGAAACTGCGATTGCGGCCCCAGCGCTAGGGGGAACAAGGCGACGACGACAGAGAAGAACACCAGAGGATTGGCAAGTTCCGCGGGACGGCGGCATAGCAGACGTAGCTCACTAGTGAATAGCAGGATAAAGGCCTTGCTCATGCGGCGTACTGTCCAAGATCAAGATCGTGGCAGGCCGGCGGCCGCTGCACCAGTTCGTGGTGCGTCGTCAGCACGACCGTGCCGCCAAGCACGCAATGCGCCGCCAGGTGCCGTTCCAGTTGCGCCGTGCCTTGCGTATCCAGCGCGGTGAACGGTTCGTCCAGGATCCACAGCGGCGGCGGGTCCGGCAGGTACAGGCGCGCCAGCGCGACGCGGCGCTGCTGGCCGGCCGACAGCGCATGGCAAGGGGTGTCCTCGAAACCGCGCAGGCCCACTGCGGCCAATGCCGGCCCGATGGCCGCGCCGGCGGCTCCAGCCTGCAGGGCGCCCAGCCAGGCCAGGTTTTCCTCGCTGGTCAACAGCGCCTTGATGCCGGCGGCATGGCCGATCCACAGCAGCCTGGCCGCCAGCGCGCCACCCCGCGGCCGGGCCGGATCCCGGCCGAACACCTGCACGCGGCCCGTCGCCGGCCGGGCCAGCCCGCACAGCAGGCGCAGCAGGCTGCTCTTGCCGCAGCCGTTAGGGCCGCGCACGCGCAGCATGTCGCCAGGCCAAAGCTGGAAGCTCACGTCCGAGAAAAGGCGGCGTTGGTCCCGTTCGCAGCCGAGGTCCGCCGCGCTGAGCACGGGGCCGGCATCTGTTGGTGCGGGGCGTTCGTGCATGGCGTGCCGCTCAGTGGGAAGTGCCTTCGGCAAACTCGATCTTGTTGCCGACGTTGTACTTGCCGGACGGCTTGTTCATGGGAATGCGCTTGAGTTCCTGCAGGGTCTGGCTGTCGTAGACGATCAGGGCGCCCTCGGTGTCCCAGACGCTCAGGAGCAAGTGGCGGCCGTCGCGGGTGAACTCGACGTGCGCGGCGTTCTTGCCGGGCATGGGCCGCAGCGTATGGGCGATTTCGAGGGTCTGCTTGTCGATGAGGTGCGCCGCGTCGTTGTTGGGGCCGAAGAAAACGTCGGTCCAGGCGTACTTCGAGTTGCGGTGGCTGCGCATGAAGAACCCCGGTCCTTCGGTGGGGATTTCCTTCACCAGTCTCCAGGTTTCCAGGTCGAGCACCGATATCAGCCCCTGGCTGATGTTGGGGGTGGCGAATACCCAGCCCTGCTTGCGTTGCCAGTAAATGCCGGACCCCAGATGCGGCATGCCCGGCAAAGGGATGTCGGTGACCGCGGCGCCGGTGTCCAGGTCGATGACCTGGCCGCCCTTGGCCTTGCGCGATGTCGCCAGCAGGTAGCGGTACTCGGGGGTGAAGGAGAAGTCGTCGAGGAAGTCCTGGGCCGGGATGCGGCGCGGAAGAAAATCCGGCTGGCCCGCATAGGAGAGTTCCCAGATCTCCTGGGCATCCTTCAGGGCGACCACGAAGCTTTGCCGCGGCGGCGCCGTGTACACCGCGCTGACCCGCGACGGCACGCCCTGGACGGTGGGCGTGGCCAGGTGGCCCACCAGCGACAGATCGCGCGCGTTCAGCACGACCAGGCCGCCGGGCAGGTAGTTGCCCACCAGCACCCATTTGCCGTCGCCGCTCACCGCGAGGTTGCGCGTGTTGAGCCCGGCGCGGATCTCGGCGAGCATCGTCAGGTTGTGCAGGTCGTAGAGGCTGATCCAGCCGTCCCGCGACGCAAAGTACACGTACCGGCCGTCCGGGGAGAATTTCGGGCCGCCGTGCAGCGCAAAATGCGATGGGAAGCGCGTCAGCGGCTCGAAGCGGTCGCCGTCGAGGATGACCACATGGTGATCGCCGGCCTCGACCACGACGAACAGGTTGAGCGGATCGGCCCCATGCTGCGGCGTCGCGGGCAGCGTGGCGGGGTCGGCCAGCAGCCTGTGGCTGGCCCGGATATCCGCTTCCGTCCAGGTGGGGGGCTGGAGCGGCGGCTGGTACAGGTAGTCGACCAGGCCGGCGATTTGCGTGTCGTCCAGCACGCCGGAGAATGCGGCCATCTGGCTGGCCGGGCGGCCGTCGCGTATGGTCTGGCGGACTTCGTCGCGCTTGATGCGCATCAGGCTTTCCGGCAGCAGCGCGGGCCCCGTCCCGCCCAGGCGGCCCGCGCCGTGACACGTTTCGCAATGCTGCCGGTAAAGCTCGGCGGCCGTTCCGGCGGCCAGGGCCGTACCCTGGGCCAACAGGGCCGTGGCCAATACGATGCCCAGGCTCAACCGCATAGGGGCTCCGACGCCGGGCGCACCGGCATGGGGTTGGCGCGCAGCCTGGCGGGATGCCCCGTTTCCCGTTCGGCCAGCAGCCCGACCACCCGGCCGATCACGGTCAGGGTCGGCGTGCCCAGGCGGTGGCTGCGCGCCAGTTCGGGCAGGCTGGCAAGCGTGCCGCGCACGATCTGCTGGTCCTGCCGCGTGCCGTTGCCGACCAGCATGGCGGGTGTGCCGGGCGGCAGGCCGGCGGCCGTCAGGTGACGCGATATTTCACCCAGGCTGGCCAGGCCCATGTAGAACACCAGCGTACAGGCCGGGTCCGTCATGGTGTGCCAGGGCAGAGCGAGCTCGCCGTTCTGCTGCAGGTGGCCGGTGATGAACTGGCACGAGTGCGCCAGGTCGCGGTGCGTCAGGGGGATGCCGGCATAGGCCGTGCACCCGGACGCCGCAGTGATGCCCGGCACCAGCTGGCAGTCGACCCCGTGCTGCAGCAGGAACTCGAGCTCTTCGCCTCCGCGGCCGAAAATGAACGGGTCGCCGCCCTTCAGGCGCACCACACGCATGCCCTGGCGCGCCAGCCGCAGCAGCAGGCGGTTGATTTCGCCCTGCGGCAGGCTGTGGCGCCCGCTGGCTTTGCCGACGTAGTAGGGGCGACAGGTATCCGGCAGCAGGTCGAGCAGCGCCTGGCTGACCAGACGGTCATAGACCAGCGCGTCCGCCTGGACCAGCAGGCTCCAGGCGGCGATGGTAAGCAGGCCAGGATCTCCCGGGCCGGCGCCGACCAGCGCCACTTCGCCGGGCCGGAAGACCCGCTGCAGGGCGATGGGAAGCGTGATGGGGGTAATGGAGGCGTGAGGCATGGTCATGTAGGCCGGGACATTGTGTTGCGCCATGGAGCGGGACAGTGCCGCCTAGGAAGCGACGGCGGACGGCTGCCGGCCGATCTCCGCGTCGCTGAGATAGCAGCCGGGATCTTCGCCCCACAGGTTGCCCGCGGCCCAGGCGCGGGTACGGGTGTTGCCGTTGCAGATCGGCAGCCAGCGGCATTCGGCGCAGCGGCCGCCCACCGGCCGGGGGTGCCGGCGCAACTGCCGCAGGAGCGGATCGGGCTGGTCGGTCCAGAGCTGCCGGAACGACTGGCGGCGCACGTTGCCGACCTGCTGCTGCCACCAGTAGGTGTCGGGGTGCACGTCGCCGGTGTTGTCGATGTTCGCGATGCCACACCCCGAGGCGTTGCCGCCCCAGGCGCGCAGCATGCGCTCGAGTTGTTCGCGATGCTGCGGCAGGCGTCGCTCCACCCAGTGCAGCAGCAGTATGGCGTCCGCGTCGTTGTTGCCCGTGACGAAATCGCTGTCCCGCCCGGCGCGTATGTCTTCCCAGGCGCGTTCGAACAGCAGGTGCATGGCGTCCCGCGTCATCTGGTGCTGGGCGTCGAACTTGCTGCTGCGCCTGCCGCGGCCGCTGTAGTTCAGGTGCGACAAGTAGAACTTGTGCACGTCGTGCTCGCGCATGAGATCCAGGATGGCGGGCAGCTGGGGATGGTTGTCGCGCGTCAGCGTGGTGCGCAGGCCGACGCGGATGCCGTGCTGCCGGCACAGCTGGACGGCATGCATCGCCTTGGCGAAGCTTCCGGGCATCTGGCGCCAGGCGTCGTGGACGTCCTGCAGGCCGTCGATGCTGATGCCGACGTAGTCGAACCGGGCTGCCGCGACGCGTTCGATCGTGTCTGCGTCGATCAGGGTGCCGTTGCTGGACAGCGCCACGAAGAACCCCTGTTCGCGCGCGTAGGCGGCAAGCTCGAAAAGATCGTGCCGCAGCAGAGGCTCGCCGCCGGAGAGGATCAGCACGCACACGCCGGCGTCGCGCAGGTCGTCGATGACCCGCAGCGCCTCGGTGGTGCCGAGTTCGTTGCGGAACGGGCTGTCGGCCGACGTGGCGTAGCAGTGCTTGCAGGTGAGATTGCAGCGCCGCAGCAGGTTCCAGATGACGACGGGAGGGCGCTGGCCGGGCGTGCCGCGGGCGCCGGCCGCCGGCTCGCGGTCCGGGTGGGCAAGGGCGCGCAGGTAGTGGCTGATTCTCAACATTGGGGAGTTTCTCTAGACATGGCGGACCTGCGCGGCGGCCTGGTCCAGTCACGTTGGCAGCATGGCGGAGGGCGGAAACAGATGCCTTGACAGGGAACAATAAGACTCACGGAAGTCGCGCTAGTCCGCATGCGGCAGGCGCAGGCCGGTTTTCTTCAGGATGCGGGTGCTGACCAGCATGTCGTCGGCCAGGCTGGCGCGCCCGAGCAGTGTCCGGATGCGTCCTCGGTAATCTTCGATTTCACTGGCGCTGCGGCCGTGCACCATGGCGAACAGGTTGTAGCGCCAGCCGTGGCGCCGCGGGCGCCGATAGCAATGGCTGACGAACGGCAGTGCGCCTACCTGCGGGCCGAGGCGGTCGATCTTTTCGTCGTCGACGTCCCAGACGGTCATGCCATTCTGACGATAGCCCAGGCGGTAATGGTTGGGCACGGCGGCAATGCGGCGGATGACGCCGTCGGCCTGCAGGCGTTGCAACAGGGCGAGCGTGGCGCCCGGCGTCAGGCCCAGGCGGCTGCCCAGCCAGGCCCATGGGTCGTCCACCAGCGGCAGGCCGGCCTGGGTGAGCTGGATCAGCCGCTTGGCCAGCGAGGCGTCAGACGGGGAAATGCAGGCCGACATGGTAAGTCTGTTCTTTGGGCAGATTGAGGACTTTCAGCCCCGTGCTCCGCTCGATGCGTTCGATCGTGGCGGCAACATCGCGCGACGAGGCGCAGGCCAGCACGAACCACATGTTCCAGACGTGCTCGCGCTGGTAGTTGTGCGCGACTTCCGGCATGGCGGCCAGCATGGCCGCCACTTCATCGACCCGCGAGGGCGGCACGCACAAGGCCGCCAGGGTGAATGCGCCGCCCAGGCGTTCGATGTCGAACATGGGGCCGAACCGCGTCAGGGTGCCGTCCGCCAGCCAGGCCTCTACGCGCGCCCGCAGCTCGGCTGGCCTGGCGCCGAGTTCCGCCGCCAGCGCCTCCCATGGACGGCGGACCAGCGGCATGCCGTGCTGCAGGCGGTCGAGCAGGCGCCGGCCGAGCTCATCCATGGCGGTGCCCGCCGGCGGGCGCGTAGCGGCCGCCACACTGCTTGAAGGCGCGCGTGCTGAACAACAGCTCGTGCGGCAGGTCTGCCAGGTCCAGGTCGCGCAGCAGGCGCTCGATGTGCCGCCGCACCTCGGCCTGCTGGCGGCCGTGCACCATGCAGAACAGGTTGTAGCGCCACCGAGGCGGACGGCGCGGCCGCTGATAGCAAAGATTCACGCCGGGCGCCTGGCCCAGCAGCCGCCCGGCCGCGTCGACCCGGTCGTCGGGCACATCGAGCACCAGCATGGCGTTGGCGAGAAAACCCAGCGCACGGTGGTTGACCACCAGCCCGACGCGCCGGAACAGGCCGGCGTCGTGCCATCGGCGCATCTGGGCCAGCACGGCGTGTTCGCTCGCGCCCAGCCGTTCGGCCAGCTGCTGATACGGGCGCTCGGTCAGCGGCAGGCCGGGCTCGATCAGCCGGCGCAACTGCTGTTTCTGTTCGGGCGTCAAGAAGGGGTTCATGCTGGCGGGCCGAGCGAGAAGCCGAGATCGATGCGGTACGCGCGGCGCATGGGCAGGTCAAGCGGCTCCTGGCCGGTATCGGCCGTGATCTCGGCCAGGATGCTGTCGATCCGGGCGCGGTTCGGAGCGGTCAGCACGAACCACAAGTTGTAGTGGTGATCGCGTACGTAGTTGTGGTTGACCTCCGGATAGCGGCTGATTGCGGCTGCCACGCTGTCGAGTTGGTCGTCGCCGACCGCCAGCGCCGCCAAGGTGCTCGCGCCGGCGCGGCGGTGTTCGAAAACCGGCCCGGCCCGGTTCAATACCCCTTGCTGCCGCAGGGCGCGCAGGCAGTCCAGCAACCGCTCTTCGCTGCAGCCCAGGGTTTCCGCCATTGCCTGGTACGGGCGCGCGCACAGCGGCATGCCGTGCTGGTACTGGTTGAGCACCCGCAGGCTGAATTCGTCGAGCGACACGCTACAGCCCCGTTGCATGTGCGCGGCTGCTGAAGAAGATGCCGCTCGGGCTGGGCGCCGGCAGGCGGCCGATGCGTTCCAGGCGGTAGGGGTCCCATACCTGGACTTCATCGCCGTCGCGCACGGAAAGCCAGAGCTGGTCGCCGCGGGCGGTGAATTCCATGTGCAGTACCGCGGGCCCCGGTTCGAGCGTGGCCACGACCCGCAGGGTTTCGGTGTCGATGACCTGCACCAGGTGGTTGTCCGGGTAGGCGAAGTTCACCCATACCTGGCGCGTGTCGGGGCGCGCCATGACGAACACGGGCTGCCCGGCGACGTCGATGGCGGCGGCTTGTCGCCAGCTGCGCGAATCCATGACCAGCACCTGGTGCCGGCCCACGGCCGGGACGAACGTGCGTTCGCCGGCCACCGTCCAGCCTTCCAGGTGCGGCATCTTGTACACCGGCAGCTTGCGGCCGCCGCGGCCGTAGTGATCGAGCACACGCTTGACGCCGCGCTCGGGGTGCCAGAGGTCGAGCTGGGCCATGCCGTCCTCGCCGAACAGGCCCGCCATGTAGTAGCGGCCGTCCGGCGTCAGCAGTGCGTCGTATGGCTGGTTGCCGATGCCGGTGTAGCGGCTGATGACCGGCTGCGGGCCCTGGCTGAAATCCGCCACCCAGATCTCGCCCGTATCGAACAGGCTGTACACGAACCGCTGCCCCGGGGCGTCGACCACGCCCACCACCCGCGAACGGCGCTCGCCATCGGCCAGCGGGGTGGCGGGAATATCGGCAACCAGGTCCAGGGTGCGCGCATCGAATACTTTCACGCCGCCGGGTTCGTAGTTGCCCACGGCGATCAGGGTGCCGTCCTGGCTGATGGCGCCGCCTATGCTGTTGCCTCCCTGGACGACGCGCTTGTCGATGCGCCGGGCCAGCAGGTCGACCTTGGTCAGCCCGCCGTCGCGGCCGAAGACGTACGCATAGCGCTGGTCGCGCGAGAACACCACCGAGGCGTGCGAGAGGTCGCCCAGGCCTTGCACGCGGGCCAGGCTCGATCGCGTCGTGGTGTCGACGATCTGCAGGCTGCCGTCGGCGCGTTCGATGACTACCCCCAGGTCGCCGCCGCCGCGCAGCGGCGGCTGCTGCGCGCAGGCGGCGAGCAGCACGGTACACAACAGCAACAGCGGACGCATCATGGTGGGGGGTATCCTTGCAGAAGCCTGTCGGCCAGCCAGGCGATATCCTGTTCGTCGAGCAACGCGTCCCAATTGGGCATGGCGGTGCCCGGGCGGCCCAGGGCGATGGTGGCGATCAGCAGTTCACGCGGCTTACCGGCCAGCGCCTGGCGCGTCAGGGGCGGGCCCAGGCCGCCTGTCATGCGCAGCCCATGGCACGAACCGCAGTCCTGCCGCAGCAGGTGTTCGAGTTGCCCCTGGCGCAGCTTGCCCGGGTCGGCCTGGACCATGGCGAATGGCATGCAGCACGCCAGTACGCCGGACAGGATCCGTGCGATGCGGGGGATTCGTGCCATGGCGCGACGGGACACCTGCGGGCTGCCCGTTACTGGCGCGCGGCGGTGATGTCCGCCGCCGCGTCGATACCCAGGTGATAGCCGAGCGACACGTGATGGAAGCGCCCGATGCTGCTGTCGTCGTGGAGGGCCACGCCGAAGTTGTACGTCTTGCCGGTTTCGAGCGCGACGTCGCCTTCGCCGCCGGTGAGCTTGCGGACGAACTGCACCGTCCAGGTGTCGCCGTCGCGCGTGCCGGCGGCGCTGACCAGCGCCTGGCCGCCTTCCATCACGCGTTCGCCGGCGATATGGCCATCGTAGCCCTTGTTCTCGCCGCTGCGCCATTGATTCAGGTCGTAGTAGACGCCATCGGCCAGCGACGCGCCTTTCACGTACTTGGTCCTGCCGTCGCTCGCGCCCGGCATGGTGCGGGCGTCGCCGTGGCAGGCGCCCCAGCAGCCGCCCAGCTCGGCGAGCTCGACCTTGGACCCTGCTTCGAGCAGATAAGTGAGCTTGACCGGGTTGTCGGCGTCCATTGCGGGCGCGCCGGAAGATTTCGGCTGCGTCCAGCTGAAACGCAGGTAGAGATGCTCGCCATCGTGGGCCGCCTGCACTTTCACGTTGATGTAGGGCGCCTTGCCGGGAATGGGGGCCGGCTCGATCTTCTCGCCGCTGACCAGCAACTGGCCCATCTTGGCGACTTCCTCGGAATGGCAGTCGAGGCAGGTCTCGCCCTTCTTGAGCGCCCTGGCGCCGCCGTGCTCGGTGCCCTTGGTGATCCATTCGACCGGCGAGACGCCGGGATAGAACAGGGTGATCTCGGTTGCCTTGACGGCGTTCCAGTCGGAAGGCGCGGCGGCCAGCGCGGCGCCGGTGGACAGGCTGAACGCGGCGGCAAGAGTGCCGAGCAGGACGGTCTTTTTCATGTCGGGTTTCCTTTGGGTGATGCGGACGGAGCAGCGCCGCCGCTACTCTTCGTCTTCTTCGGTCATGCCTTGCGGCTTGTGGTGCGCGATACCCTTGTGGCAGTCGATGCAGGTCATGTCGTCCTCGAGGGCCATTTCATGCTGCTTGCGCGCGCGCTGCTGCTGGGCCTCGCTCTTCATGCTTTCGAGGCTGTGGCAATTGCGGCATTCGCGCGAATCGGAGGCTTTCATGCGCTTCCATTCGCTACGCGCCAGCGTCAGCCGCTTGGCTTCGAATTTCTCGCGCGTGTCGATGGAACCCACCAGCTTGCCCCACAGTTCCCGCGACGCCTGGACCTTGCGTATCATCTTGTAGGTCCAGTCCTTGGGGACATGGCAATCGGGGCAGGTGGCCCGCACGCCGGTGCGGTTCTTGTAGTGGATGGTCTCCTGGTACTCCGGATAGACGTTGTCGCGCATTTCGTGGCACGACAGGCAGAACGCCTCGGTGTTGGTGGCTTCGAGGGCGGTATTGAACCCGCCCCAGAGGAAGACGCCGAGCAATATGCCCGCCAGTAGAAGGGCGCCCAGCGAATACTTTGCGCTTGGGCGCCGAAGGGTGGCGATGAAACCTTTCTTGCCGTCTTGGTGTGTCATGATTTGATTGGCGGTTCCCGCAGGGATGCGCGGGAACCGCCGGGTGGTGGGGAACGGCAGGGGTTAGTAGACGTCGTTCATGGTGTTGAAGACGTTGAACTTGCCGGTGGGGGTAACCACGGCCGGGTCGGTGATGACCCGCTTGAGCTTCAGGGTCTTGTCGTCATAGATGACGATGGCGGACTGGTCGGCCTTGCCGCCCCACAGCGAGATCCAGACCTCGTCGCCGGCCTGGTTGTACTCCGGCTGGACGGCGCGGCGGATCGCCTTGCTCTCCGGCAGGCCGGAATCCTTGGCGACGTCCAGGCGGGTAGGTGGCTTGGACAGGTCGTCGAGATTGAACACGTAGACGGATTCGGCGACTTCGCGCTCCGGGTTCATGGGAGCGTCGGCCCAGAAGTGCTTGGACTTGGGGTGGGTCTTGACGAACAGGTTGCCCGCGCCCGGCATCTTCAGTTCCTGCACGACCTTCCAGTTATGTTCCTTGAACTTGGCGTGCTCGGGCTTGTCGGACGCGGTGGAGATCAGCGATACCACGTCGTCGCCCAGGTGGCCGGTGGCCCAGACGGGGCCGAACTGCTTGTGGACGAAGTTGGCGCCGCGGCCGGGGTGGGGAATCTTGGCGGTGTCGACCAGGGCCGCCAGCTTGCCGGTCTTGGTGTCGGCCACGGCGACCTTGTTCGACGCATTGGCGGCCACCATGAAGTAGCGTCCGGATGCGTCCCAGCCGCCGTCGTGCAGGAACTTGGCGGACTCGATCGTGGTGGTCTTCAGGTTCTTCAGGTCGGTGTAGTCCACCAGCAGGATCTGGCCGGTTTCCTTCACGTTGACCACCCATTCGGGCTTTTGCAGCGAGGCGACGATGGAGGCCACGCGCGGCTCGGGATGGTAGTCGCCGTCGACCGTCTGCCCGCGGGTCGAGACGATCTTGATGGGTTCGAGCGTTTCGCCGTCCATGATGGAGTACTGGGGCGGCCAGTAGGTGCCGCCGATCAGGTACTTGTCTTCGTAGCCCTTGAACTTGGAGACGTCCACCGAACGGGCATCGGAACCCAGGCGCACGGTAGCCACCGTGGTGGGTTCCTCGAACCACATGTCGATGATGGTGGTCAGGCCGTCGCGGCCCACGGTATAGACATAGCGGCCGGAGGCGGACAGGCGCGAGATGTGCACCGCGTAGCCGGTGTCGAGGATCTTCCAGATCTTGTGGTTGTCGCCGTCGACCAGGGCCAGCTTGCCGGCGTCGCGCAGCGTGATGGCGAAGACGTTCTTCAGGTTGACCTTGTTCATCTGCTTCTTCGGACGCTCGGAAACCGGAACGAGCAGCTTCCAGCTTTCTTTCATGTCCTGCAGGGAGAACTCGGGCGGCACGTCGGGCGTCTGCTGGATGTAGCGCGCCATCAGGTTGACTTCCTGTTCGGTCAGGATGTCGTCGTAGTTGACCATCCCGCCTTCGGTGCCATAGGCGATGATGTTTTCCAGCCGCTTGGTGCCGAGCTGCAGGGTGCCGCCCTCGAGCTTGGAGCCGTCGGCCTGGGTCTGGGTCCAGTGGGGTTCGAGATTCTTGCCGGTGGCGCCCTTGCGCAGGACGCCATGACAGCCCGCACAGCGTTCGAAGTAGATCTGCTTCGCGACCTCCTTTTCGTCGTCCGTCATGGCGGGGGCGTTGTTGGCATAGGCACCCGCGATGCCTAGCAGCGAGAGACTGGCGATGGCTCCGGCCAGCAAGGTTTTGCGAGGATTTCTCATCGGTACTTCTCCTAAAGGAGCGGTTTCTGGCCGCCCCGGGTCACGGCTCTGTGGATGGTCTTGGGTTGCGCATCTCTGGCCGGATCGTACTGAAAGGCCCTTCCCGTTGTGATTGACGACAATCAAGCGGCATGGCGTGGTGTTGACTGCAGTCAATGGGCTTCGATGGGCAGCTTGAGCGCGCTACATCGTTGCAGGTAATGTCCGCTGACCATCTGTTTGAACAAGGACTAGGCATGAATTCGCCTGCGGCCCACCTGGGTGCGCCGGGTGCATCCGACGCACCCTTCTATCAACCGCTGGGCAACGAGGCCGCGCTGTTCGAGCAGGCATGGCGGCACGGCATGCCGGTACTGATAAAGGGGCCGACGGGTTGCGGCAAGACCCGCTTCGTCCAGTACATGGCTCATGTCCTCAGGCTGCCGCTCTACACCGTGGCCTGCCATGACGACCTGAGCGCTACCGACCTGGTGGGTCGGCACCTGATCGGCGCCGCCGGCACCTGGTGGCAGGACGGGCCGCTGACACGCGCCGTGCGGGAAGGCGGCGTCTGCTATCTGGACGAGGTCGTCGAAGCCCGGCAGGACACCGCCGTGGTGCTGCATCCGCTGGCCGACGACCGCCGCGAACTGTATATCGAGCGCACCGGGGAAACCCTACGCGCGCCGCCCGGATTCATGCTGGTGGTGTCCTACAACCCTGGCTACCAGAACCTGCTCAAGGGCATGAAGCCGAGCACGCGGCAGCGCTTCGTGGCCTTGCGGTTCGGCTATCCGCCGCCCGCCGAGGAACGCCGCATCGTCGCCGCCGAGGCGCAGGTCGATGCCGAGCTGGCGGCTCGCGTGGTCGGGCTGGGGCAGGCGTTGCGCCGGCTCGAGAACCATGACCTCGAAGAGGTCGCCTCGACGCGGCTGCTGATCTTCACCGCGCGCATGATCCGCAGCGGCATGGCGCCGCGCGACGCCTGCCTGGCCTGCCTGGCCGAACCGCTGACCGACGATCCGCAGACGGTCGCCGCCTTGATGGAAGTGGTGGATGTCCATTTCGGCTGAAGGGCCGGCGGCGGCCGGCCGGCGCCTGGCCGGCGACCTGGCGATGTGGTTCTTCATCCTGGCCGAGCTGACCGTGTTCGGCATCCTGATCCTCGCCTTCGCCGTGGCCCAGGCCTTGCAGCCGGCGCTGTTCCAGGCCGGGCGCGCGGTGCTGGACGCTTCCACGGGGCTGGCGCTGACGCTCAGCCTGCTGACCGGCGGGCTGTTCGCCGCCATGGCGCTGGCGCGGGTGCGAGAAGACCGGCGCGGCGGGACGCGCCTGCTGGCGGCCGCCCTGGTGTCGGCGTGCGTGTATGTGGGCCTGAAGCTGGCCGAGTATCGCCACCTGGGGGCGCTGGGCCTGGGCCTGGAGCATGATACCTTCTTCACGCTGTATTGGGTGCTGACCGGGTTTCACTTCCTGCACGTGCTGCTGGGCATGGTGATCCTGGCCTGGATGGCCGTGCGCTGCCGGGCGCGCCGCTACGGGCCAGGCCGGTGCGCGGGCCTGGAATCGGGGGTGCTCTATTGGCACATGGTCGACCTGGTCTGGGTGCTGTTGTTTCCCGTGGTCTATCTGCTGGGCTGAAGCATGTCCGAAATCAAAGCGCTCCTGTGCTTCTGGCTGGGCCTCGCGGTACTGTCCGTGGCTACCGTGCGGGCGGCAGGGCTGGGCTGGGCCGCGGGCGCCGGCGCCGTGGTCGTCGCGCTGGCCGTCGCCAAGGCCTGGCTGATCATCGATGGCTTCATGGAACTGCGCCACGCGCCGCGCGCGTGGCGGCTGCTGATGCTGGCCTGGCCCGTTGCCATGGCCGCCGGCCTGCTGCTGATCAATGTCGTAGCTGGTCGCTGATGCCCCGGCAAGGGGGCGCAGCCGACAACTTTTCTTTCTTGATTGCAGTCAAGCGGGCCGCGTAGGCCGGCTTTCTAGAATGATGCCCACCTTAAGCCAAGAGGGGCGATCATGCCGGAAACCTTCACCAAAGGCATGGCCAGGAACATCTATTTCGGGGGAAGCGTGTTCTTCATCCTGATATTCCTGGCCCTGGCCTTCCATACCGAAAAACAAATACCCCAGCTCACCAACGAGTCCCAGATGACCGAGGCTGTCGTGCGCGGCAAGCTGGTCTGGGAGCAGAACAACTGCGTTGGCTGTCACACGCTGCTCGGCGAAGGCGCGTACTTCGCGCCGGAACTGGGCAACGTGTTCGAGCGCCGCGGCGGCGAGGCGGATTTCAACTCATTCCTGCACGCCTGGATGGGCGCGCAGCCGCTGGGCATTCCCGGCCGCCGCGCCATGCCGCAGTTCAACCTCACCAAGCAGGAAGTGGACGACGTGGCCGAATTCCTCGAATGGACTTCGAAGATCAACAACTTCAACTGGCCTCCGAACCGTGAGGGCTGAGCCATGACCACCGTGAATCCGCATCTCAAATTCGCCTCGCAGGCCGTGGCGAAACCCTATTTCATATTCGCCCTGATCCTGTTCGTGGGCCAGGTCCTGTTCGGCCTGATCATGGGCGTGCAGTACCTGGTGGGCGATTTCCTGTTTCCGCTGATCCCGTTCAACGTCGCCCGCATGGTGCACACCAACCTGCTCATCGTCTGGCTGCTGTTCGGCTTCATGGGCGCGGCCTACTACCTGATTCCCGAGGAGGCGGACCGCGAACTGCACAGCCCCAGGCTGGCGCTGGCGCTGTTCTGGATCTTCGCCATCGCCGGGGTGCTGACCATCCTCGGCTACCTGCTGGTGCCCTACGCCGGGCTGGCCCGGATGACCGGCAACGACCTGCTTCCCACCATGGGGCGCGAGTTCCTCGAGCAGCCCACCATCACCAAGGCGGGTATCGTGGTGGTGGCGCTCGGCTTCCTGTACAACATCGGCATGACCCTGCTGAAGGGCCGCAAGACCGCCATCAGCATGGTCATGATGACCGGCTTGATCGGCCTCGCGGTGCTGTTCCTGTTCTCGTTCTACAACCCGGAGAACCTGTCGCGCGACAAGTTCTACTGGTGGTGGGTGGTGCACCTGTGGGTCGAGGGCGTGTGGGAACTCATCATGGGTTCCATGCTGGCCTTCGTGCTCATCAAGATCACCGGGGTGGACCGCGAGGTGGTCGAGAAATGGCTCTACGTCATCATCGGCATGGCGCTGATCACCGGCATCCTCGGCACCGGCCACCACTACTTCTGGATCGGCACGCCCGGCATCTGGCTGTGGCTGGGTTCGGTGTTCTCGGCGCTGGAGCCGCTGCCGTTCCTTGCCATGGTGCTGTTCGCCTGGAACATGGTGAACCGGCGCCGGCGCCAGCATCCGAACCGGGCGGCCTCGTACTGGGCGGTCGGCACCACGGTCACCGCCTTCCTTGGGGCCGGCGTGTGGGGCTTCATCCATACCCTGGCGCCGGTGAACTACTACACCCACGGCACCCAGCTCACCGCGGCGCACGGCCACCTGGCCTTCTACGGCGCCTACGCCATGATCGTCATGACCATGATCTCGTACGCCATGCCGCGCCTGCGCGGCCTGGGAGAGGCGCCCAGCCCCGCCGCGCAGCGGGTGGAGATCTGGGGGTTCTGGCTGATGACCTTGTCGATGTTCGCGATCACCCTGCTGTTGACCGCGGCCGGGATCGTGCAGGTGTGGCTGCAGCGTCTGCCTGATGACGCGACCGCGATGTCCTTCATGAACACCATGGAGCAGTTGTCCCTGTTCTTCTGGCTGCGGCTCGGGTCCGGCGTGTTCTTCCTGATCGGCCTGGTCTGCTACCTGCTCAGCTTCCGCCAGCGGGGCGGGGCAGGGCAGCCAGCCCTGACGGCCCAGGCCTGACGCGGCCTGCCCGCACCCGGACGGCCCGCTGCATCGAAGCGGGCCGTCTTGCTTTGCGGGCGCCGCCGCGCGGGCGTTTTCCAATGCGTACGACGAGGCTGTCTTGGCTTTCGAACCAGAAGAATGGGTGGGCGGCATCTGGCATCGGTTCATTACCCGCCAGGCCAGCCATGATTTTCCCGATGCGCGGGTCGCGCTCGACGACCTGCGGCGCTCCCTGGCCGTGTTGTTCCGCGCCATGGGGGGCAGCGGGGGGATTGGCGTGGAGGCCGCGGGCACGCGCAACCTGCCGCTGCGTCGCAGCGTGCTGGAACGGGTGGCGGGGGCCGGCCATGGCATGTCGGTGGCCTGGTGCGATGCCGACAGCCTGCGCCTGCCGCCGCAGTTGGCGGTGTACCCCGAAGCGGGCCTGAACGCGGAGTTGTACCGCTGGCTGGCGCTGCTTGCCGCCCAATCGCGTGGCATGCGTCACTGGGGGCGGGACAACCAGCGCTGGACGGTGGCATTGTTGCAGCATTATCCGGCCTTGCGGCCGCGCTACCAGCGCCTGGTCGAGGCGCATCTGCGGCAACGACCCGATCCGGCCCGCCTGGGGCGCGACGAAGCGGCGCTGGAGCGGGCCTTGCGCCAGGCATTGGCCATGCCCGGCAGCGTCGAGCACTTCCCGCGCAGCGAGCGGGCGCCATGGCCGCTGCCCCTGTGGCTGTACCCGCCGGAATTCCTCGGGGCGCCGCAGAAGGCCCAGTTCGCCGACGAAGAAGAGACGGCGCAATCCGGCGCCCCGGACGCCAAGGTCGCGCGCAAGCGGGCCGGCCGCGTCGAGGATCGTACTGGCAAGGGAGGGCTGTTGCTGTTCCGGCTCGAGAGCCTGTTCAGCTGGTCCGAGCACGTCGACCTGGACCGCTGCGGCGACGACGCCGACAACCCGGACGCGGGCCGGGTGGCGCAAGACCTGGATGAGCTCGCCTTGTCGCGCACGCGGATGCGGCGCGGGGGCGGGCTCAAGCTCGATCTGGACCTGCCGCCGGCCGAATCCGACGACGTGCCGCTGGGCGCGGCGGCCGCCCTGCCGGAATGGGATTATCGCCGCCAGCGCCTGCAGCCGAACTTCGTGCAGTTGCACATGCTGCGGCCGCGCCGCTGCGAGCCGCAGCCGTTGCCGCAGCACTTGGGGCCGCTGGCGCGCCGCCTGCGGCGCCAGTTCGAACACTTGCGCAGCGACCGCCATTGGCTGCGCGCGCAGCAGTCCGGCACCGAACTCGATATGCAGGCCTGGCTCGATTTCCAGGTCGAGCGCCAGCACGGGCGCTGCGTCGAGCGGGGCTGGTATATGGAACGCCGCCAGGCGCGACGAGACCTGGCCTGCCTGCTGCTGGCCGATCTGTCCATGTCCACCGACGCGCACCTGGACGACGCGCATCGGGTCATCGATGTCATCGGCGACAGCCTGCTGTTGTTTGGCGAGGCGCTGTCGGCCGTGGGCGACCAGTTCGCGCTGTATGGGTTTTCGTCGTTGCGCCGCGAGCAGGTGCGCATGCTGGAGCTGAAGACGTTCCAGCAGCGTTATGACGACGCCACGCGCGGACGCATCCAGTCGCTGCGGCCCGGCTATTACACGCGCATGGGCGCGGCGATCCGCCAGGCCACGCGCCTGCTCGCCGCCAGCAAGCGCCGGCGCCGACTGTTGTTGCTGGTGACGGACGGCAAGCCCAATGACCTGGACCGCTACGAAGGACGATACGGGGTGGAGGATACCCGCCAGGCGGTCATCGAGGCGCGTCGCGAAGGGCTGCTGCCGTTCTGCATCACGATCGACCGGGAAGCCGGCGATTATCTGCCTTACATGTTCGGTGCGAACGGCTTCACCCTGATACGCCAGCCCGGCCAACTGCCGTTTCGCCTGCCGCAGCTCTATCGCCTGTTGACCCGTTCCTGAGGCCGCGCGCTATTGAAGCGTGCGCGGCAGCCAGTAGATCATCAGCACGCAGAACAGGGTGAGGCCCACGCAGAACCCCTGAAAGCGCCGCAGGCGCCGCTGGCGGGCGCGCTCGGCCTGGGTGGGCAGCGGCATGCCGCAGTGATCGCATGCCGTTGCGTCGGCGGGCGCTTGCTGTTGGCAGTACAGGCAGTGTGGCATGGGCGGAGGGCGGCCTATTCGAACTGTTCCAGGCGCTGGCTGTTGAGGACCGAGATGTGATTGCCTTGCTGGGCGATGATGCCTTCGTCGATCAGGTGGCGGATGATGCGCGAGAAGGTCTCGGGCTGGATGGACAAATGCCCGGCCACCAGCCGCTTGGCCATGGGCAGTTCGAAGCTGGTGGAGCCGGGGCGGCGCGCCAGTTGCGTCAGCAGATACCGCACCACGCGGTGCGTGGCGTTCTTGAGCGACAGTGTTTCGATCTCGTTGATGCGCTGGTGCAGGCGGATGCACAGCTTGGCCAGCAGCGCGAACGTGAGCTTGCTGTTGTTCTGCAGCAGTTCCATGTAGGTGCTGTTCGAGAACCGGTAGAGCTGCGACGGCGCGATGGCCTGCGCGGAGGCGACGTAGTCCGGGGTGTCCATGAGCATCATGGCTTCGGCGAATGTCTGGCGGCTGCCTATGACCTCGAACACCTTTTCCTGGCCGTCCGGCGTCAGGCGGTAGATCTTGACCGTGCCGGAGATCACGAAATAGAACGCGTGGGCGGGCTCGCCCTGGTGGAACAGCTTGGCGCCCTTGTCGACGTTGACCAGCCGCGCGGTTTGCAGGAGGGTATCGAGCTGCGCCTCGCTGAGCGGCTCGAACAGGTGGTGGCTGCGAAGGATCTGGTGATGTACGCGGTGGAGTTGCATGGTGGAATGCTGCGGATTCGGACGCCGGATGGGCGCGAGGTTAGGCTGGCGCCGGGCGGGGCGGCGGCGCGGCTTCGATGCCGGGCACCATCTGGCAGGGCACGCCCAGGGAGGCCAGTGCATCGCGCGCTGCGTGGCGGCGGGCGGCCGGGGTATTGCCGGCGGCCAGGCGCAAGGCCCGCTTGCCTTGCCGGGCCAGCTCGGCGAGCCGGCCGACGGTTGCCGGATCGGCTTGCGGATCGATGGCGATGCGGTCCGCGTCGCGGCGGCACAGATCGACGATGGCCGCCGGCACCGTGCGGTCGTGCATGACCAGGTCGGCCTGCTGCATCAGGCGCAGCGCGCGGAAAGTCAGCAAGTCCGGGTCGCCCGGACCGGCATCGACCCAATACACTTCGCCCGGTGCCTGCGCGGTGGCGCCGGCCAGCCGGGCTTCGAGCAGGCGGCCGGCCTGGTCGGGACGGCCGGCGAAGACGGCTTCCGCGGCCGGGCCCTGGAAGGCCTCTTCCCAGAAAATGCGCCGCTGCTGCACGCTGGGCAAGCGCGCCTTGACCTGGCTGCGGAAGTGCCTGGCGAACTGGGCGAGCTGGCCGTAGCGGGCCGGCAGCCAGGTTTCGATCTTGGCGCGGACCAGGCGCGCGAGGATAGGCGCGTGGCCGCCGCTGCCGACGGCCACGACCAGGGGAGAGCGGTCGACGATGGCGGGAAACAGCACGGTGCACAGGGCGGGCGCGTCGACCACGTTGACCGGCACGGCGCGCGCCTGGGCCTGCGCCGATACCATCGCGTTGAGCGTGGCGTCGTCGGTGGCGGCGACCGCCAGGACTGCGTGGAGCAGGTCGTGCTCGGCGTAGCCGCGCTCGTGCAGCTCGGCGGCCAGCGTGCGCAGTTCCGGGTGTACGCACGGCGCGACGGCGCGGATGCGCGCGCCCGCGGCATGCAGCAGGCGAGCCTTGCGCAGCGCGATATCCCCGCCGCCGACGAGCAGGACGGTTCGGCCCTCGAGATGGTGGAACAGGGGGAGGAAATCCATGGTGACGGCCCTGCATCGCCGTACGGATGCACCGGGCCGGTGCAATCGACCGCGACAGATAATGCCAGGCAGTGTAAGGCCGGGTTGCGGCCTACGCGCCAGGCGGCCGCACGGACGCCTTGCGGCAAATCATTCTTGTGGCTGGAGCAGCGTCTGGCGCTGTTGCGGGGCCGTCAGGGCCTGGTAGATATCCAGATGCTGGCGGCATGCGTCGACGATGCTGAACTCGCGTTCGGCCAGCTCGCGTCCGGCCATTCCCAGCCGCTGCCGAAGCACGCTGTCGCTGGCCAGTTGCTCGATTGCCGCCGCCAGCGCCCGGGCGTCGCGCGGCGGCACCAGCAGGCCGGTGCGGCCGGGGTCGATCGCGTCGCGGCAGCCCGGCACGTCGGTGGTCACCACCGCGCGGCCGCAGGCCGCCGCCTCGATCAGCGAGCGCGGCAGGCCCTCGCGATAGGACGGCAGCACCGCGATATGCGAGGTCGCGTACAGCATGGCTACGTCGTTGCGTTCACCCAGCGCCTCGACGCACCCCTCTTGCCGCCAGGCATCGACGTCGGACTGGGCGACCGAAGCCGGGTTGTCCGGGTCAATGCCGCCGGCCAGCACCATGCGCACCGGGACTTGGCGGCTGCGCAGCAGGCGTGCCGCCTCGACGAATTCCAGCACACCCTTGTGCCGCAGCAAACGGGCGGCCATCAGGACGATGACTGGAGGGCCGGCCGGTTCGGCCACCGCGGCATAGGCGGACAAGTCCACGCCCGAGCCGCGAGTCATCACGGCCTGGCCGTCGCGCAGCGCGCCCAGGCGGCGCAGCAGGTCGCGATCATTGGCGTTCTGGAATACCACCCGGCTGTTGCGGTGTTTCAGCGCCCGCCGATACAGGCGCGCCACGACTTGCCGCAGCAGGGCGGCCTTGACGCCGCGCTCGATGAAAGTGAACCCCAGGCCCGAAATGGCGAATACCGCCCCCGGCACCCGGGCCAGCCGGGCCGCGATGCCGCCGTAGAGCACCGGCTTGATCGTCACCAGGTGGACCACGGCGGGCCGCAGGCGACGGAACAGGCGCCACAGCGACCACAGCGTGTGCAGTTCGCGCACGGGGTGCCGGCCGCTGCGGGTCATGGGCAGCACATGGTGCGCCAGGCCAAGCGCCTCTATGTGGGCGACGCTGTCGCCGGCCATGGTGGCGACGTGTACCTCGTAGCCGGCATGGCGCGCGGCCAGGGCCAGCGGCAGGCGGTGAGACAGGAAGTAGGCCGGGTTGTTGACCACGAACAGCAGGCGGGGGGCACCGGCGCGGGATTCGGAGAGGGCCGGCGCCCGCGGCTGCCCGGCTTGGCCGGGCGGGCCTTGCCGGCCCGCGCCGGCGGGCGCGACCTGCTGCCTGGAAAACAGGGACGAGACGAGGTTGAGGAGAGCCATGCGCTGTACGGAAATGCAGCTGACCGGCATGGTCGGCTGCGAGCGTTGCGCAGTGTAATAGGAGGCCCAAAAAAACGCCCGCTGGGCATGCGGGCGTTTTGAGAAAAGTCATCCCATCAGCAAGTGGGATGGCATGGCGTCACTTGGCGGTCATGACTTCGGCGAACGCCGGCAGGGTGGTCAGGAACGTGCTGATCAGGTAGCTGGCGCCGTTGCCGCCGATTCCGCCGTAGGCGTTCACGTCCATTTCCAGCACGGCGTTCTTGCTGTCTTCCAGGTAGGCGCGCGTCCAGCGGTTGCGCGTATTCCAGTCGTTGATCCGGGTCAGCGGGATGGGGCGGGCGGACGCGACGACGGCGCGCAGCATCAGGTCGGAGCAGCTGGAAGCTTCGTCGCAATCGTTGAAGTCCACCCGCACGCTGCTGGCGCCGGTGTGCGCCGCATCGATCCTGATGAAGGGCATGCCGGTTTCCGACACATCGGTTTCGTAGCTGATGCCGGTCTCGTCCAGGATGCCGCCGATGATCGTTGGGTCGACGGCGCCCAGCATCTGGCCGGCGGGCTCGTCCGCCTCGCTGGCGTCGTCGGCAACCAGTCCGCCCAGCAGGTTGTCGAACAGTTCGTCGGCCGGGATGGCCTGGCCATTCAGGTTGGCCGTGCCGTCGGCGTAGTGGAAGGTGCCGACGATGTTGTCGCCGTCATTCTTGCCGATGTTCAGCATTTCCGCCATGCCGGCCAGGGAACCGACCTGGTCGCTGGCTTCGCTGGCCGCTTCCTGGGCTTCCAGGCCCTGCCCCTGCATGTACTGCGCGATGAGGTCCTGCAGCATGGGCTTGGACAGCGTGACTTTGAGGTCGATGGCCTTGACCGCTTCGCGCACGGTGTCGGGCAGGGTGGCGGCCGACGCCGCGGCGTCGGCCTCGGCCGGCTTGGCCAGGTCGACCGCCAGCGTCACGCGGCTTTCGCCCTTGCCGGTCTGCCAGACGAGCGGATCCAGGCGCAACGACGGGTTGCCGGCCAGCAGCTGCTTGACCTGTTGCAGCGCCTGCTGGCGCTGTTCCTCGGTCAACGAGACGTCGTCGCCGTCGTCGCTCATGCTGGTGACCAATTCGCGGTACAGCCTGGACAGCTCGGCGGCGGCCTTGCCGTCGAGCCGCTCCATCTTCAGGGTGGCCTGGCCTTTGCCGAAATCGTTGCCGTTGACGGTGATCTGGCCGACCTGGTAGCCCGCCTCGAGATTGATGTTCGTGTCGTTCTCGGTCAGCGCGACGGTGTAGCCCAGCCCCTGCAAGGCGATCTTGGCGCCGGTCTCGATGTCTTCGAAGCCGAAGCGGTCGATCTTGGCGTTGGAGCTGCCGATGCCGAATCCGAACTGGCCCATGCGGGTGTCGAAGTCGAAGTTCAGGCCCGCCATGTCCAGCTTGAGCGGCGATTCGGCCTTGCTGGCATCGAGGATCACCTGGCCGATGGCGATATGGCCGACGGAATTCTTGGAGGCCCGCACGAAGCGGCCTTCGGCGTGCGCGCCGCTGAACTTCAGGCTGCCGTCTTCGCGGCTGATTTCGATCGGCGCAATGCCGGCGGTGCCGACGCTGTCGCCGTTGTATGACACCACGGTATCGCCCCAGAGCGGCGTGGCGCCCTTGGTCAGCTCGAACAACGGCTTCAGGTTCTCGGTCTCGGCCAGCTCGGAGTGCACGAACGCCAGCTTGGGCAGCAGGTGGCCGCCGGCGATGGCGCGCCTGGGGAACGGGCCGTGCTCGATGTCGGAGACGACTTCGACCGTGCCCTCGGGCAGGTCCTCGGGACCGCCGGGCGCCTTGGCCAGTGCGATGCTGTAGCGCGCCCGGCTGGTGAAGAAGCCGCGCGCGTGGTCCAGCTGCTGGATGGTCAGGGTGAAGCCCATGCCGGCCAGGGCATCGGCCATTTCCTTGTTGACGGCCGCCAATTGGGCCGGCGCCTCGCTTTCGATGCGCTTGCCGGTGTACCAGGTGGCGCCCAGCCAGCCTGCCGCCAGAACTACGACCACGCCCGCGGTGATCCCTACAGCCTTCTTCATTGTTATTCGTCCAACTCGATAATGGATATGATCCGGACCGCCGCCGGGCGGCGTCCGGAGGGCGCTGATCGCCCGCGGCGAGTATAACGACGCGACCGTGCGGCGCCTCTCATAGAAGTTACCGTGCGTATCAGGTTGCGACGAAATAGCGATTGGTCAGAGGGGATCCAGCGGATAGATCGGACGACGCACGTGCTTGAATTCGACCTGGCTGTAGTCCGAGGTGGTGACGCCCACGCCCGTGCAGGGAATGATCTCGGTGGCCATGTCGGCGAAGCCGGCGCGCCAGTGCACGCGGCTCTTGAGCGCCACGTAGCGTTTTTGCAGCGGATCGATGCCGGCCGACAGCAGGCAGTTGATATCGAAGGGTTCCTGGTGGCGCGAGACGATGACGATCTGCACCTTGCCGGTATCGAACACCACGGTCAGCCCGGTGTCGTTGCGTACGCCGCGGTACATGGGCCCGCGGTTCAGGTATACGCCGTCGAACACCAGCTTGACCCGGCCGGTGACGGGCAGCGGTTCGCTTTGCTGCTTGAGCGCCGGCATGGCCACCTTGCCGCCCAGCGGCAGGGTGAGTTCGGCGCCCACGCCCGCCGCGGCGGCCTGCTGCGCCGCCTGCGGATCGCACAAGGCGTAGAAGGCGACGTTCTCCAGGCCCTGGCGCAGGATCTCGGCCAGCACGGCGGTCGTGTCCATGGTGCCGCCGGAGCCGGTGTTGTCGAAGTGGTCGAGCAGGATGACGGGGCCCTGCTCGATGGTCTTGGCGCGCGCGATGGCGGGCGCCAGCGGTTCGCAGTGGAAAACCCATTGTTCGCGGCCGTTCCAGGCGGCCTCCAGCAGTTCGTCGCGCCAACGCTGCGCGGCGGGCAGGTCGCCGTCGGTGCAGATCACCGCGCTCAAGCCGGCTTCGCGGATATCGGCGTGCGGGAACCCGACGAACACCGAGGCGGCCAGCACCCCCTGGGACTCCAGCGCGCGGCAGCGTTCTTGCAGCGATTTGTTGGGATCGGCGTGGGTGCCCTGGCACATGATGTGCGGCAGCATGGGCTTGTTGGCCCAGGCCATGACCGGCCGGATCTCGCCCTTGAGGGTGCGGGCGATGACGTCGGCGGCGCGCACGCCGGCCGCGCGGATGTCGACGTGGGGATAGGTGTGAAAGCCCGACACCACCGTGGCGTGGCGCACGATGTCGTCGTAGATATTGGCGTGCATGTCGAGCGTCACGCCCACCGGCGTGTCGGGGTCGATTTCGCGCAGGCGGCGCAGCAGGTGGCCTTCGGCGTCTTCGATTCCCTCGGCGACCATGGCGCCGTGCAGGTCGAGCAAGATGGCGTCGTAGCCGCCGCGCCGCACTTCCTCGAGCACCAGCCCGCACAGGCGTTCGTAGGTGTCCGCGTCGGCGGGCGCGCTGGGCCAGGACTCGGCCGCCACCGGCACGACGATCTCCGCGCCTTCGCGGCGCGCGACTTCGATATAGCCGCCCAGGCCGCTGTCGGTGTGTTCGTAGGCACGGATGGCGCGTTCGCCGGCGAGTATCTCGGGACTGCCGCGAAAGAAGCGTTCGAGCGGCGTCGGCACCGGGGAAAAAGTGTTGGTCTCGTGCTTGATCATTGCCAGCAACCAGCGCATGGTGTCGTGCTCCAAGTGGGTTTACGAGTGTGGCCGGGCCGCGGGGGAGGGCGCGTGGCGCTCGGGGATCGATGTCACTTTATGCCGCCAGCGGCCGGAAGTTGCGGAAGTCCCAGCCGCGCCCGGGCGCGGCGTCGATCAGCGCGCGGGTGTAGTCGTGCGACGGCCGGGTCAGCACGAGTTCGGCGGCGCCGGTCTCGACCACGCGGCCGTGCTGCATGACCATGATGGTGTCGCAGATCTGCGCGGCCACGCGCAGGTCGTGCGTGATGAAGAGCACGCCCACGCCGGTGCGGCTGCGGATCTGCTCGAGCAGTTCCAGTACCTGGGCCTGGACGGATACGTCGAGCGCCGAGACGGCTTCGTCCGCCACCAGGACTTCCGGTTCCATCACCAGGGCCCGGGCAATGCAGATGCGCTGCCGCTGGCCGCCCGAAAACTGGTGCGGGTAGCGTTCCATGGCATTGCCGTCCAGCCCGACCACCTTCAGGGTGGCCGCGGCGCGCTCGAGCGCCTGCTGGCGCGGTTCGCCGAAATTCAACAGCCCCTCGATGATGGACTCGCCCACCTTGCGACGCGGGTTGAGCGAGCGGTAAGGATCCTGGAAGACGATCTGGATGCGCCGGCGCATCGGCCGCAGCGCCGCGCCGGCGAGCGCCGAGATGTCGTCGCCGCCGATGCGCATGCTGCCTGCCGTGGGCTCGATCAGCCGCAGGATGCAGCGCGCCACCGTGGACTTGCCTGAGCCTGATTCGCCGACGATGCCGAGGATCTCGCCCTTGCGCAGCGTCAGGTTGACGTCGTCGGCGGCCAGCACGGCGCGCTTGCCGCCGCTCCAGAAGGGCCGCTTGTCGGTGTAGACGCGGCCCAGCCCGTGCACGCTCAGCACCGTGGCGCCGTCCGGCGCGTCGCGGCGCAGCGGCACCAGGCTGGGCACGGACGACACCAGGCGGCGGGTGTAACTCTGTTGCGGCCGCGCCAGGATATCGTCGCGCGTGCCGGTTTCGACCAGGTCGCCCTGGTTCATGACCACGATGCGATCGGCGATCTCGGCCACCACGCCGAAGTCGTGCGTGATGAACAGCACGGCGGTGCGGTGCTTGACCTGCAATTCCTTGATGAGGGCGAGGATCTGCTTCTGAGTGGTGACGTCCAGCGCCGTGGTGGGCTCGTCGGCGATCAGCAGGCGCGGCTCGAGGATGAGCGCCATGGCGATGACGATGCGCTGGCGCTGGCCGCCCGACAATTGGTGGGGGTAGGACTCATAGATGCGCTCCGGATCGGGCAGATGCACCGAGCGGAACATGTCGAGCACCTTGGCGCGCCGCTGGGCGCGCGTCATGCGGCGGTGCAGGCGCAGCACTTCGTCGACCTGGCGGCCGACGGTATGCACCGGGTTCAGCGCGGTCATGGGTTCCTGGAACACCATGGCCATGCGCGTGGCGCGCAATTCGCGCAGGCGGCGCGGCGTGGCGCTGAGGATGTCCTCGCCTTCGACCCGGATGGCGCCGGTGGGCTCGAGCACGCCGGGGGGCAGCAGCCCCATGACCGCCAGCGAGCTGACCGATTTGCCGGAACCGGATTCGCCGACCACGCAGACGGTCTCGCCGGCATGCACGTCCAGGCTGAGGTTGCGCACCACCCGGTTGCCGGCGCCCGCCACCGCGACCGACAGGTTGCGGATGGCCAGTACCGCGGAAGTGGTGTCGCCGGCGGGCGGATTGGGGGAATAGGACATGGTTCAGATCCTGCGCACCATCTTGGGGTCGAGCGCGTCGCGCAGCGCATCGCCCAGGATATTCACGCTGAGCACGGTCAGCGACAGGAACAGGCCGGGGAACAGGATGAGGCCCGGCAGCATGCGGAAATACATGCGGCCCTCGGACATGATGTTGCCCCACGAGGCGATTTCGGGCGGGATGCCGGCGCCCAGGAAGCTGAGGATGGCTTCGGTGAGCATGGCGGAGGCGAACACGTACGTGCCCTGCACCGTCAGCGGCGCCACCGTGCTGGGGACCAGATGGCGCCACAGCAGCAAATGCAGCGGCGTGCCCAGCGCCAGGGCCGCCTCGACATAGGGCTCGCCGCGCACGCTGAGTATCTGGCCGCGCACCAGGCGCACCACGCGCGGGATCTCGGGAATGGTGATGGCCACCAGGACGGTGGTCAGGCTGGCGCCCGTGACCGACACCAGGGCAATGGCCAGCAGAATGCCGGGAATGGCCATGACCGCGTCCATGACGCGCATGATGAAGCCGTCGAGCGACCGGAACCACCCTGCCACCAGGCCGATCGCCAGGCCGGCGGCGACGCTGATCACGGCGGCGCCCAGGCCGGCGATCAGCGAGACGCGGGCCCCGTAGACGACGCGCGACCAGATGTCGCGGCCGAACGCGTCGGTGCCGAGCAGGTAGCCGCCGAATGGCGGCTTGAGCCGGTTGCCGGGGTCGATGGCGGTGGGGCTGACGGTGCCCAGCCACGGCGCCAGCAGCGCCGCCAGGACGACCAGCGACAGCACCACCAGCGCCAGCAGCACCGGCCAGGTCTTCAGGGTATGGCGCACCCGCCGCCAGGCGGAGGCGCGCGGATCGGCGCCGGGCAGGCCGGCGGCGCGGGGCAGGGCGTCGGATTGCGTGGCCATGGTCAATACCTGATGCGCGGGTCGAACAGCGTATAGGCGCAATCGACGACCAGATTGATGAAGACGTATACGAAGGCGAAGAACAGCGTCAGGCCCTGTATGACGGGGTAGTCGCGCGCCAGCACGGCTTCGACCACCAGCCGTCCCAGCCCGGGGATATTGAACACCGATTCGGTGACCACCACGCCGCTGATCAGCAGCGCGATGCCCACGCCCACCACGGTGGCGATCGGCACGGCGGCGTTGCGCAGCGCGTGCCCCAGCAGGACGCCGGTTTCGCCGAGCCCCTTGGCGCGCGCGGTGCGGATGAAGTCCTCGCCCATGACCTCGATGACGCTGGTGCGCGTGATGCGGGCGATCAGCGCCACATAGATGGTAGACAGCGCCAGGGCCGGCAGGATCAGGCGGTGCAGGAACGGCCAGAAGCCGCCCGACAGCGGCGCGTAGCCCTGCACCTTGAACCAGTCCAGCTCGATGGCGAAGGCCCAGATGAGCACGTAGGCGGTGACGAAGACCGGCACCGAGAAGCCCAGCACCGAGAAGCCCATCACCAGGCGGTCGAGCAGGCGGCCCTGGCGCCACGCGGCCAGGATGCCGAGCGGAATGGCGACGACCAGCGTGAGCAGCAGCGTCAGCGCCGCCAGGCTGAGCGAGGGTTCGAGACGCTGGCCGATCAGCTGGCGGACCGGCACCCCGGACATGAGCGAGGTGCCGATGTCGCCTTGCAGCAGCCGGCCGGCCCACAGGAAGAACTGCTTCACCAGCGGCTGGTCCAGGCCCATGACCTGGCGGATCTGGGCGATGCGCTCCGGCGTGGCGCCGTCGCCGGCCATGATGACGGCGGGGTCGCCAGGGCTGAGCCGGAGGATCGCGAAGACGACCACGGCCACCAGCACCAGCACGGGGATGGTGGCCAGCAGCCGCCGCAGGATGAATGCCAGCATCGGGACCTCTCGCCAGGATCAGGGCGCTTTCTTGACGTTCCAGAACGCCATGATGGGGGCGTGCACCAGGCCGCTGAGCTTGATCGAGTAGGCCGTCGGCACCGACATCTGGCCGAGCGGCACGTACAGGCCCTCGTCGATGCCGATGCGCTGCACTTCGTCGGCGATTTTCTTCTGCTCGGCCGGGTCGGAGGTCAGGGCCAGCTTGGTGCGCAGCGCTTCGATCTGCGGGAAGTCGGGCCAGCCGAACCAGGCCTTGTCGCCGTTGGCCGAGGCGGGCGCGGAGCGGACCGGGTCCATGATGTCGGTGGCGTACCAGTTGGTGTTGTGGATGTTCCAGCCGCCGGCGTCGGGAGCGGCCTTGGAGGCGCGGCGCGCCACCACGCTCTGCCAGTCCATGGCGGCCAGGTTGACGTTGAAGCCGGCCTTGCGCAGGGCCTGCGCCATGACGACCGGCTGCGGGCTGAGCGTGCCGACATCGGTGGCGTGCATGACCAGGATGGGCGTGTTGTCGTAGCCGGCTTCCTTCAGCAGCTCGCGGGCCTTCTCGATGTTGGACGGCACCACGATATCCTTGCCGATGTCGCTCTCGAAGGGCGTGCCGCAGCCCCACAGCGAGGCGCAGGTCTGGTAGTACTTGGGATTGCCCACCAGCGCCTTCATGACGTCTTCCTGGCCGATGGCGTACATGGCGGCCTGGCGGATCTTCTTGTTGTCGAAGGGCGGGTACTTGAAGTTGAAGCGGTACATCGTGAAGTAGCCGACCGGGCTGAGCGATTCGACCTTGAAGTCGGCGTTGCCGTCCAGCATGGGCAGCAGGTCGTACGGGAACTGCTCGACGTAGTCGATCTCGCCGCCCATCAGCGCGTTGGCGGTGGTGAGGGCGTCGGGCATGACGTTCCAGACGACCTTGTCGACGTTGACCACCTTGCCGCCGGCCAGGCCGCTGGCGGGCTCCTTGCGCGGCACGTAGTCGGTGTTCTTGACGTACACCGTGGTGACGCCGGGCTTGAATTCGGTGACTTTGAAGGGCCCCGAGCCGGTCATGTCGGTGATGGGCGTGCCGATGGGGATCTCGGCGATGCGCTTGGGCATCATGAAGGCGGCCGTGCCGGTCGGCTTGGACAGGGCGCGCAGCGCCAGGTCGGTGGGCTCGGTCATGACGATGCGGAAGGTCTGGTCGTCGACCACGTCGATGCTGGAGGTGAATTTCAGCAGTGTGCGGCCCATGCCGTCGCCCGCCGCCCAGCGCTTGATGGAGGCGACGCAGTCCTCGGCCTTGACCGGCTGGCCGTCATGCCACTTGAGGCCGGGGCGCAGGGTCATGGTGTAGGTCTTGCCGTCGGGCGAGACTTCCCATTTTTCGAGCATCTGCGGCTGCACCTTGTTGTCGGCGTCGGTGGCCAGCAGCGTGTCGTAGATCATGTAGCCATGCCACGTGGTGATGTATGCCGTGGTGGCATGCGGGTCGGTGAGCCGCAGCGGCGAATGCATGACGGCCCGGATGACGGATTCTGCGTGCGCGCCGCTCCCCGCAAGGAGTGTTGCGCCGGCCAGGACGGCCGTACGGACGAACTTCAGCATGGAGATCCCCTTAGAGTCGATTGTGGGCGGCGGGAGCCGTCACGATGGCCGCGTGCCGTCTGGCGTGGCGCGCCGGTCAGGCGCTTGCGGCGCTGGCCGAAAAGGCCGGTCCGCAAGGTGCCATTCTGATGCCGTGGCGCAGCCGTGTCCATGGCTGGCGGCTGGCGTCCATGAGCATTGAGCCCGGCGCCGCGCAGACCAGGATGGAGTGCGCGATGTCGGTGAAGTCGGCGCGGAAGTGCGCCGAGCTCTTGACCACCAGGATGGCCTGGCGGGTGGGCTCGATGCCGGCGAAACGGAACATTTCCTGGTCGGCCATCTGGACCTTGTTGGACGCCACCACGATGCGCACGCCATCCAGGCGCAGGCAGGCGCTGGGGCCGAGGTCCATGTGGAAGCCGCGGTAGAACGCCCCGTGGGTATCGAAGCGCCCGTCCGAGAGCGTCTCGACCAGGTATTCGGCTTCGAGGGGGGCGTCATCGGGAATACCCGAATGTCCGCCCAGCGCGATTTTCACGGTGTTGCCCGCACCAGCCTGGTGCGCGGCCAGCGCGGCACGCGGGTCGACGATCAGGCCGATGGCCGCGTTGGCGGCCCGGTGGCGCAGCAGCGCGCGCAGGATGCCGGTGGTGTCGGAGCTGCCGCCGGCGCCGGGGTTGTCCTGCACGTCGGCGATGATGACCGGCTTGGCGGCGTCGCGCGCCATGGCCATGGCGGCCTGCACGGCCTCGTCCGGGGTGTGGATCTTGCCGCCGAAGTCCGCTTCGGCATTGAGCACCGCGCGCGCCATTGCGTCGGCCGCGGCGTCGGCGTCGTCCTGGGTGTCGCCGTAGGCCCATACCGTGGGCGCGCATTCCGGGAAGTCGGCCGCCGGGAACCCGGTGGCGAACGACAGGCTGATGGTCGGGTCGCGCGATTCGAGGTCCTCGAGCAGCTTGTACAGGCTGCGCGACGGTTCGATATCGGTGGATTGCCAGCACAGCGAGATCAGGTAGGGAATGCTGCGCAGCGCCACGTAGGGGCGCGGCATGCCGTGCAGGCGTCGGTCCAGCAGCTGCGCCGCGCGCCGGCCGGTGTCGGCCATGTCGATGTGGGGGTAAGTGCGATAACAGACCAGGCTGTCGGCGTGCGCCACCATCGCGCGGGTGACGTTGGCGTGCAGGTCGAGGCTGGCCACGATGGGCACGGCGGGGCCGACCAGGGCGCGCACCCGGCGCAGCAGCTCGCCTTCGCCGTCGTCGAGGTGCTCGGCCACCATGGCGCCATGCAGGTCCAGGTAGACGGCATCGAGCGGCAGCGCCTGGCGCAGGCCGTCGAGGATCATGCCGGCGATGCGCTCGTAGGCATCGCGCGTGACGTGCCCCGACGGGCTGGCGGCGGCCCAGGTGGCGGGCAGGAGGGTGTGCCCGGGCATGGCTTCGATGAAGCCCGCCACCGGGATATTGGCGCCGGCCACCGCCTGGAACATGGGCGGCCCCGACACCAGCCTGGGCCAGCCGCCGCCCTTGTCGGCGAATTCTTCCCAGGTGGCGCGCGACGGCGCGAAAGTGTTGGTTTCGTGCTGGAACCCGCCTATTCCGATGCGCATCGGAGTGATCCTCCCAAGGGCCGTGCGTTCACTTGAAGAAACCCGGATAGGAAGATTCTGCTGAAGAAATGCGCGTTGGGCAATACGGCGATGCCCGTGGGTGAGGCGGCCGCGAAAAGCAGGGGGGGCCAAGCGGCCGGCGGACGAGGTGCCAGGCGCTGCGCGGAGCCTGGCATGCCAACGGGCCCCGCGCGGTTTACTTCGGAGCGGGTGCCGGGCCTCGCCACGCGGGGCCCGGCACCCAAGGCGTCGAACGCCGTTTTACTTGGCCACCGGCATGGTGAACTCGGCGCCCTTGGCGATGCTGTCGGGCCAGCGCTGCATGACGCTCTTGTAGCGCGTGTAGAAGCGCACGCCTTCTTCGCCGTAGGCATGGTGGTCGCCGAACAGCGAGCGCTTCCAGCCGCCGAATGAATGCCACGCCATGGGCACGGGGATGGGCACGTTGATGCCCGCCATGCCGACCTTGATCTGGCGCGCGAAGGCGCGCGCCACGCCGCCGTCGGACGTGAAGCAGGCCACGCCGTTGCCGAATTCGTGGGCATTGATGAGCTCGACCGCCGCGGCGAAGTCGGGCACGCGCACCACGCACAGCACCGGTCCGAAGATCTCCTCGCGGTAGATGTTCATCTGCGGCGTGACCTGGTCGAACAGCGTGCCGCCCAGGAAGAAACCCTGGCCGGCCACTTTCTGTTCGCGGCCGTCGACCACGACCCGGGCACCCGCCGCGATGCCGTCCTCGATGTAGCCGATCACCTTGGCGCGGTGCTGGGCTGTGACCAGCGGGCCCATCTCGGCGTCCGCTTCCATGCCGTTCTTGATGACCAGCGCCCGCACGCGCGGCTCCAGGCGTTCGATCAGCTGGTCGGCCACGTCGCCGACCGCGACCGCCACGGAGATCGCCATGCAGCGTTCGCCGGCCGATCCGTAGGCCGCGCCGATCAGGGCGTCGGTGGCCTGCTCCAGGTTGGCGTCGGGCATGACCACCATGTGGTTCTTGGCGCCGCCCAGGGCCTGCACGCGCTTGCCGCGGCGCGTGCCTTCGGCGTAGATGTATTCGGCGATGGGCGTGGAGCCGACGAACGACAGGGCCTCGACGTCGGGATGGGCGATCAGCGCGTCCACGGCCTGTTTGTCGCCGTGCACCACGTTGAAAACGCCATCGGGCAAGCCGGCTTCCTTGAGCAGCTCGGCCAGGCGCAGCGAAACCGACGGGTCCCGTTCGGAGGGCTTGAGCACGAAGGTGTTGCCGCAGGCCAGCGCGACCGGGAACATCCAGCACGGCACCATCATGGGGAAGTTGAACGGCGTGATGCCGGCCACGACGCCCAATGGCTGCCGCATGCTCCAGTTGTCGATGCCGCCGCCGATCTGGTCGGTGTACTGCCCTTTCAGCAGCTGGGGCGCGCCGCAGGCGAACTCCACGACCTCGATGCCGCGCGCGACTTCGCCCTTGGCGTCGGAGAACACCTTGCCGTGCTCGTGCGTGATGAGCTCGGCCAGCTCGTCCTGGTGGCGGTCGAGCAGGGCCTTGAAATTGAACAGGATGCGCGCGCGCTTGAGCGCGGGCGTTTCGGACCAGGCGGGAAAGGCCGCGCGCGCGGCGGCGACCGCGGCGTCGACCTCGTCCGGCGACGCCAGCGGGATCGAGGTGGCGACTTCGCCGGTGGCCGGATTGAAGCCCTCGGCGTAGCGGCCGCTGCGGCCCTCTTGCGGACGGCCGTCGATGTAATGGGTGAGAGTTTTCATGGAGTCAGGCAACTTCCTTCAGGATCTTTCCGATCGAGTCAAACATTTCGGCGATTTGCGCCTCTTCGATGATGAGCGGGGGCGAGACGGCCAGCGTGTCGCCGGTGTAGCGGACCATCAGGCCGCTGTCGAAGCATTTCTGGAAGGCTTCGGCGGCGCGGGCGCCGGGGGCGCCGTCGCGCGGCGCCAGCTCGATGCCGGCTACCAGGCCGATGTTGCGGACGTCGATCACGTTGGGCGCGCCCTTGAGCCCGTGCGCGGCGGCCTCGAACGCCGGCGCCAGCTTGCGCGCGCGGGCGAACAGGTCGTCGCGCCGGTACAGGTCGAGCGTGGCGAGGATCGCAGCGGCGGCCAGCGGGTGGGCCGAATACGTATAGCCATGGAAGAACTCGATGCCGCCCTGGGCGCCATTGACGATGGCGTCATGCACCTCGCGCTTGACCGCCACGGCGCCCGCCGGCACGGCCGCATTGCTGATGCCCTTGGCCATGGTGATGAGGTCGGGGGTCACGCCGAAGTAGTCGCTGGCCGTGGCGGTGCCGAGCCGGCCGTAGCCGGTGATGACTTCGTCGAAGATCAGCAGGATGCCGTATTTCGCGGTGATCTCGCGCAGCCGTTCGAGGTAGCCCTGCGGCGGGACCAGTACGCCGGTCGAGCCGGCCATGGGTTCGACGATGACGGCCGCGATGGTGGACGGGTCGTGCAGGGCGACGATGCGCTCGAGGTCGTCGGCCAGGTGGGCGCCCCAGGCCGGCTGGCCTTTCGAGAACGCATTGTGCTCCAGGCTGTGCGTGTGCGGCAGGTGATCCACCGCGGGCAGCAGGGCGCCGGAGAAGGTCTTGCGGTTGGGCGAGATGCCGCCCACCGAGATGCCGCCGAAGCCAACGCCGTGATAGCCGCGTTCGCGGCCGATCAGGCGGGTGCGTTGCGCTTCGCCGCGGGCCCGGTGGTAGGCCAGCGCGATCTTGAGCGCGGTGTCGACCGATTCCGAGCCGGAGTTGGTGAAGAACACCCGGTCCATGCCCTGCGGCATCAGGCCGGCCACGGCGGACGCCGCCTCGAAGGCGAGCGGATGGCCCAGCTGGAACCCCGGGGCGTAGTCGAGCGTGGCGGCCTGCCGCGCGATGGCCTGGGCGATTTCTTCGCGGCAGTGGCCGGCATTGACGCACCACAGGCCCGACGTGCCGTCGAGGATCTGACGGCCGTCCGTCGAGGTGTAATACATGCCTTTGGCGCCAGCCAGCATGCGCGGCTGGGATTTGAATTGCCGGTTGGCGGTGAACGGCATCCACAGATGGGACAGGTCGGGCAAGCCGGTGGGGGCGTTCATGGTGCGGTCTCCAGGAAGAGCCTGCTGGGCGGGCCGCGGCCTGTACGGCGGGGGGGCGGCGCATGAATGCAGGATTGGAGCCCATTCTGAGCGCGCCCGCCGCGGATGAAAATATACAATTGGCGTAAACGGCGCTAACTGTATAGTTGAGCGCGAGACAACCGTATTGGTATCCATCGCCACCCGCGCCATGCTTGATTTCCAGCCGATCCGTTCGCGCAGGCAAGCGCCCTCGCTGGTCGACCAGGTGGTCGACGCCTTCGTGCGCGCCATCGAGGCGCAAGCGCTGCGGCCGGGCATGGCGGTGCCGTCCGTGCGCGAATTCGCGCGCAGTCACGAGATCAGCACCTTCACCGTGGCCGGCGCCTACAGCCGCCTGGTGGCGCAAGGGTGGCTGGTTGCCCGGCCGGGCGCCGGGTACCGCGTGGCGGCCCGCGCCCGCCCGGCCGCCGGGCCGGCCATGGCGCCGTGGCAGCCGCCGCGCCTGAACGCGGGTTGGCTGCTGTCCGATATCTACGCCGATCATTCCATCCCCATCAAGTCGGGCTGCGGCTGGCTGCCCGGCGAATGGCTGAACGAAGAAGGGCTGCACCAGGCGCTGCGCCACCTGGGCCGCGTGCCGGCGTTGCGCATCGCCGGCTATGGGCATCCCTACGGGTATGCGCCCCTGCGCGAAAGCGTGGCGGCCGGCCTGGCGGCCCATGGACTGGACGTCGCGCCCGACCAGGTGGTGCTGACCCAGGGCGTGACCCACGGCCTGGACCTGGTGATCCGCACCCTGCTGCGCCCCGGCGACACGGTCGCGGTCGAGCAGCCCTGCTATGCCAACCTGTTGCCGCTGCTGCGCCTGGCCGGGATGCGCGCGGTCACGGTGCCGCGCACGCCGGACGGCCTGGATCGCGATGTGCTGGGGCGCGTGGCGGCCGAGCACCGGCCGCGCGCGCTGTTCGTCAACACCGTGCTGCAGAATCCGTCCGGCGCCGTGATGAGCATGGCCAACGCGTTCCGCGTGTTGCAGGCCGCCCAGCAGCACGATTTCTGGGTCATCGAAGACGACATCTCGCGCGAACTCATGCCCGGCATCGCGCCGCTGCTGGCGGCCCTGGACGGCGCGCAGCGCGTGGTGTACCTGGGCGGCTATTCGAAAGTGATCAGTCCGTCGGTGCGGGTGGGCTACGTGGTGGCGCACCGCGACCTGATGCGCGATATCGCGCGCACCAAGATGGCGGTGGGGCTGACCTCGCCGGAAATCATGGAGCGGGTCGTGCACCAGGTCATCCGCGAAGGGCGCTACCGCGCCCACATCGTGCGCACCCGCGAGCGCCTGGCCCAGGCCCATGGCATGGCCGGGCAACGCATGGACGAGCTGGGCATGCAGGTGTGGGCGCGGCCGCAGGCCGGCCTGTTCCTGTGGGCACGCCTGCCCGGCGCCGATGCGCAGGGCGCCAACGGCCTGGCCGAGCAGGCCTTGAAGGACGGCATCTGGCTGGCGCCGGGTTCGTACTTCGACCCGGGCGAGGCGGACATTCCGTGGATACGCTTCAATGTCGCCTATTCGCAGGCGCCCGAATTGTGGCGATTCCTGGCTGGCGCCGGCGGGCTGGCGCGTCAGGCGGCGCGTTCGTAGACGACGAAGTCGTAGGCGTAGCCGTTTTCCGGCGGCTGCGGCTGGCGGGACGCCTCGCGCCAGGCGAACGAAGGCAGCAGGGGAAAGAAGGCGTCGCCCTCGACCTGCGCGTGCACTTCGGTAGCGATGATGCGCTGGGCCAGCGGCAGCGCCTGCGCGTAGATCTGCGCGCCGCCGATCACGTAGGCGTCGTCGACTGCCCCGCAGGCGGCCACGGCGGCCTGCAGCGTGGGCACGACCTGGGCGCCGGGCGCGCTGTACTGCAGGTTGCGGCTGATCACGATGTTGGCGCGGCCCGGCAGCGGGCGGCCCAGCGATTCCCAGGTCTTGCGTCCCATGATGATCGGGCTGCCCAGCGTGGTGCGCTTGAAGTGCGCCAGGTCGCCGGGCAGTTTCCAGGGCAATGCGTTGTCGCGCCCGATGACGCGGTTGTCGGAATAGGCGACCACGAGGGCCAGGCGAGGCGGCATGGGGTCTTCCTTACACGGCCATGGGCGCGGTCAGCGCCGGGTGGTGCTGGTAGTCCTGCAGGGTGAAATCCGATGGCTCGACCTGTTCCAGCCATTCCGGCTGGTAGCGGCCGGTCGCGGCGTAGTCCGGGATGCGGTCCGACAGCACCAGGCGCGGTGCGGGATAAGGATCGCGGGTGAGCTGCTCGCGCAGCATCGGCAGGTGGTTCTCGTAGATGTGCGCGTCGCCGATGAAGTACGAGAACCAGCGCGGCGTGTAGCCGGTCAGGCGGCCGACCAGGTGCAGCAGCGCCGCGCCCTCGGTCAGGTTGAACGGTGTGCCCAGCCCCACGTCGTTGGAGCGGATGTACAGGCACAGCGAGATTTCGCGCGTCGTGGCATTGGGCAGGAACTGGTACAGCAGGTGGCAGGGCGGCAGGGCCATTTCCTCGATCTGCGCCCAGTTCCAGCCATGGAAGAGGATGCGGCGGTCCTGCGGCGTGTGGTGGATGGCGTCCAGGCATTGCCGCAGCTGGTCCACCGCCTTGTAGAGCAGCACGTGCGGCACGCCGTCCTCGTCGAGCTCGGCCACCTGGGCGTAGCCGCGGCCCAGGGCGTCCTGGACCTGGGCCGTGTTGGCGCTCGGCACCACCTTGTAGGCGGGCCAGCGGCGCCACTGCACGCCGTACACCGGGCCGAGGTCGTCCGGCCCTTCGCGGTACGGGTTGGCCAGCCAGGCGGCGTTCTCGTTGGCGTTCTGATCCCATACCTTGCAGCCCAGCGCGCGGAACTCGGCCGCGCTGCGCGCGCCGCGCAAGAAGCCCACCAGCTCGCCGACGGCGGACTTGAAGGCCAGTTTCTTGGTCGTGACCGCCGGGAAGCCCTGCTGCAGGTCGAAGCGCAGGGACGCGCCGGGCAGCGACAGCGTGCGTATGCCGGTGCGGTTCTCCTGCCACGAGCCGTGGTCGAGAATGGATTGGATCAGCGAGAGGTATTGTTTCATGTCAGTTCGGGCGGGCCGGCCGGCGGCGCGGCGGCATCAGGCGGCCGGCGTGGCCTGCGTGTCGACGATATCGACCGAGAAGCTCAGCTGCGCGGTTTTTTCGAGCATGGCCGAGGCCGAGCAGTATTTCTCGTGCGACAGCTGCACGGCGCGTTCGACCGCGGCGCGCGGCAGGTTCTGGCCGGTGACGGTGAAAGCGAAATGGATGCGCGTGAAGACCTTGGGATCGGTGTCGGCGCGCTCGGCCGAGAGCTTCACGCTGCAGCCGCTGACCGCGTGGCGGCCGCGCTTGAGGATGAGCACGACATCGTAGGCGGTGCAGCCGCCCGTGCCGGCCAGCAGCAGCTCCATGGGACGCGGCGCCAGGTTGTGGCCGCCGCCGTCCACCGCGCCGTCCATCGTGGCGACGTGGCCGCTGCCGGTGGTGGCCACGAAGAGCATGCCGTCGGGCCCGCCCCAGTTGATCGTGCAGTCCATGAGAGGGTTCCTTGTACGTAAAGCGCGAACAAAAACCGATGATACCCGTTGCGTACAATTCCCGAATGAGTGCCCCGCCTGCCGACAGGGTGGGGGCCGTTACAGGAGTCCCGTCATGTCCGTCGCTTCCTCACCTGCCGGCCCGGCGCCGTTTGCGCGCCGGCGCGGCCCGCTCGATCCGCTGTTCGCCGAAGTGGACCGCGCGTTGCGCGTGTTGTCGGGCGCGGCCGCCTCGTCGCGGCCTTATCCGGCGCAGGCCGCCGACCCAGCCCCGCCCTTGACCGACCAGCAGAAGCGCCATGCCGCCGGGCTGATGCGCGTCAACCATGTGGGCGAAGTGTGCGCGCAGGCCCTGTATCGCGGCCAGGCGGCGGCCTGCCGCGAAGCGCCGGCGCGCGACCTGCTGCGCCGCGCCGCGGCCGAGGAGGTCGACCACCTGGCCTGGTGCGCACAGCGCCTGGAGGAACTGGGCAGCCGCCCGAGTTTGCTCAACCCATTGTGGTATGCCGGTTCGTTCGCGCTGGGCGTGCTGGCCAGCCGCGCCGGTACGCCGCGCAATCTGGGCTTCATGGCGGAAACCGAACGCCAGGTCGAGGCGCACCTGGACGGCCATCTGCGCAGCCTGCCCGAGACAGACGAGCGCTCGCGCCAGATCGTGCGCCAGATGAAAGAGGACGAAGCCCAGCACCGCACCAGCGCCGAAGAGGCGGGCGGCGTGCCGCTGCCGGCGCCGGTGCGCGGCGCGATGCGGGCCATGTCGCGGGTGATGACCTCGACGGCTTACTGGATCTGAGCCGTCGCGCCAGGATGGTGCAGAAGATGGTGCATTGCACCATATTGGCCCGCGCAGCGCCCGCGGTGTCCCGGTTCTGGCGTGCTAAGTGGTTGAAAAATATAGGGTAAGCCCGCAAGGGTTTACCCTTTCGGAGAAAACCCTCTGCCGCGCCCAGGCCAGTATTCGCGCCGCTTTCGTGGGGGTGATGCTGCAAAACCGCAACACCCGTCGGCCGCCTGGCTTCGCCGCAAAAAAAATCTTGCATCGCACAAATGGATGGGCTATGATTCGTTCATGGATGTTGAAACGCAGTCGGCGCGGTGCCTAACCCCGGTTGCGTAGCGGTAGAACCCGGTAGCGATATCGCAGTGTTCACCCCAACATGCCCCGGTTGTCTCCTCCACCCTCCTCCTTTGGTGGATTTAGCCCGAGATCGCAAGATCTCGGGCTTTTTTTTGGGTCGAGCAGATGCGTCCCTAAAATTTTCACGGCTGCGCGGGCAAGGCCGTTGCCGGATGTCTATTCCTCCGTATTTACCCTTAATTCGGGCCCGTGCAACGGGACGGAAAGAATTACAATGGTTTTCGGCTGTCCCTCTAGCGTGGGGGGCGCTACAGGGGGCGTTACGTTCTGTGGGGCGGGCTTGCACTTGTTTAGGTCTCACATATATGACCGTTACACGCGCTCTCGATAATGTTGTGCTCTGTTTCTTCAAAAATCGACCCGACTAAGGTGTTTCCGTGACCTGGCTGTACATCTGCGTGGTGGCGTTCATGGTGGGGGGGCTCATCGTGGCGTCGGAGCGCTGGCATGGCGCCTTCACCGGCGACAGCGACCTGAGCAAGCCCCAGGCGTCGCATTCGCGCGCCACGCCGCGCGTGGGCGGGCTGGCCGTGCTGGCCGGGTCGCTGGCCGGGCTGCTGGTGCTGGGGCCCAGCAACATGACGCTCACCTGGCTGTGGCCCGCGCTGTTCGTCGCGGTGCTGCCGGTGTTCGTGGCCGGCCTGCTGGAAGACATCACCAAGGACATCGGCGCCAGCAAGCGCCTGCTGGCGGCATTCCTGTCGGCCGCCATTGCATGGTGGCTGCTGGGCGGGGTCAGCCGCGTGGGCATCGCCCCGGTCGACTGGGTGCTGGCGTTCTGGCCGGTTTCGCTGGTGTTCACCATGTTCGCGGTGGGCGGCTGTACGCACGCGCTGAACATCGTCGACGGCATGAACGGGCTGGCCGGCATGGTGGCCACCCTGATGGCGGTGTCGATCGCGCTGGTCGGGCTGCAGGTCGGCGACATGCCCATTTCCATGATCGCCGCGGCGCTGGCTTCCGCGACGCTCGGCTTCCTGGTCTGGAATTTTCCGTTCGGCCGCGTGTTCCTGGGCGACGGCGGCGCGTACTTCCTGGGTTTCATGCTGGCCGAGCTGGCGGTGCTGCTGGTGGTGCGCAATCCCTCGGTCTCGCCGTTCTACGCGCTGGCGGTGCTGTTCTACCCCGTGTTCGAAACCGGCTTTTCCATCTGGCGGCGCCGCTTCAAGCGCGGCGTGCCGGTCGACCAGCCCGACGCCTTGCACCTGCACCAGCTGGTGTTCCGCCGGCTGGTGCGCGTGACCTTCAGCAAGAACCGCCGCCATGCGGTGCCGGCGCTGTGCAACGCGCTGGCCTCGCCCTACATGTGGGTACTGGCGCTGATCGGCCTGGTGCCGGCCACGATCTGGTGGGACAACGCCTGGATCCTCGGCTTGAGCCTGCTGGTGTTCGCGGCGGCCTACATCTGGTTGTACGTGCGGCTGGTGTCGTGGCGCCGGCCCGGCTGGCTGCTGCTGCCGCGTGCGCATTGACGTATGCCGGCTGCGCCGGCCGGCGGGCCGTTGTTACAATTTACCGTTCCTATTTGAAATGCCGTGGACTCGACACGGCAAGGGAGAGCTATCTTGCGTATCGATGAGGTAAAACTTGCCGTGGTCGGCCTGGGCTATGTCGGACTGCCCCTGGCCGTTGAGTTCGGCAAGAAGCGGCCGGTGATCGGCTTCGACATCAACGCCAAGCGCATCGAGGCCCTCAAGGCGGGCCATGACCATACGCTCGAAGTCGACGACGCCGAACTGGCCGAGGCCAGGCACCTGACCTACACCGCCGAGCGCGCCGACCTGGCCGCGGCCAACGTGTACATCGTCACGGTGCCCACGCCCATCGACGCCTACAAGCAGCCCGATCTGACGCCGCTGATCAAGGCCAGCGAGACGATCGGGGCGGTGCTCAAGCGCGGCGACATCGTCATCTACGAATCCACGGTCTACCCGGGCGCTACCGAAGAAGACTGCGTGCCGGTGCTCGAGCGCGTCTCCGGCCTGAAGTTCAACCAGGACTTTTATGCCGGCTACAGCCCCGAGCGCATCAACCCGGGCGACAAGGCGCACCGCGTCAACACCATCAAGAAGGTCACTTCCGGCTCGACGCCCGAAGTGGCCGACCTGGTCGACACGCTGTACAACGAGATCATCACGGCCGGCACCCACAAGGCTTCCAGCATCCGCGTGGCCGAGGCCGCCAAGGTCATCGAGAACACGCAGCGCGACGTCAACATCGCGCTGATCAACGAGCTGGCCCTGATCTTCAACAAGATGGGCATCGATACCGAAGCGGTGCTGCAGGCCGCCGGCACCAAGTGGAACTTCCTGCCGTTCCGCCCCGGCCTGGTGGGCGGCCACTGCATCGGCGTCGACCCGTACTACCTGACGCACAAGGCGCAGGCCATCGGCTACCACCCCGAGATCATCCTGGCCGGCCGCCGCCTGAACGACTCGATGGGCAGCTACGTGGTGTCGCAGCTGGTCAAGTGCATGACCAAGCAGCGCATCCATGTGCAGGGCGCGCGCGTGCTGGTCATGGGCCTGACCTTCAAGGAAAACTGCCCCGACCTGCGCAATACCCGGGTGGTGGACATCGTGAACGAACTGGGCGAGTACAACGTCGATGTGGACGTCTACGACCCGTGGGTCGACCCCCAGGAGGCGGTGCACGAATACGGCATTACGCCGGTGGCCGAGCCGGAGGCGGGCAAGTACGACGCGATCATCCTGGCGGTGTCGCATCGCCAGTTCATCGAGATGGGCGCGGCGGAAATCCGCAAGCTGGGCAAGGCCAAGCACGTGCTGTACGACCTGAAATACGTGCTGGCCCCCGACGAATCCGATCTGCGCCTGTAAGGAAGACGAATGAGCAATCGCTACGAAAGCCTCAAAGAGGAATTGCGCCGCGCGCCCCGCAAATGGCTGGTGACCGGCTGCGCCGGGTTCATCGGCTCGAACCTGCTGGAAACCCTGCTGAAGCTGGACCAGACCGTGGTGGGGCTGGACAACTTCGCCACCGGCCACCGCCACAACCTGGACGAGGTGCGCGATTCGGTCGAACCGGCCCAGTGGGCGCGCTTCACTTTCCTGGAAGGGGATATCCGCGACCTGCCGGCGTGCCGCCAGGCCGTCGAGGGCGTGGACCACGTGCTGCACCAGGCCGCGCTCGGCTCGGTGCCGCGCTCGCTGAACGACCCGATCACCACCAACGACGTCAACATCGGCGGCTTCCTGAACATGCTGGTGGCGGCGCGCGATGCCAACACCAAGACCTTCGTCTACGCGGCCTCCAGCTCCACCTATGGCGACCATCCCGGCCTGCCCAAGGTCGAGGACACCATCGGCAAGCCGCTGTCGCCGTATGCCGTGACCAAGTACGTCAACGAGCTGTATGCCGACGTGTTCGCGCGCTCGTATGGTTTCGCCAGCGTGGGGCTGCGGTATTTCAACGTGTTCGGCAAGCGCCAGGATCCGGAAGGCGCCTACGCGGCCGTGATCCCCAAGTGGACGGCCGCCATGATCCGCGGCGACGACGTGGTGATCAACGGCGACGGCGAGACCAGCCGCGATTTCTGCTTCGTGGACAATGCCGTGCAGGCCAACCTGCTGGCGGCGCTGGCGCCCGAGGAAGGCGTCAACCAGGTCTACAACGTGGCCTACAGCGGCCGCACCACGCTGAACGATCTGTTCCGCTACCTGGCCCAGGCGCTGGCCGGCCAGGGCGTGCGCTACGACAAGCAGCCGGTCTACGCCGACTTCCGCGCCGGCGACGTGCGCCATTCCCAGGCCGACATCGGCAAGGCGGGCAAGCTGCTGGGCTACCAGCCGGCCTACGACATCCTCAAGGGTCTCGAGACGGCCATGCCCTGGTACAAGCAATTCTTGCGCTGAACGTTTTTTGAAAACGCTACTACGCAAGTTCAACGCCATCCACCCCGACCACCTGCGCATCTTCAGGGGCGCTTTCCGGGTGGCGGTCTTCCTGGTGCTGGGCAAGGCGGCGGGCGCCGTCAAGGAAATGGCGGTCGCGTACCGCTATGGCATCAGCGATGCCGTGGACGCCTACCAGTTCACCATGACCATGGCCACCTGGCTGCCGGTCACCATCGTGGGCGTGCTGGGGGTCGTGCTGATCCCGGTGCTGGTGCGCCTGCGGCGCACCGGCGGCGCCGAGCGCGACCTGTTCGTGCGCGAGCTGCAGGGCATGGTGTTGGCGGGCGGCCTGGCGCTGGCGGCCCTGACCGCGCTGGCCTGGCCATGGGTGCTGCAATGGCTGGGCAGCGGCTTGTCCCCGGAAGTGGCGGCCATGAGCCGGCAACTGCTGTACGCCTTCGTGCCGGTCACCGTGCTGGTGCTGATGGCGGGCATCAGCGGGGCGCGGCTGCGGTCCCACGAGCGCCACGTCAACACCTTGCTCGACAGCATGCCGGCGGTGGCCACGCTGGCGTGGGTGATGCTGGCGGCAGTGTCGGCCGACGACGTCGGGCCGCTGCTGTGGGGCACGCTGGTGGGCTACCTGATCCAGGCCGTGTGGCTGGCGTGGCTGGCCGCGCGCGCCGATGGCGGGCTGTGGGGCGCGCCGCGGCTGTCGCTGCGCTCGCCGCACTGGCCCGAGCTGATGAGCGCCGCCGGCATCATGCTGGTGGGGCAGGTCGCCATGAGCTTCGTGGGGCCGCTGGACCAATACACCGCCGCCAACCTGGGCGACAACGCCAACGCCACGCTGGGCTATGCCAGCCGCCTGCTGTCGCTGCTGCTGGGCATCGGCGCCGTGTCGGTGGGGCGCGCGGCGCTGCCGGTGCTGGCCGACATACAAAGCCGCGGCGACGCGGCGCGGGCCCGCGCCATGGCGCTGAAGTGGTCGGTGCTGATGGTCGGCGCCGGCACCGCGGCGGTGGCGCTGGCGTGGGTCCTTGCCCCCTGGGGCGTGGCGCTGCTGTTCGAGCGGGGCGCCTTCACCGCCGAGAATACCGCCGCGGTGGCCGGGGTGCTGCGCTGGGGGCTCTTGCAGCTGCCGTTTTATTTCGGGGTGCTGATCCTGGTGCAATTGCTGGCCAGCCAGAATCGCTATCGCATCATGGCCTTGATCGCCGTGGGCAATTTCCTGCTGAAGATCATTCTGAACGCCATGCTGGCGCCGCGCATGGGCACGGCCGGCATCATGCTGGCCACCAGCCTGATGTACGCCCTGTCGTTCGCCTGCTATGCGCTGGTCGCCGTGCGGCCCCACGAGCCGCCGGCGCCACGGGAGGCGAGCTGATGGCCGGCGCCACCGCACCACGCGTGCTGATCTTCATTCATTCGCTGCATGGCGGCGGCGCCGAGCGCGTGGCCGCCGACCTGAGCGCGCACTGGGCCGCGGCGGGTTGGCAGGTCATGCTGGCGACGCAGGCCGATGCGCGCGACGACGCCTATACGCTGCACCCGGCGGTACGGCGCGAGATACTGCATACGGCGGGCGAGGGCGGCGGCCTGCGCGGCGCGCTCGCCAACGTGCGGCGCGTGCGCGCGCTGCGCCGCCTGTTGCGCCAGTTCCAGCCCGACATCGTGCTGGGCATGATGACCACCGCCTCGGTGCTGGCCGTGCTGGCCGCGCGCGGCCTGCCGTGCCGGGTCATCGCCACCGAGCACACGCATCCGCCGTCGCAGGCCTTGTCGGGCCTCTGGCAGCGCCTGCGGCGCCTGACCTACCCGCGCGCCGCGCGCGTGGTGGCGCTGACGCGCGGCACGGCCGACTGGCTTGCGCGGCATGTGCCGGGGTCGCGGCTGGCGGTGATTCCCAACCCCGTCCACTGGCCGTTGCCGCGCACCGAGCCGGTGCTGGCGCCGCCGGCCCGCGACGGGCGCCGGCGCCTGCTGGCGGTGGGCCGGCTGCATCCGGACAAGGGCTTCGACCTGCTGGTGCAAGCCTATGCGCGCATTGCCGGCGAGCATCCCGACTGGGACCTGGTCATCCTTGGCGAAGGCGCCGAACGGGCGCGGCTGCAGGCGCAGATCGCCGCCGCCGGCCTGGAGGGCCGCGTCGCGCTGCCGGGGCGGGTAGGCAATGTGGGCGACTGGTACGCCAGCGCCGACCTCTACGTGTTGAGCTCGCGTTTCGAAGGATTGTCCAATACATTGCTGGAATCGCTGGCAAGCGGCCTGGCGGCCGTCTGCTTCGATTGCGACACCGGGCCGCGCGAAGTGGTGCGCGACGGCGTCGACGGCGTGCTGGTGCGGCCCAACGGCGACGTGGCCGCGCTCGCCGCGGCGCTGTCGGCGCTGATGGGCGACGAGGCTGCGCGCCAGGCCATGGCAGGGCGCGCCATCGAGGCGCGCGAACGCTTTTCGGCCGGGCGTGTGCTGGGCCTGTGGCAGCAACTTTTCGACGACGTGCGCGGACCGGGCCGTTAGCCCGGCCGCCCGTTGTCCTGACCATCGCGGAAATCACCATCATGTGTGGAATCGCTGGAATCTGGGGACCCTTGCAAGGCAAGGCCGACGTGCTGGCCGATAGCTGCCGGCGCATCCGCCATCGCGGCCCCGACAGCCATGGCTTGTGGGAGGATCCCGGCGCCGACCTGGCATTCGCCCATGTGCGGCTGGCCATCCTGGACCTGACCGAGGCGGGGCACCAGCCCATGGTCTCGGCCAGTGGCCGCTATGTGCTGGTGCTCAATGGCGAGATCTACAACCACCTGGAATTGCGCACCCGCCTGGAAAAGGCGGGCCTGGCGCCGGACTGGCGCGGCCATTCGGACACCGAGACCATCCTGGCCTGCTTCGCCGGGCTGGGCGTGGAGGCCACCTTGCAGGCCGCGGTGGGGATGTACGCCATCGCCCTGTGGGACCGCGAGCGGCGCACGCTCACCCTGGCGCGCGACCGGATGGGCGAGAAGCCCCTGTACTACGGTTATACGGGCGCGAATTTCGTGTTCGCGTCGGAGCTCAAGGGGCTGATGCCGATTCCGGGGTTCGGGCGCGAGCTGAACCGCGCCGCCCTGGCGTCGCTGATGCGCCATAACTACATCCCGGCGCCGCAATCGATCTACCAGGGAATTCACAAGCTGCCGCCGGGCACCTGGCTCGAACTCGCCGAGGCCGAGCTGCGCGGCGCGCGCATGCCGGCCCCGCGCACGTACTGGTCGGCGCTGGCCATGGCCGACCAGGGCCTGGCGGCGCCGCTGTCGTTCGGGTCCGACGCGCAGGCCGCCGATGCGCTCGAGGCCGTGCTGTCCCAGGCGGTGGGCGGCCAGATGATTTCCGACGTGAGCCTGGGCGCGTTCCTGTCGGGCGGCATCGATTCCTCGACCATCGTGGCGCTGATGCAGAAGCAGAGCGCCCAGCCGGTGCGCACCTTCGCCATCGGCTTCCACGAAAAGGGCTACAACGAGGCCGAGCACGCCAAGGCGGTGGCGCGGCACTTGGGCACCGAGCACACCGAGCTGTACGTGACCGCCGACGACGCGCTGGCAGTGGTGCCCACGCTGGCCGACATGTACGACGAGCCGTTCGCCGATTCGTCGCAGATCCCCACCTCGCTGGTCACGCGCATGGCGCGCCAGCACGTGACGGTGGCCCTGTCGGGCGACGGCGGCGACGAACTGTTCGGCGGCTATTCGCGCTATTTCCGCGTGCACAACTGGTGGCGCCAGTGCGAGCGGGTCCCGGGGCCGCTGCGCCACGCCATGGGCGCGCTGATGGGCGCGTCTACCGCGCTGCCGGGGTGCGGCGCGTGGCGCGGCAAGGTGGGCAAGCTGGGCGAGCTGCTGCGCGCCGACACGCGGGGCGACTTCTATCGCCAGTTCGTGTCGTACTGGGCCGATCCGGGCCGGGTGGTAAAGGGAGGCGTCGAGCCGCCGTCGCTGTTCGAGCAACCGATGGACGGCAGCGCGTTCGACGTGATGATGAAACTGGACACCGTCACCTACCTGCCCGACGACATCCTGGTCAAGGTAGACCGCGCGGCCATGGCGGTCAGCCTGGAGACGCGCGTGCCGCTGCTCGATCATCGCGTCTACGAGTTCGCCTGGCGCCTGCCGTTCGAATACAAGGTGCGCGGCAACACTGGCAAGTGGCTGCTGCGCCAGGTGCTCTACCGCCACGTGCCGCAGGCGCTGGTCGACCGCCCCAAGCGGGGCTTCGCGGTGCCGCTGGCCAGCTGGCTGCGCGGCCCGCTGCGCGACTGGGCCGAGGCCCTGCTGGATCCGGCCCGCCTGCGCCAGGAGGGCTGGTTCGAGCCGGAGCCGATCCTGCGCAAGTGGCGCGAGCATGTTTCCGGGCATCGCAATTGGGACAGCCGCCTGTGGGGCGTGCTGATGATGCAGGCCTGGCTGGACCGCTATCACGCCGGCATGGCCGGCGAACAGGATTCCGATACATGAAAATAATGCTGCTGGTCAGTTCCATGCACGCGGGCGGCGCCGAACGGGTGGCCGCGACGTTGGTCAATGCCTGGACCGATCGCGGCGATGCCGTGACCCTGGTGCCCACCTATTCCGCCAAGGGCACTTGTTTTTATCCGTTGTCCGACGCGGTGGACCTGGTCTGGCTGGCCGATCGCGTCGGCACGCGCGACGGCGGGGCGCTGGCCGCCTGGCGCCGGTTGCGCGCCCTGCGCGCGCTGATCCGCGAGAAGGCGCCGGACGTGGTCATTTCGTTCCTGACCAACGTCAACGTGGCCGCCATCCTGGCCACGCGCGGGCTCGACGTGCCGCTGATCGTCTGCGAACGCACCAATCCGGTGGTGGAGCAGTCCACCGGGCGCCTGTGGCGGGCCCTGCGGCGCCTGTTCTACCCGCGCGCCGACATGGTTACCGTGCAGGCCGAAGATACGGTCGAGCCGTTCGCCTGCCAGGTGCCCGGCATCAAGCAGCTGAAGGTCATTCCCAATCCCTTGCCGCCGGAATTGCTGGATGCGCCGCGGGTCGACCCGACCGCCGCCGTGGCGCGCAAGCGCCTGCTGGCCATGGGGCGGCTGACGACGGCCAAGCGCTTCGACCTGCTGATCGACGTATATGCCACGCTGGCGGCGGATTTCCCCGACTGGGATCTGTGCATCTGGGGCGAGGGCCCCGACCGCGATGACCTGCAGGCCCGCGTCGCCCGCGCCGGCCTGGACGGCCGCGTGCAGCTGCCGGGCCGCACCACCGAGCCCTGGGAAGAGCTGGCCCGGGGGCAGGCCTTCGTGCTGAGCTCCGAAGTGGAAGGTTTTCCCAATGTGCTGCTGGAGGCCATGGCGCTGGGCCTGCCCTGCGTGGCCTTCGACTGCCCGAGCGGCCCGCGCGAGATGACGCGCGATGGCCAGGACGCCCTGCTGGTGCCGGCCGGCGACCGTGCGCAACTGGCCGCGGCCCTGCGGCGCGTGATGAGCGACCCGGCGGCGCGGCGCGAACTGGGGGCGCGGGCGGCCGAGTCGGTGCGCCGCCGCTACGCGCTGCCCGCCGTGCTGGCCGAATGGGACGCGCTGTTCGACGCGGTGCGGAGCAAACGATGAGCGGCCCGGCCATCCTGCGGGTCATCCACGTCATTACCGGCCTGGGGCAGGGCGGCGCCGAATCGGTGCTGTTCCGGCTGGCCACCTACCCCGACCAGCGGGTGCGCCACAGTGTCGTGTCGCTGACCGACGAGGGCGTGTACGGCGCGCGCCTGCGCACCGCCGGCGTGCCCGTGCATGCGCTCGGCATGCCGCGCGGCCGCCTGACCCTGGACGGCTTCCTGGCGTTGCGCCGGCTGCTGGCCAGCGAGCAGCCCGATGCCGTGCAGACCTGGATGTACCACGCCGACCTGATCGGCGGCTTGGCGGCGCGGCTGGCCGGCATACGCGCCGTGGCCTGGGGCATACGCAATTCCGGCGCGCACCTGCGGCGCAGCAGCCGCTCGGCGCGCCTGGTGCTGAAGCTGTGCGCGCTGCTGTCGGGCCGCGTGCCGGCCACCATTATCTGCGCGGCGCGCGATGCCGCCGTGCGGCACGAACAGTATGGCTACCGCGCCGACCGGCTGGAAGTAATCGCCAACGGCTACGACCTGTCGCGCTACCAGCCCGACGAGTCGGCGCGCGAACGGATGCGCCAGGTATGGCAGGTGGCGCCGCAGACGCCCCTGATCGGCTGCGTGGCCCGCTGGGACCCGCTCAAGGATCATGCCAATCTGCTGGCCGCGGTGGCCGCGCTGGTGCGCGACGGGCGCGACCGCGGCCTGCAATGCGTGCTGGTGGGGCGCGGCATGTCGCCCGGCAATGCCGAGCTGGCTGCCCTGATCGACCGCCACGACCTGCGCGGCCGGATCCTGCTGGCCGGTTCCAGCGATGACGTCCCGGCCGTGATGAATGCGCTCGACCTGCACGTGCTGTCCAGCTGCGCGGAAGGCTTCCCCAACGTGGTGGCCGAGGCCATGGCCTGCGGCACGCCTTGCGTGGTGACCGACGTGGGCGACGCCGCCCACATCGTCGGCGCCACCGCGCCCGTGGTGCCGCCCGAGCAGCCCGAGGCGCTGGCGGGCGGCGTGGCCGCCGCGCTGGACGACATCGCCGCGCGCGGCCGCGCCGCCGTCGGCGCGGCCGGCCGCGCACGGGTGCTGGCCGAATTCGACCTGGCGCACATGGTGGCCGCCTACGAGGCCGCCTGGCGCCGCATAGCAGGAGCCCGCTCATGAGCGCAGCCCCGCGCCTGCTGTTCGTGGTGAACAACCCCGCCTTCTTCCTGTCGCACCGGCTGCCGCTGGCGCTGGCGGCGCGGCGCGCCGGCTACGAGGTGCACGTGGCCACCATGCCGGGCGACAGTGTCGCGCAGATCGAGGCGCACGGCCTGACGCACCATGCGGTGCCGATGACCCGCAGCGGCCAGCAGCCGCTGCAGGAACTGGCCACGGTCTGGGCGCTGTGGCGCCTGTTCCGCCGCCTGCGGCCGGACCTGGTCCACCTGGTGACCATCAAGCCGGTGCTGTACGGCGGCATTGCCGCCCGTCTGGCCGGCGTGCCGGCCATGGTGTCGGCGATCTCGGGGCTGGGCTTCGTGTTCGTGGCGCGCGGCGCCAAGGCGGCGTTGGTGCGCGCCATCGTGACGGTGCTGTACCGGCTGGCGCTGGGACACCGCAACAGCCGCGTGGTGTTCCAGAATACCAACGACCGCGACCTGCTGCGCGGCGTGGGCGCGGTGCGCGAGGAGCAGGTGGTGATGATCCGCGGCTCGGGCGTAGACCTGTCGGCATACGCGGCGACGCCCGAACCGCCGCCGCCGGTGGCGGCCCTGATGGTGGCCCGCCTGCTGCGCGACAAGGGTGTGCTGGAGTTCGTCGAGGCGGCGCGCCTGCTGCGCAGCCGCGGGGTGCCGGTGCGCATGGTGCTGGCGGGCGGAGTCGATCCCGGCAATCCGGCCTCGGTCACGCAGGCCGATGTCGATGCCTGGCAGCGCGAGGGCTGCATCGAAGCACTGGGCGAGCGCAGCGACGTGGCCGAGCTGTATGCGGGCTCGCACATCGCGGTGCTGCCGTCGTATCGCGAAGGCCTGCCGCGCTCGCTGATCGAAGCGGCGGCCTGCGGGCGCGCGGTCGTGACGACCGACGTGCCGGGCTGCCGCGACGCGATCGAGCCGGACCAGACCGGCTTGCTGGTGCCGCCGCGCGACGCCATGGCGCTGGCCGCCGCGATCGGACGGCTGGCGACCGACGATGGACTGCGGCAGCGGCTGGGGGCGGCCGGCCGCGAGCTGGCCGAGCGCGAGTTCGATATCGAGGACGTCTGCCGCAAGCACCTGGACATCTACCGGGCGCTCGGGCAGTAGCGCCGCGGCGGCGACGTTCAGCCGCGCCGCGACAGGATGTCGATCCAGTGGCGCGTGGACGGGTCCTGGTCGGAGGCCTCGGCGGACGACGGGGCATCCAGCTCGCGGATGATGTTCTTGGCGAGCAGCTTGCCGAATTCCACGCCCCATTGGTCGAACGGATTGATGCCCCATAGCGCGCCCTGGGCGAACACCTTATGTTCGTACAGCGCCAGCAGGGCGCCCAGGGAATAGGCATCCAGGCGCGGCAGCACGATGAGGTTGGACGGGCGCCCGCCCGGATGCACGCGGTGGCGGGCCAGCAGTTCGGCGCGCTGCGCGTCGGGCTCGTGCTGGCGCGTCTCGTGCAGCGCTTCTTCGTACGACTTGCCGCGCAACAGCGCCGACCGCTGCGCCAGGCAGTTGGCGATCAGCAGCTTGTGGTGGCGCGCATAGGGATGGTCCGGCTGTTCGCAGACGATGAAATCCACCGGCGCGCCGGTGGTGTCCTGGTGCAGCCACTGGAAGAACGTGTGCTGGCAATCGGTGCCCGGCATGCCCCACACCACCGGGCCGGTGGGCACCCCTACGGGCGTGCCGTCGCGCGTGGCGACCTTGCCCAGCGATTCCATGTCGAGCTGCTGGGCCCACGGCACCAGGTGCATCAGGCGCGAGTCGTAGGGCGTGATGGCCAGCGTGGCGTAGCCCAGCACGCTGCGGTTGGCGATGCCCGCCAGCGCCATCTGCAACGGGGCGTTGCGCAGCGGCGGGGCCTGCAGGAAGTGCTGGTCCATCGCGGCGGCGCCGGCCAGCAGCTGGTCGAGCGCCTCGCAGCCCAGCGCCAGCGCGACCGGCAGGCCGATCGCCGACCAGAGCGAATAGCGCCCGCCGACCCAGTCCCAGAAGCGGAAGACCCGGTCGGGCGAGATGCCGAAATCGAGCGCCGCGTCGACGTTGGCGGTGATCGCCACCACGTGCTTGATGGGATCGGCCACGCCGGCGTCGCGCAGCCAGTTCATGGCCACTTCGGCGTTGGCGAGCGGCTCGGTGGTGGTGAACGACTTGGACGCGACGATCACCAGCGTGTCGTGGGGATCGAGCTGGCCGATGGCGTCGGCGACCGCGTGCGAATCGACATTGGAGGCGAACTGGATGTTGCGGCGCAGGCCGTAGTGGCGCAGCGCGCGGGTGACCATGCGCGGCCCCCAGTCGCTGCCGCCGATGCCCAGGTGCAGAATGCCGCCATAGGCGTCGGCGCCGTCCAGTTCGCGCACGAAGCGCCGCACGCGCTCGCGCTCGGACAGCACCGCCTGGGCCACCGCCGGCGGCGGGTTGTCGGCCCGCAGCGCGGTATGCCAGGCGGGCCGGCGTTCGGTCCAGTTGGCTTCCCCGCCGTCGTACAGGTGGGCGCGCGCGGCGTCGAAGTTCTGCTGCACGAGCAGGGCCTGGGCGGCCTGGTCGAGCTGCTCGGACTGGGCTTGCGCGGTCAGGTCGATGCGCAGGCCGGCGGCCTCGATGATGCGCAGCCGGTCGCCGCGGCGGGAGGCGTTCTGGGCCGCCTGGGCGAAGGCCAGCCATGCGGGGCTGAACGGCAGGGAAGTAGGCATGGGCGGGGCGGTTCGTTCTAGAAAGGCAGGGCGGCGCCGGGCGCGAGCCGCTGCAGCTGCCGGCGGAAGTCGTCCTGGATGCGCGCCAGCGCCTCCGGGGTGTCGGCCTCGAAACGCAGCACCACCACCGGCGTGGTGTTTGAGGCGCGCGCCAGGCCGAAGCCGTCGGGGTATTCGGCGCGCACGCCGTCGATGGTGATGACTTGCAGCGCGCCGTCGAACTTGCCCTGTTCGCGCAGGGCCTGCACCAGGGCGAACGGTTCGCCCTCGGCCATTTCGAGCTTCAGCTCGGGGGTCGACAAGGCCTGCGGCAGCGCCTCGAGCGGCTCGGAGGGGTTGGCGTGGCGCGACACGATCTCGAGCAGGCGCGCGCCGGTGTACAGGCCGTCGTCGAAGCCGTACCAGCGTTCCTTGAAGAAGATGTGCCCGCTCATTTCGCCGGCCAGCGGCGCGCCGGTCTCGGCCAGCTTGGCCTTCACCAGCGAATGGCCGGTCTGCCACATCAGCGGCTGGCCGCCGGCCTGCTCGACCGCCAGGCCGACGTGGCGGCTGCACTTGACGTCGTAGATGATGGTGGCGCCCGGGCAGCGTTGCAGCACGTCGCGCGCGAACAGGATGAGCTGGCGGTCGGGCCAGATGATCTGGCCCGACTTGGTGACCACCCCCAGGCGGTCGCCGTCGCCGTCGAAGGCCAGGCCGATTTCGCAGTCGGTGCGGGCCAGGCAGTCGATCAGGTCCTGCAGGTTGTGCGGGTCGGCCGGATCGGGGTGGTGGTTGGGGAACGTGCCGTCGACCTCGCAATATAGCTCGGTGACTTCGCAGCCCAGCGCGCGGAACAGCCGCGGCGCCACCGCGCCGGCCACGCCGTTGCCGCAGTCGATGGCGACCTTGAGCGGGCGCGCCAGCTTGACGTCGCCGACGATGCGGTCGATGTATTCGTCCACCAGGTCGAGCGCGCGCCGCGTGCCGCGCGGCGCGGCCGCCGGGGCGCCGCCTTGCGCGGCCGCGGCGTTCATGGCGTCGCGCAGGGCCAGCACGGCCGGGCCGTAGAGGGCCTTGCCGGCCATCATCATCTTGAAGCCGTTGTACTGGGGCGGGTTGTGGCTGCCGGTGATGGCCACGCCCGATCCGGTGCCCTGCGTATGGGCCGCGTAGTACACCAGCGGCGTGGGCACCTGGCCGATGTCGATGGTGTCCACCCCGCCGTCCTGGATGCCGTCCTGCAGGGCCTGCGCCAGTTCCGGGCTGCTGAGCCGGCCGTCGCGGCCGATCACCAGCGCGTCGACGCCTTGCGCGCGCGCCTGGTCGGCCAGTGTGCGGCCGAGCGCGCGGGCAAACCCGGCATCGAGCGTGTCGGGGACGGTGCCGCGGATATCGTAGGCCTTGAAGACGGAATCTGGATAGCGGGAGGCGTCGTTCAAATGGGTTCCTTTGCGTGAGGCGGTTGCCTGGCCGCCTGCGGCGGCCGTCCTGGGTGAATTATCCCCGATTCGCCGGTCCGGCGGGGGGCGACCACGCCGGGTAGGCTCGTCCTACAATAACCTTCGTTCCTCATCCTGTCGCCCGGCGCGGCCGGGCGCCCCGACCGCCGATCCCGCCCATGTCCCTACTGAATGAACTGCAGTCACTCCTGGGCCCCGCCCATGTCCTGACCGGCGCCGACGCCGAGCCCTACCTGCAGGATTGGCGGCGCCGCTACCGCGGCACGGCGCGGGCCGTCATCCGGCCGGGCAGCGCCGCCGAGGTCGCCCAGGCGGTGCGCCTGTGCGCGCAGCACGGCGCGCCGGTGGTGCCGCAGGGCGGCAATACCGGGCTGTGCGGCGGCGCCACGCCGGACGGCTCGGGCCAGGCGGTGCTGCTGTCGACCGCGCGCTTGAACCGCATCCGCAGCATCGACACCGACAACGACACCATCACGGTCGAGGCCGGCTGCGTCCTGCAGGCGGTGCAGCAGGCCGCCGCCGACGCGGGCCGGCTGTTCCCGCTGAGCCTGGCCGCCGAGGGCAGCTGCACCATAGGCGGCAACCTGGCCACCAATGCCGGCGGCACCCAGGTGCTGCGCTACGGCAATGCGCGCGAACTGGCGCTGGGCCTGGAAGTGGTCACCGCCGAAGGGGAGCTCTGGGACGGCCTGCGCGGCCTGCGCAAGGACAATACTGGTTACGATTTGCGCGACTTGTACATCGGTAGCGAGGGCACGCTGGGCATCATCACCGCCGCTACGCTCAAGCTGTTCCCCCGCCCGGTGGCGTCCTGCACCGCGCTGCTGGCGCTGGGGTCGATCGATGACGCGGTCGAGCTGCTGTCACGGGCGCGCGCCGGCTTCGGCGCCGCGCTCACCGGCTTCGAGCTGATGGCGGGCGACTGCCTGCAACTGGTGGTGCGCCTGTTCCCGCAGCAGCGCCTGCCGTTCGAGGGCGAGTCGGCCGCGGCGCCCTGGTTCGCGCTGCTGGAGCTGTCCGACAGCGAGAGCGAGGCGCATGCGCGCGAGCGCTTCGAGACGGTGCTGGGCGCCGCCATCGAGGCCGGGCTGGTGCGGGACGCCGCCATCGCGGCCAACGTGGCGCAGAGCCGCGCGCTCTGGCACTTGCGCGAAAGCATTCCGCTGGCCGAGGCCGAACAGGGCAAGGGCATCAAGCACGATGTCTCGATTCCCATCTCTTCCATCGCCGGTTTCGTGCACAAGACCAACGCGCTGCTGCAGCAGCGGTTTCCCAATGTGCGCAATGTGGTGTTCGGCCACCTGGGCGACGGCAACCTGCATTACAACGTGGCGCGCGCGCCCGGCCAGACCGAGGAAGACCTGCTGGCGCTGCAGCAGGACGTCTACGACGTGGTGCACCGTAGTGTGCAGGCGCACGCGGGTTCCATCAGCGCCGAGCACGGGGTCGGCCAGCTCAAGCGCGACGAGTTGCCGCACTACAAGAGCGCGATCGAGCTGGCGCTGATGAAGCGCATCAAGCAGGCGCTCGATCCGCGCGGGCTGATGAACCCGGGCAAGGTGCTGCAGGCCTGACGGCGGCCGCCGCCCGGCCGCCTTACTTGAACAGCAGGTCGGGCAGCCAGGACGAGAACGCCGGCACGTAGGTCACCAGCGCCAGGGCCGCCAGCAGCGCGCCGTAGAACGGCCAGATGGTGCGCATGACCGTGCCCACCGCGACCTTGCCGATGGCGCAGCCGACGAACTGCACCGTGCCGACCGGCGGGGTGTTCAGGCCCAGCGCGCAATTGACCAGCATCACCACGCCGAATTGCACCGGGCTCATGCCGTACTGCATGCAGATCGGCAGGAAGATGGGCGTGCAGATCAGGATGGTGGCCGCCATGTCCAGGAAGGTGCCCAGCACGAACAGGGCGATGTTGACCATCAGGAAGATGGCCCATGGGCTGTCCGAGATGGTGGCCATCAATTCGCCGGTTCTTTCGGCCACGCCGTAGAAGCCGATCAGGTAGCCGAACGTGGCCGAGATGCCGATCAGCAGCAGCACGACGCCGGTCGTCTTGACCGCCTTGGCGGCCGCCCGCAGGAACTGGTCCCAGGTCAGCGAGCGGTAGACCAGCGCGGTGAGCGCCAGCGCGTACAGCACCGCCACGGCGGCCGACTCGGTCGCGGTGAACACCCCGCTCAGGATCCCGGCGATGATCAGCACGATGACGAACAGGCCGGGCGTGGCGGCCGCCAGCGAGCGCGCCACCATGCCCCAGCCGGGGAAGGCGCCGGCCGGGTAGCCGCGCTTGCGCGCGACCAGGTAGGCCGCCGCCAGGTTGCAGAGCGTCAGGATCAGCGCCGGCACCACGCAGGCGGCGATCAGGGCGGCGATGGATGCCTTGCCGCCGGCGGCCAGCGTGTAGATGATGATGTTGTGGCTGGTGGGCATGAGAGCGCCCACCAGGGCCGCATGCGTCGTCACGTTGACGGCGTAGTCGGCGTGGTAGCCGTCGCGCTTCATCATCGGGATCATGACCGAGCCCATGGCCGAGACGTCGGCCACCGGCGAGCCGGAAACGCCGCCGAACAGGGTGCAGGCCAGCACATTCGACATGCCGAGGCCGCCGCGCACATGCCCCACCACCGACTTGGCGAAGGCGACGATGCGGTCGGCGATGCCGCCGTAGAGCATCAGTTCGCCGGTGAAGATGAAAAACGGGATGGCCAGGAACGAGAACGCGTGCATGCCCGACGTCATCTGCTGGAAGGCCACCGCGATCGGCAGGTCTTCGTACAGGATGGCCGCGATCGAGGCCAGGCCGATGGCGAAGGCCACCGGCACGCCGATTGCCAGGAAGCCCATGAACGTCACGGAAAGCAGCGTCAGTGCCATGCGGGGACCACCTTCTGGTTGCGCAGCAGCGCGATGATGTGTTCGAGCGAGAACAGCACGATCAGCCCGCCGGAAAGCGTGGCGGGCGCGTATTTCCAGCCCTCCGACAGCCCCAGGTTGGGGATCTTGTAGCTGTGCACCGATTCGGCCAGCACGCCGCACTGCCAGGCCATCAGTGCGCCGAACAGCAGCACCAACGCATGGACGAATAGCTGCAGGCGCCGCTGGCCGCGCGGCGGCAGCAGCTGGGCCAGCGATTCGAAACCGATGTGGCCGGCATCGCGCACCGCCACCGCGGCGCCCATCATGGTGACGTACAGCACCAGCAACAGCGACAGGCTTTCGGCCCAGGTAGGGGTGCTGTTGAGCACGTGGCGGCCGAAGATCTGGTACGAGACCGCCACGATCAGGCAGACCAGCCCGGCGACACTGAGCACCATGCAAAGGCGGGCCAGCATGGCGCAGCCGCGCGCGTAGCAGTCCAGCGCGCGCGCGAACGCGCCGCCCGCCGCGCGCCGTTCAGCCGTTGGGATCACTTGGACGGACATGGCGGGCTCTACTTGACCGCCTGGATGCGCGACACCAGGTCCTTCATCGCGTCGGTGGTGACGTAGCGGTCGTAGACCGGCTTCATGACCGCCTGGAACGAGGCCTTGTCGGGCTCGACGATCTGCGCGCCGGCCTGCTCGACCAACGCGCGCGACTTGTCCTCGCGTTCGCTCCACAGCTTCCGCATATACGGCACGGATTCGCGGGCCGCGTCGCGGATGATCTTGCGGTCGGCCTCGGACAGCTTGTCCCACTGGCGCTTGGAGAACAGCAGGATCTCCGGCGTCATGGTGTGCTGCGTCATCGAGTAGTACTTGGCCACTTCGTAGTGGTGCGCGCTTTCGTAGCTGGGGAAGTTGTTCTCGGCGGCGTCGACCAGGCCGGTCTTGAGCGCGGTGTAGACCTCGCCCATGGACATGGGCGTGGCGTTGGCGCCCAGCGCCTCGACCATTGCAACCGACAGGTCCGACTGTTGCACGCGGATCTTCAGGCCGCGCACGTCTGCCACCGTCTTGATCGGCTTGTCGCGGGTGTACATGGAGCGCGCGCCGCTGTCGTACCAGGCCAGGCCGACGAAGCCGGCCTCTTCGCAGGAACGCAGGATCTGCTCGCCGATGTCGCTGTCGAGCACTTTGTGCAGGTGTTCCTTGGAGCGGAACAGGAAGGGCAGCGACGGCACGCGCGTCACTTCGCAGATGTTGTGCATGGCCGCGCTGCTGACCCGCGTCATGCTGAGCGCGCCCAGCTTCACCTGCTCGATCGAGTCCTCCTCGCGTCCCAGCTTGCTGCCGGCGTAGACCTTGATCTCGAGGCGGCCGTTGGTGCGCTGCTTGACCAGTTCGCCCATGTGGCGCACCGCCAGCACGGTCGGGTAGTCGTCGGGGTGGATGTCGGCCGAGCGCAGCGTCTCGGCATGGGCGGGCCAGGCGGCCGCGGACAACAGCAGGACGGACGCGGCCAGGGTGGCGCGTTGAAGGGTGAAGCGCAGCATTGTCTACCTCCGGGTTGGGAGTGGTGGCGTGTCGTGAGTGCTCTTGTGGAAATCTCAGCCTGACTGCGGTGCGGGTCTAATCGAGGTAAGTGGGTTCCTCCAGGCCGCGCGTGCCGGGGCGCAGGGCGAGGACGGCGCCGTCCAGAGCGTCGTCCGCAGCCGCGGGCGGCCGGATCGAAGTGATGAAGAGCGTGTCGAGGCCGGGGCCGCCGAAGGCGCACATGGCCGGCTTGGCGACCGGCAGCGGCAGGCTGCGGTCGAGGCGGCCGTCGGGGGTGTAGCGGTACACCACGCCGGCATCATTGCCGCAGATCCAGTAGCAGCCGTCCTGGTCCACCGCCGCGCCGTCCGGGCGGCCGGCCGGCAGGCGGTCGATGAAGACGCGGCGCCGGTGCGGCAGCCCGGCATCGACGTCGTAGTCGAAGGCCCATACCGTCTGGCGGTCGGGATGCGAGTCGGACAGGTACATGGTGCGGCCGTCGGGGCTGAAGGCCATGCCGTTGGGCACGACCAGCGCCAGGGGCAGCGGCGCGTCCAGCCGGCCGCCGGCATAGCGGTACAGGCGCCCGCTGTCGCGGCCCCGCGCCATGTCCAGCGCCATGGTGCCGGCCCAGAAGCGGCCCTGGCGGTCGCAGCGTCCGTCATTGAAGCGCATGGCGGGCTCGGCATGGGTGGCGCGCGCCAGCAGCGTGGCCGCGGGCGCGGGCTGGCCGGGCGCGAGGGCGGGCAGGGCGTACAGGCCGCTTTCCATGGCGGCCAGCCAGCCGTCGCCGCGCATGGCGATGCAACCCGCCATCTCGGGCAGCGCCCATTGGCGAGCCTGTCCGCTGGACGGGTGGTAGCGCCACAGGCGGCGCGCGGGGATGTCGGTCCAGTAGAGCGCCTGCTCGGCGGGATGCCATACCGGGCTTTCCCCGACCTCGCACAGCATGTCGCCCAGCCGCTCGGCCTGCCGCGACGCGTCCATGATCAGAAAGGCCCCGCTTTGACGAATGCGCCGCCCTGGTATTGCGCGGCGGGATCGTCCGGGTCCGGCGCGGGCTGCGCCTCGACCGCGGCGCGAAAGCGCTCGGAGGAGTCCTTGGGTTCGAAGCCCAGGTGGCGCGCGGCGTGGTTGTCCCACCAGCGGTCGCGGTTGGCCGAGGCGCCGTACACGATGGTGTGGCCGACCTTGGGCGTGAAGAGGGAGCGCACCACCAGCTGGGTGAGATCGTCGTAGCTGAGCCAGGTGACCAGCATGCGGCGGTCGCGCGCTTCCGGGAACGACGAGCCGATGCGCAGGCAGACGGTCTCGATGCCGTAGCGGTCGAAATAGAAGCGCGACAGGTTCTCGCCGAAGGCCTTGCTGATGCCGTAATAGCCGTCGGGCCGCGGCGGCGTGTCGGCGTCCAGGATCTCGCCCTGCCGGTAGAAGCCGGTGACGTGGTTCGAGCTGGCGAACACGATGCGCCGCACGCCATGGACGCGGGCGGCTTCGTAGATGTCGTAGGTGCCCTGGATGTTGGCGGGCAGGACTTCGTCGAACGGCCGCTCGACCGATATGCCGCCCAGGTGCACGATGGCGTCGCAGTCGCGCACCAGTTCCATGACGGCCTGTGGATCCGACAGGTCGCAGATGACGACTTCTTCGCCCGGGCCGGGCGGGGCCATGGCGGCGATGTCGGACAGGCGCAGGGTCTCGGCGTGGGGGCGCAGGCGCTCGCGCAGCACTTGGCCCAGGCCGCCGGCGGCGCCGGTGATGAGCAGGCGGCGGCACCGGGACGCGGGCGGCGGCAAATCGGCGGGTACGGTCATGCGTGGTCCAGCAAGTTGGGGAAAATGCTGCGCCTGGTCTTTGCCAAGTTATCGTACAACCTGCGGGCAGTATAATGACGCCAAAATTTCGCCGTCAAGCGCGGCGCCACCCGGGATATCCCTCGATGACCGATACCCCAGAATCGCCGGTTTCCACGCCGCGCCGTCCGCGCAACCTGGCGCAAGGGCTGGTCGAGGATTTCTCCGAGCGCATCCGTGGCGGGCAGATCCGGCCCGGCGAAAAGCTGCCCACCGAATCGGCCCTCATGCGCCAGTTCGGGGTCAGCCGCACGGTGGTGCGCGAGGCCCTGTCGCGCCTGCAGGCCGCCGGCCTGGTCGAGACGCACCACGGCGTCGGCACCTATGCGCTCGAGCCCAGCGGCGGCGCCGATTTCCGCGTCGACCCGGCCGATATCGCCACGGTGCGCGACGTGCTGGTGCTGCTGGAACTGCGCATCTGCCTGGAAAGCGAGGCCGCCGGCCTGGCGGCGCAGCGCCGCACCGAAGCCCAGCTGGCCGACATGCGCCGCGCGCTGGACGAGTTCCGCGCCTGCCTGGCGGCCGGCGGCGACACCATCACGCCCGATTTCCGTTTCCACCTGCTGGTGGCGCAGGCCACCGACAACCGCTATTTCGCGGACCTGATGTCGCACCTGGGCTCGGCCATCATCCCGCGCACGCGCATCAACTCGGCGCGCATCGCCCACGAAGACCGCGAGCAATACCTGGCGCGCGTCAACCTCGAGCACGAGGACATCTACGCCGCGATCGTGCGGCAGGAAGCCGAGGCGGCGCGGGCGGCCATGCGCACCCACCTGAGCAACAGCCGCGAGCGGCTGCGCCGCGCCCAAGTGCGCTAGGGTAAGCACCTAAATTCATATGATGTCATACAACAATTCGCCCGCAGTATGCTGGCGGATCCGCCGGGCGCGGCGCCACGCGGCGCCGTGTCCGGCCCGGTATTGCGGAGTCCTTCTTGCGTAGTCTCACCCTGCGGTTCATCGTCGCCGTCCTGGCGCTCCTGACCCTGAGCCGGCTGGCTCTTTGCTTCTGGCTGTGGCCGCGCGTGCAGGACGCGGGCGGGCTGTGGCCGGTCATGGCGGGCGGCCTGCGCATCGACCTGTGCCTGCTCGCCATGGTGGCGGCCCTGCCGGCGGCGCTGTCGCCATGGCTGGGCCACCGCCCGCTGGCGGCGCGCCTGACGGCGTGGTGGTTCCGCCTGTGGTGGATGCTTTACGTATTGCTGGAAGTCTCCACGCCGCAGTTCATCGCCGAGTACGACACGCGGCCGAACCGCCTGTATTTCGAGTACCTGGTGCATCCCCGCGAGGTCGCCGCCATGCTGTGGCAGGGCTACAAGGGCGTGCTGGTGGCGGCCTTCGTCGTGCTGGCGCTGGCGGCGTGGCTGGCCACCCGGCTGTTTCCGACCCAGGCGCGCGACGCCCGCCTGGCCTGGTGGAAGCGCCCGCTGGCTTCGCTGGTCATCATCGCGGTCAGCGTGCTGGCCGCGCGCGGCACGCTCGGTCACCGGCCCATCAACCCGTCGATGGTGGCGTTTTCCGGCGACGCCATGGTCAATACGCTGGCGCTCAATTCACTGTACAACGTGTTCGACGCGGCCTATCGCCTGCGCGACGAACGTTCATCGGCGGCGCTGTACCCGGCCATGGACGCGGCCACCATGAACCGCATCGTGCGCGAGGCGGCCGGCCTGCAAGGGCCGCCGGCCGACCCGCAGCTGCCCACGCTGCACACCCAGCCGGCCAGCGCGCGGCGCGACAAGCCGCTGAACCTGGTGATCATCCTGGAAGAAAGCCTGGGCGCGCAGTATGTCGGCAGCCTGGGCGGCCGCGACCTGACGCCCAACCTGGACCAGCTGGGGCGGCAGGGCTGGATGTTCCATCATGCCTACGCCACCGGCACGCGTTCCGTGCGCGGCCTGGAGGCGGTGGTGGCGGGGTTCCCGCCTTCGGTGGCCGAGGCCGTGCTGAAGCTGCCGCGCGCGCAGACCGGCTTCTTCACCCTGGCCCAGCTGCTGGGGCAGCACGGCTATCACGCGCGCTTCATCTACGGCGGCGAGGCGCATTTCGACAATATGCGCGGATTTTTCCTGGGCAACGGCTTCCAGGAAGTGGTGGACCGCAAGTCCTTCGTGGCGCCGGCTTTCGTCGGCTCGTGGGGCGCTTCGGACGAGGACATGTTCAACCAGCTCGACCGCCTGCTGCGCGCCGACGGCGACCGGCCGGCGTTCACGCTGGCGTTTTCCGTCAGCAATCATTCGCCCTGGGAGTACCCGGCCGGCCGCATCCAGCCGGTGGGCGAGCCGGCCACGGTGGAGAACACCGTGCGCTACGCCGACTGGGCGCTGGGCCAGTTCTTCGAGAAAGCGCGCCGCGCCCCGTACTGGGACAACACCGTGTTCCTGGTGATCGCCGACCACGATTCGCGCGTGTTCGGCGCCAACCTCGTGCCGGTGCGCCACTTCCGCGTCCCGGCGCTGATCCTGGGCGGCACGGTCGCGCCGCGCCAGGACCAGCGCCTGGTCAGCCAGATCGACATGGGGCCCACGCTGTTGTCGCTGATCGGGCTGGACAGCACGCACCCGATGCCCGGGGCGGACCTGACCCGCCGCGACCCGGGCCGGGCGCTCATGCAGTATGGCGACAATTTCGGCTACTTGAAGGGCGATACGCTGGTGGTGCTGGAGCCGCGCAAGGCGCCGCGCGCCTACCGCTACAGCCGCGCGCCGCTCGACCGCGAGGACGGCTATGCGGAAACCGCGGCGCCGCCGGGGCTGGTGGACGAGGCGCTGGCCCACGCCCTGTGGGCCAGCTGGGCTTATCGGGAAGAGCGCTACCGGCTGCCCGCGCGGTAGCGCCGGCACGGGCCCGCGCGGGCCCGGCCGTTCAGCGCGCCGCCAGCACCGTGCCGGCGGATTCGCCGAAGCCGATGCGCGGGTAGCCCGCCTTGCGGCATTCGGCGCGGATGATGACCTGGTCGCCGTCCTGCAGGAAGACGCGCTGTTCGCCCCAGGGCAGTTCGATGGGGGCCTTGCCGCCCTGGGTCAGTTCGAGCAGCGAGCCCGCTTCCTCGGGCTGCGGGCCCGACAGCGTGCCGGTGCCCAGCAGGTCGCCGGGCTGCAGGTTGCAACCGTTGACCGTGTGGTGCGCGAGCAGTTGCGCGATATTCCAGTAGGCGTCGCGGAAGTTGCTGGACGACAGCCGGGCCGGCGGGTGGCCCGCGGCGCGCGAGACCTCGGTGGTCAGCAGCACTTCCATCTGCACGTCGTAGGCGCCCTGCGCGCGGTTGCGCTCGGAGGCCAGGTAGGGCAGCGGCTGCGGCTCGCCGGCCGCGCGGGTCCAGGCGGCGCGGAAGGGCTCCAGCGCTTCCAGCGTGACGATCCACGGCGAGATGGTGGAGGCGAAGTTCTTGGCCAGGAACGGCCCCAGCGGCTGGTATTCCCACGCCTGGATATCGCGCGCCGACCAGTCGTTGAGGATGCACAGGCCGAACACGTGGTCATCGGCCTGGTCCAGGGCGATGCGGTCGCCCTGTGCATTGCCGGTGCCGACGAACACGCCCAGTTCCAGTTCGTAGTCGAGCCGCTGGCAGGGGCCGAACTGCGGCGGCTCGCCCTCGGCGGCGGGACGGGTCTGGCCGACCGGGCGCGGGAAGCGCTGCTCGACGCCGACGCTGGAGGCGCGGCCGTGGTAGCCGATGGGCACCCATTTGTAGTTGGGCAGCAGCGGGTTGTCCGGACGGAACTGCTTGCCGACCGCGGTGGCGTGGTGCAGCGAGATGTAGAAATCGGTGTAGTCGCCGATGCGCGCGGGGGTGGTGTATTCGGCGTCGGCCTGGGCCACCAGCAGCGGTTCGAGGCGGGCCTGCAGCGCCGCGCCGCTGCGCAGCGCGCGCGACAGCGTCAGGCGCAGCGCGCTCCAGTGGGCGCGACCCAGCGCCATCAGCGGGTTCAGGCTGTCCGCCGTGCAGGCGGCCAGGGCTGCGCCGGCCTGGCCGTCGAACACCCGCAGTTCCGCCAGGGCCGCCAGGTCGAGGATGCGGTCGCCGATGGCGACGCCCGGGCGGAACGTTTCCTCGCTGCCGCGCCGGCGGAACACGGCGTACGGCAGGTTCTGTACCGGAAAGCCGGTGCCTTCGTCGTTGGCGCTGGCCACCCAGCTGGTCAGGTTGGCGTCGTGGGTTTCGTTCAGAGTGGTCATGGGCTGTCGGTCAGTTGGGCTTGGCGGGGTCGAAGTGCTTCTTCAGACCTTGCCAGCATTCGTAATAGTCGCGCTGCAACTGCGGGCTCGCCAGCGCCTGCGCGGTGGGGCGGATGACGCGGCGCGTCTCGAACATGAACGCCATCGTATCGCGGATATAGTGCGCCTGCCGGGTGTCGGCGGCCGTGGCTTTCTCGAAGGTGCCGGCGTCGGGGCCGTGCCCGCTCATGCAGTTGTGCAGGCTGGCGCCGCCCGGCGCGAAGCCGTCGGCCTTGGCGTCGTAGACGCCGTGGATCAGGCCCATGAACTCGCTGGCGACGTTGCGGTGGAACCAGGGCGGGCGGAAAGTGTCTTCCATGGCCAGCACGCGCGGCGGGAAAATGGCGAAATCCATGTTGGCCGTGCCCGGCATGTCCGACGGCGCGGTCAGCACGGTGAAGATGGACGGGTCGGGATGGTCGAAGCTGATCGAGCCGATGGTGTTGAAGTGCCGCAGGTCGTACTTGTACGGCGCGTGCGTGCCGTGCCAGGCCACCACATCGAGCGGCGAATGGTCGATGGGCGCGCGCCAGAAGCCGCCGGTGAACTTGCCGATCAGTTCGAAGTCGCCCTCGACGTCTTCGTACCAGGCCACCGGCGTCTGGAAGTCGCGCGCGTTGGCCAGGCAGTTCGAGCCGATCGGGCCCAGCTCGGGCAGCCGCAGGGCGGCGCCGAAGTTCTCCAGCATGTAGCCGCGCGCCTGGCCGTCGGGCAGCTCGACGCGCACGCGCACGCCGCGCGGAATGACCGCGATCTCGAGCGGTTCGACGTCGACCAGGCCCAGCTCGGTGGCCAGGCGCAGCCGGCCCTGCTGCGGCACGATCAGCAGTTCGCCGTCGGCGTTGTAGAAGAAGCGGCCCTGCATCGAGCGGTTGGCGGCGTACAAGTGGATGCCCACGCCGCTGTGCTCGCCGGGCGCGCCGTTGCCGCCCCAGGTCTGCACGCCCTCGATGAAATCGATGGGCGCGTCGGGCATGGGCAGCGGGCTCCAGCGCAACTGGTTGGGGGTGACGGGGCCGGCGCCGAAATCGCTCAGCCAGCCCGGGGCGCCGGCGAACGGCTCGAAGGGCCGGTGCTGCACCGCCGGGCGGATGCGGTATAGCCAGGAACGGCGGTTCTCGGCGCGCGGCGCCGTGAACGCGGTGCCGGACAGTTGTTCGGCATACAGCCCGTACGGACAGCGCTGGGGCGAGTTGCGGCCCACCGGCAGCGCGCCGGGCAGCGCTTCCGTGGCCCAATCGTTGCCGAAGCCGGATTGGTATTGCAAGGACATGGCGGGGTCTCCTGTGACGCGCGCGATAGGGCCGCGCGGCGTGCGTGCAGCGGTCATTTTCCGCAAAACCGCCATCCCTGGCTATGGGAATACAAAAATATCGACTATAACTTTCATGAATATATAGGAGCAGCCATGGCCGAATTGCGCAATCTCGATCTGAACCTGCTGGTGGTGTTCCAGCACCTGCTCGAAGAACGCAATATCTCGGCCGTGGCGCGGCGGCTCGACCTGTCCCAGCCGGCCGTCAGCAATGCCCTGCGGCGCCTGCGCGCCGCGCTGGGCGACGACTTGTTCGTGCGCACGCCGCAGGGCATGCAGCCCACGCCGCAGGCCGAACGCCTGGGCGGCCCGGTGGGCGAGGCGCTGGCGCTGCTGTCGCATACGCTGGACGCCACCCATGACTTCCGTCCCGCCGCCAGCCAGCGGCGTTTCCGCATCGCCATGTCGGACGTGGGCGAGATCCACTTCATGCCGCAGCTGATGGAGCAGTGCGCGCGCCGCGCGCCGGGCGTGCGCATCGATTCATTGCGCCTGCTGGGCGCCGACTTGCGCCGCGAGATGGATGCCGGCCGCGTCGATCTCGCGATCGGCGCGTTCGAGGACCTGGGCAGCGGCATCATGCAGCGCATGCTGTTCCGCCAGGGCTACGCCACACTGTTCCGGCGCGGCCACCCGACCGCGCACGAGGGCATGGGGCTGAAGGCGTTCCGGGCCGAGCGCCACCTGGTGGTGTCGCGCGCGGCGCCATACGGGCAGGTCAACCAGTCGCTGGAGAAGGCCGGCGTGGCGCTGGATGCGCATTTCAGCGTGCCGCATTTCGCGGCCGTGCCGTACATCGTCGGCAGCACCGACCTGCTGGCCACCGTGCCGCGCAAGCTGGCGGCCAGCGCGGCGCCGCACTTCCAGCTGGGCATGCTGACCCCGCCGGTGCGCGTACCAGCCCTGCAGACCAACCTGTACTGGCATCGCCGCTTTCACCGCGACAGCGGCAACCAATGGTTGCGCGGGGTGGTGATCGAGACTTTCGCCGACACCGCCTGAGCGCGCGGCCGGCGGGGCTCAGACCAGCGCCACGGCCTCGACCTCCACCTTGAACCCGTGGTGCAGCGGTCCGGTCGGCACCACGGCGCGCGCCGGCCGCGCCGCGCCGGCCCATTCGGCATACACGGCGTTGAAGGCCGGCCAATGGTCGACGCTGTCCACGTACACCCGTACCTGCACCAGCCGCTCGATGCTGCTGCCGGCGGCCGCCAGCGCGGCCGCCACGTTGGCGAGCGCCTGGCGCGCCTGGGTGTCGAACGGCGCGTCGGCCAGCAGCGCGCCGTCGGGCCGGATCGGCAACTGGCCCGAGACGTAGACCATGCCATTGGCCACGCAGGCATGGCTGTAGTGGCCGCCGGGCTGGGACAGCGCGGCGGGCGACAGGTAGCGGGGGGCGGAATCGCGGTCGGTCATGGTGGTCGGGTCTCCGGCAAGTCGGTCAGTCACGGCGCGGCTACCAGCCGTGCGCGCGGTCCCAGGCGCGCAGGCCGCCGTCGGGCGCCAAGGCGTGGTACTGCGGGAATTGCGCGCCGGTGGCGCAGGCATGGTTGGGCAGGATGCGCAGGCGCGTGCCGATCGGGAAGCGCGCCACCACGTCCTCGCCGGCCGGCGCGGCGGCGGCCAGGATGCCGTGCTCCTGGTTGGCGCCGATCAGGGTGTAGCCCGGCAGCAGGGCGCCGTCCAGCGTGCAGGCCTGGCCGTAGCCGAAGTCCCGCTTCTGCTTGCGCGTGCCCTGGTCGCGGCTCATCGCCATCCAGCCCGCATCGACGATCACCCAGCCTTTCTCGGCCTGGTGGCCGATCACCGTGGTCAGCACGCTCAGCGCCAGCTCGTCGGTGCGGCAAACGCCGATGTTGTGCATGACCAGGTCGAAGAAGACATAGACTCCGGCGCGCACTTCGGTCACGCCTGGCAGTTGCGCGGCCGACAGCGCGGTCGGCGTCGAGCCCACGCTGACCACCGGGCACGGCAGGCCGGCGGCGCGCAGGCGTTCGGCGGCGCGCACGCAGCCGGCGCGTTCCTGTTCGGCCATGGCCGCCAGCGCCTCGGGGGTGTCCAGGTCGTAGCTCGAGCCGGCGTGCGTCATGACGCCGCCCAGCTGCATGCCGCCCGCGTGCAGGGCGGCGCCCACGTCCAGCAGCGCGGCTTCGTCGGGCTTGATGCCGGAGCGGTGGCCGTCGGTGTCGATCTCGATCCACACTTCGAGGCGCTCGCCATGCTCGCGCCCGAAAGCGGCGATGGCGCGCGCGGCGGCGCTGTTGTCGGTGACGATCTTCAGGTCGCAGCCGCGCCGGCGCAGCGCCAGGGCCGCCGGCAGGCGGTGTTCGGCCATGCCGACGGCGTACAGGATGTCGCCGATGCCGGCCTCGAAGAACTGCTCGGCCTCTTTCAGCGTGGACACCGTCACGCCCCGCGCGCCGGCGGCCAGCTGGGCCTGCGCCACGGGCGTGCACTTGCTGGTCTTCACGTGCGGCCGCAGGGCGACGCCGAGCGTATCCATGCGCTGTTGCATGCGGGCGATGTTGGCCTGCATGCGCGCCACATCGATGATGGCGGCCGGGGTGTCCAGGGTTTCCAGGGGGTGGGTGGGCATGGTCATGGTGCGATGAATGGCGCGGGGCGCCTCAGTTCAGGAATTCCTGCCGGGCCTTGAGGGCCGGCACGTCGTCGCGCAGGCCGCGCTCGATCAGGGCGGTCACCGCCCGCGGCTGCGCCGCCGGGCCGTGCGGCAGGTCCACGCCGACGGCCCGCATCTGCGCGCCGAAGCCGGGGTCGGCGGCGGCGTCCTGCAAGGCCTGGCGCAGCCGCGCCATGATCGGCTCGGGCGTGCCGCGCGGCGCGAAGATGGCGTTCCAGGAGCGCAGGTCGAGCGCGTGGCCCGCTTCCGCCGCGGTGGCGACGCCGGGCAATTGCGGCAGGCGCGTGTCCGAGAGTACCGCAATGGCCTTGAGCTTGCCGCCGGCGATCTGCGGCAGCGAGGTGGTGGTCTGGTCGCACATGAAATCGGTCTGTCCGCCCATCAGGTCGCTGATGGCCGGCGCCACGCCGCGATACGGGACGTGCGTGGCGGGCTGCCCGAGCGCCGCCAGCAGCAGCACGCAGCCGTAATGCGAGATCGAGCCGACGCCGGCGCTGCCGTAGGTGGCCTGGTCGCCCCGGGCCGCCAGCCAGGCGGCGAACTGCGGCAGGTCCTGCGCGGCAAAGTCGGCGCGCGCCAGCAGCAGCATGGACGCCGAGCCGGCCAGGCCGACCGGCAGGAAGTCCGCCAGCGGATCGTAGGGCAGCCTGGGATAGACGGCCGCATTGGCCACATGGGTGCCCAGCGTGCCGAACGCCAGGGTATAGCCGTCGGGCGCCGCGCGGGCCGCGCGCTGCAGGCCGATGGTGCCGCCGGCGCCGCCGACGTTTTCCACCACGATCGGCTGGCCGAGCCGGTTGCCCATCTGCTGCGCGAAACCGCGCGCCAGCGCGTCGCTCGGCCCGCCGGACGGGAACGGCACCACCAGCGTGACGGGGCGTCGCGGATAGTCGGGCTGCTGCGCATGGGCCGGCGCGGCGAGTCCGCACAGCAGGGCCAGGGCGGCCAGTGCCGCGACGGGATGTGGGAGGCGGATCATGGCTTGCTCCGGGATTCAGGGCGCGCGGCGGAAGGCCTGCAGCCAGGGCAGCGCCGAGTCCAGGGTGGGCGATTGCAGTTCGGGCGCGGGCGCGCCTTGCGGCAGGGCCAGGCCGACGCGGTTGTGCCAGTAGGTGCGCAAGCCGACGCGCGCGGTGCCGAACAGGTCGTAGCCCGAACCGGCCACGAAGGCCGCATCGGCCGGCGCCACCTGCAGCGCTTGCAGCGCCATCTGGTAGGGGCGCGGGTCAGGCTTGTAATAGCCGGCCTGCTCCGACGTCACGACGATGTCCCAATCGATGTCCAGCAGCGCCGCGGCCTGATGGCCCAGCCGCTGCGAACAGTTGGTCACCACCGCCAGCTTGCAGTGCGGGCGCAGGGCCTGCAGCAGGGCGCGCGCGCCGTCCCAGGGCGGCAGCCCGTTCCAGCCGGCCTCCAACGCGGCCGGTGCGCGCTCGGGCAGGCCGACGGCGTGCGCCGCCTGGCGCACCAGTGCTTCATAAGGCACGTAGCTGCCGCAGCCATAGGTCAGGCGCAGATACTCGGCGCGCCAGGCCCGGCCGGCCGCTTCCGAGCCCGCCGCCGTGTTCCAGACAGTCCAGGAATCGAGCAGCGCCGTGAGCAGGTCGAACAGCACGGCACGCGGATATGACGCAGGCGCAGCGGACATGGAAAACGCTCCAGGTTGGGATCAGGCAATGGCGGGACTATAGGGCGGATAATTACTGCCGTGATTTAATGGTTCTTCATCAATCGTTAAGCATTGCTGAATGATCAGGATCGAAGACCTGGAGCTGGCGGCGGCATTGGCGCAGGCGCCGTCGCTCAGCGCGGCGGCCCGCGCGCTGAATGTGACGCCACCCGCGCTGTCGATGCGCCTGCGCAAGCTGGAGGCCGGGCTGGGGCTGGCCCTGGCGGTGCGCACCGCGCGGCGCCTGAGCCTGACACCCGAGGGCGAGCGCTTCGCGCGCGAGGCGGCGGCGCTGCTGGCGCAATTGCGCGCACTGCCCGAGTCGCTGCAGCGTGACGACAGCCGGCTGACCGGCACGCTGCGCATCGCCGCGCCGTTCGGCTACGGCCGGCGCCATATCGCGCCGGTGCTGGCGCGCCTGGCGCTGCGTCATCCCGACCTGCGCGTGCAGCTGGATCTGCGCGAGACGCCCTGGCCCGATCATCACGACGCCGACGCCGTGGTGCACATCGGTGCGGTGCGCGATTCGTCCTGGGTGGCGCGCCGGCTGGCCGCCAATGCACGCTGGCTGTGCGCCAGCCCGCAATACCTGCGGGACCACGGCACGCCGCGCGAGCCGCGCGACCTGCTGCGGCACCGTTGCATCTGCATCCGCGAAAACGACGAGGACGTCACGCTGTGGCGCTTCCGGCGGCCCGGCCGGCGCGCGGCCGGGCAGAAGGCTTTCGAGACGGTGCGCGTGACGCCGGCCTATGTTTCGAACGACGGCAACGTGGCGCGCGCCTGGGCCGAGCAGGGCCTGGGCCTGGTGGTGCGGTCGCAATGGGATGCCGAGGCCGCGGTGGCGCGCGGCACGCTGGCGCGGGTGCTGCCGGCCTGGCAACTGGACGCCGCGCCTGTCATGCTGCTGGTGCCAAGCCGCAAGGGCCGCAGCGCGCGGGTCAAGGCCTTGCTGGACTGCCTCGACGAGGCGCCACGGTAAGCCCGCCCTAGGCGCCTTGGTCCGGCAGCACCGAGCGGCGCGCGCGCGCCAGCGCGTCGCGCAGCACTTCCATGTCGCCGATATGATTGGCCAGCAACAGGATCAGCGCGGCATTCAGTTCGGCGCTCTGCGCGTCGTCCAGGTCGCGGTGGGTGTCGATCAAGGCCTCGTAGAAGGCGTCCGGGGCCGGCAGGTTGGTGTCGATGTTCAGGGGCATGTCGGTGGGCTCCTTCAGGCCTGGCCCAGCGCGCGCGCCAGGGCGGCGGCCAGCGCGGCCGGGTCGAACGCGCGGCGGCGCGCCGCGACGTGCTGGTCGGGCCGCAACAGGTAGCAGGTGCCGGGCCGCGCATCGTAGCGTTGCGCCAGGCAGCCCTGGTGATCGTAGACCACGGCGCAGCCGGCCGGGGCATCGAGCGGCGCGCTGCCGTCGCCCACCAGCACGATGCGCAGCGGCACCGCGCCGTCGGCCAGTTTGCGCAGGGCAGCCTGGGTGGCCGCGGCGGGCGCGCGCGCGCCGCAGAACAGCGCCAGCACGAAGCTGCCGTCCAGACAGGACAGCCACCAGCCGTCGCGCCCCGCGGCATCGCGCACCGGCGCGTCCAGCGCCACCGCGCCCGGCGCCATGCGGCCGTCGAACGCATCGACGTCCGGCGTATTGAGCGGCGAATCAGTGTAGGCGGTGGGCAGCGACAGACGCCCGCTATTGACCAGCGCGCGCGCGAACGGGTGCTCGCGCGCCAGGTTCAGCACCGCATTGCGGAAGTGGCGGCTGGCCGTGCTCTTGGGCGTGATGAAATCGGTGGAGCGGGTCGAGTTCAGCAGGTTCTCGTCGGCCGCCTGTTCGCGCTCGGCCGCATAGGAATCGATCAGGCGCTCGGGCGCCGCGCCGGCCAGCACGAGCTGCAGCTTCCAGGCCAGGTTCTCGGCGTCCTGCACGCCGCTGTTGGCGCCGCGCGCGCCGAACGGCGACACGCGGTGCGCGGCGTCGCCCGCGAACACCACCCGGCCGTGCCGGAAGGCGTCCATGCGCTCGCAGGCGAAGGTGTAGACGCTGACCCATTCCAGCTCGAACTGCGTGTCGGGCCCCAGCAGGGCGCGGATGCGCGGCAGCACATTGGCCGGCTTGACCGCCTCGACCGGGTCGGCGTTCCAGCCCAGCTGGAAATCGATGCGCCAGACATTGTCGGGCTGCATGTGCAGCAGCACGGATTGATTGGGGTGGAATGGCGGGTCGAACCAGAACCAGCGTTCGGCGGGGAAGTCCGCCGTCATCTTGACGTCGGCGATCAGGAAGCGGTCCTTGAAGACGCGGCCGTGGCTTTCCTGGCCCAGCAGCTTGCGCACCGGCGAACGCGCGCCGTCGCAGGCGACCAGCCATTCGGCCTGCAGGGCGTACGTGCCATCGGGTGTCTCGACCGCCAGGTCGACGCCGTCGTCGCGCTGCGTCACGCCGACCACCTTGCTTTTCCAGCGCAGGTCGATCAGCGGGTGCGCGCAGGCCGCCTCGTGCAGGAAGCCTTCCACATAGTATTGCTGCAGGTTGACGAACGCGGGACGACGATGCCCGGGCTCGGGCAGCAGGTCGAAGCGCCACACTTCCTGGTCGCGGAAGAACACCTTGCCCACGTTCCAGGACACGCCCTTGTCGGCCATGCGCTGGCCCACGCCCAGGCGGTCCCAGATTTCCAGCGTGCGCTTGGCGAAACAGATGGCGCGCGATCCGGTGGACAGCCGGTAATCATCGTCCAGCACCACCACGCGCACGCCGCGCTGCGCCAGGTCCAGGGCGGTGGTCAACCCGACCGGGCCGGCGCCTACCACCACCACGCGGTGGCTGGCGGGGGCGGGGCAATCCTGGTCGGCGTGCTTTTGATAGGCGAACTCCAGCGCCTGGTAATCGATGTCGCTCACGCGTTGTCTCCTGTAGGCGGGCGCGCACGGGCGCCCGCCATGCGCGCCGGTGCGCCCTCTGCGGGGCGCTGGCGCGGCTTCATGCGGAAATCAGCCTTCGAGCTGCTGCCACATTTCCCGGTCGCGCTTGTCGGTCCAGATGCGCGGATGGTCGTGGCCGGTGGCCTCGTCATAGGCGCGCGACACGTCGAACGGCATGCAGTGGTCGAAGATGACCCAGTCGCTGTAGCGCGGCTGCATGAAGTCGTAGACCTCGCGGTAGATGGTCTTCAGGTCCTTGCCCTGCGCCACGCCGCGGTTGACCGCGCCGTACAGGTCGGTCAGGAAGGCGCGCGTGCCGGCCAGCCCCTGGCGCACTTCGGTGGCGTTTTTCAGCGCCGGGCCGCGGCCGGGCACCATTTTCTCGGCGCCGAAGCGGGCCAGCGCGTCCAGGGTGGTGGGCCAGTCGCGGAAATAAGCGTCGCCGCAATAGGGCGTGGACTGGTATTCGACCAGGTCGCCGGCGAACAGGATCTTCTGCTCGGGCAGCCAGGCGATGGTGTCGCCCTTGGTGTGGCCGCGCCCCACCTGCAGCAGGTGGACTTCCAGGTTGCCCAGGTTGACGGTCATGGCGCCCTGGAAGGTCATGGTGGGCCAGACCAGGCCGGGCGGGATCGACTCGGCGTTGCGGAACAAACGCGGGAAACGGCCGATCTCGCTGGCCTTGTCCTGCTCGCCGCGCTCGGCGATGAGGTCGTAGGTATCGCGGCTGGCCAGGATTTCCTGGGCGTTGTAGGCCGAGGCGCCGAACACGCGCACGGCGTGGTAGTGCGACAGCAGGATGTACTTGATGGGCTTGTCGGTGACTTCGCGGATGCGGCGGATGACGTCCTGCGCCATGACGGGGGTGGCCTGGGTGTCCACCACCATGACGGCTTCGTCGCCGATGATGACGCCAGTGTTCGGGTCGCCTTCGGCGGTGTAGGCGTAGGCGTTGTCGGACAATTTCTCGAACGACACGACCTTGTCGGCCAGGTCGGCCTGGGAGGCGAATTGCTTGCTCACGGCGTCTCCTATATGTGGGTTTCTGATGCGGGTCACTATAGCCTGTCGTTTGTTTTTGTGCAATACGTTTGCTATAGACGAATATCGGGGGCGCGACGGGGCCGCGGCTGGGCCGCTCGCGCCGGCTCAGCGGCGCTGGCAGGTAGGGCAGTAGTAAGTGGCGCGCTGGCCCTGCACCAGGCGCCGGATGGGCGTCGCGCAGACCCGGCAGGGCAGGCCGGCGCGCTCGTAGACCGCCGCGTGGATCTCGAAATAGCTGCCGGGCTGGCCGCTGGCGCCGACGTAGTCGCGCAGGGTGCTGCCGCCCGAGGCCAGGGCGTCGGCCAGGGTGGCGCGCACCATGTCGGCCAGCCGCTGGCAGCGCGCCGCCGAGACGCGGCGCGCCGGCGTGCGCGGATCGATGCCGGCGCGGAACAGGCTTTCGGAAGCGTAGATATTGCCCACGCCCACCACCGCGTCGCCGGCCAGCAAGGCCTGCTTGACCGCGACGCTACGGCCGCGGAACTGGCTGTGCAGCCAGGCGCCGTCGAAGCGCGGATCGAAGGGCTCGATGCCCAGCCGCGCCAGCAGCGGGTGCGCGGCGACCGGGCCGGCGCTGTCCGGGTGCCACAGCACGGCGCCGAAGCGGCGCGGGTCGTGCAGCCGCAGCGTGGCGTGGTCGAACACCCAGTCGACGTGGTCGTGCTTGCGCGGCGCCTCGCCGGCCGGCACGCTGCGCAGCGACCCCGACATGCCCAGGTGCACGATTTGCGTGCCGTGCTCGAAGCGCAGCAGCAGGTACTTGCCGCGCCGCGCGCATTCGAGCACGGCGCGGTCCGACAGCAGGGCGGGAAGTTCGGCCGGAATGGGCCAGCGCATGCGCGCTTCGCGCACCACCAGCCGGCGCAGCGTCTGGCCTGTAATGACGGCGTCGATTCCGCGGCGGGTGGTTTCGACTTCGGGAAGTTCCGGCATGAGCCAGTGTAAGATGATCAATTGCTTGACCAGAGATTGTGCCATCAACCGGACGGGCCGCGTGAAGTCCTCGCTCAAACAAGTTCATTCCCTCATCACCGTGCTGGCGCTCGCGCTGGGGGGCCTGCAGTCGGTGCCGGCCCTGGCGGCCGATGGGCCGGGCCGCGACGCCACCGGGCCGCGCCTGGTGCCTCAATCGCGTACGCCGGAAACCCAGGTCATCCGCCTGCGGCCGGGGCAGATTCCATACGTTTCGCTGACCGCCGACATCTTCTATCGCGTGCTGGCGTCCGAGATCGCCGCGCAGCGGGGCATGTACAGCACGGCAGCGTCCACGCTGGCGAACCTGGCCCGCGAGACCGGCGACCCGCGCCTGGCCCGGCGCGCGCTGGAATTCCAGTTGGCGGGCGGCAACCTGCCCGGCGCGCTCGACGCGGCGCGCGAGTGGGCCCGCCTGGCGCCCAACGACATCGAGGCCAGTTCCACCGAATTGGCGCTGGCCGCCGCCAACGGCCAGACGTCCGGCCTGGCCGCGGCGCTGCGCCAGCGCATCGACGCGGCGGACGACAAGCCCGCCGCGATCTCCCAGGCCCTGGGCGTGCTGGCGCGCCTGAACGACCGCCGCCTGGCGCTGCGCATCTTCGACGAGTCGCTCAGCCCGCCGGTGCGCAAGCTGCCCGCCGCGCACCTGGCCCTGGCCGACGTGGCGCAGGCCGCGGGCGACTACGGCCGCGCCGCCGACGAGGCCCGCGCCGCGCTGGCGGCCGATCCGCATTCCGAGGCGGCCGCCCAGCGCGTGCTCGAGTACGGCGCCCGCGTCGACCCGCGCCGCGCCGAGATCGAGGCGCGCGCGTTCCTGGCCAAGCATCCCGACGCCCGCAAGCTGCACCTGGCCCTGGCCGGCCAGATGGCCGAGCGCGGCGACTACGACAGCGCGCTGGCCGAGCTGCAGGCCATGTCGCGCCGCTCGCCCGAAGACTTCGACCTGCTGTTCATGCAGGCGCAGCTGGCCTACAAGGCCGGCCGCAAGGACCAGGCCCGCAGCCTGCTGCAGCAATACCTGGACGTGCAGAACCAGCGCCAGGAATCGATCGTGGCCGGCGCTTCCGATGCGCCCGCCGCCGAGGCCGACGCGCGGGTGCTGCTGTCGCGCATCGCCGAGGACCAGGGCCGCTACGACGAAGCCATCGCCCAGCTTGGCCAGATCGACGACCCCACCCTGCGCTATTCCGCGCAGATGCGCCAGGCCGCGCTGCGCGCCAAGCAAGGGCGCATCGACGACGCGCTGGCCATGGTCGACGCCGCGCAGCCGCACGACGAGGACGACCAGGTGCAGGGCGTGCTGACCAAGGCGCAGATCCTGCGCGATGCCGACCGCATCGACCAGGCGGTGGCCACGCTCGAGGCCGCCAACCAGGCGCAGCCCGATACCGTCGAGATCAAATACGAACTGGCCATGCTGTATGAACGCCAGGGCCGCTACGACGAACTCGAGACGCAACTGCGGCAGGTGATCGCCCTCGACCCCGACCACGCCCACGCCTACAACGCGCTGGGCTACACGCTGGCCGACCGCAACCAGCGGCTGCCGGAGGCGCTCGACCTGATCACCCAGGCTCTGGAATTGCTGCCCGACGATCCGTTCATCCTCGACAGCATGGGCTGGGTCAAATTCCGCATGGGCGACCGCCAGGCAGCCGCCGAATACCTGTCGCGCGCCTATGCGCAGCGTCCCGAGGCCGACATCGCGGCGCACCTGGCCGAGGTGTTCTGGTCCGAGGGCAAGCGCCAGCAGGCCGAAGAACTGCTGCGCGCAGGCTTCCAGAAGGATCCCAAGAACCGTACGCTGCTGGATACCGCCAAGCGCCTGGGGGTCTCGCTGTGAGCGCGGCCGCGGGCATGGCGCCGCGCCGCGCCTGGCTGCGCGGCTGGCTGGCCGGCGGGCTGTGCGCGTTGCTGGCGGCCTGCGCCAGCGTGCCGGACGCGCCGTCCGGCACCGCCGACGACGCCTTCGCGCGCAATGGCCGCTTCGCCATCACGGTCACCGAGGCCGGCGGCCAGCAGCAGGCGGTGCAGGGCGGCTTCACCTGGCGCGACGACGGCCGCCGCTACGTGCTGGACCTCACCAATCCGCTCGGCTCCACCGAGGCCCGCGTCGAAGGCGGTCCCGGCCGCGCCACCCTGACCAAGGCCGACGGCACCCGGCTCGAAGCCGATACCCCCGATGCGCTGGCCGAAGAGGCGCTGGGCGGCCCCGTGCCAGTGGCCAGCCTGCGCGACTGGCTGCGCGGCCGGGTGGCGGACGACGCCCCGGTGGCCGGCATGCAGCGCGACGAACAAGGCCGCCCGGCGGCTTTCCAGCAGGACGGCTGGCATGCCCGGCTGTCGCGCTACGACAATCTCGGCCCCGGGCTGCTGGTGCTTCAGCGCAGCGAGCCGGGGCGGCGCATCATGGTCCGGCTGGCCATCAGCCAGCCCTGACCGCCGGCCATGCTGTACGACGTACCCGCGCCGGCCAAGCTGAACCTGTTCCTGCATGTGGTGGGCCGCCGTCCCGACGGCTACCACCTGCTGCAGACCGTATTCCGCTTCATCGACCTGTGCGACACGCTGCACTTCGAGGCGCGCGCCGACGGCCGCATCGAGCGCGCCGCCGAGCTGCCCGGCGTGCCGGCCGACCAGGACCTGACCGTGCGCGCGGCGCGCGCCCTGCAACAGGCCGCCGGCGTGCGGCAGGGCGTCACCATCGGGCTGGAAAAGCGCATTCCGCAAGGCGGCGGGCTGGGCGGCGGCTCCAGCGATGCCGCCTCCACCCTGATCGCGCTCAACCGCCTGTGGAACACCGGCCTGTCGCGCCGCGACCTGATGGCGCTGGCCTTGCCGCTGGGCGCCGACGTGCCGGTGTTCGTGTTCGGCCAATCGGCCTTCGCCGAGGGCGTGGGCGAAATCCTGACCGCCCTGGAACTGCCGCCGGCCGCCTACCTGGTGGCCCAGCCCGACGCCAGCGTGCCCACGGCCGGCATTTTTTCCGACCCGGATTTGACAAGGAACACACCTTCAGTCAGAATAGCGGACTTTCTTGCTTCGCAAGAGTCCGGCACAAAACCGAGCCAGGGCTTTTTTGGCAAGAACGACCTGGAACCGGTGGTTTACCGGCGCTATCCTGAGGTTTCACGGGCGGCGCGGTGGCTGTCGGGGCGTGGTGTCCACGTCCGCATGTCGGGGTCTGGCGCGTGTTTGTTCGCCCAGTACGCCACACCGCAACAGGCCGTTTTGGCGCAGCAGGAAATTACCGCTACAATGCGCGTCGCTGGTGAATCAACCAGCCAAGCGCAAGCAGGGTTCCGGTTGGTGCGGGCATGTCCCGGGTTGGCCGAGCATCCGTTGCGGAACTGGATTGCAAGATAGTTGGGGAGTCGCCAAGCTGGTTAAGGCACCGGATTTTGATTCCGGCATGCGAAGGTTCGAATCCTTCCTCCCCAGCCACCAAATATCAATAAAAAAGCTGTTGAACACGCCTGTCAGACACTGGCCATGGTTCAGCAGCTTTTTTATTTGCCGGTTTTGCCGGCCGCAGCAAACGTTCGCGTCCTAATCGACCATCGCAGCTTCCATCATGGCAAACGACAGCTTCATGATCTTCACGGGCACGGCCAACACCCGCCTGGCCGTGGACGTAGTCAACCATCTCGACATGTCCCTGGGCAAGATGACGGTTGGCCGCTTCTCCGATGGCGAAGTCATGGTCGAGATCAACGAGAACGTGCGCGGCAAGGACGTCTTCGTGCTGCAGCCCACCTGTGCGCCGACCAACGACAACCTGATGGAAATCATGGTCATGGTCGATGCGCTGCGCCGGGCCTCGGCCGGCCGCATCACCGCCGCCATCCCGTATTTCGGCTATGCCCGCCAGGACCGCCGCCCGCGTTCGGCGCGCGTGGCCATCTCGGCCAAGGTGGTGGCCAACATGCTGCAGGTCGCCGGCGTCGACCGCGTGCTGACCATGGACCTGCACGCCGACCAGATCCAGGGCTTCTTCGATATCCCGGTCGACAACATCTACGCCGGGCCGATCCTGCTGGGCGACATCTGGCGCCGCAATTTCGCCAACCTGGTGGTCGTGTCGCCCGATATCGGCGGCGTGGTGCGCGCCCGGGCGCTGGCCAAGCAGCTCGAGGCCGACCTAGCCATCATCGACAAGCGGCGCCCGCGCGCCAATGTGTCGGAAGTCATGAACATCATCGGCGAAGTCGACGGCCGCACCTGCATCATCATGGATGACATGGTCGATACCGCCGGCACGCTGTGCAAGGCCGCGCAGGCCCTGAAAGACCGCGGCGCCGGCGCCGTCTACGCCTATTGCACGCACCCCGTGCTGTCGGGCGGCGCCATCGACCGCATCGAGGCGTCGGAACTGGACGAACTGGTCGTCACCGACACCATCCCGCTGTCCGAGCAAGGCCAGGCCAGCAGCAAGATCCGCCAGCTTTCGTGCGCGGCGCTGCTGGGCGAAACCATTCTGCGTATTTCCAACGCGGAATCGGTCAGCTCGCTGTTCGTCGACTGAGCCGGCGCAGCCCGTATTTTCGAATTTGCCCGCCTGCTGGTCGCGGCAGGCAGGCAAACAACACGGTACGCATGTCGCGTGCCGTGCAACTTAGCCGGCAGCTTCACCGCTGCCAGATTGTCTGGAGTCATCCATGAAATTCACTGCCACTGCGCGTAGCGTCCAGGGTTCGAGTGCGAGCCGCCGCCTGCGCCGCGCGGGCCGCGTTCCCGCCATTGTCTATGGTGGTACGGCTGCCCCCCTGAACATCGAACTCGACCACAACGAGATCTACCACGCCCTGCGCAAGGAAGAATTCCACGCCTCGATCCTGCAGATGCAGTTCGACGGCAAGGAAGAGCCCGTGCTGCTGCGTGCGGTTCAATGGCACGCCTACAAGCCGCAAGTCCTGCACGTCGACTTCCAGCGCGTCGACGCCAACCAGGCCCTGCACACCAAGGTGCCGCTGCACTTCATCAACGGCGAGACCTCGCCGGCGGTCAAGCTCAGCAACGCCATCATCAGCCACGTGATGACCGAACTGGAAATCACCTGCCTGCCTTCGGCGCTGCCGCAGTTCATCGAAGTCGACCTAGCCAACCTGCTGGGCGGCGCCTCGATCCACTTGGCCGACATCAAGCTGCCCAAGGGCGTGACCTACGTCGCGCACGGCGGCGACGCCAACCCGGTGCTGGCCTCGGCGCTGGTCAAGGGCGGTGGTGCTGCGTCCGCTGACGACGAAGGCGACGCGCCGGCCGGCGAAACCCCCGCCGCCTAAGCCGCGGCGCCGGTCCGCGCCGGACGCCAAAACGGAAACCCTGCGCATGCGAGTTGCATGCGCGGGGTTTTTTATGTTTTAAAGATGCCCATCATGTCTACCGCCATCCGCCTGATCGTCGGCCTGGGCAACCCGGGGCCCGACTACGAAACCACCCGCCACAACGCCGGCTTCTGGCTGGCCGACCACCTGGCCGACGACCTGCGCGCCAGCTTCGCGCTGGAAAAAGGCTTCCATGGCCTGGTGGCCAAGGCGCGGCGCGGCGGCGACAGCGTGCTGCTGCTCAAGCCCATCACCTACATGAACCGCTCCGGCCAGGCCGTGGGCGCGCTGGCGCGCTTCTACAAGCTGGCGCCCGAGCAGGTGCTGGTGCTGCACGACGAGCTCGACCTGCTGCCCGGCCAGGTCAAGCTCAAGCAGGGCGGCGGGCATGCCGGGCACAACGGCCTGAAGGATATCCAGGCCGCCCTGGGCAGCCCCAATTTCTGGCGCCTGCGCATCGGCATCGGCCATCCGCGCACGCTGGGGCTGGCGCAGCAGGTGGCCGATTTCGTGCTGCACCCGCCGCGCCGCGACGAACAGGGCGCCATCGACGACGTCATCCAGCGCTGCCGCGCCGTGGTGCCGGCCATGCTGGACGGCGATTTCGCGCTGGCCACGCGCCAGCTGCACAGCGGCAACGGGGCCTGAGCGGCATGGCTGCGACATCGGCGGCCGCGCCCCGCAAGCCGCGCTTCCGCGACGAACTGGCCGATTTCTGGCGTTTCCTGTTCGCCCCCGACCTGCGCCGCCTGCCCGGCCGGCGTTCGTCCAGCCAGCTGCGCAACGATTGGCTGCCCGACGTCTCGCCGCGCCGGCTGCTGGGCTGGGCGGCGGTGCTGTGGGGCCTGAATTTCTTCGCCCTGGGGCCGATCGCGGTCACCGCCGCCGGCGCCGGCGGCGCGGTGCATCGCCTGGACCCGTCCGCCATTCCCTGGCTGACCGCGGTGCTGTGGGCGCCGCTGATCGAAGAAATGCTGTTCCGCTACGGCTTGCGGCGGCCCGTGCAGGCGTTATGGGTCTGCCCCGCCATCCTGCCGCCGCTGCTGTGGGGCGTGCATGGCTGGACGCTGGCCTGGGCGGCCGCCGTGGTGCTGCTGGCCTGCCTGCCGCTGCGGCGCGGCAGGGCGGCGCGCACGCGCCCGCGGATGGCCTGGCGCCGCCATTACCGGATGCACTTCGGCCGGGTGTTCCACCTGTCCGGCCTGGCGTTCGCGCTGGTGCACCTGAACAATTTCGTGCTGGCCGACGTCGCGTACTGGATGCTGCCGCTGCTGGTGCTGCCGCAGTGGGCCACCGGCCTGGTGCTGGGCTGGATCCGCGTGCGGCGCGGCATCGGGGCGTCGGTGGCGCTGCACGGCCTGTTCAACGCCGGGCCCATGCTGCTGATCTGGCTGGTGCTGGGGCTGGCAAAGTAGGGCGGCGGCGCCCGGCGGGCCGGGCGGCTACAATCCCCGTCTTGATCATCGAGGAATTTCCATGGCTCTGCAATGCGGCATCGTCGGCCTGCCCAACGTGGGCAAATCGACGCTTTTCAACGCCCTGACCCGCGCGGGCATCGCGGCGGAAAACTACCCCTTCTGCACCATCGAGCCGAACGTCGGCGTGGTCGAGGTGCCCGATCCGCGCCTGCAGCAGCTGGCCGACATCGTCTCGCCGGAGCGCATCCTGCCGGCCACGGTGGAATTCGTGGACATCGCCGGCCTGGTGGCCGGCGCCAGCCAGGGCGAAGGGCTGGGCAACCAGTTCCTGTCGCACATCCGCGAGACGGACGCCATCGTCAACGTGGTGCGCTGCTTCGAAGATCCCAACGTGGTGCACGTGGCCGGCAAGGTCGACCCTATCGCCGATATCGAGGTCATCGAGACCGAACTGGCGCTGGCCGACCTGCAGACGGCCGAGAAAGCGCTGCATCGCCATTCCAAGACGGCGCGTTCGGGCGACAAGGAAGCCCAGCGCCTGGTGGCCGTGCTCGAGAAATGCATCGCCGCGCTGAACGAGGCCAAGCCGGTGCGCTCGGTCGATCTCAGCGACGAGGAAGCCGCGCTGGTCAAGCCGCTGTGCTTCATCACCGCCAAGCCGGCCATGTACGTGGGCAACGTCAGCGACGACGGCTTCACCGACAACCCGCTGCTGGAGCGCCTGACCGCCTTCGCGGCCTCGCGCAATGCGCCGGTGGTGGCCATCTGCGCCGCCATCGAGTCGGAAATCGTCGACCTGCCCGAAGAAGACCGCCAGGCCTTCCTGGCCGACATGGGCATGGACGAGCCGGGCCTGAACCGCTTGATCCGCGCGGCCTTCAAGTTGCTGGGCCTGCAGACCTACTTCACCGCCGGGGTGAAGGAAGTGCGCGCCTGGACCATCCCCATCGGCGCCACCGCGCCGCAGGCCGCGGGCGTCATCCACACCGACTTCGAGCGCGGCTTCATCCGCGCGCAGACCATCGCCTTCGACGACTTCATCGCCTGCAAGGGCGAGCAGGGCGCCAAGGAAGCCGGCAAGATGCGGGCGGAAGGCAAGGAATACGTCGTGCAGGATGGCGACGTGATGAATTTCCTGTTCAACGTCTGACCCTAGAGAGCCATTTCTCAGCATTTCATAAGATTGCTTTGAAGTCTTGAAAAAACGCTAGAACCCCGGAAAATCCGGGGTTTTTCGTTTCTGACGATTGCATGATGTTGCTCGGCCTTGCCTGCGCAAAGTGACTATACTGGTGTATATGAAGATTGGACGAGGCGGCGGAAGGTGTATATGATCCTCCTGTCGTTCCTCATTGCCGATCTCGTGACACCGTGCTGACAGATGCCCACTGCCGTGCTGCCAAACCGAAGGAGCAGCTCTACCGCCTGAATGACCTTCGCGGCCTTTACCTCGAAGTGAAGCCCAATGGGGTAAAGGCTTGGCGCTACCGCTTCAAGCTGGGTGGCAAGGGATCGTGGTTCGCGCTGGGCGACTACCCCACCGTCAGCCTGGCCGAAGCGCGGGACAAGTGCGAGGAGGCGCGGAAGCTGGTCAAGCAGGGCATCAACCCCGTTCAGCACCGGCAGCTTGAGCGCCTCAAGCGCGAACAGGATTCCACCAATACTTTTGAGATGGTCGCCAAAGAATGGCTGGCTCTGCGGGACTGGGAAGACATCACCAAGAAACGCCGCCTGGACATGCTGGAGCGGGTGGTATTCCCCAGCATCGGCAAGCTACCTGTGCGTGACATCACCCCCGCGCACGTTCTCGACATCCTCACCAAGACCGTAAAGCGCGGTGCGCCGACCGTCGCCGCCGAAGCCAAGCGCACCATGTCCGGCATTTTCGAGTTGGCCGTCGCCACCTTGCGGGCAGACAACGATCCCGTCTGGCCCGTCCGCAAGGCGTTGCCCGCCAACAAGACGCAACACAAGACGGCACTGACCACCGCGCAGATCGGCAAGCTGCTCAGCGACTTCGACAACCACCGTTGCGGCTATCAGGTCAATTTCTGCATACAGTTGATGTGGTGGACACTGGCGCGTCCCAGCGAAGCGGCAGAAGCGGAATGGGCTGAATTCGATCTCGATGCCGCGCTTTGGACGATCCCAGCTCGGCGCATGAAAGCCCGCCGCGAGCATGTGGTGCCACTGCCAACGCAGGCCATAGAGATGTTGCGGCGCCTGCGCGCCATTAGCGGCGACCGGACGCACCTCTTCCCCGGCAGGGATGACCGCAACAGGCCGATGTCAGTGCATTCGATCCGGCAGGCGCTCAAGGTGCTGGGCTGGAGCGGCACCTACAGCCCGCATGGCACCAGAACCACGGGCAGCACCCGGCTGAACGAAATGGGCTACCGCCCGGATGCCATTGAGGCGCAGCTTGCCCATTCGGAACCCAACTCGGTACGCCGCACCTACAACCATGCCACCTACCTCGAAGAGCGGCGGGGCATGATGCAGGCATGGGCGGACAAGCTTGAACTCTGGAAGCGGGAGAGCACAGGTGAAGTCAGTAAAACACAGTGAGTACCTGCCCGACACGGAGGCAGGACGCTTACTATTCAGGGAGCGCCTGATTGCAAAAATTCAGCAACATCGCGACTTCAAGGCGCTGCCACACGAAATTCAGTCGAGCTTCTTTGAGGAGTTAGCTGCACTCACCTTTTTCGGCACCAACAACTGTTCGGTGGAGACACATAGCTCACGGATACGCAAGCTCGAAAAACTGGCCGACAGTTATCGCCGGGTTGCCAATAGCATTGCACTGCTTTCGGAAATAGATGAGCTGCTGCTCGATGATGCCTTTCAACACAGCATGCCTTTGCAACAGCAAAAGAAACTGATGCGACAGCTGGCTGCCCAAGTTGATGGCCTGATAGGCGGGATGCGGCAGACGTCTACCAGCACGTCTGAGCGGATTTTGCTACGTCTGCAGGGTGCGAGCCTGCTGAAGCAATTGGGCAAACTGGGGGTCGTCTGCAAAATCAACAATGACTTTCAGAAAATCGCCCAAACTGATGCAGGGCATAGCGAGGAAACCGAGCAAGCACAGCGTTTTCTGCCGGATCTGTCGCAGAGCATGACCCTTGCCATGCTCTGCACCATGCTGGTTCTCTTCAACAGCGGCCAGGTCGTTGAATGGAGCTACTGCCGCAGACTGCTGTTGGAAGGGATAACCTTGCACAAAGCACACACTCCGGATAGAGCTAACGCCGCCAATGGTTCCCTACGCACCCATTGCCGTGTAGACTAATCCTTATATCTAAAATTCATGTCAAACACAAGTACTCAGAACGTGGCCCTAGCCTACAAAAAAGAAAATGCGCTGAACGCAATTTGCCCTTACTTTACGATGTTTCCGCTTGAGTATCCGAATAGGGTGCTCAAAAAGCATCTAAAGGAACAGCCAGTTGTGCTCGACCCATTTTGTGGTCGGGGCACCACGTTATTCTCTGCTCGAAAATTTGGACTTTCTGCCTGGGGTATTGATTCGTCGCCTGTTGCTGTTGCTATTGCAAAAGCCAAGCTTGCGAGCTGCGACATCGAGGCTCCTCTAAAGCTTGCTGCGGAACTGATTGCAGACGCCGAGCCAGCCGACTTGCCAGACACTCCATTCTTCCGTGCCGCGTATCACCGGTCGACGCTCCGTGATATTTGCGCTCTGCGCGAAGGATTGCTTGGACTCGGAAATGAAACGGATGCGTCGTCCATATTGCGTGCTGCCGCACTGGGGTGTTTGCACGGCCCACTCCCCAAGCATCTTGAGAGCGCGGGCTACTTTTCAAACCAAATGCCAAGGACTTACGCGTCAAAACCGGACTACGCTGTTCGATTCTGGAAGGAACGCGACCTCAAAGCCCCAAAGATTGATGTACTCCGAGTATTGCGTCGAAAGATAGAGCGGTTGGCTGGACTTGATCAAGCCTCCCCATGTCCGATATCTCATGTCATACATGGAGACGCTCAGTCGGAAGAGTTATTTCAGTCGATTAACAAAGCGCCCTCGGTTGTAATCACTTCTCCTCCATACTACGGAATGCGGACATATGTTCAGGACCAATGGTTGAGAAATTGGTTTCTTGGCGGCCCCAGTTCCATTGACTATTCAGCTGGCCCGCAACTTGATCACGGTGGGCAACAGGCATTTGCAGCTTCGCTTGGAAAGGTTTGGCGCAATATTGCCAATACTGCTTCGTCCTCCGAGTCGCTCCATATGTACATCCGATTCGGAATAATTCCGTCAGCGTTGGTTGATGCAAAAAAACTCTTCAGGGACTCTTTGGAGGAATCTGGAATCAATTGGCGCTTGGTTTCTACGCGCTCGGCAAAGTCAGCCGATGTCGGCAAGCGGCAAGCAGATCAAATGAAAGCCGAGTCCGCCGCCGCCATTGAGTTCGATTTTCATATCGAACGGGCCTAAGTAATGCAGCGAGAAATCATTGATGCCAACGCACCTCAACATCTCGCGTCGCGCCACCAGAAAAGCTCACCGAATGCATTTGGCGTTGATTGCAAAAGGTTTCAAGGTACGACTTGATCGCCTTGGCGGTCTTTACTGTCCTTTTCTCCGATGGCAAGTGGTATGCGAGCGATTTGGGGAGAATCACGATGCACTTTGCTTCTGCTCGCGAAACTGAAACGTTTATGCGTTCCAATTGAAGTAGAAAGAATTCCTCGCCTTCAATAATGTCGACGTCGCCAACGCCAAAGGATACGATGATGGTCTGGCGTTGCCCGCCTTGAAATTTTTCGACCGTATCAATCGCGTTCGCCATCTCGTCGCGGCTGACAGTAGGAAATAAATTCATTAGCTCATTGAGAATGAGCGCTCGCTGAGCCTTGTGCGGTGTAACGACTCCAACTACCCGCTCGAACAGTTCATGCTCCGTGGGTGCTTGATGGGTTTTCCCGGCCGTCAGTGGCTCAAGTTCGACAGACATTGCGCGGTACAGTCCCCACACCAGAGCGGCAACCATTTTGGCCTCCTCCGGATTTGCTTGTGATGCAGTTTCGTCCTCGTGAATGAGAGTGCAAACTGCCTTATCGGGATCAAGCAATTGTTCCCACGCAGTCGAAGAAGGCAGCGATGTGGGCAATGAGGTCAAAGCAGCTGCTCGCGGCATTATCTCCTTCAATTTCAGATTCGGGCGAGCAGCTTGCAGCTTTGGGGGGTAACCTAGTGTGAGAGCGTAGTCAACTATGCATTGATTTGAGCGATAGTTCTCCAGCAGCTCAAGCTGTGCAAGTTTGAATCGTTCCTTGAGATAGGCATGAATACTCCCAACGAGATATTCCGATCCAATCGGAGGATCAAGGCTAGCTATTGGAGGCATCTGCAGCGGGTCACCCGCAACTACAAGCTGACTTTCGGCCTTTAGTGTCGATATAGGTAACAAAGACAGAGTAATAGGAACTTGGGAACTCTCATCAATTACGACCATGTCGAAGACTGGCGCCAAAACGTCGTGAGAGTTTGCGAGAGCCGCCACCTTCTTAGCTGCATGCGCCGATGTGGCGACCAGTGTAATAACATTGTTTGCCTTTAGGCTTGTACTCAGATCACTATAGCCAGCGGCAGAAGATTGCAGCGAGACATTCTGACCATTGATATGTGGCGGTAGCCTTGGCGAAGGCGGCAGTTCGCGTGATTTTGAATAGGCGCGAAAGAAATCGCAGATCGCTGAAGGATCTTTGGCCAACAGTTCAAGTAGGCGATCCGCTAATACTTCTACAGCACGGTAATTTGGCCCAGTAACGAGAATTTTTACCCCTTTTCCGAGAGAAATTGCCTCGCGAACAACCGCGTGAAGCAGCGCTGCTAGGGTATCCGTTTTACCGGTACCTGGTGGCCCCCAAATGAGACTGAGGCACGTTTTGGCAGCTCCCTCTATGGCACTTACTTGGCTTGGGTTTAATGGCTTCAATGCAATTTTGCAGGCATCGGCAGCGAGAGTCTTTGCCGCTGCAATCGGACGGTATGCCGCCTTTGAAAGAGTCGGCGCATCCCATAGAACGCGAGAAGCGGTTGTTGGTGCGTCAGCTCCTGGCTTGATAGTCTTGCCTAGCTTGCCAAGTGCACGAATCGCGTTCGGATCTGGCTTGGCGTGCTTTGGATCACCGATTGCATCGAGAACTTCCTTTATTTCTTCCGTTCCGTCCCAAGGTGCACCTTTGACAAGATAGAGTTGCTCGGTGGCAATATTGACGACTTTGGGATTGATTGCCGCATTGAAAGCTGATGCAGCACCGGTATAGGCGGGAGCAATTTCCACCTCAGCCTCGCCCGCTGCACGATCAAACACCAATAGCGATGCTTTGATAATTTTGTGCATCGCAGGGCGCAACTCTTGTGGCTGCAGTAAAGGGTCAATGGATGTCAGATTAAGAGAATATCCGTTCTCAAGAGGAAAGCCTGGGCGGCTAACAACGCCGATGGTGAGGAAGCGGTCAGGGGCATCGAATTTTGCTTCGAGAGAGTCACTGCTCACCTTGAATCGATAGCGATTACCTCCAAGGTTCGCCAGCATATTAGTCAGAACAATAGCTTCGTATCTTGCCTCAAGTTCTTCATGTGACGCACCCAGAGCGGCTCCGGCTTCTGTCGATGCCGTGGCGTGTTCCAATAAGCTCCATTGAGCCCACAACTGAGAATCGAAAGCGAGTCCTTTCTTGGTGCCGATACCAGATAACTCGAGTCGTTTGGCTTTGCCCTTAAGCGCCGATCTGAAATCTTGATCAAGCTTTGCAACAATTGAATTGAGACTGTAGGCGAGTACCTTCAAGTGGCTGCAATATCGGTCCACCGCCTTTGATAGTGGTAGAGAGTGAGATTTGCCCCATTGGACTACGCCAGATGTATTTGTCCAAATTTCGAATGTACGCTCACGTGGAATCCCGTTTGACAAGGGCTCAGAGTAAAAGGTATCCACACCAGAGATAGGCGGCAGTTTAGGATGGTGGTACACAGCAACCGTTGCCAGCAATGTGTAGACATGGGCAACAGGTAGGTTCATCGCCCGTTCGACAATATCTTGCACAAAGACAATGGCAGGGGAAATCGCACCGTCGTCTCTTTCGAGAAGATCATCTGACGGAAACAGCCAGGCAAGAGCTCGCTGTTTACTGTCGGGCAAAGACAGGATTCGCGGAAGATGTCGTCCGAAGGCTTTGCAAAGTTCTTCGTACTGTCGGTATTCCCAAAAATAGACCTGCGCGTATGGTAACTTTGGCTTCGCATTTCCAGGATCTAAATGCTTGGCGGCTTGCACTGCGCTGTCGACCAAATCATCAATGAATTGTTTTAGAACGATCCATTCTGCGTCGTCGGTGTTGCGCTCCACCATGTACGCCACATATTTAAGATGCTTTAGGGCCGCCGCATGTCCGTAGGGTGGAAGAACATCCGCACGAAGGCCAATGCCAGTTAACCTCCCAGCAGAGGAATCAAAAGTGACAGCAGCACATGCTCGGAGCTCCACCCCTTTTGCGAGCGAAGTAACCTTGGAAGTTAATCCCGGACTGCTTGTGTTGGTAATTAGAGATCCCGCCTTACCCGAAAGACCGTTCCTATGCTTTTTGAGAAACGAGTGCCGAGATAGAATCGGGTCAGTGGCGGGTAATGCTTGGAGTGAAGCAATGTCCTTTGTGCCATTTGCTTCAAGAACCTTTCTCGCGCCTCGAGATAAATTCGCGATTTGACTCAGATGCCCGCAAGCCTTGGTAGAAGGCACACAGTAATGATTGGGGTTGGCGTCATAAAAAGCCTGATCAACTGGCGATAACCAATCGCGATTTCCAAGCCAATCACATGCATTGCAGCGGCTGCCAACGTGGATATCAACCGCTTGCCACCCGAGTGTGTCGCCACGCGACACAACACGCGGCACATCTTGAGCAAAGAACTTCTTTACGCTTGGTACAAACTGAAGGAAATCGACGGCTTCGCGTTCGAGATCCTTTCGCAGGGCCGCGATAAGCGCGGGTTTTGGCGTGGTCGGAGCTGCCTTGAACAGCCCTTCAAACTCCGCGAGGAACGGTGTCGTCCAGAGGTATATTTTTTCGGAAATGTAGTACTTGCCTGTCAATCCGTGATGGACAAGCCAGTTCGCAAGAACCACAGCATAAAGACAGACTTCAGCAGCGTAGCTAGCGTTGCCTTCCGTGACATTCTTCAGGTCGATTACCGATAGCGCTTGCCTCGACTCTGTGGAATCGATGCGTTTCCGACTTCCGTTTGGCAGCACCTCCCAGTCACCCACCACTGGTTGATCCACCAGAATAAGGTCGGGACGCATCCCTGCTATTACAGGGATGGAGGCTTGATCTGCCGACGAGACACCAAGATTGTTCAGCAGATTTGTCCGGAATGCCTCCGGCTCAATTGCGGGTTGAATGCACAAAGTTGGAGAGGTAATGGTAGGTAGCTCTACTAAGAGGTCAATATCGTTAAAACTTGGCGCGTGACGGACATGCCCGCTTAATCTGGCCACAAGCATCTGAAATTGAGCATTCTCAAATGCGTTTCCGGCACCGGTTACTAGCTGCACGTTTGGTCTAGATTTCAGCGGTGCGGGCAATCCCGCCGCGGCCATATCCTGTGCGCTCACGTTAAACAACGATAAGTACAGCTCTTTGTCGCACTGCGTACGCAGATATAGCGAGAGTTTGGACTTCGAGAGTTTCTTTTGGGGCAATGAAGTCGCCATTATTGGTTCCCTGAGTAACGTGTTCTTTAGAGCAACACTCTAAAGTGTCGCTTGTCCGCATCGGACGACTTGAGGATTCGGTACTCCATTCCGCTTGCCACCGCGATCTGCTGGGCGAAGTCCTTCTTGGCCTGCACCACGGCATCTTCGATTTGGTTGTCGGCCTTTACCTCGACGATCACGTACTTCAGGCTGCCATCCGGCTCTTCGCGCTGGAAGATGAAGTCGGGGTAGTAGCTGCGAACAGTGCGCGAATCCGGGTCGATGTACTGGATGAAGAAGTCAGACTGGCCGTGAGTCAGCATCCCGGTGAAGTAGATTTTCTTCACCCGCTGCTCGCGGAGCAGATCCCAGAACAGCCAGTTTTCCGAGCCGGAGTCGAAGCAGTAGGTGTCGAGGTGGAAGCTCTTGGCGCGCTCGTCGTCCTTGATCTGCGGGTCGTGCATCCGGACGATCTTGTCCTTGGCTGCCGTCACCTCGTAGTAGCCGTTCGGGGGCATCTTGATCAACTCGACCTCGTGCTCCTCGGTTTGCTGTGATTCGTCTAGGTCGTAGAGCTGGCGGAAAAGGCGCGGGATGATCTCGTCATACAGCAGTTCGTTGAACTCATTGGTCACAGCTACCAGTTCGCCAAGACCCTCTTTGGTCGACTCAAGGATTTGTTCAATCTCCAGCGGTGGGCGGTTCAGGTAGCGCGAGATCTCCGCCACAAGCGTCAATGGGGAGAACTGCCGCTTCGTACGCCGTTGGGTATGTTCTACGGTCCAAATCTTGGCCTGATCAGCGATGAGTCCTTCCTGAACCGTGGAGATCAGTCGGTACTTCTCGACTAGGTCTGACCACCCCACTGGATCAAAACGATTGATTCCCAGCGAAAGTCCGGCATTGATCTGCTTCTCCCGTACCTGGTACTGCTTGCGCACGCGCACCAGCTTGATCTTGACCGGTGGCTCGACCACGCGCACTTCGACGCGCTCTTTGTCCTTGCCGGTCTTCTGCAGCTCGTCGGCGCTGATGCGGAAGTTCTGTTGCAGCTCGTCGTTCAGGGTGTTGAGGTTGTCGTCCGAGAGGAATACATGGCCGGTGTGCTGGGCCTGCCCGATGGCGCGCAGGCAGCGCATCGTGGCCTGCAGAACGAAGACCTTGGACTTGGGCTCGCGGAACAGCCCTACGCCGAAAAGCGACCGGCAGTTCCACCCTTCTCGGCCCTTGTTGACTAGCAGAATGAACTGCTTTTCCGACCCTTCGGTGTCCAGGCGGTTGAACTCGCGGATGTCGTCGTTGGTGGTGAGCTTGTCGTCGCCCACGTTGACCAGGATGCGCGAGGTCGGAATGCCGTGCTTGAGCAGCGCACGCTCCACCGCTGGGCGCAGTTCGCCGGTCAGCTCGTCGATGGTGGCTGCAAAGAAGGCCAGCTTGGGAAGCAGCCCTTCCGGTCGCAAGTCACCCGTTTCCTTCAGGAAGGTTTCGATGGCGATGTCGACAAACTCGTCGGTGCGGGTGTTGGCGTAGCCGTGCAGGGTCACCTTCTTGAGGAAGCCCTTGTCGATGGCCTCTTTGAGGCCATAGGCGTAGACCACCTCGGGCAGCACCTCGCGCCCCACGTAGGGCGTGCCGGTGTAGTTGTAGCAGGCCACCACCCGGGTGCCCGCCGCGTTCAGGCTGGCGGCCAGGATGTCGATGGTGGTGCGCAGGCTGGTGTCGGTTTCCTTGGCCCCGACGCCCATGTCCTTGGCCAGTGCCTTGCCGAAGGCGTGGTGGGCCTCGTCCACGTAGATGCCTAGCTGCTCCAGACGGCGCAGTTTCTCGAAGCGCTGGTTGGTGGTCAGCTCGCCTTCTTCTTCCGGCTGGTCGAAGTTGTAGAGGTCGGCGGCGTCGGCATAGACGCCGGTGGCGGCGAGGGTTTCGCCGGTCGCACCGAACAGCTTGTCGACGGAGGTCTTTTCCTTGTGCTGGCGCTTGAGGATGATCTTCTGCGTGTTGGAGACGATGATGTTGAAGCGCGAGCGATCCAGCGTGTCGAGTGAGGTGCCCGCCTCCTCGAGGTAGTGGAAGCGCAGGTGGGTGGTGAGGAAGTTGACGTACTCCGGCGGCACCACGCGGGTCAGGTCGAACGACTCGATCTCCTTCAGCGACTGCAGCACGGTCTTGTCCGGCGCGAACACCAGCGCGTTGTGGCAGTAGCGTGAATCCTTCTCGAACTTGTTGCCCAGCAGGAACTCGTAGAAGATGCAGGTGGCCATGAGGATGGTTTTGCCCGTCCCCATCGTCAGCGCGAAGATGTAGTTCGGGTAGGCGCGCGAGTTCTTGCGCATCTTCTCGAACAGCCGCTTGTACGAATCCAGTTCCAGCTCGTCAGATTCGTCGAAGGAGAACATCTCCTGCCCGGCTGTGCCGAGGAAGGAGCCGAACTTGCGGCCCTCGAACTTGCCGCTGCGCTCGTACCACGCCTTGAAGATCTCCTCGACCTTGGCGTTGTCGAGGAACTCCTTGAGAAAAACGTAGGTTTCCAGCGCCTCGAACTGCGGCTGGCGCAGGAAGGCCTTGGGGTTCTTTTCCGGGTTGTTGAAGTCGAGGAACTTGCGCGTTAGCTCTTTGTAGTGCGAGCGGATCGCCCCTCGGTTGTCTTGGTAGAACTGCCACAAAAAGCGAAAGAAGGCGAAGTCCAGCGACGCGCCGGACGAGCTGGCCTTGGCCGAGGTGGCTGTGCGTTTAGTCGCCATGGGCCACGCTCCCTTCCCAGGACTCCGACAGCAGGTCGGTGATCTTGACCCGGATGGTGCCTGCATCCTCCGGCACCTTGTACCTGCCCTTGACCAGCTCGTTCTTGCCCGGAATGTCCACCACCGCCGGTTGCAGCACCGCGCCGTCGTAGTTCCAGTCGATCAGCACCGACTCGACCAGCTCCTTCCAGTCCTCGACCGACTCCTTCTGCAAGGAGAGTTTTTGCAGCAGGTTCATCGGGTAGAAGCGCTCGATGACCAGCTCGCCGTTCTTCACCACGACCTTGGCCTCGGAGTCGCGCTTGAACTCCAGGTTGGCCTTGTCGCGCAGGATGTCCACCACCTCGACGTCGATCTTGAAGGGCTTTGCGGCCAGCTCCAGCTGCGCGGCCAAGTCCGGCTCGTGGCCCATGCAGACGAGGGTGATCTTCTCGACGGGGCGGTTCGGGCTCTCGTTCTGCTTGCGCTCCCAGGCCTTGTAGTCAAAGCCTGCGATGAGCTCGTTCAAGTCGGCGCGCGTGGCGATGCGGTTGACGGGCATGATCTTGACCATGCGTCCGTCCTTCTCACCATCGAACACGGTGCTGAATTCCAGCTTTTGGACTTCCAGCGCCTCCAGCAGCAGCTCCCTGGCCTGCACCGGGTTGCGGAAGATGTCGTAGTGGTTGACGTTGTAGACCTCAAAGCCGGTGTAGTACTTGGTATCTTGGTCAAGCGGCCTCTGGCGCAGTTCTTCGGCCACTTTGATCAGGCGCTTGGTGGTCGTCTGGATCGCACCCAAATTAATGTCAGCACCAATGAAGCGGCGTCCGAGCTTCATTGCCGCTGCTTGAGCGGTTCCTGATCCCATGAAGCAATCAAAGACGATGCCCCCAGGATTGGAGCTGGCAAGGAGAATTCGCTCCAAGAGTTCTTCTGGCTTCTGCGTTGGATAACCAGTCCGCTCTTTTGCTGCTTGATTCACCGGATTAATGTTCCACCAGTCCAATGGGAGGCTACCCTCCTTGAGGTAATGCCTGAAGACAAGTTCAGGATTGGTTTTTTCCCATTCAGGACTTACATCTCGATGCCACTGGATAGGGCTTCCTGCTACATTTTTCCCAAATAGCCTATAGCGCCCATTTTCATCCTCGTAACGGTACTTTTTTATGTTTTCTTCAGTGTGTGGCCGAAGCACAGCTTCATAGTTGAATGTCCACTCTTCTGACTTCTTGAAGAACAGAATCGTGTCGTGTTTTGTGTTCCAGTATTTTTTGCTGTTTGCGGCATCTGAATAGCACCAAATGATATCGTTTAAGAAGTGCTCTTGACCGAACACTTCTTCCATGATGCAGCGGAGATGATGCGATTTGTGGGAGTCACAGTGGACATAGATGCTCCCGGTCTTGGAGAGCAGCTCACGCATCAAAACTAGACGCTCGAACATGAACTGCAGATATTCATCGTTCGACCACAAGTCCGTGTATTGCTTCTCTTCGAAAACTGGCTGATCCGTAGTCGTAGACTTCCCACCAAGTTGCACCTTCTTTTTGTAGTCAGCCCCGGAATCAAACGGTGGATCGATGTAAATCAGATCAACCTTGCCCCGAAACTCCTTCAACAGGTGGCTCATCACCTGAAGGTTGTCGCCCCAGAAAATCTTGTTGCGCCAGCCGTCCACCTCCTCGCCGTGGACCTCCTTCAACTGCGCCGGGTAGTACTGCGTCGAGGTGAACGGGCGCTTGCCGCGCCAGTTGAGCATCGGGTAGCCCTTGATCGGCTCGAACTCGTACTTGTCGACGTTGGTGGTGCCACCATCGGGCGTGGCCAGTTGCAGGGACTCCTGCGCAGGGGTGTTCTTGCTCATTGGTCGTTTTTCCTGAATTTCCAGTTCTTGTTGTCGCAGTAGGCGCGCATGTCGCAGCTCTGGCACAGCTTGGCCGGGCGTGCGGCCATGCGATAGTCCTGCCGCTCGATGCGCGCCACGATGTCGTCAAAGCGCGCGATGGTTTTGCCGATGGCGCGGTCGTCCTTGGTGAAGGAGACGTAAGGGTTCCCGCCGTCCTCGCCGGTGTAGTACAGATGCATCCGGCTGACCTTCTGGCCGGTGCGCTCTTCCACCAGGTGGGCGTACACCTCCAGCTGGTGCTGGTACTGGCGCAGCCGCTCCCGATCCTTCTCTATGTCGGGCTTCTTCTCCGACTTGAAGTCGATGATCTCGACCGTGTCGTTCTCGCCCCGGATCAGGTCGACGCTGCCCTTGAGGATGTACTGATCCTTGACCAGCGAAATCTCGACCTCGGCTTCCTTGATGCGATCCCAGTTGCCGTTCTCGCGCTCGTAGTAGCGCAGCACGTGCAGTAGCGCCGCCTGCTGTGAGGAGGGCGCGAGGTAGACGCGCTCTTTCTTGGAAAGCATCGCGTAGTTAGCCGAGAACCAGCCCCGGATGGCGTCCAGGGTGATGGTGTGCTCTTCGCCGCGCAGGACGGTCTTGTGGATGTCCTCGATGGTCTGGTGCACCAGAGTACCGAAGAGCATCGGGCTCTCGCGGATGGGCGCGAACTCCAGCTCCTTGAAAAAACGGTACTGCTCGGCGCAGTTCTCGAACACGGTGATGTGCGAGGTGAACGAGTACTCGCGCTTGAGGTTGATCTGCTTGACCGCCTCGAAGGTCAGCGCCGACAGGTCGATGTCGCGCCAGCTGGGCAGCTCGTAAAACAGTCGCTCAAAATACTTCGACGGCGACTTGCCCAGTCCTCGGCCATTGCGCTCCTGCGCAGCCAGTACCAGCAGGTTCTGCGCGCGCGAAAAGGCCGTGTAGAACAGCCGCCGGAAATCGAAGTGCTTGATGTGCTCCAGCGGCTCGAAGCGGGGTTTCGACAGGTAACCGCCATCTTCCAACAACTCGTCGAGCGCGGTGTGCTGCTTCCTTGGCACGGCCTCCAGCGAGCCGCACACCACCACCGGAAACTCCAGCCCCTTGGACTGGTGGATGGTGAGGAACGAGACACAGCCCTTGGGCGCGTACTCGGCCTCATCCTCGTACTCGCCGATACCGCCCTCCTGCAGGAAGCGCAGGAACTGGTTGAACAGGTCGCGGAGGTTCTTTTCCAGAAAATCCGGGTTGAGCACGCTGACAAAGTGCAGGTACTCGAACTTAGTGAGCAGCTTGGAGAAGGTGCCGAGGTTGCGCGCCGCGCGTCCCTTGTCCACGCCTTGCACTGCCTCTTCGGTGAGGAAGCGCGAGAACAGCGGGAACTGGAGCAGTTGGTAGAACAGGCCGGAGAAGGCGTAGTCGGTGTTCTGCGTCAGCACTACGTGGCGCTTGGCCAGCGGGCGCGCCCAATCCAGCAAAGGCTTGTTCTCCGGCTTGCGTAGCTCGTCCGTGAAGGGCTTGAAGCAAAGGTGGTCGTAGTAGTCCCAGATGTCCAGATGCACGCCTTCGGCCCACGCCCGCACCTTGGGGAACTGCGGGAACAGGAAGATCAGCGCGCCGATCATCAGGCGGATTTCCTCGCGCTCGAAGAACATGTTCGAGCGGGGGGAGAACACGGGTACGCCCCGCGCTTCGAGGAAGCGTGCGAGCGCCACCACCTTGTCGTTCTTCACCGAGCGGAACAGGAAGGCCACCTGGTTCCAGTCCGAAAGCTTGCCGGACGCATTCAGGCCGTTGAGGAAGGCCAGCACCTCAGCGTGCCAGTTGGTGGTGTCGCCGTTGTCGTCGCTGGCCGCCAGTCGCACCGCCGTGGGCATATCGGGAAAGTCGTCCTCGCGCGGGACGATCTGCTTGGCAAAGCGGAAGGTGCGCGTGCCGTCGTCCCAGGTCTGTTCGCGCATCCACTCGTTGTAGAAGCGGATGATGTCCGGGTGCGAGCGGTAGTTGACGGTCAGCTTGACCTGCTTGCACTGGCCGTCGTCGAACAGCGCGGGGAACTCCAGAATGTTGCGGATGGTGGCCCCGCGAAAGCGGTACAAGCCCTGGTCGTCGTCACCCACCACGCACAGATTGCGCCGCTCGCCGGCCAGCAACAGAAGGATGCGCTCCTGGATGGTGTTGGTGTCCTGGTACTCATCAACCATCAAGTACGAGAACTTCTCGCGCAGCTCCGCGAGGACTTCAGGCCGCTTCTCCAGGAGTTGCAAGGCCTCGTACTGGATGCCGGAGAAGTCCAGACAGTTGTGCTCGTGCAGCAATTCCTGGTACTTGGCAAAGCACGCCGCCAGCGCACGGATTTCTGGCTCTGGGGCCGCTGCCAACGCGGTGGGGTCGAGCGCCTCCTCGCTGACCTTGTTGACCCACTTGAGCAGGTTCTCCGACTGCGTCCAGCGGCCCGTCTGGTCGTCGCCCATGACAAGCTGGGCGTCGGGCAGCTCGCGGAAGTCCTTGATGTGCTGGTAGAGGAAGTACTGCTGGTCGAACTGGTCGAACAGCGTGAAGCTGCGCTTGAGGCGGGTGAATTCGCGGAAGTCCTCCAGCAGCCGCAGGCAGATGGAGTGGAATGTGCCCAGGTACATCTCGTTCAGGTTGAACTTGATACCCAGATCGCTCAGCCGATTGGAGATGCGGGTCGTCAGCTCGCGCGCGGCCTTGTCGGTGAAGGTGACGACGAAGAGCGACTCGGGCGCGACGCCCTTGTGGGTGATGAGATAGACGATGCGCTCGACCAGCGTGAATGTCTTCCCAGAGCCGGGGCCGGCGATGATCAGCACCGGGCCATCGGTGGCCAGGATGGCTTCGAGCTGCTGTGGGTTGGCCTTCGATTGGAGGGCGGCGGCGCTGCTGGTCATTCCACCCCCTCGCCATCATCCACCATCGCCTTGCCGATGCGGCTGGCGATCCACTGGTCCAGGTCGCCGCGCCGGAAGCGCCACGTCCCACCCAGCTTGAACGCCGGGAGTTTGCCGCTCGCCGCGAGGCGATAGACCGTGCGCTTGCCTGCCTTTAAGTAGGCGGCCACCTCGTCGATGGTGAGGATTTCGTCCGGCTGGTCGCTCATCAGCTCTCCCATGTCATCTGCGCTCCGCTTGGTTTACTGCCTCATATTGTCATAATATTCCACAACTGTGCAGACTTGAGCAAACTTGGCATCCAAATCGGTGCCTGACCCAGAGGGAGTGGCCGTGGCGTCGAACTACGAGGCGATTTGCGAGGAGAACCGGGAAAGCTACGGCACCAAAGGGGCTCAGAAGTCCGGCAAGCTGGCCGCTGGGCTTTACGACGACCGCACGCACTTCATCTTCGAACTGCTGCAAAACGCCGAGGACGCGCTGGGTCGACGTGGCGAGTGGCGCGGATCACGCAAAGTTGCGTTCACCCTGAACTCGACTCGCCTGATGCTGTCGCATTTCGGCAAGCCGTTCGACGAGGCCGACGTCCGTAGCGTCTGCGACATTGCCGAGAGCACCAAGAACGAGTCGTCTATCGGGCGCTTCGGCCTTGGCTTCAAGTCTGTCTACACCGTCACCGATCTTCCGGAGATTCACTCGGGCGACGAAGACTTCGCCATCGAGAACTACGTTTTCCCGAAGCGGTTGCCGCGTTCAGCGCGGGCAGCTGACGAGACCCAGATCATCCTTCCCCTGAAACCGGAAGACGCGAGCGCGGCGTCGGACATCACGGCGGGGTTTCGCCACTTGGGCCCGGGCGCGCTGCTGTTCCTGCGTCACATCGACGAAATCAACTGGAGCGTCGAGGGTGGCGCGTCCGGGTTCTATCTGCGCAACACCCCCGAATCGCTCGGCCCCAATGTCCATCGCATCACGGTGATCGGCCAAGAGAGTGGGCAACCCGAGGTCGATCAGAACTGGCTGGTGTTCCACCGTGACGTGTTTTCTGCCGCAGGGCACAAGGTTGGACGGGTAGAAATTGCCTTCTCGCTGGTTGCGGTCAAGGACGCCCCAGGTCGCTGGGCTGTGCAGCCGCTGGCCAAGTCGCCGCTGGTGGTTTTCTTCCCAACGGTAGTTGAGAGCCACCTTGGCTTTCTCGTGCAGGGGCCGTATCGCACCACGCCAAGCCGCGACAACATCCCGCCCGGTGACCCGTGGAACCAGCATCTGGTCAAGGAGACCTCCAGCCTGCTGGTGGAAGCGATGCGCTGGATGCGAGACAACGCAATGCTGGATGTCGCGGCGCTGCGTTGCCTGCCGCTCGACCGCGAGAAATTCCCAAAGGAATCGCGGTTCGCGCCGATGTTTGATGCCGTCCGGCAGGCGTTTCAGGACGAGGAGCTGCTTCCGACCTTCGACGACGGTCATGTCACCGCCCATCAGGCCAAGCTGGCGCGAACGCAGGAGTTGCGCGAGCTGTTCAGCCCGGAACAGGTTGCGGCGCTGTTCGGTTCGGAGGTCGCCGCCTGGCTGTCCGGCGACATCACTCAGGACAAGGCACCCGAGATCCGCCAGTATCTGATGCGCGAACTCGACATCGACGAGATCACGCCGACAAAGCTGCTGCCGAGCCTGACCAAGGCGTTCCTTGAGGCGCAATCCGACGAGTGGGTGTTGCGGCTGTACGAATTCCTGAGCGGCCAGGAGAGGGCACTGCGTCGCCACCTGGACACTGTTCCGCTCATTCGCCTCGATGACGGTACGCACGTCGTTGCTCACGAGAACGGAAAGGCCAAGGCATTCCTGCCTAGCGCCATTGCCACCAGTTTCCCGACGATGCGCCGCACGGTGTGTGCGACACCCGAGGTGCGCTTATTCCTGAACTCGCTGGGCATCACCGAACCCGACCCGGTGGATGATGTCGTCTGGAACCTCCTGCCGAAGTACCAGCAGCAAGAGGTGGATGTGGGCGACGAGGATTACGCGGCCGATATCGAGCGTATCCGTGCTGCGTTCAACACCGACTCAACGGCGCAGAAGGAAAAGCTTCGATCAGCCCTGCGTGACACCACCTTTGTGATGGTGGTCGACACCGGCGATGGCAAAGGTTACGTCGCCAAGCCCGGGGAAATCTACATCGCCACCGACCGCCTGCAGCAGCTCTTCGCCGGTGTGCCCGGCATCTTGATCGTCGACAACGAATACGACTGCCTGCGCGGTGAAGACATCCGTGACCTGCTGGTGTCGTGCGGCGCAAGCCGCTACCTCATCCCGCAAGCAACACCGTCGGGACTGGGACATGCCGAGAAGGCGCAGATTCGCAGAGAAGCAGGACTTGAGCGTGCGAGCTGGGAAAGCCAGCCAGAGGACTTCACCCTTCGCGGGCTGACGCAGCTGCTGGAGTTCTTGCCCACGCTGAATCCCGAGGAGTCCGCAGCCAGAGTGAAGGTGCTGTGGGAGGCGTTGGCTGATCTGGAGGCGCGCGGGACTGCCGCCTTCTACGGTTCCTACAAGTGGGGCTACTCCCACGAGTCAAAGACCGCCCGATTCGACGCCGCCTTCGTCCGGACGCTCAATCAGGTCGCCTGGGTGCCGAATGCTCGCGGCGAGCTTGTGCCTTCGGGGCTCGTCGTGTTCGACACCCTCGGCTGGAAGCCCAACCCGTTCCTGCTGACCAAGATCACCTTCAAGCCGCCGATCATCGATCAGCTTGCCAAAGAGGCAGGTATCGATCCGGCGATTCTCGATCTGCTACGAAGAGACCCCGCTATCGTTGCCGAGCTGACGTCCCGACTGAGCGCGAATCCAACGCCAGAACCGGAGCCATCGCCAGCGCCCGAGCCGGAGGCCGATGAGCCGTCCGACGGCGACGTGTACGGCGACGCGAAAGATCTGTACGGCGATGACATGCCGGATATCCCGCCGGGCACCCCTGATCCGGACGGCGGTGACGGCGTGGGCACAGGTGCGGGAGGTGGTGGCCAAGGGCGCACTGGCACGGGGACTTCGCGCGGCGGCGGCCAGGTCAAGAGGACGCCCGGCCACGCAGGAGGGCGTCCATTCATTTCCTACGTCGGCACGCATCCCGATGATGATAGCCCCGATCCCGATGGCCTCGATCAGGCGGCACGGATGCAGATCGAGGAACGTGCAATCGACCTGATCATTGGTCTTGAACCGGGACTGCGCCGCACTCCGGAAGGTAACCCCGGTTTTGACCTATTCGAGACCGACAGTAGCGGCAGGCAGATTCGATGGGTCGAAGTGAAGTCGATGACGGGCACCCTGGAGGATCGCCCGGTAGGCCTTTCGCATACGCAGTTCGACCTTGCCCGCGAGCAAGGCGATGCGTACTGGTTGTATGTAGTCGAGAACGCTACCGATCCTGCAAAAGCTCGGGTGCTCAAAATCCAGAATCCAGCTGGTCTAGCACGAACCTTTACGTTCGATCACGGTTGGAGCCAAATCGCTGTCACAGATACTCTTTACTCAGTGGGCACTGGTAAGTGAATGCTGCCCTAGTTGACAACGGAGCCTGACAGATGAGTCTTTATGCAGGATATGACTGTCGGTACGGCGTGAATGCTGGAACTGGCGCGTGGAAAAAAGAATGAAGGGGGAAAAATGATTGACCCAGCCAGCCAGGCCCAACTGAAAGAGGCCATCGCAGACTGCATCGGTACCGACCAAGGGGTGCTGGATGCTCTGCGAGAAGAAATTCAGCCGTTGAAGAGTGCCACGCGCCGAATCCAGCCGCGCGCCACAACGTCGATCTCACTGGTTGGCACCGATGGAGGAAATAACCAGCTTCAGTTCGACCCCTTTCTGATTCAGTTGGTCCGAGTCGTAGATAGCAGCAATAACGAGTACTGCCTGGAAGCAGTTTCGCCCACGACACCGGTGCAGAAACTCAACCAATGCCAATTCGCTGAGGACGGGGCGCCCAAAACGGCACTGGGTGAAATGATGGTTTTCCTGGGAGTAGACAGCCTGCAGGCGCTCTCTCACATGATTCGACCGACGGACAGTGGAAAGCCGGTTTCTCCCAGCTGGGTTCAGGTTTATCGGGAGCTGGTCGAGTGGGCGATCCTATTCAAGATCCTCGATAAAGATTACGGCACTGACACGTTGATCATCTGCGACGGCCTTCTCCGAAGCAAGGTTTTCGCCAAAGACCTATTCCAGCGTCTGCTCCAAGGAATGAAGGAGCGTATCGACAAACAATGGAGCAACAGCCGGCGGCGGGTTTATCTCGCGGGTGTAGCCAAGCACAGCAAGGTGCTTTCTCGGTATCGCTTGGCCATGGCTCTTGAAGGCGTCCTTCAGACTGATTACCCCGCCTACGTCGAGGTACCCCGCGAAGTGGAGGAAAAGGCATACGTTTGGTCGGAGTTCGCACGAGGCGATGACCGTACTGACGAGGGTGGCGAAATCAACAAGTTTGTCGGCGGCAAGATGTTCCTGGTGAAGTTTGGCTCCCACCGCCGCGATCCCGTGTGGCCAATCGACATCTTTGTTCCACAAGTCAGCGAGTCCCAGGCAATTCTCGGGTCAATGCTTGCGGATGCGATCAACGGTTTTCCAGTTCCCCATTACCCACGCTGCCTGCAAAAGGCGCATGAAAATGCGGCGCTGGTCGATTTCGACTTCGATATTTTGCAGGACTTCATCTACGAGGGTGTGCGTTCGAGTCTCGGCGGCGACGCGGCCACATTGGATGCGTTTCAGCTGCAGGACGCCGATCCTGCGCAGCGTCGGTACGGATAAGGGAGGACAATATGGCAGAAATCCAACTCTTTCCCAGAGAACAGGTCGTCGGGATCTTTCGTGGCTTCCAGCAGGGAGGCATGGAATTTCACGCCGACCTTGTTTTGCCGTACCGAAATGAGTTCCAGAACATCCCGATGCACGGGCAATTCCTCATCGTCCAACTGGAGACACCCGATGAGGCGGTGTTGGGTCGCATTGCCTCCTTTTCCTCTGAGGGCAAGCTGTCGTTCGGCTCCGGCGAGGAGTTCAACATCCGTGCAGTTCGCGAGGAAAGACCTATTCCGGAGGATTTGCGTGAGCAGTATCTCAAGTATCGGATCAACATCCGCGTGCTCGGTGTCCTACGCAAGAACGGCAACGGGCTGACATTCGTTCCCTCCCATCGTCGACTTCCCCATGTTGGCAGCAAGGTTGCCTTTCCAAGCGCCGAGGTGTTGCGCGAGATCGCTGGACACAATCTCGATGGCGCCCCCATAGGCCATCTGGCTTTCGGGGAATACATCTACGCTGCCGGTAACAAATCATTCCAATCGCAGGAATGGATGCAGGTGGTCGACCCAGAGGTACTGGTTCGCTTCCCGATCGAGTCCCTTGTCTCTCGCCGCAGCTTCATCTTTGCTCGAGCGGGCTTCGGTAAATCCAACCTCAACAAGCTGCTTTTCTCGAAACTCTACGAAAACACGCCCTTCGTGACCAAGCGCGCAGGCAAGCAGGTCCCTGTGGGCACGGTCATATTTGACCCGGATGGGGAGTATTTCTGGCCAGACGACAAGGGTCGGCCCGGCCTTTGCGATGTCCCAGCGCTGGAAGACAAGGTCGTCGTTTTCACCGACCGAAAGAATCCAAGCCCTTTCTACCAATCGTTCGTTGCTGGCGGTATCAAGCTTGATATCCGTCGCCTTCGCCCTGGCGATGTGATTTCAATTGCGCTCGGGCCAGAGCGCCAAGAACAGCAAAACGTGCGGAAGCTCAGAGGGCTTCCACAAGATCGTTGGGAGTCGTTGGTCAATCTGATAGACGCCAATGGCAACACCGCGCCGCTCGAAGACGTATGTGGACTGCTCGATCTCGAGCCTCAGCGACAGGAGGCCGAGGCACTGGCAGCCCGGGGCAACATGACGGCGATCGTGAAGATGCTGCATGACAAGAGCAGCCAGCTCATGGACATGCTGGTTCATGCGCTTTCCGAGGGAAAACTGTGCGTTATCGACGTCTCTCAGATGCGCGGAGGCCAGTCCTTGGTGCTCTCTGGCCTGATCCTGCGCCGGATCTTCGATCGGAACCAGCAAGAGTTCACGGCCGCTGACCCCAAGACCATTCCGACAATCGCCGTCGTCGAAGAAGCGCAGTCTGTGTTGAACGAGAACGCACCTGCCGCCGAGCCTTACATTGCCTGGGTGAAGGAAGGCCGTAAATACGACCTGGGGGCATTGCTGATCACACAGCAACCCGGCAGCATTCCAGTTGAGATCCTCAGCCAGGGCGACAACTGGTTCATCTTCCATCTGTTGTCCGCAGCCGACCTTACATCCCTGAAACGAGCCAACGCCCATTTCAGTGATGACCTTTTGAGTTCGCTACTCAATGAGCCGATCCCTGGTCAAGGTGTTTTCTGGAGTTCGGTGGGAGGCAAACCTTATCCGGTCAGCCTCCGTGCGCTGTCGTTCGAGAAGATGTATTCAATGCGGGACCATGACTACAACCAACCCATAGGGAATACATATGCGCAAACGCTGCGCAGCACTTTCTCTGGAATGAGGCAGAGTGCTGCGGCAGCTCGGGTTCCAGACGCAAACGCTTCAGGCTCGCTCTTTTCCGCTGAGACTGGTTTCGAAGACTCCGAGCCAGTGGACGTCATGGCAACCATAGAGCAGCGAGCGATTGATGCCTTGCTAGGAGATGCCGACATCCGCCAGAAGCTCGAGTCTTCGAATGGCATGCCTTGGTATGGGGTTCAGCAGTTTCTGATTGACCACCTGCCAGAACACTTGGAAGACCGCCGTCAGTTTGCGTACAACCTAGTTTCAAAGGCGATGAACGCGATTTTCGGCTCACAACCCAGGGGATGGGAGACTTTCAAGAGCACGTCCACGGGCAAGACTTGGATTAAGGCTCACAAGTAACCAGCTGCTGACGCTTGAACAATAAACGATGCATAAAAGATTAATTGGTACCTCCACATGGAGGCTAGTTTTTTTGGCGTAACAACCGCCCTGCGGTTTTGCCTCTCATAGAGCATAGTGTGGTAACTTGGGGCCAAGTGCTACACTATCGCCACCATCCTTGCCACACTTTCAACATCTTGTTTCCACAAAGTTGCCACCCTGCTACCACCATCTAACCACACTGTTCACACAGTAAGCCCGCAGCCTGATCTGATCGCACAGACTGTTTTTCCTGGTCACAAAGGTCTTTGCCCAGTTACTCCCCCGCTTGGGCACAAGATAGGCAATAACAGTCGAGGGATTTGGAATGTACGTTGTGCAACTTTGGAATGTACGTAGCCGGAAATAAGCTTTTCGCTGCCTGATCATGTGCCCGAACAACAAAGCATTGGAAAGAACGTTGTGCCTTGTTGGAAATAACGTAGTGCCAAATAGGGAGTAACGGGGCATGTGACCAGCAAAAAGATGTTGCGATCAGCGCAGCACCATTTGAAAACTCAACTGCTGGAAACAGCGTATTGTTTGTTTACTCAATTGTCGGCCTATCCGCATTGCCGCCGCTGCGGAAATGGGTATCAACCAAGCGGGCGATGTCGCCAATCGGTTGGGTTTGTCAGCATGGGATGGAGCTAATGCCAGCGATCCAGGCCGCACCAGCAGCCAGCGCCTCAGCCTCGCTGGCATAGGTTGTCGATGGGCCGCTGATGATGCAGGGCTCGGTTTCGCCGTCACCTTCCACCGTCCACAGCTCCCAGGTGCCATCGTTTTTCCAGCTGGGGACGGCGGCATAGGGTTTGTCTTTCAGCGCAGCCAGGGCTGCGTCAACTTCGGGGCGAATCTGCAACTCACCCGAGTAGATATAAGGTGTCGCGCAGCGGGCATCAGATCGGTTCATGTTCCGTACTCCAGAAAAGCTCCAGTAGCCCGCTCGCCTGCAGGTAAATACCGGGGTTGCGCGCTTCACTCGGGCCAGCAATGTTGAGAATAGCGATGGGATGTCTAAGCAACCAGTCTTGCCATGCCGCCAACAGCTCTTCTGCAGGGGCATGCACATCGCAAAGCAGCAGCGGTTTACCATGCCTTGTCGCCAGATCGCGAGTGAGCAAGCTGCCACCTTCTAGCCGGCCTCGGTAAATGATCAGCGTAGCATCCGCATCCAGCACATTGCACTTGGTGCGCTGACGATAGCCGCTGGATTCGGTTTCCTGCAGCTGGTAGCGCGCATCCAGGACGCCATCAGCGGCCCGACGGCCCGCCGGGCACCAGCCGCCGTGCGCAATCTTTCGGGCAATAGCGAAATCCAGCGCTGCCCTGTCTACGCCGGTCTGACCCCCAGAGATGATGCGCTGAATGTTCACCCTTGCTCCGTTGCGGCCACCGTGCAGACCAGCTGTACTTCATCATTGGGCTGATCTGCCGAGAGCTGGCCTATGCGCTCGCGCGCGCTGATGAGGTTGACCTGCTTGCGCGCCTGCTGCAGGCTGCGCTTTTCAATCACCGCTGTATAGCTTGCACCCAGCTCACCATCCGGGTCGATGAACAGCTCGATGCGCTGCACCGGCAACCCGAACACCGTGAAGCTGCGCGTCGGCACCAGCGACCAACTGCCGGGAGCATTGGGTGCAATACCGTCCAGCATGTGCAGCGGCAAGGTTTGACGGCATTCCACGGCGGCGGCGATGGCCGGCTCAATGCGCAACCAGTGATCGATATCTGGTGCTTGGCCGTCCATCAGCACAAGCGGCAGGGCGGCAAGTAGCAGTGCGTTCATCCCTTGATGTTCCTGATCCAGAAGCGACGGTCATCGATCGTGAAATTGGAGTCATAGCCGACCAGCGTCAATAGCGAACCCACATAGTAAAGGCCGAACTGATTCATCAACCAGCGTTCCATCGCCGGGTCACTGGGCAACTTGCTGTACGGCGGGGTTGGGCCGTCGGTGCGAACCTGGCCGCTGGTTTTTCCGGAGATGGAAAAGCTCTTCCAGGTGAGCACGAAATTGTTCGACTGTTTCGGCAACTCCGGTGCACATAGCGACAGATTGCTGAAGCGCTCGGAACGCTTGGCGTCGTGCCACAGCACGGCGTCAAAGCGAATGCAATCACTGGCTTTGAGCGTAAGGCTACGGGTCAGCGTCATCTGATCAGCCGGAATTTGCAGATTGCTGATCACTACCTTGGGCCACTCCGGGGCGCGACCGTCGGTAGACAGATTCTGGCGCAAGGCGTTATGCAGTGGAGTCCCCAGCACGCTGTTGCGGTTTGCCGCGCCTGCAGGCGTAGTCACTTGCGACAGACTGGTTCCAATGGCTTGTCCCAGTCCATTCAGAGAGTCCAGCGCCCCCTGCATGTCGGTTGTGGCACATCCCGTCAAGAGAAAAGGAAGCAGCAACAGGCTTCGGTAGTGTTTCATCGTAGTTCCTCGCGAACTTATCCGTTGAAGAGGGCATTGAGCCGGGCACCCCAGGTTTCCGCTGCCCGGCGGCTCATGGGAAAACTGAGCACTGGTCGTTGTGGATCGGCGGTTTGCAGCGCAATGGCGAAGTCTTTGGCGCGTACCGTGCGCTCGAAGGTCGGCGCGCTCATGCCGCTGGCGTTGACCTGTCGGCTACCGCCGTTCATCTCCATGCTCTCGACCTCGCGCCAGGTCATCTGCCAGCCGAGCAGCCAGGAGAAGTCGTGCAGTTTGTATGCGTCATTGACCACATCGCAGGCCGCGATCTTGCGATTCTGGGAGTCAAAAACAAGGAATGCCGGCGCGGGATAACCCAGGAGATGTCCAGCATCGAATGACAGCCCATGCTGGGTGTTGATTCTGGTGACAAGGGCCTGGCAGCGGGCCTGCAGACGCGCCAGAAATCGGAAGGACAGCGCGAAGAGTGCCAGCGAAATCAGCAGATAGAGCATCAGCTCACTGGTCAACAGCCCCCAAAGCGATGTCTGTGACAGGCGCGCAGGCCCCACGCCGAACATCGCCAGTACAAGAATCAGCGTAAGACCAGCGGCAGCGAGACCTGAAAGCCCAGCCACAGGAACTGCCAGCGCCGCCGCTCCCATCCCCGCAGTCTTCCAGACGCTTGCCATACGTCATTTCCTCCATTTTGTTACTTATAGAGGCCATTTTATGGCGCCTGCATTCAATTGTCACTCATAGTGCGGGTACTTATCGGGCGTAGCCCTATAGAGGGGGTACTCATAGAGTCATTTCTCTTTAAGAAGAGAGAAATATGGCCCTTGATCCCCGACTACGCTTCGGCCTGAAGCTGATAGAAATCAGAAAGACCAGAGGGTGGTCGCAAGAACGCCTAGCACTGGAAAGTGGCTTGGCACGCAGCTATCTGGGGGGGGGGTTGAGCGTGGGCAGCGCAACATCGCATTGCTCAACATCTTCAAGCTGGCCGAGGCGCTGGGGGTGGAGCCTTCTGTTCTGCTGGAAGCACCGGCTGCCGGGCAGGAGCCTGCACCGTAACATCGTAACGCTACGTTATCGTAACGTTACGATGTCATCTGAAAGGGACGGGTGGGCTCCGGCCAGGCCCACCGAAGGCATATTGGAAACAGCCGACCCCAAGTAGCCCATCAGGCATTTGAAAAATGCGAGTAGCCCCAGCAAGGGAGCCGGTGGGGAACTCGCTTGCGAGTTATCCACGGGCGGACGCGCAGCGACCGGAGGGAGCGAAGGCTTCTTTTGGTTAAAGAAATGGTTAAAAAGAAGGTTAGCGGCTTTGCTGGTGAAGTTAAATTTTCATTTAAAACAGTAGGTTACGATGGAATTTGATCTGTGTGAGAAGGGCCATCTGTCACGTTTTCATGGGTCATTTGTCACGCTTTTATGGGTCATCTGTCACGCTTTTGAGTTTCAAAATTTATGCCGGCCCAAAATTTCATGGGTCATCTGTCACGAAAATCCACGTTTTTTCAGACATGCTGATGGCGGTCGAGCAGTTATCCACAGACGACCTATCAAGAGCCGCAAGATCGCTGGGTAAGCAGCTCGAAACCGTGACAGATGACCCATAAACTGCAAAACCAACATGGGTCATCTGTCACGCTGCATGGGTCATCTGTCACGAGAAATGGCATCCAAACGTTGTTTCTGTGGATAACTTCGAGTCGCCACTCCGAGGAAAATTTCCGGACTCAATAAAGCCCGCAATTGCGGGCCTAGAAGAAAAGTGTCAAGCTGCTTTTTTCGGATTACCCGTCCCCACAGCAGATGTAGTCATCGCTGGATAGAAAAGCTATCTTGGCAATCTGGGCGGCTTGCACCTCAGCGCATGCCTTTCTTACGGTTCGTCGCCAATCGGCTATGTCTTTGTTGTTTGACCCGCACATGGCGCGAAACCTTGTTAGAGCCAAGGGGTACGGATGCCTGTGGCTTTCAATGTAGTCTGCCAAGCGCCTCGCGACCGGCGACAAGCCCCGGTAGGCAGTCCAAGAATGGCTGGTAAACGTATTGCCAGCAAACAAATAAATTAAGTTGGGATTCATCCAGACTCGATAGTGGGTTGGCTTACCATGCTCGTCGTTGAGCACTATGTAGTTCTGGATGAGTGAAATCGCACCGCTCCTTCCATACGCTTTACTGTTGAGCGCCAGAACTTCACTGGCCTTCAGACGGCTGATGCACTCACGGGCCTTATCGTAATAGCGGCCATTTTTGTGCCAACCGACGTCCGCCACCAAGTTTTTGACGGAAAATTCGAACGGCTCACCGAGCGCCACCTTTTGGGCATAGTTCAGGATTTGCAGCCACACGAGTTCGTCATCTTCTGCGCGGAGTTCGATGCCTGTGTAGAGAATTGAAATGTGCTCGTTGTAATGGAATAGTGTTTCGTGCATGAACGCCCGGCGCGGCACTCGCTTGTTGCCAACAGTAAACAGAGATGATCTTGCGTAGTCATTGGGGATGTGCCGCAGGTCATCTCTGTTTTCCATTGAGTTCGGAAAGATCAGGTCGAGCTGGAACTGCCCGGTTGGAGAGATGCCTCTACTGCTGAGGTAAGCCGAACGTCGCAGTCGATCAATCTGTCCATCAAGAGCTGCGGCTTTTCCTAGGCTGCGCATCATCGACCCCTGCCTTCTGGCCTGCGGAATCGCGGCGATCAGGGATAGACAGCGTTGTTGCTGACAGCGCGGGCGGCAGCGGCCTTCTGTTCGAGCCACGCATCAATCTCGTGCTCAAGCCAGCCGACGACTCTTTTGTTAAGCTGGACGGATACTGGGAATGTCGGATCATCGCGAGTGATCCGCCAGAGCGTTACGTCATTGATGCCGCCAAGCTTTTCGCAGACGGCCTTGCGGCGTAGAATTTTCACTGTCCTTACCTCCTGCACATTGAAAGTCAGTGCAGGAAGTTTCAGGTAGTGACCCAGGAGCGGTCACGGACTCCCAGAAGGGAATTTTTGCGACAAAAAATCCGAAGGTGACGAAGCGGCCTGAACAAACGATAAAGAGGCCTCGCTTCGTACAGCAACGATCAAAGTGTATATATAAGTGACTACAAAGTGAGGCAAAGCAAGGGTAATACCACATCTAGCAACGCTTTGCGGCCGCATTTTTTGTTTAACGTCTGATCCCCGCCCCCACCGCGCGGCGCAGCCCTTTGCTGCGCCGCGCGTCTCCCCGCTCCCCTCAATACCGCAGTCCCGTATCCCGCCCGGCCGCGGCGGCCTGGGCCAGCGCGCGGGTGATGATGCTGGTGGATACGTTGGCGAAGTAGCGCGCGCCCAGGGCGCCGTATTTCTGTTCGTCCTCGGGCGTCAGCGCGATGATGCCGGGGCATTTGCCGGCCTGGGCGATGGCGCGCAGGCCTTGTTCGATGGCTTGCTGCACCGGGGCCGCGTTCCAGTCGCTGCCGTGGCCCATGGCGTGCGCCAGGTCGTTGGGGCCGATGAAGACCGCGTCCACCCCGTCCACCTGCGCGATGTCCGCCGCCGCCGCGATGCCGCGCGGCGATTCGATCATGGCGATCAGGCAGATGCCGTCGTTGCTGCGCTGGGTGTGGCCGGCGCCGCCGAAGGCGCCGTAGCCGGCCGCGCGCGTGCTGAAGGCGCTGCCGCGCTGGCCCAGCGGCGGATAGCGGACCAGGCCGGCCAGGCGGCGCGCCTGCTCGGCGCTTTCCACCATCGGTATCTGCACGGCGCTGGCGCCCATGTCGAGGATGCGCGGCAGGTCGTGCTCGAAGCAGCGCACCACCGGCACGATGCCGGCCGCGCGCGCGGCGCGCAGCATGTGCTCGGTGGTGCCCAGGCCGGCGCTGCCGTGCTCGTTGTCCAGGATGATGAAGTCGAAGCCGGCGTAGGCGCACATCTCGACGATGGCCGGGCTGGGCAGGCCGTTGAACAGGCCCCGCACCGGCTTGCCGCCGCGCAGCATGGCCGGCAGGCGGCCGTCCAGAGGAAAGCGGGAGTCGCTCATTCAGGTCTCCAATAAACAGTGGCGAAGGTCAGTCGGCCTGGATGCCGGCGTCTTCGATCACTTTGCGCCATTTTTCGATTTCGCTGCGCTGGAACTGCGCGAATTCGGCGGGGCCGCGGCCGTCCGGCGCGACGCCCAGCGTCAGCAGCTTGGCGCGCACTTCCGGCGTCTGGACGATGGCGGCGATTTCGCGCGCCAGGCGTTCGACAATGGGCGCCGGGGTGCCGGCCGGCACGAAGATGCCCTGCCAGGACTGCATCTCGAAGCCCGGCAGGCCCAGCTCGGCCAGCGGGCGGGCCTGTGGCAGGTCGGCCAGCGGCTTGGCCGAGGTAACGCCCAGCACCTTGACGCGCTTGGCGTCGATCATGGGGCGGGCGGCGGCGACGGTGTCGAACACCATGTCGATCTGGCCGCCGATCAGGTCCACCATCGACTGCGAACCGCCTTTGTACGCGATCTGCCGCAGGCGCGTGTGCGAGATGGACTGGAACAGCTGGCCGGAGAGGTGCTGCGAGGTGCCGGCGCCGGCGGTGCCGTAGGTGAGTTCGTCGGGGCGGGCGCGGGCGGCGTCGATGACTTGCTGGACGCTGTCGAACGGGCTGTCGGCGCGCACCACCAGCGCGTTGCTGACCATGCCCACCAGCGCGACCGGCGTGAAGTCCTTGACCGGGTCGTAGCCCAGTGACTTGATGAAGAACGGGTTGACCGCGTGCGTGGTGATGGTGCCGCCGGCGATGGTGTAGCCGTCCGGCTTGGCGCGCGCGGCCAGCTGCGTGCCGACGATGCCGGACACGCCCGGCTTGTTCTCGATGATGACGGACTGGCCCAGCCGGGCGCCGAGCTGTTCGGCCAGCAGGCGGGCCACGCCGTCGCTGACGCCGCCGGGCGAGAACGGCACGATGTACTGGATGTTCTTGGCCGGCCAGGCCTGGGCGTCCTGGGCCTGGGCCGGGGCGGAGCACCCGAGGGCCGCCGCGGCGGCCAGGGTGCCTAGGAAAAAGCTGCGCATTGATGTGTCTCCTATGGATGAATGGCAGGCGGGATGCAGGCCCCGCCTTCGATGTCTGTGGTTGGGTCGCTGGCTTGGATCCGGTTCAATGCGCCGGCCTGACGGTGGCGCGCTCGACCAGGTCGCAGGGCACGACGATGTCGCGCGGGCGCAGTTCGGCCTGCATCTGTTCGCGCAGCAGCGTCACGGTGGCATCCACCATGGGCTCGACGCGCTGGCGCACCGTGGTCAGGCGGTACGCGCCCCAGGCGGCCTGCGGCACGTCGTCGAAACCGACCACCGCCACGTCCTGCGGCACGCGCGCGCCGAGTTCCTGGCGCAGCACGTCCAATGCCGCGATGGCCATGTGGTCGTTGGCGGCGAACAGGGCATCCGGCGCGTCGCCGCTGAACAGGCGGCGCACCGCCGCCTGCGCCTGGTCGAAGTCGTAGTGCCCGACTTCGCGCCGGTGCAGTTCGTGGCCGGCCTCGCTCAATGCCGCGCGGTAGCCGCGTTCGCGCTCGATGCTGGTGGAGGAGTCCTCCAGCTCCGCCAGATAGGCAAAGCGACGGTAGCCGCGTTCGACCAGCAGGCGGGCCGCCAGCTGGCCGCCCGCGTAGTTGTCGGAGGTGACCGAACTGCTCGAGTGGCGCGCCAGGCCGCCCAGGATGGACACGCGATTGAACTGCACCACCGGCACGCCCACCGCGGCGCAGCTGCGCGCCACGTTGGAGGACAGCATGGCGGAGGCCATGACGATGCCGTCCACCTGGTATTGCAGGATTTCCGCCAGCACGCCGTCGGCCGCCTCGTCGACTTCGGCGATGAACATCAGCACGTGATAGCCCTCTTTTTGCAGCTTCTGCGACAACTGCTCGATCACCAGCGGGTAGAACTGGTTTTCCAGGTAGCTCATCACCAGCGCGACGATGCGGCTGCGCCGCGTGATCAGGCTGCGGGCCAGCGCATTGGGGCGGTAGCCGAGTTTCTGCGCGGCCGCCAGCACCTTGCGCCGCGTGGCTTCGGACACGCTGGCGCCGGGCGTAAAGGTGCGGCTGACCGCCGATTGCGAGACTTGCGCCAGGTCCGCCACGTCCTGGGCGCGCGGTGCGGTCTTCATGCGGCTGTCCATCCTCCGTCCAGCATCAGCGCGCTGCCGGTCACCAGGCTGGAGGCCGGGCCGGCCAGGAACACGATCGCGCCCATCACTTCGTCCAGCCGCCCGACCCGGCCCAGGGCATTGCGCGCGCAGACCCAGTCGCGAAAACCCGGCTCGGCCAGCATCGGCTCGGTCATGGGGGTTTCGATGAAGGTGGGGCACACGGTGTTGACGCGGATGCCGGACGGGCCCAGTTCCCACGCCAGCGCGCGGGTCATGCCTTCGAGCGCGTGCTTGCTGGCGCAGTACAGCGCCCGCCGCGGGCTGCCGACGTGCCCCATCTGCGAGGACACGTTGATCATCGAGCCTGGCAGGCCGGCCTGCAGCAGGCGGCGCGCCACCGCGCGGCTGGTGTAGAAGGCCGCCTTGACGTTCAGGTCGAGGACCGCGTCGATGTCGTCGTCGGACTGGTCCACCAGCAGCCTGGGGCGGTTCAGGCCGGCGTTGTTCACCAGGATGTCGAACGGCGCCGCGCCGCCGACAAAGGCGTCCACGGCGGCGGAGTCGGTGACGTTCAGCACGGCGTAGGCGCAGTCCATGCCTTCGGCCCGCATGGCCGCGCACACTTGCTCCAGCTCCGGCTGGCGGCGCGCGGCCACCGTGACGTGGGCGCCGGCCCGGCCCAGCGCGGCGGCCGCGGCCAGCCCGATGCCGCCGCTGCCGCCGGTGACCAGGGCGCGGCGCCCGTCGAGCCGGAAATCGGGCCCCTGGGGCAAGGCGATCATGCTTGGGCCTCGACCGGCTGGTACCAGGGCAGGTCGGGCCGGCCGCCATAGCGGCGCACGCGGATATTGGCCTGTTCGCCATGGCCGGCGAAGTTCTCCATGTGGCACAGGCGCGAACAATATTCGCCCATGGCGGCGCTGGCGGCATCGGTCAGGACGCGCTGGTAGGTGCAGGTCTTGAGGAACTTGCCGACCCACAGCCCGCCGGTGTAGCGGGCATTGCGGTTGGTGGGCAGCGTATGGTTGGTGCCGATCACCTTGTCGCCGAAGCTGACGTTGGTGCGCGGCCCCAGGAACAGCGCGCCGTAGTTGGTCATGCTGGCCAGGAAGTAATCTGGGTCGCGCGTCATGACCTGCACGTGTTCGAAAGCCAGTTCGTCGGCCACTTGCAGCATTTCCTCGCGGCTGTCGCACACGATGACCTCGCCGCAGTCGGCCCAGCTGCGGGCGGCGATGGCGGCGGTCGGCAGGATCGCCAGTTGGCGCTCCACTTCGGCCAGGGTGTCGCGCGCCAGTTGCTCGCTGTCGGTCAACAGCACCGCGGGCGAGGTCGGCCCATGCTCGGCCTGGCCCAGCAGGTCGACCGCGCACAGCTCGCCATCCACGCTGTCATCGGCGATCACCAGTGTTTCGGTGGGACCGGCGAACAAGTCGATGCCGACCCGGCCGTACAGCTGGCGCTTGGCTTCGGCCACGAACATGTTGCCCGGGCCCACCAGCATGTCGACCGGCGCCACGCTGGGGGTGCCGACCGCCATCGCGACCACCGCCTGCACGCCGCCCAGCACCAGGATCTCGTCGGCGCCGGCCATGTCCATGGCGGTCACGATGGCGGGATGGGGTTTGCCCTGGTAGGGCGGCGCGGTCGACACGACGCGCTTGACGCCCGCCACCTTGGCCGTCAGCACGCTCATGTGGGCCGAGGCCAGCAGCGGATACTTGCCGCCGGGGATATAGCAGCCCACCGCGTTGACCGGCACGTGCTTGTGGCCCAGCACCACGCCCGGGTAGGTTTCCACCTCGACCTCGCGCAGGGAGTCGCGCTGGATCTGCGCGAAGTTGCGCACCTGCGCCTGGGCAAAGGCGATGTCTTCGATCTCGCGGGCCGACAGTTGCTTGCGGGCCGCTTCGATCTCGGCGCGCGACAGGCGGAAGTCGGCCGGGTCCCAATTGTCGAACTGGCGGCTGTAGTCGCGCACGGCTTCGTCGCCGCGTGTCTCGATGTCGCGGATGATGGCCTCGACGGTCGCGCGCACCTTGGCGTCGTCGTCGGTCTTTACGGCGGCGGTGCGGCCGCGCTTCAGGTAACGGATCATGGTTTGTTGGCTCTGCGCGTAGGCATGGGGTCGATGAATCGGCGCCCACTTTCAGGGTCTTGCATACGTATGCAAATAGGGAAAAACCCTAGGCTGCGGCGTGGCGCGCCGGCGGCGCGTCAGGACCGGCTGGCGGCGTCCTGGGTAATCGGCGGGGTGGGGCGTAGCCCCAGGAACAGGCGCTGCCGGGGGAAATGACGATCTCCGCCAGGAAGAGATCGCCGTGCGCCGGCGCGACGCCGAAGCTGACTTCGTAGGCGCCGATACTGGCACGGTAGGTGAGGCTGTTGTACGGCCACGGCACGTCGGGATCGGCGCGCCGCGGTTCGGCTTCGAAGAAGCAGGGCAACTCGTGTTCGTCGACGCTGAGGCCGCTCATGCGGTGTCTGCTGATGTGCGGCCGCTGCCCGCGGCGGTGTCGTCGACGATCCACGCCGTCGGGTCGCGCGGCGCTTCAAAGCCGGCCAGATAGGCGTCGAGCCGCGCGTCGTCGATCGCGAAGGCGGCGTTGGCGTCGCGGCGCTGGTTGCGTTGCGCCAGGCGGCGCCGCAGTTCCTCGCGCGGCACGCGGAAATAGATCAGTTGGCAGCGATGCTGGCGGCGCTCGATCAGCGCGCGGTAGTCGGCGCGGTCGCTGGCTTTCCAGAAACTGAAGTCCAGCACGGCGCAGGCGCCGCCGGCCAGCAGGCGTTCCAGGCGCGCGCGCAGGCGCTCCTCTGCCGCGGCGCCCAGGCGGGCGTAGTCGGCGGGCGCATAGTCGATAGCGTAGGCGCCGTGGGCGGCCCAGATTTCCTCGTCGATCGACAGGCGTTCGCAGCCGTGGGCGGCCAGGGCCTGCGCGAAGGTGGTCTTGCCCGCGCCCGCCACGCCGCACATCATGAAGACGATCCGGCCGGCCGGGACGATGAGCCGCAGCGCCTGGCCGAGGGCCTGCTGGCGGGTCATCACGTGGGGCATGGCGGCGGGCAGGTGCGGCCGGGCAGCGTCTCGGCCAGGTAGTCGAGCACCGCCCGCACCGATGGCAACTGGCCGCGCCGGTGCGGGACCAGCAAGGTGGTGGTGGCGCCGCCGGCGTCCCACGCGGGCAGCAGGCGCACCAGGCGGCCCGCCGCGATGGCGGGGCCGCACAGGCCATGCGGCAGGTTGGCGATGGCCAGCCCGTTCAGGGCGGCTTGCGCCATGGTGTGCGGGTCGTCGGCGTAGATGCGCGCGGCGGGATGCGCGGCGACCGGCGCCGCGCCGTCCTGGTGCAGGCGCCAGCCCGCTTCCGCCGCCAGCGGGTCGGTGAAGATGCCGTCGTGCGCCGCCAGGTCGGCGGGTTGCCGGGGATGGCCACGCTCGGCCAGGTAGGACGGCGCGGCCACCAGATAGTTCGGCGCGTAGCCCAGGCGCCGCTGCACCAGTTCCGAGTCGGGCAGGGGATGGCGGTGCGCGCGTATCGCGATGTCGATGCCTTCCTGGATCAGGTCGACATAGCGGTGGGTCGCCGTGAGCGCGATGCGGATCTTCGGATAGCGCCGGGCGAGGCCGGGCAGGATGTCCGCCAGCCCCATCTGCACGGTGGCCGGCGAGGCGCTGATGCGCACCAGCCCGCGCGGCTCGGCCAGCCGGCTGGTGACGGCCTCCTGGGCGGCCTGGGCCTCCAGCAGCGCGGCCGCGGCATGGCGGTGGAAGGCGTGCCCGGCTTCGGTCAGGGCGAGGCGCCGCGTGGTGCGCTGGATCAGCCGCGCGCCCAGGTCTTGCTCCAGCACCGCGATGCGCTTGCTCAGACTCGACTTCGGCAGGCCGAGCGCGCGCGCGGCGGCGGAAAAGCCGCCCTGGTCGACGACCTGGACGAAGTAATAAAGATCGTTGAGCTTCATGGCGCTGGATTGTTCATGTGGATGGACAGTGCGTCGATTCGTGCCTGTCTAGCCATGGATTGGTGTTTCAGGGAGGATAAGACCCGGCCATCCGGCATGCAAGCAGACGGGAAAGGAGCAAGACAATGGCAACCACACGCGCGGACATCGAGGCGGCGCGCGCTCATGGGGGATTTCGAGCAGGCCTGGCACGCGCGCGACTTCGAACGCTGGGGCGAGCTGTTTACCCCCGACGCCGATTTCATCACCTGGCGGGGCGTGTGGTGGAAGACGCGCGCCGAGAACGTGGCCGGGCACCGCGCCGCGCCGGCCGCGGTCGCCGCGCAGATGCCGAACTACCGGCTGCGGCTGGAGGAGCTGGACTGCCTGTCCGGCGAAGTGGCGCTGGCTCATGCCAGCTGGCGATGGGCCGGCTTTGCCGAAGCGGGGCAGGCGCCCGAGGACCGGCGCGGCCTGCTGACGCTGGTGCTGGTCCGGGAGGCCCGCGGCTGGCGCATCCGGGCCTTGCACAACACGCGGATCGGCGCGTGACCGCTATCCATAAATCGCCCGCCCGCCGCTGCCGAGCGCCACGCATCACGGCCAGGCGGCCGCCGCGCGGCGCCGCATGCAGGAAAAAATTTCGTGAATAGGTTGGAATTTATATCGTTTTGAGGATTGGCGGCATCGGGCTTGTAATGCGGGCTGGTCTTTTTCCCGTCATTCACGCATTGATTGCCTGCCCATGAGCCTCATTGGATTCCGCATTCTTTCCCGGCCCGACCCGGCCGTTGCCGCCGAGGTGCTGACCGGTTTCGCCGCCGTCGGCGCCGCCCAGATCAGCGACTGCATGAATCGCCTGTACGGCGTCAACGGGCTGCGCCCGCTGCACGCCGGGGCGCGCCGGATGGTGGGCCGCGCCCTGACGGTCAAGACGCGGCCGGGCGACAACCTGATGATCCACAAGGCCATTGCGCTGGCCGGCGCGGACGATGTGATCGTGGTGGATGGCGGCGGCGATACCTGCAACGCCCTGGTCGGCGAGTTGATGATGATGGACGCGCGGGCGCGCGGCGTGGCCGGCTTCGTGATCGACGGCGCCGTGCGCGACGCCGATGTATTCGCGCAGGAGCCGTTCGGCTGCTTTGCGCGCGGCGTGACGCATCGCGGGCCCTACAAGGAAGGCCCGGGCGAGATCAATGTGCCGGTCGCGGTGGGCGGCCAGGTGGCCTGCGCCGGCGACGTGGTGGTGGGCGATGCCGACGGCGTGGTGATCGTTCCCGCGCAGCACGCCGAAGCCGTGCTGGCGCTCGCGCTCAAGAAAGAGGCGGACGAGGCCGCCATCAAGGAGAAGCTGCGCGCGGGCACCTATGCCAAGCCGTGGGTCGACCGGATCATCGCGGAAAAAGCGGGGGCGGCCCAATGAGCATCGTCGCCGACAAGATCAAGCGCATCAAGCTGTCGCCCAGCGTGGCGGCCCGCGCGATCATCGCCGAACTGCGCGAGCAGGGGCGCCGCATCATCGACCTGACGGTGGGCGAGCCGGATTTCCCGACGCCGGCGCACATCCGCCAGGCCGCCGTGGCCGCCATGGAGCGCGGCGAGACCAAGTACCCGCCGGCCCAGGGCACCGCGGCGCTGCGCCAGGCGGCGCGCGCGCGGTTGCTGGAGGAAACGGGGGTCGATTATCCGGTGGCCCGCATCATCGTCAGCACCGGCGCCAAGCAGGTGATCTTCAATGGCCTGGCAGCCTCGCTGAATGACGGCGATGAAGTGATCATCCCGGCGCCGTACTGGGTGTCGTACCCGGACATGGTGCTCGTCAATGGGGGCGTGCCGGTACCGGTGGCGAGCTCGCCCGCGTCGTCTTACAAACTGACCGCCGACGCGCTGGAACGCGCCATCACGCCGCGCACCAAGTGGCTGCTGCTGAATGCGCCGAGCAATCCCACCGGGGCCATCTACAGCCGCGACGAGCTGCGGGCGCTGGCCGACGTGCTGGCGCGCCATCCGCACGTCTGGCTGATGACCGACGATATTTATGCGCGGCTGAACTTCACGGACAGCCCCACGGTGCACCCCTTGCAGGCCGCGCCGGAACTGGCCGAGCGCGCCCTGGTGGTCAATGGCGTATCCAAGGCCTATGCCATGACGGGCTGGCGCATCGGCTATGGCGCCGGTCCCGCGGCGCTGATCCAGGCGATGGCGATCCTGCAATCGCAGAGCACCTCGGGCGCGTCGTCGGTGAGCCAGGCCGCCGCGCTGGAAGCGCTGGCGGGCCCGCAGGACTGCGTGGCCGAGTTTGCCGCGATATTCCGCCAGCGCCGCGACGCCGCCCTGGCGGAGCTGGCCGGCACGCCAGGCCTGCAGGTCGTCGAGCCGCAGGGCGCTTTCTATGTGTTTCCCGACTGCCGCCAGTTGCTGGGCAAGCGCACCCCGGCCGGCGACGAGATCCGCACCGATACCGACCTGACCCACTATCTGCTGCGCGAAGCGGGCGTGGCGGTCATCGACGGCAGCGCCTATGGCGCGCCTGGCACTTTCCGGCTGTCGTTCGCCGCGTCGCTTGCGGACATCCGGCAAGGGTGCGCGGCGATCCGCCAGGCTTGCGAGAAATTGTCCTGAGCGCGGACGGTGCCGCGCTTCTTTCACCACCACCACCGAAAAGGGGATAACGATGATACGCAACACCATCCTGGCCGCCTTCGTGGCGGCCGCCACCTTCGCCGGCGCGGCCCAGGCCGACCAGCTCGACGACATCAAGGCCAAGGGCGAACTGCTGTGCGGCACCCTGGGCACTTCGCAGCCGTTCAGCTTCCAGGACGATAGCCGTCAACTGGTCGGCTACGACGTGGACGTCTGCAAGCTGGTGGCCGACAAGCTGGGCGTCAAGGTGCAGTACAAGATGCTGTCGGTCGCCGCGCGCGTGCCGGAACTGAACGAAGGGCGCGTCGACATCCTGGCCGCCAACCTCGGCTACTCGCCCGAGCGGGCGCAGCAGATCGGCTTCAGCCACGCCTACTATGTCAGCCCGCAGAAGCTCCTGGTGCGCAAGGATTCCGGCCTGACCACTATCGAGGCGCTGAACGGGCGTCGCATCGCGGCGACCAAAGGCTCGAGTTCCGAGCGGGAGATCAAGCGCATTCTCGACAAGTCGCGCGTGCTGGGCTTCGCCGACAGCTCGGCCGCGTACCTGGCGCTGCAGCAGAAGAAAGTCGATGCGCAGTTCGCCTCCGAGCTGGTGCTGGCCCGGCTGGTGCTGCAAAGCCCGCCGACCGCGCCGGTCAGCGTGATCGAGGAACCGGTCTTCAGCGAAGCCTGGGGCCTGGGCGTGCGGCAGTCCGAAACGCGCTTCCTGCAGGCGGTGAACCAGGCGCTGGACGAGGCCGAGGCCTCGGGCGCGGCCGCGCAACTGTTCGACAAGTGGTTCGGACCGGAAACGCCGTACAAGCTCAAGCGCGATTTCAAGATTGGCCCGATCGCGGGCTGACCGCCGTCATTGCCGGTAGCGGGCCGCCCTCGGCGGCCCGCGTCGGCGTGGGCGTTACCGGCCGGGCGCGCCGCTGGCAAACCGGACCCGGCCGGACGGCGTCCGCGCCTAAGGAGACATTCTTTCCATGGGTTTTCTCGAACCGATCTACTTACACCAGTTGCTCGATGGCATGGTTACGACCGTGCAGCTGTTCCTGGTTGCCTGGGTAATGGCCTTTTCCATCGCGGTGCTGCTGGTCGTGGTGCGCACGACCGATCTCGCGCCGTGTCGCTGGCTGGTCGATGCCTATGTGGAGTACCACCGCAATGTGCCGTTGCTGGTGCAGGTGCTGTTCTGGTACTTCGGCATGCCGGAGCTGCTGCCCGAAGGCGTGCGCGGCTGGCTGTACGAGCACAACGCGGAGCTGTCGCTGGCCGCCATCGCCCTGGCGCTCGGCTCCGCCGCCTATATCGCGGAGGACATACGCAGCGGCCTGCGCGCCATCCCCGGAACGCAGTTCGAGGCGGCGCGCGCGCTGGGCGCCAGCTATCTGCAATGCATGCGCTTCGTGATCGTGCCGCAGGCGCTGCGCGCCGCGATTCCGCCGCTGATCGGCCGCGCCCTGCTGCTGTTCAAGAACACCAGCGTGGCCATGGCGATCGGCGTGGTCGAGCTGACCTACCAGGCCCGCGAGATCGAGAACGAGACTTACCGGACGTTCACGACCTTCGGCCTGGCCACCGCGATGTACCTGGCGGGATCGTTCTGCATCATGTTCATCGGTTCGCACATCTATGCGCGCTATCACCGCGGAGGCCGCCATGCTTGATGTGCTTGCCCAGTACTGGCCCACGCTGCTGGTAGGGCAGTATCCGCACGGGCCGCTCGGCGGACTGGCGCTGACGCTGATCCTGGCCGCCTGCGGGCTGTTGTTGTCGCTGCCCCTGGCCCTGGCGATCGCGCTGGCGCGCGTCAGCGCGTTCGGCTGGTTGCGGCGCGCCAGCGCGCTGCTGGTCAACGTGGTGCGCGGCATGCCCCTGCTGATGCTGATTTTCTGGGCCTACTTCGTGGTGCCCAAGCTGACCGGCGAAGCGGTGAGCGGCTTCTGGACGCTGATCTGCGCCCTGGTCGTCTATGAAAGCGCCTACTTGTCCGAGGTGATCCGCTCGGGCATCGAGGCGATCCCGCGTGGCCAGACCGAAGCGGCGCGTTCGCTGGGGGTGGGCTATTGGACCACCATGCGCAAGGTGGTGCTGCCGCAGGCGCTGGTCAACGTGCTGCCCAGCATGACCAGCCAGTTCGTTTCCACCATCAAGGAAACCTCGCTGGGTTATGTGATCAGCGTGAACGAACTGACGTTCGCCGCGAACCAGGTCAATAACCTGGTGCTGACCAAGCCCCTGCAGGTATTCGGCATCCTGGCGATCATCTATTTCCTGGTGTGTTTCAGCCTCAGCCGCGGCGTGAACTGGCTGGACCGGCGGATGCGGCGCGCCCGCGCCATGGCTTAATGAATGGAAGGCGTTTCATGATAGAGCTCGAAAAAGTAAACAAGTGGTATGGGGCGCACCATGTGCTCAAGGATGTGGACCTGACAGTGGCACGCGGCGAGGTGGTGGTGGTGTGCGGCCCGTCCGGGTCGGGCAAGTCGACCCTGATCCGCACGATCAACCGGCTCGAGCCCATCGAGAAGGGCCGCATCCGGGTCGACGGCCAGGACATCTACAGTCGGGGACTGAACCTCAACCAGCTGCGGCAGAAGATCGGCTTCGTGTTCCAGCAATTCAACCTGTTCCCGCACATGAGCGTCCTGGACAATGTCGTCTTCGCGCCCGTGAACATCCTGAAGCGGTCCCGCAAGGAGGCGGCCGAGCTTGCCCGCTCGTTGCTGCAGCGGGTCGGCCTGGAGCACAAGATCGACGCCTACCCGGGTTCGCTCTCGGGCGGGCAGCAGCAGCGCGTGGCCATTGCCCGCGCGCTGGCGCTGCAGCCGCCGGTCATGCTGTTCGACGAGCCCACCAGCGCCCTCGACCCGGAGATGGTGGGCGAGGTCCTGCAGGTAATGAAGTCGCTGGCCCGGGACGGCATGACCATGGTGTGCGTGACCCATGAAATGGGGTTCGCCCGCGATGTCTGCGACCGGGTCATCTTCATGGACGCCGGCGAGATCCTCGAGACCGGCGAGCCGCAGCATTTCTTCAGCGCGCCGCGGCACCCCCGGGCCCAGCGCTTCCTCAGCGACATCCTGCATCCGCGCGGATGAGCGGCGGCCCGGCCGCGGGTGGTATGGTGTCGGTTCCCCGACGCCTTGCCCCGACCGCGATGTACACCTTGAAGCAGCTCGAAGCCTTCTACTGGAGCGCCCAGTCGGGCAGCTTCAGCGCTTCGTCCAAGAAGCTGCACACGACGCAGTCCGCCATCGCCAAGCGGGTGGGCGAGCTCGAATCGTTCACCGGCGCGCCGCTGTTCGAGCGACGGGCCAAGCGGCTGACGCTGACGCAGCATGGCCGCAAGCTGTTCGAGCTGGCCCGCCAGATGCTCGAGCTGAACAGCCGCATCGTGCAAAGCATGGCCGATGCGGCCAGCGTCGAGGGCGTCGTGCGGATGGGCGCCACCGAGCTGGTGGGCATGACCTGGCTGGCCCGGCTCATCAGCCAGATCAGCCGGCGCTATCCGAGGGTGCAGCTCATGCCGGAGATCGACGGCGGGATCACCCTGTATGAGCGCCTGGAGCGCGACCAGCTCGACCTGGCCATCATGCCCGGCCCGTTCTGGGGCTACCAATACGATTGCGTGCACCTGGGCGCGGTGACCAATGTCTGGATGGCCAGCCCGCGGCTGGACATCGCCGCGTCGGGACGCCTGACGCCGCAGGACCTGGCGCCGTATCCGGTGATTTCGCAGCCGACCAATTCCGCCCTTTCGCACCTGTACGACGCCTGGTTCGCCGAGCAGGGGCTTTCGGTCAAGCGCGTGCTGACGTGCAACAGCCTGGGCATGATGGCGCAGCTGACCATGCTGGGCCTGGGCATCGGCTACCTGCCGGGCGCCTACTTCGCGCCGCTGGTCGAGCGGGGCGTGCTGCGCCAGCTGGATGTCCGACCGGACCTGCCCACCATCAACTACTACGCGGTCTACAAGAAGAGCCTGGTCAATCCGGTGGTGGCCACGGTGATCGACATCGCGCGCCGCGAATGCGCCTTCGAGGTGGCGGGCGCCTTCCTGCCGCACGTGCCCCTGCAGGAAGGCTGAGCCGCACGGCGCGCCGCAATGGCATTTTCCAGCCATCGATTGGCATTCCAGCGCGAGCCGGCGCGCGGCCAGCGGCGTAAGCTGTCGCCACGTTGTCCGACTGCGATGCTGCCATGCTCGATACCGATCAATTCACCATCCACGATATCTCGCGCTTTCCGCTCTGCGTGTTCCGCAACGACGCGGCGGCGCCCGGCTACGCCGGCCAATGGGCGGCGGAGATGGCCGCCCTGATCGCGCACGCGGCGCCGTTCGTCGTGGCGTTCGCCGGCACGCCCGACGGCGAGGCGCACGAAGACCGCCGTGATCGCGCCATGTGGCTCAAGCAGAACAAGGCGGCCCTGGCGCAGGTGTGCCGGGCCCTGGCCACGGTCGATGCCGATCCGGCGCGCCGCGCGGAGGCGATCGAGCAGGGCCGCATGGCCACCAAGGCGTTCGGCATCGCCCACGAGGCGGTGGCCACGCTGGACGATGCCGCCGCGCTGGCGCGCCGCCTGGCGCAGGCGCCGGACTAGGGCCTGGCCACGCTAGGCGGGGCTGTGCAATGGCCGGGTCGCGGCGCCTTCCAGGACTGCCGCGGTCAGTGCCTGCCCCAGGGCCGGGTCGGCGCGCCGCGACATGAACAGGCTGAATTCGGCGTCGGGCAGGGCGGGCAGCCCGCGCTCTGCGGGCACGGCGACGATGCCCGGGACCAGCTGGCTGGCCGCCATGGGCGCGACGGCCAAGCCCGCCAGTACGGCGGCCGCCAGGCTGGCGTTGCTGCTGCAGGCCATGGCGATGCGGGCGGCGATGCCGGCCTGCGCCAGTCTGGCGAGCGCCGCCTCGCGGTAAGGGCAGGGCTCGGGGAACAGCGCCAGCGGCAACGGACGCGGCAGCGTCACGCCGGCCTGCGCGGAGCAGGCCCACACCAGCGGCTCGCGCCACAGCATGCGGCCGCCTTCCTGTGTCTCGCAATGCGCGCCGATGACCATCTCCAGTTCGCCGCGCTTCATCATGGGCAGCAGGGCGCCGGGGATGCCGACCTGGATCTCGATCTCGACCGTTTCGTGGCGGGCCGCGAAACGGTGCAGCACGCCAAGCATGGCGACGTTGGCGAAGTCTTCGGACAGGCCGATACGCACGCGGCCGCGAAAAGGCGTGCGGGTGAATTCGGCCAGCGCGTCGCGCCCGAGCGCCAGGATGGCGCGGGCATAGGTGATCAGGCGTTCCCCGTCGGGAGTCAGTTCCAGCGAGCGCGTGGTGCGCGCCAGCAGGGGCTTGCCCAGTTGCGTTTCCAGCCGGCGCAGATGGCCGCTGATGGCCGATTGGGTCAGGTGCAGGCGGGACGCGGCCTTGCCGAACCCGCCCTCGTCGACGATGGCGACAAAACTGCGCAGCAGGAGGGGATCCAGCATATATATCGATTCAAGATGAATAGAGAGAAAATAATCGATTTATATTCTGAACTGAGATGTGCTGCAATCCATGGCGTCATGTTCTCGAAGGAGCCGCCATGCCCCGCCTGCTGCACCTCGTTGCCTCTCCGCGCTCGCAGCGCTCCGCCTCGACGGAAGTCGCGGTCCATTTCATCGAGCGCTGGCGCGCCCGCCACCCCGGTACCGAGGTGCGGACACTGGACTTGTGGCAATGCCAACTGCCGGAGTTCGGCCAGGAGGCGATGGATGCCAAGTACGCGGGCCTGAGCGGCACGCCGCTGACGCCGGCGCAGGAGCAGGCCTGGACCATCTTGCGGGAACTGGCGGCATGTCTGCACCAGGCCGATGTCCTGGTGTTGTCGGTGCCGCTGTGGAATTTCGGCATTCCCTATAAGCTCAAGCATTTCATCGACCTGGTCTCGCAGAAGGACATCCTGTTCTCGTTCGATCCGCAGCGCGGCTTCGCGGGGCTGCTGCGCGGCAAGCGCGCGCTGGCCGTGTACGCGCGCGGGCTGGACTACGGCGCCGCGTCATTCACGCCGGCCGGGCGCTTCGACCTGCAGAAGCCCTATGTCGAGGCATGGCTGCGCTTCGTGGGCGTGGAAGATATTCATTCGGTGATCGTCGAGAAGACCATCTACGGCCCCGACGAGGACCGCCAGTCGCGCGAGCGCGCCAAGGCGCAGGCCGAGGCGCTGCTCGACGCGATGGCGCCCGCGCCGTAGCGCGGCCACTACGGCAGGTTTTCCCGGAAGATTACGTCGGTGCGGGTCGCCTCGACGCCGGACAGCACGCTGCGGTGTTCGCGCAGGTTGGTGAAGATGCGGATGCTGTTCAGGATGGTGGTCAGCGGGCTCTGGTTGATGACCGCGTCCATGCTGCCGTCGATCAGCAGGCCGCGGGTGTCGGGCGTCAGGCCGTGGCCGATGAAGATGACGTCGTGCTGGCGCCCGCACTCTTTCAAGGCCTGGCCGATGCCTTCGGCGCCGCCGCCGATGTTGTAGATGGCGGCCAGGTCGGGATGTTCCTTCAGTAGGGCGATGGTCTGGCGGTAGTTGGTCTGCGCGTCGTCGTAGCCTTCGCGCAGCCCGACCACGCGGATGTGCGGATACTGTTCGGCGAACAGGTGCAGGAAGCCGGCCTCGCGCTCTTCGTGCGCGCGATAGCTGAGCGAGCCGGCGATCATCGCCACCTTGGCGCGCCGCGCCCGGCCCAGGAAGCGGCCGATCAGGTGGGCGGCGGTGCGCCCCGCGGCGCGGTTGTCCAGGCCGACATAGGCGCTGCGGCGCGAATGGGAGAGGTCCGACACCAGTGTCACGCTGGGGATGCCGCGGTCGGCCAGTTCCGCCACCGCCTCGCGCACCTTGGGGTGCTCCAGCGCCATGAAGGCCACGCCGTCGCTCTGCTTGCCCCGCCGCAGCAGGACGCGCGTGAGCGCGTCGGGATCGAAGCTTTCCACCGGCGCCACGCGGCAACTGACGTTGAAGGGCGCCCAGTGTTCCTGCGAGTGGCGCACCCATTCCCCAAGCATCCACAGGAAGCGGCTGCTGCGGTCCGGCAGGATGAACAGCAGCCGCATGGGCGGGGGCGCCATGGCGGCATACAGCTCGGCCTGGGGCAGGTACTGCAGTTCGGCGGCGGCCCTGAGCACGCGCTGCAGCGTGGCCTGGCGTACGCCGGGGCGGCGGTGCAGCGCGCGGTCGACGGTGGCCGGCGAGACGCCCGCCAGTCGCGCAATATCAATCACCGTGGGTAAGGCTTGAGGCACGGAAAGTCTCCCTTCATGCGGAAACGTGCGGGCTATACATTACACGCATCGCCGAGGTGGACCTCAAAAACCATCAAAAAACCGGCTTGGGGTTTGCGCTCGCCGCCCCTATCCTACGCAACTATCCGCAGCAGCGCCGCGGGCGCACACAAGGAAAAACATGGAGACAACAGGCAGGCTGGCCGGCCGGGTGGCATTGGTATTCGGCGCCGGCTCGGTGGGCGAGGGCTGGGGCAACGGCAAGGCCGCGGCGGCCGCGTATGCCCGCCAGGGCGCCCGCGTGGTGGCGGTGGACCGGGTGCGCGAGGCCGCGCTGGCGACCGAGGCGGCCATCCGCGCCGAGGGCCACGAGGCCGTGGGCGTGCAGGCCGACGTCACCAGCTTCGCCGACATCCAGCGCGTGGTCGACCAGGCCCTGTCGCGCTACGGCCAGATTGACGTGCTGCACAACAATGTGGGCATCACCTCGCAGGGCGGGCCGGTCGAGACCGGCGAAGACGTCTGGGACCGCGTCATGACGGTCAATGTCAAGAGCATGTTCCTGACCTGCAAGGCGGTGCTGCCCCACATGGAGGCGCGCCAGCGCGGCGCCATCGTCAATATCGGCGCGCTCGGCGGGGTGCGCTGGACCGGCTATGCCTATTGCGCCTACGCGGCCTCCAAGGGCGCGGTGAATTCCTTTACCCAGAGCGTGGCGTTGCAGTACGCGGCCAAGGGCATCCGGGCCAACTGCATCCTGCCCGGCGTGATGGACACGCCCCATATCTACCAGCAGATATCCGGTTTCTACCAGAACACCCGGGAAATGGTCGAGGCGCGCAACAAGCTGTCGCCCACCGGCCGCATGGGCGATGGCTGGGACGTGGCCCATGCGGCGGTGTTCCTGGCCTCGGACGAGGCGCGCTACATCAACGGCGTGGAGTTGTTCGTAGACGGGGGCATGCACGCCCGCTGCAACTGAGACGATCCCGGGCCGGTCCGGCGGCCCGGCTACTTCCAACATCGCCGGCGACAGCCGGAAAGCTCGAGCACAGGAGACAGTGCCATGAACCAGAACAAGACCTTCACGCGCCGCAGCGCATTGCGCACCCTGGCCGGCCTGCCGCTGGCCGCCATGATCGGCGCGCCGCGCCTGGCCGGCGCCGCCGCGCCTGAATACGTGTTCAAGTACGGCAACAACCTGCCGACCAGCCATCCGCTGAACGTGCGCGCGCAGGAAGCGGCCGCGCGCATCGCCCAGGAGAGCAACGGCCGCATGGAAGTGCGGGTGTTCCCCAACAACCAGCTGGGCGGCGACACCGACATGCTGGCGCAAGTGCGCAGCGGCGGCATCGACATGTTCAACGCAGGCACGATGGTGATCGCCACGCTGGCGCCGATCAGCGCGATCACCGCCATGGGGTTCGCGTTCTCGAACGACCAGGAGGTCTGGAACGCGGTCGACGGCAAGCTGGGCAACAGCATCCGCGCCGCGTTCGCCAAGGTCGGCCTGTATACGCTGGAGAAAATGTGGAACAACGGCTTCCGCCAGATCACCAGCAGCTCGCACCCGGTGGCCACGGCGGCCGACCTGGACGGCATGAAGATCCGCGTGCCGGTCAGCCCGATGGGCATTTCGCTGTTCAAGTCGCTGTCGGCCGCGCCCACCAGCCTGCAATTCAGCGAGGTGTATTCCGCCTTGCAGACCAAGGTGGTGGACGCGCAGGAGAACCCGCTGGCCATCGTGCAGACCGCCAAGCTGTACGAAGTGCAGAAGTACTGCTCGCTCACCAACCACAGCTGGGACGGCTACCACCTGGTGGTCAACGGCCGCGCCTGGCGCGGCCTGCCCGACGACCTGAAGACCATCTACGCGCGCGCCTTCAATGAAGCCGGCCTGCAGCAGCGCGAGGACCTGGTCAAGCTCAATACCACCCTGCAGGACGACCTGTCCTCCAAGGGCATGCAGTTCAATACCGCCGAGGCGCAGAGCTTCCGCGAGCAGTTGCGCAAGGCCGGCTTCTACGCCGAGTGGAAGGAAAAATTCGGCGCCGAGGCCTGGGCGCTGCTGGAAGAATCCGTCGGCAAGGTGTCCTGATGACGGCCGGCCACGAAACCGACGCCGTCTGGGCCGCCGGGGCGCCGCCGGCCGCGCCGGCGCGGCGGCGCGCGGACACGGGGCTGCTGGCCTGGCTGGACCGCGCGCTCGGCGTGCTGTCCGAATGGCCGGCGGCCGTGCTGGTGCTGGTGGAAGTGGCCGTGTTGCTGTCGGGCGTGGTGGCGCGCTATGTGTTCCATGAGCCCATCGTCTGGTCCGACGAGCTGGCCTCGATCCTGTTCCTGTGGCTGTCGATGCTGGGCGCGGTGATCGCGTTGCGGCGCGGCGCGCACATGCGCATGACGGCGGTGGTGACCAAGTGCGGCCCGCGGACGCGCGCCTTCCTGGAGACCTTCGCGCTGGCCGCCGCCCTGGTGTTCCTGGTGCTGCTGATCCACCCGGCCTGGGAGTACGCCTATGAAGAGCGGATCATCGTCACGCCCGCCATGGAGATCAGCAACGCCTGGCGCGCCGCCGCGCTGCCGGTGGGCACGCTGCTGATGCTGCTGGTGTGCGGGGTGCGGCTGCTGCGCACCGAGCACACCCAGCACGTGGCGCCGGCCGTGCTGAGCGCGGTGGCGATCGCGCTGCTGTTCTGGCTGGCCGGGCCCTGGCTGATGACGCTGGGCAAGCTGAACCTGCTGATCTTCTTTGCCGGCGTGGTGGGAGCCTGCGTGTTCGCCGGGGTGCCGATCGCGTTCTCGTTCGCGCTGGCGACGTTCGGCTTCCTGGCGCTGACCACCCGCACGCCCATGCTGGTGATGGTGGGGCGGCTGGACGAGGGCATGTCGCACCTGATCCTGCTGGCGGTGCCGCTGTTCGTGCTGCTGGGCATGCTGATCGAGATGACCGGCATGGCGCGCGCCATGGTGCAGTTCCTGTCCAGCCTGCTGGGCCACGTGCGCGGCGGGCTGAACTACGTGCTGATCGGCGGCATGTACCTGGTGTCGGGCATTTCCGGTTCCAAGACGGCCGACATGGCGGCCATCGCGCCGGTGCTGCTGCCGGAAATGAAGCAGCGCGGCGCCAAGCCGGGCGACCTGATCGCGCTGCTCTCGACCACTGGCGCGCAGACCGAGACCATTCCGCCGTCCATCGTGCTGATCACCATCGGCTCGGTGACGGGCGTATCGATCTCGGCGCTGTTCACCGGCGGCATGCTGCCCGGCCTGGTGCTGGGGCTGGCGCTGTGCGTGATCGTGTGGTGGCGTTACCGCCACGAAGACCTGAGCGCCGTGCCGCGGCCCTCGCGCAAGCTGATCGGCAAGACCTTCGTCGTGGCGCTGCCCGCGCTGGCGCTGCCGTTCGTGATCCGCGCGGCGGTGGTGGAGGGCGTGGCGACCGCCACCGAGGTCTCGACCATCGGCATCGCCTATTCGGTGGTCGCCGGGCTGCTGTTGTACCGCAAGTTCGATTTCGCGCGGCTGCCCGGCATCCTGGTCGAGACCGCCACCCTGTCCGGCGCCATCCTGTTCATCATCGGCTGCGCCACGGCCATGGCCTGGGCCCTGACCCAGTCCGGCTTCGCGCACGATCTGGCCGAAGCCATGGCCGGCCTGCCCGGAGGCAAGTTCACCTTCATGGCGGTGTCGCTGGTGGCGTTCATCGTGCTGGGCAGCGTGCTGGAAGGCATTCCGGCCATCGTGCTGTTCGGCCCGCTGATGTTCCCCATCGCGCGCGAGCTGGGCATCCACGAGGTGCAGTACGCCATGGTCGTGATCCTGGCGATGGGGGTGGGCCTGTTCGCGCCGCCGTTCGGCGTGGGCTATTACGGCGCCTGCGCGGTCGGCAAGGTCGACCCGGACGAGGGCATCCGCCCGATCTGGGGCTACATGGCGGCGCTGCTGGTCGGCCTGGTCCTGGTGGCGGCGATTCCCTGGATTTCCATCGGTTTCCTCGACAACTGAGCTTTTTTCTCGCACTGGAGCATTTCATGAGCCGATTCCTCGGCCAGATCCGCCAGTTGGGCTATGTGGTGCCCGACATCGAGGCCGCCATGGCCTACTGGAGCAAGACCCTGGGCGTCGGCCCCTGGTTCTACAATCCGCGCGTGCCGATCGTGAATTATCGCTACGACGGCCAGCCGTACGAGCCGCACAATTCGGTGGCGCTGGCCAACTCCGGCTATGTGCAGGTCGAGCTGATCCAGACGCGCAACGACGTGCCGTCGATGTACCGCGACTTCCAGCAGGCGGGCCGCACCGGCCTGCAGCACGTGGCCTACTGGACCGAGGACTACGATGCCGACCTGCGGCGCCTGCTGGCCCAGGGCTTCAAGCCCAAGATGAGCGGCGAGGTCGGCGAGCGCGGCCGTTTCATCTATTTCGATACCGAATACCATCCCGGCACCGTGATCGAGCTGTCGGAGGTCTCGGGCCCGAAGGGCCGCATGTTCCGGCAGATCCGCGAAGCGGCGGAAAGCTGGGACGGCAGCGAGCCGGTGCGGCCGTTCCCGAGCCTGGGGGCGCAATGAGCGCCGCCGTCCAGCCGGCCGCGCCGGGGGGAGGACGCGGCATGAGCGGCGAGCGCATCCTGGCGAGCTACCTGGTCGAGACGCCGCTGGACCCGGCGGCGGTGGCCGAGGTAATGGCCGGCGAGCAGTCGTGCGGCACCTTCACCCGCGTGGCGGGCGAGACCGATGCGCTGCGCGCCCGCGCGCGCGCCACGGTGGAGTCGGTTCAATTGCTGGACCAGGCCGTCCAGCCCAGCCTGCCCAACGCGCTGCTGGAGCGCCGGCGCCAGGCCGGGCCGTGGCGCCGCGCCCGCGTCGAGATCGCGTTTCCGCCGGCCAACATCGGCGCCAACCTGCCGACGCTGGCCAGCACGGTGGCGGGCAACCTGTACGACCTGGGCGAAGTCACCGGCCTGCGCCTGGAAACCCTGCGCGTGCCGGCCGAGTACCGCGCCCGGTTCGATTTCCCGCGCGTCGGCATCGCCGGCACGCGCCGCGCCGCCGGCGTGCCGGCGGGAGCGCTGGTGGGCACCATCATCAAGCCCAATGTGGGCTTCTCGGCCGCCGAGACCGCGGAGCTGGTGGGGCGCCTGTGCGCCGCCGGGGTGGACTTCATCAAGGACGACGAGGTGTGCGCCGACCCCGCGCATGCGCCGCTGGCGCAGCGCGTCCCGGCCGTGATGCGGGTGGTGCGGGAGCACGCCGAGCGCACCGGCAAGCAGGTGATGGTGGCGTTCAATATCACCGACGAGACCGACGCGATGCGGCGCCACGCCGACCTGGTCGAGCGCGAGGGCGGCAGCTGCGTCATGGCCAGCCTGAATGCCTGCGGCTATTCCGCCATACAGAGCCTGCGCCGCCACACGCCGCTGGTCCTGCACGGCCACCGCAACGGTTTCGGCGCGCTGTCGCGCCATCCGCTGCTGGGCATCGGCTTCCAGGCCTACCAGACGCTGTGGCGCCTGGCGGGCGTGGACCACATGCACGTGCACGGCCTGCAGGGCAAGTTCTCGCAGCCCGACGAGGAAGTGGTCGCCGCCGCGCGCGACTGCTATACGCCGCTGGCGGCCGGGCAGGCGCGCGACGACACCGTGATGCCGGCTTTCTCCTCGGGCCAGTGGGCCGGCACGGTGCCGGCCACCTGGGCCGCGATCGGCCGCGACGACCTGCTGTTCATGGCGGGCGGCGGCATCCTGGCGCATCCCGACGGCGCGGCGGCCGGCGTCACCAGCATCCGCCAGGCCTGGCAGGCGGCGCGCGACGGCGTGGCGCTGGCCGACTACGCCCGCCAGGCGCCCGAGCTGGCGCGCGCGCTGGCTTTCTTCGGCGCCCGATGAGCGGCGGCGCGCCCCGCCTGGCGTACTACGGCGACGATTTCACCGGCGCGACCGACGCCCTGGCGACGGCCGCGCGCGCCGGGCTGCGCAGCCTGCTGTTCTTCGGCGTGCCGTCGGCCGCCCAGTTGCGGCGCGCCGGGCCGCTGGATTGCCTCGGCATCGCCGGCGCCACGCGCGCCATGGCGCCCGACGAGATGCGCGCGGCGCTGCGGCCGGTGGCGCGGTTTTTCGCGGCGCTGGGCGCGCGCGTGATTCATTACAAGGTGTGCTCCACTTTCGACAGCGCGCCGCAGGTCGGCAATATTGCCGTGGCGATGGAATGCCTGGGCGCGGCGGCGCGGCAACCCTGGCGCGCCATCGTCGGCGGCCAGCCCAGCCTGGGTCGCTATTGCCTGTTCGCGCAGCTCTATGCCGCGGCCGATGGCGAGATGCACCGCATCGACCGGCATCCCACCATGAGCCGGCATCCCGTCACGCCCATGCACGAGGCCGACTTGCGCCGGCACTTCGCCGCGCTGGGGGCCGGCCGGGTCGGCCTGGTGGACTACCGCAGCATCGCGCAAGGGCCGGACGCCGTGCGTGCGCGCATTGGCCAGCTGCTCGACGGCGGCATGGACAGCGCATTGTTCGATGTCGCCCGGCCCGCCGACCTGGCGGCCATCGGCGCGGTGCTGGCCGGGGCGGCCGCGGCACAGCCGCTGCTGGCCGTGGGCGCCAGCAGCGTGATCGAGGCGCTCGGCACGCAGTGGGGCGACGCGGCCGCCGCGCCGCCCGCCGCCCTGGCGCCGGCGCGCGGGCCGGTGCTGGTGCTGGCCGGCAGCCTGTCGCCCATGACGGCGCGCCAGATCGACGCCGCCGCGTCCTATCGCCGGCTGCGCTTCGATCCCGCGCGGCTGGCGGACGGCGACCCGGTTTACCAGGCGCAGGCCGTGGCCGCCATCGCGCAGGCCTTGCAGACCGGGCAGCATGTGCTGGCCTGTATCGACAACGCGCAGGGCCGGCCCAGCGCCGGCGTGCACAGCCAGGCCCTGGCCCGGGCCGGCGGCAGCCTGCTCGACCTGGTGCTGCGGCGCGCCCCGGTCGCGCGCCTGGGCGTGGCCGGCGGCGACAGCTCCAGCCTGGCCATGCAGGCGCTGGACGCCTGGGGGCTGTCGTACCTGACGCGCCTGGAGCCGGGCGTGGCGCTGTGCCGGCTGCACAGCGACGTGGCGACGCTGGACGGCATGGAGGTCATGCTCAAGGGCGGCCAGATGGGCTCGGCGGATCTGTTCGAGCGGTTCGCGCGGGGCCAGCCGCAAGGCTGATGGCCGCGTCCGCCGCCTGCCAGCCGCCGCCCAGGCTCCGGAACACCGCCACGCGTTCGGCGCCGGCCCGCCGCTCGGCATCGGCCAATTGTGCGCGCGCGTCGATGAAGTCGCCCTGCGCCACCAGCACGTCCAGGTAGGTGATGGCGCCGGCCCGGTAGCGCTGCTCGGCCAGTTCCAGGGCCCGGCCGGCGCGCTCGCGCGCCTGCGCCAGTTCGTCGCGCTGCGCCAGCGCCGCGTCATAGGCGGCCAGCGCCTGCTCGGTTTCCTTCAGCGCGCGCAGGACCACCGCGTCGAACGCCGCCAGCGAGGCGTCGGCCTGGGCGCGCGCCTGGCGCACGCGGCTGCGCGCCGCGGCGATATTGGGGAACTCCCACGAGACCAGCGGACCCAGCGCGAACGACCAGGTGCGGCCGCCGCGCAACTGGTCGTTGCGCAGATAGTCGGCCGACGCGCCCAGGGTGATGCGCGGATACAGATCGGCGACCGCCACGCCGATGCGGGCGGTGTCGGCGGCCAGCGTGCGCTCGGCCTGGCGCAGGTCGGGCCGGCGCCGCAGCAGGGCGGCGCCGTCGCCCACCGGCAGCGCCGCCGCGGGCGCGGGCGCGCGGCGGCATTGCGCTGCCTCGGCGGGCGCCTCGGCCGGCGGGCGGCCGGTCAGGGCGGCCAGTTCGAACAGCGCGGCCTGCCGTTGTCCATGCAGGGGCGGCACGGCCGCGCGGGCCCGCGCCGCGCTGGCGGCGGCGCGCTCGACATCCAGGCGCGCCGCCGCGCCAGCCTGCAGGCGTTGTTCGACCAGGCGCAGGTTGCGCGCGGCCAGCGCCGCCGACGCCTGCGCCACGTCGATGGCTTCGCCCAGCGCGCAGGCATCGACATAAGCGCGGGTCGTTTCGGCGGCCACGGCGACGCGCACCGCGTCGCGCGCCGCCGCCATGCTTTCGGCATCGTAATGGGCCGCCTCGATATCGCGCCGCACGCGGCCGTACAGGTCGACTTCGTACGTAATCTGCAGGCCGCCGCTGTACGACCACTGCGTGGGGGCCTGGCCGCTGCCCGACCAGGCGGTCTGGTCGCGTCCGTACTGCGCGCCGCCGCCGGCCTGGGTGGCCGGCCACTGGCCCGTGCGCGCTTCGTCGTAGACGGCGCGCGCGCGGGCCAGGTTGGCCTGCGCCTGGCGCAGGTCGGCGTTGGCGGCGAAGGCCTGGCCGATCAGGGCCGTGAGCGCCGGGTCGTCGTACAGGCGCCACCAGTCGTCCGGCAGCGGCGCTTCCTGGAAGCGGGCGGACTGCGTGACGAAGCTGCCCGCCGCGGCCGCCGGGGTGGCGGGCGCGCGGTAATCCGGGCCGCTGGCGCAGCCGGCCAGCAGCAGCAACAGGGGCGCGCCCAGGCGCAGCAGGGAGTCAGCCATGTTGCACCTCCGCATCGGCCAGTTCACGGGCGCGCGGGCTGGCGCTGGCGGCGCGGTGGTCGCGCGCGACCAGGGTATACAGCACCGGCAGCACGAACAAGGTGAACAGCGTGCCCACCAGCATGCCCATCACCACCACGATGCCGATCGCGTGCCGGCTGGCGGCGCCGGCGCCGTTGGCGAACAGCAGCGGCACCAGCCCGGCCACCATGGCGGCGGTGGTCATCAGCACCGGCCGCATGCGCACGACGGCGGCCCGCCGCATGGCCTGGACGCGATCCAGCCCGTCGCGCACCTGGATGTCGTTGGCGAAGGCCACCATCAGGATGCCGTGCTTGGAGATCAGCCCGATCAAGGTCACCAGGCCGATCTGCGTATAAATATTGAGCGTGGCGTAGCCCAGGTACAGCGGCACCAGCGCGCCGCAGATCGCCAGCGGCACGGTCACCAGGATCACCAGCGGGTCGCGGAACGATTCGAACTGCGCCGCCAGCACCAGGAAAATGACGATCAGCGCGAACAGGAACGAGACCGTCAGCCGGTCGCCTTCGGTGACGTACTGGCGGCTGTCGGACAGCCAGTCGATGGTGAAGCCGGCCGGCAGGGGCTGGGCGCGCAGGAACTCGACCGCGCGGCCCATGGTGACGCCGGGCGCCAGCACCGCCGATACGGTGGCCGAGTTCATCTGGTTGAATTGCGGCAGCCGGTTGGCGGCCGGGCGCAGGTCGAAGCGCACCACCGTGTCCAGCGGCACCAGTTCGCCGGACGCGGCGCGCACATGGAAGCCGGCCAGATTGTCCGGCGCCAGGCGCTGGCCGCGCGGCACCTGGGCGATGACGTCGTACGAACGGTCGTGCCAGTTGAAGCGGTTGACGTAGTTCTCGCCGACCAGCACCGCCAGGGTATCGGCGATGGCCTGCATGCTCACGCCCAGTTCGCCCGCCTTGTCGCGGTCCACCACGATGCGCGCCTCCGGGCTGTCGAAGGCCAGGTCGCTGTCGACGAAGGCGAACAGGCCACTGCGCCACGCCGCCGCCTTGACTTGTTCCGCGGCGGCATAGAGCGCCGGGAAATCCTCCGGCGCGCGCAGCACCATCTGCACCGGCAGGCCGCCGCTGCCGGCCGGCAGCGCGGGCGGCTGGAAGGCTGCGGCATAGACGCCGGTCACCTTGGCGCCTTCCGCGCTCAAGAGGGCCTGGATCTCGGCCGTGCCGCGCTCGCGCTGGTCCCATTCTTTCAGCACCACGCCGCCGAAGCCGTTGTTGGCGCCGTCGGTGCCATTGGTGAACCAGCTGCTTTCGTATTCGGGCAGCGTATGGAAGATGGCGTCGATCTGCTGCGCATAGCGTCCGGTGTAATCGACGTTGGCGTACTGCGGCGCCTTGGTCTGCACGAACACGTAGCCCTGGTCCTCGGTGGGCGCCAGTTCGCGCTGGGCGCCCAGGAACAGCACCACGATGGTCGCCAGCACCGCCGCGCCCACCATCAGCACCGCCGGGCGCGCCGCCAGGGCGCGTCCCAGCAGGCGGTCGTAGCGCTCGCCCAGGCTGTGCATGCGGCGCTCGATCGCCTGCGACAGGCGGCCTTCGGCCAGCCGGCTGTTGAGCAGCCAGGAGCTCATCATGGGCGACAGCGTCAGCGCCACCACCCCCGAGACGATCACCGAGCCCGCCAGGGTGAAGGCGAATTCGCGGAACAGCGCGCCGGTCAGGCCGCCCATCAAGCCGATCGGCGCATAGACGGCGGCCAGCGTGATGGTCATGGCGATCACCGGGCCGACGATCTCGCGCGCGCCCACCAGCGCGGCCCGCACCGGCGACAGGCCTGCCTCGATATGGCGGTGGATGTTCTCGACCACCACGATGGCGTCGTCCACCACCAGCCCGATGGCCAGCACCATGGCCAGCAGGGTCAGCAGGTTGAGCGAGAAGCCGAACGCCAGCATCAGGGCCGCCGTGCCGATCAGCGACAGCGGAATGGTGACTACCGGGATGATCACCGCCCGCAGCGAGCCCAGGAACAGGAAGATGACCGCGACCACGATCACCACCGCCTCGACCAGCGTGCGGGTGACTTCGTCGATCGAGGCGTTGACGAAGTGCGCCACGTCGAACTGGCTGGTGACGGCCACGCCGGGCGGCGCTACCCGCTGGATGTCGGGCAGCAGCGCCTTGACCGCCTTGACGATCTCCAGCGGATTGCCGTCCGGGGTGGGCGAGATGCCCAGCATCACGGCGCGGCCGCCGCTGCTGGTGGCGCTGCTGTCGTAGTTCTGGCCGCCGATCTCGACGGTGGCGATGTCGCCCAGCCGCACCAGCCCGCCGTCGCCGCCGCGCTTGACCACCATGGCGCGAAAGCCGTCCAGGCTGGTCAGGTCGGTGCTGGCCGTGATGTTGATGGCGGTGTCGGCGCCCTTGAGCTGGCCGGGCGCGGCCTGCACATTGTTGGCGCGCAGCGCCGCCGCCACGTCGCCGGCGGTGAGCCCGCGCGCGGCCATCTTGTCGGCGTCCGCCCAGATGCGCATGGCGAGGGTCTGGCCGCCGTACACGTCGACCGACGCCACGCCCGGCACCGACGTGATGAGCGGCTGCGCCACGCGCGTCACGAAATCGGTCAGGCGCGACAACGGCAGCGATTCGCTGACGAAGGACACATACTGCACCGCCGAGGCGCCGTCGGTGATCTTGGTGATGACGGGGTCGTACGCATCGGCCGGCAAGCGGTACTTGACCTGCTGCACCTTGGCCAGGATCTCGGTCATGGCGCGGTCGGCATCGGCGTTGAGCACCAGCTTGGCCTTGATCTGGCTCTTGCCCTGGGTGGAAGTGGAGCTCAGGTATTCGATGCCGTTGGCGGTGGCGATCGATTGCGCAATGGGCGTCGTGATGAAGCCCTGCATGACGGCCTGGGTGGCGCCGGGGTATTGGGTGTCGACCACGATGGTGGCGCTTTCCATGCTGGGATATTCGCGCACCGGCAGGGCGAACAGGGCGCTGCCGCCGACCAGCAGGATCAGCAGGCTGACCACGGCCGACAGGATCGGCCGGCGGATGAGCAAGTCGGTGAAGCGCATGTCAGTCCTCCTGCCGTGCGGCGACTTGCACGGCGGCGCCGGGCGGCACGCGCAACTGGCCTTCGGTGATGACCACGTCGCCGGCCCGCAGGCCGTGGGCGATGACGACGCGGTCGCCGATGCGCCGGTCCACTGTCACGGCCACGGCTTCGGCCGTGCCGGCGCGCTCCGCGTCGGGGCCGCGGATCACCAGCACGCTGTCGCCGGCCGGCGATACCTGCACGGCGGTGGCCGGTACGATCAGCGCGCCGCGCTGCGGCGGCAATTGCAGCGCGGCCTCGACGTGCATGCCGGGACGCAGCGCGCCGTCCGGGTTGTCCAGCACCGCTTGCACGCGGATGTTGCGGGTGCCGGCATCGACCTGCGGTTCGATGGCATGGACGCGCGCCTCGAACACGCGGCCGGGATGCACGTCGGTCGCCAGCTGCACCGCGCCGCCGGTCCGCAGTTGCGGCAAGTGCTGCTGCGGCACGCTGAAATCCACGTACAGGCGCCGCAGGTCGGCCAGGTTGGCGATGGTGTCGCCGGCGCTCAGGTACTGGCCCAGGTCGATCTGGCGGATGCCCAGCGTGCCCGCGAACGGCGCGCGGATCTGCTTCTGGGCGATGCGGGCATCGAGTTGCGCGACCGCCGCAGCCGCCTGGTCGCGCTCGGCGCGGCGCTGCTCCAGTATTTCGCGCGATTCGGCGCCGGTCGCCGCCAGCGCGCGGGCGCGGGCGTACTGGGCGCGCGCCAGTTCGGCGCGCGCCGCGGCGGCCTGGCGATCGGCCTGTTCCGGGGCGTCGTACAGCTGCACCAGCAAGTCGCCCTGGCGCACTTGCGTGCCGGCTTCGAACGGGATGGCCACCACGCGGCCGGCGACTTCGGGAGCCAGGCGCACTTCGCGCACTGCGCGCAGCGAACCCACGGCCCGCAGCGCGGCCGGCGCGTCGGCGGGCTGGATCCGCGCCGCGGCCACCACGACCGGCGGCGGCGCGGCCTGGGCCGGCGCGGCGGTTCGCCAGGCGCGCCAGGCGAACAGCGCGCCGCACAGCAGGACGATGGCCACGGCGGCCATCAACAGGGCGCGCGCGGAGCGCTGCGCCCGGGGCGGGGGCGGGAGGGAGGTACCGGGAGTCATGCGGGTTTCCAGTCATCGGGTTGGCCCGCACTCTACGACCTCAAGTTAACTTGAGGTAAAGTATTTCCCGACATCATGCCCGGGAATCGGGCCCGAGGAACCGCCATGCCCACCCGTCCGCTGCCAGGGCCGCCGCCGGCCATGACCCACGAAGAATGGGCCCGCGAGCTGACCGTGGGCGAGGTGGCGCGCCGCAGCGGGGTGGCCGTGTCGGCGCTGCATTTCTACGAAGCCCAGGGCCTGATCCGCAGCCGCCGCAATGCCGCCAACCAGCGCCGCTATCCGCGCGCGGTGCTGCGCCTGATCGCGGTCATCAAGGTGGCGCAGCGCACGGGCATTCCGCTGGCCGAGATCCGCGCCCGGCTCGCGCACCTGCCGCACGACCGGCCGGTCAGCGCGGCCGACTGGCGCGCGCTGTCGGCGCAATGGCGCGCCGAGCTCGACGACCGGATCGACCGGCTGGTGCGGCTGCGCGACCAGCTCAGTTCGTGCATCGGTTGCGGTTGCCTGTCGCTGGAGGACTGCCCGCTGCGCAATCCGGCGGATGTGTGGGCCGGCGAGGGCCCGGGGCCGCGGTTGCTGGATCCCGATTGAGGCGCGCCGCTCAGGCCTGCGCCCCGGCCAACCGGGCGGCCTGGCGCGCCACCTCGGCCACGCCGAAGCTCAGCGCCAGTTGCTGCGACTCCAGTTCGTCGAGGGCAAACCAGCGGGCTTCCAGCGCATCGTCGCCGGCCACCGGCTCGCCGCCGGTCCAGCGGCACAGCACGGCGATCAGGATGTAATGCCGGCGCAGCGCGCCGTGCTCGTCGCGTTCGTACACGTCGCGCGCGTCGAACACATGCAGGGCCTCGCCGCGCACGCCGGTTTCCTCGTGCAGTTCGCGCACGGCGGCGGCGTGGACGGTCTCGCCCGGCTCGATCTTGCCGCCGGGGAAGGCCCAGCGGCCGGCGTCGGGCGGATGGGCGCGCCGCACCAGCAGCACGCGGCCGTCGCGCGCCACGGCGGCGATGGTGGCGGCAATAGGCCCGCGCGGGTCGCGCGGCGGCAAGGGCGGGGCAGGCTCGGCCATGGCGTGGCCCGCTAGTCGCCGAACACTTCGTGGGCGCCGGCATCGCCGCGGCGCCAGTAGCTGGCCGCGCGGATGCGCGACTTGTCGATGCCGCGCTCATTGACCAGGTACTGGCGGATGCCGCGGATGACGGCGGATTCACCCGCCGCCCAGACGTAGCCTTCGCCGTCGGGCAGCTGCAGGCGGCGCACCACGCGTTCCAGCACCGGCGGGCCGTCTTCCGGCCCGGCCGCGCCGTGGACCCATTGCAACGTCAGGTCGGCCCGGGTGGGCAGGGCGATGCGGGTGCTGGGGTGGCGCGTCTCGACGACGGCCAGCACGCGCTTGCCGCGCGGCAGTTCTTCGAGCCGGCGCGCAATGGCCGGCAGGGCGGTTTCGTCGCCGATCAGCAGGTGCCAGTCGAACGCATGCGGAATGACGAACGAGCCGCGCGGGCCCGCCACGCCCAGGTACTGTCCCGGCGCGGCCTGGGCCGCCCAGTTGGCGGCCGGCCCATGGCCGTGCAGCACGAAGTCGATATCGAGTTCGCCGGCCGCGGCATCGTGGCGGCGCGGCGTGTAGTCGCGCGCGACGGGGCGCGGCGCGCCTTCGGGATAGCTCGGGCCGTCCGGCCCGATGACGGGCAGCACCGGCATGGCGCCCGCTTCCGGCAGGAATACCTTGACGTGATCGTCGAACGAGGCCGAGACGAACCCGGCCAGTTGCTCGCCCGCCAGCGTCACGCGCACCAGGTGCGGGCCGATGCGCTGGACGCGGCGCACCTGCAGCAGGCGCGCCGTGAGCGGATGCCGCACCTTCTGCACGGCATAGGGGTCGGTAATGGATGAGGCTGGCATGAATATCCTTGTCGCTTGCGGCGTGAATCTGTCAACAGGCCTTGTCGCCGCGCAGTATCTCGGCCGCGGCGCGCCGCAGGATGGCGGCGATGCGGCGCTGCTCGCCGGCATCGGACTGCGAGCGGCGCAGCAGGGCTTCGCGCAGGGCGTGGCGCGCCTCGACGAACTCGCGCAGCCAGCCGCTCGTCTCGACCGCTTCCTGCACGCCGGCCTCGCCCTGCCAGGCCTGCTTCATCCACGCCATCTTGCGCGCCGCGTGCTGCAGCCCGGCGAACAGCAGTTCCACCCGTTCGCGCTGGGTATCCAGGTGGGCGCGGCCGGCCGGCGCCAGGTGATAGCGCTTGCGGTTGCCGTGTGCTTCCACGGTAGCGTAATCGAGCTCTTCCAGGTAGGTCAGGGCGGGATAGATGACCCCGGGGCTGGGGCTGTAGTAGCCGTTGGACCGGGTTTCGAGTTCCTTGATCAGCTCGTAGCCGTGGCGCGCCTGTTCTTCCAGCAGGGCCAGCAGCATCAACTGCAGTTCGTCGGCGCCGAACTTGCGGCCGCGCATCATGCCCGGGCCGTCGCCGCCCATGCCGTGGCCGTCTCCCATCCAGCCGTGCCCGCCGTGGCGGCCGCGCCGGCCGGCCGGGTCCAGCCACAGGCGGGGGTGGGCGGGACGCGCCGGGCCCAGCCCATGAAATAAACGATGCCATCCGTGCATGATGCTTCCTTGTTATCTTACGATGTATCGTACGATATTACCGCTGGCACGGCGATGTCAAGCCCGCGCGCTCAGAATTGGTAGGTGGCGCCAAGGCCCGCGGCCCAGGTGCGGCCGGGGGCGGGCTCGTAGTAGCGGTCCTGGCCGGCATTGACGATGACCGAGCCGGCATAGTGCCGGTCGAACAGGTTGTCGATGCGGGCGAAGGCGTCGAACTGCCAGTCCTGCCACGACCAGGCGTAGCCCGCGTGCACGGCCGCCGTGAAATAGGCCGGCGCGCGATGCTCGTTGCGGTCGTCGGCGTACACGGCGCTCAGGTAGCGGCCTTCCACGCCGGCGCGCCAGCCTTGCGGCGGCGCCCACGACAGCGCCGCATAAGCGGCGTGGCGCGCCGTCCCGGGTATGCGGTTGCCGGCCGGCACACGGCCGGCGGCCCCGGGTTCGCCATCGGAGAAGCCGTCGCGGTAGCGGGCGTCCAGCCACGTATAGGACAGCGTGGCTTGCCAATGGCGCGCCAGCGCGCCGGTCCAGCTCAGTTCGGCGCCGTGGCGGCGCGTGCGGCCGGCATTCTGGTAGGTGGTGCGGCCGTCCAGGTTGGTGTCCACCACGATCTCGTCGGCGGTGCGCGTCTGGAACAGCGCGGCGGTCAGGGTGCCCTGGCCGACGCGCGCCTTGGCGCCCACTTCGACGCTGGTGTTGACCGACGGCTGCAAGCCGAAATTCAGGCCAGGCAGGCCATCGGGGCGGTATGAGATCTCGTTGAAGGTCGGCGTTTCGAAACCGCGCCCGGCGGTCACGTACAGGTTCAGGTCGGCCGTGGGCTGGTAGCGCAGCGCCGCCATCGGCAACGCCTTGCGGTAGCGGGCCCGGCCGCTGTCGTCGCCGTTGCCGGGAGCGATGTACTGGTCGTGCGAATCGAAGCGCACGGTGCTGTAGCGCAGGCCCGCCTCCAGCGCCCAGTCCGGCGCGACCTGCCAGGCCGCCTGCAGATACGGGTCGAGGTTCCACACCTCGTTGCGTTCCTTGCGGCGCAGCGCGCCCTGCACGCCCAGTTGCGGTCCCTGCGTCGTGGGCACGTAGTTCTCGTAGCCGCGGCGGTCTTCGGTCATGGTGTCGTACGCGATGCCCGCCGCTACCGTGAACGGGCGCGCCGCCAATTGCAGGCGCGAGGTCCAGCGCAGGTCGGCGCCGCCGTAGTCGCGCCGCAGGTCGATCACGCCGCCGGCCTGGCCGGGCGCGGCTTGCACTGCCACCGGTATGGACAGGAACTGGCGCGTATGGCGCTGCCCGTAGTAGAACGCCAGCCGCAGGTCGTTGTCGCCGTCGAGGCGGTGCTCGTAGATGGCGCCGCCCTGGGCCTGGCGCACCGATTTGCGGGTGTCGAAACGCAGCGCGTTGGGCGCGGCGCTGCGCGGGTCGTCTTCGAATTCCTGGCGGGTCAGCCCCTGCGGGTCGTCGGCGCGCAGGTCGACGCTGTTGAGCACCAGGGTGAGCGCGCGGTCCTCGCCCAGCCCGATGTCCAGCTTGGCGTTGGCCAGGGTCTTGCGGGCGGCGCTGTGCGCCCGGTAGCCGTCGGTCAGGAAGCGGCTGGTGCTGAGCACGTAGCCCAGCTCGTGCGGCGCGGCGCCGGCGCCGCCGCTGGCTTGCAGGCCGTAGCGGCGCTGGCCGTCGCTGCCGGCGGCGAAGCTGGACGTGATGCGCGGCGGGCCGCTGCCGTCTTCGGTGTAGACCTGCACCACGCCGCCCGACGAATTGCCGTACAGCGCGGAGAACGGCCCGCGCAGGATTTCCACGCGGTCGATCGAGGCGATGTCGATGTTCGATGTCTGGCCCTGGCCGTCGGGCATGGTGGCCGGAATGCCGTCCACGTACAGCCGCACGCCGCGCACGCCGAAGGTCGAACGGGCGCCGAAGCCGCGCAGCGAAAGCTGCAGGTCCTGGGCGTAGTTCTGGCGGTTCTGGATCAGCAGCCCGGGCACGCGCGCCAGGCTTTCGGACAGGTTGACCTGCATCTGGCTGTCGCGCATGGTGCTGCCGTCGATCACGTCCACCGAGGCTGGCGTCGTGAAGGCCGGCTGGACGATCCCGGTGCTGGTGACGGTCACCGGTTCCAGGGTGGCGGCGTCCTCGGCGGCATGGCCGGCGGCGCTGGCCAGCGCCAGCGCGGCACAGCGGTTGGCTTGCCGCAGCAGCGCGGCGAAGCGGGGCCGGGCTGTGCGCGCGCCCCGCATGTCAGCCGCCCGATTCGGCGCGCGGCGCGGCGGCCTGCGCGAAGTTGCGTTCCAGCACGCCCAGCACGCGGTTCAGCGCCGCGATGTCCTGGCTCGACAGGCCTTGCAGCGCTTCTTCGAAGAATGCCGCGCGGCGCGGCAAGGCCTGGTCCACCACGACCTGGCCGGCCGGCGTCAGGGCGGCGTTGGTGACGCGGTTGTCGTGGGGGTCGGCGCTGCGCGTGACCCAGCCCTGCTGTTGCATGGCCTGCAGCAGCCGGGTCAGGGAGGCCGGGTCCAGCCGGCAGCGCTCGGCCAGCAGTTTTTGCGAGCACTGGCCGCACTCGTGCAGCGTCAGCAGGATGCGCCAGCGCGGCAGCGCATGGCCCACGCGGCTGCTGAAGGCGGCCTGCATGGCGCGATAGGTCTGCCCCAGGTGTTGCACGATCTGCAGGCCTTCTGGTTGGTCGGACAAGGGTAGGGTCTCCTGCGGCGGGATATCTGGAGGCGCGGCGCCCGGCGCCGCCCCGTCCGGGGCATTGTGCCAGGAATGACGGCGCGGTTCGCTCAGGCGCGGGCCAGCCGCGCCACGGTGCGCGCCAGGTCGTCGCGCCAGCGCGCTTTCCAGTCGTCGGGCACGAAGCTGGCGGCGAAGCTGTTCTCGGCCAACTGCACGGCCTGGCGCGCCTCCAGCCGGGGCAGGGCGTGGAATGTCTCCAGGAAGTTCTGGTTCAGGTAGCCGCCGAAATAGGCCGGGTCGTCGGAATTGATGGTGACGCGCAGGCCGGCATCGAGCAGGTCGGCCAGGTTGTGGCCCGCCATGCTGTCGAATACGCGCAGCTTGACGTTCGACAGCGGACAGACCGTCAGCGGGACCTGCTCGCGCGCCAGGCGCGCCACCAGGCTGGCGTCCTCGACGCAGCGCACGCCGTGGTCGATGCGCTCGGCGCCCAGCAGGTCGAGCGCATCGCGGATATATTGCGCCGGGCCTTCCTCGCCCGCGTGCGCGACAATGCGCAGGCCCAGTTCGCGGCAACGCGCGAACACGCGCGCGAATTTCTCCGGCGGGTTGCCGCGCTCGCCGCTGTCCAGCCCGATGCCGATGAAATGCTGGCGGTAGGGCAGCGCCTGTTCGAGCGTGGCGAAGGCGTCCGCTTCGCTCAGATGGCGCAGGAAGCAGAGGATCAGCGCGCTGCTGATGCCCAGTTCGGCCCGCGCGGCCGCGCAGGCCCGCGCCAGGCCGCCGATCACCGTGCCCATGGGCACGCCGCGCGCGGTATGGGTCTGCGGGTCGAAGAACAGTTCGGCATGCACCACCCGCTCGGCCGCGGCGCGCCGGAAGTACGCCATCGCCATGTCGAAGAAGTCCTGTTCGTGCAGCAGCACGCCGGCGCCGGCATAGTAGATGTCGAGGAAGCTCTGCAGGTCCGTGAAGGCGTACGCCGCGCGCAGCGCCTCGACGCTGGAGTAGGGCAGGCGCACGCCGTTGCGCTGCGCCAGCGCGAAGATCAGCTCGGGCTCGAGCGTGCCTTCGATGTGGACATGCAGCTCGGCCTTGGGCATGGTCCGCAGCAGTTCGGGGAGTTTCTCGCGGGGAAAATCGGTCATTGTGTTCATGGCGGGGCGTGGGGTGCCGGGCGGCGCGCGGCAAGGCCGCGGCCCTGGTTTGTTACCATATTGCCACGCCGTCGGTTCGAAACGGCGGGAATCGTCCCATACCTTACCGGATGGCGAGCGGTTATTCCCAATTTTTCCCAGTCGAGGTACCCCGCGGGGCGGCAATGAAGACGTGGTTCAAGCGCATATTGATAGGCCTGGTGGTGTTGGTTGTCGTGGCCGTCGTCGGCCTGGCCATCTTTTTGCTCACGTTCGACCCCAACGCCTATAAATACAAGCTGGAAGAGCTGGTCCAGGAACGGTACAACCGCACCCTGGCCATCGACGGCGAAATCGAATTGTCGCTGTTCCCGCGCATCGGCCTGTCGGTGCAGGGCGTGTCGCTGTCGGAAGTCGGCCGCCCCGATACCTTCGCCTCCATCGAGAGCATGCGCCTGGCCGTGGCGGTGTGGCCGCTGCTGTCGAGCAACCTGGTGGTCGACCACGTGGCCATCAACGGCTTCAAGGCGCGCATGGTGCGCGACAAGGACGGCCATTTCAATTTCGAGGACCTGGTCGGCGGCGGCGTGCCCAACACGGCCGAGCCGGCCGGGCCGGCCAGCGCCGCGGTCGGCGCCATGGCCGGCGCGGCCCAGGCCCTCGCCACCGGCGGCGCGGCGGCGCCGGCCACCATGCAGATCGACATCGCCGGGCTCGACCTGCAGTCCGGCGAACTGCAATTGCAGGACGAAATCTCCGGCATGGCGGTGGCGGTCACCAATCTCACCGCCAACACGGGCCGCGTCACCTACAACCAGCCGTTCGACGTGAGCCTGTCGGCCCGCGTCGAGGGCGGCAATCCGCGCGTGGACGCCAACCTGACCGGCCAGGGGCTGCTGACGCTCGACCCGCTGGCTCGGCGCTTCGCCGCGCAGAAGCTCGATGTGCGCATGGACGGCAACGTGCTGGGCGCGGAAGCCAAGAGCCTGGCCGCGCGCGGCAACCTGGCCTTCAACGGCCGCACCTCGTCGCTGGACGTGGCGGGGCTGGAAATCGTCTTCCAGGGCAACGTGCCCGACCCGGCCACGCCGATGCAGAATGTCGAGGCCAGCGTCGCCATTCCGAAGCTGGCGGTGGACCCGCACAAGCTGCAACTGCAGATCGAGAAACTGGCGGTGCGCGCCAAGGGGGCGCTGCCCGGCGGCCCGTTCGAGCTGGCCGCCGACGCGCCGGCCTTGAATATCTCGCCGTCCTCGGCCACCGGCCAGGCGCTCACCGGGCGGGTGCGCCTGCAGGGGCTGGACGCCAGCTTCGGCCTGAACGGCATCAGCGGTAACGCCAGCGAGCTGGACATCAAGGAAATCAAGCTCGACAGCACGCTCACGCAGGGCGAACGCGTGGTCAAGGCGGTGTTCACCTCGCCGGCCACGTTCAATCTGTGGCAGCGCGCCATCAGCCTGTCGGCCATGAAGGGCGACGTCAGCATCACCGATCCGGGACTGCCCAAGGGCAGCCTGCAGATCCCGGTCATCGGCAGCATGAACGCCAACCTGCAGAAAGACCAGGCCGGCGCCAAGATCAACGCGGTGCTCGAAGGCGGCAAGTTCGACCTCACCGCCGATGTCAAGAAGCTGTCCGAGGTGCCGGACATCACTTTCGCGCTGGCGGTGGACACGCTCGACCTGGACAAGCTGGCGCCGCCGGTGGCCGCCGCGCCCGCCAAGCCGCAGGAAGGCGACGGCAAGCAGGACGACCCGGCCAAGCCGCCCGCCAAACCCGCTCCCGCCGCCGCGCCCGCCTCGGACGGCTCGATCGACCTGTCGGCGCTGGTGGGCCCGACGGCCAACGGCACGATCAAGGTCGGCGAACTGGTGGTGCGCGGCCTGAAGGCCAGCGAACTGAGCGCCAAGCTCAAGCTCGAGAAGGGCCGGCTCGACGTATCCACGCTGGCGGCTTCGCTGTACGGCGGCAAGCTGGGCGGGACCCTGTCGGTCGATGCGGCCGACGGCAACCAGGTCGCCGCCAAGATGACCCTGGCCGGCATCGACATCGGGCCGCTGCTGGCCGACCTGGCGCAGCAACAGGCGCTGTCCGGCAAGGGCAGCCTGGCGTTCGACCTGAAAACCGCCGGCTCGAATTCCTACGCGCTGACCACCGGCCTGAACGGCAGCATGCAGCTGCGCCTGCGCGACGGCGCGGTGCGGGGCATCAACGTGGCGCAGACCCTGCGCGAGCTCAAGGCCGCGTTCAGCGGCCAGCTCGACAACCCCACGGTGGCCGCCGACCAGGCCCGCCAGACCGATTTCACCTCGCTCGAGGCCGACCTGGTGTTCGTCAAGGGCATCGCCAATGCCAAGCGGCTGGACATGGCCTCGCCGTTGCTGCGCGTGTCGCAGGGCGATCCGGCGGCCATCGACTTCGTGCAGAAGACCCTCAATTTCGTCGCCAGGGTGCGCGTGGTCAACACCACCACCGGCCAGGACGGCAAGGACCTCGATGAGCTCAAGGGCATCACCATCCCGGTGCTGATCAGCGGCCCGTTCGACAAGCCGGTCTATACCGTGCAGTGGCGCGACGTGGCGGGCAGCGCGCTCAAGCGCGCCCTGGAAAACCGCCTCAAGGAGGCCGTCGGCGGGCAGGCCGACGGCGCCAAGCTTCCCGAACAACTCGACAAAGCCCTGAAAGGGCTGCTGAGCAAATGAGCGCACCCGCTTTCCAGCCCGTCGCCGAATGCGGCGAGACCTCCCAGGCGCAGGCCGAGGCCTACCACCGGCGCTGGCTGGTCAGCAACGACGCCGGCACCTGGCTGACCCGCGCCTTGTGCCCGCGCCTGGCCGAGGTGGCGGTGGAGCTGCGCATGGGCTACCTGGTCATGAAGGCGCCCGGCATGCTGCGCATGGACATCCCGCTCGACGTGATCGAGGACGACGACAGCGTGCGCTACCAGATCCGCATCGGCGAGCAGGTGGTCGACGTGGTCGACGAGGGTGACCTGGCGGCCGCGTGGCTGTCCAACTTCCTGCAATTGCCCTGCCGCCTGCTGAAGGTGCATCCCGACATGGCGGCGGTGCACTGGCCGGCCTGAAGGCCGCTCAGGCCCGCTTGTATTCCAGCGCCGCGTGGGCCACGAGCCCGGCGGCCAGCCCCCAGAACGCCGAGCCGATGCCCCAGGCGCTGAAGCCCGAGGCGGTGGCCAGCAGCGTGATCAGGGCGGCTTCGCGCCGCTGCGGATTGGCCATGGCGCCGGTCATGCCGCCCAGGATGGCGCCCAGCAGGGCCAGGCCGGCCAGCGCGGCGATCAGGGCCGGCGGCAAGGCCTGGAAGAACACCGCCACCGCGCCGGCCACCACGCTGAGCAGCACGTACACCAGCCCGTAAGTCGCGGCGGCGATATAGCGCCGCGCCGGCTCGGGGTGCGCCTCCGGGCCGGTGCAGATGGCCGCGACGATGGCGCCCAGTGTCACGCTGTGCGCGCCGAATGGCGCGGCCAGCAGGCCCAGCGCGCCGGTGGCCGCCACCAGCCGCGAGGCCGGCGGGCGGTAGCCGGAGGCTTGCAGGATGGCCAGGCCGGGCAGGTTCTGCGACGCCAGCGCCACCACGAAAATGGGAACGCCGATGCTGATGGCGGCCTGCCAGGTGAAGACGGGCGTGGTCCAGACGAATTCGGTGAGGCGCCAATCGACCCCGTCCAGCCGCAGCTGGCCCGTCGCGCCCGCCACCGCCAGGCCCGCCGCCATCACGGCCAGCACGGCATAGCGCGGCGCCCAGCGCTTGCCCAGCAGGTAGGCCGCGCACATGGCCAGCACCAGCGCCGGCTGGTCGTCCAGGCGGGTGAAGATCTTCAGGCCGAAATCGAGCAGCACGCCGGCCAGCATGGCGCTGGCGATCTCGGGCGGCACGCGGCGCATGATCGGGTCGATCCAGCCGAACAGGCCGCAGGCCAGGGTCACGGCCGAGGCCAGCACGAACGCGCCGACGGCCTGGTCGAACGGCACGCCCGCCAGGGCGGTGACCAGCAGGGCCGCGCCGGGCGTGGACCAGGCCAGCACCACCGGCATGCGGCTGCGCAGGCTGAGCGCCAGGCCCCCCAGGCCCAGCGCCAGGCAGATGGAGCCCAGCCAGGAACCGATGCGGGCCGCGTCCAGGCCGGCCGCGTGGCCCGCCTGCACCATCAGCACGGCGGTGCCGCCGAAGCTGACCAGCACGGCCACCAGCCCGGCCACCACGGCCGAGACGGACAGGTCGCGCGCGGGCGAGGCGCGCAGCGGCACGGCAAGACTGTCGGGAGGAGGGTTCACGCCGTACCCGTCAGGCGTCGGTATTTGGCCATCAGCGCTTCCTGGCCTTCCTGCCACTGCGGGTGCAGCTCGATGCACTCGACCGGGCAGACCACCTTGCACTGGGGCTCGTCGTGGTGCCCCACGCACTCGGTGCAGCGGTCGGGATCGATGACGTAGTATTCGGGCCCCATCGAGATGGCCTCGTTGGGGCACTGCGGCTCACAGACGTCGCAATTGATGCATTCTTCGGTGATCTTCAGAGCCATGGCGGAAAACGGAGCGGCGGGTACAGGCCATTGTAGCGCCGCCGCCGCGCGGGCCTCAGGCGCTCGGCCAGGACTGTTCGCGGTGTTCCTTGGCCTTGGCCTGCAGCCAGCGCTCGACCGAGGGGAACACGAACTTGCTGACGTCGCCGCCCAGCTGGGCGATTTCGCGCACGATGGTGCCGGAGATGAACTGGTACTGGTCGGACGGCGTCATGAACATGGTCTCGACCTCGGGCAGCAGGTGGCGGTTCATGCCGGCCATCTGGAATTCGTATTCGAAGTCCGACACCGCGCGCAGGCCGCGCACGATGACGCGGCCGTTCTGCTCGCGCACGAAGTCCTTGAGCAGGCCGGCGAAGCTCTGCACTTCGACGTTGGGGTAGTGGCCCAGGACTTCCCGGGCGATCTCGACGCGCTCGTCGATGCTGAAGAACGGCTTCTTGTTGCGGCTGTGCGCGATGCCCACCACCACCTTGTCGAACAGGGCGGCGGCGCGGCGCACCAGGTCTTCATGGCCGCGGGTGAGCGGGTCGAACGTACCGGGGTAGACGGCGGTAATCATGCGGGCTCCGTATCCTTGTAACTGGCGTACACCTTCCTCCGAATTCCGGATTATTGACCTAATTGCGCATTGCAGCAAATTGCAGCAGGCCGTAGTGGACGGCGCCCGCGCGGTCGTGCCGCAGCACCTCGAAGCCGGGCGGCGGGTCGAGGGGGGCCTCGGACTCGGCATAGACCAGCCCCTGGCTGGCCAGGATGCCCGGCAGCAGGGGCCACAGGCGCGCCAGCCAGCCCTGGCCGAAGGGCGGGTCGAGCAGGATCAGGTCGAACCGGGAAGCGTCCATGCGCTGGACAACCTGCATGGCGTCGCCGGCATGGATGCGCACCGCCTGGGCCTGCAGCTTGTCGCGCAGGCCGCGCAGGGCGGCCAGCGCGGTGCGGTCGTGTTCCACCATCTGCACATGCGATACGCCGCGCGAGGCCGCCTCGAAGCCGAGCGCGCCGCTGCCGGCGAACAGGTCCAGCACCTGCTTGCCGGCGAATTCGCCGCCCCACAGGTGGGCCAGCCAGTTGAACAGGGTTTCGCGCACCCGGTCGGGCGTGGGCCGCAGGCCCGGCACGTCGGGCACGGCGATCGGGGTGCGCCGGTACTGGCCGGCGACGATGCGGATGGGCTTGCCGCCCGTGCTGGGTTTCTTCAAGAAAACGACCTCCTCGGGCGAATAGTAGCCGGCCCGGCGGCGCCCGGCCGCCCGGCGGAATATACTTTCGCCCATGTTCCGCTTCTTCAAGAAAAAATCCCCGCCGCCCGCCCCCGCGCAGCCCGATGCCGCGCCGCCGGCGGACGCCCCGCCGGCCGTAGAATCGCCGCCCGAGAGCCCCGCGCCGGCGCCCGAGCCTGACGCGGGCCGTCCCGCGCCCGCGGTCGAGCCGCCCGCCGGCGAGCCGGCGTCCACGCCGGTCGCTGCCCCGCCGGCCGC
>NZ_NEVT01000006.1 GCF_002261345.1 Bordetella genomosp. 2 | reverse complement strand
CGCGGCGCCAGCGGCCCCGCCGGCCCCTGCGCCGGTCGCGGCGGCCGAGGCCGCGCCCGAGCCGCCGGCCGAGCCGGCGGCTGCCGACATCCCGCCCTGGGAAGAGGCGCCGTCCGCCGCTTCGGCGGGCCAACCGGCCCCGTCCGCCAAGGCTCCGCCCGCCGCCGCGCTGGCGGTCACGCCGCCGGCCGCGCAGGCCAAGGCGCCGCCGCCCGCCGCCGACGAGCCGCCGGCCTGGGTGGATGAAGACATCCCCGACGAGGCCGAGGGGGGCTACCTGCCCGCCGCCGAGTTCACGGCCGATCCGGAAGACGAATTCGAAACCCTGGCCACCGCCGCGCCGGCCGAGGCCAGGGCGCCCGCGCCCCGCGCCCGGCCGGCGCCGCGCCGCGCCAAGCAGTCCGGTCCGCGCCTGGACGCCATGTCCGCCACCGAATGGCCCGGCCTGGCCGCGCGCCTGCCGGTCACCGGGCTGGCCGCCGAACTGGCGCGCCAGAGCGAGTGGGCCGGCGTGCAGGGCGACGCCGTGGTGTTGCGCGTCGCCGTCAAGACCCTGGCGGAAAGCGAAAGCCGCGTCCGGCTGCAGACCGTCCTGTGCGAACATTTCGGACAGGGCCTGCGCCTGGAAATCGAAGTCGGCGCCACCGGCGACGGTACGGCGCACGCGGTCGCGCAGCTCGAGCGCGCGGCCCGCCAGCAGGCCGCCGAAGATGCCGTCGCCGTCGATCCCTTCGTGCAGGCGCTGGTCGCCGATTTCGGCGGCCGCGTCGTGCCCGGTTCGGTGCGGGCCGTCGACCCGTCCGCGTGAATGGCCCCTGATACCGGGGCGACCCGCGCATTCCACTCTCATTCAAGGAAGCTTCCATCATGATGAAAGGACAACTGGCCGGCCTGATGCGCCAGGCCCAGCAGATGCAGGAAAACATGAAGAAGGCCCAGGACGCGCTGGCCGAGATCATCGTCGAGGGCGAGTCCGGCGGCGGCCTGGTCAAGGTGACCATGACCTGCCGCCACGACGTCAAGCGCGTGGCCATCGATCCCAGCCTGCTGGCCGACGACAAGGACATGCTCGAGGACCTGGTGGCCGCGGCGTTCAACGACGCGCTGCGCAAGGCCGAGAGCACGGCCCAGGAGAAAATGGCCAGCGTCACGGCCGGCATGCCGCTGCCGCCGGGCATGAAGCTGCCGTTCTGAACCCGCACTATCCGGCGCGATGGATTCCCAGCTTCCCGAACCCGAGCCGCTGGTCTCGCTGATCGAGGCGTTGCGGCGCCTGCCGGGCGTGGGCGTGCGCTCGGCCCGCCGCATGGCCTACCACCTGCTGCAGCACGACCTGCAGGGGGCCGACATGCTCGGCCGGGCGCTGGCCGGCGCGGTGCAGAACCTGCGCCATTGCGCGCGCTGCAACAGTTTTACCGAAGACGAGATCTGCGCCACCTGCGCCAATCCCAAGCGCGATCCGTCGCTGCTGTGCATCGTCGAGACGCCGGCCGACCAGAACATGATCGAGGCCAGCCACGGCTATCGCGGCCTGTACTACGTGCTGATGGGCCGGGTGGCGCCGCTCGAGGGCATCGGCCCGCGCGAGCTGGATTTCCAGCGGCTGCTCGAACGCGCCTCCGACGGCGTGGTGCAGGAGGTCATCCTGGCCACCAATTTCACGGCCGAGGGCGAGACCACCGCGCATTTCCTGGGCGAAGTGCTGGCCGGGAAGGGCTTGAAGGTAACGCGCCTGGCGCGCGGCGTGCCGGCCGGCAGCGAACTCGAATACGTCGACGCCGGCACCATCGCCTGGGCCCTGATGGAGCGCAAGTCCGCATAGCAATACGGCCGGCGTGCCGGGGCGCCGCCGCCGCAACGAAGGAGACACCCCATGTCCGCGCTGAAGGGCGTCAAGGTCCTCGAGCTGGGCACGCTGATCGCCGGCCCGTTCGCCGCCCGCATGCTGGGCGAGTTCGGCGCCAGCGTCATCAAGGTGGAGACCCCGCACGGGCCCGACGGCACCGGCGGCGGCGATCCCATCCGCAGCTGGCGGCACCTGCACGAAGGCAATTCGCTGTGGTGGACGGTGCAGGCCCGCAACAAGCAATCGATCGCCCTCAACCTCAAGGACCCGCGCGGCCGCGACATCGCCCGCCGCCTGGCGCTGGATGCCGATATCGTGGTCGAGAACTACCGCCCCGGCGTGCTCGAGAAATGGGGGCTGGGCTACGAGCAGCTGCGCGCGGTGAATCCGGCGCTGGTCATGGTGCGGCTGTCCGGGTACGGCCAGACCGGTCCGATGCGCGATGCGCCCGGCTTCGGCGCCATCGCCGAGTCGATGGGCGGCCTGCGCTACGTGTCGGGCCACCCCGACCGCCCGCCGGTGCGCGTGGGGATTTCGGTGGGCGATTCGATCGCCGCGCTGCACGCGGTGATAGGCGCCCTGATGGCATTGCGCCATCGCGACGCCACCGGCGGCCGCTGGAACGGCAAGGAAGGCGCCGATTGCGTGGCGGGGCAGGGGCAGATGGTCGACGTGGCCCTGTACGAGTCGGTCTTCAACCTGATGGAAAGCCTGGTGCCCGAGTACGACGTGGCCGGCGTGGTGCGCGAGCGCACTGGCGGGGCCCTGCCGGGCATTGTGCCTTCCAATACCTATACGACCCGCGACGGCCAGAACGTGGTGATCGCGGGCAACGGCGACGCCATCTTCAACCGGCTGATGCGCGCCATCGGGCGCGACGACCTGGCCGAGGACCCGCAACTGGCCCGCAACGACGGGCGCGCCCGCCGCGCCGAGGAAATCGACGGCGCCATCCAGCGCTGGTGCGACACGCGCACCATCGACCAGGCGCTGGAGATCCTGCGCGGCGCCGATGTGCCGGTAGGCAAGATCTACAGCGTGGCCGACATGTTCGCCGATCCGCAGTTCCTCGCGCGCGGCATGATCGAACAGCACCGCTTCCCCGACGGCAGCCCGGTCAAGCTGCCTGCCGTGGTGCCGCGCCTGTCCGAGACGCCGGGCGGCACGCGCTGGCTGGGCCCGCGCCTAGGGGAACATACCGAAGATGTCCTGAAATCGCTGGGGTATGATGCAGCGGCGATCGCCGAGCTGGCCGCCAGCGGCGCAGTCGGCATGCCGCCGCGGGCCGCGTGACATGCCCGCCCGGCGCTTCCGGAATGCCAAGACGACGGCCACCCAGGCCGCAACGCAGACACAGGCCGCCCAGCGGCAAAGGAGACCCTAATGTCAATCACTCGTCGTGATGTGCTCAAGCTGGCCGGCGCGGCCGGCGCCGTGGGCATGGCGCCGGCCATCGTGCGCGCGCAGAAGCTCGAAAAGCAGAGCGTGCAGATCGCGGTCGGCGGCAAGGCGCTCATCTATTACCTGCCGCTGACCATCGCCGAGGTCAAGGGCTACTTCAAGGACGAGGGGCTGGACGTCAATATCGCCGACTTCGCCGGCGGTTCCAAGGCCCTGCAGGCCGTGGTAGGCGGCAGCGCCGACGTCGTGTCGGGCGCCTTCGAGCACACCCTGCACATGCAGTCCAAGGGCCAGTTCTACCGGGCCTTCGTGCAGCAAGGCCGCGCGCCCATGATCGGGGTCGGCGTGTCCAAGAAGAACATGCCCGACTACAAAGGCCCGGCCGACCTCAAGGGCAAGAAGATCGGCGTCACCGCGCCCGGTTCGTCCACCAACATGGTGGTGAGCTTCTTCCTGGCCAAGCACGGCCTGCGCGACAGCGACGTCTCCATCATCGGCGTGGGCGCCGGCGCCGGCGCGGTGACCGCGCTGCGCAGCGGCCAGATCGACGCCATTTCCAACACCGACCCGGTGGTGTCGATGCTGGCCATGCCCGGCGACATCGAGATCATCGTCGACACCCGCACCCTCAAGGACACGCAGGAGATCTTCGGCGGCAACATGCCTGCCGGCAGCCTGTACGCGCCCCAGGCCTTCATCGACGCCAACCCCAATACGGTGCAGGCGCTCACCAACGCCATCGTGCGCGCCGACAAGTGGATCCAGAAGGCCGGCGCCGAAGAAATCGCCAAGACCGTGCCGACCCAGTACCTGCTGGGCGATCCGGCCGTCTACAAGGCCGCCATCGAGAAAAGCATGGAGGGCCTGTCGCCCGACGGCGTCATTCCCGAGGACGGCGCGGCCACCGCGACCAAGGCCCTGGCCGCCTACGTGAAGGGCTTCGACGCGGCCAAGATCGACCCCGCCAAGGCCTGGACCAACGAGTTCACCCGCCGCGCCAACGAGAAGTATCCCAATGGCTGATGCAGCACTTTCGCTCGAGCGCATCACCTGCACCTTCGTGTCGCGCGAGGGCGGGGGCAAGCGCTATACCGCCGTGCAGGACACCAGCCTGGCCATCGCCCCCGGCGAGTTCGTCTCGGTCGTGGGCCCCACGGGCTGCGGCAAGTCCACGCTGCTGAACGTCGGCGCCGGCTTGCTGGCGCCGTCGTCGGGGCAGGTGAAGGTGTTCGGCCAGCCCCTGCAGGGCATCAACCGGCGGGCCGGCTACATGTTCCAGGGCGAGGCGCTGCTGCCCTGGCGCAGCGCCCTGGAGAACGTCATCGCCGGCCTGGAGTTCGCCGGCGTGGCGCGCGCCGAGGCGCTCGAGCGCGGCCGCGACTGGCTGCGCCGCGTCGGCCTGGGCGGCTTCGAGGAACGCTATCCGCACCAGATGTCGGGCGGCATGCGCAAGCGCGCCATGCTGGCCCAGACGCTGATCCGCGATCCCGACATCATCCTCATGGACGAGCCCTTTTCGGCGCTCGACATCCAGACGCGCCAGCTGATGGAGAACGAAGTCCTCGAGCTGTGGATGGCCAAGCGCAAGGCCGTGCTGTTCATCACGCACGACCTGGACGAGGCCATTGCCATGAGCGACCGCGTGGTGGTGCTGTCGGCCGGTCCCGGCACCCATCCCATCGGCGAATTCGCCATCGACCTGCCGCGTCCGCGCGACGTGGCGGAAGTGCGCACGCACCCGCGTTTCGTCGAGCTGCACGCGGCCATCTGGGGCGTGCTGCGCGAGGAAGTCCTGAAGGGCTATGCCCAGCAAAAGCGAGCTTGAGATGTCCAGATTGATCAAACCGGGTTCGGCCAGCCTGCGCGTCTGGCAACTGTTGTTGCTGGTGGCCATTCTGCTGGCCTGGCATTTCGCGACGCTCGACCCCAAGGTCGCATTCTTCTTCGGCCAGCCGCTGGAAGTATGGGGGCGCATCTGGGCGTGGTTCGTCACCAACGGCGATATCTACCGCCACTTGTGGGTTACGCTGGCCGAGACCGTGCTGGCCTTCTTCATTGGCACGGTGTTCGGCATGGGTTTCGGCCTGTGGCTGGGGCTGTCCAGCACCGCCAGCGCCATCCTCGACCCCTACATCAAGGCGGCCAACTCCATGCCGCGCGTCATCCTGGCGCCCATCTTCGGCATGTGGTTCGGCCTGGGCATCTGGTCCAAGGTGGCGCTGGCCGTGACGCTGGTGTTCTTCATCGTGTTCTTCAACGTCTACCAGGGTGTGCGCGAAGTCAGCCCCACCTTGCTCGACAACGCCCGCATGCTGGGCGCCGGGCGCCGCCAGCTGCTGCGCCACGTGTACCTGCCGTCGGCCACCAGCTGGGTGTTCTCCAGCCTGCACACCTCGGTGGGCCTGGCCTTCGTGGGCGCGGTCGTGGGCGAGTACCTGGGCTCGGCCAGCGGCGTGGGCTACCTGATCCTGCAGGCCGAGGGCACCTTCGACGTCAACACCGTGTTCGCCGGCATCGTGGTGCTGACCGCCTTTGCGCTGGTGCTCGACTACATCGTCGGGCTGGGCGAGCGGCGCCTGATGAAATGGCAGCCCAAGACGGGCGAGACCGAAAAAATCTGAACCCGCGCGGCCCCGCCGGGGGCCGCCGTCTTTCCGGAGTTTCCCGCATGGCGCGTCTTTCCTACGCCGATCTGTCCCATCCCGAAGCCCAGCCGCTGGTCGAGCGCATCGTCGCCGAGCGCGGCAGTGTGCTGCACCTGTACCAGATGCTGCTGCACAGCCCCGCCGTGGCCAGCGGCTGGCTGAACTACCTGACCTCGATCCGCCAGCTCAGCAGCCTGCCGGGCGATCTGCGCGAACTGGTCATCATGCGGGTGGCGGTGCTCAACGGGGCGCCCTACGAGGCCGACCAGCACGCGCCCATCGCCTTGCGCGAGGGCATCAGCCAGGCCCAGCTGGACGCGCTCGACCAATGGGAGGCCTCGGACCTGTTCGCGGCGCGCGAGCGCGCCGTGCTGGCCTATACCGACGCCATGACGCGCCAGGTCCAGGTGCCGCAAGCCGTATTCGACGCGGCGCGCGAGGCCGTGGGCAGCGACAAGCTGATGGTCGAGCTGACCGCCACCGTGGCCGCCTACAACATGGTGTCGCGCTTCCTGGAAGCGCTGCAGGTGCACTCGCACGACCAGCGCTGACCGCGTGCGGCGCAGGTGTCTGACACCTATGGTGTCAGACACCGCCCGATGAGCGCCACAGCCAATACCAGGTGTCTGACACCTTGTGTGTCAGACACCGCCATGGTCACTGGCTCGCGCTCAGCAAGGCATCCAGCTTGACCGCGTCGGCGGAGAACAGCCGGATGCCCTCGGCAAGTTTCTCCGTGGCCATGGCGTTGGCGTTCAGTTCGGTGCGGAACCACACTTCGTCGGCCATGCGGCGCGCGGGCACGCCGTCGGCGTCCATGTCGCGCACCAGGCGGGCCGGCGCGTCGCCGGGCGTGCTGTCGAGTTCCTGCAGCAGCTCGGGGCTGATGGTCAGCAGGTCGCAGCCCGCCAGCGCCAGGATCTGGCCGGTGTTGCGGAAGCTCGCGCCCATGATCTCGGTGGCGATGCCGTGGTGCTTGTAATAGCGGTAGATCTCGGTCACCGACTGCACGCCGGGGTCGTCCGCGCCGGCGTTGGCGGTTTCCACCCAGTCGGCGCCGGCGGCCTTCTTGTACCAGTCGTAGATGCGGCCCACGAACGGCGAGATCAGCTGCACGCCGGCATCGGCGCAGGCGACAGCCTGGGGCGGCGAGAACAGCAGCGTCAGGTTGCAGCGGATGCCGTCGGCCTGCAGCACGCGCGCCGCCTGGATGCCCTCCCAGGTCGATGCCATCTTGATCAGCACGCGCTCGCGCGCGATGCCGGCCGCCTCGTACAGCGCGATCAGGCCGCGCGCGCGCTCCACCGTGGCGCGGGTATCGAACGACAGGCGCGCGTCGACTTCGGTGGACACCCGGCCCGGCACGATGTTGAGGATCTCGCGCCCGAACGCCACCAGCAGCCGGTCGGTCAGCTCGGGCAGCGGGGCGCCGCGATGGTCGCGCGCCACTTGCTCCAGCAGCGGGCGGTAGGCGTCTTTCTGGACCGCCTTGAGGATCAGCGACGGATTGGTGGTGGCGTCGGTCGGGCGCAGCGTCCGCATGGCTGCGAAATCGCCGGTATCGGCAACGACGGTGGTGTGGCGGCGCAGGGCTTCTAGTTGGCTGGACATGGGGACAGATCAACAAAGGCAAAGGTTGTCGATAGGGGTAGGGTATCACTAGGCCGGGGCCGGTTTTGACACGAAAACCCCGGCCCGGAGCTTTATTCGGCGCGGTTCCCCGGGAAAATAGCCCTTCCAGGGTATAATTCCAAGGTTTGATTACTGATTCTTAAACCGGGGTTTACTGTGCTGCCGCAACTTTTTCCCGAGGGTGCCGATCGTTTCCCTCCTGCAATTCTGGCTTTGGCGGACGGTACCATTTTCCGGGGCGTATCCATCGGCGCGCCAGGGCATACGGTGGCCGAAGTGGTGTTCAACACCGCCATGACCGGCTACCAGGAAATCCTCACCGATCCCAGCTATAACGGCCAGATCGTCACGCTCACCTATCCGCACATCGGCAATACCGGCGTCAATCCCGAAGACGTCGAGACCTCGCGCGTGCTGGCCTCCGGCCTGGTGGTGCGCGACTGCCCCGCGCGGGTATCCAACTTCCGCGCCACCCAGTCCCTGCCCGAATACCTGGCCGCGCAGGGCGTGGTCGCCATTTCCGGGGTCGACACCCGCAAGCTCACGCGCATCCTGCGCGACGGCGGCGCCCAGGGCGCCTGCATCCTGGTGGGCGACGACGCCGAACGCGCCGTCGAACTGGCGCGCGGCTTCCCCGGCATGGCCGGGCAAGACCTCGCCAAGGTCGTGTCCATCAAGGAAAGCCAGGACTGGAAGCAGGGCACCTGGCGCCTGGGCGAAAGCTTCGGCGCGCCCGCGCAGGACCGCTTCCACGTGGTCGCCTACGACTTCGGCGTCAAGTACAACATCCTGCGCCTGATGGCCGACCGCGGCTGCCGCATCACGCTGGTGCCGGCCCAGACCTCCGCCGAGGACGTCCTCAAGCTCGAGCCGGACGGCGTCTTCCTGGCCAACGGCCCGGGCGACCCGGAGCCCTGCGACTACGCCATCGCCGCCACCCGCGTCTTCCTGGAGCGCAAGCTGCCGGTCTTCGGCATCTGCCTGGGCCACCAGATCATGGGCCTGGCCGTCGGCGGCAAGACCGTGAAAATGAAAACCGGCCACCACGGCGCCAACCACCCGGTGCAGGACCTGGATTCCAAGCGCGTCTTCATCACCAGCCAGAACCACGGCTTCAACGTCGACGCCGCCACGCTGCCGGCCAATGCCCGCGTCACCCACGTGTCGCTGTTCGACGGCACGCTGCAGGGTTTCGAGCTCACCGACCGCCCCGCGTTCTGTTTCCAGGGCCACCCCGAGGCCAGCCCGGGCCCGCACGACATCATCGTGCTGTTCGACAAATTCATCAGCCTGATGGCCGGCCAGAAATAATCATCGCATCATGCCCAAGCGTACAGATCTAAAAAGCATCCTCATCATCGGTGCCGGCCCCATCATCATCGGGCAGGCCTGCGAGTTCGACTATTCCGGCGCGCAGGCGTGCAAGGCGCTCAAGGCGGAGGGCTACCGCACCATCCTGGTGAACAGCAACCCCGCCACCATCATGACCGACCCGGAAACGGCCGATGTCACCTACATCGAGCCCATCACGTGGCAGGCGGTCGAGAAAATCATCGAGCGCGAGAAGCCCGATGCCCTGCTGCCCACCATGGGCGGGCAGACGGCGCTGAACTGCGCGCTCGACCTGGCCCGCCACGGCGTGCTCGAGAAGCACAACGTCGAACTCATCGGCGCCAACGAGCAGGCCATCGAAAAAGCCGAGGACCGCCAGAAGTTCAAGCAGGCCATGACCGCCATCGGCCTGGAGTCGGCCAAGTCGGGCATCGCCCACAGCATGGACGAGGCCTGGGAAGTGCAGCGCCGCATCGCGGCCGAGACCGGCACCTCGGGCTTCCCGGCAGTCATCCGCCCCAGCTTCACCATGGGCGGCTCGGGCGGCGGCATCGCCTACAACGCCGAGGAATTCGAAACCATCTGCCGGCGCGGCCTCGAGGCCTCTCCCACCAGCGAACTGCTGATCGAAGAGTCGCTGTTGGGCTGGAAGGAATTCGAGATGGAAGTCGTGCGCGACAAGGCCGACAACTGCATCATCGTCTGCTCCATCGAGAACCTCGACCCGATGGGCGTGCACACCGGCGACTCCATCACCGTCGCCCCGGCCCAGACGCTCACCGACAAGGAATACCAGATCATGCGCAACGCATCCATTGCGGTGCTGCGCGAGATCGGCGTCGACACGGGCGGTTCCAACGTGCAGTTCGCGGTCAATCCGAACAACGGCCGCATGATCGTCATCGAGATGAACCCGCGCGTGTCGCGCTCGTCGGCCCTGGCTTCCAAGGCCACCGGGTTCCCCATCGCCAAGGTCGCCGCGCGCCTGGCGGTGGGCTACACCCTCGACGAGCTGCGCAACGAGATCACCGGCGGCGCCACGCCGGCCTCGTTCGAGCCTTCCATCGACTACGTGGTCACCAAGGTGCCGCGTTTCGCGTTCGAGAAATTCCCGCAGGCCGACGCCCGCCTGACCACGCAGATGAAGTCGGTCGGCGAGGTCATGGCCATCGGCCGCACCTTCAAGGAATCGTTCCAGAAGGCCCTGCGCGGCCTGGAAGTCGGCGTGGACGGCCTGAACCAGAAAACCACCGACCGCGAGAAGCTGCAGGTCGAGCTGGGCGAGCCCGGCCCCGAGCGCATTTGGTACGTGGGCGACGCCTTCGCGCAAGGCTTCACGCTGGACGAAGTGCACAACATCACGCGCATCGACCCGTGGTTCCTGGCGCAAATCAAGGAAATCGTCGACATCGAGCTGGCGCTCGAGCAGAAGACCCTGGCCGACCTCGACTACGCCACGCTGTGGCAGCTCAAGCGCATGGGCTTCTCCGACCGCCGCCTGGCCTTCCTGCTGGACTCGTCCGAGTCCGAGATCCGCAAGCTGCGCCACCAGCTGAACGTGCGCCCAGTGTACAAGCGCGTCGACACCTGCGCCGCCGAGTTCGCCACCCGCACCGCCTACATGTACTCCACGTACGAGGACGAATGCGAGGCGCAACCCACCGACCGCAAGAAGATCATCGTGCTGGGGGGCGGGCCCAACCGCATCGGGCAGGGCATCGAGTTCGACTACTGCTGCGTGCACGCGGCGCTGGCGCTGCGCGAAGACGGCTACGAGACCATCATGGTCAACTGCAACCCGGAAACCGTCTCCACCGACTACGACACCTCCGACCGCCTGTACTTCGAGCCCCTGACGCTCGAAGACGTGCTGGAAATCGTCCACAAGGAAAACCCGGTGGGCATGATCGTCCAGTACGGCGGCCAGACGCCGCTGAAGCTGGCGCGTGCCCTGGAAGCCAACGGCGTGCCCATCATCGGCACCAGCCCGGAGTCCATCGACGTGGCCGAGGACCGCGAGCGCTTCCAGAAGCTGCTCAACAAGCTCGGCCTGCGCCAGCCGCCCAACCGCACGGCGCGCACCGAGGGCGAGGCCCTGGCGCACGCCGCCGACATCGGCTACCCGCTGGTGGTGCGCCCCAGCTACGTGCTGGGCGGCCGCGCCATGGAAATCGTCCATGAGCAGCAGGACCTCGAACGCTACATGCGCGAAGCGGTCAAGGTCAGCAACGATTCTCCCGTGCTGCTCGACCGCTTCCTCAACAACGCCACCGAAGTCGACGTCGACTGCCTGTCCGACGGCGAGACCGTCTTCATCGGCGGCGTCATGGAGCACATCGAGCAGGCCGGCGTGCACTCCGGCGATTCGGCCTGCAGCCTGCCGCCGTATTCGCTGTCGGCCGAGGTCATCGCCGAGATCAAGCGCCAGACCACCATGATGGCGCGCGCCCTGAACGTCAACGGCCTGATGAACGTGCAGTTCGCCATCCAGGGCGGCGACGTCTACGTGCTGGAAGTCAACCCGCGCGCCTCGCGCACGGTGCCGTACGTCTCCAAGGCCACCGGCCTGCAGCTGGCCAAGATCGCCGCGCGCGCCATGGCCGGCCGCACCCTGGCCGCCCAGGGCATCACCCGCGAGGTCGTGCCGCCTTACTTCTCGGTGAAGGAAGCGGTCTTCCCGTTCGTGAAATTCCCCGGCGTCGACACCATCCTCGGGCCCGAGATGAAATCCACCGGCGAGGTCATGGGCGTGGGCACCAGCTTCGGCGAGGCCTTCGTCAAGTCGCAACTGGCCGCCGGCGTGCGCCTGCCCGAGAACGGCACGGCCTTCATCAGCGTCAAGGACCAGGACAAGCCCCGCGCCGTCGAAGTGGCGCGCGGCCTGCACAACCTGGGCTTCAAGCTGGTGGCCACGCGCGGCACCGCCGCCCAGATCGAGGCCTCGGGCATCCCGGTGCAGGTGGTCAACAAGGTCACCGAGGGCCGTCCGCACATCGTCGACATGGTCAAGAACGGCGAAATCTCGCTGGTCATCAATACCGTCGAGGAACGCCGCAACGCCATCGCCGATTCGCGCACCATCCGTACCCAGGCCCTGGCGGCGCGCGTCACGTTCTTCACCACCATCGCCGGCGCGCGCGCGGCGGTCGAAGGCATGCAGTACCTGCGCCAGGGGCTCGGCCTGCAGGTGTATCCGCTGCAGGAACTGCACGCGGGATTGCAGCCCGCCGCTTAACGGTCTACCGTTGCCGGACCGGCCGCGCTTCGCGGCCGGTTTCCCGGACCCTACTCATGCAGAACGTCTTCATTACCGGCGCCAGCAGTGGCCTGGGCCGCGCGCTGGCGCGGCGCTACGCGCAGGCAGGCGCGCGGCTGGGGCTGGTGGCGCGGCGCGGCGACGTCCTGCGCGAGCTGGCCGACTCCCTGCCGGGCCGGCACCACTGCTATGCGCTCGATGTGCGCGACCGCGCGGCCCTGCACGCCGCCGCGCACGACTTCATCGGCGCCTGCGACGGCCGGGTCGACGTGGTGATCGCCAGCGCCGGCATCAGCGCCGGCACGCTTACCGAGCACAGCGAGGACTTCGACGTTTTCCAGGCCATCGTGGCCACCAACCTGCTGGCGACGGTCGCCACCTTCGAGCCCTTCATCGCGCCGATGCGCGAGGCCGGGGCAGGGCGGCTGGTGGGCATCGCCAGCGTGGCGGGCATCCGCGGCCTGCCCGGCGCCGGGGCCTACAGCGCATCGAAGGCCGCCGTCATCAGCTATTGCGAAAGCCTGCGGGTCGAGCTGGCGCGCCATGGCATCGGCGTGGTCACCATCGCGCCCGGCTATATCAAGACCGCCATGACCGCGCACAACCCCTATGCGATGCCGTTCCTGATGGAGGCCGATGCCTTCGCGGCGCGCGCGCAGGCGGCCATCGCCCGTGGCGCCTCCTATACCGTCATTCCCTGGCAGATGGGCGTCGTCGCCAAGTTGCTGCGCCTGCTGCCCAATGCGCTGTATGACCGCGCCGCGCGCAATGCGCCGCGCAAGCCGCGCCGCTGACCGGATGGCAGGCGGCACGGCGGCTTGACACGCGTCAATGGCGGGCGCGATAACAGCCGCGGCCGGCATCCTGGCCGGCGGCGCTGCGATACAGTCGGGACGCTGCGCAGCAGGCGTTCTTCATGACCAGGCGCGATCCCGCGCCGCGGACGCCCCGCAGCAGTGTGGCGTCCCATGAAGAGAATCAAGCTTGGCTTCGTTATCCTGTTCGTCGCGTTGACCGCGCTCTGGCTGCTGGCCGACACGTTCTTCCCCCAGCCCTTCGGCTATTTCCCGCTGCGCCGCGCCATGGTCCAGTACACCGGGGTGCTGGCCATGGGGGCGATGAGCCTCGCCATGATCCTCGCCACCCGGCCGCGCTGGCTGGAGCCCTGGCTCGGCGGGCTGGACAAGATGTACCGGCTGCACAAGTGGCTCGGCATCGCCGCCCTGGCGGTCGGCACGGTGCACTGGCTGTGGGCCCAGGGCACCAAATGGGCGGTCGGCTGGGGCTGGCTGGTCAAGCCGGCAGGCAAGGGCGCGCCGGATTTCGGCGCCCTGGAGCAAATGCTGCGCAGCCAGCGGGGCCTGGCCGAAACCCTCGGCGAGTGGGCGGCCTTCTATCCCGCCGCGCTGCTGATCGTCCTGGCGCTGGTCAAGCGCTTCCCGTACCGGCCCTTCGCCAAGACCCACACCATTCTGGCCGTCATCTACCTGGTGCTGGTGTTCCACGCCATCATCCTGCTCGAATTCGCCTACTGGACCCAGCCGCTGGGCGTCGTCATGGCCGTGCTGCTGGCCGCGGGCGCCGTGTCGGCGCTGCTGGTGCTGTGCAAGCGGGTCGGGGCGCGCAGCACGGTCGCGGGCCGGGTTACGCGCGTGGCCGCCTTTCCCGAGACGCGCGTGGTGCAGGCCGCCATCGAACTGCGCGGCCCCTGGCCCGGGCACCGGCCGGGCCAGTTCGCCTTCGTGACCTTCGACCGCCGCGAGGGCGCGCATCCGTATACCATCGCCTCGGCATGGCACGCGCGCGAGCGCGAGGTCAGCTTTCTCATCAAGGTGCTGGGCGACCACACCGCCCGGCTGTACGAGACGCTCACGCCCGGCCAGCCGGTCCTGGTCGAGGGCCCCTACGGCTGTTTCACCTTCGATGACCGCAAGCCGCGGCAGATCTGGATCGGCGCCGGCATCGGCATCACGCCTTTCATCGCGCGCATGCAGTACCTGGCGAACCATCCCGGCCAGAGGCAAGCCATCGACCTGGTCCACCCTTCATCGACCCGGTCCCATGCCGCCGTCGACAACCTGGCCGCCGATGCCCGGGCGGCCGGGGTCGCACTGCACCTGATGCTGGACGAGACCGACGGACGCCTGGACGGCGCGCGCCTGCGCGGCGCCGTGCCCGACTGGCGCCAGGCCAGCGTCTGGTTCTGCGGTCCGGTGGCGTTCGGCGCCGCGTTGCGGCGCGACCTGGTGGCGCACGGCCTGGCGCCGGCCGATTTCCACCAGGAACTGTTCGAAATGCGCTGAGCGGCTGCCGCCGCGATCAGGGCGCCCAGGGCACCACGTCGTCGCCCGCCTCGGCGGCGATGTGCGCCACGTCGCCCCAGTCCAGCACCCGCCACTGGCGCCGCTCGGCGGCCACGCGGTTGATGCTGGCGTTCAGCAGCGCGGCGTGGCGCGGCACGTCCAGCGCGACGCCGGAGGCATGGCGCCAGACGATATCCAGCACGCCGCCATGGGTGACGGCCAGGATGCGCTCGCCGGCATGGCGCTCGGCCAGGTCCTCGATGGTGGCGAGCACGCGGGCCTGGAGTTGCCCCAGCGTCTCGCCGCCTTCCACCTGGCGCAGCGGGTCGCGGCTTTTCCACGCCGCCGCGGCCGCCGGCGCCTCGGCATCGATACGGTCGATGGCCAGGCCCTCCAGCACTCCGAAGCCGCGTTCGCGCAGGCCGGGTTCGGGGCGCACGCGCAGGCCCGTCTCGGCGGCGATGGGCAGGGCGGTCGCATGGGCGCGTTGCAAGTCGCTGCTGTAGAGCGCCGCGAAGGGCCGTGCGCCGGCCTCTTCGCGCACGCGCGCGGCCAGCAGGGCAGCCTGCTGGCGGCCGGTGTCGTTCAGGGCGATGTCCTGCCACCCCTGCAGGCGGCGTTCCAGGTTCCACGAGGTTTCGCCGTGGCGGATGAACCAGATCTCAGTCATGCGCTTTCCCGTAATGTCGCAGGCAGGAGCTTACCAGCCGCCGTCCGCGGGCTGCACCGTATTGCCGGCAGGGCCGGCCGCCCCTACACTTGCGCCCGCCCATCCAATAATTCCCATCCGACTCCGGGGAACCCATGTCCAATTCCTATTTCCCACGCTGGAAGCTGGCCGACGAAACGCTGCCCGGCGCCATCATCGCGCCTGAAGAACGCCTTTCCTGGCCCAAGAACATCGCCATGGGGGCCCAGCACGTGGTCGCCATGTTCGGCTCGACCGTGCTGGCGCCGCTCATCATGGGTTTCGACCCGAATGTCGCCATCCTGATGTCCGGCATCGGCACGCTGATCTTCTTCCTCTTCGTCGGCGGGCGCGTGCCCAGCTATCTCGGCTCCAGCTTCGCCTTCATTGGCGGGGTGGTCGCGGTCACCGGCTACGCCGGCGCGGGGCCCAACGCCAACATCGGCGTGGCGCTCGGGGCGATCATCGCCTGCGGCCTGGCCTACGCCCTGATCGGGCTGGTGGTGTGGGTGGCCAATGCCCGCGCCGGCGGCGGCGCCGGCTGGATCGAGGCGCTGATGCCGCCGGTGGTCACCGGCGCCGTGGTGGCCGTCATCGGCCTGAACCTGGCGCCCATCGCCGCCAAGGGGGCCATGGGCGCCTCGGGCTTCGACGCCGCCATGGCGATCGTCACCATCCTGTGCGTCGGTGGCATCGCGGTCTACACGCGCGGCACGGTGCAGCGCCTGCTGATCCTGGTCGGCCTGCTGCTGGCCTGTGTCATCTACGCCATCTGCGCCAATGGCCTGGGCCTGGGCAAGCCGATCGACTTTTCCGGCGTGGCGGCGGCCGCCTGGATCGGCCTGCCGCACTTTGCCGCGCCGGTCTTCCGGGTCGACGCGATGGGCCTGATCGTGCCGGTGGCCATCATCCTGGTGGCCGAGAACCTGGGCCACATCAAGGCGGTGAGCGCCATGACGGGGCAGAACCTCGACCGCTACCTCGGCCGGGCCTTCGTGGGCGACGGCGTGGCCACCATGGTGTCCGGCGCGGTGGGGGGCACCGGCGTCACCACCTATGCCGAGAACATCGGCGTGATGGCGGTCACGCGCATCTATTCCACCCTGGTGTTCGTGGTGGCGGCCTGCATCGCCATCCTGCTGGGCTTCTCGCCCAAGTTCGGCGCCTTGATCCAGACCATTCCCGCGCCGGTGCTGGGCGGCATGTCGGTGGTGGTGTTCGGCCTGATCGCGGTGGCCGGCGCGCGCATCTGGGTGGTGAACCAGGTGGACTTCAGCGACAACCGCAACCTGATCGTCGCGGCCGTCACCCTGGTGATGGGCGCCGGCGATTTCACCATCAAGCTGGGCGCGTTCACGCTGGGCGGCATCGGCACGGCCACCTTCGGGGCCATCATTCTCTACGCCTTGCTGCGCCGCAGCGGCCGCCAGGTGGTGTAGGCGGGCAGGGCGGGCCGCGGCGCCGGTCGCGCCCAGATCCGCCCCTATTTTTGAAGTTCCGGCATGTTGCTTGCTACTGCGGCGAAATGCACCGAAATGCGGGCCTTACAGATGGCTTGCAATTCCTCTGGATTTTGACCACAATGGGGTCTTGCTTGCCCCGGTTCCGACCCGAGCCGGGGTTTTGTTTTGGTCGCAGCCTTGTCGTCGGAAACAGGCAGGCCGATCAGCGCGGATGGTCCGGAGCCAGTAGTCATCGGGTTCGACCATGCTCCCGCCCTGTTCGCCCCTGCCGCGTATTCCTGCGGCTTGTCCCCGCACCAGCGGCGCAGGCCACAAGCCTGGCTGCGGCCTTTCACCGAAACGCTCCATTCGGGGCGTTTTCTACTTTTGTTTGGGAAACGACATGTCTGCCATTCCTTTGACCGCGCGCGGGGCCGAGCGCTTGCAAGCCGAGCTGCACCGGCTGAAAACCATCGAACGACCTGCGGTGATCAACGCCATTGCCGAGGCCCGGGCCCAGGGTGATCTGTCGGAAAACGCCGAGTACGACGCCGCCCGCGAACGCCAGGGCTTCATCGAAGGCCGTATCGCCGAACTCGAAGGCACGCTTTCCAATGCCCACATCATCGATCCCGCCTCGCTCGACGCCGACGGCCGCGCCGTGTTCGGAGCCACGGTCGACATCGAAGACCTGGACTCCGGCGACCGCGTGTCGTACCAGATCGTCGGCGACGTGGAAGCTGATATCAAATCCAACCTGATCTCGGTGTCCAGCCCGGTGGCGCGCGCCCTGATCGGCAAGTCCGAGGGCGACGTGGTCGAAGTCAAGGCGCCGTCGGGCGTGCGCGAGTACGAAGTGCTCAGCGTCCGTTACATCTGACCGACGCCGCCGCCCCCTGGGAACACAGACGATGCCCAACCTTGCACGTATCCTGGTCCGCCTGATCGCGGCACTGTGGTGCGGCGCGTTGTGGTGCATCGGCGCGCTGGTCGCGCCCACCTCGTTTTCCATGCTGGATGCCGCCGTCGCGGCCGAGGTCGTCGCCCGAATGTTCCAGGTGCTCGCCATGGGCGGGCTGGGGGGCGCGGTAATTATGCTGATTCTCGACCGCCTGGCGCATGGCCAGGCGTTGCAAGGCCCCGGGCGCCGCACCGTCCTGCTGATGGCGGTGGGCACAGGCATCGGGTATTTCGGGTTGAACACCCTCATGGACCATGGCCGCGCGCTCGCTGCGGCCGGGCAGGCGGTGCCGGCGTGGGCCGACCCCGGCCTGCTGCACAACGTGTCCGGCGGTATTTACTTCTTGGTGGCCTTGGCGGCCCTGCGGCTGGTGGCCGTGGCGCGCTGAAGGCCGCCGCGCGCTCCGGCGCGCAGGCTCAGCGCGCTGCCGGCGCGGCGCGGAATACCATGCGGCGATGCGGACGCGGTTTTCTTGGTGGTAGGGCGCACGGGGCGGCCGGCCTTGTTCAGGAGGCCGCGCGCGGCCGGCTTGGCCGGTTCGGCCGGGTCCGCCTTGGCCTTGCGGGGCGGGGCGGCGCGCTTGGATACGGTCTTGCCCTGGGCGGCCAGCTTCTTGGGCGTGTAGGGTTCGGAAGGCTTGCGCCGCGCGCGGGAAGGTTCGGCCGGTTCCGCGGCGACGTTGCCGGGCAGCGGGCGGAACAGTATCAGCGTCTTGCCCAGGTGATGGACGGGTGCGCAGGACAGGGTATCGCAGATGGTGGCCAGCATGGCCTCGCGCTCGTCGCGGTCGCTGCCGCCGGCGCGCACTTTGATCAGCCCATGGGAAGCCAGGGCGCGGTCGATTTCTTTCAGGACCGCGTCGGTCAGCCCGTTGTCGCCGATCAGGACGACCGGGCGCAACGGATGGGCGGCCGAGCGCAAGTCGCTGCGCTCGCGAGAGGTGAGTTCTAATATAGGCATGCGTGGAATTGTACGGTAATGGCCAAGAAGAAATTCTCTAAAGACTGGATTCACCAGCACATCAACGACCCTTATGTGAAGCTGGCGCAACAGAAAGGGTACCGGGCGCGCGCCGCCTTCAAGCTGATCGAGATCCTCGACACCGAAAAGCTCATGCGCCGCGGCGACGTGGTCGTGGACCTCGGCTCGGCGCCCGGCAGCTGGTCGCAGGTCGCCCGCGAGCGCCTGGCCGGCCCGGGCGGCGTGGTCGACGGGCGCATCATCGCGCTCGACCTGCTGCCCATGGAGCCGGTCGCCGGGGTGGAATTCATCCAGGGCGACTTCCGCGACGACGCCGTTTTGCAACAGTTGCAAGAAATGGTGGGCGGCCAGCCGGTGGATCTTGTAATTTCCGACATGGCCCCCAACTTGTCGGGAGTCGGTGTCGCTGATTCCGCGCGTATCCAGCATGTCTGCGAGCTGGCCCTGGAATTCGCCTGCGCCCACCTCAAGCCCGATGGCGCGCTGATCGTCAAGGCTTTCCACGGCAGCGGTTTTTCGCAGATCGTGCAGACCTTCAAGCAGCGCTTCAAGCGGGTGGTGGAGCGCAAGCCCAAGGCTTCGCGGGACAAGTCCTCGGAAACCTTCCTGGTGGCGCGCGATCTGAAGCAAGCAAAACCGGCGTCGGCCGACCCCCGTGGCGCCTGACATCCGCCGCACCTTCAACCCCTTCCTGTCGAGGCCCAGCCACTTCCCAGTTCGAATATGTATCAGGCGCCCAGGGGGCGTCCAGACGGAATCTGCCTCGGCAGGGTAGAATGAGCTATTGACATACTTGTGACTGTGCCATATACGCGGGTGCGCGGTTGCCGGTCGGAATCGAAAGCAGGAGATCGACCTTGAACAATTCATTTTCTAAAGTTGCGGTCTGGATGGTGATCGCACTGGTCCTGTTCACGGTATTCAAACAATTCGATGGGCGTGCGCAGACGCAGGACGGCGTCAGCTACACCCAGTTCATGGAAGACGCCAAGTCGGGCCGTATCCGCAAGGTCGACGTGCAGGGCGACGTGCTGTACGTCACGCCCGACACCGGCCGCGCCTACACCCTGACGTCGCCGGGCGACCTCTGGATGGTGTCCGACCTGCTCAAGTACGGTGTCGAGGTCTCCGGCAAGGCCCGCGAGGAACCGTCGCTGCTCATGAGCATCTTCGTGTCGTGGTTCCCCATGCTGCTGCTGATCGGCGTGTGGGTGTTCTTCATGCGGCAGATGCAGGGCGGCGGGCGCGGCGGCGCATTCAGCTTCGGCAAATCGCGCGCGCGCATGCTCGACGAGAACACCAACCAGATCACCTTCGCCGACGTCGCCGGCTGCGACGAGGCCAAGGAAGACGTCCAGGAACTGGTCGACTTCCTGCGCGACCCCAGCAAGTTCCAGAAGCTGGGCGGCCGCATCCCGCGCGGCGTGCTGATGGTCGGCTCGCCCGGCACCGGCAAGACGCTGCTGGCCAAGGCCATCGCCGGCGAGGCCAAGGTGCCGTTCTTCAGCATCTCGGGCTCCGACTTCGTCGAGATGTTCGTCGGCGTGGGCGCGGCGCGCGTGCGCGACATGTTCGAGAACGCCAAGAAGCACGCCCCGTGCATCATCTTCATCGATGAAATCGACGCGGTCGGCCGCCAGCGGGGCGCCGGCCTGGGCGGCGGCAACGACGAGCGCGAGCAGACCCTCAACCAGATGCTGGTCGAGATGGACGGCTTCGAATCCGGCCAGGGCGTCATCGTCATCGCCGCCACCAACCGGCCCGACGTGCTCGACCCGGCGCTGCTGCGCCCCGGGCGCTTCGACCGCCAGGTCGTGGTGCCGCTGCCCGACATCCGCGGCCGCGAGCAGATCCTGAAGGTGCACATGCGCAAGGTGCCGCTGTCGCCCAACGTCGACGCCACCATCCTGGCCCGCGGCACGCCCGGCTTCTCGGGCGCGGACCTGGCCAACCTGGTCAACGAGGCGGCCCTGTTCGCGGCGCGCCGCAATGGCCGCACCGTCGACATGTCCGACTTCGAAAAGGCCAAGGACAAGATCATCATGGGCGCGGAGCGCCGCTCCATCGTCATGCCCGAGGAAGAGCGCAAGAACACCGCCTACCACGAGTCCGGCCATGCCATCGTCGCCAAGATGCTGCCCAAGACCGACCCGGTGCACAAGGTCACCATCATCCCGCGCGGCCGCGCGCTGGGCGTGACCATGCAGCTGCCCGAGAACGACCGCTACAGCATGGACAAGGAGCGCCTGCTGAACACCATCGCGGTGCTGTTCGGCGGCCGCATCGCCGAAGAGATCTTCATGAACCAGATGACGACCGGCGCCTCGAACGACTTCGAGCGGGCCACCGCCATCGCGCGCGACATCGTCACTCGCTACGGCATGACCAGCGAGCTGGGCCCCATGGTGTACGCCGAGAACGAGGGCGAGGTCTTCCTCGGCCGCAGCGTCACCAAGACCACCCACATGTCCGAGGCCACCATGCAGAAGGTGGACGCCGAGATCCGCCGCATCATCGACGAGCAATACGGCGTGGCGCGCAAGATCCTGGAAGACAACCGCGAGATGGTCGAGTCCATGACCCGCGCGCTGCTCGAATGGGAAACCATCGACGCCGACCAGATCAACGACATCACTTCGGGCCGCCCGCCGCGTCCGCCCAAGACGCCGCAGGGTCCGTCGGACAACGCCGACACGCCGCCCACCGGTCTGGCGACCGGCGGCAGCAGCACGCCGGCCGCCGTCTGAGGACACACCGGCTCGGTCTATGGCCAATACCTTCCTGTGCGGGCGCTTCGAGTTCGATCTTGAGCGCCCGTTGGTGATGGGCATCGTCAACATCACGCCCGACTCGTTCTCCGACGGCGGGCAGCATGACGACACCGAATCCGCCGTGCGGCACGCGCGCCGCCTGATCGACGAAGGCGCGCACATCCTCGACCTGGGCGGCGAATCCACGCGGCCGGGCGCCACGCCGGTCGCGGCCCAGGACGAGCTGGCCCGGCTGCTGCCGGTGATCGAGGCCCTGCGCGATTGCGGCGTGCCGCTGTCGGTCGACACCTTCAAGCCCGATGTGATGCGCGCCGTGCTCGACGCCGGCGCGGACATGATCAACGACATCTACGGTTTCCGGCAGCCCGGCGCCATCGAGGCCGTGGCGCAATCGCGCTGCGGGTTGTGCGTGATGCACATGAAAGGCGAGCCGGGCACCATGCAGCAGGCGCCCGAATACAGCGACCTGCTTGGCGAGATCGGCGTCTTCCTGGGCGCCCGGGCGCAACGCCTGCGCGCCGCCTGGGTGGATCCGCGCCGTATCGTGCTCGATCCCGGTTTCGGCTTCGGCAAGACCGCCGACCACAACTATCAATTGTTGCGCCGGCTGTCCAGCCTGCGCGTATCCAGCTATCCGCTACTGACCGGACTTTCACGCAAGACCATGATCGGCGACGCCACCGGCAAGCCGGTGGCCGACCGCCTGGCCGGCAGCATCGCCGGCGCGTTGGCTTGCGTGGCGCGGGGCGCCTCGATCGTGCGCGTGCACGACGTGGCCGCCACCGTCGACGCCCTGAAAGTCTGGCAAGCGGTCGAACAAGGAGCCATACGCCCATGAGTCAACGCAAATATTTCGGAACCGACGGCGTGCGAGGCGAGGTCGGCGGCGAGGTCATCAATGCCGGCTTCGCGCTGCGCCTGGGCTATGCGGCCGGCCGCGTGCTGGCCCGCCACCATGCCGGCCGCGGCGGCAGCCGGCCCCAGGTGATCATCGGCAAGGACACGCGCACCTCCGGCTACATGCTCGAATCCGCGCTGGAGGCGGGCCTGTCGGCCGCCGGTATCGACGTGCAGCTGGCGGGGCCCGTGCCCACGCCGGCGGTGGCCTACCTGACGCGCGCGCTGCGCCAGGTGGCGGGCATCGTCATCAGCGCCTCGCACAACCCGTACCAGGACAACGGCATTAAGTTCTTCTCGGCCCAGGGCATGAAGCTGCCCGACGAAACCGAGGCCGAGATCGAGGCCGCCCTGGACGAGCCGCTGGGCTGCGTGGCCTCCGAGAAGCTGGGCCGGGCGCGCCGCATGCCGGACTCGCAGGGCCGCTACATCGAATTCTGCAAGAGCACGTTTCCCAACGACCTCGACCTCAACGGCGTCAAGATCGTCGTGGATGCCGCCCATGGCGCGGCCTACAACATCGCCCCGCACGTGTTCCGCGAGCTGGGCGCCGAAGTCCATGCCATCGGCGTCTCGCCCAACGGCCTGAACATCAACGAGGGCGTCGGTGCGCTGCATCCCGAGCCGCTGGCCAAGGCCGTGCGCGAGCACGGCGCGCACCTGGGCATCGCCCTCGACGGCGACGCGGACCGCCTGCAGATGGTCGACAGCGCGGGCCGCATCTACAACGGCGACGAATTGCTCTATGCCATCGTGCGCGAACGCATGGTGCATGGCCCGGTGGCCGGGGTGGTGGGCACCCTGATGACCAACTACGGCTTCGAACTGCAGATGCAGCAGTTGGGCATCGGCTTCGAGCGCGCCAATGTGGGCGACCGCTACGTCATGGAGCAGATGCAGGCGCGCGGCTGGCTGTACGGGGGCGAGAGCTCGGGCCACCTGATCTGCCTGGACCGCCACACCACGGGCGACGGCATCATTGCCGCCCTGCAGGTCCTCACCGCCCTGTGCCGCAGCAAGCAGACCCTGGCCGAATGGCTGGGCGACTTGCAGATGTACCCCCAGAAAATGATCAACGTGCCGCTCAAGCCGGGCACCGACTGGAAGACCCATGCGGGGCTGGCCGAGGCCCGGCGCGGCGTCGAGGCCGAGCTGGCCGGCCGCGGCCGCGTGCTGATCCGCGCGTCCGGCACCGAGCCCAAGCTGCGCCTGATGGTCGAGGCCGAGGATGCCGGCCTGGCCACCGCATGCGCGGAGAAGCTGGCGGCCAGCCTGGCCTGACGGTTCCCCATGAAAACAGGGCCGGAGCCGTTCGCGGGTCCGGCTTTTTTTGCGCCGGATGCGCTTCTTCGGTTGTCGTATTTTGAATAATTTTGCATCAACTGGAAGTAAGCCGGCTTCGGCGTAAACTTCATAGTCATGTCACATCTTTGTCAGAAGCCTGACATATCGGGCCTCCACACTGTCCGGACACTTCTAGGAGTCCTGCGCAATGCTCGAATTAGCACGCATCGATGCGCGGCGTAACGCCGCTGAACCCTGGGAGGACGCCCCCGCGCGCATCCTCGTCGTGGGGTTGGCGCGCACCGCCGACGAGGTCGAGCAGATTCAACGGCTGCGGTACGACGTCTTCACCGAAGACATGGGCGCGGTCTTTCCCGATGCCCATGACGGCATCGAACAGGACCGGTTCGACCAGTGGTGCGAGCATCTCATGGTGCGCGAGCTCGATACCGGCCGCGTAGTGGGGACGTATCGGATCCTGACGCCCGAGAAGGCCCGCGAGGCAGGCGGCTACTATTCCGAATCGGAATTCGACCTGTCCGGCCTGGAGGCGCTGCGCAGCCAGTTGGTGGAAGTGGGGCGTTCCTGCACGCATGCCGACCACCGCAGCGGCGCCGCCATCATGCTGCTGTGGTCCGGCCTGGCCGAATTCATGCGTCGCGGCGCCTACCGCTACATGCTGGGCTGCGCCAGCGTCAGCCTGCGCGATGACGGCGTAACCGCCGCCGAGGTGTGGCGCAACGTGGCCGATCATCTCAAGGACGACAGCCTGCCGCGGGTCAAGCCGCTGCACCGCTATCCCGTGGAGCGCCTGAACAGCACGCTGCCCGCGCGCGTGCCGCCGCTCATCAAGGGTTATTTGAAGCTGGGCGCCCGCATTTGCGGCGAGCCCGCATGGGACCCGGATTTCAACGCGGCCGATTTCCCCGTGCTGCTCGACATGGTCCGCATGGACGAGCGCTATCGGCGTCATTTCGGGCTGGACGCCACTCCCCACGAGGTGCGCTGACCATGCGCCGGCTGCTCAGGAGACTGCGCATCCGGCTCATTTGCCGGGCCACCCGGCCGTTGCGGCTAGAACTCAAGCAGCTCGAACGAGAAACCGACTTTTCGCCATTCTGATTCCTCGGTGCGCAGCGTGAAGTCGCTGAGAGGATGCTTGGCGAGCCAGGCCCGGTCCACCTTCACGACGATGGATTCGCCCTTGACCGACACGGTCAGGGGCAGTTGCGCGATGTCGGCGCGGCGGCGCAGCAGCAGCACCGCCAGACGCAGGCACAGGATGGCCACCCACTGGCTGCGTTCGCGCACCAGCGATTCCAGCTTGCCCAGCTTGCCCTGGTGGCCCAGCGCCAGCAGCGCCAGCAATTGCTGGTCGGCCCGCGAGAACCCCGGCATGTCGGCGTTGCCCAGCACATAGGCCGTGTGCTTGTGGTAAGCGTTGTGGGCGATCGACAGGCCCACTTCGTGCAGGTCCGCGGCCCATCCCAGCGCCAGCCGCAGTTCCGCGCGGCGGTCGTCGGCGTCGTAGATGGAGTCGAAGAACGACAGCGCGGCCTGGCGCACCCGCTGCGCCTGGCTGGCATCGATGTGGTAGCGCTTCATGAACTGCTGCACCGATTCGTCGCGCTTGTCGTGGGCCGCGTCGCGGCCCAGCAGGTCGTACAGCACGCCCAGCCGCAAGGCCCCGTCGCCGGTGTGCATGACCTCGATGCCCAGTTCGTCGAACAGGGCGCTCATGATGGCCAGCCCGCCCGGCAGCACGTCGGCGCGCTCGAGCTTGATGCCCGGCAGCTCCTGGGGGATGACCCGGCCGGAACGGATGATGCGGTCTTTCAGGCGGTTCAGGCCGGCGCGGGTGATGCCGCGGTCCGAGAAGCCGCACTCGGTCAGGATGGCATACAACGCCTTGGCCGTGCCCGACGAGCCGTAGGCTTCCTTCCAGCCGGTTTTGCGGTACTGCTTGGCGATGACCTCGATTTCGCGCCGCGCGGCCAGTTCGGCCTGCTTCATCTGGTGGGCGTCGATCGCCCCGTCGGGGAAGAACTGCCGGCTGTAGCTGACGCAGCCCATGTACAGCGACGACATCAGCCCCGGTTCGAAGCCCTTGCCGATGATGACCTCGGTCGAGCCGCCGCCGATGTCGATGACCAGCCGCTTGTTGGGCGACAGGGGCAGGGTATGGACCACCCCGGAAAAAATCAGCCGGGCCTCTTCGCGCCCGGCAATGACTTCGATGGGAAAGCCCAGGGCCGCTTCGGCGCGCGGCAGGAATTCGGGCGTGTTGCGCGCCACCCGGAACGTATTGGTGGCCACCGCCCGCACCCGGCTGGGATGGAAGCTGCGCAGGCGTTCGCCAAAGCGCTCCAGCACCGCGACCGCGCGCGCCACGGCCGGCTCGTCCAGCCGCTTGTCGTGGTCCAGGCCGGCGGCCAGGCGCACCGTTTCCTTCAGGCGGTCGATCTGGTAGATCTGCGGCCCCCCTTCCTGCTGGACGACTCGCCCGATCGAAAGGCGAAAACTGTTGGAGCCGAGGTCTACGGCGGCCAGAAGGTGATCCATGCGGCGTGTCGGTGAGGCTGTCAGTGCCGCGATTATAGAGAACCGATATGACAGCGCCCGCCGCCGCGGCCAAGCGTCCCTTTTTGGCGTACGCTAGCAGGCCGTGCGCCATGTCATGGAACCGTCACATAACTGCAGTAAAACCAGTGCCTTGCCCCCCGCAACCCCTAGATTGGAAACCCGGTATGTCGACTCGTCAGGCCGCTGAGCCCCCGTTTCTGAATCGCGAGCTGTCGCTGTTGAAGTTCAACGAACGGGTCCTGGCCATGGCGGAAAACCCCCAGGTGCCCCTGCTCGAGCGCCTGCGCTATGTCTGTATCGTCAGTTCCAACCTGGACGAATTCTTCGAAATCCGCATTTCCAGCCTGAAAGAGCAGCAGCGCCAGAACCCCGCCATGACCGGGCCGGACGGCCTGACGCCGGCCGAGGCTTTCGAGCGGGTGCAGCAGGCGGTGCATACGCTGGTGGACCGGCAGTACGCCTTGCTGAACGACGCGATCCTGCCGCGCCTGGATGCCGAGGGTATTGCGCTGCACCATGCCTCGGAATGGAACGCCGAGCAGCAGGAATGGGCCCGCAACGTCTTCAATCGCGACGTCATGCCGCTGCTGACGCCGATCGGGCTCGACCCGGCCCACCCGTTCCCGCGCGTCTACAACAAGAGCCTGAACTTCATCGTGGCGCTGTCGGGCGCCGATGCCTTCGGCCGCCAGGCGTCGATCGCCGTGGTCCAGGCGCCCCGGGCGCTGCCGCGGCTGATCAAGATGCCGCCCGAGGTGTCGGGCCAGCCCGACGGCTACGTGCTGCTGACCTCGCTGCTGCGCGCCTTCGTGGGCGAGCTGTTCCCCGGCCTGGAGATGCTGGGCTGCTACCAGTGGCGCGTCACCCGCAACAGCGACCTGTTCGTCGACGAGGAAGAAGTCACCAACCTGCGCCACGCCCTGCAGGGGGAATTGTCGCAGCGCAACTTCGGCGCCGCGGTGCGGCTGGAGATCGACCGTCTGACGCCGCCCGACCTGGAGGCGTATCTGCAGCGGGAGTTCTCGCTGACGGCCGAGGATACCTACCGCGTCAACGGGCCGGTGAACCTGTCGCGGCTGATGCAGTTGTGCAACACCAACACCCGGCCGGACCTGCTGTTCCCGGCGCATCATGCCAGCGTGCCCACCCCGTTCGACCGCGTGGCCGACAAGCCGGCCGAATTGTTCGCCGCCGTCGCCCAGGCGGACCGCCTGCTGCACCACCCGTACCAGTCGTTCCAGCCTGTCATCGACTTCCTGACGGCGGCGGCGCTCGACCCGGACGTGATGGCTATCAAGCAGACCATCTACCGCACCGGGGAAGACTCCGAACTGATGCAGATCCTGCTGGCGGCGGCGCGCGCGGGCAAGGAAGTGACCGTGGTGGTGGAGCTGATGGCCCGCTTCGACGAGCAGACCAACATCAACTGGGCCGCCCGCCTCGAGGAGGTGGGGGCGCACGTGGTGTACGGGGTGGTGGCCCACAAGACCCACGCCAAGATGGCGCTGGTGCTGCGCCGCGAAAAAGGCCGCCTGCGCCGCTATGCCCACCTGGGCACCGGCAACTACCACCCGCGCACCGCCCGCCTGTACACCGATTTCGGCCTGCTGACGGCCGATCCGAGGCTGTGCGAGGACATGGACAAGGTGTTCACCCAGCTTACCGGGCTGGGGGCCCGGCGTACGCTGAAGTCCCTGCTGCAATCGCCGTTCACCCTGCACGAATCCATGATGGCGCTGATCCGGGCCGAAATCCGGGCCGCCAAGGCCGGCCGGCGGGCCCGCATCATGGCCAAGATGAACTCGCTGCTGGAGGAGCAGATCATCGCCGAGCTGTACAAGGCGAGCCAGGCCGGCGTGAAGATCGACCTGGTGGTGCGCGGCGTCTGCGCCCTGCGCGCCGGGGTGCCCGGGTTGTCTGACAACATCCGGGTGCGCTCCATCGTTGGGCGCTTCCTGGAGCACTCGCGGGTCTTTTATTTCTATGCGGACGGCGAGGAAACCGTCTACCTGTCCTCGGCCGACTGGATGGACCGCAATTTCTTCCGGCGCGTCGAGGTCGCCTTCCCGGTGTACGACAAGGCGCTCAAGAAGCGGGTCATCGATGAATCGTTCACCTTCGCGCTGCGCGACAACCAGCTCGCCTGGCAGCAGCAGCCCGACGGCTCGTACACCCGGGTGCGCAATCGCCGCCCGGCCTTCAACCTGCACGATTTCCTGGTGGAGCGGCTCGATAAGTGACCCGGCGGCGGCGCAAATTTCGCGTATGTGACTGTCACGGTCTTGTCATGTTGCGCTTTTAACATTTGACCCGTCGATTGATGAGACGGGCGCAGTCAGCCCGCCGCGACTCCCTCAACGAGCACAGAAGGAACCCTAATGTTCAACCGTGTCTTCAAGCAAATCACCATCGGTGTCGCCCTGAGCGGCGCCGTTTTCGCCGTGCAGGCCGCCAACATCACCGGCGCCGGCGCGTCGTTCCCGTACCCGGTGTATGCCAAGTGGGCCTCCGACTACAAGGCCGCGACCGACAATGCCGTCAACTACCAGTCGATCGGCTCGGGCGGCGGCCAGCAGCAGATCAAGGCCAAGACGGTCGATTTCGGCGCCTCGGACGATCCCCTCAAGGCCGACGACCTGGAGAAGAACGGCCTGCTGCAGTTCCCGGCCGTGATCGGCGGCACGGTGCCGGTGGTCAACGTCGACGGCGTCAAGCCCGGTGAACTGAAGCTGTCGGGCCCGGTGCTGGCCGACATCTTCCTGGGCAAGATCAAGAAGTGGGACGACGCCGCCATCAAGGCGCTGAACCCCGACCTGAAGCTGCCTTCCAACGACATCGTGGTGGTGCACCGTTCGGACGGTTCCGGCACCACCTTCGGCTGGACCAACTACCTGTCGAAAGTGTCGCCCGAGTGGAAAGAGAAAGTGGGCGAGGGCAAGGCCGTGAAGTGGCCCACCGGCCAGGGCGGCAAGGGTAACGAAGGCGTGGCCGCGTACGTGGGCCAGCTGAAGAACTCGATCGGCTACGTCGAATACGCCTACGCCAAGCAGAACAAGCTGTCCTGGACGCAACTGCAGAACAAGGATGGCAAGTTCGTGCAGCCCGAGCAGTCGGCCTTCGCCGCCGCGGCCGCCAACGCCGACTGGAAGAGCGCGCCCGGCATGGGCGTGGTGCTGACCAACGAGCCGGGCGCCGAGTCGTGGCCCGTGACCGCCGCCACGTTCATCCTGGTGCACAAGGTGCAGGACAAGCCCGAGCAAGGCCGCGCCGTGCTCGAGTTCTTCGACTGGGCCTTCAAGAACGGCGACAAGGCTGCCGCCGAGCTGGACTACGTGCCGCTGCCCGACAACGTCACGGATGAGATCCGCGCCGCCTGGGGCCAGATCAAGAGCGCCGACGGCAAGGCGGTCTGGCAGTAACTGCCGCCTGCAGTAGTAACACGGCGCGCGGGCCCTGCCGGCCCGCGCGCCAGACTGTGCCCCTCTGCACGCCCCCGCAGCGAAACCAAGGAAAGCCCATCCATGAGCGCGGTATTGGATAATAGCGTGTCGCTACCGTCCCGCGGGACGGACTCCGTCACCACCGGCACGCCCCCGCCTATGAAGCCAAACAACAACGCGCTAATGGATGCGCTGTTCAAGAACCTGACCCGCCTGTTCGCCTTCCTGGTGTTCATCCTGCTGGCGGCGATCATGATCTCGCTGATCTACGGCAGCCGCGAATCGCTGGCCAAGTATGGCCTGTCGTTCCTGTGGCTGAACGACTGGGACCCGGTCCAGCAGAACTACGGGGCGGTGGTGCCCATCATCGGCACGCTGCTCACTTCGGCCATCGCGCTGATCATCGCGGTCCCGGTGTCGTTCGGCATCGCCATCTTCCTGACCGAACTGTCGCCCTCCTGGCTGCGCCGTCCGCTGGGCACCGCCATCGAGATGCTGGCCGCCATCCCGTCGATCATCTACGGCATGTGGGGCCTGTTCATCTTCGTGCCGATCTTCCAGCAGTATGTGCAGCCCGGGCTGATCGCCGCGCTGGGCGGCCTGCCGGTCATCGGCGGCATCTTCGCCGGCCCGCCGTTCGGCATCGGCATCTTCACGGCGGGGCTGATCCTGTCCATCATGATCATCCCGTTCATCGCCGCCGTGATGCGCGACGTGTTCGAACTGGTTCCGCCCATGCTGAAGGAATCGGCCTACGGCCTGGGCAGCACCACCTGGGAAGTGATGTGGCGCGTGGTGCTGCCGTACACCAAGTCGGGCGTCATCGGCGGCATCATGCTCGGCCTGGGCCGCGCGCTGGGCGAGACCATGGCGGTCACGTTCGTCATCGGCAACGCATTCCGCTGGCCCGATTCGCTGTTCTCGCCGGGCAACTCCATCGCCTCGGCGCTGGCCAACGAGTTCAACGAGGCCGGCGGGCTGCAGAAATCCGCGCTGCTGGAGCTGGGCCTGATCCTGTTCCTGATCACCACTGTGGTGCTGGCGCTCTCCAAGGTCCTGCTGCTGCGCCTGTCGGCGGCGGAAGGCAAGAAGACCTGAGCACGCACCGGGAAAAAATATGGCTGAATCCGTACTCAACATGAAGAACGGCATCTACCGCCGGCGCCACATGGTCAACAAGGTCATGTTGACCATCTCGCTGGCCACGCTGCTGTTCGGGCTGTTCTGGCTGTTCTGGATCATCTTGACGCTGCTGTTCAAGGGGGCGCCCGCGCTGTCGCTGACGCTGTTCACCGAGATCACGCCGCCGCCCGGACAGCAGGGCGGCCTGATCAACGCCATCGCCGGCAGCTTGCTGATGGCCGGGGTGGGCACGCTGATCGGCACGCCGGTCGGCATCCTGGCCGGCACCTACCTGGCCGAGTATGGCCAGCGCGGCTGGCTGGCGCCCGCCACCCGGTTCCTCAACGATGTGCTGCTGTCGGCGCCGTCGATCATCATCGGCCTGTTCATCTATGCCGTGTACGTGGCGCAAGTGGGCCACTATTCGGGCTGGGCCGGGGCCCTGGCGCTGTCCATCCTGGTGATCCCGGTGGTGGTGCGCACCACCGACAACATGCTGATGCTGGTGCCCAACAGCCTGCGCGAAGCCACGGCGGCGCTGGGCTGCCCCAAGTGGCGCATGATCACCATGGTGTGCTATCGCGCCGCCAAGACCGGCATCATCACCGGCATCCTGCTGGCCATCGCCCGCATCTCGGGCGAGACCGCGCCGCTCTTGTTCACCGCGCTGTCCAACCAGTTCATGTCGCTGAACATGAACCAGCCCATGGCCAACCTGCCGGTCGTCATCTACCAGTACGCGGCCAGCCCGTTCCAGGACTGGAACGAGCTGGCCTGGGCCGGCGCCACCCTGATTACCCTGCTGGTGCTGGGCATCAACATCCTGGCTCGCAACCTGTTCCGCAAATCGTGATCGCCACGCCGGCGCGCCGCGCCGGCTTCAGGAAGACTTATGGAAAACACCGCCTCCGCCAAAGCCAAGATCGAAGTCAAGAACTTGAACTTCTACTATGGCAAGTTCCATGCGATCCGCAACGTGAACATGTCGATCCGCGAAAACAAGGTCACGGCTTTCATCGGCCCCTCGGGCTGCGGCAAGTCGACGCTGCTGCGCACCTTCAACCGCATGTTCGAGCTGTACCCCGGCCAGCGCGCCGAAGGCGAGATCGTGCTCGACGGCGAGAACCTGCTGACTTCCAGGACCGACATTTCGCTGATCCGCGCCAAGGTCGGCATGGTGTTCCAGAAGCCGACGCCGTTCCCCATGAGCATCTACGACAACATCGCCTTCGGCGTGCGCCTGTTCGAGCGCATGTCCAAGGGCGAGATGGACGAGCGCGTCGAATGGGCGCTGTCCAAGGCGGCGCTGTGGAACGAAGTCAAGGACAAGCTGCACCAGAGCGGCAACAGCCTGTCGGGCGGGCAGCAGCAGCGCCTGTGCATCGCCCGCGGCGTGGCCATCAAGCCCGAAGTGCTGCTGCTGGACGAACCGTGCTCGGCGCTGGACCCCATTTCGACCGCCAAGATCGAGGAGCTGATCGCCGAGCTGAAGAATGACTACACGGTGGTCATCGTTACCCACAACATGCAGCAGGCGGCGCGCTGCTCGGACTACACCGCCTACATGTACCTGGGCGAACTGATGGAATTCGGCGAGACCGACCAGATCTTCGTCAAGCCGGCCCGCAAGGAAACCGAAGACTACATTACCGGCCGTTTCGGCTGAACCGCCGGACCGGTGGTCCAAGGGGGTCTGGTTCCCGCAGGGGAGCCGGGCCCTTTTTGCGTCGGCAGCCGATGCGCCGCGCCGAAGGCCTGGAAGGTGCCTCGCTCCGAAGGTGTCTGACACCCGGCTGCGGCGGCGGCATGTCGTGGGTGTCTCCTGGGGTGTCAGACACCTCATGCCGCGTTGGAAGGTGCCTCGCTCCGAAGGTGTCTGACACCCCGGCCGCGGCGGCGGCATGCCGTGGGTGTCTCCTGGGGTGTCAGACACCTCATGCCGCCCCGGGGCGTCTGCATGCACGCCAGGACGCCTGCTCCCCGCCGCCGCGCTCCAGGTGGCTCAGGGGAGGGCGGCGATGCGGGCCGCTTCGCGGGCCGATGCGTCCAGCATGGCGCCATGGCCCAGGCCGGGGAAGGAACGGTAATACACCGCCAGCCCCGGCGTGTCGGCCAGTTCGGCTGCCAGGGCGCGGGCATTGGCGGTGGCGCCGGCGGGGCGGGACGTCGCGCGCCCGGCCCGCGAACGCTCTTCTTCGCCGACCCACAGGTACAGCTGGCGCGGCGCGGCGCCGCAGCAGCCGGCGGTGTCGAGCGTGCGCAGGCGTTCCGTCATGTAAGGCGCATGCCACCACAGCGACGGACTGGCCGCCACATAGCGCTGGAAGGCCTGGGGGCGGGTCCGCAGCGCGTGCAGCACGAACAGGCCGCCGTACGAGTGGCCGTACAGCGTCTGGCGCGTCTCGTCGAGGCGGGCGGCCGCCCGCGCCAGCGGCTTGACGCGCTGCTCGATCAGCTCCAGCCAGGCGTCGGCGCCGCCGTTGCGGCGGCCGGGCTGGCGCGGATCGGGGCTGCCCTGCGCGGGCGCGTCGGGCAGCCGGGGCGTGTAGTCCCAGGCGCGCGCGTGCACGTCCAGGCGCGCATCGACGTCGTAGCCGATGCCCACCAGCACCGCCCCTGGCGCGCGGCCGGCGGCGGCCAGCACTTGCAGGGTGGCATTGCCATCCAGCAGGTATAGCACCGGCCAGCCGCCGGCGGGCGCGGGGCCGGGCGGCACGACGATCTGCAGGCGCACCGCGCGCTGGCCGTCGCCGCGCGGCAGCACATGCTGCTGCGCCAGGCCCAGCAGCCCCAGGCGGGCGCGCGCCTGGGCCGGCGTCATGCCGTCGTCCAGCACCGGCTGCGCCGCGGCCGGCGCGCCGCCCAGCAGCGCGCCGCACAGCGCCGCCAGGGCGCAGCGCCGGCGATGGCTGCGCGGCCGCATTAGTAGGTCACCGTCATGGTGGCGTAATAGGCGCGGCCCGGTTCGTTGTACGTGGCGGCGCCGGCCGACGAGGCATTGCCTTCGCGGTAGAGCTGCTTGTCGAACAGGTTGCTGACCCCGACGCGGAACCGCAGGTTCTTGTTGGGCACGTAGCCCACGCTCAGGCCCACCAGGGCGTAGGGGCTGATGGTCTGCAAGCCGCTGTCCTCCAGGTTCTCGCCGGTGCGCAGGTTGGTCTTCGGGCCCTTCTGCTTGCCATAGTAGGTCAGGTTGGCCTGGAACGACCATTGCGAGGTGTAGTACCAGTCCAGCGTGCTGTTGATGGTGTATTCCGGGATCACGCTGAGCGGTTCGCCGGTATCCTTGTTCTTCGACTGCAGCATGTAGGTGAAGTTGGTGTTCCAGTCCAGGGCCGGCGTGAGCGGAATGAACAGGTTGCCTTCCAGGCCTTCCACCACCGCCTTGCCGCTGTTGGTCCACTGCAGCACGCGCGCGCCATTGGGCAGCCGGTACATGAATTCCGTATCCGCCACGATCTTGTTCTTGTAGTCGTTGCGGAAGTACGCCGCGCTGGTGCGCCACGTGCCGGGGTCGTACTCGAAGCCGATCTCCTTGTTGACGCTGATCTCGGGCTTGAGGTTCTCGTTGCCCACCAGGTAGCACCCGCCCGAATTGGTCTCCGATTGCAGGCAGCCGTTGCCCCGGCTGTAGAGCAGGTAGTTGGGGTTGGACTGGTACAGGTTGGGCGCCTTGTAGGCGCGCGCGATGCCGCCCTTGATGCGGAACGCGTCGGTGGCCGCGTACGAGGCGTTCAGGCTGGGGCTCCAGTTGCTGCCGAACTCGCTGTTGTGGTCGAAGCGCAGGCCCGGCGTCAGCGTGGTGCGCAAGCCCGCCTCGATGTTGTCTTCGACGAACAGGGCGTAGCTGTTCTGCTTGGTCTTGGTGGGGCGGTCGCTGCCGGCCGTGTTGCCGATGGTGCCGCCCGTGCCCGAGTAAGTCTGGCGCATGGCCGCCGGGTCATCGAGCGATTCGCGCAGGTATTCCACGCCGATCGTGGCCACCTGCTGCCAGCCGAGCCGGAACGGCACGCTGACCTCGCCGGCCGCGCGCAGGTTCTTCAGGCGCGCGGTGTCGCGGCCCTGGTCCACCGGGGCGCCCTCGGGGCCGCCCGCCAGGCCTTCCATCTGGCGCGCGTTGCGCGTGTAGTCGTACGACAGCGACGCGCGCGAGGTGCCCCAGTCGTAGTCGCCGCGGTGCGTCAAGCCGAAGTTCTCGCGGTACATGGCGTTGGTTTCTTCGCCGTACAGGCTGTCCGAGAAATCGCTGTTGGCGTTGTTCATGGTGTCGCCGGCGAACAGGTTGCCCTGGCGGCTGAACCCCATCTCCAGGTCGACCGTGTTGCGGGTGTCCGGGCGCCACGAGAACAGTGCGTTCAGGTCCTGGTTGATCACGCCTTCGCGGCCCGAGGTCTCCGGGTTGCCGTTGTCGGACGTCGCCGCGTGGCCGGCGTTGATATCGCGCGAGTCCGGGTTGGTCTTGTTGTAGTTGCCGTAGATCCGCATGCTCAGCGTCTCGCTGATCGGGCTGGACAGCCGCATGTTGATGCGGTTGGTGTTGCCCTCGTCGCTGTCTTCCGGCTGGTTCAGGTAATACGTGGCGGACGCCGTGGGCTTGTCGCTGGGCTGCTTGGTGATGATGTTCACCACCCCGCCCATGGCGCCGGAGCCGTAGCGCGCCGCGGCCGGGCCGCGGATCACTTCGATGCGCTCCACTTCCTCGGCCGGCACCCAGTTGCTGTCGCCGCGCGTGTCGCGGTCGCCGCTCCAGCCATAGCGCACCGCATTGCGCGAGTTGACCGGCTTGCCGTCGATCAGGATCAGGGTGTTCTCCGGGCCCATGCCGCGGATATCGATCTGGCGGCTGTTGCCGCGCGCCCCGCTGGCGCTGTTGCCGGTCAAGTTGACGCCCGGCTCGCGGCGGATCAGGTCCGACAGGTCGTTGGTGGGCGGGCGGCGCTCGATTTCGTCGGCCGTGATGACCGATACCCCCAGCGATTCCTTGATTTCTTCCTCGGCCGTGCCCAGCACTTGCACGGCGGCCATTTCCTGGACCTGGGCGGGGTCTTGCGCCGGGGCCGCATGCTGGGCCAGGGCGGCGCCGGACAAGGCGAAGCTGACGACGGCGCCGACGCAAGGGCGCGTGTAAGGGGGCGTGGACATGCCGGATTCTCCGAGTGCGCAATAAGCGGCGCGCCCCGGTTGCCCGGCGACGCGCCCGATATGGTTTAATCGGTAATGATTTCTAATATCATTTGACGTTCAACATTATGTCAGGCAAGCATCATGGCGGGCTTTGTCGGGCCGCCAGAAAGCTTTGCCTGATCCTCATTTGCCATGACATCAGCGTTCCCCGAGATCGGTTCTTCCCCGCGGCGCGCAGCCCAGCTGTATGTGCCGGCCTTGCGCGAACAGGCGCGCCACGGCACGGCGCAGTACGCGGTCGTCGCGCCCGGCACGCAGCGGCCGGTGTTCGAGGGCCTGGTCCATACCGTGCCGCTGGCCGATGGCCTGATCCTGCACCGGGTCGACGCGCGCGACCTGCAGGGGGTGGCCGTGCATGCCGTCCTGCGGCCGGGCCTGCGGGTGGCGCTGACCATTGGCGGCAAAGCCGATGTCAGTTTCGGAAGACATCGTCTGCTGCTGGGGCCGCGGCCCGGCGGCGGCGCCAGCGGCGCGCTGGTGGCGGTCGTCGAGCCCACCGCCTTCGTGCGCCAGTCGCGGCGCGGCGACATCGAACGCACCGTCAGCCTGACCTTCGGCGCGGACTGGCTGCGGCGCCGTTTCGGCGATGACGCCGGGCACCCCTGCCTGGCGTTCGCCGGCCGACACCTGGCGCTCTGCCCGTGGCAGGCTTCGGCGCAGGCGGTCGCGCTGGTCGAGCAGATGCTGGCGCCGCCCGACCTCGATCCGGCGCTGTGGCGGCTATACCAGGAGTCGCGCGCGCTCGACCTGGCGGTCGAGGCCTTCGCCTGCCTGGGCGGCGGCGCGCCCGTGCGCATGGGCGCCGGGCTGGGCCGGCGCGAGCGCGCCCGCATGGAGCAGGTGCGTGAACTGCTCGACAGCGGCCAGGCCGACGATTTCACGCTGGAGCAGATCGCGCGCCATGCCTGCGTCAGCGTCAACACGCTGCAGCGGCATTTCCGCGCGGCCTGGGGCACGACCGTGTTCGCCTACCTGCGCGACGCGCGCCTGGCGCGCGCCCGGCTGGCGCTGGAGCGCGAGGCGGTCAGCGTGGCCCAGGCCGCGTGGATCGCCGGCTATTCCAGCCCGGAGAACTTCGCCACGGCATTTCGCCGGCGCTACGGCGTGCCGCCAGGGCGGGTAGGGCGGCTGCGCTAGCCGCCACCGGCGCGCCGGGCCGCTAGCGCCGGTTCAGCGACAGGCGGGGCAAGGCCGGCGGGCTGATGAGCCGGTCCCGCGGGAGGTCGATGCCGTGGGCGCGGTATTGTTCCAGCGCGGACCACAGCAGGCTTTCATCGAGCCCGAGTTCCAGCAGCGACCGGCAAAGCCGCCGCATATCCGCCCACGCCGCGTGCCGGCGGGTGGCTACGCGGCGGCTGACTTCCAGGTCGACGAACGCGACCTGTTCGCGGGATGCGTGCGGGAGGACGAAGACCTCTTTGGGATACAGGTGGCCATGCTTGCGGCGCGCCAGGTGCAGGGGCGCAATGGCGCTGACGATCCTGCCGAGTATCCGGGCCAGGTCCGCGCGGCTCCAGTATCCGGCGGCCAAGCCGCTTTGCAGGCTCACGTAGCCGTCCAGGGCCTTGGTGACGAGCAGCGCCTGCCAGGCCGCGTGCGAGCGCCGCATGTCGAAGCAGACCACGGCCGGGGTGGGAATGCCCAGGCGCTTGCAGATCCGCAGGTTGTGCCATTCGCGCAGCAGGGTGGGGCGCCCGCCCGGGTAGCGCAACGACCGGAACAGATGATTCGTCTGACGCTTGATGTAGTAGGCGCCGGAATCGAGTTCGAGGCGCTGCACGCCGCTTTCACCGCCACGCCGCCGGTTGGCCGGCTCCACCCATGAGCCTTGGGCGTTCCACCAGAAGGAGGCGGCGCTCGCCGCTTCCCGCGCTGTCATACTCGTCAACATACGCGGGATGATAGTGAGGGCGCGCCGCTATAAACAGTGAAGTTTTGGTAATGTCGGACGTATCGGCGCGCGGCACGACGGCGCAAGGCGGCAGGCCGTCTTGCGCAATATCGAACGACTGCGCAAGACGGCGTGATCCATTGAATTGATTGGTCGGGGCGGCGGGATTCGAACTCGCGACCCTCTGCTCCCAAAGCAGATGCGCTACCAGGCTGCGCTACGCCCCGACGGAACTGCTGCTTGCCGGGCGGGATGACTGCCTTTCCGCACCGGCGACGGGGGTGGATTGTACCCGAGAGTGCGCAAGCCCGCCCGCTACGCCCCGGAGCGGGAGCGGCGCTCGACCCGTACGACGATGACGGCGCCGACGATCACCATGGCCGCCAGGGCGAACCAGGTAATGGCATACGACAGGTGGTGGTTGCGGAAGTGCAGCACGGTCAGGCCCGGCACCGGCGCCACGGCCGGGTCGGGCGCCGGCTGCGGCCCTCTGGCGGCATCGATGAAGTAGGGCGCCGCCTGGCCCAGGCCGCGCGCCGCGGCGATGGCCTGGGTATCGCGCGAATACCAGAGGTCCTGGGCCGGGTCGTTGTGGCGCAGGAACGGGAAATCGGGCTCGGACATGCGCAGCAGCCCGGTCACCTGGGTTTCGCCGGTCGGCGCCGCCGCGGCCGGCCGCTTGCGCCAGGCCGGCAGCACGAAGCCGCGGTTGACCAGCACCGTGCCGCCGCCGCGCAGTTCCATCGGCGTCATGACCCAGTAGCCGCTGCCGTAGTCGGTGGTGGCCTGGACCAGGGTCTCGCGGTCGTGGCGCAGCGTGCCGGTGGCGCGGACGGGGCGGTATTCGTCGCCGCCGCGGCTCAGGGCGGGCCATTGCGCCGGCCCGGGCGCCTCGACGGCGGGCAGGTGGGCGCGCTGCTCGACCTGCGAGATCAGTTCCATTTTCCAGGCGCGGCGCTGCACCTGCCAGACGCCCAGCGAGCAGAACCCGACGAACAGGATGGCGGCCAGCAGGACCAGAAAAATCAGTTTGGCCGCGCGGCGCGGCCGGCCGGGGGAATGCGTCGGGTCGGGGGCGTTCAAGGAATTTTTCGCATGTCTTGCGGCGACATGGGCATCATGTTGTGGTCAAGGTGGTACATGATCCAGATCGAGCCGCTGAGGGTGATGACCAGCAGCACCAGCGTGAAGACGATGGAAAGCATGTTCCAGCCGCCTTCGGCCTGGAAGTCTACGTGCAGGAAGTATATGACATGCACCACGACCTGGACCGCGGCGATGGCCAGGATCACGATGCTGGTCACCCGCGAGCTGGAGAACAGCCCGCCCATGACGATGAAGAACGGAATGGCGGTCAGGATCGCGGCCAGCGCGAAGCCCAGCAGGTAGCCGTGCAGCGAGGCATGGGCCAGCGGGTCTTCTTCTTCGTGGTGGGGTTGATGGCCGGAAGTCGTCGGGGCGCTCATGGCAGTACTCCCATCAGGTAGACCACGGTGAAGACGCCGATCCAGATCACGTCGAGAAAGTGCCAGAACATCGACAGGCACATCAGGCGGCGCTTGTTGGGGATGGTCAGGCCGTGCATGCGGATCTGCGCCATCAGCACCACCAGCCAGATGATGCCGAAGGTGACGTGCAGCCCGTGCGTGCCGACCAGGGTGAAGAACGACGACAGGAAGGCGCTGCGCTGCGGGCCGGCGCCGATGTGGATGAGGTGGGAGAATTCGTAGAGCTCCAGGCCCAGGAAGCCGGCGCCGAGCAGCCCGGTGACGCCCAGCCAGCCGAGCAGCGAGCCGACCCGGCCCTTGCGGCCCTGCAGCAGCGCAAAACCGTAGGTGATGGAGGAGAACAGCAGCAGCGCGGTGTTGATCGCCACCAGCGGCAGGTCGAACAGGTCGGCGCCGGTCGGACCGCCGTCATAGTTGCGGCCCAGCACCCCGTAGGTGGCGAACAGGCAGGCGAAGATGAGGCAGTCGCTCATCAGGTACACCCAGAAGCCCAGCAGGGTGCCGTTCTTCACATGGTGCTCGCCCTTCAGGTGGAACTGCCGGCCGGAGTCGGCCTGTATGGAAGCGGAGAGTTCAGACATGGGCAGCCAGCAAGCGGGTGCGATCGTCCTCGCAGCGGGCGACGTAGTCGGCCGGCACGTAGTAATCGCGGTTGTAGTTGAAGGTATGGAACACCGTGACGCCGACCAGCGCCGCGAAGGCCAGGACCGCGACCGGCCACATGTGCCAGATCAGCGCGAAGCCCAGCACCAGCGAGAGCCCGGCCAGCACGATGCCGGCCCAGGTGTTGGCCGGCATGTGGATGGGGATGAAGCCGTCCACCGGCCGCGCGTAGCCCAGCTGCTTCATCTGCCACCAGGCGTCGCGGTCGTGCACCAGCGGCGTGAAGGCGAAGTTGTAGACCGGCGGCGGCGAGGCGGTGGACCATTCCAGGGTGCGGCCGTCCCAGGGGTCGCCGGTGTGGTCGCGCAGGGCCTCGCGGCGCCGGAAGCTGACCACCAGCTGGATGATGAAGCAGGCGATGCCGCCGGCGATCAGCAGCGCGCCCAGCGCGGCCAGCTGGAACCAGATCTGCAGCGAGGCGTCCTCGAAATGGCTCATGCGGCGCGTGACGCCCAGCAGGCCGAGCACGTACAGCGGCATGAAGGCCAGGTAGAAGCCCACCAGCCAGAGCCAGAACGACCACTTGCCCCAGTACGGATCGAGGCGGTAGCCGAAGGCCTTGGGGAACCAGTAGGTGATGCCGGCCAGCAGGCCGAACAGCACGCCGCCGATGATCACGTTGTGAAAGTGCGCGATCAGGAACAGGCTGTTGTGCAGGGCGAAATCCGCCGGCGGCACCGCCAGCAGCACGCCGGTCATGCCGCCGATCACGAAGGTGACCATGAAGCCGACGGTCCACAGCATCGGCACCTCGAAGCGGATGCGGCCGCGGTACATGGTGAACAGCCAGTTGAACACCTTCGCCCCGGTGGGAATCGAGATGATCATGGTCGTGATGCCGAAGAACGAGTTGACGCTCGCGCCCGACCCCATGGTGAAGAAGTGGTGCAGCCAGACCAAGTAGGACAGCACGGTGATGACGACCGTGGCGTAGACCATCGAGGCGTAGCCGAACAGCCGCTTGCGGCAGAAGGTGGGCACGACTTCCGAGAAGATGCCGAAGGCCGGCAGGATCAGGATGTACACCTCGGGATGGCCCCAGATCCAGACCAGGTTCACGTACATCATGGCGTTGCCGCCGCCGTCGGCCGTGAAGAAATTGGTGCCGACATAGCGGTCCAGGGCCAGCAGGGCCAGCACCGCCGTCAGCACCGGGAAGGCGGCGACGATCAGGATATTGGTGCACAGCGAGGTCCAGGTGAAGATCGGCATGCGCATCATGTTCATGCCCGGCGCGCGCATCTTGACGATGGTCACCAGCAGGTTGACCCCCGATAGCAGCGTGCCCACCCCGGCTATCTGCAATGCCCAGATGTAGTAGTCGACGCCCACGTCCGGACTGTGCAGGATGCCCGACAGCGGTGGATAGGCCAGCCAGCCGGTGCGCGCGAACTCGCCCACGAACAGGGACATCATGACCAGCACGGCGCCGGTGACGGTCATCCAGAAGCTGAAATTGTTGAGGAACGGAAAGGCCACGTCGCGCGCGCCGATCTGCAGCGGCACGATGTAGTTCATCAGGCCGGTCACCAGCGGCATGGCTACGAAAAAGATCATGATCACGCCATGGGCGGTGAAGATCTGGTCGTAGTGGTGCGGCGGCAGGTAGCCCAGGTTGTCGCCGAACGCGATGGCTTGCTGCGCCCGCATCATCAGGGCGTCGGCAAAGCCGCGCAGCAGCATGACCAGGCCCAGCACCACGTACATGATGCCGATTTTCTTGTGGTCGATGCTGGTGAACCATTCCCGCCACAGGTAGCCCCACAGGCGGTAATAGGTGATGGCGCCGAGGATGGCGATGGCCCCCAGCGCGACGACCACGAAGGTCACCAGCAGGATCGGCTCGTGGAACGGGATCGCTTCCCAGGTCAGGCGCCCGAACAAGAGGCTCTCGGTGGCTGGATGATCGGACATTTGGTGTTCCCGCAAGGTTCGTTCATCGAACATCAACTGGGCGAGCGCGCGGCCGGCCTTACATGGGGCGCGCGGGCCCGGGCGGCGGCGCTTCCAGCGCGGCCTGCCTGGGCGCGCGGCAGATCGCCTCGGCGATGTCGCGCATGCAGCGGCTGCCAGGCTCCACGCAGCGGTCCACGATGGCGCCGTACAGGTCGGGGTCGACCGCGCCGTAGCGCTGCACCGGCGCGGCCACGCTGGGCTGCTCGAGGCGCAGGTAGGCGGCGCGGTCGAGGGTGTTGCCGGACGCCTTGCCGGCCTGCCCCCACTGGTCGAATTCCGCCTGCGACAGGCCATGGAACTTGAAGCGCATCTGCGAGAAGCCGGCGCCGCTGTAGTTGGCCGAGAAGCCGTCGTAGACGCCGGGATGGTTGATGACCGCGTGCAGGCGCGTCTGCATGCCCGGCATGGCGTAGATCTGGCCGGCCAGCGCGGGGATGAAGAACGAGTTCATCACCGTCGACGAGGTGATCTTGAACTCGATGGGGCGGTCGACCGGGGCGGCCAGCTCGTTGACGGTGGCGATGCCCTGCTCGGGGTAGAGGAACAGCCATTTCCAGTCGAGCGCCACCACCTGCACTTCGAGCGGCCGGGTGTCGGCCGGGATGGGGCGCTGGGCATCCAGGCGCGCCAGCGGCCGGTAGGGGTCGAGCTGGTGGGTGCTGACCCAGGTCAGCGCGCTCAGCGCGATGATGATCAGCAGCGGCGCCGCCCAGATGAGCAGTTCCAGGATGGTGGAGTGGTCCCAGTCGGGCGAGTAGGGGGCGTCGGTATTGCTTTCGCGGTAGCGCCAGGCGAACCACAGCGTGGCCGCGATGACCGGCACGATGATCAGCAGCATCAGGCCGGTGGACACCAGGATGATGTCGCGCAGCTGCCACGCCACGTCGCCGGATGGTGACAGCAGCACGGCCTTGCTGCAGCCGCCGAGGGCGCCGGCCACGGCAAGGATCAGTGCGCATCGCAGCTTTCTGAAGAACGGCACGAACATGCAGCCCCCCTGAGAGATAAGCTCAGCCCGGACGACGGATATTCGCAACCCTACTCTGGAAGATGTGAAAAATCTAGAGTAAAAAGGAAGGCACCGGTTTGCAGGGCGCCGGCGTTCGCGCGGGCGACAAGGCTGTTTTCCACCTCAGACGGAGCGAGCCAACGTATGTCCAGCACCGTGTCGCAGTACCCGGCGGGCGCCCACGAAGCCGGCCATTCCAATGTCGCGCCCGGGGAAATCGCGGTCGGCGTGGTCATCGGCCGGGCATCCGAATACTTCGATTTCTTCGTGTTCGGCATCGCCTGTGTTGCCGTCTTCCCACAGATTTTCTTCCCCTTCGAAACCCCGCTGTACGGCACGCTGTGGTCGTTCGTGATCTTTTCGTTCGCGTTCATCTGCCGGCCGTTCGGCACCGCCATCTTCATGGCGGTGCAGCGCCGCTGGGGGCGCGGCCCGAAATTGACGCTGGCGCTGTTCATGCTGGGCACGGCCACGGCGGGCATGGCGTTCCTGCCCGGCTACGAGACGCTCGGGCCGATGGCGATCGCCCTGCTGGCGATTTTCCGCTGCCTGCAGGGCATCGCGCTGGGCGGCTCGTGGGACGGCCTGCCGTCGCTGCTGGCGCTGAACGCGCCGCCCGACCGGCGCGGCTGGTACGCGATGATCGGCCAGCTCGGCGCCCCGGTGGGCTTCATGCTGGCCGGCGCGATTTTCCTGTACCTGTTCAGCACGCTCAGCCGCCAGGACCTGGTCGACTGGGGCTGGCGCTACCCGTTCTTCGTGGCGTTCGCGATCAACGTGGTGGCGCTGTTCGCGCGGCTGCGGCTGGTGCTCACCGAAGAGTACACGCGCCTGCTCGAAGAGCGCGAGCTGTCGCCGATCCGGGTGTCCGAGGTCATCGACGAGCAGGCCTACAACGTCTTCATCGGCGCCTTCGCGGCCCTGGCGAGCTACGCCTTGTTCCACCTGGTGACGATTTTCCCGCTGTCATGGATCAGCCTGCGCGGCGAACGGTCGCTGGCCAGCGTGCTGAGCGTGCAGATCGTCGGCGCCGCCATCAGCTTCGTCGGCACCCTCGTTTCCGGCTGGATGGCCGACCGCGCCGGCCGCCGCAAGACGCTGGGCACGCTGGCGGTGCTGATCGGCCTGTTCGCGCTGTCCGTGCCGTGGCTGCTGGGCGGCGGCGCGGCGGGCGAGAATATCTTCATCCTGTGCGGGTTCGCCCTGCTGGGGCTGTCGTATGGCCAGGCCTCGGGCACCGTGACGTCGAATTTCTCGATGCATTTCCGTTATACCGGCGCGGCGCTCACCGCCGACATGGCCTGGCTGTTCGGCGCCGCGTTCGCGCCGCTGGTGGCGCTGGGGCTGTCGACCGAATTCGGCCTGATCGCGGCCAGCACCTACCTGATTTCCGGCGCGGTCTGCACGCTGGTGGCCTTGAAGATCAACCGGTTGGTCGAAACCCACTGAATGCCGGGCCGTGCCGCCCCGGCGCCTTGCGCGCGCGGCGGCACGGCCAGTGGCTCAGCCCGCGACGCGGAAGCGCTCGGCGTCGTCCATGAATGCTTTTTCGCCGAAGCCGGCTTCGTTGGAGCCGAACGGCATCTGCGCGCGCAGCTTCCACGAGGCGGGAATGTTCCATGCGCGCGCCACGGCGGCGTCGATCAGCGGGTTGTAGTGCTGCAGGCTGGCGCCCACGTCGGCGTTGGCCAGGGCAGACCACACCGACAGCTGGGCCATGCCGCCCGCCTGCTCGGACCAGACCGGGAAGTTGTCGGCGTAGAGGGCGAATTTCTCCTGCAGGCTGCGCACCACGTCCTGGTCTTCGAAGAACAGCACCGTGCCCACGCCGGCCGCGAAGCTCTTGAGCTTGGCCTCGGTCTTGTCGAAGCCTTCGGCCGGCGCGACCTTGCGGACTTCCTCGATGGCGATGTCCCACAGCTTTTCGCTTTCCGCGCCGAACAGCACCAGCGCGCGCGAGCTCTGCGAATTGAAGGACGACGGGCTGTGCTTGATCGCGTCCTGGATCAGGGCCAGCAGTTCCTCCTTGGAGGCGGACAGGTTGCGGCCCAGGGCGTATTGGGTGCGGCGCTTCTTCAGCGCGTCCAGGTAAGCATTGTTCATGGGTAATCTTCCAACTGGTAGATAGACAGGTGCAGGCATTCTAACTGTCGCATCCTGGTCCGGTAACCGGCTTTCCCTGGAACAAACTGTTCCTTATATGGTACGAATCAAGCTGGCGGTCCGCGGGCGGGCCGCCCGGACCACGAGCGCAACAGGAGACGCGACCATGACGATCTGGCAGGAGATCTGGGCCACGGTCTACGCCGAGTTCAGCGACATTCCCGACGTCGGCGAGGCCACCCGCATCGTGCTGCGCCTGGGCATGGCCTTCGTGCTGGGCGGGCTGCTGGGCTACGAGCGCGAGCGCAGCGGCAAGGCCGCGGGCCTGCGCACCCACATGCTGGTGGCGCTGGGCGCGGCCCTGTTCGTGCTGGTGCCGCTGCAGGCCGGCATGCAGGTGGGCGACCTGAGCCGCGTGCTGCAGGGCGTGATCGCCGGCATCGGGTTCCTGGGGGCGGGAGCCATCATCAAGCTCGGCGGCGAACGCGAGATCCGCGGCCTGACCACCTCGGCCAGCATCTGGATGACGGCGGCCATCGGCGTGGCCGCCGGGATGGGGCGGGAAGCCACGGCGGTGGTCAGCACCCTGATCGCGCTGTTCGTGCTGGCGGTGCTGCGCCGGGTCGAGAAGCGGATCGAAGAAAAAGAAGCGGGGTGAGGGTGGCTGCAGGAAGTGGGCCGCCAGCATCAGCCCTCTTCGTATACCGAAAATCGTGAGGCCCTGCTTTGTGCAGGACAAGCAAGGGTAATCACTAGGCTTTTGGGCAAGAATCGTATATAGAATACAAGCCAATTTCGCACGGCATGCGCAGTCGACCGTCGCTGAACGTAGTGCATTTATTGCAAGGCAGTTCCTGCCTGCGGGATCGCGCAGGCGCGATATCCAGTCTGGAGAAGCCATGTCCTGCTCTCGCCGTCGCTTGCTCGGCGCTTTTGCCGCGCTGCCCCTCCTGGCGCGTCCGGCCCGCGCGCAAACCGATTTTCCGTCGCGTCCGGTACGGCTGGTCGTGGGCTTCGCGCCGGGCGGCCTGACCGATACCGCCGCCCGCGCCCTCGCCGAACGCATGGCAAAGGCGCTGGACAACCCGGTGGTGGTTGAGAACCGGCCGGGCGGGCAAGCCATCATCGCGACCGTCGCGGTGGCGCGCGCCGCCCCCGACGGCTACACACTGGCTTTCGCCGGCACCAACGGCATGATCCTCAACCCCCTGCTGTACAACAACCTGCCGTACCGGCAGGCCGATTTCCGCCAACTGGGGTCGATGGGCCGGTCGCCGATGCTGCTGATCGTCCATCCCGATCTGGGCGTGAACGATGTCCAGCAATTCATCGCGCTGGCCAGGCAAAAGCCCGGCGCGATCACCTGCGCCCATGCCGGGCGCGGCATCATCAACCACCTGGCGCTGCTGCACTTCCAGTCGCGCACCGGCACGCAATTCCAGGACGTGCCCTACAAGGGCAGCGGGCCGGCCCTGCTGGACCTGATGGCGGGCACGGTGCAAAGCACGTTCGATTTCCCGACCTCGGCGCTGGCGCATATTCGCGCCGGCAAGCTGAAGGCATTGGCCGTGACGGCCGACCAGCGGCTGAGCAGCCTGCCGGATGTGCCGACCATGCGGGAAGCCGGGCTGGATGACTTCGAGCTGTATACGCGCATGATGATCTCCGGCCCTGCCGGCATGCCCGACGACGTCGTGCGCATCCTGGAAAAGGCGGTTGGCGAAGGGACGCGCGATCCCGGCCTGGTTCGCCAGTTCGCCGAACAGGGCGTGACGGTGGTGTATACGCCCGGGGCGGAACTGGACAAGGTGATCGCGCAGGAATCGGCCATGTGGGCCAAGGTCATCGAGGCCAACAAGCTGCCCAGGGTCGACCTGAAGAGTTGAGGAGGATGAGTCCATGCCGCCGAGCATAAGCGTGGCGCCCGCGCGGGCGCTGATCGACGTCGAACGCGATATCCGCATCACGGGGTTTGCGGCGCACAGCCTGGTGACGGTGACGGCCGGGATGCAGATGTGCGGCATGGCATGGCGTTCGCGCGCCGTGTTCCTGGCCGACCATGACGGCAGCCTGGACCTGCGCCACGCCAGCCCGGTCGAGGGCGATTATGCCGAGCCCTCGGCCATGGGCATCGTCTGGTCCATGCGCTGCGACGACGTGAATCGCGTGGTGTTCCCACCCGATCGCACCGATGCGCTGGAGGTCCACATCGAGGCCAGCGATGGCGAGCGCCGGGCGGGGGCGACTCTGGTGCAGGAATTCCTCGCGCCCGGCGTGCGGCACGAGGCCGTGCGCGCGCAACGGGGCGGCATGTCCCTGTCTGGCGAGCTGTACACCCCCGCCGGGGCCGGCCCGCATCCCCTGGTGATCTACATGAACGGCTCTTCCGGCGGCGTCAATGCGCCGCGCGCCGCGCTGTTCGCCGCGCACGGCTATCAGTGCCTGGCGCTGGCCATTTTCAATTACGAAGGGCGGCCCCGGTATCTCAACCGCATGCCATTGGAGTACTTCGAGCAGGCGCTGCTATGGAGCCGCGAACAACTGCGTCCGCGCGACGGCTTCGTGGCGCTGTCGGGCATCAGCCGCGGCGGCGAGGCCACGCTGCTGGTGGCCTCGCAGTATCCGGAACTGGTCTCCGCGGTGCTGGCCTATGTGCCGTCGCCGGTCATGCATGGCGTGGTCAGCGCGGGCGAGCCGGGCAGCGGGCGCAACGCCCAGGTCTGGACGCTGCGGGGCGAGCCCCTGCCGCACCTGTGGCAGGACAACGCGCTGGGCGATTGGGACGCCGCCTATGCGTGCGACCCGCCGTACCGGCAGAGCCGCGCGTTCCTGTCGGCCACGCTCGACCGGGCGGCGTTCGAGCGCGCGCGCATCCCGGTCGAGCGGTTCGGCGGCCCCATGCTGCTGGTCAGCGCGTCCGACGACGGCTTCTGGCCCAGCACCGCCTACGCGGAACTGGTCATGCGGCGGCGCCAGGCCGCCGGCCTGCCCACCGAGCATTTCGTCTGCGCCGGGGCCGGGCATCATGTGCACTATCCGCACCTGCCGGCTACCTTGATCAGCAAGCCGCACGCCATGTCGGGGCTGCTGCTGGACGCCGGCGGCACCCCGGCGGCCAATGCCGCGGGCAACGCCGGGTCCTATCGCGCCGCGCTGGCGTTCCTGGCGGCGGCGCGCCAGCCGGCCGCCTGAGGGCGGCAAGCGGGGCGGGCCGGGTCTACAATCCCGACGCCCGCTTGTTTTCCCGCGCATATCCATGACCTCAGCTTCCGAGCCGCGGCGCCTGGCGCATCCTGCGCTGGGCATCGCCGTTTTCCTGGCGCTCGCCGCCATCGGCCTCTACTACGTGAAGTGGTCGCCGTATTATCACCGCGCCTTCGTGGCCGCCGAAACCCATTCCATCGGTTCGTCGATCCTGACGGGCGCCGCGGCGCAGCCGCCGGCGGCCTCGCTGGACGCGGCGCTGCAGTATGCGCTGGCCTATGGCAAGGCGATCTGGCAGGCCATGGTGCTGGGCCTGCTGCTGGGTTCGGCGGTGCAGGCGCTGCTGCCGCGCCGCTGGATCGTGCGCGCGCTGGGCGGCACGGGCCTGGGCAGCGTGGTGGCCGGCGGCCTGTTGTCCGTGCCGGCCATGATGTGCACCTGCTGCGCCGCGCCGGTGGTTGCCGGGCTGCGCAAATGCCAGGCGGCGCCGGGCAGCGCGGTGGCGTTCTGGCTCGGCAACACCATGCTCAATCCCGCCACGCTGGTCTTCATGGGGTTCGTGCTGGGCTGGCACTGGATGGGGCTGCGCCTGGCGCTGGGCGTGGTGCTGGTATTCGGCCTGGGCTGGCTGCTCAACCGCATGAGCCGCGGCGGCCAGCGCGGCTTCGACGCCGGGCAGATGGCGGTCCTGCAGGCCCAGGCGCAGGCCGCCGGGCTCGACGACCCCAATCCCTTCAGGCGCTGGCTGTCGCTGTGCGCGCGCATGGCGCTGCGGCTGGTGCCCGAGTACATCGTGCTGGTGCTGCTGCTGGGCGCGGCCCGCGCCTGGCTGTTTCCGCAGATCGGGCCGGACGTGGACAACCACATCCTGTGGATACTCGGGCTGGCGGTGGCCGGCGCGCTATTCGTCATTCCCACCGCCGGCGAAGTGCCGATCGTCCAGGCCATGCTGTCGCTGGGCATGGCCGCCGGCCCGGCGGCCGCGCTGCTGATGACGCTGCCGCCCGTCAGCCTGCCGTCGCTGGCCATGGTGGCGCGCTCGTTCCGCGCGGCGGAGCTGGTGGCGCTGGTGCTGGGCGTGGTGGCGATGGGCCTGGCGGCGGCCGGGGCGGCGATCGTGCTGGGGTTCTAGCGCAGCTCAGGCATCGGCGGGCCGACGTGGCAGGCCCCAGGCGGCCAGGAAGCGGTCGATCAGCGGATCGCTGTCGTCGGCGATGCGCACCAGTTCCAGCGTGAAGCTGATCTTCAGGTCGCCGGCGGCGCGAAAGACCACGCCCGGGCCCCATTGCGGGCTGAATGACATCGGCGCGATGGCATAACCCAGCCCCGCGCATACCATGCCCAGCATGGCCTGGATGTCGGCCGCCGAGATGCGGCAATGGCGCGGGTCGAAACCGGCGGACAGGCAGGCGTCGACGACTTTGTCGTAATGGACGGGCGAGGCTTCGCGGGGGAACATGATCATGGGCAAGCCAGCCAGGTCGCCCATCGTCAGCCCCTTGCGCTGCCGCGCTTGCGGCCAATGGCCCGGCAGGGCGATGCCCATCGTTTCCTCGCATACGCCGGTGCCCAGGAAACTTGCGTCGAACGGCGAGCGCCAGGCAGCCAGGCAGACATCGATCTTGCGCTGCTTGAGCAGGTTCAGCAGCTCACTGGACCGGAACGCCTCGACGTGGATTTCCAGTTCCGGCGCCTGTTGGCGCAGCGTCCCGATGGCGGCGGCGAGCTGCGGCATGGCGCTGTATCCAGGCATGATGCCGAGGCGGATGCGGCCGGTCATGCCGTGCGAGGCAATCTTGAGCTGTTCGCCGAGCGCCAGCGTGCGCGACAGTATGTCGCGCGCGAGCGTTTGCAGTTCCTGCCCGGGCCGGGTCGGTACGACGCCGCCGGGCAGGCGCACCAGCAGCCTGGTGCCGAGCTGGTGTTCCAGCGAGGCGATGTGGCGAGACAGGGCGGGTTGGGCGATGTGCAGGTTGCGCGCGGCCGCGGCAATGCTGCCCGAGTCGCATACTTGCAGAAAGTACCGTAGCTGCTTGAGTTCCACGTCCGCCCCCGTGCTGGCGTATGCCGAAAAAGTATAGGCTCTATAGCGAAGTAGCATTTGCGGCTTCGCTTGCGCAGGTCCTAGCATCATCCATATCACCACAAAATCCAAGGGGTATGACGATGAATGGCCAGGCCGCTGCGTCTCACGAACTCCGCTCTATGTCGGGCCAGCATAGGCCAGCCGCGAATCGGGAGCTGGCCACGTACTTCAGCGACGTCGAGCTGGACCGGCCGGGAAAGCAGGCCGGCTATGTGTACTTTCCGCATTCGCCGCACGACGATGCGTGGGGTACGGTGCGGGTGCCGATCGCCGTGCTGTCCAACGGGTCCGGCCCGACCGTGCTGCTCGAGGGCGGCAACCATGGCGATGAATATGAAGGGCCGATCGTGCTCGGCGAGCTCATCCGGACGCTGCGGGCGGACCAGGTGCGGGGCCGCCTGATCATCATTCCGGCCATCAATGCTCCCGCGGTCGATGCTGGCCGGCGCACTTCGCCGGTCGACGACAAGAACATGAACCGGGTCTTCCCCGGCGACCACGCAGGCACCCTGACCGACCAGATTGCCGCGTTCGTCAACGACGAGCTGATTCCGCGCGCGGACGCGTTTCTCAGCCTGCACTCGGGCGGATCCTCCTTGAACATCGTTCCCAGCACGATCGTCATGCCCAGCGGCGACCCGGCCCAGTTCCGGCGCTGCCTGGATGCCGCGGCGGCGTTCGGGGCGCCGATGTGCGTGGTGATGGACAACCTGGGCGACCGGCGGCTGTGCGTGACCGCGGCCATGGCGGCGGGGCTGACCTGCGTCAGCACCGAGATGGCGGGCGGCGGCCTGGTCAACCCGGAGGCCGCCGAATTGTGCCGGGCCGGGACGCGGCGGGTGCTGGACCTGTGGGGCGTGCTGGCGGATGCGCGCCAGGCGCCCGCGGCTGCCCCGGAGCGGGCCTACAGCGAGATCAGCGGCGCGCAGGCCTACGTGATCGCCTCGGAGCAGGGAATCTTCGAGCCCGCCGCCCGCCTGGGCCAGGCGGTCCGGGCCGGCGACCTGGCCGGGCGGATCCACTTCCTCACCGCACCGCATAAAGCGCCGGCCGAGTTGCTGTTCCGCGATTCCGGCGTCGTGTACGCGATCCGGCAATTCGGCCGTGTACAGCCCGGCAACACCTGCATGGTGGTCGCCGGTGAGAAGGCCGCCAAAACCGCTTGAGGCCTGGGAGATCAGCGATGAGTTTGTCCGCCGGGCACAGGCTGCCCTCCGGCGCCGCCAACTGCGCGGCCATGCCTGCCGCCGAACGCGTGGACCGCAAGGCGGTCGTCGCGGCCACGGTCGGCTGCATGCTCGAATGGTATGACTTCGCGCTGTACGGCTACTTTTCCGTGCTGTTGTCGCGGCTGTTCTTTCCCGCCGAATCAGAATGGGTCTCGCTGCTGCTGGCCGTCGCCACGTTCGGCGTCGGATTCGCGATGCGCCCGGTCGGCGCCCTGGTGCTGGGCACGGTGGCCGACCGGCTGGGCCGCCGGGTGGCGCTGAACTGGGCGATCTCCACCATGGTGCTGGGCACTGCCATCATCACGTTCACGCCGGCCTACGCAACCATCGGCTTGTGGGCGCCGGCCCTCATCGTCGTGGCGCGCCTGATCCAGGGTTTCTCGGCCGGCGGCGAGATGGGTACGGCCGTGGCTTTCCTGATCGAGCACGCGCCCCGCCAGCGCCGCATGCTCTATGCCAGTTTCCAGCAATTGACGCAGTTGCTCGCCTTGTTGCTGGGGTCGCTGGTCGGCGCCGCGGTCAACGGCTGGATGTCGCCCGCCGACCTGGAGTCCTGGGGCTGGCGCCTGCCGTTCGCGCTGGGGCTGGTGATCGGGCCGGTCGGCTGGTATATCCGCCGGCATACCGAGGAACCGCGGGAGTTCGCGCAGGTCCTGGCCCGGCGCCGGGAGCAGGGCTCCGAGGCGGCCGCCTCTCCCTGGAGCGCGGTCCGACGTTATCCGCGCGAGACCCTGGCAGGTTTCTGCATCACGATCCTGTGGACGGTGGGCACGTATTTTTTCCTGGTGTACATGCCGACCTACGCGGTGCGCGAGCTGCATTTGCCGGCGACCGTCTCGTTGTTGAGCAATTCGGCCGCGCTGCTGACGGCCGCATTTTTCCTGCCCCTCTTCGCCATCGCCGCGGACCGCTGGGGGCCGCGTCCGATCCTGCTGGCTGCGGCGCTGGCGATGATGGCGCTGTGCTATCCCCTGATGGCATGGCTTGCGGCCGCGCCGGGGACGATGGTCCTGGTTGCGGTGCAATGTATCTTCGCGGTCATTCTGGCGGCCTTCACCGGACCCGCCAGCGGCGCGATCGCCGCGTTGTTTCCGGCCGATGTCCGTTCGACCGGTGTCTCCATCGCCTATAACTTCGCGGTTACGCTGTTTGGCGGATTCGCGTCCTTCATCGCCACCTGGCTGATCGGCGTGACAGGCAGCTCGCTTGCGCCGGTCTGGTATGTCGGGTTCGCGGCCGCGGCCGCCGTGGCGGGCGCGGCGATTTTCCCTGAGCATGCCGGCCGTGGCCGGCAATAGGTATGCCCATGTCATTACATGTCCTGACTCCTGTCCTGCATTCGATCGAACTCGGCGCGGCCGTCGGGCTCGATGTCTCGCTGAAACTGGAATGCGTCCAGCCCAGCGGTTCGTTCAAAATACGCGGCGTGGGCCATGCCTGCGCGCGCAAGATGGCGGACGGCGCGCGACGTTTCATATCCTCGTCCGGCGGCAACGCCGGCTATGCCGTCGCCTATGCCGGCCGGCGGCTGGGGGCCGAGGTCGTCGTCGTGGTGCCCGCCACGACTTCGGAGCGCGCCAAGAGCCTGATCGGCCAGGAAGGCGCGCACGTCATCGTGCATGGCCGTAGCTGGCAGGAAGCCAACGAACACGCGCTGTCCCTGCTGACGCCGGATTCGGCCTTCATCCACCCATTCGACGATCCGCTGCTCTGGGAAGGGCACGGCACCCTGGTTGACGAGCTGGCCGCGCAAATGGACCGGCCGGACGTGATCATCTGCTCGGTGGGCGGCGGCGGCCTGCTGGCAGGCGTGGCGGCCGGCCTGCGGCGCAACGGCTGGGACGCAACGGGGATCCTGGCCGTGGAAACGGCCGGCGCCGCCTCGTATGCCGCTGCCCTGGCTGCCGGCCGGCCAGTGGAAATCGATGCGATCAGCACGGTGGCTACATCGCTGGGAGCCCGGCGCGTGTGCTCGCAGGCGCTGGCGCTGGCGGAGGAATTGACCGTCAAGAGCCACGTGGTCGGCGACGCGGCGGCCATACGCGGCAGCGCGGACCTGCTGGATGCGCATCGCTTGCTGACCGAACCGGCCTGCGGCGCCTCGATTGCCGGCCTGCAGGCCGTGCGCACGCAGTATCCGGAGGCGCGCAGCGCGGTTGTCGTGGTGTGCGGCGGCGTGGGCGTGACCCGCGAGCAGCTGAACCGCTGGCTGGCCGCGACCTGACCGGCCGGGCGGGCCGCGCGCCGCCGCCGAATGCGGCGACGCGCGGCGCGGTCACTTGCCCCGCATCAGGTCGATCAGGCGGCGGTCGCGCTTGGTCGGCCGCCCCGCGGCGATGCCGTGGGCGGGTTCCGGGGCCAGGCGCCGCAGTTCCGCGGCCCGTTCGCGCGCGGCAATGCTGCCGGGCGTTTCTTCATACAGTTGGCGCGCCACCGGCGCCGGGCCGCGCACGGCGCTCAGCGCGCGCACCCGCGCCTGGATGGCGGGGTCTTCCTTGCGCACGCTGACCAGGTCGCCGACGGCGATTTCGCGCGCGGGCTTGGCGGGCTGGTCGTTGACCAGCACCCGCCCCTTGCCGATTTCCTGCGCGGCCAGGCTGCGGGTCTTGTAGAAGCGGGCCGCCCACAGCCATTTGTCGAGTCGCATTTTGTCTGCCATAGGCGTCATTCTAGCGGCCGGCCGCCGCTCAATCGCGGTCCGGCGCGCCCAGCGGGAAGAATGCCCGGTACGGCCGCGCCTCGTCGACCGCTCGCGCGAACGACGGCCGCTGCAGCAGCCGGCGGCGGTAGGCGGCGACGTTGGGGTAGGCGTCGCCGATGGGGTGGGTCCAGTCGGCGTAGAACAGGAAGGGCGCGGCGGCGCAGTCGGCCAGGGTGAAATCCGGCCCGGCGGCCCAGGTCCGGCCTGGCAGCATGCGCTCCAGCCAGGCATAGGAAGTTTCCAGCATGTCGCGCGCCTGCCGCACGCCATGGGGGTCGCGCGCCTCGGGCGGGCGCAGGGCGTCGAACACGACCTTCTGCTGCGGCGTGGCGACGTAGTTGTCGAAGAACCGGTCCAGCATGCGCACTTGCAGGGCGGCGGCCGGGTCGGCCGGGATCAGCCGCAACGGGCCGGGGTGGTGCACCGCCAGGTGCTCGATGATGCAGGTCGCCTCCATGACGGTGTGCGCGCCGTCCACCAGCAGCGGAAAGCGCTTCATCGGCCACAGTTCGGCCAGCCGCCGCATGGCCGGGCTGTCGGGGCCTTCGAGCAACTGCGGCTCGAACGGGATGGCGTTTTCATAGAACGCGATGAGCGCCTTCTGGCAATACGAGGAAAAGGGGTGGAAAAACAGTTGCAGAGCCATGTTCGCAGTCTCCTGGTTGGGACGGGACGGGTTCGTCCTGACAGACGACGAACGGCGCGGCCCGGAATCGACATCCTGGCCGGGGCGGCCGCCCGTTCGCCGCCCCGGGCTTGTGCTAATCTGTTTCATGCCGGACGCGCCGCGTTTACCCCGCTCGCGATCCGGCTGCGGCCGACTGCGCGGTTACCTCCAGCAGCCGGCCTTTGCACCAGACAACGCATGACACAATCAAGCGTGGAGACAATACATGAGCCAATACGGGCCATTGAAATTGCACGTCCCCGAGCCCACCGGACGGCCGGGTTGCAAGACCGATTTCTCTTATCTGCGCCTCTCGCCGGCCGGCGAGATTCCCAAGCCCCCCATTGACGTTGCCGCGGTCGACACCGGCGAGCTGGCCTATCGGCTGGTGCGCGTGCTGGACGACGATGGCCGCGCGGTCGGCCCCTGGGCGCCGGACCTGGCGCCCGAGGTGCTGCGGGCCGGCATGCGCGCCATGCTCAAGACCCGCATCTTCGACGCGCGCATGCTCACCGCGCAGCGCCAGAAGAAGATCTCATTCTATATGCAGAGCCTGGGCGAGGAGGCGATCGGCTCGGCCCACGCGCTGGCGCTGGAGCCGGGCGACATGTGCTTTCCCACGTACCGGCAGCAGAGCATCCTGCTGACCCGCGATGTGTCGCTGGTCGAAATGATGTGCCAGCTCATGTCCAACGAGCGCGACCCGCTCAAGGGCCGCCAGCTGCCGGTCATGTATTCGAAGCGCGAAGCGGGGTTCTTCACCATCTCGGGCAACCTGGCCACCCAGTTCATCCAGGCGGTGGGCTGGGGCATGGCCTCGGCCATCAAGGGCGACACCCGCATCGCGTCGGCCTGGATCGGCGACGGCGCCACGGCCGAGGCCGATTTCCACACCGCGCTGACCTTCGCGCACGTGTACCGCGCGCCGGTCATTCTGAACGTGGTCAACAACCAGTGGGCCATCTCCACCTTCCAGGCCATCGCCGGCGGCGAAGGCACGACCTTTGCCGGCCGCGGCGTGGGCTGCGGCATCGCGTCGCTGCGGGTGGACGGCAATGACTTCCTGGCGGTGTACGCCGCCTCGCAGTGGGCCGCCGAGCGCGCCCGCCGCAACCTGGGCCCGACGCTGATCGAATGGGTCACCTACCGGGCCGGCCCGCATTCCACTTCCGACGACCCGTCCAAGTACCGTCCCGGCGACGACTGGAGCCACTTCCCGCTGGGCGACCCGATCGCGCGCTTCAAGCAGCACCTGGTCGGCCTGGGGATCTGGTCGGACCGCCAGCACGACGAGCTCAAGGCCGAGCTCGAGGCCGAGATCCTGGCCGCCCAGAAAGAGGCCGAGAGCTACGGCACGCTGGTGGACGGGCACGTGCCCAGCGCCGCCAGCATTTTCGAGGACGTGTACAAGGACATGCCGGAGCATCTGCGCCGGCAGCGCCAAGAGCTGGGAGTCTGATCATGGCGAGCGACAAGAATATGGGTCCGGCGACCACGTCGATGACCATGATCCAGGCTTTGCGTTCGGCCATGGATGTCATGCTGGAACGCGACAGCAACGTGGTGGTGTTCGGCCAGGACGTCGGCTATTTCGGCGGCGTGTTCCGCTGCACCGAGGGCCTGCAGGCCAAGTACGGCACCTCGCGCGTGTTCGACGCGCCCATTTCCGAGGGCGGCATCGTCGGCGTGGCGGTGGGCATGGGCGCCTACGGCCTGCGGCCGGTGTGCGAGATCCAGTTCGCGGATTATTTCTATCCGGCCTCCGACCAGATCGTGTCGGAAGCCGCGCGGCTGCGTTACCGCTCGGCCGGCGAATTCATCGCGCCCATGACCATCCGCATGCCGTGCGGCGGCGGCATCTACGGCGGGCAGACGCACAGCCAGAGTCCCGAAGCCATGTTCACGCAGGTGTGCGGCCTGCGCACCGTGCTGCCGTCCAACCCGTACGACGCCAAGGGCCTGCTGATCGCCGCCATCGAGAGCGACGACCCGGTGATCTTCCTGGAGCCCAAGCGCTTGTACAACGGCCCGTTCGATGGCCACCACGACCAGCCGGTCACGCCGTGGAGCAAGCATCCCGCCAGCCAGGTGCCGACCGGCTACTACACCGTGCCGCTGGAATCGGCCGCCATTGTGCGGCCGGGCAGCGAACTGACGGTGCTGACCTACGGCACCACCGTGCACGTATCGCTGGCCGCCGCCGAGGAGACCGGCCTGGATGCCGAGATCATCGACCTGCGCAGCCTGTGGCCGCTGGACCTGGACACCATTGTCGAGTCGGTGCGCAAGACCGGCCGCTGCGTGGTGGTGCACGAGGCCACCCGCACTTGCGGCTTTGGCGCCGAGCTGGTGTCGCTGGTGCAGGAACATTGCTTCCACCACCTGGAAGCGCCTATCGAACGCGTCACCGGCTGGGACACGCCTTACCCGCATGCGCAGGAATGGGCGTATTTCCCCGGGCCGGCCCGCGTGGGCGCGGCGCTGCAACGCGTGATGGAGGCCTGACATGGGAATTCACATCATCAAGATGCCCGACATCGGCGAAGGCATCGCCGAAGTGGAACTGGTGGGCTGGCACGTCACCGTGGGCGACACCGTCGCCGAGGACCAGCCGCTGGCCGACGTCATGACCGACAAGGCCACCGTCGAGATTCCGTCGCCCGTGGTGGGCAAGGTGGTGGCGCTGGGCGGCACGGTCGGCGACACCATGGCGGTGGGCAGCGAATTGATCCGCCTGGAAGTCGAGGGCGCCGGCAATGCCCGGGCCGAGGCCGCGCCGGCCGGTCCGGCGCAACCGCCGGCCCCGGTCGAGGCGGCCGACGCGCCGACGGCCGCGCGCGCTGCCGACGCGCCCGGCCAGGCCGCCGCGCAAGCGCCGGCGCGGCCGCCCGGCGGGATCGCCGGGAGGATCGCCGCGGACATGGCCAGCGGCGCGCCCGCCGCCCCGGGGGCGGCGCTGCCGGCGGATAAGGCGCCGGCCAGGGCGGCCCAGCCGTCCGCGCCGGCCCGCCAGCCGGGCGAGCGGCCGTTGGCCTCGCCCGCGGTGCGCAAGCGCGCCTGGGACATGGGCATCGAACTGCGCTTCGTGCACGGCTCCGGCCCGGCCGGGCGCATCCTGCACGAAGACCTGGACGCCTACCTGCAAGGACAGCGGGCGGCCGCGCCGGCCGCCCGTTCCGGCTATGCCGAGCGGCACGACGAGCAGCAGGTGCCGGTAGTCGGCCTGCGCCGCAAGATCGCCCAGAAGATGCAGGAGTCGAAACGCCGCATTCCGCACTTCAGCTATGTCGAGGAAATCGACGTCACCGAGCTGGAAGACCTGCGTGCGCAGTTGAACCGCAAGTATGGCGAGTCGCGCGGCAAGCTGACGCTGCTGCCGCTGCTGGCGCGCGCCATGGTGATCGCGCTGCGCGATTTTCCGCAGATCAACGCCCGCTATGACGACGAGGCCGGCGTGGTCACGCGCTACGGCGCGGTGCACCTGGGCGTGGCCACGCAGACCGACGGCGGCCTGATCGTGCCGGTACTGCGCCATGCCGAGGCGCGCGACATCTGGTCGCTGGGCGAGGAAATCGCCCGGCTGGCGCAAGCCGTGCGCAGCGGCAAGGCCGAGCGCGACGCGCTGACGGGCTCCACCATCACGCTCACCAGCCTGGGCGCGCTGGGCGGCATCGTCAGCACGCCGGTGATCAATCATCCCGAAGTCGGCATCGTCGGGGTCAACCGCATCGTCGAACGGCCGGTGATCCGGCAGGGCGCGGTCGTGGCGCGCAAATTGATGAACCTGTCCTCGTCGTTCGACCATCGCGTGGTCGACGGCATGGACGCGGCGCAATTCATCCAGGCGGTGCGCGCGCTGCTGGAACAGCCCGCGCTGCTTTTCGTGGAGGCGTCATGAGCGAGACCCGGACCACAACCCTGCTGGTGATCGGCGGCGGACCCGGCGGCTATGTGGCGGCCATCCGCGCCGGGCAGCTGGGCGTGCCCACCATCGTGGTGGAAGGCCGGCAACCCGGCGGCACCTGCCTGAACATCGGCTGCATTCCGTCCAAGGCGCTGATCCACGCGGCCCAGGAGTATGAGCGGGCGCGCGAATATGCCGGCGCGTCGCCGCTGGGCATCTCGGTGCAGGCGCCCGTCATCGACATCGCCCGCACGGTGGCCTGGAAAGACGGCATCGTCAGCCGCCTGACCGGCGGCGTCGAGGCGCTGCTGAAGAAGAACGGCGTGCAACTGGTGCGCGGCTGGGCGCGCGTGCTCGACGGCAAGACCGTCGAGGTCGATACCGGCCAGGGCGCGCAACGCATCCAGTGCGAACACCTGTTGCTGGCGGCCGGCTCCGAGCCCATGCCGCTGCCCTCGATGCCGTTCGGCGGCAAGGTCATTTCCTCGACCGAGGCCCTGTCGCCCACGGCCATACCGGGACGCCTGGTGGTGGTGGGCGGCGGCTATATCGGCCTGGAGCTGGGCACGGTGTATCGCAAGCTGGGCGCCGAAGTGACCGTGGTGGAGGCGCAGGACCGCATCCTGCCCACCTACGACGCCGAGCTGACCAAGCCGGTGGCGGCCGCCCTGGCGCGCATGGGCGTGCAGTTGTGCCTGGGGCGCAAGGTGCTGGGCATGAATGCGGCGGGCGACGCCGTGCGGGTGCAGGACGCTTCCGGCGTCGAAACCGCGTTGCCGGCCGACCAGGTATTGCTGGCCATCGGGCGGCGGCCCCGCACCCAGGGCTGGGGGCTCGAGGCGCTGCAGCTGGACCGCGCCGGCAATGCGCTGCGCATCGACGACCAGTGCCGCACTTCGATGCGCAATGTGTGGGCCATCGGCGATATCGCCGGCGAGCCCATGCTGGCGCATCGCGCCATGGCGCAGGGCGAGATGGTGGCCGAACTGGTGGCCGGCCAGCGGCGCCGCTTCGCGCCCGCGGCGATTCCCGCGGTCTGCTTCACGGATCCGGAAATCATCACGGCCGGCCTGGCGCCGTCGCAGGCCCAGGCCGCCGGGCTCGACTGCCTGGCGGCGGCATTCCCGTTCGCCGCCAATGGGCGGGCCATGACGCTCGACGCCACCGACGGCTTCGTGCGCGTGGTGGCGCGGCGCGACAATCACCTGATCGTCGGCTGGCAGGCGGTGGGGCGCGGAGTGTCCGAGCTGGCCGCGGCGTTCTCGCAGTCCCTGGAAATGGGCGCGCGGCTGGAGGATGTGGCGGGCACCATCCATGCGCACCCCACGCTGGGCGAGGCGGTGCAGGAGGCGGCCCTGCGGGCGCTGGGACACGCGCTGCACATCTGAGCGCCGGCCGGGCGTCAGCCCGGCTGGCGTTCGGCCGCCGCCAGTAGTCCCTTGGCGATGGTGTTGCGCTGGATCTCGCTGGTGCCCGTGACGATGCGGTACAGCCGCAGCCGGCGGAAGATGAATTCGACCGGGTGGTTCTTGGTCACGCCGACGTTGCCGTGGATCTGCATGGCCTTGTCGGCGATCTCGAAGCAGCGCTCGGACACGAACAGCTTGCACATGGCGGCCAGTTCGCGCACGTCCTCGCCGGCGTCGGCGCGTTCGGCGGCCGCCAGCACCATTTGTTCGCACGCATACAGGGCCGTGGCCATGTCGGCCAGCATGTGCTGGATGGCCTGGAAGCGGCTGATGGGGCCGCCGAATTGCTGGCGCGTGCGGGCGTAGTCCACCGCCATCCGGAAGGCCTGGCGCGCCAGGCCGATCATGGTGGGGCAGTGCAGCAGCCGGTTGACGCTGACGCGGTTCATGGCAATGCGAAAACCCGCGCCGGGCTGGCCGATCAGGTTCTTCTTCGGCACGCGCACCTGCTCCAGCACGATATCGGCATCCACATACTGGCCGGTCATCGGCACGCAGTCGTGCACCAGCCGCACGCCGGGCTGGTCCAGGTCGATCAAGATGGCCGAGATGCCGTCCACGCCCTTGTCCGGGTCGGTCACGCACATCGTCACGGCGAAGTCGGCGAACATCGACGCCGTGATGAAATGCTTCACGCCGGTCACGATGTAGTCGTCGCCGTCCGCCACCGCCAGGGTGCGCAGGCTGGTGGCGTCCGAGCCCGATTGCGGCTCGGTCATGGCGAAACAGGCGCCGCGTTCCGCGTTGATCACCGGCATGATGTAGCGCTCGAGCTGGTAGGGCGTGGCGTAGCGCACCAGGTTGCCCACGCGCGACGGGCCGCCCCAGTCGCCCAGCACATGCGGAAACAGAATGGCGCCCGAGGCCGCCGCATCGTCCTTCAGCACGCACAAGTCGCGGTAGGACAGCCCCTGGCCGCCCAGCTCGCGGGGCAATTGCAGGCCGTACAGGCCGAGGGCGCGCGAGCGCTGCCAGATCGAGCGGACCAGCGCGCGCGGGAATTCGTCTTCGTAGCCCAGGCCTTGCGAGCGTTCCATGGGAAGCAGCTCGTCGTGCAGATAGCGGTGCAGGCGCTCGCGCAAATCCGCCAGTGTCGGGGTGTCCTGTGCCATGGTGCGTGTCTCCTTCGGATGTCCACGCAGCTTGACAGTCCCGTGCTGGTTCGCGATTATCTTTTTCCTGTTCTTGATAACCAGGCGGAATCGTGCGACTCGAAGATCTGGACTATTTCCTGGCGGTGGCCCGCGCCGGGCACGTAGGACGCGCGGCCGACGGCATGGGCATCAGCCAGCCGGCCCTGACCAAGGGCATACGCCGCCTCGAAGAAGAGCTCAAGCTGCAGCTGTTCGTGCGCACGCCCAAGGGCATGGAGCTGACCATGCCGGGCAAGGCGTTCTACCAGCGCAGCATGCAGGCGCGCCGCGAACTGGACGAGGCGCTGCGCGAGGCGGGCGACCTGCATCGCGGCAGCATCGGGCTGGTGCGGGTGGGCGTCACGCCGCTGCTGGTCGAGCCGGTCTTCAACGGGGCCTGTGTCGAGCTACTGGCCCAGCGGCCGGCCGCCAAGGTCAACGTGATGGTGTCGCTCAACGATGCGCTGATCCCGGCGCTGCGCCAGGGCGAACTGGATTTCTCCATCAGCTCGCTGCACGACTCGGCCGCGCCGGCCGAGTTCGACCGCATCCCGCTGTTCCGCGACCGCCTGTTCGTGGCGGCGCGCCGCGGGCACCCCTTGTTCGACCGGGCCAGGATCCGCTTCGAACACCTGGCCGGCCATGGCTGGATGCTGCCCGGCCTGCAGGTCGCCTCGCGCCGCTGGCTCGAAACGCGCTTCGAGCAGCGCGGCGCGCCCCGGCCCGAGATCGTCATCGAGTCGAATTCCTCGGTGGCGAGCCTGGTCAGCATCCTGCACAACACCGACCTGCTGACCGTCATCAGCGAGATCACGCTGCGCTCGGAAGCCGGCCAGGGCCTGGCGGCGGTGCCGCTGGACGACGTTACCTGGCACCGCGAGGTCGGCATCATGACGCGCCGCGGCGGCTATCAATCGCCGCTGGCGCAACGGCTGATCGAGATCCTGCGCGAGCGCGCCGGCGCCGCCCAGCCGCGCGGCTGAAGCCTGGCGGCGGCTATTGGTTGCGCAGGCCGAGCCGCTCGATGAGCGGGCCGTAGCGGTCCGCCTCGGCCGCGATCAGCTCGCGGAACTGCTGCTGCGATCCCGCGATCGGCTTGAACGACTGGGATTCCAGCGCCCGCTGGACGTCCGGCTGCGCGACCGCCTTCACCAGGGCCTGGTTGAGCCGGTCCACGATCGCCTGCGGGGTGCCCTTGGGCACGGCGATGCCGCCCCAGCTGCCGCTTTCGAAGTCGTCGTAGCCGGCTTCCGCAACCGTGGGCACGTCGGGCAGGGAGCCGGCGCGCTCGCGGCTGGTGACGGCGATGGGCCGCACCTTGCCGCCCTCGATGAACGGCATGGCCGGCGCGACCGCGATGATGCCGACGCCGACCTGGCCGCCCGCCAGGTCGTTGATCATATTGCTGCCGCCGCGATAGGGCACGTGCAGGGCGTCGATGCCGAAATGCTGCTTGACCGCCTCGAAGGTGAGGTGCATGGACGAGCCCACGCCGGGGCTGCCGTAGCTGAGCTGGCCGGGATGCGCCTTGGCGTATGCCGCCAGGTCCGCCAGGCTATGGATGGGCAGGCTGCTGTTGACCAGGATGACGTGCGGCGACAGGCTGATGCCGGCCACCGGGACCAGGTCGGCGATGGGATCGAAGGTCAGCTTGGGCGACAGGTGCTTGGCGATGGCGAAATTGCCGCCGTACTCCAGCAGGGTGTAGCCGTCCGGCGGCGCATTCGCCACCTTGGCGCCGCCGATGCTGCCGCCGCCGCCGCCGACATTCTCGACGATGATGTTCTGGCCCAGCTCGCGGCCCAGCGGCTCGGCCACCAGGCGGGCAATATAGTCGAACTGGCCGCCGGCGGTGAACGGCACCACCAGGCGGATCGGACGGTCGGGGTAGGCGCCGGCTTGCGCGCCGCCCGGCAGCAGGGCCGCCAGGCTGCCGGCCAGGGCGGCCACGGCCAGCCAGGGGCGGAAGTTGGATAGTTGCACGAATGTCTCCTGGATATTGATAAGCAGGCTTGCGAGCATGCTGCCGGCTAGATTTAACCCGTCGCGCGGCATGCAGCGATGCCGCGCGCGTCGATCTCGATAACCGTCCGGTATGGCGCGCCCCGATAACGCGGCGGCATGGAGATTCGCGGCGGGGTTATCCGGCGGGCGCCGCGCAGCCGCCACCATCGCGCTACGGAAACGATGGAGGCATCCGCATGAACCAAGGACGATATACCAGCCGCAACGCGGCTTACTGGCGCGACCGTCCCGCCATCATCTTCGGCGACCGCACGGTCAGCTTCGGTGAGCTGGATACGCGCTCGAACCGGCTCGCCAACGCCTTGCTGGGGCTCGGGCTCGCCAAGGGCGACCGGGTGGCCGTGCAGGCCTGGAACTGTCCGGAGATCATCGAGCTGGAGTGCGCCCTGTACAAGGCGGGGCTGGTCAAGGTGGCGCTGAACGCGCGCCTGTCCAGCCGCGAAGTGGTCGACACGGTGAACAACGCGCAGGCCAGCGTGTTCATCGTCGACCCTGCCCATAGCGAGGAGGTGGCCGCCGTGCGGCAGGAGCTGGACAGCGTCCGGCACATGATCGTCACCGGCGTCGACAGCGTGGCCGGCTGGCGGCCCTATGAGTCCTTCATCGCGGCGGGCGCGGACCGCAATCCGGATGTGGAGATGGCCGAGAGCGACCTGGCGGTGCTGCATTTCACCTCGGGGTCCACCGGCAAGCTGAAGGCCGCCATGCAGACAGTAGGCAATCGCATGGCCTCGCTGCGCAAGGTGGTGATGGGCCGCATGCGGGCCAACCCCGGCGAGGTGCTGGCGCTGGCCGGGCCCATCACGCATGCCAGCGGCATGTTCATGCAGCCGTTCCTGTTCCAGGGCGGCACCATCCTGCTGCACGACCGCTTCGACCCGGAGGCCTTCCTCGCATCGGCCGAGCGCCACCGCGCGGCGTTCAGCTTCATGGTGCCGACCATGATCAACATGCTGATCGCCGAGCCCAGCCTGCGGCGCCGCGACCTCGGCGCGTTGCGGCAGATTTCCTATGGCGGCGCGCCCATGGCGCCGGCGCGCGTGCGCGAGGCCTGGGAAGCCCTGGGGCCCAAGCTCAGCCAGGGCTATGGCACGGGCGAGACCACCGGCGGCCTGGCCCTGCTGAGCACTGCCGACCATGCGCATGCGCTGGCCGCGCGTCCCGAGCGGCTGTCCTCCTGCGGCCGCCTGTTCGGCGAAGGCGAGCTGCGCCTGGTCGACGAGCAGGGCCAGCCGGTGGGCTGCGGCGAAGTGGGCGAAATCACCGTGCGCGGGCCCGACGTGTTCGCCGGGTACTGGGGCGAACCCGAGCTGTCGGCGCAGGCCCTGCGCGACGGCTGGCTGCATACCGGCGACCTGGCCCGCATGGATGACGAAGGCTTCGTCTACATCGTCGACCGCAAGAAGGACATGATCATCACCGGCGGCTTCAACGTGTATCCCACCGAAGTGGAACAGGCGCTCTACCAGCATCCCGAGGTGTACGAGGCCTGCGTGTTCGGCATTCCGGACGACAAATGGGGCGAGGCGGTCAAGGCCGTGCTGGTGCTCAAGCCCGGGGCGCAGGCGGACGAGGCGGCGCTGATGGCGCATTGCCGCGCGCACCTGGCCGACTTCAAGAAGCCGCGCAGCATCGACATCGTGGCCGAGCTGCCGAAGAACGCCAACGGCAAGCTGGCGCGCAAGCCGCTGCGCGACGCCTACTGGCAGGGCCACGAGCGCAAGGTCGGCTAGGGCCCGCTGGCGCGGGCCGGCGCCGGTTTGCGCGGCCGGCGCGGCGCGGTAGACTGGCCGCTTTCCGCCTGGAGCCCGCCATGTCGTGCGCTTTGCTGGTCATCGACGTCCAAGAAGGCCTGTTCCGCCCCGCGCCGCGTCCGGGCGACGCGGATGCCACCGTGGCGCGCATCAACGAGCTGGCCGCGCGCGCCCGCCGGCAGGGCGCGCCGGTGATCTACATCCAGCATGAGTCTGCCGACGCCAGCCTGGCGCACGGCTCGGCCGGCTGGCAGTTGTTGCGCGAACTGGACCGGCAGCCGGACGACCGGGTCGTGGGCAAGACCACGGCCGACGCCTTCCTGCGCACCGGGCTGGCGGCCCTGCTGCAGCAGCATGCCGTGGCGCGCCTGGTGGTGTGCGGCTATGCCTCCGAATTCTGTGTCGACACCACGGTGCGCCAGGCGGCCGCGCGCGGGTACGAGGTGGTGCTGGCGGCCGACGCGCATACCACGCACGACAAGCCGCACGCCGACGCCGCGGCGATACGCCTGCATCACAACATGACGCTGCCGGCCATTTCGAGTTTCGGCCCGCGCATCGTCGCGGTGCCGGCGGCGCAGGTGGCATTCGCGTAATCAGCGGGCGGCCGCGCGCCGCCGCTCGACCCACCAGGAGTTCGCATGCAAACCTTGCTGGACCACATCGCCGTGGCGGCCCCCGACCTGGCCACCGGCGCCGATTTCGTCGAACGCGCGCTGGGCGTGCGGCCCGGGCCGGGCGGCGCGCATCCGCGCATGGGCACGCACAACCTGCTGCTGCGGCTGGGCGACGACGTCTACCTGGAGGTCATCGCGCCGGACCCGGCCGCGCCGCGGCCGGCGCGGCCGCGCTGGTTCGAGCTGGACCGGCTCGGCGCGGGCGCGCCCGCGCGGCTGGCGACCTGGGTGGCGCGCACCGATGACATCGGCGCGGCGCGCGCGGCCTGCGGCGCGGAAGTGGGCGAGATCGAGCCGATGACGCGCGGCGCGTTGTCCTGGCGCATCACCATTCCGGCCGATGGCAGCCTGCCGTGCCAGGGCGCCGCGCCCACGCTGATCCAATGGGATGCCGAGCCGCATCCGGCCAGCGCGCTGCCCGACGCGGGCTGCGCGCTGGAGGCGCTGGAGGTCTGGCACCCCGACCCGGCGCGCGTGCGCGCCATGCTCGACGCGGTGGCGTTTGCCGGCGACGTGGCGGTGCGCGGCCTGCCGGCCGGCGCCGCGCCGCAGCTGCGGGCGCGCATCCGCACCGCCGGCGGCGTGCGGACGCTGGGGGCCTGGTGACGAGCCGGGCAGCGCGCCTCAGTGCGCCATGCGCGGCGCCGCCATCAGGGTGTAGCCCTGCGCCGGCAGGCGCAGCGCGATGAGCGCGGCGGCAAGCAGCAGGGCGCCCGCGCTGCCGAACGCCACCCAGTGGGTGCCGAAGGTCTCGTAGCCCCAGCCGCCCAGCCAGGAGCTGATCATCGCGCCCACCTGGTGCCCCAGGTAGGCACAGCCGTACAGCACGCCGACCAGACGCACACCGTATATGTCGGCCAGGATGGCCGACGACATGGCGATGCTGCCCGACCACACCACGCCGCCGATGGCGGCCGCCACGTACAGTTCCCAGTGCGTGCCCACGATCATCAGCGCGAAGAAGCCCAGGCCGCGGACCAGGTAGATGGTGGCGAGGATCTTGCGGCGCGGCAGGGCGTCGGAAACGCGGCCCAGCACCAGGGTGCTGAAGATGGCCACCAGGCCGATCAGGCCGATGCCCAGCGAGCTGGTGGTGGCGTCGAAGCCGTGGTCCATCAGCATGGGGATGCCGTGCGTGCCCAGCAGGTTCATGCTGAAGCCACAGGCGAACAGGCCCAGGGTGATCGTCCAGAACGGCGCGGTGCGCGTGGCCTCGCGGAATTTCAGGCTTTCCGGCAGGGCCGCGCCCGTGCCGGCGGGCCGGGCGGCGACCTGCTCGGGTGTCAGGTCGGCGTGCGGCGGCGCATGGTCGCGGATCACGAACAGCGCCATCGGCACGGTCAGCACGGTGAACACCGCGGCGAAGCCCAGCAGCGCGGTTTGCCAGCTGGTGGACTCGACGGCGTAGGTGAGGGCGGGCGTCATGATGGCGATGCCGGCCATCGAGCCGGTGGACAGGAAGAACAGCGCCATGCCGCGTCGCCGCGTGAACCAGCGGGTCAGCACCGGCGTGAGCGCCACCGGGCTGGTGAAGGCCAGGCCCAGCGACATCAGCACCCCGAACGCGAGGAAAAAGCTGAACGGGTCGCGCGCCTTGACCGTCCAGACGATGGAAGCCGCGACGATGACGGTGCCCAGCAGCAGCACGAAACGCGTGCCGTGGCGCGCCACCAGCACGCCGGCCAGCGGCATGCCCAGGCCATAGCAGAGCATGCCGATGGCCACGATGCTCGACAGCAGGCTGCGGCTGAAGCCGAGGTCCTGCGCCATGGGCAGGAAGAACGGGCCGACGCCCATGCGCATGCCCACGGTCAGCAGAGTGAGGAGGGTGGCCGCCGCCACGATGTTCCACCCGAAATACCAGCCGCCGATACGTGTCCCAGCCACCTTGGTCTCCTGAATCTTGTTAGCGTGGCCGCCGTTGCGTGGCGGCCCAGGCGCGATTGTGCGCCTTTTTGGGCGGCCGCGCTGGCGCGGCGTTCGGTCAGCGAACTTTCGGCGGGGGGGAGCGAAAGGACGCGTCCGGCGGCCGGATTCAGTAGGTGCCGGGGTATTCGCCGCCGTCGATCAGCCAGCTCTGGCCGGTAATGTAGCCGGCCAGGTCGGAGGCCAGGTATGCGACCAGCGCGCCGACTTCGTCGGCGCGGCCGAAACGGCCGGCGGGGTTGGCCGCCATGCGGGCCTGGCGGATTTCCTCGTACGGGCGCCCGGAGGTCTGGGACAGCTTTTCGATGTGGCGCTGCTGCGCGCCGGTGTCGAAGGCGCCCGGCAGCACATTGTTGATGGTGACATTGTTGCGGATGGTCTGGCGCGCCAGGCCGCCCACGAAGCCGATCAGGCCGGCGCGCGCGCCGTTCGACAGCCCCAGTTCGGCGTGCGGCGCCTTGACGCTGCGCGACACGATATTGACGATGCGGCCGTAGCCGCGTTGCTGCATGTCGTCCACCACGCGGCGGATCAGCTCGATGGGGCCGAGCATCATGGCGTCCAGCGCGGCGTGCCAGGTGGCCTTGTCCCAGTCGCGGAAGTCGCCCGGCGGAAAGCCGTCGGCGTTGGTCACCAGGATGTCGGGCGCCGGGCAGGCGGCCAGGGCGGCGTCGTGGCCGGTGGCGGTGGTGATGTCGGCCACCACGTAGTCGACGCGCTGGCCGGTTTCGGCGGACAGTTCCTCGGCCGCGGCCCGCAGGGTTTGCAGTGTGCGGGCGGCGATCACCACCCGCGCGCCTTCCTGGGCCAGGCGGCGGGCGGTGGCGCGCCCCATGCCCTGGCTGCCGCCGAAGACCAGTGCCGAGCGTCCGCTGATTCCGAGTTCCATGGCTGTTCCTGCTGTCGAGGGTTGTGAAGAATCAGTGCGATTGGAACACGAAGCTGTCGGCGTACAAATGCGCCGCGTCGGCGCCGGCGCGGGCGAAGCGGGCCTTGGCGTCCTGGATCATGGCGGGCGAGCCGCACAAGTACAGCGAGTGCTCGGACAGGTCGGGCAGGTCCTGCAGGATGGCGTCCTGCACGTAGCCGGCGCGGCCGCGCCAGGCGCCAGAGGGGCGCGACAGCACCGGCACGAAGTCGAACTCGTAGAGCCGGTCACGCCAGCTGGCGATCTGCTCGGCCAGGTACAGGTCCTGCTCGCCGCGCATGCCCCAGTACAAGCTCACGGGCGGGCAATCGTCGTCGTCCAGCAGCGACTCCAGGATCGCCTTGATGGGCGCAATGCCGGTGCCCGTGGCGGCGAACACCATCGGCCGGTAGTCCTGCGCGTGATAGTGGAAGGCGCCGTGCGGCATCTCGACGCGCAGGCGCTGGCCGACCCGCATGCCGCCCAGCAGGCGGTCGGTGAAGTAGCCGCCGGCAATGCGGCGGATCTGCAGGTCCACCCGGCCGGCGTCGGGCGGATTGGCCATCGAGAAACTGCGATGGCCGGCGTCGTCCAGGTGGATGTTCAGGTATTGCCCGGGGCGGTAGACGATGCCGTGATCGGCCGGCAACTGCAGCTGCAGGTGATAGATGTCGGGGCTCAGCAGGCGCAGCTCGGCGACCTCGGCATCGACCAGCGTCGGCTCGGAATAGCCGGCCGGCCGTTCCACGCTGATGACCAGGTCCGACAGGGCGCGCGCCTGGCAGGCCAGCCCCTGGCCCTGCGCATGTTCCTCTTCGCTCAGGGCCAGGGGCAGTTCCTCGTAGTCGACCCGGCCTTGCAGCACCTGGATGCGGCAGGTGCCGCAGCCGCCGAAGGTGCATTCGTGCGGCAGCTCGACGCCCTGGCGGCTGGCCGCCGCCAGGATGGTCTCGCCGTCGGCGACGTCGAATTGTTGCTGGCTTTGCAGCCACAGGACGCGGTGTGCCATGTCGGTTTCCTGTCGCGCTGCGGCGTTATTTCTTGATGTCGGCCTGGACCACGACTTCGGCCTTGCCCTGCAGCAGGTCGCGCAGCGCCTGCAGCGCGGCGACGCCGCAGGCCGTGTCCTGTTCGCCGTTGCCGCCGGACAGCCCGACGCCGCCGATGACCTCGCCGTTGACCACGATGGGGTATCCGCCCACGAACACCGCGAACTTGCCGTCGAAGCTCCACTGGATGCCGAATGCTTCGTTGCCCGGCAGGGCGGGGCCATTGGGGGGCGTATTGAACAAGTGCGTGGAGCGCTTGTGCCCGGCGGCGGTGAATGCCTTGTTCCAGGCGATCTGCGGACCGGTGACGCGCGCGCCGTCCATGCGCTCCATGACGATCGGGAAGCCGCCCTCGTCGGTGATGCAGACGGTCTCGGTCACGCCGATCTCGCGCGCCTTTTCCAGCGCCGCGGCGGCCATGGCGCGGGCTTCGGTCAATTCAAGTTTCAATGCGTTCTTCATGGTTCGATCCGTAGTCAGTGAATGGGCATGGCGGCGGCTCAGATGCCGCGGTAGATCGTCTTGATCTGGGTGAAGAAGTCCAGGCCGGCCCGGCCCGACTCGCGGAAGGTCGACGTGCTGGAGTGCTTCAGCCCGCCGAACGGCGCGTTGACCAGGTTGCCGGTGGTGGTGCGGTTGATCTTCACGGTTCCCGCCTCGATGTCGTGCGCGAACACGTGCATGTAGTGCGGGTTGCGCGTGGCGATGGCGGCCGACAGCCCGTATTCGGTGTCGTTGGCCTTGGCCAGGGCGTCCTGGAAGTCGCGCGCCTCGATGATGGCCAGCACCGGTCCGAAAATTTCCTCGCGCGCGATGCGCATGTCCTGCGTCACGTCGGTGAACACGGCGGGCGCCACGTAGTAGCCGCGCTCGTAGTCGCCGCCGCTGAGGCGTTCGCCGCCGCACAGGTGGGTAGCCTCGGCGCGGCCGATCTCGATGTACTGCAGGACCGTGTCGAGCTGCTTGGCGGTGGCCAGCGGCCCCAGGTCCATGCCGGCCGCCATGCCGGGGCCGATCTTCAGGGTGCGGATGCGCGCCAGCAGCTTCTCGGTGAAGCGCTGCTTGATCTCGGCGACGGCCACGATGCGGCTGGTGCCCGTGCAGGCCTGCCCGGTCAGCGAGAAGCCGCCCTTGATGGCGAGGTCGACGGCGGCGTCCAGGTCGGCGTCTTCCATGACGATCAGCGGGTTCTTGCCGCCCAGCTCCATTTGCAGCCGGGTCGTCAGGTGCACGCTGCGGTGGATGTGGGCGCCGGCCTGGGTCGAGCCGGTGAACGAAATGGCCCGCACGGCGCGCGAAGTGGTGATGACCGGGCCCACGTCGGCGGCGCGCCCGGTGACGCAGTTGACCACCCCGGCGGGTATGCCGGCATGGGCCAGCGCCTCGACCAGGTGCAGGCCGCTCAGCGGCGCGTCCGACGACGGCTTGAACACCACGGTGTTGCCGGTGATCAGCGCGGGCGCCAGCTTGCGCGCCGGTATGGAAGCCGGGAAATTCCACGGCGAGATGACGGTGACCACGCCGAGCGGCTCGCGATGGCTGTATACGTACTGCAGCGGGTCATCCTGCGGGTAGGTCTCGCCGCCGAAGGTCTGGCCTTCCACCGCGTAGAAGCGCAGGGTCTGCGCGCTGCGCAGGATCTCGTCGCGCGCCTGCGCCAGCGCCTTGCCTTCCTCCAGGGTCAGGTCCTCGGCGAAACGGGCCGCATTGGCCTCCAGGTAACTGGCGGCCTCGTTCAGGATCTTGGCGCGCTTGCCGATGGGCGTGGCGCGCCAGGCATGGAACGCGCGGGTCGCGGCGGCCACCGCGGCTTCGGCATCGGCCGCGCCGGACGCCTGGAAGCGCCCGACCACCATTCCGGTGTCCGCCGGGTTGATGTTGTCGAACGTCCGGCCGGACTGGCAGGGCTGCCACTGGCCGTCGATGTAGTTCTGGTAATGCGTGATGGAGTCGGTCATGCCGCTGCTCGGGTGATGGTTCGGTGATGGGCGGGGCGCCGCGCGGCGGCGCCCCGGCGGCTCAGGCCAGCGCGAGCTCCTCGCGCGGCACGTCGTTGGCCACGTAGTCGTAGTACAGCGCGGTGGTGTACAGCAGCCGCATCTGCGCGCCGATTTCGCAGATGCGCAGGCACTTGGCCTGCAGCTCCGGTGTGTTGGCATGCTCCAGCACGATCTGGTAGCCGCGCTCGCCGTGGATTTCGTCGGACACGATGTGCAGGTCGAAGAACTCCACTTCCTCGTCGGTGAAGCCGTACTTCTCGCGCAGCGTGGGCGTCTGCTTGCGGTAGATGGAAGGCACCTGCGATTCCAGGCCGACCACCAGGCCCGCCACCGCGACCACCGGGTCCTCGCGCATGGCGACGGTGTAGCACCAGGCCTGCAGGCCGCGCGTGGTGGGCGACATGTTGTCGGGGTCGACCACGCGCTCGCGCGTCGTGCCGCAGGCTTCGGCGAAGCGGATCAGCAGATCGGTATGGCGGTCGCCGCCGATCTCTTCCTCGTACATATTGGCCAGCAGGAAGTCCTTCGCCTCGGTCATGTGGTCGGGCGTGCGCGCATACAAGTAGCCGAGGTAGTCGGCGAACGGTCCGACATAGTGATAGTGGTTTTCCGCCCAGCGCGCCAGGTGGGCGCGGCTGAGCTTGCCTTCGGCCCAGGCGACGCTGAAGGGTGCCTTGTTGGCGCTCTTGCCCTTGATGGCGTTCTCGAGCGCGGAGCGGAAGTCGTCGCGATTCATCAGTTCAGTCATGGCTATTACCTCGGTAGTGGATGGGCCGCCGCAAGTCTCGGGTCATGCTGGAATGCGACGATGTAGAATACTGTATACCAGACAGGGCGCAAGTCAATGCATTCGCATCAGGGATAACCCGTAACCGATGCCCGTGTCCCCGGAGGAATGGCGTGGTTCTCTCTATGAAGCGGGCCGCGCGCCGGCGGATAGGGATTTACGCTTATTGGCGGCTGCTTTGATAATCGTATACAGTATACTTATATCGCGCCAACACGCCGCGCAGGAGATGTGTCATGCCCCGAGTCATATTCCACAAGAACGGCCAGACCTATACGGATGAGGTCAAGGCGGGCTCGAACCTGGTCGTGCGGGCCGGGATCAAGCAGTTCCCGTTCCCGCACCTGAGCTATGAGTGCGGCATGGGCAAGTGCGCGCGCTGCGCCTGCAAAGTCGTGGCGGGGGCCGAGCACCTGCCGCCGCCCAACTGGAAGGAAAAGAAGCAGCTGGGCGAGCGCCTGGAGCAGGGCTACCGGCTGGTCTGCCAGCTCTGGCTGGAGCACGACATCGAACTGCGCCAGGAAGCGGCGGCCTGAAGGAGCGGACTCACATGTACGTCATCCTGACTTCCAAGCCCGGCCAGTATCGCACCGAGGCGGGCGCCGATATCGCGCTGCTGGAGGCGTGGGACTACATCCTGTGCGGGCGCGTGCGCGCGCATTTCGAGATCGGGCGCCTGCACCGGGAGACGCGCGTGCGGGTCGTCGAAGAGGACGGCAGCGGCACGGTCAACTGGGTGCCGTCGAAATTCCTGGAACGCTTCGACAGTTATGACGCGGCGCGCCGCGAGCTGGACCAGCTGTGCGCGTTTGGCGGGCTGGATGCCCGCCTGCAGGCCGCCGACCTCGCGGCGGCGCCTTCCGATATCAACCGGCCCTAGACTCATGATCCGCATCACTTTCATCACCAACCAAGGCAAGACCGCCGAGATCGCCGAGAAGACCAACTTGCTGCGCGCCTCGCTGCGCGCGCAGGGCGGCATTCCGTTCAAGTGCGGCGGGGGGCTGTGCGGCACCTGCAAGTGCACGATCGAGAGCGGCCGCGAAAACGTCGACGAGATCAAACCCAAGGAACGCAAGCACCTGACCGAGGAACAGCTGGCGCAGGGCCGCCGCCTGGCGTGCCAGACATTCGTGCACGGCGACATTTCCGTGTCCTGGTAGCGCCCCATGGCATTCGCGCAGAGCCTCATGCAGTTCGGCTCGGACCTGAGCTGGCCGGCGTACCTGGGCATGGGCGTGATGGTGGCGGCGGGAGCCTGGCTGCAGGGCATCGGCGGCCTGGGCTACGCCATGTTCTGCGCACCCATCGCGGCGCTGCTTTTCCCCGTGCTGGTGCCCGGCCCGCTGCTGGCCATCGGCGGGCCGCTGGCGCTGCTGGCATACCTGCGCGAGCGTCCGGCGATGGACTGGCGGGTGGCCGGCGCGACGGTGGCGGGCCGCGTGGCCGGCACCATGCTGGCGGCGGTTTTCCTGGTGTGGTTCAGCGCCCGCACGTTGTCGCTGCTGTTCGCGCTGCTGATCCTGGCGGGCGTGGCGCTCAGCCTCATCGGCTGGCGGGCGCGCCCCAGCCTGCCGAACCTGGCCGCGGCCGGCGTGGCGTCGGGGCTGATGGGCACCATCACCGCCGCCGGCGGGCCGCCCTACGCGGTGGCCATGCAGAGCTTGCGTCCCGCCACCGTGCGCGCCACGCTGGGCATGGTGTTCCTGGTCGGCACGATCGTCTCGCTGGCGGCGTTGAGCTGGGCGGGACGCATGAATGCCGCCCAATGGTGGATCAGCGCGGCCCTGCTGCCCTGGATGTGCGCCGGGTTCTGGCTGTCCACGCCCATGGCGCGGCGCTTTTCCCAGCAGAAGATCCGCCGCTACCTGCTGGCGGTCGCCACGCTGGGCGCGGCCGGCGTGCTGGCCCGCGTGGCGCTGGGTGGCTGATCCGCGTCCGCTTGCTCACTGGAGACACGATGCTACATATCAACGATGCCATGGTCGACGAGCTGGTCGACGCCGCGGCCGCCCAGCAGGTGGTGCGGGACGCCTTCGCGCACTTCGGGCGGGGCGAGGCCGCCATGCAGCAGCGCGAGCGCACCGAGGCCGGCGGCGTGAAGCTGTCGACGCTGGGCGCGGTCATTCCCGGCCAGCAAGTGGCCGGCGCCAAGGTCTACACCACCATCGCCGGCCGCTTCGACTTCGTCATCCTGCTGTTTTCCACCGTCGACGGCCGGCCGCTGGCCACGCTCGAGGCCAACGCCATCACGCGCCTGCGCACCGCCGCCAGCACCGTGGTGGCGGCCGCGCACCTGGCGCGCCCGGATTGCCGCCGCATGATGCTGTACGGCGCCGGCGTGCAGGGTCAGGCGCATGCGCGCCAGTTGGCGCGCGCCTATCCCCTGGAACGCATCATCGTGTCCGACCCGGGCGCCAGCGACGAGCTGTTGCGCGCCATGGAAGACGATTGCCAGGTGGAGGTGCGGCGCAGCCCGGCGCGCGCGCCGGTCGAGGAGTCCGACATCGTGGTGACCGCGACGCGGGCGCGGCAGCCGCTGTTCGACGGCGCCCGCCTCGCGCCCGGCACCTTCGTGGCCGCCATCGGCTCCAGCCTGCCGGACACGCGCGAGCTGGACGACCGCGCGCTGGCGCGCGCCGGGCTGATCGCGGTGGAATGGCTGCCGCAGAGCCGGCGGGAGGCGGGCGACCTGGTGCTGGCCGATCCGGCGCTCGACCTGGGCGGGCGCCTGGTCGAGCTCGGCGCGCTGGTCACCGGCGCCCATCCGGGGCGGCGGCAGGCGAGCGAAATCACCTTGTACAAGGCGGTGGGGGTGGGGCTGGAAGACGTGGCGCTGGCGGGCCTGGCCTACCAGCGCCTGCGCGGAGACAGCGCCGGCGCCTGACGGGCGGCGGCGTCAGGGCTCCATCTGGGCGGCGTTGTAGACGTGGCGGGCGGCCAGCAGGCTGGCCAGCTCGGCGTCGCCCTTGATCACCGCGCGCAGGATCGCGGCGTGTTCTTCCCAGTTCTGCTGTGCCCGCGCGCTGCTGAAGGGCGCGAACAGCACCGCGGTGCGGTCGCGCAGCGACAGCATGACTTCCTGCAGCACGGAATTGGCGGCCACGCGGCCCAGCGCCCCGTGAAAGCGCCGGTTCAGCTGGGTGAGCGTGTCCAGGTCGGCGTCGGCGGCCAGGCGCGTGCCTTCGGCCAGCAAGGCTTCGAGGTCGGCGATCTGGGCCGGGTCGTGGCGTTGCGCCGCCAGCTTGGCGTTGAGGGCCTCGAGCGTGGCGCGCACCTCGACCAGCTCGCGCAGCTGGCCGCGTTCGAACTGGGTGACCGAGGCGCCGCGTCGCGGCTCGATGGTCACCAGCCCGCACGCGGCCAGTTGCCGCAGCGCTTCGCGCACGGGCATGCGCGACACCGAGAATTCTTCCGACAAGCGGCCTTCGACCAGGCGTTCGCCGGGGGCGATGGCGCCGCTGAGGATCTTTTCCCGCAGCGCGTCGACGACCAATTGCGTCAGCGGAGAGTGATTGAGCCCGATGCGGTTGTCTCCGTTGGCGGGGGCCGGGGTCTGCATTGTGTCCATCCGTTTATTCCATCTATCGTGCGTGCGCGTGGGCGATGGCGCGGGCGCTCGCAAGCCAGCATGATGCCTGGCTAATGTATACGGAGATGGATTCGTGTGTCGAGCCGATACCGCCTCGCCGTCACGATTGTCATTGCGCAATGTCAGCGTTGCGCGGCCTCGCGCCGGGCGCGGCGGATCTCGGCGAAGGAACGGGGGTCCTGCATGGCGGGCGCCCACAGGCGCTCGGGCGAGAGGGTGCGCAGACGCGCCGCCTGCCAGGCCACGAAGGCCCGTTCGATGCGGGCCGCGAGGCTGGGGCGGCGGGCGCCGCGCAGGGTGTTCCAGCCGGTGGTGAGGCGGGCGGGTTCCTGGGGTTGGTCGGTGAATTCGAATACGGAGTCAGTCATGGTAAGACCTGTTGCCTGAAATGGCGGACCGCGACGGATGGCCGCGCCGCCGGTGGAGCGAGTCCCTCCATTATAAGGGTTTCTACGGATATCGTATTCACTAAGGCCCGCGGCGGCACAAAAACGACGATTCCGCCGGGCCGTGCGCACCCGCCCGGGGCGCCCGCGTGGTCCAGGGCGGCGCATCCGAAGCGCTTTGCACCATTGCGGTGCATATTTGTATACCGTTCCGTAATCTTTGCCGGGGATTGGCATAGAAATCAGCTGGAATGGCGTCTGCAACGGGTGATTTTCCGGGTAAACACTAGGGGATTTTGCCGTCGTATATGTATATTGTATACGGAGTAGCTTTCTTTACTTGAACATTGGGGAGAAGCAGCCATGGACACTTCGTTGGCCATCGGGCCAGCCCACTGGGCCTATCTGGCCGGCGTGCTGGTGATCATCGTCACGATGGCATTCCGCGCGAACGTGGTCGTGCCGTCGATCATCGCCACCGCCGTCGTGGCGTTCGCCTGGTCCGGCAGCCTGGTCACCGGCATCGGCAGCATCTTCAGCGCCAGCATGACCGCCGCCCGGGAGCTGTTCAACATCTTCCTGATCATCGCCCTGATGACGGCGCTGCTGAACTCGCTCAAGCACATTGGCTCGGACATACGCATGGTGCGGCCCTTTCGCGCCGTGATGACCAACGGGCACACCGCATTTTTCATCCTGGCCCTGGTCACTTATCTGATCTCGCTGTTCTTCTGGCCCACGCCGGCGGTGCCGCTGGTGGCCGCGGTACTGCTGCCGGCCGCCATCGCCGCGGGCCTGCCGCCGCTGGCGGGCGCGATGGCGATCGCCATCGCCGGGCAGGGCATGGCGCTGTCGTCCGACTACGTCATCGGAGTCGCGCCGGGCATCAGCGCCAAGGCGGCCGGCGGCATCAGCGCGGCGCTGGTGGGCGACCGCGCGCTGGTGTTGTCGCTGATCGTCGGCGCAGTGGCGCTGTCGCTGTCGTACTGGAAGATCCGCAAGTTCATCCAGCCGGGCAGCAATGCCTTGCTGGAACGCTGGGAGCTCACGCCTACCGGCCTGGGCCTGCAGCCCGTGCAGGGCGCGGGGCCCTACGACAAGGCCGAGATCGCGCGCGGCACGGCGCACGAGCACGATCTGGCCACGGACGCCGAAATCGAAGCCGAACTGCGGCGCGACGATCACGCCGGGGCCTCGCGCATGTTCGCCATCATCACGCCGCTGGCCTTCCTGCTGGTGGTGCTGGTGATGATCGCGCCCAAGTTCGTCAACGGCGCGCCCGAGCTGAAGGGCGGCGAAGCCGCCATGCTGATCGGCGGCGTCGCGGCGCTGCTGATGATATGGGCCACCATGGCGGCCGAGGGCTGTCGCAAGATGCTCGACCTGGCCGCGGACCACCTGACCGACGGCTTCGTGTTCGCCTTCAAGGCCATGGGGTCGGTGCTGCCGATCGCCGGCTTTTTCTTCATCGGCTCGGACAGCACGGCGGGCAGCATCCTGGGCATTCCGGCCGGCCAGCACGTGCCCAACCTGCTGTTCGAACTGGTGCAGGCGGGCCAGCACCTGATCCCGGACAGCCAGCTGCTGGTGGGCCTGGGCGTGCTGGCGATGGGCATGATCACCGGCATCGACGGCTCCGGCTTCTCGGGCTTGCCGCTGACGGGCACGGTGGCGGGCGCGCTCGGGCCCGCGGCCGGCGTCGAGCCCGCCGCGCTGGCCGCCATCGGCCAGATGGGGGCGGTCTGGACCGGGGGCGGCACGCTGATCGCCTGGTCGTCGCTGATCGCGGTGGCGGGGTTCGCCCGCGTGCCGGTGCTGGAAGTGGCGCGCGCCCTGTTGATTCCGGTGGTGTGCGGACTGGTGCTGGCCACCGTGGCGGCGGTGCTGCTGTGGGGCGTGGCGTGATGCCGCGTCAGTGGCGGCGCAGCGTGAACGCCGGGCGCACCTGTCCGGTGCGCAGCCCGGCCGCGTTGCGCAGTTCGGGCCGCGCCAGCGCGTGCAGGGCCGAGCCGGGCGCGCCGGCGGCCAGGCCGAGCTGCCGGAGCGCCTCGATAGCGGCGGCATAGACGGCGGCCATGTTGCCGTCGGAGACTTTCACCGCGATGCCCAGCCCCTCGCTGCGCAGCCCGAGGCCCTGCACGCCGTCGGCCCCGACCTTGGCGACCCAGTCGCCCGGCGCCGCGCTCATGAACGCCAGGTCCGAGCGCCGTGAGCCGGACACCAGGAAAGGGTGGCTCACCATGGCGTCGTACAGCAGGCGCAGCGCCGCCGCCATGTCGCCGCGCCGGGCGCCCGACGCGGCCAGGCCGGCATAGCCGCGCGCCAGCGCGGACAGGGGCAGCGCGTAGGTGGGCGCCGAACAGCCGTCCGTCCCGATGCGCAACGCCTCGGCCGGCGTGCCGCACGCCCGCGCGATGGCGCCGCGCACCGCGGCCTGCAGAGGGTGGCCGGCCGCCAGGTAATCGTGCCGCCCCAGCCGGTGCTGCGCACAATACGCCAGGAACCCGGCATGCTTGCCCGAGCAATTGTGGTGCAGCGGGGTCGGCTGGAAACCGGCCGGCGCGCTCGCGCCGGGCATCTCGAAGGCAATCGGCACATGGCAGCCGCACTGCAATTCGACGGGCGCGCAGCCGGCGCGCTCCAGGATGGCGGAAACGCCCGCCACGTGCTCGTCCTCGCCGGAGTGGCTGGCGCACAGCAGCGCCAGGTGCCGGGATGGCAGGCCGAAATGCTGCGCGCCGCCGGCCCGTACGAAGGGCAGCGCCTGGAATGGCTTGAGCGCGGAACGCGCGAAAGTCAGGGCGTCGGGGTCGCCGGCGCTGGCCACCAGGCGGCCGTCGGCGTCCACCACGGCAATCGAGCCGTAGTGCTGGCATTCCACGGTGTCGCCGGCGGCGTCGGGGCCGCCGCGCGTGCGTTCGATGAGCAGCGTATGCGCGGGCATGTGGCGGCCTGGCGGCGTCAGTCGCGCGGCTCGCCGCTGGCGCGCCAGTCGGCCTCGCTCCAGCGCGGCACTTCGACCAGTTCGCCCTGGTAGGTGTACCAGCCGCCGCCATGCATGCGGCCCACCAGGTCGAGGTTCGGGGTGTCGATGTAGCAGCGGTCCGCGTCCAGCACCGCGTCGTCGCGCACATGGAAGGCCAGGATCTCGGCCACGACGATGCGCCGCTCGGGGCCCATGTCCAGGATCTGGCGCACCACGCATTCCATGGCGACCGGGCTGTCGGCGATGCGCGGCGGCGCCACCTTGTGCGAGGCGGCGATCGCCAGGCCGGCGGCCTGCAGCTCGTCGACGCCGGGAGCGAAGTCGATGGCCGTGACGTTCATGCGCTTGAGCAGGGCCGCGGACACCATGTTGACCACGAAACCCGAATCGACGCGCAGGTTGGCGCCCGTGTCCTTGGGGCCGTCCGGCCGCGAGCCCACGCCGATGCAGACAATCGGCGGGTCGCCCGACATGGCGCCGAAGAACGAGAACGGCGCGGCGTTGTTGCGCCCCTGCTCGTCCTGGCTGACCACCCAGGCGATCGGGCGCGGCACGATCGTCGAGGTCATCAGCTTGTAGGCATTGCGGCGGTCGATGGCGGACAGGTCGAAATACATGGCGTGGGGTCTCCTACGGCACGATGGACAGGCCGATGCGGAACTGCGATTTGTTGCGCTGGTCGTAGCCCAGCAGCGTTTCGCCGTAGCCGTTGAAATACTGCAGGTGCAGGTAGCCGTTCATGTCGAGCCAGGTACGGCGCAGCGGCCAGGCGAAATCGAGCTGGGTGGTGCGATGGCGGCTGGCGCCCTGGCGGTACATGGCCGAAATGACGGCGCCGTTGTCCTGGGCCCAGCGCAGGTTCCAGTCGACGAAGCCGGCGTAGTCGCGGTAATCGGAATTCTCGTCCGCCACGCCGACATAGGCCTTGATCTTGGGCGCGAAGGTCAGGGTGCTGCCGCCGTCGAAACGGTAGTTGATCGCCGGCTGCACATAGGCGTCGTTGAGCGAGCGCGAGTCGTCGCCGCTCTTGCCGTTGGACATGTGCTCGATACCGGTGTTCAGGCCCAGCCGCCAGTGCTGAGTGGGCGAGGTCCATAGGTTGTCGGACAGCCAGAACACGCTGGGGTTGAAGGTCGTGTCGATGAACGGCATCGAATCGCCCTGCAGGTCCCACAGCGAAGTCTGCGTGTAGCCCAGGTAGAAATTCTCGCCGAAGGTGGCCGGGCGGCCGCCGGGCGGGGTGAACAGCCGGTACTTGGCGCTGATCTGGAAGCGCGCGGTGGTGCGGCCGCGCGTGCCGATGTCGAAGTACATGGGTTGGTATTCGGAGATCGCCCCCCGGAAGGCGTCGAACGCGGTGGGCTGGGCGTGGAACTGGCTGCGCGCCGCGTCGGCGGGCGCCGGCCCGGCGTCCGGCTGGGCGCCGGCGGCGGTGACGGCGGCCACCGGCACGGGCGCGCCGGTGCTGGCGTCGACCACCGGCCCCTGGGCCGGCGCGCTGGCCAGCGTGCCGCTTTCGCGGCCCGACACGTCCAGCGCCATCATGGTGGGCTCGCCCTCGATCGACAGGGCCTGCAGGCCCTGCGCCTGGCGGGGCACCACCGTGCTCCAGGCCACGCGGGCGAAATTGTTCACCGGGATGTTCAGCGGCGCCTGCGGGCTGGCCAGCGATGCCATGCTGCGCACAATGGCGCCGTCGGCGCCGCGCCATTGCACCACCAGTTGCGCCGGCGGCTGCCATTGCGCGCCGGTTTCGCCGTCGTTGAAATAAACGGCCTGGATCTGCACCGTCTCGCCGGGCGAGGCGGCCGGGCGTTCGAGCTGGTAGGTGATGCCGGCCGTGGCCGGCGTCGCGAGCCCCAGCAGCGCCGCCAGGACCGGCGCGCGCAGCGGGGAGGGGATAGCAGTGTCCGAAAACATGATGAAGCAGGGAAATTAGATGACGACGCACTGTAGCACCGCATCAGGGGGCTCCTGCAACCGCATGTAAGCAAACGATTGCGCGGGCCCCGCGCGAGGCCCGCTATGCGCCGAACTTGATGCCCTGCGCGAGCGGCAGTTCGCGCGAATAATTGATGGTGTTGGTGGCGCGCCGCATGTAGTTCTTCCAGGCATCCGAGCCGGACTCGCGGCCGCCGCCGGTTTCTTTCTCGCCGCCGAACGCGCCGCCGATCTCGGCGCCCGAGGTGCCGATGTTGACGTTGGCGATGCCGCAGTCCGAGCCGGCGGCCGACAGGAAGGTCTCGGCTTCGCGCAGGTCGTTGGTGAAGATCGCCGACGACAGGCCCTGCGGCACGCCGTTATGCATGGCCAGCGCCTCGTCGAAGGCGCTGTAGCGCATCACGTACAGGATCGGCGCGAAAGTCTCGTGGCATACCACGTCGGTCTGCCCCGGCATCTCGACGATGGCCGGCCGCACGTACCAGGCGTCCGGATAGGTGTCGGCCAGCACGCGTTCGCCGCCGGTCACGGCGCCGCCCTGTTCGCGCGCGGCCACCAGGGCCTGCTGCATGGCGTCGAAGGCGGCGCGGTCGATCAGCGGCCCCACCAGGGTGCCGGCGTCGAGCGGATTGCCGATCGGCGCGCTGGCATACGCGGCGCGCAGGCGCGCCAGCAGGTCGTCGGCGATGCTCTCGTGCACGATCAGGCGGCGGGTGGTGGTGCAGCGCTGCCCGGCCGTGCCGATGGCGCCGAACACGATGCCGCGCGCCGCCATGTCGAGGTCGGCCGACGGCGCCACGATGATCGCGTTGTTGCCGCCCAGCTCCAGCAGCACCCGGCCGAAGCGCTGCGCCACGCGCGGCGCCACCTGGCGCCCCATGCGCGTGGAGCCGGTGGCCGACACCAGCGCCACGTCGTGCGAGTCGACCAGCGTCTCGCCCACCTGGCGACCGCCGATCAGCACTTCCAGCAGGCCCGCCGGCGCGTCGCCGAACTGCTGCAGCGCCTGCGCGAACAGCGCCTGGCAGGCCAGGGCGGTCAGCGGCGTTTTTTCGGACGGCTTCCATACCACGGCGTTGCCGCATACCAGCGCCAGCGCGGTATTCCACGACCACACCGCGACCGGGAAATTGAAGGCGCTGATCACGCCGACCACGCCGAGCGGATGCCAGGTTTCCATCATGCGGTGGCCGGGGCGTTCGGAGGCGATGGTCAGGCCGTACAGTTGTCGCGACAGGCCCAGCGCGAAATCGCAGATGTCGATCATTTCCTGGACCTCGCCTTCGCCCTCGGCCAGGATCTTGCCCGCCTCCAGCGACACCAGCCGGCCCAGGTCGCGCTTGTGGCGGCGCAGCACCTCGCCGAACAGCCGCACCAGCTCGCCGCGGCGCGGCGCCGGCACCAAGCGCCACGCCTGGCTGGCCTGGCGCGCCCGCGTGATGGCCGCGTGGGCCTGCGCCACCGTGTGTTCGTGCACTTGCGCCAGGCGCGCGCCGTCGATGGGGCTGTGCGCCGCCAGCGTGCCGCCCTGCAGGACGGTGTCGTTCAGGCCGAGGGCGCGCAGGATCTCTTGGGGCGTGGTCATCGGTGGTCTCCTTGGGGCGGCAGCGTTAGGGAAATGCCTAAGTGGAATCGCGGCAGAAAAATTTACTATACGAAACTCTGACGTCGAATGCGAAACCTTTTTTTGGGATGGCAGCCCGTGCCGGATCCATTGGTCGTGGTCGAAGCAGTACACAAGACCTTTCATCGCGAAGGGCAGCCGCCGCATGCGGCGCTCACCGACATCCACTGCCGCATCGAGCGCGGCGAAGTGCTGGTGGTGGTCGGGCCGTCGGGCTCGGGCAAGAGCACCTTGCTGCGCACGCTCAATGGGCTGGAGTCGATCGACGCGGGCGATATCCGCATCGACGGCGTGTCGATCTCGGACGCCGCCACCGACCTGAACCGCTGGCGCACCGAAGTGGGCATGGTGTTCCAGCATTTCAACCTGTTCCAGCATCGCACCGCCCTGGACAACGTCGCACTGCCGCAATGCGTGGTGCGCAAGCGCAGCCGCGCCGAGGCCGAGCGCTATGCGCGCGGGCTGCTGGAGCGGGTCGGCATGGCCGAGTTCGGTGCCCGCTATCCCAGCCAGCTATCCGGCGGACAGCAGCAGCGGGTGGCGATCGCCCGGGCGCTGGCGATGGACCCGAAGCTGATGCTGTTCGACGAGGCGACCTCGGCGCTCGATCCCGAGACCGTCGGCGGCATTCTCGACCTGATGCGCGAGCTGGCCCGCGACGGCATGACCATGGCCGTGGTCACCCACGAGATGGGCTTCGCCCGCGACGTGGCCGACCGCGCGCTGTTCATGGACGGCGGCCGCATCGTCGAAGAGGGCGCGCCCGAGATGCTGTTCCGCGCGCCGCGGCATCCGCGCACGCGGGCGTTCCTGGACAAGATTCTGTAGCACCCGCGCCGGCCGCCGCAGGGCGCGCGGCCGGCGCGGCAACCACTGCAGTACCGCCCGGCGTGTTCCGCACCCGGCGGCCCATACCACCAGAGAGGGTCTTGATATGCAGAAAATCAAACAATGGCTGGGCATCGCGACACTGGCCGTGACCGCGGCCTGCGCCGCCTCCGCGGCGCGCGCCGATGCGCTGGACGACATCCTCAAGCGCGGCGAATTCCGCGTGGCGGTCCAGACGTCCGGCCCGCTGATGAGCTTCATGGACAAATCCGGCAAGCGCACCGGCCTGGCGGTCGAGCTGGCGCGCCGCATGGCCGACGACCTGGGCGTCAAGCTGGTGCTGCAGGACTACGAATGGAAGGGCCTGATCCCCGCGCTGCTGGCCGGCAAGGCCGACATGATCGCCGCCGACATGACGCCGACGCCGCAGCGCGCCGCGCAGATCCTCTTCTCGGCGCCGATGTTCTATGCCGAGACGGTCGCCGTGGTGCCGGCCGACTCACCGTACAAGCATTTCAACGAGCTCAACAAGGCGGACGTCACCATCGGCGCGCTGGGCGCCAGCACCTATGCGGAAGCCACCCGCAAGCTGCTGCCGCAGGCCAAGCTCAAGGAGTTCTCCGGCGGCAGCGCGCCGGTGGGCCAGGCCCTGTCGAGCAACCGCCTCGACGCCGGCGTGATGGCGCTCAGCACCGCCAACCAGTTCGTGGCCGACTTCAAGAACCTGCGCGTGCTGGATGGTGTCATGGTGCGCGAGCCCCTGGCGTTCGCGGTGGCGCCCGACGCCTATCGCCTGAAGTTCTGGCTGGACAACTGGCGCGAACTGCGCACCGCCGACAACTCGCTGCCGGACGCGGTCAAGTACTGGTATTCCACCGACTGGAAGAAGGAACATTGATGGCGGTCCGGCGCATGGTCCGCTGGCGTGCCGACAGGTCATAGCCCATGAACTGGCTGATCGACTACTACAACTGGCGCATCGTCGGCCAGTACACCGACCAGTTCATCGCCGGACTGGCCAACACGCTGATCGCGGCGGGCGCCAGCCTGGTGCTCGCGGTGGCGCTGGGCGTGCCGGTGGCGCTGGCGCGCATGGCGCACCGGGGCCTGGTCTGGCGCCCGGCGGCCGGGTATATCCAGTTCATCCGCGCCACGCCGCTGCTGGTGCAGATCTACCTGGTGTATTACGCGCTGCCGGCTTTCATACCCGCCGCCAAGGGCTGGAGCGAGATGATCCTCGGCATCGTCGCGCTCACGCTGCACCATACGGCCTACATGAGCGAGATCGTGCGCGTCGGCATCCAGTCGGTGCCGCGCGGCCAGATCGAGGGCGCCAAGGCGGTCGGCATGAATTTCGGCCAGCGCCTGCGCTACGTGGTGCTGCCCCAGGCGTTCGCCAATACCCTGCCGCCGCTGCTCGGCCAGACCGCCGTGCTCATCAAGGACACCTCGCTGCTGTCGCTGATCGCGGTGTTCGAGCTGGTGGCCGCCGGCGTGCTGATGAACAGCGAGCGCATCGTGCCGAACGAGAGTTTCCTGACTATCGCGGCCGGATACCTGTTGATCTACGCCTTCATGCTGGGGCTGTCGCGGCTGGTCGGCCTGTGGCTGGCCGGTCCCGCCTGGAACGCGAGGTAACGCATGCTGCAAGAATACCTGTCGACCGCCGTGACCGTGATGCCCTTCCTGCTCAAGGGCTTCCTGGAAACGCTGAAGGTGTCGTTCGTGGCCATCATCGCCGGCTCGGCGCTGGGGTTCGTCATCGGCGTGCTGCGCAGCTACCGCATCCGGGTGCTGCACCAACTGCTGGGCCTGTATATCCACGTGCTGCGCGGCACGCCGTTCCTGGTGCAGCTGTACGTGTTCTATTTCGTGCTGCCCAGCAGCGGCGTGGCCTGGCTGGAATGGGATTCCGACACGGCGGCCTTCGTGTCGCTGTCGGTGTACACGTCCAGCTACGTGGCCGAGATCGTCATGGGCGCCATCCAGGCGGTGCCGCGCGGCCAGACCGAAGGCGCCATGACGCTGGGGCTCAAGCCTCTGCAGATCCTGCGGCTGGTGGTGCTGCCGCAGGCCATGCGGCTGATCGTGCAGCCGATGAGCGGGGTATACGTCATGCTGATCAAGAGCACCGCCATCCTGTCGGTGGTCGGCATTACCGAACTGACGCGCCAGGGCGAGGTCTTCATGATTACCTACCCCAGCAAATCGCTGTTCATCTACGCCCTGATCGCGCTGATCTATTTCATATACTGCTATCCCTTGCTGCGCCTGGCCAACTGGGTCGAAAAGCGGGTCGCCGGGTCGCTGGCGCCGGCCTCGCTGGCCTGAGCCGCACGCCGACGCCAGTATCCCAAGCCGGTCTGCACGCCGAGCCACCATGGTTTCCGACTACATCGACACCTTCTACAAGCGCACGCTGGGCGATGCGCACACGCGCTACGACGCGCTGGCCGGGCTGGCCGACACCGAGGTCTGCGTCGTGGGCGGCGGCCTGGCCGGCCTGACCGCCGCGCTGGAACTGGCGCGCCGCGGCCGGCAGGTGACCTTGCTGGAGGCGCGCCGCGTCGGGTGGGGCGCCTCCGGCCGCAATGGCGGGTCGGTATCGCCGGCGTTTTCGGCCGGCGCCGACCTGATCCGCAAGCGCGTCGGCCAGCGCGGCTACGAGGCGTTGTACCGCTTGTCCATCGAAGGCGTGGAAATCATCCGGGCCAACATCCGCGACTTGGCCATCGACGACGCCCGCAAGGTCGACGGCCGGCTGCGCGTGCTGCGCTACGACGACACCGATGCGCTGCGCCGCTATTGCGATGAGCAGCGCCAGTTCGGGCGCGACGTGCAACTGCTGGCGCGCGACGAGGTGCGCGAACTGCTGCGGTCCGAGGCCTATTTCCAGGGCATCTACGACCCGGCCTCGTTCCATTTTCATCCGCTCAACTATGCGCGCGCGCTGGCGCGCGAATGCGTGCGCCTCGGCGTGCGCATCCACGAGGATTCCCCGGTGCGCTCGGCCGACCTGGCGGGCGCGGTCAAGCGCCTGGCCACGCCCGAGGCCACCATCGAAGCGCAGACGGTACTGATCGCCACGGGGGGCTATACCGACGGGCTGGTCCCGGCGCTGCGGCGCGCCATGTTGCCCATCGCCACCTACATCATGCTGACCGAGCCGCTGGGCGAACGGGTGCGCGAGGCCATCTGCACCGATGCGGCCATCGGCGACACGCGCCGCGCCGGCAATTACTACCGGGTCGTGGAAGGCGGGCGCATCAGTTGGGGCAGCCACATCACCACGCGGATCGACGACCCGCCCGACCTGGCCGAGTCGCTGCGCGCCGAGCTGTTGTCGGTGTACCCGCAGCTGGCCGGGGTGCGCGTCGAAGTCGCCTGGTCGGGCCGCATGTCCTATGCGCGGCACCTGATGCCGCAGATCGGCAGGCTGCAGCCCGGCGTCTGGTATTGCACCGCGTTCGGCGGACACGGCATGAACACCACGGCCATCGGCGGCCGGGTGGTGGCGGAAGGCATCTGCGGCGAGAGCGAGCGCTATCGCCAGTTCGCGCCGTTCGGGCTGGACTGGAACGGCGGCCCGCTGGGCACCGCGGCGGTGCAGATGACGTACTGGTCGTACCAGGCCCGCGACTGGCTGCGCGAACGCCGCTCACGCGCATGAAAGGGGAACGCCCATGCAAGGCACCAAGCAAGGCGCCCTGGCGCAACGGCTGCGCGACCTGCGCAAGGCGCGCGACTGGACCCTGAAGCAGGCTGCCCAGGCCACCGGCGTCGCCGCCTCGACGCTGTCCAAGATCGAGAACGGCCTGCTGTCGCCCACCTACGACAACCTGCTGAAGATCGCCGCCGGGCTGGAGCTGGACGTGGCCGAGCTGTTCATGCCGTCGCACGAGCACATGGGGACCGGCCGCCGCTCCATCAGCCTGCGCGGCGAGGGGCGCTCCTACGAAACGCCGTACTACGACCACCGGCTGCTGTGCAACGCGCTGTCGCACAAGCGCATGATGCCGTTCTATACGCGGGTCAAGGCGCGCTCGTTCGGCGAATTCCAGGACTGGAGCCGGCACCGCGGCGAGGAATTCGTCTACGTGCTGAGCGGCGAGATCGAGCTGTACACCGAGTACTACCAGCCGGCCCGCCTGGCGGCCGGAGAGAGCTTCTATATAGACAGCCGCATGGGGCACCGGGTGATCAGCGTCGGCGCGGAAGACGCCATGGTGCTGTGGGTGTCGACCGCCGCCGAACTGGACGGCGAGTGAGGCAAGCGGGATAGCCGGCACGGTACAATTGCCGCGCGTTATCATACGCGCAGGCCAGCAACCCGCCCTTAGCTCAGTTGGATAGAGCACTCGCCTTCTAAGCGAGCGGTCACACGTTCGAATCGTGTAGGGCGGGCCACCCCCGCGGATTCCGGTCCCCCAGGAGGCGAGAACCATGAGAAAGCAAAGTGCGTTATTGGCTGGCGGCGTGCTCCTGGCATGTTCCGTCTCGGCGCAGGCGGCCAGCATGGCCTTCATGAACCACACCATCCTGACCAGCATCCCCAAGCAGGACCTCGCCGATTTTCGCGCCACGGTCCACGATGTGCTGGAAAGCCAGCCCGATGGCGCCAGTTCCACCTGGACCAGCTCCGCGCCGCGGCGCGGCCAGCCGGTCAGCGTGAAAATGACCGTCGACCACACCGTCGAGACCCAGAAGGCCAGCAAATGCCGCCAGCTCGACGCCCTGGTCAGCAGCGGCGCCGGCTCGGAAGACTGGTCGTTCCTGTTCTGCCGGCAGCCTTCGGGGCAGTGGAAGGCCAGCCATAATTGACGGCCGGCGCGGCCGCCCGGCTGGCCGGACGTGGGCCGGGCTGGTGGATGCGGCTGCCGCCTAGAGATACGGCGACGCCAGCCAGATGATCTTGTTGCGCAGGCGCTTGGCGAACGGCTGGCTGTACAGGTGCTCCAGCGTCACCAGCCGCGCGTTGGCGATGTGCCCGTCGATGCGCGCCGCGATCCAGTCGGCCAGCGCGCGGTCGTAGACCTCCGTGTCCAGCTCGAAATTCAGCCGCAGGCTGCGCGGGTCCAGGTTCGACGAGCCGACGTACGACCAGGCCCCGTCGATGGTCATCAGCTTGGAATGGTCGAACGGGCCGGACGCCCGCCAGACGCGGCAGCCCGTGCGGACGATCTGGTCCAGCTGCGCGTTCATGGCGTAGTTGACCAGCCGCAGGTTGTTGCGGCCCGGGATCACGATGTCCACCGTGATGCCGCGGCGCGCCGCCGTCGCCAGCGCGCCGATCAGCGGCTGGTCGGGCAGGAAGTAGGGCGACTGGATGCGCACGTGGCGCTGCGCCACGGCCAGCGCGCCCAGCAGCATGTTGCGGGTGCTGACCACGGCCCGGTCGGGGCCGGAGGGCACGCAGCGCATCGGGACGGTGCCGGGCGCCGGCACCGGCGGGGGGAACCACAGCGCGCCGTCCAGGGTCTCGTGCGTAGTGAAATTCCAGTCGTGCGCGAACACCGACATCAGCTGCGCCACGATCGGGCCTTCGAGCTGGAAATGGACATCGCTATTGGTGTCGTCGCCGGCCAGCGCGCGCACGAAGGCCGCGCGCACGTTCATGCCGCCGGTAAAGCCGATGCGGCCGTCCACCACCAGGATCTTGCGGTGGCTGCGCAGGTTGGCGTACGGCATGCGCATGATGCCCAGCGGGTTGGTCATGAAGCGTGCCGTGCGCACGCCGCCGCGCTGCAGCCGGCGGATGATGGGAGGGCGCGAGTACTTGCTGCCGATGGCGTCGATCAGCACGCGCACCTGGACCCCGCGTTCGTGCGCCTCGATCAGCGCCTGCGCCACTTCGCGGCCGATGGCGTCGCTGTCGAAGATGTAGCTTTGCATGGCGATGCAATGGCGCGCCGCGCGGATGGCCTGCAGCATGGCCGGGTAGGTCTCGTCCCCGCCGGAAAGCGGCCGCACGATGTTGCCGCCCAGCAGCGGAAAACGGCTGACCCGGTCGCCCAGCGTCTTCAGCGAGGCAAACTGGACGGCGGAATAGGGCACCACGTCGTCGACCGGCGCCTGCGCATGGCCGGCGTAGGTCAGCATGGCCTCGTCGCGCTGCTGCGATACGCGGGTGTGGTGGATGCGGTTCACGCCCGCCACGAAATAGAACAGGGCGCCGAACAGCGGCGAGAACAGCGCCACCCCTACCCAGCCGATGGCGGCGCGCACATCCTGCTTGGTCATCGCCGCATGCACCGCCGCGCCGGTGCCGGCCACCACGCTGACGCCGAAGACCAGGTGCGGCCAATATTCGTTCAGAAGCTCGTGGAAGCGATCCATATCTACTTATAGAAGCCCGAATGAGTCACGCCGGCCGCGCCCCAGCACGCGGCGGCGGATGCGCCAGGATAGCAAGGCGCGGCCCGCTGGGGAACGGTTCCCCGCGGCGGCCAGGCAAGACTGCAGGCCGGAAAAAATATGCTAGAATGCGGCCTCTTTGCAGTAGCAACGGTGGCTGTAGCTCAGTTGGTAGAGTCCCGGATTGTGATTCCGGTTGTCGTGGGTTCGAGTCCCATCAGCCACCCCAATAAACTGCCGTGAGATCAAGACGTTACGCCGCTCCCTCGAGCGGCGTTTTCGTTTGTCGCGGCCGCCGGCGCCGCGCCGCCTTCCCGTCGCGCATAAACCACCAGCCGCAGGTGCCGGTCCTCGTCGATGATCAGCGAGGTGTGCTCGAACGGTTCGGCCTTGCCGTCAACGATCAGGTTGCGCACGCCATTGCAAGGGGCGTGGACATCATGCTTGTCCCACCATGCCTTGAATTCCGGCGACACTTGTTTCAGCTCGTCCGCCAGTTCGTGGATATCGGTCTGCTGGGTGGCGCGGGCAAAGTCGCGGCGAAAGCTCGACAGCATCAGCGGCGCCTGCTCCTCCCAGGCGTCCACGCGCTCGCGCAGGCCGGGGTCGGTGAATAGCAGCCACAGCAGGTTGCGGCGTTCGGGTGGGTGCGCCCCGAAGGAAAAAAGCCGATCGGCGGGCGTGTTGAATGCCAGCACATCCCAGCGCAGATTCAGCACATAAGCCGGATGCGGCGCCAGGTCTTGCATCAGCCGCAGCACGAGCGGCGGCACCACGCACCATGTCTTGCCCGGTTCGGCGGGCGGCCGTTCATGGGCCAGCAGGAATAGGTGCCGCCGTTCGGCGGCGTCCAGCTTCAGCACCCGCGCCAGGTTGTCCAGGAAGGTGGCCGACACGCCGATGGCGCGTCCCTGTTCCAGCCATGTGTACCAGGTAAGGCCGACGCCGGCGAGGGCGGCGACTTCTTCGCGCCGCAGCCCGGGCGTGCGACGGCGCCTGCCGCTGGGCAAGCCTACATCGGCCGGCGACAGGCGCTCGCGGCGCGCCCGCAGGAAGGCGGCGAGGTCGTGGCGCGTGCGTTCCAGGGTTCGCATGAGCCTATTCCATTGCCTTTGGTAATAGCATAAATGGCTAAATTGTAATTGCTTAAAAGGGCGTTGAGAATGCTGGCCTCACTTCCCTGGATCAGCAAGATGTGCACCAAATTTCCGCTTTCCGACTTGCCCGCCCACGCTTCCCCGCGGTCCTCCTGGCTGGGGCTGTCCGTGTTGCTGCTGGGCGGGTTCGTGACGATCTTCGACTTGTTCGTGGTCAATGTGGCCATTCCCAGCATGCAGGCCGGGCTGGGCGCGAGCTTGTCGCAGATAGGGTTCATCGTGGCCGGCTACGAGCTGGCTTTTGGCGTGCTGCTGATTACCGGCGGGCGGTTGGGCGATCGGTTCGGACGCCGCCGCCTGTTCGTCGCGGGCATGGCGGGCTTTACGCTGGCCTCGCTATTGTGCGGTCTGGCGCCCAGCGCCGGGTTTCTGGTCGGCGCGCGGGTATTGCAGGGGTGGGCTGCGGCCTTGCTGTTTCCGCAGGTCTATGCTTCGATCAGGGTCAACTTCGAGGGCGACGACCGCCGCCGCGCTTTCGGGCTGCTGGGGATGACGCTGGGCCTGGCTGCCATCGCGGGCCAGGTGCTGGGCGGCTGGCTGGTGCATGCCGACTTGTCGGGGTTGGGCTGGCGCAGCATCTTCCTCATCAACGTACCCATCGGCCTGTTCGCATTGGCCGCCGCGCGCGGCATTCCGGAAACCCGTGCGCCGTTCCGCCCCGGCCTGGACTGGCCGGGCGTGGCGCTGGTCAGCGCGGGGCTGGCGCTCTTGCTGGTTCCGCTGATCGAAGGGCCTGGCCAGAATTGGCCGGCCTGGAGCATCGCGTCGCTGGCCGCGGCGGTGGCGCTGCTCGGGCTGTTCTGTCGGCAGCAAGAGCGCCGGCGCACGAGCGGCCAGTTGCCGCTGGTGGACATGCGCCTGCTCGGGCAACGCCGTTTCGCGCTGGGAGCCTTGCTGGTGCTGCTGGTCTATTCCACGTCCAGCTCCTTCTTCTTGTGTTTCGCCTTGTTGACGCAGACCGGGCTGGGGCTGGATGCCTTTGCCGCGGGCAGCATTTTCGCGCCGTGCAGCGTGGGCTTCGTGCTGGCGTCGCTAGCCGCGCCGCGGCTGGCGGGGCGATGGGGCGTCAAGGCCATCGTCGCGGGGGCGTTGGTCTACGCGGCTTCGATCGGGGTGCTGGTCGCGCAGGTGCAGACGGCGGGCGCGACGCTCGCGCCGGCACGGCTGATCCCCGTCCTGGTCGTGGTCGGGGCCGGTCAGGGCCTTATCATGACGCCGCTGTTGAACCTGGTGCTGGGGCTTGTCGAAGAGACTCATGCCGGCATGGCGTCGGGAGTGATTTCGACCGTCCAGCAGGTCGGCGCGGCGCTGGGCGTGGCGGTGGTCGGGATGCTGTTCGCCGGCGCGCTTGCGGCAAGCGACGCGGGGGCGGCGCAGGCCGGCCGATATGCCTCGGCCTTCGTCGCGGGGATGCTGTACAACCTGGGCGCGGCCCTGCTGGTTTGCGTGTTGCTGATCACGCTGGCGAGAACGCCGCGGCTATGTCATGAAGCGGGTTCGGTCCGGTAGACTGTGCGCACCTCGCCGTCGGGCGTGTTCGACGATATGTACGAACCCTCGGCGCCCCTTCGATATCAAAGGACCTCCATCATGCGGGAAGATCGCCTGGCCCGGCTAGTGCCCGAACTGCTTGTCACCGACCTGTCGGCCAGCCTGAAGTTCTGGGTCGATCTCTGCGGGTTCTCCATTTTGTACCAGCGCGAGGAGGAACGCTTTGCCTTCCTGGACCTGGACGGGGCGCAGGTGATGCTCGATGAATTGCGCGGCAACGGCCGCTGGGTTACCGGACCCCTGGACAGGCCATTCGGCAGGGGGCTCAATCTGGAAATCAAGGTGGCCGCCGTAGAACCGCTCATCGCCGGCTTCGAGGCCGGAGGCTGGCCGTTGTATCAAGGGCTGGAGGAGCAGTGGTACCGCAGCAACGATGTCGAGATCGGCGTGCGGCAGTTTCTTGTCCAGGACCCGGACGGCTATTTGCTGCGATTTTCCGCCCGGATCGGTACGCGGCCCTGCCCGGGCCGATAGCCGGCGCGCCAGGCCCGGGCCGCCTCACTCCCCCCGATACCCCAGCCGGCGCGAGACTTCCAGCGCGCAGGCGCGCAGCGGCCGCGCCACGGCGCCATCGAAGTCGCTGTCGAAGGTCACCGACGGCCCCATGACGAGAATGCCCAGCGCCAGGTGGCCGGCCGAGTCGAACACCGGCGCGCACAGGGCGTCGATGCCGGGGATGGGCTGGCTCAACGAGCGCGACATGCCGTGGCGGCGCGTTTCCGCCAGGGCGGTCTCGAAGGCCTCGGTGGTGATGCTCACCCGCGCGCCGCTGCGCGCGCCGGGATAGGCGCGGTCTTCCTGCAGGGCGCGCTCGACGATCTTGTGCGGCAGGTACGCCGCGAACAGCCGTCCGGTCGCCGTCGTCGTCAATGCCATCACGGTGCCCGTGCGCAGGTTCACGTGCATGGGTTCGATCGGTTCTTCCAGCCGCACGATGGTGGGGCCCAGGTTGCCCCAGACGGCCAGCGCCACGCTCTGGCGGGTCTCGGCGGCCAGGGGCTCGATGAACTGCGTGGCTTCCTTGACCGGATCCAGGCGCTGCAGGCGCGCGAAGCCCAGCTGCAGGGCGAGCGGCCCGAGCTCGTAGTGCCCGGCATCGTTCTGCGTGACAAACCCCACCTTCAGGAAGCTCACCATGTAGGGGTGGGCCTTGCCGGTTGTCATGCCGGCGGCGCGGGCCAGGTCTTTCAGCGCGATGGGTCGCACATGGCGCGCCAGCTGGAGCAGCAGCGCGCTGCCTATTTCTACGGATTGGATGCCGCGCCGGTTTTTTTCCATGGGCAGATCTGCAGCCTGTTTTTCAAGAATCATCGGCATAGGGTAAACCACGACATTAACGGATGCGTTCGTCTAATACGTACTATTCGATACTATCATACGCATTGACAATTATCAGATGAGCGGTACAGAATGGCCGGGCACATCAAGAAAAGCGGAGACATGGCATGGCGCAAGAGGACGTTGCGGTAGACGTGCTGGTGGTGGGCACCGGCGCATCCGGCATGGCGGCGGCGATCACCGCGGCCTCGCAGGGGCTGAAGGTGCTGGTGGTGGAAAAGGAGAGCCGCTACGGCGGGACGACGGCGCGCTCGGGCGGATGGCTGTGGGTGCCCGGCACGCACCTGGCGACAGAGCAGGGTATTCGCGAGCCCGCCGGCGCGGCCAAGGAATATCTGCGGCACGAGGCGACCACGCATTTCGACGAGGCGCGGGTCGACGCCTTCCTGGAGAACGGGCCCAAGGCCATCGAGTTCTTCACGCGCAACACCTGCGTGCAATTCGACATGCCGGCGGTGTTTCCCGACTATCACGCCGAAGCGGTGGGCGGGCAGCCGGGCGGGCGGTCGATGGTGACGCGCCCGTTCGACGGGCGCGAACTCGGGACGCGCGTCAAGCAGCTGGCGCCGGCGCTGCCGGAACTGACGGTGTTCGGCATGATGCTGGGCTCGGGGGCCGAGATCAAGCACTTCATGCGGGCCTTCAAGTCGCCGGCGTCGTTTGCTTATGTGGCCAGGCGCCTGGCGCGGCACTTCCTGGACGTGCTGCGCCATGGCCGTGGCATGACGCTGACCAATGGCAATGCGCTGGCGGGCCGCCTGGCCAAGGCCGGCATGGACTTGAATATTCCGGTATGGCTGTCCGCGCCGGTCACGCGCCTGCTGTTCGAGGACTGCCGCGTGACCGGCGCCATCGTGCGGCGCGAGGGCCGCGAGCTGCGGGTGCGCGCCTCGGCCGGCGTGGTGCTGGCCTGCGGCGGTTTTCCCTACGACATCGAACGGCGCCGCGCGCTGTTCCCGCATGCGCCTACCGGCCAGGAGCACTTCTCGCCTTCGCCTTCGACCAACACCGGCGACGGCTTGCGCCTGGCGGAGTCGGTCGGCGGCGTGGTGGACGGCACCATCCCGCATGCCGCGGCCTGGGTTCCCACTTCCGTGACCACGCGCCCGGACGGCAGCCAGGGTGTCATGCCGCATTTCATCGACCGCGCCAAGCCCGGCGTCATCGCCGTCACGACCGAGGGGCGCCGCTTCACCAACGAAGGCAACTCTTATCACGACTTCGTGCAGGCCATGGTCGCCGCCTGCCGCGGCAAGCCGCAGGTCTCGGCCTGGCTGCTGTGCGACCACAGGGCCCTGCGCAACTACGGCCTCGGCTGCGTGGCGCCTTTCCCGATGCCGATCGGCCGCCACCTGAAGTCCGGCTATCTGAAGCGTGGCGCCAGCGTGGCGGAGCTGGCGGGCAAGATCGGCGTGGACCCCGCGACCCTGCAGGCCACCATCGAGGAATTCAACGAAGGCGCCCGGCGCGGCGAGGACCCGGCTTTCGGCAAGGGCAGCAAGGCCTACAACCGATACCAGGGCGACGCCAGCGTGACGCCCAATCCCTGCCTGGCGCCGCTGGAGCACGGCCCCTACTACGCGATCAAGCTGGTGGTGGGCGACATCGGCACCTTCGCCGGCCTGGTGACCGATGCGCGCACGCGCGTGCTCGACGCGCAGCGCCAGCCGATCGCCGGGCTGCACGCGGTGGGCAACGATGCCGCCAGCGTGATGGGCGGCAATTATCCGGGCGCGGGCATCACGCTGGGGCCGGCGCTGACCTTCGGCTATATCGCCGGCATGCAGCTGGCGGCCGCCGCCCGCGGGCGCGCCGCGCAGGGCGAGCCCGCGATGGCCGCGACCGCGGCCGCAATGGCCTGAATACCGCTGCCAGACGCGAACATCACCAGGAGGACTGCATGCATTATCCCGACACCATCGCGCCGCCGCTCTTGCCGGGCAGGCTGGCCCTGGTGACCGGCGCGGGCCAGGGCAATGGTCGCGCCATTGCCCTGGGGCTGGCGCAAGCCGGCGCCCGCGTCATCGTGACCGATATCAATGCCGCCGCCGTGGAAGAAACCGCCGCGCAGGTGCGCGCCGGGGATGGCACGGCCTGGGCCTTCCCCCTGGACGTGACTTCGGCCGACGCCTGCCGCACGCTCGCCGCGCGGGTGGGCGCCGAGATCGGCGCGGTGGACCTGCTGGTCAACAACGCCGGCATCATCATTCGCGAGAACACCGGCAGCCCCAGGGCCGAGGCCAACTGGAAGGCGACACTGGACGTGAACGTGCACGGCACCTTCAACGTGACCCATGCGTGGCTGCCCGCGCTACGCGCCACGCGCGGCTGCATCGTCAACCTGGCGTCGATCGCGGCCTTTGCGGGACAGGCGGGCAGCCTGGGCTACTCGCCTTCGAAGGGCGCGATCAAGATGTTCACGCAGTCGCTGGCCGCTGAACTGGCGCCGCACGGGGTGCGGGTCAATGCGCTGGCGCCGGGCGTGATCGCCACGCCCATGACGGCGGCCACGCGCGAAGACCCGGACCGGCTGGCGGCGTTCATGACGCGCATTCCGATGGGTCGGGTCGGCGAGACCGACGACCTGGTCGGGCCGGTGATATTCCTTGCCTCCGACATGGCGCGTTATGTCACGGGCGTGACGCTGCCGGTGGACGGAGGTTTCCTGGCGGTCTGAGCCGCCCGCCCGCAACTGTCCGCATAGTCATAATCATCGAGGAGACAACATGAGGCTGAAACACTTATACCTGGCCTTCGCGGCCACGGCGGCGCTGGCCGGTACCGCGGCCTGCGCCCAGGACATCAAGTTCGGCTACAACGGCGACCTGTCGGCGTCGCCGTCCGCGCAGAGCGGCCAGGCCGCCGTGCTGGGCATGGCGGCCGCCATCGAGGACATCAACGCCGCCGGCGGCTTGCTGGGCCGCAAGATCACGCTGGTCACGCGCGACGATGTCTCGGCGCCGCCGAAGTCCATCCAGAACATGAGCGACCTGATCGACAACGAGGGCGTCGTGGCGGTATTCGGCCCGACCAACTCGGGCAATGCCATGGCCTGGAAGCATATCGCCAACCGCAAGAAGATTCCGGTCATGGGCAACGTGGGGTCGGGCACCGACATTACCAAGCCGATGCGCCCGAACGCCGACAACTACATGTTCCGCGTTTCCATGGTGGACCGGGAACAGGTGGCCGCGCTGATGGCCTACGTGAAGAAGAACGGCGAGAAATCCAAAGTGGTGGGCCTGATGGCCGAGACGACCGGCTATGGCCAGGGCGGCATGAAGGACATGCAGGAGATCGCCAAGCTGCAAGGGATCGAGATCGCGGCGACCGAGCATTTCGGCGTGGGCGACACCGACATGACTTCGCAGCTGAACAAGATGAAGGCCGCCGGGGTGGATACGCTGGTGGTGTGGGCGCAGGGCACGCCCAACGCCCAGCTCATCCGCAGCATGGAGAAGATCAACTATTTCCCGCTCACGCTGACCTCCTGGGCGTCGGACAACATCACTTTCTACGACGCCGCCGGCAAGGAATTGTCGGAGAAGCCGATCTTCATGCGCACCGTGAGCGACCAGCGCACGGCGGAGCAGCAGCAGCTCTATGACCGCATCGGCGCCAAGCTGCGCGCGCCCAGCTCGTTCTCGTTCGCGCTGCACGGTTATGACTCGGTGCTGCTGGTGGCCGCCGCCATCCGGCAGGCCGGCAGTACCGACGGCCCGGCGGTGCGCATGGCCCTGGAGGACCTCAAGGAGCCGGTCGACGGGCTGCTCAAGAACTACGACAAGCCGTTCAGCCAGACCAATCACGAGGCGCTCACCGCCAAGGACCTGGTCTGGATCCGCTGGAAGGACGGCAAGCTGGCGCGCTATAGCGACGCGCTGACCGAATCGCTGACCCCGGCCGATTTCAAGCAATAGGCCGGCGCGGCGCACGACACGATAACCGCGGCGCCGCCCGACCGGGGGCGCGCCGCGAGCGGAGACATCATCTATGGCAGAAGCGCTCTTGCAGGCGATCATCAGCGGCCTGGCCGTGGGCGGCGCCTACGCCCTGGTGGCGCTGGGCTTCAGCATCACCTTCACCACTACCAAGACCCTCAATTTTTCGCACGGCGAGTTCGTCTCGGCCGGCGCCTTTGTCGGCATGAGCGCGCTGTTCCTGATATTGGGCATCCCGGTCACGGCCACCAGTTTCGGCGGCGCGCTGCCGTCGGCCACGTCGCAGTTGCTGGCGCTGGCCGGCGTGCTGGCGGCGATGGGCGTGCTGGGCTGGTTGCTCTACATCGTCGGGGTACGGCCGTTCGCGGGCCGGCCGGGCATGGCCTGGGTGATGAGCACGCTGGGATTCGGCGTCGTCCTGCAGAGCATCGGCCTGGCGATCTGGGGGCCGAAGCCCGTGGTGGTGCCTTCGCCGGTCGGCGACGCGGTCATCCGCTACCTGGGCGTGGGCGTGCGGCCGCAGGAATTGCTGACGCTGGGCGTGGCGATCGCGGTGATGATCGTCTTCGAGCGGGTCATGAACCACACCATGGTGGGCAAGGCGATGCGCGCGGTGGCGGCCAACGGCAATGTCGCCAGTCTCATGGGCATCAATACCCAGGCCATGATGATAGGCGCCTTCGTGGTCAGCTCGGCCCTGGCCGGCCTGTCGGGCTTCCTGCTCGCGCCGATTGCGCAGGCTTCGCTCTTCATGGGACTGGCGGTGGGCCTGAAGGGCTTCTCGGGCGCCATGATCGGCGGGCTGGGCAACCCGCGCGGCTGCGTGATCGGCGGGTTCGTGCTGGGCGTGTTCGAGTCGCTGGTGAACCTGTGGCAGGCGCAATGGCGCGAGGTGGCGGTGTTCGCGCTGGTGATCCTGGTGCTGGCCTTCCGTCCCACGGGTCTGTTCGGCCGCAAGCTGGTGGAGAAAGTATGACGCGAGGACGCCATCTGGCCGGGGTGACGGCCGCCGCCGCCGCGTTGATCGGGGGGGCCGCGCTGCTGGCCAACGACTATTACCTGCGGATCGCCTTCATGATCTGCGTGTACTACCTGTGCGCGGCGGGGATGAATGTGCTGGTGGGCTACGCCGGGCAGAAATCGCTGGGCCAGGCCGGGCTGTTCGCGGCCGGCGCCTATGCCGTGGCGCTGCTGACTACCTGGTACGAGCTCGATCCCTGGCTGGCGCTGGCGCTGGCGGCGGTGGTGGCCGGCCTGTGCGGCGTGCTGGTCGCGCTGCCCTCGCTGCGGGTGAAGGGGCCTTATCTCGCCATGGTGACGCTCGCCTTCGGCATCGTGGTCGAGAAGCTGGTGGCGGAGTGGACCGACGTCTTCGGCGGCGCGCAGGGCATCTACGGCATCCAGCCGCTGACCTGGAACGGTGAGCCGTTCGACATGCGGCAGTGGGTCTGGTTCGGCATCGTGATGTGCGCCGCGACGCACCTGCTGCTGCGCAACCTGCTGTGCGGGCGCTTCGGGCGCGCGCTGCACTCGCTGCAGGCCGACGAAATCGCCGCGGCTTCGGTCGGCGTGCGCGTGTACCGGGCCAAGGTCATCGCCTTCGTCATCGCGGCGGTCACCTGCGGCGTCGCGGGCGCCATGGTGGCGCAGCAGAACCAGTACATCAATTCCGATTTCATCACCTTCCACCTGTCGATCTTCATCCTGCTGCTGGTGCTGTTCGGCGGCTCGGGCACGCAGGCCGGGCCGCTGGTGGGCGCGGTGATCCTGACGGTGGTCGATGCGATGCTGGCGCGCTGGCCCTCGGTGCAGCATTTCGTCTATGGCTTCCTGTTGCTGTTCGCCTTGTATGTGATGCCGGGCGGCGTGGTCGGCGTGGCGGCGCGCTGGCGTCCGCGCCGCGCGCGCGCCGACGCCGCGCCGCAGGTGGATGCCGCGCCGCCCCTGCGCGAGCCGGGCGCCGGGCCGTTGCTCACCGTCACGGAGATCAGCAAGGCCTATGGCGGCGTCAAGCCCGCCAACCAGGTGTCGTTCCAGCTGCAGCGCGGCCACATCCATGCGCTCATCGGCCCCAACGGCGCCGGCAAGAGCACGATGATCAACATGCTCAGCGGCGTGGTCGTGCCCGACCAGGGGTCGATCCAGTTCATGGGGCGCGAGGTGGCCGGGCTGCCGGTGCACCGCATCTGCCAGCTCGGCATGGGGCGGACCTTCCAGAACCTGCGGCTGTTCGGCGAGCTGTCGGTGCTGGACAACGTCATGCTGGGACGCCACAGCCGCATGCGCAATGGTTTCTTCAGCTCGCTGGCGGCCTTGCCCGGCGCCCGCCGCCAGGAGGAGGCGACGCGCCGGCGCGCGTACCAGCTGCTGCGCTTCGTCGGCCTGGCGGAGCTGGCCGGGCAGCCGGCCGGCAGCCTGCCATATGGCCTGCAACGCCGCGTGGAGCTGGCGCGCGCGCTCGCCACCGAGCCGCACCTGTTGCTGCTGGACGAGCCGGCGGCCGGGCTGAACCCCCAGGAAACCGCGGAGCTGGGCGAACTGCTCACCCGCATCTGCCGTTGCGGCGTGACCATCCTCATGGTCGAGCACCATATGGACCTGGTGATGTCGGTGTCGGACCATGTGATCGTGCTGGACTACGGCGTGAAGATCGCCGAAGGCAAGCCGGCCCAGGTGCAGGCGGACCCGCGCGTGGTCACGGCATATCTGGGCGTGGACGACGAGGCCGACCCCGCCGGCGGCGCGCCACTGCCGGCCGGCGCGCCCGCCTGATGGAGACGACGATGCTGAAACTTGAATCCGTCCGGGTGCGCTATGGCGCCATCGAGGCCGTCAAGGGCGTGGACCTGGAAGTGCGCGCGGGCGAGGTGGTGACCATCATCGGCGCCAACGGCGCCGGCAAGAGCACGCTGTTGAAAGCGATCTGCGGCCTGGAGCCGCTGGCCGGCGGGCGCGTGCTGTTCCAGGACCGCGACTGCACCCGCCTGGCGCCGCACAAGCGCGTCGCGCTGGGGATCGCCATGTCGCCCGAAGGGCGCGGAGTATTCGCCGACCAGACCGTACTGGAAAACCTCATGCTCGGGGCCTATGGCCTGCGCGACCGCAAGCAGGCGGTGGCCGCGGCGATCGAGCGCGAGTTCGCGCGTTTCCCGCGCCTGCGCGAACGGCGGGATCAACTGGCCGGCACGCTGTCGGGCGGCGAGCAGCAGATGCTCGCCATCTCGCGGGCGCTGATGAGCGAGCCGCGCATGCTGCTGCTGGACGAGCCGTCGCTGGGCCTGGCGCCGCTGGTCATCAAGGACATCTTCGCCGCCATCAGGCAGTTGCGCGAAAGCGGCCTGACCATCCTGCTGGTGGAGCAGATGGCCAAGCAGGCGCTGGGCGTGGCCGATCGCGCCTATGTGCTGGAAACCGGCCTGATCACCCTGGCCGGGCCGGGCCGCCAGCTCCTGGACGATCCCAAGGTCAAGGCCGCCTATCTTGGCGCGCACTGAAGGAGGGCGCCGATGACCGCCGCTTCCCGCCTGTTCTCCCCGTTGCGCATCCGCGACCTGGAACTGCCCAACCGCATCGTGATCGCGCCGATGTGCCAGCACGCCGCCCGCAACGGGCACGCCGCTTCCTGGCACCTGGTGCACCTGGGCAAGTTCGCGCTGGGCGGCGCGGGCCTCGTCCTGACCGAAAGCACCGCGGTCGATCCGCGCGGGCGCATCGGCAGCGCCGACCTGGGCTTGTGGCAAGACAGCCAGGCGGAGGCGCTGCGGCCCGTGGTGGAGTTCGTGCACGAGCAGGGCAGCGCGTTCGGCGTGCAGTTGGCGCATGCCGGCCGCAAGGCGGGCAGCCAGCCGCTGTGGGAGGGCGGCGCGGCGCTGACCCCGCAAGAGATGGCGCGCGACGGCCTGCCCTGGCGGCGGCTGGGGCCGAGCGCCCGCGCCGCCGGGCCGGGCTGGTCGGTGCCCGACGCGCTCGACGAGGCCGGCATCGAGGCCGTCATCGAGGCCTTTGCCGCTGCCGCGGCGCGCGCCGAGCGCGCTGGCGTGGACGTGATCGAGCTGCATTTCGGGCATGGCTACCTGGTGGCGGCCTTCCTGTCGCCGCACGCCAACCGGCGCGCGGACCGCTGGGGCGGCTCGATCCAGAACCGCATGCGCCTGGCGCTGGCTATCGCCGCGCGGGTGCGCGCCGTCTGGCCGGCCGGCAAGCCGCTGTTCGCCCGGCTGTCCGCCGTGGACGGCAGCGTGGGAGGATGGGGCCTGGACGACTCCGTGCTGCTGGCGCGCGAGCTGGCCGCGCGGGGAGTCGATGTCGTCGATTGTTCTTCGGGCGGCCTGACCGAGGAAACCCGGGCGCTGCCGGTGCCGCGCGGGCTGGGGTTCCAGGTGCCGTTCGCCGAATATATCCGCGCGCAGGCCGGCGTCATGACCCAGGCCGTGGGCATGATCGTCGACGCCGCGCAAGCCGAGGACATCGTCGCGCAAGGGCGCGCCGATCTGGTGGCGATCGGCCGCGAGGCCTTGTTCGACCCCTACTGGCCGCGCCACGCCGCCCAGGCGCTGGGCGTGGACCCGGATTTCCGGCTGTGGCCCGTGCGCCATGGCATCTGGCTGCGCAAGCGCGCGCCAGCCCTGGCGCAGGCGCGGTCCCCGGCCACTGGCGCGTGATTCATCGACGAGGAGATTGGCGATGGCTTTCCGGATGGGCTTGATCCGCAAGCGGCCCGATTGGACGCAGGCGGCGTTCGAGCGGCATTGGCGCGACGTGCACGGGCCGCTGGCCCGCGCCTTGCCCGGCCTGTGTTCCTATTGGCAGAACGTGGTCACCGAGCGCGCGCAGCGCGGCATCGACTACGCGCGCGGCGCCTGGGACTTCGACGGTTTTTCGCAACTGCGCTTCGAAGGCGGCGGGACGGCCTTGTCCGACGACGCGCCGGCCCGCGCGCTGGCGGCCGACGAACGGTATTTCCTGGGCGGCCTGCATATCGTCACCGTGGAGCCGACCGAAGTGGTCGCGCCGCCGTCCGCGCCCGCGCGCGCCGGCCTGCTGAAGCGGATGTCGCTGCTGCGCCGGCGCGACGACATGGACGAAGCCGCCTTCCGGCGCGAATGGCGCGCGCACGCGGAACATGTATGCGAAATGCCGGGCGTGGCGGGTTATCGGCAGAACGTCGTGCTGGCGCGCGAACGGGTCAAGGGCCAGGCATGCGACTATGCCGGCCTGCCGATCGACGGCATCGTCGAGTTGTGGTTCGAAGACGCGGCCAGGCTCGAAGCGGCGTTCCGCAGCGACAGGGGCCGGCGCACCATGGCGCATGCCAGGACCTTCCTGGCCGAAATCACGGTTTTCGCCGTGCGCGAACGCGATGTGCTGGCCGGCGCCGCCGGGCCGCGCGCCGCCTCGGCCTGAGCGCGCCCCGGCAAGGCAGGTAAACTGGGCTTCTCACCAGCACGGAGGGCCTATGAACAAGATCGCTATCGCCGCCACGGCGCTGTTGGCCACGGGATGCGCGAGTTCCGCGGGGGATTCCCCCGGACCCGTCGGCATGCCCAATCCGGCTTCGGCCTATTGTGTCGAGCGCGGCGGCAAGCTGACCATCGAGGACCGTCCGGCCGGCCAGGTGGGCATCTGCACGCTGCCCGACGGCACGCGGATCGAGGAATGGGAACTGTATCGCCGCGATCATCCCGCCAAATAACCGCCGCGCCGGCCGCGCCGGCCCGGCCCGATGAGGAGAGACCGACCATGATGCGCATGTTGTCCTGCCTGCTGGCGCTCGCCATCGCCGCGTTGCCGGCGTTGGCGCACGCGGAGTCCGATCCGGCCCTGGCGGGCCAGAGCGTGACCCGCGAGATCGACGGCGGCCAGCAGACGCGCGAATACGCGCGCAACGGCACCCTGATCTACGAGGTGATCGAGCGCGAGGTGCGGCGCGACGGGACCAAGATGATCCAGGCCATCGAGCGCGAGTGGCAGGACAACGGCACGCCGGTGCGCGAGCAGGAGTTCCTGGGGGGCCGGGAAATGCGCGGCACCCTGTGGTACATGAACGGCAAGGTCAAGGAAAAGCGGGTCGACCAATCCATCCATGCGCCGCGCGGCACGCCGGGCACCTACGTGGAACGGTTTTCGGACATGGGCGTGCTGCAGTCGGCGGGCGTGTTCCAGGGGCAATTCCGTCACGTCGGGGTGCACCGGTACTACGACGAGGCGGGCAAGCTGGCGCGCGAGGTCACCTACGGGCCCGACGGCGTGCAGCGTTCCAGCAAGACCTTCGACGGCGGCGCAGCCGCGGCGACCGTCGAGTACTATCCCGACGGCTCGCGCAAGCTGCCCTGACAGGCGGCGGGCCGCATGGCCGCGGGCCCGCCGCCTGGCGCCATTTCAGTGCGCCGGCGCCAGCCCGGCCATTGCCGCCCGCACGAAACCCAGCAGGCTGTCGCTGGCCCAGGTGCCGGCCATCAGCTCCGGCTCGTTCGCCAGCGCCTGGCGGAACTTGGCGTGCGTGGCCGGGTCTGCGCCGGCATAGCTCTTGAACAAGTCCAGCCAGCGCCGCGCCAGCGCCCGGCCCTCGGGCGAGCCGGGCGGCGTGCCCGCCTCGAGCGCGTCGCGCACGTCGGCCATCAGTTGCGGCCATTCCGCCGCCCGCTGCCCGTAATGGGCGCGCATGTAGCGGGACTCTTCCGGCGTCAGGTATTGCTCGTAGATGCGCAGCTTGCTCTCCGAGAAGGCTTGCAGCACATAGTCGCGCATGGCGGGTGAAATGCCCAGGTGGGCCTGCAGCGACGGCTCGCGCTCGTGCATCTGGTTCAGCTTGACGAGCAGGCGCGGGTCGCCATCGGTGTCGCGCACCAGCTGCGTCATCCAGCGCACCGCCAGGTCGCGCGCCGGCGCGGCCTCGGGCGCGGTGCCGGCCTGCATCAGCTCGCGCGCCTCGCCGGCCAGCGCCATCCAGGCGGCGTCGCCTGTCGGGCTGTTGCGATACATGGGCAGGCGCGTGAGTTCGTCGGGGGAAAAATACTTGTCGTACACGGTCATCAACTCCAGTGTGGTGAGCCAGTCGCCCAAGTCCGGTTCCGCGCCTTCGACCAGTTGGCCGTGCAGTTGGGCAAGGCGCGCGCGCAGCCTCGCGGCCTGCCCGATCTGCCGGTCGAGCATGCTGATCTGCCTGGCGACGATATCGGCCAGCGGAGGACTCGGGCCGTCCAGGTAAGCGCCGATCTCGGCCAGCGACAGCCCGAAGCGGCGCAGCGCCTGGATCCGGTGGAGCCGTGCGATGTCGTCGCGACCATACAGCCGATAGCCGTTCCCGGCGCGCGCCGAGGGCGTCAGCAGGCCGATCGCATGATAGTGGTGCAGCGTGCGGACGGTGAGTCCGCTACGCTTGGCCAGTTCTCCTACTTTCAGTTGCATGGTGCCTCCGTTCATTGCGCACTCCGAAGTGTGAGGCGTAACGTTACGTGAGGGTCAAGCAGCCGGCAACCGCGGCGCCGGCAGCGGCCGCCTCAGATGGTCGACGGCCCGCCCAGGATCACCGTGTACTGCGACGACAGCACCCCGCCATTGCCGTGCGCCAGCGCGACTTCCGCGCCCTGGACCTGGCGCTGGCCGCACTGGCCGCGCAGTTGGCGGACCGCCTCGATCAACAGGAAAATGCCGTACATGCCGGGATGGCAGTACGACAGGCCGCCGCCATTGGTGTTGACCGGCAAGGCGCCGCCCGGCGCGATGCGGCCGTTGCCGACGAACGCGCCGCCTTCCCCCTTGGCGCAAAAGCCCAGGTCTTCCAGGAACAGGATCGTGTTGATCGTGAAGGCGTCGTACAGCCCGACCACATCGATATCGGACGAGGTCAGGCCGGCCTGCGCGTAGGCCAGCGAACCGGATACGCGCGCGCCGGTATTGACCAGGTCCGGCATGTTGGAGATGGTCTGGTGCGTGGTGCAGTGGCCCGCGCCCAGCAGATAGACCGGCGGCTGCGCGAGCGCCCGCGCGCGCGCCGGGGTGGTCAGCACCACGGCGCCGCCGCCGTCGGACACCAGGCAGCAGTCGCGGATCGTCAACGGGTGGCTGACCATGCGCGAGGCCAACACCTCTTCGACCGTCAGCGGCGTTTTTTCCCAGGCGGCGGGGTTCAGCAGCGCCCATTGGCGCGCGGCCACGGCGACCTCGGCCAGCTGCTCGCGGGTGGTGCCGAACTCGTGCATGTGGCGGGCGGCCGCCAGGGCGTAGGCGGTGGGCGGCAGGAACGGCTTGAACGGCGATTCGTAGGGGTTCCATTCGGCGCGGCTGGTGTTCTTGCGGCCCAGCGAGCGCTGGGTGCTGCCGTAAGCGACCACGGCGACTTCGCACAGGCCGGCGGCGATCGCGGCCTCGGCCCGCGCCAGGTGGCCCATGAACGACGATCCGCCCGTCGAGGTCGAGTCGATGTAGGCCTCGGGCAGGGCCAGGTACTCGGCCAGCGCCAGGCCCGCCAGGCGGCTCTGGCTGGTGGCGCAGAACAGGCCGTCCACGTCGCGGATGGACAGGCCGCAGTCGTCGAGGGCGCGGTAGACGCCCTGCGCCATCAGGTCGATGGCGGACCAGGCGTCGCCGACGGCGCCCAGGTCGGATTCGGCGGCGCCCGCCACGACGGCGCGGCCGGGTTTGAAATCAGCACTCATTGCGCGGGCTCCAGCAGCGTGAACACGGGGATCGGATCGTCCAGCCCTTCCTCGGCAATGGCCTGGAAGCGCACGCGCTGGCCGATGGCCACGCGCGCGGGGTCGGCGAGGATGACGCGGCTCATCATGCGGAAGCCCTCGTCCAGGTCGATCAGCGCCACGTTGTAGGGGTCGCCCTTGCGCGTGTACACCACGGACGTGCTGTACACGGTGCCGAGGCCGGCGCTGATGCGCCATTCCAGGCAGTCCTGGCCGGAATAGGGGCAGCGCACGCGCGGGAAGAACACCGCGCGCCCGGCCGCCGGGCTGAACTGATAGGCCAGCTGGCCGGCCCGCAGGTGGCGCACGTAGCGCGCATAGGGCGCGTCGCCGCCCGGGGCATCATCGGGTCGTGCGTGCATCACTTGCCCTTTTCATACATCAGGTTGAGGGTTTCGGCGACCATCACGGGACGTTCCTGGCCCTCGCGGTACATGGTGTTGCCGTAGGTCAGGCGCACGCCGCCCTCCATGCGCTCGAACGCCACCAGGCTGCGCTCCAGCCGGATGCGCGCGCCCACTTGCACCGGCGCGGTGAAGCGCACCTTGTTCGAGCCGTAGTTGATGCCGCGGCCGCGCTCGCGCACCTGCACGATCTCGCCGCCCATGCCGGACATGAGCGAGAACGTCAGCATGCCGTGGGCGATGGTCTTGCCGTCGGGCAGCTCGCGCCGCGCGCGCGCCACGTCCACATGGATCCAGTTGCGGTCGCCCGAGATGCGGGCGAAGTCGTCGATCATTTCCTGGGTGATTTCCACCCAGTCGGTCCGGCCCAGGATCTTGCCCACATGGGCTTCCAGGTCGTAGGGGGTGTCGAGAGTCAGCATCGGCTTGCCTTGCAGAAGAGGGCGTCCCCTGGACGGGACGCGCCGGGTTACAGGACGGACGCCAGGCGTCCGGCGACCAGCGCATGCGCCTGGTCGATCATGCGGCGCACCAGTTCGCCGCAGGTGGGCACGTCGTCGATCAGGCCCTGGATCATGCCGACGGTCCAGATGCCGCCTTCGACGTCGCCGCTTTCATACACGCCGCGGCCCTTGGCGCCGGCCACCAGCGGACCGATGCGGTCGATGCCGGCGCCCGCCGCTTCCAGCTCGACGACCTGGCCGGACAGGGCGTTGCGCCAGACGCGGCTGGTATTGCGCAGGCTGCGCAGGATGAGCCGGGTGTCGGTCTCGCTGGAGCGCGTGATGGCCTCCTTGATGGCGGGATGCACCGGCGATTCCTGGGTGCACATGAAGCGCGTGCCCATGTTGATGCCCTCGGCGCCCAGCGCCAGCGCCGCGACGAGGCCGCGGGCATCGCCGAAGCCGCCCGAGGCGATCACGGGGATGTCCACCTGCGCCACGGTGGCGGGAATCAGGATCAGGCCGGGGATGTCGTTCTCGCCGACATGGCCGGCGCATTCGAAGCCGTCGATGGAGACGATGTCCACGCCGATCTCCTGGGCCTTGCGGGCATGGCGCGGCGTGGTGCACTTGTGGATCACGCGCACGCCGGCCGCCTTCAGGGCCGGCAGGTGCTCGCGCGGGTTGTTGCCGGCGGTCTCGACGATCTTGATGCCGGCATCGATGATGGCGTCGCGGTACTCGGCGTAGGGAACCGGCTTGAGGGTGGGCAGGAACGTGAGGTTCACGCCGAACGGCCGGTCCGTCATGTCGCGCACGCGGGCGATTTCGCGCTGCAGCGCCTCCGGGCTGGGCTGCGTCAGCGCCGTCAGGATGCCGAGGGCGCCGGCGTTGGAGACGGCCGCGACCAGTTCGGCGCGGGCGACCCATTGCATGCCGCCCTGCACGATGGGGTGCTCGATGCCGAGCAGGCGGGTAACTGCGGTTTGCAACTTATTCTCCTAGGACGGGGGGCGGTACACCGACCAGTCGGTGGCCAGGGTCAGCGGGGCGCCGGTGACCGCCTGCAGGTCCGGCAGGGTCCATCCTTCGGCCATGCGCCGCACGACCAGTCCGGCGGCGGTAATGTCGATGACGGCAAGGTCGGTGTAGACGCGGTCGACGCAGCCCGGCGCGGTCAGGGGGTAGGCGCATTGCTGCAGGATGCGCGGCTGGCCGTCCTTGGTGCAGTGTTCCATCAGCACCCACACTTGCTCGGCGCCGGCGGCCAGGTCCATGGCGCCGCCCACGCCGGGAATCTGGTTCGGCGCGTCGACCGTCCAGTTGGCCAGGTCGCCGTTGGCCGCTACCTGGAAGGCGCCCAGGCAGGCAATCTGGATGTGTCCGCCGCGGATCATCAGGAACGATTCGCTGTGGCTGAATACCGAGGCGCCAGGCAGCAGCGTGACGGGGGATTTGCCGGCGTTGATGACGTCATAGTCTTCTTCGCCCGGCGCGGGCGCCGGGCCCAGGCCCAGCAGGCCTTGTTCGCTGTGCAGCATCAGCTCGCGGCCGGCCGGCACGTAGTCGGCGATCAGCGTGGGCAGGCCGATGCCGAGGTTCACGCAGGCGCCGTCCGGGATGTCATGGGCGGCGACGCGGGCGATGTCCTGGCGGCTAAGCTTGGCGCTCATGGGGCACCTCCACTAAACGATCCACGAATACTCCCGGGGTGATGATGTGTTCCGGGTCGAGCGCGCCCAGCGGCACGATCTCGCGCACCTGCGCGACCACCAGCCTGGCCGCGCCGGCCATCACGGGGTTGTTGATGCGGGCGCCGCGGTGATACACCAGGTTGCCCCAGCGGTCGCCGCGCAGCCCCTTGAGCAAGGCGACGTCGCCCTTGATGGGCGCTTCCAGGACGTAGGTCTGCCCGTCGATGACCCGGGTCTCCTTGCCTTCGGCCAGGCGGGTGCCGGCGGCCGTGCGGGTGTAGAAGCCGCCGATGCCCGCCGCGCCGGCGCGGATGCGTTCGGCCAGCGTGCCCTGCGGCACCAGTTCGAGCTCGATCTTGCCCGCGCCGTAGAGCTCGTCGAAGATCGTGCGGCCTTTCAGGCCGCGCGGAAAGGAGCACACCACTTTGCGGATGCGGCCGGCGCTCATCAGTTCGGCGACGATGTCGTCGCCCACGGTGGCATTGTTGGCGACGACGGTCAGGCCCCGGACGCCGGAATCGAGCAGCGCCTCCATGAGGTCGGCCGGGCGGCCGGACGAGCCGAAGCCGCCGACCAGGATGACGGAGTCGTCCTTGATGCCGGCCACCGCTTCGGCCAATGAACTTACACGCTTGTCAATCACGGCTGGCTCCGGGGTCAGTCGAGGTCATGGCCTTTCATGTCGACGTTGCGCCGGGCCCGGTGGGCCAGGTCGCGCATGACCGGGCCGATGCGCGACACATCGTCGATCGGGTCCGCGGCCGGACCGCGGCGCCAGCCTTCCATCGCCGCCAGGTGGCCGCCGCCCAGCTCGAAGATCCGGCCGGTGACGTCCTGGCTGTCGGCGCTGGCCAGCCAGACGACGCCGGGCGCGATCCAGCGCGGGTGGCGCGCGGCGATTTCCTCGGCGGAGCGTTCGCGGATGCCCTCCGTCATGCGCGTCTGGGCATGCGGATTGATTGCGTTGACGGTGACGCCGTAGCGCTTCAGTTCACGGGCCGCGATGATGGTCATGGCGGCGATGCCGGCTTTGGCCGCGCCATAGTTGATCTGGCCGATATTGCCGTACAGCCCGGATGACGAGGACGTATTGATGATGCGGGCGTTGACCGGCTCGCCAGTCTGCTTGTAGAGGTCGCGCCAATAGGCGGCGGCGTGGCGGCTGGGGGCGAAAGTGCCTTTCAGGTGCACGTTGATGACGGCGTCCCATTCCTGCTCGCTCATGTTGCAGAGCGTGCGGTCGCGCAGGATGCCGGCGTTGTTGACCAGCGCGTGCAGGGCGCCGAAATGCTCGATCGCCGCTTGCACCATGCGCGCCGCGCCGGCAAAGTCGGCCACGTTCTCGTGGTTGGCGATGGCCTGGCCGCCCGCGGCGACGATCTCGCGCGCCACCGCCTCGGCGGTGCTCTCGCCAGTGTCCTCGCCCGAGCGCGATACGCTCAGGTCGTTGACGACCACGCGAGCGCCTTGCGCGGCCAGTTGCAGCGCGTACTCGCGGCCGATGCCGCGGCCGGCGCCGGTCACGATGACCACGCGGTCTTCACATAGTCTGGGCATGATGTCTCCTTGGAAATGGATGGCGGTCAGTTCGGGTCGCGGCCGCCGGCCGCGCCCGAACGCTGGAATACGGGAGGGCGCTTTTCCACGAAGGCGCGCACGGCTTCCTTGTGGTCGGCGCTGTCGACGCAATCGACATGGCGGGCGCATTCCCGCTCCAGCACCTCGGCCAGGCCGAGCGCCAGGCCGTCGTTCAGGTTCGCCTTGATATGGCCCAGCGCCGGCTGCGGGCCATTGGCGAGCGCGCGCGCGATGGCGGCCACCTCGGTTTCGAGGCGGTCGGCGCTGAACAGCTCGTGCAGCAGGCCCAGCGCCAGCGCCTGGCCGGCCGGCACCATCGGCGAGCGCAGGTAGAGCTCGCGCGCCCGGGCCGGCCCGACGATGCGGGGCAGGAAGTAATGGCCGCCGAAGTCGCCGGAGGCGCCCACGTTCGCGAAACCGGTGCGCAATTTCGCGGTGGGGTCGCCATAGCGCAGGTCGCAGGCCAGCGCCAGCGACAGCCCGGCGCCCACCGCCGCGCCGCGAATCATCGCAATGGTGGGCTTGGGCATGCAATGCAAGTGTTCGACGACGCGGGTGCGCGCCCGCAATGCGGCGATCCGTTCCGGCCGCGGGGCCGGCGGTTCGCCGGACTGCCGGTTCATGCGGGCCACGTCGCCGCCGGCGCAAAACGCCGGGCCGGCGCCGGCCAGCACGACGGCGCCGACCGCATCGTCGCGTCCGGCGGCCTCCAGGGCCCGCAGCAACGCGGCGTACAAGTCCGGGCTGAGCGCGTTGCGGCGTTCGGGACGGTTGAGCGTGAGCCACAGCACGCCAGCCTCCGTCCTGGTGATCAGTTCCTGCTGCATGTCCTTTCCATTGCGGGCCGGGAGGGTTCGTATATTGCGGGCTTTTGGCCGGCGCGATGGCGCCCGGCGGCCGACCGGGCGTGAAAACCAGTCCATACTATGAACTCCGGCTTTCGCTTTCGATGGGAACTGGACACAATTCGACCAATACAAGCGTCCAATATGCAGACGTCAGGGCGTCGCGTGCCGATCGCGCGCCACCGAGGAGACATCGATGACCGCACCCACCCCGGCCGCCGCCAAGGCGGCCCCCGGCACCCAGTCGCTGCAGCGCGCCATTGCGTTGTTGCGCATCATTGCCGTGAACAACCGCAGCGGCAGCCGACTGGTCGAGCTGTACCGGCGCACCGGCCTGGAGCGCCCGACGGTGCACCGGCTGCTGCAGGGCATGGTCGCGGAAAAGCTGGTCCGCCAGGACTCGGCGTCCAAGCGGTATTACCTGGGCAGCCTGGCCTACGAACTGGGCCTGGCCGCCGCGCCGAAGGTTGCGCTGCGCGACATCTGCCTGCCGTACCTGGATGCCATCGCCGAGCACACGGGCGACACGGTGTTCCTGACGGTCCGCTCCGGGTTCGACGGGATCTGCGTGGCGCGCGCCGATGGCTCGTTTCCGATCAAGATGTTCGTCCACGACGTCGGCCGGCATCGCCCGCTGAATGTGGGCGCCAGCGGGCTGGCCTTGATGAGCGCCTTGCCCGACGAGGAAATCGACCGCATCTGCCGTATCAATGTCGAGCGCACGCGCCGCAAGAACCCGCGCTTCACCGAGGCCGCCCTGCGCGCCAGCATAGAAAGCACGCGGCGCCGCGGATACGCCACCAACAAGGTGATGGACGAGCCGCCGGTGCATTCGGTCGGCATGGTGATCCGGTCGCCCGATGGCACGCCGGCGGCCGGCGTCAGCGTATCCACGCTGGCTTCGCGCCTGGCGCAGAACCGCCTCGAGATGGTGGTGCGCTGCTTGAGCGACGCGGTGGCGTCCATCGAGGCCGAGTTGCGCAACCAGGTCGACCGCGACCGCGTGCCGTACGCCATGCCTACGCTGGCGCTGGTTTCCTGAGCAGGCGCTTGCCGCCCAACGTCCGGGATGCGGACGGCAGCCCCCATGGCCGGGGCGCCGCGCCATGCGCGACAGCGCGGTCGGCGCGGGAATTCCATAGCGTGGACCTGAATCTGCGTCGCGCGCCGGCGCCGCGGCAGCCGGGCCGATGGGCGCGCTTAGACTGCGGACAACTCGAGCCGGGGCGGTGTCCCGGACTCGCAGTGAATGACCGTACAGTTTGAGGAGACACGTCCATGTTGAACCTGCATTTCGCTGCAACCCGAGTGGTCGGCCGCATCGCCGCGGCGCTGGCGGTGACGGCCTTTGCCGCGCCGGCTCTGGCCCAGTACCCCGACCGGCCCGTGCAGTTCGTTTCGCCCTACGCCGCGGGCGGCGCCAACGACTACCTGACGCGCCTGATGGCCCGCTACATGGGCCAGGAAATGCAGGCCAACATCGTGGTCGACAACAAGAGCGGCGCCAACGGCATGATCGGCGCGGCCGCGGTGGCCAAGGCCGCGCCGGACGGCTACACCCTGCTGATGGGCAACAGCGCCACGCACGGCACCAACCCCACGCTGTACAAGAAGCAGCCGTACGACGCGGCCAGGGATTTCACGCCGGTGGCCATGGTGGCATCGGTGCCCATTGTGATGGCGGTCAATGCCGGCCTGGGCGTCGACAGCGTCGCGGAACTGCTGGAGTACGGCAAGCGGCATCGGCTGTCGTTCGGCAGCAGCGGCGTCGGCGGCACCGGCCACCTGACCGGCGAAGCCTTCAAGGCGGCGACCGGCCTGGACATGATCCATGTCCCGTACAAGGGCGACAGCCCGGCCGTGACCGACGCCATGGGCGGCCAGGTAGACCTGGCCTTCGTGGGCACCGCGTCCGCCATCGCCCAGCAGGCGTCGGGCAAGATCAAGATCCTGGCGGTGGCCCATCCGACCCGCACGCGCGCCTTGCCGGACGTGCCCACCATGGCCGAGGCCGGTTTCCCGGGCCTGGAATTCTCGCAATGGTATGCGTTGTTCGCGCCGGCCGGCACTCCCGCACCCGTGGTCGAGAAACTGAACCAGGCCAACAAGGCGGCCCTGGCGCTGCCGGCGGTGCAGGAAAGCCTGGATGCCCAGGCCGCGGAAGGCACCTATCGCACGCCGCAGCAACTGGAGGCCTTCTACCAGTCGGAAATCAAGCGCTTCGGCGACCTGATCCACAAGCTGCAGCTCTCGATCGACTGATCCGCGCCGCGCTACAGGCTGGTGGCGCGGTGCGGCCGCGCCGCCAGCAGGCCGACCGCCTGGTCCGGCGGGGCGGCCGGTTCCTGCATGATGCGCCGATACCATTCGTGGAAGTGCTGCATGCCGTCTTCCATGGGCGACTGGTAAGGGCCGGCCTGGTTGACGCCGCGGGCCATGAGGGCCTTGCGGCCGGCATCCATGCGCTCGGCGATCTCGTCGTCCTCGACGGCGGTCTCCATGTAGGCGGCGCGCTGTGCCTGGACGAAGTCGCGCTCGAAGGCGACGATTTCCTCGGGGTAGTAGAACTCGACCACGTTGAGGGTTTCCTGGGGGCTCTTGGGGTAGAGGGTGGAGAGCACCAGGACGTGGGGGTAGAGCTCGATCATGTGGGTGGGGAAGTAGGTGACCCACACGGCGCCGAAGTCGGGGGCGTCGCCGGCGCGATAGTCGAGCACGCGGTCGTGCCACTGTTTGTAGACGTCGGAGCCGGGCTGCGCGAGGGCCTTGTGCACGCCGACGCGCTGCAGGCTGTACCAGTCGGCGAATTCCCAGGTGAGGTCGTCGCAGGTGACGAAGCGGCCCAGGCCCGGGTGGAAGGGGCCGACGTGGTAGTCCTCGAGGTAGACCTCGATGAAGGTCTTCCAGTTGTAGTTGCAGTGGTGGACCTCGACGTGGTCGAGGACGTAGTCGCCGAAGTCGAACTCGGGGCGGGCGAACAGGGGGGCGAGATCGGCGGCGGGGTCGCGCGGGCCCTCGAAGAGCAGGCCGTGGCAATCGCGCAGGCGAAAGCGCTGCAGGTTCATGCAGGGGGTGCTGTCGAACTGTGGCGCGCCGAGCAGTTCGCCGCGGTTGTTGTAGGTCCAGCGGTGCAGGGGGCAGACGATGTTGCCGCCGGAGTCCTTGAGGTTGCCGTGTCCGTGGGCGGGGCTGGCGACGTTGCCGGCGTGACCGCCGAGCATGAGGGCCTGGCGGTGGCGGCAGACGTTGGAGATGAGCTCGACGCCCTGGGGGTTGCGCACGAGCACGCGCCCGCCGTCTTCCTGGGGCAGGGTGCGCCAATCGCCGACCTCGGGCACCAGCTTCTGGTGGCCGACGTACAAAGAGGATTGCTTGAAGATGAGTTCTTGCTCGCGCGCGAAGCGGGCTTCGTCAAAATAGGCGCTGACGGGTAGCTGGGTCTGCGCGGGGGCTATATGCCGGGCGCTGGCGATATCGGTCATGTACCTCTCCTGCGGAACGGGCCGGCCGGGCAGGCGGGCGCGGTCAGTGGGCGTCGGCCTGCGTGCGGTGGATGCGCTCGTCTTCGGTGAGCTTGGGGCAGCTCGCGCATTTGTCGCCGTCGCGGCGACGGAAGTGGTGGCAACAGATCTTCCGGTCCAGCATCAGGGCCGGGTCGCCCCGGGCATTCTGGTAGGCCAGCAGACCGCAGCCGCCGCTCACGCCGATGCCGGACAGCCAGCAATCGGCCCAGGCGCGGGTCGGCGCCACATCGGTCCGGGCGTGGCGCGCCGCCAGCAGTACGGCGGCCAGCACGCATTCAGCCACGGTGGCGTCGGCGGACTTGCGCGGCACCGCCAGCACCGGCTGCATCGCGGCGCGCATCCGGGCGCAGAAGCGCGCGATCTCGGCCGCCCCGTGCGCGATGCGCTGGTCCAGCGCGCCGCCGCCGGGGGCATGCGGCGGCAGCCACACGCCATGGGTGAAGCCGTCCTGCGCGGACCAGGGTTGGCGCGCGCCGTCCAGCCGCGGCACGCGGCTGTCCAGGTGCGCGGCCAGCACGCACAGGTAGATGGGCTGCCAGATGGCCAGGCCCCAGCAGCGCATGGACAGGTAATGCGGGCCGGCTTCCGGATAGGCCCGCGCCCAGAAATCGCGCAAGGCGGGCAGGCCGGGGTGGCCCGGCTCGGCCGTCACCACCGGTCCGCCGGCCGCCGCCGCGCGGCAGCGCAGGCCGGGCAGCGCCTGGTCCGCCCGCGCGAGCAGGCTCTCCAGCGCCTCCGGATCGTGCGCCGCCGGCCGGGCGGCCGCCGCCTCGCCGCGCTGCGCGGTCTGCAGCATCAGGCCGGCTCGCCGATCGCGTCCACGCGGTCCGGCTGCGCCGCGGCGGCGGGCCGGCGGCGGAAGCGGGCGATGGGGTTCTGCAGGTTGCCCGCCATTTTCAGGTTGGCGGCGGGGTCGGCCAGGTTGACCATCTGCAGGTTGTTGCCGAGCTGCAGGCGGTTCAGGCAAGAATGCAGGAACTCGGGCGCGAACATGTCGTACGCGGCATACTTGGCGGCGTTGTCCGGGTGGGCTTCCTGGTAGTCGGACACGCAATCCGCGACCGCCTGCCAGAAGGCGTCTTCGTCGCAGCAGCGGTTTTCCACCAGGATCTGGTTGACGTAGCGCAGCACGCCGTCGAACACGTCGATGAAGATGGCCAGCAGCTTGACGTTGTCCGGCACGTCCACCGCCAGCCGCTTGACGATGTCGGGCATGCGCTCGCGCGCGCCGATGTCCAGCACGGCCGATTCTTCCGCGATGTCCTTCATGATGGCGCGCACCGGGACGCAGCCGTCCATCACCAGGATCAGGTTCTCGCCATGCGGCATGAAGACCAGGTCGTGCCGGTAGAAGCAGTGCAGCAGCGGCGCCAGGTAAGCCTGCAGATAATGGCGCAGCCACGCCTGCGTGGTCAGCCCGGAACGCCGGATCAGCTCCGGCAGCAGCGCGGCGCCGCGCTGGTCGGTGTGCAGCAGCGCGGCCATGGTCATCAGCTTCTCGCCGGCGCGCAGGCGCGCCAGCGGGTTCTCGCGCCACAGCGCGGAGAACATTTTCTTGTAGGGCGTGTCCATCGCGATCGCGTCTTCGTAGTAATAGTTGCGGAAGCCCAGCGAGGCGACTTCCTGCAGGGTGCTGAAACCGTTGGCGCGCAGGTAGTCGTCGCCGTCGATCAGTCCCGTGATGTAGTGGTTGATGGCCGGCGTGCCGGACATGTAGTAGGGCGACAAGCCGCGCATGAAGCCCATGTTGAGGATGGACAGCGAGGTCTTCACATAGCGCTTGCCGCGGTCGCTGGTGTTGAAGAAGGTGCGGATCGACTGCTGGGCCAGGTACTCGTCCTGGCCGTAGTCCAGGCAGATGATCTTGCGCGCGGCCACGTACGAGGCGAACGCGATCGACAGCTTGTTGTACCACTGCCATGGATGCGCGGGCATGAAGTAGTAGTCGTCCGGATCGCATTGCAGGTCGCGCACCATGGCCGTGAAGCGCGCCACGGTGGCGGCGCCCAGTTCTTCCTGCATCAGGCGCTGGTAGTCCAGGCCGGGCAGGCTGGCGAAGGTCGCATTGTCCTTGTGCACGGCCAGCCAGACCACCCGCACCGGCGCGCCCGCCTCCGGCGCATAGGCCTGGTAGTCGACGGCATTGAAGCCCAGGCGGCCGTTGTTGGCCACGAAGCCGGGATGGCCTTCGCTCATGGCGACCTCGATGCGCTGGAAATCGTCGGTCCGGGCCAGTTCGGCGACGTCGGGCGCATCGGGCTTGGCCAGCTTGTAGGCGGCGCCGTACAGGGTGCTGCTGATCTCGTCCAGGTAGATCGGCAGCAGCTCCTCCTTGATGGCCAGCCGCTTGCGCACGTCGATGATGAACTGCAGGGCGTCCAGGGGCAGCGCCTGGCCGTCGCGTTCGCGGACGATCGAGTCCGCCGCGATATGCCAGTGGCGCAGGGCCAGCACGCGGGCCGAGAAGCTGTACGTGGTGCGCTCGTCGTCGCTGCGCACCTGGTAGCGGTCCAGGCCGTCGCCGGCCGGTCCCTGCAGCACGGGCTCCAGGATCAGTTCATGCGAATACTCCGACAGGGCCTTGCGCACCAGCCGGCGGTTGCTGGCGGCCCACAGCTCGGGCGTCAGGTGCGTGGCGGCCAGGCCGGGTTGCTGCGACATCTGGGTCAGGGTTGCGGAATTCATGAGTGGACTTCCTCCGGGGCGGCCTGCACGGCATGCTCGAACTGCGCGCGCGTGCAGAAGGCTAGGCTGGCGATCTTCTCTTCGAAGGGCACGTTGCGGTCATAGACGAATCCCATGGCCCGGTTCAGGACATGGATCTTGCGGTTGTTGGCGTCGGGCTCGACCACGATGCGGCGCGCGCCCAGGTGCAGGAACATGAAGCGCATCAGCGCGCGGAACACCGAGCGGGTGTAGCCCGCCACCGGGCGCGCGGCCGGCCCGACGAAGAAGTGCATGCCCAGGTCGCCGGGCTGCGGCGCATAGTGCTGGCGGATGCGGTCGTGGAAAGGGTCGTAGCATTCGGCCATGAAGGCCGGCCGGCCGTCGCGCAATCCCAGGTACGCGGTGGCGTGGCCCGAGTCCATCAGGGCCTGGTAGATCGCCTGGATCTCGTCCGCCGTCTTGTCCTGCATCAGCCAGAACGTGGCGTAGTCGCGCGTGAACCAGTCGTGCAGCACGGGGATGTCTGCCGGGATGCGCAGCATGCGCAGGACGAAGCCTTCCTCGTCCAGGTAGGGCAGGTTGCCGTCGCCCCGGCGGTGGGCGGTGGATGCGGGCAGTTCAACTGGCATGGGCGGGCGCCTCCAGCTTGCTGGTTGAGGCCGGGCGGTCGGCTTCGTCCTGGTGCGCGGCGCTGGGGACTTTCAGGATCAGCCGGTCCAGCACGGCGGCCAGGACGAAGGCCGCGGCGCCGGCCAGGAAGGGCATGTGCAGGCCGTAGCGGCTGACAATGGCGCCGGCGGCGAACGAGGACAGCAGCACGCCCAGATTCTGGAAGAAATTGGTCACGGCATAGTCCTGCGCGTAGCGGTCGGGCGTGCTCAGCCGGAACAGGTTGACTTCCAGCTTGACGATGATCTGGAAGATGGCCCAGCCATAGATGCAGCGGCCGACCACCACCAGGGCCGGGTCCGGCGCCGCCTGCATCAGCAGGCCGGCGATGCCCAGCGCCAGGTTGCCCAGGGTATGGTCGGGCAGCTTGCCGGCGCGCCGGCGTATGCGGGCGTGCACGCGCAGCGCGATGATGGCCAGCACGCCGGGGATGGCGAATACCATGCCGGAGGCCAGCTCCGAGGCGTGGTCGCTGATGGATTGCCAGCGCACCGAGAAGAATGGCCGGATGACGAAGCAGCCGAAGTCGAACACCAGCATGACCACGGCCAGCCGCAGGATCGGCAGGCGGGCCCGCCACGCGGCCCGCAGCGGCGCCGGGGCGGCCGGCGCGCCGGCGCCGTCGGCCTGCCCGCTGACCCGCACGATCTTGCCGCTGCGGATCAGGTGCGCGCATACCGCCATCTGGAAGAAATCGCCCGCCGCCATGGCCATGATGCTGCCGGTCGGCCCCCAGGTCTGCAGCACGAAGCCACCCACCACCGCGCCGAAGATCGCCCCGAAATGCACCACCACCGACAGGATGCCGACCACGCCCGCATGGGTTTCCTTGGGGGCGAGCCGCATCAGGTAGGGATACATGAGCAGGTAGCTGCTCTTGCACATGAACATCAGCAGGGACAGCGCCCAGTACCAGGCCACGTCGGGCGCCCAGTTGCTCAGGACGCTGAACGCGCCGGCGGCCAGCTGGGTCCATACCAGCAGGTGCAGCGGTTCGACGCGGCGCGCCACGCGCGCCCACAGCGGCAGGGTGCACATGACCGCGATGGAGATCGCCGCCACGTACGCGCCGACATGCACCGAGCTGTCCATGCCGTAGCGCAGCTGGAAGAACTGCGGGTAGAAGGGAATGAGGATCGCGTCGCTCACGACCGCGAACGCGGTCATGATGATGATGTGCGCCTTCAGTGTCATGCGTGCTCCGGGATGGGAACGAACTGTTCGTCGACGGGCACGGCGAAATCCTGCAGCGCGATGCGCTGCTCGATCTTGTAGTGCTCCACCCCGGTCAGCTCGCGGATGATGCACGAGTTGCGGTAGCAGCTCATGCCCAGGTCGGGATTGGTCAGCCCGTGTGTATGCATGCCCGCGTTCTGCACGAATATCTCGTTGCCGTTCAGGTCGGCCGCGTAATTGCGCGACAGCCGGTAGCGGCCGTGGCTGTCCCAGCGTATGCGGTCGCGGATGCCGGACACGAACGGCGGGATGTTCTGGTTGTAGCCGGTGGCGAACAGCACCGTATCGGTGCGGTGCGTGTAGCGGGCGCGGTAGTCGACCTGCTCGAAATCCAGTTCGTAGCCGTCGCGCGCGGCGTCGTAGCGGCAGGCCTGGACTTCGCAGTTGGTGATGAGGTGGGTGCGCAGGGCGCCCTGGCGGCGGCGGTCGTCCAGCAGGTCGTAGATCTGGTTGATCAGGCTGGCGTTGACCCCCTTGTACAGGCTGTCCTGCTTGCCGATGATCTCGGTCTTGGTGGCGTCCGGCAGGTTGTAGAAATAATCGATGTAGTCGGGCGAGATCATCTCCAGCGTGAGCTTGGTGTTCTCCATCTGGAAAAAGCGCGGCGAGCGGGTGATCCAGGTCAGCGTGTAATCGTGCTCGCCGGCGGATTTCAGCAGGTCGTAGTAGATTTCCGCGGCGCTCTGGCCGCTGCCCACGATGGTGATCGACCTGCGCTGTTGCAGCAGGTGCTTGTGCGCGATGTAGTCGGCCGAATGCAGGTAGCGGTGGCCTGCGTCGCGGCAGCAGGGCGGGAAGGCCGGCACCGACCCGACGCCCAGCACCAGCTTGCGGCATCGATAGACGAACGCTTCGCGGCCGGGGCCCTGGACGCCGGTGACGACATAATGCCCGCGCTGGGCGTCGTGGCTGACGTCCTGCACTTCGTGGCCGAAGCGGATGTTGCCGAGCCGGGCGATGGCCCATTTGCAATAGCGGTTGTACTCGGCGCGGGTCAGGTAGAAGTTCTCGCGGATGTAGTACGAGTAGATCTTGCCTTCCTGCTTGCAGTAGTTCAGGAAGCTGAACGGGCTCTGCGGGTCCGCCAGGCTGACCAGGTCGGCCAGGAACGGGTTCTGCAGCGTCGTGTTGTCGATCAGCATGCCGGGGTGCCAGTCGAACGAGGCGTTGCGTTCCAGGAAGACGCCCCGCAATCCCGCTATGGGCTCGGCCAGGCAGGCCAGGCTGAGATTGAATGGCCCCAGGCCGATGGCAATGAAGTCGTAAGCATCCTCGTTTCTCACTTCGGGTCTCCAAATGCTCATGCCCGTCGGAGGACCTCCCCCGGCCGGCGGTTCCAGGCGCGCCGCGCGCGCGTCTACCACTGATAAGAGAGCGTGGCCATTACATTGCGGGCCTCGCCCCAATAGCAGTTCTCCACGCTGATGCACGAGGCAACGTAGGTCTTGTCGAACAGGTTGGTGGCGGCCACGCGCAGGCTGCTGCCCTTGAGGGCGGGCGCGAAGCGGCCGAGGTCCACGTGCACCATCATGTCGACCAGCGTGTACGGATCGACCTTGAGCGAATTGGCGTTGTCCACCCAGGTGGTCCCCACGTAGCGCACGCCGGCGCCCAGGGTGACGCCGGGGGTGAACTGCCAGTCCATCCAGGCCGAGGCCATGTGCCGGGGCGCCTGGTACGGCGTATTGCCCTCGTAGCCGTCGGCCGATTCCCGGATGGTCATGTTGTTGAGCGTGTAGCTCGCCAGCAGCGCCAGGTTGTCGGTGAGCTGGGAGCGGACCTCCAGTTCCAGGCCGCGCGAGCGGACCTTGCCGGTGGGCTCGTAGAACGACTGGGTGGGCGCGCGCGACGCCACGTTGTCCTGCGTCAGCTGGTACACCGCGGCCGAGATGTAGCTCTCGCTGCCGGGCGGCTGGTAGCGGATGCCGGCCTCGTACTGCTCGCTGGTGGTCGGCTCGAGCAGCTGGCCCTGCTGGTCGGTGCGGATGCTGGGGTTGAAGCCGTCGGCGTAGCTCACGTACGGCGCGATGCCGTTGTCGAACAGGTAGACCGCGCCCGCCCGCTTGGTGAATTTCGAGCCCTTCCAGCTGGCCGCCGCGCCGGCGTACTCGTTGGTGACGCGCGCATGGTCCTGGCGCAGGCCCAGGGTGAAGCGCCACTTGTCCCAGGCGATCTGGTCCTGCAGGTACACGCCGGTCTGTTCCAGGCGGCGGTCCACCGGGTCCTTGACCAGCCCGACCAGGTTGGGCTGCCCGTATTGCGGGTCGAGCACGTTGATGGGATCGGCGCCGCCGGACTCCCAGTAGCCGTCGAGCTTGCGGCGCTGGTAGTCCAGCCCGCCCAGCAGCGTGTGCTTGAGCGCGCCGGTCTCGAAGCGCCCCTCGAACTGGTTGTCGACGGTGTAGGCGCGCATCTGCTCGTGCGCTCCGGCGTAGTAGCGCGTCAGGCTGTCCGGGCCGGCCCAGCCGTAGCCGTACACCTGCTCCAGTTTCACGTCGGTCCACAGGTGGCGGAAATTCTGCCGGAATGTCAGCCGGTCGTTGAAATCGTGCTCGAACTGATAGCCCAGCATGCGCTGCGTGCGTTCGTATTTATTCGCGCTGGGGTCGCCGTCGAAGAAGCTGCGCGGCACGCGCTGGCCGTTGTGGTCGTTGGTGACGCTGGCGTCGGCCGGCACCGCGCCGTGGTAGCTGCCTTCCGGATCGTGCTGCAGGTAGGCCTGCAACAGCAGCCGCGTGCGGTCCGAGAAATTGATATGCAGCGACGGCGCCACGCCATAGCGTTCCTCCTTCACATGGTCGAACTGAGTGTCCAGCTTGCGCCCCATGGCCGTCAGGCGGTAGGCCACCTTGCCGTCTTCGTCGACCGGGCCGGCCAGGTCCACGCCGGCTTCGTAGCGGTCGCGGTTGCCCGCGCTGACTTCCACTTGGCGGTAGGGCTCGTAGAGCGGCCGCTTGCTGGTCAGCGCCACCACGCCGCCGGGCGAGGAGCGGCCATACAGCACGGAGGCGGGGCCGCGCAGCACGTCGGCGCGTTCCAGGAAGTACGGGTCGACTTGCGTGGCGGTGTAGCTGCCCTGGTCGCTGAGCGTGCGCAGCCCGTCCAGCAGGGTGTTGTCGACACTATTGTCATTGAAGCCGCGCAGGGCCACGTAGTCATAGCGGTTGGTCGCGCCGACCAGGGCGGTGAACGCGCCGGGGGTGTAGTTCAGCGCTTCGGACACGCTGCGCGGCTTCTGGTCGTCGAGCTGCTTGCGCGTGATCACCGAGATCGATTGCGGCGTCTCGATCAGCGGCGTGTCGGTCTTGGTGCCCGCGGCGCTGCGGGTGGCCACCAGGCTGTCGCCGGCGCTCAAGGCGGTCTGCGCGCTGGCCGAGACGGTCACCGCGTCCAGCGTGGTCACCGGGCCGGAGGCGGCCGGGCGGCGGCGCAGCACGTAGCCGCCGTTGCGCGCCGGCACCGCTTCGAGCGGCGTGCCCGCCAGCAGCCGCGCCAGGCCTTCGGACACGCTATAGCGGCCATTCAGTCCCGGCGTGCGCAGTCCGGCCGTCAGGGCCGGGTCCGCCGCCACCATGACCCCCGCCGTCGCGCCCAGCGCGCTCAGCGCATTGTCGAGCGGGCCCGCCGGAATGGCGTATTGCTGTTGTTGTGCCGCTGTCGCCTGCGTGGCCTGCGCGGCGGCCTGCGGGGCGGCGCACGCCAGTATGGCGGCGCCGCACAGCAGCCGCAGCGTCGCCAGCGCCGGGTGTCGCCGCGCGCACGGCGTCAAGGGAACCCTGGTCGTCTCCTGGGCGCGCGGCCGGATCCGGCCGGCCGCGTGCCATCGATGGCCTGGTGCCATATTTGTTTTCCTGTGTGATTTATTAAGGGAGCGCCGCGCATCGCGGTGCCTTCACACACAGGACACGCCAGAACCCGGAATCTGCCCGGCCGTTACAATTTTCTTGGGGGAAGTCATGCCGCTTGGATGCTGGCCCAGTAGCGGGTGCGATAGACCACCCGCACCGGCAGCACTTCTTCCAGCATGCGCAGCGCCGCGTCGGTGTCGTCCACGGGAAAAGCGCCGGTCACGGCCAGCCTCGCGGCCGCCGGCTCGCAGCGCACCAGGCCGGCTCGATAGCGCTGGAGTTCCGCCGCGAAGCGCGCCAGCGGCATGCGGCTGGCCACCATCATGCCGCGGTCCCAGGCCGCCTCGGCTGCCGGCGCCGCCAGCGCGCGCGCTGGCTGTATGTGGCGCGCGTCGAAACACAGGGATTCGCCGGCATGGACCATCGCGCCAATGCCAGGACTGGCGCTGGGCACGACCTGTACCGCGCCTTCCAGGACCGCGACGCGCACGCTGCCCGCGTCGTCGTCGAACTGGCGCGCGGTGAACTGCGTGCCGATGGGCCGCAGGCTGCCGCTCGCGGTGCGCACCAACAGCGGTCGGTGTTCGTCGCGGGCGGTCGTCACCAGGATTTCGCCCTGGCGCAACCAGATCTGCCGCACGGTCTCCGTCATGTCGACGTCGATCGCGCTGCGCGTATTCAGCACGACCCGGGTGCCGTCGGCCAGCGTGAGCGCCAGCCGCTCGCCCGTGCCGGTGCGATGGGCGGCCAGCCAGGGCGCCGCCGCCGTGCCCGCCGCGCGCCAGCCCACGGTGGCCAGGCCGCCGGCGAGCAGCGCCAGCTTGATGGCATTGCGCCGGCTGTCGCGCGCGGCGGCCTGGTCCAGGGCGGTGCTGGCGATGCGCGGATCGGTATAGGCGCGCGTGGTGGCCAGGTCGCGCGCCAGGGCGTTCATGCGCTGCCAGGCGCATTCGTGGTCCGGGTCGGCCGCGCGCCACCGGTCGCACGCCTGCCGCGCCGCGACGGTGTCGTCGCACTGCAGCCGGGCCATCCACTGGGCTGCCTGCAGCACCACTGGCCGCGGCAGTTTGCGGGCCACGCCGCCCAGCGGCGCGAACAGGGTGGACGGGCCGGCCTGGTCAGGCATAGACGGCAATGTAGCAATGCTGCAGCCCGCTGATCACCGCCTTTTGCACCACGTTGACACTGACTTGCAACTGCGCGGCGATGTCCTTGTATGGCATGTCCTCCAACTGCGCCATCAGGAAGATGCGGCGGGTGCGCGCGGGCAGGCCGTCCAGCACGGCATAGACGGCCTCCAGCGCCTCGATCAACAGTCGTTGGGTTTCAGGGGAGGGGGCGGTCAGTTCGGGGCGGGCGGCCAATGCCTCCAGGTACGCGCGTTCCAGCGCGGCGCGCCGGAACCGGTTGCGCATCAGGTTGTTGGCGATGGCGCTCAGGTAGCTGCGGGGTTCGCGCAGCTCGTCGCGCCCGGGGGTTTTCATGACCCGCTCGAACGTATCCTGGGCCAGGTCGGCGGCATCATCGCGGTTGCCCAATTTGCGTCGCAGCACGGCTTCCAGCCAGCCATGGTGGTCGCGGTACAGATTGTGGACATTCTGGCGGTGAGCGGCTTCGGCGTGGTGTGTGGCTGTGGGCATCCGGACCTCCGACAAAAGTCATAAATGAAAACCATTATCAATTCTAATCGACTTTATCGCCATGTCGGAGTGGCAACTTTTTACTTCGACGCGCGCGGTCGCAAGACAACACAAGGCCCGCCTCGCGGAGCGTGGCGGGCCTTGCGGTCCGGGGGGAATCCCCGCTTAGTCGCGCATTTCCTTGTCCGGCGGTGGCGCCGTGTCGCGCGCCGGCAGCCGGGTTCCGCGTTCGCTGAGCCAGCGCTGCAGCACTTGATGGGCAGTCTCCCGCCCCCCCAATCCGAACGCCAGGGCGCAAGCCACCGCCGCCGAGCCGAGGATCAGCCCGAATGCCAGGTTGACGATCTCGTTGGCCAGCCCCATGAAGCGCAGGCCCATTGCGATGGCCAGAGCGATGATGGCGTATTTCAGGATGGAGGGCAGACCGCTTTCGCCCACCGAGTCGCCGACCAGCTTCGCCACCAGGCGCGCCATGATGACGCCGACCAGCACGATCACGCTGCCGAATACCACTTGCCCGCCCAGTTCGGTGACTTCTCCCAGCATGACGGCCACCAGTTCGAACTTCAACAGGCCGGCCGCTTCTATAGCCGCGAAAAGCATGATCGTCACCAGGGCGATCCAGCCGGCGATGTACGAAGGCCGGGCATTGGATGGCAAGCCGCCGAAGCCGGTGAGGGCGCGGTCAAAGCCGGTCGACGCCAGCAATTGCTCGATGAGCCCGCGCACCCATTGCGCGATGAAATACGCGATGGCCAAGAGCAGCGCGGCGGCGAAGATGCGGGGAATGGCGTCCAGGATGGTCTGCAGGACGAACACCGTGGGTTCGACAATCGACGAGATGCCGAGAGTTTGGAGCGCGGAGATCGCCACCGGGATGATGATGATTGTGAAGGCCAGCATGCCGGCCGCCCGCACCATGGCGCCGCAGCGCTCCCCGGCGGGTTCGGCCGATTGCGCCGGCGCGGAGACGTCGGCGGTCTTGCCGAGGCGGGCGCATATCTTGCTCCAGTTCACCGCGCCCAGCGCGGTTTCGACAATCGTGCGCACGATCCGGGCGATCAGCACGCCGACGAAGAAGATCACGGCTGCGCCGATGATGCGCGGCAGGTATGTGAATACTTCCTGGGTCAGGGCATTGATCGGCGCCATCGCCTGGTCCAGCCCGAGCGGCTGTAGTGCCACCAGCAATCCGACCAGCCATACCAACCAATAGCCCAGCGTGCCCATCGAGGCAGCCAGGCTGCCATCCTGCGCTTGCGGGCCTTTTTTAAGCAACGGGATCTTGTCCATCAGCCTGATCAGCCCCCATCGCACCGCGCGGGCGACAAAGTGCGTCACGATCAAGATCAGGATCGCGACGAGGACTCTGGGGCCCCAAATCGTGATCTGATCGCTCAGATATGCCAGTCGGTTATTGCCCTGCATCATGTTGCTTCTCCCTTCTGGTTGCTTGTCAGTGGCGCATGGAAATATCCCAGCATTTCAGCATGCGTGAAATTATTGCAACACGAATCATGGGGTTCTTGAAAGCTCGCGGCGTCGAAATGACAGTTCTTGATGTTTGGCCCGCCGTGGGCTTCCGGGGGAGTAGGGGACGGCGAGTTGTTGAAAAGCGGATAAGAAGTTAGGATGCCGCGAAATTGCCGCCAAGACGCGGCCCCAACCCTGCGGCCCCTCGATCGAGGGGCCGCACGTTTTTTTGCGTTTTCGTTTTTCTGCACGACGGAGTGCGCGCATGAACCCGCTTTCCCCGGCTGTCCGGCTCAATCCGGCGGCCATTTTCGACGACCCCTGACCGACTCACTATAGGAGATTGCCGTGCCTACGCTGGCGCTGGGCGCTGTTCCCGGGTGGCTGACCCGCATCATGGAATTGCGCATCGACGTTGACCCAGGTTCCTGGAAACTGGATAACGAACTGGATTCCCTGTATTCCCGCATCACCCGCCCGGGTGACCGCCTGCACGACATGCCGGAGGTCAAGACCGAAATCCCTGGGCTGGTGCTCCGCTACCGCGAGGCGGATGGCGAGTTTTATGTGTATCTGGTGGATCGGGCGCGCGGCAGGCTGGCCGGCTATACGGTATTCAATCGCCTCGTCGAGGTCGGGCGGCGCGCCGATCCCTACCTGCGGGCGCCTCATTCCAAATACGACCAGCCCTACCAGCGCCGCGGCCTGGCGGCCGCGGTGTACCGGTGGGCGCTGGACGCGGGGCAATGCCTGATCACCGGCGCGCGGCAGTCGGGCGCGGCGCGCGCGCTATGGCAGTCGCTGGCGCGGCATTACGAGTCCGGCTATGTGGATGTGCGCCGCAAGACGCTGACCTATCTCGGGCCGCAGGTGGCCGAACGCGTCCTGCACGACCTGCACACGCGCATGGTCCTGCTGGGGCGGGGCTGGACCTGGGACGCGCTGGCGGACCGCGCCGGCATGCGCGCGCCGGCCGCGACTTTGTTACCTCATGAGCAATCCGGTCATGACGTTCCGCTCTAGAATCCGCCGGGATTGATCCAGGAGGTATTCCCATGAAGATCTTGATGGCCGGCCTGGCGCTGGTCGCGATGCTGACCGGTTGCGCGGTCTATACCCCGTCCGGCTCGGTCGTGGTCGACCCGCACGGCGACGGCTACTACCATGGCGGCGGCGGTTTCTGTCCGCCGGGGCAGGCCAAGAAAGGCAATTGCTGATCCGGCCCCTGCCGCGCGACGGAAAGGCCCGCCCGGCGGGCCTTTCTCCATTCTGGCTGTTGGTGGCGCCCGCTCGTTACAAAACTTATCAAGCGTGTGACGAAATGCGCGGTATGCTGGCCCTAGTGAGGGCCTTCTAGTGCATCAAAACAACTTGATCTACAAGGGATACCGCCTGACCGCCAAGGTCGCCCGCGGCGTCCCCGCCAACATGGCCGCAGAGTCGGGCTCCCCTGTCTTTACCGCATCGGTGCTCGTGGTGCAGGCCGATGCGGTCCAGGAAGACGGCGACGAATACACCGTGCCGAGCTTCGCCGGCGGCAACTTCGTCTACAGCCCGCGCGAAGCGGTGCATGAAGCCATCAGCCATGGCTGCGCCATCGTCGACGCCCTGACCGGGGTGGTCAACTAGCCCGGCTTCCCCGCCGCTTCAGTCGGCGAAGATCTCGCCCCAGTTGCGGGTCTTGCCCAGCGGGCGCACGACGGCGGACTGCTCCAGTATGGATACTGCCTTGGCGTATTCCTCGGCCGACGCGCCATCCTCCAGGATGACCATGCGGCCGCTGCGCGCGTCCGCCATCTTTATGTCGGCCATCTTGCCGTGGGTCTGGTAGACCTGCGTCCAGTCCATTTTCTTGCCGGCCTTGAGGGCGATGGGTTCGATGTAGGTCAGCCAGGCGCCGCTGGCGCTGCGCACCGCGTAGGCGAAGTCGGCGGTGGTGCCGCTGCTGCCCTGGGCCTTGGCGCCCTGCAGCAGGCGCTCGCGGCCCAACGCTTCGCCCAGCACGCGACCCACCTCGGCGCGAAAGCGCAGCCGGCTGAATTTCGGCATCCACTGGCCGCACTGGAACGACAGTGCCGTCACCAGCCTGACGGCGTCCCACAGGGCCTCCTGCAATTGGCCGGCCTGGCCGGAGGCGACGATGGCGCCCGTCTTGTCGAAGCGCGCCAGGCAGACGCCGGGCGTCAGGTTCAGCAGTTCCAGGCGCTTGGGATTCATGTCCACGCCGTAGGCGGCCGCATGCATGGCGGCTTCGCCGGCGTCGGTCAGGTAGAACGAATCCTCGTCGGGTCGGGCGATGAAGAAAGCGGCGTGCTGGCCATCGAGGCCCATGGCCACGGGCGTGACGGCGCGCACGGCATGTTCGCCGGCCGGCAGGACGGTCCAGCCGGCGGCTTGCAGGAACGAGGTCATAGCAGCAATTCGATCTGGCGGCCCTTGAGCGGGTGCGCGAAGCCACCGGCCAGGGTCAGGTTGGCGCATTGCAGGAAATACGGGATCAGGGCGGCAATGTCGTGCAGCGCCGGCTCCACGGGCTCGGCATAGCCTTCGCCTTCCTCGTGCCACAGGTGCCGGTGGGTACGCTCGGTCAGCGTCTGCCGGTAGTGCGGCCGGCCGGTGCCGGCCAGGCTGGTGTGGAAGGCCTCGCCGGTGTCCACGCCCAGCACGCGGTGCGGGCCGATGAACAGGCTGGCCGAACAGGCTTCGCGCATGGCGATGACGGCCTGCCCGTGCACGGCGGTGCGGGCCGGCCGGTAGACCGCGCGGAAAATGATGTCGTCGCGCGCTTCGCCGCGCAGCCGGCAGGCCGAGGCGAATTCCATCCACTGGACCTGGCCGGCGGAGGGCCGGGCCGTCCAGGCCACTGGTTTGACGGTCTCCTTGGCTTCGGCCAGGATGTCGCGGACTTCCGCCGCGGTGATGAGAGGAGCTTGCGTATTGGCCATGGGCCGCTGATGTGGTCTCGTATGATGCGATGCGCCGGCCAGGGGGCCGGCGCGAGGGGGCGTAATCTTACAAGAAGGCGGCGCGCTTGCGCCGGCCCGCGGTATCAAAGCGTGTCGGTGCCGAACGTGTCGCACTGGCGCAGGTCGCCGCTGTCCAGGCCGCGCTTGAACCAGCGCACCCGCTGCGCCGACGAGCCGTGCGTGAAGGCGTCCGGCACCACGTAGCCCTGGCTCTGCTTCTGCAGCGTGTCGTCGCCGATGGCGGTGGCCGCGTTCAGGCCTTCCTCGACGTCGCCGGCCTCGAGGATATTGCGCGCCTGGTCGGCCTGGCGCGCCCACAGGCCGGCGAAGCAGTCGGCCTGCAGCTCCATGCGCACCGACAGCGCATTGGCCTGGCCGGGGTTGCGCTGGCGCAGGCGGTCGACCTGCTCGGAGATGCCCAACAGGTGCTGCACATGGTGTCCGACCTCATGCGCAATGACGTAGGCCTGCGCGAAGTCGCCCGGCGCGTTCAGGCGCCGCTCCATTTCGTCGAAGAAGCTCAGGTCGATATAGACCTTGCTGTCGGCGGGGCAGTAGAACGGGCCCATGGCGGCCTGGCCGGTGCCGCAGGCGGTGGGCGTGGCGCCGCGGAACAGCACCAGCTTGGGTGGCGCGTACTGGCGGTTCAGGTTCTGCTGGAAAATGGCGCTCCAGGTGTCTTCGGTTTCGCCCAGCACCTTGGCCACGAAGCGCGCCTGCGGGTCGTCGGCGGGCGGCTGCGCGGGAGCCTGCTGCTCCATGGGGGCGGGGCCTTCGGCCATCTGCAGGACCACCGAGGGGTCGACGCCGAAATAGATGGCGACCAGCGCCAGCACGATGGTGCCGATGCCCACCGACCCGCGCCTGCCCAGGCGGGGGCCGCGCGAGCGGCGGTCTTCGATGTTCTGGCTTTCCCGCGAATCATCCATGCGCATGTAGTTTCTCCTGAGCTGGCGCCGAGGATGCTAGGATAAACCCATGGCCCTCTTTTTCTCCATCCATCCCGATAATCCCCAGCCGCGGCTGCTCAAGCAGGCCGCGCAGTGGCTCGATGACGGCGGCCTGGTCGCGGTGCCCACCGATTCCAGCTATGCCGTCGCCGCCCACCTGGACGACAAGGCCGCCGCCGACGCCCTGCGCCGCCTGCGCGGCCTGGACGAGCGCCATCACCTGACCCTGTTGTGCCGCGACCTGGCCGAAATCGGCCATTTCGCGCGGGTCGACAACCGCCAGTACCGGCTGCTCAAGGCCGCCACGCCCGGGCCTTGGACTTTCATCCTCGAAGCCACGCGCGAAGTCCCGCGCCGGGTCTCGCACCCGTCGCGCAAGACCATCGGCATCCGGGTGCCGCAGCATGCGGTCACGCTGGCGCTGCTCGAGCAGGTCGGCGCGCCGCTGTTGTCGACCACGCTGATTCCCAAGGGCGAAGACACCGCCCTGAACGACGCCGAGGAAATCCGCGAGCGCTATGCGCACGACCTCGCCGCCATCATCGACGCGGGCGCCTGCCCGCAGTCGCCCACCACGGTGATCGACCTCACCGGCGGCGAGCCGGCGGTGCTGCGGCTCGGGCGGGGCGATCCGGCGACGCTCGGCCTGGCCTGACCACCGGCCGCCGGCCGGCGTGGCCGGCGTGATCCGCAGGTACAATCCCGCAGGCCATGTCCGAACTCATCCAGACCATCGCGATCTACGCGATCCCCGTCATCTTCGCCATCACGCTGCACGAGGCGGCGCACGGCTACGTGGCGCGCATGCTGGGCGACCCCACCGCCGAGCAGGCCGGGCGCATCAGCCTGAATCCCATGCGCCACATCGATCCGGTCGGCACCCTGCTGGTGCCGGTCGCCATCCTGCTGATGTCCAAGCTGATGGGCGGGCCCGGCATGCTGTTCGGCTGGGCCAAGCCGGTGCCGGTCGATTTCGGCCGGCTGCGCCGTCCCAAGAAGGACATGCTGTGGGTGGCGCTGGCCGGGCCGGCGGCCAACCTGGTCATGGCCATCCTGTGGGTGATCTCCATGCGGCTGTACCTGGCCGGCGGCGTCACCGAAGGCTACTGGTACCAGATGGCCATGGCCGGCATCAACGTCAACCTGGTCCTGATGGCCCTGAACCTGCTGCCGATCCCGCCGCTGGACGGCGGGCGCGTGGTCTTCAGCCTGCTGCCCAACCGCATGGCGTGGCAGTACTCGCGCATCGAGCCCTACGGCCTGGTGATCGTGCTGCTGCTGCTGGTGACCGACGTGCTGTGGGTGCTGATGCGGCCGGTCATGGAATTAGGGACAACCATCGTTACCTGGTTCTTGTAGGCGTCGGCGGAATATCCGTTAAACTCGGCGATTCGACTGACTCAGATATATCGCCCAGGGCGTCCCGCCCTGGTCCGGAGCCCATTTTCATGGCATCCCCCGATTCCGCCGCAACACCTACTTTTCAGGGCAGCATGGTGGCGCTGGTCACCCCCATGCAACCCGACGGCAGCCTCGATTACGCTGCCTACCGGTCGCTGATCGACTGGCACATCGCCGAAGGCACCGACGCGCTGGTGGTGGTCGGCACCACGGGCGAATCGCCCACCGTCTCGATGGAAGAGCACGCCGAACTGATCCGCGTGGCCGTCGAGCACGCCGCCGGCCGCATCCCCGTCATTGCCGGGGTGGGCGCCAACTCCACCGACGAGGCCATCCACCTGGCGCGCCATGCCAAGGCGGTCGGCGCGCAAGCCGGCCTGTCGGTCGTGCCGTACTACAACAAGCCGTCCCAGGAAGGCCTGTACCGGCACTTCCGCGCTATCGCCGAGGCGGTCGACCTGCCGACCGTGCTGTACAACGTGCCCGGCCGCACCGTGGCGGACATGTCCAACGAAACCGTGCTGCGCCTGGCCCAGGTGCCGGGCATCATCGGCATCAAGGACGCCACCGGCGACATCGGCCGCGGCGCGCTGCTGATGCGCGAGGCGCCGGCCGGCTTCCAGGTGTTCAGCGGCGACGATCCCACCGCCACCGCGCTCATCCTGCTGGGCGCGCGGGGCAACATCTCCGTCACGGCCAATGTGGCGCCGCGGCTCATGCACGAGCTCTGTGCCGCCGCGTTGGCGGGCGACGTCTCCAAGGCGCGCGAACTTAATGCGCGCTTGGCGCGTCTAAACAAGGCCTTGTTCGTCGAGGCCAATCCCATTCCTGTGAAATGGGCGCTGGCCCAGATGGGCCGTACCGCGCTGGGCTACCGGCTGCCGCTGGTGGAGCTGGGCTCGCAGCACCACGATACGGTACGCCGCGCGCTCCAGGAAACGGGCCTGCTCTAAATATAGTGAGGATGCGTATGAACCAACGTCATGCCGCGGCGTCGGCATTGATGGCCCTGGCGTTGCTGGCGGGCTGCAGCGATGTCAACGAATTGCTCGGCAACGAAGATTCGGTCGACTACAAAAGCACGCGGCGCGGCGATCCGCTCAGTATCCCGCCCGACCTGACCCAGGCCTCCAGCGATCCGCGCTACCGCGCGCCCGCGTCGGGCAGCACCACTTATTCGCAATACCAGCAGCAGGGCCAGCAGCAGCAAGTGGCCAGCGTCGCGCATAACAGCAACGTGCTGCCGCAGCGCGACGACATGCGGGTCGAGCGCGACGGCGACCTGCGCTGGCTGGTCGTGCAGCGTCCGCCCGAAGAGGTCTTCCCCAAGGTGGTCGACTTCTGGACCGACACCGGTTTCACCGTCAGCACCAACAGTCCCCAGGCCGGCCTGATCGAAACCGATTGGGCGGAAAACCGCGCCAAGATCCCCGAAAGCTGGCTGCGCCAGGCGCTCGGGTCGGTCCTGGACACCGTCTGGGATAGCGGCGAGCGCGAGAAATTCCGCACCCGCCTGGAACGCGTCGACGGCCATACCGAGATCTACATCTCGCACCAGCAGATGATCGAACAGCGTTCCGGTCCCGACGAAGCCCAGGTCCACTGGGAGCACGGCAAGGAAGATCCCGGCCTGAACGCCGCCATGCTGGCGCGGCTGATGGTCTACCTGGGCACCGACGTCGACAACGCCCGCCGGCTGGTGGCGCAGGCCGAGGCCTCGCCGCAGGCGCCGGCGGTGCAGGACGTGCGCGCCAACGGCGCCATGCTGGTGGTCGACGAGTCCTTCGACCGCGCCTGGCGCCGCGTCGGCGTGGCGCTCGATTCCGGCGGCTTCGCGGTCGACGACCGCGACCGCTCGGCCGGCGAGTACTTCGTCCGCTATGTCGATACCGACACCGGCGCGCAGCAGGACCAGCCCGGCTTCTTCAGCCGCCTGTTCTCGGGCGACAAGCGGGCCCAGGCCACGCAGTACCGCATCCACCTGGCGGAAAGCGGCGCGCAGACCCAGGTCACGGTGCTCGACAGCGACGGCCAGCGCGACAGCAGCGCCACGGCCCAGCGCCTGCTGAGCGTCCTGAAGGACAAGATGATCTGAACTTCCGCGGGCCGCGCCCGCGAAAAAGGCCGCGACATTGCTGTCGCGGCCTTTTTTGCTTGGCGGGCCGGGGTGGCAGTCGCCGGATTACGACGAAGGCGTGGTGCTGCCGCTGGTGCCGCCGGTGCCGCCGCCGGGGGTGGTGGAGCTGTCCGGAGCCGGGGTGGTGGGAGCCGGCGTGCTGGGCGCGGGGCTCGAGGGCGCCGGCATCGTGGTAGAGGGCTCGGAGCCGCCAGGGCTCGCGGTGTCTTCTTTCTTGTCGCAAGCGGTCAGCGCGACGGCAACTACCGAAGCAAGAATCAAGGTTTTGCTGATCATGTTGAGACTCCTGTTAGGTGACGATCATGCGGCCCGTTAGGGGAAAACCAGAATCCCGTTAGGGGAAACCAGTAGTCAGGCTACAGGAATCAAGCAGGCGCTGGCGTGTAGAAATTAAAGCGGTGGCATCCAGGACGTAACAATCTTTTCTTATACGTGTTGGACATTTCTTTATGTTTCTACCCGGGCAGAGACCTTAGCGTTCTGTGTGGGATGGACACGTTTAGGTGTCCGGATCGTACAGAACCGGCCTTTTCCGGGCCGCCGCGGGCCGCCCGGTGTGGCGAATCCGTCACATCGGGGCGCGGTAGTGCAGCCAGCCGGCGTCGAGCCAGTCGGCCAGGCAGGCGCGCGCCGCCGTGTCCAGACGCCGGCAGCGCGGGTCGGCGCAGTCCAGCTGTCGCGCATCGGCCAGGGCGCGCAGCGCCGCGACGGCCGGCACCGGCGCCGTCTCGCCGTTGATGAACAACTGGCGGCCCCGGTACAGCATGCGGCTGCGGCGGTCCAGCGCCAAGCTGCCAGCCTGCGGCCAGTCGGTCGCCAGGTCGATGTCCAAGTCGGCCGGCGGGTCGAACACGCTCAGGTTGTTGGGCTCGGTCAGCCAGCAGCCGAGGAAGCGCGCGGCGAGGGCGTCGTCAAAGCGCATCCTGGCCAGGGTATCGAGGGTGGCTTGCACCAGGCCGTCGGGCAGGGCGGCCGGCGTGGCCACGGCCGGCTGGCCGGGGTCGCGGTACAGCGCGTCGAGGCGCGGGCCCGGCAGGGCGGGTTCGCCGTACGGGCCGCCGCCGGCCAGCCCGGCGCGCGCCATGGCCTGGTCGGCGGCGGCTTCCAGCAACCCGCGCGCCAGCATCGCCTGGCTGGGGGCGCGGAAGCCGATGGAAATCGTCATGCAGTCGGCGCCCTCGGCCACGCCGTCGTGGGCGGCCTGCGGCGGCAGGTACAGCATGTCGCCCGGTTCCAGCACGGCATCGTATTCCGGCGTGAAGCGCTCCAGTATCTTGAGCGGCAAGCCGGGCTGCAGCGAGAGGTCCTGCTGGCGCCCGTACCGCCAGCGGCGGCGTCCGGCCGCCTGCAGCAGGAACACGTCGTAGCTGTCGAAGTGCGGGCCGACGCCGCCGCCGTCCGAGGCTACGCTGATCATGATGTCGTCGAGCCGGGCGTCCGGAATGAAGCGGAACTGCTGCATCAAGGCGCTGGCGGCATCGCTGTGGATGTCGACACCCTGCACCAGCAGGGTCCAGCCCGGTTCGCTGGCCTTCGGCAGGCGGGCGAACGGCCCGTGTTCCATGTGCCACGCCTCGCCCTCGCGCCAGATCAGGCGCGACTCGACGTCGTCGCGGCGCGCCAGCTGCTTGATGGCGGCGATGGTCAGCGGCGGCCTGAAGCCCGGAATGGCCTGCGGGATCAAGAGTGGCCGGCGCTGCCAATAGCGGCGCATGAACTGCGCCGGGCTGTGGCCGCCCAGCAGGGCCAGGGGCAGGTCGGTCTTCATGGCAGGCAGGCCTTCAGGCGATACAGCGCATCCAGGGCCTCGCGCGGGGTGAGGCTGTCCGGGTCGATTTCCGCCAGCTCGTCGCGCAGCGCGTGCAGCGCGGCGAGTTCGTCGGACTGGTCGGTGGCCGCGCCGGCCTGCGCGTCGGCCTCGATGGCCGCGGCGAACAGGCCCAGTTGCGGGGTGGGCGCGCCCTGCGCTTCGAGGCGCTCGAGCTCGCGCGAGGCCTGGCGGATCACCGCGGCCGGCACGCCGGCGCGCTGGGCGACCTGGATGCCGTAGCTGCGGCTGGCCGGGCCGTCGCGCACTTCGTGCAGGAATACGATGCCGCCGGCCGATTCGGCCGCCGCCAGGTGCACATTGGCCGCCGTCGGCTGCTCGGCGGGCAGCCGCGTCAGTTCGAAGTAATGGGTGGCGAACAGCGTCAGGGCGCGGTTGTGGGTGACCAGCCGCTGGGCGATGGCCCAGGCCAGCGCCAGGCCGTCGTAGGTCGAGGTGCCGCGGCCGATCTCGTCCATCAGCACCAGGCTGTGCGGCGTGCTGGCCGCCAGGATGGCGGCCGCCTCGGTCATTTCCATCATGAAGGTCGAGCGCCCGCCGGCCAGGTCGTCGGCGGCGCCGATGCGGGTGAAGATGCGGTCCAGCTTGCCCACCGCGGCGCGCTGCGCCGGCACGAAACTGCCGGTGCGCGCCAGCAGGGCGATCAGTGCGACCTGCCGCATGTAGGTCGATTTACCGCCCATGTTGGGGCCGGTGATCAGCAGCATGCGGCGGGTGGCGTCGAGACGGCAGCCGTTGGGCGTGAAACGCTCGATGGCGCGCTCGACGACCGGATGGCGGCCGGCTTCGATGTCGATCTCGGCCTGCTCGGTGAGCTCCGGCGCGGTCCAGTCGTGGCGGCGCGCATGGTCTGCCAGCGCGGCCAGGGTGTCCAGCTCCGCGAGCGCGCCGGCGCAGTCGGACAGCGGCCGCACGTGCTCGGCCAGCGCATCCAGCACCTGCTCGTACAGCCATTTCTCGCGCGCCAGGGAACGGTCCTGCGCCGACAGCACCTTGTCTTCCCAGGTCTTGAGCTCGGGCGTGATGTAGCGCTCGGCGTTCTTCAAGGTCTGGCGCCGGCGGTAGTCTTCCGGCACCTTGTCGGTCTGGCCCTTGGTGACTTCGATATAGAAGCCGTGCACGCGGTTGAATTCGACCCGCAGGTTGCCGATGCCGGTGCGCTCGCGCTCGCGCGCCTCGAGCTGCACCAGGAAATCGCCGCCGTCGGCGGCCAGGGCGCGCAGTTCGTCGAGCTCGGCATCGAAGCCGCTGGCGATCACGCCGCCGTCGCGGATCGCCACCGCCGGCTCCTGGGCGATGGCGCGGCCCAGCAGGTCGGCGACGGCCGGGTCGGGCGCCAGATGGGCGGCCAGCTCGGCCAGGCGGGGCGAGGTTTCCAGCGGGGCCACCAGGGCGCGCAGGGCGGGCAGGGCGGCCAGCGCGTCGCGCAGGCTGGCCAGTTCGCGCGGCCGTACCGAGCGCAGCGCCAGGCGCGAGGCGATCCGTTCCACGTCGGGGAAGGCGTCAAGGGCGTCGCGCAGGCTGTCCAGCAGATTGGCGGCGCCGAAGGTCTGCGCCACATCCATGCGGCCGGCCAGCAGTGCCGAGATGGCCTGCTGGCGCGCCAGCGCCGGGGCGTTGTCGCGCAGCGGGTGATGCAGCCAGCGCCGCAGCAGGCGACTGCCCATCGGCGTGCGGCAGCCGTCCAGCAGCGAGAACAGGGTGGGGGCGTCCTCGCCGCTGAGCGTCTGGGTCAGCTCCAGGTTGCGGCGCGTGACCGGATCCATCAGCACATACTGGCCGGGCCGCTCGACCGCGATGCCCTGCACATGCGCCAGCGCCTGCGACTGGGTGCGGGCGGCGTAGCGCAACAGGGCGCCGGCGGCGCAGATGGCGGCCGGCATGTCATCGACGTCGAAGCCGGCCAGGGTGTCGGTCTTGAAGTGCGCCAGCAGGTGCGCGCGCGCGCCGTCGCTCTCGAAGTGCCAGTCGGGCACCCGGGTGCGCGCGCCCTCGAACGCCAGCGCCAGGTCGGCGCTGTCGGCGCACACCAGTTCGGCGGGCGCGATGCGGTGCAGTTCGGACTCGATCTGGGCCGGCGCGCATTCGGTGACGCGGAACTCGCCGCTGGCCAGGTTCAGCCAGGCCAGGCCGGCGCGCGGGTCGCGCGCCTTGCCGCCCAGGCAGACCGCCGCCAGGGCGCGGTCCGCCTTGGCCGGCAGCAGGGCCTCGTCGGTCAAGGTGCCGGGAGTGACGATGCGCACGATGCGGCGTTCCACCGGACCCTTGGCGGCGGCCGGGTCGCCGATCTGTTCGCAGATGGCGACCGATTCGCCTTGCCCGACCAGGCGCGCCAGGTACTGCTCCATGGCGTGCACGGGCACGCCGGCCATCGGGATCGGCGTGCCGTTGGAGGCGCCGCGCTTGGTCAGCGTCAGGCCCAGCAGGCGGGCGCCGCGCTCGGCGTCTTCGTAGAACATTTCATAGAAGTCGCCCATGCGATAGAACAGCAGCAGCGGCCCGGCCTCGGCCTTCAGGCGCAGGTACTGCTGCATCATGGGAGTGTGGCCGGCGTAGGCGTCGGCGGCGGATGCGGATGCTGTCTTGGAACTCATAGGCCAGGATTGTATCGGGCGGGCAGGCCGCCGCGAGGCCGTACCGGGGAGGCCGCAATGGCTTTCTCATGGGAAAAGGTGTCTGACACCCCGGGGGCGGCTCGGCTGCCGGCCATGGTTATCGCGGGGTGTCGGGCACCTGCTGCTTATGGAGAACCCCCGTCCAGGTGTCAGACACCTGCGACAGCCGCGCCTGCTGCATCCGCCTGGCGGCCCGCCGCGCCGCCCGCTCATGGAAAACCCTCAATCGCGCGCGGCGCGTTTCCTGGTAGCCTAAGATATCTTAAATATATTTGTAGGATATCAACAGGCGAGCCGCCTGGTTCAACCCCCGTGCATAAGGAGCGCGCATGAACGCCACCCGCTGGACCGGCATTTTCCCGGCCATCACCACCAAGTTCCACGCCGACGAGCGCATCGACGCGGCGGGCACCATCAAGCACATCGATTTCCAGATCCGCAACGGCATCCATGGCCTGGTCACCTGCGGCTCGCTGGGCGAAGCCAGCACCCTGACGCTGGAAGAGAAGCTGGAGGTGGCCCGCATCGCGCTGGAGGCCGCCGACGGCCGCATCCCGGTGCTGGCCAACGTGTCCGAGACCAGCACGCGCGAAGCGCTGCGGTACATCGAAGGGGCCAACAAGCTGGGCGTGGCCGGGTTCATGGTGATGCCTTCGGTGGTCTACGTGGCCGATGCGCGCGAAGCCATGCAGAACGTCCGCACCCTGGCCGAGGCGGCCCAGCAGCCGGTGATGGTCTACAACAACCCGGTGGCCTATCGGGTCGACCTCAAGCCCGAGCACATGGTCGAGCTGGCCGACTGCAAATGGGTCGAGGCCATCAAGGAAAGCACCGGCGACGTGCGCCGCGTGACCGACCTGCGCAATGCGCTGGGCGATCGCTACCAGATCTTCATGGGCGTGGACGACCTGGCCTACGAAGGCCTGGCGCTGGGCTGCGACGGCCTGCTGGCCGGCGTGGGCTGCGCCTTCCCGCGCGAGACGGTGGCGCTGTACGACCTGATGAAAGCCGGCCGGTTTGCCGAGGCGTTGGCTCTCTATCGTTGGATGACGCCGCTGCTGCACCTGGATGTCTCCACCAAGCTGGTGCAGAACCTCAAGCTGATCGACGCGCTGGTGGGGGTGGGCAGCGAGCACATGCGCCGTCCCCGCCTGCCGCTGGTGGGCGAAGAGCGCGCCTACGTCGAGGCCGTGGTCAGGCGCGCGCTGGCCGAGCGTCCCGAGCAGTATCGCTCGGTCATGTAGCCCGCGCGCGCCCTGGGGCCGGGCAGGGACGGGACCGCCGACTAAGGGAAATAACCAATGCCGCCGGTCCGACCCTTGCGACAGAATTAAATATATTTCAAATATCTGATCAAGATACCTGACTGGTCCCTTCCATCGCCGGTCCGTCGCCCAGGTGCGCGGCGGGCCGCCTCACCACAGAGTGCAGCCCGATGTCTTTCCCGGATAACGACCCGCCCCATGCCACCATCGCCGCGCCGGTGCGCTGGATCGTCAATGCATCTGAATTCGTGCTGCGCGTCGAGCGCCGGCTGCTCAGCGGCTTCATGGCGCTGCTGGTGGGGCTGGTGCTGGTCAATGTGGCCACGCGCTATGCCGGCGTGCCGATCTACTGGATCGACGAGGCCTCGGTGTACGCCATGGTGTGGCTGACCTTCATCGGCGCATCGATCATGACGCGGCTGCGCCTCGATTTCTCGGTCGGCATGCTGACCGACCAGCTTGGCCCGCGCGGCATGCGGGCCGCGCGCATCGTGGCTACTGCGTGCGTGTTGTGCTTCGGCCTGGCGCTGGTGTGGATGTGCTGGGCCTGGATGGATCCGGCGGGCATCGCCCGCCATGGCTTCGACGCGCAGGCCTATGCGGCCGACTCGTTCAATTTCCTCTACACCGAGCGCACGCAGACGCTGAACTGGCCGACCTGGGTGCTGCGCCTGGTGTTGCCGCTGTTCGCCGTGTGCCTGACGCTGCATGCCCTCAGCAATCTTTTCGAGGACCTGGCCTGGGTGCCGCGCCAGTCGCGCAAGGATTTCCCGGTGGCCAGCCCGGACATGGTGAACTGACATGCTGACCTCGATCTTCTTCCTGGCCGTGCTGCTGGTGGGCGTGCCGATCGGCGTGTGCCTGTGCCTGGCCGGGCTGGTCTACATCTTCGGCACCGGCAACACCGTGCTGCTGCAGTCGTTCCCCATGCAGATGTTCGCCGGCGTCGACAGCTACGGGCTGATCGCCATTCCGTTGTTCATCCTGATCGGCGAGATCATGAACAATGGCGGCATCACCCGGCGCCTGGTGGAGCTGGCCATGGCCTTCATCGGTTCGGTCAAGGGCGGGCTGGCCTACGTGAACGTGCTGGCGAATGCGCTGGTATCGTCGATCATCGGCTCGGCCACCGCGCAGGTGGCGGTCATGTCGCAGACCATGGTGCCCGAGATGGAGCGCCAGGGCTACGACAAGACTTTCGCCGCCGGCCTGACCGTCTACGGCGGCATGCTGGGCTCGATCATTCCGCCGTCGGTGATGTTCGTGGTCTACAGCGTACTGGCGCAGGTGGCGGTGGGCGACATGCTGATCGCCGGCATCCTGCCCGGCCTGCTGCTGACGGCGCTGTTCTTCGTCATCATCGCGGCGCTGGGCGTGGTCTACAAGTATCCGCGCAGCGCCGGCAAGACGCTGCGCGAGCGGGCCCTCATCGTGCTGCGCGCCAGCCCCGCGCTGTCGATCCCGGTGATCATCGTCGGCTCGATCGCCTCCGGGCTGGCCAATCCGACCGAGGCGGCCGGCGTGGGCGCCCTGGCCGCGGCGCTGGTGGGCCGCTACATCACCCGCGAGTTCCACTGGCGCATGCTGCCCGACATCATGCTGCGCTCGGCCATCTACGCCGCGATCGTGCTGTTCCTGGTGGCCGCCGCGGCGGTATTTTCCTGGCTGCTGATCTACGGCAAGGTGCCGCAGATGGTGGCCGCCTGGATCCAGACCGTGGCGGACACGCCGCTGGCTTTCCTGCTGATCGCCAACCTGATTCTGCTGGTGATCGGCACGGTCATCGACGGCATTCCGGGCCTGATCATGACGGTGCCCATCCTGCTGCCGGTGGCCACGGGAATCTACGGCATCGACCCGATCCACTTCGGCGTGGTGGTGGTGATCAACCTGGTGCTGGGCCTGATGTCGCCGCCGGTGGGGCTGTGTTTCTTCGTCGCCGCGGCGGTCACGGGCGCCAAGCCCGGCAAGATGTTCCTCGTGACGCTGCCGTTCTTCATCGTCTGCTGCGTCGCGCTGGTGGTGCTGTCGTTCTTCCCGTCCCTGTCGCTGGCCTTGCTGCAGTAGGCGGGGGCCCTTTCACGCTGTCTGTTGTTCCCTACATAACACTCGACCACAGGATCGCGTCATGACCAATTGTTCCCGCCGCCGCTTCATGCAGACCGCCCTGGCCGCCACGGCCGCCCCATTGATCTTGACCAGCCGGGCACGCGCCGCGTCGGCGCGCGAGTTCCGTCTGGGCGTCATCACGCCCGCCGGGCATTCATGGAACAACGCCGCGCTGGCGTTCGGCGAGGCCTTGAAAAAAGAAACCGGCGGCCGCCTGAGCGTCACGGTGTTCCACTCCGGCCAGCTCGGCAACGAGCCGGCCATGATGCAGCAATTGCAGACCGGCGCGCTGGACATGGGCTGGATCCAGGCGGCCGAGCTGGGCTCGCGCGTGAACAGCGTGGCCGCCATCAACGCCCCGTACCTGGTGCGCTCGACCGCCAGCGTCGCCAAGCTGGTGCGCACGCCCCAGGCGCTCAAGCTGCTGGACGCGCTGCCGCGCGAGACCGGCACCGTCGGCCTGGGCTGGGGCATTACCGGCATGCGGGTGGTGTTCGCCACCCGCGACATCAATACGCCGGACGACTTGAAGGGGCTCAAGCTGCGCATCAACCCGACGCCGGTCTACCGCGATTTCTACCAGTTCTTCGGCGCCGCGCCCACGCCCATTCCCACGCCGGCGGTGTTCGACGCCATGACCAACGGCCAGGTGGACGGCCTGGAGGCCGATATCGAGTTTTCGTGGAACCAGCGCTTCGATAAAGTCTCGAAGACCCTGCTGCCCATGAACGCGTTGTTCATGCCGTTCGCGCCGCTGGTGTCGGGCCGCGTCTGGAAGGGCCTGGACGCCAAGGACAAGGAGCTGATCCGCGGCCTGGTCGGCCAGGCCCTGGACGCGCAGATCGACAGCATCGTCACCACCGAACAGGGCCTGATCGAGAAGCTCAAGCAGACGCCGATCACGTTCAAGAGCGACGCGGGCTACGATCCGCAGCCGGCCATCGCCGCCTTCGACCAGGTGTGGCTGCCCAAAGCCCCGCAGATCGCCGATTTGCGCAAGGTCGGCGCCACCTTGTAAATTCGGGCGCACGCCGGGCCGCGCAGGCCCGGCGGCATTCCGGTACGCTACCGTCCATGAACAAGACTCAAGCATCCGCGCCGGCCCGCCTGCCCAAGCGGCGGGCCGCCGACCTTGCGTACGACAAGATCGAGACCCTGATCTCCAAGCTGGAGATCGCGCCGGGCAGCCCCGTCATCGAGGCCGAGCTGGCCGAGATGACGGGGCTGGGGCGCACACCCGTGCGCGAGGCGCTGATGCGCATGGTTTCCATCGGCCTGATCGTGCAGCAGCCGCGGCGCGGCTTGCGGGTCTCCACCATCGACGTGATGGAACACCTGGACGTACTGGCCACGCGGCGCGTGCTGGAGCAACTGATCGCCACCAGCGCGGCGCGGCGCGCCACCGACGTCCAGCGCAAGGCGCTGCTGGCCTGTGCCCGCAAGATGACCCGCGCCGCCGAGCGCGGCAACCTGGACGACTACATGACGGCCGACCAGGAACTGGATCACGTCAACCACGAAGCCTGTCGCAACCAGTCGGCGGTCAAGGCGGTGGTGCCGCTGGTGGTGCAGTGCCGGCGCTTCTGGTATGCCTACCAGCACGAAGGCGAGATCGCCGAAGGCGCGGCCGCGCACCTGGCCATGGCCGAGGCCATCGCCAGCGGCAAGGCCGCCGAGGCGGTGGTGGGCGCCAACCGGCTGATGGATTATCTGGAATTGTTCACGCGGCGCGTCATCGATACCTGAAGCGCCGCGCCGCCGGCCCGTCCCGATGCGCAACATCGGGGCGGCGGGCCGGCCGCGCCGCCTGGCGGGCCGCCCGCCGTGAACAGGCGGCCCGCGCGGCGATCAGGCGCCGACCGGCTTGCCGTCTTCGCGGCGCACCACCACCGTGGCCGAGCGCGCGTCGCCGCCGCCCGCGCGCACCGTGTTCCAGGCGCCATCCGGATGCTGGATGTTGATGAAGAACGTGGTCAGGTCCGGCGTGTAGGCGATGCCGGTGATTTCGCAGCCGGTCGGGCCCACCAGGAAGCGCTTCGATTCGCCGGTCTTCTGGTCGATGTAGTACATCGCATTGTGGCCGAACTCGTCGATCGCGCCCGAGTCGGTCTGCACCCAGAGGCGGCCTTGCGGGTCGACGCGGATGCCGTCGGGGCTGGAGAAATCGTCGCCGTTGATGTTGCCGGTGACGTTCTCCGCCGCGCCGTCAGCCGGGTTGTGGCCGGCCAGCAGCAGCAGGTCCCATTCGAAGGTGGTGGCCAGCGGCGAGTCGCCGCGTTCCTTCCAGCGCACGATGTGGCCGTGCGCGTTGTTGACGCGCGGGTTGGCGGCGCTGGTGCGCTGGCGGCGGCTGTTGTTGGTCAGCGTGCAGTAGATGGTCTTGTCCACGCCCACGGTGATCCATTCCGGCCGGTCCATCAGGGTGGCGCCGGCCACGCGCGCGGCGGCCTTGGTGTTGATCAGCACGTCGGCCTGGCTGTTGAAGTCGATCAGCGAGGTCGGCGGCAGGGTGCCGGGGGGGACCTGGGTGTAGTTGCCCGGGTCGACGGCGCCGGCCGTCAGGTTGTTCTTGCCGACGGTCAGCTCGACCCAGTTGCCGGTGCCGTCGTCATTGAAGCGGGCGGCGTACAGCGTGCCTTCGTCCAGCAGGCCCAGGTTGTTGACGCGGTTGGCCGGGTCGTAGGGCTTGCTGGGGATGAACTTGTAGATGCAGCCCGGCGTGCCGTCGTCGCCCATGTAGAAGGCGACGCGGTTGTTCTCGTCGAGCATGTAGGCGGTGTTCTCGTGGTCGAAGCGGCCCATGGCGGTACGCTTGACGGCGGTGGAGTTCGGGTCGTAGGGGTCGATCTCCACCACCCAGCCGTAGCCTTCCTCGGGCTGGGTCGGGTCCCAGTAGTTGTCGGTGGTTTCTTCGCAGGTCAGGTAGGTGCCCCAGGGCGTGGGGCCGCTGGCACAGTTGTTCAGCGTGCCGACCACGGTGGCGCCCACGGCCGCGGCGGCGGGACCGCCGACGTTGTAGACGGTATTGCCGGTGTAGCGCTTGTTGTAGCGCGAATTGGTGTTGACCGACCACTTGCCGTCGTCGGTGCGGGCGATCTCGATCACCGAGACGCCCACGTTCGACAGGTTGGTGCGGGTGGCGTCGGCGGCCAGGTCGAGCGTGGCGTCGTCGACGTTCTCGTGGTTCAGGACCAGCAGGCCGCCCTTGTTGGGATCCACGCCTTCCAGCGGGTAGAAGTGCATGCCGTCGTGCTGGCCGCCGGCCTGGGTCTCGGTGGCGGGGTAGGCCTGCGGGATGCCGGTATAGCCGAGCGAGCCGATCATGCACTTGTCGCCCGCCGAATACAGCACTTCGGCCACGTAGCCCTTGGGCACAGTCACGGTGTCGGCCATGATCTTGTCGCCCAGCGGCTCGAAATTGACCGAGTAATCGGGGCCGGTGGGGTCGGTGCCGCCATTGTCGCCGCCATCGCCATCGCCGTCGCCGGGGGCGGGGCTGTCGTCATCGTCGTCGCTGCTGCTGCCACAGCCGGCCAGCGTGGCGCCAAAGACAGACAGAATCGACAGGCCGAGGCTGTTTCTCAAAATGGTGCGGCGGGCCGGGTTCGCGGCGACGATGTCGTCGAACATCTGCCCGGGGACCGTGACTTCTCCCTGTGCTTCACGGCGGGGAGCGCGCAATTTATCTGTCAAGTAGGACATGTGAACCTCTTGGAATTTTGGTCGGTCGTTAAGCTGCCATCCAGCAAAACGGGCAGAGGTTACGTGGCCTGTATGACGCGGTCATTGCGGGCGCCGGCGCGACGCCGCTGGCGCGTCCGGAAGCTCGATGGCCAATGCGCGCCGGCCGGCCGGAAACGCCGCCGCCGCGTAGGCAGGCGCCGGCTATCGTGCCACAATGGACTCGACCCGGCCGCGCCGGGCTGGCGATTCTGCGCCCTGGCATGTCGCCACATTCTTGCGGGAGAACAGCCATGTCCAACAGCCATGTCTACAAGCAGATCGAACTGGTGGGGTCGTCCACCACGTCATCCGATGACGCCATTGCTCAGGCCATCGCCCGCGCATCCGAGACCCTGCGCAACCTGGACTGGTTCGAAGTCACGGAAGTGCGCGGCCACATCAAGGATGGCAAGGTGGCCCACTGGCAGGTCGGGCTGAAGATCGGCATGCGGCTCGAATAGTCCATCCGCGCCCTTGCGCATTTCTTGAGCTCGCGTCGCAAGTCATTGCGGCGCCAGCCTTTTTTTCGATTGTCCGAAAACTGTTCAAGGGTTTATCCACATCGCGCGTGGATAAACGGCGCCGCAGGCCCCTGCGCATTCCTTGATCGCGCCTCGCAAGTCATTGTGGCGCAGGCACTTTTTGCGCTTGTCCGAAACCTGTTCAGGGGTTTATCCACATTCGGCGGGGATAAGCCGCCGGCCGCCGCGCGGGATGCGGCGGCCGGCGCGGCGCGTCAGGCGGCCAGCTTGGCCACCCAGGCCAGGTAGCGGTCCAGCCAGCCCTGCAGGAACTTGCGGGTGCCTTCGTTGGTGATGGTGTATTGGTCGTCGATGAGGCCTTCCGTGTACTGCAGGAAGACTTCCGGCGTGGTCAGCACATTGACGCCCTCGGCCGCCAGGATGTTGCGCAGGTGCTGTTGCGCCATGGCCGTGCCCGCCGCGCTGGGCGAGGTGCCCACGATGCCGGCGGTCTTGCCCATCCACGAGTTCTTGCCCCATGGGCGCGAGCCCCAGTCGATGGCGTTCTTCAGGGCGGCCGGGACGGAGCGGTTGTGCTCGGGCGTCACGAACAGCAGGCCGTCGGCGCGGGCGATCAGGTCCTTCACTTTGGCCGCCTGCGGCGGCATGGACATTTCGTTGTCCTGGTTGTACAGCGGCACGTCGCCGAGACTGGCGTACTCGAACTCGATGGTATCGGGCGCCAGCTTTTCGAGCGCGCGGGCCAGCCGCAGATTGAAGGACGCGGCGCGCAGGCTGCCGACGAATACTGCAATCTTGTAGGTGCTCATGATGCACGTGCTCCACGGGTTGGGGAATGGCCCAGTGTAGACCCGTGACTTGACGCGCTCAACACGCACCATGGCGGTGCGCGGGGGCGGCGCGCTCCCCATCGCGGTGAGCCGCGCGGTGCAGCCGCGGCGGCCGCGCCGCAGGATCCGGCGGCGCCCCGTGGGGCGGCCGGGCGGCCGCGAATTGGCACAGGTCTTGCTAGGGTAAATACCGAGGGGCCGGGCGCCGTCCGGACCGGCCCGCGCGCAGCATAGGAGTCCCGCATGTCCGCTCGTTGTCCCGCACCCGTGACGATGCTCGTCACGCGCCAGATTCCCCCCGACCGCTATGGCGATTTCCTGGCCTGGCTGCGCCAGGGCGAGATCCTGGCCGCCGGTTTCCCGGGTTTTCTTGGTTCAGGCGTGCTGCAGCCGCCCGAGGGCGGCGACCAATACCAGATCGTGCTGCGCTTCGACGGCGCCGCCAACCTGGCGCGCTGGGAGAATTCGCTGCCGCGCCGCATGTGGCTGGAGCGCGGCGCCGGCCTGGTGCGGGCCAGCCGCACGCACCGGGTCAGCGGCATGGACAGCTGGTTCGGCCCGCCGCGCAGCGCGCCGCCCCGCTGGAAGCAGGCCGTGAGCATCTGGCTGGCTTATTTCCCCATGCTGCTGCTGTTCAGCACGCTGCTCAACGAACAGCTGAGCGCGATGCCGCTGTTCTGGCGGGTGCTGGTGACCACTGCCTGCATGACGCCGGTGCTGTCGTTCGTCTGCATCCCCCTGATTACCCGCCTGTTGCGCGGCTGGCTGCAGCCCGCCGCCCGCGGTTGACAGTCAACTGACTGACATTCCACTGAACATTGAACGAAAATTGTTTACACTTGCGTCATCGATTTCAATGATGCGCGGCCACGCGGGGCGCGCATCGCCAACACAGGAGATCATTCGATGCGCAAGTTGCTCTACGGCGCGGTGCTGCTGGCCGCCCTGACCGGTGGCGCGGCCCAGGCGGCCGCCGAACCCAAGGCGGTGCTGCAGACGTATTCCGATATCGCGCTGGCCGGCTACGAGGATTCCCTGGCCACCGCCAAGGCCTTGCGCACCGCGATCGACGCGCTGATCGACAAGCCCAGCGCGGCTACCCTGCAGGCCGCGCGCGCCGCCTGGCTGGCCGCTCGCGTGCCGTACCAGCAGACCGAAGCGTTCCGCTTCGGCAACCCCATCGTGGACGACTGGGAAGGCCGGGTCAACGCCTGGCCGCTGGACGAAGGCCTGATCGACTACGTCGACGCCGCCTACGGCACCGAGAGCGACCAGAACGCATTTTATGCGGTCAACATCATTGCGAATTCGAAGATCTCGGTGGGCGGCAAGACCATCGACGCCAGCAAGATCACGCCCGAACTGCTGTCCGAGACGCTGCACGAGGCCGACGGCATCGAGGCCAACGTCGCGACCGGCTACCATGCCATCGAATTCCTGTTGTGGGGCCAGGACCTGAACGGCACCGGCCCCGCGCCGGCCGATCGCCAGGGCACGCCGCAGGAGCGCCATTCCGGCAACCGCCCGCATACCGATTTCGATCCGGCCCAGTGCACCGGCGGCCATTGCGAGCGCCGTGTCGAATACCTGCGCGCGGTGACCGACCTGCTGGTGGCCGACCTGGAAGAGATGGTCGGCAACTGGCAGCAGGACGGCGCGGCCCGCAAGGCGGTCGGGCAGGATCCCAAGGCGGGGCTGGTGGCCATGATGACCGGCCTGGGCAGCCTGTCGTACGGCGAGCTGGCCGGCGAGCGCATGAAACTCGGCCTGATGCTGCACGATCCGGAAGAAGAGCACGACTGCTTCTCGGACAACACGCATAACTCGCACTATTACAACCAGATCGGCATCCGCAACGTGTACCTGGGTTCGTATGAGCGCGTCGACGGCAAGGCCGTTGCCGGCGCCAGCGTGTCGGACCTGGTGAAGGCGCGCGATCCCAAGCTGGACGCCGAGATGCGCGCCAAGCTGGATGCCACGGTGGCCGCCATGCAGGCCATGCGCGATCGCGCCGAGAAAGTCGAGACGTACGACCAGATGATCGCCGGCGGCAATGCCGAGGGCAATGCGGTGGTGCAGAAGGCCATCGACGCCCTGATCGACCAGACCCGCAGCCTGGAGCGCGTCATCGCCGTGCTGGAACTGGGCGAGGTGGCGCTGGAAGGCTCCGATAGCCTGGACAAGCCGGAAGCTGTATTCCAGTGAGCAAGATCGCAGTTGCAGTACTGGCGGCGCTGGCGGCAGCCAGCGCCGCAGCCGCTTCCGGCGGACGCGACGACCTGGACGACAAGGACCGCGCGCGGGTTGCCGAGGTCACCGCGCCGACCCGCGATTTCTCGCGCGCCGAGACGTTCGAGACGTTGCCGGGCGGCGCCACCACGACTCGCAAGCTGATCAACGCGGACATCTTCTCGCACCCGTCCGCCAACCTGACTTTCGAGGGCCGGCAGGAATTCCAGGTCGGCAACGGCCTGTTCCGCAAGGACTGGGTGTCGGCGCCGTCGTCCACCCAGGCCTCGGACGGCCTGGGGCCGCTGTTCAATGCGCGGTCCTGCCAGGCCTGTCACACCAAGGACGGCCGCGGCACGGTGCCGGGCTTCGATCCGATGGAGCGCTCGGACGCGGTGGCGCTGCTGCTGCGGCTGTCGGTGCCGCCGAGCACCGACGAACATCATCGCAAGCTGGCTTCCGGCGAATGGCACTTCGTGCCCGACCCGGTCTATGGGTCGCAGCTGCAGAATTTCGCGGTGGCCGGCTTGCCGGCCGAGGGGCGGCTGGAGATCGACTACGAGCCGATCACCGTGGCGCTCAATGGCGGCGAGACCGCCACGCTGATGAAACCCGCCTATCGCATCGAGGACCCGGGCTACGGGCCGCTGAGCGCCGACCTGCAGATCTCGCCGCGGCTGGCGCCGCCGATGATCGGGCTGGGGCTGCTGGAGGCCGTTCATCCCGCCGATATCCTGGCCAATGCCGCGGCCGACCATGGCGACGGCATCAGCGGCCGGCCCAACTGGGTGCGCGATGCGCGTACCGGCAAGATGGAGCTGGGGCGCTTCAACTGGAAGGCCAGCCAGCCCACGGTGGAACAGCAGAGCGCGGTGGCGTTCTCCAATGACATGGGCCTGTCCACGCCGATGTTCCCCAGCCACTATGGGGAATGCACCGCCGCGCAGGCCGCCTGCTTCGACATGCCGCACGGCGCGCAGCCACGGCTGGGCGAACACGAGGTGCCCGGCGAGCTGATGGACTTCGTCACCACCTATTCGGTCAACCTGGCCGTGCCGCAGCGCCGCGATGTCGACGACGCGCGCGTGCTGGCGGGCAAGAAGCTGTTCTACCAGGCCAATTGCGTGGCCTGCCACGTGCCCAAGTACGTGACGCGGCGCGACGCCGAACGCCCGGAGCATCGCTTCCAGCTCATCTGGCCCTATACCGATTTGCTGTTGCACGATATGGGCGAAGGCCTGGCCGACGGGGTATCCGAAGGCAAGGCCGGCGGCAGCGAATGGCGCACTCCGCCGCTGTGGGGCATTGGCCTGACGCGCACCGTCAATCCGAACGCCACCTGGCTGCACGATGGCCGGGCGCGCACCTTGCTCGAGGCGATCCTGTGGCATGGCGGCGAGGCCCAGGCGGCCCGCGACCGCGTGGTCGCGATGACCCCGCAGGAGCGCGCCGACCTGATCCGTTTCCTGGAGTCGCTGTGAGCGGCGCAAGGAGTGAGAGCATGCTGAAGTACAAGAAGTGGCTGGCGGGCGCCTGCCTGGCCGTGGCCGGCGCGCCGGCCGTGGCGGCGGTGCCGGCCGACCTGGGGGCGCGGCTGGCCGACGGCTATGCGCGTCCCGCCGTGGCCGCGCTGGCCGAACGCGCGCATGGCCTGGCAGACGCGCTGGCGGCCTGGTGCCAGAGTCCGCAAGCCGCCCGGGCCGAGCCGGTGCGCCAGGCCTTCCGCGATACGGTGCTGGCCTGGTCGGGCGTGGAGTTCCTGCGCTTCGGCCCGCTGGTGCAGGGCAATCGTTATGAGCGCCTGGCATTCTGGCCGGACACGCGCGGCGTGATGCAGCGCCAAGTGCGCGCCCTGCTGGCCGAAGCCGATCCGCAGGCGCTGGCGCCGGGCGCGCTGGCCGCGCGCAGCGTGGCGCTGCAAGGCCTGCCGGCGCTGGAGTACGTGCTGTACGGCGAGCCCGGGCTGCTGGAGCGGGGCGGCCAGGCCGAGGCCGGCTATGCCTGCCGCTACGCCGTGGCGGTGGCGGCCAATGTCGCCGCCGTGTCCGACGAGCTGAAGCAGGCCTGGAGCCCGCAGGGCGACTACGGCCGCCAGTTCACGGCGCCGGCGCCCGCCAACGATCTGTACCGCGACCAGCAGGAAGTCGCGGCCGAGGCCGTCAAGGCCTTGTCGACGGGGCTGCAATTCGCCCGCGACGTCAAGCTGGCGCCGGTGCTGGGCGATTCGGCCGAGGCCGCGCGCTTCAAGCGCGCCGCGCTGTGGCGCAGCGACCTCAGCCTGCCGGCGCTGGCGGCCAGCGTGCGCGGCATGCGCGCTTTCTACGACGCGGGCGGCTACCGCTACCCGGACGGCGAGGCCTGGATCGACCAGGCCGTGCGCGGCGAACTGGACCGCGCCGCCGCCGCGCTCGCAGCCGTCGATGCGCCGCTCGAGCAGGCGGTCGCCCAACCCGCCAGCTGGCAGCGCCTGGCGCTGGCGGGCATGATCCTGAAAAACGCCAAGGACATCGTCGACCAGAACCTGGCGCCGGCGCTGGGCGTCATGATCGGATTCAATGCGCTCGATGGAGATTGACCGCCGCCGCTTCCTCGCCCTGGCCGCCGCGGCCGGACTGGCGCCCGCCACGCTGCGGGCCGCCGCCGACGCGCCGCTCTACCTGGCGGCGCGGCGCGCCGGCGGGCGCTATGAGGCCGTGGTGCTGGACACGCAAGGGCGCGACCGGCAGGTCGTGCCCATGCCCGCGCGCGGCCACAGTTTCGCGCTGGACCCGGCGCGCGGCCGCGCCGTGGTGTTCGGCCGCCAGCCGGGTTTCTTCGCGGTCGCGTTCCGCATCGACGGCGCGCAGCCGCCGGTGGCGCTGCAGGCCGCCGAAGGGCGCCATTTCTTCGGCCACGGCGTCTTCCTGCCCGACGGCCGGCGCATGCTGGCGACCGAGAACGACTACGAGGCGGGCCATGGCGTGCTGGGCGTCTACGATGCCTCCGAAGGCGGCGGCTACCGGCGCATCGGCGAATTCGCGACCGCGGGCATCGGTCCGCACGAAGTGGTGCTCATGCCCGACGGCAAGACGCTCTGCGTGGCCAATGGCGGCATCCTGACGCATCCGGACTACGGCAAGCTGGAACTGAACCTCGACACCATGCGGCCATCGCTGGCCTACCTGGATGCGGCCGACGGACGCCTGCTCGAACAGGTCGAGCTGCCGCCGCAGTACCACCGCTTGTCGATCCGCCACCTGGCGCTGGCGGCCGATGGCGCGGTCTGGTTCGGCTGCCAGCACACCGGTCCGGCGGGCGAGCGCCCGCCGCTGGTGGGGCGCCACCGGCGCGGCCGCCAGCCGGAACTGTACGCGGGCCCCGACGACGTGCTGCGCGGGTTCCGCAATTACGTCGGCTCGGTGGCGGCCGACCCCACCGGCGGCGTGATCGCCACCAGCAGCCCGGTCGGCGGACAGGTGGCCTACTGGGACACCGCCAGCGGCCGCTGCCTGGGCCTGACGCGGCTGTCCGACGGTTGCGGCGTGGCGCCGTTGGCGCCCGACCGCTTCCTGGTCAGCAGCGGCCTGGGCGCGATGGTGCGCGCCGGCCCCGGACTGGCGCCGCAGCCGGTGCTGGCGCCCGCGGCCGGGCTTTCCTGGGACAACCACTTCCGCAGGCTGTAAGGCCGGCCGCTGGCGGCGCCATGCGCATCTGATACAGTCTCTGGCTGTTCAAACACGCGCGCGGCCGCCTCGCGCGCGCCGCATCATGGGAGCACGCATGAACGAATATCTGACAAGCCTGGAAACGCTGATGCCGCGTCTGGCCGACGGGGCCATCAATATCGTCATGGCCCTGGTGATACTGATCATCGGCTGGTGGATATCGTCGCTGCTGGGCCGCTGGGTGCGCCGCGCCGCGCAACGCTCGCCGCGCATCGATCCCACCATCGTGCCCATGTTCTACAGCGTGGTGGTGTGGGCCGTGCGCATTTTCACCGTGATCGCCGTGCTGGCGCGCTTCGGCGTGCAGACCGCCAGCCTGATCGCGGTGCTGGGCGCCGCCGGCCTGGCGGTCGGCCTGGCGCTACAGAACACCCTGCAGAACATCGCGGCCGGCATCATGCTGCTGATCCTACGGCCGCTGCGCGCCGGCGAGTACGTGGCCCTCAGCACCGGCACCGAGGGCACGGTCGAAGAGGTCGGGCTGTTCCTGTGCCGGCTGGTGCAGGTCGACGGCATCCATGTCTCGCTGCCCAACAGCGTGGTGTGGAACGCCACCATCACCAACTACAGCCGCAACGTGACGCGCCGCCTCGACATCCCCGTCACGGTCCATTATGGCGACGACCTGAACGTGGCGCTGGACCGCCTGGCCGCGCTGGTGGCCGATCACCCCATGGTGCAGAAGGACCCGGCGCCGCTGATCAAGGTCAGCGAGTACAAGGACAACGGCACCGTGATCAACGTGCGGGTGTGGTGCGCTTCCGCGCAGTATTGGGACCTGCGCTGGGACCTGTTCCACCAGATCCGCCAGACGCTCGGCTCGGCGGGCTTCAAGCCGCCCATCCCCGTGCGCGAGATCCAGGGGCCCAAGGAGGGCGGCGCGGCGGCCGCCTGATCAGCCGCGCAGCGCCAGCCGCGCCAGTTCGGCGTGGATCCAGCCGGCGATCTCGCGCTGGCGCGGCGCCGGCATGCGGTCGATGATCGCCGTGACGCTGATCGCCAGGATCGGCGCGCCCTGCGGGTCGAGCAGGGCGCAGCCCACCCCGAGCGCGCCGCGCACCGCGTGGTTGCCCACCACCGCATAGCCGCGCGCGCGTGTGTTCTCGATCAGCCGCCGCATTTCATGCGGCGTCATGCCGCCGTATTCGTCCAGGTAGCCGGAATTGCGCTCGACAATGCCATGGGCCACGTGGTCGGGCAGGGCTGCCAGCAGCGCCATGCCGCCCGAGCCCACCCCCAGCGGCTGGCGCTTGCCGGCGTAGGTGGCCAGTATCTGCACCGGATAGCCGCCGATCTCGCGATGCAGGCTGACCGATTCGTCGCCTTCGCGCACCACCAGGAATACCGCGTCGCCGGTGCGCTCGGCCAGCCGCCGCAGGATCGGCAGGGTCTGGCTGACGCGCGGGTCGGGCGTGGAAGGGTCGGTACAGGTGGCCCACTGGGCGCGGTATTTCTTGGTGCCCGGCACCGGCAGCACCAAGCCGGCATCCAGCAGGGCCGCCAGCAGGCGGTAGATGGTGGGCCGCTGGATGGCGGTCAACCGCGCGATGTCGGTCACGCTCAGCCCGGCCGCGCCATGGTCGCGCAACGTGGCCAGCACCGCCAGCCCGCGGCGCAGGGTGCGCGGACCGGCGGAATGCTCTGAACTCGGCATGCAATCCTCTGGTAACAACCTGTCGTATATGCGTAGGACTAGGACTATAGGGAAACCCACTGTCCGTGGCGTGGACTCTACCTTGCCCAAGCGGCCGTGGCTAGTGGAAAATCGGGCCCTCTACGTCCATAGCGTCCGCTCTACGGACGAGTCACAGGAGACACCTACATGACCAAAGGTCAGAAACCCCGCTTCCTCCGCCACGCCGCCACGCTGCTGGCCAGCGCCCTGGGCGCGCTCGCCGTGGGCGCCAGCGCCCATGCCGCCTACCCCGACAAGCCCGTCCACATCGTGGTCGGCTTTTCCGCCGGCGGCACCACCGACGTGATCGCGCGCATCATGGCCAAGGAACTCACCCAGGAGCTGGGCCAGTCGTTCGTGGTCGAGAACAAGCCGGGCGCCGGCAGCAACATCGCCACCGACTACGTGGCGCGCGCCAAGCCGGACGGCTACACGCTGCTGTTCGTCGCGGTCACCAGCGCCATCAACCAGACGCTCTACAAGAACGTGTCCTTCGACCTGACCAAGGACTTCACCCCGGTGGCGCTGGGCGCCAAGGTGCCGAACATCCTGGTGGTCAACCCGAAGGTGCCGGTCAAGTCGGTGCAGGAACTGGTCGACTACGCCAAGGCCAACCCCGGCAAGCTGGCGTTCGCCTCGTCGGGCAGCGGCACCTCCATCCACATGGCGGGCGAGCTCTTCAAGATGCGCGCCGGCCTGGACGTCCTGCACGTCCCGTACAAGGGCAGCGCCCCGGCCGTCACCGACCTGATCGGCGGCCAGGTGCAGTTCATGTTCGACAACATGCCGTCCTCGTGGCCGCACGTGCAGGGCGGCAAGCTGAAGGCGCTGGCCGTCACCACCGCCAAGCGCTCGCCCACCGCCCCGGACCTGCCCACCATGCAGGAATCCGGCTTCGACAAGTTCGACGTGTCGTCGTGGTTCGGCCTGATCGCACCGGCCGGCACGCCGCCCGAAGTGATCGAGAAACTGAACGCCGCCATGGTCAAGGCGCAGGACAATCCCGAAGTGCAGAAGGCCTTCGCGGGCCTGGGCGCCGTGGGCGAGAAGACCACGCCGGTCGAATTCGGCGCTTTCATCAAGTCGGAAGTCGAAAACTGGGCTCCCGTGGTCAAGGCCTCGGGCGCGCGCGTAGACTGAGCTTTGGCGCGCGCCGGCCGGGCCGGCGCCGCCATCGACCAAAGGCGGGCCGACGGCCCGCCTTATTTTTTGCGCAGCATGGCCGTGCACACGCCGCGCAGCATGTCCACCTCGTCGCGGCTCAGGTCGCAGCGGCTGAAAAGGTGCCGCATGCGCGGCATCAGCTTCTTGGGGTGGGCCGGGTCGAGGAACTGCACGTGGACCAGCGCCTCTTCCCAGTGCGCCAGGAAGGCCTGCACGGCCTGTCCGGTGGCGGGCGCCGCGCCCGGGTCGGGCTCGTGCGCCGCCGAGGCCGGCAGCAGTGCAGCGCCCGCGCCGGCCAGCAGGGCGTAGCGCATCTCCCAGGCGGCCAGCTGCAGGGCCTGCGCGACGTTCAGCGAGCTGTACTCGGGGTTGGCCGGGATGTGGCAGATGCGGTGGCACAGGGCGATCTGCGCGTTGGTGAGGCCGGACCGCTCCGTGCCCAGCACCACCGCGGCGCGCGCCTGGCCGTCGGCCGACAGGTGGTCCCGGGCCAGTTCGGCGGCCTGGCGGATGTCGCAGGGCGGCGGGCCCAGGTCGCGCACCCGGGCCGTCAGGGCGAACGCCAGGGTGACCGGCGCCAGGGCTTCTTCGAGGGTGGCGCAGACCCGGGCGCGCTCGAGCACGTCCACGGCGCCGCTGGCCAGCGCCAGGGCTTCGGGCTGCGACGCGATGTCCGGCTGGCGCGGCTCGACCAGGATCAGGTCGGCAAAGCCCATGGTCTTGATGGCGCGCGCCGCCGAACCCACGTTTCCGGGGTGGCTGGGCTGCACCATGATGAACTGAACACGTGAAAATGCTTGAGTCATTTAAAATGCCAAGTTTGGCTCAGCGCCTTCCTGGTTTTTGGGGTCGTTGCCGCGGTTTTCCGGCAAGGCCGCCCGGGTGGCAGCCCTCACCGCATTCGTACGGAATTTTATGCACCCGATGCTCAATACCGCCATCAAGGCGGCCCGGCGTGCCGGCACCATCATCAATCGTGCCAGCCTCGATTTGGAACGCCTCAGCGTGGCTCGCAAGGGGCCGCGCGATTATGTCACGGAAGTCGACCGCGCTTCCGAGGCCTCCATCGTCGAGACCCTGCAGGCCGCCTATCCCGACCACGCGGTCCTGGGCGAGGAATTCGGCCTGCAAGGCCCGGAACAGGCCGAGTTCCAGTGGATCATCGATCCGCTCGACGGCACCACCAATTTCATCCACGGGCTGCCCAACTATGCCGTGTCCATCGCGCTGACGCAGCGCGGCCAGGTCACGCAGGCGGTGGTCTACGATCCCTCGCGCAACGAGCTGTTCACCGCCAGCCGCGGCAGCGGCACCTTCCTGAACGACCGCCGCGTGCGCGTCTCGGGCCGCACCCGCTACAGCGAGGCGCTGCTGGGGGCGCACTGGCCCAAGTCGGGCGACATCGACGCCGGGGGCGGGCGTTTCCGCCAGATGTCCGAAGGCAGCACCGGCGTGCGCCGCCTCGGGTCCACCGTGCTGGACCTGGCCTACGTGGCCGCCGGCCGCCTGGACGGCTTCTGCGGCGTCAAGCTCAAGGCCTGGGACCTCGCCGCCGGCAGCCTGCTGGTGCAAGAGGCTGGCGGCCTGGTGGCCGACTTCGACGGCGAGCAGGGCTGGATGGATTCCGGCAACGTGCTGGCCGGCAGCCCCAAGATCTTCGCCCAGATGCTGGCCGCGCTGCAGCCCAAGCAGGGCTGATCCCACGCGACGGGCGCCCGGCGCCCGCGCCGCTGCCGCAGCGGTCGCAGGCGCCTGGCGCCCGTAGGTGTCTGACACCCCGCGCGGCAGCCTGCCCCGACACTGGCGCGGCCCCCGCGAAACAGCATGTTTCCCGGCGCATCCGCAGCCATCTCGCCGGCAAGTGAGGCGATTTCCAGGTACGATTGGCGGTTCCGCAACTTCTGGAGCACTTGATGGAGTGGCTGCTTGACCCCGCCGCGTGGGTCGGCCTGCTTACCCTGGTCGTCCTTGAAATCGTCCTCGGGATCGACAACCTCATCTTCATCGCCATCCTGGCCGACAAGCTGCCCCCCGCGCAGCGCGACCGCGCGCGTATCGTGGGCCTGTCCCTGGCCCTCCTGATGCGGCTGGGCCTGCTGTCGGTGATGTCCTGGCTGGTCACCCTGACCGCTCCCTTGTTCTCCATCGGCCCCATGTCGTTCTCGGGCCGCGACCTGATCCTCCTGGCGGGCGGCCTGTTCCTGCTCTTCAAGGGCACGCTCGAACTGCACGAGCGGCTCGAGGGCAGCCAGAGCGTCCACGCCTCGGGCCCGCGCGTCTACGCCAGCTTCTGGGTCATCGTGACGCAGATCGTCGTGCTCGACGCGGTGTTCTCGCTGGACTCGGTCATCACCGCCGTGGGCATGGTCGATCACCTGGCCATCATGATGATCGCGGTCACCGTCGCCATCGGCATCATGCTGCTGGCGTCCAAGCCGCTCACCCGCTTCGTCAACGCCCACCCCACCGTGGTGGTGCTGTGCCTGGGCTTCCTGCTCATGATCGGCTTCTCGCTGCTGGCCGAGAGCTTCGGTTTCAAGGTGCCCAAGGGCTACCTGTACGCCGCCATCGGCTTCTCGGTCGCCATCGAGGCCCTGAACCAGGTGGCGCGCCGCAACCTGCTGCGCCTGGACGCCTCGCGCCCCATGCGCGAGCGCACCGCCAGCGCCGTGCTGCGCATGCTGGGCAAGCGCCCGCCCGACGGCGAGGAGACGGTGGTGGCCAATGCCGCCGTGCCCGCCGTGCCGGCCTTCGGCGTGGAAGAGCGCAACATGGTCAGCGGCGTGCTGACCCTGGCCGAGCGCTCCATCCGGTCCATCATGACGCCGCGCACCGAGGTGTCGTGGGTCAACATCGACGACGACGCGCAGACCATCCAGCGGCAGATCACCGAGGCCCCGCACAGCTTTTTCCCGGTGTGCCGCGGCTCGCTGGACGAAGTGATCGGCATCGGCCGCGCCAAGGACCTGGTGGCCGACCTGATCACCGACGGCCGGGTGCGCCGCAACCGCCTGCGCGACCCCATCATCGTGCACGAGTCGATCGGCATCCTGCGCCTGATGGACACGCTCAAGCGGTCGCGCGGCCAACTGGTGCTGGTGGCCGACGAATTCGGCGCCATCGAAGGCCTGGTGACGCCCATCGACGTGTTCGAGGCCATCGCCGGCGAATTCCCCGACGAGGATGAACTGCCCGACATCACCGCGGTCGAAGACGATGTCTGGAAGATCGACGGCGCGGCCGACCTGCACCACGTCGAGCAGGTCCTGGAAACCGAAGGGCTCATCGACGACTCGCAGGATTACTCCACCCTGGCGGGCTACCTGCTGGCGCGCTTCGGGCACCTGCCCCAGCCGGGCGACAGCTGCGAGTACGACGGGCCGCACCACCGCTTCCGCTTCGAAGTGCTGGAACTGGACGGCCGGCGCATCGCCTCGGTACGGGTCGAGCGCCTGCCGCTCGACCCCTCCGAAGGCGCCGCCGCCGACGACAGCCAATAACCCTTTCACCTGCCACGCACCGTGACCGACAGCACCATCTACCTGATCAAAGCATTCTTCCTCGGCATCATCGAAGGCCTGACCGAGTTCATTCCGGTCTCCAGCACCGGGCACCTGATCCTGTTCGGCAACTGGATCGACTTCGCCTCCAGCTCGGGCAAGGTGTTCGAGGTGGTGATCCAGTTCGGCTCGATCCTGGCGGTGATGTGGATCTTCCGCGCGCGGCTGTGGCAGCTCATCCACGGCACGCTCACCGGCGTGCCCGCCGAAGTGGCCTTCACGCGCAACCTGCTGCTGGCCTTCCTGCCGGCGGCGGTGATCGGCGCGATCTTCATCAAGACCATCAAGCAGGTGTTCTATCACCCGGGCGTGGTGGCCGTGACGCTGGTGCTGGGCGGGCTGATCATGCTATGGGTGGAGCGCCGCACGCACCATACGCCGGGCGACGCGCCGGGCGCGGCCGACGACACCGCATCCGACGAGCGCGCCTCCGCCCACACGCTGGAGCAGATCACCTGGAAGCAGGCGCTGGGCGTGGGCGTGGCGCAATGCGTGGCGATGATCCCGGGCACCTCGCGGTCCGGCGCCACCATCATCGGCGGCATGATCGCCGGCATCCAGCGCAAGACGGCCACCGAGTTCTCGTTCTTCCTGGCCATGCCGACCATGCTGGGCGCGGCCACGTACGACATGTACCGCAACATCGACCTGCTCAGCCGCCAGGATATCTCCGGCATCGCCGTCGGCTTCGTGGCCGCGTTCCTCAGCGCCCTGGTGGTGGTGCGGGCCGTGCTGCGCTTCGTGGCCAACCACACGTACCGGGGCTTCGCCTGGTACCGCATCGCGCTCGGCATCGTGGTGGCCATCTGGCTGGCGACGCATTGAGCCGGCGTCCGTGGCGCAAAAAAAACCGGGCCGTGGCCCGGTTTTTTTTTGCGCTGCGAGGTGTCAGGCGGTGTCGAGGTCGTACAGCTCGAGGCCGTCGCGGTCGATGACCAGCCAGCCGCCGCGCGGCGGGTCGGCGTGGTCGCAGTCCCAATCGGGCAGCACCCAGCGCTCGCGCCGGCGGCCGTCCACTTGCAGCACGTGGCGTCCGGGCCGGTGCGTATGGCCGTGCACGATGATGTCGACGTCGGCCGCGCGGAAGGCGTCTTCGATTGCCTGCGCATTGACGTCCATGATCTCGGCGGACTTCATCTGGTTGGCCGCCTGGCTCTCGCCGCGCGCCTGCTGGGCCAGCGCCAGGCGTTCCGGGACGCTCTTGGCCAGGAACTGTTCCTGCCATTGCGGGTTGCGCACCATGGCGCGGAACTGCTGGTAGGCGGCGTCGTCGATGCAGTATTCGTCGCCGTGGGTCAGCAGCACGCGGCCGTAGTCGGTTTCCAGCAGCGCGGGTTCGGGCAGCAAGCGGGCGTTCAGGGCATCGGCCAGGCCGGCGCCCATGAGGAAGTCGCGGTTGCCGCGTCCCAGCCAGACCGGGATGCGCGCCGCCGTGCGCTGCAGGCCCTGCAGCACGGCCGCCAGCCAGGGCGGGGCGGCGCCGATCACGTCGTCGCCGATCCAGGCGTCGAAGATATCGCCCGGCAGAAGCAGGGCGGCGGCCTCGCCGGCCGCCGCTTCCAGCAAGCCCAGGAACGCTTCCCCGGTGGCCGGCGCGGCCGGCCCCAGGTGCATGTCCGAGGCCAGCCAGACCGGGCCCTGCAGCACGATCTTATTCAAGGACCAGGGCCTTCTCGATGACCACGTCCTCGACCGGCACGTTCTGGTGGAACCCGCTGTTGCCGGTCTTGACGCCCTTGATCTTGTCGACCACCTCGGTGCCCTCGGTGACCTTGCCGAACACGGCATAGCCCCAGCCGTTCGGCGTGGGCGCGGTGAAATTCAGGAAATCGTTGTCGGCCACGTTGATGAAGAACTGGGCGGTGGCCGAGTGCGGGTCGCTGGTGCGGGCCATGGCCAGGGTGTACTTGTCGTTCTTCAGGCCGTTGTTGGCCTCGTTCTCGATGGGGGCCTGGGTGGGCTTCTGCTTCAGGCCGGGCTCGAAGCCGCCGCCCTGGATCATGAAGCCGTCGATCACGCGATGGAAGACGGTGCCGTCATAGAAGCCGCTCTTGACGTAGCCGAGGAAGTTCTCCACGGTCTTGGGCGCCTTTTCCGCATCCAGGGTGATGACGATCTCGCCCTGGTTGGTTTGCAGTTTGACGCGGGGTTGGGTGCTCATGGGTTTCGTGCCTTCTGAGGTGGTGGAGGTGGGTTGGTCGGCCGGCTGGGCGCCGGCGCTCGCCGGCGCCACGGCGGCCAGCGCGAACGTGCACGCCATCAGGCGCAGCAGATGAAGCGGAGAGTAGCGCGAAATCATGGATGTTGGCTTTCCTTCAGCAGTTTCTCGATTTCGCGTGCCTTGGCATCCATGCCGGGCACGCCCTCGTTCGCAGCCTTGCGATAGGTGCGCAGCGCCATCATGAGCTGGATATCGGCCATGTTGGCGCGTGCCGCCGGGTAGTCCGGGTTGGCGCGCAGCGCCATCTGCAAAGCGTCGTGCGCCCGGTCCAGGTCGCCCTGCTGCGCATGCAGCGCGGCCAGGTTGTTCCAGGGCTCGGGCAATTCGGGGAAGCGCACGGTCATCTCGGTGTACAGGTCGATCGCCTCGGCCGTGCGGCCCAGCGCGGCGAGCGCCCGCGCGTGCTGGAACATCAGCTGCACGTCGGTGCCGCGCTGCCCCTGGGTTTCGGCAATGCGTTTCTCGATCAGTTCCAGGGCTTCCTGGTTGCGCCCGCTGTTGAGCAGGCGCTCGATGTGGTCGGTGATCTGGGAAGGGGTCGGATCCAGGCGGGTATCGACGCCGGGCTTGAGCGCCTCGAGCAGGTTCGCCAGGGCTTTCCAGCCGCCTTCGGGCGGCGGCGGGTCGAGCTTGGTGCGGGTGTCGATGCCGGTATCGGGCAGGGTGCCGCCGCCGCCCATGGCCTGGGCCATGGCGCCGCCGGCCGGCAGGGCGGCCAGCGCCAATATCAGCAGTGTGACACGGGTGAGCCGGTTGATCATTGCGAGGGCATCCGTTAAAAAATCGGCCGGCCGCGCTCGGCGCGACGAGGCCGCTTGCTATACTTGACGACCGCCATTTTAGCCCCGGTTGTGTTTGCGGCTCATCGGCCCGATGTCGCGGGCTTGATGCAACCCCGCCGCCGCGGCCCATGTGTTGCGTTCCATGGCCGCGGCGTCCGACCGGGCCGGGCGCCGAAGCGGCCGCCGGGTCGGCACGCGGGCCGCCCTGCGGCACTTTCTCACGGAACATCTCAAGGCCAGCCATAGCGCCATGCTGCACATCTACAACACGTTGTCGCGTACCAAAGAACCCTTCGAGCCGGCCCGGCCCGGCCAGGTGCGCATGTACGTGTGCGGCATGACCGTCTACGACTACTGCCACCTGGGCCATGCCCGCATGCTGGTGGCGTTCGACGTGGTGCAGCGCTGGCTGCGCGCCAGCGGCCTGGCGGTCGACTACGTGCGCAACATCACCGACATCGACGACAAGATCATCCGCCGCGCGGTCGAGACCAACCGCCGCATCGGCGAGGTCACCGAATACTACATCGCCGCCATGCACGCCGACGAACGCGCGCTGGGGGTGCAGCCGCCCGACCGCGAGCCGCGCGCCACGCAGTACGTGGGCGACATGCTCGACATCATCGGCCGCCTCGAACAGAACGGCCTGGCCTACCGGGCCGAGGACGGCGACGTCAACTACGCGGTGCGCGGGTTCGCCGGCTACGGCAAGCTGTCGGGCAAGGCGCTCGACGACCTGCGGGCCGGCGAACGCGTCGCGGTCGGCTCGGGCAAGCGCGACCCGCTCGATTTCGTGCTCTGGAAGGCCGCCAAGCCCGACGAGCCCGCCGACACCAAGTGGGAATCCCCCTACGGCCTGGGCCGGCCGGGCTGGCACATCGAGTGCTCGGCCATGAGCCGCACGCTGCTGGGCCTGCCGCTGGATATCCACGGCGGCGGCCCCGACCTGAAATTCCCGCACCACGAAAACGAGATCGCCCAGACCGAGGGCGCGTTCGGCGGCACGCTGGCCAACATCTGGATGCACTGCGGCCCGCTGATGGTCGACGCCGACAAGATGTCCAAGTCGCTGGGCAATTTCCGCACCATCCGCCAGACCATCGCGCAGGGCGAAGCGCCCGACGGCCAGGCCGAATACACGGTCAATCCGCGCGAAGCCGAGATGCTGCGCTTCTTCATCGTGCGCAACCACTACCGCAGCCCGCAGAACTACACGCCCGACAACCTGGTCGACGCACAGAACGCGCTCGACCGCCTCTACCAGGCGCTGCAGAACGTTCCCGCCGACGGCGGCGCGGTCGACTGGACCGAACCCCAGGCCCAGGCCTTCAAGGCCGCCATGGACGACGACTTCAACACCTCGGGCGCGGTGGCCGCGCTGTTCGAACTGGCCTCCGAGGCCAACCGTACCCGCAGCGCGCGCAGCGCCGGCCAGCTCAAGGCGCTGGGCGGGGTGCTGGGGCTGTTGCAGCAGGACCCGGCCCGCTATTTCCAGTGCGCCACCCGCTATTCGGCGGCCGGACTGGCGCAGGCCGGCGCGGCGGCGCCCGCGCTCGACACCGCCCAGATCGAAGCCCTCATCGCCGCGCGCGCGGCCGCCAAGCAGGCGCGCGACTACGCCGAGGCCGACCGCATCCGCGCCCGGTTGCGCGAGGCCGGCATCGAGCTCGACGACAAGCCGGGCGGCCAGACGCAATGGCGCCGCGCCTGAGGAAGCCGCGACCATGCCCGCCGTCGACTCCGCCGTCGCCAAGCCCCACTATTGGGAAGAAGCCGTCGCCCACCTGATGCGGCGCGACCGCATCCTCAAGAAGCTCATCCCCCAGCATGCCGAAGCCTGGCTCACCTCGCGCGGCACGCCGTTCGTCACCCTGGCGCAGGCCATCGTCGGCCAGCAGATCTCCGCCAAGGCCGCCGACGCGCTGTGGCTGCGCTTCACCGAGACGGTCGGCCGGCGGCCCACGCCCGCGGCCGTGCTCGAGGCCGGCACCGCCGCGCTGCGCCAGGCGGGCCTGTCGCAGCGCAAGGCCGAGTACGTGCAGGACCTGGCCCTGCATTTCGGCGAACGCCGCGTACGCCCGGAAAAATGGGCGGTCATGGACGACGAGAGCGTCGTGTCCGAATTGCTGGCCATCCGCGGCATCGGCCGCTGGACGGCCGAGATGTTCCTGATATTCAATCTGCAGCGGCCGGACGTCCTGCCGCTGGACGACCTGGGGTTGCTCAAGGCAATCTCGTTACACTACTTCAGCGGAGAGCCTGTCTCGCGCTTCGAGGCCCGCGAGGTCTCGTCGGCATGGCAGCCCTGGCGTACCGTGGCGACCTGGTATTTGTGGCGCAGTCTGGAATCCAAGCCGGTTCTGAACTGATCGCCGGGTGCCCAACAACGGAACCAACCTTCATGCGCAATACATTCCTGGAATTCGAACAACCGCTCGCCGAGCTTGAAAACAAGATCGAGCAGCTGCGCTATGTACAGGCCGACTCTGCGGTGGACATCTCCGACGAGATCAGCCGCCTGCAGCAGAAGAGCCAGACCCTGGCCAAGGAAATCTACGGCAAGCTCACCCCCTGGCAGACCGCCCTGGTGGCGCGCCACCCGCAGCGGCCCTACACGCTCGACTACGTGCGCGAGATGTTCACCGACTTCCACGAGCTGCACGGCGACCGCATGTACGCCGACGACCAGTCCATCGTGGGCGGCCTGGCGCGCTTCAACGGCGCGTCGTGCATGGTCATCGGCCACCAGAAGGGGCGCGACACCAAGGAGCGCGCCGCGCGCAACTTCGGCATGCCGCGTCCCGAAGGCTACCGCAAGGCCCTGCGCCTGATGCGCCTGGCCGAGAAATTCAACCTGCCGGTCTTCACCTTCGTCGACACCCCGGGCGCCTATCCCGGCGTCGGCGCCGAGGAACGCGGCCAGTCGGAAGCCATCGGCCACAACCTCTACGCCATGGCCGAGCTCAAGGTACCCATCATCTCCACCATCATCGGCGAGGGCGGCTCGGGCGGGGCGCTGGCCATCGCCGTCGGCAATGCCGTGCTGATGCTGCAGTACGCCACGTACTCGGTGATCTCGCCCGAAGGCTGCGCATCGATCCTCTGGCGCAGCGCCGACAAGGCCGCCGACGCGGCCGAGGCGCTGGCCATCACCGCGCCGCGCCTGAAAGACCTGGGCCTGATCGACCGCGTCGTCAACGAGCCGGTCGGCGGCGCGCACCGCGACCCGCGCGTCATGGCGCGCCTGCTGCGCCGCGCCCTGGGCGACGCGCTGCGCCAGTTCCGCGGCATGACCCCGGACCAGCTCATCGAGCAGCGCATGCAGCGCCTGCTGTCCTACGGCAAGTTCCAGGAAGTGCGCGCCTGACGCGGCGGCCGGGCCGCGCGCCCGGCTCCGCGGCGCCGCGTCCCTTGCGTCCGCCATGACCCGCGCCGAACCGCCGCCGTCCTCCGCCGTCGCGGCGGGCGCTCCGCCATCCGGCGGGTTTCCCGCGGCCGGACTGTCCGCCGCCTTGCGCGCCGCCCTGGCCGGGGACGCCGGCGCCCGCGCGGCGGTGGCGGTCAGCGGGGGCGCCGATTCGGCCATGCTGGCCGCCCACGCCGCGCCTCTGGCGCGCGAGCTCGGCATCGAACTGCTGCTGTTCCATGTGCACCACGGCCTGCAGGCCGCCGCCGACGGCTGGGCCGACCACGTGCAGGCGCTGGGCCGCATCCTGGGCGTGCCCGTGCATACCGCGCAGGCGCGGGTCGAGACCGCCAGCGGCCTGGGCATCGAGGCCGCCGCCCGCGACGCCCGCTACGCCGCGCTGGTGGAGCTGGCCGCCCGGCATGGCGTCGGCTGCATCCTGCTGGCCCACCACCAGGGCGACCAGGCCGAGACCGTGCTGCTGCGCCTGCTGCGCGGCACGGGGCTGGAAGGCATGGCCGCCATGGCCCCGCGCATGCCGCGCGACGGCATCGTCTACCTGCGTCCCTGGCTGGCCCAGGAGCGCGCCGCCATCCTGGCCGCCGCCGCGGCATTCGCCGCCCGGCACGACTGGCGGCCGGTGCAGGACCCCACCAACGCCGATCCGCGCTACACGCGCGCCGCCGTGCGTGAATTGCTGGCGCCCGTGCTCGACGCGCGCTGGCCGGGCTGGCGCGCGCGGCTGGCCAGCCATGCGCGCCACATGAGCGAAGCCGCCAGCATCCTGGACGAGGTGGCGCGCGCCGACCTGGCCGCGCTGGAGCCGTCCGCCGACCTGCGCAGTTTTGCGCTGGCCCCCTGGCGGGCGCTGCCGCCGGCCCGGCAGGCACACGTGCTGCGCCACTGGCTGCGCAGCCAGGGCGCCGCCATGCCCACCGAAGCCCGCCTGGCGGACCTGCTGCGCCAGCTGCGGCAACTGCACAGCCTGGGCCACGACCGCCAGATGCGCGTGGTCCACGCCCGCCACGTGGTGCGCTGCGAGCGGGGCAGGGTGTGGCTGGAGCCGCGCGACCCGGCGTGATGTGGCTGCGCCGGGCGCTGCGAGGCCGCCCCGCCTGCGCAAAGTTTCACCACGCGTTACAATACTGAGCTTTGCCCGCCCCGCAGGCGGGTTTCCAGCCAGAGCACGAGATGTCCCTGATCGTTCACAAATATGGCGGTACTTCGATGGGCTCGGTCGAGCGCATCCGCAACGTGGCGCGCCGCGTCGCCAAGTGGCACGCCGCCGGCCACCAGGTCGTGGTGGTGCCTTCGGCCATGGCGGGCGAAACCAATCGCCTGCTGGGCCTGGCCCGCGAAATTTTCCCCCAGCCCGATCCGCGCGAGCTCGACATGATCGCCGCCACCGGCGAGCAGGCCAGCAGCGGCCTGCTGGCCGTGGCGCTGCAAGCCGAGGGCGTGGCCGCGCGCAGCTACGCGGGCTGGCAGGTGCCGGTGCGCACCGACTCCGCCTTCACCAAGGCGCGCATCTCGTCCATCGACGACACCCGCATCCGCGCCGACCTGGACGCCGGCCGCGTGGTCATCGTCACGGGCTTCCAGGGCATCGACCCGGACGGCCACATCACCACGCTGGGCCGCGGCGGCTCGGATACCTCCGCGGTGGCCGTGGCGGCCGCGCTGGGCGCCCACGAATGCCTGATCTACACCGACGTCGACGGCGTCTACACCACCGACCCGCGGGTGGTGCCCGAGGCGCGCCGCATGGCGGTGGTGTCGTTCGAGGAAATGCTCGAAATGGCCTCGCTGGGCTCCAAGGTGCTGCAGATCCGCTCGGTCGAGTTCGCCGGCAAGTACCGGGTTCCCGTGCGCGTGCTGTCGTCGCTGACCGACCCGCTCATTCCGCTCGAAGAAGAAATGACTTCGGGCACGCTGATCACTTTTGAGGAAGACGAAAAAATGGAAGCCGCCGTTGTCTCCGGCATCGCCTTCAGCCGCGACGAAGCCAAGATCACCTTGCTGGCCGTGCCCGACAAACCCGGCATCGCCTCGTCGATCCTGGGCCCGGTCGCCGCCGCCAATATCGACGTCGACATGATCGTGCAGAACCAGTCCGTGGCCGGCACCACCGACTTCTCCTTCACGGTCAACCGCAACGAATTCCAGCGCACCATCGAGCTGCTCAAGCGCGAGGTCGTGCCGGCCGTGCAGGCGCGCGAGCTGGTCACCGACGACAAGGTCGCCAAGGTCTCGATCGTCGGCATCGGCATGCGTTCGCACGTGGGCGTGGCCAGCCTGATGTTCCAGACCCTGTCGCAGGAAGGCATCAACATCCAGATGATCAGCACCAGCGAGATCAAGACCTCGGTGATCATCGACGACAAGTACATGGAACTGGCCGTGCGCGCCCTGCACAAGGCGTTCGGCCTGGACCAGGCGCCTGGCGAGAAGGCCTGACGCCAGCCTTTCCCGGCCGGCGCGGTGAGCGCAGGCCGGGAAAATCATGCTAGAATCGCAAGTTCTGCGGAGACGTGCCCGAGAGGCTGAAGGGGCTCCCCTGCTAAGGGAGTATGTGGCCAAAAACTGCATCGTGGGTTCGAATCCCACCGTCTCCGCCAAGTAGGCCCCGCGGGCATCCCCGCGGCCGACAAGAACCCCGTAGCGCAAGCGCCTGCGGGGTTTTTTGTTGGGCGCGCGGCGTGCGTCCTCAGGCCGTTTGCCGTTGCCCGCGGCTGCGCGCCAGGGCCAGCGCGATGGCGGCCAGCGCCAGTAGCGCCACGGTGACGCCATAGAAATTGGCGGTGGCCAGCAGGCCGTGGCGCTGCGCGAAATAGCCCGCGGCGATCGCCGGCACGCTGTGGGCCAGGTAGCTCTCCACATAGAAGGTCGCCATCAGGCTGGCGCGCTGCGACGGGCCGGCCAGCGGCAGCACCGTGCGCACCGCGCCCAGGAACGCCGTGCCGAAACCCGCGCCCGCCACCAGGGAGCCGCCCAGCAGCCACATGCCCGACCCGGTGTTCGCGCCGGCCAGGATCAGCAGCAGCCCGAGCGTGAGCGCGGCGGCGCCGCCCACCAGGGTCGAGAAGGCCGCCGCGCGCTGCGCGGCCAGCACCGCCACCGCGCCGCTGAGCGTCAGCGCCGCCACCGCCAGGCCGCCCAGCCACGGCGAGGTGGAGTGCGTGGTCTGGGCGATCAGCGAAGGCATCTGCGAAAGATAAAGCCCGCCCAGCATCCACACCGATACGTTGACCGGCGTGACTGACCAGAACGCGGCGCGCGCCTGGCGCGGCACGTGCATGCTGGGTTTCAGGCTGGCCCAGGCGCCGGGCCGCCGGGCGGCGGTCTCGGGCGTCAGCCGCAGGGCGGCCAGCGCCGCCGCGAACACGGCCAGCAGGATGAGGTAGCTGGTGCGCAGCGGCGTGGCGGCGTGGACCAGCACCCCGGTGCTGCCCAGCGCGCCGATGGCCATGCCGATCATGGGCGCGATGCTGTTGATCAGGGGGCCGCGCTCGCGGTTCAGGTCGAGCAGCGCGGCGCCCACCGCCGCCGCGGCCAGGCCGGTGGCGATGCCCTGGACGACGCGCGCGGCGATCAGCCAGGCCGGGCCGCCCGCCAACAGGAAAACGGTCATGGCCGCCATTTCCAGCAGCAGCGCCAGGGCGATCACCGGCCGCCGGCCGATGTAGTCCGACAGCGAGCCGGCCAGCAGCAGCGTGCACAGCAGCGCCAGCGCATAGGCGGCGAAGATGATGGTCAGCGTGGTGGAGCTGAAGCCCCACGCCTGCTGGTACAGCCGGTACAAGGGCGTGGGCGTGCTGGAGGCGGCCAGGAAGGCGACCAGGATCGCGGTATGGATGGCGAGGGCGCCGCGGCGCGGCGCGGCGCAACGTGCCGGCGGCGCCAGGGCGGGGTCGAGGGTGGTCATGCGGGAATCTCGTACAATAAAAGCAAATATTGAGCTTTAACGATGCTACGCCGCTTTATGCGTTAAAGCAAATAATTTGCGTTAATACCGCCAGGCTGGAAGCTTATTCCGTGGGACGGCTACCATGGCGGCAACAGGAACAGGACATGACCAACACCCCAGGACTACGCCCCGGCGGCCGCAGCGCCCGCGTGCAGGCGGCGGTGCACCGGGCGGTGCGGGAACTGCAGCAGGAGCTGGGCCGCGACGAGCTCACGGTGCCGGCCGTGGCGGCGCGCGCCGGCGTGACCCCCTCGACCATCTACCGCCGCTGGGGCGACCTGGCGCAGTTGCTGTCCGATGTGGCGGTCGAGCAGATGCGGCCGGACGAGCCGCCGCGCGATACCGGCTCGTTCCGCGGCGACCTGCTGGCCTGGCTGGAGCAGTATTTCGAGGAAATGTCGTCGACCCCGGGCCGCGCCATGCTGGGCGATGTGCTGGGCACCCCGGGCCACGAGAATGCCGGCAAGTGCGCGGCGTTCACCTGCCAGCAGATCGAGGCCATCCGCGCCCGCGCCGTGGCGCGGGGCGAGGCGCCGCTGGCGGCGGACCGCATCATCGAGCGCGTGGTCGCGCCGATGATGTACTGCCTGCTGTTTTCCAGCGAGGCGCCGCGCCCGGACATGCTGGCGCGGCTGTTCGACGAGGCGGCCGGCAAGCCCGGCTAGATCGTCCCGGCGGCGCGCGGCCGGGCCTGCCGGGCGCCGCGCCGGTGCCAAATAGCGGTTTCGTCGAAGATACGGGCGTGTTCGTCGAAAAACTCCGGCATGGCCGCCGCAATTGGCGTAGCGTACCGTCCATTGGCGGCCCATGCGCCGCGCCTCATTTTCTATTGGCCGCGACATGTTCACGATCTTCTCGCCCATCAGTCAGGAGCTTGGCCGCGACGATTCGTCCCAGGGTTTCTGGCGTGCCCAGGTGGTGGGCTGGGTTTTCCTGGCGATCATCGGCTTCGGCATCCGGCTGGCGGTGTTCGGCAATGCCTCGGCGGCATTCTGGCTGACGCTGGGCCTGGAGCCGCTGGCTTTCGCGCTGACCAGCGCCGCCGCCGTGTTCCATGGGCGCCGTCCGGCCCGCCACACCGCGCCCATCCTGGTGATCGCCTGCGCGGTGCTGTTGTGCGTGGCGGCGTCGGCGCTGCTGGCGTCCATTGCCTACGGCATCCACCAGCTGTTTCCGTCCGAATCGATCCGGATACTGCCGGGCAACCAGTACCGGCTCGGCTTCCTGTATTACATGGGCATCTTGTCGATCTGGACGCTGGTCTATTTCGGCGTCGGCGCCGAACTGGCGGCGCGCACCGAGCGCATGTCCAAGATGCGGGCCGAGACCCGCGCGCTGCGGCTGGAGCTCGAGCACTTGCAGCAGCAGATCGAGCCGCATTTCCTGTTCAACGCGCTCAACACCATCATGGCGGAAATCGCCGAGCGCCCGGCCGTGGCCGAGGAAATGACGCGCCGCCTGGCGAACTACCTGCGCTATTCGCTGGACCGGCGCGGGCTCGGCATGTGCACGCTGGAAGAGGAGATCGAGGCGGCCGAGACCTACATGCGCATCCAGGCGCTGCGCTTTGACACGCAGTTCCAGTACCAGTGCGAGATCGATCCGGCCACGCTGGACATGAACATGCCGCACATGACGCTGCAGGGCCTGGTGGAAAACGCCATCAAGCACGGCATGCGGGCCGACCAGGGCAGTTTCATGATCAGCATCCGCACGCGCCGCCACGGCGACGAGCTGATCGTCGAAGTGGACAACCCGGGCGAACTGCAGGCCCCCTACGACCTGGCGCAAGGCGGCGGCGGGCTGGGCAATCTGTGCCGCCGCCTGGCGCTGCGTTATCCCGAGCGGCACGCGTTTTCCCTGAGCCAGCGCGGCGACCGGACGGTCGCCGAGATCCGGCTGCGCGGCGAGCCGCTGGCGCTGTAATCGCCGGCCGGTACCCGGCCGGCGCACGGCGTTGTCCAGCGCGGGCAAGCCCAGTCACGCCCATGTCACCTCGTCTTTATAGACTCGCTGCGTCGCGGCCGCCGAAGCAAGGCATGGCCGCTTTCTCTTTGGGACATGCCGCACGACATGACGACTCGCCGCAGATTCCTGCAGACGGCGGCCGGCTCCGGCTTCGCCGCCGCCGCGCTGGCCGCGTTTCCACCCAGCATCCGCCGCGCCCTGGCCATTCCCGCCAATAACGCCACCGGCACCATCAAGGACGTGGAGCACGTGGTGATCCTGATGCAGGAGAACCGCTCCTTCAATCATTACTTCGGCACGCTCAAGGGCGTGCGCGGCTTCGGCGACCGCTTCACGATCCCGCTGCCGAACGGCCGCAGCGTGTGGCAGCAGCAGCGCGCCAACGGCGGCATATTGACGCCCTATCACCTGGACGGCACCGCCAACAATGCGCAGCGCGCCGACGGCACGCCGCATTCCTGGGGCGACAGTCAGGACGCCTGGGACGGCGGCCGCATGGCGCGCTGGGCGGCGCACAAGACCGATACCTCGATGGGGTACTTCAAGGAGCAGGAGATCCCGTTCCAGTTCGCGCTGGCCAATGCCTTCACGCTGTGCGACGCGTACCACTGTTCCATGCACACCGGCACGGACGCCAACCGCGCCTTCCACCTGACCGGCACCAACGGCCCGACCGCGCAGGGCGTGGCCTTCGTGAACAACGAATGGGACTGGATCGACGGCCGGCCGGAATCGGTGAATACCGGCTATACCTGGAAGACTTATGCCGAACGCCTGGAAGAGGCCGGGGTGAGCTGGATCTGCTACCAGAACATGCCGGACGAGTGGGGCGACAATATGCTGGGCGCGTTCCGGCAGTTTCGCCGCGCCAACATCGCGTCCGGCTACCCGGTCTCGAGCGGCGGCGCGCCCAATTCGCCCTACGCCGATACCGGGCAGCCGCTCCCTTACCATGCCTACGACCCGGCCACCGACAACGCCGGCAATCCGCTGTACAAGGGCGTGGCCAACACGCTGCCCGGCACGCGGCCGGACCAGTACCTGGACGCGTTCCGGCGCGACATCCGCGAAGGACGGCTGCCGCAGGTCGCGTGGATGAACGCGCCGTCGATCTATTGCGAGCATCCCGGCCCGTCCAGCCCGGTGCAGGGCGCCTGGTTCCTCCAGGAGGTGCTGGATGCCCTGACCGCCGTGCCCGAGGTCTGGAGCAAGACTGTGCTGCTGGTCAACTTCGACGAGAACGACGGCTATTTCGACCATGTGCCGTCGCCCTCGGCGCCGTCGCTGAATCCGGACGGCACGCCCGCCGGCAAGACGACGCTGTCCGACGAGGAGCTGCGGGTGGAGTACTTCACCCAGCCGGCGCCCGCGGGCAGCACCAGCCAGCCGGCCGCCGATGGCCGCGTGTACGGTCCCGGCCCGCGCGTGCCGATGTACGTGATCTCGCCCTGGAGCCGCGGCGGCTGGGTCAATTCGGAGGTGTTCGATCACACCTCGGTATTGCGCTTCCTGGAAGCGCGGTTCGGCGTGCAGGAGCCGCACATCAGCCCGTTCCGCCGCGCGGTCTGCGGCGACCTGACCAGCGCCTTCAACTTCGCCACGCCTAACACCGAGGCGCTGCCCACGCTGGCCGGCCGCACCACGCGCGACGCGGCCGACGGGCTGCGCGACGCGCAGGAGGTGCTGCCTGCCGTGCCGCTGCCCGCCGACATGCAACTGCCGCTGCAGGCCAGCGGCACGCGCCCGTCGCGCGCGCTGCCGTACGAGCTGCATACCAGCGCGCGGTGCGGCGCCGACGGCCAGGTGGAGCTGGTGTTCGCCAACACCGGCGCGCAGGCCGCGGTTTTCCATGTCTACGACCGGCTCAAGCTGGACCGCCTGCCGCGCCGCTACATGGTGCAGCCCGGCAAGCAGCTGGCCGACGTCTGGAATGCGTTCCAGGACAACCAGGGCCGCTACGATCTCTGGGTGCTGGGGCCGAACGGCTACCATCGCCATTTCCAGGGCGATACCGGGCGCATCGCCGATGCGCAGGCGCAGCCGGAGGTCCGGGTGTGCTATGACATTGCCAACGGCGACGTCTACGTCGAGCTGATGAACGGCGGCAAGCAGCCGTGCACGTTCACCGTCGCGGCGCAGGCCTACCGGACCGACGGCCCGTGGCCGGCGCGCGTGGAGCCCGGCGCGCAGGCCCGCCTGCATTGGTCGCTGCAGGACAGCGGCCAATGGTACGACTTCGCCGTGACCTGCGACAGCGACCCCGCCTACTATCGCCGCTTCGCCGGCCGGGTCGAAACCGGCAGGCACTCGGTGAGCGATCCGGCCATGGGCTTGCCGGCCGGCCAGGCCTGACGGGCGCGCGGCCCGCCGGCTGCGTTATGCTTGCCGCTCCAGCATGAGCGGGCTGCCGCCTTTCATGGCGGCAGCGGGTCCAGGCCCGGCGCGGGCAGTGCAGCCCGCGCGCCGCCGTATCCCGGGAGACGCAGCACATGACCACGCGCGCGCAGCGCAACCCGGCCGACGTCGAGTTGCGGCCGGTCGCGGAACACGATTCGGTGGCCGAACTGACCGGCTTGCTGCACCGGGCTTACGCGCGGCTGGCGGACATGGGGCTGCGGTACAAGGCGACCTATCAGTCCGAAGCCGTGACGCGCCAGCGCATCGCCCAGGGCGAATGCTATGTGGCCGTGCACGCGGGCGCATTGGTGGGCACCATTGTTTTCAAGCCGAAGGAACGGGCGGCCGGCTCGGCATGGCTGGACCGGCCGGACATCGCCATGCTGGCGCAGTTCGGCGTCGACCCGGCATGGCAAGCGGTCGGCCTGGGCACGCGCCTGATGGACCTGGTCGAGCGGCGCGCGGCGCAGACCGGCGCGGCCGAGATCGCGCTCGATACCGCCGAGCCCGCCACCCACCTGGTGCAGTGGTATGCCCGGCGCGGCTACCGGTTCATCGAGCACGTCACCTGGCAGCATGCGAACTACCGCAGCGTGATCATGAGCAAGCCGATGGCGTCGCTCATTGCCGCCGGCCGGGGTTCGTCCGCGGGAGGCGCTGCCTAGCGCAGGCGGGCCGCCGTTCAGCGCGACACCAGCGCCAGCGCGAAGCCGTCCCAGCCTTTGCCGCCGACGGTCTGGATGGCCGTGGCGGTCAGTCGCAGGTCGCGGCCCAGTTCTTCCAGGAAGCGCCGCGCGCCGCGCACGTCCGGCTGGTCCGCGGCGGCCGGGTCGGCGATGCGTCCGCCGCGGATGATGTTGTCGCCGACAATGACCGTGCCGTCGCGCGCCAGGGCCAGCGCCGCCGCCAGGTAGGCCGGGTTGTCGGCCTTGTCGGCATCCAGGAAGATCAGGTCGAAGGGCGGCGCATGCTCGGCCACCATGCGCCGCAAGGCATCGCGCGCATCGTCCTCGATCACGTCGACGCAGGCCGCCAGGCCGGCGCTGGCCACGTTGGCGCGCGCGATGCGCGCGCGCACGGGGTCGCGTTCCAGCGTGACGAGTTGTCCGCCGGGCGGCAGGGCGCGCGCCAGCCAGATGGTGCTGTAGCCGCCCAGCGTACCGATCTCCAGGATCCGCCGGGCCCGCGCCATCTGTGCAAAAATCTGCAGCAGCCGGCCCTGGTTGGGCGCCACTTCGTGAGGCGGCAGGCCGGCCGCGCGGGCGCGCGCCAGCGCCTGTTCCAGCACCGGATCGCTCAGGTGCAGGGCGGTCTCGAAGTAGTCGTCTACGTTGTTCCACTGGTTCTGGTCCATGGCGTGCCTGATCAAAGCAGAGTTTGTGATGGCATCGATGGTACGCAGCCGCCGCGTTTCCGGATATCGAGTTAATCTGGCGGCTGCGTCAGTTTTTTTCACAATGGGTTCACATGCGCTCGCTCCCGCCGCTGTCCGCGTTGAAGGTCTTCGAGGCCATCGCCCGCACCGGGTCGGTGACCGCGGCGGCGCAAGAACTGCACCGCACCCACGGCGCGGTCAGCCGGCAGTTGCAGTTGCTGCAGGAGCACGCCGGCATCGCCCTGTTCGACAAGCAGGGCAACGGCTTGCGGCTCAACGAGCATGGCGCGGCGCTATATGCGCTGGTGCAGCCGCTGTTCGACCGGCTGGAGGCCGGCTACGCGGGCATTGTGCGGCGCGCCCGCCATCCGGGCCTGCACGTCGCATGCAGCGCCACCTTCGCCATGCGCTGGCTGGTGCCGCACCTGGGCGATTTCTACCGCAAGCGGCCCGACATCCGGATCCGCCTGTCCATGACCTCGGCGCGCGAGCTGCGCGGCGAAGGCGCCGACTTGCTGATCGCCTGGGACCTGGCCACTTATCCGCAAGCCGACCGCGCGGCGGCGATCGCGCTGGCGCCGGTCGCCTTCGGCCCGGTCGCGGCCCCCGGCTATCCGCGCGCCGGCGCGACGCCGGCGCGCATCGCCCATGACTTCACCACCAGCGCCTGGACGCAATGGCAGGCTTTGTCCGGCATCGACCTGGAGCTGGGGCCCGAGATCACCTTCCCGCATACCCACCTGTGCATCGAGGCCGCCGCCGCCGGCCTCGGCGTGGCGCTGGTCGAGCAGCGCCTGGTGCGCAAGGAGCTGGACGACGGGACCCTGGTGGCGCCGCACGGCTTCGTGCAGTTTCCCGGCGGCCTGATGGCCCTGCCGGGCGCCGGGCGGGACGCCGATGCGCAGGTGCGCGCCTTCATCGGCTGGCTGCGCGAGGCGCTGGGCAGCGGCGCCGACGCGACGGCCTGAGGCGGTCGCGCCGTGGCGGCGCGGAGCGGCGTACCATCATGCATGGCCTGGCCGGCTCTCATGCGCGTCGAGCCGTCGGCTCAGCCGGACAGGGCCAGACTCATCCGATGGAGACATGCATGAAATTCCCGCATTACCGCGTTGCCCGGTTGCCGGGCGCTATCTCTCTGACCGCGGCCGCGCTCGCCGTGCAAATGGCACTGGGCGCGCCCGCCGCGGCGCAGCCGCCGGCCGCCGGCCCCGCCCAGGCCGCCCCGGCCGCGCCCATGCCGCAATTGGCGGCGCAGATCGACGAGGCGGCGCGCAAGATCGAGGACAAGCTGATCGCCTGGCGCCGCGACATCCACCAGCATCCGGAGCTGGGCAACCAGGAAACCCGCACCGCCAAGCTGGTCGCCGACCACCTGCGCGCGCTCGGCATGGAGGTGCAGACCGGCGTGGCCCGCACCGGCGTGGTGGCGGTGCTGCGCGGCGGCAAGCCGGGCCCGGTGGTGGCCCTGCGGGCCGACATGGACGCCTTGCCGGTCAAGGAAGCGGTGGATGTGCCGTTTGCCTCCAAGGCCAAGGGCAGCTACCTGGGCAAGGAGGTCGATGTCATGCACGCCTGCGGGCACGACACCCATACGGCCATCCTGATGGCGACCGCCGAAGTGCTGGCCGGCATGAAGGAGCAACTGCCCGGCAGCGTGAAATTCATCTTCCAGCCGGCCGAGGAGAGCCCGGCCGACTTCGAGCCCGACGGCGTCAAGACCTGGGGCGCCAAGATGATGGTGCAGGAAGGGGTGCTGGACAATCCGAAGGTGGACGCGATTTTCGGGCTGCACGTGTCGAGCAGTTATCCCGCCGGCTGGCTGGCCTGGCGCAGCGGCCCCGCCATGGCCGCCGCGGACCAGTTCTGGATCGACGTCACCGGCAAGCAGACCCACGGCGCGCGCCCCTGGTCGGGCATCGACCCGATCGTGGTGGGGTCGCAGATCGTGATGGGCATCCAGACCATCCCCAGCCGCCAGATCAACAGCATGCTGGAGCCGGCCGTGGTGACGGTAGGCGTGTTCAACGGCGGCAACCGCATGAACATCGTGCCGGAGAAGGTGCACATGACCGGCACCATCCGCACCTACGACGAAGGCATGAAGAAGGACATCCACCAGCGGCTGGAGCGCACCGCGACGTCGATCGCGCAAAGCGCCGGCGCCCGGGCCGACGTCAAGATCGTCGAGCTGTACAACGCGACCGTCAACCCGCCGGCCTTGACCGAGCAGATGGCGCCGACGCTGCGGCGCGTGGCGGGCGAGGGCAACTACGGCCTGCAGCCCAAGGCCACCGCCTCGGAAGATTTCTCGTTCTACCAGGAGAAAGTGCCGGGCCTGTTCTTCTACCTGGGCGTCACGCCCAAGGGTACCGACCCGCAGCAGGCCGCGCCCAACCATTCGCCGCGCTTCTACGTGGACGAATCCGGCCTGGTGAACGGCGTGCGGGCACTGTCGAACCTGGCGGTGGACTACATGGCGATGGCGGGGCGCCAGGCGGGCATGGCGTTGCGATTTGCTGAAGGCCAGGAAAAGGTGCTATAGTTTCTGTCTTTACAGCGCCCGTAGCTCAGTTGGATAGAGTACTTGGCTACGAACCAAGGGGTCGTGGGTTCGAATCCTGCCGGGCGCGCCAGAATATGCTGGAAAGCCAAGGGCTTGCCGCTGATGCGGCAAGCCCTTTTTTTGTTCGGCGATGACTCCAGCCCGGCATTTCGCTGGGCTACGCCCCAGCCCGCTATAGCAGGTTTATCCGAGGAGTCATCATGGCAAGAATCAAACTCACCAAGTCCGCCGTCGATGCCGCCAAGCCCCAGGCGCAGGCCTTCGAACTGCGGGACACCGTGCTGCCCGGCTTCCTGTGCAAGATCACCGCCAGCAAGGCACAGACCATGAAGGAATATTGCCACACCTTCATGGAGGACTACTCCAAGCAGCGTAACAAGCCCGGCACGCAGCGCGGCTATCAGGGCGTCATCGACCGCTGCATCATCCCGATCCTGGGCCGGATGAAGGTGCAGGACGTGAAGCGCCCGGACGGCACCAATCAGATCATCCAGGACGTTGTGCCCAGCACCGATTGGCAAGCCCAGTCAGAAAGGAAACAAGTTCTCAGCAATGAAGTCCACAAATGCTCTGATTTTCGGAGAGAGGTGACGGCTTGAAGGCCACAGCACATGGAAGACCATGCTTTCGTGGTTGTACTCGTCGAGCACGGTAATTAGCTTGCCGTCTTGCAATTGCTGTCGCACTGCAATCTCTGGAAGGCAAGCGATGCCCAACCCCTGCTCGGCAAAACATACCTGAGGATCGAGTGTGTTGGTCACCATGCTGATCGGCAATTCAATCGCCGGCATATCAGTAGTGCGTGTGACAGGCCACGTGTCCAATTTTCCCGTGCTTGGGAAGCGATACAGCAAGCAGGCGTGACTGGTCAGATCGGCAGGCTCGTGCGGAACACCGGCCTGACTGAAATAGCTCGGTGCGCCGACGATCACTCTGCGGCAGGAGCCAAGACGCCGCGACATCAATCGGGAATCACTAGGCTCACCGGTGCGAATCACCGCGTCGAAGCCCTCTTCAATGACGTCTACCAAGCGATCTGAATAGTCGAAGTCCAGCTCAATGTCTGGGTAGAGCCGCTTGAACGTAGCGAGCTTCGGCATAAAAAGCGTACCGACCGACGGCAGGCTAATGCGCAGCTTTCCTTTCGGAGCGCTTTGAGTCTGTAGAAGTTCTGCTTCTGCCGACTCCACTTCGCAAAGGATACGGCGGCAGCGCTCCAGGAATATCGCGCCTTCCGGGGTCAGGTTGATGGTGCGGGTGGAACGATGGAACAACCTCACACCCAGACGTTCTTCCAGTCGCACGATCGCCTTGCTGACGGCCGATGCTGAAATTCCGAGTTGCCGGCCTGCGGCGGTGAAGCTGAGCGCTTCACCTGCGCGAACAAACACATTCAGCGCACCCAAGTTTTCCATGCACCCTCCAATTAATGACATATAAGTCACAAGTATTGTGAACTGTAGCCTATTTTTCATTTATCCACGTTGCACGACACTGTTGGGGAGCACTCTGGCGTGGCAATCGGTTGCGCAGAAATAGAGAAGGAAGGGCTTTAAATGACAACGAGTACCGCGCTTGGAAATGCGGAAAGACTGCCGTTAGGCGCCTTGCTGGCATTGGCGATGGCGGCCTTCATCACCTTGCTTACCGAGATCATGCCGGCGGGGCTCCTGTCCTCCATCGCTCAGGGGCTGAACGTCTCAGAAAGTCTTGCCGGACAGTTCATCAGTGCCTATGCAGTGGGCGCATTGGTCGCCGCGATCCCCGTCACGACGCTGACGCAAGGCGTGCGTAGGCGTCCACTGCTTCTGATCGCGATCCTCGGGTTCGCAGTTGTCAATCTTGTCACTGCGCTGTCCGAAAGTTATGGCGTTTCCCTCATGGCGCGGTTTTTCGCGGGTGTCTTTGGCGGCATCGTCTGGTCTTTGCTGGCTGGCTACGCTGTGCGCATGTCACCGGCTCACCTCAGCGGTCGAGCAATCGCAATTTCTGGCGCTGGCGCGACCATCGCATTGGTGCTCGGTGTTCCACTCGGCACTTGGTTAGGCCGGCTCATCGGTTGGCAAGGCGCCTTTGGATTGATGACAGCACTGGCCCTACTGCTTATGGCCTGGATCGTTGCAATCGTTCCAGATTTTCCTGGTCAGGTGAAGGAAAAGCGCCAGGCACTCTCCAGTGTTTTCCTGAAAACCGGCATACGTTCCGTGTTGTTGGTGGTCTTTACCTTTGTCGTCGCCCACAACATTCTCTACATCTACATCGAGCCTTTCCTGGCACCCTCGGGCTTGTCCAGCAAGGTAGATATCGTGCTGTTTGTATTTGGGGCGGGGTCGATCGTTGGCCTCTGGTGTGTCGGTGCGCGGGTCGATCGCCAGTTGCAACGGCTTGCCGTGGCAAGCATTACTGTCTTCGCCTTCGCTTCTCTGTTGCTCGGCCTTTGGGGCGATAGCCCGCAGATGGTTTATCTATCCATCATGGCTTGGGGATTTTCCTTCGGCGGATTCGCCACGATTACCCAGACGGCATTGTCTCGTTTCGCGGGTGACTCGGTTGATGTTGCGCAGTCCGCATATACGACGGGATGGAATACGGCTGTTGCCGGTGGCGGCGTAGTTGGAGGGCTTCTGCTTGAGCGCACTGGCGTCGCATCGTTTGCCTGGGTCGTCATCGGCACTCTTGCCATCTCGCTGCTGGGGACGGTGTTTGCCATGAATAGAGCGCTGACAAATCGGAACTGACGCTGGAGTTTTAGGCTGATGTGTTCAATCACGCTGTTCGCTGTGATGGCCGTCAGCCACGTTGCCGAGTACTTGACCAGCTTTTCGTTCACTTCACCGGCAGCGGTCAAGGAGTACCTGCCTGCCAAGCTGGCCGGCTGTCCTTCGCCGAACGCAGCTTGATCTGGCCAAAGGGGCTTCGGCCCCTTTTTGCTGCGCCCGATGCCGACTATGCCAATGCCCGCAACCACGCCAGCAAATCGGCCTGCGGGCTATCGGGTTGCAAGGGCTGCGGCGACAACAGGCAGTAGCGCGAGCCGTCCTCGACGAACCCCAGTGGCGCGGCCAGCACGCCGCTGTCCAGGTCGTCGCGCACCAGATGCCACGGGCCGATCGCCACACCCAGGCCGGCCACGGCGGCCTGCAAGCTGAAATAGAAATGCTCGAAGCTCTGCCCCGGCGCGTCCGGCGCGGGCTGGCCTGCGGCCGTCGCCCATTCCTGCCACGCACCCGGCCGCGTGCGCGTGTGCAGGTGCGGTGCGCCGGGCTTGAGCGCGGCGTCGGCCTTCTTCGTGCTGAACCAGGTTGCCGCCTTGTCGGGGCGGCAGACCGGGCCGACCTTTTCCGCGAACAAGGGCTCGACGTGGTAGCCCATGGGCCAGGGGAAGTCGTCCCGGCGGATCGCGAGGTCGATGCCGCTGGCGAAGGAGAACGGTCCACCGCCCGCCACCAGATGGACGTCGATCCCCGGATGCCGGGCCTGGAAGTCCGGCCAGCGCGGGATCAGCCAGCGCATCAACAGCGTCGGCTCGCACGACAGCACCCAGCGCCGCCCCTGGCGGGCGCTGGCGCGCAGCTCGGCGACGGCCTGGCGCATCAGATCCATGCCATTGCCCACGGCCCGCGCCAGCGTGCGGCCAGCATCGGTCAGGAACACACGCCGGCTGCGCCGCTCGAACAACGCCACGCCCAGCTCGTCTTCGAGCAGGCGCACGGCGCGGCTGACGGCGCCGTGGGTCAGGTGCAGTTCGCTCGCCGCGCGACTGAAATTCTCCAGCCGGGCGGCGGCCTCGAAGCAGCGCAGCGCCAGCAGCGAAGGCAGGCGCGCATCGCTCGATGGTGAGTCAGGATCACCATTCTTGTCAGAAATCATCGTTATTCATTGGCAAATATTGTCGGTAGCATCGCCTTGATACGCTGCTTCCCGACAGGATACGCCATGACCGAACTGATAGCTGTCATCACCATCACCTTGCTGGCCGTCATCAGCCCTGGGCCGGACTTCGCGATGGTCACGCGCAACAGCCTGATGCTGTCGCGCCGCGCGGGTGTGCTGACGGCCCTGGGCATCGGCCTGGGCGTGCTGGTGCATGTCACCTACACGCTGGTCGGCGTGGGCCTGCTGATCCAGCAATCGCTCTGGCTGTTCAACGCCATCAAGCTGGTTGGTGCCGCCTATCTGGTTTATCTCGGCGTGAAGATGCTGCGGGCCAAGCCCGCAGGCGCGCTGGCCGACAGTGCCGTGGCGCCACTGTCGGACATGGCGGCCTTGCGTACCGGCTTCCTGACCAATGCGCTGAACCCGAAGACCACGGTATTCATCGTCAGCCTGTTCATGCAGGTGGTGCGTCCCGACACGCCGCTGGCGGTGCAGATCGGCTATGGCGCGTTCATCTCGGTGGCGCACATGGCCTGGTTCGCCCTGGTGGCCTTGTGCTTCTCGGCCGGCGCCGTGCGCGACCGGCTGTTGGCCGTGCGCCACTGGATCGACCGCGCCTTCGGCGGGCTGTTGGTCGGCCTCGGCGTCTTGCTGGCGGTGGCGCGCGGATCGCGCTGACCGCTCATTGCTTCCGCCCGTGCACGGCGCCCAGGCCCAGCTTTTCCATCGCCTCGCTCGCCTCGACGATCATCGCGGCCACTTCGGCCACGCTGACCCGCAGCCGGGTGGCGCGCGAGCGCATGTGCTCGTAGGCTTCGCGCTCGTCCACGCGCTGGTTGTCCATCAGGGCCCGGATCGCCTTCTCGATCACGCGGCGCGACTTGATGGTGCCTTCGAGCTTGTCGATCTTGTTCTGCAGGCGGTTCTGGTACAGCTTGGCCGAGCGCGCCAGCACCAGCGTGCTGAGAATGCCGGCCGAACGGAACGGCCCGGTCAGCACGCCGTGGGCGTTGATCTTCAGCAGTTGTTTCAGCGTGGTGGGAGTCTCGTATTCCGACAGCGCGATCAAGGCGGCCTCGACTTCGCTGGCGGACCAGGCGGCGATGTTCTGGCCGCATTGCGACGCCTGGAAAAAGATGACGTCGGCGCCGCCCGGCGGGCGCTCGGGGAATGGCCAGTGCAGGTGGATGCGGCAGCCGATGCGCTTGAGCTGCTCGACCAGCAGGTCGCGGTCTTCGCCGGGCGGGTAGACCACCGCCACGGCCACGCTGCGCAAGTCTTCGTAGAGGCGGCGGAGGCTATGGTCCATGACTGCCCTCAGCCCAGCCAGAGCGCGTCCAGCCCCAGCGCCGTCAGGTACGGGTCCGGCCTGACCGCCTCGGGGCTTTGCCAGACTACGTCGAAGGCGCCGTCATCCCGGCAGATGCCGATGCGCGGCGTGAGCACGCAATGGTTGTTCTCGGACAGCACCGCCAGCCGGCCGCCGGGCGCGTCGAACGCCACTTGGTGCACGGCCTGCACCAGCCTGCGCGTGTCCATGCCGCCCACGCGCTGCAACGCGCGTGCGAACAAGTGCATCTGGCTGTAGGACGCCTCGGAATACACGCTGGCGGGCCGCGCCCCGAAGCGCGCGCGCCAGCGCTCCAGGAACGGCGCATTGGCGGGCGTGTCGACGGAATTGAAATAGGTGGCCGCCGTGATGTGGCCGGCGCACAGCGCCGGGCCGATCTGGGCCACCTCGGCCTCGGTCAGGGTGAGGCTGGCGATGGGAATGCGTTCCGCCGAGAGCCCGGCTTCGTGATAGCAGCGGTAAAAGCGTTCGGCGTCCGAGCCGATCAGGGTGGAGAACACCACGTCCGGCTGGATGCGCCGGATGTCGTCCACCACGTCGGCGATCTCGGCCTGGTCGCAGCCCAGGCGCAGGTAGGTCTCGTCCAGGATCTCGCCGCCGCGCTGCTCGACCGTCTCGCGCATGATGCGGTTGGTTTCGCGCGGGTAGATGTAGTCGGCGCCCACCAGGAAGATGCGCGAGCCGCAGTGCTGGATCAGGTAGGCCGCCAGCTGCATGCTGCCCTGGTTGGGCGCGGCGCCCGTGTAGATGACGTTGGGCGAATACTCGAAACCCTCGTAGACGGAGGCGTACCACAGCAGCGAATTGCTGCGCTCCACCACGGGCAGCATGGCCTTGCGGCAATGCGAGGTGCAGCCGCCGAAGATCACGCCGACCTCGTCGTCCAGCAGCAGCCGCGCGGCCAGCCGGCGGTATTCTTCGCTGTCGCTGCGCGGGTCGTACACGACCGGCTCCAGCGGCCGCCCCAGCACGCCGCCCAGGGCATTGATTTCTTCCACCGCCAGCACCGTGCCGAAGAAATGCTGGGACTCGGTGGTGGCCGTCACGCCGCTGCGCGAGTACAGCACGCCGATGCGCCAGCCGGCCTGGCCCTGCGAGGCGGCCGGCGGGGTGGCGGGTGAGGGGGCCGCGGCGTCGCCGGCGGGAGTCTGCGTCATGGCGTCGGATCCTGCTTCATACCTTCAGGTGGTCAATGATATGGCTCGCCGCGGCCGCCGCGCCAGTCTCGCCCTGGTCCACGATCGCGCCGTGCTTGAGGATCAGGTAGCGGTCGGCCACCTCCAGGGCGAACGCCACATTCTGCTCGACGATGAACATGCTGGTGCCGCGCTGCCGGCGCTCCCAGGCCAGCGCGCGGGCCAGCCGCTCGATCACCGACGGCTGCAGGCCCTCGGTGATCTCGTCGAGCAGCAGCAGGGCCGGCCGTTGCATCAGCGCGCGCGCCACCAGCAGCATTTTCTGCTCGCCGCCCGACAGCGTGCCGGCATGCTGGCGCAGCCGGCTGGCGAACACCGGGAACAAGTCGGCGATTTCGGCGAAGCGTGCGTCGAACAGGCGGTCGGACGGCAGGCCCAGGCGCAGGTTGTCGCGAATATTGAGGTCGGGAAACAGCGCCTGTTCCTGCGCCGCGTAGGCCACGCCGCGCCGGGCGATATCCTGCGGCCGCATGCGGGTGGCGTCCGTGCCGCCCAGCCGCACCCGGCCGCGCGCCTTGGGCAGGTAGCCCATGACCGTCTTGAGCAAAGTGGACTTGCCCATGCCGTTCTTGCCCAGCAGCGCCACGCAGGCGCCCGGCGCGACGGCCAGCGACACCTCGCGCAGCACCAGGGCGGACTGGTAGCCGCTGGACACTTCTTCCATGGCCAGGGCGGGCGCCGCCTGCGCCGCCGGCCCCATCGTCGCGCTCATGGCCGCGTCTCCCCGGTCACGGCCTGCGCGCTGCCCGCGTAGATGGTGCGCACCAGCTCGGATTCGGTCACGTCGCGGAAACTGCCGTCCATGACGATGCGCCCCTGGTGCAGCACCACGATGCGGGTGGCCACCTCGGCGACGAAGTCGAGGTCGTGCTCGACCAGCAGGCAGCACAGGCCATAAGTATGCGCCAGCGACGACAGCACTGCGCCGATGCGGGCGCGCTCGGTCTTGCTCAGCCCGGCGGTGGGTTCGTCCAGCAGCACCACGCGCGGCTCCAGCGCCAGCACCATGGCCAGTTCCAGGGCCTGTTGCTGGCCGTGAGAGAGGTCGCGCACGGACCGCTCCAGGCATTGGTCCAGTTCGGTCATGCGCAGCACTTCCAGCGCGTAGGGCGGCAACGCCAGTTCCGGCGCGCGGCTCAGCCACGAAGGACGTTCGCGCAGCGCCGTGGCGATGCGCAGGCTCTCGGCCACGGTCATGCTGTCGAAGATGTTGGCATTCTGGAACTTGCGTCCCAGCCCGGCGCGCACGCAATGCGCCGGCCCTTGCCGGTGTATTGCCCGGCCGCATAGCGCCACCTCGCCGGCCGAGCGCTCGGCGCCGTCGGCGATGCAGCGCATCAGCGTGGTCTTGCCGGCGCCGTTGGGGCCGATCAGGCCGAGCAGCTCGCCATCGTCGGCCTGCAGATCGATGCCCTGCAGCACCTGCAGGCTGCCGAAGCGCTTGGCCACGCCCGCCAGCCGCAGCGCCGGCTGGCCGGGCGCCCGCGTGCCGGCGCCCGGGCGGGCGACCAAGCGCGGCGCGGGCGGCGTCGTGGCGCGGCGCCGCGCGGTCACCAGCGGCAGCAGCCCGCGCGGCAGCAGCAGGATGACCACGATGAACGTCACGCCCAGCAGCAACTGCCATACGAAAGGCATGTAGCCGCTCAGATACGAGGCGGCCACGTTGATCAATACGGCTCCCAGGACCGGGCCCCAGATGGTGCCGCGCCCGCCCAGCGCGACCCAGATGATCAGCTCGGTGCCGAAGACGAAGCCGCCCAGCTCCGGCGCCACCACGCCGCTGAAGGCGCCATAGCCGAAGCCCGCCAGGCCGGCCACGACGGCGCACACCACCAGCAGGGCGATGCGCCAGTGCGCGGTATGCAGGCCCAGATAGCCGCAGCGCGTCTCGTTGTCGCGCAGCGCGGCCAGGATGCGGCCGGCGTCGCTGCGCGTGACAGTCCAGGCCAGCAAGGTCACGGCGGACAGCGACGCCGCGGCCACCATGTACCAGGCCTCGAGCGACAGGTCGAAAGTCTCGAAGCCGGTCAGTCCGGAGGACGACCCGGTGTAGGTGCCGCCGGCCAGCGCGACCTGCGTCAGCACGATCGGCAGCACCAGCGAGATGACGGTGGCGAAGAACGGCGAGGCGCCGCGATAGAACGATAGCCAGCCCGCCGCGAGCGCCAGCAGCGCCGCGCCGCCCGCCGCGGCCAGCACCGCCAGCGCCGCCACTGCGGGAGAAAAGCCGAAGTGTGTGAATGCCAGCCCGGCCGCGTAGGCGCCCACGCCGAAGAATGCCGACTGGCCGAAGGTCAGGTAGCCGGTGTAGCCCCAGAGTACATCCACCGTGACCGCCGCGATGGCGAAGAACAGCGCCTTGATCAGCACGTTCAGCAGATAGGTGTCGAACAGCCACGGGCCCGCCACGGTCAGCGCCAGGCACAGCGCCGCCAGCCAGGCCAGGTCGCGGCCGTGGCGGCCGCGGCGCGCGGTATCGGAGGGCGCCGCGGCCGCCCGTCGGGCAAGCAGAGTCTCAGTCATGGGCGAATCCTTGGGGACGCAGGCGCAGCGTCAGGGCCGCCAGCACCGCGATGGTGACGCCGCCCAGAATCGGGCTGACGTAGACGCTGACCAGCACCTGGCACGCGCCATAGAGCACGCAGGTCAGCAGCAGCGCGCCGATCGAATGGCCGGCCACCATGACCAGCATGAACGCGCTGACCAGCCATGGCAGGCCCATGTTGGGGTCGACGCTGGAGAGCGGCGTAATGAGCGCGCCGGCCAGCGCGCCAAGTCCCGCGCCCAGGCCGAAGGTGACGAAGCGGATGCGCTCGGCGCGGATTCCCAGGCCGCGCGCCAGGTTCTCGTTCATGATGACGGCGCGCGTGCGCACGCCGAAGCGGGTGCGGTTCAGCAGCGCGCTCAGCACGGCATAGAGCAGCAGCGCCGCCGGGATGAGGAACAGGCGATAGGCGGAGTACTCCGTTCCCAGGATGTCGGCCGCGCCCTGCAGCGGCGAGTCCACGAACTGCACTTCGCGGCCGAAGGCCATGGTGATCAGCTGGCCGATCACGATGCCCAGGCCCCAGGTGGCGAGGATGGCGTCCAGCGGCCGCCGGTAGAGCGGCTGCACGATCAGCCGCTCGACCACCATGCCGGTCGCCGTGCCGGCCGCCAGCGCGGCGGGCAGCGCCAGCCAGGGGTTGAGTCCCAGCTGGGTCACCACCAGGCTGGCGTAGCAGCCCAGCGTGATGATCGCGCCATGCGCGAAATTCACGATCTTCATGACGCCGAAAATGATCATCAATCCGGCGGTCACGATGAACAGCATGGCCGCCGTACTCAGGATGTCCAGTAGCAAGCCCATCGTCTTCTCCGGCGGCCGCCCGGCGCGCGGGCGGCCGGCGCACGCGTTACTTCAGGTTGGGGCACTGCTGGCCCGGGTCCACGTTGTCGAAGGTCTGCAGGATCTTGATCGAATGGTCCGGCTGCACCTGGCCCAGCCGCATGGTCAGGGCCGCGTGGCGTTGGCGGTCCATTTTCACCATGCCGCGCGGGCCGTCGAACGATACCTGGCTGAGCGCCGCCACCACCTTCTGGGGGTCGGTACCGCCGGCTTGCTCGACCGCCGCCTTGTACAGGAAGAACGCCTCGTACTGGGGCTCCGACAGGTCGTTGGCGGTCTTGGCCTGGTCGCCGAACTTCGCTTGCAACGCAGCCAGGAATTTGCGGTTCTGCTCGTTGTCGATGCCGGTCAGGTAGGAGGCCGACATGTACATGCCTACCGCGGTATCGCCCATGGTCTTGGCGGTGCCCTCGTCAATGGCCAGGTTGCCGTACAGCATGGACAGGCCCGCGGCGCGGATCTGCTTGGCCAGGCCCACATTGGGGCTGCCGCCCGCGGTGGAGCTGATCAGCGCATCGGGCTGCGCGGAGCGGATCTTGGAGACGATCGGCGTCCAGTCGGTGCCGTCGATCGGCAGGTACTCTTCGCCCACCACCTTGCCGCCCTGTTTCTCGATGTACTCGCGGGTGAACTTCAGCATGCCGCGGCCGAAGGCATAGTCGCTGCCCACCAGGAAGAATGTCTTGGCGCCGCGCTCCTGCGTGAAATGGTCGACGATGGGCGCCACCTGCTGTTCCGGCACCCAGCCGTTGACGTGCATCCAGCGGTTGCACGAGCGGCCCTCATAGAAGGAGGTATAGATGTACGGCACTTTGCCGCGGTTGATGATGGGCAGCGCCGCATTGCGCGCCGCGCTGGTCTCCATGGCGATGATGGCGTCGACCTTCTTCTGGAATACCAGCGTGTCATAGGCCTTCTGCGCGCCCACCGCCGAAGAGGCGTCGTCGGCGATCTCCAGCACTACCTGGCGGCCGAGTATGCCGCCGGCGGCATTGATCTGCTCGATGGCCAGCTGCGATGATTGCACCACGGCCGGCGCCACCACGCTATTGGCGCCGGACAGGCCCACCGCCACGCCGATGCGCACGGGTTCTGCGGCCTGGCCGCTTGCTGCCATGCCCAGCATGGCCAGCGCCGACAGGCGAAGGAAGAGGCTGCGATACCGGATTTTCATGGTTTTCTCCTTGGGGGTCGCGATGGCTGGCCGTTCAGTGCGTCGCCTGTCCGGCGCCCAGCATTTCGTCGTAGACGTCGTGCCGGCGGTCGCGCAGCACGTGGTTGAAAGTGTTGAGCTGGCGCGCGCGGCGCGTCGCCTTCAGGTCGACGGCGGCGATCAGGATTTCCTCTTGATCCGCGCTGGCCGGCCCCGCGACTGTCCAGCCCTGCGCGCCGACGATCAGGCTGCGGCCGACGAAGGGCTGTCCGCGCTCGGTGCCCACGCGGTCGGCGCAGGCCACGGTCAGGCCATTGCTGTGCGCGCCGGCAATGGCCAGCGCATGCGCCATGGCGGGCCCCTCGGGCGTCTGGCCCGGCATGGGCACCCAGTTCGTGGGCACGGCCACGATGTCCGCGCCGCGCATCGCCAGCAGCCGGTAGACTTCGGGAAACCAGCCGTCGTAGCAGATCGCCACGCCGACGCGGCCCAGCTCGGTATGGAAGACGGGCAGGCCCAGGTCGCCCGGCTCGAAGTACAGGTTCTCGTCGCCCCACAGGTGCAGCTTGCGGTAGGTGCCGACATAGCCTTGCGGGCCCGCCACCAGCGCCGAGTTGTAGAGCCGGTTGCCGTCGCGTTCGGCGATGCCGGCAACCAGGTAGATGCCCAGGCGCCGCGCCAGCGCGATCCAGGCGCACGAAGTCGGCCCCGCGGGCACCGGCTCGGCCAGCGCAAAGGCTTCTTCCCGGCTGCCGAACATGTAGCCCGTGTTGGCCAGTTCCGGCAGCACCACCAGCCGCGCGCCCTGGGCGGCAGCCTGTTCGGCCAGGGCGACGGATCGGGCCACGTTGGCGGCGACGTCGCCCATCAGCGGGGCCATCTGCACGCAGGCCACCCGCATTTCGGCGGCGGGCGGAAGGGACGGGGCGGGGTGTTGCATGCGATCTCCTCGATACCGGACGCGACAGTGAAAAAACAAAAAGCCCCCGACCGCGCGACGCGCGCATATCGGGGGCTTTCATAGCCAGAAGGGAGTTTTCAGGCAGCAATCATTGCTGCGGACGCCGCGGGGCTGGATGGCACGCCGTCGGCGGGGCGGTCACAGTCGACCTTTGCCGCATGATAGGGATGCGCGGCGGCGGGCGGCAATAAGAGATTTCCCGCACACGGCCAGGGGGACGCCGCCGGCCGCGTCGCCGCGCCCGGTGGCCGCTCCGGGACGCTCAGCCCGCCAGGGCCGCCGCGACCCGCGCCTGGCCGTGCGGGCCCCACACCACATCCGGATCGTAATCGCCCTCGTAGGCGGGGATGTCGGCGGGGATGCGCACCCAGGACTGCCGGGTGGCGGTGAAGCAGTGCACGGTGGGCGGCAGGCGTTCGGGCTGGTCCAGCGTGCCCACCAGCACCATCGCCATGTTGGGACCCAGCAGCGGGTGGTGAGTCCACAGGGCCACCAGGCAATCCGGGCAGCGCATGACGATCTGCCCCTCGGGCCGGGTGGAGGGCGTATGCACGGCGACTGGCCGGGCGGCGCCGTCGAGTTCTACGTGGCGGGTTTCCAGCATGGCGTTCCAGCCGTAGCCCGAGCCGCTCATGCGCTGGCAATAGCGGCAATGGCAGGCGTGCACCGCGATGGGCGCGCGCGCCAGGCGGTAGCGCACGCGTGCGCAGGCGCAGCCGCCTTCCAGGGGCGATTCCGTCTGTTCCATGGCCGGGCCGCGTATCAGACGTCGACGACGGGCACGAAGCCGCCGAAGATCATGCGCTTGCCGTCGAACGGCATGCTTTCGCCCATGGCCTGCATGCGCGGATCGGTCATCATTTTCTGGTTGGCCGCGTCGCGCGCTTCCTTGGACGGGTATTCAAACCACGAGAACACCACCACCTCGTCGTCCTTGGCCTTGACCGCGCCGCGGAAGTCGGTGACCTTGCCGTCCGGCACGTCGTCGCCCCAGCATTCGACCATGCGCGTCACGCCGAACTCTTTGAACAACGGCGCCGCTTCGGTGGCGTGCTTGATATAAGCCTCTTTGTTGGCGGCCGGCACGGCCACGACAAAACCTTCTACGTACTTCATCATCGTGATCTCCCTGGGGGGGGGTTGGGACGGCGCGCGGCCGCCAAAGTGGTGTAGCGGGTTTGACTAAAGTTGATATCAACATAATAATTCCGGCATGTCAAAGAAAATTTCGCTCGAGACCACGCTCGAAGTGCGCGATACCTGCCTGTGCCTGCATGTGCAGCGCGCCGCGCGCGTGCTGGCGCGGCGCTTCGACGACGCGCTGCGGCCGGTGGGGTTGACCAATGGCCAGTTCTCGCTATTGATGGCCGTGAACCAGCCGCGCCCGCCGGCGCTGGCGCCGGTGGCGCGCCTGCTGGCCATGGACCGCACGACCCTGACGGCGGCGCTCAAGCCGCTCGAGCGCGACGGCCTGGTGCGGGTCGCCGTCGATCCGGACGACCGGCGCGGCCGCCGCCTGGCGCTCACGGCGCGCGGCCACCAGGTGCTGGCGGCGGCGTTGCCGATCTGGCGCGCCACGCACGCCGAACTCGAGGCCGCCCTGCCGGAGCCGGGCGCCCGCGCGTTGCGGGACGCCCTGGGCGCGCTCACGTGACGGCGCTACAGGAATCCGATCCAGCGGCCCGCCACGATGGCGCCGGCCCATAGTCCCAGCGATAGCGCGGCATGCAGCTGCGCGCCGCCCGGCACCGGCCCGCCCGCCAGCGTCCGGCGCCAGTAGGGGCCGGCATGCAGCCATGCGGCATTGGCCACGCCCAGGGCCACCAGCCCCAGCTTGGCGAGGAAGGCGCGGTTGCTCAGATATTCGCCGGGCTGCACCGAGAACAGCCACAGGCCGCTCAACAGCGCCAGCAACAGCCCGCCGGCCGCCAGGCGCGCCAGGTAAGGGCCGGCGGCGGCCAGCGGCACGGCCCGCGCCGCCCCGAGCAGGCGCAGGTCCAGCGCGGCGATGGCGCCGAACAGCAGGCCGATGGCGCCGATGTGGGCCGCATTGACGAGCAGGTAGGCGATGTCCGACTGGCGCAGCAGCGTGGCGTGGGGCAGGGCGGACAGCCATTCCAGCGCCATGGCGGGCTATTTCTTGATGCGGTCGGGGTAGATGTCGTAGGTCTTGCCGCCCACGGTGATCTGCACCGCCTTCATGCGCTTCTCGGCGTGATCCTGGGCCCGGTTGCCGGTGGCGACGATGCTGTCGCCTTCCTTGGCCGAGCCCTCGGCGAAGCCGGAGCGCCGGGTCTGCGCCGGGTTGCCCAGCTCGACCCGCCACAGGCCGTCTTCGGTCTGCACGTCCAGCCAGGGGTGGGGCGGCGCGATCTGCACTTTTTTCACGGTGCCTTGCAGCTGGATCTGCTCGGCATCCGCCCACGACCAGCCGTGGTGCGCCCAGGCGCCGGACATGAGCAGGCCGGTGGCGGCCAGCAGGCCGGCAGCCAGGAATCGATGAGACATGGTGACACCTCCCGCGTGGTGTGATCATGAGGGGCCGCCCGGCCACGGTGGCGGCTGGCGCGGCCTCCCGGCCACTATAACGTTGTGGCGCGCCGCGGCATAGTGGCGGATCAGCCGGGCTGGTGCGCCTCGCCGCGCGCCAGCATGGCCTGGATGCGCGCGTCGTCATAGCCGATCTCGCGCAGGATCTCGCCGGTCTGCTCGCCGATCAGCGGGGCATGGTGGCGCAGCGACGGCGCGTAGCCGGTCATCTTGACCGGCACCCGCAGGTTCTTCACCGTGCCCTGGGTCGGGTGATGGACGCGCTCGATCAGCCCCACCGCGCCGATGTGCGGATCGGCGAGCAGGCTGTCGATGGTGTGGCAGGGCATGGCCGGGATGTCGTGCTCGGCCAGCACCCGCTGCCAATGCGCGGTGTCGCGCCGGCCGATCTCGTCGGCGCGGATCTGGAAGAACTCGGCGATGTGGTCGATGCGTTCGACGGCGGTGCGAAAGCGCGGATCGGCCTTCAGGTCGGGGCGGCCCATGGCGTCGAACAAGGCCATCACCTGGGCATCGGTGTTGGTGGTGATGCAGATATGGCCATCGCGGGTCTTGACGGGCCGGGCGTTCGGGTCGAGCAGGCGGCGGTCGCCGCTGCCGCCGATGGGTGGTTCGAAGGTGGCGCCGTACAGGTGCTCGCTGAGCAGCAGGGCCGCGTAGCTCTCGAACATGGGCACCTCGATCTCGCGCGCCTGGCGCGCCCGTTCCTGGGCCAGCAGGGCGACCAGGATGGCGTTGGCGACCATCAGCGCGGCGCTGCGGTCGACCACCACATACGGCACATAGCGCGGCTCGCCCTGCGTGGCCGCGAACAGGCTGGCCAGGCCGGTGCCGCCCTGCAGGATGGAATCGTAGGCCGGGCGGTCGGCATACGGGCCGGTCGAGCCGAAGCCGACGATGTTGCAGTAGACGATGTCCGGCCTGACTGCGCGCAGGTCGCCGAAGGCCAGGCCGAGCTTGCCGATGGCCGCGGACCGCATGTTGTGCACGAACACATCGCAGCTGCCCGCCAGCCGCAGGGCCGCCTGGCGTCCTGCGGCCGTCTTGAGGTCGAGCGCGATGCTGCGCTTGTTGCGGTTCATGTGCATGAACTTGCCCGACATGCCGGGCGTGGGCGAGCGGCCCGAGATCCAGCGGATGATGTCGCCGGACGGCTGCTCCAGCTTGATGACTTCGGCGCCGTAGTCGGCCAGCACCTGCGTGGCGTACGGGCCGACCACGGCCGAACTCAGGTCGAGGATGCGGCAGCCGGCCAGCGGCAGGTCTGCGGCGGGGGCGATGGCGGCAGGCATGGCGTTGAGTCAGTCGAGACGGACGCCGGTCGCGTTGATCAGGGTTTTGTATTGCCGGGTTTCGCGGGCCACCAGGGCCGCCAGGTCGGCCGGCGAGCCGCCCAGGGCGATGTTGCCGCTCTGCTCGAAGCTGGCCAGCAGCTCCGGATCGCGCAGTGCGCGCGCCATGCCGGCGTTCAACCGTTCGACCACGGCGGCCGGCAGGCCGCGCGGGCCGAACACGGCTAACCAGTTGCTGGCCTCGAAGCCGTCCATGCCGGCCTGGGCGAAGGTGGGCACGGCCGGCAGCGTCGCTTCGCGCGCCGCGCCCGTGGTGGCGAAGCTGACGGCCGCGCGCGCCTTGACCTGCTGCATGACGGTAGGCACCGAATCGAACAGCAGGTCGATGTTGCCGCCCAGCAGGTCGTTCAGCGCCCCGGCGGTGCCCTTGTACGGTACGTGGCGCAGTTCGATGCCGCCGCGCGCCAGGAACGCCAGCGCCACCAGGTGGGTGTTGGATCCCACGCCGGCCGAGCCGATGGTCAGCTCGCCGGGGTGCGCCCTGGCATGGGCGAGCAAGTCCGCCAGCGTGGCGGCGGGCAGGCCCGGGCGGCCCAGCAGGACATAATCGAATCGCGATACCGCGCCGACCGGCGTGAAGTCGTGGACCGGGTCGTAGCCGACATCGTCGCGCAGGTACGGATTGATGACGAAGGCCGCCGCGCTGCCCAGCAGCAGGGTGTAGCCGTCGGGCTTCTCGGCCGCCACCGCGCGGGTGGCGATCATGCCGCCCGCGCCGGGACGGTTTTCCACGACCACCGCCTGCCCCAGGGTCTTGCCCAGCGCCTTGGCCAGGATGCGCGCCACCAGGTCGCTGCCGCCGCCGGGCGAGAACCCCACCACCAGCCGCACCGGCCGGTCGGGATAGTCCTGCGCCGCTGCGTGGGGCGCGATGGCGGCCTGGACGCACAGGACGAGGGCGAGTCGGCGCAGCAGTCTCATGGTGTCTCCGTCCGGGTTGGCCGGACAAGTTTATTGATTGATATTGTCAACTATATAAGTTGATTTATACAACATATTGGCGTCGTGCTGCCAGGCAGATATAGTAGATTTAATCAACTAATTGCCGTATAGTTCCAGCCAGCGATCCCATCTATGCAGGAGTCTGAATGAGCGCCACGTATGAAACCCTCGCGCTGGACGTTGCCGCGCATGTCGCGACCTTGACCCTGAACCGGCCCGACAGCCGCAACGCGCTGAGCCTGCGCATGTGCCATGAACTGGTGGCCGCGCTTGCCGCCGTGGCCGGCGATGAGCGCGTGCATGTGGTGGTGGTGCGCGGCGCGGGCCCGGTGTTCTGCGCCGGCGCCGACCTGAAGGAGCGCAAGACCATGACCGACCAGGACATGACCGCGCGCCGCGTGGCGGGCTTCGCCGCCTATGCCGCCATCGAGCGGCTGCCGCAGCCCGCCATCGCCGTGGTGCACGGCGCGGCGTTCGGCTCGGGCTGCGAAATCGCCGCCGCCTGCGACTTCATCCTGGCCGCCGAGGGCACCCAGTTCTGCTATCCCGAAGTCGGCTGGGGCACCGTCGGCGCCACCCAGCGGCTGCCCCGGGCGGTCGGCCGGCGCATGGCCAAGGAGTTGCTGTTCACCGGGCGCAAGTTCGATGCCGCGGAGGCGCGCGAGATCGGCCTGGTCAACCATGTCTATCCGGCCGCCGAACTGCCAGGCCGCGCCGCCGAGATGGCGGCGGCTATTGCGCGCGCCACGCCCTTGACGGTACGCCTGACCAAGCGCAGCGTCGACCAGGGCCTGGCCACCACCCGCGAAGGCGCCATGGCCGTCGAATTGCTGGCCATCGACGAGAACCTGCGCGGCACGGACTGGAAGGGCGCGCTGGCGGGCTTTGGCGCCCAGGGAGCGGCCGATGCTCGCTGAACCGACGACGCTGGCGCGCCGCCTGGCGCGCACGGTGGCCGAGCGCGGCGCGCAGGAGGCCTTCGTGGGGCCGGATGGCCGCTATCGCTGGCAGGAACTGGCCGACGGCGCGCGCGCCATCGCGGCGGCCCTGCATGCCAGCGGCGTGCGCCATGGCGACCACGTCGGGGTCATGCTGGGCAACAGCGCCCTGTGGATCCAGGTCTTCTATGCCTGCGCCAGCCTGGGGGCGGTGACCGTGCCGGTCAATACCCGCTTCAAGAGCGAAGAGCTGCGCTTCTGCCTGAAACAGGCGGACATCCGCCTGCTGGTCATGGCCGACGAGTTCCTGGGCATCGATTTCATCGACCTGCTGCGCCAGGTCGAGCCGGCCGTGGATAGCGCGCTGCCGGGCCAGGAACTGCCGCTGCTGCGCCAGGTGGTGGTGGTCGGCGCCGGCGTGCCGGCCGGCGCGACCGGCTACCGGGCATTCATCCAGGCCGGCACGGCGGTGGCGGCGGCCGAACTGGACCGGCGCGCCGGGCAGGTGGCGCCCGACGACGTATTGTTGATCCAGTACACCTCGGGCACCACCTCGTTCCCCAAGGGCGTGATGCTGACCCACGCCAACATGCTGACCAATGCCTGGGCCGCCGCGCAGCGCATGGGCGTCACGCCGCAGGACCGCTATTTCAGCATCCGGCCGTATTTCCACGTGGCCGGCACCACGCTGTCGATACTGGTGAGCCTGGTCGCCGGCTGCTGCCTGCTGACCCTGCCGCGCTTCGACGTGGCGCAGGCGCTGCGCATCCTCGATGAGGAGCGCTGCACGCTCACCTCGGGCAACGACACGATTTTCCTCATGCTGATGGGCCACCCCGATTTCGACCCGGCGCGCCTGCACCTGCGCGGCGGCTGGGCGGCCGCCGGCCCCGAGGTCATGCAGAAGATCCGCGACGTGATGGGCGTGCCGGCCATCTGCAACGCCTACGGCCAGTCGGAGGCCTCGCCCAACGTCATCATGTCGGCCCACGACGACGATTTCGCGCTGCGCGCCATGGGCTGGGCCCGGCCGCATCCGGGCATGGAGGTGCGGGTGGTCGATGCCGGCGGCGCGCCGCTGCCGGCCGGCGCGCGCGGCGAGATCCAGGTCCGGGGCTGGAGCGTCATGAAGGGCTACTACAACATGCCGGAAGCGACCGCCCGGGCGCTCAGCCCGGACGGCTGGCTCAGCACCGGCGACCTCGGCGAGATGGACGCCGAGGGCCGGCTGCGCATGGTCGGCCGCCTGAAGGACATGTTCCGCGTGGGCGGCGAGAACGTCGCGCCGCTCGAGGTCGAGGAAGTGCTGCACGCGCATCCGGCGGTGCGCCTGGCGCAGGTGGTCGGCGTGCCCGACGCCCGCCTCGGCGAAGTGCCGGCCGCCTTCGTGCTGCTCAAGGAGGGGCGCTCGGCGCCGCCCGAGACGCTGATCGACTGGTGCCGGCAGCGTTGCGCCAACTACAAGGTGCCGCGCTACCTGGACGTGGTGGAGTCGTTCGAGCATATCGGCATGACCGGCAGCTCGAAGGTGCAGAAGAACAAGCTGCGCGACTACGCCTTGCGGCGCTTCGGCCTGGAGCGGCAGCCATGACGCGCGACGTGATCCTGTGCGAATGCTTTGCGCGCGACGGCCTGCAGCATGAGTCCCGGTTCATCGCCACGCCCGCCAAGGTCGGCCTCATCGAGCGCTTCGCCGCGCTCGGTTTCGAGCGGGTCGAGGCCACCTCGTACTCCAATCCCCGGGTGGTGCCGCAGTTCGCCGATGCCAGCGACGTGCTGGCCACCCTGACGCGGCGCGCGGGGGTCTGGTACAAGGCCACCTGCGCCAATGTGCGGGCGGTGGAACGGGCCCTGCGCGACCTCGACGCCGGGCAGGGCGCCAACGAGATCAGCCTGCTGGTGTCGGCCAGCGAATCCCATTCGCTGCGCAATCTCAAGCGGTCCCGCCAGGACCAGTGGGACAACATCGCCGCCATGGTCCGCTGCGCGGCGCGGCGCTTCCGCATGGTGGGCACCATTTCGGTGGCCTTCGGCTGTCCGTTCGAAGGCGCCGTCGATGCCGCGCGGGTGCTGGACGACGCGCGGCGCTTCGCCGAACTGGGCGTGGACGCGGTGACGCTGGGCGACACCACCGGCATGGCCGCGCCGCCGGCCGTGCGCGGGCTGTGCCGGCGCCTGCGCCAGGAATTCCCGGACCTGACACTGGTGGCGCATTTCCACGATACGCGCGGCACCGGGCTGGCCAATTGCGTCGCCGCGCTGGAGGCGGACGTGCGTTATTTCGATTGCGCGTTCGGCGGCGTCGGCGGGCATCCCGACAAGGTCAAGTACGGCGGCGGCCACACCGGCAACGTGGCCACCGAAGATCTGGTCAGCCTGTTCGAATCCATGGGCGTGTGCACCGGGCTGGACCTGGCGGCGCTGCCGGCAGTATCGCGGCTGTGCGAGGACACCCTGGGCCGTCCGCTGTACAGCCGCGTGGCCGCCAGCGGGCTCAATCCCCTGATCGGCGCGCCCGCGGCGGCTGGCGCGGGCGCGGCATGAGCCGGCCCGCCGTGGTTGTTTATCATGTGCCCGTTTGCGCGCCGCCCGCGGGGCGCGCGCCTTTCCTGCCCGGATACTGACACCATGGCCACTCGTACCGTACGCAAGACCGCCACCGCCGGGCGCGCCGCGCCCGCCGTGCTGAAAGACCTGTTCTCCTACCGGCTGAACCGCCTGGCGCATGTCTCCAGCCGCATCGCCGCCGGGCTCAACGAAAGCCGCTACGGCGTGGGCCCGCGCGAATGGCGCATCGTGGCCCTGCTGGGCGCCGCGGCGCCCATGTCGCTGAATGCGCTGGCGCGCGAGTCCAACATCGACAAGAGCCAGGCCAGCCGCACGGTGGCCGAGCTGATCGACAAGAAACTGATACGCCGCAGCGCCGATGCGGAAGACGGGCGCGGCATCAGCCTGGACCTGACCGCCGCCGGCCGGCGCCTGTACCAGGAAATGTTCCCGGCGGCGGTCGAGCGCAACGAATCGCTGCTGCAAGTGCTGACCGCGACCGAGCGCGACGTGCTGGAGCGCGCCCTGGACAAGCTCACGGCGCGCGCGCTGGAAATGTTCCACGACGCCCGGGCGGAAATCCCGACGCGGCGCGGCCGCAGCGCCGGCCCGCGCTAGGCGGTGCGCGCCGGCCGCGCGCCGGCGCGCCTATATAGTTGATTTAGACAATTATTTGCGCCCGCATCGCGGGCCCCCTGACAAGGAAGCGCCATGAATGAACTAGTGATCGAAGACCGCGACAGCGTGCGCATACTGCGCATGAACCGTCCCGACAAGCACAACGCGCTGAACTCGGCCCTGACCCAGGCCCTGCTGGACGCGCTGCATGAGGCCGACCGCAGCGCCGGCGTGCGCGCCGTGGTGCTGGCCGGCAACGGCAAGTCGTTCTGCGCGGGCGCCGACACGAAAGAGTTCGCCGGCCTGACCGCGGCGCACGCCGACGCCGTCACCCGGCGCGCCGAGCTGACCACCGAGCTGCACCTGGCGTTCTCGCGCATCGGCAAGCCGGTCGTATCGGCGGTGCATGGCAATGCGCTGGGCGGCGGCGCCGGGCTGGCGCTGGCCTGCGACCTGGCGGTGATGGCCGACGATGTGCGCTTCGGCTATCCGGAACTGCGGCACGGCATCGTGGCCGCCGTGGTCATGGCCAACCTGGTCCGCCAGTTGGGGCGCAAGCAGGCATTCGAGCTGGTGGCGCTGGCCGAGCCCATCGACGGCGCGCGCGCCCTGGCGCTGGGGCTGGCCAACCGCGTGGCGCCGGCCGGCCAGGTGCTGGACGCGGCGCTCGAACTGGCGCGCCGCATGGCCGGCTGGGAGCCGGCCGCCATGAAGCTGACCAAGCGCTCCTTCCACCGCGTCGCCGACCTGGCGCTGGCCGAGGCGCTGGCGGTAGGGCGCGACGCCAATACCATCATGCGCAGCTTCGGCGCGGGAGGCGGGCAATGAGACCGCTCGACGGCATCACCATACTGGATCTCTCGCGCGTATTGGCGTGCCCGTTCGCCTCGATGATCCTGGCCGAGCTGGGCGCCACCGTGATCAAGGTCGAGCAGCCCGGCGGCGGCGACGAAACGCGCGGCTTCGAGCCGCGCGTGCAGGGGCCGCATGGCGCCGAGTCGGCCTATTACCTGGCGTTCAACCGCAGCAAGCAGTCGATTACCGTGAACTTCCGCCATCCCGAGGGCCAGGCGCTGATCCGCCGCCTGGCGGAGCAGGCCGACGTGGTGGTGGAGAACTTCCCGGTCGGCACGCTGGCCAAGTATGGCCTGGACCGCGACCACATCGCGCCCGGCAACCCGGACCTGGTGTATTGCTCGTGCACCGGCTTCGGCATGACCGGCCCCTACGCGGGCCGCAAGGGCTACGACACGGTCTTCCAGGCGATGGGCGGCATCATGAGCCTGACCGGCGAGCGCGGCGGCGGGCCGGTCAAGCCCGGCCTGCCGGTGGCCGACCTGACTTCCGGCCTGTGGGTGGCGATCGGCATCCTGGCGGCGCTGACGGGACGCGAACGCAGCGGGCGGGGCTGCCACCTGGATTTTTCCATGCTGGACGGCCAGGTCGGCCTGCTGTCGCTGGCCGCCGCGCGCTATTTCGCCCTGGGTGAAGTGCCGCCGCGCATGGGCACCGAGCATCCCGGCCGCGTGCCTTCGGCGGCCTTCGAATGCCGCGACGGCAAGTGGGTGCAGATCACCGGCAGCGACCAGCACTGGAAGCCGCTGTGCGAGCTGCTGGGCCTGGCGGCCTGGCGCGACGATGCGGCGCTGGCGCGCAACGCCGAGCGCGTGGTGCGGCGCGACGAGGTCATGCGCGGCCTGGCCGCCGCCATCGCCACGCTCGACCGCGACGAACTGTGCGCGCGCTGCGACGCCGCCGGCGTGCCGGCCGGCCCGATCCTGTCGGTCGACGAGATCATGGCCGACCCGCACGTGCGGGCGCGCGGCATGGTGCGCGAGTACGAGCACCCGCAACTGGGGCGTTTCGGCGCGGTGCCGGTGCCCTTCAAGTTCGACGGCTACGACGATCCCGGCCTCGAGCGTCCGCCGCTGCTGGGCGAGCACACGCGGCAGGTGCTGGCCGAGCGCCTGGGGCTGGACGACCGGGCCATCGCCGCCCTGCGCGAGCAGGGCGCCATCTAGCGGCAAGCAACCAGAAGACAAGCCACCATCAGGAGACATGCCATGCAACTCATCAGGAAACTCATCGCCGGCGCGGCCGGCGCCGCCCTGTGCGCGGCCGCCGTGGCCGCGCAGCCATATCCGGCCAAGCCCATCACCCTGGTCAACCCTTATGCCGCCGGCGGCCCGGCCGATACGCTCGGCCGCGCGCTGGCACGCGAACTGGAGAAGCAGCTGGGCCAGCCGGTGGTGGTGGAAAACAAGGGCGGCGGCGGCGCGTCGATCGGCGCCAGCGTGGTGGCGCGCGCCGCGCCGGACGGCTATACGCTGCTGCTGGGCACCGCCGCGGCCCACATCGTCACGCCGCTGATGCAGCACACGCCGTATGACGGCGTCCAGGACTTCCGCTTCATCGGCATCGTGGGCAACCAGCCCAACATGCTGGTGGTCCATCCCAAGCTGGGCGTGAAGTCGGTGGACGAGCTGATCGCGCTGGCGCGCAAGGAGCCGGGCCAGCTCAATTACGGGTCGGCCGGGCCCGGCAGCTCGCCGCACCTGGGGGCCGAACTGTTCCGCCAGCGCGCCGGCATCGAGCTGATGCACATTCCCTACAAGGGCGCGGCGCCCGCCATCAACGACCTGGTGGGCGGGCAGGTCGACATGGCGGTGCTGAACCTGGCCGCCAGCCTGCCGTTCATCAAGGACGGCCGGCTGGTGGCGCTGGCCTATGCCGCCAAGGAACGCTCGCCGCTGCTGCCCGCGGTGCCGACCCTGGCGGAGGCCGGCATCCGCGACGCCGAGTCGGCTTCGTGGTACAGCCTGGCCGCGCCCGCCGGCACGCCCGATGCCGTCATTGAGCGCCTCAACCGGGCCGTCAATGCGGTGAACCAGGACCCGGCCTATCGCCAGCTGATGGGCGCGCAAGGGGTCGAATTGTGGAGCATGACGCCCGCCGAGGCGGCGGCCTTCGTGCACCGCGACCAGCAGGTGCTGACCGGCCTGGTGCGCGGCGCCGGCCTGGTCAAGCAGTAGCCGGGCCGGGCGTCGACGGGCCGGCCGTGCGCCGGCCCGCGCGCTCAGGCTGCCAGCAGCTCGCCGCCGCGCGCCAGGGCCTGGCGCGTTTCGCGCACCAATTCCGCCACCACGTCGCCCGCCGGGCACAGCGCGTCGATCAGCCCGGCGCTCTGGCCGGCCTCGACCTTGCCGCCGTCCACGTCGCCGTCTTTGGCGGATTGCTTCAGCGTGCTGCCGCCGAACAAGGCATCGAGTTCGGCGTCGGAGGCGCCGCCGCGTTCGGCCGCCGCATACTCGCGCGCGAAGGCATTGCGCAGCATGCGCACCGGCGAGCGGCCGCGCCCCACCAGGGTGGTGTCGGCCACGCCGGCGGCCAGCACCGCCTGCTTGTAGGCCGCATGCAGGCCCGATTCGGGCGTGAGCAGGAAGCGCGTGCCCAGTTGCGCGCCGTCGGCGCCCAGGCAGAGCGCCGCCGCGATGCCGGCGCCGTCGGCGATGCCGCCGGCCACCGCGAACGGGATCTCGATGGCGCGCGCCACGGCGCGCGCCAGCACCAGCGTGCCGATTTCATCGGGGCCGGGGTGGCCGCCGGCTTCCAGCCCGACCGCGATCACCGCGTCCACGCCCGCCGCCTGCGCCTTGTGCGCGTGGACGGGGCTGGCCGCCACCTGCAGCCACTTGATGCCGGCCGCGCGCGCGCGCGCCAGGTGTTTCTGCGGGCCGCCCTGCGAGGCGATGATGACCGGCACGCGTTCGGCCACTGCGATGTCCATGTGTTCTTGCGCGCGCTTGTTGTACAGCGGAATGTTGACCGCGAACGGCGCATCCGTGCCGGCCCGCACCGCCTGGATGGCCGCCAGCAGGTCGTGCGGATACATCGGCCCGGCGGCGATGGTGCCCAGGCCGCCGGCGCGCGATACGGCCAATGCCAGCGACGCATTGGAAGAGGCCCAGCTCATGCCGCCCTGGATGATCGGGTAGCGGATGCCGAGCAGGCGGGTCAGGCGGGTCTGGAGCATGGCGTCGGGTCTGGTGAAAAGACAGGCCGCCATTCTTGCCGATATCGTTGATTTTAGCAACTATATGGCCGGGCCCCGGCCGCGCCGTGGACACCGCGCGCCGGCGCCCGGCCGCCGGCGCGCGGCTGGATCAGGCCAGCGCCGGATAGTCGATATAGCCTTGCGCCCCGCCGCCATAGAAGGTGGCCTTGTCGGGCGCGTTCAGCGGCGCCCGTTCGCGCAGCCGGCGCACCAGGTCGGGGTTGGCGATGAACGGCTTGCCGAAGGCGACCAGGTCGGCCCGGCCCGATTCGACGGCGTTTTCCGCCAGTTGCGGATCGTAGTTGTTGTTCGCCATCCATGCGCCTTGGCGGCCCGCCGCCTCATACGCCTGGCGCAGCGCAGCGTAGTCGAAAGCCTGTTCGCCTTGCTGGAAATCGCGCGGGCCGCCGGTGGCGCCTTCGATGACATGCACGTAGGCCAGGCCATAGGCGCCCAGCTTGCGCGCAACGTAGTCGAACAGCGGCTGCGGCCGGGGATCGCTGGCGTCGTTGGCCGGCGTGACCGGCGAAAGGCGGATGCCGGTACGGCCCGCGCCGATCTCGCCGGTGATGGCGTCCATCACTTCCAGCAGCAGGCGCGCGCGATTCTCGATGCTGCCGCCGTACGCGTCGGTGCGCTGATTGCTGCCCGAGCGCAGGAACTGGTCCAGCAGGTAGCCGTTGGCGGCGTGCACTTCGACGCCGTCGAAGCCGATCTCGATGGCGGCGCGGGCGGCCCGGCGGTAGTCTTCGACGATGCCGGGCAGTTCGTCCAGGCGCAGCGCGCGGGGTTCCGAGGTGGCGGCGAATTCGCCGGTGCCGTCGGCGTGCACCAGGTAGGTCTTGGCATTGGCGCGGATGGCCGAGGGCGCGACCGGCGCGCCGTTGCCCGGCTGCAGCGAAGTGTGCGAAATGCGGCCGACGTGCCACAACTGCACGACGATCTTGCCGCCCGCCGCGTGCACGGCGTCGACCACGCGCTTCCAGCCGGCCAGTTGTTCGGCCGAGTAGAGGCCGGGCACCTGGGCGTAGCCCTGGCCCTGGTGCGAGATGGCGGTGGCTTCGGTGATGATCAGGCCGGCGCTGGCGCGCTGCGCGTAGTACGTGGCCATCATTTCGGTGGGCACGGCGCCGGGCGCGCGGTTGCGCGTCAGCGGCGCCATGACGACGCGGTTGGCCAGTTGCAGATCGCCGGCGGCGATGGGGTCGAAAAGTGTGGGCATGATGATGTCGGTTCGGGTGAAGGTGGAGGCGGGCGGGACCGGACCTCAGAGTTCCTGGTCGAGCGCGCGCAGGAACGCGGCGATGGTGTCCTCGTTGCGCTTGTAGAAAATCCATTGGCCGACGCGCCGCGTCGTGACCAGGCCGGCGCGCTGCAAGGTGGCCAGGTGGGTCGACATGGTGGACTGCGACAGGCCGCAGCGCTCGAATTGCCCGGCGCACACGCCGAGTTCGAGCGGGTGCTCCTGGCCGGCGAAGTGCCGTTCCGGTTCCTTGAGCCACTGCAGGATGTCGCGGCGCACCGGGTTGGCGAGCGCCTTGATGATGAGATCGAGGTCCATGGGCGAGCCTGGGTTGATATCGAATTTGTTCGAATTATAAATCGATAGATTCGAATATTCAAATCTATCGATATACAAGCTGGCGCCAGGCCCGGCCCGGTGTCGCGCGGCTAGGAGGCGCGCGCACCCCATGGGAAGGCCGGATCACTCATTGCGCAGATAGTGCTGCGGCGGCGCGCCCAGCGCGCGGCGGAACATGGCGCTGAACGCGCTGGGGCTGTGGTAGCCCAGTTCGGCCGCGACCCGCGCCACCGGCTGGCCCAGCGACAGGCGGCGCAGCGCGTCGGCCAGCCGCACCTGCTGCACCCATTGCCGGTAGTTCAGCCCCAGTTCGGCCTGGAACAGCCGGATCAGCGTGCGTCCGCTGGCGCCCACCTCGTCGCCCCAGTCGTGCACCGTGCGCGTCAGGCCGGGCTGCGCCAGGATCGCCCGGCAGACCGTCTGCAGGCGCCGGTCCTGCGGCCAGGGGATCTGGATGGGAATGACCGGCGCGGCGCGCAGCTCGGTCAGCAGCAGCGCGGCGATCTGGCCGCCGCGTCCGGCCAGGTCGTACTCGATGGGTTCGGCGGCCAGCGCCAGCACCAGTTCGCGCAGCAGCGGCGATACCTCGATCACCTGGCAGCGGTCCCATAGCGAGCGCGCCGCGTCGGCGTGCACGTACAGCGTGCGCATCAGCACCTTGTCGACCATCTGGACGCCGTGCAGGGTGTCCGGCGGCACCCACAGCGCGCGCAGCGGCGGCAGCGTCCAGAAACCGCCGGGGGTGCTGATCCGCATCACGCCCTCGATGGCGTAGATCAATTGGCCGCGCGGGTGGGTGTGCGGGCCGGTGGTGGCGCTGGGCACGAAATCCTTGGCCATGGCGGTGACCGGGCGCGGCACGTGTTGATAATCGTCGGCGACGCGGCTGCGCGTCGGGTCCAGGGGCGGGGCGAGGCGGCGGGGCATGGCGGGGGAGGGGGTTGTCATTTTTGCGACAAAAGTTGGCACTTCCGCGCATTCGGGACTTTATACACTGTTTGTTCGCGGCCGCGCCGCCCTTTGCGGCGCCGCCGCTTTTGCATCCGGAGAACCATGACACCCCCGCCAGTTGCCGGGTCCGCGCCGGCACCCGCCCCGTCGATCGCCTTCAAGGTATTGGGCGCCATCAGTGTGGCGCACATGATGAACGACATGATCCAGTCGATCCTGTTGGCCATCTATCCCATGCTGAAGGATTCCTTCAATCTCAGCTTCGCCCAGATCGGCCTGATCACGCTCACGTACCAGATCGCCGCGTCGCTGCTGCAGCCCTGCATCGGCTTGTATACCGACAAGCGGCCCACCACTTATTCGCTGCCGGTGGGCATGGGCTTCACCCTGGTCGGACTGCTGCTGCTGGCGTTCGCCCCGTCGTTACCGTACCTGCTGGTGGCGGCCGCGCTGGTCGGGACGGGCTCGTCGGTGTTCCACCCGGAATCCTCACGGGTGGCGCGCATGGCTTCCGGCGGGCGGCACGGCCTGGCGCAGTCGCTGTTCCAGGTGGGCGGCAATGTGGGCTCGGCGCTGGGCCCGTTGCTGGCGGCCCTGTTCATCATTCCGCACGGGCAGTCCAGCGTGGCCTGGTTCTCGCTGGCGGCGCTGTTCGGCATGATCGTGCTGGTGGGCATCGGCCGCTGGTACGGCGCCAACCGCGCGCTGCTCAAGCCGCGCGCCCGGGCGGCCGGCGAGGTGGAAGCGTTGAGCCGCGGCAAGGTGCTGTGGGCGCTGGCCATCCTGGGGGTGCTGATCTTCTCCAAATACTTCTACCTGGCCAGCCTGAACAGCTATTTCACGTTCTACCTGATCGACAAATTCGACCTGTCGGTGCGCTCCGCGCAGTTGTACCTGTTCCTGTTCCTGGCGGCGGTGGCCTTCGGCACGGTGGCCGGCGGCCCGGTGGGCGACCGGATCGGGCGCAAGATCGTGATCTGGGTATCCATCCTGGGAGTGGCGCCGTTCACCCTGATGCTGCCGCATGCCAACCTGTTCTGGACCGGGGTGCTGGTGGTGGTGATCGGCGTGGTGCTGGCCTCGGCCTTCTCGGCCATCGTGGTGTACGCGCAGGAACTGGTGCCAGGCAAGGTGGGCATGATCGCCGGCCTGTTCTTCGGCTTTGCCTTCGGCATGGGCGGACTGGGCGCCGCGGCGCTGGGCAAGCTGGCCGACATGACCAGCATCGGCTACGTGTACGAGGTGTGCGCCTACCTGCCGCTGCTGGGCCTGGTCGCCTTCCTGCTGCCGGATATCGAGCGCGGCAAGGCCAGGCCTGCGGGGCCGGCGCTGCGCCCGCAAATGGGCGGCGGCGCAACTTCGCTGGACAAATAGGAAATCTCCGTTATAATTTCGCCTCTTTACCAGCGCCCGTAGCTCAGTTGGATAGAGTACTTGGCTACGAACCAAGGGGTCGTGGGTTCGAATCCTGCCGGGCGCGCCATATTCAAGAAGGGTCTGCATAGCACATGCAGGCCCTTTTTCTTTGCCTGTTTGCTGCGCACATGGCGCACGCCGGCCGGCATGCGGGAACGCCACGGCGGCGGCCGCGCCGCGGCCGCATGGCCAGCAGCCGGCCGCCGCGGGCCGGCCAAGCTGCTCGCGCCTTCTCTTTGGTATACGGATTTACCCGAATCACGGAGTGAAAGGCATTTGTTTCGCCTGTTTTTGTGTATATAGTATACAAAACAAGGGGAGGAACCCGTGGCTGTCGAATACCTGGCCGATGCCGCCGAGCAGGCGGCTCCGGATGGCTTGTCGTTTTGCCACTGGCCGCTGTGGCGCCTGAGCGAGGCGCTGCAGGCCGGCGAAATCTGCGCGCTGGACCTGGTCCACCATTGCGAGGCCGCCTTCCGGCGCGACCACGCCGCGGTCAATGCGCTGGCGCTGCACGACTACGATGCCGCGCGGCAGGCCGCCCGCCGCGCGGATGACGAGCGCCGCGCCGGACGCGCATCCGGCGCGCTGCACGGCATTCCGTTCTCGATCAAGGAGTCGTTCGACGTGGCGGGCTGGCCCACCACCTGCGGCGACCCCAGGCATGTTGGCAATATCGCGGCGCGCGACGCGGCGGCGACGGCCCGCCTGCGGCAGGCGGGCGGCATCCTGGTGGGCAAGTCCAATGTGCCGTGCCACCTGCGCGACTGGCAGAGCTATAACGCCTTGCACGGCACCACCCGCAACCCCCACGACCTGTCGCGCACGCCGGGCGGTTCGTCGGGCGGCAGCGCGGCCGCGGTCTGCACCGGCATGAGCGTATTCGACGTGGGATCCGACATCGGCTCGTCGCTGCGCAATCCGGCGCACTATTGCGGCATTTTTTCGCACAAGAGCACGCATGGCCTGGTGTCGCTGGCCGGCCATGGCATCGCCAGCGACGATCCCGCGCCCGACATCAACGTGGCCGGCCCGCTGGCGCGTTCGGCGCGCGACCTGGAAATCATCCTGCGCGTGCTGGCCGACGACGCGACGCAGCTGGCTGCGCCACGCCCCGCGCATCTGGCCGATTGCCGCGTCGCGGTGCTGCCGACCCACCCGTTCGCGCCGGTCGACGGCGGCGTGGCCAGCGTCATCGAGGCGCTGGGGCGCGACCTGGAGCGCGTCGGCGCCTCGGTGGCCTGGAATGCCGTACCGGACATCGACGCGGCCGAACTATGGCGCACCTATGTGCTGATGCTGCGCGCCGCGACGTCGATCTACGCGGACGACGCCGCCTATGAGGCGTTGCGCGCCCGCGCGGGCGCGGTCGATCCGCGCGACGACAGCTACGCCGCGCTGCAATACCGCGGCGCCGCCCTGGATCACCGCGCCTGGCTGCAGTTGGCCCAGGCGCGCCGGCGCTTCGCGCGCGCCTGGGATGCCTTCTTCGCGCGCCACGACGTGCTGTTGTGCCCGGCCGCCGCCACCGCCGCCTTCCCGCTCGACGAGGCGGGCGAACCCTGGCAGCGGACGCTGACGGTGAATGGCCAGCCGCAGCCCATGACCACGCAGCTGTTCTGGGCCGGGTATTCGGGCCTGTGCGGCCTGCCGTCCACCGTGGCGCCGGCGGGCCGCGACCCTGCCGGCCTGCCGGTCGGCGTGCAGATCGTCGCCAGCCGTTCGCATGACCTGACGTCCCTGCGCGTGGCGCAATGGCTGGAGGCGCGGGGCTACGCCTACCGCCCGCCCCGGCGCGCGCTGCTTGAGCCGCCGCGGGGCCGGCCGCCCCGCACGATTTTCCATGCCGCAAGAAACTGAGGGGGAATACCGATGTTCAGCTGGTTCAAAGACCTGACGCACATGGAGCGCAAGGGGTTCTACGGCGCCTTCCTGGGACATGCGGTCGATGTCTTCGACTTCATGATCTATTCGTTCCTGATTTCCACGCTGCTGGCGCAGTGGGACATGAGCAAGTCCGAGGCCGGCGCCATCGTGACGTATACGCTGGTGTCGTCGCTGGTGGGCGCCATCGTGGCCGGCATGCTGGCCGATCGCTACGGCCGCGTGCGGGTGCTGCGCTGGACCATCGTGGTGTTCGCGTTCGCCTGCTTCATGTGCGGGCTGGCTACCAGCCCCGAGCAACTGATGGTGTTCCGGATGATCCAGGGCCTCGGTTTCGGCGGCGAATCGTCGCTGTGCATGGTGCTGGTGACCGAGATGATCCGCAACCCGGCGCATCGCGGCAAGTATTCGGGCTTCACCGCCAGCAGCTATTCGTTCGGCTGGGGCGCGGCGGCGCTGGCGTATGCGCTGATGTTCTCGATCCTGCCGCCCGAATACGCGTGGCGCGTCTGCTTCTTCCTGGGCGTGCTGCCGGCGTTCGTGGTCATCTACCTGCGCCGCAACCTGGTCGAGCCGGAAGTCTACGTGAAGGCGCGCGCCACGGCGCAGGCGGTGCCGCCGAAGCAGAACCTGGCGCGCGTATTCAAGCTGCCGCTGCTGGGCAAGACGGTGCTGTGCAGCCTGCTGTCGGGCGGCATGCTGGGTGGCTACTATGCCATCGCCACCTGGCTGCCCACCTACCTGAAGACCGAGCGCGGGCTGTCGGTATTCGGCACCAGCTCGTACCTGGTGGTGATGATCCTGGGATCCTTCCTCGGCTACGTGGCGGGCGCCTACGCCACCGACCGGCTGGGCCGGCGCGCCACCTATGTGCTGTTCGCCGTCGGCGCGCTGGCCATGGCGCTGTGCTACATGATGATCCCGATTTCCAACACCTCGATGCTGTTCCTGGGCTTCCCGCTCGGCATCCTGATGCAGGGCATGTTCTCGGGCATCGGCGCGACGATCTCGGAGTCCTATCCCAGCAGCGTGCGCGCGACCGGCTACGGCGTGTCGTACAACGTCGGCCGCGTGATCGGTTCGTTCTTTCCGCTCACGGTCGGCTGGCTCAGCTCCGGCCGCCTGGGGCTCGGCCTGGCGATCGCGGTCGTGGCCGGCGTCGGCTACGGCATGGTGATCCTGGCCGCCTTGCTGCTGCCCGAGACCAAGGGCCTGGACCTGAACAAGATCGAGGATGCCGCGCCGGAAGAAGGCGCGGAGGAAGCGGCGGCGATGGTGGGCACACCGGGGGCGGCGGCGGGGCGGTGACGAAGCTGCGGTGTCAGGCACGCAAGGTGTCTGACACCTTTCCAAGGGGGGAGGGCGGCGTCAGACACCTTGCATGTCTGACACCTTCACACACCTTCACCGGCGGCTTGGCTTCAGAACCTGTACGCCGCGCTCAGCGTCACGGTGCGGCGCTGGCCGTAGAAGCAGTCGCCCCGTTCCAGGCAGGTGACTTCATAGCTCTTGTCGGCGATGTTGTTCACGTTCAGCGCGTAGCGCCAGGAGCCGCTGTCGTAGGCCAGCATGGCGTCGAACAGCGTCACCGATGGGGTCTCCGGCGCGCTGCCGGTCGTGAAGGCGCCCAGATAGCGCACGCCGGCGCCCGCCGAGAAGCCGGACACGCCCGCCACCGCGAAGCGGTACTTGCTCCAGAGCGACGCCATGTGCTTGGGCACGCCTTCCAGGGCCGGGTCGATGTCGGTGTAGATGTAGTTGGCGATCACATCCATCTGCTTGGTCACGCGGCCGCGGAACTCCAGTTCCACGCCGCGCGTCTTGGTCTTGCCCGCCTGGATCTGGTTGTTGGGGTTGGCGGGATCCGGCACCTGGCGGTTCTTTTCGCGCAGGTCGTACACCGCCGCGGTGACCTGCAGGTCCTGCTCGGGCGGCATGTACTTCAGGCCGGCTTCCCACTGCTTGCCGCGCATCGGCTTGTAGCGGTCGTTGTAGAAGTCGGTGCCGGCCACGGGCGTGAATGACTCGCTGTAGCTCAGGTAGGGCGACACGCCGTTGTCGAAGGCATACAACAGGCCGAACCGCTTGGTGGTGGCGTTGTCGGTCTCGCGGTCGCTGCCTTCCACGTCGCTGCGCGCACGGTCGTGCCGCAGGCCCGCCACGAATATCCAGTTGCCGTAGCGGACCTGGTCCTGGGCGTAGAAGCCCATTTGCTGCTGCTTGGTCTTGGGCGTGTCGGTCAGCTCGTATTCGGGGATGTTGCCGTAGACGGGGTGGTACACGTTCAGCGGGCTGCCCATGCCTCCGGCGGTCTGCCCGGTTTCGCGGTAGCGGCTGTAGTCGAAGCCGAACAGCACGGTGTGCTCGGTGGCGCCCCAGTCCAGCTTGCCTTCCAGGTGCTGGTCGGCCAGCAGCGTGCGCATGCGCGGCTTGTTGATGTAGAAGATCCGGTTCAGCGTGCTTTGCTCGGGGTCGATGAACGGGTTGTCCGGGTTCGAGTAGACATCCGGGTACAGCGATTTGTAGTCGACCTTGCTGATGGTGTTGCGGAAGTTCTGGCGCACCGTCCAGCGGTCGTTGAACTTGTGCTCGAACAGCCAGCCCACACTGAACTGCTCGGTGTCGTAGGCGTCGAACCCCGGCTCGCTGACGAAGCGGCGCGTCGGGATGCGGCCGTTGGGGTTGTCCAGCACCGTGCCTTTCCACGGCAGGAACGACTGGGTGGTGCCCGCCTTGTCTTTCTGGAAATAGCCTTGCAGGGTCAGCGTGGTGGCGGCGCTGGGCTGCCAGGTCAACGACGGCGCCAGCATCAGGCGGTCGTCGGTGGCGTGCTGCACCTGGGTGTCGCTGTCGCGCGCCACCGCCACCACGCGGTACAGCCACTCGCCGTCTTCGGTCAGCGGGCCGGTCAGGTCGGCCTGCACTTCCTTGCGGTTGTGGTTGCCCAGCACCACGCCGATTTCGCGCTGGGCCTCGGGTTGCGGGCGCTTGCTGACCAGGTTCAGCACGCCGCCCGTGCTGCCCTGGCCATACAGCATGGACGACGGGCCGCGCAGCAGCTCGATGCGTTCTAGCGCATAGACCTCGGTGCGCGGGTTGTTGTAGTTGAAGAACTGGCGCAGGCCGTCCAGGTATTGCACCGGCTCGACCCCGCGCACGCGCACGTAGTCGGCCCGGTTGTCCACGCCGTAGGCGTTGGGGCGCACCCCGGCCGCATAATTCAGCGCGTCCTGCACGTTCTGGGCGCCCTGGTCGACGATCTGGTCGCGCGGGATCACCGTAATGGCTTGCGGGGTTTCGCGCAACGAGGTGTCGGTCTTGGTGCCGGTGGCGCTGCGCCGGGCGGCATAGCCGATCACCGGGCCGGTGGCGGTTTCCTGGCTGCCGGTCACTTGCACGGCCGGCAGGGTGGCGGCGTCGCCGGCTTCGGCCTGCTGGGCCCGCGCGGTGGACGCCGCCAGGCAGGCGGCCAGCATGGTCAGGGCGAATACGGGCGTCTGGCGGGCGACGCGGGCTCGCGTATGGACTGTCAAAGGGGATCCCCAATCGAAAAAGTATCTTGTCTAGGAATAATAACGATTTCTATTCCGAAAGGAATTATAGGCAGGATTCCGGGCGTTGCGCAAAGCTCGCCGGGCGCCGCGCAAAGGCGACGGGCCGGCGCGAAACCCTTTCCGGCGCGGGCGGGCCCTAGTCCTCGGCGGGGCCGGCGCGCCGGGCGGCGGCGCGGCGCGTGCCGCCCTGGCGGCGGCTGGCCTTGTCGGCCACCACGTTCTCGGTGGCCATGCGCGCGCCGCGTTCGGCCACTATCTGCAGCAGGCGCAGCAACTGGCGCGCTTCGTCGGCCGACAGGTCGGCCATCAGCAGCTCGTTCAGGCGCGTGATCTCCGGCAGCATGGCCCGGTACAAAGCCTGGCCGGCCGCGGTGGCCATGACGTTGGCGACGCGCCGGTCGCGCGCGTCGCGCACCCGCGCCACCCAGCCTTTTTCGCTGAGCGAACCCAGCGCCCGCGAGGTGCGCACCAGGTCCAGGCGGGCAGTGGCCGCCAGCTCCGCCGAGGTCAGCGGGCCGTATTCGACGATCGCCGCCAGCAGCCGCCATTCGCGGCGGGTGATGCCGAAGCGTCCTTCGCACAGGCGCACGAACACCGGGCTGGCCTGCGACCAGGCCTGGTACAGGCAATACATGGGCATGTCCGCCAGATGGTCGGGCGGCGGTGGCGCGCTGGGCATGCGAGGCTCTCCTGGGGCGGTTTTGTAGTTATGCCGATATTGGATTAGATCAAGAAACGGCTCCGTTGCTACAGTCTTTGCGCACATAAAAAATACAGGAGGAAGACATGTTCAAACGGATACTGGCCGCGCTGGCGGCCTGTGCGCTGGCCGTGCCGGCCTGGGCGGCGGCGCCGCTGGACGGGCCCTTGACCATCGTGGTCGGCTACCCGCCGGGCGGCAGTTCCGACCGCATTGCCCGCCTGGTGGCCGAACGGCTGAAGGACCGCGTCGGCGTCGCGGTCATCGTCGAGAACAAGACCGGCGCGGGCGGCCGCATTGCCGCGCAAATGCTGCGCAACGCCGACGCCGGCCAGAATGTGCTGCTGCTCGGCAACCCGGCGGTGATGGTGGTGGCGCCGCTGGTCTACCAAGACCCGGGCTATGACGCGCAGCGCGATTTCCGGCCGGTGTCGCTGGTCAGCAGCTACCAGTTCGCGCTGGCGGTATCGGCCGATTCCCCCATGCGCGACCTGCCGTCGCTGCGGCAGTGGCTCAAGGCCAACCCCGAGCGCTTCACCGTGGGCGTGCCGGCGACCGGCAGCCTGCCGCATTTTTTCGCGCTGATGCTGGGCGACGAAATCGGCCTGGCGGCCGAAGTGGTGGGATACCGCGGTTCCGGGCCGCTGATCAGCGAATTGATCGGCGGCATCCTGCCGCAGGCCATCGACACGCTCGATACGCTGCTGCCGCAGCACCAGGGCGGCCGCGTGCGCATCCTGGCGACCTCGGGCGCCCAGCGCGATCCGGCCCTGCCGGACGTTCCCACCTTCCGCGAGGCAGGGGTCGACCTGGCCGCCGACGGCTGGAACGCCTTCTTCGCGCCGGCCGCGATGCCGCAGGAAAAGGCCGAGCGCCTGGGGCGCGATATCGCCGCCGTGATGCGCGACCCGGCCATGCAGCAGGCGGTGCGGGCGGCCAACCTGGCGCCGGTATCGGCCGATGCGCGGCAGACGGCGCAGGAGCTGGGCGCCTACCGGCAGCAATGGGAGCCGGTGGTGCGCCGTTCCGGCTTCAAGGCCACGCAATAGCGGGAGGGCGCATCTCATGAGCGATATCCAGAATGTGCTGTTCATCATGGCCGACCAGCTGCGCGCCGATCACCTGGGCTGCTATGGGCATCCCTATCTGCGCACGCCGAACCTGGATGCGCTGGCGGCGCGCGGCGTGCGTTTCGAGCGGGCGTTCGTCAACGCCGGCGTGTGCGGCCCGTCGCGCATGAGCTATTACACCGGCCGCTGCCCGTCCAGCCATGGCGTCACGTGGAATCGCGTGCCGCTGTCGGTCGGCGAAGTGACGCTGGGCGAATACCTGGCGGGCCGCGAGCGCGACCTGGTGCTGATCGGCAAGAGCCATGTCATCCCCGATCGCGCCGGCATGGAGCGCCTGGCCATCGACGGCGGCTCGGAGCTGGGCGTCTTGCTGGCGCGCGGCAGCTTCCGCGAGGCCGACCGCTACGACGGCCACCACGAGCCGGGCGAGGAGAGCGGTTATCCCGCCTTCCTGCGCCGCCATGGCTATGATTCGGCCGACCCCTGGACGGACTACGTCATCGCGGCGGTGGACGGCGACGGCCAGGTCGTCAGCGGCTGGCACATGCGCAATACCCACTTGCCCTCGCGCGTGCGCGAGGCGCATTCCGAGACGGCCTATACCACCGACTGCGCGCTGCAGTTCATGCGCCAGCGCGGCGCGCAGCCCTGGGCCCTGCACCTGAGCTACGTCAAGCCGCACTGGCCGTACATGGCGCCCGATCCCTATCACCGCATGTACAGCAGCGACCAATGCCTGCCGGTGGTGCGCAACCAGCGCGAGCTGGCGGGCGCGCACCCGGTGCTGCAGGCGTACCGCCAGCACGAGGAGAGCCGCAGCTTCGCGCGCGACGAATGCGTGCGCACCGTGCGGCCGGCCTACCAGGGCCTGATCACTCAGCTCGATACGCACCTGGGCCGCCTGTTCGACTACATGGAAGGGGCCGGCCTGATGCGCAACACGCTGATCGTCTTCACCTCGGACCATGGCGATTTCCTGGGCGACCATTGGCTGGGCGAAAAGGAACTGTTCTACGACACCGTGCAGCGCGTGCCGCTGATCGTGATGGACCCGGGCAGGGCGGCCGACGCCACGCGGGGGAGCGTCGAGCGCCGGCTGGTGGAAAGCGTGGACATGGTGCCGACCATCCTGCGCGCGCTCGACGCGCCGCTGCCCGCGCACCGGCTGGAAGGCCGCGCGCTGCAGCCGCTGCTGCATGGCATGGACGACGGCCAGCCATGGCGCGACGCCGCCGTGTCGGAACTCGACTACAGCTTCCGGCAGGCCCGCGTGGCGCTGGGCAAGACACCGCAGCAGGCGCGCGCCTGGTCGGTGCGCACCGAACGCTGGCGCTATGTATATTGGCTCGACGAAGCCGAGCAACTGTACGACCTGCGGGCCGACCCGGACGAGTTCGAAGACCTGGGCGCCAGCGCCGCGCATGCCGGGGTGCGCGCCGAGATGCGCCAGCGGCTGCTGGAATGGTCGCTGCGCGCCAAGCGGCGCACCACCATGTCCGACGGCGCGGTCGAGCAGTCCACCAACGCCCACAAGCGCGCGGGCGTGTTCTTCGGACAGTGGTAGGCGGCAGCCCGCGCCGCCCGGCGCCGGCGCGGCTTCACGCCACCTGGCGCGCCGCCGTCATCTGCCGGTTCACCAGGTGCGCGTAGGCGCCGCCGCGCCGCAACAGGGTTTCGTGCGTGCCCGCCTCGACGATGCGGCCGCCGTCCACCACCGCGATGGTGTCGGCCTGGCGGATGGTCGACAGCCGGTGCGCGATGATCAGCGTGGTGCGGTGGCGCATCAGCTCGGCCAGCGCCTGGTGCACCTGGGCCTCGCTGATCGCATCCAGGTGCGACGTGGCCTCGTCCAGGATCAGCACCGGCGCGTCGCGCAGGAAGGCGCGCGCGATGGCGATGCGCTGGCGCTGTCCGCCGGACAGCGCGACGCCGCGCTCGCCCACCCGCGTGTTCAGGCCGTCGGGCAGCCCCGCCACGAAGTCCGCCAGCGCCGCGCGCTCGATGGCCAGGGCCAGCTCGGCCGCGCTGGCATCGGGCCGCGCCAGACGGATGTTGTCTTCCAGCGTGCCGTTGAGCAGCCAGGTGTCCTGGGCCACCAGCGCGATGCGGCGGTACAGCGCGTCCAGCGTCAATTCGGGCAGGCCGATGCCGCCGATGCGCACGGTGCCCCGCTGCGGATCCCAGAAGCGCAGCAGCAGGCTGGCCAGCGTGCTCTTGCCCGCCCCGGACGGGCCCACCAGCGCCAGCGTGGCGCCCGCCGGCAAGTCCAGCGAGATGCCGCTCAGCGCGGGCCGGGCGCGGCCGGGATAGGTGAATGTCACGTCCTCGAAGGCCAGCGGCAGGCCGGCCGCGGCCATGGGCGGGTCGAGCGGCCCGTCGGCGATGCGCACCGGCTCGTCGTGAATGGCGCGCAGGCGGCGAGTCGAGGCCAGCGTATCCGCCAGTTGCCGGCTGACCTGGGCGATCTCCGAGACCGGCAGGAAAGCCGACACTGACAGCAGGATCAGCAGCGGCAGCAGCCCGGCGGCCAGCTCGCCCCGTGCCACCCACCACGCGCCGGTGGCGGCGACCGCCAGCCCGCCCAGGCCGGTGGCGATCTCGAGCAGGGCGCCCTGGCGCGACAGGTCGGCCAGCAGCGCCAGCCGGACCTTCTGGTAATCGCGGGCGATGGCCAGGAAGGCGGCGCGGCGCCGTCCCGTGGCCGAGAAGGCCACCAGGTCCGACAGGCCCTGGATGCTTTCGGCCAGGTGGGCGCTGAGCAGGCCCAGCGCCTGGCGCGCGCGGCTGCCTTCGGCATCCACGCGGGCGCGGCTCAGCCAGGGAGACGCCCCGGCCCACAGCAGGAACGGCAGCAGCGCTGCCATCAGCGGCCAGGCGGTGGCGCCGAGAATCGCCACCACCAGGGCCGGCACCAACACCGCCACGAAGGCCGGCGCCACCGTGTGGGCGAAGAAGTATTCGACCGTTTCGACATCCTGCGTGGCCAGGCCGACCAGGTCGCCGGCGCGGCGCCGCAGCAGGTAGGCCGGCGCCAGCGCCTCCAGCTTGCGATACAGCGCGATGCGCATTTCGGCCAGCAACTGGTAGGCGATGGCATGCGCCAGCCACGACTCGATCCAGTGCAGCGCGGCCGCCGCCACCGCCGCCGCGAACAGTGCGGCCAGCAGGCCGTCGAACGGCTCGCCGTTCTTGAGCCGGGCGATCACCAGCGCGCCCAGCACCGACACGCCGATGAACGCCGCTACCCGTCCGACGCCGCTGGCCACCGTGATGGCGAACTGCCGCTTCCAGGGACGAATGATGTCCAGCAGGGTGCCCAGCACCTGGCGCGTGCCGATGTGGCGCGCCTCGTCTTCGAGCGGCAGCGGGGCGGGGCGGTCGGCGGCGTGGCCGTCGGCGTCCGGCGCGCCGGACGCGCGCACGGCGGGCAGGTCGAGCGTTTCCGCCGGCCCCTGCTGCGCGCCCATCAGGCGCCGGTACAGCGTGTCGCCGGCCATCAGCGTGGCGTGCGTGCCGGTCTCGACGATGCGTCCGCCGTCCAGCACCAGGATGCGGTCGGCATTGATCACGCTGGACAGCCGGTGCGCCAGCACCAGGGTGGTGCGGCCGCGGCTGAGCCGGTCCAGCGCCTGCTGGATCTCGGCCTCGTTCTCGGCATCCACGGACGACAGCGCCTCGTCCAGGACCAGCACCGGCGTGTCGCGCAACAGGGCGCGGGCGATTGCCAGGCGCTGGCGCTGGCCGCCGGAAAGCTGGGTCCCGCGCTCGCCCAGCAAGGTCTGGTAGCCCTGCGGCAGCGCCATGATGAACGTGTGGGCGTTGGCGGCCATGGCGGCGGCGCGCAATTGCTCCGGCGTGGCGTCGGGCCGCGCCAGCAGCAGGTTTTCTTCCACGGTGCCGTGGAACAGCGTGCTGTCCTGGGCGACCAGCGAGATGCGCGCGCGCACGGCTTCGGGATCGACGCTGCGCAGGTCCTGGCCGCCCAGCTCGATGGCGCCCGCCTGGGGATCGTGCAGGCGCAGCAGCAGGCGCACCAGGGTGGATTTGCCGGAGCCGCTCGGGCCGACGATGCCCACGCGCTCGCCGGGCCGCACGTCGAACGTCATGCCCTGGTGCGTGATGCTGCGTCCGCCGGGATAAGAGAACGCCACATCGCGGAAGGCGATCGCCAGGCCGCCGCGGCCGCCATCGGGCAGCGTGGCGGCGCCGCCCGACGGCGCGGAGCTGGTGGCTTCCAGCAGGGCGCGCACGCTGGCGGCGGCCGATTGTCCCATCAGCCCCTGGTGCAGGACGGCGCGCATGTCGCGCAAGGGGCGGAAGATTTCCGTGCCGGCCATCAGCACCACCAGCAGCGCGGCCAGCGTCATCTCGCCCTGGGCCACGCGCCAGGCGCCCAGCGCCAGCGCGGCGGCCGCGCCGACGGTGATGCCGATGTCGGTGGCGAAGCGCGCCGAGACCTCGCGCCCCAGCACCTTGAAGGTGTTGTCCGACAGCGCCCGCGCGCGCGCCGCCAGCCGGTCGCCCCAGGCGCGGCTCTGGCCGAACGCCTTGAGGGTGGGCAGCCCCTGCATGGCGTCCAGGAATTCCTCGCCGAAGGCCTTGAACGCCTGGGCGCGGCGCCGCGAGGCATCGCGATGGCTGCCGTGCGCCGCCAGCGGCAGGATCAGCGTGACCAGCGCCGCCGCGAGCAACACCAGGGCCACCGGCCAGTCCCACCAGGCGATGAAGGCGAAGATCACGATCGGCGCGCAGGCGGCGATGAACAGCTGCGGCAGATAGCGGCCGAAGAAACTCTGCAGCTGCTCGACGCCGTCGATGACGGCCAGCATCACGCCGCCGGTGCGCTGCCCGCCGAACCAGGCCGGTCCCAGCTCGACGATCTTGTCGTAGAGCTGCGCGCGCAGGTTGTCCTGGATGCGCGCCGCGTTGCGGTTGGCCACCAGGTTCAGCGCATGCTCGCAGGCGCCGCGCAGCAGGATGGCGGCGGCCGCGCCGGCCAGCGGCCACCACAGCGCCGCGCCGCCCGCACCGGCGAACAGTCGCGCCAGGAACTGGCCCAGCAGCACGAAACGGGCGATGCCGGCCGCCAGGCCCAGCAGCCCCAGCAGGGCGCAGCCCAGCATGCGCAGCCGCACGCCGCGCGTCATCGCCCAGAGTGTCGAGTCGAAATACATGTTGCCCCTCTCCTGTAGCCGACAGGATAGCGCAGCCGGGAGGGTGTCAGAACAGGCCGAACAGGCCGCCGCGATTCAAGTCCTTTTCGCACGAGCGGTACTGCGCGCCGAACCGTTCGGCGCGCGCCTGCACCTGCTGGGCCACGCGCTTGAGCCACGCCTTGCCGTCATAGCTGCGGTTGCGATAGCCGGTCCAGCCTTCGTGGTAGTTCAGGTACTGGCCGTAGGCGTCCCATTTGGATACGCCGTTCAGGCGCTGCGTCTTGGTCATGTACCAGCCCATGAAGTCCAGCGCGTCGGCCAGGTCGTCGCGGCTGGCCGTCCAGCTGCCCGCCTCGCGCTTGTAGTCGGCCCAGGTCTCGTCCTTGGCCTGGGCATAGCCGTAGGCCGAACTGACGCGGCCCCAGGGAATGAAGCCCAGGAAGTAGTAGCGCGGCGGCAGCGCGTCGTGGCGGAAGCTGGATTCCTGGTACATCATCGCGAACGGCACTTGCACCGGCACGCCCCATTTCTTCTGCACGTCCAGCGCGGCGTCGTGCCAGTCCGGCTTCTCGCGGAAGATGGCGCAGAGATCCTCGGGGTTGGAGGGCGGCGTGGTGGCGCAGCCTGTCAAGAGCGTCAGCAGGGTCAGCAGCAGCGGCCCACGTCTCATTGCCGGATTCCTTGTGCGGGGGATGGCGGCAATTCTAAGCGGTTCCGCGTGTCACGGAGCGCGCCGCCCCGTGCGCGCCGGCTGTCAGGGCAGCACGTCGCGCGCCAGGATGAACTCGCTGGCGCTCATCAGGTCGGCCACCAGGGCCGCGCGGGCCGCCGCGGGATCCTGGCGCGCGATGGCCGCGACCATGTCGGCATGATGCCGGTGCGCCTCGCCGTGCGTCAGGCGGCGCGGGCTGCTGGCCAGGTCATAGTTCAGCACCGGGCCGACCTGCAGCCACAGGCTCTCGACGATCTGCAGCAGCACCGGCATGCGCGCGGCGCGATAGATGGCGAAATGCAGGTTCTTGTTGGCGCGCACCGCCTGGCGCCCGTCGGGCTCGGGCTGTTCGCGCGCCTGGCGGAACTCCTGTTCGTGGCGGCGGATTTCGGCCAGTTCGGCGGCGTTGCGATGCTGCGCCGCCTGTTCGATGGCGAGGCCTTCGAGTTGGATGCGCAGGGTGCGCAGTTCCAGGAACCGTTCACGCGTCATGATGGGCACGCGGATGGCGCGGTTGGGCAGGACCTCGAGCGCCTGTTCGGCCGACAGGCGGCCGACCGCCTCGCGCACCGGCATGGCGCTGGTGCCGACCGTGGCGGCCAGGCCGCGCAGCGTGAAGCGCTGGCCTGGCTCCATCTCGCCCGATTGCAGCAGTTCCTTCAAATCGGCGTACACCCGGTCGGACAGCGTATGCCGGACGATCTTCTCCATCTTGCCTTCCAGTTCGGTGGCGGGCGGCAGGCGGTCCGCGGCGTCGGCGGCGGGCGGGGCGGGCGGTTGCATCACGGGGATTCCCATCGTACTATTCTGTCATGATCTGTGATCACAGATACGAATTATAAGCCGAATCCGGTCCGCGCGGGCGCGGCGGCTCGCGGCGGCAGGTCGAACCATGCGCGGCGTACGCCGCAGGAGGAGCAAATGAGCAAGCAAGCGGACGGGCTGGAGGGGTTGCGGGTCGTGGTCACGGCGGGGGCGGGCGGCATCGGCCTGGCCATTGTGCGGCATCTGGCCGCGTGCGGCGCGCGGGTGTTCACCTGCGATGTCGCCGAACCCGCGCTGGCGCAGCTGGCGCAAAGCCATCCCGAGGTCGGGGCGATCCGCGCCGATGTTTCCAGCGAGGCGGACGTGGCGCGCCTGTTCGAGGCGGCCGAGCGGCAATTGGGCGGGCTCGACGCGCTCATCAACAATGCCGGCATCGCCGGCCCGACCGGCGCGGTGGAAGACCTCGACCCGCAGGAATGGCGCCGCTGCGTGGACATCTGCCTGACCGGCCAGTTTCTCTGCACCCGCCTGGCGGTGCCCCTGCTCAAGGCGGCCGGCGGGGGCGCCATCGTCAACATGTCGTCCGCGGCGGGCCGCCACGGCTATGCCTTCCGCACGCCGTATTCCTCGGCCAAGTTCGGCGTCATCGGCTTCACCCAGAGCCTGGCCAAGGAGCTGGGGCCGGCCGGCATCCGCGTCAACGCGATCCTGCCGGGCATTGTCGAAGGCCCGCGCATGGAGGGCGTGATCCGCGCGCGCGCCGAACAGGTGGGCGTGTCTTATGAGCGCATGGAAGCCACCTACCTGGAACGCATCTCGCTGCGCCGCATGGTGACGCAGCACGACATCGCGCTGTCGGTGGCTTTCCTGCTGTCGGAAGGGGGGCGCAATATTTCCGGCCAGTCGCTGAGCGTGGACGGCAACGTCGAGACATTGTGAGGAGACCGCCATGCTACGCATCGCCATCGTCGGCGCCGGCCTGATCGGCCGCGCCTGGGCCATTGTGTTCGCGCGCGGAGGCCATCGCGTCGCGCTGTGGGACAAGCAGCCCGGCCAGGCCGAGCGCGCGCTGGAATTCGCCGCCACCGTACTGCCGGACCTGGATCGGCACGGGCTGCTGCGCGGCCAGCGGCCGGCCGAGGTGCAGGCCCGGCTGCAAGTGGAAACCGAGCTCGACGCCGCCCTGGCGCAGGCCGATTATGTGCAGGAGAACACGCCCGAAGTGCTCGACAGCAAGCGCGCGGTATACGCCGAGCTCGACCGCCTGGCGCCGGCCGCGGCCATCCTGGCCAGCTCGACGTCGGCGCTGCTGCCGTCGCGCTTCACCGACCACCTGCCCGGCCGCGAGCGCTGCCTGGTCGCGCATCCCATCAATCCGCCCTACCTGGTGCCGGCGGTGGAACTGGTGCCGGCGCCCTGGACCGCGCCGCAGACCATGGCGCGGGCCCGCCAGATCCTGGCCGATGCCGGACAAGTGCCCATCATGATGCGCCGCGAGATCGACGGCTTCGTCATGAACCGCCTGCAGGGCGCGCTGCTGCAGGAAGCCTTCCGGCTGGTGGCGGACGGCTATGCCGGCGTCGAGGACGTGGATGTCGGCATCCGCGAAGGCCTGGCCCTGCGCTGGTCGTTCATGGGCCCGTTCGAGACCATCGACCTGAACGCGCCGGGCGGCGTGCGGGATTACGCCGGGCGCTACGAAAGCATGTACGCGGGCCTGTTCGAGCAGATGCAGCGGCGCGTGCCGTGGAGCGGCGAAACCATGGACCGCGTCGAGGCCGAGCGCCGCGCGCGGCTGCCCGCCGACGCGCTGGCGGCGCGCCAGCTGTGGCGCGACCGCCGGCTGATGGCGCTGGCCGCGCACAAGCAGGCCGGCCGCGACGACCAAACCCCCTGAGCGCGCCCGCCGACGCGCCTATCACCACGGAGCCCAGCATGTCCCAGGACAAAGTCATCATCACCTGCGCCATCACCGGCGCGATCCACACGCCCTCCATGTCGCCGCACCTGCCCATCACGCCCGAGCACATCGCGCGCGAGGCAGTGGCGGCGGCGGAGGCGGGCGCCGCCATCCTGCATCTGCACGCGCGCGACCCGCAGAACGGCAAGCCCGACCAGACGCCCGAGGCGTTTGCGCGCTTCCTGCCGGAGGTCAAGCAGCGCACCGGCGCGGTGATCAACATCACCACCGGCGGCAGCCCCTACATGCGCGTCGAGGAACGCGTCCGGCCGGCGGCCCAATTCAAGCCCGAGGTGGCTTCGCTGAACATGGGCTCGATCAACTTCGGCCTGTACCACCTGCTGAACAAGTACAAGGAATTCCAGTTCGACTGGGAACGCGAGCACTTGGAGGCCACGCGCGACCTGGTGTTCCGCAACAGCTTCAAGGACATCGAATACATCCTGTCGACCTGCTACGACAACGGCACGCGCTTCGAATTCGAGTGCTACGACATCGCCCACCTGTACAACCTGGCGCACTTCGCCGACCGCGGCCTGGTCAAGGCGCCGTTCTTCGTCCAGTCGGTGTTCGGGCTGCTGGGCGGCATCGGCACCCACCCGGAGGACGTGATCCACATGCGCCGCACCGCCGACCGGCTGTTCGGCGCGGACTACCGCTGGTCGGTGCTGGGCGCCGGCGCCAGCCAGTTCCGCATCGCCGCGCAGTCGGTGGCCATGGGCGGCAATGTGCGGGTAGGGCTGGAGGACAGCCTGTGGGCCGGCAAGGGCCGGCTGGCGCAGTCCAACGCCGAGCAGGTGCGCTCGGTGCGCCAGATGATCGAGGGGCTGGGCATGCAGGTCGCCACGCCGGACGACGCGCGCCGCATCCTGCAGCTCAAGGGCGGCGACCAGGTGGCGTTCTGACCGCCGGCCGCGCCGCCGCGGATCAGAAGTCGACCGACATCGACAGCTTGTACACGCGGCCCATGCCCTGCGTGACCTGGCCGAAGTCGTTGCCCACCGTGGACCAGTACTTCTTGTCGGTCACGTTGTCGACGCCGGCGCGCCACACCACATTGCGGCCGTCGATCTTGGCGGCGTAGCGCGCGCCCAGGTCGATGCGGGTCCAGGCGGGGATCTTGGCGGTGTTGTCGATGTTCACGTACTGCGAGCCGCGCCGCTGCACATAGGCTTGCAGGGTCAGGCCGGTCAGCGCCGGCACGTCCCATTCGGCGCCCAGCACCGCCTGGTAGCGCGGCACGCCGGTGGCGTCGTTGCCGTCCTGCGCGCCGCCCGCGGTGCCGCGCAGCTCCGGATCCATGAAGGTCACGCCGCCCAGCAGGCGCACGCCGCGCACCGGCTCGCCGTAGACGTTCACTTCCAGGCCGCGGTTGCGCTGCGAGCCGGCTTCCTCGTACACGTCATCGGCATTGACGTGGGCCTGCGGTTTTTCGATTTGGAACACGCCGATGTTGCCGCCGATGTTGCCGAAGTCCAGCTTGACGCCCAGTTCGGTCTGCTTGGTGCGGTAGGGCGCCAGGTTCTCGCCTTCATTGCTGGTCCCCTGCGGGGCCGTGCCGCCCTTGCTCAGGCCTTCGATATGGTTGGCGTAGAACGACACCTGCTCCCACGGCCGCACCACCAGGCCGTAGGCGGGCGTCCACACCGATTTGTCGTAGGTGGTGGTGTGCACGCCCGCGTTGTCGTAGAGCTTGTCCTTGATGGTCTGGTGGCGCGCGCCGAGGGTCAGCAGCACGCGGTCGTCCAGGAACGACAACTGGTCCGACAGCGCGAAACTGGTCAGGTGCGTGCGGCTGCTGATGTGCGGGTCGTCCAGGTCGCCGCCCACCAGGCTGGTATCCGGGCGGTCGAAGTACACCGGGTCGTAGATGTCGATCGGGCTGGGGGTGCTCATTTCCCAGGCCTGCCTGACGCGGGTCTGCAGGCGCGACACGCCGACGTTGACCAGGTGGCCCACCGCGCCGGTCTGGAAGCGGCCGCGCATGCCGATCTCGCCGCTGAGCGAGTCGCGGGTGTAGGGCACGGTCAGGCGCGCCACCGTGCCGATGCCGTCGCCGCCGACTTTTCTGGGCTGGCCGTAGTCGCCGTGCTCGCGGTCGTGGCTGGTGCCGATGGCGGCATAGCCCATCCAGCTGCTCGAAAAGTCGTACTCGGCGCGCAGCACGCCGAAGGTGCTTTCCAGTTCGCTGTAGGTCCAGGGCTGCCCGTAGTTGATGTCGTTCGACGGCGGCGACGGCACGCTGTCGCCGATCGGCACGATGGTCGGCCGCGGATGCGAGTAGCGGTATTTCTGGTAGCCGGCGTCCAGCGAGACGCGCAATTGCTCGCCCAGGTAGTCCAGCCCGACGGTGCCGACGGTCATGCGCTGGCCGGCGTCGTCCACCGCCGTGTCGCCGTCGCGATGCGCGGCGTTGACGCGGATGCCGAACTGTTGCGCGTCGCCCCAGCGGCGCCCGATGTCGACGCTGCCGCCCACCTGCGAATCGCTGGTGTAGTCGACCGTGGCGCGGGTCAGCGGATCGGCGCCGGCGCGCTTGGGCTGGATGTTGATGGCGCCGCCCAGGCCCGAGCCGCCCGGCGCCGCGCCGTTCAGGAAGGCGTTGGCGCCCTTCAGGATCTCGACCCGCTCGATCATCTGCGTGGGCAGCACCTGGCGCGGCAGGATGCCGTACAAGCCATTGAACGACAGGTCGTCGTTATTCATGGCGAAACCGCGGATCGAGAAGGTTTCGGCCGAATTGCCGAAGCCGTTGCCCACCTGCACCGAGGCGTCGTTCTTCACGACATCGCCCAGGGTGCGGGCCTGCTGGTCTTCGATCAGCTTGGACGTGTAGCTGGTCACCACGAAGGGCGCGTCCATGTTGTCGATATTGCCCAGCACGCCCAACTGGCCGCCGCGCCCCACTTGCCCGCCCGCATACTCGATGGGGGTGGGGTTGGAGACGCTGGCCTCGCCCGTGACCGTGGTGGCTTCCAGGGTCGTGACCGAGCCCTGCACGGTCTGCGACCAGGCCGGCGCGGCGGCCAGCGCCGCGGCCGACAGGGCGGCATGCAGCGCCAGGGTCAGGGGTTTGAGGGCGGCGGGGCGGGGAGTGGACAGGGAGAACGGGGCGGCAGGCATGGAGGGTTGGATGCGGATTGGAAATAAGAATTTGTCGTATTATCCCGGCCGCGACCGGGGGACGCAATCTTTTTCCGTGCCGGCCGCCGCCCGCGCGCTCAGTGCTCGGCCCAGGGCGTCGCTTTCCAGAAGTCGCGGAACAGGGTTTCGTTGGCCTGCAGCTCGGCCTGGTATTCCGCGGGCGCCAGGTAGCGCAGCGGCGCGTACATGGATTTGGCCTTGGCGCGGAATTCAGGGTCTTCCACCGCCTGCCGCACGGCCTTGACCAGTTTGTCCTTGATTTCCGGCGGCAAGCCCTTGGGGGCGCCGATGCCCCGCAGCGACGACATGGTGATGTCGTGCCCCTGTTCCTTGAAGGTGGGCAGGTCGGGGGCGATGTCCGAGCGCTCCTGGCTCATGACGCCCAGGTCGCGCATCGGCGAGCCGGCCTGGATGTAGGCCCAGGCTTCGCCGATGTTCATCGCCGCCATGAAGATCTCGCCGCTGGAGATGGCGCTGCGCACTTCGCCCGCGCCCTTGTAGGGCACGTGGGTCATCTTGGTGCCGGTCGATTTCTCGAACAGCAGCATGGCCAGGTGGTCGTCCGAGCCGATGCCGGTGGTGCCGACCGTGACCTTGCCGGGGTTGGCCTTGGCATAGGCGGCCAGGTCCGCCAGGGTCTTGATGTTGCTGCTGGTATTGACGGCGAAGCTGTCGGGGTCGTCGATCAGGTTGCCGATCAGGTCGAAGTCGGTCCAGTGGTACTGGGCCTTGCGCTCGATCGGGATGGTGATCAGATTGGGGGTGTTCAGGAAGCCGATGGTGTAGCCGTCGGGCTTGGCGCGCGCGATCTCGGCGAAGCCGATGGCGCCGCCCGCGCCGGGCCGGTTCAGCACCACGATGCGGGCGCCGTTGCCCAGGTATTTCTCGATGAACGGCGCCAGCGCGCGGGCCGTCAGGTCGGTGCCGCCGCCCGGGCCGTACGAGACGATCAGGTTGATCGGGTGCTCGGGATACTCCGCCCGCGCGGGCGCGGCCAGCAGGGTCGCGAGCGCCGCGCCCGCCGCCGCCAGGACGGCCAGTTTGCGCTTGAGTTTGTGCTGCAGTTGCATGGTCTTGTCTCCTTTGTTGTGTGTGGGAAATCAGGCGCGCAGCCGGGCCGTGAACGCTGGCCAGGCGGCGTCGTTGACAATGCGGCCGGGCCGGTCGCCGGCGCACAGCGCGCGGATCTGCTCGGCCGCCATGGTGGCCACATTGCGGCGGCCTTCGTGCGTCACGCCGCCGGTGTGGAAGGTCGACACTACGTTCCACAGGCCCAGCAGCGGGTGCGAGGGCGGCGGCGGCTCGACCTTCCAGACGTCCAGCCCCGCGCCGCCCAGGTGGCCCGCCGCCAGCGCGTCATGCAGCGCGGCCTCGTCGTGGATGCCGCCGCGCGCGGTGGAAATGAACAGGGCGCCGCGCTTCATGGCGCGGAACGCCGCGGCGTCGAACAGGCCCTCGGTCTGGGCGGTGCGCGGGCAGTGCAGCGACACGACGTCGCTGCTGGCCAGCAATTCATCCAGCGGCACCGGTTCCGCCCCGCGCGCGCGCACCTCGGCGTCGTCCAGGTATGGGTCGTGGGCCAGCACGCGCATGCCGAACGCCTGTCCCAGCCGCGCCGCGCGCCGGCCGATGTGGCCGATGCCGACCAGGCCCAGAGTCTGGCCGTTGAGCTCGTGGCCCATCAGGTCCTCGCGCGAGAATCGGCCGCCGGCCTTCAGGCGCTGGTCGGATTCGACGATGCGGCGCGCGACCGCCAGCATCAGGCCGAAAGCGTGCTCGGCCACGGATGCCGCGTTGCCGCCGGCCTGGTTGACCACCAGCACGCCGCGCTCGGTGCAGGCTTGCACATCCACGGTGTCGTAGCCCGCGCCGGAGGTCGACGCGCACAGCAGGCGCGGGCAGCGTTCGAGCAGCGCGCGGGTCACCTGCCACTGGGGCGGCACTTCATCCTTGGCCGCCGAGACGTGATAGACGTCCGCCTGGCCCAGCTGGTCCCAGAGGGCTTGCTCGGGGCCGGCCAGGTCCAGCACGGTCAGCGCGATGTTCGGATCGGCGCGCAGGATGCGGTCGAAGCTGGGGTCGGTCCACAGGTTCAGCCGCACGACTTTCTTCGGGGTAGACGTCATGATGCAGGCGGTCCCGGGGCTATTTCACGAATTCGCACTGCAGGCGCGCCAGCGCCTGGTCGATCCACGCGGTGTCCAGCACGCTATTGGCGATATCGGCCAGCATGCGCGCCTCCAGTTCGTTCTTGGCCTGGGCGGCCGCGTGCACAGCCTCGACCTCGGCGTAGGGGATGCTCAGCAGCCCGTCCTCGTCGCCCAGCACCAGGTCGCCCGGCGCCACGACCATGCCGCCCAGGCTGACCGGCGCGTTGATCTCGCCCGGGCCGTCCTTGTACGGCCCGCGATGGGTGACGCCAGCCGCGTACACGGGGAAGCTGTCTTTCGAGATGGTGCCCAGGTCGCGGATGGCGCCATTGATGACGAAACCGGCGATGCCGCGCCGCTTGGCGGTGCTGGTCATGATTTCGCCGATGATGGCGTTGGTCAGGTCGCCGCCGGCGTCCACCACGATCACGTCGCCGGGCTGCGCCATGGCGATGGCCTTGTGCACCATCAGGTTGTCGCCGGGGCGCGTCTTGACCGTGAAGGCCGGTCCGGCCAGCGCGCCGCCGGCGTGCATGGGGCGCAGCGCCGCGCCACCGGCCGACATCCGCGCCATGACGTCGCTGATATTGGCCACCGGGATGGCGAGGAATTTCTCCACCCAGTGCGCCGCGACGCGACGCTGCAGTTCGGCAATGCGGAATCCGATCATCCTCGTGTCTCCTTTGGAATGGTCCTGGTCGATGGACCCAGAGTCTACGAGGCCGGCGCGGGCCGGATTCGCAATTTTTTTGTGTTTTCAACGCAAAGGATTTATGCCGCGCCCCGGGGCGGCCGGCCGCGCGCGCCTTCGTTCAGAAGGTCTGCCGGGCGTGCTCCAGCAGCGCCTGCGCAATGCTGGCGCGCGGGCCGTGGCGGGCCCAGATCATGCCGATGCGGCGGATCGGCGTGCGCTGCGGCAGGGCGATCTTCACCAGGCCGTCGGCCTTGTACCAGATGGAGAACGAGTCCGGCACCAGCGACACGCCCACCCCGCGCTCGACCAGCGAGACGATGGTCAGCAGGCTGTCCACCTCGATGCGCTGGCGCGGCACGATGGCGTGGTCTTTCAGGTAGCGGTCGACCAGCTTGCCGCTGTGCGCCAGGCGGTCGTAGCGGATGAAGGGTTCGCGCACCAGCAGGTCGTGCGCGTCGCGCCCGGCCATGTGGGCGGGCGCGATCACGATCAGGGGTTCTTCCTGCAGCGTCTGCCAGCCGCAGTTCTTATGGATGGCGAAGGCCGGCTCGATCGCGATGGCGATGTCGAGCTGGCCCATGTGCACGCTGCGGCACAGTTCCGCCGAGGGGGCGTAGGCGATGTAGGTCGATAATTCGGGGTGCTTGGCGCAAAAGCCTTCCATCAGCACCGGCAGGTGCGTGGTCAGCGCGGACGGAAACACGCCCAGCCGCAGCTCGCCCTCTACCGAGCCGGAACCGGCGATCGCCTGCAGGTCGCGGGCCGACTGGATCAGCTCCCGGGCCCGGTCGTAGATGCGCATGCCGGCCTCGGTGGGCGTGATGGTGTGGCCCGAACGCTGCACCAGGGCGGTGGCCAGCTCGCCTTCCAGGATGCGGATGCGCGCCGCCACCGCGCCCGGCGTCAGATGCAGGCGGCGCGCCGCCTCGGCCAGCGAGCGGCATTCCACCACTTTCGCGAAGCTTTCGAGATATTCCGTGTTCATGCGCCAGCCGGCCGTCGTGCGGGAATCGATGATGACAGCATCGTAAAAGAAAAAGCCGGGCGGGCGGCGCGCCGGCCCATAGGGATGTGCCGCATTGCGCCGCGCGGCGCGCGCCGGATAATGTCCTGCCTCGGCGCCCCGGGGGCGCCAGGTCCCAGGTTCATCATGAAAGGTTCCCGCAACTCCGTCACGTCGCTGCGCATCTTCCTGGCCGCCGCGCGCAGCCTGAACTTCAGCCGCAGCGCGGAAGAGCTGAGCCTGACCCAGAGCGCGGTCAGCAAGCATATCAGCGCGCTCGAGGCTCGCCTGGGCGTGGCGCTGTTCCAGCGCCTGCCCACCGGCCTGCGCCTGACTTACGCGGGCGCGCTGTATTTCGAGCGCATCGGCGCCGCGCTGCGGCTGATCGACGAGGCCGACGCGCTGGTGGCCCAGCCGGGGTCGCGGGTGGCCCTGAACGTGGCGGTGTCGCCTTCATTCGCGCAGTTCTGCCTGCTGCCCGGCCTGGCCGAATTCTTCGAGCGCCATCCCGGCATCCGGGTGAACGTCCGGCCGCGCCTGCTGTACGGCCGCGGCGAGGCGGAGCGCTTCGACGCCGAGATCCAGCTGCACGCGGGCTACGTGTCCGGCATGTCGGCGCGCTATCTGTGCGGGCGCGAGATGACCCTGGTGATGGCGCCGGCCTTGTTGCGGCGCCATCCGGTGCGGAGGGTCGAGGACCTGGACGGCCTGCCGCTGCTCAAGCGCGCCCAGCGCGGCTACGGCTGGGACGAGTGGCGCGCCGAGGTGGCGCCGCTGTGGCCCGGGCCGTCCGCTACCGCGCCCGAATACGAGGGCTTCTCGGTGCTGCTGCCGGCGGTGCTGCACGGGCTGGGAGCGGCCATCGTGCCGCTGTGCACGGTCCTGCAGCCGTTGCGCGAGGGCGCGCTGTGCCGGCCGCTGGGCGAAGTGGTGGAGGGGCGGTTCGGCTACCACCTGATGCAGCCGCGGCCGGATGTGGGCGGCCCCTATACCGAGGCGTTCTGCGCCTGGGTCCAGGAGCGGGCCGGCGCCCTGAACCAGCAGGTGCGCGACTACCTGGGGCGCTGAGCCGCTATTCCGCAACGGAATGGCGCATGCGCATATGTCCCTTGCCGGCGCGGGAGCGGCCGGCCCAGAATGCCTTTCCGTCCAACAAGAACAGCTTCCCACAACAACATGATCAAGTGGAAAAAAGCCTGGCGCGGCATCGCGGCCGCCGCCCTGGTCGCCGTGCCCGCGCTGGCCGCCGGCGCCTACCCCGACAAGCCCGTCAAGATCGTCGTGCCGTATTCGGCCGGCGGCAGCTCCGACTTGATCGCGCGGGCGATCGGCGAGCAGCTGGGCGCCGAGCTGGGCCAGCCGGTCGTGGTCGAGAACCGCGCCGGCGCGGGCTCGATGATAGGCACGGCCTACGTGTCGGCCGAAGCGCCCGACGGCTATACCCTGTTGCTGGCCGACGTGCCGTTCACCATCGTGCCGGCGCTTTACGGCGACCGCGTCAAATATGACGCCCGCCGCGCCTTCGCGCCGATCGCCCTGGTGGGCCTGTCGCCCATGTACTTGTTCGCCGGCCCCGGCTACGGCGGCAAGGGCGTCGCCGAACTGGTGGCCGATGCCCGGGCCCGTCCCGGCGTGGTTTCCATCGGCTCGGGCGGCAACGGCTCGCTGACCCATTTGCTGGCCGAACTGTTCATGCTCAACACCCAGACCCGGCTGGTGCACGTGCCCTACAAGAGCGCCGCGGCCTCGGTCAGCGACCTGGCCGGCGGCCAGATCGACATCAGCTTCAGCAGCATGCCCAGCGCCGCGGCGCTGTTCCAGGCCGGCAAGGTGCGGCCGCTGGCGGTGTCGTCGCCGCAGCGCCAGCCCGCCACGCCCGACGTGCCCACGTTCCAGGAGAGCGGGCTGCCCAACCTCACCGTGCAAAGCTGGTGGGGCCTGATGGCGCCGGCGGGCACGCCGCAGGCCGTGCTGGACCGGCTCGGCGCGGCGATGGGCAAGGTGATGCAGGCGCCCGCCATTGCGCAGCGCTATGCCGGCATCGGCGCCAACGTGCCCGGGCAAACCGATGCGCAAGCCCTGCAGTCCTTGCTGTCGGCCGACTTCGACCGCTGGCAGGACGTGGTCGGGCGGGCCGGCATCAAGCTGGAATAAGGCCGCGCGCCCGGCCGGGCGCGCCATGAATCTGGAAGGAAACCCATGACTGAGTGGTTGCAGGCGGCTGCGCGCGACGCGCAGCTGATGGAGGATTTTCAAGCGTTGTGCGGCTTCGGCGGCCGCCTGTCCGGCAGCGGCCAGGATGCGCGCGCGATGGACTGGGCGCTGGAGCGCATGCGGGCGACGGGCGGGCAGGTCCGGCGCCTGGAGGTGCCGTACGACGGCTGGCGCTGCCTGCGGGGCAGCCTGGAACTGCTCGACGACGCGGGCGGGGCGTGCGCCTTGCCATGCAAGCCGTTGCTGCGCTCGGCGTCGACCGCGCCGGAAGGCCTGGTGGCGCCGGTGCTGGACCTGGGGCAGGGGCGGGCCGACGATTTCGCGCGCGCCGGCGAGCAGGTGCGCGGCAAGCTGGTGCTGGTGCGCCATGAGTATCCCTTCACGCCGCAGCACGTGCATCGCCGCCGCAAGTACGACATGGCGGTGCAGGCGGGCGCCGCCGGCTTCCTGATCGCCAACCCGCGGCCGGACGGCGGCCTGTTGTCGGGCTCGTCGGGCCGCCCGCGCGATGCCGCCGGCATCCCGGCCGCCTACATCGACGCGGCCGGCGCGCGGCTGCTCGCCGATGCCGCCGGGCCGGTCCGGCTGGTGATCCAGGGCGAGGAGGTGCCCGACGCGCGCGCCGGCGTGGCGGTGCTGGACATTCCGGGCGGCCGGGCCGCGCGCATCGTCATCAGCGCCCACCTGGACGGCCATGACCTGGGCCAGAGCGCGCTCGACAACGCCACCGGCGTGGCGGTGGCCCTGGCGGCCGCGCGCGCGCTGGCGCCCAGGGTGTCGGCGCACACGCCCGGCTTGCGCGTGTGCCTGTTCTGCGCCGAGGAATGGGCCTTGACCGGTTCCGCCCGCTACCTGGCGGACCTGCCTGCCGCCGAGCGGGCCAGCCTGAAATTGAACATCAACCTGGACACCGTGGCCGGCGACGATACGCTGGCCGCGCTGATCAGCGACTTCCCGGCGCTGGCCGGCTATGTCGCGCGGGCCGCGCAGGCAGCCGGCGTGCCGGTCGCCAGCTGGCTGCCGCTGATGCCGAATTCGGACCACGCCAATTTCGCGCGCCATGGCATCCCGGCGCTGCGCCTGGTGGCGGGCTTCGACCGGCCCGATTCGCGCGTCAATCGCATCCTGTCGGCGGAGGATACGCCGGACATCATCCGCCCAAGCGAACTGCGCCGCGCCCTGGCGGTGACGTGCGCGATGGGCGCCCTGGCGCTGGCCCTGGACGATGCGCAGCTGGATGCCCTGGCGGTGCGCGACTGAAGGGTCGATACCGGGCCGGCGAGGCGGTCCGGCGGCAAAAAACAGAACGGCCCTGGACACGTCCAGGGCCGTTCTGTCTTGCGGCGGGCCGCGATGGCCGCCGCAATATCGTGCCAGCGGCGCTTACACCTCGATCACGTCGGCCACGTCCTTGTAGTCGGCGATCTTGTCGAAGTTCAGGTACTGGTAGATCTGGTCGCCGCTCTTGTTGATGACGCCCATGTCGGCCATGTACTCTTCCTTGGTCGGGATGCGGCCCAGGCGCGAGCAGATGGCGGCCAGCTCGGCCGAACCCAGGTACACGTTGGTGTTCTTGCCCAGGCGGTTGGGGAAGTTGCGGGTGCTGGTCGACATCACCGTGGCCCCTTCGCGCACCTGCGCCTGGTTGCCCATGCACAGCGAGCAGCCCGGCATTTCGGTGCGCGCGCCGGCGGTGCCGAACACGCCGTAGTGGCCTTCCTCGGTCAGTTGCTGCGCGTCCATCTTGGTGGGCGGCGCCACCCACAGCTTGACCGGGATGTCGCGCTTGCCTTCCAGCAGCTTGGAGGCTGCGCGGAAGTGGCCGATATTGGTCATGCAGCTGCCGATGAACACTTCGTCGATCTTGGCGCCGGCCACGTCGGACAGCGTCTTGACGTCGTCCGGGTCGTTGGGGCAGGCCACGATGGGCTCGTGGATGTCGGCCAGGTCGATCTCGATCACGGCGGCGTATTCGGCGTCGGCATCGGGCTCCAGCAGCTTGGGATCGGCCAGCCAGGCTTCCATGGCCTTGATGCGGCGGCCCAGCGAGCGTTCGTCTTCGTAGCCGTTGGCGATCATCCACTTCAGCATCACGATGTTGCTGTTGATGTACTCGATGATCGGTTCCTTGTTCAGGCGCACCGTGCAGCCGGCGGCCGAGCGCTCGGCCGAGGCGTCGGACAGTTCGAACGCCTGTTCCACCTTCAGGTCGGGCAAGCCCTCGATTTCCAGGATGCGGCCCGAGAAGACGTTCTTCTTGCCCTGCTTGGCGACGGTCAGCAGGCCCTGCTTGATGGCGTACAGCGGAATGGCGTTGACCAGGTCGCGCAGCGTGACGCCGGGCTGCATCTTGCCCTTGAAGCGCACCAGCACCGATTCGGGCATGTCCAGCGGCATCACGCCGGTGGCGGCGGCGAACGCCACCAGGCCCGAGCCGGCCGGGAACGAGATGCCGATGGGGAAGCGGGTGTGCGAGTCGCCGCCGGTGCCTACGGTGTCGGGCAGCAGCATGCGGTTCAGCCACGAGTGGATCACGCCGTCGCCCGGGCGCAGCGAGATGCCGCCGCGCGTGCTGATGAACTGCGGCAGGGTGTGGTGGGTCTTGACGTCCACCGGCTTGGGGTAGGCGGCGGTGTGGCAGAACGACTGCATGACCAGGTCGGCCGAGAACCCCAGGCAGGCCAGGTCCTTCAGCTCGTCGCGGGTCATGGGGCCGGTGGTGTCCTGGCTGCCCACGGAGGTCATGCGCGGCTCGCAATAGGTGCCCGGACGCACGCCCTGGCCCTCCGGCAGGCCGCAGGCGCGGCCGACCATCTTCTGCGCCAGCGAGTAGCCGCGGCCCGAATCGGCCGGGTTCTTGGGCAGGCGGAACAGCGTCGAGGGCGGCAGGCCCAGGGCCTCGCGCGCCTTGGCGGTCAGGCCGCGGCCGATGATCAGCGGAATGCGGCCGCCGGCGCGCACTTCGTCGAACAGCACGTCGGACTTGACCTGGAATTCGGCGATGACCTCGCCATTCTTCAGGGCCTTGCCTTCGTAGGGGCGCAGCTCGACCACGTCGCCCATTTCCATCTTGGAGACGTCCAGCTCGATGGGCAGGGCGCCCGCGTCTTCCATGGTGTTGTAGAAAATGGGGGCGATCTTGCCGCCCAGGCAGACGCCGCCGTAGCGCTTGTTGGGCACGAACGGGATGTCCTCGCCCGTGAACCACAGCACCGAATTGGTGGCCGACTTGCGCGACGAGCCCGTGCCCACCACGTCGCCCACGTAGGCGACCAGGTGGCCTTTTTCCTTGAGCGATTCGATGAACTTCACCGGGCCGCGCTTGCCGTCTTCTTCCGGCTGGAACGCCGCGCCTTCGCGCTTGTTCTTCAGCATGGCCAGCGCGTGCATGGGGATGTCGGGACGCGTGGTGGCGTCGGGCGCGGGCGAGAGGTCGTCGGTGTTGGTTTCGCCCGGCACCTTGAACACGGTGATGGTCAGGCTCTCGGGCAGCTCGGGGCGGCTGGTGAACCATTCGGCTTCGGCCCAGCTCTGCATCACGGCGCGCGCGTTGGCGTTGCCCTTGTCGGCCTTGTCCTTCACGTCATGGAAGGCGTCGAACATCAGCAAGGTTTTCTTCAGGCCGTCGGCGGCGATGGTGCCGACCTCGGCGTCGTCCAGCAGTTCGATCAGCGGGCCGATGTTGTAGCCGCCGAGCATGGTGCCCAGCAGTTCGGTCGCCTTGGCCCGGCTGATCAGCGCACACGATTCCTTGCCCAGCGCCACGGCGGCCAGGTACGAGGCCTTGACCTTGGCGGCGTCGTCCACGCCGGCGGGCACGCGGTGGGTGAGCAGGTCCAGCAGGTACTGCGCCTCGCCCTCGGGCGGGTTTTTCAGCAGTTCGATCAGATCGGCGGTTTGTTGGGCCGAGAGGGGCAGCGGGGGGATACCCAGCGCGGCGCGCTCGGCGACGTGTTGGCGATACGTTTCCAGCATGGCAGGCCTGCGTAAAGTCGGGTTGCGAGAAGGGTTGTCGGCCGGGATTGTAGAGGGAGGAGGGGGATGGGGGCAAGTGTCTTATATCTTATATAAGACTTGCAGGCCCCCCCCGCCATTTCGCGCCGTGCCGGCCTTCATGGCGCATCCCGCGGGCGGCTGAGGCCGCCCGCGACGCAGGCATACAATGCGCGCACAGCCCGACATCGCCATGCACTATTTCCGCCGCCGCTATTCGACGCCCAATCCGTACCTGGATCACGACCCCTTCGCGCCGCCCAGGCCCGCCCAGGCGGCGCCGCCGCGCGCGGCCCGGCACCGCGCGGCGCTGCTGGCGCTGGACGGCGCCTTCGCAGTGGCCGACCTGGAGACCACCGGCCTGTCGACCGCCACGTGCGAAATCCTCGAATTCGCCGCCGTGCATGTGGCGCCCGATGGCGCCATCGAGCGCGAGTTCTCGCAGGTGGTGCGCACGCGCGGACCGGTGCCGCCGTTCATCACGCGCCTGACCGGCATCACCCAGGCCGAAGTCGACCGCCATGGCATCCCGGTGGCCGAGGCGTTCGCGGCTTTCCGGTCATTCCTGGCCGATACGCCGGTGTTCTTCCACAACGCTTCGTTCGACCGGCGCTTTCTCGATGCCGCGGCCACGCATACCGGGCTGCCGTTCGCCAATCCGACGCACTGCACGCTGCAGCTTGCCCGCCACGCCTGGCCCGAGCTGCCGTCGCACAAACTGCAGATCCTGGCGCGCCACGTGGGCGCGGCCGACCCGACCCACCGGGCCCTGGCCGACGTGCGCAGCACGGTCGCCGTGGCGCTGGCGGCGCGCCGCCGGCTGGCCGGCGGCTAGGGGCGCGGCGCGCCGGGCTCCGGGATGGTAAGGTGAAAGACCCGGCGCGGCGCGCAGCCGGCGCGCCCGCACATCCCGAGGAGCACCCATGACCTATGACCTGTGGTATTGGGACGGCATTCCGGGCCGCGGCGAGTTTGTCCGCCTGGCCCTGGAAGCGGGCGGCATTGCCTATCGCGAATGCGCCCGGCAGCCGGGCGCCACCGAGCGCGCGCTGGTCGACGACATGCAGTCGCCGCGCAAGCATCCTCCGTTCGCGCCGCCGTACCTGGTGGCCGGCCGGCTGACCTTGGCCCAGACGGCCAACATCCTGCTCTACCTGGGCGACAAGCACGGCCTGACGCCGGCGACGGTGGAAGGCCGCTACTGGACCAACCAGTTGCAACTGACCATCGCCGACATGGTGGCCGAAGCCCACGACACGCACCACCCCATCGCCGCCAGCGAATACTACGAGGACCAGCGCGACGAGGCGATCCGTCGTGCCGCCAGCTTCCGCAACGAGCGCATCCCGAAATTCCTGGGCTATTTCGAGCGGGTGCTGCAGGCGCGCGGCGACTGGCTGGCGGGCGGCCGGCGCTGGTCGTACGCCGACCTGTCGCTGTTCCACCTGGTCGATGGCTTGCTGTATGCCTTCCCGAAGCGCATGGCGACGGTATCGCGCCGCTTCCCGCGCGTCATGGCTCTGCATGCCCGGGTCGCCGGGTTGCCCGCGCTACAGCCGTATTTTTCCAGCGGCCGGCGGCTGCCGTTCGGCGACGGCATCTTCCGCTATTACCCCGAACTGGACGGCGACTGAGCCGCACCGGGACAGCCTGTGCACGCCCTCACTGCCGGGGGCGCCTGTGGAGAATTTTCCACACATTTGCCCTGCGTGGCGGGCGCGTATTGAGACATTTGTAAAACTCCGCTTAAATGCGTCGTAAAGTGATACATTAAATTTCGATTCGAATCATTTGTTATCGCTATTCGGTAGCTGTCAAAGGGGACGCATATGGCATGGCTGGGACTGGATCGGCTGTTTCCGGGCAATCGCAGGCGGCGCAGCGCCGAGCTATGGGGCCAGGTCGCGGCCATTCATAGATCGCAGGCCGTCGCCGAGTTCGACCTGCAGGGCCGGGTGCTGGCGGCCAACCAGAATTTCCTGGACGCCATGGGCTACCGCTGGGACGAAGTCGACGGCCGCCATCATTCGCTGTTCGTCGATGCGGACGAGCGCCAATCGGATGCCTACCGCGATTTCTGGCGCAAGCTGGGCGCCGGCCAGTACGAAGCCGGCTGTTATCGGCGCCTGGCCAAGGGCGGGCGCGAAGTGTGGCTGCAGGCCAGCTACAACCCCATCCTCGACGGCCACGGCCGGCCGCTGAAAATCGTCAAGTACGCCACCGACGTCACCGAGCAGGAGCGCCGCAATGCCGACGTGGCCGGACAACTGGAGGCGATCTCCAAGGTGCAGGCGGTGATCGAGTTCGAGCTCGACGGCACCATCATTCGCGCCAACGACCTGTTCCTGCACACACTGGGCTACAGCGCCGAGGAAATCGTCGGGCGCCATCACAGCATGTTCGTGCAGCCGGCCGAGCGCGCCAGCGCGGCCTATGCCGAGTTCTGGAACAAGCTGGGACGCGGCGAGCACGATACGGGCCAGTACCTGCGCCTGGGCAAGAACGGGCGCCCGGTATGGATCGAGGCCAGCTACAACCCGATCTTCGATGCCGAGGGCCGGCCGTTCAAGGTGGTGAAATACGCCACCGACATCACGCGCCGGTTCACCGCCGCGCAAACTCTGCGCACCGCGGTGCAGGGGCTGACCGAGAACGCCGAACGGGCCGCGCAGGCCAATGACCTGGCGCGCGCGGCCTGCCAGGTGGCCGAGCAGGGCGGGCAGACGGTGCAGGACGTGGTGCGCACCATGAACGCCATTACCGCCAGCTCGCGGCGCATCTCCGAGATCATCGGCGTGATGGACGGCATTGCATTCCAGACCAACATCCTGGCGCTCAATGCGGCAGTCGAGGCCGCCCGCGCGGGCAGCCATGGCAAGGGTTTCGCCGTGGTGGCAGCCGAGGTGCGCAGCCTGGCACAGAACAGCGCGGCGGCCGCCAAGGAAATCAAGGACCTGATCACGGCGTCGGTCGAGCAGATCCGCAGCGGCGCCGAACTGGTGCAGTCGGCCGGAACGACCATGGGCGACATCGTCGCCTCGTCGCGGCGGGTCACCGACATCATGGCCGAGGTGGTGGACGTCTCGCTGGCGCAGTCGGGCACGCTCGGCGAAATCACCGAAGACATTACGCACATGAACGCCGCCGCGGGGGCGCGGCGCGCCGCACCGCGCCTGCTGGAGCGCCGCGCGGCCTGAGCCGGCGGCGCACCGCCTTATTGCAGCTTGATGTTGCGTTCCTCGACCAGCTTGCGGCCCTGCTCGGTTTCCTTGGCCAGGTAGCCCTGCAGTTCCTCGGGGGAGCCGCCGATGGGCTCGGCGCCGATGGCGTTCAGCGTGTCCTTGACCTTCGGGTCGGCCAGCGCCTGGCGCATCGCCGCATTCAGCTTGGCGACGATCTCGGGCGGCGTGCCGGCCGGCGCAAAGGCCGCGAACCAGGGCGTCAGCTCATAGCCGGGCAGGCCGGCCTCGGCCACCGTGGGTACGTCGGGCAGAGCCGCCGAGCGCTTGGCCGTGGTCACCGCTAGCGCCGTCAGCTTGCCGGACTGGATGTGCGGCTTGGCCGACGTAATGCTGTCGAACATGTAGTCGACCTGGCCGCCGAGCAGGTCCGAGACGGCCGGGCCGCTGCCCTTGTACGGCACGTGCAGCATATCGATGTCCGCCATGGAAACGAACAGTTCGCCCGCCAGGTGGATCGACGTGCCCACTCCCGCCGAAGCGTAGGTGTACGCGCCCGGCTTGGCGCGGGCCTTGGCGATGACGTCGGCGACGCTGGTAGCGCTGGTGCGCTGCGGGTTGGTGACCAGCACATTGGGCACTACCGCCAGCAGCGAGATCGGCGCGAAATCCGCTTGCGGGTCGTAGTTCAGGCTCGGATACAGGGCGGGGTTGACGGCCATGCCGTTGGCCACGATCAGGATCGTGTAGCCGTCGGGCTTGGCGCGCGCCACGACCGCCGCGCCGATGTTGCCGCCGGCGCCGGCGCGGTTCTCCACCACGAACGAGGTGCCGAGCTGCCGGCCCATGGCTTCGCCAAGGGTGCGGGCGATGTTGTCCATGGCGCCGCCGGGCGGGAAGGGCACCACCCAGGTGACGGGGCGTTCCGGATAGCCGGCCCCGGCCGCCGGCGCGGCGCCCAGCAGGGCGGCGGCGGCGCACATCGCCGCCAGCGGCTTGCATAATGATTTGTACATGTTCGGGTCTCCTGTGTGTGTGTTTGCCGCGCGAATCGGTCCGGCGGGCGCCGTCAGCGCGGGCCCGGCGCGCCGTCGCGCCGGTAGAACTCGAGTTTGTCTTCGTCCAGCGTCAGCCCCAGGCCGGGGCCGGCCGGCAATTGCAGGGCGAAGTCGTCATAGCGCGGCGGGTTGGCGACGATGTCGTCCTTGAGCAGCAGCGGGCCGAACAGCTCGGTGCCCCAGCCCAGGCGCGGCAGGGCGGCGAAGCCGTGGGCCGACGCGATCGAGCCGATCGAGCCTTCCAGCATGGTGCCGCCGTACAGCGCCATGCCGGCCGCGTCGCCGACCGCCGCCGTGCGGGTCATTTCCAGGATGCCGCCGGATTTGGCGATTTTCAGCGCCAGCACATCGGCCGCGCCCAGGCGCGCGATGTCCAGCGCGTCTTCGGGCGTGCACACCGCTTCGTCGGCCATGATGGGCACCACGAAGCGCGCCGCCAGGCGGGCCATGCCCGCCAGGTTGGCGCGCGGAATGGGCTGTTCGATCAGGTCCACGCCGGCCGCCTCCAGCCGTGCGATGGCGCCCGCCGCATCGGCCTCGTTCCAGGCCTGGTTGACGTCCACCGTGACGCGCGCGCGCTCGCCCAGCGCCTGCTTGATGCGGGCCACGTGGGCCACGTCGGCGGCGATCTCGCGGCGGCCGATCTTCAGCTTGAAGGTGTTGTGGCGGCGTGCCTGCAGCAGGGCCTCGGCCTCGTCGATGTCGCGCGCCGTGTCGCCGCTGGCGAGCGTCCACAGCACCGGCAGGCGGGTGCGCACCGCGCCGCCCACCAGGGTGGCGACCGGCACGCCCAGGCGCTTGCCCTGGGCGTCGAGCAGGGCGGTTTCCAGGGCCGACTTGGCGAACCGGTTGCCGCGCGCCACCTGGTCCAGCCGCGCCAGCGCGGCGCGCACGTTGGTGGCGTCCTGCCCCGCCAGGGCCGGCGCCAGGTAAGTGTCGATCGCCAGCTTGATGCCTTCGGGGCTTTCCTCGCCATATGCCAGGCCGCCGATCGTGGTGGCCTCGCCCAGGCCTTCGATGCCGTCGCTGCAGCGCAGCCGCACGATCACCAGCGTCTGGCGCTGCATGACGGCCATGGCGAGCTGGTGCGCGCGTATGGTGGGCAGGTCGACCAGGATGGCCTCGATGGTTTCGATGCGGACTTCCATACCTTGAATAGATGATAGGCAAAACGGGCCTTAGTATGCCGCTCGATTTTTCCGGGGTCCAAGACTATATTGGTTGCTTTCAATACCTATTAGGTATGGGTGTTGCCATGGAACTCCGGCATTTGCGTTATTTCCAGGCGGTCGCGCAGGAGGGCAGCTTCACGCGCGCCGCCGCGCGCCTGCACATTGCCCAGCCGCCGCTCAGCCGGCAGATCCGCCAACTGGAAGACGAACTGGGCGTCACGCTGCTCGAGCGCGGCACGCGCGCCCTGAGGCTGACCGAGGCCGGCCGTTTCCTGCTCGAACAATCGCTGCAGCTGACCGCCCGCCTGGACGAAGTGGTGCAGGGCACCCGGCGCCTGGGCCACACCGAACGCGGCTGGTTCGGCATCGGCTTCGTGCCGTCGTCGCTGTACGGCTTCGTGCCCGAGCTGATCCGGCGCCTGCGCGAGGCCGACCCGCGCGTCGAAGTCGGCCTGGCCGAAATGACCACGCTGCCGCAACTCGAAGCGCTCAAGGCTGGCCGCATCGACATGGGCATCGGCCGCATCCTGTTCGACGATCCCGCCATCGAGCGCCGGGTGCTGATGGCCGAGCCGCTGGTGGCGGCGCTGCCGCTGCGGCACCCGCTGGCGCGCCGGCGCCGCATCGGCATCGCGCAGCTGGCCGCGCAGCCCTTCGTGCTGTATCCGGCCCGCCCGCGGCCCAACTATGCCGACCACGTACTGGGCCTGTTCCGCGCCGCCGGGCATGCGCCGCGCGTGGTCCAGGAGGCCAACGAGCTGCAGACCGCCATCGGGCTGGTGGCGGCCGGCCTGGGCGTCACGGTAGTGCCGGCATCGGTGCAGCGCCTGCATCGCCAGGATATCGCCCATGTGGCCATCGATGCCGAATCCTTCGTGTCGCCGGTCATCCTCAGCTATCGCAAGGACGACCGTTCGCCCTTCCTGGCCGACGCCATCCGGCTCGCCGTGGAGCTGGCCGGCGCCAAGACTGCCTGACGCCGGCGGGCGGTTCCGTCGGGCGGGGGCGGGCTGGCACAATAGGTGGCGTCGCGCGCCCGCGCCGCTTCCCCGCCAGGAACGCCATGGACCCACTCCATACCGTATTGCTGACCGTCGGCCTGTTCGCCTTCACATTCCTGAGCCCGGGGCCGAACTTGCTGGTGGTGGTGCAGGCCAGCCTGGCGTCGGGGCGCGCCGCCGGCGCCATGACGGGGCTGGGCGTGGCCACCGGCGATGCCATCTATTCGGGCCTGGGGCTGTTCGGCATGGCCACCGTGATCACCGCCGGCGGCCTGCTGTTTTCGATCATCCAGATCCTCGGCGGGGCATACCTGGTGTGGTATGGCCTGAAGCTGCTGCGCGCCAGCCGTCCGCTGGACCTGGAAGCGGCGCCCGCGCCAGGGCGCGCCGACGCCTGGCGGCATTTCCGGCGCGGCCTGGTCACCGATCTGGCCAATCCGCAGACCGTGCTGTTCTTCGCCAGCATCTTTTCCGTGACGCTGCGGCCCGATACGCCTGTCTGGGCCAAGGCGGCGGCCTGGCTTGGTCTGGTGGCCGCGTCGCTGTTGTGGCGCGTGCTGCTGTGCCAGCTGTTCTCGCGGGCCGCCATGCGGCGCGGCTATGCGCGCAGCCGGCGCCTGCTGGAAAGCCTGGCTGGCGCCGGGCTGGCCGCGTTCGGCCTGCGCCTGGTGTACGAGGGCTGGTCGCGGCGCTGAGCGCCGCGGCCCCGCCTACAGCACCCGCGTTTCGTGGTGCACCTTGGGCGGCTCGGCGAAATGCGGCCCCACCAGCTTGCGCCATTCCTGGAAATCGGCCGACTCGCGGAAGTCCACCATGTGGTTGTCGACGGTTTCCCAGTCGACCACCAGCGTGTATTGCTGCGGGTTCTCGACAGAACGGTGCAGCGCGACGCCGTGGCAGCCGCGGGCGCGCAGGAACAGCGGCTTGGCCTGGGCCACGCCAGCCTCGAATTCGGTTTCATGGCCGGCGGCGACGAGAATGCTGGCGATTTCCTGGATCATCGGGATTCCTTTGGTGGATGAGTGGGCAAGACGGCAAGTATGATCGAGCCGTCGTCGTGAATTTAGCGCAGGAGCCGCCATGCATTATCTGATGTTCTACGACCTGGTCCCCGACTATCTCGAGCGCCGCGGCGAGTTCCGCGACGCGCACCTTGCGCTGGCGCGCGCGGCCGCGGCGCGCGGCGAACTGGTGCTGGGCGGCGCCGTGGCCGAGCCGGCCGACCAGGCGGTGCTGTTGTTCAAGGCCGACTCGCCGGCCGTGGCGGCGGCTTTCGCCGAGGCCGATCCCTACGTGCGCGCGGGTCTGGTCACGCAGTGGCGCGTGCGCCAGTGGACCACCGTGGTGGGCGACCAGGCCGAACATCCCGTGCCGGCCTGACCCGGCCCGGCGCCGGCGGTTCGGCGCCGGCAGCGGGGCAGAGGTATGATGCGGCCTTCCGCTCCCGGCCCCCACACCTCCATGCCGCTGTCCCACCTATTGCTGGCGCTGTCCGTCGTCTTCATCTGGGGCACGAATTTCGTCGTCATCAAGTGGGGCCTGGCCGAGCTCCCGCCTTTCCTGTTCGCCACGCTGCGCTTCGTGTTGTCGGCGCTGCCCTGGGTCTTCCTGTTCCGCCGGCCGGCGGTGCCCTGGAGCGCCATGGCGCGCGTCGGCATCCTGCTGGGCGTCGGGCAATTCGGCCTGCTGTACTGGGCCATGCGCCAGGACATCTCGCCGGGGGTGGCCTCGCTGGTGGTCCAGTCGCAGGTGTTCTTCACCATTCTCATGTCCATGATCCTGAGCGGCGAGCGCATGCGGCCGCTGCAGGCCGCGGCGCTGGCGCTGGCCACGGCCGGGTACGGCGTGGTGGCATGGCACGGCGCCACCGACCCGGGCGCCGCCGTGACGCTGTTCGGCCTGGCCCTGGTGCTCGCCGCCGGCTTCTCGTGGGCCTGCGCCAATATGGTGATGCGCGGCGTGGGGCGGGTGAACATGGTGGCCTTCACCGCCTGGAGCAGCCTGTTCGCCATCGTGCCGCTGGCGTTGATCAGCCTGGCGGTCGAGGGGCCGGCGCGCATGGCGCATGCCGTCGCGCATGCCAGCATGGCGGCATGGCTGGCGGTGGCCTGGCAGGCGCTGGGCAACACGGTTTTCGCGTTCGGCGTGTGGGGCTGGCTGCTGGCGCGCCATCCGGCCGTGACGGTCACGCCGCTGGCCCTGCTGGTGCCGGTGTTCGGCATCCTGGCGTCGGCGGTGCTGCTGGCCGAGCCCTTGCCGTTCTGGAAGCTCGGCGCGGCCGGCCTGGTGCTGGCCGGCCTGTCGCTGAATGTGTATGCGAGTCGCAGGGGAGGCAGGCGGTAGCAGTATGCGGCGCGCTGGCGCGCGCCCGTGGCGGTTGTCGTAGTCGTAGCATGACGTGGGTCGATCATATGTTGTTCCTGGGTTGCGTGGCGCTGGCCACCTATGCCCAGACCATGACGGGGTTCGCATTCGGGCTGGTGCTGCTGGGCCTGACGGGGCTGTTCTCGCTGGCGCCTCTGCCGGAAGTCTCCAATGTGGTGAGCATGCTCACACTGGCCAACGCGCTGGTGGCGCTCGGCCGGGCGCGCTCGCACCTCAGTTGGTCCCTCATCCGCCCGCCGCTGGCCGCCAGCCTGGTGGGGGTGGCCGTCGGCGTGGCGGCGCTGGAGTGGATCAGCGGCAGCACCGCCATGTTGCTGCGCTGGCTGCTGGGCCTGACCATCCTGGCGTGCGCGATCCTGCTGGTGGCGCGCACGCGGCCGCTGGCCCGCGTCTCGTCGCGCCTGTCCTTCATCTTGTACGGCGGCCTGTCGGGGGTGCTGGGCGGCCTGTTCTCCAGCGCCGGGCCGCCCATGGTCTACCACCTGTACCGCCAGCCCCTGCCGCTGCCGCTGGTGCGCAACAGCCTGCTGGTGCTGTTCTCGGCCAATGCCGTGGTGCGCCTGTCGCTGGTGGCGGGACACGGCAGCCTGGGGTCCACCGCGCTGTGGCTCAGCCTGGAAGCCCTGCCGGTGGTGGTGGGGCTTACCTGGCTGGTGCGCCGCTACGCATCGGCGGAGTCGGTGCAGGCGGTCAAGCGGATGGTGTTCGTGCTGCTGCTCCTGGCCGGGCTGGGGCTGCTGATCCCGGCGACGCGGGCCTTGCTCGCGTGATATGACGACCGCAGTGTCCGGCATTCCCCGCCACTGAGGTGTCCGGCATCGTCCGCCATTGAGGTGTCTGACACCCTTGCGGTGTCAGACACTGCCCAGGATCGCGTCTCGCCATTGAGGTGTCTGACACCCCTGCGGTGTCAGCCACCTGCCTTGCCGCGCAATTTCGCCAGTTCGTGCTCGGCCACATCGACCCGCACCGCGCCCTGCGCCACCAGCGCCCGGGCCACCTGGTCGATCTCCTCGCCCACCGCGCCGGCCATCATGGCGATGTTCTGCGAATGCAGCGACATGTGGCCTTTCTGGATGCCGGTGGTGGCCAGGGCCTTCAGGGCCGAGAAATTCTGCGCCAGTCCCACGGCGGCGATCAGGCGCGCCAGCCGGTCGGCCGAGGTGGCGCCCAGGATCTTCAGGCAGGCCCGCGCGGTGGGATGCAGCTTGGTGGCGCCGCCCACCAGGCCCACCGCCATCGGCATTTCCAGCGTGCCGGCCAGGTGGCCCTCGGCGGTCACCTCCCAGTCCGTCAGGCTCGAGTACCAGCCCTTACGCGCCGCATAGGCATGCGCGCCGGCTTCCACCGCGCGCGTGTCGTTGCCGGTGGCCAGCACGACCGCCGAAACGCCGTTCATGATGCCCTTGTTGTGCGTGGCGGCCCGATAGGGGTCGGCTGCCGCGAACTGGTAGGCGCTGATGATGCCGTCGCGCACCGCCGCGCCGCCGATCGCCTCGCAGGTCCAGACGGCGCGGGCGCGCGCCAGCCGGCGGTCGGCCAGGTTCGACAGGATGCGCAGGTAGACCCGCCCGCCGGTCCAGGATTCGATGTGCGGCGCCAGCTTCTCCGCCATGCTGTTGACGGCGTTCGCGCCCATGGCGTCGCGCGTGTCGACGATCAGGTGGGTCACCACCATCGGGCCGCCGGCCGATTGCACCAGGCGCACCTCCACGTCCTGCAGACCGCCGCCCAGCTTGACCAGCAAGGGATCGCAGTCGTCGCACAGGGCCTTGATATCGGCCTTGTGCTCGAGGATGCGCATGCGGCTGTGCGCCGCGTCGGGCACCCCCACCAACTGCACCTGCGCAATCATCAGCGAGCCGGACATCGACGTGGTGAAGCCGCCCTGGTCATAGCACTGGCGCGCCGCGTTGCATACCGCGGCCACCACCGACGACTCTTCCGTGGCCATGGGGATCAGCACGTCCGCGCCGTCGACCTTCATGTTGGTCGCGATGCCGATCGGCACGTTGAGCGTGGCAATCACGTTCTCGATCAGGTGGTCGGCCAGGTGCGGATCGAGGTTGCCCATGTCGGCCAGGTGGCGCGTGGTCGCTTCATCCAGGTCGGCGAATTGCGCCACGCGCGCCAAGCGGGTGGCGATGTCGTCCTTGTGGAAGCCGGGAATGCGGGAGTTCTTGGCAGGGGAATTCACGGTAGTGTCCAGTCGTCAGCGTGAAGGGAAGTCAATTGGCCATGAGCCGGGGCAGCCAGGTGACCAGGCCCGGGAAGGCCGCGCAGATCAGCAGCGCCACTATCTGCAGCAGCATGAAGGGGGTGACGCCGCGGTACACGGTGCCCATGCCCAGCTGCGGCGGCAGCGGGCCCTTGATGTAGAACAGCGTGTAGCCGAAAGGCGGGCTGATGTAGCCGGTCTGGATCGTGATCGCGTACAGCACCCCGAACCAGATCTCGTCGAAGCCCAGCAGGCGCACGATGGGCAGGAACACCGGCACGGTCAGCAGGATGATGCCGATCTCGTCCAGCGCCGTGCCGAGGAAGATCAGGATCAGCATCATGGCGGCCAGCACGGCGTAGGGCGGCACGTCCAGGTGGCGGATGAACTCCATCAGCGTGTTGGCGCCGCCCAGCCCGGTGAAAATGGCCACGTACGCCTTGGCCCCGATGGTGATCCACAGGATCATCGCGGTCGCCTTGAGCGTCTCGACGGCGGCCTCCTGCAGGCCGCGCCGGTTCAGCCGGCGCCGCGCCGCGCTGGCCAGCAGCGCGCCCAGCACGCCCACGGCGGCCGCCTCGGTCGGCGTGGCGATGCCGAAGAAGATCGAGCCCAGGATCAGCACGATCAGCAGCATCGGCAGGATCACCGCGCGCAGGCTTTGCAGCTTGGCGCGCAGCGGCACCGGCTCGCCCGACGGCGGCGGCACCTGGCCCGGCCGGAAATACGCCACGAACAGGATGTAGCCGATATACAGCAGCGCCAGGATCAACCCCGGCACGATGCCGGCGATCAGCATCTTGCCGATCGAGACCTGCGCCGTCACCGCGTAGACGATGGTCAGCACCGACGGCGGGATCAGGATGCCGAGCGTGCCCGAGGCGCAGATAGTGCCCGTCACCAGCCTCGGGTCGTAGCCGCGCCGCAGCATCTCGGGCATGGCCAGCAGGGCCATCGCGGTCACCGCCGCGCCCACCACGCCGGTCATGGCGGCCATGATCACGCAGATGACCACCGTGCCGATCGCCAACCCGCCGCGCAGCCGGCCGAACCACAATTCCATGGCGCGGTACAGGTCCTCGATCACGCCGGAGCGCTGCAGGATGCCGGCCATCAGGATGTACAACGGGATGCCCAGCAGCGCTTCCGAGCGCATCGTGTCGAAGACCTGCAGCACCATCAGCACGACCGCGTCGGCATTCCACAGCGTCACGGTCAGCAGCAGCGACAGCCCGCCCAGCACGAAGGCGATCGGCAGGCCGGTCAGCATCAGCAGCGTCAGGCCGCCGAACATGATGGCCAGTATGGTGTTGGGACTCATGCCTGGCCCTCCAGCGCGCCCGGGTCGCGCAGCAGCAGCCGCAGGAACTCGGCCAGGCTCTGCGCGCCCAGCAGGATCACCGCCAGCGGCACCGTGAATTTCACCGGCCAGACGGGCGGGTTCCAGGCCGAGAACGAGGTCTCGCCGAAGGCCAGCGACTGCATCGCCAGCGGCAGCGAATAGCTGGCCAGGATCGCGCAGAACGCCATGATGACCAGGTGGTTGAACAGGTCGAGCAGGCGTATGCGCCGCGGGTCCAGGCGGCGCCGCACCAGGTCCAGGTTGACGTGGCCGCGCAAGTGCAGCAGATAGGGGCCGCCCAGCAGGAAGTACGGGCCGAACAGCATCGTCGCCAGTTCCATCCCCCACACGGTGGGGGTGCCGAACACATAGCGCGACACCACTTCATACAGCATGACGGGGACCACGATCAGCATCAGGCCGGTCGCCGCCAGGAACAGCGCGCGGTTGATGCCGGTGACCAGCGTGACGTACCAGCGTATCGCTAGTGGCATGAGCACCTCGATGGGAAAGTGACAGCCCCGCGGCGCGGGCGGGGCGGCGGGAGCGCGGCGCTCAGCTGAGCAGGCCGAGGCGCTTCAGGAATGCCACCTGGCTGTCGAGAATCTTCACCGCATTGGCGTTATTGCCGGCCGCTTTTTTCCAGGTCTCGACGACTTGCGCGCGGGCCTGCGCCAGTTCCTGCGGGTCGAGCGCCGTCACCGTCACGCCCTGGGCTTTGAAGGCTTCCAGCGCCTTGCCGTCGGCCACCAGGATATGCTGGCGCAGCGCGGCCGAGGTCTCGCGCGCGGCCGCCGCCAGGGCCGCCTTGTACGGCGCCGGCAGGCGTTCATAGGCGGCGCGGTTGGCGACGTAGCTGGTCGCGGTGGTGGGCTGGTGCGGGCCGGGCATGACGATGTACTTCGCCACTTCGCCCAGCCCCGCCTCCAGATTGGCGGTCAGGTCGCCCCGGTCGGCCAGGTCGATCACGCCCTTGTCCAGCGCCGAATAGACTTCGCTGGTCGGCAGCGGCGTCACGGCCACGCCCAGGCTGCCCATCACGGTCGAGGCCAGTCCCACGAAGCGGCCCTTCTTGCCGCGCAGGTCGGCGATCGACTTGATCGGCACCTTGGAATGGATCGGCTCGGGGCCGTAGACCGTCGGGGCGATATAGAACAGCCCGGCCGGCGCGTAGGCCTCGCGGGCGAGCTCCAGCCCGCCCAGCTCGTAGAACCAGGCTTCGTACTGGTCCGGCTCCGGAAAGCCGAACGGCACGGTGCTGGTGAATGCCAGGCCGGGGATCTTGCCGGCCTCGTAGCCGTCGAAGGTCTTCATCATCTGGAAGGCGCCGCCGCGCACCGCGTCGAAAGCCTGGTTGGCGGGCACCAGTTGCCCGGCCGAGAACAGCTCGATCTTGAACTTGCCGTCGGTCAGCTCGGCCACGCGCGCGACGAAGCGCTCCTCGAATTTCTGCGGCGTGGTGCCGCCGTCCCACAAGGCCTGCATGCGCCAGTTCACCGTTTCCTGGGCGCGGGCCGGCAGCGCCGCGGACAGGCCCGCGGCGCCGAGCGCGCCCAGGCCCAGGGTCTTGATGGCCGAGCGGCGATCGATGGTCTTCATGTGCTCCTCCTTATGCGTTCTGTGTTCTGGGCCGGCTGGATGCGCGGCGCTGCCGTACCGGCCCGGATTGGCCCGGGGCGGGGCAGATGGGATAATCGGCGCTAAACCAGGACAATACAAGGTACAGTTATCGGGCTGCCTCGAAAACTGTCCCAGACACAAAATAGGTACGATCCATGCGCATGCGGGAGCGATCATGAGCCGTGTCGGCGCCATCGTCGAACAAATCGCCGCAGCCATCGCGCGCGGCGCGCTCAAGCCCGGCCAGCGCCTGCCATCAGTGCGCGCCGGCGCGCTGGAGCAAGGCGTTTCCAAGAACACCATGGCCGATGCCTACGACCGCCTGGTCGCCATGGGCCATTTGCAGGCGCGCCCCGGCTCGGGCTATTACGTGGCGGCCACCCGGCCGCTCTCGTCGGAACAGCGCTCGCGCCATGTCGCCCAGGCCATCGATACGGTCTCGCTGCTGCGCGAACAATTGGTCCAGCACTATGAAGTGCGCGTCGGCGACGGCCGGCCGCCGCCGTCGTGGATGGAACGCTTCGACCTGGCCCGCTCCGGCGGCAGCGCCAAGGCCCTGCGCGACACGGACATCGGCCACGGCTACGGCAATCCGTGGGGCTACAAGCCGCTGCGCGAGCGCATCGCCCTGGCGCTGGCGGAACGCGGCATCCAGGCCGGGGCCGAGCAGGTCCTGCTCACCCACGGGGCCAACCATGCGCTGGACCTGGTGGCGCGCCAGCTGCTCGAGCCGGGCGACGTGGCGCTGGTCGACAGTCCGGGCTATTACCCGTTGTTCGGCAAGCTGCGGTTCTCCAACGTGAAGCTGGTCGGCGTGCAGCGCGGCGCCGACGGCCCCGACCTGGACGACCTGGCGCAGAAGGCCGCGGCATTCAAGCCCAAGGTGTTCTTCACCCAATCCCTGGCGCACAACCCGACCGGCGGCTCGCTGACCCTGCCGGTCGCGCATCGCGTACTGCAGGCGGCTGCCCAGTACGGCTTCTACATCGTCGAGGACGACCCGTTCGCCGACATCCTGCCCGCCGCCAGCCCGCGCCTGGCCACGCTCGACCAGCTCGAGCGCGTCATCTACGTGGGGACGTTTTCCAAGACGCTGTCGGCCAGCCTGCGGGTCGGCTACCTGGCGGCCAATAATGCGCTGGCCAACGCCTTGTGCGACTTGAAGATGCTGACCCTGGTCAGCACCTCCGATTACGTCGAGCGCGTGGTGTTCAACCTGATCGCCAGCGGCCAGTATCTCAGGCACCAGCGGCGGCTCAAGGCCCATGTCGAGCGCGCCACGCGCGAGGCCGTCGCCGCCCTGAAGGGCGTGGGGCTGGCCTTGCCCTACGCGCCGGGCGGCGGCTTCTATCTATGGGCGCGGCTCAAGCCGGGGCAGGACGAACTGGCGCTGGCCAGCGAGGCCTCGGACGCCAGCATCTTCCTGGCCCCGGGGGCTATCTTCATGCCCGAACGGGGGCAGGCCACCTCGGCCTTGCGCGTCAACATCGCCTATGCGACCGACGCGCGCTTCCTGGCGTTCATGAAGCGTCGCCTGGCGCGCTAGGGCCGGGCGGCGCGGGCTCGGCGCCGCCGCCATCCGGCCTGGCCTGGCGCCCCTGTGGGCGGGCCAGCACCAGCGTCGAGGGCGAGGCCAGCGCCAGCCCCGCGTCGGCCATGCGCTGCAGGATGTCGAACCACAGGGCGCTGCGCACTTCATAGGCGTTGCGCGGCGAACTGACATAGCCGCGCGCGTTGAACATCAGGTGGTTGTTCTCCACGCCCTCCAGGAACACGTCGGGCGCGGGGGACTCCAGGATGCCCTCGTGGGCGGCGAAGGCCGCCAGCATCAGTTCGCGCGCCCGCCGCGGCTCGGCGTCCAGCGGCATGGGGACCTTGACCTGCACCAGCCCGAGCGGGTTGGCGTGCGTGACGTTGCGCACCGTCTTGGTGACGAATTCGGAGTTCGGCACGATCACGGTCGAGCGGTCGGCCATCTGGATTTCCGTGGCGCGCACGTTGATGCGCCGGATATCGCCTTCCACCCCGCTCAGCGATACCCAGTCGCCCACCTTGACCGGCCGTTCCGCCAGCAGGATCAGGCCCGAGACGAAGTTGCGCACGACCTCCTGCAAGCCGAAGCCGATGCCCACCGACAGCGCGCTGGCGATCCAGGCCACGCGTTCCAGGCCGATGCCCAGCGCCGAAAGCGCCAGCGCCACCGCCATGACGAAACCCCCGTAGCCGAACAGCGTGGCCGCCGAGATCTGCATGCCCGGGTCGAGCTCGGTGGTCGGCAGGTAGCGGGTGGCGAGCCAGCGCTTGAGCAGGCGCACGCCCAGCAGGCACAGGGCCAGCACCAGCAGCGCCTGCACCACCGAGCCGGGCCGCACATGCACCTCGCCGATCTGCAGCCCGCTGTGCAACTGGTTCATGCGGTGCATCAGGTCGGACGGCCCTTCCCCGAAGGGCGCCAGCAGCAGCGTGGCGGCGAGCAGCACCACGGTGACGCGGCCGGCGCCCGACAGCAATACCGCGGCCTGGGCGCGCAGCCGGTTGCGGGCATTGTCCTCGTCGCCCTGCGCGGGGGCCAGCAGGGTGCTGAAGCCGTCCTCGATCAGCACCGAGAGCAAATAGGCGGTGCACAGGATGGCCAGTGTCCACAGCAGTTGCTTGGCGATGAAGCTGCCGAATGCCACATAGCCGGCCAGCAGGCTGATCACGCTGGTGACCAGCACCGCCCAGGTGGCGGCCACCAGCACCGACAGCCAGAAGGGGCGGGGCGGCACGCGGCCTTCCTCGTCGGCCTGGCGCACCTGCTGCTGCAGGCGGGTGCAGCGCTTCAGCCCCCAGGCCAGCGTGACGGCCAGCAGCAGCGCGGCCAGTGACGTGACCGTGATGGTGGTGGTCAGGCTGGCATTGAGCAGCACCGGCAACTGGTCGCCCAGCCAGATCAGCACCACCAGCAGGCCCAGCGCCAGCGGCAGGCGGCGCAGGCCCTGCGCCACATCGTCGTGGATGGCCGGCAGCCGCCAGGTCGAGCGGTCCGGCGACAGCAGCGCATGGCCCAGGCCGGCCACATAGCCGCCGAAACACACCACGGCCACCAGGCTGCCCAGCAGGTCGGCGGTATCGTCCGACAGGATCCCGTTCCACATCAGGCCGATGTGCACCAGTTCGGCAATCAGGCCCGGCGTGGCGACCGCCAGGAACACCACCGTCACCGCCAGGAACGAACGGCGCAGGCGGCCGGGCGGCACGCGCGTGGCGGTCAGCTTGACCATCAGCCGGCTGCAGGCCGCACGCAGCAGCAGCACGCCGCCGATCGCCAGCGCCAGCAGGAGCCAGATGCCGGTCGGGGTGGCGCCGGCGGCCTCGCGCAGTTCCGCGGCCTGGTCGCCCAGGCGTCGCAAGTCGCGCGGCAGGTCGCCGCGCAGCTCCGACCAGAACGGCGTGCCGAGGAACGAGTCGCGCCGCTCGCCCAGGCGCGCCTGGAACTGGTTGCGGCGCAGGGTGGATATCTGTTCGGCGGTCTGCGCCGCCTCCACCGACAGCAGCCGCGCCAGCTTGGTCTGGGAATCGAGCGCGCGGCTGTCTTTTTCCAGCTGGGCGCGCTGGGCCGCCACATCGGGCGCCTCGCGCGTATCGGGCTGCGGCTGGCCCAGCTCGGTGAGCCGCGCCGTCACGCTGGCCAACTGGGGCGCCAGCGCCTCGGCCAGGGCATCGGCGCGCGACTGGATGTCCAGCACGTCGGCGCGCCAGCGCACCAGTTGCGCGTCTTCGCCGCCGTCTTCAAGGCGCGCGCGGATCTCGTCGATCTGCTTGCGGGCGTCGGCCAGGGCGGTCTCGGCCTCCGCCGCGTCGGGCGGGCGTTCGGCCTGGTTGGCGGCCAGCGCGGCCGCGCTCATCCACAGGCAAAGAAACACCAGACCCGCCAGCAGGCGGAGCCAGGAAATGCGTGGTACACGCTGGAGCAGCATCATGATGGGAGAACCTCGCGCTCCTCTTTCCGACGGCGCAGCATAGCAAGCCTGCCGGCCCCCGGATGCAACAAAACCTGTGCGGCAAGCCCCAGGGACATACGCGTTTACGCGCTCAACGTTTGGATTCAGTTTCGCCGGCCGGCGCCGGGTCGCAGGAGGTCAGATTAGCGCGCGAGCGCTCGAGCTCGTCGCGTATCCATTGACGCAGCGCCTGCAGCGGCGGCCAGTCGCGCAGGCCCGGCGGATACACCAGATGATAAGTATCGGCGGGCTCGAAAGTCACGCTGACCGGGGAAACCTTCACCAGGCGGCCCTCGCACAGCGCATCGGCGGCCAGCAACTCGCGGCCCAGCGCCAGGCCCAGGTTCTGTTCCACGGCCTGCAGCATCAGGCCTGCGTCATTGAAGGTGGCCACCGGCGTCACGTCGACCGCCAGGCCGGCCGCGGCGAACCACTGGCGCCAGAGTTCCTTGTCGCCCACCAGGGGCTGGCGCGCCAGTGTCTGCGGCGTATTATCGGGCAGCTTGCGCGCGGTGGCCGGCGAAGCCAGCACGATCAGCGGCATGGGGAGGTCGAACAGCGGATCCGATACGACGCCGGGCCACGGCCCGCGGCCGGAACGCAGCGCCGCGTGCAAGCCCTCGCGCTGCAGGTCGGCCAGTTGTTGCGAGGTTTCTATTTCCAGGGTCAGGTCGGGGTGCCGCTCGCGCCACCGCGCCATGCGCGGCAGCAGCCAGCGCTGCGCGAACGACGGCAGCACCGATACGCGCAGCCGCTGGCTGGCGCCGCGGGCCAGCGACGCGGCCTGGCGCACGCCGTTGTCCAGTTCTCCCAGCGCGCACTGCACACTGCGCAGCAGGGCCTCGCCGGCCGAATTCAGCACCACGCGGCGGCCGCGGCGGTCGAACAGCGCGAAGCCCAGCTGTTCCTCCAGCCCGCGGATCTGCTGGCTGACCGCGCTGTGCGTCAGGTGCAGGCGGTCCGCCGCGGCGCGCAGGTTCTGCAGCTCGGCGACGGCCCGGAAGGTGGGCAGGGTGTTCAGGGGCAGGCGACTCATGTTGGTAAGCTTAGCCGACCAAATCGTGCAGAACAATGCGATTCACAGGGCAGGTCTGTGCTCGTACGCTAACCAGTAAGGCGGTCACCTTAATGGAGAGCAATCATGGAATCGCAATGGACACTCGACCCCGCCCCGGGCGGAGCCGGCAACCCCCTGCATGCGTCGCCCTGGCGCGCCGCCTGGACGGCCTGGCGGCAGGCCGTCCAGGCCCGCCGCGCCGGCCAGCGCACCGCGACGGCGCTGCATGAACTGGATGAGCACGTGTTGCGGGATATCGGCGCGCCGGACTGGCTCCTGCTCGAAACCGAGGCCCGGCGCCAACTGGCCCTGCAGCGCCAGGCCCACTGGTTGTGGACCTGATCGAAGGCACGCGTTTTGCGCTCCTGGAAGCCCCGCAAAAATTCGTGTATAGTCTCGCCTTTTCGCGGTTCGGCCGGTGGTTTTGGCGGAGCAGCGGGAAGCGGCAAATCAGACACCGATCGATTTGACAGGTTTCAAAAAAGGCCTCATAATCTCGTTTCTGTGCTGCTGAGACAGCAAGCCGGTTGCGAAGCAGCTGGCGGGCAGTAAGCGGTACCTGTTCTTTAACAACGAAACAACCGATAAGTGTGGGCGCTTGGTGGGCCGCGCGAGGCGGGTCCGGTTTAGCCGGGCTTGCCAGGCCAAAGAGAACCAAGTGCTCACATCGAAGTGAAGAACCTTGAATATGTCAAAGATATTCATCGAACCTCACTTCCTTTGAGCAAAGTGCTGCTACTTCGGTAGCGGTGCGCGAACTACAGAGATTGAACTGAAGAGTTTGATCCTGGCTCAGATTGAACGCTAGCGGGATGCTTTACACATGCAAGTCGAACGGCAGCGCGGACTTCGGTCTGGCGGCGAGTGGCGAACGGGTGAGTAATGTATCGGAACGTGCCCAGTAGCGGGGGATAACTACGCGAAAGCGTAGCTAATACCGCATACGCCCTTTGGGGGAAAGCGGGGGACCTTCGGGCCTCGCACTATTGGAGCGGCCGATATCGGATTAGCTAGTTGGTGGGGTAAAGGCCTACCAAGGCGACGATCCGTAGCTGGTTTGAGAGGACGACCAGCCACACTGGGACTGAGACACGGCCCAGACTCCTACGGGAGGCAGCAGTGGGGAATTTTGGACAATGGGGGCAACCCTGATCCAGCCATCCCGCGTGTGCGATGAAGGCCTTCGGGTTGTAAAGCACTTTTGGCAGGAAAGAAACGGCCCTGGTTAATACCTGGGGCAACTGACGGTACCTGCAGAATAAGCACCGGCTAACTACGTGCCAGCAGCCGCGGTAATACGTAGGGTGCAAGCGTTAATCGGAATTACTGGGCGTAAAGCGTGCGCAGGCGGTTCGGAAAGAAAGATGTGAAATCCCAGGGCTTAACCTTGGAACTGCATTTTTAACTACCGGGCTAGAGTGTGTCAGAGGGAGGTGGAATTCCGCGTGTAGCAGTGAAATGCGTAGAGATGCGGAGGAACACCGATGGCGAAGGCAGCCTCCTGGGATAACACTGACGCTCATGCACGAAAGCGTGGGGAGCAAACAGGATTAGATACCCTGGTAGTCCACGCCCTAAACGATGTCAACTAGCTGTTGGGGGCTTCGGCCCTTGGTAGCGCAGCTAACGCGTGAAGTTGACCGCCTGGGGAGTACGGTCGCAAGATTAAAACTCAAAGGAATTGACGGGGACCCGCACAAGCGGTGGATGATGTGGATTAATTCGATGCAACGCGAAAAACCTTACCTACCCTTGACATGTCTGGAATGCCGAAGAGATTTGGCAGTGCTCGCAAGAGAACCGGAACACAGGTGCTGCATGGCTGTCGTCAGCTCGTGTCGTGAGATGTTGGGTTAAGTCCCGCAACGAGCGCAACCCTTGTCATTAGTTGCTACGAAAGGGCACTCTAATGAGACTGCCGGTGACAAACCGGAGGAAGGTGGGGATGACGTCAAGTCCTCATGGCCCTTATGGGTAGGGCTTCACACGTCATACAATGGTCGGGACAGAGGGCAGCCAACCCGCGAGGGGGAGCCAATCCCAGAAACCCGATCGTAGTCCGGATCGCAGTCTGCAACTCGACTGCGTGAAGTCGGAATCGCTAGTAATCGCGGATCAGCATGTCGCGGTGAATACGTTCCCGGGTCTTGTACACACCGCCCGACACACCATGGGAGTGGGTTTTACCAGAAGTAGTTAGCCTAACCGCAAGGGGGGCGATTACCACGGTAGGATTCATGACTGGGGTGAAGTCGTAACAAGGTAGCCGTATCGGAAGGTGCGGCTGGATCACCTCCTTTAAGAGCTTGAAGTGCGGACTATTAAGCGTCCACGCTTATCGGTTGTTTATATGTGTAGCCGGGATCGGTTGCGGGCGTTGGGTGAGGGGGAGTCCTCCCTGGGCCGCGACCCTGACTGCTGATCCGAAGAGGGTTTTTGGGTCTGTAGCTCAGTCGGTTAGAGCACCGTCTTGATAAGGCGGGGGTCGTTGGTTCGAATCCAACCAGACCCACCAGGTATTTCCGAGGCGGCGGCCGGTAGTGGCCGCGGATGAGGGGATACGGGGGTGTAGCTCAGCTGGGAGAGCGCCTGCTTTGCAAGCAGGATGTCATCGGTTCGATCCCGTTCACCTCCACCATGCGCCAGAGTTCAACGCCCAGGGTTGCGAGTCAGCCCTGTGCGTTGGGTTTTGCCCAATGCGAGCTATACATCGTTCTTTAACAATCAGGAAGAAGCACAACGAAAGTGTGTTCATGTAGTAGTCGGCGCGAGCCGATGAAAATGAGCACGGGTTGTGATTGCATAGATTTAGTTCCAAGTCTCAAGATTCCGATCGCAGTTGGATCGGGATGGCTTTGAAACTTATGAACGGCACAAACGCGAAACATATCAGCGTCCTATAAGACGGTAGTGTTATAGGATCAAGCGACTAAGTGCATATGGTGGATGCCTTGGCGATCACAGGCGAAGAAGGACGTGGTAGCCTGCGAAAAGCTGCGGGGAGCTGGCAAACAAGCTTTGATCCGCAGATGTCCGAATGGGGAAACCCACTGCGCAAGCAGTATCCCTGGCTGAATACATAGGCCAGTGGAGGCGAACCGGGTGAACTGAAACATCTCAGTAGCTCGAGGAACAGACATCAACCGAGATTCCGAAAGTAGTGGCGAGCGAAATCGGAGCAGCCTTTACGATTTAGCCAATCAGATAGTCGAACGGGATGGAAAGCCCGGCCGTAGCAGGTGATAGCCCTGTAGACGAAATCTGGCTGGTGGAACTAGGCGTAAGAGAAGTAGGGCGGGACACGTGAAATCCTGTCTGAAGATGGGGGGACCATCCTCCAAGGCTAAATACTCGTGATCGACCGATAGTGAACCAGTACCGTGAGGGAAAGGCGAAAAGAACCCCGGAAGGGGAGTGAAATAGATCCTGAAACCGTATGCATACAAACAGTCGGAGCCTCTTAATGGGGTGACGGCGTACCTTTTGTATAATGGGTCAGCGACTTACATTCAGTGGCGAGCTTAACCGGATAGGGAAGGCGTAGCGAAAGCGAGTCCGAATAGGGCGATTCAGTCGCTGGGTGTAGACCCGAAACCAGATGATCTACCCATGGCCAGGTTGAAGGCACGGTAACACGTGCTGGAGGACCGAACCCACTAGTGTTGAAAAACTAGGGGATGAGCTGTGGATAGGGGTGAAAGGCTAAACAAATCTGGAAATAGCTGGTTCTCTCCGAAAACTATTTAGGTAGTGCCTCAAGTATGACTGCGGGGGGTAGAGCACTGTTATGGCTAGGGGGTCATGGCGACTTACCAAACCATGGCAAACTCCGAATACCCGCAAGTCCAGCTTGGGAGACAGAGCACCGGGTGCTAACGTCCGGACTCAAGAGGGAAACAACCCAGACCGCCAGCTAAGGTCCCAAATTATCGCTAAGTGGGAAACGAAGTGGGAAGGCATAGACAGTCAGGAGGTTGGCTTAGAAGCAGCCATCCTTTAAAGAAAGCGTAATAGCTCACTGATCGAGTCGTCCTGCGCGGAAGATGTAACGGGGCTCAAGCGATAAACCGAAGCTGCGGGTGTGTACTTTGTACACGCGGTAGGAGAGCGTTCTGTAAGCCTGTGAAGGTGACTCGTAAGGGTTGCTGGAGGTATCAGAAGTGCGAATGCTGACATGAGTAGCGATAAAGGGGGTGAAAAGCCCCCTCGCCGTAAGTCCAAGGTTTCCTGCGCAACGTTCATCGGCGCAGGGTGAGTCGGCCCCTAAGGCGAGGCAGAGATGCGTAGCTGATGGGAAGCGGGTTAATATTCCCGCACCGTCGTACAGTGCGATGGGGGGACGGATCGCGGAAGGTCATCAGGGTGTTGGATGTCCCTGTTGCTGCATTGGAGAAGGCGCTTTAGGCAAATCCGGGCGCGTAATTCAAGGGTGTGGCACGAGCGAGCAAGTCTCGCGAAGTGATTGGAAGTGGTTCCAAGAAAAGCCTCTAAGCTTCAGCTGTACGAGACCGTACCGCAAACCGACACAGGTGGACGGGATGAATATTCCAAGGCGCTTGAGAGAACTCAGGAGAAGGAACTCGGCAAATTGATACCGTAACTTCGGGAGAAGGTATGCCCCGGTAGGGTGAGGCGCCCGCGCGCCAAGCTCGATGGGGCCGCAGAGAATCGGTGGCTGCGACTGTTTATTAAAAACACAGCACTCTGCCAAGACGAAAGTCGACGTATAGGGTGTGACGCCTGCCCGGTGCCGGAAGGTTAAGTGATGGGGTGCAAGCTCTTGATCGAAGCCCCGGTAAACGGCGGCCGTAACTATAACGGTCCTAAGGTAGCGAAATTCCTTGTCGGGTAAGTTCCGACCTGCACGAATGGCGTAACGATGGCCACACTGTCTCCTCCTGAGACTCAGCGAAGTTGAAGTGTTTGTGATGATGCAATCTACCCGCGGCTAGACGGGAAGACCCCATGAACCTTTACTGTAGCTTTGCATTGGACTGTGAACCGGCCTGTGTAGGATAGGTGGGAGGCGCAGAAACCGAGTCGCCAGATTCGGTGGAGCCGTCCTTGAAATACCACCCTGGTTTGTTTGCGGTTCTAACCTTGGTCCGTTATCCGGATCGGGGACAGTGCATGGTAGGCAGTTTGACTGGGGCGGTCTCCTCCCAAAGCGTAACGGAGGAGTTCGAAGGTACGCTAGGTACGGTCGGAAATCGTGCTGATAGTGCAATGGCATAAGCGTGCTTGACTGTGAGACTGACAAGTCGAACAGGTGCGAAAGCAGGACATAGTGATCCGGTGGTTCTGAATGGAAGGGCCATCGCTCAACGGATAAAAGGTACTCTGGGGATAACAGGCTGATACCGCCCAAGAGTTCATATCGACGGCGGTGTTTGGCACCTCGATGTCGGCTCATCTCATCCTGGGGCTGTAGCCGGTCCCAAGGGTATGGCTGTTCGCCATTTAAAGAGGTACGTGAGCTGGGTTTAAAACGTCGTGAGACAGTTTGGTCCCTATCTGCCGTGGGCGTTGGATACTTGACGGAGCCTGCTCCTAGTACGAGAGGACCGGAGTGGACGTACCTCTGGTGTACCGGTTGTCATGCCAATGGCATTGCCGGGTAGCTAAGTACGGAAGAGATAACCGCTGAAGGCATCTAAGCGGGAAACTCGTCTGAAGATTAGGTATCCCGGGGGCTTGACCCCCCTGAAGGGTCGTTCGAGACCAGAACGTTGATAGGTCGGGTGTGGAAGCGCAGTAATGCGTTGAGCTAACCGATACTAATTGCCCGTGCGGCTTGATCCTATAACTCTGCGGGTTTTATAGACCTGGTATGAGCGCGTAGCAGTCAAGTGCCGTTCAAACAAACTTCATAACCCTCGCCCCATCCCGGGCGCGATGTGCTTCTTCCGAATTGCGGCGCCGGCCACACTCGGCCTGCGCCCAACCCGCTACGCCTGACGACCATAGCAAGGTGGTCCCACTCCTTCCCATCCCGAACAGGACAGTGAAACGCCTTCGCGCCGATGATAGTGCACATCCGTGTGTGAAAGTAGGTCATCGTCAGGCTCTTATCCCCAAAACCCCAGTGAGCTCCCCTCACTGGGGTTTTGCTTTTGGGACAAACGGAAAATGCCACCCCAAGGCTGATCGGCGCTCAGTTCGAATCTCTACGGCTCGCCCTCAGGCGTACGTCAACCTTGATATCAGCTCATTCGACAACTACGGGCGTGATGTTCTCCTTTATCCACTTGCCCGCCTTGCAGAGTCGAAAATCATTGTCGCGCTGAGCGAAGACCTGTATGCCCACTGGCAAATCCCGAACTCCGAGCAGGGGAAGCGATATGGCCGGACAGCGAAGCAAGGACGGTATCAGGTTATATGCGGGGTTACCGGTACCTACGTTCGCGATTCCGTTCGTAGCACGGGGGTGCTCAAGTAAAGGAGCGGGCGATGTATTCGTAGGGGTAATGAAGAACTCAGAAAGAGACCTCAGCCGCATAAAAGCCGCTTCCATACGCTGCCGCTTTGCAAGGGCTGTCCGATAGTCGTCAATGCCAAGCTGGCGGCCTTTGTTCAGTGTGCCCATCGTGTATTGGGACAATGGCAATCCACGACGCGCCAGATTTTCGAGATACCACTTGTTTTCGTAGGCAAGCAAGGTGGTGATGGTATCGGCGGCATCAGTCAGACTCTGCTCGAACTCTTCGATTTCCGGAAAATCGGTTCGATCCAGGATACGCACCCCCTGTCGTTTCAACCGCTCGATAACCTGAAGAAATGCCGCTTTCGTTGACCCCTCTGTGGCTCTCCATCCCAAGCCTTCAATGCGGATGATGGTCGAAGGATAAATGGATGCGGTAAGTTCAGCTTCGCCTACGAGGCCGAGGGCGCCAGGGTCGCCGCCTGTTCTGATTGCGATTTCGTATAAGGTGTTCCACATATCGTGAAGATCGCCTGCGTGTATTCCAATGCAGCTCTGGCTATAACTTGCTCGATCGCCCCGATGTATGGCTCCAAAGGACGGCTTGATGGCATAGTTTGCGCAATACCCGGAGGGCCTAAGTATCGAACCGGCCACCTGAGTTCCTATGGCCACCGGGACCATTCTGGCGCCAACCGCCGCGGCAGAGCCACTCGATGATCCACCAGGCGTACGGGCCAAGTCGAAGGGATTTCGGGTGGGAGAAGGGTCGCCTCCCCCAGTTCCGTAGTGGTTACCTTGCCGACGATGATTGCACCTGCTGCTCGCAACGCTTGAATACATGGGGCGTCCAAGTCAATGAAGTTGTCTTCATTTCCTCTTATTCCTTCCGTTGTGGGAAGATCCCACGTCGAAATAAGATCTTTGACTCCAACCGGCATCCCGTCGATCCTAGACAGTGGTTTGCCAGCTTTGTACCGGGCTTCCGACTCGCGGGCTTCCCGCTTCGCCTGTTCAGCCCGAAGTGACGTCCAGGCGCGTACGGATTGTTTGTCGGCTCTAATTCTGCCGAGGCACTCGTCCAAATACTCCGCTGGCGAAGTTGTTCCGACGAAAAATCTGGCGCGGGCATCATGAAAGGAAAGCGCCGCGAAGCTGGCTGGGTGGTATGTCATTTGATTAATTCCGTACCAAATCTAGATCGGCAGCCAGCGCATTCCACTGGTCATGCTCTTTTTTAAAAAAAAGCTGGAAGCTTGCGACAGAATCCGCGGTGACCTTTGCCCCCATCGCTGTCAATTTGTGCTTGGTTTCCGGCCGGTCCAGTGCCGCTCTGACGCCTTCGTTGATCTCGTTGATGATTCCTGAAGGAACCCCGGCCGGCGCTAGCAACCCATACCAGACGCTGGCGTTTAGGCCGGGATAACCCAATTCCGCCATGGTGGGCACGTCTGGGAGCTTCGGTATCCTGTTTTCAGCCAGCGTTGCATACACCTTGAGGCGCCCGGCCTCGATGTACCTGACTATGTTCGGGCTTGCTACAGTCAGAACGACGTCGACTTCGCCGCCGACCAGGGCAGTGATAGACTCTGACGCGCCTCTATATGGCACATGCAACATCTTCACGCCGACGGATTGCGCGTACATCTCTGTATGGAGCTGTCCAATTGACGCGTGGCCGTTGGATCCATATGTGTACTTCCCCGGAGACGACTGCATCAGTTTAACGAGCGACTGATGATCGGAAGCTTGAATGCCGGGCCGTGTCAGCAGAATGACGGGCATCGAAATCAAGCCAACGACCGGTTGAAATTCACGCAGTACGTCGATTCCGGATTGAGGTTGCAGCAGGGGTAACGTTGTCAGCTCAGTGAAGCCAAGAAGTAATGTGTACCCTTCGCGATCTTGTTTCAGTACATGCTGAGCCCCGAGCAGCGTGCCCACTCCTGGTCGGTTCTCCACTATCACCGGAACATCCCAGATCGCTGTCAATTTCTCGCTCAGGATTCGCGCAGTGGTATCCGCTATGCCGCCCGGAGTGGTGGGTACTACGATGGTTACCGGCCGCTCGGGAAATTTTGCCGCTCGCGCGGTTAGTCCGATGCAGAGAACAATTACTGCCAAGGTTGCGGCCGCTAGTTGTTTCATCGGTCTCCTCCTTCAGTTGTTGTGCGTGGCAATAGCGCGTCCCGCCTTGGCGTATGGCCATCACTTTTTCTGGGTGTCCTCAGGCCGGCGAGCCTCAAATGAGGCCGCCCTTGCCTGGACGATTTACTCTATAGTATGGATCCCAGATACCGCCATCAATTACAAATCTGCCGCTTCTGATTTGCAAAAAACGAATGTCAAAAGTGGCAAAGGAAGCCATGGACCTGAAGCAACTGAAGTACTTTGTGCAGGTAGCCGAACTTGGCAGCTTTGCCAAAGCTTCGGATGTTCTCGATGTGCCCCAACCGACGCTCAGTCGTCAGGTGAAAGCGTTGGAACTATCGTTACGTGCGAGCCTCCTGCATCGAAATGGCAGGGGTGTGGAACTTACCCCTATGGGGGTACGCTTTCTTGAACAGGCCCATGGCGTCATCCGCGCGGCGGATACCGCCATGCTTGCCTTGCAAGAAGAGGACAGACGCTTTATCGGTCACGTCGCTTGCGGCATGACGCCTAGCGTGGGTCGCAAAGTGGTGGCTGAGTATGTCCGGCGTTTCCGGAGAGAACTCCCCCATGCGACTCTTTCTGTATCCAGCCAGGCTTCTATTAGCCTACTCAATCAGATCAGTGCCGGGAAGCTCGACTTTGTAGTTACCCACGATTCGAGTGCGAGGTCTGGACTGCATATTCGGTTACTACGTCGGCAGAAGCTCTATGTAGTAGGGCCGATGCCATTGGGAAAAAGCAGGAAGGCGACCTGCCGCCTTGAAGAATTGAACAATGTCCCATTGATACTGCCATCCCGTGCTTACGCAGTCCGCCGGATTGTAGAGGTTGCAGCGGCGAGCTGCGGTGTCGCTTTGAATATCCGCTCTGAGGTGGACGTATTGGATGCAATCTTCGAGTTAGTCTCTGAAGGTGTGGGGCGCACCATTGCTACAGATACTGCGATTGTCGGTATTAACTTGGTAGACGGGCTGTCTGTTCAGCGTATCGCCTCTCCCGACACCAGCATGGACCTGGCGTTGGTGACGCCGACGCTCAGACATCTGACGCCACTGCAGCAGAAAGCAGCTCAACTGGCAGAGGAGCTGCTGGGTTAACGGCGCATTCACGGCAGAACGTCAGTTTTTGCCTCGCCGATGTGCAAGGAATATGGGCGTGGGAGCCGATCGCTTGTCTGCACCGCCATCGACGTGCTGTGCGTTCGAGCGCCGAGCTAGGCCTCGGGCCGGCCGGTGCTACTGATGCACGCCGTCTAGATAGAGCCAGCGGCCATCGTGGCGCACGAAGCGGCTGGTTTCATGCAACCGGGTCGCCCGCCCGCCCTGGCGATAGCGGGCAACGAATTCGACTGTGGCGTGAGCGGCGTCTTGCTGAGCGTGCTGCTTGACCTGCAGGCCCAGCCATTTCAAGTCGGGCGGGTTCGGATCCAGCCGGGCCGGGCGCGTATGGGGATGCCAGGTGTCGAGCAGGTACTGCAGTTCGTCGAGCACGAAGGCGCTGTAGCGCGAGCGCATCAAGGCGACCGCGGAGGGCGCCTGCAGGCGGCGCGGGCCGCGATGCCAGGGTTCGCAGCAGCGGCTGTAGGCCTGGCCGCTGCCACAAGGGCAGGCCGCCGGCACGGCGGTTGGCGTAGTCACTGGCCGAGCAGATCCTGGTATTCCGGGTGGCGCTCGAAATACGCCACGGCGTACGAGCAGACCGGCCGCACGCGCCAGCCGCGCTGGCGCGCGGTGTCGAGCGCCGCGCGCGTGAGCTCGGCGGCGATGCCGCGGCCGCCGACGGCGGCGGGCACGCCGGTGTGCTGGATGATCATGGTGCCGTCGCGCAACTGGTAGTCGAGCACGCAGTGCTGGCCGTCGACCCGGGTGTCGAAGCGGCCTTGTTGTTCGTGGTGCTGGATAGGGTGCATGGCAGTGTCGAGAGGCGGCGCCGCCCAGGACAGGCGACGCGATTCCAGCCATTTTACGGTGTTGCGGCGGCCTGGCCGGCGCGTAGCAGCAGGTAGCGCAGCACGATGGCCATGTTGACCACATAGGCGATGCCCATCAGGCCCAGGGCGACCGGCAGGCTGGCGTGCCAGTCGGGCAGCGCGTGCAAGGTAGTGCCGACGACGGCCACGCCCACCAGCGTGCCGGCCTGCCGGTTGGTATTGAGCAGCGCCGAGGCGCTGTTGGCGCCCGCATGGCCGCCGAGCCGCATGGCCAGGCCGGTCATGGCGGGAATGGCGGCGCCGGCGGCCAGGTTGCCGAGACCCACCAGCGCCAGCAGCAGCAGGTACGGCGACTCGGGCGTGTAGGCCAGGCACAGCGCGATGCTCGACAGCGCCCCGAGGGCCGCGCCGCCCATCATGACGGCCGGCGCGCCCCAGCGGGCGGCCAGCCGGCCCGAGGCCAGGTTGCCCAGCGTCAGGGCGGCGAGCATGGGCAGCAACCGCAGGCCGGCCTGCAGGGGCGTGGCCCCCAGCGCCTGCTGCATGTACAGGCTCAGCAGGAAGATCAGGCCATATGCCGTGAAGCTGGCGAGAAACCCGTAGGCGTTGGCGGGCAGGTAGCCGGGCGTGGCAAGCAGGGCGCGCGGCACGATGGGGTGCGGATGCCGGCGTTCGCGCACGACCAGCGCGGCGCCCAGCAGGACCGCCAGCGCCGCGGCCGCCAGGATGCGGGCGGAAACCCAGCCGTACACATTGCCCTGGACCAGCGCGAAACAGGCGCTGCCCAGCGTGGCGATGCCCAGCAGGTGGCTCACCGGGTCGATCGGGCGCGGCCGCGGCGCGGGCGAGGCCAGGCGTGTGTGCGCCAGCCATAGCCCCAGCAGCCCCAGCGGCAGGTTGAGCAGGAAGATGCTGCGCCAGCCCAGCAGGCTGATCAGCAGGCCGCCCACCAGCGGGCCCGCGCTGGCGGCCGTGGTGATGATGGCCGCCCAGGCCGCCAGCATGCGGCCGCGCTCGTGCTCGTCCTGGTAGGCATGGGCGAGCAGGCTGAGCGAGCTGGGCATGAACAGGGCGGCGCCCACCCCTTGCAGCAGGCGCGCGGCGACCAGCATCCCGGTGTCGGGCGCGGCGCCGCACAACAGCGAGGCCACCGTGAAAAGGGCCAGTCCGGCCAGGTAAACGGCCTTGGCGCCGTAGCGGTCGGACAGCGCGCCCGCCGCCAGCAGGAAGGCCGCGAAGGTCAAGGTGTAGCCGTCGACGATCCAGACCAGGCCGCTGAGCGGCGTGCCGAACTGTGCCGCGATGCTGGGCAGCGCGACGTTGACGATGGTGACATCGAGCATGGCCATGATGAAGCCGATGGCCAGGGCGAACAGGGGCGGCAGGCCTGCCGTGGCGGCGCGCGCCGGGGTGGCCTGCATGGCCGGCGAATGTGGTGCGGGGCAGAGACTGGACATGACGGAAGGTCTCGAAGCATCGTGGAGAACCGCATCGTAGGCGCTTCGAGTAATGCAAAAAACCAGTAGAATTGCCTCTCTGTGATGCAAATTTGCATCACCGGGCTTGCTTCGGCCGCATCGAGACGCCGAGGCCGACGCGGCGAGGGCAGACGAATGAATTGGGACGACGCGCGGATCTTCCTGGCTATCTACCGGGTCGGCACGCTGCGCGGCGCGGCCGCGGTGCTGCAGGTGGACCAGGCCACGGCCGGCCGCCGCCTGGCGGCCATGGAAGCCTCGTTGCAGGCGCGGCTGTTCCTGCGCACGCCGGGCGGCTATGTGCCCACGGCCGCGGGCGAGCTGGCCTTCGCGGCGGCCGAGCGCATGGAGCAGGCCGCCGACCAGCTCGAGCGCCAGATGCAGGGGCTCGATACGCGCCTGTCCGGCATGGTGCGGGTGGCGACATCCGATACGCTGGCGCGCCACTACCTGCTGGAGGCGGTGCGGCGCGTGCAGGCCGCGCATCCCGGCATACGCGTGCTGTTGAGCACCTCGACCCGGGTCACCAACCTGACGCGGCGCGAAGCCGACCTGGCGGTGCGCAACGTGCGGCCCGACAACCCCGACCTGATCCATCGCCACCTGGCGCGCCGCGAAATGGGCCTGTACGCCTCCACTTCCTATGTGCAGGCCAATGGCGAGCCGCGCCCCGGCACGGCGTTCGCCGGTCATCGGCTGGTCGGCTATGCGCGCAGCGCCATTCCCAGCCGGCTCGACGCGTTCTGCGGCGAGCCGACGCACAATGGCCAGGTGGCGCTGGAAGTGAACTCGGGCCTGATGATGATGGAAGCGGTGGCGGCCGGGCTGGGCATTGGCGAGTTGCCGGTTGCCATGGCCCGGGCGTATCCCGGCCTGGTGCGGCTATGGCCGCGGCGCTCGGAGTTCTACGACTTGTGGCTGGTCATGCACGGCGACCTCAATCGCAGCGCGCGCGTGCGTGCGCTGGCCGACGCCATCGTGCAGGTGTTCGAGGAGACGGACTGAGGCGGCTCAGTGCAGCAGCAGGATGATCCACACGGCGATCATGGCCGCCAGCCCGACCCAGCATGAAGCCCAGAACCCGACGATGGGAATCTTGACGCTCAGCGGGACGCGGCGCGGGTCGACGTGGCTGAGCTGCTTGTTGGCGTGCGCGAACAGGCCGAAATTGAAGCCGGGAAAGGCCAGGCGGAAGAAGTAGTCCTGGAAGATCGTGGTCTTCACCACCAGCGGGAAGCGGCGAAATGGCCCATGCTTCAGCAATGGATGCTTGAGCGTGGCGTTGATATGCTCGGTGCGCACGAAGAACAGCAGGATGCCGCACAACGAGCAGACGATGAAGCAGAGGGTGACGAGGCTGAAGGCGTAGGCGAGGACTTGCGTGGGCATGGAGACTTGGGAATAGCGGAATGCGCGGCTGTTCAGCCGCGGGTCTGGCCCTCGCCGGAGAGGACCCATTTCAGGGTGGTGAGGCCTTCCAGGCCGACCGGGCCGCGCGCATGCAGCCGGTTGGTGGAAATGCCGATCTCGGCGCCCAGGCCATATTCGAAACCGTCGGCGAAGCAGGTGGGCAGGTTGACGTAGACCGAGCTGGAGTCGACTTCGCGCTGGAAGCGCTGCGCCGCCGACAGGTCTTCGGTGACGATCGCATCGGTGTGGCCGGAGCCCCAGCGCGCAATGTGCTCCATGGCCTGGTCGAGCGAATCGACGATGCGCACGGCCAGGATGGGGCCGAGGTATTCGGTGGCCCAGTCTTCGTCGGTGGCCGGCTTGGCGGCCGGCACGATCTCGCGCGTGCGCGGGCAGCCGCGCAGTTCGACGCCATGGGCGACCAGGGCGGCCGCGAGGCGGGGCAGGATCGACACGGCGGCGCCGGCGTCGATCAACAGGGTTTCCATGGCGCCGCAGATGCCGTAGCGGTAGGTCTTGGCGTTGAAGGCAATGGTGTGGGCTTTTTCCGGATCGGCCGCCGCGTCGATGTAGACGTGGCAGTTGCCGTCCAGGTGCTTGATCAGTGGCACGCGGGCCTCGCGGGCCAGGCGTGCAATGAGGCCCTTGCCGCCGCGCGGCACGATGACGTCGATGTGCTCCGTCATGGTGATGAGCTTGCCGACGGCGGCGCGGTCGGTGGTGTCGACGACTTGCACGGCCTCGGCGGGCAGGGCGGCCGCCTGCAGGCCGGCCTGCACTATCCGGCCGAGCGCCACGTTGGAATGGAGGGCCTCGCTGCCGCCGCGCAGGATGGTGGCGTTGCCGGATTTCAGGCAGAGCGCGGCCGCGTCGATGGTCACGTTGGGGCGCGACTCGTAGATGATGCCGATGACGCCCAGCGGCACGCGCATCTGGGCCACCCGCATGCCATTGGGGCGCAGCGCGCTGGCGGTGGTGCTGCCGATCGGGTCGGGCAGGGCGGCCACCTGGCGCAGGCCTTCGGCCATGTGCTCGATGGTCTTGTCCGACAGCGTCAGGCGGTCCAGCAGCGCTGGCTCCAGGCCATTGGCGCGCGCGGCGTCGAGATCCTGCGCGTTGGCGGCCTTGAGCTCCGCGCGGCTGGCCAGCAAAGCGTCGGCCATGGCCAGCAGCGCCTGGTTCTTGGCCGCGCCGGAGGCGCGCATCATGGCGCGCGAAGCGCGGCGGGCGTTCTCGCCGAGGGCGAGCATGGCGGTGTCGATATCGGAAGTGGACATGAGTGCGTCTTGCATGATTCCGGTCGCGGCGCGGCATGCGCCTGCTGAGAGTCTAAGTGTATCCTGCGCGCGCGGGTGGACGCCCGGCGCGCGGGTCACGGTCGCCCGGCAGCGGCCACGCGCAAGGCCAGGCGGGTCATTTCTTCCCAGGGGTCGGACAGGCGGCCGGATACCGCCAACCCCTTGATGAGACGGTCCACGTCGTGGGCGTGTTGCAGGGCGGCCGGCCAGGCATGGGATGGCACGCGTCCGAGCGCCTGCAGCGCCAGCCGTTCGTGGGCGCCGAAGATGCGCAGCCGGCGCATCAGCGCGCCTGCGTCCTGGCCGCTGGCGCGAGCCTCGGCGACGCGGGCCAGCAGGCGGATTTCGTCGCCCACCGCCCACAGCACCAGCGGCAGGGCCTCGCCCTCGGCGCGCAGGCCGGCGATCATCCGCACGGTGCGCGGGGCGTCGCCGGCCAGCATGGCGTCGCGCAGCCCGAATACGTCGTAGCGCGCCACGTTGAGGACGGCGCGCTCGACGTCCTCGGCCGCCAACTGGCCTTCGGGGTAGAGCAGCGCCAGCTTCTGGATCTCCTGGTGGGCAGCCAGCAGATTGCCTTCGACCTTGTCGGCCATCCATTGCAGCGTGGCGCTGTCGGCGCGCTGGTTCTGGCGCGCCAGGCGCGCGCCGATCCAGGCCGGCAGGCGGCCGCGCTCGATGGACGGCAGTTCGACCATCACGCCGCCCTGCGCCAGGGCCTGCGCCCACTTGGCGTCGCGGGTGGCCTTGTCGAGCCGCGGCAGGGCCACTACGACCAGCGTGTCGGGATCGGGTTGCGTCGCGGCCTGGGCGGCCAGGCGCGCCAGGGTGTCGGCGCCCGTCTTGCCCGGCTTGCCGGTCGGCAGCTTGATCTCGAGCACGCGCCGGTCGCCGAACAGCGACACGCTCTGCGTGGCGGCCGTCACGGCGCTCCAGTCGCTGCGGGCATCCATGACCATCGCGGTGCGGTCGGTGTAGCCGGCCGCGCGCGCCGCCGCGCGCAAGGCGTCGACGGCTTCGGTGACCAGCAGGGGCTCGTCGCCGGACACCGTGTACAACGGCGCCAGGCGCTGTCCCGCGCGTTGCAGGTGATCTGCCAGCCGGTCTCCGTCGAGCGCCTGGGCCATGGTCTACCAGTTGCCGGTGCCGGGCGAGGAGGGCGTCTGCCATACCTCGGGTTGCCGCGGCGCGGCGGGCGGGGCGGGGTCGTAGACCGGCGCGTCGGGATTGCTCTCGCCGCGCTGCGCCGCCGCGGCGGCATCGCGCACGTCGGGGGCTGTCAGGCGGCGCACCAGCCGGCTGACCAGCGACTGCTGCATCGACTGGTACAGGCTTTCGATCTGGCCCTGCTTGGCCTGCACGACCTGGTCGTCGTAGGGCATTTCGCGATAGACCGACAGCGTGGTGTCGGGCAGGATCGCCGCCCCCTGGTTGCTGATCAGGCGGAACGTGAAGATGATGCCGAGCTCGTATTCCTCGACGCGTCCCTGGGCGTTGAGCGACACCTCGCGCAGGGTGCGCTCGTTGCGCACCATTTGCAGGGCGGCCTGCGCCTCGCCGGCCTCGTCGACCAGCCGCGTATTGGGCGACGCTGCGCGCAGCGCGCGCCGCACGTCGGCGCCGAAGCGAGTGTTGTCGGGGATGCCGATGTACAGGGTGTCGAACGGCAGCGGCGTGACGCCGCGCAGCGCGAAGCCGCATGCCGCCAACAGCAGGACGGCCGCCAGGCTGGCGCCGCGCAGCAGCCAGCGCGGGCGGAGGAATTGCGGACGATGCCAGGCGAAATGCATGCGGAACCTCTTCAGCCTACGACGTTGACCAGTTTGCCCGGTACGACGATGACGCGCTTGGGGGGACGCCCTTCGAGGAAGCGCGCGACTTCTTCCTGGGCGGCGGCGATCTGCTCGATGTCCGTCTTGGAGGCTTGCGCCGAGACGCGGATCGCACCGCGCAGCTTGCCGTTGACCTGCAGCACGAGTTCGATCTCGTCGGCCACCAGGGCGGCCTCGTCGATGTGCGGCCAGGGCGCGTCGAGCAGGTCGCCCAGGGAATCGGCGTAGCCCAGGTCGCGCCACAAGTGCCAGGTGATGTGCGGCACCACCGGGTACAGCACGCGCAGCAGCACGCCCAGGGTTTCGGCGCGCGCGGCGTCGGCGTGCGCGCCCTCGGGCAGCTTGGCGTCGTCGATGGCATTGAGCATTTTCATGCAGGCCGACACCACGGTGTTGTACTGGATGCGCTGGTAATCGTAGTCAGCCTGCTTGAGCAGGCCGTAGACTTCGCGGCGCAGGTCTTTCACCGGGGCGGGGGCCTGGCTCCAGTCGGCGCCGGCGGCCAGCCCGCGCTGCACGGCCTCGCGCTGGGCATGGCAATGCGACCACAGGCGGCGCAAGAAGCGGTTGGCGCCTTCCACCCCGGAGTCGGACCATTCGAGGGTCTGCTCGGGCGGGCTGGCGAACATGACGAACAGGCGCGCGGTATCGGCGCCGAGGGTGTCGATGAGGGCCTGCGGGTCGACGCCGTTGTTCTTCGACTTGGACATGGTGCCCACGCCGCCGTAGTTCACTTCGGAGCCGTCGGATTTCAGCCGGGCGCCGCTGATGGCGCCCTTGGCGTCATAGATGTTCTCGACTTCCTCGGGCCAGAAATATTCGACCCCGCCCTGGGCGTTCTTGCGCGAATAGATATGGTTGAGCACCATGCCCTGGCACAGCAGCTTGGTGAAGGGTTCGTCGAACTTCAGCAGGCCGAGGTCGCGCATGACGCGGGTCCAGAAGCGCGCGTACAGCAGGTGCAGTACGGCGTGCTCGATGCCGCCGATGTACTGGTCCATCGGCATCCAGTAGTCGTTGCGCGCGTCGACCATGGCCTGGTCGTTGCCCGGCGAGGTATAGCGCATGAAATACCAGGACGAGTCGACGAAGGTGTCCATGGTGTCGGTTTCACGGCGGGCCGGCTTGCCGCAGCTGGGGCAGGTGCAGGACAGGAAGGATTCGTCCTTGGCCAGCGGGTTGCCGCTGCCGTCGGGGATCAGGTTCTCGGGCAGCACGACCGGCAGGTCCTGTTCGGGGACCGGAACGGGGCCGCAGTCGGGGCAGTGGATGATGGGGATGGGCGTGCCCCAGTAGCGCTGGCGCGAGATACCCCAGTCGCGCAGGCGCCAGGTGGTCTGTTTTTCGCCCAGGCCGCGCGCCGCCAGGTCGGCGGCGATGGCGTCGACGGCTTCGCCGTAGGACAGGCCATCGTACTTGCCCGAGTTGACGGTGCGGCCGCTTTGCTTGTCGCCGTACCATTCCTGCCAGGCGTCGGTGGAGTAGGCCTTGCCTTCGACCGCCACCACCTGGCGGATGGGCAGGCCGTACTTGACGGCGAAGGCGAAGTCGCGTTCGTCGTGGGCGGGCACGCCCATGACGGCGCCGTCGCCGTAGCTCATCAGCACGTAGTTGCCGACCCAGACGTCGACCTGCGCGCCGGTCAGCGGATGCGTGACGGTCAGGCCGGTGCGCATGCCGGCCTTCTCGCGCGTGGCGATTTCGGCTTCGGTGGTGCCGCCCAGCTTGCATTGTTCGATGAACGCCGCCAGCGCGGGGTCGGATTGCGCCGCATGCGTGGCCAGCGGGTGCTCGGGCGCCACGGCGCAGAACGTGACCCCCATGATGGTGTCGGCGCGCGTGGTGAACACGTAGAGCCGGCCGTCCTGGATGAGCTTGCCGTCGGCGCCGGCGATCTCGTGCGTGAAGGCGAAGCGCAGGCCCTCGGACTTGCCGATCCAGTTTTCCTGCATGACGCGCACGCGCTCGGGCCAGCCGGGCAGGCCGTCGCGGACCTGGTCGAGCAGCTCATCGGCGTAATCGGTGATGCGCAGGTAGTAGCCGGGGATCTCGCGCTTCTCGACCAGCGCGCCGGAACGCCAGCCGCGCCCGTCGATGACCTGTTCGTTGGCCAGCACCGTCTGGTCGACCGGGTCCCAGTTGACTACCTGGGTCTTGCGGTAGGCAATGCCCTTTTCGAGCATCTTCAGGAACAGCCACTGGTTCCATTTGTAGTACTGCGGATCGCAGGCGCACATCTCGCGCGACCAGTCGATCGCCAGGCCCATCGCCTTCATCTGCTTCTTCATGTAGGCGATGTTGTCGTAGGTCCATTTGGCCGGCGGCACCTTGGACTTGATGGCGGCGTTCTCGGCCGGCATGCCGAAGGCGTCCCAGCCCATGGGCATGAGCACGTTGTAGCCGCGCATGCGCAACTGCCGCGCCATCATGTCGTTGATGGTGTAGTTGCGCACGTGGCCCATGTGCAGCTTGCCGCTGGGATACGGCAGCATGGAACACGCGTAGAACTTCGGCTTTTCGCTGCCGTCGGCGTTCTTGGCGTGTTCGGTGACACGGTAGGCGTCGCGGGCCTGCCAATCCTGGTGGGCGGCCGCTTCGACGGCGGTGGGGCTGTAGCGTTCCTGCATGGACTCGTGCGCGATTCAAAAAAGGATGGGGCCGCCGCCATGCGCGGCATGGCGGCGGTCGAACCCCTGATTATAGGAGTACCCAGACGGGATCTAGGTCCGGGCCGGCGCCGGCGGGTTTTCCGGGATGCGCGCCGAGCGCGCCCAGGCGCCGTAGGCCAGCGCCGCCGCGCTCACCGCGGCCCCTCCGGCCGCCACGCCGGGCCAGCCGGCGTGGGCGTAGAGCGCCGCCGACGCCAGCGAGCCGAGCGCCCCGCCGATGAAATAGGAGGTCATGTAACCGGCCGTGAGCCGGCTGCGCGCGTCCGGGCGCAGCCGGTAGATGGTGCTCTGGTTGGTGACGTGCACGCCCTGGATGGCCATGTCCAGGATCAGCACGCCGGCCAGCAGGGCCGCCAGCGAATGCGCGCCGAGCGCGATCAGGCCCCACGAGCCGAGCAGCAGCGCCAGCCCGCCCAGGGTGGCCAGGTTGCCGCGGCCTTGGTCGCTGAGGCGGCCGTAGCGGTTGGCGGCGATGGCGCCAGCCGCCCCGGCCAGCCCGAACAGGCCGATGGTGCTGTCGGCGTACGAGTAGGGCGGGTTGGCCAGCAGGAAGGTGAGCGGCGTCCACAGCATGCTGAACGAGGCGAAGATCAGCGCGCCCAGCAGCGAGCGGGCGCGGAACAGCGGTTCGCGCGCGTACAGGTGGAAGATCGAGGCCAGCAGGCCTGCGTAGCTCAGGTCGAGCGGGCTCTTGTAGCGCGGCAGCACCCGCCACAGCGCGCCCGCCATGGCCAGCATCAGCAGCGCCGCGACCCAATAGACCGTGCGCCAGCTGCCCAGGCCGGCCAGCACGCCGGCGAAGGTGCGCGCCAGCAGGATGCCTAGGAGCAGGCCGCTCATGACCGTGCCGACCGCCTTGCCGCGCTGCTGGGGCGAGGCGAGCGTGGCGGCGAACGGCACCAGCACCTGGGCGACGACCGACAGGAAGCCCGTCAGCGCGGTGCCGGCCAGCAGCATCGCGAAGCTGCCCGCCCAGGCCGAGATCAGCAGGCCCGCCGCGGCCAGGGCCGTCATGCCGGTGATCAGGGCGCGGCGTTCGATCATGTCGCCCAGCGGCACCAGCAGGATGAGGCCGGCCGCATAAGAGAGCTGCGCGGTCGTGACGATGCCGCCGGCGGCGGTCTCGGACAGCCGGAAGTGCTCGCTGATGGTGTGCAGCAGCGGCTGCATGTAGTAGTTGCTGGCGACGATCAGGCCGGTGGCGGCCGACATCAGCAGGATGATGGGGGTGGTGAGGGCGGGCGGGCTGGACGAAGGGCTGGACATGGAAAACTGCGGGGAACCAGTGAGGTGGGCGGTCAGGACTTGGGCGAGGCGGCAGCGATGGCGCCCGGGGCATGGCTGTCGTGCCCGGCCAGCAGCCGGCGCAGCAGGGTTGCAAGCTGCTTGCGGTCCGCCGCGGCCAGCGGCGCCAGCAGGCGTTCGAGCTCATCCAGATAGTCGCCGAGCACCGCTTTGGTGACGCGCAGCCCGCGCGGCGTCAGCGACACCATGACGCCGCGGCGGTCGTCCGGGTTGGGGTGGCGCGCCAGCAGGCCGGCCTGCTCGAGGCGGTCCAGCCGGTTGGTCATGGCGCCCGACGACAGCAGCAGCGCCGATACCAGCGCCTGGGGGTTGAGCGTGTGCGGCGGCCCGGCGCGGTAGAGCGTGGCCAGCACATCGAATTCGCCCTGGTGCAGGCCGTGCCGGCGGAAGGCGGCGTCGACTTCGCGGGCGGCGAGCGTGTGCAGCCGGAACAGGCGGCTGAACACCGCCATGGCCGAGACGTCCAGGCCAGGGCATTGGTAGTGCCACTGCGTCAGCACGAAATCGACATGGTCGCGCATTTATCTTTACATCAAATATTTTGAGGTAAAGATAAATGCGCTGGCCCGCCGTGTCAAACCCGCCGCCAGAAACGGCAAGGCCCGCCTCTTGCGAGACGGGCCTTGCCGATGAGACTGTCGGACGGGCGCGGGTTATTGCGCGGCGTCTTTCAGTTTCTTGAGCGCGCGGACCTTGACCTTGACCGAAGCGGGCTTGGCCGGGAACCAGCGCTCTTGGCCGGTGAACGGATCCTTGCCGAAGCGCTTGGGCTTGGCGGGGACCTTCTGCACGGTCGCCTTGAACAGGCCGGGCAGCGTGAATTCGCCGGCGCCCTTCTTGTCGATCGAGCCCAGCACGGCGCTTTCCAGGCCGGCGAGCACGGCCTTGACCGACTTGGCTTCCACGCCGGTCTGTTCGACCAGGTGGGCAACCAGTTGCGACTTGTTCAGCGCCTGCTTGATGGCGCGGGGAGCGGCGGCAGCCGTTTTCTTCACGGCGGGCTTGGCGGCGGTTGCCTTCTTGGCCGGAGCCTTGGCGGCGGTCTTGCTGACTTTCTTGGCAGGAGCTTTTGCTTTGGTAGCCATGGTCAAAATCCGTATGTTTGAGGATAGAGATAACGCGGCACCGAACATCGGCACTCGGCACCTCGCGCCCGATGATAGCGGAACTTCGCGCCGGCGCGCGCATTTTTAGGGCCCTGGCGGCCGCAAAGCGTTGTTTTCCGGACAAAGCATCATGATTTACGCGGCTTGCCGCGCAACGAAGCGCGCGCGCCCGCAGCGTTCATGCCGGCGCGGCCGGCATGATGGCCGCGCGGCATGGACAGTCAGCGGGATGTAATTTATATCGTGCTACGATATTTTTTCCGCAGGACCGGCATGGCGCCGGTCCTGCTTCTTTTCGTCCGCTGATTTCGTATGGCTTCCCCTTCACCTTTTGCTCCGGTGCGCATGCCCGGCACATCCCGTCTGGGCGATTTCACGACCGACCGCCGCGTGCTGCTGCTGATGGCGATGGCCGTGCTGGTCGGCCTGGCCGGCGTCGGCGCCGCCTGGCTGCTGCTGCGCCTGATCACCCTGTGCACCAACCTGGCCTATTACGGCCGCTTCTCGCTCGAGGACCTGCCGATCGCCGGCAATACGCTGGGCGCGGCGGTGGTCCTGGTGCCGGTGGCGGGCTGCATCATCATCGGTTTCATGGCGCGCTACGGCTCCGAGAAAATCCGCGGCCACGGCATTCCGGAAGCCATGGAAGCGATCCTGATCGGCAAGAGCCGCATCCAGCCGAGGGTGGCCGTGCTCAAGCCGCTGTCGTCGGCCGTGTCGATCGGCACGGGCGGGCCGTTCGGCGCCGAAGGCCCGATCATCATGACCGGCGGGGCCATCGGCTCCCTGCTGGCGCAGATGGTGCACATGAGTTCCAGCGAGCGCAAGACGCTGCTGGTGGCCGGCGCGGCGGCCGGCATGACGGCCGTGTTCGGAACCCCGGTCGCCGCCATCCTGCTGGCGGTGGAGCTGCTGCTGTTCGAATGGAAACCGCGCAGCTTCCTGCCGGTCGCGGTGGCGGCGGTGGTGGCCGCCGCCGCCCGCGGGCTGGTGCTCGATGCCGCGCCGATCTTCCCGTATGCGGGCATGGGCCAGCCGTCGCTCCTGCATGTGATCGCCTGGGCCGCCGTCGGGGTGCTGGCGGGGTTGGGGTCGGGCGTGCTGACGGCGCTGGTGTATGCGTTCGAGGACCTGTTCGAGAAGCTGCCGCTGCACTGGATGTGGTGGCCGGCCATCGGCGGCCTGGTCATCGGCCTGGGCGGCCTGGTCGAGCCGGCGGCGCTGGGCGTGGGCTACGACAACATCACCGACTTGCTGGCGGGCCGGCTCGCCCTGCAGGCCGTGCTGCTGTTGCTGCTGGTGAAGGTCGTGATCTGGTCGGTCGCGCTGGGGTCCGGCACCTCCGGCGGCGTGCTGGCCCCGTTGCTGATCTTCGGCGGCGCGCTCGGCGCGCTGGCGACGCCGCTGCTGCCGCCGGCCGCCCCGGGCTTCTGGGCGCTGCTGGGCATGGCGGCCATGATGGGCGGCACCATGCGCGCGCCGCTGACCGCGACGCTGTTCGCGGTGGAGCTGACCGGCAACTTCAGCGTGCTGCTGCCCGTGCTGACGGCCTGCGCGTTTGCCTACGGACTGACGGTACTGCTGCTCAAGCGCTCGATCCTGACCGAGAAAATCGCCCGCCGCGGCCACCATGTGACGCGCGAATACCATGTCGACCCGTTCGACCTGGTGCGGGTGTCGGCCGTGATGACCACGCAGGTCGAGACCCTGCCGGCCACCATGCGCGTGGCCGACGCGGTGGCCCATTTCACTACCGCCGAGCGGCGCCACACCACCTATCCGGTGGTCGACCAGTGCGGCGTGGTGGTGGGCGAGATGACGCGCGCCGACAGCCTGGCGTGGACGCTGCAAGACGAGGATAATGCGCGCTCGCTGGGCGAAATGCTGGCCGGCCGCGAACTTTTCGTCGGCTATCCGGACGAACTGGCCAGCCAGGTGGCCGACCGCATGGCGCTGACCGGCGTGGGGCGGGTGCCCATCGTCGAGCGCGATACGGGCCGCCTGGCGGGGCTGGTGGGCCGCAAAGACCTGCTGCGCGTGCGGGCCGGCCGGCTGCGCGACGAGCGCGAGCGCACCGCGTATTTCCGCTGGCGGACGCATCGCCAGCATCCGGCCCAACCGAAGTAGGAGTTCCCTTGATCAAGAAATTCTGTGCCGGCCTGCTGGCCGCCATGGCTTGCCTGGCGGGCGCGCATGCCCAGGTGGCGGCGCCGCCGCTCACCGCCCGCGCCTGGCTGTTGCTCGATGCCACCAGCGGGCAGGAGATCGCCTCGCACAATGCCGACGCCCGGATCGAGCCGGCCTCGCTGACCAAGGTCATGACGGCGTACCTGGTGTTCGAGGCGCTGGGCCAGGGCCGCCTGGCGCCGTCGCAGCAGGTCGCCGTGTCGACGCGGGCCTGGAAAGTGGCGCCGGGCAGCTCGAAGATGTTCCTCGAGCCCGGCACGCGCGTCTCGGTGCACGACCTGCTGTACGGCTTGCTGGTGCAGTCCGGCAATGACGCCGCGATTGCGCTGGCCGAGGCGGTATCGGGTTCGGTCGAGGCGTTTGTGCTGCGCATGAATCAGAAGGCCGGCGAGATGGGCCTGCGCGGCACCCATTTCGCCAGCCCGCACGGCCTGCCCGACCCCGGCACCTATTCCACCGCGCGCGATCTCTCCATCCTGGCGGCGCGCCTGGTGCGCGATTATCCCGAGCTGTACAAGACCTACGACTCGGCGCGCACGTTCACCTACAACAACATCACGCAGTCCAACCGCAACCGCCTGCTGTGGGTCGACCCCAGCGTCGACGGGCTCAAGACCGGCCATACCGAGGCGGCGGGCTATTGCCTGATCGCCTCGGCCGAACGGCCCAGCGGGCCGGACCGCCGCCGCCTGATCTCGGTGGTGATGGGCACGGCCTCGGACAAACTGCGCACCGAGGAAAGCCGCGTCCTGCTGAACTGGGGCTTCCAGGGCTTCAAGACGGTCAGGCTGTATGCTAAGGGCGAAGCGCTGGGCACCCCCCAGGTCTGGAAGGGCGCGCGCGATTCGGTGCGCATCGGCCTGGCCAGCGACGCATACATCACCGTGCCGGTGGGCGCCAAGGTAGAGCCGGTGATCGCCAAGCGCCAGCCGCTGGTGGCGCCGCTCGCGGCGGCCGACCAGGTCGGCTCGCTGCAGGTGCTGGTCGACGGCAAGCCGGGCCGGCAGTGGCCGCTGGTCACGCTGGACGCGGTGCCCGAGGCCGGCCTGGCCGGCCGGGCCTGGGATACGCTGCGCCTGTGGTGGCAACAGCAGATGGGATGAATTAGACAACGGACAGCGAGGCGGGCATGGCAGTCGAGATTCCTGGTTTTTCGTCGCCGGCGGCCGGGCCGGACGCGCCGCTCGACCTGCTGTCGGCCTGTCATGACCGCATGGGCCGGCAGTGCGCCACCCTGCGGCGCCTGGCCGCGCATGCGGCGGCGCACGGCGCCGATGACGCCGCCCGGACCGCGGCGGCCAGCGTGCTGCGCTATTTCGACACGGCGGCGGTGCAGCATCACCGCGACGAAGAGGAAGACTTGTTCCCCGCGCTGCTGGAATCGATGGCGGGATCGGACGCGGTCTGCCTGCACGCGCTGGTCGATGGCCTGACCCAGGAGCATCGCCAGCTCGAGGCTGCCTGGCGGCGCCTGCACGGCGCGCTCGAGGACCTGGCCGCCGGCCGCGCCGCCCTGCTGCAGGCCGCCGAGGTCGAGGCGTTCTGCGCCCTCTATGCCGCTCACATCCAGCGCGAGGAAGACGAACTGCTGCCCATGGCGGCGCGCCTGCTCGATGACCGGGCGCTGGCCGACATCGGCCGCGCCATGCGCGCCCGGCGCGGCGGAGGCGCCAGCTGAGCCGGCGCGTTTGCGCGCGGGGTGACGAGGGATTACGCTAGACCCCCGCCGCCGGTTGGCGGGCATACCGACAACAAGAGGACGACGCAGCACGTGGGCAAGGCGGCACGCAGACTATTCGGGAACTGGGTCGACGAGATCGGGCCCGGCACGTTGCGCGCCGATGCCATGGCGGGCCTGCTGGGGGCCTTGCTGGTGCTGCCGCAGGGGGTGGCGTTCGCCACGCTGGCCGGATTGCCGCCCGAATTCGGGCTGTATTCGGCCATCGTGCCCTGTGTGGTGGCGGCGCTGTTCGGGTCCAGCCGCCATGTCATGTCCGGCCCCACCAACGCGAATTCGCTGGCGCTCTATGCCGTGCTGGCGCCGCTGGCGGCGGCGGGCAGCCCGGCCTATATACAGATGGCGCTGGCCGTGACGATACTGGTCGGCATCCTGCAGTGGCTGGTGGGCGTGCTGCGGCTGGGATCGCTGGCCAATTTCATTTCGCCTTCGGCGCTGTTCGGCTTCACCAGCGGGGCGGCCGTGCTGATCGCGGTCCACGCGCTGAACGACGCGCTGGGGCTGGAAATCGGCGCGCATGGCGCCGGCGCGGTGCTGGCCGGGGTGGCGCGCGGCCTGGGCGACCTGCATTGGGGCGCGCTGCTGGTGGCCGCGACGACCGTCGCCGTCTCGCTGCTGGCGCGCCGCTGGGACCGCCGCAAGCCGCACATGTTGATCGGCCTGGCGGCCGGCACCGCCATGGCGGCGGGCCTGAATGCCTGGGTCTTCGACGCCGCCGGCCGGCCCGTGTCGGTGCTGGGCGCACTGGCGCAGCCCTGGCCGCCGTTCCACGTGCCGGACATTGACTGGGCCACGCTGCCGGACCTGGTCGGCCTGGCTTTCGCGCTGTCCATCGTCGCGCTGGCGCAGTCGATTTCCATCGCCAAGGCGGTCGCTTCGCGCTCGGGGCAGATCATCGACGCGAACCGCGAATTCATCGGCCAGGGGCTGTCGAATATCGTCGGCGGGTTTTTCTCGTCGTACTTGTCGTGCGGTTCGCTGAACCGCTCCATCCCGAACTACGAGTCGGGCGCGCGCACGCCGCTGGCGGCCGTGTTCGCGGCTGTGCTGCTGGTGCTGCTGGTCATGCTCAGCGCGCCGTTGCTGGCGATGATTCCGCACGCCGCCATCGCCGGCCTGCTGCTGCTGGTGGCCTGGAACCTGCTGGAGCTGCCGCGCTGGCGCCAGGCGGCCCGCATCCAGCGCAGCGAGTTCCTGATCGCCCTGGCCACGCTGGTGGCGACGGTCACCATCCGCATGGAAATCGCCATCCTGCTGGGGACCCTGCTGTCGCTGATGGTGTACCTGCACCGCACCTCGCACCCGGCGATGCGCACGATGGGCTTCGACGCCGACGACCCCGAGCGCCATTTCGCGGTGCTGGAGATGGCGCAGCGTCCGCTGCCGGAATGTCCGCAGCTCAAGCTGCTGCGTATGGAGGGGTCGGTGTACTTCGGCGCGGTGGCCCATGTGGCGGACCAGCTGCAAGCCCTGCGGGCCCGGCCGGACGCGCCCAGGCACCTGCTGATCATGGCCAAGAGCATGAACTTCATCGACCAGGCCGGCGCGCTGCTCTGGGAGGACGAGCTGCGCAAGCGCCGCGAGATGGGCGGCGATTTGTATTTTCACCGGCCGCGGCCCGGCGTCACGCAGATGTGGCGGCGCACCGGCTTCGTCGAGCGGCTGGGCGAGGACCACATCTTTCCCGACAAGAACACGGCGATCGCGCAGATCTATGCGCGGCTGGACCCGGGCATCTGCGCCGGCTGCACGGCGCGCATCTTCCGCGAATGCGGCCCGCTCGGCACTGCCGGGCAGCCATCGCCGCGCTGCGGCAGTGCCGCGGACAGCGGCGGCGACGCCGCACGGGCGGGCTGAAGGCGCTGCTACGCCAGCGGGTCGTCCGTGCCCAGGTAGGCGGCCTTGACGCGCGCGTCGGCCGCGATGGCGGCCGGTTTGCCTTGGGCCAGCACCTGGCCGCGCACCAGCACCACGATGTGGTCGGCGTGCTGGAAGACCACATCCAGGCTGTGCTCGGTGAACAGCACGGCCAGGTCGCGCGTGTCGGCCAGTTCGCGGACCAGGCGCATCAGCGCGTGGCGCTCGCTGGCCGCCATGCCGGCGGTCGGCTCGTCCATCAGCAGCAGGCGCGGCCCGTGCGCCAGCGCCATGGCCAGTTCGACCCGCTTGATGTCGCCATAGGCCAATTCGCCGCACGGGCGCTGCGCCTGGTCGGCCATGCCGACCTGCGACAACAGTTCCAGCGCCTCGTCCCGGCCATGGCGATCGGCGCGGCGCCAGCCGTCGAACAGGCGGCGGTCGCGCGACAGCAGAGTGGTCTGGACATTTTCCAGCGCGCTCATCGACCGGAAGGTGGCCGCCGTCTGGAAGGTGCGGCCTACGCCCTGGCGCCAGATCCGCTCGGGCGGCAGGCCGACCAGTTCGCGCCCGGCCAGTTGCACCGACCCGGCATCCGGCCGCACCTGGCCGTTGACCGCATTGAAGCAGGTCGACTTGCCCGCGCCGTTGGGGCCGATGAGGGCCAGCATCTGGCCGGCGGCCAGCGCGAACGACACGTCGTCGAGCGCGCGGATGCCGCCGAAGGATTTGCGCAGGCCGCGCACTTGCAGTAGCGGCGCGTTCATGGACGGGCTCCCGCGCCGCGGGCGGCCAGGCTGGCCAGGCCGCCCGGGAACGCCATTACCAGCGCCAATACCGCCACGCCCAGCACCGCGTGCCAATATTCCGTCAACCGCGCCGCGCTGTCCTGCAGCCAGGTGTATGCGGCCGCGCCCACCAGCGGGCCGGCCAGCGCCTGCACGCCGCCCAGCAGCACCATCACCAGTCCGTCGACCGAGCGGCCCACGCCCAGCACGTCGGGCGCGATGCTGCCCTTGGAAAAGGCGTACAGCGAGCCGGCCAGGCCGGCGACCAGCGAGGCGGCGATGAAGCCGGCCCACTGGACGCGCTGCACGTTCATGCCGATGGCCTGCGCACGCAGGGTCGAGTCGCGCGCGCCGCGCAGCGCATAGCCCAGCGGCGCGAACACCAGGCGCCGCAGCCAGGCGACGCCGGCCACGCACAGCGCCAGGCTGGCGTAGTAGTAGGCGGGGCCGGTGGCCAGCCAGTCCGACGGCCACAGGCCGATCAGCCCGTTGCTGCCGCCCGTCACGCCGTCCCATTGGTAGACGAGCGCCCAGAGGATCTGCGCGCAAGCCAGCGTCAGCATGGCCAGGTAGACGCCCGACAGCCGCACGCAGAACCAGCCGAACAGCAGGGCGCCCAGCAGCGCGGCGAGGGGCCCCAGCAGCAGGGCGGCCTCCATGGGCAGCGCCGCCAGCTTCAGCAGCAGGGCGGCCCCATACGCGCCCAGCCCGAACCACGCGGCATGGCCGAACGACGTCATGCCGGCCGGTCCGATGAGGAAATGCAGGCTGGCGGCGAACAGGGCGGCGATGAGGATCTCGGTGAACAGCACCGTGAGGTAGGGCCACATTGCATCGGCCAGCGGCAGGGCGAGCAGCGCCGCCAGTAGCGCCGCATAGGCCGCGCGCACGCGCCGCGAGGCCGGCGCCACCGGCCGGGCGGCGGCGGCCGCCGCGCCGGCGGGCTCGGGCGGCTTGCCCAGCAGGCCCCACGGCCGCAGCACCAGCACGATGGCCATGACGGCGAATTCGGCGACCAGGGTCAGCTTGGACAGGTTGAAGCCCCAGGGGCCGATCTGCGTCTGGCCCGCGAATACGAAGACCGCCTTGGCCAGGCAGATGATCAGCGCGGCCAGGAAGGCGCCCGGCACCGATCCCAGCCCGCCGACCACGACCACCACGAAGGCGCTGGCGATGATTTCCAGGTCGAGCCCGAGGGTGGCGGGCGTGCGCGGCGCGGCCATGGCGCCGCCCAGCCCGGCCAGGAAGGCGCCCAGCGCGAACGCCGAGGTGAACAGCCAGGCCTGGTTGACGCCCAGCGCGGCCAGCATGGTGCGGTTCTCGGCCGCGGCGCGCAGCAGCCTGCCCCAGCGGGTGCGCATCAGCAATAGCCACAACAGGCCCAGCACCACCGGGCCCAGCGCGATCAGCAGCAAGTCGTAGGCGGGAAAGCGCCGGCCCAGGATCTCGACCGCGCCGTCCAGCCCGGGCGCGCGCGCGGCGAACAGGTCGGTCGGCCCCCAGGCCGCCAGCGCCGCGTCGCCGATGATCAGCACCAGCGCGAAGGTGGCCAGCAACTGGAACAGTTCCGGCGCCTGGTATATGCGGCGCAGCACCAGCATTTCGATGGCCGCGCCCAGCGCCCCGACCGCCAGCGCGGCCAGCGGCAGCGCCGCCCAATAGCCCAGCGCCGAGCCGCCCAGCCAGTTGGTGAGCGTCCAGGCCAGGTAGACGCCCAGCATGTAGAACGACCCGTGCGCGAAATTCACGATGCGGGTCACGCCGAAGATCAGCGACAGCCCGGCCGCCACCAGGAACAGCGCGCTGGCCTCGGCCAGGCCGTTCAGCAGCTGCAGCAGCAGTCCGGTCAGGTTCATCAGTGTGCGGGGCGCAGCTGCCGGACAGTCTGGTCGGGCGGCTGCAGGCGGCTGCCGTCGATATAGGAGAAGTCCGTCATGACGCCGCGGCCGTCCTGCACGGCGGTAGTGCCGACGTACACGCCCATGGTCGACTGGTGATCGAGCGGGCGGTAGGTGATGGGGCCGAACGGCGTGTCGACCGCCAGGCCGGAGAATGCCTCGACCAGCTTTTCCGTGTCGGCGCCGCCGGCGCGCTCGATGCCGGCCGCCAGCGACATCAGCGAGGCGTAGCCCACGATCGAGCCGACCTTGGGCGTCTCGTCGTAGCGCTTGCGATAGGCTTCGAGAAACGCCTGGTGGGCGGGGGTGTCGATCGCGTACCAGGGGTAGCCGGTGACGATCCAGCCGGCCGGGGCGTCGGCGCCCAGCGGCTCGAGGTATTCCGGTTCGCCGGTCAGGACGGACACCACCGAGCGATTTTCGAACAGGCCGCGCGTGTTGCCCTCGCGCACGAAGCGGGTCAGGTCGGCGGCGAACAACACGTTGAAGATGGCGTCCGGCCGGGCATCGGCCAGCGCCTGCACGACCGCGCCGGCATCGACCTTGCCGAGGGGCACCGCCTGCTCCGCCACGAATTCGATGTCGGGCTGGAACGAGGTCATCATGGCCTTGAAGGTGGCCACGGCGGACTGGCCGTATTCATAGTTGGGGTACACCAGCGCCCAGCGCTTCTTGCGCAGCGCCAGGGCCTTGGGCGCCAGGGCCGCCACGTGCATCCAGGTGGAGGGGCGCAGCCGGTAGGTGTAGCGGTTGCCGTCCTGCCAGGTGATCTTGTCGGTCAGCGGCTCGGCCGCCAGGAAGAACACCTTGCGCTGCTTGGCGAAGTCGGTCAGCGCCAGCCCGGTGTGCGACAGGAAGCCGCCGAACAGCAGCTCGACTTTCTCGCGGGTGAGCAGTTCCTGGGCGGCGCGCACGGAATCGCCCGGGTTGCCGTTGTCGTCGCGCCAGATCACTTGCAGCGGGCGGCCCAGCACGCCGCCCCGCGCGTTGACCTGTTCCAGCGCCAGCTGCCAGCCCTTCTTGTAGGGGTCGAGAAAGGCCGGGATCGCCTTGTAGCTGTTGATCTCGCCGATGCGGATCGGGGGCGCATCGTTCTTGGCGTGGGCCGTGGGCAGGGCGGTCAGGACTGCCGCGAACGCGGCGGCGCGCAGCAAGGTCAGGGTTCGGAGCATGGCGATGGGTGCGTGACGCGGCAATGGACGAAAAAAAACGGCCCCGCGATGCGCAGGGCCGTATAACTATACCCAAAACCAGCTGGATTACTTCAGCTTGGTTTCTTTGTAGTCGACATGCTTGCGAGCGACCGGATCGAATTTCTTGATCAGCATCTTCTCGGGCATGTTGCGCTTGTTCTTGGTGGTCGTGTAGAAGTGGCCCGTGCCGGCGGTCGACTCGAGCTTGATTTTTTCGCGGATACCTTTGGCCATGTCGTGCTCCTGGGAGGCCTATGGGGGCGAGCCTGGGATCAGGCCACTTCGCCGCGGGCGCGCAGATCGGCCAGCACGGCGTCGATGCCGTTCTTGTCGATGATGCGGATGGCCTTGGCGGAAACACGCAGGCGGACCCAGCGGTTTTCGCTTTCGACCCAGAACCGGCGCGATTGCAGGTTGGGCAGGAAGCGACGCTTGGTCTTGTTGTTAGCGTGCGAAACGTTGTTGCCCGTCATCGGGCCTTTGCCAGTTACTTGGCATACGCGTGCCATGGTTTTACCTCTAAGTATTCTGGCCGCGCATGGGGAAGGAAAGACAGGTGGTTGGGCTGGGCCCAGTGCTTATACCCGCTTGCCGCCGCCCTATACACGGGTGGAGGATGAAAAGTGGCTGCCACAAAGCATAGTGGTAGCTCAGGGATTCACGAAAACTTCATGTGAAGCTCGCCATTCTAATACGAAAATGCCAGGAAAATCAAGCAGTCCGGGCGCCCGCGCCGCGTGCGATGTATCCGGACAGCCACGACAGGCAGGCGCAGCAGGCCAGTACCGTGGCCAGGGGCAGGGGGCCGGTGGCCTGCCAGACGCTGACCACCAGTCCGGCCACGGCGCCGCATGACAGTTGCAGGGTGCCCAGCAGGGCCGAGGCGGCGCCCAGGCGCCGGCCCTGTTCGGCCAGCGCCAGCGCGGCTGAATTGGGGTTGACGAAGCCTTGGCTGAACATGTAGCCGACCAGGCACGCCATCAGCAGCGGCAGCGACATCTGCCCCGCCAGCGTCAGGGCCAGGGCCGCCAGGCTGGCCGCGGCCAGCGCATTCAGGGCGCGCCGCTGCAGCTGCAGCGGGGTATGGCGGCGCAGCAGCCGGGCGCTGATCTGCGAGCCGATGATCAGGCCGGCGGCGTTGGCGCCGAACAACAGCCCGTAATGCTGGGGATCGACCCCGTACAGCTCGATGAAAAGCCGCGGCGAGCTGATGATGTAGGCGAACATGCCGGCCTGGCCCAGCCCGCCGGCCAGGCTGTGGGCCATGAAGCCCCGGTGGCGCACCAGCGCCGCGTAATTGCCGGCGATGGAGCGCGCATTCAGCGGCTGCATCCGCTCCGGCGCCAGGGACTCCTTCATGATCAGCGCGGTGGCGCCCAGCATGGCCAGGGCGCCCGCGGCCATCAGCCAGAACAGGCTGCGCCAGCCCATGAAGGCCAGCAACTGGCCGCCGACCAGCGGCGCCAGGATGGGGGCGAGGCCCATGATCAGCATGAGCAGCGACATGGCGCGGGCCGCGTCCTGCGTTTCATAGTGGTCGCGGATGACCGCGCGCGGGATCACCACGCCCGCCGCGCCGCCCAGCGCCTGCAGCACCCGGCAGATGGTCAGCATCTCGATGTTGGCGGACAGCGCGCAGCCCAGCGAGGCCGCCACGTACAGCGCCAGCCCGGTCAGCATCGGCAGCTTGCGCCCGTAGCGATCGGCCACCGGCCCGTAGACGACCTGCGCCATGGCCAGGCCGACCAGGTAGGCGGCCAGCGTGCGCTCGACGTCGCCGCGCGGCACGCGCAGGCCGTCGGCGATGGCCGGGAAGGCCGGCAGGTACATGTCGATGGAAAAGGGACCGATGGCGGTCAGCACGCCCATGAGGATGAGCCAGCCGGGCAGGGTGCGGGACAGGGATTGAGGTAGCATCGATCTGGGGGATGGTCCGTGCTCCCGGTTGCCATGCAATCGGGGGCAAGCCGACGACTGTATCACGGGTTGCCTGGCTTACAGCTTGCAACCGTTTTCCGATAAAGTTGCCGGGTTCTTTCATGACGGGGAGAAGCTGTGAATCCTTTGCTGTCTGCTGTAGAACGCAAATTGCAGGGCCTGCCGGTCACCGTGCAGATGCAACTGCCCGACGGCGCCGTGATCGGCGCCGCCGATCCTCAAGTCCGCTTCGTGGCGCGCGACAAGGCCGCCCTGGCCCACCTGGCCGAAGGCGCCGTCGGCGTCCTGGGCCAGGACTACGTCGAGGGCCGCATCGACATCCAGGGCAATATGCGCGACGTCATGGCGGCCGCCTCGGCGCTGCTGCCGGGCTCGCCGGTCGATGCCGCCCGGGGCGGCTGGCTGACCGAGCTGGTGCGCAAGGTCATTTCGGTGTGGCGCCACTCGGTCGAGCGCGACGCCCGGCAGATCGAGTTCCATTACGACCTGTCCGACGACTTCTATGCCTTGTGGCTGGACCCGCGCCGGGTCTATTCCTGCGCGTACTACCGTACGCCGGACATGAATCTGGCGCAGGCGCAGGAAGCCAAGCTGGACCACATCTGCCGCAAGCTGCGCCTGCACGAGGGCGAGCGCTTCCTGGACGTGGGCGCCGGCTGGGGCGGGCTGCTGCTGTGGGCCGCCGAGCACTACGGCGTGGACGCCACGGGCATCACGCTGTCGCGCAACCAGCATGCGTACGTCAACAAGCTCATCCAGGAGAAAGGCCTGGCCGGGCGCGTGCGCATGGAGCTGCTGGACTACCGCAAGCTGGACGAGTCGCAACCCTACGACAAGCTCGCGTCGGTGGGCATGTTCGAGCACGTGGGCCGCGCCCAGCTGCCCGGGTATTTCGCCAAGCTGCGCCGGCTGGTCAAGCCGGGCGGCCTCATCATGAACCACGGCATCACCGCGGCCGGCCTCTATAACGCCGAGCTGGGCAGCGGCATGGGCGAGTTCATCGAAAAGTACATTTTCCCCGGCGGCGAACTGACCCACATTAGCAGCGTGCTGGAGGCCATGACCAACGGCGGTCTCGAGGCCGTGGATGTCGAGAACTTGCGCCCGCACTATGCCCGGACCCTGTGGGCCTGGAGCGACGCGCTGGAAGCGCGCCTGGAAGAGGCGACGCAAGTGCTGCAGGGCGAGCAGGGCGCGCGCTCGTTGCGCGCGTACCGGCTGTACCTGGCCGGCTGCGCCATGGCCTTCCAGCACGGCTGGATCGCCCTGCACCAGGTGCTGGCCACTTCGCCGGCAACCGGGCGGCCCGACGAGCTCGACAACCCGGCGGACCTGGCCTACCCGTGGCGGCGCACCTATATGTATGAGGATCGCTGATAGCTAATCGCCGCGGGGGCGGCGCCGGGCGCTGAGGGCGCCTGGCGCCGCTGCCGGCAGGGCGTGGAAGTGGTCTGTTAGCAACAAAAAGAAACTAAATTATTCAAGCGAATGCTGCGGCGCAGCATCAGCAATACCGGGGGCTGCGGGCCCGTTACCTGGGGCTTTCCCTAGCCGTTTTTTGGCTGTTTGTATCAAAACGATTCTGTACCGCGGTTGGTCGCTGGAACAAAATCGGCTAAGATGCTGCCTTCTTCATTTAGTTTCTTTCAATTTACTGGCAGTCCGTGTCGGCCCATTGCGGCGTGTCCCGGACCTGCTGTCTGATGAGGCCGTTCGCCACCCCGGCGCCGCGCCTCGCTGCTAGTGTCGGTTTGTATTGACGGTCTGCCCGTCTTCCGCACAACCCCCTTAGCTCCACGGCATACCGCAGCCCTCCGGCATGCGTTGTGTCCCTGAACCTATGGAGGCAAAAGCCAATGCGTTTCACCCCTGTCAAGACCCTGGCCGCCGCGGCGGTGGTTTTCGCGTTTACCGGCGCCGCCCATGCGGCTGACGCGCCGCAGTGCGAACTGGACCGCCCGGTCAAGTTCGGCGGCATGAACTGGGAATCCAACCTGGTGCTGGTCGACATCGAGCGTTTCATCATGGAAAAGGGCTACGGTTGCAAGACCGAGACCCTGCCCACGGAAACCCTGCCCGCCCTGGCTGCCCTGGAGCGCGGCGACCTGGACATCAACACCGAGATCTGGCTGAACAGTGTGGCCGACCCCTGGGACAAGGCCCAGAAGACCGGCAAGGTCAAGCGCATCGGCGACGTCTACATGGGCGGCGAGGCCTGGTTCATTCCCAAGTACACCGCCGAGCGCCTGCCCGAACTGAAGTCGGCGGCCGACCTGCCGAAGTTCAAGGATGAGTTCCAGGATCCGGAAGAGCCCTCCAAGGGCCGTTTCTACGGCTGCCCGGCGGGGTGGGGCTGCGAAGTCACCAGCACCAATCTGTTCCACGCCCTGAAGCTCGACGACACCTACACCCTGTATTCGCCCGGCACCGGCGCCGCGCAGAAGGCGGCCCTGATGTCGGCCTACAAGCGCAAGCAGAACGTGGTGTTCTACTACTGGTATCCGACGCCGCTGGTGGGCGCGCTGGACCTGGTCAAGCTCGAGCTGCCCCCGTATGACGCCGAGAAGCACAAGTGCCTGACCGCGCCCAAGTGCGCCAACCCGCAGCCCAGCGCCTACCCCGAGAACCCGGTGTTCACCGCCGTCAATACCGAGTTTTCGCAGAAGGCGCCGAAGCTGACCGAGTTCCTGTCCAAGGTTTCCATCCCGCTGCCCGAGGTTGACCAGACCCTGGCGCACATGGAAGAGTCCGGCGATGATTCCGCCGCCGTTGCCCAATGGTTCCTGAAGAACAAGTCCGATGTCTGGACCAAATGGGTGCCCGCCGAGGTCGCGACGCGCGTCCAGGCCGCGCTGTAATCCGGCCCTGGCGTCGCGCCGCCCCGCGCGGTGCGGCGCCGCCTTGCCCGGCCCTGTCCCCGCGCGCGGCCGCCGCGCCGCGCCGGGAACGCGTGCCGAGGGCCATGCGGCTGGCCGTTCGCGCCCGGCCGCATCACCCTGCGGCACGCCCGTATGGAGTTGCCTATGTTTCCTGAAATCATCCCGCCGCGCGCCGTGCGCGGCGCCATCGACACTTTCGTCGATCACCTGGTCACGCGCTATGCCGACACGCTCGAGGCAATGTCGCGGCCCTTCCTGGACGTGCTGGTCTGGCTCGAGCACCTGCTGCGCAGCACGCCCTGGTGGGTGGTGGTGCTGGCCACCATCGCCATCGCCTGGGGCGTGAGCCGCCGTATCGGCCTGAGCGTCGCCATGGGCGCGCTGTTGTGCGTCATTGGCCTGCTGGGCCTGTGGGACGCCGGCATGCAGACCCTGGCGCTGATGATCATGGCCGCCGGCCTGTCGGTCATCATCGGCATTCCGGTGGGCGTGCTGATGGCGCGCGCCAACTGGCTGCGCTCGATCATGCTGCCGGTGCTGGACGTCATGCAGACCATGCCGAGCTTCGTCTACCTGATCCCGGTGGTGATGCTGTTCGGCCTGGGCAAGATCCCGGCCATCATTGCCACGGTCATCTATGCGGTGCCGCCGCTGATCCGCCTGACCGACCTGGGCATCCGCCTGGTCGACCGCGAGGTGCTGGAAGCCTCGCGCGCGTTCGGCGCCACGCCGCGCCAGCAGTTGTTCGGCGTGCAGCTGCCGCTGGCCCTGCCGAACATCATGGCCGGCATCAACCAGACCACGATGATGGCGCTGTCGATGGTGGTCATCGCCTCGATGATCGGCGCGCGCGGGCTGGGCTATGAAGTGTTGCTGGGCATCAACCGCCTGGAAGTGGGGCGCGGCCTGTTGGCCGGCCTGGGCATCGTGGTGCTGGCGGTGCTGTTCGATCGCATCACGCAGTCCTACGGGCAGCGTGTACGCAAAGGAGGCCATCGATGAGCAAGATCGAAGTCAAGAACATCTACAAGATTTTCGGTCCGCACCCCGGCAAGTGGCTGCAGGCCGCCCAGGACGGCATGAGCAAGGAAGACTTGCTGGCCAGGAGCGGCCACACGCTGGGTCTGCGCGACATCAGCCTCTCCATCGAGGAGGGCAGCATCTACGTCATCATGGGCTTGTCCGGCTCGGGCAAGTCGACGCTGATCCGGCATTTCAACCGGCTGATCGAGCCCAGCGCCGGCCACATCCTGGTCGATGGCGTGGACGTCGTCAGCCTCGGCAAGCGCGAACTGGAGACCTTCCGCCAGAAGAAGATGAGCATGGTGTTCCAGCGCTTCGGCCTGTTCCCGCACCGCACGGTGCTGGAGAACGCGGCCTACGGCCTGACCGTGCAGGGCATGCCCAAGGCCGAACGCGAGCAGCGCGCGCGCCACTGGCTCGACCAGGTGGGGCTGAACGGTTTCGAGGCGCAGTATCCGCACCAGCTGTCCGGCGGCATGCAACAGCGCGTGGGGCTGGCGCGGGCGCTGGCGACCGATGCCGAGATCCTGCTGATGGACGAGGCGTTCTCGGCGCTGGATCCGCTGATCCGCCGCGAGATGCAGGATCACCTGCTGCAGTTGCAGGCGCGCCTGAACAAGACCATCGTGTTCATTACCCACGACCTCGACGAGGCCCTGCGGCTGGGCAACCGGATCGCCATCCTGAAGGACGGCGAGCTGGTGCAGGAGGGCACGCCCGAGGACATTCTGCTGAACCCGGCCAACGACTATGTGCAGGCCTTCTTGCAGGACGTCAACCGCACCAAGGTGCTCAACGCCGCCCATGCCGTCAACCCGCCGCGCCTGACGCTGACCATGCGGTCGCGGCCGGCGCATGCGCTGGACCGCATGCGGGCGCTCAACTTCGAGTATGCCCCGGTGCTCGACGGCAAGCGGCTGGCCGGCGTGCTGACGGCCGAGGTGGCGCAGCGCGCGGTCGAGTCCGGCGCGCGCGACGTGTCCGCATTCGTCGAGGACCTGGCCTCGGTGCCGGCCACCGCCGGACTGGACGAGGTGCTGGCACGCCTGGTGCACAGCGACCAGCCGGTGGCCGTGACCGGCGAGGACGACGAGTTCATCGGCATGTTGTCGCGCAAGAAGGTCGTGGACCTGGTCACGCCCGCATCCGTGGAGCCCGCGCCGGCCGACCCGGCGCCCGCCCCGTCCCAGCAGGCCGAGTCCCCGCATTGAGCGGGGCGGGGAGGGCGGCCCGCCGCGGCTTTCGCTATGATGAGCGCTTCTCCCACGGCTCATTACAGCGGAACCCTCCCATGCCTATCCTGAATGTCCAGATCATGCAGGGCCACTCGGCCCAGCAGAAGTCCGAACTGCTGACCCGCGTGTCGCAGGCTGTCGTCGACAGCCTGGCGGCGCCGCTGGCCAGCGTGCGCATCGTGCTGCAGGAAGTGCCCCCCGAGCACGTCATCGTGGCCGGCGAGCTCGGCAAGGACATGGCCTTGCTGCGCGTCATGCTGATCGAGGGCCGCACGGAGGAAAAAAAGGCCGCCATGCTGGCGGCCGTGAGCCGGGCCGTGCACGACAGCATCGGCATTTCGGAAGAGGACGTGCGCATCATCATCACCGACGTGCCCAAGACCGACATGGGCGTGGCCGGCGGCATCAGTGCCAAGGCCGCGGGGCGCTGAGTCCCGCGCCCGCCGGGCCTCCTTTTAGCGTGGACAGGCCCTAGTCCAGCCGGACATCGGCCGCCTGCACGACTTCGTGCCAGCGGTCGATCTCGGCCCGGATATATTCGCCGTACTCGGCGGGCGACGATCCCAGCGGCTGCGCGCCCTGCGCGGCCAATTGCTTGAGCACCGGCGGCGCCTGCAGCGCCTTGCGGATCTGCGCGTTGAGCGCGTCCACCACGGCCTGCGGCGTGCCCGCCGGCACCACCATGCCTTGCCAGGCGCCCATTTCGAAATCGGGCACCACGGTTTCGCCCAGCGTCGGCGTGTCGGGCAGCTGGGGGCTGCGCGCCTTGCTGCTGACCGCCAGCGCCTTCAGTTTGCCTTCGCGCACGAATCCCAGGGAATCGTTCAGCGTGTTGGTCATGAACTGCACCTGGCCGCCGACCAGGTCCGTCATCGCCGGCGCGCTGCCACGGTACGGCACATGCACCGCCTGTATGCCGACCGAACGCAGGAACAGCAGGGCGCCCAGGTGGGTCACGTTGCCGGCGCCCGCCGAGCCGTAGGACAGCTTGCCCGGATTGGCGCGGGCATAGTCGACGAACTCCCGCACGTCATTGACGGGCACCGACGGGTGCGTGAGCAGCACCAGCGGGATCACCGCGGTCGAGGACACCGCGGTGAAATCCTTGACCGGATCGAAAGGCAGGTTGCGGTACAAGTTCGGACTGAGGGCGATCGACGAGGTGTTGTACAGCACGGTGTAGCCGTCCGGCTTGGCGGCCGCGGCATATTGCATGCCGATGTTGCCATTGGCGCCGCCCTTGTTCTCGACGACGAAGGTCTGGCCGGTCTGGTCGGCCAGTTGCTTGGCCAGTACGCGCGCCACCAGGTCGGTGGGCCCGCCGGGCGGGAAGGGCACCACCATGGTGACCGGGCGCTCGGGCCAGGCGGCCCGCGCCGGGGCCGGCCCCGCCAGGACGAGGATGGCCAGGGCGGCCGCGGCGGTCTGGGTGAGGGTTCTCATCGTGCTTGTCTCCTTGTGCTTGTTTTGTAGGGACGGCGCCGCACGCCGCCCGGGGACGCGGCCGTCCGGCCGCGCGACACTCAGGCCGGCCTGCCGGCCAGCATGCGCGTGGCGGTGTAGGCCATCACGGCTTGGTCGTGCTGGTTGCGCACTTCGATTGCCGAACTGACCACGGCGCGGTTGTGCTGCGAGGTGGGCCGGATGCCGGTGACTTCGATTTCGGCCCAGACGGTGTCGCCGGCCACGACCGGCGCAAGCATTTTCTTGTGCACCTCCAGCAGCGCCAGCCCGGTGCCCTGCACCATGCCCTGCATGATCAGGCCTTCGATCAGCCCGTACGTGAGCGCGCCCGGCGCCGGCCGGCCGCGGATCGCGCCATGCTCGTAGGTGGCGTCGATGAAGATCGTCTCCAGCATGCCAGTGACGCTGATGAAGTTGACGATGTCGGTTTCGGTGACGGTCCGGCGGAACGTGCGGAAGCGCTGGCCGACCTGCAGGTCTTGCCAGTAGTAGCCGTGCCCCAGCAGCGGAGCCGGGCGGGAATCGGTCATGGCGTGTCCTCCTGTGTGGAAAGGGATGGGGCGGCCGGCTCGCGCGCCGCGCCGCTGGCCAGCAGCGCTTCGACCCGCTCGGGCTCGAGCCCGGCCTGGCGCAGCACCTGGCGCGTGTGTTCGCCCAGGCGCGGCGGCATGGCTGGCGCGACCTGCGAGCGCTGCAGCCGCACCGGATTGCGGGCGAAGCGATAGCGCTTGCCCGCCGCGCTCTGCAGCGGCACGAAGAAGTCCACGCTGCGCAGGTGCGGGTCGTGTTCCAGGTCCTCCAGCCGGTTGACCGGCGCGGCGGGAATCTCCAGGCGCTGGCACAGCGCCAGCCAGTGCGCCGTGTCGCGGCCGGCGACGATGCCGCCCACCAGTTCATAGAGCGTCTCGATATGGCGGGTGCGCGCCGAGATGTCGGCGAAGCGGGCGTCGCCGGCCAGGTCCGCATGGCCGGTCTCGGTGAAGAAGCGCCGCCAGTGGGCGTCGGTGTACGGCATCATGCACAGATGGCCGTCGGCGGTCTGGTAGGGGCGCCGCCAGGGCGCCAGCACGCGCGGGTAGCCGGCCGCGCCGGGCGTATCCTGCAGGTGCCGGCCGTACAGATGTTCCACCAGCAGGTAGGACGCCATCGACTCGAACATCGGCACTTCCAGGCGCTGGCCCAGGCCGGTGCGTTCGCGCTGGAACAGCGCCGCCAGGATCGCATGCGCGGCGACCAGCCCGCAGGTCTTGTCGGCCGCGATGGTGGGCAGGTAGCGCGGCGTGCCGCCTTGCCGCTGGGTGATGTCGGCCACGCCGGACAGCCCCTGCACGATGTCGTCGTAGGCGGGCAGGCCCGCGTAGGCGCCGCCCTCGCCGAAACCATAGAGGCCCGCGTAGACCAGGCGCGGGTTGCGCGCGCACAGGGTGTCGGGGTCCAGGCCCAGCCGCGCCATCTTGGCCGGCCGCATGCTGTGCATCAGCACGTCGGCGCCGTCCACCAGGGCCAGCAGGGCCTCGCGCGCGGCGGCCTGTTTCAGGTCCAGCACCACGCTGCGCTTGTTGCGGTTGATGCCGAGGAAAATCGCCGCCAGCCCGTCTTCCTGCTGCGGTCCGGTGCGGCGGGTGGAGTCGCCCTCGGGGGACTCGATCTTGATCACGTCGGCGCCATAGTCGGCCAGGATCTGCGAGGCGTAGGGGCCGAACACGACCGAGGTCAGGTCCAGCACGCGCACGCCGGCCAGGGCGCTGCGTTCGGGGTCGGAGGGAAGCGTCATGGGCGCATCCTAACCAGGCAGTGCATAAGCGTCTAATATGGTGTTTGTATTGCGTGATATCGAATTCGTTATGGCCATGGACCTCCGTCAACTACGCCAATTCGTCACCATCGCCGAACTCGGCAGCTACCGTCGCGCCGCCGAAGTCCTGCATATCGCCCAGCCGGCCCTGTCGGTGTCGATCCAGAAGCTCGAGCACGGCGTGGGGGGCGCAGTTGCTGGAGCGCGGCGCCAAGGGCGTGTCGCTGACGCCGGCCGGCGCGGCCCTGATGGCCGATGCGCGGCGCGCCCTGTTCCATGCCGACCAGGCGCGGCAGTCGGCGCGGCGCGTGGCGCTGGGCGAACAAGGCCGCCTGCGGCTGGGCTTCGTGGGCTCGGCCACCTACATGTTGCTGCCGCGCTGCCTGCCGGTATTCCGGCGCCGCTATCCGGACGTCGAGCTCGAACTGCGCGAGGACAGCACGGTGCGGCTGGCCGGCATGCTGCGCGCCAACGAGATCGACGCCGGCCTGGTGCGCGGCCCGCTGGCCGAAGACCCGTCCTTGTCGAGCTGGGTGGTCGAGCGCGACAGCCTGATCCTGGCGCTGCCGGCCGCCCATCCGCTGGCGAGCGGCCCGGTGGTGCTGCAGGACGTGCGGTCGGAGCCCTTCGTGATGTATTCGCCGGCCAAGGTGCCGGGCCTGCACGGCGTGGCGCAGGCCTTGTGCCGCAAGGCGGGGTTCTCGCCGCGCATCAGCCAGGAAGCCATCCAGGTGCAGACCCTGGTCAGCCTGGTGGCGAGCGGGCTGGGCGTGGCGCTGGTGCCGGGCGTGACGCGCGCCTATTCCACGCCGCACGTGGCGTTCGTCGACCTGGTCGATGCCGAGGCGCAGGGCGCGCTGGCCCTGTCGCTGGTGGCGCATCGCGATACGTCGTGCGTGCCGGTGCTGAAGCTGCGCGACGTGATGCTGGCCACCCAGGCGATACCGAATCGCTATGGCGAGCTAATGAATCAGTATTAGACGGGTCCGCCGCCGGTTGCCTACCCTTGGGTCCGCGCGCATGGCCGTGCGCGCCGATAATCCAGGAGACAACCCATGAACCGCTTTTTCCGGCTGGCCGCGCTGTTGTGCGCGGCCTTGCTGCCGCCGGCCGCGCGTGCCGCATACCCCGAGCAGCCCATCCGCCTGGTCGTGTCGTTTCCGCCGGGCAGCGGCACCGACAGCAACGCCCGCTATGTGGCGCAGCAGATGGAGGTCCGGCTGGGCGTGCCGGTATCGGTGGAGAACCGGCCGGGCGGCAACAGCTTCATTGCCGCGCAGGCGGTCGCCACGGCCCGGCCCGACGGCTACACGCTGCTGCTGGCCAGCAACTCGCCGGTGGCCACCAACGCCGCCATGTTCAAGCAACTGCCGTACGACCCCGTCAAGGACTTCGCGCCGGTCGCTCGCCTGGGCTTCGGCGCGATGGCGCTGGCGGTGCAGGCCGGCGCGCCTTACCGGAGCGTGGCCGAGCTGGTCGAGGCGGCGCGCCGCGCGCCGGGCAAGCTGAATTACGGCAGCGGCAGCGCCTCGTACCAGATCGCCACCGAGCTGTTCCTGTCGATGGCCGGCATCGAGGCCACGCACGTGCCTTACAAAGGCGCCGCGCCGGCGCTGACCGACCTGGCCGGCGGGCAGGTGGACCTGGTGTTCGCCGACTACGGCGCGGTGATCCCGTTCGTGCAGGCCGGCAAGATGCGGCTGCTGGCCGTGACGGGCCACCAGCGCCTGCGCAGCGCGCCCGATGTGCCGACGCTGCAGGAGTCCGGCTTCGACGGCTACTACATGGTGAACTGGACCGCCGCCTTCGCGCCGGCCGGCACGCCGGCGGCCGTGATCGACAAACTGTCGCGCACCCTGGTGGACATCTACCGCACCGCCGACGCCGAAGCGTTCCTGGCGCGCACCAGCTGGGAAGCCTTCCCCGCCGGGGCCGCGGAGCTGGGCGAGTTCCAGCTTGCGGAGATCCGCAAGTGGGCCGACGCGGCCGAGCGCGCCGGCATTCCCAAGCAATAGCGCCGCCTGGGGGACGGGCTTGGACGCCATGTTGCACCGCACAGTATGATGGGGCTATCCACGTTTGGGATCGCACAGGAGGAACACCATGAATGAAGTCATCGTCGCCGCAGCCGCCCGCACCGCCATCGGCGATTTCGGCGGCGCATTGAAGGACGTCCCGCCCATCGACCTGGGCGCCGCCGTCATCAAGGAAGCGCTGGCGCGCGCGGCGGTCGGGGGCGACGAGGTCGGCCACGTCGCCGTGGGCCACGTCATCAACACCGAGCCGCGCGACATGTACTTGTCGCGCGTGGCCGCCATGAACGCCGGCATCGGCAAGGAGACGCCCGCGTTCAACGTCAATCGCCTGTGCGGGTCGGGCCTGCAGGCCATCGTGTCGGCCGCGCAGACCATCATGCTGGGCGACGCCGAGATCGCCGTGGGCGCCGGCGCCGAAAGCATGAGCCGCGCGCCGTACATCGCGCCGGCGCAGCGCTGGGGCGCGCGCATGGGCGACGCGGCGCTGCTGGACATGATGACCGGCGCGTTGTCCGATCCGTTCGGCCGCATGCACATGGGCGTCACCGCCGAGAACGTGGCCGCCAAGTTCGGCATCAGCCGCGCCGACCAGGACGCGCTGGCGGCCGAATCGCACCGCCGCGCGGCGGCCGCCATCGAGGCCGGCCGGTTCCGCGAGCAGATCGTGCCGTTCGTCATCAAGACGCGCAAGGGCGAGGTCACGTTCGACACCGACGAGCATGTGCGGCGCGACGTCACGGCGGAAGGCCTGGCGGCGTTGAAGCCGGTGTTCCAGAAAGAGAACGGCACCGTCACCGCCGGCAACGCCTCGGGCCTGAACGACGGCGCCGGCGCCGTGGTGCTGATGAGCGCCGCGGCGGCGGAGCGGCGCGGCGTCAAGCCGTTGGCGCGCCTGGTCGCCTACGCGCATGCGGGGGTCGATCCCACCATCATGGGCATCGGCCCGGTGCCGGCCACCCAGGCGGTGCTCAAGCGCGCCGGCCTGACCGTGGACCAGCTCGACGTGATCGAAGCCAACGAAGCCTTCGCGGCGCAGGCTTGCGCGGTGTCGCGCGAACTGGGCCTGGACCCGGCCAAGGTCAACCCCAATGGCAGCGGCATCAGCCTGGGCCATCCCATCGGCGCGACCGGCGCCATCATCACCGTGAAGGCGCTCTACGAACTGCAGCGCGTGCAGGGCCGCTATGCCCTGGTCACCATGTGCATCGGCGGCGGGCAGGGCATCGCGGCGGTGTTCGAGCGCGTCTAGCGCCTCGCGAGGCGCCGCGCCCCCCTGGGGCCTGGCGCCTGTCCCCCCCGGGCGCCGGCGCTGTCGCTACAGCCCGGCGTATTCCCGGCTCCATGCGCGGCACTCGGCGCGCAGCAGTTCTCCCATCTCGACCCGGCGGCTGGCGTCCAGCCGGCTGCTGATCGCGCCGAAGCTCACCGCCACCCAGGTCAGCGCCGACACCGGAAAGGCCACGCCCACGCCGGACACCCCCGGCGTGATCGTGTCCACGATCGTGGCGTAGCCCGCCTGGCGCGCCTGGCGCACCATCTTGGCCAGCCCCGTGCGCGTAAAGCCCGCCTGCGCATAGAGCGGCGCGTGCCGCTCGTACAGCAGCGCGATCTCGTCGTCGTCCAGGCTGGCCAGCAGCGCCAGTCCGCCCGCGCCGATGCCCAGCAGGCGGCGCTCGCCCTGGTCGATGGTGAACACCTTCACCGGAAAGCTGCCGGCCTCGCGCAGCAGGCATAGCGCGTAGTCGCCCTGGCGGATCACCAGGAACACCGTGTCGCCCGACAGGCGCGCCAGCTTCTGCGCGAACGGGCGCAAGGCGTCCAGCAGCGGCGTATGGCGCAGCGAGGCGAAGCCCAGTTGCATCGAGTCGACCCCCAGCCGGTACTTGCGGCTGGCCGGATCGCGCTCGGCGAAACGTTCTTCCAGCAGGCAGCTCAGCAGGCGGTGCGCGGTGGAACGTTCCAGCCCGGTGCGCGCCATGACGCCTTGCAGGTCGATGCCGTCTTCCTGGTGCTGGGCCAGCACCCGCAGCAGGGCCAGCGCGCGCCGCATGCTCTGGGTGCCGCCGGTCGATTTAGAGGTGTTCATATTGTGGGATAAATTAAACGAATATTTTGTATTCTAGGAATGGCAGGGCGTAAATTCAATTCGGCCGAGCATGACAACGGACGAGGAGACTTCATGGAATACGCCACTCTCGCTGTGCAACAGCACGGCGCGGTCTGCCGCATCAGCCTGGCGCGCCCCGCTGCGCGCAATGCGCAAAGCCAGCAGATGCTGGATGAACTGGACCAGGCGCTGGCGCGCGCCGCCGACGACCCGGCCGTACGCGTGGTGGTGCTGGCCGGGCAGGGCGCGCATTTCTCGGCGGGCCACGACCTGAAAGAAGCGCAGGCCAAGCGCGCCGACTTCACCGTCGAGGAACGCTGGGCCTATGAATCGCAGCGCTATTACGGCTATTGCCTGCGCATCTGGGATTTCCCCAAGCCCACCATCTCCGAGGTGCAGGGCGCCTGCGTGGCGGGCGGCTTCATGATCGCCAACATGTGCGACCTGGTGGTCTGCGCCGACGACGCCTATTTTTCCGACCCGGTCGGCCATACGCTGGCGGCGGCCGCCACCGAGGTGCTGATCCATCCGTGGGTGATGGGCCTGCGCAAGGCCAAGGAAATGCTCTACACCGGCGAGAAGGTCGGCGCCGAAGAGGCGTTGCGCATCGGCATGGTCAATCGCGTGGTGCCGCTGGCCGAGCTCGAGGCGGCCACGCTGGCCCTGGCGCAGCGCATCGCCCAGGCGCCGCCGTTCGGCCTGAAGCTGGTGAAGCGCTCGCTGAACCGCACCGCCGACGCGCAGGGCTTCCGCACCGCGCTGGCCGCGCATTTCGACACCCACCAGCTGTCGCACCTGACCGAGGAATACCGCGTGGTGCGCGAGCGCGGCCTGGCGCAGGCCATCCAACGCAACAAATCGGGCGGTGCCGCATGACGCATCGCCTGGAACCCTTGCTGAACCCCGCCTCGATCGCGCTGATCGGCGCCAGCGGCGACGCGGGCCGTATCGGCGGCATGCCGCTGGACCTGCTGACCCGCTTCGGCTATGGCGGACGGATCTTCCCCGTCAATCCGAAGTACCAGGAAGTCTTCGGCCTGCGCTGCTGGCCCGACATCGAATCGGTGCCGCAGCCGGTGGACCTGGCCGTGCTGGCGATCGGCGCGGCCGAGGTGACGCCCATGCTCGAGCGCTGCCACGCCCGCGGCGTGCGCGCCGCCATCGTCTACGCGGCGGGCTTCGCCGAGGCCGGCGGCGCGGGCGCGCGCCTGCAGCAGGAGCTGGAACAATTCGCGGCCGCGTCCGGCATGGTGGTGGCCGGGCCCAACTGCATGGGGTTCGCCAACCTGAATACGCAAGCCCATACGGCATTCGCCTCGGTCTTCAAGACCGCGCCCATGCAGCGGGAGCCGGGCAAGGTCAGCCTGCTGACGCAAAGCGGCAATGTCTGCGCCGCGGTGTATGCGATCGCGCGCCGCCTGGACCTGCCGTTCTCGCAGTTCATCAACACCGGCAACGAGGCCTGCGTCGATTTTTCGGCCTACCTGGACTACCTGGCGCAAGACCCGCATACCGAGATCGTGCTGGGCTACCTGGAGCAGTTGCGCGACGGGCCCGGGTTCGTGCGCGCCTGCCGCGAGCTCGAGCGGCGCGGCAAGGTCCTGATCGCGTTGAAGGCGGGCGCCACCGACAAAGGCGCGCAGGCCGTGCGCTCGCACACCTCGGCGCTGGCCGGGGACCAGCGTGTCTATAGCGCGGCGTTCCGGCAATTGGGCGTGATCGAGGCCGGCGACTTCGCGCAAATGGCGCAGCTGGCCGGGCTGGCCATGCTGCGGCATCGCAGCGCCGGCCGGCGGGTCGCGGTGCTGACCATGTCGGGCGCGCTCGGCGCGATCCTGGCGGATCGTTTCGTGGCGGCCGGCCTCGACCTGCCGGAGCTGCCGCAGGACCTGCAGGCTACCCTGCGCGGCGGCATTCCCGATTACGGCATGGTGGGCAACCCGGTGGACGTCACGGGCAATGTGGTCAACAACCCGGGTTTCGTGCGCGCCGCGCTGCAGGCCCTGGCCACCTCCGACGCGATCGACGCCGTGGTGGTGTATGCGCCCGGCTACATGCTGGACCGCATGGCCGAGGCGCTGGCCGACGTGGCGCGCGCGCATCCGCGCCTGTTCGCCGCCATCGACACCGGCGCGGCGCAGTGTCGGCAGGCGTTGCGCGAGGCCGGCGTGGCGGTATTCGACGACCTGGGCCTGGCCGTGTCGGCGCTGGCGCCGTTCCTGGCGTGGTGCGAGGCGCGCAAGCGCCCGCATGATGCCGGCGCGCCCGCGCCTATCGCGCCGGACCTGCCGCCGCTGCCCTGTAACGAGGCGGCCGCGCGCGCTTACCTGGGCCGCTTCGGCCTGGCCGATGCGGCCCGCGTCGCGCGCGACGCCGACCAGGCGGTGGCGCTGGCCGGCGAGCTGGGCTACCCGGTGGCGTTGAAAATCCTCAGCGCCGACATCGCGCACAAGACCGAAGCCGGCGGCGTCGCCCTCGGCCTGGCCGACGCGGCCGCGGTGCGCGCCGCCCACGCGCGCCTGCATGCCGCCGCCGCCCGCCATGCGCCGGGCGCGCGCCTGGACGGGATGCTGGTCCAGCGCATGGAGCGCGGCGTGGCCGAGCTCATCGTCGGCGCCACGCGCGACCCGGTATTCGGCCCGGTCCTGACCGTGGGCCTGGGCGGCGTGCTGACCGAGCTGTATGGCGACACCAGCCATCGCGTGCTGCCCATCGGCCTGGAGGAGGCCGGCCGCATGCTGCGCGAGCTGAAGGTGTTCCCGTTGCTGGACGGTTATCGCGGCAAGCCCAGGGCCGATGTGGCCGCGGCCTGCCGGGCGATCGTGGCAGTGGGCGATGCGCTGCTGGCATCGCCGGGCGCGGCGGAGATCGAAGTGAATCCGCTGCTCGTCAAGGAGGCGGGACAGGGCGTCGCGATGCTGGACGCGCTGATCCTGCCGCATTCGCAGTAATCCATCGTTTCACAAGGAGGAGACCCCATGTTGAAAAAAATGCTGGCCGGCATCGCACTGGCCATGGCGGCCGCGGGCAACGCGGCCTGGGCGCAGGACAATTACCCGTCCCAGCCGGTGCGCATCGTCGTGCCGTTCTCGCCGGGCGGGGCGACCGACATCATGACGCGCCTGGTCGCCGACCATCTCGGCGCCGAACTGGGCCAGCCCGTGATCGTCGAGAACAAGCCCGGGGGCGGCACGCTGATCGCGTCCGACTATGTGGCGCGCGCCAAGCCCGACGGCTACACCTTGTTGATGGCGGCCTCGTCGCTGGGCATCGCACCCAGCATTTATGCCAAGGTCAACTACGACCCCGTGAAGGATTTCGCGCCGGTCAGCCAGGTCGCTTCGGTGGTGCACGTGCTCGAAGTGCATCCCTCGGTGCCGGCCAAGACGGTGAGCGAGCTGATCGCCTACCTGAAGGCGAATCCCGGCAAGCTCAGCTACGGGTCGGTGGGCACGGGCAGCTCGACGCACCTGGAAGCGGAACTCTTCAAGCACATGGCCGGCGTGGAGATGGAGCACATCCCCTACAAGGGCAGTTCGCCGGCCCTGACCGACCTGGTCGCCGGCCGCCTGCAAGTCATGTTCGACGCCTGGGCGTCGTCCGGGCCGTTCGTCAAGGAAGGCAAGCTGCGCGCGCTGGCCGTGACCACCGCGCAGCCCTCGGCCTCGGTGCCCGAGCTGCCCACCGTGGCGGCGTCCGGCCTGCCGGGGTATTCGGCCATGCCGTGGCTGGGGCTGGTCGCGCCGGCGGGAACGCCCGCCCCCGCGATCGACAGGCTGTACCAGGCGGTGTCCCGGGTGCTGCGGCGCGACGATGTCAAGCGCAAGTTCGCCGACCTGGGACTGGATATCATCGGCAGCGACCCCAAGGCCTTTGCGGCGTTCATCCAGCAGGACATCGCCACCTGGGGCAAGGTCGCGCGCGATTCCAGCATCCGCCTGCAATGAGGCGCGCCGGCATGGAACTGGACGCGCTGCAGGACGATGAAGCTTTCCGCCTGGGCCTGCGCGAATGGCTGGCGGCCGCGTACGCCGGTTTCGTGGCCGGCTGGCCCGGCCGGGCCGACCCGGCCAGCCTGGATTTCCGCCAGGCCTGGGAAGACGCCCTGTGTGCGGCCGGCTGGGCCGGGCTCGGCTGGCCGCGCGAGTATGGCGGCCGCGCGCTGCCGCTGCGCCGGCAGGCCATCTTTCACGAAGAGCATGCGCGCTGCGGCGCGCCGCTGGGCGTCAACCTGATCGGCCATGGCATCCTGGCGCCGACCTTGCTGCATTTCGGCACGGAGGAGCAGAAGCGCCGGTTCCTGCCCGGCATCCTGTCCAACCGCGAGGTATGGTGCCAGGGCTATTCCGAGCCGGGCGCCGGGTCCGATCTGGCGGCCGTGCGCACGCGCGCCGAACCCGGCGCCGGCGGCTATGTGCTCAATGGCCACAAAATCTGGACCTCGTTCGCCGACCGCGCCCACTGGTGCTTCGTGCTGGCGCGCACCGACCCGCAGGCGCCGCGCCATCGCGGCCTGAGTTTCCTGCTGGTGGACATGCGCGACCCGGGCGTGCGGGTCGAGCCCATCCGCCAGCTGACCGGCGAGGCCGAATTCTGCGAAGTGTTCTTCGAGCAGGTGCGCGTGCCGGCCGAATGCCGGCTGGGCGAGGAGAACCAGGGCTGGCGAATCGCCATGGCGGCGGCCAGCTTCGAGCGCGGCACTTACTTCATCCCGCGGCTGGTGCGGTTCGCCCAGGAGCTGCAGCAGGTCCGCGCCTTGGCGCTGCGCACCGACGCGGCCGGCAATCGCCCGGCCGACGACGTGGCGCTGCGGCGGCGCTGGGCGCGCCTGTCGGCCGACAGCCATGTGCTGGCGCTGAAATCGCAACGCGCCCTGCAGGCCGCGCTGCGCGGCGACCCACCCGGCCCGGAAGGGTCGTCGACCAAGGTCCATTGGAGCGAGGCGCATCAGCGCCTGCTCGGCCTGGCCATGGATATCCTGGGACCGCGCGCCGGCCTGGCGCAGGCCGGCGGCGACGCGCAAGACGCGGGGCTGGTGCGGACCTATCTCTGGTCGCGCGCCGAAACCATTCTGGCGGGCACTTCCGAGATTCAACGCAACATCATCGCGGAGCAGGTGCTGGGCCTGCCCAAAGGCTGACGCGCATGACGACCGACGCGCACGAGATCGAAAGCATGCTGGCGGATGCCGCCCGCCGGCTCCTGGACGAGCGCCATCCGCCCGCGCGGGCGCGCGACGCCGACGCCGGATTCCGCGCGGCTCTGTGGGGCGAACTGGCGGCCATGGGATGGCCGGCGCTGCTGTTGCCCGAAGCCGCCGGCGGCATGGGGCTGGGCCTGGCCGCGGCATGGACGCTGGCCGGCGAGGCCGGGCGTCATCTCCTGGGCGTGCCGCTGGCCGCCAACCTGGCATGGCTGCCCGGATTGCGCGCCGCCCGGCCCGAGGCGGCGCTGCTGGATGCCTGGCTGGCCCCGGTGTTGGCTGGCCAGGCTTACTATGCGCCGGCCGCCGCGCAGGCGGACGGGACGCTGCTGGTGGAGTATGCCGCGCCGGGAACGCTGGCGCTGGCGCTGCGCCGCCCGGCGCCCGACCGCATCGAGATCGAATGCCACACGGTGGCCGACGCAGTCATTGGCACGGGCCTGGATCCCGCCATCGGCACGGCCCGCATCCCGGGTGGCGCGCCGGTGCGCCGCGCCGCCCTGGCGCTCGACGAGGCCGGCTGGAGCCGGCTGTGCCAGGGCTACCGCCTGCTGCGTAGCGCCGAACTGCTGGGCGCGGCCGGCGCCGCGCTGGACGCGGCGGCCGCGCACGCGCGCGAGCGTCAGCAGTTCGGCCGGCCGATCGGCGCCAATCAGGCGATCAAGCACAAACTGGCCGACGACTGGATGGCGCTGGACGATGCCGGCCTGGCCGGCCGGGCGGCGGCGCAGGCGCTCGACCGGGACGCGCCGGCCGGGGAGGCGGCGCACGCCTGTGCCGTGGCCGAACTGCTGGCGGTCGAGGCCGGCCGGCGCGCGGCCGAGAACGCCATCCAGGTGCATGGCGCGCTGGGCATTGCGTGGGAATGCGATATGCACCTGTTCCTCAAGCGCGTGCTGCATATCGCCGGCATGCTCGACAGCGGCCGCCGGCGCGGCGAACTGCTGGACCTGCTCTGGCGCGCCGACGGCGAGGATCCGGCCGCGCGCGCGTCCCTGGCGGCGTGAGCGCGGCGCGGGCGGAGACGGCGCGCGCTCGCTACAATCGCGCGATGCCCGCCCGTACCGCTCCCGCACCGTCCGACCAGCCCACGCTTTCCGAAGCCGACGGCATCCGCTATTTGCACTTCGGCACCGAATGGATCCAGGGCGCCATGCGCATCAAGGCGCCGGCCGAGCTGGTGCTGGAATACACCGCGCAGATGATGGCGTGGCTGCTGTTCCTCGAGCCGCCCCAGGAGGACGACGCGTCGATCGGCCTGCTGGGCCTGGGCGCGGGGTCGTTGGCGCGCTTTTGCCTGAAGCACACCCGCAGCCCCCTGGTGGCGGTGGAATGGAACCCCCAGGTGACGGCGGTGTGCCAGATGTTCTTCCGGCTGCCGGCCACCGCGCGCCTGGCGGTACAGCACCAGGACGCGGCGGCCTGGGTCGCCGATGCGCGCAATGCCGGGCGCTGCCCGGTGCTGATGGTCGACCTGTACGATGCCTCGGCGCGCGGGCCGGTGCGCGACTCGGTGGCGTTCTACCGCGATTGCCGGCGGGTGCTGGGCGAAGTCGGGGTGCTGTCGGTCAACCTGTTCGGCCGGCACGAGAGCTTCGGCCGCAATATCGACAACTTGCGCGCGGCGTTCGACGATCGCATCGTGCTGCTGCCCGAGATCGACGCCGGCAACCAGATCGTGCTGGCGTTTACCGGCCCGCCGCTGGCCATCACGCCGGCACAGTTGCTGGCGCGCGCCGAGACGGTGGAGAGCCGCTACGGCCTGCCCGCGCGCCGCTGGGCCCGCTCCCTGGCGCGCCACGCCGTGGCGGGCGTACTGCACTTCTGATTTTCGGGCCCAAGGGATTGTCCCGATGGGGGCGGGGGTTTCGCGCAAGCCCGGGACCGGGTATGATGGGTTTTCCATAATTATGAATTACAGGATGCCCGCGCGGGCCCCTCATGACCGCTCCTATCGTCCGGCAAGCGCTGTACCTGGAGGTCGCCGACCGGCTGCGGGGCATGATCCGCGCGCGCACCCTGGCCAGCGGCGAATGGATCGACGAAACCCGCCTGACCGGCCTGCTGGGCATTTCCCGCACGCCGCTGCGCGAGGCGTTGAAGGTGCTGGCCACCGAAGGGCTGGTGCGGCTGGAGCCGCGCCGCGGCTGCTTCGTCAATGAGCTGTCGCTGCAGGACCTGGAAGATATCTTCCCGTTGATGGCCATGCTGGAAGGGCGCTGCGCCCACGAGGCCGCGCTCAAGGCCAGCGACGCCGACCTGGCCGCGCTCGAGCCGCTGCACCAGGCGCTGCGCGAGCATGCCGCCGCCGGCCGCGTCGACGCCTACTACGACACCAACTTCCTCATCCACGAGGCCGTGCAAGGCCTGGCCAACAATCGCTGGTTGTCCGACATGGTGGGCAACCTGCGCAAGGTGCTGAGCCTGTTCCGCCACAAGAGCCTGTCCGTGCCCGGGCGCATCAATGAGTCATGCGCCGAGCACCTGGCCATCTTCGCCGCGCTCAAGGCGCGCGACCCGGAGGCGGCCGAAGCGCTGGCGCGCAAGCACCTGCTGCGCCAGCTCGACGCGCTGCGCCTGTTGGCGCGCCAGGACGCCGACCCCATCCCCCAGGCCGACGCCGCTGCCGCGCCGGCCTTGCATCCCTCATCCGCACCACAGGAGGCTGCCCATGCCCGCCCTAGATCCCAGTCCGCTCGCTCGCGGCGCACGGCCGCAGGATAGCGATTCCGCCGCCCCGGAAGACGCCGGCGGCACGGAAAGCAATGGCCTGATGGCCCGCCTGGGCCGCCTGTGGGACCGCGGACGGCTGCCTGGCGCCGCCGAGATCGCGCCGCTGTTCCAGGCGCGCCTGACCGACGTGGCCGCCAACAAGCTGGCGCGCAGCTGGTGCGCGGCCTATAGCGCCGCCGACGGCAAGCGGCGGCGCGAACTGCTGGGCGGGCTGGCCCAGGTGGGCGCCGACCTGGAGCCGCGCGGCGACCACGGCACCAAGCTGTTCAAGCGCTTCAATGCCTTGCCGGACGGCCTGCGCTTCCTGGTGGCGCTGCGCGCCGACATGCTGCGCTGGCGCAAGCAGGTGGCCGGCCTGCAGGCGCTCGACAAGGACCTCGAAAGCCTGCTGGCGGCCTGGTTCGACGTCGGCCTGCTGGAACTGCGGCCCCTGACCTGGGACTCGCCCGCCTCGCTGCTGGAAAAGCTGATCATCTACGAGGCCGTGCATGAAATTCGCTCATGGGACGACCTGCGCCACCGGGTGGCGCCCGACCGTCGCTGCTATGCGTATTTCCATCCGCAAATGCCCGACGTGCCGCTGATCTTCGTCGAAGTGGCTTTTGCCACGCAGATGGCGGACAACGTGCAGTCCCTCCTGGATACCGCCGCGCCGCCGCAAGACCTGGACAAGGCGCGCTGGGCCATTTTCTATTCCATCTCCAATACCCAGCCCGGGCTGCGCGGCATCAGCTTCGGCAACTTCCTGCTCAAGCGCGTCATCGAACGCCTGCTCGAAGAGCTGCCCAAGCTGCGCTCGTTCGCCACCTTGTCGCCGATCCCGGGTTTTGTCGATTGGCTGTCGCGCCAGAGCGCGCAGGAAGTAGAAGCCATCGTGCGCGACAAGGACCGCGCCCGCGCCGGCGCGCCCGACGGCGCCCGCTGGGTGGCGCGGCTGGCCCGGGCGGCCGCCGGCAAGTCATCCGAAGTGGTGCAGCGCGCCGGCCTGCGGCTGGCCGCGCACTACCTGCTCGCCATGAAGAACGGCCAGCCGCTGGACCCGGTGGCGCGCTTCCACCTGGGCAACGGCGCGCGCGTCGAACGGCTGAACTGGGCCGCCGATACCTCGGCCAAGGGCCTGGGCCAGTCCTGCGGCATGATGGTCAACTATCTCTACGACCTGGACGACCTGGACGACAACCTGGTGCGGCTGGGCGAGGGCAAGCCGCGCATCAGCCGCGGCATTGCCCGCATCGGGTAGGGCGGCCATGTCTGCCACGCCGACTTCCGGGCGGGTCCTGCTGGCGCGCGAAGGCCCGCTGGCCTGGGTCACGCTGTCGCATCCGGGCCGCCTGAACGCCATCACGGTGGCCATGTGGGGCGAACTGCGCGAGGTGTTCGGCACGCTCGCGGCGGACGATGGCGTGCGCTGCGTGATCGTGCGCGGCGCCGACGGCCAGTTCGCCGCCGGCGCGGACATCCGCGAGTTCCCGGCCGTGCGCGGCACGCCGGCACAGGTGCGGCATTATCACCAGCACATCCTGGCGCCGGCGCTGGCCGCCGTGGCCGAGTGCCCGCACCCGGTGGTGGCGCAGATCGACGGCGTATGCGTCGGCGGCGGGCTGGAGATCGCCTGCCAGTGCGACCTGCGCATCGCGGGCGCCTCGGCGCGCTTCGGCGTGCCGATCAACCGGCTCGGCTTTCCCATGGCGCCCGATGAAATGCGCGGGCTGCTGGCGCTGGCCGGCCGGGCCGCGACGCTGGCGATCCTGCTCGAGGGCCGCGTGTTCGGCGCCGACGAAGCGCTGGCGCTGGGCCTGCTGACGCGCGTGGTGCCCGATGCGGACGTGGCCGGTCAGGCGCGCGCCAGCGCCGACCGCATCATGCGCGGCGCACCGCTGGCCGCGCGCATCAACAAGCGCCAGGCGCGCCGCCTGCTGCAGGACGCGCCGCTCGACGAAGCCGACTATCAGGATTTTTTTGCCTATGCCGGCAGCCGCGACCACAGCGAAGGCGTCGACGCCTTCCTGGCGGGCCGCCCGCCGGTATTTACTGGAGACTAAAAAAGGTGAGCAACGCCAATCTGTACACCGTGCTGGAAAGCGGCTTCCCGGCCGACCGCAGCCAGGTTGCCCTGGAAACGCCCGAGCTGTGCTACACGTGGGACGACATCGACCATGCCAGCGCCTGCCTGGCCAATCTGCTGGCCTCGCTCGGCCTGCCCGAGGGCGCGCGCGTGGCCGTGCAGGTCGAGAAGTCGCCCGAGGCGCTGCTGCTGTACCTGGCCACGTTGCGCGCCGGCTATGTCTATCTGCCGCTGAACACCGCCTACCGCGAGGCCGAGGTCGAGTACTTCCTGGGCGATGCCGAGCCGGCCGTGGTGGTGTGCGCCGGCAAGAACCTGGATTGGATGCGGCGCGCGGCCGACAAGGCCGGCACCGCGCACCTGTATACGCTGAATGAGGACCGCAGCGGCAGCCTGCTGGAAGCGGCCGGCGGGCTGAGCCAGTCGTTCGCCACGGTGCCGCGCCGCGCGGACGACCTGGCCGCCATCCTGTATACCTCGGGTACCACCGGCCGCAGCAAGGGCGCCATGCTGTCGCACGGCAACCTGGCCTCCAACGCCCGCGTGCTGCACCGCTACTGGGGCTGGCGCGCCGACGACGTGCTGCTGCACATGCTGCCGATCTTCCACGTGCATGGCCTGTTCGTGGCCTCGCATGGCGCGCTGCTGGCCGGCGCGCGCATGATCTGGTTGCCCAGGCTGGACGTGGACCAGGCGCTGCGCTACCTGCCGCGATGCACTGTCATGATGGGCGTGCCGACCTATTACGTGCGGCTGCTGGCCGATCCGCGCTTCACGCGCGCGGCCTGCGCCGGCATGAGGCTGTTCATTTCCGGTTCGGCGCCGCTCCTGATGGAAACCTTCAACGAGTTCCGCGAGCGCACCGGCCACACCATTCTCGAACGCTACGGCATGAGCGAGACCGTCATGCTCACCTCGAACCCGTACGATCCCGCCGACGGCGAGCGCCTGGGCGGCACGGTGGGCAAGGCGCTGCCCGGCGTGCAGGTGCGCGTGGTGGACGACGGCGGCGCCGCCCTCGGCGCTGGCGAGATCGGCAACGTGCAGGTGCGCGGGCCCAATGTGTTCGCCGGCTACTGGCGCATGCCGGAAAAGACCCGCGAGGAATTCACCGCGGATGGCTGGTTCCGCACCGGCGATGTCGGCCGCTGGGGCGGCGAATCCGGCGGGCGCGCGGTGCCGGACGACTACCTGTCCATCGTGGGGCGCAGCAAGGACCTGATCATCTCGGGCGGCTACAACGTCTACCCGAAGGAGATCGAACTGATCATCGACGAGATGCCGGGCGTGTCGGAGTCGGCCGTGATCGGCGTGCCGCACCCGGATTTCGGCGAGGCGGTCGTGGCCGTGGTCGTGCCGCGCCCCGGCGCCGCCGTCGACACGGCGGCCATGCAGGCCGAGCTGAAGGCGCGCATCGCCAATTTCAAGGTGCCAAAGCAAATCCACCTGGTCGACCAGCTGCCGCGCAACACCATGGGCAAGGTGCAGAAGAACGTGCTGCGCGCGTCGTACCAGGCGGCGTAGCGCCCACCCCGCCCATATACATATAGATAGCAGACAGAGCGGCCGGCAGGCCGGCCGCTCCTCGACAACCCGATCCGCGAGGAGGAACTTCCGCACAGGCATACCAGGCAACACCCTGACGACAACTACAAGACAAGCAAGCAGCCCGACGAGCTGTATCAATCGAGGAGACGAAATGAATCATTCCCTTTTGCGCGCCCTGGCCGCCACGGCCTTGCTGGGCGCCACGACTGCCTTGACCCCGGCGGCGGCCGCCGCCGACTGGCCGGACCGTTCCATCACGCTGATCGTGCCGTTTCCCGCCGGCGGCGGCACCGACACCTTCGCCCGGCCCCTGGCCCAGCAGCTCAGCGGCCAGCTCGGCCAGACCGTGGTGGTGGACAACAAGGGCGGGGCGGGCGGCACGGTGGGGGCCGGCGTGGCGGCCAAGGCCAAGCCGGACGGCTATACATTCTTCATGGGCGGCGCCCACCATGCCGTGGCACCGTCGCTCTACAAGAACCTGAGCTACGACATCCAGAAGGATTTCGTGCCCGTCGCGTTGCTGGCGCAGCCGCCGCAGGTGGTCGTGATCAACACGTCGAAGTTGCCGGTCAACACGCTGCAGGAGTTCATCGAGTATGCCCGCAAGCACCCCGGCGAAATCAATTTCGGCACGGCCGGCAAGGGCAGCACGCACCACCTGGCCGGCGAGCTGTTCGCCATGCAGACCGGCATCGATCTGGTGGACGTCCCGTACCAGGGGGCGGGGCCAATGCTGTCGGCCCTGATCGGCGGGCAGGTCGACATGGCGTTCGACGGGCTGGGTTCGTCGGCGGGCCATATCCGCGCCGGCAGCATCAAGCCGCTGGCCGTGGCCTCGGCCGAGCGCTCGCCGTCGTTCCCCGACGTGCCCACAGTGGCCCAGGCCGGCGTTCCCAACTACGAGGTCTCGACCTGGTATGCGCTGTGGGCGCCCGCGGGCACGCCCAAGCCGGTGGTCGACAAGATGATCGCCGAAGTCACCAAGGCACTGAACACGCCCAAGATTAAGGAGGTCTGGGCGGGCAACGGTTCGGGCATTCCGGACCTGACGGGGGAGCGCTTCGGCGCTTTCGTCGACAGTGAAATTGGCCGCTGGGCCAAGGTGGTCAAGGACTCCGGCGTTTCGCTGGATTGACCCCGTGCCGCCCGGCCCGCCGCGACGGGCCGGGCGCTTGTTCGTGCACCATTTTAGGGATTTCCCGCGCCGCAAAGCCCCCCGCGACACGTTAGACTTAGCGGTTTCACGGACCGGGCAGGCCGGCGGGAAGCCGCCGGTACCGGCGTGATAATAATCAAACACCAGAAGGTGCAAGGAGTTGACCCTATGCTGATCGGAAAAAAACATTTTCTGACGGTGGGCGCAGTGGCGGCGGCGCTGGCTATCCAGGCCGCTCCTGTTGCGGCGCAGCAAAAATCGGTGGCCGTGACCGCCATCGTGGAACACCCGGCGCTCGACGCCGTGCGCGACGGCGTGCAGGACGCCCTGAAGCAGGCCGGCTACGAGCCCGGCAAGAACCTCAAATGGCAATACCAGAGCGCCCAGGGCAACACCGGCACGGCCGCCCAGATCGCCCGCAAGTTCGTGGGCGACCGCCCCGACGCCATCGTCGCCATCGCCACCCCGTCCGCGCAGTCGGTCGTGGCGGCCACCAAGGACGTGCCGGTGGTGTATTCCGCCGTCACCGATCCGGTCGCGGCGCAACTGGTGCCCAGCATGGCAGCCTCCGGCACCAACGTCACCGGTGTGTCCGACCTGCTGGCGCTCGACAAGCAGATCGAGCTCATCAAGAAGGTCGTGCCCGGCGCCAAGCGCGTCGGCATGGTGTACAACCCCGGCGAAGCCAACTCGGTCGTGGTGGTCAAGCAGTTGCAGGAATTGCTGCCCAAGGCCGGCATGACCCTGGTCGAGGCCGCCGCGCCGCGCACGGTCGACGTGGCCTCGGCCGCGCGCAGCCTGATCGGCAAGGTGGACGTCATCTACACCAACACCGACAACAACGTGGTGTCGGCGTATGAATCGCTGGTCAAGGTCGGCAACGACGCCAAGATCCCGCTGGTGGCCTCCGACACCGACAGCGTCAAGCGCGGCGCCATCGCCGCCCTGGGCATCGACTATCGCGACCTGGGCGTGCAGACCGGCAAGATCGTGGTGCGCATCCTGAAGGGCGAGAAGCCCGGCGCCATCCCGTCCGAGACCAGCTCCAACCTGCAGCTGTTCGTCAACCCGGGCGCCGCTGCCAAGCAGGGCGTGACCCTGTCCGACGCGCTGCTGAAGTCGGCCGCCGAAGTCATCAAGTAACGCGGCGCGGGCCGGCCCCCTCATTGGGGCCGGCGGCGCCGGTTGTCCCACCGAACACACCCAAGGCAGTGCCGGCCGGGTTCACGAGACCCGGTCAGCCAGACTCGATTCATGTCCCTGTTCTCCTTGCTCGGCGCCCTGGAAATCGGCTTGATTTTCAGCCTGGTGGCGCTGGGCGTATTCATATCCTTCCGCCTGCTGCGCTTTCCCGACCTGACCGTCGACGGCAGTTTCCCGCTGGGCGGCGCCGTGGCGGCCACCCTCATCGCCGGCGGCGTCGACCCGTTTTTGGCCACCATCGCGGCCACGGCGGCCGGCGCGGTGGCGGGCCTGATCACCGGCTGGCTCAACGTGCGGCTGCGCATCATGGACCTGCTGGCCAGCATCCTGATGATGATCGCGCTGTACTCGGTCAACCTGCGCATCATGGGCAAGCCGAATGTGCCGCTGATCACCGAGCCCACCGTGTTCACCATCCTGCAGCCCGCATGGCTGAGCGACTACGTCGCGCGCCCGCTCATCCTGGTGGGCGTGGTGGTGGCGGTCAAGCTGCTGCTGGACTGGTTCCTGGCCACCCAGACCGGCCTGGCCATGCGCGCCACCGGCTCCAACGGCCGCATGGCGCGCTCGCAGGGCGTCAATACCGGCGGCATGATCCTGGCCGGCATGGCGCTGTCGAATGCGCTGGTCGGCCTGGCGGGCGCGCTGTTCGCGCAGACGCAGGGCGGCTCCGACATCTCCATGGGCATCGGCACCATCGTCATCGGCCTGGCCGCCGTCATCGTCGGCGAAAGCATCCTGCCGTCGCGCAAGCTGGTGCTGGCCACGCTGGCGGTGATCCTGGGCGCCATCGTCTACCGCTTCTTCATCGCGCTGGCGCTCAACAGCGAATTCATCGGCCTGAAGGCCCAGGACCTGAACCTGGTCACCGCGGTGCTGGTCACCATCGCCCTGGTCATTCCCATGGCCAAGCGCCGCCTGGTCGGCAAGAAAGGAGCCTGAGCATGCTGCGCGCACAAGACCTGAAAATCACCTTCAACGCCGGCACGCCCATCGAGACGCGGGCGTTGCGCGGGCTGTCGCTGGAGATCCCCAGCGGCCAGTTCGTCACCGTCATCGGCTCCAACGGGGCCGGCAAGTCGACCTTCCTCAATGCCGTCTCGGGCGACCTGCCGGTTGACGAGGGGCGTATCGAGATCGACGGCGCCGACGTCACCCGCAAGCCGGTCTGGGAACGCTCCGGCCGGGTGGCGCGCGTCTTCCAGGACCCGATGGCCGGCACCTGCGAAGACCTCACCATCGAGGAAAACATGGCCCTGGCCCAGCTGCGCGGCACGCGGCGCGGCTTCGGCCGCGCCGTCAAGGCGTCCATGCGGGAAGGCTTCCGCGAGCGCCTGGCCACGCTGGGCCTGGGCCTCGAGAACCGCCTGACCGACCGCATCGGCCTACTGTCCGGCGGCCAGCGGCAGGCGGTCAGCCTGTTGATGGCCGCGCTGCAGCCGTCGCGCATCCTGCTGCTCGACGAACACACCGCGGCGCTGGACCCGCGCACCGCCGATTTCGTCCTGCAGCTGACCGCGCGCATCGTGGCCGAAAGCAAGCTGACCACCATGATGGTCACGCACAGCATGCGCCAGGCGCTCGACGTGGGCGACCGCACCGTGATGCTGCACCAGGGCCAGGTGGTGCTGGACGTGTCCGGCGACGAGCGCAAGGGCATGGACGTGCCGGACCTGCTCGCCATGTTCGAGCGCGTGCGGGGCGAGAAATTGTCCGACGACGCCTTGCTGCTGGGATGACCGGCCGGGCGCCGCCCCGGCGCGCCCGGTTCAGGCCACCACGCCCAGGATCACGCTGGAGGCATTGAACACCGCCAGCGCCGCCGCGCCCGGCGCCAGTTTCAAGGTTTCGGCGCTGTCCTGGGTGATGATGGCAACGAGGGTGCCGCCGCCCGGCAGGTCGAGGATGACCTCGCTGTTGACCGCGCCCGGGCGTACGGCGGCGACGGTCGCGCGCAACTGGTTGCGGGCCGACAGCTTCAGGCCGTCGCCGGGCAGGGCGATCATCACCGACGGCGCCTTGATCAGCGCGATCACCTCGGCGCCGACCGCCAGCGCCAGTTCGGCGGTGCTTTCGTGGGTGATGGTCGCGACGATTTCGTGGCCGCCGGCAATGCGCAGCGCGATTTCATCGTTGACCGCGCCGGGGCGGATGGCGCTGACGGTGCCCAGCAGCTTGTTGCGGGCGCTGGTCTTGAGCATGATGCGTCTCATCAGGTTCAGATCGCCGGCGGCGTCCAGGCCGGCCTGGGCCAGGTGGGCCATGACGCGCCGGTGCTCGGTTTCCAGCGCCTGGAAGGTGGCCACCAGCCTGCGGGCGCGCTCGGTCAGCCGCGCGCCGCCGCCGCCCTTGCCGCCGGTGGCGCGCAGCACCAGCGGCTCGCCCGCCAGGTTGTTCATGGTGTCGATGGCGTCCCAGGCGCCCTTGTAGCTCATGCCCACCGCGCGCGCCGCCGCGCTGATCGAGCCGGTGGCGTCGATCTGCAGCAGCAGGTCGATGCGGTTCTTGCCGCCCCAGGTCTGGGCGCCCGCGCGCAGCCAGATCGAGCCGTCGAGTTCCAGGGGAGGATAGGTCATGGCGCCGGAAAGGAAAGCAGGGCATAGTGTAGCGGCCGGGCGCGGGCCTGCAAGATGCAAATGAGATCGTATTGCAAGTTCGTAGCCTTCGTGGCATGATGCCTGCGCGATCAGCCCCCATCCTGCGGAGACCACCATGAAAAGCACCGCGTTATTTCCCGCCCTGGCCGTCGCCGGCCTGCTGTCGGCCTGCGCCTCCGGTCCCACCGTGCGCAGCGACTACGACCACGGCGCCGACTTCGGTCGCTACCGCAGTTTTGGCTTCATGTCGCCGCTGGGCACCGACAAGGCCGGCTACAGCACGCTGCTCACCGAACGCCTGAAGTCCGCCACCCGCGCGCAGATGGAAATGCGCGGCTACACCTACGCGGAACAGTCGCCCGACCTGCTGGTCAATTTCAACGCCAAATTGCAGCAGAAGACCGAAGTCACGCCGGCGCCGCCCGGCCCGTACTACGGCTACCGGGCCGGCTTCTACGGCGGCTGGCCCGGCTACGGCTGGGGCAGCGACGTCTACCAGTACACCGAGGGCACCCTCAACATCGACCTGGTCGATGCCCGGCGCAAGCAGCTCGTCTGGGAAGGCGTGAGCGTGGGCGTCATCGACGACCCGACCCAGGCCTCGTCCGCGCAGAACGTCGACGCCAGCGTGGCGCAGGTGTTCGCCCGCTATCCGTTCCGCGCCGGCAGCGCCGCGCCGCAGCAGCCCTTGCCGGCCAAATGACCGGCAAGGCCACCTCCCGGCGCCGCCCGGCGGCGCCGGCCTACGATACCGTGGCGCTGGTGCTGCAGGGCGGCGGGGCGCTGGGTTCGTACCAGGCGGGGGTCTACCAGGGGCTGCACGAGGCCGGCATCCGCCCCAACTGGCTCGCCGGCATCTCCATCGGCGCCATCAACGCCGCCATCATCGCCGGCTCGCCGCCCGACGAACGGGTCGAGCGCCTGCGCGGCTTCTGGGAAAGCATCTGCCGGCCCACCGGGTTTTCGGCGCTGCCCTGGGGCGATGCGCTGGCCGGCATGTTCCAGGGCATCCCGTTCGGCTTCGGCTCGCCGGCCATGAATGGCCAGCTCGCCGCCTTCCATGCGCTCATGTCGGGCCAGCCGGGCTTCTTCAAGCCGCGCTATCCGCCGCCATACTGGCTGCACGGAGGCGGGCCGGCCGCCACCAGCTTCTACGACACGACGCCGCTGGCCGATACCCTGCGCCGCTACGTCGATTTCGATCTCCTCAACAAGGGCGGGGTGCGCGCCAGCTTCGGGGCGGTCAACGTGCGCACCGGCAACTTCGCCTATTTCGACAGCACGCGCACCGAACTGCGGGTCGAGCACATCATGGCCTCGGGGGCCCTGCCGCCGGGCTTTCCGGCCGTGGAGATCGATGGCGACTACTACTGGGACGGCGGCGTGGTCTCGAACACGCCGCTGGCGCACGTGCTGTCGGTCCATCCCATGGCCGACACGCTGGCTTTCCAGGTCGACCTCTGGCCGGCGCGCGGGCCGCTGCCCACCAACCTCGAAGAAGTGGCCGAGCGCCAGAAAGACATCCAGTATTCCAGCCGCACCCGCACGGTGACCAACAATTTCCAGCGGGTGCTCAAGCTGCGCCGCAGCCTGCAGCGCCTGCTCGAGCGCCTGCCCGAACACGAACGCAACAGCGCCGCGCTGGCCGACATCCGCGAGCAGGCCTGCACGCCGGCGGTCAACGTGATCAACCTCGTCTACGAGGCCAAGCACTACGAGCGCAACTCGAAAGACTACGAGTTCGGCACCGAAGCCATGCGCGAGCACTGGCACAGCGGGCTGTCCGACATCCAGCGCACCCTGTCCGACCCGCGCGTGCTCGAACGGCCGCCGGCCGACCAGAGCTTCGTCGCGCACGACGTCCACCGGCCCGCGCACGGCTGAAGCGCGGCACCCCGGCGGCCGGTCGCGGCGCCGCGTATCGGAACAGTCCTATTTTGTACCCGTCCGTGCGACGGGCCGATGCCCCGCGGGTAATCTTTCGTATGGACGGGCAACCCGGTGTGCCGTCCTGTAGGCGCACTGTCGCGCCGCAGCAACGCGCTGTCATTCCCCTGATGCCACCATGGTCGTTTCCCCGCCTCCCGCTCCCGCCTCCGATCATTCCCTTGCCCGCGTGGTGTTCGCGCATCGCAGCGGCAGTGATGGCTGGTGGAGCCTGCTGTACCAGGGCTGGGTGCTGGTCACGCCGTCGGGCCAGCGCGTCAGCCTCACCAGCACCGAACGCGCCTGCTTCCTCTGCCTGCTGGCCAACCCGCAGCGCGAGCTCACCCGCCAGGCCCTGATGCAGGCGGTGCCGCAGGCCAGCCTGCGCACCATCAATGTCTCGATCAGCCGCCTGCGCAAGAAGGTGCGCGCCGCCGGCGCCCGGCTGCCGCTGCACACCGTCCACGGCATGGGGTACGTATTCCTTGGCAACCTGGTGGCCGAGTCGAGCTCGTCGTAAGGCAGGAATACAGTGCGCAATACAGTAAGTATGCGCGAAAAGCTGTCGTTTTAAGACAAAAATACGGTACAGTAACGGGCTTCCCGAACGCCTATCCGGCGCGTTCGGCCCCGTGTGCGCGGACTCTCGCGGCGCGGTTCTACTCCGTGAGGACTTCATGCGTTTTTCGCCTCATCGTGTCTCGGGATTCGGCGCCGTCGCGCTCGCCGTCCTGGTCCTGGCAGGTTGCAAAGAACAACCGCAGATGAATCCCGGCATGCCGCAAGTCAGCGTCGTTACCGTTGAGCCCAAGCCCGCGTCGATCATTTCCGAACTGCCCGGCCGCGTCGACGCCGTGCGCGACGCGCAGATCCGCGCGCGGGTTACCGGCATCGTCCAGAAGATCGAATTCGAGCAGGGCGGCGACGTCAAGGACGGCCAGCTGCTGTTCAAGATCGATCCGGCGCCTTACAAGGCCGCGCGCGATCAGGCCGCGGCCCAGCTCAAGCAGGCCCAGGCCGACCTGTACAGCGCCAAGGCCCTGGCCGATCGCTACGCGCCGCTGGTCAAGGCCAACGCGGTGAGCAAGCAGGAATACGACAACGCGGTGGCGGGCTACCGGCAGGCCGAGGCTGCCGTGGCGGCGGCCAAGGCCAACCTGGACAACGCCTCGATCAACCTGGGCTATACCGACGTCACGTCGCCCATCGACGGGCGCATCGGCAAGCCGCTGGTCACCGAGGGCGCGCTGGTCGAGGCCGCCTCGGCCACGCAGATGGCGCTGGTGCAGCAGCTCGACCCGGTCTACGTCGATTTCACGCAAAGCACCGGCGACCTGGCCAAGCTGCGCCAGGCTTTCGCCAGCGGCCAGATGGAGCGCGTGGGGCCGGATGCCGCCAAGGTCAGCGTGCTGCTCGAGGACGGCTCGGTCTACCCGCATGACGGCAAGCTGCTGTTCACCGGCATCACGGTCGATCCCACCACGGGCCAGGTCAACCTGCGCGCCGAGGTGCCCAACCCCGACCACATCCTGCTGCCGGGCATGTACGTGCGCGTGCGGGTGGACGAAGGCATCAACAAGCAGGCCCTGCTGGTGCCCCAGCAGGCGCTGCAGCGTACCGCCGACGGCATGCAGAGCCTGATGCTGGTCAAGGACAACAAGATCGAGCAGGTTGCCGTCACGACCGGCGCGGTCATCGACAACCAGTGGCTCATCACCAGCGGCCTCAAGGCCGGCGATGTGGTCGTGGTCGAGGGCTTCCAGAAGATCCGGCCCGGCGCGCCGGTGCAGGCTTCGCCATGGAACCCCGGCGCGGCGGGCAAGGCCGCGCCGCCGGCCGGCGGCCAACCCCCCGACGCAGGCAAGCCCCCAGGCGAAGGGGCGGCGCCTCAGCAGCCGGCCGCGGGGCAGAAATCCTGAACGGCACGCGGCGCGCAGCGCCGCGTGCCTGTTTTCGTGAGCACTTTCAGAGTCAGCCCACATGCCGCAATTCTTTATCGATCGACCGATTTTCGCCTGGGTAGTCTCCCTGTTCATCCTGCTGGCCGGGCTGTTGGCCATCCCCAACATGCCGGTGGCGCAGTACCCGGACGTGGCCCCGCCGGCGATCACCATCACCGCGACCTATCCCGGCGCGTCGGCCAAGGAAGTGGCCGAGTCGGTCACCAGTATCATCGAGGACGAGCTCAACGGCGCCAAGGGCCTGCTGTACTACGAGTCCGTCAGTGACTCGTACGGCCAGGCCCAGATCACCGCCACCTTCGCCCCGGGCACCGACCCGGGCCTGGCCCAGGTGGACGTGCAGAACCGCGTCTCCAACGTGTCGGCGCAGTTGCCCGGCGCCGTGACGCAGCAGGGCATCCAGTACGAGCAGACCAGCGCCGGCTTCCTGCTGATCGTCACCCTGTCGTCCACCGACGGCTCGCTCGACCAGACCGCGCTGGCCGACTACATCACGCGCAATATCAAGAACCCGGTCTCGCGCGTGCCGGGGGTGGGGCAGTTCCAGCTGTTCGCGGCGCCGCGCGCCATGCGCATCTGGATCGACCCGGACAAGCTGGTGGGCTACAACCTCAGCGCCAGCGACGTGAACGCCGCCATCAGCCGGCAGAACGTGCTGATCTCGGCCGGCAGCATGGGCGCGCCGCCCAACCCGGACAGCCAGCGCTCCACCGCCACGGTCATCGTCAACGGCCAGCTTTCCACGGTCGAGGCGTTCGGCAACATCGTGCTGCGCGCCAACACCGACGGCTCGTCGGTGCGGCTGCGCGACGTGGCGCGCATCGAGGTGGGCGCGGACAACTACCAGTTCGGCGCGCGCCTGAACGGCAAGCCCACGGCCGCGTTCGCCATCGTGCTGTCGCCCGACGCCAACGCGCTGGCCACCGCCGAGGGCGTGCGGGCCGAGATGGAATCGCTGTCGCGGTATTTCCCCGGCAACATCACGTACGACATCCCGTACGACACGGCGCCGTACGTGAAGGTGTCGATCGAGCAGGTGCTGCACACGCTGGCCGAGGCCATGGTGCTGGTGTTCCTGGTGATGTTCCTGTTCCTGCAGAACGTCCGCTACACCCTCATCCCGGCCCTGGTGGTGCCGGTGGCCATGCTGGGCGCGTTCGCGGTGATGCTGGCGCTGGGCTTCTCCATCAACGTGCTGACCATGTTCGCCATGGTGCTGGCCATCGGCATCCTGGTGGACGACGCCATCGTGGTGGTCGAGAACGTCGAGCGCATCATGGCGACCGAAGGCCTGCCGCCCAAGGAGGCCACCAAGAAGGCCATGCCGCAGATCAGCGGCGCCATCGTCGGCATCACGCTGGTGCTGGTCACGGTGTTCCTGCCGCTGGCCTTCATGAGCGGCTCGGTGGGCGTCATCTATCGCCAGTTCTCGGTGGCCATGGCCGTGTCGATCTTCTTCTCGGCCTTCCTGGCGCTGACCTTCACGCCGGCGCTGTGCGCGACCATTCTCAAGCCCATCCCCAAGGGCCACCACGTCGACAAGAAAGGCTTCTTCGGCTGGTTCAACCGCAAGTTCGACGCCACCACGCACGGCTACCAGAACTGGGTCTCGCGCATCCTGCACAAGGGCGGGCGCATGATGCTGTTCTTCCTGCTGCTGGTGGTGCTGCTGGGCTGGCTGTATTTCCGCCTGCCCTCGTCGTTCCTGCCCGAGGAAGACCAGGGCTACGTGGTCAGCAACATCGAGCTGCCGGCCGGCGCGAGCGCCAACCGGACCATCGACGTGATCGAGCAGGTCGAGCAGTACTTCATGGGGCTGCCGCAGGTCGAGAACATCATCACGGTGCAGGGCTTCAGCTTCAACGGCAACGGCCTGAACGCCGCCATCGCCTTCTCCACGCTGAAGGACTTCTCCGAACGCAAGGGGCCTGGCGACTCGGCCGGCGCGATCGCCTTCGCGGCCTTCCAGAAGCAGCTGATGGGCATCCATGACGCCCAGGTGTTCACGCTGGTGCCGCCCGCGATTTCCTCGCTGGGCAATGCCAGCGGCTTCGACTTCCGGCTGCAGGACCGCGCCAACGCGGGCACCGAGGCGCTCGCGCAGGCCACCGCCCAGCTGATGGGCGAAGCCATGAAGAGCCCGGTGCTGTCGCAGGTGCGCATCACCGGCCTGGGAGCCGGGCCGCAGCTGAACCTGACCATCGATCGCGACAAGGCCGCCGCCCTGAGCGTGGACTTCGACGCGGCCGCCACGCTGATCTCCACGGCGCTCGGTTCGGCCTACATCGACAAGTTCCCGAACATGGGCCGCATGCAGAACATCTGGGTGCAGGCCGAGGCCCGCCATCGCATGCAGGTCGACGACATCCTCAAGATGAACGTCCGCAACAACGAAGGCGGCATGGTGCCCCTGTCGAGCTTCGTGACGGCCAAATGGACGGAAGGCCCGGTGCAGGTCGTGCGCTACAACAGCTACGAGTCCATGCGGATCGGCGGCGACGCCGCGCCCGGCTACAGTACCGGCGAGGCCATGGCCGAGATGGAGCGCCTGGTCGGGCAGTTGCCGGCCGGCTTCGGCTACGAATGGAACGGCCTGTCCTACCAGGAACGTCAGGCGGGCAACCAGGCGCCCATCCTGATGGGCCTGTCGCTGCTGGTCGTGTTCCTGGTGCTGGCCGCGCTGTATGAAAGCTGGGCCATCCCGCTGTCGGTGATGCTGGTGGTGCCGCTGGGCATGCTGGGCGCGGTCGCGCTGGTGTCCGTGCTGGGCATGTCCAACGACGTGTACTTCCAGGTGGGTATGGTGACCGTGATCGGCCTGGCGGCCAAGAACGCCATCCTGATCGTCGAGTTCGCCAAGGACCAGTACGCGCGCGGCATGGGGCTGTACGAGGCCACCGTCGAGGCGGCGCGCCTGCGCTTCCGTCCCATCCTGATGACCTCGCTGGCCTTCATCCTGGGCGTCATCCCGCTGGCCATCGCCACGGGCGCCGGCGCCGCCAGCCAGCGCGCCGTCGGTATCGGGGTGCTGGGCGGCATGTTGGCGGCCACGCCGTTCGCGGTCATCTTCGTGCCGACCTTCTTCGTCGTGGTGCTGAGCCTCTTCAAGACCAAGCCGCGCCTGCTCGGCAACGAGCTGAAGCAGTTCGAGGCCGAACAGGCCGCCAAGCGCGCCCGCGAATCGGCCTCCGACGATGCCGCCGACGGCTCCGGCAAGGCTTCCGATCAATCCGCCCCTGGGCAGGAGGGCAAGGAATGACCGCCCTGATGTACAAACGAACCGCGCTGTCGCTGTGCGTGGCCACGGCCCTGGCCGGTTGCTCGCTGGCGCCGGACTACCACCGTCCCGAGGCGCCGGTGTCGGCCGACTGGCCGGCCCAGCCGAAGGTCCAGTACGGCGCCTACGACACGCCGGCCTCGCTGTCCGAACAGCCTGCCGCCGCGGTGGCGCCGGCGGCTGCGGTGCCGGCGGCCGATATCGGCTGGCGCGAGTTCTTCCGCGATCCGCGCCTGCAGAAGCTGATCGAACTGGCGCTGGTCAACAACCGCGACCTGCGCATCGCCGTGCAGCGCGTCGAAGAGGCGCGCGCCCAGTACGGCGTGCAGCGCGGCGCGCAGTGGCCCAGCATCGGCGCGGGCATCGACGGCACGCGGCAGCGCACGCCGGCTAACATGAGCCCCACAGGCTCGGATACGGTCGGCAACACGTTCCAGGCCGGCATCGGCCTGACCACCTTCGAGATCGACCTGTTTGGCCGGCTGCGCAGCCTGTCCGAGGCGGCCTACCAGCAGTACCTGGCCACCGAGCAATCGCAGCGCAGCGTGCACATCACCCTGGTGGGCGCGGTGGCGCAGGCCTACTTCACGCAGCGCGCCGCCGAGGTCCAGCTCGACCTGACCCGCAAGACGCTGGCTTCGCGCCAGGAGTCCTACGACCTGGTCAAGCGCCGCTTCGACGGCGGCGTGGCGTCGGAACTCGACCTGAACCAGGCCAAGGGCCTGCTCGACTCGGCCTCGGCCGACCTGGCGCAACTGGCGCGGGTGCGCGCCCAGTCCATCAATGCGCTGACCGTGCTGGTGGGCGCGCCGTTGCCGGCGGACTTGCCGCCGCCCGCCGAGTTCGGCCGCGACCAGCTGCTGGCCTCGGTGCCGGCCGGCCTGCCGTCGGACCTGCTCGAGCGCCGTCCGGACATCATGGCCGCCGAGAACCAGCTCAAGTCGGCCAATGCCAATATCGGCGCCGCGCGCGCGGCGTTCTTCCCGACCATCTCGCTGACCGGCATGCTGGGCGTGGCGAGCACCTCGCTGGGCTCGCTGTTCGAAGGCAGCCAGCGCGCCTGGAATTTCACGCCGTCGATCACCACGCCGATCTTCGCCGGCGGCAGCATCCGCGAGGGGCTGAACCTGGCCAGGGCGCGCGACAACATCGCGGTGGCGCAGTACGAGCAGACTATCCAGCAGGCCTTCCGCGAAGTCTCGGACGCGCTGGCGGGCGAGGCCACCTACGGCGCGCAGCTCGATGCGCTGCGTTCGCTGCAGACCTCCACCGCCCGCACGCTGGAGCTGTCCACCCTGCGCTATCAGGGCGGCGTCGACAGCTTCCTGCAAGTGCAGACGGCGCAGGTCGATTTCTTCAGCGCCCAGCTGTCGCTGGTGCAGGCGGGCCTGGAGGCACTGAACAACCGCGTGGAGCTGTACAAGGCCCTGGGCGGCGGCTGGAACGAAGTCACGCAGGTATCATCCGCAAAAGCACCATGATTGAGCTGGGCGTCAATATCGACCACGTGGCGACGCTGCGCCAGCAGCGTCACACGAGTTATCCCGATCCGGTGGCCGCCGCGCTGCGCGCCGAAGACGCCGGGGCGGACCTGATCACGCTGCACCTGCGCGAGGATCGCCGGCACATCCAGGATGCCGACGTGCATGCCATTCGCCCGGTGCTGCGCACCCGCATGAACCTGGAATGCGCCATCACCCCGGAAATGCTCGACATTGCCTGCGCGGTGCGGCCCAGCGATGTCTGCCTGGTGCCCGAGAAGCGCACCGAGCTCACCACCGAAGGGGGGCTGGACGTGGTCGGCGCCTTGCCGGACGTCAGCGCGGCGGTGGCCCGGCTGCGCGACGCCGGCATCCGGGTGTCGCTGTTCATCGACCCGGAGCCGGCCCAGATCCAGGCGGCCGCCCAGGCCGGCGCGCCCGTCATCGAATTGCACACCGGGGCGTATGCCGAGGCTGAAGGCGAGCAGGTCGCGCGCGAGCTCGACCGGCTGCGCGCGGCGCTGGCCGAAGGGCTGCGCCACGGCATGCGCGTCAATGCGGGCCACGGCCTGCATTACGGCAACGTGGCGCCGATCGCCGCGCTGGACGGCATCGCCGAGCTCAACATCGGCCATGCCATCGTCGCCCAGGCCGTGTTCGACGGCTGGGAAAAGGCCGTGCGCGACATGAAGGCGCTGATGGTGCAGGCGCGCGGCCAGGCGCTGCGCGGCCGCTGACACGCCCGTCCGCGCGGTCGCGTATCATTCCGGGTACGGGGCGCCGTTGCCCCGCGACCCCCACGCCGCGCCCGCTCCACTGCCGATGTCCGATACCTCCGTCCCTCCGATCCCGACGCCTGCCGGCGGCATCGCCGGCATCGGCATGGACCTGCTGCGCATCGACCGGGTCGAGCGCGCCCTGGCGCGCCACGGCGACCGCTTCGCCGAGAAGATCCTCGGCCCCGAGGAACTGCAGAAATTCCACGCCCGGCGCGCGCGCGACGCGGCGCGCGGGGTGCGCTTCCTGGCCACCCGCTTCGCCGCCAAGGAAGCCTTCTCCAAGGCCATCGGGCTGGGCATGCGCATGCCCATGACCTGGACCCGGGTGCAGACGCTCAATGCCCCGGGCGGGCGCCCGGTGCTGGTGATCGCGCCCAGCCTGCTCGAATGGTATGCGCCGCGCTTCGGCGCCGCCCATGTTTCCATCACCGACGAATCCGACCTCGCGGCCGCCTATGTGGTGGTCGAGCGCAAGCCCTGAAGCGGGCCGGGCGTCTTTCCGGACATCAAAGGACAAATCCGTATGGCCAAGAAACACAAAGCGTCGCTGCCGCCGGGCCCGGTCATGGTCGACGTGGCCGGCACCCGGCTCACCAAGGAAGAAAAGCAGCGCCTGCGGCATCCGCTGGTGGGCGGCGTGATCCTGTTCGCGCGCAACTTCGAGAACCGCCGCCAGCTGTGCGAGCTCACGCGCAAGATCCACCGCGCCCGCGGCGAGCCGCTGCTGATCGCGGTCGACCACGAGGGCGGCCGCGTGCAGCGCTTCCGCGACGACGGCTTCACCCCGCTGCCGGCCATGCAGGCGCTGGGCAAGGTCTGGGACCGCGACCCGCTGGCCGCCATGCGCATGGCTACCGAGGCCGGCTATGTGCTGGCCGCCGAACTGCGCGCCTGCGGCGTCGACCTCAGCTTCACGCCGGTGCTCGACCTGGACTACGGCGTCAGCCAGGTGATCGGCAGCCGCGCCTTCCACCGTGATCCGCGCGTGGTGGCGATGCTGGCGCGTGCCCTGGCGCAGGGCCTGGCGCAAGCCGGCATGGCCGCCTGCGGCAAGCATTTCCCCGGCCACGGTTTCGTGGGCGCCGATTCGCACCACGAGATCCCGGTCGATCCGCGCTCGCTCGAACGCATCCTGAAGGACGACGCCGCGCCCTATGCCTGGCTGGGCGACGCGGTGCTGCCGGCGGTGATGCCGGCGCATGTCATTTATCCCAAGGTCGACAAGCAGCCCGCCGGGTTCTCGCGGCGCTGGGTCCAGGAGATCCTGCGCGGCCGCCTCGGCTACGATGGCGTGGTGTTCTCCGACGACCTCACCATGGAAGGAGCCGCCGTGGCCGGCGACATCCTGGCGCGCGCCCAGGCCGCGCTGGGGGCGGGCTGCGACATGGTGCTGGTGTGCAACCGGCCCGACCTGGCCGACGACCTGCTGTCCCGCCTGGAGGTCGACCATCCGGCCGAGTCGGTGGCGCGCATCCGCCGCCTGATGCCGCGCTTCGCCGCGCCCGACTGGGACACCCTGCAGGCCGAGAGCCGCTACCAGCATGCCCGACGAATTCAATCTCAAATCGTTCCTGGCTGACCTGCCGCACCTGCCGGGGGTATATCGCCACCTGGATGCCGACGGCGAGGTCATGTATGTAGGCAAGGCGCGCGACCTCAAAAAGCGCGTCTCGTCGTATTTCCAGAAGAACCTCGCCAGCCCGCGCATCGCCCAGATGGTGGCGAAGGTGGCGCGCGTCGAGGTCACGGTGACGCGCTCCGAGGCCGAGGCGCTGCTGCTCGAGAACAACCTCATCAAGAGCCTGCGGCCGCGCTACAACATCCTGTTCCGCGACGACAAGTCATATCCGTACCTGCTGATCACCGGGCATGAATGGCCGCGCATCGCCTACTACCGCGGCAGCACCAACAAGCGCGGCCAGTTCTTCGGCCCGTTTCCCAACGCATGGGCGGTGCGCGAGACGATCCAGATCCTGCAGAAAGTATTCCGCCTGCGCACTTGCGAGGACACGGTGTTCGCCAACCGGTCGCGGCCCTGCCTGCTGCACCAGATCGGCCGCTGTTCGGCCCCCTGCGTGGGCGCCATCGGCGCCGCCGACTATGCCAGCGACGTCGGGCGCGCGGCGCGTTTCCTGAACGGCGAGGCGCGCGAGGTCATGGGCGAGATCGAGCAGCGCATGCTGCAGGCTTCCAGCGAGCTGCGCTTCGAAGAGGCCGCCGCATTGCGCGACCAGATGGGGTCGCTGGCGCGCGTGCTGCACCAGCAAACCATGGAGGAAGCCAGCGGCGAGGACACCGACGTCATCGCGGTGGCGTCGGCCGGCGGCAAGGTGTGCGTGAACCTGGCCATGGTGCGCGGCGGCCGCCACCTGGGCGACAAGCCGTTCTTCCCGGTGCACGTCGACGGCCAGGAGGCGCCGCAGGTGCTCGAGGCCTTCGTCGCCCAGCACTACACCGACAACCTCCTGCCGCCGGTGCTGGTCTGTACCCATGCGTTGCCCGATGCCGGGCTGATGGGCCTGCTGGCCGAGCAGTCCGGCACGCGTCCCGCGCGCGTGCTGACCCGGCCGCAGGGCGCGCGGCGCGCCTGGCTCGAGCAGGCGGCCAAGAACGCCGAGCTGGCGCTGGCCCGGGCGCTGACCGAATCCGGCGCGCGCGCGGCCCGCACGCTGGCGCTGGCCGAGACGCTCGACCTGGACACCGACGAGGCCGCGCTGGATGCGCTGCGCATCGAATGCTTCGACATCAGCCACACGGCCGGCGAAGCCACCCAGGCGTCGTGCGTGGTGTTCCAGCACCACGACATGCAGCCTTCGCTGTACCGGCGCTACAACATCGCCGGTATCACGCCGGGCGACGATTACGCCGCCATGCGCCAGGTGCTGACCCGCCGCTTCGGCAAGGTGGCCGACGGCGAGGCGCCCATGCCCGGGCTGGTGCTGATCGACGGCGGCAAGGGGCAGGTGGAAGTGGCGCGGCAAGTGTTCGCCGAACTGGGCCTGGACATCCAGACCCTGGTGGGCGTGGCCAAGGGGGAAGGGCGCAAGGTCGGCCTGGAAACGCTGGTCTTCGCCGACGGGCGGCCGCCGGTGGCGCTGGGCGGCGAGTCGGCCGCGCTGATGCTGATCGCCCAGGTGCGCGACGAAGCGCACCGCTTCGCCATCACCGGCATGCGGGCGCGCCGCGCCAAGACGCGCAATGTGTCGCGCCTGGAGGAAATCGAAGGGGTCGGGGCGCGCCGGCGCCAGAGGCTGCTGGCGCGCTTCGGCGGGTTCTCGGGAGTGGCTTCGGCCAGCATCGAGGACCTGGCCTCGGTGGACGGCATTTCCCACGAGCTGGCCGAGCGCATCTACGAGGCCCTGCGCGGATGACGGAGATTTTTCCGCCAGTGATGTAGCATACGCTCATTATGCCAATCAACGTGCCTATCATCCTGACGTGGCTGCGTATCGCCATGATCCCCCTGGTGGTCGGGTTGTTCTACATCCCCGACACCTGGATGGCCGAGCCCGCCCGGGATACCCTGGCCGCCTGGGCCTTCATCATCGCGGCCCTGACCGACTGGTTCGACGGCTGGCTGGCGCGCCGCTGGAACCAGACCTCGGCCTTCGGCGCCTTCCTCGATCCGGTGGCCGACAAGCTCATGGTGTGCGCCGCCCTGATCGTGCTGCTCGACCTGGGGCGGGTCGACGCCTTCATCTCGCTGATCATCATCGGCCGCGAGATCACCATTTCGGCCCTGCGCGAATGGATGGCCAAGATCGGCGCCAGCGCCAGCGTGGCCGTGCACCGGCTCGGCAAGTTCAAGACCGCCGCGCAAATGGTCGCCATTCCGTGCCTGCTGTACAACCAGCCGCTGTTCGGCGTGTCCAGCAAGATGGTGGGCGATGTGCTGATCCTGATCGCGGCCGTGCTGACCGTCTGGTCGATGCTGTATTACCTGCAGCGCGCCTGGCCGGCCATCCGCGAGAAGTCCCGGTAACCCGGCTGTCCCGACCTTCCGTCCAACCGAGCGGGCCGGTGGCGCCCGCGCTTTCACGGCCCGTCGGCCGTCGCAGACATGTATTCCGCAGATTCCGCCGCGCTCGATTCCCCCGAACTGCGCCGCCGCGACTGGCTCACCATTCTGCTGATCGGCATTGCCCACGCCTCGTCGCACTTCTTTCAATTGGTGCTGCCGTCCCTGTATGTGTCGCTGGGCACGGCGTTCGATCTCGACTTTGCCCGGCTGGGCCTGCTGGTGTCGGCGTTCTACGTGGTGTCGGGCATCGGCCAGGCGTCTTCGGGCTTCGTGGTCGACCGCGTCGGCGCGCGCCCGGTGCTGTGGTTCGGCCTGGCCTGCTTCGTCCTGTCCGGCGTGCTGATCGGCTCGGCCAACGGCTACGCGATGCTGATGGCCGCCGCCGTGGTCGGCGGCATCGGCAATTCGGTGTTCCATCCGGCCGACTATTCCATCATGAACCATCGCGTCAGCGCGCCGCGCCTGGGCCATGCCTTCAGCACGCATGGCCTGACCGGCAATCTCGGCTGGGCCCTGACGCCGGTGTTCATCACATCCATCACGCTGCTGGCCGACTGGCGCGTGGCGGCCTTCAGCGCCGCCGGGCTGGTGGCGCTGGTGCTGCTGCTGACCGTGCTGGGCCGCGACCTGTTGGGCGGCCCGGCGCCCGAGGCCGCGGCGCCCGGGGCCGCCCAGGCCAAGGCGCCGGCGGCCCCCGCGTCCCAGGAAAGCGTGCTGGCCACGCTGGCCGCCTTGCTGTCCAAGCCGGCGCTGTGGGGAGCCTTCCTGTTCTTCGCCTGCACGTCGATCGCGCTGTCCTCGGTGCAGAACTACACCATCCCGCTGCTGGGCCAGCTGTACGACCTCTCCAAGGTGGTCGCCAGCTCGGCGTTGTCGGGCTATATGGTGGCTTCGGCGCTGGGCATGGCGGCCGGCGGCTTCCTGGTGTCGGCCAACCCTCGCACGGAACTTACCATGACAGTGGCGCTGATCCTGGCCGGCCTGACACTGGTCGTGCTGGCGCTCGGCCTGGTGCCCGCCGGCCTGGCGGCCATCGTGGTGGGCGTGGCCGGCTTCTGCTCCGGCGTGGCCGCGCCCTCGCGCGACATGCTGGTGCGGCGCGTCACGCCCAAGGGCGCCACCGGGTCGGTCTATGGGCTGGTGTATTCGGGCATGGACGTCGGTTCGGCCCTGGGGCCGCTGGCCTTCGGCCTGCTGCTCGACGCCGGGCTCAGCCAGGGCCCGTGGGTGGGCGCCGGGCTGGCCTTCGCGGCCGCGGCGCTGCTGGCGCAATGGATCGCGGTGCAGGCGCGCCGCGCCGCCCCGGCCGCGCCGGCCGGCAAGCATTACAGCCCCCAGAAATAATCGCCGGCGCGCCGCGCGCCAGCCGCCACGGCGGCCCGGCCGCCATCCCGGCGGGCATGCACCTTGCTGCCCACCGACGCTCCCATTGCCTGTCCAGCCGTACTGCGCGATTGCCGCCAGGCGATCGCGCCGGCCGGACTCCCACAGGAGAGAGCGTCATGAAAGCGGTTGTATTCCACGGCATCGGCGATATCCGGCTGGACGACGTGCCGGAGCCGTCCCTGCAGGACGAGACCGATGCCATCGTCCGCCTGACTTCCAGCGCCATCTGCGGCACCGACCTGCACTTCATCCGCGGCACCATGGAGGGCGTCAAGCCGGGCACCATCCTGGGCCACGAAGGGGTCGGGGTGATCGAGCGGCTGGGCGCGGGCGTGCGCAACTTCAATATCGGCGACCGGGTCATCATTCCGTCGACCATCGCCTGCGGCTTCTGCTCGTACTGCCGCGCCGGCTATTACGCCCAGTGCGACACTGTCAATCCGAACGGCAAGGACGCCGGCACGGCCTTCTACGGCGGGCCCCGGCAGACCGGCCCGTTCGACGGCCTGCAGGCGGAGAAAGCCCGCGTGCCGTACGCCAACGTCAACCTGGTGCGCATCCCCGACGAGGTCAGCGACGAGCAGGCCATCATGCTGTCGGATATCTTCCCCACCGGCTACTTCGGCGCCGACCTCGCGGATATCAAGCCTGGCCACACCGTGGCCGTGTTCGGCTGCGGGCCGGTCGGGCAGTTCGCCATCGCCTCGGCCAAGCTGCTGCGGGCCGGCCGCATCTTTGCCGTCGATGCGGTGCCGGACCGGCTGGAGATGGCGCGCGCCCAGGGCGCGGAAACGGTCGATTTCAATGCGGAAGACCCGGTCGAGACCATCAAGCGGCTGACCGGCGGCATCGGTGTGGACTGCGCCATCGACGCGGTGGGGGTGGACGCCGTGCATGCCCATGCCGGCCCGGCCGCGGCGGACCCGGCCATCGCCGGCCACGAGCGCGATGCCGGCGAACTGGCGCCGCATGCCCAGCCCCGCAAGGGCCAGTGGCAGCCCGGCGACGCGCCGGCGCAGGCGCTGGACTGGTCGGTGCGCGCGCTGGCCAAGGCGGGCACGCTGTCCATCATCGGGGTCTATCCGCCCACCGACCGCATCTTCCCGATCGGCATGGCCATGAACAAGAACCTGACGGTCCGCATGGGCAACTGCAACCACCGCAAGTACATTCCCGCGCTGGTGGACCTGGTGCGGGCCGGGGCCATCGACCCGGCGGCGATCCTGACGCGGCGCGAGCCGCTGGTGTCCGCCATCGACGCCTACCGCGCCTTCGACACGCGGCAGCCCGGCTGGATCAAGGTCGAACTCGCGCCAGCCGGCCATTGAGCAGCCGGCCAGGGCGCCGCTTTTCTGCATGACGGCGGGTCGCCGTTGACGCCGCGCAAGGTCGGTTGCGCGGCGCTACGCTGTAATAACCATGCCAAATAAATGGTTATTTGTCAGGAAAGCAATATGAGCAAACCACGCATGCTATGGGCCGTCGCGGCCATCGCGGGATTATGGGCGCACCCGGCGCCGGCGCAGCAACAAGAGCCCATCCAGCCCATCGAGCCTGCCGTCGTCACCGAGCCGGCCAAGGTCGAACTGGGCAAGAAGCTGTTCTTCGACCCCCGCCTGTCCAAGTCCGGCGCCATTTCGTGCAATTCGTGCCACAACCTCAGCATGGGCGGCTCGGACAACCTGAAAGCCTCCATCGGCCACAACTGGCAGCAGGGCGGCATCAACTCGCCCACGGTGCTCAATGCCAGCCTCAATATCGCCCAGTTCTGGGACGGCCGCGCCAAGGACCTGCGCGAGCAGGCCGGCGGGCCCATCGCCAACCCGGCCGAAATGGCCTCGTCGCACGAACTGGCCATCCAGGTGTTGAGCTCCATCCCGGGCTATCGCGCCGAATTCAAGCAGGCCTTCGGCAGCGACGCCATCACCATCGACGCAGTCACCCAGGCGCTGGCCGCGTTCGAGGAAACGCTGGTCACGCCCAACGCGCGCTTCGACCAATGGCTGCGCGGCGACGCAAAAGCCCTGACCGTGCAAGAGCTGGCCGGCTACAACCTGTTCAAGAACAGCGGCTGCGTGGCCTGCCACAACGGCCCGGCGGCCGGCGGCAATTCGTTCCAGAAGATGGGCCTGGTCACTCCCTACCAGACCGCCAATCCGGCCGAAGGCCGGGCGGGCGTCACCGGCCAGGACGCCGACCGCTTCATGTTCAAGGTGCCGACGCTGCGCAACGTGGCGCTGACCTACCCGTATTTCCACGACGGCGAGGCCGCCACCCTGGCCGATGCCGTCGACGTCATGGGCCGGCTGCAACTGGGGCGCACCTTCACGCCCGAGGAAAACAGCCAGATCGTCGCGTTCCTGAAGACGCTCACGGGGGAACAGCCGGTCATCCAGCTGCCGGCGCTGCCGCCCTCGGCGGACGATACCCCGCGGCCCCAGCCGTTCACGCCCTAGCGGGGTTCACTGCCGCGCCGTGCGCATGTCCGCGGGCGGCGCGGCCTCGGCATTGCTGCGCCATGGGTTGATGTCGAGCCCGCCGCGCCGCGTATAGCGGGCATACACGGTCAACCGTTCGGGCCGGCATGCCGCCATGATGTCCATATAGATGCGCTCCACGCAGTGCTCGTGGAATTCCGCATGGTCGCGGAACGACACCAGGTAGCGCAGCAGCGCGGGCCGGTCGAGCGGCCGGCCCCGGTAGCGGATCTGCACGCTGGCCCAGTCCGGCTGGCCGGTTACCGGGCAGTTCGACTTCAGCAGGCGCGAGGCGAGCGTCTCGTCGACGGCAGCGCCATCGGCGCAGCGCAGCAGGGCGGGGTCGGGGGTATAGGTGTCGATCTCCACGTCCAGGTCGTCGATATAGTCCCCGTCGAGTTCCCCCATGGCCAGTGCGCCGAAGCGTTCCGGCAGGATCAGTTCCACCCCCACCGTGCTGCCGGCGGCCGCCGATAGATCGGCCGCCAGCCGGTCGCGCAGCGCCCGGGCGCCGTCCAGGCGCGTCTGGTTGTACGAATTCAAGTACAGCTTGAACGACTTGGATTCGATGATATTGGGGCTGTCGGCCGGCACCGTGAAGCGCGCCATGGCGACCCGCGGCTTGCCCCGGGCGTCGAGCCAGGACAGTTCATAGGCATTCCAGATATCTGCGCCGGCAAACGGCAGGCGGCCTGTCAGTTGCAGGCTGGCGCGGTTGTGCGCCCGCGCGATGGGAAACAGCAGGCTGGGATCATAGTGCGAGGGATACGCGACATTGTGGCCCAGCGGGGCATTGGACAGCGACATGGGAAAGGCGGGACAAAAACACAGCCCTCATTGTAGGGCACCGGGGGCGTTGCTTCCGGATTGTGAAATCAGCGTGCCGCCATATGAAAGCGACTGCTGCAAAGCAGCGCGACCGCATTTCACAGCGGACAATTTGTTTTCATAATAAGAAATCAATCTTCTAATTGATTGATTTTTAAAGAAAAAGAATTTGGTCTTATATAAGAGACAAGGCCACATTGCCCTGCAGCACAGGAATAGACTTTTATCCAACGCGGCGCTATTGGCGCGGCACCGGATTCTCTGTCTTTCCCTTACCTGAGGAGCATCTTCATGAGCAATCGCGAAACCGAAATCCGCAACCTGCAGAAGGACTGGGCCGAAAACACCCGCTGGCAGGGCATCAAGCGCGCCTATAGCGCCGAGGATGTCATCCGGCTGCGCGGTTCGGTGGCCGCGGAGCACACCCTGGCCCGTCGCGGCGCGACCCGCCTGTGGGAACTGATGCACAGCGAACCGTTCGTCAATTCGCTCGGCGCGCTGACCGGCAACCAGGCCATGCAGCAGGTCAAGGCCGGCCTGAAGGCCATCTACCTGTCGGGCTGGCAGGTGGCGGGCGACGCCAACCTGGCCGGCGAGATGTACCCCGACCAGTCGCTGTACCCCGCCAACTCCGTGCCGCAGGTGGTCCGCCGCATCAACAACGCGCTGGCGCGCTGCGACCAGATCCAGTGGATGGAAGGCAAGAACCCGGGCGACGAAGGCTACATCGACTACTACGCGCCCATCGTGGCCGACGCCGAGGCCGGCTTCGGCGGCGTGCTCAATGCGTTCGAACTCATGAAGGCCATGATCGAGGCCGGCGCCGCCGGCGTGCACTTCGAAGACCAGCTCGCCTCGGTGAAGAAGTGCGGCCACATGGGGGGCAAGGTGCTGGTGCCGACCCGCGAGGCCGTCTCCAAGCTGGTCTCGGCGCGCCTGGCGGCCGACGTCATGGGCACGCCCACCGTGCTGCTGGCGCGCACCGACGCCGACGCCGCCGACCTAGTCACCAGCGACATCGACGAGAACGACCGTCCCTTCATCACCGGCGAACGCACCGTCGAAGGCTTCTTCCGCACCAAGGCCGGCATCGAGCAGGCCATCTCGCGCGGCCTGGCCTATGCGCCGTACGCCGACCTGATCTGGTGCGAAACCTCCACGCCCAACCTGGACTACGCCCGCAAGTTCGCCGAGGCCATCCATCGCCAGTTCCCCGGCAAGCTGCTGGCCTACAACTGCTCGCCGTCCTTCAACTGGAAAAAGAACCTGGACGACGCCACGGTCGCCAAGTTCCAGCGCGAGCTGGGCGCCATGGGCTACAAGTTCCAGTTCATCACGCTGGCCGGCTTCCATGCCCTGAACTACGGCATGTTCGAACTGGCGCACGGCTATGCGCGCCGCCAGATGAGCGCTTTCGTCGAGCTGCAGCAGAAGGAATTCGCCGCCGCCGAACTGGGCTTCACCGCCGTCAAGCACCAGCGCGAGGTCGGCACCGGCTACTTCGACGCCGTCACGCAGACCATCGAGGGCGGCCAGTCGTCCACCACCGCGCTCACCGGCTCGACCGAGGAGGCCCAGTTCGAGCACGGCCACCAGGAGACGGCCGCGGCGTAAGGCCTTGAATTTTCAGTTGCTGTTGTAGGGTGGATTCGGGGTGTCTTCGGGCACCCCTTTTTTTCGGCGGTGAATCGCGGCGCCGATGGGCGCCCGTATTGATCCTGGGCAGCCCGGGGCGTTGCGGATGTCTCGCGCGGCGCGGTCGGCGTGGTAAGAAAGTCTGCTCTTGCAGCTAGTTTGATTTCAATCAAATTGGCTGCCGGGCTCCGTGGCTACGATCGGGCACATGTCTGGACGTTCCATTTTCTCCGTGCCGCCGGATCTGCCCGCCGGCGACCGGCGGGCGCGGCGCCATGCCTTGCTGCGCCTGGGGTGGGCCTGGCTGGCCATGATGCAGGTAATGATGTTCGCCTGGCCGGGCTACGTCCGCCATCCCGGCATCCCGCCCGACGCCCTGGCCACGCTGGACTGGGCCATCGTGCTGATGAACTGGGCCAGCCTGGTCCTGACGGTGCCCGTGGTGCTGTACTCGGCCTGGCCCATCTGGCAGGGCGCCGCGCGCAGCCTGCGGCAGGGCCGCGCCGGCATGGACGTGCCCGTGGCCCTGGGCATCGTCGCCGCCTTCCTGCCGAGCGTGCACGCCACCTGGCTGCGCCACGGCGAAGTCTATTTCGATTCGGTCACCATGTTCGTGGCCTTCCTGCTCACGGCCCGCTACCTGGCGCTGTGCGCGCGGCAGTCCATCGCGCCGCGCGAAGGCGGCGCGCGGGCGCGCCGCCATGCCCGGCTGGAGCGCTGGCGCCGCGCATTGGGCCGCGCGGCGGACCGCGTGGCGGCCCGCTTCGTGGCGGCCCAGCTCGCGCTGGCGCTGGCCGCCGGCGCGGCCTGGGCGGCGCTCGACGCGCCGCATGCCGTGCCGGTCATGGTGGCGCTGCTGGTCATCAGCTGCCCATGCGCGATGGCCATGGCGGTGCCCACCGCGCTGGCCGCCGCCCACGCCGCGGCCGGGCGCGCCGAGCTGGATGCCCGCCAGTTCCGTCAACTGGTCGCGGCGGCGCGCCGCACTGCCCGCCAGAGCCTCTACGGCTCGCTGGCCTGGCATCTGCTGATGACCCCGCTGGCGCTGGCCGGGTGGGTGGCGCCCTGGCTGGCGGCCATCACCATGCTGCTGTCGTCGCTGGCGGTGGCGGGGCACGCGTGGCGCCTGTATCGCCGCTACCGGGCGCCGGCGTCGCCGGCCGCCGCGCGGGCGGGCGCCGACGCCCCGGTCATGCCATGACCATCCTCTACCTGTTGCTGCCGCTGTCGCTGCTGTTCGTGCTGGTCATCGGGCTGGCGCTCGGCTGGGCCGTGTTCAATGGGCAATTCGACGAACCCGACGACGCGGCGGCGTCCATCCTGTCCGATCGCGATGCCAGCGAAACATAAATGCTCCGATTATTTCTAAAGCCCCTACCCGCGGCTCAACTTAGTCTTGACTTTGGTCAAGACGCACAATTCCAGGGGGACGCATCATTTCATCTCCGCAGCAGTCGGGGATAAGGAATGAATGATCGCAGCACAGGCGACGGCCGACCAGAAACGTTCAACTACAAGGTCGTCAGGCAATTCGCCATCATGACGGTGGTGTGGGGCATCGTCGGCATGGCCGTCGGCGTCCTCATCGCGGCCCAGCTCATCTGGCCGCAACTCAACTTCGATATTCCCTGGCTCACGTATGGCCGGTTGCGGCCGCTGCACACCAATGCGGTCATCTTCGCCTTCGGCGGCAGCGGCCTGTTCGCGACCTCGTACTACGTGGTGCAGCGCACCTGTCAGGCGCGCCTGTTCAGCGACAAGCTGGCGGCCTTCACGTTCTGGGGCTGGCAGGCGGTGATCGTCGCGGCCGCCATCACGCTGCCGCTGGGCTACACCAGCAGCAAGGAATACGCCGAACTCGAATGGCCCATCGACATCCTCATCACGCTGGTGTGGGTGGCCTACGCCGTCGTCTTCTTCGGCACCATCGCCAAGCGGCGGGTCAAGCACATCTACGTGGCCAACTGGTTCTTCGGCTCGTACATCCTGACCATCGCCATCCTGCACATCTTCAACAACATCGAGCTGCCCGTCTCGCTGTGGAAGTCGTACTCGGCCTACAGCGGCGTGCAGGACGCCATGGTGCAGTGGTGGTACGGCCACAACGCGGTCGGCTTCTTCCTCACCACCAGCTTCCTGGGCATGATGTACTACTTCGTGCCCAAGCAGGCCGGCCGGCCCATCTATTCGTACCGGCTGTCCATCGTGCACTTCTGGGCGCTGGCCTTCACCTACATGTGGGCCGGCCCCCACCACCTTCTGTATACCTCGCTGCCCGACTGGACCCAGTCGCTCGGCATGACGTTCTCGCTGATCCTGCTGGCGCCGTCGTGGGGCGGCATGATCAACGGCATCATGACCCTGCAGGGCGCCTGGCACCGCCTGCGCACCGACCCCATCCTGAAGTTCCTGGTCACCGCGCTGTCGTTCTACGGCATGTCCACCTTCGAAGGCTCGATGATGTCGATCCGCACGGTCAATGCGCTGTCGCACTACACCGACTGGACGGTCGGCCACGTGCACTCGGGCGCGCTCGGCTGGGTCGCCATGATCACCTTCGGGTCGCTCTACTACCTGATCCCGCGCCTGTACGGCCGCACGGCCATGCACAGCATCAAGGCCGTCGAGTTGCACTTCTGGGTGGCCACCGTGGGCGTGGTGCTGTACATCGCCTCCATGTGGATCGCCGGCGTGCAGCAGGGCCTGATGTGGCGCAACACCGCCGCCGACGGCACGCTGGTGTACAGCTTCGTGGAGGAACTCAAGACGCGCCTGCCGTACTACCTGATCCGGTTCGTGGGCGGCGCCATGTATCTGTCCGGCGTGTTCATCATGGCCTGGAACGTCTGGATGACGGTGCGCGGCCAGCGCGCCGCCAACCCGGCCATTCCGCCCGCCGAGCCGCGCGAGCGCATCGCCGCCGCCGCTGCCGCCACCGCCTGACGAGGTTCCCATGGCAAACAAGCAACACGGTTTTTTCTCGCACCAGACGCTCGAGAAGAACATCGGCCTGATGATCGTCGCCAGCATCCTGGTGGTGTCGTTCGCCGGGCTGGTGCAGATCGTCCCGCTGTTCTTCCAGCATTCCACCACCCAGGCCGTGGCCGGCGTCGAGCCCTACGACGCCCTGCGCCTGATGGGGCGCGACGTATATATCCGCGAAGGCTGCGTGGGCTGCCATTCGCAGCAGGTGCGCATGCTGCAGGCCGAGGTGCAGCGCTACGGCGCCTATTCCGAAGCGGCCGAGTCGGTGTTCGACCATCCGTTCCTGTGGGGCTCCAAGCGCACCGGCCCGGACCTGGCGCGCGTGGGCGAACGCTATTCCGACGAATGGCACCGCATCCACCTGCGCGACCCGCGCCTGGTGGTGCCCGAGTCCAACATGCCCTCGTATCCGTGGCTGCAGCACGCGCTGCTGACCGGCCAGAATGTCCAGGACCGCATGCGGGCGTTGCGCAAGCTGGGCGTGCCCTACAGCGACGCCGAGATCGAGGCGGCGCCGCAGGCCATCGCCGGCAAGACCGAGGAAGACGCGCTGGTGGCCTACCTGCAGGGCCTGGGCGTGGGGCTGCGCAAGGCGCGCCAGACCGAGGCCGAACAGGCCCGGCAGCAGGCGGCCCAGCCGGCCGCGGGGCAGGGGGACTGACATCATGGTGTACATCGTGGGAATCATGACCGTCGTATCCATGGCGACCTTTGCCGGGATCGTCTGGTGGGCGTACTCGTGCGGCCGGCAGCGCGCCAACCGCGAGTCGGCCTTGCTGCCGTTCGCCTTGCCCGATGAAGACCGACCCGAACTAGGAGCAAAGCGGCCATGAGCGATTTCATCAACGGCTTCTGGAGCTATTTCATTGCCTGCATCGCGCTGGGCGGCATCGCCTGGTGTCTGTGGCTGCTGTACACGCAGCGGCGCTGGCTGGGCAAGCGCCCGACCGCGGGGCCGGTCGACGACACCGGCCATGTCTGGGACGGCGACCTCACCGAGCTGAACAACCCCGTGCCGCGCTGGTGGACCTGGATGTACCTGCTGTTGTGCCTGTTCGCGCTCGGCTACCTGCTGCTGATGCCGGGCCTGGGCGCGTTCCAGGGCATGCTGGGCTATACCACCGCCGACGAGGTGCGGCGCCACCAGGCGCAGCTGGCCGAGCAGGTCAAGCCGGTGTACGCGCGCTTCGAAACCATGACGGTGCCGCAGATCGCCGCCGACCCGGCCGCGCGCCAGATCGGCGAGCGGCTGTTCCTGAACACCTGCGCGCAATGCCATGGCTCCGACGCGCGCGGCGGGCGCAGCTTCCCCAACCTGACGGACGCCGACTGGCTGTACGGCGGCACGCCCGAAGTCATCCAGCAGACCATCACCCACGGCCGGCACGGCATCATGCCACCCTGGAAGGCCAGCATCGACGCCGCCACCGCCAGCGACATCGCCCATTATGTGCGCTCGCTGTCGGGGCTGGCCGCCGACCCGATCAAGGTATTCCGCGGTCAGCGCGAGTTCGGCAATGTCTGCGTGGCCTGCCATGGCGTGGACGGCAAGGGCAACCAGGCCCTGGGCGCGCCCAACCTGACCGACGACACCTGGCTGTACGGCAGCTCGGAAGCCACCATCGTGCAGACCATCCTGGAAGGGCGCGACAACCGCATGCCGGCGCACGACGCGGTGCTGACGCCCGAACAGATCAAGATCCTGACGGCCTGGGTATGGGGGCTGTCGAACATGTCCGACGGGTCCGGCGGCGCGGGCGCACCGGAAGCGGGCCCGGCGGCATCGCAGTAGCGGCGGAGGCGAGGTGCAGTCCGATACGCTTGAACACACGATCGACGAGGTGCGCGGCAAGATCCACCCGCGCTCGGTCAGCGGCGTGTTCGCGCGCTGGCGGGTGGTGTTCGTCTTCCTGACGCAGCTGGTGTTCTACGGCATGCCGTGGCTGCAATGGAACGGCCGCCAGGCCGTGCTGTTCGACCTGGGCGCGCGCAAGTTCTACCTGTTCGGCCTGGTGCTGTGGCCGCAGGACGTGGTCTACCTGGCGGTGCTGCTGGTCATTTCGGCGCTGTCGCTGTTCCTGTTCACGGCGGTGGCCGGCCGGCTGTTCTGCGGTTATGCCTGCCCGCAGACGGTCTACACCGAGATCTTCATGTGGATCGAGCGCAGGGTCGAGGGCGACCGTCTGGCCCGCATCCGCCTGGACGCCGCGCCCTGGAGCCTGCGCAAGTTGCGCCTGAAGCTGGCCAAGCACGCGCTCTGGATCGTCGTGGCCTGGTGGACGGGCTACACCTTCATCGGCTATTTCACGCCGATCCGCGACCTGGGCGCGGCGCTGCTGGCGCTGCAGCTGGGGCCGTGGCAATGGTTCTGGATGCTGTTCTACGGGTTCGCCACCTGGGGCAACGCCGGCTTCATGCGCGAGGCGGTGTGCAAGTACATGTGTCCCTACGCGCGTTTCCAGAGCGTGATGGTCGACCCGGACACCTTCGTGGTCACTTACGACCAGGGGCGCGGCGAGCCGCGCGGCGGCCGCTCGCGCAAGGCCGACCACCGGGCCGCCGGCCTGGGCGACTGCGTGGATTGCAGTCTGTGCGTGCAGGTCTGCCCGACTGGCATCGACATCCGCGACGGGCTGCAGTACCTGTGCATCGGCTGTGGCGCCTGCGTGGACGCCTGCGACCAGGTCATGGGCAAGATGCAGTATCCGGCCGGCCTGATCCGCTACACCTCGCAGCGCGCCGTGCAGGAAGGCTGGTCGGCGCGCCAGGCGCGGGCCCGCCTGCTGCGGCCGCGCGTGCTGATCTACGCCGCGATCATCCTGGCGTTGTCGGCCGCTTTCGTGGCGTCGCTGGCGCTGCGCAGCCCGCTGCGGGTCGATGTGATCCGCGACCGCGGCGTGCTGGCGCGCGAAGTGCCGGGCGGCATGGTCGAGAACGTGTACCGCCTGCAGCTCATCAATACCTCCGACGCGCCCATGCGGCTGCACTTGGCGGCCGGCGGGCTGCCCGGGCTGGCCGTGCACGCCGAGCGGCAGGCCGGCCCGGACATCCTGCTGGAACCCTACGCCAACCGGCTGGTGCCAGTGGTGATCCGCGCGCCGGCCGGCGCCGCGGCGCCGGGCCCGCACCCCATCCAGGTCCAGGCGCGGGCGCAGACGCCCGACGGCCGCCTGGTCGAACGCAGCGAGCCTTCCAGTTTCTACATGCCCGATTGAGTCCGGAGCCCCACATGAATACGCCCGAACAATCCAACGCCTGGTATCGCGAGCCGTGGCCCTGGTTCCTGATGACCGGGCCGCTGCTGGCCATGCTGGGGTGCATCATCACCATTTACCTGGCCGTGACGCGCTTCGACGACCAGCCCATCACCGCGGGGGCGGTCAAGCGCGGCCTGGTGGTCGAGCGCGTCGAAGGCGGCGCGCCGCCCGCCGGCGCGCCGGCGGGCGAGCCCGCCGTCGGCCCGGCGTCCACCCGTCCCTGAGCGGAGCAGGCCATGCGCTGGCGCCTGCTGATCTGGATACTCTGGCCGTCCTTCCTGGCGGCCGTGGCGGGCAGCGCGCTGATTTTCGCGCTGATCGATCCCATGGACGTGGCCGTGCTCGGCCAATGGCAGCCCGGCCGGATGGCGTTCTACACCGTGTCGTTCTTCGTGCTGTGGCTGATGGCCGGGATGTCGAGCGCCCTGACGGCCTGGCTGGCGCCGGGCGTGTGGCGCGGCGCGCCGGACCCGGACACCTTCTAGCCGCCCGGGCGCGCCGGGGCGGGGCGGGAAACGCCCGGAAAAACAACCGGTTACGTGCCGGAATAGAGTTGTGGCGCTGGTGGAACGATGCGTCGATGTCGAGCAAGTAGAATCATTGCGTTCATCGACATATCGAGGTCCGTGTGCAGCCCGTCATTTCCGTGCAAGGCCTGTCCAAGACGTACGCGTCCGGGCATCAGGCCTTGAAGAACGTCAATCTGGACATCCATCGCGGCGAGATCTTCGCCCTGCTGGGCCCCAACGGCGCCGGCAAGACCACCCTGATCAGCATCATCTGCGGCATCGTCACGCCCGGCGAGGGCAAGGTGCTGGCCGACGGCCATGACATCGTGGCCGACTACCGGGCGGCGCGCTCGCGCATCGGCCTGGTGCCGCAGGAAATCTCCACCGACGCGTTCGAGAGCGTGTGGAGCACCGTGACCTTCAGCCGCGGGTTGTTCGGCAAGCCGGCCAACCCCGCGTATATCGAGAAGGTGCTGCGCGACCTGTCGCTGTGGGACAAGAAGGATTCCCGCATCATGGCGCTGTCCGGCGGCATGAAGCGCCGCGTCATGATCGCCAAGGCGCTGTCGCACGAACCGCAGATTCTGTTCCTGGACGAGCCGACCGCCGGCGTCGACGTCGAACTGCGCCGCGGCATGTGGGACATGGTGCGGCGCCTGCGCGACAACGGCGTCACCATCATCCTGACGACCCACTACATCGAAGAGGCCCAGGAAATGGCCGACCGCATCGGGGTGATCCGTCAGGGCGAGATCATCCTGGTCGAAGAGAAGCACGCGCTGATGAAAAAGCTGGGCAAGCGGCAGGTGGCGCTGACCCTGAAAGAGCCGCTGGCCGAGGTGCCGGCCGTGCTGGCGGCCTACGGGCTGGAGCTGTCGGATGCGGGCCACCAGCTGGTGTACACCTACGACAACCAGCAGGGCGGCGCGGAGATCGCCCGCCTGCTGCGGCAACTGGACGAGGCGGGCATCGAGTTCACGGACCTCAGTTCCTCCGAGAGCTCGCTCGAGGAGATCTTCGTCAGCCTGGTGAGTACTCAATCATGAATTTCTACGCCATCCGCGCCATCTACCTGTTCGAAATGGCCCGCGCCTGGCGCACGCTGATGCAGAGCGTGGCCTCGCCGGTGGTGTCCACGGCGCTGTACTTCGTGGTGTTCGGCTCGGCCATCGGTTCGCACATGGTGCAGATCGAGGGCGTCAGCTACGGCGCCTTCATCGTGCCGGGCATGATCATGCTGTCGCTGCTGACACAGAGCGTGGCCAACGCCTCGTTCGGCATCTACATGCCGCGCTTCACCGGCACCATCTACGAGATCCATTCCGCGCCCATTTCGTACGTGGAGATCGTCACCGGCTATGTGGGCGCGGCCGCCAGCAAATCCATCATCCTGGGCCTGATCACGCTGGCCACCGCGCGCCTGTTCGTCGACTTCGGCATCGCGCATCCGTTCTGGATGGTGGCCTTCCTGGTGCTGACCTCGCTGACCTTCAGCCTGTTCGGGTTCATCATCGGGGTGTGGGCCGACGGCTTCGAGAAGCTGCAGATCATTCCGCTGATGATCATCACGCCGCTGACGTTCCTGGGCGGCACTTTCTATTCCATCAACATGCTGCCGCCGTTCTGGCAGACCGTGACGCTGTTCAACCCGGTGGTGTACCTGGTCAGCGGCTTCCGCTGGAGCTTCTACGGCGTGTCGGACGTCAGCGTGGGCATCAGCCTGGGCATGACGCTGGCCTTCTTGGCGGCCTGCCTGGTGGGCGTGCGCTGGATATTCAAGACGGGCTACCGCCTCAAGACCTAGCTTCGAGGGAGCATACACATGGCGTGGGACAAGGTACAGGCGCTGGTATTCGACGTGTTCGGCACGGTGGTCGACTGGCGCAGCGGCGTGGCGCGCGAGGCGGCGCCGTTCCTGGCGCGGCACGGCCGGCGCGACATCGATCCGGCGGCCTTCGCCGACGCGTGGCGCAGCCATTACTCGCCGTCCATGGAGGCGGTGCGCAGCGGGCTGCGGCCGTTCGTGCGGCTGGACGTGCTGCACCGCGAGAACCTGGAGGCCGCGCTGCGCGATGTGGACATGGACCCGGCCGCGCTGCCGCCCGCCGAGCTGGACGCGTTGAACCTGGCCTGGCACCGGCTCGACCCGTGGCCCGACGCGCTGGAAGGGCTGGCGCGGCTGAAGGCGCGCTACATCATCGCGCCGCTGTCCAACGGCAACATCCGCCTGATGCTGGACATGGCCAAGCGCGCCGGCCTGCCGTGGGACGCCATCCTGGGCGCCGAGGTGGCGCAGGCCTACAAGCCGATGCCGGAAGCCTACCTGCGCACCGCCGAGGTGCTGGGCCTGGCGCCGGCCGAGGTCGGCATGGTGGCCGCGCACAATGGCGACCTGGCGGCGGCGCGCCAGTGCGGCCTGAAAACCGCCTTCGTGCGCCGGCCCACCGAACACGGGCCCGGCCAGACCTCCGACCTGCAGCCCGCGCAGGATTGGGATGCGGTGGCCGACGATTTCGGCCAGTTGGCGGATCAGCTGTTGGGCTGACCCTGCCCGCACGCTACTTGCCCGTGATATTGCCCAGCTTGCGGATCGTTTCCTTCTCGGTTTCCACGCTTTTCAGCGCCGCCCGGGTATAGGCCTGGTGGTCCAGATACAGCGGCGACACGCCAAGCTGGATCAGCTTCTGCTGGAAGGCCGGGTCTTTCATGGCGGCGCCGATGGCGCCGTCGATCTTGGCCACGACGTCGGCGGGCATGCCCTTCGGGCCCGCGATGCCGAAGGCGGAAGTGTGCACCACGTCGTAGCCCGCTTCCTTCAGCGTGGGCACGTCCGGCAGCGAGGCCGAACGTTTTTCGCCCAGCGTGGCCAGCGCGCGCACGTCGCCGTTCTGGATGTAGGGCAGGATGCCGCTGGCGCCTACCAGCGTCTGGATATGTCCGCCCATCAGCGCGGCCAGCGCGTCCGATTCGCCCTTGAACGGGATGTGCGTCCACTGCACCTGCAGCGCCTCGCTGAGCTGCACCATGGCAATGTGCTGGCTGCTGTATGCGCCAGGCGTGCCGTATGAGATCGAGTCGGCGTGGCTCTTGGCGTAGGACGCCAGGTCGTCCAGCGTTCGCCACTGCGAATTGCCCTTGACGGCCAGGTAGTAGTCGTAGCCGGCGACTTGCGAAATGTAGGTGAAGTCGCGGGCGGGATCGTACGGCGCGCCGGTGATGTGAGGCATGCGGTAGATGCCGATAGGCACCATGGTGATGGTGTAGCCGTCGGGCTTGGCCTGCAGCATCTGGATGGCGCCCATGGTGCCGTTGGCGCCGGTCTTGTTCTCGACCACCACCGATTGTCCGAGGCGCTGGCCCATTTGCTCGGCCAGCGCGCGGCCGACCTGGTCGGTGACGCCGCCGGCCGAGTAGGGCACGATCAGGCGGATGGGCTGGCTCGGATAGCCGCTCTGCGCGTATGCGCCGGCCGATGCCAGCCCGAGAGCGGCGGACAGCGTGGCGATCAAGGTCGTTCTCATTGGTGTGGTCTCCTGTGGGTTATAGGCATGAGGCATCAGTGGTCGCGGCTGTAGGGCGACGGGTGCGCCGGCGCCAGGCGCGCCCGGCAATCTCCGAACCCGATCCGGTAGCCCTGCGCGCCGCCGCAGTGCGCGCGCAGGGTGATTTCATCGCCGTCGCACAGAAAGGTGCGTTGCTCGCCCGACGGCAGCGTGACCGGCTTGCGGCCCCCGGAGGTCCGTTCCAGCAGGCTGCCGTCTCCGGAATGGTCGGGCGTGGAGATGGTGCCCGAGGCCAGCAGGTCGCCGGGACGCAGGTTGCAGCCCCCCAGCGTGTGCTGGGCCAGCATCTGCGCTGGCGTCCAGTACAGGTGCTGCGCATGCGACAGCGCCAGGCGATGCGGCGGCAGGCCCTGGGTGCGCATGGCCGGGGTGGAGATCCAGACTTCCAGCTCGATGTCGAGACCGCCCAGCCGCTGGTCTTGCGTGTCGTGCAGATAATCGAGCAGGGGCGGGTCGGACGCGTCGCGCGGCATGGCGGCACGGCGGAACGGCGCCAGCGCCTCGGAGGTGACGACCCACGGCGAGACGGTCGACGCAAAGTTCTTGCCCTGGAACGGGCCCAGCGGTTTGTATTCCCAGGCCTGGATGTCGCGCGCGGACCAGTCGTTGAACAGCCCATAGCCGGCGATGTGCCCCGGGGCGTCGGCGATGGGCACGGGCTCGCCCAGCGCGTTGCCGGGGCCGGCCCAGATGGCCAGCTCCAGTTCGAAATCGACCCGCGCGCTGGGCTGCAGGCGCGGCCCGTCGTCGCCGGCGACCTGGCCCCAGGGGCGGCGCACGGCTTCCCCCGATACGGTAATGGACGAATGGCGGCCGTGATAGGCGATGGGCAGGTGCTTGTAGTTCGGCAGCAGGGGATTGTCGGGACGGAACAGCGTGCCGGCCTTCACGGCATGGTGGATGCCGCAATAGAAGTCCGTGTAGCCGCCGACGATCGCGGGCAAGGCCAGGCGGCAATCGGCCATGGCATGCAGCAGGCGGTCGGCCTGTACGGCCGCAGGATGGCCGTCGGCCAGCAGCTCGAACAGGGCATGGCGGATGGCGCGTCGTTCGCGCGGCGGCAGGCCCATCCATGCATTCAGGCTGGGCGCGCGCAACGCCTGCCGCGCGGGCGGGGCCAGGGTGTCGAGCAATCCCGCGTCCAGGGCGGCCCGCGCGTCCAGCACGCAGTCGCCGATGGCCACCACGATGCGCCCGTCGGCGCCGTCGAGCACGCCCATGGGCAGGTTCTGCAGCGGGAACTGCGGATGGCCGTTGGCGCTGGCCACCCAGCTGGCGCGCGATGCGTCGTGTGTATGGTCGATCATTGGCTCGTCCCTACCTACTGTGCGGTGGTGCCGCCGTCCATGGCCCAGGCCACGCCGCGCACTTCGGCAGCCGCCGGCGAGCAGAAGAAGACTGCCAGCTCGGCGATCTGCTCGACCGTCACGAAGCGGCCGGAAGGCTGGCGCAGGCCGATCAGCCGCTGCGTGGCGGCGTCGTTGTCCAGTCCTTCGCGGGTGGCCAGGGCATCGATCTGTTTTTGCACCAGGGGGGTGTGTACCCAGCCGGGGCAGATGGCATTGCAGGTGATGGCCGTGGGCGCCGTTTCCAGAGCCACCGACTTGGTCAGGCCGATCAGGCCGTGCTTGGTGGCGTTGTAGCCTGCCTTGCCGGCGCGGCCACGCAGGCCGCTGATCGACGCCATGTTGATGATGCGGCCCCAGCCGCGTTCGCGCATCGCGGGCAGGGCGGTGCGGATGGTGTGGAAGCTGGCCGACAGGTTCACCGCCAGCATGTCCTGCCAGATCTGCGGCGAGAACTCGGCGATGGGGCTGACGTGCTGGATGCCGGCATTGTTGACCAATATGTCCAGTGCGCCGTGGCGGCGATTCAGGCCGGCGATCATCTGCTCGATCTGCCGGTAGTCGCGCAAATCGCAAGGCGCGAATTCAGGGCGGTCGCCGTGCTGCTGCGCGAAATGGTCGCACAGCGCCTCGGCCTCGGCAGCGCTGGCCAGGCCATTGAGCACCAGGTGGGCGCCGGCATCCGCCAGGCGCCGCGCCAACGCCAGCCCGATGCCGCTGGTGGACCCGGTCACGAGCGCTACCCGTCCCTTCAACAATGCCATGCAAGTCTCCCTATCAATCGACGTATCGGGCACAGCGTATGCCGGGGCGATTATGATGTCTAATACATATTTACCGGTCGATTTATATGCCATGAGTATTATTAAACGCTCCGCACCGCGCGCCCGCGCTACAGGAACGCCATGGAATTACGCCACTTGACCAGCTTCATCGTCGTCGCCGAAGAACAGAGCTTTACGCGCGCCGCGCTGCGCCTGCACATTGCGCAGCCGCCGCTCAGCCAGCGCATCCGCGAGTTGGAAGACGAACTGGGCGCGCGCCTGTTCGAGCGCAGCACGCGCAAGGTCGCGTTGACCAGCGCCGGCCGGGTGTTCCTGGATCACGTGCGCGCCTTGCCGCGCCAGATCGACGAAGCGGTGCAGGCGTGCCGGCGCGCCCAGCGCGGCGAGACCGGCAAGCTCCGGCTGGGCTACACCGGCCGGGCCAGCCAGGCGCAACTGCCGCGTCTGCTGGGCAGGTTGCGGCAAGCCTATCCCGACGTGATGCTGGATATCCAGGGGCCGCTGCCGACCGGCGCCTTGCGGCTGAAGCTGTTGCAAGACGAACTGGACGCGGCGTTGTGCTTCTTGCCGATCGAAGGGCCGGGGCTGCAGGCGCGCGTGTCGCTGGAAAGCGAATTCGCCATGGCGCTGCCGGCATCGCATCCGATGGCCCGGCCTCGCAGGCTGGCGTTGCGCCAATTGCAGGGCGAGCCCTTCGTGGCGTACCCGGCGGGGCAGGGCTTTCATTTGCGGCAGGCCATGGAAGCCATCTGCCGCGATGCCGGCTTCGCGCCGCGCGTGGTGCGCGAGTCGGAGGCGTCACAGACGCTGTTATGCCTGATTGCCGCCGGCGTGGGGGTAGGCCTGATCCCGCGCGAGATCGAGGCCCTGAATATCGAGGGGGTGGTGTTCCGGCCTCTGCCGCGCCATGCCCGGCGCATCCAGCACGGCCTGGCATGGCGGCAGGACAACCACAATCCGGCGCTGGGCCGGCTGCTGGACTTGTTTGGCCAGGGCTAGCCGCGCCGGGGCGACGTTGCGCTACGGCGCGGGGTTGGGCTGCTGGGCGTGGATGCGCTCGATTTCTTCCAGCAGGGCGGGCGACAACGTTACTTCTGCGCTGTCGATGTTCTCCCGCAGCTGTTCCAGCGTGGTGGCGCCGATCAGGTTGCTGGCCACGAACGGCCGCTGGTTGACCCAGGCCAGCGCCAGGTGCGTCGGCGACAGGCCGTGGGCGCGCGCCAGCTGCACATATTCGCGCGTGGCGGCCTCCGACTGCGCGTTGCTGTAGCGCGTGAAGCGCGTGTACAGCGTCAGGCGCGCGCCTTCGGGGCGGGCGCCATCCAGGTATTTGCCGGACAGCACGCCCATGGCCAGCGGTGAATAGGCCAGCAGGCTTACCTGTTCCAGATGGCTGAATTCCGCCAGGCCTTGTTCGTAGGTGCGGTTGAGCAGGCTGTATGGATTCTGGATCGAGGCGATGCGGGGCAGCCCCTGGGTTTCGGCGTGCTTGAGGAATTGCGCCACGCCCCAGGGCGTTTCGTTGGACACGCCGATGTGCCGCACCTTGCCGGCGCGCACGAAGTCCCGCAGCACCTCGAGCGTTTCCTGGATGGGCACGGTGTAGTCGTCGTCGATCCACGGGTAGGCGCGCCCGAAGGTGGCGGTGCTGCGGTCGGGCCAGTGCAGCTGGTACAGGTCCAGGTAGTCGGTCTGCAGGCGCTTGAGGCTGGCGTCCAGCGCGGCGGTGAGGTTGTTGCGGTCGAGGAAGGTCTTGCCGTCGCGGATGTGGCCAGGCCGCTTCGGGTCGCGCACCGGCCCGGCCGCCTTGCTGGCCAGCACGATGTCATGGCGGCGGCGCGTCTTGGCCAGCCAGGTGCCGATGTAGGTTTCGGTGCGACCCTGTGTCTCGGGCTTCGGCGGCACCGGATACATCTCGGCGGTGTCGACCAGGTTGATGCCGCGCGACAGGGCGTAGTCGAGCTGTTCGTGGGCCTCGGCTTCGCTGTTCTGCTCGCCCCAGGTCATGGTGCCCAGGCCGATCAGGCTGACATCGAGATCGGTACGGCCGAGTTTTCGGTATTTCAAGGCTGAACTCCGGATAGGGTGGGAAACGCCGTCCGATGTTACTACCCTCGGGTTGGAGGATGATTTAATGGCTGGGCCATACCGTGGAGGTTAGCCTTGAGGATATTCGACCGCTATTTGCGGCAGTGGGGCCTGGAGCCGGACGGCGCGCCGATCCGCACCGCCACCAGCCGCCTGCTGCCGGTGCGCCAGGGCGCCGCCGCGGCCATGCTGAAGATCGCCCGCGTCGAGGAAGAGCGCCGGGGCGCGCGGGTGCTGGCGTGGTGGGCGGGCGAGGGCGCCGCGCGCGTGCTGGCCCAAGATGGCGACGCGCTGTTGATGGAGCGGGCGCAAGGCCCCGGCTCGCTGGCCGCCATGGCGCGCCGCGGCGCCGACGACCCGGAGGCGACCCGCATCCTGTGCGGCGCCGTGGCGCGCCTGCACGCGCGGCGCGGCCGGCCGCCGCCCGGCCTGGTGCCGCTCGACGACTGGTTCCGCGACCTGTGGCTGGCTGCCGAGCGGCATGGCGGGGTGTTGCGCGACAGCGCGCGCCACGCCCGCGCCTTGCTGGCCGAGCCGCGCCAGCCAGGCGTATTGCACGGCGATATCCACCACGGCAATGTGCTGGATTTCGGCGCGCGCGGCTGGCTGGCGATCGACCCGAAAGGCCTGCACGGCGAACGCGGCTTCGACTATGCCAACCTGTTCTGCAACCCCAGCCGCCGCACGGCGCTGGCGCGCGGGCGTTTCGAGCGGCGTCTGGACATCGTCGCGGCCGCGTCGGGCATCGAGCCTCGCCGCCTGCTGCAGTGGGTGCTGGCCTGGGCCGGGCTGTCGGCCGTGTGGATGCTGCAGGACGACGCCGACCCGGCCGGCACGCTGCAGGTCGCCGCGCGCGCCGCGGCGGCGCTGGCGGTTTGAACGCATTCAGGAGACCGATATGAAACCCCGCATCACCCTGATCACCCTGGGCGTGGACGACCTGGAACGGGCCGTGCGCTTTTACCGCGACGGCCTGGGCTGGCCCACGCAAGGTATCGTCGGCACCGAGTTCGAGCACGGCGCCGTGGCGTTTTTCGACCTGCAGCCCGGCTTGAAGCTGGCCCTGTGGCCGCGCGCCAGCCTGGCGCACGACAGCGGCTTGCCGGTGGGGCCGGCCAGCGCCACGCACTGCGCGCTGGCCCACAATGTGTCGGACCGCGCCGAGGTCGACAGCGTCATGCGGCAGGCGCGCGCGGCCGGCGCGACGGAGGTCAAGCCGGCCGCCGACACCTTCTGGGGCGGCTATGCCGGCTACTTCCAGGACCCGGAAGGGCACTTGTGGGAAGTGGCCTGGAACCCGCAACTGCTGCCGCGCGACTGACGCCGCGCGGCGCCGCTACTGGGCCGCGCCGGTGGCGGCGGCCACGTAGTCGGCCAGGACCTGCACGTCGGCATCGCTGAGCGCCTCGAACGCCGGCATGACGCCGATGCCGTTGCGCACCGCCAGGGCGACGCGCTTGGCATCGGGCTTGAGTTCGTCCAGGTCCGGTCCGATGGTGCCGGCCGCGCCGGCGTCGGCCAGCGTATGGCAGACGGCACAGGCCGGCGTGGCGCCCTTGGTGAACAGCGCGCGGCCCGCCTCGGCGTCGGCCGCGTGGGCCGCGCCGGCGGCGGCTGCCGCGCACAGGCCGGCCGCCAGGGCCGGCAGGATGCGCCGCCAGCCGGCGGCGCGGCGGCGGGTGGAGTGCTGCTGGGAATTGTGCATCGATGCCGCCGTTCCTATGAAACCGTGATCTGCAGCGCGTGGTCGCGCCAGCTGCTGTTGAGGTAGCCGCGCGCGTTTTCTTCGCGGTTCTCGACCTGCACGTTGCCTTCGCTGTCCTCGACCCGGCTGGCTAGCGTATGCTGGCCGGCGGGCAGCTCGACGGCCAGCGCGAACTGGCGCCAGGCGTACTTGCCCAGGTCGGGGCCGACCAGCGCGGCCTGCTTCCAGGTCTTGCCGCCGTCGACCGACACATCCACGCGCTTGACGGCGTGCATGCCGCCGAACGCCACGCCGCGCACCAGCGCGCGGCCGGCCTTGACCGGCTCGCCGTCCGCGCCGGGCGCGGTGATCCACGACTTGGGCGTCATGGCCCAGGCCGACGGGTGTTCGGGGCCGGGCTTGGCGTCCAGCGGCGCGATCCGGTAGCTGGTCTGCTGGATCTTGACCGGGCTCTGGTCGGCGGTGAACGCCAGGCGCTTGATGTACTTGACGTTGTTCACGCCGGTATAGCCCGGCACGATCAGGCGCAGCGGCCCGCCGTGCGCGAGGCTGAGCGGCTCGTTGTTCATCTCCCACGCCAGCATCGCGTCCTGCATGGCCTCGCGCGGCACCGAGCGCTCCACCATCAGGGTCTTGGGATCCAGCCCTTCGGGCAGCTTCTCGCCGCCGGTGCCGGTCATGTACTTCAGGTCGCCGTCCACGCCGCCCAGTTGCTCGACCAGCGCGCGCACCGGGATGCCGGTCCACAGCACGCAGCCGGCCGCGCCCACCTGCCATTGCGTGCCGCTGGGCTTGTGCGGGAAGAAGCCGCGCCCGTTGCCCGAGCATTGCAGCACGGTGGCCATCGTCTCCACGCCCAGTGTCTTGAGTTCGGCCAGGGTGAAGCTGCGCGGGTTCTTCACGCCCTGGATCTCGACCGTCCAGGCGTCGCGGTCGTCGAGAATGGAGGCGTCCGGCGGCGGCAGGTTGTTGCGCACGTACAGTTCCCGCGACGGCGTGATCACCCCGTCGCCGAACGCGCCGCGCCGGGTCTCGATGGTGTTGGCGCTGTGTACGATGACGCTGTCGGCGTCCTTCCAGGCGGCATAGGCCGGCAGCGGCTTGGCCGCCGGCGCGGCTTCCTTGGCGGCCGCTTCGCTGGCGCGCGCCAGGCCCGGGGCGGCGCCCAGCCCGGCGGCGGCCAGGGCGCCGGCACCGCCGGCCAGCAAGCGCCGCCGCGCGGGGTCGAGGGGAGTGGTGTTCATGGCATGCCTCCGTGATCGCCGCGCACAGTGCGGGCTGGCGCGGTATTGTGGTTATGGTGGGCCGCCGTGCGGCGGCCGTCGCCCGTCGGGGCGGCTGCCGTCATCATGGGCAATGCCGTTCTTTATGTCAATTGGTTGTAAGACGCAAAGTTCAATTATTGAAATCCATATATAAACGCAAAGTAAACAATAAGCGGGAGAGACACCATGTGCCGCTGGATGGCTTATACCGGCAGTCCGCTGAAGCTGGAGACCGTGATTTTCAAGGCCCGGCATTCCCTGATAGACCAGAGCCTGCATGCGCGCCTGGGCGCCACCACCACCAACGGCGACGGCTTCGGGGTGGGCTGGTATGGGCGCGATCCGGACGAGGCGCCGTTCCGCTACCGCAGCATTCACCCGGCCTGGAACGACCGCAACCTGCGCGAGGCGGCGCGCGCCATCAAGGCGTCGCTGTTCGTGGCCCATATCCGGGCGGCCACCGACACGCCGGCCCAGGAGACCAATTGCCATCCGTTCCGGCATGGCCGCTGGCTGTTCGTGCACAACGGCCTGATCCGCGAATACCCGCTGTTGCGGCGCGAGCTGATGCTGCACATCGCGCCGTCCTACTTTCCGTCACTGGAAGGCTCCACCGATTCGGAGGTGATGTTCCTGCTGGCGCTGAGCTTCGGCCTGGAGAAGGACCCGCTGCCGGCGCTGCAGCGCATGGCGGGACTGGTGGAGGAGGTGGGCCACCGCCACGGCGTGGCGCACCCGTTGAACATGACCGTGTGCGCGCTGGACGGCCAGCGCCTGATCGCGGTGCGCTATTCCAGCGAGGCGAATTCGCGTTCGCTGTTCCACAATACCGATGTGCGCCACCTGAAACAGTTGTATCCCGACGAGCCGCGCATTGCGGCGCTGGACGACGACACCTACATGCTGCTGTCGGAGCCCTTGACCGAACTGCCGGGCGCCTGGGAGGAAGTGCCGGAGGCCTGCGCCATCATCGCGGGCGGGGGGCAGGTGCGGCGCTACGATTTCGCGCCTGCGGGCGGCTGACGCGTCAGGCGGGCGGCACGGCGTACCACAGGGCCGCGAAGAAGTGGCAGGCCGTGCCGGCCAGCACGAACAGGTGCCAGACGAAGTGGCTGTAGCGCCAGCGCGAGTCGAACACGAAGAACAGCACGCCGCCGGTATAGGCCAGGCCGCCGGCCAGCAGCAGCCAAAGCCCCCCGGCGGGCACGTGCTCGACGACCGGATCGACGGCAATGGCCACCAGCCAGCCCATGGCCAGGTACAGCGCCAGCGAGACCGCCGGGCGGTCGAGCCGCCGCATGGCCTTGAGCGCCACGCCCAGCGCCGCCAGGCCCCACACCAGGCCGAGCAGGGTCCAGCCCCATGGGCCGCGCAGCGGCCCGAGCGCGAACGGCGTATAGGTGCCGGCGATGAGCAAATAGATGGCGGAGTGGTCCAGCACGTTGAAGACTTGCTTGGCGCGCCCGCGCGGCAGGGCGTGGTACAGGGTGGACGCCAGGTACAGCAAACACATGCTGGCCGCGAAGACGGCCGCGCCGGCGATCAGGGCCGCATCGCCCCGGCGCGTGGCGCCGACGATCAGCAGCGGCGCCGCGGCCACGGCGCCCAGCGCGCCCAGGCCATGGCTGATGCTGTTGGCGATTTCTTCGCCGAGGGTCTGGGGGCGGTCGGAGGCGGACATGGCGGCGGTCGAGTCGTGGTGGCGCAATAGCACACCTTAGGTGTTTATGGGCGCCGGTTCAAGCCGCGCATCCGGGCCGGGCTTGCCCGCGCGCAAGCCGGCCCGTATGCGGGCTGCCGAGCGGACGGCTACGCCGCCTGGCCGGCGCGCCGGATCGCCGCCAGGTCCAGCTTGCGCATACCCAGCACGGCCTTCATGATGCGCGCCGCGGCGGCCGAATCGGCGCGCTTGAGCATGCTGGTCAGCTCCACCGGCACGATCTGCCACGACAGGCCGTACTTGTCCTGCACCCAGCCGCATTGCTCGCCTGGCCCGCCGGTGGACAGGCGTTCCCAGTAGTAATCGACTTCGACCTGGTCCTGGCAGTTGATCACCAGCGAGATGGCCGGCGTGAAGCTGAAGTGCGGGCCGCCGTTGAGCGCCACGAATTCCTGGCCGTTCAGGGTGAACGTGACCGTCATGACCGAGCCTTCGGGGCCGGGCGTGCCCGCCGGGTAGCGGACGATATCGCCCAGCCGCGAGTTCTTGAAGACCGAGGTATAGAACCGGGCGGCCTCCTCGGCCTGGTGGTCGAACCACAGGAACGTGGTGATCGCCTGGCCGCCGCTCATGACTGGCCCTTGCCGGCCATGTCGGGGCACGGCGGCGCGTTGCGCATGGCTTCCTGGATCTGCTCGGGCGTGAGGTCCTGCTTGTGCGTGGCGATCGACCAGCGGTGCCCGAACGGGTCGGTCAGCTGGCCGTAGCGGTCGCCCCAGAACATGTCGGTGGCGGGCATGGTCACGGTGGCGCCGGCGGCCTGGGCCTGGGCCATGGCCGCGTCCACGTCTTCGACGTACAGGTGGATGACCACCGGCGAGCCCTTCAGCGCCTTGGGATCGCAGGCGCCCCATTCGGGGAAGGCGTCGCACAGCATCAGGGTGGAATCGCCGATGCGCACCGCGGCGTGCGCGATCTTGCCGTCGGGGGTCGGCAGGGACGCCAGCTCGACGGCGTTGAATGCCTTGACGTAGAACTTGATGGCCTCGGCCGCGCCGTCGCAGGTCAGGTGCGGGGTCAGCGAGTGCATGTCGTCGGGAATGGGTTTGACGGTGGCCATGATGGGCTCCAGTAGGGCGGCGCCGGGATGGCAGGCCGCTGTATGGGTACGACGATCGGCCGGGCGCTGGATCGACAGCGGCGGCGATTTTTTTTGCCGCGGCGCTACGCCGCGACCAGGGTGCGGAACCCGCCCCAGGCCATGCGCCGCATTTCGAAGACGCCTTCCACGGCCCCTTCGTGCAGGCGCTGGTCGGCCATGACGGCGGCGTTGATGCGGTCGCGGTCGGCCTTGCTGGGGTAGAGAATCCAGGCGAAGATCACCACCTCGTCGTCGCGCGCGCCCGCGGCGGCGGTGAAGCTGGCGCAGCCCGCGTCCATGTTCAGGTCGTCGCCGACGCATTCGCGGTAGTCCAGCGCGCCGTGTTCTTTCCAGACCTGGCCGGCGAGGGTGGCCATCGCCTTGTAGGCGTCCAGCTTGTCTTTGGGGACGGCAAGCAGGAAGCCGTCTACGTACTGTTCCATGGCGATGCTCCTGGGTTGGCCGGCGGGTGGCCGGACGACTACTGTATCGGGAATTCCCCTCGCTGCCGATGGGGAATTGCGACAATCTTGCGGGTGGATTGCGACAGCCATGTGGCGCTATGCTGGCGCCATGAAGAATGTCGCCTTCCTGCTGCCCGTGGGGGCCAATATCGCCTCGCTGGAGACCGCCCGGCACGGCTTCCTGGTGGCCAACCAGTATCTGCAGGAGCAGGGCCGCCCGCCCTGTTTCGACGTGCGGCTGCTGGCCGCCACGCCGCGGGTGCAGCTGGACCACGGCCGCATCAGCGTGCAGGCCGACGCGGTGCTGGACGAGGCCGGGCCGGTGGACATCTGCGTGGTGCCGCCGCTGCTGGCGCCGGGCCCCGAGGCGGTGGCCGCCAACCCGCAACTGATCGACTGGCTGACGCGCCATTACAAGAACGGCGGCGAAGTCGCCTGCCTGTGCGTGGGCGCGGCCCTGGCGGCGGCCGGCGGCCTGCTGGACGGCCGCCGCGCGGTGGTGCACTGGGTGGCGCAGGGCCTGTACGCGCAATGGTTCCCGGCGGTGCAGTGGGTCAGCGACCGGGTCGTCATGGCCGAGCAGGGCCTGTACACCAGCGGCGGGGCGTTCTCGGCCGCCCACCTGGTGCTGCACCTGATCGAGAAATACACCGACCGCGAGACCGCCATCTGGTGCGCCAAGTTCTTCCAGCTGGACTGGAGCCGCCAAAGCCAGCTGCCGTTTTCGGTGTTCGTCGGCCACAAGGCGCATGCCGACGAGGTGGTGCGGGCGGTGCAGCAATATATCGAGGCCCGCTATGCCGAGCGCCTGACCGTCGAAGGCCTGGCCGGCCGCTTCGCGCTGGGCCGCCGCACGCTGGAACGGCGCTTTCGCCAGGCCACCGGCAACAGCATCGTCGAATACCTGCAGCGCATCCGCATCGAGGCCGCCAAGAAGCAGTTGGAGAATTCCCGCAAGAGTGTGGCCGAGGTCATGTACGAGGTCGGCTACAGCGATACCAAGGCGTTTCGCGATGTATTCAACAAATACTGCGGGATGTCGCCGGTCGGGTATCGGGAACGCTACTTATAGCGCCGCCGGCGCGGCCATGTGACACTGGCGCGGCCGCGCGCTGTCGCGGCCAGGAGCCGCCATGCCTTCCGCCATCTACGACATGAGCGCCAGCGAACTGGCGCAATTGGCCGACATTGTCCACACCCTGGCCGGCGGCGACGCGCGCGCCGGCCTGCGGGCCCAGGTGCTGCCGGGCATGGCCCGCCTGCTGCGTTGCCAGTTCGGCGCCTCGTACCGCTGGGACGCCGCGGCGCGGCGGTTCGTCGACGGCGCCGGCTACAACATGAATCCCGTCAACCTGCGTGCCTACGACGAGCGCCACCAGTTCCGCGACCCGATCTCGCACCGCCTGCGGCCGCTGCGCCGCGCCGCGCTGGTCGACGAGGCGCTGGGCCGGCGCGAACTGGAGCATTCCGAGTTTTACAACGATTTCCTGGCGCGCGACGGCCTGCACCATGGCGTCAACATCTATTTCGCCGACGCGCGCGGACGCGACGTCGGCGACCTGCGGCTATGGCGCGCGGCGGGCGCGGCGGATTTCGGCGAGCGCGACCTGCGGCTGCTGGACTTGCTGGCGCCGTACTTCGCGCGGGCCCTGGCCGCCGACGAGCCCGCGCGCGCCGGCGCGGCGGCCCGCCTGAGCCCGCGCGAACAGCAGGTGGCGCGCCTGGTGGCGCAGGGCCGCGGCGACCGCGAGATCGCCCGGGAACTGGGCATGGCGTTCACCACCGTGCGCACGCACCTGAAGCACGCCATGGAAAAACTCGAGTGCGCCAACCGCACGGCGCTGGCGGCGCGCTGGCTGGCGGGCCACCGGCCTCCTCAGGATTGAGGATACCGGCCGGCGCGCCGCGTGCCTAGAATGGGCCGGGCCGGCGCGCGGCCCGCATGCGCCGGCCCGCCAGGAGACCGCCATGCGCCACGCCGATCGTCCATTGCCCGACCTGAACACTCTGACCGCCGTTGCGGCGGCGCGCCTGGTCAGCCAGGGCGACGCCAGCAGCGAGGCGCTGACGCGCGTCTACCTAGAGCGGATACGCGCGCACGCGGCGTTGAACGCCTTCATCACGGTGGACGAGGCGGGCGCGCTGGCCCAGGCGCGCGCCAGCGACAGCCGCCGGCGCGCCGGCCAGGCCGGTGCGCCGCTGGACGGCGTGCCCATTGCCATCAAGGACAACATCCACGTCGCGGGCCTGCCCAGCACCGCCGGGACGCCCGCGCTGCGCGATTTCCGGCCCGCCGCCGACGCTCCGGTGGTGCGCCGCCTGCGCGACGCCGGCGCGGTCATCGTCGGCAAAGCCAATATGCACGAACTGGCGTTCGGCTCGTCCGGCTACAACACCGCGTTCCATGTGCCCGGCATAGTGGGCGTGCGCAATGCCTATGACCCGGCCCGCGTGGCAGGCGGCTCGTCGGCCGGCAGCGGGGCGGCCGTGGGCGCGCGCCTGGTGCCGGCGGCGCTGGGCACCGACACCGGGGCATCGGTGCGGGTGCCGGCCTCCTTCAACGGCGGCACGGGCTTGCGGCCCACCATCGGCCGCTATCCGCGCGACGGCATCACGCCCATTTCCCATACCCGCGACACCCCCGGCCCCATGGCCAACGACATGGCCGACCTGGTGCTGCTGGACGCGCTGCTGAGCGGCGAGCCGCCGGTCGGCGAAGCGCCGCCCGCGGCACGGATCCGCCTGGGGCTGCCCGATTATTTCTGGCGCGACCTGGACGCGGAGGTCGGCGCCGTGGCGGGCCGGGCGCTGGCGCGGCTGGCCCATGCCGGGGTGCAGCTGATCGACGTGCAGATGCCGGAGCTGGCCGGGCGCAATGCGGCGGTGAGCATGCCGGTGGCCATCCACGAGCAGCGGACCGACCTGGTCCGCTACTTGCGCGAGCATGGCACCGGCGTGTCGTTCGACGACGTGCTGGCGCAGATTTCCAGCCCGGACGTGCAGGCGATCTTCCGCACGATGGTGGCGCCGGGCAAGCTGCCGGCGCCGGACGGCACGCTGGTCGACGTCCTGCCGGCGTATCGCGCCGCCATGGCCGGCGGCCGCGCGGCGCTGCTCGATACGTATCGCGAGACCTTCGAGCGGCATTACCTGGACGGGCTGTTGTTCCCGGTGGTGCCGATCCTGCCCATGCTGGCGAATCCCGAGGCCAGCAGCCCGGCCAATTTCGAGCGGCTGATCCGCAATACCGACCCCGGCAGCAATGCCGGACTGCCGGGGCTGGCGCTGCCGGCCGGGCTGTCCGCGGGCGGCCTGCCGGTGGGGCTGGAAATCGATGGCCTGCCGGGCGCGGACCGCCGCGTGCTGGCCATCGGCATGACGCTGGAGCGCGTACTGGGCCGGCTGCCCGCGCCGGGGGGCCGTCTAGCGGCGGAGGCCGGAAGGTGTCAGACACCCGCAGGGTGTCTGACACCTGGCGATGGAAGAGGAGGAGAGCGCGGAAGGTCACCCGCAGGGTGTCTGACACCTGGCGCGATGGAAGAAGAGGAGAGCGCGGGAGGTCACGGGAGGTGTCAGACACCCACCGGGTGTCTGACACCTTACAGGCGCTGCGTGCGAGCGCCAACCCCTATCAGGTGCATCAGGTCCGAAGCGCTACGCTGCTCCAGCGACAGCACGGCGTCGACGATACGGCCGGCGTGGACCGGATCGACCGCGCGAGCCGCGTTGTCATGAAACTTGGCAACGACGTCGGCGTTGCTGATCGGGCGCGACGCGGCACCGCGGTTGATCGGTTCGCTGTGCTTCAGGACACGGCCATCGGCCAGAATCACGATGACCTCGCCGCCGTAGTAAGTCGGAAAATCCGCAGCGGGGTCAGCCTCGCATTCCACCAGCGAAGCGAGCGCAAGCGTATCCGCGTCCTGATAGGCGGCCGGATCAAGGGCGTCCAGGGTGAAGCGGCCAAAGCGCAACCCAATGGCGACCGCGTAAGGAATGCTGAACTGCGCCTCGTAGACATTTGTCGGACGTCGCTTGCCTTGAATCGGCTCGCACACGGTTTTCATCACCCCGGCCGGCACGCGGGCGACAATGCGCCGGACAGCGGCGCCGTCCCACGCGCGATGTAACTGGCTTGCCGCATCCGCGCAGGCATGAACGAAATGGCAGGCCGGGACTGGCTTGACGGCCACATGGCTGGTTTCCCAGATTGTCCCGAGGCCGTTCGTGGCGAGCGCCAGGTCACATTGGTGTGCCAATGGTCCGAGGTGGCTGTTGTACAAGCCGAAACGCCCCTCGTACACCGCCCGGGTGCCGACGAAGCCATGCTTGGCCAACGTGGCCGCGGTGATGCCGGCCGTGCCAGCCCACCCCGGATGCAAACGCTTGTTCCATGCCCCATCGCTGAGAAATTCCAGGCTGCCGGACGCGAAGGACAGCGCAATGCCTTGCGCCTGCACGGTCCGCTCAGCGTCCAGCCCGAGCAAGCGCGCGGCAGCCAAGGCGCACCCGAAGGCGCCGATGAGCCCGGTGGGATGAAATCCGACCTGGTGGAAGCCGCCCTTGGCCGCCGCGCCGAGGCGTGTGGTGGCTTCCACGCCCAGGATATAGGCGGCCAGCAAGTCGTGTCCGCCACCCTTCAGGCGCGTGGCGAGGCCAAGCATCGCGGGAAGTACCGACGTAGTGGCGTGCAGGACTCCCGCCGGATGCGTATCGTCGTAATCGAGGCCGTGTATCAACAGCGCGTTCATGACCACGGCATCGCGCAAGGGCAGCGACTGCCCGTAGCCGATCACCGGTATGTCGCCGCCCGGGCCCGCCAACTCACGCAGGCCGGCCATGGTCACGCGGGCAAAATCCCATTGGGTGCAGGCGATGGCGATGCCCAGCGCGTCGAGGATCAAGTGCTTCGCACGGACGCGGACCTCTGTCGGCACGTCTTCCAGGCGAAAGTCAGTGGCGAAGCCAGCCAGATCGGATGAAAGCGTTGCCATTTCAATCGACCCTGGCGCCGGAGAGCTTGACCGCGACAGCCCACTTATCGATTTCAGCGCGCAGGTAAGTCGAGAACTCGGCGTCGTTCATGACCGCCGGTTCGGCGCCGATGGCCGTGAGCTGATTCTTGACCTCGGGCGTATCGAGCCACGTCGCGAGCGCCTTGTGCAGCGTATCGATAACTTCCCTGGGAGTGCCCTTCGGCGCGAGAACACCGACCCAGGAAGGGGTGTCCAGGTTGCCAAGGCCGGCTTCGGCGATGGTCGGCACATCGGGCGCCGCCGAGCTGCGACGCGTGGTCGCCACGGCCAGAATGCGCAGCTTTCCCGAACGCATATGCGGCAGCAGCGCCGGGCCGGTATCGAACATCGCGCTGACCCGGCCAGCCATCAGGTCGGTCACTGCCGCCGCGCTTCCCTTGTAGGGAACATGGGTCATGCGGATACCCTGAGCCTGCTTGAACAGCTCCATGCTCAAATGGCCGGTGACGCCGTTGCCTGTAGAAGCATAGTTCAATGTGTCCGGAGCCGCCTTGGCCAGCTTGACCAGGTCCGCGGCATTCTGCGCCGGCACATCCACGTTCACTGCCAGGAACTGCGGCACGATCGCCAGGAGGCTGACCGGCTCGAAATCCCGCAGCGGGTCGTAGGATAAATTCGAATAGAGGCTCGGATTGATCGCCATGGGGCCTCCCGAGCTGACGAGCAAGGTGTAGCCATCGGCTGGGGCCTTGGCTACTGCCTCGGCGCCGATGATGCCCGCCGCCCCTGCCTTGTTGTCGACGATGGCCGGTTGGCCCAGGGCGCCCTGCAATTGCCTGGCCAATACCCGCGCGACAATATCAGTGGCCTGGCCGGGCGGGAAACCGACCACCAGTCGAATCGGCTTGGCCGGATAAACGGCATGGGCGGGGCTGGCCGAAGCGAGCAGCGCCAGGGCCGCGGTACACAATAGGCTGCGCAGGCCAGGTTTCATCGGTGTCTCCTGTGATTTTTCGAGTATTGGCGTGGAATGAGGCGCGGGGTATCGATCTGCAGCGCTCGCGCGTGTTGGCCCGCCGCGTTCAGTAAGCCTGGGGCTCCACTTTGGCGTTTTTCAGCACTTCGGCCCATTGCCTGGTTTCGGATTGAATCGTTGCGCGCACGGCCTGGGGCGTCTTGGGCGGCGAGGCGAGGATCTTCTGCCCGGACAGCGCCTGCCGGGTCTGGGGCTGGGCGACCCAGTCGTTGGCGAGCGCGACCAGCTTTTCCACGATGGCTGGTTGAGTGCCCGCCGGCGCGAACAGCCCGACCCAATAGCTCACGTCGTAGTCATCCAGCTCGGGTACCCCCGAGTTGCCCATGCCAGGCACGCCGGGCATGAGCGGCGACGGCTGGCCGGAGCTGACGGCCAAGGCCTTGAGCCGGCCGGCGGCGACCTGCGGCGCGGCGGCGGCGAGGCTGTTGAACATCAGGTGCACATTGCCGGCGATGAGGTCGGCGTCGGCCTGGTTCCCGCCACGATAGGGGATATGCACCATCTCGATGCCGGTCGAGGTCTTCAGCAGTTCCATCAGCACGTGCGCATAGCTGCCCAGGCCGTTAGAGGCATAGGACAGTTTGCCGGGATTCTGGCGAACATAGTTCACCAGTTCCTTGACGTTGTTCGCGGGCAGGCTGGGCGCGGCAATCAACAAGGCGGGCAGCACACCTAGCTCGGCGATGGGCTGCAGGTCGCGCTCGACGTCGTACCGCAGGTTCTTGTAGAGCGAGGGATTGATCACGATCGTCGAGGATGTGGTCAGCAGCAGGGTGTAGCCGTCGGGAGCCGCGGTGGTCACCGCCTCGACGCCTATGGTGCCGCCGGCGCCGGAACGGTTCTGCACAATGACGGGCTGGCCCAAGCGTTCGGACGCATATCGGCCGAACAGGCGGGCGACAACGTCCGCCGTGGATCCGGGCCCGAACGGCACGATGAGTTGTACCGCGCGATTGGGGTAGTCCTGTCCGTTGGCGGCGTGCGCCGCGCTGCCCAGCGGCAGCAGGGACAGCGCCATGCAGCCGATGGCCGCCTTCAGCGCACTGCCCAGGCCTGATCGTGTCCGGCACATGATTGTCTCCTCGTGGTGGCGGCGGACGAGCCGCCTATTATTCAGGCTTCCGAGAGATGCCTGGCGGGGTGGTTTTCAGGGCAACTGCAGGGCCTGTACAAGATCATTGTCCGCGCCCAGCCGGGGCGCCGTGTCGAAGGTCAGGTCATCGTGGTTGTCGAGCCATAGCGGCGTGCGGATCATGCGCCGCTTGCCGACGACGGGATCGTCGATTTCCACGTACATGCCGCGCGCGCGCAAGTGCGGGCAGTCGTACACCTCGCGCACGCTTTGCACTTCGCCCGCCGGCACGCCCGCCGCGCTGAAATGCTCGACAATTTCCCGGCGGGTCCTGCTGCCGGTCCAGCGGTTGATTTCCGGGCGGATGATGGCGCCGAAATGCAGGGATCGCGATTTCACGGTGAGCAGCTCGCCGCGGGTCAACAGGTCTTCGCGGGACACGGCCACGCACAGGCGGCGCCAGATTTCATCGGTGGGCAGAATCAACGCGACATAACCGTCCGCCGCCTTGAAGGTGCCAACCGGCGCGTAGGCGTCCAGGCCCCGCTGCCGTTGCTCGCCCGTGAATTCCGCCAGCATCAGCTCGCGCTCCATCAGCGAGGCGGCTGCGTCGTACATGCTGATATCGACAAAGGTTCCGCGCCCCGTCTCGTCCCGCGCGCGCAGCGCCGTGAGCACGCCGAACGCCGCGTGAATGCCGGCGAAGATGTCGCAGAAGCCGGTAACGGTGGGGATGGGCGGGCCGTCCACCTCGCCGGTCACATCCATGATGCCCGCCATGGCCTGCACGGCCGTGTCGAAGGCGGGCCGGTCCGAGTACGGGCCGCGCCGCCGGGGCGAGCGGCCATAGCCGCTGATGGCCGCATACACCAGGCGTGGATGACGGGGCGCCAGGGCCTCGTATCCCACCCCCAGCTTGTCGACCGCGCCGGGACGCAGGTTCTCGACCACGACATCCGCGGTATGGACCAGCGCGACGTAGCGCTGGCGGTCCTGCGCCTGGGACATATCCAGCGTCACGGACGATTTGTTGCGGTTGTAGGAGAGAAAGCCCCCGCTGAGCTGCCCCGAGCCCGCGCGCACGAGGGGATCGTAATCACGCCGCGGATCGCCGCCCTGGGGGCGTTCCACCTTGATGACTTCGGCGCCCTGATCGGCAAGCATCATGGCGCAATAGGGCGCAGAGATGTACTGCCCCAGTTCAACGATTCGAATGCCCTGCAATGGCTTCATGACGGGTTCCTGAGTGACCTGCGCGTATGCCGCGCATTGGATGCGCTGCCATCGATCCGCGCGGGCCCGGCCGGTGCGGCGGTGGCGGTCGATGTCGAATTGGTCTGCATAATACATCCGTACCAATTTGATTTGAAACTTAGCGAAAACCCGTATCCGTGAAGAGGGTTCCGTGGTGGAATCGGATTGAAGGATGAAAAAGTGAGAAATTTCAACGGTTTATTCTGCCTGTCAAAGCGCCGGGGGTCGCGGCATGCCAGCTAAATGTCTTTGGGAATTGTTGGTTTCAGTCTGAAGTTGTTGACCAAATTGGTACGTATGATTATGATCCTGACAACCCAACGCATGTGGGTGGCATGGCAAACGTCGTCACCGCATGCCCAAACGGACAAGGAGCATCCACCCCGGTTGTTTCGCAACGCTGCGTGCCCTGGAGTCTGCGGGCCGCCGGCCATGGTTGTTGATACGATGTCGCGACCTTTCGGCAATAACGCGAGCGAACCAAGCACGGGTGGATAGGTATGAAACGAGCAGTAGAAGTACCGGCATATCGCACGTTGACTGAGCAACTGCGGCAACAGATCTACGGGGGCAGTTTTGCGCCCGGCACACGGCTGCCTACAGAGGTCGAACTGTGCCGCCAGTACGAGGTGAGCCGGCACACGATCCGCCTGGCGCTCAAGCAACTCGTTGCCGAGGGGCTGATCGACCAGATTCAAGGCAGCGGCACGTACGTCAGGGGCCGGCCGCAAACCGATGAACGCTATGTGCGGTCCATCGGTTCGATGGACGACCTGACGATGTGGCCGGGCACGGATATGGACGTGGTGCAGCCGTTCGCGGTGCGCGTGGATGCGTCGGTGGCATCGCGGCTGCAGCTGGATTATGTCGAGGTCGCGACCGCGCAGGTCAGGCGCTTGTTCAATGGGCAGCCCTTTGTGTATACGCGGCACCATGTGTCGCCGGCGCTGGGCCGCATCCTGAAGGAGCAGGACATCCCGTCCAACGGCCCCGGCACGGTTATCGGCGCGGCGGAAGCGTACTTGCAGCGTCCCGTCGCAGGGGTGCAGCAGAACATCACGGCGCTGAACTGCGATGCCGACATCGCGCGGCATATCGGCTGCGCGCCGGGCGATGCGGTGATTTTCATCGAGCGTCTTTACTACGACACGTCGGGCGCTTTTATTGAGTTGACGGAATCGTTTTTCAACCCCAGACGGTACGCTTATCGGGTGGACCTCAAGCGCAAGGGCAGAGGCGGCTGAGCCAGTCGCAGGCCGTTCTGCTTCATGCCGTCGCCACACATTCCAGCCCACTGGAGGCATTTCATGTTGAACGCCATTGAAGCAGACCAGCCATATAAACCCATACGGGAAGGGTTGTTCCAGATCGACCCGCCCAGACTGCTGGGTTCGCAATGCCCGGCTTGCCGCACCAAGGTCTATCCCGCCAAGGGGTTTTGCCCGCAATGTGACGGCGACGGCGCCGAACGGCCGCACGTGGTGCCCTTGTCCCCCGAGGGCGTCGTGTTTGCCTACACCGTCATTCACCAGGCTCCGGCGGGACGCAAGACGCCTTACGTGCTGGCTTACGTGGACCTGGATGACGAAGTGCGCGTGCTGGCACAGATCCATGCCCCGCACACCGATATCCGGATCGGGCAGCGTGTCGCGCTGGCGCTGTGCGCGGCCGGCACGGAGGACGGCAAGCCGGTGATCGGATATGCCTTCGTACTGGTCGACCAATCGCGGGGGGCGTGATGATGCAGGCAAGTTATTTCGCGGGCGCGGGCATGGTGCGCTTTGGCAAGTATGGTCCGGAAACCGGTCTTGAACAGCTCGGCGCCGCCGCCGCCCGCGCGGCCATGCACGACGCCGGCGCGCGCCGCTCGGACATCGAGGCGGTATACGTGGGGCACGTGTTCGGCGGGCCGGTGGCCGGCCAGCGCATGGCCGTCGAATTGGGCCTGGACGGGCTGCCGATCAGCAACCACGAGAACTATTGCGCCAGCGGCGCGACCGCATTGCGCGAAGCCTGGATGGCGATCCGGGCGGGGGCCCATGACGTCATCCTCGTGGTGGGGGTGGAGAAAATGACGGACCGGATCAAGGGCGGCGTGACGCCCGACCCGTCCGACCTGGACGCCATGCAGGGCTATGTCATGGCGGCCGGGCATGCGTTGAGCGCCCAACGCTATATGGCAGACCACGGCGCCACGCGCGAACAGATCGCAATGGTCGCCGTCAAGAACCACAGGCATTCCATGCACAACCCCTATGCCCAGTATCAGCACGCCATCAGCCTGGAGGAAGTGCTGAGCGCGCGCGCGATCGCCGACCCGCTGGGCAAGCTGGACTGCAGCCCGATCAGCGACGGTGCGGCCGCAGTCGTCCTGTGCAGCGCGACCGGCTTGCAACGGCTGCGGTTGAACCGCGACGGCCGCCCGCATATCCGCGCGATCGGCCTGGCCAGCGGCCGTGCACGCACAGGGCTATACGATCTGAATGAAGAAGACATATCGCGCCGCGCGGCCGTCCAGGCGTACGAGGCGGCAGGCATAGGCCCGGGCGATATCGACCTGGTCGAGATGCATGACTGCTTCACCATCGCGGAGATCGTACGCCTGGAAGGCATCGGCCTGATTCCCAGGGGAGAGGGCGGGCAGTGGACGCAAGCCGGGCATACCTCGGTGGGCGGCAAGCTGCCGGTCAATCCCAGCGGCGGGTTGCTGTCGCGCGGCCACCCGGTGGGCGCCACGGGTGTGGCGCAAGTCTGCGAGCTCTACTGGCAACTGACCGGCCAAGCCGGCGCGCGACAGGTCGATGACGCGCGAGCCGGCCTGGCGTACTGCAAGGGCGGCACCGTGGCGGGCACCGACGGCGGCTCGGTCACCACGGTGATTCTTGCGCGTTGACGCCACTGGACAGCCGCGGACGACAGGCTCTCCGGAGGGCCGGGTATTGCCAGGTGCCAGACCCCCGACGGGTGTCCGACACCTAGAGAGGGGCGGGAGGTGTCAGACACCCATGGGTGTCTGACACCGAGATGTGGGCGATCTGGATCTTCACGGCGGGCCCGCGTCGTCGCGGGCCAGCTCGTCGAGCAGGTATTGGCGCAGCACGCTGCTCAGGAAACTGCGGCTTTCGTTCTCGAACAGGCCGATGCTGCGATGCGCGCTGGGGTCGTCGAAGCGGACCACGTGCAGGTCCGGGTCGCGGTCCCAGTCGGTGCCGCGCGGCAGCGGCAGGATGGTGACGCCCATGTCTTCCTTGACCATGTCGACGATGGTGCGCATGGCGTTCATTTCCAGGAACTCGCCGGCCTTCAGGTGGCGGCGCCGCATGAATTCGTCGATCAGCGTGCCGGTGTTCGAGCTGCGCGACACGCGCAGGAACAGACGTTTGGCCAGCAGGGCCTCGATGGCGGGGCGGGCGGCGGCCTGCTTGCTGGCGATGAAGACCAGCGGCTCGCGGTACAAGTGCGTCCACAGCACGCCGGCCGGCACCTTGTGCGCGTTCTTCACCGACACGGCGGCGTCCAGCTCGCCTTCCTTCACGCGCGAGACCAGGTCGCCCGAATAGCTGATGCCGGGTTCGACCGCCAGGCGCGGATACTGCTTGCGGATGCGCAACACGGCCTTGACCACCATGCTCATGGACGTGGCGATGGACGCGACCTTGATCGAGCCGGCCAGGTCCTTGGGGTCGGGCTCCTGCAGGCGCAGCGCGTCGTACTGCATCAGCAGCTGCTGCACGCGCGGCACCAGCCGGTGGCCGCGCTGGTTCAGCGTGATGCTCTTGCCGACGCGATCGAACAAGGGGTAGCCCAGGTCGTTTTCCAGGCTCTGGATCTGCAGCCCGACCGCGGCCGGCGTCAGGGACACGTGTTCCGACGCCGCCGCGAACGAGCCGCAGCGGGCCACTTCAATGAAGCTGCGCAGGACGCGAATACTGCTCATGGCCGGATCTTTGCCGCACGGTGTTTTATAAAGAAATACTTTATACAGCAGAAATTTATTCTAGATTTACTTTCCTAGTGAAGTCCTGCAAAGTCTCCTGACCACAAATCGACGCCGCGCTGGCGCGGCAAGGGGGAGACAATGTCGACGCAGTACGACAGGCACACGGCCGCGGCCGGTTTTTCATCCAGGCGCCGCCGCCTGCTGGCGGGCGGCATGGCGGCCGGTTCGGCGCTGTTGCTGCCGGGCCTGGGCGCCGGGCGCGCGCAGGCCCAGGGCGCGGCCTATCCGGGCTCCAAGCCGATCGAGCTGGTGGTGCCAGGCGGGCCGGGCGCCGGCACCGACGTGGTGGCGCGGGTGGCCGCCAAGGGGCTGGCCGAGCACCTGGCCCACAACGTCGTGGTCAAGAACATGCCCGGGGCGGCCGGCATCATCGGCGCGCAGGCGGTTGCCCGGGCCGATCCGGATGGCCACACGCTGCTGTTCGCGATCACTGGCACGCACACCGTCAACCAGTTCCTGTATCCGGACTTGCCGTACAACCCCGAGAAGGACTTCGCGCCGGTCTCGCTGGTGTGCAAGTACAACAACGTGCTGGTGGTGCGGCCCGACTTCGAGGCACAGACCTTCCAGGACCTGATCGCGCTTGTGCGCGCCAATCCCGGCAAGTACTTCTACGGCATCACGGCCAACGGCAGTTCCAGCCACCTGGCCACCGAACTGCTCAAGAGCGAGGCCAAGCTGACTATGCCCGGCGTGCCGTACCGCAGCGCCTCGGCGGCGGTGGGCGATTTCCTGGGCGGCCAGTTCCCGGTGCTGATGGACACGGTGATCAACCAGTTGCCGCATATCCGCGCCGGCAAGGTCGTCGCGCTGGCCACCACCGGAGCGGAGCGCTCGCCCGTGCTGCCCGATGTGCCCACCATTGCCGAAAGCGGCTTCCCGGGCATCGTGGCGATCGGCTGGGGCGGCATCATGGCGCCGGCCGGCACTTCGCCGGCGGCCGTGCAGGCGCTGAACCAGGCGGTCCGGCAGACGCTGGCCTCGCCGGCCTTCGACAGCCTGAAGCTCGGCGGCCTGGAAACCCAGTACACGACGCCCGACGAAATGGCCGCCTTCATCGCCCAGGAGTCGGCCAAATGGGGCCGGCTGGTCAAGGCCGGCAACATCAAGCCGTCGTAGCGCGCCGCCCTGCGCGGGACGCGCAGGCCGCGCGCCTCGCCGCCGGCCGCGCCAGCATTCTCTTTCGACAGGAAGATTCGTCATGCAAAGTCCAGTTTCATCCGGGCGCCGCCGCGCGCTGCAGGCGCTGGGCGCGGGCGCCGCGCTCGGCCTGGCGGGCCGCGCGGCCCGCGCCCAGGGGTTTCCGGCGCGGCCGGTGACCTTGTTCTGCCCGTTCGGCGCGGGCGGCTCGGTCGACCAGTACATGCGGGTGCTGAGCCAGGCGGCCGCGCCGCACCTGGGGCAGCCGGTCATCATCGAGAACAAGCCGGGCGCCGGCGGCAACCTGTCGGCCAGCCTGGTGGCGCGGGCGCGTCCGGACGGCTACACGCTGGCCATGTCGACCGGCTCTACTTTCCGCGCGCCATGGCTGGAGCCGAAGATCGGCTTCTCGCCGCTGGACGACTTCACCTATGTGATCGGCATGACCAGCCTGGAGTTCTGCGCCGTGGTGCGCGCCGATTCGCCGCTGCAGTCGTTCGCCGACTTCATGCGGGCGGGCAAGGAGCGGCCGGGCCAGGTCCAGTATGCCGCGGGCGACCCCACCACGCTCGTGCCGGTCACCATGGTGCCCTTCCAGGAGCAGTACGGCGTACGCTTCCAGCATATCCCCTTCAAGAGCGGCGCCGACATGGCGACCGCGCTGATGGGCGGCTATGTGGACGTGGTGATGGATTCGGTGGGCACCTACGTGCCGTATATCCAGAGCGGCAGGCTGCGGCTGCTGGGGGCGCTGGGCGCGGCCCGCTTCAAGGCCTGGCCGGAGGTGCCCACCGCCACCGAGCAGGGCTACGACCTGGTGCTGTCGGCGCCCATGGGGCCGCTCGGGCCCAAGGGCATCCCGCCCGCCATCGTGCAGGCGCTGCACCAGGCGTTCCGCCGCGCCATGGCCGAGCCCGCCATCGAGCGGGTGCTGGCGACGCTGAACCAGCCCGAGTGGTACCGCAACCCGCAGGATTTCGCCGCCTATGCGCGGCAGACCTATGAGGCGTCCGGCGAGCTGCTGCGCCGCGCCAAGCTGATCTGAATCGCATCCCGGCCCGCATGGGCGCGGACGCGGCCAACCAAGGAGCAACATGACTGCAGCATTTCCTCTTATCGAAGTCGCGGGGCCGCCCGAGGCGCGCGGCCGGCAATACGGCCGGCAGGCCGCCGAGCGCATCCACAAGGGCATCGGCCACTACACCGCGCAACTGCAGGCGCTGGAACTGGACCGCGCGTCGCTGGCGGCGGTGGTGCGCGATTACCTGCCCGTCATGGAAAAATTCGACGCCGCCCATGTGGCCGAAATGCGCGGCATCGCGGCGGGCGCCGACGTGCCCTTCGACGACGTGGTGCTGCTCAATGCGCGCACCGAGATCCTCAAGCTGGCGGCCAGCCCCGCGCTGCGCGAGCGGCTGATCGGGGCCGGCGAGCTGGACGGCTGCACCGGCGTGATCGTGCTGCCGCAGGCCGCCGCCGGCGGCGTGCTGGTGCATGCGCAGAACTGGGACTGGAAATACGAATGCGCCGAAACCGCCGTGGTGCTGCGCATCCGCCGCGACGACGGCCCGGACATCCTGACTTTCACCGAGGCCGGCGCGCTGGGCCGCTCGGGCCTGAACGCGGCCGGCATCGGCCTGACCGCCAATTTCCTGGAGTCCAGCCTGGACTACCAGCGCGTGGGCGTGCCGCTGCCGCTGATCCGCCGCAAGATACTCGAACAGGAACACCTGGCGCTGGCCATGCGCGCCGCCTACGTGACGCCGAAGTCGGGCTCGAACAACATGATGATCAGCCATCGCGGCGGCGTGGCGCTGAATTTCGAGTGCGCGCCCGACGAGACCTTCCTGGTGCGCGACGAGGACGGCCTGCTGGTGCACGCCAATCATTGGCTCAGCCCGGTCGCGCTGGGCAAGCTGAAGGACGCCGGCATCGCCTCCACGCCGGACACCCTGTACCGCGACATGCGCGTCAAGGCGCTGTTGCGGCCGCACCTGGGGCGGATCGGCGTGGCCGAAGTCAAGGCCGCGCTGCTGGACGACTACGCGTCGCCCTGGTCGGTATGCCGGCCGCCGCGCATGAACCTGGCCAGCAACCTGAGCGCCACGGTCGCCACCGTGGTGCTGCGTCCGGCCGCCGCGGAAATGGAAGTGGCCGCGTTGCCGGCCGTCGATCCCACCTTCACCACCTACGGGTTTGCAGACTGAGAGGAACCGCCATGTCCCAACCCCTGTTGACGCGCGGCCTGCGCCTGCCCGGACAGGCGCCGCGCACGGCCGAGCCCGCCTGGCCGCGCCAGGCCCGCTGCCTGGTCGCCTACACCGTCGATTTCGACGGCACCGGCAATGAGGTCGGCAAGGGCCTGGAGCCCTTCGGCATGCATTCGGCCGGCCGCTATTCGGCGCGGCGCGGCGTGCCGCGCCACCTGGACATGCTCCAGCGCCTGGGCATCCCGGCGACCTTTTTCGTGCCGGGCTACGACGCGCAGTGCTCGCCCGGATCGATCCGCGACATCCAGCGCGCCGGCCACGAGATCGGCGCGCACGGCTATGTGCACGAGGGCACGCTGTTCGAGCCGGCCGAGGAAACGCGGCGCCTGAAACTGACGCACGGCATCCTGGGCGACTTGCTGGGCCAGGCGCCGCGCGGCTGGCGATCGCCGTCGGGGCAGAAGACCAGCGTGACGCTGCCGGTGCTGCACGAGCTGGGCTACCAGTACGACAGCAGCGACAAGGACGCCGACACGCCGTACATGCTGGACCTGGGCGCCGGGCGGACCATGGTCGAGATTCCCAACAACACGTACAGCCTGGACGATTTCCCGTTCTTCAATTTCTCGATGACGCCGGTGTCCGAGGTGGTCGAGCAATGGAAGGCGGAATTCGACGCGCGCTATGCGCAGGGCGGCTTCTTCATGCTGACCGTGCATCCGCGCGCCGGCTGGGGCTCGGGCACGCCCAGCCGCGTGCGCGCGGCGGAGGAAACGCTGCGCCACATCCAGCGCCACGCGGGCGTGCATTTCGCCACGCTGTCCGAGATCCAGCAATGGGTCGCCGCCGATCCCCACAGCTATGAAGAGGTGCGCGTATGAGCAAGACCGAACGACTGGCCGCGTGTCCGGTGGTGGTGGGCGTCAACGTCGACGTGGCGGCCATCGATGCGCAGGAGGCCGGCAACGCCGGCCTGTTCGGCCGTTATTCCTATGGCCGCTATGGCGCGCGCGAAGGCCTGTGGCGCCTGCTCGACGCGCTGGCGGAGAACGGCGCCCCCGCCACCTTCTTCGTGATGCCGGCCGACATTGCCCAGCATCCGCACCTGTTGCAGGCCATGCTGGACGGCGGCCACGAAGTGGCGGTGCGCGGCTATGTGCGCGCCCAGGCCGGCGCGCCGGAGACGCTGGACCAGCTGGCGCGCGACCGCGAAGCGCTGGCGCGCCTGACCGGCGCCGCGCCGCGGGGCTGGCGGGCCGCCAACGGGCTGGTCACGCAAGCCGCCTTGCCGGCCCTGGCGCAGGCGGGCTATGGCTACGACAGCAGCGCGCAGGACGACGACACGCCGTATGTGATGGCGCAAGACGGCGCGGCGCTGGTGGAACTGCCGGTGTTCGATTACCTGAGCGACGCCAAGTTCTACAGCCAGCGCCACACACACGCCCGCGTCGCCAAGGCCTGGGCCGAGGAGGCCGACGCGCAGTACTGCGCCGGCGGCTACGTCAACCTGACCCTGCACACCCGCGGCGACGTCGGGTCCAGCCGGCTGCCGCGCGCGCGCATGGTGGCCGACTTCCTGCGCGACCTGGGGCGCCGTCCCGGCGTGGCCTTCTATCGGGCCGACCGGCTGGCCGAGGCCTGGCGCGCCGCGCACGCGGCGACCGAGCCGTTCCCGACGATGCCCGCGCCGCAACTCTAAAGAAGACGGGCCGCGCGGAACAGGGATTGTCAGGTGTCAGACACCCAGGGGTGTCTGACACCACCCGCCATGCCCCTGCGGCCGCAGGTGTCCGACACTCCCGCCGTGCCCCTACGGCCGTAGGTGTCAGACACCCCACGGGTGTCTGACACCTGATGTTCTGTCTGCCGCCCGGTGCGTCAATCCACCTGCGCGCCGGACTTCTGCACGACTTCGGCCCAGCGCGGGATTTCGCTGGCCATCAGGTCGCGCAGCGCTTCGGGGCTGCTGCCGACCAGTTGCATGCCCATGGTCTTGCCCAGCTTCTCCTGCACGTCGGGCTCCTTGAGGATGGCGGCGATCTCTTGCGAGAGCCGGTCGACGATGGGCTTGGGCGTGCCCTTGGGCGCGTACACGGCCTGCCACGACGCCATCTGGAAGCCTTGCACGCCGGCCTCTTCCATGGTGGGCGTGTCGGGCGCCAGCGCGATGCGCTGCGGCGTGGTGACCGCCAGCAGCTTGAGCTTGCCGTTCTGCAACAGCGGCAGGGCCGCGGTCATCTGGTCGAACATGAAGGTCACCGCGCCGGAGGACACGTCCACCATGGCGGGCGGCGTGCCCTTGTAGGGCACGTGCGTGAGCGGCACGCCGATGGTGTCGGCGAACAGTTCGCCGGCCAGGTGGGTGGAGGTGCCCGGCCCGGACGACGCGAAGGTGCGCTTGGACGGCTCGCGCTTGAGCAGGGCGATCAGGTCGGCCACCGAGTCCACGCCTAGGTTGGGATCGACCAGCAGCACGTTGGGCAGCGTCGCCACCAGCGAGACGGGCTCGAAATCCTTGACCGGGTCGTAGCGCAGGTTCTTGTACAGGCTGGCATTGATGGCGTGGGTGCTGATGGTGCCGCCGAACAGCGTGTAGCCGTCGGCCGGCGCCTTGGCCACGTAGGCCGCGCCGATGGCGCCGGCGGCGCCCGGCTTGTTCTCGACCACCACGCTCTGGTGCAGCCGTTCGCCGAGCTTCTGGGCCAGCATGCGGCCGACCACGTCGGTGGAGCCGCCCACGGTGAACGGCACCACGTAGGAAATGGGCTTGTCGCCGGGCCAGTCGGCCGCCTGGGCCGGCAGGCCGCAGGCGGCCAGGGCGGCCGCGGCCAGGGTCAGCGCCAGGTGGCGCCGTCGGATCGGGTTCATGGGGTGTCTCCTCTCTGGGTTATGGGGGCGGGCGCGGCGTCGCCGTCAGCGCCCGTGCTGCGCGCGCCAAGCGGCGTAGCGCTCGCGCGTGGCTGGGTCGGTGGGCGGGTACAGGCCGACGATGCTGCGGCCGGCCAGTACTTCGCTGGTGACGAAGTCTTCGAAGGCGGTCATTTCCTCGGCCTCGCGCGCGATCTCGTCGGCGATGCCGGCGGGGATCACCACCACGCCCTCGGCGTCGCCCACCACGATGTCGCCCGGGAACACCGCCACGTCGCCGCAGCCGATCGGCACGTTCAGGTCGAGCGCCTGGTGCAGGGTCAGGTTGGTGGGCGCCGCAGGCCGCTGGTGATAGGCCGGGATGCCGACCCGGGCGATTTCCGGGGAATCGCGAAAACCGCCGTCGGTGACCACGCCCGCCACGCCGCGCTTCATCAGGCGGGTAACCAGGATGGAGCCGGCCGAGGCGGCGCGCGCGTCCTTGCGGCTGTCCATCACCAGCACGGCGCCGGCCGGGCAGGCTTCGATGGCGACGCGCTGCGGATGGCGGGGGTCTTCGAACACCTGGATCGGGTTCAGGTCCTCGCGCGCCGGAATGTAGCGCAGCGTGTAGGCCGGCCCGACCATGTTGGGCAGCCCCGCATGCAGCGGACGCACGTCCTGGATGAACTGGTTGCGCAGGCCGCGCTTGAACAGCGCGGTGCACAGCGTGGCGGTGCTGACGGCGGCCAGGCGGGCGCGAGTGGTGTCGGACAGGGCGGTCATGGCGGTCTCGGAAGCGGGTCGGGCAGGGTCAGAAAATGTCGGGCTCGGCCACGGGCGCGCCGAAGCCGGTTTCCAGGAAGTCGAAGTCGCAGCCGTCGTTGGCTTGCAGGATGTGTTGCGCGTACATCCAGCCGTAGCCGCGCTCATAGCGCTTGGGCGGCGGCGTCCAGGCGGCGCGGCGCGCGGCCAGTTCGGCGTCGCTGACGTTCAGGTGGATGCGGCGCGCCGGCACGTCCACCGTGACCAGGTCGCCGGTGCGCACCAGGGCCAGCGGGCCGCCCACATAGGCTTCCGGCGCGGCGTGCAGGATGCAGGCGCCGTAGCTGGTGCCGCTCATGCGGGCATCGGACAGGCGCAGCATGTCGCGCACACCCTGTTTCACCAGCTTCACCGGGATCGGCAGCATGCCCCATTCGGGCATGCCAGGCCCCCCTTGCGGGCCGGCGTTGCGCAGGATCAGGATGTGGTCGGCGCTGACGTCGAGGTTCTCGTCCTCGACCGCGGCTTTCATGCTGGGATAGTCGTCGAACACCAGGGCCGGGCCGGTGTGCCGCAGGTAGCGCGGCGCGCAGGCGCTGGGCTTGATCACGCAGCCGTCCGGCGCCAGGTTGCCCTTGAGCACGGCCAGCGCGCCTTCCTGGTAGATGGCGCGGTCCAGCGGGCGGATCACGTCGTCGTTGTAGACCGCCGCGCCGGCGATGTTCTCGCCCAGCGTGCGGCCGGTCACGGTGCGGGCCGACAGGTCCAGGTGCGCATCGGCCAGGCGCGACATCAGGCCGGGCAGGCCGCCGGCGTAGTAGAAGTCTTCCATCAGGTAGGTGTCGCCGCTGGGCCGGATGTTGGCGATGACCGGCACCTTGCGGCTGGCGGCGTCGAAGTCGGCCAGGTCCACCGCGCAGCCGGCGCGGCGCGACATGGCCACCAGGTGCACGATGGCATTGGTGGAACAGCCCATGGCCATGGCCACGTTGATGGCGTTCTCGAACGAGGCGCGCGTCAGGATGCGCTGCGGGGTGAGGTCTTCCCACACCATCCCGACCACGCGGCGGCCGCATTCGGCCGACATGCGCATGTGGTTCACGTCGGCCGCCGGAATCGACGAGGCGCCCGGCAGCGTCAGGCCGATGGCCTCGGCGATGGCGGTCATGGTGCTGGCCGTGCCCATGGTCATGCAGGTGCCGTGGCTGCGCGCGATGCCGCCTTCGACCTCGGTCCAGTCCTGCTTGGTGATATTGCCGGCGCGGCGCTCGTCCCAGAGTTTCCAGGCGTCCGAGCCCGAGCCCAGCACCTTGCCCTTCCAGTTGCCGCGCAGCATGGGGCCAGCCGGCAAGTAGACGCAGGGCAGGTTGGCGCTGATGGCGCCCATGATCAGGCCCGGCGTGGTCTTGTCGCAGCCACCCATCAGCACCGCGCCGTCGACCGGGTGGCTGCGCAGCAGTTCCTCGGTTTCCATGGCCAGGAAGTTGCGGTACAGCATGGTGGTGGGCTTGACGAACGATTCCGACACCGAGATGGCCGGCAGTTCCACCGGGAAGCCGCCGGCCTGTAATACGCCGCGCTTGACGTCCTCGACCCGCTGCTTGAAATGGCTGTGGCAGGGGTTCAGGTCGGACCAGGTGTTGATGATGGCGATCACCGGGCGGCCGGCCCAGTCTTGCGGGCCATAGCCCATTTGCATCATGCGCGAGCGGTGGCCGAAGGAACGCAGGTCGTCGTGCGCCATCCAGCGGGCGCTGCGCAGGTCGTCGTAAGAGCGGGTCATGGAAAGCGGCTCGGTTGAGGGTCGACGGATTAAAACACTAATATATTAGTACGTCAATGCGCCAGCCCGCCGTTACAATGCCGGTTCTTCACGTCGCCAGAATGCCCATGTCCTCGTTGTCCGCCTTGCCCGCCGACCTGAGCCTGGACCGCTCGCGCCACGCCGCGCCGCAGGTCTTCGAGAAGCTGCGCGCGCTGATCGTGTCGCTGGACCTCAAGCCCGGCGCCGCCCTGGCGCGCGGCGAACTGGCCGAAGCCTTCGGCCTGAGCCAGACGCCGATCCGCGACGCGCTGAGCCAACTGCGCGACGAAGGGCTGGTGGATATCTATCCGCAGCACACCACCGCGGTCAGCCGCATCGATATCGCCGCGGCGCGGCAGGCGCATTTCCTGCGCCGCTCGCTGGAACTGGAGATCGTGCGGGTGCTGGCCGAGCGCGACGACCCCGCGCTGGTCGAGCGCTTGCGCGCCCATATCGACATGCAGCGCGCCAACCGGGGCGCCGACCGCTACCAGGGTTTCCTCGACGCCGACCGCGCCTTCCACCGCGAAATGCACCAGGCCGCCGGGGTGGCGGGGCTATGGGAATTGGAGCAGCGCTACAGCGGCCACGTCGACCGCCTGCGCCGCCTGCACCTGCCCGAGGCCGGCAAGGCCGAACGCATCCTGGGCGACCACCAGCGCATCGTCGACGCCATCGCCCGCCGCGACGTCGCCGGCGCGCAGGAAGCCCTGCGCGAGCACCTGTCCGGCACACTGAGCCAGGTGGACGAGATCTGCGAGCGGTATCCGGATTACGTCAAGCGGGGGTGAGTCGTCCGGAAGGAAGGTGTCAGACACCCGCAGGGTGTCTGACACCTGGAAAGCGCTTCCGATATCGGCAGGTGTCTGACCCGAGGTGGCGGCGACGGTCCCAACTTGAAGGTGTCAGACACCCTGCAAGGGTGTCTGACACCTGCCCCTGCGGACCCCGGGCACTTGCTGCGAGGCTCAGCGGCCTACTGCGTACGCCTGCATCAGGCGCGGCGTGGCGGCCGCGTGCAGCAGGCCGTCGGGGTCGCGGGCGGCGGCGGTCAGGCGGCCGATGGACCACTGCGGTTCTTCCTCGATGACGTGGCCGCGCGCGCGCAGGTCCGCGATCGTTTCCGCGCCGAACGATGCCTCCACCGCCAGGTGGCCCGGCTTGCGGTCGCGCGGGTAGAACGACGAGGGGAAGTGCATGGTGTGCGACATGGGCTGGTCGATGGCTTCCTGCAGGTTCAGGCCATGGTGCACGTGGCGCAGGAACAGCAGCAGCTGCCATTGTTCCTGCTGGTCGCCGCCGGGCGTGCCGAACACCATGTAGGGCTGGCCGTCGCGCAGCGCCAGCGACGGCGTCAGCGTGGTGCGCGGGCGCTTGCCGGGCGCCAGGGTGCAGGGCAGGCCGGGCTCGAGCCAGAACATCTGGGCCCGCGTGTTCAGCGGGAACCCCAGCCCCGGAATGACCGGCGAGGACTGCAGCCAGCCGCCCGACGGCGTGGCCGACACCATGTTGCCCCAGCGGTCGATCACGTCGACGTGCGTGGTGTCGCCGCGCTTGGCGGAGGCGCGCATGTCGGCCAGCGTGGGTTCGCTGCCGGGCGCGCCCACCGGCGTGACCCTGGACAGGCGCGCCAGCACGGCCATGACCCGATCCACCTGGGCCTCGTAGCCGGGCACGCGGCCGGGCCGCAATTCATGCGAGGCGAGCTGCCCGATCAGGGCGCGGCGCTGGTCGTTGTAGGCGTCCGACAGCAGGTGCTCGAGCGGCACCGAGGTAAAAGCCGGGTCGCCGTAATAGGCTTCGCGGTCGGCGAAGGCCAGCTTCATCGCCTCGGTGACGCGGTGGATGAATTCGGCGCCGTTGGGGCCGGGCTGCTGCAGGTCCAGGCCCTTGAGCAGCGCCAGGGTCTGCAGGAAGGCCGGCCCCTGGCTCCAGGCGCCGGCCTTGGCCACGGTGTAGCCGTGGTAGTCGTAGGTGGCCGGCGCGTCGTAGCTGGCCGACCAGCCGGCCATGTCGTGCGCGGTCAGCACGCCGCGGTGCGGCGCGCCGCTCTCGTCCATGACTTCGGTGCGGCTGGCGTAGCGGTCGATGGCCTCGGCCACGAAGCCGCGATAGAAGGCGTCGCGCGCCGCGTCGATCTGGCGTTCGCGGTCGCCGCCGGCGGCTTCGGCCTCGCGCAGCACGCGGCGCCAGGTCTCGGCCAGCCAGGGGTTGCGGAACAGCTTGCGGGCCTGCGGCGCGGCGCCGTCCGGCAGGTACACCTGCGCGGTGGTGGGCCAGTGGGTCGCGAAGAAGTCGCGCAGCCCGGCGATGGTGTTGGCGATGCGCGGCATCAGCGCGTGGCCGTGCTCGGCGTAATAGATGGCCGGCTCCAGCACGTCGCGCACGCGCAGCGTGCCGTGGTCGCGCAGCAGCATCATCCAGGCGTCGAAGGCGCCCGGGATCACGGCCGGCAGCAGGCCGTTGCCGGGGATCAGGTCCAGGCCCAGCGAGCGGTAGTGCTCCAGCGTGGCGCCCGCCGGCGTGGGGCCTTGCCCGCACAGCACTTCGGTGCGCCCGGTGCGCGCCGAGTGGAACACCACCGGCACTTCGCCGGCCGGCCCCACCAGGTGCGGCTCCACCACCTGCAGCACGAAGCCCGCCGCCACGGCGGCGTCGAAGGCGTTGCCGCCGCGTTCGAGCAGCGCCATGCCGGCGCCGCTGGCCAGCCAGTGGGTCGAGGTCACCACGCCGAAGGTGCCGAGGATCTCGGGCCGGGTGGTGAACATGCGGTAGCCGGAATCGATGCTCATTTGCCGGCCACCGTCACGCCCTTGAGGCGGATCAGGCCGTCGGGGTAGGGCACGAAGCCCTGCACCTTGGCCTGCGTGCCGAAGATCCACGGCAGGTAGAACAGGTAGATGCGCGGGTCGTCTTCCTGCATTTTCCGCATGGCCTGCGCGTACAGCTCGCGGCGCTTGCCCTCGTCGGCCACGCTGCGCGCTTCTTCCATGAGCTTGTCCATGCCGGCGTCGCAGTACTTGCCGTCGTTCAGGCTGCCCTTGCAGGTGATGTACTGGTAGATGTTGCCGCTGGGGTCGACGCGCCCGGACCAGCCGGTCTGCCCGACCTGGAAGTCGCCGCGCGGCAGCGCCGATTGCAGCGAGGCGAACTCGAGCGGCCGCAGGGAAATGTCGAAGCCGGCTTCCGCGCCCATGGCCTGCACCAGCTCGAACACCTGCTGCATGGTGGTGTTGTTGCCGTAGGTCAGCTCGAACTTGACGCGGTCGTGCCCGGCCTGCTTGAGCAGCTCCTGCGCCTTCTTGGGGTCGCGTCCGCTGCGCTCGACGCTCTTGTCGTAGGCGAAGCTGGCGGGCGGGAAGGGCTGGTAGGCCGGCTGGAACATGCCTTCGCCCACCACCTGGTTGATCACGTCGCGGTCGATGGCCAGGTCGAGCGCCTGGCGCACCCGCTTGTCCTTGGCCAGCGGCGTGTCGGCGCGCGCGCCGTTGGCGATGTTGATGGAGATGGCCTGGTAGCCCAGCCCGGTGACCGGCGCCAGCCGCAGGTTGGGGTCTTCCTTGACGGTCTTGACGTCGCTGGGCGCGACGCGCTCGATGATGTCCAGGCCGCCGGCGCGCAGGTTGTTCAGGCGCACCGTGGTGTCCGGCATGGGGGTGAAGACGACCTCGTCGAAGTGGTAGTTCTGCTTGTCCCAGTACTGGTCGAAGCGCTCCAGCACGATGCGGTCGTTCTGCACCCGTTCCTTGAACTTGTAGGGGCCCGAGCATACCGGCTTGCGGCCCGGGTCCTGCTCGAAGGTGGCGGGCGACAGCATCATGCCGGCCCGGTCGGACAACTGCGACAGCAGCGAGGCGTCGGGCGCCTTCAGGCGCAGCACCACGGTGCGCGGGTCCGGCGCCTCGACGCTGGCGACCGAGGCCAGCTCGCTCTTGCGGTTGCTGTCGGGCAGCGTCATGGCGCGGTCCAGGTTGGCCTTGACCGAGGCCGCGTCGATGGGCGTGCCGTCATGGTAGAACGCGCCCTGGCGCAGCGTGAGGGTCAGGCTGAGGCCGTCGTCGGCGGTCTTCCAGGATTCGGCCAATTGCGGCACGAACTTCAGGTCGGGGGAAATGTCGACCAGCTTGTCGCACAGCGAGGCGAACACGATGCGGCCGACAAAAGTGCGGGCGCGCGCGGGGTCGAGCACATCGGGGTCGTCTTGCAGGCCGATGCGCATAGTGGTTTGCGCGCTGGCGGCGGCGGCGGTCAGGAGGCCGGCCGCGGCCAGGGCGAGGCAGAGGCTACGCATGAGAGAGTCCTTTCTGGAATGGGCGCGCGCATGGCGCGCCGGCGCCCGACGGGGCGCCGACGCCGTCAATCTACCAAATTGGATGCCGACGCGCGCGACTGGCGGGCCGCCCAGCGGAAGCTGGTCAGCCACGATACGTGGGATGGATGCACGATGGCGCGCAGCGCGCGGGCGTAGTCCAGCACCAGCCCGGGCGTCCAGGCCATGGTGGTGGCGCGCTTGCGCACCTGGGCGGCGATCCACAGTTCCGGCATCAGCAGCGTGCGCAGCACGCGGCCCACGCGCCGCGAGTCGTCGCGCAGCACGCCGTCCAGCGCCGCCTCCAGCGCGAACGACACGCTGCTGGAGCAATTGCGGTAGGTGAGGTTGTAGATCTCTTCCTGCCGGTAGGCTTCCCAGAAGCGCAGCAGGCCGGCGCGGTTGTAGTTGTGGAACAGGATCTGCCGCGTCGACGGGCACCAGGCGGCCGACTCGGTCGGGTAGTCGGGCTGGAATTCGCCCGGCACGTCGTTGTCGCGGGTGGCCTTGAGCAGGCGGAAGAATTCCGACGGCGAGCGGTCGATGTCCACCGCCGGGTACAGGCTGATGTAGGTGGAAGGCGGCATCTCCATGGCCGCGTGGCCGGTGGAGATCACGCCCTTGATGTCCACCGCCGCGATATAGCGGTTGACGATCGGACGTGGCACCGGGGCGTTCTTGGACGAACCCTCGGGCGTCCAGACGTGCACCACCAGGGGCGATTGCACCGGGTCGTGCGTCCCGGCCTGCGCCTGCGCCGGCGTTCCGGCCTGCGCTGCCGCGGCCGCTTCGTCGCGCGCCGCCGCCTCGGCCGCCGCGTCGGCCTTGGCGGCTTCCGCCGCCGCCCGCCGCTGGCGCGGCAGCAGGTCGCCCGGCGCCAGCAGGTCGAACACGGAGCGGCCTTCGCGCAGGTGGCGCGCGCGCAGCGCGATGCGCAGCGTGTTCAGGCCGCCCACCAGCAGGGTCACGCCGACGAACATCGACAGCGTGCCGTGGTAATGCGTGGGGTAGGGCTGGAACAGGAACACCGCGAAGGCCAACTGCGCCAGGCCGCCCACGAAGGCCTGTTTCCAGTGCGGAAAGCGCACTACCCAGGACGAGGCCATCTGCAGCGTGCCCGTCACGAAGTACGAGAGCCCGAACACGATGGCCAGCAACAGGTTGCTGGTGGAGCGGCCGGACAGGATCAGCACCGCGATGAACAAGAACAGCCCGCCCTTGAAATACAGCACCGCCTTCTGCGCGCCCACGCCGCCCGAGGCCACGCTGAGCGTGACCAGGCTTTCCAGCAGCAGCGCCGCGCCGAACACGTGCACGGGGAAATAGCGCACCCCGTCCATGCCGTCGATGGCGATGAACACGCCCAGCAGCGCCCACGCCGCGCCCAGCCAGGCCAGCACGCCCGCCTGTCGCCGCACGAAATCAGCGCCGAACAACAGCAGCGCGATCTGTATCATGCCCGTCTCCCGCTCGCTTCGTTGCGGCCCGCCGGCAATGTTCTTGCCGTCCTCACCGCCAGGTCCCTTGCCGTTTTACCTGCCAGGTGCCGACCACCGTGGCGCCGGCCGCGCCGCCGATGGCGGTGGGGCCGCGGTCCAGCACCTGCACCCAGCCCCGGGCCGCCGCCACGCGCAGCGTCAGCGGCGCGCCCGGCTGCCCTTGCGCGACGGCCGCCCAATGCGCGCGAAGCGCGGCGCGGTCGTCCGGATGGACGCGCGCCAGCAATTCGTCCAGCGTGGCCAGCGGCGCGGCATCCAGGCCCAGCGCCGCCTGCGGGTCGCCGTCCCAGGCCAGCCCGCCGGAGGCCGGGTCGTATTGGTACATGATGGCGGCGGGCGTATTGGCGGCCGCGCCGCCGGGGCGCCGGCCGTTGGTGTAGACCCACAGGAAAGCCAGCAGCAGCGCCGTGGCCGACAGATAGCATTGCGCCAGCAGCAGCGGCTCGCCCGGCCGCAGCCCGTGCGGGAAGAACGCGCCGCGGTTGTCGGCCGCGTAGTACAGGGCGATGGCCGCCAGGCTCAACAGGGCCAGCGCGCCGCCGCGGCTGCCCCAGGCCACCGACATCACCGCCGCCAGCAGGATCGGCGCGCAGGCCAGCGGGAACACCAGCGCCGCCTTGCCGGTGTATGGCGTCATTTCGGCGAACACATACCAGGCGCACAGGCCCAGCAGCAGCCAGGCGACCAGGCCGGCCGCGGCCGCGCGCGCGCCCAGGCGCTGCGGCACGCCGGCTACGTCGGTCCAGCTCATGATCACGATGGCGGGCACCAGCACGCCGGTGACATTGGCCGCCCACCAGACCCACACCGTGTCCAGGAACGACACGGTGCGCAGGTAGCTGAGCCAGCCGACCCCCAGCGCCGCCGCGATGGCGCTGACCACCACCGTGGCGCCGATCAGCACCAGCACCGCGTACAGGTCGTCGCCCAGGCGCGCGTAGCGGCGCAGCAGCCAGGCGATGGCCGCGTCGCCCGCCAGCGAGATGCAGCCGATGACCACCGAACGCAGGACGTCGTGATGGGCCCAGGCATCCAGCACCAGCCGGGACGCCAGCAGCGCCGCGAACAGCACGGCCCAGCGGCGCAGGCCGCCGGTCAGCAGGAACGCCGATACCGCCACGCCGGCGGGCAGCCAGACGAAGGCGACGCGGGTGCTGGGGTCATCGAGTTCCAGCGACACGAAGCCGCTGGCCATATAGAGCGCCGCCCAGAAGAGCAGCGATAACGCAAAACGAAACAGGGGACTTGCCATGCCGAGTGGTTTCCCGATGCGTATGCTCGTCGCGCAGTATGGCACAGCGTTTCACGGCTTGTCATCGGTTCGAGCGCGCCGTGCGCGGCCGCTATTGTTCATGTAGGTGAACAGACATGTCGGATCAAACCCCTATTGTTCTGGTGTGTCGTCCATTAGGATGGGCATCCCTGCCGCTCGCGCCGTTGCGCCGGCGGACGCACACCCCACGAACCAAGGAAATTCATGGACAAGCCCGAATTCTTTCTGACCCCCGGCTACGGCCAGCGCCTGTACGACCTGCTGCACTACTCGCAAGCCGTGAAGATCGGCAACCGGGTGGAGATCTCGGGGCAGGGCGGCTGGAACGACGAGCTGCAGATTCCCGAATCGCTGGAAGAGGAGATCGAGCAGGCGTTCCGCAATGTCGAGCGCACCCTGGCGGCGGCCGGCGCCGGCTGGCAGCACGTGGTGCACGTCAACTCCTATCACGTCGGCGGCTTCCCGCCGGAAGTCAACGCCACCATGGCGCGCCTGTACCGCCAGTACATGCCCGACCATGCGCCGATCTGGACCCAGCTGGGGGTCGAGGCGCTGGGCCTGCCCACCATGCGCATCGAGATCCGCGTGACCGCCATCCTGCCGTGACCCCGCGGCGCGGCGGCATCGGCGTCGCCGCGCCCGCGCGGCCATCAACTGGCCGAGCAGGCCGGCACCCACAGTACCGGCATGCTCTGCCAGAAAATCGCCAATACAGACAGCAGGCCCAGCGCGCCCGCCAGCCACGGAAAGAAGCCGGCGTCGTCCGTGCGCGGCCAGCGGCGCCGCTGGCGCCAGTTGACCCAGGCGATGAGGCCGGCCGCCGCCAGCGCCGCGGCCATGATGACCCAGGCCGCCAGGCCGGCCTCGACCCACAGCCCGTGCAGCGCCGGGCGCGCGCAGAACACGCCGTTGAGCGCGTAGACGAACACGAAATGCGCGGCCCATACCAGCGGGCCGGCCAGCAACGACAGCAGCAGCGGGGTGAAGCGCATGGGCGTGTCCTCGTTCATCCAGGGCCTGTGCACGTTAAAAGGAACCCATCTAGCCCACCAGGCGCGGAAAGCCGTGGGCCGCCAGGATGGCGACCAAGCCCTGCGCCACCGTGTAGTGCCACAGCAGCGCGGTGTTGTCGAAAGTGGCGCGCCGGTCCGGCGCTAGCCGGCCGGCCCAGGCGCGCGCCGCCGTGAACAGGCTCATGAAGCCCACCGCCACCGCCAGCACGCCTTGCAGGCCGGCCAGGGCATAGACGGCGGCGGCGTAGGCGCTGTCCTGCGGACGCAGGCCGGTGCGCCACTGCCCGGCCAGTTCGAGGCCGGTGGCCGCCAGCAGCAGCGCGGCGCCCAGCGGCAGGCCGAAGCGCGTCCAGCCGAGCCGGCCGGCGCGCAGGCGGCGGCCGGCGAGCCACGTCACGATGCTGCTCGCCGCCAGCAGGGCGGCCCCGGCCGCCGGCCACGCCGGGCCGGCCAGCGCTTCGCGCGCGGGCCAGACCTCGGGCGAGGTGGTCCACAGGAACAGGTACGAGAACAGCAGCGCGCAGAAGATGCTGGCGCACACCATCACCAGCATCACCATGGCCCACCACGAATGCGAGCCCGGGCCGGTGCACGACACCGGCAGCCGCAGCCCGCCGCCCACGTCCACCGGCGGATGGTCGGGGCCGGGATCGGCGTCCCACAGCCAGCGCAGGATCATGGCCACCGCCAGCACCCCGAAAGCCGCCGCCGGCAGCGTCAGCTTGGCGGTCAGCAGCAGGAAGAAGCCGGCGGTGCCGAGCGCCGCCAGCACCGGCGCCCAGCCCGGGCCGGGCAACTGCAGCACGTACTGCGGCCGCGCGTCGATGGCGCTGGTGACCAGGGTGGAGCGCCGGCCGGTCGGCGCGCCGGGCAGGTAGTGGCGGCCGGCCTCCACTTCCTCGGCCAGGCCGGGCTGGTCCCACAGCGGCTCGCGGCTGGTCACCCACGGCACGCTGCGCGGGCCGGCCACGCCGGCCGGCAGCCATTCCAGCGTGCCGGCCCGCCATACATTGCCGGCGTTGTGCTCCACCGAGGGCCGGAAATTGCGCGCCAGGTCGACCAGGAACACCAGCACGCCCGCCGCGATCATGTACGCGCCCACCGTCGACACCAGGTTCAGCGCGCCCCAGCCATACTGGTCGGCATAGGTGTAGACGCGGCGCGGCATGCCCGCCAGCCCGGTCAGGTGCATGGGAAAGAACCCGACATTGAAGCCCACGAACATCAGCCAGAAGGCCCAGCGCCCCAGGCGCTCGGACAGCGGGCGCGCGCTGACACACGGCATCCAGTAATAGAAGGCCGCGAACAGCGGGAACACCATGCCTCCCACCAGCACGTAGTGCAGGTGGGCCACCACGAAGTACGTGTCGTGCGCCTGCCAGTCGAACGGGATCACCGCCACCATCACGCCGGTCAGCCCGCCCAGCACGAAAATGAAAAAGAAGCCCAGCAGGAACAGCATCGGCGTGCGGATCGGGCGCAGGCGCGGCGCCGCGGCGATGGTGGCGATCCAGGCGAACACCTGCACGCCGGTGGGAATGGCCACCGCCATGCTGGCGGCGGAGGCGAAGCTGAGCGACAACTGCGGGATGCCGGTGGCGAACATGTGGTGCACCCACAGCCCGAAGCTGAGGAACGTGGTGGCCACCACCGCCATCACCACCGCCCGGTAGCCCACCAGCGGGCGGCCGGTCATGGCGGGAATGATCATCGACACCATGCCGGCCGCCGGCAGGAAGATGATGTAGACCTCCGGGTGGCCGAACAGCCAGAACAGGTGCTGCCACAGCAGCGGGTCGCCGCCGCGCTCGGCCACGAAGAACGGCAGCCCGAAGGCCCGTTCCAGCTCCAGCAGGGCCGTGGCGACGATGACCGCCGGAAACGCGATGATCACCATGCCCGAGAACGCCAGCATGATCCACGCGAAAATCGGCATCTTGTCCAGCGTCATGCCCGGCGCGCGCGTGCGCAGGATGCCCACCGCCAGCTCGATGGCCCCGGCGATGGCCGAGATCTCGATGAAGCCGATGCCCAGCAGCCACAAGTCGGCATTGACCGCCGGCGAGTAGGTCGAGCTGGTCAGCGGCGGGTACATGAACCAGCCGCCGTCCGGCGCCAACCCCGCGAAAATGCTGCTGAAGAACACCAGGCCGCCGATCGCGTAGGCCCAGTACGCATAGGACGACAAGCGCGGAAACGGCAGGTCGCGCGCACCCAGCATATTGGGCAGCAGCAGCACCGCCATCGCCTCCACCGCCGGCACCGCGAACAGGAACATCATCACCGTGCCGTGCATGGTGAAGAGCTGGTTGTACAGCGCGTGGCCGATCAGCGTGTTGTCCGGCACCGCCAGCTGCGTGCGCATCAGCAGCGCCAGGATGCCGGCCAGCAGGAAGAACAGCAGCGCGGTGCCGATGTACAGCAGCCCCACATAATTGTTGTTGACCACCGTGATGGCGCGCCAGCCGCGCGGGCGCCGCCAGATGCGCAGCAGTTCTTCGCGTTCGCCGGGCGGGCGCGGCAGCGGGTTGGGCAGCGGGTCCGGCGTCATCGCAGGCCTTCCAGGTAGCGCGCCACGGCGCGCAACTGCTCGCCGGTCAGCGTGTTGAACGAGGGCATGGCATTGTCCGGCTTGATGTGCTGGCTGCCGGCGATCCAGCCCGCCAGCGTGCCGACGTTGTTGGGCAGCATGCCCGCCGCCAGCGACAGGCGGCTGCCCACGTGGGTGAGGTCCGGGCCCAGTGTGCCGGCGGCCGCGGTGCCGCGAACGGCGTGGCACTGCGCGCACGCCTGCATGAACAGCCGCTGGCCCGCCTGCAACTGGCGCGCCGTCTCCGGCACCGGCGCGGCGGGGCGCTGCTGGGCCTGCAGCCAGGCCTGGAAATCCTGCGCGGCCAGCACCTGCACGTCGAACATCATGTTGGCGTGCTGCGCGCCGCAATACTCCGCGCACTGGCCGCGGTAAGTGCCGGTCTGCCGGGCATGCAGGCGCAAGTGGTTGTGGTGGCCGGGCACCATGTCCAGCTTGCCGGCCAGGTTCGGCACCCAGAAACTGTGCACCACGTTGCGCGACTTCAGCACCAGGTCCACCGGCTGGTCCACCGGAATGCGCAGCTCGTTGGCCGTCTCGAACAGCGTGCGGCCTTGCTCGTCCAGGTAGCGCACGCGCCACCACCACATCTCGCCCTGCACCTCGATGCGCGCCGCCGCCGGCGCGTCGCCGCGCAGCATGGCCGCCGCGATCCCCAGGCTGTATATCAACAGCGCCGACAGCGCCACCACCGGGAACGCCAGGCCGGCGCCCAGCACCAGCGCCCGGCCCGACAGGCGCTGGCGCAGCCGCGCCGGGCCATACAAGGCCAGCGCCAGCAGCACCATCACCGCCACGAAAATCGCCGTCCCCGCCAGCAGCATCACCCAGCCGATCTCCGCGCTGAGCGCGGCGTGGTCGCCGCGCGGATGCAGGGCCGACTGCTTGTCGGCCCACAGCGACGACAACAACAGGACTAGGACGGTGGAAGCGCTGGAATCGGGCATGGCGGCCAAAGCGTCGGCATGGCCGCCTGGCGCCGGCAAGGGCGCGCATGCAGCCGCGGAGCGCGGCCATGTGCAAGTGCCATGCCCGGCGGGCCTCGGCCGCGCCGCGCGAGCCTGCCCTGGCATACCCACCGAACAAAAGCGCCGCCGCGCACCGAAGGGAAGATTTACAAACCGCCGGTTTTTTTGCTGCAAGCCGCGTGCCCGCCCGGGCGCGCCGGCAGAGGGCGGCTGCGCTGGCAAAGCACTTGCTATATCGCTGCAAAAACGGGGATCCACCATGCACCGCTTGACCTTCGCGGTACCACGGGCCCGGCCCGGCCCGCCGACACGGCCGCCGCGCCGCGCGCCGGGCGCTTCGCCCGCACGGCCCCGGCGCCTGGCGGCGCGGCTGGCGGCCGCCGTGCCGGCCGTCGCCTTATTGGCCGCGCTGGCCGGCTGCGGCGAACCGCCCGCGCCGCTCGCCGCCACGCCGCAGGCCGGCGCGCTGGCGGGCGCCGACAGCGCGCGCGGCCGCGAGCGCATCGTCGCGCAGGGCTGCGTCAGCTGCCATAGCATTCCCGGCATCAAGGGCGCCGGCGCGCGGGTCGGGCCGCCCCTGGGACACCTGGCCAAGCGCGCCTACCTGGGCGGCGTGCTGGCCAACACCTCCGCCAACCTGGTGCGCTGGCTGCGCGACCCGCCCGCCATCGCGCCGCACACCGCCATGCCCAACCTGCGGCTGAGCGAGGCCGAGGCGCGCGACATCGCCGCCTACCTGCTCACCCTGCGCTGAAGGACGCCGCCATCATGAGAAAGCGCACGCGCATCATCGGCCTGACCCTGGCAGGCGTCGCGGCCGCCGGCGCGGCCGGCGCGCTGGCCCTGGTCTACAGCGGCTGGTACGACAGCGCCGCCACCCACCCGCACACCGCGCCCGTCAACCATGTGCTCGACATCGCCCTGCGGCGCTCCATCAGCGTGCGCGCCGGCGACATCGCCGTGCCGGCGCTGGACGACCCGCGGCGCGCCCTCAACGGCTTCAAGCTGTTCCGCGCCCACTGCGTGCAATGCCACGGCGCGCCCGGCATCGCGCCGGACCCCTACGCGCGCGGCATGATGCCGGCCCCCGCCGCCCTGGTGGAAACCGCCCGCCAGTGGCCCGCGTCCGAGGTCTACCTGGTGATCCGCCAGGGCATCAAAATGACCGGCATGCCCGCCTGGCAATACCGTCTGCACGACGACGACATCTGGGACGTGGTGGCCTTCATGAAAGTGCTGCCGCGCCTGTCGCCGGCCCAGTACCGCGAGTGGGACCGCAAGCACCCCGGCGCGCCCGCGCCGCGCCCGCTGGAGACGCCGGCGGAGCTGCGGCCGGGTGATCCCGAAGCCGGCCGACTGGCCATGCAGCAACACCTGTGCGTGACCTGCCACGCCATCCCCGGCGTGGTCGGCGCCAACCGCCACGTCGGGCCGCCGCTGGGCGGCATCGCCCGCCAGCGCTACATCGCCGGCGTGCTGCCCAACACCCCCGCCAACATGGCGCGCTGGCTGCGCGACCCCAGCGCCATCGACCCCGATTCCGCCATGCCGGACCTGGGCGTCAGCGAACAGGACGCGCGCGACATGGCCGCCTTCCTGCACACGCTGGACCAGCCGGAGTAGGCGCCAGGCCTTCAGTACAACCAGGGAATCAGGCGCCAGGTGCGCTTGCGGTAGTTCTCGTACTGCACCCCGAAATGCGCGCGCAGCAGCCGCTCCTCGCTGCGCATGCGGGCGATCAGGGGCGGCAGCATGCACAGCGCCAGCAGCACGCCGACCGCCGAGCGGAACGTCAGCGCCCAGCCCAGCATGCTGATCAGCAGCCCCAGGTAGCTGGGGTTGCGCACCTTGCCATAGATGCCGGTGGTCACCAGCTCGTGTCCCGGCTGGATCGCCACCAGCCCGCTGAAGCGCCGCCCCAGCACGAACACGGGCCACAGCCGCAGCGCGCCGCCGATGGCGAACACCGCCACGCCGGTCCAGCGCAGCGTGTCGCCGTCCATGGTCCAGAAATCGATGCGGTCGGTATAGGCCGGCACGAACCCGCTCAACAGGCCCAGCAGCGCGAAAGCGGTCAGCACCCAGCGGTTGTCGCGGTCCTCGTATTCGCCCGGGTTCAGGTTGCCGCCGCTGAACAGCGCGGCGGTCGACAGGGCGAACAACACCACGGCCAGCGCGATGCGCGCCGGATGAGAGAAGAACGCCGCCACGCCGCCGTAGCCGAAGACGGCCAGGGCCAGGTAGAAGAGCGTGCCCAGGAGCGTGGCGAGCACGATGGCGGGAGTGGGGCGCATGGGGGCCTCGCAGCTTAGGATATGCGCAGCGTCGCGCTATTCGACCATTAGAAGCACCGTAGATTTAAATCGCACAAGACGGTCTTTATTGCATTATTTGTCAGTTTCCGTTCAGGCCCGTTTTCCTGACCGACTTTTGGCAAAGCGCTCAAATTGAGAGGGCCAGATCATGAAAAAAATGTGCAACTTCATGATCCATTTTATCCTCTGCTAGTAGCCGTTCTGGCTGTCGCAAATGATAAAAAATTGAAGACCTTCCGGATGCATCTCGCTTTTCTACTCTTAAAAAGCCGTGTTCGGTCAATACCTTACTAAGGAGTGGCCAGTTAGGGTCCCGCAGAATGCGTTCAGCATATATGTCATCGCTTTCACGGAGCCAGTACTGCCGGATCCGGCACGCTCGGCCAAGCAGCGAGTATATGTCATGCTCCCTCACTTTTTGCGGAACAATTGAATCATTGGCTGCGTCATGTGAGCGACCACGTACGTTTATCCACTCCATTATCCTGCTTGGTTCCGTCATATGTTCTCCCGTTCCGTCAATTAATATACTCGGAAAGGGAAAGGACGTTGGGAATCTAGAGCCATCATCTGCGATTAAGCTGGTAATGTTGCAGTCGATGAATTCTATGCAGCGTAAATCTGCCTGCCTGCAATCGAGTTGGTTTATCGCCACAGACGATATCTTCGCTGGGCCTGCCGTCCCCCGAGCCACGGCGTCATCTAGTTGAATGTTGCTGAGATATGCCGCATCTTCGCCGATAAGGCTCTGAAATGCTGCGAAGAGCAACGCTCCCAGATTTCTAGAACCTCGATCCAAATTGGCGTATTGCTGAGTTAGAGATTGAGTTCGGGTGAAAAAATTTCGGACTGTCTGCGGAGAGTGTGAGCTATATTCCGCAGCAACCTCTACAAAGGTAAGCAGGAATTCGGGGCCCAAGATATTTCGACGAATAAACTTTGGTAGCTCCCCATTTGCTAACGCCTCGATCGCTACTTTTGCTAGATAATAATTCTGTATGTAAGTGTGGAGGAACGTTTTATATCCGGGGCGATCGTCATTTATCAACAATGCGATTACTGCTGCCCTATTCTTGACCAACCCGACAATATCTGCAGGATGTCCATCGCCAAGCGCTGCTTCTGCGATCCATGCGAGTGTACTGTTATCTAGAGATTCGCTTTGCATATCAGCCATTTCGCGAGCGGCTTCATGCAGGAAATCTTGAAGGAATCTCTCTATCTCTGATTTTTCAAGAACCGCTTCAACCGGGTTTCCAAAGAGCCCAGCTTCACGGCTAAGAATGCTCTGTAATAGAAAAGAGGTTAGATACCTTTCGTGGACTTCTTTAATATCTTTGGGCTTAATTTGTTCTGCCAACAATTTCAGGAATACGGGTCTGAGAGCGAAAGAGCCTTCTTCCAACAAAACAGATATCGCTGGGATCTCAAAACTCGCCTCACCCCATCCTTTATGGGTGAGTAGCCAATTTCTTGCTTCTTCAGGGGACGGCAGGCGCAATGTGACGCCGCTAACCGTATCTGTTCCGTCACGCAGTGAACTCACATCTCTCATTAGCCGTTCGCGGCTGATAAAGGTATCACGGCCTGCTAGGATGAGCGTCCCTTGTCCACGGACAGAGGCGATCAGCTCACTGACCTGTGCCCAAGCCATATCATATCCGTTGGGGTCTCCCAATTCATCGAATCCGTCGATGGCGCAAATGACTAGCCCGTGCCTGACTAGAACAGGAACCTGATCATATGTAATGTTTGAACGTATGGTCTGGAGGCTAAATGCCATTAGATCATCTAAATTGGAAAGCACGCGCCCTCGGCTTTTTACATGAAGGACTAGCGGTGAGGGGCATTGTCTGTAGTTTGAAGCACGGAGAAAAGCGATTTCAGATATAAGAGTGGTCTTGCCAATACCAGCGGGCCCATCAATAATTAAGATCTCAGTGGAGTTAGGTTTCCGCTCAACGCTATTGATCAGTGCATTAATTTCGCCTGCGCCTCGCAGCATACCTCCAGTCTGAGCTACGGCATTGATCGGTATGACTCTTTTTCGGTCGGAGAGTTCTCCTCTAAATATTTCAGTTTGAATGTCAGCCCATCTTTTAAGATTCGCGAAGATCTCTGAAGCTAGCAACGATGCTATTGAGGGAAAATTGCGTGCAGGCGATTTCCCCCAAGTCGCTTGCACTACTCCAGAAGCTGGATCAATTGCAATCTTCAGATCTCGCCCGTCTCTCGAAATCCGTACCGTAACTCTCGATTGCTGTTCGGAGACTCTCGGAGCGCCAGTGCCAATGTCCACAAAAGGGGAAAAATCATTAATTAGTTCTTCTCTGTTCATTTTGTCCCTATTGAATATTCAGCCCGTCAAGTAAGAGAAAGTTATTGCTCCGCTTGCGCTTGCTCAGTAGCAGGGCTTTAGCTCCCCGTGCACATACGATGGTTTCAATGGAAAATAGCGGGGGCACCAGGTCATCGTCTTCCCCCACTAGAATAATCCAATCTTCGGGGTATTGATAAGCGCAGACAATAGAGTCGGTGGCTATTGCAGTGTCGACCATCTTTTCTTCGCTTCCACGATCGCCACGGTCACGATAGGTGTTTGGTAAGTGTATAGAAATTTTTGGATGAAGGCGTTTAGGCGAAGCGGAAATTAGACAGTCACCGAAACCGATGATGCCGGAGTAACTTATGTTTGGAAAGTCCGATAGGGATGAAAAATCCGTTTCGGAGATAACCTGACGAATCGCTTTGAAATTCGTAGTCGGTTCATATCCCTTTCGCCATCCGTGATATAGGCGTAACGCCACTCGGAATTTTGCTTTTTTTTCGATTTTTGACAGGCAAAGTGTAATCCGCCGGGTTACTTGTTTGAGCGCTGCTCGAGCTGCTAGTAGCGGCTCAGCCTGAGCATTAACACCGGTTATCAGCAGTTGAGACTGCCAGTCTACAAAAGCCGTGACATGGGTAAACGCTCGCCGCATTCGCTTGTGCACTGTTGAACCGGAATATATGGTCATGCGCGCATTTCGGCATTGCCGATAGTCAGGACATAGAGCTTAGTTTTGTAACATAAAATTGAAAAAATATCATTTCAGTTACGTGGTCAATGATCGGTTGCGGCGGATCTCATAATTGGAGAAGACAGCCTCGGTAACCGTGTATAGGAAAGATTGTCGAGGAGAATTTCACTATCAACATGGCAGCCCGTCGTCTGTCGAAAAAATCTTCCCACGGCTTCCTCGGCATCTACCCCGATCCGCTGCATCCGGTCCTGCAGCGCCGCCGCATTGCGCGCCAGCACCTCATCCCCCGGCAATGCCCCGCGCGCCGCGATGATGACCCGGTTGCCTTGCCGCAGGTTGAAGAAGTCCCCGAACACCGCCGCGTAGGTGGCCGATTCGCGCTCGTACAGCTCGCTGTTGGTGAAGGTGTTGGCCACCACGATGCCGCCCTCGGCCAGGATGCCGCGCACGTGCTCGAGGAATTCGCGGGTCATCAGGTGCGCGGGGATGTAGTCCACGTCGAAAGCGTCCAGCATGACCATGTCGTATTGCCGGCCCTCGCGGTGGGCGCGTTCGATGTAGGCGCGGCCGTCTTCCAGGAACAGGCGCTGGCGCGGGCCCGGCTGGTAGCCGAAGTAGGCTTCGGCGACTTTGGCGATGGCGGGGTCGATCTCGACGGTGTCAATGGTGGCCTGGGGCAGCAGCCGGGCCAGGGTCTTCTGCAGGGTGGCGCCGCCCAGGCCGACGATCAGGATGCGCCGCGGCGCGGGCTGCACGAACAGGGCGCTGACCATCATGCGGGTGTAGCGGAACACCAGGGTGTCGGGCTCGGCCAGGCTCATGCAGGTCTGGCGGCCGAAGTCGACCATGCTGTTGAAGTTCAGGCAGCGTTCGCCGTTTTCTTCGAAGACGAGGATTTTGCCGAATTGGGAGGGTTCGGTGTGCAACAGTTGCGGCTCGGCCTGCGCGTGCGGGGCGGGGCTGGCGAGCAGTAGTGCGCAGGTGCAGAGGATGGATCGCAGGATGCGGGGCATGAGGCGGGGGTGGGGGATGGGGCTCCTAATGATATCGCCCTGGGGTGGGGGCTGGGGTTGGTGGCGGAAGGTGTCTGACACCCCATGCTCGATGGTGGCTGGCATGGGGCGTCTCGTAGGGGTGTCAGACACCTGGCAAGCACCTCGGTGCCGCACCTGGCTAGGTGCCTGGGTACCGCGCGTGGCTAGACGGCGCCGGCGTTTTTCAGGTCGGCGATCTGCCGCGCGCTGTAGCCCAGGACTTCGCCCAGTACGTAGTCGGTGCTGTCGCCCAGGGTGGGCGGGGGCACGTCGTATTTGACCGGGGTGCCGCGCAGGCGCAGCGGGCTGGCGATGGTGCCGACCGTGCCGCCGCCGGGCCGCGGGATGTCGACGCGCAGGCCGCGGTGCCGCACTTGCGGGTCCTGGAAGACTTGCTGGTAGTTGTTGATGCGGCCGCAGGGCACGTCGGCGGCTTCCAGGCGCGCGACCCAGTCGGCCGCGCGGCGCGTCAGCATGGCGCGGGCCAGTTCGGGCACCAGGGTGTCGCGGCCGACGATGCGGCCCTTGACCTTGGCCCAGCGCGGATCGGCGGCCAGGTCGGGGCGCTCGATGGCGGCGCAGTAGCGCTGCCATTGCACGTCGTTGCCGACCGCGACGACGATCTCGCCGTCGGCCACCGCGAAGACCTGGTAGGGCACCAGGCTGGCGTGGGCGTTGCCGTAGCGGTGCGGGATCTTGCCGTTGGCGAAGTAGCCGGTGATCTGGTTGCCGCCCAGGGCGACGATGCAGTCCAGCAAGGCCATGTCGATGTACTGCCCCTGGCCGGATACCGTGCGATGGTTCAGCGCGGCGAGGATGGCGATGGTGGCGTACATGCCGGTGATGACGTCGGCGATGGCGATGCCGGTTTTCTGCGGGCCGCCGCCGGGCAGGTCGTCGCGTTCGCCGGTGATGCTCATCAGCCCGCCGATGGCCTGGAACACGAAGTCGTAGCCGGGCTTGCGGGCGCTGGGGCCGTCCTGGCCGTAGCCGGTGATGGAGCAGTACACCAGGCCCGGGTTGACGGCGCGCAGGCTGTCGTAGTCCAGGCCGTAGCGCCGCAGGTCGCCGATTTTGTAGTTCTCTACCAGGACGTCGCTGCGCGCGGCCAGTTCGCGCACCAGTTGTTGCCCGGCCGCGCTGGCGATGTCGATGGTGATGGACTTCTTGCCGCGGTTGGCGGCGGCGTAGTAGGTCGAGTCGGCGGCGTCGTTGCCATGCGCGTCGCGGGTCCAGGGCGGGCCCCAGGCGCGCGTGTCGTCGCCGCTGCCGGGGCGCTCGACCTTGATGACTTCGGCGCCCAGGTCGGCCAGGTTCTGGGTGCACCAGGGCCCGGCCAGGATGCGGCTCAGGTCGAGCACGCGCAGGTGCGACAGGGCGCCTGGCGTGGCGGCGGGGACGGCGGGGTCGGGCATGGCGAGGCTTCCTTGCTGGCTTATTGGATGCTGATGTGGGCGTCGGCGATGACCTTGCCCCATTTGTCGATCTCGGCGTCGACGTAGCGGGCGAATTCGGGCTGGCTCATGGTGCCGGGTTCGGCGCCCTGCTTGGCGAACTGTTCTTTGATGCGGGGGCTTTGCAGGGCGGCCAGCACGTCGGCGGAGATCTGCCGGGTCAGCGCGGGCGGCATGTTGCCGGGCGCGTACAGGCCGAACCAGGCCATGGCCTCGAAGCCCTTGATGCCGGCCTCATCCAGGGTGGGCACGTCGGGCAGGGCGGCCGAGCGCTTCGGCGAGGTGACGCCCAGCGCGCGCAGCTTGCCGGCCTGGATGTGCTGCAGCACGCCGGGCACGGAGTCGAACATCATGGGGATCTGCCCGCCCAGCAGATCGTTCAGCGCCGGCGCGGCGCCCTTGTAGGGGATGTGGACCATCTCGGTGCCGGTCATGGATTTGAACAGCTCGCCCGACAAATGGTTGGCGCCGCCGGTGCCGGCCGAGCCGAAGTTGACCTTGCCGGGGTTGGCCTTGGCGTAGGCGACCAGTTCCTGCGCGGTCTTGGGCGGAAAGGACGGGTTGACCACCAGCACGTTGGGCACGGCGGCCACTTCGGCGATGGGGGTGAAGTCCTTGCGGGTGTCGTAGCGCAGGTTCTTGTACAGGCTGGGGTTGATGACGTGGTGCGTGGCGGTCAGCATCAGCGTGTAGCCGTCCGGCTCGGCGCGCGCCAGTTGTTCGGAATAGATGGTGCCGCTGGCGCCGGGTTTGTTTTCCACCACGACGGTCTGGCGCCATTGCTGGCTCAGCTCGTGGGCCAGCTGGCGCGCCAGGATGTCGGTGGTGCCGCCCGGCGGGAAAGGCACGACCAGGGTGACGCTGCGGGTCGGGAAGGGTTGGCGCGGCTCGGCCTGGCTGGCGGGGGCGGCCAGGGCGGCGGCCAGGGCCAGCGCGGCGGCGGCGGCTTGCGTCGAGGTTTTCATGTTTGTCTCCTGTGTTGTGTTCTGGTGTGTGGGGGGAAGGTCAGACACCCTGCGGGTGTCTGACACCTGGCAGACGTGGCGGGCGTGTCTGATCCTTGGCCGGCCCGCGCGGCGCTCAGGCGGCGGGCGGGAATTCGACCATGGCTTCGCCGACCGCCACGGTTTCGCCGCGCTGGTTGGTGACTTGCACGTCCAGCGTGGCCCACTGGCTTTTTTCGGTCTTGCGCGTGGCGGTGATGGTGGCGCGCGGGGTGATGGTGTCGCCCGGCTTGACCGGGATCTTCCAGCGGGTTTCCAGGCGGCGCTGCACGCCGCCCTGCGGGTAGAGCCAGTCGGTCAGCATCTTGGTGATGACGCCGAAGTTGTTCATGCCGTGCATGATGATGCCGCCGAACTGGGTCTTGCCGAAGCTGCCCTGCATGTAGTCGTCGTCCAGGTGCAGAGGGTTGTAGTCCAGCGAGGCCTCGCAGAAGTCGCGGATGGATTCGCGGGTGGGCGAGAACGGCGTGCCGTCGATCTGCTGGCCGGCCTTGAGGGTTTCGAATGCGGTGGTGGTCATGGAAGATTCCTTGGATACGGGCCGTGCGGTCACATGGGGCGGATGGTCCAGCCGCGGCCGGCGCAGATGACTTCGTCGCGCTGGTTGAAGAACACGTTGTCGTGCACGGCGAACAGGCGGCCTTTCTTGATGAACTTGTCCAGCGCGCGGGCCTGCAGGCGGATCACGTCGCCGGGCCGGGCGGGTGTGTGGTAGCTCCAGGACTGGCCGGCGTTGACGGTGCCGGGGCTGCGCATCCAGTCGTCGGCCGGCGTGCAGGCGAACATCAGCAGGATGTGGATGGCGGGCGGGGCGATCAGGCCCTTGTAGGGGGAGTTGCGCGCGTATTCCTCGTCGAAATACAGCGGGTGCAGGTCGCCCACCACGCGGCAGTATTTCTGGATGGCTTCCAGGGTCAGGGTGTAGGGGATGGTCTTGCGCGGCTGGCCGGGCACGATGTCGTCCCAGATCTTGCGGGACTGGGCGTCTTTCCAGAAATCGGTTTCGAAGGTGGGTTCTGTCATGGTCGCGGGCTAGGGTGGGCTGGGGGTTGAACAACGGGATCATTCTGCTACAATGACCGCTTAGCGGATATTGATATCCGCTTTATGGTCATTGTGGAAGGCGTTTTTTGCCGTGTCAAGCACATGGCAGGGGGTCGCATGGCAACACCGGAAAGCGAATCGTTCGTCCGCACCTTCGCGCGCGGGCTGAAAATCATCGAAGCAATGGGGCAGGGCGCGGCCCGCCAGACCCTCGGCGACGTGGCCGAGGCCGTGGACCTGCCGCGCACGGCGGTGCGGCGTTTTCTGCTGACGCTGATCGACCTGTCGTTCGTCAAGACCGACGGCAAGTACTACTGGCTGACGCCCAAGGTGCTGCGGCTGGGGCTGTCGTACCTATATTCGCTGCCGTACTGGCGGCAGGCGCAACTGGCGCTGGAAGAGCTGTGCGCGCGCATCGGCCAGTCGTGCGCGGTGTCGGTGCTGGACGAGGAAGACATCGTCTACGTGCAGCGCCTGCATACGCGGCGCATCCTGCCGATGAGCCCGTCGCTGGGCAGCCGCCTGCCGGCGCACGCGGTGTCGATGGGCCGGGTGCTGCTGTCGGGCCTGGACGACGCCGCGCTGGACGCCTACCTGGCCACGGCCACGCTCAAGAAACTGACCGCCGCTACGGTGGTGGACCGCGCCCAGTTGCAGGCCGCCATCGTGCGGGCGCGCGAACAGGGCTATGCCTGGGTAGACGGCGAGCTCGACGAATCCATCGCCGGCCTGGGCGTGCCGGTGCGCGACAAGGACGGCGCCATCGTGGCGGCCATCAACGTCAGCCTGCCGGCCGGCAGCTTCGACGAGGCCACCGCGCTGCGCGAGTTCCTGCCCGAACTGCGGCACACCGCCTCGCAGCTGCGCGCCGCCGGCGTCAGCTACTGACGGCGGCCGACACCCCTAGCCACGCCGCGCGCCTGTCCGCTACAGTTGGCGCCATCGCCGGCCAGTGCCGCCGGCTTCGCCAGCGAAGGACTTTCCGCCCATGCCGCGCCGCCTGCCCCCGCTTTCCGCATTGCGCTTTTTCGAGGCGGCCGGCCGGCATTGCAGTTTCAAGCTGGCGGCGGCCGAACTGAACGTGACGCCCAGCGCGGTCAGCCATGGCATCGTCGGGCTGGAGCAGGCGCTGGGCGTCGATTTGTTCGCGCGCGGGCCGCGCGGGCTGACGCTGACGCCGGAGGGCGCCGACTACCTGCTGTACGTGTCGGAGGCGTTGTCGCTGATCGCCGCCGGCACGCAGCGCCTGCCGGCCGGGCCGGGCGGGCGCGCCATCGCCGTGAGCTGCGCGCCCACGCTGGCCTCGCGCTGGCTGCTGCCGCGCCTGCAGGCGTTTCGCGCGCAGTGGCCGGGCGTGCACCTGAGCATCGACACGGCGCAGCGGCACGTGGGCTTTCCGGTCGACGGCTTCGATTTCGCCATCCGCATGAGCCGCGGCCCGATCGCCGCGGCGTCATGGGCGCGGCTGTTCGGCGAGCGGCTGGCGCCGGTGTGCAGCCCGGCGTATCGCGACACGCTGCTGGACGCGCGCGGGCGGGTGGACTGGCGGCGCGCCACGCTCATCCACGTCACGCTGGCCAGCGAGGACTGGCAGGCCTGGCTGGAAGGCGCGGGCGATGCGGCCGGCGAGGCCATCGGCCTGGCGGGCGGGTTGCGCTTCGACACCATCCAACTGGCGTTCGAGGCGGCCGCGGCGGGCCTGGGCGTGGTGCTGGGCCGGCGCCCGCTGGTGGACCAGGACCTGGCCGCCGGCACGCTGGTGGAGCTGCCATTGCCGGCGCTGCAGGCCCAGACGGCGTACTGGCTGGTGAGCGCCGACGCGGTCGAGCGCCGCAGCGAGGCGCTGGCGTTCCGCCAGTGGGTGCTGGACGAGGCGCGCGCGTTCGGCGGCGCGCCGGGCGGTTGAGCAAAACCGGTACGGCGCCGTGGCGCGGCCGCTTGCAAGGCCGCCCGGGCGGATGAAGAACCTTCACTCGCCATCAAAATCTTTTCCTTTGCCGGCGCGGCCGCGCGCTGCCACCATGCGGGCAAGGAGAACGCATCATGCAGACCGCAAACAACAGCGGACGCCTGGCGTCCGGCAATACGGCCCTGGCCGTCGTGGTGGCGGCGGCGCTGATACTCAGCGCGGCCATGGGGGTACGGCAGACCTTCGGGTTGTTCATCAGCCCTTTCTCGTTCGATCGCGGCCTGCCGGTCACGCAGATCGCCTTCGCCATTGCCGTGCACAACCTGGTGTGGGGCGTGGCGCAGCCGTTCGCCGGCGCGGCGGCCGACCGCTACGGCTCGGCGCCGGTGGTGGCGTTCGGCGCGGCGGCGTTCGCGGCCGGGCTGGCGCTGACCTCGGTGGCGGATTCGCCGGTGTTGCTGGTGCTGGGCATGGGCGTGCTGGTGGGGGTCGGCATCAGTTGCACGGGATTCGGCGTGGTGCTGGCCTCGGTCGGGCGGGCCGCCGCGCCCGAGCGGCGCAGCATGGCGCTGGGCATTGCCAGCGCCGGCGGCTCGCTGGGGCAGGTCGCGCTGGTGCCGTTCGCGCAAGTCCTGCGCGACATGTCGGGGGTGTCGGCTTCGCTGTGGGGGCTGGCGGTGTTGATGCTGCTGGTGGCGCCGCTGGGCCTGCTGCTGGACCGGCCCGGCGCGGGCAGCGCGGCGGCCGCCCAGGAGCCGCCGGTGCCGCTGCGGCAGGCCGTGCTGCACGCCTGCCGGCATCGCGGCTATTGCCTGCTGACCCTCGGTTTTTTCACTTGCGGTTTCCAGCTGGCCTTCATCGCCACGCACCTGCCGGGCTACCTGGTGCTGTGCCACATGCCGGCGGGGCTGGGCGCCACCGCGCTGGCGCTGATCGGCCTGTTCAACATGGCGGGCAGCTGGGCCTGCGGCTGGCTCGGCGGGCACTTCCGCCAGCAGCATGTGCTGGGCTGGCTGTACCTGATCCGCGGCGCGGCCATCGCGGCGTTTTTCCTGCTGCCCAAGAGCACGCTGTCGGTGGTGCTGTTCGCGGCGGTGATGGGGCTGACCTGGCTGGGCACCGTGCCGCTGACCAGCGGGCTGGTGGCCAAGGTGTTCGGCACCCGCCACCTGGGCACGCTGTTCGGCGTGTGCTTCCTCAGCCACCAGGTCGGCTCGTTCCTGGGGGCCTGGCTGGGCGGGCTGGTGTTCGACCTGACCGGTTCGTACACGCCGATCTGGGCGGCCACCGCGCTGGCGGGCCTGGTGGCGGCGCTGCTGCATTTCCCGATCGACGACCGGGCCGCCGCGCCGGTGCCGGCCGCCGCCGGCCTGGTCCAACGCTGAATCGATTGTTGATATAGTGGTTGCCCCGCCCAGCCGGGCCAGCCCCTATGTCGCCATCGATGTCCCAGGTCCTGTCCGACACGCCGTCCGCCGCGCCCGCCGATGCCTCCATCGCCGACGCGGTGCGCGTGCTCGAAGAAGACATCGTGCTGGGCGGCCTGCATCCGCGCGAACGCCTGATCGAGGACGACCTGATCCGCCGCTTCGGCCTGAAGCGCCATGCCGCGCGCGAGGTGCTGGCCGAGCTGGCCCGGCGCGGGCTGGTCGAGCGCCGCAAGCATGTGGGCTGCGAGGTGCGCGCGTTCACCGCGCAGGAAGTGGCCGAGCTCTACCAGATGCGCGAACTGCTCGAGGCCGAGGCTGCCCGCGCGCTGCCGTGTCCGCTGCCGGCCGAGGCCCTGCGCCAGCTGACCGAGATCCAGCGCGAACACGACCGCGCGGTGGCCGAGGGCGACCCGCGCGCGGTGTTCCATACCAACCAGCGGTTTCATCGCACGCTGTTCGGCTTTTGCCAGAACGGCGTGCTGCAGAAGGCCATCCAGGAATACGCGCGCCAGACGCACGCCATCCGCTTCGGCTCGCTGGTGGACGCCTCATACCGCGAGCGCGCGCGCCAGGAACACTGGGCCATGATCGCCGCGCTGCAGGAAGGCCGGCGCGACGACCTGATCCGCCTGTGCCGCGGCCACCTGGCGCCGTCGCGCGATGCCTACCTGGCGCTGAACCGCCACCTGCAGGCGCGCGGCTGAGGCGGCGCGGTCAGTCCGCCTCGCCCAGGCTGCCCAGGCTGGCCAGGGCGCGGCCGCGGGTCTCGGGCAGCAGCAGGGTGGCGAGCAGCACCACGGTGTAGGCGCCGCCGGCGAAGATGCCGATGGCCATGGCCAGCCCCATGCTATTGCTCAGGTAGCCCACCAGGCTGGGAAATAGCGCGCCGATGCCGCGCCCGAAGTTGTAGGCGAAGCCCTGGCCGTTGGCGCGGATCTCCGACGGGAACAGTTCGGTCAGGTAGGCCCCCAGCCCGCCGAAAATGCCCGACGCGGCGAAGCCCAGCGGAAAGCCCAGGAACAGCATCTGGCCGTCGGTGAGCGGCACTTGCGTGTAGAAGTACACGCACACGCCCGACAGCACCGAATAGATGATGAAATTCACGCGCCGGCCCAGGCGGTCGGCCATGTGCGCGCCGGCGATGTAGCCGCAGAACGAGCCCAGGATGATCACCAGCAGGTAGCCGCCGGTGTTCAGCACCGACAGGTGGCGCTCCACTTTCAGGTAGGTGGGCAGCCAGGTGGTGACGGCGTAGTAGCCGCCCTGGATGCCGGTGCACAGCAGCGCCGACAGCAGCGTGGTCTTCAGCAGCGCCGGCGAGAAGATCAGCCACGGCGAGACCTTCGGTTCGCCGGCGGCGCGGCGGCTGCGCGCCTGTTCGAAGATTTCCGGTTCGGGCACGTGCTTGCGGATATACAGCACCAGCAGCGCGGGCAGCACGCCCACCCAGAACAGGCTGCGCCAGGCCCATTGCTCGGGCAGCACCGAGAACGCGATGGTGTAGAGCAGGGCGGCGATGCCCCAGCCCACCGCCCAGCCGCTTTGCCCCGTGCCGACCGCGCGGGCGCGGTGCCGCGCCTTGATGATTTCGCCCATCAGCACCGAGCCCACCGCCCACTCGCCGCCGAAGCCCAGGCCCTGCAGGGCGCGCAGCACGAAGATCTGCTCGAAGTTCTGGGTGAAACCGATGCCGACCGTGCAGGCCGAGAACCACAGGATGGTGATCTGCAGCACGCGCACGCGGCCGTAGCGGTCGGCCAGGATGCCGGCGCCCCAGCCGCCGATGGCCGAGAACAGCAGCGTCACGGTGCCCAGCATGCCCGCCTGGCCGCGGTCGATGCCCCACAGCGCCACCAGCGTGGAGATCACGAAGGTGAACACCATGTAGTCCAGCGCATCGATGGTCCAGCCCAGGAACGAGGCGTAGAACGTGCGCTTGCCGTTTTGGTCGAGTTCGCTGAACCAGCTCATGGCGGCGTCTCCGCGTGGTTGTTGTGGCGGCCGCGCTCAGGCGGCGGGAAAGTCGTACAGGGCCTGCGGGTTGTCCACCAGGATGCGCCGGCGCTGCGCCGGATCGGGTGCCCACTTGGGCAGCAGGTTGCGCAGCACGCCGGTGTCCGGCATGCGCGGGATGGCTACGTGCGGCCAGTCGCTGCCCCACACCATGCGGTCGGGCGCGGCCTCGATCAGCGCCTGCGCCCATGGCGTGACGTCGTCGTAATGGTCGAACTGCTCGCTGATGCGATAGGCGCCGGACAGCTTGGCCCACCAGCCGTGGTCCCGCACGCCGCGCAGCAGCGCCTGGAAGCCGGGGTGCTGCATGTCCTCGGCGACCGGCATGTGGCCCATGTGGTCGAACACGCACGGCACCGGCAGCCGGGCCAGGCGCGGCGCCAGCTCGGGCAGGCGCCGCACGTCCATCAGGAACTGGGCATGCCAGCCCAGTTCCGCCAGGCGGGGGGCGAGGCGGTCCACCGCGTCCACGCCGACGCCGCCGCCGAACAGCACGTTGAAGCGCACGCCGCGCACGCCGGCCGCGTGCATGGCCGCCAGTTCGCGGTCGGGCACGTCCGGGTTCACCACGGCCACGCCGCGCAGCTGGCCGGGATGGCGGCGCAGCACGTCCAGCATGTAGCGGTTGTCGGTGCCGTGGACGCTGACCTGCACCAGCACGCCGCGCGCCATCCCGCAGGCGGCCAGCATGGCCAGGTACTTTTCCTCGGGGGCGGGCGGCGGCGTGTAGCTGCGGTTGGCCACGTAAGGGTGGCGCACGCCGTCGCCGATGACGTGGGCGTGCGTGTCGCAGGCGCCGGACGGAATGTCGAAGCTGGCCGGGGCGACGTCGGGCCGCGGACCCAGGCAAAGGGTGTGGTCGACCGGCGGGGTATCGTGGGAAGAAGACATCATGCAGGGCCTGGTTAGGGGTGCAGGCAGGCTACGCCCGTGATGTCGTTATCGTCAATAGGATTATTGATAAGACCTGAGGGCCGGGCCCCGGTGCGCGCGGACGGGGCCTGGCAGCGCAAAGCGGCGGCGGGCCGGCCCGCCGCCGCGAACCGCCTTAGAACTGGTGGCGGATGCCGACGCCGGCGGCCGTGCTCTTGAGGCCGTCGATGAAGGCGTAGTCCTTGCCGTACGAACCGTAGGCGTACAGGTTGGTGCGCTTGGACAGGTCGTAGGTGTAGCCCAGGCTCCACACGTTCATGGTGGAGTCGCCGCCGGTCAGGCGGTCGTTGGACGGGTCGACGCGCTGCCACGAGGCGAACACGTTGCTGGCGCCGCCGATCGGCAGGGTCGCGCCCACCATGTACGAATTGGCCTTGAAGCCGTCGACGAAGCGGTTCGAGCCGAACTCGTTGCTGAACGGCGTGCCGGCCGGCACGTCCTGGCCGGTGAACCAGCCGTCGGTGGTGCGGGCGTAGGCGGCCGCCAGCTTCAGCACTTCGAAGTCGTACGACAGGCCGACCGCGTACTGGCGCGGAGTGGCGCTGTTGTCGATCTGGCTGCTGCTGTTGCTGCCGTTGAGCTGGTCGTAGGTCAGCGCGGCGTTCAGCGGGCCGTTGACGTAGCGCAGGCCGGCGGTGATGCCGCGCGTGTTGTCGGCAGTGCGGAAGCCGGTCTGGTCGTCGTTGCCGTCATCGACGTTGAACGAGTAGCCGGCGCCGAACTCGAAGCCGCCCCACGAAGGCGAGCGGTACATCACCATGTTGTCCCAGCGGGTGGTGTTGGCCGAGCTGAAGCCCAGGCCCAGGTTGGCCTGCGTGTAGCTGGTGTAGAACGGATCGATGTCGGCCAGGTATTTCGAGGCCATGTTGGTCTGGCGGCCGAATTCCAGGATGCCCCAGCTGTCGCTGGCCAGGCCGATGGTGGCCTGGCGGCCGAACAGGCGGTCGCCCTGGGCGCGCGAGCCGTTGCCGGAATCGAAGCCGCTTTCCAGGGTGAACACGGCGCGCAGGCCGTCGCCCAGGTCTTCGGTGCCGCGCAGGCCCCAGCGCGAGCCGGCCTGGATGCCGTTGATCATGCCGATGCGGCTGCCGTCGTATCCGTCGCCCTTGATTTTGTTGTAGCCGATGCCGGTGTCGATGACACCATAGAGAGTGACCGACGTCTCAGCCTGGGCCGCACCTGCGAAACCAGCCAGCAATGCGGCGGCGAGCAGCGTCTTTTCGTCATCAGTGAGATCTCCTTGATTGAGGGGGGAAAAAGGCATGACCCGCCAGCATTGCAAGCGCAGGCGGGTCATTCCTAGGGGGCAATGGTAAAGCATTGCGCCGTACAGGCTGCTGAACCGGTCGTTTTTGTGGCCAAAAGCTGCTATTTCACGCTAATTCCCGGTGCGCAACCGGGCGCCGGAAGCGCTCGGCGGCCAGCAGGGCGGCGGCCAGCAAGGCCGCGCCGCCGGCCGCGATCATGGCCGCCTGGAAGCCGCTGGCCATGGCTTCCGCGTAGGCGCCGCGCAGCGCGGCGGGCACGGTGTGCTGGGTGATGGCGGCGCGCGCCACGGCGAGCGCGTCGGCGGCTCCGGCGCCGGCCAGCCGCCGGGCCAGGGCCTCGACGGCCTGGGCGCTCATCAACGTGCCCAGCAGCGCGATGCCCACCGCCATGCCGGTCTGGCGCAGCGCGTTCATGGTGGCCGAGGCCATGCCCGAGCGCTCGCGCGCCACCGAGCCCATGACCGCCATGCTGGTGGCCGGCACGGCCAGGCCCATGCCGATGCCCAGCAGCGTCATCAGGGTGCTGACCAGGCCCGCGCCGGTGGCGGCGGTGAAGGAGGCCATGGCCAGCATGGCCGCCCCCATCAGCGCATAGCCGGCGATCATCAGCCGCGCCAGCGCGATGCGCGCGCTCAGCCGGCCGAACAGCACCGCCATGGCGCCCATGGCGACGAATTGCGGCGCCAGTTGCCAGCCCGTGGCTATGGGCGACAGCCCCTGCACCTGCTGCAGGAACAGCGAGAAAAAGAACAGGCTGCTGTAGCCTGAAAAGCCCAGCACGAACGAGGCGCAATTGTTGACCGCGAAGCCGCTGTGGCGGAACAGGGCCAGCGGCAGCACCGGCCGGGCGGCGCGCCGTTCCACCGCGATGAACGCGGCCAGGCCGACGGCCGCCAGGGCCAGCGCCCATTGGGTGCCGGCGTGGCGCCAGCCGTGTTCGCCGGCGGCGATCAGCCCGTAGGTCAGCGCGCCCAGCCAGCCGATGCTGAGCGCCTGGCCGGCCGGGTCGAAGGCGGCATGGTCGGGGTGGGCGCTTTCGGGAATGGCCCACAGGCCCAGGCCGACCGCCAGCGCGCCCACCGGCAGGTTGATCAGGAAGATGCTCTGCCAGCCGGCATGATCGACCAGCACGCCGCCCAGCATGGGGCCGACAATCAGCGAAATGGCGGTAAACGAGGACCATGCGCCGATCACGTGGGCGCGCCGGGCCGGTTCGGTGAAGGCCTGGGTCAGGATCGACAGCGCGCCCGGGATCAGCAGCGCGCCGGCCACGCCCTGCACGGCGCGGCCGGCCAGCAGCAAGGGCAGGCCGGTGGCGGCGGCGCACAGCGCCGACCCCAGCATGAACAGCGCCACGCCGCCCAGCCAGGCGCGCCGCCGGCCGTAGCGGTCGCCCAGCGGGCCGGCCGACAGCATGAAGGCCGACAGGCACAGCGCGTAGGCGTCCACCACCCATTGCAGCCCGGCGATGTCGGTGTCCAGCGCGGCTTGCAAGGTGGGCAGGGCGACGTTGACGATGCTGATGTCCAGCACCGTGATGAAAGTGCCGAGGCATACGGCGGCGACCAGGGCGAGTTGGCGGGCGGGCAGCATGGGGGGCGCATGGTTGATTCGGGGAGGGTTCATTTTATTTATCGACCGACCGTCGGTCAATTGAAAAAAGAATCATTCCCATATGGACCACGCTGGCCGCGCGGCGCATCTTCTACACTCGGGGTTTTGCCAGCTCATCCACCCCCTGCCCATGCGCCCGGCTCGTCGTCCATCCGCCCCGCCGCCTACCGGCCCCGCCCGGCCGCCCCGCACCAAGCCGCCGGAGGTGCGGCTGGACGAGCTGATGGCGGCGGCCGAGCAATTGTTCATCGCCAAGGGGGTCGAGGCGGCCACGGTGAACGACATCGTCGAAGCCGCGGGGGTCGCCAAGGGCACCTTCTATCATTATTTCGCCTCCAAGCACGACATTCTGCTGGCGCTGCGGGCCAAGTTCTCGCAGGGTTTCCTGGCGCGCGTGGACGAGGCGGTGCGGGCCTGCGCGCCCGAAGACGGCGCGGCGCGGGTGCGGGCCTGGACCCACGCCGGCGTGGCCGCTTACTTGGCCGACTACCGGCTGCACGACGTGGTGTTCCACGACGCGCGCCACGGCGACCGCGGCACGCGCGAGAAGCACGATGTGCTGGACCAGCTGGAGCGGATCCTGGCGGACGGCCAGCGCGCCGGCAACTGGACGCTGGCCGCGCCGCGCCTGACCGCCATCGTGCTGTTCCACGCCATGCACGGCGCGGTGGACGACGCGATCGCGCGCGGCGAGCACGATGGCCGGGCGCTGGCGGCGCAACTGGCGGAGATCTTCCTGGGCCTGCTGCGCGGGGCGGCCGCCGGCGCGCGGGGGCCGGCGGCCTGATCCCCGCGCCCATGGCCGGCCCGGCGGCCTCACGCCGGCTGCTTGCCGGCCGCCGGCCCGGGCGCCGTGCGCAGCACCAGCGCCAGGCCGCCCAGGATGGCGGCCATGCCGGCCAGGCTCGGCAACGACAGGCGGTTGCCCAGCAGCAGGTAGTCCAGCAGGGCCGTGACGCCTGGCACCAGGTAGAACAGGCTGGTGACGTTGACCAGGTTGCCGGCCTGGATCAAGCGGTACAGCAGCAGCGTGGCGCCCACCGAAATCACCAGCCCCAGCCATAGCAGCGGCACCAGCAACTGCGGGCCGCCGTCCACCCGCCAGGGCTGGAACGGCACGAACGCCAGGCACAGCAGCAGGCCGGCCGCATATTGCAGCGGCAGGACGCGCAGGGGCGGCTGGCGCAGGCTTTTCTGCAGCATCGCGCCGCCCGTCATGCACAGCAGCGCGCCCAGCGCGTACAGCATGCCGGCGGCCGAGTAGCGGGCCAGCCCGATGCTGTCCCATACTACCAGCGCCAGCCCGGCCATGGCCAGCGCCAGCCCGAGCAGGCGCGGCAGCGGGAAGCGGCGCTCCAGCAGCGCCAGCGTCAGCAGCGGCTGCGCGCCCAGGGTGGTGGCCAGCACGCCCGGCGTGATGCCGTGGTCCAGGGCCAGGAAGTAGCAGATGGAATAGCCGCCGATCATGGTCAGGCCGGTGGCGGCCACGCGGCCGCGCGTCCCGGCCGGGGGCAGCCAGGGCTGGCGGGCCAGGCCGCCCAGCGCCAGCAGGGCCGCCAGCGCCAGCGCGAAGCGCAGCGCCAGGAAGGCAAAGGGCGTGGCGTGCGCCAGGCCCCATTTCGAGAAGATGGCGCCGCTGCCCCACAGCAGCACGAACAGGGTGGTGGCGCCATAGGCCTTGCAGGCCGTTTTTGCATCGATCATCGTAGTGTCCCGTCAAGGAAACGAACGGGCTCCCGCACGCGGCCGGCGTAAGCGCCGGACGGCGAATTCAAGGGGAAGCTGCGGGAGCGGCCAGGCGGGCTGGGATCAGCCCAGGACGGCGGCGGGCGGCGGCGGGGCGACGGGGGCTACGACGAGGAAAAGACGCGACGCGCGCGCCGCGTCGGCAAGGGCCGGTGCGGGATGCAGGTGAGTATGGGGCGCGCGTCGGTTCATGATAGGTGCTTAAGCTACACGCCGTACGAGCGGGTGTCAACGCGGGCGCGGCGCTGCACCGCCAGGTCGAGCGCCAGCATGACCAGCAGCGAGGCGCCCACCAGCGGGAACACGATCCCGCCGGCCACCAGCAGGGCCAGGACGCCGCGCAGCGCGCCGCGCGAGGCCGGCAGCGGCGGAATGCCCAGGCCGCCGGCCGGGCGGCGCTTCCACCACATGACCGCGCCGGCCACGCACAGCAACACGATGCCCAGGCAGGCGGCCAGCAGGATCAACTGGTTGGCCAGCCCGAACTCCTGCCCCATGTGCACGTTGATGCCCCATTCCAGCGCCTTGCCCAGCGGGCCGTAGTCGCGGTAGCTCATGTCCAGCAGCGGCTGGCCGGTGTATTGGTCCAGGTGCACCACCCGCTGGCGCGCCAGGTCGTCGGGATACACCGACGCGGTGTAGACCCCGGTGGCGGATTGCGGCACATTGATGGCGTAGCCTGGCGCCAGGCCCAGGCGTTCGACGGCGCGCACCGCGGCGTCCAGGCCGATCGGCTGGCCGGCGTGGTGCGGCGCGGCCGACTCCGGCACGCGCGCCTGCTCCAGCGACCAGGTGGTGTGGCCCATGTGCGCCAGGTGCTCGTCGGACATCGGCACGGCCACGCGCACGCCGGCCGGATAGCCGAAGTTGTTGCCATTGGCCCATTGGTTGACCTTGCCGCCCCACACCAGCGACCACGGCATGCCGGTCAGCGCCAGGAACAGGATGAACAGCGCCACCGCCGCGCCCGTGACCGCATGCAGGTCGCGCCAGAACACGCGCTGGCGCGGGCCGCCGCGCACGCTCACCACGCCCTGCCGGCGCCCGCGCGGCCACCACAGGTAGGCGCCGGTCAGCACCAGCAGGATCGACCAGCCGGCGGCGATCTCGATCGCGCCGTTGGCGATGGGGCCGAAGTAGTCCAGGCTGTGCAAGCGCCGGACGGTCCACATCAGGGTGTCGCGTTCGCCCAGCGCGCCCAGCACCCGGCCGTCGTAGGGGTCGACGTACACGCCGAGGCTGGCGCCGCCGGCCGGCTTGACCACCACCTGGGCGGCGGCGTCCGGCGCGGCGGGCGGCAGGTACTTGACCAGGGTGCCGGGGTGGGCGCGCAGGGCGGCCCGCGCCAGCGCCGAGGGCGGCAGGGCCGGCGCGTCGCGCGCCTCGACGTGCCGCAGGTCGTGGTACCAGGCGTCCTCGATCTCGTTGTGGAACAGGTACAGCGCGCCGGTGGCCGCCAGCAGGATGAGAAAGGGCAGCACCAGCAGGCCGGCGTAGAAATGCCAGCGCCATACCGCGCGGTAGACGTCGGCGCGGCGCGCGCTGTCCTGGGCGGGAGTGTTCGGGGTGGTTGTCGTCATGTCGTTCAGAACCGGTAGTTGGCCGACAGCTCCACGCGCCGGCCGGCGCCCAGCAGCCATTGGGTCTGGTTGTAGTAGGCGGTCTCGGCGTATTGCTTGTCGAAGACGTTGTAGGCGCGCAGCGCCAGGCTCAGGTCGCTGCGCGGCTCCCATTGCAGCGCCAGGTTGGTGGTGGTGTAGGCGGCCATTTCCAGCTCATTGGCGCTGTCGGCGTAGCGCTTGCCGACGTAGCGCAGGCCCGCGCTGGCGGTCCAGCGCGGCATGAACTTCCAGCTGACCCACAAGTTGGCCAGGCGCTCGGGCACGTCGGGCGGCACATTGCCGCGCCGCGACACCGCCGCGCCGCCCGAGGTGTCGGTGAAGTCGTCGTAGCGGGCGTCCAGGATGGCGCCGTTGAAATCGATGCGCCAGTCGCGCGCCAGCTCCACGCCCACGGTCAGCTCCAGGCCGCGGCTGGACTGGCTGCCCACCTGCACGCGTAGCGACGGGTCGTCGGGGTCGCGCGTGACCAGGTCCTTCTTGCGGATGTGATAGGCGGCCAGGGTCCATTCTCCCTTGTTGTCCCAGAATGTCTGCTTCAGCCCGATCTCGACCTGGCGGCCTTGCGCCAGGTCGAAGTCCTTGTTGGCGGGGGACAGCAGCAGCAGCCCGCCGACCGGGTCGGCGGCTTCTGAGTACTGCCCGTAGACCGCCAGGTCCGGCAGCAAGTCGTATACCGTGCCGATGCGCCAGCCCACGTTGGTGAAGGTGGTGCGGTAGGCGGTGGTGCCGGCGACCAGGTCTTCGCGCTCCAGGTCGATGTGGTCGTAGCGCACGCCGCCCAGCACCGACCAGCGGTCCGTCAGCATCAGGCGGTCTTCGGCGAACAGCGCGTACTGCGTGGCGGTGTTGCGGTAGCGTGGCGTGGTGCCGGCCTCGTTGATGAAGTCGCCGTGCTCGAAGTCGTACGGGTCCACCAGCGAGGTGCCGCCGTAGGGCGAATTGTTGGTGTGCTTGAGCTTGCTGCGGTTCAGCTCGGCGCCCACCGAGACCTGGTTGCGCAGGCCGAACAGGTGGCCGTCGAAGGCGACGTCGGCGCGCGCGCCCACCTGCGACTGGTCGTGGCGGATGTCGGTATAGGCGCTGCGCTCGATCAGGCCGCTGGCCGGCACCCAGGTGTAGTTCTCGGCGTCGCGGTAGTCGCGGTTGCTGCCCAGGTAGTAGACGCGGCCGCGCACCGTGGTGGCGGCGTTCGGCATCCATTCGGCCTGCAGTTCGGTGCGGCTGTCGCGGTAGATGATCTTGCTGTCGGCCACGTTGTAGTTCTTGTGGCGCAGCGAATAATCGATCTCGCCGTCGATCAGCGGCGTGCCGAAATAGCGGGTCGGTTCCTGCCACGCATAGGCCTGCGTCAGGGTGAAGTTGAGCTCGGGCGAGACGTCCAGCCGCAGCGCGGCGGTGACGGCGGCGTTCTTCGATTCGCCCAGACTCATGTCGGCGTCGCTGCGGTTGCCGCTGATGTCCAGCCGGTACGACCAGCGCTCGTCGAGCGCGCCGCCGCTGCCGAACGCCAGGCGTTGCGTGTCGTGCGTGCCCACGGCGGCCTGGATCTCGTTCTCGATCGGGCCGCGGGTGGGCTTCTTGGGGATCACGTTGACCACCCCGCCGATGGCGCCTTCGCCGTACAGCACCGAGGCGGGGCCGCGCAGTACTTCGATGCGGTCGACCGACCAGGGGTCGTAGACAAAGGTCTGGCCCAGGCCGCCGTACTGCCGCAGGCCGTCATACAGGATGGCCACCGAGTTCGAGTCGGTGAAGCCGCGCGAGGACAGCGACGAGCCGCCGTTACCGGGATGGCGGAACGCGCTGATGCCGGCGGCCTGGGTGACCGCGTCCATCACCGTCACGTCGCCGCGCTGGCGCAGTTGTTCATTGGTGATGATGTCGATGCTGGCCGGCGTCTCGAACGGCGTGAGCTGCAGGAACGAGCCGGTGGCGGCGCTTTCGCGCAGCGTGGGCAGCGGCGTATCGCCGGATACGGAAATGGCGGGCAGGGTGGCCACCGACGCGGCGTCGGCGTCCTGCGCGCGCGCCGGCGGCTGCGCCAGCACGAGCGCGAGCGCGGCGGAAACGGCCGTGCGCCGCGGCAGGACGGATGTCCTGGCGGAGGGAACAGGCATGGGATCTCTCGGTAGTAAAAAGGACGAGGCCGTCGCGTTGGCGACGGTTCGGGCAGCACTAACCGAGAATGGAAGGCGGGGCGCGCGCCCCGAGCGGGGCGCCTGGCGGAGCGAGTGCGGCGGCCGGCGGCGGCGCGCGCGCGGCGATGCGCAGCGCCACCACGGAGGGCGGCGGCGCCAGCGCGGCCGGCGTGGCGGCCAGGGGCAAGGCCGCCAGCGCCGCGCCGACCGGGCAGACCGCCGATTGCTCGGCGTGCTGCGCGTCCTGGTGATGGTCGGCCTTGTGGGGGCCTTCCACCCATACCGGGCCGGCCGCCGAGCACAGCTGGATCAGCGTGGCGCCGGGCTGGCTGCTGGGCATGAAGCCCTGCGGCACCAGCGCCTTCAGCGCGAACAGGCACAGCGCCAGCCAGATGACGGCGCGGTGTCGGTTCGTGACGAGGGCGCGGGCGGAAAGGCGCATCATGTTGCAATTCTAAACTACAGATTGCAGTCGAACGCTCCCGCGCGAGGCGCCAGCGCCGTGTCCCGGCGCGCTGCCGGGACCCGCGCTAGGCGCGCGCGATGCCGGCCTGCGGGCGGCGCCGCGTGTCGATCACCCACCAGGCGGTCATCACGGCCGCCAGGCCCACCACCGGCAGCATGGCGGCGTTGACCGCCTGCCAGCCGTAGCGGTCCAGCGCCGGGCCGGCGGCCAGCGTCGCCAGCGCGGTGGCGGCGTAGCGCAGCACCTCGGCGGCGCCTTGCGCGCGGCCGCGTTCGGCGGGCCGATACGATTGCGCCAGCAGGGTGGTGCCGCCCACGAACATGAAATTCCAGCCCACGCCCAGGCAGAACAGCGCCACGTAGAACGCCGGCAGGCTGGTGGAGGCGATCGCGACGGCGGCCGAGACCAGGTTGATGCCCATGCCCAGGCCCAGCATGGCCGGCAGGCCCCAACGCTTGATCAGCGCGCCGGCGAAGAAGGACGGACCGTACATGCCGACCAGGTGCCATTGCATGATGTTGGCGCCGTCGTCGATGGTGTGGTGGCAGGCCACGGCGGCCAGGGGCGCGGCGGTCATCACGAACATCATGGAGACCGAGCCGACCACGTTGTTGGCCAGCGCCGCCACGAAGATGGGCTGGCGCGCCACCACGCGCAAGGGCCGCGGCGGCGCGGCCGGTTCGCGCGGGCCGGCCCCGGCCGGGACATCGTCCAGGTCGCGGTAGCCGGCCAGCAGCAGCGCCACGCTGGCCGCTCCCAGCAGCGCCACCATCAGGTACGCGCCGGCAAAGGTGGCCAGCGGGAACAGGTCGCGGCTCCAGGCCGCCAGGGCCGGGCCGGCCAGGGCGGCGATCACGCCGCCCGCCATCACCACGGCGATGGCGCGCGCCTTGGCGTCGGCATCGACCGCGTCGGCCGCCGCCAGGCGGTAGTACTGGGCAAAGGCCTGGAACACGCCGACCAGCGCGGTGCCGGCGCAGAACAGCCAGAAATCGGCGCGGAATACCGCCCAGACGGATATCAGCCCGCCCAGCGTGCCGGCCAGGGCGCCCAGCGCGAACCCGGCGCGCCGGCCGATGCGCTGCATCAGCAGCGAGGCGAACCAGGTCACGACAGCGCCGGCCACGGTGATCAGCGCGAAGGGCAGGGTGGCGAGCGCCTTGTCGGGCGCCAGCATGTGGCCGGTCAGCGCGGTCAGGGTCAGGTCAATGGAAATGGCGGCGATGTACAGGCCCTGGCAGACGGCCAGGATGCGGGCGTTGCGGCGCCCGGCGTGCAAGCGGGAAGACGGAGACATGGGCAGCGAGTGGCGAAGGGGGTTGACAGCCCTCACTGTAGCGATCGATGCTATGTCACGAATGACATATTTCCCTTGAAAATTGCCATGAGCATCTCGGTCGCTTTCCTGATGATTCCCGGCTTCCAGCTGCTGGACATGGCCGGCCCGTTGTCGGTGTTCCAGACCGCCGGCGAACTCGCCGGCGGGCGCCGCGGCCCCGCCTACGCGCCGCAACTGGTGTCGGCGCGCGGCGGACGGGTCGCCAGTTCGTCCGGGGTGGAGGTGATCACGCGACCATGGCGCGATGCGCGGCCGGACATCGTGCTGGTGCCGGGCGGCGAAGGCCCGCGGCTGGCCGGCGCCGCGCCGGGGCCGCGGGCCTTCCTGCTGGACGCGCAGGCGCAGGGCGCGCGGCTGGCCAGCGTGTGCACGGGCGCGTTCGTGCTGGCGCACGCCGGCCTGCTGGACGGCCGCCGCGCCACCACGCACTGGCGCCACGCCGCCGAGCTGCAGCGCCGCTACCCGGCCATCAAGGTCGACAGCGACAAGATCTACCTGCGCGACGGGACGGTCTGGACATCGGCCGGCATTACCGCCGGCATCGACCTGGCGCTGGCCATGGTGGAAGACGACCTGGGCGCCGAAGTGGCGCGCCAGGCCGCGCGCGACATGGTGGTGTACCACCGGCGCGCCGGCGGCCAGTCGCAGTTTTCCGCGCTACAGGACCTGGCGCCGCAAAGCGAGCGCATCCGGCGCGTGCTGGGCTACATCGGCCAGCACCTGACCGCGCCGCTGACCATCGAGGAACTGGCGGCGGCCGCATGCCTGAGCCCGCGCCAGTTCATCCGCCTGTTCAAGGCCGAAACCGGGCAGACGCCGGCCAAGGCGGTCGAGCGCATCCGCGCCGAGGCGGCGCGCGCGCGGGTCGAGGCGGGCAGCATGACCATCGACGCGGTGGCCCGCCTGACCGGCTTCGCCGATGCCGAACGCATGCGCCGCGCCTTCGTCCGCCGCTACGGGCAGCCGCCACAAGCGCTGCGGCGCGCAGCGCGCGAAGCGCTGACCTAGGCGCCGGGCATCCGGGAAGAGCGCCTGCAAGTTACGGGAATACCTGGCGCCTGAAGGACAGTCGTTACCCAGGTGTCAGACACCTCATGGCAAGCATCGCGCTACCCAGGTGTCAGACACCCCGGGGAGATGGCCCGAGATTTGTCGCGCTTTCTCGCGGGGTGTCTGACACCTCACCGCGCAGGACGTCTGACACCTCACCGCAACACCTCGCGGCAAACAGACCGGCAACCTCGCGCTCAGGTGTCGGCGTCGGATCCGGGCTGCTCGGTGAAGGCGCGCACCAGGCGCGCGATGTTGTCCAGCTCGTCTTGCGCGCCGCCCGCCCAGGGCGGTGCGGTAAACGGGGTGTCGGCCGGCGCGCGGTCCACGCTGGCTTTCAGGTCTTGCAGAATGTCGAGCGCCAGCTCGGTCGCCTGGGGATTGCTGCGGGTGGACAGCGCCAGGGCCAGCGCCACTGTCTGCCGCAGCGCGAGCAGGCGGCCGTCGAGTTCGGTTTCCATGGAGGGCCTGTAATATCGGGTCGGTATCCACCTATTCTACGTACTGCCGCCTACCGCGCAGTTTCCACCTGTTGCCATGCTGATCCGTTCCGAGACCGACGCCGACATCGCCGCCATCTTCGCCGCCACGCAGGACGCTTTCCGCGACCAGCCGTTCAGCGAGCATACCGAGGGCCCCATCGTGGATGCGCTGCGCGCCGCGGGCGCGCTGGCGCTGTCGCTGGTGGCCGAGCACGACGGCCGGGTGGTGGGCCACGCCGCGTTCTCGCCGGTCAGCATCGCGGGGCCGGCCGGGCAGGCCGTGGGCTGGTATGGCCTGGGGCCGGTGAGCGTGGCGCCGGCCTGGCAGGGCCGGGGCATCGGCTCGATGCTGGTGCAGGAAGGCCTGGCGCGCCTGCAGGGGCGCGGCGCGGCCGGCTGCGTGGTGCTGGGCGAGCCGCATTTCTACCGGCGCTTCGGCTTTCGCGCCGATCCGGCCCTGGTGCTGCCCGATGTGCCGCCCGAGTATTTCATGGCGCTGGCCTGGCGTGCCGGGGCGCGCGGCACGGTGCAATACCACACGGCATTCGACGCCGCGCCGGGCTGAGCGCAGCGAGGGTCCGCAAGCGCGTCCGCGCGCCACAGAAAAATAACTTGCGATTAAATAGCGCGCTATGTATTATGGGCTCATCATGACCCGCCGCCGCGCTCCTGCCCCCGCCGCCCCGTCGCTGTTGCTCGACGAACAGCTCTGCTTCGCCCTGCACTCCACGGTGCTGGCCATGAACAAGGTGTATCGCAAGCTGCTGCGCCCGCTCGGGCTGACCTACCCGCAGTACCTGGTGATGATGGTGCTGTGGGAACAGGACCAGCTCACGCTGTCCGACATCGGCCGCCGCTTGTACCTGGATTCGGCCACGCTGACGCCGCTGCTCAAGCGCATGGAAGCGGCCGGGCTGGTCACGCGCTTGCGCGCCGAGCAGGACGAGCGCCAGGTCATCGTCGGCCTGACCCGCACCGGGCGCGAATTGCGGCAGAAGGCGGCTCAGGTGCCGGTGGGGGTGCTGTGCGCCACGGAATGCGCGCCGGCCGACCTGGCCGCCCTCAAGGTCCAGCTCGAGCACCTGCGCGACCGCCTGGGAGCCAATGCCTGAACAGTGTGAGGTCATCCGCTTGCCAAAAAAGTAGTGCGCTATTTAATTGTGAGCAACTTGTATCCGGCCCCGGCGAGCCGTACTTTGGTGGAATCGCCGTTGTCCCTGAACCCCTCTGAAAGGAAACTGCCATGTCTCTCGAAAAAGTCGTATACCGTGCCCATGCCAAGGCTACCGGCGGCCGCGACGGCCGCGCCGTGTCGTCCGACAAGGTGCTGGACGTGAAACTGACCACGCCGCGCGAAATGGGCGGCGCCGGCGGCGACGGCACCAACCCCGAACAGCTGTTCGCCGCCGGCTACTCGGCCTGCTTCCTGGGCGCCATGAAATTCGTGGCCAACCGCGACAAGATCGCCATCCCGTCCGATGTCTCGGTCGAGGGCGCGGTCGGCATCGGCCCCATCCCCAACGGTTTCGGCATCGAGGTCGAACTGAAGATCTCGCTGCCCGGCATGGCGCGCGACCAGGCCGAAGACCTGGTGCAGCGGGCCCACATCGTGTGCCCGTACTCCAACGCCACGCGCAACAACATCGACGTGACGCTGACGGTGGTGTAACGCGCCGCCGCGCCAGCCGCCATGAGCGGCGACCCGCGCGACGATGGGCGCCTGCTGTATGCGCCCATCAACACGCTCAAGCCGGTGGCCGATTCGGTCTGGATCGTCGACGGCCCGGCGATCCGCTACGGCCTGCCGTGGCCCCGCATGCGCTTTCCCACGCGCATGACGGTGCTGCGGCTGGGCCGTGGCGACCTGTTCATCCATTCGCCCACCGAGCTCGCGCCCGCCCTGCGGGACGCGGTCCAGGACCTGGGCCGGCCGCGCTGGATCGTCGCGCCCAGCCGCATTCATTACTGGTGGGTGCCGCAGTGGCACGCGGCCTTTCCCGATGCGGCCGTATACCTGGCGCCGCGCGTGCGCGAACAAGCCGGCCGCCGCATCGATTTCCCCGCGCGGCCGCTGGCCGGGCCGGCGGGCTATCCGTGGGACGCCGAGCTCGCCACGCTGCCGATCGCCGGCAGCTACCTGACCGAAGTGGAGTTCTTCCACCATGCCAGCCGCACGCTGATCCTCACCGACCTGATCGAGAATTTCGAGCCCGGCAAGCTGGGCTCGCCGCTGGCCCGCTGGCTGACGCGCCTGGGCGGCGTGCAGGACCCGGACGGCCAGATGCCGCGCGACATGCGGTTGACCTTCGCGCGGCGGCGCGCCGCGCTGCGCGCCGCCGTGGACCAGATGATCGCCTGGGAGCCCGAGCGCGTGATCCTGGCGCACGGCCGCTGGTACCCGCGCGACGGCGCGGCCGAGCTGCGGCGCGCGTTCCGCTGGCTGCGCGCGTAGCGGGGCCGGCGCGTCCGGCGGCCGCGCTTGACGGACCGGCTGGGAGTGGTAGCATGCCGCCGTCATGACCCATCCAGCGTCTTCCGCCTATTTCGCCCTGCGCGCCCACCTGGCCACGCATCGTCCGACCCTGATCGGTTCGCACGACGTGGCAGTGCGCTCGGCCTACGCGCGCGCCAAGCCCGGCTAATCGGCGCGGCCCGCGCGGGCCGTTCCCCTCTTTTCCCCGCATTCCGGTTGTCCCCGGGGCCCGCACGCCATGCCGCGCGCGGGCCCGGGGCCGCTGCCACTGCCACGCGGCGACCGGACGGGGGCCGGCAACTCATTCAGAGCGTGTAGCGTCATGCAACTTACCAAGAACTTCGTCAAAGCCAAGAACCCCTGCGCCAGCGGCTACAAATGGTTCCTGCGCGATCACCACGGCCAGGGCGACTACCAGGCCGTCCTGGACGCCCTGGTGGCCGACGGCCGCGTCGATGACGCCTGCTGGCTGCTCGACCAGTTCGGCCCCACCGACGGCGTGCTGCAGGTCGAGGCCATCGATGCGGCCGCCATCGTGTTCGCCGGCACCGTGGTGGCGCGCCAGGGCATCAGCGTCGACACGGTGGTGCGGGCCGGACGGCGCATCGTGACCGGCGGGGGCGTGCGCGCCGGCGCGGCCATCGTGGCCGGCGAGGACATCGACGCGCGCGGCAGCATCGTCTGCGACGGCGAGATCCGGGCGGGCGGCGACATCCATGCCGGCTGGGGCGTGAGCGCCGGCACGCGCCTGCATTGCGGCGGCGGGCTGCGCGCGGCCTGGGACGTCCGCACCGGGCAGGAGCTGCGCGCCGGCGGCCCGGTGCTGGCGGCGCAGGGCCTGGACATCGGCGCGGCGCTGTATTGCGCGCAGGGCATCAAGACCGACGGCGATGTGCGCGTCCAGCAGGAAGTGCAGGCGGGCCGCGGCATCCTGGCCGCCGGCTCGGTGGTGTGCGGCGACCACCTGCAGGCCGAATGGGGCATCAAGGCCGGCGGCGATGTGATCGCCGATGGCGCGATCCGCGTGGGCGAGGGCATCGAGGCGGGCGGCCGCATCCTGGCCGGCCCCGGCCATGGGGTGTATGCCGGCCTGCGGGTGCGCATGGACGCCTGGGACGTCTCGGCGCGCGTCAGCGCCAGCGCGCGCCCCGCCGCGCTGGTCAGCGGCTACTGGGCCGCCGGCGCCAGCCACGCCGGCATGGCGGATCCGGCCAGCAGCCACAGTCCGCCCGCCGCTATCGCCAGCAGCACAGCGCCGGTGCCGCGCTCGACGGCCACGCTGTAGCGGGCGCAGCGCGCCATGACGGCCGGATGGCCGATGCCGACGGCCACCAGCAGGTCCCAGCCCAGCACCGCGGCGAACATCCACACGCCGTAGGCGAGTTGCACGCCGGCAGAGGTGCGTTCGCCCGCCAGCAGGGCGAACAGGCTGGCATAGAACAGGGCGTTCTTGGGGTTCAGGATGCCCGAGCCGAAGCCGGCGGCGAAGCGCCGCGCCCAGGAGGGCGGGGCCCCGCCGCCGCCGGCGCCGGCGGCCCGCAGCGCGGCATCGGCGGCGCGGGCGTGCCGGATGAACAGGATGCCCAGGTAGCCCAGGTACAGGCAGCCGGCGGCCTGCAGCGCATGGAACAGCGGGCTGTGCGGGCGCAGCGCGGCGAAGCCGCCGATGGCCAGCGCGATGAACACCCCGTTGGCCGCCGCGATGCCCAGGCAGGTGGCGGCCGTCTTGCGCCAGCCATGCAGCAGCGCGCCGCGCACGATCAGGAAAAAGTCGGGTCCGGGGCTGAGCAGCGCCAGGAAATGCGCGCCCGCCACCACGATGAACTGTTGCCACGAAAATGCCATGTCGCCCCTCGGTGATGGGAGGCGATTCTCGCCGCGGACGCGGCGCGTGTATTGAAGAAAAATGCGCGGCGCCGCCGCAGCGTCAGGCGCCGGCCCGGCGATACGCGCCCGGCGTGGCGGCCACGCGCTGCTTGAACGCCCGCTGGAAATGGCTCTGGTCGGCGAAGCCCAGGTCCTGCGCGATGCGGCTCAGGCTCTGGCCGTCGCGCAACAGGCGGCGCGCCTGCACGATGCGCAGGTCGAGCTGGTAGGCATGCGGCGTCATGCCGGTGGCGGCCCGGAAGGCGCGGATGAAGCGGTAGCGGTTCATGCCGGCCAGCGCGGCCAGCTCGACCAGCGGCAGCGCCTGGCCGCGCGCCTCGCGCAGCAGGGCCTCGACCCGCCGCAGGCCGGCCGGCGCCAGCCTCGGGGCGGCCTGGCGCGGCGGCCGCCCCAGCCATGAGCGGCCGCCCACGTACAGCACCAGGGCGGCTTCCTTGTCGGCCGGCGCCGCGGCGGAAAACAGCAGCGCGTTCAGCTCGCAGAAGCGCTGGTAGGCGGTGCGCGCATCGCTGACGCAGGGCTGCGCGGGCAGCGGCGCCTCGGGCGCGGTCTCGCGCAACAGGGCCGCGACCCAGCCGGCATCCAGGTGCAGCATCTGGTAGCTCCAGGCGGCATCGGCGTCCGGGTTGCAGGCGTGGGCGCAATGGGCCGGCACCATGACCAGGCTGCCGGGCCGCAGGCGCCGCCGCAGGGCGCCGCTGGTGAAGACGCTGCCGCCGCTGTCGACCGCGCCGATCGAGACGGTGTCGTGGGTATGGGCGGCGTAGCAGGCGCGGCTGTGGACGGCGCGCCGGCTCTCGACATAGGGCAGGCGCGGGTCGCGCCAGAACTGGGTATCGGACATGATGCTCGCAACGACGGCAACGCCGGCCAGATTACCACCGGCGGCCGCGCGCGATAATAAGGGGATGACCGAGAACCAGCCTGCCAGCGGCGCGCCGGCCCCCACGGAGGACCCGCCGCCCGTGCCGCCCACCCCGCCGGAGCCGGGCGACTGCTGCCAGAGCGGCTGCATCCCCTGTGTCTACGACCTGTACGACGACGCCATGGAACAGTACCGCGAGCAATTGCGCGCCTGGCGGGCGCGCCATGGCGTGCAGGCCTAGGGCCGGCTCGCGCCGGGCCTTTGGGCGTGCGGTGGCCCTAGCGCTGCTGCGTCAGCACGTAATGCGGCGCCAGCGGGCCGCTCGGGCGGGTGCCGTCCTGGTACAGCTGGATCAGGCGTCCCTCGGCCACGAAATAGCGCTGCCCGTCGCCGGCCCTGTCGAGCTGGATGGTGCTGCCGTCGGGCTGCCAGGTGAAGGTGCCGCGGACCACGGTGGGGTGGGGCTGGCGGTCCAGGTAGCGGGTCTGCAGCTCGTAGGCGCCATGGTCCATCAGCACCAGGCGGGTCTGGATGCCGGGGCAGTCGGCGCAGGGCAGCGTGCCTTCGTACGCGCCGGCCCAGTCCAGCGCGTTGCGCGCGTTGTGGCCGTCGGCCTGGCCGGCGCCCAGGGCGGGGCCCTGCCCGGGCTGGGGCGGCGCGGCGTCCTGCGGGCCGGTGCAGGCCGCCAGCGTGGCGGCAACCAGGAGTAAGAGCGGCGCAGTGGCTTTCATGCGGAATCCTTTGCAACATGGCGGCTATCCGAAGATAGCCCGCCTGCCGCGCCATGGTTGTTACCGGGCGTACCGGGAGCCGCGTTCCTTTGCCGCGTGTTGTTACATAATCGGCGGGACGCGTTGTCACAACGCATCATGCTGGCTCGTCATGTATGCAAGGGCGCCCGTCGGGCGCCGTCTGTCCAAGGAGAGTTCCGCATGACCCCCCGCCTCAATCCCCACCAGGCCGATCCGCAGGCCATGCGCGCCGTGTTGGCGCTGCAGGCCTACGTCGACGACTGCGGCCTGGAGCACAGCCTGATCGAACTGGTGAAGATCCGCGCCTCGCAGATCAACGGCTGCGCCTATTGCCTGCACATGCACACCGCCGACGCGCGCAAGCACGGCGAAACCGAAGTGCGCCTGCACCTGCTGGCGGCCTGGCGCGAATCGTCGCTGTACAGCGAGCGTGAACGCGCGGCGCTGGCCTGGACGGAGGCCCTGACGCGGCTGCCCGACACGCAGGCGCCCGACGCCGACTACGCCTTGCTGAACGCGCATTTTTCGCCGGCCGAGCAGACCCGCCTGACGGTGGCGATCTGCACCATCAATACCTGGAACCGCATTGCGGTCGGCTTCCGTTCGCAGCATCCGCGGGACTGACGCGCCGCCATGCAGACCCAGCCGCCCGCCGCCGGCCCCGCGCCCGTCGCCCCGGACGATTTCGCGCCGCATCGCCGCCACCTGCTGGGCCTGGCTTATCGCATGCTGGGCTCGTGGTCGGAAGCGGAGGACATCGTGCAGGACGCCTGGCTGCGCTGGCGCGAGGCCGATCGCGGCCAGGTGCGCGAGCCGCGCGCCTTCTTGTCGCGGGTGGTCACACGCCTGTGCCTGGACCACCTGAAATCGGCGCGCGTGCGGCGCGAGCAGTATGTGGGCCAGTGGCTGCCCGAGCCGCTGCCCGATGCCGAGCAGTATGCCGGCATGGGCGCCGGGCCGTACGCGCTGGACTTGTCGATGGCGCTGATGCTGGCGCTCGAGCGGTTGGCGCCGGCCGAGCGGGCGGCGTTCCTGCTGCACGATGTGTTCGATGTGCCCTACGCGGAGATCGCCGCCATTCTGGAGCGCGACGCGGCCGCGTGCCGGCAGCTGGCCGCGCGGGCGCGCACCCGCGTGCGCGAGGCCCGGCCGCGCTTCGGCGCCAGCCAGCAGGACGCCCAGCGGCTGGCCGAGGCGTTCCTGCGGGCTTCGCGCGACGGAGACCTGGCGGCCTTGCAGCAACTGCTGGCCGAGGACGCCGTGCTGCACACCGACGGCGGCGGCCGCAAGCTGGCGACGCTGCGTCCCATCCGCGGCGGCGCCAAGATCGCCCGGTTCTTCGCCGGGATCGCGCACAAGGACAGCAGCCGCACGCTGGCGGCCCGCCTGGCCTGGCTCAACGGCATGCCGGGCCTGGTCGTCACCGAGCCCGATGGGCTGCCGCGCGCGATCTCGCTGGAGATCCGCGACGGCCGCATCGCCGCGCTCTACATGGTGCGCAACCCGGACAAGCTGGCGCACCTGGGCGCCAGTTCCTGATACACCGCCACGGCGGCCAGCACGGTTTCCATCTGCACGGTGTGGGCGTAGCGGAAGGCGGCCCCGTACACCGTCTCGTCGGGGAATTCCGAGATCAGCGACAGCGGCGCCATTTCCACGCTGCTCTCGGCCACCACGCAGGCAATGCCGTGGCGCGTGTCGAAGCCGGCTTCGAGTGCGTGGGCGCGGTAGCGCGCGGCCTGCCGCGCGTTGAACGCCACCAGGCCCGGCACCCGCGCCAGGCGCAGGGCGATGCCGTCCATGAACTGCTGCGCCGCTTCGCCCCAGCCGGGGTGATGGCGCAACAGCAGGAAGAAGCCCTTGGGCAGGGTCCAGGATTCGAACTGGCGCGGCAGGTAGCCCGACAGCGGGCGCGTCCATTCGTGCGCCGGATAGCCGTGCAGGTTGATGTGCAGCCGCGCGCCACTGCGGGCCAGGGCATGGCGGCGCGCCGCCTGCTCCCAGACGGGCTCGCCGCTGCGGTAGGCGATGTCGTCGCCCAGCGCGCTGTAGCGCGCGGCATGGTGCATGTGGCGCGGGTGCTGGCCGCACAGCTCGCGGTGCAGCGCATAGCCGTCGGGATTCTCGGCCGCCACCAGGGCGAAGTGGGCCGGGCCGGCCGCCCGCAGCGCCTGGGCGGCGCGCAGCGCGCCCACCACGCCGGAGGTCTCGTTGGCGTGCTGCGCGCCGGAAATGAAGACCGCCGGGCCCGGCCCGGCGAAATAGGCGCCCAGCACCGGCCGGCCCTGGCGCGACTGCGCCTGGAACGGCTCGCCGCCCAGCGCCGCCATGTGGGCGGCGATCTGGGCGGGCTCGAGCGGCGCCTCGGCGCGCGCCAGGTCGAGCGGCGGCACGGCCGCAGGCTCGGATACCGGCCCGGCGAAGGGCCGCAGCGCCACGCGCACCCGCGCCGGTCCCGCCGCGGGGCGCACGTCCGGCACGATCTGCCCGGGTCGCAGCCGGCGGTCGCCCGGCGGCAGGCCGGCATGGCGCTGGAAGTACTCGATCAGCGTGAAGTACAGGTCTTCATGCAGCGCTTCGTAAGTGCTGACCAGGCCCGCGTCGCCGGCGGCGTCGAACTCCATGCCGGGGAGGTCGACGCGGATGTCCAGGCGTTCGAAATGCGGCGCCTCGTGGCTCCAGGGGTGCTCGCGCACCGCCTGGACTGCAGCGTCGAACGCGGCGCGCCATTCCGTGTCGCAGGCCGCGTCCTGCACCACGGCGCCGCCGGCATCGCGCAGCCGCAGCCAGCCGGTGGGCGAGAGCAGCGGCGTGCCGTCGTCGGCGCTGCCGGCGACATTCGGCGCGAACACGCTGGCCTGCACCTGCCGGCCGTCGGCGTAGCGCAGCTCGACCCGGTAATGCAGGTCGGCCGTGCCGGCCACGAAGCGCAGCGTCGCGTCCGCCAGCAGGTCGACCAGCGGGTAGGCCTCCAGCGTGAAGCGGTTGGGCCGGGCCAGCGGATGCACCGGGTAATGCACCGTGGCGCTCGCCAGGCCGGCGAGTTCGACCTCTTCCAGGAAGAAATGCAGCAGCGGCTTGTAGGCGCTGCGCAGCCGCGCCGCGACGCCGGCGCGCGCCAGGCGGGCCTCGGCCGCGCGGCGCGCGGCGCGGTCCTCGAACAGCCAGCCTTCCAGCGCGGCGCCGCGCCAGGCGCCGCCGGCGTACTCGCGCTGCCAGGCCTCCAGCGTGCGTTCGAAGCAGGTATCCAGCAGAATCATGCGGTTCCTCGGGGGGCGTCGATGGCGCACAGTATGCGACATGCCGCCGCCATGGTTAACAGCCCCTTGCGTTTGTTGCCGTTTGGCACCATCGCGGGCCGGCGCGACGTTACGATACCGGCTGGCATGGGCGCCCGGTCCGGCGTCCGCCAGAGACCTACGAGGAAGCATCGTCATGAAGATATTCGCGATTTCCGGCCTTGCCCTGGCATGCCTGCTGGGCCCGCTGGGCGCGGCCCAGGCGCAGCCGGCGCAGGAATACTCGTTCCCCTCGACCGACGGCAGCAAGTCGCCGCCGTCGACGCTGCGCATCACCGAGCAGGCGCAGCCCGGCGCGGCGCCCGCCGTGCGCGATACGCCGCAAAGCATCGAGCAATACCAGCGCTGCCGCAACAAGGTCGATCGCGAAGCCATCGGCAACGAGCAGCTGCAGATCGGCGTGGCCGCCTGCCTGAAGGACCTCGAGGCGCGCCGCGGCCAGCAGTAGCCGGGCCGGCGCGAATGGTAAGCTGGCCGGCTGATTCCACTGCCGGCCGCACATGCCATGATCGAACCCGACGAAGACGCGCACCTGATCGAGACCCTGGTCGAGAGCCAGACCCTGTTCGAGGGCACTTTCCTGAAGGCGCGCCGCGACACCGTGCGGCTGCCCGACGGCCGCCTGGGCCAGCGCGAGTACATCCTGCATCCCGGCGCGGTGGTCGTGATCCCGCTGCTGGACGACGGGCGGGTGCTGCTGGAGCGCCAGTACCGGCACCCCATGGGCCGCGTCATGACCGAATTCCCCGCCGGCAAGCTGGATCCGGGCGAAGACCCGCTGGCCTGCGCCCGCCGCGAGCTGCTCGAGGAAACCGGCTACACGGCCCGCCAGTGGGCGAAGGCGGGCGCCATGCACCTGGCGATCTCGTATTCCACCGAGGTCATCCACATTTTCTTCGCCCGCGGCCTGGTCGCCGGCGCGGCCCGGCTGGACCAGGACGAATTCCTCGACACGCACGCGGCCATCCCGCACGACCTGTACGAGGCGTGCCGCGCCGGCCTGGTCACCGATTCCAAGACGCTGGCCTGCACGCTGTGGCTGCAGAACGTGCTGCAAAATGGCTGGCCGCTCGACTGGCAGGACGTCGATGAACCCGCGCGACCTTGAACTGCTGGTCAGCCGCGAAATGCCCTACGGCAAGTACCAGGGCCGGCTCATCGCCGACCTGCCCGGGCCGTACCTGGCCTGGTTCGCGCGCAAGGGCTTCCCGCCGGGGGAAATCGGCCGGCTGCTGGCGCTGATGCACGAACTGGACCACAACGGCCTGGCCGGGCTGTTGCAGCCGCTGCGCCAGCCCGGGGGTTCCGGTTCGCCCCGGCGCAGCGGCGCATGATGCCGCGCCGAAGCATTTCGTCGAACAAAACGGGCATTTCATCGAAAAATTGCGCAACAAATGATGCGGCGTAGGTAGATTCAGGGCGGATATTCTTCTGATGGGGATCCGCAATGAGCCGATATTCCGCGCACGACAAGACGCGCAGCGTGTGGCATGCCTCCATGCTGGCAGGGGCGTTGTCAGCCGGCACCCTGGCCCCCTCCGGCGCGGCGGCTTGCGAGGACCCCGGGGCGCTCTGCGTCACGCTCGACAATGGGCAGGTGTACACAGAGGCGCAGGGCCTGTCGACCGCCGGCCAGAATGACCAGGAGCCCGCGCACAACGGCAGCAATGTGGAAATGGATGCCCAGGGCGCGATATTCAACCTGGATCCGGCCGCCTCCGGCGGCACCGCGAACGACTGGCGCGGCGTCATGTACATGCAGTCGACCGGCGGCAGCGGGCATGACGACAATGCGGCTGGTTCCGGCGGGGCCGTCACCATGACCAGCGGCAGCGAAGTGAACCTGGTGGTGGGCAACGGCAGCCCGCAGACGGCCGCGGTGATGTTCGCCCAGAGCATCGGCGGCAGCGGCTCGACCGACAACAAGAACAACGATTCGAACGGGGGCAACGGCGGCGGCGCCGGCCCGGTGCAGGTCACCATTTCCGCGCAGGCCGATTTCCACGTCGCGGGCGTCATCAGCCAGGACATGTCGGGGGTGTTCGCGAACGCCACCGGCGGAACGGGCGGTCACCAGAATTCCGGCGCCATCGACGATCAACGGGGCGGCACCGGCGGCGCGGGCGGCCTGGTGGCCGTCAGCAACAGCGGCTCCCTCATTTTCATGGGGGACTCGATCGCCGGCGGGGGCAGCGGCGCGCTGCAGATCACCAACGGCAGCATGGTGTCGGCGCTGCGCGCCGAATCCAAGTCCGGGGCCGGCGGGCAGTACAACGGCAATGCGGGCACGGCTGGCTCCGTGACGGTCGAGCATACGGGCGGCTTGCTCAAGATCGCGGCCGAGGCGGATTCCGGTTCCTCCGTGTACGGCATCCGGGCCTTGTCCGAAGGCGCCGCCGGGTTCGATTCCCAGGACGATTCGGACCCCGGCGGCAGCGGCGGCACCGGCGGCCCTGTCACGGTAAATGTCTCCAGCGATATCGACATCGATGTGAGCGGAGCCAGCGGCGCGGCGATCCTGGCGCGCTCGGCCGGCGGCCAGGGCGGCAAGGGCCCGGAAGGCAATACCGGCGGCACCGGCGGGCAGGCGGGCGCGGTCGAGGTTCATCTGCTGGCGCCCACGACGCAGGCCGGCTACACCTTGAGCACCACCGGCGACTCCACCTTCGGCGTGCTGGCCATGTCGCGCGGCGGCTTCGGCGGCGATGGCGATTCGGCCGGCGGAGTCGTCGGGGAGGCGGGCGGCGGCGGCGTCGGCGGCAAGGCCGGCACGGTGAACGTCACCACGGACGCGGGCGCATCCATTGTCACCTCGGGGCATTTTTCCAGCGGGGTGGTGGCCTGGTCGCTCGGCGGCGGCGGCGGCGCCGGCGGCGATTTCGTCGACGTGCTGGGCGGGGCCGGCGGCAATGGCGGCCAGGGCGGCGACGCGGGCGCGGTGACCGTCAACCAGGCCGGGCATATCGTCACCTCGGGAGACTTCGCCTACGGGCTGGACGCACAGTCGATTTCCGGGGGAGGCGGCGCGGGCGGCGTGGCCGACGGGCTGGTCGTCCAGGTGGGCGGTGACGGCGGCATCGGCGGCAACACCGGCACCGTTACCGTGACGAATACCGGCACGATCCAGACCTCCGGCTACGGCGCGTCCGGCATCGTGGCCATGTCGGTGGCCGGCGGCGGCGGCAATGCGGGGGCGGCGGGCGGCGCCATCTCGGTCGGCGGCAATCCGGGCAGCCAGGTCGAGACCAGTGGCGCGGGGGTGACGGTGCAGAATCTCGGCACCATCACGACCTCGGGCGACGCCGCCGTCGGGATCAGCGCGCAGTCGATCGGCGGCGGCGGCGGCAATGCCGGCGGCTCGGCCGGGATATTCAGCGTGGGCGGCCAAGGCGCGGCCGGCGGCAACGGCGGCACGCTGGATTTCGCCGGCGAGCTGGGCGCCATTACCACCGCGGGCGCTTTTTCGTACGGCATCCTGGCGCAGTCGATCGGCGGCGGCGGCGGCAACGGCGGCGACGTGCTCGATGTCGACGCGGGGGTCGCTTTCGGCATAGGCGGCGCCGGCGGCGCGGCGGGCAATGGCGGCGACATCCTGTTCAGCGGCGCGGCGCCGGCCACCATCCAGACGGGCGGCTTGCATGCCCACGGCATTCTCGCGCAATCGATCGGCGGCGGCGGCGGGGCGGGCGGCGCGGTCGCCAGCGCCGGCCTGAATGCCCTGACCATGTCGGTGGGCGGGTCGGGCAGCCATGGCGGTTCGGGCGGCCACGTGAATTTCGGCTGGCAGAATCTCGACATCCGCACCGCGGGCAGCGGCGCCCGCGGCATCATGCTGCAGTCGATCGGCGGCGGTGGCGGCGCGGGCGGCGGCGTGCGCGCCGATTCGGTCGCCCTCGGCTTGTCGATTTCCGCCGACGTCGGCGGCAAGGGCGGCGCGGGCGGCGCCGGCGGCGACATCTCCGCCACCATCGGCTCGTCGAGCATCACTACCGGCTCGGCCGACGCATCCGGCAGCGACGCCGTCGGCATCCTGGCGCAGTCCATCGGCGGCGGCGGAGGCTCGGGCGGCAATGTGGTGGACCAGGGGTTGATCCTCGGGCTGCCCATTCCCGTGGACGAAGAAACCTCGGTCGACATTGACCTGGGCGTGGCGGTGGGCGGGTCCGGCGGCAGCGGGTCCGGAGCCGGCCAAGTGCAATTGACGGTGTCCGACACCGACGTCACCACTTATGGCCAGTTTTCCCATGGCATCTATGCCCAGTCGGTGGGCGGCGGTGGCGGCGATGGCGGCTCGGCCTCGATTTACTCGCTGGCGGCGGCCGACGATGCCACCTCCGTGAATCTGCAGGCGGTGGCCGCGGTGGGCGGCCAATGCCGCAGCGGCAGCCAGTGCGCCGGCGGCGACGGTGGCGGCGCGGCGGTGACGCTCGGCTCCAGCGCCACGCCCGTCACCGCATCGACCCTGCTGGCTACCCATGGCGATTATTCGCATGGCGTGCTGGTGCAGTCCGTTGGCGGCGGCGGCGGCGACGGCGGCACCGCCGACACCTACGCGTTCACCCTCGACACCACGCTCAATATCAACGCCGCCGTGCAGGTGGGCGGGCAGGGCGGTTCCGGCGGACACGGCGGGTCCAGCCAGGCCACGGCTTATTACGACGCCGCGATCGTCACCGACGGCGCCGGGTCCAAGGGTATCCTGGCGCAGTCGATCGGTGGCGGCGGGGGCACTGGCCAGGGCACCAGCGCCTCGCTGGGCGCAAGCGGCTCGGTCGGCGACGTCAAGTTGCCATCGGCATCCGTCAGCGTGGGCGTAGGCATGACGGGCGGCACGGGCGGCACCGGCGGCGCCGCCTCGGTGGCGAACTACGGCCTGGTCCAGACCTCGGGGCGCGACGGCGACGGCATCGTTGTGCAGTCCATCGGCGGCGGCGGCGGCCTGGGCGGCTCGATGGGCGCCGACGATGGCGATACGCTCGATGTGGTGTCCAACGCGATTCGTACCCTGAATGCGCGCGAGCAGCAGTACAGCCCGGTGGCGTTCAGCGGCTCGCTCAATGTGCAGGTCGGCGGCAAGGGCGGCTCCGGCGGCGTGGGCGGCTCGGCCTCCGCGACGCACTACGGCTCCATCCTGACCAGCGGCGATTATGCCGACGGCATCGTCGTGCAATCGATCGGCGGCGGCGGCGGGGCCGGCGGCGCCAGCACGTCCGGCACCAGCATCCAGAGCGTGGCCGCCAATGTGTCGGTCGGCGGCGCCGGCGGCTCGGGAGGCACGGGCGGCGCGGTCGAGATCTGGCTGGCGGACCAGTCGGTCGTGCAGACCCAGGGCTATGCCGCCTACGGCGTGCTCGGCCAGTCGATTGGCGGCGGCGGCGGCCAGGGCGGCACTGGTACCCTGGCCACGCGCGCAATTGTCAGCATCGGTGCCGGTATCGGCGGCGGCGGCGGCGAGGGCAGCGCGGGCGGCACGGTCAAGTTCACTTCCCGGCAGGACACCGGCAACAGCGGCGGCGTGTATACCTATGGCGACCAGGCCCACGGCGTGGTCCTGCAATCCATCGGCGGCGGCGGCGGAGCCGGCGGCACGGCCCAGGGCGGCGGCGGCGAGACATCGATGCTGACGTTCCAGGCGGACTTGCTGGTGGGCGGCGCGGGCGGCAACGGCGGCGATGGCGGCACCGTCGGCGTGTGCAGCGACGGCAATTGCGCCGCGACCCGCATCCAGACCGTCGGGGATTACGCCACTGGCATGCTGGCGCAGTCCATCGGCGGCGGCGGCGGGTTGGGCGGCCTCGGCGATCCGGCCCGCACCAAGGCGGGCGCCAATTATTCGGTGGACCTCAGCGTTGGCGGCGCGGGCGGCGATGGCGGCGCCGGTGGGCTGGCCTCCGTGCAGGGCCAATACCTCATCGCCACTTATGGAGACTTCTCGGCCGGCGTGATCGTGCAGTCCATCGGCGGCGGCGGCGGCCTGGCCAGTTCGGCGAGTTCCACTTCCCTCGCCCAGGTGCACAAGGGCGTGTATTCGCTCACGCTGGGCGGCTCGGCCGGCGCGGGCGGCGACGGCGGCGGAGTGTCGGTGTCGACCGGCGGCCAGACCGCGACCCACGGCGACTGGTCGCACGCCCTGGTGGCGCAGTCCATCGGCGGCGGTGGGGGGATCGCCGGCACCAGCCTGCATCAAGAGCCGCTGGCCGCGGCCCCGCTGGACGAAATCGCCCATGCGGTCACGGTGGGCGGCGGGCAGGGCTCCGACCGGGTCAGCGGCAGCAGCGTCAATCCCGATTCGCATGCCGCGGTCAGCGTGATGAGCAACGGCAAGCTGCTTACCCAGGGACGCTGGTCGGTCGGGCTGCTGGCCCAGTCGATCGGCGGCGGCGGCGGTACCGGGCATGGCGGCCTGGCGGCCAACCCCTCCGGCACGTGCGCCCCTGGCAGCAGCGGTTCCGGATGCCTGGGCAGCAAGATCAGCGTGGGCGCCGGGGGCAATGCGAGCGGCAATGGCGCCGCCGTCGATGTCACCCTGCAGGCCAATGAGGGCAGCGGCATCCAGACCGCCGCGGCCGGCGCCTATGGCGTGCTGGCGCAATCGATCGGGGCCGGCGGCGGGCTGGGCACCGGCGTGGCCGCCGACTCGGCCGTCGCCATCCAGGTAGGCGGCTGGATCAATCCCCAGGCGTCCGACAGCGTCGGCGGCAACGGCGGCGTGATCGACCTGCAAGCGCAGGCCCAGTCTGTCTATACGGCGGGGGCGGACGCGGCGGGCCTGGTCGCGCAGTCGATCGGCGGCGGCGGCGGCGTGGGCGGCGTCCTGGCCCTCGATGGCCACGACCTGACCGACCTCGACATGGTGGTGGGCGGGGCGCTGGAGGGCGTGGGCAACGGCGTCACGCTGAGCACGGATCAAGGCCTGGTGGTCGCCACCCAGGGCGAGCGCGCCTATGGCGTGGTGGCCCAGTCGATCGGCGGCGGCGGCGGGATCGGCGTGGCCGGTGCCCCGACCGGCGTCGTCGATGTGCAGTTGGGCGGCAGCCATGCGTCGGCCACGCCGGGCTCCGGCGGCCAGATCGACCTGCAGGCGGACGGCATCATCCAGACAGCGGGCGCCGGCGCCGATGGCCTGGTGGTGCAGAGCATCGGCGGCGGCGGCGGGCTGGCGGGGGTGGCTGGCGGGCCGGCATCGGTCGGTTCCACGACCCTCACCTTGGGCAGCATGGCGGCGTCAGGCAATGGCGGCGCCATCGGGACGGCCAGCGACCCGGCCCGCATCGCCGCGCATGTCAGCACCGACGGCGATTTCGCCGACGGGGTCGTCGTGCAATCGATCGGCGGCGGAGGCGGCCTGGGCGGCATATTCGCGGCGGCGCCCGGCTCGTCCGACACGACCGTGCAGCTGGGCGGGGCCGACCAGGCGGCCGCCAGCGCCGGCGGCGCCATCACGCTGGTGCTGGACGACAGCAATGACGGCAGTTCGTCGAACACCGCCGGCTATGGCGCGCACGCCATGGTCCTGCAATCGATCGGCGGCGGCGGCGGCATGGCGACGGCGGGCCCGGCCACGATGACGAACATCCACGTAGGCAACGGTTGGGGCGACGGCGGGTCGATCGATATGCTGGCCGCCAGCTGGGCGGCGCTGTCGACCGCGGGCGACGATGCCCATGCCCTGATCGCGCAATCGATCGGCGGTGGCGGCGGCATCGTCACCATGGCGGCCGGCAATGCGGCATCGTCGGTCAACCTGGCCCTGAACGGCGCCGAGGGCAATTCGGGCAGTGGCGGAACGGTCACGTTGAACACGGGCGGCATGATCCAGACGGCCGGCGCGCGTTCCATCGGCATCATCGCCCAGTCCATCGGCGGCGGCGGCGGCCTGGCGACGGCGGGCCCCGCCGACACGCTGGACAGCATCGTGCTCGGCTACAACTCCCCGGCGGTTGGCCATGGCGCGGCCGTCGCCGTGACGCTGTCCAACGGCACCCTGCATACGCATGGCGCGGGCGCTCATGGCATTGTCGCCCAGTCGATCGGTGGCGGCGGCGGCATTGTCGGCGATATCAGCCAGGCGATTAACCCGAACAGCAGCGGCGTGGCGTCCAGCACCGGCAATGTCGATGGCGGCAACGGCGGCACGGTCGCGGTGGCCATCCAGAGCGGATTCCAGGTGCGGGTCGACGGCGCCAACGCCATCGGCGTCGTGGCGCAGTCTATCGGCGGCAGCGGCGGCCTGAGCGGTTTCCTCGATGGCGGCTTCGCCGGCACCACCAGTCCGGGCACCAGCGGCGGCGCGGTGTCGGACGATGTAACGGTGACCGTGGATGGCACCGTGGCGGCGACCGGCGACGGCGGCATCGGCATCCTGGCGCAGAGCGTCGGGCCGGGAGGCACCGGCAGCATCAAGGTCAACGTCAACAACACGGTGCAGGGCGGGTCGGGCGACGGCGTCGGCATCTGGGTCATGAATGGCAACGCGAATGTGGTCGACATCCAGGAAGGCGCGCTCGTGTCGGCGCTGTCCAATACCGCGGTGCGCTACGACCCGTACGCGACCTCGGTCAGTCCCATCGTCAGCAACGCGGGCCAGGTCGCGGGCGATGTAGTGATGAGCGCGGATGTCGCGGTGGCGCCATCCGCGTATGCCACGCTCGACAATCGCCGCACGGGGGTGTTGTCGGACGCGCTCCTCTACCAGGCTCACGTCGACAATGCCGGACTGCTGCAGGTAGGGCGCAGCGGCAGGTATGACCGCCTTACCGTGGCCGGCGATTTTTCCCAGTCGGACAGCGGCGTGCTGCGCAGCGAAGTGGATTTCGCGCAGATGCGCGCCGCCCGCATGGTGGTGCAGGGCGACGCGCGGCTCGGCGGGGTGGTCGATGCCGCGCCCGTCAGCCTGCTGCCCGGCCGCGAGCTTACCGTGCTGCGCGTCGAGGGCGCGGCCTCCGGCATGCCCGAGGCCTACGACTCGCCGGTATTCGACTATGACCTGCGCAAGGCGGGCCAGGACTACCGGATCAGCGTCGGCGGCGCCGACTTCAACGCGACCGCCATGGGCCTGGAAGGCAACCAGAGCCGCATCGCGGACCATCTGCAGCACAGCTGGGATGCCGGCGGCAGCGCGGCGCTCGCGCCGCTGTTCGCCAGCCTTGACCAGGCTTCCCGGCAGGGCGGCAGCGCCTACAGCGACCGCCTGTCGGACCTGTCGCCCGGCGTGACGCTGGCGCCGGCCGCGCAGATGGCGGCGGGCATGACGCGCTTTACCAGCAACATGATGTCGTGCCCGGCGATGGACGGCGGCGACACCCAGGGACGTGAGCGCGATTGCGTCTGGGGCCAGGCGTCCACGCGGCGCACCGACCAGGACGCGCACGACGGATATTCCGGCTTTTCCTACAACAGCACCACGTACCAGGCCGGCGGCCAGTTCGAGTTCCGTCCCGACTGGTTCATCGGCGCATCCGTCGCCTACCAGAACAGTCACCTGCGCGGCAGCGACGGGCGCGCCAGCGGCAGCGGCGATGCCGGGTACGTCGGCGTGGTGCTCAAGCGCCAGGCCGGCCCCTGGGTGTTTTCGGGAAGCCTGGGCGGCGGCTACGCCTCGTACGACATGGAGCGCAACCTGGCGATCGCGGGCTACGAGCCCTCGGCCAGCAGCAGCCCCGATGTCTACAGCCTGGGCGCGCGCCTGCGCGCCGCGCGCCATATCGGCCTGAACCGGCAGTTGTACCTGAAACCCTACGTCGACCTCGACATGCTGTATACGCGCATGTCCGGCTACACCGAGTCCGGCGATGCCCTCAGCCTCGAGGTGGATGGCAGCGACCAGTTCCTGTTCGCGCTGTCGCCGATGCTGGAATTCGGCGGCCGGGTCGACCTGCCGGAAGGCGCCACGCTGCGGCCCTATGCGTACGCGGGCGCCTCCTTCCTGAGCGATGATTCCTGGAACACCGACGTGCGCTTGAGCGGCGCGCCGGGCGCCGCCGGCACCTTCAATGCCGCGCTGCCGGGCGACAGCGTCATCGGCCGCTTCGGCGTGGGCATGCAGGTCAACACCCGTTCGGGGCTGGATTTCCGCCTGCAATACGACGGCGAAGCCTCCAGCAAGGCGACCAGCCACGCCGGGCAGCTCAAGGTGATGTACCGGTTCTGAGAGCCGGCGCCCGCGCGGGACTAGCGCGCGGGCGCGCGGTCGACCGGCTGGCAGGCCGCCGCATCGGTCGCGGTGCGCGCGGCGTCGCCCAGCAGGGCGCGCGTGCCGCACAGCGAGCCGAACATGGCGGCGCTTTCGTGGCCGACGCCCATCACCTGCTGGTGCTCGTGCGCCAGCGTGACGCGGCGCGCGCCGCGCCCGGCCAGCAGCAGGTCGTAGCGCACGTAGCCCAGGCCGCGCGACAGCCGCGTGGCGCCCTGGGCTTCGGCGCCGCAGCGCTTGTCGAGCCCGTGGTCCTCGGGGTTGGTGTCGGCGCTGCCGAGCAGGTACACCACGTCGCGCGCCGCATAGCGCACGTACAGGCCGGCCGGGTCCTGGCCGGCCGCGTAGGCGGGCAACTGCTGCGGCCCGTACGGATACTGGTTGTAGGTCGGGCAGATGCCGCGCTCGTACGGGGCGTAGCCGGAACCCGCGCGGCGCGGCCGCTCATTGGTCAGGTACAGGTAGGACGGCGCGTTGGCGATGACGTAGCGCAGCCCCAGGCCGGCCCGGCGCACCTGGCCGTCGATGTCGTTGAGCACGGCGTAGCGCTGCAGCAGCTGCGCGCCGCCGCCATGGCCGGCCACGACGATGTCGGACAGCGCCGGCAGGCGCTCGCGTTCGGCCAGCCAGCGCAGTATGTCGTCCAGCACCCGGAAGGCGCTGACCGGCGCGGGCCGTCCGGACGCGCGCACGCTGTCGGCGCCGTTTTCCCAGCTGTTGCGGCGCCAGGCCGGGCGGCCGGCGAAGGCCGCGTCGATGGGGGCGGGGAATTCCAGCGCCAGGATCAGCGTGTCGGCCCGGCGCGCCGGGTCGCGCTCGACCAGCGCGGCGATGTCCTGGTAGTGGCGGCTGGCGTCGCGGCGGGCGCTGTGCAGCACGACGATGGCGCGCCGCACCGTGTCCAGTTTGCCGGCCAGCTTGCGGTTGGCATATACCGGCATGCGGTAGCGCTGGTCCTCCGGGCCCAGGGCGAGATCCTGCCAGGGCGGCGCGGGGCGCGGGGCGCGCGGCAGCGGCTCGTCGTAGTTGTAGGGAGGCGGCAGCGGGGTCTGGGCGCGGGCCATGCCCGACGAACCGGCCAGGGCCATGGCCAGCCCGGCCGCCACCCACGTACGCGAACGCAGGCGGGGACGGCGGGTACGCATGGGCGGCGCGACGCTCAGCAGTGTTCCTGGCCCAGCAATTGCTTCAGGGCCGGTACGTCGATCAAACGAACTTCACGTTGATTGATGCGGATCAAACCTTCGCGTGCAAAACGCGAGAACAGGCGGCTGGCCGTTTCCAGGGTGAGGCCCAGGTAGTTGCCGATTTCCTCGCGGCTCATGCGCAGCACGAACTCGGTGGAGGAGTAGCCCAGCGCCGCGTAGCGCTGCGACAGGTTCAGCAGGAAGGCCGCCAGCCGCTGTTCGGAGCGCATGGCGCCCAGCGAGGCGAGCATCTGGTACGAGCGCCCCAGCTCGCGGCTCATGAGGCGGCGGAACTGGTGCTGCAGCGACGGCAGGTGGCTGGCGACGTGGTCGATCTGCGACAGGCGGATGACGCAGACCTCGGAGTCTTCCATGGCCAGCGCGGTGGAGATGTGCTTGCCCTCGAGCATGCCGTCCAGGCCCACCACTTCGCCGGGCAGGTGGAACCCGGTGATCTGGACGTGGCCGGCCGCGTCCTCGATCTGGGTCTTCATGCTGCCGTAGCGCAGGCTGTAGACCGCGTCGAGCGGGTCTTGCAGGGTGTAGAGGGATTTGCCCTTCTCGACCCGCACGCGCTCTTGCACGAGCTCGTCGAGCTGCTCGACCTCGTTGGCGGCCATGCCGACGGGGATGCAGACGTGGCCGAGCATGCAGGTGGAGCAGTGGGGCGAATCCGGCGGCAGGGGGACTCGTTTTTGCATGATTTACCTTATGTTGCTCAAGCCCTGATGCGAGCCGGTGCTTGGCAGCAAATGAACAAGAAACCCTATTGTATTCCCTGGCGGAGATGATGCCGAACCGCTGCCGGGGCCGGGCCGGCGCGCGCGGCGGGGCGCGCGGTGGCGGCGGCGGTGCGAACGGTCTATGCTGGCGGTACAGGCCCGCGCCTCGTCCAGGCGGTCGCCAGGTCTTGAAAAACCCCTGTCGCGTCTGCACATTCAGGTCATCGAGCCCGCCGCGCAGCAGCCGGTCAGGCTCCCCATCAAGCCTTGCGACCACTATGCGATTCGACAAACTCACGACCAAATTCCAACAGGCGCTGGCCGACGCGCAAAGCCTGGCCGGCCGCAACGACCACCCCTATATCGAGCCCGTCCACGTGCTGGCGGCACTGCTCGGCGACCCCGACAGCGGCGCCTCCAGCCTACTGGCGCGCGCCGGCGTCGCCGTCAATCGGGTCGGGCCCGCGCTCGATTCGGCGCTGAAATCCCTGCCGCAGGTGCAGGGCGGCGAGAACGTCCAGGTCGGCCGCGACCTGCAGGCCGTGCTGACGCGCACCGACAAGGAAGCGGCGCGGCGCGGCGACACCTACATCGCCAGCGAACTGTTCCTGCTGGCGCTGGCCGACGACAAGGGGCCGGCGGGCACCATCCTGCGCGACGCGGGCCTGCAGAAGAAGGCGCTGGAAGCCGCCATCGACGCGGTGCGCGGCGGCGAGAACGTGTCCGCGGCCGAAGGCGAATCCAATCGCGAGGCGCTCGCCAAGTACACCCTTGACCTGACCGACCGCGCCCGCCAGGGCAAGCTCGATCCGGTCATCGGCCGCGACGACGAAATCCGCCGCACCATCCAGATCCTGCAGCGCCGCACCAAGAACAATCCGGTCCTGATCGGCGAGCCCGGCGTGGGCAAGACCGCCATCGTGGAAGGCCTGGCGCAGCGCATCGTCAACGACGAAGTGCCCGAGACCCTGCGCGGCAAGCGCGTGCTGTCGCTCGACCTGGCGGCCCTGCTGGCCGGCGCCAAGTTCCGCGGCGAATTCGAGGAACGCCTGAAGGCGGTGCTCAAAGAGCTGGCGCAGGACGACGGCCAGAACATCGTCTTCATCGACGAGCTGCACACCATGGTGGGCGCCGGCAAGGCCGAGGGCGCCATCGACGCCGGCAACATGCTCAAGCCGGCGCTGGCGCGCGGCGAGCTGCACTGCATCGGCGCGACCACCCTCGACGAATACCGCAAGTACATCGAGAAAGACGCCGCGCTCGAACGCCGCTTCCAGAAGGTGCTGGTCAACGAGCCCGATGTCGAGTCCACCATCGCCATCCTGCGCGGCCTGCAGGAGCGCTACGAGATCCACCACGGCGTCGAGATCACCGACCCGGCCATCGTGGCCGCGGCCGAGCTCTCGCACCGCTACATCACCGACCGCTTCCTGCCCGACAAGGCCATCGACCTGATCGACGAAGCGGCCGCGCGCATCCGCATGGAAATCGACTCCAAGCCGGAAGTGATGGACAAGCTCGACCGCCGCATCATCCAGCTCAAGATCGAGCGCGAGGCGGTGCGCAAGGAAACCGACGACGCCTCCAAGCGGCGCCTGGCCGTCATCGAGGAAGAGCTCGAGAAGCTGCAGCGCGAATACAACGACTACGAGGAAATCTGGAAAGCCGAGAAGGCCGCCGTGCAGGGCACGCAGGCCATCAAGGAAGAGATCGACCGCGTGCGCGCCGAGATGGCCGAGCTGCAGCGCAAGGGCCAGTTCGACAAGCTGGCCGAGCTGCAGTACGGCAAGCTGCCCGAGCTCGAGGCGCGCCTGCAGGCGGCCGATAGCGCCGAGCAGGGCGGCCAGGCCGAGTCCGGCCAGCCGCGCCTGTTGCGCACCCAGGTGGGCGCCGAGGAAATCGCCGAAGTGGTGTCGCGCGCCACCGGCATCCCGGTGGCCAAGATGATGCAGGGCGAGCGCGAGAAGCTGCTGCAGATGGAAGACCACCTGCACAAGCGGGTGGTCGGCCAGGACGAGGCCGTGCGCCTGGTGTCCGACGCCATCCGCCGCTCGCGCGCCGGGCTGGCCGATCCGTCGCGCCCCTACGGTTCGTTCCTGTTCCTGGGCCCGACCGGCGTCGGCAAGACGGAACTCACCCGCGCGCTGGCCGATTTCCTGTTCGATTCCGAAGAGCGCATGATCCGCATCGACATGAGCGAATTCATGGAGAAGCACTCGGTGGCCCGCCTGATCGGCGCGCCGCCCGGATACGTGGGCTACGAGGAAGGCGGCTACCTGACCGAGGCGGTGCGGCGCAAGCCGTACAGCGTGGTGCTGCTCGACGAAGTCGAGAAAGCCCACCCGGACGTCTTCAACGTGCTGCTGCAGGTGCTGGACGACGGCCGCCTGACCGACGGCCAGGGGCGCACCGTGGACTTCCGCAACACGGTCATCGTGATGACCTCCAACCTGGGGTCGCAGCACATCCAGAGCATGACCGGGCAGCCGTACGAGGTGATCAAGGAAGTGGTGTGGGACGAGCTCAAGCAGTCGTTCCGCCCCGAGTTCCTCAACCGCATCGACGAGGTCGTGGTGTTCCACGGACTGGAAGCGCAGCATATCGAATCGATCGCGCGCATCCAGCTCAAGCGCCTGGCCGACCGCCTGGAGCGCCAGGAAATGCGCCTGGAGGTGACCGACGCGGCGCTGGCCGAACTGGCGCGCGCGGGCTTCGATCCGGTGTTCGGCGCGCGGCCCCTGAAGCGCGCCATCCAGCAGCAGATCGAGAACCCGGTCGCCAAGCTGATCCTGGAAGGCGAGTTCGGGCCGCGCGACGTGGTGCCGGTGGACTGGAACGACGGCAAGTTCGTGTTCACGCGGACCCTGCAGTAAGCCCCTGGCCGCGCGGCCCCGGCACCGCCCGGCAGCCGCGCGGCAGCGCCATGTCCGCCACATGGGCGCGCAGGGCCTGCATCAGTTCCTGCGCGGCCGGCGTCAGGGCATGGTCGCGATGCCGTATCAGGCAGAGCGTGCGCACCAGCGTGGGCCCCGCCAGCAGCGCGAAGCGCAGTTGCGGCTCCTGCACGCGCTGCGCCGCCAGGGCCGGCAGCAGCGCCACGCCCAGCCCGGCCTTCACCAGCGCCGCCTGCGAGGTGGTGCTGGAAGCTTCATAAAACGGCGCCGCCGCGGCAATCGGCAGGTCGGCACGGCCGCGCAGCAGCGCCATGATGCCGGTTTCGTCCACCACCCCCACCAGCTTGCGGTCGGCCAGGCTGGTCCAGCGGACGTAGCCGGCCCGGTCCGGCCGCAGCGTTTCATCGTCGGCACGGTACAGCACGCCGAAACGGTCTTCCAGCAAGGCCTCGAAGACCAGGCTGGGCGCATCGGCCCAATGGCTGGTCAGCCCGAAATCGACTTCCTGGCTGGCCACCAGCCGCTGGATGCGTCCGGAGTTGTCGTCGCGCAGATACAGGCGGATGCCGGGCCGGCGCTGCACGAACGCGGCCGCCGCCGGGGCGATGATCTCGGTGATGGCCGACGGGGCCGCCGCCACCGCGACGCGGCCCCGTTCCAGCAGGCCGTAGCGCACCACATCCTCGATAGTGCCGTCGAAATCCGCCAGCAGGCGCACCACGCGGGGCAGGAACTCTTGCCCGATGGGCGTGAGCGCCACGTGCCGGCTGGTGCGGGTGAACAGCTGGATACCCAGCGCGTCCTCGAGCTGGCGCACCAGGCCGGTGATCGACGACTGGGTCTGGAACAGCCGGCGCGCGGCGAGCGTGAAGCTGGCTTCCTGGGCCACCGCGACGAAGGCGGTCAAGTGCTTCAGGGTGACGTGCTTGGGCAGTCGATTGATCATGAATTCAGATTGATGAATAAACTAAAATGATTTTCACAGATTGATATCCCGGACGATACTCGTCGTTTTTCCCAATCAGCAACTGCGCGCGCCGCCCGGCGGCGCGCGGCGGGCGGCAGGCATGGACGACGCAACAATCCTGGATCTGAAAATCACCGGCGGCTGGGTCATCGATGGCAGCGGCGCGGCGCGCCGCCGCGCCGACCTCGGCATCGTGGGCGAACGCATCGCGGCGGTGGGCGACCTGGCGGGCCGGCCGGCCCGCCGCGAACTCGATGCGCGCGGCAAGATCGTGGCCCCCGGCTTCATCGATGTGCACGGCCACGACGATCTCATGTTCGTGGAGCGTCCCGGCCTACCCTGGAAGATTTCACAGGGCATCACCACGGTGGTGGTCGGCAATTGCGGCGTCAGCGGCGCGCCCGCGCCGCGCCCGGGCAACACGGCGGCGGCGCTCGCGCTGCTGGGCGAGACTCCCTTGTTCGCCGACATGGCCAGCTACTTCGAGACACTGCGCGCGCAGCAGCCGATGATCAACGTCGCGGCGCTGGTCGGCCACGCCAACCTGCGGCTGGCCGCCATGGCCGACCCGTCCGGCACGCCGACGGCGCAGGAGCAGGCCGCCATGGAAGCGATGCTGGCCCAGGCGCTCGAAGCGGGGGCGGTGGGTTTCAGCACGGGCCTGGCCTATGAGCCGGGCGGCGCGGCCCGGCCCGCCGAGCTGGAAGGCCTGGCGCGCGTGGCGGCGCGCCACGGCTGCCTGCACACCAGCCACATCCGCAATGAAGGCGACGAAGTCGAAAGCGCGGTGGACGAAGTCCTGCAAGTGGGGCGGGCCACGCAATGCGCCACCGTACTGTCGCATCACAAGTGCATGCTGGCCCGCAACTGGGGCCGCAGCCGCGCCACCCTGGCCAATATCGACCGCGCCCGCGCCGACGGGGTGGCGGTCGCGCTGGACATCTACCCGTACCCGGGCAGCTCCACCATTCTCATCCCCGAGCGGGCCGATCTGATCGACGACATCCGCATCACCTGGTCGACGCCGCACCCCGAGTGCAGCGGCGAGTACCTGAGCGACATCGCCGCGCGCTGGGGCTGCGACAAGACCGAGGCGGCGCGGCGCCTGTCGCCCGCGGGCGCGATCTATTTCGCCATGGACGAGGCCGAGGTGCGGCAGATCTTCCGCCACGAATGCTGCATGGTCGGCTCCGACGGCTTGCCGAACGACGCGCATCCGCATCCCCGCCTATGGGGGTCTTTCACGCGGGTGCTGGGCCGCTACGTGCGCGAGGCGCAGATCGTCAGCCTGGAGCAGGCGGTGGCCAAGATGACGGCCTTGCCCGCCCGGGTGTTCGGCCTGGCCGGCCGCGGCCTGCTGCAGGCCGGCGCCTGGGCCGACGTGGTGGTGTTCGATGCCGACCGCGTGATCGACCGCGCGACCTGGGACGCGCCCACCCAGGCGTCGGACGGCATCGAAGCGGTGCTGGTCAACGGCGTGCAAGTCCACCCCGGACCGCCGCAGGGCCGCCGTCCCGGCCATATCCTGCGGCGCGACACCCAGAATCACAAACCCAAGGAGGAAACATGAAGATGCGCAAGACTCTGCTGGTGCTGGCCCTGCTGGCGGCCGTGCCGGCGGCCCGGGCCGATTTCCCGGACCGCCCCATTACCCTGATCGTGCCGTTCTCGGCCGGCGGCCCGACCGACATCGTCGGCCGCATCGCAGCCGCCAAGGCCGGCGAGATCCTCGGCCAGCAGATCGTGGTCGAGAACCGCACCGGCGCGTCGGGCACGATCGGCATGACCGCCACCGCGCGCGCCAAGCCGGATGGCTATACCGTCGGGCTGGCCACGGTCAGCACCCACGGCACGGCGCCGCACCTGTTCCCCAAGCTGGCCTACGACCCGGTCAAGGACTTCACGCCGATCAGCAATCTGGTCACCAGCCCCAATATCCTCAGCGTCCATCCTTCGTATCCGGCCAAGGACCTGGCGGGCTTCGTCGAGCACGTGCGCGCCCACCCGGACCAGGAAGGCTACGCCAACGCCGGCGCGGGCGGGGTGAACGACCTGGGCATGATCTGGTTCCTGCAGATCATCGGCGGCAAGATGAACAGCATTTCGTATCGCGGCTCGGCGCCCGCGCTGACCGACGCCGTGAGCGGCGTGGTCCCGGTGGTGTTCGACAACTTCCCGTCGTCGCAGGCCTACGTGAAGAGCGGCCACCTGCGCGGCCTGGCCATTACCGGCGCGCAGCGCAATCCGCAGCTGCCGGACGTGCCGACCTTTGCCGAGCAGGGCTACAAGGACTACGACGTGACCGCCTGGTACGGCGTGGTGGGCCCGGCCGGCCTGCCCGCCGAGGTGCGCGACAAGCTGGCCCAGGCGTTTGCCCAGGCGGTGCGCGACCCGGCCACGGCCGCCAAGCTGGCGGAAACCGGCGCGTTCGCGCTGGGCAACAGCCCGGATGAGTTCGGCGCGCAGATCCAGGCCGAGCGGGACCGCTGGGGCGGCGTGATCGCCAAGGCGCAGATCAAGCTGCAATAGGCGCGGCCGGGCGGCGCGCCGCTCAGTACACGTCGCGCCGGTAGCGGTTGTCGCGGCGCAGGGCGGCCAGGCCGTCGGCGCCGAGGATGCGCGCCAGCGCCGCGTCGACGCCCTCGGCCATGCCATGCAGGCTGCCGCAGACATAGATGTCGGCGCCCGCGGCGATCCAGGCCCGCACTGCCTCGGCGGCATCCAGCAGGGCGTGCTGCACATAGCGCCGTTCGGGCGTATCGCGCGAGAACACCGCATCCAGGCGCTGCAGGGCGCCGGCGGCCAGCCAGCCCTGCATTTCGTCGCGATGGAACCAGTCGTGCGCCGCGCTGCGTTCGCCGAACACCAGCCAATTGCGATGCCGGCCCGCCCGGATGCGGGCCTTGAGCAAGGCCCGCAGGCCGGCCAGCCCGGTACCGTTGCCGATCAGCAGCAGCGGACGCGCGTCGGCCGGCGGGTGGAAATTGGGATTGGCGCGCAGCCGCAGGTCGATAAGATCGCCGGGTTGCGCGAGGTGCGTCAGCCAGCCGCTGCCCAGCCCCAGGCCGCCATCGCCGCCGCGCATTTGGCGCACCAGCAGGTGGACCGCGCCATCGGCGGGCAGCGAGGCGACCGAATACTCGCGGTGCGGCAGCAGCGCGCCGCCGCGGGCGTCGCGCGGGCCGATCTCGGCGATATCGCCGGCCTGCCACGCGATGGCCAGGCCCTCGGGTGGTGTCAATTCCAGATGAAAGCAGGGTCCGCCCTGGCTGCCGGGATTGAGCAGGACGCGCCGCGCCAGCCGCCATGGCTGGTAGGCGGGGGTCTCCCAGTCGGGCAGGTCGCCGCGGCCGGCCAGCAGGCCCAGGTGATGCTGCCAGTGCCGCAGCGCCGCCGCATCGGCGTTGTCGACTTCGACGCGGTCGAACAGCGGCGTGGCGCCGCGGCCGCGCAGCCAGGCGTCGAGGCGCCGGCCGAAGCCGCAGAAATGGCGGTAGCCGCTGTCGCCCAGCGCCAGCACGGCGTAGCCCAGCCCGTCGAGCGCGACCGCGCCGTCCGCGCCCATGAGCGTGTCGGCGAAGGCCGCCGCGCTGTCGGGCGGATCGCCTTCGCCATAGGTGCTGGCCACCACCAGCAGGCGGGGATAGGCCCGCAAGGCATGCAGGTCCAGTTGGCCGAGCGCCGCCACGCGCGCCTGCAGGCCGCCCAGCCGCAGCGACTCGGCGGTCTGGCGGGCCAGGGCCTCGGCCTGCCCGGTCTGGCTGGCGTGCGCCACCAGCACGGCGTCGCCGGCGGGGGCGCGCAGTTCGCGCGCCGCCCCCGCCGCCTGCGCGGCGCGCCGGCGGGCCTGGCGCCAGGCCCACAGGCACAGCAACAGCCACGACGCGCAGGCGCAGCAGGCGGCGAGCAGGCGCGCGGTCATCGGCGGCTCACGCGCCCGCCAGCGCGGCGAAGGCGCTGCTGGCGGCCAGCTGCAGCCGGCCGGCAGTGCGCACGATGAACAGCGCCGCCACCTCGTGGCGCTGCGCGTAGGCCAGGCCGTTGCGCTCGCCCAGCACGGTCAGGGCGGTGGCCAGCGCATCGGCCTGCATGCAGGAGCGGTGGACCACTGTCACCGAGGCGACGCCGTTGTCGACCGGCCGCCCGTTGCGCGGATCCAGCGTATGGGCATAGCGGCCGGCGGCGCCTTCGCGGTAGCGCCGGTAATCGCCCGAAGTGGCGATCGCGCAGCCGCGCAGCGCAAGCGCCAGGGCATGATCGGCGCTGCCGTCCGGCACTTCGACCGCCACCCGCCAGGGCTGGCGGTCCGGGCGCGCGCCGCCGGCGCGCAGTTCGCCGCCCACTTCGACCAGATAATCGCGCACGCCCAACTGCTCCAGGGCCTGCGCCGCGCGGTCGACCCCGTGGCCCTTGGCAATGCCGGACAAGTCCAGATAGGCGCCGCCCGGCTGCCAGGCGCGCCGCCCGGCGGCATCCAGCCGCACCCGCCGCCAGCCGCAGCGCTGGCGCAGCGCGTCGAGCACGGCGGCCGACGGCGGCTCGCTGGGGTGCGGCGGCGGGCCGAAGCCCCAGGCGTTGACCAGCGGCCCCACCGTGGGGTCATAGGCGCCCTCCGTGGCGGCGGCCAGCCGCAAGGCATGGTCCAGCACGAACAGGCAGTCGTCGGGCAGCGTTTGCCAGCCGGTCGCCGCGCGGTTGTAGCGCGACAGGTCGGAGCGGTCGTCCCAGGTACTCATCTGCGCGACCACCTGGTCCAGCGCCTGCTGGATGGCGGCGCGCGCGGCCGGCGCGGCCACCCCCGGCGGCAGCGCCAGGCGGGCCGACCAGGTGGTGCCCATGGTCGCGCCCGCCAGCGCGGCCGGCGCCGCGACGGCGACGCCAGGCAGCGCCCCATAGCCAGCCGGCCGCGCGCCGAGGCGGGGCGCGGCGGCCGATCCGGGGCCGGCAGGTGCGTATGAAGGGGTGGCGGGCATGCGGCAAGCGCGCCGGCGCCGCGCGTGTGCGGCGCCGGTGTGCAACGGGGGGATTACGGTTGCAGCACTTCCAGCGTCGCCACGTACGACAGCCGGCGCTTGCTGGCTTGCGGCACGCTGGTCTGGTCGTCTTCGGCGCGGGCCTCCACCCAGTACAGGCCGGGCTGCGGCCACTTGACCGCGAACTTGCCGTCCTGGCCGGTCTGTACTTCGATCTCGCCGATCTGGTCGCGGTAGCGGCTGCCGCCGGGCACGATGGTCATCTGCAGGCCGGCGGCCGGCTGGCCGTCCAGCAGCATCTGGAAGGTGGCGGTCTCGCCCGCGTAGAGGTCGTTGGGATGCGTGACCGGCATCATTTCAAGGCCTTTGCCGGCCGGCTTGATGACGCTGGGCTTGCCCGCCGTGGCGAAGGTCTCCACGCGGCCCATGCTCTGCGAGATTTCCAGGTCCTGCGCCTGCGCGGGTACGGCATTGGCCAGGCCTTCGGGCTTGCCGAAATAGCGCTTGGGCTTGCCATCTTCCTTCCAGCGCGCGAACACGCCGTCGTTGACCACCGCGATGCGATAAGTGCCGGCCTCGGCCAGTTGCAGGTCGAAGGTGCTGCGCAGCTTGCCGCGATTGAGGTTCTCGGCCTGCGCGGGCTGGCCGCCGGGCGCCTGGATCGCCAGGTTGTCGAGGCGCAGCGGCGCGTGGTTGAAATAGAACTTGTCGTTGCCGACGGCGGCGTCCACGGTGATCCAGCTGCCGGTGGCCGACAGCACGGTGGAGGACGGCACCATCCATACGTCGTGGGCGTGGGCCGCGGCAGGCAGGCAGAGCGCCAGGGCGGCGGCGAATCGAACAGCGTTTTTCATCAGTGCTCCGTAGGGTCGCGTGCAATCAGGGTTTCAGGTCGAGGGCCACGGCGCCGAGCTCGTGCTCGCCCCGCGCGGTCAGGCGCTCGGCCTTGGCCGGGGGCCAGTCGAACGGCACGCGCACCAGTTCGCGGCCGCCCACTTCGCGGGCGGCTTCCACCACTACCGCATAGCGTCCCGGCTTCAGGTCGGCCAGCGGTCTGGCGGCGCCGGCGAACGACAACTGGTGCTGGCCGGCCGGCCGCGTGGCGCCGCTCACCCCGTCCACCGGGAACTGCTGGTTGCGGCCGCTGCGGCGCCACCATTGCCGCATGTCCTTGAGCCATTCAGTGCCTTCGTTGTTCTTCATGGCCACGTCGTACCAGACGGCCAGGTCGGCGGCCACGCCCTGGTCGGCGTTTTCCAGCCAGATCGCCACATAGGGCCGGTGGTACTCGGCCACGTCGAGACGGGGGATCTCGACGTTCAGGCCCAGGTCGGCGGCCTGGGCCGTGCGGGCGATCAGGCCGGCCAGCAGGGCGGACAGCAGCAGCTTGCGCATAAATTCTCCGGTCGAACGGTCTTCAATGAATGAACAGCAGGGCCAGCAGCAGCGGGATCAGCACGCCCAGGCCGACCATGGGCCAGGTGGCGGCGCGCTGGCCGGCGTGCATTTTCAGCAGCACCAGCCCGGTCAGCGAAAACACCAGACAGGCCACGGCGAACAGGTCCAGGAACCAGCTCCATGCCGTGCCAGTGTGGCGGCCCTTGTGCAGGTCGTTCAGGTAGGCGATCCAGCCACGGTCGGTCCGCTCGTACTCGAGCGCGCCGTCGGCCAGGTCGATGGACAGCCAGGCATCGCCGCCGGCGCGCGGCAGCGAGACGTAGATTTCATCCGGCGACCATTCGACGTGGCGGCCGGCCACGCGCACGTCGAACTGCTCGTCCAGCCACTGCGCCACCGGCTCCGGCACCCGGGCGTGCTTCACGTCGCGGTTGGCGGCGTTGAGCGCGTCGAGCAGGGGCGCTGGCAACTGGCCCTGGCGCACCGTGACTTCGGCGGCGGAGTCGATCAGCGCGGCATTGTTCAGGGTCAGGCCGGTGACGGCGAAGAGCAGCATGCCCAGCAGGCATAATGCCGAACTGATCCAATGCCATTGATGCAGTGTCTTGAGCCAATAGGCCCGTCGCCGGGAAGTAGCGGTGCCGTCCATGAGACATTAGGGTGTCGGAGGCTGCGGATTCTAGCACTTAAATGAGAATGAGTCTCAAAAAATCATGTCCCAGACCTTGATTCCGCTGAACTTCCTGGCCGTCGGCATCGGCGCGGCCATGGGCGCCTGGGCGCGCTGGCTGGTCGGCTCGTGGCTGAACGTGGCGCACTGGCCCTGGGGCACGCTGGCCGTCAATCTGCTGGGGGGCTACCTGGTCGGGGTGGCCCTGGCCCTGGTGGCGGGCCACCCGGAATGGCCGCAATGGGTGCGGCTGGCGGCGGTCACGGGCTTCCTGGGCGGGCTGACGACATTCTCGACGTTCTCGGCCGAGACGGTCGCCATGCTGGAGCGCGGCGCCTATGGCGGCGCCCTGGGCTATGCCGCCGCCAGCCTGCTGGGGTCGCTGGCCCTGACGGCGCTGGGGCTGGCCAGCGTGCAGGCGCTGCGCTAGCGTCCGTCGGGCGCGGCTCAGCGCGCCAGCAGCACGCGGGCGGCCTGCAGGCCGCTGCGCACGGCGCCTTCCAGCACGCCCGGATAGCCGGTGTCGGTCCAGTCGCCGGCCAGCGCCAGGGTCGGCCACGGCGTGGTATTCAGCGGGCGCACCAGCCCGGGCACCGCGGCAAAGGTGGCGCGCTTTTCGATGAACAGTTCGGCGGCCTCTACGGCCGGCATCGGCGCCAGCCGCGCCGGATGGCGCGCCGCCTGTTCGGCCACCTGGGCCGTCAGGGCGGCGATGGCGGATGCCCGGTCGGCGTTGGCCAGGCTGCGCGCGGCGCTGGCCACCACGGCCAGTTCGCCGGCGCGCGCCTTGCCGGTGAGCCGCGCCCGGTCGAACACCCATTGGCCGACATGGCCGCGCGCCGGATCGTCGCGCAGCATCATCATCGGCTCGGGCAGCGGCCAGGGCGCCGCCAGCCTCAGGTTGAGAGTGGCGATGGGTTCGTAGTCGAAGGCCTGCAGCGCGCGCAGCAGGCCTGGCGTGCCGGCCTCGCGCAGCGCCTCGCCGAGCAGGCGCGCCGCCACCGATGGCGGCACGGCCAGCACGGCGGCGTCGAAGCGCTCGCGGTTGACGTCCACGCCGCGCGTGGACGGCACCAGGTGGCGCACCGTGGCGCCATAGCGCATGGTGGCATGCAGCGCCACGGCATCGGGCCACAGCGCCGACAGGTCGACACAGGGCAGCAGCAGGTCGCTGTCGTGGCGCTGGCCGGTCAGGCTGTCCTGCAGGGTGCGCGCGTACAGGCCGGCGCTGGCCTCGGCCGGCGGCGTGTTGAGCGCCGCCAGGCACAGCGGCTCCCAGACCGCGCGCACCAGCGTATCGGGCTGGCGATAGTGCGCCAGCAACTGCGCGACGGTCCAGTCGCGCGGCGGCGTCCAGGCCATTTCCTTCAGCCCGCGCATCAGGCGCATGGCGTCCAGGCGGTCGCGCCATGACAGGCCGCGCGCGGTGAGCAGGGCGGCCGCGGCATGCCAGGGCGCGGGCAGGGGCGGCGCCGCCAGGCGGAACCGGCCGTCCAGGCTGGCCAGGCGCAGCGACCGGCGCATCAGCAGCGCCGCCGGGTTGCGGCCCAGCCGGCGCATCAGCGCCAGGGTCTGGTCATAGGCGCCCAGCAGGATGTGCTGACCGTTGTCGAGCTGGCTGCCGAATTCGGGGTGCACCACGCGCCGGGCGCGGCCGCCCGGGGTGCGCCCGGCTTCGAACACCGTGACCTGGGCCCCGGCTTCGCGCAGCGCGGCGCAGGCGGCCAGGCCGGCCCAGCCGGCGCCGATGACGGCGGCCTTCATCGCGCCAGGCGGCGCACCAGGCCGCGGCCGCCGCCCACCCAGGTTTTCCAGGCCAGCCACAGCTTGCGCAGCGGCGTGAGCGAGATGCGCTGGTGCAGCACCTGCCAGTCGTCGCGCTCGATTTCGTCGAGCAGCGCGTGGTAGATGGCCGCCATCATCAGGCCCGGCCGCTGCGCGCGGCGATCGGCCTCGGGCAGGCTGGCCATCGCTTCGCCGTACAGCTGGCGGGCGCGCTCGGCCTGGAATTTCATGAGCGCCGAAAAACGGTCGGAATAGGTGCCGTTGAGGATCTCGGCGGCCTTGACGTCGAACTGCTGCAGCTCGTTGACCGGCAGGTAAATGCGGCCGCGCCGCGCGTCGTCGCCCACGTCGCGGATGATGTTGGTGAGCTGGAACGCCAGCCCCAGCTTGCTGGCGTACTCGAGCGTGCGCGGGTCGGTATAGCCGAAGACGCCGGCCGACAGCTCGCCCACCACGCCGGCCGCGTGCCAGCAGTATTTGCGCAGGCCCGGCCAGTCCAGGTAGCGGGTCTGGTCCAGGTCCATTTCCATGCCGTCGATCACGGCCTGCATGCGCTCGCGCGAAATGTCGCAGGTCTGCAGGTGCGGCTGCAGGGCGCGCGCCACCGGATGCTCGGCGTGGCCCGCGAACAATTGGTCGACCTGGGTGCGCCACCAGGCCAGTTTGATGCGCGCCACCGACGGGTCGGAGCATTCGTCGACCACGTCGTCGACCTCGCGGCAGAACGCGTACAGCGCGGTGATCGCGCGGCGGCGCTCGGGCGGCAGGAACAGGAACGAATAGTAGAAACTCGAACCGCTTTTGGCGGCTTTTTCCTGGCAGTAGTCGTCAGGCGTCATAAATGGGTGAAGGTTCTCAGTGTGCGCCACGCCATGGCGGCCCAGTCGCGCACGCCCAGTTCGGGGCGGTTCATGAACACGTCGTAGCCGGCGCGCTCGATGCGCTCGAGGATACGCAGCCCGCCCTGCACGACCATGCGCAGTTCCAGGCCGACGCGGCCCGGCAGGCGATGCGCCAGCGGAGCGCCAGAGTGTAGCAGTGCGCGCGTGCGCTCGACCTGGAACGCCATCAGGGCGCGCCAGGCGGGCGTCAGGCGGCAGGCCGCCAGGTCTTCTTCGCTGACGCCATGGCGGCGCAGGTCTTCGCCCGGCAGATAGATGCGCTGCTTGCGCCAGTCCACCCGCACATCCTGCCAGAAATTGGCGAGCTGCAGCCCGGTGCAGATGGCATCGGCCTGCGCCAGGTTGTCCGGAGCGGCCGCGCCGTACAGGTGCAGCATCAGGCGGCCGACCGGGTTGGCCGAGCGCGAGCAGTAGTCCAGCAGGCTGGCGTAGTCGTCGTAGCGCTTGACGGTGACGTCCTGCTCGAAGGCCGACAGCAGGTCGAAGAACGGGGTGATGGGCAACTGGTGGCGGGCGATGGTGCCGGCCAGCGGCGCGAAGATGGGCGCCAGTTCGGGCGCGGCGGCCGGCACGCTGCCCGGCTCGGCGCCGATGCGGTGCAGCTCGGCCCGGAAGGCGGCCAGGCGGGCCAGCCGCTCGGCGTCGGTGGCATTGCCTTCGTCGGCAATGTCGTCGGCCGCGCGCGCATAGCGATAGATATCGCGCACCGCGCCGCGCAGCCGGCGCGGCAGCAGCAGCGATGCCACTGGAAAATTCTCGTAATGATCGACAGCCATAAATCGTGCACAGCAGCGGACCTTTTGCCGCGATGCGGGTTATTTTAGTGGGGCTTCACCGGCGCGCCGCGCCATCGCCGGCCGCCGGCCAGATCAGTTAGACTATCCGCGCCATGCCACGCCCCATCCAAGCATCCATTTCGCTCTCCGCGCTCAGCCACAACCTCGACGTGGTCAGGCGCCGCCTCGAGCAGGCCGCGCAGGCCACCGGCGGCGCCGTGCCGTCCATCTGGGCGGTCATCAAGGCCAATGCCTACGGGCATGGCATCGAAACGGCGGTGGCCGGCTTCTCGGCCGCCCAGGGCCTGGCCATGCTCGACCTGGCCGAGGCGGTGCGCTGCCGCGAGGCAGGCTGGGGCGGCCCCATCCTGCTGCTGGAAGGCCTCTTCCAGCCCGCCGACCTGGAACTGGTCGACCGCTATCACCTCAGCACCACCGTGCACACGCGCGAGCAGCTCGACATGCTGGCGCACGCGCGGCCGTCGCGGCGGGTCGACATCATGCTCAAGCTCAACACCGGCATGAACCGCCTCGGCTTCATGCCGGACGCCTACGGCGGCGCGCATGCCCGCGCCCTGCAACTGCGTGAGCAGGGCGTGGTGGGCGCCATCGGCAAGATGACCCACTTCGCCTGCGCCGACGGCCCGCAGGGCGTGGCCGAACCGCTGCGCGTGTTCGACGCCGTCACCGGCGGGCTGGGCGAGGGGCCGGTCAGCGTCTGCAATTCGGCCGCCACCCTGCGCTACCCGGAGGTCGCCGTGGACCGCGTCCGCCAGCCGCACTGGGTGCGGCCCGGCATCTGCCTGTACGGCGCTTCGCCGTTCGCCGATGTCAGCGCCGCCGAGTTCGGCCTGCGCCCGGCCATGTCGCTGCGTTCGCAGATCATCGGCGTGCAGGACCTGGCCGCCGGCGCCGAGGTCGGCTACGGCGCCACCTTCCGGGCCGATCGCCCCATGCGGGTCGGAGTGGTGGCCTGCGGCTATGCCGACGGCTATCCGCGCCATGCCGGCACCGGCACGCCGGTGGTGGTCGGCGGGGTGCGCACCCGGCTGGTCGGGCGGGTGTCCATGGACATGCTGGCGGTCGATCTCGACCCGGTGCCCGCCGCGGGGGTCGGCACGCCCGTGTCGTTGTGGGGCCAGGACGGCCCGTCGGTCGACGAGGTCGCCCAGGCGGCCGGCACCATCGGGTACGAACTGCTGTGCGCCCCGACTCCCCGCGTGCCGGTCAAGCGCGACCCCTGATCATTCTTTAGCGAGGATCCCATGAAGGACAAATGTGTGCTCGTCACGGGCGCGACCAAGGGCATCGGCTGGGCCTTGACCCAGCGGTTGACCGATCTCGGCTGTCATGTCGTGGGCATCGCGCGCAATACCGACCATGTCGATTTTCCCGGCTACCTGTATGCCTGCGACCTGGCCGATGCCGGCCGCACCGAGGAAGTGCTGCGCGAGATCCGCGAGAAATTCCCGGTCGACGCCATCGTCAACAACGTCGGCATCGTGCGCCCGCAACCCTTGGGCGAAATCGACCTGGCCTCGCTCTACAGCGTCATGGACCTGAACGTGCGCGTGGCGGTGCAAGTCACGCAGGCATTCGTCGATTCCATGAAAGTGCGCCGCACCGGCCGCATCGTCAACGTATGCAGCCGCGTCATCCACGGCGGCTACGAGCGCACCAGCTATTCGGCCGCCAAGAGCGCGCTGGTCGGGTGCACGCGCACCTGGGCGCTGGAGCTGGCCGAATACGGCGTCACCGTCAACGCGGTCGCGCCCGGCCCCATCGAGACCGAGCTGTTCCGCCAGGCCCAGCCGGCCGGCAGCGACGGCGAGAAGCGCGCGCTGGCTTCCATACCCATGAAGCGGCTGGGCACGCCGGCCGAAGTCGCGGCCGCCATCGCCTTCCTGCTGTCCGACGAGGCCGGTTTCATCACCGGCCAGGTCCTGGGCGTGGACGGCGGCGGCAGCCTGGCCGGACGCTGACGCCGGCGCGAATCAATACGGCCCGGCGCCGGTCGCGGGCCGCAGGTCCTTGAACTCGGCGGCCAGGCGTTCAGTGGCGCGCGCCAGCAGGCTGGCGTCGGCGCCCACGGCCACGAACAGCGCGCCGGCCGCCAGGAAGCGGCGCGCCAGGTCCGGATCGCCGTGCAGGATGCCGGGCGCCTTGCCGGTGCGCGCAATGCGCGCGATGGCATCGTCCAGCGTGCGCAGCATGTCGGGGTGGTCGGGCCGGGTCAGGTAGCCCATGCTGGCCGACAGGTCGGCCGGCCCGATGAACACGCCGTCCACCCCCTCGACCGCCGCGATGTCTTCCAGCGCCTCCAGGCCCTGGGGCGTCTCGATCTGCACCAGCACGCACATTTCCGCATTGGCCCGCGCCAGGTAGTCGGGCACGCGGTTCCAGCGGGCCGCCCGCGCCAGGGCGCTGCCCACGCCGCGGATGCCCTGCGGCGGATAGCGCACCGCGGCCACCGCCGCCGCTGCCTCGGCAGCCGACTGCACCATGGGCACCAGCACCGTCTGCGCGCCGGCGTCCAGGATGCGCTTGATCTCGACCGGGTCATTCCAGGCCGGCCGCACGACCGGCATGACGGGGTAGGGTGCCACCGCCTGCAGTTGCGCCAGGGTGGTCTGCAGCGTGTTGGGCGAATGCTCGCCGTCGATCACCAGCCAGTCGAAACCGGCACCGGCGCAGATCTCGGCGGTATAGGCATTGGCCAGTCCGACCCACAGGCCGATCTGGGGGCGCTTGGCGTGCAGGGCTTGCTTGAAGGTGTTGGTGAGGAGGTCCATGGCGGTGTGGCGGGAGGGGAACGATCGGTGCGGGGCCTCACTGGCGCGGCAGCAGCGCCTGCAGGTCCGGCGGCAGCGCCAGGCCGGGGGCCTGGTCTTGCAGCGCGCGCAGCGCCGCCAGGGCCTGCTCGCGTTCGCCGGCACGCAGCAGCTCGCGCACGCGCTCGATGCGAGGGTCGGCCTCGGCGGCCGAATCCGTCGGCGGCGCGGCTTCCAGCTGCGGCCGGGCGCTGTACTGCTGCGCGGGCGCGGCAGGTTGGGCTGGCGCGGCCTGGTCGGCCTGCGGGGCGGGAGGCGCGACGCGGCGCAGCGCCGCCGACGCTTCGGGGCGGACGGGGGCGGCGGCCGGCGGCGCGGCCGGGCGCTCCAGGGTGCGGGGCGGGCTGGCGAGTTCGCGGTCCACCGGCGGCGCATCGGCCAGTCCGGCCACTTCCGGGTCCTGGAAGTCGGACAGGAGGAACAGCGAACTGGCCAGCACGATCGAGGCGGCCACGCCCCAGCCCGGGTGCCAGAGCCGGCGCTGGCGCTGCACGCGGCGGTCGGCCGCGGCGGCGCGCGCCGCCGTGGCGCGCACCGCGGCGTCGAGCTCGGGCCCGGGCTCGGTGCTCGGCAAGGTGCGGTACAGCGCCCGCAGGTCCAGGTCGTCTTGTTCGTCGTGGGGCGGGCGATGATGGGCCGTCATGCGGGGCTCCTTTCAGCGGCAACAGGCCCTAACTCCTCGCGGATGCGCTGCGTGGCGTAGCGCAGGCGCGATTTCACGGTTTCGCGCGGCGCGCCGGTCACGGCGGCGATCTCTTCCAGGCTCAATTCGTGTTCCAGCCGCAGCAGTATGGCATGGCGCTGTTCGTCCGGCAGGCGTTCGATGGCCAGTTGCAGCCGGCGGCGCATCTGGAAATCGGATAGCTGCCGGTCGGGCTGTTCGTGTTCGGCCGCCGGCAGGGCCGCCAAGGCCGCCTCGGCCTCTGCGCTCGCCTGCGGCGCATGGCGCCGATGCGCATCCACCGCCAGATTATGCGCGATCCGCAGCAGCCAGGTGGTGAATTTCGCGCGCGGCTGCCAGCGCGCGCGGGCGTCGATCACCCGGCTCCAGGTTTCCTGGAAAATATCGTCGGCCAGGTGCGGGTTGCGGACACTGCGCAGGATGTAGCGGTACAGCCCGGCGCGGTGGCGCGCATACAGCGCGTCGAACGCCGCCAGGTTGCCTGCGGCGTAGGCCTGCATCAGCGTTTCATCGTCGGCGCCCGGGATGTCCATGGCGGCCGAGTGTATCCGTTCGGCCGGGATCGCGCATCCGCCGGACGCCGCGCTGGCGGCCGGGGCTGCCAGGCTCATTGCACGGCCGGCGTGCCCAAGCCGGCGGCCAGCTCCACCAGGGCCGCCAGCTCGGCATTCAGGCCATGCGGGTCGGCGCCGCGCGCTTCGCGCGCCAGGGCGGCGATCTGCGCGGGCGTGTAGCCGTCCAGGTACTTGCCGCCGCGCAGCCACTGGGCAAAGGCCGCGGCCGCCGCGGCGCGCCGCAGCCCTTCGGAACCCGGGCCCGGCGTGGCCGTATGCGCCACTGCCTGCTCGACCAGGCGGCTGGCCTGGGCGTCGGGCGATTTGTAGCGGATGCGCACGAACGCCAGCTCATCGCCCGGCGCGGCCGCCGCCGCGGGCTTGCCGTAGCGCAACGGCTCCAGCCGCGCTTGCGGCGCGCCCACCGGCGTGATCTCGTACAGGGCGGTCACGTTGGCGCCCGCGCCGATCTCGCCGGCGTCGACCCGGTCGTTGTTGAAATCCTCGCGCGCCAGGGCGCGCTTCTCGTAGCCGATCAGGCGATACTCGGCGACCACGGCCGGATTGAACTCGACCTGGATCTTCACGTCGCGGGCGATGGTCATCAAGGTGGCCGACAGTTCGCCGGCCAGCACCTTGCGGGCCTCGCGCAGGCTGTCCAGGTAGTGGTAGCTGCCATTGCCGGCATCGGCCAGCTGCACGGCCAGCGCATCGTTGAAATTGCCGCCGCCCACGCCCAGCGTGGTCAGGGCGATGCCGCTTTGCCGCTGGCGCGCGATCCTGTCCTTCAGCGTGTCCAGGTCGGTCGCCCCCACGTTGAAATCGCCGTCGCTGGCCAGCAGGATGCGGTTCACGCCGCCCTTGATGAAGCCCTTGGCGGCCTGCGCATAGGCCAGGTCCAGGCCGGCGCCGCCATTGGTGGAGCCGGCCGCCTGCAGCCCGTCGATGGCGGCATGGATGCGCGCCTTCTGGTCGCCCGGCGTCGAGTCCAGCGTCATCGAGGCTTCGCCGGCATAGGTGACGATCGCCACCCGGTCCTGCGCGCGCAGCCCGGCCACCAGTTGCTTCAGCGCGCCCTTGAGCAGGGGCAGCTTGTCGCGGTCGGCCATCGAGCCGGAGGTGTCGATGAGGAACACCAGGTTGGCGGCCGGAATGTCCTGCGGCGCCACGCGCCAGCCCTGCACGCCGATCTTCAGCAACTGGCGCGAGGGATTCCACGGCGCGGCGGCCAATTCGGTGGTGATGCTGAACGGCGCCGCGCGCGACGGCGGCGGCGCATAGCCGTAGTCGAAGTAATTGATGAACTCCTCCGCGCGCACGGCGTCGGCGGGTGGCAGGCGGCCTTCGTTCAGCAGCCGGCGCACATTGGTGTACGAGCCGGTGTCGACGTCCACGCCGAAGGTGGACACCGGCTGCTGCTGCGTCGCATGGACCGGGTTGTCGCGATAGCTCGCGTAGTTCTCGCGGTCTTCCGCTTGCGGCGCCGGGTAGTGGCCGGGCAGCAACGATGCGGGCGCCGGCCGCGCCAGGTAGGCGTGCGGCGCGTATTCCCGGCGCAGCGTCGCCGGCGCGGCCGCGCCGAACGTCGCTTGCGGGGCCGCCGCGTCGGCGGCCGGCGTGGCGGCAGGCGGTTGCCGGATGGCCGGCGTTGCCGCGGCCGGCGCGGCAACGCCGGCTTGTTCCTGCTGCGGCGGCGAGCATGCCGCCAGCAGCGCGGCGGCCAGGGTGGTGCAGATCAGGCGAGCCGGGGTCTTGTTCGGGTTCATGGTTCCGATCCTTGTCTGGTGGGCGTATCTGTTAAACGCGCCAGGCCGGTCGGCGGGGTTGGCTGTCGGCCAGGGTTTTTGCAAGAAATCGTATCCGCGCCAGGCCGGCGCACAGCCGCCGAGGCCGCTGTCGCATTACCGGTAAACTTGCGCCATGGCCAAGCCCCGAACCGTCTATGTCTGCGCCGAATGCGGCGGCACCAGTCCCAAATGGCAGGGCAAATGCCCCCATTGCAACGCCTGGAACACCCTGGAAGAAACCGTCGAGGCGGGCGGCCCGGCCGCCGCCGCGCATCGCTATGCGCCGCTGGCCGCGTCCAGCCCGGTGCGCAGCCTAGCCGACATCGAGGCGCGCGAGACGCCGCGCCAGCCCACCGGCCTGGACGAGTTCGACCGCGTGCTGGGCGGCGGCCTGGTGGCCGGCGCCGTGGTGCTCATCGGCGGCGATCCGGGCATCGGCAAGTCGACCCTGCTGCTGCAGGCGCTCGCGTCCCTGTCGGCCAGCGCACGCGTGCTGTATGTCACCGGCGAAGAGTCCGCCGAACAGGTAGCGCTGCGCGCCAAGCGGCTGGGGCTGCCCACCGGCGACGTGAACCTGCTCGCGGAAATCCGCCTCGAAGCGATCCAGGCGGCCGTGTCCGAGCAGCAGCCCGCGGTGGCCGTCATCGATTCGATCCAGACGCTGTACAGCGGCGAGCTGACCGCCGCGCCGGGCTCGGTCTCGCAGGTGCGCGAATGCGCGGCGCAGCTGACGCGGCTGGCCAAGCAGACCGGCATCGCCATCGTCATGATCGGCCACGTCACCAAGGACGGCGCGCTGGCCGGCCCGCGCGTGCTGGAACACATCGTCGACACCGTGCTGTACTTCGAGGGCGACACGCATTCTTCGTTCCGCCTGGTGCGCGCCTTCAAGAACCGCTTCGGCGCGGTCAACGAGCTGGGCGTGTTCGCGATGACCGACCGCGGCCTGCGCGGTGTGGCGAACCCCTCGGCGCTATTCCTGTCGCAGCATGCGCAGCAGGTGGCGGGCTCGTGCGTCATGGCCACCCAGGAGGGCACCCGGCCGCTGCTGGTCGAGATCCAGGCGCTGGTCGACAGTTCCCACGCGCCCAACCCGCGCCGCCTGACCGTCGGCCTGGAAGGCAATCGCCTGGCCATGCTGCTGGCGGTGCTGCACCGGCACGCCGGGGTCTCCACCTACGACCAGGACGTATTCGTCAACGCGGTGGGCGGTGTGCGTATCACCGAGCCGGCCGCCGATCTGCCGGTCCTGCTGGCCATCATGTCGTCGCTGCGCGACCGGCCGCTGCCGCGCGGCCTGGTGGCATTCGGCGAAGTGGGCCTGGCCGGCGAGATCCGGCCCGCGCCGCGCGGCCAGGAACGCCTGCGCGAGGCCGCCAAGCTCGGTTTCAGCGTGGCGCTCATCCCCAAGGCCAATGCCCCGCGCCAGCCCATCGAGGGGCTGGAAATCTGGGCCGTCGACCGCCTGGACGCCGCGCTGGACAAATTGCGATGAGCGGCGCCGCGCCAGCGCGCGCGCCGTCCCGGCCATTTCCCTTCATCATCGAGGAGTCGCGGGCATGAGCCTGTGGGTAGTCGTGGGCATCTGCCTGGCGTGCGGCGCATTGATCGGTTTCCTGGGCGGCGTGCTGGGCATCGGCGGCGGGCTGATCGCCATTCCGGCGCTGGTGCTGCTGATGGGCATGTCGCAGCAACTGGCGCAGGGCACGGCGCTGATCATGGTGCTGCCCACCATCATGATGGCCGTGCGCAAGTACAACCAGCACGCGCGCATCGACCGGCCGGTCGCGCTGGCGGGCGCGGCGGGCGCGGTGGCGTTCACCTGGGTCGGCGCCCAACTGGCGCTCGGCATTCCTTCGCGCACGCTGCGCCTGAGCTTCGCCGTGTTCCTGTTCTTCGTGGCGGTCTTCTACGTCTACAAGATCGCGCACCGGCCGCGCGCCGCGGTGTCGGGCCGGCCCGAGCGCGCACGTCCCGCGCCGGCCTTCACGCGGCCGCGTGCCGCGCTGCTGGGCGTGGCCTGCGGCACGCTGGGCGGCTTCTTCGGCGTGGGCGGGGCGGTCATGGCGGTGCCCATCCTGACCTCGTTGTTCCGCCTGCCGCAGACCTCGGCGCAGGCCCTGGCGCTGACCATGATCATCCCCGGCTCCACCATTGCCCTGGTGGCCTACAGCTGGGCCGGCCAGGCCAACTGGTGGGTCGGGCTGCCGCTGGCGGCCGGCAGCCTGGTGTTCGTGCCGGTGGGGGTGCGCCTGGCCTACCGCCTGCCGGAGCGCAAGCTGCGCGCCTGCTTCGCGGCGATGCTGTTCGCCACGGTGGCATTGCTGATCTTCGAAGCCTAGCGCCACGGGCGGGGCGGCCGCATGTCTACACCGCTGGATACTCGCGCCAGCGCAGTCATGACCGGACGTTAATGTCGGCAAGACTTTCCCGCGCCGCGGAACCTGCGGCCGCGGGCATGCTCCAATAAAGCCCGGGCCGTCGGTCCGGACAGTTTCACAGGAGGTACCCTCATGACCACTCCCGCTCGAATCGCCGCTTTTCTTTCCACGTCGGCGCTGTGCCTGGGCCTGGCCGCCGGTCCGGCCCATGCCGGGCAGCGCGACGCCGACGGCCAGCGCGAAGCCCGTTCCCTGACGCAGGAACGCGAGCCGGCCGCGGGCGAGTCCGCCGCCGAAACCGCCCGTCCCGCCGAAACCTCGCTAGGGCGCGACGCTCAGCGCTCGCGCAACCGGTAATCCCGGAGGATCTTCCGGTACCACGCATGCAGCAGCAGCGCCGATAGCGCCAGGCCCATCATGGCCATGAGCCACATGGTGCCGGCGCCCATCGGCGAGCCGGGAATCACCAGCAGGCGCAGCCAGTCCAGGCCGCCGCGGCCGGGGCCGAAACCCAGCCACCAGCCGCCCAGCAGGCCCACCACGGCCAGCGCCACGATCTGCAGCAAGAGCGGCACCACGGCGACCTTGTACGCCCGCAGCACATACGAGTTGATGCACTGCATCGAGTCGCACAGGTGGAACAGCGGGATCATCGTCAGCAGGGCGCCGGCCACGGCGGCTACCTGGGCGTCGTCAGTGTAGGCCGCCAGGATCAGCGGCCGTCCCGCCAGCAGCACCACCGCGGTCAGCAGCGCGCCCAGCAGGCCCAGCGCCATGCCGGCCGCGCCGGTGCGCTCGGCCAGCGCCAGGTTGCCGGCGCCGATCGCCTGCGCGGTCAGCGCGGCGGTGGCCACGCCCAGCGCCATCGGCATCATGTAGCAGAGCGCGGCCAGGTTCGACATGATCTGGTGCCCGCCGCTGACATACGTGCCTTCGCGCGCCACCAGCAGCGCCATGAACGTGAAGGCCGAGACTTCCACCAGGTATGAACCGCCCATGGGCAGGCCCAGCCGCAGCAGTTCCTTCTGGGCCGGCCAGGACGGCCGTCCCAGCGTCAGCGCGAAGCGGTGGAAGTAGCGGTCGCGGGTGATCACCAGCAGGCCGATCCCCAGGCTGATCCAGGACACGATCGCGGTGGCCAGGCCGGCGCCGGTGGCGCCCATGGCCGGCAGGCCGAGATGGCCGTAGATCAGCACCCAGTTCAACAGCGCCTTCACGCCCACCGCGGCCAGGTTGATGGTCATCACGATCTTGGGGCGCGACAGGGCGGTGCCCAGGGCATAGATGGTGCGGAACACCAGCGCCGCCGGCAGGGCCAACGCCAGCGCGCGCAGATAGCCGGCCACGCGGTCGCGCACCTCCGGCGCCACGTCGCCCGACAATGACAGCCAGGTGTCGGGAAACATCATCAGCACCGCGCCCACCGCGGCCAGTCCCAGCGCCAGCCACACCCCTTGTCCCCAGGTGCGGCCGACCTCGTGGTGGCGGCCGGCGCCGAAGTGCTGGGCCAGGATGGGAATCAGCGCGTGCACCACGCCCATCAGGCCCACGAAGATGGTGATGTACACCGACATGGACAGCGACATGGCCGCCAGGTCGGTGGCGCTGGCGTGGCCGTTCATCGCGGTGTCCAGCACGCCGAAGGCGATGCCGGCCCATTGGCTGATCAGCACCGGCCAGGCCTGCCGCGCGATGCCGAGCATCGCGGCGCCGAAGCCGCCGGCGGGAGCGGCGGGCGGGTTCATCGCGAAGGGGCGACGCGCAGCAGGCGGAATATCTCGTGCCGGTCGGCGCGCCGGCCGCCTTGCCACAATTCCTCGGCGCCTTCGCTGTAGGCCGCTTCGCCGTCGCGCAGGCGTTCGCGCGTGGTCTGCTGCAACACCAGCGGGCAGCGCGAATCGTAGCTGAGGGTCAGGTTGTCGAAAATCAGCAGCGAAGCGCGCTGGCCGCTGCCCACGCTCAGGCCGCGCACGCATTCGCCGGGCTGGCGGTACTGCGCCAGCGCCGCCGCCAGTTCGGCCGACATGTCGCGGTAGCTGCGCGCGTAGTCCACCGCCGGCTGCCACAGCAGCACCAGCAGGATCCAGGTGGCGGTCAGGCCGCTGGCCGACAGCACCGTGCCGCGCCACAGCGCGGCCGGATGCGAGCGCAGGCGCCATACCACCAGCCGCACCCAGGCCGCGGTGACCACCACGGCCAGGGCGAAGGCGAACCACGAAATGACCGGCTCATAGCCGGTGGTCTGGCGCGCGATGTTGCGCGCGATCTGCGCCGGCCAGCCGAAATGCAGCGCGATCCAGCCCAGCCAGGCGGTGGCCACGGTCAGCGAAAAGCACATCACCGCGAACCAGTCCAGCGTGTTGACCACGCCGCGTCGCAGCGTCGGCAGGGAGAACGCCGCCAGGATCGCGCAGGGCACGGCCAGCATGATGAATTCGGAGTCGGTGGGTTCTTCCAGGAAGAACAGTTCCAGCCCCGCGCAGGCCACCGCGACCAGCGGCAGCCAGATGTGGGGCGCGTACAGCCAGTCGCGCCAGCGCCACACCGCCAGCACCGCCAGCGGCCAGGTCGGCCACAGGTACCAGGGCAGGTCGCGCAGGGTGCGGCCGGTGTCCGACAGGCTGGGCCAGTCGAACAATGTCAGGTTCCAGATCTTCCAGCTGCGGATCCAGTATTCGCTGCCTTGCGTGGCGGGAATCCACCAGGCCAGGATCAGCGCGGCGGCGACCGCGGCCGCCAACGGCAGCCAGCGGCGGCGGGCCCACAGCGCGCTGCGCGGGTGGAACGCCAGCAGCGCCGCCGCCATGACCGGCAGGGCGCCCAGCCAGCCGCGGATCAGGAAGCTGGCCGCCAGCGCTACCCCCAGCGTGGCGGCGCCGGTGGCCGGGCGGTCCAGGGTGCGCGCCAGCGAGTAGAACGCCAGCGCCTGGGCCGCCATGATGGCCGGCACCACGGACGATTCGTGGGTGCGCTGCAGGATGCCCACGGTCGCCAGCAGCAGCAGCAGCGCCGCGTCGGCCAGCATGCGGCCGTAGTCGCGCGCGGAGGGTTCGCCGCCGAACGGCAGCGCCAGCGGCTGCGCTTCCGCGCGCCGTCCGAGCAGGTAGGTGCCGTACCAGACGCTGACCGTGGTGATGCCGAACCATAGCAGGTTGGGCAGCCGGCCGGCCGGGATGTCGCCGATCAGCGGGCCGAACAGCCAGATGCAGATCGCCCCGGCCCAGGTGATGAGCGGGCCTTCCTCGGCATAGGCCAGTTGTCCCACTTGCGGCAGCAGCCAGGTCAGGCCGCCTTCGCGCACCGCGGTGATCATCGTCGCCAGCCCCACCGCATCGTCGGTCTTCCAGGGGTCGCGCATGAACAGGCCGGCCACGATATAGGCCAGCGACAGGCCGAGCAGCACCAGCCGGGGCAGCTTGGCGGTGGCCGGAATGGTCAGTCGAGCCGGAGTCGAACGCGTGATGGGAGACACTGGGCTAATGTAACGTAACCGGGCGGCTCGGGCCGCGTCGCCATGAAACGGGGATGGATCGGTGCGGCGCGGAAAAAAAAGCAGCCCGGAGGCTGCTTTTCTGGCTGCGCCGCTGGAGCAGCAAGTTTACGACGCCGACTTGACCGCGCCGGTGGTGCGGGCGAAGCGGGCGCGGAATTTCTCGACGCGGCCGGTTTCGACGATGCGGGTCTGGGCGCCGGTATAGAAGGGGTGCGATTCGGAGGTGACGTCGCACTTGAAGAGCGGGTACGTCTTGCCGTCGAGCTCGATGGTTTCGCGGGTGTGGATGGTCGAGCGGGTCACGAACTTGCCGCCCGTCTGCACGTCCATGAACACCACTTCACGGTATTCGGGGTGAATGCCTTCTTTCATGATCTATTCCAGTTCTTCCGGTGCTGGGCCGGGGGTTTGCGGGTCGCCAGCCAAGCGGTCGCACAACACCCAGGGTTCGCCAGGGTTGCGGTCACGTCAGCCACGTATCCAGGAAGTAACCACACATTCTAGCATGGTTCACAGGTCGGTGCGCAAGGCCCAGATCTCCGGGAACAACACCACGTCCAGCATCTTGCGCAGGTACGCCACCCCGGAGGTGCCGCCCGTGCCGCGCTTGAAGCCGATGACGCGCTCCACGGTGGTGACGTGGCGGAAGCGCCACAGGCGGAATGCGTCTTCCAGGTCGGTGAGCTTTTCGCCCAGCTGGTACAGGTCCCAATACTTGTCGGGCTGCCGGTAGACCTCCAGCCAGGCGGCCTCGACCGCCGGATCGGCCTGGTACGGCCTGGTCCAGTCGCGCTCGGTGTGGCTGGCCGGCACCGGCAGGCCGTTGCGGGCCAGCAGCCGCAGCGATTCATCGTACAGCGACGGCGCCTGGTAGGCCGCCTGTACCTGCGCCAGCAGGTCGGCCCGATGGGCGTGCGGCTTGAGCATCGCGGCGTTCTTGTTGCCCAGCAGGAACTCGATCTGGCGATACTGGTAGCTCTGGAAGCCGCTCGAGCGCGCCAGGTGCGGGCGCAGGGCGGAATACTCGGGCGGCGTCATGGTGGCCAGCACATCCCAGGCATGCACGAGCTGTTCCATGATCTTGCTGACGCGCGCCAGCATCTTGAAGGCCGGCGGCAGGCGGTCGGCGGCCACGCTGGCGATCGCGGCGCGCAGTTCGTGCAGCATCAGCTTCATCCACAGCTCGGAAGTCTGGTGCTGCACGATGAACAGCATTTCGTTGTGTTCCGGCGACAGCGGATGCTGGGCGCCCAGCAGTTCGTCCAGGTGCAGGTAGTCGCCGTAGGTCATGTCCCGCGCGTAATCCAGCTGCGCGTTCTCGGTGCGGACGATGTCTTCGGGTCGTTCAGGTGTATTCATGGCGGTCTCGGGATGGTGCCGCCGCCGGGCGCGCGGCCCGGCAGGGCGGGTCAGCCCAGCTCGCGCAATACCGCGCGCACCGGGCTGGCGTCAGCCTGGGCCAGCGCCAGCGGCAGGGCGATCAGTTCGTAGTCGCCTTCCGCGACGTCGTCGAGCAGCAGGTTTTCCAGCACGCGGATGTCGCGCCGCAAGATGACGTGATGGCTGTCCAGGGTCTTGCTGCTGGCGGGGTCGATGCTGGGCGTGTCCAGGCCGATCAGCATGACGCCGCGCTCGGCCAGCCATTCGATGGTATGCGGCGCGTAGGCCGTGAAGTCGTCGGTCCACCAGTCCAGCGCGGCGTGCTTGGCGGTGCGCACGAGCACCCGCGGCGGCAGGTCGTCGGCCGCGTGCCGCAAGTGTTCGGGCAGGATCAGCGGGCCGCAGTCCAGGGCGTGGATCACCCGGCACGGCCCCAGGAACGGCTCGAGCGGCAGCGCGCCGATGGCCGGCGCGCCGTTGCGATAGTGCAGCGGGGCGTCGGCATGCGCGCCGGTGTGCGGCGACAGCGTGATCTCGCTGACGTTGACCGGGCACTCCGGCGTCAGCGACCACTTCCATTGCTGCCGGTATGGGGTGTCGCCCGGAAATACCGGCGAGTCGGCCGATACCGGCGGCGAAATATCCCAGAGGCGTTTCATGGATGCGGAAGCGGAGGAAGGGCTCGGTTCAGTCAAGGGAAATCGCGGCGCGCGCGCCGATGTCGCCGAAGACCTGCAGCTCTTGCCCGATTTGTCGTCGGAACGCCGCCGGCCCCCATGCGACGGGCTGCAGCGCCATCGCGGAGAAAGCCGCGTCGATCTCGGCATCCTGCATGATAGCGGCAACCGCCTGTTCCAGGGTAGACAGCACCGGGGCGGGCGTGCCGGCCGGCGCCGCCAGGCCGTACCATCCCATCAACGAGACGGACGGCATGCCGGCCTCGGCGAAGGTGGGCACATCCGGCAGTTGCCCGGCGCGCTGGCTGCCGGTGACGGCGATGGCGCGGACCTTGCCGGCCTTGACATGCGGCGCGGCCGACGACACCGTGTCGACGCCCAGGTCGATTTCGCCGCCGATCAGCGCCGTGACCAGTTGCGCGCTGCCCTTATAGGGCACCGGCGACAGCGCGGCCCCGGCGGCCTGGGCGAACATCTCGCCGGTCAGGTGCGGGGCGGAGCCCGCGCCGAAGGTGCCGTACATCAGTCCCGCCTGGCCCGACCGCTGCCGCGCCAGGGCCGCCAGTTCGGCGGCATTGCCGGCCGGCAGGTCGTTCTTGGCGAGCAGCACCACCGGGGCCAGGGCCACGATCGCGAGCGGCGCAAAGCTGGCCAGGGGCGAGTACGGCAGGTTTTTCTTCAATGCCGGCAATACTGTGTAGGTGGTCGATCCGGACAGCATCAGGGTGTAGCCGTCCGGCGCGGCCTCGGCCACGGCCTGCGCGCCGATGATGGTCGAGGCGCCCGGACGGTTCTCCACGATGAACGGCTGGCCCAGCCGCTCCGCCAGCTTCCTGGCCAGATGGCGCGCGACGGCGTCAGTGGCGCCGCCGGGCGTGAACGGCACCACGATCTTGACCGGCTTGGCCGGATACGCCGCGGTCGCCGGCGCGGTGCCGGCCAGGAAGCAGGCCATGACGGCCAGGCCCAGGATGCGCTTCATGTGTATTCCCCTTGTCGTGATCTGAGTTGCTGCGCGCCGCGACCGGTTCAGCGCCGTGGCGCGGGCCGCAGGCCGGCTTCGCCGAGGTCCCAGTACAGGCCCGCCATGACGGCCAGGCCTTCGCGGGCCACGCCGCCCAGCAGGTGCTCGTCGGGCGCGTGCTGGGCGCAGGCCGGATAGGAATGCGGCACCCACACGGTGGGCAGTCCGAGCTGGTCGGCGAAGATGTCGTTCGGCAGCGAGCCCCCCAAGTTGGGCAGCAGCACGGCGTCGCGGCCAGTGGTCTGGCGCAGCGACTGCGCCGCCCACTGCACCCATGGATGGTCGGGCAGGAGCCGGGTCGCGGCGGCCTGCGCGCCCAGGCGCACCTGCACCATCGGGAAGCCGTGGCGGTCCAGATGGTCGCGCACATGCTGTTGCAGGCCGCGCCAGTCCGTACCCACCACGAAACGCAATTGGCACCAGGCGCTGGCCCGCGGCTGGATGGCATTGACCGGCTTGGCGGCGTCGCCCGCCGACAGGGTCAGCACATCAAGACTGTTCCAGCCAAACACCTGCTCGGCCGGGCCCAGCCCTGGCTCGCCCCAATCCTGGTCGACGTCGGGGTCGTCGATACCGCCGCCCACCGGCAGGCCGGCCAGCGCCTGCCGGATCTGCGGCGGCATGGCCGGAGGCCGCAGGGCGTCTACCGCAATGCGGCCGCGCGCATCCACCAGCGAGGCGAGCGCATGCGCCAGCAGGATCGCCGGGTTGGCGAGCAGGCCGCCCCAATTGCCCGAATGGTATGCGCGCTCGCGCAGATGCACCGACAGCTCGAAATTCACGGCCCCGCGCGAGCCCATGAACAGCGTCGGCCGTTCGGCCGCCAGCCGGGGGCCGTCGCTGGCCAGGAACAGGTCGGCCGCCAGGGCGGGGCGGTGGCTGGCGCAGAAGGCGGCCAAGCCTGGCGAGCCGGCTTCTTCGCCGGTTTCGATCAGCAGCTTGGCATTGAAACCCAACCGGCCTGCGCGCGCGGCCATGACCGATTCCAGCGCGGCCAGGTTGATGGAGTGCTGGCCTTTGTTGTCGGCCGTGCCCCGTCCGTACCAACGATCCCCCTCGACCTGCAGGCGCCAGGGGTCGCGTCCGGCGCTCCACCGGGCGGCGTTGCCGCGCACCACGTCGGCGTGTCCGTACATCAGCACCGTGGGCAGGTCCGGGTCTTCGATGCGTTGGGCCACCAGCAGCGGCAGGTCGACGCCGGCAGGATTGGGGTGGATGGTCAGCGAGAAGCCCAGCCGCTGTAGCAGCGGAGCCAGTTCTTCGCGCAGGTAGGCGTGCTGCGCGGCCGCCTGGGCGGGTTCCTCGCTTTCCGTCTGGTATGCGATCCGGCGGGCGAGCGTGGCAAGAAAACGGCCGTCGTCGAATTGCTGGACGGCGGACGAGATGGCTTCGGAGCGGGTCACTGGGCGCGGCGCCAGCGGAGGGCGCGTCTGGTTGAAAACGCCAAACTTATTACAGCGGTATGAATGCCACAATTAGAACTTTTGCACATAATCATTGCCTTTATGGCAATCCAATAAGGAGCAGCGCCGATGATCTCGACCGCGATGCGGCATTTTCTGGAGGTCGTGCGTACCGGGTCCATTGCGCGGGCGGCGCAGCGCCTGCATGTGGCGCCGTCGGCCGTCAGTCGGCAGATCGGCAAGCTGGAGGCGATGGTCGGGGTGCCCTTGTTCGAGCGGCTGCCGCGCGGCATGCGGCTCAGCGATGCCGGGCGCAGGCTGTCGGCCTATGCCAGCGCCAGCGCCCTGGAAGCGGAGCGGGTGCTCAGTTCGATACGCCAGGACAGTGCGCTGGGCGACGTGACCGTACACATCGCCAGCACCGAGGGTTTCGCCCAGCAGTTCCTGTCCCAGGCGATGGCCCGCTTCAAGCGCCAGCATGCCGACGTGCGGTTCCACATGCACGTGGGCCACGGCCAGGAAGTCGGCCGGCGGGTGGCCGAAGGCCTGTCGCACATCGGCATTCGCTACAGCGTGGCCGCCGATCCGCGGCTGGAGACCCACGCATTATGCGCCGCGCCGGTGTACGCCATCATGTGCCGCAAGCATCCGCTGGCAAGCCGCAAATCGGTCGACGTGCGCCAATTGCTCGACTACCCGCTGGCGCTGGGCGACAGCGAGACGACCGTGCGGCAATTGTTCGACACCTGCTGCGCGAATGCCGGCCTGCACCTGGAGCCGGCCTATGTGTCGAACTACTCGGCGGCCTTCCTGCCGCTGCTGCCGGGCAACCTCATCGTGGCCCTGTCCGGGTATCTGGTGGTGCGCGGCCAACCGCATGCCAGGCGCCTGACGGCCGTGCCGTTCTCGAATCCCGAAATGCAGCAGCGCACCATCCAGATCCTGACGCTGCAAGGCCACGCCTTGCCGCCCATGGCGGCCGCGTTCCTCGTTTTCGTCGGCGGCGAGCTGGGCCGCGCCGCCCGGCCCTAGCGCCGGCGCGCGCGGCGCTACAGCAGGCCCAGTTCCGCCATCGACACGACCGAGTCGGCGGCCACGATGAGGTGGTCCACCAGCCGCACGTCGACCAGCGCCAGCGCCTGCTTCAGGCGGGTGTTGAGTTCGCGATCGGCCTGGCTGGGCTGGGCCGAGCCGGACGGGTGGTTGTGCGCCAGGATCAGGGCGGCCGCGTGGTGGCGCAGCGCCTCGCGCACCACCTCGCGCGGATACACCGGCGCCTGCGCCAGCGTGCCGCGCGCCAGCTCGCCGCTGGCGATCAGGTTGAGCCGGTTGTCGAGGTACAGCGCCAGGCAATGTTCCACCGTGCGGTGTGTCAGCGCGGTCTTGAAGTAGAGCTTGACGGCGCCGGGCTCGGCCAATGCGGGCGTGCGCATCAGGCGTTCCTCGGTGGCGCGGCGCGCCAGCTCCAGTACGGCTGCCAGCGAGCCGGCCTTGGCCGTGCCCAGGCCGGGCAGCGACATGAGTTCCTGGGGCGTGGCGGCGAACAGGCCGCGCAAGCCGCCGTAGCGGTGCATCAGCATGGCGCCCATGTCGATGGCGGTGCGGCCGCGCGTGCCGGTGCGCAGCGCCAGCGCCAGCAATTCGGCGTCGCGCAGCGAGGCCGGGCCATGGCGCAGCAGGCGCTCGCGCGGGCGTTCGTGTTCGGGCAGGTCGTGGGGCAGGCTCATGGCGGGGCGGCGGGAACGGACAAGCCTTCAAGATGCCAGGGACGGGCCGCCGGCGGGGCGGCAGTGAACGATTTTGTCCCGTCGTCGAACTACGTCATGCCCCGGCCGGGGCACGCGGCGGCCGGTTGCGCCAAGACGTTCTAAAATCCAGGTTTACCGATTCATTTTCCACGGTGACCACCTTGAGCAGCACCGCCGCCGACCAGGCGACCCCCATCGTCCGTTCCGATTCCTACCTGACCCTGCATTACCGCATCGTGCTGGCCTCCGGGCCCGGGCAGGGCTCGGTGTTCGCCGATACCTTCGACGGACGTCCCGCCACCCTGCAAATGGGCAGCGGCCAATGGGCGCCGGGCCTCGAAGACGCGCTGCTCGGCCATGCCGAAGGCGAACGCTTCAGCATCGAGCTCGCGCCGGCGCAGGCCTACGGCGACCGCAACCCCGACCTGGTCCAGAAAATCACGCGCGCCATGCTGGCCGAGCACGCCGGCGCCGACGCCACCTTCGAGCCCGGCGACCTGGTCGAGTTCAGCGCGCCCAACGGGGGCCGCTATTCCGGCGTGCTCAAGCAGATCACGCCCGACTGGGCGCTGTTCGATTTCAACCATCCGCTGGCGGGCACCGCGCTGCGGGTCGATGTCGATATCCTGGGGGTCCTGTAATGGCCGACCACGTCACCGCCGCCGACGCCGAGGTCGTGCTGGCCCAGCCGCGCGGCTTCTGTGCCGGCGTCGACCGCGCCATCGACATCGTCGAGCGCGCGCTCGAACTGCACGGCGCGCCCATCTACGTGCGCCATGAAATCGTCCACAACCGCTACGTCGTCGAAGACCTGCGCGCCAAGGGCGCCGTCTTCATCGACGAGCTCGACCAGGCTCCCGCCGGCGCCATCGTCGTGTTCTCGGCCCATGGCGTGTCCAAGGCCGTGCGCCAGGAAGCCGAGGCGCGCGGCTTGCAGGTATTCGACGCCACCTGCCCGCTGGTCACCAAGGTGCACATCGAGGTCGCGCGCATGCGCGCCGCCGGCCGCGAGATCATCATGATCGGCCACAAGGGCCACCCCGAGGTCGAAGGCACCCTGGGCCAGGCCCAGGGCGGCATGTACCTGGTCGAGACCGCCGCCGATGTCGCCAGCCTCCAGGTTACGGATCCCTCCAACCTGGCGTTCGTCACGCAGACCACGCTGTCGGTCGACGACGCGGCGGCCGTGTCGGCGGCGCTGCGCGCGCGCTTTCCCGACATCGTCGAGCCCAAGAAAAGCGACATCTGCTATGCCACGCAGAACCGCCAGGACGCGGTCAAGCTGCTGGCGCCCGATTGCGACCTGGTGCTGGTGGTCGGCAGCCCCAACAGCTCCAATTCGAACCGCCTGCGCGAAGTCGCCGAGCGCATCGGCACCGAGGCGCACCTGGTGGACGGCGCGCACGCCATCGACCCGGCCTGGCTGCGGGGCAAGCAGCGCATCGGCATCACCGCCGGCGCCTCGGCGCCCGAGATCCTGGTCCAGCAGGTGGTGCAGCGCCTGAAAGAACTGGGCGCGGTATCGGTGCGCACCATGCCCGGCCTCGAAGAGAACGTCGCCTTCCCGCTGCCCAAGGGCCTGTCGCGCAAGGCGGCGCCCGATGCATCCGCTTCGTCCTGAGCCATCCCGGCCCCTACGTCCGTCCAAGGAGACCTCATGCAGTTGTACAGCTACTTTCGCAGTTCGGCCGCCTTCCGCGTGCGCATCGCGCTGAACCTGAAAGGCCTGTCTTACGAATACCTGGGCGTGCATCTGCTGAAAGACGGCGGGCAGCAGCTGGCCGAATCGTACCGGGCGCTCAACCCCAGCGCCCTGGTGCCCACGCTGGTCGACGGCGACGCCGTCATCGGGCAGTCGCTGGCCATCATGGAATACCTCGACGAAACCCATCCGCAGCCCGCGCTGCTGCCGGCCGATCCCGTCGGGCGCGCGCGGGTGCGCGCCATCGCGCAGACCATCGCCTGCGACACGCATCCGCTGAACAACCTGCGCGTGCTCAAGTACCTCAAGCGCGACCTGCAGGTCAGCGAAGAAGCCAAGAACGACTGGTACCGGCACTGGGTCAAGCTGGGCCTGGAGTCGGTCGAGGCCATGCTGGCGCATTCCTCGTCCACCGGCCGTTATTGTCACGGCGACACGCCCACCCTGGCCGACCTCTGCCTGGTGCCGCAGGTCTACAACGCGCGCCGCTTCGACTGCGACCTGTCCGCGCTGCCCACCATCACGCGCATCGACGCCGCCTGCCGCGAACTGCCGGCCTTCGACCTGGCCGCGCCGGAAAAGCAGCCCGACGCCGAATAGGGCGGCGCACAGCAAAAAGGGCAGCCCATGTGGGCTGCCCTTTTTACTTGAAACTGGTGCCGGCAATAGGAGTCGAACCTACGACCTTCGCATTACGAATGCGCTGCTCTACCAACTGAGCTATGCCGGCCTGGCACAGGCGCGCTGTGCGCCGCTTTCCAAGTTGCCGCGCCATGGCGCGCCGTCTCGAAAGACCGAGATCATATCAGAGTTTGCCACGCCACGCATGGCCAGGTGCCGAAGTCGATTGCCCGTACGATTGCATCCACGCCACTTGCATCAAAAAAAAAGATGCGTCATAATCTCGCTTCTTTAGCAGTTCCCCGATAGCTCAGTCGGTAGAGCGACGGACTGTTAATCCGCAGGTCGCTGGTTCGAGCCCAGCTCGGGGAGCCAAAGTATGCAGGGCCGTTCACGCAAGTGAACGGCCCTTTTGGCTTTCTGGTCGCCCTTGCGCGGCGATGCCGCACGACGCGCGTCGGCTACGACCGGTCCAGGAACAGCGTGACCAGCAGCGCGCAGTCTTCCAGCGCCGTGAGGCGGCGCGGCACGCCCGGCGCCAGGTACACCAGCGTGCCGGCCCGCAGGACCTGCGTCGTGTGGTGCGCCTCGAGTTCGGCAATGCCTTCCAGGCATTGCAGGGCAACGGCGCTGGTGTCGATGTCGTGGGTGGGCAGCACGTGGCCCGCGGGCAGCACCAGGCGTAGTATTTCCATCTGGTCCGCCCGCACCAGCGCCTGCGAACGTGCGTGCTTCAGGGCCGGCCCCAGCGGCCGGATGTCGATCAATTCACCCGAGCGGGCATGATGCAGCGCCATACTGACTCCTTGAAAGCAGGTATTCCAGCCACGCAATCGGCGGGCCCGGCCGCGGACCCGCGCATCGCCGTCACCGTGCTGACCGGGTTCCTCGGCAGCGGCAAAACTACATTACTGAACCGGCTGGTGCGGGATCCAGCCTATGCCGACGCCGCCGTGATCGTCAATGAGCTTGGCGAGGTGGGGGTGGATCATCACCTGGTGCGCCATGCGGACGGCCGCGTCGCGGTGATCGAGGGCGGCTGCATCTGCTGCACCGTCAATGGCGGTCTGGTCGACACCTTGCGGGACTTGTTCATGCTGGCGCTGCGGCGCCAGATCAAGCCGTTCCGCCGTGTCCTGATCGAGACCACCGGGCTGGCCGCGCCAGCGGCGATCCTGTTCACCCTGCGTCACGAGCGGTTCCTGGCCGAGCGCTATATCTATGGCGGCACGCTGACCGTCGTCGACGTCCGGCACATCCGGCGGCAACTGCTGGACCAGCCGGAGGCGCTCCAGCAGGTGGCGCTGGCCGATGTCGTGGCCTGCGCCAAGGCCGACCTGGCGGGCGCGGACGACCTGGCCGCCGCGCGGCAGGCGGTGGCCCAGGTCAATCCGGCGGCGGTGCAATGTGTCGTGCGGCCTGGCGTCGAGCTGGACCGCCGGCTGTTCGACTCGGCGCCGGCCCGGCGCGAACCGGGGGCGCTGGGACGCTGGCTGGGCGCCTTCGCGCCCGCGGCGGCGGGGCGCCATCCGCAGGTGCGTCATACGGTGCTGGCGCTGCCCGCGCCGGTCAGCCGCGCCGCGTTCCTGACCGGCATGTCGCGCGTGCTGGAGGTGCATCACCGCGGCCTGCTGCGCATGAAAGGGCTGGTGCGCTTGCAGGACGAAGGCGGGCCCAGCGTCGCGCACGCGGTGCACCGCGACCTGTATCCCCTCGAGCCGCTCGACGCCTGGCCGGACGGCCAGCCCCAGACGCGCCTGGTGTTCATTCTGCGCGAGCTGGATCCCGACGCCGTCGCCGGGGCGGTGCGCCAGGCGCTGGGCCAGCCCGCCTGAATGCCGGCGGGCCGTGCCGTTGGCCCGGGGAATACGGTATAAACAGGCATTGGTGCAGCGAGCGAGACAATCATGGACCGCCTGAAAGCCATGCAGGTGTTCGTCGAAGTCGTCGACCGGGGCAGCCTGTCGGCGGCGGCGCAGCGGCTGGACATGTCGCGCGCCATGGTGTCGCGCTACCTGGCCGAGCTCGAGGCGTGGGTCGGCGCGCGCTTGCTGCATCGCACGACCCGCCGGCTCAGCCTCACGCCGGCCGGCGCCGAGACCCTGCCGCGCTGTCGCCGCATGCTCGATCTGATGGGCGACATGCACGAAGCGGTGGCCGCGCCCGATGCCGAGCCGCGCGGGCAGTTGCGCGTCAGCGTCAGCCTGTCGTTCGGCGCCGCGCAGCTGGCCGGCGCAGTGGCCGATTTCGTGGACCGCTACCCGGGCGCGTCGGTCGACCTGCAGTTGGTCGACCGTATCGTCAACCTGGTCGAGGACGGCATCGATCTTGCGGTGCGCATCACCAACGAGCTCGACCCCAACCTGATTGCCCGCAAGCTGGCGCCATGCCGGTCGGCGGTATGCGCGGCCCCGGCATACTTGAAGGCGCACGGCACGCCGGCGCGGCCGGAGGACCTGGTCAAGCACAATTGCCTGACGCATACGCACTTTGGCAAGAGCCTCTGGCGCTTCAGGCGCGACGCCGAGTGGGTCGATGTCCCGGTCAGCGGCAGCATCACCGCCAACGACGCGTTGCTGCTGGCCCGCACGGCGGTGCGCGGCAGCGGCATCGCCATGCTGCCCACCTACCTGGCGGGGCCCGAGATTGCCGCCGGGCGCCTGGTCCCGCTGTTGACTGGCACCCCGCCCGAGGAGCTCGGCATTTATGGGGTTTATGCCTCGCGGCGCCAGATGCCGCTGATCCTGCGGACCATGCTTGATTTCCTCGCCGAGCGCTTCGGCGACGCCCCGTGGGATGCGCGCACATGATGGTGCGGGCGCCCGCCATGCTTTGTGCGGCCAGGTATTGCAGGTATAATGGACACACTGTCTTCGTGAAGACCAACATCGTCCCGGCCGGTACTGCCCGCATTGGCAGCCGCGAAAATCATGGCAATGGCCATGTCGCAGGTTCGGGGCCGCAGGCAACGCCGCGGCGGGTATCGCCGTCGCGGGCTCCACGCAACCGGTGCCGCTACCGCGGGCCCAGGGTTCCGCGTGGTGGTTGCCAGGCAGGTTGGCAGGCCGCATATACGCCGGTCGCTCGCGCAGGCAGCATGGTCGTCCCATACGTCTAAGAATCGCCGGCTCGGCGCCGCCGCATGGTCAACAGGGTTCGTTCATCGAGCCGCACCTGATCCGGCGTGGTGGTTGCCTCGGGGCAAGGGGTATCCTGCGCCTTCGTCCAGTTTCCTGGCGCCAGGCGGTTCAGGTTCATTTTTTCAGCAAATGCCGCCATGGCGGCGCTGCGCACTGATACGCGCGGCATTGTGCGGGTCCGAGGCGCCGGCGTTTCGGCGCATCTCCCCACAGGCTGTGTCTACAGGAACGTCGTGAACATTACGCAAGTCTGCGCCACTTCGACTAGCCTCCGCATCGCGGGGCAGGGCGGGGTCGCGTCTGCGATCGCGCCCGTCGCATTCCATGGCGGCCGTGGCGCCCGCGGCGGCGCCAAGCAAAAAGGCCCGGCGATGCGCCGGGCCTTCAAGGAATTTGGTTGCGGGGGCAGGATTTGAACCTACGACCTTCGGGTTATGAGCCCGACGAGCTGCCAGACTGCTCCACCCCGCGTCTGAGAAGAAAGATCATAGCCGTTTTTTACAGTTAGCGCAAATTAGCCCATTTTTACAGACAGAGTATCGATGAACGATAGTGAGGCAACATGCGTGCTGGAGGCCGCGCTGCTGTGCGCGAGCCAGCCGATGCAACTGGCCGACATGCGCAAGCTGTTCGGCGAGGATCCGGAGTTCGATAACGCCAGGCTGCGCACGCTGCTGGAGGGGTTGCAGGCCCAATGGACAGAGCGGGGCCTGGAGCTGGCCCAGCTGGCCACCGGGTGGCGCTTCCAGAGCCGGCCGCAGATGCAACGCTACCTCGAGCGCCTCAATCCCGAGAAACCTCCCAAGTACTCGCGCGCCGTGATGGAGACGCTGGCCATCGTGGCCTGGCGCCAGCCGGTGACGCGCGGCGATATCGAAGACATCCGCGGCGTGACCGTCTCGTCGCAGATCGTCAAGACGCTCGAAGACCGGGGCTGGATCGAGGTCATCGGTCATCGCGACGCGCCGGGGCGCCCGGCCCTGTTCGGCACCACTCGCCAGTTCCTGGACGACCTGGGGCTGCACGCCTTGGACGAACTGCCGCCGCTCGATACGGCCCAGGCGGCCGCGGCCCTGCAAGGGCTGGACTTGGGCGGCTCGGAGGTCACCCTCGAGCCCGACGCGCCGGCCGAGGCCGACGTGGCGCAAGGCGAAGAGGCCGCCACGACGGAAGGCGAGGGGACGGGCGTGGCCGCCGGCGCCGCCATCGTCGCCGCCGCGGCCGCAGCGGACAATGCCGCTCCGCGCGAGCCGGAAGTGGCGCCGCCGGCGCCCGATACCATTGCCCCGGGGCAGACGCCTCCCGAGGCCGAGCCCGTGACGCCCGGGCCGGAGATCGCTCTTCCGGCATCCCGGCCGGAGATCGAACCGCCCGCGACCACGCCCGAAATCGCGCCGCCTGCTCCCGAGCCGGAAGTCGAGCCGCAGCCTGCCGAACCGGACGTTCAGCCGCAGCCGCCCGAACCCGAAGTCGAACCGCAGCCGCCCGAGCCCGAGGTCGAACCGCAGGAGCCCGGCCCGGATGTCGAGCCGCCCGGGCCTGATCACGCGCCCGAGGTGCCGCCGACCCCCGATACAGACGAGCCGGCCCGCGGCGGGCTCGCCCAAGCTTGAAATCTGGAGCTGTCTCTGTGACAACCAATACAACGAATACAACGAATACGATGCAACAAGACGATTTTCCCGTTTCCGAACTGGGCGCCACGGCGGCGCCCGCAGTGGCCGAGCCCGTGCCGGCCGATGGCGCGGGGGGCGAAGGCGGCGACGCCGCGGCGGGCAACCGCGGTCGCGGCCGCAAGCTGCGCACGCCATTCCGCCGCCGCCGGGGCGATGCCGCGGCGGCCGGCCAGGGCCAGGGCGAAGCCCGGGCCGAGCCGGCCGCGCCGGCTTCCGAGGCCGATCCCCGCGCCGCCGAGCGCGAGGCCGAACAGGCGCTGGCCTACCTGGATCAGTCCGCCCGCCTCGAGCAGCGGCTGGGCAAGTATCTGAACAGCGATGCGGCCATGCCCAAGCTGCACAAGGTGCTGGCGGATGCCGGTATCGGCTCGCGCCGCGAAATGGAAGAACTCATCACCGCCGGCCGGGTGTCGGTCAATGGCGAGCCGGCCCATATCGGGCAGCGCGTGTCGCCGTCGGACCAGGTGCGCGTCAACGGCAAGCCGATCGCCCGGCCCAACGCCAAAAAGCCGCCGCGCGTCATCCTGTATCACAAGCCGGCCGGCGAGATCGTCAGCCATGACGACCCGGGCGGCCGGGCCAGCGTATTCGCCCGCCTGCCGAAGCTGCGCACCGGCAAATGGCTGTCGGTGGGGCGCCTGGACCTGAATACCGAAGGCCTGCTCATCTTCACCACGTCGGGCGACATGGCCAATCGCATCATGCATCCGCGCTACGGCACCGAACGCGAATACGCGGTGCGCGTGCTGGGCGAAATGGACGAGGCGGCGCGCAAGTCGCTGGTCGAGGGCATCGAGCTGGAGGACGGCCAGGCCGCTTTCGGCGCGCTCGACTACCTGGGCGGCGACGGCAGCAACCGCTGGTACCGCGTGACCCTGCAAGAGGGGCGCAACCGCGAAGTGCGCCGCATGTTCGAGGCGGTGGGCGTCACGGTCAGCCGCCTGATCCGCACCCGTTTCGGCGACATCGTCCTGCCTCGCACCTTGCGGCGCGGCCGCTGGGAGGAGCTAGAGCCGTCGCTGGTGACGGCGCTGATGGTCCAGCTCGGTCTGTTGCGCGACGACGACGCCGACGACGACGGCCGGCACGCGCGCCAGCCGCGCTCGCACGACAGCGCGCTGCCGCCCGGGTTCGGCACCCTGGAGCGCAACGGCATGAACGGCGCGCGCATCGGCCGGCGCGGCAAGCTGCAGGGCGGCCGCCAGGGCAGTGCCGGACAGGTGGCGGCGTGTCCTTCCGATCCGTTCGGCACCGGCCTGATGTTCACGGGCGGATATGCCAACGGCCATCCCCTCGGCAAGGATTCCGGCCGCAAGGCCGGCAAGGGCGGCGGCAAGGCGGCCGGCGGCAAGCCCAAGCCGGCCGGCGGCAAGGCGGCGGCGGGCGGCAAGGCCACCAAGAGCGGCAAGCCGCGCCGTGGCAAGAATGCGCCGGCCGGTGCCGCGGCGGCCAATCCGGCCGATGTTGCGGCCGCGCCGGCCGGCCCCCGCAAGGGCGGCCGGGCCAAGCCCGGCGGCCAGGGGGCGGCACGCGGCAACCAGCCCGCGCGGCCCGGCAAGGCGTCGTCCGGCAAATCCCGCTCGCAGCGCAGCGGCGGCCGCGGCGACGACTGGCAGCCCAAGAGCGCTTCGGCGCACGAATCCCGGCTCGGGTTCCTGGGCGGCGGACGAGGGCGGGGCGGTCGCTGACCGGCCGCTGTCGCGCCAGGCGCGCGCGGGCGTGGCGCCCTGGCCGTAAACCCGCGACGCATCAGGTAATTTTCCCGGTTATCTGGTAAAATTGTTGGTTTTCATGGCGCGCACGCCTTTGGTTGCGCGCCGGATGCCGCGCCCGGCGGTATCCGGTCCGACCCGAAGCGCGGTCGCCGGATTGGGCCCGGGGCGGAAAACAAGGTCGCAATATTTGGGCTCGGGCCCGGTATTGGGTTTCCTGGCGGGGCATCCCGCGGCGGAGCTTGGCGCTTCGCAGAAACCCGATCCGGGCGCCGGGCGATACGGTGGGCTGGGCATGCAGCCCATTTTTTTTGAGTGTATGGCTGATTTATACGCATTGACCCAAGAGGCACTGGCTGGCATGGACGTCGAACTGGTCGACGTCGAACGTGCTGCGCTCGGTCTTTTGCGTGTCACCATCGACAAGGCGGGTGGCGTGCGCATCGAAGATTGCGAACAGGTCTCCCGCCAGTTGTCGCGCGTCTACGAGGTCGAGAACATCGACTACAAGCGGCTGGAAGTCGGCTCGCCGGGCGTCGATCGCCCGTTGCGCACCGAGGCCGAGCTGCGCCGCTTCGCGGGCGAACGCGTCGAGATCAAACTGCGCCAGCCGCTGGACGGCCGCAAGGTGTTTTCCGGCATCCTGACCGCCCCCGAGGCCGGCCAGGCGGCCGATGGCGGCACGGCCGCCGAAGCGCACCAGACCGTGTTCGGTCTCGAATTTGAGGCAAAGAAGGACGACATCCAGGTGCTGAACTTCACGCTCGCCGACATCGAGCGTGCCAAACTGGATCCCGTTCTGGATTTCAAGGGCAAAAAGCGATGAGTCGCGAAATTCTTCTGTTGGTCGATGCCTTGGCGCGTGAAAAGAACGTCACGCGCGAAGTGGTTTTCGGAGCGCTCGAAAGCGCGCTGGCTTCGGCCATGAAAAAGCGTTTCAAGGAAGACGCCGAGATCCGCGTCTCCATCGACCGTGAAACCGGCAGCCACGAAGGCTTCCGCCGGTGGCTGGTGGTGCCCGACGAAGCCGGCCTGCAAGAGCCCGACAAGCAGGAAATGCTGTCCGACGCGCGCGAGCTGGTGCCCAATATCGAAGTCGGCGAGTACATCGAGGAACCGCTCGAGCCGGTCGAATTCGGCCGCATCGGCGCCCAGGCGGCCAAGCAGGCCATCCTGCAGAAGATCCGCGACGCCGAGCGCGAGCAAGTCCTCAACGACTTCCTCGATCGCGGCGAGACGATCATCTCGGGCACCATCAAGCGCATGGACAAGGGCGACATCATCGTCGAGACCGGCAAGATCGAAGCCCGCCTGCCGCGTTCCGAGATGATCCCCAAAGAGAACTTCCGGGTCGGCGACCGCCTGCGTGCCTATGTGCTGCGGGTCGATCACGCCGCGCGCGGCCAGCAGGTCATCCTGTCGCGCACGTCGCCCGAGTTCATCCGCCAGCTGTTCGAGAACGAAGTTCCCGAGATCGAGCAGGGCCTGCTCGAGATCAAGGCCGCCGCGCGCGATCCGGGCGTGCGCGCCAAGATTGCCGTGGTGGCGTACGATAAGCGTATCGACCCCATCGGCACCTGCGTGGGCATGCGCGGCTCGCGCGTCACCGCGGTGCGCAACGAGCTGGGCGGCGAACAGGTCGACATCGTGCTGTGGTCGGAAGATCCCGCCCAGTTCGTCATCGGCGCCCTGGCGCCGGCCAACGTCGAGTCCATCGTGGTGGACGAAGACAAGCACGCCATGGATGTGGTGGTCGACGAGGAAAACCTGCCCAAGGCCATTGGCGCCAAGGGCCAGAACGTGCGCCTGGCGTCCGAGCTCACCGGCTGGCAGATCAACATCATGACGCCGGAAGAAAGCCTGAGCCGCCAGGAAACCGAGCGCGCCGGCCTGCGCGCCACGTTCATGAACAAGCTCGACGTCGATGAAGAAGTCGCCGACATCCTCATCGACGAAGGGTTTACCGGTATCGAGGAAATCGCCTACGTGCCCATGCAGGAACTGCTGGAAATCGAGGCGTTTGACGAAGACACCATCAACGAGCTGCGCGCCCGTGCCCGCAATGCGCTCCTGACCGAGGCCATCGCCCAGGAAGAGCGCCTTGAAACGGCCCAGGACCTGCTCGAACTCGAGGGCATGACGCCGGAGCTGGCCGCCAAGCTGGCCGAACGGCAAGTGCTGACGCGCGACGATCTGGCCGAGCTGGCCACCGACGAATTGGCCGAAATCGCCGATCTCGACGAGCAGCAAGCCAGCGAGCTGATCATGCGCGCCCGGGCCCACTGGTTCGATGAAGAGTAACCGGCAAGGGTACCGTCCGGTGGATGCACGGCCAGGCCGCCCATCCGCCTTTGCTTTGTTGTAATCGCTGCATATAGGGAAGAGAGCCTAATGTCGAGTAATACTGTCGCCCAGTTCGCTACCGAGCTGAAGATGCCCGCCAACGTGCTGCTGGAGCAGCTGCGTTCGGCCGGTGTTGACCTCAACTCGGTGGACGACGCGGTTACCGACAGCGACAAGGCGAAGTTGCTCGACTCGCTGCGCCGCGCCCATGGCGCGACCGAGGGCAAGAAAATCACCTTGACGCGTCGTCAGACCTCCGAGATCCGCCAGGCCGATGCCACCGGCCGGTCGCGCACCATCCAGGTCGAGGTCCGCAAGAAGCGCGTGTTCGTCAAGCGCGATCCGTCCGAGATCGCCCTCGAGGCCGCGCGCGCCGAGGCTGCGCAAGCGGCGCCCGACGCCCCGGTGGCGCCCGTCGAGCAGCCCGCGCCGGCCGCGGCCGAGGCGCCGGCAACGCCCGCCGTGGCAGAGCCGACGCCGCAGGCGCAATCGGTTGCGCCGCAGCCCGAGCCGCAGGCCCAGCCCGAGCCGCAGCCCGAAGCCGAGCCCGTGGCGGCGCAGGCGCCGGCCGAAGCGCCGGCGTCGCCCGTCGCCGAGCCGGCCGCGCAGCGCGAGGCCGAACGTGAAGCCGAGCCCGCCGCGCCGGAACCGGCCGCCGCGCCCGCCGAACCCGAGGCTCCGGCCGAGCCGCCCGCGGCTGCCGCCGCTGAGCAGCCGGCCGAGGCCGAACCCGCCGAGCCTGCCGAGCCGCAGCAGCCGGAAGCCGCCAAGCCCGCGCCCGAAGCGGCGCCCAAGGCCGGCCGTCCCGACGTGCGCCGCGCCGCTCCGGCCGCCACGGCCGATTCCGCCGCGCGCGAGGAAGCCCGCCGCGCCGCCGAGGCCGAGGCCGCCGCGTTGCGCGAAATGCTGAACCGCCCGCGCAAGGTGCTGCGCGCGCCCGAACCCGAGAATCCCGCGGCGCTGTCGGGCACCCTGCACAAGCCGGCCGCCAAGGCCGCTGCCGCCGCGGGCGCCAAGAAAGACGCCAAGCCGGCCAGCGGGTCCAAGAAGACCATCAAGACGGCCGAGGTCGCTTCCACCTGGAGCGACGACTCGTCGCGCAAGAAGCCCGCCGACAAGCCCTCCGCGCCCAGCCGCGACGGCTGGCGCGCCGGCGGCAAGGGCGGCAAGGGCGGCCGCAACAGCCGCAACCAGCAGGCCGACCGTCGCCACGAGCCCGCGCCGCAGGAATTCATCGCGCGTGAAGTGCACGTGCCCGAGACCATCAGCGTGGCCGACCTGGCGCACAAGATGTCCGTCAAGGCCGCCGAGGTCATCAAGCAATTGATGAAGCTGGGCCAGATGGTCACCATCAACCAGGTGCTGGACCAGGAAACCGCCATGATCGTGGTCGAGGAGCTCGGCCACGTGGCGATCGCCGCCAAGCTGGACGATCCCGAGGTCTTCCTGGACGAGACCCCGGCCGCCACCGAGGCCGAGCTGCTGCCGCGCGCGCCCGTGGTCACCGTCATGGGCCACGTCGACCACGGCAAGACCTCGCTGCTGGACCACATCCGGCGCGCCAAGGTCGCCGCGGGCGAGGCCGGCGGCATCACCCAGCACATCGGCGCCTATCACGTCGAGACCGAGCGTGGCGTGGTCACCTTCCTCGACACCCCGGGCCACGAGGCGTTCACCGCCATGCGTGCGCGCGGCGCCAAGGCGACCGACATCGTCATCCTGGTGGTGGCCGCCGACGATGGCGTCATGCCCCAGACGCGTGAGGCCATCCACCATGCCAAGGCCGGCGGCGTGCCCCTGGTCGTGGCGGTCAACAAGATCGACAAGCCGGAAGCCAACCCCGAGCGCGTCAAGCAGGAACTGGTGGCGGAAGAGGTCGTGCCCGAAGAGTACGGCGGCGACGTGCCGTTCGTGCCCGTGTCGGCCAAGACCGGCGCCGGCATCGACGACCTGCTCGAGAACGTGCTGCTGCAGGCTGAAATCCTCGAACTCAAGGCGCCTGTCGATGCCCCGGCCAAGGGCCTGGTCATCGAGGCCCGCCTCGACAAGGGCCGCGGCCCGGTGGCCACGATCCTGGTGCAGAGCGGCACGCTCAAGCGCGGCGACGTGGTGCTGGCCGGCGCCAGCTTCGGCCGCGTGCGTGCCATGGTCGACGAAAACGGCAAGCAGATCCAGGAAGCCGGTCCGTCCATCCCGGTCGAGATCCAGGGCCTGACCGACGTGCCCGCCGCCGGCGACGAGCTCATCGCGCTGGCCGACGAGCGCAAGGCGCGCGAGATCGCGCTGTTCCGCCAGGGCAAGTTCCGCGACGTCAAGCCGGCCCGCCAGCAGGCCGCCAAGCTCGAGTCCATGTTCGACAACCTGGGCGAGGGCACGCAGACCCTGCCGCTCATCGTCAAGACCGACGTGCAGGGTTCCCAGGAAGCCCTGGTCGCCTCGCTCACCAAGCTCTCCACCGACGAGGTGCGGGTGCAGGTGGTGCACGCGGCCGTGGGCGGCATCTCGGAAAGCGACGTCAACCTGGCCATCGCGTCCAACGCGGTCGTCATCGGCTTCAATGTCCGTGCCGAGCAGAGCGCCAAGAAGCTGGCCGAGTCCAACGGCATCGACCTGCGCTACTACAACATCATCTACGACGCCGTGGATGAAGTGAAAGCGGCCATGTCCGGCATGCTGGCGCCCGAGAAGAAGGAAGAGATCATCGGCCTGGTCGAGGTCCGCGAGGTCTACTCCATCTCGCGCATCGGCAACGTCGCCGGCTGCATGGTGCTGGACGGCGTGGTGCGCCGCGATTCGCAAGTCCGCCTGCTGCGCAACAACGTGGTCCACTGGACCGGCCATCTCGAATCGCTGCGCCGCTTCAAGGACGACGTCAAGGAAGTCAAGTCGGGCTTCGATTGCGGCCTGACGCTGCGCGGCAGCAACGACATCCAGGTGGGCGACCAACTGGAAGTCTTCGAAATCAAGGAGATCGCCCGCACCCTGTAAGGGGTGCGGCGTATCCGCAAGTTTTTCATGAGCCGTCACAAGTCCAAATCCATCCCCGGCCGCAACCTGCGGCTGGCCGACCAGATCCAGAAGGATCTGGCCGGGCTGATCCAGCGCGAGATCGACACGTCGCGCGCGGGGCTGATCACGCTGTCCGGTGTGGAACTGTCGGCCGACTACGCGCACGCCAAGGTGTATTTCACGGTGCTGGGCGCCGAGCCCGATGCCGCCGCCGCGCTGCTCAACGAGAAGGCCGGCTGGCTGCACTCGCAGCTGTACAAGCTGCTGCACATCCATACCGTCCCCACGCTGCGCTTCGTGCACGACGCCCAGGTGGCGCGCGGCATCGAAATGTCGGCCCTGATCGACCGCGCCAACCGGTCCGGCCCGTCCTCGGGCGTCCCGGACGAACCTGAAGACCAGTCCTGACCGGCTGTCGTCTCTGCACTCTTTTTTCCGGATTCGACGATGGCCAAACGACGCGGGCTTGCGCTCGACGGTGTCCTGTTGCTGGATAAACCCGTGGGGTTGTCCAGCAACCACGCCCTGCAACGGGCACGGCGCTGCCTGGACGCGGCCAAGGCCGGCCACACCGGCACGCTCGATCCATTCGCCACCGGCCTGCTGGTGTGCTGCATGGGGCGGGCCACGAAGATATCCGGGGCGATGCTCGACGCCGACAAGGCGTACCGCGCCACGCTGCAGTTCGGCGAGGAAACCGATTCCGGCGACCTGACCGGCAACGTGGTGGCCCGCGCGCCCGACGGTTTCGCCGTGGACGAGGCCAGCCTGCGCGATGCGCTGTCACGTTTCCAGGGCATCATCGAGCAGGTGCCGCCGATGTACTCGGCGCTCAAGCGCGATGGCAAGCCGCTGTACGAGTACGCGCGCCAGGGCATCGAACTCGAGCGCCCGGCGCGCCAGGTGACCATCCATCGCATCGATCTGCTGTCGCTGTCGGGCACGCAGGCCGAGATCGACGTGGCCTGCAGCAAGGGCACGTACATCCGTACCCTGGCCCAGGACATCGGGCGGGTGCTGGGCTGCCATGCCCACCTGGCGGCGCTGCGGCGCACGCACGTCGGGCCATTTTCGCTGGACCGCGCCGTCACGCTGGAGGCCCTGCAGGCCATGCCAGACCCCAAGCAGGCCTTGCTTGCACTGACTGAATTGCCGGCGGGCCTGCTGCCCGTCAAGACCTTAAAGGACACGCTATGACTCGCGCCCTGCGCAACGTCGCCATCATTGCCCACGTCGACCACGGCAAGACCACGCTGGTCGACCAGCTACTGCGCCAATCCGGCACCTTCCGCGAGAACCAGGCCGTGACGGAGCGGGTCATGGATTCCAACGACCTGGAAAAAGAGCGCGGCATCACCATCCTGGCCAAGAATTGCGCGGTCGAATACCAGGGCACCCACATCAACATCGTCGATACCCCGGGGCACGCCGACTTCGGCGGCGAGGTGGAGCGGGTGCTGTCGATGGTCGACGGCGTGCTGCTGCTGGTCGACGCGGTCGAAGGGCCCATGCCACAGACCATCTTCGTGACCCGCAAGGCGCTGGCGCTGGGCCTCAAGCCGATCGTGGTGGTCAACAAGATCGACCGTCCCGGCGCCCGTCCGGACTACGTCATCAACGCCACCTTCGACCTGTTCGACAAGCTGGGCGCCACCGAAGAGCAGCTCGACTTCCCGGTGATCTACGCCTCCGGCCTGTCGGGCTACGCGGGCCTCACGCCCGACGTGCGCGACGGCGACATGCGGCCGCTGTTCGAAGCCATCCTGCAGCACGTGCCGCAGCGCGACGACGATCCCAACGGCCCGCTGCAGATGCAGATCATCTCGCTGGACTACAACAGCTACGTGGGCAAGATCGGCGTCGGCCGCATCAATCGCGGCCGCATGCGTCCCGGCATGGAAGTGACGTACCAGTTCGGTCCCGACGGCGCGTCCGGCAAGGGCCGGATCAACCAGGTGCTGAAGTTCAAGGGCCTGGAGCGCGAACTGGTGGACGAGGCCGAGGCCGGCGACATCGTGCTGATCAACGGCATCGAAGAGATCGGCATCGGCTGCACCGTGATGGATCCGGCCCAGCCCGAGCCGCTGCCCATGCTGCGCATCGACGAGCCCACCCTGACCATGAACTTCATGGTCAACACCTCGCCGCTGGCCGGCCGCGAAGGCAAGTTCGTCACCAGCCGCCAGCTGCGCGACCGGCTCGACCGCGAGCTCAAGTCCAACGTGGCGCTGCGCGTGCGCGATACCGGCGACGACACGGTGTTCGAAGTGTCGGGCCGCGGCGAACTGCACCTGACCATCCTGCTCGAGACCATGCGGCGTGAAGGCTATGAACTGGCCGTGTCGCGGCCGCGCGTGGTGTTCAAGGAGATCGACGGCGTCCGCTGCGAGCCGTTCGAGGCCCTGACCATCGACGTGGAAGACGCCCACCAGGGCGGCGTCATGGAAGAACTGGGCCGCCGCAAGGGCGACCTGCAGGACATGCAGCCGGATGGCCGCGGCCGCACCCGCCTGGAATACCTGATCCCGGCGCGCGGCCTGATCGGCTTCCAGAACGAGTTCCTGACGCTGACGCGCGGCACCGGCCTGATGAGCCACATCTTCCACGAGTACGCGCCCGTGCGCGAGGGCGCCATCGGCGAGCGCCGCAATGGCGTGCTGATCAGCCAGGACAACGGCGAGGCCGTGGCCTATGCGCTGTGGAAGCTGCAGGACCGCGGCCGCATGTTCGTCAGCCCCGGCGAGGCGCTGTACGAAGGCATGATCATCGGCATCCACAGCCGCGACAACGACCTGGTGGTCAACCCCATCAAGGGCAAGCAGCTGACCAACATCCGCGCCTCGGGCACGGACGAGGCCGTGCGCCTGGTGCCGCCGATCCAGCTGACGCTGGAGTACGCGGTCGAGTTCATCGACGACGATGAGCTGGTCGAGATCACGCCCAAGTCGATCCGCCTGCGCAAGCGCCATTTGCAGGAGCACGAGCGCCGCCGCGCGGCGCGCGAGAACGCCGCCTGATTCCCGCCCACGGGCCGGCTCGGCGCGTCCGCGCCGTGCCGGCCCGTGGGGAGACGTCCCAGCGGCCTGGATCAGACGACGCCCGCCCGCTGGTGGCGGTATTCCTGCGTGGCGCCGCCATAGCCGTAGGCGGCCGCGCGCGCGTCGATCACGTGCACGTACGAGCATTCGTGCAGGTTTCCCAACAGTTCCTGGAACGCCGCGTATACCGCGGCGATGAAGCGCGCCTTTTCGTGCTTGGTGTTGGTCTCGTCGGTCACGCTGATATCCAGGTGGAACGCATTGTGGCCCGTGTCGGCCAGCGAGCGCCCGCCAATGAACCAGGCGTCGTGGGCGATGTATTGCAGCGTGATGGCGATCAGCGGCAGTTCCTTGCCCAGGACGGATTGCGTCAATGCCGTGACGCGCTCGACGACGCGGCGGCTGGTGGCGGGATCGGGGCGACCGGAAAGGTGGACGACTAGGTGGGGCATGACGAGGCTCCTGTTCGAAAGGCGGCCGGGAGATCGACCGCCTGGGCAGTCTAGAGCCTTCTTTGACACCGGAAAAACGGGAATTTAAGATCTAATCCAACGGAAAAACCGATGGATTGGCCATGCCTGGATTCGACCTGGAACAGCTGCGCACGTATACCGCGGTGCTCGACGCGGGCAGCCTGACCGCCGCCGCGCCGATCGTCCACCTGTCCCAGTCGGCGGTCAGCGAGCAGGTCCGCAAGCTCGAGGAGCGCGCCGGCCAGGTGCTGCTGGTGCGCACCAAGGCGGGCGTGCACGCCACGCCGGCCGGGCTGCGCCTGCTGGCCCACGCGCGCCGCATCCTGGCCCTGAGCGACGAGGCCCTGCGCGACTTGCGCGGGGTGCCGCTGCAGGGAGAACTGCGACTGGCGCTGACCGACTATTTCCGGCCGCGCGACATCGCCGGGCTGCTGCGCCGGCTCAACCAGCAGTATCCGCAGGTGCGCCTGCATGTCGCCATCCTCAAGAGCGGCGAGGTCGAGGCGGCCTGCGCGCGCGGCCAGTTCGACCTGGGCGTGGCGATGCATGTGCGCGCGCCGGGCGCCGCGCCGCGCGCGCCGGGGGTATTGCTGCGGCGCGAGGCGTTGTGGTGGATGGCCGCCGAGGGCCTCCAGCTGGACCGTGACGCGCCGTTGCCGCTGCTGGTGCTGCCCGAGACCTGCGCCCTGCGGCAATTCACCGAAACGGTGCTGATACGCCGGCGCCTGCCGTACACGGTCGCCCACGTGGCTTCCGGAGTGGCCGGCCTGCAGCTCGCGCTGGCGGCCGGCCTGGGAGTGGCGTGCCTGAACGAGTCCGCCCTGGCGCCGGGCGTGGCGCGGCTGGCGCGCGCCGGCCTGCCGGCGTTGCCGCAGGCGCAGTTCCGCCTGCTCTCGGGAGCCGCCGACAACGAATTCGTCGCCCGCGCCCGCGAGGCGGTGGCCCAGGCGCTGGCCTGAGGCGCCGGATCAGCCCGGCAGGGACGGCGCGTACTCGGCGCCGCTCTGGCGCTCGGCGTGGAATTCCACCACGCGCCGCACCACTTTGCGCGGATCGTCCTCCAGCGTGAACAGTTCCAGGTCGTGGGCCGCGATCATGCCGTTGGGCAGCATCTGGTCGGCCAGCCAGTCCACCAGGCCCTGCCAGTATTCGCTGCCCACCAGGATGACCGGCGCGGCCGGCACCTTGCCGGTCTGGATCAGCGTCAGCGCCTCGAACAGTTCGTCCATGGTGCCGAAGCCGCCCGGCAGCGCCACATAGGCGAAGCTGTGCATGAAGAAAGTGGCCTTGCGCGAGTAGAAATATTCGAACGAAAGGCTGATAGTCTGGTATTCATTGTTGTGCGCTTCGTGCGGCAGGCTGATGTTCAGCCCGACGCTGGTGCCGCCGGCCTCGAAGGCGCCCTTGTTGGCGGCTTCCATGATGCCCGGCCCGCCGCCGGCGATGACGGCGAAGCCGGCCTCGGCCAGGGCGGCCGAAATGGCCTCGCAGGTTTCGTAGTGGGGCGAGTCGCGGCTGATGCGGGCGCTGCCGAACACGCTGACGGCGGGGCCGATGCCGGCCAGTTTCTCTGCCGCCGTCCGTATCTCTGACATAATCACCGGTATTTGCTTGCCGGCGGGCATTTCTCGTTCTGCTTTTGTAACCATGAAAAAAACCTTATTGCTGGTAGACGGTTCGAGCTACTTGTACCGCGCCTTCCACGCTATGCCCGATTTGCGCAATGCGCAAGGAGAACCCACGGGCGCGCTGTACGGCGTGGTGAACATGCTGCGCAAGCTGGTCTCGGATCATAAGGCAGACTACGCGGCCTGCATCTTCGACGCGCGCGGCAAGACATTCCGCGACGAACTCTATCCCGACTATAAATCGCATCGGCCGCCCATGCCGGAAGACCTGGCGGCGCAGATCGAACCCATCCACCAGGCGGTGCGGGCGCTAGGCTGGCCGGTGCTGGCGATCGAAGGCGTCGAGGCCGACGACATCATCGGCACGCTGGCACGCCAGGCTGCGCGGCAGGACATCCACACCATCGTCTCGACCGGCGACAAGGACCTCGCCCAGCTCGTCGACGCGCATGTCACGCTGGTCAACACCATGAGCGGCGAAGTGCTCGACGAGCCGGGCGTGCTGAACAAATTCGGCGTGCCGCCGGAGCGCATCGTCGACTACCTGATGCTGGTGGGCGATGCCGTGGACAATGTCCCCGGCGTGACCAAGGTCGGCCCCAAGACGGCCGCCAAATGGCTGGCGGAGTTCGGCTCCATCGACGCGCTGGCCGCCCAGGCGGACAGCATCAAGGGCGTGGCGGGCAACAACCTGCGCGAGGCGCTCGCGCAATTCCCGCTGACGCGCCAACTGCTCACCGTGAAATGCGATTGCGACCTGACCGGCCACGTCGACAGCATCGGCGACCTGGCGCCGCGCCAGCCCGACACCGACACCCTGCAGGCGCTGTACGAGCGCTATGGCTTCCGCACCTGGCTGCGCGAACTCACCGGCGACGCGCAGCGCGTGCCGCAGGGCGACGCGCGCATCATTGCCGAGGCCCCGGCCGCGCCGGCCGAGCTGCGCTACCAGATCATCGCCGGCTGGCCCGCGTTCGACGAATGGATGGCGCAGGCGGCCGCGGCGCCGCTGGTCGCGCTCGATACCGAAACCACCTCGCTCGACGAGATGCAGGCGCGCCTGGTGGGCATTTCGATGGCCGTGGCGCCGGGCGTCGCGTGCTACATCCCGCTGGCCCACCGCGGCCCCGACGCCGCCGAGCAACTGCCCAAGGCGGAAGTGCTGGAGCGCCTGCGCGGCTGGCTGGAAGACCCGGCGCGCGCCAAGCTGCTGCATCACGCCAAGTACGATGCGCATGTGTTCGCCAACGAAGGCATCGCGCTGGCCGGCATCCAGGAAGACACCATGCTGCAGGCCTATGTGCTCGAGTCGCACCGCAGCGTGGGCTTGAACGACCTGGCGCAGCGCTACCTGGGGCGCGGCGGCGTCACCTACGAGGACCTGTGCGGCAAGGGCGCCAAGCAGATCGGCTTCGACGAGGTCGCGGTCGACAAGGCCGGCCACTACGCCTGCGAAGACGCCGATTTCACGCTGCAGCTGCACCAGGCGCTGCGGCCGCGCGTGGCCGCTGACGCCGGCCTGGAACGCATCTACCGGCTCGAGATCCAGGTCTCGCGCGTGCTGACCGTGGTCGAGCGCAACGGCGTCAAGGTCGACGCCGACGAACTGGGCCGCCAGAGCCACCGGCTGGGTCAGGAAATGCTGACGCTCGAGCAGCGCGCCTACGAATTGGCCGGCCAGCCTTTCAACTTGAATTCCCCCAAGCAACTGGGAGAAATCCTGTTCGGCCGCATGCAGCTGCCGGTGGTGCGCAAGACCGCCAGCGGCGCGCCCTCCACCGACGAAGAAGTGCTCAGCAAGCTGGCGCAGGACTACCCGCTGCCGCAGGTGCTGCTCGAGTATCGCGGCCTGTCGAAGCTGAAGTCCACGTACACCGACAAGTTGCCGCGCATGATCAACGCGCGCACCGGGCGCGTGCACACGCATTATTCCCAGGCCGCCGTGATCACCGGCCGGCTGGCCTCGTCCGATCCCAACCTGCAGAACATTCCCGTGCGCACCGAGGCGGGCCGCCGCGTGCGCGAGGCCTTCGTGGCCGAGCGCGGCCTGCTGCTGTCGGCCGATTATTCGCAGATCGAACTGCGCATCATGGCGCACGTGTCCGACGACGCCAACTTGCAGCAGGCCTTCGCCGCCGGCGAAGACATCCACCGCGCCACCGCGGCCGAGATCTTCGGCGTGCCGCTGGCCGAGGTCGCCGCCGACCAGCGTCGTGCCGCCAAGGCGATCAATTTCGGCCTGATCTACGGCATGGGCGTGTTCGGCCTGGCGTCGAACCTGGGCATCACCCGCGACGCCGCCCAGGCCTACATCGATCGCTATTTCGCCCGCTATCCCGGCGTGGCGCAGTACATGGAACATACCCGCCAGCTGGCGCGCCAGCAGGGCTACGTCGAAACGGTGTTCGGCCGCCGCCTGCAACTGCCGGACATCCGCGCCGGCTCCGGGCCGCGCCGCCAGGGCGCCGAGCGCGCCGCCATCAACGCGCCCATGCAGGGTACGGCAGCCGACCTCATCAAGATGGCCATGGTGGCGGTGCAGGACTGGCTCGACGCCGAGCGCCTGGGGACGCGCATGATCATGCAGGTGCACGACGAACTCGTGCTGGAAGTGCCCGACCAGGAACTCGACCTGGTGCGCGCGCGCCTGCCCGAACTGATGTGCGGGGTGGCCGAGCTGCGGGTGCCCCTGGTGGCGGAAGTCGGCGCGGGCCCCAATTGGGAACAGGCGCACTGAGCCGCGGGGGCAGGGGCGGCCGTGTAACGATATAATATTGCCCTCTTGCCCCATCCCGACCTCCTTTCCCCATGCTGCTCCTCTGGATCTTGCTGGCCACCGTGGCCGGCGGACTGATCGCTGTGTCCATCGCCAGCTGGCTGGCCTATCGCGTTTTCAGCAAGTACCTGCATCACATGGTCAGCCTGTCGGTGGGCGTGCTGCTGTCGGTCGCGTTGCTGCACCTGCTGCCGGAGGCGTTCGAGAGCGCCGGGGCCGATATGCACGTGTTGTTCGGCCTGATGCTGGCCGGATTGCTGGGCTTCTTCGTGCTCGAGAAGATCGCGCTGCTGCGCCACAGTCACCACCACGAAGGCGACGGCCACCACCATCACAAGGGGCACGACCGCCACGAGGCGGGGCGCGGCGGGGTGCTCATCCTGATCGGCAGCTCCCTGCACAATCTGTGCGACGGCGTGCTGGTGGCGGCCGCCTTCCTGGCCGACCCGCTGCTGGGGCTGCTCACGGCAGCGTCCATCATCGTGCACGAAGTGCCGCACAAGCTGGGCGATTTCGTGGTGCTGCTCAATGCCGGGCTGGCGCGCCGCCGGGCCTTCGTGCTGATCCTGTTCAGCAGCCTGTGCACGGCGCTGGGGGGGCTGGCGGGCTACTTCGTGCTGCAGCAGGCGCAAGACCTGGTCCCTTATGTGCTGGTCATCGCCGCCAGCAGTTTCCTGTACATCTCGGTGGCCGACCTGATTCCGCAGATGCACGAGCGCGGCTCGCTGGCCGACGCGGTGCCCCAGTTGCTGCTGGTCGGCGCCGGGGTTATCGTCATTTATGGCGTTACCTCATTCATGCATCACGGCCACCTGCACGACCATGCCCATGGCGCCGCGCACGACCACGCGGAGCACGGCACGGCGGCGCCGGCCATTCACTCGCACTAGGGCCGGCGCGCCAGCGCCGCGGGCCGGCCGGTGCGCCTCCAGGAGCCCGCTATGAGTTTTTCTCCCGCGGCCGGCCAGCCGGCCGCCACGACCATCCATACCGATCCCCAGGGCCTGTCCCACGGCGATTTCGAACTGCCCGTGGCCGACGGCACGATTGCCGCCTATCACGCAGCGCCGCAGGGCAAGACCGGCCTGCCGGTGGTGCTGGTGGTACAGGAGATCTTCGGTGTCCACGAGCACATCAAGGACGTCTGCCGCCGCCTGGCCAAGGCCGGCTACCTGGCCATCGCGCCCGAGCTGTACCAGCGGCAGGGCGACGCATCGCAGTACACGGACATCCCCAAGCTGGTGGCGGACATCGTCTCCAAGGTGCCCGATGAACAAGTCTATGGCGACCTCGACGCGTGCCTGGCATGGGCCGCGGCCCATGGCGGGGACACCGCGCGCACGGGCATTACCGGTTTCTGCTGGGGCGGTCGCATCACGTGGATGTATGCCGCGCACAATCCCGCCGTCAAGGCCGGGGTCGCCTGGTACGGCAAACTCAGCAGCGGCCACGGGCCGTTGATCAAACAGGTGGTGCTGGACGTGGCGGCCGATCTGCACGCGCCGGTGCTGGGCCTGTATGGCGGCCAGGACGCCAGCATCCCGCTGCAGGATGTCGATGCGCTGAAGGCCCGCCTGGCGCAGGGCAACGCGGCGGCGCGCGCCTCCGAGGTGGTGGTCTATCCGGAAGCCGGCCACGCCTTCCTGGCCGACTACCGTCCCAGCTATCGCGAGGACGATGCGCGCGACGGCTGGCAGCGCATGCTGGCGTGGTTCGAGCGCTACCTGGCCTGAGCCGTCCGGCGCGGCTGCCCCTGCGGCCCGGATCCCGTCCGGCCGAGCGCCCAGGCGGTCGCCAGCAACAGGAGCGCGGTGGCGACGAGCACCGCCACAAAAGCGTGGTCGAATGCCCGCCGCGCCAGGGCGGCCAGCAGCGCCGCCGGCTCGGGCGCCGCCGCGGCTGCCGCCGCCAACGCCTCGTCCAGGCTGTCGCGCACCGCCGCCGGCACGGCCAGGCCTTCGGGCAGCACCAGCGCCGTCCCGTAGGCGGCGGTGGCGAGGCTGCCCATCAGCGCCACCCCCAGCACCGCGCCCACCTCGTATGACATCTCTTCGACCGACGCGGCCATGCCGACGCGGTCGGCCGGGGCGCCCACCAGAATGGCGCTGGAGGCGGCCGTCATGGCCGCGCCCAGCCCGAAGCCGAGCAGCGCCAGGCATGCCAGCTGCAATTCCGGCGCGGCCCGGTACAGCAGCGCCAGGGCCAGCGCGCCCAGGCCCGCCGCCGCCATGGCCATCCACATGCTGCGCCGCTCCCCCAGGCGTGGCAACAACAGCCCGGCCACCGGGCCTGCCACGAATGCGGCCAGGGGGGCCGGCAGGATGAACAGGCCGGCCTGCAGCGGCGACATGCCGCGCACCAATTGCAGCCATTGGCTGAAGATCAGTTCGATGCCGGAAAAGGCGACCGACGCCACCAGCGCCACGCCTACCGCCCCGCTGAACATCCGGTTGCGGAACAGGCGGAAATCGATCAGGGGATCGGCCGCGCGCAGTTGCCGGCGCGCGAACAGCGCCAGGAAGGCCGCGCCGCCCAGCGCCGCGGCGGCGGCGGCCGGATACGACGGATCGCGCAGGCTGATTTCCTTGACGGCGTAGACCACCCCGGTCAGGCCGACCAGGATCTGCAGCGAGCCGATGACATCCCAGGCGCGCCGGCTGGCGCCGCGCTGCGGACGCACAAAGCGCAGCCCCAGCGGCAGCACCACCATGACGATGGGCACGTTGATCAGGAACACCGAGCCCCACCAGAAATGTTCGAGCAGCGCGCCGCCCACCACCGGGCCGAAAGCGGCGCCGCCCGATGCCACCGACGCCCAGATGCCGATGGCCAGCGCGCGCTCGCGCGCATCGTCGAAGGTATGGCGGATGATGGCCAGCGTGGCGGGCATCATCATGGCCGCGCCGACCGCCAGCAGCACGCGCGCCGCGATCAGCGCGGCTGGCGTCGGCGCATAGGCCGCGGCCAGCGACGCCACGCCGAACACGGCCAGGCCGCTGGTGAACAGCCGCTTGGGGCCGTAGCGGTCGGACAGCGTCCCCATGCCCGGCAGCAGGCCCGCCACGGCGAGCGGGTAGGCGTTGACGATCCACAGCTTCTCGGACGCCGACGCGCCCAGGGCCTGGGTAAGATGCGGCAGGGCCGTGTAGAGTACCGACATGTCGATGACGATCAGGAACAGATCGACGGACACGATGGCCAATACCAGCCAGCGATGGAACCGGGTAGACATGGAATTTCTCGGGGGCGCTGAAGCGAGGCCGGCGGGAAGGGCCGGCCTCCAGCCTGGCGCCGCGATATGCTGGTCATTATAATTCCATTCCATACGTATGTATTGAAAAAGAGGTAACAATGGGTCGCCGCCGTACCGTAGACCGCGAGCAGTTGCTGGACGCCGCCGAGGCCATCATCGAGGCCTCCGGGGCCGCCGGGCTCACCATCGACGCCGTGGCCAAGGCGGCCGGCATCACCAAAGGCGGGGTGCAATACTGCTTCGGCAACAAGGACGCCCTGATCGACGCGCTGTTCGAGCGCTGGGGCGCCGCCTATGACCGCATCTTCGCGCAGGTCGCGGGCCCGGAAGGCAACCCGCTGGACAAGGTGCGGGCCCATGTGGCCGCTACGCGGCCCTCCGACGAGGCGAGCGCCAAATCGGCCAGCCTGCTGGCCGCCCTGGCGCAGACGCCCGAGCACCTGGCCAGCACGCGCGCCTGGTACCGCGAGCGCATCGCCGGACTGGACCTGGCGACTGACGCGGGCCGCCGCGCCCGCCTGGCTTTCCTGGCCACCGAGGGCGCGTTCATGCTGCGCTTCTTCGGTTTCATGGATATCGACCAGGCCGAATGGGACGCCATGCTCGAGGACGTCCAGTCCTTGCTGGACGGGCCGGCCGGCGCTACTGCACCGTCGCGCCCGAGTCCTTGACAGCCTTGCTCCAGCGTTGCAGCTCGCTGTCTATGAGCTGGCCGAAAGCCTGCGGCGTGCTGCCGACCGGCGCATATCCGTAGCCGGCCAACTGCTGGCGCAGGCCGGGCTCGCGCAGCGCGTCGGCGATGGCCCGGCTGAGCGTGTCCACCACCCCGGGCGGCGTGCCGGCCGGCGCCAGGATGCCGTACCACCCGTTGACCACGAAGCCCGGCACTCCGGACTCCTGCACCGTCGGCACTTCCGGCAGCAGGGGCGAGCGGACCTCGCCGGTCACCGCCAGGGCCTTGAGCTTGCCGGCCTTGACCTGCGGCAGCGAGGTGGAGATGCTGTCGAACATCAGCGACACTTCGCCCGCCAGCAGCGCCACCACCGCCGGGCCGCTGCCTTTGTAGGGAACATGCAGCATCTGGATGCCCGTGGCGGTCTTGAACATCTCGGCCGACAAGTGGCTGGTGTTGCCCGGGCCCGCCGAGGCGAAGGTGAGCTTGCCGGGATGGGCGCGGGCATAGTCGATCAGCTGCGGGATGTTGTCGGCCGGCGTGGACAAGGGGGCGGCCACCAGCATGGGCAGGGTGGCCACCAGCGATACCGGGGCGAAATCCTTGCGCGTGTCGTACGGCAGCGACTTGTACAGGCTGGGGTTGATCGCATGGGCGGCCAGCACCATCAGCACGGTATGGCCGTCCGGCCGGGCGCGCGCCAATTGCGCGGTGGCGATCGATCCGCCGGCCCCGGGCTTGTATTCCAGCACCACGGGCTGGCCCAGTCGCTCCTGCAGCGCCGCCGACAGCGGCCGGCCCAGCATGTCGGCGCTGCCGCCGGGCGGGTACGGGATCAGCAGGGTGATGGGACGGTCCGGGTAGGACGTTTCGGCCAGTGCCGGGCTGCCCAGCAGCAGGGCGCAGCACGACAGCAGCAGGGTCAGGCGGGACAGGGCGTGGCGCATGGGATGTCTCCGTGCGGGTCAGGGTCAGGGCGAGGCATAGTGCGCGCGGCCCGCGCCGTCGCGCACGATGCGCAGCAGCCGCTCGCCGCTGCGCAGCGGGGCGCCGGTCAGGGCTTGCAACTGCGCCAGCGAAATGCCCTCCGGCAGGGCATGGACGATGAAGCCGGCCGCATCGACGTCGATCACGGCCAGGTCGGTATAGACCCGGTCGACCACGCCGGCGCCAGTCAAGGGGTAGGTGCAGCGCTCCAGCAGCTTGGGCCGTCCGTCGCGCGTCAGATGCTCCATGGTCACGTACACGTGGCGCGCGCCCACCGCCAGGTCCATGGCTCCGCCCACCGCCGGGATGGCATCGGCCGACTGGGTCAACCAATTGGCCAGGTCGCCGTTGGCGGCCACCTGGAACCCGCCCAGCACCGTATAGTCCAGGTGGCCGCCGCGCATCATGGCGAACGACACAGTGTGTTCGCTGATCGATGCGCCCGGCACCAGGGTGACCGGAACGCGGCTGGCATTGATCAGGTCGGTGTCGATGGCCGGACCGACGGCGGCCTCGCCCATGCCCAGGATGCCGTTCTCGCTGTGCAGCACGATCTCGCGGCCGGCCGGCAGGAAGTCGGACACGCGCGTCGGGATGCCGATGCCCAGGTTGACGATCGAGCCGTCGGGAATGTCGCTGGCGACCAGCTGGGCGATCTGGTCGCGGGTCAGGGCGGGCAGGCCATGAGGCGGCGACGGCGGGCGCGGCGCGGTCTGGGCGGATGCCATCTCAGTGCTCCAGGGGGACGACTGTCTTGACGAAAATCCCGGGCGTCATGATGGCCTCGGGCGCCAGCGCGCCCAGTTCCACGACCCGGTCGACCTGGGCGACGGCGTGGCGCGCCGCCATGCACATGACGGGGTTGAAATTGCGGGCCGCCCAGCGGTACATCAGGTTGCCCCAGCGGTCGCCCAGGTGCGCCCTGATCAGGGCGAAGTCGCCGCGCAGCGGCTGTTCGAGCACATAGCCGACGCCGTCCACCACCCGCTGCTCCTTGCCCTCGGCCAGCAAGGTGCCGTAGCCGGTGGGCGTGAAAAAGGCGCCCAACCCGGCGCCGCCGGCGCGCAGCCGCTCCGCCAGGGTGCCCTGCGGCACGCATTCCAGCTCTACCTGCCCGGCCCGATAGGCATTGGCGAAGGCATCCGACATGGGCGGACGCGGGTGCGAGCAAATGATCTTGCGCACGCGCCGCGCCAGGATCAGCGCCGCGACACCGGTGTCGCGCGTGCCGGCGTTGTTGCACACCAGGGTCAGGTCGCGCGTGCCCTGGTCGAGCAGGGCATGCAGCAGTTCATAGGGAACCCCGGCGTCGCCGAAGCCGCCCACCAGCACCTGCGCGCCATCGTGGATGGGCGCCACCGCGGCGGCGATCGAGGCCTGGACCTTGTCGATCATGCCTTACCTCGGCGCCAGGCCGGCGGCCTGTACGGTAGCCTGCCAACGCGCGCGCTCGGCGTCGATGAAGGCGGCGAACTCGGCCGGCGAGTTGCCGCCCGCCTGTCCGCCCATGGCGCCGAAGCGCTGCCGCACTTCGGGCAAGGCCAGCACCTCGCGCGCCGCGCCGGCCAGCCGGTCGATCACCGCGGCCGGCGTGCCGGCCGGCGCCATCAGGCCGAACCAGGCGGTCACCACCATGTCGTCGATGCCAGCCTCCCGCATGGTCGGCACGCCGGGCAATTGCGGCACGCGCTCGGCGCTGGTCACCGCCAGCGCCCGCAGCTTGCCCGCCTGGATATGCGGCATGGAGCTCGGCAGGTTGTCGATCATGAAGGTGAACTGGCCGGCCAGCAATGCCGCCACGGCCGGCCCGGCGCCCTTGTACGGCACGTGGGTGGCCTGCACGGCGGCGCGCTGCTTGAACAGCTCGGCCGACAGGTGCGGCGACTGGCCGGTGCCGGACGAGTCGAACGAATCCTTGCCTGCATCCTTGCGCAGCATGTCGATCAACTGCCCGGCGCTCCTGGCGGGCGACTGGGCGTTCACCACCAGCACGTTGGGCACCGAGATGACCAGCGTAATGGGCGCGAAGTCCGCCGGCTTGTAGGGCAGGTCGGCATACATGCTGTAGTTGATCGCATTGGGCCCGATGTTGCCCATGATGAGCGTATAGCCGTCCGGGGCTGCCCGCACGAGCTGCTGCGTGCCGATGATCCCCGCCGCCCCGGCGCGGTTCTCCACCACCACCGATTGCCCGAGCCGGGCGGCCAGCTTGTCGGCGATGATGCGGCTGGCCATGTCGGTGGTGCCGCCCGGGGCGGCCGGCACGATGATGGTGATGGGCCGTTCGGGCCAGGCCGCCGAGACCGAGGCGGACGCGCACAGCAGAACACCGGCCGCCGCGGCGGCCCAACGAATCGACGGCATGCTTGTCTCCTGCCGGTGGTGTGGCGCGGCGTCCGGGCGATGCCGCGCGGCTTCTTTATGGCGCTAGTGTGCTGGCCGTCCGGCGGGATCGCCTATTTTTTATTGCCTAAGCCGGTCTTCCGGCGCGGTGAAGTAGGCCGCGCCGGTCAGTCGCTCGATTCGCGCAGGCGGCTGGGCAGCAGCTCGCCGTGGCGCGCCAGCAAGGGGTAGGCCGAGGCGCCCACCAGGTGCGAGTTGATGCTTTTCATGTCGCGCAGGATGTCCAGGTACAGGGCGCCGACTTCGACGGCCTCGATCTCGCCCGACTTGATCTTCTGCAGGTGCGCCTCCGCCTCCTGGGTTTCGAGCGTCCGGAAGCGCGCCTTCTCGCCGGCCAGTTCGCGCGCCTGGCGCACGTCGTCATTGACGAACAGGGCGGCGGCCTCGCGCTGGTTCGACACCAGCCGGGCCAGCGTCTCGTCCAGCCGCTGGTGCTGTTCGGGCGGCAGCGTCCAGCCCTGCTTGCGCAGCCGCGCCACATGGTTGAGCAGGCCATGGTGGGCGATGTCGGCGGCGTGGCCGATGTTGCTGGCGAACGCCAGGATGTCGTCGAGGCGCCGCACGTCGGCGTCGGTCATGTTCTCGCGGTCGAGCAGCGCCAGGTAAGTGGTGATGGCGTTCTCGAGCTTGTCGATCGCATTGTCGAGCTGGCGCGCCTGCACCATGCGGTGGCGATTGTCGCGCTTGAAGCCGGCGCGGGCGTACAGCAGCAGGGTCTGCAGCATGTCGGTCATGCGCAGGGCTTCGCGCGCGGCATTGCCCAGCGCCACGGCGGGCACGTCGTGGGCCGATTCGTCCAGATACTGCGGCCGGGCCGGGTCGTTCGGGTCGGTGCGCTTGGGCAGCCAGCGCGTCAGCAGGGCGGCATAGGGGGTCAGCAGCGGCAGGAACACCAGCGCGACGACGGCGTTGAAGACGGTATGGAAGTTCGCCACTTCGCGCGCGCTGTCGCCGCCCAGCGCGTTCATCCAGGCCGGCAGCCAGGGCAGCAGCATCAGCCCGACCAGCACGCCCGCCACGCGCGTCAGCAGGTTGCCCAGCGGCAGGCGGCGCGCCGCCGGGTCGTCGCCGCTGACACCTTCGATCATGGGGTTCACGGCGGTGCCCAGGTTGGCGCCCAGCACCAGCGCGAAGGCCAGCGCCGGCGCCACCATATGATGGTCGGCCAGCGACATCACCAGGACCACGATGGCCACGCTGGAATGGGCCGCCCAGGCCAGCGCGGCCGCCAGCAGCACGGCGGCGACCGGCTGGGTCGCCAGGGCATCCAGCAGCAGCGCCAGCAGCGGCGCGTTCTGCAGCGGCGCGAACAACTCCACCAACTGGTGCAGCGACAGCAGCAGCAGGCCCAGGCCGATGAACACCCGGCCCAGGTCGCGGGTGCGGCCGGGCGGATAGCGGCGGAACATCCAGACGCCGGCCAGGATCAATACTGGCGCCAGCGAGGCCAGGTCGAACGACAGCACCTGCACGATCAGCGTGGTGCCCACATTGGCGCCCAGCATCGCGGCCAGCGCGGGGGCCAGCCCGACCACGCCGCCGGCGGCGAAGCCGGTGATCATCAGCCCGGTCGCCGTGCTGCTCTGCAGCGCGGCGGTGATGCCCAGGCCGGTCGCGAAGGCGCGCAGCCGGGTGCCCAGCGCGCGGCCCAACGCGGCCCCCAGCGCCGCGCCGAACGCGCGCTGAACGCCGGTCTGCACCATGTGCACGCCCCATAGCAGCAGGGCGACATAGCCGGCGAAATCAAGCAGAGGAAGCAATCCCGACATGGCAGCTACCGATCCCGGCTCCTGAAATGACGTGTCACAAAGACGACAATGATCGCACGGCCGGGCACGCGGGGGAATGGGCCGCTTGGAACGGCCCCGGCGCCCGCGTATGATGCTCCGACCACTGCTGATTCCCGGGGTTGTCCTGTGGCCGTATCCGCCTTCGATCTGTTCAAAATCGGCATCGGGCCGTCCAGTTCGCATACTGTCGGCCCCATGCGCGCCGCCTTGCTGTTCGCCCAGGGGCTGGAACGCGACGGCCTGCTGCCCAGGGTGGCCTCGCTGCGGGTGGAGCTGTACGGTTCGCTGGGCGCCACCGGCAAGGGCCACGGCACCGACAAGGGCGTGTTGCTGGGCCTGATGGGCCAGGCGCCCGACACGGTCGACCCGGCCGCCATCGCCGGCCTGCTGCAGGCCGCGCGCACCAGCCGGTCGCTGCCGGTGCTGGGGCACCACGCCGTGCCGTTCATCGAGAAAGAACACCTGTTGTTCTACCGCCGCGAGGCGCTCGCCGAACATCCCAACGGCATGAAGTTCCATGCCTTCGACGCCGCCGGCGAGCCCCTGCGCGAGGCGCGCTACCTGTCCGTGGGCGGCGGTTTCGTCGTGACGGCCGGCGCCGCCAATACCCAGGTCATCGCCGCCCACGACCAGCTGCCGTTCCCGTTCCGGACCGGCCGGGAACTGCTCGACATGTGCCGCGCGAGCGGCCACAGCGTGGCGCAACTCATGCTGCGGAACGAGCTCACCTGGCGCAGCCAGGAAGAGGTGGAGGGCGCGCTGGACCGCATCTGGCAGGTGATGCAGGAATGCGTCAGCCGCGGCTGCGGCATCAATTACCCGGAGGCCGACGGCGACCTGCCCGGCCCGCTCAAGGTGCGGCGCCGCGCGCCCGAGCTCTATCGCAGCCTGACGCTGCGGGCCGAGCGCACCTTGTCCGACCCGCTATCGGTCATGGACTGGGTCAACTTGTACGCAATGGCGGTCAACGAAGAAAACGCCGCCGGCGGACGGGTCGTCACCGCGCCCACCAACGGGGCGGCCGGCATCATCCCGGCCGTGCTGCACTACTACGACCGCTTCGTGCCCGGCGCCAGCCGGCAGGGGGTGCGCGATTTCCTGCTCACCGCCGCCGCCATCGGCCTGCTCTACAAGTACAACGCGTCGTTGTCGGGGGCCGAGGTGGGATGCCAGGGCGAGGTCGGGGTGGCCTGTTCCATGGCCGCCGGGGCGCTCGCCGCGGTCCTGGGAGGCTCGGTGGAGCAGGTCGAGAACGCCGCGGAGATCGGCATGGAGCACAACCTGGGCCTGACCTGCGACCCGGTCGGCGGCCTGGTGCAGATTCCCTGTATCGAGCGCAACGCCATGGCGTCGATCAAGGCGGTCAACGCGGCCCGCATGGCCCTGCGCGGCGACGGACACCATTATGTGTCGCTCGACTCGGTCATCAAGACCATGCGCGAGACCGGCGCCGACATGAAGACCAAGTACAAGGAAACCGCCCGCGGCGGCCTGGCCGTGAATATCGTCGAATGCTGAACCGGCGGCACTGGGCCAGGCTGGAGGCGGCCGGCGCTTCCGGGGTGCCGGGCGCCGCAGGTGCCTGACACCCGCCAGTCAAGCAGGCGGGCCGTGCTTACCAGGCCAGGAAGGCCACCGCCGCCAGCACGATCAGCCCCCACTTGGTCAACTTGTAGACGGTGCGGTTCCAGGCCTTGAACTGCTTGCGCTTCTGGTCGATGACCCAGTGGGCGTGGGTCAGCTTGTTGATGGCGCCGGTCTGGTCGCCACCGTCGTTGGGCGAGCTGGCCGCCGACATGACCACCCGCCCGAACCAGCGGTTGAAGGCTTCCGCCCAGCGCCATTTCAGCGGGCGCTCGACATCGCAGAACAGGATGATGCGGTTGGCTTCGGTCTTGTTGTAGGCCTCGTGCACGTAGGTCTCGTCGAACACCACGCTTTCGCCGTCGCGCCAGCTGTAGGGTTCGCCGTCGACGATGATGTGGCAGCCGTCGTCGTTGGGCGTGGCCAGGCCCAGGTGGTAGCGCAGCGAGCCGGCGAACGGGTCGCGATGGCGGTTCAGCTTGCCGCCGGGCGGCAGCTCGGCGAACATGGCCGCCTTCACCTTGGGCAGGCCCTTCAGGATCGCCACGGTGCGCGGGCACAGCTCCTCGGCCGACGGGTGGCGCGCGTCGTACCACTTCAGGTAGAAGCGCTTCCAGCCGTACTTGAAGAAGGAATTGAAGCCGATGTCGTCATGGCGTTCGGCCGCCTTGATGCGGCGCAGCTCGGCCATCTTCAGGGCCTCGTCGCGGATGACTTCCCAGTTGTCGTCCAGCACCTGCAGCTCGGGGATTTCCCGGGTCGGCAGGTAGGCGGTGGTGGGCACCCGCGAGCACAGCACCATGAAGGCGTTCACGGGCGCCAGCAGGACGGAGTGATCGAGCAGTTGCCGCGACAGGCGCAGGCGGACGCGGCCACGAAAGTGGGCAAACAGAATGGAGGCCAGCCATATGCCCGGTATCAGCCATTTCATAGTGCGGGAGGCCCGTCCAGGGGCCGGGATGGGGGAACCGCTATTGTTACATAGCTGGCCGCCGGCCGGCGGAAAAGCCGCCGGCGCGATGGCCGACTGGGTACAATTCGGGCCATGTCCGAAGCCGTTACAACCACGCCTGCATTTGTCCACCTGCGCGTCCATTCCGAGTTCTCGGTGGTGGATGGCATCGTCCGCATCCCCGACCTGATCAAGCGCGTCGCCAAGCTGGGGCAACCCGCGGTGGCGCTGACCGATCTTTCCAACATCTTCGGGCTGATCAAGTTCTACAAGGGCGCCCGGGGCGCCGGCGTGAAACCGATCGCCGGCTGCGATGTCTGGCTGACCAACGACGACGATCCCGACAAGCCGTTCCGCCTGTTGCTGCTGGTGCGCAACCACCAGGGCTACCTCAACCTGTGCGAACTGCTGACCCGGTCGTTCCTGGAAAACCAGGGCCGTGGCCGCGCCGAAGTGCGCCGCGAATGGCTGCAGGGCCGGCAAGGCCTGATCGTGCTGTCGGGCGGCCGGGCCGGCGATATCGGCCATGCGCTCGACGCCGGCAATGCGGTCACCGCGTTGTCGCTGGCGCGCCAGTGGGCCCAGTTGTTTCCCGGCGCGTTCTATATCGAACTGCAGCGCGCCGGCGCCGATGGCGACGAGGCCTACACACAGGCCGCCATGCGGCTGGCGGCCGAGGCCGGCCTGCCGGTGGTGGCCACCCATCCGGTGCAATTCCTGGATGAAAGCGAATTCCAGGCCCACGAGGCGCGCGTCTGCATCGCCCAGGGCGAGATCCTCGCCGACCCGCGCCGGGTGCGCCGCTTCACCAAGGAACAATACCTGCAGAGCAGCGAGGAAATGGCGCGGCGCTTCGCCGATGTGCCGTCGGCGCTGGCCAATACGGTCGAGATCGCCAAGCGCTGCAACCTGACGCTGGTGCTGGGCAAGCCGCGGCTGCCCAACTTTCCCACGCCGGACGGCATCTCGCTGGACGATTACCTGGTCCAGCTGTCCGAAGAGGGCCTGGAGAAGCGGCTGGAGTTCCTGTTTCCCGATCCGGCCGAGCGCGAGTCCAAGCGCGCCCAGTACTACGAGCGCCTGCGCTGGGAATGCAAGACCATCATCCAGATGGGCTTCCCCGGCTACTTCCTGATCGTGCAGGACTTCATCAACTGGGGCAAGAACAACGGCGTGCCGGTGGGGCCGGGCCGCGGCTCGGGCGCCGGCTCGCTGGTCGCCTATGCGCTGGGCATCACCGACCTCGACCCGATCCGCTATGACCTGCTGTTCGAGCGCTTCCTCAATCCCGAGCGCGTGTCGATGCCCGACTTCGACATCGACTTCTGCCAGGACAACCGCGAACGCGTCATCGACTACGTCAAGATGAAATACGGCCGCGAGGCCGTCAGCCAGATCGCCACCTTCGGCACGCTGGGCGCCAAGGCGGTGGTGCGCGACGCGGGGCGGGTGCTCGACATGCCCTACCTGTTCTGCGACGGCTTGTCCAAGCTCATCCCGTTCAACCCGGCCGATCCCTGGTCGCTCGACCGCACGCTCAAGGACGAGCCGGCCTTCAAGGACCGCTACGAGCAGGAAGAAGAGGTCCGCGCCCTGGTCGACCTGGCGCGGCCGCTCGAAGGGCTGACCCGCAACATCGGCATGCACGCCGGCGGGGTGCTGATCGCGCCCGGCAAGCTGACCGACTTCTGCCCGCTGTATTGCCAGCCCGGCCAGGAAAACAGCGCCGTCTCGCAGTTCGACAAGGACGACGTCGAGGCCGCCGGCCTGGTGAAGTTCGACTTCCTGGGACTGCGCAACCTGACCATCCTGGACTGGGCCGTGCGCTATGTGCGCCAGTTCAACGAGAGCAAGCGCGATTTCGACATCATGGCGCTGTCGCTGGACGACCCGGCGGCCTACAAGGTGCTGTGCGACGCCAACACCACCGCCGTGTTCCAGCTCGAATCGCGCGGCATGAAAGAGCTGCTCAAGAAGCTGCGGCCCAGCACCTTCGAAGACATCATCGCCATGCTGGCCCTGTATCGTCCGGGGCCGCTCGAATCCGGCATGGTCGACGACTTCGTCAACCGCAAGCACGGGCGCGCCACGGTGGACTACTTCCACCCGGACCTGGAAGCCACCCTCAAGAGCACCTACGGGGTCATCGTCTACCAGGAACAGGTGATGCTGATCTCGCAGATCATCGGCGGCTATTCGCTGGGCGGCGCCGACCTGCTGCGCCGCGCCATGGGCAAGAAAAAGCCCGAGGAAATGGCCAAGCACCGCGAGCTGTTCGAGAAGGGCGCCAAGGAAAAGGGCCACGATCCCAATCTGGCGATCAAGCTGTTCGACCTGATGGAGAAGTTCGCCGGCTACGGCTTCAACAAGTCGCACTCGGCCGCGTATGCGCTGATCGCCTACCAGACCGCCTGGCTCAAGGCCTACCATCCCACCGAATTCCTGGCCGCCACCATGTCCTCGGACATGGACGATACCGACAAGGTGCAGGTGTTCTGCCGCGACGCGCAGGACAACGGCGTGCTGGTGCTGCCGCCCGACGTCAACGCCTCCGGCTATCGCTTCGAGCCCGTGGCCGACGAGCACACCCGCCAGGGCAAGCCGCCGCGCACCATGCGCTACGGCCTGGGCGCGGTCAAGGGCACCGGGCAGGGCGCGGTCGAGGAAATCCTGCGCGCCCGCCAGGCCGACGGCCCGTTCCAGAACCTGTTCGACTTCTGCCGGCGCGTCAACAAGCATGCCGTCAACCGCCGCACCATCGAAGCGCTGATCAAGGCGGGCGCGTTCGACACCATCGAGCCCAACCGCGCCGCCATGCTGGCTTCGGTGGGCACCGCCATGGAAGCCGCCGAACAGGCGGCGCGCAGCGCCAACCAGGTGTCGCTGTTCGGCGACGACAGCGGCGACGTGGTGGCCGGCGAGCTCAGCAAGGTGGCGCCCTGGAACCTGCACACCAAGCTGACCGAGGAAAAATCCGCGCTGGGCTATTACTTCAGCGGCCACTTGTTCGACCACTGGCGCGACGAGGTGCGCCGCATCGTGCCCATGACCCTGGCCCGCCTGGAGCCGCAGCGCGACCTGCAATGGATGTGCGGGGTGCTGGCCGGCGTGCGCACCATGATGACGCGGCGCGGCAAGATGGTGTTCGCGGTGCTCGACGACGGCACGGCCCAGGTCGAGATCTCGGTCTTCAACGAGCTCTACGAAAAGCACCGCGCGCGCCTGCGCGAAGACCAGCTCATCATCGTGCAGGGCAAGGTCAGCAACGATGACTATTCCGGCGGCATGCGCATCGTCGCGGAACAGCTCTACGACCTGCAGCTGGCCCGCGAGGCGCGCGCCAAATCGTTGCGCGTCAAGCTCAACGGGCAGGCCGACGCGGCGCGGCTGCGGCAGATGCTCAACCCCTTCCGCGCCGAACCCGAGAACGGCGTGCCCGGCGTGCCCGTCGATATCGTCTACCGGCGCGACAACTTCCTGTGCACGGTGCGGCTGGGCGAGGAATGGCGCGTGCGCATGGCCGATGCCCTGCTCGAGAACCTGGCCGCCTGGGCCAAGCCCGATGGCGTGGAGGTCACCTACTGATGCAGCCGCTGCGCATTCTCCACACCGAGGCCGCCGTCGCGTTCGGCGGGCAGGAACACCGCATCTTCAAGGAAATGCACGCCATGCGGGCGCGCGGCCATCATCTCGAGGCCGTCTGCCAGCCGCAGGCGCAACTGGTGCCGCGCCTGCGCGATGCGGGCTTCACGGTGCACACCATTCCCATGGGCGGGCTGGCGAACTACCTGAAGGGCGTCCCGGCCGTGCGGCGCATCCTGCGCGACGGCCGCTACGACGTGGTCAACACCCATAGCCGCATCGACACGCTCATCGCCGGCACGGCGGCGCGCCTGTCGGGCACGCCGCTCATCGTGCGCACGCGCCACCTGGCCAACAAGGTCGGCTCGATGCTGTCGTACACCTGGCTGCCGCACCGGGTCACCACGGTCAGCGAGTACGTGCGCCGCTACCTGATCAGCCGCGGCGTGCCGGCCGAGCACATCGCCACGCTGTACTCGCCGGTGGTGCTGCCGCCGCCGGTCGAGCATTCCACCCTGCGCGGCGAACTCGGGCTGGCCGACGACGACATCGTGGTCGGCTGCGTCGCCGTCATGCGCGCCGCCAAGGGCCACAAGGACCTGGTCGACGCCATCCGCCCGCTGATGGCGCAGCGGCCCAACCTGCACATGGTGTTCGTGGGCGCCGGCTCGCCCACGTTCGAGCAGACCCAGGCCTACGTGCGGGAGCTCGGCCTGCAAGATCGCATCCACCTGATGGGCACCCGGCGCGACGTGCCCAATCTGCTGGCGGGTTTCGACATCTTCGCCCTGGCCACGCAGCAGGAAGCTTCCGGCACGGTCTACGTCGAGGCCCAGGCCGCCGGGCTGCCCGTCATCGGTACGCAGGTCGGCGGCGTGCCCGAGATGATGCGCGATGGCGTCACCGGCATCCTGGTGCCGGTCCAGGACCAGCCCGCGCTGACCGCCGCGCTGCAGCGCCTGATCGACGATCCGGACCTGCGCCGCCGCATGGGCGCGGCCGGGCGCGCCATGGTATGGGACGAGGGCGTGTTCTCGCCTGCCCGGCTGGCCGAGAATACCGAGGCGATCTATCGCAAATGGCTGGCGGAGCGGCGCTCATGAACAACGCACCCAATGTGCCGGTACTGATGTACCACCACGTCAGCCCTTCGGGCGGCATGATCGCGGTCACGCCCGAGGTGTTCGAGCAGCAGATCGCCGGCCTGGCCCGCGCCGGCTACACCTCGCTCGGCACCGGCCAGCTGGCCGCCTACCTGGCCGGCGGCCGGGTGCCCGAGAAGTCGGTGGTCATTACCTTCGACGACGGCTATCTCAACAACTGGACCTACGCGCATCCGGTGCTGCAGCGCTATGGCATGAAGGCGGTGCTGTTCCTCGTCACCGGGTGGGCCGGCCAGGGGGCGGTGCGGCCGCACGCGGGGCAGGGCGCGCCGCTGCCGGCCTCGCCCGACCACGGCGAGACCAAGCGCCTGGTGGCGGCGGGCCGCACGGACGAGGTCATACTGCGCTGGAGCGAAGTGCAGGCCATGCTGGCGGCCGGCACGTTCGAGGTCCATTCGCACACGCACACGCACACGCGCTGGGACAAGCAATGCGGCCCCGACGTGGCCGCCAAGCGCGAGCACATCGCCCGCGAGCTGGCCGATTCGCGCGCCATGCTGGTCCAGGAGCTGGGCCAGGTCAGCGACCACCTCTGCTGGCCGCAGGGCTATTTCGATGCCGATTACGTACAGGCTGCCCGCGAGGCGGGCTTTCGCCACCTGTATACCACCGATGCGCTGGGCCAGAACCTGCCGGGCAACGATCCGGGCCACATCTACCGCTTCGCGGTGCGCAACCTGGGCGGCTCGTGGCTCAACCGCAGGATCTGGCTGTCGCGCCATCCAGTCGTGGGACCGCGCTATCACGCCTGGAAGGGCTGGAAGAAACGCTTGAGGAACCGGGCATGAGGCTGTCGGTCATCATCATCGCCAAGAACGAGGCCGCCCATATCGTCGGCTGCCTCGAATCCGTTGCCTTCGCCGACGAGTTCATCGTGGTCGACTCGGGCAGCACCGACAATACCGTGGCGCTGGCGCGCGATTTCGGCGCGCGCGTCGAGATCACGCCCGACTGGCCCGGTTTCGGCCCCCAGAAGAATCGCGCGCTGGACCTGGCCACGGGCGACTGGGTCCTGTCGATCGACGCCGACGAGCGGGTCACGCCCGAACTGGCGCGCGAGATCCAGGCGGTGCTGGCCGCGCCGCAGGCCGATGCCTACGAAGTCGCGCGCCTGTCGGATTTCTGCGGCCGCTTCATCCGCCATAGCGGCTGGTGGCCCGACTACGTGCTGCGGCTCTTCAAGCGCGGCACCGCGCGCTTCAACGATGCGGCCGTGCACGAGCGCGTCGTGCCGCAGGGCCAGCCGCTGCGGCTGCGCGGCCATCTGGAGCATTACCCGTACCCCAACCTGGACGCGCTGGTCGCCAAGATCAATCGCTATTCGTCCGATGCCGCCGCCATGATGTACGCGCGCGGCAAGCGCGCCACCATCTTCAGCGCCCTCGGCCATGGCTTCTGGACGTTCGTGCGCATCTACCTGATCCGTCGCGGCTTCCTGGATGGCCGTCACGGGCTGGTGCTGGCGGTGACGGCGGCGGCCGGCAGCTTCTTCCGCTACGCGAAGCTCAGTTTCCTTTCCGACGCCCGCAAGTGAAGATTCTCTACACCAATTTCCACCCGCGCAACGGTGGAGGACATGCCACGTACGTGACCAGCCTGGCGCGGGCGTTGGCGGACGCGCACCAGGTCTGCGTGGCCACCCCGGACACCAGCCGGCTGTTCCGCTACGTCGCGGCGATCCCCGGCGCGCGGGCGGTGGACATGCGCTATTCGACCCGGCCCGCCTCGTGGTTCGGCGAGCGGGCGGCGTTGCGCCGCCTGGTGGTCCAGGGCGGCTACGACATCGTCCACGTCAACGGCACGGGCGACCACAAGCAGGTGATGCTGGCGCTGGCGGGCCTGCGCCGGCGCCCGCGCGTGGTGTTCACCAAACACAACGACCATCCGCTCGACACGGTAGGGCATTGGCTGCGCGCGCGGCTGGCCACCGACCAGGTCATTGCCGTCAGCGACTACGTGCGCGGCATGCTCGAACAATCCCCGTATCGGCGCCTGCCCATCACTACCATCCGGCACGGCATCGACACCGATCATTTCGCGCCGCCGGCGCCGCAGGCGCTCGAGGCCTTGCGCGACCGCTATTTCGGGCCCCGCTGGCGCGGCTGCCTGCTGCTGGGCAGCGCCGGCGGCACCGACTACAGCAAGGGCTGGCTCGATCTGGTCGATGCGGCGGGCAGCCTGCCGCCCGGGCAGCGCGAGCGCATCCTGATCCTCGTAGCGGGCGATCCGCCCTCCGAAGCCAAGCTGGCGCGCGTGCGCGCCGCCGGCATGCAGGACCAGGTGGTGTTCCCGGGCCTGCTGGACGACGTGCGCGATGCGCTGGCCTGCTGCCATGCCGGCTTCGTGCTGTCGTATCGCGAGGCACTGTCGTATGCCTGCCGCGAACTCATGTCGCTGGGCCTGCCGGCCCTGGTGAGCGATGCCGGCGGGCTGCCCGAGAATGTGGTGGACGGCGAGGACGGCTGGATCGTGCCGGCGCGCGACGTCGCCGCCATCGCCGCAACGCTGCGCGCCATGCTGGCGGATCCCGCCCGCGTCGCGGCCATGGGCGCGGCCGCGCGCCGCACCGCCGTGGCCACCTTCGACCTTGCCACGTTCACCCGGGCCACGCTGGCTGTCTATCAGCGCGCGCTGGCTGCCTGAGGCAGCCCGCCGCCGGGCGCGGCATCCGGCCGCGTGTCCGCGCGAGGGCCGCGTTCAATCGCCGCCCATGGCGGCGCACAGTTCACGCAGGATCTCGGCGAAGCGCTCTTCCGCCTGCAGCGGCACCTCGCGCACCCGCCGGATTAGGCTGATGGGCGGCAAGGCCCAGTCGAACTGCCACGGCACCAGCGCCACGCGCTGGCTCTTGCACAATTCCAGGGCGATGTCGCGCGGTACGATCGAAAGCAAGTCGTCGTGGCCGGCCAGCAGCCCCTCGATCACTTCCAGCGAATAAGTCTCCACGATGGGCACCGGCGGCTGGGCCTGGGCCCGCACGAACAGCTCGGTGACCATGGTGCCGATAGGGGTCGCGGGCGACGGCAGGATCCAGTTCATCCCCGCCAATTCGCGCCAGTCGGGGCGGCGCCGCGCCAGGCGGCGCGCCAGGCGGGGGTTGGCGATCAACGCCGGGCGCTGCGGGTAGAGCAGCTCGTGCCAGACGTCGCGCGCCCCGGCAATGGCCGAGGCGCGGCCGATCACGCAATCCAGTTCGTGGCTGCGCAGCGCCCGCAGCAGGTGGTCGGTGGTCGCGCGCTGCAGCGTCACGGTGATGCGGTGGCGGCTGCCCAGCCATTCGATCGCGCGGGTGAGCAGCGGGCCCGACACGAACGGCACCGCGCCGATGTTCAGGTGCGTCGCGTGGCCGCTGCGCAGCGCGTCGATTTCGTCCGCCCAGTGCTCCAGGTCCTGCAGCATGTGCTGGGCGCGCACCAGCGCGAGCTGGCCCAGAGGCGTGGGCTGCAAGCCCTGGCGCGAGCGCGTGAACAGCGGACCGCCGAAGATGTCCTCGATCTCGGCGAGCGTCTTGGTGGCGGCCGGCTGGCTCACGCCGGCTTCCTGCGCGACGCGGGTCAGCGACCGGTGCCGCGCCACGGCCAGCAGCAGGGTCAGGTGACGGCTCTTCAGGCGGCTGGTCAGGCGGACGAGCGTGGACATGGCGCATGGCAAAGGCGAGGTCGAGGCAGGTTTCTAAATATAACTGAATGGTTATCAAGCCATGAATAAAACAAGCAAATTCGTTATTCATGGCTTCTATACTCTGCCTTCGGCCGCCACTTCCACGTTGACCAGCCCGTGTCCACTTCGCCCGCCTTCACGACTCGCCCGGAAATCCGCGGCACTTTCGGTGTCGTCTCGTCCACCCATTGGCTGGCCTCCCAGGTCGCCATGGGCGTGCTCGAGCGCGGCGGCAACGCCTTCGACGCGGCAGTGGCGGGCGGCTTTGTGCTGCAGGTCGTCGAGCCGCACTTGAACGGCCCGGGCGGCGAGGTGCCGATACTGTTCTGGAGCGAATCCGAACGGCGCGTGCGCGAGCTGTGCGGGCAAGGGCCGGCGCCCGCGCTGGCCACGTCCGCTTACTTCCGGCAGCGCGGTTTCGAGCTGGTGCCGGGCATAGGCTTGCTGCCCGCTACGGTGCCGGGCGCCTTCGGCGCCTGGCTGGCGCTGCTGCGCGACTACGGCACCTGGGAACTCGAAGCGGTGCTGGCGCCCGCCATCGCCTATGCCGAGCACGGCTTTCCCCTGGTGCCGCGCATTTCGCAGGCCATTGCCGCGGTCGAATCGCTGTTCCGCACCGAATGGACGTCCTCGGCCGCCGTCTGGCTGCCGGACGGCCGCGTGCCGCATCCGGACAGCGTGTTCCGCACGCCGGCCATTGCGCGCACCTATCGGCGCATCCTGGCCGCTTCCGCCGGCGCCTCCGGCGGCCGGGCGGGCCGCATCGAGGCCGCGCACGAGGCGTGGTATCGCGGTTTCGTCGCCGAGGCCATCGACGCCTATTACCGCGGGCAGCAAGTGCGCGACTGCAGCGGCGAACGCAACGCCGGGTTGCTGCGCCGCGAAGACCTGGCCGATTGGCGTCCCACCTACGGCGCGCCGGCCACGGTCGACTACGGCCGCTATACCGTGGCCAAATGCGGAGCGTGGTCGCAGGGGCCGGTGTTCCTCCAGCAGCTCGCCATGCTGCGCCATCTGGGCATCGAAGGTTTGCAGGCTGATTCGATGCCGTTCGTGCATCGCGTGGCCGAAGCGGCCAAGCTGGCCTTTGCCGACCGCCTGGCGTGGTACGGCGATCCGGATCACGTCGACGTGCCGCTGGCGGCCTTGCTCGACGATGCCTACGCGCGCCAGCGCGCCGCCGGCATCGGCGTCGTCGCCGCGCCGCAGCTGCAGCCCGGCAGCCCGGACGGCCGCGTCGCCCGGCTGCCCGACCTGCAGGCGGCCGAACGCGCCCTGGCGGCCGCCGACACGCGCTATGGCGTCGGCGAACCCACCTTTGCGGCCTTGCCGCCAGTGCAGGAGTGGGCGCGCCGCGAGATTTTCGTCGGCGACACCTGCCACCTGGACGTCATCGACCGTCATGGCAACATGGTGGCCGCCACGCCGTCCGGCGGCTGGCTGTCGTCCAGCCCGGCCATTCCCGAGCTGGGGTTCTCCATCAACACGCGCCTGCAGATGACCTGGCTCGAGGACGGCCTGCCCGGCACGCTGCAGCCGGGCAAGCGGCCGTGCACCACGCTGTCGCCCGGCCTGGCGCTGCGCGACGGCGAGCCCTATATGGTGTTCGGCACGCCGGGCGGTGACCAGCAAGACCAATGGACCGTCGCCTTCTTCCTGCGCCATGCCGCCCTCGGCATGAACCTGCAGGAAGCCATCGACGCGCCGGCCTGGCACGTCGACCACTTTCCCGGTTCGTTCTGGCCGCGCACCACGGTGCTCAACCGCCTGACGCTCGAATCGCGCTTCCCGGCCGAGACGGTCGAGGCGCTGCGCGCGGCGGGACACGACGTGCGGGTCGGGCCGGCCTGGTCCGAAGGGCGGGTCAGCGCCTGCACGCGCGAACCCGCCGCGGGCGGCCTGCTGCTGCGGGCCGGCGCCAATCCGCGCGGCATGCAGGGGTATGCCGTCGGGCGCTGAAGCGCGGCCATCATGTTTCACACAACAGTCCGCACAGGACGCAAGGGGGTATCGTCATGACCTTTTCCGCACGCAAATTCCTCGGGCCGCTGGCCCTCGCCGCCGCGGCGCTGCTGCCGTGGACGGCCCAGGCCGCCTGGCCGGAGAAACCCATCACCATCATCGTGCCGTGGGCGGCGGGCGGCTCCACCGACATCCTGGCGCGCCTGCTCTCGGAGCACATGACCCAGTCGCTGGGCCAGCCGGTGGTGGTCGAGAACCGCTCGGGCGCCTCCGGCAACATCGGCTCGGCCCAGGTGGCGCGCGCCGCGCCCGATGGCTACACGCTGCTGGTCGGTTCCATGAGCACCCACACCATGAACCAGGCCATGTACTCCAGCATGCCGTTCGACGGCGTGAAGGACTTCACCCCCATCGCCGAGCTGGCCCTGGTCACCAACACCATGGTGGTCAACCCGTCGCTGCCGGTCGACAGCGTGGCCGAATTCATCGAATACGCCAAGGCGCGGCCCGACCAGATCGCCTATGCCTCGGCGGGCGCGGGTTCGACCAACCATCTCAGCGCGGCGCTGTTCGAGAAGGCCACCGGCATCCGCATGCTGCACATCCCGTACCGCGGCGGCGCGCCGGCCGTCATGGACACCGTGGCCGATCGCACGCAGCTGCTGTTCAGCGCCGGCACCCAGACGCTGCCGCACGTCCAGGTCGGCAAGCTCAAGCTGCTGGCCGTGACGGAAAGCCGCCGTTCGCCGCTGCTGCCGGACGTGCCCACCGTGGCCGAGACCCTGCCGGGCTATGAACTGGCCGTCTGGTACGGCGCGTTCGGGCCGGCCGGCATGGATCCCGCCCTGGTCGAACGGCTGAACAAGGAAATCAACGCGGTGCTGGCCAAGCCCGAAGTGATCAAGAAGATGGGCGACATGGGCGTGGAGGTCCTGCAGACCACGCCGGCCGAGTTCGCCGAGACGCTGTCGCGCGATGCCGACAAGTACGGCAAGCTGGTGCGCGACCTGGGAATCACGCTGCAATGATGCAAGATGCCTATGCCGGCGCCTTGCCGCACGTCGATGCCCTGGCGCGGGGCTGCGCCGACCGCGATCCGCAGGCCTTGTTCCGCGCCATCGATGCCTACGCGGCCCAGGCGCTGGGCCACCGCCTGTGCACCATCAACCGCTACGATCCCGGGCCCATGGCGGTGGTCCGCCTGTACAGCTCCAACCCGCAGGCCTATCCGCCTGGCGGCTCCAAGCGCAAGGCCGGCACGGAGTGGGGCAGGCAGGTGCTGCTCGAGCAGCGCCTTTTCATCGGGCAGGGCAGCGAGGCGATTCGCCAGGCCTTCGACGATCACGCCGCCATCGCGGCGCTGGGATTGCGTTCGGTGATCAATGTGCCGGTGGTCGCCCGCGGCGTGTGCCTGGGCACCGCCAACTTCCTGATGACGGCCGACGTGGTCACGCCGGAGCAGGTCGCCGCCGCCCGGCTGGCCGGCCTGCTGGCCGTGCCCGGGCTGCTGGCGGCCGGCTGAGCCGCGGCCGCGTCAGCGCCCGGGCGCTGTTGCCGCCTCCAGCCGCGCCAGCCAGGCGATCGCCTGCGCGCGGTCGCTGCCGCACATGTCGGCCTGGGGCTGCAGGCCGCCGCAGAAGTCCGGCCGCGACGGATGGCCGAATATCGCGCAGCGCATATCCGGCAGCAACTGTACGCAGGGCACGCCGGCCGGCTTGCCGTCGGGCATGCCGGGCAGCGGCCGGGTGATCGACGGGGCGATGCAGCAAGCCCCGCAGCCGGGCCGGCAGGCGAGCGTCCCCGGGCGCGTCATCGCTCAGACCCAGCCGCGCAGCCAATACACCAGCAGGCCGGCGTATTCCTTGATGATGGAGCGGCTCGCATCCAGGGTGCGCATATGCGGTATCCAGGGCGACACCGAGCCGTCGGGCGGCAGCACGATCTGCGGCGGCGTCGAGGCCGGGATGGCCTCCACGCCCTGCTTGGAGAAGGCCGCCATGGCGCGCGGCATGTGCAGGGCCGAGGTCACCAGCAGAATCTTGCCGAAGCCGTGTTCCTTCAGTTCGTCTTCGGTCAGGGTGGCGTTCTCATACGTGGTGCGGCTGGAGTTCTCCAGCAGCAGGGCGCTTTCCGGCACGCCCTGCTGCTTCATCTGGTACGCCATGCCGCGCGCCTCGCTGACGTCGCCTTCCAGGGCGCCGCCCGACAGCACGACCTTGGGGGCGCGATGCGCCCGGTACAGGTTGATGGCGGTGTCCACCCGCACGACGGCGGTTTCCTTGTCGTACGGCAGGAACCAGTTGGCCCGGCCGTTGGCCGTGTTGCCGCCCAGCACCACGATGGCGTCGGCGGTCGGCAACTGCGCCGGGGGCAGGTGCGGATAGCGCGATTCGAGTCGGCCGCCCAGCCACAGCGAGGTGGCCGGCAGCGACCAGGCCAGCGCCCAGGCCAGCCCGAAGGCCGCCAGGGCGGCGCCCGTGCGGCGCAGGCGGAACAGGCCCAGCACCAGACCGAGGACGACCAGGGTCACGCAGAGATTCAGGGGGATGATCAGATTGGCCAGGTAATGCGTAATAGTCATGTAAACAATCCGGTCAGGAGGCCGATTCCAGCAAGGCGCACGCCTGGCGCTCCACCTCGGCGGCCTCGGGCCAGGCTTGCTCGGACCCGAGGCAGACCGCGCGCGGCGACCAGGGCCCGGTACGCCCCGGGTCGGTCACGCCGAACAGCGTCAATTGGAGCGCGTCGGCGGCGGCGGCCACATGCGACACCCCCGAATCATTGCACACCACCAGCGCGGCGCGCGCGGTCAAGGCCGCAAATGCGCCCAGCGGCAGTGGCGGCAGCAGCCGGGCGGTCGGCGCATTGCGGCGCGCCTCGTCGGCCTCGGCGGGAGGCGGGCACATTACCACGGTATGGCCGCGCGCCTGCAGGGTCCGCGTCAACGCATCGAAGCCGGGCCACACTTTGATGCGGCCCTTGTGCAGGCCCGTCGCGGTGGGAGCGATCAGCACGAAAGGCTGGCCGGCGAGGCCGGTTTCACGCAACAGCGCGTCGGCCGCGGCCTGGTGTTCGGGGGTGAGGGGCAGGGGCAGCCGCGGGCCGGGCTGGGCGTCGCCGGCCGGCAGCCCCCAGCGCTGCAGCGCGCTGCGGGTCAGGTAATGCCACGACTCTACGGCGTGCAGGCCGGCCGCCGGCTTGGCGATGGGCCAGCGCAGCAGCAGGCTGCGGCCGTCGTCGCGATAGCCGGCGACGGGCACGCCGGCCAGGCGGAAGACGGCCGCGCTGGACAGCGAATCCGGCAAGGCCAGGCCGCGCGCCCGCGCGGCATCGCCGCCGAGCGCCCGCTGGTGCTCGCGCACGGCGCGCCGGTCGTCCAGCAGGCGGCCGCGCATGGGAATGAAGCCGCGCGCCGGGACGCCGGCCAGCAGATCGCGCGCCCACGGTCGCGCGCACAACACCAGCGGCAGGCCGGTGGCGCGCAGCAGTTCCAGGCTGGGCAGGCTCATGCAGACATCGCCCACCCAGTTGGGCAGTCGTACATACAGGCAGGAAATCTCGGGCATCGAGGGCAACAGGTTCTCCGGCAGGCGGACGGTACAATCCCGGGCACAATTGTATTAAAGCGAGCCGCCCCTTGAATTCCGCCTCACGCCAAGCACCCGCCGGTTCCCATCCGGTCAAGGCCGAACTCTGGAAGCGCGTCTACAGCCGCGTAGGTTCCTACTGGAAAGGCCTGCTGCTGGCCATCGTGCTGATGGCCGGCGCCGCCGCCACCCAGCCCACGCTGGCCGTCATCATGAAACCGCTGCTGGACGAGGGTTTTTCGGGCGCCAAGCCGTATTATGTGTGGGCCATCCCCCTGGCGGTCGTCGGCCTGATCTTCCTGCGCGGCGTCTGTAACTTCTTCAGCGATTATCTCCTGGCCTGGGTCGCCAACAACGTGCTGCTCGGCATCCGCCGCGACATGTTCGAGCGCCTGCTGGGCCTGCCCGACGCCGATTTCAAGCGCGGCGACACCGGCCGGCTGCTCAACCGCTTCACCATCGATGCCGGCAACGTCACCGGCTACGCTACCGACGTGATCACCGTGCTGGTGCGCGAGACCCTGGTCGTCGTGGCCCTGATCTGCGTGCTGCTGTACATGTCGTGGATGCTCACGCTGATCATCCTGATCATGCTGCCGGTCTCGGTGCTGATCGCCCGGGTGTTCATCCGCCGGCTGCGCCGCATCAACCGCGAGACGGTCAACATGAACGCCGAGCTGACCCGGGTGGTGGGCGAGGGCATCGACGGCCAACGGGTCATCAAGCTGTTCGACGGCTACGAGGCCGAGCGCAGCCGCTTCTCGTTCGTCAATGCGCGGCTGCGCCGCTTCGCCATGCGCACCGCCACGGCCGACGCCGCCATGACGCCGCTGACCCAGGTCTGCATCTCGATCTCGGTGGCGGCCATCATCGCGGTCGCCCTCGGCCAGGCCAACAACGGCACCCTCACGGTGGGCAGCTTCGCCTCCTTCATGGCGGCCCTGGCGCAGATCTTCGACCCCATCAAGCGCCTGACCAACCTGGCGGGCAAGATGCAGAAGATGCTGGTGGCCGCCGAAAGCGTCTTCACGCTGGTCGACCAGACGCCGGAAGCCGATGCCGGCAAGCGCACGCTGCCCGAGCCCGTGCGCGGCAAGATCGAGTTCCGCCAGGTCACGCACCGCTTTGACGACGCCGACCGCGATACCGTCAGCGCGGTCTCGTTCGTGGTCGAACCGGGCCAGACGGTGGCGCTGGTGGGGCGCTCGGGCAGCGGCAAGACCACGCTGGTCAACATGCTGCCGCGCTTCGTGCTGCCGGACTCCGGCAGCATCCTGGTCGACGACGTCCCCATCGACGAACTCAGCCTGCGCAGCCTGCGCTCGCACCTGTCGCTGGTCAGCCAGGATGTCGTCCTGTTCGACGACAGCATCGCGGCCAACGTGGGCTACGGCGCGCTGGGTCAGGCCAGCGAAGAACAGGTGCGCGACGCGCTGGCGGCCGCCAACCTGCTCGACTTTGTCGAAGGCCTGCCGCAGGGCATGCACACGCCGGTGGGCGAGAACGCCGCGCGCCTGTCCGGCGGCCAGCGGCAGCGCCTGGCCATCGCGCGGGCGCTCATCAAGAACGCGCCCATCCTGATCCTCGACGAGGCCACCTCCGCCCTCGACAACGAATCCGAGCGCCAGGTTCAGGCATCGCTCGAGCGGCTCATGCGCGGCCGCACCACCCTGGTCATCGCGCACCGGCTGTCCACCGTCCAGAACGCGGACCGCATCATCGTGCTCGACAGCGGCCAGATCGTCGAGCAGGGGTCGCACGCCGACCTGCTGGCCGCGCAGGGCCTCTACGCCACGCTCTACAACATGCAGTTCCGCGAAGACTGACGTGCGCCGGGGATCGCCCTCGGGGCCGACCCCCGGCGCACGGCTGGCTGGCCTGCGGCGGGGGCGCACCGGGGTCAGGTCAGGATGATGTCGTACTGTTCCTGCGAATAGGCGGTCTCGACTTCCAGCGACACGGGCTTGCCGACGAAATCGCCCAGCATCGCCAGGTGCTGGCTTTCTTCTTCCAGGAACAGGTCGACCACGTTCTGCGACGCCAGGATGCGGAACTCGCGCGGGTTGAGCTGGCGCGCCTCGCGCAGGATCTCGCGCAGGATCTCATAGCACACGGTGCGCGCGGTGCGCACATTGCCGCGCGCCTCGCACATGGGGCAGGGCTCGCACAACTGGTGCGCCAGCGAATCGCGGGTGCGCTTGCGGGTCATCTCCACCAGGCCCAGCTGCGTGAAGCCATTGACCGTCATGCGGGTGCGGTCGCGCGCCAGCGCCTTCTTCAACTCGGCCAGCACGGTCTCACGGTGCTCCAGGTCTTCCATGTCGATGAAGTCCAGGATCACGATGCCGCCCAGGTTGCGCAGCCGCAGCTGCCGCGCGATCGCCTGCGCGGCTTCCAGGTTGGTCTTGAAAATGGTGTCGTCGAAATTGCGCCCGCCGACAAACCCGCCCGTATTGACGTCCACCGTGGTCAGGGCTTCAGTCTGGTCGATGATCAGGTAGCCGCCCGACTTCAGGTCCACCCGGCGCGACAGCGCGCGCGCAATTTCCTCGTCCACATTGGCCGTGTCGAATAGCGGGCGCTCGCCGCTGTAGTGCTGGATGCGTTCGGCCACCGAGGGGGTATAGACGCGCGCCCACTCTTTCAGCGCGGCCGTGGTGGTGCGCGAATCGACCTGGATCACGCCGGTGTTCGGGCCCACCATGTCGCGCAGCACGCGCTGCGCCAGGGTCAGGTCCTGGTGCAGCAGGGCCGGGGCCGGCTGGTTGCGGGCGCCGGCCTGGACGCGGCTCCATAGCTTGCGCAGGTACTCCAGGTCGGCGCTCAGTTCCTCGTCGGTGGCGCCCTCGGCCTGGGTGCGCACGATGAGCCCGCCTTTCTCGTCCGGCGGAATCAGCGCCTGCAGGCGCTCGCGCAACTGGATGCGCTCGGCCTCGGAATCGATCTTCTGCGAGATGCCGATATGCGGATCGTGCGGCAGGTAGACCAGCATGCGCCCCGCGATGCTGATCTGGGTCGACAGCCGGGCCCCCTTGGTGCCCAGCGGATCCTTGATCACCTGCACCATCAGCGTCTGGCCCTCGAACAGCAGCTTCTCGATCGCCGTCGGCGTCAGGCCCTGGCTGCGCTCGCTGCGGTTCTCGCGCAAATCGGCAATATGGATGAAGGCGGCCCGTTCCAGGCCGATGTCGATGAAGGCGCTCTGCATGCCGGGCAGCACCCGCACCACGCGCCCCAGGTAGATGTTGCCGACATGGCCGCGCTGGATGCTGCGCTCGACGTGCAATTCCTGGACCGCGCCCTGTTCCACCAGGGCGACCCGCGTTTCGAAGGGAGTAACGTTGATCAGGATGTCTTCAGTCATAGCCTGGGAGTGGGGCATCATGGTCCAGATCGAATAGTAAACGGTGACAGACACGTGGCAAGTATCGCGCGCCTGGTACCGTCCGCCGCAGGCCCGTATCGAACGTTTAGCAGGCGGCTAAAAATTCGTGTATAGTCTCGCCTTTTCGCGGTTCGGCCGGTGGTTTTGGCGGAGCAGCGGGAAGCGGCAAATCAGACACCGATCGATTTGACAGGTTTCAAAAAAGGCCTCATAATCTCGTTTCTGTGCTGCTGAGACAGCAAGCCGGTTGCGAAGCAGCTGGCGGGCAGTAAGCGGTACCTGTTCTTTAACAACGAAACAACCGATAAGTGTGGGCGCTTGGTGGGCCGCGCGAGGCGGGTCCGGTTTAGCCGGGCTTGCCAGGCCAAAGAGAACCAAGTGCTCACATCGAAGTGAAGAACCTTGAATATGTCAAAGATATTCATCGAACCTCACTTCCTTTGAGCAAAGTGCTGCTACTTCGGTAGCGGTGCGCGAACTACAGAGATTGAACTGAAGAGTTTGATCCTGGCTCAGATTGAACGCTAGCGGGATGCTTTACACATGCAAGTCGAACGGCAGCGCGGACTTCGGTCTGGCGGCGAGTGGCGAACGGGTGAGTAATGTATCGGAACGTGCCCAGTAGCGGGGGATAACTACGCGAAAGCGTAGCTAATACCGCATACGCCCTTTGGGGGAAAGCGGGGGACCTTCGGGCCTCGCACTATTGGAGCGGCCGATATCGGATTAGCTAGTTGGTGGGGTAAAGGCCTACCAAGGCGACGATCCGTAGCTGGTTTGAGAGGACGACCAGCCACACTGGGACTGAGACACGGCCCAGACTCCTACGGGAGGCAGCAGTGGGGAATTTTGGACAATGGGGGCAACCCTGATCCAGCCATCCCGCGTGTGCGATGAAGGCCTTCGGGTTGTAAAGCACTTTTGGCAGGAAAGAAACGGCCCTGGTTAATACCTGGGGCAACTGACGGTACCTGCAGAATAAGCACCGGCTAACTACGTGCCAGCAGCCGCGGTAATACGTAGGGTGCAAGCGTTAATCGGAATTACTGGGCGTAAAGCGTGCGCAGGCGGTTCGGAAAGAAAGATGTGAAATCCCAGGGCTTAACCTTGGAACTGCATTTTTAACTACCGGGCTAGAGTGTGTCAGAGGGAGGTGGAATTCCGCGTGTAGCAGTGAAATGCGTAGAGATGCGGAGGAACACCGATGGCGAAGGCAGCCTCCTGGGATAACACTGACGCTCATGCACGAAAGCGTGGGGAGCAAACAGGATTAGATACCCTGGTAGTCCACGCCCTAAACGATGTCAACTAGCTGTTGGGGGCTTCGGCCCTTGGTAGCGCAGCTAACGCGTGAAGTTGACCGCCTGGGGAGTACGGTCGCAAGATTAAAACTCAAAGGAATTGACGGGGACCCGCACAAGCGGTGGATGATGTGGATTAATTCGATGCAACGCGAAAAACCTTACCTACCCTTGACATGTCTGGAATGCCGAAGAGATTTGGCAGTGCTCGCAAGAGAACCGGAACACAGGTGCTGCATGGCTGTCGTCAGCTCGTGTCGTGAGATGTTGGGTTAAGTCCCGCAACGAGCGCAACCCTTGTCATTAGTTGCTACGAAAGGGCACTCTAATGAGACTGCCGGTGACAAACCGGAGGAAGGTGGGGATGACGTCAAGTCCTCATGGCCCTTATGGGTAGGGCTTCACACGTCATACAATGGTCGGGACAGAGGGCAGCCAACCCGCGAGGGGGAGCCAATCCCAGAAACCCGATCGTAGTCCGGATCGCAGTCTGCAACTCGACTGCGTGAAGTCGGAATCGCTAGTAATCGCGGATCAGCATGTCGCGGTGAATACGTTCCCGGGTCTTGTACACACCGCCCGACACACCATGGGAGTGGGTTTTACCAGAAGTAGTTAGCCTAACCGCAAGGGGGGCGATTACCACGGTAGGATTCATGACTGGGGTGAAGTCGTAACAAGGTAGCCGTATCGGAAGGTGCGGCTGGATCACCTCCTTTAAGAGCTTGAAGTGCGGACTATTAAGCGTCCACGCTTATCGGTTGTTTATATGTGTAGCCGGGATCGGTTGCGGGCGTTGGGTGAGGGGGAGTCCTCCCTGGGCCGCGACCCTGACTGCTGATCCGAAGAGGGTTTTTGGGTCTGTAGCTCAGTCGGTTAGAGCACCGTCTTGATAAGGCGGGGGTCGTTGGTTCGAATCCAACCAGACCCACCAGGTATTTCCGAGGCGGCGGCCGGTAGTGGCCGCGGATGAGGGGATACGGGGGTGTAGCTCAGCTGGGAGAGCGCCTGCTTTGCAAGCAGGATGTCATCGGTTCGATCCCGTTCACCTCCACCATGCGCCAGAGTTCAACGCCCAGGGTTGCGAGTCAGCCCTGTGCGTTGGGTTTTGCCCAATGCGAGCTATACATCGTTCTTTAACAATCAGGAAGAAGCACAACGAAAGTGTGTTCATGTAGTAGTCGGCGCGAGCCGATGAAAATGAGCACGGGTTGTGATTGCATAGATTTAGTTCCAAGTCTCAAGATTCCGATCGCAGTTGGATCGGGATGGCTTTGAAACTTATGAACGGCACAAACGCGAAACATATCAGCGTCCTATAAGACGGTAGTGTTATAGGATCAAGCGACTAAGTGCATATGGTGGATGCCTTGGCGATCACAGGCGAAGAAGGACGTGGTAGCCTGCGAAAAGCTGCGGGGAGCTGGCAAACAAGCTTTGATCCGCAGATGTCCGAATGGGGAAACCCACTGCGCAAGCAGTATCCCTGGCTGAATACATAGGCCAGTGGAGGCGAACCGGGTGAACTGAAACATCTCAGTAGCTCGAGGAACAGACATCAACCGAGATTCCGAAAGTAGTGGCGAGCGAAATCGGAGCAGCCTTTACGATTTAGCCAATCAGATAGTCGAACGGGATGGAAAGCCCGGCCGTAGCAGGTGATAGCCCTGTAGACGAAATCTGGCTGGTGGAACTAGGCGTAAGAGAAGTAGGGCGGGACACGTGAAATCCTGTCTGAAGATGGGGGGACCATCCTCCAAGGCTAAATACTCGTGATCGACCGATAGTGAACCAGTACCGTGAGGGAAAGGCGAAAAGAACCCCGGAAGGGGAGTGAAATAGATCCTGAAACCGTATGCATACAAACAGTCGGAGCCTCTTAATGGGGTGACGGCGTACCTTTTGTATAATGGGTCAGCGACTTACATTCAGTGGCGAGCTTAACCGGATAGGGAAGGCGTAGCGAAAGCGAGTCCGAATAGGGCGATTCAGTCGCTGGGTGTAGACCCGAAACCAGATGATCTACCCATGGCCAGGTTGAAGGCACGGTAACACGTGCTGGAGGACCGAACCCACTAGTGTTGAAAAACTAGGGGATGAGCTGTGGATAGGGGTGAAAGGCTAAACAAATCTGGAAATAGCTGGTTCTCTCCGAAAACTATTTAGGTAGTGCCTCAAGTATGACTGCGGGGGGTAGAGCACTGTTATGGCTAGGGGGTCATGGCGACTTACCAAACCATGGCAAACTCCGAATACCCGCAAGTCCAGCTTGGGAGACAGAGCACCGGGTGCTAACGTCCGGACTCAAGAGGGAAACAACCCAGACCGCCAGCTAAGGTCCCAAATTATCGCTAAGTGGGAAACGAAGTGGGAAGGCATAGACAGTCAGGAGGTTGGCTTAGAAGCAGCCATCCTTTAAAGAAAGCGTAATAGCTCACTGATCGAGTCGTCCTGCGCGGAAGATGTAACGGGGCTCAAGCGATAAACCGAAGCTGCGGGTGTGTACTTTGTACACGCGGTAGGAGAGCGTTCTGTAAGCCTGTGAAGGTGACTCGTAAGGGTTGCTGGAGGTATCAGAAGTGCGAATGCTGACATGAGTAGCGATAAAGGGGGTGAAAAGCCCCCTCGCCGTAAGTCCAAGGTTTCCTGCGCAACGTTCATCGGCGCAGGGTGAGTCGGCCCCTAAGGCGAGGCAGAGATGCGTAGCTGATGGGAAGCGGGTTAATATTCCCGCACCGTCGTACAGTGCGATGGGGGGACGGATCGCGGAAGGTCATCAGGGTGTTGGATGTCCCTGTTGCTGCATTGGAGAAGGCGCTTTAGGCAAATCCGGGCGCGTAATTCAAGGGTGTGGCACGAGCGAGCAAGTCTCGCGAAGTGATTGGAAGTGGTTCCAAGAAAAGCCTCTAAGCTTCAGCTGTACGAGACCGTACCGCAAACCGACACAGGTGGACGGGATGAATATTCCAAGGCGCTTGAGAGAACTCAGGAGAAGGAACTCGGCAAATTGATACCGTAACTTCGGGAGAAGGTATGCCCCGGTAGGGTGAGGCGCCCGCGCGCCAAGCTCGATGGGGCCGCAGAGAATCGGTGGCTGCGACTGTTTATTAAAAACACAGCACTCTGCCAAGACGAAAGTCGACGTATAGGGTGTGACGCCTGCCCGGTGCCGGAAGGTTAAGTGATGGGGTGCAAGCTCTTGATCGAAGCCCCGGTAAACGGCGGCCGTAACTATAACGGTCCTAAGGTAGCGAAATTCCTTGTCGGGTAAGTTCCGACCTGCACGAATGGCGTAACGATGGCCACACTGTCTCCTCCTGAGACTCAGCGAAGTTGAAGTGTTTGTGATGATGCAATCTACCCGCGGCTAGACGGGAAGACCCCATGAACCTTTACTGTAGCTTTGCATTGGACTGTGAACCGGCCTGTGTAGGATAGGTGGGAGGCGCAGAAACCGAGTCGCCAGATTCGGTGGAGCCGTCCTTGAAATACCACCCTGGTTTGTTTGCGGTTCTAACCTTGGTCCGTTATCCGGATCGGGGACAGTGCATGGTAGGCAGTTTGACTGGGGCGGTCTCCTCCCAAAGCGTAACGGAGGAGTTCGAAGGTACGCTAGGTACGGTCGGAAATCGTGCTGATAGTGCAATGGCATAAGCGTGCTTGACTGTGAGACTGACAAGTCGAACAGGTGCGAAAGCAGGACATAGTGATCCGGTGGTTCTGAATGGAAGGGCCATCGCTCAACGGATAAAAGGTACTCTGGGGATAACAGGCTGATACCGCCCAAGAGTTCATATCGACGGCGGTGTTTGGCACCTCGATGTCGGCTCATCTCATCCTGGGGCTGTAGCCGGTCCCAAGGGTATGGCTGTTCGCCATTTAAAGAGGTACGTGAGCTGGGTTTAAAACGTCGTGAGACAGTTTGGTCCCTATCTGCCGTGGGCGTTGGATACTTGACGGAGCCTGCTCCTAGTACGAGAGGACCGGAGTGGACGTACCTCTGGTGTACCGGTTGTCATGCCAATGGCATTGCCGGGTAGCTAAGTACGGAAGAGATAACCGCTGAAGGCATCTAAGCGGGAAACTCGTCTGAAGATTAGGTATCCCGGGGGCTTGACCCCCCTGAAGGGTCGTTCGAGACCAGAACGTTGATAGGTCGGGTGTGGAAGCGCAGTAATGCGTTGAGCTAACCGATACTAATTGCCCGTGCGGCTTGATCCTATAACTCTGCGGGTTTTATAGACCTGGTATGAGCGCGTAGCAGTCAAGTGCCGTTCAAACAAACTTCATAACCCTCGCCCCATCCCGGGCGCGATGTGCTTCTTCCGAATTGCGGCGCCGGCCACACTCGGCCTGCGCCCAACCCGCTACGCCTGACGACCATAGCAAGGTGGTCCCACTCCTTCCCATCCCGAACAGGACAGTGAAACGCCTTCGCGCCGATGATAGTGCACATCCGTGTGTGAAAGTAGGTCATCGTCAGGCTCTTATCCCCAAAACCCCAGTGAGCTCCCCTCACTGGGGTTTTGCTTTTGGGACAAACGGAAAATGCCACCCCAAGGCTGATCGGCGCTCAGGCAGCGGAAAAAAATCTAACCATTTGTTCATAATTCCCTGGGACTGACCCACCGCCCTTGGGCTAGAATCGCGCACCATCCGGATTTCCATTACCGGAAATTAATACGGTGCCTATGGAAGACGTCGTTGTCTATATTCGCAGCCGGGCCAAGTTTGGCGACCAGATCGTCTCGTTTCCCGCGCTATATCAATTAAAACAATGGTGGCCGCAAGCCACGCTGCGGGTAGTCGGACAGCATGCGGTGTCGGGATATTATCTGGCGCTGCCCTGGGTGGACGAGTACGTCCAGGCCGAAAGCCTGCTGGATGCCGCCAAGGCCATGCCCTGGCGGGCCGACATGGCGGTATACCTGCACCACAGCAGCGAACGCTACGGCATCATCAGCCTGCTGCGCAGGCCCAAGGTGCGGCTGGGCTTCCAGAATGGCCGCATGCTCGACTTCGCGTGGTCGCACGCCTGGCGCAAAGATATCAACGAATATATCGGGCTGGCCAATCTGCTGATGCTCGGCACGTATCGGCCGGTGCAGCCGGAGGCGGCGGCGCGCGCCTGTTTCGAACACATCGCGGCCTTGGCGCAACGGCCCGTGCCGCCAGCGGATGTCGTCATGATCCCGGGCGGCGGCGATGGCGAATTCAAGCGCTGGGGAGTACGCAACTTCGTCGCGCTGGCCGACCTGCTCAAGGCCCGGCTCGGCGCCCAGACCCGTTTCAGTTTTATCCTGGGGCCCGCCGAAGCCGCCGAACAGGCGGCCTTGCAGGCGCTCAACCGACCGGATTTCGAGCTGGTCAGCGGCCGATCGGTAGCAGAGCTGGCGGCGCTGATGCTGGACGCGCGACTGATCGTGGCCAACGACTGCGGGCCGTCGCATATCGGCCAGGGAGCCTGCGTGCTCTATGTCGGCATATTCAATGAGGCCAATCCCGAGTGGTTCTGGGCACGCCCCTATACGGAAGCCGTATATCCAGACTCGGGACGGGTCGATATCCAGCTGGTCGCGCCGGCCCAGGTGGCCCAGGCCTGCCTGCGGGTGTTGCAGGCGCCGCGGACGCGCTGATCAAGGTATATGGATACCCGCCAGGCGCAACAGATTGGCGGTTTCAAACAAGGGCAGGCCCATGACGCCGGTGTAGCTGCCTGACAGGTGCGCCACGAAGGCGCCGGCCAGGCCCTGGATCCCGTAGGCCCCGGCCTTGCCGTAGGGCTCGCCGCTATCGCAATAGCGCTCGATATCGCTGGCGGACAACTCCCGCATGCGCACTTCAGAGATCGACACCGCCTCGCGCAGTGTTCCTTCATATCCCAGCACGACCGCCGTATGCACCTGGTGCGTGGCGCCGGACAGGCGCTGCAGCATGGCAATCGCATCGGCCCGGTCGACGGGTTTGCCCAGGACTCGTCCCCGCAGGATCACGGTGGTGTCGGCGGCCAGTAGCGGCAGGATGGGCAATTCCTGTTGCGCCAGCCACAGCGCCGCCCGCTCGGCTTTTTCGCGCGCGGTGCGCCGGACGTAATCGGCAGCCGCCTCGCCGGGGTGCTGGGGTTCGTCCTCGCCGGGCGGAGCCGGCACGGTCAGGACCGTGTGCGGCAGGCCGATCTGGGTCAGCAGCTCGTGCCGGCGCGGGCTGGCCGAGGCGAGGTAGAGCCGTGGCGCGGGATCCGTGACAGGGGCCATGGGCATTCAGGCGCGGTGATAGGGGTGGTTGGTCAGGATGGCCCAGGCGCGATAGAGCTGCTCGGCCAGCACCACGCGCACCATCGGGTGCGGCAGGGTCAGCGATGACAGCCGGATCTGGCCATCGCAGGCGTTTTTCAGCGATTCGTCCAGGCCATCGGGCCCGCCCACCAGGAACACCGCATCGCGGCCGCTGGCGCGCCATTGCTCGAGCCGTTGCGACAAGGCCATGGTGGTGAGGTCGCGGCCGCGCTCGTCCAGGGCAAGCCGCAAGGCGCCGGCCGGAATCGCCGCCTCGATGCGGCGCGCTTCCGCCGCCATCATCTGTGCCGGCGTCTTGCCAGATGTGCGGGGTTCAGGCTTGATTTCCCGCAGTTCCAGGGCGCAGTCGGCGGGCAGCCGCTTGGCATAGTCGTTCCAGGCCGTCTCGACCCATGCCGGCATGCGATTGCCCACGGCGACGACGATCAGCTTCACGCCGGCTCAGCCTTCGTCGTCGTCGAATCCGCTGTCCGCCGCGCCGGGACGGGTCGAGCCGGGCAGCAGTTTGACGCGCACCGGCTTGTCGCCCCAGATTTCCTCCAGGTTGTAGTACTGGCGGATGGCGGGCTGCATGATGTGCACCACGATGTCGCCCAGGTCCACCACGACCCATTCGCCGGTATCCTCGCCTTCGACAGTGATGCCGGCCAGCTTGAGCGACCGCCCGCGGTCGGCGACGCTGGAAGCGAGCGCGCGGGTCTGGCGGTTCGAGGTGGCGCTCGCGATCACCACCCGGTCGAACAGGCTGGTCAGGTGCGTGGTGTTGAAGACCCGGATGTCCTGCGCCTTGACGTCTTCCAGGGCGTCTATGACGGCGCGTTGCAGTTTTTGTATATCCATGTTCTCAAATATAACCCGGCCAGGGGAGCCGGCCGGCCGATTTACCGGTACAGGCCATGGTCGGCGATGTAGCGGGCGACTTGCGGCGCCAACTGGCCGGAGGTGGATTCGCCGCGCGCCAGCCGGGCGCGGATGTCGGACGCCGATACGTCCATGGGCGCGAACGGCAGCGCCTGCAAGCGGCGCCCGTGCGCGGCCAGCCATTGCGCCAGTTCGTCGGGCGGCGCCAGCGGGGAGCCGGGCCGGGTCGCCACGGCCAGGTCGACCAGTTTGGCGATCTCCCGCCATTGATTCCAGGTGCAGAAATTGGCGAGCTGGTCCGCGCCCAGCAGCCAGACGTACTGGACGCCGGAGGGCAGGGCGCGCAGCGTGTCGATGGTGTAGGTGGCGCCGCCGCGCTCGAGCTCGATAGGGTTGACGGCCAGGCCGGCTTCGCCGTCGATGGCCAGCTCGATCATGCGCAGGCGGTGCTCGGGCGCCGCCCGCAAGGGCGCCCGCTGCCAGGGGTTGGCCGCCGGGATGAACTGCACCTGGGCCAGCTGCAGCTCGTCCAGGGAGGTGCGCGCCAACGCCAGATGGGCCAGGTGGATGGGGTCGAAGCTGCCGCCCAGGAGGCCGATGCGGTTCATGCCCAATCCCGTGGCTGCAGGAAGGCGGCCAGCGCCGCTTCCGGGGTGCCGGGGGCCGGATGCCAGTCGTAGCGCCATTGCGCCATGGGCGGCATCGACAGCAGGATGGATTCGGTCCGGCCGCCGGACTGCAGCCCGAACAGCGTGCCGCGGTCGAACACCAGGTTGAATTCCACGTAGCGGCCGCGCCGGTAGGCCTGGAAGTCGCGTTGCGCCTGCCCGTACGGCATGTCGCGGCGACGCTCGACGATGGGCAGGTAAGCCGGCAGGAAGGCGTCGCCGACCGAGCGCATCAGGGCGAACGAGGCGTCGAACCCGGGCTCGTTGAGGTCGTCGAAGAAGATGCCACCGACCCCGCGCATCTCGTTGCGGTGCTTCAAATAGAAGTAGTCGTCGCACCAGCGCTTGTACTGAGGATAGTATTCCGCGCCATGCGGTTCGAGCGCCGCGCGACAGGCTTGGTGAAAATGCCGGGCGTCGTCCTCGAAGGCGTAGTAGGGGGTGAGGTCGAGCCCGCCGCCGAACCAGAAGACGTCGCTTTCGTCGTGGCCCGGCCGGGCGGCGGCCACGAACATGCGCACGTTCATGTGCGTGGTAGGCACGTACGGGTTGCGCGGGTGCAGCACCATGGACACGCCCATGGCCTGCCACGTGCGCCCGGCCAGCTCGGGGCGGTGGGCGCTGGCCGAAGGAGGCAGCCGCGTACCCTGCACGTGGCTGAACAGCACGCCGGCCCGTTCCAGGAACTGGCCGCCTTCGATCAGGCGCGATACTCCGCCGCCGCCTTCCGGCCGCTGCCAGGTATCGGTGCGGAAGCTCTCCCCGCCGATCTGTTCCAGGGCCTGGACGATCCGCGCCTGCAGGCCGGTCAGGTAGGCGTGGACGTCGGCAACGGGGATCGCGTTCATCGGTGCTGCCTGCATGGTCAGGCCTGCGGCTTGGCCTTCTGTTGCGAGGGCCTGAGCGCGCGCCAGCCGATGTCGCCGCGATACTGGCGGCCATCGAAGTGGACCGCGTCGACCGCTTCGTAGGCGCGCTCGCGCGCCATGCGCACCGAATCGCCCAGGGCGGTGACACACAGCACCCGCCCGCCGGCGGTCTTGAGCTGGCCGTCCTCGAGGCGGGTGCCCGCATGGAAAATGGCGCAATCTTCCGTCTCGGCCGGCAGCGGGCTGATGACGTCGCCGGTGCGCGGCGTGCCCGGATAATTGTGGGCGGCCAGCACCACGCCCAGGGCGGTGCGGCGGTCCCAGACGATGTCGGCCTGGTCCAGCGTGCCGTCGACGGCGTGCTCCAGGGCGTCGAGCAGGTCGCTCTTGACCCGCATCATGATGGGCTGGGTTTCCGGGTCGCCCATGCGGCAGTTGAATTCCAGTGTCTTGATGGCGCGGTCGGGATCGTCGCCCGGCGCGATCATCAGGCCCGCATACAGGAAGCCGGTGTACGGGATGCCGTCGCGCGCCATGCCCTGCACGGTGGGCAGGATGATCTCGCGCATGATGCGGTGGTGCAGCTCCGGCGTGACGATCGGGGCCGGCGAATAGGCGCCCATGCCGCCGGTGTTCGGGCCGGCGTCGCCGTCCTGCAGGCGCTTGTGGTCCTGGCTGGTGGCCAGGGCCAGCACGTTGCGGCCGTCGCACATGACGATGAAGCTGGCTTCTTCGCCGACCAGGCATTCCTCGATGACCACACGGGCCCCGGCCTGGCCGAGGCTGCCGTCGCCCAGCATGGCGTCCACGGCCGCGTGCGCCTGCGCCAGGTCGGTCGCCACGACCACGCCCTTGCCGGCGGCCAGGCCGTCGGCCTTGATGACAATGGGCGCGCCTTGCTGGTCGATGTAGGCGTGCGCCTTGGCGGGGTCGGTGAAGGTCTCGTAGCGCGCGGTCGGGATGCCGTGGCGCACCATGAAGGCCTTGGCGTAGTCCTTGGAGCTTTCCAGCTGGGCTGCCGCCTTGGTGGGGCCGAAGATCTTCAGGCCGCGGGCGCGGAAGAGGTCGACCACGCCGGCCGCCAGCGGCGCTTCGGGGCCGACCACGGTCAGCGATACGCCTTCGCGCTGCACGAAATCGGCCAGGTCCTCGGGGCTGGTGAGCGGTACGTTTTGCAGCAGGTCGCCGTGCTCGGTGCCGCCGTTGCCGGGCGCGACGAACACTTTGTGCACGCGGGGAGAGCGGGCCAGTCGCCAGGCGAGGGCGTGTTCACGGCCGCCGGAACCGATAACCAGGAGTTTCATGTCGGGTTGCTTTCTAAAGTGGCCATGACGATGCCGCGGCACGCATGGCGTACAGGTTCGGCGCGGCGCCTTTCGCCGCGCCGGTGACGGGTCATTGCGCTTCGTCGAATACGACCGTGGTATAGACTTCCTGTACGTCGTCCAGGGCTTCCAGGGCGTCGAGCAGCTTCTGCATCTTGGCGGCGTCGTCGCCGGTGAGTTCGGTTTCGTTCAGCGGCTTCATGACGATGCCGTCGACTTCGGCTTTCAGGCCGGCGGCCTCGAATGCATTGCGCACCGCAGCATAATCGCTCGGGGCGCTGATGACTTCGATCACGCCTTCCTCGTCGGTGGTGACGTCCTCGGCGCCGGCCTCCAGGGCGGCTTCCATGACCGCGTCCTCGGGCGTGCCCGGGGCGAACACGAACTGGCCGCAATGCTTGAACATGAAGGCGACCGACCCTTCCTGGCCCAGGTTGCCGCCGTTCTTGGCAAACGCATGGCGCACCTCGGCCACGGTGCGGGTGCGGTTGTCGGTCATGCAGTCGACGATGACCGCCGCGCCGCCGATGCCATAGCCTTCGTAGCGGACTTCCTCGTAGTTGTCGCCGTCGGCGCCGCCAGCGCCGCGCTGGATGGCGCGCTGGATGTTGTCCTTGGGCATGTTGGCGTCGGTGGCCTTGTCCCAGGCCATGCGCAGGCGCGGATTGCTGTCGGGGTCCGGGCCGCCGGCGCGCGCCGCGACGGTGATCTCACGGATGATTTTGGTCCAGAGCTTGCCCCGCTTGGCGTCCTGACGCCCCTTGCGGTGCTGGATATTGGCCCATTTGCTGTGTCCGGCCATGGTTTCCCAGAAGATGATGTCGGCAAAAATGGCATTTTACCGTGCTTGGCCCCCCTGGTTGCGGCCGTGCGCACAATCGGCGTCGCTCGCTCTACACTTGGGGCACCTTTTTTGCGCTGCCTGGAGAGCTGCCATGCCCGACCCCCTCGTCATAGCCAAGAACGCCAAGGCCAGCCTGGCGCTGCTGCCCGCGCTGGCCAACCGCCACGGCTGTATCACCGGCGCCACGGGTACCGGCAAGACGGTTACATTGCAGGTGCTGGCGGAGGCCTTTTCCCGCATCGGCACGCCGGTGTTCATGGCCGACGTCAAGGGCGACCTGACCGGCATCTCCCAGGCGGGCGCCGCCTCGCCCAAGCTGCAGGAGCGCCTGGCCACGCTGGAGCTGCCCGAGCCCGCCTGGGGCGCCAGCCCGGTCGTGCTGTGGGACGTGTTCGGCGAGCAGGGTCTGCCGGTGCGGGCCACGGTGTCGGACATGGGGCCGCTGCTGCTGTCGCGCATGCTCGAGCTCAACGACACCCAGGAGGGCGTGCTGACGCTGGTATTCCGCGTCGCCGACGACGAAGGCCAGTTGCTGCTCGACCTGAAGGACTTGCGCGCCATGCTGCAGAACGTGGCCGACCGCGCCGCCGAGTTGAAGACGCGCTATGGCAACGTGTCTTCGGCCTCGGTCGGCGCCATCCAGCGCAGCCTGCTCACGCTCGAGTCGCAGGGCGCGCAGCAGTTCTTCGGCGAGCCCATGCTGGACGTGGCCGACCTGATGCGCACCGACGCCCAGGGGCGCGGCATCGTCAGTATCCTGGCCGCCGACAAGCTCATGCAGTCGCCGCGCCTGTACGGCGTTTTCCTGCTATGGCTGCTGGCCGATCTCTACGAGAAGCTGCCCGAGGTGGGCGACCCCGACAAGCCCAAGCTGGTGTTCTTCTTCGACGAGGCGCACCTGCTGTTCGACGATGCGCCCAAGGCGCTGCTGGACAAGATCGAGCAGGTGGTGCGGCTGGTGCGCTCCAAGGGGGTGGGGGTGTATTTCGTGACCCAGAATCCGCTCGACATCCCCGATTCGGTCCTGGGCCAGTTGGGCAACCGGGTGCAGCATGCGTTGCGGGCGTTTACCCCGCGCGACCAGAAGGCCGTGAAGACGGCCGCCCAGACCATGCGGCCAAACCCCGGGTTGGACATCGAGGCCGCCATCACCGAGCTGGGGGTGGGCGAGGCGCTCGTATCCCTGCTCGACGCCAAGGGGCGGCCCGCGCCGACCGAGCGGGCCTGGATCCTGCCGCCGGGCAGCCGCATCGGCCCGGCCACCGCGGCCGAACGCCAGGCCCTGCAGGATCCTGCAATGGCGGGCAAATATGCCCAGTCGGTGGACCGCGAGTCGGCCTACGAGGTACTGAACGCCCGCGCCAGCGCCGAAGCCCCGGCCGAGACGGGGCAGGCAGGACCGGGCCAGGCTGCCGGGCGGGCGCCCGCCCAGCCGGCCGAATCGGGCGGCTTGATGGATGGCCTGAACGAAGTGCTGTTCGGTTCCACCGGCCCGCGCGGCGGCAGGCGCGACGGCGTGGTGCAGTCGGTGGTCAAGAGCACGGCCCGCACGTTCGCGCGCCAACTGGTGCGCGGCGTGCTGGGGTCGTTGCTGGGGTCGCGGCGGCGCTAGGAAAGGCTGCCCGGCGGCGGACGCGGCCGCCCGGGCAGCTTCTCAGGCGGCGACGAATGCGCTGACGTCGTCCAACGTGGCGGCAAAACGCCGGACCATGTCGCGCACCTGGTCGGCCTCGATCACCAGGGGCGGGCAGAAGGCCACGGTGTCCTGGATGCCCCGCACGATCAGTCCATGCGCATGAGCGCGCTCGTAGGCATGGGCGCCGGCCTTGCCCAGCGGGTCGAACGGCTGCCGGGTGTTCTTGTCGGCCACCAGCTCCACGCCCGCGATCAGGCCCACGCCGCGGATTTCCCCCACCAGCGGATGGTCGGCCAGCGCGCGCAATTCCTGTTGCATCAGCTGGCCCATTTCGGCGGCATGCTCGATCAGGCCGCGTTCGTCGATGATGGCCAGGTTCTCCAGGGCCACCGCGGTGGCCACCGGATGACCGCTGGCGGTGTAGCCATGGCCGAATGTGCCGAGCTTGCCGCTGTGGGCCGACACGACGTCCGCCACCTTGGCATTGAGCAATACCGCGCCCAGGGGCTGGTATGAAGAAGTGATCTGCTTGGACAGCACCATCATGTCCGGCTCGATGCCGAACACGTCGCTGCCGAACCGCTGGCCCAGGCGGCCGAAGCCGGTGATGACTTCATCGGCGATCACCAGCACATCGTATTTGCGGCATACCGCCTGGATCTTTTGCCAATAGGTGCGCGGCGGGACGATGACGCCGCCCGCGCCCATGACCGGCTCGCCGATGAACGCCGCCACCGTGTCCGGTCCTTCCCGCAGGATCAGCGCCTCCAGCTCGTCGGCCAGGCGGGTGGCGTAGTCTTCTTCCGATTCGCCGGGCTGGCCGTGGCGGTAATGGTGAGGGCACGCCGTATGCAGGATGCGCGGCAGCGGCAGGTCGAAGCCCTTGTGGTTGCCCGGCAGGCCCGTCAGGCTGGCCGAGGCGACCGTCACGCCATGGTAGCCGCGCAGGCGCGCGATGATCTTTTTCTTTTCGGGGCGGTCCAGCGCATTGTTGTAGTACCACACCAGCTTGACCACGGTGTCGTTGGCCTCGGACCCCGAGTTGGTGAAGAACGCCTTGGCCATGCGGCCGCCGGTATAACCGATGAGGCGTTCGGCGAGCTCGATGGCCGGCGCGTGCGATTTATGCGTGAAGGTGTGGTAGTAGGGCAATTTCTGCAGCTGGCGCGCCGCCGCGTCGGCCAGCCGCTGCTCGCCGAAGCCCACTGCCACGCTCCACAAGCCGGCCATGGCTTCCAGGTAGCGCTGCCCCTGGTCGTCGTAGACATACACGCCTTCGCCCCGGTCGATGACGATGGGGCCGGTGCGCTGGTGCGTGACGGCGTTGGTGTAGGAGTGCAGTTGGTATTGGACGTCGCGTTGCTGGGTCTGGGTCAGTGAGCTCATGGGTTCGGCCTGAAAAAGCGGCGGGGCGATGCGCCGGGCGCCTGTCAGCCTGTTATATCATCAACAGGTCCAGGCGTGCGCAGCGGCGCACGCCTGCTTTCATTGGTTCACGACCGCCGGGGATCTGCGCGCATGAAAATCGTCTTCGCTTCCAGCCATGAAATTTCCCAGCACGAATGGATCGAGCCATTGGCGCAGGCGCTGCCGGGAGCCGAAGTGGTCTTGTGGCGTCCCGATCTCCCGGCGCAGGATGCCGACGTGGCGGTGGTCTGGACGCCGCCCGATGCGCTGTTCCAGCGCGAACGCAGGTTGCGCGCGGTGTTCAACCTGGGCGCCGGCGTCGATGCGTTGTTCCGCCTGCCTTCGCTGCCGCCCGACATGCCCGTGGTGCGGCTCGAGGACGCGGGCATGGCGGTGCAGATGGCCGAGTACGCCGTCTGGGCAGTAGTGCGCGCCAGCCGCCAGTTCGATGCCTATGTAGCGCAGCAGGGGGCCGGCCAGTGGCAGCCCCTGCCGGAGCTCGATCGTGCCCAGTGGCCCGTCGGCGTGCTGGGAACCGGCGTGATGGGCACGCGCGTGGCCCAGACCCTGGCCGCGCTCGATTACCCGGTGGCGGGCTGGTCGCGCAGCGGCAAAGTGCCGGCCGGCGTCGAAGGCTTTGCGGGCGCGGATCAATTGCCGGCGTTCCTGGCGCGCACCCGGGTGCTGGTCAATACGCTGCCGCTCACGCCCGAAACGCGCGACATCATGCGCCGCGATACGTTGCGGCAACTGTTGCCCGGCGCCTACCTGGTCAACATGGGGCGCGGCGACCATCTGGTCGAAGAGGACCTGCTGGCGTTGCTCGACACGGGGCATATCAGCGGCGCGACGCTGGACGTGTTCCGCCAGGAACCGCTGCCCCAGGAGCATCCGTTCTGGCGCCATCCGCGCGTGACCGTGACGCCGCACGTGGCTGCGCTGAGCCTGCGGCGCCAGACCATCGCGCAGGTCGCCGACAAGATCGGCCGCTTCATGCGCGGCGAACCGCTCACCGGCGTGGTGGAGCGCGACCGCGGCTATTGAGCCGGTGCCGCGCCGGATCAGGCCGGCAGCAACTTGCGGTTGCCCTGGCCGGGCAGGCAGCGCAGGCCATGTCCCAGCGTGGCCGTATATTGCGGCTGCTTGACGGTGTCGACATAGTGCCAGTCGGCGCGCACCGCCTCATGGGTGGCGGTCAGCACCATATAGCCGCGCAGGCTGGTTTCGGCATACTTCAGGCTGCCTGCCCAGTTCCGCCCGATGGGCGGAAGATTGTTCAGGTTGGTCAGTCCGGTCACCAGCGCCGCCAGTTCGGCAGGCGTGCCCGCGCCGGCAAGGTACTCCTCGAAACCGGGCGACGAGACAGACGAGGTCGCGAACTCGACGCCCACCGGCGTGCCTGTCATGTCGCGCAGCTCGCCGGCCCACGCGTTGTGCGTATCGCCGGCCAGCACTACCAGGTTGCGGTCCAGGTCGCGCGCCGCGGCCAGGACGCTCTCGCGGGCAGCCCAGTAGCCGTCCCAGGAATCCAGGTTGTAGGGCAGGCAGGGCAGGGCCAGCAAGGCCTGCTCCGACTCGGTCAGAGTCGGGTCGCCGGCTGCCTGGCGCTGCAGCAAATTGACGTACTGGGCCGGGCTCGCCAGCAGATGGGCGGGCACCTTCACGTCGCCAAGCCGGCCTGCCGCCGAAAGCATGCCCAGCAACACCGGCAACGGCAGTTGCACCGGCGTCATCAATACCTGCTGGCCCAGCACCTGCCAGGTGGCGCGGGATTCGGCCAGGCCCGCGCGCAGCCATTCCACCTGCGGTGCGCCCAGCAACTGGCGATCCGCCGCGCTGACGTCGGCGCCGAACCTGGCGATGAACTGCTCGAGCCCTGCCTGCGGATCGGGGTTGCCCAGCAGTTCGGGCAAGTAAGCCTCCAGGGCCAGTTGCCGGTCGCGCGCCAGGACGCGGGTATCGAGCATATGCAGCGACAGCAGGTCGCCGAAGTCGAAGCGGCGGAAGACTTGGTTCAGCGGCTGCTGTTCGCGGGTGGGCAGCCATTCATGGTAGGCGCGGATGGCAGCCGCCTTGCGCAGCTCGAAGTCGCCCTCGGAATCGGGCTGGTGATTGGCCGCTCCATCCTTCCAGGTGTTGTCGGTGACTTCATGATCGTCCCAGACTGCGATCATGGGCATGGCCGCGTGCAACGCCTGTAGATCGGGATCGCCGCGGTACAGCGCGTAACGCTGGCGGTAGTCGGCCAGGGTGATGATCTCCCGGTCGGGCAGCACTTCGCGCTGCATGTCGGCCGCCTGTCCGGAGGCATAACCTTCCCGCCCATACTCATAGATGTAGTCGCCCAAATGCACGGCGGCATCCAGGTCGCCGCGCTTGGCGGCCTCTGCATAGACGTGAAAATAGCCAGCCGGGAAATTGGAGCATGAGAACACCGCCAGCCGGACTTGCGCCACGGCGCCGGTGGGCAGCGTGCGGGTGCGCCCGACCGGCGACAGGGTCTCGCCATGCGCGAAGCGATACCAGTAGGCGGTGGCCGCTTGCAGGCCCTGCGCATCGACCTTGACCGTGTAGTCGCGCATGCTGTCGGTGGTGGCCTCGCCGCTGGCGACGATCCGGCTGAAAGCTTCGTCTTCGGCCACTTCCCATTGCACTGTCAGCGTGGCGTCCCGCTCCGGCGTGGCGCGGGTCCAGAGTATCACCCGGTCGGCCATGGGATCGCCGCTGGCTACCCCATGGTCGAAGCTGACCTTGGGCCGGTCATCGTCGTCATCGCTGCTGCCGCAGGCAGCCAGCGTCAGGGTCGAGGCGACGGTCAGGGAGCCCGCGGCATTGCGCAGGAAGCGACGGCGGGAGATGCGATTGGCCATGTTCGGTGGGCGCGCGCGGAACGCGGTCGTTTGGAGTGCGCACAGTCTGGGTCACAACGGTGACAGTGCTATGAACGGGCCGCTGGGTGCGGTAGCCTTGGCGCCGGCCGGGCGGCCGGGCCAGCTTGATCTGCGACAAGGCAAAAAAGTAGGACCACCTCCTACACTGCCGGGCATGGAAATCCGAACGACCCCCATCGGCCTGGTGGCTCCCGCCGGCAGCCTGGCGGCCCTGAAGGCCGCACTGAACGCCGGTGCCGACGCGGTCTACCTGGGGCTGAAGAATGCCACCAACGCGCGCAACTTTGCCGGGCTCAATTTCACCGAGAACGATATCCGCGCCGGTGTCGACCAGGCGCATGCCATGGGCCGCCAGGTGCTGTTCGCCATCAACACCTTCCCGCAGGCCGGGCACAGCCAGGAATGGCGCGCCGCGGTCGACGCGGCGTATGCGCTGCAGGCCGATGCGGTCATCATGGCCGATCCGGGCCTGCTGGCGTACGCGCGCGACCGCTACCCCGAACTGCGCCTGCACCTGTCGGTGCAGGGCTCCGCGACCCACGTCGACGCCATCGAGTTCATGCGCGAGCAATTCGGCATCAGCCGGGTCATCCTGCCGCGCGTGCTGACCATGGCCGAAATCGGCAAGATCTGCGCCCAGACCACCGTCGAGATCGAAGTCTTCGGTTTCGGCAGCCTGTGCGTCATGGCCGAAGGCCGCTGCCTGCTGTCCTCCTACGCGACGGGCGACTCTCCCAACAACAAGGGCGTCTGCTCGCCGGCGCATGCCGTGCGCTGGATCGACACCGACGGCCACATGGATGCGCGCCTCAACGGCATTCTCATCGACCGCTACGCGCCGGGCGAGCCGGCGGCGTATCCCACGCTGTGCAAGGGCCGCTTCGAGGTCGAGGGTACGGCCGACTACGCCCTTGAAGAGCCCGCCAGCCTGAACGCCCTCGGGCTATTGCCCGCGCTGCACGCGATGGGAGTGGCGGCGCTCAAGGTCGAAGGGCGGCAACGCAGCCCGGCCTATGTGGCCCAGGTGGTAAGCACATTGCGGGCCGCCCTGGACGCCGTGCACGCCGACGCCGCCCGTTACGCCGTCAAGCCGGACTGGCTGGCTGCGCTGGCCCGCCACGCCGAGGGGTCGCAGGTCACGCAAGGCGCTTTCGATCGTCCCTGGAAATGACCGCCATGTCGTATCAGATCTCGCTGGGCCCGTTGTTGTACTACTGGCCCAGGCAAACCGTGCTGGATTTCTGCGCCGGCCTCATCGACACGCCGGTGGATGTCATCTACCTGGGAGAAACCGTCTGCAGCCGGCGCCACGAGCTGCGCGCCGCCGACTGGCTCGAGCTGGCGCGCGCGCTGCGCGATGCCGGCAAGACCGTGGTCCTGTCGAGCCAGACGCTGATCGAAACCAGTGCCGATGCGCACGCGCTGCGGCGCTTGTGCGAAAACGACGATTTCCTGATCGAGGCCGGCGAGATCGGCGCCTTGCGCCATCTGAAAGGGCGCCATTTCGTCGCCGGCCCGCACGTCAATGTCTACCACGGCGACACGCTGGCCTGGCTGGCGGCGCAAGGGGCGATGCGCTTTGTCGCACCGCTCGAAATGGACCGGCAATCCCTGCAGCGCCTGCTGCAGGACAGACCGGCCGGGATGCAGGCCGAGGTGATGGTATGGGGCCGCCTGCCGCTGGCCTTCTCGGCGCGCTGTTTCACGGCGCGGCATTTCCGGCTGAAGAAGGACGCCTGCGAGTTCCGCTGCATCGATTACCCGGATGGCCTGTGCGTGCGCACGCGCGAGTCGCAGGATTTCCTCGCGATCAACGGCATCCAGACCCAGTCCGCGGCCTGCCTGGATCTGCTCGATCATGGCGCCGACCTGGTCGAGATGCAGGTCGATGTCCTGCGCGTGAGCCCCCATTCGCAGGGCACCCTGGATGCCATCGCGGCGTTGGACGACATACGCCATGGCCGGCAGCCCCGGCCGGTATCGCCGCCCGCCGGCATCGGCCGGTGCAACGGCTACTGGCATGGGCGAGCCGGTATCGACTTGATAAGTACCTCACCATGAAACGCCATCCTTCACTGCTGCCCGCGCTGGACCGCCTGTTACCGCCGCCGCTGGTCTCGGCGCATTTCGTGCTCGGCCTGGAAGTGGCCAGGCTGCTCAAGTGGCTGGTCCCGCCGCCCGAAATCGAAGGCAGGCGCTTTGCCATCAAGGTCGATGACGTCGGCCTGCGCAGCTGCTTTACCTGCCGGAACGGCCGTTTCCGACCATTATGGACGACCGAGGCCGACCTGGAGCTTGGCGCCTCGTTCGGCGACTTCCTCGCTCTGGTGCGAGGCACTTCCGATGCGGATACCCTGTTCTTCCAGCGGCGCCTGCGCATTGCCGGCGACACGGAGCTTGGACTCATCGTGAAGAACTGGCTGGATGCCGCCGACCGTCCGGCATGGCTCCGCCGCGCCGACGGCCAGGCCTGACCACCGGGCGCCGCCATGCCGAAACCTTCGTTGCCCCTCGTGTACTCGTGCTCCGGCTGCTCCAGCGTGGCGCAGTTGGCCAACCGGCTTGCCATCAGGCTGGACCGCGAAGGCATGGCCGAGATGTCCTGCATCAGCGGGGTGGGCGGAGGCGTGCCGGCCCTGGTGAAGCGGGCTCGCAGTGGGCGGCCCATCCTGGCGCTGGATGGTTGCGTGCTGGGATGCGTGAAGGCATGCCTGGCGCGTGCCGGCATTCGCCCGGACCGGCACCTGTTGCTCAATGAACACGGTGCGGTCAAACGGTATCACCAGGACTGCACGGAAGAAGAAAACGCCGCGGTATGGCAAACCGTGCGGGAAGCCGCGGCCAGCCTGCTCCAGGCCGGCCACTGCGTGGAGTGAATGGCACGGTGCCCCGCAACGGGGCGCCGGATATCAAGTCGTTGCCAGGGAGGCGTCGGCGGCGGCAGGGGGCGTCGCCGGCATGCTGCCGTGCAGCAGGTAATCGATGAGTTCGCGCACCGGACGTATGGCATTGCCGAAAGGTAGCTTGGACGCGCCACGGAAGAACAGGCCTCGGTCGATTTCTCCCCGGACGGCGGCAGCCAGCTTGAGGTCGATGCAGAACTGCCCGAACCGGGCGATGCCGTCGCGCAAGCCGCATTGGGTCAGGCAGTCCATGCGCTGGGTGCAGCGGCGTGGATCGGCCCGGGCATGTTCCTGCAGGCGTTTTTCCTGGCGCAGGTAGCGGGTCAGCCATGGGGTCGCGACGGCACGCGCGGGCAGGCCGGCCACGCTGATGAACTCTTTCAGTTGGGTGGGGTCGGCATCGATCAGGACTTGCTTGAAGTTGCGGTGAGCGTCGCCTTCATCGGTGACGGCGAAGGCCGTGCCCACCTGCACGGCGTCCGCGCCATTGGACAGCCAGTGCCGCACTTTTTCGTGGCTGCCGACGCCGCCAGCCACGATGAGCTTGGGCGCGTCGCGGCTCAGGCCGAGTTCGTCGAATATTGCCCGGCATTCGGCCAGGACCCGGCCAAAGCTGAAGCGCTCGTCCCGCAGTTCGGACAGCTTGGTGGCGCCGAGGTGCCCGCCGGCATGGCCGGGGTGCTCGATGACGACGGCCGAGGCCAGGCGGCCCTTTTTCAGCCACTTCTTGAGGACGATGCCGACGCCGCGGGCTTCCGACAGGATGGGGATCAGCGCGACCTTGTCGTGGCCGGCCGTCATTTCGGGGAGGTCCAGCGGCAGGCCGGCGCCCATCACAATGGCGTCGGCCCCGCTTTCGCAGGCCTGCTGGACCAGGGCGGCATGGTCGCGTACCGCCTTCATGACGTTGACGGCGATCAGGCCGCGGCCGCCCGAGAGTTGGCGCGCGGCGCGGATTTCGCGGTCGAGCGCCACGCAGTTGGCCTGGTCGATGGCGGCGCGGTCGCGGCACTTGATGGTTTGTTCGAGCAAGTCGGGGTGATGATGACGCAGATCGACGCTGGCAATGGTGCCGACGGCGTTCTCCCGCGCCACTGCGCCGGCCAGGCGGTGAGCCGAGATGCCCACGCCCATGCCGCCCTGGACGATGGGCAGCAACTCGCGGCCGGCGAGCGTCAATGTCTTGAACTACATGGAAAAGAAATCCCTATTTTGGGCAATGGCGCAACGGTAGGGCATGATGTGCGTCCCTGTATTGCGCGAGATCAATGGAAACCTAGGACTTAGTTACGAAGCCCTAGCGATAGGAGAAGCGCTGGAACAACGCCTGGAGCTGGTCCAGCGCGGCGGAGCTCAGCAATGCCGTGGGGGCGGCGTCCGGCGCGGCGCGATGGTGCTGCACCGCGTACTGACGTACGCCGCGGGCGGCGAGATCGCGCGCGAGCGCCAGCAGTTCCGGTTCGCCGAGCCATTCCGGGCTCCAGGTGGTGCGGCATTCGAATTCGACCGCGCCTGCCAGCAATGCCTCCAGGCAGGCCTGCGTTGCGGCATGGCTGTTCGGGCGCCCGACCAGGGCGTCGTAGCCGGCGGGATCGGTCTTGATATCGAGCCCTACCCAATCCAGGCGAGGCAGGAGGTCGCGCAGCCGCGCGGGATAGATGCCGGCCGTATGCAGGGCGACGCGGAACCCCATGGCCTGGACGGCGCGCACCATGTCCGGCAGGCGCGGCTCGGCCAGCGGCTCGCCGCCGGAGAACACGACCGCATCGAGCAGGCCCCGGCGCCCACGCAAGAAGCCGAGCACGTCGTTCCAGGCGTAGTGCCCGGCGCGGGGCTGCAGGTGCGGATTGTGGCAGTAGCTGCAACGCCACGGGCATCCGGCGATGAAGACGACGGCGGCCAGCATGCCGGGCCAGTCCACGCTGGAGTAGGGCACGAGGCCGCCGATGCGGGGGGCGCCGTGCGGGACGCCTGCCACGGCGAGCGGCATCGACGGCCGCCCTGCGCGCGCGCCGAGGGGCTCAGGCGGCGCGTCGTTCACTGAAGAAGCGGCGCTCATTGAATTCGCCTTGCTTGCCCGTATTGAACGAGGCGACCGGGCGGTGGTACCCCATGACGCGGGTCCAGATTTCGCAGCGCACGCGCTGGCTGTCGTCGAGTTGGACCGCGGTGCGGGCGGGAGTGTCGGGAGATAGGACTTGCATGATGGCTCCTTGGGTGAAGGGGAGTGCGGGCCGGCGGGCCGGCTCGCGCAGGCGCCGGACGGCGCCTAGCTGCAGCATGCCGCTTGCCTGGCGAGCAAGTCGGCATCGCATTTCGGGCAGAACTCGTGCCGGCCGGACAGGTAGCCGTGAGTCGGGCAGATCGAGAACGTGGGCGTGACGGTGATGTAGGGCAGCCGGAAGTTCTCCAGGGCGCGGCGCACGAGCTGGCGGCAGGCCGCGGCGGACGACACGGCCTCGTTCATGTACAGATGCAGGACCGTGCCGCCGGTGTACTTGCTTTGCAGCGCTTCCTGCATGGCCAGCGCCTCGAAGGGGTCGTCGGTGTAGCCCACCGGGAGCTGGCTGGAGTTGGTGTAGTACGGCTGCGCGTCGGTGCCGGCCTGCAGGATGTCGGGCCACCGCTTGCGGTCTTCGCGGGCGAAGCGGTAGGTGGTGCCTTCGGCCGGCGTGGCCTCGAGGTTGTACAGATGACCGGTGGACTCCTGGAATTCCGTCATGCGGGCGCGCACGTGGTCCAGCAGGCGGACCGCCATGGCATGGCCCTGGGGCGAGGCGAGATCGTAGGCGTCGCCGCTGAAATTGCGGACCATTTCGTTGATGCCGTTCACGCCCAGCGTGCTGAAATGGTTGCGCAGGGTGCCCAGGTAGCGCCGGGTGTACGGATACAGGCCCTGGTCGATATAGCGCTGGACGACCTTGCGCTTGACCTCGAGCACGTCGCGTCCCAATTCGAGCAGGGTGTCGAGCCGCCCGAGCAGCGCCGATTCGTCGCCGGCATGCAGATAGCCCAGCCGCGCGCAGTTGACCGTGACCACGCCCACCGAGCCGGTTTGCTCCGCGGAGCCGAACAGGCCATTGCCGCGCTTGAGCAGTTCGCGCAGATCCAGCTGCAGGCGGCAGCACATGGAGCGCACCATGTGCGGTTCCAGGTCCGAGTTCAGGAAGTTTTGGAAATAGGGCAGGCCGTACTTGGCCGTCATTTCGAACAGCAGCTCGGTATTGGGGTGGTTCCAGTCGAAATCGGGCGTGATGTTGTAGGTGGGGATGGGGAAAGTGAAGACGCGCCCCTTGGCGTCGCCGGCCATCATGACTTCCATGTAGGAGCGGTTGGTCATGTCCATCTCGGCTTGCAGGTCGCCGTAGCTGAAAGGCATTTCCTCGCCGCCGATGTAGGGAATTTGCTCGCGCAGGTCGGCCGGGCAGGTGAGGTCGAAGGTCAGGTTGGTGAAGGGCGTCTGGGTGCCCCAGCGGCTCGGCACGTTGAGGTTGTAGATGAGCTCCTGCATGGCCTGCTTGACGTCGGCGTAGCGCATCCGGTCACGCCGCACGAACGGCGCCATGTAGGTATCGAACGAGCTGAATGCCTGGGCGCCGGCCCATTCGTTCTGCAGGGTGCCGAGGAAATTGACGATCTGGCCGATGGCGGCCGACATGTGGCGCGGCGGCGTGGCTTCCACCTTGCCGGGGATGCCGTTGAACCCTTCGGTGAGCAACTGGCGCAGCGACCAGCCGGCGCAGTAGCCGCTGAGCATGTCGAGGTCGTGGATGTGGATGTCGCCGTCGCGGTGCGCCTGGCCCGCCTGCGGGCTGTAGACGTGCGAAAGCCAGTAGTTGGCCGTGACCTTGCCTGCCACGTTGAGGATCAGCCCGCCCAGGCTGTAGCCCTGGTTGGCGTTGGCATTGACGCGCCAGTCGCGCTGGTCGAGGTATTCTTCCATGGCGCTTTCGACGTCCACCAGCGTATGCCGCAGCGAGCGCAGGCGGGCGTGGCTCTCGCGATGGACGATGTAGGCGCGCGCCGTGCGCCAGTGGCCGGCTTCGACCAGCGTGTCCTCGACCAGGTTCTGGATGGTCTCGATGCCGGGGCAGGGCTGCTCCGCCAGGCGGTCGATCACGCGGGCCCCCAGCGTGCCGGCGCGCGCTGCGTCGATCTCGCCGGTGGCGCTGCCCGCCGCGGCGATGGCCTGGACGATCTTGGAGGCATCGAAATCGACGATCCGGCCGTCGCGCTTGAGGATCTGCTGGGGAGTCATGGCGATATACTTCATGTAGTGTGAGTGCTGGTAGGCTACTACTACATGATGTGGTCCGGAAGCTTGCCAGCCAGGGCAATCGGCGGACGCTTGATGCGGCGCAAGCGCAGCGATCAATTGCTAAATATTTGCGCTAAATCAAGATGTTGGCGAGGGCGCTTCCCGATAATGGGGTCATGCAATCCCCTCTTTCCGCCGACGCCTGTCCGGGCCTTCCTTCCCATCCCCCCCCAGCCGCCTCCGCACCGCCGCCTTCGCCGCCCTCCACGGCTTGCCGCGCTCCCGAGGCAACTTCCCGGCCGCTGCCTTTCTCGCGCGACATCCTGGCCCGGCTGGACAAGAACGGACCACGCTACACGTCGTATCCCACCGCCGATCGCTACCACGACGGCTTCGGCCAGGCGCAATACACGCAGGCGCTCAAGCGGCGCGCCCAGGATGCCGCCGCCGCCGGGCCGCGGCCACTGTCGCTGTACGTGCACATCCCGTTCTGCGAATCGCTGTGCTATTACTGCGCCTGCAACAAGGTCATCACGCGCCACAAGGAGCGCGCCGCCCGCTACCTGGACGCCCTGGAGCGCGAAATGGCCCTGCATGCGCGCCTGATCGGCCATGCCGAGCCGGTGTCGCAGTTGCACTTCGGCGGCGGGACGCCCACGTTCCTGTCCGACGCCGAGCTCGATCGCCTGATGGCGGCGCTGCGCAGCCATTTCCGGCTGCTGCCCGACGCCGAGGTCTCGATCGAGGTCGATCCGCGTACCGCCACGGCGCAGCGGCTGGCCCACCTGGCCCGGCTGGGGTTCAACCGCTTGAGCCTCGGCGTGCAGGATTTCGACCCCGCCGTCCAGCGCGCCGTGCACCGCGTGCAGTCCTACGACAGCGTGCGCGACCTGGTGGCCAGCGCCCGCGCAGCGGGTTTTGCCTCGGTCAACATGGACCTGATCTACGGCCTGCCCCTGCAGACGCTTGCCTCGTTCGCCCGCACGCTGGAACAGGTATGCGGCCTGCGGCCGGACCGCATCGCGTTGTACGGCTATGCCCATCTGCCGCAGCGCTTCAAGCCGCAACGGCGCATCCTGCCGGCGGAACTGCCCGACGGCGAAACCCGGGTCGGCCTGCTTGGCCTGGCCATCGGCCGGTTCCTGGACGCGGGCTACGACTACATCGGCATGGATCACTTCGCGCTGCATGACGACACCCTGGCGCAGGCCCGGCGCGCGGGGCGCCTGCATCGCAACTTCCAGGGCTACAGCACCCAGCCCGACTGCGACCTGATCGCGCTGGGGGTGTCGGCGATCGGGCGGGTCGGCGCCACCTACAGCCAGAACGCCAAGGGGCTCGACGACTATTACGCGCATATCGAGAGCGGCCGGTTCGCGGTCGAGCGCGGGCTGGAGCTCGATGCCGACGACCTGCTGCGCCGCGACGTCATCATGGCCATCATGTGCCAGGGCGGGCTGGATTTCCGCGCCGTCGAGCAGGCCCATGGCATCGCCTTCGAGCAATATTTCGCCACCGAACTGCAGGGGCTGCGCGACCTGGCCGCCATGGACCTCGTCCGTCTCGTCCCGGGCGGCCTGCGGGTCACCGACATGGGCTGGTACTTCGTGCGGGCCGTGGCCATGGTGTTCGACCGCCATCTGCGCGAGCGCAGCACGCAGGCGCAGTATTCGCGCATTGTATAGGGCGACGCCCAGGGGGCGCTCGTCGCCAACCGGTAGACAGAGATAAACTGACGCCGAGGCGGCACGGCGCGCCGGGAATCGCCTTCCCGGCGCGCCGTGCCGCGCTGAATCGGTTCAGACCTCATTTGGAGAATACTGGTGGCAGGAAACAAGCATAAGATTGCCGTGATCCCCGGCGACGGCATCGGCAAGGAAGTGGTGCCCGAGGGCCTGCGCGTGCTGGACGCCGCGGCGACGCGCTTCGGCATCGACTTTCAATGGGATCACTTCGACTGGAGTTGCGATTACTACGCCAAGCACGGCAAGATGATGCCGGACGACTGGGCCACGCAGATCGGCAGCCACGAGGCGATTTTCTTCGGCGCCATCGGCTGGCCCGCCACGGTGCCGGACCACGAAGCCCTGTGGGGTTCGCTGTTCCGCTTCCGCCGCGATTTCGACCAGTACATCAACCTGCGCCCGGTGCGCCTGATGCCGGGCGTGCCGTCGCCGCTGGCGGACCGCAAGCCGGGCGATATCGATTTCTTCATCGTCCGCGAGAACACCGAAGGCGAGTATTCCAATAGCGGCGGCCGGCTGTTTGCGGGCACCGAGCGCGAGGTCGTCATCCAGGAAAGCGTGTTCACCCGGGTGGGCGCCGACCGGGTGCTGAAGTTCGCCTTCGAGCTGGCCCAGAAGCGCGGCAAGCACCTGACCGCGGCGACCAAGTCGAACGGTATCTCGATCTCGATGCCGTGGTGGGACGAGCGCGTGGCCGACGTGGCCAGCCGCTATCCCGACGTGCGCTGGGACAAGTACCACATCGATATTCTGTGCGCCCACTTCGTGCAGCATCCCGACTGGTTCGACGTGGTGGTCGCGTCCAACCTGTTCGGCGACATCCTGTCGGACCTGGGGCCGGCCTGCTCCGGCACCATCGGCATTGCGCCGTCGGCCAACCTGAACCCGGAGCGCAAGTTCCCGTCGCTGTTCGAACCGGTGCACGGTTCGGCGCCCGATATCTACGGCCAGGGCATCGCCAACCCGATCGGCCAGATCTGGAGCGGCGCGCTGATGCTGGATTTCCTCGGCTACCCCGAAGCTTCGCAAGCCGTGGTGAGCGCCATCGAGAAAGTGCTGGCCGAGGGGCCGCGCACGCGCGACATGAAGGGCAATGCCTCGACGGTGGACGTCGGCAAGGCCATCGCCGAAGTCGTGGCGCGGGGCTGACTGTCTACTTGCGCTAACAAGGTGTCACTAACAAGGTGTCAGACACCCGGAGGGTGTCTGACACCTGCACCATCGCAGCCACGCCTGCGACATCGCAATCCACGTCCGGGCCGACTGTTGGCGGCGCCTGGCGACGGGTCAATGCGCGCCGGCCGCCGCCTCGGCGGCGCCGCCACCGCCGCTCGCGGCCTTGTCGCGGCCATGGGCGAACCAGACCAGGCCGGTAAGCAGGATGAAGATCACCCCGGACGCATAGAAGACGTCCAGCGCCGACATGGTGAAGGCCTGGGTATTGATCATGCCGTCCAGCCGCGTGATGGCTTCCTGGTGCGATATGCCCAGGCTGTTCTGCAGCGTGGCGATGGCCTGGTCGAACGGCTGGTGGCCGGGCGCCGCGATCTCGGTCAGGCGGGCGTGATGTTGCGACGCGCGGTTCTCCCATACGGTGGTGGCGATCGACGTGCCGAATGCGCCGGCGGTCAGGCGCAGAAAGTTCGACAGGCCCGATGCGGCCGGGATGCGCCACGGCTCGAGGCCGGACAGGGTGATCGAGGTCAGCGGCACGAAGAAGGCCGCCATGGCTGCGCCTTGCACGATGGTGGGGATCATCAGCGTGCGCATGTCGACCTGCGGGTTGAAATCCGCCCGCATGAAGCACACTACCGCGAAGATCAGGAACGCCACGGTGACCAGCAGGCGCGGGTCGCGCGTGGCCAGCATCTTGCCGACGATGGGCGTGAGCAGGATCGCCAGCAGGCCTACCGGGGCAGTCACCAGGCCCGCATAGGTAGCGGTGTAGCCCATGTTGCTCTGCAGCCATAGCGGCAGCAGCACGACGTTGCCGAAGAATACGCCGTAGGCTACCGCCAGCGTCAGCGCGCCGACCGTGAAGTTGCGCTGCTTGAACAGGCGCAGGTCCACCACCGGATGCGCGTCGGTCAGCTCCCAGATCAGGAAGAACACGAACGCCACGAACGCCACGATGGCCAGGGCCAGGATGACGGGGCTGGCGAACCAGTCCAGTTCCTTGCCTTTGTCCAGCATGATCTGCAGGGAGCCTACCCAGACCACCAGCAGTACCAGGCCGAGCTTGTCGATGGGGAGCTTGTGGGTGGCGGATTCGCGATCGCGGTAGACGCGCCAGCTGATCCAGGCGGCCAGCAGGCCCACCGGCACGTTGATGTAGAAGATCCACGGCCAGGTGTAGTTGTCGGAGATCCACCCGCCCAGCAGCGGCCCGGCCACGGGCGCGACCAGGGTGGTCATGGACCATACCGCCAGCGCCATGCCTGCCTTGGATTTGGGAAAGCTGGCCAGCATCAGGGCCTGCGACAGCGGGATCATCGGCCCGGCCACGGCGCCCTGCAGCACGCGGAATGCGATCAGGGCCTCCAGCGACGGCGAGAACCCGCACAGCCAGGAGGCCAGCACGAATAGCAGCGTGGAGGCCAGGAACAGCCGCACCTGGCCGAAGCGCTGCGTCAGCCAGCCCGTCAGCGGCACGGTGATGGCATTGGCGACCGCGAACGAGGTGATGACCCAGGTCCCCTGGCTGGTGCTGACGCCCAGGTCGCCCGAAATGGTGGGGATGGAGACGTTGGCGATCGAGGTGTCCAGCACATTCATGAACACCGCGGTCGACAGCGCGATCGAGCCGATGATGCGGGTCGCGCCCTCGAGCGGCGGCGGGGCGCCGCCGGCGGCCTGGGAACGGGCGGCGGTGCTCATGATGCCAGGTTGGCCCGGATGATCTTGGCGATCAGCGCGTCGGCCTCGGCCTGGGTATCGCTGAACGCCTTGGTGGACCAGGCCGGCTCATGGCGCTGCGGCAGCGGCGCAAGCTGGTCGCCGTCCTGGCTGACGTCGACCTCGACTTCCATCGACAGGCCGACGCGCAGCGGATGCGCCTTCAGTTCCTCGGGATCGAGTTCGATGCGCACCGGCACGCGCTGCACCACCTTGATCCAGTTGCCGGTGGCGTTCTGCGCCGGCAGGAGCGCAAAGGCGCTGCCGGTGCCGGCGTCCAGCCCAACCACCGTGCCGTGGTAGGTGACCGAGCTGCCGTACATGTCGGCCGTCAGCGTGGCGGTCTGGCCAGGATGCATGCGCCGCAACTGGCCTTCCTTGAAGTTGGCCTCGACCCAGACCTGGTCGAGCGGGACGACGTTCATCAGCGTGGCGCCCGGCGCCACGCGCTGCCCCACCTGCACGCTGCGGCGGGCGATCAGGCCATCGACCGGCGCCGGCAGCACGGTGCGCGAATGCGCCAGCCACGCATCGCGCAGCCTGGCGGCCGCCTGCCGTACGTCGGGATGGTCGGCTACCGTGGTGCCTTCGGTGAGCGCCTGGTTGGTTGCCAGCCGCGCCTGGGCGGCGGCCAGCGCCGCCTTGGCCTGCGCGAGGCCGGATTGGGCCGATTTCAGGGCGGTGCGGGCGTGGGTGAGCTCCTCGCCGCTGACGCCGCCCGACTTGGACAGGGCCTGGCGGCGCTGCAAGTCGGTTTGCGCGCGGCTCAGGTCGGCCTGGGCGCGCTCGATGTCGGCCTGGCGTACCTCGACGTCGGCCGCCAGGGAGTCGTTCTGGGCGTACAGCGTACGCACCTGGTGCACCGTCTGGGCCAGCTGGGCCTCGGCCTGCTGCAGCGCCACTTCGGCGTCGGCCGGATCGAGCCGGACCAGCGGCTGGCCGGCCTTGACGTGTTCGGTGTCGCCGGCTTCGATGGCGATGACGGTGCCGGGCACCTGCGGGGTGATCTGCACCAGGTTGCCGTGTACGTAAGCGTCGTCGGTGCTTTCCACGCGGGAACCGAACAGCGCCCACCAGATGGCATACAAGACCGCCAGCGCGATGAAGACGCCGGCGGCGATCAGCAGCATGCGTTTGCGTGCGGGATTGGCTACGGGAGTTGCGGTCATGACTTCGGGATCCGGGTCGGTCAATGTGAAGAAGAGGGGGCCTGGGCCGGGGCGGGCGGGGCATAGCCGCCGCCCAGGGCATAAGCCAGGTCGGCGTCGAGCTGGTAGGCGCGGAAGCGCAGGTCCGTGTCCAGCCGCGCCTGGGTCAGTACGCCGGTCTGCGCGACCAGTACGGTCAGGTAGTTGCCCATGCCGGCGCGATAGCGCTGCACTGCCAGGTCGTAGGCGGCGTCGATCGCCGCGCGCGCTTCGTGCTGCTGGACCTGCTCGCGATCGAGCAGGCGCAGCGCGTCGAGCGCATCGGCGGTCTGGCGCACGGCGTCCAGGACGCTCTGGTTGTAGTCGGACACGGCCAGATCGGCGTCAGCCTGCCGGCCGGCCAGGTTGGCGTTGAGTTCGCCGCCGTGGAAGATCGGCAGCGTGATCGCCGGGCCGATGCCCAGCGTGCGGCTGCCCGCCTCCAGCAGGTTGCCCGTGCCGATGGCCTGGAAGCCGGCGAAGGCCACCAGGTTCACGTTCGGATAGAACGCCGCGCGGGCCGCCTCGATCTCGTGCCGGGCGGCTTCGGCGCGCCAGCGCGCCGCCGTGACGTCGGCACGGTGACCGAGCAGGTCGAGCGGCACCGAGTCGGGCAGCACGCCGGCCGGCGCCGTCAAGGCGACCGGCTGCAATTTCTGGCCGCGCTCGGGACCCGCGCCGGCGAGGGCCGCGACCTGGTTGCGCAGTTGCGCGATGGTCGTCTCGGTCTGGGTCAGCTCCACCTTGGCCGCCGCCAGCGACGATTCGGCCTGCTTGACTTCGACCTGCGTATCCAGGCCGGCGCTCTGGCGGCCGCGCGTGAGCTTCAGGACATCGGCGCGCTGCTCCAGGATCCGCTGCAGCACCTCGCGCTGGGCAAAGGCGTTCTGCAGATTCAGATAGCTGCGGGCGACCGCCCGGGCCAGCACGTTGCGGGCAGCCTGGGTCTCGGCTTCGGCGGCCGCCTGCTGCGATACCGCGGCCTTCAGGCGCGCCCGGTTCTTGCCCCAGAAGTCCAGTTCATAACTGAAATCGAGCGCCAGCCGGTTGTCGGAGCTGACGCCGCCGGCCATGGGCGGCTGGTAGATGTACTTCTCGGGCAGGTGCTGGCGGGTGAGGTCGTAATTGGCGTCGACGCGGGGGAACAGGGGCGCGCGGGCGCCGCGCACCGCCGCGTTGGCCTGGGCCAGCCGGGCCTGTGCCGCTGTCATGGAGGGGTTGGCGGCCAGCGCCTCATCCATCAGCGCGTCCAGTTGCGGATCGCCGTAGCGGCGCCACCACTGGGTATCGGGCCAGGTGACCGACTGGCCGTGCAGCCCGAGCCGGGCCGCGTCGAGCTGGGCCACGGGCTCGGAGGCGGGGTCCATCGATGCGCAGCCCGCCAGGGCCAGCAGGAGGATCACGGGGATTGCGAGTTTCATCCTGACGATTTGCTTAAAATGATTGATCAAACTGTATTTGACTAGGCAGTTATTATGGCGCAATGACGGGCAAGGACCGGGAATTCCCCGACAGGGCGCAGGGTCGTACGGGCGTGCGCCGCGGCGCTCAGGAATCCGGCGCGCCGCCGGCCGAGCCGTTGGCGAGCATGCGGCCGAGCAGGTGCTTGAGCTGGGCCAGCTCGTCGGCGGAGAAGCCGCGCAGGTGGTGATTCAGCACCCGCGCGATATTGGCCGGGATCGCCCTGGCTTTTTCCTGGCCGAGCTCGGTGAGCTCGATCTTGACCACGCGGCGATCCTCCTGGCTGCGCACGCGGCGCAGCAGGCCCTTGGCTTCCAGGCGGTCGAGCGTGCGCGTCATGGCGCCGGTATCGACGCCGTGCAGGCGCGCCAGTTCGGCGGGGGTGTCGGCGCTGCCGCGCGCCACCATGGCGATGGGGCGCCACTGCATGGCGGTGAGGTCGAGCGGCGCCATTTCCAGGTCGAGCATGCGGTTGAGCGAGTTGTACACCTGCTTGATGACGAAGCCGACGTTCTCGTCCGTCATGCAGCGGAAATTGCCGCGGTAATGGACCGGCGTATCGGGCGCGGCGGGAGAGCGGGGGGGATTCATGTCCGCCATTTTATTGCCTAGGCAGATATTGTCAAGGCATTTGGGCGCGCCTAGTGCGCCGCCTTGCGCAGCCCGGACCAGACGATGGCGGCGACGATGAGCGCGGCGCCGAGCATCATGCGCAAGGTGGGTTGCTGGGCGAACAGCAGCCAGGCGAAGCCGATGGCGTAGACCGGTTCGAGCGCGATGACCAGCCCGGCGCTGCGCGCATTCAGGCGGGTGAGGCTGGAAACGAACAAGAAATGCGACAGGCCGGTGCAGAAAATGCCCAGCAGCGCCAGCCACAGCCAGTCCAGCGCGGGCAGCAGGGGCAACTGGCCGGCGGCGAAGGGCAGCAGGGCGAGCACCACGACGATATTCTGGCCGCAGGCGACCTGCATGGCATCCAGGCCGACCGCCGAGCGCCGGTTGGTCAGTGCCAGCAAGGCGAAGGAAAGGCCCGAGAGAATGCCCCAGGCCAGGCCGATGGTGCCCTGGTCGGCGAAGTCGAACGACGGCGTGACCAGCACCAGGCCGGCGGTCACCAGGCCCAGCAACAGCCATTCCGCGGCCCGCACGCGCTCGCGGAACAGCAGGCCTTCGAGCAGGGTGATGAATGCCGGGAAGCTGGCGAAGCCGAGCGTGGCAATGGCGATGCCGCCCGTCTTGACCGAGATGAAGAAAGTGACCCAGTGGGCGGCCAGCAGGCAGCCCGCGATGACCAGCACGAACAACTGGGCCGGGGTGAGCGCGCGGAACAGGGGGCGGCGCTGCAGGCGGGCAAACCCCGCCAGGGCGACGACCGCGAAGGCGGCGCGCCCCAGGGTGATCACGGCCGCGCCGGCCTGGATCAGCTCGCCGAAAACGCCGGTCAGGCCGAACAGTACGGCGGCAATGTGGATATAGGCTAGGGCGCGTTGGCGGGTCATGCGGGAAGCAGATGGAAGGCGGGATGCGCGGCAAACCGGCCGGCGCCGGAAAATATAAAATCATCGCATGAATCGCGCCGCCGAGTCCCGCCCCTTCGATTTCGTCTCTACACGCGCACTCGGCTTCTTCCTGGCGACGCTGGGCGCCGTGCTCTTCGCCGCCAAGGCCATCGTGGTGAAGCTCACTTACGAGTATGGCATCGACGCCGTCACCCTGATTGCCTTTCGCATGCTGTTCGCCATGCCGTTCTTCGCGCTGGTGGCCTGGCGCGAGGCGCGCCGCGCCGCGCGCGGCGAATTGCCCGTGCTGGCTGCGCGCGAGCGGGTGCAACTGTGCCTGCTGGGCCTGCTGGGCTACTACTTCTCGAGCTTCCTGGATTTCCTCGGGCTGCGCTATGTCTCCGCCAGCCTGGAGCGGCTCATCCTGTTCCTGTCTCCCTCGATGGTGGTGTTGCTGTCGGCCTGGTGGCTGAAGCGCCCGGTGACGCTGCGCCAGTGGGTGGCAATGGTGGCGTCATACCTGGGCGTCATCCTGGTGTTCGCCCAGGACCTGGCGCAGGGCGCCGGTTCCCATGTGCCGCTCGGGGCCTTGTTCATTTTCGGCTCGGCGCTCAGCTATGCTGTGTACCTGATCTGTTCCGGCGAATTGGTCAAGCGGGTTGGCGCTACGCGGCTGGTGGCCTATGCGATGCTGGTCTCGTGCGTGGCCTGTGTCATCCAGTTCTTTATCGTCCATCCGCCATCGATGCTGGTGCAGCCGGCCGGCGTCTATGGTTATTCGTTCCTGCATGCCACGCTCAATACCGTGGTGCCGGTATTCATGCTGATGTGGGCGGTGGCCCTGATCGGCGCGCCCACCGCGTCGCTGCTGGGCATGGTGGGGCCGGTGTCGGTGCTGTTCCTGGCGGCCTGGCTGCTGGACGAGCCCATCACGGTCTGGCAGCTCGCCGGCACGGCGCTGGTGCTGTGCGGCGTGTTCGTCCTGATGGGCCGCCCGGCCGCCGGCGGCAGTTGAGGGCAGGATGGCAAACAGTTCTTGCGGCGTCGAGCCGCTCAGTCAGTCTGGGTATTCAACACACAAAAAGGAGGCCGGCATGGCCAGCAATCTCGTCAAGGCAGTACGCATCGAGCAGCACGGTGGTCCCGAAGTTCTCAAAGTGGTCGAGGTCGAGGTGCCGCCGCCGGCGGCCAACGAAGTGACCATCCGCCAGCATGTGGCCGGGCTGAACTTCATCGATATCTACTACCGGACCGGGCTGTACCCCCATCCGCTGCCGCATGGCCTGGGATTCGAGGCCGCCGGCGTGGTCGAGGCGGTCGGCGCCGACGTGAAGCACCTGAAGAAGGGCGACCGCGTGGCCTACGGACAGAGCCCCATCGGCGCCTACGCGCAGGCGCGCAACGTGCCGGCGGCGCAGGTGGTCAAGCTGCCCAAGGGCGTGGCTTTCGACGAGGCCGCGGCGCTGATGCTCAAGGGCCTGACCGTGCAGTACCTGTTCCGCCAGACCTACCGCCTGCAGGGCAACGAGACCATCCTGTTCCACGCGGCCGCCGGAGGCGTGGGCCTGATCGCGTGCCAGTGGGCCAAGGCGCTGGGGGTCAAGCTGATCGGCACCGTGTCCAGCCCCGAGAAGGCCGCGCTGGCGCGGGCCAACGGCGCCTGGCAGACCATCGACTACTCGCGCGAGAACGTGGTCGAGCGCGTGCTCGAACTGACCGACGGCAAGAAAGTGCCGGTGGTCTATGACGGCGTGGGCAAGGACACCTGGGAAACCTCGCTCGACTGCATCGAGCCGCGCGGCCTGATGGTGAGCTTCGGCAATGCGTCCGGGCCGGTATCCGGCGTGAACCTGGCCACGCTCAACCAGAAGGGGTGCCTGTACGTCACCCGCCCGTCGCTGGGCCTGCACGTGAATACGCCGGAGAAGCTCAACGCGGCGGCCAGCGAATTGTTCGACCTGGTGCTGAAGAAGAAGATCAAGGTGCGCATCGACCAGCGCTACCCGCTGGAAGAGGCCGGCCAGGCCCAGACCGCGCTGGCCGCCCGCAAGACCACGGGCGCCACGGTGCTGACCCTGGACTGAGGCGGGGCGGGGCGGCCGGGCCGGCCGCCCCGGGCGACCGTCAGGCCACGCGCATGTGCTGCAGGGCGGCGATGCGCGCCGGGATCGGCGGGTGCGAGGCGAAGATGGCCGCCAGCCCGCCCTTGCCGGCGATGCCGGAGGCCTCGAACGACTTGGGCAGCTCGCCCGCCTCGATGCCGCCCAGGCGCGCCAGCGCGCGCATCATGGGTTCGCGCGACCCCATCAGTTGGGCCGAGCCGGCGTCGGCGCGGTATTCGCGCTGACGCGAGAACCAGGCCACGATGATCGAGGCCAGGATGCCGAAGATGATTTCACAGACGAGCACGGTGACGTAGTAGCCGATGCCCACGCCGCGCTCGTTCTTGAAGACCGCGCGATCGATGAAATAGCCCACCAGGCGCGCCAGGAACACCACGAACGTATTGACCACGCCCTGGATGAGGGTCAGGGTGATCATGTCGCCGTTGGCGATGTGGGCGACCTCGTGGCCCAGCACGGCGGCGACTTCCTCTTCGGTCATGTTGTCGAGCAGGCCGGTCGAGACGGCGACCAGCGAGTTGTTCTTGAACGCGCCGGTGGCGAAGGCGTTGGGAGCGCCCTCGTAGATGGCGACCTCGGGGCGGCCGATGCCGGCGCGATCGGCCAACTGGTGCACCGTGTCGACCAGCCAGGCCTCGCGCTGGCCGCGCGGCGCGTTGGGATCGATGACCTGGGCGCCGGTGCTCCATTTGGCCATGGGCTTGCTGATCAGCAGCGAGATGATGGCGCCGGTGAAGCCAATGACGGCGGACATGATCAGCAGAGCCTGGATATTGATGCCTTGCGCCGTGATGTAGCGGTCCACCCCCAGGATGCGCAGCGTAGCCGACAGCACCACCACGACGGCCAGGTTGGTGACGATGAACAGAAAGATGCGTTTCATGCTTGTTGTGTTCCTCTGCGAGCGATGAGCGTCTGTTTCGACCGGCACGCGGCGAGGCGGTTCCCCGCCGGGGACGGTAGGCTTTCCGGACCCGGAGTATAGTATCGCTTTCCCCTATTTCCTCTCTCTTTTTTCATCTCTCCGCCCCATGCAGGCTCTTTGGATGTTGCTGGCGTCCGCCATGTTCGCCGTAATGGGGTCGTTCGTGAAGCTGGCCACCGAGCACGGCGCTTCGCTGCCCCAGATCGTGCTATTCCGGGGGTTCCCCTCGGTGATCCTGTTGCTGGTCTGGGCCCGCGCCGCGCGCCAGTCCATCGTCCCCACCAGCTGGCGCCTGCACCTGTGGCGCAACGTGGCCGGGGTGACTTCCATGTGGCTGGGCTTCTTCGCCCTGTCGCACCTGCCGCTGGCCACCGCCACCAGCCTGAACTACACCGCGCCGCTGTTCATTGCCTGCTGGATGCTCGGCTGGGGCGGCGCGCAGCGCGACCCGGTGCGGATCGCGGCGGTGGCGCTCGGTTTCGGCGGCGTCATCGCCGTGCTGCGGCCCAGCATCAATGACGATCAATGGCTGGCGGCCCTGTTCGGGCTGGGCGCCGGGTCCATGTCGGCGGTGGCGATGATGCAGATTCGCCAGCTCGGCCGCATCGGCGAGCCCGAATGGCGCACCGTGCTGTTCTTTTCCCTGGGCGTGTGCCTGAGCAGCCTGGCCGGGTTCGCCCTGGAAGGGTGGGGCTATGCCGACCTGCTGGGCTATGCCGCGCTGGGCGGGGTGGGGGTGGCGGGCCTGTTCGGCCAGTTGGCCATGACCCGGGCGTTCGGCGCCGGGTCTGCCCTGTTGACGGCCGCCTTGCAGTACACCACGATCATATTTGCCGCCCTGTTGGGCATGGGCCTGTGGGGCGACCACCTCGACGGCCTGGCCTGGGCGGGCATCGGCCTGATCATCGCGGCCGGGCTGCTGTCGGTCTGGCGCACCATGCGCTCGCCCGCCGGCGCCTGACACCCCGCCGGCCGGGCGCCGGCTTTCCCAATCGTTTCCGCAAGGAGCCCTCGCATGACGACGACGCTGATTTCCGCTTCCGACCTGGCCGCCCGGCTGCAGGGGCCGGACCTGCGCATTTTCGATGTGCGCCACGACCTGGCGGACCACGCGGCCGGTCGGCGGGCCTACGAACAAGGGCATATTCCCGGCGCGCGCTACCTGGACCACGAAACCGAACTGGCTGCCGCGCGCACCGGCAAGAATGGCCGCCATCCGCTGCCCGCGCGCGCCGACCTGGCCGCGCTGATGGCGGCGCACGGGGTCGGCCCCCGGACGCTGGTGGTGGCTTATGACGCCAGCGGCGGCATGTTCGCCGCGCATCTGTGGTGGATGCTGCGCTGGCTGGGGCACGAGCGCGTCGCCGTGCTGGACGGCGGCTGGCAGGCCTGGACGGCGGCCGGCTTGCCGGTCAGCGCCGATGCGCCGCCGGCCGTGCCGGCCGGCCAGGCGGCGGCGGGAGTTCCGCTGGTCGAAACGGTGGACGCCGAGGCCGTGCTGGCCAACCTGTCGCGGCCGGCTTTCACCGTGCTGGACGCGCGCGCGGCCAGCCGCTACCGGGGCGAGGTCGAGCCGATGGATCCGGTGGCCGGACACATCCCGGGCGCGCTGAACCGCCCGAATGGCGAGAACTTGCGGCCCGATGGCCAGTTCAAGTCGCCGGCCGAGTTGCGCGCCGAGTTCACCGCGCTGCTGGGCGAGCGCGATCCGCAGACCGTGGTGCACCAGTGCGGCTCGGGCATTACCGCGTGCCACAACCTGTTGGCGATGGAGATCGCCGGGTTGAGCGGCTCGCGCCTGTATCCGGGGTCGTGGAGCGAGTGGTGCAGCGACCCGGCCCGTCCGGTGGCGACCGGCGCTTGAGCCGGCGCGCTACCAGACGGCGGCGAGGCGGGCGCGGCCCGATACGCGCTCGGCGATGTCCAGGTAGTAGTCCAGCGGCTCGGTGAGCCGGTCCGGCGACTTGGCCATGTCATCCCAGCGTCTCAGCCGGATGGCGTCGGGGGCGCCCGGCATGCTGGCGAAATCGACCGCCTGCCCGGCGTCGAAACTGCCGCCTTGCAGCGCCAGGCTGCGGCGCGAATCGGCCGACAGCATGGTCTCGTATTCCGGCTCCACGAAACACAGGTAGCGCTTGGCTTCGACGTGCAGCCGGATCGGATCGAGCACGGCGGCGCCGAACAGCCCACGCAGGAACGGCAGCACGAAATACTGGTGCTTGTCGTCCAGGCCGCGCAGCGTGGGCGTGGCGGGGTGGTCGGCGATGAGGTGGCCCAGGTCGTGCAGCAGGCAGGCCGTGATCAGTTGTGGCGTGGCGCCCGCTTCCTCGGCCAGGGCCGCGGTCTGCAGCGCGTGCTGCAGTTGGGTGACGGGTTCGCCGTCATAGGCGCGGTGCCCGCGCTCCAGGAACAGGCGTTCGATATCTTGCAGGGTAAAAGCCATGGCGATGCCTCTCGGGGTGTTCCCCTCCCCGGTGCTGCGCCGCGCGAGCCGGGCCGCGACGGGGCAGGGGGACCAGTAGACCGCCGGCATTTGACGATTTGATGACGGCGGCTCGCGGCGGGGCGCCAAAAACACAGGGCGGACCCGAAGGTCCGCCCTGCGTGGCCCTGGCGGGGTCGTCGTTCAGGCCGGTTCCTGCATGATGCGCCGATACCATTCGTGGAAGTGCTGCATGCCGTCTTCCATGGGCGACTGGTAAGGGCCGGCCTGGTTGACGCCGCGGGCCATGAGGGCCTTGCGGCCGGCATCCATGCGCTCGGCGATCTCGTCGTCCTCGACGGCGGTCTCCATGTAGGCGGCGCGCTGTGCCTGGACGAAGTCGCGCTCGAAGGCGACGATTTCCTCGGGGTAGTAGAACTCGACCACGTTGAGGGTTTCCTGGGGGCTCTTGGGGTAGAGGGTGGAGAGCACCAGGACGTGGGGGTAGAGCTCGATCATGTGGGTGGGGAAGTAGGTGACCCACACGGCGCCGAAGTCGGGGGCGTCGCCGGCGCGATAGTCGAGCACGCGGTCGTGCCACTGTTTGTAGACGTCGGAGCCGGGCTGCGCGAGGGCCTTGTGCACGCCGACGCGCTGCAGGCTGTACCAGTCGGCGAATTCCCAGGTGAGGTCGTCGCAGGTGACGAAGCGGCCCAGGCCCGGGTGGAAGGGGCCGACGTGGTAGTCCTCGAGGTAGACCTCGATGAAGGTCTTCCAGTTGTAGTTGCAGTGGTGGACCTCGACGTGGTCGAGGACGTAGTCGCCGAAGTCGAACTCGGGGCGGGCGAACAGGGGGGCGAGATCGGCGGCGGGGTCGCGCGGGCCCTCGAAGAGCAGGCCGTGGCAATCGCGCAGGCGAAAGCGCTGCAGGTTCATGCAGGGGGTGCTGTCGAACTGTGGCGCGCCGAGCAGTTCGCCGCGGTTGTTGTAGGTCCAGCGGTGCAGGGGGCAGACGATGTTGCCGCCGGAGTCCTTGAGGTTGCCGTGTCCGTGGGCGGGGCTGGCGACGTTGCCGGCGTGACCGCCGAGCATGAGGGCCTGGCGGTGGCGGCAGACGTTGGAGATGAGCTCGACGCCCTGGGGGTTGCGCACGAGCACGCGCCCGCCGTCTTCCTGGGGCAGGGTGCGCCAATCGCCGACCTCGGGCACCAGCTTCTGGTGGCCGACGTACAAAGAGGATTGCTTGAAGATGAGTTCTTGCTCGCGCGCGAAGCGGGCTTCGTCAAAATAGGCGCTGACGGGTAGCTGGGTGCGAGCTGGCGCCAGGTGCGCCATCCGACCAATGTCGGTCATGATTCCCTCCGCTCGGATAAAAAAGCCAGGACGGCAGGGTTCCGTTCTGGCGCGAAGAAAAATCGGTCTGGCCGATCAAACAGTGAATTGTACCCCATCCCTCGCATCGGGGCACCCCATGCGTCGCGCGACCTATACCAGCCGGCGCGTGAGAGGATGCCGGCGCAGCAGCCAGCTGCTGGCGGCCGACAGCCCGAACACCGCCGCCGCCATCACTGGCACGCTCCATGCCGCGCCCGGGCCGGCCTTGGCGCCGGCGCGGTCGGCCAGATCCAGGAACAGCGGGTGGATCAGATAGACGCCGAATGTCAGCGGCGCCAGGGTCGACAGCGGCGGCACGCGCGGCGTGTTCATGATCCACTGGAACGCGGCCAGCGACATGAACGGCACCGTGACGCTGAAATAATCGTAGAAATAGAGGTTGAGCCGGCCGGTGTCGGACAGCGCCGATACGCCCCAGGCGGTGGCCAGCACGCTCAGCATCAGCACCAGCCCTGGGCGCGGCATGCGGAGTTCGCCCGTGTAGATCATGCGGCCCGCCACGAAATAGCCCAGGTATGGCAGGAACCACGTCAGGAAGAAGCCCTGGCCGGCCCCCAGCGCCTGGCGGTACAGCGCATCGAGGATCGCGATGCCCAGTATGCCGACCACCCACAGGCGCCGCGCCGCCGGCTGGCTGCGCTCGTACAAGGCGCGCACCAGCGGGGCGAACAGGTACAGCCCCACGATCATGTACAAGTACCACAGGTGATAGTAGGGGGCTCCCTCGGCCACCTTGCGGGGCCAGAACGACAGGTCGAGCCGGCCGTCGTCCCACCAGTCGAGCCCGGTGCGCCAGGCCAGGTAGAACAGCGTCCAGAACACCAGCGGCGCGCAGATGCGGGTGGCACGCCGCAGATAGAAGTGGCGCGCGTCCGTGGGGCGGTCATGGTCGAGCAGCAGGGCGCCGCTGACCATGACGAAAACCGGCACGCACCAGCGCACGGCCGAATCGTAGAGATTGGCGGCCAGCCAGTCGCTGCTGCCGTAGGCACCCGCATCCGACACAGATTGGGCCGCGCTGTGCAACAGCACGACGGCCAGCGCCGCCAGCCAACGGGCGGCGTCGAGTCGGTCGAGACGTTCCTGGGAATGAGGCATGAGGCGGATGTGGCAAGTTTCGGGAGCCCGCGGCGCAGGCTCGCGATGCGGGTATACCCTTACCTTATCAGCGCCTCAATGGCGGCGTGTTTCGAACCGTTAGGTCCGGCATGCAAACGCAAACATGCGCCGTCGCCCCCGCGCTGCGGGGGCATTTTGTTGCAAAGCCGGACCGTTATTGGCGCTCCAGCCCGGCCTGTTCGACCAGTTGCTCGATCACTGGCTGCTCGGTGCGGATCTGCTCGGTCAATTCCTGGGCCGTGCCGCTGCGCGGCTCAATGCCCATGGCCAGCAGTTTGTCGCGCACCTGCTGGTCCTGCAGCGTGGTGGCCAGCGCCTGTTGCAGGGTCGCCAGCACTTCGGGCGGCGTGCCGCGGGGCGCAACGAAGCTGAACCAGGCGGTCAGGTCGAACGCCGGGTAGCCTTGTTCGGCCAGGGTGGGCAGATCGGGCAGCGTCGACAGCCGCTTCTTGCTGGTGATGCCGAACACCTTGAGCTTGCCGGCTTCCACCTGTGGCATGCCGGTGGCCACCATGTCGAAGAATATGTCGACGTCGCCATTGATCAGGGCGGGCAGGGCCATGGTGGCGCCCTTGAAGGGCACATGCAGCAAGTCCACGCCGGCCTCTTTCTTGAACAGCTCGCCGGCCAGGTGGGACGAGGTGCCCGGCCCGAACGTGGCGAAGGTCAGCGTGCCAGGCTGTTGTTTTGCCTGCTTGACCACGTCGGCGGTGCTCTTGAAGCCATGCTTGTCGTTGGAGAGCAGTACCAGCGGTCCGATGCCCACCATGCCGATCGGCGCGTAGGCGTCCGGATCGTACGGCAGCGATTTGTACAGGAACCGGTTGGTGACCAGCGTGGAATTGGTGGCCATCAGAATGGTGTAGCCGTCCGGCTGGGCGCGCGCCACATACGCTGCGCCGATGGTGGTGCCGGCGCCGGCCTTGTTCTCGACAATGAGCGTCTGGTCCAGCGCCTTGCCCATGCGCTCGGCCAGGATGCGGGTCAGTACATCGGTGGCACCGCCGGCAGGAAAGGGCGAGATGATGGTGATGGGCCGTTCCGGATAGGCGGCCTGGGCCAGGCCGGCGCAGGCGGTGAGCGCCACGGCGGCGGCGAAGGTGGATACGCGTTTGAACATGATTTCCCCTGGGCGTTGTGAAGATGGTGGGCGTGTTGTAAATTCCGTAGTATGGAATTTAATTTTGTTAATCGAAATCAACTATAAAAACGAAGCGCACACGATGCAACCCCCGGTTTCTCCTCGATCCCCGGCGTCGCAGCCGGTCGCCCGCAGTGGCCCGGCCCGCCGGCGCCGCGGCGCCGACAGCGGCGGGCCGGGCTTCATCACCGCGCTGGCGCGCGGGCTGGAGGTGCTGCGCTGCTTCGGTCCCGGCGCCGCCACGCTGGGCAATCAGGACCTGGCCAACCTGACCGGCCTGCCCAAGCCCACCATCAGCCGCATTACCCATACGCTGACCGGCCTCGGCTATCTGCGCTACCACGCCGACACCGGCAAGTATTCGCCCGGCTATGGCGTGCTGGCGCTCGGCTTCAGCCTGCTGGCGGGGCTCGAGGTGCGCGAGCTGGCGCGGGCCTCGATGGCGCAACTGGCGCGCGACACCGGCGGGGCCGTGGCGCTGGGCGCGTTCGATGGCGACGCGATGGTCTACATCGAAGCCCTGCATGGCTCGTCCGAGCTGTACCTGCGCCTGCCGGTCGGTTACCGCGCCAGCCTGGACAGCGCGATGGGGCGGGCCTACCTGGCGGCGCTGCCCGGCTCGCAGCGGGCCGCGTTGCTGGCGCGCCTGCCGCAGGCCGCGCCAGGCGCCGCCGCGGTCGAGCAAGCTTGCGCCGATCTGCGCGAGACGGGCTGCTGCTTTGCCATCGGCGAGTGGCGTCCCGACATCAACGCGGTGGCCGTGCCGTTCCAGGCGGCGACCGGCGAAGGGCTGTTCGTGATGAGCTGCGGCGGGCCGGCCTCGCTGTTGCCCGAGGCCGAATTGCGCGCGCGCGTGGCCCCGGCCCTGCGCGCGGCCGCTGGCCTGTTGTCGGGCGGCGCGCGCTGACCGGTATTGCGTCCGTCGTGCCGCGGCGCCGGCATCTCGTACAATTCACGGATCGACTCAACTCACCCCGCGCCCGGAGCCACGTTTGGCCACTTCCCCGCAAACCGATCCGCAGCACGACGACCGCCCCTTGCCCCAGGATTTCGAAACGGCCTTGGCCGAACTCGAGACGCTGGTCGCGGCCATGGAGGACGGCTCGCTGCCGCTCGAGCAATCGCTGGCCGCCTATCGCCGCGGCGTCGAGCTTACGCGTGTCTGCCAGGAGCGCCTCGCGCAGGCCGAGCAGCAGGTCAAGATCCTGGAAGATGGCCTGCTGCGCCCGCTGGATCCGCGCGCGCTCGACGACGAATAATCGGATGAAGCAACATCACCTTGCGTTCGCGGACTGGTTGCAGGGCCGCGCGCAGCATATCGAAGCCGTCCTGGACGAATTCCTGCCGGCCGCCGATGCGCTGCCGGCGCGCCTGCACGAGGCCATGCGCTACGCCGTGCTGGGCGGCGGCAAGCGGGTCCGCGCCGCGCTGGTCTATGCCGCCGGCCAGGCATGCCCGGTCAACGGCAGCGCCGTGGCCATCCAGGCCTCGATGGACCGCGCGGCCGCCGCGGTCGAACTGATCCATGCCTATTCGCTGGTGCACGACGACCTGCCGTGCATGGACGACGATACGCTGCGGCGCGGCCGTCCCACCACCCACGTGCAGTTCGACGAGGCCACCGCCATGCTGGCCGGGGATGCCCTGCAGCCATTGGCCTTCGAGCTGCTGGCCGACATGCCCATCGCGCCGGCGCTGGTGGTGCAGGCCACGCAGGCCCTGGCCCGCGCGGCCGGCAGCCAGGGCATGGCGGGCGGGCAGGCCATCGATCTGCACAGCGTGGGCCGCGCCTTGTCGCGCGACGAACTGCAGACCATGCACACCATGAAGACCGGCGCCATGCTGGCCTGCAGTGTCGCGCTGGGCGGCATCGTGTCGGGTGCGAGCTCCAGCACGCGGCAGGCGCTGGACGACTACGCCCAGGCCATCGGCCTGGCGTTCCAGGTGGTCGACGACATTCTCGACGTGACCGCGGATTCCGCCAGCCTGGGCAAGACGCCCGGCAAGGACGCCGCCGGCAACAAGCCCACCTATGTCTCGCTGCTGGGCCTGGACGGCGCCCGCGCGCTGGCCGAAGAGCTGCGCGCCGCGGCGCACGGGGCGCTGGCGCCGTTGGGAGACTCCGGCGCCATGCTGGCCCGCCTGGCAGACTACATCGTACTCAGAGATCGCTGATATCGAGCATGACGACAGAATTACTGGACCGTATTCACACTCCGGCCGACCTGCGCAAGCTGGATCGCCGCGAACTCAAGACGCTGGCGGAAGAACTGCGCGGCTTCGTGCTGGAATCGGTATCCCGGACCGGCGGGCACTTGTCTTCCAACCTGGGTACCATCGAGCTGACCCTGGCCCTGCATCGCGTGTTCGACACGCCGCACGACCGCATCGTCTGGGATGTCGGCCACCAGTCGTATCCGCACAAGATACTGACCGGACGCCGCGAAGGCATGGCGCGCCTGCGCCAGGAGGGCGGCATCTCGGGCTTTCCGAAACGCAGCGAATCCGAGTACGACGCCTTCGGGACGGCGCACTCGTCGACGTCCATCTCGGCGGCGCTCGGCATGGCGGTGGCGTCGCGCAACGCCGGCGTGCAGCGCCAGCACATCGCCGTCATCGGCGACGGCGCGATGTCCGCGGGCATGGCCTTCGAGGCCATGAACAACGCCGGCGTCACGCCCGACATCAATCTGCTGGTGGTGCTGAACGACAACGACATGTCGATCTCGCCGCCGGTGGGGGCGCTCAATCGCTACCTGGCGCGCCTGATGTCGGGCCGCTTCTATGCCGCGGCCAAGAACGTCGGGCGCGCGATGCTGCAGCATGTGCCGCCGGTGCTGGAGCTGGCGCGCCGCTTCGAGGAACATGCCAAGGGCATGGTCACGCCCGCCACGCTGTTCGAGGAGTTCGGCTTCAACTACGTCGGGCCCATCGACGGCCACGACCTGGATGCCCTGATTCCGACGCTGCAGAACCTCAAGGCGCTGCAGGGCTTGCAGTTCCTGCATGTGGTCACGCGCAAGGGACAGGGCTACAAGCTGGCCGAAGCCGATCCGGTGCTGTACCACGGCCCCGGCAAGTTTGATCCGGCCGTCGGCATCCAGCAGGGCAAGCCGTCGGCGCGCAAGACGTTCACGCAAGTATTCGGCCAGTGGCTGTGCGACATGGCCGAGCATGACGAACGGCTGGTGGGCATCACCCCGGCCATGCGCGAGGGCAGCGGGCTGGTCGAATTCGAACAGCGCTTTCCGCGCCGCTATTTCGACGTGGGCATCGCCGAACAGCACGCCGTGACGTTCGCCGCCGGCCTGGCCTGCGAAGCGCAGAAGCCGGTGGTCGCCATCTATTCGACATTCCTGCAGCGCGGCTACGACCAGCTGATCCACGACGTCGCGTTGCAGAACCTGGACGTCACGTTCGCGCTCGACCGCGCCGGCCTGGTCGGGGCGGATGGCGCCACCCATGCCGGCAACTACGATATCGCCTATCTGCGCTGCATTCCGAACATGGTCGTGGCCACGCCTTCGGACGAGAACGAGGCGCGCCTGTTGCTGTCGACCTGTTACGCCCATCCCGGCCCGGCGTCGGTGCGCTATCCGCGCGGCGCCGGCTGCGGCGCCGCCGTCTCGCCCGGCCTCGACACCGTGCCGCTGGGCAAGGGCGTGGTGCGGCGCGAGGGCCGGCGCATCGCCATCCTGGCGTTCGGCACGCTGCTGCAGCCCGCGCTGGCGGCGGCCGAGGCGCTGGATGCCACCGTGGCCGACATGCGCTTCGTCAAGCCGATCGACCGCGCGCTGATTCTCGAGCTGGCGGCGCGCCACGAGGCCCTGGTTACCGTCGAAGAGGCCGCCATCATGGGCGGCGCCGGTAGCGCCGTCACCGAAGTGCTGCACCAGGAGGGCGTCGGGGTGCCCGTGCTGCAGTTGGGCTTGCCCGACCAGTTCATCGACCACGGCGACCAGGCCGCCTTGCTGGCCGGGGTGGGGCTGGATGCAGCGGGCATCGAACGCTCGATCCGGACCCGTTTTGACTCGCCAGCGGGCGGCGGCGCCGAAGCCGGCTGACCGCGGTGGGGACGGAGTGTGGCTCCCAACCTACTAGTAGGAGGGTTTTCCACCCTCCCGGCCCGCCTTTTCGGTAATAATGGCTCCGCTAACATATTTCAGGGCACAGCGATTCTCATTCCTTTCCGCCCTGACAGGTAATTTCCTATGAATTCTCCGATCGATCCCGCCATCGTGATGCCCGACGTCCAGAGCTCGGCCGACACGCGGCACATCCCGATTCAGCGCGTGGGCATCCGCGGCGTGCGGCACCCGATGCTGGTGGCGGGCGCCGACGGTGCCGCGCAGCCCACCGTGGCCAGCTGGACGCTGACCGTGGCGCTGCCGGCCGAAGAGAAGGGCACCCATATGTCGCGCTTCGTGGCGCTGCTCGAGAAGTACCGCAGCACGCCCATGACGCCGGCGCTGTTCGCGGCCATGGCGCGCGACATGCTGCCGCTGCTGCACGCCGAGCGCGGCGACATCACGGCGGCTTTCCCGTATTTCATCAACAAGTCGGCGCCCGTGTCGGGCGTGCAGAGCCTGCTCGATTACGAAGTGCAGTGGATTGCCCGGGCCGCGGGCGACCAGGTCGAGTTCGAGCTGGTCGTGCAAGTGCCTGTCACCAGCCTGTGCCCGTGTTCCAAGGCCATTTCGGAGTACGGCGCGCACAACCAGCGCTCGCACGTCACCGTGTCGGCCGTGCTGGATGGCGAGGTGTCCATGGACCGCATCATCCGGCTCGTCGAGGATGAGGGCTCGTGCGAACTGTGGGGCCTGCTCAAGCGGCCCGACGAGAAATTCGTCACCGAACGCGCCTACGACAATCCCAAGTTCGTCGAAGACCTGGTGCGCGACGTGGCCGCGCGGCTGGCGTCCCATCCCGGCGTGGCGCGCTACCGTGTCGAGGCCGAGAACTTCGAGTCCATTCACAACCACTCCGCCTACGCCGTCGTCGAGGGCTGAGCGCCGCCATGGCGCCCGCGCCGGCCGCGCGCGACTGGCCGCTGATCGCGCGGCTGGAAGGCTGGGAATCGCGGTGTGCGCAGCGGTTCACGGCACGGGGGCGGCTGGCGACCGCCTGCTACGAGTTCCTCCGCTTCGGCATCAAGCAGGCCTGGGCCTGCCTGTTCGGCGGTCTGATGTGCGCGCTGCTGCTGGCCACGCACTGGTGGTATCCCGCCGACGCCGCGCTGGCGCGCTACGACTTCCTGACGCTGGCCGCACTGGCCATTCAGGCATTGTTGCTGGCGTTGCGCATGGAGACCCTGGCCGAGGCCAAGGTGATCCTGATGTTCCACGTGGTGGGCACCCTCATGGAACTGTTCAAGACGGCCGTCGGCTCCTGGATCTATCCGGAAGCCAGCGTGCTGCGGCTGGGCGGCGTGCCGCTGTTCACGGGATTCATGTATGCGGCCGTGGGCAGCTATCTGGCGCGTGCCTGGCGGCTGTTTGACTTTCGTTTCACCCGGCACCCGCCGCTGGGCGCCACGCTGGCCCTGGCGGCGCTGATCTACGCCAATTTCTTCACCCATCACTATATGGCCGACCTGCGCGGCGTCCTGTTCGCGCTGGCGGCGGTGCTGTTCGGCCGCACCTGGGTCTACTACCGGATCTGGCGGGCGCACCGGCGCATGCCGCTGCTGCTCGGTTTCGTGCTGGTGGCGCTGTTCATCTGGCTGGCCGAGAATATCGGCACTTTCGCCCATGCCTGGCGCTACCCGAACCAGTCGCAGGGATGGGACTGGGTCGCGCCCGCGAAATTGGGGTCATGGTTCCTGCTGATGATCATCAGCTACGTGATGGTCAGTCTGGTGAACCGTCCCGCGCGCCCCGTCCTGGCGCCAGCGGCGCCCCTGGCTTGCGTTGCCATGCAAGATCGGCGATAATCGAGAGCTTTCTTGCTCGACTGCTACCTTTTGCTTCTTTGCGAGCCCGTGCAAACGGGGGAAGGGGAAAAGGGAGTGGCGGGCTGCCCCTTGCGGGCGCGGGCGTTTTCGTTTTTTCGGGCGCCCTTGCCGCGAGACATCCTCAAGGAGTTTTACCCATGCGTCACTACGAAGTAGTGTTCATTGTCCATCCGGACCAAAGCGAGCAGGTGCCCGCCATGGTCGAGCGCTACCAGTCGCTCGTCACGGGCCAGGGCGGTGCCGTGCACCGCCTGGAAGACTGGGGCCGCCGCCAGCTGGCCTACCCGATCCAGAAGCTTGTCAAGGCGCACTACGTCTGCATGAACATCGAGTGCGGCCAGGCCACGCTCGACGAGCTCGAGCATTCGTTCCGCTACAACGACGCCGTGCTGCGCCACCTGGTCATCAAGACCAAGAAAGCGCAGACCTCGCCCTCGATCATGATGAAGTCGGTCGAGCGCGAAGAGGCCCGCAAGGCCAGCACGGAAGCGGCCGCGCCGGCCCAGGCTCAGGCCCAGTAACCCGGCCAGCGCCGTCGTTCCACCCGACGTTGAAACATCAGTACCCGGCCGGATGAACAAGCTGGAACTCAGCGCCCGCGTTCTCGAATGCGAGCCTTTGCGCCACACTCCTGCCGGCGTGCCAGCGCTGGAAATGCTGCTGGCCCACGAATCGGAAGTCGTCGAAGCGGGGCATCCGCGCCGCGTCGAAGTGACGATCTCCGCCGTGGCCCTGGGCGATCTGGCACAACTGCTGGCCGGCACCCCGCTGGGGACCGAATTGCAAGTGCAGGGCTTCCTGGCCGCGGCACGCAAGGATTCGGTGAAGGTCAAGCTGCATATGCAGCTGGCCCGCAAAGTCGGCGGCAGCGCAGGGCACGATCCGTTGGTGGGATGACAGGCTACCGGACCCAGACACAGATTTCGGGCACTCGGGATGAACCCCCGGCCCGGCTAGACTAAGAGGCACATCATGGCTTTCTTCGGAAAACGCAAAGAGAAACGCAAATTCACGCAGCAGAACCCGCTGTTCAAGCGCCGCAAGTTCTGCCGCTTCACCGCCGCCGGCGTCGAAGAGATCGACTACAAGGATCTCGACACGCTGCGCGACTTCGTGCAGGAAAATGGCAAGATCATCCCGGCTCGTCTGACCGGCACCAAGGCACACTACCAGCGCCAGCTGGACACCGCCATCAAGCGCGCGCGCTTCCTGGCCCTGTTGCCTTACACCGACAACCACAACTGATCCGGGGGCACTGAAATGCAAGTCATCCTGCTCGAAAAAGTCGTCAACCTGGGCAACCTCGGCGAAATCGTCCGGGTGCGCGACGGTTACGCCCGCAACTTCCTGATTCCCCAGAAAAAAGCCCGTCGCGCGACCGACGCCGCCCTGAAGGAATTCGAAGCGCGCCGCGCCGAACTGGAAAAGATCCAGGCCGAGAAGCTCGCCGCCGCCGAAGCGCTGGGCAGCCGCCTGGCCGGCTTCCAGCTGAAAGTGGTGCAGAAGGCCGGTGTGGACGGCCGCCTGTTCGGCTCCGTCACCAACGCCGACGTGGCCGATGGCCTGAAGAAGGCCGGCTTCGACGCCGTCGAGAAGAGCCAGGTGCGCCTGCCCAGCGGCCCGCTGAAGGCCGTGGGCGAGTACCCGATCCAGGTTGCGCTGCACGCCGATGTCGTGACGGACGTGACCGTGGTCGTCGAGGGCGACATCGCTTAAGCTTGCCGCTTTCGCACCGCAAAAAAGCCGGCGCAGGTGCCGGCTTTTTTGTTGGCGCGCCGCTTCGTGCCCAGTCAGTTCCGGAGGATATTCTTGAGCCAGCCGCCCCAGCATCACCAAGCGCCCGCCGGCCTGCGCGCCTGGCTCGCCAGTGTCGACGGCGGCCGCGAGCCCCCGGTGCGCGAAGTCGTCATCGACGGCGTTGCCTGCGTGGTCAAGCGCCGCCGCGCCGGCCTGTTGCAGGGCTTGGGCTACGTGCTGCGGTACGTGCGCGCCCTCGGGCTGGCGCTGGGCTGCAAATTGTTCCTGGGCGAATTCCCGCGCCCCAGTGTGCTGCTGCGCAATGGCTTGGCGTACGAGGGGGAGCGGCTGCGCAGGCTGGCGCAGGCCGGCTGCCGGGTGCCCCATGTGTGGTGGGAAGAGCCCGGCCTGCTGGTGCTCGAGCACGTGGGCGAAGACCTGGCCAACCTGATCCGCCATGCCGACCCGCCGCAGCGCGCCGCCTGGGTGCGCGCCCTGGCGGCCGACCTGGCCGGTTTTCACGCGCGCGGACACTGGCACGGCGGGGCCCAGGTGCGCAACATCACCTTGCGCGACGGCGAACTGTGGCGCATCGATTTCGAGGAAAACATCGGCGGCGCCTTGTCCTTGCCGCTGGCGCAGGCTTACGATCTATTCCAGCTCGTGGCGTCGCTGCTGTCCCTGCGCAAGCTGGAGGATGATAATCTGCCGGGGCTGGGTACGCTCATGCTCGATGTGTACTTCCAGGCCCACCCCGCGCCCGCCGTCCGGGCGCGGCTGGCCCGGTTGGGCCGTGTAGTGGGCGCGTGCGCCGCGGTGCTGCGCCCCGTGGCCGGCCGCTTGCCGGGGCGCGATATCCAAGGTTTCTTCCGGGTGGCCGACACCCTGCGTACACTTTACTAGTAGTTCATGATGAATACACCCGCCGATTCCCAGCTAGAGTACTTGCGCGTGCCGCCGCATTCCATCGAGGCCGAGCAGTCGGTGCTGGGCGGCTTGCTGCTGGACAACAGCACCTGGGACCGCATTGCCGACGTGCTGGGCGAAGAGGATTTCTACCGCCACGACCATCGCCTCATCTGGCACCACATCGCCCGCCTGATTGGCCTGGCGCGCCCGGCCGACGTCATTACCGTCAACGAGTCGCTGGTCAGCGCGGGCAAGGCCGAGGAAACCGGCGGCCTGGCGTACCTGAACGCGCTGGCCCACAACACGCCGTCCGCGGCGAACATCCGGCGCTATGCCGAGATCGTGCGCGAACGGGCGATGCTGCGCAAACTGGTGTCGATCGCCGACGAGATATCCGCGGCCGCGCTCAACCCGCAAGGCAAGGAGGCGCGGCAGCTGCTGGACGAGGCCGAATCCAAGGTGTTCAAGATCGCCCAGGAGGGCGAGAAGGGCTCCGCCGGCTTCCAGGAAATCCAGCCGCTCCTGACCCAGGTGGTCGAGCGCATCGACGAGCTGTATCACCGCGACAGCGATTCGGACGTCACCGGCGTGCCCACCGGCTTCACTGACCTCGACAAGATGACCTCCGGCCTGCAGCCCGGCGACCTGGTCATCGTGGCCGGGCGTCCCTCGATGGGCAAGACGTCGTTCTCCATGAACATCGGCGAGCACGTGGCCATCGAGCAGGGCCTGCCGGTCGCCGTGTTTTCCATGGAAATGGGCGCCGTGCAGCTGGCCATGCGCATGCTGGGCTCGGTCGGCATGCTGGACCAGCATCGCACGCGTACCGGCAAGCTGATCGCCGACGACTGGCCGCGCGTCACTCATGCCGTGCAGCTCATGCAGGATGCCCAGGTCTACATCGATGAGACGCCGGCGCTCAGCGCCATGGAAGTGCGCGCGCGCGCGCGGCGGCTGGCGCGCCAGTGCGGACAATTGGGCCTGATCATCATTGACTACCTGCAGCTGATGGCGGGCAATGGCGGCGGCGAGAACCGGGCGACCGAAATCTCGGAAATCAGCCGTTCGCTGAAAGGCCTGGCCAAGGAGCTGAATTGCCCGCTGATCGCACTGTCGCAGCTCAACCGCAGCCTCGAGCAACGGCCCAACAAGCGGCCGGTGATGAGCGACCTGCGCGAATCGGGCGCCATCGAACAGGATGCCGACTTGATCCTGTTCATCTACCGCGACGAGGTCTACAACCCGGATTCGCCCGACAAGGGTACTGCCGAGATCATCGTGGGCAAGCAGCGTAACGGCCCGATCGGCACGGTGCGGCTGACCTTCCAGGGGTCGAGCACGCGCTTCCTGAATTTCACCGCGGCGCCGCAATACTAAGGCCTACCTTCGGGCCGGCCGGCGCCGGGCCCCGCTCAGGCCTCGGATTCGCTGCGGTCGTTCGAGCCGCCGTCCAGGTGCGCGTGGGAGTCCTCGATGCCGAAGACCGAGGTATAAGCGGGATAGAAGCTGCAGTACAGCACCCCGCCGGCCGCGATGTTGAACGGGATCTGCAGGGTGCCGGCGAGCTGCGGCGACAGCCCGGCGCTGACCAGCAGGCCCGCGCACAGGTCGATGAACAGGAACACCAGCACCCACGCGGTGCCATAGACCAGGAAAGCCCATTTGTTGCGCCAGCAGGCGACGCCCGAGAAGAACAGCGCCTGCCCGATGCGCAGGCCATGCCAGGCCACCAGCACCGGCGCGTGCCAGAACAGCGCGGCGATGATGACGTACAGAATGCCGAACACGGCGAGCGGCACGCGCATGGCGGTGATGAAGGGCGTGATGTCCTGCTCGACCGAGGCGATGCGCATGCCCTCGGTCAGGGCGCTGGAAAACGGCAGGAACGAGATCAGGCCGGCGGCGATGCACAACGCCGCGTACAGCACACCGAGGACCAGCAGCTTCTTGAACACGCCGGGGCGGGTCAGCGGCTGGGGCCACATGGACGGCAGCATGACCCGGTCGGCCTCGACATGTTTGCAGGCGGACAGGGTCATGAGGGTGACCACGGGCATCAGGGCGACGAAGAACAGCGGCCCGATCGGCGGCGTGAAGGTCGCGAACAGCACCAGCAGACTGATGGCCAGGGCCCAGGTAAACATGGCCAGCGGCTGCTTCATGAACAGTCGCAGGCCGTCGCGTACCCATTGCCAGCCGTAGGACGCGGGTAGGGATGCTGCTTGCATAGGTCTCGTTACGGATTGAAAAAACGGGGGCTTACACTCAATTATGGGGGCCGTGGCTGTCAGGGCAAGGCCGCCAGCCCGGGGCGGTGGCGTGCTTGCAACACTCTTTCGAAATGGCGCGGGTCGTGCGGCTTGAGCGTCTGGGCCGGCCGCGGCAGGTAGTAGTCGTACAGGCGCGACAGCCAGAAGCGCAGGGCCGCCGCGCGTAGCATGTGCGGCCAGGCCTGGCGTTCTTCTGCGGTAAAGGGGCGCTGCGCCGCATAGGCCTCGAGCCACGCTTGCAGCAGTTCGGGCACGAAGACCCCGGTATCGCGCTCGATGCACCAGTCATTGACGCTGACCGCGACGTCGAACAGCCAGCTGTCGCAGCCCGCGAAATAGAAATCGATGATGCCGCCCATCAGCGGGTCTTCGAATGTGCCGGCGAACAGGACATTGTCGCGGAACAGGTCGCAGTGCGCCGGGCCCGAAGGCAGCGCTTGCCAGGTCGGCGTGGCGGCCAGGCGCTGCTGCTCGGCCAGCTCGCGCTGCAGCAGGCCGGCCTGCGCGGCGTCCAGGAACGGCATCACTTTGGGGGCGGTTTCCGTCCACCAGGACAGGCCACGCAGATTCGGCTGCCGCAGCGGGAAGTCGCGGGCGGCCAAGTGGGCACGCGCCAGCGTTGCCCCGGCCAGCCGGCAATGAGTGGGGCCGGGGGCGGGCTCGTAGCCGCCCGGCAGGCGGGTCACGATGGCGCAGGGTTTGCCGTGCAGGGTCGTCAGGCGGCTGCCGTCGTGCAGCGTCTGGGGCTGGGGCACGGGCACGCCGCGGGCCGCCAGGTGGTGCATCAGTTCGATATAGAAGGGCAGTTGCGCCTGGGTGAGCACCTCGAACAGGGTCAGCACGTATTCGCCGCGCGTGGTCACCAGAAAGTAGTTGGTATTTTCGATGCCGGCGGTGATGCCGCGCAGGGACACCAGCGTGCCCAGGTCGTAGTGGGCCAGCAGGGCCCGGGCATCGTCGTCGGAAACAGGGGTGAATACGGCCATTGATCAGCAGAAGGGGTGGGGTGGCGGGTACGCCGTAACGGCAATTGCCCGTACGGGCCCCGATTTTAGTCTACCGCCGCCGCGGCCCCGGACGCCGCCGCGCGTACACCGTAAAATAGTGGATTCCCCATCTTGTTCGAGCGATTTTTGAGTTCCCCCGACTGGCGGCTGTGCGTCGCCCCCATGATCGACGTGACGGACCGACATTGCCGCTACTTTCACCGGCTGCTGGCGCCGCGCGCGCGCCTCTATACCGAGATGATCACCACGGGGGCGCTGCTGCATGGCAACGTGGGGCGGCACCTGGATTTCGACGTGGCCGAACATCCGGTGGCGCTGCAACTGGGCGGCAGCGAACCCGAGGCGCTGGCGCACGCCGCGCGGCTGGGGCGCCAGTGGGGCTACGACGAGATCAACCTGAATTGCGGCTGCCCCTCCGAACGGGTGCAGCGCGGCGCCTTCGGCGCCTGCCTGATGGCCGAGCCCGTCCTGGTGGCCGACTGCATGAAGGCCATGCAGGACGCCGTGGATGTGCCCGTCACGGTCAAGCACCGGCTGGGCCTGGATTACGACGAGTCATACGGTTTCGTGCGCGACTTTGTCGGGGCCATCCACGATACCGGCTGCCGGGTATTCATCGTGCACGCGCGCAACGCCGTGCTCAAGGGCCTGTCGCCCAAGGGCAACCGCGAGATTCCGCCGCTGCGCTACGCGGTGGCGCAACGGCTCAAGGCCGATTTTCCCGACAGCATCATCGTGCTCAACGGCGGGCTGGCCGATGCCGCCCAGGCCGTGGCTGCGGCCGAGGAATTCGATGGCGTGATGCTGGGGCGGGCCGCCTGGCATACGCCGCGCGTGCTGTCGGAGGCCTCGTTGCGCCTGTGGCCGGCGGTCAGGCTGCCAACCGACGCCCAGGTGGTGGACGCCATGGTGCGCTATGCGGCTGCGCAAGTTGCGTTGGGAGTGCCGTTGCGGGTGATCGTGCGCCCCTTGCTGGGGCTGGTGAACGGGCAAGCGGGGGCGCGCCGCTGGCGGCGCCTGTTGTCGGACCCGGCGCGGCTGGCCGGCAATGATCCGGCACTTATTTATGAGGCATGGCGCAGCCTGCAGGGCGCGCCGCGCGAGCGCGCCGAGGCCTTGCCGGCGGCATCCTGAGGCGGTGGCTCAGGCCTTGCTGGCCGCGCTGCCGTCCATCGGCCAGTCGCGGATGTACGCCTTGAGCATGTTGTTCTCGAACTGCTGCGCGGCCACGATGGCCTGCGCCATGTCGTAGAACGAGATCACGCCCATCAGGGTGGGGCCGTCCATGACGGGGATGTAGCGCGCGTGCTTTTCGAGCATCAGGCGCTGCACTTCGTCGGCGCTGGTATTGGGCGACACGCTGACCGGCGCGTCGTCCATGATGGCGCGGATGGTGGTCTGGCCCAATTGGCCATCATGGTCATGCAGGTGCCGGATGATCTCGCGAAAGGTCAGCATGCCGGTCAGCATGCCGGACTCCATGATGACCAGCGAGCCGATGTCCTGCTCGCTCATGGTTTGCACCGCCTGCGCCACCGGCATGTCCGGCGAGGCCGTATAGAGCGTGTCGCCCTTCACACGAAGAATTTCGCTGACCTTCAACATGATGATTCTCCCGGGGCCCGCGGCCCCCTTCTACTATGCTTGCCCGCCTCGAGCGGCACGATCGCCGCGAGTCCGTCAGGTGTATTGTGCGCCAGCCCGGCCAGTTCTTCCAGCGTGGGCGCCTTGCCGGCGCCCAGCACGGCGGCCGCCACGGCGGCGACCTGCGGGTCGTCGCGCAGGCGGGGCTGGTGCCGGTCCAGCAGGAAGTGGTCGAAAACCGGCTCGAGCGTGGTCTGGCGCGGGTCGCACGCCAGCAGCCAGCGCTGGCCGGCAGTGCGGGCCACCAGCCCCAGGCTTTCCAGTTTGTCGAGGACGGCGTTTAGTTCGTCATGGTGCAGGTGGAGGCGCTTGGCCAGGGCGCTGGTGCTGCGGCCGGCCGGCCGCATGCCTTGCGCGGCATGCAGTGAGCGCAGCACGGCCAGCGCGTCGATGAAGGGCGCTCCCGGGCTGCGGTTGATCTCCCAGCGGCCCAGCCGGATCAGCGGCACGCTGGCAGCCACCGTGGCGCCGAACAGCACCGCCAGCCACGACAGGTAGATCCACAGCAGGAAGATGGGCAGCGTCGCAAAGGCGCCGTAGATGACGGTGTAGGTGGGAAAGCGCGTCAAGTAATAGGCGAAGGCGGCCTTCATGAGTTCCAGCACGATCGCCGTGCCGAAGCCCCCCGCCAGCGCGTCGCGCCAGTACACGTGGCGATTGGGCACCACCACGAACAGCGCCGCGAACCCCAGGCCGGTGAGTACCAGCGGCACGAACGAGATCGCCAGGCTGAGGATCTCCGGCACGTCGCGCACCAGGCCCATGGACTCGCGCGCCAGGAACGAGGTTGCCCACAGGCTGGCCCCGGCCACCACCGGTCCGAGCGTCACCACTGCCCAATACACCAGCGCGCGCTGGGGCAGGGGACGCTGGCGCGTCACGTGCCAGATGTCGTTGAAGGTCTTGTCGATGGTCATGATGAGCAGCAGCGACGTGACCACCAGGAAGGCGCCGCCGATCGCCGTCAGGCGCGAAGCCTGGCGGGCGAACTGGTTGAGGTAGTCCATGATGTTGTCGGACACGGCCGGCGGCATCAGGCTATGGGCCAGGAAGTCCTCCAGCGCCAGGCGGAAATCCTGGAACACCGGGAAGGCGGTGAACAGCGACAGCACCACCGCCAGCATCGGCACGATGCCCAGCACGGTGGTGAAGGTCAGGCTGGAAGCGACTTGCAGGAGTTTTTCTTCGTCGGCGCGCTGCGCGGCGAAGCGGAACACTTTGCCCACGCGCGCGATCCAGGGCGCACGCTGGCGGGAGGCGGCGGCCGCCGCCGGCTGGACGGCGGACTCGGCGGAATGGCTCATCAGGCGATAATAGCAGCATGAATCCCGAACTCAACCCCACCTTGCGGCGCGTCGCGTCGGCCTCGCTGCTCGGCCTCATCCTGCTGTGCGTGGCCTGGGAAACCGTGCTGGCGCCCATCCGGCCCGGCGGTTCGTGGCTGTTCCTGAAGGCGTTGCCGCTGGCCTTCCCGCTGCGCGGCATCCTGCGCGGCAACTTGTACACCTATCAATGGGCGTCCATGCTGGTGCTGCTGTATCTGATGGAAGGCGTGGTGCGCGCCATGTCGGACCCGGCGCCGTTGTCGGCCGCCCTGGCGGGCCTGGAGGCGGCGCTGTCGCTGGTCTTCTTCCTGGCCGCCATCTTCTATGTGCGGCCCGCCAAGCGCGCCGCGCGCGCCCGGCGCGCCGGAGGTCCATCATGAGCGTCGACACCCTTGGCCAACTGGAGGTGCGCAATTCCTACGCCGCGCTGCCTCCCGTGTTCTATTCGCGGCTCGAGCCCCGGCCGCTGACTGCGCCGCGCCTGTTGCACGCCAACGAGCAGGCGGCTGCGCTGATCGGTCTGTCGGCCGCGGCGCTGCGGTCCGACGAGTTCCTGCGCGTGTTCTCGGGCCAGCAGCCGCTGCCTGGCGGGCAGACGCTGGCCGCCGTCTACAGCGGCCACCAGTTCGGCGTCTGGGCGGGCCAACTGGGCGACGGCCGCGCGCACTTGCTGGGGGAGGTGGCCGGTCCGCGCGGTTCCTGGGAATTGCAGCTCAAGGGCTCCGGCATGACGCCGTATTCACGCATGGGCGACGGCCGCGCGGTGCTGCGCTCGTCGGTGCGCGAGTACCTGGCCAGCGAAGCCATGCACGGCCTGGGTATTCCTACCACGCGGGCGCTGGCGTTGGTGGTGTCGGACGACCCCGTCATGCGCGAGACCGTCGAGACCGCCGCCATCGTCACCCGCATGTCGCCCAGCTTCGTGCGCTTCGGCTCGTTCGAGCACTGGTCGTCGCGCCGCCAGCCGGAAGAGCTGCGCATCCTGGCCGACTACGTGATCGACAAGTTCTATCCGGACTGCCGCCAGGCCGACGACGGCCCCCACGAGCCGCTGTTGCGCCTGCTGGCCGAGGTGACGCGGCGCACGGCCCTGCTGATGGCCGATTGGCAGGCCGTGGGTTTTTGCCATGGCGTCATGAATACCGACAACATGTCCATCCTGGGGCTCACGCTCGATTACGGGCCCTATGGTTTCATGGACACGTTCCGGCTCGACCACATCTGCAACCATTCCGACACCGAAGGCCGCTACGCCTGGAATCGCCAGCCTTCGGTGGCCTTGTGGAACCTGTACCGGCTGGGCGGCAGCCTGCATGCGCTGGTGCCCGATGTCGAGGCATTGCGGGCCGTGCTCGACACCTACGAGGCCACGTTCACCCGGGCCTTCCACGAACGCATGGCGGCCAAGCTGGGGGTGCGCGACTGGCGCGCCGACGACGAGCCGCTGGTCGACGACCTGCTGCGGCTCATGCACGACAACCGCGCCGATTTCACCCTGGTGTTCCGCCGTCTCGCTGATGCGGTGCGGGGACGGCCGCAGGGCTTCCAGGACCTGTTCATCGACCGCGCGGCGGCGCTGGCGTGGTTCGAGCGCCTGGCGGCGCGCCATGCCCAGGAGGGCGAGGCATCCGGGCCCGAGGCGCGGGCCCGCGCCATGGACGCGGTCAATCCGCTGTATGTGCTGCGCAACCACCTGGCCGAACAGGCCATCCAGGCTGCCAAGGCGGGCGACGCCGGCGAGATCGACATCCTGCTGGACCTGCTGCGCGACCCCTACACCGAGCGGCCCGGCCGCGAGGCCTATGCCGCGCTGCCGCCCGACTGGGCCGGCGGCATCGAGGTCAGCTGCTCTTCCTGAACACGCGGCAGCCCGGGCCGGGCCCGCGCCGCACACGTCTGGTAGCGGCCGGCGGCCCACTCGGTGTCATAATCGAGCCTGCTCCACTGGCTTCCCGACCCGCACTATGTCCGGCAACACCCTCGGTACTCTTTTCTGCGTCACTAATTTCGGCGAATCGCATGGCCCGGCCATAGGTTGCGTGGTCGACGGCTGCCCGCCCGGCCTGGCACTGGATGTCGCGGACATCCAGGCCGAGCTCGACCGCCGCCGTCCCGGCACCTCGCGCCATGTCACGCAGCGCCAGGAGGCCGACCAGGTCGAGATCCTGTCCGGGGTCTACGAGGGGGTCACCACGGGCACCCCCATCGCGCTGCTGATCCGCAATACCGATGCGCGCAGCAAGGACTACTCCAATATTGCCGACACCTTCCGGCCTGGCCACGCCGATTTCACCTATACGCGCAAATACGGCCTGCGCGACCCGCGCGGCGGCGGACGCTCGTCGGCGCGCCTGACCGCGCCCACCGTGGCGGCCGGGGCCATTGCCAAGAAATGGCTGGCCGAAACCCACGGCGTGCGGGTGCGCGGCTACATGAGCCAGCTCGGTCCCATCGCCATTCCGTTCGTGTCGTGGGACGACGTGCCGGGCAATCCGTTCTATGCGCCCAACGCGGCCGTCGTGCCCGAACTCGAAGCCTATATGGATCAACTGCGGCGCGACGGCGATTCGGTCGGCGCGCGCATCGAGGTGGTGGCGGAGAACCTGCCGGCGGGCTGGGGCGAGCCCCTGTATGACCGCCTGGATGCCGACATCGCCCACGTGATGATGGGCCTGAACGCCGTCAAGGGCGTCTCCATCGGCGCCGGCTTCGGCTGCATCGAGCAGCGCGGCTCCGAACATGGCGACGAGATCACGCCCGACGGCTTCGTCGGCAACAACGCCGGCGGCGTGCTGGGCGGCATCTCGACCGGGCAGCCGATCACCGTATCGCTGGCCATCAAGCCCACCTCCAGCATCCGGGTCGAGCGCCGCTCGATCAACCGCGCCGGCGAACCCGTCATGGTCCAGACGCTCGGGCGCCATGATCCCTGCGTGGGCATCCGCGCCACCCCGATCGCCGAGGCCATGCTGGCGCTCGTGCTGATCGACCACGCGCTGCGCCATCGGGGGCAATGCGGCTAAGACACCCATTCGCGGCGCCATGCGCCGGTTCGATCACGCCTACGACGGGAGGGAGCCTCATGAACGCTGGAATTCCAACGATTTTGCGGACGTTTCTGCGCACGGCGGCACTGGCCGGCGCCGTGGCGCTGGCGGGTTGCTCGAGCGTGCAGACCACCCAGTCCGGCGCCATCGGCATCGAGCGCACACAGTACATGTCGAGCATGGTGCCCGAGCAGGCCCTCGAGCAGGAAGCCGGCCAGCAGTATGCCGACATCATCCAGAAGGCGCGCGCCCAGGGCGCCCTGGACCGCGATCCCAAGCAGGTGGCGCGGGTCAGGGCCATTTCGCAGCGCCTGATCGCCCAGGCCGGCGTCTTCCGCCCCGATGCCGCGAACTGGCAATGGGAAGTCCACGTGCTGTCGCTGAACGAGGTCAACGCGTGGTGCATGCCGGGCGGCAAGATCGCCGTCTATACCGGCCTGCTCAACCAGATCAAGCCCACCGATGCCGAACTGGCCGCCGTGCTGGGCCATGAAATCGCCCACGCGTTGCGCGAACATGCGCGCGAGCGCGTATCGCAGCAGATGGTCACCAATCTGGGGCTGTCGGTGCTGTCCATCGCGACCGGCGTGTCGGCCGACCTGGGCAGCAAGCTTACCGATGTCATGTTCACCTTGCCCAACAGCCGCACGCACGAGACCGAGGCCGACCTGATGGGCGTCGAGCTGGCCGCGCGCGCGGGCTACGATCCGCGGGCCGCCGTGACGCTGTGGCAGAAGATGGGCGCGGCCGACAGCGGCAATGCGCCGCCCGAGTTCCTCTCCACGCACCCCTCCGCCGCTTCCCGGATTTCCGAGCTGCAGGCGGCCTCGCAGCGCGTCATGCCCCTGTACGAGCAGGCGGGCGGCAAGGGCAAGTAGCGGGAAAGGCCGCGCCAGGGTGGTGCTTCCAATACTAGGATAGCAAGTCTCGTTGTACTAGGTTGGGAGCGTGGGCATAATCGGGGCATCGCTTTTCGATGTCCCCATCCGGCATGGCCGGATTTTCCGCGAGTCTACCCATGGCCCAAACCCTCTACGACAAACTCTGGGAGGCGCACGTCGTCCACCAGGAATCCGACGGCACCTGTCTGCTCTACATCGACCGCCACCTGCTGCATGAGGTCACCAGCCCGCAGGCGTTCGAGGGCCTGGCCATGGCCGGCCGCAAGCCCTGGCGCACCAGCGCCAACCTGGCCGTGGCCGACCACAACGTGCCCACCCTGAACCGGGCGCGCGGCATCGACGACCCGATCTCGAAACTGCAGGTCGATACGCTGGACGCCAACTGCGACAAGTATGGCATCACCGAATTCCGCATGGCCGACCTGCGCCAGGGCATCGTGCACGTCATCGGGCCGGAGCAGGGCGCCACGCTGCCCGGCATGACGGTAGTGTGCGGCGATTCGCACACCAGCACGCACGGCGCGCTGGGCGCGCTGGCGTTCGGCATCGGCACGTCCGAGGTCGAGCACGTGCTGGCCACCCAGACCCTGCTCATGAAGAAGAACAAGAGCATGCTGATCAAGGTGGAAGGCGAACTGCCTTTCGGCTGTACGGCCAAGGATGTGGTGCTGCACATCATCGGCATCATCGGCACCGCAGGCGGCACCGGCCATGCCATCGAGTTCGCCGGCAGCACCATCCGCAACCTGTCGGTCGAAGGGCGCATGACGGTCTGCAACATGGCCATCGAGGCCGGCGCGCGTTCCGGCATGGTGGCGGTGGACGACAAGACCATCGAGTACTTCCGCGGCCGCCCCTTCGCGCCCAGCGGCGTGTTGTGGGACCAGGCCGTGGCCTACTGGCGCACGCTGCACAGCGACCCCGGCGCGAGCTTCGACCGCGTCGTGGAGGTCAACGCGCAGGACATCAAGCCGCAGGTCACCTGGGGCACTTCGCCCGAAATGGTGCTGCCGGTGGACGCGCGCGTTCCCGATCCCGACCGCGAAAAGGATGACGTGCGGCGCAGCGGCATGGAGCGCGCGCTGCAGTACATGGGCCTCAAGCCCAACACCCCGCTGACCGACATCCGCGTCGACCGCGTCTTCATCGGCTCGTGCACCAACTCGCGCATCGAGGACCTGCGCGCGGCGGCGGCCGTGGCGCGCGGCAAGCGCGTGGCATCGAATGTGCGGCAGGCGCTGGTGGTGCCCGGCTCTGGGCTGGTCAAGCAACAGGCCGAGCGCGAGGGCCTGGACAAGATCTTCATCGAGGCCGGCTTCGAATGGCGCGAGCCCGGCTGTTCGATGTGCCTGGCCATGAATGCCGACCGCCTCGAGCCCGAGGAGCGCTGCGCCTCGACCTCGAACCGCAATTTCGAAGGCCGGCAGGGGCAGGGCGGGCGCACGCACCTGGTCAGCCCCGCCATGGCCGCGGCGGCCGCCGTGGCCGGCCACTTCGTCGACGTCCGCAATTTCCGCTGAGAGCCTGATCATGCAAGCATTCACCACTCACGAAGGCCTGGTGGCCCCGCTCGACCGCGAGAACGTCGACACCGACCTCATCATTCCCAAGCAATTCCTGAAATCCATCAAGCGCACCGGCTTCGGTCCCAACCTGTTCGACGAACTGCGCTACCTGGACCACGGCGAGCCCGGCATGGACAACAGCAAGCGGCCGCTGAACCCGGATTTCGTGCTCAACCAGCCGCGCTACCAGGGCGCCTCGATCCTGCTGGCGCGCAAGAATTTCGGTTGCGGCTCCAGCCGCGAGCACGCGCCATGGGCGCTGACCCAGTACGGCTTCCGCGCCATCATCGCGCCTTCCTACGCCGATATCTTCTTCAACAACAGCTTCAAGAACGGCTTGCTGCCCATCGTGCTGTCGGAACTGGAAGTGGCGCGCCTGTTCGACGAGGTCAAGGCGTTCCCGGGCTACAAGCTGCGCATCGACCTCGAGCGGCAGGTGGTGGTCACCGGCGAAGGGCGTGAACTGACGTTCGACATCGAGCCGTTCCGCAAGTACTGCTTGCTCAACGGCTTCGACGATATCGGCCTGACGCTGCGCCAGTCGGACAAGATCCGCGCGTTCGAGGCCGAGCGCCTGGCCCGCCATCCCTGGCTGGAAAGCCGGCCTGTCGTGTGACCGTCCAGTTTTTCTGACATTCATTCATAGGTTTTTTCATGACGCATAACATCGCAGTGCTGCCCGGCGACGGTATCGGGCCCGAGATCGTCGAGCAGGCCGTGCGCGTGCTGGGCGCGCTGGGCCTGTCGCTGGAGATCAAGCAGGCGCCGGTGGGCGGCGCCGCCTACGACAAGTTCGAGCATCCGCTGCCGCCGGCCACCCTGGACCTCGCCCGCAATTCGCACGCCGTGCTGTTCGGCGCCGTGGGCGACTGGAAATACGACAGCCTGCCGCGCGAATTCCGGCCCGAGCAGGCCATCCTGGGCCTGCGCAAGGCGTTGGGGCTGTTCGCCAACCTGCGCCCGGCCATCCTGTATCCGGAACTGGCCAGCGCCTCGTCGCTCAAGCCCGAGATCGTCTCGGGGCTGGACATCCTGATCATCCGCGAACTGACCGGCGACATTTACTTCGGCACGCCGCGCGGCGTGCGCGATGCGGCGGACGGGCCGTTTGCCGGCGAGCGCGAAGGCTTCGATACCATGCGCTACGCCGACACCGAGGTGCGCCGCATCGCGCGCATCGGCTTCGAGTCGGCGCGCAAGCGCGGCAAGAAGCTGTGCAGCGTCGACAAGGCCAACGTGCTGGAGACCTCGCAGTTCTGGCGCGACATCGTCATCGAGGTGGCGCGCGACTATCCCGACGTGGAACTGTCGCACATGTACGTCGATAATGCCGCCATGCAGCTGGTGCGCAACCCGCGCCAGTTCGACGTGATCGTCACCGGCAACCTGTTCGGCGACATCCTGTCCGACGAGGCGGCCATGCTGACCGGCTCGATCGGGATGCTGCCGTCCGCATCGCTGAACGCCTCCGGACAGGGCCTGTACGAACCCAGCCACGGGTCCGCGCCGGATATTGCCGGGCAGGGCATCGCCAACCCGCTGGCGACCATCCTGTCGGCCGCCATGCTGTTGCGCTACTCGCTCGACCTCGCGCCGCAGGCCGACCGCATCGAGGCCGCCGTGCGTGCGGTGCTGGCCCAGGGCCTGCGCACCGCCGACATCCACGAGCCCGGCACCACCAAGGTCTCGACCGCCCAGATGGGCGACGCGGTGCTCAAGGCGCTGGGCTGACGCGCGCGTCCGCGCGCCCGGCGTTGGCCGGGAGGTGTCGGACACCCGCATGGGAGGTGCCAGCCCCCCCCGGAGACGCGGCGGCAATACGCCGACGGTCTCCGCAGTGTGTCTGGCACCTTTGCGGCACCAAGGCAGCCGGCTCCTCCCCGATGTGCGCTCGCATCCGGCCCCGATTTTTTAGCGTGCAGCGCAACATTCGAGCCCGCATTCTGATAAATTGTCGGGATCGAAGGCTTTTTTCTTTTATCTACCTCAAGAGCATTGAACATGACGCAAGCAGTAGGCCTGGTCGGCTGGCGCGGCATGGTCGGTTCCGTCCTCATGCAGCGCATGCGCGACGAAAACGACTTCGCCCTGATCGATCCCGTATTCTTTTCCACCAGCAATGCCGGTGGCGCGGCGCCCGCCTGGGCCGACGGCGCAGGCCCGCTGCAGGACGCCTACGATATCGATGCTCTGAAAAAACTGCCCATCATCGTCACTGCGCAAGGCGGCGACTACACCTCCGAAGTCTTCCCCAAGCTGCGCGGGGCGGGCTGGAACGGCATCTGGATCGACGCCGCCAGCACGCTGCGCATGAAGGACGACGCCATCATCGTCCTCGACCCGGTCAATCGCCCGGTCATCGACGCGGCCCTCAAGCGCGGCGTGCGCAATTTCATCGGCGGCAACTGCACGGTCAGCTGCATGCTGATGGGCCTGGCGGGCCTGTTCAACAACGACCTGGTCGAATGGATGACTTCCATGACCTACCAGGCCGCCTCGGGCGGCGGGGCGCAGCACATGCGCGAACTGCTGACGCAGTTCGGCCTGCTGAACCAGGCCGTCAAGCCGCTGCTCGACGATCCGGCCTCGGCCATCCTGGAAATCGACCGCGGCGTGCTCACGGCGCAACAGGATCCGGCGCTGCCGCAGGAACACTTCGGCGTGCCGCTGGGCGGCAACCTGATCCCCTGGATCGACAAGGACCTGGGCGACGGCATGTCGCGCGAAGAATGGAAGGCCGAAGCCGAGACCAACAAGATCCTCGGCCGCGGCGCCGCGTTCGGCACGCCGGCCACGCCGGTCGACGGCTTCTGCGTGCGCATCGGCGCCATGCGCTGCCACAGCCAGGCGCTGACCATCAAGCTCAAGCGCGACCTGCCGCTCGACGAAATCGAGTCGCTGATCGCCCAGGGGACGCAATGGGCCAAGGTCGTGCCCAATACCAAGGAAGACACCATCCGCGCGCTGACGCCGGTCGCCGTGACCGGCACGCTGGACATCCCGGTGGGGCGCCTGCGCAAGCTGTCGATGGGTCCGCAGTACCTGGGCGCCTTCACGGTGGGCGACCAGTTGCTCTGGGGCGCGGCCGAGCCGCTGCGCCGCATGCTGCGCATCGCCCTGGCCGAGGCCTGACGGACGTCCGGCCGCTTCGAGCGGCCGGGGCCGGCGGCGAAGGCACCTGCGGGTGCCTTTGCGCTATCTGGGCTGCGCGGTCGATCATGCCCCCTCGCAACGCCGGCTTGCAGATTTGTGAATCACGGTCCATACATTAAACTTTCGCCCAGCATTGGCCGGTAACTTGATTCGTACAGCAGGATTCCCACTATGACCTTGCGCTCGCGCCATTCCTTGCACGCCCCTCGTACCAAAGCCCTGCAGTGGGCGGTGGCCCTGGCCCTCGGCGCGTCGCTCGGTACGGTGGCCCAGGCCGCCAGCGTGGGTCATTCGCGCGTCGTATCGGCGCCCGGCGCGCCGTTGCAGGTGGTGGTGCCGCTGCAGGGCCTGAGCCCGGAAGAGGTCGCCTCGCTGCAGGTATCGCTGGCCGACCCGGCCGCGTGGCAGCGCGCCGGCTTGAATCCGCCCGTGCCGCTGGACAGCGTGCAGGTCAGCATCCAGGACGGCGCCGATGCCGCGCGCAAGAACATACGTATCGTGTCGACCCAGCCGCTGGCCACGCAAGCGGTCGATCTGCTTCTCGATGTGCGCTCCAGCGCCGGGCACCGCCAGGTGCAGGTCACCATCCTGGTGCCGCCGCGAGGGGCGGGCGCCGACGTGCAACCGGCGCGCGTGGGCAGTGGCGCGGCCGCATCCGGCGCCTCTGCCGGCGCCGTCACGGTCCGCCAGGGCGACAACCTGTTCCGCATCGCCCGTCGCAATGCCGTGCCGGACGCCAGCGTCTACCAGATGCTGGTGGCGCTCTGGCGCGCCAACCCCCAGGCCTTCATCCAGAACAACATGAACCTGGTGCGCGCCGGCGAGACGCTGTCGATTCCCGACGCGGCCACCGTGCGCGCCATCGACCCCGCCGAGGCGCGCCGCATTTTCGCCGAGCAAGTGGCGGCCTTCGAACGCTATCGCGGCCGGGCCGGCGCGGATGCCGCCGCTGGCGCGGCAGTGGCTGGTGCTGGCGGGGCCGCCGCCGGCCAGGTGAGCCAGGGCGGCCCGTCCGAGCCAGGTGTCTCCTCGACGCCGCAAGACCGGCTGCGCCTGAGCGCGACCTCGTCGGCCGACGCCCAGGCCGACGCGCGCACGTCCAGCGAGCGCGCCATGCAGGACGCGCAACAACGCGTCGACACATTGCAGGGCAACGTCGATGCGCTGAGCCAGGCCGCCGGCGGCAAGGGCGGCCAGGCCGGTGCGACGGCGGGGGGCGCGGCCGGTGCCGCGGCCACCGGGGCCGGGGCCGGCCAGGCTGGCACCCAGGCGTCTGGCGCCGCCGGCGACTCGGGCGCATCCGGCCAGTCCGGTTCGCCCGGCACGGCGGATGCCGGCTCTTCCAATGGCGCCCAGACAGGCGCCGGCGCGTCCAACGGCGCCCAGGCGGGCGCGGCCGAGGGCGCCGCCGCGGGCGCCAATGCCCACCAGGGCGCGGCGCCCGCTGGCGGCAATGATGCCGCAGCCAGCGCCAACGGCACTGGCGCGGCAAGCGGATCCGCGGCGGCGCCGGGCGCCGCCGGCGTGAACGGCGCGGCCGGAACGAGCGGCTCCGGCACGACCGCTGCCGCACCGGGCGCCGGCGCGGCCGGTGCAGGCGCGCCAGGCGCGGCCGGCGCACCCGCGGCGGCTGGCGGGCAAGACCAGGCCGGCCAGGGGAAGGCTGCGGCAGATCCCGCGCGCGAGGCATCCGCCAGCAGCATGCCGGGCTGGCTGGCCGATAACCTGCTCGTCATCGTCACCGCGGCGCTGGCGTTCATCGTGCTCGTCATCGCCTGGTTGCTGCGCCGTGCCGGCGCGCGCCGGGCGGACGAGGACGAAGCCTCTTATGGCGAGCCGGTGCTCGACACCGCCGCGCTCAATCGCAAGCTGGACGGCATCAACCTGGACCTGGACCAGCCGCCGTCCGACGAGCCGCCTGCCGGCCGGCCGCGCGCCTGACATCCCATGCCGCGCATGGCGTTGGGGCTGGCCTACGATGGCTCCCCGTGGCAAGGCTGGCAGACCCAGCCGCACCGGCAGACGGTCCAGGACACGCTGGAAGCGGCCCTGGCCAGCTTTGCCGGCGGCGGCAGCCTGGCTACCGTCTGCGCCGGCCGCACCGATACCGGTGTCCATGCCGCGATGCAGGTGGTGCATCTGGACACCGACCTGGCGCGCCGCCCCGAATCATGGGTGCGGGGCGTCAATGCCTTCCTGCCGCCCAGTATCGCCGTACAGTGGGCGCAGGCCGTGCCGGACACTTTCCACGCCCGTTTCTCCGCGCGTTCGCGCACCTACGTATACCTGTTGTGGCGCGGACGGGTGCGTCCGCCGCTGTGGGCGGGGCGTGCCGGCTGGTGCTTCCAGCCCCTGGATATCGCCGCCATGCGGCAGGCCGCCCGGGCGCTGCTCGGCGAGCACGACTTTTCCAGCTTCCGCTCATCGCAGTGCCAGGCGCGCCATCCCGTGCGCACCCTGCACCAGCTCGACATCGTCGAGCGCGGCCCGTTCCTGGTATTCACCCTGCGCGCCAACGCCTTCCTGCATCACATGGTGCGCAACCTGATCGGCGCCTTGCTGCAGGTGGGGCAGGGGCGCGAGCCGGCTGCCTGGATGGCCGCGGTGCTGGCCGTGCGCGACCGCCGGCAGGCCGCTCCCACCTTTGCGCCCGACGGGCTCTACCTTTCCGCCATCGAATATCCGGCTGAATTCCAACTGAACGAAGCCGATGGCGGGCCGCGGCTGCTGTCTCCTTTTACATTTACTTAAGGGTTATCAGCAGGAGCGCGGTAATCGGGAATCCCTATATTATTGCGAACGAAAAAAACGGCAGCCTCTACACGAGCTGCCGTTTTCGCGGCCGTTCCACACGAACGGCACGCTCTGCATCGCTTCCAAACAGGAGACTTCAGTAATGCAACGCCGTTCGTTCCTCAAAAAGGCCACCCTGGGCGCCGCAGCCGGCGGCGCCACCCTTGCCGCGCCGGCCCTGGCGCAGGATTCCCCCACCTTGAACTGGCGGCTGGCCTCCAGTTTCCCGCGCAGCGCCGACGCCATCTATACCGGCGGCGAGAATCTGGCCAAGTACGTGTCCGAGGCGACGGACGGCAAGTTCAATATCCGCGCCTTCCCCGCTGGCGAGATCGTGCCGGCCCTGCAAGTGCTGGACGCGGTGCAGAACAACACCATCGAATGCGGCCACACCGCTTCGTACTACTACTTCGGCAAAGACCCCGCGCTGTGCTTCGACGGCGCCGTGCCTTTCGGCCTGAATACCCGCCAGATGAACGCCTGGATGCGGCATGGCAACGGCCTGAAGCTGACGCGCGAGCTGTTCCAGAAGTACAACGTCGTCAATTTTCCCTGCGGTTACACCGGTACGCAGATGGGCGGCTGGTTCCGCAACGAGATCAAGTCGGTCGATGACCTGAAGGGCCTGAAATTCCGCGCCAGCGCCTTCGCGGGCGCCGTGCTGTCGCGCCTGGGCGTGGTGCCGCAACAGATCGCCGGCGGCGACATCTACCCCTCGCTGGAAAAGGGCACTATCGATGCGGCCGAGTGGATCGGCCCCTACGACGACGAGAAGCTCGGTTTCCACAAGGTCGCCAAGAACTATTACTTCCCCGGTTGGTGGGAGGGCACGTTGCAGGTCTCCCTGTATGTCAACCAGGAAGCCTACAACAAGCTGCCCAAGCACTACCAGGCGGCCCTCTCGCAAGCGGCCGCCGCGGCGACCGCCGACATGATCGCCAAGTACGACGCCGAGAACCCCGCGGCGCTGCGCCGGCTGGTGTCGCAGGGCGCCCAGCTCAAGGCCTTCCCGAAGGCCGTCATGGACGCCTGCTATACCGAGGCCACCAAGGTGTACGAGGAGTTCTCGGCCAAGGATCCCATGTTCAAGAAAATCTACGAGGACATGGTGGCCTTCCGCGACAACGAGATCCCGTGGTTCCGTGTGGCCGAAGGCAGCTTCGACGGCTTCATGGGCACGGTCAGCGGCCGCAAGTAACAGGCAGCGCCGGGCTGCCCCGGGCGGGCTGGGTCGACGACGCGATAAAATCGTCCGATTCAGCCCCCGCGGCGCCCGCCACAAGCCGGCCTGGCGCGGGCCTTCGCATGCCGACGGCACCGCGGCCACCCCGGGAACCCATTGCATGCCATGTCCCCGCGCCACATCGGGCGCGCGGTGAATTCACTCTAGGTCATTATTCCCATCATGAAAGCATTACTCGCTATCTCGCGCGCCATAGACGCGCTGAACCTGCGGGTGGGGCGAGCCGTGACGTGGATCACGCTGCTGGTGGTGCTGGTGAGCGCCGGCAACGCCCTGGTCCGCAAGGTGTTCGAGACGAGCTCGAACGCGTGGCTGGAACTGCAGTGGTACATGTTCGGTGCCATGTTCCTGCTCACGGCCGGCTACACCCTGCTCAAGAACGAACACGTGCGGGTGGACATCCTGTCCTCGCGCCTGTCCAAGCGTACGCAGATCTACATCGAGATCTTCGGCGTGGTGTTTTTCCTGTTGCCCATGGCGATCCTGATCATGTACTTGTCGTGGCCGATGTTCATGGACTCGTACGTGTCCAACGAGCAGTCGTCGAACTCGGGCGGGCTGGTGCGCTGGCCGGTCAAGCTGCTGATCCCGGTGGGGTTCGCGCTGCTGGTGCTGGCGGGCGTGTCGCGGCTGATCAAGTGCGTGGGGTACCTGCGCGGGCAGGCGCCGGACCCGCTGGCGCGCGCCGAGGGCAAGAGCGCCGAGGAGCAACTGGCCGAGGAGATCGCCCGTGAAGCGCAGGCGCGCGAAGCGGCCCTGCAACAACAACAGGACAAGGGCCGCTGATCATGATGGAATTCTTTCTAGCCAACCTGGCGCCGATCATGTTCGGCACGCTGGTGGTGTTCCTGCTGCTGGGCTTTCCGGTGGCGTTCGCGCTGGCGGCCAACGGGATCCTGTACGGGCTGGTGGGCATGGAGCTGGGGCTGTTCAACGCCTCGCTGTTCCAGGCGCTGCCGCAGCGGGTGTTCGGGATCGTGGCCAACGACACGCTGCTGGCGGTGCCGTTCTTCACGCTGATGGGGCTGGTGCTGGAGCGCTCGGGCATGGCCGAGGACCTGCTCGAGACGATCGGGCAGGTGTTCGGGCCGCTGCGCGGGGGCCTGGCCATCGCGGTGGTGGTGGTGGGCGCGATGCTGGCGGCGACGACCGGGGTGGTGTCGGCCTCGGTGATCTCCATGGGGCTGATCTCGCTGCCGATCATGCTGCGCTACGGCTACGACCGGCGGCTGGCCACGGGGGTGATCGCCGCCTCGGGCACGCTGTCGCAGATCATCCCGCCGTCGCTGGTGCTGATCATCCTGGCCGACCAGCTGGGCCGCTCGATCGGCGACATGTACCGCGGGGCGATGCTGCCGGGGTTCCTGCTGGCCGGGGCGTACATCCTGTACATCGTGGTGATGTCGGTGCTCAAGCCGTCGTCGGCGCCGGCGCTGCCCGAGGAGGCGCGGGCCTTCCGCGAGCCGAACGGCTCGCGCGGGGGGCGCTCGCTGCTGGTGCTGATGCTGGTCTCGGCGCTGTCGGCCTACCTGATCACGCAGTGGATCGAGAAGGCCGACGCGCCGGTCGACGAGAAGGTGGTGCTCAGCCTGCTGCTGTGGGGGCTGACGGCCTTCGTGATCGCCATCGTCAACAAGCTGTTCCGGTTGAACATGCTGTCGGCGCTGGCCGAGCGGGTGACCTTCGTGATGATCCCGCCGCTGTTTCTGATCTTCCTGGTGCTGGGCACGATCTTCATCGGCATCGCCACGCCGACCGAGGGTGGGGCGATGGGGGCGGTGGGCGCGATCGTGATGGCGCTGATCCGCCGGCGGCTGACGCTGGACCTGCTGCGCCAGGCGATGGACACGACCACCAAGCTGTCGTGCTTCGTGGTGTTCATCCTGGTGGGCTCGACGGTGTTCGGGCTGACCTTCCGGGGCGTGAGCGGCGACCTGTGGGTCGAGCACCTGCTGACCAGCGTGCCGGGCGGGGAGTGGGGGTTCCTGATCGTGGTCAGCGTGCTGACCTTCGTGCTGGCGTTCTTCCTGGACTTCTTCGAGCTGGCGTTCATCATCGTGCCGCTGCTGGGGCCGGTGGCCGACAAGATGGGCATCGACCTGATCTGGTTCGGGGTGCTGCTGGCGGTGAACATGCAGACCTCGTTCATGCACCCGCCGTTCGGCTTCGCGCTGTTCTACCTGCGCTCGGTCGCGCCCAAGGACGCCTACCGCGACAAGGTCACCGGCCAGCGCATCGAGCCGGTGACCACCGGCCAGATCTACTGGGGCTCGGTGCCGTTCATCGTGATCCAGCTGCTGATGGTGGCCGCGGTCATGCTGTTCCCCGGCCTGGTCATGCACTACAAGGCTGGCCAGTCCACCGTCGATCCCAGTACTATCAAGATCGAGATCGACAACACCTACGGCACCAGCATCTACGGCGACAGCGCGGCCGATCCGGCCGCCGCCTTCAAATAGCATCATGCGTACACGCGTCAAGATCTGCGGTCTGACCCGCGCAGCAGACATCGCCTCGGCCGTGCAGGCCGGGGCGGACGCGATCGGCTTCGTGTTCTATCCGGGCAGCAAGCGCTACGTCACGCCGGCCCAGGCCGCGCAGTTGCGCCGCACGGTGCCGGCGTTCGTCGACGTGGTGGCCCTGTTCGTCAACCCCGAGCCGGCCGAGGTGCGCGCGGTGCTGGAGCAGGTCGGGCCCGACCTGCTGCAGTTCCACGGCGACGAAGCCCCGCAGGAATGCGAGCGCCACGGCGCCCGCTACATGCGGGCGTTCCGCGCCGGCGCCCCGGGGCTGGATACCCCCGACACGCTGGCGGCCGCGTGCCGCGCCTACGGGCAGGCGGCCGCCTGGCTGTTCGACAGCTATAGCGCGGGCTACGGCGGCAGCGGCCAGGCCTTCGACCACGCGCTCCTGGGCGGTGTGCAAGCCGACCCAGCGGCGCGGCCGCTCGTCCTGTCCGGCGGCCTGAACGCCGCCAATGTAGGCGCCACCATCCAGGCGATCCGTCCCTGGGCGGTGGACGTCAGCAGCGGCGTGGAAACGGCTCCCGGCCTGAAGTCGGCGGACAAGATCCGCGCGCTGGTCGAGGCCGTCCGTCAGGCCGACGAACGCTTGCGCGACGAATAAAAGCCCTATATAATCTTTCTTCTTTGCAGGCGGTTAGCTCAGATGGTTAGAGCGCTACGTTGACATCGTAGAGGTCGTTGGTTCGATTCCAATACCGCCTACCAGAATACTTGCAAGCCGTGCCCGGCACGGCCAAGAAAGCCGCTTAAGTCTTTGACTTGGCGGCTTTTTGTTTGCCGCTCGGCCGGCCGCCAAGCTAGAGCAGGCAGATTCAGGACAGGGCTGCATGCTCATTGCGGGACCCGCACCGTCACCGACCCCTGTGCCGAGAACGGATCCTTCAGGTCAATGCGGATCTCCAGATCGTCGGTTTGTTCGGGCAACGTAAACGTCGCCGAAGCGCCGGGCGTGTAGCCGGTTCGCGCGGTGACCTTCTGGTTCGCCAACAAAGCGAATGCATACTGGAAGTCCGCGGTTTTCCCCAGGCTGGCCGACGGCGTGGCATTGACCGTCAGCTCTGCGCCATGGCGGGTGAACTTCACGTCCAGTTCGGAGGGCCGGGGCGGCGCCACCGCGAGCCACCGGTGGCTCGCGGCAAACCGGGCCTGGGCCAGGTAGCCTTCAGCGATTGCAGGCAGCGTTTCTTCGTTCGAGATCTTCTGGATGAGCGTATCGAGCGCGGCGCCGGGCGGCCCGACATGGCCCTTTCCCCATGAGCCCGGCAGAAAGACGATATTGCGAGCCTTCGATAGGAAGACCTTGTCATGGCCTATGCTGGTGAAAGGGAGCGCATTGAGCCAGGGCCCGGCGTGTTCGCGCCGGTGGAATGCGTCGGTGAAATTCTGCAAGTAGACCAGTTGCTTGCCCGAGCCAAGCCGGCTTGCGGGTGGCAGGTGGTTGACCGTGGCGGGCATGAACTTGTCCAGGCACCGCTGGATGGCTTGCCGGTTTTTCGGCTTGTCCTGCGTGCAGGGCTGTTCAGGATATGCGACGCTGAGGTAGCGCATGACATGGCGGGCGTAATAGCCGCCGATGGACGTCTGGGGGTTCCAGACCACGGCCGCGCCGGGTGTGGTGATGCGCGACAGCGCTTGCAGGCTGGCGTAGCCCCCGCCGCTTCCACCGACGATGATCGGCGTCCTGCCGGTTGTCCGGGAGATCGCATCGACAGTGCGGGCGATCCGCTCATACAAGTCGGGCGCAATAGCGTTGCCGGCATACCAGGCCAGCGTCAGCTTGCGGTCGAGCGCCAGAGTCGGGTCGGCGACGGACAGGACGGGGAGGCGATTCCTGTCGCCCAGATCCATGCCAGAGAAATAGGGCGCGGGAGACTTCCGGGTCTTGTCAGACAAGGCGCCCCTGAATATCACCAGGAAATGGCGCTTATTGAGCGCGGCATTGCCAAAACCCGACGAGAGAAAATCCAGGGTCAGGCCGCGTCCCAGCGGTACGGAATGAATTCCGTCACGCAGCATGTCGGCGGGGCGCGCCGCCGCTGCCTCATATTGGTAGTGGGTGGTGTGCCACTGCTGGTAGTCGGTGTACAGATCCATGGGGCCGGTAGTTCGCGCAGGCTTGGGACCTTATCGTTATAGCAAGAGATTGGAAGTGATAACTCTCTTTCTGATGCGCAATGCTCGTTATGGCCTGGTAAGGGCGCTTCACGTCCGATCCAGATTCGCCCCCTGCCGCCGCAGTTCTTCCTGCACCTCTCCGGCCGGCACATCCCGCGGCACGATACCTGCGCGGGACGCTGTCGCCGCGCATACGCCTGCCGCCTGGCCGGTGGCCATTGCAATGGGCATCACCCGATATGAAGAATGCGCTTCATGCGTGCCCGAAATACAGCGTCCGGCCACGATCACCCCGTCGACACGCTGCGGGATCAGCGCTCGCAGCGGAATGTCGTAGGCGTCTTCTTCCGGAATGCGCCTGAGCGTCGTGCCTTTGCCGGCGGGGTTGTGGATGTCCACCGGATACGTGCCGCGCGCGATCGCGTCCGGGAATTTGCGCGCGTTCAGCAGGTCGTCGGCGGTCAACTGGTATTCGCCGACGATGCGGCGCGTTTCCCGCACGCCGGCGTGGACGCCGCTCTGCACCGCATAGCTTTCTTCGAAGCCGGGCACATATCTGCGCAGGAAGCGCACCAGCTGGTTCATCTGCCGGCGGCTTTCCCATTCGGCCAGGCTCCAGTCCCATACGTCCGTGCCCAATACCCGGGTCACACGGGTCGAGTTCACGCTCACTTCGCGCGGGTGGGGCGTGGCGAAGAACAGGATGTCTTCCCGGGCCAGGTCGAGTTCCTCATTGGCGGAGGCCTGTTGGACCAGGTCCCACAAGCCGTGCACGCCGCGCCATTGGGCTGGGTTGCGCCGGACATACTCCTGGAAGGACGCCGGATTGAAATCCGCCATGCGGAACATCAGCGTCATGGGCTGGACCAGGCCGTCGGTCGCGCGGCCGATTTCATAGCTGGCTCCGGACAGCGCCGCGATGTCGCCGTCGCCGGTGCAATCGACCACGGTTTTTGCCTTGACGACCAGCGGGCCGCTCTTGGTTTCGAAGATCACGCCTTCGACCCCGCCATCGCCGACCACGCCGCTGGCGAAGGCATGGAACAGCATGCAGACGCCGGCCTGGTCCAGCAGTTCGAGCGCCACCCATTTGAACAGTTCCGGGTCGAACGGCACCACGTATCCGGTGTCGAGCGAGGGTGCCACCGCGCCGCCGCTTTGCACCAGCCGCTCGAGCAGTTCCTTGAGCACGCCGGCGATGACCGGATGGCCGGGGCCGTGGTCGTTGGGCAGCAGGTTGGTCACGCCCAGTTTTTCGAAGACGGGACGCTGGGTATGGAACGACATCAAGGGCATGACCAGCGCCGCCGTGGCGTTGCCGCCCAGGAAGCCGTACCGCTCGACCAGGATCACATCCGCACCGGCGCGCGCGGCGCCCAGCGCCGCGCCGATGCCGGACGGCCCGCCGCCCACCACCAGCACGTCGGTCTCGGCGGCCAGGCCGGCCCGGCGCGCGGGCAGGGTCAGTTCCGGCATGGCGGCGGGCTTCTGGAGCATGGGCATGTCAGTCCTCTTCCTCGCCTGGTCCGGCCGGCGCCAGGCTGTCGAGCAGGTTCATGAGCAGGGTATGGTTCTCGCGCGCCCGTTCCTGCAGCGCCGGCAGTCGTTGGCGGATGTGTTTCTGGATCTTGGCCCGGAAGTCCCACGAGTGGTCGATCGAGGCGAGCAGCTGGCCGGGGCTGACGTCGTGCAAGGGCGGTGTCTCCATGTCCAGGGCCTGGAGCAGGCCAGTCACCTTGGACGCATACGGCAGCGCCACGAACGGTACGCCCTGCAGCGCGGCGAAGATCAGGAAGTGCAGCCGCATGCCGACGCAGAACTCGAAGCCGCCCATGATGGTCATCAACTGGCCGGCGCTGTACTGGCCCTTCAATACTGTCGCGTGCTGGGCGTATTGCATGCGCGCCACCACGGCATGGCTGTGCTGCAGGTCCTGGTTGCCGCGCTCCAGCGGAATGAAAACCACATCGGCGTCGAAGCGCTGCACCATGAAGTCAGCCGCATTCGCCAGCAGTTCGTGATAGTGATCGACGCTGATCCCGGGCGCGGCCGGCCCCGGTTCGCGCACGGAGAATCCGATCCGCCGCCTCGATAGGTCCAGCCCTTCGCGCGTCAAGGCGGTCTTGGGCAAGGGCCGGGCTTTCATCAGCAGGGCGGGGTCGGCGGTAATGTGCATTTCCCGTTGCAGGCCGGCTTCCTCCAGCACGCGGAAACCTTGCCGGTCCCGCACGCTGATCACCGCCGCGGACTTGAGCGCATCGCATACCAGTTCGCGGTTGGAAGTGCGCGACAACGGTCCCGCACTCACGGCGTAGACCATCACCGGCACCCCCAGCTCATTGGCCAGCAGCACCTCGCGCAGGTAAATATCGGCCTCGCCGTCGAACAGGATGCCGCCGCCGCCCAGGATGAACACATCGAGGCGCGCGACTTCCTGGCGGGCCTGTTCGCGGCTCAGTTCACGTACGGGTACGGCGCGGTCGATCTGGTGCCGCGCCTCGGTGTCCTGGCAGTTGCGTGAGAACACCGTGATCTCCGCCGCCGTGCTGGCTCGCAGTTGCGTGACGATGCTCTCGAGTATGGCCTCGTCGCCCAGGTTGAGGCCGCCATATGAGCCCGAAATGCCGATCCGGTAAGGGCGGTGTTTCGCCATTTGTCTGTTCCCCGTCGTACCGCGGTCGGTTCAATGTCCGCTTGCGGCAGGGCGTAGCAAATGGCGTGCCGGAATGAAAAAGCGCCGGCGAACCGGCGCTGCAGATCAGGCCACGGCGCGCAAGTGCTTGCGTGCCGTCGCGCGGCCGGCCTCTCGCCGCAGCAGCGATGCGGGAATGCCGTCGAGCTCGCGCCGGCCCGCCAGGCCGTCGCCCAGGCTGTCGCACATCAAGTGCGTGGATGCGCCGGCCTGCCTGGCTTGGGTGCCCAGCCGCCGCGCCAGTTCCAGTGCCTGGCGTTCGGCCAGTTCGCGGGACGGGACGGCAGTGCGGCAATACTGGGCTTTGCTGGATGTGCCGGCGTTCGGGCTGTGGTCCTGGATGTCTACGTACCCGCGGAACAGGCCGTAGTCGATTTCGATGACCCGCGGACGCAGGCTCTGGACGCGCTGAGTATCGTTGAGCAGCTTCATCGGATTGCCAATGGAAGTTTCGACCTGACCCAGTCTAATGAAGCCGGCGTCGATAAATCGGCGTCCATATGCAATCAGATAATGCACACGGCCGCCGAATGCCACAGAACGTGTCTGAATTCGCAAGAATTGGCGATTCTTGACGATTCTTTGGATTTGCGCGGCCCACCGAGGGAGTGCGCACATGGACGCATCCGGCCTATTCCGCGATCCAGCCGCGCCAGGCGGCCACGCCGTACAGCACTGCCAACCCCGCTGCCAGCCAGAGCGCCACGATGACAACGGCGCCGGCGCGACTCTTGGGACGTTGTCGCGAACTGGCCAGCCATTGCGCGGCTTCGGCCCGGCATGCCGCCAGCACGTCCGCCGGTGTCAACCGGACCGCGAGCCAGATCAGGGCCGGCAGCAGCAGCGCGTCGTCGACCAATCCGAGCACGGGGATGAAGTCCGGGATCAGGTCGATGGGGCTGAGCGCATACGCGACCACGAATGCCGCCAGGGCCTTGGCGTACCAGGGGGTGCGCGGGTGGCGCGCCGCGAACCAGAGGGTAAGCGCATCGCGCTTCAGGCGCGCGGCCCAGGCGCGGCAGTCGGCAGCCAGGCCCATGGTCGTCGGCTAGCCGCGGTCGTGCAGCACCGAGGCCTCGTCCGGCGCTGGGCCGTACGCGGCCAGGTAGTCCTGTTGCAGCAACGCCATGCGATAGGCGTCGCGGTAGCGGCCGTTGGAGAAGAACTCCTCTTTCAGCTCGCCCTCGATCTGGAAGCCGCATCCCTGGTAGATGTGGGTGGCTGCCTGGTTGTCCTTGTCCACGACCAGGTAGACCTTGTGCAGGTTGAGCACCCGGAAGGCGTAGCCTGCGGCGATGCGGGTGGCGCGCTTGGCGTAGCCGCGTCCCTGGAAGGCCGGGGCGACGATGATCTGGAATTCGGCGCGCCGGTGGATGTAGTTGATTTCCACCAGTTCGACCAGCCCGGCCGGCTTGCCGCTTTCGTGTTCGATGATGAAGCGGCGCTCGTACTGGTCGTGGATATGGCGGTCGTACAGTGCGGCGAGCTCGTCATAGGCTTCATAGGGCTCCTCGAACCAGTAGCGCATGATGGCGTCGTTGTTGTTGAGGGTATGCACGAAGTGCAGGTCGCCGCGTTCGAGCGGACGCAGCCTGATGTCGGAGATATTTGCCATGGGATTCGTCAAGTATTGCAAATGATCGCCATGCGGCGCGGGATGGCCGCCAATGGACCATAATGCAAGCATACCGCCATGGCGCGCATGGGGCGCCGCCGCCGCGCCATTGCCGCAGGGCCCGGGCCGTCGAGCCCGGTACTTTCATTGGTCGCCATTTCTGGATAATCTATCCAGACTTCACTGGTTTATCGCGCCGCCCGGTGGACCTAATCTGGCAGCTCCATCGATACCTGAAGGAGGCTTTCCATGGCTGACCATTCCATCAAGGGCAAAGTGGCGCTGATCGCCGGCGGCGCGAAGAATCTGGGCGGGCTGATCGCCCGCGACCTGGCCGGGCACGGCGCCCGCGCCGTCGTGGTCCATTACAACAGCGATGCGTCCAAGGCCGCCGCCGATGACACCGTGGCGGCCGTCAAGGCGGCCGGCGCCCAGGCCGTCGCGCTGCAAGGCGACCTGACCACGGCAGGCGCGGTCGAGAAGTTGTTCGCCGATACCATCGCCGCCGTGGGCCGGCCCGACATCGCCATCAACACGGTCGGCAAGGTGCTCAAGAAGCCTTTCACTGAAATTACCGAGGCGGAATACGACGAGATGACCGCCATCAACAGCAAGTCGGCGTTCTTCTTCCTGAAAGAAGCGGGCAAGCACGTCAATGACAATGGCAAGGTCGTGACCCTGGTCACTTCGCTGCTGGGCGCCTTCACGCCGTTCTATTCCGCCTACGCGGGCACCAAAGCGCCCGTGGAGCACTACACGCGCGCCGCCGCCAAGGAGTTCGGCGCGCGCGGCATCTCGGTCAACGCCGTGGGCCCCGGTCCCATGGACACTCCCTTCTTCTACCCGGCCGAGAGCGACGACGCGGTGGCATACCACAAGACTGCCGCGGCGCTATCGCCCTTCACGCCGACCGGCCTGACCCACATCGAGGACGTCGTGCCGTTCATCCGGCACCTGGTCAGCGATACGTGGTGGATGACCGGCCAGACCATCCTGATCAACGGCGGCTACACCACCAAGTGAGGTTGACATGCGCACCCTGGTCCTGATCGCAGTGGGAATCGTGCTGGCTGTGCTGTTCCTGCGGCTGGCGCCGGCCAGCCGCCGCACGCTGGCTGCCGGCGCGTTCACGGTGGTCTGGCTGGGTGCGTCATGCTGGAATCTGGCCACCGGCCTGTCGCATGGCTACTCACTGGCCGAAGAGCTGCCCATTCACGCGGTGCTGTTCGGCATTCCCGTGGCGGCGGCGTGGCTGCTGTGGCGCAGGAGGTAGCGTCGAAACGGGGCCCGCATGGGCCCGGCCGCGCATAATCGGAGCGCATGGACAGATTCCAGCAATATCGCGTCTTCGCGCAGGTGGCGGAGATGGGCAGTTTCATCAAGGCGGCCAACCGGCTGGGTTTGCCGCGCGCGTCCGTGTCCGCCGCCATCCAGCAACTGGAAGCGCAGGTCGGCGTGCGCCTGTTGCACCGTACGACGCGCCAGGTTCGACTGACCGCCGACGGCATGCAATTGCTCGAACGCCTGCGCCCGCTGCTGGCCGACCTGGAAGATATCGATCAATTGTTCCAGGGCAGCCAGCGGCAGGTGGCGGGCCGGCTCAATATCGACGTGCCCAGCCGCATCGCCCGGCGGCTGATCGCACCCGCGCTGCCTGGGCTGCTGCGCAGCCATCCGGCGCTGCAGATATACCTGGGCTCATCCGACCGGGCCATCGACCTGGTGCGTGAAGGCGTCGATTGCGCCGTGCGGGTTGGCGCGCTGCATGACAGCAGCCTGGTGGTGCGGCCGCTGGGGCAGGTGGCCTTGATCAATTGCGCCAGCCCCGGATACCTGCGCGAGCATGGCGAACCGGTGCGGCCGGCGGACCTGCGCAAGGGCCACTGGTCGGTGGGCTACGCTGCGGCGCGCACGGGCCGGGAGTCGCCCTGGGAATACCTGGCGGGCAACGGCGGCCTGCACGCAATGGAAGTGCCCAGCAGGGTCATCGTGAATAATGCCGAGAGCTACATTGCCTGCTGCCTGGCGGGCGCGGGCATGATCCAGATACCGCGCTTCGATGTCAGGCATCTGCTGGAATCGGGCGACCTGGTCGAGATCATGCCGGATCACCGGCCCCCGTCCATGCCGATATCGCTGCTGTATCCGCACAGGCGCCAGCGGTCCGAGCGCCTGGGGGTGTTCCTGGACTGGTTCGAGACCTTGATGCGGCCGCACCTGGAAGCCTGACGCGGCAGGCCGGCTCAGGCGGCCGGAATGGCGGCGAGCTGCCGCAGCAGTTCGGCTTCGAGCTGCTGCAGGCTGGCCTCCGCCGGGGCGTGCGCCAGGGCGATGCGCGCCGGGTCCGCGGCCCGCAGTGCTGCGGTCAGGGCATCGAGGTGCCGCATGGCGTCGGGATCGGTGCCCAGGAAGCTGACGGTGCCCTTGGCGCGATGCGTCTGCTGCCGCGCCTCAACGTAGTCGCCGGCTGCGACGGCCTGGCGAATGGCGGCCAGGTCGGCCCGGGCCTGGGCCAGCGACAGCTCGAGGAACGCCCGGCGGCCGGCGGCATCGGGATACAACGCCAGCACGGTGGACAGGTTGAGCATGCGCTTCACGGGCCGGTGTTCTGGTCGAATTTCTCGTTCAGGTAAAGGGCGAGCGCCAGGTCGTCGGCCAGGCCGAGCTTGCGCATGGCCCGCCGCTTGTGGGTGCTGATGGTTTTCTTGCTGCGCAGCAGGCGCGCGGCGACCTGGGTTACCGAGCGCCCCTGGGCGATCTGGCGCAGGACTTCGATTTCCGCGGTGGTCAGGCGCGAGTCGGGGTGCCGTGGCGGCGAGGTGCGCAAGGCGCCGTCTTCGTAGGCGACGAAGCCGCGCGGCCGGTGGGCCGCGGCGCGGATCACGTCGGCCAGCGCCGCCATCGAGGCGGTCTTGGGCAGGTAGCCGGCCGCGCCGGCCCGGAAGGCGGCGTATTCGGTTTCGGCCGGCTTGCCGGCCGAGAACGTGATGACGACCAGGCCGGGATACAGGCGGCGCAGGCGGCGGATGAAGTTCATGCCGTCCCACGCCTGGTTGGGCAGGTAGAAATCGACCACCGCGACATCACAGGGCTGTTCCTTCAGGCCTTCGAGCAGGCCGTCGGCGGTGGTTTCGGCGTGCAGGATGTCGAAATCGGGCTGGGCCCGCAGATAGGCCGCCACGCCGAGGGTGATGACGGGGTGGTCGTCCAGGATGGCGACGCGCAGGCGCTGGCGCGGCCGCGAGAGCAGCAGGTAGCGCCGCGCGGAAGCGGGCGGGGCGGATACCGAGGGCGGAGCCGGGGTCGCGGAAAAAGAGGGGTGGATCATGGCGTGTGGCAGGAGACGGCAGCGCCGTCGGCGCGGTGTTACCCGCAGGGTACTGAAGAAGCGGGGCGGTTTTAAGGCAGTGTTGAATAAATAAGACTGGTCTTGTGTCAGACATTTCGGACTTGGGGCCCGCACAATTGCCAGGGTGGAGCCATCGGCGTATAGGCGCATGGCGCGCCGGCCGGCTCGGCCCCCCGGGAGCGGGCGGCCAGTAGTGCTACAATGTTTGACGGTCGGCGCGCGTGTTGCGCGCCGCGTCCGGATGACCCCCAAGCATGATGCTTCGCCTGACCCGAACTACGACCGGAAACTTCCGCCCCTTGTCGCGTTAGTTTTATCCAGTGTCGGGTTCCGCCGTGTCAGGCAGACGGTAAGGCTCAACAAGCAACCAGACGAAACGCGGCTGATAGCCGCGTTTGTCGTTTTTTCGCCAGGAAATTTCCGATGGTACAGATCACATTGCCCGATGGTTCGCAGCGTCAGTTCCCGGGACCGGTCACGGTCGCCGAGGTCGCGCAGTCCATCGGCACCGGGCTGGCCAAGGCCGCGCTGGGCGGCCGCGTCACGCCGCCCGGCGGCGAAGCCAGGCTGGTGGACACCAGCTTCCGCATCGAGCACGACGCCCAGCTGGCCATCGTCACCGCGAAGGACCCGGACGGGCTCGACCTGATCCGCCATTCGACCGCCCACCTGCTGGCATACGCCGTGAAGGAGCTGTTTCCGGAGGCCCAGGTCACCATCGGCCCCGTCATCGAGAACGGCTTCTATTACGATTTTTCGTACAAGCGGCCGTTCACGCCCGAAGACCTGGCCGCCATCGAGAAGAAAATGACCGAGCTGGCCCGCAAGGACGAGGTCGTGACGCGCGAGGAGTGGACGCGCGACGACGCGGTGGCGTATTTCAAGAGCATCGGCGAACACTACAAGGCGGAGATCATTGCCTCCATCCCGGCCAATGAAACACTGAGCCTGTACCGCGAGGGCAATTTCATCGACCTGTGCCGCGGCCCGCACGTGCCGTCGACCGGCAAGCTGAAGGTCTTCAAGCTGATGAAGGTGGCCGGCGCCTACTGGCGCGGCGACAGCAACAACGAGATGCTCCAGCGCATCTACGGCACCGCCTGGGCCACCAAGGAAGAGCAGGAAGCCTATCTGCACATGCTGGAAGAGGCCGAGCGCCGCGATCATCGCAAGATCGGCCGCGACCTGGACCTGTTCCATTTCCAGGACGAGGCGCCCGGCCTGATTTTCTGGCACCCCAAGGGCTGGACGCTGTGGCAGCAAGTCGAGCAATACATGCGGGGCGTCTACCGCGACAATGGCTACCAGGAAGTCAAGGCGCCGCAGATCCTCGATATCTCGCTCTGGAAAAAGACCGGCCATTGGGACAATTACCGCGAGAACATGTTCACGACGGAGTCCGAGAACCGCGTGTACGGGCTCAAGCCGATGAACTGCCCCGGTCATGTGCAGATCTTCAACGCCGGGCTGCATTCGTACCGTGAGCTGCCGCTGCGCTACGGCGAATTCGGGCAGTGCCATCGCAACGAGCCGTCGGGTTCGCTGCACGGCATGATGCGGGTGCGCGGCTTCACGCAGGATGACGGCCATATTTTCTGTACCGAGGACCAGTTGCAGGACGAGTGCGCCGACTTCACCGCGCTGCTGCAGAAGGTCTACCGCGATTTCGGCTTCACCGAAGTCCTCTACAAGGTGGCGACCCGTCCGGACAAGCGCATTGGCAGCGACGAGATCTGGGACAAGGCCGAGACCGCGCTGATGGAAAGCCTGCGGCGCACCGGCTGCGAGTTCGAGATTTCCCCGGGCGAGGGCGCTTTCTATGGCCCGAAGATCGAATACACGCTCAAGGACGCCATCGGCCGGCACTGGCAGTGCGGCACGATCCAGGTGGATTTTTCCATGCCGGTGCGGCTCGGCGCCGAGTATGTCGACGCCAACGACCAGCGGCGCGCGCCCGTCATGCTGCACCGGGCCATCCTGGGTTCGCTGGAGCGTTTTATCGGCATGCTGATCGAAAACCACGCAGGCGCGATGCCGCCGTGGCTGGCCCCCGTGCAGGCGGTGGTGTGCTGCATTTCCGAGCCTTCCGCCGATTATGCGGCACAAATCACACAAACCCTGAAAAAACAAGGCTTTAGGGTCCAGTCGGATTTGCGCGGGGAAAAAATCACTCGTAAAATCCGCGAACATAGCCTGCAAAAGGTTCCGTACATTCTTGTCGTGGGTGACAAGGAAAAGCAGAATGGCACGGTTGCCGTTCGCGGCCTGGGGGGGCTCGATCTGGGCGTCATCGCGCTCGATGATTTCGCCGCCCGCCTGGCCGAGGATGTCGCCGCGCGCCGCAATGTCGTTCAACCCGAAAGCAGTGCTACTTAAATCTTTTAGGAGTCGTCAACATCGCCACTGAAAAAGCCAATCGCATCAACGGTGAAATCCGCGTTCCCGAGGTGCGCCTGATAGGTCTGGACGGAGAGCAACTGGGCATCGTCAAGCTGGCCGAAGCTTTCCGTCTTTCCGAACAAGCCGACGTGGACCTGGTGGAAATCGCGCCCAACGCCGATCCCCCGGTGTGCCGTCTGATGGACTACGGCAAGTTCAAGTACCAGGAACAAAAACGGCAGGCTGAAGCCCGCGCCAAGCAGAAGGTCATCCAGGTCAAGGAAGTCAAGTTCCGGCCTGCCACCGACGAAGGCGACTATCAGGTCAAGCTGCGCAACTTGCGCCGTTTCCTGGAAGAGGGCGACAAGGCCAAGGTCACGCTGCGTTTCCGCGGCCGTGAAATGGCCCACCAGGAACTGGGCATGCGCGTGCTCGAGCGCGTGCGCGACGACCTGACCGAGTTGGCCCAGGTCGAGGCGATGCCCAAGCTGGAAGGCCGCCAGATGGTCATGGTGTTGGCTCCGCGCAAGAAGAGCAGCCCCGGCAAAGGCGACTCGGCAAGCTGACGCGCCGCTCCGGCAGGCCCGCCCCGCGTCCGGCGGGCCGGGCCGCATCGCGCATCGGCGGCCGGCGTCCATTTACGCTACGATGTCGGTTCGGCGCGCCGGTGTTCCCGCACGGCGCGCGTCCGGGATATCACAATGCACGTCTTATTCGTAATCGATCCCTTGCCCCGCCTGAAGGCGTACAAGGATAGTTCGGTCGCCATGATGCGCGCGCTTGTCGCGCGCGGCCATACGCTCAGCGTGGCTTTGCAGGGCGATCTTTTCATCGACGACGGCGTGGTGCAGGTGCGCGCCACGCCCATCGAGCTGGTCGAGGGCGCCGACCTGCATGGCCACGACTGGTGGCGCGACACCGGCGCGGCCCAGGATGCGCCGTTGTCGCAGTACGGCGCCGTACTGATGCGCAAAGACCCTCCGTTCGACATGGAATATGTCTACTCGACGCACATGCTCGAGTACGCGCAGGCGCAAGGGGCCAAGGTCTTCAACGATGCGGCGGCGATCCGCAACCATCCCGAGAAGCTCGCCATTACCGAGTTCTCCGAACTGGCCGCCCCGACGCTGGTCACGCGCGACATGGCCCGCCTCAAGGCCTTCCATGCGCGCCACCAGGACGTCATCGTCAAGCCGCTGGATGGCATGGGCGGCACGGGCATCTTCCGCCTGCAGGCGGTCGAGCCCAACCTGAACGCCATTCTGGAAACCCTGACCGACGACGGCGCGCGCACGATCATGGCGCAACGCTACATTCCCGAGATCGTCCAGGGCGACAAGCGCATCCTGCTGATCGGCGGCGAAGCCGTGCCTTATGCGCTGGCGCGCATCCCGCTGGCCGGCGAGACGCGCGGCAACCTGGCCGCCGGCGGCAGGGGCGTGGCGCAACCGCTGTCCGAGCGCGACCGCGAGATCGCCGCCATCGTGGCGCCGCGCCTGGCCGAACGCGGGCTGCTGGTGGTGGGCCTGGATGTCATCGGCGATTACGTCACCGAGGTGAATGTGACCAGCCCCACCTGTTTCGTCGAGATCGCCGAGCAAACGGGCTTCGATGTCGCCGGCATGTTCGCCACTGCTCTGGAGCGCGCCACGGCGTGAAGGCGGGGTTTCCATGACCGGGATTGTCATCGTCGTGCATGCCCCGCTGGGCCAGGCCATGCGGGAATTCGCCGAACACGTGCTGGGCGAGGCCGCCGTGCAGATGGCCGTGCACGACATCCAGCCGGACGACTCCCCCGAGGAGGCGGCGCCGGCCCTGTTGCGCGACATCCGGGCCGCCGACAGCGGCGACGGCGTGCTGGTGCTGACCGACCTGATCGGCGCGACGCCGGCCAATACCGCCAAGCGCGCGGTGTCCGAGGCCCAGGCCCTGGGCACCCAATGCTGCGTGGTGGCGGGCCTGAATACCTCCATGCTGCTGCGGGCGCTGACGTCCCGCCACCTGACCTTGGCGGAGACCCGCGAAAAGGCGCTGGCGGGCGGCGTGCAGGGCTGTCTGCGGGTAGACTGACGGGGCGTTTTTTGCCCTATTATGTCGGTGCATGGCACGGGCCGTAAGGCGGCATGCGGATGCCGCGGCGGGAATGGCCATGCCGGGCTGTGATCACTTTATTTCTATGCCTATTTCAGACATCGTCATCTCCAATAAGCTGGGCCTGCATGCGCGGGCGGCCGCCAAACTGACGCAACTGGCCAGCAAGTTCGGCAGCGAAATCTTCATCTCCCGCGGCGCGCAGCGAGTCAATGCCAAGAGCATCATGGGCGTGATGATGCTGGCCGCCGGGCAAGGCGTCACCGTCCGGCTCGAAGCCTCGGGTGGCGACGCCGACCAGGCGCTTTCCGAGATACAGAACCTGTTCGACAGCAAATTCGGTGAGCACGAATAACGCGCCAGCAGAACCGTCCGCTCCCGCACCGGCGGGAACGGGTTGCGCCGTGGTGGCCCTGCACGGCAAGGGCGTGGCGCGCGGCTACGCCATCGGCCGCGCGGTCGTCATGGGGGCCGCTTCGCTCGAAGTCGCTCACTATCGCATCGCGCCCGAAGACGTCGCCGCCGAGAGCGCGCGCCTGACGCAGGCGCTGGCCACCGCCCAGGCCGATCTCCTGCAACTGGCCGACAGCCTGCCGTCCGATGCGCCGCGCGAACTGGGGGCCATGCTCAACGTGCACCGCCTGCTGCTGGCCGACCCGCTGCTGGCCGAGCAGACCGCCGCATTGATCGCCGAACGCCACTACAACGCCGAATGGGCGTTGGCTACCCAGGGGCAGATCCTGGGCGAGCAGTTCGACGCCATGGAGGACGAATACCTGCGCGAGCGCGGTGCCGATGTCCGGCAGGTCATCGAGCGCGTGCTGCAGGTGTTGTCCGGCAGCTCGGCCATGCTGCCCGACGCCGGCGATCTGGACGGCGACGACCCGCTGGTGGTGGTGGCGCACGACATCTCGCCGGCCGACATGCTGCGCCTGCGCGGCGGGCGCTTCGCCGCCTTCGTCACCGACCTCGGCGGGCCCACCTCGCACACCGCGATCGTGGCGCGCAGCATGGGCGTGCCGGCGGTGGTCGCGCTGGGCAACGTGCGTGACCTGGTGCGCGATGGGGACACGCTGGTGGTCGACGGCGCCGCGGGCGTCGTGCTGGTCAACCCGGCGCCGCGCATTCTGCAGGAATATCGCGATCGCCAGGTCTCGTACGCGCAGGAGCGCGCCGAGCTGGCGCTGTTGCGCGACGAGCGCGCCGTCACGCTCGACGGCATCGACATCGTGCTCAACGCCAATATCGAGCTGCCCGACGAGGCGGCCGCGGCCCTGGCGGCGGGCGCCGACGGCATCGGCCTGTTCCGCAGCGAGTTCCTGTTCATGGGGCGCCAGACCCTGCCCGACGAAGAAGAGCAATACCAGGCTTATGCGTCGGTGGCGCGCATCATGGGCGGCCGGCCCGTCACCATCCGTACCCTCGACCTGGGCGCCGACAAGACACTGGACGATGAGGCGACGGTCGCCACCAACCCGGCGCTGGGGCAGCGCGCGATCCGCTATTGCCTGGCCCGGCCCGAAATGTTCGCCACGCAGCTGCGCGCCATTCTGCGCGCTTCGGCCCATGGCCATGTGCGGCTGCTGTTGCCCATGGTCACGCACATGCACGAGGTCACGGCGGCCCTGGCCGCCATCGAGGCCGCCCGCCGCGAACTGGATGCGCGCGGCCAGGCCTACGCCGAACGCCTGGAGGTGGGCGCCATGGTCGAGGTGCCGGCCATCGCGATTGCCATCGAGCCGTTCGCCCAGGCGCTGGATTTTCTTTCCATCGGAACCAACGACCTGATCCAGTACACCCTGGCGATCGACCGCGGCGACCATGACGTCGCCAGTTTGTACGATCCCTTGCATCCCGCCGTTTTGCGCCTGGTGGCCAATACCATCAATGCCGGCGTGCGCGCCGGCAAGCCGGTCGCCGTGTGCGGCGAGATGGCCGGCGATGCGCGCCTGACGCGGCTGCTGCTGGGCCTGGGGCTGACCGAGTTTTCCATGCACCCCCAGCAGTTGCTGGACGTCAAGCGCGAAATCCGCCGCGCGCACACCAACGACCTGCGGGTCAAGGTGGCGACGGCCCTGAACCGCGCCCTGCCGGTCGACCTGGACCTGCTGGGGCAGGGCTAGCCAGGGCCGCGTCCGCCAGTGCCGGCGTCAGGCGTCGGCAACGCGCACGATCAGCTTGCCGAAGTTGCGGCCCTCGAGCAGCCCAATGAAGGCGGCGGGGGCGTTCTCCAGGCCGTCCACGCGGTCTTCGCGCAGCTTGATGCGGCCGTTGTCCAGCCACTCGGTCATGTCGCGGCGGAACGCCTCGAAACGGTCGGCGTAATGGTCCAGGATGATGAACCCTTGCACGCGGATGCGCCGTTGCAGCACGATCGCCATGGTTTCCGGCAGGCGGTCCGGGCCGGCGGGCGGCGCCTCGTCGTTGTAATGCGCGATGATCCCGCACACTGGCACGCGGGCGCCGATATTCAGCAGGGGCAGGACCGCATCGAATACCGCCCCGCCGACGTTCTCGAAATACACGTCGATGCCGTCCGGGCAGGCGGCGCGCAGCCGTTCGGCCAGTTGCGGGTCGCGGCGGTCCAGGCAGGCGTCGAAGCCGAGCTCCTCCGTGGCATAGCGGCACTTGTCGGCGCCGCCGGCGATGCCGACGACGCGCGCGCCCTTGAGCCGGGCGATCTGCCCGACCACCGAGCCGACCGCGCCGGTGGCGGCCGCCACCACTACCGTTTCACCTGCTTGCGGCTGGCCGATATCGAGCAGGCCGACATAGGCAGTGAACGCCGGCATGCCCAGGCCGCCCAGCGCCAGCGAGGGCTGGGCCATGCCATGCAACGGCAGCAAGCCGGCGCCGTCCGACAGCGCGAAATCCTGCCAGCCGGCGTCGGCCAGCACCAGGTCGCCGGCGCGAAAAGCCGGGTTGCGGGATTCGACGATGCGGCTGACGGTGCCGCCTACCATGGGCTGGCCCAGCGGCACCGCGTCGGCATAGGCGGGGCCGACCTCGTCCATCAAGTTGCGCATGTACGGATCGAGCGACAAGTACAGGGTGCGCAGCAGCACCTCGCCTTGCGCAGGCGTGGGAACGGCGGCTTGTTCCAGGCGGAAATCGGCCGGCGTCGGCAAGCCGCGCGGATGGGCGGCGAGGAGGATACGGCGGTTCAGGTTGTCGCTTTGCGGCATCGGGACGGCTCCAAGAGGGAGGGGGGCGTCATGCGCCGGACGACAGGCCCAGCGCTTGACGGGTGCAGGCCAGGGCGGTGGCCAGCGGCGCGCGGTCGCGCGTGATCTTGGCAAGCAGACTGGCGCCCAGCCATGTCTGGTACAGGGAGACGGCCAGCGCGGACGCCTCAGGCGCGGCGGGCAGCGAGCCGTCCGCCTGGCCGTCTGCGATGCAGCGCGCCAGCCGTCCGGTGATGGTTCGCGTGCCTTGTTCGAGCGCCGAGCGCATGCTTTCGGATAGGTCGCAGACTTCCGCTCCCAGCTTGACCACCAGGCAGCGGCTTTGCGCCGAATCGCCAGTCTGGGACTCGAGCCAGTCCATGAAGTAGGCCATCAAGCGTTGCGCGGCGGTGCCGGGTTGCGCCAGCAGGACGTCCATATGGGCCAGGTATTCGGTGAAATAGCTTTCCAGCACTGCCTGGCCGAATGCGTCCTTGGAGCCGAAGTAGTGATAGAACGACCCTTTCGGCACTTGCGCCGCGGCCAGGATCTCGGCCAGCCCCACGGCGGTATAGCCCCGGTCCAGCAGCAGCGGGCGGGCCACGTCGAGGATGTGCTGGCGCACGTCGGTAGGGGGATGCGGGTTCATGGCGCTACTCTAGCCACTATTAGACCGGTCGTCTAGTAAACCCATGGGGCCGAGGATGTTTTTACGGTGCGTATGGTGCGATGCAGAAAAAGACGGACTTTCCGAATGGCTGCCTGCCAGCATGTACTCAATAAACAACGAATCCGTCTGAATAGCGATACATGTTGTGAAGCAGCAATTTGAGGTCTAAGATGGCTTGACGTGGTTCCCTTTCATTCTTCTCAAGGAGTTGGTCATGGAAGATTCCACTCGCAAGGCCGCGGCGTCAGGCAAGCCGTCGGGCGGAGCGCCGGGTGGCTGGCGGCGCTTCAGGCAGGGTGTCACCCGTTTTCTGGAATCCGTCGGCGAAGTGCTGCATGCCATGGATGAAGGCCGGCGCGTCCATCCCACCATCTCCGCCTACCACGATCGCCGCCGCTGATCCGGTCCCAGGGCCGAACAAAATGCCAGCTTCCGGGCTGGCATTTTGCTGCCCGGCGGCAGGGCGATAATAGGCCTCCCAACGGAGGCCTTGAATGCTGATCATCGATACCGAGCAGACCCGCCGCGCGCTGGCGTTTCCCGATGTCATCGCCGCCTTGCGCGATGCCTTCCAGGCGGGGGCCAGTGTGCCGCCGCGCCATGTGCACAGCATCGAGTCGGGCGGGGCGCGCGGCACCTCGTTGATCATGCCGGCCTGGAACGAGCAGGGCTATTTCGGCGTCAAGGTCATCAATATCTTTCCCGAGAACACCCGCCAGGGCCTGCCCGGCCTGCACGCCGTCTATAGCTTGTACAGCGCGCGCACCGGCGTGCCGCTGGCGCAGGTCGACGGCGACGTGGTCACGGTGTGGCGCACCGCCGGCGCGGCCGCGCTGGGCGCCTCCTGCCTGGCGCGGCCGGATGCGCGCGTGCTGCTCATCGTGGGGTCGGGCCGGATCGCCGGGCTGTTGGCGCCCGCCATGCGCGCGGTGCGCCCCATCGAGCGCGTCCTGGTGTGGAATGTGCGTCCCGAGGGGGCGCGGGCGCTGGCCGCGTCGCTCGCGGGCCAGGGGTTCGATGCCCAGGCGGTGGAGGCGCTCGAGCCGGCGGTGCGGCAGGCGGACATTGTCAGCTGTGCCACCTTGTCGACCGAGCCGCTGGTGCGGGGCGCCTGGCTGCGCCCCGGCACGCACCTGGACCTGATCGGCAGCTTCAAGCCCGACATGAAAGAAACCGATCCGGCCTGCTTCGATGGCACGGAAGTCTATGTGGACACGGACGAAGCGCCCACCAAGTCCGGCGACCTGCTGGCCGCCTTCGAGGCGGGCGTGCTGGCGCCGGCGGCGATACGCGGCACGCTGGCCGACTTGATTTCGGGCCAGGCGCCGGGCCGCACCGCCGCCAGCCAGGTCACCGTGTTCAAGGCGGTGGGCAGCGCGCTCGAGGACCTGACCCTGGCCGCCATGGTCTACGAGGCGCACTCGCGCGACGGGCGCCGCCCCGCTGGGGCAAAATAGCGCCTGGCGCAGTCACTGTATCGCCATATTCCTTCTACCAGCGGATATTCGCCATGCCCATTTCCCTGCCACGCCTGGCGGCGCTCGCCGCCATCGTCCTGCCCCTGCTGTCCTGGTCGGCACGCGCCGAAGTCGTGATCGGCGTCGACGTCTCGACCACTGGCCCGGCGGCCGCCATCGGCATCCAGACCAACAATGCGCTGCGCCTGTGGCCGCCGACGCTGGGGGGGCAGCCGGCCCGTTATATCGTGCTGGATGACGGCACCGACGTCAGCCGCGCAGTCAAGAACATGCGCAAGCTGACTTCCGAAGACAAGGTCGACGCCATCGTCGGTCCCAACATCACCGCGGCGGCGCTGGCCGGCCTGGACGTGCTGGCCGAGACCGGCACGCCGATGGTCGCGCTGGCGGCGTCGGCCGTCATCGTCGAGCCGGCGGACGATCCCAAGCGCCGCTGGGCGTTCAAGATGCCGCAGAACGATTCGCTGATGGCCACGGCGCTGGTGGACGACATGCGCAGCAAGGGCATCAAGCATGTCGCGCTCATCGGGTTCGCCGATTCCTACGGCGACAGCTGGTGGAGCGAATTCAACAAGGCCGCGGGCAACGACATCAAGGTGGTGGCGCACGAGCGCTTCCAGCGCAACGATGCGTCGGTGATGGGGCAGGTGCTCAAGGCCATGGCCGCCAAGCCCGACGCGGTGCTGATCGCGGGCTCGGGCACGCCGGCCGCATTGCCGCAGAAGACCCTGCTGGAGCGCGGCTACAAGGGGCCGATCTACCAGACGCACGGCATCGGCACGCTGGAGTTCCTGCAGGTAGGGGGCAAGGACGTGGAAGGCACGCTGTTCCCCACGGGGCCTGGCGTGGTGGCGCGCGAACTGCCCGACGGCAATCCGGTCAAGCAGGTGGCCGTGGCCTTTGCCGACAAGTACGAGGCCGAGCATGGCCCGCATACGTTGACCCAGTTCGCCGGCGACGCCTATGGCGCCTGGATGCTGCTCGACTCCGCCGTGGGCCGCGCCTTGAAGACGGGGGCCAAGCCCGGCACTCCGGAATTCCGCGCGGCGCTGCGCGATGCGCTGGAAAACACCCGTGACCTGGTGGTGCCCAACGGCGTGCTCAACATTTCCAAGACCGACCATCAAGGCTTTGACGAACGCGCGCGCGTCATGGGCGTGATACGCGACGGCCGCTTCTCCTACGCGGGCAAGTAACGGCGCCGTTACAGCAGGCCAGCTGCCGCTGTAGCCGGTCTTTCCGCGCAGCGACTCGACGCGTTCATTCGGGGCAGGCCGCCGGCCTGCCTTTTTTGTCGCTATATACTTTGTGCTGAAATGATTAATTGGCGTACTATTTCGCGTGAATTAATTCTGTACATAATATTTTGATAGGGAGTGGCGCATGACACGCATTCTGAACACGACAAAGTGGGCCGTACTGGCACTGAGTCTCGGGCTGATGGCGGCATGCTCCGATTCGGGGTCCGATGATGAAGCGGCCAAGCCCGCCGCCGGCAATCCTCCCGCCGAGCAAAGCACCCTCCAGGCCGCCAAGGCGGCCGGCAAAATCCGCATCGGTTATGCCAACGAAGCGCCTTACGCCTACATGGACAGCAGCAAGAACCAGATCACCGGCGAAGCCGTGGAGATTGCCCGGGTCGTGCTCAAGCGCATGGGCATCAACGAGGTGGAAGGGGTGTTGACCGAGTTCGGCTCGCTGATTCCGGGCCTGCAGGCCAAGCGTTTCGACATCATTGCCGCCGGCATGTACGTGACGCCCGAGCGCTGCCAGCAGGTTGCCTTCTCGAACCCCACCTATGGCGTGGGCCAGTCGTTTCTGGTGCAGAAGGGCAACCCCAAGAACCTGCATAGCTACGAAGACATCGCCAAGCAGGATGACGCCAAGCTGGGCGTGGTGGTGGGCGCCATCGAAGGCGAATACGCCCGCAAATCGGAGATCCCGGTCGACCGCGTGGTGGTGTTTCCCGACGTGGTCAGCGCCCTCTCGGGCGTCCAGGCCGGCCGCGCCGATGCATACGCCGCCACGGCCTTGACCGTCAACGACCTGATGAACAAGACCGCCGCCGGCGACCTGGAAAAGGCCGAGCCGTTCACGGATCCGGTCATCGATGGCAAGAATGTGCGCGGCTACGGCGCATTTGCGTTCCGCACCGAGGACCAGGAATTCGTCGATGCGTTCAATGCCGAGCTGGCCAAGTTCATCGGCACGGAGGAGCACGCCAAGGTCGTGCAGCCGTTCGGCTTCACCAAGGAAGAGCTGCCCGGCGACGTGACCGCCGCCAAATTGTGCGCGGCGAACGGCCAGTAAGGCGTGGCGACCACCATGCAAGGTTTAGCAACGCTGTTGCCCCCGCTGCTCGACGGGTTATGGGTGACGCTGCGCATTACCGCGGGCGCCGCCGTGCTGGCGGTGCCCCTGGCGTTGGCCGCCGGCCTGGCGCGCTTGTCGTCCCACCGTTGGGTCAGCTGGCCGGCGCTGGTCTATGTCGAAGTGTTCCGCGGCACTTCCGCGCTGGTGCAGCTGTTCTGGTTCTATTACGTGTTGCCGCTGTTCGGCCTGAAGCTGCCGGCCGTGACCGTGGGTATCGTCGTGCTGGCGGCCAACGCCGGCGCCTACGGCGCCGAGGTGGTGCGCGGCGCGATCCTGGCGGTCGCGCCGGGGCAGCGCGAAGCCGCCGTGGCGCTGAACATGACGTCGGCGCAGTGCATGCGGCGCATCGTCTTGCCGCAGGCGTTTCCCGCGATGCTGCCGCCGGCCGGCAATCTGTTCATCGAGCTGCTGAAGAATACCGCGCTGGTGTCGCTGATCACCATCACCGACCTGACTTTCCGCGGCCAGATGCTGCGCGCCGAGACGTTGCGCACGACTGAGATATTCCTGTTGTTGCTGCTGCTGTACTTCGCCGTGGCGCTGGTCATCACGGCGGGCATCCGCCTGCTGGAGCGGAGGTTCCGAGTCCGATGAAGCCTATTTTCGACTGGAGCTTCGCCTGGGAAATCTTGCCGGCGCTCGGTTCGGCGCTGGTGATCACCATCCAGGCCACGCTGCTGGGCATGCTGGTCGCGGTGACGTTGGGGCTGGTGCTGGCGATGCTGCGCCGGGTGCGGCTGCGCTGGATATCGGCGCCCGTGGCGGTGCTGATCGAGTTCGTGCGCAGCACGCCGCTGCTGGTGCAGATGTACTTCCTGTTCTACGTGCTGCCGCAGACCGGCGTACAGATGTCACCGCTGGCCACCGGCATCCTGGCGCTGGGCGTGCACTATGCGGCTTATTGCGCCGAGGTCTACCGCGCCGGCATCGAGGCGGTGCCGCGCGGCCAGCTGGAGGCTGCCACCGCGCTGAACCTGTCGCCCTGGCGCACCGCCGTGGGCGTGGTGCTGCCGCAGGCCATTCCGCCAGTGGTGCCGGCGCTGGGCAACTACCTGGTCGCCATGTTCAAGGATACGCCGCTGTTGTCGGCCATCACGGTGGTCGAGGTGCTGCAGCAAAGCAAGATCATCGGCTCGGCCACCTTCCGCTATACCGAACCGCTGACCCTGGTGGGCGTGCTGTTCCTGGTGCTGAGCCTGGCGGCGGCCTGGAGCGTGCGCCGGCTGGAGGCGTGGCTGAAACAATTCGGAGGTACACGATGAGCGCGAGCATTCGCCTGAACAATTTGTGCAAGCGCTACGGCGAGCTGGAAGTGCTGCGCGGCATCAACCTGGAGATCCCGGCCGGCCAGACCGTCTCCATCATCGGGCCGTCGGGGTCGGGCAAGTCGACCTTGTTGCGTCTCCTGATGACGCTGGACCGCCCCACCAGCGGCGAGATCCTGATCGACGACGAGTCCATGTGGGTCGACGCCCAGGGGCGCACGATGGGGCCGAATTCGGCGCACGTACGGCGCGTGCGCGGCAAGATCGGCATGGTGTTCCAGCATTTCAACCTGTTCCCCCACAAGACCGCGCTGGGCAATGTGATGGAAGCGCCGGTGCACGTATCGCGCGTGCCGCGCGATGAAGCCGCCCAGCGCGCGCGCGATTATCTGGAGCTGGTGGGCCTGGGCGACAAGCTGGACGCCTATCCGGCGCAGCTTTCGGGCGGCCAGAAGCAGCGTGTCGGCATCGCGCGGGCACTGGCGATGCATCCGGAGATCATGCTGTTCGACGAAGTGACGTCCGCGCTCGATCCGGAACTGGTGGGCGGCATTCTGCAGATCCTGCGCGACCTGGCCGCCAAGCGCACCATGACCATGATCATCGTGACGCACCAGATGGGTTTCGCCGAGCGCAGTTCCGATCGCACGCTGTTCTTCGACCAGGGCAATATCGTCGAAGACGCCGAGTCCAGCGTGCTGTTCTCGAATCCGCGCGAGGAGCGCACCCAGCAGTTCCTGCAGACGGTGATCGAGGCCGCCTAGCGGCCCCGCGGGTTCAGCGGGCCTGCGCGTAGGCCTGCTGCAGCCCGGCGTGCAGCGCCTCGGCGAAATCGGCGCGCGCCGGGTCCAGGCCGGCCATCAGGCGCGCCAGCACGACGTTGTCTTCTTCGCCCCGCCAGATCTTCACGTAGGTGCCGTCCTTGTAGCCGTGCTCCTGGCGGAAGATGTTCAGCACGTTCTTGGACACGTATTGCGTGAAGGCGTCGTTCCATGACAGGTCGCAGCGCGCCATGGTGCATTCCAGCACCTTGTAGCTGGCGCGGCCGCATACCGCCAGGCCCCCGATCAGTTCGAGCAGCATCGGCACGTCGAGCTCGCCCAGCCGGTAAGTGTTGCCGTCCAGGGCGATCGCGTCGGGCGAGGCCAGGTCGGCGACCAGCAGGTGCGCCGCATCCTCGGCGGACCCGCCGGCCGACACCAGCGTGTGCGACAGGTAGAAGTGCAGGATGTCGATCAGCTCCATCTGCACCTGCGGCAGGTCGATCGACTGCTTTTTCCACCACTTCCAGCCATGGTGCTCGAGCGCCTCGGCCGACTCCACGAACGCGGCGCGCAGGAAGCGCGCGCCGCCGCCGATCCAGTCGGGGTTGATGATGCTGTTGAGGCGGTCCTGCAATTTCAGCATGGTCGCCGCCTGGGCTGGTGTCAATCCGGGCTGGATGTCGCTCACTTTCACTCCGCAATATGGATGGGCCGGCACGCCGTGGGGCCGAAATGTTAGCACCGCGCGGCGGATCGCCGCGCCGTTCAGGTGGAGCGATTCCGGCCGCCGGGCAGGGTGGACAGCGGCGGCAGCGCGGGCAGCGGCTTGCGCTGGGCGGCGCGCAGGCGGCTGCCGCCCTTGAACAGCATGAAGGCGCACACGGCCAGGAAAATCGCCGGGATCAGCTCGTCGATCTCGACGGGCCGCTGTTCCAGCGCTGCGCCGAACAAGCGCGCCGCGTGCCAGGCCGCGACCAGGCCGGCGATGGTCAGGCCCAGGGCGATGCGGCGCTGCCCGCTGCGCGCGGCCAGCGTAGGAGCTGGCTTGTCATCCGGGACGGCGGGATCCGGCGCGGCTGGCGCGGGCACGGGCGCGGCGGCCGGCTGGCGCCGGCGGGCCTCGCGCGGCTGGCGCGGCGGCACGTGGCCGGGCGAGCCGCCGGCCTGTCGGTTCAGCATCTCGATGTAGCGGACGAAATCGCCGTCTTTGGGTTCGCCGTCGATGGCCATGGATCGGGGTCCTGTGGGGAAAAACGGCTGGCAGCCGATGCGGTATCTTAACGCCTGTCGCCATCCGCGCCCCGGACGCCGCGCGGGGTCGGCGGCGCGAACGCAGCCATTCTCTCGGAGCCGGCCGGACCACATGGATTCTCTTACTCAGGCGGTGCTGGGCGCCGGTATTCAGGGCGCGCTGCTGGGGCGCTATCAGGGCCGCAAGGCGCTCCTGTACGGCGCGCTGCTGGGCAGCGTGCCGGATCTCGACGTATTGGTCAGCTATCCCGATCCCGTGTCGCTGATGACCTATCACCGCGGCTTCTCCCATTCCCTGTTCGTCCTGAGCGCACTGGCGGCCGTGCTGGCCTGGCTGGTGCGCAAGAGATGGCCGGACGCGCCCTACAGCGGCGCGCGCCTGCTGCTGACCCTGTGGCTGGTGCTGGTCACGCACGCACTGCTGGACGCCTTCACGGTCTACGGCACGCAGCTGTTCTGGCCGCTGGACCGCGTCCCGGAGAGCTGGTCGGCGGTGTTCATCATCGACCCCGTCTATACGCTGCCGCTGCTGGCCGCGGTGACGGCCGCGGCGCTGATGGGCTGCACGCGCCGGACCTGCCTGGCCCTGGCCGCGACACTGGCGATCAGCACGGCTTATCTGGGGGTGTCGCTGGCCGGCCGCTGGCACGCCGAGCGGCGCGTCGAGCAGGCGCTGCGCCAACAGGGCGTGCAGCCTACCGCCGTGCTGGCCACGCCCATGCCGTTCAATACCTTGCTCTGGCGTGTCATTGCCAAGACCGGCGATGGCCATTACTACGAAGCGGTCAGCGGCTGGCTGGACCGCGATCCGCCCGAAATGCTGCGCCTGCCGCTGCATCCCGGGCAGGCCGCGGTGCTGGCCGAAGCTCCCTTGCATGAGCGCCTGCGCTGGTTCACCAACGACTGGCTGCGCTACGACGTGCTGGACGACGCGCTGGTGGTCACCGATCTGCGCATGGGGGTGGCCGGCTACTATACGTTCCGCTTCGTCATGGCCGAGCGGGGCGCCGACGGCGCCTGGCGGATCGTCACGCCGCGCCGCTGGCCCAGCGGGCGCGGCGGCTGGCCGCAAATGCAGGTATTGCTGGCGCGCATCCTGGACAGCGGCACGCCGCTGCCCCTGGCCGAATGGGCGCAGCACGCGGTGTCGCGTGTGCCGCACGCCCTCTAGGGCCAGGCGCTAGAGCCGGACCCCGGGCTCGTGCTTGATCGTCTGCATCACGATGTGGGTGTAGAAGGCCGCCACGTTGGCGTCCTGCTCGAACAGCCGCTCGGCCAGCGCCAGGTAGGCGTCCATGTCGCGCAGATGGGCGATCAGCACGCACGAAATGTCGCCGGTCACCAGGTAGCACTGGGTGATGGACGCCTCGGCTCGCACGCGCGCCATGAATTCCTGCCGGTGGGCGGCCCCGTGGCGCACGAACTCCACTGTGACGATGGCCGACAATCCGTGCGCCACCTGGGCCGGGTCGACGACGGCGACGATGCGGCGGATGACGCCGTGTTGCTTCAGGCGGGCCACGCGCCGCAGGCAGGCCGAGGGCGACAGGCCGATGCGGTCGGCCAGCGCGGCGTTCGACAGGTCGGCATCGCGCTGCAGCAAGGCCAGTATGCGATGGTCGAAGGTATCAAGTTCCATGGCGCAATTTTCGTGTGCGGAAGCCCGTCAATTGCACAATAAACGTTCTTTTTAAGCAATAAAAGGCATGCCTATTTCTGGCCGCCCATTCTATGCTGGCATCTGCCTGATTTTCCGGAAGCCCGTGTCGTGTCCTACCTGCTGAACTTGTGGCGTCGCAGCCGTCGGTTGTTCCTGGTGCTGCTCAAAGTCATGTTGCCGATCATGATCCTGGTCCAGGTGGGGCAATGGCTGGGCTGGGTCGACGTGCTGGGACGCGCCATCGCGCCGGCCATGGGGCTGCTCGACCTCCCGCCGGAGGCCGGCATCGTGTGGGTCGCGGGGATGTGCGTCGGGGTCTACGGGGCGATCGCGGCGCTGATCGGGCTCGCGCCCGTCCTGGACCTGAATGCCGCCCAGCTCAGCGTACTGTGCTCCATGGTGCTGTTCGCGCATGGCCTGCCAGTGGAGCAGGCCATTGTGCGGCGCGCCGGGGCCAGCTTCTGGGCCACCACGGGCCTGCGGGTCGGGGCCGCCATCCTGTACGGCGCCGCGGTGGCCTGGACCTGCCGGTGGGCCGGCTGGCTGCAGGAGCCGGTATCGCTGGGATGGCTGCAGAGCTCGGCCCTGGCGTCCGACACGCAGGCCGGGGGGCTGCTGGGCTGGCTGAGCGGCACCGCGGTGTCGCTGCTGCTCACCTATGGCGTCATCGTGGCCCTGCTGGTGCTGTTGGACATCTTCGAGCGCACCGGCGTGACCCGCGCCATTACGGCCGTGCTGATGCCGTTGCTGCGCCTGTCAGGCCTGGATGCGCGCGTGGCGCCTGTCACCACGGTCGGGGTGCTGCTTGGGCTGAGCTATGGCGGGGCGCTGATCATCGAAGAAGCCGACAAGCGCCAGTTGCCCGCGCGCACGCGCTTCCTGGCGCTGTCCTGGATTTCCCTGTCGCATTCGCTGATCGAGGACACCGCCTTGTTGCTGACGCTGGGCGCGGATATCTGGATCATCCTCGTGGGGCGCGTGCTGCTGACCCTGGCGGTGGTGGCGGCGCTGGCCCGGATCATGCCGGGCGGCGACGCGGCCGGCACCCGGCTCAGCCCGGCCGCCGGCTAGCGGCGGTTCGCTCCAGAAGCCCGCACGAGCGGCCCACTCAGCGGCCGTCGGCGCGGCTGCGCCAGCGCGGCCAGGCGGCGTTGGTCAGCGCGCGCAGCAGCCATTCGGCCGGCCCGTAGTCGTGGCGGCGCAACCAGGCCGCCGAGCCAAGCAGTTGCGCGGCGAACAGGGCCGCGGCGATGCCCAGCACGGCCAGCGGCGATAGCTGGCCGATCAGTCGCCATCCATAGGCCTTGAAAATGAACGCGCAGACCAGCGATTGCAGCAGGTAGTTGCTCAGCGCCATGCGCCCGGCGGGCGCCAGGGCGGCGCCCAGGCGGCATCCCGGGCCCGTGCGCAGGAACAGCAACAGCGTGGCCGCGTAGGCCGCTGTCAGGAACGGCGCGCTCAACAGGCCGATGCCCAGTCCCAGGATGGCCCCATCGAACGGCGCCGCCGGCAGCGACAGGGTGGCGTACACGACGGCGCCCGCCAGCCCGACCGGCCAGCCGACCCAGGCGGCCCGGCGCAACTGCCGGGCGTGGGCGCCGATATCCGCCAGCAGGCCACGGCGCCCGGCCGCCAGCCCGACCAGGAACATCGCCAGCGCGCAAGGCCCCTGGACGGCGATCAATGCAAATGCCATGCTGGTGCGCCATTCATATAGATGGCGCGACACGGTGCTGGCGATGGTGCCCTGGTAAGCCGCCAGCGCGGCGGCGACATCGGCCTGTTGCCAGGCCAGGTCCGCGGGGTCGGCCGGCGCCATGGCCGCCAGCACGCCCAGCAGCAGCCAGCCGGCGCCACAGGCCAGCACCAGCCAGGCGGCCCGCCGCAACGCGCGCGCGGGCTCCAGCCCGCGCCACCGCAGCAGTACCGCGCCCAGCACCGCATAGGCGAACAGGATATCGCCCTGGTAGAGCAATACGGCATGGGCCGCGCCGAGCAGGGCCAGCCCGAGCAGCCGGCGCCGGAAGCGCGGCGCGAACGGCGCGCCGGCCCGTTCGGCGGCGGCGATCTGCAGGGTGAAGCTGTAGCCGAACAGGAACGAGAACAGCAAGTAGAACTTCGTCTCGAACAGCAGCGCGACCAGCCACAGCACGACATGGTCCCGTGGCCGGTCGAACGCGGGATCGACCAGGCCCGTGCCGTAATAGGGGGAGGCGAAGACGCCGATATTGACCACCAGGATGCCGAGCAGCGCGAAACCGCGCAGGGCGTCGACGTCGGACAGGCGGTATGGGTCGCGGGCCGATCCGCCAGGCATGCGGCCGGCCCCGGCGTGCGCCACTTCAGGCCGCGGGCAGGCGCGCCGCGATTTCGGCGATCAGCCGGCGCGCCGCATCCAGCTTGGACCCTGCCGGCAGGGGATGGGTGCCGTTGGCGTCGAACAGCACCAGTTCGGTGGTGTCGGCATCCATGACTTTGTGCGCCAGATTGCCCACCAGCAACGGGATGCCCTTGCGCACCCGCTTGGCCTCGGCGTGCTCGGCGAGCTTTTCGGTCTCGGCGGCGAAGCCCACGCACCATGGGCCGTCGGGCAGCTTGGCCACTTCGGCCAGGATGTCGGGATTGGGCTCGAACTCCATCACCGGCGCGCCGCCGCCTTCGCTGGTCTTCTTCAGCTTCTGGCTGCTGACATTCTTGACGCGCCAGTCGGCCACGGCCGCCACGGCAATGAACACGTCGGCGTCGTGGGCGTTGGCCATGACGGCATCATGCATCTGGCGAGCCGTGGTGACGGGCAGCGCGACGACGCCGCGCGGCAGGGGCAGGGCAGTGGCGCCCGTGACGAGCGTGACGCGGGCGCCGGCTTCGCGCGCGGCGCGGGCCAGCGCATAGCCGGTCTTGCCCGAGGAACGGTTGCTCAGGACGCGGACCGGATCGACCGGTTCGGAGGTGGGCCCCGCCGTCAACAGCACGTGGCGGCCGGCCAGCACCTTGGGCTGGAAAAAGGCGATCAGGTCGGCCAGCAGTTCGTGGGCTTCCAGCATGCGGCCGTCGCCGGTCTCGCCGCACGCCTGCTCGCCCGACGCCGGGCCCAGCACGGCGATGCCGTCGGCGCGCAGCTGCGCGACATTGCGCTGGGTGGCCGGGTTGGCCCACATCTCGCGGTTCATGGCCGGCGCGACCAGTAGCGGGCAGGCGCGCGCCAGGCACAGCGTGGAGAGCAGGTCGTCGGCCAGGCCGTGCGCCAGCTTGGCCATGAAATCGGCGCTGGCCGGCGCCACCAGCACGGCATCGGCGCCGCGGGTGAGCTCGATGTGCGCCATGTTGTTGGCGATGCGCGCGTCCCAGGCATCGACATACACCTGTCGACCCGACAGGGCCTGCATCGTGACGGGCGTGATGAAGTGAGTGGCGGCCTCGGTCATGACGACGTCGACCGTGGCGCCTTGTTCGGTCAGGCGTCGCACCAGTTCGGCGATCTTGTAGCAGGCGATGCCGCCGGTCAGGCCGAGGACGATGCGTTTGCGGGCGAGGTCGAGCATGGGCGGGCCGGCGCGCGCGGCGCCGTCAGCAAGGGGTTGATGAGAATAACGCCATTTTAAGCGCCAACGGTCGCCTACCGGCTGCGGGCCGAGCGCGCGCGCAGCAGTTCGTCCAGCACCAGGAGCACGGCGCCGCAGGTGATGCAGATATCGGCCAGGTTGAATGCCGGGTAATACCAGTCGTTCCAGTAGAACAGCAGGAAGTCGATCACGTGGCCATAGGCCACGCGGTCGATCACGTTGCCCAGCGCGCCGCCCAGGATCAGGGTGAGGGCCAGGCTGAAGCGCGGCTGGTCCTGGTTGCGCCGGAGCAGCCAGACGATGACGATCGCGGCCACGATGCCCAGCGCGGTGAAGAACCAGCGTTGCCAGCCGGCTTCGGAGGCCAGGAAGCTGAAGGCCGCGCCGCGGTTGTACACCAGCGTCAGGTCGAAAACCGGCAATACGTTGAGCCGCTGGCCATACGTGAATGCCGAGTCGAAATACAGCTTGGTGAGCTGGTCCAGCACGATCAGCACGGCCGCCAGGCCGAGCCAATGGGCCGGGCGCGGGGAGCGGCCCGGCCGGGCCGCGGACTGTCCGGTGGCGGGCGCCATCGCGTTATGCCTTGGCGCGCGGTTCGCCCGCGCCGAACAGGTTGGAGACGCAGCGGCCGCAGATCTCGGGATGGTCGGCATCGCTGCCGACGTCCAGGCGCCAATGCCAGCAGCGCTCGCATTTCTTGTGCGCGGATGGTGCGATCTCGATGCGCAGCTCGCCCTCGCCGGCATGCACGCTGGCGCGCGAGACGATCAGGACGAAGCGCAGGTCGTCGCCCAGGCTGGCCAGCAAATCGTGGTCGGCGCCGGCCGCGTACAGGTCCACCTCGGCCTGCAGCGACGAGCCGATCGCGCCGGCCGTGCGCACTTCTTCGAGCTTGCGCTGCACATCGGCGCGGATGGCGCGCAGGCGGCTCCATTTGGCGGCCAGCGCATCGGCGTCGGCGAACGGCGGCAGGGCGTGATAGACCTCGGTGAAGATGGTCACGCGCGAGGCGTCGGCCTGGTGCTTCAGGGCCGAATCGGCCAGTGTCTTCCAGGCCTCCTCGGCGGTGAACGACAGGATCGGCGCCATCAGCTTGAGCAGCGCCTGGGTGATGTCCAGCAGCGCCGTCTGGGCCGAGCGCCGCGCGGCGCTGTCGGCGGCGGTGGTGTACAGGCGGTCCTTGAGGATGTCCAGGTAGAACGCGCCCAGGTCCTCGGAGCAGAAGGTCTGCAGGCGCGAGACGGCGGGGTGGAAATCGTAGCGTTCGTAGTGGCCCAGCACTTCGGCCTGCATCTGCGCCGTCATGGCCAGCGCGTAGCGGTCGATCTCGAACAGCTCGCCGTACGGCACCGCCTGGTTGACCGCATCGAAGTCGGCCAGGTTGGCCAGCAGGAAGCGCAGCGTATTGCGGATGCGGCGGTAGCCTTCGACCACGCGCTTGAGGATCTCGTCGGAAATGGACAGTTCGCCCGAATAGTCGGTCGAGGCCACCCACAGGCGCAGGATCTCGGCGCCGAGCGAGTCCGAGACCTTCTGCGGGGCAATCACGTTGCCCACCGATTTGCTCATCTTGCGGCCCTGGCCGTCCACCACGAAGCCGTGCGTCAGCAGCGCCTTGTAGGGCGGCTGGCCGAACAGCATGCAGCCGGTCAGCAGCGACGAATGGAACCAGCCGCGGTGCTGGTCCGAGCCTTCCAGGTACAGGTCGGCCGGCCAGGCCAGCTCGGCGCCGTGCGAGCCGCCCAGCACCTGGTCCCGGCCGCCCAGCACGGTGGCATGGGTGGTGCCGGAATCGAACCAGACGTCGAGGGTGTCGCGGTTCTTTTCGTACTGGTCGGCTTCATCGCCCAGCAATTCGCGCGGGTCGAGCGATTGCCAGGCTTCGATGCCGTGCTGTTCGACCCGTTGCGCCACCTGTTCGAGCAGTTCCGGCGTGCGCGGATGCAGGGCGCCGGTTTCCTTGTGGACGAAGAACGCCATGGGCACGCCCCACTGGCGCTGGCGCGACAGCGTCCAGTCGGGACGATTGGCGATCATGGCGTGCAGGCGCGCCCGGCCCCAGGCCGGGTAGAACGCGGTGGCGTCGATGCCGGCCAGCGCGCTTTCGCGCAGCGTGGGGCCGCCGTCGGCCGGCTTGACGTCCATGCCGGCGAACCATTGGCTGGTGGCGCGGTAGATGACCGGGGTCTTGTGGCGCCAGCAATGCATGTAGCTGTGCGACAGCTTCTGCACGTGCAGGAGCGAGCCCGCGCCCTGGAGGGCTTCGATGATGCGCGGGTTGGCGTCCCAGATGGTCAGCCCGCCGAACAGCGGCAGGCTGTCGGCATACTTGCCGTCGCCCAGGACGGGGCTGATGATGTCGTCGTCGGCCAGCCCGTGCGCCTTGCAGGAGACGAAGTCCTCGATGCCGTAGGCGGGCGCGGAATGCACCACGCCCGTGCCGGCGTCCAGCGTGACGTAGTCGCCCATGTAGACCGGCGCGGTGCGCGCGTAGCCGGCGTCGGCGGTCGCCAGCGGATGGTGGAAGCGCAGGCCGGACAGCGCGGCGCCCGGCGCGGTGGCGATTACCTCGCCTTCCAGGCCCCAGGCCTTCAGGCACGCCTCGACGCGTTCGCGCGCCAGCAGCAGCAGCGGGCCGTGCGCCGGCGCCGGCGTGACGCGCACCAGGGCGTACTCCAGCTCGGGGTGCATGTTCAGCGCCTGGTTGGCGGGAATGGTCCAGGGCGTGGTGGTCCAGATCACCACGGCGCCGTCGTCCACGCTGTCCAGGCCGAAGGCCGCGGCCAGGCCGGGCTTGTCGGCGAAGGGGAAGGCCACGTCCACCGCCGGGTCGACGCGGTCGGCGTACTCGACCTCGGCCTCGGCCAGGGCCGAGCCGCAGTCGAAACACCAGTTCACCGGCTTCAGGCCGCGGAACACATAGCCTTTTTCCAGAATGCGGCCCAGCGCCCGGATCTCGTTGGCCTCATTGCTGTGGTTCATGGTCAGGTACGGGCGGTCCCACTCGCCCAGCACGCCGAGCCGCTTGAAGTCCTTGCGCTGGCGGTCGATCTGCTCGAGCGCGTAGGCGCGCGCCTTGGCCTGCACCTCGGTGACGGGCAGGTGCTTGCCGAACTTCTTCTCGATCTGGATTTCGATCGGCATGCCGTGGCAGTCCCAGCCCGGCACATAGTGGGCGTCGTAGCCGGCCATGTTGCGGCTCTTGACGATGATGTCCTTCAGGATCTTGTTGACCGCGTGACCGATATGGATGTCGCCGTTGGCATACGGAGGGCCGTCGTGCAGCACGAAGCGCGGGCGTCCGCGGCTGGCGGCGCGGATGGCCTGGTAGACGTGGTTTTCTTCCCACTGCGCGACCCAGGCGGGTTCGCGGCGGGCGAGATCGCCCCGCATCGGAAACGGGGTATCGGGCAGGTTGAGGGTCTTTTTATAGTCCATGAACGGCAAAATAGGCGCGCGCGTTTCGCGCGTCTTCGGCGATGGCGGCAGTCAGGGAAGGGAGATCGGGAAACTTTTCTTCGTCCCGCAGTTTGTGCAGGAACTCGACCCGCACGAGTTTACCGTATGCGTCGACGGGGCCATCCAGCACATGGGCCTCCAGCAGGACCCGGCCGTGGTCTTCGACGGTGGGGCGCACGCCCAGGCTCGCCACCGCCGGCCGGGCGCTTTCGCCCAGCCCGTGGACCCGCACTACATAGATACCCGAGCGGGCGGCGCAGCGCGGCGCCACGCGCAGGTTCATGGTGGGAAAGCCGAGCGTGCGGCCCAGTTTCTGGCCGTGGATGACATGGCCGCTGATGTGGAACGGACGGCCGAGCAGGTGCTGCGCCCGGGCCAGGTCGCCGACCGCCAGGGCCGTGCGGACCTCCGAGCTGGACGCCCGGTGGCCGTGCCGGTCGGTGATGTCGGCCAGGGTCTGCACCTCGAAGCCGTGCACCATGCCGGCCTCGCGCAGCAGGTCCAGGTCGCCGCTGCGCTTGCGGCCGAAGCGGAAATCCTCGCCGACCAGCAGCCAGCGTGTCTGCATGGCGCCCACCAGCAGGTCTTCGATGAAGGCGTTGGCGGACATATCGGCCAGGCGCGCGTTGAAACGCTCGATGACGACCCGCGCGACGCCCTGGCAGGCCAGTGCCTCGAGCTTGTCGCGCAAGCCCGTGATACGGGTGGGGGCGAGCTCCGGACGCTGGTTGAGCGTGGCGAAGTATTCGCGCGGATGCGGTTCGAAGGTCATCACCGTGGGCGCCAGCCCACGTTCCTGGGCGGCTTGCCGCAGGCGCGCCAGGATGGCCTGGTGGCCCCGGTGGACGCCGTCGAAATTGCCGATGGTCAGCGCGCAGGGGGTGCGCCGCGCGGGAGGCGGCACGGTTCGGTAAAGGTGCAGCGAGGTTTTCACGTCCGAGAGTTTACAATTTTGGGTTGGTCTGCCCTGGGAATATTTCATCTTGCCGCAATCGCCTTCGTCCACGCGCCGCCTGGTCATCCTCATTTCGGGGCGCGGCAGCAATATGCAAGCCCTGGTGCGCGCCTGCCGCGACGAGGCATGGCCGGCCGAAGTCCGCGCCGTGGTCGCCAGCCGCCCGGATGCCGCCGGGCTGCAGTGGGCGCAGGAGCAGGGCATCGCCACGGCCGCGCTGTACCACAAGGACTTCCCCAGCCGCGAAGCCTTCGACACCGCCCTGGCGCAGGAAATCGACCGCCATGAGCCGGACTATGTGCTGCTGGCGGGTTTCATGCGCGTGCTGACGCCGGCCTTCGTCAATCATTACGCCGGCCGCCTGGTGAATATCCACCCGTCGCTGCTGCCCATGTTCCCGGGCCTGCACACGCACGCCCAAGCCTTGGCCACCGGGGTGCGCCTGCATGGCTGCACCGTGCATTTCGTCACGCCGGTGCTGGATCACGGGCCGATCATCGCCCAGGGCTGCGTGCCGGTACTGGCCGGCGATACGCCGGAGGCCCTGGCCGGGCGCGTGCTGGCCGTGGAGCACCAGGTCTACCCGGCCGCCGTGCGCTGGCTGGCGCAAGGCCGGGTGCGCCTGACGTCCGACCAGCGGGTCGAGGTCGACGGCGAGCCGCCACGACTGTTCATGGGGGCCGGCGCGGCCTGAGCCGCCGGCGTCCCCTGGTAGTTTTACCGGCCGAGGCTGTTGCCCCGGCCTCACTGGAAGAATCATGAGCAAGCATTCCGCCTCCCGGCCCCGCAGCGCCGGCTCCTCCGCCTCCAGCCGCCCCGCGCCGGCGCGCGGCGGCGCCCGCCGTCCCCCGGCCGGCGGGCCGGCCGCGCAGCCGCGCACCCCGCCCGCGGCGATCCGCATCGACCAGGTGCAGCGCGCGCTGGGCGAGATCCTGCAATGGACCTACCCGGCCGATGCCGCGCTGTCGCACTGGCTGCGGGCCCACCCGGCGCTGGGCGCGCGCGATCGCGGCGAGGTGGCCGAGGCCGTCTACGACGTCCTGCGGCACCTGCGCCGCTATCGCCAGCTCTCGGAAAGCGGCGTCGGCCCCGCCTCGCGGCGCCTGGCCATCCTGGGGCTGGCCGCCACCCTGGGCGGGCCCGCCCTGCGCGACGGGCTGGACGCGGCCGAGGCCGAATGGTTGCAGCGCGTCGGCCACATCGACCAGGCGGCGCTGCCGCGCGCCGTGCGCGCCAGCATGCCGGACTGGCTGGACGAGCGCCTGGGGCGCCTGGACGATGCCGACGCGCTGATGGCCGCCCTGAACCGGCCGGCGCCGCTGGACTTGCGCGTCAACCCGCTCAAGGCCGAGCGCGACGCCGTGCTGGCCGGGCTGCGCGAGGGCCCGGCCGCGCGCTTCGACCCGCAGCCCACGCCGTATTCGCCCTGGGGCATCCGCCTGGCCGGCCGGCCCGCGGTCAATCGCTGGCCGCAATTCGAGAACGGCAGCCTCGAAGTGCAGGACGAGGGCAGCCAGCTGCTGGCGCTGCTGGTGGGGCCGCGCCGCGGCGAAATGATCATCGATTTCTGCGCCGGCGCGGGCGGCAAGACCTTGCTGCTGGGGGCGCTGATGCGTTCGACCGGCCGCCTGTATGCGTTCGACGTCTCGGCCGCCCGGCTGGCCCGCGCCAAGCCGCGCTTCGCGCGCAGCGGCCTGTCCAACGTGGTGCCGGTGGCCATCGACGGCGAGAACGATGCGCGCGTCAAGCGGCTGGCGGGCAAGGCCCAGCGCGTGCTGGTCGACGCGCCGTGCAGCGGCATCGGCACCTTGCGGCGCAATCCCGACCTGAAATGGCGCCAGCATCCGGAAGCCCTGGCCGAGTTGGGCGCCCTGCAGACGCGCATCCTGAACAGCGCGGCCCGCTGCGTCGCGCCAGGCGGACGCCTGGTGTATGCGACTTGCAGCCTGCTGGCCGAGGAAAACCAGGTGCAGGCGGAGCAGTTCCTGGCCAGCCATCCCGATTTTGAACTGGTCGACGGCGCGGCGCTGCTTGCCAACCGCTGCGCCGGCCTCGGCCTGAGCGGGCCCTATGTGCAGTTGCGGCCGGATGTCCACGGCACCGACGGCTTCTTCGCGGCCGTGTTCGAGCGCAAGAAGGCAACGGGCGCGGCCGATCCGGCCCCGGCCGTCGAACCCGCCGGGACCGACGCGGAGCCCGCCTAGCGGGCGCTGTTGCCCGGCCGCACCTGGATCTGCGCGCGGGCGCGCTGCGTGCCCGTGGCGCGGTCCTGGTAGGCGACGTCCCAGGCCAGCGAATCGGTGCCGGACCGGCTGGCCCGGTAGCGCACCTGCACCAGCGGCGCCGCCACGGTCTGGCAGCGACCGGCCTTGACCGGCACCTGTTGGCTGCGCACGACAGTGACGCTGCCCAGCCGGGGCGGGGCGGTGACGCGCACCAGCGGCGCGCGCAGGGGCCGGCACGAGCCAGGGTGGACTTCATAGTAGCTTGCCAGCACGATTTCCCGGCCCGCGGCGACGGTCGTGGCCAATTCGGCGGCGACCGGGGCCGGCTGGGCAACCGTGCCGCCCGACAGGCCCGCCAACAAAAGGGGACAGATAAAGCGGGCGCGGGAGGGCAATCGCATGGTGGGGCAGGGCGGCGCACGCGGCCGATACGGAACAGCCGGCATTTTGCCAGCGATTGTGTAGCAAAACGTACAATCGCGGGTGTGCAACGGGCTGGGCGGCCCCATCTATGACGCATGGACGCCAGCTTGGCGCGATGCGAAAATACAGGCTTAGCCCTTGATTTGAAAACTATTTTGAAACCACGCTGTCATAAGCAAACCAGGTAGGCTAAACTGCCTGCCAACTTCAAGCGAGGCTTAAAAAAGCTTTATGGATCAATTCCTTTCCTTCCTTTCCGGGGGGCTTGCCCAAGCCACCTGGTGGCAGATCGTCCTGTATACGCTGGCGCTGACGCACGTGACCATCGTGTCGGTCACGGTCTTCCTGCACCGTAGCCAGGCGCATCGCGGCCTCGACCTGCATCCCGCGGTCATGCACTTCTTCCGGTTCTGGCTCTGGATGACCACCGGCATGGTCACGAAGGAATGGGTCGCCATCCACCGCAAGCACCACGCCAAGTGCGAAAAAGAGGGCGATCCTCACTCGCCCATGCTGTTCGGCGTCTGGAAAGTCCTGTTCCGCGGCGCGGAACTGTATCGCCTGGAGTCGGCCAACAAGGAAACCATGGCCAAGTTCGGCCACGGCACCCCCGACGACTGGCTCGAGCGCAACCTGTATTCCAAGCACAGCCTGCTGGGCGTGATGATCATGCTGGGCATCGACGTGGCCCTGTTCGGCGCCATCGGCCTGACCGTCTGGGCCGTGCAGATGGCCTGGATCCCGTTCTGGGCCGCCGGCGTGGTCAACGGCATCGGCCACTACTGGGGCTACCGCAACTACAACAGCCCCGACACCAGCACCAACGTGTTTCCGTGGGGCATCATCATCGGCGGCGAAGAGCTGCACAACAACCACCACGCGCACGGCACCTCGGCCAAGTTCTCGGCCAAGTGGTACGAATTCGACATCGGCTGGTGCTACATCAGCGTGCTGAAGTTCTTCGGGCTCGCCAAGGTCAAGAAGGTAGCCCCCAAGCTCAAGCTCGAATCCAGCGTCAAGGCCATCGACCTGCGCACCCTGCAGGGCGTCATCACGCACCGCTACGAGGTCATGGCGCGCTACGCCGACATCGTCAAGACCGCCGCCCGCGAGGAACTGGCCAAGCTCAAGCCCGCCCAGGACGGCGCGGCCGCCTCGCGCCTGCTGCGCGTGCGCCGCTGGCTCCACCGCAACGAAGAGGTCCTGCAGCCCGAACAGCGCGCCGAGGTCGACCGCGCCATCGCACAGCACCACTCGCTGTCCACCCTGGTCCAGATGCGCCGCGAGCTCGGCCGCCTGTGGGAAAGCTCCAGCGCCAGCAGCGAGCAATTGCTGCATGACTTGCAGGCCTGGTGCCAGCGCGCCCAGCAAAGCGGCATCGCCGGGCTCGAGCAATTCGCCCTCCGCCTGAGCCGCTACGCGGCATGATGCTAGAGCAGCTCAACCCTGAACAACGCGCCGCCGTAACGCTCGAACCGCAGCATGCCCTGGTCCTCGCCGGGGCCGGCAGCGGCAAGACCCGGGTGCTGACCACCCGCATGGCCTGGCTGATTCAAACCGGCCAGGCCAGTCCATTTGGCCTGCTGGCCGTCACGTTCACCAACAAGGCGGCGCGCGAGATGCTGGCGCGCATGTCGGCCATGTTGCCGCTCGACACGCGCGGCCTCTGGATCGGCACTTTCCACGGCCTGTGCAACCGCATGCTGCGTGCGCACCACCGCGACGCCGGCCTGCCGCAGACGTTCCAGATCCTCGATACCACCGACCAGCTGGCCGCCATCAAGCGCCTGCTCAAGGCCAACGGCATCGACGATGAAAAGTACCCGCCGCGCGACGTGCAGCGCTTCATCAACGGCGCCAAGGAAGACGGCCAGCGGCCCGGCGATCTCGAGGCCCACGACAGCCACCGGCGACGCCTGATCGAGATCTACCAGCTCTACGAGGCCCAGTGCCAGCGCGAAGGCGTGGTCGATTTCGCCGAGCTGCTGCTGCGCGCCCACGAACTGCTGGTGCGCAACGCGCCGGTGCGCGAGCATTACCAGCGGCGCTTCCGCCATATCCTGGTCGACGAGTTCCAGGACACCAACACGCTGCAGTACCAGTGGCTCAAGCTGCTGGCCGGCGGCGGGGCATCCATCTTCGCGGTGGGCGACGACGACCAGTCCATCTACGCCTTTCGCGGCGCCAATGTCGGCAACATGGCCGACTTCGAGCGCGACTACGCGCGCGGCACGGTCATCCGCCTCGAACAGAACTACCGCTCGTACGGGCACATCCTCGATTCGGCCAACGCGCTCATCGGCCACAACAATGGCCGCCTGGGCAAGAACCTCTGGACCGAGCAGGGCGAAGGCGAGCCCGTGCGGGTCATCGAGCAGCCGTCCGACGGCATGGAAGCCCAGTGGCTGGTCGACGAGGTGCGCTCGCTGATCAACGAAGGCAGCCTGCGCCGCGAAATCGCCGTGCTCTATCGCAGCAACGCGCAGTCGCGCGTGCTCGAGCACGCGCTGTTCTCGGCCGGCATCCCGTACAAGGTCTACGGCGGCCTGCGCTTCTTCGAACGCCAGGAGATCAAGCACGCGCTGGCCTACCTGCGCCTGATGGCCAACCCGCACGACGACACATCCTGGATGCGCGTGGTCAATTTCCCGACCCGCGGCATCGGCGCCCGCACGCTCGAGCAACTGGCCGACGCCGCGCGCGAGCTCGATTCCAGCCTGTTCGGCGCCGTCGCGCGCGTTGCCGCTGCCGGAGCTGGTCGAGCACATGCTGGATGCCAGCGGCCTGGTCGCCCATTACAAGACCGAGCGCGAAGGAGCCGAACGGCTCGAGAACCTCAACGAGCTGATCACCGCGGCGGCCGTGTTCGCCTCGGAAGAGAACTACGACGGCTTGCCCGCCGGCGTCGTGCCCGACCTTGGCGCCGATACGCCGCCCGACGGCCTGACGCCGCTGGCCGCGTTCCTCGCGCACGCCGCCCTGGAAGCCGGCGACAACCAGGCCCAGGCCGGCCAGGATGCCGTGCAATTGATGACGGTGCACGCGGCCAAGGGGCTGGAGTTCGACGCGGTGTTCATCACCGGGCTCGAGGAAGGCCTGTTTCCGCACGAGAACAGCATCCTCGAACCGTCGGGGCTCGAGGAAGAGCGGCGCCTCATGTACGTGGCCATCACGCGTGCCCGCCAGCGCCTGTATCTCAGCCTGGCGCAGAGCCGCATGCTGCACGGCCAGACGCGCTACGCCATGCGGTCGCGCTTCCTCGACGAGATTCCCGAACAGCACCTCAAATGGCTGACGCCGCGCGCCGGCAGCAGTCATGCGCACGCCGGGTTCGGCGCCTCGGCGGCCTGGAGCGGCCACGGCGACGCGTTCGGTCGCCGGCCTACCGGTACGATCGCGCCGCGTCCGCCGCGCGGCGTGACCAGCGGCGTCACCGTCGGCGATCGGCAGTATCGTATTGGCCAGGGGGTGCGGCACGCGCGTTTCGGCGACGGCACCATCATCGGCCTGAGCGGGTCCGGTCAGGACGCCCAGGCGCAGATCCAGTTTCGCGATGTCGGCGCCAAGACCCTGGCGCTGGGCATCGCCAAGCTCGACATCATCCAGGGGTGATTGCCATGACCGGCAGCGACGCTTCCGAACCCGACCTGCAGGCGCTGCGCGCCGAGATCGACGAGATCGACCAGCAGATCATGCTGCTGCTGGGGGTGCGTTTCCGTTGCACCGACATGCTCGACGACCTGAAGCAGGCGCACGGGCTCGAGTCCGGTGATCCGCGCCGCGTCGAGCAGCAGCTCGCCCGCATCCGCGAGCTGGCCGTCGACGCGGGCGTCCCGCCGGAACTGGCCGCGACGATCCTGCGCGCGGTGATCGATACGGTGCTGGAGCAGCACCGTCAGCGGCGCGAACGGCCCTATTCCTGAGTCTCGCCCCAGACCTGTACGTAGACCATGCCGTCTTCGATTTTCACGGGATAGGTCTTGATATCTTCTTTCAGCGGCGCGCACAGGGCCTTGCCGCTGCGCACGTCGAAGCGGCCCTGGTGCAGCGGGCATTCGATTTCATGACCTTCCAGGAAGCCGTCGCACAGGCGGGCCAGCCCATGCGTGCAGAGATTGTCGGTGGCATAGACGGCGTCGCCCACCGCGTATAGCGCGATTTCGCGACCGCCCGCATCCCAGGGCGTGACGTCGTCGGCGGCCAATTCGCCATGCGGCAGGGCGGGGGTCCAGAGGGCAGTGGTCATCGGCAAGGGTCCCAGGGTGTCAGAGCGGATAGATCAGCGAATTCGCAATCAGCTCGCTGTCGAACACGCATTGCCGGCTGGCGAACTTCAGGCCTTGCGGCGTGCGGCGGATCACGTCGATGTAGCGGCCGACATTGAAGACCGTGGTCGGCTGGCTCGGCTTGGTGCGGAACACCGCATAGCTGGCCTCGCATTCGAGCTGGTCCGCGTCCGCCGCCAGCACGCGGGGGGCGGCCACGACATGGCGCTGGTAGTACGGATCGTGAAAAATCGTCTCACTGATGGCATAGACGCGGTCCTGCAGCATGGCCTTGCTTTCGAAGGCCAGCGTGGCCAGCGGCAGGCCGTTGTCGTAATTCTCGCGCGGCACGATGCGATAGACGCAATCGTCCACGAAGAATTCCGGCCATTGGGCCCAGTCGCCCGCATCGAGCGTCGCGGCATAGTCGGCATACAGCCGCGCCAGGGCCTGGTACGTCGGGAAATCGATCATATTCAGGCCTCCATCACCCGTCGCCAGTAGGCGTACATCCCGCGGATCAGGGTTTCCGTCACCATGTGGTCGGTGTTCTCCGCCGTGTAGCCTCCCAGCTCCGCCACGGCCCGATGGAACGGCTTCTGCGCGAAACCGGCCTGCGATAGTTCGATGACTTCGCCGTCGTCGGCCGAGACGAAGCCGGCCGGGCCGAACAGGTTCGCCTGGCGCAGGCGCCGGCGCGTCATGTCTGGCGTATCTTCGGCGAAACCGAAGTGGGTCCAGACAAAATCGAAGGCATCGTGCCCCACTGGCTGGATATGGCGAGTGGACAGCGAGTTGACCTGCTGCTGGATGATCAGGCTCGGGAACAGGGTCATGAGCACCGCCGTGGGGCCTTGCCACCACGGCTCGGGCACGATGTCCAGGAAGCGGTCGTCGTTGAGCTGCATCTGTTCCTTGAAGCTGGCCACGCCCTGGGTGACCGAGCCCTTGCCACCCTGGCCGCGCGTCGAGATCATTGCCGCATGGCGGAAGTGGCGGTCCATTTTCAGCTGGGAGCGGTTGTCCGCCCGCCACAGGCCGAATGTCACGAACCACGTGTGCAACAGGCCGGGATGGTATGGGTCCTTGATGTTCTCCTGCATCAGTTTCCAGTTCCCGGCGATGCGCTGCCGGCTGTAGCCGTGTATGACCAGCTCGCGTCCGTCGAACACGCGGTCGAAATAATGCAGGATGTCCGGGCCCAGGAGCTCTTCCAGCGGCTCGACGCCATGGTCGAACGACGCGAACACCACCCCATGGCGGCAGGCGACCTTCAGTTGCGTCAGCCCGTGCTCCGCCGGGTCGAAATCCGGCGGCATGCCGCCCTGCACCCGGCCATCCTGCTTGACGCCGCGCCGCAGCGGCACGCCGATCAGGCGGCCCTGCAGGTCGTAATTCCATTGATGGTAGGGGCAGACGAATTCGCTGCGGTTGCCGGCGCGCGCGCGGCAGAATTGCACGCCCCGGTGTGCGCAGACATTCTCCAGCACCCGCACCTCGCCGCCGCTGTCGCGCACCAAGATCACCGAGCGTTCGCCGATCGCGGTGCGCCGGAAATCGCCCGGCTGCGGAATCTCCGCCTCCAGGCCGACATAGTTCCAGTGCCCCTGGTAGAAGAAGCGCTCCATTTCGCGCTGGTGCAGGGCCGGGTCGGTATACACGCCGAAGGGAATCCGGCTGGACCCTGCGCCGGGCCAGGCGGGCATGGCGGAAGAGGGCGCGGCGCCGTTCATGGGGTATCCCGGGTACAGGGTTGCGCCGGCGTGGCCGGCGGGGCGGGGTGGCGCATGGTGTCTCCAGGGTGTGGTGTCGTTATGAGGCGATCATCGTGCGTTCCTACAAATTAATAAATAGAATTTCGTGAATAAGGCAGATCACCAGAATCAATAATGGTGGAGACAAGCATGGATCTGAAAGACGTCGACCTCAACCTGCTGGTCGTATTCGACGCCCTGCTCAAGCACGGCAGTGTTTCGGCGGCGGCCGCCAGCTTGGGGGTGTCGCAACCCGGGGTCAGCAACGCGCTGAACCGGCTGCGCCGCTTGCTGGGCGACGACCTGTTCCTGCGCACCTCGCGCGGCATGGTGCCGACTCCCTACGCCGAGGGCCTGGCGGGGCCGCTGGCGGGCGCGCTGGACGCGATCCGCGACACCTTGAATGCGCGCACCCGCTTCGAGCCGGCCGGCAGCCGGCGCGGCTTCGTCATCGGCGTCAATGACGTGGGCGAAACCTATTTCCTGCCGCGCTTGATGCAGCACCTGGGGCGGCTGGCCCCGGAGGTCACCATCCGCACGGCGCGCACCACCTCCATCGACGTGCGCGACGAGATGGAGCGCGGCCGCATGGACCTGGCCATGGGGTTCCTGCCGGCGCTCAAGAGCGGCTTTTTCCAGCGCCGGCTGTTCAGCCAGCCCTACGTATGCCTGTTCCGCCGCGGCCATCCGCTGGCGGGCGGCAGTGTCACGCTGCGCCAGTTCCGGGCCGCCGAGCACGTGGCGATCCTGGCCGAGGGCACCGGCCATGGCGTGGTGGACGAAATCATGGCGCGTAGCGGCATTGCGCGGCGGGTGCGGCTGACAGTGCCGCATTTCATGGCCGTCGGTCCGGTCCTGCAGAATACCGACATGATCGCGGTGGTGCCGCGGCGTTTCGCCGATTGCGCCTGCGAGCCGTTCGGCCTGGCGGCCGCGGCTTGCCCGGTGAAGATCCCGGAATCGGTCATCAACGTCTTCTGGCACGCGCGCAATCACCGCGAGCCGGCCAATCAGTGGCTGCGCAATACCGTGTGCGACGTGTTCGGCGAGTGAAGCGGGCAGGCCGGGCGCCGGCGGCGCGCTAGCCGGCTTGCTGGATGTCCTCGAGCGCTTCCTGCAGTTCCAGCCAGCGTTCTTCCAGCGCGCCCATGCGCTTGCCCAGGTCGCCGTGCTCGGCCATGACTTGCTGGCGCTCGGCGCGTCGCGCGTCGGAATACAGGTCCGCGTCGGCGATGAGATCGTCCAGCTTGTGCAGCGCCGCGCGGATTTTCTCCATGTCTGCCTCGACCTTGGCCAGTTCGCTTTCCAGCGGCTTGCGCAAGGCGGCCAGCCGCTGGCGCTGCTCCGCCTCGAGCCGGCGCTGGGCCTTGCGGTTCACGGGTTCGGCCGCGCCGGAGGGGTCGCGCGCCAAGGTGTCGGCGGCTTTTTCCTGGGCGGTGCGGGCAGCCAGCCAATCGCGGTAGTCTTCGAGATCGCCATCGAACTCGCGCACGCCGCCGTCGGCCACGATCCAGAAGCTGTCGACCGTGGTGCGCAGCAGATGCCGGTCGTGCGAGACCAGCAGCATGCTGCCGGCGAATTCTGCCAGCGCGGTCGCCAGCGCTTCGCGCGTTTCGACGTCCAGGTGGTTGCTGGGTTCGTCCAGCAGCAGCAGATTGGGCTTCTGCCATACGATCAGCGCCAGCGCCAGGCGAGCCTTTTCGCCGCCCGACATGGGGCCTACGGGGCCGGTCGCCGCGTCGCCGGAAAAGCCGAACCCGCCCAGATAGTTGCGCAGCTCCTGTTCGCGGGTGTCCGGCGCCAGGCGCGCCAGATGCGCCAGCGGCGTGGCATCCAGGTCCAGCATGTCGAGTTGGTGCTGGTGGAAATAGCCGATCGCCAGCCCGCGCGAGGCGCGCCGCTCGCCCGCCTGGGCCGGCAATTCCTCGGCCAGCGTCTTGATCAGCGTGCTCTTGCCGGCGCCGTTGGCGCCCAGGATGCCGATGCGGCTGCCGGCCCGCACCATCAGTGTCACGTCCCGCAGGATCGGCACCGCGTTGCCGGCCGCGTCGGTATAGCCGGCCGACAGGTGCTCGAGCGCCAGCAGCGGGTCCGGCATGTGGTCGGGCGAAGGGATGCGGATGTCGATGCCGGCCTCGGCATGCAGGGGCGCCAGCGTTTCCATGCGGGCCAGGGCCTTGACGCGGCTCTGCGCCTGCTTGGCCTTGGTCGCCTTGGCCTTGAACCGGTCGATGAAACTGCGCAGGCGGGCGGCTTCGCGCGCCTGCCGCTCGTGCGCCAGGCTGGTCTGGCGCAAGCGCTCGGCGCGCTGGGTGAGGAAGTCCTGGTAGCCGCCGCGATAGCGCACCAGCTTGCCATGGTCGAAATGCAGGATGGCGCGCGCCACTGCATCGAGGAATTCCGTGTCGTGCGAGATCAGCAGCACGGTGCCGGGATACGCCGCCAGCCATTTCTCGAGCCACAGCATGGCGTCCAGGTCGAGGTGGTTGGTGGGTTCGTCCAGCAACAGCAGGTCCGAGGGCGCCATGAGTGCGCGAGCCAGCGCCAGCCGCATGCGCCAGCCGCCGGAGAAGCTCGCCACCGGACGCATCCATTCGTCCGGCTTGAAACCCAGGCCGGCCAGCAGCTGTTCGGCGCGCGATGCGGCGCTCCACGCGCCGGCCTCGACCAGCGCCGCCTCGGTTTCGGCGATCTGTGTGCCTTGATCGTCCTGGAGCGCCGCGCGCTGCGCCTGCAAACGCCGCAGGTGCGCGTCGCCATCGATGACGAACTCGCGCGCGGGCTGCTCGTCGGCGGCGATTTCCTGCTGGACGCCGGCGATGCGCCACCCGGCCGGCAGGTCGATGCCTCCGGCGTCGGGATCCAGCGCGCCGGTCAGCAGGGCGAACAGCGACGACTTGCCGGCGCCGTTCTTGCCGACGATGCCGACGCGTTCGCCGGGATGCACGACGAAGTCCGCGTCTTCCAGCAGCACCTTGGTGCCGCGGCGCAGGGTCAATCCGGAGGCGCGTATCACGAAAAGCGGATCCTACAAATCATTGGCCCTGGGCCAGTTGCTCGCGGGTGAGCAGCAGTATCTGGTCGCTGGCGGCTTCGGTCTCCAGCCATACCGGCTCCAGCGCCGGGAAGGCCGCCTCGAAGTGCTCGCGCTCGTGACCGATCTCCAGCACCAGCACGCCGCCGGGCGCCAGGTAGCGCGGCGCGTCCCGCAGGATGCGCCGCACCAGGTCCATGCCGTCGGTGCCGCCCGCCAGCGCCAGCGCCGGCTCGTGACGGTACTCGGCCGGCAGGTCGGCCATCGAGGCGCTGTTCACGTAGGGCGGGTTGCAGACAATGACGTCATAGGCGCGCGCCGGCAAGTCGTCGAACAGGTCGCTGCGGCGCAGCGCCAGGCGGTCTTGCAGCGCATAGTCGGCCACGTTGCGGCGCGCCACTTCCAGCGCGTCGGCGGATACGTCCACCGCGTCCACATGCGCCTGCGGAAAGGCCAGCGCGGCCAGGATCGCCAGGCAGCCCGAGCCGGTGCACATATCGAGCGCCGCTTCGACGTTGGCCGGTTCCACCCAGGGGGCCAGCCCCTGGTCCAGCAGTTCGGCGATGGGCGAGCGCGGCACGATGACGCGCGGGTCGACCTGGAAGCGGTGGCCGCGCAGCCAGGCTTCGCCGGTCAGGTAGGCCGCGGGCACGCGCTCGGCGACCCGCCGGTCGAGCAGCTCGAGTACGCGGGTGCGCTCGTGCGGCAGGACACGGGCATCCAGAAATGGATCGAGCGTGTCCAGCGGCAGGTGCAGCGCATGCAATACCAGGTAGACGGCTTCGTCCCACGGGTTGTCGCTGCCATGCCCCAGCGCTGCGCCCGTTTCGCACAGGCGCGACACGCCATAGCGGATCAGGTCGCGCAGCGTGCGCAGGTCTTGTCGGTCGGAAGAGGGCATACAGGCCTTGGTTCAGCGGGGCAGCAGCAGGTTTTCCAGCGTGCGGCGGTAGATGTTCGAGAGCGGCTCCAGCGCAGCCAGCTCGATGCGCTCGTTGACCTTGTGGATGGTCGCGTTGCAGGGGCCGAACTCGATCACCTGCGGGCATATCTTGGCGATGAAGCGCCCATCCGAGGTGCCGCCGGTGGTCGACAGTTCGGCCGTCACGCCGGTCTCGGCGCGGATCGCCTCGACCAGCGCGTCGGTCAGCGGGCCGCGCGGCGTCAGGAAAGGTTCGCCGCCCAGCTCCCAGTCCAGGTCGTATTCCAGCCCGTGCTTGTCGAGGATGGCGTGCACCCGTGCTTGCAGGCTGTCGGGCGTGCTGGCGGTGGAGAACCGGAAGTTGAACAGCACCACCGCCTCGCCGGGCACCACATTGGTGGCGCCGGTGCCGGCGCGCAGGTTGGACACCTGGAAGGTGGTGGGTGGGAAGTACTCGTTGCCGCGGTCCCATTCCGTGGCCGCGATCTCGGCCAGCGCCGGCGCCAGTTGGTGCACCGGGTTGCGCGCCAGGTGCGGATAGGCCACGTGCCCCTGGATGCCCTTGACCGTGAGCCGGCCCGACAGCGAGCCGCGCCGGCCGTTCTTGCAGGTGTCGCCGAGGGTGTCGCCCGAGGTCGGCTCGCCCACGATGCAATAGTCCAGTTGTTCGCCGCGCGCCTTCAGTTCGTCGCACACGATCACGGTGCCGTCGACCGCCGGGCCTTCCTCGTCGGAAGTGATCAGCAGGGCGATGGAGCCTTCGTGCTGCGGATGGGCCGCCACGAATCGCTCGGCCGCCACCACGAAGGCGGCGATCGAGCTCTTCATGTCGGCCGCGCCGCGGCCGTACAGGTAGCCGTCGCGCTCCGTGGGAACGAACGGGTCGCTGTCCCATTTGTCGCGCGGGCCGGGGGGGACCACGTCGGTATGGCCGGCGAACACGATCAGCGGGGCGGACTTGCCGCGCCGCGCCCACAGGTTGGTGACGCCGCCGCGCGCGATGGTCTCGCAGCGGAAGCCGATTTGTTCCAGGCGCTGCGCCAGCAGCATCTGGCAATCGACGTCGTCGGGCGTCACCGAGGGGCGGGAGATCAGCTCGCGCACCAGCGAAAGTACGGCACTGTCGGCGCTCATCAGGCCCTCAGCAGGTCGTTGATGCTGGTCTTGGCGCGAGTCTGCGCGTCCACGCGCTTGACGATGACGGCGCAGGCCAGGCTGTGCGAACCGTCTTCGGCGGGCAGCGAGCCGGGCACCACCACCGAGCCCGCAGGCACGCGGCCGTAGGTGATCTTGCCGGTGGCGCGATCGTAGATCTTGGTGCTCTGTGACAGGTATACGCCCATGGCCAGCACCGAGTTCTCCTCGACCACCACGCCTTCCACCACTTCGGAACGCGCGCCGATGAAGCAGTTGTCCTCGATGATGGTCGGGTTGGCCTGCAGCGGCTCGAGCACGCCGCCGATGCCGACGCCGCCCGACAGGTGCACGTTCTTGCCGATCTGGGCGCACGAACCCACGGTGGCCCAGGTGTCGACCATGGTGCCTTCGTCGACGTAGGCGCCGATGTTGACGTAGGAGGGCATCAGCACGACATTGCGCGCGATGAAGGCGCCGCGGCGCGCCACGGCCGGCGGCACGACGCGGTAGCCACCGTGCTTGAATGCGGCGTCGCCGTACTCGGAAAACTTGAGCGGCACCTTGTCGTAGAACTGCAGGGGCGCCTGGCCCATGACGGCGTTGTCCTGCAGCCGGAACGACAGCAGCACGGCCTTCTTCACCCACTGGTGCACGATCCAGCCGGCCTCGGTCTTCTCGGCCACGCGCAGGCGGCCCAGGTCGAGGGCGGCGATGGTTTGCTCGACCGCCTCGCGCACTTCCGCGCTGGCGTCGACAGGCGACAGGTTGCCCCGGTTTTCCCAGGCATTTTCAATAGTGGTTTGCAGGTCGAGAGTCATAGCGGCTCAGTCAGTGAAAAAGTTGGTCAAAGCGTAGTGCTGGCAAAGTGGGCAATGCGGCTGGCGGCCTCGACGCATTGCGCCAGGGGCGCCACCAGCGCGATGCGGATGCGGCCCTGGCCGGGATTGACGCCGTGCGCCTCGCGCGCCAGGAAACTGCCCGGCAGCACGGTCACGCCGGTACGGGCGTACAAGTCGCGGGCGAACGTCGTGTCCGGGCCGGGTACGGCCGCCCACAGGTAGAACGAGGCCTGCGGCAGCTGGACGTCCAGCGCAGGCTGCAGCAGCGGCACGACCGCGGCGAACTTGTCGCGATACAGCGCGCGGTTGTCGCGGACATGGGTCTCGTCGCTCCAGGCGGCGACGCTCGCTGCCGAGACGATCGGGCTCATGGCGCTGCCATGATAGGTACGGTACAGCAGGAAGCGCGCCAATAGCGCGGCATCGCCCGCCACGAATCCGGAACGCAGCCCCGGCACGTTGGAGCGCTTGGACAGGCTCGAGAACACCACCAGGTTCTTGTAATCGTCGCGGCCCAGGCGGCGCGCCGCCTGCAGCGCCCCCAGGGGAGGGTCGCCTTCGTCGAAATAGATCTCGGAATAGCATTCGTCGGATGCGATCGCGAAACCATGGCGGTCGGACAGTTCGAACAGCGTGCGCCAGTCGTCCAGCGGCATGACGTTGCCGGCCGGGTTGCCGGGCGAGCACACGAACACCAGCGCGGTGCGGCGCCAGGCGTCGTCGGGCACGCTGCGCCAATCGCTGCCGAAGTTGCGCGCGGGGTCGGCGTTGACGTAGTAGGGCTGCGCGCCGGCCAGCAGCGCGGCGCCTTCGTAGATCTGGTAGAACGGGTTGGGGCACACCACCAGGGGCTGCGCGGCGGCGTCGATCACCGTCTGCGCGAACGCGAAGAGCGCTTCGCGCGATCCCAGCACGGGCAGCACCTGCGTGTCGGCGTCCGGGGCGGGGATGCTGTAGCGGCGCGCCAGCCACTGGGCGATGGCCGAGCGCAGCGCGGCGTCGCCCTTGGTGGCGGGGTACACCGACAGGCCGGCGAGGTTGTCGCGCAGCGCTTGCGCCACGCATGCCGGGGCCGCATGCTTGGGCTCGCCGATGGACAGGTCGATCGGGGCCAACCCGGCGGGCGCGGGCCCGGCCGATTCGAGCAGTGCCCGCAGTTTGGTGAAGGGATAGGGATGCAGGGCATCGAGGCGCGAGTTCATGGCGCAAGATTTTAGCAAGCAAGCTACAATACCGGGCTTGGCTTTGCGAAGGTGGCGAAATTGGTAGACGCACCAGGTTTAGGTCCTGACGCCGTAACAGGTGTGCGGGTTCGAGTCCCGCCCTTCGCACCAGTTCCCGGCCGCTCCCTTTGACGGGGGCGGCCACAACCTGCCGGATGGCGCGGTGCAGCACTACGAGTACATCTTCTGGGCCATGGCTGCCGTGGTGGCGCTGGCCCTGGCCAGCGGCGCGGCGCTGGGGCGCTGCGGCAGCGTGGCGCGCAGCCTTGCCGGCGTGGCCCTGACCGGCCTGGTGGTGCTGGCGGCCGTGGCCCTGCTGGCCTCGCGCGCCGGCCTGGGCGAGCTGGTCGCGCTGCTGGCCGTGGCCTCGTTCATGTTCTTCCTGGTCATCGGCACCGCCGCCACGCTGCTGGCCCGGCGCGTGCGCCAGCAGCGGCTCGCGCGCCGCGTCCCCGGCCGTCTCGGCTGAGCCGGCGCCTCAGTCGTCGTCTTCCTCGTCCTCGTCCTCGTCTTCGTCGCCGTCCTGCTGGTCGAGCGCATCGTAGCCTTTCCAGGTCAGGCGCCAGTGCGCCTCGTGCGGGCTGCCGTCCATCGAGAGGGCGGCCTTGATCAGCCCCGCATCGGCCAGGATGTCCAGGTGGTGGGCAATCAATGGCGCGGGCGGTGCATCCTGCATGCTGGCGTGCACGGCCGTTACGATGTGGGCTTCCGACATCGCGGCGGTGTCGGCATCGCGCAGTTCGCTCAGTATCGTGACCACAAGGTCGAAATCGCGTTGCATGGCTGTTTCCTCCCAAAGGCCGCCCATGAATGACGCACCATACCAGCATCCCGCGCCGCGGCCCAGCGGCCAGCCGCTGCGCGCCGCCTGCCGGGCTGGTATAGTCGCGTCCCCGCGCATGCAAAGGACCCCGATCATGGACATCACCAGTCGCCAAGTCGCCGAGATCCCCGGCGGCCTTGCCCTGCAGACCACGCTGGATGGCGAGCGCATCGACGCCTATGTGGTGACCGGCGTTGCCGACCTGGAAGCCGTGGCCGATATCGTCCCGCGCGAGAAGGTCGAGGCGGGCGCGGAGATCCATGTGGCGGCCGTGGATGCGATCGACACGGCGCAAGAACAGGTCGACCAGGTGCTCGACAACATCAATCCGGGCGATGTGGCCGTGTTCCTGTGCGCCGATGCGGACGCCTACAACGCCGCCCTCGACCTGCTGGGGCTGCCGCTCGAACCTTGACGCGCGCGGGCTGCGCACACGCGCGGGACCATCCCGCGCCTGAATAGTTCCAAATCCGCCCCCGTGCCGTTGCGCTTTGTTGCATTATTGGCACGTATTTTTGAGGATTATGTTGACTTGTGAGGGGAACCTGACGATAGTGACGGCACACGATCTCAAGCGTTGCGATTTTCGATCAGTGCAGTGCCTTTGCCGGCCAGCGTTATTGTTCTACTGTCCCCTCCTTGATTGATTCGTGACCCCGGGCATTTGCCCATTATCTCTAGGAAACACAGTATGGAAACCGGCGTCGTTAAGTGGTTCAACTCGGAAAAGGGCTACGGCTTTATTACTCCGGAAGGAGGCGGCAAGGATTTGTTCGCGCATTTTTCCGAAATTCAGGCCAACGGCTTCAAGTCCCTCGAAGAGAACCAACGCGTCAGCTTTGTGACGGCTAATGGTCCCAAGGGTCCGCAAGCAACGAAAATCCAGGTCCTGTAAGGCCTGGCGCTCCGAAAAGCCCCTGCGGGGGCTTTTTTGTTGCCCGGACGCCATATCGGGGAGCGGCGCCATGGCCCGGCGCCGACGAATTTGCATCAATTTGCAATATCTGACGTTTTTCATTGGCCGCACCTACACTGGGCTGGCGACGCGCTTGCCGTTCTGCCTGTCGCTCCGCGAGCAATCGCTATCTGAAGGACACATCCATGGCAACAGGTATCGTCAAGTGGTTCAACGCTGAAAAGGGCTACGGTTTCATCACGCCCGATGACGGCAGCAAGGATCTTTTCGCGCACTACTCGGAAATCAGCAGCGAAGGCTACAAGTCGCTGCAGGAGAACCAGCGCGTGACGTTCGATGTGGGGCAGGGGCCCAAGGGTCCCAGCGCCAAGAACATCAAGGTCACCAGCTAGCGCTCGCGCGGCCGGGCCCGCGCTTCCCGCCCCCATGCGGCCGTGCGCCGATGGGGGCGTTTTGTCGTGCGCGGGGCGCTGCGCCGATGCAGGGCTGCCAGGGGCCTCGATTCGGCCGCCGAGCCGTCGGGGCGCCGCGCGCCTGGCCAGTGCGGCACCCGGTTCGCGGGCCGGCCGGGCGGCTTCCTTGGGGACTTCCCCAGGCTGCGGGCTGCGCCTGTCGCGGAGGGCTTGAACTTTCCGGTAAAATGCCCTGTTTATTCGTTCGTTCACCCAATTTCTCGGAAAATTTTGATGCAGCCTGTGGTTGAAACCCTCTCTGGTCTGGAACGCCGCGTCGACCTCGCGGTTTCGGTGGCCGACGTCGAAAAGGAAGTCCAGGCGCAGCTGAAGCGCGTGGCTCGTACCGCCAAGGTGCCCGGGTTCCGTCCGGGCAAGGCGCCGCTGGCCATGCTCGAGCGCAGCCACGGCCCCGGCATTCGCTACGATGTGATCAACGGCCAGGTCGGCCGTGCCTTCGAGCAGGCCATCGATAGCGCCAAGCTGCGCGTCGCCGGCGCGCCCACGCTCGAACCGAAGACCGAAGGCGTGGCCGACGACACGCTGGCCTTCACCGCCACCTTCGAGGTCTATCCCGAAGTGGCCGTGCCCGATCTGGCCGCGCTGGCCGTGACCCGCTACGAGACCGCCGTGTCCGACGCGGAAGTCCAGCAGACGCTCGACGTGCTGCGCAAGCAGCGCGCCACCTACGAGGCCCGCGAAGGCCGCGCCGCCCAGGATGGAGACCGCGTCACGCTCGATTTCGCGGGCACCATCGACGGCGTGCCGTTCGAAGGCGGCAAGGCCGAGAACTTCCCGTTCGTGCTGGGCCAGGGACGCATGCTGCCCGAGTTCGAGGCGGCCGCCCAAGGCCTGAAGGCGGGCGAAACCAAGGTATTCCCGCTCAAGTTCCCGGACGACTACCAAGGCAAGGAAGTCGCCGGCAAGACCGCCGAATTCACCATCACGGTCAAGGAAGTCGCCGAAGGCGTGCTGCCCGAGGTCAATGGCGATTTCGCCAAGGCGCTCGGCCAGCCGGAAGGCGATGTCGAGAAGCTCAAGGCCGACATCCGCACCAACATCGAGCGCGAGGTCAAGGCGCGCACGCAGGGCCGCACCAAGGCCAGCGTCATGGACGCCCTGGTCGAGGCCGGCAAGTTCGACGTGCCCAAGGCGCTGGTCGACAGCGACGTGCAGAACCGCGTCCAGGCCGCCCGCGAGGAACTGAAGCAACGCGGCGTGCCCAACGCCGAGTCGGTGCCCATTCCGGCGGAAGCCTTCGCCACCGAGTCCGAGCGTCGCGTGCGCCTCGGCCTGCTGGTGTCCGAACTGGTCAAGCAGGCGCAGCTGCAAGCCAAGCCCGAGCAGGTGCGCGCGCGCATCGAAGAGTTCGCGCAAAATTACGAGCAGCCCGCGCAGGTCGTCAGCTACTACCTGACCGACCGCCAGCGCCGCGCCGAAATCGAAGCCATCGTGCTCGAAGACAACGTGGTGCAGCACGTGCTGGAAAAAGCCAAGGTCACCGAAGAGCAGGTGCCTTTCGATCAGCTGATGGGGATGGCGTAAGCATGCAGCGTTTCACCGATTTCTATGCGGCAATGTACGGCGGGTCGTCGGTCACGCCCACTGGCCTGGGATATATCCCGATGGTCATCGAGCAGTCCGGGCGCGGCGAGCGTGCGTACGACATCTACTCGCGCCTGCTGCGCGAGCGCCTCATCTTCCTGGTCGGCCCGGTCAACGACAACACGGCCAACCTGATCGTGGCGCAATTGCTGTTCCTGGAATCGGAGAACCCCGACAAGGACATCTCGCTGTACATCAACTCGCCGGGCGGGTCGGTGTACGCCGGGATGGCCATTTTCGACACCATGCAGTTCGTCAAGCCCGACGTCTCGACGCTGTGCACCGGGCTGGCGGCCAGCATGGGGGCTTTCCTGCTTGCCGCCGGCAAGAAGGGCAAGCGCTTCACGCTGCCGAATTCCCGCATCATGATTCACCAGCCTTCGGGCGGCGCCCAGGGCCAGGCTTCCGATATCCAGATCCAGGCCCGCGAGATCCTCGACCTGCGCGAGCGCCTGAACCGCATCCTGGCCGAGAATACCGGCCAGCCCGTGGAGCGCATTGCCGTGGACACCGAGCGCGACAACTTCATGTCGGCCGAAGATGCGGTATCGTATGGTCTGGTGGACAAGGTTCTCGCATCCCGTTCCGAGGGCTAGTCGAACGGAATCCCCCGGGCCTGTGCGGTGCCGTCACGTCCGAGTAAGCGTTGAATGCGCCGGCCGATTCCCGGCGGGCGCGTTCTCACCAGAGATACGAAACACATATGCCTGAAAAAAAGGGATCGGCCGACGCAAAGGTACTGCACTGCTCGTTCTGCAACAAGAGCCAGCACGAAGTCCGCAAGCTGATCGCAGGGCCGTCGGTGTTCATCTGCGATGAATGCATCGACCTCTGCAACGACATCATCCGCGAGGAAGCTCAGGCGACCGCGCGCGCGGCCATACGGTCCGAACTGCCCACGCCGGCTGAAATCAAGACCTTCCTGGACCAATACGTCATCGGCCAGACGCTGCCCAAGCGCATGCTGGCGGTGGCGGTCTACAACCACTACAAGCGCATCCGCCACGGCGAGATCAAGGGCGACGAGGTCGAGCTCTCGAAGAGCAACATCATGCTCATCGGCCCCACCGGCTCGGGCAAGACGCTGCTGGCCCAGACGCTGGCGCGCATGCTCAACGTGCCGTTCGTGATGGCCGACGCCACCACGCTGACGGAAGCGGGCTACGTCGGCGAGGACGTCGAGAACATCATCCAGAAGTTGCTGCAGAACTGCAACTACGAGGTCGAGAAGGCGCAGCGCGCCATCATCTACATCGACGAAATCGACAAGATCTCGCGCAAGTCCGACAACCCGTCGATCACTCGCGACGTCTCGGGCGAGGGTGTGCAGCAGGCGCTGCTCAAGCTCATCGAGGGCACCGTGGCTTCGGTGCCCCCGCAGGGCGGGCGCAAGCATCCCAACCAGGATTTCGTCCAGGTCGACACCACCAATATCCTGTTCATCGTCGGCGGCGCCTTCGATGGCCTCGAGAAGGTGATCCGCGACCGTACCGAGAAATCCGGCATCGGCTTCTCCGCCTCCGTGCGGGCCAAGTCCGAGCGGGGCGTGGGCGAGCTGTTCAGCGAGGTCGAGCCGGAAGATCTGATCAAGTTCGGCCTGATCCCCGAACTGGTCGGCCGGCTGCCCGTGGTGGCCACCCTGGACGAGCTCGACGAAGCCGCGCTGGTCCAGATCCTCACCGAGCCCAAGAACTCGCTGATCAAGCAGTTCCAGAAGCTGTTCGCCATGGAAGGCGCCGAGCTCGACGTGCGTCCCGGCGCGCTCAAAGCCATCGCCCGCAAGGCGCTCAAGCGCAAGACCGGGGCCCGGGGCCTGCGCTCCATCATCGAGGCGGCGCTGCTGGACACCATGTACGACCTGCCTTCCCAGGGCAACGTCAGCCGGGTGGTGCTCGATGAAAACGTCATCGACAGCGACGGCAAGCCGCTGCTCATCTACGCCGACGAGGCCGCCGCGCCGGACAAGCCGGCCCGCAACCAGGTGCGCGGCGCAGCCGCTTGAAAACACAGCAAAAAACCCGTTTTGTAACGGGTTTTTTTGCCTCTGAGCGCCATCCGGGCGCCGGCTGCTTGATTTTTCGGCTATCGTTCCCATATCAGACGTAACCGACACGGATAAATGGGTCACGCACCCGCGATTCCGTTCCCGATACGCCGAGTCATACCAAGGAATCCTCTATGTCTGCCAGTCAGACCCTGCCTTCCGAACCCATCGACCTGCCGCTGCTGCCGCTGCGCGACGTGGTGGTGTTTCCGCATATGGTCATCCCGCTGTTCGTGGGCCGTCCGCGCTCGATCAAGGCGCTGGAAGTGGCCATGGAGGCGGGCAAGAGCATCATGCTGGTGGCCCAGAAGTCCGCCGGCAAGGACGACCCCACGCCCGACGACGTCTACGAGATCGGTTGCGTGGCCGGCATCCTGCAAATGCTCAAGCTGCCCGACGGCACCGTCAAGGTGCTGGTCGAAGGCACGCAACGCGCCCGCATCGACAGCATCGACGACGCCGAATCGCATTTCGTCTGCCAGGTGACGCCGGTCGAGCCCGACGCCGTGCAGGGCTCCGAGACCGAGGCCCTGCGCCGCGCCATCGTTGCCCAGTTCGAACAGTACGTCAAACTCAACAAGAAGATCCCGCCCGAGATCCTCACCTCGCTGGCGGGCATCGATGATGCCGGCCGCCTGGCCGATACCATTGCCGCGCACTTGCCGCTCAAGCTCGAGCAGAAGCAGAAAATGCTCGAGATCCTCGGCACGTCCGAGCGCCTCGAGGGGCTGCTCACGCAGCTCGAAACCGAGATCGACATTCTCCAGGTCGAGAAGCGCATCCGTGGACGCGTCAAGAAGCAGATGGAGAAGAGCCAGCGCGACTACTACCTGAACGAGCAGGTCAAGGCCATCCAGAAAGAACTGGGCGAAGGCGAAGAAGGCGCCGACATCGAAGAGCTCGAAAAGAAGATCATCGCCGCGCACATGCCCAAAGAAGCGCGCAAGAAGGCCGATGCCGAGCTCAAGAAGCTCAAGCTCATGTCGCCCATGTCGGCCGAGGCCACGGTGGTGCGCAACTACATCGATACGCTCATCAATCTTCCCTGGAAGAAGAAGAGCAAGATCAACAACTCCATCGGCAATGCCGAGACGGTGCTCGACGACGACCACTACGGCCTGGAAAAGGTCAAGGAACGCATCCTGGAATACCTGGCCGTCCAGCAGCGCGTCGACAAGGTCAAGGCGCCGATCCTGTGCCTAGTGGGCCCTCCGGGCGTGGGCAAGACCTCGCTCGGCCAGTCCATCGCGCGCGCGACGAACCGCAAGTTCGTGCGCATGGCGCTGGGCGGCGTGCGTGACGAGGCCGAGATCCGTGGCCACCGCCGCACATACATCGGCTCGATGCCCGGCAAGATCCTCCAGAACATGAGCAAGGTGGGCGTGCGCAATCCCTTGTTCCTGCTCGACGAGATCGACAAACTGGGCATGGATTTCCGTGGCGATCCGTCCTCGGCGCTGCTGGAAGTGCTCGACCCGGAACAGAACCACACGTTCCAGGACCACTACATCGAGGTGGATTTCGACCTCTCCGATGTCATGTTCGTGGCCACCAGCAACACGCTGAACATCCCGCCGGCGCTGCTGGACCGCATGGAAGTCATCCGCCTGTCGGGCTACACCGAAGACGAGAAGATCCACATCGCCCGCGACCATCTGCTGCCCAAGCTGATGAAGAACAACGGCGTGAAGGATGCCGAACTGACGGTCGACGATTCCGCGCTGCGCGATATCGTGCGCTACTACACGCGCGAAGCGGGTGTGCGCGCGCTCGAGCGCGAGGTGGGCAAGATCTGCCGCAAGGTGGTCAAGGAACTGCTCGCGCAAAGCGACAAGGCCAAGGCCGAGGGCAAGCCTGAGCAGCCTCATGCGCCGGTGCATGTCGACGCCGACAACCTCAGCAACTACCTGGGCGTGCGGCGCTACACCTTCGGGATGGCCGAGAAGGAAAACCAGATCGGCCAGGTGACCGGCCTGGCCTGGACCGAGGTCGGCGGCGACCTGCTCACCATCGAAGTCGCGGACATGCCGGGCAAGGGCGCCATCCAGCGCACCGGCTCGCTGGGCGACGTCATGAAGGAGTCGGTCGAGGCGGCGCGCACGGTGGTGCGTTCGCGCGCACGCCGCCTGGGTTTTGCCGACAGCGTGTTCGAGAAGCACGACATGCACGTGCACGTGCCGGAAGGCGCCACGCCCAAGGACGGCCCCTCGGCGGGCATCGCCATTACCACCGCCATGGTGTCGGCGCTGTCGCGCATTCCGGTGCGGGCCGACGTCGCCATGACCGGCGAGATCACCCTGCGCGGCGAAGTCCTGCCCATCGGCGGCTTGAAGGAAAAGCTGCTGGCGGCGCATCGGGGCGGCATCAAAACCGTGCTGATTCCCGAAGAGAACGTCAAGGACCTGGCCGAGATTCCGGACAACGTCAAGAATCACCTCGAGATCGTGCCGGTGCGCTGGATCGACAAGGTGCTGGAAATGGCGCTGGAGCGCATGCCCGAGCCGCTGGCCGAGGAAGAGGCGGTGAAGGAGGCGCTGGTGGCCAAGCCGGCGGAAACCGGCGCCCCCGGCGACCCGATGTTCAAGCATTGATCGCCAGGCAGGCGCCGCCAGCGTGGCTGGCGGCGATGGAAAAGGGTGGCCCGCGGGCCACCCTTTTTTGTGTCATCCGCCGCGCGGGGCGGGGATCAGTGCAGGGCGTGGGTGCGGATGAGCCCGACCGCGATGCCTTCGAGGGCGAATTCCTGGGTGCCGTCGACCACGATGGGAGAGAAGTCGGGGTTTTCGGGCAGCAATTCGATGCGGCCATTGTGGCGTTGCAGGCGCTTGACGGTGACGTCGTCCCCCAGGCGGGCGACCACGATCTGGCCGTTGCGGGCCTCGGCCGCCCGCTTGACGGCCAGCAGGTCGCCTTCGAGGATGCCGGCGTCGCGCATGCTCATGCCGCGCACCTTCAGGAGATAGTCGGGCGCCTGGGCGAACAGGCCGGCGTCGACCCCGACTTCGCGTTCGACGTGTTCGGCCGCCAGGATGGGGCTGCCGGCCGCGACCCGGCCCACCAGCGGCAGCAGCAGGCGCCCGACCGCGTCGGCCAGGCCCGCCATGGCGGGCGCGGCGGCGGCCGTTGCCTCGGCGGCGGGGTCCTTCAGGCGGATGCCGCGCGAGGCGCCCGCGGTGAGTTCGATGGCGCCTTTGCGGGCCAGGGCCTTGAGATGGTCTTCAGCCGCATTGGGAGAGCGGAAGCCCAGCGCCCGGGCGATTTCGGCGCGGGTGGGCGGAAACCCCGTACGCGCGACCGTTTGCCGGATGAGATCGAGGATTTCCTGCTGGCGGTCGGTGAGTTTGCTGGCCATGGCGGTATTCCGGTTCGAACTGTATGGATATACAGCGGCGATTCTGGACGACCCGCGGCAAAAATGCAAGTGCCTGCTCTTTCGGCCGGGCCGGCCGGCGGTCGAGCGCGGCATGAAAAAGGCCTCCTTGCGGAGGCCTGTGCGGGCGGGGCGGGGCGCCTGCCGCCGGTTTACTGCTTGAGGACGGCCGCGATGGCCTTGGCCACGGTGTCGATGTTGCGGCTGTTGAGGGCCGCCACGCAGATCCGGCCGCTCGAGACGGCGTAGATGCCGTGCTCTTCGCGCAGCGTGTCGACCTGGGCGGCGGTGAGCCCGGAATACGAGAACATGCCGCGCTGCTGCAGCACGAAGCTGAAGTCCTGGGTGGCGCCGGCGGCCTTGATCTTGTCGACCAGTTGCTGGCGCATCAGGCGGATGCGGTCGCGCATGCCGGCCAGTTCCTGTTCCCAGAGCGCGTACAGCTCGGGGGTGTTCAGCACCGTGGAAACGACCGTGCCGCCGTGGGTGGGCGGGTTGGAGTAGTTGGTGCGGATGACGCGCTTGAGCTGGCTGAGCACGCGCTTGGCTTCGTCCTGGTTGCCGGCCACGACCGTCAGGGCGCCCACGCGCTCGCCGTACAGCGAGAACGACTTGGAGAACGACGAGCTGATCAGCATGGTCAGGCCGAGGTCGGCGAACAGGCGCACCACCGCGGCGTCTTCCTGGAGCCCGGCGCCGAAGCCCTGGTAGGCGATGTCGAGGAAGGGCACCAGGTTGCGTTCCTTGACGACCTGGGCGATCTGCTGCCATTGCTCGGCGGTGGGGTCGACGCCGGTGGGGTTGTGGCAGCAGGCATGCAGCACGACGACGGTCTGGGCCGGGGCGGCCCGCAGCGAGGCCAGCATGCCCTGGAAGTCCAGCCCGTGCGTGGCGGGATCGTAGTAGGCGTAGGTGTCGACCGGGAAGCCGGCGCGCTCGAACAGGGCGCGGTGGTTTTCCCAGCTGGGATTGCTGATCAGGACCTTGGCCTGCGGCAGCAGCTGGCGCAGGAAATCGGCGCCGATTTTCAGGGCGCCCGTGCCGCCCAGGGCCTGGGCCGTCAGGACGCGGCCTTCGGCCGCCAGCGGGGAGTCGGCGCCGAGCAGCAGCGTCTGGGCACCCTTGTTGTAGCCGGCGATGCCCTCGATGGGCAGATAGCCGCGCGCCGCGGCCGCCTCGATGCGCGCCGTCTCGGCCTTGCGGACGGCGGACAGCAGCGGGATGCGGCCGTCGTCGTCGTAATACACGCCGACGCCCAGGTTGACCTTACCGGGGCGGGAGTCGGCGTTGTATTGTTCATTCAACCCCAGGATGGGGTCGCGCGGCGCAAGTTCGACGGAATCGAAAAGGGAGCTCATGAAGGTTCGCAAGCGATAGGTGGACGCACCCGGCGGTGCTGTGGATAATGGGGGGTTTACCCTGAGACAGTCTAGCATGACCGCTCCCGGATTCGTCGATTTTCCCGACAGCCCGTTCCACCTGTACCAGCCGTATCCGCCGGCGGGCGACCAGCCCGCCGCGATCGAAGGCCTGACCCAGGGGATGCGGGACGGCCTCATGTACCAGACCCTGCTGGGGGTGACGGGCTCGGGCAAGACCTACACCATGGCCAACATCATTGCGCGGCTGGGTCGGCCGGCCCTGGTGCTGGCCCCCAACAAGACCCTGGCCGCGCAACTGTACGCCGAAATGCGCGAGTTCTTTCCCAAGAACGCGGTGGAGTATTTCGTTTCGTACTACGACTACTACCAGCCCGAGGCATACGTCCCCACCCGCGACCTCTTCATCGAGAAAGACTCGTCCATCAACGAGCACATCGAGCAGATGCGGCTGTCGGCCACCAAGAGCCTGCTCGAGCGTCGCGATACGGTGATCGTCGGCACGGTGTCGTGCATCTACGGTATCGGCAATCCCGGCGACTACCACGCCATGGTGCTGATCCTGCGCAGCGGCGACCGCATCTCGCGGCGCGAGATCCTGGCGCGCCTGGTGGCCATGCAGTACACCCGCAACGATGCCGACTTCACGCGCGGCACGTTCCGGGTGCGCGGCGAGACGATCGACATCTTCCCGGCCGAAAGCCCCGAGCTGGCCCTGCGGCTGACGCTGTTCGACGACGAGATCGAAGCGCTCGAGCTGTTCGACCCGCTGACCGGCCGGGTGCGCCAGAAGCTGCCCCGCTTTACCGTCTACCCGGGCTCGCACTACGTGACGCCGCGCGACACGGTGCTGCGCGCCATAGAAACCATCAAGGAGGAGCTGCGCGAGCGCCTGCAGCTCTTCACCGCCGACGGCAAGCTGGTCGAGGCGCAGCGTCTCGAGCAGCGCACCCGCTTCGATCTCGAAATGCTGCAGGAATTGGGGTTCTGCAAGGGTATCGAGAACTACTCGCGCCATTTGTCCGGCGCCGCGCCGGGCGAGCCGCCGCCGACCCTGATCGACTACCTGCCGGCCGATGCGCTGATGTTCATCGACGAGAGCCACGTCACCATGGGCCAGCTCGGCGGCATGTACCGCGGCGACCGGGCGCGCAAGGAAACACTGGTGCAGTATGGGTTCCGGCTGCCGTCGGCGCTGGACAACCGTCCGCTGCGGCTCGAGGAGTTCGAGGCCCGCATGCGCCAGTGCGTGTTTGTTTCGGCCACCCCGGCCGCGTACGAGCAGGAACACTCCGACAATGTGGTGGAACAGGTCGTACGGCCCACCGGCCTGGTCGACCCGCGCGTCGAGGTGCGGCCCGCCCGCACCCAGGTCGACGACCTGCTGGGCGAGATCAAGCTGCGGGTGGCGGCGCAGGAGCGCGTGCTGGTCACGACCCTGACCAAGCGCATGGCCGAGGACCTCACCGACTTCCTGGCCGAGCATGGCGTGCGGGTCCGTTACCTGCATTCCGATATCGATACCGTCGAGCGCGTCGAGATCATCCGCGACCTGCGCCTGGGCACCTTCGACGTGCTGGTCGGCATCAACCTGCTGCGCGAGGGGCTGGACATCCCGGAGGTCTCGCTGGTGGCGATCCTGGACGCCGACAAAGAAGGCTTCCTGCGGTCGGAACGCAGCCTTATCCAGACCATCGGCCGCGCCGCCCGCAACCTGAACGGCCATGCCATCCTGTATGCCGATACCGTGACCGCCTCGATGCAGTGCGCCATCGACGAGACCGAGCGGCGCCGCACCAAGCAGCTGCAGTTCAACGTCGAGCACGGCATTACGGCGCGCGGGGTCAACAAGGCGGTGCGCGAGCTCATCGACGGCATTGTCGCGCCGGCACGACACGACACCCTGGAGGCCGCCATCGAGCCCCAGTTGCTGACCGACGAGAAGGCCATGGCGCGCGAAATCCGCCGCCTCGAGAAGCTGATGATGGACCATGCCCGCAACCTCGAGTTCGAGCAGGCGGCGGCGGCGCGCGACGCCCTGAACGCGCTCAAGCAGCGGGTGTTGCTCGACGGCGCGGCCTAGGGAAGAGGGGCTCGTGCTGCATTGCGGTCAAGTCGCCGGCATTGTTACGGAAGTGGCCGGAAAAACCTCATTCTTAGCTTCATATTATTGCTTTAAGCTATTGATTTAATATAAAAAAATAATCGGCCGCCCGGGCGGGGAAATGCTTGCGCAATTGCAAAAAAAACTTGCTATATTCCGGGTTTTCCCTCAGACTTACACCCATGATGACCAAGGTACTTTTCGTTTGCATGGGTAATATCTGTCGCTCGCCGAGCGCAGAGGGCGTTTTTCGCCATTTGGTGAACGACGCCGGTTTGAGCGAGGTCGTGCGGGTGGATTCCGCCGGCACGCATGCCTACCACATCGGCGAGGCGCCCGACGCCCGCGCCCAGGCCGCCGCCCGCAAGCGCGGCTACGAGATCAATCACTGCGAAGCCCGCCAGGTCACCGCGGAGGATTCCCGCGATTTCGATCTCATCCTGGCGATGGACTGGGACAACCTTTCCGCGCTGCAGCAGCAGTGCCCCAAGGCCTACCAGCACAAGCTGATGCTGCTCATGCGCTTCGCCAACGAGTTCGAGGAAGCCACCGTCCCCGATCCCTACTACGGCGGCCCGGAAGGGTTCGACAAGGTGCTCGACTACCTCGAGGACGCCTGTCAAGGCGTACTGGAACTGGTCCGCAAGCGGGCCACCCAGTACCAGGCCGCTTGATCGCCGGTCCGGACCGGCTTCCAGAAACCGCGCTACGGCGCGGTTTTTTGCGGGTGCGATGACTTAGCAAATTACTCGGGAATTTGCTATACTTGAGGTAATTACTCAGGTATTGGTTGCCCCACGTTGCGGGCAGCCAGCCCGTTCAACAGGAATCCACCATGCGGCTCACTACCAAAGGGCGTTTCGCGGTAACCGCGATGATCGACCTGGCCATGCGGCAGCACAGCGGTCCGGTGACTCTCGCGGCGATCAGCCAGCGCCAGAATATTTCTCTTTCTTACCTGGAGCAGCTTTTTGGCAAGCTGCGCCGGCACGAACTGGTCGACAGCGTGCGCGGCCCCGGCGGCGGCTACTCGCTGGCCCGCCTGGCGCGCAACGTCACCGTCGCCGACATCATTTTCGCGGTCGACGAGCCGCTCGACGCCACCAGCTGCGGGGGCAAGCACGATTGCACCAGCGGCAACGACGGCAAGAGCGGCAAGTGCATGACGCACGAGCTCTGGACCACGCTGAACCGCAAGATGGTCGACTACCTCGATTCCGTGTCGCTGCAGGACCTGGTCGATCAGCAGCGCCTGCGGCAGCTGCAGGAGGCGTCCAAGGCCGCCCAGGGCTGCACCGCCGTGCGGGTGGAACGGGGCACTCCCGGGTCCGCCTCGACCGCCTCGGCCATTGCCGCCGACGCCACCGTATAAGCAGGAGTAGCAACACATGACCACCCGCCCGATCTATCTCGATTATTCCGCCACCACGCCGGTCGACCCTCGCGTGGTCGAAAAGATGGTGCCCTGGCTGTACGACAACTTCGGCAACCCCGCTTCGCGCAGCCATTCGTTCGGCTGGGAAGCGGAAGAGGCTGTCGAGAACGCCCGCCAGGAAGTCGCCAAGCTGGTCAACGCCGACCCGCGTGAAATCATCTGGACGTCCGGCGCCACCGAGTCCGACAACCTGGCCATCAAGGGCGCGGCCAATTTCTACGCCGAGCGCGGCAAGCACGTCATTACGGTCAAGACCGAGCACAAGGCGGTGCTGGACACCTGTCGCGAGCTCGAGCGCCAGGGCTTCGAGGTCACCTACCTGGACGTCCGCGACGATGGCCTGCTGGACCTGGATGCCTTCAAGGCGGCGCTGCGGCCGGACACCATCCTGGTGTCGGTGATGATGGTCAACAACGAGATCGGCGTCATCCAGGACATCGAGACGCTGGGCGAGATCTGCCGCGACAAGGGCATCGTGTTCCATGTCGACGCCGCGCAGGCCACCGGCAAGGTCGAGATCGACCTGCAGAAGCTCAAGGTCGACCTGATGTCGTTCTCGGCGCACAAGACCTACGGCCCCAAGGGCATCGGGGCGCTGTATGTGCGGCGCAAGCCGCGCGTGCGCATCGAGGCGCAGATGCATGGCGGCGGACACGAGCGCGGGTTCCGGTCCGGCACGCTGGCCACCCACCAGATCGTCGGCATGGGCGAAGCCTTTCGCCTGGCCCGCGAGGAAATGGGCACCGAGAACGAGCGCATCCGCATGTTGCGCGACCGCCTGTGGGCGGGGCTTTCCCAGATCGAGGAAACCTACCTGAATGGCAGCCTCGAGCAGCGCGTGCCGCACAACCTGAACGTCAGCTTCAATTACGTCGAAGGCGAATCGCTGATCATGGCGATCAAGGAACTGGCCGTTTCCAGCGGCTCGGCCTGCACCTCGGCCAGCCTGGAGCCTTCCTACGTGCTGCGCGCCCTGGGGCGCAACGACGAGCTGGCGCACAGCTCGATCCGCTTCACGCTGGGCCGCTTCACCACCGAGCAGGAAGTGGATTTCACCGTCGAACTCATCAAGAGCCGCGTGGGCAAGCTGCGCGACATGTCGCCGCTGTGGGAAATGGCCCAGGCCGGCATCGACCTGAACACCGTGCAGTGGGCCGCGCACTGAGCGCCCGCGCGATCGACACAGGAGAAACATCATGGCATACAGCACCAAAGTTCTGGACCACTATGAAAACCCCCGCAACGTGGGCTCGTTCGACAAGGGCGACGCCTCGGTGGGTACCGGCATGGTCGGCGCGCCGGCCTGCGGCGACGTGATGAAGCTGCAGATCAAGGTCAACGAGTCGGGCGTGATCGAAGACGCGCGCTTCAAGACGTACGGCTGCGGCTCGGCCATCGCGTCCAGCTCGCTGGTCACCGAGTGGGTCAAGGGCAAGACGCTGGACGAGGCGCTCAACATCCGCAATACCCAGATCGCCGAGGAACTGGCTTTGCCGCCGGTGAAGATCCACTGCTCGATCCTGGCCGAAGACGCCATCAAGGCGGCGGTGCAGGACTACAAGGACAAGCACGCGGCGCCGGCGCAGGCCGAACCCGCGGCGGCGGCTGTCGCGGCGGGCTGATATGTCTGTCACCCTGACCCAACAGGCCGCGTCCCATATCGGACGCTACTTGCAGAAGCGCGGCAAGGGCCTGGGCCTGCGCCTGGGCGTGCGGACCACCGGGTGCTCGGGGATGGCCTACAAACTCGAGTACGTGGACGAACCCGCGGCCGAAGACCTGGTCTTCGAAAGCTTTGGCGTCAAGGTGTTCGTGGACCCGAAAAGCCTCGCCTACCTGGACGGCACGGAGCTGGACTACGCGCGCGAAGGCCTGAACGAAGGCTTCAAGTTCCGCAACCCCAACGAGAAGGCGACCTGCGGCTGCGGCGAGTCGTTCACGGTGTAGGTCTTGGCCGGCGACGATCATTTCAGCCTGTTCGGCCTGCCGCCCCGGTTCGAGCTGGATGCCCAGGCGCTCGAGCAGGCCTGGCGCGCCGTGGCGGCGCGGGTGCACCCCGACCGCTATGCCACCGCCAGCCCGGCCGAGCGCCGCGTCGCCATGCAATGGGCCGCGCGCGCCAATGAAGCCTACCGGCAATTGCGCGATCCGCTGCTGCGGGCCCGCTACCTGTGTGAGCAGGCGGGCGTGGACCTGCAGACCGAAAGCAACACCGCCATGGACCCGGCCTTCCTGATGCAGCAGATGCAATGGCGCGAGATGCTGGACGAGGCGCGCCAGGACCCGGCCGCGTTCGCCGCGCTCGATGCCGAATTGCAGCAGGCCCGCCAGGAAATGCGCGCCACGCTGGCTACATTGCTCGACACCCGGCGCGACTTCGCCGCCGCCGGCATCAAGGTGCGCGAATGGATGTTCGTCGAAAAACTCGCGCAGGAGCTGGCCGCCGCGCGGCCGGCCTAGCGCGGTTCCGGCGGCCGGTGTCGCACTGTTTCTAGCTTTCCGATCCGAAGCATAATCATGGCCTTATTGCAGATTTCCGAGCCCGGCGAATCGCCCGCGCCGCACCAGCGCAAGCTTGCGGTGGGCATCGACCTGGGCACGACCAATTCCCTGGTGGCCGCGGTGCGCAGCAGCACGCCCGAAGTGCTGGGCGATGCCGATGGCCGGCCCTTGCTGCCATCCGCCGTGCGCTACCTGGCCGACGGCCGCGCCGTGATCGGCGCAGCGGCCCTGGCCCAGCAGGCGGCCGACCCTTTCAACACTATCGTGTCGGTCAAGCGCTTCATGGGCCGTTCGCTCGAGGAAGCGCGCGCCAGCGGGGCCCCCTACGAATTCGTCGATGCTCCCGGCATGGTGCGGCTGCGCACGGTGCAGGGCGATCTCAGCCCGGTGGAGATCTCGGCGCAGATCCTGGCGGTGCTGCGCCAGCGCGCCGAAGACGTGCTGGGCGACGACCTGGTGGGCGCGGTGATCACCGTGCCGGCTTATTTCGACGATGCCCAGCGCCAGGCCACGCGCGATGCCGCCCGCCTGGCCGGGCTCAACGTGCTGCGCCTGCTCAACGAACCGACGGCGGCCGCCATTGCCTATGGGCTGGATCAGGCCGCCGAGGGCACTTATGCCGTCTACGACCTGGGCGGCGGCACTTTCGACATTTCCATCCTGCGCCTGACCAAGGGCGTGTTCGAGGTGGTCGCCACCGGCGGCGATACGGCGCTGGGCGGCGACGATTTCGATTGGGCGATCGCCGAGTACGCCCGCGGCACCCTGGGCGCCGACGTGCAACTGGAGGCAGCCGACCGGCGCGCCGTGCTGGTGGCCGCCCGGGCGGCGCGCGAGGCGCTGTCGAGCGAGCAGTCCGCCGCGCTGCGCGTCGACCTGCAGGATGGCCGCGCGCTGGATGTGGAGCTGACGCGCGAGCAGTTCGAGCAACTGGCCGAACCGCTGGTGCGTCGCACGCTGGAGCGCGCCCGGGCCGCCTTGCGCGACGCGGGGCTGGCGGTATCCGACGTCAAGGGCGTGGTCATGGTGGGCGGCGCGACGCGCATGCCGGTGATCCGCCAGGCCGTGGGCGAGTTGTTCGGCACCGAGCCGCTGGTGGACCTGGATCCGGACCAGGTCGTGGCGCTGGGCGCGGCCCTGCAGGCCAACCTGCTGGCCGGCAACCGCATGCCCGGCGAGGACTGGCTGTTGCTGGACGTGATCCCGCTGTCGCTGGGGCTGGAAACCATGGGCGGGCTGGTCGAGCGCATCATCCCGCGCAACAGCACCATCCCGGTGGCGCGCGCCCAGGAATTCACCACTTTCAAGGACGGGCAGGGCGCGATGAGCCTGCACGTGGTGCAGGGCGAGCGTGACCTGGTGTCCGATTGCCGGTCGCTGGCGCGCTTCGAGCTGCGCGGCATCCCGCCCATGGTGGCCGGCGCGGCGCGCATCCGCGTGACCTTCCAGGTCGACGCCGATGGCCTGCTGAGCGTCACGGCGCGCGAGCAGAGCACCGGCATCGAGGCGGCCGTGTCGGTCAAGCCGTCCTATGGGCTGTCCGATGACGAGATCTCCCGCATGCTGGCCGACAGCGTGGCGCAGGCCGACAGCGATGCGCAGGCGCGCATGTTGCGCGAGCAGCAGGTCGAGGCGCGCCAGCTGGTGGAGTCGGTGCGCGCCGCCCTGGCCAGCGACGGCGACCTGCTCGATGCCGACGAGCGCCGCCTGGTCGACCAGCGCCTGCGGGAGGCCGAGGCCGCCCAACAGGCGGCCGATGTCGAGCTCGTGCGCGCCGCCGTCCAGGCCCTCTCGGACGCCACCGAGGAATTCGCCGCGCGCCGCATGGACCGCGGCATCCGCGCCGCCCTGGCCGGCCGCAAGCTGGACGAAATCGCCTGACCGAACCGCCCACTCGAACTTATGCCTAAACTGACTGTATTGCCCCATCCCGACGTCTGCCCCGACGGCGCCGTGATCGAAGACGCGCCGCAGGGCAAGTCGATCTGCCGCGTGCTGCTCGACAATCACATCGAGATCGAGCACGCCTGCGAGTTGTCGTGCGCCTGCACCACCTGTCATGTGATCGTGCGCGAAGGCTTTTCCTCGCTCGAGGATGCTTCCGACGACGAGGAAGACCTGCTCGACAAGGCCTGGGGGCTGAGCTCCACGTCGCGCCTGTCCTGCCAGGCCCTGGTGGCCGACGCCGACTTGACCGTCGAGATTCCCAAGTACACTATCAATCACGCCAAAGAGGGTCATTGATGAAGTGGGTCGATACATATGACATCGCGGCCGCGCTGGCCGATGCGCACCCGGACGTGGATCCCAACACGGTGCGTTTCACGCAGCTGCGCGAGTGGGTGCTGGCGCTGCCCGGCTTCGACGACGATCCGGCCCGTTGCGGCGAGAAGATCCTGGAGGCCATCCAGATGGCCTGGATCGACGAGGCGGACTGACCCATGGCGTCCGCTCCCGCCGGATTGCGCTTCGGCCTGGCGGCCAACCGCCTGCATCACGAGACTCCCGACGCGGCGCTGTTTTCCTGGCTGAGGGCCAGCTCGCCGGCGATCCGCGAGCTCGGCGTCCAGTTGCACACCGTGGGGCGCACGCACGATGCCATCGTGCGCGAGGGCATGCTGCAGGGCTATCCGGGCCTGATCCGCTATCCGTACGGGCGCGAGGGCGGCCTGATGAAGCTGGTGGCCCGGGTGACCGAGGGCCGCGAAGGCGAGGCGCCGTTCGACGGCGCCATCTACCTGATCGACCCGGTCGATCCGTCATCCATTTTTCCCGAAGCCCTGGCGCTCAAGCGCCAGTGCATCACGCACGGGCGGCCGTTCATTTCCACGCTGGCCGGCGCCATCGAGTGGATGGAAGTGGAGCGCCTGCATGCCGGCCTGCGCCCGGATCCTTCCGTGTCCCGCCTGTTCGATTTCGGGCGCCACACCCTGGCGCTGATCTCGCACGATGCGCTCAAGGACCAGATGGTCGCTTTCGCGGCCGACCATTTCGACCTGCTGTCGAAGTTCGAGCGGCGCGTGGCCACCGGCACGACGGGCGCGCGCCTGAACGAGCTGGCCTGGGCGCGCGGCTGGCCGGCCGACCGTCCCTGGGTGCACCGCTACTTGAGCGGCCCGCTGGGCGGCGACGCGCAGATCGCCGAACTGGTGCTCGAGCACCAGTGCCAGCGCGTGATCTTCTTTGAGGATCCGCATGTGGCGCGCCAGCACGAGGCCGATATCCAGTTGCTGGAGCGGGCCGTGCGGGTGGTGACGGAATCGGCGATCTGCGCGACGTCGCCGTCGGTGGCGCGGCGCTGGGCCCAGGCAATGGAGCGGCGCGCGGCCTGACCGGCCAACGGCCGCGCATTCAGCGCGGCCGTTTCAGCAGCGCGGCAACCGCGCAGGCAATCGACAACACCAGCAGCAGGCCGGCGATGCGCAGCAGCCCCGTGCCGCCCAGCACCTCGCCGCCGCCCGTCACGGCGCCGGATATCCCGCCCAGCCAGAGCAGGGCGCAGAACAGCGACAGGACGAACAACAGCACCGCTGCGCTGGCCAGCAGCGTCAGCATCAGCCGTCCCGCGCGGGGCGGCGCTGCGGGGCCGCGCCGCTTGGGCAGGACGACATACAGCAGCAGGACGATGAAGACCGCGATGATCAGCAGTTTGACGAGCATGGCGGCCGGGTTCCGTCAGTCTTCGCGCCGCAGGTGCGGAAAGAGGATGACGTCGCGGATGCTGGCGCTGTCGGTCAACAGCATGACCAGGCGGTCGATGCCGATGCCGCAGCCGCCGGTGGGCGGCATGCCGTATTCGAGCGCCCGGATGTAGTCCGCGTCGTAGTACATGGCCTCTTCGTCGCCGGCATCCTTGGCTTCGACCTGGGCGCGGAAGCGCTCGGCCTGGTCTTCCGGATCGTTCAGCTCGGAGAAGCCGTTGGCGATCTCGCGGCCGGTCATGAACAGCTCGAAGCGCTCGGTGATGCCCGGGCGGGTGTCCGAGGCGCGCGCCAGCGGCGAGACCTCGACCGGGTAGTCGATGATGTAGGTCGGATTCCAGAGCTGGGCTTCGGCGGTCTCTTCGAAGAGCGCCAGCTGCAGGGCGCCCAGGCCCGCGCGCGCCAGCACCGGGCCGTCGACATCCGCGCCCAGCTTCTTGAGTTCGCCGCGCACGAAGGCGGCGTCGTCGAGCTGGGCCTGGGTATAGCCGCTGGTGTACTTCAGGATGGCCTCGCAGATGGTGAGGCGGTCGAACGGCCTGGACAGGTCCAGCTCGCGCTCCTGGTAGGTCAGCACCGCGCTGCCGGTGGCGGCAATGGCCGCCTGGCGCAGGATCTGCTCGGTGAAGTCCATCAGCCAGCGGTAATCCGCATAGGCCGCGTAGAACTCCATCATCGTGAATTCAGGATTGTGGCGCGGGCTGACGCCTTCGTTGCGGAAGTTGCGGTTGATTTCGAACACGCGTTCGAAGCCGCCCACGATCAGCCGCTTCAGGTAGAGCTCGGGCGCGATGCGCAGGAACATTTCCATGTCCAGCGCGTTGTGGTGGGTGACGAACGGCTTGGCCGCGGCGCCGCCCGGGATCGGGTGCAGCATGGGCGTCTCGACTTCGAGGAAGCCGGCGTCCAGCATGACCTGGCGGATGCTGCCCACGGCCTTGCTGCGCACCTCGAAGGTGCGGCGGGTGGCCTCGGTCATGATGAGATCGACATAGCGCTGGCGATAGCGCAGCTCCTGGTCGGCCACGCCATGGAACTTGTCGGGCAGCGGGCGCAGCGACTTCGACAGCAGGCGCGCCGTGGCGGCATGCACCGAGAGCTCGCCCTTGTTGGTCTTGAAGACGGTGCCTTCGACCGCGATGATGTCGCCGATGTCCCACTGCTTGAACGCGGCGTAGGCTTCCTCGCCGAGCGTGCCGCGCTCCAGGTAGACCTGGATGCGGCCGCTGCCGTCCTGCACCGTGGCGAAGCTGGCCTTGCCCATGACACGCTTGAGCATCATGCGGCCCGCCACCTTGACGCGCACGCCGGCCGCGGCCAGGGCCTCCTGGTCTTGCTCGCCGTACTGGCGGTGCAGGTCGGCGGCGTGCGCATCCGGCACGAAGTCGTTGGGGTACGCGACGCCGGCTTCGCGCAGTTTGGACAGCTTGGCGCGCCGTTCGGCGATCAAGCGGTTTTCGTCCTGGGCGGCCGGGGCGGGCGAGTGGTCGGTCATGGTGGGTCAGTCGTAATTGCGGATGTCGTCGATTTCGGTGGTGCCGAAATCGTCACGGTCTAGATAGGCGAGGATGCGGGCCGCGACCGCCGCGGGGGCGGCGAGCTTGCCGGTGGCGTGGAACTCCTGGAACTTGGCCAACGCCGGGAAACTGGCCGGGTCGCTGGCGCGGATGGCCTGCTGCATGTCGGTGTCGACGATGCCGGGCGCCAGCGCGACGGCCCGCACACCGCCGGAACCCTGTTCCTGCTTCAGCACGCGGGTGTACATGTCGAGGGCGGCCTTGGTGGCGCAGTAGACGCCCCAGCCGGCGTTGGGGTTGCGGCCCGCGCCCGAGGAGATGTTCAGCACGCGGCGGTCGGCCTGCAGGTCGTGCACGGCCGCCACGAACCGGGCGGTCAGCAGCATCACGGCGGAGATATTCAGATTGAATGCGGCGGCGATGGCCGGGCCGTCGACCAGTTTGGCGGCGGCGGCCACCGGCTGCACGGTGCCGGCATTGTTGATCAGCAGGTAGCGCCCGGCGTCGCGGGGCAGGGATGCGGCAATGCGCTCGGCGGCCTGCGCGGCCGCGCCCAGGTCGGCCAGGTCGACCTGGACCTGTTCGAGTTCGGCGCCCTGCGCGCGGGCGTGGGCGGCCAGCTCCGGGTCGGCGCGGCGGGCCAGGGTGATGAGCCGGGTGCCGGGCCGGGCCAGGCCGCGCGCCAGGGCGGCGCCGATGCCGCGCGAGGCGCCGGTCAGGATTGCGATCGTGTCGGTCATGCGCTTGCCTCTGAAAGAGATGGGGACGCCCGCAGGCGCCCCGGGAATCACACGCCTTGCTTCAGGCTCGCCTGGATGAAGGTGTCCAGGTCGCCGTCCAGGACCTTCTGGGTGTTGGAGATTTCCACGTTGGTGCGCAGGTCCTTGATGCGGCTCTGGTCGAGCACGTATGAACGGATCTGGTGGCCCCAGCCCACGTCGGTCTTGGAGTCCTCGAGTTTTTGCTGCTCGGCCATGCGGTTGCGCATTTCCAGCTCGTAGAGCTTGGATTTCAGCATCTGCATTGCTTCGGCGCGGTTGCGGTGCTGCGAGCGGTCGTTCTGGTACTGGACCACGATGCCGGTCGGGATGTGGGTCAGGCGCACGGCCGAGTCGGTCTTGTTGATGTGCTGGCCGCCCGCGCCGCTGGCGCGATAGGTGTCCACGCGCAGGTCGGCCGGGTTGACCTCGATCTCGAAGGAGTCGTCGACCTCGGGGTACACGAACACGCTGGCGAACGAGGTATGGCGCCCGCCGGACGAGTCGAACGGGCTCTTGCGCACCAGGCGGTGCACGCCGGTTTCGGTGCGCAGGTAGCCGAAGGCGTACTCGCCCTCGAGCTTGATGGTGGCGGACTTGATGCCGGCCACTTCGCCTTCGGATTCTTCCAGGACCTCGGCCTTGAAGCCCTTGCGCTCGGCGTACTTCAGGTACTGGCGCAGCAACATGGACGCCCAGTCCTGCGCTTCGGTGCCGCCCGCGCCCGCCTGGATGTCCAGGAAGCAATTGAGCGGGTCGGCCGGGTTGGAGAACATGCGGCGGAATTCCAGGCCCTCGAGCTGCTGCTGGAAACCGTCGGCATCGCGTTCGATCGACTCGAGCGTGGCGTCGTCGGCGTCGGCCGCGGCCAGCTCGAACAGTTCCTGGGAGTCGGCGATGCCGCTGCGCAAGGCGCTCAGCGTCTCGACCACGTCTTCGAGGGATTTTTTTTCACGGCCCAGGTCCTGGGCGTGCTTGGGGTCGTTCCAGGCCGCCGGGTCTTCGAGTTCGGCGTTGACGACCTGCAGGCGTTCGGCCTTCAGATCGTAGTCAAAGATACCCCCGTAGCGCCTGCTCGCGCTCTGCGTAGTCGGCAAGGCGGGCGGCGAGCTGGTTCTGGCGTTCGGCTTCCATGGTGCTTCCTGGTGGCTATTGTGCGAAACCCAGCATTTTAACGTGGATTACTCGGCATGCTCGACGACCAGCTGGGCCGACACCATGCCGTTCCAGATATTGGGTTCGAGGCGATATGCCACCTGGACGCGCTCGGGCAGCGACTGGTGGTGGCTGAACCAGATGGCGTCGAAGCGCTGGTGGCCGCGCTCGAGCGACAGCTTGAGGTGTTTCTCGCCCACCAGCCGCTGATTGCGCACGGTGAACTCATCCAGGAACAGCGGCGCGGCGAAACCGGCGCCCCAGACCTGCTGCTGCAGCAGCGTGGCGACGTCGGCATTGGCATAGCCCGATTCGAGCGAACCGTCGGTCTCGATCAGCGGTTCGAACGTATCGCGGCCGGTCAGCTCGCGCACCGCGGCGTCGAAGGCCGGCGCGAAGGCGGGGAAATCGTCGCGGCCCAGTGTCAGCCCCGCCGCCATGGCATGGCCGCCGAACTTGCGGATAAGGCCCGGATGGCGCTTGGAGACGAGGTCGAGCGCGTCGCGCAGGTGTACGTCGGGAATCGACCGGCCGGACCCGCGGATTTCGTCATCGCCGGCTGGCGCGAAGGCCAGGGTGGGGCGCCAGAACTTCTCTTTCAGGCGCGAGGCCACCAGGCCCACCACGCCCTGGTGCCAGCCAGGATCGAATACGCAGACCGAGGCGCCCGCGGCGTTGTCCGCGGCTTCCATGGCCGCCAGCGCCTGTTCGCGCATTTCGGCTTCGATGCCGCGCCGTTCGCGGTTGATCTGGTCGAGCTGGCGCGCCATGTCGAGGGCCTGTGCTTCGTCGTCGGTGGTCAGGCAGGCGATGCCGAGGCTCATGTCGGCCAGCCGGCCGGCTGCGTTGATGCGCGGCCCCAGGGCGAAGCCCAGGTCGAAGCCGCAGGCGCTGCGCGGCTCGCGCGCCGCCACCGCGAACAGGGCGCGCACGCCCGGCTGCATGCGCCCGGCGCGCATGCGCTGCAGGCCCTGGGTGACCAGCAGCCGGTTGTTGCCGTCGAGCTTGACCACGTCGGCGACCGTGCCCAGGGCGACCAGGTCGGCCAGCGCGTCCAGGCGCGGCCCGCCGTCGGGCGGATAGACGCCGCGCCGGCGCAGTTCGGCGCGCAGCGCCAGCATCAGGTAGAAGATGACGCCCACCCCGGCCAGGTTCTTGGAGGGGAAACCGCAGCCCGGCTGGTTCGGGTTGACGATGGCCAGCGCATCCGGCAGCGTGTCGCCAGGCAGGTGGTGATCCGTGACCACCACGCCGATGCCGGCCGCATTGGCGGCGGCCACGCCGTCGACGCTGGCGATGCCGTTGTCCACCGTGATGATCAGGTCCGGCTTGCCGCCGCGGTGCGCGCACGCCAGCTCGACCACGGCCGGCGACAGCCCATAGCCCGTCTCGAAACGGTTCGGCACCAGGAAATCGACGTCGGCGCCGAACGCCCGCAGCGCGCGCAGGCCCACGGCGCATGCGGTGGCGCCGTCGCAATCGTAGTCGGCCACGATCAGGAGCCGCTGGCCGCGCGCAATCGCATCGGCCAGGATCCGCGCGGCGTGCTCGGCGTGGGTCAGCCCCGCCGGCGGCAGCAAGGCGGGCCAGGCGAGGCGGGTCTGGTCGGGATGCGTGACGCCGCGCGCCGCCCACAGGCGCGCCAGCAGCGGATGTATGCCCGCCGCTTCCAGGATGCGGCGGGCGTCGGGATCGGGTGAGCGGACAGTCAGACGGGGCGAGACCACCAGGCGTTCCAGTTTTTCTTGGGCGCTGGCAGCCAGGACAGCAGGCGGCCGCGCGGTTTAAGGGTCAGGGTGGCGCGGCGGTCGCCGCCCAGCAGGATCAGTTGCACAGGCCGGGCCGGCAGGCCGGCGCGCTCCGCCAGCGGCTTCAGGTGGCGCCGGTCCAGTTCGGCCAGCGCGTCCAGCCAGCCGGCCCAGTCACCGGCGCGATGCGGCGCCTCGAGCTGGCCGGCGATGTCGGCCGGCGCGGCGCTGCTGGCCGGGGCCGGCCAGGCCGCGGCGCCGCCGTACAGCCAGAGCGCGTTGACGGGCGGGGCGCCGCGCGCCGCGCGCGCCTCGTTGACGGGGTGTTCGTGCCACGCCATCTGGATTTCATTGAGCAGGCGGCGCCAGGGACGCGTCGCGGCATCCTGGTTCCACCAGTCGCGCAGCGGCTGGCCCGCGACCGCGGCGGGGCTGACGGTGCGCGGCGCCAGTCCGGCGGGCAGGCGCAGCCGCCAGCGCTGCGGCGCCAGCGGGTCGGCGGCGAAGCCGGCCGCGTCGATGCAAGGCCGGGCCGTGTCCAGCAGGGCGGCCGCTTCTTCGGCGCGCAGGTCCATGGTGGCCGGGTCGAGCAAGGTGGCCTGGTCGGTGCCCAGCGAAAGATGCGCCAGCTCGGCCAGCCAGACCGGCTCGCCGTCGGCCCCGGCAGGGCCGGCCAGCAAAGGACCCAGGCCGGCGCCGAGCGGTTCGCCGGCCGCCGGCCGGTAGCCGGCCCGTTCCAGCTGCCAGGCTTCGTAGGGCGTGCAGCCGTGTTCGCGCGGATCGAAGGCGGCCACGTGCGCAACGCCGGCCTGCAGCCAGCCGTGCAGCACCGGCGCGCGCTGTGGCAGCAGCCGGGCCAGTTCGGCGGCGACGGGCAGGGGGGGCAGGGCGCCCGGGATGGCAATGAGCATGGCGCCGATTGTAGTCCCAGGGTCGGCCGCCGCCGCAAGGCGCCCGGCGCTGGCCGCCTGCGCCGTTAATGCCATAATGCGCAGGTGCTGAAAATACCTTACGAACTATGGATCGGCGCCCGCTACGCGGGCATGGCCCGCATCCGCCAGCGACGCGGGCGCCGCGATCGCTTCATCTCGTTCATCGCGGCCACCTCGATGGCCGGCATCGCCCTGGGCGTGGCCGCGCTGATCGTCGTGTTGTCGGTGATGAACGGCTTCCAGAAAGAAGTGCGCGACCGCATGTTGTCGGTGCTGCCGCACATCGAGCTGTACATCCCCGGCGCCGTGCCCGAGCGGGTGCTGGAGCAATGGCGCCAGTTCGCCGACGCGGCCGAGCGCAACCCGGAGGTCAAGGGGGCGGCTCCGTTCGTGGCCGCGCAGGCCATGCTGGCGCGCGGCCAGGCGCTGCGCGGCGTACAGGTGCGCGGCATCGACCCGGCCACCGAGGGCCAGGTATCCGACATTCCCGGCCAGATGTCCAGCGGCAAGCTCGCCGACCTGAAGCCCGGCAGTTTCGGTGTCGTGCTGGGCAGCGACCTGGCCGGCGCGCTCGGCGTGCAGGTCGGCGACACGCTGCTGATGCTGGCGCCGCAGGGTTCGATCAGCCCGGCGGGTTTCACGCCGCGCATGCGCCAGTTCACGGTGGTGGGCACCTTCACGTCGGGCCACTACGAATATGACTCCAGCCTGGCCTTCATCGATGCGCAGGACGCGGCGCGGGTGTTCCGCGACAGCGGCACCGCGGGCGTGCGCCTGCGGGTGGCCGACATGCAGCGCGCGCCGCAGGTGGCGGTCGACCTGGCCAAGACCCTGCCGCCCTATGTGATGGCCAGCGACTGGTCGCGCAACAACCGCACCTGGTTCGCGGCAGTGCAGACCGAGAAGCGCATGATGTTCCTGATCCTGGCGCTGATCGTCGCGGTGGCGGCGTTCAACCTGCTGTCCTCGCTGGTCATGGCCGTCAAGGACAAGCAGTCGGATATCGCCATCCTGCGCACGCTGGGCGCGGGGCCGGGCGAGGTGGCCCGCATCTTCCTGGTGCAGGGGGCATTGATCGGGGTGGTGGGCACCGTGGTGGGCGTGCTCGGGGGCATGCTGATCGCCTACAACGTGGGCGTGATCGTGCCGTTCATCGAGGGCCTGCTGGGCATCCACTTCCTGCCGCGCGAAATCTACTTCATCAGCGAATTGCCGTCCGACCCGCAATCCGGCGACATCATCACCATCGGCGTGACCTCGCTGGTGCTGTCGCTGCTGGCCACCCTGTATCCCAGTTGGCGCGCCTCGCGCCTGCAACCCGCCCAGGTGCTGCGCCATGACTGACACCCTGCTCACTCCGGCCGGCGATACGCCGGCGCTGCAAGCCCGCAATCTGGTGAAGACCTACGACGAGGGGCCGGCGCGCATCCAGGTGCTGGACAATGTCAGCCTGAGCGTCGCGCGCGGCGAGATGGTGGCCATCGTGGGTGCCTCCGGCTCGGGCAAGAGCACGCTGCTGCATATCCTGGGGCTGCTCGACGTGCCGAGCGCGGGCGAGGTCACGGTGGATGGCGTGGCGGCCGCCGGCCTGTCGGAAGGGCAGAAGAGCGCCTTGCGCAACCGCAGCCTCGGCTTCGTGTATCAGTTCCATCACCTGCTGCCCGAGTTCTCGGCGCTGGACAACGTCGCCATGCCGCTGATCGTGCGCCGCGAGGCCCGCGATACGGCGCGGGCGGCCGCGCGCAAGGTGCTGGCCCTGGTGGGCCTGGCGGCGCGGGAAGGGCATTTCCCCGGCCAGTTGTCCGGCGGCGAACGCCAGCGCGTGGCACTGGCGCGCGCGCTGGTCACGCGGCCGGCCTGCGTGCTGGCCGACGAACCCACCGGGAACCTGGACCGCGGCACGGCGCACAAGATGTTCGAGTTGCTGACTCAGGTAAACCGGGAATCCGGCACGGCGTTTGCTATCGTGACGCACGATGCCGAACTGGCCGCCCTGGCCGACCGCCAACTGCTGATGGAGCGCGGGCAGCTGGTATCGAGCTAGGGCCTGGCGTCCGACCCGCCCGACTTGCCATGCTGATCGACACGCACTGCCATCTCGATGCCGCTGAATTCGACGCCGATCGCCTGGAGGTGGCCCGCGCCGCGCGGGCTGGCGGGGTCGGCGCCATTGTGATTCCGGCGGTCGAGCGCGCCAATTTCGGCGTCGTGCGCGACCTGGCACACCAGATCGAGGGCGGCGCCTACGCGCTGGGCATCCACCCGCTGTATGTCGCGCGGGCGCAGGAAGCCGACCTCGACGCGCTGCGCGACGCGGTGGTCGCCGCCCTGGATGACCCCCGCTTCGTGGCCATTGGCGAGATCGGCCTGGACTTCTTCGTCAAGGACATCGCCGCGGGCGAGCCGCGGGCCCGCCAGGAACGCTTCTATGACGCGCAACTGGCGCTGGCGGCCGAGTTCGACCTGCCGGTGCTGCTGCATGTGCGGCGCTCGCAGGACATCCTGCTGAAATACCTGCGCCGTCGGCCCGGCGTGCGGGGCGGGATCGCCCACGCATTCAACGGCAGCGCGCAGCAGGCCGCGGCGTTCGTCGAGCGCGGCTTCGCGCTGGGGCTCGGCGGCGCCATGACATTCGAGCGCGCCTTGCAGATCCGCCGCCATGCAGTGCAGACGGGGCTGGAGCACCTGGTGCTGGAGACCGATGCGCCGGATATTCCTCCCGCGTGGCTGCACTCGCCGCAGCGACGCAACACGCCCGCGCAACTGCCGCGCATTGCCGGCGTCCTGGCCCAGCTGCGCGGGGCCGGCGCCGACGACATTGCGCGCGCCACCAGCGCCAACGCCCGGCGCGTCCTGCCGCGCCTGGGCGCGCAACAGTAGCGGCCCGGAATAGGGCCCGGGCAGCCGCCCGGCGGGCCGCCTGCGGCCGCCACGCATGGGTGATTCCATTCACTCGCCGGATCCCGGCGCGTACCGCGTCCTACGCTGTGCACTTTGGGAGAAGAGCATCGTAGGACGCCTGTTCCTGTTGGCCATCGTCGCCGGCACGGCGACGGTGCAGCATTTGCCCGCGCTGCCCGAGCCGGGCGCCTGGCTGCTGGCGTGGCTGCTGGCCGCATTGGCGTGCGCGGCGGTGCTGCTGCTGCGCGGCCGCGGCTGGAGCTGGGCGCGGCGGGTGGCCGCCACCTGGCTGGGGCTGAGCCTGGGCATCTCGTGCGCCGTCTGGCAGGCGCAGGAGCGCCTGGCCGACGCGCTCGCGGCCCGCCACCATGACGCCGTGTCGCGCCTGGTCGTGCGCGTGGCGGACCTGCCGCAGGGCGATGGCAGCCAATGGCGCTTCCTGGCCGACACCATGCCCGATCGCCCGGCCGGCATCCCGGCGCGGCTGGCGGTGAGCTGGCGCCCTGCGCCGGGGGCGGGCGCCAGCTTGCCGGAACTCGAACCTGGCCAGGTGTGGCAGATGGCGCTGGTGCTGCGCCGCCCATATGGTCTGCGCAACCGCGATGGCTACGATGCCGAGGGCCGGGCGTTCGCGCTGGGCATCCGCGCGACCGCCACGGTGCGCGGCACGCCGCGCCTGCTGGAAGGCCCGGCCCGGTTCGACGTCGGCATCTGGATCGAGCGCATCCGCCATCGGGTGCGGGCGGGCATGCGGCGCGCCCTGGGCGAACGCCGCTATGCGCCCGTATTGATCGCGCTGGCCATGGGCGACCAGGCGGGCGTGGCACGCGAGGATTGGCGCCTCTTCAATCGCAGCGGCATCACCCACCTGGTGTCGATCAGCGGCATGCATGTCACGCTGATCGCCGGGCTGGGCGCCATGCTGGCCGCTGCCCTCTGGCGGCGCGCGCGGTGGCGCGGCGCGAGCCTGGCGGAGTATCTGCCGGCGCAGGTGGCGGGCGCGGCGGCGGCGCTCGGGGTGGCGCTGCTGTATTGCCTGCTGGCGGGGTGGGGCGTGCCGGCGCGGCGCACGTTTTTCATGTTGGCGGTGGTCGCGCTCGCCGCCATGGCGCGCCTGCCGCTGTCGCCGTCGCGCGTGCTGGCGCTGGCGGCGGCGGCCGTGGTCCTGCTCGATCCCTGGGCCACACTGGCGCCGGGCTTCTGGCTGTCGTTCGGCGCGGTGGCCATCCTGCTGCGGGCGGCTGCGCCGGCGGCGGCCGGCATGGCCGCGCCAGGCTGGCGGATCCGGCTGCGCGGGGTGCTGGCCGAGTTCGGGCGCGTCCAGACGGCCATTACGCTGGGCCTGGTGCCTTTGCTGGCGCATCTGCTCAACCAGGTCTCGCTCGGCTCGCCGCTGGCCAACGCCATTGCCATCCCGGTGGTCAGCTTCGTGGTGACGCCGCTGGCGCTGCTGTGCGCGGCGCTGGGCGCGCTGCCCGGGTTCGACTGGGCGGCGCGCGCCGCCGGCTGGCTGGGGCATGCGGTGTTCGACTGGACCATGCTCCCAGTCGGCTGGATCGGCGCGTCGCGCTGGGCGGTGCTGGACGTGGCGGCCGCGCCGTGGCCGCTGCTGGCGCTGGCGGCGCTGGGGGTGGCATGGGCCCTGCAACCGCCCGGCTGGCCGGCACGGGCGGCCGGGTGGTTGCTGATGCTGCCCTTGCTGTGCTGGCGACCCGAACGCCCCGCGCCCGGGTTCTGGAGCCTTGCCGCGCTCGACGTGGGGCAGGGCGGCGCGGTGCTGGTCGAAACGGCCACGCAGGCGTGGCTGTTCGATACGGGCCCCCGCCATGGCGAGGCCGCCGATGCTGGCGAGCGCGTCGTGGCCCCGTACCTGCGCGCCCGCGGCCACCGGCGGCTGGACGGGCTGGTGGTCTCGCATGCCGACCTGGACCATGCCGGCGGGCTCGCCAGCGTGCTGGCCGCGCTGCCGGTGGACGTCTCGTACGCATCGTTCGACCTGCCGGCCCTGCTGCGCAAGCAGGGCGGCGATGCCGCCGCAGCGCCCCTGCCGCGCTCGGTGCGGCGCTGCGAAGCGGGCCTGGCATGGCAGGCCGACGGCGTGCGGTTCGCGTTCCTGCATCCGCCGGCCGAGTCCGCCGCCAGGCCGGGGCGGGGCAATGCCGACAGCTGCGTGTTGCTGATCGAGGGGCATGCCCATGCGGCGCTGTTGCCGGGCGACATCGGCGCCGCGCAGGAGCGCCGCCTGGCGCCGGATCTGCCGCGCATCGACGTGGTCATGGCGCCCCACCATGGTTCCGCCACCTCATCCAGTGCGGCGCTGGTGGCCGCGGCGGGCGCCCGGCACGCGATTGCGCAGGCCGGCTACCTGAACCGCTTCCGGCACCCCGCCGCGTCGGTCGAGGCCCGCTGGCGGCAGGCCGGCGCGGCATTCTGGCGCACCGACCGCGATGGCGCCGTGCTGGCCGTGTCCGGCGTGGCGGGGCTGCAGGTGCGGGCGCAGCGGGCCGCGCGGCGCTACTGGCATGCAGCCGCGCCATAGCGGGGACACGGGCTGCTATAAGATGTGGGCTCTTTTGCGTCGCACTCGCGGAGCGCCCTCCATCATGCTGCAACCCCGATTCGATTTCGTCACCTGCGCCAGCCCGGCCGGCCTGCATCGCATGGCCTATTGCGAGTGGGGCGACCCGGCCAACGACCGGGTGCTGCTGTGCGTGCACGGCCTGACGCGCACCGGGCGCGACTTCGACCGCCTGGCGCGCCGGCTGGCGGGCGATTTCCGCGTGGTCTGCCCCGATGTGGTGGGGCGCGGCCGGTCGGACTGGCTGGTGGCGCCGACCGGCTATACCGTGCCGCAGTATGTGTCCGACATGGTCACCCTGATCGCCCGGCTGCGGCCCGCCACGCTGGCATGGGTCGGCACCTCGATGGGCGGGCTGATCGGCCTGGGGCTGGCCGGCGCGGTCGCGTATGCGCGCATGATGCGCGGCGCGCGTCCGCATCCGGGAGCCTGGCCGGCGGACCAGGACATCCGCCTGGAGCGCCTGGTGCTCAACGACGTGGGGCCGCGGCTCGATCCCGCCGCGCTGGGCCGCATCGGCCAGTACGTGGGGCAGCCGGGCGAATTCGACACCTTCGAACAGGCCGTGCAGGCGGTGCGGCAGGTGTCGGCGACCTTCGGTCCGCATAGCGACGCGCAGTGGGAAGAGCTGGCGCGCCACGTGTATGTCGAGCGCGGCGGCAAATGGGTCAAGCATTACGACCTGAACCTGGCGGTGCCGCTCGCGGTCGAGACGGCCGACGCCTATTCGGCCGGCGAACAGATCCTCTGGCACGCGTACGAGGGGCTGGATTGCCCGGTGCTGATCGTGCGGGGCGCGCAATCGGACCTGCTGAGCCAGGCGACCGCCGCCGAAATGCTGGCGCGCAACCCGCGCGCGTGCCTGCACGAGGTCCCGGGGGTCGGCCACGCGCCGACCCTGATGAACGAGGAGCAGATCGAGCCGGTGGCGGCTTTCCTGCTGGGGACGGGGCAGGGCTGAGCGCCGCTATCCATGCAGTGGGCCGGCCTCTACAATAGGGGCATGAATAACGCTGTCCCCAATGTCGACCTGCATTGCCATTCCACCGTGTCCGACGGCGTCCTGTCGCCGGCCGATGTGGCCCAGCGCGCCTGCGCCAATGGCGTCGACGTCTGGGCGCTGACCGACCACGATGAAGTCGGCGGCCTGGCGCAGGCCGGCGCGACCGCTCGCGAACTCGGCATGCGCTTCATCACCGGCACCGAGGTTTCGGTCACCTGGGCTGGCCAGACGGTCCACATCGTCGGCCTGGGGTTCGACGCGGCCGATGCCGCGCTGGTCGCTGGGCTGCGCAAGACGCGCGGCGGCCGTGCCGAGCGCGCCCGGCGCATGGGCGAGCGGCTGGCCGACATGGGCATGCCCGGCGCCTACGAGGGAGCCCTGCCGTTCGCCGGCAATCCGGAATTGGTCAGCCGCACGCATTTCGCGCGCTATCTGGTGCAGGCCGGCTATTGCCCCGACGTGCAGACAGTCTTCAACAAGTACCTGGGCGACGACTGCCCGGGCCACGTGCCCATGCAGTGGGCCTCGCTGGCCGATGCCGTCGGCTGGATCGTCGGCGCGGGCGGCCGGGCGGTCATCGCGCATCCCGGCCGCTACAAGTATTCCGCCCTCCAGTTCGACGCGCTGTTCGACGAGTTCTTGCAGCTCGGCGGCGTCGGCATCGAGGTCACGACCGGCAGCCATACGCCCGACGAGGCGCGCCACTATGCCCAGGTGGCGCGACGCTACGGGTTCCTGGCCTCGCGCGGGTCCGATTTCCACAGTCCGCGCGAGAGCCGCGCCGACCTGGGGGCCTTGCCGCCCCTGCCCGACGATCTGAAGCCGGTCTGGCACGACTGGTTCTGAAATTCCATGAACAAGGCTTTTGTCAAAGAGTCGGACCGCGACGACGAGGACGACCTGCCGGAGGCGCAGGCCTTGCCTGCCGGCATCCGCAATTACATGACCCCGGGCGGCTATGCGCGCCTGCGCGATGAACTGGCCCAGCTGATGAATGTGGAACGGCCGGCCGTGGTGCAGGTCGTGTCGTGGGCGGCCTCCAATGGCGACCGTTCCGAGAACGGCGACTATCTCTACGGCAAGAAGCGGCTGCGCGAGATCGACCGGCGCATGCGGTTCCTGACCAAGCGCCTGGATATCGCCGAAGTGGTCGATCCGGCCGCGCAGCCCAACCGCGACCAGGTGTTCTTCGGCGCCACCGTCACTTACCTGGACAAGGCGGGCGAGACCCACACCGTGACCATCGTGGGGGTCGACGAGGCCGAGCCGCTGGCCGGCAAGATCAGCTGGATATCGCCGGTGGCGCGCGCCCTGATCAAGGCGCGCGAGGGCGACACGGTCGTGCTGCGCACGCCGGGCGGCGTCGAGGAGCTGGACATCCTGGAAGTCCAGTATCCGTCGCCAGACGCCTGACGCCCCAAAAAAACACGGACGCCGATATCGGCGTCCGTGCTGGAGGCAAGGTTCTGGCGCCATGCCTTCCGGTGGCGGCTCGCGCCGCCGTTCTCCCCTGGGCTGCTGCTTATTTCTTGCGGGCCGCGATGGATTTCTCGGCCAGTTCGACCAGGTCCTCGCCGATGCGCGACTTCCACTTGTCGTATACCGGCTTGGTGGCTTTCACGAACTCGGCGTGCTGGGCTTCGCTGAGCGAGGTGACCGTCACGCCGTGGCCTTCGATCTCCTTGAGCAAGGAAGGATCTTCCGGGGTGACGCCCTTGCGCGCGATGGCGATCTCTTTCTTGCCGGCCTCGAGCGCCGCTTCCCGCACGATCTTGCGGTCCTGCTCGGACCACGATTGCCACACTTCGCGATTCACCACGAACACCAGCGGATCGGCCACGTAGTTCCACAGGGTCAGGTACTTCTGCGCCACGTCGTACAGCTTGGCGCCGGTATAGATCGACAGCGGGTTTTCCTGCCCGTCGACCGCGCCGCTGGCCAGCGCGGGCTGGGCGTCGGCCCAGCTCATTTGGGTGGGGTTGGCGCCCAGCGCGGTGAAGGTGTCGATGTACAGCGGCGAACCCACCACGCGCAGCTTCATGCCCTTGAGGTCTTCCGGCTTGGACACCGCATGCTTGGAATTGCTGAGCTGGCGATAGCCGTTCTCGCCCCAGGCCAGCGGCACCACGCCCGCCTTTTCGATGACCTTGAACAGCTCCTGGCCGACTTCGCCCTGCACCAGGGCGTCGATGGCCGCGTAGTCGGGCATCAGGAACGGCAGCGAAAACAGATTGAGCTGCTTGACCTGGGGCGACCAGTTGATGGTGGAGCCCACCGCCATGTCGATCACGCCCTGGCGGATGGCCGTGAACTCGCGCGTCTGGTCGCCTTGCACCAGCGACGTTCCGGGATAGACCTTGATGTTGATGCGGCCCTCGGTGCGTTCGCGCACCAGGTCGGCCCAGATCTGCGCGCCCTGGCCCCATGGAAAGGACGTGCCCACCACGATGGACAGCTTGTATTCCGACTTGTAGTTCTGGGCATGGGCGGGCGCCATGGCCAGCGTGGCGGCCGCGCACAGGGCGGCGCCGAGCAGATTGCGTAGTTTCATCGGGTCTTCTCCTCGCGATATGACATTTGTCGGTATTGGATGGAATGCGGCCTCGCGGCCTTAGTATCCCAGGCGGTGCGGCAGCCAGAGCGCCAGTTGCGGGAACGCCAGCACGGCGACCAGCACCAGGAACATCGCGCCCAGCAGCCACAGCACCCACGGCACGGTGGACTCCATGGGCACGCGCGCGATGCGGCACGACACCATCAGATTCACCGCCAGCGGCGGCGTGAACTGGCCGAGCGCGACCTTCAAGGTCAGGATCACGCCGAACCAGACGGGATCCCAGCCGTAGGCGTCGGCGATCGGCATCAGCAACGGCACGAAGATCAGGAAAATCGAGATGCCGTCCAGGAACATGCCCATGGTCATCAGCAACGCGATCAGCAGAGCCAGCACGCCCCATTCGCCCAGCCCCGAATTGACGATGGCGTGGGTGAGCGGATCGATGATGCTCAGCGTGGAAAGCGCCCAGGCGAAGATGCCGGCCAGCGCCACCACCATCATGATCACCGCCGACAGTTCGGCCGCTTCGCGCAGGATGACGAACAGGTCGCGGACCTTGATGGTGCGATGGATGCACATGCCCACGAACAGCCCGTAGAACACCGCCACCACGGCGGCTTCGGTGGGCGTGAACCAGCCCATGCGCATGCCGCCCAGGATCAGCACCGGCGCGGCCAGGCCCCAGCTGGCCTGGCGCAGGCTGGCCCAGAACGGCGGGCGCGGCAAATGGGCTTCCAGCGTGCCCATGTTGTGCCGGCGCGCCAGCCATACCGTCGGCACGATCAGCGCCAGGCCCGCGAGCAGGCCGGGCACCATGCCGGCGGCGAACAGCGCGGGCACCGATGCGCCGGGCACCAGCACCGAATAGATGATGAAGGCGATCGACGGCGGGATCAGGATGTCGGTCGCCGCGCCGGCGGCCACCACCGAGGCGGAGAAGGGGCCCGGGTAGCCGGCCCGCGCCATCGCCGCGATCATCACCGCGCCGACCGCGGCGGCGCAGGCCGGGCCGGAGCCCGAGATGCCGCCCAGGAACATGGCCACGGCGATCGCCACCAGCGGCAGCATGCCCGGGCCGCGGCCCACCACGGCGATGGCCAGGTCCACCAGGCGGCGCGCCACGCCGGAACGGTCGAAGATCGATCCCACCAGCACGAACATGGGGATCGCCAGCAACGGGTACTTGGCCAGCCCGGCATAGAAGTTCTGCGGCACCGCCAGCAGGCCGAACCAGGCGACGTCCTGGTTGGACAGCACGATGGCCAGCGTGCCGGCCACGCCGAGCGCCACGCATACCGGCACGCCGATCACCATCAGGACCGCGAAAACCGCGAACAGCAGGGCGGCGATCATCGGGCCGGGCTCCGCCACAGGCGACGCAGCGTGCCTGCCGTGCGCAGCACGATCGCCGCGGCCAGAATGGGCAGCCAGATCGAATACCACCAGGTCGGCACGCCGATCGCCGGCGAGGTTTCCTCGTATATGTACTCGTCCATCACCAGGCGCACCGAGAGGACGGTGAGCAGGATGAAGAACAGCAGCACCACGCTGTTGGCCAGCAGCGCCAGCGCGCGCCGGCGCGCCGGCGTACCGCCGTCGGCCACCGCCTCGATGCGGATATGGTGGTTGCGCACGAAGGCCGCGCTGCCGCCCGCCATGGTCAGCACGATGAGCAGGAAGATCGAGATTTCCTCGGTCCAGGCGAATGACTGGTCGGTGAAGTAGCGCACCAGCACGTTGGTGAAGGTGATCAGCGCCAATACCGCCAGCACGATGACGGCCAGCCAGTCCTCCGCGGCCAGCGGGACTTTTACGGCGGGATCTGGTTCGGCGGGGATGATGGGTTCAACCGGCTCGGCCGGTTCGACGGGGACGTCAGGGCGGGACATTGGCAACAGCAAAAGCGGGACGGAAACGTGGATCGCAGCATCCTACTCGCACCGCCGCGGTGCGTTAGTGCGTGTTTTCCCGTGGGTGAAGGGCTTTTGCAACATGCTGCGTTGCAGCGTCGACGCGTTGGTCGTGCCCATCTCCGGCTTTCAGCGGCCGGGGAGGGCCTCTCCAGGAGCCTGGTTTGTGCGTTGCGGCATGCAAGCCGCCGGCGCCGTGGAATTATTTTGTAACTGGGCGGGGCCGTGCCTGGCGCGCGGCCACTGCGGGGCCGCTCGGGGGAAACCCTGAAAAGGTAAAATCCCCGTTTCGCTTCTTTCCACTTCTAACGGCGCCCGCATCGTGTCCCTCGTCCAGCATCTGCCCGGTTCCTCCGTCCTCTCCGCCTTCCGCCGCGAACGCCTGCTGGCGCGGCTCCAGGAGGCCGGCCTGCCCATCGCCGATATCTCCGCGCGCTACGAACACTTCGTCAGCACCGACGCCGCCCTGAGCGACGACCAGCAGCGGCAATTGGCGCAACTGCTCGACTACGGCACGACCGCGGCCGGCGAAGCGCCGGCCAAGAGCCTGGCGCTGCTGGTCATTCCGCGCCTGGGCACCATTTCCCCATGGGCCAGCAAGGCCACCGACATCGCGCACAACTGCGGGCTGGCGGCGGTGCGCCGGATCGAACGGGGGGTGCGCTATTTCCTGGTCCCGGAACGCGGCCTGCTGGGCGCCAAGGCGCTCGACAGCGCCATGCTGGCGCGGGCGGCCGACTGCCTGCACGACCGCATGACCGAAACCGTGGTGGGCGCCGATTTCGACGGCCAGGCGCTGTTCCAGCCGCTCGAGGGCAAGCCGATGCGTACCGTGGCAGTCCAGGCGCAGGGCCGCGCGGCGCTGGTCGAGGCCAATGCCAGCCTGGGCCTGGCGCTGTCCGAAGATGAAATCGACTACCTGGCGCAGTCGTTCGCCAGCCTGGGGCGCGACCCCACCGACGTCGAGCTGATGATGTTCGCGCAGGCCAACAGCGAGCACTGCCGCCACAAGATCTTCAACGCGCAGTGGGTGATCGACGGCCAGCCGCAATCCGAGACCCTGTTCGGGATGATCCGCGCCACCCACAAGGCCCAGCCGGCCGGCACGGTGGTGGCTTATTCCGACAACGCCGCGATCATGGAAGGCGGCCCCGCGCAGCGCTTCCAGGCCGGCGTGCCGCAGGCGGACGGGCAGGGCGGCGAGGCCGCGCGCTATGTGCGCCGCGACACCACCGTGCATACGCTGATGAAGGTCGAGACCCACAATCATCCCACCGCCATCGCGCCGTTCCCGGGGGCATCCACCGGCGCGGGCGGCGAGATCCGCGACGAAGGCGCCACCGGACGCGGCTCCAAGCCCAAGGCCGGCCTCACCGGCTTCACCGTCTCGCACCTGCGTTTTCCCGACGCGCTGCAGCCCTGGGAAGCCGATCACCACGGCCTGCCGGACCGCATCGCCTCGCCGCTGTCCATCATGATCGACGGCCCCATCGGCGGCGCGGCCTTCAACAACGAGTTCGGCCGGCCCAACCTGCTGGGCTACTTCCGCAGCTACGAACAGACCGCCGGCGGCACGCGCTGGGGCTACCACAAGCCCATCATGATCGCGGGCGGGCTGGGCAGCATCGATGCCGGCCTGACCAAGAAGGAAGTGATCCCGCCCGGCGCGCTGCTGATCCAGCTCGGCGGCCCGGGCTTCCGCATCGGCATGGGCGGCGGCGCCGCCTCCAGCATCAGCATGGGCAGCAATTCGGCCGAACTGGATTTCGATTCGGTCCAGCGCGGCAATCCCGAAATCGAACGCCGCGCGCAGGAAGTCATCGACCGCTGCTGGCAGCAGGGCGCGGCCAACCCCATCCTGGCCATCCACGACGTCGGCGCCGGCGGCCTGTCCAATGCCTTCCCGGAGCTGGTCAACGACGCCGGGCGCGGCGCCGTGTTCGACCTCAAGCGCGTGCCGCTGGAGGAGTCCGGCCTGTCGCCGGCCGAGATCTGGAGCAACGAGTCGCAAGAGCGCTACGTGCTGTCGATCCTGCCGCAAGACCTGGACCGCTTCGACGCCATCGCGCGGCGCGAGCGCTGCCCGTACGCCGTGGTGGGCGTGGCGACCGAGTCGCGCCAGCTGCGCGTGGTGGATGGCGAGGGGCTGCCCGGCATCGATGCCGAGGCGCCGCAGGCCGGCACCCGGCCGGTCGACGTGCCGATCGACGTCATTCTCGGCAAGCCGCCGCGCATGACGCGCGACGTGCGCCGCCAGCCTGGCGTGTCCGAGCCGCTGGACCTGGCCGGCATCGACCTCACCGAGGCCGCCTACCGGGTGCTGCGCCATCCCACCGTGGCCAACAAGTCGTTCCTGATCACCATCGGCGACCGCACCGTGGGCGGGTTGTCCAGCCGCGACCAGATGGTCGGCCCCTGGCAGGTGCCGGTGGCCGATTGCGCGGTCACGCTGGCCGACTACGAAGGGTTCCGTGGCGAGGCCATGGCCATGGGCGAGCGCACGCCGCTGGCGGTGCTCGACGCGCCGGCCTCGGGCCGCATGGCCGTGGCCGAAGCCCTGACCAACCTGGCCGCCGCCGACGTGGCGCGCCTGGAGGACATCAAGTTGTCGGCCAACTGGATGGCCGCCTGCGGCGTCGACGGCCAGGACGCCGCGCTGTATGACACCGTGTCCGCGGTCAGCGAGCTGTGCCAGGCCACCGGCCTGTCGATCCCGGTGGGCAAGGATTCGCTGTCCATGAAAACCACCTGGGAACAGGACGGCGAAGCCCGCCAGGTGATAGCGCCCGTTTCGCTCATCGTGACCGCCTTCGCGCCGGTCGGCGACGTGCGCGCCAGCCTGACGCCGCAATTGCGCGCCGACGCCGGCGACAGCGTGCTCATCCTCATCGACCTGGGCCGCGGCCGCCACCGCATGGGTGGCTCCATCCTGGCGCAGACTTACAACCAGCTCGGCGAAAGCGTGCCGGACATCGACGCGCCGCAGGATCTGCGCGCCTTCTTCGTCACTATCCGCACGCTGGCCGAAGCCGGCGTGCTGCTGGCCTACCACGACCGTTCCGACGGCGGCCTGTTCGCCACGCTGTGCGAGATGGCGTTCGCCGGCCGCACCGGCATCTCGGTCAACCTGGACATGCTCACCTTCGACCCCCAGTCGGCCGACTGGGGCGACTACAAGATCCGCCCCGAGCAGGTGGCGGTGCAGCGCGACGAGCTGACGCTGAAGGCGCTGTTCTCCGAAGAGGCGGGGGCGGTGATCCAGGTGCCGGCGGCCCAGCGCGACGCCGTCATGCAGGTGCTGCGCGGCGCCGGCCTGTCGGCCCATTCGCACGTCATCGGCGGCCTGAACGACGCCGACACGGTCGAGTTCTTCCGCGACGGCAAGAAGGTCTGGAGCCAGCCGCGCGCCGAACTGGGGCGCGCCTGGAGCGAGGTCAGCTACCGCATCATGGCGCGCCGCGACAATCCCGCCTGCGCGCAGGCGGAGCTCGACACCTGGAACGACGCCGCCGATCCGGGCCTGGCCCCGCGCGTGGCGTTCGACCCCCAGGAAGACATCGCCGCGCCGTTCATCGCCAGCGGCAAGCGCCCGCGCGTGGCCATCCTGCGCGAGCAGGGCTGCAACAGCCAGGTGGAAATGGCGTGGGCCTTCGATACCGCGGGCTTCGACGCCATCGACGTGCACATGACCGACCTGCTGGCCGGCCGCATCGACCTGGCGGGGATGCAGGGCCTGGTGGCGGTGGGCGGCTTCAGCTACGGCGACGTGCTGGGCGCCGGCGAAGGCTGGGCGCGCACCATCCGCTTCAATGGCCGCCTGTCGGACCAGTTCGCCGCGTACTTCGCCCGGCCCGATACCTTCGCGCTGGGCGTGTGCAACGGCTGCCAGATGATGGCCGCGCTGGCGCCCATGATCCCGGGCGCCGAACACTGGCCGCGCTTCACCCGCAACCAGTCCGAGAAATACGAGGCGCGCCTGTCGCTGGTCGAGATCGCCGGCTCGCCGTCGATCTTCTTCGCCGGCATGGAAGGCACGCGCGTGCCGGTGGCGGTGGCGCATGGCGAGGGCTATGCCGACTACACCCAGCAGGGCGATGCCGGCAAAGTGCTGGTGGCGGCGCGCTATATCGACAATCGCGGCCAACCCACCGAGGCCTATCCGTTCAACCCCAACGGCAGCCCGGGCGGGCAGACCTCGGTCACCACCGCCGACGGCCGCTTCACCGTCATCATGCCGCACCCCGAGCGCGTGACCCGCAATGTGATGATGTCGTGGGCGCCGCAGCAATGGGGGCCGGCCGACAGCGGCGGCCCGTACAGCCCCTGGATGCGCATGTTCCGCAACGCGCGCGTCTGGCTGGGGTAGGGCGGCAGCCTGCATGGGGGGGCGGTGGCGGCCGTTCCCCCACTTTTGGCGCGGCGGGCATAAAATCGGGTTTTGCCCGTACAGGACCGCGCCATGAACGCCCGCATCCCCGACGACGCCCTGCCTCCCACCCTCGACCCGGACGCCCTGCAGGCCTTCGTCGACCGGCAGTGGGACGACGAAATCATTCCGGCCCTGACCGACTACATCGCCGTGCCGGCCAAGAGCCCGGCCTTCGACGCCGACTGGGAAAAGAACGCCTACATCGAGCGGGTGGTGCGCGACGCGGCCCAGTGGGTCGAAGCGCGCAAGGTGGCGGGCCTGAAGCTCGAGGTGGTGCGCCTGCCGGGCCGCACCCCGGTCATCTTCTTCGACGCGCCGGCCACGCGCGCCGACAGCGGCGATACCGTGCTGCTCTACGGACACCTGGACAAGCAGCCGGAATTCTCCGGCTGGCGCTCCGATCTCGGCCCCTGGACGCCCAAGTACGAGGACGGCAAGCTCTACGGCCGCGGCGGCGCCGACGACGGCTACGCCATCTACGCTTCGCTGACCGCCATCATGGCGCTCGATGCGCAGGGCGTGCCGCGGCCGCGCTGCGTCGGCATCGTCGAAACCTGCGAGGAATCCGGCAGCTACGACCTGCTGCCCTACGTCGATGCGCTGCGCGACCGCCTGGGCAACGTGGCGCTGGTGGTGTGCCTCGACTCCGGCGCCGGCAATTACGACCAGCTCTGGATGACCACTTCGCTGCGCGGCATGGTATCCGGCACGCTGGAAGTGCAGGTGCTCGACGAAGGCGTGCACTCCGGGGATTCCAGCGGCGTGGTGCCATCGAGCTTCCGCATCCTGCGCCACCTGCTCGACCGCCTGGAAGACAGCTCCACCGGGCGCCTGCTGCCGCAGAGCCTGCATTGCGAAATCCCCGCCGAGCGCCGCGAACAGGTGCGCGAGACCGCGCGCATCCTGGGCGACGAAGTCTGGCGCCGCTTCCCCTGGAGCTGCGGCGCCGACGGCGGCTTCGTGCTGCCCATGACCACCCATCCGGAAGAGGCGCTGCTGAACCGCACCTGGCGGCCCACCCTGTCGGTGACCGGCGCCGAGGGCCTGCCGCCGCTGTCCAGCGCGGGCAACGTGCTGCGCCCGCGCACGGCCTTCAAACTGTCGCTGCGCCTGCCGCCGCTGATCGACGCGGTGGCGGCCTCGCAGGAAATCAAGCAATTGCTCGAAGCCGACTCCCCGTACAACGCCAAGGTCATCTTCCACGCCAACCAAGGGGCGGCCACCGGCTGGAATGCGCCCGCCTCGGCGCCGTGGCTGACGCAGGCGCTCGATGCCGCTTCGCGCCAGTACTATGGCGCGCCCTGCGGCTACATCGGGCAGGGCGGCACCATCCCGCTCATGAGCCTGCTGCAACAGGGGTTCCCCAAGGCGCAGTTCATGGTGTGCGGCGTGCTGGGGCCGCGTTCCAATGCGCATGGCCCTAACGAGTTCCTGCACGTTCCGTACGGCAAGCGGCTGACCGCCGCGGTGGCGCAGACCATGGCGGCCATGCCGGCCTGAGCCCATGATCCATACCGAAGGCGCCTACCAGCGCATCATCGACGAGACCCGCCTGTGGGTGGAGCGGGCCGTCATCGGCCTGAACCTGTGCCCCTTCGCCAAGGCGGTGCAGGTGAAAGACCAGGTACGCTACGCGGCCAGCGACGCCACCGATGCCGAAGGCGTGCTGGCCGACCTGGAAGACGAGCTGCTGCTCTTGTCGCAGGCCGACCCCGACCAGCTGGATACGACCCTGCTGATCCTGCCGGACGCGCTCGACGATTTCTACGAGTTCAACGATTTTGCCGACCTGTCCGACCGCCTGCTCAAGCGCATGCGGCTGGTCGGCGTGCTGCAGGTGGCGACCTTCCATCCCGCCTTCCAGTTTGCCGACACCGAGCCCGACGATATCGAGAACTGCACCAACCGGTCGCCGCATCCCATCCTGCACCTGTTGCGCGAAGACAGCATCGACCGCGCGGTCGAGGTGTTCGCCGATGCCGCGGAAATCTACGAGAAGAACATGGAAACGCTGCGCCGGCTCGGGTGGGACGGCTGGCGCAAGCTGATGGCGGGTTGAACGCCGTACGCGGCAGGTCGCCCCCGGCACGCCGGGTTGCGTGGGCGCGGCTCGGCTACCCCTCGGTGCCAGACACCCGGCGGGTGTCTGGCACCTGCCGAACGCGACATGCAGGGCAAGGCGGCTAGCGCGGCCGCTTGGCGTAGCGGGCCGCCAGTACGGCGCAGACCATCAGCTGGATCTGGTGGAACAGCATCAGCGGCAGGACGATGGCGCCGACCGCCTGGCCGGCGAAAATGACCTGCGCCATCGGGATGCCGCTGGCCAGGCTTTTCTTCGAGCCGCCGAACAGCAGGGTAATGCGGTCTTCCAGCTTGAACTTGAACAGCCGGCCCAGCGCCACGCACCCCAGCAGCGCCAGGGCCAGCAGCACCGCGCAGCACAGCACCAGGCCCAACAGCGCGGGCAGGGGCGTATCGCGCCACAGCCCTTCGTTGACCGCTTCGGAGAAGGCCGTATACACCACCAGCAGGATCGAGCCCTGGTCGACGAATTTCAACAGCGCCTTGCGCTGGTACACCCAGGCGCCGATCCAGCGCCGCAGGAATTGGCCCAGGACGAACGGCAGCAGCAGCTGCAGCATGATCTTGCCTACGGCATCGAACGAAATCGGCGCGCTGGCGCTGGCGGCCACCACCGTGCCCACCAGCAGCGGCGTGAGGAAGATGCCCAGCAGGCTGGACGCCGACGCGCTGCATACGGCGGCCGGCACGTTGCCGCGCGCCATCGAGGTGAACGCGATGGCCGATTGCACGGTGGCCGGCAGGCAGCACAGGAACAGCACGCCGGTATAGAGTTCCGGCGTCACCAGCGGCTGCAGCACTGGCTTGAGCGCGACGCCCAGCAGCGGGAACATGATGAAGGTGGCCGAGAATACGGTCAGGTGCAGCCGCCAGTGGGTGATGCCGGCCACGATGGCATCGCGCGACAGGCGCGCGCCGTGCAGGAAGAACAGCAGGGCGATGCCGATATTGGTGATCCAGCTGAAGGCCACGATGCCCTTGCCGTGGGCGGGCAGCACGCTGGCGATGAGGACTGTGATGACGAGAAAAAGCGTGAAGCGGTCAGGCAGGAAGCGGGCGTAGCGGGACATGGCGCGTTGCGTGGACGGCCGCGGCGAGGCAGCCAAAGCGCGCTATTGTAGACGGGCCGCGCGCCGGCCATGTTCAGCTTCCCGTAGGGAAGCGCCGCTTGTCAGGGCGTCATCGCCAAGGCCAGGTCGAACGCCGCCACCAGCGAGGCATGGTCGGCCATGCCTTTCCACGCAATGTCGAACGCGGTGCCGTGATCCACGCTGGTGCGCACGAAAGGCAGCCCCACCGTGACGTTGACCCCCTGGTCCACGCCCGGGTACTTCACCGGTATCAGGCCCTGGTCGTGATACTGGGCCACCACGATATCGAATTCGCCACGCCGCGCGCGCATGAAGACGGTGTCGCCGGGCCACGGCCCGGATACGTCCAGGCCGGCGGCGCGCGCCTCGGCGATCGCGGGCGCGATGATATCCAGGTCTTCGCGGCCGAACTTGCCGTCCTCGCCGGCATGCGGATTCAAGCCGGCCACCGCGATGCGCGGCCGTTCGATGCCCATCTGGCGGCAGGCCCGGTCGGCCAGCCGGATCGCCCGCGCCTCGGCTTGCGCCGTGATCGCGGCCGGCACGGCGGCCAGCGGCATGTGGATGGTGACCAGCAGCACGCGCAATTCGTCGTTGGCCAGCATCATGGCGAAATCAGCCGTGCCCGAGCGCTCGGCCAGGATCTCGGTGTGGCCGGGCTGGTCGATGCCGGCCAGGTGCATGGAATGCTTGTTCAGCGGGGCCGTGACAATGGCGCGGATGCGTCCGGCCTGCGCATCGTCGATGGCCGCGCACAGGCAGTCGTAGGCGGCGCGGCCGGCGGCCGCGCTGACGCGCCCGGGCGGCAGGCCGGCGGGCAGCGGCGGCGTACAGGGGATCACGTCGATGCGCCCGGGGTCGCCGCTGGCCTGGCTGACCGCGCCGATCTCGGCGATGTCCAGGCGCGCGCCCAGCAGCGCGGCGGCGCGGCGCATGGTGTCCGCATCGCCATATACCACGGCGGGCGCCTTCAGGCCTTGGGCGCAGGCCTTGACGATGATCTCCGGGCCGATGCCCGCGGCATCGCCCATGGTGATGCCGACGGGCGGCCGCGCGCTCATTACAGGACGTCGCCCGCGTAATCGGCCAGGCGGGAGCGTTCGCCGCGTTGCAGGGTCACGTGCCCGGCGTGCGGCCAGCCCTTGAAGCGGTCCACCACGAAGGTCAGGCCGGAACTGCCCTCGGTGAGATACGGCGTGTCGATCTGGGCCACGTTGCCCAGGCAGACCACCTTGGTGCCCGGGCCGGCGCGCGTGACCAGCGTCTTCATCTGCTTGGGCGTGAGGTTCTGCGCCTCGTCGATGATCAGGTACTTGTTCAGGAAGGTCCGGCCGCGCATGAAGTTGAGCGACTTGACCTTGATGCGCGAACGGATCAGGTCCATGGTGGCCGCCCGGCCCCAGTCGCCGCCGTCGCCGTCGCCCATGTTCAGGACGTCCAGGTTGTCTTCCAGCGCACCCATCCAGGGCAGCATCTTTTCTTCCTCGGTGCCCGGCAGGAAGCCGATGTCCTCGCCCACGGGCACCGTCACCCGGGTCATGATGATCTCGGTATAGCGCTTGGTCTCCAGCACCTGGGTGATGCCGGCGGCCAGGGCGAGCAGCGTCTTGCCGGTACCCGCCTGGCCCAGCAGCGACACGAAGTCGCAGTCCGGGTTCATCAGCAGGTTCAGCGCGAAATTCTGTTCGCGGTTGCGCGCGGTGATGCCCCACACATTGTTCTTGCCGTGGGTGTAGTCGCGCAGGGTGGCCAGCACCGCGGTCTTGCCGCTGACTTCGCGCACCTGCGCATACAAGGGCATCTGGCCTTCGAAGTACACGAACTGGTTGACCATGAACTGGGCGCACAGCGGACCATGGATGCGGTAGAACGTCGTGCCGCCCTGTTGCCAGGATTCGACGTCCTTGCCGTGCCGGTTCCAGAAGTCCTCGGGCAACTGCATGACGCCCGAATACATCAGGTCCGAGTCTTCCAGGACGTGGTCGTTGTAGTAGTCCTCGGCCGCCATGCCCAGGGCGCGCGCCTTCAGGCGCATGTTGATGTCCTTGGACACCAGCACCACCTCGCGCTGCGGGAATTTCTCCTGCAGGGCGCGCACCACGCCGAGGATCTGGTTGTCGGCCTTGCCCATCGGCAGGTCCGAGGGCAGGGTGCTGTGGATCGCCGTGGTCTGGAACATCAGCTTGCCGGTGGCGTCCTTGTTCCCCAGCGCGCTCAGCTCCAGGCCTTCGTCGAGCTGGTCGGCGTCATGCACCAGCGCGTCCAGCGAGCGGCTGACCTGGCGCGCATTGCGCGCCACTTCCGACATGCCTTTCTTCTGGTGGTCGAGCTCCTCCAGCGTCATCATCGGCAGGAAGATGTCGTGCTCTTCGAAGCGGAACAGCGAGGTGGGGTCGTGCAGCAGCACGTTGGTGTCCAGCACGAACAGCTTGCGCACGGCGCTCTGCGCGCGCGCCTTGGGCTTGCGCCCGGCGGTCGATGCCTTGCCGCCGCGGGCGGCGCGGGGCGCCGCGACGGGAGCCGGCGCGACGGCGGCCGGTGCCTGCGATTTGATGCCTTCGAGCTCGGGCTGGGCCGGCAGCGGCTTGGCTGCCGGGGCCGCGGCGGCCGGCGCCGCGGCGGCCGGCGCCGCGGCCGTGGGCTTGGCCGCGCTGGCGCGGGCCTTGCTGCGGGCGGCTTCGCCCGAGGGGAACGTCAGGATGGCTGCGGGTCGAGTGGGCATCTTCGGTAGCGGCATATAGGTCATTCTCCTGTGGGGCCGGCTATAGCGCCTGACAATGATTCCGTGATTCCGGTACGGATTCAGCCGATGCTGCGGGCAGCCTGCAATACTTCGCTGGCGTGGCCGGGCACCTTCACGCCGCGCCATTCCTGCACCAGCCGGCCATAGGCATCGATGAGGAAAGTGCTGCGTTCGATGCCACGCACCTGTTTACCGTACATATTCTTCTGCTTGATGACGCCGTACAGGTTGCAGACCGCCTCGTCGGTGTCGGCGATGAGCGGGAAGGGCAGCTCGTACTTGGCGCGGAAGTTCTCGTGCGATTTCAGCGAATCGCGTGAAATGCCCACCACCACCGCGCCGGCCTCCAGGAAGTCGGCGTGCAGGTCGCGGAAATCCTGGCTTTCGGTGGTGCAGCCCGGGGTGTTGTCCTTGGGATAGAAATACAGCACCACGGCGCGACCCTGGCATTGTTCCAGGCTGATCGGGCCGATGGTGCTCTCGGCGGTGAAGAGCGGGGCGGGTTTGCCTATGTGCGGCGTCATGCGGGGGATTCTCCTTGGGTCGGCAGCAAGGCCACCACGACGCGGCGGCCCTCTGCCATCAGGATGTTGTAGGTGCGCGCCGCGGCCTGGGTGTCCATGACCTCGACGCCGATGCCGGCGGCCAGCAGCGGGCGCAGCACATCGTGGCCCAGCAGCCGCTGGCGGCTGCCCGTGCCCACCAGCAGCACCTCGGGCCCGCCGCCGGACTGGCGGGCGGCGCCTTCGGGCGCGTCGAGGAATGCCATGGGGTCGCGCGGGGCGTCGGACAGGCCGGCAGCCTGCTTCAGTAGCGATGCGGTGATGTCGGTGGCGGCCTGGACCGGCCATTCGGTGACGGCGCCTTCGGGGCCGAACGCGACCGCGTGGGAAAATCGGACCTGGTTGACCTCGATATAGCCGTCGCCGTAGGCGGTAACGGTATTAAGGGCCGATGCAGGGTCGGTGTGCAGCTTCAATAAGTACTCCAGCTCTATGATTCCGATCATAGCGCATCGAAATGCGCTCATGTTGCAGGGTATCCACGGTCAAAGGGGACGGAATACCGTCATTTGCCGCCCGGGCCCGCTTGCGCTAGATTACTGAGTTTTGCTGCGCTGCAAACCTCTTGTCACATCCCGCCATCATCAAGGAATCGTTCCCCATGAGGAAGTTCTCCCGCATCGAGCGTCTGCCTCCGTACGTGTTCAATATCACCGGCGAGCTCAAGATGGCCGCCCGGCGGCGCGGCGAGGACATCATCGACATGTCGATGGGCAATCCCGACGGCCCGACGCCCAAGCACATCGTCGACAAGCTGGTCGAGGCCTCCAGCCGGCCCAGCACCCACGGCTATTCGGTTTCCAAGGGCATCCCGCGCCTGCGCAAGGCGATTTGCGACTGGTACCAGCGCCGCTACGCGGTCGAATTCGACCCGGACGCCGAGGCCATCGTCACCATCGGCTCGAAAGAGGGCCTGGCGCACCTGATGCTGGCCACGCTGGACCGCGGCGACACGGTGCTGGTGCCCAACCCCAGCTACCCCATTCATATCTACGGCGCGGTGATCGCCGGCGCCAACATCCGCTCGGTGCGCATGACGCCCGGCGTGGACTTCTTCGAAGAGCTCGAGCGCGCCGTGCGCGAATCGATTCCCAAGCCGAAGATGATGATCCTGGGCTTCCCCAGCAACCCGACCGCGCAGTGCGTCGACCTGTCGTTCTTCGAGCGCGTGGTGGCGCTGGCCAAGGAACACGACATCCTGGTGGTGCACGACCTGGCCTACGCCGACATCTGCTTCGACGGCTATGTGGCGCCGTCCATCATGCAGGTGCCCGGCGCGCGCGACGTGGCGGTGGAATTCTTCACCATGAGCAAGAGCTACAACATGGCGGGCTGGCGCATCGGCTACATGGTGGGCAATCGCGAACTGGTCAACGCGCTGGCGCGCATCAAGAGCTACCACGACTACGGCACCTTCACGCCCATCCAGGTGGCGTCGATCGCCGCGCTGGACGGCCCCCAGGACTGCGTGGCCGAGGTGGTCGAGCAGTACCGCAGCCGCCGCGACGTCCTGGCGCGCGGCCTGCACGAAGCGGGCTGGAACGTGGAGATCCCCAAGGCCTCCATGTATATCTGGGCGCACATCCCCGAACCCTACCGGGCCATGGGCTCGCTGGAATTCTCCAAGCGCGTGCTGTCCGATGCCAAGGTGGCGGTGTCGCCCGGCATCGGCTTCGGCGAGTACGGCGACGAATACGTGCGCTTCGCCCTCATCGAGAACGAGCAACGCACCCGCCAGGCGGTGCGCGGCATCAAGGACATGTTCCGCAAGGATGGCTTGCTAAAGTAAAGAACCTTCCCCAGGTGTCCCTATCCAGGTGTCAGACACCCCTGGGGTGTCTGACACCTGCGTGTCTCCCCACGGAGGCGCCCGACACCTGCCGTATCTGGAATGACATGACAAACGCTACACGTACGCTGCATCCCCTGCCCGCCGCGGGCGCCCCTCGACCGTCGGCCGAGATCAAGCCCATCAAGATCGGCCTGCTCGGGCTCGGCGTGGTGGGCGGCGGCACCTGGAGCGTGCTGGCCCGCAACGCCGAGGAAATCGCCCGCCGCGCCGGCCGGCGCATCGAGGTCAGCCGTGTCGCCGTGCGCGACGTGGCCAAGGCGCGCAGCCGCGTCGGCGATGCCGTCGCCGTCGATACCGACGTGCGCGCGCTGGTGCGCGACCCGGAAGTGGATATCGTGGTCGAACTGATCGGCGGCGACACCCTGGCGCGCGAGCTGGTGCTCGACGCCATCGCCCATCGCAAGCATGTGGTCACCGCCAACAAGGCCCTGCTGGCCAAGCACGGCAATGAGATCTTCGCCGCGGCCTCGGCGCAGGGGGTCATGGTGGCATTCGAGGCCGCGGTGGCGGGCGGCATTCCCATCATCAAGGCCATCCGCGAGGGCCTGACCGCCAACCGCATCGAATGGGTCGCCGGCATCATCAACGGCACCACCAACTTCATCCTCTCCGAAATGCGGGCGCGCGGCCTGCCGTTCGCCGACGTGCTGGCCGAAGCCCAGCGCCTGGGCTATGCCGAGGCCGATCCCACCTTCGACGTCGAGGGCGTGGATGCCGCCCACAAGCTCACCCTGCTGGCCTCGCTGGCGTTCGGCGTGCCGGTGCAGTTCGACAAGGCCTACATCGAAGGCATTTCGCAGCTCGCCCAGGAGGACATCGCCCACGCCGAGCGGCTGGGCTACCGCATCAAGCTGCTTGGCATCACCAAGCGCCGCGCCGACGGCATCGAGCTGCGCGTGCACCCGGCGCTGGTACCGGCCGAGCGCCTGCTGGCCAATGTCGAAGGCGCCATGAACGCGGTGCTGGTGCGCGGCGATGCCGTCGGCCCGACCCTGTACTACGGCCAGGGCGCGGGCGAGGAGCCCACCGCATCCGCCGTGGTGGCCGACCTGGTCGACGTCACCCGCCTGCACACCGCCGACCCGGGCAACCGGGTGCCGCACCTGGCGTTCCAGCCCGACGCGCTGTCCGACCTGGCGATCCTGCCGATCGAAAAGATCAGCACGTCCTATTACTTGCGCCTGCGCGTGGACGACCAGCCCGGCGTGCTGGCCGACATCGCGCGGGTGCTGGCCGAGCGCGGCATCTCGATCGGCTCGATGATCCAGCAACCGTCGCACATCGGCGGCGCCGATATCATTTTCCTGACTCACCAGGCCGTCGAAGGCAATGTCGACCAGGCCATCCGCAGCATCGAGCAGTTGCCGTTCGTGCGTTCCAGCGTGACGCGCCTGCGCGTGGAAACCCTATGAAATACGTATCTACCCGCGGCGGCATGGCGCCGCAAGCGTTCAGCGACATCCTCCTCGAAGGCCTGGCGCCCGACGGCGGGCTGGCCGTCCCCGAGGCCTTGCCGCAGGTGTCGGCCGACACCCTCGAATCCTGGCGCGGCCTGTCGTACGCCGACCTGGCGTTCGAGGTCTTGTCGCGCTTCGCCACCGACATCCCGGCCGACGACCTGCGCCGCCTGACGCGCGCGGCGTACCGGCAGGGCGTGTTCAGCAGCGAAGACATCGTGCCGCTGCGCCCGCTGGACGGCGGCCTGCACCTGCTGGGGCTCTCGGAAGGCCCGACGCTGGCCTTCAAGGACATGGCCATGCAGTTCCTCGGCCAGGTCTTCGAATACGTGCTGGCCAAGCGGGGCGCCACGCTCAACATCCTGGGCGCCACCTCCGGCGACACCGGCTCGGCGGCCGAATACGCGCTGCGCGGCAAGCAGGGCGTGGCGGTCTTCATGCTTTCGCCGCACGGCCGCATGAGCGCCTTCCAGCGCGCCCAGATGTATTCGCTGCAGGACGAGAACATCCACAACATCGCGGTGCGCGGCGTGTTCGACGACGCGCAGGACATCGTCAAGGCGCTGGCCGGCGATCTCGACTTCAAGTCCCGCTATCGCATCGGCGCCGTCAATTCGATCAACTGGGCGCGCATCGCGGCGCAGGTCGTCTATTACTTCCACGGCTGGCTGCGGGCCACGTCCGCGGCGGGCCAGCAAGTGTCCTTCGCGGTGCCGTCCGGCAACTTCGGCAATATCCTGTCCGGCCATATCGCGCGGGCCATGGGCCTGCCGGTGCGCCGCCTGGTGCTGGCCACCAACGAGAACAACGTGCTGGAAGAGTTCTTCCGCACCGGCATCTACCGGCCGCGGGCGGCCGAGCACACCTACGCGACCTCCAGTCCTTCCATGGATATCTCGCGCGCCTCGAATTTCGAGCGCTTCGTGTACGACCTCACCGGCCGCGATCCGCAGCGCGTGCGGGCCCTGTGGGCCGACCTGGCGCGCGACGGCTTTTTCGACCTGTCGGCCGACCGGCCGGCGTTCGAGTCGCAATACGGCTTCGTGGCCGGCACCAGCACCCACGCCGACCGGCTGGCCGTCATCCGCTCGACCTACGACGCCACCGGCGTGCTGGTTGACCCGCACACCGCGGACGGGGTGAAAGTGGCGCGCGAGTTCGTCGAGCCGGGCGTGCCGATGCTGGTGCTCGAAACCGCCTTGCCCGCGAAGTTCTCCGACACCATCGAAGAAGCGCTGGGCAAGCCGGTCACGCCGCCGCCGGCGCTGGCCGACCTGGAGTCATTGCCGCAGCGCGTCACCGTGCTCGATTGCGATGCGCAGTTGGTGCGGCGCTACATCGAGGCCAATGCCAAAGTGTAAGCTTGTTTGCCGCGTGTTTACACGACAGGACCCCCGGCCCGCAGGCCGGGGGTTTTGCTTTGCGGCCCCAGGCGCCCGGACGGGCGCCGCGCCGCAGGCGCCGGCCACATATGGCACGGTCATTACAGACTTATGCATTTTGAAGACATCCCGTCACGGTATGGGCGCGCATCGCGGCCTACATTGAAAACTCATTCAAGACTGACGGAGAAAACGCCCATGAACCTGAAGACCACGACGCTCGCCTTGATCTTGACCGGAGTCGGCGTACTGGCGGGCTGCTCGACGCCATCGACGGTGGAGAAGCGCGACGGCAGCCAGGTCGTCACGCCCGATGAGCCCGAGTACAACGAGGACACGGGCTTCTACGAATACGAAAAAGACGGCCACAAGGTCCAGATGAACAAGGACGACGTGAAGACCATCGAGGAAGTGAAGTAACACCCCCCGATGCGACAAGGGGCCAGGCACGTCACCGTGCCTGGCCCCTTGTTTTTTGCCGGGTGCCCGCGGAGTGTTCCGCGAGGTGAGGTGTCTGACACCCTGCGGGTGTCAGACACCTCCTGAGCCCACAGGCCTACTCCTCGGCGTGATAGCGGCCGACGCGCTCGACTTCGTTCTTCGAGCCGAGGATCACGCTGACGCGCTGGTGCAGCTTCTCGGGCTGGATGTCCAGGATGCGCTGCTTGCCGTCGATCGCAGCGCCGCCGGCCTGTTCGACGATCATGCTCATGGGGTTGGCCTCGTACATCAGGCGCAGTTTGCCGGGCTTGCCGGGCTCGCGCGCATCCCAGGGGTACATGAAGATGCCGCCGCGCGTCATGATCCGGTGCACGTCGGCCACCATCGAGGCGACCCAGCGCATGTTGTAGTCCTTGCCCAGGGGGCCGGTCTTGCCGGCCAGGCATTCGTCGATGTAGCGCTTGACCGGCGGGGCCCAGTGGCGCATGTTCGACATGTTGATGGCGAATTCCTTGGTGTCGGCGGGAATGCTCAGGCGCTCGTGCGTCAGCACCCACGAGCCCATTTCGCGGTCCAGCGTGAAGCCCACCACGCCGTTGCCGATGGTCAGCACCAGCATGGTCTGCGGGCCATAGACAGCGTAGCCGGCGGCCACCTGCTGGTTGCCGGGCTGCAGGAAGTCCTGTTCGCAGACCTCCTCGGCGCCGGCCACGCGATGCGGGGCGCGCAACACCGAGAAGATCGTGCCGATCGAGACATTGACGTCGATATTGGATGAGCCGTCGAGGGGATCGAACAACAGCAGGTATTCGCCCTTCGGGTAGCGATTGGGGATCAGGTGGATGGTTTCCATTTCCTCGGACGCCATCGCGGCCAGGTGGCCGCCCCATTCATTGGCTTCGAGCAGGATCTCGTTGGACAGCACGTCCAGCTTCTTCTGCACTTCGCCCTGGACGTTCTCGGATTCGAGGCTGCCCAGCACGCCGCCCAGCGCGCCCTTGCTGACGGCATGGCTGATGGCCTTGCAGGCGCGCGCCACCACTTCGATCAGCAGGCGCACTTCGGGGGCCAGGGCCTGGGCCGAACGTTGTTGCTCGACCAGGTATTGAGTCAGGGTTTTGTGTTTCAAGAGAGGTCTCCGTAGGCAGCCTGTGGGAGGCGGGATTCAGGCGGCGAATTCCAGCGCCTTCGATACGATTTCGAGCACATTGCGCGACAGGCCGGCGTGCTCGCGCACGCGCTGCAGCGCGTGCTGCATGGGCGTGCGCAGGGCCGGCACGAAGCGCGCCCAGTTGTCGAGGGCGCGCGCCAGGCGGGCGGCGACCTCGGGATTCAGGGCGTCCAGAGCCAGCACTTGCTCGGCCCAGAAGGCGTAGCCGGCGCCGTCGGGACGATGCAGGCCGCGCGCGTTGTTCAGGCAGAACTGGAACACCAGCGCACGCGCCCGGTTCGGGTTGCGCAGCGTGAAGGCGGGATGAGCCATCAGGGCGCGCACCCTGTCGACATCGGTGCCGCGGGCGGTGGCCTGCAGCGTGAACCATTTGTCGATGACCAGCGGGTCGTCCTGCCAGCGGGTGTAGAAGGCCTGCAGCGCCTGCGCGGGCGCCTGGTCCTGTCCGTAGTTGACCAGCGCTGACAGCGCCGCCAGGCTGTCGGTCATGTTGCCGGCCTGGTCGAATTGCGCTTGCGCCAGTTCCTGCGCGCCGGCCACGCCGCCCGCCATCAGGTGGGCCAGCGCCAGGTTCTTGAGAGCGCGCTTGCCGGCGGGCTCGGGCGCGGGGCTGTACTCGCCCGGCGTCTGGTTCTGGTCGAACGCGGCGCGCCATTGCGCGGCCAGTTGCCGCCCGAGTTCGGCACGCAGGTAATCGCGCGCCGCCGCCAGGGCCGGCGGGTCGATGGCCTCCATGCGCTCGGCGAGGGTTTTTTCCGAGGGCAGGGCCAGGGCGCGGGCGCGGTAGCCGGCGTCCAGCGCCGGGTCGGTCAGCAGCGCGCGCCAGGCCTGGATGAAAGCATCCTCGGCCTGCATCGGCTGGCCTGCCTGGTGGCGGCCGGCCAGCGCGAGGATCTGGCGGGTGGCCAGTTCCTGGCCGGCTTCCCAGCGCGCGAACGGATCGCTGTCATGGGCCGACAGCAAGGCCAGTTCGGCATCGGTCCAGTCGTATTCGACGATGACCGGCGCCGAGAAACCGCGCAGCAGCGACGGCACCGGCCGGGCATCGATGTCCTCGAACACCCATTGCCGGGATTCCTCGGTCAGTTCGAGCAGGGCGGTTTCGACCGTGCCGTCGCCCTGGCGCAGGGGCAGGGCGCGGCCGTGCGGATCCAGCAGGCCGATGGCGAACGGGATATGGAACGGCGCCTTGACATAGCCGTCGTCCGCGCGCTTTTCCACCCCTACCGGCGGGCAGCGCTGGGTAAGCGTGATGGTGCAGCGCCGGGCGGCGGCGTCGTGGTGCAACGCCACCGCCACGCGCGGCGTGCCGGCCTGGCGGTACCAGCGGCGGAACACCGCCAGGTCGCGCCCGGGATGCTGGCGCTGGTAGACCGACTCCATGGCCGCCACGAAGTCGTCGCAGGTGACGGCCTGTCCGTCGTGGCGGCGGAAATACTCGTCCATGCCGGCGCGGAAACCTGCTTCGCCCAGCAGCGTATGCTGCATGCGGATCACCTCGGCGCCTTTCTCGTACACGGTGGCGGTGTAGAAATTGCCGATTTCCTGGTAGCTCTCGGGGCGGATGGGGTGCGCCATCGGGCCGGCGTCTTCCGGGTATTGCGCCGCGCGCAGCGTGACCACGTCGTCGATCCGCTTGACCGCGCGCGCGCTGGCCGCCGCACCGGGCTCGAGGCCGCGCGCCATCATGTCGGCGGTGAATTCCTGGTCGCGGAATACGGTGAGGCCTTCTTTCAGGCTCAGCTGGAACCAGTCGCGGCAGGTGACGCGGTTGCCGGTCCAGTTATGGAAATACTCGTGCCCGACCACCGCCTCGATGCCCTCGTAGTTGGCGTCGGTGGCGGTCTGCGGGTCGGCCAGCACGTAGGCCGCGTTGAAGATGTTCAAGCCCTTGTTTTCCATCGCGCCCATGTTGAAGTCGCGCACGGCGACCACCATGAAGCGATCCAGGTCCAGTTCCAGGCCGAAGCGGGCCTCGTCCCAGCGCAACGCCCGCACCAGCGATTCGAGCGCCCATTCGGTGCGGTCTTCCGAGCCCGGGTCGCTGTACACCTGCAGCAGCACTTCGCGCCCCGATGCCGTGCGGACCTTGGTTTCGCGGTGCGTGAGGCGTCCGGCCACCAGCGCGAACAGGTAGCAGGGCTTGGGGAAGGGGTCTTCCCACTCGGCCTCCTGGCGGCCGTCGGGCAGGATGCGCGTGGCCAGCAGGTTGCCGTTGGACAGCAGCACCGGGTAGTCGGCGCCGGCCCGCAGGGTGACGCGATAGCGCGACATCACGTCGGGCCGGTCGGCGAACCAGGTGATGCGCCGGAAACCCTCGGCCTCGCACTGGGTGAAGAAGTTGCCGCCCGAGACATACAAGCCCATCAGCGTCGAATTGGCGCCGGGCCGGCAGCGGCTGACGATCTCGACCGCCGCCCGGGCGGGCAGGCCCGTGAGGGTTAGGGTGGATTCATCCAGCGTGTAGCGCGACGCGGGCCAGGGCTGGCCGTCGACCTGTACCGATACCAGCTCCAGGTCGGCGCCGTCCAGGACCAGCGGAGCGTCGGCGGGCGCATCGGGCTTGCGCTCCACTTTCAGGGTGCTGCGCACCTCGGTGGATTCCGGATCCAGGTCGAATGCCAGGGCGACTTCTGGAATGGCGTAAGGATAGGGTTGATAATCCTTGCGATATACGGTTACAGGCGTCTCGGTGCGCATGCTCGGATCGGTTCAAAATATAGGTAATGCCGTATTGTAGTGGCACGCGATCACTTCATATGCCGGCCGAAATATCCGGTTGAAAACTTTCGATCGCGCGCTCGGTCAAATATCCATTTCCAAATGGGCTACTCCGGAGAATCGCTCATGTCCCCATCCAGAACCTGGCTCGGCCTGTGCCGTTGGGCGGGCATCGCGGTTGCCTTGTCGGCGGCGCTGCTCAGCGGTTGCGCTACGCCGACGGTGCAGGCGCGGGTCACGTCGTTCCAGCAATGGCCCACCGGCGTCGCGGGAGAAACCTACCGGTTCGTCGACGCCGCCCCGGGGCAGGCCGGCAATCTCGAATACCAGGCATACCAGGACATGGTGCGGGCCGGCATCGGGCCCACGGGCCTGGTAGAGGCCCGCGACGGCGGGCGCGCGCGCTTCACGGTGTCGTTCCGGTATGGTGCCGAGCAGACGCAGGTAATGGTGCGGCGCGCCTACGACCCTTATTTCTATGGCGGTTATGGCGGCTTCTATGGGCCGCGCTGGTGGGGCGGCGGTTTCGGTTACTGGGGGCCCGATTGGGTCGATGTGCCCACCGTGGCATACCGTAACCGGCTGAGCGTCGAAATCCACGATACGGCACGCGGCGGCGCCGAGGTCTATCGTTCCACCGCTTATATTGTCACGGGGCGCGAAGACCTGGTGCGCACCATGCCTTATCTGGTCCGGGCGATATTCGACAATTTCCCCGGCAATAATGGCTCGGAACGTGAAGTGGAATATCCGCTGGACCGCTAGCCCGGCCCCGGCCGGCGCGGGCGGTATATTGCCCGGCGCCCGGGGCAAGGCCCCGCGGGCCGGGGCGGATAAATACCGGAGCCGTCAGCGGGCCGGCTGGCCGTGCGGCATTATTCCGCGATCAGGAAGCTGTCGCGATGCTTGCCTTCGGCTTCCTCGGCGGTGAGCCAGCGCGGCGCCTTGCCGCGGCCGCTCCAGGTTTCGCCGGTGTCCGGATGGCGGTATTTGGGTGCCACCTGGCGCTTGGCGGCCGGCGCGGCGGCCTTGCGGGACGCGGCGCGGGGCGTTTTGGCGGCGCCGCTGAAGGCGGCGGCGATTTCCTCGGGCGTTATATTGTATTCACGCATCGAGGTGACGATCGACGCAATAACAGGCTTGCGCCGTTTGGATTGAAGGGCTTCCGCCTTTTTCTGCAGCTTGGTTATTTCTTTTTCTATCTTGGCTTGCAGGGCGGCATAGGTTTCGCGAGGCATGGTGAGTCCTGGGTAAATATTTCGATGGTTCAGCCGGCCATATATGGCGATAGCAGGCGCGCAGTATGGCGGAAATAGAGGGCGGTCCGCCAATAATACAGAAAATAGCGGACCGATTCATTATTATGTGACAAATATATCATTCCAGAGGATTGAAAAATGGCCATTTCCGGGTCGAATTCCGTAACTGTCGCGGCGTTGCAGATGGTTTCCTCGCCCGAGGTCGAGGATAATCTGCGGCAGGCTGCCGAATTAATCGCCCAGGCCGCCGGTTCCGGCGCGCAACTGGTTTCCCTGCCCGAGTATTTTTGCTTCATGGGCCACGGCGACCGTCAAAAACTCGAAATAAAGGAGCAGCCTGGCACAGGCCCGATTCAGGATTTCCTCGCCGGCCAGGCCGCCCGCCACGGTATCTGGCTGGCTGGCGGCACGCTGCCGCTGGCTTGTCCGGATCCGGAGCGGGTATTCAATACCAGTTTTGTCTACGGGCCCGACGGTAAATCGCTGGCGCGCTACGACAAAATCCATTTATTCAATTTCCAGCGCGGCGAGGAGGCTTATGACGAGTCGATCGCCATCCGCCCGGGCAGCGCCGTCCAGGCTTTCGAGGCCCCGTGGGGCAGGGTCGGCCTGTCGGTCTGCTACGACCTGCGCTTCCCGGAGCTCTACCGCGCCCTGGGCGCAGTGGACCTGATCCTGGTGCCGGCGGCCTTCACCTACACTACGGGCAAAGCCCATTGGGAACTGCTGCTGCGCGCCCGCGCCATCGAGAACCAGTGCTATGTGCTGGCCGCCGCCCAGGGCGGCCGCCATCCGAATGGCCGCCGCACCTGGGGCCACTCCATGCTGGTCGACCCCTGGGGCGAAATCATCGATGTATTGCCGGAAGGCCCCGGCGTGGTCAGCGGTACCATAGAGGCTGAGCGGCTGGCGCAGGTCCGCGCCGCGCTGCCCGCCCTGCGTCACCGCGTCCTGTAGACACCGGAACCTTATGAAACTGATCGATCCCGATATCCAGTCCCTCGCCACTGCCAAATCGCTGCTGCTCGACCCGTGGGGCCTGACCGAAGCCGACATGGCGCGCGCGCTGGGCGAAATCTTCACTCACAAGGTCGACTATGCCGACCTCTATTTCCAGTACACGCGCAGCGAGGGCTGGAGCCTGGAGGAGGGCATCGTCAAGACCGGCAGCTTTTCCATCGGGCAGGGCGTGGGAGTGCGGGCGATCAGCGGCGAGAAAACCGCTTTCGCCTACTCCGATTCATTGTCGCCCGATGCCCTGCTGTCATCGGCCCGCACCGTGCGCGGCATCGCCCGGCGTGGCGCCGGCAAGGTCAAGGTGGCGGCGCAAGTGCCGCCGGAGGCCGGCCGCAGCCTGTATGCCGGCATGGATCCGCTGGCCACCCTCAGCGCGCCGGAAAAAGTGGCCCTGCTCGAGCGCGTCGAGCGGATGGCGCGCGCGCGCGATCCGCATGTCATCCAGGTGATGGCCGGGCTCGGCGCGGAGTACGACGTCATCCTGGTGGCGGGCAGCGACGGCCGCCTGGCCGCTGATGTGCGCCCGCTCGTGCGCTTGTCGCTGACGGTGATCGCCGAGCGCAACGGCCGCCGCGAAATGGGCCATGCCGGCGGCGGCGGACGCACCGGCCTGGGGTATTTCACGGACGACGTGCTGCAGGGCTATGTCGAACGCGCGGTGCACGAGGCGCTGGTCAACCTCGAGGCGCGCCCGGCGCCGGCCGGCGAAATGACGGTCGTGCTGGGCTCCGGCTGGCCGGGCATCCTGCTGCACGAGGCCGTCGGCCACGGGCTCGAGGGCGACTTCAACCGCAAAGGGTCGAGCGTGTTTTCCGGCCGCATCGGCCAGCGCGTGGCTTCCAAGGGCGTGACGGTGATCGATGACGGCACGCTGCCGGACCGCCGCGGCTCGCTCAACATCGACGACGAAGGCAACGCCACCCAGCGCAACGTGCTGATCGAGGACGGCATCCTGCGCGGCTACATGCAGGACACGCTGAACGCGCGCCTGATGAAGACCGCCGCCACCGGCAACGGGCGGCGCGAATCGTTCGCCCACCTGCCCATGCCGCGCATGACCAACACCTACATGCTGGCCGGCGAGACGCCGCCCGAAGAGATCATCGCGTCGGTCAAGCACGGCATCTATGCCGCGAATTTCGGCGGCGGCCAGGTCGACATCACCAACGGCAAGTTCGTGTTCTCGGCGTCGGAAGCCTACATGATCGAGAACGGCAAGGTCACCTATCCGGTCAAGGGCGCCACGCTGATCGGCAACGGTCCGGAAGCCATGAACCGCGTCAGCCTGATCGGCAACGACCTGCAGCTCGATTCGGGCGTCGGGACGTGCGGCAAGGATGGCCAGAGCGTGCCGGTCGGCGTCGGCATGCCGACCGTGCGCATGGACGGGCTGACGGTGGGCGGCACGGCCTGAGCCCCGGCGGCGCTTGGCGGGCGGCGCTGCCGTGGCCGCACCGCCGCGCCGCGCCGCATAACATCGGGCTATATCCCATCGCATAAACAGCAATCGCCGCAGCGCGGCTTTGTTCCTAGGATGCATGTCTGCCGCGGCCTCGCCCCGCGCGGGGCCGCTCATGACAACGCCTAGGAGACGATTCGTGATGCGATACCTGTTCGCCGCGCTGCTGTGCGCGCTGCCGCTGGCGGCCCATGCCTATCCGGACAAGCCCGTGCGCCTGGTAGTGCCGTTTCCGCCGGGCAGCATTACCGATGTGGTCGCGCGCACGCTCGCCGAGGGCATCGGTCCGCGCCTGGGGCAGCCGATCGTGATCGAGAACCGGGCCGGGGCCAACGGCATCGTGGGCACTGTGGCGGCGAGTCGCGCCGAACCGGATGGCTACACGCTGTTCATGGTGGGCGTCAGCACGGGAGCCAGCAATGTCAGCGCCTTCAAGTCGCTACCGTACGATCCGCGCACCGACTTCACGCCGATCGGCGCGGTCGCCGAAGCGCCCTTCATGCTGGTGGCCAGCAATGCATTGCAAGTGCGCGATCTGCAGGGACTGCTGGCATACGGCAAGGCCAATCCGGGCAAGCTGACGTACGGCTACGGTTCGGGCAGCGCCCAGTTGTGCGGCGCGCAGGTGGTTTCGATGGGCGGCTTCAGCGCCGTGCCGGTCGCGTACCGTGGCGTGCCGCAGGCGATGACCGACCTGATCGGCGGCACGATCGATTTCACGATCGCCGACATGGTCAACGGCATGCAGCAGGCCCAGGCGGGACGGGTAGTGGCCCTGGGCGTGACCAGCAGGCAGCGCTCGCCGCTGGCGCCGGATATCCCGTCGCTCGCCGAGGCCGGGTTGCCGGATTACGACCTGAATGTGTGGTTCGGCATGGCCGGCCCGGCGGGCATGCCCGGCGCGATAGTGCAACAGATCAACGCCGCGCTGGGCGAAGCGCTGGCCGATCCGGGCCTGCGCCGGCAATTCGCCGCCAGCGGCCTGACTCCCATGCCCTCCACGCCGCAGGCGTTCGGCCAGCTGATCCATGCCGATATCGATAAATGGGGCAGGGTATTCCGCGACGCCGGCCTGACGCCGCAGTAGGGTATTCCTAGCGCGCCGCGCGCAGCAGCGGGTAGGGGTTGAGCGCGCCGCCGGCCTGGTAGATGCCATAGTGCAGGTGCGGCGGGGTGGTGCGGGCATTGCCGGTATTGCCGACATAGCCCAGCGGCGTGCCCGGCATGACATGGCTGCCGGGCGCCACGTCGGCGTAGCGGTCCAGGTGCGCGTAGTAGTGCATCTGCCGTCCCGGGCCCAGCACCCATACGACGCGGCCGCCCAGGTTGTTGGTTCCCACCCTGGTCACCACGCCCTCCGTGGTGGACAGGACCGCGGTGCCGCGCGGCGCGAAGATGTCTATGCCCTCATGCCGGCGGCCGTGCGCGCGTGCCGCGCCCCAAGTGTCGGCCAGTTGGTCCGGCCCCACGCCGGCCACCGGCACGGGCAGGGCGGTCGGCGCGGGCTGCACGGAAAGCCGCAGCATATGCCAGGGGGCGCGCCACGGTTCCGGCAGGCGCGGCCAGGCCCACCAGGCGGCGGCGCCCAGCGCGACCAGAATCAGCAGGCGCCGCGCGCCGCGCATGAGCGATGAGGGGTCGGCCATGCTTGCTGGATGAGGGCTATTTGCGCAGATTCAAGGGTTTGCCTGGACGATGCGGGAATTTTTGTGCTAGAGTCTTTCGTCATGAAATTCGCGTCCCCCGCTTTTTACTTTTATTTTTATGGTTTTCTGAAGCCGCTGGCGGAGGAAGGGACGCGCGCAGTCTGAAGTCCGTAAAGAATCCCTCGAAAAAGCCGCCAGCTCCCTGGCGGCTTTTTTGTGCCGTCAGCCTGGCGGGCAACCCAGGAGCCACACCGTGTCGCACAACACCGATGACCTTCGCATCCGCGAAATCAAAGAGCTGAATCCGCCCTCGCATGTCATGCGCGAGTTTCCCTGCACCCAGCAGGCTTCCGAAACGGTCTTCGCCGCGCGCCAGGCGATGCACCGCATCCTGCATGGAATGGACGACCGCCTCATCGTCGTCATCGGCCCGTGCTCGATCCACGACACCAAGGCGGCGCTGGAGTACGCCAGCCGCCTGAAGCCGGTGCGCGACCGCCTGCAGGGCGAGCTGGAAATCGTCATGCGGGTGTATTTCGAGAAGCCGCGCACCACGGTGGGCTGGAAAGGCCTCATCAACGATCCCGGCCTGGACGGCAGCTTCGAGATCAACCGCGGCATCCGCGTGGCGCGCGAACTGCTGCTGGACATCAATACCCAGGGCCTGCCGGCCGGCTGCGAATTCCTCGACATGATCACGCCGCAGTACATTGCCGACCTGGTGTCCTGGGGAGCCATCGGCGCACGCACGACCGAAAGCCAGGTTCACCGCGAGCTGGCTTCCGGACTGTCGTGCCCGGTGGGTTTCAAGAACGGCACCGACGGCAACGTCAAGATTGCCGTCGACGCGATCAAGGCGGCTTCGCAGCCGCATCATTTCCTGTCGGTCACCAAGGGCGGGCATTCGGCCATCGTCTCCACGGCGGGCAATGAAGACTGCCACGTCATCCTGCGGGGCGGCAAGACCCCGAACTACGACTCGGCCAGCGTCGCCGCGGCCTGCCAGGACATGGCGAAGTCGGGCCTGGCGCAGCGCCTGATGATCGACGCCAGCCATGCGAACAGCAGCAAGAAACCGGAGAACCAGCCGCTGGTGGCCGAGGACGTGGCGCGCCAGCTCGAAGCGGGCGAGACCCGCATCGTCGGCGTGATGATCGAAAGCCATTTGCTGGGCGGGCGCCAGGACATGGTGCCGGGCGAGCCGCTGGTGTATGGGCAGAGCATCACCGACGGCTGCATCGACTGGGATACCTCGGTGGCGGTGCTCGAGCGGCTGGCGCGAGCCGTGAAGGAACGCCGCCGCGCCGCCGCGACCGCGGGGAAATAGCCGGACGAAGGCGTAGAATGAAAGATTCGATTCTTTCATTCGCCACCCGCCATGAACGCTCCCGCTGAATCCCTGCGTCGTCCGGTCCCGCCTGCCTGCCTGGAGGCCCTGCGCGCACTGTTCGCCGACCGCCTGTCCGTCGCGCACGCCGTGCGCGAGCACCACGGGCGGGACGAATCGCCGTATCCGCCCATGTTGCCGGATGCGGTCGTATTCGCCCACAGCACCGAGGAAGTCGCGGCGGTGGCCCGCTTGTGCAACGAGCACCGCGTGCCGCTGATCCCCTACGGCGCGGGGTCCTCGCTGGAGGGCCACCTGCTGGCCATCCAGGGCGGCATCAGCATCGACCTGTCGCAGATGAACCGCGTGCTGGCGGTCAACGCCGAAGACCTCACCGTCACCGTGCAGGCCGGCGTCACCCGCAAGCAGCTCAACGAGGAAATCCGCGATACCGGGTTGTTCTTTCCGATCGATCCCGGCGCCGACGCCAGCCTGGGCGGCATGGCCGCCACGCGCGCCTCGGGCACCAATGCTGTGCGCTACGGGACCATGCGCGAAAACGTCGTGGCGCTGACTGTGGTGACCGCGGACGGGCGCGTGGTGCGCACCGCGGGCCGCGCCCGCAAGTCGTCGGCGGGCTACGACCTGACCCGCATCTTCGTGGGCAGCGAAGGCACGCTGGGTATCATCACCGAGGTCACGGTGCGGCTGTACCCGCAGCCCGAGGCCGTCTCGGCGGCGGTGTGCAATTTCCCCTCGCTCGACGAGGCGGTGCAGAGCGTGATCGAGATCATCCAGATGGGCGTGCCGGTGGCGCGCGTCGAGTTCATGGACGCGGCGGCCGTGCGCGCGGTCAACCTGCACAGCAAGCTCACGCTGCGCGAGACGCCCATGCTGGTGTTCGAGTTCCATGGCAGCCCGGCCGGCGTGCAGGAGCAGGCCGAGACGGTCCAGGCCATCGCCGCCGAGCATGGCGGCATGGATTTCGAATGGGCCGAACGCCCGGAGGACCGCAGCCGGCTCTGGACGGCGCGGCACAATGCCTATTTCGCCGGCCTGCAGCTGCGGCCCGGCTGCCGTTCCAGCACCACCGATGTCTGCGTGCCGATCTCGCGGCTGGCCGACTGCGTGCGCGAGACCGTGGACGAACTCGATCGCGCCAGCTTTCCCTATACCATCGTGGGCCACGTGGGCGACGGCAATTTCCACGTGCTGATGTTGCTGGATCCCGACAGTGAAGCCGAGTGGCAAGAATCTGAAACAATCAATCACAATTTGGTGCGCCGCGCCATTGCGGCCGACGGCACCTGCACCGGCGAGCATGGCGTGGGCCTGCACAAGATGCAGTTCATGGCCGAAGAGCACGGCGAAGAGGCGCTTTCCCTGATGCGCAGCCTCAAGCACGCCTTCGATCCCAACAACATCCTCAACCCCGGCAAGATCGTCAACTGGTGATCGCTCGGCCCGGCAAGGGCCGCCGGCGTGGCGGGTGCGGGTAAATCCGCCCTGCCGCGAACCCTGGCCACGCGCTATTGTTGCGCTCATGAATTCATTGGTCGAACCTCATCTCGGCCGCGAGGAGCAGTCGTTTTCCGCACCCCGGGTCGTCGACGCATTGCTGGGCGTGCTGCCCGCGCACTGCGTGCTGCACCGCGAAGAAGATACCCGTCCCTATGAGTGCGACGGCCTGTCGCTGTATCGCGCGCTGCCGCCCGTGGTGGTGCTGCCGGAAACCGAAGAGCAGGTCGTGGCGATCATGCGCTTGTGCAAGCGGCTCAACGTGCCGCTGGTGGCGCGCGGCGCCGGCACCGGCTTGTCGGGGGGGCGCCATGCCGCATTCGCAGGGCGTGCTCATGGGCCTGGCCAAGTTCAATCGCATCAAGCGCATCGACCCCGCCGCCGGCGTGGCGGTGGTCGGTCCCGGCGTGCGCAACCTGGCCATTTCCGAGGCGGCGGCCGCCCATGGGCTGTACTACGCGCCCGATCCGTCCAGCCAGATCGCCTGTTCCATAGGCGGCAACGTGGCCGAGAATTCGGGCGGCGTGCATTGCCTCAAGTACGGGCTGACCGTGCACAACGTGCTGGCCGTGCGGGTCGTCACCATCGACGGCGATGTGGTCGAACTGGGGTCCGAGGCGCCGGATGCGCCGGGCCTGGACCTGCTGGCGCTGTTCATCGGCTCGGAAGGCATGCTGGGCATCGTGACTGAAGTCACCGTCAAGCTGATTCCCAAGCCGGCGTGCGCGCGGGTGGTGATGGCGAGCTTTTCCAGCGTCGAGGCGGCCGGGCAGGCGGTCACCGACATCATTGCCGCCGGCATCATCCCGGCGGGGCTCGAAATGATGGACCGCCAGGCCGTGCAGATGGTCGAGCCGTTCGTCAACGCAGGCTACGACGTGGCCGCGCAGGCGATCCTGTTGTGCGAGTCGGATGGCACCGCCGAAGAGGTGGCGCACGAGATCGAGCACATGGAGGCGGTGTTCCGCAAGGCGGGCGCGACGCGCCTGCAAGTCTCGCGCGACGAGGCCGAGCGGCTGACGTTCTGGGCGGGCCGCAAGAACGCCTTTCCGGCCGCGGGACGCGTATCGCCCGACTATTACTGCATGGACGGCACCATTCCGCGCCGCCACCTGGCGCGCGTGCTGGGCGCCATCGAGCAAATGGAAGACGAATACGGCTTGCGCTGCGCCAACGTGTTCCATGCGGGCGACGGCAACCTGCATCCGCTCATCCTGTTCGATTCAAACAAGCCCGACGAGGTCGAGCGGGCGGAGAAATTCGGCGCCGCCATTCTGGAGCTGTGCGTCAAAGTGGGAGGCACCCTGACCGGTGAACACGGCGTGGGTATGGAGAAGATAAATCAAATGTGTGTGCAATTCTCGCGCGATGAGCTGGATGCTTTCGTGGCCGTGAAACGGGCCTTCGACCCGCCCGGCCTGCTCAATCCCGAAAAGGTGATCCCCACGCTGGCACGCTGCGCCGAATACGGCAAGATGCACGTCCATGCCGGCGAACTGAGCTTTCCCGAACTGGCGCGCTTTTAGACCCCGGGACGAAGCGCATGGAATTCGTCCTGTCGGAGTTGTGCGACCAGGTCATGACGGCGCGTGCCGGCCACAAGCCGCTGTTCGTCATGGGAGGCGGCAGCAAGTCGTTCTATGGCAATTATCGTCCCGTCACCCCGCAGGACGGGCATTGCCTGCTGGACATGACCGCCTATAGCGGCATTGTCAGCTATCAGCCGTCCGAGTTGGTGGTGACCGCGCGTGCCGGCACGCCGCTGTCGGCGCTGGAGGCCGCCCTGGCCGAGCACGGCCAGATGCTGGCCTTCGAGCCGCCGCATTTCGGCGCCGGTGCGACCGTCGGCGGCTGTGTCGCGGCCGGGTTGGCCGGCCCGCGCCGCATGGCGGCCGGCGCGGTGCGCGACTTCGTGCTGGGAGCGCGGCTGCTCGACTCGCAGGGGCGCATCCTGTCGTTCGGCGGCGAAGTCATGAAGAACGTGGCCGGCTACGATGTCTCGCGCCTGCTGGCCGGCTCGCATGGCATATTCGGCGCCATACTGGAAGTCTCGCTCAAGGTGCTGCCCCGGCCGTTCGAGGAACGCAGCCTGCGGCTCGAGGCCACCCAGGACGAGGCGCTGGCGCTGTTCGCCCAATGGCGCGGCCAGCCGCTGCCGGTCTCGGCCACCTGCTGGAGCGCCGCCGGGCAGGGCGATGAAGGCCATGTGACGGTGCGCTTGTCGGGGGCGCCGCCGGCAGTGCGGGCCGCCGCGGCGCGCATCGGCGGGCGGGCGCTCGAAGCGGCCGAGGCCGGCCAGTGGTGGGCCTCCTTGCGCGAACAGACCCACCCGTTCTTCAATCGCGGCCTGCCGCTGTGGCGATTGGCGCTGCCGCCGACCGCGCCGGCGCAGGATTTCGGGCTGCCTGTCCTGGTGGAATGGGGCGGTGGCCAGCGTTGGCTGAGCGGGGCCGCCGATGCCCAGGCGCTGCGCGACGCGGCGCAACGCCTCGGCGGCCACGCCACGCTGTTCCGGCCCGCCGGCGCGGCCATTCCCGCCGACGGGGTGTTTCATCCTCTGGCGCCTGGCGTGGCCGCGATCACCCGGCGCCTCAAGCAGGAACTGGACCCGGCGGGGCTGTTCAACCCAGGCCGCCTTGTGTTGGAGCTATAGCGCAGCATGCAGACCAATCTCGCCTCCTGGGCGCGCGATACCGACATGGGCCGCGAGGCCGACGCGATCCTGCGCCGCTGCGTGCACTGCGGGTTCTGCACTGCCACCTGTCCCACCTACCAGGTATTGGGCGATGAACTGGACAGCCCGCGTGGCCGCATCTATTTGATCAAGCAGGTCCTGGAAGGCGCCGAGCCGACGCTGGCGACCCAGCAGCACCTGGATCGCTGCCTGACCTGCCGCAATTGCGAAACGACTTGTCCGTCCGGTGTGCAGTACGGGCACCTGGTCGACATTGGCCGCCATGTCGTCGACCAGAAAGTGCGGCGTCCCTGGGGCGACCGCCTGCGCCGCGCCTTGTTGCGCAAAGGCTTGAATTCACCGCTGTTCGGCCCGGCGATGCGGGCCGGGCAGATGGTGCGCGGGCTGCTGCCGGCCGCGCTCAAGCGCAAAGTGCCGGCATGGCGCAATCCCGGGCTGCTGCCAGACCCCTCGCGCCATGCGCGCCAGGTACTGATGCTGGCCGGTTGCGTGCAGCCGGCCATGATGCCCACCATCGACGCGGCGACCATCCGCGTGCTGGATGCCATCGGCATCGGCGCGCGCCTGGCGCCTGGCGCCGGTTGCTGCGGGGCCGTGAATTTCCATCTCGATGCCCAGGCGCAGGCGCTCGACCAGATGCGCGCCAACATCGATGCATGGTGGCCGCTGGTGGAGCAGGGCGGCGTCGAGGCCATCGTGATGAACGCATCGGGCTGCGGCGCGATGGTCAGGGAGTACGCCCATCACCTGCGTCACGACGCCCGCTACGCCGAACGCGCCGCGCGCATCGTGGCGCTGGTCAAGGATGTGGCCGAAGTGGTCGCGCCGCACGCCCAGGCGCTGCGCGAGCGCATGGCGCCGGGCGGCCGGGCGGCATTCCACCCGCCTTGCACCCTGCAGCACTGGCAGGGCCTGCGCCCCCTGAGCGAGCGGCTGCTGGGCGAACTGGGCTTCGACTTGCAGCCATTCGCCGATGCGCACTTGTGCTGCGGATCGGCGGGGGCGTATTCGGTGCTCAACCCCGCCATGGGGCTGGAGCTGCGCGACCGCAAGCTGGCCGCCATCGCGCCGCAGGCGCCGCCGGTGATCGTCTCGTCCAATATCGGCTGCGTGTCGCACCTGCAAAGCGGCACCGACACGCCGGTGCGCCACTGGATCGAAGTCGTGGACGAGCGCCTGCGCCGCTAACCCGGCCGTGCGCCTCGCCCGGGCGGGCAGGCGCATGGCCGGCGGGACGCGGCGTGGCTCACTCGACGGCCTTGACCATCTCCTCGAGCACTTTCTTGGCGTCGCCGAACACCATCATGGTGCGGTCCATGTAGAACAGCTCGTTGTCCAGGCCGGCGTAGCCAGCCGCCATCGAGCGCTTGTTGACGATGACGGTGCGCGCCTTGTAGGCCTCCAGGATGGGCATGCCGGCGATGGGCGAGGACGGGTCGTTCTTGGCGGCCGGGTTGACCACGTCGTTGGCGCCCAGCACCAGCACCACGTCGGTCTGGCCGAATTCGCCGTTGATGTCCTCCATTTCGAACACCTGGTCGTACGGAACCTCGGCCTCGGCCAGTAGCACGTTCATGTGGCCGGGCATGCGCCCGGCCACTGGATGGATGGCGTACTTCACCGTCACGCCTTTTTCGCCGAGCTTCTCGGCCAGCTCCTTCAGCGCGTGCTGGGCGCGCGCCACGGCCAGGCCGTAGCCGGGCACGATGGTGACCGTCTCGGCGTTGGTCATGAGGAAGGCCGCGTCGTCCGGGCTGCCCGATTTGACGCTGCGCTGCTGGCCGTCGCCCGCGCCGGCGGCGGCCGCGCCCTGGCCGCCGAATCCGCCCAGGATCACGTTGAAGAACGAGCGGTTCATCGCCTTGCACATGATGTAGGAGAGGATCGCGCCCGACGAACCGACCAGCGAGCCGGCGATGATCAGCATGGGGTTGTTCAGCGAGAAGCCGATGCCGGCCGCCGCCCAGCCCGAGTAGCTGTTGAGCATGGAAACCACCACCGGCATGTCGGCGCCGCCGATCGGGATGATGATCAGCACGCCCAGCACGAAGGCGATGGCGGTCATGATGATGAAGGGCGTCCAGTCCTGGGTGGCCATGAACCAGAAGCCGCAGCCTAGCATGGCCAGGGCCAGCAGCAGGTTGAGCAGGTGCTGGCCGGAAAACGCCACCGGCGCGCCCTGGAACAGGCGGAACTTGTACTTGCCCGACAGCTTGCCGAACGCGATGACCGAGCCCGAGAAGGTGATGGCGCCGACGAAGGTGCCGATGAAGAGCTCGAGCCGGTTGCCCACCGGAATGGCGGCGCCGGGCGCGGCGATGCCGAACGCGTGCGGCTCGGCCACCACCGCCACGGCGATCGCCACCGCCGCCAGGCCGATCATGCTGTGCATGAAGGCCACCAGTTCCGGCATCTTGGTCATTTCGACGCGCTTGGCCATCAAGGTGCCGATAGAGCCGCCCACCAGCAGCCCGAGCAGCACCCAGCCCAGGCCCGGACCGGCCGTCCCGGCGCGGGCGAGTTGCACGATGAGCGCGGCGGTGGTGAGCACGGCGATGGCCATGCCGGCCATGCCGAAGGCGTTGCCCAGGCGCGACGTGGTGGGGTGCGACAGGCCCTTGAGGGCCTGGATGAAGCACACCGACGCCACCAGGTACAGCAGTGTGACCACGTTCAGCGAGATCATTGGCTGCTCTCCTTGGCGGGCTTCTTGTCCTTTTTCTTGAACATCTCGAGCATGCGGCGCGTCACCAGGAACCCGCCGAACACATTCACCGCGGCCAGGGCCACTGCCACCACGCCCATGCCGCGGGCCAGGCCGCCCTCGGTCAGCGCCGCGGCGAGCATGGCGCCGACGATGATGATGGCCGAGATCGCATTGGTGACGGCCATCAGGGGCGTATGCAGCGCGGGCGTGACGTTCCACACGACGTGGTAGCCGACGTAGATGGCCAGCACGAAGATGATCAGATTGACGAGCGTGGGATCGATGGCTTCCATGGCTAGGCCCTCCGGATGACGCTGCCGCCTTCGCACACCAGGCACGCCGCGACGATCTCGTCGTCGCGCTTGATGGCCAGCGCGCCGTCGGGATCGGTGATGAGTTTGAGGAAATCGAGCAGGTTGCGCGCGTACAGCGCCGAGGCGTCGGTCGGCACCAGGGCCGGCAGGTTGGCCAGGCCGACCAGGGTCACGCCGTGCTTCTCGACTACCTGGCCTTTCTCGGACAGCGGGCAATTGCCGCCGCGCTCGACCGCCAGGTCGACCACCACCGAGCCGGGCTTCATGGCCTGTACGGTCTCCGCCGACAGCAGCGTGGGGGCCGGGCGGCCGGGAATCAGGGCGGTGGTGATGACGATGTCGGCCTGCTTGCAGCGCTCCGAGACCAGGGCAGCCTGGCGCGCCATCCAGGCCGGCGGCATCGGGCGCGCATAGCCGCCCGTGCCTTGGGCGATTTCGCGTTCCTCGTCGGTCTCGAACGGGACATCGATGAACTTGGCGCCCAGCGATTCGACTTGTTCCTTGGCGGCCGGGCGCACATCCGAGGCCTCGACCACCGCGCCGAGCCGCTTGGCCGTGGCGATGGCCTGCAGCCCCGCCACGCCGGCGCCCAGCACCACCACGCGGGCCGCCTTGAGCGTGCCGGCGGCGGTCATCATCATCGGGAACAGGCGCCCGTAGTGATGGGCCGCCAGCAGCACCGCCTTGTAGCCGGCCAGGTTGGCTTGCGACGAGAGCACGTCCAGGCTCTGCGCCCGCGTGATGCGCGGCGCGGCCTCGAGGGCGAAGGCCGTGAGGCCGGCCGCCGCCAGCGCCGCCAGCCCGTCGGTGTCGAAGGGGTCGAGCATGCCGGCCAGGACCGTGCCCGGTTTCATGGCCGGCAGTTCCTCGGCCGTGGGCGCGCGTACCTTGAGCACCAGTTCGCAAGCCAGCGCTTCCTGCGCGCTGCCCAGGGCGGCCCCGGCAGCGGCATAGGCATCGTCGGGATAGCGCGCCGCCAGTCCCGCGCCGCGCTCGACCACCACCGTATGCTTGGCGCCTATATATTTTTTGACTGTCTCCGGCGTTGCTGCGACACGAGTCTCGCCCTCGCGGGATTCTCGCGGTATACCGATCTGCATCGTCGCTTCTCCTCCAAGGTTCGCGTAGTTATACACGAATCGGCGGGGCGCGGCTTGCGGATGCCGGGAGGGGGCGCCCCACATGGCGGCGCGCTGTCATGGCGGCAGAAAAAAACGCCTTGGCAAGGCCAAGGCGTCAGAGAGGACCGGCGCGTTGCCGCCGGCCACGTGCGCACCCACGTCCGGCGTCAGGCCGTTTGCGCGCGCGTCCAGTCGAGCAGGGCGGCGGTCAGGCCGCGCAGGTCGTTCTTGAGCTTGCCGTAGCCCTCCGAGGGGCGCAGCGAGACTTCATCCATATACAGTTTGCGATTCACTTCGATCTGCAGGCTGTGCCTGCCTTCGGTCGGGCGGCCGAAGGCGCGCACCAGTTCGACGCCCTTGTAGGGGTCGTTCACGCTGACCTCGTAGCCGCGCTCGCGCAGCCAGGCGGCCACGAACTCGCGGAAGGCCGGGTCGCTGGTCGTGCCGTCGCGATCCCCCAGCACGAAATCGGGATGCACCAGCCCCGGCTTGTCGGTCGCGTAGGCGCCGGCCACGCTCGGCATCGAATGGCAATTGATGTGCCAGACCTGGCCGTGACGGGCATGCGCCTGGTCCAGCAGGCGGCCCAGCTCGGCGTGGTAGGGCTTCCAGCAGGCCTCGATGCGATGCCGCACCTCGTCCAGGCTCAGCTTGCGGTCGTACAGCGGGGTGCCATCGTCCAGCATGCGCCAGATCAGGCCCTTGCCCAGGCGCACCTTGGGCGACTCCGGCAGCGGCTGCGGCCAGGGTTCGGCGAGCAGTTGCGGATCGATCTCTTCGGGCGAGCGATTGGCGTCGATATAGGCGCGCGGAAAAGCGGCGGCGATGAGCGGCACGCCCATGTCGACCGCGTCGCCCCACAAGTCGTCGACCCAGGTGTCTTCGGCGGTGCGCAGCGCGGCGAACGGTACCGAAGGCGCGAAATCGGGCGGGTAGGTGGTGCCGCTGTGCGGGGAATCCAGCACCAGGGCGCCGGCGTCTTCCGGATAGCGGGCCGGCAGCGCCAGGCGATACGACAGGGGGCGGGTGATCAGCATGGGGAATCGATACAGCTACGAAAAGAGGAGGGCGGCCCTGCCGGCGGGCGGGGCCGCAGATCGATCAGTCGATCTTCACGTTGGCTTCTTTGGCGATACGCTTGTTCTTGGCGATCTCGGCCGAGATCTGCTTGGCGTACTCTTCCGGCGTATTGGCGACAGGCGCGGCGCCCAGGCTTTCCAGGCGCTGCACCACGGCCGGGTCGGCGCTGACCTCGACCACGGCCGCATGCAGCTTGTCGACCACCGGCTTGGGCAGATTGCCCGGCCCGACCAGGCCGAACCACGACGAATCATTCACCGCTTCCAGGCCGGCTTCGGCGAAAGTGGGAACGTTCGGCAGCGCGGCCACGCGCTTGGGCGCGGCGACGGCCATGGCCACCAGCTTGCCCGCCTGCACGTGCGGCAGCGACGAGGGCAGGTTGTCATACAGCACGTCGACCTGGCCGGCCAGCGTATCATTGAGCGCCGGGCCCACGCCGCGGTACGGCACGTGCATCAGGTCGGTGCCCGACGCCATCTTGAACAGCTCGCCCATCATGTGCGACACCGAACCGTTGCCAGCCGACGCATAGGCCAGCTTGCCCGGTTCTTTCTTGGCCAGCGCGATGAATTCGCTGATGTTCTTGGCCGGCACCTTGGGGTTGATCACCATGATGTTGGGCACGGCGGCCAGGTTCGAGATCGGCGTGAAGTCTTTTTCCGCGTCGAACGGCAGGTTGTGGTAAATGGCGGGATTGATGCCGTGCGTGCTCACGGTGGCAATGCCCAGCGTGTAGCCGTCGGGCTCGCTGCTGGCGACCTGCGCGCTGCCGATCGAGCCGCCGGCGCCGGCCTTGTTCTCGACCACCACGGTCTGGCCCAGCGCCTGGCCGAGCTTGTCGGCGAACAGGCGGCCGACGATGTCGGTGGTGCCGCCGGGCGGGAAGGGCACCACCAGGCGGATGGGCTTGGTCGGATAGGCGTCTTGCGCCTGGGCGGCGGTCAGCGGAGCGGCCAGGGCCGCGGCGAGGGTCAAGCCCAGGATGACATGGCGACGTTGCATGAATTCCCCCTGTAGGAAGTTGAGTATGCGGACAGCAAACCTGAAGATTCTGTGCGCCCGCAACTATTTGCGCAAACGAAAGATTCTCCGTAAGCTATTCCTTTTTCTCATGCCAGGAGTTGTAAGTAATTACGACGACTGCGTCCTCCCATGCGCCGATTCTGCCCGTCCCTGACCGACCTCCAGGCTTTCGAAGTGGCTGCGAGGCATAGCAGCTTTACCCGGGCCGCCCAGGAGCTCTGCGTGACCCAGGGCGCGGTCAGTAAACAAGTGAAACATCTGGAGGCCTTCCTCGGCGTCGAACTATTCCTGAGAATCAGGCAAGGCCTGGTGCTCACCGAGGCGGGCCAGAGCTATCTCAAGAAAATCCAGGCCGGCCTCGGCCAGATCGAAGCCGCTACCGTCGAACTGATCGCCCACCAGGGCCGGGGCGGGACCTTGCACCTGACCTGCATGCCGACCTTCGGCGCGCGCTGGCTGATCCCGCGCCTGGCCACGTTCATGCGGGTGCGGCCGGACATCCACGTCGAGTTCCTGCCGCACCGGCAAGGCTACGATTTCTCCACCCCCGAACTGGATGCGGCGGTGCGCTTCGGCGACGGCATCTGGCCGGGCAGCGGCGCCGACTACATCGTGGGACGCGATGTCGTGCCGGTGTGCAGCCCGCGGCTGATCGCGGACGGGTGCGAACGGCCCGAAGAACTGCTGCGCTATCCGCTGCTGCACCATACCTCGGCGCTGGAAGGGTGGCGCGACTGGTTCGAGCAGGCCGGCTGCGATACGCGGCGCGCCCTCGAAGGCACGCGCTTCGACCAATATTCGCTGCTGTCGCAGGCCGCGGCGGCCGGCTTCGGCATCGCGCTCATCCCGCGCTGCCTGGTCGAGGAAGAGCTGCGCGACGGCCGCCTGGCGGTGGCCCTGCAACTGCCCATCCGCGCGCGCCAGGGCTATTACTTGTGCTATCCCGAGCAGAAGGCCAGCCTGCCCATCCTGCAGGCCTTCCGCGCCTGGCTCATGGAGGTCTCCATGGCCGCCGAGCCGCGCATCGGCGACGAAACCGGCGCGGCACTAAAATAACGCCATCATGTTTTCCGTAACGCCCCGTTCATCCTCCGGCAAGGGCCGCGTCGTCGTCGGCATGTCGGGCGGCGTGGATTCCTCCGTCACCGCCTGGCTGCTCAAGCAGCAAGGCTACGAGGTCGTCGGCCTGTTCATGAAGAACTGGGAAGACGACGACGATTCCGAATACTGCTCCACGCGCCAGGACCTGCTCGACGCGGCCAGCGTGGCCGACGTGGTCGGCGTGGATTTCGAATACGTCAATTTCGCCGCCGAGTACAAGGACCGCGTCTTCGCGGAGTTCCTGCGCGAATATTCCGCCGGCCGCACGCCCAACCCCGACGTGCTGTGCAACGCCGAGATCAAGTTCAAGGCATTCCTGGACCACGCCATGACGCTCGGCGCCGAGCACATCGCCACCGGGCACTATGCGCGGGTACGCGCCATCGCCGGGCCGCACGGGCGCGAGTACCAGTTGCTCAAGGCGCTGGATGCCTCCAAGGACCAGAGCTATTTCCTGCACCGCCTGAACCAGGCACAGCTGTCGCGCACCCTGTTCCCGCTGGGCGAGCTCCACAAGACCGAGGTGCGCCGCATCGCCCACGAGATCGGCCTGCACAACGCCGCCAAGAAGGATTCCACCGGTATCTGCTTTATCGGCGAGCGGCCGTTCCGGGAATTCCTGAACCGCTACCTGCCCACCGAGCCGGGCGATATCCTCACCCCGGAAGGCCGGCGGGTGGGGCGCCACCACGGCCTGTCGTTCTATACGCTGGGCCAGCGCAAGGGGCTGGGCATCGGCGGCGTCAAGGGCCGCCAGCGCGATGACGGCACCGCCGACGCCTGGTATGTCGCCCGCAAGGACCTGAAGAACAACGTGCTTTATGTGGTGCAAGGCCACGACCACCCCTGGCTGCTGTCCGCCCGGCTGCGCGCGCTGGACGCCAGCTGGGTGGCCGGCCGGCCGCCCGCGACGGGCGGCTATGGAGCCAAAACGCGCTATCGGCAGGCCGACGCAGCCTGTATGCTGCAGGGCGCCGGCCACGACGGCGCTTTCGAGCTATCTTTCGGCCAGCCGCAGTGGGCGGTGACGCCCGGGCAGTCGGCGGTGCTGTACGACGGCGACATCTGTCTGGGCGGCGGCATCATTGCCTGACCAGGCCGCCCCGGGGAGGGGGCGGCGGTCCGGACCTGTTTCATTACCAAGAGGAGAGCGAAGTGGATGTAACGTTGTTGGTTTGCCTGCTGGCGCTGGGTGCCGTGGTGGGTTTCGCGGCCGGCCTGCTGGGCATCGGCGGGGGCATGTTGCTGGTGCCGTTCCTGACCATGCTGTTCGCCTGGAAGGGCATGCCGCAGGACCTGGTGGTGCACGCCGCCATCGCCACGTCGATGACGTCCATCCTCTTCACTTCCATTTCCAGCGTGCGCGCCCACCAGCGCAAGGGCACGATCCAATGGAAGATCGTGTTCGCCATGGCGCCGGGCATCATCCTCGGCGGCCTGTTGGCCGGCGGCGCCGTGTTCGCGGCGCTGAGCACGGCCTGGCTGTCCTTGTTCTTCGCCGTCTTCGTCGGCTATTCGGCGTGGAGCATGCTGCGCAACAAGAAACCCAAGCCGTCGCGCCAGATGCCCGGCGTGGCGGGCACCACGGCGGTGGGCGCCGGCATCGGTTTCCTGTCCGGGCTGGTCGGCGCGGGCGGCGGGTTTCTGTCGGTGCCGTTCATGGTGTGGTGCAACGTGGCGCTGCACGCCGCGGTATCGACTTCGGCGGCGCTGGGCTTTCCCATCGCGCTGGCCAACAGCGTCGGCTATGTGGTGTCGGGCCTGAACCAGGGCGCGGCGACGTACCCCGGCATGCTGGGATACATCTACTGGCCGGCGCTGCTGGCCCTGGTCGCCACCAGCGTGCTCACCGCGCCGGCCGGCGCGCACATGGCGCATCGCCTGCCGGTTGCGACCTTGAAGCGGGTATTCGCCTGCCTGCTGTTCGCGCTGGCGGCGTACATGCTGGCGAAGGCCTGGCAGGCCTTCGCGCTCTGAGGCGGCGGCGCGGCCCGGCCGCTCAGGCGGCCGGCGGGGCGCTGTCGATGAACGACTGGCGCGCCGCGAGCTTTTCGTAGTGGCGGGCCAGGTTGGGGTGGTTGGCGCGCCAGTCCAGCGACGCGAAGCGCAGGTCCAGATAGCCCAGCGCGCAGCCCACGGCGATGTCGGCCAGGCTGTAGTTCACGCCCATGCAGTGCGCCTGCTCGCCCAGGCTGTTGTCCATGGCATCCAGGCCGGCGTGGATCTTGCGGTATTGGCGGCCGATCCAGTCGTCGCTGCGCTGCGCCTCGGGGCGCTGGTTTTCCTTGACGATGATGACGCAGGCGTCGAGCACGCCGTCGGCGATGGCTTCCCAGCATTTGACCGCCGCGCGTTCGCGTCCCGATTGCGGGATCAGGCGCGCCACCGGGGAGAGGGTGTCCAGGTATTCGACGATCACGCGCGAATCGAACAGCGCGCCGCCGTCTTCCATGACCAGGCAAGGCACTTTGCCCAGCGGGTTGTAGGACTGGATTTGCGTGTCGGGAGACCAGACGTTCTCGAGCTCGAGTTGGTAGTCCAGCTTCTTGTCGGCCATGACGACCCGCACTTTTCGAACATAGGGACTGGTAAGCGAGCCGATCAGTTTCATGGAAGCCACAAGCGAAGTCGGAAAGCGGCCGCAGTATAACAGGGACAGGCCACCTCAAGCGCGCGACGTTCTCGGCACGCAACGCTTTTGTCCAACATTGTTACATTACCCCGGGTGATAAAATCGCCACCCGCCTTTCATCGATTCACTTCCGTTTCCACGCCATGCAGATTGCCGACCAGATCAGTCATCTCAACGCTCTTTCGCCGCTGGACGGCCGCTATGCCGCGCGCGGGGACGCGTTGCGCGGCCTGCTGTCCGAAGCCGGCTTCATGGCCCACCGGGTCGAGGTCGAAGTGGCATGGCTGGCGGCATTGTCCGACGCCGGCCTGCCCGAGCTGGCGCCGTTTTCCGCCGAGGCGCGCGCGCGGCTGGCGCAACTGGTGCGTGACTTCTCCGAAGCCGACGCCGCCCGCATCAAGGACATCGAGCGCACCACCAACCATGACGTCAAGGCCGTCGAATACTGGCTCAAGGAAAAGGTCGCGGACGATGCCGAGCTGGCGCGCGCGGCCGAGTTCATCCATTTCGCCTGCACCTCGGAAGACATCAACAATACTTCGCATGCGTTGATGCTGACCCGCGCCCGCGCCGAGGTCATCGTGCCGCGCCTGCGCCAGATCGCCGGCAAGCTCGAGGACATGGCGCGCCTTTACGCCGACCAGCCCATGCTGTCGCGCACGCATGGCCAGCCGGCCAGCCCCACCACGCTGGGCAAGGAATTCGCCAACGTCGCCGCGCGCCTGGGCCGCGCCATCGCCGCCATCGAGGCGGTCGAGCCGCTGGCCAAGCTCAATGGCGCCACCGGCAACTACAACGCCCACCTGTCGGCCTACCCGGAGATCGACTGGCCGGCCTTCAGCGCCCGCGTGCTGCAGGGCCTGGGGCTGACCCAGAATCGCCACACGATCCAGATCGAACCGCACGACTGGATGGCGGCGCTGTTCGACGCGGTGGCGCGCGCCAACGTGATCGTGCTGGATCTCGACCGCGACATCTGGGGCTATGTGTCGCTCGGCTACTTCAAGCAGCGCCTGAAGGAGGGCGAGGTCGGCTCGTCCACCATGCCGCACAAGGTCAACCCGATCGACTTCGAGAATTCCGAGGGCAACCTGGGCCTGGCCAATGCGGTGCTGCGGCACTTGTCCGAGAAGCTGCCGGTGTCGCGCTGGCAACGCGACCTGACAGACTCCACCGTGCTGCGCAACCTCGGCGTGGGGTTCGGCTACAGCCTGGTGGCATGGGATTCCTGCCTGCGCGGGCTGGACAAGCTGGAGGTGAACGCCGCCGCCATCGACGCCGACATCGACGCGTGCTGGGAAGTGCTGGCCGAGCCGGTGCAGACGGTCATGCGCCGCTACGGGCTGCCCCAGCCCTACGAACAGCTCAAGGCGCTGACGCGCGGCAAGGGCATCACCGAGGCGGCCTTGCGCGAGTTCGTGCGCGGCCTGGCGCTGCCCGACGAGCCCAAGCAGCGGCTGCTCGCGCTGACGCCGCGCGCCTATGTGGGACTGGCCGCGCGCCTGGCCCGAGAGGTATAGTCGGCACTGCCGGCGCCGTCTGTCGCGGCGCCGGTCTTGTCGTACCTACCGGGAGATCCTTCATGAAGCAGTTCCCCTTGCTGGCCGCCGCGGCCTGTTTCAGCGTGATGTCGCTGTGGTCCACGGCGTCCCAGGCGCAGTTCGCCAAGCCCGCCGACGCCATCAAGTACCGGCAGTCGGCGCTGACGCTGATGGCTTCCCACTTCGGCCGCATGCAGCCGGTGGTCAAGGGCCAGGCGCCATACGACGCGGCACAGATCAAGGCCAACGTGCAGATCCTGGCCACGCTGTCCGAGCTGCCCTGGGCCGGGTTCGGCCCCGGCACCGAAGGCGGCGATGCTCTGCCCGAAGTCTGGAGCGATGCGGCCGGCTTCAAGCAGAAGCAGGACCGCTTCAAGGAGAACATGGCCAAGCTGTCGGCCGCCGCCGACTCGGGCGACCTGGGGCAGCTGCGCGCAGCGTTCGGCGACGTGGGCGCAAGCTGCAAGGCCTGCCACGATTCCTATCGCAAGAAGAAATAAGCGGCGTGGCAGCAATAAAAACGGCACCGCACGGTGCCGTTTTTTTTGCCCATGCGCCGTTGCGGCGCGGGCTACGAGAACGAGAAATCAGCCACGATCTCCAGCGAGCGTATCCATAGCACCAGCCCCGTCGCCAGGGCGGCCGCGACCAGGGCGCGCAGCCAGACGGCCGGGCCGTCGTCGGCGGGCGAAGTCGCGGCGGGCAGGTCTTGCGGGCGTGCATCGCCAGTGATCATCGGCCGCACCAGGCGCTTGCGCCGCACCGCCACGTACCACGCCACGGCCGCCAGGTGCAGGACGACCAGGCCGATGATGATCCACTCGTTGGAATGGTGCCAGGACGTCAAGCGGCCGGCCACCGTTTCGTCGACGCGGGCATAGAGCGGCCCTTGCGTCATGATGTCGTCGGTGGCGAACAGGCCGCTGACCGCCTGGAAGCCCAGCGCGGCCAGCAGCGCCACGACCGATAGCGCGCCGAGCGGATTGTGGCCCGCCGGCGCCGCTGCGCCGCGCAGGTACGCCTTGATGGCGGCCGGCCCGCGCAGGAAGGTGGCGAAGCGCGCATAGCGCGGCCCCACGAAGCCCCACAGCAGGCGAAAGACGATCAGGCCGAGCGTTGCAAGCCCGAAGCGCACATGCCAGTCCATATACAGCCCGCCCAGCTTGACGCTGACATAGGCGCCGATGACACAGGCGGCAAGGGCCCAATGGAACAGGCGGGTGGGCAGATCCCAGATGCGTATGGATGAGCGCGTGTGCTGCATGGCGGCGGCGGCAAAGGACGATGAGGCTGAATTTATCACGCGTCCTGTTGCCGGCCGCGCACTTACGCGTGGCGCAGCGGTTCGATCCGGTGCACGTGCTCGTGGCGGAAGCGGATGCGCATGGCGGGGCCGTTGCCTGCGCCGTGCGGGCGCACCATGTCGGTGGTGTAGGTCACTGTGCCATTGATGGGCGCGTTGTAGATGACCGTGGCGCGGATTTCCGGGCCGTCGGCCGGGCGCAGGTGCACCACGTCGCCGACATGGATCGGCATCTGGTCCAGCTTGCTGTGCGGCCGGCGGCGCACCAGGTGCTTGGCGGTGATGGGGTGGATGGTGTTGTTCATGTTTTTCTCGCTCTTCGAGTTCTGGTTATGAGGAAATGCAGCGCCGCCTCGCGAACGGGGCGCAGGCAGGCGGGCGCGACCGGTTGGCGGTGGCGTCGCGGATGCCTGGCTGGATGGCGGGCGGGGCGCTTCGTGGCCCCGGTTGGGTGCGGGGCGGCCCGGGGCGATGTTCCGGTATGGACACCGTACGGGTGGGGCGGGTTCGCAGGGTTGTGACCCGGTCAGTGCGCGGCGCCGGCCTTGTTTTGTGGTATCGAGCGGCTGGCAGCGAAACTGCGCACTAAGTTATTGATTATATGGGGGTGGGCGAGTTATGTCAAGTCCCGCGCGCTTGCCCCCCCCGCAGGGCGGCGGTTCAGCGGCGCAGGGCGGCCTGCTGGTGGGCCAGGCGCTGCGCTTCGATGATCTGGTCTTCCAGGTCGGGCGACATTTCCAGGGCGACCTGTGGGGCGGCGCCGGGAGCCTTCTCGAGCTTCAGGCGGATGCGCTGGCCGTTGAATGCCGCCGGTGCGGCCTGGATATCGACGTAGCGCTGCACCAGGGCGTCGACCGCGCGTTGAGCGCCGGCCAGCGCGGCATCGTCCAGGGGCGCGTTGGCCAGCGCCTGGTTCACCGTGCGCGCCAGGTCGGACGTGAAGAACAGGAAAGCGTTGGCGCCGCGGCACTCCGGGTGGGCATGGCCCCAGGGTTCCTGGGCATCGGCATCGGCGGCCGTATGGGAGTCGGAATTCATGGGGGCAAAGGACTGGCGGGTTGGCTTGCGCGCATTGTAGGGCATGGCGGGACAGGCGCCACAGCCATGTCACATATCGCTTCCGAGGCAACAATTCCTATAAGCGCTATTTCGGCGCGCGCACTTGCGGTAAGGTTCCGAACCGGCCGGGCTCGCCGCCGCGGGAGCCCGGCAACCTGGAGGGACCCATGCGGGCTGTATGCCGATTCATCTTGCTGCTGCTGGCCGGGCTGCTGCTGGTCGGCTGTGTCAATAAAGAGCCCGAAGAGCGCGCCGCCTTCATGCAATGGCTGAGTGCGCGGGCGCTGGCGGCGCCGGACGCCGGCTTGCCGGCGGCGGACGAGGCGCAGCGCGACGCTTTCGGCGACTATGCGGAACATTACGCGGTGCTGGCCGACTTCCAGGTCGCGGCGCGGGCGGCCAGGCGGACGCTGCATCAGGCGATCGAGCATGAACAGTTGCATTCGGTGGCCCAGCTGCAGGCGCGTCGCGCTGCGCTGCGGGACGACCAGCAGGCGCTGGCCCAGGCGCGCACGGCCCTGCACGAGGCGTTGGCGCAAGCCGGCGCCGCGCGCGCCGAGCTCGAGCAGCCGGTCGACCTGCAGCCGCTCTACGCGCAGGCCTATGAGCGGTTCGTGACGGCCGAGGCGGGACGGCTCGATGGCTGGTTCGCGATCGCCGAGGCGGCGCTGGGCGACGCTTTGCGCGCCGCGGATTTCATCGCCGCGCATCGCGACCAGATGCTGGTGAGCGCCGATGCGGCGGCCGTGCGCGATCCTTCCGTGCAACGGGAGCTGAACCGCCTGCTGGGCGCATTGAACAGCCATGCGGCGGCCGTGGGCCGGGCGCGGGCCGCCCTGTCGTCCGGGCCGGCGGATTGACCCGCCTGCAATGCCGGCTTTGTACAATTGCGCCTCACGCGGCCGCCGCCGCGCACGGGATCAAACATGAACGGCTCTACCCTGCATTACCGCATTTTCCTGTTGTTGCTGGTGGTGGTATCGGTCGCTTTCGGCTGGGTGCTGTGGCCGTTCTACGGGGCCGTGTTCTGGGGGGCGATCCTGGCCATCATCTTCGCTCCGGTCCACCGGCGCATTGCCGCCAAGCTGGTCAAGCGGCGCAACCTGGCCGCGCTGATCTCGCTGGTGCTGGTGCTGCTGGTGGTGATCGTGCCGGTGACTTTCATCACCGGGTCGCTGGTGCAGGAAGGCGCCAACCTCTACCAGCGCGTCAAGTCCGGCAGCCTGAATTTCGGTCTGTACTTCCAGCAGGTGCTCGATGCGCTGCCGCCGTCGCTGCATGACATGCTGTCGCGGTTCGGCCTGGCCGACATCACCAGCCTGCAGGACAAGCTGACCGCGGGCGTGATGCAGGGCAGCCAATTCCTGGCCACGCAGGCATTCAATATCGGGCAGGACACTTTCCAGTTCCTGGTCAGCTTCGGCATCATGCTCTATTTGCTGTTCTTCCTGCTGCGCGATGGCTCGCTGCTGTCGGCGCGCCTGCGCGCCGCGATTCCGCTCAGCGAGGGGCACAAGATGCACCTGTTGCGCAAGTTCACTACCGTCATCCGCGCCACCGTCAAGGGCAACATTGCCGTGGCGGCCGTGCAGGGCGCGCTGGGCGGCGTGATCTTCTACATACTCGGCATCCAGGGCCCCGTGCTGTGGGGCGTCGTGATGGCTTTCCTGTCGTTGTTGCCGGCGATCGGCGCGGGGCTCATCTGGCTGCCGGTGGCAGTGTACTTTCTGGTCACCGGCGCGATCTGGCAAGGCGTGACGCTGATCCTGTACGGCGTGCTGGTGATCGGCATGGTCGACAACGTGCTGCGCCCGCTACTGGTGGGCAAAGACACCAAACTGCCCGATTATGTAGTGCTGATCTCCACGCTGGGCGGCATGGCGTTGTTCGGCCTGAACGGCTTTGTCATCGGCCCGCTGGTGGCGGCCTTGTTCATCGCTTGCTGGGATCTCTTCACCTCGGATTTTGGCCAAGCCGCTTCAGGCGACGATACCCCCCGCCAGCGCTGAGGCCGGCGTTCCGTCACCTTTTCGCTGTCCCGACCCCGGGGATGTAGTCAATTATGGATTTCTGTAACCCCTGGGTAATCGTCTTCAAAGATTGCAAGGCAGGCGCGGCGACGCCATGTTTTTGCTCTACCCTGGAATCGTAGTACTTCATCAGGGAGATCAAGCCATGGATACTTTTTCCGCCTTTGCTTCCAGGGTGAGCTATTCCATCCGTCCGCGGGTGCATGAAGTCGATTTCGGGGAGTTTCGTGGTTGCGTGGATGTGATCGCGCGCGAGGGCGCCCACACGTTCAGTTTCACGCGCTTCTGCGATATGGTCCGGCCGGGTCGCGACCGGGCCGAATTGGACGCCCTGCGCCTGGCGCAGCGCCTGCAGGTGACCGAGTGCCGGGGCGGCAAGAGCTGGATCCTGCCGGGCCAGGTCAGTGTGCGCTGCGAGCCCGCGGAATTCGTCGACGACGTGCCCAGCAGCTTGCTGCGCCCCGCGCCCATCTCGAAGCGCCACCTCAGAATGGCCGCCTGACGGTTGCCGCAGCGCGCCGCTTTTCTTTAAGCGCGGGCGGGGGGGGCCGTGCGGCGGCGCGCAACAGGCTCGCGCATGAGTCCCTGGCCGCGCCAGCGCGGATCTAGCCAGAAGCCTCGTTGGTTTTGCGAGTCGTCCATCAGATCATGCCGATCAGCTGCGCCGGCTGCGCACACGGGCGCATCGTCCAGCATTGGGAAATATCCGCTGGATGGCGGGCGCGTCGCCCAATTGCAGAGGCCGCAGCGCCAGCCACGGTGTGGAATTCCGGCTGGGACGCGGGCGCGTCGGGCACATGGCTTGCGAGCGACATCATCGCGTAGGACTTCACAAGGAGATAGCGATGAGTGTATGCGCCGACATCGTGTCGGGAGTCCAGGGCGACGATATGGACTGGCCCGGCGATTTTCCGCCCAGGCATTGATCCCGTCCGCCGCGTCGCCCCTTTGCGGGGCGACGGCGCTTCGCGCTATTGCAAGGTGGCGGTCGCCGGCTGCCACTGGAACGTGGATTCCATCCAGGGCGTGCAGGCCAGTTCCAGCGCGTTGATGATCGGGGTGGAAGGATCGACCCAAGCCAGCGCAGCCTGGACCGGCAGCACCACCGGCCGGACGTGGCCCGCGCTGCGGGCGTCGGCGATATCGTCGGTGACGATCGCCAGCCCGTCTTGTTCGCCATGCTGGTTGCCGGGGCGCCAGGCGGTGAGGGCGGCGATGTAGATGGGCTTGCCATCGAGAGAGCGGATATACCGGCTGGCGGTCGGGTCGGCGCCGATGGGCTGATACCAGCCGTCAGCGGGCACCAGCACGCGCTGTCCCAGTAATGGCCGCCACACGGCGGAGCCGCGTAGCAGGGCGGCCAGGCGCGCGTTCATGACAGGGCGCCGTTTCCACCAGCTGGGCGCGTAACCCCAGTGGAAGCGGTCCATCGCGGGTGTGTCGCCGAAGCAATGGATGGCCAGCGGGCGCGCGTTGATGGCGTCGTCGTCACGCGCGATGCTGGCTTGGCGTGTCCGGCCGATGTTGGAAAACAGGGCTGTCATGTAATCCATGGGCCCGGACTTCTGGACGATAGTGCTGCACATGCTGGCTCCCGCAGTTTGCCAGTGAAACGGCGGATATCCGGGCTCGTCACGCTGCGCGCGGTCGGGCATATCTCGCCCGGGCGGAGAGATCATCCGCCATCGGGCCCGTAATTCCGGTTTGGGTGAAGTGAACCGCCGAGCGGCGGTTAGATGCGATCTTTGCGCGCGTACTTTTCGCGCACGTACTGCGCCAATTCTTCTTCGGTGCTGCGCTGTCGTAGGTAGTCGGCGGTCATGGTCCGGGAAGCTACGGCCGTTTTTGCGGCGCGCAACTCGGACGGGCAGAGCCGGCTGTCGTAAGTGTCGGACGGTTTGAAGTGCGAATACTGCATGACATTCCTCCCCATTGACCTTCGTAACTCGTTGTATCGCGAACCTGGAAACAATCGAGTAAAAATCAGCGCTGTTTCTTCCTGATTTTCCCCATACATTGGCGGATTTTTCGATTTTCATCAAGTCTCATTCAGTCAGGTTTCGATAAATGCTCGAAAACCCCAGGATCGTGTGATGATTTGTGCATAAATATCGCACTTATGGAGAAAATCTCGCAACACTGTTACTTTTTTATGACCGCGCCGGGTCGCTATTGTTGTGGAAAAGCGAAGTTTCCCCTCGTGCTTCCCATAGGGGCGGCTTGGCCCGGGCGGCAACTTTCCGCGCTGGCTGGCGATGCGGGAGCTTGTTTAAAGCGCGCCGAGATTCGTTGCGTAAAGTTACGAAATATGCAGTAACTGTTTGCCCGCGCTCAGATGTAAGTTTAAATAAAAAATCACCGCAGAAATAATCAGATATATAGCCGTCTAGATGCTATTGTGCATTGCGCAAAAATGGCGGACATTTGGGGTGCGGAACGGGGAGAACGGCATGCGGCGTACGCGCGGCCAAAAGGAAAGGCCGTTAGTGATCACCATCACTAACGGCCTTGGATTTCTTGGTGGCGCATCCCTGATTCGAACAGGGGACCTGCGGATTATGATTCCGTCGCTCTAACCGGCTGAGCTAATGCGCCATGCAGAAGGGCGCTGAAATCGCGTCCGCTGCGGCTTCGCTTCTTGAAAAGTGCTCGAAAAGCGAAGAAATAAATTCTAGCATGGGTTTATGTCGGTGCGCAAACCTCGGTGCGTGCGCGGCCAAGCTATGCATCGCGGGCCAGGCGGATGCCGGAGAACTGCCAGCGGGCCTGCGGGGGAAAGAAGTTGCGATAGCTGGCGCGGATGTGGTCACCCGGGGTGACACAGGAGCCGCCTCGCAACACGTACTGGTTGCACATGAACTTGCCGTTGTATTCGCCGACGGCCCCGGCCGGCGGCGTGAATCCGGGATAGGCGTCATACGCGCTGCTGGTCCATTCCCAGGCGTCGCCGTACAGCTGGACCGGCCCGCCCGCGCGCGGGCGCTGCGGCGCCGCGCGCGGCTGCAGATGCCCCGTCTCGAGCAGGTTGGCGTGGCCGCGCGGGGCGTTGCGCGCGGCGTGTTCCCATTCGCCTTCGCGCGGCAGGCGCGCGCGGGCCCAGCGCGCGTAGGCGTCGGCCTCGAAGTAGCTGATGTGGGTCACGGGGGCGTGCGGATCGAGGGGCTGCATGCCGTGCAGGGTGAAGACATGCCAGTCGTCCCTGCCGCCTTCCCAATACAAGGGGGCCTGCCATTGGTCCGCGCATACCTGGTCCCACCCCAGCGACAGCCATAGGTCGGGGCGGCGGTAGCCGCCGTCGAGCATGAACTCCAGGTACTCGCCCTGCGTGACCAGGCGATCCGCAAGGAAGTAGGGCTGTAGCAGGATGTCATGGGCGGGGCGCTCGTTGTCGAAGGCGAAGCCGGGCGGCTCGCGGCCGATGCGTACTTGGCCCGCGTCATAGCGCGTCCAGCCCGCCGCCGTGGCCGCGGGCAACTGGCCCGGGGCCGGGCCGGCATAGGCCGGCTTGAGCGGATTGAGCGACAGGGCGTGCTTGATATCGGTGAGGATCAGCTCCTGGTGCTGCTGCTCGTGGTTCAGGCCGAGTTCCACCAGTTCGTCGAACTCCGGGTCGGCGCCGGCCAGGCGGGCCAGCAGGTCCGACATCGCGGCGTCGACATGGCGCCGGTACGCCAGCACCTCGGCCAGCGACGGGCGCGACAGCAGCCCCCGCTGCGGCCGCGGATGGCGCGCGCCGACAGCGTTGTAGTAGGAGTTGAACAGCATCCGGTAATGCGGATTGAACGGCGCGCGCTCCGGCTGAAACCTGGCAATGATGAAGGTTTCAAAGAACCAGGTCGTATGGGCCAGGTGCCATTTCACCGGGCTGCAGTCCGGCATCGACTGGATCTGGCAGTCTTCCGGGCTGAGCGGCTCGGCCAGCGCCAGCGTCTGGCCGCGTATGCATTCGTAGCGTTGCGACAGCCCGGACAGGCCTTCTTGGCATGGCGGGGCGGGGTGGGTCAACAGGCAGGCGGGGTCCATGGGCATCCTGGCAGGTCAATGGCGGCCGGTCAGGCGCGCGCGCTGAAAACAGAGAACCACTCGCGCGAATCCGACCAGTGCTGAATGTCGCCAAAGCCGGCGCGGGCCAGCAGGTCACGGAAGGCGTCGACAGTGTATTTGTACGAATTCTCGGTATGTATACGCTCGCCGCTGGAGAAGCGCCGCTGTGCGCCGGGCCAGCAGACGCGCACGTCGGTCAGCGCCTGCAGGTGCATCTCGATGCGGGAATGCGCTTCGTCGTAGCGCGCCACGTGGCTCCAGTCGTGGACGTCGAAATCGCTGTCCAGCAAGGCGTTCACGTGGCGCAACAGGTTGAGGTTGAAGGCGGCCGTAAGGTGCAGCGCATCATCATAGGCGGGTTCGAGAATGTGGCGCGGCTTGACCCGGTCGACGCCGATCAGCAGGCCGCCGCCCGCGCACTCGGCGCGGATGCGGGTCAACAGCGAAAGCGCCTGCGCGGGGTCCAGGTTGCCGATGCTCGAACCCGGGTAGAAAAACAGCCGGCGGCTGGCCGGCACGTGCGCGGGCAAGGCCAGGGCGTCGTGAAAATCCTGTCCGAGCGCGATGATTTCCAGGCCGGGATGGGCGTGCTCGAGGCGCGCCACGGCGGTCTGCAGGTACTCGGCCGAAATGTCGATCGGCACGTAGCGTCGCGGACGCAGGGCGCCGAACAGCCGTTCGGCTTTGACGCAATCGCCGGCGCCCAGGTCGATGAGGGTGTCGACCGCGCCGACGTGCTTGGCAATGGCGGCTCCGTGATCGCGCAGGATCTCCGCCTCGCAGCGCGTGGGGTAATACTCGGGCAACTGGGTGATGGCGGTGAACAGGCTGGAGCCGAGAGTGTCGTACAGGAACTTGGGATCGATGTGCGCCGCCGGTGCGAGCAGGCCGGTTTGCAGTTCGTGGAGCGCCGGGCAGGGCGCTTCGAGGGGGGGGCCGGCGGCGCGGTGGCGAGCATGCTGCGGGGGTGGACCATGCGATGGTTCCTTGCAGAAGCGATCCTTATTGTGACCGGCAACCGGCGGACACTGTCAAGGCTTGTGCGCGGATTGCAAAGGTTTTTAACGAAAAGCAAGCACCGCCCTGCCAACCGCCACAAAATGCATTGCCCGCCCGGGCGCCGAAATACCGGATTACTGCTGGTTGCGAAACCACAGGACAGCGCCAGGCGGGGCGCGCAGAATAAAGTCCAGAACTACTATGCCAAGGCTTTCAGTATGTCGTCGATTATCGTTGCGCGTTTCGATAGTGTTCCGTCGGCAAAAAGTGCGGCACATGCCCTCCTTGCCGAGGGTTTTCGCGAAGAGGCGGTCAGCCTGTTCCGCGGCGGGCGCCGCACCGGGCGGGTGCAGCCCTGGGACGAAGATCCCGCGGCGCAGGCCGAGGATGTGCGGTACGGCGTGGCATGGCGCGCGGCCGCCCTGGCGGCGGCCGGGGCCCTGCTGGGCACGCTCGCCGCATTGTTCCTGAGCCGCGGCGACCTCGCCGTGGTCGGCGGCGCGGTGCTCGGCGCATGCGCCGGCGCGGCCGTGGGCGCGCTGTGGGCCGGGCGGCGTCTGACAGAGCTGCGCAATGCCGCCCTGAGCAGCATCCCCGCGGCCGAGCAGGCCGTGCTGCTGACGGTGCAGGTCGAACCCGATGAAGAAGAGGCCGTGATGGCGTTGTTGCGCGATGCCGGCGGCTTCCAGGTCGACCGCGAGCACGGCCGCTGGCGCGGCGGGCGCTGGACCGATCGCGAGCCGCTGCGGCGCGCGCCATCGTCGCGTCGCACGACGGTGTCGCACCGGACGCAGTGGCAGCCCTGAGGCCGGGAGACAGCCATGCTGGCGCGCGGCCCGGTGCGTGCGGCACGATGCCTGCTCTGGCTGGCGCTGGGCGCCTGCCTGGCCGCCTGCGCCCGCGTGCCGGATGCGCAGGAGCGCGCGGTGCGCCAGGCGCAGGCCGGGCAGTCGGCCGATTCGGGCTGGGCGAGCTATCGCAAGGGGCGCGATATCGTGGCACATGCTGATCCGCAGCGTTCGCGCGATTTTCTCGCACGGCATCTGGCGGTCGAGCAGGCCATCAGCGGCGCGCCGCTGGTGCATGGCAATCAGGTGCGCCTGCTGGCCGACGGCCGCGCCACCTACCAGGCGATGCTCGAGTCGATCGACAGCGCGCGCCACTACGTCCACATGGAAACCTATATCTTCGAAGATGACGAAGAGGGCAGGCGCTTCGCCGACGCGCTGATCGCCGCGCATCGGCGCGGCGCCGCGGTCGCAGTGATGATCGATGCAGTCGGCACGCTGGGCACCCCCGACGCCCTGTTCGACCGCATGCGCGACGCGGGCGTGCAGGTGGCGGTCTTCAATCCCGTCAATCCGGCCGCCGCCCGGGCCGGCTGGTCGCCCAACCAGCGCAACCACCGCAAGCTGCTGGTGGTGGACGGCAAGGTCGGCTACCTGGGCGGCATCAACGTCAGCAGCGTGTATTCGTCCGGCTCGCCGTCAGGCGGCGAGGGCCGCGCCGCGCAGCCATGGCGCGACACGCACATTCGCATCGCCGGGCCGGCGGTCGCCGAGCTCGAGCGGGTCATGCTGGCGGGCTGGGCGTCGCAAAAAGGGCCGCCGCTCGCTCCCCGCGAGTTCTTTCCGGAGCTCGAGCCGACAGGCGGCCTGACCGTGCGCATTCTGGCCAACCAGCCCGATCGCAGCGACGGCTATACGGTGTACCTGACCCTGATGTCGGCGTTCGAGAGCGCGCAGGAATCCATACACATCACCATGGCGTATTTCGTGCCCGACCCAGCCTTCGTCGAGGCGCTGGAGAACGCCGCCCGGCGCGGCGTCGACGTGGTCTTGGTGCTGCCCGGATTCAGCGACTCGTCGCTGGTATTCCATGCCGGGCGCTCGCATTACGAGAGCCTGCTGGAGGCCGGCGTGAAGATCTACGAGCGCCGCGACGCGCTCCTGCACGCCAAGACGGCCGTCGTCGACGGCGTATGGTCGACGGTGGGGTCCAGCAATATGGACTGGCGCAGTTTTGCCTTGAACTATGAGATCAACGCGGTGATCCTGGGGCCGGAATTCGGCGCCGAAATGGAAGCGCTGTTCGACCGCGATGTCGCCGAATCGACGCCCGTGACGCTGCAGGCCTGGCGGGATCGCGGCCCGGACGACCGTTTCATGGAGTTCTTCTCGCGGTTGTTCGAACGCTGGCTGTAGGGGCGCGCTCAGGCCGCGACGGTCTGGGCCCGGTGAATGGCGGCCAGTGCCGCCGTCACGTCATGGGCCGGCTGGAACGAGTCGGCGCGGGCCATCGACCAACCCACCTTGAACACGGTATGGCGGAATTCGCCGCGCAGCAGCTCGCCCGGTTCGAGTTGCGGGAACAGCGCCGACAGCAGGCGGACCTCGCTCGAAGAAATACGGCGGGCGATGTGGTGCGGCCGCAGTTGACTCGGATGGGTCAGCCCGGCTGCCTGCAGCAATTCCGCCAGCGCGTGCAGCGTGTTGCGATGGAAATGGGCGACGCGCTGGGCCTTGTCCGGCACCACCAGCGCGCGCTGGCGCAGGGGGTCCTGCGTCGTCACGCCGGTCGGGCATTTGCCGGTGTGGCACGCTTGCGCCTGGATGCAGCCGATCGCGAACATGAAGCCGCGCGCCGCGTTGCACCAGTCCGCGCCCATGGCCATCACGCGCGCCATGTCGAAAGCGGTGATGATCTTGCCCGAGGCGCCCAGCCGGATGCGGTCGCGCAGGTTGACCCCGATGAGGGTGTTGTGCACCAGGCGCAGGGCCTCGCGCAGCGGGGTGCCGACGTGGTCGACGAACTCCGCCGGAGCGGCGCCCGTGCCGCCTTCGGCGCCGTCGACCACGATGAAGTCCGGCGTGATGTTGGTCTCGAGCATCGCCTTGACGATGGCGAACCACTCCCAGGGATGGCCCATGCAGAACTTGAATCCGACCGGCTTACCCTCGGACAGTTCGCGCAGCCGCGCCACGAAATGCAGCAGCCCGACGGGCGAGTCGAAGGCGCTGTGGCTGGAGGGGGAATTGCAGTCTTGCCACGGCGCCACGCCGCGCGCCTCGGCGATCTCGGGCGTGACCTTGCTGCCGGGCAGTATGCCGCCGTGGCCCGGCTTGGCGCCCTGCGACAGCTTTATCTCGATCATCTTCACCTGCGGCATACAGGCGTTGCGCGCGAAGGCTTCCTCGGAGAACGCGCCGTTGGCGTCGCGGCACCCAAAGTAGCCGGAGCCGATGTTCCAGACCAGCGCGCCGCCCGGCTCGCGATGGTAGCGGCTGATGCCGCCTTCGCCGGTGTCGTGCGCGAAATTGCCCTGGCGCGCGCCTTCGTTCAGGGCCATGACGGCGTTGGCGGACAGGGCGCCGAAGCTCATGGCCGAGATGTTGAATGCCGACATCGAATACGGCTGGCGGCAATCCGGGCCGCCCACCGTCACCCGGAAGTCGGCGTCCTCGATGCGCGCCGGCACCAGGGAATGGTTGATCCATTCGTACCGGTCGCCGTAGACGTCTTCCTGGGTGCCGAACGGCCGCTTGTCGATTTCCTGCTTGGCGCGCTGGTAGACGATGGAGCGCTGCGCCCGCGAGAAGGGCGCGGCGTGCGTGTCGTCTTCCAGGAAATACTGGCGGATCTCGGGCCGGATGAATTCGAACAGGAAGCGCAGGTTGCCCAGCACCGGATAGTTGCGGCGGATGGCGTGCCGCACCTGGATCAGGTCATACAGCCCCAGCAGCGCGAGCAGCCACAGGGGCACGGCGGCCCACAGCCACCAGGGCGAGGCGGCGAGCGCCAGCGGCGTGGTGATCGCCGCGCCCAGCAGCACCAGGAAGAAGGTGGTGTATCGGCCTACTATCCAGTCCATGCGCGTCTCCCGGTATACGGATGACGGCAACCATACCAGATGGCGCAGGCCGGCCCGGCCGCGGCCGGCGGTTTTTTCAGCAGCTGGACGCGGCGGGCGTGCGTTCCACCGCCAGCCCGAACAGCGGACGCAGGCGCACGCCCAGTGCGCTGCCCGCGAACGCCGCCGGCAACCACAGCCAGGCGTGCAGGCTGCCGGACAGGATGCCGCTGAAGTAGGCGCCGATATTGCATCCGAAGGCCAGGCGCGCGCCGTAGCCCAGCAGCAGGCCGCCAATGACGGCGCCGGCCAGGGACCGGGCCGGGACTTTCCAGACCGGAGCGAATTTGCCGGCCGCGGCCGCCGCCGCCAGCGCGCCCAGCATCAGGCCGATGTCCATGACCGAGGTGATGTCCTGGCGCACCGGCGCGGCCAGCGCCGCCTGCTGCTTGGCCCAGTACGCCCACGAGGCCGGGTCGCCGCCCAGCGCATCCAGCGCCTTGGCGCCCCACAGGGCGAAAGCCGAGGTGATGCCCCAGGGCCGGCCGGCCAATGCCAGGGTGGCGAAATTCAGTATCACCAGCGCCACGCCGCCCCAGATCAGCGGCCAGGGCCCTTGCAGCAGCGAGGCCGGCCGGCTGGTGCGCGCGGCGAACGAGATGACGCGGCCGTGGCGGCGCTTTTCCAGCACGGTGGTGAGCCACGCGATCAGGGCGAATACGGCCAGGTTGGCTGCCAGCGCCACGGGCAGGCCCCAGCTCTTGATCAGCGACGTGGGCGCCAGCGCTGGCAGGGCCGACCACCAGGAGAAATGCGCCGTGGCGATCACCGAGCCGATGATGAAGAACAGCAGGGTCACCAGCATGCGGGTATTGCCGCCGCCTACGGCGAACAGCGTGCCGGAGGCGCAGCCGCCGCCCAGTTGCATGCCCACGCCGAACAGGAAAGCGCCCAGCAGCACGGAGACGCCCGGCGGCGAGACGAAGCCGCTGACCGGTTGGCCCCACAGCGTGCCTTGCGCCAGAAACGGGAAGAACAGCAGCACGCCGACGGCCAGCATCAGCATTTGCGCGCGCAGTCCGGCGCCGCGGCGGTCCGAGACAAATACTCGCCAGGCTTGGGTGAAGCCGAAGGAGGCGTGGTAGAGCGTGACCCCCAGCAAGGCGCCGACGATCCACAACGCGCCCTGTCGCCAGCCGACGGCCTGGCCCAGGTAGATGGCCCCGGCCAGCACCGCCAGCAGGGCGAGCCACAGCGGCTTGCGGTTGATCTGGACCGGCGGGAGGGCCGATGGATACGGCAGGGTAGAAGAGGCGGAGGATGGCATGGGCGAAGAAGCGGCAATGCCGCAGGTTGCAGTCTTGCACCAGTCTAGGCGCGGAAATAAATAACTCAAACTACAGTATTTTGATTTTTTAATAGCTATAGGTAATTTAACAAGCCTATTGCAGGCGCAGTGCCAGGGCGGCCAGCGTGACCAGCAGGACCGGCAGGGTCAGCACGATACCGACCTTGAAGTAATAGCCCCAGGTAATGCGCAGCCCCTTGCGCGCCAGTACGTGCAGCCACAGCAGGGTGGCCAGGCTGCCGATGGGCGTGATCTTCGGTCCCAGGTCGGTGCCGATGACATTGGCGTAGATCATCGCGTCGCGCACGGCGCCGGTGGCGGTGGTGTCGGCGATCGACAGCGCGCCTACCAGGACCGCGGGCAGGTTGTTCATGACCGACGCCAGGAAGGCGGTCACCAGCCCCGTGCCCAGCGCCGCGCCCCATACGCCGTGGGCGGCGAAATGCTCCAGCAGCGCGGTCAGGTGCGCGGTCAGCCCGGCGTTGCGCAGCCCGTACACCACCAGGTACATGCCTAGCGAGAACACCACGATGTGCCAGGGGGCTTCGCGCATGACGCGGCGGGTGCCGACGATGTGCTGGCGCCCCGCCACCAGCAGCAGGGCCAGCGCGCCGGCGCAGGCAATGGCGCTGACGGGAATGCCGAGCGGCTCGAGCACGAAGAAGCCGGCCAGCAGCAGCGCCAGCACCGCCATGCCGGCCCGGAAGGTGGCCGGGTCGCGCACGGCGCTGCGCGGCGCCGGCAACTGCCCGACGTCGTAGCGGGCGGGGATCTGTCGGCGAAAGAACAGGAACAGGACCGCCAGCGTGGCGCCGACCGCGGCGAAGTTGACGGGCACCATGACCGAAGCGTAGGACCCGAAGCCAATGCCGAAGAAATCGGCCGAGACGATATTCACGAGGTTCGACACCACCAGGGGCGTGCTGGCCGTGTCGGCGATGAAGCCCGCGGCCATGACGAACGCCAGCGTGGCGCCCGGGCCGAAGCCCAGGGCCAGCAGCATTTCCATGACGATGGGGGTGAGGATCAGCGCGGCGCCGTCGTTGGCGAACAGGGCCGAGACGGCGGCGCCCAGCAGCACGATGAGCGCGAACAGCCAGTGCCCGCGGCCGCGCCCCCAGCGCGCCACGTGCAGGGCGGCCCATTCGAAGAAGCCGGCCGCGTCCAGGATGATGCTGGTGATGATGATGGCAATGAAGGTGGCCGTGGCGTTCCAGACGATGTGCCAGACGGCGACGATGTCGGACGGCTGCACCACGCCCGCCAGCAGGGCAAGCGCGGCGCCTGCCGATGCGCTCCAGCCTATCCCCAGCCCGCGCGGCTGCCAGATGACCAGGACCAGGGTGGCGACGAAAATGGCGGCGGGCAGGAGCACGGTGGCAATCAAGAGGGAAGGTGGGCGCTGATCCAGGCGACCAGCAGCGAGACGGTTGGCACCGATAGTACTGTCGAGAGCAGGATGGCGCGCGACGCGGCGCGTGCGTCGCGGCCGTACAACTGGGCCAGCATGAACGGGCCGGTGCCGATGGGCAGCGCGCTCATCAGCACGGCGCACCATGCCCACATGGCCGGCATCGGGAAGACGAAGAAGGCCAGGATGGCGGTGACGGCCGGCTGCAACAGCAGCTTGCCCGCCACCAGCCGGCCGACTCCGCCGCCCGCGCCGCCGGGCTGGGCCTGGGCCAGGAACAGGCCGATGGTGACGAGCGCGCAAGGGCTGGCCGATGCCGCGAGCAACTCCAGGTAGCGGTCCAGGCCGGCGGGCGCCGCCACGCCGGACAGCGTGCTGGCCAGGCCCAGCAGCGGCGCGATCAGCAGCGGGTTGCGCGCCAGCGCCCGTGCCACTTTGTACAGGGTGGCGCCGAGACTGCGATCGCGGTGCTGGTCGAATTCGATCAGGGAGATGGCCGCGCCGAACAGCACGCAGGCGGTCAGCAGGGTGGCGATCACGGCCGGCGCCAGGCTGGCCGGCCCGAGCAGCGCCAGGCAGAGCGGGATGCCCATGTAGCCGGCATTGGTGTAGGAAGCCGCCAGGCCTTCGATGCTCAGATCGGCAAGGGAGCGGTAGCGCCGGCGCGTCAGGGCGATGGCGGCGAACGTGACCGCGATGCCGCCGGCGAAGGCGGCGGCGAAGCCCCAGTGCATCTGTGCGGGATCGGCCTGCGCCATGGCGCGAAACAGCAGCGCGGGCAGCGACAGGTAGACTACGTATCGGTTGAGCGCGTCGGTCGCGGCCGGGCCCAGTACCCCGCCGCGGGCGGCCAGCCAGCCCGTCAGGATGAGGGCGAAGACCGGCAGGGCGGCGGTGGCGACGGCTTGCATGAAACAACGGGAATTGGAAGAGGCGCACATTCTACCCGCCCCGGAGGGGGCTCCGCCGGCGCGCCAGGTCTGCGAAAATCGGCTGTGCCATCATTGACGCCATCGCCGCAGGAGGACCGCCATGCCAGCCACGCCCGATATCCGTATCGTCCTGGGAACCTGGGAACGCCTGCGCGAGGACGCCTACGCCGTGCGTCATGAGGTGTTCGTCATTGAACAGGCCGTGCCGGTCGACATCGAACTCGACGACGACGATCCGCTGGCCGTGCACGCGGTGGCCTATGGCGCCGACGGCGTACCCATCGCCACCGGGCGCCTGTTGCCGGACGGGCATATCGGCCGCATGGCGGTGCGCAGGCACGCCCGCGGCAGCGGCGTGGGCGGACAGGTGCTGGATGCCTTGATCGCCCAGGGACACGGCGACGGGCACCGCATGCTGCTGCTGCATGCCCAGACCCACGCCCGTGGCTTCTATGAGGCGCACGGCTTCAGCGCCCAGGGCGACACCTTCGTCGAGGCCGGCATCGAACACGTCGCCATGAGCCGGGTGCTGGCAAATTGAAGGCAAAGAAAAACCCCGAACGCTGTGAAAGCGATCGGGGTTTCCGGCGCACCGCGATGGCTCGCGGTGATGTAATTGGTGCCCAGGAGAGGACTCGAACCTCCACACCTTGCGGCACATGGACCTGAACCATGCGCGTCTACCAATTCCGCCACCTGGGCGCTGTTGCTCGGGCGCGGTACCGTTGCCGGACTGCGTTTGAACATCAGAGGACGCGCATTATGCACACTTTTCAGAACAGGCGCAACTCGGCCGCGCCCGGGCGCCGCCCGACCTGCGCGCGCTGCCTGCGGCCGCAGTCGCATTGCCTTTGCGCGCGGATTCCGTCGCTCGACAGCCGTACCCGGATACTGGTGCTGCAGCACCCCGACGAGTCGCGCCATGCCCTGAATACCGCGCGCCTGGCCGTGCTGGGCCTGCGCAACGCCAGCCTGCACGTCGGCACGCGGCATGATCCGGCGCTGTGGCGGGTCGACGGCTACCAGGCGCGGCTGTTGTTTCCCGGACCGGACGCTGCGGTGCTGCAGGCGACGCCGGCCGATGCGACGCCCACGCTGCTGGTGGTGCCCGACGGCACCTGGCGCCAGGCGCGCCAATTGCTGGCAGGCAATCCGGAATTGGCGGCGCTGCCGCGGGTCACGGTGCCGTCGGACGCGGTGTCGCGCTACCGGGTGCGGCACGTGGCGTTGCCGCAGGCGCTGGCCACCATCGAGGCGGTGGCGGCCGCGCTCGCCGCGCTGGAAGCGCCGCGCGCGTTCGACGCCTTGCTGGCGCCCTTCGAGGCGCTGGTGGCGGGGCAGATCGAGGCCATGGGGCAGGCGCGCTACGAGCGCCACCATGTGCGCCGCGAAGGCAGCCGCATGGCGCGCGACGGCGAGGGTGGGTGACGGGCGCGGAATGTGAAAACCCCGGCAACCTTGCGATTGCCGGGGTCGGGAAATTCCGTGGTGCCCAGGAGAGGACTCGAACCTCCACACCTTGCGGCACATGGACCTGAACCATGCGCGTCTACCAATTCCGCCACCTGGGCGCTGAGCAAAGTTTCATGCCTTTGTATGATACGCTGCAAATAATCAGCGACGCATCAAACTAGGGTTACCATTCAGCCTTGCTGCAGTGATCAGCCTTGGGCAGACCACAGAAGCAAAAGATTATATACAGGATTTTCAACTTTGGCAAAACGATCGAATAAAGATTCCAATAACAATAACAACGGCAGATCAGGATTCGTCTTGCCCGAAACGCCCCCAGACTTCGACCCGGACGTTCCCTCCCGCGAGGCGATCCTGAAGGCGTTGCGCTCCGCGGGGGCGCCGCTGTCGCCCGCCGAACTGGCGCAGCGCATGGGCGTCGAACGGCCGGCCACCCTGGTCGGGTTCGAGCGCCGCCTGGGCGCCATGGAGCGCGACGGCCAGCTCATGCCCAACCGCAAGGGGGTGTTGCTGCTGGCCACCAAGCTGGACTTCGTGGCTGGCAAGGTGCAGGGGCATCGCGACGGTTTCGGGTTCCTGTTGCGCGATGACGGCGGGCCGGACCTGTTTCTCTCGCCGCGCGAGATGCTCAAGGTGCTGCACGGCGACCGGGTGCTGGTCAAGCCCTCCGGCGAGTACCGCGGCAAGCCGGAAGGGACCATCGTCGAGGTCATCGAGCGGCGCACCAACAAGCTGGTGGGCCGCTTCCTGCACGAGCACGGCCTCTCCATCGTGGTGCCGGAAGACCAGCGCATCAAGCACGACATCCTCATACCGCCGGGCGATACCAACGGCGCCCAGCACGGCCAGGTCGTGTCGGTGCAGATCATGGAGCAGCCGACCCGCCACACCCAGCCGCTGGGCCGGGTGTTCGAGGTGCTGGGCGAAATCGACGACCCGGGCATGGAGATCGAGATCGCGGTGCGCAAGTTCGACGTGCCGGTCGAGTTCTCGGAGGCCGCCGCCAAGCAGGCGGCGCGCCTGCCCGACGCGGTCCGCAAGGCCGACCTGAAGGATCGCGTCGATCTGCGCGACGTGCCGCTCATCACCATCGACGGCGAAGACGCGCGTGATTTCGACGATGCGGTGTACTGCGAGCCGGTCGAGCTGGGCAGCGGCCAGCGCAAGAGGCCGGGCTGGCGCCTGCTGGTCGCCATCGCCGATGTCAGCCATTACGTGACCGCCAACGATGCGCTGGACGACGACGCGCTCGAGCGCGGCACCAGCGTGTACTTCCCGCGCCGCGTCATTCCGATGCTGCCCGAGTCGCTGTCCAACGGCCTGTGCTCGCTCAACCCCCAGGTGGACCGGCTGGTGCTGGTGTGCGACATGGTGATCCCGGCCTCGGGCGCCAAGGCGGGCACGATCTCGGCCTATCAGTTCTACAACGCCGTCATGCACTCGCATGCGCGCACCACCTACACGCAGATCTGGGAGGCCCTGCAGCAGCCGGGCGGGCCGGTCGCGCATGCGCTGGCGGAGGTGATGCCGCACGTGCGCCACCTGCACGAGCTCTACCAGTTGCTGGTGCAGCAGCGCAAGAAGCGCGGGGCCATCGATTTCGACACGGTCGAGACCAAGATCGTCTGCAATGAGCTGGGCCGCATCGAGCAGATCGTCGGCGTGGTGCGCAACGACGCGCACAAGCTCATCGAGGAATGCATGCTGGCGGCAAATACCTGCGCCGCCGATTTCATGAGCCGCAGCAAGCATCCGGGCCTGTATCGCATTCACGAGGGGCCGACGCCCGAGCGCCTGACGGCGCTGCGCGAGTTCCTGCGCACCCTGGGCCTGACGCTGGGCGGCGGCGACGCGCCCACGGCCAAGGACTACGGCGAGTTCCTCGACAGCGTGCGCGGGCGGCCCGATTTCCAGCTGCTGCAGACGATGTGCCTGCGCTCGATGCAGCAAGCCATCTACAGCCCGGACAATGTCGGCCATTTCGGGCTGGCTTATCCCGCCTACAGCCACTTCACGTCGCCGATCCGGCGCTATCCCGACCTGCTGACCCACCGCGTCATCAAGGCGCTGCTGCAGGCCCGGCGCTACGTGCCCGGCCTGGAGGACCAGCCCCTGGTGATCGGCCGCAGCCAGCGCGAACATGAGCACGCGACCTGGGAAAAGCTGGGCTTGCTGCTGTCCGCCAGCGAGCGGCGCGCCGACGAGGCCTCGCGCGACGTCGAGGCCTGGCTGAAATGCTGGTTCGTCAAGGAACGGGTCGGCGAGGACTTCAGCGGCACGGTCACCGGCGTGGCCAGCTTCGGCGTGTTCGTCACGCTCGATACGTTGCACGTGGAAGGGCTGGTGCATGTGTCGGAACTGGGCGGCGAGTATTTCCAGTTCAACGAGGCGCTGCACGAACTGCGCGGCGAGCGTACCGGCATGCGCTATCGCCTGACCGACAAGGTGCAGGTGCAGGTTTCCCGCGTCGACCTGGAAGCGCGCCGCATCGAGTTCCGGCTGGTCAAGGGCACCAGTTTCGAGGCGCTGCGCAAGGCTGCGTCGCGCAATCCGGACGAACCGCGCAAGGTCAAGAAGGCGGCGGCGCCCAAGCCCGCCGCGCTCAAGGGCCAGACGGCCAAGCAGCGGCGCGCCCAGGCCAAGAAGGCGGCCAAGCCGGCCGCCCCGGCCAAGAAGCGGGCGCCCGCCAAGAAGGCGCCCGCGCGCGGCCGGCACTGAGACGGCGCCGGCTGCAACGCCGGCGCGCGCGCTTGCCAGGCGGTAACATGGCGGGTACGGCCGCGCTGTCGCGGCGCGGCCGGCCGGCGCGACCGCGCCGCGGTTTCATTTCATTCCAGAAAGGTGAGTATTCATGGCGTCGGCCCAAGTATTGGCGGGGTTTCACGCGGTGGTGGCGCGGCTGCGGCACGCGCCCGAATCGATCAAGGACATCTACGTCGAGGCGGCGCGCCGCGACAAGCGCATGCTGGCGTTCCTGGAGCAGGCCGAGCGCGCCGGCCGCCGTGTCCATCCCGTGGCGGCCGAACGCCTGGACGGCCTGGCCCGCGGCACCCGCCACCAGGGCGTGGTGGCCCTGGCCGAAGAGCGCCTGCTGGCGGTCGACGTCGACGAAGTGCTGGACACCATCGAAGGTCCGGCGCTGCTGCTGGTGCTGGACGGCGTGACCGACCCGCACAACCTGGGCGCCTGCCTGCGCACCGCCGACGCGGCCGGCGTACACGCGGTGGTGGCGCCGCGCGATCGCGCCGTCGGGCTGAACAGCACGGTGCAGCGCGTGGCCTGCGGCGCGGCCGACACGGTGCCCTACATTACGGTCACGAATCTGGCCCGCACGCTGCGCGCGCTGAAGGAGCGCGGCGTCTGGGTGGTGGGCACCGACGACCAGGCCAGCGACAGCCTGCATGCGGTCGACGCGCGCCAGCCGATGGCCTGGGTAATGGGCGCGGAAGGCGAGGGCATGCGCCGCCTGACCCGCGAAATCTGCGACCAGCTGGTCAACATCCCCATGCTGGGCTCGGTCGAGAGCCTGAACGTCAGCGTGGCCAGCGCCGTCTGCCTGTACGAGTCCGTGCGCCAGCGGCGGGAGTAAACTTTCCACGCTCTTGCGCCGTCGCCGCGCCGCGGCGGTCCAGCCCCATTTCACCTGTTCCCATCATGCACCAGAACGGCTTCACCACCACGATCCTCCATTCCGACCGCCGGCAGTCCGTCGAGCACGGCGCCGTGCACAAGCCCATCCACACCTCGTCGGAGTTTGCCTACGGCGACGCGCGCGAGCTGGCGGCCGTGTTCCAGGGCAAGGCGGGCTTTACCTACAGCCGCCAGGGCACGCCCACCACGGCGGCGCTGGAGGCGAAGATCAGCCAGATGGAAGGCGGCGCGGGCACCGTGTCGTTCGCCACCGGCATGGCGGCGCTGTCGGCGGTGTTCACCACGCTGCTGCGCAAGGGCGACCACCTGCTGTCCAGCCAGTACGTGTTCGGCAATACCAACAGCCTGCTGGGCACGCTGGCGGAGCTGGGCGTCGAGGTCAGCTATGTCGATCCCACCGACGCCGCCCAGGTGCGGGCCGCGCTGCGCCCCAATACGCGCATGGTGTTCACCGAGACCATCGCCAACCCCGGCACCCAGCTGGCCGACCTGGCCGGCATCGGAGCCCTGTGCCGCGAACGCGGGCTGGTCTACATGATCGACAACACGCTGACCTCGCCGTGGCTGTTCCAGGGGCGCACGGTGGGCGCTTCGCTGGTCATGAACTCGCTGTCCAAGTACATCGGCGGCCACGGCGACGCGCTGGGCGGCTCGATCACCGACACCGGGCTGTACGACTGGTCCGGCTACGCCAACATCCATGACAGCTACCGCAAGGGGCCGGCCACCGGCTGGGGCTTGCTGCAGGTCAAGAAGAAGGGCCTGCGCGACATGGGCGGCACGCTGTCGGCCGATTCGGCGCACCGCATCGCCATCGGGGCCGAGACCCTGGCGTTGCGCATGGCGGCGCATTGCAGCAATGCCCTGGCGCTGGCGCGCATGCTGGACGCGCATCCCGGCGTGGCCAAGGTGCATTACCCCGGCCTGCCCAGCCATCCGCAACACCAGCGCGCCGCCGAATTGTTCGGCCAGCGCTATGGCGGCCTGCTGGGCATCGAGCTGGCCGAAGGCGTAGATTGTTTCGATTTCCTCAACCGCCTGCGCATCGTCCTGGTGGCCACGCACCTGGGCGACACCCGCAGCCTGGCGCTGCCGGCCGCGCATACCATCTACTACGAAATGGGGCCCGAGCGGCGCGCCCAGATGGGGATCGCCGACAGCCTGATCCGCGTGTCGGTGGGCATCGAAGACCAGGCCGACCTGCTGCACGACTTCGACCAGGCGCTGCAGGGCTGCCTGGCTTAGCCCGGCCCATTTTCCGCAGGCGCATATGCTCATACAAATTGCCGATGTCTTCAGCGCCGACGAGGCGGCGCAGATCCGCCAGCGCCTGGAACGGGCCGACTGGGTGGACGGCCGCGTGACGGCCGGGCTGCAGTCCGCGCAGGTCAAGCGCAACCGCCAGCTGCCGGAACAGGATCCGCTGGCCCAGGAACTGGGCGGGCTGGTGTTGCAGCGCCTGGCGGCCAACAATCTGTTCATGTCGGCCGCGCTGCCGCGCAAGATCTTTCCTCCGCTGTTCAATCGCTACGAGGGCGGCGAGGCGTTCGGCTACCACGTCGACAATGCGGTGCGCACGGTGGCCGGCAGCGCCGAGCGCGTGCGCACCGACCTCTCGGCCACGCTGTTCTTCTCCGATCCGGATTCCTACGACGGCGGCGAACTGGTGGTAGACGACACTTACGGCCCGCGCGCGATCAAGCTGCCCGCCGGGCACATGGTGCTGTATCCGGGCACCAGCCTGCACAAGGTCAACCCGGTCACGCGGGGGGCGCGCATCAGCGCTTTCTTCTGGATGCAGAGCCTGGTGCGGGAAGACAGCCAGCGCAGCCTGCTGCTCGAGATGGACGTGGCGATCCAGCGCTTGAACCAGGACGCCGCGGGGCATCCGTCCATCGTGCAGCTCACCGGCGTTTATCACAACCTGCTGCGCCGGTGGGCCGACGTCTGAGCCGGAGCGCCGCTGGCGTTGCGCACACGTCACGTCGGCCGCGGCAGGCCCACGGCGATATTGCGAAAAGCCCTAAAAGCTAGTATTGGCGCGGCTTGCAGCGAGCTTTCCCCTTGACAGCCGCTGCGGCGCAAGGCCTAATACATCCCTGCGTCGCCGATGCTCAACGGCAGCCACGCTGTGTTGAGCCTCTGCGACGCAGCAATTTTGCAGTTGCGATTGGCATCGCCCAGAAGCATTTCCACTCGTCCGTTGTGCCGTCCGCTGGCGTCGCGGCAGTGTGCGCAGCCAGCCCGCGCCAGACAGAACCAATACCTTGTGAGGGGTAAACCTGAATGAACAAAACCGAACTCATCGATCATATCGCCAGCAAGGCAGATATCTCCAAGGCTGCCGCCGGCCGTTCGCTTGACGCCCTGATCGGCGCGGTCAAGACGACCCTCAAGAAGGGCGGCACGGTCACGCTGGTGGGCTTCGGCACGTTCGCCGTCTCGGCCCGCGCCGCCCGCACGGGCCGCAACCCGCGCACCGGCGAAACCATCAAGATCAAGAAGGCCAAGGTGCCGAAGTTCCGTCCCGGCAAGGCCCTGAAAGACGCCGTCAACTAAATCGACGGCCTGTCGCGGCGCCTCGCGTCGCGACCCGGAAAAGCCCTTGAAGCGGCGCTTCGCGCCGGCGTTCAAGGGCTTTTTGTTTATGCCGGCCCGCCACCCGGTGCCTGCGCGGGGATGCTTCCGGGGCGGGCGGCTCTGGCGCGCATGCGCGAACACGTCGCGTAGCCACTCGGCGAACACGCGGACCCGCGCGGACAGCTGCCGGTTCCTCCGCCACGCGGTAGCGCGGGACTTGGATCAGCCCCATGGCCGCCACGGCGCACGCCAGGCGCTCCTTCATGCGCTTGAGCAGGTTGGTGACCGTGGTGCGGGAATGCGCAGGCCGTCGGCGGCTTGCGCGAAGCTGCCGCGTTCCGCGATCCGTACGAAGACCTGCATTTCCTGGAATCGGTCCATGCCCGCTGTGTTGATGCAAATGGAGCAATGTTGGCAATTTTAGGGTAATTATTTTCGCCTGAAGAAAGATCATGATGTGGTCCGTGGGGCGTGCCGATTGCAGGCACGCGCATTTTTCAGCATCCCGGAAGGAGTCCGTCATGATTGTGAATGAATCGAAGAAAATTGCCGTCGTCACCGGAGCCTCGCGCGGCATCGGCGCCGAGGTGGCGCGGCGCCTCGCCGGCGACGGCTTTGCCGTGGCCGTCAATTACGCGCGCGACGCCGGCGCGGCCGAGGCCGTGGCGGCCGAGATCGAGGCCGGGGGCGGCGCCGCCATGGCGGTGCAGGCCGACGTGGCCCGGCCCGCGGACGTCGCGGCGCTGTTCGAGACGGTCGAGCAGGCCTGGGGGCCGGCCGCGGTCGTGGTCAACAACGCCGGCGTACTGTCGGTGCGGCCGCTGGCCGACCATAGCGACGAGGAATACGAACGGATCTTCGCCATCAATACGCGCGGAACCTTCAATATGCTGCGTGAAGCCGGGCGCCGCCTGGCCGACGGCGGCCGCATCATCAATCTCTCGACCTCGGTGCTGGCGCTGAACCTGCCGGGCTACGCCATCTACAACGCGACCAAGGCGGCCGTCGAGGCATTCACGCGCGTCTACGCCAAGGAACTGCGCGGGCGCGGCATCACGGTGAATGCCGTGGCGCCCGGGCCGGTCGCCACCGAGCTGTTCCTGCAAGGCAAGACCGAGGCGCAGCTGGCCCAGTTCGCCAGCATGCCGCCGCTGGAGCGGCTGGGCCGTCCGGACGACATCGCGGCGGTGGTGAGCTTCCTGGCGGGCCCGGATGCGGGTTGGATCAACGGCCAGGTGCTGCGCGCCAACGGCGGGCTGGCCTGAGCCTGGCCAAACAAAAAGGCACCCACTGGGTGCCTTGTCTGCCGTGGCCCGCCGCGCGAGAGGCGCGCCGTTGGGGGAGGTGGTGGGTGCTACAGGGGTCGAACCTGTGACCTACGCCTTGTAAGGGCGCCGCTCTACCAACTGAGCTAAGCACCCCCCGATGCGCGCGGCGGGCGACCCGCCGTTGCGCAAGCCCGGCAGTATACCGGAGCCGCCCGGGGGCCGCAAACAGCGCGTTCAGCCGCCCATGGACGCCGGCATGGGGTGCATCATGTTGGCGTTCATGTTGTGCAGCACCCAGACCGAGCCGCCCACGATGATGGCGATCACGAATACCGAGAACACGAAGGCGGACAGGTTGTCGCGCTGCGAGCGGCCCATGTGCAGGAAGAACACCAGTTGCACCAGCAGCTGCGCCACGCACAGGACGATGATGCCCGGCAGGGCGACCGAGCGGGGCACGGCGTCCATCATGACCAGGCCGAACGAACCGAACGTCAGGATGAGCGAGATCGCGAAGCCCACCAGGTACGATTTCAGGCTGCCGTGATCGGCGCCGCTGTGGCCGTGGCCGGCCGCGGTAGTGTCGTGCGACATCAGAGCGCTCCCATGAGATAGACGAAGGTGAACACGCAGATCCAGACGATGTCCAGGAAGTGCCAGAACAGGCTCAGGCACGACAGGCGGCGCGTATTGATGGCGTCCAGGCCATGGCGGCGCAGCATGTCGATCATGACCACGATCCAGACCAGGCCGAAGGTGACGTGCAGGCCGTGGGTGCCGATCAGCGTGAAGAAAGCCGACAGGTAGGCGCTGCGCTGCGGGCCGGCGCCGATGCTGATCAGGTGGTGGAACTCGTAGACCTCCATGGCGATGAAACCCGCCCCGAACAGGAACGTGATCCACAGCCAGGCAATCACGCGGTTCTTGCGCCCGGCGTGCATGTTCAGCATGGCCATGCCGAAGGTGAAGCTGCTGATCAGCAGCAGCATGGTTTCGACCAGCACGAAGGACAGGTCGAACAGTTCGCGGCCGGAAGGGCCGCCGGCGGTGGCCTGCGACAGTACGGCGAAGGTGGCGAACAGGACCGAGAAGATCAGCAGGTCGCTCATCAGGTAGATCCAGAAACCGAACACGGTCTTGGATCCGTCATCGTGGTGTCCGGCGTGGCCGGACCCGTGGGGCAGGGCGGTTACAGCTTGGGTCATGGCTCAGGCGGCTTTTTGCATGTTGGCGAGATGGGCGGATTCGATGCGCTCGACTTCCGCCGCGGGCACGTAGTAATCGACGTCGCGGTCATAGGCGCGCACCAGGAAGGCGCCGATCATGCCGACGAAGCCGACGATGGCCAGCCACCAGATGTGCCAGATCAGGCCGAAGCACATCGCCAGGCCAAAGGCCCCGATGTAGACGCCGGCGCCGGTGTTGCGCGGCATGTGGATGTCCTCGTAGCTGGCGGGCGGCGTGTAGGCCACGCCCTTTTCCTTGTTTTCCCAGTGCTGGTCCAGGTGCTCGACATGCGGCACGTGGGCGAAGTTGTAGAACGGGGCGGGCGAGGGAATCGACCACTCCAGGGTCCGGCCGCCCCACGGATCGCCGGTGGTGTCCAGGTTCTGCTTGCGGTCGCGGATGCTGACGAACACCTGCTGCAGCATGAACCAGATGCCCGCGGCGATGAAGCACGCGCCCACCAGGGCCACGATCAGGTAGGGCTGCCATTCCGGGTTGTCGTAATGGTTCAGGCGGCGCGTCATGCCCTTGAAGCCCAGGATGTAGAGCGGCATGAAGGCCAGGTAGAAGCCGACCAGCCAGCACCAGAACGAGTACTTGCCCAGCCGTTCGTTGAGCTTGAAGCCGAAGGCCTTGGGGAACCAGTACGTCATGGCGGCGATGCAGCCGAACACCACGCCGCCGATGATGACGTTGTGGAAGTGGGCGATCAGGAACAGGCTGTTGTGCAGCACGAACGACACGGCGGGAATGGCCATCAGCACGCCGGTCATGCCGCCGATGACGAAGGTGATCATGAAGCCGACCGTCCACAGCATCGGCGTGGTCATTTCCACGCGGCCGCGGTACATGGTGAACAGCCAGTTGAAGATCTTCACGCCGGTCGGCACCGAGATGATCATCGTCATGATGCCGAAGAACGCGTTGACGTTGGCGCCCGCGCCCATGGTGAAGAAGTGGTGCAGCCAGACCAGGAACGACAGGATGCCGATCGCGGCGGTGGCGTATACCATCGACTTGTAGCCGAACAGCGGCTTCTTCGAGTAGGTGGCGACAATTTCCGAGAACGCGCCGAAGCAGGGCAGGATCAGGATGTACACCTCGGGGTGGCCCCAGATCCAGATCAGGTTCACGTACATCATGACGTTGCCGCCCATGTCGTTCGTGAAGAAGTGCGTGCCCAGGTAGCGGTCGGCGGTCAGCAGCGCCAGGGTGGCGGCCAGCACGGGGAAGGCGGCCACGATCAGCACGTTGGTGACCAGCGAGGTCCAGGTGAACACCGGCATCTTCATCAGGCTCATGCCCGGCGCGCGCATGCGCAGGATGGTCACGATGAAGTTGATGCCGCTGAGCGTGGTCCCCAGCCCTGATATCTGCAGCGCCCAGAGGTAGTAATCGACCCCCACGCCCGGACTGTAGTCCAGGCCCGACAGCGGCGGATACGCCAGCCAGCCGGTGGCGGCGAACTCGCCCACGAACAGCGACATCATCATCAGCACCACGCCGGCGCCGAACAGCCAGAAGCTCAGCGAGTTCAGGAACGGGTAGGCGACGTCGCGCGCGCCGATCTGCAGCGGCACGATGATGTTCATCAGGCCCGTGATGAAAGGCATCGCCATGAAGAAGATCATGATGACGCCGTGGGCGGTGAAGATCTGGTCGTAATGGTGCGGCGGCAGGATGCCGGTGGAGTCGCCCGAGGCCACGGCCAGCTGGGTGCGCATCATGATGGCGTCGGCGAAGCCGCGCAACAGCATGATCAGGGCCACGATGATGTACATGACGCCGATGCGCTTGTGGTCGACGCTGGTCAGCCATTCGGTCCACAAGTACTTCCATTTGCCGTAGTAGGTGATCGCCCCCCACCAGGGCGATGCCCAGGACGGTGCAGGCGATCAGCGTCCCCAGGATGATGGGGTCATGGTATGGAACGGCGTCCAGAGTGAGTTTGCCGAACATCAGTTGTTTCCTGCGATCAGATTCTTCGAGGTGGGCGTGCAGGTGGCGGGGTCGAGCCCGGCCATCTTGCTCATCTGGTTGTGCATGATGTAGTCGAACATCCCCGTGGGAGTGCTGGAATACAGCGCGACGGCTTCATGCGTGCTGGGCGCGGCCAGCGCCTCGTAGGCTTGCGGCGTCAGCGGGTTGTTGGCCGCCTTGGCCTTGTCGATCCAGTCCTGGAAACCCTGTTGCGAGGTGGCGATGGCCTTGAAGCGCATGCCCGAGAAGCCGCCGCCGCTGTAGTTGGCGGAGAGCCCGGCGTAAGTGCCGGCTTCGCGGGCGATCAGGTGCAGCTTGGTTTCCATGCCCGCCATCGAATAGATCTGGCTGCCGAGCTGCGGGATGAAGAACGAGTTCATCACCGAGGCGGAGGTAATGCGGAACTGCACCGGGGCGTCCACCGGGAAGGCGATCTCGTTGACGGTGGCGATGTCGTAATCGGGATAGATGAACAGCCATTTCCAGTCCAGCGACACCACGTCGATGTTCACCGGCTCGACCGTCGATTCGATCGGCCGGTAGGGGTCCAGCGCATGCGACGAGCGCCAGGTCAACACGGCCAGGATGGCCACGATGATGCAGGGGATGGTCCACACCACCACCTCGATGCGGGTCGAATGGGCCCAGCGCGGCATGTAGACCGCCTGCGTATTCGAGGCGCGGTATTTCCACACGAAGTACACCGTCATGATGATGACGGGCACCACGACCAGGAGCATGAGCCCCAGGGCCGTCAGAATCAGGGTTTTTTCCTGGGCGCCGATGTCTCCCTTGGGGTTGAGGATTTCCATCGAGCAACCGCCGAGCAGCATGAGCGCACCGATACCGAGCGTGCGCCCGAGGGTGGCGAAGTGGGGGTGTTTCACGTACAGCCTTGAGGGTGGATTGCCACGGCGTGGCAAAACGAAATCGCATGCTTGTGCCTTGCGCAGGCGCAAAAATGCGGCGAAGGCGCAATGCTATCGGTTTGTTGCAGCGCAAAGATGCGACGAAAAGTCGCATCACTCAGCGCATTCAGGGGCGGATCGGGGGAGGTATAGCGGCGCAGCCGGGGCGACGCTTGCGGTGGCGCCGCCGGCAGGGTGCGACAACGTGTCGCACCTCGGCGCGGCTCATTCGAGTACCGGGTCGCGCTCGGGGCCGGGTTTCTTGGCCAGCTTGCGCTGCAGCGACCGCCGGTGCATGCCGAGCAGGCGCGCCGCGGCCGACACGTTGCCGCCGGATTCGTGCAGCGCCTGCTGGATGTGCTCCCATTCGAGCCGGTGCAGGGGCGTCATGGTCGATTCGATGGCCACTGATTCGGCCTTGGCCAGGCCGAGGGTGCGCAGGATCATCGGCGCGGTGGCGGGCTTGGGCAGGTAGTCGTCGGCGCCGCGCTTGATGGCCTCGACGGCGGTGGCCACGCTGGCATAGCCGGTCACCAGCAGGATGCGCATGTCGGCGCGCAGGGCGCGCAGCGGCCGGATCAGGGTCAGGCCCGAGTCTTCGCCCAGGCGCAGGTCCACCAGCGCAAACGCGGGCAGCATTTCCTCGGCCACGCGCAAGGCCTCGGCGATGCTGGTGGCGATGCGGGTTTCCAGGCCATGGCGCGCCAGGCTGCGCTGCGGCGTGCGCAGATAGAGTTCGTCGTCGTCGATGAGGAGGCCGGCGTCGGTGGGATTCATGCTGGTGTTCCGGAGCCGCGCCGGGCATGGGGCCCGAGCGGCAAGTAAAAGCGAATGCGGGCGCCTCCTCCGTCGGCCGCAGTCATGGTCATTTCGCCGCCCAATTGTTCTACGGTGGCGTGCGACAGGGCCAGCCCCACGCCCAGCCCGCCCGGCTTGCCGCTATGGAACAAGCTGGTGGCGGGCAGAAGGGACTGGTCGGGATCGAAGCCGCGCCCGTGGTCGCGCACTTCGCCTTGCAGCGCGCCGTCGCGATATTCCAGGTGCAGGTCCACGCGCGAGTGCTGGACCGCCTCGCCGGCGTCGGCGGCATTGTTCAGGAGCGCCTGGATCAGGTGCGCGATGGCGGGCTCGACCCGCAGCGTGGCGGGCAGTTCGCCCGTGCGGTGCAGGTCGACGGTGGGGCGCACCAGGCGCCACTGGCCCACCACGCGCACCAGGTCGACCTCGGTGGGCATGGCCAGGTTGCGGATGCGTTCGCGGCACAAGGCCAGGAGCTGCCGCAGCAGGTCGGCGTCGGCGCGCTGTTCTTCGGTGCGGGCCTGGACGGCGATCTCGTCGGCCAGCAGGGTCATGGTGGCCAGCGGGGTATTGAGCTCGTGCGCCATGGCGGCGGCGTGCGTGGCCAGCGCGACGATCCCTTCGTTGCGGGTGAACCGTTCGCGCAGGGCGGCCAGCTCGCGTTCGCGGCTGCGCAGGTCGGCAGCCAGGCGGGTGGAAAAATACAGCACCACCGCGGCCGAGATCAGGAAGCTGACCGCAATGCCCCACAGGATCAGCGCGTACGGGTCGTGGTGCCCCTGCAGCGGCTGGCCCAGCACCGACGCCGCCGCATAGCCCGCCAGGCACGCGAGGGCCGCCGCCAGCGCCCATCCGCGCGGCAGCGCCAGCGCGGCCAGCGCGATCAGGATCAGGAACATCAGGCCGAACGGGTTGTGGATGCCGCCGCTCCAGCCGACCATCCAGGCCAGCACCGCGATGTCCACGAGCAGATGCGCGAACGCGGTGCCGGGCCCGATTTCGCGGCGGCTGCGGCGCACGCGCACGCTGGCATAGAGGTTGAACGCCACCAGCACCGCGACGCCGCTCCAGAGCGGCACCAGCGGCAGTTCCAGGTCCAGCAGCTCGCTGGCGACGAGCACCGTCGCGGCCTGGCCGGCGATGGCCAGCCAGCGCAGGCTGCACAAGTTGCGCAGAAAGGAATTGGCGGAACTACCAGACATATCGAGGACCAGGGGGCGGCGCAGGCCGACCGGTGGCGGTGGGGCTGGACGGGCGGGGCCCGCGGCCGGGACCGCCTGCCGTGGGCAAGGGCAGGCAGGATGCGCTCGGGGAATGAGCGCCTGCTTCGCATTGTATTGCGAATCCGCATCGATTGCTGCGCTGCCGCACAAGGGCGGTTGTCCGCCATGCCGGCGTGCCCGCATACTGGCGCCTGGGGCGGCCGCGAGCGGCGCCCGCCGGCCTTGCTCGGAGCACATCATGAATGAATCGAAGCTTCCCCATATCACCATTACCTATTGCACCCAATGCCAGTGGCTGCTGCGCGCCGCCTGGATGGCGCAGGAACTGCTGTCCACCTTCGGCACCGATCTCGGCGCGGTGACATTGGCGCCGGGCACCGGGGGCGTGTTCCGGATCCATTACGGCGACAGCCTGATCTGGGACCGCACGGCCGACGGCGGGTTCCCCGACGCCAAGGTGCTCAAGCAGCGGGTGCGCGACCGCCTCGACCCGCAGCGCGACCTCGGCCACATCGACCGGGCGGGCAGGACGCAGGATTGATCCGCCTTCCGGGCCGATCAGAAAGTATGTGCGAATCATTCGCATTTAATATAATATGTCGGACTTGGAATTTGCCGGCCCCGGCGTTTCCCGGCGTGGTGCCGGTTGCGCGGCCGGCCGACATTGATGCATTTCGGCTGATTCATGCCTCGTTCCCATCACGGTTGGTCCGCTTCTTCGCAGTCTTCTCTGGCTTTACGCGCTGGTGCCGGCCTTACGGTGCTGGCGGCGCACATGGCAGTGGTGGCGGCAATCTACTGGATGCCCGAAGAGAGCCCGCCGAAGCTGCTCGAGCCCGAGGCGGTGATGGTCAGCGTGATCGAGGCGCCGCTGCCGCAGGTCGCCAAGGCGGAAGAGCCGCCGCAACCCGAGCCGCCGCCGGAACCGGAACCGGAACCCGAACCGGAGCCCGAGCCCGAACCGGTGATCGAGCCGGAACCCGAGCCCGTCATCGAGCCCGAGCCGGAACCCGAGCCGGTGGTCGAGAAGGCGCCGGAGCCCGCGCCCAAGCCCAAGCCGAAGCCCAAACCCAAGCCCAAGCCCCAGCCGAAACCCAAGCCCAAGGTCGAGAAGCCGGTCGAGCCGCCCAAGCCCGAGACGCCGCCCACCGGCGCGCCCGAAGGCGCCCAGCAGAATGCCGCTCCGCGCCAGGGGCCGCCGCCGGACGAACCCATCATGGTGTCCAGCGTCGAGTACCTGGGGCGGCGGCCGTTGCCGGTGTATCCCATGGTCTCCAAGCGCCTGCGCGAGGAGGGCCGGGTCGTGGTGCTGGTGGAAATCAATACGCAGGGGCTGGTCGAGCGGGCCTCGATCGCCCAGTCGTCGGGCTACTCGCGGCTCGATGAATCTGCCCTGACGGCGGCGCGCAAGGCGCGCTTCAAGCCCCTGACCCGCAATGGCGTGGCGTATCCGGCCAAAGCCAAATTACCGTTCGATTTCGTGATGAGGAACTGAGATGTCCAACGCTATGCATAACGCCATCCTGGTGGCGCAGGCGGCCACCGCGCCGGCCGGGCAGGGCGCCGCCGCGGCCCCGGCCGCTTCCGCCGCGCCGGCCGCGCAGCAGGCCGCCGAGGCCGTCAATCAAGCCGCGCCGGCGCTGTCGCAGGCGGCCGATGCGGCCCAGCAGGCCGCCGCGGCGCTGCCGCCGCCGCCGTTGCCCGTGCCGGCCGACATGGGTTTCCTGCATTTCGTGGCGCAGAGCGATTTCGTCGGCAAGACGCTGTTCGCGATCCTGATCATCATGTCGCTGGTGACCTGGTACCTGATCCTGGTGAAGTTCGTCAGCAACCTGCGCATGCGGCGCCGCTCGGCCGACTTCCTCAACAAGTTCTGGAATTCCAGCTCGCTGGAGCAGGTCGAGAATGAGATCGTCACGCACGGCGCGCGCGATCCGTTCTCCCACCTGACCAGCCATGCCATGCATGCGCAGGCGCACCATGCCAAGTTCGGCGCCACCAAGCTCGAGGAAAGCGGCGCCAATGGCGAATTCGTGACGCGCACCATGCGCAAGGTGATCGACGAAGAGACCGCCAAGCTCGAGAACGGCCTGACGGTGCTGGCCTCGGTGGGCTCCACCGCGCCGTTCGTCGGCCTGTTCGGCACGGTGTGGGGCGTGTACCACGCGCTGGTGGGCATCGGCCTGGCCGACGGCGTGACCATCAACCGCATCGCCGGCCCGGTGGGCGAGGCCCTCATCATGACGGGCCTGGGGCTGGCGGTCGCCATTCCGGCCGTGCTGGCCTACAACACCTTCGTGCGCAGCAACCGGGTGTTCCTGTCGCGCCTCGACGCATTCGCGCATGATCTGTTCGCGTTCCTGAGCACCGGCCAGCAGGTCGTGCTGTCCGACGGCAAGGTGCGCGCGCTACGCCGCCAGGGCCAGCCCGCGGCCGGCCGGGGAGTCCAATAATGGCTTTCGGCAGCTTCGACAGCAAGGGCTCGGGCAGCCACACCGTGTCGGAGATCAACATGGTGCCGCTGATCGACGTCATGCTGGTGCTGCTGGTGATCTTCATCATCACGGCGCCGCTGATGGCGCACTCGATCCGCATCAACATGCCGCAGGTCAGCGCCGAGCAGATCCAGGAAGAGCCCAAGAGCGTGGACCTGGCCATCGACCCGGCCGGCACGCTGTTCCTGGACGAACAGCCGGTGGCGCTGGAAGACCTGCCCAACCGCTTCCTGACGCTGGCGCAGGGCAAGCCGCAGCCCGAGATCCGCATCCGCGCCGACATGAATACCCGCTACGAGACGCTGGCCAAAGTGATGGCGGCGGCGCGACGGGCCGGACTGGCGCGCATCGGCTTCATCACGACCCCGGCGCCGCAGGCCGGGGCGCCGGGCGCGGCGGCGGCCAATCCGCCGGCCACGGGCGCCGCGCCCGCGCCGGCGCCCTGAGCGCCGGCGGGCATTACCCACCCGTGCCGTCTTCGCGCTAGAATCGCCGCATGCGAGTTCTTGTAATCGAAGACGACACGACCCTGGGGCATGCCCTCCAGGAGTTCCTGGCCGACCAGGGCTACGCGGTCGACTGGCTCACCGACGGTGACAAGGTGCTGGGCGCGCTGGCGGGCCAGACCTACGACCTCCTCCTGCTGGACCTCAACCTGCCGGGCCGCAGCGGGCTCGACGTGCTGCGTGAATTGCGCCATGACGGCAACCAGGTGCCGGTGCTGATCGTCACCGCCCGGGACGGGCTCGACGATCGCGTGGCCGGGCTGGACGCCGGCGCCGACGACTACGTCACCAAACCTTTCGACCTGCCGGAACTGGCCGCCCGCGTGCGCGCCTTCGGGCGGCGGCGCGCCGGGCAGGCGCAGCCCCTGATCGAGGCCGGCACGCTCACTTTCGATACGGTCGGCCGCGAAGTGCGCGCCAATGGCCAGCGCCTGTCGCTCTCGGTGCGCGAGCTCTCCGTGCTGGAAATGCTCATGGCCCGCGCCGGCCGCGTGGTCACCAAGCGCCAGATCGTCAATTCGCTGTCCGCCTGGGACGCCGATTTCAGCGAGAACGCCGTCGAAGTCTACGTCTATCGCCTGCGCAAGCGCCTGGAAGGCACGGGCGCCAGTATCCAGACGGTCCGCGGGTTCGGCTACATGCTGGACGCCGACCCGGCGTGAACGCCTCGCGCCGGCCCGCGCACCCTCCCGGCCGGCCGGCGCCTCCTTCCATGCCGGATACTCCCTCCCGCGATTCCGCCACGCCGTCGGCCGCGCGCTGGAGCCTGCCGCGCGGCTCGCTGGCGCGCTACCTCGTGCTGCGGCTGCTGCCGCCGATCCTGCTGCTGGTGGCGCTGGACCTGCTCGCCACCTGGGTCATCAGCCACAAGCTCGATATGGCGGGCTGGATGCTCGAGGACTTCTTCTGGCTGATGGTGATCGGCCAGGCCGTGCTGGTGGCGGTGTTCGCCGGCGTCATCGTGCAAGGCGTGCGCTCGGGGCTGCGGTCGGTGAACCACCTCTCCGACGAGATCCGCCAGCGTTCCATCGACGACATGCAGCCGCTCGAAGTGGCGGGCGTGCCGGTCGAGATCGAGCCGCTGGTCACCCACACCAACGACTTGCTGCTGCGGCTGGACGCCTCGCTGGCGGCGCAGCGGCGCTTCATCGGCCACGCGGCGCACCAGCTGCGCACGCCGCTCAGCGGCCTGCGCATGGAATCGGAATTGATGCTGGCGCGGCCGCTGCCGGACGATGTGCGGGCCCGCGCCGAGCGCATCAAGGCGGTGAGCGATCGCATGATCCGGCTGGGGCAACAGCTGCTGGTGCTGGCGCGCTCCGATCCCAATGCCCGGCCGCAGGACAGCTTCGTGCGCATCGACCTGTGCGAATGGGTGCGCGCCAGCGGCGCCGAATGGATCCCCCATGCGCATGCCGCGCAATTCGAGATCGACCTGGCCGCGCCCGACCACCCGGTATGGATCGACGGCGATCCGCTCCTGCTCGACGAACTGCTCGGCAACCTGATCGACAACGCGGTGCGCTACGGCAAGGGGGGCGGCCGCATCACCCTCACGGTGGGCGTGAATCCGCCGTCCCTGACCGTCGAGGACGACGGCCCCGGCATTCCGCGCGACGAGCGTGAGCGCGTGTTCGAGGCCTTCTACCGTTCGCCGGGCAGCACGGCCGGCGGTTCGGGCCTCGGCCTGGCGATCGTCCGCGAAATCGCCCACGCCCACGGCGCCTGGTGGAAACTCACCAGCCGGCCCGAGTATCCCGGCACCCGCCTGTCCGTCGTCTTTCCCGGCCCCCGCAAAGGGGCGCAACTGACCCGTCACGACCGCGCATCATGACACCGACACTTCCGGGCGCCGCGGCGCCGCACGGCCACGGCCCGTCTTCGAAGGCCGCCCTGATGATGGGCGCGCTGGGCGTCGTCTACGGCGATATCGGCACCAGTCCGCTGTATACGCTGCGCGCCTGCCTGGTCGGCTTTGCCGACCTCGAGCCCGACCACATCCTGGGCGTGCTGTCGATCCTGTTCTGGCTGCTGATGCTGGTGGTGTCGTTCAAGTACGTGACGCTGGTGCTGCGCGCCGACAACCGCGGCGAAGGCGGCACCCTGGCCCTGCTGGAGCTGGCCGTGCGTGGCCGCCAAGGGCGCTCGCGCTGGCTGCTGGTGGTGCTGGGCATATTCGGCGCCTCGCTGTTCTACGGCGACAGCATGATCACGCCGGCCATCTCGGTGCTGTCGGCCATCGAGGGCATCGGCATCGTCTCGCACACGCTCGATCCCTGGGTGGTGCCGATTTCGCTGGCGGTGCTGGTCTGTCTGTTCGCCATCCAGTCGCATGGCACCGGCGCCATGGGCAAGCTGTTCGGCCCGGTGATGGCCCTCTGGTTCGCCACGCTGGCGGTGCTGGGCGGCTGGCAGATCTGGCAGGCACCCGAGGTGCTGGCCGCGCTCAATCCGATGTGGGCGGTGCGTTTCGTCGCCGAGTTCCCGCTCGGCAGCTTCCTGTTGCTGGGCGCCGTGGTGCTGGCCCTGACGGGCGCCGAGGCCCTCTACGCCGACATGGGCCACTTCGGCAGGCCGGCCATCCGCCGCGCCTGGTTTGCGATGGTGCTGCCGGCGCTGGTGCTGTGCTACTTCGGCCAGGGCGCGCTGCTGTTGCGCGAACCGCAGGCGATCCGCAACCCGTTCTTCCTGATGGCGCCCGAATGGGGCCTGGCGCCGCTGGTGGTGCTGGCCACCATCGCCACGGTGGTGGCGTCGCAGGCGGTGATTTCCGGCGCGTATTCGGTGACGCGCCAGGCGGTGCAGCTGGGCTTCTGGCCGCGCATGCAGATCCTGCACACGTCGGCGGTCGAGAAGGGCCAGATCTACCTGCCGCAGGTCAATGCGCTGCTGCTGGTCGCCGTCCTGATCCTGGTGGCCCTGTTCCAGGATTCCGAGAACCTGGCCGCGGCCTACGGATTCGCCGTCACCGGCACCATGCTGACGACCACGATCCTGGCGTTCTCGGTGTTGCCGCGCGGCGCTTCGGGCGGCAGGCGGGTGGTGTGGCTGGCCGTGCTGGGCGTGCTGCTGGTGGTCGACATCCTGCTGTTCGGCGCCAATATCTTCAAGATCCACGAAGGCGGCTGGCTGCCCCTGCTGGTGGGCATCGTGGTGTTCACGCTGATGATGACCTGGCGGCGGGGGCGCCATCTGCTGGCCGAACTGCAGCAGCGCGACCGCCAGCCGCTCAAGGAATTCATGGCCCAGCTCGAGGAGTTCCCGCCGGCGCGGGTGCCGGGCACGGCGATTTTCATGACCATGAGTCCCGGGGTGGTGCCGGCGGCGCTGCTGCACAATCTCAAGCACAACAAGGTGTTGCACGAGCACGTCCTGTTCCTGACGATACGGGTGGCCGACGTGCCTTATGCGGCGCCGGAAGAGCGCTTCGAGCTGCAGCAGATCAGCCCGTCGTGCTGGCAGGTGGTGGTGCACTATGGTTTCAAGGAAGACCCGGATGTGCCCGAAGTGCTGCGGCAGGTGGCCGAGGCGTATCCGGAGATCGACCTCGACCCCATGCGGACGTCGTATTACCTGTCGCGCCAGACGGTGGTGGCCGGCCGCAAGCCTGCCATGCTGGCCTGGCGGCGCGCGATGTTCTCGTTCATGGCGCGCAACGCCACGCGCAGCACCAAGTTCTTCAAGATCCCGCCCAATCGCGTGGTCGAGATGGGGATGCAGGTCGAGATCTGACGCACGGGCGCGCCGCCGCGGCGCCCAGCAAAAAGGGCTCGCCGGATCAGCGGCGAGCCCTTTTCAATGGCGCGAGCCAGGCGCAGCGGCCTACTTCTTGGCGTCCTTCAGCTGCGGCAGCGCGGCCCCGCTGGAGGGGGCCAGCAAGCCGGTCTGCACGTAGGTGAACAGCTTGTCGCGCGTATCGGTGATGTCCAGATTGCGCATGGTGAGCTGGCCGATGCGGTCGGCGGGCGAGAAGGTGGACTCGCCTTTCTCCATGGTCAGGCGCTCGGGCTTGTAGGTGAGGTTGTTCGAGACCGTGTTCAGGATGGAGTAGTCATTGCCGCGCCGCAGCTCGACCGTGACTTCGCCGGTGACGGCGCGCGCCACCCAGCGCTGGGCGGTTTCGCGCAGCATGATGGCCTGCGGGTCGAACCAGCGGCCCTGGTACAGCAGGCGGCCCAGCTTGCGGCCGTTCTCGCGGTACTGTTCGATGGTGTCTTCGTTGTGGATGCCGGTGACCAGGCGCTCGTAGGCGATGAACAGCAGCGCCAGCCCCGGGGCTTCGTAGATGCCGCGGCTCTTGGCCTCGATGATGCGGTTCTCGATCTGGTCGCTCATGCCCAGGCCATGGCGGCCGCCGATGCGGTTGGCCTCGAGCATCAGCTCGACCGGATCGCCGTATTCGACGCCGTTCAGGGCGACCGGCTGGCCTTCCTCGAAGCGCACGGTGACTTCCTCGGCCTTGACCGCGACGTCGTCGCGCCAGAACGCCACGCCCATGATCGGCTTGACGATCTTGATGCCGGAGTTCAGGTGTTCGAGGTCCTTGGCTTCGTGGGTGGCGCCCAGCATGTTGGAGTCGGTCGAATAGGCTTTCTCGGCCGACATCTTGTAGTCGAAGCCGGCCTGCCGCATGTACTCGGACATTTCCGCGCGGCCGCCCAGTTCGTCGATGAACAACTGGTCGAGCCAGGGCTTGTAGATCTTCAGGTCCGGGTTGGTGAGCAGGCCATAGCGATAGAAGCGCTCGATGTCGTTGCCCTTGTAGGTGCTGCCATCGCCCCAGATGTTGACGCCGTCTTCCTTCATGGCGGCCACCAGCATGGTGCCGGTGACGGCCCGCCCGATGGGCGTGGTGTTGAAGTACGTGATGCCGGCGGTGGAGATATGGAACGCGCCGGCCTGCAGCGCGGCGATGCCCTCGGCCACCAGTTGCGCGCGGCAGTCGATCAGGCGGGCGTTCTCGGCGCCGTATTCCATGGCGCGGCGCGGGATGGCATCGTAGTCCGATTCATCGGGCTGGCCCAGGTTGGCGGTATAGGCGTAGGGAATGGCGCCCTTGTTGCGCATCCAGAGCAGCGCCGCGCTGGTGTCCAGGCCGCCGGAGAAAGCGATGCCGACCTTCTGGCCGACAGGAAGGTTGGGGAGAATAGTGGTCATTGTGTGATCTAAAGCGCCTACGGACTGACGGGAGCAGGGCGGCAGCGTGCCGCGCCCGATGCGGTTCGACCGGGCATTTTACCGCTTTTGCGGACGGGGGACGGAAGGCCTGGGGCAGGCGGCCCGAGACTGTCCCGCCAGGTGTCTGACACCCTTGGGGGTGTCAGACACCTTTACCGACGGAAGGCCCGGGGCGGGGTGTTCGAGATCGTCCGGCAGGTGTCTGACACCCCTGGGGTGTCAGACACCTTTACCGGGAGGTGTGTGGGCGCCGCCGGAAGCTCAGTCGATCTGGCCGAGCAGCAGGAATTCCATCAGGGCCTTCTGCACGTGCAGGCGGTTCTCGGCCTCGTCCCAGACCACGCTCTGCGGGCCGTCGATGACTTCGCCGGTGACTTCCTCGCCGCGGTGGGCCGGCAGGCAGTGCATGAAGACGGCCTGCGGGTCGGCGGCGGCCATCATTTCGGCGTCCACGCACCAGTCGGCGAAGGCGGCGCGGCGCGCGTCGTTCTCGGCTTCGTAGCCCATGCTGGTCCAGACGTCGGTGGTGACCAGGTGGGCGCCGCGGCAGGCCTCGATGGGGTCGGCGAACTGGCGCAGCACGCCGGCGGGCGGCTGGCCGACGCGCGCGGCGTCGAGCTCGTAGCCGGGCGGCGTGGAAACATGCAGGGTGAACCCCAGCATTTCGGCCGCCTGCAGCCAGGTGTACGACATGTTGTTGGCGTCGCCGATCCAGGCCACGGTCTTGCCGGCGACCGGGCCGCGGTGCTCGATGTAGGTGAACAGGTCGGCCAGGATCTGGCAGGGATGGAATTCGTTGGTCAGGCCGTTGATGACCGGCACGCGCGAATGGGCCGCGAAGCGTTCGATGCGCGTCTGCTCGAAGGTGCGGATCATGACGATGTCGACCATGCGCGAAATGACGCGCGCGGTGTCTTCGATGGGCTCGGAGCGGCCAAGCTGCGAGTCGTTGGAAGTCAGGTTGATGACCGAGCCGCCCATCTGGTACATGCCGGCCTCGAACGACACCCGGGTGCGGGTGCTGGCCTTCTCGAACACCATGGCCAGGGTACGGTCGTGCAGCGGCATATGCGGCTCGTAGCGCTTGAACTTGTCCTTGATCAGGCGCGCGCGCTCGAGCACATAGGCGATCTCGGCGGAGGAAAAGTCCTTGAACTGCAGGAAGTGCCGCAAGGGGCCGTTCTGGTGCGTGGGAGGTGTCATGGTCGAAGGGGCGAAGCCAAAAGACCAATCATATACAATTCGCGGCGCGGGTCGCATCTTTGGTGCGCGGCCGATCCGGGATCCGCGCGCGCCGTCCGCAGTGAAAAATTCATGCCAAATCGCGTCAAACAATTCGTTATCCACGGCGTCACCGAAAGTGGCGCCCGGTTCCGTCCCAGCGACTGGGCCGAGCGGCTGGCCGGTGTCATGGCCCAGTTCCGTCCCCCGGGATCCTCCGGCAGCCACCTCACCTATTCGCCCTATGTGCTGCCGGTCATGATCGACGGCGTGCGCGGCATCGTGGTCGACCAGCGCCTGCGCGACCTGGAACCGCTGGCCTACAAGTTCGTGGTGGATTTCGCCCACGACAACAAGCTCAAGACCGAAGAGCGCGAAGTCTGACGGGCCGCACAGCAAAAAGCCGCGAGGGATTCGCGGCTTTTTGCTGTGCGGCGACCGGGCGGCCGCGCGCCCGTCACTCGACCGGGGTCACCAGCTTGCCCGTCTGGAAGTAGGCCTGCAGGTTCTCCAGCATCAGGTCTTCCATGGCCAGGCGGGTCTCGTAGGTGGCGCTGCCGATGTGCGGCAGCAGCACGGTGTTGTCGCTGGTCTTGAGCGCGTCCGGCACATTGGGCTCGTATTCGAACACGTCGAGCGCGGCGCAGCCGAGCTTGCCGCTTTCGAGGGCCGCCACCAGGGCCTGCTCGTCGATGACCGGGCCGCGCGCAATATTGACGATCACGCCCTTGGGGCCCAGCGCTTCGATGACAGCGCTGTCCACGAGGTGCCGGGTGCCGGCGCCGCCGACAGTGGCCACCACCAGGAAGTCGGCCCAGCGGGCCAGTTCCACCAGCGAGGCTTCGTAGCCGTACGGCACGTCGCTGCGTTCGCGCCGGTTGTGATACCGCACCTGCATGTCGAAGCCGTCGCCGCGCCGCGCGATGGCTTGGCCGATGCGTCCCAGGCCGACGATGCCGAGCTTCTTGCCGCTGACACGGGTGCCGAGCGGAATGCTGCCATGCACCTGGCCCCAGCGGCCGGCGCGCACGTAGCGGTCGCCCAGGCTCATGCGGCGCGCGCCGGCGATCATCAGGCCCCAGGCCAGGTCGGCCACGCAGTCGGTCAGCACGTCGGGCGTGTTGCTGACCAGCACGCCGCGCTGGCGGGCCGCCTGCACGTCGATGGTTTCGTAGCCCACGCCCCAGCTGCAGATCGCCTTCAGGTCGGGCAAGGCGGCGATGAGGTCAGCGTCGGCGCCGATCGACGCCGAGGTGACCATGGCCGTGATGCCCTTGCCGTGTTCGGCCAGCGCCGCCTTGCGGTCGGCATGTTTCCAGAGCTCGAGAACGTCGTAGCCGTCGGCCAGGCGCTGGTTGGCCGAAGGAGAGCCGGACAGGGAGCCGACCTGGAGAATGCGGTGCTTGGTGGTCATGTCGTTGCGGAGTCGAGGTGGGAAAATGCAAATGCTACTTGATTCGGGGGCGCGGCGGCGGCCTGGCCGCGCCGGCCCCGCGCCAGGCTACTGCAGCTGGATGCCGCCCTTGGCGATGACTTCCTTCCAGCGCTTGACTTCGGCCTGCTGGAATGCGGCGAATTCTTCCGGCGAGCTGGCCACGACCTCGAAGCCCAGGCCCTGCAGCGTCTTGGTGACGTCCGGCTCGCGCAGGGTGGTGCGCAGCGCGTCCGACAGTGTCTTGACCACGGGCGCCGGCGTACCCTTGGGCACGGCGAACCCTTGCCAGGAGTACACCACCATGTCCTTGATGCCGGCTTCGCCGAGCGTGGGCACGTCGGGCAGTTCGGGCACGCGCGCCTCGCCGGTGATGGCCAGCGCCTTGAGCTTGCCGGCCAGCACGTGCTTCTGCACCGCGCCGAGGTTCTGGAACGATACGTTCACCTGGGCGCCGAGCAGGTCCGCGATGGCGGCCGCGCCGCCGCGATAGGGGACGTCCACGCCGGTGGTGCCGGTGCGCTGGCGGAACAGGATGGCCGACAGGTGGTCCGAGGAGCCCGTGCCGGACGAAGCATAGGTCACTTCGCCGGGATGCTTCTTGGCGTACTCGACCAGTTCCGCCACGGTGTTGGGCGGGAACGACGGCGGGGCCACCAGGATATTGGGGTTGCGCACGGCCTGGGTCAGGTACTGGAAATCCTTGCTGGGGTTGTAGGCCAGCTCTTTGTACAGGGCTTCGTTGATGGCGAACGTGCCGATCGAGCCGACCATCATGGTGTAGCCGTCGGCCGGGGCGCGCGCCAGCGCCTGGGCGCCGATGGCGCTGTTGGCGCCGGGTTTGTTCTCGGCCACAAAACTCTGGCCGAGGAGCTTCTGCAGGCCTGGCATGACCGAGCGGGCGGTGATGTCCGAGGAGCCGCCGGGCACGAAGGGCACGATGATGGTGACCGGCTTGTCCGGATAGGACGCCGCGTGGGCGGCGGCGCCGCCCAGCACGGCAAGGCTGGCGGCGGCGATGGCGCAGATCAGTTTGTTCACGATGTCTCCTGGTGCGCGTGTTGTTGGAAAGGCCGCCGGCCACGCGCTCCGGCGGCTTGGGGAAACCCGGCGAGGCTCCCGGTCAGTCGACCCGGGCCCCGGATTGTTCGACCACCTTGGCCCATTTGGCGGTTTCGTCGGCCATGAGCTGCTTGAACTGCGCCGGCGTATTGCCCGAGGGCACGGCGCCCAGCGCGGCGAAGCGCTCGCGCACCGCCGGCTGCTTGAGGATCGCGGCCACGTCGCGCTGCACCTGTTCGACGATGGCCGGCGGCGTGCCGGCCGGCGCCAGCAGCCCGAACCAGCTGGAAGCGTCGTAGCCGGCCACGCCGGCCTCGGCCATGGTCGGCACGTCCGGCAGCGCCGGCGAGCGCTCGGTCGTGGTGACTGCCAGCGGCCGCAGCTTGCCGGCTTTGAGGAACCCCATGGAAGACGGCAGGTTGTCGAAAATCAGGTCGGCCGAACCGCTCATGACGTCCGTCAGCGCCGGGCTGCTGCCCTTGTAGGGCACGTGCGTCATCTTGGTGCCGGTCATGGCCTGGAACAGCTCGCCCGACAAATGGGTGGAAGTGCCGTTGCCCGTGGACGCCATGTTGACCTTGCCGGGGTTCGCCTTCAGGTAGGCGATCAAGTCCGCCACCGAGCGGATCTGGTGGCGGTCCGCGAAGGCGGGATTGAGCTCCAGGATGTTCGGCACGGGAATCACCAGGGTCACGGGGGTGAAGTCGCGCACCGGATCGTAGGGCAATTGCGCGTAGACCGACTGGTTGATGGCATGCGTGCTGACGGTGCCCATCAACAAGGTGTAGCCGTCGGGCTTGGCGCGGGCGGCCTCGGCGGTGCCGACGTTGCCGCCGGCGCCGGCGCGATTTTCCACGACTACCGGCTGCTGCCACTGCTTGCCCAGCTCGGCGGCCACGACGCGCGCGGCGATGTCGGTAGTGCCGCCCGCCGGGAAGGGCACCAGGATAGTGACCTGGCGGTCGGGATAGGCGTTGGCGGCGGTCGCGGCGCCGCCGCCCAGCAGCGCCGCCGCGGCGCCCAGCCCGGCCAGCAGGCGACGGGCAGAAAAATTGACAAGCATGTCGTGCCTCCTCTGTGCGCGTTGCCGCGTATCTTTGCAATGGGCGAATCCTTCTTGTAAAACAAATATAGGTATTGAGCTTTTACTTGTCAACCAAGTATACTTTTTTCAAGCTTTCACCGATAACCCAGGCTTTCCAGGAGTCCCGCATGAAAACCACCCCGGTCACTGCCGCCGACCTGCAGCGTTCCGTCATCGCCGTGCCGCCCTTGGCGCGCAAGCCCGACCTGTCGCTGGACACGGAGGCCAACAAGGCCCTGTTGCGCCACCTGGAGCAGGGCGGCGTGCGCAATGTCATGTACGGCGGCAACGCCAACTTCTACAACGTGGCGGTCAGTGAATACGCGCGCCTGGTCGACTTCCTGGCCGAGGCCGCCGGCGACGACACCTGGGTGCTGCCGTCGGCCGGCCCGGACTACGGCAAGCTGATCGACCAGGCGGCCATCCTGCGTTCGCGCGCCTTTCCGACCGCCATGCTGCTGCCCATGTCGTTCCCGTACACGGATGCCGGGCTGGCCGACGGCATCCGCCGCTTCAGCGACGCGCTGGGCAAGCCGGTGGTGGTGTATCTCAAATCGTCCGGCTACCTGGCGCCGCAGACAGTCGCCGGGCTGGTCGAAGAGGGCCGCATCGTGGCCTTGAAATACGCCGTGGTGCGCGACGATCCGGCCGACGACCCTTACCTGTCGGCCCTGCTGGCGGCGGTGGATTCGCGCTGGCTGGTCAGCGGCATCGGCGAGCGTCCGGCCATCACGCACTTCCGCCAGTTCGGGCTCAAGAGCTTCACCTCGGGCTCGGTATGCGTGGCGCCGCGCGGTTCCATGCGCCTGCTGCGCCTGCTGCACGAAGGCCGTTTCGACGAGGCCGAGCAAGTGCGCGCGCGCTACCTGGGGCTGGAGGACTGCCGCGACGAAATCAGCCCGATCCGCGTGCTGCATGACGCCGTGACGCTGGCCGGCGTGGCCGACATGGGGCCGATGCTGCCGTTGCTCACCGGCTTGTCGGCGGCGGAGCGCGAACGCGTGGCGCCGGTGGCGCGCGCGCTGCTGGAATGGGACCGGGAGGCCGTCGCCGCCTGAACCGCGTTGCCGGCCGGGCCGCTGGCGGCCCGGCGCGCGCCACGATTACAACAAGGAGACATCCATGCCCGAGGTAGATTCGCAGTCGTTGCCGGCCGGCGCGCCGGCCAATTCGGCGCGGCGCCGGGCGCTGGCGGGCGCCGGCATGGCCGCGGCGGCCGCCGCCCTGCCGGGCTGGGCGCTGGCCTGGCAGCCGGCCGCCGCGTATCCGGATCCGGCCATCGAGACCCTCGATCCGGCCTTCGACGCCTATCGACTCTTCAATGCCGGCGTCGAGCGCATCGCCACCGGCATGCGTTGGGCCGAGGGGCCGGTATGGTTCGGCGACGGCCGCTTCCTGCTGTGGAGCGACATCCCGAACAACCGCATCATGAAGTGGGAAGAGGAAACTGGCGCCGTCAGCGAGTTCCGCAAGCCCTCGAATTATGCCAATGGCAATACGCGCGACCGGCAGGGCCGGCTGGTGACCTGCGAGCACCTGACACGGCGCGTGACGCGCACCGAATACGACGGTTCGATCACAGTGCTGATGGACAGCTACGAAGGCAAGCCGCTGAACTCCCCCAACGATGTCATCTGCCATGCGGATGGGTCGATCTGGTTCTCGGATCCGCCGTTCGGCATCGGCGGCAATTACGAGGGCCGCAAGGCCGTCGCCGAGCTGCCGCACACGGTCTACCGTATCGACGCGGCCACGGGCCGGGGCGAGGCCATGATCACCGGCCTGAAAGGCACCAACGGGCTGTGCTTTTCCCCCGACGGCAAGCTGCTATACGTGGTCGAGGGGCGCGCCACGCCGAACCGCCTGATTCACGTCTATGACCTGGGCGGCGACGGCCGTCCCGCCAATGGGCGCGTGTTCCTGGACGCGCAGGGCGGCACCATCGACGGCATGCGCTGCGACGCGGACGGCAATCTGTGGTGCGGCTGGGGCATGGGCGAGGGCAAGGACGGGGTGCGGGTCATTTCGCCGGGCGGCAAGCCGCTCGGCCACATCCACCTGCCGGAGCGCTGCGCCAACCTGTGCTTTGGCGGGGCCTCGCGCAACCGCTTGTTCATGGCCTCGTCGCATTCGGTCTACGCCTTGTACGTCAACGTCCAGGGGGCGCCGGGCGGCTGACCGGCCCGGCGGCGGCGCCCGCCGGGCCCGCACAGTGGTATATAGATGTCTCGTGGCACGGACAAGAAGGGGAGTGAGGTGATTCGCAAGAAAACGGCTGGCGCGCCGGCGGCCGCCGCGGCGGCGCCGGAGGCCGGCACGCTGGTCCTGGAGCGCGGCCAGCGCGTGCGGCTGGCCGACCAGCTGTATGGCCAGATCTTCGAGCAGATCGCCGACGGCAGTCTCAATGTCGGCGACAAGCTGCCGTCCGAGCACGAAATCTGCGAACGCTTCGGCGTGTCGCGGCCGGTGGTGCGCGAGGCGCTGCTGCGGCTGCGCGCCGACGGCCTGGTCACGGCCCACCAGGGCCTCGGCACGTTCGTCAGCCACCAGCCCGCGCCGCGCCTGAAGACCTTCAGCGACGTGCAGAACGTAGGCGCGTATCTGCGCGCACAGGAAGTCCGGGTCGCGCTCGAGGGCGATGCGGCGCGCCTGGCGGCGCTGCGGCGCACCGACGACGAACTGCGCAAGATCGCCGACGCGCACGCGGCGTTCATCGAGGCGCTCGAGCACGGCCATGTTTCGCCCGAGGCGGACCTGGCCTTTCATGCCAGCATCGCGCAGGCCACCGGCAACGACTATTACCTGGGCGTGCTCGAATCCATCCACGAATCGATCAGCGGCTTCATGCGGCTGACGCTGAGCCTGACGCGCACGGGCTCGCGCCAGCGGGCCCAGCGGGTGGCCGACGAGCATGCGGCCATCCTCGGCGCCATCCGCGAACAGGACGGCGAACGGGCGCGCGTGGCCATGCAGTTCCACCTGGGCCAGGCCCGGCACCGGCTGGTCGATCGCGAACGCGACTAGGCCCGGCGGCGTAGCGCGGCAGGACAACAACCAGCCGGCTCCGCGCGAGCGGAGCCGGCCAGCGGGCAGCGACCCGAAGGAGACAGGCAGTGCAGGGCAGTAGTACGGAAGTGGCAAGAGTGCGCGCCGAGCAGGTGCGCGAGCAGATCGTCAGGGTGCTCGCGGCCTGGGGCATGGCCGACGACCTGGCCGCCACCACGGCCGACTTGATGACCGAGACGGATCTGCTGGGCATCGATTCACACGGCATTTCCATGCTGCCGTCGTACGAGGCCAAGCTGCGCGCCGGCACGCTGCGCATCGATGCGCGGCCGCGGGTGGTGCGCGATGCGGTCTGCACTGCGCTGCTCGACGGCATGGGCGGGCTGGGATACCCGGTGGCGGCCCAGGCCATGCACCTGGCGGTCGACAAGGCGCTGGCGCACGGCGTGGGGGCCGTGGCGGTGCGCAATTCGCATCATTTCGGCGCGGCCGGCGTCTACGCCCGCATCGCCGTGCGGCGCGGCACCGTGGGCCTGGTGACCAGCAGCGCCACCACGCTGATCATGGTGCCGACGCGCGGCACGGCGCCGATGCTGGGCACCAACCCGCTGGCCTTCGCCGCGCCGGCCGCGCAGAACGAGCCGTTCGTGCTGGACATGGCCACCACCACGGTGGCCGCCAACAAGGTCAAGGTGTATGACTTTCACGGCCGCACCCTGCCGGAGGGCTGGGCGGTCGACGACCAGGGACGCAGCGTGACCGACGCCGCGCAGGCCATGCAATACATTTTCGAGCGCCCGGAGGGCGGCCTGACCCCGCTGGGCGGCACGGCCGCGATGAGCAGCCACAAGGGCTACGGCCTGGCGGTCATGGCGCAGATCCTGGGCGGCACCCTGGGCGGCAGCGCCATGGCGGCGCGCCATGCGGCAGTGCGGCGGCCGGGCGAGCCCGACGATATCGGCCATTTCTTCCTGGCGCTCAACCCGGACGCGTTCCGCGATTCCGGGTCTTTCGAGGAGGAGGTGGACGATGTGATCGACACGCTGCATGACACGCCCGCCGCCGACCCGGCGCAACCGGTGCTGGTGGCCGGCGAGCCCGAGGCCGCCGAGCGCGCGCGCCGCCTGCGCGACGGCATCCCCATCCCCGCCGCGCTCGAGCAGCGCCTGCGCGCGTTGTGCGAACGCGGCGGCGTGCCCTATCTGCTGGGCGCCTGACGGCATCTCCGACATCCCGGCGGCCCGCCGGACCACGACAAGAGAAGGACTCCGCTACATCATGACCGACACACCCAAGCGCAAGCGCCCCGAGGATCTGCGCAGCCACCGCTGGTACGGCGTCAAGGACCTGCGTTCTTTCGGCCACCGCTCGCGCACCGCGCAGATGGGCTATCACCGCTCCGACTATGCGGGCAAGCCGGTGATCGCCATCATCAATACCTGGAGCGACATCAATCCCTGCCACAGCCACTTCAAGCAGCGCGTCGAGGAGGTCAAGCGCGGCATCTGGCAGGCCGGCGGGTTTCCGGTCGAGATGCCGGCCATGAGCCTGTCCGAGCCGTTCCAGAAGCCCACGACCATGCTCTACCGCAACTTGCTGGCCATGGAAACCGAGGAGCTGCTGCGTTCGTACCCGGCCGACGGCTGTGTGCTGATGGGCGGGTGCGACAAGACCACGCCGGCGCTGCTGATGGGCGCCGCCTCGATGGACCTGCCCACCATCTTCGTGCCGGCCGGGCCGATGCTGCGCGGCAACTGGAACGGCCAGACGCTGGGCTCCGGCTCCGATACCTGGAAATACTGGGCGGAGCTGCGCGCCGGCAACATCACCGAGGACGACTGGCAGGGGGTCGAGGACGGCATCGCGCGCTCGCCCGGCCACTGCATGACCATGGGCACGGCGTCCACCATGACGGCGGCCGTCGAAGCGCTGGGGCTGTGCCTGTCCGGCTATTCGTCGATCCCCGCGCCGGATTCGCGCCATGCCCAGATGGCGAGCCTGTCGGGCAAGCGCATCGTCGAGATGGTGTGGGAAGACGTCACGCCCTCCAGCCTGCTCAGCGCAGCCTCGTTCGACAACGCGGTGCGCACCGTGCTGGCCCTGTCGGGCTCGACCAACGCCGTGGTGCACTTGATCGCCATGGCGCGCCGTTGCGGCTTCCCGCTCGACCTCGACCGTTTTGACCGGCTGGCGCGCAGCACGCCGGTGCTGGCCAACCTGCGGCCGGCCGGCAAGTACCTGATGGAAGACTTCTATTACGCCGGCGGCCTGCGCGCCCTGTTGGTGCAGTTGGGCGACCTGCTCGACCTGCAGCAGAAAACGGTCGACGGCCGCACGCTGGGCGAGAACATCGCCGGGGCGCGGGTGTTCAATGACGACGTGATCCGCTCGCGCGCCCAGGCCCTGGTCGAGCGCGACGGCCTGGCAGTGCTGCGCGGCAATCTGGCGCCCGATGGCGCGGTGATCAAGCCGCCCGCCATGGAAGCGCGCCTGCAGACGCACACCGGCCGGGCGGTGGTCTTCAAGGACTACAACGACATGGCCGCGCGCATCGACGACCCCGATCTCGACGTCGACGCCGACAGCGTGATCGTGCTGCAGAATGCCGGCCCGCAGGGCGCGCCCGGCATGCCGGAATGGGGCCAGTTGCCGATCCCGCAGAAGCTGCTCAAGCAGGGCGTGCGCGACATGCTGCGCATTTCCGATGCGCGCATGAGCGGCACCAGCTACGGCGCGTGTGTCCTGCACGTGGCGCCCGAGTCGTATGTGGGCGGGCCGCTGGCCCTGGTGCGCGATGGCGACCTGATCACGCTGGATGTGCCCAACCGGCGCCTGGACGTGCAGTTGTCGGAACAGGAGCTGGCGGCCCGCAAGGCCGCCTGGCAGGCGCCGCCGCCGCGTTTCGAGCGCGGCTACGGCGTGCTCTACCTGAAACACATCGGGCAGGCCGATACCGGCTGCGATTTCGATTTCCTGCAGACCGGCCATCCGCAGGCGGCCGCCGGCGAGCCGGAAATCCATTGACCGATTCCACCAGCGCAAGGACTCACCATGAATTCACCGTTGCCCAACCGTTTCCGTCAACGCATCCTGGCGCGCGAGCGGCTGATTGGTTTCTGGATGTGCATGTCCAGCCATATCACCGCCGAAGTGGCCGGGCTGGCCAACTACGACTGGCTGTTGCTCGACGGCGAGCACTCGCCCAATGAAGTGCCGATGTTCCTGCAGCAGCTGCAGGCCCTGCAGGGCAGCGCCAGCGCGCCGGTCGGGCGGCCGTCGTGGAATGACCCGGTGCAGATCAAGCGCCTGCTGGATATCGGTTTCTACAACCTGTTGATCCCGTTCGTCGAATCGGCCGACGACGCGCGGCGCGCCGTGGCCGCCACCCGCTACCCGCCGCAGGGCATGCGCGGCGTGGCGGGCTCGCAGCGCAGCAACCTGTATGGCACGGTGCCGGATTACCTGCAGACCATCAACGACAATATCTGCGTCCTGCTGCAGATCGAAAGCCGGCCCGGCATCGAGGCGGTCGACCAGATCGCCGCGGTGGAAGGGGTGGACGGCATTTTCATCGGGCCGTCGGACCTGGCGGCCGCGCTGGGCCATATCGGCAACCCCGGGCATCCGGAGGTGCAGGAAGTCATACGGCACTTGTACGAACGCGCCAACGCGCAGGGCAAGGCGGTGGGTATCCTGGCGCCCGTGCAGGCCGATGCGCGCCGCTACCTGGAAATGGGCATGCACTTCGTGGCGGTGGGCACCGACCTGGGAGTCTTCAAGCAGGCGACGTTCGCCCTGCGCGAGGCCTTTCCCAGCTGAACCCGGGAGTCATCCAAAACAAAAGGATGCCCGCGGGCATCCTTTTGTTTTGCCGTATTCATGCAGCCCCGGCGCGCGGGGCGGCAGAATGGCTCAGGCCAGCGCCTTGATGGCGGCGGCCAGGCGGCTCTTGTGGCGAGCGGCCTTGTTCTTGTGGATGATGTTCTTGTCGGCCACGCGATCGATCACGCTGGTGGCTTTCTGGAACACTTCGCTGGCCGCCGCCTTGTCGCCGGCAGCGATGGATTGGCGAACGCGCTTGATGGCGGTGCGCAGCATCGAGCGCAGGCTGGAATTGTGCTTGTTGCGCGCGACCGATTGGCGGGCGCGCTTGCGGGCTTGGGCGGTATTGGCCATGTTGCGATATTAAAGTGAATTCGGCAAAGTCCGATATTGTAGCAAGTATCGAACGGATTGCAAGCTCTTTAGCCCAGGGGCGGGCCAGAGACGCCCGCGCAGCGACCCTAGGCAGAGGCTACGCCGATCGATACGAACCAGCGCATGAAGCGCCATACGTCGATGGGCATGCGGTCTTCGAGGGACTGCAGGGTCACGTCGACGTCGTCCAGCGGGTACACGCCGGAAACGGGCAGGCCGCCCGCGGCCATCGATACGCGCAAGGTGCCGGGGTAATAGGGACGTAGCGATTCGACGATTTCGGCCAGGGGCTGGCCGCGGGCGTCGATCATGCCGCGTTCCCAGGCGGCCTGGGCGGCCAGCTCGGCGCGCGGCACGCCCACGCGCACGGAGTCGAAGCGTACGCCGAGGCCGGGGCGCAGGATGTCGCGGGCGCCGGCCAGGGTTTCGATTTCGACGGGCTCGTCGTGCGCCACCACCAGGGTGCGGTGTGGCTGCTGCCGCACCATGTAGCGGTTGCCGGAGGAGCGGATCATGCCTTCGGCGGTCTGTACGGTGAAGGGTCGCCGGTCGTCCGGCGCCGCGGTGACGGTCACGGCGCCCTGTTGCAGCCGCAGGTGGCGCGAATTGGCGGTAAAGGTCAGGTCGACCCGGCTGCGCGCATCCAGCAGGAGTTCGCTGCGGTCGGACAAGGTATAGCGGCGCCGCTCGGCCGTGGCCGTCGCGGCGTCGGATGCCAGGCTGCCGAGCGGGAAGAACATGTTGCCGACATAGGCGGCCGAGCCGCTGCCCGCGGCCAGCAGCGCGATGCCGCCCAGGAAACGGCGGCGCGTGTGCGACACCGTTTCGGCGGGGACGGATGGCGGATGGGCCGGGTAGCCGGCCGCCGGGTAGGCATCGCCCAGCCGGCCGAACGCCGCGCCGCCGAGCGTGCCGGTGAGCTGCTGCCAGGCGCTGTCGTGGCGCGGATCGGCATTGCGCCAGGCCAGGAAATTGGCGTAGTCGTGCTGGGTCGCGCGTCCAGAGCGCAGCAGCAGCAGCCAGTCGATGACCTGGTCTGACAGCGGCGGCGCCTGGCTGGAAGGGATATCCGTCCCCATGAGCGAACTCGAGTGACTGCCGAGCGATTGCATTCTTAAATAATAATGCTTTTTTTACTTTAGATTACATAATTTGCGTGCAGTTTTTTGATTTTGGGTGATGTTGTAACCGCGATGCGACGGTGGAGCGCGGAAGGGTCAGCCGCGGCGGCGGCCGAAGTCGCGCGGGCGGAAGCCGCACAGGAACAGCGCCCCGAAATAGGCGGCGGCGCTGGCGGCCAGTACGGCGGCCAGCCAGAGGGCGCGCTGGCCGGGCTGGGCCTGCAGGGCGAGCCAGTCCAGCCGCCGGTCGGTGTAGATCAATACGGCCGCCAGGGCGGCCAGCGCGGGCAGCAGCCGCAGCGCAAACCGCCCCCAGCCCGGCGCGGGCCGATAAACGCCGCGCCGCAGCAGCCCGGCCAGCAGCGCCAGCGCGTTGAGCGTCGCTCCCAGGCCGATGGCCAGGGCCAGGCCGGCGTGCGACAGCGCTGGCACCAGCGCCAGGTTCATCAACTGGGTGGCCACCAGCACCATGATGGCGATCTTGACCGGGGTGCGGATGTCCTGCTGGGCATAGAAGCCGGGGGCCAGGATCTTCACTGCCAGGATGCCGATCAGGCCGGCCGAATAGGCCACCACCGCCAGGCGGGTCTGCTCCACGTCGCGGGCCTGGAACGCGCCGTAGTGGAACAGCGTGGCGACCAGGCCGTCGGAGAGCAGCGCCAGGCCGAGCGCGGCCGGCAGGCCCAGCAGCAGCACCAGCCGCAGCCCCCAGTCGAGCAGCGCGGAATAGCCGGCGCCGTCCTGCCGCGCGTGGGCGGCCGACAGGCTGGGCAGCAGCACCGTGCCCAGGGCGACGCCCAGCAGGGCGGTGGGAAACTCCATGAGCCGGTCGGCGAACGACAGCCAGGTCACGCTGCCCGGCGCCAGCCAGGTCGCGATGTTGGTATTGATGAGCAAGGATATCTGGGCCACCGACACGCCCAGCGTGGCGGGCGCCATCTGGCGGAGGATGCGCTGCACGGTGGGGTCGCCCCAGGCCTGGCGCAGGTTGGTGGCCAGCCGCGGGACCAGGCCGAGGCGCGCCAGCGCCGCCCACTGCACGGCCAGTTGGGCGACGCCGCCGACCATGACGCCGAGCGCCAGCGCATAGATGGGTACGTCCATGCGCGGAGCCAGCCACAGGCAGGCCGCGATCATGGCCAGGTTGAGCAGCATGGGCGTGAAGGCCGGCACCGCGAAGCGGCGCCAGGTGTTGAGCACGCCCGAGGCGAACGCCACCAGCGACATGCAGAGGATGTAGGGGAACATCACCCGCGTCATCCAGACGGCCGCGCCGAATTCGGTGCCGCGCGCCGCGTCGCGCAGGCCGCTGGCCATGGCGGTGACGACCCACGGGGCGGCGAGAATGCCCAACAGCGTGATCGCCATCAGGGCCAGGGTCAGCAGCAGCGCCACGCGGTCGAGCAGGGTGCGCACTTCGGCGTCGCTGCGCTCGGCGCGCGCCGCCCCCAGGATGGGCACGAAGGCCTGCGAGAACGCGCCTTCGGCGAACAGGCGGCGCAACAGGTTGGGAATGCGGAACGCCACCCAGAAAGCGTCGGTCAGCGGGCCGGCGCCGAATGCGCGCGCGGCCAGGATGTCGCGGACCAGGCCGGTAATGCGCGACAGCAGCGTGAAGCTGCTGACGGTGGCGGCCGAGCGGAACAGACCCATGGAGAGGCGGGAAAGTACGCGCGGCCGGCCTGGAGCGGGCGGCCGCGCGGAGGGCGTTACTTGGGCGGCATGCGGATCGCGCCGTCGAGGCGGATCGTTTCGCCGTTGAGCATGTCGTTGGTGATGATGCTGTGGACCAGCTTGGCGTAGTCCTCGGGGCGGCCGAGGCGGGCGGGGAACGGGATGCTGGCGGCCAGCGAGTCCTGGACCTCCTGGGGCATGCCGAAGATCATGGGGGTGCCGAAGATGCCCGGGGCGATGGTCATGCAGCGGATGCCGGTCTTGGCCAGGTCGCGCGCGATGGGCAGGGTCATGCCGGCCACGCCGGCCTTGGAGGCGGCGTAGGCCGCCTGGCCGATCTGGCCGTCGAAGGCCGCCACCGATGCGGTATTGATGAGCACGCCGCGTTCGCCGGTGGGTTCCGGCGCGTTGGCGCTCATGGCCTCGGCGGCCAGCCGCATCATGTTGAAGCTGCCGATCAGGTTGATCGAGACGACTTTCTGGAACAGGTCGAGCGGGTGCGCGCCATTCTTGCCGACGATCTTCGCGGCCGGTGCCACGCCGGCGCAATTGACCAGGCCGAACAGCGCGCCGAGCTCGCGCGCGGCCGCCACGGCGCGCTGGCCGTCGGCTTCCTGGGTGACGTCGCAATGCACGTAGCGCTGGCCCAGTTCGTCGGCCAGCGCCTGGCCGGGTTCGTCCTGCAGGTCGGCGATGACGACCTTGGCGCCGTTGGCCACCAGCATGCGCACCGTGCCGGCGCCCAGGCCGGACGCGCCGCCGGTGACGATGAATACCTTGTTCGCGATTTCCATGTCGGTTCTTTTGAGCGGGAAGAGTTCAACGGAGCGCCGCGGCGGGCCGCGGCGCGCGAAAGCGGCGGCGCCGGCTCAGCTTGCCAGGGCCTGGAACAGGCGGGCCTTGATTTCGTCGACGGCGCCCACGCCGGAGATCTTGCGGTACTTGGGCGCCGCGGCGTCGCCGGCCTCGGCCCACGAGGCGTAGTAGTCGACCAGCGGGCGCGTCTGCTTCTGGTAGACGGCCAGGCGGTTGCGCACGGTTTCCTCGCGGTCATCGTCGCGCTGCACCAGCGGTTCGCCGGTGACGTCGTCCAGGCCTTCGGCCTTGGGCGGATTGAAGCGCACGTGATAGCTGCGGCCGCTGGCCGGATGCACGCGGCGGCCGCTCATGCGTTCGATGATGTCTTGTTCGGGGACCTCGATCTCGACCACGTAGTCGAGCGCCACGCCGGCGTTCTTGAGGGCGTCGGCCTGCGGGATGGTGCGCGGGAAGCCGTCGAACAGGTAGCCGTTGGCGCAATCGGGTTGCTTCAGGCGATCCTGCACCAGGCCGATGATGATGTCGTCGGACACCAGGCCGCCCGCGTCCATGACCTTCTTGGCCGCCTGTCCCAGCGGCGTGCCGGCCTTGACGGCCGCGCGCAGCATGTCGCCGGTGGAGATCTGCGGGATCGCGAAGTGCTGGGTGACGAATGCGGCCTGGGTGCCTTTGCCGGCGCCGGGCGGTCCGAGCAGGATGAGACGCATGGGTGCTCCTGAATGATTGGGAATTTTTATGACCGGGGACGATTATGCCGCAATGCAGCAGCCGTTGTGGCCGCGCGGATCAAGGGAAAACCCCTTATAACCCATTTGCATAGAGGGTTCGCACGCGCGCCAGGTCGTCCGGCGTGTCGACCCCGGCCTGCGGCGCCTGGGGGGTGCGGTGCACGACGATGCTGTGGCCGTGTTCCAGGGCGCGCAGCTGTTCCAGGGCTTCGTAGCGTTCCAGTGCGCCCTGCGGCAAGGTCGGGAAGCGCCGCAGGAAGGCGACCCGGTAGGCGTACAGGCCGATGTGGTGCAGGGCGGGCAGGCCCGGCGCCAGCAGCCGCTGGCCGCCCGCCAGCGCGTCGCGCGCCCAGGGAATGGGCGCGCGCGAGAAATACAGGGCGCGTCCGTCGGCGCCGCACACCACCTTGACCACATTCGGGTTGAACAGGGCCTCGGCGTCGGCCAGGGGGCAGGCGCAGGTCGCGATGTCGGCCTGCGGATGGACCTGCAGCGACTCGGCCACGGCGTCGATGAGCGCCGGGTCGATCAGCGGTTCGTCGCCCTGGACGTTGACCACGATGGCGTCGTCGGGCAGGCCGAGCTGCTCGACCGCCTCGGCCAGGCGGTCGGTGCCGGTGGGGTGGTCGGCGCGGGTCAGCAGGGCGGCGTGGCCATGCGCCGCGGCGGCCCGCTCGACGCGGGCGTCGTCGGTGGCGATGCAGACCCGCTCGGCGCGCGAACGGGCGGCGCGTTCGGCCACGCGCACGACCATGGGCTTGCCGGCAATGTCGGCCAGGGGTTTGTCGGGCAGGCGCGTCGAGGCCATGCGCGCCGGGATCAGGGCGACGAAGCTCACGGCGCGGCTCACGCCGGTTCGGGGCGCGCGCCGTCGAGCGGGCGGGCTTCCGACTCGAGCATGACCGGGATGCCGTCGCGCACCGGATAGGCCAGGCGGTCGGCGCGGCAGATCAGTTCGGCCTGGGCGCGGTCGTAGTCGAGGCGGCCCTTGCACACCGGGCACACGAGAATGTCGAGTAGGCGGGATTCCATGGGGCGATTCTAAAGCAGTTTGTGCGGGCCGGCGGCGCTTTCGCGGGCCAGCGCGGCGGCGGCCGCGCGGGCCCGCGCGGCCAGCCAGTCGAACAGGGCCGGGTCGGAAAAGCGCGCCTGCACCGGCACTTCCCAGAGGCGCGCATCGCCGAGCGTGCGGCACTTGATGGCGTCCTTGGAGGTGATCAGGATGGCCTCGGCGGCCAGGGCGTCGAACGGCGAGCGCCGGTAGTCGTAGTGGTCGGGCAGGGCCAGGCTGGGGTCGGGCCGGATGCCGGCCGCCCGCAGGGTGGCGAAAAAGCGCGCCGGGTTGCCGATCCCCGCGGCGGCGGCCACGGCAGCGAAAGCCCCGCCCGGGACGAAGTCGGCGAGCGGCCGGCGGGCGTCGCTTTGCAGGTGCCGGGCGGCGTCCGGCTCGAGCCACATGTCGGCGCGGCGCGGCACGCCATCCGGAATGGCATCGACCGGCGCGCCGGGCGCGCGCGGCCGGTTCGTGATGACGGCGTGCACCGTGCCCAGGCGCGCGGCGGGTTCGCGCAGCGGCCCGGCCGGCAGCAGCCGGCCGTTGCCGACGCCGCGCTCGTCCTGCACGACGATCTCGACGTCGCGCGCCAGCGCCAGGTGCTGCAGGCCGTCGTCGGAAACGATCACATCGACCTGCGGGTGCCGGGCCAGCAGCGCCTGGGCCGCGAGCGCCCGGCGCGGGTGCACCGCCACCGGCGCGCCGGTGGCGCGGGCGATCAGCGCGGGCTCATCGCCGTAGTCGGCGGGATCGAGCTCGCCCTGGCCGACCCGCGGCTGCGGCCCGACGCGCGTGCCGTAGCCGCGGCTCACGACGCCCGGGTTCCAGCCGCGCGCCCGCAACGCCTGGACCGTGGCGATGACCACCGGCGTCTTGCCGGTGCCTCCGATGTAGATGTTGCCGACCACCACCACCGGCACGGGGGCGCGGTAGGCCGGCCGGCGGCCGGACAGGTAATGGGCGCGCCGCCGTTCGACATGCCAGCGCGTCACGGCGGCCAGCGGCCGCAGCAGCCTCGCCAGCCAGCCATCGTGTTGCCAGTGGCGCTGCGGGAAGGCGGCGCGGGGAGCGGGGGGAGTCACCGGGCGTTCTGGGCGGCGAAGTTGACGCGGCCGATGCCCGCCAGGCGGGCGGCTTCCATGACGTTGACGACCGACTGGTGGGTCGCCTGGGCGTCGGCGTTGATGACCAGCACCGGCTGGCTTTTGCCCGCCGCCGCCAGCGCCAGGGCCTGGGCGATGGCGGACGGGTCGGCGGCGTCGACCAGCGTGCCGTTGAGCGCATAGCGGCCATCCCGGCTGATGGCGATTTCGATGGCGGGCGGCGTGTCCTGCTCGACCGCCGCCTCGGGCAGGGCGACCTTGAGCTGGGTATAGCGGACGAACGAGGTGGTGGCGGCGAGGAAGATGAGGATGACCAGCAGCACGTCGATCAGGGGGATCAGGTTGATCTCGAGATCATCGCGCTCGCCGCGGGCCCCGCGGAAGTTCATGGCCGGGTCTCCGGACGGGCGGCGCGCGCCACGCGCGCGGCGATCTGTTCCATGAGGTTGAGCAGGGTGTCGACGCGGCCGCGCAGGTAGCGGTGCGCGATCATGGCGGGAATGGCGATCAGGATGCCGAATGCGGTGTTGTACAGGGCGATGGAAATGCCGCGCGCCAACTGGGCCGGGTCGCCGCCACTGGGGGTGTACGAGCCGAAGATTTCGATCATGCCCACCACGGTGCCGAACAGGCCCATGAGCGGGGCGATGACCGCCACCGTCCCGAGCGCCGGAATGTACCGGTTCAGGTCGTGCGCGACGGCGCGGCCGACGTCTTCGACCGCGGTGCGCTGGTCGTCGCGCGGCTGGCTACGGTGGCGCAGCACTTCGGCGAGGATGCGGCCCAGCGGCGAATTGCGCTCGAGCCGGGCCAGCGCTTCGGGGCTGTCCTGGCCGTTGCGCTGCATTTCCATGACCTGCTCGGCCAGCCCGCGCGGCGCCACCAGGCTGCGGCGCAGCGACAGCAGGCGTTCGACGATCAGCGCCAGGCCCAGGAGGGACGTGGCGAGCAGCGGCCAGATCGGCCAGCCGGCTTCGCGGATGATGGACAGCAAGAGAAAGGCTCCCGGTGGCAGGGCCGCGGTGCGCGGCGCTCGATTCAAGGGCGAACTGTAACGGGGGGAGCGGGACCGTGGCAAGGCCGCCGGGCCGCCGGAACTATCCACAGTTTTTGTGGATAATTCTGTGTAGAACTCCCCCCAAACACGGATGAATGCTGGTTTTGCGCTGGGTTGGCCGCGGGCGGGCCATCGGCGGTCGGGTTTTTTCTATAAAAAAAACAAATACTTGCGACGAATTTGCTGGCGTTGCGGGCAGGCGGCGGGTTGGGGCCGCGCTGAGATATCATCGAGGCCCGCGCGACAAGCCCTGTGGACAGATATCCCCCTGGAAAGCCTTATGACAGCACAGTTTCCCGTAAGAAACGACGTATTTGCGCGGGATATCATGACAGTTGCCCAGTTGAATCAAGCGGTGGGCCAATTGTTGGAGCGCAACATCCCGCCATTGTGGGTTCGCGGCGAGATTTCCAATTTCACGCAGGCCGCCTCGGGGCACTGGTACTTCACCCTCAAGGACAGCCGCGCCGCCGTGCGCACTGTCATGTTCCGCAGCCGCGCCTCGGCGGTCGGTTTCGTGCCGCGGGCCGGCGACCAGGTGGAAGTGCGCGCGCGCGTGTCGCTCTATGAGCCGCGCGGCGACTATCAATTGCAGGCCGACGCCATGCGGCGCGCCGGCCTGGGGAATCTGTACGAGGCTTTCCTGCGCCTGAAGGAGCAGCTCGCCGCCGAGGGGCTGTTCGACCCCGCCGCCAAGCGCCAGCCCGTGGCGCTGCCGCGCGCCATCGGCGTGATCACCTCGCCGCACGCGGCGGCGCTGCGCGACGTGCTGTCGGCGCTGGCCCGGCGCGCGCCGCAGGTGCCGGTGATTCTCTATCCGGCGCCGGTGCAGGGCGCCGACGCGGCGGCCCGCCTGGCCGTCCAGCTGCAGGTGGCCAACGCGCGCAACGAGGTCGATACGCTGCTGCTGGTGCGCGGCGGCGGCAGCATCGAAGATCTGTGGAGCTTCAATGATGAAGCGTTGGCCCGCCTGGTGGCGGCCAGCGCTATTCCGGTCATCAGCGGGGTAGGGCACGAAACCGATTTCACGATCGTGGACTTCGTGGCCGATGTGCGCGCGCCCACGCCCACCGCCGCCGCCGAGCTGGCCTGCGCGCCGCGCGCGGAGCTGCTCGGCCGTGTGGGCCAGGCGGCGCAGCGCCTGGCGCGCGGGCAGCAACGGCGGCTGGAGCAGGCCGCGCAACGGCTCGACCGCGCCGCCTCGCAGTTGATATCGCCGACCCGCCGGCTAGCCCACCAGGCCGAGCGCCTGAATACCCTGCGCCATCGCCTGGTCGCGGCCTGGCGCGGGCCGCAGGGCCGGCGCGCGGCGCGCGCCGGATTGCTGGCGCAACGGCTGGCGCATTGCGTGCCCGACACCGCACGCGCGGCGGAACGCCTGCATGCGATAGCACGCCGCCTGGCCCAGGCGCAGGCGCGCCAGCTGGCGGCCAGCCAGGCGCGCGCGGCCGCCGCCGCGGCCCACTTGCGCGCGCTCGATCCGCGCCACACCCTGGCGCGCGGCTATGCCATCGTGCGCGACGAGCAAGGGCGGATCCTGCGGGATGCGGCCGTGCTGGCGCAGGGCCAATCGCTGGACGTGACGTTCTCGCACGGCAGCGCCCAAGTCCGGGTGCTGGACGCACGCGGCGAGGGCGGCGGCGTTAACCCCGCGCCGGATCAGGGTTAACGCAAACACCCATGCAAACTGCCGATACAATGGGTGCGCTTGATCGTGCACTCAACACAGAGAAGGAACCCCACATGGCACATACTCTTCCCCCCCTGCCTTACGCGCTGGACGCCCTGGCGCCGCACATCTCCAAGGAAACGCTCGAGTTTCACTACGGCAAGCACCACCAGACCTACGTCACCAACCTGAACAACCTGATCCCCGGCACCGAGTTCGAGAACGCCTCGCTCGAAGACATCGTGAAGAAGTCGTCCGGCGGCGTGTTCAACAACGCGGCCCAGGTCTGGAACCACACGTTCTACTGGAACTCGCTGGCTCCCAACGCCGGCGGAGCGCCCAGCGGCGCGCTGGCCGATGCGATCAATGCCAAGTGGGGCAGCTTCGACGCCTTCAAGGAAGCCTTCAACAAGTCGGCCGCCGGCAACTTCGGTTCGGGCTGGACCTGGCTGGTGAAGAAGCCGGACGGCTCGCTCGACATCGTCAACACCAGCAACGCCGCCACGCCGCTGACCACGGCCGACAAGCCGCTGCTGACCTGTGATGTGTGGGAGCACGCCTACTACATCGATTACCGCAACGCGCGTCCGAAGTACCTGGAGAATTTCTGGGCCCTGGTGAACTGGGATTTCGCCGCCAAGAATTTCGCCTGAGCGACGCAGCGCCCGCAGGCGCGCCACGCCCGGCCCCGCGCCGGGCGTTTTTGCGTGCGCGGCCGCGCCGCCGCGCCGGATGTTAAGGTAAGCGGCTTTCCAGCCCCACACGTCCCGCATGCCGACCGCTGATACGTTACGCCGCCTCGGTTCCCGCGCGCGCCGCCTGGCGCGCCGCAAGCTGCGCCAATTGGGCAGGCTGTCGCGCAAGAGCCTGCAACTGGGGCTGCTGCTGGGCGGGGCGGCGCTGGTGGCGCTGGTCTCGCTGGGGTTCGCCTGGCTGGCCGACCTGGCGCTGGAATGGAACGGCGCCTGGACGGCGCGCCACGGCTGGCTGGCATTCGTACTGATCCCGCTGGCCTTCGCCGTGCTGCGCTGGCTGACCCTGCGCCTGGCGCCCAATGCGGCCGGCAGCGGCATTCCGCAGGTCATCGGTGCCCTGTCGCTGCCGCCGGGGCCGGCGCAGTCCAGCCTGGTATCGCCGCGCCAGACCCTGTGGAAGATCCCGCTCACTTTCCTGGGCCTGGCCGCGGGCGCGTCCGCCGGCCGGGAAGGGCCTTCGGTGCAGGTGGGCGCCGCCGTGATGCTGGCCTGGGGGCGGTTCTGGCGCCGCAATGGAGTGCCGCTGCGCGGCTTTCATGCCAATGAGCTGATCGCCGCCGGCGCCGCCGGCGGCCTGGCCGCGGCGTTCAACGCGCCATTGGCCGGCGTGATCTTCGCCATCGAGGAACTCGGCCGCGGCACGGTGCTGCGCTGGCAGCGCCTGGTGCTGATCGGCGTGCTGGCGGCCGGCTTCCTGGTGGTCGCGCTGGCGGGCAACAATCCTTATTTCGGCACGTTCGGCGGGCAGGCGCTGCCGCACCACATGGTTCTCTGGGTGCTGGTTTGCGGGCTGGTCAACGGCGTGCTCGGCGGGGTCTTCGGCCGGCTGCTCAGCAAAGGCGCTTCCGGCGTGGCGCCGTCGGCCTGGCGCGGCTGGATCCGCCAGCATCCGATCTGGACCGCCGCTGCCATGGGGCTGGCGCTGGCCTGCCTGGGCGCGCTCAGCGGCAACACGGTGTACGGCACCGGCTACACCGTGGCGGGCGGCCTGCTGTCGGGCGAAGCCGAGGGGCCGGCCGCATTCGGCCTGGCCAAGCTGGCCGCCACGGTAGTGTCCTACTGGGCTGGCATTCCGGGCGGCATTTTCACGCCGGCCCTGACGACCGGCGCGGGGATCGGGCAGCACCTCTGGGAATTGAGCGGCGGCGACATCGACCGGCGCGTGCTGGTGCTGATTTCCATGGCGGCCTTCCTGGCCGCCGCCACGCAGTCGCCCCTGACCTCCAGCGTCATCGTGATGGAGATGACCGGCAGCCAGCCGATGCTGTTCTGGCTGCTGGTCGGCGCGCTGGCCGCGTCGCTGGTGGCGCGGCAGTTCTGCCCGCGGCCGTTCTATCATTTCGCCGCCGGGCGCTTCCGCCGCCAGGCCCAGGTCGAGACCGGCCGGGCGGCGCGCGGGGCGCCGTAGCCGCGCCGGCGTGTCCATGGCGCAAACACTGTCCGATATGCGGACAGACTGCGCACCGCGGCCCGCCACGCCCGGGCGGGGTGGCGTAACATCGATAGGTTCGCTATCCAGCTTTTTTTCTTCTTTTCGAGCTTGAATCCATGACCGTGCATGCCTTCATCTGCGATGCCATTCGCACCCCCTTCGGCCGCTACGGCGGCGCCCTGGCGCCGGTGCGCGCCGACGACCTGGCCGCCGTGCCCATCAAGGCGCTGATGGCGCGCAACCCCGGCGTGCACTGGGAGGAGCTGAACGACGTGATCCTCGGCTGCGCCAACCAGGCCGGCGAGGACAACCGCAACGTGGCCCGCATGGCCTCGCTGCTGGCGGGCCTGCCGATCGAAGTGCCGGGCGCCACGCTCAACCGCCTGTGCGGCTCGGGCCTGGACGCGGTGGGCACCGCGGCGCGCGCCATCCGCGCCGGCGAAGCCGGCCTGATGCTGGCCGGCGGCGTGGAAAGCATGAGCCGCGCACCGTTCGTCATGGGCAAGGCCGACAGCGCCTACTCGCGCAGCGCGGCCATTTACGACACCACCATCGGCTGGCGCTTCGTCAACAAGCTCATGAAGGCGCAATACGGCGTCGACTCCATGCCCGAGACGGCCGAGAACGTGGCCGACGACTTCAAGATCAGCCGCGAAGACCAGGACAAGTTCGCCCTGGCCAGCCAGGAAAAGACCGCTCGCGCGCAAGAGGAAGGCGTGTTCGACGCCGAGATCACGCCGGTCTCGATCCCCCAGAAGAAAGGCGACCCCATCGTGGTGTCCAAGGACGAGCATCCCCGCCAGACCAGCCTCGAGGCGCTGGCACGCCTGAAAGGCGTGGTGCGCGAGGGCGGCTCGGTTACCGCCGGCAACGCTTCGGGCGTGAACGATGGCTCCGCGGCGCTGTTGCTGGCCGACGAGCGCAGCGCCGCCCGCCATGGCTTGACGCCGCGCGCCCGCGTGGTGGGCATGGCCACCGCCGGCGTGGCGCCGCGCATCATGGGCATCGGCCCGGCGCCGGCCACCCGCAAAGTGCTCGAGCTGACCGGGTTGACGCTGGACCAGATGGACGTGATCGAGCTGAACGAAGCCTTCGCCGCCCAGGGCCTGGCGGTGCTGCGCCAGCTCGGCATCGCCGACGACGATGCGCGCGTCAACCCCAATGGCGGCGCCATTGCGCTGGGCCATCCGCTGGGCGCCAGCGGCGCGCGCCTGGCGACCACCGCCATCAACCAGTTGCACCGCACCGGCGGCCGCTACGCCCTGTGCACCATGTGCATCGGCGTGGGGCAGGGGATCGCGCTGGTCCTCGAGCGCGTCTGACCGGCCGCGCCATGGCAAAAGGGAGCCGCGCGGCTCCCTTTTTCTTGTCGGGCGCGAACCGGGTCAGGGCAGGCCGTCGATCCGGTTGCCGGCCTGGATGCCATGCGCTTCGAACCAGCCTTGCGACATCTCCAGGGCGTAGCGCACCGGCCGGGCCGAACAATGGGCATCGTCGGTCTGCGGCGCCATGTCCGCGATATTGACGATGGAGCCATCGTCGGCAATGAAGGCGATCGACAGCGGCAGCGGCGTGTTGCGCATCCAGAAGCACTGCAGGTCCGGCGATTCGAACACGAACAGCATGCCGCCGTTGCCTGGCAGGCTCTGCCGGTGCATCAGCCCGACGCGGCGCGTGGCTTCGGTATCCGCCACTTCGGCGCGGATGATGTGGATGCCCGCCGACAGCTGGGTGACCGGCAGGCCGGTTTGCGGGCTTTGCGCCCGGGCGGAGGGCAGGCAGGCCAGGGCGCCGAGCAGGGCGGCGGCCGCGGCGGCCCGGGCGGGAATGCGGGCAGGCGGCGGGGCGTGGCGGGTCGACATGAAGCAGCGAAACAGCGGAAAATAACAGGGCGGGGCATGGTGCCCCGCCCGGGCAAAAACGCCGCCCGCAACCGGAGGCGTCCGGCACGCGGGCGGCGCGATACAGATACTGGGCGTCAGGCCGACGTGATGTTCAGCGCCTGTTTGCCTTTAGGGCCTTGAATGATCTCGAAAGCCACCTTCTGGCCTTCTTTCAGGGTCTTGAACCCGTTCATCTGAATGGACGAGAAATGCGCGAACAGATCTTCACCGCCGTCATCGGGCGTAATGAAGCCGAACCCCTTCGCATCGTTGAACCATTTGACGGTACCCGTCGATTTGGGATTGTCCCCTTGGACGGCGGTTGCGGTCGTATCAGACATGCGGACTGCCTCATTGAATCGTATGTTGACAGAAGGCAGTCCGGCCTGGACCGGCGACCTTCCGGCTTCCGGACGCCCCTGATGCAGACGAGGGCCCCCGAATGCGTGGATAATGCTCTGCTTTTCTTTCCGGCGTCAAGTATGGAAACTACGCATTTCTGCGTGTAATTTTGGGTAAGTCCGGGCAATGCCTGTCCCTGTTTCAATAGAATAGCCGCCCTATGAGTTCGACCGTGGATACCCAGCACGACCTGACCGTGGAGAAGGCCCCGGCCCGCACGGCGCCGCCGCCCATGTACCAGGTAGTGCTGCTCAATGACGACTACACCCCGATGGAGTTCGTGGTGAAGGTATTGCAGAAGTTCTTCGGCAAGAACCAGGAAGATGCCACGCGCATCATGTTGCAAGTCCATCACGAAGGTCGCGGCACCTGTGGGGTGTACCCGCGCGACGTGGCGGCCACGCGCATCGCGCAAGTGGCGCAGTACGCGCGGGCGCGCCAGCATCCGCTGCAATGCGTCATGGAGCCCGTTTAGCCGGCGGCCGGGACAGCATCACCGCGCGCTAATATCTGCGGCGGGCCGGGCGACCAACCGGCCCGTCGATCGGGCGCGAGGCGCCCATAACTGGCTGTACAGGGGCAAGCCATGAGTGACAGGGGTGGGGCGGTCGGAATCGCGGCGGTGGCGCTCGCCATCGCGGTAGGCCTGGGCTGGTGGGCCGGACGCGGCGGCGTGCCGGGTGCGGCGCCGCCGGCGGCGCGAGCCCCCGAGCCGGCCGCCGCGCCGGCGGCGCGGACGGCGCCGCCGCTGCCCGCCGCGACCGTGGGCCAGCCCGATCCTTTCAGCGCCGTCGACTGCCAGGCGCGGCAATACAACGACAGCCTGGCACTGGCCGTTACATTCAGCCAGCCGGTCGACCGCAAGGCCGGCCTGGATTCTTATCTCAGCGTGCTCGATACCGGCGCGGCGGTCGCCCCGTCGGACGGCCCGCCGGCCCCGGCCGCCGCCAATGCGCCGGTGGCGCGCCAGGCGGGCACGGCCGCGCCGCAGGGCAAGCCGGTCCAAGGCGGCTGGGTGGTCGGCGACAACCCGCGCATGGCTTATTTCCCGTACGTGCAGCCGCAGCGCAACTACGCGGTGCAGTTGCGCGCCGCGCTGCCGGCGCAGGGCGGGGCGACGCTGGGCGCGGACATGCAGTGCGCCGTGCAGACCGACGCCATGCCGCCTTCGTTTTATTTCGCCAGCCGGGGCGTGGTGCTGCCGGCGGGCCAGAATGGCGGGCTGCCGGTGGCCACGGTCAACATGCCGGAGGTCGACGTGCAGTTCCTGCGCGTGGCCCCGGAGCGCATGCCGGAATTCTTCGACGATGTGCTCGGCTACGGCCGGGGCGCCGGCGGCGAGGACAGCGACGAGGCCGACGACGAGGACGATGCCTGGCGCTATGCCGACAACCGCAGCCTCAAGGGCTCGGTCAGCAACTGGGACCTCGACCGCCTGCACCAGTTGACCACCAGCGTCTATCAGGGCCGCTTCCTGACCGACGACAAGCCCAACCGGCGCCACGTGACCTTCCTGCCGGTCGAAACCATCGCCGAGCTGCAGCAGCCGGGCATCTACGTGGCGGTGATGAGCGAGCCCGGGCGGTTCCGCTATGAGTACCAGGTGACGTACTTCTACGTCAGCGACATCGGCCTGCACACGCGCCGCTATCCCGATCGCATCGAGGCCTATGCGGTGTCGCTGACCCGCGGCGAGCCCATCGGCGACGCGGATGTCGAACTGATCGACGGCAACGGCAAGGTCCTGGCCCGCGCGCCGGTCGACGCGTCCGGCCACGCCCGCTTCGAGGGAGCGCATGCCGATGCGCGCCTGGTGCGCGCCGTGCGCGGACGCGAGCTGACGGTGCTGGCGCTGGGCGAGCCGGCACTGGACCTGTCGGAATACGACATCGGCGGCCATCCCGCGCGCAATACCAACCTGTTCGTGTATGCCGGCCGCGATCTGTACCGGCCGGGAGAAACCTTCCGGGTCTCGGTGCTGCCGCGCGATCCCGATGGCCGCCTGCTGCCGCCCGCGCCGCTGACCGCGACCCTGAAGCGGCCGGACGGCCGCGTGGTGCGCAGCGAGCTCTGGCAGCCCGCCGCGCAGGTGGCCGGCTATGTGGAACACGCCATCGAGCTGCCGGTGGATGCGCAGACCGGCAAGTGGCTGCTCGAGCTGCGGGTCGATCCCGCGGCCCGGGCGCCCGACGCCGCGTGGTGGTTCCAGGTCGAGGAATTCCTGCCCGAGCGGATGAAGCTGCGGCTCGACTCCAGCCAGGCGGTGCTGGCGCCCGACGAAACCTGGCAAGTGGCCGTGCAGGGGGATTACCTGTATGGCGCGCCGGCCGCCGGCAATCGCCTGCTGGCCAGCTTCCAGGTCAAGCGCGAGCGCTATGCCCTGGCGCAGCAATGGCCTGGCTTCATCTTCGGCGACGTGGCTGACGATGCGCTGCGGCACTACGAAGAACTCCCCGAATCCACGCTGGACGAAGAGGGGCGCGCCGCGCTGCAGATCGATCCGCAGGGCGGCGCGGCGCATTCGCCGCTGCGCGTGCGGCTGTCGGCCAGCCTGCTGGAATCCGGCGGCCGGCCGGTGGTGCGCTCCCTGGAGCGTTCCGTGTGGCCGGCCGACCGGCTTATCGCCGTGCGTCCCCTGTTCGAGGATGACGTGGCGCGGGAAGGCGCGCCGGCCGGCTTCGAAGCCGTGCGGGTGGACGCCGCCGGCAAGGTGGCGCCGCTGGAGCAGGCGCAGTTGCGCCTGTATCGCGAGCACCGGAACTATTACTGGCGTTATGACGATCAGCGCGGCTGGAACAGCGGCTACACCGAGACCGAGGAACTGGTCGAGTCGCGCCAGATCGCGCTGCCGGATCGCACGCCGCTGGCCTTGCCGGTGGACTGGGGCCGCTATCGCCTGGAGATCGCCGATCCGCAGACCGGCCAGGTATTGCGCTACCGCTTCTATGCGGGTTGGGGCGCGCAGGACGCCGAGGCGGTAGGCAACCGCCCCGATCGGGTGCAGATGAAACTGGAAGGCGTGCCGGCCCGGCCCGGCGATACGGTGAAGCTGACGGTCACGCCGCCGCACGATGGGCAGGCGCTCATCACGGTCGAGGCGGACCGCATGCTGTGGTCGCGCTGGGTGCCGGTCCAGGCCTCGGGCACGCCGGTCGAGATCGCGCTCGATCCCGCATGGAAGCGTCACGATCTGTACGTATCGGCGGTGGTGTTCCGGCCGGGCAGCGCCGGCGACCGCATTACGCCGGCCCGTGCGCTGGGGCTGACATTCCTGCCCATCGCCAGCGACGAGCGCCGGCTCGGCGTCGCCATCGCGGCGCCCGCCAAGGTCGAGCCCGAGGCGCGCTCGACCGTGCGGGTCAAGGTGGACGGCGCGCAGGGCCGGCGCGCCACCGTGACGCTGTCGGCGGTCGACGTGGGCATCCTCAACATCAACCAGTACGCGACGCCCGATCCGCTCGATTTCTTCTTTGGCAAGCATCGCTATGCCGCTGAACTGCGCGACATGTACGGCAAGCTGATCGAGCAAATGGACGGCACCCGCGGGCGGCTGAAATGGGGCGGCGACGCGGCGCTGCGCGGCGACAGCCGCAGCCTGCCGAAGAAGGTCAAGCTGGTGGACCTGTTCTCCGGCCCGGTCGCGCTGGACGAGCGGGGCGAGGCCGAGATCGCGCTGGACCTGCCGGACTTCAACGGCACGCTGCGGCTGATGGCGGTCGCGTTCACCGGCGAGCAATACGGCAGCGCCGAGGCCGAGATGGTGGTGGCGGCGCCGATCGTGGCCGAGCTCAGCATGCCGCGTTTCGTGACGCCGGGCGACCAGGCCGCCGTGGCGCTGGATGTCACGAACCTGAGCGGCGCCACCCAGCAGGTCAAGGTCGACTTGCGCGCGCTCGACCCGCTGGCGATCGCCGACGGCGCCCGCACGCTCACGCTCAAGCACCGGCAGCGCGCCACTCTGCGCTTCACCGCCACTACCACCGGCTCCTACGGGCTGGGGCAATTGCGGCTGCAGGTCGACGGCGCGGGCGGGCCCAAGCCCGTGCACATCGTGCGCGAGGCGGTCCTGCAAGTGCAACCCGCCCACGCCGCCGAGAGCCGGGTGCGGCGCCTGCGGCTGGCGCCGGGCGAGAGCTTCGCGCCGGGGGCGGACGCGCTGGCGGGCTACTACCCCGATTCGGTCACGGCCAGCCTGAGCCTGTCGAATCGTCCGCCCATCAACGTCGCGCGGCTGGTGGAGCGCCTGCTCGGTTATCCGTACGGCTGCACCGAGCAGACCATCAGCGCGGCCCTGCCATGGGTGCTGGTGAGCGACGAAGACGGCAAGCGCTTCGGCCTGCCGGCGCATAGCCGCGAGGAACGGGCCGGGAAAGTGGCCGGCGCGCTGTCCCGCCTGGCCGGCATGCGCAATGCCGCGGGCGCCTATTCGCTGTGGGGCGATGCGTCGGCGCGCGATGTCTGGCTGACGGCGTATGCGGTCGGTTTCATGCAGGACGCGCGCGACCATGACTTCAGCGTGCCGGAAGCGGCGCTGGCGCGTCCGCGCCAATGGCTGCTGGAGCAATTGCAGCAAAGCGCCGGCAGCTTCGGCACCTGGCCCGACCGGTTGCGGCGCGGCCTGCAGAATGGGCGCATCGCCAGCGACGATATCGATACGCTGCGCAACGACCATCGGCGCTTCGCGGGCTACGCCGCCGCGGCCCTGGCGCTGGCGCGTGACCGCCAGGCGCCGCTGTCCACCGTGCGGCAATTGCTCGACCGCTACCAGGAACGCGCGCTGTCGCCGCTGCCGCTGATCCAGCTCGCCGCGGCGTTCCAGCTCATGGGCGACGCGGGGCGCATGGAGCAGGCCGCCGGCCTGGCGGCGCAGCGGGCCTACGGCTTCCGCCGGCACGATGGGCGGGCCGGTTATGGCGACGACTGGCTGGGCGACTACGGCAGCGCGGTGCGCGACTACGCGCTGAGCTACGCTTTGGCCGCGCAGTACGGGTTGCTGGACGAGGGCAGGGAAGCCCTGCTGGCGCAGCTGGACGGCCGGCTGCAGGGCCGTTCCTACCTGTCCACGCAAGAACAGATGGCGCTGGTGCTGGCCGCGCGCGCGGCCGGCGGCGATGCCGAGGCGCCCTGGTCGGCCGAGCTGGCCACGGCGGCCGGCGTCCAGGCGCTGCAGGGCGCCGCCGATCGCGCGCTGGCGCTGCGCGGCGCGGACCTGCCGGCCCTGCGGCTGACCAATACCGGCACCCAGCCCCTGTTCGCCGAATTCGACCTGCAGGGCACGCGGCGCGAACCGCCGGCGCCGCGCAGCGACGTAATCCGCCTGCAGCGCAGCTGGTACACGCCCGACGGCAGGCCCTGGGACGGCGGCGTGCTGCACACGGGCGACCTGCTCGTGGTGAAGCTGCGCGCTTCGGCCAACCAGTTGCTGCCGGACGCGCTGCTGGTCGACCGCGTGCCCGCCGGTTTCGAAGTCGAGAACCTGAACCTGTCGCAAAGCCCCGACATGCAGGATTGGGAGATCGGCGGCACGCGCGTGGCCGACGCGCTGGCCAATTCCGCCATCAAGCACCGGGAGTTCCGCGACGACCGCTATGTGGCGGCGGTCGAGCTCAATCGCGGCGCGGTCGATATCTTCTACATGGCGCGCGTGGTCACGCCCGGGCGCTACGCGGTGCCGTCGGCCGCGGCCGAGGATATGTACCGTCCCGAGTTGCGTGGCGTGGGCGAGCAATGGAGCCCGATCGAGATCCGCGACCGCGGCACGCGCCCCTGATGCTGGCCGCACGCGGGCGCCGCCGGCTGGCCAGGCTGGCGGGCGGCTTCCTGGCCCTCGCCGCGGCGCTGCTGGCGCTGGACTGGCTGTATCCGCTGCCGCCCCCGGGCGGCGGCGCGGCCGCGGTGGTGGTGGCCGCCGACGGCACGCCGCTGCGCACCTATCCCAGCCGCGACGGTGTATGGCGCTATCCGGTCACGCCGGGCGAGGTCGCGCCGCGCTACCTGGAAGCCTTGCTCGGCTATGAAGACCGCTGGTTCTATTGGCACCCGGGATTCAATCCCGTGGCGCTGGCGCGCGCCGGCTGGCAATGGCTGGCGCACGGGCGCATCGTTTCCGGCGGCTCGACACTGACCATGCAGGTGGCCCGGCTGGTCGACCCGGGCCTGGCCGCGCTGCCGTCGCGTTCGCCGGCCGCGAAACTGCTGCAGATCGCCAGGGCGGTGCAGCTCGAATGGCATTTCAGCAAAGACGAAATCCTGGGGCTTTATCTGGCGCATGCGCCGATGGGCGGTATCGTCGAGGGCGTGGAAATGGGCGCGCGCCTGTGGCTGGGCAAATCGGCCCGCGACCTCAGCCGCGCCGAGGCCGCCTTGCTCACGGCGCTGCCGCAGGCGCCGTCCCGGCTGCGGCCGGATCGCCATCCGCAGGCCGCCCAGGCCGCCCGCGACAAGGTGCTGGACCGCATGGCGGCGCGCGGCTGGAGCGCGGCGGCGATCGCCGACGCCAAGCTGGAGACGGTCATGGCGCCACCGCTGCGCGCGCGCTGGCTGGCCCCGCTGGCCGCCCAGCGATTGATGGCCGGCCAGCAACGCCGCGGCAAGCGCCCGGCGGTGGTGGCCTCGACCCTGGACGCCGATATCCAGGCCACCGTCGAGCGCATGCTGCTCGACCGGGTGGACGGGCTGCCGCCCAAAGTGTCGATGGCGGCCCTGGCCATGGACAACGATACGCTGGAAATCAAGGCCTACGCCGGCTCGGCCGATTTTTCCGATGCCAGCCGCTACGCGCATGTGGACATGGTGCGGGGCGTGCGTTCGCCGGGGTCCACGCTCAAGCCATTCCTGTATGCGCAAGCCCTCGACGACGGATTGATCCATTCGGAAAGCCTGTTGCTGGACGCGCCGCTGTCGTTCGGCGGTTACGCGCCGGGCAATTTCCAGGCGGCATTCTCGGGGCCGGTCAGTGTCGCCCAGGCGCTGCAGCGGTCGTTGAATGTGCCGGCGGTCGATTTGCTCGACCGCGTCGGGCCGGCGCGTTTCTCCGCCGCCATGCTGGCCGGCGGGGTGCGCCTGCGCATGCCGGATGGCGCCGCGCCCAACCTGAGCTTGATTTTGGGCGGGGCCGGCACCACCTTGGAAGAACTGGTCGGCGCCTACCGCGCCCTGGCGCGCGACGGGCTGGCCGGCCGTCCGCGCCTGGCGCCGGGACAGCCCCGGGTCGAGTCCCGTATGATGAGCGCAGGCGCGGCCTGGATCGTGCGCGACATTCTCGAGGGCGGCGGGCATCCCGACCGGCCGCTCTGGCAGGATGGCGCGCCGGGGCGCCGGCTGGCCTGGAAGACCGGCACCAGCTTCGGTTTCCGCGACGCCTGGGCGTTGGGCGTGACCGACCGCTGGACCATCGGGGTGTGGGTCGGGCGTCCGGACGGCACCCCAAATCCGGGTTTTTTCGGGGCCAACGTGGCGGCGCCGCTGTTGCGCGACATCGCGGCGACCCTGCCGGCCGGGACGCCGCAGCCGCGCCGGCGGCCGGCCAGCGTACAGCCGGTGATCGCCTGTTGGCCGCAGGGCTGGCGCCAGGGTGGCATGCCGGCGCAGCCATGTTCGCAGCCCCGCTCGGCGTGGGCGCTGGACCAGACGGTGCCGCCCACCTTCGCCGGCTATGCCGATGCGGCGCGCGGGCCGTTGCGGTTGCAGGGCGTGGCCGACGGCTCGGTGCTGCGCCCGGTGCCGGGCCGGCAGGAAGTAGTACTGGATGTAAGCGTGCAGGGTGCGCGCGGAGAAGTATGGTGGATGCTGGACGGCCGCGTGAAACAGCGCGGCGAGCCGTCCGCGCCGCTGCAATTGGCCTTGGTGCACAATGGACGGTACACATTGACCGCCATGGATGCGCAAGGCCGATACGACCGTGTGGTTTTTGAAATCTCTGGTGTTACGCCCTGATCGGCTTAGAATATGAATCGTGTATTTCGACCGCTTCGATGCGTTACGGAGGAAGCGTGATTTCCCAAGAGCCTGAAGTCAGCCTGCACATGGCTTTTGTCGAGGCCCGTTCGGCCCGGCATGAATTCATTACCGTCGAGCACCTGCTTTTGTCGCTGCTCGACAACGCGTCGGCCGTGGAAGTCCTGCGCGCCTGCGCCGCCAATCTGGATGACTTGCGCCGTAATCTGCGTCAGTTCGTGTCCGAGAACACGCCGGTCATACCTACAGGCGCCGAGGTGGACACCCAGCCCACGCTGGGTTTCCAGCGCGTGATCCAGCGCGCCATCATGCACGTGTCGGCGGGCGGCACCGGCAAGAAGCCGGTCACCGGCGCCAACGTGCTGGTGGCCATTTTCGGCGAGAAGGACTCCCATGCCGTGTACTACCTGCAACAGCAGGGCGTCACGCGGCTGGACGTGGTCAATTTCCTGTCACATGGCATCACCAAGCAGCCGCAGGAGGAGTCCGCCGCCACGCCCAAGGAGCAGCCCGGCATGGAGGAATCCGCCGAGGCGCGCCAATCGCCGCTGGACCAATACGCCAACGACCTCAACGCCGCCGCGCTGGCCGGCCGCATCGATCCGCTGATCGGCCGCGAGCACGAGGTCGAGCGCGTCATCCAGGTGCTGTGCCGGCGCCGCAAGAACAATCCGCTGCTGGTCGGCGAGGCCGGCGTCGGCAAGACCGCCATCGCCGAGGGCCTGGCCTGGCGCATCACCCGCGGCGAGGTGCCGGAGATCCTGCAGGCCGCGCACGTGTACGCGCTCGACATGGGCGCGTTGCTGGCCGGCACCAAGTACCGGGGCGACTTCGAGCAGCGCCTCAAGGGCGTGCTCAAGCAGATCCGCGGCAATCCCGATGCCATCCTGTTCATCGACGAGATCCACACCCTGATCGGCGCGGGCTCGGCCTCGGGCGGCACGCTCGATGCGTCCAACCTGCTCAAGCCGGCCCTGTCCTCCGGCCAGCTCAAGTGCATCGGCGCCACCACCTACACCGAGTTCCGCGGCGTGTTCGAGAAAGACCATGCGCTGTCGCGGCGCTTCCAGAAAATCGATGTCTCCGAGCCCAGCGTCGAGCAGACCGTGCAGATTCTGCGCGGCCTGAAGAGCCGCTTCGAAGAGCATCACAACGTGCGCTATTCGGCCGCCGCCCTGAGCGCCGCCGCCGAGCTGTCGGCGCGCTACATCAACGACCGGCACCTGCCGGACAAGGCCATCGACGTCATCGACGAGGCCGGGGCGGCGCAGCGGCTGCTGCCGCGTTCGCGCCAGAAGAAGGTCATCGGCAAGATCGACATCGAGAACATCGTCTCCAAGATTGCGCGCATTCCGCCGCAGTCGGTGTCCAACGACGACCGCAGCAAGCTGGCCACGCTCGAGCGCGACCTCAAGACCGTCGTGTTCGGCCAGGACAATGCCATCGAGGCCCTGTCGGCCGCCATCAAGATGGCGCGCTCCGGGCTGGGCAAGCCGGACCGCCCGATCGGCTCGTTCCTGTTTTCCGGCCCCACCGGCGTGGGCAAGACCGAAGTGGCGCGCCAGCTGGCGTTCACCATGGGGGTCGAGCTGCTGCGCTTCGACATGTCCGAATACATGGAACGCCACGCGGTGTCGCGCCTGATCGGCGCGCCGCCGGGCTACGTCGGTTTCGACCAGGGCGGGCTGCTGACCGAGGCCATCACCAAGCAGCCGCACTGCGTGCTGCTGCTCGATGAAATCGAGAAGGCGCATCCCGACGTGTTCAACATCCTGCTGCAGGTCATGGACCACGGCACGCTGACGGACAACAACGGGCGCAAGGCCGATTTCCGCAACGTCATCATCATCATGACGACCAACGCGGGCGCCGAAACGCTCAACCGTCCCGCCATCGGCTTTTCCAACAGCCGCGTCGTGGGCGACGAAATGGCCGAGATCCGCCGCATGTTCACGCCCGAGTTCCGCAACCGGCTCGACGCGATCATCCCGTTCGCGCCGCTGTCGCGCGAGATCATCCTGCGCGTGGTCGACAAGTTCCTGATGCAGCTCGAAGACCAGTTGCACGAGCGCCGCGTCGAAGCCGTCTTCACCGAGGCCCTGCGCGAACACCTCGCCAAGGAAGGCTTCGATCCCCTCATGGGCGCGCGTCCCATGCAGCGCCTCATCCAGGACACCATCCGCCGGGCGCTGGCCGACGAGCTGCTGTTCGGCAAGCTGGCGGACGGCGGGACGGTCACGGTCGACCTCGACGAGGCCGGCAAGGTCAGTCTCACGTTCGATGGCCCCGGCAAGTCGTCCGGCTCCGGCGCACCCGACAAACAGGAAGTCGAACTGGTCGATTGATCTTGAGTCCTCAGCCCCTGATTTCGTGCGAGCACTGCGCCAGTGTGTTCCGCCGGCACGAATTGCAGCCTGGGGAGACGGCTTCCTGCGCCCGCTGCGGCACGGTCCTGTGGCGCTATAGCCGCCTGAACCTGTCGGCGTGGCTGGCGCTTGCGCTGGCCGCGCTGATCGTGTTCATCGCGGCCAACGCGTATCCCGTCATCAGTATGTCGGTGCAGGGCATGACCAGCCGCGCCTCGCTGCTCGATGCCGTCGGCATGACCTGGCAGCAGGGCTATGCGGCGGCGGCCATCATGACCGGATTGGCCGGGTTCGCGCTGCCGCTGCTGCAATTGTGCGTGCTGCTATGGGTCCTGGTGCCGCTGGCGCACGGACGGGAGCCGCGCGGGTTGCGGCCGGCGATGCGCCTGCTGGGCCTGCTGCGGCCGTGGTGCATGGTGCCGGTATTCCTGTTGGGCGTAGTGGTGTCGGTGGTGAAGCTGGCCGGCATGGCGGCGGTCAAGCCGGACGTCGGCTTGTACGCGTTCGGCGCGCTGACGGTGCTGCTCACGATCCTGGATCGCCTGTCGCCCCATGCCATATGGCGCTATGCCGAGGAAAACGGCGTGGCGCCGGTGCATGTGCCGCTGCGCCAGCCTGGCCAGGTCCTCACCGGCTGCCATGTGTGCGGCCAGGTGCAGGCGCTGCCGGTACACGACGAGGGCGCGACGCACCATTGCGTGCGCTGCGACGCCGTCGTGCACTACCGCAAGCCGAACTCGCTGGGCCGCACCTGGGCCTTGTTGCTGGCCGCGGCGGTGCTGTACGTGCCGGCCAACGTGCTGCCCATCATGCATATCCGGTCGGTGTTCTTCGGCGACAGCGGCCACACCATTCTGGGCGGCGTGGTCGATCTCTGGCGCACCGGCTCCTGGGACATCGCCCTGATCGTCTTCGTGGCCAGCATCGTGGTGCCGCTGACCAAGATCCTCGCGCTCGGCGCCCTGGCGATCGCCCTGCAGCGACGCAGCCGCTTCAACCTGCGCCAGCGTACCCGCATGTACGAGATGATCGAGTTCATCGGCCAGTGGTCGATGCTGGACGTCTTCGTGGTGATATTGTTGTCGGCGCTGGCCCACTTCGGCGCGCTGATGGAAATTTCCGCCGGGCCGGCGGCGGGCGCCTTCGGCATGGTGGTCATCCTGACCATGCTGGCGGCCATGAGCTTCGATCCGCGCCAGGCCTGGGATCTCGAATCGAAGGATGACGCGGCGGCGCCCCGTGCGGGCCGCCGCGATGCCGCGCCTCGGCCGCGCGCCGCCCCACAAGAACACTAAGGACCACCCCATATGGCCGAGCAGACTCCGCCGCCCGACCAGGGCATCGATGCTCCGGAAGTGAACCGCAAGAAACAGCGACGCATTTCCTGGATCTGGCTGGTGCCCGTGGTGGCCGCGCTGGCCGGCCTGTCGCTGGTGGTGCGCACCTGGGTCCAGGCCGGCCCCGAAGTGACCATATCCTTCAATACGGCCGAAGGCCTGGAAGTCGGCAAGACGCAGGTCCGCTACAAGGACGTCGTGGTCGGCATGGTCGAGAACATCAATTTCAATGAGGACCGCTCCAAGGTGCTGGTGCGGGCCCGGCTGGCCAAAGAGGCCGCCGGGCTGGCGGCCGACGGCACCAATTTCTGGGTGGTGCGCCCGCGCCTGGGCCTGAGCGGCGTGTCCGGCCTGGGCACGCTGTTGTCGGGGGCCTACATCGGCGTGGACGCGCCCGACGGGGCGGGCGCCACCACGACCGCCACCAAGTTCGAGTTCCAGGGGCTGGAAACGCCGCCGCCCGTCACGCACGACCGCGACGGCAAGCGGTTCACCCTCAAGGCCCACGACCTGGGGTCGCTGGACATCGGCTCGCCGGTGTATTTCCGCCGCATCACGGTGGGGCGGGTCATCGGCTACGAGCTCGACCAGAGCGGCGAGGCGGTCAATGTCGAGGTCTTCATCGACGCGCCCAATGACAAGTTCGTCACCGAGGGCGCGCGCTTCTGGAATGCCAGCGGCATCGACCTGTCGGTCGACGGCAGCGGGCTGAAGCTGCATACCCAGTCGCTGGTGTCGCTGGCCCTGGGCGGGGTGGCGTTCGCGCCCGTCAACCTCAACGACAATGACCCGGCGGCCGCCCGCAGCGAATTCCAGCTCTATCCGAGCGAGACCGAAGCCAAGGCCAACCCGGGCGGCGAGCCGTTCCCGATCCGCATGCGCTTCGACCAGTCCGTGCGCGGGCTGGCGGTGGGCGCCACGATCGACTTCCAGGGCATCGCGCTGGGCGAGGTCTCGCGCATCTCGATCGACTTCGACAACGACAAGAAGCGCTTCTATGCGATGGTCGATGCCGTGCTGTATCCCGAACGGCTGGGGCCCGTCTATGACCGGGTGCGGGAACGTTCCGAAGAGGCCGGCGATCCGGCCGGCGGACGCCTGCTGGGCGCGATGATCAAGTACGGCCTGCGCGCCCAGCTGCGCACCTCCAACTTGCTGACCGGCCAGCTCTACATCGTGCTCGAGCACTTCCCGAAAGCCGAGCCGGTCGAATTCCACATGTCGGATCCGATCATGATCCCGACCATCCCGGGCAATCTCGAGCAACTGCAGCAGCAGATCACCAACATCGTCGACAAGATCGACAAGATCCCGTTCGACCAGATCGGACGCGACCTGCGCACCACGCTGTCCAGCACCTCGCGCCTGATGGCCAACCTGGACAAGACGGTGGCGCCCGAGGCGCGGGAAACCCTGCGCGCGGCGCGCAAGTCGCTGGACAACATCAACGCGCTGCTGGCCCACGACGCCGCCTTGCCGGTCAACGCCGAGAGCGCCATGCAGGAGCTGGGCCGCGCGGCGCGCTCGCTGCGCGCGCTGGCCGACTACCTGCAGGCCAATCCCGAAGCGCTGATCCGCGGCCGTGCGGACGATCCGGTCATCGGCACTACCAGGAACTGATCCATGCCCACACGACGCCTCCCGCTTCTCCTGTCCTCACTGGCGCTCGGCGCGGCGCTGGCGGGCTGCGGCGGCTCGCCACCGGCCCGGTACCACACGCTGCAGGCGCCGCTCGACGCGGCGGCCAGCACCCGGCATGCCAATTACCTGATCGAGGTGGCGCCCGTCTCCGTGCCCATGCAGGCGGACCAGCCGCAGATCATGCTGCGCAACGACGCCGGATCGCTGACACCGCTGTATTCCGACCGCTGGAGCGCGCCGCTGGCCGACGAAATTGGCGCGGCCTTGTCCGATACGCTGACGCGCAGCCTGGGCACGCTGGACGTGCGCACCATCAAGCCGGCCGAAGGCGCGCCGGTCTGGCGCGTGCAGGCGGACGTCCAGCGGTTCGACATGATCGAGGGCGGGCCGGCCCGCATCGACGCCACCTGGCGCGTGCGGCCCTTGCACCTGGCGGGCGCCAGTACCCTGGCGTGCCGCAGCATCGTGACCGTCCCCGCGGGCGCCGGCGCGGGCGTGGCGCCGCTGGTGCAGGCCCAGCAACGCGCGATCGCCTTGCTGGGCGCCACCATGGCCAGCGCCATCCAGGCGGGCGGCCGCGAGGCCAGCCCGCCGAGCGCGGAGGTGCAACTGGCGGGTTGCACCAAATAACAGGGTAAACCCTTAAAGGTTAACCACAATTCAAAGCGGGTTGCATCTTCCTTAGTATTTCGGTTGCCCCGGGCGCGGACCCGCCGGCAGGCACGACCGACACGAGGAAATCAACTTGGCAAGCCACTCCATTGGCCCGGGCGTTGCGGGCATCCGCCAGTCCCCCGTCCGGGCGCGCCGCTGGCCGCTGGCACGCTGGCTGCACCGGCTGTTCGTGCTGCTGATGTATGGCTTCATGCTGTGCCCGCTGTTCTTCGTGGTGTGGCTGAGCTTCTTCGAAGACGCCATTCTTTATTTCCCGCCCTCGGGCTATACCCTGTCATGGTATGTGAAGGCCTGGGAGAACCAGGACTTCGCCGACGGCTTCATCTTCAGCCTGCAGGTGGCCCTGCTGGCCGCCTGCTGCGGCGTGGCCATGGGCGTGGTCGCGGCGCTGGGCATCATCCGCTACCGCTATGCCGGCCGGCAGTGGGTCAACACCTTGCTGCTGTCGCCGCTGCTGATCCCCGGCATCGTGGCCGGCATCGCGATCTACCTGTTCTACCTGCGCGCCGAGAACCTGCTGGACACCGATATCGTGGGCACGTACGGCGGGCTGGTGATCGCGCACGTCTGCCTGACCATCCCCTGGACGGTGCGGCTGGTCTCCGCCAGCATGCAGGGGCTGGACCCGAGCATCGAAGAGGCCGCGCGCAACCTGGGCGCCAACGGCCGGCAGGCGTTCCTGCGCGTCACGCTGCCGATGCTGCGGCCCGCCATCGTGGCCGCGGCGTTGTTCAGCTTCATCGTGTCGTTCGAGAACCTGGAACTGTCGTTGTCGCTGGTGGGGCCGGGCAGCACGACGCTGCCCATCGCCATCATGCAGTACCTGGAGTTCACGCTGGATCCAACCATTGCCGCGGTGTCGTCGGTGCAGATCCTGCTGCTGGGGCTGATCATGCTGGTGACCGACCGCTACGTCAAACTCAGTCAGGTGGTGTAGAAAATGGCCAAGGTCGTACTGGAAAAGCTGAAGAAGCAATTCGGGGCGTCGGTGGCGGTGGCGGATTTCTCGCTCGAGATCGCCGACGGCGAGCTGGTCGCGTTCCTGGGGCCCAGCGGATGCGGCAAGACCACCACGCTGCGCATGATCGCCGGCTTCATCATGCCGACGGCCGGCGCCATCCGCATCGGCGATACCGATGTGACGGCGCTGCCGGTGCATCGCCGCGGCACCGGCATGGTGTTCCAGCGCTATGCGCTGTTTCCGCACATGACGGTGGCCGAGAATGTGTCGTTCGGGCTGGAGATGCACAAAGTCCCGGCCGCCGAACGCGACGGCCGCATCCGCCGCGTGCTGGACATGGTGCGCATGACCGAGCTGCGCGACCGTTATCCGCGCCAGTTGTCGGGCGGGCAGCAGCAGCGCGTGGCCATTGCCCGCGCCCTGGCGATCGAACCCAAGGTGTTCCTGCTCGACGAGCCGTTGTCGAACCTGGATGCCAAGCTGCGCCTGGAGGTGCGCGAGGAGATCCGCGCCCTGCAGCAGCGCCTGGGGCTGACCACCATCTTCGTCACCCACGACCAGGAGGAGGCCCTGGCGATGGCCGACCGCATGGCCATCATGCACGACGGCAAGGTGCAGCAGCTGGGTGCGCCCGAAGAGCTCTATGCCAAGCCAGCCAATCTGTTCGTGGCCGACTTCCTGGGCAAGATGAATTTCTTCCGCGGCGGGCCGGCGGGCGGCGGCCGCTTCCGCACCGAGCAGGGCGACGAGATCCTGGCCGAAGGCGTGGGCGACGGCGCGCGGCACCTTGGCGTGCGGCCCGAGCGCGTGCGCCTGGCGCGCGACGCGACGGCCGCCAACGCGCTGGCCGGCACGATCGAATCCACCGTCTATCTGGGCTCCATGCTGGAAGTCCGGGTGCGGCTCGACAGCGGCGAGGCCATCAGCAGCCGCGTGGTCAACGGCGCCGCGCGCGACGTGCCGCTGGAGCAGGGCGCGCGCGTCCACGCGTGCTTCGCGCCGGCGGATTGCGTGCTGTTCTCGCAATGAGGGACGCCGCGATGAATCCGGTTTCCCGTGACGGGCGGCGCGGCGGGCTGTTTGGCGCGACGCTGGCGTTTCCCGCGTCGCTGGTGGTGCTGCTGATCATCATGGTGCCGATCCTGCAGCTGTTCCGCTACAGCTTCAACCATTTCGACCCAGTCGAAATGATGCAGACCGGGCTGTCGCTGGAGAACTACGTCCGGTTCCTGTCCGACCCCTACTACCGCGACGTGCTCTTCACCACCTTGTGGGTGGCGGGCCTGTGCACGCTGCTGGCGCTGGTGCTGGGCTTTCCGGTCGCCTACTTCCTGGCCAAGACGCAGAGCCGCTACAAGAGCCTGTTCATCATCCTGCTGGTGTTCCCGCTGATGGTCGGCAACGTGGTGCGCGCGGCCGGCTGGATGGTGGCGCTGGGCAACGCCGGCGTGGTCAATGCGGTGCTGGTGGGCCTGGGCTGGGTCGACCAGCCGGTGCAGCTCATGTACACGCCCACCGCGGTGGTGATCGGCATGACCGCGGTGGTGATGCCGTACATGATCCTGACCCTGCAGAGCGTGCTGGAGGGCATGGATTTCTCGGTCGAGGAGGCGGCCCAGAACCTCGGCGCCGATTTCCTCACCACGTTCCGCCGCATCGTGCTGCCGATCGCCGCGCCCGGCGTGGCGGCCGGCACCCTGCTGGTGTTCATTCTCTGCATGAACGCCTATGCCACCCCGGTGCTGCTGGGCGGCACCGGGCTCACCATGATGGCGCCGGCCCTCTACGACCAGATCGCGCGCGCCTCGAACTGGCCGTTCGGCGCGGCGCTGGCCCTGGTGCTGGTCTGCGTCACGCTGATCATGGCATTGCTGTCGAACTGGATGATCCATCGCCGCTATGTCAAGACGATGGGTGCCTGACACTCTCTTCATGGAGATTTTCCGATGACCGCGGTCCTGTTCAAGAACGCCACGCTGCTCGATCCCGCCAACCCCGAGCTGCAGGAAGGTTTCCACGTGCTGGTCGAGGACGGCCGGGTCAAGGAGGTCTCCGACCGGCCGTTGCAGGCCGCGTCGGCGCAGGTCATCGACGTGGCTGGCAAGACGCTCATGCCGGGCCTGATCGACCTGCATGCGCACGTCATGGCGACCCAGCTCAATCTCAGCACGCAGGGGGTGTTGCCGGACGCGCTGGTCATGATGCGGGCGGTGCCCATCATGGCCGGCATGCTGCGGCGTGGCTTCACCACCGTGCGCGACGCCGGCGGCGCGGGCTGGGGCCTGAAGTGCGCGGTGGAAGAGGGCGTGGTGGCGGGGCCGCGCCTGTTCATCTCGGGCCATGCGCTCAGCCAGACCGGCGGGCACGGCGACCCGCGCCCGCGCTCGGACCATTTGCCCTCGATGGAGCTGTGCGGCTGCTGTTTCCGCGCCGGCTACATCGGCCGGGTGGCCGACGGCGTCGAGGACGTGCGCAAGGCGGTGCGGCAGGAACTGCAGATGGGCGCCGACCAGATCAAGATCATGGCATCGGGCGGCGTGGCTTCGCCCACTGACCCGATCGCCTCGTTCGGCTATTCCGAGGACGAGATCCGCGTCATCGTCGAGGAGGCGGCCGGCCGCCAGACCTACGTAATGGCGCACTCGTATACGGCCGACGCCATCGAGCGCGCCGTCCGGCTGGGCGTGCGCACCATCGAGCACGGCAACCTGGTCGACGAGCGCGTGGCGGCCTTCATGGCGCAGAAGGGCGCCTATGTGGTGCCCACGCTGGTCACCTACGAGGCGCTGGCCAACGAGGGCGCCGAATACGGACTGCCGCCGGACAGCGTGGCCAAGATCGCCACCGTGCGCACCGCCGGCCTGCATTCGCTGGAAATCTACAAGCACGCCGGCGTGAAGATGGGTTTCGGCTCCGACCTGCTGGGGCCGTCGCAGCGCCTGCAGAGCGACGAATTCCGCATCCGCACCCAGGTGCTGTCCCCCTACGAGGTGATCCAGAGCGCCACCACCATCGCGGCCGAGGTGCTGCGCATGGAAGACCGGCTCGGCCGGCTGGTGCCGGGCGCGCTGGCCGATGTGCTGGTGGTCGACGGCAACCCATACCAGGACGTCGCCTGCCTGCTGGGCCAGGGGGAACGCATCCCGCTGGTCATGAAGGACGGCAAGATTTTTCACAATGAACTGAGGACTTGAATTCATCATGGCCAGTACGACACTGGGCGTCAAGGTGGACGACACCTTGCGCGATCGCCTGAAGGCCGCCGCGCGGCAATTGAACTGCACGCCGCACTGGCTGCACAAGCAGGCGCTCCTGGCTTATCTCGACAGAATCGAGCGCGGCCAGCTACCAGCGGAAATCTCTCACCTGTCGCAAGAGGAAACCGACGACGACGACACCGAGTCGAGCCCGCCGAGCCCGACGCCGCCGTTCTTCGAGTTCGGGCAGGACGTGCAGCCCCAGTCGGTGCTGCGCGCGGCCATCACTGCCGCCTACCGGCGCCCGGAGCCCGAATGCGTGCCGCTGCTGCTGGGGCAGGCGCGCATGCCCAGTCCCGAGAAGATCCACGCCATGGCCGCGCGCCTGGTGCAGACGCTGCGCGACAAGCGCGGCGGCGGCGGGGTGGAGGGGCTGATCCAGGAGTTCTCGCTATCCAGCCAGGAGGGCGTGGCGCTGATGTGCCTGGCCGAGGCCTTGCTGCGCATCCCGGACCGGGCCACGCGCGATGCGCTGATCCGCGACAAGATCGCGCGCGGCGACTGGCGTTCGCACATGGGCGGGTCGCAGTCGCTGTTCGTCAATGCCGCCACCTGGGGACTGATGCTGACCGGCAAGCTGGTCGCCGTCAACAGCGAGCAGTCGTTGTCCCGGGCGCTGACGCGCCTGATCGGCAAGGGCGGCGAGCCGCTGGTGCGCAAGGGCGTGAACCTGGCGATGCGCATGATGGGCGAGCAGTTCGTGTCGGGCCAGTCCATCTCCGAGGCGCTGGCCAACAACCGCAAGCTCGAGGCCCGGGGCTTTCGCTATTCCTACGACATGCTGGGCGAGGCGGCCACCACCAGCGAGGATGCCGAGCGCTACTACGCGTCCTACGAGCAGGCCATCCACGCCATCGGCAAGGCAGCCGCGGGGCGCGGCATCTACGAAGGGCCGGGCATTTCCATCAAGCTGTCGGCGCTGCACCCGACTTACGCGCGGGCGCAGCGCGAGCGCGTCATGGAAGAGCTGCTGCCGCGCGTCAAGGCCCTGGCCGTGCTGGCGCGCAGCTATGACGTCGGCCTGAACATCGACGCCGAGGAGGCCGACCGGCTGGAAATCTCGCTGGACCTGCTCGAATCGCTGTGCTTCGAGCCCGAGCTCGAAGGCTGGAACGGCATCGGCTTCGTGGTGCAGGCCTACCAGAAGCGCGCGCCGTTCGTGATCGACTATGTGATCGACCTGGCGCGCCGCAGCCGCCACCGCGTGATGGTGCGCCTGGTCAAGGGCGCCTACTGGGACAGCGAGATCAAGCAGGCCCAGCTCGAAGGCCTGGAGGGCTACCCGGTCTACACGCGCAAGGTCTATACCGACGTCGCGTACCTGGCGTGCGCGCGCAAGCTGCTGGGCGCGCCCGAGGCCGTCTACCCGCAATTCGCCACCCACAATGCCTACACGCTGGCGGCGGTGTACCACCTGGCGGGCCAGAATTATTATCCCGGCCAGTACGAATTCCAGTGCCTGCATGGCATGGGCGAGCCCCTGTACGAGGAAGTGGTGGGGCCGCTCTCGCAAGGCAAGCTGAACCGGCCGTGCCGCATCTATGCGCCGGTCGGCACCCACGAGACGCTGCTGGCCTACCTGGTGCGGCGCCTGCTCGAGAACGGGGCCAACACGTCCTTCGTGAACCTGATCGGCGACGAGGATATTCCGGTCGACGAGCTGGTGGCGGATCCGGTCGAAGTGGCCTTGCGCATCACGCCGCTGGGCGCGCCGCACGAGAAAATCCCGCTGCCGCGCGAGCTGTATGGCGCGCCGGGCAGCGGCGCGCGCCTCAACTCGGCGGGCCTGGATCTCACCAATGAACACCGGCTGGGCTCGCTGGCGGCGGCACTGCTGGCCAGCGCCGCCACGCCATGGCAGGCGGCGCCCATGCTGGGCGAAGGCAACGGCGCCTGGGATGCCGGCCGGGCCATCGAAGTGCGCAACCCCGCCGACCATCGCGACGTGGTCGGCCATGTCATCGAGGCGCAGCCGCACGAGGTCGAGCTGGCGCTGCGCGCGGCGGCGAATACGGCGCCGATCTGGCATTCCACGCCGGTCGGCGAGCGCGCGCAGTGCCTGCGCCGCGCCGCCCAGCTGCTCGAAGAGCGGATGCAGACGCTGCTCGGCCTGATCGTGCGGGAAGCCGGCAAGTCGCTGCCCAATGCCATCGCCGAAGTGCGCGAGGCCGTGGACTTCCTGCGTTATTACGCCGACCAGGCCGAGCGCGAATTCAACAACGACACCCATCGCCCGCTCGGCACCGTGCTGTGCATCAGCCCGTGGAATTTCCCGATGGCGATCTTCACCGGGCAGGTCGCGGCCGCGCTGGTGGCCGGCAACACGGTGATCGCCAAGCCGGCCGAGCAGACCAGTCTGATCGCCGCGCAGGCGGTGCAGGTGCTGCGCGCGGCCGGCGTGCCCGCCGGCGCGGTGCAGCTGCTGCCGGGACGCGGCGAGACGGTGGGCGCCCAACTGGTGGGCAGCGCGGACATCGACGGCGTGATGTTCACCGGCTCCACCGACGTGGCGCGCCTGATCGCCCGCACCCTGGCCGGCCGCCTGGACGACCGCGGCCACACCATCCCGCTGATCGCCGAGACCGGCGGCCAGAACGCGATGATCGTCGACTCCTCGGCCCTGGCCGAGCAGGTCGTGTTCGATGTGCTCAACTCGGCCTATGACTCCGCCGGCCAGCGCTGTTCGGCCCTGCGGGTGCTGTGCCTGCAGGAGGACAGCGCCGACCATGTGCTGCACATGCTGCGCGGGGCGATGCGCGAGCTCAGTGTCGGCAACCCGGACCGCCTTTCCACCGATGTGGGGCCGGTCATCGATGCCGAGGCGCGCGACGGCATCCTGCGGCATATCGAGGCCATGCGCGCGGCGGGCCACCGGGTCGACCAGGTCGAGATCGGGCCGCAGTGCCGGCACGGTACGTTCGTGCCGCCCACGCTGATCGAGATCGACCGCCTCGAAGAGCTGACGCGCGAAGTGTTCGGACCGGTGCTGCACGTGCTGCGCTATCGCCGCGAGGACCTGGACCAGGTGCTGGACCAGATCAACGCCACCGGCTACGGGCTGACCTTCGGCGTGCACAGCCGCATCGACGAGACCATCGGCCGCGTCACCGAACGCGTCCACGCGGGCAACATGTACGTCAACCGCAACATCGTCGGCGCGGTGGTGGGCGTGCAGCCCTTCGGCGGCGAGGGCCTGTCGGGCACCGGCCCCAAGGCGGGCGGGCCCCTGTACCTGTACCGGCTGCTGGCCACGCGTCCGGCCGGCCTGCCGCCCGGGGTCGATGGCGCCGGCCCCTTGCCGCGCACCTTCACCTTGCCCGGCCCGACCGGCGAGCAGAATACCTATCGGCTGCAGCCGCGCGGCGCGGTGCTGTGCGTGGCCGCCACCGAGGCGGGCGCGCGGGCGCAATGGGCCGCCGCGCAGGCCACCGGCAACCGCGCGCTGTTCCTCGATACGCCGGCCGCCCGCGCCTGGCAGGCGGGCGCGGGCGGCGCGACGGCCGGGGTCGAGTTGCTGGCCGACGACGCGGTCGACGAGGCAGCGTTCCATGGAGTCCTGTTCGAAGGCGACGGCGACGCGCTGCGCGCCTGGAATCAACGCATCGCCGCCCGCGGCGGCCCGATCCTGGCGGTGCAGGGGCTGACGCCGGACGCCTTGGCCGCCGGCGCCGCCTATGCGCTGGAGCAACTGGTGGCGGAGCGTTCGATCAGCGTGAACACCGCCGCGGCTGGCGGCAATGCCAGCCTGATGTCCATCGGCTGATTCCTCCACCTCATTCCAAGGATCCCTCATGGCGCTCGACAACCCCTTTGCCCACAGCGAACCCGGCGAAGAGTCGCGCGATGTCAACGCGGCCAAGGGCTGGCACCCGCCCGCGGCCGCCACGCGGCGCGACCGCGGCGCGGGGCCCTTCAAGCGGCTGGTCTTGCGCGGCGCCACCGTGATCGACGGCACCGGCGCGCCGCCCTGGGGGCCGGTCGACATCGTGGTCGAGGACGGACGCATCGCCGCGCTGGCGGCGGTGGGCACGCCCGGCAAGCCGATCAACCCGGATCGCCGCCCGCCGCCGGGCGAACACGAGATCGATTGCCACGGCAAGTTCGTCACGCCCGGGCTGATCGACTCCCATGCGCACATCGGCACGCCTTACCACGCCATGAGCGGCGAGGTGCCGCCAGCGGACTACATCTACAAGTTGTGGCTGGCGCACGGCGTGACCACGGTGCGCGAGATGGGCGCCATGAACGGCCTCGGCTGGGTGCTCCAGCAGCGCGCCCTGGCCGAGCGCAACGAGATCGCCGCGCCGCGCATCGTTTCGCACGTAGTGTTCCCGGCCGTCAACGACCGGGTCAAGACCATCCACACGCCGGACCAGGCGCGCGAGTGGGTGCGCAGCATCCATGCGCGCGGCGCCGACGGCATCAAGTTCTTCGGCGCGGCGCCGGCCCTGATGCAGGCGGCGCTGGACGAAGCGGCCAAGCATGGCCTGCGCTCGGGCTGCCACCATGCGCAGATGGCCGTGACGCGCGTCAACGCGCTGAAATCGGCCCGCTGGGGGCTGACCAGTTCCGAACACTATTACGGCCTGCCCGAGGCGCTGTTCGAGAACCGCGTGGTGCAGGACTTTCCCACCGACTACAACTACGGCGACGAATACTACCGTTTCGCCCTGGCCGGACAGACCTTCATGCAGGCCGCCCAGCCCGGCAGCGCCAAGTGGCGCGAGGTCATGGAGCAGTTCCTGGAACTGGGGCACACCTTCGTGCCGACCTTCAACATCTATGACGCGAACCGCGACCTGATGCGGGCGCGGCGCGCCGACTGGCACGACGAATACACCTGGAACGCGGTCTGGAAATACTTCCAGCCGCAGCGCGGCGGCCACGGCGCGTACTGGTATCGCTGGAGCACCACCAACGAGATCGAGTGGAAGCAGAATTACCGGCTGTGGATGCAGTTCATCAATGAATACAAGAACCTGGGCGGCCGGGTCTGCGCCGGCAGCGATTCGGGCTTCATCTTCCAGATCTACGGCTTCGGGCTGGTGCGCGAACTGGAATTGCTGCAAGAGGCCGGCTTCCATCCGCTGGAGGTGCTGCGCGCCGCCACCTCGCTGGGCGCCGAGCTCATGGGGTTGGACGAGGACACCGGTTCGGTGGACGTAGGCAAGCGCGCCGACCTGCTGGTGCACGACCAGAACCCGCTGCAGGACTTCAAGCTGCTGTACGGCACCGGCGCCATGCGCCTGAACGACGCCAATGGCCAAGTCGAGTGGCGGCGCTCGCTGCAGTACACCATCAAGTCGGGCATCGTCTACGACACCGAGCAGCTCCTGGCCGATGTGCGCGCCATGGTGCGCGACAGCTGGGCCGGCGATGAATCGCGGCGTCCGCCCCATGTCCGTTGACCTGATCATCCTGTCGGGCTTCCTGGGCAGCGGCAAGACCACGCTGCTGGTGGATTATTTGCGGCAGGACCAGGCCGGCGAGACCGGGGTCATTGTGAACGAGGCCGGCGAGATCGGCATTGACGGCGCGATCGTGGCCGACACCGGCAGCCAGGCGCCCATGCTGATGCTGTCCAACGGCTGCGTGTGCTGCTCGCTGCGCAGCGGGTTGGTGGACACCGTGACCGCGCTGCTGGACGCGCCGCGCCCGTCGGGGCGCGGGCCGCTGCGGCGCATTGTGCTGGAGACCAGCGGCCTGTCCCGCCCCGGCCCCATCATCGCGTCGCTGGCCGATCCGGTGCTGGCGGCGTTCCAGCCCCGGCTGGCGGTGGTCTCGACGTACGACTGCCTGGCCGGCGCCCATGAGCGCCATTTCGACGAGGCGGCTGCGCAATTGGCGGCAGCCCATCGCATCGTGCTGACCAAGACCGACCTGGTCGAGCCGCAGGCGCTGCAGGCGCAGCAGCGGCGCGCCGCCGCGTTCAACCCGCTGGCCGAGGTGGTCGGCGGCGCCGGGCGCGCCGGCATGCTGCGCCAGGTATTCGAGGGCGTCGCCGGCGAGCCGGCCGCCGGCCTGGCGGCGCAGGCGCTGGCGGCCTCGGCCGGCGCGGCGCAGCGCCACCCGCGCATCAGCGTGCTGGCCGGACAGGCGCGCGCGCCGGTGGCCTGGGACGACGTCGCACAGTGGCTGGACGACCTGGCCGGCTATTGCGGCGAACGCCTGTTGCGGGTGAAGGCGCTGCTGCGTGTGACCGATTGCGCCGAGCCGATCCTGGTGCAGGGGGTGGGCACGACCTATGGCATGCCGCGCCGCATGGCACGGCTGGCCGACGCCCAGGAAGCCGTGGTCGTGATCGCGCGCGACATCGATCCCGCCGAGCTGGCGGCCGCGCTGGGCCCGGGCGCGCCGGTGGCGCTGGCGCCGGCCGGCGCCACGCCGCCCGCGCTTGCGGGTTTCCGCCAATATTCCTGAGGTATCGCCGAATCGAGAATGCCCCGATGCAACCCACGCAGCCAGGATGTTGCCCGGACGAGCCAGGCGGCAGGGCGCCATGAGGCGCGCCGCCATCGTTGAACAACAGGGACCCGCCTGTTGACACTACAAAGAGGGAAATCATGAAACCAAGCGGATTGAATCGACGCAGCTTCCTGAAGACCGCCTCCGGGCTGGCGCTGGCCCCCGCGCTGCCCCTCGTGCCCGGGCTGGCCGGCGCGGCCGAGTCGAAAGTGGTGGTGGGCACCTGGGGCGGCGACTACCAGCGCCTGCTGCAGCAATTCATCTCGCCGCTGCTGGAAAAGCAGGGCATCGATGTGGTGTTTGACACCGGCAATGCGGTGCCGCGGGTGACCAAGCTGCGCGCCGAGCGCAATTCGCGGCGCGGCAGCATGGACGTGGCGCTGCTGGGCGAGGTCGACATGTTCGACGCGGCGCGCTCGAACACGCTGGCGGACGTGGATCCCAAGCGCGTGCCCAACCTGGCGCAAGTGTACGACCAGTTCAAGACGCCGTACTCCATCCCGCACATCTTCAGCGCGATGACCCTGGTGTACAACACCGAGAAATTCCCTTCGCCGCCGGATTCGCTCGAGGTCATGCTGGATCCGGCGTTCAAGGGCCGCACCGGCTTTTCCGATATTCTCTACTTGTACAACGGCCTGTTCGTGGGCGGCGCCAAGCGCACCGACAGCTTCGAGCCCGGCAAGAAGTTCCTGGACCGGCTCAAGCAGAACGCGCCGCGGGTCTATCCGTCCAACGAGGCCGTGGCGGCGGCGTTCAAGTCCGGCGAGATCTGGATGGCCGTCATGTGGAAGGCGCGCGCGCTGCAGTGGCAGGACGCCGGCCTGCCGCTGGACTTCGTCATTCCCAAGGAAGGGGCCATCCCCGTGACGTTCGAGGCCGCCGTGGCGCGCAATGCCCGCAATGACGAGGCGGCCTGGCAGTATCTGAACGCGATGCTGGAGCCCGCCGGGCAGGTGCATTTCGCCCGCGCCATGGGCTATGCGCCCACCGTGCGCAATGCCGGCCTGCCGGCCGACCTGCAGAAGCGGGTGGGTTTCACCGACGCGGAACTGGAGCGCATCCACCCCTATGACCTCAAGCCGCTGGTGGAGTCCAAGGCCAGTTTCCTGGACTACTGGAACAAGTCCTTCAAGGCCGCCCTGTAGCGGGCGGGTTGTACCGGGTTATCGCCAATAGCGCATGGGGTTGCACCTGACCGAAAATCCGGTGCAACTTTTTCCGGCCTCCGGTAACCCCGGGCCGGCCGCGCGGCAGGCGCCGGGCGGCTGGTCGTTGACATTAATATTCCGATTCATAAAGGGCTCCCGCGCCACAAGCGGCGGCGTGTCCTGGTTGTTACCCCATTCACACAGGAGGGTTTACATGAAATCCGCATTTTCCCGTCCGGCCTTGCTGGCCGCCCTGGCCGCCGCCTGCCTGGCGGGCGCCGTCCAGGCCGAAGAAATCAAACTGGGCTTCGCCGCGCCGCTGACCGGTCCGCAGTCGCACTATGGCGAAGACATGCAGAACGGCCTGACCATGGCGCTCGAGGAAGCCAACAAGAAGGGCATCAAGGTCGACGGCGAAGTCGCCAAGTTCGTGCTGGTCTCGCGCGACGACCAGGCCGACCCGCGCGCCGCCGTGCAGGTGGCCCAGCAACTGGTGGACGAGGACGTCGACGGCATCCTGGGCCACTTCAATTCGGGTACCACCATTCCGGCTTCGCGCGTGTACAACGAAGCCGGCCTGCCGCAGATCGCCATGGCGACCTCGCCCGAATACACCAACCAGGGCTACGACACCACGTTCCGCATGATGACCAGCGACACGCAGCAAGGCGCGGCGGTCGGCAAGTTCATCGTCGAGAACCTCAAGGCCAAGAAGGTCGCCATCATCGACGACCGCACCGCCTATGGCCAGGGCCTGGCCGACGAGGTCGAGAAGGCGGTCAAGAAGGCCGGCGGCGAGATCGTGCGCCGCGAGTACACCACCGACAAGGCCAACGACTTCACGTCCATCCTGACCAACATCAAGGCCGCCGGACCCGACGCGATCTTCTACGGCGGCCTGGACGCGCAGTCCGGCCCCATGAAGCGCCAACTGGTGCGACTGGGCCTGAAGGCGCCGCTGGTCTCGGGCGAAATGACCCGCAGCGACACCTTCATCAAGCTGGCCGGCGATGCCGCCGACGGCACCTATGCCTCGCTCGCGGGCGTGCCGCTCGAGAAAATGGCGGCCGGCAAGGATTTCGCCCAGCGCTACGAGGCCCGCTTCAAGAAGGCGCCCGGCGTGTATGCGCCGTATGCCTACGACGGCGCCTGGAACATGATCACGGCCATCGAGCAGGCCGGTTCGGCCGATCCGCAAGACTACCTGCCCAAGCTGGCCCAGCTCGAGCGCAAGGGCGCCACCAGCGAGCACATCGCCTACGACGCCAAGGGCGATCTCAAGGAAATCTCGGTCACCATCTACGAAGTCAAGAACGGCAAGTGGGAAATGGTCGAGACCATGGTCAGCCAGGCCAACTGAGCGGCCGGCTCGCACTCGCGGGCGCGCGTCGCGCCCGCACCGCAGCACCGGCGCCGCGCGGCCATTGCGTCCGCGTGGCGCGGCTTTTCCCTCTGTGAGCAGATCGCAGGCTCCGAGCCCCTATGGACATCTTCATACAGCAACTCATCAATGGCCTGACGCTGGGCAGCGTCTACGCGCTGGTCGCGCTGGGCTACACGATGGTGTACGGCATCATCGGCCTCATCAATTTCGCGCACGGCGACGTCGTCATGATCGGCGCCATGGCGGCCACCATGGTCGCCGCGGCCATGGTGGGCGGCGACCCCTCGGTCTCGGCCTTCGCGGTGCTGGCCGTCGGCCTGCTGGTATCGGTGCCGCTCTGCATGGCCGTGGGCTGGACCGCCGAGCGCGTGGCCTACCGGCCGCTGCGCCGCGCGCCGCGGTTGGCCGCGCTGATCACCGCCATCGGCGTGTCCATCATCCTGCAGAACATCGCCATGATGGTCTGGGGCCGCAATTACCTGAATTTCCCCCAGGTGCTGCAGCCGCAGGTATTCGAACTGGGCGGCGCGCGCATGAGCACGCTGCAGCTGGCCATCGTGGCGATCGCGGCGCTCATCATGGGGGCGCTGCTGGCCGTGGTGCACAAGACGCGCCTGGGCACCGCCATGCGGGCCACCGCGCAGAACCGCGAAGTGGCCGGCCTGATGGGAGTGAACATCAATACCGTCATCTCGGCCGCCTTCCTGATCGGTTCGGCGCTGGCGGCGGTGGCCGGCATGATGGTCACCACGTATTACGGCGTGGCGCAGTACACCATGGGCTTCATGCTGGGGCTGAAGGCCTTCACCGCCGCGGTGCTGGGCGGCATCGGCAACCTGGTGGGCGCCATGGCCGGCGGCCTGCTGCTGGGCATCATCGAATCGCTGGGCGCCGGCTACATCGGCGACCTGACCGGCGGGTTCCTGGGCAGCCACTACCAGGATGTCTTCGCCTTCATCGTGCTGGTGCTGGTGCTGATCTTCCGACCCTCGGGCCTGCTGGGCGAGCGCGTGGGAGACCGGGCATGAGCGGCGCCATGAAAAAAGCCGGCCTGTCGCGCCGCAACCTGCTGGGCATCGTGCTGATCGGCGTGGCTCTGGCCGTGCTGCCGTTCGTGCTCGGCATGGCGGGGCAGAGCTGGGTGCGCATCCTGAATTTCGCCCTGCTGTACGTGATGCTGGCGCTGGGCCTGAATATCGTGGTGGGTTTCGCCGGCTTGCTGGATCTCGGCTACATCGCCTTCTATGCAGTGGGGGCCTATGCCTGGGCGCTGCTGGCGTCGCCGCATTTCGACCTGCACCTGCCGTTCTGGGCGATCCTGCCCATCAGTCTGGGGCTGGCCTGCGTATTCGGCGTGCTGCTGGGCGCGCCCACGCTGAAGCTGCGCGGCGACTACCTGGCCATCGTCACGCTGGGCTTCGGCGAGATCATCCGCATTTTCCTCAATAATCTCAACGCGCCGGTCAACATCACCAACGGGCCGCAGGGCATCAACCGCATCGACGGCTTCAAGGTCGGCGAGTTCATGTTCGGCCGCAGCGAGAGCCTGCTGGGCATCCGCGTGACCGGCCCGGAAAAATACTATTACCTGCTGCTGGCCATCACGCTGTTGATCGTGCTGGTCTGCGTGCGCCTGCAGAACTCGCGCATCGGCCGCGCCTGGGAGGCGATCCGCGAGGATGAGATCGCCGCCAAGGCCATGGGCATCAACACGCGCAACATCAAGCTGCTGGCGTTCGCCATGGGCGCCTCGTTCGGCGGCGTGGCCGGCGCGCTGTTCGCCGCCATGCAGGGCTTCGTCAGCCCCGAGAGCTTCAGCCTGACCGAGTCGATCTCGGTGCTGTGCATGGTGGTGCTGGGCGGCATGGGGCATATTCCCGGCGTGATCCTGGGCGCCATCATCCTGGCCGTCCTGCCCGAGTTCCTGCGCGCCGTGGTGGAGCCGCTGCAGCGGCTCGTGTTCGGCGAAGTGGTGCTCGATCCCGAAGGCATCCGCATGCTGCTGTTCGGCCTGGCGATGGTCTGCGTGATGCTGTACCGCCCGGCCGGCTTGTGGCCATCCGCCGTGCGCAAGCGCGAGCTGGCGAGCCCCGCGGGAGGCCAGGCATGAGCGTCATCCTGCAAGCAGAAGGCCTGGGCAAGCGGTTCGGCGGCCTGCGGGCGTTGTCGGAGGTCAGCTTCGACATCCGCGCGGGCGAAATCTACGGGCTGATCGGCCCGAACGGCGCGGGCAAGACCACGCTGTTCAACGTGCTGACCGGCCTCTATATCCCCGAGGAGGGGCGCTGCACGTTCGACGGCGCGCCGTTGACCGGTCGCAAGCCGCACGAAGTGGCGCAGGCGGGACTGGCGCGCACCTTCCAGAATATCCGGCTGTTCGCCAACCTGAGCGCCATCGAGAACGTCATGATCGGCCGCCATGCGCGCACCCGCGCCGGCGTGCTGGGCGCGGTGCTGCGCACCCCCGCCGCCCGCGCGGAGGAAGCCGCCATCGAACGGCGCGCCCACGAACTGCTCGACTACGTGGGCATCGGCGCGCGCGCCAACGACGTGGCCCGTTCGCTGTCGTACGGCGACCAGCGGCGCCTGGAAATCGCCCGGGCCCTGGCCACCGAACCCAAGCTGCTGGCGCTGGACGAGCCGGCAGCTGGCATGAATGCCTCGGAAACCGTGGTGTTGCGCCAGCTGATCGAAAAGATCCGCCGCGACGGCATCACCGTGCTGCTGATCGAACACGACATGAAGCTGGTCATGGGGCTGTGCGACCGCGTGCTGGTGCTGGAATACGGCAAGGTGCTGGCCATGGGCAAGCCGGCCCAGGTGCAGCGCGATCCCAAAGTGATCGAGGCCTACCTGGGCGCGGGCGCGGCCCACGATGCGCCCACCCAATCATCGGAGCAGACGGCATCATGAGCGCATCCCGACCCTTACTGGAACTGCGCGGGCTGGAAGTGGCCTATGGCGGGATCCGCGCGGTGCGCGGCATCGACCTGCGGGTCGACGCCGGCGAACTGGTCTGCCTGATCGGCGCCAACGGCGCGGGCAAGAGCACCACGCTGCGCGCCATTTGCGGCCTGGTGCCGCTGGCCGGCGGCGACGTGCTCTACGACGGCCAGTCGATCAACGGGCGCAAGTCGTTCGAGCTGGTGCGGCGCGGCCTGGTGATGGTGCCGGAGGGCCGCGGCATCTTCGGGCAGCTGACCATCGAGGAAAACCTCGCCATGGGCGCCTATGTGCGGCGCGACGCCGCGCAGGTGCGCCAGGATACCGAGCGCGTCTTCACACTGTTCCCGCGCCTGGCCGAGCGGCGCCGGCAAGCCGCCGGCACGCTGTCCGGCGGCGAGCAGCAAATGGTGGCCATGGGGCGGGCGATGATCGCGCGGCCGCGGCTGCTGTTGCTGGACGAACCCTCCATGGGGCTGGCGCCGCTGATGGTGGAAAAGGTCTTCGAGGTGGTGCGCGCGATTGCCGCCGAGGGCGTGACCATCCTGCTGATCGAGCAGAATGCCAAGCTGGCGCTCGAGCACAGCCATCGCGGCTATGTGATGGAGTCCGGCGAGCTGACGCTATCGGGGCCGGCGCGCGAACTGCTGACCGACCCGAAAGTGCGCGCCGCCTACCTGGGCGAAGTCGCGGACGCCGCCTGAGCGGGCGGCGCCGCGCGCCCGGCGTCAGGCCGGCGCGACGGCCGGGGCGCCGGCCGCCGGCTTGCGCCGGATCATCAGCGCGATGAGCGCCGCCGCCAGCCCGGTGGCGCCCGCCAGCACGAACGCCACCAGGTAGCTGCCCTGGGTTTCGCGGATGAAGCCGGCCAGCCAGGCCGCGCTGGCCGCGCCGACCTGGTGTCCGGCCACGATCCAGCCGAATACGATCGGCGCGTCGCGTTCGCCGAAGGCCTCGGTCGTCAGGCGCAGCGTGGGCGGCACGGTGGCGATCCAGTCCAGTCCGAAGAAGATCGCGAAGATCGACAGGCTGTAGAACGAAAAGTCGGAATAGGGCAGGTACATCAGCGCCAGTCCGCGCAGGCCGTAGTACATGAACAGCAGCTTGCGCGGATCGTAGCGGTCGGTGAGCCAGCCCGAGGCGGTCGTGCCGATCAGGTCGAAGACGCCCATCAGGGCCAGCAGGCCCGCGGCACGCACTTCCGGGATGCCGTGGTCGCCGCACAGCGCGATCAGGTGCGTGCCGACCAGGCCGTTGGTGGTGAAGCCGCAGACGAAGAAGGTGGCGAACAGGAACCAGAACGTGCGGGTGCGGATGGCGCGCCCCAGCGTGCCGAACGTGGCGGCCAGCAGGCCGGTGCGCGGCACGGCGGGGGGAGGGGGTGTGCCGGGCGGCGTGCCGTAGGGCGCCAGCCCCACGCTGGCCGGCCGGTCCGGCACCAGCCACCAGGCCAGCGGCACCAGGGCCGCCGCGCCCGCGGCCACGGCCCATACCGCGCGCCGCCAGTCGCCCGACGAAGCCAGCGCCGCCAGGCCCGGCAAGAACAACAGGGTGCCGGTGGCGGTGCTGGCGGTCAGCAGGCCCATCATCAGGCCGCGGCGGGTGCTGAACCAGCGGTTGACCACAGTGGCGCCGAGCACCACCGCAACCGCGCCCGAGCCTATGCCGGAGAACACGCCCCAGGTCAGCAGCAGGTGCCAGGGCTGGGTCATGAAACTGCTGGCGAAGGTCGAGGCGGCCATCAGGGCCAGCGCGCCGATCAGCACGCGCCGCAGCCCGAAGTGCTCCATGGCGGCGGCCGCGAACGGGCCCACCAGTCCGTACAGGAAAATGCCGACGGCCGCGGATAGCGACACCGTGGCGCGGCTCCAGCCAAAGGCCTCTTCCAGGGGCACGAGCAGCACGCTGGGCGTGGAGCGCAGCCCGGCGGAGACGAGCAGCGCCAGGAAAATCACCGCCACCACGACGAAGGCGTACGCCTGGCCATAGCGCCGGAATGGGCGGGGAAGCTGGGATATACTCATGTTGCTGACCGGTACGTTGCTGGAACTCGTATGCTACGTACCGGTCAGTAACATCGTCAAGCGATTTTTGATGACCCGTTCGTTGTCCGGAGCGCCCGCCCATGGCTCGCAAATCCCCCGCATCCGCCGAACCGGCCGCGCCGCACAAGCCGGCCGCCGACCGCATCCGCGAGACCGCCCGCCGCATGTTCTATGAAGACGGCATCCGCGCCGTCGGGGTCGACGCGCTGGTGGCCGAGGCGGGCGTGACCAAGCCCAGCCTGTACCGCAGCTTCTCGTCCAAGGACGAACTGGCGGCCTCGTACCTGCGCGACTACGAGGCCGAGTTCTGGGCCAAGTTCAACGCCGGCGAGCAGGTGCATCCGGACGACCCGCGCGCCAGCCTGATGATGTATTTCGAGGGGCTGGCCCAGCGCGCTTCCAGCAGCGCCCGCTATCGCGGCTGCGGCCTGACCAACGCGGCGGTCGAGTACCCCGAGCCGGACCATCCGGCGCGCCAGGTGGCGGTGGCGCACAAGATCCAGTTGCGCGCGCGCATGGTCGAACTGGCGCACGCCATGGGCGCCGCCGAGCCGGAGGTGCTGGCCGACGGCCTGTTGCTGTTACTGGAGGGCGCGTTTGTTTCCAGCCAGCTGTTCGGCCGGGGCGGCCCCGCCCGCCACCTGCCCGAAGCGGCGCGCCGCCTGATCGACGCCAGCCTGCGCGCCGGATAGGCGCCTCCCCGCGCTGGAAGCGCGGCGGCATGCGCGAGTGGGGGTTTTTCGAGCGAAGGTGTCTGACACCCCGCGAGACGCACTGCGCAGGCAGCGAGCGTCGCACCGGGTGTCAGACACCTGGCATCGATGAAGTAGGGCGGAATGCAAGAGCGAAGGTGTCTGACACCTCGCGAGACGCACTGCGCAGGCAGCGAGCGTCGCACGGGTGTCAGACACCTGGCATCGATGAAGTAGGGCGGCATGTAAGGGCGAAGGTGTCTGACACCCCCTGAGACGCGCTGCGCAGGCAGCGAACATCGCACGGGGTGTCAGACACCTGGCAAAGCCGAGATCAGCTGTGATAGGCCGATTCGCCGTGGCTCGTCACATCCAGGCCTTCGCGTTCCTGGTCTTCCGGCACGCGCACGCCGCACAGCATGTTGGCGATCTTGTAGGCGATCCACGCGACCACGCCGGACCACACGATGGTGAGCAGCACGCCTTCGAGTTGCACCCACACCTGACCGAGGATGGCGCCGGCGTCGGCCAGGCCCGGCCCGCCCAGCGCCTGGGCATTGAACACGCCCGTCAGCAGGGCGCCGATGATGCCGCCGACGCCGTGCACGCCGAACACGTCCAGGGCGTCGTCGGCCCGCAGCAGGCGTTTCAGGCCGTTGACGCCCCAGACGCACACGGCGCCCGCCACCACGCCGATGACCAGCGCGCCGCCGGGCCCGACCAGGCCTGCGGCGGGCGTGATGCCGACCAGGCCGGCCACCGCGCCCGAGGCGGCGCCCAGCATCGAAGGCCGGCCCTTGACGGCCCATTCCGTGAACAGCCATGCCAGCACCGCGCCCGCGGTGGCGATCATGGTGTTGAAGAATGCCAGCGTGGCGGCTTCGTTCGACGCCAGCGCCGAGCCCGCATTGAAGCCGAACCAGCCCACCCACAGCAGCGCGGCGCCGATGAAGGTCATGGGCAGGTTGTGCGGCTGCATGGCCTCGCGGCCGTAGCCCACGCGCTTGCCGACCACGTAGGCGCCCACCAGGCCGGCGACCCCGGCGTTGATGTGCACCACGGTGCCGCCGGCGAAATCCAGCGCGCCGCGCGCGTTGAGCAGGCCGGGGGCCGTTTCCGAGGCGAACCACACCATGTGGGCGATCGGCACGTACGCGAAAGTGAACCAGATCACCGTGAACACCAGGACCGCCGAAAAGCGGGCCCGCTCGGCGAAGCTGCCCACGATCAGCGCGCAGGTGATGCCCGCGAAGGTCGCCTGGAACGAGGCGAACAGCAACTCGGTCAGCGAGCCGGACATGGCGTATGCGCCATCGGCGGGCGTGAACATGCCCGAGAAGAAGGCGCGCGACAGGCCGCCGAAGAACGCGTTGCCTTCCGTGAAGGCGAGCGAATAGCCATAGGCGAACCACAGCACCAGGCCCAGGGCGAAGGTGCACAGGACCTGCATCAGCACCGACAGTACATTCTTGCTGCGCACCAGGCCGCCGTAGAACAGCGCCAGGCCGGGCACCGCCATCATCAATACCAGCAGGGTGGAAACGAGCAACCAGGAGATATCCGCTTTATCCATTTTTCAGGCTCCAATGCGTCTTGCTTTATCGTTGTTGTTACAGCGCGGCTTCGCCGGATTCACCGGTCCGGATGCGGATGACTTGTTCCAGCGGCGCGGTAAAGATCTTGCCGTCGCCGATCTTGCCGGTCCGGGCGGCCTGCTCGATGACGTCGATGACCTGGTCGACCAGGTGGTCGGGCACGGCGGCCTCGACGCGCAGCTTGGGCAGGAAATCGACGGCGTATTCCGCGCCCCGGTAGAGCTCGGTGTGGCCTTTCTGGCGGCCGAACCCCTTGACTTCGGTGACGGTCAATCCCTGGACCCCGATCCCGGACAGGGCCACCCGCACCTCGTCGAGCTTGAACGGCTTGATGATGGCGATGATGAGTTTCATGGCATTCCTCTCATGGTTGCACTCAGGCATGCCCAATCAAGCAATATCCATGCCAAATCGCGGAAGGCCGGCGGCGCACGGCCAGCGGGCGCGCTGCCCCGGCAGCGTGCGGGCTTGCCCGGCAATGGTGCAAAACCGTGCGCCTGCATGCGCCATGATGGTGCGTCGCGCGCCGAACGTGCGCCTGCAACAAAACATCTCCCACGGCCCCATCTTGTATCGAATTGCAGCGCCGTGGCGGGATGCTGGCCGGCGATTTCCGTGCCGCCCACCCGCATGAAAATTGTCCGCGTTGCGCTGTGAGCCCCTATGCCAAAGGGTTATGGGGACACGTTTGTATCGCATCCATGTCAGAATTCGCTGCGGTTTCGACATAAATGTATCGAATCACCTGAAACGCGGCATTACATGCGACGCCTTGTTGCCGGGCGCGGCCTCGGGAAGAATCAGTCCATGCCGTACGCCAGTGCGGCGAGCGCCCGAGTGGTGCGATTGCTTCTGGGAGTCGCCTTGGGGCGATTCGGTTTTCTCCTGTGCTTTGAGGCGGTGTCGCGTGCGGCCCGCCCATTTTTTTGGGCGCGCGCGCCCGGCCTGGCCGCTTTCCTTTGCCGCTACACTGTGCACATCGAAGTTGCGAACGCGAGCACGCCATGAACCGTACCCAGTGGATTGAAGACATCCAGAAAAACCTGTCCGACCTGATCGCCCGCAGCCCGGCCGCCGATCTCGAGCGCAACGTCAAGGCCATGATGGGCCAGGCCTTCAACAAGATGGACCTGGTCACGCGCGAGGAATTCGACGTGCAGGCCGACCTGCTGGCGCGCGCCCGCGAACGGGTCGAGCAGCTCAATACCCGCATCCAGCAGCTCGAGGCCCGCGTGGCGGCGCTGGAAGGGCAGTCGCTGGCCAGCAAGTAAGTAGAAGTAGGGCGGCCGGCCGCGACATTCCGGTCGCGCGGGGCCGCGCCGGGCGGCCTGGGCTTGCGCATACTGGCGGTGTTTCCTCAGGAGCCGCCATGACTCTCGCCGTACTTGCCAGCCGGGCGCTGTCCGGCATGGATGCGCCCGCCGTGCGCGTCGAAACCCACCTCGGCTCGGGGCTGCCGGCCTTCAATGTCGTCGGGCTGCCCGATACCGAAGTGCGCGAAAGCCGCGAGCGGGTGCGCGCGGCCATTCTCAATAGCGGCTTCGAGTTTCCCGCCGGGCGCATCACCGTCAATCTGTCGCCGGCCGACTTGCCCAAGGCCTCGGCCCGTTTCGACCTGCCCATCGCGCTGGGCGTCCTATTGGCCAGCGGCCAGATCGCCACGCCCGGCCCGGCCGGCGGCTCGGCGCCGGATGGCCTGCAGGCGCTGGTGCTGGCCGGCGAGCTGTCCCTGACCGGCGCGCTGGTGCCGGTGGGTGCGCCATTGGCACTGGCGCTGGCGGTCGCGCGCGAGCAGCCCGGCGCCACGCTGGTGCTGCCGGGGGCGAGCGCCGCGGTGGCCGCCTGGGTGCCGGGGTTGCGCGTGCTGGCGGCCGGCACGCTGGCCGAGGTCGCCGGGCACCTGGCGGGCGGCACGCCGCTGCCCGAGGCTGGGCCGGCGCCGTGGCAGGCGGCGGCGGCGCCGCCGTGCCTGTCCGACGTGCGCGGCCAGGCCATGGCCCGCCGCGCCCTGGAGGTCGCCGCCGCGGGCGGGCACAGCCTGCTGATGGTCGGCCCGCCCGGCGCCGGCAAGAGCATGCTCGCCCGGCGGCTGCCGGGCCTGCTGCCGCCCCTGTCGCGCGAGCAGGCGCTGGAGGTGGCGGCCATCGCCGGCCTGGCCGGCGGCGTCGCGGCGCTGCAGGGCCAGCCGCCGTTCCGCGCGCCGCACCACGGCGCTTCGGCGGCGGCCCTGATCGGCGGCGGCGCGCGGCCCCGTCCCGGTGAAATCAGCCTGGCGCACCATGGCGTACTGTTCCTGGACGAGCTGCCGGAATTCGACCGCCGCGCGCTGGAATCCCTGCGCGAACCGCTGGAAACGGGCAGGGTGGACATCGTCCGGGCGCGTCATGCGGTGCAGTATCCGGCGCGTTTCCAGCTGGTGGCGGCCATGAACCCCTGTCCGTGCGGCTGGCGCGGCCATCCGAGCCGGCCGTGCCACTGTACGCCCGACCAGGTGGCGCGCTATACGGGCAAGCTGTCCGGGCCGCTGCTGGACCGGCTCGACCTGCTCATCGAGCTGCCCGCCGCGCCGGCCGACTGGCTGGACGCCGCGCCGGGAGAGTCGTCGGCGGCCGTGCGCGAGCGGGTCGCGCAGTGCCGGGAGCGCCAGCAGCGGCGGCAGGGCGCGCCCAACGCCATGCTGCAGGGGCGCGCCATCGACGCCGGCTGCCCCCTGGAGCCGGACGGGCGCAAGCTGCTGCAGCAGGCCATGCAGCGCCTGCACGGTTCGGCCCGCGCGACGCACCGGGCCCTGCGGGTGGCGCGCACCGTGGCCGACCTGGACGGCCAGGACAGCATACAGGCGCACCATGTGGCCGAGGCGCTGCAATACCGCTGTACCCTGCGCTGACCCGGGCGGCCCGGGCGATTCGACAAAAAACCCGAAATCACCATATAATCAAGGGCTTTTCCCGATCAGCCAGCTGGCTTACCGGGGAAAAAAGAAGTGGCCCCAGGTCCGGCAAGCCTTGGCCCGCCGCTTGCAGCCATGCAAGCGGCCGGAACCCAAGCACCTGTGTCCATGTAATCAACAAACTTAGGAATCATCATGCCCAAGATGAAAACCAAGAAAAGCGCGTCCAAGCGCTTTCAGGTTCGCGGCAGCGGATCCATCAAGCGTGGCCAGGCCTTCAAGCGCCACATCCTGACCAAGAAGACCACCAAGAACAAGCGCCAGCTGCGCGGTTCGGCGGCGGTCCATGAAACCAACGTGGCTTCCGTGAAAGCCATGATGCCTTTCGCTTGATAACGGAGATCCACTATGCCTCGCGTCAAACGCGGCGTTACCGCCCGCGCCCGTCATAAAAAAGTCATCGCCGCCGCCAAGGGTTACCGTGGCCGCCGCGGCAACGTATTCCGCATCGCCAAGCAGGCGGTCATGCGCGCCGGGCAATACGCCTACCGCGACCGCCGCAACAAGAAGCGCACCTTCCGCGCCCTGTGGATCACCCGCATCAACGCCGCCGTGCGCGAGCAGGGCATGAGCTACAGCGTGTTCATCGCCGGCCTGAAGAAGGCCTCGATCGATCTCGACCGCAAGGTTCTGGCCGACCTGGCCGTGCGCGACAAGGCCGGCTTTGCCGCCATTGTGCAGCAGGCCAAGGCAGCCCTGTCCGCCTGACCGCGCGCTGATCGTATCGCGTATCGCTGCAAACGGGGCTGTCGGCCCCGTTTGCGTTTTGCCGCCGCCCCAAGGCAAAACAGCCCGCCGGGGCCGCAGGCCGCAGGCGCAGCGCGAGGGCATTGTTTTTAGGCTGTGATTCCATGACTCTACTGGCTGACGACCTGGTTTCCCAGGCCCAAGAACGATTCGCCGCGGCGCGCGACGTCACGGCCCTGGAGAACGCCAAGGCGCGTTTCCTGGGCAAGGAAGGCGCGCTCACCATGCTGCTCAAGAGCCTGAGCAAGCTCGACCCCGAGCAGAAGCGCGAGCTGGGCGGCCGCATCAACCAGGCCAAGCAGCGCATCGAGGCCCTGCTCAACGAGCGCCGCGCGCAGCTGGCGCAGGCCGAGCTCGACGCGCGCCTGGCCGCCGAGACCATCGACGTCACCTTGCCCGGCCGTGGCCGGGCCATGGGCGGCATCCATCCCATCGCCCGCAGCTGGGAACGGGTCGAGGAGATTTTCCGCTCCATCGGCTTCGACGTGGCCGACGGCCCCGAGATCGAAGACGACTGGACCAACTTCACCGCGCTGAACAACCCGCTGGACCACCCGGCGCGCTCCATGCAGGACACCTTCTACGTCGACCTGCAGGACGGCGACGGCCTGCCGCTGCTGCTGCGTACCCATACCAGCCCCATGCAGGTGCGCTATGCGCGCATGCACCAGCCGCCCATCAAGGTCATCGCGCCGGGCCGCACCTATCGCGTCGACAGCGACGCCACCCATTCGCCCATGTTCCACCAGGTCGAAGGGCTCTGGATCGCCGAGGACATCTCCTTTGCCGATCTCAAAGGGGTCTACACCGACTTCCTGCGCCGCTTCTTCGAAAGCGACGACCTGGTCGTGCGGTTCCGCCCGTCGTTCTTCCCGTTCACCGAGCCGTCGGCCGAGATCGACATGATGTTCACCTCCGGCCCCAATCGCGGCCGCTGGCTCGAGATCTCCGGCTCCGGCCAGGTGCATCCGCAAGTCGTGCGCAATTTCGGGCTCGACCCCGAGCGCTACATCGGCTTCGCGTTCGGCTCCGGCCTCGAGCGCCTGACCATGCTGCGCTACGGCGTCAACGACCTGCGCCAGTTCTACGAAGGCGATCTGCGCTTCCTGCGCCAGTTCAACGAATAACCCACGGCTGATCATGCAATTTCCCGAATCCTGGCTGCGCGCCCTGGTCAACCCCGCGATCGCAACCGATGAACTGGCGCACCGGCTCACCATGGCCGGCCTGGAAGTCGAAGAAACGGCGCCCGCCGCGCCGCCCTTCACCGGCGTGGTGGTGGCCCGCATCGTCGCCATCGCCCCGCATCCCGACGCCGACAAGCTGCGCGTCTGCCAGGTCGACGACGGCTCCGGCGAGCTGCTGCAGATCGTCTGCGGCGCCCCCAATGCGGCCGCCGGGCTGACCGTGCCGCTGGCCCGGGTGGGCGCCGAGCTGCCCGGCGGCATCAAGATCGGCGTGGCCAAGATGCGCGGCGTGCAGTCGGCCGGCATGCTGTGCTCGGCGCGCGAGCTGGGCCTGTCGCAGGACCACGCCGGCCTGCTCGAGCTGCCCGCCGAACTCGCGCCCGGCCAGTCGCTGCGCGAGGCGCTCGATCTCGACGACACGCTGTTCACCCTGAAGCTGACGCCCAATCGCGCCGACTGCCTGTCGATCCTCGGCGTGGCGCGCGAAGTCGCCGCCCTGACCGGCGCGCCGTTGTCGGCGCCCAGCGCCGCCGCGGTGCCGGTCACGCTGGCGGACCGCCTGCCGGTGTCCATCCAGGCGCCCGACCTCTGCGGCCGCTTCGCCGGCCGCGTCATCCGCGGCGTGAACGCGCGCGCCGCCACGCCCGTCTGGATGAAAACCCGGCTCGAACGGGCAGGGCAGCGCTCGGTGTCGGCGCTGGTCGATATCTCCAACTACGTCATGCTCGAACTGGGCCGCCCGTCGCACGTGTTCGACCTGGACAAGATCCGCGGCGACATCGAAGTGCGCTGGGCCCGCGAAGGCGAAACCCTCGAACTGCTCAACGGCCAGACGGTCGAGCTCAACCCCAAGGTCGGCGTGGTGGTCGCCGGCGACCAGGTCGAGAGCCTGGCGGGCATCATGGGCGGCGAAGCCACGGCCGTCACCCTGAACACCTCCAACATCTACGTCGAGGCCGCCTTCTGGTGGCCGGAAGCCATCGCCGGGCGCGCGCGCCGCTACAAGTTCAGCTCCGAGGCCAGCCATCGCTTCGAGCGGGGCGTCGACTACGCCAGCATTCCGGAACACCTCGAGTTCATCACGCGCCTGATCCTCGACATCTGCGGCGGCCAGGCCGGCCCGCTGGACGACCAGGTCGCCAGGCTGCCGAGCCGCGAGCCGGTGCGCATGCGCCTGTCGCGTTGCCATCGCGTGCTGGGCGTGCCCGTGCCGCAGACCGAAGTGGCGCAAATCTTCACCCGCCTGGGGCTGCCCCACCAGGTGCAGGGCGACGACTTCATCGTGGAGCCGCCGTCGTACCGTTTCGACCTGACGCTCGAGGAAGACCTCATCGAGGAAGTGGCCCGCATCTACGGCTTCGAGCGCCTGCCCGACGTGCCGCCGATGGCGCCGGCCAAGATGTTCTCGCAGCCCGAGCAGCGGCGCGGCCCGCATCTGCTGCGCCGGCTGGCCGCGGCGCAGGACTACCAGGAAGTGGTCAACTACAGCTTCGTGGAAGCCGACTGGGAGCGCGACTACGCCGCCAACGACAATCCGGTGCGCTTGCTCAACCCGATTGCCAGCCATTTGTCGGTGATGCGTTCCAGCCTCATCGCCGGCCTGGTGGCGAACATCCGCTACAACGCCAACCGCAAGCAGACGCGCGTGCGAGTGTTCGAACTGGGGCGCGTGTTCCTGCGCGACGGCGATCATACCGACGGCCCCCTCGAGGTGGCCGGCGTGCGCCAGCCGCTGCGGCTGGCCGGCGCGGCCTGGGGGCCGGCGCTGGAAGAGCAGTGGGGCACGCCCACCCGGCACGTCGATTTCTACGACGTCAAGATGGACGTGATGGCGCTGTTCGGCGCGCGCGCCGGCCAGCTGCGCTTCGAGCCCGCCGTCCACCCCGCACTGCACCCGGGCCGCAGCGCTCGCATCGACCTGGACGGCAAGCCGGTGGGCTGGCTCGGCGAGCTGCATCCGCGCTGGGCCCTGCAGGCCGAGCTGCCGCACGCGCCGGTAGTGTTCGAGCTGGATGTCGATGCGCTGTCGCAGGGGCGCCTGCCGCAAGTGCGCGACTTGTCGCGCCAGCCCATGGTGGTGCGCGACCTGGCGCTATGGGTCGACCTGCGCGTCAGCGCCCAGGCCATGCTGGACACGGTGGCCGCCACGGTGGCGGCCGATCCGCAACTGGCGGTGGTACAGGATGTACGCCTGTTCGACGTGTGGCGCGAGAAATCGCGGGACAGCCAGGCGCCGGCCGCCGAGAAAAGCCTTGCCTTCCGCTTCTGGCTACAGGACACTGAAGTCACGCTGGACGAAGCCCGCGTGGCCGATTGCCTGGCCCGCATCAACCAGGCGCTGGCGACCGCCCATGGCGCGCGCCAGCGCACATGAACAAGGGGACTTCCATGCTTGCCGAGCCGCGTACCCTGACCAAGGCCGAACTCGCCGAACTGCTGTTCGAACGCGTAGGGCTGAACAAGCGCGAAGCCAAGGACATCGTCGACACGTTCTTCGAGGAAATCCGCGACGCCTTGGCGCGCGGCGACTCGGTGAAGCTGTCGGGTTTCGGCAATTTCCAGGTGCGCAACAAGCCGCCGCGTCCCGGACGCAACCCCAAGACGGGCGAGACCATCCCCATCGCCGCGCGCCGTGTCGTCACCTTCCATGCCAGCCAGAAGCTCAAGAGCGTGGTCGAGCAGGCCGAGCCGGCAGGTGCGCCCGACGGCGGGGAGTGATACGCTTTGTCGGCAATTGTTATCGGCTCACGACGCACCACGGCATAAAATCCTTCCATGACCCGTCCCGACTCCACTGTTGCGCTTCCGCCCATTCCCGCCAAACGCTATTTCACTATTGGCGAAGTCAGCGACCTCTGCGGCGTCAAGCCGCACGTGCTGCGCTACTGGGAACAAGAATTCACGCAACTCAAGCCGGTGAAGCGGCGCGGCAACCGCCGCTACTACCAGCATCATGAAGTCCTGCTGATCCGCCGCATCCGTTCGCTGCTGTACGAGCAAGGCTTCACCATCAGCGGCGCCCGCAATCGGCTGGGCGATGCGCGCGACACGCCGCACGACCAGGACGCCGCCGTGCGCCTGAGCGCCGCCGAGATCCAGGCGCTGCGCACCGAGCTCGGCAATGTGTCGGCCATGCTGGCCGAAGCCCTGGGCGAACAACCGGCCGCCGGCAACGCCTCGCACTGAAATTTGCCATCGAAAACCTGCGCGCGCCGTGCAGGTTTTTTTCTGTTCTGATATACTCTTTTTCTTTCGGGGCGTAGCGCAGCCTGGTAGCGCACTTGCATGGGGTGCAAGGGGTCGCGAGTTCGAATCCCGCCGTCCCGACCAGCAGTATCAAGGCCGTTAGTGATAGCAATCACTAACGGCCTTTCTCATTGGCCCGGGATTGGAGTAAACTCGCGCGTCGATAATACTTACAATAAGTCACTTCGTGGCGCATTTTCTCTGGATTGTTGCGTGCGGTATTAACGCGATATCGCTGTCCATCATCCTGATGCGGCTCGTGCGGCTGCGCAGAGTGAAAACGGCCGCGAATGCGTCGATATCGATCGTCCTGCCCGTCACGGGCAGCGCCGCGCGCCTCGACGAGCTGATCGAGGCGTTGAACGCCCAGGCGGTGCAGCCTGGCCGCCTGTTCATCAGTGTCGAATCCGAATCCGATCCGGCATTCCCACGCGCCGTGGCGGCGGCCGGGCACGCGCGGTTTCCGGTCGAGCTGGTCGTGGCGGGCCACGCGCTGGCCCAGGCGCAGAAGTGCCGCAACCAGCAGGCGGCGCTTGAACGCATCGGTCCGGAGACCGACGTCATCGTGCTCATGGATGCCGACATTCAGCCGGGACCGCAGTGGCTGGGCATGCTGGCGGCGCCGGTCGCGTCCGGCAGTTTCGATATTGTCAGCGGACATCGCTGGCAGCGGGTGGCGCGGCAGCGGCTGGGCGCTCACCTGGTCGCCGCGGTGGACCGCTCGGTAAGCCTGTTGCCGCGCCTGCGTCCCGGTTTCGCGCGCGTGGCATGGGGCGGCAGCATCGCGATCAGCGCCGCGGCGGCGCGGCGCATGGACCTGCACGGGCTGTTCCAGCATGCGCTGTCCGACGACCTGGCGCTGGCCAGGCGGGCCGTCGAAATGGAACTGCGCCTGGGGACGCGCGCTTCGCTGCTGGTGCCGTCGCCCAATGAGCAGCGGCTGGGGCCGGCGTGGTCGTTCGTGCGCCGCCAGTACCAGATGTGCCGCATCTATCGTCCCGCCCTGTGGGGGCTGGCGTTCGGCATCGTGAGCCTGCGCATGGCCGGATGGGGGGCCGCCGTGTTGCTGGCCCTGGCCGATGGCATGGCGGTCCTGGCGGTATGCCTGCTGGCCGGGCTGGGCGGGCTCAAGCAGTACTGGACGGGCGAGCTCGCGCGCCGGCTCGGCCTCGCCGACCCCTGGTCCGTGCGCCTCGTGCAAATGGCGCTGGGCGTGTGCCAGCCAGTGCCGGACCTGTTCCACCTGAGCGCGATCGCGGCGGCCGGCTGGGCGCGAGTGGTGCGCTGGGGACACATTACGTATCGGGTCGCCGGTCCGGCCCGCATCCAGGTGCACGCCCGGCGCTCCTATTCGGACTGACAGGCGACAGACGCGGCGTCTTCGTGCAGGCCGATGCTTGGCGATTCATTGGCCTGGATCAAACGGTCTGCATTCTTGCGACGCTACCGACTTGTGGCGGCGGTCGCGGCGGAGTCTCATGGAAATCCGAACCGAAGGAGATCGACCATGACCGCCATGATGAAAGCCGCCGTATTCGTCGAACCGGGCCGCATCGAGCTTGCCGACAAACCGATTCCCGACGTGGGCCCCAACGATGCGCTGGTGCGCATCACCACCACCACGATCTGCGGTACCGACATCCATATCCTCAAGGGCGAATACCCGGTCGCCGCCGGGCTGACCGTCGGCCACGAGCCGGTCGGCATCATCGAGAAACTGGGCAGCGCGGTGGTGGGATACGAAGAAGGGCAGCGGGTCATCGCCGGCGCGATCTGCCCCAACTTCAATTCCTACGCCGCCCAGGATGGCGCGCCTTCGCAGGATGGCAGCTACCTGGTGCCGCGCGGCCTGTGCGGGTGCCACGGCTACAAGGCCACCGCCGGCTGGCGCTTCGGCAACATCATCGACGGCACCCAGGCCGAGTACGTGCTGGTGCCGGACGCCCAGGCCAATCTCGCACCGATTCCCGACGGCCTGAGCGACGAGCAGGTGCTGATGTGCCCCGACATCATGTCGACCGGCTTCAAGGGCGCCGAGAATGCCGGCATCCGCATCGGCGACACCGTGGTGGTGTTCGCGCAGGGGCCCATCGGCTTGTGCGCCACGGCCGGCGCGCGCCTGTCCGGCGCCACCACCATCATCGTGGTGGACGGCAACGAACACCGGCTCGACATCGCCCGCAAGATGGGCGCCGACGTGGCCCTGAACTTCAAGGAATGCGACGTGGTCGAGGAGGTCATGTCGCTGACCCGCGGCCGTGGCGCCGACGCCGCCATCGAGGCGCTCGGCACGCAGGCGACATTCGAATCTGCCCTGCGTGTCCTGAAGCCGGGCGGCACGCTGTCGAGCCTGGGCGTGTATTCGCAGGACCTGCGCATCCCGCTCGACGCGTTCGCCGCCGGCCTGGGCGACCACCGGATCGTCACGGCGCTGTGCCCGGGCGGCAAGGAGCGCATGCGGCGCCTGCTCAACGTGGTCGAGTCGGGCCGCGTCAATCTCGAACTGCTGGTGACGCACGAGTACCCGCTCGACGACATCGTCGCGGCCTACGAGCTGTTCGCCAACCAGCGCGACAACGTGCTGAAAGTGGCCGTCAAGCCCTAGCTAGGCGCGCACCGCCTTGCGCGCGCCCGCGCAAGGCGGTTCAGGTGGTGCGGCCGGTTGCCGGCGTGGCCAGATAGGACCGCACCGCCTCCACTGAAGGGCCGACCTGATGGACGGCCTCTTGCAATTGCTCCAGCGTGACGCCGAACTGTTCGCTCCAATAGCGGCGCTCCCACTCTTCATCGATATTCACGCGCGCCCGATCGCGCGGTCCGCGGTCTTGCAAGTTGTCGCTCATTGCGTTCTCCCGGAGGATGACGTGGCAATTGCAGCAAGCGCCATGCCGCGGGTGTTACATCAGGTAAGGGTAATTCCGTCCTACTTTGCGGCTTGAACTGCACTACAGTGGGCCGCGCGCTGTGGAGTTTTTTCCCATGCGCAACCACCAAGGAGGCAAATGATGAATAGAGCCATGACGGCCTGGAGCGATTACAAACCGACCAAGACCATCTGGTTTTGGTCATGCGTGGGCACCGCCGTGCTGACGATGATCGTCGGCTTCACCGCCGGCGGCTGGGTCACCAGCAAGACCGCGACCGAACAGGCGCAGGCTTCCACCGAGGCGGCAGTGGCGCAGCTGGCGGCGGGCATATGCGTGCACCGCTTCCTGGCCGCGCCGGACGCGCAGGCCAAGCTGGCCGCGCTGCAATCGGCGGACTCCTGGAAGCGTGACACCATGATCGAGGAGGGCGGCTGGGTGACGTTCGGCGATGCCAAGACCCCGGTGGACGGGGCGGCCGACCTGTGCGCCAGCCAGCTGATGCAGTCGAACACAGGCGCGCCGGCCACCATGCCCAAGACTGGCGGAGCTTCCTGATCAAGTCTCCGTAGCGAGCTCGGATATCTCGATCAGGTTCAAGTCGGGATCGCGCAGATAGACCGAGCGGATCTTTCCGGTGGCGCCGGTGCGCGCCACCGGTCCTTCGATGATGCGCGCCCCCGCCGCTTCGAGCCGCAGGATGACCTTGTCCAGTGGCCGGTCGGCGATGAAGCACAAGTCGAGCGCGCCCGGCACCGGCAAGTGGGCCTTGGGCTCGAATTCGCTGCCGCGCACGTGCAGGTTGATTTTCTGGTTGCCGAAGCAGAGCGCTCGCCGGCCCTGGCCGAAAGTCTCCAGGCGCATGCCCAGGATGCGCGTGTAGAAATCGATAGTGGCCTCGGGGTCGGTGCAGGTCAGCACCAGGTGGTCCAGGTGGTCGATCATGGCGTGTCCTCGTTGCAGTAAGGGCGGGCGGCCCGGCCGGCGCAGTCATAGTCTGGCCATGATAATGAAATTATCCTGTCGCATTCCGCGAATACCCTGCAAGCGTGACTGACTCTTGCAACCCGGAGGGCCGGCGTGAATATCGCGAAGGGCGTGCGTATCGATGGGTATCGTATTCACTGCGATGTGATCGAGTTGCGGTCGGGACAATATCAACTGGCCGTCAGCTCGTATGTGGACGGCGACCCCGACACCGAGCAGGTGTGGCGGGCGCCGGACTGCGAGCCTTGCAGCCAGCTGGCCGAGGCCGAGCGGCGGGCGCAGCGCCTGCTGAAGAGAATCAAGCGAGTGGGCGAATCGGGCGAGCCTGTCTACGGCCAGTGAGTTCCCGCGCGGTGGCGGGCGTCCAATGAAGAGCGCCCCAGCTCGGGACGAGTCTGGGGCGCTCTTGCCGGGTTTCGCACGCATGGGTGTCAGAACGCCCGGCACTTTCAATTTAGCGCTGCCCGACACCCCCGGCAAGCGGAAAATCGTTTCAAGGCTGTTACGGCGGCGGGGCTCGCCGCTCGGGGGCCTGGCCGGCCATGTGCTATCGTAGCTACAGCACTACTCAACGATGGACGCCATGGCGCGTATGAAGATTCAACAAGGCGAACTGGCGCAATGGCTGCAGTTCGTCGCCGACGGCGGGGCAGTGGCGCGCGAACGGGTGCCGGAGCACCTTGCCGAGGCCCTGCTGGTCCTGCGCTGCGTGCGCGAAAACGACACCGGCCACCTCGAGCTGACCGACAAGGGCCGGCTGGCCCTGCGCATGGAATCTCCCGGCGCCATTCACCTCGGTTAGGGAATCTACGGGCGTTTTTCCGGCCCGGCCCCAGTAAGATGAACTTGCGTGCCGCCCGCGCGTCCAATTGTCATGCGGACCTGATAAATGGACCCCGCCAGCGCCACGCGTGGATTTACGCGTTGGGGTAACCGACTGGGAGGAAGCCATGCAGCATCATGACCAGGAAGTACTGATCGACGTTTCCACAGCGGCCATGGATACCGGCGGATACGGTGTACTGCTGACGGTAACGGCCGAAGGGGGGCACCGAAGTGGATGCCGCCTTTTCCTATCTGGGCGATTGCGCCTCGTTGCACGAGGCGCGCGACCGGGCCGAGATCTTCGCCCAGAACTGGGTCGAAGAAAACATCTTTCGCTGACGGGCCTGCACGCCGGGCGCCCCACCATGATGCTCGATCAGTGGTGGGGCCGGTTGCGCCGCAAATCCGGGTTATCGTCGCTGTTTCGTCATTTGGGGCGCGCGCAACCGGCGCGCCGCGTAGCGATGACCACCGCTGTCATTTCTCCTGAACTCTCCAGCACCATCCTGGCCCTGCGCCAGCATTTCAACGAGGTGATCCTGCCGCTCTGGATGGGGCGCGGCTTCAACGAGCGCATGGGCCTGCCATTCGAGGCGGTGGCCGGCGATACCGGCTTGCCGCTGGCGCCGGTGCGCTACCGCGCGATGGCTTGCGCGCGACAGTTGTACTTGTATGCGGCCGCGCCGGAGCCGGCGCATGCGCAGCACGCGGACCAGCTGTTCGAGGCGTTGTGCCGTCATTTCCGCGATGAGCGGCACGGCGGCTGGCGCTACAGCATCGACCCGGAAGGCCGGCCGCTCGATGATACCCAGGATCTGTACACGCACGCTTTCGTGGTGTTTGCCTGCGCCGCGTATTTCGAACGTTCGCGCAATACGCAGGCGCGCCAGATGCTGCTGCAGGCGGCCGAACTGATCGAGGCGCGGTTCCGCAGGCCCGATGGCCTATACCATGCCGCATTGTCGGCGGACTGGCGCCAAGTGCGCCAGGGCCCGGCGCAGAACCCGATCATGCACTTGACCGAGGCTTATCTGGCGGCCGCCCGGGTGGCCGAACCGGCCTGGTTCGCGCAGACGCTGCGGAGCGTTGCCCAGGGGGTCGCCGACGCCTTCCTGCACGCGCCCAGCCAATGCATCGCCGAGGCGCCGGTCGGCACGCCGGACAACCGCATCGAGCCGGGCCATCAATTCGAATGGTTCGTGCTGCTCGACAGCGCCCCGGCCGTGTTCGCCGAGCTCGACCTGGCCCTGGCGCTGCCGCGCGGTTGCGGCTGGGCCCGCCAGCATGGGGTCGACGGCGCCACCGCCGGCGTGCGCGCGGCGCTGCATGAAGACGGGCGGGTGGGCGACGCCACCGAGCGGATCTGGGCCCAGACCGAATATGCGCGCTATCTGGCAGTGTCGGGCGACTGGCAGGCGCTCGCCGCCCAATTGGCCGGCCTGCGCGACCGCTTCCTGCATCCGGGCGGCTGGCGCGAATGCCTGAACCCGGACGGCTCGCTGGCGCGCGCCGACATGCCCTCGACCACGCCTTATCACCTGGCTACGTGCTACGCGGCGCTGCCGGACTGACGCCCGGCGTGCCGGACGGACACGATCCTGCCGCTCGATTACAATTTGGCAGGTTATGTGTCGAGGTATTGCATGAGCATCATGTGTGTAGCCTGCCAGGCCATTGCGCCCGGCCTGCCGGGTGTGGCGCCGCACGCGCGGCTCGGGCACCAGGGTTTCATCCATTCGGAGCAAAAGGGGCGCGAAGGCTGCCGGGAGGACCGTTTCCGCTGCCTGGAGTGCGGCGCCAAATGGCTGCGTGAAACCGACAAATGGGGCACCGACCAGGGATTCAGGCTGGCCCCGTAGCGGCGTCGCCGGCCTCGCCGTCGGGGAGCGGCCGGATGCGGCCGGCCGGCAGCCAGTAGACCGCGGCGTCGCGCTCTTGCACGTCGAGCGGCACCAGGCGGCCGTTCTTGCATGGGCCGCCTACGCAGAGCCCCGTGTCGGGCTGGTAGGTGGCGCCGTGGCGGGCGCACATGAGCAGGTCGCCGGCCCGCGTGAAGAAGCTGCCTTCCCAGTCGAGCTCGACGCCGACGTGGGCGCAGCGGTTCAGGTAGCCATGCACGCGGCCCTGGTAGCGGATGAAGAATACGGTGGTGCGGCCGTCGCCGTCGGCGGCGGGCAGCTTGATGCCCAGGCCGCCGTCGGCCAGTTCGGCACTGGCGCAGACGCGGACGGCGGTGGGCGGGACGGCGGCGGACATGGCGGGCACGGGGCGCAAAGAGGCCGATATTCGGCGAGGACGGCCGGCGTGTCAAACAGGCTCAGGCGAGCGCCGCGTCGGCCGCGCCGGCTTGCTGGCGTTCCCACATGGCCGCGTAGGGGCCGCCGCGCGCCAGCAGCGCCGCATGCCGGCCCCTTTCCACCACGCGGCCGTCGCCCAGCACGATGATTTCGTCGGCATCGGCGATGGTGGACAGCCGGTGCGCGATGATGAGCGTGGTGCGGCCCTGGCTGACTTCGCGCAGGTTGGCCTGGATCTCCCGCTCGGTGTGCGTGTCGAGCGCGCTGGTGGCCTCGTCGAACAGGAAGATCGACGGGTTCTTCAGGATGGTGCGGGCGATGGCCACGCGCTGCTTTTCGCCGCCCGACAGTTTCAGGCCGCGTTCGCCCACCATGGTGCGGTAGCCGTCGGGCATGCTCATGACCAGCTCGTGGATATGGGCCAGGCGCGCCGCTGCCTGGACTTCGCCATCGCTGGCGCCGGGCCGCCCGTACGCGATGTTGTAGTGGATGGTGTCGTTGAACAGCACGGTGTCCTGTGGCACGACGCCGATGCTCGCGCGCAGGCTGGCCTGGGTGACGCTGCGCACGTCCTGGCCGTCTACCAGGATGGCGCCGCCGTCCACGTCGTAGAAACGGAACAGCAACCGCGCCAGGGTCGACTTGCCGGCGCCCGAGGTGCCGACCACCGCCACCGTGCGGCCGGCCGGGATGCGGAAGCTCACGCCTTTCAGGATGGGGCGGCGCGGATCGTAGCCGAACACGACGTCGCGGAATTCCACCTCGGCGCCGGCCAGCCGCAGCGGGGCGGCGCCCGGGCTGTCGGCCACTTCGCGCTGCTGGCCCAGCAGTTCGAACATGCGTTCCATGTCGATCAGTGACTGCTTGATCTCGCGGTAGATGAAGCCGAAAAAGCTGAGCGGATCGTAGAGTTGCAGCAGGTAGGTATTGACCAGCACAAAGTCGCCCAGGGTGTAGCGGCCGGCCGCGATGCCGCGGGCGGCCATCCACATCACCACGGTGAGGCCGGCCGAGATGATGACCGCCTGGCCGATGTTGAGGATGGACAGGCTGACCTGGCTGCGCACCGCGGCGCGCTCATAGCGGGTCAGCGATGCGTCGTAGCGGCGCGCCTCGTGCTCTTCGTTGCCGAAGTACTTCACCGTCTCGTAGTTCAGCAGGCTCTCGACCGCCTTGGTGTTGGCCTCGGAGTCGGTCTCGTTCATGAGGCGGCGGAACTTGGTGCGCCATTCGGTGACGACCAGGGTGTACGCCAGATACAGCGCCACGGTGAGGGCCGTGGCGGCGGCCAGCCAGATGTCGAACATGCGCCACAGCACCACGCACACCAGGCCGATCTCGAAGAAGGTGGGCAGCACGTTGAACAGCAGGAACGACAGCAGCGTCTGGATGCCCTTGGTGCCGCGCTCGATGGCGCGCGTCAGCCCGCCGGTCTGGCGCGACAGGTGAAAGCGCAGTGCCAGGGCATGCAGGTGGCGGAAAATCTGCAGTCCGACCGCGCGGATCGCGTGTTGTCCGACGCGGGCGAACACCGCGTCGCGCAGTTCGGAGAACAGCAGCGAAAAGACCCGCGCGGCGCCATAGGCCAGGATCAGGCCGACCGGCACGACCACCGCGCCGCCGGTATTCTTGCCCAGTTCGTCGATGGCCGATTTGTACAGGATCGGCACATACACCACCGCCGCCTTGGCCGCCAGCAGGCTGGCCAGGGCAATGACGACCCGCGCCTTGAGGCCGTGGCGACCGCGTGGCCATAGGTAGGGAAGCAGGGTGCGCAGCGTGGCGAGGCTGCCGCGCTCGGGGCGGGGGGAGGCTGGCGGGGACATGGCGTGCGGGAGAGTGACGGCGCGCGGCCCATCGGCCGCGCTGCCGGCATTATCGGCCACGCCGTGCGCGGCGGCCGGAAAGTCCCGCCGCCGCGCGGGGACTTGTCAATCCACGCTGGCTCCGGAGGCGCGCACGACCTCGCCCCACTTGGCGACGTCGGCGCGCAGCAGGGCCGCGAATTCTTCGGGACTGGTGGCATAAGGCTCGGCGCCTTGCGCGGTGAAGCGCTCGATCACCTGCGGGTCGCGCAGCGCGGCATTGACGTCGCGGTTGATCCTGGCGATGCGCTCGGCCGGGGTGTCCTTGGGCGCCATCAGGCCGAACCAGGGGGTCACGTCGAAACCCTGCAGGCCGGCCTCGGCAATGGTCGGGATATGGTCGAAGGCGCTGGCGCGGCGCGCGCTGGTGACGGCGATGGGCCGCAGCGCGCCGCTCTTGATCGAGCCGGCCACCGACGGCAGGCTGGTGAACACCACGTCGATGCGGCCGCCGCGCAGGTCCTGCAGCGCGGCGGCCGCGCCCCGGTACGGGACGTGCTGCAGCGGGACCTTGGCGGCACTGCTGAACATTTCCCCCAGCAGATGATTGACCGAGCCGTTGCCGGCCGAGCCGTAGGTGATGCGGCCCTGGCGGGCCGCCTGGATCACGTCCTGCACGGACCTGAAGGGCGCGTCCGGGCGGGTGACCAGCACGAAGGGCAGGGTGGCCAGCGTGGCCACCGGGGCGAAGTCGGTGCCCGGGTCGAACGACAACTGCTTGTACAGGGCGCCGTTGATGGCCTGCGTGCCGACGTAGCTCATCAGCAAGGTGTAGCCGTCGGCGTCGGCGCCCAGCACGGCTTCCATGCCGAGGTTGCCGCCGGCGCCGGCGCGGTTCTCGACCACCACCGATTGCTGCCAGCTATCGCCCAGCCGCTGGCCGATGATGCGCGCCAGCGTATCGGAGGCCCCGCCCGGCGTCTGCGGCACGACAATGCGCACGGGATGGTCGGGATAGTCCTGGGCAGCGGCGGCCGGCCCGGCCAGGGCAAGCGACAGGAATAGGGCGGCGGCCCGGCGAACGTAGCGCATGTCTCTCTCCTTGTTGGCGGCCGGCGCATGCCGGCCGCGAGCCGTGTGTGCCGGCCGCCGTCATGCTAGGCAGACTTTTGTTCTGCATCAAGGACGAAAGTTCGATATTCTGAACAAACGGCGCCCGAACGGCCGACGAAGGCCATCGGGGTGCGGTTTGCGCGCGGGGAAGGGACCCTGCGCCGCTTATCCGGGAGGACCCGCATGGCAGATTCCGGCGTCACCGCCATCGAGCGCATACTCGACATATTCGAGGCTTTCCAGGCGAGCCAGCGGCCGCTGTCGCTGACCGAACTGGCCGAAACCACGGGCATCCCCAAGAGCAGCTGCCATGCCATCGTGGCCACGCTGGGCGCGCGCGGGTACCTGTATTCGCTGACCCGGCCGCGCTCCCTGTATCCGACCAAGCGCCTGTTCGACGTAGCGCGCGATATCCTGGCGCAGGACCCGTTCGTCGAACGCATGACGCCAGTGCTGGAACGGCTGCGCGATGCCTTGCGCGAAACCGTGATCCTTGGCAAGCGGCAGGGCGACGCGGTGGTCTACCTGCAAGTGCTCGAGGGACTGCATTCGATCCGCTATTCGGCCCGGCCGGGCGAAATCAAGCCGTTGCATTCCAGCTCGATCGGCAAGGCCCTGCTGGGCTGCATGAAAGAAGCCGACTTGAAGGCCTGGCTCGCCACCCATGCCCTGGCCGGCGTCACGGCGGCCACGCTGACCGATCCGCAGGCCCTGTGGGCGGACATCCAGCGGGGGGCGCCGGCAGGGGTATTTCCAGACGCGCGGCGAGAATGTCGACGACGTGTGGGCGGTGGCGACATCGCTGGTGTTGCACCAGGAAACTTTCGCGATTGCCGTGGCCGGCCCCAGGCACCGCATGCAGGAGGCCATGGCGGAGTGCGCCGGGCAATTGGTGGTGGCCTGCGGCGCCATCCTGCGCCAGGCGCTGCCCGCCTGAGGCCCACGCATTGGGAGCTGCGCGGCCGCGGCGCTATCATGCCAGGGAAAACCCGTTCGTGCGGGGGAGTCCGCACCCAACCCATTGACATCGGAGGTCTCATGGCGAAGGTTCCCGTAGTGAAGCTCAACGACGGCAATACGATTCCGCAGCTGGGCCTGGGCGTCTGGCAAGTCCCGGACAACGAGGCGGCGCGCTGCGTGAAAGAGGCGCTGGCGGCGGGGTACCGGCTGGTGGACACCGCTGCCATCTACGGTAACGAGACGGGCGTGGGCGAGGGCCTGCGCGCGGCCGGGCTGGGCCGCAAGGAGTTGTTCGTCACCACCAAGCTATGGAACGACAAGCACGGCTACGACGCGGCGCAGCGGGCCATGGACGAGAGCCTGCGCAAGCTCGGCCTGGCCTATGTGGACCTGTACCTGATCCACTGGCCGGTGGCGGGCAGCGACAAGTACCTGGATGCCTGGCGCGCGCTGGTGGCCATGAAGGAAGACGGCCGCGCGCGCTCCATCGGCGTGTCCAATTTTCCGCCCGCGCAATTGCAGCGGCTGATCGACGAGACCGGCGTGGTGCCGGCGGTCAACCAGGTCGAGCTGCATCCCGGGTTCACCCAGAAGGCCCTGCGGGCGTTTCATGCCGACCAGGGCATCGCCACGCAATCCTGGAGCCCGCTGGGCCAGGGCACGGTGATGCAGGACCAGACGCTGGCGGCGCTGGCCAGGAAACACGGCAAGTCGGCCGCGCAGGTCGCGCTGCGCTGGCATATGCAGAACGGGCTGATCGCGATTCCGAAGTCCGTGACGCCCGAGCGCATCCGCGCCAATATCGATGTGTTCGATTTCGAGCTGTCGGCGCAGGACATGGCGGCCATCGACGGCCTGCCCGAGACCGGACGGCTGGGCCCGGACCCGGAACGCTTCAAGGGCTAGCGCGGCGGCTGGCGCGCGGCCTCAATTCCTGGACGGAGGGAACCACCAGTACCGCGCGATGACCACCAGCAGGGCCGCCAGCGACAGCCACGAGGCCCAGTGCCACAGGCCCGTGCCCAGCAGGGCGGCGAGCAATCCGAAAACGCTCAGCACGCCCAGCACGATCGGGGCGCCCCAGATGAACCAGAAGCGGCTGCGGGGGGTCATGCGGGGCTCCGTTGGGGCGTCGCCGCCTGTTGGTGGCGGCGCACCAGTTCGGCGACGCGCGCGTCGGTCGCCTTGCGGCGGGCCAGCCACAGGTACAAGCCGCTGCCCAGCACCACGATGGCGATCACGTCGAGCAGGGCCCAGAGTATCTTGAGCGGCATGCCGCCATAGTCGCCGAAGTGCAGCGGCCGCGACAGCTCCAGCGCGGTGAGGTACCAGGGCATGCGCGCCACCGCGCTGAGTTCGCCGGTGACCCCGTCGACCAGCACGGGGGTGTTCAGCTTCGAGGTCAGGGGCGTATTGCCCTTGAGCCATACGATGTAATGATGCGGGCTGCCGAAGGCGTTGCCGGGGAACGAGATGAACGACACTTCGCGGCCGGGCACCGCCTTCATGGCCGTGTCGGCGGCGCTTTGCACCGAGGCGAGCTGCGTGGGCACGCTGCGGCCCTGGTAGGGCGCCAGCATGCGCGGCAGCTCGGTGGACTGCCACAGGCGGAACAAGGGCGTGGACAGCTCGTTGATGACGCCGGTCAGGCCCACCACGAACACCCACACCAGCGTGACGATGCCCAGCAGATTGTGCAGGTCGAGCCATTTCAGGCGCGTCGAGCGTCCGGCGCGGATGGTGCCGAACTCGAGCTTTTTCATGAACGGGCCGTACAGCACGACGCCCGATACGGTGGCCACCACGAACAGCAGCCCCATGAAGCCCAGGAACAGCTCGCCCGGCAGGCCGGCGAACAGGTCCACGTGCAGCGCCAGCATGATGCCCATGAACGAGAAGCGGTCGTCGGCATAGAGCGGACCGTCGTGCAGGACTTCGGCGGTGCGCGCGTCCACCCGCACGGCATGGCCTTTTTCGACCCCCTTGCCGAGCTCCGGCACCATGCCGACCCAGATCTGGGGTTCGTGGTCGTCCATGAAGAGGTAGTCGATGTGCTCGGCGGGGTACAGCGCCTTGCCCTGGGCCACCGCCTGGTCCAGGCTGATGTTGGGCGTGCCCTCGGGAAGCTCGGCCACCGGCTTGCCTTCGTCGAGCAGGTGCTCGATTTCGTGATGGAAGATCAGCGGCAGCCCGGTCAGGCAGATGACCAGCAAGAACAGGGTGCAGACCAGGCTGGTCCATTTGTGGACCAGGTACCAGGTCTTGACGGTGGTCGCGGCGGTCATGGAAGGCAGGAGAATTGACTAAAACCTGAACGATATCATGAACAATATCGATTCTCATCGTGATCTCTGCCGCGTCCGCCAGATTTTTGCCGGCAAGGGGCGGGCCGGGGCGTCCTGGACGACGCCCCATTGGCGGGCCCGGGCGGCCCCGGCCGCCGTCAGAGCGGGCGGGATTCCATGGCCTGCGGGGCGGTGATGGGCCGGGCGTTGGCCGGACCGGGCGCCTTGGGCACGGGAATGGCCAGCGCGGATGCGTCCGGCTCGGCGGGAGAGCCGGCGGCCGGCCTGGCCGACGCCGGCACGGCGGGCGGGGCAGCCTGGCCGACGCGCGGCACGGCGATCGACGGCGTGGGCAGGCCGCCCTCGGGCGGCGCATCGAGCGGCCGTACGCGGGTGGGCGCGTCGTCGCTCTGGCGCATGTTGTTCAGGAAGTCCGTCAACGTGTCGCCGCTGGAGAGATCCAGCGAGGCCACCGCCTGGCCGGGGGGGAATTCGGAGAAATAGTACTCGCCGTTGTGCGTGATCAGGCCGCCGGGCATGGGCCGCTGCGGCTGCACCGGCACGTCGGCCAGGACGGGCTTCATGTAGTCGAGCCAGGTCGAGAGCGCCAGCCCGCTGCCGAAGGCGTTGGTGCCGAGCGACCTGGGCTGGTCGAAGCCCATCCAGACGGTGGTGACCAGCGCGGGGGTGTAGCCGGCGAACCAGACGTCGACGGCGTCGTTGGTGGTGCCGGTCTTGCCGGCCACGTCGTCGCGCTGCAGCGTGCGCTTGGCGCGCGCGCCGGTGCCGATGGAGGCCACGTCGCGCAGCATGTCGTCCATGACCCAGGCGGTGCGCGGGTCGATGGCGCGCGCGGCGTCGTCGCCGGCGACGGTCGGCTGGGCCTCCATCAGCACTTCGCCGGCGCGGTCGGTGACGCGGGAGATCAGGTAGGGCGGCACCCGGTAGCCGCCGTTGGCGAACACGGCGTAGGCGTCGGCCACTTGCAGCGGCGTGGCGCCTCCGGCTCCCAGGGCCAGCGGCAGCACGGCGGGCCAGCGCTCTTTCTGGAAGCCGAAGCGGGTCAGGTAGTCTTGCGCGTACTGCGGCGTGATGGCCTGCAGGATGCGGATCGACACCATGTTCTTGGACCGGTACAGGCCCTGGCGCAGGGTCTGCATCGGCTCGTAGCGGTTGCCGTCGTTCTTCGGTGCCCAGGGGCGCGAACCGGTCTGCTCGACGGTGAGCACGAAGGGCTGGTCGGACACCTGCGTGGCCGGGGTCATGCCGCGCTCGAGCGCGGCGGCGTAGACGAAGGGCTTGATGGTCGAGCCCGGCTGGCGCCAGGCTTGCGTGGCGCGGTTGAACGAGCCCCGGTAGAAGTCGAAGCCGCCGATCAGGGCGCGGATCGCGCCGTCCTGCGGCGACATCGAGACCAGCGCGGCCTGCAGGGCCGGCATGTTGACGATTTCCCAGGTGTCGCCGTTCTTGTGCAGGTACACGACCGAGCCGCGCCGGATGCGCAGCGCATCGTCGGCCTTGGGGTCGAGCGCGCGCGCCACCACGGCCAGGGCTTTCTTGTCGGACACGGTGATGATTTCGCTGGCGCTGCGCGCCACCTTGACCTCGGTGGGGCTGGCCGACAGCACCACCCCGGAGAGCAGGCCATCGCTGTCGGGGGATTCTTCCTGGACGCCGTCGAGGATCTCCTCGAAGGCCTGTGTGTCCTGTTCGATGCCATCGGGCAGGTCGAGCTGGTCCTCCGGCCCGGGGTAGCGCGCGCGCCGGGTGTAGTCGAGCACGCCGGCGCGCACGGCCTCGTAGGCCGCCTGCTGGGCCTTGGAGTCGATGGTGGTGTAGACGTCGATGCCGCGCGTGTAGGTTTCGTCCTGGAAAATGCCGTACATGATCTGGCGCACCAGCTCGGCCGGGTACTCGCCATGGACCGTGAACCCGCTGGGCTGCGCGCCCTCGCTGCCGCGGATCAGCAGCGGCTGCTCGAGCGCGGCCTGGGTCTGCTCGGGCGTCAGGTAGCCCAGCGCCTGCATGCGGCCGAGCACGTAGTGCTGGCGCGCCTTGGCGCGGTCCAGGTTGGTGATGGGGTTGGACCGCGACGGCGCCTTCGGGATGCCGGCCAGCAGCGCCGCCTCGGCGGCGGTGACCTCGGACAGCGGCTTGCCGAAATAGGTGCGCGAGGCGGCTGCGAAGCCGTAGGCGCGGTGTCCCAGGTAGATCTGGTTCATGTAGAGCTCGAGGATCTGGTCCTTGGTGAGCTCGGATTCGATCTTGAAGGTCAGCAGCAGCTCGTAGAACTTGCGCGAGTAGGTTTTCTCGGAGCTCAGGTAGAAGTTGCGCGCCACCTGCATGGTGATGGTGCTGGCCCCCTGCGACTTGGACATGCTGACGATGTTGGCCAGGCCGGCGCGCAGCATGCCCATCCAGTCGATCCCGCCGTGCTCGTAGAAGCTGTCGTCCTCGGCGGCCAGGATGGCCTGCTTCATGACCAGGGGGATGTCCTGGAACCGCAGCACGTTGCGGTGTTCCTCGCCGAATTCGCCGATCAGGACGCGGTCGGCGGTATAGATGCGCAGCGGCACGCTGGGCCGGTAGTCGGTCATCGCGTGCAGGGCCGGCAGGCTGGGCCAGGCCAGGGCGATGGCCAGGGTCAGGAAAACGGCGCCGCAGGCGGCCAGCCCGCCCAGGGCCACGGCGGCCTTGGCCAGGAGGGATTTGGGCAGGCGTCGTTTGGCGCCCCGCGCGGGGGCGGATTTCTGGTGCTCAGGGGTATTCATTGCTGCCGATTCTAGGTCAGAACCGGATAGACCCGCCCGCGGGGGTTTAGGTTTCCGTAACCAAACATGCCAAGGGTGCGGGTGACCGTCCGGGCCGATTTGTCCCGTTTTTTATGGTTTCAGGTGCTCGACGAAAAAGGCCTCCATGGCCGCGTAGAACTCGAACTTGTTTTCGTCATTGTGAAAGCCGTGGCCTTCGTTGTCCTTGACCAGGTATTCGACCTCGACGCCGCGCTCGCGCAGCGCCTGTACCACCTGGTCGCTTTCGGCCTTGTTGACGCGCGGATCCTGCGCCCCCTGGGCGATCAGCAGCGGGGTGCGGATGCGGTTGACGTGCAGCGCCGGCGAGGTGGCGGCCAGGCGCTCGCGGTCGCGCTCGGGGTGGCCGACCATGTCGTGCATCTTGGCCAGCAGCGGCTTCCAGTAGGGCGGAATGGTGTTCATGAAGGTGAACAGGTTGGAGACGCCGACGTAATCGACGGCGGCGGCGTAGAGGTCCGGCGTGAAGGCGATGCCGGCCAGGGTGGCGTAGCCGCCGTAGCTGCCGCCATAGATGCCGATGCGGGCCGGATCGGCGATGCCCTGGTCGATGAGCCAGCGCACGCCGTCGGTGATGTCGTCCTGCATGGCCAGGCCCCATTGGCCGAAGCCGGCTTCCCAGAACCGCCGGCCATAGCCGGTGGAGCCGCGGAAGTTCATCTGCAGCACGCAGAAGCCGCGATTGGCCAGGAACTGGATTTCCGGGTTGTAGCCCCAGCCGTCGCGCGCCCACGGACCGCCGTGCGGGTTGACGATGCAGGGCAGGCCGCGCGGTTCGCGGCCGGCGGGCAGGGTCAGGTAGCCGTGGATGATCAGGCCGTCGCGGCTGGTGTACTGGATGGGCCGCACCGGCGCCATGTCGGCTTCGGGAATGGACGGATTGATATCGGCCAGCTTGTGCAGCGCGCCGGTGACGGACTGGAACAGGTAGCGCGCGCCCGGGGTGCGGTCGTTGTAGGCGGCCACGATGAAGGTGTCCTCGTCGCGGTTCCAGCCCTGGAGCGCCACGTCGTACCCCGGCAGCAGCGTTTCGAGCTGGCGGTACAGGGCCTCGGTGTGGGCGTCGAAGTAATGGCGGCGCGGCTTGTCGGTCTGGTAGGCGGCCAGGGTCAGCACTCGCCGCTTGCGCGAATAGCCGGCGGCGTCGAGGTCGACCTGGTCGGTGGCGTAGACCAGTTCTTCCGCGTCGGGCGCGGCGGGGTCGATGATGACCAGCGCGAGCGTGTCGCGGCCGCGGTTGCTCAGCGCATAGAACTTGCGGTCGTCGAAGGTGAAGAACGCCGGGCTGACCGTGGTGCGGTAGTCGGTGGTGATGAGCGGCCGGAACGGCGCGCCTTCGTCGTCGCGATAGAGCAGGGTGGTCTCCAGCCCGTCGCTGGTGAGCGCGGCGCGCACCTTGCCGGCGTGGTCGGTCTGCCAACCCACCACATTGCCGGGGTTCTGCGCCACCAGCACCGCCGCGCCGGTGCGCACATTGACGCGATAGACGTCGAATACCTGCGGATCGCGCTGGTTGTGGCTGATGAGGACGTGGTCCGGGTCGTCGGGCAGGTCGTCCTCGATGCCGGCGCGGACGCCCGGATAGGGCGTCAGGTCGTGCGCCGCGCCGGTGTGCGCGTTGACGGCCAGCACGTGGAAGTTCTCGTCGCCGCCGAAGTCCTTCTGGTAGAGCACGATGTCGGCGCCTTTCCAGAAGAAATTGCTGATGTCGCGCGCGGTTTCGCCGGTGAGGCGGCGCGGCGCGCCGACCGGACGGCCGTCCTGCAGCGCCTGCACATGGATGTTCATGCGCGGCGGGTGGTCGTCCAGCGCGACGGGCTGCATGAAACCGAGGGTCTTGCCGTCGTCGGACAGGCGGAAGAAGCCGCGGTCGGGGTTGCGGAAGAAGTCTTTCAGCGGATAGAGGGGCGGCGGCCGGCGGGCGGGGGACGTGGCGTTGGGCAAGGCGGATCTCCTGCGCCGGGCAGGCCCGGCGGTATGCGCCGATCATGCCACAGGCCGCTGGCGGCGTCGAACCGGGGCGCGGGCCGGCGCGCTGGCGGGACGATCCCCGATTGCGGGATAATCGCAGCCACGTAACGGGAGTCAACATGATCAGAATTGCAGTTGCGGCGGCGGCTTGCGCCGTGGCCCTGGCGGGATGCTCCAGCGGGATTTCCGCGGACGGGAGCTCGCCCTCGGATTCCTTCACCGCCCAGTCGAATTATCGCGATGCCTATCAGGCCGCCAATGCGCAGGCCGAGCGCTGCCTGCGCGGCTCGGGAGCCTACCAGGTGGTGGGCGGGCTCGACCAGGGCGGCGGCGGCGCCTCGCTGCGGGTGGTGGCGCCCTTTACCGGCGCCGACGTGGCGCGCGTGCGCATCGCGGCGCTGAACGAGCGGCAGTCGAAAGTGGACATCACGATGTGGGGGCGCGGCATCTGGAACCGCGACGCGGTGCGCGCCATGCGCGAGGCGATCGTCTATGGCGTGCCGTCATGCGTGTCGTACATGCCGGGCGACCCGCGGCCGTCCTAGGAAGCCCGGACGCTGCCGCGGCCGCGCTGGCCGCCGGCCGCTACAGGGGCAGCACCTGCCGTTCGAACTTGTCGTTGATGATCAGGGCCGATGCCTCGTACAGGGCCAGGCCGCCGCACAGGATGCCCTCGTAGCCGGCGATCACGTGCAGGGCATGGCTGCCGGTGAAGGTGGCCAGCGCCAGCAGGAAGAACAGCAGCACCAGCGAGCCGAACACCAGCCGGCCGATGGTCTTGCCGCGCAGCGTGGCGATGAACATGGCGAAGCTGAAGACGCCCCAGATCGCCAGGTAGAAGCCCATGGACACCGCGTCGGCGGCGGGCAGGCCGGCCGCGGGCATGGCCCAGATGAATACCAGCGACAGCCAGAACGCCCCGTAAGAGACGAATGCCACCGTGCCGAAGGTGTTGCCCTGGCGGGATTCCATGATGCCCGCGATGAGCTGGGCCAGGCCCCCGAAGAACACGCCCATGGCCATGATCATGACGTTCAGGGGGTAGAACCCGGCGTTGTGGATGTTGAGCAGAATGGTGGTGAGGGCGAACCCGGCCAGGCCCAGCGGGGCCGGATTGACGGCTGCTTTTGCGTGCATCGCGCATGTCTCCTTCGTTATGTCGTTGAGGGGCGGAGACTAGCGCGATAATCGGCGGCGATGACGGATGTCCGATTAAATCGGAAGGGTCTTACGGTTCGGGCCGCGTCAGTCGCCGCCCGGGCGGCGCTTGATGACTTTGAAGGTGGCCGACGCCTTGGCCACGAGCTGGCCGTCGGCGCCGCGGATCTCGCCTTCGCAGAAGGCGATGGAGGCGCCGCGCCGCAGGCAGCGGGCCTCGATGACCAGGTCGGACGTGCCCGGCGACAGGAAACTGGTGGTCATGTCGATAGTGGCCATCCCCAGGCTGGCATCGGTGCCGCGGGCTGCCGCGCTGAGCGTGAAATCCAGCACGCTCATCAGGGTGCCGCCGTGGATATCGCCGCGGCTGTTGGTCAGGTCGGCGCGCCAGGGTAGCAGGGTGCGGGCGGTGTCCGGGCCGATGCGGTCGGGGATCAGGCCCATGAGGCTCATCAGGGGAATGTTCAGGCCGAAGTAATCGGGGGAGGCGGGCGTGGTCATGAAGGCGTGCGGTGGCGATGAAAGCGTGACAAGCGCGCCATAATATTCCCTTTTCCGCTTTGTCGTTTCGTAAGACATGCTTTCGTCCACGCGCAAGATCGTGCACATCGACATGGACGCTTTCTACGCGTCGGTCGAGCAGCGCGACAATCCCGCCTTGCGCGGGCTGCCGGTGGTCGTGGCCTGGGAAGGCCCGCGCTCGGTGGTGTGCGCGGCCTCGTACGAGGCGCGGCGCTTCGGCGTGCATTCGGCCATGTCGGTGGCGCGCGCACAGCGCCTGTGCCCGGACGCGGTGTACGTGCCGCCCGATTTCACCCGCTACCGCGAGGTGTCGCGCCAGGTGCGCGGCATATTCGCGCGCCATACCGACCAGATCGAGCCGCTGTCGCTGGACGAGGCCTATCTGGACGTCACGGTCAACAAGCAGGGCCTGGCGTCGGCCACCGAGGTAGCCCGCGCCATCCGCCGCGAGATCCTGGCGGAGACCCGCCTGACCGCCTCGGCCGGCGTGGCGCCCAACAAGTTCCTGGCCAAGATCGCGTCGGACTGGAACAAGCCCGACGGCCTGTTCGTCATCAAGCCGGCGCAGGTGCTGGCGTTCCTGCAGCCGCTGCCGGTGCGCAAGGTGCCGGGCGTGGGCAAGGTCATGCAGGCGCGGCTGGAGGCGCTGGGCGTGCGCACGGTGGGCGATTTGCGACAGTATGGGGCGGCCGAGCTGGAGCACCATTTCGGCCGCTATGGCGTGCGCCTGCACGAACTGTCGCAGGGCATCGACGAGCGCGCGGTGCAGACCGATGCGCCGCTGCAGCAGATTTCGGCCGAGACCACGTTCCTTACCGACCTGCCGCTGGAGGCGCTGGACGAGCCGCTGCAGCGGCTGGCCGTGAAAGTGTGGGAGCAGGGCCTCAAGAAGGGCGCCATCGGCCGCACCGTGGTGCTCAAGCTGAAGACCGACCGCTTCCGCATCCTGACCCGCACGCTGACGCTGGCGCGCGCGCCGGAGTCGGCGGCCATGCTGGCCGAGGTGGCCCGCCAGTTGCGCGGGCGCGTCGACCTGCCGGCCGGCACGCGCTACCGGCTGGCGGGGGTGGGGATGAGCAATTTCAGCGACAGCTCCGCGCAAGCGCGGCAGGCCGACCTGGACCTGTTCGGCCCGCCGCCGGCCGTTACGCCAGACGCTGCTTGACCTGCTGCGAGACGGCCGCCATGTCGGCCTTGCCGGCCAGCGCCGGTTTCAGGATGGCCATGACCTTGCCCATGGCGGGGGCGCCGCTGATTCCCTGGGCGGCCACTTCGGCCAGCGCGGCGTCGATGGCGGCGCTGATTTCTTCCGGCGAGGCGGCTTGCGGCAGGAACTCGCGCAGCACGTCCAGCTCGGCGGTTTCCTGGGCGGCGGTTTCGAGCCGGCCGGCCTGCTCGAAGGCGGCGATGGATTCGCGCCGCTGCTTGACCTGTTTCTCGATGATGGCGGTGACGTCGGCGTCGCTCAGTTCACGGCGCTCGTCGACTTCCTTCTGCTTGACCGCGGCGACCAGGAAGCGCAGGGTGGACAGGCGCTGCGAGTCGCGGGCGCGCATGGCGTCCTTGACGGCCTCGGACAGGCGGGTCTTGAGCGGGATGCTGCTCATGGTGAAAACCTTTGTGGTGAGTACGGCGAAACTGTTGTTTTAACCGCCCGGCAGCATGGCGCGCAAACGCCTGATGAGCGACCTGACTGAATGGTGGCAGCGAGGTGGCGATTGAAGATGTATTATAAATACATGTTTAAATCGCAAACGCCGTCGAAGGAGCCGTATTCATGTTGAGCCAGGAAGTCCGCGCGCTGGTCAAGGGCACCGCGCCCGTCCTGAAAACCCATGGCGAGGCATTGACCCGCCATTTTTACGCCCGCATGTTCCACCACAACCCGGAACTGAAGCAGGTCTTCAACCAGGGGCACCAGCAGGGCGGGCAGCAGCAGCAGGCGCTGGCGGCGGCGGTGGCCGCGTACGCCGAGCACATCGACGATCCCTCGGTGCTGGTGCCGGTCGTCGAGCGCATCGTGCACAAGCATGTCAGCCTGGGCATACGGGCGGAACACTACGCCATCGTCGGCAAGCATTTGCTGGCGTCGATCAGCGAGGTGCTGGGCGAGGCCGCCACCGATGAACTGATCGCCGCCTGGGCGGCCGCCTATGGGCAACTGGCCGACTTGCTGATCGCCGAGGAAAGCCGCCTGTATGCGCAGTCGGCCGCCAAGCCCGGCGGCTGGACCGGCTGGCGCGCCTTCCGGGTCGAGCGCAAGGCGCCCGAGAGCGCCGAGATCACCTCGTTCTACCTGGTGCCGGCCGATGGCGGGCAGGTGCCCGAGTACCTGCCGGGGCAATACATTTCGCTGCGTGTCTACGTGCCCGAGCTGGGGATGATGCAGCCGCGCCAGTACAGTCTGTCGGATGCGCCCGGCCAGGGGCGCCTGCGCATTTCGGTCAAGCGCGAGGGCGGGGCCGGCGGCGCGCCGGCCGGCAGCGTGTCGAATGTGCTGCATGGCCGTATCAATGAAGGCGACGTGCTGGACGTGGCGCCGCCGCAGGGCGACTTCGTGCTGCAAACCGGCCGCCCCGCGCCGGTGGTGCTGCTGAGCGGCGGCGTGGGCCTGACGCCCATGGTGTCGATGCTGAATCACCTGGTCTCGCGCGACGACGGCCGGCAGATCCGTTTCGTGCATGCCTGCCGCGACGGCTCGGTGCACGCGATGAAAGAGCACATCAACGAAACCGCGGCGGCGCGGCCCAACGTGCGCAAGATCGTGTACTACGAAACGGTGGGCGCCGGCGACCGGCCGGGACGCGACTACGACTACGTGGGCCGCATGGACCTGCAGGCGATCCGCGACCTGGCGGTGCTGCCCGACGCCGATTACTACCTGTGCGGCCCGCTGCCCTTCATGAGCGCCCAGCGCCAGGCGCTGGCGCGGCTGGGCGTGGCGCCCGAGCGCATCCATGCCGAAGTGTTCGGCACGGGCGGGCCGGGCGCATAGACGGTAAGACGGTATAGTCTGGCCGCATGCAGCTGACCCGCTACACCGATTTCGGCCTGCGCGTCATGATGTACCTGACGCAAAGCGATGGCCGCGACATGCCCGTGACGATCCCCGAGATCGCCGCGCGCTTCGGCGTGTCGCGCCATCACATGGTCAAGGTGGTGCATTTCCTGGCGACGCAGGGGTGGGTGTCCACCACCCGCGGCAAGGGCGGCGGCCTGCGGCTGGCGCGCCCGGCGGCCGACTATCCGGTGGGCGACCTGGTGCGCGCGCTGGAACACCAGGGCCCGCTGATTAACTGCGCCGAACCGCCGTGCGCGCTGAACGGTTCCTGCCGCCTGTCCGGCGTGCTGGCGGACAGTCTGCAGGGGTTCTACGACAGCCTGAACCGCCATAGCCTGGCCGACCTGGTTCGCGAGCCCACCAGGGGCGCCATCGTGCGGCTGCATCGGGCAGCCTGAATTCGCCGGCATGCGCCCGGCGCCCACCCGCTCCCGAACCTTAGGTTATGCCCACCCGCGAGTTTGGAATTTGCCAGCGGGGCGGCACCGTTACAGAATGGGCCCGAGTCTGTCTTATCAGGGTTTTCCATGAGGGTCTGTGTCATCGGAGCCGGCGTCGTGGGTGTGACGTCGGCTTATTTCCTGGCCCGCCAGGGTCACGAGGTGGTGCTGGTGGACAGCCGGGCGCGCCCGGCCACGGTGTCCAGTTATGCCAATGGCGGGCAGCTCAGCTACAGCTATGTGGCGCCGCTGGCCGGCCCCGGCGTGTTGCCGAGTGTGCCGGGCTGGCTGCTGCACGCCGATTCGCCGCTGCGCTTCCGCCCGCGGCTGGATCCGCACCAATGGCTGTGGTGCCTGCGCTTCGCGCTGGCGTGCCGGGCCTCGGTGGCGCGGGCTTCCACGGCGCAGCTGCAGGCGCTGTCCTACCTGAGCCGCGACGTGATGCACGAACTGCTCGAGCAGGAGCCGCTCGATTTCAGCCATGTGCGCAACGGCAAGCTGATCGCCTATCGCAGCCCGGAGTTGCTGGCGAAAGCCCGCAAACTGGTGGATTACCAGGCCGCGCTGGGCGCCGAGCAGCGCGTGCTCGATGCCGCCGAGACCTTGGCGCTGGAGCCGGCGCTGGCGGGCCTGGGCAGCAGCCTGGCCGGCGCCGTGTATACCCCGAGCGAAGAGGCGGGCGATTGCCGGCAGTTCACCGAAGCGCTGTTCCGGCGCCTGAAGGCGCTGGGCAATGTCGAATGCCGCATGGCCAGCCCGGTGCGGGCCTTGCGCCGCGAGGGCCGCAGGATCGTCGCGGTCGAGACCGCGGCCGGCGACATCGGCGCCGACGCGGTGGTGATCGCCGCCGGCACGGGCAGCCGCGCGCTGCTCAAGCCGCTGGGCCAGGACGTGCCGCTGTATCCCCTGAAGGGCTACAGCCTGAGCGTGCCCCTGGCGGCGGACGACCAGACCGCGCCGGCCATCAGCGTGACCGATTACGAGCGGCGCATCGTCTATGCCCGCCTGGGACGGGTGCTGCGCATCGCGGCCATGGTGGATATCGGCAGCCCGGATGCGGACATCGAGCCGGCGCGCATCGCGCTGCTCAAGCGCCAGGTCGGCGAGGCGTTCCCGCGGCTGGACCTGAGCCAGGCGGTGCCCTGGGCCGGGCAGCGGCCGGCCACGCCGACGGGCAAGCCCCTGATCGGCGCCAGCCGGGCGGCCGACAACCTGTGGCTGAACATCGGCCAGGGCGCGCTGGGGTTCACGCTGGCCTGCGGCAGCGCCGCCTTGCTGACCGCGCAGATGTCGGGGCTGGAGCTGCCGATCGACGCGGCGCCGTTCAAGCCTTGACGGCGCGAGGCCGGCCCGGCGCGCGTTTCAATGGAAATTGCGGCTGCGCGCCGCCAGGCCGCCCAGCAGCTCGGATAAGTCCACCAGGCGCTGCGCCACCAGGTGGCTCACGCCCTCGACGCTTTGCCAGGTGCCATAGACGCCCAGCAGCGTGGCGCCCAGCAGTTCGCGGCGCTGGCGCTCGATGAGTTCGGTGCGCACCACCACGTTGACCGGCCCGGTCTCGTCTTCCAGGGTGACGAAGATGACCCCCTTGGCGGTCTGCGGGCGCTGGCGCACCGTGACCAGGCCGCAGGCCCGCGCCAGGCGCCGGTGCGGATAGGACTTGAGCGTTTCCGCGGTCTGGAAGCGCAGCGCCTGCAGGCGCGGACGCAGCAGCGCCAGGGGATGGCGCCGCAAGGTCAGCCGCAGGCTGCGGTAGTCGGCGGAAATCGATTGCCCTTCGGTGGGCGCGGGCAGGGCGGGCGTATCGGTTTCGATGATGTCGGCATCGCGCAGCAGGTCGCGGCTGGCGACGCTGGCGCTGGCCTGCCAGCTGGCCAGCCGTCGATGCCCGGCCAGGCTGCGCAGCGCGTCGGCGGCGGCCAGGGCGTCGAGCTCGTGCCGGCTGAGCGCGGCGCGACGGCCCAGGTCGCGGGTATCGGCGAACGGCCGCTCCTCGCGCGCCCGCTCGATGCGCCGCGCGGCGTCTTCCGACAGCCCTTGCACCTGGTTCAGGCCCAGCCGCACGGCCGGACGCGGCGCCCCGGTTGACGCGCCCGCAGGAGCGGGCGGGGTTTCCAGCGACGCTTCCCAGCCGCTGACGGCGGCATCGGCCGGCAGCACCGTCACGCCGTGGCGGCGCGCGTCCTGCACCAGCTGGGCCGGCGCGTAGAAACCCATGGGCTGGGAATTGAGCAGCGCCGCCAGGAAAGCCTCGGGCTCGTGGCATTTGAGCCAGGCGCTGGCGTAGGCCAGCAGCGCGAAGCTGGCGGCATGGCTTTCGGGAAAGCCGTATTCGCCGAAGCCCTGGATCTGGCGGATGATGGCCTCGGCGAACGCGGCGCTATAGCCGTTCTTCAGCAGCCCCTTGACCAGCTTGTCGTTGAATTTGTCGATGCCGCCCTTGCGTTTCCAGGAGGCCATCGAGCGCCGCAGGGCATCGGCTTCGCCGGCCGAGAAGTCGGCGGCCACCATGGCGATCTGCATGACCTGTTCCTGGAAGATGGGCACGCCCATGGTGCGCGAGAGCACGCCGCGCACCGCTTCGCTGGGATAGGTCTCGGGCTCGTTGCCCTGGCGCCGCCGCAGGTATGGATGCACCATGCCGCCCTGGATGGGGCCGGGCCGCACGATGGCCACCTGCACGACCAGGTCGTAATATTTGCGCGGCCGCAGGCGCGGCAGCATGCTCATCTGCGCGCGCGATTCGATCTGGAACACGCCGATGGTGTCGGCCTCGCAGATCATGTCGTAGGCGGCTTCGTCGCCGGCGGGAATCTCGTGCAGCGCCAGCGGCCGGCCGCGCCGCCGGCCGGCGAAATCCAGCGCCCGGTGCAGCACCGACAGCATGCCCAGCGCCAGGATGTCGACCTTGAGCAGGCCCAGGGCATCTAGGTCGTCCTTGTCCCATTGCACGACGCTGCGCTCGGGCATGGCGGCGTTCTCGATGGGCACCAGCCGCGCCAGGTTGCCGCGCGAGATCACGAAGCCGCCCGGATGCTGCGACAAGTGCCGCGGGAAGCCCATCAGCGTCTCGGCCAGGATGGCCCAGTGGCGCGCCACCGGCGACTGCGGGTCGAGGCCGCAGGAGCCCAGGGTGCGCAGCAGCGCCTGCTTGCCGTCCCACCATTGGTGCGCGCGGGCCACCGCGTCGATGATGCCGGGGTCCACCCCGAGCGCGCGGCCGGTGTCGCGCAGCACGCTGCGCGGACGGTACGAGATGACCACGGCGGTCAGCGCGGCGCGGTCGCGGCCGTATTTTTCATAGATGTACTGGATGACTTCTTCGCGGCGCTGGTGTTCGAAATCGACGTCGATGTCGGGCGGCTCGTTGCGTTCCTTGCTGATGAAACGCTCGAACAGCGTCTGGCTTTGGTGCGGGTGGACAGCGGTGATGCCCAGGCAATAGCACACCACCGAATTGGCCGCCGAGCCGCGCCCCTGGCACAAGATGTCGCGGCGGCGCGCTTCCCGCACGATGTCGTGGACGGTGAGGAAGTAGGGCTCGTATTCCAGTTCGGCGATCAGGGCCAGTTCTTTTTCGATCAGCTGGGCCACCCATGCGGGAACACCGTCGGGGAAGCGGTCGCGCGCGCCGGCCAGCACGGCGCGGCGCAGGTGGCTGGTCGGCGTTTCGCCGGCGGGCACGATCTCGTCGGGATATTCGTATTTCAGTTCGCGCAGCGAGAACGTGCAGCGCTTGGCGATGGCGAGGGTCTGGGCCAGGGTCTCGGGCGGGTACAGCGCGGCCAGGCGCATGCGGGTGCGCAGGTGCTGCTCGGCATTGGGCAGCAGGTCGTAGCCGCATTGCGCGACGCTCCGCTTGCTGCGGATGGCGGCCAGGGTGTCGTGCAGCGGCTTGCGCGAACGCAGGTGCATCTGCACCCGGCCCAGCGCCACCACCGGCAGGCCGGCGGCCTGCGCCGCCTGCTGCACCGCCGCCTTGTGCAGGTCGTCGCGGGCGTGGTGCAGCAGGGTCAGGCCGACCCAGGCGCGGCCCGGGAAGGTGCGCGCCAGCCAGCGCGCCTGGTCGGCCAGCAAGTCCGCATCCACGCCATGCGGCGGGGACAGTATGGCTAGGCATTCGGGCATGCTGCGCAAATGCGCGTGGGCCGCGCCGGGAGCGGCGATATCGTCGGGCGCGAGCCGGTATTCGCCCTTGGGCGCGCGCGAGCGGCCCAGGGTGATGAGCTCGGACAGGTTGCCATAGCCGGTGCGGGTCTGCGCCAGCAGGACGAGCTGCAAGGCCGGCGCGGCCGGATCGGCCCGCAGGGCCAGGGTGCTGCCGATGATCAGCGGCAGGCGGTGCTTCTCGGCTTCCACCAGGGCGCGCACCACGCCGGCCAGCGAGCATTCGTCGGTGATGGCCAGGGCGGCATAGCCCAGCCGCGCGGCCTGCTCGACCAGTTCCCCGGGATGCGAGGCGCCTTGCAGGAACGAGAAGTTGGTCAGGCACTGCAGCTCGGCGTAGCCAGGCAGCAGGGCGGATGTGGGCAGGTCCATGCGGGGCTCCTTTTGCGTGAACAGGCCCTAGGCATAGCGCCCGTGCAGGAACCAGCGGGCGTGTTCGGTATCGCGCTCGCGGTAGATCCAGTAGCGGGCCGCGGCGGCGTCCTCGGCCACGAAGTAGTCGCGCACCGTCAGGGCCGCGTCCCACCAGCCGCTTTCAATGCGTTCCGGGCCGCGCACCAGGCGCAGGGGCTGGCCGGCATAGACCGGCCGGTGCTGCGCCACTTGCAGGGGCACGGGCGGATCCAGCAGCCAGAAAGGGCGGTCCAGCGGCCCGGGCAGCGTGGCCGCGGCGCCGGGGCCGTCTTGCGCGGCCTGCCAGTGGTTGGCGGCTTCGGGCCGGTGGTCGGCCAGCGGCCGGGCATGCCGCACGCGGGCCCGGCCCAGGCGGGCGCTGAGCAGGTCCAGCAGGCGGGCGTGCTCGGCGGGCGTGCCGCCCGGTTCGGGAAACAGGCAGGTGCTGGCGGCCGGCTGCTCGACGGTTTCGCTTACCCGCAGCACCAGCGCGATGACCGGCGCCTCGAGCTGCAGGCGGCCCAGCTTCTCGCGCAGCAGGTTGAGCAGGTGCGCCGGCTGCCAGGCGGGCTGGGCCAGTTGCAGGTGCAGCACCGTGGGCGCGCGCATGCGCCGGCCGCGTTCGTGCTCGAGGACCAGGGCGACGTGCCGCACCGCCCGCCGCAGGGCGGCCAGCCAGCCGCACAATTGTTCGAGCAGGCGTCGCGCCGAACTCAGCACCGCCTCGGCGTGCTCGATGTAGTCGGGCAATTCCAGGCGTTGCCGGAACCGCGCGGGCGGTTGGATCCAGGCATGGCATTCGGGCGCCGCGCCATAGGCGGCGTCGAGGACTTGCGGCAGTTCGGTGCCGCAGCGGCGCTGCAGGCCGGCGCGCGGCAGGCGGCGCAGCGCCCCCAGGGTGCGGCAGCCGATGTCGTGGAGCCAGTCCCGGCGCGGCAGGGCGCAGGGCAGCAGTTCGCACGGCAAGGCATCGAGCCGGCGCGCCAGGGTAGCGAGCCGCAGCGCGCGGCGCGGCGCCCCGCGCCGTGGTTGGCGGGCCAGCAGCCAGGCGCCCTGGGCGGTGGGCGCCATGCCCAGCCGGGCGTGCAGGCCCATGGCGCCCAGCGTGGTGGCAATGCGCCGGTGCAGCGCCCGCGGACCGCCGAAATACGCCAGGCTGGCGCCGACCTGCAGCAGCACCGCGTCGGCGCCGGCCAGGGCGACTTCCGGGGTGTATTGCAGCAGGGCCAGGGCGGCCTCGTGCAGCAACCGCGTTTCAGCGGCCGGATCGCGCGCCAGCAGGGACACTTGCGGCGCAATGGCGGCCGCGCCGGCGCGCCGCATGCCGGGCTGCAGGCCGGCGGCGGCCGCCGCCGGCGTCAGGGCCGCGAGGCGTTCCTGGTCCACCACGGCGAATGCCGCGTCAGGAGGCCATTGCGGGCGTGCGGCGTCCAGCGGCAGGCAGCGCAGGAAGACGGCGATCCAGAGGCGCATGGTGGGAAGGTGCGGCAGCCGGCGCGGCGCCGGGTTCGAAGACGATGGCCAGCGGTTCGGGATGGGCGGGGCCGCGCCGCTTGAGGATGTGCACCGACAGGCCGCCCGGCGCGGGCGCCAGCGCCAGGCGCAGCGGGGCGGGCGAAGCCTGTTGCGCCGCCGTGGCGGGACGGAAGGCGAAGCACAGCGTATCGCTGCCCTGGACGGCCAGGTGCAGGCGGCGCAGGGACTCGGCGCGCGCGCGCGGCAGCCAGCACAGCAGGGCGCCGCAACTGCCGTGCTTGAGGATCTGCTCGGTCGCCCACAGGGCGTCGGCGGGACGCTCGGGCGCGACCCACAGCAATTGGCGCGTGTCCAGCCGCCAGGCCTGCCAGCAGGCCAGGTGCGGCGCATGCGGGGGCTGCACCAGGGCGATGGGGCGGCCGCCCAGCCGTGCCAGGGCGGGCTGCAGCAGGCGGATTTCGCCAATGCCGGGGTGCGGCGCCAGCAATTCGACCAGGGCGCCTGGCGGCCAGCCGCCGCCGGGCAACTGCGCCGACAGCGCGGCGTGGCCAGTGGGCACGCCGCAATGGGCGCCGCGCGCCAGTTGCGTGGCGCGCCACAGGGCGGGGTGGATGCGTTCGGGAGACAACATGGGATAACCTGGTTTACTGTATAAATATACAGTATTTCCAGCGCTGCGCCAGCCAGGCTTGGGGCTGCCCCGGGGCGGCCTCTACAATGAAACTTTGCGGCGCGCGCCAGGCGCGCGTCCCGGAACCTTCATGGCCGATCCTGCCGAGCTCGAATTCCTGCCCGCCCCCGACACTGCCATCCAGCAGTTGTTCATCCTGCTGCATGGCGTGGGCGGCACCCCGCAGCACCTGCTGCCGCTCGCCCGGGCGCTGGGCGCCGCCTTTCCGGCGGCCGCCATTCTCGCGCCGGCGGGCTTCGAGCCCTACGACGGCGGCGCCGCCGGGCGGCAATGGTTCTCGGTGCGCGGCGTAAACGACGACAACCGCGGCGAGCGCGTGGCCCGCGCCCTGCCGGCGCTGGTCGACTATATCCGCGCGGCCCAGGCCCGCCTCGGCCTGCTGCAGTCCGATACCGCCCTGGCGGGCTTTTCGCAGGGCGCCATCATGGCGCTGGAAGCCGTGCAGGCCCACGACGGGCTGGCGGGCCGGGTGCTGGCGTTTTCCGGCCGCTATGCCCAGTTGCCCAAGAGCGCGCCGCAATACACCACCATCCACCTGCTGCATGGCGCCGACGATCCGGTCATGGCGGTGGCGCATGCCCAGGCCGCCCAGGCGCGGCTCGATGCGCTGCATGGCGATTCCACCATCGACGTGGCAAGCAAAGTCGGGCACGAACTGCATCCCGCCCTGGTGCAGCGGGCCATCGAGCGCCTGCAGACCTGCGTGCCGCTGCGCAGCTGGGAAGCCGCGCTGGGGCTGAACCAGAAACCGCCCGAAGGATCGACGCTGCATTGAACGCGGGCGGACCGGGGTGCCCGGATGTCGCCCAGGTGTCAGACACCCCGCGCAAGCGGCGTGGATAAGCGCAAGCGTCGCAAGGGTGTCTGACACCGAAACCCGACGCCGGTTGTCCAGGTGTCAGACACCCCGCGCCGCGCTTGCGCCTATCCGCGCCGGCTGAGTGGGGGTGTCTGACACCAAGGCAAGCGCGCCAGCCGCCTATCTGCGGCTGCCGGCTGCCGCTGTCCCGGGCTGGGCCGGCGCATCCTGCCAGCCCCCGCCCAAGGCCAGGAACAGGGCGATCTGATCGTCGCTGAGGGCGGCCTGCGAGGCGGCCAGCGCGCTTTCGTTGGCGGCCAGCGTGCGCTGGGCGTCCAGCACGGTCAGGTAGTCGGTCTTGCCGGCCCGGAACAGCTGCCCGGCCTGGCGGGCGGCCAGCGCGCTCTGGTCGCGCGCGGCCCGCAGCGCGGCATCGCGGTCGAGCTGGCGCGCATAGGTCACCAGCGCGCTTTCGGTTTCGCGCAAGGCGCCCAGCACCGCCGCGTCGAAACGCGCCAGCGCGGCGCCGGCGCTGGCGCGGGCCTGGGCGATGCGGGCCTGCGCCACGCCGGTATTGGGCAGTGTCCAGGAGATCAGCGGGCCGACGCTCCAACTGAATGTGCCGCGCTCGCCCAGCATGGCGGCGGGGCCGGCCGAGCCGCCCGACAAGCCGAGGGTGATGGTGGGGTACAGCGCGGCCGTGGCCACGCCGATGCGCGCCGTCGCGGCGGCCAGGCTGCGTTCGGCCTGGCGGATATCGGGGCGGCGCCGCAGCAGCGCCGCGCCGTCGCCGACCGGGATTGGCTGGTCCAGGCGCGGCGGGCGTTCGCATTGCAGCAGCGCGGCCGGCATCTCGGCGGGCGCGCGGCCGGTCAGGGCGGCCAGGCGGTACAGCGCGGTGCGCTGGCTGGCCTGGAAGGGCGGCAGCTCGGCCTGCAGCTGTTCGAGCTGGCTGCGCGCGCGCGACACGTCCAGCGCCGTGCCGCGGCCGGCCTGTTGCAGGCGCTGCACGGCATCCAGCGAGTCGCGCTGCACTTGCACGGACCGGCGCGCCGAGGCCAGCTGCATGCCGGCCGCGCAGATATCGGCATAGGCGCGCGCCGTCTCGGCGGCCACGGCGACGCGCGCGGCATCGTACGCGGCCTGCGCCGCCTGTTCGTCGCCGGCCGCGGCCTCGACGGCGCGCCGGATCTGGCCGAACAGGTCGACCTGGTAGGCGACGCTGATGCCGCTCGAATAAGACCAACGGTCCATCGGACGGGTATCGGGGGCGCCGGCCTGGACGCCGGAGGCATGGCCGAAAGTGGGCGAGGCGTCGACACCCAGCGTGGGCTGCTGCTGGCCGCGCGCTTCCTGGGTGACGGCCTGGGCCCGCTGCAGGTTGGCCGCGGCGATGCGCAGGTCGGTGTTGGCCCGCAGCGCCTGCTGGATCAGGGCATCCAGGGCGGGATCCTGGTAAAGGCGCCACCAGGTGCCGGGCACGCTGTCCTGCCGGAACGCCGTCTCGCGGGCCTGCTGGAAGCCGGCCGATGCCGCCGGACGCCGGGCCGCGGCGCTGGCGGGCAGGTGGTAGTCGGGGCCGACCGCGGCGCAGCCGGCCAGCGCCAGGGCCAGCGCCAGGGCGGAGAGTGGACGGGCGGTCATGATGCGTCGACCTCCACGGTCGCGGTCTGGCCCGCCACCAGCCGCACGCCCTGGGGCACCTGGTCGATCTGTACGCGCACGGGGATGCGCTGCGCCAGCCGCACCCAGTTGAAGGCGGGGTTGACGTTGGGCAGCAGATTGGCGCCGGTGCTGCGGTCGCGGTCGGCGATGCCCAGCGCGATGCTGTCCACGTGGCCGCGGATCTGCCGCGATTCACCCATCAGCGTCACCGTGGCCGCGTCGCCCTCGTGAATGTGCACCAGCTTGGTTTCCTCGAAATAGCCTTCCACATAGAACGAGCCGGCGTCCACCAGCGCCATGACCGGATGCGCGGCGGTGGCGTACGCACCCACCCGCAGGTCCAGGTTGGTGACGCGTCCGTCGGTCGGCGCGACCACCCGGCTGCGTTCCAGGTTGAGCTTGGCGGTGGCGCGCTGCACCTGGGCTTCGGCCAGGGCCGCCTCGGTCTGCTGCAGGCGGGCCTGGCTCTGCTCCAGGACTTCGGCCGCCACCAGCTTGCCGAGCGAGCGGTTGCGCCGCGCATCGCGCGCCGCCTGGTCGCGCGCCACTTGTTGCGCGCGCACCGCGGCCTGCGCCTGGTCGTAGGCAAGCTGGAAGCGGGCGCGGTCGATTTCGAACAGGACATCGCCCGCCTTGACGTCCTGGTTGTCGTGCACCGGCACGGCGGTCACCAGGCCCGACACGTCGGGCGCCACCTGCACGACATAGGCCTTGACCCGGCCGTCGCGCGTCCAGGGCTCGACTTCGTAGTGGTTCCACAATTGCCAGCCCGCATAGACGGCCGCGGCGACGGTCAATGCCGTCACGAAGAATTTGCCCACCACGGGGCGGCGCAGCGCGTTGAGGATTTTCATGATGCTGTCTTGAATACGTAAGGAGAAATCAGGTACACGCCGTACAGCAGTACGACGAACAGTGCGGCATCGAACAACGCCGGATGCCACACCAGCCGGTAGAAGCCCGCGCGCGCCAGCACGCGGCGCACAGCCCAGGCCACGCCCAGCGTGATCAGCCCCAGCATCAGCAGCCAGGGAAAATAAATGCCGTAGAAGTCGAATTCGCCGATCATGATGCGTGGGCCGGCGGCAGCACGCCGGGCTGGTAGTCGAGGGCTTCGGGAAACAGCGCGCGACGGATGCCGACCAGCGCGACCACCGCGCGGTCGCGCGCCGCCAGGGCGCCGGGGGTGGCGGTCACGCGCGCCAGGGCGCGGTCGATGTCGGCCAGCAAGCCGGACGATTCGCCGCGCGGGCGGCCGGCCGAGCGCTGCTGGAAGAATCCCGCCAGCCCGCGCAGCACCGGCCGGATGGCCGCATCGGCGGCCGGCAGCAGGCGCCGCGCGCGCTGCAGTTCGGCAATGTCGTTGCCGACGCGCAGGTCTTTCAGGGCATCGGCGGCCAATTGGTCATCGGCGCGCTTGGCCAGCGCCAGGCGCGGCTGCAACAGGCCGATGCGGTCGAGCATGCGCGAGTTATAGGCCGAACGCGAGGGCGCGCCCCCGGCGCCGGCCAGCGCGGCCAGCTCTTTCCAATTGGCCGCCTGGATGCGGCGCGCGCTCTGGTCGGCGCTGATGGTGCGGAAAATGGCGGCGATGAGCGCGGCCATGGCCACGCCGATGATCTGCGCCGCCATGGTGTCGACGAACGAGACCAGGTCGGCGGTGCCGGTGTCGTGCAGCGCCAGCGTGCCCAGAAAACCGAACAGCAGCGCCATGGCTTTGCCGGTGTGGGCCGGCCGCGGGATCAGCGCGCCCAGCACCAGCGCCACGGGCAGGATGGACAGCGCTAGCATCTCGAACGAATGAATGGCCGGCATGATGCCCAGCAGGTACAGCGCCGAGAGCGGGATCGAATAAATGGTGTAGGCCAGGAACTGCATGATGCCGGGAACGGGGTTGTCCTGCGCGGCGAAAAAGCAGCTGAAAATGGCCGCCATCATGGCCGCGGTGGCGCCGTTGGTCCAGGCGGTGCCGATCCAGAAGACGCAGCAAACCGAAATGGCCAGGCCGGCCGCCAGGGCCGACAGCAGCGCCAGGCCGTGGTCGCGGTGCAGCGTGGCGCCGGCGCCCAGGCGGGCCTGGCGGCTGCCGCGGCGCGGCGCGCCGGCCAGCCCGGCGTGGATGTCGTGGCGCAACGCCAGGCAGCGGTCGTAGGCGTCGACCAGTTCGCGCAGCCGCGCCACCAGGCTGGCCAGCAGCGCGTCGCGCCAGCTCGCCGCGGGGCCGATTTGCGGCGCCAGGCGCGCCAGCGCGGCGCGCAGCACGCCGGCTTGGGCGCGTTCGCTTTGCGGCCCGGCGTCGACCCAGGCGGCGATGTCGCGCAGCACCGCGTCCACCGGCTCGGGCAGCGCCTGGCCGTTTTCCTGCAGGGCCCGCAGGCGGTCGTCGACGGCCGACACGAGGGGCGTGAGCGCGGCGATCTGGTCCTGCATGGCGCGCACCGCGCCGGCCGTCCAGCGGATGTTGCCGGTGTCGAACGGCACGTGGGTAGACAGCATGCGCAGCAGCGTGATGTCTTCCGCCAGCACGCGCCGCTCCTTGCCGTTCTGTGCGGCGCCGCGGCGCGCCAGGGTGTCGTGGATCCAGTTGCGCGCATCGCGCACGGTGGCGTCGAGCCGGGCCATCAGCGGCCCGGCGATGCCGCGCGGCAGCACCAGGCTGTGCGCGAGCGTGGCGCAGACGATGCCCAGGCTGATTTCCTCGACCCGCGCCAGCCCGGTGTCGAACACGGTGGAGGGATCGGTGACGCTGGGGAAACCGATCATGGCGGCGGTATAGCCGGCCAGCATGAACAGGTAGGAGCGCGGCGTGCGGTCCAGCACGGCGATATACAGGCACAGGCCGACCCACAGCACCATGGCCAGGATCATCAGCACCGGCGCGTTGGACAGGCGCGGCACCAGGTAGACCATGGCCGCGCTGCCGAAGAACGTGCCGCCCAGGCGGAACACCGCCTTGGAGCGCACCGCGCCGGCCCACGGCTGCGACACGACGTAGGCCGTGGTCATGGCCCAGAAGGGCCGCGGCAGGCCGATGCTGTAGGAAAGATAAAGCGCCGTAATGGCGCCCAGGTAGCACTTCGCGGAAAAGAGCAGTTCGTTGGCGTCGGGGAGCTTCATGGCCGGCGGTCCTCCTCGGTGGCCGAGGCCGACTGCCTGCCCAGCGTGGTCTTGAGGGTGTCGAATACGCGCAGACAGGCTTCCAGGTCGGCGTCGCTGACATCCTTGAACAGCCGGCGGCGCAGGGTGGCCAGCACGCCTTCGACGCGTTCGCGCAGGGCCTGGCCGTCGGGTGTCAGGTGCAGGGTGCGGGCGCGGCGGTCGTGCGGATCGGGGCGGCGTTCCATCAGGCCGGCCGCGACCAGGTGGTCGAGCACGCGCACCAGCGACGGGCCTTCGACCCCCAGGGCCTCGGCCAGCGCGCCCTGGCGCACGCCGTCGCCCAGGCGGCCGGCGATGATGACGGGCCAGGCCGTGGCTTGCGACAAGCCGTATTCGGACAGGGCGTTGTCGGCCGCGCCGCGATAGGCGCGCGACAACACCATCAGGCTGGCCGTGGCGGCCATGAGGCGGGAATCGGACGGCGTGTTCATGAGTTTGATTGTATCCTATTTATTAGCATCCTATCAATATCTCGAGCGACGCAATCAATGGGCACGCCGAGAGAGGGGCGGCTGGTGCCGCTACGGATGGGGCGGACGAGGGCGACGGGCGGGTGGCGGCCCGCGGGACGGGGTCAGTTCCGGTCGCTGGCGATGACGATCAGGGCGCGCGCCGTCTTGCGGCCCTCGGCGCGCAGGCTGTGGGGCAGGTAGCCGGGAAAGCGCACACTGTCGTCGCGTTCGAGCAGCACGGTGTGCTCGCCGAAATAGACGCGCACCCGGCCTTCCAGCACGAAAATGAGCTCGTCGCCGGCATGGTTGGCGACGGTGCGTTCGCCGTGGCTGCCCACTTGCACCACCATGACCGACAGGCCGCTGCCAGTGCCGCCCATGGTGATGGCTTCGTAGGCGTGCTCGCCCGGGTCGCGATCGGACGAGGCCAGGCGATGGCGCTCGCCGGCCCGCACGATGTGGATCTCGTCCTTGGGGTCGGTTTCGCCCAGCAGGGCCGACAAGGTCGTGTCCAGGGCCGTCGCCACGGTATGCAGCGTGCCGACCGAGGCGAACTTCTCGCCCCGTTCCAGGCGCGAAAGGAACCCCTTGTCCAGGCCCGTCTGCGCCGACACTTGCGCCAGGGTCAGCTTGCGGCGCCGCCGCGTGGCCCGTATTCGCAGCCCGACCTGCTGGGCATCGGGCGCGGTGGCGGCGGGCGGCGGGCGGTTGGACGGCATGGAGGCGGCGATCGAGCGGGCGAAGGCTGCATGATGCCACTTTTGCGGCGGGCGGGCAGCGCCGCCCGAGGGTTTCCCCGCGTTGAAGGTTGGGGCAATTATTTGTATTTTGGGCAACAAGTTGCCTATAAGGCAACAAGAATAACTTCCCAGCCATTACCACGGATGACCACGATGCAAAGCTATTCCTCCCAGGACAAGGACGTCCTGCGCCGCCGTGTCGATCGCGAGATCGACGAGCGTGCGCCCGCCGCGGCGGCCTGGAGCCCGGCCCAGAAAATGGCCCTGGCGTGCCGCATGCTGGCTGCCCAGGGCCACTGGCATGGCGGCCTGGCCGGGCAGATCACCGCGCGCGGCGAGCAGCCGGGCACCATCTGGACGCTGCCTTTCGGCCTGGGCGCCGACGAGGCGCGCGCCAGCGAGCTGATCCTCATCGACGAGGACATCAATCCGCTGGACGGCAAATCGCTGCCCAATCCGGCCAACCGCTTCCATGCCTGGGTATACCGGCACCGGCCCGAAGTCCAGTGCATCGTGCACACGCATCCGCCGGCCGTTTCGGCGTTGTCCATGGTGGGCGAGCCGCTGGTCGTGGCGCACATGGACGCCACGCCGTTCTTCGACGATTGCGCCTATCTGCCGGAATGGCCCGGGCTGCCGATCGGCGACGACGAGGGCGAGATCATCTCCGGCGCGCTGGGCGACAAGCGCGCCATTCTGCTGGCCAATCACGGCATGCTGACCGCCGGCAAGTCGATCGAGGAGGCGACGGTGATGGCGATCTGGCTGGAACAGGTGGCCGCGCTACAGCTGCGCGCCCGCGCCATCGGGCCGGTCAAGCCGGTGCCGGCCGAACTGGCGCGCGAGTCGCACGACTTCCTGGTCAAGCCGAAGATACTGGAGCTGACCTTTGCCTATTTCGCGCGGCGGGTGCTGCGCGAAGCGCCCGACTGCATCGCCTGAAAGGAGCCCGCCATGCAACGCCGTCGATTCCTCACCCTGGCCGGCGCGGGTGGCGCCGCGCTGGCCGCGCCGGCCGTGGCGCAAGAAGCGCCCGCCGTGAACTGGCGCATGCCCAGCAGCTTTCCGCGCTCGCTCGACACGGTGTGGGGCGCCGCCGAATTCCTGGCCGCCCGGGTGGCGGCGATGACCGACGGCAAGTTCTCGATACGGCCGTTCTCGGCCGGCGAACTGGTGCCGCCGCTGCAAGTGCTGGATGCCGTGCAGAACGGCACTACCGAATGCGGGCATACGGCGGGGTTCTATTACCTGGGCAAGCAGCCCGCGCTGGTGTTCGACACGGGCGTGCCGTTCGGCCTGACGCCGCGCCAGCATACCGCCTGGCTGCTGCACGGCGGCGGCCAGGCGCTGGTCGACGAACTCTACGCGGGCTTCAATGCGCTGGCGATCCCGTGCGGCAACACCGGCGCGCAAATGGGCGGCTGGTTCCGCAAGGAAATCAAGACGCCGGATGACCTGAAAGGCCTGCGCATCCGCACGCCCGGCCTGCTCAGCATGGTCTACGAGAAGCTCGGCGCGATCCCGCAGCAGGTGGCGGGCAGCGATATTTATCCGGCGCTGGAGAAGGGCGCGCTGGACGCGGTGGAGTTCGTGGGGCCCTACGACGACGAGAAGCTGGGCTTCGCCAAGGTGGCGAGCTACTACTACGGGCCGGGCGTGCTCGAACTGGGCGCCAGCCTGTGCCTGGCCATCAACCGCGACAGCTGGGCCAAGCTGCCGCCGCGCTACCAGGAGGTGCTGCGCGCCGCCTGCGCGAGCGCCGCCGCGGACCTGCTGGCCAAGTACGACGCCAACAACATTCCGGCGCTCAAGCGCCTGGTGGGCCAGGGCGTCAAGCTCAAGGGCTGGCCGCCCGCCGTGATGGACGCCATGCAACGGGCCACCCGCGAGGTGCTCGACGACTACGCCGCGAAAAGCCCGGAATTCGCCAAGGTGCTGGCCTCGTGGCGGGCGTTCCGCGACGGCCAGTTGCTGTGGGCGAGCGTCAACGACGGCGCGGCCGAGAACTACCTGATGGCCACGCGCGAGCGCGGGCTGTAGCGCGGCTCAGCCGTCGCAGTCGGCCCAGCAGTTGGGGGTTTCGTACAGGCGCACGCGCGCCAGGCGCAACTGGGCGCCGTAGTGGCCGTGATAGTGCGGCGCCAGCGTGCGGAAAATGACGGCGGCCAGGTTTTCCGCAGTGGGGATGCAGTCCAGCACCACGGTCTTGTGGCCGGGCAGCGTGTCGAGGAAGGCGCGCACGGCCGCGTCGCCCTGGTAGACCAGGAAGGCGTGGTCCCAGGGGTCGACGATATGGCGCTTGGCGATCGACTTGATCTCCGAGAAGTCCATCAGCATGCCGTTGTCGGACGCGCCCGGCGCTTCGACGACGTCGCCGGCCAGCGTGACTTCGAGCACGTAGCGGTGGCCATGCAGGTTGCGGCATTGGCTGCGATGATCGGGAATGCGATGGCCGGCATCGAATTCCAGCCTGCGGGTGACCGAGATCATCGGGCGCTCCGCGCGGCGTAGGGGTGTTTCATGGAATGCCTATGTATTTGTGGGTCTGCAGGCTCAGGCGCCACTGCGGATGCTGCAGGCAGTATTGCACGGCCCGTTCGGTGTTGGCCAGGCGCGCGGGGCCGTCCATGGGCTGCAGGAAGAAGTGCTGGAAATCGAGGTGGGCGAACGCCTCGGGCCGCGCGTCCAGCTGCGGGTAGACCAGCTTGAGTTCGTTGCCGCGCTCGACCACTACCGGCGCGCTGCCCTTGGGGCTGACGCAGATCCAGTCGATGCCGGGCGGCGGGGGCAGGGTGCCGTTGGTCTCGATGGCCACCGTGAAGCCGCGCGCGTGCACGGCGTCGAGCAGGGCGGCGTCGAGCTGCAGCAGCGGCTCGCCGCCGGTGAAGACCACGTAGCGGTCGGCCTCGCCGGGGCCCCAGGCGGCGGCGATGGCATCGGCCAGCAAGGCCGCGCTGGCGAACTTGCCGCCGCCCGGCCCGTCGGTGCCGACGAAGTCGGTATCGCAGAAAGTACAGGCGGCCGCGGCGCGGTCGGCCTCGCGGCCCGACCACAGGTTGCAGCCGGCGAAGCGGCAGAACACGGCCGCGCGGCCGGCCTGGGCGCCTTCGCCCTGCAGGGTCTTGAAGATTTCTTTGGCGGAGTAGGTCATGCGTATGGCGGCGGCGCGCGGCCGCCCCGGGGCAAACCGCTATTTTACCGGTCCGGCGCCGGTCGCGGCGGCCGGCCGAGTCGCGTAGACTGGCGGCCTATGTACCATGTTCAGGACGACATCTACCTGGACGAACGCGATATCGACTTCGGCATGATCCGCGCCCAGGGCGCGGGCGGGCAGAACGTCAACAAGGTATCCAGCGCCGTCCACCTGCGCTTCGATGTGCGCGCTTCCAGCCTGCCGGCGCACCTGAAAGAGGCGCTGTGCGCGCTGCCGGACCGCCGCATTTCCAAGGACGGCGTCATCGTCATCAAGGCGCAGTCGTTTCGCAGCCAGGAAAAAAATCGCGCCGAGGCGCTCGAGCGGCTGGCCGAGATGGTGCGCGGCGCGGCCCGGCCAATCAAACCGCGCCGGCCCACGCGGCCCACCCGCGCGTCGCAGCGGCGCCGCGTCCAGCGCAAGGTGCTGCATGGCGAGGTCAAGCGCCTGCGCGGCCGGGTGGCCGACGACTGAATCATGGCCCGTTCCACCCGCGGCCGTCATGCCTACCTGGGGCTGCTCGCCACCCTTTATGCCGCCTTGTGGGTCGCGCTGGCCATCGAGCCGCACGACCGCGCCGACTGGCTGCTCGAGAACGCGCTGGTGCTGCTGTTCGGCGCGGCGCTGCTGGTCACCCGGCGCTGGTTCGCGTTCTCGCGCGTGTCGTACACGCTGATATTCCTGTTCCTGTGCCTGCACGCCGTGGGGGCGCATTACACCTATTCGCTGGTGCCGTACGACGACTGGTGGCGCGCCCTGACGGGGCACGGCCTGAACGAGGCGCTGGGCTGGCGCCGCAATCATTTCGACCGGCTGGTGCATTTTTCGTACGGCCTGCTGCTGGCCTACCCGATCCGCGAGATCTTCCTGCGCGTGGTCGAGGTGCGCGGGTTCTGGGGCTATCTGCTGCCGCTCGACGTGGCGCTGTCGACCTCGGCCCTCTATGAGCTGATCGAGTGGGGCGCGGCCGCCGCCTTCGGGGGCGAGCTGGGCGCGGCCTACCTGGGCACCCAGGGCGATGTCTGGGACGCTCACAAGGACATGGCGCTGGCCGCCTGCGGGGCCTGCATCGCCATGGTCGCCACGGCGCTGGCCAACCGCGGCGCGCGCCGCGACCTGGCGCGAGAATGGGCCGACAGCCTCAAGCCGCCGCGCGACGACGACGCCGCCGGGCGGCTCAGCCCGCCAGCGCCCGCATCGGGTAAGTGAACAGCGCGAAGTGCAGGGTATTGAGGCCCAGGTGCGCCAGCACGGCGGCGGCCAGGCCGCCATGGCGGTACGCCGCGCCATAGGCCAGTCCCGCCACGGTGGCCAGCGCCATCCATGCAGGGCCGCCGCCCGCGTGTGCCAGGCCGAACAGCAGGGCGCCCGCGACCAGCGCCAGCAGGGCGCCGCCGCGCCGATGACGCCAGCGCATGGCCAATTGCTGTTGCACGTAGCCGCGGAACAGGGCTTCCTCGGCCAGGCTCACCAGCAACGCATTGTTGGCCAGCCACAGCCAGCCTTGCGGCGGCCACTTGGGCGCCCAGCCCACCAGCCCCGATGCCAGCGCGATGCCCAGGCACGCCGCGGCGGCCGCGGCGCACGCGGCCAACGCCGCGCGCAGCGTGGCGCCGGCCGTCGCGCCCCACATGGGCGGTGCAAGCGCCAGCACGACCCAGAATGCCGCCAGCGGCTTGTCCAGGTTCAGGTACATGGTGAACGGCAGCGCATCGGCCGTGTAGCGCGCGCCGACAATGGCCGGCACGTTGTGGAACCCGGGCAGCAGGTGCAGGCTCAGGCCGGCCGCCAGGGCGAGGAACAGCGCATGCCCGGCCGCTGTTCGCCGCCGCCTGATCCGCCCGCGGCGGCCGGCCCGTCAGGCGCTCCAGGTGAAGCTCTGGCGCACCGTGCCGTGACCGGACACCGAGACTTGGCGGGTCTGTTCCTTGTCGTTGAAACGGGCCGATACCTTGTAGCGGCCGGCCGGCAGTTTCACCAGCAGGTAGGGGCCGTCGGTGGCGGTGTCGAGCACGGTGTTGCCCTGCGCGTCGGTGATGGTGACCTGCACGCTGGCCAGATAGGCGCCGCCCTCGCGCGAGGCGAAGGTCAGGGCCAGGGGGTAGCGGTTGCTGGCGGCCTTGATGGCTTCGGACTCGTCGATGCCGACGCCGCCGGTGATGTATTGCACGCTGCCTTGCTGCTGCACCGCGGGCAGCGCGGAAGAGGTCTGCGCGGCGGCGACGCCGGCTGCCAGGGCCAGGCTGCCGGCGGCCAGCGCGGCGGCCATGCGCGAACGTTCGTGGCGTTTGTTCATGGGCGTTCTCCAGGAAAGCCCGGCGCTTGGCCGCGGCCGGGCCTGGCGGGTCCCGTGGTGCGGGACATTGCCTTTAGATTAGTCCGCGCCGGCGAAGTTCGCCACCGCAGGGATCAGGCGCGCCAGGTGAAGGCCAGGTCGCTGTCGCCGGCGGGCATGCCGTCGGGGCCGAAGCGGCGTTCGTGCAGTTCGCCGCGGCCGTCCGCGTGCAGGGCCAGCACCGTCGAGCCGCGCGTGCCGTAGTCGGGGCTGACGATGAACGGGCTGCTCAGCAGGCGCTCGCGCGCCAGGCCGATGCCGGTGTCGGGCAGGCTGGCGTCCTCGGCCGGGGTGCGGTCGGCCAGGGCCGCGTAGAGCGCGGGCAGGTCGGGCTGCGTTGCGCGGCCCAGCACGGCCGCGAATGCCGCCTTGGTGCGCGCGAGCTTGGGCCAGGGGGTATCCAGCAGGTGGTTGGACACGGCATAGATGCCGGCCGTGAGCGCGCGCGGCGTGCCGTCGCGGTTGCTGCAATACCAGGCGCCGTCCGCATCGCCGGCGATCAGGTTGAAGCCGTTGTAGCGGGCGCCGTCGGCGTGCACGGCGGCGATGTATTCCGCGGGCGGCGCGTCGCCGCGCAGGTAGTCTTCGACCAGCGCGCCGCGCGAGCGGGCGTCGGGCAGGATGTGCAGCGGGTCGCGGAAATTGGTCACCACCGCGTAGCGGCCGCGTTCGTCGACGCCCATCCAGGTGCCGCCGGCGCGCAAGTCGCGCCCGGCATAGATGGCGGGCCGGCCGGGCCAGCGCGCCGCCGGCTGGGTGGGGCGGGCGTGGAATTCATCGCGATTGGCGGCGATCAGCACCGGCACGCCGGGGACGCTGCGCAGGGCGAGCACGACAAGGCACATGGTATGTCCTCAGGGATGCACGAACGGCGCCTGGGCCGGCTGCGCCAGGCGGAAATAATCGTCGGTGCGCATCACGATGGAGGCGTCGAGCCGGCCCGCGTTGAAGACGATCTCGTCGTGCCGCTCGCGCAGGCTCGGGTCTGCCAGCAAGGACAGGTCCTGGTTGAATGAAAACGGCGGGATCGCGCCGATCTCGCAGCCGGTGAGCTCGCGCGCCAGTTCATGGGATGCCAGCGAGGCCTTCTTGCCGCCGGCGGCCGCGGCGATGGCCGCCAGGTCGGCCTGCTTGTCGGCCGGGAATACCGCCAGCACGTGCTTGCGCAGGTTGGAGGTGAGCTTGACGCGGCACACCAGGGCCTTGGCGCCCTGGCTGACCGCCGTGCCGCGGATGGCGGCCACTTCTTCGGATTTGCCGGCCGGCCGGTGCTGCAGCAGGCGGTAGGGAATCTGGTGTTCAGTCAGCAGGGCTTGCAGTCGCAGGAAGACATCCATGGCATGCGGAAGACGGTGAAGGCGAACGGGAGGATGATACGCCCTCCGGCGCCTCGTTCCACCAGCCGCCGCCCAGCGCCTGCAGCAGCGCGGCGGTGTCGGCATAGCGGTCGGCCTGGGCCTGGATCCGTTCGGCACGGGTGCGCAATTGCTCGCGCTGCGCGTCGAGCAGGGCGAACTGGCTGATGCCGCCCGCCTGGTATTGGCGGGCCGCGATGGCATAGGCTGCCTGCGCCTGCCGTTCCGCCTCGGCGCGCCCCTGCAAGGCGGCGGCGTCGGCCTGGACGGCGCGCAGCGCGTCCGCCACCTGCTGGAAGCCCTGCAGGACGGTCTGGCGATAGGCCGCGGCCGCGGCATCGTATGCGGCCTCGGCGGCGCGCTGGCGGGCCCGCAGCTCGCCGCCGCGGAACAGCGGCTGCGTCAGTCCCAGCGCCAGGCTCCAGACGTTGACTCCGTCGGCCACGTCGCCGGCCCGGGTGCGCTGCGAACCGAAACTGCCGGTCAGCGTGAAACGCGGGTAGCGATTGGCGGTGGCCACGCCGACATCGGCGGCGGCGCGGTGCCATAGCGCCTCGGCGGCCAGGATGTCGGGACGCTGGCGCGTCAGTTGCGATGGCACGCTCAGGGGCACGTCCAGCGGCAGTTGCAATGCTGCCCAGGCGGGCAGCGCCAGGTCTGCCTGGGCAGGCAGGCGGCCCAGGTAGACCGCCAGTTGATGGCGCGCCCGGTCGCGTTGCCGCCGCAGGTCGGGCAGCGTGGCGCGGGTCTGGGCCAGCAACGATTCCTGGTTGTGCAGGTCGAGGGTGGCGATGCCGCCGGCGCGCTGGCGCTGGCGCATGATGTCGAGCTGGCGCGCCTGGGCTTCCAGCAGGGCCTCGGCGGCTTCCAGCCGGGCTTGCAGGGCGGCCTGGCGGATGGCGGCCGTGACCACATTGCCCGCCAGCGTCATGCGCGCGGCCTGCAATTCCCGGGCCTGCAGGTCGACTTGCGCGCGCAGGCCCTCCAGCGCGCGCCGCTCGGCGCCGAACACATCCAGGGTGTAGGACACGTCGATCGAGGCGTTGTAGAGCGTGAAGGGCGCCGGCTGCTCGGCTACCGGCACGCCGTAGGCAGAGGGATCGACCTTCTGGCGGCCCGCCGACAGGTTGGCATCCACCGAGGGCAGGGTGCGGCCGCCGGTTTCGGCCGCCAGTATTTGCTGCGCCTCGCGCAGGCGGGCGCGGGCCTGGTCGATGGTGGGGCTGTGGGCCAGCGCCTCGCGCACCAGCCGGTCGAGCTCGGGCGAACGAAAGAGCCGCCACCACTGGGCGGGAATGTCCATGCCGGCATGCAGCCGTTGCGGCGGCGCGCCGGCATCGCCGGCGGTCTCTGCCGGCGCGGGCGCTGCGCCGTAGTGGCCGGCGTCCGGGGCGGGCGGGCGTGCGAAATCGGGTCCCACGGCGCAGCCGCCCAGCATCAGCAGCAAGGCCAGCGCCGGGGAGGCGGCGCGCGCACGGTACCCGCGCGATGATGAGCGTCGGTTCGGCATGTCAGTCCAGCGTGCGGCGATAGAACTTCACGGCCAGCGCCATGATCAGTACGGTGAACACCAGCAGCGGCCAGACATGCGGCCACAGGTCGGTCCAGCCATTGCCCTTGAGCAGGATTCCGCGGATCAGGCGATTGAAGTACGTGAGCGGCAGCAGGTTGCCCAGGTGCTGGGCCCACAGGGGCATGCCCTGGAACGGAAACATGAACCCCGACAGCAGGATGTTGGGCAGGAAATAGAACATGGTCAGCTGCATGGCCTGCAGCTGGTTCTGCGCCAGCGACGACAGCGTGATGCCGACCGTCAGGTTGGCCGCCACGAACAGCAGCGCCGCCAGGTACACCGCCAGCAGGCTGCCCATGAACGGCACGTTGAATACATAGCGCGCCGCCAGCAGGATGATGGTGGCCTGCAGCAGGCCGATGGCGATGTAGGGCACGATCTTGCCCGTCATGACCTCCAGCGGCCGTACCGGGGTGGACAGCAGGTTTTCCATGGTGCCGCGCTCGCGTTCGCGCGTCATGGCCAGGCCGGTCATCATGACCAGGGTCATGCTGAGGATCACGCCCATCAGACCGGGCACGGTGTTGTACTGGGCGATCTGCTCTTCGTTGTACAGGCGGTGCACACGCACCTCGAAGGGCGGCTGCCCGCCCGCCAAGTGCGCCAGCGGTCCGGTCAGGTCCTTGCGCGCCACGGTCTGGCCGAGTTGGGCGGCGGCGCTGACCGCCATGCCGGTGGCCATGGGGTCGGTGGCGTCGGCCTCGATCAGCAGCGCCGGGCGTTCGCCGCGCAGCAGGCTGCGCGTGAAGTCGGGCGGGATGGTCAGCACGAACAGCACGCGGCCCTGGGCCAGCGCGGCGCGGCCGGCTTCCTCGTCGGGCAGTTCCTCGACGATATTGAAGTAATCCGACGCCTTCATGGCCGAGACAAAGGTGCGCGTGAACTCGCTGTGGTCGGACACGATCACGGCGGTGGGCATCTGTTTCGGATCGGTATTGATGGCATAGCCGAACAGCGCCAGCTCCATGATGGGGATGCCGACGATCATGCCGAAGGTGATGCGGTCGCGCCGCAGCTGCAGGAACTCCTTGAGCACCATGCTCCACCAGCGCATCCAGGAAAAGCGCCGCTCGCGCGCCGTCATGGCCGGCTCCCGTAGTTGTCGGTGGAGCGGTTCATCAGGTAGATGAATACGTCTTCCAGGCTGGTGTCGATCGGTTCGAGCCGCAGGCCGGAGCCTTGCACCGCTTCGCGCAGCGTGCGTTCGAGCTGCGCGTGGTCCGTGCCGCTGACATGCAGCGCCGAGCCGAAGGCGACGGTCTGGTCGACCCCGGGGCTGCCGCGCAGGCGCTGCCCCAGCGAGACCAGGTCATTGCCATGGATCGCCCAGGTGGCCAGCCCCTGCTCGGCGGTGACGCTTTCGGCGGTGCCCTGTGTCAGCAGGCGGCCGTAGGCCAGGTAGGCCAGCTTGTGGCAGCGTTCGGCCTCGTCCATGTAGTGGGTGCTGACCAGCACCGAGATGCCGCGCGCGGCCAGGGCGTGCAGTTCTTCCCAGAAATCGCGCCGCGCGGTCGGGTCGACGCCGGCGGTGGGCTCGTCCAGCAGCAGCAGTTGCGGCTCGTGCAGCAGGCAGGCGGCCAGCGCCAGCCGCTGCTTCCAGCCGCCCGAGAGGGCGCCGGTGAGCTGGTCGGCGCGGCTCTGCAGCCCCAATCCCTCGAGCGCCTGTTCCACCACCTGGCGGCGGTCGGGCATTTCGTACATGCGCGCCACGAAATCGAGATTCTCGCGGATGGTGAGGTCTTCCCAGTACGAGAACTTCTGCGTCATGTAGCCTACGTGGCGCTTGATGTCGGCGCTCTGAGTGCGGATGTCGTAGCCCAGGCAGGTGCCGCTGCCGGAGTCGGGCGTGAGCAGGCCGCACATGAGCCGGATGCAGGTCGTCTTGCCGCTGCCGTTGGGGCCCAGGAAACCGTAGATTTCGCCGCGCCGCACTTGCAGCGACACGTCGTTGACCACGTGCTTGTCGCCGAAGTGCTTGTTCAGGCCATGCACGTCGATGACCAGCTCGGCGCTGTCGGGCCGGCTCATGGCAGCACAACCTCGACGGGCTGGCCCGGGTGCAGCCGCGCCGCGTCCTGCGGCGCCGGGTGCGCCTCGATCATGTAGACCAGCTTGCCGCGGCTGTCGCGGCTGTAGATGACCGGAGGCGTGTATTCGGCCTGTTCGGACACATAGGTGATGGCGGCGGGCACCGCCTCGCCGCAGGCATCGCAGCGCACGCTGACCCGGTCGCCGGGATGCAGCGCGCCCAGCGCCGTCTCGGGCACGAAAAAGCGCAGCTTGATGTTGCCGGGCGGCAGCAGGCGGACTACCGGGCTGCCGGCGGGCACCCATTCGCCCGCCCGGTACATGGTATCGAAGACGCGGCCCGCGGCGGCCGCGGCCACCTGCTTTTGCGCCAGCGCCCAATCGGCCTGCGCCAGCGCGGCGCGCGCCGCTTCGACCTGCGCTTGCTGGGCCTGGCGCTGCTGGTCGCGGCCGGGCAGCTCGGCGACGTCGAGCCGGGCGCGCAGTTCGCGCACGCGCGCGGCGCTCGCACGGGCCTGGGCGCGGCTGTCGTCCAACTGCGCCCGGGCGATGCCGCCGGCCTGGAACTGCACGCGGTCGCGCGCCAGCTGTGCGGCGGCGCGCTGGGCTTCGGCCTCGGCTTGCACCAGTTGGGCGCGCACGACTTCGATTTCGGGCGGCCGCTGGCCGGTGTCCAGGTCGCGCAACTGGGCCTGCGCCGCGGCCAGGCGGGCCCGGGCCTCGCGCTGGGCTTCGGCCTCGGGATCGGCTTCGAGTTCGAATAGCGGCGCGCCCGCCTGCACCTGCTGCCCGCGGGCAACGTGCAGCGTCTGCAGGCGGCCCGCCTGCGAGGCCGCCATATAAACGAATTCGCCCTCGACATAGCCCTGGTAGAACGGCTGCTCGTTCTTGCCGCAGGCGGCCAGCAGCAGCAAGGGCAGGCACCAGGCGGCCAAGGCGCGGCGCCGCGCGGGGAAACCGGGAAGCGGAAGGCGGACGGGCATGGCGTCAGGATCCTGGCCGGGACGGGGAGCGGCGCGCAGGGCGCCGCCGGGTGGAAGAGGAGGGCGGCAACAGGCCGCCCGACAGAATGGCGATGGCGTGCGTCGCGATGGTGTCGGGCTGGAGTCCGGCGGCGGCGCCGTCATCGGCCCAGATGCGCTGCCACAGGTCGGCAGTGGCCAGCGGCACCAAGGTCATGCCCAGCACCGACAGGAATACCAGGCGCGGCTCGACATGCGGATTCACCGCGCCGGCGTGCTGGGCCTGCGCAATCTGGGCCGCAAAGGCATGCAGGTGGTCGAACGGCAACTGGCGGAACACCCGCTCGCGCAACTGCCCCCCCGCGTTGACCACTTCACGCATCCAGAGGGGCGCCAGCCACGGGCGCTCGGAGGCGCACTGGACGATGCGCTGCACGACCCGCGCCACCATGGCGTGGGGGTCGGCCGGAGCGGCGTCGCCGGCGGCCGCCTGGGCGACGGCGGGGGCCCACACATAGGCGATGACCGGCGCCAGGCGCTCGGCAACCACCACGTCGATGAGCTGTTCGCGGTTCTTGAAGTAGTAGTGCACCATTGCGGAGGTGACGCCGGCGCCCGCGGCAATGTGGGCGATGGTGGTGGCGGCCACGCCTTGCGAGGCGAACAATGCCGTGGCGACGTCCAGCATGGCGTCGCGGCCGTCGGCGCTGGCGGGGCGGGCCGGACGGCCGAGCTTGCGGGAAGTGGAGATGGCGGCGTTCATGTGCGCATTCTAATTAATGATTTAATTAATTAAAAGCGCCTGTTGCAATTTCGCCGCCGCAGCGTCGCAGTTTCGCGGCTCAGGCCAGCCGGTAATGCGCCGCGTTGTGTTCGAAGCTCGCCAGGGTGGCGCGTTGCCAGTCGGCGTCCAGGTCCAGTTCTTCGGCCAGGATGCGGGCCACCTCGGGCGCGGCGCGGATGGCCGCCTCGCTGTCGAGGAACAGTGCGCGATTGCGCCGCGCCAGTACGTCCTCGGCGCTGCGGGCCAGTTCATGGCGCGCGGCGAAGCGCACGTGGGCTTCCGTGAGCCCGCTGGCCGGCACCAGCACGCGTTCGTGGCCGGGCAGGGCGCGCAATGCCGGCAGGTCGGTGCCGTAGTAGCTGTCGGGCGTGCCTTGCGGGGCGGCCGCCGGCGCGCCCGGCGCCGGCGCGCCGTGCAGGGGCAGGTCGGCGGTGCGGCAGTGCGCCTGCGGCAGCAATTGGCGCTGGATGGCGGTATCGATCACGTCTTGCGCCATGCGGCGATAGGTGGTCCATTTGCCGCCGGTCACGGTGACCAGCCCGCCGCGCGACACCACGATGGTGTGCTCGCGCGACAGGGTCTTGGTGGCAGCCTCGCCGGTCGCCTTGACCAGCGGCCGCAGGCCGGCCCATACGCTGGTGACGTCGGCGCGCGTGGGCTTGCGGCTCAGGTAGCGGGTGGCGGTGGACAGGATGAAATCGACCTCGGCCGGCAGGGCCGGCGGGTCCAGCGGCAGGTCGTCGCGCGGCGTATCGGTGGTGCCGACGATGGTGCGGCCGTTCCAGGGCACCACGAACAGCACGCGGCCGTCGTCGGTCTTGGGGATGAGTATGGCCTTGTCGCCCGGCAGGAAGTCGCGCGGCAGCGTCAGGTGCACGCCCTGGCTGGGCGCGACCATGGTCTGCGCCTGCGCGTCATCCATGCGGCGCACGCTGTCGACCCAGACGCCGGTGGCATTGACCACGCAACGCGCCCGCACGGCGTACTGGCCGCCGCCCAGCGCGTCCTGCACCAGCACGCCGCCAACGGCGCCGCGCTCGTCGCGGGTCAGGCCGGTGGCGCGCACGTAGTTGACGGCCGTGCCGCCCAGGTCGAACAGCGTGCGCATCAAGGCTACCGCCAGGCGCGCGTCGTCGAATTGCCCGTCGTAATACAGCACGCCGCCGCGCAGGGTCCGTCCGCCCACCGAGGGCGCCACGGTGGCGGCCTGCGCCAGGGTTTCGGCGCGCGACAGCCAGCGGCTGGGAGCCAGGTTGAGCCGGCCGGCCAGCATGTCGTACATCTTCAGCCCGACGCCGTAGAACGGCTGGTCGAGCAGGCCGTACGCCGGCACCACGAAGCCCAGCGGCCACACCAGGTGCGGCGCGTTGCGGTTGAGCAGGCCGCGCTCATGCAAGGCTTCGCGCACCAGGCTGATATTGCCCTGGGCCAGGTAGCGCACGCCGCCGTGCACCAGCTTGGTGGCCTTGCTGGAGGTTCCCTTGGCGAAGTCGTCGGCCTCGATCAGCAGCGTCCGGTAGCCGCGCGCCGCGGCGTCGACGGCCGTGCCCAGGCCGGTGGCGCCGCCGCCGATGACGACCACGTCCCACGGGGCGGGGTCTTGCAGGGCCTCGAGCAGCGCGGCGCGGCTGGGCGGGAGAACGGAGGTGGGGACAGGGGTCATGGCGGCGTGATGTCGGACCGGCAAAGGAAACGGGACAGGCTCAGCCCTCGGCGGATTCGGCGCCGGCCTCGGCCGCCGCGATCTCGCAGCGCACGCCGGACTCTTGCAGGACTTGCGCCAGGGGTTCTTGCGGATACGCGTCGGTGAAGAAACGGTCGATCTGCGAGATGTGCGCCAGCTCGACCATGGCCTGGCGCTGGAATTTGCTGCTGTCGGCGGCCAGCCACACTTCGCGCGACTGTTCGATGATGCTGCGCGCCACGCGCACCTCGCGGAAGTCGTAGTCGCGCAGCGTGCCGTCGGCCTCGATGCCCGAGATGCCGATCAGGCCGATGTCGACCTTGAATTGGCGGATGAAGTCCACGGTGGCCTCGCCGACGATGCCGCGGTCGCGCGGCCGCACCACGCCGCCGGCCACGATGACTTCGCAATCGGGGTTGTCCGACAGGATGTCGGCCACATGCAGGTTGTTGGTGATGACCCGCAGGCCGCGGTGGCGCAGCAGCGCCCGCGCGATGGCCTCGGTGGTGGTGCCGATGTTGAGGATCAGCGAGCAGCCGTCCGGCACGGCGCGCGCCACGGCCTGGGCGATGCGCTGCTTGGCCTCGGCGTGCAGCCCCTGGCGCTTGCGGTAGGCGATGTTCTCGATGGTGGAGGCTTCGATGCGCACCCCGCCGTGAAAGCGCGACAACAGCCCGGCCTCGGCCAGCAGGTTGACGTCGCGCCGCACCGTCTGCAGGGTGACGTCGAAATGCCGGGCCAGGGCCTCGATGGTGGCCGAGCCCTGGGAACGGACCATTTCCACGAGCGCGCTTTGTCGAGGGTTCAATGTCATATTCGCATCATAAAACAACAAAAGCGAAAAATAATGACGCGCTGCAAGATTGTTTTTCTTTCGCTTGTTGGGTAAAACGCAAAAAAGCAAAAAAACAACGAAAGCGAGTGCATCCGCCCACCCGGAGGAGAACGATGCAGTTGACGCTGGACAGAATCGCCCTGCAGGTCGGGTCGCAGTCTTATCTGTACCCGCTCAGTCTGGCTCCCGTGGCCGGCGCCATGACGGTGCTGCTGGGCGCCACCCTGGCGGGCAAGACCTCGCTGCTGCGCATCATGGCCGGCCTGGACCGTCCCACCGAGGGCAGCGTGCGGGTCGACGGGACGGACGTGACCGGCGTGCCGGTGCGGCGCCGCAATGTGGCGATGGTCTACCAGCAGTTCATCAACTATCCCTCGATGTCGGTGTACGACAACATCGCTTCGCCGCTGAAGCTGGGCGGCGCCAGCGACATCGACGCGCGCGTGCGGGCGATGGCGGGGCGCCTGCACATCGGCCACCTGCTGGACCGCTATCCGGCCGAGCTGTCCGGCGGCCAGCAGCAGCGCGTGGCGCTGGCGCGCGCGCTGGCCAAGAACGCGCCGCTGGTGCTGCTCGACGAGCCGCTGGTGAACCTGGACTACAAGCTGCGCGAGGAACTGCGCGACGAGCTGGCCGGCCTGTTCGCCGACGGCCGCTCCACGGTGGTCTACGCCACCACCGAACCCGCCGAGGCGCTGCTGCTGGGCGGCTATACCGCCGTCATGGACGCGGGCGAGCTGCTGCAATACGGTCCGGCGGCCGAAGTGTTCCATCGGCCCGCCTCGCTGCGGGTGGCGCGGGCCTTCAGCGATCCGCCCATGAACCTGTTCGCGGCCAGGCGCCAGGCCGGCGGCATCGTGCTGGAGGGCGGGGTGGCGGCGGCCCGCGCCCTGCCGGATGGCGACGGCGAGGCGCGCATCACGGCGGGCCTGCGGGCCGGGGCTTTCGGCATCGCGCCGGGCGCCGGACGGGTGGCGCTGCCCGGCGCCGTCAAACTGGCCGAGATCTCGGGGTCCGACACCTTCGTGCACGCGGAGACCGCGGCGGGGCCGGTGGTGGCCCAGTTGCCGGGCGTGCACCGCTACGCGCTGGAAGACCGCCTGACGCTGTATTTCGACCCGGCCAGCCTGTACGCCTTCGACGCCGCGGGGGCCCTGCTGGCCGCCGGGCGCACGGCGGAGGTGGCCTGATGGCGGCGATCGAGCTCGACCTGGCCCATTCCTACCTCAGCCGGCCCGCATCGGAGGACGATTACGCGCTGCTGCCGTTGCGTTTCACCTTTCGCGATGGCGGCGCCTATGCGCTACTGGGGCCGTCGGGCTGCGGCAAGACGACCCTGCTGAACTGCATATCCGGCCTGTTGCGCCCTTCACAAGGACGCATCCTGTTCGACGGCCGCGACGTCACCGGCCTGACGCCGCAGCAGCGCAACATTGCCCAGGTGTTCCAGTTCCCGGTGGTGTACGACACCATGACGGTGGCCCAGAACCTGGCATTTCCGCTGCGCAACCGCGGCGTCCCGGCGGCCCAGGCGCGCGAGCGGGTGGGGCGCATCGCGGAAATGCTGGACATGTCGGCCCTGCTGGACCGGCGCGCCAGCGGACTGTCGGCCGATGCCAAGCAGAAAATCTCGCTGGGCCGCGGCCTGGTGCGCGACGATGTGTCCGCCGTGCTGTTCGACGAGCCGCTGACGGTGATCGATCCGCACCTGAAGTGGCAGTTGCGGCGCAAACTGAAAGAGATCCACCACGAGCTCAAGCTGACTCTCATCTACGTCACGCACGACCAGACCGAGGCGCTGACCTTCGCCGAGCAGGTCATGGTCATGTCGCGCGGCAAGGCGGTGCAGGTCGGCACGCCGGAAGACCTGTTCGAGCGGCCCGCGCATACCTTCGTGGGCCATTTTATCGGCTCGCCGGGCATGAATTTCCTGCCGGCGCAATGGCGCGACGGCGCGCTGGCGGTGGGTACGCTGCGGCTGTCCGGCCTGCCGGCCGCCATGGCCGACACGCTGGCCGCCGCCGGCCCGGTGCGCCTGGGCGTGCGGCCCGAGTACTTGCAGCCGTGCGCCGCCGGCGCGCCGGGCGCCGTGCCGGTGCGCGTAGCGCGCATCCAGGACCTAGGCACCTATCTGTTGCTGACCGGCGACTTCGAAGGCGCGCCGCTGCGCGCCCGCGCGGCGGCCGGCAGCACGGCCGCGGTCGGCGACGTCGTATGGCTGCCGCTGCTGAACGCGCACACCTGCTTCTACCGCGACGAGGAACGCATCTCATGAAGCCCCTCAACCAACGCGCCTGGCTGCTGGTGCTGCCCGTGGTCATCTGCGTGGCCTTTTCGGCGATCCTGCCGCTGATGACCATCGTCAACTACTCCGTGCAGGACATCATCTCGCCCGAGCGCCGCGTGTTCGTCGGCACCGAGTGGTACGCGATGGTGCTGCAGGACGAGGAGCTGCACGGCGCGCTGTTGCGGCAGATCGGCTTCTCGCTGGCGGTGCTGGCCATCGAGATCCCGCTCGGCATCCTGCTGGCCCTGTGCATGCCCGCCACGGGCTGGCGCGCCTCGGCCACGCTGGTGGTGGTGGCGCTGTCGCTGCTGATCCCGTGGAACGTCGTGGGCACCATCTGGCAGGTGTTCGGGCGCACCGATATCGGCCTGATGGGCGCGGCGCTGACCTGGCTGGGCGTGGACTACCACTACACCGGCGACGCGCTGGACGCCTGGCTGACGGTACTGGTCATGGACGTCTGGCACTGGACGCCGCTGGTGGCGCTGTTGTGCTATGCGGGGCTGCGGGCCATCCCCGAAGCCTATTACCAGGCCGCCCGCATCGACGGCGCCTCGCGCTACGCGGTGTTCCGCTACATCCAGCTGCCCAAGCTGCGCGGCGTGCTGATGATCGCCGTATTGCTGCGTTTCATGGACAGCTTCATGATCTACACCGAGCCGTTCGTGCTGACCGGCGGCGGTCCGGGCAACGCCACCACCTTCCTGTCGCAATACCTGACGCAGAAGGCGGTGGGCCAGTTCGACCTGGGGCCCGCCGCCGCGTTCTCGATCGTGTACTTCCTGATCATCCTGCTGCTGTGCTTCATCCTGTACAACTGGATGCAGCGCGCCGGCGCGGCCACCGAGGAGGTCTCCCATGGATAAGCGAGGTTCGGCCTGGCGCGCCGCCTTCCTGCTGCTGTACCTAGTGTTCGCCATCCTGCCGCTGTACTGGATGCTGAACATGTCGTTCAAGACCAATACCGAGATCGTCGGCACGCTGAGCCTCTGGCCGCGCGAATTCACCCTCGACCATTACCGCACCATTTTCACCGACCCGGCCTGGTATTCCGGCTACATCAATTCGCTTATCTATGTCGTCATCAATACGCTGATTTCGCTGGCCGTGGCCCTGCCGGCCGCCTACGCGTTCTCGCGCTACCGGTTCATCGGCGACAAGCACGTGTTCTTCTGGCTGCTGACCAACCGCATGACGCCGCCGGCGGTGTTCCTGCTGCCGTTCTTCCAGCTCTACAGTTCGCTGGGGCTGATGGACACGCACCTGGCGGTGGCGCTGGCGCACCTGGTGTTCAACGTGCCGCTGGCGGTCTGGATCCTGGAAGGGTTCATGTCGGGCGTGCCGCGCGAGATCGACGAGACCGCCTACGTGGACGGCTATTCCTTCCCGCGCTTCTTCCTGACCATCTTCCTGCCGCTGATCAAGTCGGGCGTCGGCGTGGCGGCGTTCTTCTGCTTCATGTTCAGCTGGGTCGAGCTGTTGCTGGCGCGCACGCTCACCTCGGTCAACGCCAAGCCCATCGTGGCCACCATGACGCGCACCGTGTCGGCCTCCGGCATGGACTGGGGGGTGCTGGCGGCGGCCGGGGTGCTGACCATCGTGCCCGGCGGCATCGTCATCTGGTTCGTGCGGCACTACATCGCGAAAGGCTTCGCGATGGGACGCGTATAGGAGGCCGGCCATGTTCGACTGGATGGTATGGACGACGCCGGTGGCGGTTTTCTTTACCTGCATCGTGCTGATGCTGGCCGGCATGACGGTCTGGGAATTGAAGTCGCCCACGCGCCTGCGCAAGGGCTTCCTGCCCATTGCCACTACGCGCGGCGACCGGCTGTTCATCGGCCTGATGGCCGCCGCGTGGGTCAACCTGGCCTATGTCGGCCTGGGCGAGCAGATGATGGATTGGTTCGGGCTGGAGGACCCGCCCACGGTCTGGATCAGCTTCGCGGTGTCGATGCTGGTGCTGGCCTGGATCATGCGCAAGGGATGAAACAAAAAGAGTTGTAGCCGAACGACCGCCGGCCGGCATCTTCCCAGGCCCAGGTCCGCAGCATGAAGGGAAGGTACATCGAGGAGATAGGTCATGAAATTGCGTAGGCAAGCCATGGCGGCGGCCATCGCCCTGATCGGGTGCTCGGCCGCGTGGGCCGGTCTGCCCGAGGCCGAGAAATGGGTGGATTCGGAATTCCAGCCGTCGTCGCTGTCCAAGGACAAGCAGATGGCGGAAATGCAGTGGTTCATCGACGCGGCGGCCAAGCTCAAGGCCCAGGGCGTCACCGAGATCAACGTGGTGTCCGAGACCATCACCACCCATGAGTACGAGTCCAAGACGCTGGCGCGCGCCTTCACGGAAATCACCGGCATCAAGGTCAATCACGACCTGATCCAGGAAGGCGACGTGGTCGAGAAGCTGCAGACGTCGATGCAGTCGGGCAAGTCCATTTACGACGGCTGGATCTCCGATTCGGACCTGATCGGCACCCACTACCGCTACGGCGCCATCCTGCCGTTGTCGGATTACATCGCCGGCGCCGGCAAGGAGTGGACCAACCCCGACCTGGACCTGAAGGATTTCATCGGCACCAAGTTCACCACCGCGCCGGACGGCAAGCTGTACCAGCTGCCCGACCAGCAGTTCGCCAACGTCTACTGGTTCCGCGCCGACTGGTTCGCCCGCCAGGACCTGCGCGACAAGTTCAAGGCCAAGTATGGCTATGAACTGGGCGTGCCCACCAACTGGTCGGCCTACGAGGACATTGCCGATTTCTTCACCAATGACGTGAAGGAGCTCGACGGCAAGAAAGTTTACGGCCACATGGACTACGGCAAGAAGGACCCGTCGCTGGGCTGGCGCTTCACCGATGCCTGGCTGTCGATGGCCGGCGCGGCCGACAAGGGGCTGCCCAACGGCATGCCGGTGGACGAATGGGGCATTCGCGTGGCCGACGACAAGTGCACGCCGGTGGGCGCCTCGGTCGAGCGCGGCGGCGCCACCAACAGCCCGGCGGCCGTGTATGCGCTGACCAAGTACATCGACTGGATGAAGAAGTACGCGCCGCCGCAGGCCATGGGCATGACGTTCTCCGAGTCCGGGCCGGTGCCGGCGCAGGGGCACATCGCCCAACAGATCTTCTGGTACACCGCCTTCACCGCCGACATGACCAAGAAGGGCCTGCCGGTGGTCAACGAGGACGGCACGCCCAAATGGCGCATGGCGCCGTCGCCCTATGGACCGTACTGGAAGGATGGCATGCAGAACGGCTACCAGGACGTGGGCTCATGGACGTTCTTCAAGTCCACCGACCCGAACCGCCTGGCCGGCGCCTGGCTGTACGCGCAGTTCGTCACGTCCAAGACCGTGTCGCTGAAGAAGTCCATCACCGGCTTGACGTTCATCCGCGACAGCGACATCCACAGCGACTACTTCACCAAGAACGCCGACCGCTATGGCGGCCTGATCGAGTTCTACCGCAGCCCAGCGCGGGTCGCCTGGACCCCGACCGGCAACAATGTGCCCGACTATCCCAAGCTGGCCCAGCTGTGGTGGAAGAACGTGGCGACCGCGGTCACAGGCGAGCAGACGCCGCAGCAGGCCATGGACAATCTGGCCGAGGAGATGGACCGGGTCATGGCGCGCCTGGAACGGGCCGGCATGGCGCAGTGCGCGCCCAAGCTGAACAAGAAGAGCGACCCGTCCAAGTGGCTGTCGGACGAGCACGCGCCGTGGAAGAAGCTGGCCAACGAGAAGCCGCAGGGCCAGACGATTCCCTACGACAAGCTGTTGCAGGCGTGGAAGGAAGGCAAGGTGCGCTAGTCGCGCGGCCGGAGCGTGCCGGCGCCTGCCCGATCGGGCAGGATGCCGGGCAACCTCGCTTCGAGGCATGCCCGGCTCATGCCGCGGCTCAAGCGGCGTCCGGCAGCTCGATCTGCGCCGTGCCGGGCAGGACCCAGCGCGCGCATTCCCGCGTGGCGTCGATGCAGCCGCCGTCGGCGTAGACTCCTTGCGGGTCGCGCCGGCGCAGCATGCGGGCCAGCACGGCCTGCACCGCCGCCGGGTCTTGCAGGGTGCGGGCCACGCGTTCCTCGACGATGGCCTCGTCCAGTATCAGGCGCCCGCGCGCATCGTGCCGCGCGCCGTCCCGCCAATGGTAGATCTCGACGCATTTCGCGGTGAGCGTATACGGCTGGTCGCGCTTCCAGAAATTATTGAACAGGCCGCCGCCCAGGTAGAACAGCCATGAGCCCTCGTAGCCCTCGACATTGGACGAGTGCGCATCGGGGTTGCGGAACCAGAGGCGGTCGCCCGGCACGTAGTAGCGCGGCGGCAGGGGCTGTTCGAGCGACCCGTACTCGCGCAGGAACACCTCGTGGAACTGGCCCGACATGATGGCGCGCGTTTCCCATTGCCGCTGCAGGCGCGCGTACAGCGCCGGATGGGCGTCGCGCAGCTCCTGGGCGATGCCCAGCAGCGTCACGTATTCGGTGGCGCGATAGCACGAGAAGGAGTAGAGCTTGCCGGAGGCCTGCGGCTGGGTGGCCAGCTGCAGGGCCTCGATCAGCGACACGCCCGGCTCGATGGTGAAGCCGCGCGCCTCGTCGTAGCGCCAATAGCCGGCCGGGCGCTCGGCGTGTTCGGTGTCGAACGCCAGCGCGGTGCGGCGCGCCGCCCGCACGATATGTTGGCGGATGCGCACGGCGCTGCGCAGTTCGGCGGCGTCGGGGAAGGGGAAGGCCACTGGTCCCAGCAGCATGGCCAGGATGATTTCGCGCGCCAGGTCATCGCCGCCGGCCTCGGTGTCCAGGCCCAGCGCGGCGTGCAGCCCGGTGGTGTCGCGGTCCGACGCCAGGGCGAGCAGGGCGCGGGAGGCCTCGAAGTGCATGGCTTGCGGGCCATCCGGGCGGGCCACCAGATGAGCTTCCAGGCCCAGCGAGGCCAGGTAGTCATGCGCGGCCCGGCATTGCGTGCGCAAGCCGGCCGGGTCGGGCGCGGCGATGCGGATGCCCTGCCGCGAGGCGGGCTGGCGTGGCGGTTCGGGTGAGGGCATGCGTCGGCTCCGCAAACCGGTGCGCGCCCGGGGGCCGGGGACAACGCGCGCCGTCAGGCGCCAGATTCTACTGCCGCGGCGCGGTTTGCATAGCCCCCGGCGGCAGCAGCCGGGCCAGCGCCTCGGCATCCATGAAACGGATGTTGTGGCGGCCGGCATAGGCGTGCGCCGCGGCGGAGATTTCACCCAGGGCGACGTAGATGCTCTCGCCGGCTCCCGCCTTGGCGCGCGCCGCTTCCAGGCGCTGCAAGGGTTCGACGCCCACATGGGCGGCTTTCCAGCGGCGCGCCGCTACCAGGGCGCGGCCGCTGCCGGCGCGCGTCGCCTCGAAGTCGGCCGCCGCGCCATCCAGCCGCCTGACTTCGCAGCCGTCGCGGCGCAGCGCCGCCTCCAGGGTGGCGGCGAAGGCGGGCCAGGGCATGCCGGCGAGCGCAGCCGCGGTCTGTTCGACGCGCGCCCGGGAGGGCTTGCCGCGTTGCTTCCAGGCGGCGATGCCGGCGATGGCCACGAACGGAATCGCGGCGAATACCGGGAACGGCGCGTAGGCCGGCGGCAGGGCGGCGAAGCCGACCACCACCAGCGCCGCGGCCACCAGCAGGCTGATCCACCAGCGCGAGCGCAGCAGAATGCCGAACAGCGAATTCTTGGCCATGAATTTCATGGGCAGTCCCGATACCGTTGATGGACGTCAGGCGGCCGGCGTGCCGGCGGGAGGCGGCGGATCGCCGGCCGGCGGCGCGGACGGCCCCGATGGCGCGCCGCCCGGTGTCGCGGGCGGGGCCGGCGGCGCCGGCGGGCGCGGCGGGGCGGCGCGCACCGCCGCCGGGGCATCCTGCGCGCGCGCCATCCAGGCGATCAGCGAGGCGCGCATGGCCTCCTCGACCGACATGTCGATGGGGTGCACCCAATCGGCCGGCACGAAGACCGTGTAGCCACCGATCATGTAGCCCATCGGCAGGTAGACGGCGACCCGTTCGCCGGGCAGGAAGCCTTCCGGCAGCCCCTCGGTGCCGCGCCGCGTGATCAGGCCGACCAGTTCCAGCGGCTGGCCCGGCATGCGCAGCACCACCACGTGCTGGGTGTCGGTCTTGGCGCTGGGCGAGAAATAATCGGCGAAGCTCTTGAGGGATGAATAGATGCTCTTGACTACCGGCAGGTTGGTGAACGGCATCTCGACCAGATGGAAGATGCGCTGCACCCGCTCCTTGGAGACCAGGTAGCCGATCAGCAGGATGCCCAGGATACCCAGCAGCAGCCCCATGCCGGGGATGTAGAAGCTGCCGATGAACGGGCTGAGCAGCGCCAGCGCGACCCGCTCGGTCCAGGACAGGAAAAGGAACAGCACATAGATCGTCAGCGCGATCGGCAGGACGGTGATCAGCCCGCGAAAAAAATAACGGTACAAGCGAGTCATCGGAAAGATTCTCCGGTAAGGCGAGCGCGGCGCCGCGCGTCCGGCCGCCATCGGGCCGGCACCCGGAGCATAGCAGCCGGGCGTTGCAATGCGGCGTCGCGCGAGGGGGTATGGGACCCTAGTGCCCGGCGGTGGGCAGGTACAGGGTTTCCTTGATTTCTTCCATCACCACGTAGCTGCGCGATTCCGCCGAGGCCGGCAGGCGCTTGAGGATCTCGCCCAGCAGCCGGCGGTACTCGTTCATTTCCGTCAGCCGGGCCTTGACCAGGTAGTCGAAATCGCCCGACACCAGGTGGCATTCCATGACCTCCGGCACGTACAGCAGTTCCTGCTTGACCTTGTCGAAAACGTCGCCCGACTTGGCCGACAGCTTGATTTCGAGGAACACCAGCAAGTTTCGGCCCAGGGCCGCCGGATTGACCCGCGCATGATACCCGGCGATGACGCCTTCGCGTTCCAGGCGCTTGACGCGCTCGGAACAGGGCGTGGCCGACAGGTTGATGCGCTCGGCCAGATCGGTGATGGAGATCCGCCCGTCGCGCTGCAGGATGTCGAGGATTTTCAGGTCGATGCGGTCGAGTTCGCGCATTTCACTCCTGGAGGCCGCTACGAGGGGCGCCGCCAGTCGAAAAGTGGATTGGAAAGGGCGATTTTAGTGCTTTTCACTGCCGCACCGCTTCTAGACTATTCAATTACCCATATGACTAGTCCAAGACGGGGAATTCTCATGCATGTCATCGTCCTGGGCGGCGGCGTGATCGGCACGACCACCGCCTACTACCTGGCTCGCCAGGGCGCCAAGGTCACCGTGCTGGACCGCCAGCCCGAGGCGGCCTGCGAGACCAGCTACGCCAACGCCGGCCAGGTCTCGCCCGGCTATTCGACCCCCTGGGCGGCGCCCGGCATCCCGCTCAAGGCCTTGAAGTGGCTGTTCCAGAAGGATGCGCCGCTGGCCATCCGGCCGGACGGCAGCCTGTTCCAATGGCGCTGGATGGCCGCCATGCTGGCCAATTGCCCGGCGGACCGCTACGCCGTCAACAAGGAGCGCATGCTGCGCCTGGCCGAATACAGCCGCGACTGCCTGCGCGCCTTGCGCGCCGACACCGGCATCCAGTATGAAGAACGCGCCCGCGGCACCCTGCAGCTGTTCCGCACCCAGGCCCAGTACGAGGCCGCGCAGCGCGACATCGAGGTGCTGGAAGCCAACGGCGTGCCCTACGAACTGCTCGATCGTGCCCGCCTGCAGATGGCCGAGCCGGCGCTGGGGCGCACCGCCCACAAGCTGGCCGGCGGCCTGCGCCTGCCCAACGACGAAACCGGCGATTGCCGCCTGTTCACGCGCCGCCTGGCGCAATTGGCGGCCGGGCTGGGGGTGGAGTTCCGCTATGGCCAGCCGGTGGACGGCCTGCAGACGCGCGGCGGCGAAGTCGTCGGCGTGCAGGTGGGGAGCGAGTCGCTGTCCGCGGACCGCTATGTCGCCGCCTTCGGCAGCTATACGCGCGGCTTCCTGGCTCCCCTCGGACTGGATCTGCCGGTCTATCCGGTGAAGGGCTATTCGCTCACGATTCCGCTGACCGATGCCGACGCGGCGCCGGTCTCCACGGTGCTGGACGAAACCTACAAGGTGGCGGTGACGCGTTTCGACAACCGCATCCGGGTGGGCGGCATGGCCGAGCTGGCCGGCTTCGACCTGCGCCTGAACCCGGCGCGCCGCCGCACGCTCGAGCACGTCGTCAACGACCTCTACCCCGGCTGCGGCGACGTGGCCAACGCCGAATTCTGGACCGGCCTGCGGCCCATGACGCCCGACAGCACGCCCATCGTCGGCGCCACCCGCTATGGCAACCTGTTCCTCAACACCGGCCACGGCACCCTGGGCTGGACCATGGCCTGCGGTTCCGGCAAGCTGGTGGCCGACCTGGTCACCGGGCAGCGGCCCGCGATCCGGGCCGACGACCTGGCCTTGGCGCGCTACGGCGCGCGTCCGCGCCGCGCCGGCATGGCCATGGGGGAACGCTCGGTCGCCTGAGCGCCAGCCGGCCGCGGGGTTGTGCCACAATCGCGCCATGACCGCCCGTCGTGGCGCAGGCACACCCCAGGTCTTCCGTGATTCATCTCCTCCATACCGCCGACTGGCAGATCGGCCGGCAGTACGGCCAGTTCGATACCGATGACGCGGCCTTGCTGGCCGAGGCCCGCTTCGACGCCGTGGCGCGCATCGCCGCGCTGGCGGCGCAGCGCGGCGTGGACGCCGTGCTGGTGGCGGGCGACGTCTTCGATACCCAGGCCGTATCCGACCGCAGCATCCGGCGCCTGTTCGGCGCGCTGGCGGCCTACGCCGGTCCCTGGGTGATGATCGCCGGCAACCATGACGCCGCGCTGGCCGACAGCGTCTGGTCGCGCGCACACCAGCTGGGCTGCATCGGCCCGAATGTGCATGTGCCGCTGCGGCCCGGCGTGGTCGATGTGCCGGGCGCGAACCTGGCGGTGCTGGCCGCTCCGCTGACGCAGCGCCACACATATGACGACACCACCGCGGTGTTCGATACCCTCGGGACCAGCCCCGGCCGGGCGCGGGTCGGGCTGGCCCATGGCAGCATCGCCGGCCGCCTGCCCGACGCGGTCGACTCGGCCAACCCCATCGCCGCCGACCGGGCCGCGCGCGCCCGGCTGGACTATCTCGCGCTGGGCGACTGGCACGGCTGCCTGCAGATCGACGCGCGCACCTGGTATGCCGGCACGCCGGAGCCGGACCGCTTCCGCGCCAACGCTTCCGGCAGCGTGCTGGACGTGCGCCTGCCGGGCGCCGGCGCCGAGCCGGTGGTCGAGGCCGTGCCGGTGGGCCGCTACCGCTGGACGCAATGGGCCGAGTCGCTCGAACTGGCTTCCGATGCCGAGGCGCTGGCACACCGCCTGGACGGCGTCGGCGCCGACGAGGTGCTGCGCATCGAATTGTCCGGCCAGATTTCGCTCGACGCCTGGCAAGCCCTGCAGGATGCCGCCGCGCGCGCGGCGGCGCGGGCGCGGGCGCTGCTGCTCGATACCGACCGTTTGTCACTGGCGCCGGACGAGCACGATCTGTCGGCCCTGGGAGGCAGCGGCTATGTGGGCGAAGTGGCGGCGCAATTGCAGGCCCTGCAGCACGACCCCGGGCAGGCCGCCGTGGCGCGCCATGCCTTGCGCCTGCTGGTCCAGTTCCAGCGCGAACGCGCGGCGGGGCAGCCATGAAGCTGCGCCGCCTGTCCCTGGCGGAATTCCGCAAGTTCCGCGATACCGTCGAACTGGACGGGCTGGCCGACGGCCTGAACGTCATCGCCGGCCCGAACGAGGCGGGCAAGAGCACCCTGGCGGCGGCCATCCGCGCGGCGTTCCTCGAACGCTACAAGACGACCAAGGTGGCCGACCTGGCGCCATGGGGCATGCACGGCGCGCGTCCCACCGTCGAGGTCGAATTCGATCACGGCGGGCGCCGCTACCTGCTGCGCAAGTCGTTCCTGAGCCGGGCCCGCTGCGAGTTGTCGATCGACGGCGGCGCCGAGCGCCACGAAGGCGAGGCGGCGGAGAACGCCCTGGCGGCGCTGCTGGGCTTCGAGTTCCCGGCCAAGGGGCAGAGCCGGCCGGAACACGGCGGCATCCCGGGACTGCTATGGATCCAGCAGGGCGACGGCCACAATCTGCTGGAGCCGGCCGCCCATGCGCAGGTCCACGTGCGCGACGCGCTCACCCGCCTGACCGGCGAGCTGACCTCCGCCGAGGGCGATGACCTGTATGAAAGGGTCGAGGCCGAACGGGCCATGCTGCGCGATGCTCGCAGCGGCAGGCCCAAGGGCGCCTACAAAGAGGCCGAGGAGGCCTGCGCGCGGGCCTTGCAGGCCGCGGCGGAACTGGCGGCCGCCAAGCGCGCGCTCGACGCCGACGTGGATCGGCTGGCGAGCCTGCGCCGCGACTACGAAAAAGCCGAACGCGAACAGCCGTGGCGCGAACTGGAGCAGCGCGCGGCCCAGGCGCGCGCCCGGCTGGCCGAGATCGAACGCGAGCGCGAAATCGTGGCGGGCCTGGCGCGCGAACTGGCGCAGGCCGACGATACGCTGGGCCTGCTGCGCGAGCAGGTCGAGCGCGACCGGCGCGATGCCGAGGCGCTGCGCGAACTGCAGGCCCAGGCCGAACAGGCGGCCGCGGCGCTGGCGCCGGCGCGCGAGGCGCTCGAGCGGGCGCGCCTGCAGCACCAGCAGGGCGCCGAACGCCTGGCCCAGGCGCAGGCGCAGGTCGCCGCCGCGCAACTGGCGGCGCAGCGGCGCGATTGCGATGAACAGATCGTCCGTCTCGACCAGGAATTGCAACGCTGGGATGCCGCGATAGCGGAGGCCGGGCGGCTGGCCGCGCACATCCAGGAATTGCAGGCCGCGGCGGCGGGGCTGTCGATCGATGCCGCCAGCCTGCGCAAGCTGCGCGGCCTGGAGCAGCGTATCGGCGAGCTGCAGGCGCAGCAGCGCGCCGGCGCCACGCGCTTGTATCACCACCTGCAGGATGGGCGCGTCATCCGGCTGGACGGCGCGCCGCTGGCGGGCGAGGGCGAGGTGCTGGTGAGCGACGCGGCCGAACTGCACATCGATGGGGTCGGCATGCTGCGCATCGAACCCGGCGGGCGCGACCTGCCGGCGGTACTGGCCGGCCTGCAGGCCGCGCGCGCCGAGCGCGACGCGCTGCTGGCCAGCCTGGGCGTGGCCGGCCTGGCCGAGGCCGAGGCGCGCGCCGCCAGCCACGAGCAGATCAGGCGCGACCTCGACATGGCGCGCCAGAGCCTGGGCATCCACGCCCCGGACGGCGTGCAGGCCCTGCATGCCGTCCAGGCACAGGCCCGCGCCCGCCGCGAGCAGCTCCATGCGCAACGCGCCGCCTTGCCGGAGGCCGCGGCGGCCATGGATCTGGCGCAGGCGCAGCAAGCGTTGCGCGCCGCCAGCGTCGAGGCCGAGCATGCCGCGCAGGCGCTGGCGGCGGCGCGCACCACGCTCGATACCCAGCAGGGGCGGGCGCAGTCGCTGCAGGCCCATTGGGCGGCCCGGCAGAACGAGTTCCTGGCCGCCGGGCGCAGCGCCCAGCGCGAGCAGCGCGACGCCAGGCTGGCCGAGGCCGGCGCGCGCCGCGCCGCGCTGGCGCAGCGCTGCGAGGCGGCGCAGCTGGCCCTGCGGGCCCACCAGCCCGAGCTCATCGAGCAGGACGCGCAGCGCTTCGAGCAATCGGCGGTGCTAGCGCGCGATGCCCAGCACCGGCGCCATGCCGAGCTGCTGCAACTGCAGGGCAAGCTGGAGCAGGCCCAGGCCCAGGGCCTGGGCGAGCGGCTGCTGGTGGCCGAGGCCGACGCGCAGCGGCTGGCGCGCCGTCGCGATGAATTCGCCGCGCGCGCGCAGGCGCTGGACTTGCTATGGCAGTTGCTCGGCGAACGGCGCAATGCCGCAACCCAGCGGCTGCTGGACCCTCTGGCGCGCCGCCTGCAGCACTACGCGGCGCTGCTGTTTGCCGGCGCCCAGTGGCGCCTGGACGATGCCTTGCTGCCGGCCGCGCTGGCGCGCGGCGCCGGCGACGATCCCCTGGAAGCGCTCAGTTTCGGCACGCGCGAACAACTGGGGGTGTTGGCCCGGCTGGCGTATGCCGACCTGCTGCAGCAGGCCGGCCGGCCGACGCTGCTGATGCTCGACGATGCGCTGGTGCATGCCGACCAGGCGCGGCGCGAACTGATGAAGCGGGCCCTGTACGACGCCGCCTCGCGGCACCAGGTGCTGCTGTTCACGTGCCATGGCGAGGCCTGGCAGGACATGGGCGTGCCGGTGCAGGAAGTGCCCGGCACGCCGCGGGCCATTGATGCCGGCCTCAGTTGAGCCGGATGTTCTGCTGGTCGGCGATCTGCTTGCGCAGCTCGAGTTCGCGCTTGATGAGCGCGGCGTACGCTTGCGGCGTGCCGCCGTCGACCAGCGAGCCGCGGTCCATCAGGCGCTGGCGGATGTCCGGGTCCTGCAGCGCCTTCACCGCCGCATCATGCACGCGCGCGACGATGTCCGCGGGCACGCCGGCGGGCGCCACCAGTCCGTACCAGGCCATGTTGTTCATGGCCGGCAGGCCGGCCTCGGCGAAGGTCGGCACATCGGGCATGCCGGCCACGCGCGCCGGCGCGGCCACCGCCAGCGCGCGCAGCTTGCCGGCCTGGATGTGGGCATACGACGAGGGCAGGTTGTCGAACTGCGCGCTGACCTGGCCGGCCAGCGTGTCGTTGAGGGCGGGGCCCGAGCCGCGGTACGGCACGTGGATCATGTCGGTGCCGGTCAGCGACTTGAACAGTTCGCCGTCCAGGTGCGAAATGCTGCCGGTGCCCGCCGAGGCATAGCTATAGGCGCCCGGCTCGGACTTGAGCAGCGCGATGAACTCCTGCAGCGTATTGGCCGGCGTCTTGGGGTTGACCGTCAGTACGTTGGGCACGTTGACCAGGTTGGTGATGGGGGTGAAGTCCTTGAGCGGATCGTACGGGGTCTGCGCGTTGGTGGCGGGGTTGGTCGCCATGGTGCTGACCGTTGCCACGCCGAGGGTGTAGCCGTCGGGCGCCGACTTGGCCAGCGCATCGGCGCCGATGGCGCCACCGCCGCCGCCCCGGTTTTCGACCACCACCGGCTGGCCGAGCGCGCGGCCCAGGCCGTCGGCCACGATGCGGGCCACCATGTCGGTGGTGCCGCCCGCCGCGAACGGCACGATCAGCCGCACCGGACGTTCGGGGTAGCCCTGGGCATGGGCGGCGGGGCTCGCCAGGGGGGCCGCCAGCAGCGCCAGCAGCATGGACTTGAACAGCGTATTTTTCTTCAAAGGGAGTCTCCTGGAAGCGCGCCGCCGGGAAATGGCGGCACAGGCCGGGCTATTGCATCGTGCGAACCTTACAAGAATCTGATATTTTTCGGGGTGGATTCCTGGCCGGCTCTGTCGACGCCTTGGCGCCGCGCCCGCGGTGTCGCTGCAACGGCGCGCTTGTCCAGGGTTCCGAGTAACGTCATACCGGCTTTATGCTTGGCTCACGCCACGAGACGAGTCGCCGGTCCTCCCGGAACGCCATGTCGCTGATTCTCATACTCGCTCTGCCATTTGCTGGCAGCCTGTGCGCTGCGCTGTTGCCGTCCAACGCCCGCAACGCCGAGGCCTGGCTGGCGGGGCTCACCGCGCTGGCCTGCACCGTGCTGGTGGCCAGCCTGTTCCCGCAAGTCGTCGATGGCGGCGTAGTGCGGGCCGACCTGGCCTGGGCGCCGGCGCTGGGCCTGGAGTTCACCCTGCGCATGGACGGCTACGCGTGGCTGTTCGCGCTGATCGTCTCGGCCATGGGCACGCTGGTGGTGCTGTATGCGCGCTACTACATGTCGCCCGAAGACCCGGTGCCGCGCTTCTTCTCGTTCTTCCAGGCGTTCATGGCCGCCATGCTGGGCGTGGTGCTGTCGGGCAATCTCATCCAGCTCGTGCTGTTCTGGGAAATGACCAGCCTGGCGTCGTTCATGCTGATCGCCTACTGGCATCACCGGCTCGACGCCAAGCGCGGCGCGCGCATGGCGCTGACCGTCACCGGGGCCGGCGGCCTGTGCCTGCTGGCCGGGGTGCTGATCCTCGGCCACATCGTCGGCAGCTACGACCTCGACCGCGTGCTGGCGGCGGGCGACCTGGTGCGCGCCGATCCCTGGTATCCGGCCGTGCTGGTGCTGGTGGCGCTGGGCGCGCTCACCAAGAGCGCGCAGTTCCCGTTCCAGTTCTGGCTGCCCAACGCCATGGCGGCGCCCACGCCGGTATCGGCCTACCTGCATTCGGCCACCATGGTGAAGGCCGGCGTGTTCCTGCTGGCGCGGTTCTGGCCGGTGCTGGCGGGCACCGAGGAATGGTTCTGGATCATCGGCGGGGCCGGGCTGTGCTCGCTGGTGCTGGGCGCCTACGCGGCCATCTTCCAGCAGGACATGAAAGGCGTGCTGGCCTACTCGACGATCAGCCACCTGGGCCTGATCGCGCTGCTGCTCGGCATGAACAGCCCGCTCGGGCTGGTGGCGGCCATCTTCCACATGGTCAACCACGCCACCTTCAAGGCGTCGCTTTTCATGGCCGCCGGCATCGTCGACCACGAAACCGGCACGCGTGATCTCGGGCGGCTGAGCGGCCTGCGCAAGGCCATGCCGATCACCGCCACGCTGGCCACCGTGGCCGCGGCCGCGATGGCGGGCGTGCCGCTGCTCAATGGCTTCATCTCCAAAGAGATGTTCTTCGCCGAGACGACCTTCGTCAGCGGCGACCCGCTCATCCAGTACGGCTTGCCGGCCATGGCCGTGCTGGCCAGCGCGTTCAGCGTCGCCTATTCGCTGCGCTTCATCCTGCAAGTGTTCTTCGGGCCGCCGGCGCAGGATCTCCCGCGCGCGCCGCACGAGCCGCCGCGCTGGATGCTGGTGCCCAGCGGGCTGCTGGTGCTGTGCTGCCTGGTGGTCGGTGTGATCCCGGGCATCACTGTGGGGCCGTTCCTGGACACCGCCGCCTACAGCATCCTGGGCGACGGGATGCCATCCTACAGCCTGGCCGTGTGGCACGGCCTGAACCTGCCGCTGGTGATGAGCTTCGTGGCCATGATCAGCGGGGTGCTGCTCTACCTGGCGCTGCGGGCGCGCCAGCGCGCCTATCCGGGACGCGTGCCGTTCATCTACCGGCTCGACGGCCGGCGCTCGTTCGAGTTCCTGCTCGACTATTCCAGCGTGGCGGCCAATTGGCTGCTGGGCCGCATTTCCTCGCCGCGCCTGCAGATGCAAATGGTCCTGATCGTGGTGGGAGCGCTGCTGGTCGCCTGGCTGCCGTTGCGCCGCGGCACCTGGACCGACACGGTCGCTCCGCTGACGCCGCTGGACCCGGCCTTCGCGGCACTCTGGGTCGTGGGCGGAATCTGCGCGGTGGGCACGGCTTTCCAGGCCAAGTACCATCGCCTGGCCTCGCTGATCCTGGCCGGCGGCGCGGGCCTGGCCGTCTGCCTGACCTTCGTCTGGTTTTCCGCGCCCGACCTGGCGCTGACGCAGCTTGCCGTCGAGGTCGTGACCGTGGTCCTGCTGTTGCTCGGGCTGCGCTGGCTGCCGCGCCGCATCGAGGGCAAGACCGACGGAGAACAGGCCGACGCGCGGGCCCGCGTGCGCCGTACGCGCGACGTGGTCATCGCGGCGGTCGTCGGCACGTCGCTGGCGGCGCTGGCCTATGCGATGCTGACGCGCCCGCAGGAGCAGCCCATTTCGGAGTTCTTCGTCCACATGGCCTTGCCCGAGGGCGGCGGCACCAACATTGTCAACGTCATCCTGGTCGACTTCCGCGGCTTCGACACGCTCGGCGAAATCACCGTGCTGGGCATCGTCGCCCTGACGGTGTACGCCCTGCTGCGCCGTTTCCGGCCGGCCCCCGAAAGCGCCGGCATGCCGCTGCAGCAGCGCGACCAGGCCGAGACCGTGACGGTCGCCCCGGACATCCATGCGGTGCTGCCGCCGGGCGGCATGATGCTGCCCGCCGTGCTGGTGCGCCTGCTGCTGCCGGTGGCCGCGATGGCTTCCGCGTATTTGCTGCTGCGCGGCCACAACCTGCCTGGCGGCGGCTTCGTGGGCGGCCTGGTGATGGCCACCGCCGTGATCCTGCAATACATGGTGGGCGGCGTGTATTGGGTCGAGTCGCGCAGCCGGCTCAACCCGCAGCACTGGGTCGGGCTGGGGCTGCTGTGCGCGGGCCTGACCGCCATCTCCGCGTGGCTGGCGGCGCGCCCGTTCCTGTCGGCGCTGGCCTGGGATTTTTCCCTGCCCGTGATCGGCCACATACATTTGTCCAGCGTGCTGCTGTTCGACGTGGGCGTCTACATGCTGGTGGTCGGCTCCACCGTATTGGTGCTGGTCGCCCTGGCGCACCAATCGCTGCGCGCGCAACGCAAGGCGGCCGCCGATGCGCAGGCCGCCGCACAATCCGGGAGTACTGCCTGATGGAATTGATCTACGCCGCGGCGGTCGGCATCCTGGCCGGATCCGGCGTGTGGCTGATCCTGCGGCCGCGCACCTTCCAGGTCATCATGGGGCTGACGCTGGTGTCCTATGCAGTCAACCTGTTCATCTTCGGCATGGGGCGCCTGACGGAAGGGCGGCCGCCCATCATCGACGCCGCGGTGGCGCCCGATCCGGCCGCGATGGCCGATCCGCTGCCGCAGGCCCTGGTGTTGACCGCCATCGTGATCGGCTTCGCCACCACCGCGCTGTTCCTGGTCGTGCTGCTCGCCTCGCGCGGGCTCACCGGGACCGACCATGTCGACGGCAGGGAGTCCGAATCTTGATCGACTGGCTGCAGCACGCTCCCATCTATCCCATCGCGGTGCCCCTGGTCGCCGGGGCCGCGATGCTGTTGTTGTCGGACTCGCAGCGCGGCGTGCGCGCCGGCATCGCGGTGGCCTCGTGCCTGGCGCAGCTGGCCGCGGCGATCGCGCTGCTGGCGCTGGCGGCCGGAGCAGGGGGGCATTGGCCGAACGGCGTGGGCGTCTACCTGCCGGGCGACTGGCCGGCGCCGTTCGGCATCGTCCTGGTGGTCGACCGGCTGGCGGCAATCATGCTGGGCCTCACCGCGGTGCTGGGACTGGCCTCGCTCATCTACTCGCTGGCGCGCTGGGACCGCCTGGGGGTGCACTTCCACTCGCTGTTCCAGTTCCTGCTGATGGGCCTGAACGGCGCCTTCCTCACCGGCGACCTGTTCAACCTGTTCGTATTCTTCGAAGTGCTACTGGCGGCTTCCTATGGGCTGTTGCTGCACGGTTCGGGCGTGGCGCGGGTCAGCGCCGGCCTGCAGTACATCGCCGTCAACCTGGTGGCCTCGTTCCTGCTGCTGATCAGCATCGCGCTCATCTATGGCGTGACCGGCACGCTCAACCTGGCCGACCTGGCGGTGCGCGCCGGCACCCTGGCCGGCAGCGAGCGGCTGCTGTTCGAAGCGGGCGCGGCCGTGCTCGGCGTGGCGTTCCTGGTCAAGGCCGGCGCCTGGCCGCTCAACTTCTGGCTGGTGCGCGGCTACGGCTCGGCCAGCGCGCCGGTGGCCGCGGTGTTTTCCATCATGACGAAGGTCGGCATCTATGCGCTGCTGCGCATCGGCTCGCTGCTGCTGCCCACCGGCGCGCCGGCCGCCTTCAGCCTGGACTGGATGTTCGCGGCCGGGTTGGCCACCCTGGTTTTCGGGGCCATCGGCCTGCTGGCCACCCAGCAACTGGAGCAACTGGTCGGCTATTGCGTCATCGTCTCGGCCGGCACGCTGCTCACCGCGTTGGGCATGCCCGGGGTCACGCTGACCGGGCCGGCGCTGTTCTACCTGCTCAGTTCGGTGCTGGCCACCGGCGCCTTTTTCATGCTGGTCGAACTGGTCGAGCGCACGCGCACCTTCGGCGCCAACGTACTGGCCGTCACCATGGACATGTTCGACCTGGACGACCCGGAAACGCCCAACCGCTCCGACGACGTGGTGGGCGTGGCGATCCCGGCGGCCATGGCGTTCCTCGGCCTGGCCTTCGTCTCCTGCGCCTTGCTGGTGACGGGGCTGCCGCCGCTGTCGGGCTTCGTGGCCAAGTTCTCGCTGCTGTCGGCCGCGGTCACCGCCGCCAACAGCTCGACGCAGCCGGCCGATGCCTGGATCCTGGTGGCGGCGGTGCTGGTTTCCGGGCTGGCCGGCATCGTGGCGTTCGGCCGCACCGGCATCCGCATCTTCTGGAGCACCGACGAGCGCACCACGCCGCGCCTGCGCCTCAGCGAAGCGGGGCCGGTGGCGGTGCTGATCCTGCTGTGCATCGCCCTGGCCGCCGGCGCGGGGCCGGTCTCGGCATACCTGGACGAGGCCGCGCGCTCGCTCGACCAGCCGGCCCAGTACATCGACGCGGTGTTGTCGGCCGACACGGTACGCACCCTGGGGGGCCAATGATGCGGCGCTGCTACAAATTCCTGCTGCCGGCGGCGCTGTTGTGTCTGTGGCTGCTGCTCAACCAGTCGGCCTCGCCCGGCCAGTTGCTGATCGGCGCGGCGCTGGCCTTGTGGCTGGGCTTTGCCTCCAGCCGCCTGCGGCCGCTGCGCAGCCGCCCGCACAAGTTGTGGCTGGTGCCCGGCCTGATCTGGCGGGTGCTGGTCGACATCGTGCGTTCCAATATCGCGGTGGGCAGACTGATCCTGCAGCCGCGCCGCCCGTTCTCGCCCGGCTATGTGCACATCCCCCTCGAGCTGCGCGACCCGCACGGCCGTGCGCTGCTGGGCTGCATCCTGACCTACACGCCCGGCACCGTATGGGTGGACGTGTCCGACGCCGAACTGATCCTGCACGTCCTCGATCTCGAGAACGAACAGGCCTGGATCGACCTGATCAAGCAGCGCTATGAGCGCACCCTGATGGAGATCTTCGAATGAACGTCGTCCTGTACTGGGCCGCTTCCTTCGCCTTGCTGTGCTTCATGCTGGGCATGGCGTGCGCCACCGTGCGGATGGTGCGCGGCCCCACCGCGCAAGACCGCGTGCTGGGGCTCGACGCCCTGTATATCAACGGCATGCTGGCCATGCTGGCCTTCGGCATCCGGTCCGGCACCCCGGTGTATTTCGACGTGGCGCTGCTGATCGCGCTGTTCGGCTTCGTCGGCTCCACGGCCATGGCCAAGTTCCTGCTGCGCGGCGAGGTCATCGAGCCATGACTGGAGATATCCCCCTGTGGGCGGGCATACCCGCCGCCGTCCTGCTGGTGGCGGGCGGGCTGCTGGCCCTGGTCGGTTCGGCGGGCCTGTTGCGCTTCCGCGATTTCTTCTGCCGCATCCACGCGCCCACCCTGGGCAACACGCTCGGCGCCGGCTGCGTATTGCTGGCATCGATCCTGGTGTTTTCCGCGCTGGACCAGCGTCCGGTGTTCCACGAGATCCTCATTACCCTGCTGTTGCTGCTGACCTCGCCGGTCACGGCCATGCTGCTGATGCGGGCGGCGGTGTACCGCGGCCAGCGCCAGCGCGGCGAACTGAAGTAGGCGGGCAGGGCGGGCGCCCGCCAAACGTATCCGGGCGCTACATCACGGCGGACCAGTTACCGCCGGATGGATTTGTAACATCTGCATTCCCATATGGACGCGGCTTTCCCGTACCGTAAAAAGACCGCCGCGCTGGCTGCGCGGCACGCTTTCAAGGAGTGCAAGATGACTATGCGACGTATGCAGAAACTGACCTGCGCCCTGGCCCTGGGCGTGGCGGGGTTGGCCGGTGCGACGGTCGCCCAGGCCGCCGGCGCGGCCGCGTCGGGCTCCATCCAGTCCCAGTACGAACTCGACGTGCAGCGCTGCAACAGCGGCCAGACGCACCAGGACCGCGCCACTTGCCTGCGCGAGGCCGGCGCGGCGCGCGACGAGGCGCGGCGCAACCGGCTGGACAACGGCCAGTCGGCCAACTACGACACCAATGCGGTGGCGCGCTGCAACAAGCTGCCGCAGGCCCAACGCGAGGATTGCCTGCGCCAGATGTCCGCACCCACCAGCGTCAAGGGCAGCGTGGAAGGCGGCGGGGTGCTGCGCGAAACGGTCATTCCCGTGCCGGCCCAGCCTTCCGGCACGATGCCGGCCAGCCCCGCGCCGGCGACCGTGCCGGGCACGGCGCCGGGCATTGCTCCTGCCCCCGGCAGCGCCACCCCGGTGCCGGTGCGGTAAGCGCGCGGCGGAGCGGCGGCCGCGGCGTTTCCCGCCGGCGGCCGCTTCAGGCAAAATGGCGCCTATTGCCGACTTTCCGCCGTACTCATGTCCGACGTCATCGCCCTGATATTCGACTTCGACGACACGCTGGCGCCCGACAGCACGTCCGGCTTCCTCGACAGCCTGGGCGTGGATACGGCCGCCTTCTGGAAGGACAAGGTCGGCCCGCTGCTGTCCGACCAGGACTGGGACCCCGTCCCGGCCTACCTGTACCAGATGATCGAGCTCTCGCGCGCCGGCACGCATGGCGCCATTACGCGCGAGCGGCTGGCGCAATGGGGCGCCGGCCTGCCGCTGCACGATGGCGTGCCCACCCTGTTCCAGCGCCTGCGCGCCGCGGTGCGGGCCGAGCACCCGCAGGTGCAGCTCGAGTTCTACCTCATCTCCAGCGGCATCGGCGACGTCGTGCGCGCCACGCCGATCGCGCACGAATTCACCGAGATCTGGGCCTCCGAATTCGTCTACGGCGAGGACGGCGGCATCGTCTTCCCGCGCCGGCTGGTGAGCTTCACCGACAAGACGCGCTATCTGTTCCATATCCAGAAAGGCATCATCGGGCGCGAGTTCCGCAACAAGCCGTTCGAGGTCAATCGCAAGGTCCCGGAGGACCGCCTGCGCGTGCCGTTCGACCAGATGGTCTTCGTGGGCGACGGCTATACCGACATCCCGTGTTTTTCCCTGATCCGGCGCGCCGGCGGCTTCGCCTTCGGCGTATGGGATCCAAAGCACCGCGACAAGCGCAGCCGCGCCTGGGGCTTCATCGAGGAAGGGCGCGTCTCCAACCTGAACCAGGCCCGCTACGACGAGGACGCCGAGCTCTATCAGTGGCTCGAGGAAGCCGTCACCAGCCTGGCCGGGCGCATCGCCCTGAAGTCGCGGGTGTACCGTGGCTGACGTGACGCTGGCGCCCGAGCCGGCCGAACCGCGCGCCGGCGACGCCGAACTGATGGCGTTGGCCCTGCAGCAAGCCGAGGCCGCCTGGCGGGTGGGCGAAGTCCCGGTCGGCGCGGTGGTGGTCGACGCCCAGGGCCAGGTGCTGGGCACCGGCTACAACCGCACCATCACCGACCACGATCCCACCGCCCATGCCGAGATCGTGGCGCTGCGCGCCGCGGCGCGACACCTGAACAACTACCGCCTGCCGGGCATTAGCCTGTACGTCACGCTCGAGCCCTGCGTCATGTGCATCGGCGCCATGCTGCATGCGCGCCTGGCGCGCGTGGTCTACGGCGCGGCCGACCCCAAGACCGGCGCCTGCGGCAGCGTGCTGGACGTGGGCGCGGTGGCCCGGCTCAATCATCACACCACCATCACCGGCGGCGTGCTGGCGGAACCCTGCGGCGACCTGCTGCGCCGGTTCTTCCGCGAACGCCGTACCAAGGAATCCCTCGCATGACCTCCCCGCACGGCCCGGCCCACGGGCAGCACGGCCACCTTTGTTCCGACGCTTGCGCTCACGTACCGGCCGCCGGCGGCATCTACCTGGTGTCGCCGTCCTCGGCGGTGCGCGATCCCGCCGCCGTCGAACTCGCCTGCCGGCGCCTGGCGCGGGAAGGATTCAAGACCGCGGTCGACCGCGCGGCGCTGGCCGTGCACCAGCGCTTCGCCGGCACTGAAAAGCAGCGCCTGGCGGGGTTGGCGCGCGCCGCTCGCCAGAAGCATCCCATTGTCATGGTCACGCGCGGCGGCTACGGGCTGAGCCGGTTGCTGCCCGCCATCGACTGGCGCGCCATGGCCGACAGCGGCAAGCGTTTCGTCGGCATGAGCGATTTCACCGCCTTCAACCTGGCGCTGCTGGCCCAGACCGGCGCGCCCAGCTATTCCGGCGCCACGGCGGTGGCGGATTTCGGCGGCGACGAGGTCGACGACCTGACCGCCGCGCTGTTCGGCGAACTGATGCGCGGCGAGCTGGAGATCCTCAGCTTCGAAACGGCGGATGCCGATCCGGTCGACTGCCGCGGCACGCTATGGGGCGGCAACCTGGCCACCCTGGTTTCGCTGCTGGGCACTCCCTACATGCCGCGCGTGCGCGGCGGCATCCTGTTCCTGGAGGACGTGGCCGAGCACCCGTATCGCGTCGAACGCATGCTGGCGCAGTTGTGGCAGGCCGGCGTGCTGGAACGCCAGAAGGCCATCGTGCTGGGCCATTTCACCAATTACCGGCTGGCGCCGCACGATGCGGGCTACGACATGCCGGCCGTGCTGCAATGGCTGCGCCGCACCGTCAAAGTGCCGGTGGTGACGGGCCTGCCGTACGGGCACATCGCCACCAAGGCTACGCTGCCGGTCGGGCAGAAGGTCGGCTTGGCCACCGAGCCCGGCATGGCCCACCTGGTGATCGACGAGCACCACCACTAGCCGGACACGGGCGTAGCCAGCGCACAGGTGTCGGACACCCTTTGGGTGCCTGACACCTCATGGATCCAGCCGGTCGCACAGGCACCTTACTGCTGCTCCGTCGGCACCCAGCGCGGCGCCCGCTTTTCCAGGAAGGCCGCGATGCCTTCGCGTCCGTCGTCGGTGGCGCGCTGCGCGGCCAGGCGCGCGGCCGTGTCGTCCAGCAGCGCGGCATCGATAGGCCGGCCCGCCAGGTCGCGGATCAGGCGCTTGGCCTGCGCCAGGGCATCCGGCGAAGCGAGCATGAAGCTGCCCAGCAAGCCGTTGATGCGCGCATCCAGTTCGTCGGCTTCGCACAGTTCATGCACCAGCCCGATGCGCCAGGCCTCGGCGGCGTCGAACACTTCGGCGCTCAGGAACCAGCGGCTGGCGGCGCGCGCGCCGATGGCACGCAGTACGTAGGGCGAGATCATCGCGGGAATCAGCCCCAGGCGGGTCTCGGTCAGCGCGAAGCGGGCTTCGCGGGCCGCCACGGCGATGTCGCAGGCGGTGGCCAGCCCCATGCCGCCGGCCATGCAGGCGCCGTGCACGCGCGCGATGGTCGGCTTGGGGCAGGTGTAGATAGTGTGCAGCAGCGTGGCCATGCCCTGCGCGTCGGCGCGGTTGTCGGCCTCGCTGGCCTGCGCGCTGCGGCGCATGGCGTTCAGGTCGGCGCCAGCGCAGAACGCCTTGCCGCGCCCGGCCAGCACGATGGCGCGCACCGCGCTGTCCTCGCCCAGGGTCATGAACACTTCGGTCAGCTCGGCGATCAGGCGCGCATCCAGCGCGTTGCGCACATCCGGCCGCGCCAGCCAGACCACGGCGGTCTGCGGCCCGTACGCCACTTCCAGGGTTTGCAGCATCTACAGTTTCCTTCGGATCAACGGTACAGCACGGTGGGCAGCCACAGGCCGATTTCCGGAAAAACATACAGCAGGAAAATCGCCAGCACCTGGATGCCCATGAAGGGCATCATGCCCAGGAATATCTGGTTCAGCGTCACGTGCGGCGGCGAGATCCCCTTCAGGTAGAAGGCCGACATGGCCACCGGCGGCGACAGGAAGGCGGTCTGCAGGTTGAGCGCCACCAGCAGGCCGAAGAACAGCGGATCGATGTCGAATGTGATCAGCAGCGGCACGAAGATCGGCATGAAGATCACGATGATCTCGGTCCACTCCAGCGGCCAGCCCAGCAGGAAAATAATGACCTGCGCCAGCAGCAGGAACTGGATCTGCGTCAGCCCCAGCGACAGCACCCATTCCTCGATGATGCGCTGGCCGCCCAGCAGGGCGAACGCGGCGGAGAAGATCGACGACCCGACGAACAGCCAGCACACCATGGCGCTGGTCTTGGCGGTCAGGAACACCGATTCCTTCAGGACGGGCATGTTCAGGCGCCGGTAGGCCAGCGCCAGCAGCGCGCCGCCCATGGCGCCCATGGCGGCCGCCTCGCTCGGCGTGGCCAGGCCGAAGGTGATGGAGCCCAGGACTGCGGCGATCATCAGCGCCAGCGGGAAGAACGAGCCCATCAGCATCTTGAAGATCTCCAGGCGCGCCCATGTCAGGAGCGCATAGAAGATCGCCAGCAGCAGGACGCACACGCCGAAGAATATCCAGTACCCGGCTGGCGCAGGCAGGCGCGCCGGACCTGCGTCGGGCGCCGCCTCGGCGGGCGCCTCGGCCACGGCGCCCGGGGCGGCCGGGGCGGCCCCGGGCGGTTCCGCCAGGCCGCCATCGGCCGGGGGTTCGGCCAGCCCGTCTTCCGCCGGCGGCTCGGCCAGTCCGCTGTCGTAATCGCCCCCGCCGCCCAGGCGTAGCTCATCGGGGATTTCGTACACCACCGGCGGTTCGGTCACCAGGTAATAGACCGAGCCGGTCAGCAGCACGAAGGCCATCAGCGGCGCCAGCGCCAGCGCCATGTTGCGCGACAGGAAGCCCATCGATACGGCGCTGTTGCGGCGGCCCTTGAACATCGCGGCCAGCATGCCGGTCATGGCATGGGTGTAGCCTTGGCTGGCCAGCGACTGGGCGTCGGCGGGCAGGGCGATGCGCCGTTCTTCCGGCGTCAGGGGCGGCGCCATGTCGGGCCGCAGCTTGGCCACTATCATCACGTACAGCACGTACAGGCCGGCCAGCATCAGGCCGGGGAAGAACGCGCCGGCGTAGAGCTGCACCACCGACACGCCGGTGGTGGCCCCGTAGACGATCAACATCACCGATGGCGGCAGCAGGATGCCCAGGCAGCCGCCCGCGGTAATCGAGCCGGCCGTCAGGCGCACGCTGTAGCCGGCCTTGAGCATGGCGGGCATGGCCAGCAGGCCCATCAGCGTGACCACCGCGCCGACGATCCCGGTGGCGGTCGCGAAGATGGCGCAGGTCGTCAGGGTGGCTACCGCCAGGGCGCCGGGCAGTCGGGCCAGGGCCAGGTGCATGGAGCGGAACAGCTTCTCGATCAGGTTGGCGCGCTCGACTAGGTAGCCCATGAACACGAACAGCGGCACCGAGATGAGCGAGTCGTTGGTCATGGTGGCGTAAGTGCGCTGCACCATCAGGTCCAGCGTCTGGCGCACCGAATGCTGCACATCCGGGTTCTGCAGGTAGTACGCCAGGAACGTGAACAGCACGCCCATGCCCATCAGGGTGAACGCGGTCGGAAAGCCCAGCATGATCGCCACTACGATCAAGGCCAGCATCAGGAGCCCGAGGTGCCCGGTGGTGAGGTCGTGCCACGGCGTCAGGAAGCCGATCATCGCCAGCACGATGCCGATGCAGGTCAGGCCGAACCACAGTGCCTTGTGGATCTTCATTTGGCCTTCTCCTCGTGCGTGACGTAGCGGTCCAGGCGGGCGATGTCCTCGTCCTTGACGTGCACCATCTCCTTGAGCTTGTCGACGTCCACTTCCTCGACGTCCTCGGCGCGCGACGGCCAGGCGCCGTTGCGCAGGCACAGCGCGCAGCGCGCGATTTCAGCCAGGCCCTGCAGCAGCAGGAAAGCACCGGCGATCGGAATGAACGACTTGAACGGGTAGATGGGCGGGCCGTCGGCCATCAGCGAGGAGTGCTCGCGGATGGCGATGGATTCGCCCGCGTAATACCAGCCGGCCCAGACCAGGGCCACCACGCCGGGGATGAAAAACACGATGTACAGGATGATGTCCAGCCCGGCCTGCACCCGCGCCGGCAGGAAACCGTACAGGATGTCGCCGCGCACGTGGCCGTTCTTGGCCAGCGTATATGCGCCCGCCATCATGAACAGAATGCCGTAGTACATCAGCTGCAGGTCGAAAGCCCAGGCGCTGGGCGTGTTGAACAGATACCGGGCCATTACTTCCCAGCATATGTGCACGGTCAATATCACGATGAGCCAGGCAAAAGCCTGGCCGACGAAGGTGGACAGGCGGTCCACCATGCGTATCAGCTTGAGCATCGGGCGCGATCCAGGTCGGGAAACGGAGCCGCGGCTGGCGCGCGCCCGCGCGCCGCGCCGGACGGGGAGTCCGGCGCCGGCAGGGCGGGCGTGGCGCCGCGGCGGTACATCGGCCGGCGGCGGGTCAGGCGGCCGGTTTGCGCGCGAAGTAGTGGTTGAACGCCATCCTGAAATTGACCGACGTATCGTTGTGCCAGCGTCCCGCGCGCTGGGCGAAGGCGCGCTGCGATTCCAGCACCTTCTTGAAGAGCGGGTTCTCGGCCGAGCGCTTCTCGATCATCTGGTCCCAGATCTTCAGCTGCTGCTGCAGGATGGCGTCCGGCGTCTTGTAGAACTTGACGTTGTGGTCCTTCTGCAGCTTGATGTAGTCGGCCGAATAGCGGTCGGCGGCTTTCCACGACATGTCGGCGCTGGCGGCCTGTGCCGCGTAGGCCAGGATGTGCTTCAGGTGCTTGGGCAGCGACTCGTACTTGTTCTTGTTGAACAGGATCTCGAACTGTTCGGCGCTCTGGTGGAAGCTCTGCAGCATGCAGATCTTGGACACGTCCTGGAAGCCCAGCGCCAGGTCGGATGATGCATTGTTGAACTCGGCGCCGTCCAGCAGGCCGCGGTCCAGCGCCGGCACGATCTCGCCGCCCGGCAGGGCGTTGACCGCCGCGCCCATGGCGCTGTACATGTCGATGGCCAGGCCCACGGTGCGGAACTTCAGGCCCTTGACGTCCTCGGCCTTGGTGACCGGTTTCTTGAACCAGCCGAACGGCTGGGTCGGCATGGGGCCGTACATCATCGACACCACGTTGACCCCCATGGCCTTCTGGATCTCGGTCAGCAGTTCCTTGCCGCCGCCATATTCATGCCAAGCCAGCAGCATGTTGGCATCCATGCCGAACGACGGGCCGGAGCCCCACAGCGCCACGGCGGTATTCTTGCCGTACCAGTACGCCACCACGCCATGGCCGCCATCCAGCGTGCCCGCCGATACGGCGTCCAGCAGGTCGAACGCCTTGACCACCGCGCCGGCGGGCAGCACCTCGATCTTGAGCTGGCCCTCGGCCATGTCGTTGACTTTGCGGGCGTAGTCCTGGGCGAATTCGTGGAAGATGTCGTTGGAAGGCCAGGTGCTCTGGAAGCGCAAGGAAATCGGTGAGCCCTGGGCTCGGATGACGGCGGGGAATCCCAACGCTGCGGTGCCTGCGACGGTGGTGGCACCAGCGATGAAGCGGCGGCGGGAGGAGGGGGCGTGTTGCATGGCTTGTTGTCTCCGGAGTGGACTGCATGAACCAGCTTGTTATGACAGCTTGATGGGTGCAGCAAGAACAAAGCGCAATGCGAAAGACACGACCGGCATGGCCAGTCGGCGGCGGCAAACAGCAGGGCCGCTTCGGGATTAAACCTTGCTCAACAAGTCCTGACAATTGTCTGACGACTGGGAATAACCCCTAGGGGTGCGCAGTGGCATGGCGGCCCGTTGGCCGCGGCGGCCCACGGCGCGCCATGCCATATTGGTACACTAGCGGGTTTACCCCCTGCGTCCGACGGACGCGCCTCGCCTTTATTCCATCGCCGTGATCTCTACCGCCAATCTCACTATCCAGTTCGGCCCCAAGCCCCTTTTCGAGAACGTCAGCGTCAAGTTCGGGGAAGGCAACCGGTATGGTCTGATCGGGGCCAATGGCTCGGGCAAGTCGACCTTCATGAAGATCATCGGCGGCGACCTCGAGCCTTCCGCCGGCAACGTCTCGCTCGAGCCGGGCGTGCGCCTGGGCAAGCTGCGCCAGGACCAGTTCGCCTTCGAGGACTACCGCGTGCTCGACGTGGTCATGATGGGCCATACCGAGATGTGGGCCGCCATGACCGAACGCGACGCCATCTATGCCAACCCGGACGCCACCGAAGACGACTACATGCGCGCGGCCGAGCTCGAGGCCAAGTTCGCCGAATATGACGGCTATACCGCCGAGGCGCGCGCCGGCGAACTGCTGCTCGGCCTGGAGTTCGGCGTCGACCAGCACCAGCTCCCCATGCGCGAAATCGCGCCGGGGTGGAAGCTGCGCGTGCTGCTGGCGCAGGCGCTGTTCTCCAACCCGGACGTGCTGCTGCTGGACGAACCCACCAACAACCTGGATATCAACACCATCCGCTGGCTGGAAAACGTGCTCAACGGCTACCAGAGCACCATGATCATCATCAGCCACGATCGCCACTTCCTGAACCAGGTGTGCACCCACATGGCCGACGTGGACTACGGCGAGATCCGCATCTACCCGGGCAACTACGACGACTACATGCTGGCGTCCACCCAGGCCCGCGAGCGGCTGGTGGCCAACAATGCCAAGGCCAAGGAGCGCGTCGCCGAACTGCAGGATTTCGTGCGCCGCTTCGCCGCCAACAAGTCCAAGTCGCGCCAGGCCACTTCGCGCCTGAAGCAGATCGACCGCATCAAGGCCGAACAGGTCGAGGTCAAGCCGTCCTCGCGCCAGAACCCGTACATCCGCTTCGAGCAGAACAAGGTCATGCACCGCCTGGCGGCCACCATCGAAGGGCTGTCCAAGTCCTACGACGCGCCGGTCATCCGCGACTTCTCGGCCATGATCGACGCGGGCGAGAAAATCGCCATCATCGGCGCCAACGGCGTCGGCAAGACCACCTTGCTGCGCCTGCTGGCCGGCGACCTGGCGGCCGACTCCGGCACGGTCAAGTGGTCCGACAACGCCGACCTGGGCTACATGGCACAGGACGTGTCCGATCAATTCCAGCAGGGCGACATCAACCTGTTCGACTGGATGAGCGAATACCGCCAGCCGGGCGACGACGACCAGTCGATCCGTTCGGTGCTGGGCCGGCTGCTGTTCTCGGCCGACGACCTGCCCAAGGCGCCCAAGGTGTTGTCCGGCGGCGAGAAGAACCGCATGACCTTCGGCCGCCTGATGCTGGGGCGGCACAACGTCATGCTGCTGGACGAGCCCACCAACCACCTCGACATGGAATCGATCGAGTCGCTGCAGTTCGCCCTCGAAAAATACCAGGGCACCCTGATTTTCGTCTCGCACGATCGCGAGTTCGTTTCGGGGCTGGCGACCCGCGTCATCGAGATCCTGCCCGGCGGCGAGATCGTCGACTATCGCGGCGGCTACGAGGATTACCTGGCCTCGCGCGGCATCGAAGGCTGAACGCGGGCGGCCGGAGGGCCGCCCAGCATTCCATATAACTAAAAGTGCTTAATGCATTATAAAAATATTGTTTGGATTTATATAACGGATTGTTAGATTAGGGCTTCCTTTCCGTACGCTTTTCCGCGCGAGCCAGCCCTATGAACCTCACTTTCGACCACGTCCACAAGAATTTCGGCGCGTTGCAGGTCGTGGACGGGTTCTCCAGCGAATTCCGCACCGGGGAGCTGGTGGCGCTGGTGGGGCCCTCCGGCTGCGGCAAGTCGACCCTGCTGCACATGGCGGCCGGCCTGGAAATGCCCTCGCAAGGCCGCGTGCTGGCCGATGGCAAGCCGGTGGAAGGGCCGCACCCCAGCCGCACGCTGGTGTTCCAGGAGCACGCCCTGTACCCGTGGCTGACGCTGCGCGACAACGTCGCGCTGGCGCTCGAGTTCCAGAAAGTGGCCAAGGCCGAGGCGCGCGAGAAGGCCGTGGCCTGGCTCGGCCGCGTGGGCCTGGCCGGCTTCGAGAACTACTACCCGCAGCAGGTCTCCGGCGGCATGCGCCAGCGCGCCGCGCTGGCCCGCGCGTTCATCGCCCAGCCCCAGACCATGCTGATGGACGAGCCGTTCGGCGCGCTCGACGCGCTGACCCGCCTCAGCCTGCAGGACGTGCTGCGCCAGCTCATCGAGCAGGAAAAGCCCTCGGTGCTGCTGGTCACCCACGACGTCGACGAGGCGCTGTTCCTGGCCGACCGCGTCGTCGTGTTCAGCCCCCGCCCGGCGCGGGTGCTGCGCGAATTCAACCTCAAGCATCGCCGCAAGACGCACGACCTGGCCGACCTGGCCGGCGAGAAGCGCCAGATCCTGAGCCTGCTGGGCATCCAGGTGGCCGACGGCGACGTGGCGCTGGCAGCCTGACCATTTCGATATGCGGCGCGGCCGGCGTGTTGTTGCCGGCCGCGCCGCGACGCCCATACCTATATCCGTGCACTGGAGAACATTCATGAAACTGAAGCACTGGCTGACCCTGCCGCTGGCCGCGGCGGTGCTGGCGGCGGCGCCCGCCATGGCCGCGGAGAAGTTCCGCGTCGGCTACCTGCGCGTCATGGACGATGCGCAGGCCATCGTGGCGCAGGAAGGCGAGTTCTACAAGAAAGCCGGCCTGGATACCGAACTGATCGAGTTCAAGTCCGGCACCGACCTGATCAAGGCGATCGTGGGCGGGCAGGCCGACATCGGCGTGCTGGGTTTCACCAACGCCGTGGCCTGGGCTTCCAAGGGAGCCGACCTGAAGGTGGTGGGCGGCGCGCAGCAGGGCTACCACTCGCTGGTGGTGCGCAACGACGCCGGCATCGAGAAGATTGCCGACCTGAAGGGCAAGACGCTCGCCTCCCAGAAGGAAGGCAGCACGGCCGACGTGGTGCTCAAGGGCGTGGTCCTGAAAGAGGGCAACCTGCAGCCGGCCGACGTCAACATCATGGGCGTCAGCCCCGCGGTGGCGGTGCAATCGCTGGTGGGCCAGCGCGTCGACGCGGCCTTCCTGTTCGAACCCTATGACCGCATCGCCCAATTGGTGGCGCCGGTCAAGCAGATCTACGAAGTGGGCCAGGCCTGGCCGTTCCCCTGCATGGTGGTGATCACCTCGGGCGACGTGCTGGACAAGCGCAAGGACGACGTCTGGAAGGCCCTGGATGCGCAGAAGGCCGCCATCGACCTGCTGCAGCAGCAGCCTGAACAGGCCGCCAAGCTGATCGCCTCGTACTTTATCGCCGAGCCGACGCTCAAGACGCTCGAGCGTGGCGAGCTGCCGCGCGAGACGGTCATCGCCGAAGCCATCAAGACGCAGGTCTTCACCGCCAAGCTGACCGACAAGGACACGGCCCGCATGCAGGAAATCGCCGGCATTCTGCAAGAGCAGGGGTCCCTGAAGACCCGTGACGGCAAGCCGTACGACGTATCGGGCATCGTCGACCTGTCCTGGCAAGAGGCGCGCAAGCTTTGAGCACCTCGACCCGCGTAACCGGCCTGCGCAAGCACCTCGCCGGGGTGCTGGGCGTGGCCTTCATCTTCGTGCTGTGGCAGGCCGCCGCCTGGGCGCTGCCCGATTTCCTGATGCCCGGCGTGCCCACCGTCGTGGCGCGCCTGGCGCAGGACCTCGGCCAATCCGAATTCCACCAGAGCCTGCTGGGCACGCTGGGACGCCTGGGCGCCGGCTACGGCCTGGCGCTGCTGGCCGGCATCGGCTTCGGCCTGATCGCCGCGGTGCTGTATTTCTTCCGCGAGGTGCTGCGCAGCGCCATCGTCATCCTGCAGTCGATCCCGTCGATCGCCTGGGTGCCGCTGTTCCTCATCGTGATGGGTTTCGGCAATACGCCGATCATCGTGGTGGTGGCGCTGGCGGCATTCTTCCCGGCCGCGCTGAGCGTCATGAACGCCACCGAATCGGTGCAGCGCGTGCATGTATCGGCCGCGCGCGTCATGGGCGCATCGCGCTGGGGGCTGATCAAGCGCGTTTACCTGCCGGCCGTGATGCCGGAACTGATCACCGGGGCGCAACTGGCCTTCGGCAACGCCTGGCGCGCACTGATCTCGGCCGAGATGCTGATCGGCTTCGGCAAGGGTCTGGGCCGTTCCCTGGCTTATTCCGGCGAGATCGCCGACATGACCGGCGTGATGGCCAACATCCTGGTCATCGCCATCCTGGCGGCGCTGATCGACCAGTTCATCCTCGAGAACCTCAAGCACCGCCTGCTGCGTTACCAGTACGTGTAGAGCGGCGTCCGCCTGCCATGATCGCGCTGCTGCATTTCCTGTTTCGTTTCGGCCGGCCGGCCCGCCTGGCGGCCGTGGCGGGGCTCGCGCTGGCCCTGGCCACGGCCGCCGGGGCGGCCGCGCCGCAAGGGGCGGACCCTTTCCCGCAGGCCCGCGCGCGCGGCTTGCTGGTGGTCGGCGTCCCGTACCTGGCGCCGCCCGCAGCGGCGGGCGCCAAGATCCGTACGCCGGAACGGTTGGATACCGTCATGGCGGAGCGGCTGGGGACGCGGCTCGGCTTGCCGGTCAAGGTGGTCCAGGTCGAGCCGGCGCGGCGCGCCGCCGTGCTGGCCGATGGCAGCGTCGACCTGCTGCTGGCCGACCGCGTGGCGGGCCAGTCCGCGCCTGGCCTGGATGCGCCCGGCGTGGCGCTGGTGCCGGCGGGCTACGCTGCGCGGCCCAAGGCCGTCATCCGCAGCGACACGCCCATGCGACGCTGGCAGGACGCCCGCGGCCGCAGTGTGTGCATGGCCTCGGCGGCGTTCCAGGCACAGGCGCTGGCCGCGCGCTGGGGCGCGGTGGTGCGTACTTTCCGCGTGCCGTCCGACGCGCTGGTGGCGGTGCGCGAAGGCGCCTGCGACATCGGCCTGATCGACGACGCGACCTGGACCGCGCTGATGAAGTTTCCGGAATGGAAAAAGTTCTCGGCCACCTTGCCGCCGGACGGGCCGCAGGCCGAGCGCGTCTGGCTGGCGCGCGCCGGCGACGGCGCCGCGGCCGACTGGCTGGCGGCCGCCATGGCCGACTGGCGCAGCCAGGGCGTGTGGCGCGCCATGACCGACAAATGGGCCCGCGACGTGGCGTTCGACGTCTACCTGGACCAGGAAGTACCCGACTGCCACGGCGGCTGAGCGCCGGCGCGCCTACAATCGCCACGTATGAGCGATACACTGCGCGCGCCTTGCGCCTACCAGGAAGAGATCAAGAAAAGCCGTTTCGCGGCGCATGCCGCGCCGGTGGCCGGCGTGGCCGAGGCCATGGCCTTCTTTGCGCAGCACAGCGATCCGGCCGCTACCCACAATTGCTGGGCTTACCGCATCGGCCAGGCCTACCGCTTCCATGACGACGGCGAGCCCGGCGGCACCGCGGGCCGGCCTATCCTGCAGGCCATCGAAGGCCAGGGGCTGGACCGCGTCGCGGTGTTGGTGACGCGCTGGTTCGGCGGGATCAAGCTGGGGGCCGGCGGGCTGGTCCGCGCCTATGGCGGCTGCGCGGCCCAATGCCTGCGCCTGGGTTCGCGCGAGCCCATCATCGAGACGGCCCTGGTGGCGTGCCGCTGCGCCTATGGCGAATTGCCGCTGTTCAAGGCGCGCCTCGCGCAAGCGGGCGCCGCGGTGCAGGCCGAAGCTTTCGATGCCGACGGGGTCGCGCTGACGCTGTCAGTGCCGCGGGCCGCACTGGCTGAACTGGAGCGGACCGCGGCCGATGTGACGCGCGGACGGGCGCACTGGCAAGTGCGCGACGCAGGGTAGCGCGGGCGGCGCCTGCAGGGCGCCGCGCCAGGGCCACCGGCGGCGGCGCCTTTATTCGCCGGCGCCGCCATCCTTGGCGGCAGCGATTTCCTGGTGGACTTTTTCCATGTCCACCGCCTTGATTTTCTCCAGCAGTTCCTGCAGCTGTCCGGCCGACAGGGCGCCCGGCTGCGAGAACAGCAGCACCTGCTCGCGGAACACCATCAGGGTGGGAATCGAGCGGATGCCCAGGGCACCTGCCAATTCCTGTTCGACGTCGGTGTTCACCTTGGCGAATGTCACGTCAGGGTGCTGTTCGGCGGCCTGCTCGAAGACCGGCGCGAAGCCGCGGCAGGGGCCGCACCACGGCGCCCAGAAGTCGACGATCAGGGTGCTGTCGGGCGTGATGGCTTCCTGGAAGGAGTCTTTGGTCAGTTCAACGATGCTGCTCATGCTTCGCGTCCTTGCCGCCGGTTGGGCGGCGTCGATGGCCGGATGGCCAGTTGGGCGGTCCGGGGGGACCGCGTGTTCCCGTCCGCGCGGGACGGGGCGTGGGGCTGGCCGCGCGCCGCGCGGCGGGGGCCCTATGCGGCGGCCTGCTCGGCCGTGCCGCCGCTTTTCAGCGAGGCAAGTATTTCGTACGACCGCAGGCGGTCGGCGTGCCGGTAGAAGTCGGAAACGATCATGACTTCGTCGGCCTCGGTGCGCGCGATGAGATCCTGCAGCCCCTGCTTGACCGTATCGGGGCCGCCGACGATCGCCGCGGCCAGCTTCTGGCCGACGGCCTCGCGTTCCCATTCGTTCCACTGGCCGTCCATGCTGTCGACCGGCGGTTGCAGCGGCAGCCGGTTGCCGCGGATGAGCGACAGGAACTTCAGTTGCTGTGTGGTTGCCAGGTAGCGCGCCTGCTCGTCGGTGTCGGCCGCGATGACCGGCACGCCGATCATCGCATAGGGCCGGGCCAGCGTCGCCGACGGCTTGAACAGGTGGCGATACAGCCGCATGGCGGCCATGCCCTCGGGCGAGAAGTGCCCGGCAAAGGAGAACGGCAAGCCCAGCTCGGCCGCCAGCCGGGCGCTGAAATCGCTCGACCCGAGCAGCCAGATGGGAATGTCCAGGCCCGCCCCGGGAATGGCGCGCACCGCCTGGCCAGGCTGGGCCGGCGCCAGCAGGAAGCGCAATTCGTCGAGCAGCGCCGGGAATTCCAGCCCGCTGCGCGGCCCGCGCCGCAGCGCCTGCTGGGTGGCGCCGTCGCTGCCGGGGGCGCGGCCCAGGCCCAGGTCGATGCGGCCGGGGAACAGGCTCTCCAGGGTGCCGAACTGTTCGGCGATGATCAGCGGCGCGTGGTTGGGCAGCATGATGCCGCCCGAGCCCACCCGCAGCGTGCTGGTGTGGGCGGCCACCTGGCCGATGATGACGGCGGTGGCGCTGCTGGCCACGCCGGTGATGTTGTGGTGTTCGGCCAGCCAGAAGCGCCGGTAGCCCCAGCGTTCGACATGCTGGGCCAGGTCGACCGTATTGCGGAACGCGGCCGCGGCATCGCCGCCTTGCACGATGGGCGCAAGGTCGAGTACGGAAAACGGCACGCGGGCCAGCTCGGTCATGGGTCGGGATCTCCAGGTCGTGATGCGGGCGCCGCCGGCCGCTGCCGGCGGCGGTTCTCTCTACATGGAGAGTGTATCGGTGAAATCAACCCGCGACCCGAGCAACCTTGCGGTCGATCGGGTCGATAGCCTGAGTCAATGATGGCGCACGCAAGCGGCGTGCCGCCGCTTATTCAGGGAAGAACGCGTAGCGGATCACGAACAGCGCGGCCACCAGCCAGGTGGCGGGGTGCACTTCGCGCACGCGGCCGGTGCAGGTCTTGAGGACCACGTAGCTGATGAAACCGAAGGCCAGGCCATTGGCGATGGAGTACGTGAACGGCATGATCAGCGCCGTGAGCGCCGCCGGAGTGGCTTCCGAGACTTCGTTCCAGTCGATATCGACCAGTTCGCGCATCATCAGGCCGGCCACGTAGAGCAGGGCGGGCGCGGTGGCGTAGGCGGGCACCGAGCCGGCCAGCGGCGAAATGAACAGGGCCGCCAGGAACAGCAGCCCGACCACCAGGGCGGTCATGCCGGTGCGGCCGCCGGCCTGCACGCCGGAGGCGCTTTCGACGTAGGCGGTGGTGCTGCTGGTGCCCAGCACGGAACCAGCCACGATGGCGGTGCTGTCGGCGAACAGGGCCCGGCCGAGGCGGTTGGGACGGCCTTCGGCCACCAACCCGGCGCGCTTGGCCACGCCCATCAGCGTGCCGGTGGCGTCGAAGACCTCGACCAGCACGAACACCAGGATGACGTGCACGAAGCCGGTGTGCAGGGCGCCCAGGATGTCGAGTTTCAGGAAGGTCGGCGCCAGGCTCGGCGGGGCCGAGAACACGCCCTGGAACTGGTTGTAGCCGAGCGCCATCGACAGCACCGTGACCGCCAGGATGCCGATCAGGATCGCGCCGCGCACCCGCAGCGCGTCCAGCACGGCGATGATGAAGAAGCCCAGGACCGCGAACAGCGGGGCGTGGCCGCGCAAGTCGCCCAGCGTGACCTTGGTGGCCGGGTGGGGCACCACGATACCGGCGTTGGACAGGGCGATAATGGCCAGGAACAGGCCGATGCCCGCCGCGATGGCGCTGCGCAGCGAGTGCGGAATGCCCTTGATCAGCCAGGCGCGGATGCCGGTGACCGTCAGCAGCAGGAAAATCACGCCCGAGATGAATACGGCGCCCAGCGCCTGTTCCCAGGTGTAGCCCATGGTCTTGACCACGGTGAACGCGAAGAAGGCGTTCAGCCCCATGCCGGGCGCCATGCCGATGGGCCAGTTGGCCACCAGCGCCATGATCAGCGACCCCAGCGCCGCCGCCAGGCAGGTGGCCACGAACACCGCATTGCGGTCCATGCCGGTCGAGGACAGGATGTCCGGGTTGACGAAGATGATGTACGACATCGTCAGGAATGTCGTCAGGCCGGCGACCATCTCGGTACGGGCGTTGGTACCGTGTTCGCGCAATTGGAATAGCTTCTCCAGCATTTCGGGTTCCCCGGGTTTATAAGAAGCCGCCATTTTCGCACCAGATGTACACTTCGTTGCCATGATCATCCTCGGCTTCGAAAGCTCCTGCGACGAGACCGGCGTGGCGGCGGTCTGCACCGAACGCGGCCTGCTGGCGCACGCCCTGCATACCCAGATCGCCATGCACCGGGAATACGGCGGCGTGGTGCCCGAGCTCGCCTCGCGCGACCATATCCGCCGCGCCGTGCCGCTGGCCTGCCAGGTCTTGGCCGAAGCCGGCCTGGGCCTGGGCGACGTCGAGGCGGTGGCCTACACCGCCGGGCCCGGGCTGGCCGGCGCCTTGCTGGTGGGCGCCAGCGTGGCCCAGGCGTTCGCCTGGTCGCGCGGGCTGCCCGCCATTCCCATCCACCACCTCGAAGGCCACCTGCTGTCGCCCCGGCTGGCCGATCCGCGTCCCGACTTCCCCTTCGTGGCGCTGCTGGTGTCCGGCGGGCACACGCAGCTCATGCGGGTCGACGGCGTGGGACGCTATGCCTTGCTGGGGGAAACGCTGGACGACGCCGCCGGCGAGGCATTCGACAAATCCGCCAAGTTGCTGGGCCTGGGTTACCCGGGCGGGCCGGCCCTGGCGCGCCTGGCCGAGCGCGGCGACGCGCGGCGCTATGCGCTGCCGCGCCCGATGCTGCACAGCGGCGACCTCGATTTCAGCTTCAGCGGCCTGAAGACCGCCGTCCTGACGCGCGTGAAAGAGGCCGAACGGGCCGGCGGGCTCGATGCCCAGGCCCGCGCCGACCTGGCCGCCGCCACCCAGGCGGCGATCGTCGAGGTGCTGGCGGCCAAGGCGGTGCGCGCGCTCAAGCAGGCCGGCCTGAAGCGGCTGGTGGTGGCGGGCGGGGTGGGGGCCAACCAGTTGCTTCGCGCGCGGCTGGATGAAGCCATGCGGCCGCTGGGCGCGCGGGCGTTTTTTCCGCCCCTGGCGTTGTGTACCGACAACGGTGCCATGATCGCCTACGCGGCGGCCGAGCGGGTCAAGGCCGGCCTGGCCACCCTGCAGGCCGGACAGCACGCGTTCACGGTGCGGCCGCGCTGGGACCTGGCCGAATTGTGCGCCGCGCCGGCGTAGGATGCGGCTATTTCTTCTTGCTGCCGATGCGGCTTTCGGTGCCGGCGAGCAGCCGCGCGATATTGGCGCGGTGGCAGTAGAACAGCAGCACGGTGATCGCCGCCAGCGCCACCCCCACCGGCGCTTGCGCATACCAGGCCACGCCGGAGCCGAACAGGTAGTACACCGGCGCGAAGAACGCGGCCACCAGGGCGGCCAGCGACGAATAGCGCGAAAACACGGCGATGATGACCCAGGTGGCCACGGTGGCCAGCGCCAGCCACGGATTGACCGCCAGCAGGATGCCGAGCGCGGTGGCCACGCCCTTGCCGCCCTTGAAGCCCAGGAAAACCGGGTACAGATGCCCCAGGAACACCGCCAGCGCCACCAGCGCGAAGCCGGTCCAGGACAGGCCCGGCGCCAGCGCCTGGGCCAGCCACAGCGCGAACCAGCCCTTGGCGGCGTCGCCCAGCAGCGTCAAGGCGGCGGCGGCCTTGTTGCCGGTGCGCAGCACGTTGGTGGCGCCCGGGTTCTTCGAGCCATAGCTGCGTGGGTCCTGCAGCCCCATCAGCTTGCTGACCACCACGGCGAAGGGGATGGATCCGATCAGGTAGGCCAGCGCGACCAGCGCGGCGGTGAACAAGAGCGAGGGAGCGGTCTGCACCATGGCGAGTATCCGTTGCGTATGAGATCGTGGCAGCGGATTCTACCGCGCGCAGGGGCGGGGCGCGCACGCACCGGCCGGCGCGCGGCGGGACGGGCCGGGTCATTTTCCGGCGGTACAATCGGTCGCGTTTCGCCGCGCGCGCTTTCTTCTGGATGCACAATGCGTATTCTGGTTTCCAATGACGATGGCTATACCGCTCCCGGCCTGGAGGCGCTGGTCAAGGCGCTCGAAGGCCTGGGCGAGCTCACCGTCGTGGCGCCCGAGACCAACCACAGCGGCGCCTCCAACTCCCTCACGCTGAACCGGCCGCTCACCGTGCGCACGGCGGCCAACGGCTTCGTCTGCGTCAACGGCACGCCGTCGGACTGCGTACACGTGGCCCTGACCGGGCTCATGGAGGCGCGGCCGGACCTGGTGGTGTCGGGCATCAACAACGGCGCCAACATGGGCGACGACACGCTTTATTCCGGCACGGTCGCGGCGGCCGCGGAAGGCTATCTGTTCGGCATCCCGTCCATCGCCTTCTCGCTGGCCGAGAAAGGCTGGGCGCACCTCGAATCGGCCGCCCGGGCGGCGCGCCAGGTGGTCGAGCGGCAGCTGGCCGAGCCCCTCGCCGCGCCGGTGCTGCTCAACGTCAATATTCCCAGCCGCCCGTACGACGCGCTCGACGGTTTCCGGGTCACGCGCCTGGGCAAGCGCCATCCTTCCGAGCCGGTGGTGCGCACCACCACCCCCTACGGCGACACGGTCTACTGGATCGGGCCGGTCGGGCTGGCCGCCGATGCCGCGCCGGGCACCGACTTCCACGCGGTGGCGCAAGGCGCCGTATCGGTGACGCCGCTGCGGCTGGACCTGACCCAACACAGCCAGCTCGACGAAGTCCGGCATTGGGCGGAGCCGCTATGCGCAAGCCTGTGACGCCCCCCGGCCCGCCGGGCCGCCCGCGCTCCGCCGGATATGGGTCCACGGGCCTGGCGCCCGGGGTGACCGCCGCCAACAGCAACACGCGCATCTCGCCCGCCACCCTGGCGCGCCCCGCGCCCGCCGGCGGCGCGGCCGGGCAGGGCGGCAACCTGGGGCTCAACTCCGACCGCCTGCGCCATGCCATGGTGCAGCGCTTGCGCACCCAGGGCATTACCGACGAGCGCGTACTCAATGCCATGAGCGCAGTGCCGCGCCATGTCTTTGTGGACGAGGCGCTGGCCAGCCGGGCCTACGAAGACGCCGCGCTGCCGATCGGCCATTCCCAGACCATCTCGCAGCCGTGGGTGGTGGCGCGCATGATCTCCGCCGCCTGCGAAGACCGCAGCCCGACCCGCGTGCTCGAGGTCGGCGCCGGTTGCGGCTACCAGGCCGCGGTGCTGGCGCAGTTCGTGCGCGAGGTACATGCCATCGAGCGCATCCGCGGCCTGTTCGAGCTGGCCCGCAATCATTTGCGGTCGTTGCGCCTGGCCACGCGCGTCCGTCTCATCCACGGCGACGGCATGCAGGGCCTGCCCGGCGTCGCGCCGTTCGATGCTATTGTTGTGGCTGCGGCCGGACTGGCCATCCCGCAGGCGCTGCTGGAACAGCTCGCGCCCGGGGGCCGTCTGATCGCGCCGGAAGGCGCCACCAACCAACGGCTGGTGCTGGTAGAGCGCACCGGCACGTCGAGCTGGAAGCGCACCGAACTGGAGGCGGTACGTTTCGTGCCGCTGAGGGCCGGAATACAATCTTGAGCAAACAGGAGAAGCACATGCTCAACGGGCAGTTGCCACTGACCGACCTTTCTTTCCGCGCGACGCGCGTCGCGCGCCGTCCCCGCGCCGCATGGGTGGCGGGCCTGATCGGCCTGGCGCTGCTGGCCGGCTGCTCGACCACGAAAACGCGCGCCCCGGTGGTGGACCTGTCCAATCAGCCTGCCGCCGCGCAGCCCGGCGGCACCTATGTCGTCAAGCCCGGCGATACGCTCTACCAGATCGCGCGCGCCAACAACGTCGACATCGAAAGCGTGAAGCGCTGGAACAACATCAGCGACCCCAACCAGATCAGCGTGGGCCAGGTGCTCCGGCTGTCGGGCAGCGCGGCGGCCAAGCCGTCCGCGCCGGCGCCCACGCCGGCCCCGGTCGAGGCCAAGCCCGTGCCGCTGGGCGAACCGGAAACCCCGCCGGCCACCACGCCGCCGGCCCAGGCCCCGGCTCCCGTGGCCACCCCGCCGCGCGCCTCCGATGCCAGCCTGATCACCTGGGGATGGCCGTCCAGCGGCCCGGTCACCCAGACCTTCAGCACCTCCACCAAGGGCATCGACATCGGCGGCGCCCTGGGCGATCCGGTCAGCGCGGCGGCCGACGGCAAGGTCATGTACAGCGGCAACGGCGTGCGCGGCCTGGGCAACCTCATCATCATCAACCACCAGAACGGCTTCATCACCGCGTACGCGCACAACCGCACCCTGCTGGTCAAGACCGGCCAGACCGTCAAGCGCGGCGCGAAGATCGCCGAAATCGGCCAGACCGACACCACCTCGCCGCGGCTGCACTTCGAGATCCGCCGCCAGGGCACGCCGGTCGACCCCCTGCAGTACCTGCCGCCGCGATGACCCCGACACTGGTCTTCGATCTCGAAACCCTGCCGGACGTGGCCGGCCTGCGCCGGCTCAACGGCTGGGGCGCCGACGTGCCCGCTGCCGAGGTCGCTGAACGCGCCTTCCAGGCGCGCCGCGACGCGGTGGGGCACGATTTCCTGCCTCTGCACCTGCATCAGGTCGCGGTCATCGGCTGCGTGTTCCGCGACGACCAGGGCTTTCGGGTCAAGACGCTGGGCCAGCCGGACGACCCCGAGCCGGTCCTGCTCAACATGTTCTTCAAGACCATCGAGCGCTACACGCCGCGCCTGGTCAGCTGGAACGGCTCCGGTTTCGACCTGCCGGTGCTGCACTACCGCAGCCTGATCCACGGCGTGCCGGCGCCGCGCTATTGGGACACTGGCGAAGAAGACCGCGAGTTCAAGTTCAACAACTATATCGGCCGCTATCACAACCGCCACATCGACCTGATGGACTTGCTGGCCAAGTACAACGGCCGGGCCAACGCGCCGCTGGATGAACTGGCCAAGCTGTGCGGGTTTCCCGGCAAGCTGGGCATGGACGGCGGCCAGGTCTGGCAGGCCTGGCAGGAAGGCAAGGCCGACGAAGTCCGCGCTTATTGCGAGACCGACGTGGTCAACACCTGGCTGGTGTACTGCCGTTTCCGGTTCCTGCGCGGCGAGCTGGACGCCGCCGCCTACCAGGCGGAAATCGACCTGGTGCGGGACACCCTCGCGGCCAGCGACGCGCCGCACTGGCGCCTCTACCTGCAGGCCTGGGACGCTTCCGCCGCGCCGGCCTGAGCCGGCGGGCAGCCAGCAACCGACTGAAATATCGGAACGCCGGCGCGAAACGGGTGCGTAACCACCCCGCTCGCACAATGGGCTCGCGTTCTACTTTTTCAGGAGATCACCATGTCCCGATACGCTATTCGTTCCTCCCTGGCAGCCCTCAGCTTCGTCGTCGCCGCCGGCGGCCTCGCTGGCGCAGCGGTTGCCGCGCCCGGCATGGGAGGCATGGACGGCATGGGCCAAGCCCATGGCAAGTACCACGGCCACCACCGCGGCATGATGATGCGCGACGGCTTCCGTGTCCCCGGCATCGGTCCGCTGTCGCAGAAGCAGGTCGACGCGCTCAAGCTCGATGCCAAGCAGCAGGCCGCCTTCGATGCCGCGCGGCAGGCCCAGCGCGACCTGCACACCGCCATGCGCGAGGCCGGCGCCAAGCGCCATGAGCTGCTGGCCAGCCAGCTCGAAGGCGGCAAGCTCGATCCGCGCGCCCTGGTGGCACGCCACGACGAGAACCGCGATCAGTTCAGCAAGCAGGCCGAGCAGGTGCGCGAGAAGTGGCTGGCCGCCTGGGACAGCCTGAACGACGGCCAGCGCCAGCAGGTCACCGAAATCGTCAAGGAGCGCCACGCCAAGATGCAGGAACGCCGGGCCAAGATGCAGGAGCGCCGGGCAAACCGCGAAGAGCGCCAGGGCCGGGGCGCCGGCCAGGCCCAAGCTCCCGCCAGCGGGGCGGCGCAGTCCAACTGACCCGGTAGCAACCAGGGCGCGGCCGAGTGCCGCGCGGCTTTTTTTCGCCAGCCTGGCGCAGGCGGCCCTGCCGGCGGCCTCGAAAAGGTGCGGGCAGGGCGACCAGCGCACCGAAGCGGTGCCTGGACGAGGGCCCCGGAACGCGCATTGCCCGGTACCGGAGTTGGCATGAAAGGTGCTTCAAGCGAGGCGAGCCGGTGACATTTCCATGACAGCCGGCCGCCGGGCGCGGCAGTCCCGCCGCGCCGACCTCCGCACAGGATCCCGCACCATGAAACGCTCCCTGCCTGCCTTGTCCGTCGCCGTCCTTGCCGCCATCGCCGCATCCGCCCATGCCGAGCCCACCGACCTGGGCGCGGGCTTTTCGCTCAGCGGCAATGCCGCCATCGTCAGCGACTACCGGTTCCGCGGCTATTCGCAGACCAACTTCCGTCCGGCGGTGCAAGTCGGCTTCGACCTGGCGCACAGCTCGGGCTTCTACCTGGGCAACTGGAACTCGAACGTCTCCGACTTCGTGTTCCCCGAGGGCAACCTGGAAATGGACTTCTACGGCGGCTGGAAAGGCGAACTCGGGCATGGCCTGGGGCTGGATGTCGGCGCGCTGTATTACTACTACCCCGGGTCCTCCTCGCCCAAGGGCGGCAACTACAACAACACGGACTTGTACGTCGGCCTGAGCTACGGCCGCTACTCGTTGAAGTACTCCTACACGCCGAGCGACTTTTTCAGCACGCCCGACAGCAAGGGCACCTGGTACCTGGACGGCACGGCCAATTTCGACCTGGGCGACGGCTGGGGCCTGGTGGCGCACGTGGGTTACCAGAAGCTGAAGCAGCAGGTCGACATGGACGGGGATTCCATCGGGCACTATGTCGACTACAAGCTGGGCGTGACCAAGGACCTGAACGGCTGGGTGCTCGGGCTGGCCGCGGTAGGGGCGTCGGCCGACAACTGGCTGCCGACCAAGAACGGCCATCCGTCCGGCCGGCTGGGGGCGGTATTCTCGGTGGCCCGTGCGTTCTAGCGCCCGAGTCACGCTGGAAGGCGGCCCCGCCGCGGCGGGTTCCGGTTTCCTCTTTTACAATGCCCGGTTGCCTGTAAATGCCTGGATTGCAAGAGAGATGGCCGAAGTACTGAATATCGAGTCCCTGGACCTGGAGGCCCGGGGAATCGCCCGCCGCGATGGCAAGGTGGTGTTCGTCGAGGGCGCGCTGCCCACCGAGCGCGTCACCGCGCAGACGGTGCGGCGCAAACCCTCGTACGAGATCGCGCGGGTCGAGGACATTCTGCGGCCCGCCGCGCTCCGGGTGGCACCGCGCTGTCCGCATTTCGGCGTATGCGGCGGCTGTGCCATGCAGCACCTGGAGCCCAGCGCCCAGGTGGCGATCAAGCAGCGCGCGCTGGAAGACACCTTCTGGCATGTCGGCAAGCTGCGCCCGCAGCGCGTGTTGCCGCCGTTGCACGGCCCCACCTGGGGCTATCGCTATCGCGCCCGCCTGTCGGTGCGCGTCGTGCCCAAGAAGGGCGGTGTGCTGGTGGGCTTCCACGAACGCAAGAGCAGCTATGTGGCCGACATGCGCGAATGCCACGTCCTGCCGGCGCACGTCAGCGACATGCTGATGCCGCTGCGTGCCATGATCGCCGCCATGTCGGCGCCCGACCGCATGCCGCAGATCGAAGTGGCGCTGGGCGAGGGCGTCACGGTGCTGGTGCTGCGCCATCTCGAACCGCTCACCGAGCACGACCTGGAGGTGTTGCGCGCCTTTGCCGCCGAGCATGGCGTGCAGTGGTGGCTGCAGCCCAAGGGGCCCGATACGGTCCATCCGCTCGATCCGGCGCATGCCGATGCGCTGTGCTACACCATGCCCGAGTTCGGCCCGCGCATGCCGTACCGGCCCACCGATTTCACGCAGGTCAACCACGCCATCAACCGGGCCATGGTGTCGCGCGCGCTCATGCTGCTCGATGTGCAGCCGCAAGACCGGGTGGCCGATCTGTTCTGTGGCCTGGGCAACTTCACCCTGCCGCTGGCCACCCGCGCCCGCGAGGCGGTCGGCATCGAGGGCAGCAAGGCCCTGACCGACCGGGCCCTGGCCGCCGCCGAGCGCCACGGGCTGGAAGGGCGCACGAGTTTCGCCACCTTGAACTTGTTCGAGGTGGACGTCGACTGGCTGCGCGGACTCGGCCATTTCGATCGCATGCTGATCGATCCCCCGCGCGAGGGCGCCCAGGCGGTGGCGCAGGCACTGGCCCAACTGGCGCCGCGCGAGCGCCCGGTCCGCATCGTGTATGTGTCGTGCAACCCGGCCACGCTGGCGCGCGATGCCGCGATCATGGCGCATGAGGGCGGCTATGTGCTCAAGAGCGCCGGCGTGATCAACATGTTTCCCCACACTGGCCACGTGGAGTCGATCGCGGTGTTCGAATCGCTGCCGGCCGACGAAGTCCTGGCGATCCAGGCGCAGGCCAGCCTGAAGGGCCAGGAAGCCGCGTAGCGCGCGGCCCGTGCCGGCCAGTACGGGGCCTCTTTGAACGAAAGCGGGCCCTAGCCGGCGCCCAGCTCCTGGATGATCGGGCAGTCCGGCCGGCTGTCGCCGTGGCAGTGGCGCGCCAGGTGCTTGAGGGTCTCGGCCATCTGCTGCAGTTCCGCCGCCTTGCGCTCCAGCCCCTCGACATGGCGCAGCGCGATGCGCTTGACGTCGGCGCTGGCGCGGTCGCGATCGCGCCATAGCGCCAGCAGCTCATGCATCTGCTCCACCGAAAAGCCCAGGTCGCGCGCGCGGCGCACGAACCTGAGCGTATGCAGGTCATTGTCGCCATATACGCGATAGCCCGATTCGGTGCGTGTGGCCGGGCCGACCAGGCCGATGCTCTCGTAATAGCGGATCATCTTGGCGGAAATGCCGGAGGCCCGCGCGACCTCGCCGATATTCATGGTCATGGTGGGCTCCTCGTGAACGGGTTTTCGGAAAGCCGGGGCGCGCAGCGTAGCGTCCGGGGCAGGGAGGCATCCTTTCCATGATGGGAAGGTTAAGCGCATTATAGGCTTGACTTTGCCATCATGGGAAGGTTTAAGCTGGGTTCCGTTGCCGCTGCTCACGGCGGCCATTTCTGAAGGAGCCTATCAATGTCCATCCAGTTCAATGTGCCCGACATGTCCTGCGGCCACTGCGTCCAGTCGATCACCACGGCGGTGCAGCAGGCCGTGCCCGGCGCGCGCGTGGCGGCCGATCTCGCCGCCCATCGCGTCACGGTGGAAGGCGCGGCCGACGTGGAGCGCGTGCGCGCCGCCATCGCCGCCGCCGGCTATGAGCCGCAACTGGTCGGTTGAGCGTCGCCGCGCGGGCGATTGGTCTGGGCTATCAATTTATTTGAATAATTAAATTTGATATATTGATAGTGTGTATTTATCATCTCTCCCATGGTGGTCAGTCCACCAATCCCAATCCAAGGAGATGATCGAATGCTGCAAAACCGCGAAGGCCAACGCGTTCCCAACGTGACCTTCCCTGTGCGCCAGGGCAATGACTGGAAACAGGTCACCACCGATGACCTGTTCAAGAACAAGACCGTGGTGGTCTTTTCCCTGCCGGGCGCGTTCACGCCGACCTGCTCGTCCACCCACCTGCCGCGCTTCAACGAGCTGGCGCCCGCCTTCCGCGAGGCCGGCGTGGACAGCATCGTGTGCGTCTCGGTCAACGACACGTTCGTGATGAACGAATGGGCCAAGGACCAGGAGTCGGCCAACATCACGCTGCTGCCGGACGGCAACGGCGACTTCACCGAAGGCATGGGCATGCTGGTCGACAAGCGCGACCTCGGCTTCGGCAAGCGCAGCTGGCGCTATTCGATGCTGGTCAAGGACGGCGTGATCGAGAAGATGTTCATCGAGCCCCAGAAGCAAGGCGATCCGTTCGAAGTGTCGGACGCCGACACCATGCTGGCCTACATCGCGCCGCACGCCAAGAAGCCCGATCAGGTCGTGGTGTTCTCCAAGCCCGGCTGCCCGTTCTGCGTGGAAGCCAAGGCGCTGCTGGCGGACAAGGGCTACGATGCGCTCGAAATCCCGCTGGACCACAAGGTCCGCGGCCGGGTCATCGGCGCCGTGTCGGGCAAGGCCACCGCGCCCCAGGTCTTCATCAACGGCAAGCTGATCGGCGGCCTGGAGGACCTGAAGGCTCACCTGGCCTGACGGTCATGGCGGCCCGCCGGGCGCGGGCCGCCGCCATCTCACCACTCTCTCTTTCGCGCCCGCGGCCGGCTGCCGTTGCGGCCGGCCGCGGGCGTCCGCCTGCGGCGCGGCCATCCGGCACGCCGCGCGGGCCATAGCCTGGAACAGTCATGGATACTTTGCATACCGATATCGCCGTCATCGGCGCCGGCACCGCCGGCCTGGCGGCCTACCGGGCGGCGCGCGCCGCCGGCAAGCACGCGGTGCTGATCGAGGGCGGACCTTATGGCACCACCTGCGCCCGGGTCGGCTGCATGCCCTCCAAGTTGCTGATCGCCGCCGCCGAAGCGGCGCATGCGGCGGCGCATGGCGCGCCGTTCGGCGTGCATGTGGACGGCAAGGTGCGCGTCGATGGCCGCGAGGTCATGGAGCGCGTGCGGCGCGAGCGCGACCGCTTCGTCGGCTTCGTGCTCGAGGGCGTGGAGAACATCCCCGCCGCAGACAAGCTGGCCGGCTATGCCCGCTTCGTGTCCGACACGGTGCTGCGGGTGGACGAGCGGGTCGAGGTGCGCGCCGCCAGCGTGGTGATCGCCACCGGCTCGCGTCCGTCGGTGCCGGCGCCGTTCGAGGCGCTGGGCGACCGCCTGGTGGTCAACGACGACGTGTTCGCGTGGCAGGATCTGCCGCGCAGCGTGGCCGTGTTCGGGCCCGGCGTCATCGGGCTCGAACTGGGGCAGGCCCTGGCGCGGCTGGGCGTGCGCGTGCGGGTCTTCGGCGTCAGCGGCAGCCTGGGCGGCCTGGCCGACCCGGCCGTGCGCCAACGTGCGCGCCGCATTTTCCAGGACGAGTTCTACCTGGACCCGGACGCGCGCGTCCTGTCCACGCAGCGCGTCGACGACGAGGTCGAAGTGCGCTATGTGGCGCTCGACAATACCGAGCGCACCGAGCGCTTCGATTACGCGCTGGTCGCGACCGGCCGGCGCCCCAATGTCGACCGCCTGGACCTGCACCTGACCAGCCTGGCGCTCGATGGCCGCGGCGTGCCCGTGTTCGACCGGACCACCATGCAGGCCGGCGAATCGGCCATCTTCATCGCCGGCGATGCCAATGCCGATGCGCCCCTGCTGCACGAAGCGGCGGACGAAGGCCGCATTGCCGGGATGAACGCGGCCCGCTATCCGGATGTCCGGCCGGGCCAGCGCCGCGCGCCACTCGGCGTGGTGTTCTCGGATCCGCAGATCGCCCTGGTCGGCGCCTCGTACGGAAGCCTGCCGGCCGGCAGTTTCGTGACCGGCGAGGTCGATTTCGGCGACCAGGGGCGCTCGCGCGTGATGCTGAAGAACAAGGGCATGCTGCACGTCTATGCCGACATCGAGTCGGGGCGTTTCCTGGGCGCCGAGATGGTCGGGCCGTCCGCCGAGCACATCGGCCACCTGCTGGCCTGGGCCGCGCAGCAACAGCTGACCGTGGCGCAGATGCTCGACATGCCGTTCTACCACCCGGTGGTGGAAGAGGGCGTGCGCACCGCCCTGCGCGACGCGGCCGCCCGCCTCGAACAGGCCCGACGCCAACGCCGCGCCGCCGCCTGAGCCCGGCCGGGCGGCAGATGCATGGAGGCCATGCAGGCGCCTGCATGCAGGTGTCTGACACCCCCTGAGGCGGCCTGCCCGTGGAAACGGTGTCGCCGTGGGGTGTCAGACACCCGCTTTCTGCTGCCGAAGCCCGGCAGGCTGCCGCGACATCGAGCTGTCAGACACCTGTCGCCCGCCCGGCTTGTCAGGCCGCGCGTTGCTGGACGTGGTCGCCGGCCAGGGCGTCGAGCACCGCGCGCTCGAACTGCATCTGGGTGCGCGGGCGCTCGAGGGCCGAGCCGGTGATGATGAACACGTCTTCGACGCGGTCGCCCAGGGTCATGATCTTGGCCATGCCGACGCTCACGCCATGCTCGGCGAACACGCGCGTCAGGGCGTGCAGCAGGCCGGGCCGGTCGGTGGCCGTCACCGACAGCCGCCATGACTGGCTGTGCTCGTCCGGCTGCAGCTCGGCCTGCGGCATCACCGGGAATACCTTGGCAATGCGCGACTGGCGCCGCCGCACCGGGGCGCCATAGGCGCCGCGCGGGCCGGCCGTGTCGTGCGGGTCGCGCAAGCGCTCGGCCAGTTCGTGCTCGACCAGCGCGGCCTGGGCGCGCAGATCGGCGCTGCCTTCGGGTGGCAGCACGATGAAGCTGTCCAGCGCCCAGCCGTGCCGGGTGGTATGGATGCGCGCGTCCTGGATGCCAAGCGACTTGGCATCGAAATAGGCGCAGATGGCCACCACCAGTTCCGGGACATCGCGCGTGTAGACCATCACCTGCAACCCCTCGCCGTGCTCCGTGGGCCGCGCCCGCACCACCGGGCCGTCCGGCGCCACCTGGTAATACAGGTGGCGAGTGTGCCAGGCGATGTCCGAGGCGTCGTGGCGCAGGAAATAGGCCACGTCGAGCTGGTTCCAGAAGGCCTCGCGGGCATCGTCGCGCAGGCCCGCCAGCCGGGTCAGGCGGGCGGCTTCCTCCTTGCGTTCGGTCAGCACGGTGTGCGTATCGGCCGGCGAGCCGCCAAGCGTGGCCAGCGTCAGGCGGTACAGGTCTTCGAGCAGCTTGCCTTTCCAGGCATTCCAGACCTTCGGGCTGGTGCCGCGTATGTCGGCGACGGTCAGCAGGTACAGCGCCGTCAAGTGGCGCTCGTTGCCCACCGTGGCAGCGAACTGCTTGATCACCGCGGGGTCGGACAGGTCGCGCTTCTGGGCCACGGCCGACATCAGCAGGTGGTGGCGCACCAGAAACTCCACCAGTTCCGCATCGTCCGGCTCCAGCCCATGGTCGTGGGCGAAGCGGCGCACGTCGCGCGCGCCCAGTTCGGAATGGTCGCCGCCGCGGCCCTTGGCGATGTCGTGGAACAGCGCCGCCACATACAGCAGCCAGTGACGCTCGAGGCTGGCGATGAGCTGGCTGGCCAGCGGGTATTCCTGCGCATGCTCCGGCATGGTGAAGCGCCGGATGTTGCGCACCACCGCCAGCGTGTGCTGGTCCACCGTGTACACATGGAACAGGTCGTGCTGCATCTGGCCGACGATGCGCCTGAACACCGGCAGGTAGCGCGGCAGGATGTTCAGCATGGTCATGCGCCGCAGCTCGTGCACGATGCCGCGCGGTTGCTGCAGGATCTGCAGGAACAGCTTGCGGTTGACCGGGTTGCGGCGGAACTGCGCGTCGATGCGATGGCGCGAGTGCCAGATGGCGCGCAGCGTGCGCGGCGACATCCCGGTCAGTTCGGCGTGCTGCTGCATCACCAGGAAGGCGCGCAGCAGCAGGGTGGGATTGCGCTCGAATGCATCGTCGCGCACGATGTCGAGGCGGTCGCGCAGGTTGCGGAAATCGTCGTCGATGTCGCGCGCGCCGGTATCCGGCCGCGGGAACAGGCGCTCTTCGATGTTCGGCACCAGGATGGCATTTAGCTGCGTCACCAGCCGCGCCGCCCAGTAGTAGCGCTGCATCAGCAGCTCGCTGGCGCGCCGCGTGGCCGTGGCCTGGATGCCATACACCTCGGCCAGCCCGGGCTGCAGGTCGAACAGCACCCGATCCTCGCGACGGCCGGTCAACAGGTGCAACTCGATGCGCAGGCGCTTGAATGCCTGCTCGGCGCGGCGCAGGTCGCGCGCCTCGGACGGCGTCAGCAGGCCCGCCTGGGCCACTTCGCGCCAGTTGCGGCCGAAGCCGGCGGCCCGCGCCATCCACAGGATGACCTGCAAATCGCGCAGCCCGCCGGGCGATTCCTTGCAATTGGGTTCCAGCGCATAGGGTGTTTCCTGGTAGCGGGCGTGGCGCTGCTGCATCTCGACCCGCTTGGCCTGGAAAAACGCCGCGGCGTCGAGCTGCGCCTGGATGGCGGCCTCGAACTGTTTCATCAGGGCGCGGCTGCCGGCTAGCCAGCGCGATTCCAGCAGGGCGGTCTCGACCGTGATGTCGGCCTGGGCTTCCTGCTCGCAGTCGGCCAGCGTGCGCACGCTGTGGCCGGGCTCCAGGCCCAGGTCCCACAAGGCCGCGACCAGGCGCTCGATGGCGCCGGCATCGGCTGGCGCGGGCGCGTGCGGCAGCAGGATCAGGAGGTCGACGTCGGAGTGGGGGTACAGTTCGCCGCGGCCGTAGCCGCCCACGGCGGCCAGGGTGGCCCCGGCCGGCAGCGGATACAGCTTGAGCAGGTCGCGCAGCGCCTGGTCGACGATGCGCCGCAAGTCGCCCAGCAGCGTATCGGGGCGGCGATGCTGGCGGAATTGCGCGATGGCGGCCAGGCGCGCGGTTTGCAGCCGCTCGCGCAGGCCGGACAAGGTGGGCAGGGCGGCGGCATTCATGCGGGTGGGGGCAGTCAGGCGGCCGGCAAGACCAGCGGTTCGGTCACGAAGGCGGGCGGCTGGCGCACGCCGGGCGACAGCGTCAGCACCTCGTAGCCGGTGTCGGTCACGACGATGGTGTGTTCCCACTGGGCCGACAGGCTGTGGTCGCGCGTCACCACCGTCCAGCCGTCGGCCAACTGGCGGATCTCGCGGCGGCCGGCGTTGATCATCGGCTCGATGGTGAAGATCATGCCGGTGGTTAGGCGCACGCCGCTGCCCGGCTTGCCGTAGTGCAGCACCTGTGGGTCTTCGTGGAAGCGCTGGCCGATGCCGTGGCCGCAGAATTCGCGCACCACCGAGTAGCCGTTGGCCTCGGCGTGCTTCTGGATGGCATGGCCGACGTCGCCCAGCGTGGCGCCGTTGCGCACCTGCTGGATGCCTTTCCACATGCACTCGAAGGTGACCTCGGCCAGGCGGCGCGACTGGATGGACGGCTCGCCGACGTGGTACATGCGGCTGGTATCGCCGAACCAGCCGTCCTTGATGATGGTGACGTCGATATTGAGCGAATCGCCGTTCTTCAGCACCTTGTCGCCCGGGATGCCGTGGCAGACTTGGTGGTTCACCGAGGTGCAGATGGCGCCGGGGAAGGGCGGGTAGCCCGGTGGGGCGTAGCCCACCGTGGCCGATTTCACCTTCAGCTCATCGGTCAGGTATTCCAGGCACAGACGGTCGAGTTCGCCCGTGGTGACGCCCGGCTTGACGTAGGGAGTGATGAAATCGAGGATCTGCGCGGCGGTCTGGCAGGCCGCCCGCATTTTGTCCAGGTCGGCGGGATTGGTAACGATGCCCATGTATTGGCTTGAGTGACTGGGTGAAAAAATAGTAGAATTATAGGCTTGCCTAAAAAACCGGGGGCAAAGCCAGGCGCACCGCACGTCATTGCATGCTGCAAAAATGGGTCATTGCAAATGACACCTTTGCAAGTTCGATGGCGCAAGTGCTGGCTGGCATTGCCCTGGCGGCTGGGGCCCGTGCATTGAATGCACATTGTAGGCCCTCGCCGCCACGGTCGTCTGGGTTCGTTCGCCGCGCGGCGATCGGCCAGCCGGTTTCGGGCTTGTCCATCCTGATTGTCAGGAAATCGCGCGCTATGCCACCCAGGGTGCCGGCCGTGCCGTATGGCCGGTACAGGCGTAGTGCAAGAACCAACCCTCGGAGAAACTCATGTCCCTCATGCGCGAAATGCTGGAAGCTGGCGTCCACTTCGGTCACCAGACCCGCTACTGGAACCCCAAGATGGCCCCCTATATCTTCGGCCATCGCAACAAGATCCACATCATCAACCTCGAGCAGACGGTGGCCAAGTACCAGGACGCCACCAAGTTCGTGAAGCAGCTGGCCGCCCGCGGCGGCAACATCCTGTTCGTCGGCACCAAGCGCGCCGCCCGTGAGCTGGTCGCCGCCGAGGCCGCCCGCTGCGGCATGCCGTACGTCGACGCCCGCTGGCTGGGCGGCATGCTGACCAACTTCAAGACGGTCAAGACCTCGGTCAAGCGCCTGAAGGACATGGAAGCGGTCGTCGCCGACGGCGGCGCCGAGCGCATGATCAAGAAGGAAGGCCTGCTGTTCCAGCGCGAACTGGACAAGCTGAACAAGTCCATCGGCGGCATCAAGGACATGAACGGCCTGCCCGACGCGCTGTTCGTCATCGACGTGGGCTACCACAAGATCGCCGTCGCCGAAGCCCGCACCCTGGGCATCCCGGTCGTGGCCGTGGTCGACACCAACCACTCGCCTGAAGGCATCGACTACGTCATTCCCGGCAACGATGACTCCGCCAAGGCCATCGCGCTGTACGCCAAGGGCATCGCCGACGCCGTGTTGGAAGGCCGCGAACAGAACCTGAACGGCCTGGTCGAAGAAGGCGGCGAAGGCTCGGAAGAGTTCGTCGAAGTGCAGGACAACCAGGGCTGAGCCCGGTAGCGCCGGCGGGCCGGCCGCGGCGGGCGGGCAACCGTCCCGCGACCGCCCCGGCCGGCGCAGATCCCGAGACGGGCTCCCGTCTCGCCGCCCGCCAGCGCGGGCGCCCAGTCGATTCAAACCATGTGCCCCGGTCGTGCCGGGGCATGTCTTAGCGAAATTGGAGCAACCATGGCTGAAATTACCGCCGCCCTCGTCAAGGAACTGCGCGAGAAGACCGACGCGCCCATGATGGAGTGCAAGAAGGCCCTGACCGAAGCCGAAGGCGACCTGGCCCGCGCCGAGGAAATCCTGCGCGTCAAGCTGGGCAACAAGGCCAGCAAGGCCGCCGCGCGCGTCACCGCCGAAGGCCTGATCGGCCTGTACATCTCGGCCGACGCCAAGCAGGGCGCCGTCATCGAGGTCAACTGCGAAACCGACTTCGTGGCCAAGAACGACGATTTCGTCGCCTTTGTTAACACGCTGGCCGAGCTGGTCACCACCCAGAAGCCGGCCGACGTGGCCGCGCTGTCGGCGCTGCCGATGGGCGAGGGCACGGTCGAGACCACCCGCACCGCCCTGATCGGCAAGATCGGCGAGAACATCTCCGTGCGCCGCTTCGAGCGCATCGAGACCCCCAACGCCCTGGCCAGCTACGTGCACGGCGGCAAGATCGGCGTGCTGGTCGAGTACGCCGGCGCCGAGGAAGTGGGCAAGGACCTGGCCATGCACATCGCCGCCACCAAGCCCAAGGCCCTGAACGCCGAAGGCGTGCCGGCCGCCGACATCGCCGCCGAGCGCTCGGTCGCCGAGCAGAAGGCCGCCGAATCGGGCAAGCCCGCCGAGATCGTCGCCAAGATGGTCGAGGGTTCGGTGCAGAAGTTCCTGAAGGAAGTCACGCTCCTGTCGCAGCCGTTCGTCAAGAACGACAAGCAGAGCGTCGAGCAGATGCTCAAGGAAAAGAACGCCTCGATCAGCAAATTCGTGCTGTTCGTGGTGGGCGAGGGCATCGAGAAGAAGACCAGCGACTTCGCCGCCGAGGTCGCCGCTGCTGCCGCCGGTCGCGCCTGATCGGCTGTAGTACATGGGGCCGGCTAGAAAAGTCTAGTCCGGCCCCATTTCTTGTCTTACACTTTCGTCGGATCGTTCTTCGGGACATCACCTATGACCAGCAGATCATACAAACGGGTTCTTCTCAAACTTTCCGGCGAGGCGCTGATGGGCGAGGATGCCTTCGGCATCAACCGCAGCACCATCGTGCGCATGACCGACGAGATCGCCGAAGTGGTCGCGCTGGGCGTAGAGCTGGCCATCGTCATCGGTGGCGGCAACATTTTCCGGGGCGTCGCTCCCGGCGCGCAGGGCATGGACCGCGCCACGGCCGACTACATGGGCATGATGGCCACCATCATGAACGCCCTGGCCCTGCAGGACGCCCTCAAGCACAAGGACGTCGACACGCGCGTGCAGTCGGCGCTCAACATCGACCAGGTGGTCGAGCCCTACATCCGTCCCAAGGCGCTGCGCTACCTGGAAGAGGGCAAGGTCGTCATTTTCGCGGCCGGCACGGGCAACCCCTTCTTCACCACCGACACGGCCGCCGCGCTGCGCGGCGCCGAGATCGGCGCCGAGATCGTGCTCAAGGCGACCAAGGTCGATGGCATCTACAGCGCCGACCCCAACAAGGATCCGACCGCCACGCGCTACACGCGCATCAGCTTCGACGAGGCCATCGTGCGCCGGCTCGAGGTCATGGACGCCACGGCCTTCGCGCTGTGCCGCGACCAGAAATTGCCCATCAAGGTGTTTTCGATCAACAAGTCCGGCGCGCTCAAGCGAGCGGCCAGCGGCGAAGACGAAGGCACGCTGGTACACGTTTAAGCAGAGGAAATTCCCATGAGCGTCGCAGAAATCCGCAAATCCGCCGAAACCAGGATGGTCAAGTCGCTTGATACGCTCAAAGTCAACTTGTCCAAGATCCGCACCGGCCGCGCCCACACCGGCATTCTCGACCATGTGCAGGTCGAGTACTACGGCTCGCCCGTGCCCGTGAGCCAGGTCGCCAACGTGAACCTGGTCGACGCGCGCACCATCAGCGTGCAGCCCTACGAGAAACCCATGGCGGCGGCCATCGAGAAGGCGATCCGCGAGTCCGACCTGGGCCTGAATCCCATGGCCATGGGCGATAGCATCCGTGTGCCGATGCCCGCCCTGACCGAAGAACGCCGCCGCGACCTCACCAAGGTAGTCAAGAGCGAGGGCGAGGATGCCAAGATCGCCGTGCGCAACTTGCGCCGCGAGGCCAACGAGGCATTGAAGAAGCTGGTCAAGGACAAGGAAATCTCGGAAGACGACGAGCGGCGCGCCCAGGACGACATCCAGAAGCTCACCGACCGCCACGTGACCGAGATCGACAAGCTCATCGCCCAGAAAGAAGCGGAAATCATGACCGTATAATTTGCGCCAGGTGCCGATGTCACGCGCCGCCCGCGCCGCGCTGCAGCTCGCCTGGCGAGTGCGGAGCCGGCCCGGCGGCGTGGTTCTTTAGGTTCCTCAGGCCCATTCCGGACCTCTTCGGCACGACGTTCCCAGCTCATGGCTATCAGTTCCACACAGGCAATTCCCCCCACCCAGGCCATCCCCGAGCACGTTGCCATCATCATGGACGGCAATGGCCGCTGGGCCACGCAGCGCCACCTGCCGCGCACGGCCGGGCATGCCAAGGGCGTACAGGCGGTGCGCCGCGTGGTCGAGGCCTGCGGGCGGCGCGGCGTGCGCTACCTGACCCTGTTCGCCTTCAGTTCCGAGAACTGGCGACGCCCCGCCGAGGAAGTCTCGCTGCTCATGCGCCTGTTCGTGCAGGCCCTCGAGCGCGAGGTCGACAAGCTCAACGAGCAGGGGGTGCGCCTGCACGTGGTGGGCGACATGTCGCGCTTCGAGCCGCGCTTGCAGACGCTCATCGCCGAGGCCCAGGCGCGCACCGCGCAGAACGATCGCCTGCACCTGTCCGTGGCGGCCAACTACGGCGGCCGCTGGGACATCCTGCAAGCCACGCGCGCCATGCTGGCCCAGAATCCCGGATTGGCGCGCGACCCGCAGCGCATCGACGAACAGCACCTGGCCGCCCATCTCTCCATGGCCTGGGCGCCCGAGCCCGACCTGTTCATCCGCACCGGCGGCGAACAGCGCATTTCCAATTTCCTGATCTGGCAGCTCGCCTATACCGAGCTGTATTTCACCGACCAATACTGGCCTGATTTCGGCGCCGCCGAACTCGACGCGGCATTCGAGTGGTACCGCAACCGCGAGCGCCGCTTCGGCCGCACCAGCGCGCAACTGCGCGACGGCGCGGCGCGCTGATCCCTACGGAGACTCCCCATGCTCGGACAACGCGTCTTGACCGCTGTGGTCCTGCTGGCGGTGCTGGCGGCCGCGCTGGCCAGCGGCAACCCGTGGTGGTTCGTGGCGCTGCTGGCGGTGGCGGCCGCGTGCGCCTGCTGGGAATGGCTGCGCCTGACCGTATCCCAGCCGCCGTCGCGCCCGCTGTGCGTGGGGGTGGCTGCCGCGCTGCTGGCGGCCATGCTGTGGCTGGCCTGGGCCTGGCTATCCGGCGCGCAGGCCGGCCTGGGCTTGCAGGCCGCGGTGGTGCGCTGGCTGGTGCCGCTGGTGGCGCTGGCATGGCTGCTGGGAGCCAGCACGGCGGTAGTGCGCGGACGGGCCGACGCGCCGCCGGCCAGTGTGGCGTGGTCGCTGTTCAGCGTGCCCGCCGTTCTGGCCGCGTGGGCCGTGCTGGCCCTGTTGTTCATGGCGCGCGGCGGCGTCTTCGTGGTGTCGCTGCTGGCGCTGGTATGGGTGGCCGACATCGCCGCGTATTTCGCCGGCCGGGCCTTCGGCAAGCGTAAACTGGCGCCCAGGGTCAGCCCCGGCAAGACCATCGCCGGGGCGGTGGCGGGCGTGCTGGCCGCGGTGGCCTGGGTGGCGCTGTCCAGCTTGTGGACAGGCAGCTTCGGCCACGCGCTGGTGGAACGCTGGTCGCTCTGGCTGGCGCTGCCCGCCGCGGCCGTCCTCGGCATCCTGTCCATCGTGGGCGACCTGTTCGAGTCGCTGCTCAAGCGCCGGGCCGGCCGCAAAGATTCCAGCTCCCTGCTGCCGGGGCATGGCGGAGTCTACGATCGCATCGACGCCATCCTGCCGGTGGCGCCATTCGCGTTCCTGTTGTCTGGAGTGTCGTTTTGAGTCGTTTCCAACGCGTCGCAGTCCTGGGCTCCACCGGTTCCATCGGAGAAAGCACCCTGGATGTCATCGCTCGCCATCCCGAGCGGCTGAAAGTGCATGCGCTGTCGGCGCACAGCCGCATGGAGCGGCTGGCAGAGCAGGCCGCCGGCAGCGGGGCGGCGGTGGTGGTGGTGCCGGACGAGGCGGCGCGGCGGCGTTTCCAGGCCGCCTGGCCGGCCGGGCGGCCCGCGCCCGAGATCCGCGTCGGCGCCCAGGCGCTGGCCGACACCGCGGCCGACGACGGCTGCGACACGGTCATGGCGGCCATCGTGGGCGCCGCCGGGCTGCCGGCGGCGCTTGGCGCCGCGCGCGCCGGCAAGCGCGTGCTGCTGGCCAACAAAGAGGCATTGGTGGCCGCCGGCGGACTGTTCATGCGGGCGGTGCGCGAACACGGCGCCGAGCTGCTGCCCATCGACAGCGAACACAATGCCATCTTCCAGTGCCTGCCGCACGGCGAGCGGGCCGGCGCGCCGGACCAGCCCGCGCGTGGCGTGCGCCGGCTCCTGCTGACCGCCTCGGGCGGGCCGTTCCGGCGCCACGACCCGCAGGACCTGCACGAGGTCACGCCCGACCAGGCCTGCGCCCATCCGAACTGGAGCATGGGCCGCAAGATCTCGGTCGATTCGGCGACCATGCTCAACAAGGGGCTGGAGGTCATCGAGGCGCACTGGCTGTTCGCCATGCCGGCCGATCGGATCGAAGTCCTGATCCACCCGCAGAGTGTCGTCCACTCGCTGGTCGAGTACGAGGACGGCTCGGTACTGGCCCAATTGGGCCAGCCCGACATGCGCACGCCCATCGCCTACGGCCTGGGTTTTCCCGACCGGCTGGCCAGCGGAGTGGGGCCGCTCGACCTGGCGCGCTGCGGCCGGCTCGAATTCGAAACGCCCGATCTGCAGCGCTTTCCCTGCCTGGGGCTGGCATTCGACGCGCTGCGGGCCGGCCAGGCCGCCTGCGTGGCGCTCAACGCCGCCAATGAGGTCGCCGTGGAGGCCTTCCTGTCGGGGCGGCTGCGCTATACCTGGATTCCCCGCGTCATCATGGCCGCCCTGGAATGGCAGCAACGACAGTCATCTGTTACGCTCGATAGCCTGGCCGACGTCCTGGCGTTCGACGCCGAGGCGCGCGCCTACGCGGGCAATCTCGGTCTGGCCTGACGCGTTCCGGCCCACAGAGTCCATCCATGCTTTTCACCCTGCTAGCCTTCATCGTTGCCCTGGGCATCCTCATCACGTTCCACGAGCTGGGCCACTACTGGGTGGCGCGCCTGTGCGGCGTGCGGGTGCTGCGCTTTTCGGTGGGGTTCGGCCGGGTGCTGCTGCGCCGCATCGACCGCCACGGTACCGAATGGGCGGTCTCCGCCATTCCGCTGGGCGGCTACGTCAAGATGCAGGACGACCCCCCGCCGGGCGCGCCGCCGGCGCTGGCGGCCCAGTCGTTCAATACCCAGCCGGTGGGGCGCCGCATCGCCATCGTGGCGGCCGGGCCGCTGTTCAACCTGGCCCTGGCGGTCATGCTCTACGCCGGGCTCAACCTGGCCGGCACCGAAGAGCCCGCCGCCGTGATCGGCGCGCCGGCGGTCGGCACGCCGGCCGAGCAGGCGGGTTTCCGGGCCGGCGACCGCCTGCTGGCGATCGACGGCCGCGAGGTTGCGTCCTGGAACGACGCCCGCTGGCGCCTGCTCGACGTGCTCTCGGCCGGCGGGCAGGCCGAAATCGAGGTCCGCACCGCCGACGGCGGCACCAACCGGCTCGCGCTGCAGGTGCCCGGCAACCGCATGGATCCGGCGCAGGGCGACCCCCTGGCCGACACCGGGCTGCGCATGGCGCCGCCCAAGCCCATCGTGCGCGAAGTCATCGCCGGCGGGGCCGGCGAGCAGGCGGGCCTGCGCGCGGGCGACCGCATCGTCGCCGTCGGGACGACCGCCGACCCCGATACCGCCGAACTGGTGCGCATCATCCAGCAGCATCCCGGCCAGCCGCTGCCGCTGGCGCTGGTGCGCGACGGCGCGCGCGTGTCGCTGACCGTGGTGCCGCAGGCCGAAACGGTGCAGGGCCAGGCCATCGGCCGCATTGGCGTGCAGCTCGGCGGCGACCTGCCCATGGTGACCGTCCGTTACGGTGTGTTCGAGAGTATATGGCGGGCCACGGTGCGCACCTGGGATACCGCCTGGCTGTCGCTGCGCATGATGGGCCGCATGGTGATCGGGGAGGTTTCCTGGCGCAATATCAGCGGTCCGGTGACCATCGCCGACTATGCTGGCCAGACCGCGCGCATCGGCATCGCGGCCTATATCGCCTATCTGGCGCTCATCAGCATCAGCCTGGGCGTACTGAACCTGTTGCCGATACCGATGCTCGACGGTGGGCATCTGCTGTACTATCTCGTCGAAATTGTGCGCGGCAGCCCGCCGCCCGATCGATGGATCGACATCGGCCAGCGCGCCGGCATCGGCCTGCTGGCCGGGCTCATGGGGCTGGCCCTGTTCAACGATTTCGCGCGCCTGTTCACCTGACGGGCGATCGAATAAAATCCTCCGCCATTTGCTCGACCTAGGATAGCCAAGGACATGTCTTTTCGGATGTTTCATCACAAAAAGGGCATCATGCCGAGCCTGCTCGCCGCGCTGCTCATGCCGGCTCTGGCTCATGCGTTCGACCCTTTTGTCGTGCGGGATATCCGCGTAGAAGGCATTCAGCGCACCGACGCCGGCACCGTGTTCGGCTACTTGCCGGTCAAAGTCGGCGAGCAATTCACAGAAGCCGACGCCACCGAGGCGGTGCGCCGCCTGTACGGCACGGGCTTCTTCAGCGACGTGCAGATCCAGACCGACAATGACGTCGTGGTGGTGGTCGTACAGGAACGCCCGACCATCGCGTCGGTCACGTTCAACGGCATGCGCGAATTCGACTCCAAGGCGATCACCAAGTCGCTCATGCAGGTCGGCTTCGGCGAGGGCCGCATCTTCGACCAGTCGATGCTCGAGCGGGCCGAATTCGAACTGAAGGAACAGTACCTGGGCAAGGGCAAGTACGGCGTCGAGGTCACCTCCACCGTCACCCCGCTGCCGCGCAACCGCGTGGGCGTCAGTTTCGACGTGTTCGAGGGCGAGGTCGCCAAGATCCGCCAGATCAGCATCGTGGGCAACGAAGCCTTTTCCGAAGGCGACCTGCTCGACCTGTTCGACCTCACCACGCCCGGCTGGCTCACCTGGTACACGAACACGGACAAATACTCGCGCGAGAAGCTCGAGGGCGACATCGAGCGGCTGCGCTCGTTCTATCTGGACCAGGGCTACCTGGAGTTCTCCGTCGAGCCGCCGCAGGTCACGATCTCGCCCGACCGCAAGGACATCTACATTACCGTCACGGTGCACGAGGGCAAGCCCTACACGGTGCGCAGCGTCAAGCTGGCGGGCAACCTGCTGGGCCTGGACAAGGAAATCAACAACCTGGTGCAGACCAAGGAAGGCGAGGTCTTTTCGGCGGCCAAGGCCAACGATTCGGCCAAGGCCATTACCGACTACCTGGGCGAACTGGGCTACGCGTTCGCCAACGTGAATCCCAACCCCACGCTGGACCGCGACAAGCACGAGGCCGACGTGACGTTCTACGTCGACCCGAGCCGGCGCGTCTATGTGCGCCGTATCCAGATCGGCGGCAACACGCGCACCCGCGACGCGGTGGTGCGCCGCGAAATGCGCCAGGAAGAGGCCGCCTGGTACGACTCGGGCGACCTCAAGATCTCGCGCGACCGCATCGACCGGCTGGGTTACTTCAGCGAAGTCAACGTGGCCACCGAACCGGTGCCCGGCTCGCCCGACCAGGTCGACGTCAACGTCGACGTGAAAGAAAAGCCCACCGGCATGATCAACCTCGGGGTGGGCTACGGCTCGTCCGAAAAGGCCATCCTGTCGGCGGGCATCAGCGAAGACAACGTATTCGGCAGCGGCACCAACCTGACGCTGCAGTTCAACACCAGCAAGACCAACCGCGCCGCGGTGCTGTCGCACACCGATCCGTACTTCACCAAGGACGGCATCAGCCGCACCACCTCGGCGTACTATCGGGTCACCGAGCCCTGGGACAACAACGACGGCGACTACCGCGTCAAGGCCATGGGCCTGGGCATGAACTTCGGCGTGCCCATCTCCGAATACGATCGCATCTTCCTGGGCGGCACCTTCGAGCGCAACCAGATCGATCTGTACGACGATTCCCCGCAGGCGTACCGCGACTTCGTCGACCAGTACGGCGACAGCACCAATGCGTTCATCCTGAACGCCGGCTGGTCGAAGGACACGCGCGACAGCGCCCTGGCGCCGACCAAGGGTTCGTACACCCGCCTGAAGGGCGACTTCTCCACCATGGACCTGAAGTACTATCTGCTCAGCGCGCAGCAGCAGTACTACATCCCGCTGGGCCGCAGCTACACGCTGGCGCTCAATGGCATGGTCGACTGGGGCCGCAGCTACGGCAGCCTGGACTACCCGGTCATCAAGAACGTGTACGCCGGCGGCATCGGCACGGTGCGCGGCTACGACGGCGCCTCGCTGGGCCCGCGCGATACCCGCACCGGCGACTACCTCGGCGGCTCGCGGCGCATCGTGGCCAACGCGCAGCTGTACCTGCCGTTCCCGGGCGCCAGCAAGGACCGCACGCTGCGCTGGTTCCTGTTCGCCGACGCCGGCCAGGTGGCCGCCGGCAGCGGCATGAGCTGCACCGCCGGCGAACCCGGCAACGAGGTCGAGGATCCCTGCGGCTGGCGCTATTCGGCCGGTGTCGGGCTGTCTTGGCAATCGCCGCTGGGGCCGCTGCAGCTGTCGTACGCCCGGCCGCTCAACGCCAAGTCGGGAGACGACCGCCAGAGCTTCCAGTTCCAGATCGGCACGGGCTTCTGATGACCGGTCCGGTTACGCCTGATCACACCAGCAGGGCGGGGCGGGCCGGCTCCCGCGCCGTTTAGTGGCACAATATTGGCTTTGCTTTACCTCATTGGAAGGTGAGATTTTCATGATGTCTGATTTCGCACTCAACACCTCGAGCCCTTCGCGTGCCAAGCGCGTCGGCAAACTGCGCGGTACGCTGGCCTTGGCGGGTGCACTCGTCCTGGGCTCGGCGGTGGCGCTGCCTGCCCAGGCGCAAGGCACCAAGATCGGCTTCGTGAATACCGAGCGCATCCTGCGTGAATCGGCGCCCGCCAAGACCGCGCAGAGCAAGATCGAGTCCGAATTCAAGAAGCGCGACGACGAGCTCCAGCGCCTGAGCAACAACCTGCGGGCCCAGGCCGAGAAATTCGACAAGGACGCGCCGGTGCTGTCGGAATCCGACCGCGTCAACCGCCAACGCGAACTGTCGCGCCTGGATACCGAACTGCAGCGCAAGCGCCGCGAGTTCCAGGAAGATTTCAATCGTCGCCGCAACGAAGAGTTTTCCTCCATCGTCACCAAGGCGAACCAGGCAATCAAGCGCATCGCCGAACAGGAAAACTACGACCTGATCGTCCAGGACGCGGTGACGGTCAACCCGCGCGTCGACATCACCGACAAGGTGATCCAGGCGCTGAAGTAATCGCGGGCACCCGAACGCATGCCGATTTTGCTGGACCCCGCCAATGCGCCGGCCCTCGATGCCCTGTTGGCCGCCGCGGATACGCGCGGGCTCGACTGGCGCATCGAGGCGGCGCCCGCCGCCGGCCTGCCCAGGATCCGCGGCATCGGCAGCCTGACCGCGGCCGGTAGCGAAGAGATCAGCTTCCTGGCCAATCCGCGCTACCAGAACCAACTGCTCGCCACCCGCGCGGGCGCGGTGATCGTCACGGCCGAAGCCGCTTCCGCGCTGGCCGCCAACCCGGATGCGCCAGCCTGCCCGCGCGTGGTTTGCGCCCATCCGTACCTGCTGTACGCCCGCCTGGCCCAGTGGTTCGACGCGGCGCGCCGGCCCAGGCTGCCGGCCAGCGTGCACCCCCTAGCCGTGGTCGCGGACGACGCCGTCATCGAGGATGACGTGCGCATCGGGCCGCACTGCGTGGTGGAGCCGGGCGCGCGCATCGCCAAAGGCGCCACGCTGGGCCCCGGCTGCGTCATCGGCGCGGGTTCCAGCATCGGGCCCGACAGCCTGCTGCATGCGCGCGTGACGCTCTACGCCAACGTACGCGTCGGCGCGCGCGCCATCCTGCACAGCGGCGTGGTGCTGGGGGCCGACGGCTTCGGCTTCGCGCCGGATCCCACCCTCGGGCAGGGCGCCTGGGGCAAGATCGCCCAACTGGGCGGCGTGCGCATCGGCGACGACGTCGAAATCGGCGCCAACACCACCATCGACCGCGGCGCGCTCGAGGACACCGAGATCGGCGACGGGGTCAAGCTCGACAACCAGATCATGCTGGGCCATAACGTGCGGGTCGGCGAACATACCGCCATGGCGGCCTGCGTGGGGGTGGCGGGCTCCACCGTCATCGGGTCGCGCTGCACCATCGGCGGGGCGGCCATGTTGTCGGGCCACCTGACGCTGGCCGACGACGTCCACATATCCGGCGGCACGGCGGTCACATCCAACATTCTGCAGCCCGGCCGCTACACGGGCGTGTATCCTTACGCCGAGCACGGGGAATGGCAGCGCAACGCCGCTGTGTTACAACAACTTTCGCAGCTGCGGCGCCGCCTGCGGGCCCTGGAAAAGGCCTGACCCGCCGCCCGGGAAGCGGCGGCGCGGCATCATAATTCAAAACGGTAGGAAACCTTACGAAATGGAACTGGACATCAAGGCGATCATGGAGCGGTTGCCGCATCGTTATCCGATGCTGCTCATCGACCGTGTACTGGATATCGTACCGGGCAAGTCCATCGTCGCCATCAAGAATGTCACGATCAACGAACCGTTCTTCGAAGGCCACTTCCCGCATCACCCGGTGATGCCCGGCGTGCTCATCACCGAAGCCATGGCCCAGGCTGCGGCGCTGTTCTCATTCACCGACGAAGACGGCGGCCTGAAGTGCGACAGCGCCACCACCGCCTATTACCTGGTGGGCATCGATGAGGCGCGCTTCCGGCGCCCGGTGGTGCCGGGCGACCAGTTGCGGTTCGAAGTCCAGGCCGAGCGCTTGAGCCGGGCCATCTGCAAATACCAAGGGCGCGCGCTGGTCGACGGCCAGGTGGTGGCCGAGGCCAAGCTGATGTGCGCGATCCGCAGCCTGGAAGCGTAAATGTCCGGAAACATCCATCCCACCGCCCTGATCGACCCCGCCGCCCAGATCGACGGCAGCGTCCGTATCGGGCCGTATTGCGTCGTGGGCCCGGGTGTCACCATCGGCGCCGGCACGGAAATCGGCCCGCACTGCGTGCTCGACGGCATCACCACCATCGGCCGCGACAACCGCTTCTACCGGTTCTGCTCGATCGGCGGCATGCCGCAGGACAAAAAATACGCGGGCGAACCCACCCGCCTGGTCATCGGCGACCGCAATACGGTGCGCGAGTTCACCACCTTCAACACCGGCACGGTCCAGGACGGCGGCGCCACCACGCTGGGCGACGACAACTGGATCATGGCCTACGTGCACATCGCGCACGATTGCCACATTGGCAGCAACACCATCCTGGCCAACTCGGTGCAGCTCGGCGGCCACGTGCACGTCGGCGACTGGGCGATCGTGGGCGGCCTGACCGGGGTGCACCAGTTCAGCAAGATCGGCGCCCACAGCATGACCGGCGGCAACAGCTCGCTCATGCAGGACATGCCGCCATTCGTCCTGGGCGCCGGCAACCCCTGCCGACCGGTGGGCGTCAATGTCGAAGGCCTGCGCCGGCGCGGGTTCAGCGCATCGGTCATCGCCAGCCTGCGCGAGGCCTACAAGATCATCTTCCGGCGCGGCCTGTCGCTGGACGAGGCGCGCGCCGAGCTGCGCGCGCGCCAGCAGTCGCATCCGGATGCCGCGGAGTCCCTGCAGACCCTGCTGGACTTCCTCGACGCCTCCGGCCGGGGCATCATCCGGCCATGACCCTGTCCGTCGGCATGGTGGCGGGCGAGCCGTCCGGCGACCTGCTGGCCAGCCGCGTCATCGCGGGCTTGCGCCGCCAGGCGCGGGACCTGCGCTGCCAGGGCATCGGCGGGCCGGCGATGCAGGCGGCCGGCTTCGAGGCCTGGCACCCGATGCACGCCCTGACCGTATTCGGCTATGTGGACGCGCTCAAGCGGCTGCCCAGCCTGCTGCGCACCTATGGCGACGTCAAGCGGCGCTGGCTGCGCGAACCGGCCTCGGTATTCGTGGGCGTGGACGCGCCCGATTTCAATCTGAAGCTCGAGCTGCAATTGCGGCAGGCCGGCACGCCCACGGTGCATTTCGTGGGGCCGTCGATCTGGGCCTGGCGCTATGAGCGCATCCACAAGATCCGCGCGGCGGTCTCGCACATGCTGGTGCTGTTCCCGTTCGAGGAAGAGCTCTATCGCAAGGAGGGCATCCCGGTCACGTATGTGGGGCATCCGCTGGCCGATGCCATCCCCATGCGGCCCGACCGCCAGGCCGCCCGGCAGCGGCTCGGGCTGGACGCCAGCGCGCGGGTATTGGCCATCCTGCCGGGCAGCCGCGCCTCGGAGATCCGGATCCTGGCGCCGCGCTTCCTGCAGGCGGCCCAGCAGCTGCGCCGGCGCGATCCGAACCTGGTCTGCATCGTGCCCATGGTGAACGCCCAGCGCCGGCAGGAATTCGAGGCCATACTGGCCAGCTATCCGGTGCCGGGGCTGCGCTGCCTTACCGCCGCCGACGTGCCGGCCGCCGAGGATGCGCCGGTCGCCTGGAGCGCCCTGGAAGCCAGCGACGCCGTGCTGGTGGCCAGCGGCACCGCCACCCTGGAAACGGCCCTGTTCAAGCGGCCCATGGTCATTTCGTACTACCTGTCGCCCTGGATGCGGCGCATCATGGCCTGGAAATCGGGCCAGCAGCGACCGTATCTGCCCTGGGTGGGGCTGCCCAATGTGCTGCTGCGGGATTTCGCGGTGCCCGAGCTGCTGCAGGACGACGCCACGCCGGATAAACTGGCCGAAGCGACCTGGGCCGCGTTGACCGACGACGCCCAGGCCGCCCGGATCGAAGCGCGCTTCACCGCGCTGCACCAGGACCTCGCGCGCGACACCGCCCAATTGGCGGCGCGTGCCATACTCGAGGTGGCCAATGGCCCAGCATAGCCTGTTCGCCGAATCGCCCGATTTCGCCGGGGTGCGCATGGCCGGCGTGGACGAGGCCGGGCGCGGGCCGCTGGCCGGCGGCGTGTATGCGGCCGCCGTCATTCTCGATCCGGACCGTCCCATCGACGGCCTGGCCGATTCCAAGATCCTGGCCGCGCCACGCCGCGAAGAGCTGGCGCTGCTCATCCAGGAACGCGCGCTGGCCTGGTTCGTGGCCAGCGCCACCGTGCAGGAAATCGATACCCTGAACATCCTGCGCGCGACCATGCTGGCGATGCAGCGCGCGGTCGAAGGTCTGGCCCATATGCCGCAGGTGGCCATGGTCGATGGCAACCAGGCGCCGCGCCTGCGGTGCACGGTCCAGACCGTCATCAAGGGCGACGCGCTGGTGCCGGCCATCTCGGCGGCCTCCATCCTGGCCAAGACCGCGCGCGATGCCGACTTGCTGCGCCTGCATGGCCTGTATCCGCAGTACGGGTTCGACCAGCACAAGGGCTATGGGACCCCGCTGCACATCGATCGCCTGCGCGAGCATGGGCCATGTCCTGAACACCGGCGCAGCTTCGCGCCGGTGCGCGAGCGGCTGGCCATGGCGCCATGAAGCAGATCGCCTCGCGCGACAACCCCCAGTTCAAGCAATTGCAGCGCCTGGCCGCGCATGCCGGGCGGCGCGGCACCCAGGCCCTGCTCGAGGGCGTCCATGTATGCCAGGCGTGGCTGCAGCTGGCCGGCCCGCCGGCCCTGGCGGTGTTCGACGCCGAGCGGACCGGGAGCCCCGAACTGGCCGCGCTGCTGGCGGCGGTGCCGCAGCGGCAGGTGCTGCTGGTCGAGCCGCGCCTGCTGCGGCAGCTCGAAACGGTCGAGACGGGGCAGGGCGTGTTGTTCGTGGTGGACCCGCCCGCGCCGCGACTGCCGGAGCGGCTGGACGAGCCGATGGTATGGCTGGACCGCGTGCAGGACCCGGGCAATGTCGGCACCATCCTGCGCGTCAGCGCGGCGGCCGGCATCCGGCGCGTCCTGCTGTCGCCGGGCTGCGCGGCGGCATGGGCGCCCAAGGTGCTGCGCGGCGGGCAGGGCGCGCATTTCGCCCTGGAGCTGCACGAGCATGCCGACCTGGCGGCCTGCGTCGCGCGCCTGGCGGTACCGCTGGCGGTCACGACCCTGGAAGACGCCGAAGACCTGTACGCCGTCCGGCTGCCGGCTGCCTGCGCATGGGTGTTCGGCCATGAAGGCCAGGGCGTGGCGCCCGAACTGCAACGCGCCGCGGCCTTGCGCGTGCGCATCGACCACGCCGCGGCGGTGGAGTCGCTGAACGTGGGCGTGGCCGCGGCGCTGTGCCTGTTCGAGCAGCGCCGCCAGGCGGCGGCGCGTCAGCTGTAGTCGCTGACCGCGCCGATCTGCCGCGCGAATTCCGACCAGCGCGCGATCTCCGACCGATTGACCTCGGCGAACTCCCGCGGCCCCAGCACACTGACATCCAGCCCGGCCGCGCGGATCCTGTCGTGTATGGCGGCCGATTGCAGGGCCTGCGGCAGATCGGCACCGAGCTGATCGAGTACGGCCTCGGGCATGCCATGGATACCATACAGGCCCAGCCAACTGCTGACGTTATAGTCGTCCGCCACGCCGGACTCTTCCATGGTCGGCACCTCGGGAAGCTGGCTCGAGCGCTGCCTGCTGGTGATCGCCAGCGCGCGGATGCGTCCGCCGCGCAGCATCGGCAAGCTGGCGGGAACGCTGCTGATGCCGACGTCCAGCGTGGCGCCGACCAGGTTCACGACGATCTCGTTCTGGCTCCGGTACGGCACATGGGTGATGCGTAAACCGGTGCGCTGGGCAAACAGCATGGCCGCCATGTGGGCCGAACTGCCGATGTCGCCGGCGCCGACGGTCAATTGGCCGGCCGGCTGGCCGCGCATGTGGTCGACCACGTCGGCGATGGTGCGGAACGGCGAGTCGGTTCGCACAATGAAGACGTTGGCGAATTCCGCAACCTGGGCGATCGGGAGCAGCGTGGCGGCGATGTCGATCGGCAGGTTGCGCAGCGTGGCGATCGGCAGTACGTTGCCCAGGCCGCCTCCCACCAGCGTGTATCCGTCGGCCGGCTGCTCGCCGGCATAGCGGATGCCGATGATGCCCTTGGCGCCGGGCTTGTTGTCGACGATGAAGCTCTGGCCGTAGCGCTCGCCCAGGACTTCGGCGCTGATGCGCGCCACGATGTCGACCGCATTGCCCACCGGAAACGGAACCACCACCCTGACCGGGCGGACAGGATAAGCCGGGGCGGCGCGCCCCGGCACATGGGCGCACAGGGCGGGCAAGCCCGCCAGCGCCTTCAGCACACTCCGACGATGCATTTTCAGCTCCTGGAGACGACGACCGTTCACTGCACCATGCTTGCGCCGGCACGGGCCGGGCGCGCGGGTCAGAAGAAAGTGGTGAGCGCCTTGGCCAGCAGGACGTTCTGGTTCAGGTAGATCGTGCGCCGGCGGATTTTCCACGTATTCGCGTCCCGCCACAGCTCATCTTCGCGCCGCCCGACGAAAAGCGCCGTCTCGGTCTGCAGGCGGTTCTGGTAGACGATGAAGCGCGAAGTTGCCCGCACCCGCGCCGGCGGGTCGGGCTGGTCGGCGTCGATGGATACCCGCACGTTGGTGACCAGGTGCGAGACGCGCGAGGCGGGTTCCTCGGCCCAATGGATGCCGGTGTTGATCTGCGCGACGCGCTGGGTCAGGGTCTGCAAGCCCTCGTCGAACCAGGCGGCGTCGCCGGGTTGCGTGAACTCGCGGCTCATCTGGTCGCGCCGCATGTTGCGCGCCAGGGGCATGCGGTATTCGATGTCGGGATGCAGCAGCGCCAGCCAGTCGTCATAGCGCCGCTGGTCCAGCAGGTCGGCTTCGGCATACAGGAAGGCCTGGATTTCCCACCATAGCTCCATGGAGGCGGGACGAGCAGCAGGATCGGCCGGCGCGGCCTTGGTCGCGTCATTCATGGTAGGTTTCCTCGGCGTTTGTGTTGGGGACGAGCGCGGTCCAGTCGGGCGCCTGCATGAACTGGGCCCAGCGGCGATAGAAGCCGCGCGCGTTCTCCTCGGTATAGGGGCCGGTGACGCCGCCGCGCAGCGTCGGCACCGGGACGGCATGTCCGAGGCCCATCTGGTAATTGAAATACATGCTCTGCGACACCGCGCCGCGACAGGCGTCGGTGGCGACCGACCAGTTCTCCATGTCGTCGGACTCGGTCAGGCCGCCCGGCCCCGAATAGCGCAGGTAGTAGTGGCGCGAAGCCTCTTTCACTTCCTCGGGCGCATCCTTGTCGATCAGGTACATGCGCCACATCTCCATTTCGGTCGGGCTGACGGGGTGGAAGACCGCCAGTGAACGCGGCTGGTGGGCATGGAACGACATGTTAGGAAAGATCGTGCCCACGGCGTGCGGCGTCACCCGCTTGCGATCGCCCAGGTTGGCCACCCGCCTTTCATAGATGTCGCGGTAGTAGCGCTCGACGACAGGATGGCCCTGGAACTGGTTGCGGTACTCCGGTTCGCTATATGCCGGCAGCCGGCCGATGGTGCCGTGGCCATGGGCGGGGAATGCGACGCAGACGCGGTCCTCGGTGAAATCCCGGCGCCCCTTGCCGCCGCTGGGGCCGATGCCCACCAGGTCGACCGAACGATGGCTGATATCGTGATGGCGGTCGCCGATGAAATTCTCCGGGGCGAACTTCCAGTTGCAGGGTACGCGCCACTTCTGCACGCCGCCGATCACCTCCGAGCCGCCGGGGCTGCCGTCGCGGTGGTCCAGCGCCGAGTCCAGGTAATACTTCATGTCGCCCAGGTAGTCCAGGAATTCCTGGACTACCTGGGCGACATGAAGTATTACCTGGACTCGGCGCTGGACCACCGCGACGGCAGCCCCGGCGGTTCGGAGGTGATCGGCGGCGTGCAGAAGTGGCGCGTGCCCTGCAACTGGAAGATGCCGGCCGAGAACTTCATCGGCGATCTTTATCACGACATCAGCCATCGCTCGGTCGATATCGTCGGCATCGGGCCCAGCGGAGGGAAAGGGCGGCGCGACGCGATGAAGGGGCGGGTGGCCATCGCCTTCAAGGACCTGGGGCATGGCCTGCTGGGCAACCTGCCGCATTTCGCAGAGCCGGACTACAACCCCACCTACCAGCAGCACCCCGAACTCGAGCGCTATTACCGCGAAATCCACGAAAAGCGGGTGGCCAACCTGGGCGACCGGATGCGGGTGCGGCACCGGGTCGGCACCATTTTCCCCAACATGTCGTTTCACGGCTGGCAGCCCCGGACCATCACCGTCTACCATCCGGTCAGCCCCACTGAAATGGAAATGTGGCGCATGTATCTGGTCGACAAGGATGCGCCCGAGGAGGTGAAGGAAGCGGCGCGGCATTACTACCTGCGCTACTCGGGGCCCGGCGGCATGACCGAATCGGACGACATGGAGAACTGGACCTGCGCGACGGACGCCAGCAAGGGCGCGGTCGCGCGCGGCCTGTACTTCAATTACCAGATGGGCATCGGCCACGCGCAGCCCGTGCCGGAGCTGCGCGGCGCCGTCGTCAGCAATGAGTTCACCGAGGAAAACGCGCGGGCCTATTACCGGCGCTGGGCGCAGTTCATGAAAGGCCTCGATTGGCAGGATCTGGCGCCGCGCGACTAGGCGCCGGACGCAGGGACGTTGTACCGGGTCATATCCACACAAAATCGACAGGGGAAAATGATGAAACGGCGTACCGTATTGAAACTGTTGGGCAGCGCGCCGCTGGCCATGCCGGCGTGGTCGGCGGCGCAGGCGCAGGGTTATCCAGCGCGGCAGGTGACGATGATGGTCGGCTCCACGCCGGGCAGCGCCACCGACCTGGCGGCCCGCATGGCGGCGCAGGTCATGCAGGAAAGATTCAAGCAGAGCGTAGTGGTCGAGAACCGCGCGGGCGCCGGCGGCGTCATCTGCATGCTGGCAGTGGCGGCGTCGCCTCCGGACGGCTACGTGCTGCAGCTGGGCGGCCTGGGCCACAATGTGATTCCGCCGGTCACGCGCACCGGCATGCCGCTGGACATTCCCAAGCGCATCATGCCCATCGCCCAGGCGGCGGAGTTCCTCAACGTGCTGGTGGTCGGCAGCCGGCACCCGGCCAATTCGCTGCAGGAGTACATCGCCTACCAGCAGAAAACCGGCAAGCCGCTGCTGTACGGCAGCAACGGCGTGGGCAGTTCGTCGCACATGACCAGCGAGCTGTTCGGGCTGCGCACCGGTCTCAAGGTCCAGCACGTGCCCTACAAGGGCGCCAGCGACGCGCTGGTCGGGGTCGCCAATGGCGACCTGGACCTGCTGTTCATGAACCTGCCGCCCACCTTGCCGATGATCCAGTCCGGCAAGCTCAAGGCCCTGGCGGTGACCAGCGGCTACCGGGCCCGTCAATTGCCCGACGTGCCGACCATGCAGGAACAGGGCATGGCCGATTTCGACGTGACGAGCTGGCTGGGCGTCTACGGCCCGGCCGGCATCCCGCCCGATATCGTCGCCTTGCTCTCGGATACGCTGGTCAAGGGCTTCGACACGCCGGAGTACCGCGAGAAGTTCATCGCGGCCGGTTTCGAGCCGCGCCTGCGCAATGCGGCGGAATTCACCGCCTTCAACCAGGCCGAGCTGAAACGCTGGGGCGCGGTCGCCAGGCACGCCGGCGTCAGCATCCCGTACGGCTCGGCCTGAGCCTGCCGCATCCCGGGCGCGGCGGCCCGCCCGCCCCGGGCGGCGTCAGTTCGAGCGGTCCAGCCCCACTTCCTGCATGACGGTGGTGGCGATTTCCTCGATCGACTTGGTGGTGGTGGACAGCCAGGAGATGCCCTCGCGCCGCATCATGCGCTCGGCCTCCGCCACTTCGTAGCGGCACTGTTCCAGGGTGGCGTATTTGCTGTTCGGGCGCCGCTCGTTGCGCACTTCGGCCAGGCGCTCGGGCTGGATCGACAGGCCGAACAGCTTGGCGCGGTGCGGCGCGACGGTGGAGGGCAGGGTACCGCGCTCGAAGTCGTCGGGGGTGAGCGGGAAATTGGCCGCCTTGATGGCGTACTGCATCGCCAGGTACAGGCTGGTGGGGGTCTTGCCGCAGCGCGACACCCCCACCAGGATGACATCGGCCTGGTCCAGCTGAGTGATGAACTGGCCGTCGTCGTGGGCCAGGCTGAAGTTGATGGCGTCGATCCGGTTGCGGTATTGCTCGGAGTTGGCCGCCATGTGCGAACGGCCGATCGAATGGCTCGACTTCAGGCCGAGCGCCTGTTCGATATGCCCCACGAAAGTGCCGAACAAGTCCAGGAAAATGCCGTTGGCGCTGCGCACGCATTCCATGCTGCGCGGGTCCACCAGGGTGCTGAAGACGATCGGCGGCACCCCCGTTTCGAGGGCGTTGCGGTCGATGCGCGCGGCGACTTCGCGCGCCTTGTCCAGGGTGTCGATGAAAGGCAGGCGCACCGGGCGGAAGCGCACTTGCTCGAACTGCGACAGCACGGAGTGGCTGAAGGTCTCGGCGGTGATGCCGGTACTGTCCGAAACAATGTAGACAGTGCGTTCGATAGGGGTCGAAGCCATATGTAAAATATTCCAACCAGAGGGGAAAGCCAAGGTGCCCGACCGGGTACAATCTGACCCCGAAATAAGTCACCCCAAGAGCGGTCCAAGGCCAGTTTGGTCAGCGCATCCGGATGCATTGACCAAACTCGCTTTCTCTCCATTGTAAAAGGTGACTTCAATGTCGTACGTCGTTTCGTTCGAGCAGCTCCGCATGTCGGATGTGGACTCGGTAGGAGGCAAAAACGCATCGCTAGGTGAGATGATCAGCCAGCTGTCCGGCGCGGGAGTCCGCGTGCCGGGCGGCTTCGCCACGACCGCCGAAGCCTTCCGCGACTTCCTCAAGGCCTCGGGCCTGGACCAGCGCATCGCCACCCGCCTCAGCACCCTCAACCCCGAAGACGTCCGCGAACTGGCCACGGCCGGCGCCGAGATCCGCCAGTGGATCATCGAGGCGCCATTCTCGCCGGAATTCGAGCAGCAGATCCGCACCGCCTTCGCCGCCCTCGACGCGGACGGCAAGGGCTCGTTCGCCGTGCGCTCGTCGGCCACCGCCGAGGACCTGCCCGACGCCTCGTTCGCCGGCCAGCAGGAAACCTTCCTGAACGTGGTCGGCATCGACGACGTGCTGGACAAGATCCGCCACGTGTTCGCCTCGCTGTACAACGACCGCGCCATTTCGTACCGCGTCCACAAGGGCTACGCGCATGCCGAGGTCGCCCTGTCGGCGGGCGTGCAGCGCATGGTGCGCTCGGACAAGGGCAGCGCCGGCGTGATGTTCACCATCGACACCGAGTCGGGTTTCCATGACGTGGTGTTCATCACCTCGTCGTACGGGCTGGGCGAAACGGTGGTGCAGGGCGCCGTCAACCCCGACGAGTTCTACGTCTTCAAGCCGACGCTCGAGCAGGGGCATTATCCGATCGTCAGCCGCCGCATCGGCTCCAAGCTGATCAAGATGGAATTCGACCCCGAGCGGCCCGAAGGGCGCGCCGTGCGCACGGTGGACGTGCCGGTATCCGAGCGCAACCGCTATTCGCTGACCGACGATGAGGTGACCGAGCTGGCGCGCTACGCGGTCATCATCGAGAAGCACTACGGCCGCCCGATGGATATCGAATGGGGCCGCGACGGCATCGACGGCAAGATCTACATCCTGCAGGCGCGCCCCGAGACGGTCAAGTCGCAGCAGAACGGCAACGACGTGCAGCAGCGCTACCGCCTGAAGGCCGCCGGCCAGGTGCTGGTGACCGGCCGTGCGATCGGCCAGAAGATCGGCTCCGGCCCGGTGCGGGTGGTGGCCGACATTTCCGAAATGGACAAGGTGCAGGCCGGCGACGTGCTGGTCACCGACATGACCGACCCCAACTGGGAGCCGGTCATGAAGCGTGCCTCGGCCATCGTCACCAACCGCGGCGGTCGCACCTGCCACGCCGCCATCATCGCCCGCGAGCTGGGCATCCCGGCCGTGGTGGGCTGCGGCGAGGCCACCGACGTCCTGAAGGAAGGCCAGGCGGTCACCGTGTCGTGCGCCGAGGGCGACGAGGGCCGCATCTATGACGGCCTGATCGAAACCGAGGTCGAGGAAGTGCGGCGCGGCGAGATGCCGCCGATCGACGTGAAGATCATGATGAACGTCGGCAACCCGCAACTGGCCTTCGATTTCGCGCAGATCCCGAACGCCGGGGTGGGCCTGGCGCGGCTCGAGTTCATCATCAACAACAACATCGGCATCCATCCCAAGGCCGTGCTCGACTACCCGAACGTCGACGGCGAACTGAAGAAGGCGGTCGAGTCGGCCGCGCGCGGCTATGCCAGCCCGCGCGCGTTCTTCGTGGAGAAGCTGGCCGAGGGCATCGCCACCATCGCCGCCGCGTTCTGGCCCAAGTCGGTCATCGTGCGCATGTCCGACTTCAAGTCGAACGAGTACCGCAAGCTGGTGGGCGGCTCGCGCTACGAGCCGGAAGAAGAAAACCCCATGCTGGGCTTCCGCGGCGCGTCGCGCTATATCGCGGCCGACTTCGCCGAATGCTTCCGCATGGAGTGCGAGGCGCTGAAGAAGGTGCGCGACGAGATGGGCCTGACCAACGTCGAGATCATGGTGCCGTTCGTGCGCACGCTGGGCCAGGCCGCGCGCGTCGTCGACCTGCTGGCCGCCCACGGCTTGGCGCGCGGCGAGAACGGCCTGAAGCTCATCATGATGTGCGAAGTGCCGTCCAACGCCATCCTGGCCGAGGAGTTCCTGCAGTATTTCGACGGCTTCTCGATCGGCTCGAACGACATGACCCAGCTCACGCTCGGACTGGACCGCGATTCAGGCATGGAACTGCTGGCGGCCGACTTCGACGAGCGCGACGATGCCGTCAAGTTCATGCTGCGCCGGGCCATCAAGGCTTGCCTGGCGGCCAACAAGTACGTGGGCATTTGCGGCCAAGGCCCCAGCGACCACCCCGATTTCGCCCAGTGGCTCAAGGACGAGGGCATCCTGTCCATGTCGCTGAACCCGGATACGGTGGTCGATACCTGGCAGCGCCTGGCTAAATGATCCATGCCCGTCCGGCACGCCGGGCGGACATGGCAAAAGCCCTTGTCTCGCGAGAGGCGGGGGCTTTTTTTGATCCGCAAGCGGCGGTCGGAGGGGCCCGGCTGCGGGCCAGGTGTCAGACACCCGCCGGGTGTCTGACACCTTTGCTTCAAAGGTGCCTGACACCCTGGGGTGTCAGGCACCTGGCGAGCACCCCGCAAAAGTGCGGGACCGGGCCTCAGGGGTGCGTGGTCGCGGGCTGCCGCAGGCCCAGGAACCGCCGCAGCAGGCTGGCGGCGGTGGGCGTCGGCTTCAGGCCGGCGGCCAGGGCGCGGGCGTCCAGGCCTTCGCGGGCGTAGTCCGGCTGGTAGCGCAGCAGGTGGTCGTGCATGAACTCGGGGCCGAATTCGGGATGGAACTGGGCCGAGTAAATGCTGGGCGCCAGCCGCACCAGCTGATGATCGTCGAGCGCCGAGCGCGCCAGCGCGACGGCGCCGGCGGGCAGGCGGGTGACGGTCTGCGCGTGCAGCAGTTGCGCCGGAAAGCTGACCGGCAGCCCGGCCATCAGCGGGTCGCCGGCGGCCGCCGGCAGGCATTCAATGGTTTGCGTGCCCAGCTCGCGCCCCCGCGGGTTGTAGTCGACCGCGCCCCCCAGGGCGTGGGCCAGCAATTGGTGCCCGTAGCAGACGCCGAAGATCGGCAGGCCGGCCGCCGCTGCCTGCCGCAGCCAGGCGGCGGCCTGTTCGCTCCAGGGCGCGCGGTCGGTCACCATGGCCGGCGAGCCGGTGATCAGCGCGGCCCGATAGGACGACGGGGCCAGTGGCTGCTCGCCCGCGTCGGCCCGCACGATGCGGGCGGCGGCGGGTTCCAGGCCGGCGGCGTGGCGCAGCATCTGCGCATAGTCGCCGTGCGACCGGCGCAGGACGTCGTCGGGGTCGCCGGTATGCAGGATCAGGACCGGCAATGCGGAGGCGGCGGGAGCGTTCATGGGCATCATGATAGTCGTCGCGACGGGTTTTCGCACCGCCCCAGGCGGAAATCCGTACAATCGACGCCGTACTCAACTTGGACGAGGCGTGGGATATGTGGATCTGGTTCGGGTTGGCAGCGGCCGCACTGATAGGCGAGGTTGCCAGCGGCACGTTTTACCTGCTGCTGGTTGCCCTGGGCCTGGCGGCCGGGGGCATTGCCGCATGGCTGGCGGCGGGGTTCGAATGGCAACTGGTGGCCTGCGCCGCGGTGGCGCTGCTGGGGCTGCTGGTATTGCGCCGCACCGGGGTGCTGAAAAAACGCGAGATCGACGCCGGGCGCAACGCCGATGTCAACATGGACATTGGCCAGGCCGTCGAAGTCGAAGCCTGGTCCGACGCCGGCCTGGCGCGGGTCTGGTACCGCGGCGCCCACTGGCAGGCCGAGCTGGCCGCCGGGCAGCCGCGCGCGGCCGGCACGCACGTCATCGCCGAAGTGCGCGGCACGCGCCTGGTACTGGCCCGCAAGGAAACCGCCGGCCCGGCCTGAGCCGGCCCCTCACTCCCTCACGCAGGATATCTCCACCATGCTCGATACCTCCACCATCGTCCTGATCGTACTGGTCGTCCTGGCGCTGCTGATCATCGTCAAGGCCATCGCCATCGTCCCCCAGCAGCATGCCTGGGTGGTCGAGCGCCTGGGCAAGTTCGACCGCGTGCTGTCGCCCGGCGCGGGCTTCGTGATCCCGTTCATCGAGCGGGTCGCGTACAAGCATTCGTTGAAGGAAATCCCGCTGGACGTGCCCAGCCAGGTCTGCATCACGCGCGACAACACGCAGCTGCAGGTCGATGGCGTGCTGTATTTCCAGGTCACCGATCCCATGCGGGCGTCGTATGGGTCGTCGAACTACATCTCGGCCATCACCCAGCTGGCGCAGACCACGCTGCGCTCGGTCATCGGCAAGCTCGAACTGGACCGCACCTTCGAAGAGCGCGAGTTCATCAACAGCACCATCGTGGCTTCGCTGGACGAGGCCGCGCTCAACTGGGGCGTCAAGGTCTTGCGCTACGAGATCAAGGACCTGACCCCGCCCAACGAGATCCTGCGCGCCATGCAGGCGCAGATTACCGCCGAGCGCGAGAAGCGCGCCCTGATCGCCGCCTCGGAAGGGCGGCGCCAGGAGCAGATCAACATCGCCACCGGCGAGCGCGAGGCCGCCATCGCCCGTTCGGAAGGCGAAAAGCAGGCGCAGATCAACCAGGCGCAGGGCGAGGCGGCGGCGGTGCTGGCCATTGCCGAAGCCACCGCCAAGGCCATCGCGCAGGTGGGCGACGCGGTGCGCCAGCCCGGCGGCATGGAAGCCGTCAACCTGAAAGTGGCCGAGCGCTATGTCGAGGCCTTCGGCAACGTGGCCAAGGAAGGCAATACGCTGATCCTGCCGTCGAACCTGTCCGACGTGGGCGGGCTGATCGCGTCGGCGATGGCCATCGTCAAGACCGGCAAGGCCGGCTGACGCGCAACTGCGCCAAGGGGCGGGGCGCCTGGCACCCTGCGGGTGTCAGACACCGGAGGTGCATTCCGCCCGCCTGGGCGCCGCCGTCGCGGCGCCGGGCCAATCAGCTGTCCTTGCGGGAATTGCGCGTGTCGTGCTTCATCATGCGCTCTTTCTCGCGCTGCCAGTCTTTTTCGCGGGCGGTATCGCGCTTGTCGTACAGCTTCTTCCCGCGGCCCAGCGCGAAGTCGAGCTTGATGCGGCCGTTCTTGTAGTGCAGGTTGAGCGGCACCAGGGTGTAGCCGCGTTGCTCGACCTTGCCGATCAGCTTGCTGATTTCCTCGGCCTTGAGCAGCAACTTGCGGGTGCGCATGGCGTCGGGATGGATATGGGTCGAGGCCGTGGGCAGGGGGCTGACGTGCATGCCCAGCAGGAACAACTCGCCGTCGCGCACGATGACGTAGCTTTCCTTGAGCTGCACGCGGTTTTCGCGGATCGCCTTGACCTCCCAGCCTTGCAGGACCAGGCCGGCTTCGTAGCGGTCTTCGATGAAATAGTCGTGCGTGGCCTTGCGGTTGTCGATGATGCTCATAAAGGCGCAAATGGGGCGGGAAACCGGCTAGCAGCGCTACTACCGGTAAAATCCTATCATTCTAGCCATTTGCGATAGCCGATGCACAAAGTACAGCGATCCGTCCTGGTTCCCTACAGCGCCGCGCAGATGTTCGATCTGGTGGCCGACGTGGAGAAGTATCCGGAGTTCATGCCGTGGTGCGGCGGCGCCGAGGTCCAGTCGCGCAGCGAGCACGGCATGCAGGCATCCATCCTGATCAGCTTCGCCGGCCTCAAGCAGCGCTTCACCACCCGCAATACGCACGACTACCCCGAGCGCATCGACCTCGAACTGGTCGACGGGCCGTTCTCGATGCTGGCGGGCCACTGGCAGTTCCAGGCGCTGGCCGAGGACGCCTGCAAGGTGCTGTTCACGATGGAATACGCCTTTTCCAACCGGGCGCTCGAAATGGTGGTGGGCCCGGTGTTCAACCGGATCGCCACCAGTTTCATCGATTCGTTCACCAAGCGCGCGCAGGCCTTGTATGGCGAGTGAGGCTGGGGTGCTGCGGGTCAGCGTGTGCCACGCCATGCCGTCGGCGGTGTGGCAGCGCACGCTCGCGCTCCCGGCCGGCGCCACGGTGGCCCAGGCCTTGCAGGCCAGCGGCCTGGCCGCGGCGTTTCCCGGCCTGGATCCCTGGGCCTGCGGCGTGGGCATTTTCGGCCAGCAATGCCGTGCCGACACGCCGTTGGCCGACGGCGATCGCGTCGAAATCTACCGTCCCCTGACCTACGATCCCATGGTGTCGCGCCGACGCCGCGCCGAGCACCGCCGCGCCAAGGCGGCCGCCCGGCTGGGCCGCGAGCGTCCGCCCGGCCTGTTGTAGCGGGTCCCGGGCCCCGCGCCCATTGTCACGATCAGGACAAATTCCGGCGTCGATCGGGCGTAAGATGGCCATGATAGATTTACGTTTACGTTAACGTCATGCAAAATCGGCCCATGGCGGACGCGGCAGTTCACGAGACGGCCGCGGCACCGTCGATGCCGACCACCAGGAGACAAAGCCGTGGATCTGGAATTGACCGACGAGCAGCGCGCCTTTGCCCAGGCCGCTCGTGACTTCGCCCAGGGCGAGCTGGCGCCGCACGCCGCCCGCTGGGACGCCGAGGGCATCTTCCCCAAAGAAGCCTTCGCCCGCGCGGGCGAGCTGGGCTTCTGCGCCATCTATGCCGCCGAAGACATCGGCGGGCTGGGCCTGCCGCGCCTCGACGCCACCCTGGTGTTCGAGGAAATGGCGGCGGTCGACCCCTCGACCACCGCCTTCCTGACCATCCACAACATGGCCACCTGGATGGTGGGGCAGTGGGGGCAGCCGGCCCTGCGCGAGCAATGGGGCCCGTTGCTGGCCAGCGGCCAGAAGCTCGCCTCCTACTGCCTGACCGAGCCGGGCGCCGGCTCCGACGCCGGTTCGCTGGCCACCCGGGCCGAGCGCGACGGCGACGCCTTCGTCCTGAACGGCGCCAAGGCATTCATCTCGGGCGGCGGCGACACCGACCTGCTGGTCGTGATGGCGCGCACCGGCGGCGCGGGCCCGGGCGGGGTCAGCGCCTTCGCGGTGCCGGCCGACAGCGCCGGCATCAGCTATGGGCGCAAGGAAGAAAAGATGGGCTGGAACAGCCAGTCCACCCGGCCCATTTCGTTCGAGAACGTGCGCGTGCCGGCCGCCAACATGCTGGGCAACGAGGGCGAGGGCTTCAAGATCGCCATGAAGGGCCTGGACGGCGGCCGCATCAACATCGGCACCTGCTCGGTGGGCGCCGGGCAGGGCGCGCTGGACGCGGCGCGGCGCTATATGGACGAACGGCGCCAGTTCGGGCGCCGCCTGGCGGAATTCCAGGCCCTGCAGTTCAAGCTGGCCGACATGGCCACCCATTTGGTGGCGGCGCGCCAGATGGTCCGGCTGGCCGCCTGCAAGCTCGACGCCGGCTCGCCCGACGCCGCCACTTATTGCGCCATGGCCAAGCGCTTCGCCACCGACATGGGCTTCCAGGTCTGCCTTGACGCGCAGCAGATCCACGGCGGCTACGGGTACTTGCGCGACTACCCGCTGGAGCGCCTGGTGCGCGATACTCGCGTACACCAGATCCTGGAAGGCACCAACGAAATCATGCGCGTGATCGTGGCCCGCCAATTGCTCGACAAAGGAGCCGACATCCGATGAACGCCCCCGTGCTGTTCGAAGAGAAAACCGCCGCCAATGGCATGCGGCTGGGCTTTGCCACGCTCAACGCGCCGCAGACGCTCAACGGCCTGTCGCTCGAGATGGTCGACCTGCTGGCCGGCCAGCTCGATGCCTGGGCGCGCGACGCGGGGCTGGCCGCCGTGGTGCTGCAGGGCGCAGGCGGCAAGGCTTTCAGCGCCGGCGGCGACCTGCACGGCCTGTATCGCAGCATGCAGGAGCACCAGGGGCAGGGCGCCTGGGCCAATACCCATGCGCGCGCCTTCTTCGAGCGCGAGTACCGCCTGGACTATCGCATCCATACCTATCCCAAGCCGATCCTCTGCTGGGGGCACGGCATCGTCATGGGCGGCGGGGTGGGCCTGATGATGGGCGCCAGCCACCGCGTGGTGAGCGAAACCACGCGCATCGCCATGCCGGAAATCTCCATCGGTCTGTTCCCCGATGTCGGCGGCAGCTGGCTGCTCAATCGCATGCCGGGCCGCACCGGGCTGTTCCTGGCCCTGACCGGCGCCCATTTGAACGCCTCGGACGCCTTCTACGCGGGGGTGGCCGACTTCCGCGTCGATTCGGCCGAGTGGCCGCGGGTGGTCGACGCCTTGCTGCAGGCCCCGTGGGCCGGCCAGGCGGGCGGCCCGGGCAACGGCGCGCCGCCGCCGCGCGCCATCAACGACGGGCTGCTGCGCCGCGTCCTGCTGGCCCATGAGCCGGCCGCGGCGCTCGAGCCCGGCCCGCTGCGACAGCACGCCTTCCAGATCAACAGCCTGTGCAGCGGCAATGACCTGGCCGACATCTACCAGGCCATCGCCGCCCTGAAGGACCACGCCGACCCCTGGCTGGCGCGGGCGGCCGCCACCATGCTGGCCGGCTCGCCGGGCTCGGCGCGGCTGGCCTTCGCGCTGCAGCAGCACACGCGGCTGCGGTCGCTGGCCGACGTGTTCCGCATCGAATACGTCGCCGCGCTGGCCTGCACCGTGCAGGGCGATTTCGCCGAAGGCATACGCGCGCTGCTGATCGACAAGGACAAGCAACCCAAGTGGAATCCGGCCACGCTCGAGCAGGCCTCGGCAGACTGGGTAAGGCGCTATTTCGAGCCGCCATGGCCCGCGGGGCAGCCCCATCCGCTGGCCGACCTGGACCCGGCGCAAGACTGAGCGGCGCCTACCGGCACATTCCATCCACCCACGAGGAGACCCCACATGAGCAGCATCGCGTTTATCGGCCTGGGCAATATGGGCGCGCCCATGGCGCACAACCTGATCAAGGCCGGCCACAGCCTGGCGGTATTCGACCTGGTGCCCGCGGCGGTCAAGAGCCTGGCGGACGCCGGCGCGCGCGCCGCCGGCTCGGCGGCCGAAGCCGTGCAGGGCGCCGAGATCGTCATTTCCATGCTGCCCGCCAGCAAGCATGTCGAGGCCCTGTACCTGGGCGACGACCTGCTGGCCAGCATCGACCCCAGCGCGCTGGTGATCGAATGCAGCACCATTTCCCCCGACTCGGCCCGCAAGGTGGCCGCCGCCGCCCAGGCGCGCGGGCTGGCCATGATCGACGCGCCGGTGTCGGGCGGCACGGGCGGCGCCGCGGCTGGCACGCTCACCTTCATCGTCGGCGGCGAGGCCGCCGCCCTGCAGCGCGCCATGCCGGTGCTGCAGAACATGGGCAAGAACATTTTCCATGCCGGCGCGGCCGGCGCAGGCCAGGTGGCCAAGATCTGCAACAACATGCTGCTGGGCATCCTGATGGCCGGCACCTCCGAGGCGCTGGCGCTGGGCGTGGCCAACGGCCTGGACCCGCAGGTCCTGTCGGACATCATCGCCAAGAGCTCCGGGCGCAACTGGGCTACCGAGCTCTACAACCCCTGGCCCGGCGTCATGGAACACGCGCCGGCCTCCAAGGGCTACGCCGGCGGCTTCGGGGTCGATCTCATGCTGAAAGACCTGGGCCTGGCCGCCGAGGCGGCGCTGTCGACGCGTTCCTCGATCCCGCTGGGCGAACTGGCGCGCAACCTGTATTCGCTGCACAGCACCGCCGGCAGCGGCAAACTGGACTTCTCCAGCATCGTCAACCTGTACGCACGCAAACAGGAATGAACGGCCACATCGACCCGGCCGCTGCCGCGCAAGCCGCGCGGCAGCGGGTATACGACAGCTTTGGCAAACAGACGGTCATGGCCGCGTTCGGCGCGCGCCTGTGCCGCGTCGAGCCGGGACAGGTCGACATCGAGCTGCCGTTCCGGCCCGACCTGTGCCAGCAGAACGGCTACCTGCATGCCGGCATCGGCACCACGATTGCCGACAGCGCCGGCGGCTACGCGGCGCTGTCGCTGTTCGAGCCGGGCGAGGACGTGCTCACGTCCGAGTTCAAGATGAATTTTCTGGCGCCCGCCGACGGCGAGCGCTTCCTGGCCACGGGCCGGGTGCTCAAGGCCGGCCGGCGGCTCGCGGTCTGCCAGGTCGAGGTCATCGCGTACCGCGGCGGGCAGGCCACCCAGTGCGTGGCGGGCCTGATGACCGCCGTGCGGGTGACGCCGCGCTAGCCGACGTATGCCCGCCAAGGAACATCACCGTATTTTCCGCGCCGGCTGGCTGCGCGCCGCCGTGCTGGGCGCCAATGACGGCATCGTTTCCACCGCCAGCCTGATCGCCGGGGTGGCCGCGGCCAGCGCCGCCCACGAGGCGGTGCTGACCTCCGGCCTGGCGGGCCTGGTGGCGGGCTCGCTATCGATGGCGGCGGGCGAATACGTCTCGGTGCGGTCGCAGGCCGACACCGAGGCCGCCGACCTGCGGCTCGAGCAGCGCTCCCTGACGGGCAATTCCGCCCAGGAGCTGCAGGAGCTCACCGATATCTACGTCGGACGCGGCGTGTCGCCCGGCCTGGCGCGCCAGGTGGCCGAGCAGCTGACCCGCCACGACGCCCTGGATGCGCACGCCCGCGACGAACTCGGCATTTCGGTGCACAACCGGGCGCGGCCGGTGCAGGCCGCCGTGGCCTCCGCACTGTCGTTCGCCAGCGGGGCCGCCCTGCCATTGCTGACCGCGGCCCTGGTGCCGGTCGAGCACATCGTGGCGGTCGTCACGGCCTCGTCCATGGTCTGGCTGGCGGTGCTGGGGGCAATCGCCGCGCAGGCCGGCGGCGCCCCGGTCGCGCCGGCGGCCCTGCGCGTCACGGTGCTGGGAGGCCTGGCCATGCTGTTGACGGCCGGGGTGGGCGCGCTGTTCGGCGTCGCGGTCTAGGGCCGGCCGGCGCCTTCTTCCAGCGCGTAGGGCAGCGGCGCCACGGCGATGTGCGGGCCGTCCGGGGCCGCCACCCGCAGCTCGCCGGCGGCCAGGGCGGACAGCGCCACCTCGAACAACACCGCCGTGCGCGAAGCCTCGATGACACGGCCACAGGGCTCCTGCGGCTGCGTGGCGTCGTAGATATCGGTGCCGGCGGCGGGGGCCTCGCCCCTGCCGTCCAGGCGGCCGTAGGCGGTGCGGCGCTTGATCGTGCCGCGGTAGTGGCTGCGCGCCACCACCTCCTGGCCCGGGTAGCACCCCTTGGTGAAGCTGACACCGCCCAGCAGGTCCAGGTTGACGGTTTGCGGAATGAACAGATCCTGGGTCGCGGCGCCGACCCAGGGCAGGCCGGCCGCCAGGTCGTCGGAGCGCCATTGCTCGGCGTCGCCGCGCGCCAACAGCTGCGCCAGCGCGGCGGCCTGGTCCAGTTGGGCGTCCGTGGCGAGCCACCACCAGCGCAAGGCCGTGCCGGCCGAGGGCGCGGCGATCCAGGTGCCGGCGGGCAGGTCGACGCGCTGCCAGGGCGCGGTCGGCAGGGGGCCGCCGGCGGCGGCCTGCAGGGCCGCCAGGCGCTCCGGCTCGCACCAGACGCCTGCTGCCTGCACCGGCGCGGGTGCGAGTTTGGCCTTGGCGCGCAACACGAACATCGACAGGCGCCTGGCCAGGGCGTCGGCCACGTCGCGCCGCACCAGGGCGTACAGCTGGGGGCCATCGGACCCGGCCTGCGGGTCGGGCGCGGCGCGCCACAGCACCAGCGTGGCCAGCAGGCGCCCCTTGGCCGTGCAATAGCCGCCCGGCCGGGCGGCGTCGGGCGGCAAGCCCGTGATGTCCTGCGTCAATTGGCCGTGCAGGAACGACAGGGCATCGGCGCCGGAGGCGGCGATGACCGCGTAGTCGGGCAGGGGGGCCAGGTGCGCCGAACCATCGGCCTGGGCGGGAATCGAATCAAAGAAAGCGTGCATGGCGTATGGAATGCGAGAGGCGGGCGCCGCGCTGGCGCCCGGACATGGCCATGATACCCGCGGCGGCGGGCCGGGCGCGCCAAAGCCCCGTCCGCAACAGGGACGCAGCCGCCGCCTCGTCCGCCATCATCCATTAAACTGCGCACTCTTATGAAAAAGCTTCGTTTCTATTTTCTGCTGGCGTGCTTGTCGCTGGTGCTGCTGGCGGCGCTCGCCGCGGGCGGGGCATGGACCTGGATGAACCGCGCCATGACCTTGCCCGCCGATAAAGTCGAGTTCATCGTCGCCCCGGGCAGCACCCCGCGCGCGGTGGCGCGCGCCATGAAGTCGGCGGGCATTCCCATCTGGGAAGAGGGTTTTGCCTGGATGGCGCGGCTGTCCGAGCGCGACAAGCTGATCAAGGCGGGCGGCTACGAGGCCCGCGCCGGCGATTCGCCATGGCAATTGCTGGAGCGGCTGGCGCGCGGTGAAATGGTGCAGCGCCAGATCACTTTCGTCGAAGGCTGGACCTACGCCCAGATCCGCCAGGCGCTGCGCGCCAATCCCGACGTCAAGCAGACGCTGGGCGACATCAGCGACGAAGCGCTGATGACCCGCCTGGGCTCGCCCATCAAAGAGCCCGAGGGGCTGTTTTTCCCCGATACCTATGTATTCACGCCCGGCACGACCGATTTCGACCTGTTGCGGCAGGCTTATCAGCAGCAGCAGCAGGTGTTGGCCAAGGCATGGGCCGAGCGCCAGCCCGACCTGCCGCTGGACAGCCCCTACGAGGCGCTGGTGCTGGCGTCCATCATCGAAAAAGAGACGGGCCACGGGCCCGACCGCACCCGCGTGGCCGGCGTGTTCATCAATCGCCTGCGGCTGGGCATGATGCTGCAGACCGACCCTACCGTGATCTACGGCATGCGCGAGCGCTACCAGGGCCGCATCCGGCGCAGCGACCTGCGCGCCGACACCCCCTGGAACACCTATACACGGGCCGGGCTGCCCCCCACGCCGATCGCCGCCGCCGGGCGCGCGGCGCTGCTGGCCGCCGTCCAGCCGGAGCGGCACAAATACCTGTACTTCGTTTCGCGCGGCAACGGCACCAGCGAATTTTCGGCTAACCTGTCCGAACACAATCGCAACGTGGCGCGCTACATTCTGGGCCGGGACCAATGACCGCACGCGGACGCTTCATCACCCTCGAAGGCGTGGACGGCGCCGGCAAGAGCACGCACGCGGCCTGGATCGCCGATACGCTGCGCGCCATGGGGTTCACGGTCGTGGCGACCCGCGAGCCGGGCGGCACGCCGCTGGGCGAGGCCCTGCGCACGCTGGTCCTGTCCGAATCCATGACCCTCGACACCGAAACCCTGCTCATGTTCGCGGCCCGCTGCGAGCACCTCAGCCAGGTCATCGAGCCGGCGCTGGCGCGCGGCGACTGGGTCGTGTGCGATCGCTATACCGACGCCACCTATGCCTACCAGGGCGGGGGCCGCCAGCTGGGCGCCGAGCGCGTGGCGACGCTGGAACAATGGCTGCGGCCGGCGCTGCAGCCGGACCGCACCTGGCTGTTCGATGTGCCCCTTGAATTGGCGCGCGCGCGCCTGGCCGATGCCCGCCAGCCGGACCGCTTCGAGCGCGAGGAAGCCGCGTTCTTCGAGCGCACGCGCGCCGCCTATCATGCCCGCGCGGCGGCGCATCCGCAGCGCATCCGCATCGTCGACTCGAGCCGGCCCATGGAGCAGGTGCGCGCCCAACTGGATGCCGAACTGCGCGCGCTGGCGGGAGGGGCCGCATGAGCGTGGCCGCTTTCCTGCCCTGGCAGCACGAAACGGCCCGGGCCTGGCTGGCGGGGCGCGAGCGCTTCGCGCACGCCTGGCTGGTGCACGGCCTGGCCGGCATCGGCAAGCTGGATTTCGCCGCCGCCGCGGCGGCCAGCCTGCTGTGCGAAGCGCCGCGCGACCACTTGGCGTGCGGGCAGTGTCCCGCCTGCACCTGGGTGGCCAGCGGCAACCACCCCGATTTGCGGCGCATCCGTCCCGAGGCGGTGGCGTTGCAGGAAGGCGCCGAGGCGGCCGACGGCGCCGACGAGGCCGAGCCGGCGGCCACCGGCGCCGCCAAGCGGGCGCCCTCCAAGGAAATCCGCGTCGACCAGATCCGCGCGCTGGAATCCTGGTTCAACACCGCGACTCACCGGGGCGGCTGGCGCGTGGCGCTGCTGTACCCGGCCCAGGCCTTGAATGTCATCTCGGCCAACGCCTTGCTCAAAGTGCTGGAAGAGCCGCCCGCGCATACGGTGTTCCTGCTGGTGGCCGATGCGCCGGACCGCCTGTTGCCCACGCTGGTATCGCGCTGCCGGCGCCTGCCGCTGCCGGCGCCGGGCGCGGACGAGGCCCTGCAATGGCTGCGCGGGCAGGGCGTCGATGCCGCCGAAGAATGGCTGGCGGCGGCCGGCGGCGCGCCGCTGGCCGCATTGCGCCTGGCCCAGAGTGGCGACCAGGCCTGTCCGGCCTGGCTGGCGCAACTGGTCAATCCGCTGGCCCAGGGGCAGGCGCCGGATATCGGCACGCTGGCCGACAGCCTGGAAAAAAGCGCGCCGCTGGAGTGGATCGATGCGCTGCAGCGCCTGTCCACCGACCTGATGCTGGCCGGGGCCGGCGCCCCGGTGCGCTATTTCCCGTCCCTGGCCAAGCCGGTGGGGCAAGCCGCGGCGCGCGCCGACGCGGTGCGCCTGGCGGAGGCGGCGCGCTGGCTGACGCAGCAGCGCCGCCTGGCCACGCACCCCCTCAACGCCAAATTGTTCGCCCATGCGACGCTGCAGCGCATGGTGCTATCCTGCCAGTCATAGTCCCTGTTCGCCCGCCGGCGCGCCTGGCGGGCATCGAGCGGGACGCCGTTCTTCCCGAATATTCCATGTACGTCGATTCGCATTGCCATCTGGATTTTCCCGATCTCGCCCAGGACCTGCCCGCCATTCTGCAGAGCATGGCCGCCAACCGGGTCACGCACGCGCTGGTGGTCAGCGTCGACTTGCCGGACTGGCCGCGCCTGATCGAACTGGTCGAGCCGCACCGCAACCTGTGGGCGTCGGTGGGAGTGCATCCCGACTACGAGGCGAGTTCGGACCCCACCGAATCGGAATTGCTGCAGTTGTCGCGCCATCCGAAGGTCGTCGCCATCGGCGAGACCGGGCTGGACTACTACCGGCTCAGCGAGCCGCTGGACTGGCAGCGCGAGCGTTTCCGCCGCCATATCCGCGTCGCGCGGCAGGCCGGCCTGCCGCTCATCATCCATACCCGCGAGTCGGTGGCGGATACCCTGCGCATCCTGCGCGAGGAGAACGCCGCCGAAGTCGGGGGCGTGATGCATTGCTTCACGGAGTCCTGGGAAATGGCGCAGGCCGCCATGGACCTGAACTTCCATATTTCGCTGTCGGGCATCGTGACGTTCAAGAACGCCGGCATCGTGCACGAGGTGGCAACCAAGATGCCGCTGGACCGCCTGCTGATCGAGACCGACTCGCCCTACCTGGCGCCGGTGCCGTATCGCGGCAAGCGCAACGACCCCTCCAAGGTGATCCACGTGGCCGAGAAGATCGCTACCCTGAAGGGCATGCCGGTCGAGCAGGTGGCAGAGGCGTCGACGGAAAATTTCTTCAGACTTTTCAACAAGATAGAAAGATAAATTAAAGTCGAATAGTTAAAGTTGATTGTTTAAAGTTCTACTTTTAATGTGATTTCTATGAAGCGTCCTGCCACCAAGACTCTGCGATTGACCCTGGCCGCCGCCGGGCTGGCCTGCGCCGCTGCCTGGACGACACCCTCCCTGGCGGCGGCGTCGCAGCAGAACTGGTGGGTGTACGTGCACAATGACCACGCCCCCGAGATCCGCGAGCTGTTGGCCGCGGGGGCCGACCCCAACGTGCGCTACAAGAACGGGCAGCCGGCGTTGATGCGCGCGGTGGTGGACGGCGCCTGGAAAGTCTTCGATGTGCTGGCGGCCGATCCGCGCACCGACCTGGAAGCGACGAACCCCGCCAACGAGACGGCGCTGATGTACCTGGCGGTGGCGGGCCAGACGGAGCGCGCCCGGCAACTGATCGCGCGGGGCGCCAAGGTCAACCGGCTCGGCTGGACCCCGCTGCACTATGCGGCCTCGAAGGGCCACGTGGAGACGGCGAAGTTGCTGCTGGCGCACCAGGCGATGGTCAATGCGCCGTCGCCGGACGGCACGACGCCTTTCATGATGGCCGGCTTCTCGGGCAGCCGCGACATGGTGCAATTGCTGCTGGACGCCGGCGCCGACGTCACCACGCGCGACCTGAAGGGCAAGAACGCGGCCGACTGGGCCGAAGAGGGCAAGCAGCGCAAGCTGGCGCGCGAGTTGGCCACGCTGATCGCCGAGGCGCAGGCGCGGCGCGAGGCCCAGCGGAGCGGGACGGCGCCGTCCGCCGGACCCGCCGCCGCGGCTCCCGCGCCTGCGCCCGAGCCGGCGTCGCCCGCACCGGTCGAGCCGGCGCAACCCTCGGTTTCAGGCGTCTCGGGCGTGCGCCTCGATACCTACGAATAGCGGGTGAACGCAGTCATGGCAAGACCGAGCGCAGGTAGCGCGCACGGTCGAAATCCTTGAACAGCATCTCCCGGATCTCGCGCTCCGGGCCGGGCGGCGTCGCCTCCAGCAGCGCGTCGGCCAGGCGGCCGGCCTCCGGGGTGTCGGCCAGCAACTGTGCCATGACGTAGTTGGGGTCGCCGGCGGGCCGCGCCCCGCCCGCGGCATAGCGCCGGCCGGCATCGGCATAGCAGTCCAGCGGCGGCGGCACGGGTTGCACGCGCTCGCGCAACAGACACTGCATCATCTTGCGGGACGCCGGCAGATCGGCGTCCGCTACCTGTTGGTAGTCGGCCAGCGCCTGCGGGTAGTCGTGCAAGGCCGTGCGGATGTCGGCGCGCAGCAGCCGGGCTTCGGCGTCGCCGGGCGCTTGCCGCACGGCATCGCTTGCGAGCGCCAGCGCCGCCTGCAGCCGGCCCGGATCTCCCTGGGCGGCGTGGTACGCGGCGCGCGCCTCGGGCAGCGGGTCTGCCGCCGCCAGCGTGCCATGGACGGGCGCCAATGCCGCGGCGACGAGCAGCCAGCCGAGCGGGAGGCCGCGCCGAAGCATGGGCATCAGTTCAGGGCCAGCGGAAAGTCGCGCTCGGTAGTGGCCGGCATGGGCGCGGCCCGGCCGGCGGCGGCGCTGAATACATAGCCGCCGGAAATCACCAGCGTCACCGATTGGCCATGGCGGACCTCGGGCAACTGCCAGCTGGCCGAGCCGACCGGCACGTACTCATCCGACGGCCAGTAGCCGGGCTCGTCGAGCGTCAGGGAATGCGGTTCGCCTGGCGCGCCGTCGATGTCGAGGCGGGCCGACGCGAAGAAGCTGGCCGTGCCTTTATGCATGGCGGCGGTATAGCCCATGGCCGAGACGGTGATGACATTGCCTTGCACGGTGTAGTGGCCGCGCAGGAAATACGAGCCGTTGACCCCCGTGCCTTGCGCGGGCAGGAATGCCAGCTGCCTGATGGTGTAGGGGAACTGGCCGTCCGCGTACTGGGCCGTCTCGCCGGTGCGAGCGGCCAGCACCTTGCCGTTGGCGATCAGTGCCGCCATGTGCTGGGCGGCGCCGGCGGGCGTCTGCGAGCCGGCCAGCGTATAGCCCGGCTCGACCTCGTGGCACAGGCGCATGACCGCCAGGCGATTGCTGTCGTCGTGCATGAACAGCCGCAGCAGGGATTCGGCGCCGGCCCGGTCGGCGCGCCGGCTGGCGCGGCGTGTGCCAGTGGCTTGCCAGGGCGTGAGCGTCAGGGTGTCGTTCGACCGTCGCAATATGACGGACGCGGAATGAAAGCCAGTAGCCATGTGGAGCCTCGTAAGAAGCGGGAAATGAGGACATTCAGGGCAGGGACTTCATTCTATCGACGGTGTATTACAGCGCGGCCTCGGGTGGCAACACGATGTAAGCGGTCGGGATGCCGGCGCAGGACGTCGGCATCCGTGTTTTCCCGGATGATTCTCATAAATCGGGAATGCAGGCATAGAAAATTGAGAAAAAGAGACTAAGCTGCGTCTCCCTACTCGTCATTCGGAGTCCCACCATGCAGGAGCAGGCCATCGCCGGCGGCGCCGACCGGGTGCTTTTCGTGCTGGCCACCTTGGCGCGCCATGACGGGCCGCTGTCGATCGCGGCGCTCGCCGACAAGACCGGCCTGGCGCAAAGCACGCTGTACCGGCAGGTGGCCTTGCTCAAGCGCTGGGGCTTCGTCGCGGAGCAGGGCGGCGAGTATGGCCCGGGTCCGCTGTGCGTCCAGCTGGCCTGGGGGTTCGACCAATCGTCCTTCCTGGTGCAGGAATCGCAGCCCGACATGGCGCGGTTGGCGGCCGAATCCGGCGAGACGGTCGGGCTGCTGGTGGCCATGCGCGACCAGGCCGTGTGCCTGGACATGGTCGAAAGCCAGCACCCGCTGCGCTGCTCGTTCGTGAAAGGCCGGGGGCTGCCGCTGGTGCGCGGCGCCTCGGCGCGTTCGCTGATGGCTTTCATGCCGGCGGCGCGGCTGCACGCGCTGCTGGACGACTTGCAGCGCTCCGGTGCTGATGTCGCCGCGCTGGCGGCCGGCCTCGAGTCGATCCGCGCCGCCGGCTACGCCGTCACGGACGGCGAAGTGGACGCGGGTGTCTGGGGCGTGAGCGTGCCGGTATTCCAGCGCCCGCACCAGGCCGTCGGTTCCATCACGCTGATGGCGCCTTCGACCCGCGCCGCGCTGCGCGCCAGCGCGCTCATCGACATGACAATCGCCGCGGCCCGGCGTATTTCGGGCCGATTGCAAAGCCGCTGATTGCATCCCGCCGTAGTCCAACCGCCGTTCCACGTTTCACATTCTTACTATCCAAGAGGAAACCACATGAAAACTCGCCGCCAATTGCTGACCGCCGCCCTGGTGCTGGGACTGGCCTGGGGCAGCACCCCCGCCCACGCCCAGGACCCGCTGCGCGTGGTCACCGACGCCACCTTCCCGCCCATGGAGTTCGTCAAGGACGGGCAGCGCACCGGCTTCGACATCGAATTGATCGAGGCGCTGGGCAAGGCCATGAACCGCAAGATCGAGTGGATCGACATCGACTTCAAAGGGCTGATCCCGGCGCTGCAGGCCGGACGCGCCGACATGGCGGTCTCGGCCATCTACATCACCGATGCGCGCCGCAACGTGGTGGATTTCACCGACCCGTACTACGCCGGCGGCCTGGTGGTGCTGACGCGCAAGGACGGCCCGGTGAAGACCTTGAAGGATCTGGACGGGCGCAAGGTGTCGGTGCAGGTGGGCACCAAGTCGGTCAATTACCTGAAGGAGCATTATCCGAAGGTGCAGCGCGTGGAAGTCGAGAAGAACCAGGAAATGTTCAACCTGGTGCAGGTCGGCCGCGCCGACGCGGCCGTGACCGGCAAGCCGGCCGCCAAGCTGTTCGCGCAAAGCGCGCCCGGGCTGACCGTGCTGGACGAACAGATCACCACCGAGCAGTACGGGATCGCGGTGGCGAAGAACCAGCCGGAGCTGACCGCCGCGCTGAATGCGGCGCTCAAGCAGCTCAAGGCCGACGGCACGTATGACCGCATCGTCACCAAGTGGTTCGAGGCCGGCGCCAAATGAACCTCGATTTTTCTCCTGTTTTCGCCGACTTCGACGCTTTGCTGCGCGGCGCGGCGGTGACCGTCGAAGTCACCGCCTGCGCGCTGCTGCTGGGCTGCCTGATCGGCCTGCTGGTCGGCGTGGGCCGGCTCAATCCTCAGCGGCGCACGCTGTACGGACTGTGCAGCCTGTACCTGTTGTGCTTCCGTGGCACGCCGCTGCTGGTGCAGCTGTTCATCTGGTTCTTCGGCCTGCCTCAGTTCGGCATCATGCTGCCGGCTTTCGCCTGCGGCGTGCTCGGCCTGGGCATGTATTCGGGCGCCTATGTGTCCGAGATCGTGCGCGGGGCGATCCAGTCGGTAGACCGCGGCCAGACCGAGGCGGCGCGTTCGCTCGGCATGTCCAGCGGCCAGGCGATGCGCATCATCATCCTGCCGCAGGCGGTGGTGCGCATGATCCCGCCGCTGGGCAATGAATTCATTGCCCTCATCAAGAACTCGGCGCTGGTGTCGTTGCTGACGATCCACGACCTGATGCACGAAGGGCAGAAGATCATCAGCGTGTCGTACCGCTCGCTGGAGACGTACCTGGTGATCGCCTTGATCTACCTGGTGCTGACCACGGCGACCACGACGGTTCTGCGCCGGGTCGAGCACCGCCTGCGCGCTGGAGGAATGGTGCAATGAACCAGCAAGAGGAAATGATCCGCATCCGCGGGTTGCGCAAATCGTTCGGCGCCGTGGAGGTGCTGCGCGGCATCGACTTCGATGTGCAGCGTTCGCAGGTCGTGGTGGTGATCGGCCCCAGCGGCTCCGGCAAGAGCACCTTGCTGCGCTGCTGCAACGGACTGGAAGTGGCGCAGGGTGGGACGATCGATATCTGCGGCGAGGCGTTGCTGGACCATGGCAAGCCCATGCCCGAGGCCCGGCTCAACCGCTTGCGCACGCGTGTCGGCATGGTGTTCCAGTCGTTCAATCTGTTCCCGCACCTGTCGGTGCTGGACAACGTCACGGTCGGGCCGCGCACGCTGCGCGGCATGGGACGCGCGGCGGCCGAGGAGCTGGCCGGACAACTGCTGGCCAAGGTCGGCCTGGCGCAGAAGATGCAGGCGATGCCGGCCAGCCTGTCGGGCGGCCAGAAGCAGCGCGTGGCGATTGCCCGCGCGCTGGCGATGGAGCCCGAGGTCATGCTGTTCGACGAGCCGACCTCGGCCCTGGATCCCGAACTGGTGGGCGAAGTGCTGCAGGTCATGAAGGTATTGGCCAAGGAAGGCATGACCATGATGGTCGTGACGCATGAAATGGGCTTCGCGCGTGAAGTGGCCGACGTGGTGGCGGTGATGGACGGCGGCACCATTGTGGAGTCCGGCCCGCCCGACGTGATCTTCACCGCGCCGCGCGAGGCGCGCGCGCGCGCCTTCTTGCAGGCCGTGCTGAGCCCTGCGGCGCAGGGGGCCGCATGAGCGCCGGCCTCGATCGGACCGTCTGGCGCGCCCGCGACGACAGCGGCGAGCGCGGCGATACCCGCCGCCTGGCGCACGTTGTCGCGGCCGCCAGCCAGGGAATCGCGCCGGCCGACCCCGCGCTGATAGGTTTCGCCTGCGATGCCGGCGTGGCGCGCAATCAGGGGCGCACCGGCGCGGCCCAGGCGCCGGCGGCGATTCGCCGCGCGCTGGCCGGGTTGCCGGCGCACCGCTACGAGCGGCTGGTCGACGCGGGCGACGTCGTGTGCGACGACGGCGACCTCGAGGCCGCCCAGGACAGGCTGGCCGCACGGGTCGCCGAGGTGCTCGCGGCCGGTGCGCGCCCGCTGGTGCTGGGGGGCGGCCATGAAGTGGCATGGGGCAGCTTCCAGGGATTGCGCCGGTGGCTGGACCGGCGCGGCGACCGGCAGCCGGTGCTGGTGCTCAACCTGGATGCCCATTTCGACCTGCGCACCGGGCGGCCCGCCAGTTCCGGCACGCCGTTCGACCAGATCGCCGAGCACTGCGCCGCGCACGGCCATGCCTGGCAATACGCCTGCTACGGGGTCTCGCGGCTGGGCAACACCGCGGCCCTGTACGCGCGCGCGGCCGAGATCGGCGCGGCCTGGGTCGAGGACCGCGACCTGCAGGAACGCTTCCTGGACGCCCGCCTGGCCGACCTGGACCGCCTGCTGGCTGCCGCCGGCCACGTCTACCTGACGGTCGATATCGACGTGCTGCCCGCGGCGGTGGCGCCCGGCGTGTCGGCGCCAGCCGCCTATGGCGTCCCGCTGCCGGTGGTGGAAGAGATCGTGCTGCGGGTCAAGCAGAGCGGCAAGCTGCGGCTGGCCGACCTGGCGGAATGCAACCCGGCGTTCGATATCGACCAGCGCACGGCGCGCGTGGCTGCCAGATTGGCTTGGCAATTGCTGTCGCCGTAAGATGGCAGGGCAGGGCCACGCAGAGCCGGTTCTCCATGTTAAGTCCCCATTTAAATTTTTTCAGTTTTAATGGGGACGACATAAATTTTGCTGGCTACAATGACGCCAGTCCAGCCTGGAGATTTCACTCATGTCCGATAAGCCTTCCCATGCTTTGCCGTCGTACCTGGATGCCGAACACCTCGGCCCCTGGGGCATCTACCTGCAGCAAGTCGACCGCGTCACGCCTTACCTGGGACCGCTGGCGCGCTGGGTGGAAACGCTCAAGCGGCCCAAGCGCGCCCTGATCGTGGACGTGCCGATCGAGCTGGACAACGGCAGCATCGCCCACTTCGAAGGCTATCGGGTGCAGCACAACACCTCGCGCGGGCCGGGCAAGGGCGGAGTGCGCTTCCACCAGGATGTCACCCTCTCCGAGGTCATGGCCCTGGCGGCCTGGATGTCGGTGAAGAACGCCGCCGTCAACCTGCCGTATGGCGGCGCCAAGGGCGGTATCCGGGTCGATCCGCGCACGCTCTCGCAAGCCGAGATCGAACGCATGACGCGCCGCTATACCTCCGAGATCGGGGTGATCATCGGGCCGTCGAAAGACATCCCCGCGCCGGACGTGAACACCAACGCCCAGACCATGGCGTGGATGATGGACACGTACTCGATGAACGAGGGGTCCACCGCCACCGGCGTGGTCACCGGCAAGCCGATCGCGCTGGGCGGCAGCCTGGGGCGGGTCGAGGCGACCGGGCGCGGGGTCTTCGTGACCGCCTGCGAAGCCGCGCGCGATTGCAACATCGACGTCTCGCAGGCCCGCGTCACGGTGCAGGGTTTCGGCAACGTGGGCGGCACGGCGGCGCGCCTGTTCCACGAGACCGGCGCGCGGGTCATCGCCGTGCAGGACCACACCGGCACGGTCTACAACCCGGCCGGCCTGGATGTGCACAAGCTGCTTTCGCACGTCTCGCAAAAGGGTGGCGTGGCCGGTTTCAGCGGCGCCGAGGTGCTGGACAACGCGCAGTTCTGGGAGCTCGAGACCGAATTCCTGATCCCGGCCGCCCTGGAAGGCCAGATCAACCAGTCCAACGCCCACAAAGTGCGCGCCAAGATCGTCGTGGAAGGCGCCAACGGCCCGACCACTCCCGAGGCCGATGACGTGCTGCGCGAAAACGGCGTGTACGTGGTGCCCGACGTGCTGGCCAACGCCGGCGGCGTGACGGTCAGCTACTTCGAGTGGGTGCAGGACTTCTCCAGCTTCTTCTGGAGCGAGGAGGAGATCAACCACCGCCTCGAGCGCCTGATGCGCGAGGCCTATGCCGCGGTGTCGCAAATGGCCAAGGAGCACAAGGTGACGTTGCGCACGGCGGCGTTCATCGTCGCCTGCACGCGTATCCTGCAGGCGCGCCAGGTGCGCGGCCTGTATCCCTGACAGGCGCGGCAGGCCGGGCGACGCCCGGCTCGCGGGACATCAGGCGGCCGGAAGGAATTCCGGCCGCAGCACGTTGCGCAGTTCGCTGTACGGGATCAGCAGCTCCGGCTGCCCGTGCGAATACGGCGCGATCGAATAGGCGTCGTATTTCACCACCACGCCTTCGCGCGTCAGCGCGAAATTATTGCTTTCCTGGAACGGCCACATGCGGTCGTAGGCCTGCGGGTCGCGCTGCGCATCTTCATTGCGCGCCAGCCAGGCGCCATGCGCGCGGCGCAGGGCCGCCACGAACGCCGGGCGGGCCCCGGGCTGCAGCGCCTCGTCCAGCGCCAGCACGCGCGCCCGGTCGCGCTGCCAGTTCAGGTACTGGGTGGCGGGAATCCCGTGCGCCGCGCCGGTCAAGTATTGGTCGGTGTGCAACTCGACCGCCACCACATTGCCCACCACGGCCTTGACGCTGGCCTTGAAGATCGTGGCGTCGCGCGGCTGGGCCGTCTGCCAGAAATACTGGGTGTACTGCGACAGCGTGTCGTACGGGCGGGGCCGCTGCGGATCCACGCCCGTCATGTAGGCCAGCACGTGGTCGACCAGTTCGGTCAGTTTCGGTATTTCGGGGAAGGCCACGCTGTCGATCTCGATGCGCGGACATTGGCCTTCGCAGCCGGGCTTGCTTCCCTGCCATTGGATGCGCTCGACCGCCACGCCCGTCACCTGGGCTTCGGTGGCGGTGGGCTGTGGCGTGGAGGAGGGCAGGCTGATGGTGTCGGAGGGCGAGCTGGCGCACCCTGCCAGCAGGGCCAGCGCGGCGCCGGCGGCCAATGTGCGGGTACGGCGCGGCGCGCCGGCCAGGAGATTCGGGATCGGCATCAGGGCACCTGGGCGGTCCATTCCGGGGTGGAGAATTTTTCACGGGCCTGGCGCCGGGCCTGCTCCAGCGTGGCCTCGGCCAGCTGGACAGGCGCCAGCGGCGCCAGGCTCTGGAAGGTCTGCAGCATGCGTTCGATGATGGTGTCGCGCGCCAGGCCGGTCTGGCTGCGGAGCGGATCGACGCGCTTCTTGGCGCTGGTGGTGCCCTTGTCGGACAGCTTCTCGCGGCCGATACGCAGCACCTGCACCATTTTCTCGGCGTCGATGTCGTAGGACATCGTGACGTGGTGCAGCACCGCGCCGGCACGGCGCGCCTGCGCGGCGCCGCCGATCTTGCCGCTTTCCGAGGCGATGTCGTTCAGCGGCTGGTACCAGGCCTTGATGCCGAGGTCGTGCAGGGCGCGGATGACCCAGCCGTCCAGGAATTCGTACGATTGCTGGAAGCTCATGCCTTCCACCAGGGCCTGCGGCACGCTGAGCGAATACGTAATGGTGTTGCCAGGTTCGACGAACATGGCGCCGCCGCCGCTGACGCGCCGCACGACCTGCACGCCGTGGCGGCGCGCGCCGTCCGGATCGACTTCGTTCTTCAGGGATTGGAAGCGGCCGATGACCACCGCGGGGGCCGACCACTCCCAGATGCGCAGCGTGGGCGGACGCAGGCCCGCGCCGACCTCGTCGGTGATGACCGCGTCCAGGGCCATGTGCAGCGCGGGCGGCTGCGGGCCCTCGTGGATGAGCTGCCAGGCGTAGTCGTTCCAGTGGGTGCGGGTCATGCGAGGGCTCTCCGGACCACCACCGCCACCGCCTGCGGCGAAAAGCCGAACAATTCGGCGCCTTGCGGCAGGGCCTGTTGCACGGCCTGGGCCAGGCGCGTTTCGTCGGCATCGGCGGGCAGCCCGCACAGGGCCTGGTTGATGGCGTCGAGCGCCTCGGGCGGTTCGAGGAAGAAATCGCCGCTCAACCGGACATCCGCCAGCCGGCCGCCGGCGACGTCGAGATCCACGACCACCAGCTTGCCGCCAGGTACTTTGTATTCACCATGCATGGCAATGGGACTCCGGTTCAGGCGCCGAGTTCCAGCTTCATGCCTTCGTGCGTGGCAGCGAAGCCGAGCGACTCGTAGAAGCGCCGCGCATCGGCGCGGGCCTTGTCGGTGGTCAGTTGAACCAGGCCGCAGCCCCGTTCGCGGCATTGCGCGATGGCCCATTCGAACAGCGCGCGGCCGGCGCCGGCGCCGCGCTCGGCGGCCGCTATCCGCACGCTTTCGATCTGGCCGCGCCACAGGCCGCGGCGCGACAGCCCCGGGATAAAGCTCAACTGCAGGCAGCCGACCACGGCGCCGTCGCGCTCGGCCACCGCAAGCAACTGGTTGGCGTCGCGCTCGATGGCCTCGAACGCGGCGACATAGCAGGGACTGGCCGGCACGGACGGGTCTTCGCGGCCGCTGCCCAGGATGTCGTCGGCCAGCAATCCCACAATGGCGTCCAGGTCGGCGCCGCGGGCCCGCCGGAAGTGCAGGGGAGCGGAGGACATCGAAGCTTCCTGGGGCATGTCGTCAGCCTACGTTCTTGGCAGTCTGGCCGAACAGGACGCGGCGCGATTCTTCCGTCTGCACCGAGGGCGCGGTGTTGATCGCCGCGGCCTTCTCATAGGCACGCTGCGTGGCGGGCCGGGCCGCGATGGCCTGGAACCAGCGCTGCAGGTGCGGGAAATCGTTGAGGTCCTGGCCCTGGCGCTCATGCGGGACGATCCACGGGTAGGCGGCCATGTCGGCGATGGAATATTCGCCGGCGACGAACTCGCGGTCGGCCAGGCGCTTGTTCAGCACCCCGTACAGGCGGTTGGTTTCATTGACGTAGCGGTCGATGGCGTAGGGAATGCGCTCGGGCGCGTAGGCCGAGAAATGGTGGTTCTGCCCTGCCATGGGGCCGAGGCCGCCCATCTGCCAGAACAGCCACTGCAGCGTCTCGGCCCGGCCGCGCAGGTCCTGCGCGATGAAGCGGCCGGTTTTCTCGGCCAGGTACAGCAGGATGGCGCCGGACTCGAACAAGGGCACCGGCGCGCCGCCGTCGGCGGGCTCCTGGTCGACGATGGCCGGAATGCGGTTGTTCGGCGCGATGGCGAGGAACTCGGGCTTGAACTGGTCGCCCTTGCTGATGTTGACCGGATGGATCCGGTACGGCAGGCCGGCCTCTTCGAGGAACATCGTGATCTTGTGGCCGTTGGGGGTGGTCCAGTAGTAGAGATCGATCATGGCGCAAGTCCTTGAGTGGGCCGTCCGCGGCGGACGGCGGTTCAAGCGGCCATGATAGCGGTTCCCCGCACCCGGCCGGTGCAAGCCCCGCCGGGCGAGGGGGGGCTTTGCCGGCCGTCAGGCGGCGCCCGCTCCCGCATCCGGCCGTGCACGGCGGCCGCCGCGCGCCGGCAGGCGCCAGTTCAGGCTGACCCCGGCGGCCGCAAGCAGGATCAGGCTGACCCCGGCCACCTGCGACAAGGCCAGGCGCTGGCCGTACACCACGAAGTCGAGCACGATGGCGACCGCGGGGTAGATGAAGGCCAGGGCCGCGACCGACGTGGTCGGCAGTTTCTGGATGGCCGAGTACAGCAGGATATAGGTCAGGCTGGTATGCAGCAGGCCGATGGCCACCAGGTAGCCCCATTGCGACGGAGCCGCCGGCAGGGCGCCGAAGTCCACCATGGGCAGCAGCAGCACCGCGCCCAGGCTGACCTGCACCAGCGCCAGCACGTGGGGTGCGATGTGCTTGAGGCGCTTGACGATGATGGAGGTCACGGCGTACAGCGCGCCGGCGCCCAGGGCCAGCGCCAGGCCATGCAGATAGCCGCCGGCCTGCGCCAATTCGGCCGGCTCGATGCGCAGCACCAGCAGCAGGCCGCCGAACGCGATGAGCGACCAAGCCAGCTTGCCCAGCGTGGGCCGCTCGCCCAGAAAGACGGTGCCCAGCGCGATCAGGAAGAACGGCTGGAAGTTGTAGACGGCGGTGGACAATGAAATGGATGCCAGCCGGTAAGCGGAGAACAGCAACACCCAGTTCAGCACGATGGCGGCGCCGGCCGCCAGCGCCCAGGCCAGGGTGGCGCGGGTGAAGATTCCCGGCCGCAGCAGTCCGCGCGCCAGGCAGTAGGCCAGCAAGCCCAGCGCGCCGAACACACAGCGGAAGAACACCACGTTCCACGCGCTCTGGCCAGATTCCAGCACGAATATGCCCACCGTTCCGGAAATGGCCATGGCCGCGGCCATCTGCGCCAGCCCGGTCCGTTCGTTGGTCGTCTTCATCGAAAACTCCTTGCGGTTGCCTCGCCGTACATGGCGATGTCGATGAAGAGAATTATCCCAGGCGATTCTGGTGCATAATATGCATGTTCGACTTAGTTTTTGCTCTCTAGCCTTTCTTTAGGTGGTATTTATGGCAGAAAACCTAAAAAACGAAAACGGCGCACTGGACGGCATCGACCGCCGCCTGGTCGAGCTGCTGACCGCCAATGCGCGTACCACCACGGCCGACCTGGCACGCCAGGTCGGCATGTCGGCGCCAAGCGTGGCCGATCGCCTAAGACGCCTGGAAGAGTCCGGGGTGGTGCGCGGCTACACGCTGGATATCGATCCGGCCGCGCTCGGGTATACGCTCACGGCGATCGTGCGCATTCGTCCGCTGCCCGGACAATTGCGCAAGGTCGAGAAGCTGATCGCGGGTATCGGCGAGTTCGTCGAATGCGACAAGGTCACGGGCGACGACTGCTTCATTGCGCGTCTGCTGCTGAAATCGATCGATCAACTCGACGGCGTGCTGGACCGCGTCACGGAATATGCCGAAACCAACACCGCCATCGTCAAATCCAGCCCCGTGCGGCGCCGGCTGCCACCGCTGCAGGCCCGCTCCTGACGCGGTTCAGGCGGGCGTTTCGCAGGCGCGCAGAATGTCGTCCTTCAGGGCCGACGGCTTGTCGGTGGGCGCATAGCGCTTGATCACCTGGCCGTCGCGGCCCACCAGGAACTTGGTGAAGTTCCACTTGATGGCCTCGGTGCCCAGCACGCCGGGCTTTTCGCCCTTGAGCCAGCGGTACAGCGGGTGGGCCTCCGGGCCGTTGACGTCAAGCTTGGCGAACATGGGAAACGTGACGCCATACTGCGTGCTGCAGAAGTCCCGGATCGCGGCCTCGTCGCCGGGCTCCTGGTGGCCGAACTGGTTGCACGGGAAGCCCAGCACGGTCAGGCCAGCCGGATGGTAGTCGCGATAGAGCGCCTCCAGCCCCGCATACTGCGGCGTGAAACCGCATTGCGACGCGACGTTCACCACCAGCAGCACCTGGCCGCGGAATTCGTCGAGCGAACGCTCGACCCCATTGATGTCGGGAGCGGAAAAATCGTAGATCGTGTTCATGGCGCGCACCTCCTGTAGCGGGGCTGCCGGTGGTGGCGTCGGGCAGCCCGTCAACCTGAGTGTAGCGCCGCGGCCACCGCGACTAGACCAGGTTCAAGTCCTGTGCGCGCACGCCAGGGAAAATCTGGTCCAGTCGTTTGGCATCGAGTCCGTATAGGCGGCTGAAGAGGCCTGCAAACAAGGCGCGGTAGTCGTTCAAAACTGGGTAGTCGCGGTCCTGGAACAGGGTTTCGCGGCGTACGTCCACCTGGCGTCCGGCGATGCGGCCGCCTTGCACGTTGCCACCCAGCACCCAATAGACCGTGCCGTGCCCATGATCGGTGCCCTTGTTGCCATTCTCGCGGAATGTGCGCCCGAACTCGCTGATAACAACCACTGTGGTGTCGCGCCAAGCGCTGCCAAGCGCGTTTTTGTAAGAAACAAGGGCGCGGCTTAACTGAGCGAGCTTGTTGGCGAGAAAGCCCTCTGCAGCACCTTGGCCAACGTGAGTGTCCCACCCGCCTACATCGATGAAACCAAGGTTGTAGCGATCTGCCATAAAACGGCCGACTCGGGCGGCTTCGCGCTCGAGTTGATCGGTGGCCATTGCCTGCCCGTTTGCGCGATTCATTTCTTCGATGAAATCGTGCTGCGCCATGGTGTTGAGTTCGATACCTTCGGCTACAACTCCGCTCAAGTCAGTGTCACGATACATAGACTGGATAGCACGGGCATCATTCTGGGACATAACAGATTGCTCGCGCGATCCTCCCAAATCGACGTTCGGAACTCGGTAGTCGCCTCGCCAGATCTGTGGAAGGTCGCTCGTAAAAGAGACGGGTCGTGCGCTGTCTTTTGTGAGAATCTGAGCCAACCGGTTCAGAAAACCGGATCGATAGCGGTTGTCGATTTTGCCGGGTCGGCCAAGTTCGATACCATTTTGCGTGTCGAAATGGCTTCGGGTTAGATCATCAGTGCCCGCAAAGGGAACGAATGCGAGTTCTTTGGAATTATAAAGAGGCAACAAGGTCTCAGCCATGGCTGGATGCAGTCCCCAGCCGTCGGTGAGCGACAAAGCAGAGTTAGCACCGTTTCCCGGCTTGTCGATAGCGATGTTGGGACGAACTTCGTAATAAAAATCGCTGGATACGGGCACCAATAGGCTGTTGCAGTCATAGGCACCGCGCATGAACACGATGAGCAGACGTGGCGTATCGACGGATGCTGCAAAAAGACGAGTGACCCCCAGGCTCAGTGGAGCAATCGCGGCGAGTTTAAGGACAGTGCGTCGTTGCATGATGGAATATCCTCGTTACATGCTCAGTGGAGCATGAATTCGGGTGAAGCGAGCAGGTACATATTGGCTGCCTGATCCGTTTCGGCTTGGCTAACTACCTGCCGGGTCGCGGGCGAGAGATCTTGGAACAAACCACTCTCCCCATAAGTGTCGAGCAGTCTCGGTAGTGCTGGCAAAGCGACTACAGTTTTCTTATTTTTGGCTCGATAGAAGACTTGATAAGTAGAGGCAATTTGCCGAGCCAGATCGAAGCGCACCACCATTTGTCCAGAGCCCGACCAATCTGAGCGGGCCAGGGGGTAACCGTCGGGTGTCAAACGTCCATACCATGGTTGGCCCATGCGTTGCAGCCAATCGTTGACTATATCGGCACGGGTGAGTGGCGGAAGATTGGCATAAGCAAGCCGTAAAGCTGAGTAGGTGTAATGCACTGGGTCCTTGAATTTCCCTGCTTCCAGCGATTCGGCGAAAGCTTCTGAGAAAAACATCGTCTGCAAAGTGGCAGCGATATCGCCATCGCTAGACTGAAATGTCTTGGCCATGGTGTCGATTAAAGCTCTGGGCGGGTCGTCAGCCACAAAAAACTCGGCTAGCTTCGTGCTGATATGGCGGGCGGTTGCAGGGTGGCGAGACAAGATGTCAATCGCTCGCTTTATCTCTTGATATCCTTCGCCTTTGATCTGCTGCCCGAGGAAGTTCTTGGTGCCGAAATCATGTTGAGCAGGGTTGAATAGGAACGCCCCTTGATGCACCAGCTGTTTGCTTAAATCTGAGGATAAACGTGGCGGCTGCTTGTTGTAGAGCACGCCCATACCAGTCAGTATGCGCGCCAGTTCCTGTACATCTTTTTGGGTGTATCCTCCTTGCAGCCCTAGAGTGTGCAGCTCCATGAGTTCGCGTGCATAGTTTTCATTGACCTGCTCATGACGGTTGCGCTGATTGTCAAGATAAATGAGCATGGCGGGAGACCTCATGGTGGCCTCGAGCAAATCCCGAAATTTCCCTAGAGCATAGGGACGAATCGCACGATCTTCGTAATCATCTATTACGGCACCGACCAAGCCTTTGTCGCCGTATATATTGAAATGGTTGAACCAAAACCAACTCATCTGCTCGTGCAGCTGATTCGGCGAGTAAAGGGCGCGCCAAGTCGCGCGTTGTGCTGCTTCCTGGAGTCGAGCGCGAGTTTTTCTCCTAACTTCCTTGAGACCCTCAGTTTTTTGGGGGCCGTCCGGCATGAGATTGACTTGAACTTGGTAGCGCCGCACCCCGATCAACGCATCTTGAGCTGAAAGCTTCGAGATCGATAGTGCGCTAATGTGCCGCCGTACTGGCTCGGGCAGTGTTGCGCTGGGATCTGGTTTGAGCTGCTTCAGAATGTATTTGCGTGCACCCAGTTGGCGCGCCTGTGCCAATTCAGCGGAAGTGGCTCCCCATGTCAGCCGATCCACCAGAGCGGGAAGAGGCAAGTCAATGTCCCGACTCTGTGCGGCCAGTCCAGATGCAGGGACAAATGGAAAAAGTAGAGAGGCGCAAAGAAGAAGCAGAAAATTTCGCACGATCGACAAACTCGCGTAGCTCGTCACAAACTGGCATTTCGTCAGCCTACCACGGCGGAATTTCGTCTCAAGCCCCATTGATACTCCCGGAAACAGTTGCTTTCGCACGGCAGCAGGCGGCATGCTGATCTATCATGAGTCTATAAGACCACAATTCAGTATGGACATGAACGATCTGATCGAGCGACTCCAAGCCATGCTGGCCAAGGGCCAGGACAATCTGCTGCTGCGTTTTTCGCTGGGCAAGGCCTATGCCGAGCAGGAGGACTATGCCACCGCGGTCCCCCATCTGCGCGCGGCGCTGGCGTTCGATCCGGGCTATTCGGTGGCCTGGAAGTGGCTGGGCAAGGCTTTGCAGGGGCAGGGCGACCTGGCGGGCGCGCGGGCCGCGTGGGAGGCGGGCAGCAACGCCGCCCAGGCGCGCGGCGACCAGCAGGTCGTCAAGGAGTTGCAGGTCTTCCTGAAACGGCTCGACCGGGCCGGGCAGATGTAAAAGCTACAAGTAGATGTGACGCCGGCGCATGCCGGCGCGACCCGGATATTGACGCAGTGCCGCGGGGGCTCTGTAATCTGGGCGAAACCGACCCTGGACGATATGGAAAACCTGACGGACTCGCGCCCGGCCATCCCCGCCGGCCAACCCCACGACAGCAAGACCGCGCGCGATGCGCTGCAGAGCCTGTGGCGCTCGCTCGACATGCCGGACGAGTCGATGGACTACATCGACCTGTCCGGCGCCGAGCCGGTGCTGCCGTCGTCGTTCGCCGTCGGCACGGCGGCCCAGACCAGCATGGCGGCGGCGGCGCTCGCGGCGGCCGAACTCTGGCATCTGCGCGGCGGCGCGCGCCAGCGCGTGGCGCTCGACATGCTGCACGCGGCGCAGGAATGCCGCAGCTATTTCACCCTCGACGGCGTGGCGCCCGACGTGCACGACAAGATCACCGGCGTCTACCCGTGCGGCGACGGCGGCTGGGTGCGCATCCACGCCAATTTCGCCCACCATCGCGACGGCGCGCTGGCGCTGCTGGGCTGCCCCACCGGGCCGGAGACCTCGCGCCAGGCGGTCGAGCAGGCGCTCTCGCGCTGGCGCGCGCTCGATTTCGAAGAGCAGGCGGCCCAGGCCGGCCTGGTGGTGACGGCAATGCGCAGCTTCGATGAATGGGACCGCCATCCGCAAGGGCTGGCGCTGGCCGGCCAGCCCGTGTTGAGCGTCGAACGGATCGGCGAGGCCGATCCGCGGCCGCTGCCCCGGTACGGGCACGACGCGCGCCCGTTGAAAGACATCCGCGTGCTGGACCTGACCCGCATCATTGCCGGGCCGGTGTGCGGCCGCGCCCTGGCCGCCTACGGCGCCGATGTCATGCTGGTGAATTCGCCGCACCTGCCGAACATCGAGACCATCGCCGAGACCAGCCGCGGCAAGCTGTCCGTCCACGCCGACCTCGAAACGGCCGAAGGGCGCATCGCGCTGAGCAACCTGCTGCGCAGCGCCCATCTCTTCGTGCAGGGCTACCGGCCGGGCGCGCTCGCGGCGCTGGGATTCGGCCCCGAGGAAGTGGCGCGCATGCGGCCAGGCATCGTCTACGTATCCTTGTCCGCCTATGGCGACAGCGGACCCTGGGCGCGGCGCCGCGGGTTCGATTCGCTGGTCCAGACGGCCACGGGCTTCAATCATGCCGAGGCGCGGGCCGCCGGCAGCCTGGCGCCCAAGCCCATGCCGGTGCAGATACTGGACCACGCCTCGGGCTACCTGATGGCCTTCGGCGCGCAGGTCGCGCTGGCGCGCCAGGCCACCGAAGGCGGATCGTGGCACGTGCGCGTATCGCTGGCGCAGACGGCGCGCTGGCTGCGCTCGCTGGGGCGGGTGCCGGGCGGGCTGCAGTGCCGCATGCCGCCCATCGAGCCTTTCCTGGAGTCGGGCCCATCCGGTTTCGGGCAAATGGCGGCCGTGCGGCATGCCGCGCAGTTCTCGCTGACACCGGCGCGCTGGGTGCGGCCATCGGTCCCGCCGGGCACGCACCCGACGGTCTGGCCTTTCAGTTGAGACCCGCCGCCGAGGGCCCCCGCGCGGGGCGCCAGCGGGTAGACTGTCGGTGTTTGGGAAAGGAGTACGCATGTCTGCCACCATCTATCACAACCCGCGCTGCAGCACGTCGCGAAACGTGCTGCAGATGATCCGCGACGCCGGGATCGAACCCACCATCATCGAATACCTGAAATCGCCGCCGTCGCGCCAGACGCTGGCCGGGCTGATCCAGCAGTCGGGCCTGAGCGTGCGCGAAGCCGTGCGCACCAAGGAGTCGCTGTACCAAGAGCTGGGCCTGGACGCGGCCGGCGTGAGCGACGACGACCTGCTCGACGCCATGGTCGACAATCCCATCCTGATCAACCGGCCGTTCGTGGTGACGGAGCAGGGCGCCCGCTTGTGCCGGCCCGCCGAACGCGTGCTGGAGATCCTGCCGTCCGCCGCCTGACGGGCAAGGGCCGGGTCAGCGCCGGGCCTGCGGGTGCCCGGCGCGCCAGTCGCGCAGCGCCTGCAGCGTGTTGGCCACATGGCGGTCGGGGCTCATGTCGGTGTACGAATAAATGATCTTGCCGTCCGGCGAGATCACATACGATACGCGCTTGGCATAGTCGGGCCGGCGGTCATGCACGGCGTCGTAGGCCTTCATGATGGCCTGGTCGCCATCGGCCGCCACGGCGAACTTGCCGCGGCACTCGCTGACCGAGAACTTCTTCAGTGTCTCGATATCGTCGGCCGACACGCCGATGACAGTGGCGCCCAGCGCCTTGTAGTCGTCGGTGGCCTCGGCGAAGTTGCGGGCCTCTATCGTGCAGCCCTGGGTGAACGCGGCCGGGTAGAAATACAGCACCACCGGCCCCTGGGCCAGCGCCTGCGCCAGCTTGAACGTGAATACATTGCCGCCCAGGGATGCCTGGGTGGAGAAATCCGGCGCCGGCGCGCCGGCCGGCAGTTCGGCGCGCGCTGCAGCCGGGGCTGCCAGCATGGCGGCGAATGCGATGATGGCCAGGGGATGTTTCATGATGCCTCTCCGTGAATGGCCGGCGCCGCCGGTCGGCGGCTCGTCCGGCAAGCAAGCAGATTCATGCTAGCACCAATGTAGACGGGGCCGCTCCAGCGGCCCCGTCTACATTGCCGGACATGCGGCGTCGCTCAGTTCCAGCGCCCGCCGGATCCACCCAGGCTGAAGCGGCCCGCGCCCATGAACGCCACCGCCAGCGCGCCGAACAGGAACATGCCCTGCAGCTCCAGCGCCCAGCCGCCTTGCTGGTTGGTGCTGAACAATTGCCCGGCATGCGCCAGCAGGATGGCCACGATCATGTTCAAGAAAATGAACAGGGCGCCCAGGCGGCTGTAGATGCCCAGGATGACCAGCAGGGGGGCCGATGACTTCGCCCACGTAGACGAAATAGGCGAGGAAGCCGGGCAGGCCATGCGAGGACAGCATGCCGGAGATGCCGCCGACCCCGCCGGAGAGTTTCATCAGGCCGTGCATCAGCACGAGGATGCCCAGGCTGAGGCGCAGAATGAGCTTGCCGGTATCGTCGGATTTGATCATGGTATTTTCTCTTGTTAGTTGAACATGGCCTGCAATCAGAGCCCGCCGGACCGGTTGAGTTCCTGCGCCGCAAGCGCAGACATTATTGCAAATCCTTTGTGAATAGCAAGGGTATTCCCCGAGCGCCGGATCATGATGATTCGGGCAGGACCCGCGCAATGCTTTTCTGCTAAGGTTTCATCAATGGCCGGCCGATCCCGGCCCGAAGGAGGCTACTCATGTCCCGCCCCATGCCCGACTCCTGGTGCTCTGGCGTGATTCCGCCTTATATGCTGGACCACCTGGCCCGCCATGCCAACCCGCGTGTCCGCCAGAGAGCCATCGCCACGCTGCACATCGACCAGCAGGAGCGCGGTATACGCGCCAGCCAGGCCGCCATCGCCAAGGCGGGCGCGCCCGGCGTCCAGGCCCTGCCACCCGGCCAGATGAGCCGCGCCGTGCACAATGCCGGCAACGGCACCCAACTGCCCGGCATCCTGGCGCGGGCCGAAGGGCAGCCGGCCACGGGCGACGCCGCGGTCGACGAAGCCTACGATCACCTGGGAGCCACCTACCAGTTGTTCTGGCAGGTATACCGGCGTCACTCGATCGACAACGCCGGGTTGCCGCTGGTCGGCACCGTGCACTACGGCGAAGACTACGACAACGCGTTCTGGAACGGCGCGCAGATGGTGTTCGGCGACGGCGACGGCGAGATATTCAACCGGTTCACCCTGGCGGTCGATGTCGTGGGCCACGAATTGAGCCATGGCGTCATCGACCACGAGGCGGCGCTGCGCTACCAGGGCCAGTCCGGCGCGCTGAATGAATCGCTGTGCGATGTGTTCGGCTCGCTGGTCAAGCAGCACCAGGCCGGCCAGATGGCCGACCAGGCCGACTGGCTGGTGGGCGCCGGCCTGTTCACCGCGGCGGTCAACGCGCGCGCGTTGCGGTCCATGGCGCAGCCGGGGTCGGCGTACGACGATCCCGCGCTGGGCAAGGACCCGCAGCCGGCGCATATGGACAACTACCTCGATACGCAAGACGACAACGGCGGCGTGCATATCAATTCAGGCATTCCCAATCGGGCGTTCTACCTGGCCGCCATGGAACTGGGCGGGCCCGCCTGGGAACGCGCCGGACGCGTCTGGTACGACACGCTGCGGGACAAGCGGCTGGGGGCCAGCGCCGATTTCGCCACGTTCGCCGCGTTGACCATCGAGGCGTCCCATGCCGACGCGGCCACGCAGCGCGCAGTGCGCGAAGCCTGGCGCGCCGTGGGAGTGCTGGCATGATCGACCTGCCGCCGTTGTCCCAGGCGACGCTGGTGCGGCTGTCGCGCCAGGGCGGCCTGGCCTACCTGCCGGGCCGCGCCGCGCCGCGCGATATCGACCTGCGCAACTGCCCCGACGAGGTGCGGCGCGACGTCTGCGAAGCCTTGCGCCAGGCGGCGCCCCAGGCCAGCAGCGATGGCGCAGCGGGAGGCGACCAGCGCTATTTCCGCATCGAGATCTGGTTCATCGACGCCCCCGCGAGCGTGCGCTTCGAAGTGCCGGAGACGCAGGCGCCAGAGCCGCTGCTGCGGCTCTGGAAAACCCTGTAGAAGGGTTATTTATTTCACCAGCGTGATGGGCAGGTCGGCCAGGTGGATCACCTTGTTGGCCACCGAGCCCAGCAGGATGCCGGGCAGGGCGCCCAGGCCGCGCGTGCCCATGACGATGTGCGCGCACTGTTGCGCGCGTGCGTAGTCGACGATGGTCTGGGCCGACTGGCCCGGCCGCACCGCGGTGACGAACCGCACGCCGGATTGCTCGGCGGCGCGCTTTGCGTCGGCCAGCGCCTTGGCGCCTTCCTCGTCGTAATAGGCCTGCACTTCGTTCTTGTCGAGAAACATGCGGGCGTGGCCCGACAGGATCGGCAGCGGGACATTCAGCAGGTGCAGTTCGGACTCGCCGTGCTGGCCGGCCATGGCGATGGCGGCGTCGAGCGCCCGCAGCGCGCATTCGGAGCCATCGATGGGAACGAGGATCTTGTACATGAGTGCTCTCCATAAATTGGGGTGCGATCAGCACCTTCGTTCCAGGATAGCGAATCGAGGCTGGTACGAATTGACCTGGATCAATCTCAGCCCATACGCCTAGCGGCGCAGCGTCTGGACCGATTCCGCGGTCACCGTGGGGGCCTGTCCGCCCCATTCGGCGCGCAAGTAATTGGCCAGGTCGGCCAGCTGCGCATCTGTCAGTGTACCGGCAAAACCCGGCATCGCCTGCATGGCGGCCGTGCCGGGAAAATCCTGCGCCTCGATGCCGTCCAGCATGACTGCCACCAGGTTGTGCGGGTTGCTGTCGCGCAAGGCGGTGTTGCCTTGCATCGCCACCGCCACGCCGGGCTTGCCCTGGCCGTCGAAGCCGTGGCAGCCGGCGCACAGGGCGACGTAGAGGCCCTTGCCGCTGTCGCGCACACGCGGCTCGAGCGTGGCCGGCGCGGCCCGGGCGGGCGCCGGCGGGTGGTCTCCCAGCAGGTAGGTGGACAGCGCCGCCACGTCCTCGCGGCTGAGGTATTGCGTGCTCAGGTGCACCACCGGGAACATTTCGTCGAAGGCGGCGCCCTGCGGGGCGATGCCGGTAGCGAACAGGGCGTGCAGGTCGTCGATGGTCCAGCCGCGCGCGGCCAGGCCGGCGGGCGAAATGTCCGGCGCCAGGATGCGCCCCAGGGCGCCGCCCTGCAGCGGGCGGTCGGCGTCGAGCTGGCCGAGCTTGCCGCGCGGCGTATGGCACTCGGCGCAGTGGCCCAGCGCGCCGGCCAGGTAGCGGCCGCGCAGCCAGGCCTGCGAGCTGCCCTGCGAGGCATCCGGCAGGCTGTCTTCCAGGAACAGCCAGTTCCAGAACCGTACGCCGAAGCGCATGTTGTAGGGGAAATCCAGCTCCGGCTCGCGGTTCGGCACCGCCGCCGGCTCGATGCTGCGCAGGTACGCATACATGGCGTCGCTGTCGGCGCGGCTGAGCTGGCGGTACGAGGTGTACGGCATGGCCGGGTAGAGCGGGCCATCGGGCGTCATGCCGTCGTGCAGCGCCGCGTAGAAATCGTCGGCGCTCCAGTCGCCGATGCCATGCTCGGCATCGGGCGTGATGTTGGTGCCGTAGAACTTGCCGAACGGCGATTCCAGCGGCACGCCGCCGGCAAACGGCGCACCCCCTTCGGCGGTGTGGCAGGCGGCGCAATCGGCCGCCTGGACCAGGTAGCGGCCGCGCAATAACTGGTCCTGGCCGGCGGCGATCGGCGGGGCGGGCGGCGCCGGCGCGTCGTCCTGCTTGCCACAGGCAGCCAGCATGGCCAGGCAGGCGGCCGCCAGCACGGAGCGCAGCGAAGGGCAGAGGGCGGCCATGGTCAGTCTCCAGTGGTCAGTCCAGGCGTGTTCAGCACGACATCCTTGACCGCCTGGTGATAGCGGACGTATCCCGTGCAGCGGCAGATGTGGTGGTCCAGCGCCCCGGTCACTTCCTGTTCGACGCGCTCGCGCGCCACGGGCTGGCGCGCGAGCCGCTCGACCAGCACCGTGGCGGCGTTGACGAAGCCGGGGGTGCAGTAGCCGCACTGGAAGCTGTAGTGCTCCAGGAACTTCTGCTGGATGGGCGACAGGTCGACCGCCTCGCCCTCGGCATTGCGGCGGCCGTGCGCTTCGACGGTGCGCACCTGCTTGCCCTGGAAGAACAGCGCGCCGGTGATACAGGTGCGGATCTCCTCGCTGGTGCCGTCGGGCTTGTCGAGGATCACGACGCAGGCATGGCAGATGCCCTGGCCGCAGCCCAGCCGCGCACCGGTCAGGTCCAGGTATTCGTGCAGGAAATCGATCATCATCAGGTTCGCCGGCACTTGCAGCGGGCCGACGGCCTTGCCGTTGATCGTCAGGCTGAGGGGTTCGGTGGCGATGCTCATGCCAGGGCCTCCTGTATCTGCGCGGCGGTGACGGGCAATGTGGTGAAGCGGTGCCCGATGGCGTGGGCGATGCCGTTGACGATGGCCCCGACGATCGGAATCATGACCACTTCGGCGATGCCCTTGGGCGGATCGGTGTCCGACAGCGGCGGCAGGATCTCGGCCGTCTGGGTCCAGAGGGCGACTTCGCTGGCCAGCGGCAAGTGATAACGGTTGAAGTTCCAGGTGCCGTCGCCGGGGCCGTCTTCATAGAGCGGCAGGTATTCATGCAGGGCATGGCCGATGCCCATTGCCAGGCCGCCCTGCAATTGGCTGGACACCAGCTCGGGCGAGATCATGTTGCCGCATTCCACCAGCGAGTGGTGCGCCAGCAGCTCGACCTTGCCGCTGGCTTCATGCACGGCCAGCTCGGCCAGTGCGCCCACCGCGGCGTAATAGGTGACGGCGGCGTTGTTGCGCTGCACCGGCGGGATGTACACCTGCGCGCGGTCGATCGCCCGGTAGCCGTTGGCCGTCGTGGCCGCGGAGGCCGGCTGCCGGCCTGTGGCGCCGGCGCCATGGCGCAGCGCCAGCCCGTCCAGGGGCAGGCGCCGGGTCTGGCCGTCGATCGGGAAATCGGCCTCGGCCCATTGCCAGCGGTTGAACGCGTGCACGACCGCGCCGGTCACCAGGCCCATTTCGTGGGCGCGCCGGGCAAGCTGGGCCAGCGGCAGCGGCTGCATGCCGGCGCAGGTGAGGGCGCCGTCGACCCAGCGGGCGTCCTCGGCGCGCACTACCAGCGGCGCGGCCTGGCCGCCGCCCAGGCCGCGGCTCCAGAAATCCAGGGCGGCCGGCCACAAGCCATGCAGGAAGACAATGCGGGCGGCTTCGCGGGTGGTGTGGCTGAAATAGAAGGCCGAGTTGGTCGCGCTCGACGGCGAAGCGTAGGCGGGCGTCCAGCGCGGGTTGCGCGACAGCGTGTCCTGCTCGTCCTGGCGCATCAGGTAGGGGTCGCCGCTGGTCTGCATCGGCAGGTCGGGCCAGTCTATGACGGACGTCAGCACGCGGGTGGCCGGCACGCCGAGCCATTCCGCGCATACCAGCGCCTGCGAGGTGCTCATGCCGGTGCCTATCTCGGTGCCGCTATGGTGCAGGCTGACGCGGCCCTGCGGGTCGATCTCGACGCGCGCGAAGGACGATTCGGCGCCCGTCCCGAAGTCTTTCTGCACACAGGCGAAGCCGACGCCGTAGCGCTGGCCGGGGTGCTCGGCCTCGTAGCGGGCCTTCTTCTCGGCACGCCCGGTCCACATCGGGTGGGCGGCCGCCTTGCGCAGGATCTCGTCGGCCCGCACGGCGCCGGCCGGTACCGCGCCCTGGGTGTTCTTCATGCCGGACTTCAGTACATTGCGCAGGCGGAATTCGATGGGGTCGAGCCGAAGTTCGGCGGCGATTTCGTCGACCATCATTTCGGTGGCCGCCATGCTCTGCAAGGTGCCGTAGCCGCGCGCCGAGCCGGCGTCGATGGCGCGGCTGGCGATCGCCACGGCGGTCAGGTCGCTCTTGGGGATGTAGTAGATGGATTGCGCCGCGGTGGCGCCCACCATGGCGACCGACGGCGAGAAATTGGCGCGGCCGCCGCCGTTGGCTTCGAGATGGGCCTGGAATGCCTGCATCAGGCCGGTCTTGCGGTCCACGGCGATGCGGTAGCGCATGTCGAAGGCGTGGCGCTTGAGCGAGGTCTGGAACTGCTCGTAGCGGTCGTTGGCGATGCGCACCGGCCGGCCGTCGCCGTAGAGGGCGCAGACCACGCCGTAGAACGGCATGTTGCAGTGGTCCTTCGAGCCGTAGCCGACGGTGTAGCAGGGGTGCAGGAACACCTTGCGCACCGGGAAGCGGCCGGGCGAGGTCATTTCCACCGTACTGTCGGCCACTTCCTGGGGCGACTGGGTCGGCACCACCATGTGCAGGGCCTGCGCGGCGGCGTCGTACCAGCAGTTGGCATTGTCGGGCTCGAGCGCCGCCGTGTCGATGGACTGCGTCTGGTAACGGCGCTCCAGCACCAGCCAGTCGCCGGGCGGGGCGTCGAGCTCGGCGGCGATGCGCCCGGCGTGGTACATGCCCTGTTCGCCGAGCTGGCCGTGGTCCACGCCGTCCGGCCACACCGGCAGGTGCTTGCGCATGGTGCTGGGGAAGATGGGCGCGTCCTTCAGGCTGGAATAGACATCGTCGGCATAGCCGGCGGCGCCGCCCACGCGCACGTAGCGGAACGTGCCCCATGGGTCGCGCTGCAGCGGGCCGGTCTGCGCGCCGTAGCGCACCACGTCGCGGCGGAACTGCAGCTTGTCCTTGGCGTAGCGGAAACGCGCGAAATCGTGATAGATGAGGATGGCCACCGCGTGGCCCAGATAGGCGGGCGTCTTGCCCTCCGGCAGCAGCATGTCTTCGCCGTAGAAAGCCGGAAAGGCCAGCTTGTCGCGCGCCAGGTCGGCGGCGGTGACCAGCCGGTCCGGCCGCAGGTCGGGCTCCAGGATGGCCAGGTCCAGCCCGGCATAGACGCGGTCGGCCAGGGTGGTGCGCAGGATCAGGGCATGCGATTGCTCGCGCGGCCAGTTCGGCAAGTCGCGCGAACGGATGTCGCGCGCGAAGATCTTCGAGCCGGTGACCTTGGCAATGGCGTCGATGCGGAAACGCGCATGCCCGCTGGCGGGATTCCATTCGACCGGCGTCAGCAACTGTTCTTCGAACAGCGCCGCATACGCCTTGCTGCCCAGCGGCGCAATATAGACTGTGGTCGCGCCGATCGCGGCGGTCTTGAGGAAAGAGCGGCGGGACGGACTGGCAAGTCTCATGGCGCGTTCCTTTCAGGGCATACGGATGCGGCGCGCGCGGCGCCGGACAACGCAATGGGCAAGGAGCGGCTGGGCTCCCGGGGGAACGGGCTAGGGCGCGGGGTCGGCCTTCAGGCGCGGCACGCCGTCCGCCGGCGGCAGGCTGCCGACATCCAGGTGCGACGATGCCTGCCCGGTGCCCAGCGAATTGCGCACCCATATCAGTTCGGCGGCCACCGCCACGGCGATTTCCGCCGGCGTGCGGCTGGCGATGCGCAGGCCGACCGGGCCGTGCAGTCGCGCTATCTGGGCATCGTCCAGGTCGAACTGGCGCAGCCGCTCGCGCCGCTTGGCCTGGTTGGGACGCGAGCCCAGCGCGCCCACGTAGAAGGCGGGCGACTTCAGGGCCTCCAGCAGCGCCATGTCGTCGAGCTTGGGATCGTGGGTGAGGGCGACGATGGCCGTGCGCTCGTCCACGCCGATCTCCAGCACGGCATCGTCCGGCATGCTGGTGATCAGCGTGCCATGGGGCGCGTCCCAGCCCGCGTACAGCTCTTCGCGCGGGTCGCACACCAGCACGCGGAAATCGAGCATCGCGGCGATGCCGCACAGCGCCCGGGCGGTCTGGTTGGCGCCGATGATCAGCAGCCGCCACTGCGGGCCGTATACCGAGCGCAGCACGCGGCCGTCGAAGTCCGGGCCGTCCGCCGGGCTGGCCGGCGCCAGCGTACAGGCGCCGGATTGCAGGTCGAGCGTGCGCGCCACCAGGCGCTGCTGGCCGATGTCCGCCAGCACGGCGTCCAGCCATTGGGTGCCTTGCAGCGGCTCGACCACCAGGCGCAGCGTGCCCCCGCAGGGCAGGCCGAAGCGGGCCGCCTCGTCGCCGGTCACGCCGTAGGTGACGCGGTCCGGGCGGGCGGGCAGGGAGCCGGCCCGGGCGCGCGCGATCAGGTCGTCCTCGACACAGCCGCCGGACACCGAGCCGACCATGCGGCCGTCGCCGCGCAGGGCCATCAACGCGCCGGCCTGGCGCGGCGCCGAGCCCCAGGTCTGGGCCACGGTGGCCAGGTGCACGGTATGCCCGGCAGCGACCCAGTCGCGCGCCTGGCGCAGTACATCCATGTCGAGCGGATTCATGAGCTTGGGTTTCCTCTGTGCAGATCTTGCGGAACGTCGATGTCGCGCAGCACGCCGGCATCGTCGCAATCGATTTCCAGTACGCCGTGGCGCGCCAGCAGGGCGCGGGCCCCGACATCGCCGTCGAGCTCGGCCAGTTCGGCCAGGTATTGCCCGCCGAATACCACCGGGTGGCCGCGCCGGCCGTCGTACAACGGCGCGACGATGCGATCGCCGGCGGCGTGGTCCAGCAGCCGGCGCAGGGTGTCGGGGCGCAGCCATGGCATGTCGGCCAGGGCCACGACGCAGCCGGGCAACTGGCCGCCGGGAGCGGGGCGATCGAGCAGGTGGCGGGCCGCGGCGGCGAGCGATACGCCCATGCCGCGCGGCGCGGGCGGCGCCGTCAGGATGGAGCACCCCAGGCGCGCGAGCAGGGCCGGCAGCTCGGGCGGGCGATTGGCGACCACGGCGATCGTGTCGGGCAGGCCAGCAGCTTGTTGGCGGCACCGCGCAGGGCGCGCCGCGCGGCGAGGTAGCGCGCGCCTTCGCCCGCCGCCAGCAGGACGCCTACCCAATGATGCACCGCCGATGTGGTGGACAAGTTTCCTTCCATAACCTGGAGCCGACTCCGAGGTTATGCCCGCCCGGCGGGCAGCGTCAAGCGGTCGGCGCCGGCGTCAGGGGCGCACCAGCGCCGGTCGGGCGCGATAGTAGGCGCTGTAGGCGCGGGCCAGGTTGTCGACCTTGGGTTGATCGTTGACGATGATGTATGGGCTGTCCGGATGCCGCGCCAGGTAATCCTGGTGGTAGTCCTCCGCCGGATAAAAGCCTTGCAGCGTCTCTATTGTCGTGGCCAGCGGGCCGGGATAGGCGCCGGAGCGGTCGAGCTGCGCGATGTAGGCTTCCGCGACCTGGCGCTGCGCCGCGTCGGCCGGGAAGATGGCCGAGCGGTACTGCGGCCCCACGTCGGGGCCCTGGCGGTTGCGCTGGGTCGGGTCGTGGACCACCGAGAAGTAGATTTGCAGCAGCTTCCCATAGCTGACGCGGGCCGGGTCGTAGGTGATGCGTACCGCCTCGGCATGCCCCGAACGCCCGCCGCTGACCGTCTCGTAGTCGGCGGTGGCGGCGCTGCCGCCGGCGTAGCCCGAGAGTGCCTCGCGGACTCCTTCGACGTGCTGGAACACCGCCTGCACGCCCCAGAAGCAGCCGCCCGCAAGCACGGCCGTGGCCATGCCGCCCGCGGCGGGGACGTCGCGGGCCGGCGGCGGGATCTCGAAGACGGCATCGGCCGCGCGCCCGGCTGGCTGGATGGCGAGCCAGCCGGCCATGGCCAGCAGCCCGGCGCCGGCCAGCCGCAGGCAGGCGGTGCGGCGGCCCGGGGCGGCCGGCGGCGCCGAATTGCGGGTTTTCTTCATGACGGGCTCCTGGTCGGGGCGGCCGGCGATGCCGACGGCGCGAACTGCATTGCCGCGCCGTTCATGCAGTAGCGCAGCCCGGTTGGCGGCGGCCCGTCGTCGAACACGTGGCCGAGGTGGCCGCCGCAGTGCGCGCAATGCACCGAAGTGCGGACCATGCCGTAGCTGCGGTCGCCGGCCGTGCCGACGGCGTGCGGCAGGGCTTGCCAGAAACTGGGCCAGCCAGTGCCGCTGTCGAACTTGGTGTCGGACGAGAACAGCGCCTGCCCGCAACCGGCGCAGGCGTACGTGCCGGCCCGGTGCTCGTGGTCCAGCGGGCTGGAATAGGGCCGTTCGGTGCCTGCCTGGCGCAGGATGCGGTACTGCTCGGGCGTGAGCAGGGCGCGCCATTGCGCGTCGCTGCGGACCAGAGGGAAGTCGGCGGGCGCTGCTTGCGCCGCGCCGTGGCGCGCGCCAGCCAGGACGCCCAGCAGGCTCGCCAGCGCGGCGCCGCCGCCGGCGGCCAGGAATGATCTACGGGTCGGTTTCATAGTGTGCTCCGCATGGGGCGGCGGGCTCCCGTACCGGAGCGACCCCGCCGGCAAGGTGGCGATTATTTCTTCATGCCGTCTTTCGACATGCCGGAGTCCTTTTGCATCCCGTTTTTCGACATCCCGTCCTTCGACATGCTGTCATGCTTGCCCATTCCGTCGCGGGACATCGAACTCTTCGACATGCCATCCTTGGCCATGCCGTCCTTCGACATGCCCTCATGCTTGCCCATGCCGTCGCGGGACATCGAGCTTTTCGACATGCCGTCCTTGGCCATGCCGTCCTTGGCCATCTGGTCGGCGGCGAACGCGCTGCCTGCGGCCAGCGCCAGGCACATCGAGAAAACGCAGGTGGAGAGCTTGTTCATGGTGAGGTCCTCGTGGTTGTCGCGGCCGCGCCGCGGGTGGAAAATCATTGGCACCGGCCCTAGCTCCCGCCGAACCAGTTGTAGCCCTGGTCTTCCCAGTAGCCGCCCGGGTAGGTGTTGGTCACGAAAATCGCCTGGATGTGCTTGGGGTTCTTGTAGCCAAGCTTGGTCGGCATGCGCAGCTTCATGGGAAAACCGTACTCGGCGGGCAGGGTCCGGCCGTCGTAGGTCAGCGCCAGGAGGGTCTGCGGATGCAGCGCCGTGGCCATGTCGATGCTGGTGTAGTAGTCGTCGGCGCACTTGAACCCGACATACTTGGCCCGCCGGTCGGCGCCCACGCGCTCGAGGAAGTCCGAGAAGCGCACGCCGCCCCATTTGCCGATGGCGCTCCAGCCTTCCACGCAAATGTGGCGGGTGACCTGGTCCACCTGCGCCATGCCGCGCAGTTCCTGCAGGCGCCAGGCGCGTCTGTCGGCCACCAGCCCGGTCACCTCGAGCCGGAACGAGGCTTCGTCTACTTGCGGCACGTGCTCGATGCCGTAGTAGGCATTGAAGGGAAAGGGGCGGGTGATCATCGATTCCGGATAGGTGGGCGCCAGCTGGTGCGGATCGAAGATCCCGGCCTGCACGCGGTCGTTGAAGCGCGAGATGGCCGTCAATGCCTGCTCAACGCTGTCGTCGTCGCTGAGACTGCAGCCGGTCAGCATGGCCAGCCCCCCCAGGGTCAGCGTGCGCTGCAGGAATGCCCTGCGTGCGGGCTGCTGGATACGCGGGGCCAGCAGTTTGCGGGCTTCTTTCAGAATGGCCGGGCCGTCCAGGGCGGAGAGCGCGACAGGCTTGGGAATCTTCATGCATGGCTCCTCAGCGGCCACGGATCATGGTCATGAGCGTGCGCGGCACCAGCGCCGCCATGGCCAGGTGCACGGCCACGAAGCCCATCAGCAAGGCCATGGCGGTGAAATGCACGTAGCGCGCCGCCTCATAGCCGCCCATCAGCGTCCGCAGCGTCTCGAACTGCACCGACTTCCAGAGCACCAGGCCGGACAGCACCAGGACGACAAGATTGATGACCGCGAACAGGTATGCCGCGCGCTGCACCTGGTTGTAGCGGCGCGGATCGGCGTGCGACAGCCGTCCGCGCAGCGCGGCGGCCAGGTCGGCCGCGATGCCGCGCGCCGACAGCGGGAAGAAGCGCCGGACCAGCCGGCCGCTGGCCAGGCTGCATCCCAGGTAGAGCAGGCCGTTGCCGGCCAATAGCCACATGCCGGCAAAATGCCACTGCAGCGCGCCGCCCAGCCAGCCGCCCAGGGTGATGCCGGCGGGGAAGACGAAATCGAACAGCGGCGCGGCGTTGTAGATGCGCCAGCCGCTGGCCGTCATGATGAGCACGGCCAGCGCATTCACCCAGTGGGTGGCGCGCACCCAGACGGGATGCGCGGCGGGGTTGCGGCTTGCCGCGGCGGCGCCGGGAAGCGGGGTCGATGGAGTAGCCATGCGGGGATTCTTGCCCGCCGCGCATGGCGAAGTCCTCACGCAAACTTAAATTAAATGTGATAACTGGCCGGCCGCGATTGGCGACAATAGCGGATACTGAACCGGCTCCAGACGCCCCGCCACGCCATGCCCAAACCAGTTCGGCGGCCACCGCCACGGCGATTTCCGCCGGCGTGCGGCTGGCGATGCGCAGGCCGACCGGGCCGTGCAGTCGCGCTATCTGGGCATCGTCCAGGTCGAACTGGCGCAGCCGCTCGCGCCGCTTGGCCTGGTTGGGACGCGAGCCCAGCGCGCCCACGTAGAAGGCGGGCGACTTCAGGGCCTCCAGCAGCGCCATGTCGTCGAGCTTGGGATCGTGGGTGAGGGCGACGATGGCCGTGCGCTCGTCCACGCCGATCTCCAGCACGGCATCGTCCGGCATGCTGGTGATCAGCGTGCCATGGGGCGCGTCCCAGCCCGCGTACAGCTCTTCGCGCGGGTCGCACACCAGCACGCGGAAATCGAGCATCGCGGCGATGCCGCACAGCGCCCGGGCGGTCTGGTTGGCGCCGATGATCAGCAGCCGCCACTGCGGGCCGTATACCGAGCGCAGCACGCGGCCGTCGAAGTCCGGGCCGTCCGCCGGGCTGGCCGGCGCCAGCGTACAGGCGCCGGATTGCAGGTCGAGCGTGCGCGCCACCAGGCGCTGCTGGCCGATGTCCGCCAGCACGGCGTCCAGCCATTGGGTGCCTTGCAGCGGCTCGACCACCAGGCGCAGCGTGCCCCCGCAGGGCAGGCCGAAGCGGGCCGCCTCGTCGCCGGTCACGCCGTAGGTGACGCGGTCCGGGCGGGCGGGCAGGGAGCCGGCCCGGGCGCGCGCGATCAGGTCGTCCTCGACACAGCCGCCGGACACCGAGCCGACCATGCGGCCGTCGCCGCGCAGGGCCATCAACGCGCCGGCCTGGCGCGGCGCCGAGCCCCAGGTCTGGGCCACGGTGGCCAGGTGCACGGTATGCCCGGCAGCGACCCAGTCGCGCGCCTGGCGCAGTACATCCATGTCGAGCGGATTCATGAGCTTGGGTTTCCTCTGTGCAGATCTTGCGGAACGTCGATGTCGCGCAGCACGCCGGCATCGTCGCAATCGATTTCCAGTACGCCGTGGCGCGCCAGCAGGGCGCGGGCCCCGACATCGCCGTCGAGCTCGGCCAGTTCGGCCAGGTATTGCCCGCCGAATACCACCGGGTGGCCGCGCCGGCCGTCGTACAACGGCGCGACGATGCGATCGCCGGCGGCGTGGTCCAGCAGCCGGCGCAGGGTGTCGGGGCGCAGCCATGGCATGTCGGCCAGGGCCACGACGCAGCCGGGCAACTGGCCGCCGGGAGCGGGGCGATCGAGCAGGTGGCGGGCCGCGGCGGCGAGCGATACGCCCATGCCGCGCGGCGCGGGCGGCGCCGTCAGGATGGAGCACCCCAGGCGCGCGAGCAGGGCCGGCAGCTCGGGCGGGCGATTGGCGACCACGGCGATCGTGTCGGGCAGGCCAGCAGCTTGTTGGCGGCACCGCGCAGGGCGCGCCGCGCGGCGAGGTAGCGCGCGCCTTCGCCCGCCGCCAGCAGGACGCCTACCCAATGATGCACCGCCGATGTGGTGGACAAGTTTCCTTCCATAACCTGGAGCCGACTCCGAGGTTATGCCCGCCCGGCGGGCAGCGTCAAGCGGTCGGCGCCGGCGTCAGGGGCGCACCAGCGCCGGTCGGGCGCGATAGTAGGCGCTGTAGGCGCGGGCCAGGTTGTCGACCTTGGGTTGATCGTTGACGATGATGTATGGGCTGTCCGGATGCCGCGCCAGGTAATCCTGGTGGTAGTCCTCCGCCGGATAAAAGCCTTGCAGCGTCTCTATTGTCGTGGCCAGCGGGCCGGGATAGGCGCCGGAGCGGTCGAGCTGCGCGATGTAGGCTTCCGCGACCTGGCGCTGCGCCGCGTCGGCCGGGAAGATGGCCGAGCGGTACTGCGGCCCCACGTCGGGGCCCTGGCGGTTGCGCTGGGTCGGGTCGTGGACCACCGAGAAGTAGATTTGCAGCAGCTTCCCATAGCTGACGCGGGCCGGGTCGTAGGTGATGCGTACCGCCTCGGCATGCCCCGAACGCCCGCCGCTGACCGTCTCGTAGTCGGCGGTGGCGGCGCTGCCGCCGGCGTAGCCCGAGAGTGCCTCGCGGACTCCTTCGACGTGCTGGAACACCGCCTGCACGCCCCAGAAGCAGCCGCCCGCAAGCACGGCCGTGGCCATGCCGCCCGCGGCGGGGACGTCGCGGGCCGGCGGCGGGATCTCGAAGACGGCATCGGCCGCGCGCCCGGCTGGCTGGATGGCGAGCCAGCCGGCCATGGCCAGCAGCCCGGCGCCGGCCAGCCGCAGGCAGGCGGTGCGGCGGCCCGGGGCGGCCGGCGGCGCCGAATTGCGGGTTTTCTTCATGACGGGCTCCTGGTCGGGGCGGCCGGCGATGCCGACGGCGCGAACTGCATTGCCGCGCCGTTCATGCAGTAGCGCAGCCCGGTTGGCGGCGGCCCGTCGTCGAACACGTGGCCGAGGTGGCCGCCGCAGTGCGCGCAATGCACCGAAGTGCGGACCATGCCGTAGCTGCGGTCGCCGGCCGTGCCGACGGCGTGCGGCAGGGCTTGCCAGAAACTGGGCCAGCCAGTGCCGCTGTCGAACTTGGTGTCGGACGAGAACAGCGCCTGCCCGCAACCGGCGCAGGCGTACGTGCCGGCCCGGTGCTCGTGGTCCAGCGGGCTGGAATAGGGCCGTTCGGTGCCTGCCTGGCGCAGGATGCGGTACTGCTCGGGCGTGAGCAGGGCGCGCCATTGCGCGTCGCTGCGGACCAGAGGGAAGTCGGCGGGCGCTGCTTGCGCCGCGCCGTGGCGCGCGCCAGCCAGGACGCCCAGCAGGCTCGCCAGCGCGGCGCCGCCGCCGGCGGCCAGGAATGATCTACGGGTCGGTTTCATAGTGTGCTCCGCATGGGGCGGCGGGCTCCCGTACCGGAGCGACCCCGCCGGCAAGGTGGCGATTATTTCTTCATGCCGTCTTTCGACATGCCGGAGTCCTTTTGCATCCCGTTTTTCGACATCCCGTCCTTCGACATGCTGTCATGCTTGCCCATTCCGTCGCGGGACATCGAACTCTTCGACATGCCATCCTTGGCCATGCCGTCCTTCGACATGCCCTCATGCTTGCCCATGCCGTCGCGGGACATCGAGCTTTTCGACATGCCGTCCTTGGCCATGCCGTCCTTGGCCATCTGGTCGGCGGCGAACGCGCTGCCTGCGGCCAGCGCCAGGCACATCGAGAAAACGCAGGTGGAGAGCTTGTTCATGGTGAGGTCCTCGTGGTTGTCGCGGCCGCGCCGCGGGTGGAAAATCATTGGCACCGGCCCTAGCTCCCGCCGAACCAGTTGTAGCCCTGGTCTTCCCAGTAGCCGCCCGGGTAGGTGTTGGTCACGAAAATCGCCTGGATGTGCTTGGGGTTCTTGTAGCCAAGCTTGGTCGGCATGCGCAGCTTCATGGGAAAACCGTACTCGGCGGGCAGGGTCCGGCCGTCGTAGGTCAGCGCCAGGAGGGTCTGCGGATGCAGCGCCGTGGCCATGTCGATGCTGGTGTAGTAGTCGTCGGCGCACTTGAACCCGACATACTTGGCCCGCCGGTCGGCGCCCACGCGCTCGAGGAAGTCCGAGAAGCGCACGCCGCCCCATTTGCCGATGGCGCTCCAGCCTTCCACGCAAATGTGGCGGGTGACCTGGTCCACCTGCGCCATGCCGCGCAGTTCCTGCAGGCGCCAGGCGCGTCTGTCGGCCACCAGCCCGGTCACCTCGAGCCGGAACGAGGCTTCGTCTACTTGCGGCACGTGCTCGATGCCGTAGTAGGCATTGAAGGGAAAGGGGCGGGTGATCATCGATTCCGGATAGGTGGGCGCCAGCTGGTGCGGATCGAAGATCCCGGCCTGCACGCGGTCGTTGAAGCGCGAGATGGCCGTCAATGCCTGCTCAACGCTGTCGTCGTCGCTGAGACTGCAGCCGGTCAGCATGGCCAGCCCCCCCAGGGTCAGCGTGCGCTGCAGGAATGCCCTGCGTGCGGGCTGCTGGATACGCGGGGCCAGCAGTTTGCGGGCTTCTTTCAGAATGGCCGGGCCGTCCAGGGCGGAGAGCGCGACAGGCTTGGGAATCTTCATGCATGGCTCCTCAGCGGCCACGGATCATGGTCATGAGCGTGCGCGGCACCAGCGCCGCCATGGCCAGGTGCACGGCCACGAAGCCCATCAGCAAGGCCATGGCGGTGAAATGCACGTAGCGCGCCGCCTCATAGCCGCCCATCAGCGTCCGCAGCGTCTCGAACTGCACCGACTTCCAGAGCACCAGGCCGGACAGCACCAGGACGACAAGATCGATGACCGCGAACAGGTATGCCGCGCGCTGCACCTGGTTGTAGCGGCGCGGATCGGCGTGCGACAGCCGTCCGCGCAGCGCGGCGGCCAGGTCGGCCGCGATGCCGCGCGCCGACAGCGGGAAGAAGCGCCGGACCAGCCGGCCGCTGGCCAGGCTGCATCCCAGGTAGAGCAGGCCGTTGCCGGCCAATAGCCACATGCCGGCAAAATGCCACTGCAGCGCGCCGCCCAGCCAGCCGCCCAGGGTGATGCCGGCGGGGAAGACGAAATCGAACAGCGGCGCGGCGTTGTAGATGCGCCAGCCGCTGGCCGTCATGATGAGCACGGCCAGCGCATTCACCCAGTGGGTGGCGCGCACCCAGACGGGATGCGCGGCGGGGTTGCGGCTTGCCGCGGCGGCGCCGGGAAGCGGGGTCGATGGAGTAGCCATGCGGGGATTCTTGCCCGCCGCGCATGGCGAAGTCCTCACGCAAACTTAAATTAAATGTGATAACTGGCCGGCCGCGATTGGCGACAATAGCGGATACTGAACCGGCTCCAGACGCCCCGCCACGCCATGCCCAAACGCATCCTGATCGTCGAGGACGATGTCCACATCGCGGACCTCCTGCGCCCGCACCTGCGCGACGAGGGCTATACCGTGGCCCATGCCGCCGACGGCGAGGACGGCCTGCGCCAGCTGGAGGCCGGGCGCTGGGACGCGCTGGTGCTGGACCTGATGCTGCCCGGCATCGACGGCCTGGAAATCTGCAAGCGGGCCCGCGCCATGGCCCGCTACACGCCCATCATCATCACCAGCGCGCGCTCCAGCGAGGTGCACCGCATCCTGGGGCTCGAACTCGGGGCGGACGACTACCTGGCCAAGCCATTTTCCATGCTGGAGCTGGTGGCGCGGATCAAGGCGCTGCTGCGCCGCGCCGACGCGCTGGAGCGCAATGTCCGCCTGGAGGCTGGCCGGCTCGAACTGGCCGGCCTGTCCATCGACCCGCTGGCGCGCGAAGCGGTCGTGGATGGCCGGCCGCTCGAGCTCACCCCGCGCGAATTCGACCTGCTGTATTTCTTCGCGCGGCATCCCGGCAAGGTCTTCTCGCGCATGGACCTGCTGAACCAGGTCTGGGGCTACCAGCACGAAGGCTACGAGCACACGGTCAATACCCATATCAACCGCCTGCGCACCAAGATCGAGGACGACCCGTCCGAGCCGCGCCGCATCCTGACCGTCTGGGGCCGCGGCTATAAACTGGCGGCCGCCGGAGACGCTCCATGAACCGGCTGACCCTCACCCAGCGCATGTCGGCCGTGTTCGCCTTGCTGCTGCTGGCCTGCTGCGGCGCGTCCGCCTGGCTGCACATGGCGGCCAACGAGCGGTACCAGCAGGAAGTGACCCAGCGGCTCTCGAGCGGGCTGGCTGCCCACATTGCCGGCACCCGACCCTTGATGGACGCCGGCGGCTGGAACCGCGAAGCCGTGCGGCTGCTGTTCGACCAGCTGATGGCCGTCAACCCGGCAGTGGAGGTCTACCTGCTGGACAACGCCGGACGGATCGCCGCCGATGCCGCGCCGGCGGGCCGCGTCAAGCTGGAGCACGTCGACCTGGCGCCGCTGCGCCGCTTCCTGGCGGGCGAGCCGCTGCCGATCGCCGGCGACGACCCGCGCAATCCGGGCGTGCACAAGGTCTTCAGCGCCGCGCCCATTCAAGTGAACGGCCGCGACCGGGGCTATGTCTACGTCGTGCTGCAGGGCGAGGCCCACGACGCGCTGGCCTCGGCCGTGTCGGCCAGCGCGGTGGTGCGCACGACGCTATGGACCATCGCGCTGGTGGCGCTGCTGGGGCTGATCGCGGGGCTGGTCGCTTTTTCCCTGATTACCCGGCCGTTGCGCGCGCTGACCCAGGCAGTGCGCAATTTCGATGGCGACGGCGCCGCGGCGGCCGCGCTGCGCCGCAGCCACGATGACGCGGCCGGCGAGCGGGCCGACGAAATCACCGTGTTGCGGCGCGCCTTCGCGCAGATGGGCCAGCGCATCGCCGAGCAGTGGCGCGAACTGACGCGCCAGGACCAGCAGCGGCGCGACCTGGTCGCCAACATCTCGCACGACCTGCGCACGCCGCTGACCTCGCTGCACGGCTACCTGGAAACGCTGCGCTTCAAGGACGAAACGCTGACGCCGGACGAGCGCCGGCGCTATCTGGACACGGCGCTGGGACAGAGCCGCAAGGTCGGCCGGCTGGCGCAAGAACTGTTCGAGCTGGCGCGCCTGGAATCCGGGCTGGTGCAGCCCGAGCTGGACACTTTTTCGCTGCCGGAGCTGGTGCAGGACGTGATCCAGAAATTCGAACTGGCGGCCGAGGCGCGCAGCCAGCGGCTCGGCATCGAGTTTTCGCGCGACCTGCCCGCCGTGCGCGCCGACCTGGGCATGATCGAGCGGGTCCTGACCAACCTGCTGGATAATGCCATCCGGCACAGTCCTCCCGGCAGCCGCATCGAGGTCCGGCTGGGCAGCGCCGAGCAGGGCGTCGAGGTGCGGGTCAGCGATACCGGCCCCGGCATCCCGGCCGAGCTGCGCGCCGGCCTGTTCACGCGCGCCTCGGTGCTGACCCAGCAGCGCCGCGACAGCGGCGGTCTGGGCCTGGTGATCGTGCAACGCATTCTGCAGCTGCACCGCAGCGAGATCCGCCTGCTCGACGAGCCGGGCCACGGCGCGGTGTTCCGCTTCCTGCTGCCGGCCGGGCGCTGAGCCGGCGCCGGCCTCAGGGCGGGCCGGCGTCCCCGGCCGGCGGATCGACCGGCGCCAGCGGCAGGCCGAGCAGGCGCGCCAGCGTGCGCGCGTCGCCGGGCGCCTTGACCTTGATATCGTTGTCGAAATAGCAGTAGATGTCGCGGCTGCGCCATGCCTGCGCGGCGCGCGGGCCGGCGCGCCGCGCATCGGCGGGTTCGCGGCCGCGCGACCAGGCGCGGATGCGGGCCGCCCAGCGCCGCAGCGCCGCCTCGGTGTAGCCGCTGGCGTACAGTTCGCGGTCGCCGTGCAGCCGCAGGTAGGCGAAATCGGCCGTGGCGTCTTCCAGCAACGGCCATTTGCCCGCGGTGTCCGCGGTGACCAGGGCCACGCCGCGGGCGCGCAGCATCTGCACGAATTCCGGGCAGGCGAAGCTCTCGTGGCGGATTTCCACGGCGTGCCGCAGCGGGCGCCGCGGCCCGGGATCCAGCGCCGCGCGCCCGGCCATGCGTTCGTCATGGCGGCGGGCCAGGCGCGCGGCGGCATCGGTATCGTGGGGCAGCAGGTCCAGGAAACGCTCGAAACGCTCCGGGTCGAAGCGCATCGACGGCGGGAATTGCCACAGGATCGGCCCCAGTTTCTCGCGCAGCTCGAACAGCCCCGAGGCCAGGAAGTTGGCCAGCGGCGTTTCGACCTCGCGCAGCCGCAGCCGGTGCGAGATAAAGCGCGTGCCCTTGACGCTGAACACGAAGCCGCGCGGCGTGGCGTCGCGCCAGCGCGCGAACCATTCGGGCCGCTGCAGGGAGTAGAACGTGCCGTTGATCTCGATGGTGGGCACCTGGTGCGACGCGTAGGCCAGTTCTTGCGACTGCGGCAGGTCCTCGGGATAGAAGCTGCCGCGCCAGGGCGCGTAGCGCCAGCCGGAGATGCCGATGCGGATCGCGCTGGCGGTAGCTGGGCGTGTCATGATGAAGGAATGGAGCCGGAAAGCCGCGGCGCCAGCAAGAAGCGGGCCGCGCTCTCAGGTGTCCGGGGCATAGGTGCCCGACAGGGCCGCGGCCGCTTCCTGCATGAGGGGCAGCCATTCGCGCGCCTGTTCGATGTTCAGGCGCGCCACCGGGGCATGCAGCGCCACGGCGGCGACGGCGCGCCGGCCCTGCAGGATGGGCACCGCCATGCAGACGATGCCGACCAGGAATTCCTCGCGGTCGAAACTGGCGCCTTCCTTGCGCACCGTGCGCAACTCGCGCTCCAGCGCGGCCGGGTCGCACAGCGTGTTGGGCGTATAGCGGGGCAGGGGGGCGGCGGCCAGCAGGCGCGTACGCGCTTCCTTGCGCATGTAGGCCAGGAACAGCTTGCCGCTGGCGGTGCAGTGCAGCGGGACGCGCGAGCCCGGCTGCAGGTTCAGGCGCAGCGGCCAGGCGGTTTCGACGCGGTCCAGGTACATGACCTCGTCGCCGTCGAGCATGGTGCAGTTGCAGGTTTCGCCGATCTGGTCGACCAGGCTGTCGAGGATGCGCCGGCGCGCGGCGCGCAGTGGCGAATTGAGCAGGGTGTCGCGCGCCAGCGCCGCCAGGCGCGGCCCCGACACATAGGACTTGCCGGCGGGCTCGCGCAGCAACATGCCGGCGTCGACCAGCCGCGACAGGATGCGCAGCACGGTCGGCTTGGGCAGGCCGGTGGCCTGGGTCAGGGCAGCCAGGCTGACCGGCTGCTCGGATTGCGCCACGTGCTCCAGCAAGGCCAGCGCGCGCAGCGCCGCGGAACCGGGTTCTTCGCTCATCTTTCAAAAATTGAAGTTTCTGGCGGTCTCGCGCATCGTCGCACAAAACACGCGAAAAATGAAACGCCCGCCTATGGCAAGGCCGGCCACGCTTCTGCAGAATCGATCCCATTGTGCCGCGCGACAGGCGTGCGGCCGCGCATCTGCCAGGAGAGGAGCATGAGCAAGGTACACATGACGCCCAGCGAGGCCTTTGTCGAAACGCTGGTCGCCCAGGGCGTGAAAGACGTCTTCGGCATCGTGGGGTCGGCCTTCATGGACGCCCTGGACCTGTTCCCGGCCGCCGGCATCCGCTTTGTACCCACCGTGCACGAGCAGGGCGCCGCCCACATGGCGGACGGCTATTCGCGCGTGACCGGCCGGCATGGCGTATGTATCGCCCAGAACGGCCCCGGCATCACCAACTTCGTGACCGGCGTGGCGGCCGCCTACTGGGCCCACAGCCCGGTGGTGGCCATCACGCCCGAGACGGGCACGTCGGGCATGGGACTGGGCGGCTTCCAGGAAACCGAGCAGCTGCCGATTTTCTCGCGCATTACCAAGTACCAGGCGCACGTCAACCGGCCGGACCGCATTGCCGAGTTCACCGGCAAGGCGTTCGACAATGCCATGGCCGAGCGCGGCCCGACGCAGTTGAACATCCCGCGCGACTATTTCTATGGGGAGATCGACGTCGCCATTCCGGCGCCGCGCCGGGTGCGCCGCGGACCGGGCGCCGACGAGGACCTGGACGCGGCGGCGCGCCTGCTGGCCGAAGCGCGTTTTCCGGTGATCGTGGCCGGCGGCGGCGTGCTGTTCTCCGGCGGGCAGCCGGAATGCATCGCGCTGGCCGAGCTGCTGGGCGCCCCGGTCGTCACCAGCTACCTGCACAACGACGCCTTCCCGGCCGACCATCCGCTGTGGTGCGGCCCGCTGGGCTACCAGGGCTCGAAGGCGGGCATGAAGCTGCTGGCCCAGGCGGACGTCGTGCTGGCGCTGGGCACGCGCCTGGGGCCGTTCGGCACCTTGCCGCAGCACGGCCTGGATTACTGGCCGCAGCAGGCCCGCATCATCCAGGTCGATGCCGATCACCGCATGCTGGGCCTGGTGCGGCCGGTATCGGTGGCCGTGTGCGGCGACGCCAAGCCGGCCGCGGCCGCCCTGACGGCGCGCCTGGCCGCGGCGCAGCCGGCCTGCCTGGGCAACCGCGAGCAGCGCGGCGCCCGCATCGCGGAGGAAAAGAAGCAGTGGGAGCAGGAGCTGGACAGCTGGTCGCACGAGCGCGACGACTGGAGCCTGGACATCATCGCGCGCGGCGGCGGCCGCATGCATCCGCGCCGCATGTTGCGCGAGCTGGAGCGCGCCATGCCGGACCATGTGATGGTGTCGACCGACATCGGCAATATCTGCTCGGTATCCAACAGCTATCTGCGCTTCCGGGAGCCGGATTCGATGCTGGCCGCCATGAGCTTCGGCAACTGCGGCTATGCGCTGCCCGCCTTGATCGGCGCCAAGCTGGGCCGCCCCGACCGGCCGGCGGTCGCCTACGTGGGCGATGGCGCCTGGTGCATGAGTTTCCAGGAACTGCTGACCTGCGCGCGCGAGGAAATCCCGGTCACCGCGGTGGTGTTCCACAATGGCCAGTGGGGCGCCGAGAAGAAGAACCAGGTCGACTTCTATGGACGGCGCTTCGTCGGCAGCAACCTGAAGAACCCGGACTTCGCCGAGCTGGCGCGCGCCATGGGCGTGCAGGGCGTAAGGGTCGAGCATGCCGACCAGGTTGGCGACGCGCTGCGCGCGGCCTGCCAGGCCCAGTCCGAGGGCAAGACCACCGTGCTGGAGATGATGGTCAGCCAGGAACTGGGCGACCCGTTCCGGCGCGATGCGCTCAAGCAGCCGGTGCGCTTGCTCGACAAATACAAGTCCTATGTGAACGAAGCGTTCCGGCCTGGAGAGGTGCCGCTGCCGATCGAGCCGGTGCGCAACTGATTCTGCGGATAGTGGAACGGTCTCGTGCCTCGCCGTTCCATTTTCTGCATTTTCCGGCCGGATCGCGGCGCCGGCGCGATTGTCCGCGGCGCGCCGCGGGGGTAGCCTGATCCGGCATCTTGCAGGGCCCGTCCGGGCCGCAGGATCCGGCGGGCGTGTCGATGCAAAAACCATAAATCCAGACCACGTTCGACGTGGAGGAGGCACAGACATGATGCACTGGAAGAAATGGCTGGGCAGCGCACTGGGCGCGCTCGCCCTGACGGCCGCGGGCGCCACCCAGGCGGCGCCGCAGGTCATGCGCATCCAGACCGCCGTGCCCAACAGCAGTATGTACTTCGAGCTGATGCAGCGCTGGGGCCAGCGCATCGAGAAGATGTCGGGCCAGCGCCTGAAGGTCGAGATCCTGCCCGACGGGGCGGTGGTGGCGGCATTCGAGATCCTCGACGCCGTGGACAAGGGCATTGTCGAGGGCGGCTATGCCTGGACGCACTACTGGTCGGGCAAGCACCCGGCCGCAGGGCTGTTCAGCAACCCGATGGCCGGGGCAGGCGCCGGACTGGACCAGATATCGCACGTGGCGTGGCTGTATGAGGGCGGCGGCAACCAACTGCTCGATCGCTTCTACCACGACGTCCTGAAAGCCGACGTCGAGGTCTTCATGCTGCAACCCATGGGGCCCGACCCGCTAGGCTGGTTCAAGGCGCCGATCAACAGCGTGGCCGATTTCCAGCGGCTGAAGTACCGCTCGCCGCCGGGCATCACGGGCGAGATCTTCAAGGAGATGGGCGTTTCCGCGGTGGCGCTGCCGGGCGGCGAGATCGTGCCGGCCGCCCAGCGCGGCGTGATCGACGCGGCCGAATGGATCGGGCCGGCCGACGACGTGAACCTGGGCCTGCAGACGATCTGGAAGAACTACTACCTGCAAGGCCTGCACCAGTCCACCGACGTGGGCGAGGTGCTGATCAACCGGTCCTTCTGGAACAAGCTGCCCGATGACCTCAAGGAGATCGTGCGGGTGGCGTCCCTGGCCAGCATCGGCGAGACATACACCTTCAATGTGGCGCGCAATGCCCGCGCGCTGGAAAAGCTCAAGGCGCAGAACGTGACGGTGCGCGACACGCCGAAGGACTTCTACCCCGCCTTCGTGCAGGCCACCAATACGGTGCTGGACCGCTATGCCGCCAAGGACCCGTTCTTCAAGGAAGTACTGGACTCGCAGCGCCAGTTCGGCAAGACCGTGGTGCCGTACTGGACCAAGATCCTCGACCTGTACGCGGGCCTGGGCCATGCGGCGATGCAGGACAACCCCTAGGGACACCCCAGGCGCGCCGGGCCGCCATCGGCCCGGCGCCGCACACCGGAGGCGCGCATGCAAGAGGACTCGCGGCAAGCCGGCGCCGTCACGCGCGTGACGCGGGTGCTGGACAGTATTACGCGCTGGTCGGGCTGGATCGTCGCCTGGATGATCCTGCCGATGGTCGGCTCGCTGGTCTACGAGGTCATCGGCCGCTATTTTTTCAGTGCTCCCACCGTGTGGGCCTATGACATGACGTATATGTTGTATGGCTCGTTCTTCATGCTGGGGTCGGCCTATACGCTGCTGCGCAAGGCCCATATCCGCACCGACCTGTTCTACGGCCAGTGGCCGCCACGCGTGCAGGGCGCGGTCGACCTGGCCTGCTACCTGCTGCTGTTCTTTCCGGCCCTGACCCTGTTCCTGGTCGTCGGCTGGGACTACTTCTGGGCTTCTTTCCAGCGCAATGAGCGGATCGTCACCAGCCCGTGGATGCCGATCGTCTGGCCTTTCAAGGCCGCCATTCCGCTGGCCACCGCCTTGCTGCTGCTGCAGGGGCTGTCGGAAACGCTCAAGAGCATCCATGCCGTCGTGCGGGGAGAGTGGCCATGAGCCCCGAATTGCTGGGCGTGGCTTCGCTGGCGGTGCTGGTGCTCGCGATCTTCGCCGGCTTTCCCATCGTGTTCACCTTGATCGCGGTGGCCCTGGGCGTGGGCTGGCTGGCGCTGGGCAAGCTGGCCCTGCACTTGATGACGCTGCAGTTTTTCTCGGTCATGCGCGACCCGACCCTGGCCGCGGTGCCGTTCTTCCTGTTCATGGGCTTTCTGCTGGAACAGTCCGGGCTGGCGCAGCGCCTGTTCCGCGGCGTACAACTGCTGCTGGCGGGCGTGCGCGGCTCGCTCTACCTGGCGGTGCTGATCACGGCCACGATCTTCGCCGCCGCCACCGGCATCGTCGGCTCGTCGGTGACGCTGCTGGGCGTGATGGCGGCGCCCACCATGATCAAGAGCGGCTACGACGCCCGCATGAGCGCCGGCGCCATCACGGCGGGCGGCACGCTCGGCATCCTGATCCCGCCCTCGGTCATGCTGATCGTGATGGGGCCGGTGGTGGGCGTGCCCGCCACCGAGCTGTTCGCCGCCGCGGTCATCCCGGGCCTGCTGCTGTCGGTGCTGTTCATCCTGTACACCCTGGTGCGCAGCTACCTGAACCCGGCGCTGGGGCCGACGCTGCCCGCGTCGCTGCGCCAGCCGCTGGGCTACGCGCTGAAAGAGCTGGCGCTGGGGTCGGCGCCCGTGGTGGTGGTGATCCTGTCCACGCTGGGGGTGATCCTGGCCGGCATCGCCACGCCGACCGACGCGGGCGCGTGCGGGGCCTTCATTACGCTGCTGTTGACGCTGACCTACCGCAAGATGAGCTGGCCGTCCTTCAAGCGCGCGCTGTTCGCCACGCTGGAGATCTCCTGCATGATCCTGCTGCTGGTGGCGGCCTCGAACTACTTTGGCGCCGTGTTCTCGCGGCTGGGCAGCGCCGAATATCTGGCCAGCCTGCTCACGGCGCTGCAACTGTCGCCGACGCTGACCCTGCTGCTGATGCTGACGCTGATTTTCCTGCTGGGCTGGCCGCTGGAGTGGGTGCCGATCGTGCTGATCGTGGTGCCCATCTTCCTGCCCGTGGTGCGGCAGCTCGGCATCGATCCGATCTGGTTCTGCACGCTGGTGGCGGTCTGCCTGCAGACGGCGTGGATGTCGCCGCCAGTGGCGCTGTCGGCGTATTTCCTGAAGGGCGCCGCGCCGCAATGGAGCCTGAAGGACATTTACCTGGGCATGCTGCAGTTCATGGGGCTGCAGGTACTCGGCCTGCTGCTGGTACTGTGGTTCCCGCAGCTGGCGCTGTGGCTGCCCAACTTGTTGAGGGAGTAGGGCGGCACATGAATGGCGAAATATTGTTCGACCCCCTGCGCGCGGCCGCGCGGTCACACGGGCGGCCGCGTACCGCGGTGGCCTATCCGATGACGGCCGAGTGCCTGCAGGCCGTGATGCAGGCGCGCGCCGAAGGCTACATGGAGCCGGTGCTGGTCGGTCCGGCCGGCCGCCTGCGCGAGCTGCTCGCCGCGCTGGACGGCGCGGCCGCGGACATGGAGATCCACGATACCGGCAACGACGAACGCGCCGCCGCCTGCGCCGCCGCCGCGCTGGCGCGCGACGGGCAGGTCGACATGCTGATGAAGGGCAGCCTGCATACGGACCATTTCATGGCCGCGGTGGTGGCCCGCGACGCGGGCCTGCGCACCGCGCGGCGCGTCAGCCATGCCTTCGTGATGGCGGTGCCGGCGTATCCCAAGTTGTTCCTGGTGACGGACGCCGCGGTCAATATCGCGCCCAGCCTGGCCGAGAAAGCCGATATCGCCCAGAACGCCATCGACCTGGCGCGCGCGCTGGGCGTGGCGCGCCCGAAGGTGGCGGTGCTGTGCGCCACGGAGTCGGTGAACCCTGCCATGCCGGCCACGCTGGATGCCGCGGCGCTCTCGAAAATGGCCGACCGGGGGCAGATCGAAGGCGGGCAGGTCGATGGGCCGCTGGCGTTCGACAACGCGATCTCGGCCCAGGCGGCCCAGCTCAAGGGAATTATCTCGGCCGTGGCGGGCGATGCCGACATCCTGCTGGTGCCCGACATCGAGGCCGGCAATATGATCTACAAGGAACTGACCTGGCTGGCCGGGGCCTCCATGGCGGGCCTGGTGCTGGGCACGCGCGTGCCGGTGCTGCTGACCAGCCGCGCCGACTCGGCAGCCGCGCGCATCAACAGCTGCGCGGTGGCGGCCCTGTACGGGCGGTGGCTGGCGACCGCACAACCCGCATGACCAGGCGCGCCATGGCGGTTTACGACTACATCGTGGTGGGCGCGGGGTCGGCCGGCTGTGTGCTGGCCAACCGCCTGTCGGCCGGCGGACGGCATACGGTGTGCCTGCTGGAGGCGGGTCCGCCCGACCGCAGCCCGTGGATCCACCTGCCGATCGGCTATGGCAAGACCATGTTCCACCCCGTATTGAACTGGGGGTTCTATACCGACCCCGACCCGGGCATGCTGGGACGCCGCATCTACTGGCCGCGCGGGCGCACGCTGGGCGGCAGCAGCAGCATCAACGGCCTGATCTATGTGCGCGGCCAGCGCCAGGACTACGACGAATGGGCCGGGCAGGGCAACCCTGGCTGGAGCTGGGAGGAATGCCTGCCTTATTTCCGCAAGCTGGAGTGCAACGACCTGGGGCCGGGCCCGACGCGCGGCACCGAGGGGCCGGTGCACGCCAGTTCGATCCGGGCGCGCCACCCCTTGATCGAAGCCTTCATCGAGGCGGCCCAGGGCACGTTCGGCCTGCCGCGCCGCGACGATTTCAATACCGGCGACAACGAGGGCGTGGGCTACTACCAGCTGAGCACGCACCGGGGGCTGCGCTGTTCGGCGGCGCGCGCCTACTTGAAGCCGGCGCGCGGGCGCGCCAACCTGCATATCCGCACCGGCGTGCTCGCCACCCGCGTGGTCTTCGAGGGCAGCCGCGCCGCGGCAGTGGAGATACTGGCGGACGGACGCCGCCAGACCCTGGCCGCGCGCCGCGAAGTGTTGCTGTGCGCGGGCGCCATCCAGTCGCCGCAATTGTTGCAGCTGTCGGGCATCGGCCCGGCCGGGCTGCTGCGCGGGTTCGACATCCCGGTGCGGGTCGATGCGCCGGGAGTGGGCGCGAACTTGCAGGACCATTTGCAGTTCCGCCTGATGTGGCAGGTCGCGCGGCCCATCACCACCAATGACCAGTTGCGCACGCTGGCGGGCCGGGCGCGCATCGGGCTGCAGTGGGCATTGACGCGTTCCGGCCCGCTGGCGGTGGGCATCAACCAGGGCGCGCTGTTCGGGCGCGCCCTGGCGGAGTCGACGCGGCCCGATGTGCAGTTCCATGTGGCGACCCTGTCGGCCGACATGGCGGGCGGCGCGGTACACGATTTCCCGGGTTGTACCCTGTCGGTCTGCCAGCTGCGGCCGCGCTCGCGCGGCACCGTGCGCATCACCAGCAGCGATCCGCGCCAGGCGCCCGCCATCCAGCCGAACTATCTTTCCGACGAGCTCGACCGGCGCACCGCGGTGGCGGGCGTGCGCTATGCGCGCCGGCTCGCCGCCGCCCGGCCGCTGGCCGACCTGCTGGTGCGCGAGCACCGGCCTGGCGCGCCGGCGGACAGCGATGAGGACATCCTGCATTTCTGCCGCGAGCACGGCGCCACCATCTTCCACCCCAGCGGCACGGCGCGCATGGGACCGCAGGGAGATCCCCTGGCGGTGGTGGACGCGCGCCTGCGGGTGCGCGGCGTGCAGGGACTGCGAGTGGTGGACTGCTCCATCATGCCGACACTGGTGTCGGGCAATACCAATATCCCGGTCATGATGATCGCGGAAAAAGCCGCCGACCTGATTCTCGCCGACGCGGCCTGACCGGCGCTGGTCCCAACGAGTCCATGCCACTGGTACTAAGCCCGGCGGGGCAGGGCCGATACCCTAGCGGTACGTCCCGCCTGACGGGCCCGGAAAAACATTCAGAAGGGGATGGACCATGCGCGGCATACGACATGTAGCGGTCGCGGCGGCAATCAGCGCCGCCTTGGCCTGGAGCGCGGCGGCCGGCGCCGCCGACACGCCCGTCAAGGGCGGCACGCTGGTGGTGGGCTCGACCCAGGTGGCGCGCCACCTCAATGGCGCGGTGCAGTCGGGCATCGCCACCGCCATGCCCAGTACCCAGCTGTTCGCCAGTCCGGTGCGCTTCGATGCCGACTGGAAGCCGCATCCCTACCTGGCCGAGTCCTGGGAGCTGTCCGCCGACGGCAAGACCCTGACGCTGCACCTGCGCAAGGACGCGCTGTTCCACGACGGCAAGCCGGTGACTTCCGCCGACGTGGCGTTCTCGATCATGGCGATCAAGCAGAACCATCCGTTCCAGACCATGCTGGCGCCGGTCGAGAAGGTGGAGGCGCCCGACCCGCACACGGCGGTGGTGCACATGAGCCAGCCGCACCCGGCGATCCTGCTGGCCATGTCGCCGGCGCTGATGCCGATCCTGCCCAAGCACGTGTACGACGATGGCCAGGACCTGAAATCCCATCGCCTCAATTCGACCGGGGTGGTGGGTTCCGGCCCGTTCAAGCTGAAGGAGTTCAAGCCGGGCCAGGAGGCCGTGCTGGAGCGCTTCGACAAATTCTTCCTGGCCGGGCGCCCGTACCTGGACCGCATCGTCATCAAGATCAACCCCGACGCCACCAACCTGCTGATCGGGCTCGAGCGCGGCGACATCGATGTGCTGCCGTACATGACCGACCCGACCATCCTGCGCCGCGCCAAGGACAACCCGGCCATCACCATGACGGACCGCGGCTATGAGGGCATCGGGGCGCTGAGCTGGGTGGCCTTCAACACCGCCCGCAAGCCGCTCGACGACGCGCGCGTGCGCCAGGCCATCGCCTACGCGACCGACAAGAAGTTCATCGTGCGCGCCCTGAATGCCGGCTTCGCCAAGCCGGCCGACGGCCCGATCATCGGCACCAGCCCCTTCGCGAGCGCCGACCTGCCGGGCTATCCGCTCGACCTGAAGAAGGCGGTGCAGCTGCTCGAAGAGGCCGGCTACAAGGAGAAGGACGACGGCACCCGGCTGTCGCTGACCATGGACTACATGCCGGGCAGCGATGTGCAGGGCAAGAACGTCGCCGAGTACCTGCGCAGCCAGCTGAAGAAGATCGGCATCGCCGTGCAGGTGCGCGCTTCCCCGGACTTCCCGACCTGGGCCAAGCGCATCGCCAGCCACGATTTCGACATGACCACCGACATCGTCTTCAACTGGGGCGACCCGGTGATCGGCGTGCACCGCACCTATCTGTCGAGCAACATCCGCGACATCATCTGGACCAATACCCAGTCGTACCGCAATGCCCGGGTCGACGAGCTGCTCGAACAGGCCGGCCGCGAGACCGACGCCGCCAAGCGCAAGGCGCTGTACGCGGAATTCCAGAAGCTGGTCATGACCGACCTGCCCATCATGTTCCTGACGGTGATTCCGTACCATACCCTCGCCACCAAGCGCGTGCATGCCTTGCCCGACGGCATCTGGGGCCTGCTGTCGCCGCTGGACGAAACCTGGGTCGCGCAGTAGGAGGAGCCCCATGCTGCGCTTCCTGCTGCGTCGCCTGGTATATGCGGCCGTGCTGCTGCTGGCCGTGGTGTCGCTGAATTTCCTGCTGATCCATATCTCGCCCGGCGACCCGGTGGAAACCATCGCCGGCTCAATGGGCGGCCTGAGCGAAGAATTGCGCGCGCAGCTGCGGGCGCAGTACGGCCTGGACAAGCCATTCCTGGTGCAGCTCGGCATCTACCTGGGCCAGGTGCTGCGAGGCGACCTGGGCTATTCGTACTTCTTCAACTTGCCAGTGGCGGACCTGATCTGGCAGCGCGTGCCGGCCACGCTGCTGCTGGTGATCACCGCCGTGCTGGCCGCCTTCCTGGTAGGGACCTTCCTGGGGACCCTGGCGGCGCGCAAGCCGAACGGCCCGCTGTCGCAGGCAGTGACCCTGCTGTCGATCGTCGGCTATTCGGCGCCCGTGTTCTGGATGGGGATTGTGTTGATCATCCTGTTCGCCTCCGTGCTGCCGATCTTCCCGGTGTCCGACATGCGTTCGGCCGGTGCCGACGAATCGGGCTGGGCGGGCGCGCTGGACGTGCTGCACCACCTGGTGCTGCCGGCCTTTACGCTGGCGTTCGTCTACCTGGCCCAGTACAGCCGGCTGGCGCGCGCCAGCGTCATGGATGCGCTGTCGGCCGACTATATCCGCACCGCCCGCGCCAAAGGCTTGTCCGAGTCCCGGGTGCTCTACAAGCATGCGCTGCGCAATGGCGTGCTGCCGGTAGTCACCATGCTGGGACTGCAGTTCGGCAATGTGCTGGCGGGAGCCATCCTGGTGGAGACGGTATTCAACTGGCCGGGCCTCGGGCGCCTGGCTTTCGACTCGGTGCTGCGGCGCGACTATCCCACCATGCTGGGCATCCTGCTGTTCGCGTCGCTGCTGGTGGTGGTCATGAACCAGCTCACCGACCTGGCCTATCGTCTCATCGACCCGAGGATCAAGACGACATGAACCGAGCCCAGATCCTGTCGCCCGTGGCGGCCGCGCCGGCCGTGCGGCCGCCCGGGCAGGCGCGCGAGGCCCTGCGCGTGTTCCTGCGCAACCGCACGGCGGTGTTCGGACTGCTGCTGTTGCTGCTGATCCTGGCCGTCACGCTGGCCGGGCCCTGGCTGATGCCGGGCGACCCGTTCGAGATCGCCGCGGCGCCCATGGAGCCGCCCGGCTCGGAGTACGCCCTGCTGGGCAGCGACTACCTGGGCCGCGACGTCCTGATGGGCCTGGTGCACGGCGGGCGGGCCACGCTGCTGGTGGGCGTGGTGGCGGCCGTGCTGTCGGTGCTGATCGGGGTGGTGGTCGGCGCGCTGGCGGGATACTACGGCGGCTGGGTCGACGACCTGCTGATGCGCATCACCGAGTTCTTCCAGGTGCTGCCCGCCTTGTTGTTCGCCATGGTGCTGGTGACCCTGTTCAGCCCCACGCTGGCGACCATCGCCATTGCCATCGGCGTGGTCAGCTGGACCGGCACCGCGCGCCTGGCGCGCGCCGAGTTCCTGCGCCTGAAGCGGCGCGAGTACGTGCTGGCCGAACGCGTCATCGGCGCCGGCAACGGCCGCATCATCTGGCGGGTGATACTGCCCAACGCCATGGCGCCGCTGATTGTGTCCGCGACGCTGGCGATCGGCACCGCCATCCTGTTCGAGGCGGGCCTGTCGTTCCTGGGGCTGGGCGACCCGAACATCATGAGCTGGGGCCTGATGATAGGCAGCAACCGCCCGTACATCCTGACGGCCTGGTGGGCGGTCACGCTGCCCGGCGCGGCCATCTTCCTGACGGTGCTGGCCGTCAGCCTGATCGGCGACGGCCTGAATGACGCGCTCAACCCCACACTGCGAGGCCGCGAATGAATGCCGCCACGCCTGTACTCGAGGTCGAGCGCCTGACCGTGGCGTTCCACGCGCGCGGCCGCAGCGCCGCGGTGCTCAACGAGATCAGCTTTGCGCTGATGCCCGGCGAGACGCTGTGCCTGGTAGGCGAATCCGGCTGCGGCAAGAGCATGACCGCCCTGGCGATCATGCGGCTGGTGCCGCCGGCCGGCCGCATCGAGGGCGGCTCGATCTGCCTGCGCGGCGCGGACCTCGCCGCGTGCGACGAACCGGCGCTGCGGCGCATCCGCGGCAACCAGATCTCGATGATCTTCCAGGAGCCGATGACCGCGCTGAACCCGGTCTATACCGTCGGCGACCAGATCGGCGAGTCGCTGCGCCTGCACCAGCAGCTCGACAAGGCCGCCGCGCGCGCCAAGGCCATCGAGATGCTGCGCTCGGTGGGCATCCCAGCGCCCGAGCGGCGGGTCGACGAGTATCCCCACCAATTGTCGGGCGGCATGCGGCAGCGCGTCATGATCGCCATCGCGCTGGCCTGCGACCCGCACGTGCTGATCGCCGACGAGCCGACCACCGCGCTGGACGTCACGGTGCAGGCCCAGATATTCGATCTGCTGCGCGAGCAACAGCAGCGGCGCGGCACCGCCGTGTTGTTGATCACCCACGACATGGGCGCGGTAGCGGAAATGGCCGATCGCGTGGTGGTGATGTACGGCGGGAGAGTGGCGGAGGAGGGGCCGGTGGCCGACATCCTGGCCCGGCCCGCGCATCCCTACACGCGCGGCCTGATCGCCTGCCTGCCCGAGCTGGATCCCGCGCCCGGCGATGCGCGGCCCGACCTGGCGGAGATTCCGGGCATGGTGCCGCCCGTGTGGGAGCGCGGCGCCGGCTGCCCGTTCCATGACCGCTGCGGCCACGCCATGCCGCGCTGCACCCAGGAGTTCCCCCCCATGTTCGCGGCCGGGCCGCAGCACCGCGTGGCCTGCTGGCTGCACGAAGGAGCCGCACCATGAGCACAGCCACCGCGACGCCGCTGTTGTCGGTGCGCGACCTGCAGGTCCATTTTCCCGTCCGGCGCGGCCATTGGCGCGGCGGCGCCGCAGTGGTGCGGGCGGTGGACGGCGTGTCGTTCGACCTGGAGCGCGGCCGCACGCTCGCGATTGTCGGCGAGTCCGGCTCGGGCAAGACCACCACCGCGCTGTCGGTCATGCGGCTGGCGGAGCCCACGGCGGGGTCGATTCATTTCGACGGCGTCGACGTGACGACCTTGCGGGGAGCCGCATTGCGCGCGCTGCGGCGGCGATTCCAATTGATCTTCCAGGACCCGTATTCCTCGCTCAATCCGCGCCAGCGCGCCGGCGAGATCGTGCGCGCGCCGCTCGACCTGCTGGAAATCGGCCAGCCGGCGCAGCGCGAGGCGCGCGTGGCGGAACTATTCGCCCAGGTGGGCCTGCGCCCGGAACAGCGGCAGGCGTTCCCGCACCAGTTCTCGGGCGGCCAGCGCCAGCGCCTGAACATTGCCCGGGCGCTGGCCAGCGCGCCGGACCTGATCGTCTGCGACGAGCCGGTGTCGGCGCTGGACATCGCGATCCGCGCCCAGATATTGAACCTGCTGCGCCGCATCCAGCGCGAGCAGGGGCAGTCGTTCCTGTTCATCTCGCACGACATGGCGGTGGTCCAGCACATCTGCGACGACATCGCCGTCATGTATTTGGGCCGCATCGTCGAGCGCGCGCCGCGCCAGGCGTTCTTCGGCCGGCCGCTGCATCCGTACAGCGTGGCGCTGATGTCGGCCGTGCCGACCGTGCACGGCGGCCGCGAGCGGGCGCGCCAGCGCATCCGGCTGGCGGGCGACCCGCCCAGCCCGCTGCAGCCGCCGCCGGGCTGCGGCTTTGCCGGCCGCTGCCCAGTGGCGCAGGCGCGCTGCCATACCGAGGCGCCCGCGCTGCGCGAGACCGCCGCCGGCCACCTGGTGGCCTGTCACGGGGTGGTCGTGCAAGACGGTGTGGCGCATCCGCCGCTGGTGCCGGGCGCCACGCATTCCACCCAACCCCAGCCGCAAAGGAGCGCCGCATGACTTCGCCATCGCCCGCCACGACGATCTTCCGGGCCCGCGCCATCCTCACCATGAACCCGGCCCAGCCCGAGGCCACTCACGTGGCCGTGCGCGATGGGCGCATCCTGGGCGTGGGCGACGCCGAGAGCCTGCAAGGGTGGGGCGCCGCCATCGTGGACGAACGCTATGCGGACCAGGTGCTCATGCCGGGGCTGGTGGAAGGCCATTGCCACTTGCCGGAGGGCGGCATGTGGACCTTCGTCTACGTCGGCTACTACGACCGGCGCGGGCCGGATGGCCGCCTGTGGCAGGGGCTGACCAGCTTCGAGGCGGTATGCGCGCGCCTGCGCGAGGCCGAGGCGGGGTTGCCGGACGGCCAGCCGCTAATCGGCTGGGGCTTCGATCCCATCTATTTCGACAGCGGGCGCATGACCGTGCGCGAGCTCGACACCGTGTCGGCCGCCCGTCCCGTAGTGGTGATGCACGCCAGCATGCACCTGATGAACGCCAACAGCGCCATGCTGGCGCGGGCGGGCATCGACCGGGATACCGACATCGAAGGCATCACCCGCTTTGACAACGGCGAGCCGACGGGGGAATTGTGCGAGTTCGCCGCCATGTTCCCGGTCATGCGCCTGATCGGCAATCCGTTCCGCACCATCGGGCTGACGGAGCGGGGCCTGCGGCTGTTCGGGCAAGTGGCGCAACTGGCCGGCGTCACCACGGCCACCGACCTGGTCAACGAGTTGAACGAAGAGGGCATCGATACCCTGGCGCGGGTCAGCGCGGAAGCGGACTACCCCGTGCGGATCGTCCCGGCCGCGTCGGCCATGGCCTTCGCGGGCGACCCCGCCGCCTGCCTGCGGCGGCTGGAGCAGCTCAAGCAGCGCAACCACGACAAGCTGCGCCTGGGCATGGTCAAGCTGGTGGTCGACGGCTCCATCCAGGGCTTCACCGCGCGGCTGCGCTGGCCGGGCTACTACAACGGCGCGCCCAACGGCATCTGGGTGACCCCGCCCGACGTGCTGGACGAGATCGTCCTGGCCTACCACGCGGCGGGGGTGCAGCTGCACATCCACACCAACGGCGACGAGGCCACCGAAGTAGCCATCCGCGCGGTCGAGCGCGCGCTGCAGCGGTATCCGCGCGCCGACCACCGCCATACCCTGCAACACTGCCAGATGGCCGACGCCGCCCAGTTCCGGCGCATGGCCCGGCTGGGCATGTGCGCCAACCTGTTCGCCAATCACATCTACTACTGGGGCGACGCGCACTATGCGCAGACCATGGGGCCCGACCGCGCCAACCGCATGGACGCCTGCGCCAGCGCGGCCCGGCTGGGCGTGCCGTACGCGATCCACTCGGACGCGCCCATCACTCCGCTGGGACCGTTGTTCACCGCCTGGTGCGCGGTCAACCGCCGCACGGCCGGCGGCCGCGTGCTGGGAGAATCCGAACGGATCGGCGTGGACGCCGCGCTGCATGCCATCACGCTGGGCGCGGCCTACACCTTGCACCTGGACCACGAGATCGGCTCGATCGAGATCGGCAAGCGGGCCGACTTCTGCGTGCTGCGCGACGACCCGCGCGCCCTGGGCGCCGAGAACCTGAAGGACGCGGGCGTCATCGGGACCGTGGTGGGCGGCCGGCCGCTGGCGGCCCCGGGAGCCTGATATGGCCGCGCCGCCGCGTATCGCGCTGACGGTGGTCGGCGGTTTCCTGGGCGCCGGCAAGAGTTCGCTGCTGAACCGCATCCTGGCGCGCAGCCAGCGCCGGGCGGCGGTGCTGGTCAACGATTTCGGGCCAGTGAACATCGACGCCGCGCTGGTCGCCAGCCGCGACGGCGACACCATCAGCCTGGCCAATGGCTGCGTGTGCTGCAGCATCGGCGGCGGACTGGACGACGCGCTGGCGCGGGTCATGGCGCGCGACCCGGCGCCCGAGTGGATCGTCATCGAGGCCAGCGGCGTGTCCGACCCGGCGCGCATCGCCCAGGTCGGCATGGCCGACCCGATGCTGGAATTGGAAAGCGTCCTGGTGGTGGTCGATGCCAGCCGCATCCGCGAACAGGCGGCCGATCCGCTGCTGGCCGATACCGTCGGACGCCAGCTGGATGCGGCCGGCGTGCTGCTGCTGGGCAAGGCCGACCTGGCCGGCCCGCAGGAAACTGCCGCGGCCCGCGCCTGGCTGGCCCGGCGCGCCGCCGACGTGCCCATCCTGTCCGCCGACGCCGACCTGGCCGCCTTGCTGGCCGTTCCCGCAGCGGAACCGGCCGCCGGCCAGGCCGGCGCGCGGGCCGGCCGCGAGAGGGGGCACGGCCATGCGCAGCATGAGCACGCCGCTGACCATCCCTTCGAGAGCTGGTTCTGGCCGGCCGGCGGTCCGCTCGATGCCGACCGGCTGACGAGCGCGCTCAAGCAGCTGCCGCGCAGCGTGGTGCGCGCCAAAGGCTGGCTGACGACCGACCGCCATGGCCAGGTCCTGGTGCAGTACGCCGGCGGGCGCGTGCGCTATGCGCGCGTGGCGCCTGGCGCGGCGGTGCCGGCCGGGCTGGTGCTGATCGGCGCGCGCGGCCTCGACCGCGGCGCCGTCGAAGGCTGCCTGGGCCGCGCCGCTGGTGCAAGCGAATGCCCTGGTCTGGTTCTAGACCGGTCCCCCGGCGCCGCGTAACTTGATCGCATCCCTGTCAGACTGGAGAACCGCCATCATGTCCGATGCAGTCACCCCGCAGACGCTGGCCGAATTCGCGGCCGCCTGGAATCGCCACGACATAGACGCGCTGATGAGCTTCATGACCGACGATTGCGTCTTCGAGACCGTGGCCGGCCCGGAGCAATACGGCGCGCGCCATGTCGGCACGGCGGCAGTACGGGCGGCGTTCGCGGCGGCCTGGCAGAATTTCCCCGATGCCCAATGGCGCGATGGCCGCCACTGGGTGGCGGGCGACCGCGGCGTGTCCGAATCGACTTTCACCGGCACGGCGCCCGATGGTTCGCGCGTCGAGGCCGACATGGTCGATGTCTTCACCTTCCGCGCCGGCAAGATCCACATCAAGAACGCCTTCCGCAAGCAACGTCCCCCTTTGCCCGCGGACCGCCGCTAATTCCCGCCAGCCGACCACGCCTTCCGCCGGATCGCCATGGATGCTCAAGCGAATTTCCTCAATGGCGGCGCCCGCGCGGCCGGCGCCGCCGGTGCCGCCGCGGCGCCGTACGACCCGCTCTACGACCCCCTGGTCAAGCCGCCTGGACAAGGCCAGGACTACGCTCCCACCTACTGGGTGGCGACCGCCGGCGAGCCGCCGCCGGATGACGGCCCGATCACCAGCGACGTCGACGCCGACGTGGTGATCGTCGGCTCCGGCTTCACCGGGCTTTCGGCGGCGCTGGCCCTGGCGCGCGATTTCGGCATCCGCGCGACGGTGCTGGAGGCCAATCGGGCGGTATGGGGCTGCACCAGCCGCAATGGCGGCCAGGGACAGAACGCGTCGGGCCGCCTGTACCGTTCGCAATGGATCCAGCGCTGGGGCATGGAGGTCGCCCGGCGGCTGGATGCCGAGATCCGCGATGGCTTCGAATACTGGAAAAGCCTGGTTGCCGAGATCGACTGCGACGCGCAACCCGGCGGCCACCTGTATACGGCCCACCGGCCCAAGAAGCTGGCGTTCCTGGAAAATGAGGCGCGCGTCATGCGCGAGGTCTTCGGCTACGACACCCGCATGCTCAGCCGCGCCGAGCTGCACGAGCGCTACGCCCACGATCAAGAGGCCGCGGGCGCCTTGCTGGAGCCCGACGGCACGGGCGTACACCCGCTGAAGCTGGCGTTCGGCTATCTGCGGCAGGCGCGCGCGCTGGGCGCGCGCGTACACCCGTGCAGCCCGGTGCTGGGCTGGGACAACGACGGCAGCACCTTCCGGCTGCGCACGCCCGGCGGCATCGTGCGGGCGCGGCGCGTGGCGTTCGCCACGGGCGGCTATACGGCCCAGGGCGTCAATCGGCTGCTGGACAACCGCATCATGCCGGTCCTGTCCAATTCCATGGTTACCCGTCCGCTCAGCGAAACGGAGCGGCGCGCGGCAGGGCTGCACAGCACGGTGTTCATCACCGATACGCGCACCTTGCGGTTCTATTACCGCCTGCTGCCGGACGGCCGCATGCAGATCGGCAGCCGCAGCGCCATCCACGGCGCCGATGCCGGGCAGCCGCGCCACCTGGAGCTCCTGCGCCACGGCCTGGCGCGCAAGTTCCCCGCGCTGCGCGACATCGAGATTGATTATTCCTGGTGGGGCTGGGTGGATGTGAGCCACGACATGATGCCCCGGGTCACCCAGCCCGACCCTGCCCAGCGGGTGTACTACGCACTCGGATACGGCGGCAATGGCGTATCGTTCTCGGCCCAGGCCGGCCGGCGGCTGGCCCAGCGCATCGTCGGCAAGGACGGCGTGCGGTGGGACCTGCCCATCTACGATACGCCGCTGCCTGGCCACGCCTTCGCGCCGTGGCGGCGGTTGGGCCAGGCCTTGCTGTACCGCTGGTACTACTTGCGCGACGAGATTTTCTAGCACGCGGCGCGGGGCGCGCTCAGGCGGCCCCGCGCAACTCCATGCGCTGCGCGATCTGCGCCAGGCGCGCGATGCCCGGCTCGATGCGGTCGGCGCTGATGGAGGTGTAGCCCAGCCGCAAGGTATTGCGCGGCGCGTTGGCTTCGTTCATGAAGAATACGCCGCCAGGTTCGATCACGATTCCTTCTTCCAGGGCTGCTTGCGCCAGCCGGCCCGCATCCAGCCAGGGCGGGCCATGCAGCCAGCACGACGAGCCGCCCGTCAGGGGCGTCGCCTGCCAGCCGGGCAGGTGGCGCGCCAGCGCATTGGCCAGTTCGGCCGCGCGCAGCTGGTAGGCATGCGATTGCTTGCGCAGCAGCGCGTGATGATGGCCCAGCGAAATAAACAGCGAAAAGGCCCGCTGGATATAGGCGGACGGGTGGCGCAGCATCAGGCGCCGCAGCGCGCGCAGCTCGGCGGTCAGTTCGCGCGCGGCGACGATATAGCCGATGCGCAATCCGGGCGCGAACGCCTTGGCCAGGCTGCCTACATAGATCACCCGGCCGTCCTGGTCCAGGCTCTTGAGGGCCGCGATGGGCGTCTCGCCGTAGCGGTTCTCGCTTTCGAAATCGTCCTCGATGAGCATGCAGTCGGCCTCGGCGGCCAGCCGCAGCAGCTGCTGCCGGCGCGCCAGCGGCATGGTGGCGGTGGTGGGGCACTGGTGGCTGGGCGTGACGAATACATATTCGCAGTCGAGCAGGTTGGTGCCCAGGCAGAGGCCCTCGGCGTCGATGGGCAGCGGCACCAGGTTGCGGGTGCGGCTGGCGAAGATATTGCGCGCATCGGGATAGCCGGGGTCTTCCATGCCGACGACCGTGTCGGCATTGATCAGCAGGTCCGCCAGCAGGTACAGCGCATGCTGGGCGCCCACGGTAATGACGATCTCGTCGGCATCGGCCCACACGCCGCGGCGCGGCAGCACCTGGGTGCGGATCTGTTCGATCAGGGCCGGGTCGTCATGGGTGATGAGGTCGGGCGCCCAGCTACGGATGTCCAGCACCGACAGCGCCTTGATACAGCATTCGCGCCATTCCGCGGTGGGAAACAGTTCCTGGTCGAACTGGCCGTACACGAAGGGGTAGGGGGCCGTCTGCCAGTCGCGCGGCTTGACGATGTTGCGCTGGCGCGTGGGGCGGAACCGCAGCCGCTCGTCCCAGCGCACCGCCGTGCGCGGCGGCAGGCCGGCGCTGGCGGGGGCCTGGCCGAGCCGGCCGCTGAGCACGTCGTCGCTGACGAAATGGCCGCTGCGCTCGCGCGAAACCAGGTAGCCTTCGCTGACCAGTTGCTGGTACGCAAATACCACGGTGTTGCGGGCGATGCCGAGCTGGTCGGCCAGGTAGCGGCTGGACGGCACGGGCGCGCCCGGCGGCAGGTGGCCGCTGAGAATCGCCGACACCAGCATTTGCCGCAGCCGGCCTTGCAGGCTGAGGTGAGTGGCGCTCTCCCGTTGGAACAGGCTTTCCCACAATACGGGCTTGGGCATCGCGGCCTGGAACATGAAGCCTCCCGGAAAGGCGAAGGCGCGTCGACGCGCCGTCTGCAACCCAGCATAGAAGATAAGCGGGCGCCCGGCCATGGGGGATTGCCCGGCCGGCGCCGCCCCGCTATATGCGTCCCTTCCAGGGGATCGCCAGGCGTTCCAGGTAGCGCACCAGCAAGTCGAAGGCGAAGGCGAATATGCCGATGACCACGATGCCCATGATGACCGTGTCGCTGGCCAGGAACTGCGCGGCGTTGAGCACCATGAAGCCCAGCCCGCGGTCGGCCGCGACCATTTCGGCCGCCACCAGGGTCGTCCAGCCCACCCCGATGCCGATGCGCATGCCGGTGAAGATCTCGGGCAGGGCGGCCTTCAGGATGACGTGCAGGATGACCTGGGTGGGCGTGCCGCCCATGGCGTAGGCGGCGTGGATCTGCTCGATCGATACCGACCGGACGCCGGCGCGCGCCGCGATGGCCATGGGCGCGAAGATCGCCAGGTAGATCAGGAAAATCTTGGGAAATTCGCCGATGCCGAACCAGATGATCACCAGCGGCAGGTAGGCCAGTGGGGGCAGGGGCCGGTAGAACTCGATGGGAGGATCGAAGATGCCGCGCGCGTAGCGGTTCACGCCCATCAGGATGCCCACCGGTATGGCGGTGGCGCAGGCCAGGAAGAACGCGCCGAATACCCGCGACAGGCTGGCGGCCGCGTGCTCGGCCAGCGTCGAGCCGGCCACGCCGTCGGTCATGGCGGCGATGAACTTGGCATAGACCGCCTGGGGCGATGGCAGGAACAGCGGCTTGACCCATTCCATGGACGTCACCAGGAACCACAGGCCGATCAAGACCGCGCTGGTGATCAGGCTGATGTGGCTGCTGTGGCCGGCGCCCGGCGCGCCATAGACTTTGCCTGGCGCGGCGGGCCTGGCGCCGAAGAAGGAGGCCCGCCTATGCATGCGGGCTCCCGGCCGCTCCGGCGGCGCGTTCGTCCCCGTAGATGATGCCCAGGACCTGTTCGCGCATGGCGATGAACTCGGGGCTGGATTTGATGCGGCGGCCATCGCCATCCTCCAGGTAGCGCCGGTTGAAGTCCAGCGCGAACGTATGGGTGATACGGCCGGGGCGCGGCGACATGACGATCAGGCGCGACCCCAGGAACAGGGCTTCCTCGACGCTGTGCGTGATGAAGAAGAACATCTTGCCGGTGCGTTCCCAGATGCGCAGCAACAGCTCCTGGATCGTTTCGCGGGTCAGGGCGTCCAGCGCGGCCATGGGCTCGTCCATCAGCAGCATGGCCGGATCGCAGGTCAGCGCGCGCGCGATGCCGACACGCTGCTGCATGCCGCCCGACAATTGGTAGATCATGTGCTGGTGGAAATCCTGCAAGCCCACGAGCTCGAGGTTCTGGGCGGCCCGCTCGCGGCGCACGGCGCGCGGCACGCCCTGCAGCTTGAGCCCGAACTCGGTGTTGTCCAGCACATTCAGCCAGGGCAGCAGGGCATGCTTCTGGAACACCACGCCACGGTCCGCGCCCGGCCCGACGATCGGCGCCCCGGCCAGCGTAATGCGGCCCTCCGTAGGCGACAGGAAGCCCGCCAGCAGGCTGAGCAGCGTCGTCTTGCCGCAGCCGGAGGCCCCCAGCGCGACGATGAACTCGCCCGGTTCGATGGTGAGGTCGACGCCATGCAGGGCAACGACGGGCTCGCCGTCGTGCAGGCCGGGATACGTGACGCTCACGTTTTCGGCCCTGAGAGTTTGCGCGTCCGAGGGCGGCACGGTCATGCGGTTACCTCCGGGAATGCGGACGGCCCGCGCTGGGCGGCGGCCGTCCGGATGACGTTGCGGCCGGCCACGCTACTGCGTGGCGGCCTGCTGGGCATAGCTGGCGTTCACGTGCGGGCTGTAATCCTGCAATGCCTTGTCGATCTGCTTTTGTTCCTTCAGGAACTGCGCGCTGGCGGCGAATGCCCGGGCCGCGCCGGACTCCTTGCCGCCGCCCAGCCATTGCGGCGAAGCCTGCTCCTGGGCCGTGGGAAAGCCCAGCAGCTTGAGCGCGCCGACCACGTCGTCCGGCTTGCCGCCGATCAGCTTGACCATGCCTTGCACCTGCGGCGAGTCGGCGGTCCAGCCGGCGCCATTGGCGCGGTAGTCGGCATACGCCTTGGCCAATACTTGCGTGAACGCGGCCATGAACTTGGGATGCTTCTGCGCCCAGGCCTTGTCGGCCACCAGCCCGTCGAAGGTCGGCACGCTGGCCTTGCCGATCTCCTCGGAATCGGCGATGGTCTTGCCGGATTTCTGGATTTCCGCCAGGGCAGGGGGCCAGACATAGGCCGCGTCGATATCGCCGCGCTGCCAGGCCGCCACGATCTGCGGCGGCTGCATGTTCAGGATGCGCACGTCGCGGGGATTGATCTTCCAGACTTTCTCCAGCCCCACCAGCAGGTGGAAGTGCGCCGTCGACACGAACGGGGTGGCCACGCGCTTGCCCTTGAGGTCTTGCGGGCTGTTGATGCCGGAGCCTTCGCGGGCCACCAGCGCCTCGGATTTGCCAATGTTGTCCAGGATCCAGAACAGCTCCATGTCCACGCCGCGCGTGGCCGCGGCGGTGATGCCGGTGGATCCCAGCACGCCCACCGGCACCTTGCCGGATGCCAGCGCCGTGGAGATATCACCGGCTGATGTGAACTGGCGCCAGTCGACCTGGTAGCCGGCCTGCGCCAGCGCCTTGTCGAAGCTGCCGTCGGCAATGGCCGATAGAAACGGCCCGACAATGAGCTGGTAGCCGACGACCAGCTTGGTTTGCCCGTGGGCCTGCGCGGCGGCCAGCAGGGTGAAGCCGCCAGCCAGGACGCAGCGGCGAATGAGGCGATTGATCGCTTGCATGGTGATCTCCTGAAGAGAGTAAGCCGCGCCCCGGTACGACTGGACTGCTGCGTTGCGGCCCGCGATCAAGTTTGCCTGGATGCCGCCATAACGCTAGAGCCAAATGCGTGCATCAGGTTGGGCCAAGACAAGCGCCGGCAGGCGGGCATGGCTGGCCTGCCAAAATATAATGAACTACTTTTAGAAATAGATATAAATTATTGATATTTAATAATTATTATCTTCCAAAACGAACCAGCGGCAGTGCACGCCCCGGCCACCGTCATCCCGGCGGCGGCGCGCGGGTTGCTACAGTTCCAGCACGATCCGCGTGCCCGCCGCGCGCGAGCAGCACGCCATCATCTTGCCGTTCGCGTCGCGCTCGGACCGCGTCAGCACCACGTCGCGGTGGTCGATGGCGCCCTGCAGCACCCGCACTTCGCACGAGCCGCACAGGCCTTCCTCGCAATCGCTCTGCACATCGACATTGGCGGCGCGCAGCGCCGCCAGCAGCGTCTGGTCGGCGGCCACGTTGATGACCAGGCCGGAATCCTTGAGCTCGGCCTCGAAGGCATGCTCCTTTGACGGGTCCAGCACGGTGGCGGTCGTATGGAAATGCTCGACGCGCAGGGCGTCTTCCGGCCAGGCGGCGCAGGCGGCGGCCAGCGCATCGAGCATGCGTTGCGGGCCGCACGCATAGATCTGCGTGCCGGGCTCGGGCCGGGCCAGCAGGGCGGCGAAGTCGTTGCGGCGCCCTTCATCCGATACGTGCGTGCGCAGGCGTTCGCCGTGCAGGGCGGCCAGTTCGTCCAACAGCGCCATGCCGGCGCGCGAGCGGCCGCTGTAGTGCAGTTCGTAGTCCATGCCCGCCTGGCGCGCGTGGCGGGCCATCGCGCTGATGGGCGTGATGCCGATGCCGCCGGCAATGAAAATGGCCTTGCGCGCGGCCGGGTCGAGCCGGAAGTGGTTGCGCGGCCCGCGGATGCGCAAGCGGTCGCCCGGCTTGACGCGGGCGTGGATCCAGGCCGACCCGCCGCGGCCCGTGCGCTCATGCAGCACCGCGATCTCGAAACTGCGCGTGTCGGCGGGATCGCCGCACAATGAATATTGGCGCGAGATGCCGGTGTCGCCGCACTCGACATCGATATGCGCGCCGGGCGCCCAGCGGGGCAGGGGCCGGCCGTCGCACGAAGCCAGCCGCAGCCTGACGATGCCGTCGCCGGCCGGCGCGACCTGCTCGACCACTACCGTGCGGCTGATGGCGTGCGCGGAGGGCTCGCCGATGCGCACCGGCTGGCGGACCTGCAGCAGCTCGGGGCGCCGGCGCTCCGGGTTCAGGCGCGGGTCCCATTCCACCCACAGATGCTCCGGTCCGCGGAACGACGTATTGGGCACGTAGGTGAAGCGCTGTTCGGACAGCTTCATGTGCGGCAGCCGGCGCGTGAACTCTTCCAGGAAGATCTGCATTTCCATGCGGGCCAGGTTCTTGCCCATGCACTGGTGCGAGCCATAGCCGAAGGTCAGCTGGTCGCTGGCGTTCTCGCGCCGGATATCGAACAGGTCGGCATCGGCGAAATGCCGCTCGTCGTGGTTGGCGGAGGAAGACACGATCAGCAGCTTGGCGCCGGCCGGAATCTTCACCCCGGCGATCTCCACGTCCCGGGTGGCCAGGCGCCGCCACGCGGCCACCGAGCCATTGTGGCGCAGGCATTCCTCTACGGCGTTCGGGATCAGCGCCGGGTCTTCGCAGATGTCGCGCCACGCCTGGGGATGCTGCAGCAGCAGCTTCATCGCATTGGCCGAGGCATTGGCGGTGGTCTCGTGGGCGGCCACGATGCCCGCCATCATCATGGAGTGCAGATAGGAATCCGTGACGATGTCCGGGTGCTCCCGCTGCTTGCGGATGCCGTATTGCATCCAGCCCGGGCCGGACGGGTCGCGGCGCATTTTCTCGAGCACCTTGCCGGCGAACTGCCAGAAATTGCCCACCGCATGCGCCACGGCCACCTGTTCTTCCGGCTTGGGGCGGCCCCAGGTATTGACGGTGTGCGCAATCGAATACTTGCGCAGCATGTCCATGTCCTCTTCCGGCACGCCCAGGAAATGCAGCGCCACGGTCAGCGGGACTTCCCACAATATCTGGTCGACCAGGTCCGCCTTGCCGGCGTCGATGAAGCGGTCGACATATTCGCGCGTCAGCCGCCGCACCATCGGCTCGTGGTGCTTGAGCTCGGCCGGCGTGAACGGGTCCATCAGCAGGCGCCGCCGCGGCATGTGGGCCGGCTCGTCCTCGTTGACCAGGGTGCGGTTCATGGCGTAGCCGTACGACTCGAGCACGGCATTCGCTTCCGGACCGGTCGGGGTGATCTTCTCCAGGGCGATCGACGGGCTGAACGTGATGTTGTCGCGGAAAATCGCCTTGATATCGTCGTAGCGCGTCACTACCCAATAGCCGAGCTTGGGACTGTAGAACACCGGCTCCTGTTCGCGCGCCCAACGCACGTATTCGGGCGGGTCCTGCTGGTAGCCGTCGCCGAACGGATCGAACTCGGCCGCCCGGGGGCTCACCGGGCAGCCCGCCGCGGCAGCGAGCGCCGAATGGTCCACCGGGCAGCCGGAAGGACGGGCAGGGGAAGTAGGGGTCATGGGAGGCTCCGCGTGAAACAAGCCTTGCCCGGCCGCCGCCGCGGCGCGGGCAGGGCGGTATTGCTCAGTCCAGCTTGATGTCCAGGTCCTTGATCAGCTTGTGCCAGCGCGTCCGCTCGTTCTGCAGCAGCGCGCTGAATTCGGCCGGCGTATCGCCGACGGGCTCGATGCCGAAATCGACCAGGCGCTTGTTGACGTCGGGCGCGCCGATGGCGGCGACGACCTGCTTGTTGAGCGCGTCGATCACCGCCGGCGGCGTCCGGGCGGGCACCACCAGGCCAACCAGCGCGGCCGCCTCGACATTCTTGTAGCCGGCCTCGGCGAAGGTGGGGACATCGGGCAGCTGCGGCAGCCGGGTCGGGTTGGCGACCGCCAGGGCCCGCACTTTGCCCGCCTTGATGAAGCCCGCGCCGGCGGCCAGGTCGACCATCATGGCGGGCACCTGGCCGGCCGCCACGTCGGCCAGCGCCGGGGCCGCGCCGCGGTACGGCACATGCACCATCTTCAGGCCGGTCTCGACCTTGAACAATTCCATCGCAAGGTGGTGCGGGCTGCCGGCGCCCGCCGAGGCGAAGTCCAGCCCGGCCGACTGCTTGCGGGCGGCCTCGATGAACTCCTGCACATTGCCGGCCTGCATGCCGGGGCCGACGACCAGGATCATCGGAAAGCGGCCCATCAGCGTGACGGGCGCCAGGTCCTTGCCCGCATCGTACGAGAGCTCTTTGTACAGCACCGGGTTGAACACCAGCGTGCCGTTGTCGGCCGACAGCATGGTGTAGCCGTCCGGCGCGGCGCGCGCGGTTTCGGAAGCGCCGATCGCGGTATTGCCGCCCGGCTTGTTGTCCACCACCACCGGCTGGCCGATGCGGGCCGACAAGCCCTGGCCGATGGTGCGGGCCAGGAAGTCGGAGCCGCCGCCCGCCGCATACGGCACGATCCAGCGCAGCGGCTTGTCGGGATAGTCCTGTGCCGTGGCGCCGGCCGGCGCCAGCAGGGGCAGGGCGGCCAGGCCCAGGGTGATGAGGGGCTTGAGGAAGTGCATTGCTTGTCTCCAGGTCGTTGGGCGGCACTGCCGCGTTTGTTATTTGCGTAAATAATATACGCTATGCGTAAATGAATAAACCCGCTAAGCTGTGCGTACTTTCCCTTAGCGAACCCGGCAGGCGCGCGTATGACCAGCAAGAACTCCGAGACGGCCCGCATCGATGACCCGCCACCCGCGCGCCAGCGCCGCCAGCGGGTGCAGGCGGCGGAGACCGGCATGGCGGTGCTCAAGGGACTGGCGCGCCTGGGCGGGCGCGCCAGCCTGACCGCGCTGGCGGCCCACGTGGCCGAAAGCCCCGCCAAGGTGCACCGCTACCTGGCAAGCCTGATCGAAGAAGGGCTGGTGCAGCAGGACGCGGGGTCGCAGCAGTACTACCTGGGACTGCAGGCCTTGCTGCTGGGCGTGGCGGCGATGCGGCAGGCCGAGCCGGTCCGGCTGGCCGAGCCCGCCCTGGTGCGCCTGCGCGAAACGCTGGAAGTCACTTGCTTCATCGCGGTCATGGGCAACAAGGGGCCGACCATCGTGCGTTTCGAAGAGCCGGGGCTGCCCGTGACGGTGAACGTGCGGGTGGGCTCGGTGCTGCCGTTGCTGTGGTCGGCCACCGGACGGGCATTCCTGGCCACCCTGGACGAGGCGGCGGTCAGCGCGCAGGCGCGGGCCGAACTCGACGCCGCCAGCGCCGACCAGCGCGCCTTGCTGGAACGCGCCGACCCCATAGGCGCATTGCGCCGCGAAGTCCGGGCGGCCGGCTGCGCCTGCGTGCGCGACACCAATCTGAAGGGCATCAGCGCGGTCGCCGCGCCGATCTTCGACTACACCGGCCGGCCCCGCGCCGTGCTGACGGCGCTCGGCGCGACGGGCGGCTTCGACGCATCGGTCGATGGGCGCGCCGCCGCCGCCGTGCGGGCCGAAGCCCATGCGGTAAGCGCCATGCTGGGACATGAGGCGGGGCAGGCGCCCGGCTGACGCCGCTTGCCGTCCCGCGCCATCCGGGCCGCGCCCGTTGGCGCCGCGGCCCGCTCAGGACGCACCGGCCGCGTCCGCCCACCGGGCCGGCGCGAAGCGCTCGGGCATCATCAAGGTGTTGCGGCCCATGATCATTTCCGCCACCACTTCGCCGACCGCCGGGGCGATCTGGAAGCCGCCGCCGGAAAAACCGAAAGCATGCAACAGGCGCGGGACAGCCGGGCTGGCGCCGATGACGGGATTCTTGTCGCTGAAATAGCCTTCGATGCCCGACCAGCAACGGATCACGCTGGCGTGCGCCAGCGCGGGCAGGATGGCAGGGGCCGTGCGGCCCAGCGCGGCCAGCGCCGCGCGGCCCGGCCGGCTGCGGTTGCCGGGCAGGGCGGCGCCATAGCCGCCGCCCATCACCACGTTGCCCCGGGCCACTTGCCGCGCATAGAAACCGCCGCCTTCGACACCCAGCGATACGCCGATCTGCGGCGTCAGCGGCTCGGTGACCAGCATGGTCGGATATTTGATCTGCAAGGGCAGCACGTCGCCAAACCAGCTGGCCACCTCGGCGCCCCAGGCGCCGGCGGCGTTGACCACCCACGCCGCGCGGATGCGGCGGCCGTCCGCGGCGCACAGCAGGAAGTCGTCACCGTGCGCGTCCGCCTGCACGATGGCGCAATGTTCGAGCAGCCGCGCGCCGTGCCGCAGCGCGGCGTGCGCATAGGCGGGCGCCACCAGGCGAGGGTTGGCCTGGCCGTCCGCGGGGCACAGCGAGCCCCCCGCGACGTCCGGCCCCAGCGCCGGGAAGCGGCGGCGCAGCGCCGCGCCCTCGATGATCTGCAAGTCGAGGTCGAAATCGCGCACCTGCTCGCGGTAGGCCGCCAGCCGTTCCAGGTCGGCCTGGGAACGCGCCAGCTTCAGGTGGCCCGAGCGCACATATTCCGCGTCGGTGCCGATGAGTTCGGGCAGCCGCGCCCAGATGCCGTGGGCCCGCTGCGCGAGGTACAACTGTTCGACGGAGCGGCCCTGGCGGCGCACGCCGCCGAAATTCACGCCGCTGGCGCGCGCCCCGCACAAGCCGCGCTCGACCAGTACCGCTGCGATGCCGGCCCGCCGCAGCGCCAGCGCCGTGGCGGCGCCCACCAGCCCGGCCCCGATGATGGCCACTTCGGTATGCACCAGGCTCATGGCTGCACCTTGCCCAGGCTGGCCATGTCCAGCGGCTTGACGGGCGCCTGGCCGCGCAGCCGGCCGACCTGCGCCACCGGAATGCGGCGGCAATCGGCCAGCAGCTCGGCGGCGCCGGCCTGGCACATGCGGCCCTGGCACAAGCCCATGCCGATGCGCGTCAGCGCCTTGAGGCGGTTCAGGTCGTCGATCGCGTATTGCTGCGCGGCCGAACGCAGGACGCCGGCACGCACCTCTTCGCAGCGGCATACCATCACGGCATCGTCGCAGCCGGCGCCGGCCGCGGCCGGCAGCGCGAACGCCTGGTCCAGCCCGCGCCGGAAACGCGCCAGCCGTTCCTGGCGCCGGGCCAGCCGCCGCAGTCGCGCCGCATCGACCGGCACGCCGCTGTCGGCCAGCATGGCGAGCGCGGCCCGTTCGCCGGCGATTTCCGCCAGATGGGCGCCGCCGATGCCGGCGCCGTCGCCCGCCAGATAAACCCCCGGGACCGAACTGCGGCCATCGGCGTCGCGCCGGGGCAGCCAGGCCCGCTGCGCTCCATCGAAATCGAAGGCGCAATCGAGCAGATCGGCGAGCTGGGTTTCGGCCCGCAGGCCATGGCCGACGGCCAGCGCGTCGCACGCCAGGGTGCGCGCCGCGCCGCCGATTCGCGCGCGCACCGCCTCGACCCGGGCCGAGCCCAGCGCGCCATCGAGCTGCGCGCCGCGATGCACCGGCACGCCGCGGGCGCGCAGCCAGCCCAGGTAATACAAGCCCTTGGCCAGCGTGGCGGGCTGATTCAGCAAGGCCGGCAGCGCGCGCGCCCGGCCGGCCGGGGAGGCGCAGTCGAGCACGGCTTGCACCTGCGCGCCGGCGCGCGCGTACTGGTAGGCCACCAGGTAGAGCAGGGGGCCCGTGCCGGCGAAGACGATGCGCGGTCCCACCAGGCAATGCTGGCTCTTGAGGGCGATCTGCGCGCCGCCCAGCGAGTACACGCCGGGCAAGGTCCAGCCCGCGAATGGCAGGACGCGGTCGGTGGCCCCGGTCGCCAGCAACAGGCGGGCATAGGGCAGGGATTCGATGCCGGCCGCTCCCGCCAGGTCCAGGCAGCCCGGCGCGGCGTTCCACACCGTGGTGGCGGCGCGGTAGTCGGCGCATCGGCGCAGTTCGGCGCCGGCGGCATGGATGGCCGCCGCGCGTTTCCATTCGAAGCCGTAGCGCTCGCGCGCGCCGGCGCGCGGCACGGCCGCCTGGCGGTAGATCTGCCCGCCGGGCAGCGGCGCTTCGTCCACGACCACCGGGCGTACGCCGTGCGCCAGCAGGGTATGCGCGGCCCGCACGCCGGCCGGCCCGGCGCCCACCACCACCATCCCAGGCGTGTTCCGGCCGCCGCCGGCGGTGCCTGTCATGGGCATGGCGGATCTCCCGGCAATGCGCTGACCAGGTCCATGCCGTCTTCGGCCAGGGTGGTGCAGGCCCGCAGGCGCCGGCCCGTGCCGGTCTGCACCCAGCAGTCCTGGCAGGCGCCCATCAGGCAGAATCCGGCGCGCGGCGCGCCTTCGCCCAGCGTGACGCGCAAATGACCGGCCGCCAGCAGCAGCGCTGTCAGCACGGTATCGCCCTGGCGCGCTTCGAGCGGCTGGCCATTCCAGCTCAGGCGCAGGACGGGCGCGGCCGGGACGGCAACACGACGCAGCAACGGCCGGGACGCCGTCGTACCGGTAGCGCCGCCGATGGCGCCGGTCATGCCGGTTCCTTTGCCAGGGCCTGCGCCACGCGCTCGCTGCCGTAGTCGCGTTCGGCCGCCGCCCGGCTCACCTTGCCGTCCAGCAGGTCGCGGCGCAACGCCGCCAGGTCGCGCCCGGTCGGCGCGCCGTAGCCGCCGCCGCCGGGCGTCTCCAGCCGCACCGACTGGCCCGCCGGCAGCGCATGGCCGGAAATCTTGTTGGGCAGGCGCTGTTGGTCGGCGCGGCCGGGATTCTGCACCACCCGCGAGGTGCCGCCCGGCAGCCCGCCGTTCAGGCCGGCGGCGCCAAACAGGGCGGCATCGCAGCGGATCGAGCAGGTCAGCTGGTCGTGCAGCGAGCGGATCTGGCGCGCGATGCCCATGCCGCCGCGGTAACGGCCCGCGCCGCCGCTATCGTCGACCAGGGCATATTCCTCGACCATCAGGGGATACTCGATCTCCAGGGCCTCGGCGGGCAGGTTGGAGGTGTTGGTCACATGCACCTGGATGCCGTCCATGCCGTCGCCCTGCGCGCGGCCGCCGGCGCCGCCGCCCAGGGTCTCGAGGTACACGAAGGTGCCCTTGCCGTCGCGCTGCGGGCCGGCGAACAGCATGGACGGCATCACGTCGTTGCACGACGCCATGGCGCGCTCGGGCGGCAGCAACTGGCCCAGCGCGCCGATCACCGTGCCGGCCACGCGCTGCGCCGTCGTCACCCGCGCGCCCACGGCGGCCGGGAAGCTGGGGTTGGTGATGGTGTTTTCGGGCGCGCTGATGCTGATAGGCTGGAACAGGCCATTGTTGGGCATGAGCTCCGGGTCCAGCATGGCTTTTACCGCGAAGTACACGCTGGCGTTCAGGGCGCTGGCCGGCAGGTTGAACGCGCCGCGCGCCTGTTTGCCGGTGCCGGTGAAATCCACATAGAGCTGGCCGTCGCGGGCGTGCACGTTGGCCTGGATGGCGACCGGATCGCCGCCCATGCCGTCGTCGTCCATGCGCTCGACGAACGATACGGTGCCGGCGGGCAGCTGGGCGATACGGTTGCGCAACCGCCGCTCGGTGTACAGCAGGATGCCGTCGATGGCCGACAGCACGGCCGTCAGCCCGGACTGCTGCACCAGGTCCAGCACCAGCCGCGCGCCCTTGTCGTTGGTGGCGATCTGCGCGCGGATGTCGTGCATCCGGTTATCGGGCTCGCGCGTGTTGTGGGCGATCATTTCCAGCAGGTCCTGGTCCAGCTCGCCCTGCCGCACGATGCGCATGGCGGGCAGGCGTATGCCTTCCTCCCACACCGTTTTCAGGTGGTGCGAAGTCGAGCCCGGCACCGCGCCGCCCACGTCGGTGTGGTGGCCGATATTGGCCGCGAAGAAGCGCAGCGCGCCCTCGCAGAAAATCGGCGAGACCACGGTGATATCGGGCGCGTGGGTGCCGCCGGCCAGATAGGCGTCGTTGCACAGGAACACGTCGCCGGGACGGATGCCGGCCGTCCCGTAGCGCCGCAGCACGGCGTCGATGCCGCCCGACAGGGAGCCCAGGTGCACCGGCACGTGGGCGGCCTGCGCCACCAGGCGTCCGGCCGCGTCGAACAGCGCCACCGAGCAGTCCTTGCGCTCCTTGATGTTGCTCGAGAAGGACGAACGGATCAGGGTATTGCCCATTTCCTCGGTGATGGACAGCAGGCGATTGCTGAAGACCTCCATCTCGATGGGGTCGAACGGGTCCGCGCCGGGGGCGGTGGTCGATCGGATACTCATGGCGAGGCGTCTCAGGGGTGGAGGTTGACGATCAGGTTGCCGTATTCATCGGCGCGCGCCTGCTGGCCGGGCAGGACGACCGTGGTCGAGCTCATTTCCTCGATCACGGCCGGACCTTCGACAGGCGTGTCGGGCGGCAGCAGGGCGCGGCGATAGACGGGGGTATCGAGCCAGCCAGCGGCCTCGAAATAGACGCGACGCCGTTCCTTGAGCGCCTCGTCCAGCGTCCGGCCGCCCGCCACGCGGGCCAGCGGCGCGCGCGGCACCAGGCCGACCGCGCGCACCCGGCAATTGACGATCTCGATCGCGCGTTCGGCGGCGTCATAGCCGTATTCGCGGATATGGGCCGCGCTGAACGCGGCGATGAAATCCGCCAGCGGCATCAGGCGCATCCCGTCCAGGGGCACCGGGATCTCGAAGTTCTGGCCCTGGTAGCGCGCGTCGATCACGGCCGACAGGCGCTGCGCCGCGCCTGGCACGCCTTCCTCGGCGAGCCAGGCGCCCGCCTTGTCCGCCAGTGTATCGAGCGACTGCTGCACCGCCAGCCAGCCGTCGGCGTGCGCATGCGCCATCAGCGTCTGCACGAAATCCATGGAGATGTCGGACAGCAGGATGCCGCGCGCGCACATGGTGCCGGGCTCCTGCGGGATCAGCACCTTGCCGATGCCGCAATCGCGCGCCAGTTCGGCCGCGTGCAGGCCGCCGGCGCCGCCGAAGGCGCACAGCGCGAACTTGCGCACGTCGTGGCCGCGCTCCGTGGATACGGCCCGGACCGCGCGGGCCATGTTGGAATTGGCGATGCGCAGGATGCCGTAGGCGGCTTCTTCGACGCTCAGGCCCAGCGGCCCGGCGATCTGCGCCTGCAACGCCGCGCGGGCCTGCTCGGCGTGGACCGCCATGCGGCCTTCCAGCAAGGCGACCGGGTTGAGGCGGCCCAGCACGACGTGCGCGTCGGTCAGGGTCGCCACCGTGCCGCCGCGGTTGTAGGCGATGGGGCCCGGCACGGCGCCGGCGCTTTGCGGCCCGACCTTCAGCGCGCCGGCGTCGTCGATGCGGGCGATGCTGCCGCCGCCGGCGCCGATCACGTGCACGTCGACCATCTGCGTCTTGACCGGATAATCCGCGACCAGCCGGCTGGAGGTGAACAGCGGCTGCAAGTCGGCGACCAGCGAGACATCGGTGCTGGTGCCGCCCACGTCGAAGGTGATCAGATTGGGAAAGCCGGCCGCGCGGCCCAGTTCGGCGGCGCCGATGACACCGGCCGCCGGCCCCGACACGCAGGTCCGCACCGGCGCGGTCAGCACCGATTCCACCGACATGAGGCCGCCATTGGAATGCACGGTGGCGGGCGGGGCGCTCACGCCCATGCCGCGCACCGAATCGACCAGGTTGCGCATGTAGGCGGCCATGCGCGGGCCCACATAGGCATTGAGCGCCGTGGTGGACATGCGCTCGTACTCGCGGAACTCCGGCAGAATCTCGCTGGACACGCTCAAGTACGCGCCGGGCAGGTATTCGGCCAGGATGTCGCGCGCCCGCCGCTCGTGGGCATCATTGCGGTAGCTGTGCATGAAGCAGATGGCCACCGATTCCACCTGCGCCGCCGCCAGTTGGCGCGCCACGGCGACGACCTCGTCCTCGTCGAGCGGCGCCAGCACCGAACCGTCGGCCGCGATGCGCTCGGATATCTCGAAGCGCCAGGCGCGCGGCGCCAGCGGCGCCGGCTTGGTGACGTTGTAGTCATACAGGTGCGGGCGCGTTTGCCGGCCGATTTCCAGCACGTCGCGAAAGCCGCGCGTGGTCACCAGCGCGCACCGCGAGCCGCGCCGCTCGATCACCATGTTGGTCGCCACCGTCGTGCCGTGGCCCACGTGCGCCAGCTCGGGCCCGGCGATGCCGTGTTCGCGCATCAAGTGCGACAGGCCGGCCTGGATCGCCTCGGCGGGATCGTGCGGGGTGGAAGGGACTTTGAAGTAATGCAGCGCGCCGGTGTGTTCGGCCAGCAATGTGAAATCAGTGAACGTGCCGCCCACGTCAAAGCCGACGCGAAAACGCCGGGCGGGGGCTGGTGCGGTCTGGGTCACGCGGGATCTCCGGGAGACGGGCGCGCGGGGCGCCGGATGTAGGACCCGGAAATCTTATCGGCCGTCGATTATTCGATCCAATCAAAGTTTTGCATTAGTGATTATCATTAAAACGAATGATGAAGGCTCAGTAGCCATGCGATTCGGCCGGCTGCGCCTGGTCGAACACCATGCCCTGGGCCTTGCAGACTTTCAGGATTTCCTCGCGCAGCCAGCGGTGCGCCGGCACATTGTCCGAGCGCTCGTGCCAGACCAGGTTGACCGTGCGCGGCGCGAAGGGGAAGGGCGCCTCGACCGCCTCGAGCTGGTGGCTGTGCGGGCTGTTGCGCACCGTGTTGACCGGGACCACGCAGATGAGGTCGGTCTCGGCCAGCAGGCGCGGGGCCAGGGCGAATTGGTTGATGGTCAGCACCACGTTGCGCTTGTAGCCGTGCGCGGCCAGTTCGTGGTCGATCAGGGCAGGGGTGCCCAGCAGGCTGACCATCAAGTGCCGGGCGCGCAGGAAGTCGTCCAGCGTGAAGCGCGGCTGCGCCAGCAGGGGATGGCCCTTGCGCATGGCGCACACATAGGTGAGGGTTTCCAGCGGCAAGGTGCGCAGCGACGAGCCGAAATTCGAATACACGCCGGCCGCCATGTCGACCTCGCCTTTTTCCAGCAGCACCGAGGCATTGTCGAGCGAGTAGGGGTGCAGGTGAATGCGGATATTCGGCGCCACCGTCTGCTGTTCGACGAAAAGCGGCCGGATCACCTGGTCGGCGACGTAGTCCGACATCGCCAGCCGGAACACCGCCTCGGAGCGGGCCGGGTCGAAGTCGCTGCGTTCCAGGGTATCGGCAATGCGGGTCAGCGCATCGCGGATCGGCGGCCACAGCAACTCGGCGCGCTGGGTCGGCAGCACGCCGCCTTGCACCTTGATGAACAGGGGATCTTGCAAGGTCAGCCGCAGGCGGTTGATGGCGTTGCTGACCGCGGGCTGCGTCATGTGCAGCGCGGCCGCCGCCCGCGTGACGTTGCGTTCGGTCATGACGGCATCGAAGATGCGCAGCAGGTTCAGGTCGATGGCGCCTAGCATGAGGCCGTCCATTATCAGCTGGAATGATGATATTCCATTATAAATGTTGATTGGTCATATAACGCGCCAGCACTTAATCTTGTCCGGGTTTTAGCGCAGTGTGACAAATACCCGGGGAATCCATCGATGGCAAAGAACCTGAAGTTACTGGCCGCCGCGTGTGTAGCGACGGTCATGAGCGCCTCGGCGGCGGTGGCCGCCGACAGCTATCCCAGCAAGCCGATCACCATCATCCTGCCTTATGCGACCGGCGGCACCGCCGATATGCTGGCGCGCTATGCGGCCGACGCCTTGCAAAGCGAACTGGGCCAGCCGGCCATCGTGGAAGCCCGGCCGGGCGCCGGCGGGGTGCTGGGCACCGAACACGTGGCGCGCGCCGAACCGGACGGCTATACGCTGGTGCTGACGGCCAGCGGCACGATGGCCGTCAATCCGTACGTCTACAAGCTGCGCTACAAGCCGCTGGAGGACTTCAAGCAGGTCACGGTGCTGGTGGATCTGCCGTTCGTCGTGGTGACCAACAACCAGTTCCCGGCCAAGAACCTGCGGGAATTCATCGATTACGGCCGCCAGCATCCCGGCTCCATCACGTTCGGCAATGCCGGCATGGGAACGCAGCAGCACCTGACCCAGCTGATGTTCGCGCGCGCCGCCGGCATCGAGGTCAACGTGGTGCCGTACAAGGGCAGCAGCCCGGCCATGACGGATCTGCTGGGCGGGCATATCAACGCGGTCCTCGACAACACCGGGGTGCAGACGCCGTTCATCCAGGCCGGCAAGGTGCGGGCGCTGTTCGTCACCAATCCGCGGCGCGTGGCCGCCTTGCCGGACGTGCCGACCGCGCCGGAGGCGGGGCTGCCGGGCTTTTCGGCCGTGGCCTGGTTCGGCCTGGCCGCGCCGCACGGCACGCCCGACGCGGTGGTCGAAAAAGTGCAGCAAACCATCGCGCGGGCGTTCGCCAAGCCGGAGATGCAGCGGCGCCTGCAGGACCTGGGCATGATCCCGAAAGCCTCGACGCCGGCGGAAACCACGGCGCGGGTAAAGGCGGACCTGCAGACCTTCGGCAAGATCGCCAAGGAAATCGATTTGAAGTCGATGTAAGGCGGGGCCAGGCCTGGCGGCTTGGCCATCTAATATACGCATAATGTATATTATGTAAAGTAATGGATTCGAGGAGCCGACCCGGCCCCTCGCCCTCATCCCGCCGCCTGCCAGTGCCGGGCCTCGGCGGCGCATTTCAGCGGAAACGTTGCGCCAACTGGTCGCAATGGCGCGCCAGGATCGCGGCGTCCACGCCGACCGCGGTATAGAGACTGCCGGCGGCCATGTAGCGCCGTGCCAGGGCTTCATCGGTGGTCAGCACGCCCGGCGCCTTGCCGGCGGCGCGCACGCGCGCAATGGCTTGCTCCACCTCGCCCACTATCCTGGGATGCCCCGGCTCGCCGGGATGGCCCAGGCTGGCGGAAAGATCGGCCGGCCCGATGAAGACCCCGTCGACGCCATCGACGGCGAGGATCGCGTCGAGGTTTTCCAGCGCCTCGCCCGTCTCTACCTGGACCAGCAGGCACAGCTCCTCCTCGCAGCGCCGCATGTAGTCGGCCACGCGGCCATAGCGGGTGGCGCGCACGGTGCCGCCGACGCCTCTCATGCCATGGGGCGCGTAGCGCATGCCCGCGACAGCCCCACGGGCCTCGGCCGCGTTCTGCACATAGGGCAGCAACAGCGTCTGCGCGCCGATGTCCAGGTACTGCTTGATCTGCACCTTGTCGTTCCAGGACGGCCGCACGACCGGATGAGAGGGATACGCGGCCACCGCCTGCAACTGCGCCATGACCGTGGGCAGCGTCGCCGGGGTGTGCTCGGTATCCAGCAGCAACCAGTCGAAGCCGCTGGCCGCCACCAGTTCCGCACTGTTGGCCTGCCCCAGCGTCACCCACAGGCCGGTCTGGTGGCGCTGCTCGCGCAGCGCGCGCTTGAATCCATTGATGGGAAGATCCACGCCCGCGCTCCTCAGGAGAAATGGACGGAGATGCCGCCCAGCTTGCCGTAATCCGCGTGCAGCGTGTCGCCGGGGCCGACCGCGACGGTGCGGGTGAACGAGCCGGCCAGGACGATGTGCCCGGCCTCCAGCCCGGCATCGTGCTGCGCCAGCTTGTTGGCCAGCCAGGCGATGCCGAGCGCGGGATGCCCCAGCACCGCCGCGGACACGCCGGATTCCTCGATGACGCCGTTCTTCAGCAGGATGGCGCCGACCCAGCGCAGGTCGATGTCCATCGGCCGCACCGGCCTGCCGCCCAGGACGATGCCGGCGCACGCCGCGTTGTCGGCGATGTTGTCGACGATGGTGCGCGGATACTGGCTGCGGCCGTCGATGATTTCCAGCGCGGGCACCACGTAATCGGTGGCATCGAGGACGTCGAACAGCGAAACATCCGGGCCGCGCAAGGGCTTGCCGAGCACGAAGGCCAGTTCGACCTCCACGCGCGGCACGATCAGCTTTTGCGTGGCAATGGTCTGCCCATCCTGGAAGAACATCGTGTCGAGCAGATGGCCGTAGTCGGGCTCGTCGATGCCCACGGTGCTCTGCATGGCCTTGGATGTCAGGCCGATCTTGTGGCCGCGCAGCCGCGCGCCCTCGGCGATCTTCCGGTCGATGATGCGTTTCTGGATATCGTAGGAATCGGCGATCTCCATTGCCGGGAAGGTCTGGGCCAATTGCCTGGCCGGCACGCCGGTGCGCTCGGCCTCCAGGAGCAATTCGGCGGCGCGGGCGCGGTCCTGTTTCGTTGAGCATGGGGAATCCTTGGGTTGTTCAGCGATTCATGAGAGGACGGATTGTCAGGCGGGCTCGTCCGCCACCGTGTTGGCCAGCGTGCCGATGCCCGGCACCTCCACTTCGACCAGGTCGCCCGGCGCCAGATAGCGCGGCGGGTCGAAGCGCACGCCCGCTCCCACCGGCGTGCCGGTGGAGATGACGTCGCCCGGCTCCAGGGTGGTCCAGGTGGAGATGTAGCGGATCAGTTCGGCGAAGGGGAACATGAGGTTGGCGGTGGTGTCGTGTTGCCGCTGTTCGCCGTTGACGCGGGTGGTCACGGTCAGGGGCGCGGCGGGATCAAACTCGTCCGCCGTCACCATCCAGGGGCCCATGGCGCCGCTGCCGTCGAAGTTCTTGCCTTGCGTCACGTTGAATTTCCCGTGCCGCACCCAGTCGCGAACCGTGCCTTCGTTGGCGCACGTCAGGCCGGCGACATGATCCCAGGCTTGCGCGGCCGGGATATGCCGGCCGCGTTTGCCGATGATGAGGGCGATTTCGCCTTCATAGTCCAGCTGCCGCGACACGCGCGGGCGTATCAAGGGCCGGCCGTGGCCCACGAACGACCCCGGGAAGCGCGGGAAGACGCTGGGATAGGCGGGCGGCGCGCTGCCATCCTTGTATTCCTCGTTGCGATTGCCGTAGTTCACGCCGACGCAGATGATTTTTTCCGGCGCCGGGATCGGCGGCAGCAGGCGGACGTCGGCCAGGCGCAACACCTGCCCTCCTCCCGCCGCGCGCTGCCGCAGTTCCGGCAGCGCGCCGGTCGCCAGCGCCGCGCGCAGGCTGGCGCAGCCCAGGCCGCTCAGATCGACGATCTCGTCATCGCCGCGCAGCAGTCCGAAGCGTTCGCGGCCCTGGTATTCGAAGGAAAGCAGTTTCATTTGTCGTATCCAAACAGGCGGGCCGGGTTGTCGACCATGATTTTCTTGAGCGTCGCCGCGTCGCCGGCGTAGCGGGCCAGCAGGTCCACCAGGCGGCCCTCATCGGGCGTGGCCTTGACCGAGACGGGATGCGGCCAGTCGCTGCCCCAGATCACGCGGTCCGGGTTCGCCTGGATCAACGCCTGCGCGAGCGGCACGACGTCGTCCCAGGGTTCGCCGGTGCGGGACAGTTTTTCCGAGAGCGACAACATCACCCAGAAGTTGCCGCGCTCGAGCAGCTCCAGCAGCTTGCGGCGGCTGGGATCGCTCTCCCCCGCCGCGGGGTTGGCGCGCCCCATGTGGTCGATGACCACGGGAATGTCCAGGTCCTCGAACTGCGGCACCTGCGCCATGATGCCGTCGGGTTCGGGCTGGAACTTGGCGTACCAGCCCAGTTCGCGCAGCCTCGCGATGGAGCGCCGGTAGGCGGCGGGCTCCATGCTGATGCCCAGGCCCTGCCGGGTATAGCGCGCGCCGCGCACGCCGGCGTCGTGCAGCCTGGCGATATAGGCATCGTCGCGTTCGGCCAGCACGGCCGCGTTGGCGCAGCCGCGATAGCCGGGGCCCGCGGCGGCCAGGCCATCCAGGACGACCTGGTGGTCGGCGCCGTAGGTGGTCGCCTGCACGATCACCCCGCGCTCGATGCCCAGCAGCCGGTGCAGTTTCAAGGCGACTTCGATGGTGGCGCCGGGCATTTCATAGGCGGCGCCCGGGCGCACCGGATAGCGTTCGGCCGGCCCGAATACGTGGAACTGGCTGTCGCACGATCCGGCGGGCAGCCGGGTGCGGGGAGCGGTGGGATGGGGCTGGAAAGACTGGTACTGGGTCATCCCCTTGCCTCCCCTGCCGCCTCTTGCTGCGCGATGACCGCGATGAAGTCGCATTCGACGAGCTTGCCGCCATCCAGGTCCGCCTTCATGGTGTGGCGCGCAGGACGGTTCTGCGCATCCGGGAAGGCTTGCAGCCAGGCGGCGTTCAGGGCGGCGCGCTGGTCGCGGTCGCGCATCCAGACCGTCATCTTGATGATGTCGGCGAGCGATCCCCCGCCCGCTTCGACAATGCGCCGCACATGATCGAACATCAGTTCGCACTGGCGCGCCAGCGTCTCGCCGTAGGCGCCCGTGGCGGGGTCCGTGCCCTGGATGCTGCCCGAATAAAGCAGGCTGCCGATGCGGCAGGCGGCGGGTATGGGATTCTTGTGGCTGAAGCCTGCGGCGTAGATACTGCGTCTGGTCATGGAGTTTCCTGGCGTCACTTGGCGGTGATATGGGCCTGTTCGATGATGGGCGTCCAGCGGGCGTCCCCGGCGGCGAGGTAGCGCGTGAATTCCTCGGGCGAGCTGCCCCGCGCCTCGGCGCCCAGCTCGTTGAAGCGCGTGATGATGTCCGGCTGCTTCAGGATGCCGGCCAATGCCTGGCTCAATTTCGCCAGGATCGCAGGCGGCGTCCCCTTGGGCGCCAACAGGCCGGTGAATGTCGACGCCTCCATGTCCTTGATGCCCGCCTCGGCGAAAGTGGGAACGTCGGGCAGCATCGGCACGCGCTTGGCGGTGGTCACCGCCAGGGCGCGCAGCCGGCCTTCCTTGATGAACGGCGACGCGACGGAGATCTGGTCGAACTGGAAATCGACGTGCCCGCCCAGCAGGTCGGTATTGGCCGGTGCGTTGCCCTTGTATTGGACAGTCGTCCAGCGTGCGCCGGTGACGCGCTGCAGCAGTTCGCTGACCAGGTGATTGGTGGTGCCCGCGCCGGGCGACGCCATGGTCAGCGTGCCGGGCTCGCGCTTGGCCAGCTCGATCAGTTCACCTACCGTTTTCACGGGCAGCGACGGCTTCACCTCCAGGACCAGGGGCGTATATGAGATGGCGCTGATGGGCGCGAAGTCGCGGTCCCACTTGTAGGCGTCGCGCTTGAAAATCAGCGGGCTGAAGAGCAAGGGGCCGTTGGCCGCCATGAACAGGGTGTAGCCGTCCGGCTCGGCGCGCGCGACGTATTCGCCGGCGATCATGCCGCCGGCGCCCGGCTTGTTTTCAACGATGAAAGGCTGGCCCAGGGCGGCCTGCAGGCCCGGCGTGATCAAGCGGGCGGCAACGTCCACATTGCCGCCGGGCGGATATGGCACGACGATGCGCACCGGCTTGTCCGGCCAGGCGGCATGAGCGATGGAAGCCAGGCTGGCCAGCGCCATGGCGGCGCAGGCCCCGGCCAGGAAGCGGCGGGTCATGATGGTTGTCTCCGATGTCGGGTTGGCGATCTGGTGAGGACAGACTCTAGGAATTTGCGTCGGCTGCGACAACGCCAGTTTGCGAAAAAAGTCCAAATAACGGACTTAACCGGAGAATGGCCGCCTGGCCCCCGATGCGGCGGCATGCAAGAAGGCTGAAAATGCAAAACCGGAACAAGGGCCTGGCGTGCGTGGTTGTGCAGGCCGGGCGCGCCTTCCGTGGACGGCCGTCGCACGGCGGCGACCCGGCGGGCTGGGAGGAAACGCCCTCCTCTTGTCCCGCCTTATAGTTCAATAGCTGGACGCGAAGAACCGCGCGTCCAGGCATGCCGATTAGAGAGAGACAGATTCCGCCATGCGTATCGCCGCGCCCGCACTTACGCCCGAACAGACCTACAAGCTCATGAGCGGCATCGTCGTGCCCCGTCCGATTGCCTGGATCAGCAGCCTGGGACCCGGCGGCAAGGTGAACCTGGCGCCCTTCAGCTGCTATACCTTCGTCTCGAACACGCCGCCCATGGTCGGGGTGAACATCGGGCGCAAGGCCGGACTACGCAAGGACACGGCGCGCAACATCCTGGATCACGGGCATTTCGTGGTGAACATCGGCGACGAGAGCCTGCTGGATGCCATGCACGCCAGCGCGGAGGAGCATCCGCCCGAGACCAGCGAGGCCGAGCTGCTGGGACTGGAAGTCATTGCGGGAGACGCCGTCGCGACGCCCCGGCTGGCCGCCGCGCCCATCAGCCTGGAATGCCGTTTCCACAGTGTCACGCCCTACGGGGAGACAGGCGCGGAATTCTTCGTCGGCGAAGTGCTGGTATTCCACATCCGCGACGGCCTGGCGCGCGACGGCAAGATCGATACGGAACAATTGCGGCCGGTGTGCCGCATCGGCGGCCCCAACTATGCGTCCCTGGGCCCGATCGTCACCAAGCGGGCCATACGGCAGACGCCGAAGTCCATCATGACGGACGGCCAATGACCACCGACGACGAAGGCCCGCCGTTCGCGGCAATGACCGACGAAACGCCCGCCGGCGCGCAAACGGTGCGGCGCGCAGTCGCCATCCTGCGCCTGGTGGCCTGTGGGCAGGAACGCGGCGTGCGCCTGATCGACCTGGTGCGCATGTCCGGGCTGAACCGCCCCACCGTGCATCGGCTGTTGAAGACGCTGCTGCAGGAAGGCGCCATCGAGCAGGATCCCGCCACGCGGCGCTATCTCATCGGCCCGGAAATCAGCCTCTTGGGGCTGGCCCGCACGCGGCGCTTTCCTTTGCTGACCTTGGCGGACCCCTACCTCGCCGAGCTTGCGGACCAGGTGGGCGACACCGTGTTCCTCAGCATACGCCACGGGCACGACTCCATATGCATAGGCCGGCGCACCGGCCATCATCCGATCCAGGTCCTGTCGATCGAAGTCGGCGTGCGGCGGCCGCTGGGCGTGGGCGTGTCCGGCGTGGCGCTGCTTGCCTGCCTGCCCGGGGAAGAAAGCGCCGCCATCGTCGCGGCGAATGCAGCGCGCCTTGCCGTGCTGGGCGAGAGCCCGGCCGACATCCTGCAACGGGTCGACAAGGCGCGCGCGAGCGGCATCGCGCATGCGCCCGCCGGTTTGATGCCGGGCACCAGCGCCGTGGCGATTCCCATCCCCGACCCCGACGACGGCGCCGGGTCGGCCCTGGGTGCCGTCACCGTCACCGCCATGGCAGAAAGGCTGGCGCAGGAGAACTTCGCCCGGGTGGTGGAGCGGATGCGGGTCACCGCGCAAGCGATCGCGCGCCGCCACGCCGAGGTGCGCGCGCGGCGGCCGTCCTGAATCCGCAAGCCGATCGCCGCCTAGGCATGCCGCGGCACGCCCGGCTCGACAGGGACCCCGAAACCGCGGCGGGCCAGTTGCTCGAATTCGGCGGTGTCATGGCCGCAGCACAGGCGGACCTCCTTGCCATGGTCGCGCCGCAATTGACGCAGGCGCTGCTGGTTGGCCAGGCGCGCGGCGCGGTCGTGCTCCAGCATCCATTGGTAGAACCGCAAACCGGGCGGGCATCCCGGCCGCTCCAGGTCCATTTCCCGCGCATGGAAGTACGCGTCGCCGGCCAGCAACAGCCAACCGTCGGCGCCTTGCACGGCCACACCGGCATGGCCCAGCGTATGGCCAGGCAGGGGAACCAGGGCGATCTCCGGCGGCAGGCCGTCCAGCGCGCGGACTCGCTCGAATCCATACCAGGCCTCGCCCTGTGACGGCGCGTAGCCGCGCCATCGCCCGCGCGACGACCATTGCTGCGGGCGAAAGCGCTGGCGGTCCATCCAGCTGCCCTGCCGCAGCGCCACGTCCTGCTCGGCCTGCAACAGATGCACGGTGGCCTGAGGAAAATCGTCGAGCCCGCCGGCGTGGTCGAAGTCCAGGTGCGTCAGCACGATGTGGCGCACATCCCGCGCCGCATGACCCAGCGCCTCGATCTGCCGCACCGCGGTCATGGCCTCGCGCCATTCTGGCTTGACCAGCGCCAGAAAGAAGGCGCTCAGCCGCGAGCGCGGATGGCGCACGTCCCGCAGCCCCAGCCCGGTGTCGATCAGCGCCAGCGAGCCGTCGTCCAGTTCGACCAGCACACAATGGCAACACAGCCTGCCGCGCGCCGCCAGCCACGAGGACCGGCCGTCCATCAGCCGCCCGCCTGCCGGGCAAGTGGATATGCAGTTCAGGTGGATCATTCTCATCGGCAAGGCTCCCGGTTGCCGGCCGCGCGGCCTTCGGCCCGGCGGTCGCAATCGCCGTGCCCCACCCTCGCGTCCCGGCGGCCCGGCGCGTCGTCGATCGCGCCCCGTTCGCACGCGCGCATAACATTTGATTTCAGTTCGACAAGCAATAACACCTAATTCCTGTCACTTGTCTTTACAGTTCTGCCCGCCTGCCCAACCAGCACGGCGGGGCCGGCGCACGGGAATGGACCCGTCTCAAACACGACGTGTAGCGAAAGAGGAATTCAATGAACAACAAGATGAAATTCATGTGCACCGCGCTGACCGCCAGCCTGTTCCTGGCCGGCTGCAGCAACATGGGCGGGATGGACGCCAATGGCCTGCTGTCGGCCGGCGCCGACATGGCCAAGGCGGCCAACCTCTCGGATGCCGATATCGTCCAATTGTCGGACGCCGCCTGCAAGCAGAGCGACCAGGAATCGAAGATCGCCCCGGCCGGCAACAAGTACAGCAAGCGCCTGACCAAGCTGATGCGCGGCTTCGGCAACATGACGCTGAACGGCCAGAAGGTCAACTACAAGGTCTACCTGACCGAAGACGTCAATGCCTGGGCCATGGGCAACGGCTGCGTGCGCGTCTACAGCGGCCTGATGGACCTGATGAATGACGACGAGCTGCGCGGCGTGATCGGCCACGAAATGGGCCACGTGGCGCTGGGCCACACCAAGAAGGCCATGCAGACCGCTTATGCCGTGAGCGCCGCCCGCCAGGCCGCCGGCGCGGCCGGCAACAGCGTCGTCGCCTCGCTGAGCGCCTCGCAACTGGGCGACCTGACCGAGAAGTTCATCAATGCGCAGTTCTCGCAATCGCAGGAAACCGCGGCCGACGATTACTCGTTCGACCTGCTGACGCAGAAGAAGATGAACCGCAAGGGCCTGGTGACGGCGTTCCAGAAGCTGGCCGAACTGGACGGCGGCCAGAGCAGCATGTTCAGCTCGCACCCCTCCTCGCCGGATCGCGCCGCGCGCATGCAGCAGCGCCTGGACGCCGGCAAGTAAGCCGGCCGCGCGGCGCCCGCCGGAAAGAAGCGGGCGCCGCGTAGTCCGGCCCGGCCATGGCGCACGCCCGTAGCGTCATGCCACTGTACGTAGCGGTCCGCCGTCGTGTAAGTCCTTTTCCTCGGCCGCAAGGCGTTGCCGCGCCCGCACCTGGTCGATCCGCAGCCCGTCGCGCCGCGTGATCTCGAACGACCAGTCGCCCCACTGGATCACTTCGCCCACATCCGGCAAGCGCCCTTCGACCCGCAGCAGCGCGCCGGCCAGCGTGGCGTCGGGAGTTTCCGCGCCCAGCGCGGCGCCGGACAGGAACAGACGCGCCTCATCGATCGGCATGCTGGCGTCCAGCAGCCAGGATCCGTCGCCGACGGGCGTCGCGGCCGTCGCGTCGTCGGCGTTCTCGGGGAGTTCGCCCCCTACCGCGGTCAGCACGTCCAGCGGCGTCACCAGGCCCTCGCAACTGCCGTGCTCGTCGACCACGATCAACATGTGCTCGCGCGACTGGCGCAGGACTTCCAGCACCTTGAAGACGGGCGTGGTCTCCATGACGTAATGCGGCGAGCGCGCCAGTTCGATGACGTCGATGGCGCCGGGCACCTGCAGGCGGGGCAGCAGGTCCTTGAAGTGGACCACCCCGATCACGTTGGCGGCGTCGCCTTCGCACAGCGGCAGCCGCGCATGGCCGGACGCGAATTTCCTGGTGATCGCGTCGGCGCTGTCCTTGACGTCGAGCCAGACCATCTCGCCGCGCGGCACCATGATCGAGCGCACATCGCGGTTGCCCATGGCCAGGACGCGCTCGATCAGGCTGCTTTCCTCCGGCGCGAAAACGGGCTCGCCGTCGACGCCATCGACCAGGGCGGCCACCTCCTCCACCGGGTTCTGCACGCCGCCGGCCTCCCCCCGGTTGCCGCGCAGCAGCCGCAGCACCGCTTGCGCCGTGCGCTGCCGCCCGCTCAGGCCGAGGCTGCGCCGGCTGCGGTTGCGGCGCGCCAGCTGGTTGCACAGCTCGATGACGATCGAGAAGCCGATGGCGGCGTACAGGTAGCCCTTGGGCACATGAAAACCCAGGCCCTCGGCCACCAGGCTGAAACCGATCATCAGCAGCAGGCCCAGGCACAGGATGACCACGGTCGGGTGGCGGCCGACGAAGGCCATCAGCGGGCGGCTGGCCAGCATCATGACCGCCATGGCGGCCACCACCGCGATCATCATGATGCTCAGTTCCTGCACCATGCCCACGGCCGTGATGACCGAGTCGAGCGAGAACACCGCATCGAGCACGACGATTTGCAAGATCACCTGCCAGAACACCGCGTGCTGCGGCCGCGCGCCCGTGTCGCCGTGCGCCCTGCCCTCGACACGCTCATGCAGTTCCATGGTCCCCTTGAACAACAGGAACACGCCGCCGAAGATCAGGATCAGGTCGCGGCCGGAGATCTCGGCGCCCAGCACGGTGAACAGCGGTTCGGTGAGGGTCACCACCCAGGCGATGCTGGCCAGCAGGCCCAGGCGCATCAGCATGGCCAGGGTCAGGCCGATGATGCGGGCGCGATTGCGCTGTTCCGGCGGCAGCTTGTCCGCCAGGATCGCGATGAACACCAGGTTGTCGATGCCCAGGACGATTTCGAGAATGATCAGCGTCGCCAGGCCCAGCCAGGCGGTGGGGTCGGCCATCCAGTCAAACAGCATGATCGGTCCGGGAGGCGGGATGGCGGGCCGTGCGGGCGGCAGCGGGCTTGCGAGGGAGGCGCCGCGCATGAATCGTGCGCGGCGCGATCGTACTGAGAGGTTCGCTGGACATGAAAAGGGAAGCGTGCCGGGCGCAGCGTGACCGCCAGCCCGGGCGGGTCTCCAAACTTACGGGAACCTGAATACTACCGCACTTTCAAGGTTTGCCAAGGCGGGCGCGGCGACCGCTGAAGCGCCGCCATTCGCGTGCAAATGTATCAATTAGCACCCGTTCGCCCTGCTGCAGCATTTGTCATAAATAATCGTACCGTTGCATTATCCGCTATAAACGGAAGTATTCCGCATCACTCGACCTTGATTTGCGCCGGCTCGATTTGAGATTTTTCTTTAAATAAACAACTTAAAGAAATATAAATAAGTTATTGTTTTTACTCCGATATTTGCATTTACGCAGGCCCGTCCCGTTCCCTGAATCGCGTGCCCGGAGATTGACATGACTAGCTCGGCAACCGCCCCCGCGGCAGTTCCCCCCAAGAAAGCCAAGATACCCGTCGGCCTGGTCGCCGGCTTCCTGGCCCTGATCCTCGTACTGCTTGCGCCGCTGCCGGCCGACCTGGCCCCTGCCGGCCACCGCATGCTGGCCATCCTGGTATTCGCGGTGGTGGTGTGGATCACCGAAGCGGTGTCCTATGAAGCCAGCGCCATCATGATCACCACGCTGATGGCCTTCCTGCTGGGCACCGCCCCCACCATCAAGGACCCATCGGTGGTCTACGGCACATCGGCCGCGATCAGCATGGCGCTGGCCGGCTTCTCGAACTCGGCGCTCGCCCTGGTCGCGGGCGCCCTGTTCATCGCCGCGGCGATGACCTACACCGGGCTGGACCGGCGCATCGCCCTGGTGACGCTGGCGCGCATCGGCACCAGCACGCGCCGCATCCTGATCGGCTGCATCGCCGTCACCATCGTGCTCAGCCTGGTCGTGCCCAGCGCCACCGCGCGCAGCGCCGCCGTGGTGCCCATCATGATGGGCGTCATCGCGGCATTCGGAGTCGAGAAACGCTCCAACATCGCGGCCGGCATCATGATCATCGTGGCGCAGGCCACCAGCATCTGGAACGTCGGCATCCAGACCGCGGCCGCGCAGAACCTGCTGACGGTCGGCTTCATGGAAAAGATGCTGGGCGAACGGGTCACCTGGGCGGACTGGCTGGTCGCGGGCACGCCGTGGGCCCTGATCATGTCGGCCGTGCTGATTTTCCTGGTCCTGAAGATGTTGCCGCCGGAAAGCGACAACATCGCGGGCGGCAAAGAAGCCGTGGAGAAATCGCTCCAGGAGCTCGGCCCCATGACCGCGCCGCAGAAGCGCCTGATGGCGGTCTCCCTGCTGTTGCTGCTGTGCTGGGCCACCGAGGGCAAGCTGCACCGCTTCGACACCACGTCGACCACGTATTTCGGGCTGGTGCTGCTGATGCTGCCCCGTATCGGCGTCATGACGTGGAAGGACGTGCAGTCGCGCATCCCGTGGGGCACGGTCATTGTGTTCGGGGTGGGCATCAGCCTGGGCACCGCGCTGCTGACGACCCAGGCCGGCCAGTGGCTGGGGGCCCAGGTCGTGGCGCGCACCGGGCTCGACCACCTCGGCCCGCTGGCCATCTTCGCGGTTCTCGCGGCGTTCCTGATCCTGATCCACCTGGGCTTTGCCAGCGCCACCGCGCTGACGTCGGCCATGCTGCCCATCCTGATTGCCGTGCTGGCCACCCTGCCCGGCGATTTCAACCGGCTGGGCATGACCATGCTGCTGGGCTTCGTGGTCAGCTATGGCTTCATCCTGCCGATCAACGCGCCGCAGAACATGGTGTGCCTGGGCACCGAAACCTTCACGGCCAAGCAGTTCGCCAAGGTCGGGATCGTGATTTCGCTGGTCGGCTACGTGCTGATGCTGGGCATGGGCCTGACCTACTGGCGCTGGCTGGGCTGGCTATGAGGAGCCGGACATGAAGATCTCGCTTACGCAGGCGCTGGCATATGGCCAGCGCGTCCTCACCGCCATGGACGTGCCCGACGACATCGCCGAGGCCGTGGCCCAGCATCTGGTCGAGTCCGATCGCGTCGGCTACACCAGCCATGGCCTGTCCATCCTGGCCAACTACCGGCGCGTGCTGGCCGACGGCCTGGCGCGCGCCGACGGCCGGCCCGAGCTGGTCAGCGACCGTGGCGCCATGGTGGCGTTCGACGGCCACCACGGGCTTGGCCAGTATGTCGGCAAGCAGGTCATCGAAGAGGCCATCGAGCGCACCCGCGCGCATGGGCAGTGCATCGTCACCCTGCGCCACAGCCATCACCTGGGGCGCATGGGGCATTACGGCGAAATGGTGGCGGCGCGCGGGCTGATCCTGCTGGCCTTTACCAATGTGATCAACCGCGCACCGACCGTGGCGCCCTTCGGCGGCGCGAGCGCCTGCCTCACCACCAACCCGCTGTGTTTCGCCGGCCCGTTGCCGGGCGGCCGCCCGCCGCTGCTGGTGGACATGGCCACCAGCTCGATCGCCGTGAACAAGGCGCGGGTGCTGGCGGCCCAGGGCGAACCGGCGCCGCCCGGCGCGCTCATCGATGCCGCGGGCCGGCCCACCACCGACCCGGGCGCCCTGTTCACCGACCCGCCCGGCGCCCTGCTGCCGTTCGGCGGGCACAAGGGCTACGCCATGGGCCTGGTGGCCGAACTGCTGGCCGGCGTCCTGTCGGGCGGCGGCACCATCCAGCCGGAGCATCCGCGCCATGGCGTGGCCACCAACAATATGTTCGCCATCCTGCTGGATCCCCAGGTCGACTTCAATACCGACTGGCGGAGCCAGGAAGTCGGCGCCTTCATCGACTATCTGCACGCTTGCCCGCCGCAACCGGGCGTCGAGCGAGTCGAGTATCCGGGCGAGTACGAAGCGCGCAACCGCCAGCGCAACGCCGACTCCCTGCAGTTCGACGACGCCATCTGGGAGGGCATGGCCAGGCTGGCGCACGACCTGGGCGTGCCCGACGCCCTGCCGGCCTGAGCGCGGCGGCGTTGCCACGCGGGACGGCACGCGGCCGTGCTAGGATTCGCGCCGTCCGCCGGCCATGTCCGGCGCGCCTACAGTCAGAGGAGGTTGTGTGTTCAAACTACTGTCGCGCGGATCGGTGAAGCTCGTCGAGCGCTATTTGCCCGATCCCTACATCTTTGTCGTGTTGCTGACCCTGGTCGCCGCGGCCGCGGCCATCGTATTCGAGGGCCGCGCGCCCATGGACGTGGTCCGCTGGTGGGGCAACGGTTTCTGGGGCCTGCTCACCTTCGCCATGCAGATGCTGCTGGTCCTGCTGACGGGCTACATGCTGGCCAGCACGCCGCTCGTCAAGAAGCTGCTGTCGCGCCTGGCCGGGCTGTCCGGCAGCGCCGGCGGCGCCATCGTGCTGGTATCGGTGGTATCGCTGGCGGCCAGCTGGATCAACTGGGGCTTCGGCCTGGTGGTGGGCGCCTTGTTCGCCAAGGAAATCGCGCGCCAGATCCGCGTCGACTACCGCCTGCTGGTGGCCAGCGCCTACTCGGGTTTCATCATCTGGCACGGCGGCCTGGCCGGCTCGATTCCGCTGACCATCGCCACGGAGGGCCATTTCTCGGCCGACCAGATCGGCATCGTGCCGACTTCGGACACGATATTCGCGGCCTTCAACCTGGCCATCGTGGTCGCCCTGTTCATCGCGGTGCCGCTGGTCAACCGCCTGATGCTGCCCGACGAGAAAGACAGCATCTACGTCGATCCCGCCAAACTGGCCACGGCCGAACCCGAGCGCGCCGACAGCGACGACCGCCGCCCGGCCGCCCGGCTGGAGAACAGCACGGTGCTGGCCATGCTGATCGGCTTCGCCGGCCTGGCCTACCTGTTCGACTATTACGTGATCCGCGGCGCCAGCTTGAACCTGAACGTCATCAACTTCACGTTCCTGTTCCTGGCCATCGTGCTGCACCGCACGCCGCGGCGCCTGCTGGCCAGCCTGGACGAGGCGATCCGCGGCGGCGCCGGCATCGTCATCCAGTTCCCGTTCTATGCGGGCATCATGGCCATCATGATGGATTCCGGCCTGGCGGCGTCCCTGTCGGAGTGGTTCGTATCGATCTCGACCGCCGCCACCCTGCCGCTGTGGACCTTCATCAGCGCCGGCATCGTGAATATCTTCATCCCCTCCGGCGGCGGCCAGTGGGCGGTGCAAAGCCCGATCGTCATCGCCTCGGCGCAGGCGCTGGGCGCCGACATCCCCCGCGTGGCCATGGCCGTGGCCTGGGGCGACGCCTGGACCAACATGCTGCAGCCGTTCTGGGCCCTGCCGGTGCTCGCCATCGCCGGCCTCAAAGCCAAGGACATCATGGGGTTCTGCCTCATCCAGTTGTTCGTGTCCGGCATCATCATCGGGGTCGGACTCAGCCTGGTCTGATCCTTCATGGGCCGGCAGCCGCCGGCCCGGCATCTACACCGGCTGCGTGCGGCGCTCGCGGGCCTCGTGCGCCTGCCGCTGGGCATCCTGCAACATGCGCCACAGAACCTTGCCGGTGTTGGATTTCGGCAAACTGTCGGTGAACTCAATGAAGCGCGGCACCTTGTATGCCGCCATGCGCGTGCGGCACCAGGCGATCAGCTCCTGCTCGCTCACCATGCCCTGGCAGTCCGGCTTGAGCACCACAATCGCCTTGACGGTCTCGCCGCGCCGCTGATCCGGCAAGCCCACGACGCAGGCTTCGCGCACTGCCTCGTGTTCGTACATCATGTTTTCGACTTCGGCCGGCCAGACCTTGTAGCCGGATGCGTTGATCATCCGCTTGAGCCGCTCGCGCATGAAGAAGTATCCGTCTTCATCGATGCTGGCCAAGTCGCCGGTGCGCAGGAAGCGCTTGCCGTCCAGCTCGCAGAAAGCCTGCTGGTCGGCCTGCTCATTGCGCCAATAGCCCAGCATGACCTGCGGGCCGCGGGTGACGAGTTCGCCGACCTCGCCGCGCGGCAGTTCTTGCAGGGTGACAGGATCGACGATGCGCGATTCGACGCCCGGCCCCGGCAACCCCAGGCATTGCCGCTTGCCCCGTTGGGGTGGGTTGGCATGCAGGAAGGACGCCGTTTCCGACAGACCGTAGGCTTCGTTGTACTGGATCCCGAAGCGCTGCTGGAGCATGGTGGCGATCGCCTCCGGCATGGCGGCGCCGCCGCCGCACAGCGTCGCCAGGCTGTCCAGCCGGCGTTCGCCGATGCCGGGCTGGCTGAAGAAATCGATCACCATGGCGGGCGGCGCCGACCAGGCCGAAACCCGGTGCTTTTCCATGATATGCGCTGCCGCGCGCGGGTTCCAGCGCGGCATCATCACGATGGTGGCGCCGAGCACGATGGGCTGGTTCATCATGCCCTGCATGCCAAGCATGTGGAACAGCGGCGCCACCGCCAGGAACACCGACTCCGCATGCAGGCCGCGCCAGAGCGAGGAGGCGATATTGGCTGCCAGTATCGTCTGGTGCGTATGCTTGCAGCCCTTGGGTTGCCCGGTCGTGCCCGAGGTGTACGGCAACACGCACAGGCTGTCCGGCGATGGCGCAGGCGGCAGTTCCCCCGCGCCGCGCGCCACGGCGTCCTCGAAGCCGGTCAGGTTGTCGCCGGCCAGGGCCCGCCGCGGCGCCAGTACCCACTCTGGGGTCTCATTGGCAGGATCCTGCTCGGGCAGGCCGTCACTATAGGCATGGATCACGGCATGCCGCAGCCGTCCGCCCAGATGCGGCTGCACCTGCGGCAGCAAGTCCTGCGCGACGAACGCCAGTTGCGCGTCAGTATCCGCAAGGTAATGCTCCAGCTCGGCGCTCGTGCACATGGCATTGATCGGCACAACCACCGCGCCCAACCGGACGATGGCATAAAAAGCCATGACGAACTGCGGGCAGTTCTGGCTGAACAGCAGGATCCTGTCGCCGTGCCGCACGCCCAGGCGGTGGAACATGAAAGCCGCCAGGCGGTCGACGCGCGCTTTCAAGTCGCCGTAGCGGATCCTGGCGTCGCAGTACACGATGGCGGTCTTGTCGGGATACCGCTGCGCCGCCACGTCCAGGAAATGTCCCAACGGCACCTGGGGAACCCGCAGCATGCGGGGCACGCCACGGGGCCAGAATGGGCTATGCGCTGCGTCCATCGTGTGGTCTCCTCTAGTCCTCTTGCTGTGCAACGAATCGCGTCAGATCGCTATGCCGAACTGCCGCAACACCGCCTCGGTATGTTCGCCCTGCAGCGGCGAAACCCCCGCGCCGGCGCTAATCGGCGGTTGCCCCGGCAGGCGCACCAGCGGCACCGAGCCGGCGCCAGGCTGCGCCGCCATGGCGAACAGGCCCAGGTGGCGCGCTTGCGGGTCTTCCAGCAACGCGTGCGGCGTCCTGACCCGGCCGCACAGGATGTCGCGCGCCTGCAGCAGATCCATCCATTCGTCTGTCGTGCGCTCCCGCATCCGGGCCGCCAGCTGCGCGTTCAGTTCCGCGGCCCTGGCGATGCGGCCGGCGCTGCTCTGCAGATCTTCCGCGGTACGCCACTCGGCCATGCCAAGCGCGTCGGACAGGCGGCGGAGCATGGCGTCATCGAGCATGCTGACATAAATATGCCCGTCCCGAGTGGGGAACAGGCCGGTGGGCGCGTTGAAAGCCGCCGCACCGGCATCCGGGAACAAGGCCTTGTCGATGATCAAATACGATTGCAGCGCCGCCGCGACCTGCAGCATGGAAATCTCGACATGCCTGCCCTGCCCCGCTACCGCCGCGCGGTACAGCGCCGCGCCGACCGCCTGCGCCGCGTACAGGCCGGCGCTCAGGTCTACCAAGTACAGCCCGATGCGCTGCGGCTGCCCCGCCCCATCCCGGTTGGTATGCATAAGTCCGCTCTCGGCCTGCATCGTCGTGTCCAGCGCCGGCCGCGTCGACTGCGGGCCGTCCGCGCCATAGCCGGAAATCGACGCATACACCAGGCGGGGCCGCAGCCGCGCCAGCTCCTCGTACCCTATCCCCATGCGCGCGGCCACCCCGGGCCGGAAATTCTGGACCACCACGTCAGCCTGTGCCGCCAACTGGCGCAGCGCCGCCCGTTGCCTGGGCTCGCGGGCGTCCAGCACGACGCTTTCCTTGCCGGCGTTGAACGCGATCGAGATGGCCGTATGCCCGCCCCGCTGGCGCCCCATGTTGCGGCCCCAGTCCCCCGCGGGCGGCTCCACCTTGATGACGCGCGCCCCTTGCTGCCGCAGGATCAAGCCGCAGTACGGCCCGGCGATGCCCTGGCTTGCGTCCAGGACCGTGACTCCCTCCAGGGGCGCCTCGTGGTTCATGTCAAGTCCCTCCGATGTCGATGATGACCTTGCCGACCGAGCGGCGCGACATGGTGGTGCCGATCGCTTCTTCCCAGTCCGTGAAGGCAAAGTGTCGGGTCAGGGGCGGCGGCATGGCGCGCGCGGCGATCGCCCCGGTGCACTTGGCGACCATCCCCTGCACCGCCATGGCATGCTGCTCGCGCTCGTCCGTCAGGCCCCAGCCGATATACAGGCCATAGTTGAAACCGATCAGCGCAATATTCTTCACCAACAGCAGGTTGACCGGCACCGTTGGTATGCGCCCCGCCGCGAACCCGATGGCCAGTACCCGTGCCTGCGGCCGCACACAGCGCAGCGATGCGTCGAACAGGTCGCCGCCCACAGGGTCGAACACCACGTCTACCCCTTGCCGCCCCGTGAGGGCCTTGACGTCGGCGGCGAGCCGGTCTGCATCGCTGCCCAGCGCATGAGAGGCGCCGTGCGCCAGCGCGGCCTGGCGTTTCTCCGGCGTGCTGGCGGTGGCAATCACCGAGGCACCCATGTGACGGCCGATCTGCACCGCCGCCATGCCCAGCGAACCGCTGGCGCCATGCACCAGCAGTGTCTCGCCCGGCCGCAGGCCGGCGCGCCATTCGAGCGCGGCCCAGGCCGTGGCATAAGTGATGGGCAGCGCCGCGGCGCTACCCAGCGCGATCCCGTCCGGCACGGGATAGACTGTCGTCGCGCTGGCGACCGCTTCTTCGGCAAACGCCCCCCAGTCCAGCGCCGCCATGACGCGCTGGCCGACGCGCAAGTGGCCGGCGCCCTCGGCTACCTCGATGACCACGCCCGATACTTCGGTGCCGGGAGTGAACGGCAAAGGAGGCTTGCGCTGGTACTTGCCTGAGACGAACAGGCGGACGGCGTAACCTACGCCGGCGTGGCAAACCCGTATCCTGACCTGCCCCGGCCGCAAGGCGACCCGTTCCACCCGACGCATGGACAAGTCCCGCCAATCGCCCCAGTGGGTGCACACCAGGGCCTGGTAACCTGGCTCCCGCATTTCAGTTCCGCACCATGCCGACCTGCTCGATGACCGTTGCCCATTTTTGCAGGTCGGCGGACAGCACTGCGGCGAATTGCGCGGGCGTGCTGCCGATGGCGACCAAGTTCAGTTCCGCGAAGCGTCTCTGCATTTCGGGCCGCCTGACGATCTCGGCCACTGCCCGGGCGAAGGCGTCGACTCGCTGCGTGGGCACGCCGGCCGGAAACAGCAAGCCCATCCAGGCATCCGGTTCGAAACCCCGGTAGCCCGCTTCGAGGAAGGTCGGCACAGCGGGAAGCAGCGGCGAGCGTACGCTCCCGGTGATTGCCAGAGGCTTGAGCGTGCCCGCCTTCAGATAGGGCATGGCGGTGCCTACCGCAATGAAGCCGAACTTGACATGCCCAGCGATCATGTCCGTGGCCAGCGGCGCGCCGCCCTTGTAGGCAACGTGGTCCATCTGCAGGCCCGCTTCCTTCTTGAGCAGTTCGCCCAGGATGTGACCCGTGGTGCCCGCACCATACGATCCGTAGAAGTATTTGCCCGGATTGGCCTTGACCAGCGCCACCAGGTCGGCAAACGTCTGTGCCTCGAAACCTGGGTGCGCGGCGAGGATGGTCGATGAATACGCCACCTGGCTGACCGGCGCGAAATCGGCAATCGGGTCATACGACAGGCTCTTGTACAGCGCCGGGTTCTGCACATGCGCGGTATAGGTAAGCAGCGCCGTATAGCCGTCCTTCTCCGCGTTGGCGACGAAGCGCGTGCCGATCTCGGTGCCGGCGCCGGGCTTGTTCAACACGATGACGGGCTGATCCCACCGGGCCGTCAGTTCGGCACCGACCAGGCGCGCCACCGCGTCGTTGACGTTGCCCGCCGCGGACGGCACGACAATCGTGATGGGCCGCGCCGGATACACCTCGTCGGCGCCCCATGCCGCGCCAGTGGCCGCCCATGCCAGCATCAGCGCGGCGCCGCGGGATCGCAGCGCGAGACTTCTTCCTTGCAACCTGGCCATGCTTGTCTCCTTGTGTTCTTGTAATGTCGCCGCCCGATATGCGCCGGCCTGCCACCACTTCAGCGGGGTGATTCCATGGCGCGCGCGATGATCTCCTTCATGACCTCATTGGCGCCGCCGTATATCTTCCCGACCCGCGCGTCGGCGTACATGCGGGCGATCGGGTATTCAGTCATGTAGCCATATCCGCCGTGCAGCTGCAGGCAATCGTCGATGATCTGGCAGTTGGTTTCGGTGGTCCACCACTTGGCCATGGCGGCAGTTGGCACGTCCAGCTCGCCGCGCTGCAGGCGCACGATGCAATCGTCCACGAAAGTCCTGGCGATGGTGGCCTGCGTCTGGCATTTGGCCAGGACGTAGCGGGTATTCTGCATGGCCATCAGGCGATCGCCGAACAGCTGGCGCTGCTGCGCATGGGCAGTCGTGTCCGCGATCGCGCGATGCATGGCGGCGACTGCCGCCACCGCGATCAGCAGGCGCTCCTGGGGGAGCTGCTGCATCAGCTGGGCGAATCCTCGTCCTTCGTCCGCGCCCAGCAGATTCGCCCGTGGCACGCGCACGTCATCGAAGAACAACTCGACCGCATCGATGGTTTTCTGCCCCAGTTTGCCCAGCGGCTGGCCGCGCCGGAAACCGCTCAGTCCGCCGGTCTCGGCCACCACCAGCGAAATACCCCTGGCGCCCGCGCCGCTGTCGGTCTTGACCGCCAGGACCACCAAATCCGCGTGGTAGCCATTAGTGATGAAGGTCTTGGCGCCGTTGATCAGATACTCGTCGCCTTGGCGGATGGCGGTTGTGCGGATGCGCTGCAGGTCGGTGCCGGCATTGGGCTCGCTCATGGCAATGGCGCCCACCCATTCGCCGGTCGCCATGCGGGGCAGCCAGCGCTGCTTTTGCGCCTCGGTGCCATAGGCCAGGATATAGTGGGCCACGATGCCGCTGTGGACATTGATGCTGAGTCCCCCCGCCAGCGCCGTGGCCTGGGCTTCGCAGATGGCGGCATCGTGCAGGAAAGTCCCGTCCCCACCGCCATAGGCCGCCGGAATGCTGGCGCACAGCAGTCCCGCCTGGCCGGCGCGACGCCATATCTCGCGATCGGCGTGCCGCTGGGCCGCCCACCGTTCCTCGTGAGGCAGGCATTCGCGCTCGAAAAAGCGCAGAGCGGTGTCGCGGACCTGCTCGATCTCCGCATTCACCCAGGGCCGCGCCGGGGTCATGGCCGGCCTCCCCCACACACCAGCACCTGGCCGCTGACATAATCGGACTCGGGAATGCAGAACAGATACACCGCTCCCGCTGCCTCGGCAGGCGTGCCGGCGCGCCCCAGCGGAATTGTCGCTTCGGCGTTGCGCAGATTGTCCGGATTGACGCCCACGTGGATCTTGCGTCCTTCCACGTCGATGCTCGCGTCGGCATCTGCCGGCGCCTCAGTCAGGCGGGTCTTGATCAAACCGAACGCCACGCTGTTGACATTGACGTTGTAGCGTCCCCATTCCTTGGCCAGCGCCTTGGTCAAACCGGCGATGCCAGCCTTGGCCGCGGCATAGTTGACCTGGCCGGCATTGCCGTATACGCCGGAGGTCGACGAGATATTCACCACCTTGCGGTGGTTGCGCAAACCGGCGGCTATTTCGCGTTTCGCGGTTTCGCGCAAGAAGCCGGAGGCGGCGCGCAGGATGCGGAATGGCGCGGTCAGGTGCACGGCCAGCATGGCCTCCCATTGCTCGTCGCTCATCTTCTGGATGACATTGTCCCAGGTGTAGCCGGCGTTGTTGACGATGATGTCGATAGCGCCGAACTGCTCCAGCGCCTGCCCGACGAAGCGCTCGCCGAAGTCCGGCGCGGCGACGCTGCCCACGCAGACGCAGGCTTGCCCGCCTGCGGCGCGCACGTCGCGAGCAGTCTGCTCGGCCGGGCCGGAATCCAGGTCGTTGATCACTACACTGGCGCCTTCGGCGGCGAGCTTGAGTGCGATCTCGCGGCCGATTCCGCGGCCCGAGCCCGATACCAGCGCCACTTTTCCTTCCAGCTTCTTCTGCATGTTGTCCGCCTCCCGATGCGGTGCGTGTCAGACTGCCTGATACAGCGTGACGACGCAGGCGCCGCCCAGCCCGAGGTTGTGCTGCAGGGCGATGCGTGCGCCCTCCACCTGGCGCTGTTCCGCCCGGCCCGTCAGTTGCCAGTACAACTCCGCGCATTGCGCCAGGCCTGTGGCGCCCAGCGGGTGTCCCTTGGACAACAGGCCGCCCGACGGGTTGGTGACCACACGCCCGCCATAGGTGTTGTCGCCCTCCAGGATGAAACGCTCGGCCGTGCCCTCTGCCGTCAGGCCCAGTCCTTCATAGGTGATGAGCTCATTGGTGGTGAAGCAGTCGTGCAACTCGACCACGTCCACGTCGCCCGGGCCGATGCCCGCCTGCTCGTATACCTGCCGGGCCGCCGTGGCGGTCATGTCGTAACCCACCAGCTTGCGCATGTCGCTACTTTCGAAGCTGCTGGGCGTGTCGGTGGTCATCGCCTGTGCGGCGATCCGCACCCGCCGGGCCAGCTTGTTGCGGCGCGCAAAATCGTCCGAGCAGACCAGCGCCGCCGCGGCGCCGCAGGTCGGCGGGCAGCATTGATAGCGCGTCAGCGGATCGAAAATGGCGGGCGAGGACATGACTTCCTGCAGCGACAGCACATTGCGGAATACCGCCAGCGGGTTGCGCGCAGCATGCTGGCGCGCCTTCACCGCTATCCGGCCGAACGTGTCGGGCCGGATGCCATGCTCCCGCATGTAGGCGCGGCCGGCGCCGCCGAAGAACTGCGCGGCCCGCGGAGCCTCGGCATCGTACCCCTGCTGGCTGGCCATCGCGTCGACGAAGCGCGCCATGGGTGACGGCCGGTCCTCATACTTGCTCTTCAGGGCGCCGGGTGTCATTTGCTCGAAGCCCAGGGCCAGCGCGCATTCGGCGACCCCGCTCTCCACCGCCTGGCGAGCCAGAAACAGCGCGCTGGAGCCTGTGGCGCAATTGTTGTTGACGTTGAATACCGGGATGCCAGTCAGGCCGGCGCCATATATTGCTGCCTGGCCGGCAGTCGAATCACCATAGACGTATCCCACATACGCCTGCTCGACCGCCGCGTAATCGAGTCCGGCATCCTCCAGGGCCAGGGCGGCCGCCTCGGCGCCCATCACGGTATATGGCGCGCTGGCGCCGGGCTTGGTAAAGGGGATCATGCCCACGCCGATGACGAATACCGGCCGTTGCTGTCGAGCCATCCTGTTTCCTTGTAGAGTCATTGGCCGCCCGTCCCGGGCGCCTCATTCCATGACGATGTGCGCGTCCTTGACGATACCGGCCCAGTACGGCGTGTCGGTATCGATCACGTCGGCGAATTCGTCCGGGGTGTTGCCGACCGGGGTCAGGCCCATGCTCCGCAGGCGGCCGTCCACGTCTTCCGTACGGACGATTTCCCGGACCGCCGCGGCCAACTTGTCGACGATCGGCCGAGGCGTGCCCGCCGGCGCAAACAGGCCGAACCAGCCGTTGGGCTCGAACCCCGCCATGCCGATCTCCTGGAAGGTCGGCACGGATGGCAGCTTGGGGTGCCGCTTGGTGCCTGTAATCGCCAGGATCCTGATCCGGTCCGACTCCAAGTTGGCATTGAAGGACGACACATCGACGAACGCCGAGGCAATCTGGCCGCCCAGGATGGCGGTAGTCAACGGCGCAGCGCCTTTGAAAGGCACGGCCTCGATTTGCGCGCCGGTCACCAGCTTGAACCGTTCGCCGTGCATGTGCGAGGACGTGCCGTTACCGTAATTGCCGTAGTGGTACGCTCCCGGCTTGCGCTTGGCCAGTTCGACGAATTGCTCGACCGTATGGGCCGGAACATCCCGGTGCACCACGAACAGATCGGATGAGCGCGCCACTTCGCTGACCGGGACCAGGTCCTTGCGCACGTCGTAGGGCACATTCTGGTACAGCGCCGGCGTCTGGATCAGCGCGGTGATCCCCAGCAGCAGGGTATAACCGTCCGGCGTCGCCTTGGCGACCTGGTCGTTTCCCAGGATTCCGCTCGCGCCGGGCTTGTTCTCCACCACCACGGGCACGCCGAACCGGTCACCCAGGTGCTTGCCCACCAGCCGGGCAATGGTATCGGTCCCTCCCCCGGCCGGATATGGCACGATGAGGCTGATGGGTTTGGCCGGATACGGCAGCGCCGCACCGGGCGCAGCGGCCGCCAGGCCAACGGCGCAACTGAACCAGGCAGCCCCGCATGCCAGGGCCCACGACGTACGGCGCGCAGCATTCATGCTCATGTCTCCCTTTGCCCTCCGTCCGGCAGGCCGGCGGTTGCTTATGTAGGAATGGATCCAACGACTGCGCAAGCAGTGTAGGCAGGGAGAACAGGCGCGGACAATGGCGGCAGCGGCCAATGCCATTGGCAAAAACGATCAGCGCACGGCGGCCGGTTTCAGATTGGCTTCCCGGTACATGCCGGGCGCCAGCCCGGTCCAGGATTTGAACGCCCGATGAAAGGTACTGGCCTCGGAATAGCCCAGCTGCGCCGCGATGTCGTTCAGTGTCAGGTCGGGCCGCGCCAGCAGCTGGATGGCCGCGTCGCGGCGCAGGTTGTCCTTGATGCCCTGGAAGCTCTGCCCTTCCGCCTTCAGATGCCGGCGCACCGTCTGCGGCGTCATGCCGAGGTGCCGGCCGACTTCCTCCAGGGTGACGCCGTCTACCAGCGCCTGCTGCCTGAGCAGGCGGCGAATGCGCTCGGACAGCCGGCTGCGGTCCCGATACTTGATGACGAGGTTGCCTGGCACTTCGCGAATGAACGCCTGCAAGCTTTCGGCGGTCTGCACCACCGGCAGCGCCAGCCAGTGCGCCTCGAACTCCAGCGACGCACAGTTGCTCGTGTAGCGGATGCGTGTACGCATCAACCGCTCGGCCTCGCTGCGGTAGCCCTTGCCGCTGGGCACGCCCACGCACAGCACGGGAATGCGCCGGGCGGTCAGCCATGACATGACGCCGTACGACATGAAGCAGAAGGTGCGCATGGCGTAGCTTTCCGGTGCGTCCACCTGGCTTTCGCGATGGGTCACCTGGATCCGGGCCACGTCGCCCGCGACCAGCAGTCGCGGCGTAAAGACCTGCGGCAGCAGCCGGTACAGCCCCAGCCCGGTGCGGACCGCCTCGCCCAGCGTACGACAATGGATCAATTGGCTGCAGATCCGGATGAAGCTGCCTGGCCGCATCCTGTGAGGCGTCAGGCCCCACAGCTCGTCGCGCATCGTGCGCGCCAGCACCCGCATCAACCGCGCGTACTGCATTTGCGTCACGCGCGACAGCGGCGATTCGAGCAGACCCGGGGAAATGCCCGCCCGCCACAGTGCGATGTCAATGTCCAGGCCCTGCCTGCGCGCACCCTGGAGGATTTGTATGACCTGCGTGATGGCTACGGTGTGCTGGGCGATGGGGCCGTAAGAGTCGATCGAGGCGGGCATCGGTATGGCGATACGGGGATATGCCATGAGCGGCGTGCAGCGTCGCCCAGTATACCGTCGGCCGCAGCTTCAGGCCGCCGCACCCGTCGCGCGCAACCGCTCGACCTGCTCCGGCGCGTAACCCAGGCCGGCCAGTACTTCGTCCGTGTGCTGCCCGGGAGCCGGCGCCGGCCGACGGATACCGAAGCAGAAATCGCTCATCTGTACCGGGCAGCCCAACTGCCTGGCAGGTTGCCCGCCGGGCGGCGCCTCCCGCCCGGCCGCGCCGGCCACCAGCATGCCGCGCGCCGCGAAGTGCGGGTCCTGCATGACTTCTTCCAGGCGCATGACCGGCGTAACGCAGCATTGCGTGCCGCGCAGCCTGGCGCGCCACCAAACCAGGTCCTGGCTGGCGATGACCTGCTCGAGCTGGAGGCGGACCCAATCATTGCGCGGATCTTGCTGCGTACTGTGCAGGTCGGCCAGGTCGGGCCGGCCCATCGCCGCACAGAAGGCGACCCAGAATTTTTTCTCCAGCGCGGCGACCGCCAGATAGCGGCCGTCGCGCGTCGGATATAGGCCGTAGCACGGCAACGCGCCGGTCAGCTTCGCGCCGCCCCTCGGCGGCGCCGCCCCACTGGAGTTCACGGCGGCCAGTGGCAATATCGCATGCGCCAGGACGCCGTCGGCGATCGCGATGTCTACGTGGCGCCCGCGCCCCGTGCGGCCAGCGTCGAACAGGGCCGACAGCACGCCCATCACCGCCACCATGGATCCGCCCAACAAGTCCGCCAGCGGCACGTTGGACAATGCCGGCGGCCCGCCGGGCAGGCCCATCTGCTCGGCCACGCCCGTCAGGCTGCAGTAGTTCAGGTCGTGGCCGGGCTCGTCGCGCAGCGGTCCGGTCTGGCCGTACCCGCTGATGCTGCAATAGACGATGGCCGGATTGCGCGCCCGCGCGGCCTCGTAGCTCACGCCCAGACGCGCCATCACGCCCGGACGAAAGCCTTCGATGAGGATGTCCGCCGTGGCGCACAAATCAAGCAGTGCCTGTACGCCATCGGGCGTCTTCAGGTCCAGCCGGATGCCGCGCTTGTTCCGGTTGACCAGCTCGCGCACCGGCGCTGCGGCGTAATCGCCTGCGCCAGTGTCCTCGACCTTGATCACGTCGGCGCCCAGATCGGCCAGGTGCATACCGGCGACCGGGCCGGGCAGCAGCCGGGTCAGGTCCAGTACGGTGACGCCTGCAAGCGGCGGGCGATTCGGGACTGACGGCGCGGGGCCGGCAGGCATGAGGTGCGGATCGGGCATGCTGTCCAGGACGAATAGCGGGAGTGTGCCGAAGTCTAGGCTGCGGCGGCTCGGCGCCACAATGGCGCGGGCGGTCAACGCCATTGGCAGAAACACTCAGCGCCCGCCCGCCTCGGCCGCGCCCTGCTGCGCGGCTGGCCGGGTCATCGGCTCGGGCCAGGCCTGCAGCGTGGCCAGGTCCAGCAGCGTGAAGTAGCCCGCTGCCTGCCAGCCCCCGGTATCGATGTGGAACACATTGCCCAGCGCCACGGGGCGCGTCACCGGCGTATGCCCCGCCACCACCGCCCGCACCCCGGCCACGCCGGAGGAATCCTGCCGCGCCAGCCGCTCGCGCGACCACTGGCAATGCGAGCGAGTGCGCTTGTAATGCTCGCGCAGCGCCGCCTCCAGCCGCCGCCAGTCGCGCACCGGGCAATCGGCGTGCACCAGGCCCACCGGCCCGGCGGCCGTCGGCACTTCGATCGCCACCGGCAGCTCGGCCAGCGCCCGCGCATAAACCTGCTGGCGCGCCGGAGGCAGGTCGAGGAACCAGCCGCCGCCATAGTGCCGCCAGTTGGCGGTGTCGACCTTGCCGGTGCGCACATGCCGGATCGCGTAATCCTCGTGGTTGCCCTGTACGGCGTGGAACCAGGGTTCCGCCAGCCAATCCAGGCAGGCCTCGCATTCCGCGCCGCGGTCGATCAGGTCGCCTACCGAGAACAGCCGGTCGCGCCGCGGATCGAAGCCGAATCGATCCAAGGCCCGTCTCAGCCGGCCGAAATGCCCGTGTATGTCGCCCACCGCCAGGTCCCGGCCCGCGGTATTGGGCGGTATGCGCAGAAACGGCGCGCTCATGGCCGGCCTCGCGACGGCCCGGTGCCGCTACCGCATTCAACGGCCCGGCGGATGTGGCCGCGCGGGCACGTCCTGCGCGACGCGCAGGCGATTGTCCACGTCCTTGACGCCCAGGCAGCCATCCGCGATGTTCTCGATGGCGTACTTCGCGCCGCGTTCGCGGACGCTGCCCTCCAGGACCACCTCGCCGTCGACCACCCGCACCGAGACTTCCGATACGTCCAGTCCGCTGCGGCTGAGCCGTTCGCAGACATCGTCCAGCACGCGCTCGTCGGCGCGCCGGTAGCCGCGCGGCAGGGTGTGCGGCCTGCCGTGGCCCAGCCCGCCATGGCGCCCTTCTCCGTACAGGTCGTCGAAGTCGCCGATATCGCCGAACTGGGTGCCGATGTCTGCATGGTGTTCGCTGCGCCGATAGCCGCGCGCCTCGATGCCATAGCCCCGGTTGAAGCCGGTGCCTTCGTAGCCGCCGCTATTGCCGGCCGGCTGGGGAGGAAACGCATGCGCGCCGCCGCTGTCCGGATCATCGTGGGCATGATAACCGCCGTGTGCGGCATCGCCAGGCGGCGGACCGCTGCCGCCACCCCTGTCATGGGCGGCGGCGCGGCCACGCCAGCGGTCGCCGGCAACGCCATGGCCTGTCCCGGCCGGCATGGGCTCGCCGGCCGCCTCGCCTGAATGGCCGCTGCTGTCCCAACTGCTGTGCGGGATCTGCGCCCCTTCCGACAGGGGCGATTCGTATTGGCGCTCGGTATGGCTGTGGTCGGCGGACTGCGGGGGCACGCCGTGCCGCGGCGACTCATTGGACATATGGGTCTCCCGATGGAACGGTTCAGGAGGCAGCCAGCAATTGCCATGCCGCGGCCGGGCTGCAGTAAAGTAGCGGTTCCTCCCTTCCACCCGAAGTCCGCCACCGGAGCCCTGGCCATGGAATTCGTGATTCCCAGTACCGCAAACCTGGCGCTGTTCGTCAGCGCCGCCCTGGTGTTGCTCGTCATTCCCGGTCCGGCGGTGTTGTTCATCATCGCGCAGTCGGTGGAACAGGGCCGCAAGGCCGGGCTGGTGTCCGACCTGGGCATCCACACGGCCACCCTGGTGCACGTGGTGGCCGCGGCGCTGGGGCTGTCGGCCCTGCTGGCCTCGTCGGCGCTGGCCTTCAGCATCGTCAAGTACGCCGGCGCGGCCTACCTGATCTGGCTGGGACTGAAGAAGATCTGCACCCGCCCCGCTCCCATCGGCGCGACGGACCTGCCTCCCCGCCAGCGCCGCTATGCCAGGCTGTTCCGCGACGGTTTCATCGTCAACCTGCTCAACCCCAAGACCGCGCTGTTCTTCCTGGCGTTCCTGCCGCAGTTCGTCGACGTCAGCCGCGGCCATGTGGCCATGCAGATCGTTTTCCTGGGCCTGGTGTTCACCGTGCTGGGGCTCGCGAGCGACGCCTGCTATGCGCTGGCGGCCAGCGCCGCGGGCCGCTGGCTGCGGCAAAGCCGCGGCTACCTGAGCTTCGAGCGCTACGTGGGCGGTGCGCTGCTGATCGGCCTGGGCATCACGGCCGCTTTTGCCGGCAACAACAAGAAATAGCGGTATTGCTGCCAGGGGCGCCAGAGGTGTGTACAATGGCGCCCGGGTGTCAGCCGCATACTGCGGCGAGACAGGTTCATGCGCAGGTCGGGCCGCCGCGCAAGGTATACGCGACCCATGAACCGACGCCCCATCCCGTCCCGTGATCTGCCGCGCGCGCAACTCCTGGCCGAGCGCGCCTTCGCCTCCCTCGAGCGTTTCCTGCACATCGAAGCCGTCAGCGGCATCGTGTTGCTGGCGGCCGCCGCCATCGCCCTGCTCTGGGCGAACTCCCCACTGCCCCATTCCTACCACGAGCTGTGGCACACGCCGCTGTCCTTCGGCGTGGGCGGCTTGCAGTTCTCGCAGTCACTGCATTTCTGGATCAACGACGGGTTGATGACCATCTTCTTCCTGGTGGTCGGCATGGAAATCCGGCGCGAGATCCACGAAGGCGCGCTCTCCAACCTGCGGCAGGCCGCGCTGCCCCTGGCGGCCGCGCTGGGCGGCGTGCTCGTGCCCGCGCTGATCTACCTGGCCTTCAATGCCGAAGCCGGGCGCGCCGACGGCTGGGCCGTGCCCACCGCCACCGACATCGCCTTCGCCGTGGGCGTGCTGGCGCTGCTGGGCCGCTCGATTCCCGGCAACGTGCGGGTCTTCCTGCTGGCGCTGGCCATCATCGACGACATCATCGCGGTGCTGATCATCGCCTTCTTCTACTCGGGCGGGCTGGACTACAGCGGCTTCCTGGTCGCCGGGCTGGGCATCCTGATGGTGCTGGCCCTGCAACGCATCGGCGTCGGTACCGCCTATGCGTATGTCATACCTGGCGCGATCGTCTGGATGGGCCTGCTGATGACCGGCGCCCATCCCACGCTGGCCGGCGTCGTCCTGGGCCTGATGACGCCGGTAATGTCGGTGCCCATGCGCGAGCGCCCGCTGGACATGGTCTCGCGGGTGACGAACGACCTGCTGGGACGCGACGCCGACCCGGACCGCGGCGGCGGCAGCCTGGCGCAGCCGCTGCGCCAGTTGCGGCTGGCCCAGCGCGAAGTGCTGCCCCCCGTGGTGCGCGTGCAGGGCGCGCTGCATCCCTGGGTAGCCTATTCGATCATGCCCCTGTTCGCGCTCGCCAACGCCGGCGTCAGCCTCGACGGCATCGATCTCTCCGCGGGCGGCTCGCATTGGGTGATGGCCGGCGTGGCGATCGCCCTGATCGCCGGCAAGCCGCTGGGCGTGATCAGCATGAGCTGGCTGATGGTGCGCCTGGGCTGGTGCGCCCTCCCGCCGGGCGTCACCTGGGGCGGTATCGCCCTGATCGGGCTGCTGGCCGGCGTGGGCTTCACCATGTCCATCTTCATTGCGATGCTGGCGTTCGCCGGCGACGCCAACTTCCTTGGCGCCGCCAAGCTGGGCGTGCTGCTGGGGTCGCTGGTGACGGCGCTGCTGGGCCTGGCCTGGGGCACCGTGTACGCGCGGCGGCTCAGGCCGCAATGATCGTGCGGGCCAGCTTCACGAAACGCCTGACCAGATCGGAATGCCCGGTTTTCCAGTGGGCCAGCAACAGCGGGCAATTGGCCACGCCGGGTTCCAACTGGGCATAGTGCACACCTTCGGCCTGCTGGCGCGCGTACGTGTCGGGCAGCAGTGAAATGCCCACCCCCGCGGCGACCAGGCCGACGATGGTGGTCCCTTCGCGCGCTTCCTGCGCCACCTGGGGCACCAGGCCCGCCGCATTGAACAGCTGGATGATCTGGTCGTGCAGGCCGCAGCTGATTTCACGCGGGAACAGGATAAGCGGATAGCGGGCCAGTTCCTTGACGGAAATGCGGCCCTTGCGCGCGGCCAGCGGGTGGTCGCCGGACATCGCCACGCGCAGTTCGTCTTTCCAGAACGGCGTGAAATGCAGGTGCCCAGGCGGCTGGAACTGCGGCGCGGGCCGCAGCAGGCCGATATCGATGCGGCGTTCTTCGAGCGCCTGCAACTGCTGCCCGGTAGGCATGTGGGCGATCTCCAGGCGCGCCAATGGCCGCTCCGCGCGGAAAGTCTTGATCAGCCGCGCAAAACCGGGCACCAGTGGCACCGATCCAGTGAACGCAATGCGCAGCAAGCCGGCTTCGCCGCGGTCGGCCAGCTGGGCAAGCTGTACCGCATGGGCCATCTGGCTAAGCGTCAGCCGGGCCTGTTCCAGGAACACCCGCCCGGCCTCGGTCAGCGCGATGCTGCGATGCGCGCGCTCGAACAGGCGCGCGCCCAAGGCGTCTTCGAGCGCGCGGATCTGCATGCTCAAGGGTGGCTGGCTGATATTGAGCCGGCGCGCCGCGGCCGTGAAGCTGAGTTCTTCGGCAACCGCCACGAAATAGCGTAGTTGGCGTAGATCCATCTATTCGTTTTTCGTATGGAAAACCCATAAAAATATATATTTGACCCGCCACATGCAGTCTAGCACCATAGTTTGCGCAACGGCACGGGCGCCCTCCGTTCCGGCAAACAGACAATCAGGAGACAAGCATGGGCACAGCACAGACCTCCCGAGTACGCAGACGCTGGGCCGCCTGCCTGGCATTGGCCGGCGCGACGCTGGTCGGCCCCGCGCTGGCCAATGCCGACACGTTCCCATCCCGCCCGTTGCGCATCGTGGTCCCGTTCGCGGCGGGCGGCGCGGTCGACAGCGTCGCCCGCATCATCGGCGACCCGCTGTCGGGCCGCCTGGGGCAGCCCGTGATCGTCGAGAACAAGCCGGGCAACCACGCCAATATCGGCGCCCACGAGGTGGTGCGCGCGCCTGCCGACGGCTACACGCTGCTGTTGGGCGCCAATGGCCTGGCGACCAACCCGTGGCTGGACCGCAATCTACCCTTCGATCCGCTCAAGGACCTGGCGCCGGTGGCGCGCGTCGGCTATGCGCCGCTGGTGCTCGTGGTGGACGCCGAGTCGCCCTATCAAACCCTGCAGGGCCTGCTGCAGGCGGCGCGCGACAAGCAGGGCAAGATGAATTATGGATCTTCCGGCGTGGGAGGATCCGGCCACCTGGCGGTCGAGATGCTCAAGCGCACGACCGATATCCAGGCCATGCACATCGGCTACAAGGGCGGCGCGCCCGCCCTGACCGACCTGATCGGCGGGCGCCTCGACTTCATGATGGTCAACCCGCTGGAAGCCGCGCCGCGGGTGGCGGCCGGCAATATCCGGGCCTTGGCCGTGGCGTCGCGGCAGCGCATCGCCACCCTGCCCGAGGTGCCGACCTTCGACGAAGCCGGCGTTCCGGGCTTCGAGGCGACCGTATGGTGGGGTTTCCTGGTGCCGGCGGGAACGCCCGGCCCGGCCATTGCCACGCTCAGCGAAAACCTGCTGGCGGTGCTCGACGACAAGCAGGTCCAGCAGCGGTTGGCGGCGGTCGGCGCGATCGTCGATCCGCAACCGCCGGCGCGCTTCCAAGCCTTCCTGGAGACCGAGACGCGACGCTGGGGCGAGCTGATCGCGAGCGCGGGCATCAGCAACAACTGACTACGGAATCGATCACATGATCATCGACTGCCACGGGCATTTCACCACCGCGCCGCCGGCGCTCGAGCAGTGGCGCGCGCGCCAGATCGCCGCGGTGGCGGACGGCACGCCGCAACCGCGGACCGCCGAATTGCGCATCAGCGACGACGAAATACGCGCCGCCATCGAGGCCAACCAGTTGCGCATGATGCGCGAGCGCGGCCACGACATGACCATCTTCAGCCCGCGCGCCATCTTCATGGCGCATCACATAGGCGATTTTGGCGTGTCGTCGACCTGGGCGGGTATCTGCAATGAGCTGTGCTTCCGGGTGGCCACCCTGTTTCCCGAGCATTTCGTACCGGCCGCCATGCTGCCGCAAAGCCCCGGCGTCGATCCGGCCACCTGCATCGCGGAATTGCGGCGCTGCGTCGAGGAATACGGCAACGTCGCCGTCAACCTGAATCCCGATCCGTCGGGCGGCCACTGGACCAGCCCGCCGCTCAGCGATCGCTATTGGTATCCCCTGTACGAAAAGCTGGTGGAATATGACGTGCCGGCCATGATTCACGTGAGCCAGAGCTGCAATGCCTGTTTTCACACGACCGGCGCACATTACCTGAATGGCGACACGACCGCCTTCATGCAATGCCTGGACTCCGACCTGTTTCGCGATTTCCCGACACTGCGGTTCGTCATCCCGCACGGCGGCGGCGCCGTGCCCTATCACTGGGGTCGCTTCCGCGGCCTGGCCCAGGCGTTGCGCAAGCCGCGGCTGCAGGAACATCTGCTGAACAATATCTTCTTCGACACCTGCGTGTATCACCAGCCCGGCATCGACCTGCTGACGCGCGTGATTCCTGTCGAGAACCTGCTGTTCGCCAGCGAGATGATCGGCGCCGTGCGCGGCATCGATCCCGACACCGGCCACCATTTCGACGACACGCGCCGCTATATCGACGCCAGCGGCCTGGGCGCCGAAGTCCGGCACCTGATCTTCGAAGGCAATGCCAGGCGCGTCTACCCACGCCTGGACGCGCGGCTCATAGCACAGGGACGCTGACCCCGGAATATGCCTCAGCGCATCGCGCCGGCCAGCAGGCGCACCACTTCCGCGTCGGAGGTCTGGCGGAAATCGGCGTAGTACATGCCGACCGCCCGGAAATCGGCGGGAGCGTGCAGGCACACCACCTCATCGGCGTCCGGACGCAGCGTCGCCAGGGCATGCGGCGAGGCTACCGGCACCGCCAGCAACAGCCGCGCCGCACCCGCCTGCCGCAGGGCGCGCAGGGCCGCCTTCGCGGTGCCGCCGGTCGCCGCGCCGTCGTCGACCACCACCACTGTCCGTCCGCGCACTTCGGCGGGCTCGCGGCCCGCGGCATAGGCGGCCCGCCGCCGCTCGATCTCGTCGAGCTGGCGCCGGATCTCGCCCTCCACATAGGCGGGCGGCGGCCGCAGGAGGCCCAGCGCCTCGTCGTTGAGCACCACCCGCGGCGCGGCGCCATCGGCCACCGCGCCGATGCCGAATTCCGGCTGGCCGGGCGCGCCCAGCTTGCGGACGATCAGCACGTCCAGCGCGGCGCCCAGTGCGCGCGCCACTTCGGAAGCCACCGGCACGCCGCCGCGCGGCAGGGCCATGACGACGGCGTCGCGGTCCGCACGTCCGGCCAGCGCCCGCGCCAGTTGCCGGCCGGCGTCCGCCCTGTCGGCGAAAAGGGCTTGAGCGTTCATGGCGATCTCCCTGTCATGCGGCCCTAGACGGCGAACGGATACGTATCGGGCATGCCGTGCGGCGCCGGCGCCGCCAGCGGCGTGACCGCGCGGGTCTGCTCGTACCAGACGTAGCCATCGAATTGATCCGGCAGCACCGCCTGGAAGTAATGGCTGTGGAATTCCGTGTCGGGACGGTAGACCACCCCGATGGCGCGTTCGAGCCTGGGCGGCAGCAAGGCCTGGCGCGCCGCCCGGTTGGCCGGCTTGCGCAGGTCGGCCAGCGCGCACGGCACGCCGGCTTGCAGGAACACCTGCTCATACGAATCCGCGCGCGATGGCAGCACGTCCTTGACCCGCATGGGTTCGTCCCAGTCGTCGGCGGCCGCCACGGTGCCGCGGTCGGTGCCGAAACCGATGAGCACGGCGGCCTCGCCGTAGGCCGTGCGGCACAGCTCCCCGATATTGAACTGGCCCTGCCAGCCCATGGCCGTGGCCGGCGCATGGCCGATATGCGAGTTGTGCGCCCACACCACCGCCCGGGCATCCGGGCCGCGGGCGCGCAGCACCTGCTGCAGCGTCTCGAACATGTGGCGGTCGCGCAAGTTCCACGATTCGGTGGCGCCGCGAAACATGCTGCGGTAGTACTGTTCGGCGGCCAGGATAGTGCGCGCGTTCTGGGCCGCGTCGAACCAGTCGTCGCCGTCTTGCGCCGCGTACTCGAGCCGCCGGGCCAGGATATCGCGCAGCTGGGCATGCACCTCATCCTCGCAGGGGTCGCGCTCGCCGCGCAGCACCGCGCGACCGTACCAGGCCGGCTCGGTCTGCCACGGCGTCAGGCAGCCGTAGCGGCGGCGCGCCTGTGCCGCCGCCTCGGGATCGACGCGCTCCAGGTAGGCGAGCACGCTGGCGATCGAGGCGCGCAGCGAATAGACGTCCAGTCCGCGGAACTCGGTGCGCCGCTCGGGCGGCAGGCCGCGATTGTGGCGGTGCAGCCATTGCACGAAGGCCGCCACGTCTTCGTTGCGCCACATCCAGGCAGGAAAGCGCGTGAACGCGGGCTCGTCGTGCGGGTCGGCGGGCCGGTGGCGGACGTAGCGGTCGATGCGCGCCGCGTCCGGCCAGTCCGCCTCCACCGCGACGATGTCGTAGCCGTACTGTGCGATCAGCCGTCGGGTGATCGCGGCGCGCGCCCGGTAGAACTCGGCGCTGCCATGGCTGGCCTCGCCCAGCAGCACGATGCGGGCGTCGGCATAGCGGTCGAAACAGGCGCCAAAGGCCGCGCCGTCCTCCACCGGCGGCAGCGGCTCGCAGGCCGGCCGCACGGCGCGGCCCAGGCGGTGGGCCAGCGTCGCGGGGTCGCCGCGCGGAATAGCTGTCAGGCTCATCGCGTCCTCCCTGCAATGCGCGGCGGGCGCAGCAAGACGCATACCCGCGCCGCGCGCTTGACGCATGGCCGCCGGTCTCATGTACTGTCTGGTGTCGCGTTACAGACCTGCGCACTGCCATGCCCCCATGCTGCAGCGATATCCCCGCCCGCCTGGACCGCCTGCCCTGGTCGGCCTGGCACTGGCGCGTGGTGATCGCGCTGGGCGTGGCCTGGGTGCTCGACGGCCTGGAGGTCACGCTGGCCGGGTCGTTGGGCGGCGTGCTGACCCAGCCCGGCACCCTGGGCCTGAGCGCCGCGCAAGTGGGCGCCGCCGGTTCGCTGTACGTGGCCGGAGCGGTGGCCGGCGCCCTGCTGTTCGGGCGGCTGGCCGACCGGCTCGGCCGCAAGCGGCTGTTCCTGGCCACGCTCGGGCTGTACATGGCCGCCACGCTCGCCACGGCCTGCGCGCCGAACTACGCGTTCTTCGCGGCATGCCGCTGCCTGACCGGCGTGGGCATCGGCGGCGAGTATGCCGCCATCAACTCCGCCATCGACGAACTAATCCCGGCGCGCGTGCGCGGCCGGGTCAATCTGGCCATCAACGGCTGTTTCTGGATCGGCGCGGCGCTCGGCGCCGGCCTCAGCCTGCCTCTGCTCGACCCGGCCCTGGTGCCGGCCGACCTGGGCTGGCGCCTGGCCTTCGCGCTGGGAGGGCTGCTGGCGATCGCCATCCTGCTGGTGCGCCGCGACGTGCCGGAAAGCCCGCGCTGGCTGTTGGCGCACGGCCGCCAGGCGCAGGCGCTGGCCATCGTGCGCGATATCGAGGCGCGGGTGCGGCGGCGCCACGGCCCCTTGCCCGCGGCCGCGCCGGCGCTGCCCAGCCATGCGGCCGGCACGCCCACACTGCGCGAGGCGGCGGCCGTGCTGCTGCGCCGCTATCCGGACCGGTCGGCGGTGTGCCTGGCGTTGATGCTGGCGCAGGCATTCTTCTATAACGCCATCTTTTTCACCTATGCCCTGGTCCTTACCCGCTTCTACAGCGTACCGGCGCAGGACGTGGGCTGGTACGTGCTGCCATTCGCGCTGGGCAATGTCCTGGGGCCGCTGGTGCTGGGACCGTTGTTCGACCGCGTGGGGCGGCGCAGGATGATCGCCCTCACCTACCTGCTGTCGGGTCTCGGACTGGCCGCCTCCGCGCTGGCATTCCAGGCCGGCTGGCTGGACGCCCGCTCGCAGGCATGGTGTTGGTCGGCGGTCTTCTTCGTGGCCTCGGCGGCGGCCAGTTCGGCCTACCTGACGGTCAGCGAGGTATTCCCGCTGGAGATGCGCGGGCTGGCCATTTCGTTGTTCTACGCGGCCGGCACCGGCGCCGGCGGCTTCGCCGGGCCGGCCCTGTACGGCTGGCTTATCGGCGGCGGCCAGCGCGGCGCGCTGACCCTGGGCTATCTGCTGGCGGCGGCGCTGATGGCCGGCGCCGGCATCCTGGCCTGGCGCCTGGCGGTCGACGCCGAGCGCAAGCCGCTGGAAGCCGTGGCGCCGCCGCTCGGCCCGCCACGCTAAGACGGCGCGGCGCCGGAGGCTCGATCGCCCGGCGCCGCGCCGACCCGCTCAACGTTGCGCCGGCTGCAGCACCAGCGTATCGCCGAGCTCGCTTTCCACCTTCTCGCGGCTGAACGCCATGGGAATGTACTTCCCGGTGGCCCAGCCTTCGAGCAGGTCGCGGTAGTGCGGGCTGCGCGGGTCGGCCGACTGGCCCGGCATGTTCTGCATGCGCGAGTTGTCCCAGTTGCCTACGTCGATGACCTGGCGGTACGAGGCGCCGCTGATCTGGCGGAAATCGGATTTGCGGAACGTGGCGCGGTGCACCGTATCGTTGTCGCCGCTGACCGGGTAGCGCGGCGTGCCGTACGCTTTGGCGGTGTCGGGCGGCAGCAGCTCGGCCAGGCTGTGCTCGAACTGGATATGGTGCAGCTTGCCCCATTCCCATTGCCGCGAGTCGGCCCCCTGCATGGCGGTCAGCTTGCGCACGCCGTCGGCCAGCGCCGCCAGCAGCAGCGCGTCGCGGCCCTGTTCCGGCCGCGGCCCGAACGCGGCATCGGGCGTGGCCAGCTTCTCCAGGGTCTTGCGGGTGGACAGGTTGCCGAACACCTCGCGGCCGTTGGCGGGCACATACAGGTCGGACACGCGCTTGACCACTTCCGGCAGCCAGAACTCGTACACCGTGGCGGCCTTCGAATCGATCTCGGTGCGATAGTCCCAGTCCTTCAACAGCCGCAACGCCTCGGCCACGCCCGGATCGGTCGAATTCAACGACTCGGCGTACTTGGTCAGCGTGCGGGCCGGAATCGACAGATTGTCGAACTGCAGGCGCTGCGAATCCTCCAGGCTCAGGCCGCGCGCGTCCGCCAGCACCTCGCGGATGCGCTGGATGCGGTACGGTTCGGCCCAGGTGCGGTTCGACATGTCCTTATACGCATAGTCGGCGGGCAAGTTGTATTCGTTGGCGGTCGCTACGTAGCCCTCGGGCGGATTCAGCGCCTTGGGCAGCGAGCTGGTCGGCAGGAAGCCGTTCCATTCGAAATCGCCATTGCCCGGCACCGGCAGCATGCCGCTCCAGTCCTTGCGCGGGCGGATCGGCGCGATGCTGCCGCCGAACCAGCCGATGTTGCCGTCCACGTCCGCATAGACCATGTTTTCGCTGGGTGTGTAGTGGCGTTCCATGCCGGCCACGAACTCCTGCCAGTTCTGCGCCTGGTTCAGCCGCAGGCTGGCCAGGTAGGCCGCCGTGCCGGGAAACTCCAGGTAGGCCGCGCGCAGCGCATAGGCCTTGTGGCGCACGGGATCGACATGGATGACGGGACCGTGCCGGGTGAACTTCAGTTGCCGCCGCACCGGCGCCTGCCCGCGCACCTCGATGGTCTCGTCGATGGTGCGCATGGTTTCCCAGCCGCCGCGATAGCGATACTGGCTGGCATTGGCGGGGTTGAGGTCGTAGACGTACAGGTCTTCCTCGTCCGCGAACGCGAAGATGGTCAGCCCGAAGGCGATGCGCTCGTTGTGCCCCATGGACACGCCGGGCAGCGCCGGCTCGCCGGCGCCGATCACGTTCCAGCCCGGCGCGTTCAGGTGCACCATGTAGCGCAGCGACGGCATGGCGATGGTGCGGTGCGGATCGCCCACCAACATGGGCCGCCCGGTCGCCGTGCGCTGGCCGGACAGGGTCCAGTTATTGCTTTCATAGCGCGGCGCCAGCGGATCGAAGGCGGGATCCAGCGAGGCTTCCAGGCTGGCCGAGAGACTCTCGGCCAGCTTCTCGCGCCCGTCCGCCGCCAGCGGGCTGCGCGGGAAATCGGCGGCGACGAACTTCTGCCCCTTGCGCGCCAGGTTGTAGTCGGCCAGGATGTTCTCGTCGATCTGGTTCACATTCAGGCCAGCCGGCACCTGCAGCGCAATCGGCGGTTCATACACGCCCAGGTCCTGCACCACGTTCAGGCCCAGGGCGGCCACCTGGCGGGCCAGCTTGACCTCGCTGGCCACATTGCGGGTCAGGCCGTAGATGCGGATCAGCGAGGTTTCCGGGCTCCAGTAGCCCGGCTCGGTGCCGGTGAGCTTGAACTCGGGCGGCATGTGCTCGGGGTTGGCCTTGACCCAGTCGACGTAGGCATTGATGCCCTCGGCGAACGCGGTCAGGATGGCGCGCCCCTCGGGATGGTAGCTGGCGAACTCGGCCTGCATGTCGCCCCGGTACAGGAACAGGCGCGCCGCGCGGTCCTGCTCGATGAAGCGCGGGCCGAATTGTTCGGCCATCTTGCCTTCGCCCTGGCGGCGCCACAGGTCGAGCTGCCACATGCGGTCGCGCGCGGCGTTGAAACCCTGGGCGAAGAACAGGTCGTGCTGGTTCTGCGCGTAGATGTGCGAAACGCCATGCTGGTCGCGCAGAATTTCCACCGGCTGCGACAACCCCGGCATATCGATGGTCGACTGCTTGCCGCCGCCCGGCGCGGCGCACCCCGCCAGCAGCGCCAGCGCGCCGCACGCCAGCCATGCGGCGATCCTGCGTTGGAACGTACGCATCTCCCCTCCTCCTTTGTCTCCTGGATGGCGCGCTCGCTGGGCGGGCACGCAATGTTTACCAAGATAATCAAATGGTGGAGAAATGCTGTTTTATTTTATTAATTCTTTCATTGGGTGTAACACTATGACGCCGCCATGGAAGCGCGGCGCCTACAGCATCTTCCCCAGGAACGCGCGGGCGCGCGGCTGCTGCGGGGCCCGGAAGAAGGTCTCGGCCGGCGCTTCTTCGACGATGCGGCCTTCGTCCATGAACACCACCCGATGCGCGGCTTCGCGGGCAAAGCCCATCTCGTGGGTGACCACCAGCATGGTCATGTGCTCGTCGGCTAGTTGCCGCATGGTGCGCAGGACCTCGCCGGTGAGTTCGGGGTCGAGCGCCGAGGTCGGCTCGTCGAACAGCATGATGTCCGGCTCCATGGCCAGCGCCCGGGCGATCGCCACGCGCTGCTTCTGCCCGCCCGACAGGCGCGCCGGATAGTTGTCGCGCTTGTTCAGCAGCCCCACCTTGCGCAGCAGCGCCTCGGCCTTCGGGATGGCCTGGTCGCGCGGCACGCCCTGCACGGTCACCGGCGCCTCGATGATGTTCTCGAGCACGGTCATGTGGGGGAACAGGTTGAACGACTGGAACACCATGCCCATCTTGCGGCAGATGCGCCGCACCTCCGCATCGCGCACATAGCGGCTCGGGCCGCCCGGCACGGCCGTCGCCAGGGCCTCGCCCTCGATCTCTATGCTGCCTTCGTCGATGGTCTCGAGGTGGATCAGGCAGCGCAGGAAGGTGCTCTTGCCCGACCCCGACGGGCCGATCACCGCGACCACCTCGCCCTTGCGCAGCGTCAGCGACACCTGGTCCAGCACGCGCGCGGCGCCGAACGATTTGCCGACCTCGCGCGCCGCGATCATCACCGGACGCGGATCGGCGGCGACGGGGCTATTGGTCGTACTTGGCATAGCGTTTTTCCATGTGCTGGAACAGCCAGGTCAGCACCAGCGTCATGATCAGGTAGAAGGCCGCCGCGACCAGGAACGGCGTGGTGGTGAAGTCGCGCTGCACGATGCCGCGCGCGGTGCGCAGGATGTCGTTGAGCGCCAGCACGTAGATGAGCGAGGTGTCCTTGACCAGGGTGATGGTCTCGTTGCTCATGGGCGGCAGCACGCGCTGCACCATCTGCGGCAGCACGATGCGCCGCAGGGTCTGCAGGTAGCTCATGCCCAGCACCTTGCTGCCCTCGTACTGGCCACGGTCCACCGACTGGATGCCGGCGCGGAAGATCTCGGCGAAATAGGCGGCGTAGTTCAGCGTGAACGCCACCACCGCGGCCGGGAAATCGGGCAGGCGCACCCCCACCACCGGCACGAACGGCAGCGCGAAGTAGATGAACAGCATCTGCAGCATGAGCGGCGTGCCGCGCATCAGCCAGATGTAGCCGTTGACCAATTGGCTGAGCAGCCGCCAGTGCGAGATGCGCGCCAGCGCCAGCAGCAGCCCCAGGGGCACTGCCAGCGCGAAGGTGACGAAGAACAGCGTCAGGGTGGTCCTGGCCCCCCTGCGCCATGGGCCCCAGCAGGGAAATGACGTAATCCATGCGGCTATCCTAGGCGCTCAGCGGGCCGGCGCCCGCGCCTATTTGATGATGTCGGCGCCAAACCATTGCTGGGCGATGCGGGCGGCGGAGCCATCCTTTTTCATGGCGGCGAGGGTCTGGTCGAGCCGGGCCAGCAGCTCGGTGTCGTCCTTGCGCACGCCCACGCCGTAGTCCTCGGTGCCGAAATTCTCGTCCAGGACGCGGTACTGCCCTTCGCGCTTGTTGGCCAGGTAGCGGCCCACTACTTCGTCCACCACCACGGCATCCAGGCGGCCGGCCGAGAGGTCCATCAGGGCGGTGACGTTGTCGCCGAACAGCTTGATCTCTTTCAGGCTGGCGGCGACTGGCGCGTCTTTCTTGATGGCGTCGACGGCGCTGCTGCCGTCCTGCGCGCCGACCACCTTGCCGGCCAGGTCGGCCTTGGCCTGCACCGGCGAGCCGTGGGCAACCAGGATGATCTGGTGATTGGCCATGTAGGGCGCGGTGAAGGCGATGTTCTGCTTGCGCTCTTCGGTGATGGTCAGGCCGTTCCAGAGCACGTCGACGCGCTTGCCGTTGAGCTCGGCTTCCTTGGCGCTCCAGTCGATGGGCTTGAACTCGACCTGGATGTCCATGCGGCGCGCGGCCTCGCGCGCCATGTCGATGTCGAAGCCGACGAGCTGGTTGTTCTCGTCGCGAAAGCCCATGGGCGGGAAATTGTCGTCCAGCCCGACGACAATTTTCTGGGCGGCGGCGGCGCCGGCTTGCGGGGCGGGGTCGTCGCTCTGCCCGCAGGCCGCGAGCAGCGACGTGGCGCAGACCAGGAAAGCAGCGGTCAGTTTTTTCATATCGGTAGTGCGCGGGGGCGCAAAGGAAGGGATGAGTGGCGGCCACGAAAAAAAGCCGAACTGGCGATTATATCCAGTCCGGCGGATGGCGCCGGCGCGGCGCGCCCCGCGGGGCGCGGCTCAGCGGTAGACCAGCACCGGGATCTTGGATTTGGTCAGCACCTTCTGGGTCTGGCTGCCCACCATCACGGCCGCCATGCCGCTGCGGCCGTGCGACGACATGGTGATCAGGTCGCAGCCGCCCTGGGTGGCGCACTCGATGATGGACAGGTACGGCTGGCTGTTCTCGCGGATGGCGGTGTCGCACGGCACGCCCGCCTGGCGGGCCTGGTCGGCGGCGTCGGCCAGCCACTGCCGGGCGCGTTCGCGCGCCTGGCGCTCGTACTGTTGCGGCACGCTGGCGAACTGGACGGTTTCGGCCGACAGGACGTTGATGGGCTCGATCGCCGTCATGATGGTGACGCGGGCCTGCAGCGCCTTGGCGAGCGCCAGGCCGTTGACGAGGCCGAGGCGCGAGAGCTCGGAGCCGTCGATGGGGATGAGGATGTGCTGGTACATGGCGTGCTCTTGTGGTGGAGGGACTGGCGGGCGGTTGCCCGCCGGTTCCAGGGTAGTGCCGCCCGTCCGGCCGCAGCTTGACCCCCGTCAACCGGCCCCGCGCCGGAGCACGCCGCCCGCTCAGCCGTCCACGGCGGCCAGGATCTTGCCGAACAGCGTGTCGGCATGCGACGAGTTCAGCCAGCGCACGATGACCACCATGCGCCGCTCGGGCTCGATCCAGGTGAAGGAGCTGCCGGCGCCGATGCCGAAAAAGCTGGACTCCGGCACGCTGGGAAAAATGCGCCGCCCTTCGTTCAGCCAGATCAGGAAGCCGTAGTACGGCGCCAGTTCGCTGGGCGTGCGCATGGCGCGCAGCCACTCCGGCGAGATGACCCGGCGGCCGTTGGCGCGGCCATCGTCGAGCAGCATGCGGCCGATCAGGGCCTGGTCCGCGCTGCTGATGGACATGCCCCCGCCCCAGTGCGAGCCGCCCGGCACCGACGGCATGCGCTGGCCGTCGATCTCGACCCAGGCGTTGTCGTAGCAGACCCATTGCCAGTCTTCGCTGGCGCCGATGGGGCGCATCACGGCTTCGCGGAACACCTCCGGCAGCGGCCGGCGGAACAGGTGCAGCAAGGCGTAAGAAAGCTGGTTGATCCGGACGTCGTTGTATTCCCAGTAGGTGCCGGGCTCCTGCAGCGGGCGCGCGTCGCCTTTCTTGCCGGCCGGCGGCGCGCCGAAGGTGACGGCGCGATAGCGGTCGACCTGGTCGGGCACGCCGAAGCGCTCGCCCTCCCATTCGCTGGTCTGCTGCAGCAGGTGCCGCCAGGTGATGCGGGCATTGCGGCCGGTGTCGAACCCGATGCCGGGCACGCGCGCGCGCACCGGTTCGTCCACGTCGGGCAACAGGCCGCGGTCGTGCGCCACGCCGGCCACCAGCGCCAGGTAAAGCTTGGCCACGCTGAAGGTCAGGTCGGCCCGCTGCGGTTCGCCCCAGGACGCGACCGTCCGGCCGTCCACCACCACCAGGCCGGTCACGGGGCCGCGGCCGTGCACCGGGCCGAGCAGCCGGTTCCAGGGCGGCGGGTCCTGCTGGTGCACGCCCCATACGCCGTCGACCTCGCGGTCCCAGTCGGTTTCGTGTTCCTGGGCGAACTGGATCGCCTGCTGCATCAATGCTTCGTTCATCTCCTACCCCTTTTCGTGACGGCCGGCGGCGGGCCGGGCCAGGTAATCGAGCGCGGCCTGCACGCCGCCCGGCCGGTGCGGCACGCCGGCGGCGGCCAGGCCCATTTCCACGCCGGCCAGCGCGCCGCACAGCGACAGATCGTTGAAATCGCCCAAGTGGGCGATGCGGAATATCTTGCCCGACCAGCGCCCCAGCCCCTGGCCGAGCGACATGTCGTAGCGGTCGAGGATCACCTTGCGCAGCGCGTCGGCGCTATGCCCGTCGGGCATCAGCACGGCGGTCAGGGCATTGCTGCACGCGGCGGGGTCCTGGCAGACGAGCTCCAGCCCCCAGGCCCGGACCGCCGCGCGCGTCGCCTGCGCCAGCCGCCGGTGCCGCGCGAAGACCCGCTCCAGGCCCTCGGCGCGCAGCATGTCCAGCGCCTCGTGCAGCCCGTACAGCAAGGTGGTGGCGGGTGTATAGGGGAAGTACCCGCCCTCGTTGAGCGTCAGCATGGCCGACCAATCCCAGTACGAGCGCGGCAGGCGCGCGCTGGCCGCGGCCCGCAGCGCCCGCTCGCTCAGCGCGTTGAACGACAGCCCGGGCGGCAGCATCAGGCCCTTTTGCGAACCGGCCACGCCGACATCGACGCCCCATTCATCGTGGCGATAATCCATGGCCCCCAGCGAAGATATGGCGTCGACCATCAGCAGCGCCGGATGGCCGCTGCGGTCGATGGCCTGGCGCACTTGCGCAACGTCGGTGACGGCGCCGGTGGAGGTCTCGTTGTGCACCACGCACACCGCCTTGATGCGATGCCCGGCATCGGCGGCCAGGCGGGCTTCGATCCGGGCCGGGTCGGCGCCGTGCCGCCAGTCGCCCTCCAGGATCTCCACGTCCAGCCCCAGCCGGGTGGCGAGGCGCTGCCAGAGCGCCGCGAAGTGGCCGGTCTCGGCCATCAGCACGCGATCGCCGGGCGACAGGGTATTGACCAGCGCGGCTTCCCAGGCGCCCGTACCGGACGATGGATAGATGATCACCGGCGAGCGGGTCTGGAAGACCCACTGCATGCCTTGCAGCACCGCCCGCCCCAGCCCGCCGAACTCGGGGCCGCGGTGGTCGATCGTCGCGCGGTGCATGGCGCGCAGCACGCGGTCCGGCACGTTGGTCGGCCCGGGTATCTGCAGGAAATGACGGCCGGACGGATGCCCGTGCAGGGAGATCATGGGTAGGCCTCTAGTCGGCAGAATTGGTATACAACTAGAAAACGCGTCCAAGCATCATACGCAAGCCGTCCGGCACGGGCAATTGCCCGCCACGACCGGCCTATCATGGCTAACCCTATATCTTTGTTTTATATCGAGTATTCAGGGTATCCCCCATGACGACGCACGGATCGCCTGTTTTATAGTCTGCGAAAGACCAAATCCATTTGGTATACCAATGCGCAGCAACCCCGCCCTGCCCGCTGATGGCGCCGACGCCGGCGCCGCCCCGTCGGCCCGCCCCGCGCGCGGCGCCGGCAATGGGCGCACCCTGCCGGCGGGCGTGGCCGGGCAACTGCGCGAACGCATCATCCAGGGCGAATATCCGCCCGGCGCGCGCCTGAACGAACGGGCGCTGGGCGAGCTGCTGGGCGTGTCGCGCACGCCGCTGCGCGAGGCATTCCGGCTGCTGGCCGCCGAAGGACTGGTGCGCATCGAACCCAACCGCGGGGCCCGGGTAGTGGCGCTGTCCGAGGCCGACATCCGCGAGGCGTTCGAAGTGATCGGCGGGCTGGAGGCCCTGTCCTGCCGCTACGCCTGCGAACGCGCCACCGAGCAGGAAATCGCCGAGATCCGCGCGCTCACCTACGAAATGATGGCCAGCCATGCGCGCCGCGACCTGCCGGCCTACTACCGCACCAACCGCGAGATTCATGCCCGCATCAGCCAGGCGGCCCACAACGGCCTGCTGGCACGGCTCTACGAGACGCAGAACGCGCGCATCCAGAATCTGCGCTTCGTCTCCAACGAGAACCGCGAGAAATGGGACCAGGCGATGCGCGAGCACATCGAGATGGCCGATGCGCTGGCCGCGCGCGACGCCGAACGCCTGGCCGCCATCATGCGAACCCACCTGCAGCGCAAGTGCGATGCGGCCCTCAAGGCCTCGGCACATGCGCGGCGGCCGCAGCACGACCCACCCCCCGGCTAGGACGACCAAGCATCCCGGGAACGATACACGCTACACCGCAGTATTCCGCTCAACCGATACGGTCTACAGGAGCCAATCATGGCTGAACGTCGCGTTAGTTTCGTTGCACCGCTGTCCTTTCGATTCCCGGTCGCGGCGCTGCTGCTGACCGGCGCCGCCCTGGCGGCCCAGCCGGCGCTGGCCGGCAAGCAGGACGACACCCTGCGCATGGCCTACGACCAGGCGCCCGAAAGCGTGGACCCGTACTACAACAACGTGCGCATCGGCGTGATCATCGCCGCCAATGTCTGGGACACGCTGCTGTACCGCGATCCGCTGACCAACGAGTACAAGGGCCAGTTGGCCAAGAGCTGGAAACAGGTCGACGACAAGACGCTCGAGTTCGAGCTGCGCGAAGGCGTCAAATTCCATAACGGCGAAGAGTTCGACGCCGACTCGGTGGTGTACACGCTGAACTTCGTGTCGGACCCCAAGAACAAGGCCACCACCCAGCAGAACGTGCGCTGGATCGACAAGGTCGAGAAGCTGGGCAAATACAAGGTGCGGCTGACCACCAAGGAGCCCTTCCCCGGCGCCAAGGAATACCTGTCGACCACCGTGGCCATCCATCCGGCCAAGTACTACGCGGAAGTCGGGCCGCAGGGCATGAACGCCAAGCCGGTCGGCACCGGCCCCTACAAGGTGGCGGAGTACGTGCCGGGCAAGTCCATCACGCTCGAGGCCAACCGGGACTACTTCAAGGATTCGCCCAAGGCGCAGCCCCGCATCGGCAAGGTGGTGATCCGCTTCATCCCCGACCGCCAGACCCAGATGGCGGAAGTGATCTCGGGCGGCGAGGATTTCATCATGCACGTGCCGAAGGACCAGGCCGAGCAGCTCAAGACGCTGCCCCAGCTGCAGGTCAAGAGCGGCAACACGATGCGCATCGTGTTCATGCAGATGAACATCCTGGACAACACGCCCGCGCCGCAACTGAAGGACGAGCGCGTGCGCAAGGCCATCCTGCACGCCATCGACCGCGAGGCCATCATCAAGAATATCGTGGGCGAAGGGGCGGAGCTGCTCAACACCATCTGCACCCCGTCGCAGGTCGGCTGCACCGACGAGGGCGCGCCGGTCTACAAGTATGACCCGGCGCTGGCCAAGAAGCTGCTGGCCGAGGCGGGCCATCCCGATGGCTTCGACATCGACATCGTGGCCTACCGCGAGCGCAACCAGACCGAGGCGATCATCAACTACCTGCAGGCGGTCGGCATCCGCGCCAAGCTCAATTTCCTGCAGTACGCCGCCATGCGCGACATGATCCGCGCCGGCAAGGCATCGCTCACCCACCAGACCTGGGGCTCGAACTTGGTCAATGATGTCTCGGCCTCGACGCCGGTGTATTTTGCCTTCGGCAACGACGACATCACGCGCGACCCCAAAGTGCGCGAGCTGCTGGACAAGGGCGACCACACCATCGACAGCCAGGCCCGCAACGCCGCCTACAAGCAGGCCCTGACCCTGATCGCCGAGCACGCCTACGCCGCGCCGCTGTGGACCTTGCCGGTTTACTACGTGGCCAGCAAGGACCTGGAGTTCAAGACCTACCCGGACGAGCTGGTGCGCTTCTGGGACATGAGCTGGAAATAACCCGCGACACGGAGAACGCCCATGCTCGGGTTCCTGATCAGGCGGCTGGGACTGGCCGTGCTGGTGGCGCTGACGGTGTCGGTGCTGGCCTTCCTGCTGCTGCACCTGTCGGGCGACCCGGCGGTGGCCCTGGCCGGCGAAGGCGCGCGCCAGGCCGACATCGACATGATCCGCAAGGCCTACGGACTGGACCGGCCCATCGCCGTGCAGTACGCGGACTGGTTGTGGAACATCCTCAACGGCCGCTTCGGCACCTCGGTGTATTTCAAGACGGACGCCGGGCCGTTGATCTTCTCCAAGCTCCAGACCACCCTGCTGCTGGGCCTGGCCGCGCTCGGCGTGGCGCTGTTCATCTCCATCCCGCTGGGAGTGCTGGCGGCGCTGTACAAGGGCAGCCTGGCCGACCGACTGTGTCTGGCGGTGGCCGTGCTGGGCCAGGCGCTGCCCAACTTCTTCTTCGCGCTGCTGCTGATCATGCTGTTCTCGATCACGTTGCGCGTGCTGCCGGTCTCCGGCAGCGGCACCTGGCAGCACTTCGTGATGCCCGCCATCGCGCTGGGCTATTACGTGGCGCCGGCGTTCATGCGGCTGATCCGGGCCGGCATGATCGAAGTGCTGGGCGCGGACTACATCCGCACCGCGCGCGCCAAGGGCCTGCCCACCGGCACGGTGATCTTCAAGCACGCGCTGCGCAACGCCATCGTGCCGGTGGTGGCGCTGGCCGCCGTCCAGCTGGGCTACCTGCTGGGCGGCTCGGTGGTCATCGAGACCATCTTCGCGCTGGACGGGCTGGGCTACCTGGCCTACCAGAGCATCACCTTCAAGGACTACCCGGTCATGCAGCTCATCGTCCTGCTGTTGTCGGTGCTGTACGTGCTGCTGACCCTGGCCGCCGACATCGCCAACGCGTGGCTGGACCCGCGCATCAGGGTGTCCTGAATCATGGCCGCGCCCCTTCCTCCCGTATTGGCCGAGGTGCCGGCGCCCGCGGCCGCCGGCACGGCCGCGCCGGGCCGGCCGACCTGGCGCCGCCTGCGGCGCAACAAGGCGCTGCTGGCGGGCGGGACGATCCTGCTGGCGATCGTGCTGATCGCGTTGTTCGCGCCCTGGTTGTCGCCGCACGACCCGTATTTCCAGGACCTGACGCACCGCACGGCGCCGCCGGTCTGGTACGACAAGGGCACCTGGCTGCATCCGCTGGGCACCGACCAGCTGGGCCGCGACTACCTGTCGCGCCTGTTCTATGGCGCGCGCATCTCGCTGCTGATCGGCGCCAGCGTGGCGCTGATTTCCGGGCTGATCGGCACCGCGCTGGGCATGGCGGCCGGCTATTTCGGCGGCAAGATCGACATGGCGGTGTCGTTCCTGGTGACCACCCGGCTGTCGATGCCCGTCATCCTGGTGGCGCTGGCCACGGTCGCCATCGTGGGCGGTTCGCTATGGGTGGTGATCCTGGTGCTCGGGCTGCTGAAATGGGACCGCTTCGCGGTCGTGATGCGCAGCGCCACCCAGCAGGTGCGTGCGCTGGAATACGTGTCGGCGGCGCAGGCGGCCGGGGCCTCGACCTGGCGCATCGTGCGCGGCGAGGTGCTGCCCAACGTAGTGCCGCACCTGATCGTCATCGCCACGCTGGAAGCGGCCAGCGCCATCCTGCTGGAGGCGGCGCTGTCGTTCCTGGGCCTGGGCGTGCAGCCGCCGCTGCCGTCCTGGGGCCTGATGATCTCGGAAGCCAAGGCCTACATGTTCTTTTCCTTCTGGCTGATCGCCATTCCCGGCAGCGCGCTGGCGCTGCTGATCTTCGCCATCAACCTGGCCGGCGACGGCCTGCACCAGTGGCTCACTCCGGACGACAGGGCCTGACGATGAATGCTGCGGAAATCGTGCTGGACGTGCAGGACCTGCGGGTCGCCATCGACACTCCGCGCGGCGCCCTGCACGCGGTGCGCGGGGTGTCCTTCCAGGTCCGGCGCGGCGAGACGCTGTGCCTGGTGGGCGAATCCGGCTGCGGCAAATCGATGACCTCGCTGGCCATCATGGGCTTGCTGCCGGCTGCGGCGCGGCGCAGCACCCGCCGCCTGGCCGTGCTGGGCGAAGACTTGTCGCGCACCGGACGCCGCCGCGTCAACGCGCTGCGCGGCAACAAGATGGCGATGATCTTCCAGGAGCCCATGACCGCCCTGAACCCGGCCTATACCATTGGCGAGCAGCTGGCCGAGCATTATCGCCATCACCGCGGCGCGGGCGCCGCGCAAGCGCGCGAACGCGCCGTCGAACTGCTGGAAAAAGTCGGCATTGCCTCGGCCGGACAGCGCCTGGGGCAATACCCGCATCAGCTGTCGGGCGGCTTGCGGCAGCGCGTGATGATCGCCATGGCCCTGATGTGCGGGCCGGAACTGCTGATCGCCGACGAGCCCAGCACGGCGCTGGACGTGACCATCCAGGCGCAGATCCTGCGCCTGCTGGCGGACCTGCAGGCCGAACTGGGCATCGCCATGGTGCTGATCACCCACGACCTGGGCGTGGTGGCCCGCATTGCCCGCCAGGTGGCCGTGATGTATGCCGGCCAGGTCGTCGAACAGGGACCCGTCGCGGACATCTTCGCCGGGCCGCGCCATCCGTACACCCAGGGCCTGCTGGCCTGCATCCCGGTGCCTGGCCGCACCCCGCCCGGCACGCCGCTGGGCACCATTCCCGGCGTGGTGCCGGCACTGGTCGGCGATCTGTCCGGCTGCGCCTTCCGGGAACGCTGCCGCCACGCCCGGCCCGCCTGCGGGTCGGACGTCCCGCTGCATCGGGCGCCGCCCGGCCACGAATGGCGCTGCATCCGCACGGAGGCCGGCTGATGGACGCGCTCATCCAGGCACAGGACGTCAGCCGCAGCTTCACCGTCAAGACCGGCATGTTCCAGCCGCGCCGCACCCTGCACGCCGTCAACGGCGTGGACCTGGCGGTCGCGCGCGGCGGCGTGCTGGGGGTGGTGGGCGAATCCGGCTGCGGCAAGTCGACGCTGGCGCGGCTGCTGCTGGGCCTCTTGCCGACCACCGGCGGCGCGGTGCGCATCGAGGGCCGGGACATCCGCGAGCTGTCGCGCCGCGCGCTGGCGCGGCGCGTGCAGCCGGTATTCCAGGACCCGTACTCCTCGCTGAACCCGCGCCGCACCATCGCCTCGATCGTGTCGCTGCCGCTGGAAGTGCACGGCATCGCCAACCCGCGCCAGCACAAGGCCATCGAGATGCTCGAGCGGGTCGGGCTGCCGGCCCGCCTGGCGGGCAATACGCCCGGCCAGCTGTCCGGCGGCCAGCGCCAGCGGGTGGCCATCGCGCGGGCGCTGGTCATGAACCCGGAAATCGTCATCTGCGACGAGCCCACCTCGGCGCTGGACGTATCGGTGCAGGCGCAGATCATGAACCTGCTGATGGCCCTGCGGCGCGAGTTCGACCTGACCTACGTCTTCATCAGCCACAACCTGGCGGTGGTGGAACACATCGCCACCGACGTGGCCGTCATGTACCTGGGCCGCGTGGTCGAATCCGCGCCCGCCGCCGAGCTGTTCCGCCAGCCGCGCCATCCCTACACCCAGGCCTTGCTGGCCTCGGTGCTGACACCCGAGCCGGGCCTGGGCATTCCGGACACGGGCCTGGGCCTGTCGTTCCCCGACCCGCTCAAGCCGCCGCCGGGCTGCCCGTTCCATCCACGCTGCCGGCACGCCATGCCGCAGTGCGGCCACGAGCGCCCCGCCCTGCTGCCGCAGGAGCGCGCGCTGGTGGCCTGCCATCTCTATCCGCCATCGTCCCGAGGAGCCGTCCAGCCATGAGCCGCTCAACCGCCATCGCCCGCGCCGAGCAATGTTTCGATTCCGGCGCCTTCCGCGACTTGCTCGCGCGCCGCCTGGCGATTCCCACCGAAAGCCAGAACCCCGGCCGCGCGGGGGAATTGTCCGCCTACCTGGAAACGGAGATGCGGCCGGCGTTCGAGGCCATGGGGTTCGAATGCAGCATCCTCACGCACGAGAAGGCGCGCGCGCCCTTCCTGTTCGCCGAGCGCATCGAGGACCCGGCCCTGCCCACCGTGCTCGGCTACGGCCACGGCGACGTGATCCGCGGGCTGGAGCCGGAATGGCACGCCGGCCTGTCGCCCTGGACGCTGGCCGAGCGCGACGGCCGCTGGTACGGGCGCGGCATCGCCGACAACAAGGGGCAGCACAGTATCAACATCGAGGCGCTCAGGCTGGTGCTGCAGACCCGCGGCAAACTCGGCTTCAACGTCAAGTACCTGCTCGAAATGGGCGAAGAGACGGGCTCGCCGGGCCTGCGCGAACTGTGCGAACAGCACCGCGACAGGTTCGCCGCCGACCTGCTGATCGCCTCGGACGGCCCGCGCCTGAGCCCGCAGCGGCCCACCGTGTTCCTGGGCGCGCGCGGCAGCCTGAACTTCGACCTGAGCATCGAGGCGCGTGCCGGCGGGCATCACTCCGGCAACTGGGGCGGCCTGATCTCCAACCCCGGCATCCAGCTTGCCCACGCCATTGCCACCCTGGTGTCGCCCAGCGGCCAGATCCGGGTGCCCGAATGGGTGCCGGCCGGCTTGCCGCCGGCGGTGCGGCGCGCGCTGGCCGACTGTGAAGTCGACGGCGGCGCGGACGGCCCGGAAATCGAGCCCGACTGGGGCGAGCCCGGCCTGTCGCCGGCCGAGCGCGTGTTCGGCTGGTGCTCGTTCGAGGTGCTGGCCTACAAGACGGGCAACCCCGACACGCCGGTCAACGCCATTCCGCCCCGCGCCTGGGCCCGCTGCCAGCTGCGCTTCGTGGTGGGCGTGGACCCGGACGCGCTGCTGCCCGCCCTGCGCCGCCACCTGGACCGCCAGGGCTTTCCCATGGTGCGGGTGCAGACCACGCGGGAAACCATGTTCAAGGCCACGCGCATCGACCCCGACGATCCGTGGGTGCGCTGGACCGTGGCTTCGCTGGAGCGCACCAGCGGCAAGAAAGTTGCCGTGCTGCCGAACCTGGGCGGCTCGCTGCCGAACGACATCTTCACGGACGTGCTGGGCTTGCGCACGGTGTGGGTGCCGCATTCGTATCCGGGCTGCTCGCAGCACGCGCCGAATGAACATCTGCCGCCGGAGCTGCTGCGCGAGGCCCTGACTCTGATGACCGGCCTGTACTGGGACCTGGGCGCGGGCGATACGCCGGCCCGGGCCCGCGCCTAGCCTGCCGCCCGGTTCCCGGCCGGCCCGGAGGGTGAACAGGCTTCTAGGCCGGATAGGCCTGGAACACCGAGGTCAGGCCCCAGCGCCGCACCAGCAGGACTTCATAGGGATGCTTGCGGCCCTCGTACTCGGGGCCGTCCATGCCCGGCGAGCCGAGCGGCATGCCGGGCACGGCCAGGCCGATCGCCGCCGGGCGCTCGCGCAGCAGGCGCTGGATGTCCCGCGCCGGCACGTGGCCTTCCAGGGCATAGCCGGCCACCAGGCCGGTATGGCACGAGCCATACTCCCTGGGAATGCCCAGCCGCTCGCGGATCGCCGAGGTGTCGTCGACTTCGCTGACTTCCACCTGGAAACCGTGGTCGCGCAGGTGGGCGATCCAATCCTGGCAACAACCGCAGGTCGGCGTCTTCCAGACCCGCACCGTGGCGCCCGGGGCGGCGGCCCGGGCCGCCAGCGGCGCGAGCGCGAGGCCGGCCAGCAGACGGCGGCGGGTGGACAAGGGACGGGAAATATCGATTGGCATGATGAGTGGTCTCGTCGTGGCGGCATTCAGAACCAGAGGCGCAGCCCGGCCAGCAGCGCGCGTTCCGAGCGGCTCTCGCCGGCCTCGCTGGCATAGCGCGCCGTCTGGCCGAACTTGCGGCCGAAGGATACACCGACATAGGGCGCGAACTGGCGGGTGATTTCGTAGCGCAGTCTGAGGGTCAGCGCGGCGTCGGCCAGGCCGGCGCCAACCCCGCGTGCCGGATCGTCTTCGCCATACAGGCTGGCCTCGATTTCGGGCGTGAACACCAGGCGCTGCGTCAGCAGCAGATCGTACTCCGCCTTGAGCCCCAGCGCCGTGCGCCCCGCCTTGCCCATATAGGCGGTCAGTTCGGTCTCGATTTCGTATGGCGCCACGCCTTGCAGGCCGAGCGCGAGCCAGTCGCGCTTCGGGCCGGCGCCGAAATCGCGCCGGGCGCCCAGCTGCACGTCCCAATAAGGCGAGACGGCGCGGCTCCAGAACGCCTCGACCTTGGCCGCCGAGGTGCCGCCGATGCGTTCGCCTTCGCTCTTGATCCACAAGCGGTCCCGGCCCCGCCCGAGCCAGAATTCGCCGTCCCACTGCAGGCCGGTGCGGCCGGCCCGGTCGTGCGCCAGGCCGAGCTTGTCGAACAGCAACTGGCTGGCGGCCATGCCGTCCATCATGCCGGCGTGAATGCCGTAAGCCTCGTAGCCGCGCGCGCCCGCGCCATCGCTGGACGGCAGGCGGCCCGCCGGCGCCGCGCCGTGCGTCATGCCGGGCATGGCCGCGTGCTCCCCGGCCGGCGCGGGTGCGGACTGTCCTGCCGCGCCGCCATGGTCCATGCCGTGGCCGGCGTGGCCCGACTGCGCCCCGACCGGCCAGGCCAGCAGCAGCCCCAGCAAGCCTGCCGCCCACCTGCCGGCGCGGATGAAGGAACAATGTTTCATGCGCCTACTCCACGACCACGGCCCGGAACATGCCGGCTTCCATGTGATAAAGCAGGTGGCAGTGGTAGGCCCAGTTGCCGCGCGTATCGGCGCTGACGCGATAGCTGATGCGCTGCGCCGGGTTGAGGCTGACGGTGTGCTTGCGCACCTGGAACGCGCCGTCGGGAGATTCCAGGTCGCTCCATAGCCCGTGCAGGTGGATAGGATGGGTCATCATGGTGTCGTTGACCAGTACGAAGCGCACCCGTTCACCGTAGCGCAGCACGATGGGCTTGGCATCGGCGAACTTCACCCCATTGAACGACCACAGGTAGCGGTCCATGTTGCCGGTCAGGTGCAGCTCGATCTCGCGGGTGGGCGGCCGCTCGTCGGCCGGGACCGCGGCCGAGCGCAGGTCCGCGTAGGTCAGCACGCGGCGGCCGTTGCCGCGCAGCCCTACGCCCGGATCGTCCAGCCGGGTCGACACCACATCGGGCAGCATCGAGTTCGCCACGCCGCGCTCGGCCGGGTACGGATGCCGCGCTTCGACCATGCCGCCGCCGGCCGCGCCGCCATGCCCGCCACCATGCCCGCCGTGTGCGCCGTGGCCCATGCCTGCCATGTCGTGGCGCATGCCCATGTCCGCCATGCCCAGCACCTGGACGCGGTCCAGCGGCGGCACCTCGCCCTGCATGCCGGCCCGCGGCGCCAGCGTGCCCCGCGCATAGCCGGAGCGATCCATGGCCTGCGCGAAAATCGTATAGGCGCGCGCCTGGTCCGGCTCGACGATCACATCGTAGGTCTCGGCTACCGCAATGCGGAACTCGTCCACCTCCACCGGCCGCACCGGCAGCCCATCGGCCGCCACCACGGTCAGCTTCAGGCCGGGAATGCGCACGTCGAAGTAGGTCATGGCCGAGCCGTTGATGAAGCGCAGCCGGATCTGCTCGCCGGGCCGGAACAGCCCGGCCCAGTTGCCCGCCGGCGAGCGGCCGTTGGTCAGGTAGGTATAGGTGGCGCCCGATACGTCGGCCAGGTCGGTCGGGTCCATGCGCATGCGCTGCCACATCAGCCGCTCGTCCAAGGCCTGCCGCCAGCCGGCCTGCCCGGCCCGGGCCGCCAGGTCGCCCAGCGTGGGGCGATTGCGGTTGTAGTAGTCCGGCATCACGATCAGCTTGCGGAACACCTCGGCCGGGTCTTCATCCGTCCAATCCGACAGCAGCACGACGTAGTCGCGGTCCGCCGGCGGCGGCGCGGGCGCCCGCGGCTCGATCACGATGGCGCCGTACAGGCCGGTCTGCTCTTGCAGGCCCGAATGGCTGTGGTACCAGTACGTGCCGCTCTGGCGCACCGGGAACCGGTACGTGAAGGTCTCGCCCGGCCGGATCCCCGCGAAGCTCAAGCCCGGCACCCCGTCCATGCCGCTCGGCAGCAGGATGCCGTGCCAGTGAATCGAGGTGTCTTCGCGCAGGCGGTTGGTGACCCGCAAGGTGACGTCATCGCCCTCGCGCCAGCGCAGCACCGGCGCGGGCAGCTGGCCATTGACCGTGGTCGCGCGGCGCGCCCGCCCCGTGTAGTTCACCGGCGACTCGCCGATTTCCAGGTCGAACTGTGTGCCGGACAACACTGCCGGCGCGGCCGCGGCCCAGGCGCCGCCATGGCGCAGCCCGGCCCCGGCCAGCAGGCCGCCGGCGGCCAGGCCCTGGACGAAACGGCGCCGCGGCGCCGAGGCGGGCTTCCGGCCCGCGGTATCGAACAATGCAGTCATGCGGACACTCTAGCCGCGCATGACCGACGCCAAGCTGTCGGCCAGATTACGTTTCTGTAATCTGCCGCGTGCCGATGCTGAAGCCGACTTCGGTCCCGTCCGTGTCGGAAGCGGCGAACGCGCGGCCATCGTGCATGCGCGCAACCGCCCGCACGATGGCCAGCCCCAGGCCGTGTCCCGCGGAGCGCCCGCCGCGTGCGCCATCGCCGCGGTAAAAGCGGTCGAAGATGCGCGGCAGGGCCGACGGCGCGATGACCGGGCCGGTGTTGCGCACGCTGATCCGCATGCCGGCGCCCTCGGCCGCGTAGGCGACGCGGATGACGCTGCCGCGCGGCGCGGCCTTGATCGCGTTGGATACCAGGTTGGCGATCGCCCGGCGCAGCAGCCGCGGATTGGCCAGCGCCGCACCGTCGCCCTGCCCCTCGATGCGCAGCGCCAGGCCGGCCGCCTCCAGCGCCGCCTCGTAATAATCGGCGACCCGCGCGATTTCCCCGCGCATGTCGACCGGCTGCAGGTCCTGGGCCAATTCGCCGCTGTCGGCGCGCGCCAGGAACAGCATGTCATTGACCAGGGCGCGCAGGCTTTCCAGCTCTTCCAGGTTGGAGGCCAGCACCTCGCGCAGCTCGGCGGCGCTGCGCTCGCTGCCCAGGGCGATCTCCGTGCCGCTGATCAGGGTCGCGAGCGGCGTGCGCAGTTCGTGCGCCACGTCGGCGTTGAAGCCTTCCAGTTGCTGGTAGGCGGCCTGCAGCCGGTCCAGCAGCTGGTTGAAGGTGCGGACGAACTCGTGCAGCTCGGCATCGCCGTCCGGCTGCGGCAGGCGCACCGCGAGGTTGCCGGGACCGATGCGTGCCGCCTGCGCCGACAGACGCCGCAGCGGCGCCACCGAGCGCCGCACCGCCCATGCGCCCAGGGCCACGGTCACCCCCACCCACAGCGCGCAAACCAGCAGCAGCGCAGTCGCGTAGGTGTACAGGAATTGCCCGCCGGGCCGCGTGCTGATGGCCACGGTCAGCGCGGCGCGGTCGAACGGCCCCGCCTCCAGGGCCACCCGCAGGCCGCGCATGCGCTGGCCGTCGCCGGTCTCGAGCAGGACTTCGTCGCCCGGGCCGGCCCGCAGCACACGCGGCGCCGGTCCTCCGTAATGGGGCCGGCCGTCGGCGCCGATGATCCAGGCGCGCAATTGGCCGTGGCCGGCCAGGATATTGTCCAGCGTGGTGGCCAGGTGCCCGGACGGCTCCGGCCCGGCCTGCATGCCGATCAGGTGTTCGATGAGTTCCAGCTTGCCGGCCACCTCGGTAATCTGCTGGCGCTGCACCTCGCGCTGCAAGGCCCAGAACAGCGTGCAGCCGGCCACGCTGGACACGGCCAGGGCGATGGCGCCCAGCAGCAAAGTGAGCCGCCGCTCGATGGACGCGGGGCGACGCATCATGGCTCGCGTCGCTCCAGCACATAGCCCATGCCGCGCACCGTGTGCAGCAGCCGGCGGTCGAACGGATCGTCCAGCTTGGCGCGCAGGCGCCGCACCGCGACTTCGATGACATTCGTATCGCCGTCGAAGTTCATGTCCCAGACCTGCTCAGCGAGCAGCGTACGCGACAGCACCTGTCCCTGGCGGCGCAGCAGCAAGGCCAGCAGCGTGAATTCCTTGGCGGTCAGGTCGAGCCGCACCCCGGCCCGGCTGGCCTTGCGACGCACCAGGTCCAGCTCCAGGTCGTCCAGCGCCAGCACGGCCGGCTCCTGGCCGCGCCCGCGCCGCAGCAGCGCATGCACCCGCGCCAGCAGCTCGGAGAACGCGAATGGCTTGACCAGGTAGTCGTCGGCGCCGCCCTCCAGGCCGCGCACGCGGTCCTCGACCCGGTCGCGCGCGGTCAGCATCAGCACCGGCGTGCTCTTGCCGCGGCGCAGGCGCGCCAGCACTTCGAAGCCATCCAGGCCCGGCAGCATCACGTCCAGCACCACCACGTCGTAGTCGAACTCCAACGCCGCATGGCAGCCTTCGACGCCGTCGCGCGCCACGTCGACCACGAAGCTCTGTTCGGCCAGGCCCTTCTGCAGATAGTCCGCGAGCTTGCGCTCGTCCTCGATGACCAGTATTCGCATGGTTCGCCTTCATACATTTGCCGTGAATGTAATCCGGCGCCGCGATTTTTGCAGTGCTCCTAGCTCGCGACGGCCACCGCATCCAGCGCCAGTACGCCCTGTCCGCGCGGCAGCGCCAGCAACGGATTGATCTCGATCGACTCGATGCGGTCCGGCGCCGCGTGCGCCAGCGCGGCGAACGCCACCAGGGCGTCGGCCAGGGCCTCCACGTCGCAGGGCGGCGCACCCCGCGCGCCGCACAGCAGCGGGTATGTTCGCAGCCCGGCGATCATGGCGCGGGCCTGGGCATGCCCGAACGGCGCCAGGCGGAAACTGATGTCGCGCAGGATCTCCACATACACGCCGCCCAGGCCGAACATGATGACTGGCCCGAACACCGGGTCGCGGTGCATGCCCAGGATGCACTCCACCCCGGCCGGCGCCATCGGGGCGACCAGCACCCCGTCGATGCGCGCCTGGGGAGCCTGCTGCCCGACCGCCGCCATGATGCCGGCATGCGCGCCGCGCACCTGGCCGGCCCCTTGCAGGGCCAGCCGGACGCCTCCCACGTCCGATTTGTGCAGGATGTCGCGCGACACGATCTTGAGCGCCACCGGGCCGCCCACGGCATCGGCCTGGGCCACCGCCTCGTCCGCGCTGGCGACGAGACGCGCGTCCACCGTCGGGATCCCAGCCTGGCGGACCAGCGCCAGCGCCTCGATTTCGTTGAGCGGGCCGGAGCCGGCGGGCAGTTCCGCGGCCGCTGCCTGCCGCTCAGGCATGACGACGGGCTCGGCCGCGTCTTCCATGACCGCCACGGCGCCCAAGGTCCGGATGGCGGCGCTAGGGTCGGTGAAGACGGGGCATCCCAGCGCCTCCAGCGCCTGCCGCCGCACCTGCGGGAAGATCGCGCACAGTGACAGCGGCACTGCGGGATGACGCTCGCGCAGTTCCCGCGCGAACGACTCGAACGTCGGCCATAGCGAATCCAGCGAGCCCGCCGCCGCCAGGAACACCGCCAGGGCGTCATAGGTGCCTCCGGCGAGCATCCCGTCGGCCGTCTCCAGCAACAGGCCGGGCTCGGCCACTGCCTGGCCGGTCACATCCACCGGGTTGCGCGCGCTGGCGAAAGGCACGCGCGCCAACAGCCGGTCACGGACGGACTGCGCTGGCTCGGGCAACATCAGCCCGGCGTCCTGCGCGTCATCGGCCATCAGCGCGCCCACCCCGCCGGAAATCGTGATGATGCCCAGCCGGCGGCCGGCCGGCCGCTGCGGCCAGGCGCTCAGCGCGTAGCCCAGGTTGAAGAACTCGTCGATCGTGTGCGCGCGCGCCACGCCGTATTGGCGGAACAGTGCGTCGTAGACCGCGTCGTCGCCGGCCAGGGCGGCCGTGTGCGAGGCTGCCGCCTGGGCGCCGGCGGCGGTGCGGCCGATCTTCGCCACCACCACGGCCTTGCCGGCCTGGCTGGCCGCCGCCAGGGCGTGGCGCAGCTTCGCGCCGTCACGGCAGCCTTCCATGTACACCATGATGACGCGAGTATGGGGATCGTCGACCAGCCATGTGATGCAGTCCGACACGTCGAGATCCGCTTCATTGCCGGTACTGATCCAGTATGACAGCCCCAGCCCGCGTTCCCGCGCCATGCTGTAGGCATAGGCCCCGAACGCGCCGCTCTGCGAAACCATGCCGATGTCGCCGGCGGCGACGGTGCCGTTCATGGGCGCCGGCGAGAAGGTCGCGTAAACCTGCTCGCGCACGTTCATGAAGCCCAGGCAGTTGGGCCCCAGCAAGCGGATGCCGCGCTCGCGCGCGACGGCCTCCAGGCGCGCCTGGCGGGCCCTGCCCGCCTCGCCGGTCTCGGCATAGCCGGAGGTGAACACCACTGCCCCCGCCACCTGGCCCGGGCGCGCCCGGGCCAGCGCGTCGGCGGCGTGCTCCGCGGGCACGGCCAGAATAGCCAAGTCCACCGGCTCGGCCAGAGCGGCCAGGTCCGGACATGCGGGCAAGTCCAGAATGGTCCCGCCGCGCGGGTTCACCGGCACGATGCGCCCCGCATAGCCGTGGCGGCGCAGCAGCGTCAGCGGCATCGCGCCGATCTTGTTGGGCGCGGCGGACGCGCCGACGACGGCAATGCTGCGAGGATGAAATAGACGGGAAAGCTCTGCGCGCGAGGTCATGGCTGGTGGCGGAATCGGTTTCAGGAAAAATCGACGACAGTGCGGCCGCGGCTGGCTCGCCGCAGCATGGCGTCGAGCGACTGCGGCAACGCGGCGGGCTCGATGACATGCGCGATCGCGTCGAGGCGGGCGGGCCGGTAGCGGGTGGCGATCTTGCCCCAGACCTGCCGGCGCAGGGGCATGGGACTATTGGCGTTGATGCCCAGCAGCTTGACGCCGCGCAGGATGAACGGCAGCACAGTGGTCGGCAGTTGCATGCCGCCCGCATTCCCGAAGGCCGCGGCAATGCCCTCGGGCTTGAGCGCGCTCAGGGCGCGCGCCAGCACCTCGCCTCCCACGGAGTCGACCACGCCGGCCCAGCGCGCGCTGTCGAGCGGCTTGGCCCCGGACGCCGGCGCGGGCGCCGGCGCGAGCACTTCGGCGGCGCCCAGACCCCGCAAGTACTCGACGGCATCGGGCTTGCCCGACATGGCGCATACGCGATAACCGCACTGGCTGAACATGTCGACCGCGATGCTGCCCACCCCGCCGGTCGCGCCGGTTACCAGCACCTCGCCTTGCGCCGGCGCCAGGCCGCTGTGTTCCATCCAGTGCAACGCCAGGCCGGCGGTATAGCCGGCGGCGCCCAGGACGCAGGCGTCGCGCAGGCCCAGGCCCGGCGGCAATGGCATGACCCAGTCGGCCGGCACGCGGGCATATTCGGCGTAGCCGCCGTCGCAATCGACCCCGATGCCGAAGCCGTGCACGATGACTTCCTGCCCCGTCGCCACGGCGTCGCTGCCCGAGGCGACCACCCGCCCGGTCAGGTCGATGCCGCCGATGCGCGGATAGGCGCGGATGATGCGCCCCTCTCCCGCCGCGGCCAGGGCGTCTTTGTAATTGAGGCCGGCATACGCCACCCGTATGACGACCTCGCCCGGCGAGAGATCATCGATGCCCAGGGTCTCGAAGCGGCCGGCCGGACGCGTGCCGGAGGCCGGCGCATGCAACCGGTAGGCGAGAAACGGCGGGATGCTCATGATTTTCCTGTGGAGAGAAGCGGCGACGCCGGGCGCAGGATGCGCCGCGCCAGGGTCGCCCGGTGCAGTTCGTTGGCGCCGTCATAGATGCGGAACGGCCGTAATTCGCGCCAGATCATCGACACCGGTGTCTCGTCGGAAACGCCCAGCGCGCCCATCATCTGCACGGCCCGGTCGGCGACGCGATTGACGGCCTCGGACACGAAGACCTTGGTCATCGACGACAAGTGCTTGACCGAGCGGCCGGCGTCCAGCGCCGCCGCGCAATCGGCTGTCATGAGCCGGCTGGCATGCAGGTCGATGTGCGAATCGGCGACCATGGCCTGCACCTGCTGCAGGTCGGCCAGCCGGGCGCCGAAGGATTCCCGCTGCTGCACGTAGCCCTGCGCCAGCTCCAGCGCCCGGGCGGCGCGGCCGATATAGCGCATGCAGTGCGACAGCCGCGCCGGCTCCAGCCGCAGTTGGGCATACTCGAAGCCCCTGCCCGGCTCGCCCAGCAGAGCCTCGTCGCCTACCTCGCAGTCCTGCAGCAGGATCTCGGCATGGCCGCCCACCTGGTATCCGGTCGCCATGCCGATATCGCGAACCACGCGATAGCCCGGCGCATCGGCGTTGACGATGAACAGGCTCGCGCCGGCATCGGTGCGCGCCAGCACCAGGGCAAAGGCCGCGCCCACGCCGCCGCTGATGAACATCTTGCGGCCGTTGAGCACCCAGCGGCCGCCCCGCCGCTCGGCCCGGGTAGCCAGCATGGCGGGATCAGAACCCGCGCCCGGCGACGGCTCGGTCATGGCGAAACAGGCGCGGGCTTCGCCGCGCGCCAACGGCCCCAGGTAGCGCGCCTGCTGCGCCGCGCTGCCAATGGCCAGCAAGGTCAGCATGTTGGGCTGGTCCGGCGGCGCGCAGTTCATGGCCGCCGGCGCCAGGAACCCGCGCCCCGCCTCTTCCAGAACCGCGACGCACTGTCGCCAGTCCAGTCCCAGGCCGCCCCAGCGCGGCGGCAACTGCGGCGCGTAGATGCCGTCATCGCGCGCCCGCTTGCGCAACTGCGCGATAGCCGCATCCAGGGCCGCCACATCGTGCGCCAACGCCGGCGATTCGAGCGGAATGGCCGCTTCCTCGACGAAGCGGCGCACGCGCGCCCGCAACTGGTCGATATCGCCGGCGTAGCCCCGCTCTGTCGTGGTTTTCATCCCGTTCATTGCGTCACCCGCACTCCCGCCTGCTCGACGGCTGCGCGCCATTTGCGCGTCTCTTCCACAATGTGCCGGCCGAACTCGCCGGGGGCGCCGCCCATGGGCTGCATGCCCTGCTGCACGAAGTACTCGCGGACCTCGGGGTCGGCCAGTACCGCGTCGATGTGCCGGTTCAAGGTCTCGACGATGTCCGCGGGCGTGCCAGCCGGCGCCATGACGCCCCACCAGGACGACGCCTCCAGCGGGTATCCCCACTCGGCGAGCGTCGGCACTTCGGGCAGCAGCGGATTGCGCCGCGCGGCGGCGATGGCCAGCGGGACGACGCGGCCCGCCTCGATCTGCGCGCGCACCGGCGGCAGGTTGTCGAAGCTGAGCGGCACCTGGCCGCCGGCCAGCGCCGCAACGGCCTCGGCGCTACCCTTGTACGGAATGTGCCGCAATGGCATCCCGAACTGGTGCGCGAACATCTCGGCGGCCAGATGCGGGATGCTGCCGACTCCGGCGGTGGCGTAAGCCAGGCCCGTGCCCTGGCCCGCGGCCCGCCGCAGGCTGGCCAGGTCGACAATGCCGGCGCCGGCCAGTGCCAGCACATACACCGGCACATCGGTCGCCCAGGCCACTGGCGTCAAGTCCCGGGCGACGTCGTAGGGCAGGTTCCGGTACAGCACGGCATTGGTCGCCAGATTGGCGGTGCCCATCAACAAGGTATAGCCGTCGGGCCTGGCGCGCGCCACATAGGCCGTGCCGATCTGGGTGGCGCCGCCGGGCTTGTTCTCGACCAGGACGGGCTGCCCGAGGCGCGGCGCAAGCTTCTTGGCCAGCATGCGCGCCGCCGTGTCGGTGCCGCCGCCGGCGGCATAAGGGACGATGAGCCGTATCGGCTGCTCCGGATACGCGGCGGCGGCGCTGCCGGCCGCCGCCAGCAACAGCCCCGCGCAGGCCAAGGCCCAGGGTTTGAATCGCGAGAGTCTCATGCGTGCCCCTTACTAGATCCGGGTCCCGGTGGATTGCACCAGCTCGCGCCACCAGGCGGTTTCCGACGCGATCTGCTGGGCGAACTGCTGCGGCGTGCTGCCCAGCGGCTCCGCGCCCATGGCCTGCAGTCGCTCGCGCAGCTTCGGGTCGGCCAGCGCCTGGGAAATCGCGGCGCTCAGGCGCTCGACCACCGCGTCCGGTGTCCCGGCCGGCGCCATCAAGCCCTTCCACGCCATGACCACGAAATCCGGCACGCCGGCTTCCTGGAACGTCGGGATATCCGGCGCGGCGGCGGCCCGCGTATCGCTGGGCACCGCCAGCGCGCGCAGCCGTCCGGCCTGGACGTGCGGCAACAGCGCCGGCATGTTGTCGATCATGACGGCGATATGGCCGGCGATCAGGTCCGTCACGGCCGGGCCGGTGCCCTTGTAGGGCACATGTTCCATCTGGATGCCGGTCTTCTGCTTGAGCAATTCGCCGGCCAATTGCGCCGGCGAGCCGTTGCCGGGCGAGCCGAACGACAGTTTGCCGGGGTTGGAGCGGGCATAATCGAGAAACTCGCCCAGCGTCGCAGCGGGCACCGACTGCCCGACCGCCATCAGGTTGTGTTCGCGGGTGATGCAGCTGATCGGCGCCAGGTCCCTGGCCGGGTCGAACGGCATGTCCCGGTACAGGCTCGGATTGATCACGGTCGGGCCCGCGGCTGCGAGCAGCAGCGTGTAGCCGTCCGGTTCGGCCCGCGCCACGATGTCGCCGCCGATATTGCCCCCCGGCGCCCGGTTTGTTCTCGACGATCACGGGCTGGCCCAGGATGGGCGGCAAGGCGTCCGCCAGGAGCCGCCCCAGAATGTCGGTCGAGCCGCCCGGCGCAAACGGCACGATCAAACGGATGGGACGCTCCGGATAGGCCGCGGCGGCCAGGCCGGGCCATGCCGCCGACAGCGCCACGGCGGTGCCGGCAACCCATTTTGCCAATCTTTTCATGCTTGTCTCCTGGTGGAGGGCCGTCTTGTATGTCGTGGATGCGGCCCCTGGATGCCGCTCAGCGGGCCGGCGAGTATCCGGCGCGCGTCAGCGTCTGCCGGGCAATCGTCAATTGGTGGATCTGGCTGGTGCCTTCGTAGAGGCGGAACAGCCTGACATCGCGATAGAAGCGTTCCACCGCGTAGTCGGCGACATAGCCATATCCGCCGTGCATCTGGACGCAGCGGTCGGCCACGCGGCCGCACATTTCGGATGCGAAGTACTTGCACATCGACGCCGCGAGCGTGACATCCTTTCCCTCGTCGCGCTCGCGCGCCGTTTGCAGCACCAATGCGCGCGCGGCGTGGATCTCGGTCTGGCAATCGGCGATCATGGCCTGGATCAACTGGAAATCCATCAGCGGCCGGCCGAACTGGCGACGCTCGGCCACAAATGCCATCGCGTCGTCCAGCATGCGTATGGCGGGCCCCACGCACAGCGCCGCCAGGTGGACGCGCTGCTTGTTCAAGACTTTCATGGCGGTCTTGAAGCCCATGCCTTCCTGGCCGCCGATCAGATTCCCGGCCGGCACCCGGCAATCGCTGAAATGCACCGAGGATACGGGCGAGCCGGCCTGGCCCATCTTGTCGTACGCCGGCCCGGTGGCCAGGCCGGGCGTGCCGCGCTCGACGAGGAACGCCGATATCCCGGCGGCGCCGGCTTGCGACGCGTCCGTACGCGCCATCACCGTGAACAGGCCGGCCAGCGGCGCATTGGTGATGAAGCATTTTTCGCCATTCAGCACATAGGCATCGCCGTCGCGGCGGGCCGTGGTCTGCAGCGCGGTGGCGTCCGATCCGGCCTGCGGCTCGGTCAGGGCGAACGAGCCGGTGATTTCGCCCGAGGCCAGGCGCGGCAGATAGCGCGCCTTCTGCTGCGCGGTTCCGTCGGCAACCAGCGCCTCTGAACCGATACCGGTGTTGGTGCCGACGCGGGCGCGGAACGCCACCGAGCACTGCGACAGCTCCAGCGCCGCCAGCACCAGCTCCTCGGTGGTCAGCCCCAGGCCGCCGTACTCGGCCGGAATCGAATAGCCGAACATGTGCTGGCCGGCCATCTCGCGCACCAGGTCGTCCGGCACGGCGTCGGCGCGCGCCACTTCGGCTTCGCGCGGCACCAGGCGCTCGCGCACGAAGCACCGCAACGAGTCGAGAAATGCGGAAAAGCTGTCGGGATCTCTGATCATTCTGCCTGGTCCTGTGGCGGCAAGCGCCGGTGGCGTCGATGCCTGGCAGACTATCAAAACGCGTGCAGATCCGAGACGGTTGTTTTGATATCTTGAACACAACGACGCGCGCGGCGGCTATCATTCCAGGCAGGAGAACTCCCGGGCCAGCCTGGCAATGACACCCCCCACCGCTTCCGGGCGCCACCCGGACCCCGCTTTCGCCACTACCCTGGCCCATGGCCTGTCGGTGCTGCAAACCTTCCGCCACGGCGAACCAGCGCTCAGCAACAAAGAGCTGGCCGAACGCACCGGGCTGTCCAAGGCCACCATATCGCGCCTGACCTATACGCTGCTGCAGCGCGGCCTGTTGCTCTATGACGGCAGACTGCGGCGCTACCGGCTGGGGCCGGCGGTGCTGTCGTTGAGCTATCCCCTGCTGGCCAGCATGAAAATCCGCCAGCTGGCGCGGCCCCTCATGAAGCGCCTGGCCGACCAGGCGGGCGGCTCCGCATCCTTGGGCATGCGCGACGGCCTGCACATGGTCTACCTGGAAACCTGCCGCGGGCACGATGCGATCGCTTTCCGGCCGGATATCGGCGCCTTGTTGCCGCTGCTCGCCTCGGCGATGGGGCGCGCCTGGCTGGCCCAGTGCGACAGCGCCACCGCGACGCCTATCCTGCAAGCCTTGCGCAGCCGCGATCCGGCAGGCTGGAAGCGCTATGCGCCGGCCTGGGAACGCGCCCGCGGCGACTATGCGCGGCATGGCTATTGCCTGTCCGCGGGCGACTGGCATTCGGACGTGCATGCCGTCGCGGTGCCGTTGCGCCGCCCGATAGACGGCCATGTTCTGGTGTTCAATTGCGGCTTGCCGGCTTCGCGCCTCAAAGCCGGCGAGCTGGAAGGCCGCATTGCCCCACGGCTGGCGCAACTGGTGGCGCGGGTCGAAGTCCTGCTCGAACGGGCGGAGCGCGGCGCATGAGTTCCTCCAGTGAGCGCGACACCCAGTTCGCCAGCACCCTGGCGCATGGCATCGACATCCTGGCCTGTTTCAAGGCCGACAAGCCAGAGCTGGCCAACAAGGACTTCGCGCACCAGACCGGGCTATCGCGCAGCGCCGTCGCCCGCCTGACGCACACACTGGTCGAATTGGGTTTCTTGCAGCGCGATCCCGCTACCGCGCGCTACCGGCTGGGCGCCTCGGTGCTGGCCATGAGCCATCCGCTGCTCGCCAGCATGCAGATCCGCCAGGTCGCCCGACCCCTGATGAAGCAGCTGGCGGACCATGCGCGCGGCGCCGTATCCCTGGTGGTGCGGGACCGGCTGCAAATGGTCTATGTGGAAACGGCGCGCTCGAACGAGCGTCTGCAAACGCGCCCCGACATCGGCGCCGCGCTGCCGATGCTGGCCAGCGCGGCCGGCATGGCCTGGCTGAGCCGCGTACCGGACGCCGAGCGCGTCGCGGTGCTGAACCAGTTGCGCGTCGCCAATCCGGGCGAATTCGAACGGCACGTTTCCGCCCTGGCGGGCGCGCAGCGCGACCTGGAGCGCAAGGGATACTGCGGCAACAACCTGCAGTGGCGCCCCGATGCCTATGGCTTCGCGGTGCCGCTGTACCGCCAGCACGAATCTTTGCTGTACGTCTTCAATTGCGGCGTGCCGTCGTGCGACGGCCCGTACAAGGCCCGGGCCGCCGATCTTGGTCCGCGGCTGGTGACGCTGGCGCGCGAGGTCGAGCGGCTGCTCGGCATGCGCTAGCGCCAGCGCGACCGCCCTACGCCGATTGCGGCCGGGCGTCGGGGTCCTCCGCCACCCGGTCGAGCTCATTGCCCAGCACATCCTCGGACGCCGTGCCCTGCTCGCGCGACAGCCGGCGGCGCGTATGGCCGGCCGCGCGGGCATCGCGCCCCTCGTCGGGACGCTCCGGCTGCATGAACACATTGGCCGGCGGCGCGTAGCCGCTCTTGTCCTGGCCGAAATAGACCACGGTGTGCGGATACGGCAGCTCGATGCCGGCGGCGTTGAAGTGCTTCTTGACCAGGCGGTTGTAGCCGCGCTGCACGGCCCATTGCATGCCGGGCGTGGTCTTGATCAGCACGCGGATGGTGACGCCTTTCTCGTTCAGCGCGGTGACGCCCGGGATGCTGATATCTTCCAGCACCTCGGGGGCCAGCAACTCGTCCTGCATGAGCTCGTCGAAGGCGTTGCGCAGGTGCTGCACGGCGTCGTCCACGCTCTCGCGGTGGGCGATGGTGTACTCGCCCAGGTGGTACGAGAAGTCGCGCATGTGGTTGGACACCACGTCCACCGAAGAGAACGGAATCAGGTGATAGCCCCCGTCGAGCGTGCGGATGCCCACCGAGCGGATGGTGATCTTTTCCACCGTGCCGAAGATGCCGGCGACCTGCACCACATCGTTCTGGTTCATGCCGTTCTCGAGCTGGATGAAGACGCCGGTGATGATGTCCTGCACCAGCTTCTGCGAACCGAAGCCGATGGCCAGGCCGACCACCCCCGCGCCGGCGATCAGCGGCGCGATGTCGACCCCGATCTGCGACAGCACCACCAGCACCGTCATGGTCACGATGACGATCAGGGCCGCGTTGCGGAACAGCGACAGCAGCGTGCGTTCGCGGGCGGTCGGCATGGCCCCGCCCTCGCTCAGGCTCAGGCGGTGCTCGATGATGCTGGCGATGATCGTCCAGGCCACCGCCGCGATCAGCAGCACGATGGCGACATTGACCACCACGCGCACGGCCGCCGCGCCGGCATCCGATACGATCCAGGTCGAGAGGTCGAACACGCGCCAGGCGTCGAGCACGAACAAGGCCACGACAATGCGGATCAGGATGCCCAGGCCGCGCAGCGCAGCCGGCACATAGGCGTTGACGCGCGCTTCCAGCATGGGCAGCTTGCGGCGCAGGTCCTCGGGCAGCGCGATGCGCCGCGCCAATGCGCCGGCCAGCAGCATGATCAGCAGCGCGCCGGCCGCCAGCGCCGCCAGCGACTGCAGCGTGGCCTGCACCATGAACGGCAGGGCGCGCTCCGGGTCGACCTGGCTGACCACCAGCAATACCGTGAAGTAGCCGATCGCCAGCACGTGCCAGGTGCGCGCCAGGACCCGGAAGCGAGTGCCGAAATAGCCTGCCGAGGCGCGTTCGGCGCGCTGTTCCAGGCGCTCGCGCAGTATCTGCCGGTTGCGCCATACGACGCGCACCGCGTAGCCATAGGCCGCCAGCATGATGACCAAGCCCGCCAGTTCGCCGATCGACGGCGTCAGCAGCGACTTGGCCAGCGGCTCGACCAGCATCAGCCCATAGCCGAACGCGGCCGCCATGCGCCCGAGGCGGTCGTTCCAGTAGCGGGCCACGTCGTCGGCCATGGTGAACAGGCGCAGCCTGGGATAACGCGTGGCGAATACGCCGCGGATCAGCGCCTTGGCGATCTCGACCGCCACATAGGCATTGATGAACAAGGACTGGGCGGTGCTGACCGTGCCGCGCGTGCCGGTGCCGTACAGCGCGACCACATAGCCGGCCATGCCCGCCAGCAGCACAATGGCCAGGTCGATGGCCAGCGCGCCCAGCATGGCGCCCGCGCGGCGCCCGGCCAGCGCCAGACCGCCCGCGCGATGGGAGCCGCGCGGCGCGGCGGCCGGCTGCGCCGTCCAGGCGTCGATGCGCGCGTAGGCGCGCGCCGCAATCGCGCGCAACAACAGGAACACCGCGATGGTGGCGGCGGCCACGACGGCCAGCCCCAGCAGCGTGGCGGCCAGCTGGTCGCGACGTTCCGGCGACATGCCTTCGCCGCGCGCCAGCGCGCTCAGGTCGTCGACTGCGCGCTCGGCGTGCGCGGCCATGCCGGCCAGGAACAGTTGCGCGCCATGCGCGATGCGGGCGGGCAGCGACGGGGCTTCGGCCGGCGCCTGTGTGGATCCCGTCGTGCGGCCGGACGCGGGCGCTTCGGCACGCAACCGCTCGATGATCTGGTCGCGCGCCGCCGGGTCGGCGAGCAGATCGGCCAGGCGATCCGGCGTCAGCTCGGTGGCCGGACCGGCGGGCGCGGCGGTCCCGGCTGTCGCGGCATGCGCGACCGGGACCGCGCACAAGGCGAACAGCAGCGCCATCCAGCACGCCAGCATCGCCCAGGGCACGGCCAGCCGCGCACGCGGCAGCGCCGAATCCAAATACATACCCAAAGACCTGGCTGAACTTGCTGGCACGGCCACGTGGCGACCTCCTTGGCGAGAGACGTGCGGCCACTCGTGCGCGGGCCGCCGCAACGCGGCGCCCGTTAAGGCGCCGACGCCATGATATAGGCCGCCCCGGCGCCGCGCCAAACCCGGCGGCGGCGCCGGCCACCTACTTGCCGGGGGCCGGCAGCGCCGCGGCCGCGACGTCGGGCCGCGGATCGTCGACGAAGCCGTCGCGATTGGGCATGCGGATGCCGCGCAGCGCGGCGGCGTCCAGGGTGGCGTCTTCCGGCAGCAGCCCGTTCAGGTGAAGCACATAGGCCGTGGCGGAATAGACCTCGTCGTTGCTGAGCGACTGCGGCGCGTGCAGCGGCATGGCGCGCCGGATGTAGTCGTATAGCGTGGTCGCGTAGGGCCAGTAGCTGCCGACCGTGCGCACCGGCTTGGCGCTGCCCAGCGTGCCGGCGCCGCCGGCCAGGCGGTCGCCCTGCCCGCCCTCGCCCTTGGCGCCATGGCAGGCCGCGCATTGCGCCGCATACAGCGTGCGGCCCGCCGCCACGCTGCCCTGCCCGGCGGGCAGGCTGCGGCCGTCCGGGGCGATGTCGATGTTCCAGGGGGCCAGGCGCGCCTCGCTCAAGGGCGTGCCGATGCCGTAGCGGCCGGGCGCCGGCGCCTGCTGGGCCGCCGCGGCGGCCGCCCAGGCACAGGACAATGCCGCCACGACCCGGCCGGCCAGCGCGAAGCGCCCCGCGGGCGCCTCAGGTTGCCTTGATGCGCGCATTGGTGATCTCTCCGGTTGCCGCCACGCGCCAGGGCGTGATCGCGTTGTTGTGATAAACGCCGTTGACGCCGCGCACCGCGACCAGGGCTTCCAGCGTGGGCTGCACATAGCCGGTCTCGTCGGTGGCGCGACTCTGGATCACGGTGGCCTGGCCCTGCCAGTTCCAGGGAAAGCGGAAACGGGTGATCGCGCGCGACAGCACCGGTTCCTGCAGCGCGGCATCGTGCCATGTGGCGCCATCGTCGACCGACACTTCCACGCGGGCGATCTTGCCGCGCCCGCTCCAGGCGATGCCGCGGATCTCGTGAAAGCCCTGCTGCGCCAGGCGCTGCCCGCCCGACGGCGCGGTGATGATCGACTTGGCTTCCATGTAGAACGTGAAACGGCGCGCGCTGCCGTCCGGCATCAGGTCGGTGTACTTGGAGGTTTCCTCGCGCGAATACACGGGCGCATCGGTCACGTGCAGGCGCCGCAGCCACTTGATGCTCATGTTGCCCTCGTAGCCGGGCAGCAGCAGGCGCAGCGGATAGCCTTGCTCGGGCCGCAGGCGTTCGCCATTCTGGCCATACACCAGCAACGCGTCGTCCAGGCACTTCTCGAGCGGAATGCTGCGCGTCATGGCCGCCGCGTCGGCGCCTTCGGCCGCCACCCACTTGGCCTGGGACTGCACGCCCGCCTCTGCCAGCACCGTGCGCAACGGCACCCCGGTCCATTCCGCACAGCTGACCAGGCCATTGGCTTCGGCGGCGGTCTTGCCGTAGACGTTGTAGCCGGGGTTGCCCGAGCATTCCAGGAAATAGATGTGCGACTCGGACGGAAAGCGCCGCAGATCGTCGACGGTGAACAACAGCGGCGAGTCGACCAGCCCGTGCACGGCCAGCCGGTGCTCGGCCGGGTCGATCGCCGGCACGCCGCCATGGTGGCGCTCGTAGAACAGCCCGTTGGGCGTGATGATGCCGTCGAGCTCCTGCAGCGGCGAGCGCGTCGACGACGAGATGTATTGCTTGTCGTTGGGACGCAGGTGGCGCACCACGTGCTTCTCGAAGGCCGATGGCTGGCCGTAGGGCTGCCCCCCGGTGGGCGCGCCGGGCGCGCGGGTCCAGGGCGGAACGGCCAGCGGCGCGTCGGCGTCCGCCGCCGCGGCGCGCGCCGCGCCGATGCCGGTGGCGGCCAGCAGGCCGCCGGCTGCCGCGCCGCGCCGCAGGAAATCGCGGCGGGGGTTCGGCTGCGCCGGGGATTCGTCGGCGCCGGACTCCGGCGGAGGATCGAAGCGTGCTTGCATGTGCAATACCTCGGGCATGGAAAGCCAATGAAGCCACCGCGCGACCCCGGCCAGCCGGATCGGCGTCCAGGCTTCCATTGAACGCCACCGCGGCACATCGTGCAAGCAGGCCGCCCGGCTACAGTTTCGCCACCGAGACTTCGGTCGCCTTCACGAACGCCAGCACCTCGGTGCCGACCTGCAGGTCCAGCTCCTTGACCGAGCGCGTGGTGATGACCGAGGTCACCGTGCCGGCCGGCGTGTCCACGTCGACCTCCGACAATACCGGCCCCAGGATGATCTCCTTGATGCGGCCGCGGAACTGGTTGCGCGCGTTGATGGATTGAATGCCCATGGCGATGCTCCTTTCAGTGGTGTGCAGTGCTAGACAGCCAGTCTCAGATGGCCGATGGAAATGACGGGCGCCGGCGCCGGTGCGGGTGTGCCGCGGTCCAGCACCGCGTCCAGCACGCGCGCCTCCAGCGCGGCGAAGGCGGCGCTGCCGCGCCGGCGCGGCCGGGCCAGCGCGACGGGCTGGTCCAGCACGATGCGGCCGGCGTCGATCACGAGGACGCGGTCGGCCAGCGCCACCGCCTCCTCGACGTCATGGGTCACCAGCACCGCCGTGAAACCGTCGCGCCGCCACAGGTCCTCGATCAGTTGCTGCATCTCCAGGCGCGTAAGCGCATCCAGCGCGCCCAGCGGCTCGTCCAGCAGCAGCAGGCCGGGCCGGTGCACCAGCGCGCGGGCCAGCGCCACGCGCTGCTTCTGCCCGCCCGACAGCGCCGCCGGCCATTCCCCCGCGCGCTCGCCCAGGCCTACCTGCCGCAGCACGGCCGCGGCCGCGCCGCGGGCGCTGGCCGGCATGCCGATGGCGGCGTTGTCCAGCACCGAGCGCCAGGGCAGCAAGCGGGCATCCTGGAACATGATGCGCACCCGCTCGTCGGCGTTCACCCGGGCCTGCCCGTCCAGGCGGATCGCGGCGGCGGGATCGCCGGCCCCGGCGGGGCCGGCGCTGGGCGGCTCCAGGCCGGCCAGCAGGCGCAGCAGCGTGCTCTTGCCGCAACCGCTGCGCCCCACGACCGCGACGAACTCGCCGGGCGCAATGTCCAGCGCCAGTCCGTCCAGCACCGGGCGCGCCCCGTAGCGCTTGTACAGGCCGCGCAGGCCGATGCCCACGCCCGCGCGCGCCGGCGCCGGCAACGGCGCCGGCGGATCCGGCGGATCGCGCCGCGCGGCGTCCAGGTATTGCAGGACTTCGAATTCATTCAGGTTGACGAACATGCCGGCTCTCCGTTGGCGCGCCTTCAGGCCGCGCGGTACACAGGGTTCCAGCGCAACAGGCGCCGCTCCAGCCCGCGCGCGCACAGGTCGGCCAGCTTGCCCAGCAGCGCATACAGCAGGATGCCCAGCAGCACCACGTCGGTCTGCAGGAATTCGCGCGCGTTCATGGTCATGTAGCCAATGCCCGACTGCGCCGAGATCGTCTCGGTAACGATCAGGATCACCCACACCAGGCCCAGCGCGAAGCGCAGCCCCACCAGGATCGAGGGCAGCGCGCCGGGCAGGATCACGTCGCGATACAGGCGCCAGCCGCTCAGCCCGTACGAGCGCCCCATCTCGATCAATGCCGGGTCCACCGAACGGATGCCGTGGAACGTATTCAGGTACATGGGAAAAAACACGCCCAGCGCCAGCAGCGACAGCTTGGCGGCTTCCTCGATGCCGAACCACAGGATCACCAGCGGGATCAGCGCCAGCACCGGGATGTTGCGGACCATCTGCAGGCTGGTGTCCAGCAGCGTCTCGGCCAGCCGCGAGGCGCCGTTGAGCAGCCCCAGCGCCAGGCCGAGCCCGCCGCCCAGCAGCAACCCCCACAAGGCGCGCAGCGCGCTGATGCGCAGGTGTTCCCACAACTCGCCGGACACCGCGAGTTCCCAACCGGCGCGCGCCACGGCCGATGGCGCGGGCAGGAAGCGCGAGGACAGCCAGCCGACCTGCGCCGACCATTGCCACAACGCCAGCACCGCCAAGGGCACCAGCCAGGGCCAGGCGCGCCGCCGCCAGTCGCCGCCAGCCATGCGGCGCGCCATCAGCCCGCCGCCCTGGCGGGCGCCAGGCCGGTCGCCATGACCTCGCCGAACGGGCCGCTCAGCAGCCCCGCCGCGGCTTGCGCGCGCGCCCTGCCGGGCAGCAGCGGAAACACCAGTTCGGCGAACCGATACGATTCCTCGAGGTGCGGGTAGCCGGACAGGATGAAGGTGTCGATCCCCAGGTCCGCGTACTCGCGCAGGCGCTGCGCCACGATCTGCGGGCTGCCGACCAGCGCCGTGCCGGCCCCGCCGCGCACCAGGCCGACGCCGGCCCACAGACTGGGCGCGATCTCCAGGTGAGCCCGGCCGCCCCGCGCATCGCCGAGGCGGCCGCCGTGCAGGGCGGCCATGCGCCGCTGCCCTTCCGAGTCCATGCGGCTGAACGCGGCCTGCGCCGCGGCCACCGTATCGTCGTCCAGATGCCGGATCAGGTCGTCGGCGGCCGCCCAGGCCTGCTGCTCGGTTTCGCGCACGATCACATGCAGGCGGATGCCGAACCTCAGCGTGCGGCCATGGCGCGCCGCGCGGGCGCGCATGTCCGCCAGCTTGGCGGCGACGGCCCCGGGCGGCTCGCCCCAGGTCAAATAGACATCGACCTGCCCGGCGGCCAGCTCGTGGGCGGCCTCGGAAGAGCCGCCGAAATACAGCGGCGGATAGGGCCGCTGCACCGGCGGGTAGATGACTTTGCCGCCCTTGGACACCAGCCGGCGGCCCTCGAGGCTGAACGCCTCGCCGCGGTGGCTGGCCTGCAGGATGCCGCGCCAGATCTGCAGGAACTCCGCCGTGATGGCGTAGCGTTCGTCGTGGCCGACGAACAGGCCGTCGCCCTCCAGCTCGGCCGGGTCTCCGCCGGTGACCACATTGATGAGCAACCGGCCTTCGGACATGCGGTCGAAGCTTGCCGCCATGCGCGCGGCGAACTGCGGCGAACTGACGCCCGGGCGGATGGCGACCAGGAACTTGAGTCGCCGGGTCGCGCCGATCAGGCTCGACGCCACGACCCATGCGTCTTCGCAGGAACGCCCCGTGGGCAGCAGCACGCCGTCATAGCCCAGGGTGTCGGCCGCGACAGCCACCTGGCGGAAGTAATCATGGCTGCCGGCGCGGGCTCCATGGGTAGTGCCCAGGTAGCGCGAATCGCCGTGCGTCGGAATGAACCAGAAGACATTCATGCGGAATTCCGGATGGGATGAAGGTGGATGGGCGTTAGCGGAGGCCCGCCGGCGCGGCCTGCGACACGTCCAGCTTGCGGGGAATGAGCTTGAGCGCGTGGAAGGCGTCGGCGATATCCTGTTGATGCGCCAGCACCTCGCGCGTGACCGGCTGCACCCCGTACGCCAGGCGCCGCGCGGCGAGCTCCACGATCGGCCGTTCGAGCCCCAGCACCGGCTGCAGCAGGTCGACGGCCTGCGCGGGGTTTTCACGCGCCCATAGGTCGCCCTTGCGGATTTCCTCCAGCACGGTCCGGATCACTTGCGGGTGTCGGTCCGCATAGGCGCGCGAGGCAAGAAAGAACTGATAGTTGTTGACCACGCCCTTGCCGTCGGCCAGCACGCGGGCGCCCAGCTGCAGTTCGGCGGCCGCCTGGAACGGATCCCAGATGACCCAGGCGTCGACTGCGCCGCGCTCGAACGCCGCGCGCGCATCGGCCGGCGTCAAATAGGCCACGTTCACATCCCGGTAAGCCACGCCGGCCTGCTCCAGCAGCTTGACCAGCAGATAATGCACGTTGGAGCCCTTGTTCAAGGCGACTTTCCTGCCCTTCAGGTCGGCCACCGACCGGACCGGCGAATCCTTCGGCACCAGGATCGCTTCGCTGTCGGGCGCCGGCGGCTCGTTGCCCACGTACACCAGCGGCGCGCCGGCGGCCTGGGCGAAGATCGGAGGCGCTTCGCCCACCGTGCCGAAATCGATGGACCCCACGTTCAGGCCTTCCAGCAATTGCGGGCCGGCCGGGAACTCGGTCCACTTGACCGCGATGCCCTGCGCGGCGAGCGCCTTGTCGAGCGTCCCGAGCGCCTTCAGGATGGTCAGCGTGCCGTACTTCTGGAAGCCGATGCGCAAGGTCGCGGCGTCCTGGGCGAACGCCGGTGCGACAGCCAGCCCGGCCAGCAATAGCGCGACGGCGCGGCGCAGGAAACGAACAGATGAAGCAGTCATTGGAGCAAGCCTCCAGGGTCAGATGCTGAATCGGGCCTTCAAGGCCAGATAGCCCAGGTCGTAGCCCTGGGCCGGCGGCCCGCTCGCCAGCTGGCTGCACAGATGGTCGACGGCGGTGTCCAGCCGCAACCGCACATCGCCGTCGATAGCCACCTCCTCGCCCTGCAGGGCCACCTGCCGGTCGGTGGCGTATACGCCAGCCAGGATGTGGTGCGCGCCGAGCGCCGACAGCACGGGTTTCAGGCCGTATTCCACCGCCAGCAGATGGGCGCTGGTGCCCCCGGTGGCGATCGGCAGCACGACCTTGTCGGCCAGCGCCTTCTCGTCGAGCAGGTCGAGAATGGCTTTCAGGCCGCCCGCGAACGAAGCCTTGTAGACCGGCGTGGCGATCAGCAGCGCCTGCGCCGCGGCGACGCGCCGGCGCAGCGCAGCGGCGGCGGCTCCGTCGTGGCGTCCTTCGATCAGGTCTTCGGCCGGCAGGTCATGCAGGCCCAGTTCGCCGCTGGCCAGCCCGCGCGCGGCCAGGCGCCGCGCCGCGTAGCGCAGCAAAGCCGAGGAGCGCGACTGCCGCGAAGGACTGCCCGCCAGCATCAGGATGGTCATGATCGGAATCGCCCGTGCAGTGAACAACGGACCGATTCTGTCATCGGCGCGCGGCGCCTGAAAAATACTTAGTCGATATGTGGTTATGCGCCGCAAAAAAAACCGGCACGGCGCCGCGCAATGCCCGAAGGCGTTGTACGGCGCCGTGCCGGCGTGCGGCACGACGATGGCGCGCGAGCTCAGCCTTCCTGGCGGCTCACCTGCGGCGCCGGGGCGGCGGCCTTCTTGCGCGCGGCGAACAGCCGGCCCAGGCCCACCACCAGCAGCGCGCCCACCACTTCCGCGGCGATCTTCATCGCGCCCGACACTTCGCCGAAGTGCTCGACGATCACCACGTCGGTCACCAGCATGCCGCCCGCGATCCAGCCCAGCAGCGCCGCGCCGAACGTCACCACCAGCGGATAGCGATCGATCAGCTTGAGCACCAGCGTGCTGCCCCAGATGATGATGGGCACGCTGACCACCAGGCCGAAGATCACCAGGCCGATCTGGTGCGACGGGTCGGCGGTCTGCGCCGCGCCGGCGATCGCGATGACGTTGTCCAGGCTCATGACGAAGTCGGCCACGATGATGGTCTTGACGGCCGCCCAGATCGACGAGGCGCCCTGGATGTTGCCATGGGCGTCTTCTTCCGGGATCAGCAGCTTGATGCCGACCCACAGCAGCAACAGCGCGCCGACGATCTTCAGGTACGGAATCGCCAGCAAGGTCAGCGCGAAGCCGATCAGCACCACGCGCAGGCCGATGGCGCCGGCGGTGCCCCACAGGATGCCCTGCATGCGTTGCTTGGGCGGCAGATTGCGGCAGGCCAGCGCGATGACCACGGCGTTGTCGCCGCCCAGCAGAATGTCGATGAGAATGATCTGAAAAACGGCGGCCCAACTAAGGGTCTGCAAAAACTCGAGCATGCAATCTCCGTGGTGGCAAATAAGACGAAACCCGTGTTTTAGCATTTCTTACAGCAAGCTGAACATCCCTGTAACCTATTTCTTTCCCCGGCCGCGCCCCGGGCGGGCATGAAATCTGCGTCGCGCACCCGTTCACGACAATCGTGACAAGAATTTTTCCTTTTTAAAACAGGGAGTTGCGCATGAAAAATCGGGGACTGAAGAGAGTCTGGGAAGTCGCCCGGGTATGGGCCGTCGCCGCATTGCTGCTGGCCCTGCTGGCCTGGTTCATGCGTTGGCTGAACGGCTGATCCGGTCAGGCACGCGGCGTGCGTAGCGCCAGTCGTCTGATTCTTGCAAGGCCGTCCATGCTCCGCTCGTCCGATGCCGTTGCCCGCCCCGATCTGGTCGTCGCCTATCCGCGCCGGCTTGGCGCATCCGCCCATGAAACCGCCAGCCACCAGGAACTGGCCAGGCGGCTGGCGGGACTGCTGGGCTGCGCCTGCGACGTCGATTACGAGCCGCCCGCCCACCCGGCCGGCGCGGCGCGCCGACTTTACTACGTACCGGCCATGACGCTGGGCGCCGCGGCCGCGACCCGCCTGGGGATCGCCGGCGAGGCCGACCTGTACGGCGGCGTGGTTCCTTACGATTTCGTATCCACCAAGGCCATTACCCATCCCACGCCGCCCAACGCCCGGACCGCGCCGCCAGCCGGCTGGTCCGCCCGGCTGCAAGCGCGCCTGCAGGGCGCGGTGCTGGCCGGCTACACGGTGTTTTCTCCCGAGGATGCCCAGTTGGCCGGCCACCTGCTGCTGCGCGCCGGCCCCGTGCGCATCAAGCCGGTCGAGGCCACGGCGGGCCGCGGCCAGCGCACCGTGCGGGACGCCACCGAACTGCAGGAAGCGATCCGGGCCCAGAATGCCGACGACATCGCGCGCTGCGGGCTGGTGCTGGAGGAACATCTCGATGCAGTCACCACCTACAGCGTCGGCACCGTGCGGCTGCCGGTCATGGCCGCGAGCTACGTGGGCACCCAGCACCTGACCCGCGACAACGCCGGCAAGCCAGTCTACGGCGGCTCCGACATCCTGTTCGTGCGGGGCGGCCTGGACAACCTCGCGGCCCAGCACTGGCCTGCCCCCCTGCAGCGCGCCATCGGGCTGGCGCGCCGCTACGATGGCGCCGTCGCCGACTGCTACGCAGGCTTTTTCGCCTCGCGCCGCAACTATGACGTGGCCGAAGGCCGGGGTCCGCAAGGCGATTGCCGGTGCGGCGTGCTGGAACAGTCTTGGCGGGCCGGCGGCGCCAGCATGGCCGAAATCTGCGCGCTGGAAGCGCTGCGCGACGACCCGTCGTTGCCCCGGGTGCGCGCGCGCACCACCGAGAGCTACGGCGCCGGCCAGGCCCATCCCGCGGGCGCCGGCATCGTGTTCGACGACGAGGACCCGACGGTCGGCCGCATCGCCAAATCGGCAGGAGTGGTGGGACATGGCGACACACAGTGAGTCCGTCTCGATCCCGGTGGAAGGCCAGCGGCTGTCGGGCACATTCCTGGCTCCCGAGGCGAAGATCCCCGGCGTGCTGTTCGTGCATGGCTGGGGCGGCAGCCAAGCCTTCGACCTGGTGCGCGCCCGCAGCATCGCCGGGCTGGGCTGCGTGTGCCTGACTTTCGACCTGCGCGGCCACGCCGCCACCGAGGCGCAGCGCTCGCGCGTGTCGCGCGCCGACAATCTGCGCGATGTCGTGTCGGCATACGACTGCCTGCTGCGGCATCCGGCCATCGACGCCAGCGAGGTGGCGGTGGTCGGCAGCAGCTACGGCGGCTACCTGGCCGCCATCCTCTCGACCTTGCGGCCAGTGAAGTGGCTGGCGCTGCACGTGCCGGCACTGTATCGCGACGAGGAATGGGACCGTCCCAAGGGTTCGCTGAGCCGCGAAAGCCTGCAGGCCTACCGCCTGACGCGGGTGGGGCCTGACGAGAACCGCGCCCTGGCCGCTTGCGAAGCTTTTACAGGAGATGTGCTGATCGTGGAATCCGAACATGATGCCTTCATTCCCCACTCCACCATCATGAACTACCGCTCGGCGTTCCGGCAGGCGCACTCGATGACGCACCGGATCGTCGACGGCGCGGACCACGCCCTGACGGATAAATCGGCGCAACGCTCGTATACGTCCATCCTGCTGAACTGGGCCACGGAAATGATCGTCGGCGCCCGCACCGGCGGCGACCAGGCCGCGCGCTAACGGAGCATCCGCCATGAACGAAGTCGAACGCGTTGCCCGCTTCATGTCCGAACACTCGCTGGTGCTGGTGACCGCCGAATCCTGCACGGCGGGCCTGATCGCCGCGACGCTGGCCGATGTGCCTGGCGCCGGAGAACTGCTCGATTGTGCATTCGTCACCTACGCCCCGCAGGCGAAGATCCGCTGCCTGGGCATCGACGCCGGACTCCTGCAGCGCTGCAATCTCACCAGCGAGGCGGTAGCGCGCGCCATGGCGCTGGGAGCGAGCCGCCTCAGCCCCGCCTCGGTCGCGATCGCCAATACGGGCGTCACCGACGATACGGCCGATGGGATTCCGCCCGGCACCCAGTGCTACGCATGGCTGTTCCGTGCCGGCGCGGCCGATGCGCGGCCTACCGTCTATACCGAGACCCGCCGGTTTTCCGGCGGCCGCAATGTTATCCGCCAGGCCAGCGCGCGCTATGCGCTGTCGCGCCTGCCGCACTACTACCAAGCCTGGCAAGCCGGCGAGCCTCCTGCTCCCGCGCAGCCAGCCAAGGAGCCCACCATGAAATCGCAATCACAGCCCTCCCCCGCCACCCGGGACGATACCCCGCGCGAAGCGCAGAAAAGCCACGGCGACGCCCAGAATCGTTCGAAAAAGGACGGCCACGCCACGCAGGTCGGCTCGGGCCAGGACCAGCAAAGCCAGCGCAACCGCGGCGCGGGCGCGCGCCGCTCATAGCGTGGCGCGCGCCGCGTCCGGCTCAGCGGGCCGCCGCCGTCTGGAAGACGCGCAGCATTTCGCGGTTGAACGCCGGGATGTCGTCCGGCTTGCGGCTGCTGACCAGCTTGCCGTCGACAACCACCTCCTGGTCGACCCAGTGGGCGCCGGCATTGCGCAGGTCGTCCTGCAGCGACGGCCAGCTCGTCAACGTGCGCCCGCGCACCAGGTCCGCCGACACCAGCAGCCACGGCCCATGGCAGATCACGGCGATCGGCTTGCCCTGCTCGTGCATGGCGCGCACGAATTCACGCGCCTTGGGGTGCATGCGGATTTCATCGGCGTTGACCACGCCGCCGGGCAACAGCACGGCGTCGAACTCGGCCGGCTGGGCCTCGGCGAAACTGAGGTCGACGTCGAACCGGTCCGCCTTGCGGTCATGGTGCATGCCTTGCACCGGTTCGCGGCGGGCCGAGATCAGCGCCGTGCGCGCGCCCTCCCGCTGCAGCGCATCGCGCGGGCCGGTCAGCTCGACCTGCTCGAAACCGTCGACCGCCAGAATCGCCACGGTCATATCTTTCAGGGAACCTTCCATAAAAACCTCCGTGTCCACAGCTTCGCAACAACCTGACGCGCAGCAACCTCCATACCCGGCGCCCAGCGACGCCGGCCTGGTCTATGTAGACGACCGCCGGCCGGGCTACAGCCGGCGCCGCGGCCGCACGGGCAAATTCCACTACTTCGACACGCGCGGACGGCGCATCGTCGACCGGGACGTGATCCGGCGCATCGACGCGCTGGCCATTCCGCCCGCCTATACGGATGTCTGGATATGCCCGCGGGCGAACGGGCACCTGCAGGCCACCGGCCGCGACGCCCGGGGCCGTAAACAATACCGCTACCACCCCGACTGGACCGCACTGCGCGATGCCGGCAAATACGACCAATTGGCAGAGTTCGCGGCCTGCCTGCCGCGCATCCGCAAGCAGGTCGAGCGCGACATGGCGCGCCCCGCGCTGTCGCAGGAAAAGGTCCTGGCCGTGCTGGTGCGCCTGCTCGAGATCACCCTGATACGCATCGGCACGCGCGAGTACGCGCGCGCCAACGGCTCGTACGGATTGACCACGTTGAAACGGCGCCACACAGCAGTGGCCGGCGACAAGCTGCGGCTGCGCTTCACCGGCAAGAGCGGCGTGGCGCATGACGTGACCGTGACGGACGCGCGCATCGCGCGTACGGTCAAGCGCTGCCTGGACCTGCCCGGCCAGGAACTGTTCCACTACCGCGACGCCGACGGCGAACCGCGCGCGATCCGCTCGGAACTGGTCAATGCCTATCTGAAGCAGGCGGGCGGCGGCGCCTTCACCGCCAAGCACTATCGCACCTGGGCCGGCTCCGTCATGGCGTTCGCGCTGCTGCAGCGACAGCCGGCCGCCAGCGAAACCGAAGCCAGGCGCGTCATCGTCGAGGTCGTCAAGCAGGTCGCGCGGCGCCTGAGCAACACGCCGGCAGTATGCCGCCGCTGCTATATCCATCCGGCCATCCTGGCGGCCTACCAGGAAGCGCGCCTGCCGCCGCGCGGCGCGGCGCCCGCCGGCCCGCGCGGGCTCAACGCCGACGAACGGCGCCTGTGGCATTTCCTGCGCGCCGGCTGACGGGGCGCGGCGGCCGGGCTACAGCAAATGCGTGCGCGTATTCTTGGCGTGCGGGCGCGGCTTGGAGCCGTCGGCCCAGTTCGAGTCGTCGCGATTGTCGCGCACGGGACGGCTGTCCTTGGCGGCCTCGTCCGGCGTACTGGCGTCCGGCCTGGGCGGCTGGCGCGGCACATCCACGGGATCGCGCGGCGGCAGGATCTTGCCGCCTTCCGGGGCGTCGGCGCGATGGGCCGCTTGCCGCGCCGGGGCGGGTCTGGCGGGTTTGCGTGTCGTCATGGGATTCTCCTGACCATATGTGCATGGTAGTACGCCGGCACGCCGCGAAATGCGACCTTGTCGCGCATTTTGCAAGCAGAGATGCCATCGCGGCGAGGCGGGCCCGGAAATTGCTGGCGAGCCGGCAGATCACGCGCCGCGCGGCTCCCGGCCGGCGGCCCGCAAGGAGCAAACATGCCGCGTACAGTCTGGAAAGGCGCCATCACCTTCGGCCTGGTACATGTTCCCGTGGTGGTATATGCCGCCGCGCGCTCGGGACGCTTGGACTTCGACTGGATCGACCGGCGCGACAATGCGCCGGTAGGCTACCAGCGCATCAACAAGCGCACCGGCAAGGCCATCGATGCGGAATACATCGTCAAGGGTTACGAATACGAAAAAGGCGAATATGTCTTCATGAACGACGAGGACTTCCGCCAGGCCAACACGGCCGCGACGCAGACGGTCGATGTGCTGGACTTCGTCGAGGCGGCCGAGGTGCCGCTGTACTACTTCGACACGCCCTACTACCTGGCGCCGGACCGGCGCGGCGAGAAAGGCTATGTCTTGCTGCGCGAAGTGCTGCGCAAAAGCGGCCGGCTGGGGCTGGCCCAGGTAGTGCTGCACACGCGGCAGTACCTGGCGGCCTTGCTGCCGCTGGGGGATGCGCTGATGCTCATCACCATGCGCTATGCGGACGAGATCGTCGCGGCCGACGACCTGAACCTGCCGCACGGCAAGGAGCACGCGCCCGGCGCCCGCGAAATGGAGATGGCGCTGCGCCTGGTGGACGACATGACGCAAAGCTGGGATCCCGAGCGCTACCGCGACGAATACCGCGACGACTTGCTCGCCGCCATCGACCGCAAGATCGAATCGGGCAAGACCCACGCTCTGGCCGAACCGGGCGAGGAAGCGCCGCGCGGCTCGGCCAAGGTCATCGACCTGATGTCGATGCTCAAGCAGAGCATCGAGCGCCGCGGCGGCGACGGCAAGGCCGCGCCGGCCAAGAAGACGGCCAAGAAGGCAGCCAAGCGCGCGCCGCGCAAGACCGCACGCAAGACGCCGGCCCGCAAGACGGCCGCGCGCAAGAGCAGCGCGGCCAGCAGCCGCCGCAAGGCGGCCTGACGGGGCATGGCCGTGGACCGGTCGCTGACCCGCTACCGCGACAAGCGCGATTTCAGCTCGACCGGCGAGCCGGCCGGCGCGGCGCGCGCGCGCCGGTCGCGCGACCAGCCGCTTGCCTACGTCGTGCAGCGTCACCAGGCGCGCCGCCTGCACTATGACTTCCGCCTGGAACTGGATGGTGTGCTGGTCAGCTGGGCCGTGCCCAAAGGGCCATCGCGCGATCCCGGAGTCAAGCGCCTGGCGGTGCATGTGGAGGACCACCCGCTCGAGTACGGCGGCTTCGAAGGCGACATCCCCAAGGGCCAGTACGGCGCCGGCCATGTCGATATCTGGGACAGCGGCACCTGGAAGCCCTCCGGCGATCCGGCGCGGGGCCTCGCGCGCGGTCATTTGCGCTTTGAACTGGAAGGTGGGCGGCTGCAGGGCGGCTGGGTGCTGCTGCGGATCAGCAAAGAGGAAGACCAGTGGCTGCTGCGCAAGCTCGACGACGCGCATACTGTGCCGGGCGACGATGCCGAGGCGGGCGCGCCGGCCGCCGCCGGCCGCCCGCGCAAGCGCGCCGCGCCGCGCAAGGCGGCCACGGCGCGCAAAAGCGGCGCCAGCGCCAAGGCGGCGCGCCAGTCCGGCGCCAAGACGCGGCCTCCCGGCCGCGCCGCCGCCATGCCGCGCGATCTCGCGCCGCAATTGGCCACCCTGGTCGACCGCCCGCCCAGCGGCTCCGGCTGGTCATATGAAATCAAGTACGACGGCTACCGCATCATGTGCGCGCTGCAAGGGCGCACGGCGCGCCTGGCCAGCCGCAACGCCAACGATTGGACCACCCGGATGAAGCCGTTGGCCGAGGCGCTGGGGCGCCTGGAACTCGGCGCAGGCTGGCTGGATGGCGAGGTCGTCTGCCTGGACGAGCGCGGTATCTCCGATTTCCAGGCATTGCAGAACGCGCTGGACGGCGACGGACAGGGCCTGCGTTTCGTGGCTTTCGACCTGCCCTACTGGAACGGCCGCGACCTGCGCCGCCTGCCCCTGGCCGAGCGCCAGGCCATGCTGGAGGCATTGCTGGCCGAGCTGCCCGAAGATGCGCCGCTGCTGCTGACGCAGCGCCTCGAAGTCGCCGACGACACCGAAGGGGCGGCGGCCTGGACCGAGGCCTGCCGCCTCAGCCTGGAGGGCCTGATCTGCAAGCGCCTGGACTCCGCGTATGTCGCCGGGCGGTCGAGCACCTGGCTCAAGCTCAAATGCCAGCCCCGCCAGGAATTCGTGATCGGCGGCTATACCGCGCCGGCGGGCTCGCGCTCGCACCTGGGTTCGCTGCTGCTGGGGCTGCGCCAGGGCAAGCGCCTGGACTATGCCGGACGGGTCGGCACCGGGTTCGACTCGCGCACGCTCGACATGCTGGCCCGCCGCCTGCGTCCCCTGCGCCGCGCCACCAGTCCGTTTGCGCAAGCGCCCCGCTCCGGACAGCGTTTCCACGGCGCGGCGCAGCGCGACATCACGTGGGTGCAACCGGAACTGGTGGCGGAAATACGCTATGCCGGCTGGACGCGCGATAAACTGCTGCGCCAGGCCGTGTTCCTGGGCCTGCGCGAAGACAAGCCGGCCAGCCAGGCGGGGGCCGAGATCGCCCGGCCGGTCGACCAGGTGGCGCCGCGCGCCGCCCAAGGAGACTCCGTGGCCAAGACCCGCAGCCGCCATGCCGGCGTGACCATCACCCATCCGGACCGCGTGGTCCTGCACGAGCCGGACACCACCAAGGGCGACCTGGCGCGCTACTACGAAGCCATCGGCGCCCACATGATGCCGCATCTGGAAGGCCGGCGCGTGGCGCTGCTGCGCTGTCCGGAAGGCGCCGACGCCACCTGCTTCTTCCAGAAGCACCTGAGCTCGACCCTGCCCGACGGCGTGGCGGCGGACGATACCGGCCTGATCATCGAATCAGTCGCGGGGCTGCTCGCCCTGGTGCAGTACGGCGCCATCGAATTCCACACCTGGGGCGCGCGCGCCCCACCACGACAAGGCGGACCGCATCACCCTGGACCTCGATCCGGGTCCGGGCGTATCGTGGCGCGCAGTGGTGCAAGGCGCCCGACGCGCCAAGGCCCTGCTCGAGGACGTGGGGCTGGTGCCCTTCCTGAAGACGACCGGCGGCAAAGGGCTGCATGTGGTCGCCCCGCTGCGGCCGACCCAGCCCTGGGATACGGTCAAGGCGTTCGCCCAGGCCCTGGCCACGCAGCTGGCGCGCGAGTCGCCGGCCGACTTCACCGCCAACATGTCGAAGGCGCGGCGGCGCGGCAAGATCTTCGTGGACTATCTGCGCAACGGCAATGGCGCTACCGCCGTGGCCGCGTTCGCGGTGCGCGCGCGCGCCGGCGCCCCGGTCTCCATGCCGATCGCCTGGGAAACCCTGGACGAGGACAACGACTTGCGCGGCGCGGTGTTCAACATCCGCAACGCGCTGGACACGCTGCAAGCCGGGCCCGACCCCTGGCGCGATTACGCATCGCGCCGCCGCACGCTGGGGCCGCGCATGGTGGCCAGGCTGGAACGCTGACCGGCGCCTCAGGCCTGGCGCGCCGACGCCGAGCCCGGCTGGGCCGGCTCGCGCTGCGGCGGCGTCAGGGGGTCGAAGTCCTCCCATTTGCCGTTCATCCAGCGGCCATTGGCGCGCTCGACATCCACGCCGCCCGCTTCGCGCAGCAGGGCCACTGCGCGGCCCTCCTGGTCGGGCGCGATATGGACGGCCAGCAGTACGCCCGCCTGGCGCACCTCGGGATGGACATCGCGCGCCCACGCGCCGCGCCGCAGCCGCCGGCCCTGGCCGGTGACCCACAAGGCGCCGGCCAGCGCGCCGATGTACGCGCCCACCCCGCCGGCCGCGGTGACCGCGATGGCCGAGGGATCGATCTGCCAGGCAATCACGGCGCATATCAGCGCGAACCCGATGCCCAGCGCCGCCGCGCCCACCACCGCCCCGATCGAGGCGCCGCGCGCATCGGGATCGGCCTTGCGGTCGCCTCCCACCGGATAGCGGGCGTGCTCGCCGGCGATGTTCACATAGAAGGTATGCATATCCTCGTCGCGGAAGCCGGCCCCGAACAGGCTGCGCGCGGCCGCCTCGGCCTGGTCGAAGGTCTGAAAGCGGGCTGCAACAATCAATGACATATAGCCTCCAGGGAGATCAATGCTCGACACAGGCGAGCAATTCCCGTACCCGGGGCGACACGACCCGCCGGCGCGCCAGCACGGCGGCCAGGCCCCGGCTCACGTCGCGCGCCAGGCGCAGGCGCGCGCGCGCCGTGGGCTGCAGCCGGAACTCGCGCAGCGTGGCGCGCCAGGCCATGCCGGCGGGCAGGCGCAGCCAGGCCGTCCACACGGCATTGCGGGCCAGCAACCGGCGCCGCAGCGGCGCGTCGCGGGCCGTGGACGGCCAGTGGCGGGTGCATACCGCCGGCGCGTAGACAATGCGCCAGCCGTGCTCGAGGATGTCCAATGCCAGCAGGTGTTCCTCGCCGCCGATGAGGAGCGGCGGCCAATAGCCGCCCGCGCGGCGGAAGGCCTCGGTGCGCATCACGCAAGCGCCCGCCATGAACCCCAGCAGGCCCGGCCCGACCCCGGGCTGTTCCGGCAAGGGGCTTTCCTCCATGACGCCGCAGGCCGGGTCCGGACGCCCTTGTTCGCCCACCAGGATGCGGGCGGCCAGTACGCCCATTTCCGGCGTGGCGTCCATGATCCGCACCGCCGTCTCCAGCGCGCCGGGCTCCCAGCAGGCATCGTCGTCGCAGAACGCCACATATTCGGTGCCGACCGCGCGCACGCCCAGGTTGCGGCCGGCGGCGCCCAGGTTGGCCGGCGCGCGCACCAGTTCGATGCCGGGAAATTGTTGCATCACCGCTTGCGCCGTGCCATCCGTGCTGCCGTTGTCGACCACGATGACGGGGTGCCGGCCCGGCAGGCGGGCCAGCCGCTGGAGCGTGCGCATCAACTCCTCGCGCCGGTTGTGTGTGAGCACCACCACGGACACACGGGCCGGTACGGTCACTGCTTTTCCCCTTCCGCCAATTGCAGCCGCCAGTACCGTTCCGGCGCGGCATCGTCGCCCTTGCCCGGCACCAGGCCCAGCGCCTGGAGCTGGCTGGCGTACGCCGCCACGGCGCGCGTCTTGCGGTCCGGATCGACCGGCGCCGGGCCGCTCAGCGGCGTGGCGAGCACGCGCTGCTCGCGCAGTTCCGCCAGCCGCTTTTGCACCAGGCCCGGCTTGCAGCGGTACAGCGCCTCTTCATAAGCAAGCCAGGCGGTGTCCATGACGTCGCGGAACAAGCGCCAGACCGTCAACGCCGCATCCGATGTGCGCAAGTGGTCGCGATGGAACAATCCGAGCGGCAACAGCACCACGTCGGGCGCCAGGGTGTTCAACGCGGCGGCCAGCGCGCCGGTGAGCCGGCCCGCTTCGGCACGCGGCCCGCCATACTGGTCGTCCAGCAAGTCCAGGCCCAGCCCGCGCGCGCCGAGCACCGCCATGGCGGCGCGATTCTCCTCGTGGCGCGCCAGCACCGCCTGATCGGCCCGCTCGAAGCCGCAGCGCCGGTCCCAGTCGGGCGCCGGCGTGGCGCTGCCCGGCACCGCCGAGTAGACGGTGAGCACCGTGCTGCCCGGTCGTGCCGCCAGCAAGTTGCCGCAACTGAACACGGCGTCGTCGAAATGCGGCGAAATGGCGACGACGCTACCGGACAAGTCCATGTTCCAGCCTCATTGGGCGCTCAATGCCGGCGCGCGTTCGGGCGACGCCACGGCCAGGGCCTGGAAATACTCGACCGTGCGCCGCAGCCCGACCGCCAGCGGCGTCACGGGCTGCCAGCCCAGGCGGGTGCGCGCCAACGCAATGTCGGGGCAGCGCTGCGTCGGGTCATCCTGCGGCAGCTCGCGGTATTGCAGGGGCACGTTCGAGCCGGTCAGCTCACGCACCAGCTCGGCCATGCGCCGCACCGTGATCTCGGCCGGGTTGCCCAGGTTGACCGGCTGGCTGAGCTCCGGCGGGCTTTCCATCAGCCGCACCAGCCCATCGATCAGGTCTTCCACATAGCAGAACGAACGGGTCTGGCTGCCGTCGCCATAAATGGTGAGCGGCCGGCGCGCCAGCGCCTGCACGATGAAATTGGACACCACGCGGCCGTCGTCGGCCGCCATGCGCGGGCCATAGGTGTTGAAGATGCGCGCGATCTTCACGGTCACGCCGCGACGGTGGCCGTATTCCATGAACAGCGTCTCGGCGCAGCGCTTGCCCTCGTCATAGCAGGAGCGCGGGCCGACGGGGTTGACGTGGCCCCAGTAGGCCTCGCGCTGCGGGTGCTCCAGCGGGTCGCCATAGACCTCGCTGGTGGAGGCTTGCAGGATCCGCGCGCCGGTGCGTCCCGCCAGTTCCAGCAGCTGGGTCGCGCCCTGCACGCAGGTGCGCAGCGTGGCCACGGGGTCGGCCTGGTAATGCACGGGCGAGGCCGGGCAGGCCAGGTTGTAGATGCGGTCGACCTGGATATCGTCCGGCAGCGGCTGGGCGATATCGTGCCGCAGCACGGTCAGGCGCGGATGCGCCGCCAGGGCCGCCAGGTTCTCCCGGCGGCCGGTGTGGAAATTGTCCGCGCAAATGACCTCGTTGCCTTGCAGCAACAGGCGGCGGCACAGGTGTGCCCCCAGGAAGCCGGCGCCGCCGGCCACGAGTATCCGCTGCGATGCAGTGTGGTTGTCTTTCATGTTGCCTCCGTCAACGTGGCGAACACCTGGTTCCAGTCATCGATGAACCGGTCGAGTGAAAACCGCTCCAGCGCCGTGCGCCGGCCCGCGTCGCCCCATTCACGCGCGAGCGCCGGTTCATGCAGCAGCTGGCGCATGACTTCGTGCAGGCGGCCGGGCCGCGTGTCCACATAGCCGTCGCGGCCGCTGGTGATGACGCACGGCAATTCGGTGGCGGCAAACCCCACTACCGGCACCCCGCACATCATCGCTTCGACCAGCGACAGGCCCAGGCTGGCATAGCGCACCGGGCTGAAGAAGAAGCGGTAGCGCGCCATGAAGGCGGCCACTTCCATGTTGGGAATCTCCCCCAGGCCGCCGGTTTCGGCCGACTCCATGCCGATCAGGTCCAGCGGCAGCTCGGCGGCGGCCTCGGCGTACAGGTCGGCGCCGACCCTGCGGCCGCGGCGCATGAGGTGATTGACGACCACGATGCCGCGCGCCAGCTCGCCCCGATACAGGTGGCCGGGGTCGGCGATGCCATGCTCGACCACCCACTGCGGCATGTCCGCCGCATCCCACATGACGGCGTTGTAGTGCGTCACGTGCACCAGCAGCCCATGATCGTGCCGAAAGGGATGCACCGTCTCGGCGGCCAGCGGGGCGGGCGGATTGTGCTCGATGTAGACGCATGGCAGGCGCCGTTGCGCCGGCGAGAGCAGCGCGGGCGCGTCCGCCAGGTTGTGGGTCGACTGGTACACCACGACATCGAGCGGCAGGTCGCGCACCTGCTCGGCGGGCACCGCGTGCACATTGTCGCCCCAGGGAATCTTCCTGCCCAGCGGGCCATAGCCGGGGCCGCCGCCCTCGCGCTGCGGCACGTAGAAGTCGTGCGGCGCCTGCGTCAGGGAATGAAGATAATTGCCGTGCACGTGCCAGACCAGCACGCGCAGGCGCCGCGCAGCGGCGATGTCAGGACGGGACATGTTGCGCCTCTTCGAGTTGTCGCCGGACCCGCGCCAGCACCTCGGGCACTGTCACGCCCAGCGCGCAGGGATGGCCGATCGGGCAGACCGCATGGCTGCAGGGCCGGCACGGCATGTTCATGGCAAGGACCGTGCGGCGGCGGCTGTCCAGCGGCGCCCAGCGCCGCACGTCGCTGCCCGATGCGATCACCACGCTGCAGGTGCGCACCGCGGCGGCCACATGGGACATGCCGGTATCGTTGCAAACCACCAGGCGGCAGCGCCGCACCAGCGCCGCCAGCTCGCCCAGCGACGTGCGGCCGCACAGGTTGACGGCCCGTCCGCCGCAGTCGCGCCATACGGCGCAGACCAACTCCGCCTCTTCATCGGTTCCGGTCAGCGCCACTTTCCACCCCTGCTCCGCCAGGGCCGCCGCCACTTCGGCGAAGCGCGCGGCCGGCCAGCGGCGCGACGGCAGCCGCGCGCCGGGATGCACTAGCACGGTACGGGCGGGATCCAGGCCGGCCTGCCGCAGCAGCGCCTCGGCGCCCTGCTCTTCCTGCTCGGTCAAGGGCAGTTCGAGCGAAGAATCGAACGCCGGGATCCCCAGGTAGCGCAGCAATGCCAGGTAGCGCAGCGGCTCGGGCAGCCGGTCGGGCCAGGGCATACGGCAGCCGGGCACGGCCTCGGCCTCGGTGGGCACGAAGCCGGCCCACTGGCGGGCGCCCAGGCAACGCACGATATCGTTGGAATGCTGCCCGCTGCCGTGGCACTGCAGCGCCACGTCAAAGCGGCGCCGGCGCGCCTGTTCGTAGAAGGCCGGCAAGGCCTGTTCGCGCGCCGCCTGCTCCGGAAACGCCGCGGTGCCGGGAAACTCCAGCAGCTCGTCGACATAATGGCGGTACCGCTGCACGAACCCGCGCGCCCCGGGCAGGCCGATCAGGGTGATCCAGGCCGCCGGAAAAGCCTGCCGCAAGGCCCGCAGCGCCGGCACGGCGCACAGCATGTCGCCCAGCTGCAAGGCCCGGAACACCGCTATGCGGGCCGGCCGTTCGCCGATGTCGGGGGACGCGCTCATGGAAACCTCGCGCCGTAGCGCGCCGCGCCCACCAGGCGCCAGCCGATCGACAGCAGCGGAATGGCGGCCGAGGTCAATGCCAGCTCGGCCACGTGCCACGGGGCGTGCGAGACGCCGGCCAGGCGCCGCGCGAAGAAGTAGCCCGTCAAGGCCAGCCAGATGCCGCCCAGCACGGCCGCGGCGATCCAGTAGCCGGCCGCGGCCGCCGCCAGCGCCGCAACCAGGGACAGCGCCACGGACAGGTAGAACCAGGGCGGTCCCTGCCGCACCCGGGCGCGGTAGAGCCGCGGGTACTTGCGATACAGCAATACGTCGAACATGACCTTCTTCTGCATCCCCAGGCCGGCCGCGAACGGCGCCGGCCGCAAGGGATGCAGCACCCGCGCCGCCGGCGCCCGCACCACTTCCATGCCACGTTCCAGCAAGGCGAAGAACAGGTCCGAATCTTCGCGCCACGCCATTGTGTAGCGCTGGTCGAAGCCGCCCACCTCTTCCAGCGCGCCGCGCCGCACGAAGCAATTGGCGGTGATGAACTCGCTGCGGGTCAGGCCCGCGGCGTCCCGCTCATAGTCGGTCGGGATCTCCGGGATCGGCATGTCGGTGCGGCCGGCCGCCGCCTGGATGCCGGGCCGCAGCGCCAGCACGCCCTGGCCGAGCCAGTCGGGATCGGCGATCGTGTCGTCGTCGGTGAAGGCAATGATCCGGCCGCGCGCATGGCGCCACCCCAGGTTGCGCGCCGCCGCCGGGCCGCGGGTGCCCGTGGCGGCCAGGTAGCGCAAGGCTGGCGCGCCGCCGGCGGCGGCGGCCAGCTCGCGCACCTGGCGGCGCGTCTGCGGGCTGTCCGCGTCGTCACAGACGATGATTTCGTAGGCATCGGCCGGGAAGTCCTGGGCCAGCAAGGCCTGCAGGCAGCGCTCCAGCAACTGCGGGCGCCGGTACGTGGGCACCACCACCGACACGAGGATCGGCTCTGCCTGCGTGCTCATCGGGGTTTCTCCAGCAAGTACGAGCCGATGACCAGGGCGCCCAGCGGCGACGTCCAGAAGCACTCCACCGCGTCGCGCGGCGAGCACACCACCGGTTCGCCGCGCGTGTTGAACGAGGTATTGACCAGCACCGGCACGCCGGTGCGCCGTTCGAATGCCGCCAGCAAGTCGTGATAGCGCGCGTTCTGGTCGCGGCGCACGGTCTGCACGCGCGCCGTGCCGTCGATGTGGCGCACGGCCGGGATCTGCGCCGCGCGATGCGGCAGCACGTCATAGACGAACAGCATGAACGGGGCGCACAGCGGCTGTTCGCCGCGCGCATCGAACCATTCATGGGCGCGGTCCTCCAGCACGACCGGCGCCACCGGCCGGAAATCCTCGCGGTCCTTGAGGCCGTTGAGGCGGGCCTGCATGCCGCTGTCCAGCGGCGAGGCGAGGATGGAGCGCGCGCCCAGCGCGCGCGGCCCGAACTCCATGCGGCCCTGGAACCAGCCGAGGATCTTCTCCTGGGCCAGCAACTCGGCCGCCTCTTCGGCCACGTCGTCGAGCTTGCGGAACGCCAGCCTGGAACGGTACAAGAAGCGCTCGATCTCCTCATCGTCGTAGGCGGGCCCGAGATAGGCGTGCTCCATGGCCCAGCGCCGCGGCCCGCCGCGCCGCTGGTGGTCCACGTGCAGCGCGGCCCCCAGCGAGGTGCCGGAATCGCCCGCGGCGGGCTGCACCCAGACGCTGTCGAACGGCCCATCCCGGCTCAGGCGCGCATTCATGACGCAATTGAGGGCCACCCCGCCCGCCATGCAGAGATTGGCCGCGCCGGTCTCGCGATGCAGCCATCCGGCCATGTGCAAGGCGGTCTCCTCCAGCACGTGCTGCAGGGAACTGGCCAGGTTCTTGTGGCGCGTCTCGAACGGCGCGCCGCGCTTGCGCGCGGGACCGAAACGCTGCTCCAGCCGCGCCGGCTCCAGGCGGTAGCCGCCCTGCTCTTCCAGCCGCACGATCTCGCGGAACTGGCGCAGGTACTCCGGCTGCCCGAACGAGGCCAGCGCCATCACCTTGTATTCGTCCGAGGAATGCAGGAAGCCCAGGTAGCGGGTCACCTCCTCGTACAGCAGCCCGAGCGAATGCGGCAGCTCGATCTGCTTCAGGCGGGTATAGCGGCCGTCGCGGAACAGGCCGAAACTGGTGCTGGTGCGCTCGCCCCGGCCGTCCAGCGTCAGCACCGCCGATTCCTCGCACGGCGCGGCCAGGAAGGCGCTGGCTTCGTGGCTCAGGTGGTGGTCCAGGAAGGTCCAGCGCGACAGGATATGATCCAGCGTGAGGCCTTCGAAACGGGCCTTCAGGTGGTGGGGCGCGCCGTCCAGCAACTGGCGCGGCGCGTTGAGCACGTACGAGGTGAACAAGGGGTCCCAGGGCGAGCCCTCGTGGGGCCGCGCCGTCGCGCGCGACGGCTCGAGCGGCAGGACGATGTGGCCGTCGGCCTGGGGCGGGTCCGGCAGCAGCGCCGGGTCGAAGGCATAGACCAACTGGTCGACGTCTCTCAAGGCAATGCCGGCTTCGGCCAGGCAGTAGTCGATGGCGTGATACGGCAATTGCCATGTCGAGAACGGCACCGGGCGCTTGCCATGCTTGATGCGGGTGAACCGCTCTTCTTCCGCCGCCGCCAGCACCACGCCATCGCGCACCAGCGTGGCCGAGCAGTCGTGAAAAGCGGCATTGATTCCCAACGAGTACATAGTCGTTTCCTCTTCTTCCGGTTTGCGCTCAGGTGGCCAACGGGGCAACGGGCGCTGGCGCGGGCGCCGGATGCGCCAGCAGTTCGCGCGCGGCGGCCGCCACCCGCGCCGGCTCGACCTTGGCCAGGCAGGCGTGGTGGCCTTGCGGGCAGATGCTGCGGTAGCAGTACTTGCACGGTACGTCGTGGTACAGCACCCGGCTCGGCGTCTGCCAGGGCGTGTGCTGCGGATTGGTCAGCGCATACAGGTCGACCACCGGCACCCCCAGCGCGGCGGCGATATGCGCCGGCCCGCTGTTGTTGCAGATCAGCACCGCGGCGCCTTCGATGGCCGCCGCCAGCTCGCCCAGCGACAGTTCCCCGCACAGGTCGACCAGGCCCGGCGCGCTGCGCCGCCGCGCGGCCAGCGCGCCGCCCAGCCCGCGCTCGGCCGCCGTGCCCAGCAGCACGATGCGGCGCCCCTCGCCGCGCAAGGCGGCCACGGTCTCGGCGAACTGCTCCTCGGGATAGCGGCGCGAAGCGGCGCTGGCGCCGCTATGCACCGCGATCCACCCATCCGGCTCGGTGACGCCGCGCTCATGCAGGCGCTGGCGCAGCGCGGCGCGGTCGACGTCTCTTACCCGCCAGGACAGCGAGGTGTCGGCCGCGCGCGCGCCGACCGCGGCCACCAGGTCGAGTTGCCGTTGCACTTCGTGCCGCACGCCGGATTCGGGCTCGCGTTCGCGCACCCAGTCGGTGAGCAGCCGATAGGGATTCTCGCGGCAATGCGCCAGGGTGCGCGGAATGCCCGCCAGGTGGCACAACATCGCGGCCGGCAGCGGGCTCTGGCTGTAGACCGTGAAAATGACCGCGGCATCCGCCCGCAGCTGGCGCAGGCGCGCGGGCAGTTCCAGGTCCTGGCTATTGCCGTGCGCGTCGTTCTTGACCCAGGCGGCGTCGTAGCGCAGCACCTCGTCCACCTCCGGCAGGAACGGCGCCGCCTGCCCGCCGGCCGAGCTGGCCAGCAATGTCAAGCGCGGCCGTCCCGGCAGCGCCTTGAGGGCGCGCATCGCGGGTGTCGTCATCAGCACATCGCCCAGGTTGTCCAGGCGCACGCAGACGATGTGACGGGCGCTCTTCCAGGCCGTGGCGGCATCGTCTCTCATGCGGCCTCCCGCTGCACGCCGCGCATGGCGTCGACCACATGCCGCGCCGCCTGCCCCAGCCCCCCCCCGGCCCGGGCCGTCGGCGTGCGCCAGGGGCCCGGCCGCCATTGGGTTTCGCTGCCCACGTCGAGCAGCAACGTGCGGCAGCCGGCCCGATTGCCGGCCTCGACGTCATCGAGGATGTCGCCGATGAACCAGGAAGTCGCCAGGTCGATGCCCTGCTGCCGGGCCGCGCGCAGCAGCAGGCCGGGCCGCGGCTTGCGGCACGCGCAGGCCCGCGCGTAGCCCGGCACGCAGCCTTCGGGATGGTGCGGGCACCAATAAAAGCCCGCGAGGCGGGCGCCCGCGGCCCGGAACATGGCGGCCAGGCGCTGTTCCACGCCGGCCAGCGCGGCGCAATCGAAATAGCCCAGCGCCACGCCGGGCTGGTTGCTGATCACGATCAGCGGCAGGCCCGTCGCGCCCAGGCGCAGCAGGCCGTCGAATGCCGTCGGCGCATAGCTCATGCGCGCCGGATCGACGTTGTAGGGCTCGTCGGCCAGGACCGTGCCGTCCTTGTCGAGAAAGACCGCGGGCGTCAGGGCCATGAGGTTTCCTTCATGGGCAGGACCATGACCTCCGGCACTACCGTCTCGGCCGGCTGGGTCAGGACGAAGCGCACGGCGCGCGCCACGTTCTCCGGGTCCTGCAGGCAGCTCGTGTCGATATCGGGGAACCGGTCCAGCAGGAACGGGGTGCGCATGCCGCCGGCGATCACCGCGCTCACCTTCAGGCCCATGCCGCGCAGCTCCGCGTGCAGCGCGTGCGACAAGCCCATCAGCCCCCATTTGGATGCGTGATAGGCGCTGGCATTGGGCCAGGCGCGCCGCGCGGCGGTCGACGCGATGTTGACGATGTGCCCGCCCGGCGCCAGGCGGCTCTTGGCCAGCTTGGCCATCAGGAACGGGCCGGTCAGGTTGGTGCGCAGCACGCGCTCCCAGGCGGCCACGTCCAGCTCGTCGATCGGCGCGGTCACGTCTATGCCCGCGTTGTTGACCACCGCGTCGAGCTTGCCATAATGCTGCACGGTTGCATCGAGCGCGGCCGTCACCTGGGCCTGGTCGCCCACATCCATGACGACCGCGCGCGCGGCCGCGCCGCCCTCTGCCAGCCGGCGCGCCACCTGGTGCGCGCGCGACTCGTCCAGGTCCGCCACCATGACGCTGGCGCCCTCGGCCGCCAGCATGCCGCAAATGGCGGCGCCCAGGCCGCTGCCCCCGCCCGTGACCAGGACTGCTCGCCCGGCCAGCGTTTCGTTTTCCATCATCGTCGTTGCTCCGTAGTACCGAGGAACGGCGGGCGCCGCGCGCCCGCCGGGATCGAAAGCGGCGCCGCGCGGCGCCGCGGGCGCACGGCCCTTACCAGTACGGAGGCTGGTCGTAGTACTCGTACAGTTCCTGGGCCCACTGGCGGTCGCCCATGCTGGGCCAATGGTCCTTGTCGAAGCCGGTGGCGTTCTTCAGGCGGTCTTTGCCGACATCCAGCACGAAGCATTTCCGGTCGGTGTCCAGCACCAGCGCGCTCCAGGGAATGGCGTACAGCTTGTCGCCCATGCCTAGCACGCCGCCATGCGACAGCACCGCATACGCGATGCGGCCGTGCGGAACGTCCAGCATGATGTCCTGGATGGTGCCGAGCTTCTCGTTGGCGGGGTTGTACACGTCATTGCCGGTCAAGGTGTCGGCGGCCATGATCTCCGGTCCCGGGCCGTCCGCGGTGGCCTTGCCCTTGCCGACGATGCGGGTCTGCTGGTCCGCGCCGGGCTGGCCGATGGTTTCATTGCTCATGGTGATCTCCGTCGATATCGGGTGGGTGTGCCGGGCTCACTCCATGCGAGTCATGCCCGGATGATTGCCGCTCGCCACGCGGATGCGGTTCTGAATGTCGGTCACGCCCAGGCAATCGTCCGCGCAGTCTTCGATGGCGTGCTTGGTGCGGCGGTCGGGCACCGTGCCCTCCAGCGCGACGACGCCGTCGCTGACGTCCACCGACACGTCGCTGACGTCCAGGCCGCTGTGGCTGAGCCGCTCGCACAAGTCTTCGCGCACGCGCTCGTCGCTGCGCACGTAGCCTTTGGGGGTGATGCGCTGCGATTTGCTGCGGGGCTGGCCTTGCCAGCCATAGGGGTCGCCGCGGCGCTCGCCATAGTTCCAGTCGTGCGACTGGCCCTCGAATTCGCCATAGGACGGCTCATCGCCGTAGTCGAGCTGCTGGCGCTGCCAGCGCGGGTCCTCGTCGCGAAAGCCGCCATAGCTGCTCTGTCCGGGGTCGGCGCTGCGGCTGCGCAGCCCCTCGAACGGCCCGGTGGCGCGGGTGCCGGGATACTGTCCGCCCTGTTCGTATTGCGGTCCCCGGCGGTTGGGGCGCCCGGTGCCGGCCTGCTCCTGCGGCCGCTCGCCATAGCGCCTGCCATAGGGCGGCTCTTCGGCGCCCCAGCGGCCGCTCTGCCGCGTGTAGTGCTCGCGCCGGTATTGATGCGCGTCATCGCGCTCGTCGCCCGAATCGCGTCGCGGCCGATCGAAGTCGTCGGCGTAATACCGCTCCGGGGACTGATTTCGGTTACGCATGGCTCGCCTCCTGCATGCCTCTCCGGCGCCGGAGAATCCGGTCCGCCGGTCCCAGGGGCTACGCAAACGCTGTGCCACGGGCGGCCCATCCCGGCCCGCCGCCGCGGCGAAGCACTTCTTACACCTGACAGTAAGAAAGCCGGCGCCCGCGCCGCTAGGAAGAAGCAGCCCGCCGCTGCGCCGGCCGCAGCAGGCTTGCCACGGTGGCCAGCAGCTCGCGCGGATCCACGGGCTTGGCAATGTGGACCTGGAAGCCCGCCAGCAACGCGCGCAAGCGGTCCTCCGCGCCGGTATGGCCGGACAGCGCGATGGCCGGCATGCGGTCTCCCAGCGGCGCGTCCCGCTCGGCTTCCAGGGCGCGGATGCGGCGTATGACCTGGTAGCCTTCCATATCGCCCAGGGCGATGTCGCAAACCAGCAAGTCCGGCCAGTCCCCGGGCGCGCCTTGCTGCAGGACGCCCAGCGCCTGGCCGCCGCTGGCGCATGTCTGCACCGCGGCGCCGCAATCGGCCAGCACCTCGGCAACCAGCCCGCGCGCGTCCTCCTGGTCATCCACCACCATGATCGAACGGCCGGCCAGGTCGATGGCGGCGGGTTGCGCCGAAGCCGGCAGCTCGTCGATGGCGCGCAAGGGAAACTCGAGCGTGTAGGCCATCGCGCCGGCCGCCGCCGGCACCACGCGCAGCGTTCCGCCCAGCCGCTCGGCCTCGGCCTGCGCGCGGGCCGGATCCAGCGCTGCCATGCTGCGCAGCACCTCCGGCTCGCCGTCCGCCGGCGCCTGCGCGGCCGCCTCATCGTGCGGCGGGCGCCCGTCGGTGATAGTGAGCCGGGTCGCAGGGCCGGCGCGGTCCAGCCGCAATTCGACCCGGCCGCCGGGCGGCGTGACCGCGACGGCGTGCGCGTACAAATCCCAGATGAGCTGCTGCAACGCGCTGGGGTCGCCGGTGATGCGCGCCGCCTCGCTGCTGAGCAAGGTGTACAGGTTCACCCCCTTGGCCTCGAGCAGCGGGCGCGCCGCGTCGAGCACCGCCGCCACCAGGGTCACCAGGTTGACCGGCTGGCGGCTGATGCGCGTGGCGGCCGCCTCGAGCGCGCTCTGCTGGCGCTGCAGGTCCCACATCTGCGCATACATGCCTTTGCGCGCCAGCAGCTCCTCGTGGGTGCCCTGCTCCACCACCCGGCCGTGATCCACGACCAGGATGCGGTCGGCATCGACGATGGTCGACAGCCGGTGGGCGATCACCAGGGCGGTGCGGCCGCGCGAAATGCGCATCAGCTCCGCCTGGATGGCGCGCTCGGTGCGGGTGTCCAGCGCCGAGGTCGCCTCGTCGAACACCATGATGGGCGGGTTCTTCAACAGGGCGCGCGCGATCGCGATGCGCTGGCGCTCGCCGCCGGAAAGCTTGATGCCCCGCTCGCCGACCTGCGTGTCGTAGCCGGCCGGCAGGCTGGCGATGAACTCGTCCACGCGCGCCCCGCGCGCGGCCTCGATTACCGCCTCGCGGCTGGCCCCGGGGTCGCTGTAGGCGATGTTGTAGGCGATGGTCTCGTTGAACAGCAGCGTATCCTGCGGCACGATGCCCAGCGCGCGCCGCAGGCTCTTCTGGTCCACCGAGCGCAGGTCCTGGTCGTCGATCAGCACCCGCCCGGCGTCGGGGTCATAGAAGCGGAACAGCAGGCGCGCCAGCGTCGACTTGCCGGAGCCGCTGCCGCCGACCACGGCCACCGTGGCCCCGGCCGGCACGCTGAAGTCGACATCCCACAGGATCTGCCGGCCCGGCTCGTAGCCGAAACTCACCGCTTCGAAACGTATTGCGCCATCGCGCACCCGCAGCGGCGGCAGGCCGCTCTCGTCGCCGACCTCGGGCTGGATCTGCAACAGGGCGCAGACTCGCTCGGCGTTGATCATGGCCTCTTTGGCCTGGCGGAAAATCAGCCCGAGGGTATTGAGCGGCAGGCAGATCTGGATGATGTACGCATTGACCAGCACCAGGTCGCCCACGCTCATGCGATAGTCGACCACCTGCTGGCCCGCCAGCACCATGACGGCCGCCACCCCGAACGCAATAATGCCGCTTTGCGCGACATGCAGGGTCGACAGCGTGCGCTGGTTGACGATGCCCTTGCCGACCCACTCCTGCAACACGCTTTGCAAGCGCCCCGACTCGAGCGACTCATTGGCATACAGCTTGACGGCCTCATAATTGATCAGGCTGTCGACCATGCGGCCGCTGGCCTTGGAATCCAGGTCGTTGATGCCGCGTTGCAGGGGCGCGCGCCGCTCGGTCAGCACGGTCGTCACCACGGCATAAACGACGAAGGTGATCGCCACGATGACGGCGAACCAGATGCTGTAGCCGGCGATCAGGATGACCAGCACCGACACGATCTCCACCAGCGTCGGCAACAACGTGAACAAGGCGGTTCCCAGCAGGAAGCCGACCCCGGCCGTGCCGCGCTCGACATCGCGGGCCAGCACGCCGGTCTGGCGCGCGCCGTGAAAGCGCGCGCCCAGCCGCTGCAGGTGCTCGAACATGCGCACCTTGAAGTCCGCGACCGCGCGCTGCGCGACGCGCACGAACACCACATCGCGCAATTCCGTGAACAGGCTGCCGGCAAAGCGCAGCAGCGCATAGCCCAGCAACAGGAAAACCGGCAGGGTCAGCAGCGTGCCCGGCTCGCTCAGCGCATCGACGATGCGCTTGAGGACGGCCGGCACGGCCACCATCAGCAGCTTGGCGACCACCAGCAGCCCGATCGCGGCCGCCGTGCGGCCGCGATACTGCCACAGGGCGGTCAGGATGCTGCGGGTCACCTCGCGGCGGGCTTGCGCCGCGCTGCTGTCGGCCGGCATAAGGGCGCTCCTGCGGGGGACGGCGGCCCCTCCCCCGCGTCATCGGCGAGCTGGGATTCGGCGCTCAGCGGCGCCAGTGGTCGGACGCCAGGCACACGCCGATCGCTACGCCCAGCAGAATCGCCAGTCCCGCCGTCTTCCAGGCGTGGTCGTGCACATAGCCGTCGGTGGCGGACGACACCCGGCGGTATCGGCCCACGGCGGACCGCTCCCAGGCTTCGGCCTGCTCGCGGGCGGCGTCCAGCTGGCGCTTCAGGCGATCCCGCGTTGATTCGATATCGGGTCCGCTATACGAGGCGGTGGAACGCAGCAGGTCTTCGACCCCTGACACCAGTTCGCGCAACCCGCCCTTGACGCGATGGCGGGCTTCGTCCGAATCGTGGTTGCGGTGGGAATGCAGGTTCATTGTTGACTCCTTGGAAAACCGCCGGCCGTGCCGGCGCGGGTCTGTGATTGCCGCAAATGCTGTGCCGCCGCATGCGCCGCGCCGGCGCTCAACGGGGCAAGCCGCGGCTGCGCGCCTTGGCGAGGGCCTTGAACGCGTGCGCGATGGCCCCGGCGAATGCTTCGTCGTACCACGGGTTGGCGCCGCTGACGCCCACGACGATGCCTTCCACGCAGACGCTGCCCCACACGGTGCCATCGGCGGGGCGCAGCAAATGCGGGCGCGTTTCGCATACGGTGTGGCTGTCCAGGCCGGTACGCCACGATATGGCTGCCTTGGCGCGCGCGTAGGCCCCGTAGTCGGCGTCCCAGGCGGCGCGGTCGCCGACGCTCTCTTCGTACAGGATGGCCTGCTCTGGCGCGTCGATGCCCGGCCGCGCCGCCGGGTCCATGATCACGATGTGCAGGAAGCCGCTTTCGCCGACTCGTGGGTCGGTCATGGCGCGCTCGATCATCGGCATCACCAGCCGCACCGCTTCGGCGGCGGCCTCGCGGTCGGCATAGGCCGCCGCGCCGCGCAAGGATTCGCCGCCCATCACAGCTCCCGCGTGGCGCGCCGCCAGGCGGCCTCGAAAGCATCGTCCTGCCAGCGGTCGATGCCCGGGGTCTGTTGGGGGTCCAACCCTGGCATGGGATTGGGAATGCTGCCCGGCGGATAGGGCTCGCGGTGCGGCGCTTCCTCGGGCGGGCGGTCCGGCGTTTCCTCGTCGCGCTGCGGGTCGCGCACCGGCTCGGCCGGCGGACGGGAATGGCCGCGGGCGTCGGCGGCCGGCATCGGGTGTGGGGTATAGATCATGGCAAGCTCCTTGGATCGGCAATACAGGGGCGGCGGACGGGTCAGCCCGCCCACCACTGCTTCAAGGTGGCACGCAGGGCGGCTCCGCCGGAAGCATCTTCGTGGCGCAGCGCCTGGATGTACTTCTTGACCTGCTTGAGGGGAATGTGCGGCGGAATGGGCGGCACTTCCGGGTCGGTGACCATCTCCAGCAGCACCGGGCGGCCCGCCCCGATAGCGCGCTCCCAGGCCGGGCCGACCTGCTCGGGGTCCTCCACGCGGATGCCTTCGAGACCCAGCAGCTGTGCGTACTCGGCATAGGGAAACGGCGGCAGCAGCTGCGAATCCTTGAATCGCGGATCGCCGCCCATGACCCGCTGTTCCCAGGTCACCATGTTCAGGTCGCCGTTGTTGAGCACCATGACCACCAGCGTGGGGTCGCACCATTGGCGCCACCGGTGCGCGATGGTAATCAGCTCGTTCATGCCGTTCATCTGCAAGGCGCCGTCGCCGACCAGCGCGAATACGGGACGGTCCGGATGCGCCAGTTTGGCCGCCAGCGCATACGGCACGCCGCTGCCCATGGTGGCCAGGCCGCCCGACAAGGACGCCTCCATTCCCTTGCGCAGGCGCAGATGCTGCGCATACCAGCTGGCCGCCGAACCCGAATCGCAAGTAATGATGCTGCGATCCGGCAGCCGCGCCGACAGCTCCCAGAAAGGCCGCTGCGGGTTCATCGGCTGCGCCGCCACCATGGCCCGCGCCTCGACCGTCTTCCACCACTGCGCCACATCCTTCTCGATCGTCTCGCGCCAGCGCCGCGCGCTCTTCGGCCGCAGCAGCGGCAACAGCGCCTGCAAGGTGGACTTGCTGTCGCCCACCAGGCCCTGCTCGACCGGGTATCGCAGGCTGATCATGCGGCCGTCGCGGTCGATCTGCACGGCGCGCGCCTGGCCTTCGGCCGGCAGGAATTCGCTATACGGAAACGCCGTGCCGACCATCAGCAATGTGTCGCAGTCGTTCATCATGCGCCAGCTCGGCTGGGTGCCCAGCAAGCCGATCGAACCCGTGACATAGGGCACATCGTCGGGCACTACCGCCTTGCCCAGCAAGGCCTTGGCGATGCCGGCGCCGAGGATATCCGCGACCTGCAGCAATTCGTCGCCGGCATCGCGCGCGCCCGCGCCCGCCAGGATGGCCACCTTCTCGCCCCGGTTGAGAATCTCGGCGGCGTTCTGTAGCGCCGTGGCGCCCGGCACGCCCGCGTGCGAGGTAAAGCCGATACCCGTGTGCACGGTGCCGTGCTCGCGCGGCGGCACCTCCACCGCGGGCAGGTCCTGCACATCGTTCGGCACGATCACGCAGGTGACGGCGCGCCGCTCCATGGCGATGCGGATCGCGCGGTCGACCAGGTGGCGGGCCTGCACCGGGCTCGCGGCCACGTGCACGAAATCGTGCGCCACGTCCTTGAACAGGCTGACCAGGTCGACTTCCTGCTGGTAGTCGCCGCCGAGCGCCGTGCGCGCCTGTTGCCCAACGATCGCGACCACCGGCTGGTGGTCGAGCTTGGCATCGTACAGGCCATTGAGCAGGTGGATGGCGCCCGGGCCCGACGTGGCCATGCAGACGCCGACCTGGCCGGTGAACTTGGCGTGCGCGCAGGCCATGAAGGCGGCCATTTCTTCATGGCGCGCCTGGACGAACTCAAGCGGTTCGCTGGTGCGCCCGAACGCGCCCATCAGGCCATTGATGCCGTCGCCGGGGTAGCCGTAGATGCGCTGAATGCCCCACTGCGCCAGGCGCGACAGGATGAAATCCGACACGGTTTGCATGCATGCTCCCAGAGATAGATCCTCATGGGGACGGGATGCAGCAAACCCTGTGCCAGGGCCGGCGGCCACGCGCAGCCGGCCGGCGTCGCGCGTCCTTCGGCGCGGGCTAGGCCCTAGCTTTCGGAGCGCGACACCTTCTCTTCGCTGGGCACCGCGTAGCCGGCGCGCGAATATTCTTCCAGGCGGTTGTAGAGCGTCTTGGCGCTGATGCCGAGCACCGCGGCGGTCTGCTTCTTGACGCCGCCGCAACGCTCGAGAGTGGCCATGATCAGGCGCCGGTCGGCCTCGGCCAGGGTCACGCCCAGGGGCACCGTGACCCGCGCCGACTGTCCGCCGCCATCCGGCGCGATCTGCGGCTGCAGCGCGTCCGCGCCCAGCACGCCGTCCTCGGCCATGATGAAGGCACGGCGCACATAGTTCTTCAGCTCGCGCACATTGCCCGGCCATTCGTATTCGGTGATGGCCTGGCGGGCCTGCTCGGAAAACTGCTTCGATTCGCCGTACTTCTCGTTGAGCGCCTGCAGGAACCGCTCGGCCAGGAACACGATGTCGCTGCCGCGGTCCCGCAGCGGCGGCAGCTCGATCGGGAACACGCTCAACCGGTAATAGAGGTCCTCGCGCAGCTTGCCTTCCTGGATGGCCTGCTCCGGGTTGCGGTTGGTGGCCGCGACGATGCGCACATCGCAGGCGATCTCGCGGTTGGTGCCGACCCGCATGAAGCGGCCCGTCTCGAGCACGCGCAACAGCTTGACCTGCAGGTCCAGCGGCATCTCGGTCACTTCATCGAGAAACAGCGTGCCGGAATCGGCGCGCTCGAAGTATCCCTTGTGCTGCCGGTCCGCGCCGGTGAAACTGCCGCGCTCATGGCCGAACAGCTCGCTTTCGATCAGGTGCGGCGAAATGGCGCCGCAATTGACGGCGATGAACGGCTTCTTGTTGCGGCTGCTGAGTTCATGCACCGCGTGGGCGGCCAGTTCCTTGCCGGTGCCGCTCTCGCCGATCAGCAGCGTGGTGACGTCGGTGACGGCCACGCGCGCCAGCTGCTTGTACAGGTCTTCCATGGCCGCGGACTGGCCCAGCATCTTGCCGAAGCGGCCGGGCTCCTGGAATGGTCCCTCGTCGCCGGAGGCGCCGCGGTCGGCGGCGACCCGGTTCAGGATTTCCGTCAGGCGGTCCAGGCACACCGGCTTGACCAGGTAATCGGTGGCGCCCAGCCGCAGGGCCTCCACGGCATTGTCCATGCTGCCATGCCCGGTGATCACCACCACTTCGGCGTCGGAATTCGGCAGGCGGCCGAAGATCTCCATGCCGCTGGCGCCCGGCAGGCGCACATCGGTCAGGACCAGGTCGGGCTGCTGGCGTTGAAGTTGTATCAACGCATCTTTCATGGTCGCGGCCTGTGCAACCGAATAACCATGTTCGCGGGCGATTTCGGCCAGCACCTCGCGTATCGCTTCGTCATCGTCCAGAACGAGCAGATGAGGCATTTCTTCTCCGTTACAAAGACAGACCAGTAGGCTTTTGAGCATACCTCGCGGCGGGCGCTCGCGGGCGGGCCGTACCGGTTCGCACCACCAACGTTTGCCAATATTTGCACATGGTTGCAAATCGCTCCAAACGCTGCCGTATCATCAAACCGACTGCTCACTATAGAGCATCGCGGGCCCTTTCCGGGCCCGTGCGAAATCCCGGGGGAACACCCTATGCACGTTTCATCGCCCGCGCATGCCAGGCCGGCGTCCCGCACGGCTGCGCGAATCGACGCGTTCGACGGCATGTGCGCCGCCATGCGGGACTTTGGAACCCAGCTGGAGCGCGCGGCCCGTTCCGACGCCACGGTCTTCATTACCGGCGAAAGCGGCACCGGCAAGGAAATGGTGGCGCGCGCCATCCATGACGCGAGCGCGCGCCACGCCAGCCCGTTCATCGCCGTCAACTGTGGCGCCATCAGCAGTTCGCTGGTGCATGCCCAGTTGTTCGGACACGAGAAAGGCAGTTTCACCGGCGCCCTGGCGCAGACCGCCGGCTACTTCGAGACGGCCAGCGGCGGCACGCTGTTCCTGGACGAAGTGACCGAGATGTCGGACGCCCTGCAGGTGCAGTTCCTGCGGGTCCTGGAAAGCGGCACCTACCAGCGCGTCGGCGGCACCGAGCTGCTGCGCGCCGACGTGCGCATCGTCTGCGCCACCAACCGCGATCCCTACGCCGCGGTCGATAACGGCGAACTGCGGCAGGATTTCCTGCACCGCCTGCTGGTGGTGCCGCTGCGCGTGCCGCCCCTGCGGGAGCGCGAGGACGATGTCCTGCTGCTGGCGCAGCGCTTCCTGGACGAGCTCAACGCGGCGCACCAGACGCGCAAGCGGTTCTCGCCGCGCATGCTGGACGCGCTGGCGCTGTACGACTGGCCGGGCAATGTGCGCGAATTGCGCAATGTGGTGCAGCGGGCCTTCATCATGTCGGATTCGGTGGTCGAAGCCGAATTCCGCCGGCGCACACCGGCCGCCACCGGCCCGGACGTATCCGACGGCACCCTCAAGTTCCCGGTCGGCACGCCGCTCAGCCAGGCGCAGCGCGACGTGATCCTCGCCACGCTGGCGCACCACGACGGCGACAAGCAGCGCACCGCCGACACCCTGGGCGTCAGCCTGAAGACCCTTTACAACCGCCTGGGCGCCTACAGCGCGGACGGTCCGCAGTAGTCCGCCCATTGACGGCGTGCCGGCCCGCCGGCACGCCGCTTGCATGACGCGCCGCCTCGTTCATGACGGGGGATACGCGTGCGCTTGCTGGTTGACTACACCCTGGGAGGCAGCCCCGTCTGGGCATGGCTGCTGACCGCCGCGATGGCGGTCGTGCTGCTGCTTGCCGCCCTGTTCGCCCTGCGGATGGCCAGGCAACGGCTGCGACGCCGGCTGGAAGCCGGCGCCGGGCCGGGCAGCGCCGCCGCGCTGGAGATCATCGGGCGCACCAACTGGCTGATCCTGGCCCTGATCGCGGTGCTGTTCAGCGCGCGGGTCACGGGCGTCATCGCGCCGTGGGCGGTGGCGGCCGCGCACCTGTGGTTCGTGCTGGCGGCCCTGCAGGCAGCCTTGTGGGCCGATCGCGCCGTCACGGTAGGCCTGGTGCGGGCGCTGACCGGGCGGGCCGGAGCCCGCGCGGTGACCGCCGCCCTGCTGGCCCTGCTGCTGCGCATCGTCATCTGGGCCATGACGGTGCTGGCGATGCTGGACAACATGGGCGTCAACATCACCGCCCTGGTGGCCAGCCTGGGCATCGGCGGCGTCGCGGTCGCCCTGGCGGTGCAGACCATCCTGAGCGATTTGTTCGCCTCCATTGCCATCGGCCTGGACAAACCCTTCGAAGTGGGCGACTTCGTCGTGTTCGGCTCGGTCGCCGGCAGTATCGAGCACATCGGGCTCAAGACCACCCGCATCCGCAGCCTGGGCGGCGAACAGATCGTGTGCTCCAACACCGAGCTGCTCAAGCAAACCATACAAAATTACAAGCGCATGCAACAAAGGCGCATCGTGTTCGGCTTCACCCTCTCCTACCGCACCGCGCCCGACCAGGCGGCCGCCGTGCCGGACATTGTGCGGCGCCAGATCGAGAACGAATCCGACACCCGCTATGACCGCGCGCATTTCGCCAGTTTTGGCGAAAGCGGCCTGGTGTTCGAGGCCGTCTATTACGTCATGAGCGCCGATTACAACCGCTACATGGATATCCAGCAGCGCATCAATCTCGGCCTGCTGCGGGAGCTGGGCGAAGCCGACATCGCCTTCGCCGTGCCCGAACGCCGCGTCAGGCTGTCGCGCGAGCCTCGCGGTTCCGAAACCGCGGGCGCCGGCCCCGGGCACACCGCTTGCGATGAAGGGCGCGGGCACTGAGCGCGTCCCCTTTTTTCATCGGGACGCATCGCAACAGACGGGAGCGGACATGGCGCGACTGAGAGTATTGATGGTGACATCCGAGGCATTTCCCCTGGCCAAGAGTGGCGGGCTGGGAGATGCCGTGACGGGATTGGCGCGTGCGCTGAGCCGCGCGGGCATGGAAGTCGGGATCTTGATGCCGGCCTACCGCGGCGTGCTCGCCAAGGTGACCGGGGTGCGCCACATCGCGCGCCTGTCGGGCATGCCGGGCGGCGAGGCGACGCTGGCCGGCGCCTTGTGCGGCGAGTCGGGCCTGCCCGTGTACCTGCTGTGCAACGACGCGCTGTACGACCGCGACGACTTGTATATGGACGCGGGCGGCACGCCCTATCCGGACAACGCCTTGCGCTATGCCGCCCTGGCCCACGCGGCCGTGCGCATTGCCACCGGCCTGCCGGGCATACGGCAACCCGACGTGCTGCATGCCCAGGACTGGCACGCCGGGCTGGCGCCGCTGCTGGCGCGGGCAAGCGGGCTGCGCTATGTGAAGACCGTGCTCACCGTGCACAACCTGGCGTTCCAGGGTGTCTTCCCGCTGGCCTGCGCCCGCGAGCTGGGGGTACCGGAGGGCTACTGCACGGACGACGGCGCCCGCCACTACGGGCAGCTGAGTTTCCTGAAGGCAGGACTGCGCTACGCCGATCGCATTACCACCGTCAGCAACACTTACGCGCGCGAGATTCTCACCCCCGAGTTCGGCTGCGGCCTGGATCCGCTGCTGCGCGCGCGCGCCGCTGATCTGCAGGCCATCCCGAACGGCATCGACGACGCCTTGTGGAATCCTGCCAGCGATCCGCACCTGGGCAGCATGCGCTATTGCCTGCGCCGGCCCGCCAACAAACGGCGCGCCAAGGCCGCCCTGCAGAAATCGTTCGGCCTGCAGGTCAGCCCCGATGCCTCCCTGATGGCGCTGGGCAGCCGGCTGACCGAGCAGAAGATGGCCGATGTCGCCATCGAGGCGCTGCCCGACGCCCTGCACCGCCACCCGGGACTGCAGGTCGCGGTGATCGGCCGCGGCGAACGCCGCTACGAGCAGGCCTTCCAGGCGCTGGCGGAGCGCTATCCGGGCCGCTGCGCGGTGCGCATCGGCTACGACGAACCGACCGCGCACCGCCTGCATGCCGGCGCCGACATGCTGCTGCACGGCAGCCGCTTCGAGCCGTTCGGCCTGACGCCGCTGTATGCCATGCGCTATGGCACGGTGCCGATCGGCTCGCGGGTCGGCGGCATGGCCGATACGATCGTCGACCCGGGCGCGGAGCAGCCCGACAAAGCCATGTTCGCCGCTACCGGCGTACTGTTCGACGGCGACACGCCGCAGGCCATGGCCGCCGCCATCGATCGCGCGCTGCGCCTGCGCGCGCAGCCGCGCCTGTGGCAGGCCATGCAGCGCAACGGGATGGCGGGCGACTTCGGCTGGGACAGCGCGGCTGCGCCGTATCTGGAACTGTTCCAATCGCTGGTGGGCGGCCCGCTGCGCGGCCAGGTGCCGGCGCCGACCATCCGGCCCGCGGCCGCTCCCGCTTATCCGAGGCCGCTGGACGGCATGCCTGTTGCCGTCGGCTACTGAGCGCGGGGTGCGCATGGAAAGCCCCCCGCGTCATGCCGGCGCCCCGCCCGACCCCGCCGCAGCGGCGGGCCAGCCGCTGCGCATCTACTATGCGCGCGGCGGGCGCGTCGGCCGCCTGCGCGAGCCACCCGATTGCCCCTGGGATGCCCTGTGCCGGCAAGTGCGCGAGGCCGGATTCAATTTGCTGCTGACCGACCCGCTGTGGCTGCGCGCGCCCGGATCGGCCGATTCGCCGGTACCGCTCGATCTCGATCGCCCGGACCCCGGCTTCGACGACGGCCCGGAGCTCGAGGCCTCCCTGCGGCGGCTGGCGGCCCGCGGCGCCGACCGGGGCGTGGCGGTGCTGATGGACCTGGTGCTCGATCGCGTGGCCGTCGGCCCGGACGCCGCGCGCCACGACCCGGACTGGTACCGCGCGCCCGCCCACGACCCGGCCCGCGATCCCCGCACCGCCCTGGCCGAGCGCGGCGTCCGGCACCTGCGGGCGGGCCCCCTGCCGCCCGCTTTCATCCATGCCTGGAGCGAACGCTTGGCGCGCTGGCTGGACGCCGGCCTGGGCGGCTTCCGCTGCGATGCGCCGCAACGCATCGGCGCCGACGACTGGCACGCCTTGCTGGCGCCGCTGCGCGCGGCATTTCCGGATCGCCTGTTCCTGGCCTGGACGCCGGGGCTGGACCCGCAGCAGGTCAAGGCGCTGCGGCGCGCGGGCTTCGACGCAGTGTTTTCTTCGCTGCCATGGTGGGACTTCAAGTCGACCTGGCTAGCCGAGGAGCATGCGCGCCTGCAGGCGGTCGCGCCGGTCATCGCCAGTGCCCCGGACACGGCGGCCGGCCTGCCCGACGCCCAGGCGCTGCGCGCGCTGTGGGCGGCCGCCGTCAGCGGCGATGGCATCATGATCGCGGACGGCATCGATACCCGTCCCGAGGCGTACGCGCAACTCAATGCCTGGCTGTGCGCCATGCCGCCCGCCGGCCCGCTGCGCGTGGCCGGCGGCGGCGATGGCCGGTGCAGCGTGCTGGTGCGCCAGGACGCCGCCACCGGCCCGGCCGACGGGGGCGCGCGCGTGCTGTTGGCCAACCCGGCCGCCGACGCGCCGGCCCGCGTCGATTGGGACCGCATCGGCCGACTGCTGCCCGCGGGCGCCTTGGAGCTCGACGGCGTGCCCGCCGAGCTGCGCCTGCGCGGCGACGCCCTGGGCCCGGGCGCCGCCGCCGTGTTCACGGTCAAGCCGGCCCGCCCGGTCCAGGTGCCGGCCACCGGGCGGCGCGCCGGCCCGCGCGCGCAGCGGGGCGCGCGCATCGCGGTCGAGAACGTCGCGCCGGCGGTCGACGGCGGCCTGTTCGCAGCCAAGTGCGTCGCGCACGACCGAGTGCGCGTGCAGGCGGACATCTATACCGACGGACACGAAAAACTGGCCGCGCAGGTTCTCTGGCGCGCCGCCGACGAGACGGAATGGCGCAGCGCGCCCATGCGCGAACTGGCCAATGACCGCTGGGAAGCGCACATCAGCCCGTGCCGGGTGGGCCGCCATGAATTCCTGGTCAGCGCCTGGCGCGATACCTGGCAGACCTTCCGGGCTGACCTGGTCAAGAAGCGCGACGCCGGCCAGGACCTGCAGGCCGACCTGCTCGACGGCGCGGCGCTATTGCGCGACGCGCTGGCGCGCGGCCAGGACATGGCGTCCGACGAGGTCGTGCTGGCGCCGCTGAAAGCGGCCCTGGAGGCTGGCCCCGGCGCGGATCCTGCGCAACGCGCGGCCGCGCTGCTGGACGATGGCGTGGCGGCGGCCATGCACGCGCTCAGCGACAAGCCGTTCCATTACCTCAGTCCCGCGCCGTATCCATTATGGGTAGACCGGCCGCTGGCGCGCTTCGCCAGTTGGTACGAGCTGTTCCCGCGCTCGCAGGCCGCCACGCCGGGCGTGCACGGCACCTTCGACGATGTGATCGCGCGCCTTCCCGAGGTGCGCGACATGGGGTTCGACGTGCTTTACCTGCCCCCCATCCACCCTATCGGCCGCACCCACCGGAAGGGCCCCAACAACAGCCTGGAGAGCCTGGACGACGACGTGGGCAGCCCATATGCCATCGGCGCGCCCGAAGGCGGGCACGACGCGGTGCATCCGGAGCTGGGCACGCTGGCCGATTTCCTGCGCCTGGTGCGGCGCACGCGCGAGCACGGCATGGAGATCGCTCTCGATTTCGCCATTCAGTGCTCGCCCGACCATCCCTGGCTGGCGCGCCATCCCGATTGGTTCGAGCGCCGCGCCGACGGCACGATCCGCTATGCGGAGAACCCGCCCAAGAAGTACGAGGACATCGTCAATGTCTCGTTCTATGGAAGCAGCGGACGGCGTGCGCGCAAATCATCGCTGTGGCTGGCGCTGCGCGACATCGTGCTGTTCTGGATCGAGCATGGCGTGCGCATCTTCCGGGTCGACAACCCGCACACCAAGCCGCTGCCATTCTGGGAATGGTTGATCGGCGAGGTGCAGGGGCGCCATCCCGACGTGATTTTCCTGTCGGAAGCGTTTACCCGCCCCAAGATGATGTACCGCCTGGCCAAGGTCGGCTTCACGCAGTCGTACACCTACTTCACCTGGCGCAATACCCGGCGCGAGCTGACCGAGTACCTCCAGGAATTGTCGAGCGCTCCGGCGGCGGACTTCTTCCGGCCGAATTTCTTCGTCAACACGCCCGATATCAACCCGTACTTCCTGCAGACCTCGGGCCGGCCCGGGTTTCTGATCCGCGCCGCGCTGGCCGCCACCACGTCCGGCCTGTGGGGCGTCTACAGCGGCTTCGAACTGTGCGAATTCCAGCCGGTCCCCGGCAAGGAGGAATACCTGGATTCCGAGAAATACCAGTTGCGCCAGCGGGACTGGCAGGCGCCGGGCAACATCATCGCGCAGATCGCCCGGCTCAATGCCATCCGCCGCGCCAACCCGGCATTGCAGACCCACAGCGGGTTCAACGCGCTCGAAAGCGGCAATGAGCAGGTGCTGTGCTTCTGGAAAGCGACACCCTGCCTCGGCAATGTGGTGCTGGCGGTCATCAGCCTGGACCCGCACGAGCCGCAGACCGCCCGCATCGAAGCGCCCTTCTGGCTGCTCGGCCAGCCCGACCATGGCGTGCTGCAGGCCGACGACCTGCTTGCCGACACGCGCGAAGCGTGGCACGGCAAGTGGCGCGAGATCCCGTTGCGGCCCGAGCAACCTTACCGCCTGTGGCGCCTGTCGGCGCACGACTGAAACATGGAAGCCATCATGTCTCCAGCCTCCTCCGCCCTGCCGCCGCCACACGCTACGCCGCTCTGGTACAAGGACGCGGTCATCTACCAGTTGCACATCCGGTCGTTCTACGACGCCAACAATGACGGCATCGGCGATTTCCCCGGCCTGACCGAGAAACTGGACTACATCGCCAGCCTGGGCGTGGACACGATCTGGCTGCTGCCGTTCTACCCTTCGCCGCGGCGCGACGACGGCTACGACATCGCCGACTACCGCGGCGTGCATCCCGACTACGGCACCATCGCCGACGCGCGCCGCTTCATCCGCGCCGCGCATGCGCGCGGCCTACGCGTCATCACCGAACTGGTGGTCAACCACACTTCCGACCAGCATCCGTGGTTCCAGCGCGCGCGGCGCGCCCGGCCGGGCAGCGCGGCGCGCAATTACTACGTATGGTCGGACGACGACCAGGCCTATGCCGGCACCCGCATCATCTTCTGCGATACGGAAAAATCCAACTGGACCCGCGACCCGGTGGCGGGGGCCTACTTCTGGCACAGGTTCTATTCGCACCAGCCCGACCTGAACTACGACAATCCGCAGGTGCTGAAGGAGATACTGTCGGTCATGCGCTACTGGCTCGACATGGGCGTGGACGGCATGCGGCTGGACGCCGTGCCCTACCTGGTCGAGCGCGAGGGCACCAATAACGAGAACCTGCCGGAAACGCACCAGATCCTGCGCCGCATCCGCGCCGTGATCGACGCGGAGTACCCGGGCCGCATGCTGCTGGCCGAGGCCAACCAGTGGCCCGAGGACGCGCAGGAGTACTTCGGCAATGGCGACGAATGCCACATGTCGTTCCACTTCCCGCTGATGCCGCGCATGTACATGGCCATCGCCCAGGAAGACCGTTTTCCCATCACGGACATCATCAAGCAGACGCCGGAGATCCCGCCGACCTGCCAGTGGGCGATTTTCCTGCGCAACCACGACGAGCTGACGCTGGAAATGGTCACCAGCGAAGAACGCGACTATCTGTGGAATGTCTATGCGGCCGATCCGCGCGCCCGCATCAACCTGGGCATCCGCCGGCGGCTGGCGCCGCTGCTGGAACGGGACAGGCGGCGCATCGAATTGATGAACAGCCTGCTGCTGTCCATGCCGGGCACGCCGGTGCTCTACTACGGCGACGAACTGGGCATGGGCGACAACATCCACCTGGGGGACCGCGACGGCGTGCGCACGCCCATGCAGTGGTCGCCCGACCGCAATGGCGGCTTTTCGCGCGCCGACCCGGAGCGCCTGCCGCTGCCCGTCCTGATGGGACCGCTCTACGGCTACGAGGCGGTCAACGTCGAGGCCCAGCAGCGCGATCCGCACTCGCTGCTGAACTGGACCCGCCGCATGGTTGCGATCCGCCGCCAGTCGAAAATATTCGGACGCGGCACGCTGCGTTTCCTGTATCCCGGCAACCGCAAGATCCTCGCCTATCTGCGCCAGGACGGCGAAACCACCGTCTTGTGCGTGGCCAACCTGTCCAATACCGCCCAGCCGGTGGAACTGGACTTGGCCGAGTTCGACGGCAAGGTGCCGGTGGAGATGCTGGGCGAAAGCCCGTTCCCGGACATCGGCAAGCTGCCTTACCTGCTGACCCTGCCGCCTTATGCCTTCTACTGGTTCGAGTTGTCGAGCGACCGGCCCTCGCCGGCCTGGCACACGCAGGCGCCGGCGCGCATGCCCGAGCTGACCACCCTGGTGCTGCGCGGGCGCAGCGGCTTCGCGCTGACGGAATCGTCGCGCCGCGCGCTGGAGCATGACGTGCTGCCCACGTTCCTGCAGCGGCAGCGCTGGTTCCCGGCCGAGCGGCGCATCGAGGAGGCGCGCCTGGTCGACAGCACGCCCCTGGCCGGCGGCGGCACCGAGGAATACCTGGTCACCGAGATCGAGACTGGCACGGGCGCCGCGCGCCAGCGCCTGCATGTGCCGCTGGCCGTGGCCTGGAAACCGGCGTCGCAGCAGCATTATGTGCTGGCCCGCACGCGGCGCGGCGCCGATGTCGGCGTGCTGACCGACGCATCGCTGCAGGAAGGCTTCGTGCGCACCCTGGTGGCCGCGCTGCGGGCCGGGCGCGAGCAGCCGGCCGGCGGCGAATCGCAGTCCACCCTGTGTTTCCTGGCCGAACCCGGGTTGCGCGACCTGGACCTGCCGGCCGACGCGCCGCTGCACTGGCACGGCGGCGAGCAGACCAACAGCTCGGTGACGATCGGCGAGGCCGCCATCCTGAAGATCCTGCGTCGCGTGGAGGCCGGCGTTTTTCCCGAAGTGGAGATGTCGCGCCGCCTGACCCAGGCCGGCTATGCCAATACGCCGGCGCTGCTGGGCGAAGTGGCGCGCCGGGACGCCGACGGCTCGACCCGCACGCTGGCCCTCTTGCACGCCTACCTGATCCATGAAGGCGACGCCTGGGTCTGGACCATCGACTACCTCAAGCGCGCGCTCGACGATGCCCTGCTGCGCGACGCCAGTGTCGAAGAATTCAACGAGGGACTGGCGGGCTACGCCACCGTCGCCTGCACGGTGGGGCGCCGCCTGGCCGAACTGCACAGCGTGCTGGCGCGCCCCTGCGACGACCCGGCCTTCGCCCCGGAGGTCGCGCAGAGCGAAGACGCGCAGGCGCGCGCCGAGCAGATCGTGGCCATGCTGGACCGCGCCCTGCACACCCTGCGCGGCCTGCGCGACACGCTGGAACCCGGCGCGCGCGCATGCGCTGCCTGGCTGGACGAACACCGCGACCGGCTGGTCGAGCGGATCGCCGTCCTGGCGCAGGCCGAGACCGGCACGCCGCACCTGCGCATCCATGGCGACTTCCACCTCGGCCAGGTGCTGCTGGCGCAGACCGATGCCTATCTGATCGACTTCGAAGGCGAACCCGGGCGGCCGCTGTCGGCGCGGCGGGCCAAGACCAGCCCGTTGAAAGACGTGGCCGGCATGCTCCGTTCGTTCGACTATGCCGCGGCCACGGTCAGCCGCGGCGACCCGCTGGGCAGCCCGCCCTCGGCCGGCGCGGCCGGCGCCGGCGCGGCGGCCGATGCCCAGCAGGACCGGCGCGGCATGCTGCTGGAGCAGTTCCGCGCGCGCGCCGAGCAAGCCTTCATGCAGGGCTATCACAGCGGCGCCGATGACGCGCTGAAACTGCCGCCGCAGCGCGAACAGGCGCTGATCCAGGCCGCCCTGATCGAGAAGGCGGCCTACGAGATCGGCTACGAGGCCAGGCATCGTCCGGACTGGGTCTCCATTCCCCTGTGCGGGCTGGCCGAGCTCGCGCGTTCGCTTCTGATTTCCGCCGCCATCGACCACGAGGAACACCGCCCATGAGCGACGCTGCCAGTCCTGCTGTGCGCAGCCACGGTATCGCGCCATCCGTCCAGGAAGCCCTGCTGGCCGGCCGGCACGCCGACGCCTTCGGGGTGCTCGGCCCCCACCGGCTGGACGACCGCACCGTGCTGCGCGTGCTGATGCCCTGCGCGCTCAGTGTCGATGCCGTCTTCGAGGACGGCGCCGAGCTGGCGCTGCCGCCGGTCGGCGACGGGCTGTACGCTGCCGATATCAGTGCGCACTGCGGGGCCGGCCGGCCCCGCTACCGGCTGCGGGTGCGCTGGCCGGACGGCGGCTCGGAACTGCTGGTCGATCCTTACGCCTTCGGGCCGCTGCTGGAAGAATCGCACCTGGAAATGCTGGCCCAGGGCTCCTGGCTGTATGCCGGGCAATGCCTGGGCCCCCGCAACTGCGAGATCGACGGCGTGGCCGGCGTGCGGTTCGCGGTGTGGGCCCCCAACGCGCGGCGCGTGGCGCTGGTCGGCGATTTCAACGGCTGGAATGGCCTGCGCCACGGCATGCGGCTGCGCCATGCCGCCGGCGTCTGGGAGATCTTCGTGCCCGGCGTGGCGCCGCGCAGCCGCTACAAGTACCAGATCCTCGGCGCCGACGATGTCACCACGCTGCGCGCCGATCCAATGGCCCGGCAGGCCGAGGTTCCGCCCGCCACGGCATCGATCGTGCCGGACGCGGCGCCTTTCGCCTGGACCGACAGCGCCTGGATGAACGGCCGCGCGGCCCGCCAGGGCCCGGACGCGCCGCTCGCCATCTACGAAGTCCACGTCGGCTCATGGCTGGACGACCCCGCTCCGGGGCCGTTGTGGGACAGGCTGGCCGCCCGCCTGCCGGCCTATGCCCGCGCGCTGGGCTTCACCCATATCGAGCTGATGCCGATCATGGAGCATCCGTTCGGCGGCTCCTGGGGCTACCAGCCGCTCGGCATGTTCGCGCCCAGCGCGCGCTACGGGACGCCGGCCGACTTCGCGCGCTTCGTCGATCAATGCCACGCCGCCGGGCTGGGCGTGATCCTGGACTGGGTCCCGGCCCATTTCCCCGATGACCCGCATGGGCTGGCGCGCTTCGACGGCACGGCCCTGTACGAATACGCCGATCCGCGCGAAGGCTTCCATCCCGACTGGAACACCCTGGTCTACAACCTGGGGCGCACCGAAGTGAAGGCCTACATGATCGCCAGCGCCCTGCACTGGTTGCGCGATTTCCACGTGGACGGCCTGCGCGTCGACGCCGTGGCGTCGATGCTGTACCGCGACTACAGCCGCGCGCCGGGCGAATGGGTGCCCAACCGCTACGGCGGGCGCGAGAACCTGGAGGCGGTGGATTTCCTGCGCGAGCTCAATACCGTAGTGGCGTGCGAATGCCCCGGCGCCATCACGGTGGCCGAGGAATCGACCGCCTGGCCTGGCGTGACCGCGCCGGCGCGCGACGGCGGCCTGGGCTTCGACTACAAGTGGAACATGGGCTGGATGCACGACACGCTGCGCTACATGCGCCACGACCCGGTGCACCGCCGCTACCATCACCACGACGTGACCTTCGGCATGATGTACGCCTACTCCGAGCGCTACATCCTGCCGCTGTCGCACGACGAGGTGGTGCACGGCAAGGGCTCGCTGCTGGGCAAGATGCCCGGCAGCCCGGCCGACCGGATGGCCCAGCTGCGCCTGTACTACGGCTATATGTGGGCGCATCCAGGCAAGAAGCTGCTGTTCATGGGCGGCGAGATCGCCCAGGAAAGCGAATGGAACCACGACGTCCCGGTCGACTGGAACCTGCTGGACGATCCGGCCCGGCGCGGCATGCAGCGGCTGGTGGCCGACCTGAACCACCTGTACTGCGAGCTGCCGGAATTGCACCGGCGCGATGCCGACCCGGCGGGTTTCGCCTGGATGGTAGGCGACGACGAGACCAACAGCGTGCTGGCGTTCGTGCGCACCGATGGCGAGCACCATGTGCTGGCGATCTGCAATTTCACCCCGGTGGCGCGCCACGACTACCGCATCGGCGTGCCCCTGGCCGGCCGCTGGCGCCAGCGGATCAACACGGACGATGCGGCCTACGGCGGCGCCGGGCTGGCCGGCCCCATCCTGGCCCACACGGAAGACGCTCCGGCACACGGCCAGCCGCAATCGGTGGTGCTGAACCTGCCGCCGCTATCGACTCTGCTGCTACGACACGAGGTATGACATGGCCATTCCCGCACAACGCCGGCTGACCGCGGGAGCGCCCTACCCGCTGGGCGCCACCAGCGACGGGCTGGGCGTCAATTTCGCGGTCTTCTCCGCCAATGCGACCCGCATCGAGCTGTGCCTGTTCGACGACCGCGGCCGCAAGGAACTGTGCCGCCTGCCGCTGCCCGAATGCACCGACGAAGTCTGGCACGGCTACTTGCCCGACGCGCAGCCGGGGCTGGTGTACGGGTACCGCGCCCATGGCCCGTATGATCCCCGCAATGGCCACCGCTTCAATCCGCACAAGCTGCTGCTGGATCCCTACGCACGGCGCCTGACCGGCTCGCCGCGCTGGTCCGACGCGCTGTTCGGCTATCGCCTGCAGCACGCCAAGGCCGACCTCAGCATGGACCGCCGCGACAGCGCGCTGGCGATGCCCAAGGCCATCGTCGTGGACGACTACTTCGACTGGGGCCGCAGCGTGCCGCCCGCCACGCCATGGAACGAGACCATACTGTACGAGGTGCACCTGCGCGGCGCCTCGATGCAGCGCGAAGACCTGCGCACGCCGCTGCGGGGCACCGCCACCGCGCTGGCCGATCCGCGCTTCATCGACCACCTGCATCGCCTGGGCATCACCGCGGTCGAGCTGCTGCCGGTGCATGCGTTCCTGCAGGACCGCTTCCTGGTCGAGCGCGGGCTGCGCAACTATTGGGGGTACAGCACCCTGTCGTTCTTCGCGCCGGAGCCAGCCTACGTGCCGCACGGCGGTCCCAACGAACTCAAGCAGGCGGTGCGGCGCCTGCATGCCGCCGGCATCGAGGTGATCCTCGACGTGGTCTACAACCATACGTGCGAGGGCAGCGAACTGGGCCCCACCCTGTCGTGGCGCGGCCTGGACAACGCCAGCTACTACCGCCTGGTGCCGGGCGAGGAGCGCCACTACATCAATGACACGGGCTGCGGCAACACCCTCAATATTTCCCATCCCAGAGTGCTGCAGATGGTGATGGACTCGCTGCGCTACTGGGCCTCGGCCTACCGGGTGGACGGCTTCCGCTTCGACCTGGGCGTCACGCTGGGGCGCGAAGGCACGGGTTTCGATCCGGGCTCGGGCTTCTTCGACGCCATCCTGCAGGATCCGGAGCTGGCGCGCCTGAAACTGATCTCCGAACCCTGGGACGTGGGGCCGAACGGCTATCAACTTGGCCAGCACCCGCCCGGCTTCGCCGAATGGAACGACAAGTTCCGCGACGGCGTGCGTCGCTATTGGCGCGCCGACGACGGCATGGTGGGCGAACTGGCGGCCCGGCTGGCCGGTTCGCGCGACCTGTTCGACCGGCGCCACCGCCGTCCCTGGGCCAGCATCAACTACGTCGCCTCGCACGATGGCTTTACCCTGCAGGACCTGGTCAGCTACGGCGCCAGCCACAACGAGGCCAATGGCGAGGACGGCAATGACGGCCACGCGGAGAACTTCAGCGCCAACTGGGGCCACGAAGGTCCGGGCGGCGACGAGGCCGTGCAGGCGCTGCGCGCGCGGGTCCAGCACGCGATGCTGGCCACGGTGCTGCTGGCCGACGGCACGCCCATGCTGCTGGCCGGCGACGAATTCGGCAACTCGCAGGAAGGCAACAACAACGCCTATTGCCAGGACAACCCCATCAGCTGGCTCGACTGGACCCAGGCCACCCATGAGCCCGGCGCGAGCCTGGCGCGCTATGCCGGGCGGCTCGCCGCCCTGCGGCGCGCCCATCCCAGCCTGCGCGCGGACCGCTATGGCGACGCCAACCGCGAAGCGGCGCCCGGCGTGCCGGCGCTGGGCTGGTTCACCGAGAACGGCGAACCGATGGACCCGGCGCACTGGCAGGACGCGGGCCGCCGCGCATTGGCCATGCGACGCGCCTGCCCGGTTGGCGACGAGGCCGACGTCACCCTGCTGCTGCTCAACGCCAGCGACGCGCCGGTGACTTTCCACCTGCCGGAGCCCGCGCTGACATGGACGCTGGAAGTCAACAGCGCCCACGCCCAGGACGAAGCACGGCCGGCGACCGGCGCGCAGGTCGAGGTGCCGGCGCACAGCCTGACGCTGCTCAGCGCCCGCGTCCCCGGAGTCGAGCCATGAATATTTCGCCCGCCAGCCCCGCCCTCCGCGCGCCCGCCATGCCGGGCGCACCGGTGGACGATGCCCTGCCGCGCTTCGGCGCGCTGCTCATGCCCGACGGCACGACCTGCTTCCGCCTGTGGGCGCCTTCCGCGCCGGCCACGCTCGCGCTGGAAATCGAGGGCATGGACCCCATCCCCCTGCAACCGGACGCCCAGGGCTGGGCCGAGGCGCGGGTGGCGTGCCCGGCCGGGGCACGCTATTGCTACCGCCTCGACGACGAGCGCCGGGTGCCCGACCCAGCCTCGCGCCAGCAGGCCGACGACGCGCACGGCACGAGCGTCGTCACGGCGCCCGGGGGCTATACCTGGTCCCGCCCCGACTGGTCGGGCCGCCCCTGGGAGCAAGCGGTCATCTACGAAGTCCATGCCGGCCTGGCGGGCGGCTTTGCCGGGCTCGAAGAACGCCTGCCGCACCTGGCCTCGCTGGGCATCACTGTCGTGCAGTTGATGCCCATCGCCGACTTCCCCGGCCGGCGCAACTGGGGATACGACGGCGTGCTGCCTTTCGCGCCCGATACACGCTACGGCACGCCGCTGCAGCTGAAACACCTGATCGACACCGCCCATACCCTGGACATGAGCGTCATGCTGGATGTGGTCTACAACCACTTCGGCCCGGACGGCAATTATCTGGCGGACTACGCCGAGCCATTCTTCCGCCGCGACCTGGAAACCCCGTGGGGCCCGGCCATCGATTTCCGCCGGCCGGAAGTGCGGCGCTTCTTCGAAGAGAATGCGTTGTACTGGCTGACCGAATACCGCTTCGACGGCCTGCGCCTGGACGCGGTCCACGCCATCGCCAACCCCGAGTGGCTGCCCGACCTGGCACGCTACGTGCGCAGCCACATTCCGGCGCAGCGCCACATCCACCTGGTGGTGGAAAACGACGACAATCGCGCCTCCTTGCTGGTCCAGGGCTACGACGCTCAATGGAACGACGACGGCCACCACGTGCTGCACCACCTGCTGACCGGCGAGACGCACGGCTACTACGCGGACTACACCGAGGCGCCCGCCGCGATGCTGGCGCGCTGCCTGGCCGAGGGGTTCGCCTACCAGGGCGAGCCGACGCGGCGCGATGCCGCCCGCCGGCGCGGCGAACCGAGCGCGGACCTGCCGCCCACCGCGTTCGTGCTGTTCCTGCAGAACCACGACCAGATCGGCAATCGGGCGCTAGGCGAGCGGCTGCGCACGCTGGTCGGCGAACACCCGGATACGTTGCGGGCGGCCGTCGCGCTGCAACTGCTGGCGCCGCAGATCCCACTGATCTTCATGGGCGAGGAATGCGGTTCGCAGGCGCCTTTCCTGTACTTCACGGATCATGCCGACCCCGCGCTGGCGGAGGCGGTGCGGGCCGGGCGCCAGCGCGAATTCCGCTTCGACGCGGGCGCGGGCGGCACGTCCCGGGCCCTGCCGGATCCCAACGAATACGACACCTACGCGGCCTGCTATCCCTGGACCGACGGCGCCGAGGCGGCGCAATGGCTGGAGTACTACCGGGCCCTGCTGGCGGTGCGCCGGCATTTTGTCGTGCCGCGCCTGCCCGGCGCCCGCGCCGAGCGCGCCGACGCCCTGGGACCATGCGCGGTGGCGGCGCACTGGCACATGAACGACGGCGCGCGCCTGTCGCTGTACGCCAACCTGGGCGACGACGAGGCGGCCATACCCGCCTCGATGCCGCAAAGCGGCGCCGGCGTGCTGCTGTTCGAGAGCTGCCACGGCGCGCTCGACGCTTTGCGGCGCGGCGCGCTGCCCGGCGCCTGCACCATCTGCCTGCTGGAGGAAGCACAATGAACACGCCGGCGGCCTCGGATCCGCTGGCGCTGCTGGCCGAGGCGGCCGGCATTGCCGTACGGTGGGTGGATGCCCACGAGCGGCCGCAAACCGTTTCCGCCGAGTCATTGCGCGCCGTGCTGGAGGCCCTCGACCTGCCGGCCGGCACTCCCGCCCTGGCGCGCGACAGCCTGGCGCGGCTGCGCCAGCCCGCCGCCGCGCCCGCCCTGGCGGTGGTCGACGCGGGCGGGCGGCTGCCGCTGCCCGAAAACCGCCCGCGCCCCTACCGCATCGAATGCGAAGACGGCTCCGTCCTGGACGGACACACGCTCAGCCAGGACGGCCGCGGCTACCTGCCCATTCCGCAACGGCCCGGATATCACCGCCTCGAACTCGGCGGCGCATCGACCGTGCTGGCCGCGGCGCCGCCGCGCTGCCCGTCGCCAGCGGAGCTGCTGCAGCAGGAAAGCCCGCGCGCCTGGGGCGTCGCGGCGCAGATCTACAGCTTGCGCCACCACGACCCGGCCGCCCACCCGGCGGCGGGCGGCTACGGCGACTTCGGCGCGCTGGCCGACCTGGCGGTCCAGGCGGGCCGCCGCGGCGCGGATGCGCTGGCCATCAGCCCGGTGCACGCCATGTTCAGCGCCGATCCCGCGGCCTGCAGCCCGTATGCGCCCTCCAGCCGCCTATTCCTGAACGCGTTGTACGCCGACCCGTGCGCCGTGTTCGGCGCGGACGCAGTACGCGCGGCCATGGCCGCCATCGGCGGCAGCGAACGCGCCGCCCGGCTCGAGCGCGCCGCCCATATCGACTGGCAGGCCGCGGGCGCACTGCGGCTGGCGCTGCTGCGCCAACTCTATGACCGGCTCGACGAAGCCGGGCCGGCCTTGCGCGATGCCTTCGCGCAATTCCGCCAGGCCGGCGGCGACGCGCTGCAGAGCCACGCGGTGTTCGAGGTGCTGGACGCGCGCCACGGGGCGGGCCCCGGCGCCGCGCGGGACTGGCGGCAATGGCCGGAAGAATTGCGCGATCCCAGTTCGCCGCGCGCCCGCGGGTTCGGCGCGGCGCACGAACGCGAGGTGGCCTTCCACGTCTTCATGCAGTGGCTGGCGCGCACCAGCCTGGCCCGCGCCCAGTCCCGGGCGCGCGGCGCGGGCATGCGGCTGGGGTTGATCGCCGATCTCGCGGTCGGCACCGACCCTTGCGGCAGCCACGCCTGGAGCCGCCAGGCCGACATGCTGGACGGCGTGACGATCGGCGCGCCGCCGGACTTGTTCCAGGACGCCGGCCAGCAATGGGGCCTGGCGGCCTTCTCGCCGCGCGCGCTGCGCGCCTCCGGCTATGCCGCCTTCATCGAGATGCTGCGCGCCGCGCTGGCCGACACCGGCGGACTGCGCATCGACCACATCCTGGGGCTGGCGCGCCTGTGGCTGGTGCCGCGCGGCGCCACGCCGGCGCAAGGCGCCTACCTGCGCTACCCCCTCGAAGACCTGCTGCGCCTCGTTGCGCTGGAGGCCTGGCGCCATGGGGCTCTGATCGTGGGAGAAAACCTCGGCACCGTACCTGAAGGCTTCAACGACCGCCTGGCGCAGAGCGGCGTGCTGGGCACCAGCGTGCTGTGGTTCCAGACCGCCTCCGGCCCGGACCAGCCGCCCGCCTTCATCCCGCCGGACCGCTGGCCGGCCGATGCGCTCGCCATGCCGGATACGCACGATCTCCCCACCCTGCGCGGCTGGTGGGAAGGGCGCGACCTGGATTGGCGCGAGCGGCTCGGCGCCATGCCGGGCGCCGCCGCCCGCCAGGCCCGGCGGCGCGAGCGCGACGCGCTGTGGGCGGCCCTGCGCGCGGCCGGGCTGGCGCACGCCGGGCCAGCCCCGCGGGAAGCGCCGGTCGCGGCCATGCTGGGTTTTGTCGCCGCCACGCCCGCCCCGCTGATGCTCGCGCCGCTGGAAGACCTGGCCGGGCTGGCCGACCAGCCCAACCTGCCCGGCACCACCGCCGGGCATCCCAACTGGCGCCAGCGCCTGCCGCGCGGCTGCGCACAGTTGCTGGCCGACCCATCCGTGCGTGCCCGCATCGACACGATCAAGACCTGCCGGAGCACGCCATGATCCCGCGCGCCACCGTCCGCCTGCAGCTGCATGCCGGCTTCACGCTGGACGATGCGGCCGGGCAAGTCCCGTACTACGCGCGGCTGGGTATCAGCCATTTCTATCTGTCGCCGCTCGGCTGCGCGCGGCGCGGCTCGACCCATGGCTACGACGTCGTCGACCACAGCCGCGTCAACCCCGAACTGGGCGGCGAGGCCGCGCTGGAACGCCTGGTGAACGCCCTGCGCAAGCACGACATGGGCCTGATCGCCGATATCGTGCCCAATCACATGGCCGCCGACAGCGCCAATCCGTGGTGGCGGGACGTGTTGGCGCGCGGGCCGGCCAGCCGCTACGCGGAATGGTTCGACATCGACTGGCGGCCGGCCGACCCGGCCCTGCACGGCAAAGTGCTGCTGCCGTGCCTGGCGGAGCCGTACGGCGAGACGCTGCGCGCAGGCGGCATCGTGCTGGTCCGCGAACCAGGCAGCGGCGAATTCGCGGTACAGGTCGGCGACGCCCGCCTGCCCCTGGCGGCCGGCACGCAGCCCGAACAGGCCACGCCCGGCGAGCCGCGCGCGTCACACGATCCGGCCGACCCCGATGGCCGCGCCCGCCTGCACGCGCTGCTGGAGCGCCAGCACTACCGGCTGGCGTGGTGGCGCACGGCGGCGGACCAGATCAACTGGCGGCGCTTCTTTGAAATCGCCACGCTGGTGGGCGTCCGGGTCGAGCGGCCCGAGGTCTTCGACGCGGTCCACGCCCTGCCGCTGCGGTTGTATGCCGAAGGCCTCATCGACGGGGTGCGGGTGGACCACATCGACGGGCTGGCCGAGCCCCAGGATTACTGCAGGCGGCTGCGGGAGGCCTTGCGCGATTGCGGCCAGGCGCGCCTGGCCGCCGGCCTGCCGCGCGATCCCTACGTGGTCGTGGAAAAGATCCTCGCCCCGGACGAAACCCTGGATGAGCAATGGGACGTGGACGGCACCACCGGCTACGATTTCATGGACCAGGTCGGCGCGCTGCTGCACGACGCCGCCGCCGAGCCCGTGCTCACGCAGGCCTGGCAGGTCCTCGCGCGCGATGCCCGGCCGGTGCGCGAGCAGCTGGAAGCGGCGCGCCTGCGCATGCTGACGCGCCATTTCGCCGCCGAACGGCGCGCCCTGGCGCGCGCGCTGCTGCAGGTGGCGCGGCTGGACCCCGACACGCGCGACTGGAGCGAAGATGCCATCGACCGCGTGCTGACGCGCTGGCTCGCCGCGTTCACGGTCTATCGCACCTATGCGGGCCCGCAGGGCCGCGACGCGGCCGACCAGGCGCGCTGCCAGGCGGCCGCGGCGCGCGCGCGCCATCTGCCGGGGCTGGCCTGGTCGCGCGCCGACGCGCGGTTGCTCGACCAAGTCAATCGCTGGCTGGCCGGCGGCTCGCCGCAACCGGCCGTGCAGCGCGAAGCCTTGCGGCGCTTCCAGCAACTGACGCCGCCGCTGGCCGCCAAGGCGCTCGAAGATACGCTGTTCTACCGCTATGGGCCACTGTTGTCGCGCAATGAGGTGGGCGCCTCGCCGGACCGGTTCGGGCTGTCGGTGGCCGATTTCCATCGCGCCTGCGCCGCGCGGGCGCGGCGTTTCCCCGCCGCCATGCTGGCGACCGCCACGCATGACCACAAGCGCGGCGCGGACGCGCGCGCGCGCCTGGCCGTACTCGCCGAGATCCCTCTGGAATGGCTGCGGCGCGTCCAGCATTGGCTCGGCGCGGCCGGCGCGGCCCCGTCCGCGGCGGACCGCTACCAGTTGCTGCAGACCCTGGTGGGCGCCTGGCCGGTCGGGCTGGACCCGGCTGACGCCGCCGGCCTGGACGCGTTCCTGGAACGGGTTCGCGCCTGGCAGACCAAGGCGGTGCGCGAAGCCAAGCAGCATTCGAGCTGGACCGAGCCCGACCCGGCTTACGAAGCCGCCTGCGCGGACTATCTGGAACGCCTGCGACAGGGCGAAGGCGGGGCGACTCCGCTAGGCGAGATCGGCGCGTTCGTGCAGCACATCGCGCCGGCCGGCCTGGTCAACAGCTTGGCCCAGGTCGCGCTCCACATGACGGTGCCGGGCGTGCCCGACCTCTATCAAGGCACCGACTTGTGGGATTTCAGCCTGGTGGACCCCGACAACCGCCGGCCGGTCGACTACCCGCTACGCCACGCCACGCTGGCGGCCGCCGCGGCGCCCGTGCCGGAGACCGGCCAGGACTGGGCCGGCCTGCCGCCGCCATGGCGATCCGGGCAAGTCAAGCAGGCCCTCATCCACCACCTGCTGCAGTTGCGGGCCGGCTATCCGCTGCTGTTCGGGCACGGTTCATACCTGCCGCTCTCGGTCCACGGCGCGCGGGCCGCCCATGTCGTGGCGTATGTGCGCAGCCACGGCGAGCAACACGCGCTGGTGGTGGTGCCGCGCCTGTGCGGCATGCGGCTGGCCGCTGGCGGCGAGCCGGCCCGGGCGGCCGAATTCTGGGCCGACACCCGGGTGCGGCTGCCGGCCGGCCTGGTCCGCCAGCCCTGGCGCGATCTCCGTACGCAGGATGTCGCGCGTGCCGATGCGCACGGCTATGTGCCGGTGGCGCCGCTCCTGCAGGCGCTGCCGGTCACCGTGCGCATGGCTGGCTGAGGGCCGTGCCTTCCCGCGCGGCGCCGGGAGCCCCGGCCCGTGCCGCCGGCTGCGCCGGCGGCACGCTGCGCAATATCTTGCGGATGCGCTTGATCAGCTCGCCCAGCGAAAACGGCTTGAGGATGACTTCCAGGCCGTCGCCCTGGAATTCGCTGCCGTCGACCACATTCTCGGCGTAACCGGTCATGAAAAGCACCTTGAGCCCGGGATGCGATTCGCGCGCCATGTCGGCCAGCTGGCGGCCGTTCAGGCCGGGCAGCCCCACATCCGTCAGCAACAGATCCACGCGGGGCGCGCCGGCGACCAGCTTGGCGCCGGCTTCGCCATCGGATGCGGCCAGCACCCGCAACCGCAGGCCGACCAGGCTTTCGCGCACCATCTCGCGCACATTGACATCGTCCTCGACCAGCACCACCACCGCCTCGGCGGGCAGCTCGCCGGCATCGCCGCGCTCCGGTTCCGCGCCGGGCCGGGCGTCCTCGGGCTTGCCCTCGTAGCGCGGCAGGCACAGCCTGACCACGGTGCCCGCGCCGGGCTCGCTGCTCATGGCGACCAGGCCGCCCGCCTGGCGGGCGAAACTGTAGATCGTCGACAGGCCCAGGCCGGTACCCTCGCCCAGCGGCTTGGTGGTGAAAAACGGTTCAAACGCCCGTTCCAGCACCTCCGGGGCCATGCCGCAGCCTTCGTCGGCCACCCGGACCTCCACGAACTCACCCGGCAGCACGTCGGGATAGCGCCGCAGGAAATCGGCATCCAGGCGGGTGTTCAGCGCCTCCACCGTCAGCTGGCCGCCATCCGGCATGGCGTCACAGGCGTTGATCACCAGGTTGAGCAACGCGCTTTCGAACTGGTTGACGTCGCACTTGACCATGTGCAGGTCGGGCGCGGCGCGACAGACCAGCGCTATCCCTTCGCCGGTGTAGCGGCGAAACAGGTCTTCCATCGAGACCAGCGCCGCGGCGGGATCGAGCGGCCTGGGATCGAGCGGCTGGCGCCGCGAAAAACTCAACAGGCGCTGCGTCAGCCGCGCGGCGCGGCCAGTGGAGTCCATGGCCGTCTCGATGAACCGGTTGGCTTCGCTGTACTTGCCCGCGTCCAGCTTGCGCTGGATCAGATACAGCGCGCCGCTGATGCCTTGCAGCATGTTGTTGAAATCATGGGCAATGCCGCCCGTCAGTTGCCCCACTGCCTCCATTTTCTGGGACTGCAGCAAGGCCGCGTGGGCCTGGCGCAGCTGCTCGGCCTGCAGCTTGAAATCGGTGTCGTCACGGCCGACCAGATAGAAGTTGTCGTGGGCCCAGGAGATAGTCCAGGTGATCCAGTTATAAGTGCCCTGCTTGTTCAACAGGCGGCACTCCAGGTGCCGCACGCCCGGCGGCTCGGCGCCGTCGCCGCGCAGCAGGCTGGCCTTGATGGTCTGCTGGTCGTCCGGATGCGCCAGCTCCGCCAGCGGCATGGCCAGGAATTGCTCGGGGGTCCAGCCGAGAATCGTGCGCACCGCCGGATTGACGCTGACGAAACGGCCGCGCGCATTGGCCACCGCCAGCAGCTCCGGCGACAGGCGCCAGATCCGGTCGCGTTCCGCAATCGCCGACTCGATGCGCTGCTCCAGCACGCGCGCGTACTGCGACCGTTCGATCGCCTCGCACAGGCGTTCGGCCACTCCCTCGATGAAAGCGATATCCGGCCCCTTGAGCCGGTGACTCGGGTGCGGCCGCACATACAGCATGCCGGACGGCCAGCCCCAGCGGCGCAGCGGCACGGCGATGGCCTTGGGGCTGGTGTCACCCCGCGCGCTGGTCAACAACGGCGAAATATACGCCGTGCGGCCATTCTCGAAAGCCTGGATGCACTCTTCGCCCAGTTGGCCCGGCTCGAAAGTATCCCCTTCGGCGAGCGCCTGTTCCGACATCCAGCAGGTGGCGATGCGCGGCGGCGCATCGCCGGAAAAGTCCAGCACGGCCGCGACGCTCAGTTCCAGGTGCCGCCCCAGCGCCTCGCATGCTACATGTTCGATATCGGCCTGCTGGTGGATCTCCCGCATCTGGTCCGACAGCGACAGCAGGAAGTTCTTGCGATGCTGCTCGGCCCACAGCTCGGCCTCGGCCGCCTTGCGCGCGGTAATGTCCAGCACCAGGACGGTAATGCGCTCCGGCCCCTCCTTGTGTACGCGGGCTTCGTACCAGGCCTCGCGACCCTGGTGCGGCGCGGCCAGTTCGAACTGCGCCGATTCGCCGCTTTCCACCACATTGATGAAGGTCTCCATGATGAGGTCCGGCACGCCGGGGATCATCTCGCGCAGCGAATGGCCGAGCGTGTCGCCCGACTGCAGGCCGCTCTGCTGTTCGAACGCCGGATTGACTTCCAGGAAGCGGAAATCCGCCACCTTGCCGTCCGCGCCGCGCATGGCCTCGACCAGGAAGAAGCCTTCCTGCATCCGGTTGAACATGCCGCGCCAACGCTCGCTGCTATCGCGCAGCGCCTGCTCGGTGCGATGGCGTTCGATGGCCAAGGCCGCCATGCGGGTGACCAGCGCCATGGCGTCGATATCGCTCGGGGACGGCAGGTGCCGCACCCGATAATAATTGGAGAACACCCCCAGCACCCCGCCGTCGGTGCCCTTGATCGGCGTGGACCAGCACGCCCGCAGGCCGTGCTTGAGCGCCAGGTCGCGCCAGCGCTGCCAATTCGGGTGTACTGCGATGTCGTCTATGTACACCGGGCTGCCGAAGTATGCGGCCGCGCCCCACGAAGCGACATCCGGCGCGATCTCCGCGCCGTCGATCGCCGCCACGAATTCGGCGGGCAGGCCGGGCGCCACGCCATGGCGCAGGCAATGATTGGCCTCGTCGACGAACGCGATCGACGTGATCAGCTCCACGCTGGACTGCTGCTCGATGCTGCGCAAGACCTGATCCATCACCTCGTCCAACGGCATGCCGGTGGCGATACGGTGCAGCATGACACGCTCGTCCTCGAGCCGGGCGCGCGTGTCGGTCCATGGATTACGAACGCGGTCTTGCTTGCTGAACATTACACCCTCGTGCGCGGGTCGCGGAGGCGGCACAAGTCGCGAGGCCTCGACTTGCAAGACTTTAGGGCACTCTTGCAGCCTCGCGCAAACAAACAGCGTAACACCCCGCAACGCAGGCGCTGCCCCCAGCATGTCGCGTGCCCGCCCCGGACGCGGCCGGGCCGCAACGCCGCCGGCCACGGCCGGTATTTTTTGCATCGGTTGGTAAAAAAGAGCCTGCCGGCCCTCTCCATGGCTCGGCTGGACGCTGGCACGGCGCTTGCATGACGGGCGGCATCGCCCAACGGAGAGCTACATGCCTGGCCAGGAAACGGCAAGCTGCACGCCCGCCACACTCAAGGTGCTGACGGTCAATGTCCACAAAGGCTTCACCCTCTTCAACCGGCGGTTCATCCTGCACGAACTGCGCGCCGCGTTGCGCGACGCGCGCCCCGACATCGTCTTCCTGCAGGAAGTCATCGGTTCGCATCACCGCCACGCGCGGCGCCTGGCGGCATGGCCCGCCACGTCGCAGTACGAGTTCCTGGCCGATAGCCTGTGGAGCGATTTCGCCTACGGCCGCAACGCGGTGTATCCCGACGGCGACCATGGCAACGCGGTGCTGTCGCGTTGGCCGATCCTCCATCATGAAAACCACGACGTCTCGGTGGGCAGCCACGAGAGCCGCGGCATGCTGCACTGCACCGTACGCCATCCGGGCCTGAGCCGCGAACTGCATGTCATATGCGTACACCTAGGGCTGCGCGAAGCCCACCGGCGGGTACAGCTGGGACGCCTGTGCGGGCTGGTGCGGGGCATCGCGGCCGGCACGCCGGTTCTCATCGCCGGCGATTTCAATGACTGGCGCCGCCGCGCCGGCCAGCTCATGGCCGCCTGCTCGGCGCGCGACGTGTTCCGCACCGCGCTCGGCCGCGAGCCGCGCACTTTCCCGGCCCGCTGGCCCATGCTGGCTCTGGACCGCATCTATGTGCGCGACGTGGCGGGCGCCCGTCCCGTGCCCCTGGCCTCGCGTGTCTGGCGCCACCTGTCCGACCATGCCCCGCTGGCGGCGGAGGTCCGGCTATGACCGCCGCGTGGCGCCAGGGCAATACCGTGCGTTTGCTGGAGAACGGCGAGGAGTTCTTCCCGCGGGTATTCGAAGCGCTGCGCGCGGCGCGGCGCGAGATCCTGCTCGAGACCTTCATCCTGTTCGACGACAAAGTGGGCCAGGAACTGCGCGCGGTCCTCATCGAGGCGGCCGGGCGCGGCGTCGAGGTCGATGTCACCGTGGACGGCTACGGCTCTGACTGCCTCGACGACGCATTCATCGGCGGCCTGGCGAAGGCCGGCGTGCGCTTCCACATCTTCGACCCCCAGCCGCGCGTGTTCGGGTTCCGCGTCAACGCGCTGCGCCGCATGCATCGCAAGATCGTGGTCGTCGACGGCCAGACGGCCTTCGTCGGCGGGATCAACTTCTCGGCCGACCACCTGACCGAATTCGGTCCCACCGCCAAGCAGGACTATGCGGTGGAGCTGCAGGGCCCGGTCGTGGAAGACATCCGCCGCTTCGCGCAGGCCGCCGTGCGGGGCGGACGCCGGCAGCGCTGGCCGGCGCGCCGCGGGCCGGCGCACGGCGCCCGCGGCCAGGGCTCGGCCTTGTTCGTCACGCGCGACAACGACCGTCACAGCACCGATATCGAGCGCTATTACCGGGCCGGCTTCCGCACCGCCCAGCAGGACATCATCATCGCCAATGCCTATTTCTTCCCCGGTTACCGGCTGTTGCGCGACCTGCGCAACGCGGCCCGGCGCGGCGTACGGGTCCGCCTGATCCTGCAGGGCGAACCCGACATGCCCATCGCGCAACTCGCCGCCCGCACGCTGTACGACTACCTCATGTCGGCCGGCGTGACCATCTACGAATACTGCGAGCGCCCGCTGCACGGTAAAGTGGCCTGCGTGGACGATGAATGGGCTACCGTGGGCTCCAGCAACCTGGATCCGCTCAGCCTGGCTCTCAACCTGGAAGCCAATGTGATCGTGCGCGACCGCGCGTTCACCGCCGAACTACGCGACTCGCTCGAAACCCTGATCGAGCGCCACTGCCGCCAGATCGTCCCCAAGCACGGGTTCAAGCGCGTGCTGCGGCGGCTCTGGTTCGGCGTGGCGGTCTTCCATGTGCTGCATCGCTTTCCCGCCTGGGCCGGCAGCCTGCCGGCGCGCCCTGCCCGCCTGCAGCGGGTGGATCCCGCCCAGCCCGCCATGGATACCGAGGAACCGCGCCATGACTGACATTGACACTGTCCGCCCGGCCTGGCGCACGGCATGGCGCGGCACGCGCCGCTTCTGGCGCCGCACGCGGCGCGTCTGGACCGGCCTGTTCATGGTGGCGGCCATCGTCCTGCTGGTGCAGCTGGCGCGCGATGTGCAATGGCACGAGGTGTGGCAGGTGCTGCAGCGCATGTCCAATACGGCCCTGCTGGAAAGCGCCTGCCTGGTGCCGGTGGCCTACGTCGCCTACAGCGCCTTCGACCTCATCGGCCGGGCGTACACCGGCCACCGGCTGGGCGCGGCCACGACCATGGCCGTGGCGTTCGTCAGCTATGCCATCAACGTCAACCTGGGCGCCCTGATCGGCGGGGTAGGCCTGAGATTCCGGCTCTATGGCAAGCTGGGACTGCGCGTATCGGTCATTTCCAAGATCCTGGCGATGAGCATCTTCACCAACTGGCTGGGGTACTTGTGGCTGTTCGGCGTGCTGTTCACGCTGCACCAGGCCCCCACCGCCTGGCACCTGAGCAGCCTCGCCCTGGAGATCGCCGGCGGCGCAATGCTGGTGGCGGCCAGCGCGTACCTGGTCTTGTGCGCGGTGTCGCGCCGCCGCCACCTGCATCTGGCCGGCCGCCACATCCCGCTGCCGTCGCTGCGGCTGGCCTTGCTGCAATGCATCACCGCGGTGCTGTGCTGGGGCGCCATCGCCGGCATCCTGTACTTGCTGTTCGAGCGCCAGGTTTCCTACACCCTGGTGCTGGCGGCCCTGCTCATCAGCAGCATCGCCGGCGCGCTGGTCCACATCCCGGGCGGCCTGGGCGTGCTGGAGGCCGTGTTCGTCACCATGCTGGCCTCGGAAGTGCCGCAAAGCCAGGTACTGGGCACATTGCTGGCCTACCGCGCGCTTTACTACCTCGCGCCCCTGGCGGTGGCCCTGGTCGCCTATGCGGCGCTGGAAGCGCGGCTGCGGCGCGGCGGCGCACGACGGGCCGCAGCCAGCTGAAACAATTTCCCGCCACGACACCGCGCCGTCGTCCCGGCATGGCGCTTGCTGCCGCCTGCGCCATTCCGCCCCTCTTCCCGGGATCCGCCATGGACACACTGACCCACGACGAGGCGCCGCATGGCCATGCGGCGCCTCATGGCTGGCGCCGCTGGCTGTTCGCCACCAACCACAAAGACATCGGGACGATGTATCTCATCTTCTCGTTCGTCATGCTGCTGGAAGGCGGCGTCCTGGCGCTGCTGCTGCGCACCGAACTGTTCGAGCCCGGCCTGCAATTCTTCCGGCCCGAACTGTTCAACCAGTTCACCACCATGCACGGCCTGATCATGATCTTCGGCGCGATCATGCCCTCGCTGGTCGGTTTCGCGAACTGGATGATTCCGCTGCAGATCGGCGCGGCCGACATGGCCTTCGCCCGCATGAACAACTTCAGCTTCTGGCTGCTGCCCGTGGCCGCCATCATGCTGACCGCCTCGTTCTTCGTGCCGGGCGGCGCCACCGCCGCCGGCTGGACGCTGTACGCGCCGCTATCCACCCAGATGGGGCCTGGCATGGACCTGGCCATCTTCGCCGTGCACATCATGGGCGCCTCGTCCATCATGGGCGCGATCAATATCATCGTCACCATCCTGAACATGCGCGCGCCCGGCATGACGCTGATGAAGATGCCGATGTTCTGCTGGACCTGGCTGATCACCGCGTTCCTGCTGCTGGCCGTGATGCCGGTGCTGGCCGCCGCGGTCACGATGATCCTCACCGACCGCCATTTCGGCACCGGCTTCTTCAACGCCGCCGCCGGCGGCGACCCGGTGCTGTACCAGCACGTGTTCTGGTTCTTCGGGCATCCCGAGGTCTACATCATGATCCTGCCCGCGTTCGGCATCATCTCGATGGTCGTGCCCACGTTCGCCCGCAAGAAGCTGTTCGGCTATGCCTCGATGGTATACGCCACCGCCGCCATCGCGGTGCTGTCATTCCTGGTCTGGGCGCATCATATGTTCACCACCGGCATGCCCTTGCCCGGGCAGCTCTATTTCATGTACGCGACCATGCTGATCTCGGTGCCTACCGGCGTGAAAGTCTTCAATTGGGTCGCCACCATGTGGCGCGGCGCGCTCAGCTTCGAGACCCCCATGCTGTTCGCCGTGGGCTTCATCTTCGTGTTCACCATCGGCGGCTTCACCGGGCTGATACTGTCCATCGCTCCCATCGATATCCAGGTGCAGGACACCTATTACGTGGTGGCCCACTTCCATTATGTGCTGGTGGCGGGCTCGCTGTTCGCCCTGTTCGCCGGCGCGTACTACTGGGTGCCCAAGTGGACCGGCCGCATGTACAGCGAAAAGCTCGGCAAGCTGCACTTCTGGTCCACCATGATCTCGTTCAACGTCGCGTTCTTCCCGATGCACTTCCTGGGCCTGGCGGGCATGCCGCGCCGCTATGCCGACTACGCCGCGCAATTCACCACCTTCCACCAGGTGGCCACCATCGGCGCCTTCTGGTTCGGCCTGTCGCAGCTCTTGTTCCTGTATGCCATGCTGAGCTGCTACCGCGGCAAGGGCCAGCGCGCCGCCGCCCGGCCCTGGGAAGGCGCGGAGGGCCTGGAATGGACGGTGCCCTCGCCGGCGCCGCACCATACCTTCGCCGTTCCGCCGGATATCCGTTGAGCCCATGCGACCCGCCCCGTCCCTGGCGGGCGCGCAGCCGCCCGCCGCCCCGCCCATCCCGTGCCCGCCTCGCGCGGCGCAGCCGCCGGACGGCCTGCCGGTCGAACGCTGCTGGCAACTGCGGCGCACCTGCTGCGTCACGCCTCGCCAGTTCCTGCTCGGCATGGGATTCACCGCGGGCATCGCGCTGGCGGTCAGCCTGGGCTTCGCACTGCGCGGCCTGTGGCCGGTGGCGGTCTACGGCGCGGCGGAGATTCTGCTGCTCGCTTGCGCGGCCCTGTCGTTCGCGCGCCATGTGCGCGACGGCGAGACCGTCATGCTGCTGGCCGACGGCCGGCTGGTGGTGGACGTGCAAAGCGGGCCGGCCGTAACCCGCCACGTGTTCAACCGCAACTGGGCCCGGCTGGTGCGGCCGCCCGACGCGCCGGGTTCGCTGTGGCTGCATTACGGCTCGTTCCGCCTGCGGCTGGCACGCCACGTGCCCATGGAAGAACACCGCCGCATCGAAGCCGAACTGCGGCATTCACTGCCCTGGCGCGGACCCGCGACGACATCCCCGCCTGGTCCGCCCCTCTTCAGGCACAGGAGCCCCTCATGAAAGTCCGTTTGAAAAAATTGCATGACCAGGTCATTGTCATCACCGGCGCCAGCAGCGGCATCGGCCTGGCCACCGCCCGCCTGGCGGCCCGCCGGGGCGCCAAGGTGGTGCTGGCGTGCCGCAACCAGGAGGTCTTGAACCAGGTCGTCGACGAGCTCCGCGCCGCCGGCGGCGACGCCCTCGCCGTGCCGGCCGACGTCGGCGTGGCGGCCGACCACGACCGCATACTGGGCGCCGCCATCGAGCGCTACGGCCAGATCGACACCTGGGTGAACAACGCCGGGGTCTCGATCTTCGGCCGCCTGCAGGATGTGCCCATCGAAGACCAGCGTCGGCTGTTCGACACCAATTACTGGGGCGTCGTGTACGGCTCGACCACGGCGGCCGCGCACCTGAAAAAGCACGGCGGCGCGCTCATCAACGTGGGCAGCGAAGTGTCCGACTGGGCCGTGCCGCTGCAAGGCGCCTACTCGGCATCCAAGCATGCCGTCAAGGGCTATACCGACGCGCTGCGCATGGAACTGGAGGCCGAGGCGGCGCCGATCTCGGTCACGCTGATCAAGCCGGCCTCCATCGCCACCGGCTATGCCGACCATGCGCGCAACTACATGGACGTCGAGCCGCGCCTGCCGCCGCCGCTCTACTCGGCCGAGACAGTGGCCCGCGCCATTCTCTATGCCGCCGAACATCCGCGCCGCGACATCTACGTCGGCAGCGCCTCCAAGGCCATCTCGTCGATGGGCCAGTGCATGCCCGGACTGGCCGACCGCATGGCCGGATGGCTGATCCGCCACCAGCGCAGCGACCGGCCCGCCGGCGATCGCGCCGACGCCCTCTATGAGGCCGGCGCGCCGTCGCGCGCCGATACGGCGCGCGGCGATGGCGATGTGCCGCATGTGCGGCGGGGCAGCGTCTACACCCACCTGACCACCGGCGGCCGCGGCCTGTTGTGGGCCGGCGCGGCCGCGCTGGTGTGCGGCACGGTCATCGGCGCGGCCCGGGGCAAGCGCTGGCATTGATCGCCTACCGGCGCGCGCTGGCACAGACTTTCCGCTTACTTGTATGATGATCGACGCCCGCCGCACGGAACTGCGGCGGGCGCTCCTCGTTCAACTCCAGCGCGCATCCATCTCATGACTAGCGGCAAAGACACCATCGGCATGATCGGCGTGGGCCTCATGGGCCACGGCATCGCCAGCAACATCATCAAGCACGGCTATCCGCTGGTGCTGCTCGACCACCCCGGCAACCAGCCGGTCGACGGCCTCCTGGCGGCCGGCGCCGCCAAGGTGGCCAGCCCGGCGCAAGTGGCCCGCCAGGCCGACGTGGTCATACTGTGCGTCACGGGCACGCCGCAGGTCGAGGATGTGCTGTTCAGCCCCGACGGGCTGCTGCAGGGGCTGCGGCCGGGCACGATCGTCATCGACTGCTCCACCGCCATCCCGTCGTCCACCGTGCGCATCGCGCAGGCGGTCGCCGAGGCCGGCGGGCAATTCCTCGACGCGCCCATGACGCGTACCCCCAAAGAAGCGGCCGCGGGGCGGCTCAACCTCATCGTCGGCGGCGACCGCGCGCTGTATGAACGATGCGAGCCGCTGCTGCGCTGCTATGCCGAGAACATCATGCACGCCGGGCCGGTCGGGGCCGGCCGCCGCATGAAGCTGATCCACAACTACGTATCGCTGGGGTGCGCCGCCATCATTGCCGAGGCCGCCGCCTGCGCCGAGCGCGCCGGCATCGACCCGGCGGTGCTGGTCGATATCCTCGCCAAGGGCGGCGGCGGCGGCGCGGCCCTGGACCGCATGCGCCCGTTCCTGGAAGCGGGTGACGACTCCGGCCTGCGGTTCTCGCTGGCCAATGCGCGCAAGGACCTGAGCTACTACACCACCATGGCCGACGAAGCCGGCGCGGTGCACGGCGCGGCCGACGCCATCCGGCAATTGTTCGAGCGCGGCCTGGAAGCCGCCTCGCCGCAGACCACCGTGCCGCACCTGGCGTCCCTGCTGGCCCGCTGATTGTTGCATCGAATCTCCAGGCTCGTTGCATTATCGGGGTGTCCAGGTATAAGCTGAAGAAGGGCCGCTCGCGGGCGGCCCGCGCGCGTTTTCCGAACCTGCGTCCGCCACGACTCCAAGGGGAAGATATTGCAGACCAATACCGCGCCAGTCGCGCCGGTCACCTTCATCGGCTCGGCCATCATTGCGTTGGGACTCATCATCTACGCGGTCGTCGCCCCGGAATCCGCCGCCGCCCACTTCGACGTCGTCAATACCTGGATCACCAACGAAGCCGGCTGGTTCTACATGCTGGCAGTGGGCATCTTCGTCATCTTCCTGCTCGGCCTGGCCATGAGCCGCCTCGGCACCGTCAAGCTGGGGCCCGACGACTCGGTTCCTGACTACAAGTACGGCACCTGGGTCGCCATGCTGTTCAGCGCCGGCATGGGCATCGGCATCGTGTTCTACGGGGTGGCCGAGCCCATCATGCACTATTCGCAACCGCCCAACGCCCCGCCCCACTCGGCCGAGGCGGCCCGCGACGCCATGGAAATCACCTTCTTCCACTGGGGCGTGCACGCCTGGGCCATTTACGCGGTGCTGGGGCTGGCCATGGCGTATTTCGGCTACCGGCGCGGCATGCCGCTGGCCATCCGCTCGGCCTTCCATCCCATCCTGGGCGAACGCGTGCACGGGCCCATCGGCGACTTCATCGACATCTTCGCAGTGGTGGGCACGCTGGCCGGCCTGGCCACTTCGCTGGGGCTGGGCGTATCGCAGCTCAACGCCAGCATGAACTACCTGATGGGCATCCCCCAGACCCTCGGCACCCAGCTCATCCTCATCGCCATCGTCACCGCGCTGGCCACCATCACCGTCGCCACCGGCCTGGACAACGGCATCCGCCGCCTCAGCGAATTCATCATCCTGGTCTCGGTCGGGCTGATGCTGCTCATCCTCATCCTCGGGCCGACCCGCTTCCTGCTGCAGGCGCTGGTGGAGAACATCGGCCTCTACCTGCATGCCTTCGTGGCGCGCACCTTCCACATCAGCGCCTACGAGCCCACCGACTGGATGGGCAAATGGACGCTGTTCTACTGGGGCTGGTGGATCTCCTGGTCGCCGTTCGTGGGCATGTTCATCGCCCGCATCTCGCGCGGCCGCACCATCCGCGAATTCCTGGTGGGCGTGCTGTTCGCGCCGGCCGGCTTCAGCTTCGTGTGGTTCACCGTATTCGGCGACCTGGCCATCTGGCTGGACGCCAACGTGGCCAATGGCGATATCTCGCGCACCGTCGGGGACAATCTGCCGATCGCGCTGTTCACCGTGTTCGACTACCTGCCCTGGTCGGGCCTGCTGGCCTGGATCACCGGACTGCTGGTGGCTGTCTATTTCGTGACGGCCTCCGACGCCGGGGCCCTGGTGGTGTCGATGATCACCTCCAAGGGCGACGAGGAGCCGGCGCTGTGGCTGCGCATTTTCTGGGCGCTGGCCTGCGGCGGCGTGGCCGCCGGCCTGCTGCTGGCGGGCGGGCTCGAGGCGGTCCAGTCGGCCGCGATCATCGCCGCGCTGCCGCTGTCGGTCGTGATGCTGCTGATGTGCTACGGCATACTCAAGGGGCTGCGCGACGAAGTCGTCATCAATCTCAGCCGCAGCCTGCCCACCGCCCCGCTGATCGCCTCGCAGGGCGGGCTGTCGCTGCGCCAGCGCCTGCACAGCATCGTCAGCCACCCCACCAAGGCGCAGGCCAACGCCTTCATCGACAAGACCGTAATGGAAGCCTTCGGCCTGGTGGCGGCCGAACTCCAGAAACGCGACATCGCCACCGAGGCGGTGCGCCTCGAAGACGGCGCGCAGCTCACCGTGCAGCACGGCGGCACGGCCGAGGACTTCATCTACGCCGTGCGCCTGGTCGGCCAGCCGATCCCCGCCTTCGCGCTCAGCGACGGGGCCCGCCGCGAAGGCGAGAAGCGGCGCTACTACCGCACCGAGGTATTCCTCAACAAGGGCGGGCGCGGCTACGATATCTACGGCTACCACACCGATCAGGTCGTGGCCGACCTGGTCAATCATTACGACCGCTTCCGCCACTATCTGTATTCGCTCGAGCCCGCGCCGCCGGCCTGACGAATACGCGCCTTGGCAGTGGCCGGCGCAGGCACTACCATGGGAACAGGGTCCGCCCGCGGGCCCGCCCACAAGGAGCGCCGCGATGCCGCAATGCAGGCTACGCCATCCGACTCACGCCAGCCCCGCCGCCCGGCTGCTGCGCGCGGCGGCCGGCCTGTGGCTGGCGGTCGCCGCGACGCTCGCCATGCCCGGCCACGCCCGGGCGGCGCAGCTTGCCGGGCAGCCGGCGCCCGTCGTCGTCCTGCAGCTCGAGGGCGCCGTGGGGCCGGCCACCACCGAATACTTGCGACGCGGCCTGGCCGCCGCCGAGGCGCGCCGCGCCGCGGCCGTGGTGTTGCGCATCGACACGCCCGGCGGCCTGGATTCCTCCATGCGCGACATCGTGCGCGCCATCATCGCCTCGCCAGTGCCCGTCATCGGCTACGTCGCGCCGGGCGGCGCCCGCGCGGCCAGCGCCGGCACCTATATCCTGTACGCCTGCCACGTGGCCGCGATGGCGCCCGGCACCAATCTGGGCGCGGCCACGCCGGTGCAGATCGGCAATGGCCGCGACGAATCCCCGCGCGATCCGCAGCCGCCGGCCGCCGGGGACAAGAATGCCGACCAGCGCGCCAGCGCGGCCCGGCCCGCCGACGCGCGTGAACGCAAGGCCGTCAACGATGCCGCCGCATTCATCCGCGGCCTGGCGGAAATGCGCGGGCGCAATGCCCAGTGGGCCGAACAGGCAGTGCGCGGGGCCGCCAGCCTGCCCGCCCGCGAGGCGCTGGAACAGCGCGTGATCGACATCGTGGCGGGCGACCTGCGCGACCTGTTGGCGCAGGCCGACGGCCGCGAAGTGCGGGCCAATGCCTCGGCCCTCACGCTGGCCACCCGCGACGCGCCGTCCCAGGAGATCGCGCCCGACTGGCGCACCCGGCTGCTGGCCATCATCACCGACCCGAACATCGCCTACCTGTTGCTGCTGCTGGGCATCTACGGCATCCTGTTCGAAATGATGAATCCGGGCGCCGTGCTGCCGGGCGCGGTCGGCGTAGTCGCGCTGGTGACCGCCCTGTTCGCGCTGAACATGCTGCCCGTCAGCTACGCCGGGCTGGGGCTGGTCCTGCTGGGCATCGGCCTGATGGCCGCGGAGGCCTTCACGCCTGCCTTCGGGCTGCTGGGCGCGGCCGGCATCGCCATGTTCGCCTTCGGCTCGCTGTTCCTCTACGACACCGCCGGCGCCGCGGATATCTCCCTGTCGCTGCCGCTGATCATCGGCGCCTCGGCGGCCAGCGCGCTGCTGCTGTTCACGATCTTCGCCCTTGCGCTGCGCGCCCAGCGCCGCCGCGTCGTGGCCGGCGACGGCACCCGGGCGGGCCAGCGTGTCGAAGTCCTGTCGTGGCACGGGCACACGGGCCTGGTGCGCGCCGGCGGCGAAACCTGGCAGGCCCGCTCGGCCGCGCCGCTATCCGCCGGCCAGCAGGCGGTCATCGAGTCGCGCCAGGGCCTGGTGCTGACGGTCCGCGCCGACACCGCATCCACGGAGAAAACCCCATGACCCTCATCATCTACCTGATTGTCGCGGCACTGCTGGTGCTGCTCGCCCTGTCCATGATCCGCGTGCTGCGCGAATATGAACGCGGCGTCGTCTTCACCCTGGGTCGCTTCACCGGGGTCAAGGGCCCCGGCCTGATCGTGCTCATTCCCGTGGTGCAGCAGATGGTGCGGGTCGACCTGCGCACCGTGGTGATGGATATCCCCACGCAGGACATCATCTCGCGCGACAACGTCTCGGTCAAGGTCAACGCGGTGCTGTACTTCCGCGTGATGGACGCCGACCGCGCCGTGATTCAGGTCGAGCGCTACATGGACGCCACCAGCCAGCTCGCCCAGACGACGCTGCGTTCGGTGCTGGGCAAGCACGACCTCGACGAAATGCTGTCCGAACGCGACAAGCTCAATGCCGACCTGCAGGAAATCCTGGACCGCCAGACCGAGGACTGGGGCATCAAGGTGGCCACCGTCGAGATCAAGCATGTGGACATCGACGAAAGCATGGTGCGCGCCATCGCCCGCCAGGCCGAAGCCGAACGCAACCGGCGCGCGCGCATCATCAACGCCGAGGGCGAGCAGCAGGCGGCCGAGAAACTGGTCGAAGCCGCCCACACGCTGGCCAGCACCCCCGAGGCAATGCAATTGCGCTATCTGTCCACGCTGTACGATATTGCCGGCGACAAGAGTTCGACCATCGTCTTCCCCGTGCCGATCGACGTGCTGCGCCGCGTGTTCGAACGCCAGCCGGGCTGACGCCCCCACCGCGAGACTCTCATGGCCAGGAAAATCCAGCTCAAGCGCGCTTACGATCCCCCCGCCAAGAGCGATGGCTACCGCGCCCTGGTGGACGCGCTGTGGCCGCGCGGCGTAGCCAAGGCGGAGCTCGCGGCGGAATGGCACAAAGAGCTGGCGCCCAGCGCGGCCCTGCGCAAATGGTACGGCCACGACGTGGCCCACTGGCCCGAGTTCCGCAAGCGCTACCTGGCCGAACTGGCCGACCCGGCCCGCCAGGACAGCCTGGGCGCCCTGCTACGGGCCGGCGGCCGCGGGTCCCTGACGCTCGTCTACGCGGCACGCGACACCGAACACAACAACGCCGCGGTGCTGCGCGAGGCCTTGCTGGACCTGGCCGGCCAGCGGACCGCCACCTAGGTACCCCAGGCGTCACCCCAGGTGTCAGACACCCTGGGGAGACGGCCAACAAACTTGCTCGGCCCCCTCGCAGGGTGCCTGACACCTCACCACATGACCAGGAACTCCCGCCAGGTGTCAGACACCCTGGGGAGACGGCCTATAACCTGCCGGGCCTCCCCGCAGGGTGTCTGACACCTCCGCCACATGGCCAGGAACTCCCCCAGGTGTCAGACACCCTGGGCAGACAGCCTACAAACTTGCCCGGCCCCCTCGCAGGGTGTATGACACCTCACCGCGAGCCCCACCGCGCAGGCCCCAGCCAGTTCACGAACGATTGTCCACCGGCGGCGCGTCGGGCGTCTGGCGGCCGGGGTCGCGGAAGTCCTCCGCGTCGACGCCCGGCGGTATGCGGACCTTGGCGCCGGCGCGGTTGGGATCGGCGGGCTTATCGTTCAAGGTGCGGTCGGTGTCCTTGCGCCGCATGCGCTCGTCCTCCCGGGCGCGGCGTTCATCCGGGCGGTCCTCCGACGAGGTACCAGCAGTGTGTTTCATGGCGGCTCCTGGATAAGGACAAGGGTGCCGCCCCAGGCCGCAAGCGCCGTTCCCGCGGGGCTGGCACGCCGCTTGCAGCAGAACGGGCGGCGCCGTGGGGCGCACGCACAGTCGCAATGGAGTCCGCCATGAAACTGCAATTTTTGCGTCTTTCGCCTTTCCCCTTCCATGTTGCGCCGCGGGAGCCCGGCCTGGGCCCCAGCGACTCGTCAGATTCCGGCAGCGACCTGCCCGGCACCGCCGGCCAGAACGACTCGGACGCCCAGGGCACGGGCGAACGGGAAAGCGTCGAGCCTACGCTGGAAGACGATAGCGGGACCGACATCCAGGCCGACCGCATCGTCGACGAAGACCAGGCGGGCCTGGCTCACACGCGGCCCGACCCGGCGCGCAACGGCGGACGGACCGAATAGGCCGCGCCATCGCCACCCGCCCCGCCCGCCTGCGGGGCGTTCCTTCTGACCTATTCCAGGGAGACCGTCCATGGACGTCAATTGGCTGGACCTGTTCCGCCTCACCGTATCGCCGCTGGAACTGATCGTGCGCGGCACCATCATGTACTGGTTCATCCTGGTGCTGCTGCGCGTGGCGGGCCGGCGCGACGTGGGCTCGCTGGGCGTGGCCGACATGCTGGTCCTTGTGCTCATCGCGGACGCGGCCCAGAACGGCATGGCCGGCCAGTACGAGTCAATCACTGACGGAGCCATCCTGGTGGCCACCATCATCGGCTGGGTGGCGCTGATCGACCGGCTGAGCTATTTCGTGCCGTCCTTCGGGCGCTTGCTGGAAGCGGACAAGGTATGCCTGGTGCGCGACGGCAAGATGCTCCAGCGCAGCATGCGGCGCGAATACATTACGCCCGACGAACTGATGAGCGAGCTGCGGCAGCGCGGCATCGGCCACCTGTCCGAAATCCGGCGCGCCTACATCGAGCCGGACGGCAATATCAGCGTCCTGAAGCGGCGCGGCCTGCACTAGGGCCTGTGACCGGGCGGGGCCGGCGCCGCCCGGACAGGGCCCGGCCCCTGCCGGCCGCCTCAGGCGGCCAGCACCGCCGAATGGCCGGCGACCAGCGGCGGCGCGGTGGTGCCGCTGTACAAGCCGTCGTACACGGCCAGCAGGTCGCGGGCCACTTGCTGCCAGGTGAACAAGCGACGCGCCCGGCGCGCTCCCGCCAGGCCCATGCGACGACGCAGCACGGGATCGCGCGCCAGAACGGCCAGGCGCCCGGCCAGCGCCGCGGGGTCGCGCGCCGGCACCAGAAAGCCCGTCGCGCCGTCCTTGACGGTGGTGCGGATGCCGCCCGTATCGGAACCGATCACCGGCCGGCCGCAGGCCATGGCTTCCACGGGCGTAATGCCGAACGGCTCGTACCAGGGCGTGGTCACGAACACATCGCTGGCGCAGTAGTAGCGGCACAGCTCCTGGCGGTCGCGCCGCCCCGTGAACTCGACGAACGGCGCCACGCCCGCCCGCTCGGCGATGCCGCGCAGGCGCGCCAGCTCCGGCGTGGTGCGCTCGTCGGGCCGCACGTCGTTGCCGCCCACCACGCACAAGCGCGCAGCCACCCCGTGCTGCGCATGCAGCAGCCCGAGCGCCTCGATCACATTGTCCACGCCCTTGCGGGGCACCATGCGGCCGAGCTGCAGGATGCGGAACTTGTCGGCGCCCCAGCCCAGGGCGGCGCGCGCCTCGCCTTCGTCCATGGGCGCCATCTCGGCCGGGTCATAGCCGCACGGGACCACGCTGATGCGGCGAGGATCCGCGTCATACAAGTTCAACAAGTCGCGGCGGTCCTGCGGGCATTCGGCGATGATCCGGTCGGCCTCGCGCACAATGTCGGCCTCGATCTGGAAACGGCTGTCGGGAAAGCGGTCGGCCTCGCGCTGATGCAGCCGCCGCACGCGGCCCAGCGCGTGAAAAGTCACCGCCAGGGGCACGCCGTGACGGCGCGCCACCGGCAGGCATGCCAGCGCCGACATGAAGAAATTGGCATGCACCACATCGTAGGGACGGGCCTGCCGGGCGAAATGACGCGACAGGAATGCGCCGAAGTCGTCCATGTACGGCAGCAGGTCTTCCTTGGGCACATAGCGCGCCGGCCCGGCGGGCACATGGATCACCCGTATGTTCGGATGCCACGACACTTCTGCGGGCAGAAATGCGTTGTCCTTGCGTGTGAAGACGTCGACCTGGTGTCCCGCCGCCGCAAACTGGCGCGCCGTCTGGGCCACATAAATATTCTGGCCTCCGCTGTCGACGCTGCCGGCCAAAGCCAGTGGCGAGGCATGTTCACTGACGATCGCGATCTTCTTCATGATGGGCTCTCCTAGGATAGTCATCCCGGCACGCTGCCAGCCGGGGCCGACCTCATCATGAGCAAGCGGTATGCCGTCTCTCGCACCGCCGCGCCGCCCCGCCGCCAATCCGGCACTTCTTACATGGCGCCGTAAGAATGAGCGCGGGCGTGCCCGCGCCGGCTTGCGCAGGCGGGGGGAAAAGCAGCTGGCATGGTTTTTGCATGACTCTGTAAAGCCACCCAGCATCGACACGACAAGGAGACGACTTTGATCCACGCCGCCCATGAGCTGCGCCTGCACCAGCAAACCGCCCTCACGCCTCGTCTGCAGCAGTCGGTCAAGCTGCTGCAGATGTCGGCGCTCGAATTCAATCAGGAAGTCCGCCAGGCACTGGTCGAGAATCCGTTCCTGGAGGAAGACGAAGAAGCTGCCGCGGCGTTCCCCGCCATGGATGGCGAAATGGCGCGCGGCGCGGCGGAGCCGGCCGAGCAGCTACCCGCCCAGGCGACCGCGCCGTCCGAAGGCGCGCCGCCTTCCGAGTATTCGGGCGACTACCCGTCCTCGCGCGCCACCCACGATGGCGCGCCCATGGACATGGGGCAATGGGTGGGGGCCTCGGTATCGCTACAGGAGCGCCTGGACCAGGAACTGCGCACCTACCGCCTGTCGCCGCGCGATCGCCTGCTGGCCCAGTACATCGTGCAGGCGCTGGACGAAGACGGCTACCTGCGCCTGCCGCTGGCCGAATTGGCCGACGCGTCGGTCTTCAGCGTCGCGCCGGACGAGAGCGAATGGCGCGCGGCCCTGAAATTGGTCCAGCAACTGGACGTGCCGGGCCTGGCGGCGCGCGACCTGCGCGAATGCCTGACACTGCAGCTGCAGGCCATGGCCGGCAGCGCGCGGCCGGGTGTCGCGCTGGCGCAGCGCATTGTCGACGAACACCTCGATATCCTGGCGCGCCACGATTACGAGGCCCTGCAGCGCGCGGCCGGTTGCCAGGCGAGCGAACTGCGGCAGGCCTGCGACATCATCCGCTCGCTCGACCCCCGCCCCGGCCGCCGCTATGACCAGGCGCCGCCCGCCTACATCGTGCCCGACGTCATCGTGCGCAAGGACCAGGGCCAGTGGCGCGTCTATTGCAATCGCGGCGCGGTGCCCCAGCCGCGCCTGCACAAGGTCTACGCCGACCTGTTCCGCACCGCGCGCCACCGCGACCGCGGCCCGATGGCGCAGGAACTGCAGGAAGCCCGCTGGCTGGTGCGCAACGTGGAGCAGCGCTACAGCACCATCCAGCGCGTCGCCGAGGCCATCGTGCGGCTGCAGCACATGTTCTTCGAGTACGGCCCGGTGGCGCTGCGTCCGCTCATGCTGCGCGAAGTCTCGGCCGAACTGGACATTCACGAATCGACCGTCTCGCGCGCCACCGCCAACAAGTACATGGCCACGCCGATGGGCATCCTGGAGTTCAAATATTTCTTCTCGCGCGAACTGGCCACCGATACCGGCGGATCGTGCTCGGCTGGCGCGGTGCGCGCGCTGATCGCCGAGCTCATCGACAACGAGGACCCGCGCATGCCGCTGTCGGACGTGGCCCTGGCCAACAAGCTCGCCGCCGACGGCATCGTGGTGGCGCGCCGCACGGTGTCGAAATACCGCGCGCAGATCAAGCGCCCGCCCGCGGAAATGCGGCGCCAGTACTGATCTGCCAGGCGCATCGTGGCGGCGCGTGCGCCGCGCCGCCACCCTCGCTCGCTACTTGCCGCCCGTGTTGGGCATCTGGGGCTCGGTCGTGCCCGGCTCATTGCGTTCCGGCACGTGGTTCTTGTCGGTCGGCAGGCCGGTCTTGGAGCCCGGGCTGGCATCGCCGCCGGGGCTGGTGTGCCCCGAATCCATTCCGCCCCGTCCCGGCGCCGTGGTCGGATTGGTTTCGCCGGCGGGCGGCGTTTGTCCCGGCGGCACGGGCGTATTGGGCGGCACGGCGGAGCCATCATTCGGGGTGGTCGAAGGCGACGTGCTCGACGGCTTGCCGGTATCCGGCGTGGACTGCGCATACGCGCCGCCCGCCAGCGCACCCATGACGGCCACGGCCGCGGTCCAGGAAAATAGTTCACGTTTCATGCGAGTCTCCAAAACGGATGTAGGGAACTTCCGTACCGCAACCCGCATGCCCATGAATTGCCACGGCCCCGCCGGCGCGCGCTGCCCGCCGACGCCGCGCCATCTTTGCAGAGAGTGGTAAATCCGCCCGGCAGGGCCGGGAACGGCGCTTGCTTTGGTGCCGGGGGCCGTATCCGACGGTCGCCACTTTCCAGGAGCAAGCCATGAGCACTTCCCGCATTCTCCGCAGTTTCATCGCCGTCGCGTTCACTGCCGTCCTGGCAGCCTGCGCCGGGCAGGATGGCCACCGCAGCACCGGCCAGTACACCGACGATACGGCCACGACCGCCCGCGTCAAGGCCGCCTTGGTGGAAGCGCCGGGCGTCTCGGCCAACGACGTGCAGGTGGAAACCTACAACGGGGTGGTGCAGCTCAGCGGATTCGTGCAGAGCCAGGATGCCGCCGCGCAGGCGGTCAAGGCCGCGCGCGGCGTATCCGGCGTCAAGGAAGTACGCAACGACATCCAGATACGCACTCCGCGGCAATAGCGCGCGCCGTCAGCCGTTGACGATCTGACCGCCGTTGGGATGCAGCACCTGGCCGGACATATAGCTGGCATCGTCGCTGGCCAGGAAGACATAGCACGGCGCCACTTCGTCCGGCTGGCCGGGCCGTTTCATCGGCGTATTCTTCCCGAATGACTCGAGGCTGTCGGCCGGGAATGTCGACGGGATCAGCGGGGTCCAGATGGGCCCCGGCGCCACCGCGTTCACCCGTATGCCGCGCTCGGCCAGCGCGATCGACAACGAGCGCGTGAAAGCCACGATCGCGCCCTTGGTGGCGGAGTAGTCGATGAGCTTGGGGTTGCCATGGTATGCCGTCACGGAGGTCGTGTTGATGATCGACCCGCCCTCGGACAACAACGGCAGCGCCTCCTGCGAGAGGCGGAACATGGCAAAGAAGTTGGTGCGGAAGGTGCGCTCCAGCTGGTCGCGCCCGATATTCTCGAACGTCTGCATCACGTGCTGCTCCGCGGCGTTGTTGACCAGCACATCCAGGCGGCCGAATTCCTTGCGCGCCAGTTCGACCACGCGCTGCAGATGCGCCTCGTCGCCCAGGTCGCCCGCGATCGACAGGCAACGCCGGCCGGCCTGCTCCACCAGGCGGACGGTCTCGCGCGCATCCTCGTGCTCTTCCAGATAGGTGATCAGCACATCGGCGCCTTCCTTGGCGTAGGCGATGGCAATGGCCCGGCCGATGCCGCTGTCGCCGCCGGTGATGATCGCGCAGCGGCCGCGCAGCTTGCCGGCGGCCTGATAGGCGCGTTCTTCGCCCTCGGGCGGCGGCTCCATGCGGTCCTGGCGTCCTGGCTGGGCCTGTTCGCGCGGCTTGCCGTCGTCGCTCGCCTGCGGGGTGGGGGTAGTTGGCATGGGTTGTCCTCCTGGCATGGGCGGCCGCGTCCACGCGCGCGACCGCCCGGGTCGCCGCAAGCTGCATGCCCGCCGGCCAACCGGCGCGATACGCTAGAATCGGGCCGCCTGCCCCGCTTCCCAGCCCGCCGCCCGCCCATGTCCGCTTCCCCGCCCGCCGCCCCGCCGACCATTCTGCTGTATACGGAAGAACAGCGCGGCAATCTGCTGGTGGAATCGCCCGTGGTGGGAATGCTTTCCGACATTTCCGGCGCCGAAAAACTGGTCGCGGTGCACGACCCGCATAGCCGGATCACTTTCCTCTATCGCATCGACCATGGCACGGGCAATCTCGATGCCGTGGCCATCATCGACCAGGATCCGGCCGAGTTCGACGGCAAGCGCCGGCTGACCATCAACGGCACGGCCTACCGCATGGGCACGCCGGAAAGCGCCTGCCGGCTGCTGCAGGGCCGCACGCGCTGGATCCAGGACAAGGGTTCCGTGCTGTCGGTGCTGTTGCGCAACGCAGCCAGCCGGCACCACGGCTTTGCTGCGCGCCAGGTCCACCGGGACCGCGTGCGGCACATCCCGGACGGCGTGCCGATCGAACCGCTGCCGCGCGTCCCGAACCCGCCGGCGCCGGCGGCGGCTTCCGAAGGCGCCACCCTGGCGCGGCCCGGCCATACCAAGTAACATCCTAGCCCCACGGACGGCCAGCAGGCCCCTACACGAATCCATGCTCTTCAAAGACCAGCTCTTTCTCGCCAGCCAGTACCTCGCTCCCCACCACCTGGTGTCGCGCCTGATGGGGCTGGCCGCCGACTGCCGCACGCCCGCCGTCAAGAACTGGATGATCTCGCGCTTCGTGCGCCGCTACGGGGTCGACATGAGCGAGGCGCTGGTGCAGGATCCGCTGGCCTACGAAACGTTCAACCACTTCTTCACCCGGGCGCTCCGGCCCAGCGCCCGCCCGCTCGATCCCGATCCCGGCTCGGTGCTCTGCCCGGCCGACGGCGCCATCAGCCAGCTCGGCCGCATCGAGCACGGCCGCATCTTCCAGGCCAAGGGCCACTCATACAGCCTGACCGAGCTGCTGGGCGGCGATCCGCGCCGCGCCGAACCCTTCATGAACGGTGACTTCGCCACGGTGTACCTGTCGCCGCGCGACTACCACCGGGTGCACATGCCTTGCGACGGCACGCTGCGGGAAATGGTGCACGTGCCCGGCCGGCTGTTCTCGGTCAATCCGCTCACCGCCAGCCACGTCCCCGAACTGTTTGCCCGCAACGAGCGGGTGGCCTGCCTGTTCGACACCGAACACGGGCCGATGGCCCTGGTGCTGGTGGGCGCGATGATCGTCGCCTCGATCGAGACCGTCTGGGCGGGACAAGTCACCCCGCACAAGCGCATGGTGCGCGCCGAGCGCTACGACGAAGCGGCGCGCGGCCCCATCCGCCTGGCCAAGGGCGCCGAAATGGGCCGCTTCAACCTGGGTTCGACGGTCATCGTGCTATTCGGCCCCGGGCGCATCCGCTGGACCGACACGCCGTCGGTGCGCGGCCCTGTGCGCATGGGCGAGCTGCTCGCCCTGCCCGCCTGAGGCTCACCACGGGAAATCGATCAGGTCCCCGTACAGTCGGCGCAGCGTCGCCTTGACCTCCGGCGACTGCTGATAAATCCGGATGAACGCCAGCAGGCGCGGATCCTGCGCGCGCTCGGGCGTGGTCACCCAGCGGATGGCATACCGCCGCACGTTCTCCGGATCGGTATTGTCGAATGCCAGGCCGTCCTTCTCGTCGATGCCCGCGTGCTTGGCGAAGGTCGTGTAGGTGACCGACGCGGTCACATCGTCGAACGTGCGCGCCGACTGCGAACCTTCCACCTGGATCAGCGCCAGCTGATGGGGGTTCGCCACGATGTCCTGCATGGTGGCCTGATGGTCGGCGAAGGTGCGCAAGGTGATCAATCCCATCGACTGCAACAGCAGCAGCGCCCGCCCGGTATTGACCGGGTCATTGGGTATGGCGATGGTGGCGCGCTCGGGAATCGGGTCGCCGCGCTTGAGCCGCTTGGAAAACAGCCCGATGGTGGTCGAGTACCCATAGGCGATGGGTTCCAGGTTGGTGCCGCGGCTGCGGTTGAACAACTCCAGGAAAGGCGCGTGCTGGAAGAAGTTGGCATCCACCGAGCCTTCCGCGACGGCGATGTTGGGCATGACCCAGTCGCTGAATTCGACCAGCTCGACGCGCAGCCCCTGCTTGCGCGCCTGGGCGATGGCGATCTCCGTGGCCTCGTTGGCCACGCTGGGAATGACGCCGATGCGCAACGGGGCGTCCTGGGCGGCGCCCGCCGGCGCGGCGAGCGCCAGCAGGCACAGCAGGCCGGCCAGGCGCGAAATGAACGAGCGGAACATGATTGAGCGGCCGCCATGGGCGGCAGTATCCGAAAACCGCATTGTGCCGCAGGCCGGGCGGCGTCCCGCGCATGCCCCTGCCGTCGACCGGGGCACCGGCGGCGCCGCTTGCGCCGCGGCCGCACATCGATAAAGATACCGGTACATCGAAGCAGGCGGCCCCGGGCCGCCAGGAGCCCGCCATCGTGTCCCTGACCGCCGCCCGCCCCGCCGCCCGCCGTGCACTGACCCTGGTCGGCGCGCCCACCGACGTAGGCGCCGGCTCGCGCGGCGCCTCCATGGGGCCGGAAGCCCTGCGGGTCGCCGGCCTGGACCTGGCCCTGCAGGCCCTGGGTTACGACGTCGAAGACGCCGGTAATCTGTCGGGCCCCGCCAACCCCGGCCTGCCGGCCGAACACGGCTACCGCCACCTGACCGAAGTCGTCGCCTGGAACGTCGCGGTGCACGACGCCATTCACGCCGAGCTCGAACGCGGCCGCCTGCCCATCCTGCTGGGCGGCGACCACTGCCTGGGCGTCGGTTCCATCAGCGCGGTGGCGCGCCACTGCCGGCGGGTGGGCCGGCCGCTGCGGGTGCTGTGGCTGGATGCCCATGCCGACTTCAACACCCAGGCGCTCACCCCTTCCGGCAACCTGCACGGCATGCCGGTGGCCTGCTTGTGCGGCCACGGCCCCGAGCCGCTCACCAGCCTGGCCGGACATACGCCGGCGCTGCAGCCCGACTGGGTCCGCCAGATCGGCATACGCAGTGTCGACGAAGGCGAAAAGCGCCTGATCGCCGCCGCCGGCATCGAAATCCACGACATGCGCGCCATCGACGAGATCGGCATGCGCGCCGTCATGGAAGAAGCGCTGGCCGGCCTGGCGCCCGATACCCACTTGCACGTCAGTTTCGACGTCGACTTCCTCGATCCGGAAATCGCGCCGGCGGTCGCCACCAGCATTCCCGGCGGCCCCACCTATCGCGAAGCGCAGCTGTGCATGGAAATGATCGCCGACACTGGCTGCCTGGGGTCGCTGGACATCGTCGAACTGAACCCGGCGCTCGACATACGCAACAAGACGGCCATGCTCGCCACCGAGCTGGTGCAGAGCCTGTTCGGCAAATCCACGCTGATCCGGCGCCCGCCACGCCGCAATTCCTGATTCCCACAAGGAGGCACCCCATGAAATGCTATTGCGTCGTCAACTTCCGCGCGCCGCTCGAGCCGCTCGACCTGCCCATGCCCGAGCCGCAGGGCGCGCAAGTGCTCCTGCAGGTGCGGGCGGCCGGCGTCTGCCATAGCGATATCCACCTGTGGGAAGGCGGCTACGATCTCGGCCAGGGACGCACGCTCACTCTGAAAGACCGGGGCGTCACGCTGCCCCTGACCATGGGGCACGAAACCGTCGGCACGCTGGCCGCGGCCGGGCCGGACGCCGCCGGCCTGCAGCCGGGGCGCAACTACCTGGTCTACCCCTGGATCGGTTGCGGCCAGTGCCCGGCCTGCCAGGCCGGCCAGGAAAACCACTGCCCGGCGCCCGCCTGCCTGGGCATCCATCGTCCCGGCGGGTACGCCGAATATGTGCTGGTGCCGCACGCCCGCTACCTGATCGACATCGGCGACCTCGACCCGGCGCTGGCCGCGCCATACGCCTGCTCCGGCCTGACCACCTACTCCGCACTGAAGAAGCTCGGCCCGGACCTCTACCGCCAGCACCCCATCGTCATCTTCGGCGCGGGGGGCCTGGGCCTGATGTGCCTGTCGCTGCTCAAGGCGCTGGACGGCGCCGGCGCCATCGTGGTCGACATCGACCCGGCCAAGCGCCGGGCGGCGCTCGATGCCGGCGCCCTGGCGGCCATCGACGGCGCCGCCCCCGACGCGGCCGCGCAGCTGCTGCAGGCGGCTGGCGGGCGCCCCCTCTACGGCGCCATCGACCTGGTGGGCGCGCCCGCCACGACCGCGCTGGCCTTCGATTGCCTGGCCAAGGGCGGCAAGCTGGTCATGGTGGGCCTGTTCGGCGGCGGCTCGAACTGGCCGCTGGCCCTGATCCCGCTCAAGGCCCTGTCGATCCTCGGCAGCTACGTGGGCAACCTGGCCGAGCTGCGCGAACTCATGGAGCTCGTACGCGCCGGCCGGGTCCCGCCCATCCCGGTCAGCCGCTACCCCCTGCCGCAAGCCGACTCGGTGCTGGACGCGCTGCGGCAGGGTAAAGTCGTGGGTCGCGCGGTCCTGGCTGCCTGACCAGGCCGGGCCGCGCCGTTTCCGCGACTGCACAGGACGACATCGCCATGACCGACCGCCAACTGACCATTCTGGCAGCCCTCAACATGATCGCCGCCGTGGGCGCGGGCGCCTTCGGCGCGCACGGGCTCAAGCGCATGCTGGCGCCCGACTTGCTGGCCATATGGCAGACCGGCGTGCTGTATCACCTGGTCCATGCGCTGGGCCTGTTCGTGGTGGCCCTGCTGGGCGCGCGCTTCGGCTCGGCGCTGCTATCCACCGCCGGGGCGGTGATGTTCGCCGGCATCGTGCTGTTCAGCGGCAGCCTGTACCTGCTGGCGCTGACGGGCACGCGCTGGCTCGGCGCGGTCACGCCGCTGGGCGGCGTGGCCTTCCTGGCCGCCTGGGCCCTGGTGGCGTGGGCCGCCTGGCGAGCCGCCTGACGCCCGCCGCGGCTATTCCATCGGCGGGTCGAAATGACGCGCCAGGACGGCCCCCACGTCGGGCTGCCGGGCGGCCTCGCCGGCCGCGGCGTACAGCGCCGGGCAATACTGCTGGAACCACGACATGCCCGGCCGCCAGCGGACCATCACCGCCACGTACAGGTCCAGCGCGCTGAAACGCCGGCCCAGCACGTGCGGCGCGCCGGCGTGGCGGTCGATCTCCTGCCAGAGTTCGGCGCGGCGATCATGCACGCGGGTACGCAGCAGCTCGGCGGGCTCGCCGGCCGTGGTCCACTTGGGCGGGTCGTCCGCATACGTGAAGGTGGGATACACCGCCCCGACCAGGCGCATCAGCAAATGCCAGAAGCGCGTCCGCTCCGGGCTGTCGGGCGGCGGCGCGAGACCTGCCGCCGGCGCCACATCGTTCAAGTGCAGGATCATCGCCGCGCTTTCGGTCATGACCTCGCCGTCCGGCAGCACCAGCGTGGGCACCTGGCCGGTCACATTCAGGCGCAGCAACCGTTCGCGCCCGGGCCCTGGCTTCAGGTAGGGCAAGTCGGTCAGGGTATACGGCACGTTGGCCAAGGTCAGCGCCATTTCCACGATGGCCGATCCGCAGCCGCGGGAACCGATCAATTCGTAAGTGCTCATTTGCCTTCTCCTTTGCCGGCTGGCGCCAGGCGCAGCAAGGCGCCGTCGCCCGCGTCGGTCAATACGTACACATCGCCATCGGGCCCTTGCCGTACGTCGCGCACCCGCGCGCCCAGGTCGTGCAGCAGGCGCTCCTCGGCCACCACCCTGCCGTCGTCGAGTTGCAGGCGGATCAGGACTTGCTCGGCCAACGCCCCGATGAACAGGGAGCCGCGCCAGGCCGGATGGCGGTCCGAATCGTAGAAAGCCATGCCGCTGACCGCCGGCGATTTCTTCCACCAGTACAACGGCGCCTGCGTGCCTGGCACGGTCTCGCCCTTGGCCTCGGGGATGGCGAAGCCGGAATAATTGACGCCGTGCGTGGCCAGCGGCCAGCCGTAATTCAGGCCTGGCCGGATGATGTTGATCTCGTCGCCGCCGCGTGCGCCGTGCTCGTGTTCCCAGAGCTCGCCGGTCCAGGGGTTCAGCGCCATTCCCTGCGGGTTGCGCATGCCGTAGGTCCAGATCTCGGGACGTACGCCGGCGCGGCCCACGAACGGGTTGTCGGCGGGCACCGAGCCATCGGGCTTGAGCCGCACAATCTTGCCCTGCAGCTTGTCCAGGTCCTGCGCGGTCGGGCGGCGGTTGTTCTCGCCCAGCGAGACATACAACATGCCGTCGCGTCCGAACACCAGGCGGCTGCCGTAATGCTGCCCGCTGGACAGCTTGGGTTCCTGGCGAAAGATGACCTGGAAATCCTCCAGCCCGCGCGCGTCGTCGGCCAGCCGGCCCCGCCCGACCGCCGTGCCGCTGCGCTCGCCTTTGGCATCGGCTTCGGCGTACGACAGGTACACGAGGCGGTCATCGCGGAAATCGGGCGACAGCGCCACGTCCAGCAGGCCGCCCTGCCCCTCGGCATGCACCTTGGGCACGCCCGCCAGCGGCGCCGACAACTTGCCCTGGCCATCCAGCAGCCGCAGGCGGCCGGGGCGTTCGGTGATCAGCATGCCGCCGTCGGGCAGGAACGCGAGCGACCAAGGATGCTCCAGCCCGCGGACCACCTCGACGGCCCGGACTTCGGCCCGCGTGGGCGCGGGCGCCTGCATCTGGGCCCGCGGCGCGCCCGGCGCGGTCGCGCCCAGCAGCGCGGCCAGCATGGCGCCGGCCAGTGGGGCGGCGCGCGCCGCCCGCCATGATCGCAATCTCGACATGAAGCACCTCCCGCGGCGGTGTCGATGGTCGTGGTCGGAACGCGGCAGCCTGCCTCGCGCCGAAGGGGTACCATGGGTGCGAGAGACGGGCGGCCGTCTTGTTCTTCTGGAGAAAACGCTCAATGAAACTGTACTACATGCCCGGTGCCTGCTCGCTGGCCGCGCATATCGTGCTGGAATGGATCGGCCAGCCCTACGACACCCGCAAGCTGGCGCGCGATGAACTCAAGCAGCCCGAATTCCTGCAGATCAATCCGCTGGGCGCGGTCCCCGCGTTGGTCGACGGCGACCTGGCGCTGACCCAGAACGCCGCCATCCTCGAGTACCTGGCCGAACAGGCCCCGCAGCTCAAGCTGCTGGGCGACGGCAGCGCCCGCTCGCGCGCCGAGGTGCGTCGCTGGCTAGGCTTCATCAACTCCGACCTGCACCGCACCTTTTCGCTGCTCTTCGGCGCGCAGCGATTCCTGTCGGACGAGGCCGCCCAGGACGAGCTGCGGGCCTCGGCGGCCGCCATGCTGAGCAAGCAGTTCGGCCTGCTGGACCGGCAGCTGGCCGGCCAAGACTACCTGGCCGGCACCGCCCCTTCGATCGCCGATCCTTACCTGTACGTGGTGACCCGCTGGGCGCGCGCCAAGAACATCGACCTGTCCGGCATGGACAACCTGGCGGCCTTCTTCGACCGCATGGAGCGCGACCCGGGCGTGCAGGCCGCGCTCAAGGCCGAAGGCCTCTAGTCGGGACGCCCTTGCTCAATCGCGCGGCAGCGGCGCGCCCGGCCCGGTGCGCTCGACGATCAGGCCGTAGTGCTCCGGCCGCCGGTGCCGCGCGAAATCGAACACATGCCGGCGGAATGTCTCGGCCAGCCCCAGGTCGGCGCGCACGGCGATGACCTCGTCCTCTTCGGTGCTGGCCTGCGCCGCGATTTCCCCGGTGGGCGCCACGATCACCGAGCCGCCGATCATGTGGTGCCCGTCTTCCGAGCCGCACTTGGCGGCGGCCGCCGCCCAGACGCAGTTCTGATAGGCGCTGGCCTGCAGGGTGATCAGGTGGTGGTGCATGCGCAAGTGCACCGGCTCGGGCCAATGGATGTTCACCGAGGGGGTGTTGTAGCCCAGCAGCACCAGTTCCGCGCTCTGCAGCGACATCACCCGCCAGGTCTCCGGCCAGCGCCGGTCATTGCACAGGCACATGCCGATTTTCGCGCCCATGGCGTCCCACACGCCGAAAGGCTGGTCGCCGACCTGGAAGAACTTCTTCTCCAGGTGCTGGAACGGCGCGTCGGGCTTGTGGTCGTCATGCCCGGGCAAGTGGACCTTGCGGTACTTGCCCACGATGCGCGCCGAACGGTCCACCAGGATGGCCGTGTTGAACGGCACTCCCTCGGGCGTGAGTTCGGCATAGCCCAGGTAAAATCCCACGCCCAGCCGCCGCGCCTCGTCGAACAGGGGCTGCACCTCGGGGTTGGGCATCTGCGCCTCGAAGAAGCGGGCCTGCGCCTCGGCGTCGCTCATCCAGTAGCGCGGAAAGAATGTGGTCAGCGCCAGTTCGGGAAACACCACCAGCTCTGCGCCCCGTCCGTGCGCCTCGCGCAGCATCTCGACCAGCCGCGCCACTACCGTCCTGCGCGTATCGGCCAGATGCACCGGCCCCATCTGGGCCACGGCCAGTCCGATCTTTCTTTGCCCCTTGCTCATCCTGTCGCTCCTATGCGGCTTTGCCAAAAGGCAGAAGCATGCCGGGCCGGCCAGCCGCCGTAAACCCGCCGCCGTACGCGCGTCACGGGCTGGCCATTGCCGCGCCAGGCCGCGCCGCTCAACGGTTTGCGGGCGATTGGGCGCGGCAGCGGCGGGCGCGCAATAGCGCCAGGTTATGTGCGTGCGACAAAATTCGATGCATCGGCCAGCACGTCCTTCAAGGCCGCGAGAAAGCGCCGGCCCAGCAGGGGCAGCGGCGCCAGGTTCGAATGGGTGGCCCAGATCTCGACCCGCGCCGCGGGCTCGATCGGCCGCACGATCACGCTGGATTCCGCCGGAATGCACCAGCGGTCCACCAGCGCCGGCCCCAGCCCCTGCTGCACGAAGGCATGGGCCGTCACCGGCGAATGCACTTCGATGGTGGCGGGCGCCAGCGGGCCTGCGCCGAAGAAGCCCTCCAGGGCCCGATCCAGCGGCGTCCCGGCCGGGTAGCCGATCCAGGCCGCCGACGCGAGGTCGTCGGCGCGGATCACCGCGCGCGCCGCCAGCGGGTGGCCCTGCGGCAGCACGCAGACGATGGCGTCCTCCCCCACCCGGGTCGAACTGAGATTGGGATGGTCCGGCGCGGACATGGAAATGCCGATATCGGCGCGGTCGCTCAGGAAATAGCCCACCAGCTCGTCGAAAGTAACGCTGCGGAAATCGACCCGCGCCGTGCGGTTGCGGGCGCGGAACCGCTCCAGCGCGCGCGGGATCATGCCCTGCCCGAAACTGGCGCTGGCCACCACCCGCAGCATGCCCGCCCCCTGGCGCCCCAGGCTGGCCGCCAGGTCGTTGACGCGCTGGATGCCGCCATACACCTGCTCGACCTCCTGATACAGGCGGCGCGCCTCGGGCGTAGGCAGCAACCGGCTCTTGGCGCGCTCGAACAACGGGTAGCCCAGGCGGCTTTCGGTCAGAGCCAGCACGCGGCTGACGGCCGGCTGCGAGACATGCAGCATCCGGCCGGCGCCGCTGATGGAGCCGGCCATCATGATGGCCCGGAACACCTCGATCTGCCGCAGGCTCAACGGCGGCGCGGCCCGGCCACCCTGGCCCGGCCGCGCGTCCGGCATGTCCTCGGCCTGCCCTGCGTCCATGTCTGCCCTCTGTCCCTCGATAACGGCGGATTATAGGGCGGGGACAATTTTCGATGAGGGAGTGCGGCGGCGCCGGTGCTAATCTGCCCGGGCTTCATCAACACAAGGGGAAACCAATATGCGCCACACACTGGCTCGCAGCATCGCCGCCCTGTCGCTGGCCGCCGGACTCGTCTCCGGCGCCCATGCCTGGCCCGACAAACCGGTCGACTTCATCGTCCCGTCCGCCGCCGGCGGCTCGCCCGACGTGCTGTCGCGGCTGGTCACCAACCAGCTGGCCCAGGACCTGGGCACCTCGGTAGTCGTCGAAAACCGCCCGGGCGCCGCCGGCAACATCGGCATCGCGCTGATCAAGCGCGCCGCGCCCGACGGCTACACCATCGGCTACGGCAACATCAACACGCTGGCCGTCAATCGCACGCTCTTCAACAAGCTGCCCTACGACGTCGAGGCCGACCTGGAGCCGGTGGCGCACCTGTTCAACCTGTACAACGTGCTGATCGTGCCGGCCGGCTCGCCCGACAAGTCCGTGCAGGACCTTATCGAACGCGCCCGCGCCAAGCCCGGCCAGCTGTCGTACGGGGCCTCGGGCGTCGGCACTACCGGCCACATGGGCGGCGAGTTGTTCAAGAGCATGGCCGGCATCGACGTCATGTTCATTCCGTACAACGGCGGCCCGGCCGCCATCCAGGACCTGCTGGGCGGCCGCCTGGACTTCATCTTCGTGAACTCGTCCGAAGCGGTGCCGCTGATCCAGGGCGGCCGGGTGCGCGCGCTGGGAGTGAGCAGCCTGCGCCGCCTGGAACTGCTGCCGGATGTGCCGACGCTCGACGAACTCGGCCTGAAGGGCTACGAGACGGTCGCCTGGGGCGGCGTCGTGGCGCCCAAGGGCACCCCGCCCGCCGTCATCGAACGCCTGAATGGCGCCTTCAACAAGGCACTGCAGGAACCCACGGTGCGGGCCGGCCTGGCCAAGCTCGGCGCCGAGCCCGTCCAGGGCTCGCCGGCCGACTTCAAGCGGCTGATCGACAGCGAAACCGCCAAATGGCGGCAGATCATCGACCAGGCCGGCATCGAGAAACTGGACTGACCGCCCGCATGCAAGCCGATTTCATCCTGTCGGACGCTACCGTCGTGGACGGTAGCGGCAGCGCCCGCCAGCGGGCCCATATCGCCGTCTCCGGGCAGCGCATCGCCCAGGTCGGCGACTTCGCCATCCCCGCCGGCGTGCCGGTCATCGACGCCCGCGGCCTGGTGGCCGCGCCCGGCTTCATCGATTCGCATACCCACGACGACGGCTACCTGCTGGCGCATCCCGACATGACGCCCAAGGTATCGCAAGGCATCACCACGGTGGTCACGGGCAACTGCGGCATCAGCCTGGCCCCGCTGGCCGGCGCGGCCATTCCGCAACCGCTCGACCTGCTCGGCCCGCCGGCCTTGTTCCGCTTCGACAGCTTCGCCGGCTGGATCGCCGCGCTGCGCGCCACCCCGGCCGCCGTCAACGTGGTGCCCCTGGTGGGCCACACCACCCTGCGCGTGGCCACCATGGGCGACGTCGCGCGGGAGGCCGACGCGACCGAGATCGGCCGCATGCGCGGCCTGCTGGAGGAAGCGCTGGAGGCCGGCGCCTTCGGCGTGTCCACCGGGACCTTCTATCCTCCGGCGGCGGCCGCGACCACGCGGGAAATCATCGACGTCTGCCAGCCGCTGCGCGGGCGCGCCGGCATCTACGCCACCCATCTGCGCGACGAGGCCGATCACATCGTGCCCGCCATGGAAGAAGCGCTGGAGATCGGCCGGGCGCTGCAATGCCGCGTGGTGTTCTCGCACCACAAGCTGGCCGGCGCACGCAACCATGGCCGCTCGCGCGAAACCCTGGACCTGATCAGCCAGGCGGCGCGGCGGCAGCCGGTATGCCTGGACTGCCACCCCTACCCCGCCACCTCGACCATGCTGCGGCTCGACCGCGTGCGGCTAGCGCAGCGCACCCTGGTCACCTGGTCCAAGGGCTATCCGGCGGCCACCGGCCGCGATTTCGCCGACGTCATGGCCGAACTGGGCCTGGACGACGCCGCCACGCTGGAGCGCCTGAAGCCGGCCGGCGCCATCTATTTCCTGATGGATCCGGCGGACGTGCGCCGCATCTTCGGCCACCCCCTCACCATGGTGGGCTCGGACGGCCTGCCGTTCGACCCGCACCCGCATCCGCGCCAGTGGGGCACCTTCACCAACGTGCTGCGCACAATGGTGCGCGAACAGAATCTCCTCACGCTCGAGGGCGCCATTCACAAGATGACCGGGCTGGCGGCCGCCCAGTACGGCCTGGCCGGCCGCGGCCTGCTGCGCCCCGGCTACTACGCCGACCTGGTGCTGTTCGACCCGGCCACCGTCACCGACACCGCCACTTTCAGCGAACCCGTGCAGGTCAGCCAGGGCATCCATGGCGTGTGGGTCAATGGCGCCCAGGTCTGGGACGGCCGCCAGCCGGGCGCTGCCCGGCCCGGCCACGTACTGGAGCCGGGACACGCATGAACATTTCCCATCCGGGCTACCTGGGCGTCCTCGGCGGCATGGGCCCCCTGGCCGGCGCCACGTTCGCCATGCGCGTGGCGGCCCTGACGCCCGCCGCCACCGACCAGCAGCATGTGCCCACCTTGCTGCGCAATGACCCGCGCATCCCGGATCGCAGCGATGCGCGCATGCGCGGCGGCGAGGACCCGCTGCCCTACATGCGGGAAGGCTTGCGCTTCCTCGAGACGGCCGGCGCCCGCGTGATCGCCATCCCGTGCAACACGGCGCACCTGTGGTACGACGAACTGGCCGCGGCCACCGCGCTGCCGATCCTGCACATCATCGATGCCGTGATCGACGACCTGCGCCGCATGGGCATCGCGCGCGGCCGCATCGGCCTGATGGGCACGCCCGCCACCCTGGCGCTGAATCTCTACCAGGACCGCCTCGCGCGGCACGGCTACGAGTGCATCGTGCCCACGGCCGACGAAATCGACCGCCACTGCGTCGCGCCGATCCGCGCCGTCAAGGCCAACGCCGTCGCCGCAGCCCTGGAGCCGGCCGCGGAGGGCGCGCGCCGGCTGCGGGCCCGCGGGGCCGACGCGGTGGTGCTGGGCTGCACCGAATTGCCGCTGGCCCTGCCGCACGACCGGCGCGCGGCGCTGGACGTGCCCTTGACGGACTCCATCGACGCGCTGGCGCGCGCGGCGATCGACTACTACTTCGACGCGCCGCTGCACCGGCAGGCCGCCTAGCGGCAGGCGCTACGCCCCCAGGTATGCCTTGCGCACGTCGGCGTTGACCAGCAGGTTGGCGCCGGTGTCCTGCAGCACCACCTTGCCGTTCTCCAGCACATAGCCGCGGTCGGCCACCTGCAGCGCCTTGTTGGCGTTCTGCTCGACCAGGAATACCGTCACGCCCTGGTCGCGGATGGTGCGGATGATGTCGAAGATCTGCGCGATGATCAGCGGCGCCAGGCCCAGCGTGGGCTCGTCCAGCAGCAGCAGCTTGGGCCGGGTCATCAGCGCGCGGCCGATCGCCAGCATCTGCTGCTCGCCGCCGGACATGGTGCCGGCGCGCTGGTTGGCGCGCTCCTTCAGGCGCGGGAACAGGCCATAGACATGCTCCAGCCCCGCCTGGATGGCCTCGCGGCTGGCGAAGAAGCCGCCCATCATCAGGTTCTCGGCCACCGTCAGGTCCTTGAAGACTCTGCGCCCTTCCGGCGAGATGGCGATGCCGCTGCGCATGATGTGGTGGGTGTCCTTGTGCGTGATGTCCTCGCCCTCGAACGTGATGGTGCCCTCGCGCGCGCGCGGGTTGCCGCAGACCGTCATCAGCAGCGTGGTCTTGCCGGCGCCGTTGGCGCCGATCAGGGTGACGATCTCGCCCTGGTTGACCTCGACCGATACGCCATCGAGCGCCTGGATGGCGCCATAGTAGGTATGGATGTTGTCCAGCTTCAGCATCATTCTTCCCCCAGGTACGCCTTGATGACGCGCTCGTCGCTGCGCACCTGCTCGGGCGTGCCGGTGGTGATGGGCTTGCCGTGCTCCATCACCAGGATCCGGTCGGATATCCCCATGATCAGGCTCATGTCGTGCTCGATCAGCAGCACCGCCACGCCGAACTCGCGGCGCAACTGGTCGATCAGTTGCTGCAGGTCGCGCTTTTCCTGGGGGTTCAGGCCCGCGGCCGGCTCGTCCAGCATCAGCAGGCGCGGCTTGGTGATCATGCAGCGGGCGATTTCCAGCCGGCGCTGGTGCCCGTAGGCCAGGTTGCCGGCCTCGCGGTTGGCATACTGGCGCAGGCCCATGAAATCCAGCCATTGCGCGGCGCGCGCCAGCGCGTCGGCCTCCGACTGGCGGTATGACTTCAGTTTGAGCAGCCCCGGCAGCAGGCGCGATTCGACCTGGGTGTGCTGGGCCACCAGCAGGTTCTCCAGCACGGTGAGCTGCTTGAACAGCCGCACGTTCTGGAAGGTGCGCACCAGGCCATGGCGCGCCACCTTGTGGCTGGGCAGGCCGGTGATCGGCTTGCCGTCCATCATGATCTCGCCGGCGGTGGGCTTGTAGAAGCCGCCCACGCAATTGAACACGGTGGTCTTGCCGGCGCCGTTGGGGCCGATGATGGCAAACACTTCATCACGCAGGACCTCGAAGCCCACGCTGTCGACGGCCAGCAGGCCGCCGAAGCGCATGGTCAGTCCGGATACTTTCAGCAATGCCTCGCTCATTTGGCCAGCTCCACATGGGGACGCTTCATGGGCAGGAGCCCCTGTGGACGCCACATCATCATCAACACCATCACCAGGCCGAACATCAGCATGCGGTATTCGGCGAACTCGCGCGCCACCTCGGGCAGCACCGTCAGCAGGATGGCCGCCAGGATCACGCCCACCTGCGAACCCATGCCGCCCAGCACCACGATAGCCAGGATCAGCGCCGACTCGATGAAGGTGAACGACTCGGGATTGACCATGCCCTGGCGCGCCGCGAAGAAGGCGCCGCCGAAACCCGCGAACATGGCGCCCAGCGTGAACGCCGACAGCTTGATGCGAGTGGGGTTCAGGCCCAGCGAGCGGCAGGCGATCTCGTCCTCCCGCAACGCCTCCCAGGCGCGGCCCACCGGCATGCGGATCAGCCGGGTGGACACGAACAGCGTCACCAGTGCCAGCGCCAGCGCCATCAGGTAAAGGTAATTCACCATGTGCTGGTTGTCGAAGGTCCAGCCCATGATCTCGTGGAACGTGCGCACGCCCTCCTCGCTGGACCGGCGCGCCATTTCCATGCCGAAGACCGACGGCTTGGGAATGCCCGAGATGCCGTCCGGGCCGCCCGTCAGGAAATTCAGGTTGATCAGCAGCAGGCGGATGATCTCGCCGAAGCCCAGCGTGACAATGGCCAGGTAGTCGCCGCGCAGCCGCAGCACCGGAAAGCCCAGGATGAACCCGAACAGCGCCGCCATGGCGCCGGCGAACGGCAGCGCTTCCCAGAAGCCCCAGCCGCCCCAGTGATACAGCAATGCGTAGGTATACGCGCCGACCGCGTAAAAGCCCACGAAACCCAGGTCGAGCAGCCCGGCGAAGCCCACCACGATGTTCAGGCCCAGGCCCAGCATTACGTAGATGAGCACCAGCGTGGCAATGTCGACCGAGCTGCGGCCGCTGAAGAACGGCCAGATCACCGCGGCCGCGATGACCAGCGCGATGATCCACTTGTTGCCCTTGGCGGGCGCGGCGGGCAGCACGGGTATGCTGGTCTTGAGCCGCTGGAAGGGGCGCGCGATCCAGGGGCGCAGCAATTGGAAGACGAACACCACCGCGGCGGCCAGGGCCACCATGTCCCAGTGGGTCTCGAGGTTGGTGCGGGCGCCCTGGCGAACCAGTTGCAGCCCGAACACCGGCATGACGATGACAGCCGTCAGGATGGCCGCCATCGTGGCGTTTTTCAGGGTGTTGTTGGCCATCAGACTTTTTCCACCTCAGGTTTGCCGAGCAGCCCGGTGGGGCGGAACAGCAGGATCAGGACCAGCAGCGCGAACGCCACGATGTCTTTGTACTGGGACGAGATGTAGGCCGCGGCGAGGGTCTCGGCCAGCCCCAGCAGCACGCCGCCCAGCATGGCGCCGGGGATGCTGCCGATGCCGCCCAGCACCGCGGCGGTGAATGCCTTGATGCCGGCCAGGAAGCCGATGAACGGGTTGAGCTTGCCGATGGTGATGGCGATCAGCACGCCGCCCACGGCCGCCAGCATGGCGCCCAGTACGAAGGTGAAAGAGATGACCCGGTTGGTGTCGATGCCCAGCAGGTTGGCCATGTGCATGTCCTGCGAGCAGGCGCGCGAGGCGCGGCCCATGCGCGAATACTTGATGAACAGCGACAACGCGATCATCAGCAGCACCGTCACCACGATGATCATGATGCGCGAATACGGCAGGGTCACGTCGAAGCCCGAGCCCATATTGAATTGCAGCGAGCCGGAGATCAGCGACGGCACGGCCATGTCGCGCGCGCCCTGGCCCAGGGCGACCCAGTTCTGCAGGAAAATGGACATGCCGATGGCCGAGATCAGCGCCACCAGGCGCTGGCTGCCGCGCACCGGCCGATAGGCCACGCGCTCGACGCTGAAGCCGTATACGCCGGTGACCAGGATGGCCACCACCAGCATGGCCGCGATGATGAACGGCAGCGGCAGGCCGCTGTTGGTGCCGATGGCGGTCAGCGTGACCAGGCCCACGTAGGCGCCGATCATATAGATCTCGCCGTGGGCGAAGTTGATCATACCGATGATGCCGTAGACCATTGTGTAGCCGATGGCAATCAGCGCGTAGATCGCGCCCAGCGACAGGCCGTTGAAGACCTGCTGGGTGAGTTGGGGGATAAGGTCTGACATGGATTATTACCTATGCTCCAAATGGTTCCGGCCCCGGTGGAGCGACCCGGAGCCGGAAACCTGGGCGTGCGTTCAAGCCCCGGCGGATGGCCGGGGCGGCGCGTGTTTACAGCTGGGTCTTCTTGCCGTTCTTGTCCCACTTGAAGACGGCGAATTCGAAGTCCTTGAGATCGCCCTTGGCGTCGTACTCGACCTTGCCGATGGCCGTGTCGAACGACGTCTTGTGCATATAGTCGGCCACCTTGGCGGGATCCTCGCCCACCGCCTCGATGCTCTTGGCCAGCACCTGCACGGCGGCATAGGCCGGCATCTGGAAGGCGCCGTCCGGATCGCGCTTGGCGTCATGGAAAGCCTTCACGATGCCCTCGTTGCCGGGCAGCTTGGTGAAGTCCGACGGCAGCGTCACCAGCAGACCCTCGATGGCGGGGCCGGCAATGGCGACCAGGTCCTGGTTGGCGGTGCCCTCGGGACCCATGAACTGCACGTCCAGGCCCTGCTCGCGCGACTGGCGCAGCAACAGCCCGAGCTCGGGGTGGTAGCCGCCGAAGTAGACCAGGTCGACGCCGGCCGTCTTGAGCTTGGTGATCACGGCCGAATAGTCGCTGTCGCCGACGTTGATGCCTTCGAACATCACCACGTTGACCTTGTTCTTTTCCAGCGTGTCCTTGACCTGGGTGGCCACGCCCGAGCCGTAGGTCTGCTTGTCATGCAGCACGGCCACTTTCTTGGGCTTGAGGGTGTTGGCGATGTAGCGCGCGGCGAACGGACCCTGCTGGTCGTCGCGGCCGATGGTGCGGAAGAAGAAGTGCGGCTTGATGGTGTCGGTCACCAGCGGCGAAGTGGCCCCCGGGGTGATGGCGACGATGCCTTCCTGCTCGTAGACATTGACCGCCGGCACGGTCACGCCCGAGCAGGCGTGCGCGACGGCGAACTTGGCGCCCGAATTGACCACCCGGTTGGCGGCCGGCACGGCCTGCTTGGGTTCGCAGCCGTCGTCGATCAGGATGGGCTCGAGCTTCTTGCCCTTGACGCCGCCCTTGGCATTGATGGTCTCGATGGCGGTCAGCGCGCCGGCCTGGATCTGCGTGCCGTATTGGGTGTTGGGCCCGGTCATGGGCTGGGGAATGCCGATCTTGATAGTGTCGGCCGCCTGGGCGGCGCCGGCCAGGAGCAACGCTCCCAATGCCATGGCCACGGGAGTTGCACGATGCAGCAGCTTCATACGGAGTTCTCCGGCGAGAGGGATGAGCGGCTTTGGGAACGTCGGCATCGCCGGGGGATACCCGGCGGCCCGAGGCGACCATTGCCGGCTTCTTGGGCAAAAGTACAGCGTGGGCGGTATTCTGAAAGCAGGGCCTCACGGTGTCACTGCGTGTAATCCCCAATATTTCCAAGCAAAAAACAAATGGGGACACACCTTGTCCGGCGCGGACCGCCCCCGCGGCGGCGCGCCAAGTCGGCGCCAGTATCTGACAACATCCTTACACCACGCTTGCCGCCACCCAGAGGGCTACAATCCTGCCCCATGGACCAAGATCTGACTATCGCTTTCATCGGCGGCGGCAACATGGCGACGGCCCTGGCCAGCGGGCTGGCCGGCAAGACCTGCCCGGCCGCGAACCTGCATGTCGTCGACCCGACCGCGGCGGCGCAAGAAGCCTGGCGCGGCCGCGGCGCCAGCGCCGCCGCCGCCCCCGATGCCGCGCTGCAGGCATGCCGGGTCTGGATCTACGCCGTCAAGCCGCAGCAGCTGCGCGAAGCGGTCGCCGCCTCACGCGCCTGGCTGCGGCCCGACACCCTGGTCATCAGCGTGGCGGCCGGCATCCGGGCCGACACACTGGCCGGCTGGCTCGGCGAGCCGGGCAAGCCCTGGCAGAACCTGGTGCGCTGCATGCCCAACACCCCTGCCCTGGTCGGCGCCGGCGTGACCGGCCTGGCCGCCTTGCCGGGCGTCGACCAGGCCGGCCGCGAGCTGGCCGAGCGCTTGCTGTCCTCGGTGGGCCAGGTCGTGTGGGTCGCCGACGATGCCGCGCTCGATGCCGTCACCGCGCTGTCCGGCAGCGGCCCCGCTTATGTCTTCCTTTTCCTGGAGTCGCTGGTGACGGGCGGCGTGGCCGCCGGCCTGAGCCCGGACCAGGCCCACCAGCTCGCGCTCGGCACGCTGGCCGGCGCCACCCGGCTGGCGGCGCAGTCCGACGAGCCGCCGGCGGTGCTGCGCGAACGCGTCACCTCCAAGGGCGGCACCACGGCCGCCGCCCTGCAAGTGTTCCAGCAGGCCGGCCTGCCCGCCATCGTGCAGCAGGCCATCGAAGCCGCCGCGCAGCGCTCGCGCGAGCTGGCCGACGAGTTCGGCAAATGAGCACGGCGCGGCGCTTCCAACCCATGACGCCCCGGCACTTCGCCGTGGCCGTGGGCTGCATGGGCCTGATCGTGGTCGGCTCGAACATCCTGGTCCAGGTGCCGCTGAACGACTGGCTGACCTGGGGCGGCCTGTCGTATCCAGTCGCCTTCCTGGTCACCGATGTCCTCAACCGCCGCTTCGGCCCCGCGGCCGCGCGCCGCGTGGCCTGGGTCGGGTTCGCCGCCGCCCTGGCGATATCGGTATGGGTCGCCTCGCCGCGCATCGCCCTGGCGTCGGGCCTGGCCTATATCTGCGCCCAGCTGGCCGACATCCAGGTCTTCGACCGCCTGCGCGACCAACGCTGGTGGCGCGCGCCGCTGCTGTCCGGCACCGTGGGCGCCCTGCTCGACACGGCCGTGTTCTTCAGCGTGGCGTTCGCCGGCTCGGGCCTGCCCTGGGTCACCTGGCTGCTGGGCGACCTGGCCATCAAGCTGGCCGTCAACGTCAGCATGCTGGCGCCGTTCCGCGCGCTGATGTGGAACCTGGCCCGGCCGGCCGAGCAGCCGGCCCGCTCCGGCGCCTGACCCCGCCGCGGCCCGGGCCGCCCCCCACGATAGGGCGAACAAACCCGCCCCCTCCCGCGTATTCCATATTTGACAGGCCCCGCCGGTGGTGTAAAAGTCACGTCTCTGTCACAAGCCATACATAAGGTGTCGTGTTCCCTGCGGCCGGACACCCCCGCGCCGCAGCCACGCAACCCGGAGGACCTTCCCATGCGACCCCAGCGTCTCGCGTTCACCTTCGCCGTCCTGATGACGGCTTTTGCCGGTGCCTCGGCCCACGCCGCCACCGAAATCCAGTTCTGGCACTCAATGGAAGGAGCGCTGGGCGAACGGGTCAACGAACTGGTCCAGGATTTCAACAAGAAGAACCCCGACTACAAGGTCAACGCCGTCTACAAGGGCAACTACGGCGAATCCATGAATGCCGGCATCGCCGCGTTCCGCGCCGGCAATGCCCCCGACATCCTGCAGGTGTTCGAAGTGGGCACGGCCACCATGATGTACGCCAAGGGCGCCATCAAGCCCGTGCAGCAGATGTCCGAAGAAGCCGGCAAGCCGCTCGACCCCAAGGCCTTCATCGGCGCGGTCGCCGGCTACTACTCCTCGCAGGACGGCAAGCTGATCTCGATGCCGTTCAATAGCTCCACCGTGGTGTTCTATTACAACAAGGACGCCTTCAAGAAAGCCGGCCTGGATCCCGAAAAGCCGCCCAAGACCTGGGAAGAGCTGGCCGCCGCCGGCCAGAAACTGAAGGCAGCCGGCCAGGAATGCGGCTACACCACCTCCTGGCCGTCGTGGGTCCAGCTCGAGACCTTTTCGGCCTGGCACAACGTGCCCTACGCCACCAAGGACAACGGCTTCGGCGGCCTCGACGCCCGCCTGGCCATCGACACGCCGCTGCACGTGCGCCACCTGGACAACCTGGCCAAGCTCGCCAAGGAAGGCATCTTCATGTACGGCGGGCGCGGCGACCAGCCCAACTCGCTGTTCATCGGCGGCAAGTGCGCCATGATCACCGGCTCCAGCGGCCTGCGCGCCAACATCGCCAAGAACGCCAAGTTCGAGTTCGGCACCTCGACCCTGCCCTACTACGCCGACGTCCAGGGCGCTCCGCAGAACACCATCATCGGCGGCGCCTCGCTGTGGGTATTCGCCAACAAGTCGCCCGAGGTCTACAAGGGCGTGACCGAGTTCTTCCACTTCCTGGCCAGCCCGGAAATCGCCGCCCGCTGGCACCAGCAGACCGGCTACGTGCCCGTCACCAAGGCTGCGTATGAACTGACCAAGAAGCAGGGCTACTACGACAAGAACCCCGGCACCGAAGTCGGCGTCAAGCAGCTCAACGTCGAAACGACCGCCCAGTCGCGCGGCCTGCGGCTGGGCTTCCTGCCGCAGATCCGCGAAATCGAAGACCAGGAAATCGAGCGCATCATGTCGGGCAAGGCGTCCGCCCAGGATGGCCTGAAAGTCATGGTCACGCGCGGCAACGAACTGCTCGAGAAATTCGAGAAAAGCGCCAAGTAAGCCGCGGGGGCGCCGGCAGTCGGCCGCCGGCGCCCCGCGACACCACAGGCGGCGGCGTCCCGCGCGCCGCCATCTTCGCTCCTGGGACTTGTCTCCATGGAAAAACGCGTCATATTCCGGCACAAGACCCTGCCCTACCTGCTGCTGGCGCCGCAGATCGCCGTCACGCTGGTGTTCTTCTTCCTGCCCGCCGGCCAGGCCATGTGGCAGTCCATGCAACTGCAGGACGCCTTCGGCCTGTCCTCCGAGTTCGTCGGGCTGGCCAACTTCGCCGAGCTGTTCCGCCAGTCCGACTACCTTGACTCGTTCCGCGTCACGGCCGTGTTCTCGGCGCTGGTGGCCTTCGTCGGCCTGGCGGTCTCGCTGCTGCTGGCCGTCATGGCCGACCGCGTCATGCGCGGCGCCGGCCTGTACAAGACCCTGCTGATCTGGCCTTATGCCGTGGCCCCCGCGGTCGTGGGCGTGCTGTGGCTGTTCCTGTTCTCGCCCTCGGTGGGCATCCTGGCCGTCGCGCTGCACAGCCTGGGCGTGGCCTGGAACCCGCGCCTGGACGGCAACCAGGCGCTCACCCTGGTGCTCATCGCCGCGGTATGGAAGCAGATCTCATACAACTTCCTGTTCTTCCTCGCCGGCCTGCAGTCGATCCCCCGCTCGCTCATCGAGGCGGCGGCCATCGACGGCGCCTCCCCGGCCCGGCGCTTCTGGACCATCGTCTTCCCCCTGCTGTCGCCCACCACCTTCTTCCTGCTGGTGGTCAACATCATCTACGCGTTCTTCGATACCTTCGCCGTGGTCGACACCACCACCCAGGGCGGCCCGGGCACGGCCACCTCGATCCTGGTCTACAAGGTATACAGCGACGCCTTCCACGGCCTGGACCTGGGCTCGTCGGCCGCGCAGTCGGTGGTGCTGATGGCCATCGTGGTGGCGCTCACCGTCGTGCAGTTCCGCTACATCGACCGCAAGGTCCAGTACTGATCCTCCCCACAAGGCTACGACACCATGGTTGAACGCCGCCCCTGGCTCGACATCCTGGCCCACCTGATCCTGCTGTGCGGCGTGGCGCTGGTGGCCTTCCCGCTGTATGTGACCTTCGTCGCCTCGACCCAGACGGCCCAGGAAGTCGCCGCCGCGCCCATGTCGCTGCTGCCCGGTCCGCACTTCGCCGAGAACTACGCGCGCGCCCTGGCCGGCGCCGGCGTGGGACGCATGCTGTACGTCAGCCTGATCATGGCGCTGGTCATCTCGCTCGGCAAGATCGCCATCTCACTGCTGTCGGCCTTCGCCGTCGTGTACTTCCGCTTCCCCGGCCGCATGTTCTTCTTCTGGATGATATTCGTCACCCTGATGCTTCCCGTCGAAGTGCGCATCGCGCCCACCTACAAGGTCGTGGCCGACCTGGGGCTGCTCAACAGCTACGCCGGCCTGACCCTGCCGTTGATCGCCTCGGCCACCGCCACGTTCCTGTTCCGGCAGTTCTTCCTGACCGTGCCCGACGAACTGGTCGAGGCGGCCCGCATCGACGGCGCCGGCCCGCTGCGCTTCTTCCGCGACGTGCTGCTGCCGCTGTCGCGCACCAGCATCGCCGCGCTGTTCGTGATCCAGTTCATCTACGGCTGGAACCAGTATCTCTGGCCGCTGCTGATCACCACCCAGGAAAACATGTATCCCGTAGTGATCGGCATCAAGCGCATGATCAGCGGCGGCGACAGCGTCACCGAATGGAACATCACCATGGCCACCGCCATGCTGGCCATGATCCCGCCCGCGCTGGTGGTCATCCTGATGCAGAAATGGTTCGTCAAGGGCCTGGTCGACACCGAGAAATAGCCCGCCGCCCCGCCCTCACCCGTCTACACGAAGAACATTCCATGGCTACCCTGAGCTTCCGCAACGTCAAGAAAACCTATGCCGGCAACGTCGCCGTGATCCACGGCATCGACGTCGAGGTGCAGGACGGCGAGTTCATCGTCATCGTCGGCCCCTCGGGCTGCGGCAAGTCCACGCTGATGCGCATGGTGGCCGGCCTGGAAACCGTCACCAGCGGCGAAATCCTGATCGACGGCAAGGTGGTCAACGACCTGGAGCCGGCCGAGCGCGACATCGCCATGGTGTTCCAGAACTACGCGCTCTACCCTCACATGAGCGTGTTCCAGAACATGGCCTATGGGCTGAAAATCCGCAAGCTGTCCAAGGACGAAATCCGCAAGCGGGTCGAGTCGGCCGCGCGCACCCTGGAACTGGACCAGCTGCTGGACCGCCGCCCGCGCCAGCTGTCCGGCGGGCAACGCCAGCGGGTCGCCATGGGGCGCGCCATCGTGCGCGAGCCCAAGGTGTTCCTGTTCGACGAACCGCTGTCGAACCTGGACGCCAAGCTGCGCGTGGCCATGCGGCTGGAAATCATGAAGCTGCACCGCCGCCTGCGCACCACCAGCCTTTACGTCACCCACGACCAGGTCGAGGCCATGACGCTGGCCCACCGCATGATCGTCATGTACCAGGGCGTGCCCGAGCAGATCGGCACGCCGACCGAGGTCTTCGAAAAGCCGGCGTCCACTTTCGTGGCGGGCTTCATCGGCTCCCTGCCCATGAACCTGGTCCCCGTCAACGCGGCCGGCGACGGCACGCTGCAAACCCTGGACGGCGTCGCGCTGGATATCTCGCCGCTGCAGGTGCCCGCTGCGGTGCGCGGCCGCGCCGTCATCATGGGCATGCGGCCCGAGCATATGCTGCTCAACGCCCAGGGCCTGCCGGCCGAAGTCGAAATGGTCGAAACGCTGGGATCGGAGCAACTGGTGCACTGCCGCTGCGGGCAAAATTCCGTCGTGGTGCGCTGCGCCACGCGCCAATTGGCCGAGACGCCCGCCAGGGCTGGCGACCAGGTCAGCGTGGGCCCGGACGGACGCCACGCGCTGCACTGGTTCGAGACCGATACCGGGCGCCGGGTGCAGGGCACCTGACAGCGCCCGCGCTACGACGCCAGCGACATCGGCACCGGCGATACGCGCGGCAAGGGAGCCGTCACGCGCCAGGTGGCGCGCCGCCGCAGCGCGGCCAGGATCTTCAGCCCCTGCGGCCACTCCCCGAAGCCCGCTTCGGCATTGATATGCCCGCCGCCCGGCACGACCTCGAAGCGGCTGCCCCAGTCGGCGGCGAACTGGCGCGCCCGCTCCAGCTGGCAATAGGGGTCGTTGTCGCTGGCCACCACCACGGACTGGAACGGCAAGGAATGGCGCGGCACCGGGCCGAAGCCGCGCAGGCACGCCGGCGCCCCGGCCCGCTCGACGTCCGCCGGCGCGACCAGCAAGGCCCCCGCCACCTTGGCCCGCAGCGGCACCGGCAGGCCGACCGCCGCCAGGCAGCCCAGGCTGTGCGCGATCAGCAGCACCGGGCAGGCGGCCGCATCCACGTAGGTGGCCACGGTGGCATTCCAGACCGCCGGATCCGGGGTATGCCAGTCAGGCTGGCGCACGCGCTGGGCGTGAGGCAGGCACTGCGCCCACAACGTCTGCCAATGGCCGGACCCGGAGTCTTTCCAGCCCGGAACGATGATCGGTTGGAATCTCATGGCGTCAATAATGCCCTGCTGCCTTATGAAGGCAAACGAACAAATCGTCTTTTGCATATACGCGGATGCGCATAAAGCGACCATCGCCCAATCGCCGCGGATTGTCTACCCCGCCGACGCAAATCAAGCTGGCTTTCAGGTATGCTTGCCACCACAAGCCTCGCGGCGCCCAGCGGGCGCCAGGCTTATATAACGACGCAAAGGAGATTCCCCATGAAACAAGCATTCCGCCTCACGCCGGTCCTGGCCGCGCTGGGCCTGGCGGCGGGCCTGGCCTGCGCGGCCGGCGCACAGGCGCAAAGCATCAAGATCGCCGTGGTCGGCCCCACCACCGGCCCTGTTACCCAATATGGCGCCATGGTGCGCGAAGGGGTCGACACCGCGGTCGAGCGCATCAACGCCGCGGGCGGCATCGACGGCAAGAAGCTGGAAACCGTGGTGATCGACGACGGCTGCGAACCCAAGCAGGGCCCGGTCGCCGCCAACCGGGTCGTCAACGACGAAATCGGCTTCGTCGTCGGCCACGTCTGCTCCGGCGCCACCATTGCCGCCGCCGACGTCTACAACAATGAAGGCGTGGTCATGGTGACCCCTTCGGCCACCTCGCCCGCCCTGACCGACGGCAAGAACTACGAGTTCATCTTCCGCACCATCGGCCGCGACGACCAGCAAGGCCCGGCCGCCGCCAAGTTCGTCCTGGAAAAAATCAAGCCCAAGACGGTCGCCGTCCTGCACGACAAGCAGTCCTATGGCCAGGGCATCGCCACGGCGGTCAGGGACAACCTCGAGAAAGGCGGCGTCAAAGTCGTGATGTTCGAGGGCATCAATGCCGGCGACAGCGACTATTCCGCCGTCATCACCAAACTCAAGTCGAATAACGTCGATTTCGTCTACTACGGCGGCTACCATCCCGAAATGGGCCTGCTGCTGCGCCAGGCCCACGAACAAGGCGTGAATGCCAAGTTCATGGGGCCGGAAGGCGTCGGCAACCCCGACATCAACGCCATCGCCGGCGACGCCGTCGAAGGCATGCTGCTGACCCTGCCCGCCGATTTCACCCAGAATCCCGCCAACGCCGAAATCGTCAAGGCTTTCGAAGCCAAGAAGCGCAATGCCGGCGGCGCGTTCCAGCTGACGGCCTACGCGGCCACCCAGGTCATCGCCGAAGGCATCAAGGGCGCGGGCAGCACCGACCCCACCAAGGTCGCCGAGTATCTGCACGCCAATTCGTTCGACACCCCCATCGGCAAGACGTCCTGGAACAAGCAAGGGGACCTGAACGATTTCGAATTCCAGGTATTCACCTGGCACAAGGACGGCAGCAAGACGGCCTTTAAATAAACTCCGGCTTCCGCCATCTTATTAATGCCGGCCAACAGGCCGGCATTCGAGGCCCATCCGGGCCTCTTTTTATGGAGAACAATTGTTGCGATGCAACAGCAAGGCCGGGATAATCGAAACGCGGGATTTCCCGCCACGCTGTTTTCCCTGTTTTTTGTTCATTTGGTTACATGATTTGCAATAAGCAGCTAGTCAATAAAGGCGGCGCGGCGTATAGAAATCGTATAAATCGGGGAAATCCGGGAAAATTTGCGCAGTTGGCTGCAATTCCTTGGGCATTCCGCAGCGTTTTGTATCTGTATTTTGCCAAGCATCGCCACCTGTCTTCCATTCGCACTATAAACAGTAAAATCTGACTCTCGAATTCTTCGGACAACCTGACCATAATGGCCGAGTCGCTTTCCTTTGGCGCGGGCAACGCAGCAAATGCCGGCGTCCCGGAAAAATCCTGCTCCCTACCGTTCAAGGAATCTTTGCATCTCCTATCCGCCAAGCCGCCCCGAAGCGGCCGCTCTTCTGGTCATTGCCTGTAGACCCAGCCCGCCCCGCGCCATGGCGCCCGGCCCCTGAGTCGTCTGTCCCTAACAAAAGAAAATCAAGAAGCTCTCGAGAGCTGTTGTTCGAAGGAAGAAATACATGGCAAAGCGCGTTGCCGTCGTGGGGCTGTCGTTCCGGTTCCCGCAAACCAATACCGATCGGTACTGGGCCGACCTGCTGGCCGGGCGCGACCTGGTCACCGAAGTCGACCCCGATCGCTGGCAACAGGACGCTTACCTGCATCCCGCCAAGGACCACCCCGGCACCGCCTACACTTTCGCCGCCGGCTCGATCGGCGACGTGTCGGGCTTTGATGCGCACTTTTTCGGCATTTCCCCGCGCGAGGCCGCGTTGATGGACCCCCAGCAGCGCCTGTTGCTGGAGTTGTGCTGGGAAGCCATCGAACACGCCGGAATCAAGCCATCCAGCCTGCGGGGCAGCGATTGCGGGGTTTATATCGGCATTGCGAGCGCGGATTATTCCTACCGCCTGTCCGACGATACCGGTGCGATCGACGCTTCGATGGCCACCGGCAACACGTCGAGCATCGCCGCCAACCGCCTGTCCTACCTGTTCGACCTGCATGGACCCAGCATGGCGGTGGATACCGCCTGCTCCTCGTCCCTGGTGGCGTTCCACCAGGCGTGCCGTGCCATCGTCACCGGTGAAACCAGCCTGGCGATCGCCGGCGGCGTCAGCCTGCACCTGCATCCCTACGGTTTCATTACCTTCTCGAAAGCATCGATGCTTTCGCCCGAAGGACGCTGCAAGGTCTTCGACGCATCGGGCGACGGCTATGTACGTTCCGAAGGCGGGGGCCTGTTCCTGCTCAAGGACTACGACCAGGCCGTGGCCGACGGCAACCATATCCTGGCGGTAATCCCGGGAAGTGCCGTCAATACCGACGGCCGCAAGTCCGGCCTGACCGTGCCCAATGCCGACGCGCAGATCGCGCTGATGCAGCAAGTCTATGAAAAGGCCGGCATCCCCGTCACTGAAATCGATTATCTGGAAGCGCACGGCACCGGCACCGCGGTCGGCGATCCGGTCGAAACGCGCGCCATCGGGGCCGCGCTGGGACAGCCGCGGGGGCCCGGCAACCCGCTGCCGATCGGCTCGGTCAAGAGCAACCTGGGACACCTGGAAGCGGCGTCCGGCGTCGCAGGCCTGGTCAAGGCCATCTACAGCCTGCAACATCGCACCGTACCGGCCACCATCGGCGTCCGGAATCCCAATCCGGCAATCGACTTCGATGGCTGGAACATCGAGATTGCTACACAGAACTACCCACTGCGCCGCGAAGGGCCGTTGACCATCGGGGTGAACTCGTTCGGGTTCGGCGGCGCCAATGCGCACGTCATTCTGCAAAGCCCCCCCCCGAGCCGGATGCCGATCCGGCGGACAAGCTGGCCAACACGGCCGCCGTGCCGGTCATCGTCTCCGGCAAGACCACCGAGGCCCTGCGGGCCAGCGCCCGCCACCTGGCCGGCGTGCTGCAGGGGCAACCGGCGCGCGCCTTGTACGACATCGCCTATCACTCCGTCATGCGGCGCGAATGGCACGCCGAACGCGCCGTCGTGTACGGCACTGACAGCGAAAGCATCGCGCAGGCCCTCAGCCAGTTCGCCGACGACAACGCGCCCCGCTACAGCGTGGCCACCGGCAGCGCCGTCGCCAATGCCCAGGGGCCGGTGTTCGTGTATTCGGGCAACGGCTCGCAATGGGCCGGCATGGGCCGGCAACTGCTGGCCGAGCCGGTCTTCGCCGAAGCCGTGCACGAAATCGACAACCTCTTTGCGCCGCTGGCCGGCTACCGGCTTGCCGACGAACTGGCACGCGCCGAAAGCGCCAACCAGTACGAGCGTACGGAAATCGCCCAGCCCGCCTTGTTCGCCATCCAGGTGGGCATCACGCGCATGCTGGCGCAACGCGGCATCCTGCCCAGCGCGGTGGTCGGCCACAGTGTGGGCGAAGTGGCTGCGGCCTGGGCTTGCGGCGCGCTTTCGATGGCCGACGCCGTGCAGGTCATTTTCCATCGCAGCCGCTTGCAAGGCACCACGAAAGGCCAGGGCTGCATGGCGGCAGTCGGCATCGACGGCGGCACCGCCCAGGCGTTGCTGGCCGAACTGCAGCTCACCGGCGCGGTGTGCGTCGCCGGCTTCAACAGCGGGCGCGGCGCGACACTGGCGGGCGACCCGGCCGCCATGGCGACGGTCGAGGGAGTCCTGGCCGAACGCCGCGTTTTCTATAAACGCCTGGATCTCGACTACGCCTTCCACAGTGCCGCCATGGACGCCATCCGGCCAGGATTGCGGCAGGCGCTGGAGAATCTGCACCCCCAGTCCGGGCACGTGCCGTTCTATTCCACCATCGCCGGCGAGCGGCTGGACGGCCGGCAGCTGGACGCCGACTATTGGTGGCGCAACGTCCGCGAACCCGTGCGCTTCCAGCAAGCCGTGGACGCCCTGGTGGCGCGCGGCGACAACGTGTTCATCGAAGTCGGTCCGCACCCCGTGCTGCGCTCGTACGTCAACGACAGCCTCGCAGCTGCAGATCGCAAGGGCCGGGTACTCATCACCGCGAGCCGCGGCAACGACGAACCCGCAAAAATCCGCGAAACCGCCGGCCAGGCCTTGCTGAGCGGCGCCCAGGTCGACTGGCAGGACCTTTTCCCGTGGGCAGGCCGCCACGTCGCCCTGCCCGCCTATCCCTGGCAGCGCGAACGGCATTGGCACCCTGTCACGCCCGAATCCCTGGGCCAATTGCAGCGCGCCAAGGTGCATCCCCTGCTGGGCTACCCGTTGCGGCAACACGAAGGCCTGTGGGAAAACCAGCTCGATACGGCGCTGTGCCCCTGGCTGGCCGACCACGTCGTCGGGGATGCAGTCGTCTTTCCCGGCACGGGGTTCGCCGAAATGGCCCTGGCCGCGGCGCTGCAATGGCAGCCTGGCCCATACGCCGAAATCGAAGAGCTGGAGATACGCGCGCCCCTGCTGCTGGCGGCCTCTCCCTCGAAACGCATCCGGTGCAGCCTGGATATCGCCGACGGCGGCTTGCGCATCCAGGGCAAGGACCTGGGCAGCACCGAGCCATGGGCCCTGCATGCGGTCGGCCGGGTGTTGCGCGAGCCCGGCCAGGCCTTGTTGAACGACGCTGCGCTCCAGCTGCCCGAGCGGGCCCATGACTTCACCGGCGAAACCCATGCATTGTTGACGCGCGCCGTCGGGCTGGACTATGGCGCGGCCTTCCGCGCCGTCAAGCACGGCTGGAACGAAGACCGCGACAGCGTGCTGGCCGTCCTGGAGCCATCGGCGGACGTCCAGGCCCAGCTTGAGCAAAGCCATCTGCACCCGGCCCTGCTCGACTGCACCTTCCAGTTGATCATCCAGTTGCTGCGCGACGACCCGGCCATGGGCCGCGGGGTGGCCTTCGTGCCCGCCAAGATTGGCCGGTTGGCGCTACGCACCGACCGAGGCGCCCCGCGCCTGGTGCGCGCCCGGCTGCTGCGGCGCGGCCCGCATTCGCTGACGGCCGAGTTCGCGCTGTTCAACGCCGAGGGCGAGCAGATCGCCGCGGTGCGCGAAGCGCGCTTTCGCAGCATACGCCTGTCCAAGGCCAACGCCGGCACGCTGGACTTCCTCGACGACCCGGGCGTGCCCTGCCCGCACGCTCACGACGCGCAAAGTCGCGCGAGCATCCTGGATGCGGTCGCGGCCGCCGATGCCCTGGCGGCGGCAGCCGCAGGCGCCGCGCAGGACGGCACGCATGCGCGCTACGCCCATGAAATCGAGCCATTGCTCGACAGCCTGTGCGACCGTTTCCTGGTACAGGCGCTACGCGAACTCGGCGGCAGTGGCCATATCTACGACGACGCGATCGAGCGCTGCCGCCAGGCCGCGCCTGACTCGGCCGCCCTGCTGAACCACTTGCTGGCTCGCGCCACCGATGCCGGCCTGCTGGAACGCACCCCCTCCGGCTGGGCCGTGCGCGACCAGGACGACGGCGCGCCCGGCGTGGTCGATATCTGGAACAGCCTGGTGCGCGAATATCCCGACTACGCGCATATCGTCCATGCCGTGGGCCGTATCGGCCTGCACCTGCCGGCTCTGCTGCAGGGACATGCCAAGCTGGCCGACATCTGCCCGCAAGACGCCTCGCCCGCGGCCCTGGTCCGGCAGATCTTCGGCGCCGAGGCGCGCCAACGGCTGGGCAGCGCCTTGCAGGTCCTGCTGGCACGCACCCAGGCATCCCTGCCCGCCGGCGCGCGCCTGGGCGTGCTGGAAATCAGCGCCCACGCGCCCGCTTTCGCGGTCGACTGCCATGCGGTGCTCGACACCGACCTGTCCGACTATCGCTACGCCTCGACCTCGGCCGGCGCCCTCGAGCAGGCTCAGCGTCTGCTGGATGCCTACCCGCAAACCGCGTACGACTTGATCGGATCCGACAACGAGGAGTCCGATCGGCGGCTCCACGACCTGGTCATCCTGCATGCCGACAACGCCAATGCCGACGACGCCCAGCGCAGCCTGCAATACGCCCAGACGCATCTGAAAGCCGGCGGCACGCTGTTGCTGGCGGCCATGCATCCCATGGCTTGGCTCGACTTCATTGCGGGCGCCGACGCCAGTTGGTGGACCGCCGGCACCGACGACCACGGCAAAGCCTCGTGCCAGTATCCCGCCCGCTATTGGCAGGACGCGATCACGCAACAGCCCGGCTGGACCTGCGGCCCGCTGCTGGAATTCGCTCCCGGCACGCTGACCGGCCCTTATCTGCTGGCGGCGGCCGCCGGCGACTTGGCGGCCCCCGCCGACCGACTCGCCGCCGCCCCGGCCGCGCAGGCGGCCCCGGCACCGACGGGCTGGCTGCTGCTGACCGGCGCGGCAGATGCCGACGCCGGCCTGGCCGCGGCCCTGTCGGCGCGCCTCGCCGCCGCCGGCCACCGCACGGTCATCCAGCGCAATGCCGATCCCGCCAAGTTCGACGCCGTACTCTCGCAGGCCAAGTCGCAACTGGCGCGCCTGGACGGCATTGTCCACCTCGACGGACTGGCATCCCCGGCGGACACCCCCGATGATGTGCTGCACAACCAGGTGCGCCGCTGCGCCCTGGCAGCCGCCGCATTCCAGGCCCTGGAGCGCAGCGGCAGCGCCGCCACGCTGTGGTTGCTGACCTGCGGCGCGGCGCAGCACCTGGCAGGCGCCGGCGCGGCAGCGGCCAGCGCAGACGATGCCGTATTGTGGGGCTACGGTCGCACCATGATGAACGAGGCCGGGCAATTCGGCGTGCGCCTGCTCGACCTGCCCGCCGGCGCTCCGGTCGCCGACGCCGTCCTTGACGCGCTGGAGCGCGAGCTGCGCTGGCCCGACGCCGAACAAGAAGCCGCGCTCACCGCGCAGGGCCGGCGCTATGTGCCGCGCCTGCGCACCGTACCTCGCCCCGCCGGGCTGGCGGAGCCGGCCGGCGCGGACACCGCCGTGCGGCTGGGCTTCGAATTCCCCGGCCAGCTGCGCAACCTGCGCTGGGAAGCCGCGCCGGAAGCGACGCCCGCCGACGACGAGCTGGAAATCCAGGTGCATGCCACCGGGCTGAACTTCCGTGACGTGATGTATGCCCTCGGCTTGCTGTCGGACGAAGCCATCGAGAATGGCTTTGCCGGCCCGACGCTGGGCCTGGAATTCGCCGGCACGGTGGTGCGCGTCGGCTCCCAGGCCGATGGCGACTACCGCCCGGGCGATGCCGTGGTGGGCTTTGGCCCGGCCAGTTTCGCCAACCGGGTATTGACCAAATCGAGCGCCATCGCGCGCATTCCGCCGGGCATCTCGTTCGAGGCGGCCGCCACCATTCCCAGCACCTTCTTCACCGTCTACTACGCGCTGCACCACCTGGCCCAGCTCGAAGAAGGCGAAAAAGTGCTGATCCACGGCGCCGCCGGCGGCGTGGGCATCGCCGCCATCCAGTTCGCGCAATGGCGCGGCGCGGAAATCTACGCGACCGCCGGTTCGGAGGAAAAGCGCGACTTCCTGCGCCTGTTGGGCGTGCAGCATATCTACGACTCGCGCTCGCTCGCCTACGCCGACGAGATCCTGGCCGACACCGGCGGGCGGGGCGTGGACGTGGTGCTCAACTCGCTGGCCGGCGAAGCCATCAACCGCAACCTGCGCGTGCTGAAACCCTTTGGCCGTTTCCTCGAACTGGGCAAGCGCGATTTCTACGAGAACACGCGCATCGGCTTGCGCCCATTCCGCAACAACATCAGCTATTTCGGCATCGACGCCGACCAGCTGATGCACGAGCGCCCCGCCCTGACGCGCCGCCTGTTCGGCGAGATGATGGAGCTCTTCGCCGAGGGTGTGCTGCATCCGCTGCCCTACCAGGAATTCGATGCCAACGACATCGTCGACGCGTTCCGCTACATGCAACAGGCGCGCCAGATCGGCAAGATCGTCATCACCTACCGCAATGGCATTCGCCAGGCACATGTGGCCTCGCCGCCCCAGGGCGAACCCGCCGGGCTCTCCCTGCCGGCCCAGGCGACATACCTGGTCACCGGCGGCCTGAGCGGCTTCGGCCTGCGCACCGCCCAGTGGCTGGCCGACAAGGGCGCCCGCCACCTGGCGCTGATCAGCCGCAGCGGCCCTGTCTCCGACACCGCCCAGCAGGCCATCGCCGCCCTCCAGGCTCGCGGCGTGGCCGTCCACGCCGCCGCTTGCGACGTGACCGACGCGCCGGCAGTGGCCGCGCTGCTGCAGGACCTGAGCCAGGCCATGCCGCCAGTCAAGGGAATCGTGCATGCCGCCATGGTGATCGACGACGGCCTGGTGCGCGGCGCCACGGCCGAGCAGATCCAGCGCGTGCTGGCGCCCAAGATATTGGGCGCCTTGCACCTGGATGCCGCCACGCGCAGCCTGCCGCTGGACTTCTTCGTGATCTTCTCGTCGGCCACCACCCTGTTCGGCAACCCCGGACAGGCCAACTACGTGGCGGCCAACAACTGGCTGGAGAGCCTGGCGCGCCAGCGCCGCTCGCTGGGCCTGCCGGCCACCTGCGTGCGCTGGGGCGCCATCGACGACGTCGGCTACCTGGCCCGCAACAAGAAAGTCAAGGATGCCCTGCAAAGCCGCATGGGCGGCGCGGCACTGGCCTCCGACATCGCGCTGCGGGCGCTGGAAGACATGCTGCTGGCCAACGCCAGCGGCCTGGGCGTGCTGGAACTCGACTGGCGCGCCTTGCGACGCTTCCTGCCGAGCGCCGCCACGCCCAAGTTCAGCATGCTCGCCCACCATGCGGGCGAAAGCGGCGAAGACGAAGGCGACGCGCGGGACATCGCCCACCTGCTGGCCACCCTGGACGACGAGGCGCTGCATCCATTGTTCGTCGACATGCTCAAGAGCGAGGTCGGCGAGATCCTGCGCGTGCCGGCCGACAAGATCAACCCCGACGTGTCGGTCTATGACATGGGCCTCGATTCCCTGATGGGCGTGGAACTCGTCGTGGCCCTGGAAAACCGCTTCGGCATTCGCCTGCCGGTCATGGCGCTCAACGAAAGCCCGACGCTGGTCAAACTGGCGGGCAGGCTGATCCAGCTACTGCGCAACGACGGCGAAACGCCCGCGCAGGACACGCTGCTGGCGCAGGTCGAGCATGTCGTCTCGCAGCATACCGATGAAGTGCCCAGCGAACTCATGGCGAAATTTGCCAGCGAACTCGAGGCCGGCGCGCCGAAACAGCGGATGATCCATTGAGCACCGTGAGCCAAGCAAAGAAAGGACTGCCTGGCCTGTCCGCCAGCATCAAGGACAAACTGATTCAGCAGGCGCTCGAACGCAAGCTGCGGCAAGCGGGCCAGGAACAGGAGACGCGCTCCATGTCCGGGCCTGCCGCCCAGCGCAGCGCGATCCCCGAGGAGTACTACCGCTTCGAGCTGCATCCCGGCTACCGGCAGCTGCGCATCCTGAACGAAGGAGCGGCGCGCATGGGCGTGCGCAGCCCCTTCTTCAAGCTGCACGAAGCCACCGCCAGCGCAGCCACGCGCATCGGCGGCAAGCCCTACATCAACTACGCCAGCTACAACTACCTGGGCATGTCGGGCGACCCGGTAGTCGCCCAGGCCGCCAAGGACGCGATCGACCGCTACGGCACCTCGGTCTCGGCCAGCCGGCTGGTGTCGGGCGAGCGCCCCATCCATCGCGAGCTGGAACGCGCCCTGGCCGAGGTATACGAAGTCGAGGACGCCGTCACCTTCGTCAGCGGCCATGCCACCAATGTATCCACTATCGGATACTTGTTCGGCCCGCGCGACCTGGTCCTGCACGACGAACTCATCCACAACAGCGTCCTGCAGGGCATCCAGCTCTCCGGCGCGCGCCGCCTGCCCTTCGCCCATAACGACTGGGCCGCCCTGGACGCCATCCTGCAGGACCAGCGGCACCAGTTCGAGCGGGTCCTCATCGTGCTCGAAGGCATCTACAGCATGGACGGGGACTTCCCCGACCTGCCGCGCTTCGTCGAGATCAAGCGCCGCCACAAGGCCTTCCTGATGGTCGACGAGGCCCATTCGCTGGGAGTCATGGGCAAGCGCGGCTATGGCATCCGCGAGCACTTCGGACTGGCCGGCAAGGACGTCGACATCTGGATGGGCACGCTCAGCAAGACGCTGGCCGGCTGCGGCGGATACATCGCCGGCGAGGCCGCACTGGTCGAACACCTGAAATTCCTGGCGCCAGGATTCCTCTACAGCGTCGGCATGCCTCCCAGCGTGGCGGCCGCCTCGCTGGCCGCGCTGCGGCGCATGCAGGAGTTGCCCGAACGGGTCGCCACGCTGCAGGCGCGCGGCCGGTACTTCCTGGAATTGACGCAGGCCGCCGGCATCGACACCGGCGGCAGCGCCGGCTTCGCGGTCGTTCCCGCCATCACCGCCAGTTCGCTGAGGGCCGCGCGCCTGTCGGCCGCCTTGTTCGAGCGCGGCATCAACGTGCAACCCATCCTGTACCCGGCCGTACCGGAAAAATCGGCCCGCTTGCGCTTCTTCGTATCGTGCCAGCATACGGAGGAAGACCTGCGCAACACCGTCGCCGCGCTGCGCGCCGCGCTGTAGCCAGACATGGCTCGCCGCCAGCGCAACGTTCCCCGCGTCAAGCCGCCCGCGGCTGTGGCGGCCGACGCGCCCGCCCTGCTCCCGGACTGGCGCGACGCCGGGAGCCTGCGGCGCTGGCGCAAATACTGGCTGGAAGAGCCGCTGGCGGGCGCGGGCGAGTTTGGCGCCTACTACCTGTTCCGCAGCCTGCCTGTCGGCATGTGCTCCTCCTTTGGGGCGTTGCGCGGGCGCTACCTCGGCCAGGCCAGGAAAAACGCCGAAGCCCAGGCGCGCCAGGCACTGGCTCTGGTAGCGCCGAACCTGGCCGGCGCCGAAATCGACCAGTTGCTGCAGCGCCTGCACCGCAATGCCGGCCGTGCCCTGCTGGAAACCCTGGTCATGGACCGCATCTGGGACGGCGGCCGGGTCACCGCCCTGCCCGCCGAGCGCCTGCGGCAACTGCAAACCGAGCCGACGTCGCGCATTTTCGTATCCGTGCACACCGGCAACCTGGGCGACTTGCTCGGCATGTGCCTGATGCGCATCATCCGTTCTCCCGGCATGACCATCAGCCGCCGCCTGCCGAACCGCTTCCGCCAACGCCTCAGCGAAAAACTGCGCGGCAAACACGGCGCCGCCGTGTTGGAACCCGGCCTCAAGGCGGCCCGCCAACTGGTCGAGCACTTGCGCAAACCGGGCGGTTCAGTACTGATACACCTCGATGAAGCCCGCGGCCGCCAAGTGTATTTCCCCACTTTCGGCCGCGAACTGCCCTACGGCAGCAACCTCAGCCTGGCCATACGCCTGTCGGCCGCCACCGGCGCGCCGCTGGTGCCCGTCTACCTGCGCCGCAGCAAAGGCGCCCGCTTCGAGCTGCACATCCTCGAGGACCGGCCCATCCCGTCCGCTGGCGACGACGCCGGGCAGCTTCGCCTCGCGCGGGAGCTGGACGACCTGTTCAGCGGCATTATCCGGACCCAGCTCGACGATTGGCAGCAACTTTATTTCCTGCGTCCCGAGGCCGGCTCGCCTGCGCCGCTTCCCCCCTAGCCCTTTATTTTTATTGACCAAATTATTCTGTAATTTTTATGCACGGACGATCTACAATTCCTACAGGCTAGCTTCAAAACCGCGTCCATATGTAAACAACGTTAACAACTATGGCCAATTTTGCAGGCAACAAAACAATTACTTGCAACATGCCAATCTGCGCCACATCGCAGTCATATGGCAGGGCTAGTTTATTGATAGGCTCTCATTTTTGAGCAGCTATCGATGTACATGCATGCACCTAGCCCCTACTCAGAGGTGAAACCATCACTCCGGTTCTGCTGCGCCTGCCCGCTCAATAACAATCGAGCAGGCGCGGTTTGAAGACAGAGGTGCAGCAAGACACTCCAGGTTCGCCATTCCGCTCTCTTCCGTGGCCCGTCGCCGACGACATGTTCGGCCTCTTCTGTATTTTGTTGGAGAAGTTCCCAGTAATATGAAAATCCTGACAGTCTTCGGGACCCGACCAGAGGCCATCAAAATGGCTCCCGTCGTCGCAGCGCTGAATGCCCACGGCGACTTCGAGGCGCGCGTCTGCGTTACCGGCCAGCACCGCCACATGCTGGATCAGGTACTGCAATTGTTTGCCATCACGCCCCAGTACGACCTGGACATCATGCGTCCGGGGCAGGATCTATACACAGCATCACGGCGCGTGTACTGGAAGGCATGCGCGGCGTACTCGACGATTTCAAGCCGGACTACGTGCTGGTCCATGGCGACACCACGACCACGCTGGCCGCCTCGCTGGCCGCCTTCTACGCCCGCGTGCCGATCGGCCATGTCGAGGCAGGGCTGCGTACACACAATATCTACTCGCCGTGGCCCGAAGAGGCCAACCGGCAGCTCACCGGCAACCTGGCCAGCCTGCATTTCGCGCCCACCGAACAGTCGCGCCAGAACCTGCTGCGCGAAAGCAAACCCGAAAGCGCCATCCTGGTAACCGGAAATACCGTCATCGACGCGCTGCTTACGGTCAAGGCCAAAGTGGACGCCAATGCCGAACTGCAGCGCGATCTCGCAGAGCGATATATCCGTACCTGACTGGCGATAATCGCATCGTCCTGATCACCGGCCATCGGCGCGAGAATTTCGGCAACGGCTTCGAAAATATCTGCCGCGCCATCCAGCAGCTGTCCCAGCGCTATCCGGATATGCATTTCGTTTATCCGGTGCACCTGAATCCGAATGTCCGCGAGCCGGTCAACCGCCTGCTCAAGGGCCTGGAGAACGTGCACCTGATCGAACCGCTGGAGTACGAGCCGTTCGTGTATTTCATGGGCAAGAGCTTCATCATCCTGACCGATTCCGGCGGCATCCAGGAAGAAGCCCCCTCGCTGGGCAAGCCAGTGCTGGTCATGCGCGACAACACCGAGCGCCCCGAAGCCGTGGCGGCCGGCACGGTGCGCATGGTCGGCACGGACACCGAACGCATCGTCCAGGCCGTTTCCGACCTGACCGACAACGACATCTCGTACCAGAAAATGGCCTATGCCCATAACCCCTACGGTGACGGCCAGGCCTCGCAGCGCATTGTCCAGGCGCTCTTGAAACACTTCCAATCCTCGCAGACCCAGAAATGAGCTCGAACATGACTTCTCCCACCTTCTCGGTTATCGGCCTGGGCTACATCGGCCTGCCGACCGCGGCCATGCTGGCCTCCCGCCAGGTCAAGGTCATCGGCGTAGACATCAACCAGCACGCCGTCGACACCATCAACCGGGGTGCCATCCACATCGTCGAACCCGGCCTGGAAAAAATCGTCCAGTCGGTAGTCAAAGAGGGCTTTCTGCGAGCCACCACCAAGCCCGAAGCCGCCGACGCCTTCCTGATCGCCGTCCCCACCCCGTTCAAGGGCGACTACGAGCCCGACCTGTCATATATCCAGGCCGCCATCGAAGCCATCGCCCCGGTGCTCAAAGCGGGCAACATCGTCATCCTGGAATCGACCTCGCCGGTCGGCACTACGGAGCAGATGGTCCAATGGCTGTCCGAACTGCGCCCCGACCTGAAGTTGCCGCTGCAAGGCAGCACCGACAGCGACATCTACGTCGCCTACTGCCCCGAGCGCGTGCTGCCCGGCCAGGTCGTCCGCGAGCTGGTCGAAAATGACCGCATCGTCGGCGGCATCAACGCCATCTCGGCCGAGAAGGCCAAGGAGGTCTACCGCACCTTCGTCAAGGGCGAACTGCTCGAGACCAATGCGCGCACCGCCGAAATGTCGAAGCTGACGGAAAATGCGTTCCGCGACGTCAATATCGCGTTCGCCAACGAACTTTCCCTCATCTGCGACAAGCTGCAGATCAACGTCTGGGAACTGATCCAGCTGGCCAACCATCATCCGCGCGTCAACATCCTGCAGCCGGGCGCCGGCGTCGGTGGACACTGCATCGCCGTGGATCCGTGGTTCATCGTCAACAAGACCCCCGAACAGGCCCGCCTGACCCGTATCGCCCGCGAGGTCAACGACAGCAAGCCGCACTGGGTCGCGGCGCAGATCAAGGCCGCAATCAGCCAAGTCGAGGCCCGTGGAACCGCGCCGGAAAAAATCAAGGTCGCGCTGCTTGGCCTGGCTTTCAAGCCGAACATCGATGACCTGCGCGAGAGCCCTGCCCTGCACATCGCACAGGACATCAGCGAGCAGGTGCCGTGCGACGTGCTCTATGTCGAACCCTACATCGAGAAGCTGCCGGCGACGCTCAAGCGTGGCCGCCTGGCCACGCTCGATGAAGCCCTGGCCGATGCTGACGTAATCGCCGTACTTGTCAAGCATGGCCAGTTCACCGAGATCACCTGGCCCGAGCGCGAGGGCCTGCATGTCGTCGACGTAGTAGGCTTGCCCACGGCCTGACGCACCACTCGACACCGGCGGCGGCGCCTCGCCGCCGCCACTGGAAGCCTGTGGGCACTGGCACCGGCATGGTCCCGGTGCAAGTGCCCTTTTTTGGATTTGGAATACGACGATAGCTATGTCAGCCATACTTACGATGCAGCAACAAGGATGGGAAGCGTACGCCGGCAAACTGGGCACGGACCTCATGCAGAAGGCCCAGGACCGGTTGGCGTGGCTCTGCGAGCAGGTCCAGGGCGACCACATACTTGAAGCAGATTGCGGCCAGGCAGCCGCGCTCATCCTGCTGGCTCGTGATGGCAAGACCGTCGTAGGCTTGTGCAGCGACCCTGTCGTCTATAAACAGGCGCGCGCTTTCATCGGCCAGGAACCCGCGCAGGTGCAGCGCGCGGTGACGCTTCATGAAGGCAACCTGGATGAAGTGCCCTCTCTCATCGACCGCAGCTTCGACACCATCATCCTGACCGAGAGCATTGCCCAGGCGAGCAAGCCGCGCGAGTTGATCGAACTCGCCTACCGCAAGCTGAAGCCCGAAGGCAGGCTGATCACCCTGTGGCCGTTGGGCGTACAAGACACCATCCGCGCCCGCCATACATTTTTCGTGCGTGAGCCGGCACGCCACCTGGGACGTCATTTCGATACCCAGGAAACCCGTGTCTTCGGCGACGCCATCGCGTTTGTCAGCAAAGCGCGCAAGAAGGTGCTGGCACGCACCCCCGCCACGACTACATGGCCGGACGCCCTGGTCAAAGACCTGGAAGCTGCACTTAAAGACGCCGAACAAGCCGCCGTGGACAAGCTCCACGCCGCGCATGAGCAGCTCCTGGCCATGCAGGCCCAGTACGACGACGCCACGGAGCGGCTGGCGGCGTTGGACAGCCTGCAAGCCGAACATGAATCGCAAGCAACCACCCTGCGCGCACAGCTCGAAGCCGTTCAACACGCCCAGAAAGATGCGGAAGCTGCGGCCCAGCAAGAGATCGCCGAGCTGAAGGCTGAACTCCAGGCTCGCCAATCCGCCGCCGACCAGGCGGCCCAGGCAGTTGCCCAGGTGCAGGCGCAATCCCGCATTCTCGAGTTGGAGCAAGTCCAGCAGATCGCAGTGCTGCGCCACGAAAAACTCGAACGCGACCTGCGTATCCAGGAGCTCGAGCGCCGCGCGGCGGATGCCCAGCGAGATGCGCGCGACGCCGAAAACGCTCGAGATGCCGCGAAGCAGAGCCTGCTGGCTGGCGAAGTGGCGGCCAAAGTTCAACGGGAACAATTCGAGTCACGCATTAGGGACCTGGAAGCCCGGGCACGGGAACTGGAAGCCCAGGCGGCCGAGGCCTTGCGGGATGCGCAAACGGCGCGCGAAGAGGCCGCACAGCAACTTCACGCCAGCGAGACGGCTACCCACACCCAAAGGACCCAGTTCGAGCAGCGCATTCAAGAACTGCGAGTATCCCTGGACTCAAGGCTCGCGGAGTACGCCGCTCTGCGCGCTCAATACGAACAAGATCAGCAACAAGCGGCGCAACGGCTCGCATCGCTGGAAGCAGACAAAGTCCAATCTGAAAAGCAGCTGGCTATGCTGCAAACAGAAATGGCGGCCCTGCGAACGGAAGTAACAGGGCTGCGCACAGCCCGAGAACAACTGGCTGGCCAGCATCGCCAGGCGGAACTGTCACTCAAGACACTCAACGCGCAACTACTACAAGTTCGCACCCAGAACGAGCAAACCCAAACCCGGGCAGCGGCACAGGCCAAAGAGCTGCAGGACAAGCTCGCCCGTGCGCAGATGGAACTGACCACTGTGTCCACACAGTTAAAGGACGCACAACTCAAATACCGGGACGCGCTCGGTCAATATCGAGATGCCCAGGGCCGGGAGAAAGAGGCTGAAGGAAAGATCCGCCATTTGGAGCGTCGCGTACGCAACCTGCAGCATGAAAAAGAACAGGCGCTGCATCAAGTAGAGCAAACCCGCAACACCCAGTCGTTCCAGCTTGGGTACGCGCTATTACATGGTTTCAAGTCCTGGTCTGCTTTCTCCAGGCTCCCCTCTGATCTGATGCGCATCCGCCGCGAAGCAAAGGCACGTCGCGAACGCAAACAGCGCAAGCTATCAGCTCAAGGACAGGCCACTACTACCGCAGCGCCAAGCAGGCCTGTCATACGCCCCCCCCAGTCGCCGACCATGCTGGTCAGCCAACCCGCCGTCACGATTGGGGAACAGGCCGCCAAAACCCGCATCGCGGCAATCATGGATGAATTCACGTTCCATTCCTATGCGCCAGAATGCGACTTGCTACAACTGCGTCCGGAAAGCTGGCAGCAAGAAATCGAAGCATTCAAGCCTGACCTTGTTTTCATCGAATCGGCCTGGAAGGGTGTGGAAGATCTTTGGGCGCGCAAGGTCAGCAACTGCACCGAGGAAGTTCGGGCATTGCTGCAATGGGCAAAGGCCAATCAAGTTCCCAGCATGTTCTGGAATAAAGAGGACCCGGTCCACTTCAGCACGTTCATCGAATTGGCTTCGCTAGTGGACCACGTGTTCACTACCGATATTGACTGCATTCCAAAATACAAGAAGATCCTTGGACACAATCGGGTTTATCTTCTGCCCTTTGCTGCCCAACCTGCGACGCATAATCCCATAGAGATCTACGACCGAAAGGACGCCTTCAACTTCGCCGGCTCGTATTACCTACGCTACCCGGAACGCCAACGTGATTTCGCTGCGTTGATCGACACCGTGCAGCAATTCCGTCCCGTCGAGATCTACGACCGCAACTACGAGAAACCGCATCCGCACTATCAGTTTCCGGAAAAGTACAGCCGATATATCCTGGGTACCCTGAAGTTCGATGAAATCGATCGCGCCTATAAGGGCTATCGATATGGCATCAATATGAACACCATCAAGCAGTCGCAAACAATGTTTGCACGCCGGGTGTTCGAACTACTGGCGTCTAATACAGTCGTCGTCAGCAACTTCTCGCGTGGCATGCGCCTGCTGTTCGGTGACCTAGTGATCTCTTCAGATAGCGCGGATCAGATCGACAACAGAGTACGCGAGCTATGTGGCGACGAACTTATGTATCGGAAGTTTCGCCTCGCAGGTCTCCGCAAGGTCATGGCCGAGCATACGTACAGGCACCGACTGGCCTATATCAGGGCGAAACTCTCGAACACTAGCTACATCAGCCAGATTCCCGGAATTGGGTTTGTCGCAACAGCAAACAATCAAGCGGAGCTGCGTACGCTGGCAGACGGCTTGCGCCGCCAGAAGCATCCAGGCTGCCGCTTATTCGTGCTGACTACCCTGTCTATGACAGAAATTGACCGGACAGATACTCGAATCAGTCACCACGATTCGGCCGAATCGCTGATTGCGGCGATTCGCACCAATGCCAGCCAGTTGGAATTGCTGGGGCTGATGCACCCACAAGATTATTATGGCGAACACTACGCCGACGATCTGGCTTGGGCAGCTACCTATTGTTCCGCCGCCGATGCATATGGCAAAGCAGCCCAATATCGATACGAGGCGGGTCAGAGCTCGTTGCGCAATGACGGCCAACAATATAAGTTCATGAAAGAGCTTCCGCTGCGCGCCGCTGCCGTACGCATTACCACGGTGAATGACCACCAACTCACAGCGTGGCTTACGAACGCCGACGGCGCGACGACAGAACAGCGCAATACGTTGGCTATCGACGAATTCAATTATCTCGCCAGCGGCGCCGACGCGCCGGACGAGTCTATTGCTCTAGTCAGGGACCTCAAGTTCGCGCTAGGCGGGGTGTCATTGGTGCGCGATCTCGCTCCGCTGGCGGAATCGATGGTTCCTGCTGAAACACTGAATGGCGATTCGGACGATGACCTGCCTTCCATATCAGCCGCCGAGCTGGCAGAAGCAATTGTGCCGCCAGCATCCAAGCTGATCACCCTCAAGATGAATGGCAACGCCCTTCGAATCACGTCGCGCTTGCCGCCCGAAAAGCACGCCTATATGTATGTGCGCACTGCGTATCGGCGAGAAGATATCAACATGGTCCTCAATAGCCAGTTTCAACTGGTCTGCGATGATCCTGGTGACGTCAGGACCGTCTTCGAATTTCAGGACAAGGACGGCAAGAAGATCTCGCACTCCATGATGGGGGCCAGTGGTACTCATGCCTTGGCCATCCCGAACGAATGCGTCTACATCCGCTTTGGCCTTCGGGTTCTGGGAGCGGCGGACATTAAAATCCACAAACTGGTGCTCGGTACACATGGCGAGAAGCCGGCCGTCATCGCCGGACGCTCGCCTATCCTGGTGCTTACCAAGCAGTATCCTGCCTATGATGATCTATATCGCTATGGCTTCCTGCATACGAGAGTCCGAGCCTATGTCCGGGAAGGCCATCCAGTTGAGATCTTTCGCATCACCAGTCAACCCAGCCAACCCTATCGCGAGTTCGAGAATATAGATGTTGCGTCAGGCGATGCCACGCTGCTGCGCAACACTCTCAAATCTGGCCGTTACAAACATGTTCTGGTCCACATATTGGATACGAATATGTGGAATGTGCTCAAAGAATTTCTCGACACGATCAAGGTGACGGTATGGGCTCACGGTTCCGAAATTCAACTATGGCCTCGACGTGCATATGAATTTGTGGATATGACACCGGAGCAAGTGGCCCGCAAGAAAAAGTTGAGCGACAACCGGAAGTCATTCTGGCGCACAGTACTTAGTCATCCCAGCAAGAATCTGTCAATCGTGTTTGTCTCGAATTGGCTCAAAAATACTACTGAGCAAGATATCGGCGTATCACTTGCACACGACAAATTCCAGGTAATTCCAAATTTTGTCGACAACACAATATTCACCTACTCTCAAAAAACAGCGGCCGATCGTACAAAAATACTATCAATCCGCCCATACTCCGGCCGCACTTACGCAAATGACCTAACAGTTAACGCCATTCTTGCGTTGTCGAAAAAACCATTTTTCGAGAATTTACATTTCGAACTTTGCGGGGATGGCGAATTGTATGACGATACAACGAGGCCTCTTGCTAGTTTCAGCAATGTCACGCTTACCAAGAAATTTCTAACTCACCGGGAAATTTCGAAAAAACACAAGGGATACGGCATTCTTCTTTGCCCTACTCGTATGGACACTCAAGGGGTTTCGCGAGACGAAGCTATGGCAAGCGGATTGGTGCCGATCACGTCAGACGTGGCTGCCGTTAGCGAATTCTTTTCCGAAAAGGAAGGCTATATGTGCCCAGCGGAAGACGCTGCATCCCTCGCGAATGCGATCGAGCACGCGTTCAATCATCCAACCGAATTTCTAGAAAAATCACTCGCTGCCAGCAAACGGATAAGCAATCACTTGAATTTTGCACGCACAATTCAGCGTGAACTGGAATTATTCATTACCGCATCAAACTAAATTCCCCGTTGTTATATAAAATCCCGCCACCATAGCTATGATCAATGAAAAACTGGCTGTCGTTCGTCATCAAGCATTCGATAATGTCACCCTTCACCTTCCTATCGAGTGGCGAATGGATCCGTTCCAGTCGAAATCATGGCAACATCACTTCATGAGTCTTCGTTGGATCAACCCGGAAATACTGGGAGAGAACCTACTCACCGTACTTCGTAGTTTCTATAATTTCCACTGCGTGAAGGAAATAAACAACCCGTATTATAATAATTTACGTGGCGATCATACTGCGACTATACGTTTACAGCAATTAATTACGTTCAGGCGATACTACGAATCAAAGGATGATGTGCCAGGTGTCGGATTGTGCAATCGACTCATTATCAGGGATATTGCCAACTTACAAAGTCCGACGATGTATCGTGCTGGCCACAACCATGGATTAATGGCAGATATCGCTCTACTAGACTTATATGAGGCAGATCATCGCTATAGGCCCAAAATCAATAAGGAAAAGATTTTGGAGCGAGGCATCAATACACTCAAGCAAATGTTCGACCCTACCGGCATTACACGCGAACATTCGGTTTCTTATCAAGAACATAACTATCCGTTAGCGCGAGATTTTCTCAAGCACTATACCTCGCTAAAGGGAAATAGTGCTTACGCACCCGCGCTGACTTCCAACACACGGCAGTTGCTGGCCTTTGCATTGCGCGATTGCGGAGAATATTTTCCACTTGGAGATTCGTTCAGACAGCCCAACAATTCCATTCTCTCAGCATGCACTGAAATTAAAGAATCAGATAAGGTGCGAGAGCAAATAGGAAAAGAGGGAAATCGCCTCTATTGTGCTGGCGGAATGTTTTTCTACAAACGCAAATCTACCGCCAATACAAATTTACATTTTGCGGCCACGTGTGCGTGGAATTCGCACAATCATAAGCAGGATGACGAATTGTCATTCTGCTTGGAAATTAATGGAAAGATGCTATTCGACGACGTTGGATATACTGTCTACAGAAATAATCTCGATACGAAGCTACGCGACGCGGATGCGCACAATACGGTCACAATAATGGGCGAATCGTTTTGTGACCGAACCGAATACGCGCAAGGCAGTGCTTTGGTGGAATGGGAAGAAACTGCTTCAGGATTCCACCTGCTAGCTAAGCACGAACGGATAAAAGGCTACGAAATTAAGCGACAATTTCGCCTATCCAATAATACATTGGACGTTGAGGATACGATCCAAAGTAGCTCAGAAAAACAGTTTACCAGCATCCATACTTTTATCTTGAATCCGAAGATAGAGCCTAAAGTGACGAGCAACTTCGCGGATCTTATCTGTGAAGGCCGTCTTATTGCTCGAATCTCGGCGCCTGCACACCAGGGAAAATGGGATACCGCCGAACAGATCTACGTAGGCACCAACCGCTTCGAGTATATACATACGCGCAAATTGCGGTTCCTTCAAAGCGGCGATAAAACTGTTCCTTTCAAAATTGAATTCTAATTATAGGCATCACGTGCGCCGGCAACCATATAATATGCGCTTGGACTTTATTGAAAAAAGGCTCTCTCTTTTAAAGAAGAATACAGATTTTGCGGCACGTGGGCGGGAGATCGTCACCGAAAAAAAAATTCAACTGGGCCCATTTCCGTCTGTCCCATATCGCTTGGATTGGGATCAAAATCCAGTACATAATCGCTCATGGCAGTGGCGATGGGGCACCCTTTCGGCTCTGGGTTATTTGATTGCATATCATGCTCAATCTGGTGACAGAAAGGCCCTTGAGATTGGCGCTCAACTGGTCAACCACTGGTGCGCCAAATTCCTGACGACTGAGCCTGGTGGCACCGATCTGAATGAATTTGTTTGGCATGATCACGGCACAGCATTGCGAGCTGAGCACGTGCTGTGGTTCTACGCGCACTCGGTCGCCATCGGCTCAGAAGAATCGTTCGCCCAGAATTGCCCACAAGCTGTTGAGCTGCTGGAAAAGCATGGCTCGATTTTGATGAGAAATGATTTTTATTCTCAACACACTAACCATGGGTTGGAGCAGGCACGTGTGCTGTTGCTATTGGGTACGGTGGGCGCAGCCGCTTGGAAGGATGCAAATCAATGGCGCGCAATAGCGTTAGACCGGCTGCGCTCTGAGCTACATTTTGCCTATACAGAGGATGGGGTCCACGTAGAAAATAGTCCCGCTTATCACATCTTCGTATTTAAAGTATTTATCTCCATTGTTCAGGAATTCGATCAGCATGATCTCGGCACCCTGGCCACAGAGTTCATGTCGAAGGCGAAATTGATTATGAATTATATTATTCATATACTTCGCCCTGACGGATTTACGCCCATAATCGGCGATTCTGAGCTTTTACGCCCTACGGATTCATTTCGAGAAATATTGGGGCATACCAAGGAGTATCGAGAATTTCTCTACGTCTTCACGAAAGGGAAGTCAGGGGTACGTCCAACATCTACTTACCAAGTCTTCCCGACATCCGGATATGCCATACATCGGGATAAATGGGCTGGCCCAGCCGATTTTACGCAGGTCACACATACGATCTTCAAAGCGGGTCCTTTGAGCCAATATCATAGGCAGCAAGATGAAGGTCATCTTATCATCTATGCATATGGGGAAGATTGGCTGATAGATTCCGGTATGTACAACTACAACAAATCCGATCCTATTCGCCGCTATGTCCGATCACGCGATGCACATAACGTGGCGATCGTAGATGGAGCACGGTATAAGCCTTGGGAGGAAATTAAAAATGGCTGGTGGCTCGTTGATGAGCGTCCTCATACGGGTGAGCAAGCTCTCACTTTTTCCTTCTCCGGGTTTGAAGATCTAGTAATGAATAGGCATATTGCCTTCGAGCATGCTTTCATTAGAGTGAGGGACATCATTCGCAGTACTGATGGCCAAGCACGCGGCGTCAAGTTGCTTTGGCATGTAGATGCACATAAGAATATTGAGACTGTCGGTACCCAGGTTCGGGTCACCTCGAAGCTTTCAAATCGTTGCATGCTGATGGATTTTAAGAGTGATGCTCCGCTTAACATCAGCGTAAAATGCGGGGTCGCCGGCTCTAAGGTATATTCTGTTGTTTCTACTCTAGCCAATAAGTATGTTGCCTCTCAAGTAATCGAAATCGGTCTCCCTGCACAAACTGAAAACGATATAACTTCCATTATTAGTTTTGAAGGCACGTAGAAAACGAGAATTCTCAGCCAATTGCCACAAGGCGCTTTTTTCCGAGTTTGCGATCGCCCCACGTTTCGCTTTTTTGAATTATGGAAAAACATGAGCATTGAATTTGTGTTCGTCCAACCGAAAGGACGTCAGTTTAAGATAACGCCCGAAATGGTAATCGGAAGAACGTTTCATGGCTCATTGATAGATAATCCGCATACCTACTTTTTTTCCAATGAAGTCTTAGGCTCGCATATATATATCAATAGCACAACTGGCAATAGCTTCCGTACGGTGCCCACGTTTTTCTTTGACGGTGAAGTGGTATTTGAAAAAAAACACTACAAAGATATAGACATCAAATCGACTAAAGGCTACTTCGACCTTTCGGAGAACGGGCGAGGATCTTTTTTTATCGGCGGATTTTTTAAAGCACATGACTCGGAGTATTTCCGTGCAACCACCGACCAATTGGGCCTGTACCCACTCTTCTACTATAAGAACGACCGTTTTAATGCAGTGACAAATAACCCCATGCTGCTTGAGAGCATCATGACAGAAATGTATGGCCATAAAATGACCAGGCATTTGAAGCACTTGGTCAACGAAATTTCTGTAAGCGCGCCACTGAACGTCGGGCCATATAAGAACCTCTATTACCTTCCATTCGATAATGAGCTAATCATCGGCCCCCAAGGCGAATTTTCATTTAAACGAAAAAAAGGGGATGATTATTTTTATTGCGCACAGGAGTCCTTTGATAACTTACTGGACGCGGCAGTAAGTGATATTTGCGATAATGTGAGCGCTATCGCTAATGCCTCCTATCCGATAAAAATTGCTGACATTACCGGCGGCATGGATAGCCGCATGGTATTTGCAGCGATATTGAAATCGAATACGAAAGACGCTTTTTACTATAATACTAATGGCTCATACCCTTCTCCGGATGCCAACGTCTCCAACTTTATTATCCAAAAATACAATCTTCGAAAAATTCGTGTTGTAGACGAATTTCGCAGGAACTTGACAAGCACGGACCTGACGGAGGAGCTACTTGCCTTCTCATACGCTTCGTCAGGATGCAAGAATAATCTTGACCGAGCGTTCACCACGCTAATACGGAATGACGCAGTTTTCCGACTTGGAGGTGGCAACTCGGAGTTTTACAAGGCGCTCTACTCCAAACAACTTGCACCCGATGCGACGCTAGACGATGCAATAAAACTCATGGTTACAAATCTCGATATCTTGCAACAACCTGTGCGAGAGGAGATAACGAGTAACTTTAACCAGATGCTTCGCGAATGGAGTATTAATCAGGGAATGACAATGCCAGCGGCACTCGATCGTTTTTATATTGAGCATCGAGGAAGGTTTCATAATGGGTTGTGCGAGCACTGGGGCAGAGTGACTGGCGGAAAAGCACATCCATTATATAGCGCTGCGACCATCCGGCTAGGGTTCTCGATTGACGATAGATCAAGAAAAGAGCACTTGATTACGTTCCGCCTGATGACCGCTTTAGATCAGGAAGTTGCCTGCCTACCGTTTGAAAACCGTGTCTGGCCAGAGGCAGCTTATCGCGGAACCAGCCTGACAAGCAGGCTTAAGGGCGTCAAATCGATTGTCAGAACCAGCCCCAACCTTGTAAAAAAAGAGCCAGAAATCCACTATTTCCACATAAAATATCCGAGAGAGGCTCCTCGGCCAGCGTCGCGAGCCGAGAAAGTCATCACTCATTCGGATTGGAAAAAGTCGCAGCTTAAGTTGGGAAGAAAATGGCATTGGAGCGAGCTTGACAAGATTCAGCAACAATTCCAACATCTGGTGGAGCACGTCAATTTAGAAAAAGACGGCTTCAATCAAGAGGCCGTAATAGAGTTGGCCTATAAGAAACCAGAGGCGTTTAAGAATATTTTCGAAGTTCTTTCCGCACACAACCTCGTACTAGGCTTGATTTTCAAAAATAAACAAGAAAAGCCAATACGAATTTACGCGCCAACCGATACTGTCCGGTTGGTTAGAGTAAAGCAAGCCGCGTAATAATGATAGACGACGTGAATAAACTTGACTTGGAAGCTTCCATCGAAGTTGATTGTCAAGTTATGGAAGGATATAGAAATGATGAAGGTCGCCATTTTTGGAAGCTGCGTTTCGCGAGACATCTTCAATAAAATGGATCGTAGCAGCTTCGATTTGTTACTTTACTCCGCACGCAGTTCGTTCGGCTCGTTGTTCGCCCCTTCCCCATTCGCCGACCATTGGAGCGCCAATCTGAAGTCTCCATTTCAACGACGCACAGTCGCCATGGACATTCTCAAACAGGCCATCCCTCGATTGCGTACCATTGAACCGGATGTCATTGTAATTGACTTAGTGGATGAGCGTTTCGACTTGGTCGCAAATAAGTTTGGCCGCTGTACCTACTCACTGGAACTGAAAGCTGCGGGCCTACGTCGAAGCCCGCAACTTACGTTCGTACCCAGTGGCGGCTCTTCTTTCATGCACCACTGGGAAGACGGTTGGTTTAAGTTCATCGAGACGCTCGATGCCCAGGGGTTAAGGGACCGAGTTTTGATCAATAAGAGCTATTGGCAATATCACACTGAAAGCGGCGTTCCGTTCGACGCTCGAATGGTTGACCAAGCTAATGAAATGTTTGACCAGATGTTTGCCGTTCAACGTAAATCTCTGTCATCAGCCCAATTCATTGAGTATGGCAACATGAGAAAATGCCCGGATAACCATATCTGGTCCCCAACACCTTTTCATTTTGACGATGAGTCCACCTTATTTTCGTTGAAGGCTGTGCAAGATTTCGTTAATAGGATGAAAACCACAAGACCTGCGTTGGCATGAAATTCAATACTAAAAGAGGCCTAGGCACTCGATCTGGGCCAACCGCTGTTCCCAAGTATGGTGACGAGCAATCATATCGGCACCGTGATGGGCCCGCTCTTGAGCCTTTGAATAGCCACTACCCTTCACCTCCTCAAGGACTGCAGCAAGCTCTTCGGGCGTATTGACGATGAAACAGTAATCAGAAAATAGTTGGTGCGCTGCTAGCGATGGTGTAGTAACTGCTACCGCCCCCACCGCCAAAATCTCCGCCAAGCGCCGAGAATACATTGTACTGGAGTTTTCGACTGTATTTACATTTAGGTTCACGCGATAGCTTCTGTATACCTGTGCGGTCTCGGGATGGGGAACGCCACGATATACTTTCAGGCCAGGCATCACTGGATACCGATAACACTGCGCCTTACGCCTATAGTTGCGGTCGTATATATGGAGCCCATAGGGGGCTACCATCTCAAAAAGCATATTCTGCCAGTAGCGACGGCGAGCATGGACATGCGTGCCATAGCTTCCCACGAAGCAGCCAAAACCTCGCTGCGTGGGCTTGCCATCCAATAGGTAGTGAAATCGAGGCTGGACCGAGAACATTAGCGTACCTACATGATTGTACGACGGCAAATCAAGTTTGTATCGCTCTAAACATCCCTCATCCACGGTGAACACATTTTCAAACAGACTGGCCGTATCAATAAAGCGAGCATAATGGACTCCGTCTTCTTTATTCCAGAATACGGATGGAATTTGCAAGGCTGCCGCAGCGTCCAAAGTTTTTTTCAGATTGCGGTTGTTTCGATTTGGAAATCCGTCATAGCTAGCTAACTGATACTTCCATGCATTCCTATAGCCATGCCACGCGGACTCGACAAAAAGCAAATCTGGCCGCCAGGTTCTTAACACTTCAACTGCGTTTTGTGGCGTCAAGTTACGGATCTGGCATTCGACGGAAAGAGAAGCCGTGGTCAACTCGTCAGCAATAAGCGCCACTTTCAATGCGCCATACCTTCCGTCAACGCGACGCACCGTGGATTTCCGAAAAAGATTTCGCAAAAATAACATCAAAGCGGCCTTTGCAGTTATACGATACACGTCGCTTGATAGGCCATGTGTACGAAACAAAAAATGACTATAGGGAGAAAGATGTGTTCTGACGTGAATTTTAATGGAAAAGAATGTGCCATGTCAGTACCGATACGTTAGAATGCGTCAGTTCTGCCCTGTTCACCCCTTCCTATGCGCCAACGATCGCCGTTTCAAATAACAAGATCTGTAGTGTTCGCACTTGTTCTGCGCGAAATGCGCAGCAGATTTGGCAGGATGCGACTGGGAGCTCTGTGGGTGGTGCTCGAGCCCATGGCGCACATGGCCGCTCTCGCGACGCTCGTCAGTCTCCGTGGGGCGACTTCTATTGGCTATGACTTCTTTGTATGGCTACTGGTGGGGATCGCTCCTTTTCTGCTATTCAAGAACATTGCGCTTAAGTTGATGAATAGCGTGGATGCGAACAAGTCCCTTTTTTCATACAAGCAAATTCAGCCGGCAGATGCGTTTGCCGCCAGAACTATAGTCGAGTTTTGTATTTCGGCGATCGTGTTCATGTTTTTGTATATAGGCCTGACATGGCACGGGCATGACACTGCGATCCACGATTCTATTTTATGGCTGACTTTTTTAGGATTGGGAATTGTATTTTCGTTTGCCTTTGGCATTCTGCTCGCATTAATTGCAGAAGCCGTCCCGGAGACGAAATTCGTATTGACGCTTTTGTTTTTGCCATTGTATTTTCTTTCGGGCATCGTATTTTCGCTCCACCGAATTCCCGAAGAATACATGAAATATATTCTGTGGAACCCGTATCTCCATATCGTCGATTTAATTCGCGAAAGCACTTTTAAACACTACCGGCCATATGACGGGGTATCCGCCATGTATGTAGTCGAGTGTACGATTGTATTTATGTTTTTGGCCTGCGCCATTTATCGCGTTCGCCGCTTTAGACTCATGGCTCTGTAGCTTCGATAATGTTCGAACTTCGCAACGTCACTAAATCATATTGGACTCCTCGCGGGCGTCGCTATGTTTTTCGGAATCTGAGCCTTGAGGTTCCGCCAAACCGAAATATCGGATTGATTGGGCGAAATGGTGCGGGCAAATCTACGTTAATGCGCTTGCTTGGAGGAGTCGATCAGCCCGACGTCGGCCGTGTCGTGACAGACCGGAGTGTTTCTTGGCCTGTGGGGCTTAGTGGCGGCTTTCAAGGAAGCATGAGCGGGCGTGACAATGTTAAATTCGTATGCCGAGTCTACGGCGCAATCCGCGAGGAAATGCGAGATAAGATTCAATATGTCCAGGATTTTGCCGATCTTGGGAAATGGTTTGACGAGCCGGTTCGCTCATATTCGTCGGGCATGAGATCGCGACTGGCCTTTGGCCTAAGCATGGCATTTGATTTTGACTATTATCTCATCGATGAAATAATGTCGGTTGGCGATGCGCACTTCAAAAGAAAGTCTCACGCAGTATTTTCAGAGAAACTCAAAAAGTCGAATGTTATCCTGGTAAGTCACTCAATGGAAGAAATCCGACGACTCTGCAATTTAGTGCTGCTAGTCAAAGATGGAGCAGTCGAAGTTTTTGAAGACGTTAATGAAGGCATTAACGCATACCAAGCTTAACCATGAGGCACTCGGTGATCAACCTCGATAAACTCAAAAAAGTCCCACTATTCATCTATATTGTAATAATACCGATGATCGTTGTGGCTTTGTACTATGCGTTCTTTGCAGTGGATAGATATGTCAGTATCTCCAAAGTCGTAGTTCGCCAACCTCAAGACGGTCAGGCTGCTAACATTCCAAGTCTAGCTCTTCTTATGGGCGGCACTAATCCTACTTCGCGCGAAGAGACGCTTTTCTTACAGGAATTCGTACAGTCCAAAGACATGATGGACTATCTGCAAAGGGAATTTAACTGGATCCAGGCTTATTCAACACAGAATACTGATCCACTGTATTTTATTTCGGAAGATGAACCCGCTGAAGACCTGCTTAAGTTCTACAACCGCATCGTAACGGTCCATTTCGATGTGCAAACTGGGTTATTGGAAATTGAGGTACAGGCTCCCACTGCTCAATTGGCGGAGAACATGATTGGAGGAATCCTCAAGGAGAGCGAGCGTTTTGTAAACGAAATTTCCCATAAAATCGCTCGTGATCAGATGAAATTTTTTGAAGTCGAATTGGGAAATGCAAAGCGCAACTATGAAGAAAAGAAGAAGGACTTGATTGCCTTCCAAAGCGTTAATAATTTGCTAGACGCCAATGCCGTCGCGCAATCTCGCTCGGAGATTATAGCCGGACTCGAGACTTTACTAACTACAGAGCGCGCCCATTTGAAGGCCCTACTCTCGGCGCTCAATTCTTCCAGCCCTCAAGTTCAGCAGCAACGCACAAAAATCCGGGCCATCGAGCAGCAACTCGATAGCGAGAAGAAACATCTTGTGTCAGCAGCTGATGGAGATCGGCTAAACGTGATTGCCTCTAGGTTTCAGAATCTCACAATTGATGCGGGCATCGCGGAAGAAAGTTATAAGCTTGCGGTGACCGCGCTAGAAAATGCCCGGATTGAAGCCTCAAAAAAGATACGCAGCCTAGTTACTGTTGTCAGTCCCAATCTTGCACAGCGGGCAATCTACCCAGACCGTCTTTACAATTTGGCCACCTTATTCGTGTTGCTGCTACTACTGTACGGTGTAGCGCGTTTCGTAATTGCCACGATCGAAGACCATCGCGACTGAACAGTAACGCCATGAACGCAGCTAATTTTTCAAAACTCGGACAACTCCGACTGAGGCCGGCGCCTCCGTACTGGCGCACCGTTTGTCGTAACGTAGCGACAGCATTACTTGTCTCATCGCTCGCAGGTTGCGGCATCTTGTCCGGAGCAGGTCCGTATCGAGCAACTATCGCTGTCGAAGAAGGACGCACCGATCCTCGCTATGAAGTTGTCGATATCACCGCGACTACGATTGGTACCTACGGACGTGCCCCTGCACCTTCGTTAACCTCTGATGTCTCCCAATTGCGGGTGAGTAATGTTTATTTAATTCCCGGTGATGTCATCGGCATCATGATTTCTGACAGCGCTCAGGAAGGCGCCCTATTCACTCCGCTTAGCGCTGGGGGCACTGTATTTCCCAAGGTGCGTGTGGATGCGTCAGGAAAGATATCGCTGCCGTACGTCGGGGATATCAAAGTTGCTGGCATGACTCTTGGTCAGGTGGAGCACGCCGTACAGAAGCGTCTAAAGGGCAAGGCAATCGACCCTCAAGTGCATGCAGAACTGGTCGGAGATCTGTCCGGTTCAGTGCTTGTAGCAGGTGCAGTCAAATCACCAGGGCGTTTCTCCGCACTCCAAGGACCACTAACATTACTTGACGCAATTAATCAAGCAGGTGGCCCATTGCTTGAGCCGCATTTGGCGAAGGTTATAGTGCGTACCGGCAGTAAGGTTTACACCTACAGCTACCAAGACTTGCTACAAGGTAGAAACCAGCCGGTCCCTCCTCGCTCTGAAATCGTTGTAGAACGAGCGCGTCAGCGCTTCGTAGCCATGGGTTCGGTGAAGCAGCCAGGCCTGCATGATCTTCCATCAGCCAATCCCAGTCTACTGGAAACACTCGGTGCAGTTGGAGGACTTGATGAGTCAAAGGCCGACCCGACCGGGGTTTTCGTGTTCCGCCTCAACGAGGAAGACCCTCAGAGCCCGCGCGCCCAAGTTTTTCGACTAAACATGCGCAACCCGGAGTCCATTTTCTTGGCGAAGGAATTCCTGGTACAGCCAGAAGACGCAATTTATGTCACAAATGCAGCAGTCTACGAGTGGCAAAAAATTATTACTCCTATTCTGCAAGCAATTCTGCTAGGCCAACGATTCTGACTTATTCATGTCGGCGAAGCGTGCGGCGGTACATTGGCTGGACTGGGGCATATGGCGCCAGTCCGAGTTGTCCGCCCGTCTCGGTGTGCCGGTGTCCATCACGGCCGGCTTGTTACCTTGCGAACAGCATACCGCCTACATTGGTTGGGGGCTGAAGCGTAGCGGGCAACGTGCCCGTACCCTTGCGAACCGCCACCGGCGCCCATGTTGGCTGCTGGAGGATGGCTTCCTTCGGTCGCTGGGCGACGGCACCAGCCCCAGCCTCTCGGTCGTGGTCGACGATGAAGGCATCTATTACGATGCCGCCCGCCCATCCCGCCTGGAACGGCTGATTGGCCGGCCTTTGGACAGTACGCAGGTCTCCCGTGCCCGGCGATTGATTCGCGCTTGGCAGCAAGGCAGGGTTTCGAAGTACAACCATACGCGGGATTTGGCACCTTCCGCGCTGCCTGTACGCTATGTACTGGTCGCAGACCAAACGGCCGCCGATGCATCAATCTCGGGAGGCTTGGCGGATGCGAAAGCGTTCTCGACAATGTTGAACGATGCACTGGCAGCCCATCCTGATTGCCACGTCGTTCTGAAGATGCATCCAGAGGCGGCCAGCGGCAGAAAGCTCGGGCATTTCGATATTGCGGCGCTGGCTGGACGATCGCGCCTTTGCATCATTGCGGAACCAGTCCATCCAGCCACGCTGATAGAACATGCTCAAGCGGTCTATACCGTGACATCGCAGGTTGGCTTCGAAGCCTTGTTGTGGAATAAACCTGTGCATGTGTACGGAATGCCCTTTTATGCTGGCTGGGGCCTCACCCATGATCGGTTGCCCGCGCCCGGCCGAAGGGGCGCAGCCACATTGGAGCAGTTGGTCCATGCATCGCTGGTGGATTACCCACGGTACTTTGATCCTGAGACGAATCGCTCCTGCGAAGTGGAGACCGTGTTGACTTGGCTAAGCCTACAGCGTCAACAACGCCAGCGTTTTGCGCCCAACATGCTTGCATACGGCTTTTCGAGATGGAAGCAAACTTTTGTTCGCGACTTCCTGGCAGGCAGCGAGATCACGTTCGTCAATACACTACCATCGCTCCCGCCGGCGGACACGCCACTGGTCACATGGGGCCACAAACACGCTTCTGAGCTGGCGGAGCGAGGCTACGGCAGCCAGGCGGCCGTCTTGCGCATCGAAGACGGGTTTATTCGCTCCGTAGGATTGGGAGCCGAACTGATACGGCCGCTATCGTGGGTAATCGACGAGACGGGAATCTATTACGACGCGCGCAGTTCCTCGGACCTCGAGCTCTTGCTGTCCCGCACCCAGTTCGACGCCGAACTGACCTCTCGCGCCGCTCGGCTACGTGCCGCGTTGGTGGCACAAGGCATCACCAAGTACAACTTGCAGCAATCGCAGCGGTGGCATCGACCGGCGCATGCTAGCAACGTCATCCTGGTACCCGGCCAAGTCGAGACCGATGCCGCAATCAAATATGGTGCCAACCGGATTCGGCGCAACATTGACCTGCTGCAAGCAGTGCGCCAGGCGCATCCCCACGCCTGGCTGGTTTATAAACCTCATCCTGATGTATTGGCCGGTCTGCGCAATCAAGGGAGCGAGGAATCCCAGGCACACCAATGGTGCGACGAGGTCATCGGAGATATCCCCTTTCATACGCTTCTGGATCAAGTGGATGAAGTGCATGTACTGAGCTCACTCGCCGGATTCGAAGCACTGCTGCGAGGTTTGCCAGTGACGACATGGGGGCAGCCCTTTTTTGCCGGCTGGGGGCTAACGCGCGACTGTGGATTGAGTAGCGAAGTCGCGGCGCGGCGGAATCGCCGCTTGACACTCGATGAGCTGGTTGCGGCAACGCTGATTCTGTATCCTACCTACGTCAGCCGCAAGACCCGCCATTTCTGCACTGTCGAGCGAGCACTCCAGGAACTCCTGGAATGGCGTGACGAGCCGCGATATCACCCATTGCGCCGCCTGATCGCCAAAGCGTTCCGCAAACCATGAAGCGCCGATTCTTATTGCTGCAGGGAGTCTGTTCGCCCTTTTTCAGCCGGCTCGGCAAGGCGCTGCTGGCCGCGCAGCATGACGTTACCAAGGTGAACTTCAACGCGGGCGATAGCTGGTATTGGAACAACGGCAATAAGCGCACATATCGATCCGGAGCCGAAGGCTTGCCAGCGCTTTATGCCGAACTGTTTGATCGGCAAGGCCACACCGATCTCGTCGTGTTCGGTGATCAGCGTCCTCTCCATCGTCCTGCCATCGAACTCGCGCGAGCCCGCGGCCTGCCCATCCATGTGTTCGAGGAAGGGTACTTCCGACCTTACTGGATCACACTCGAGCGCGATGGGGTAAATGCACATTCACAACTCCCCCGCGATCCAGCCTGGTACCGTCGTGTCGGCCCGGGTATTCCGGATTATGGAAATGGGCAGTCGTTTGCGTCGGCATTCTTGATGCGCGCGTGGCATGACGTCGTCTACCATGTTGCCGGGATCCGCAACCCACTGTGCTATCCCGGCTATCGCACCCATGCGCCTGTCTCGGCGGCCATTGAATATCCAAACTATCTACGCAGGGCACTTTGCGTTCTCCTCACCAGAAAACGCGACGAACAAGCCATCCAGGACTTGATCTATGGCCGTATTCCATTCTGGCTGCTGCCGCTGCAACTGAACAGTGATACGCAGATCCGCCTGCATTCCCCATTCGACGACATGCAACAACTGTTGCGCGAGGTGATAAGTTCGTTTGCCCGTGCCTGTCGGCCTGACGCGGTTTTGGTGATCAAGAATCATCCCCTGGACATCGGGCTGGTGGATTACCGGAAGATCATTGCAAGCCTTTGCGCAGAGTTCGACCTACCCCTCCAACGCATCGTATATCTCGAAAGCGGAGCGTTGCCGGCCCTGCTGAACCATGCTCGCGGCGTCGTCACCGTGAACAGCACGGTAGGAGGATCGGCGCTGGTTCACGCAAAACCGCTGATTGCCTTGGGCGATGCAATCTACGACATGCCGGGGCTGACGTTTCAAGGATCCCTTGACGAGTTTTGGCGATATAACAAGCGGCCAGATCCTCGACTGTTTCGCTGGTTCCGAAATACTGTCATCCATACAACCCAGGTCAATGGCGGTTTCTATAGTCGCCAGAGCATCGATATGAGCGTCGCCGGCTCGATACCCCGGCTCCTGATGCGGCAAAGCCCGGTAGAAAAGCTGCGGGAACTTGCTTGAATCAGCCAGCAGCGTAATGTGCACGCTTGGCGATTTTTACTAGGACGGCTGAACCGGGTGCCGCGCAAGATACACGGCCGCCGGCCGATCCTCTCGTTCTGACTGAATTATTGCGGTATAAATGCACGCTATGGCTGGAGACAGTGGTGGCGGCCATGGCACGACGCACAACACATTCTTTCAAATTTCGTCAAATATAACGATATCGCCAGATGACACGCCAGCAATCGGTAGCCCGCAGGTTCAATGTACTAGCCGCTAGAACCCGAATACTGAAAGCTCCGTCTCACAGCAAAGACGACGCGCCAGTCGAGGTGACCTTGCATGAGAACAGCCGCCTGCTGATCAAGCATCCGGCCGCTAACGTGCGATTGAGATATGCAGGCAAACCGAACGGCCAGGCCCATATACATCTTGACGAAGGCGCTACTGGCTGGATAGCCAGCTGGCACAGTCGGGTATCTGGCACACGAGTGCACATAGAAGTTGCCTCACATGCCTGCGTGGGTATTAGCGAGGAAGCACTGGCAAGCGCCAGCGCGCCACACAGCGAATTTTCCATCACTTTCAATGCCAATGGCACTGGTTGTCTGACTGCGGCCTGGGCAGCAACACAGTCCCCTCCCCCATTGCAGATCGCCGGCATGTCGCCTGGTGACCGACTCGGGTTGGCAATCCGCGATCTGGGCGGCGCCCTGCGAAGCTTCAACGGCACTTGTACAAGCAGCATGGCCGGCGCCCAAGGTGCTGTCATCGCACTCTCGGTCAAAGGCTTGGAAACCGCGCATCTCGATTGGAACATGCCAACCCACGGCGAGATTGAATCTCTACCATCTGGACTTTGTGCGGCTATGGACGATACCCGCGTGGATAGCGCTGCCCCGCTTTTTCCGGTCGATCATGCCCCCTTCGCCCATGCACCCGCCAGCACGTCGTCGACAGTGAAGCTGCGTGCCTGTATAGAGCCCGTGACGTGGGCCCGCCTGGCCCCGGTGGTATTCGAAGCCGATGCCCTTGCTCCTGGAATCCCCTTGCGCCGCGTTGCGTTGGCGCCGGGACAGCCTGTTCGGCACGGAGACCAGATCTTGTTGGCAAACCAGTTGGTCAACGGCCAGTCGATCAGACAAGGTACCGATAGCCACCAAATCTGCTACTTCCGCCCTCCTGAAATGGAACTGTCGGATATCCCATGGGCAGGGCTGGACTTGATTGCGGATCCTGCCACACCATGCGCGCCCCATTACGCAGTGGAGCAGTGTCGACAGCGGTTATTGCAGTACACGGCCTCTCGATTTCGCATCGGCTTGTCGCCTGACCCAGCCTTACGCCTGGAATTGGGCAGGCAGTCGGTCGGCCTGGCAGCCTACGAGCCCGGGATATGGCGCGCCACGGTGCCGGCAAGTATCTCCACCAGCCCATTATGTATCGTATCTCGCAGTGCCTGCGCGCGCGACACCACGCTTTTCCCGCTGGAAGACAGCCGGATATTGGGCGTGGCACTTGCGGATATCGTGATCCACAGTGCAGCAGGGTCACGCCACCTGGACCTCAGTCATCCCGCATGGACGGGCCTGCACGAGCCGGAATTCCGTCGCGGACGGGCACGACGATGGACCAACGGCCTGGCAAGCCTGCCCAGCGAGGTACACCAGTTGCATGGCGGGGAAACCATTGAACTGCACATTGCCGCCGTCGGCCGCTATTGGGTCGACGCTGCCCTCGATGAACTGGGACAAGCCGCATGAGAATCGACGACCTGGCCTCCGGCGCGCAAAGCTGGCCCAATGCATTCGTGTCGGCCGTTCTTGCAGGCAGCGCCGCGAATGATGGCCTGCCCGACGTGCTCATGTACTACCCCGTGGCACAAGTGAACCCATATCAGCAGTTGCTCTACTCCGAAGCCGAAGCGCATGGGCTTTCGGTACTGCCGGTGCTGAACCTAGACGATATCGGGCAGGTGGCATGGCGCGACCATGCCGTCATCCACTTGCACTGGCTATCCGGCATTTTGCAGAAAGCCACCACCCCGGACGAAGCCGACAATTGCGTCGCCCACTATAAAGAGCAGCTGGCCCTGTGGCGGAGCCGCGGCTTGCGCGTTGTGTGGACCATCCATAACATCATGCCGCACCGGATCAAGTGGCATGATGCCGAGCTTGCCTTGCGCCGGCTGACTGCGGAGGCAGCCGACCTCATTCACGTGATGAACGACGACACGGAACGCCTGGTCGCGCCCTACTTCCATCTCGACCCACGCAAAGTGGTGCGCGTGCCACATCCCAGTTATGGCGATTGGTACGCTAACGTCGTGTCGACGCATCAATCGCGCCAGGATCTTGGGCTGGAACCCGATGACTATGTATTCCTGAGTTTCGGATCCATCCAGCCCTACAAGGGCTTGGCCGAGCTGATCGACGCCTACGATACGTTTCGGTCCCGCGAACCGTCGAAACGCTGCGTCCTGCTGATTGCCGGACAGGTCGATGACGAGGCCTATTTTGCCGAATTGCGCGCCAAGGCCCGGGGCCGCCAAGATATTCACTTGCTGCCGGGCAACGTGCGCGACCAGCGAGTACAGGTCCTGTTCAATGCCTGCAATGTGGTGGTTGCTCCGTACCTGGCCACGTTGAATTCGGGCGTGGCGTTGTTGTCGGCCACCTTCCGGCGCATGGTGGTTGCCCCGGCGACGGGTGGGATGGCGGAGGTGTTCGCCGATGATCCAACTCTGCTGTATGCAGACGACCAGCCAGACGCTTTGGCTGGCGCCCTGCAGCGTGCCTTGCGTCACCGGCCGCCGCCCGGCCTGTTCGACGATATTCTCGCCCGCCACGACCCGGTATTGCTGTCAGGCAAATTCTGTACCGCCGTGCGCAAGGTATTGAGTTCATCGATGCAGGAATCCGTGGCATGCTGACCCTGGCTCCCGAAACGACGGCACAGCCGCGGCGGCCGCGCGCGCCCGAGGCGACTGCGGTATTGCAATCACTGACACTGCAGGTCGAAGACCTTGCGGTGGGCTGGGTAGTGAAGGCAAGGGTGCATGGCAAGGTATCGAAGACGGCTCCCAGGGGCGCCGTGGTGTGCTTCCAGTTTTACGATGTGCACGGCGATCCGCTGGATGCGCCTCATTCGGGGTTTACCTATTCCACGCACCTGGAACGGCGGTTTCACTATGTGCCGGTGGGAGACAGCTCGATAGCCGCCGTGACGCTACGGCCACTGCTTCCGCCACCGCAGGCGGTTCGCCTGGAATTACATCTACAACGCTGGTCAGGCATGGAACAGGCGCCCATCACGGGCGAATTGACGGCCGAACCCTACGATTACACCCTGCCCGACCTGCCCAGACTGGAAGCAACCGATGCGGAAGGCGCAGAACGCGTCGCCTGGCACTGGCTGACTGCACGCAAGACCGAGCGCCAGTACTTGCTTGAAATCCAGGCCCTGGCCTGGCGCATTGGCGCGCCGGCGCTATTGCGGGAAGCCTGTTATTTGCTCGAGCAGGCGCCTGAGGTGCGCGGGTATATGCGGCAACAATCACGCTACGCCCTGGCCGCGCTGGACGAAATGTCGGATTGGTTGCCTTTGGCCCCGAACGCCCAATGCGGACGACATGCCGGCCTGGCCCATGTTGTCGCTCATTTGGCGCCCCAGGCGTCGCCCAATGGCCGCCTGTACGATCCCATTGCGCTGGCCGCCGCACAGTATGAACAGGGATTCAAACCGTTGGTCATCGTGCCGACGGAATATACCCAGCAGGCAAGTCCGGACGGGCCATACACACACCGCGTGCAAGACGGCGTGGAGGTCATCGAGTTGGACAGCCTGACCCCGGCAGCTCATGCCCGGGTCAAGCGAACGGATCTATTGCGTTTCGATACCCTGCTCTCTTCTCACTGGATCTCGCGTAGACGGGTAGGCCTCATCCACGCACATATAGGCCGGTCCGGATACGACCTGGCTTTGCGGGCCCTCGCGCTTGGCGCACAGTACCGGCTTCCGATCGTGATGCAATGGCAGGAGCCAGCAAGCCCATGTCCTGTCACCGACGCTTCGGCGCCGCCGCCCGACTCCGAATGGTGGCGGCAGGCGTATACCCAGCAACTGCGCTGCGCCGCCCGGGCAGACGCCGTGATCGTGACAGATGCTTGGCAGGCGGCCCTGCTGCTGCAGGCCGGCATACACCGCGACCGGATATTCCTGGTTCCCCCCTGGTCTGCCCCGGCTGGCTCGACAGCGCCTGCTCGACCGGCGGATAGCCGACGCTGGATTGCCTTGCTGGATGTCAGTGACCTGTCGTCCGAGCGGATATCTGCGCTGGGCGACTCCCTGCCCGCGGCTATCGATTTGCCCGGCTTCGGATTGCAGGTGATCGGGCCCAATGCCGCGGTAGCGCAGTTGGAAGCGGCGCTAATGAATGCCGGCATGCAGGCACACCTGGCGACGGCCGACGCGCGTGGCGGCGCAGGACTGGGCGACACGACGCCGGATCTTGTCATACGCATGGTGCCGGGCCGGCATGCCGGCCGCCCGGACTGGCTATCCGACCTGGATACGCTGCGTCGACAGGGTACGCTGGTGCTCGCCGAACGCACGCCGCAAAGCGACTGCCTGCTCCAGCATGGCCAATGCGGCCTGACGTTCGACCTGCGCGAAGCCGGGTCGCTGGCGCGTGCGTTGGCGGAAATGGCGCCGGACGCCGAAACCGCGACACGCCTACGACAGCGGACGGCCGAAAGCATGGTCAGCAATGAAATGGCCCAGCTCATCGTCGAAAGCGCCTACCGATACGCGCTTTGCGCGCCATGACGCACAGTCAGATGCGGCCCTAGCGGCCGCTTCGCAACAATCCGCACCCCAAAGCCCTTCCTCGCTTGCGCGGAAGGGCTTTGTTGCATCGATTATTTCAATTTATCTCACAATAGTTCATTAAGAGGTTATTCCGCTCAGTCTTTCGACTGCTCACCCGATTCAACTTGTGAACTTATGATGCAATATCTGGGCCAACTACCACTCCATAAGAAACTAAATGTATTATATTGAGTATTAAAGTTTCTATACTTACATTTGCACAAGCAACAAATTACCTGCAAATCTCATAGATTTATCGAGTACTACATGATGTTGCAACGCACACATGTAGAGACGTAGAGAGCCTTTTAATAACAATAAAAGATAAATTGCAATTTATCTCTCTAGTTAAGTCGATACGCTTCAGCCCAGTAACTGCATCTCGATTTATGTGATGTCCAGTTACCCGACCGGACGAACCCGTCCCCAATAGCAAGACAGCAAGCTTTCCATATGGGAGAAAGATGATGTCGCCGCCTTCCTGACGCGCACGGCTGTTCGCTTCCTGACCGCAGCGCTCCCCCTCTTCTCACCCAGTTTCGTTGCGATCCAGCCCGGCTCGCACAGGGAACGTTTGCGCCTACTTTTGCTACCACTTAACGTGTAAAGGTGCTTCATGGCCACTATTGACCTCAACCTGCTCTCCGGCACGAACCGAACTGTCGACCAGGGCTCATATGAAGGCGATTCGCTGACTGCGAATATCAATGCTGTTGGCAATACCACGTTGAACATCACGAACACCGGCGGCTCCACAGACCCGCTGGAACTCAGCCAGACCGTAGCGCTGGGCATTGGGGCCACGCACACCGTGAACGTAATGGAGAACGCCGACGTCGTGTTGAGCGGCCTGGCCGGTGTCAGCGCGCTGACTACGTTCAACTACAACATTGCTGACGGCGGCTCCCTGACGATGTCGCCGGCCTTCCTGAATGCCGGCCTGCTGAACACCATCAACATCAATCTCGATGGTGACGGCACGTCTACCTTCATCTACGACCAGACTGGTCTGAATATCGACATTTCCGCCTTCCCCAATATTTCGGGGATTACGGCAGGTGACCAGGTGCAGGTCGTCGGCGCGACCAGCGGTGAGTATAGCGGCGGCGACCTGATCTTCCGGAATGACTTGGGAATAGTCGTTGGCCGCTTCAACGCTGAAGGGCTGGATCCCAATCTCGTCACCTTCCAGGGTGGTACCATGACTTATGCGTGCTACCTCAAGGGCACGCATATCGCCACTCCGAACGGCGAAGTCAAGGTCGAAGACCTGAAGGCAGGCGACCAGGTTCGCACCGCCAGCGGTGGTGTCGCCACGGTCAAGTGGCTGGGCTACCGCTCGCTGCGCAAGGCTCGCATTCCGGCCAAGGACGCGATCCGGGCTTTTCCGATCGTATTCCAGAAGGGCTCGATCGCCGATAACGTGCCGCATCGCGACCTGACGGTGTCGCCCGGCCACCACATGTTCTTCGACGGCAAGCTGATCCCGGCCATGCTGCTGGTCAACGGCAAGACGATCACGCAGGACTTCTCGCGCCAGTCGTTCGAGTACTTCCACGTCGAGCTGGATCGCTTCGACATCCTGCTGGCCGAAGGCGCCGCCGCGGAATCGTATGTCGACACCGGCAACCGTTCGATGTTCCAGAACGCCGACAGCGTGGCGATGAACCCGGATTTCGGTCCGGCCGAAGGCCGCCCGGCCATCGACGGCATCGAAGTGCTGAGCTCCGGCCCCGCGGTCGAAGCCGTGCGCAAGCGCCTGCTCAAGCGTGCTGAAGCCATGACCCGCTCGGTGCGCGTGGCCGATCCCGACCTGCGCGTCGCGGTCAACGGCCAGGAAGTCCGTGCCGAAACGGAAGGCCAGCTGGAAGGCGTGATGCGTTTCGTGCTGCCGGCCGGCGCGCAAGCCAGCGACCTGCATATCCTGTCGCGCTCGGCCGTGGTGCGCGAGACCACCGCGCATGCCCGCCGCGACCTGCGCAAGATCGGCGTGGGCCTGGTCCGCATCACCATCGAGGACGAAGCCGGTCGACGCGACATCGACCTGCTCGACTCGCAACTGGGCGGGCTGCATGCGGCCCAGGATGTGCATGGCGTGGCGATGCGCTGGACCAGCGGCGACGCCGTGATCCCGGCGGCCCTGCATGGCGTGCGCGGCCAGGCGGTTCTGGAACTGCACGTGCTGCGGACCTACTCCTACTGGGAAGAGGCTCAGCAGCGCGCGGCCTGATCCGCTAACGTATAAGAACTCATCCCTCTTGAAAGGCGGCTTCGGCCGCCTTTTTTTCGTCCGCGCCGGCTGGCGCTTCTCAGGGTTGCCAGACTTTTCGAATCTTGTCTATCAGGCCGGTCAACTTGGGCTACGATCAGGTGATTGCATTCTAGGCAATTACCTACGTGAATTTGCTTCCCGTCATCCTATCCGGCGGCGCCGGCAAGCGGCTCTGGCCGCTGTCCCGCACTCAGTTTCCAAAACCTTTCATCGAACTGGACAACGGCGAGAATCTGCTGCAGCAGGCGTTCGCGCGGGCGCAGCAACTGCCCGGGGTCGACGAGATCCTGACCGTCACCCGGCAAGAGCTCTACACCCAGACGGCCGCCGCCTATGCCGCCCTGCGGCGCGACGGGCTGGCGCTGGGCTATATCCTGGAGCCGGTCGGGCGCAATACCGCCCCTGCTGTGGCGGCCGCGGCCCTGGCGTGCCTGCAGCGCCATGGCGATGCCATGCTGCTGTTCCTGACGGCGGATCATGTCATCGGCAACACGGATGCCCTCGCGGCGGCCGTCCGGCAGGCCTGCGACCTGGCCGCGGACTCTGGCATCGTGACCTTCGGCATCCAGCCCGATCGCGCCGAAGTGTCATACGGGTATATCGAGGCCGACGGCAACCGGGTATGCCGCTTCGTTGAAAAACCCGACCACGCCACCGCCAGGCAGTACCTGGCCAGCGGCAATTATCTGTGGAATTCGGGCATGCTATGCGCCCGGGCCAGCACCTTGTTGCGGGAACTGGCAGAACATGCGCCCGACCTGCTGCGGCAGGTGCAGGCCAGCATGCCGCCGGCGCCCCTGCCCACAGCGACCCCGGCGGCCGAATACCGGATCAATCTGGAGCTGCGGCACTACCAGGAAATCGCGCCGATTTCCGTGGATTACGCATTGCTGGAGAAAAGCCGCCACATGGCAGTGGTGCCGTGCGACCTCGACTGGAGCGATGTCGGCAACTGGAATACCCTGGCCGAGCGCTTGGAGCCGGATGCGGACGGCAATCGCATCCAGGGCGAGATGGTGCTGCACCAGGTGCGGGACTGTTATGTCCACGCCGAGGATCGCCTGGTGGCCGTCGCGGGCGTGACCGGCCTGACGATCGTGGACACACCGGACGCGGTCTTGGTCATGGATACGCACCGGCCCGGCCTGGTCGAGCGCATTGTGACCGCGCTGCAGGCAAGCGGGCACCGGAGCTGCGTGCAACAGGGCACCATTTATTACCGCACCGAAGCCGATACGGCACTGGAAACCGATGTTGCGGGAGACCAGGATGAACCTGCCACCGCGACGACGGGCAGTTATGTGCTGCACAAGCACCGGTCCACGGCCAGCGGCGGGTATGCGGCGCCCGACCTGGACTGGGCGGATGTCGAGTTGTGGAATGCCCTGGCCGAACAGCACCCTGCCGACGCCGATGGCAACCGCACGCTGGGCGAAGTGGTGCTCAACCAGGTACGGGACTGCACCATTCACGCGGCTGACCGCCTGGTTGCGGCGGCCGGGGTGAGCCAGTTGACGATTATCGATACGCCTGAAGCATTGCTGGTGATCGACGCCCATCGACCCGAACTGGTCGAGCCCTTGCTGGACACCTTGCGGGCCCGGGGGCATGAGGCCTACCCATCGCAGCGCACGGTGTATCGTCCATGGGGCACGTACACCGTCCTGGAAGCCGGCTCCAATTTCAAGATCAAGCGCCTGCGCGTCAAGCCGGGGGCCTCGCTGTCGCTGCAAATGCATCACCACCGCAGCGAGCACTGGGTGGTGCTGGACGGCACGGCCAAAGTGATCAATGGCGACCAGGAAATGCTGATCGAGCGCAACCAGTCCACTTATATCCCGGCCGGCCACCTGCATCGGCTGAGCAACCCCGGACAGCGCGACCTGATCATGATCGAGGTGCAAAGCGGCGGTTACCTGGAAGAGGACGACATCGTCCGCTTCGACCCGCCGCCGGCCTGAGCCAGTCAGGCGGAAGCGCCGGCGCTGGCCGCATCATGTGCGGCTGGTCAGCCGGGCGCCGCGCGGCAGCCATCGAGCCAGAGCCCTGCCAGTTCGTGCAGGCGGATGTCGCGCCGTGCTCCGGCCTGGCCCTGCCAGTTGTCCCACAGCAGATACGGCGTCGTCCCCGCCGGCTCGCCCAGGATCCGGTAGACGCCGGCCATGATGGGCACGTGGTCGCCGAACACGCACAGGCTGGCCGGACGCCCATGGCGCCGCAGCGCCTCGGCCAGTTCCACGAACATGGCGTCGGCGTTGCGCAGGTGGCGGGCATAGACCACCAGGTCGTCGCAGCCCGCCGGCAGCGCCTGGCGGGTCACCGCCGAGTGGTCGGCGGGCCCGGCCTGCTCCCAATGCAGGGGGCCGTGGTTTTCCATGGTGATCAGGTGCAGGTACACCGGCCGGGCGTCGGCGGCGCGCAGTTCGGCCAGGGCGCGCCGGGCCACCTCGGCGTCGCCGATATAGGGGCCGGTCTTCGGGCTGTCGCCGAAGGCCGCCAGGCTGAGGAACTCGTCGAACCCCAGTTGCGGCAGGATGCTGTCGCGCCGATAAAACCCAGGATGGTAGGGATGGATGCATACCGTGCGGTAGCCCTGCTCGCGCAGGTGGCGCGCCAGCGCCGGCACGCCGCCAGCCACCAGGCGCCGGTACGGCTGGTAGCGATGCACCCCCAGCGCGGCGGCCGGCAGGCCGGTCAGGAATTCGAATTCGCTGCGCACGGTATTGGCGCCCCAGGCCGGCACTTGCACCTGGCCATGCAGGCGCGCCTCGGCGCACAGCCGGTCATAGCCGGCCAGCAAGTCGGGCCGCAGGGCTGCATAGGCCTGCCGGGCATCGAAGAAGGACTCGCTCTGCACGGAAACCAGGTCCGGCTTGGCGCGGTCCGCGTCGAAACGCGGCCAGGCGGCGGGAGCGATGGCCGGGACCTGCCGCTCGGCGCGACCATAGGCCCACAGGCAGGCCAGCAGCCCGTGGCTGCGCAGGTCGGCGCCGGCGTCGAGGCTCATGTGCGCGGGCCGCGCCAGCAGGCACAGCGCCGCCCCGCCGAGGGTCAGGAACGCCAGCAGGACGGCGTAGCCTTGCATCCCCATCAGCGCGGGCAGGCTCGATTCGTAGCGGAATGCCGCCGCGCAAGCCAATGCAAACCCGATGGGCGACAGCACCGCCGACCAGAAGCCCAGGAACGGCAGATACAAGCGGGGGTGCCGGATTGCATCGGCGAAGTATTCGAAGTCGGCGTAGACGAAGGGTTCGCGCAGCGCCTTGAACTTGGCGTTGCTGACCAGCACGATCACCAGTTCGAGCGCCAGCGCATTGAGCGCGGCGAAGACCGGGCGGCGGTACAGCAACAGCGTCAGCCCGAAGGCCAGCGACCAGGTGCCCAGGTGCACGGCCAGCGAGCCGGCCGGGCGCCGCCAGGGCGCCACCGGCCGCGGCTGCAGCAGCAGCTCGAGCCCCCATGACAGGGCCAGCCCGCCCAGGTAGGCGGCCAGCAGCGGCCACAGCCAGGGGTCAGCCACGGTAGCCCAACCGCTGCAGTATCCAGCCCGAGAGCGCCGGATGGATGACCGACAGCAGGAAGCAGCCCAGGTTCAAGGGGAAGGGAAAGCTGATGCGGGCCTTGTTGGCGGCCAGGCCGGCCCGGATGACGCGCGCCGCCTTGTCGGCCTTCCACAGGAAGGGCTTCGGGCCGGGCATGTCGAAGCACATCTGCGATTCTACGTAGCCGGGCATGATGACATTGATCTTGACGCCCTCGCCCGCCAGCAGGTCGCGCATGGCTTCGCCGTAGACCTTGACGGCAGCCTTGCTGGCGCTGTAGCTGGGCGTCTCGGGCAGGCCGCGCCAGCCGGCCAGCGAGCTGACCAGCGCGATCTGGCCGGCCTTGCGCGCGCGCATGGCCGGCAGGCTGGCGTGCACGGTCGCCATGACGGCCTTGAGGTTGACGTCGAACAGCCGGTGCATGTCGTCCCACGCTTCGCCTTGGTGCTGCGGGCCGGTATTGATGTTGACGCCGGCGTTGGCGATGACCAGGTCGGGCGCTTCGGTGGCGCCGATGTCCGCCAGCCATTGCCGCAGGGCGTCGTGGTCGCGCACGTCCAGTTCGTGCAGGATGACGCGCGCGCCCTGCGCGCCGCAGGCCTGGGCCAGCTCTTCCAGGCGCGCGCGGTTACGGCCTTGCAGGATCAAGGTGGCCGCGCCGGCGCGCGCGTATTCCAGCGCCAGCGCGCCGCCGATGCCGCCGGTGGCGCCGGTGATCAGCACGCAGGCGGGTACGCCGGAGGAAGGGGAAGACGTCATGCGCAGTCGGACAGGCGGATGGGCGGACTGGGGCGTCCGCCAGAAACGACGCCGGCTTCCCGCGAAGGGAAGCCGGTCGTCAGGCGACGGAACCAGCCGCCCTTATTCGAGCAGGCTGCGCAGCATCCAGGCGTTCTTCTCGTGGATGTCCATGCGCTGGGTCAGCAGGTCGGCGGTGGGCTGGTCGTTGGCGGCGTCGGCCTTGTCGAACGCGGCCCGGGCGGTCTTGGAGACCGCTTCGTTGCCCTTGACCAGCAGGCGCACCATTTCCATGGCGTCGGGCACGTCGCCGGGCTCGGAAATGGACGACAGCTTGGCGAACTCGCGGTACGTGCCCGGCGCATGCACGCCCAGGGCGCGGATGCGCTCGGCGATGTCGTCGAGCGCGGCCCATTCTTCGGAATACTGCGTCATGAACATCTGGTGCAGCGTGTTGAACAGCGGGCCCGTGACGTTCCAGTGGAAGTTGTGCGTCATCAGGTAGAGCGTGTACGAGTCCGCCAGCACCTTGGAGAGTTCCGCCGCGATCGCGGTGCGATCCTTGTCAGAGATGCCGATGTTGATGCGAACGGCGGCGCTGCCGCTGCTGGCTTTGGACGACTTGGCCATGTAGAGCTCCTTCATTGAGGACGAGAACGGAACAAGAATACCACCGTCAAGAAACAAATAGCGGCGCGCCCGGTCCGCGGCGCTGATCCAGGCAAACAGGCCTTAGCTGGTCGCGGTTTCCTTGTCGAGCATCTTCACCCCGGGCAGGCCGCACTCATATACCGCCTGGGCCAGGGCCTCGATCGCCGCCAGCCGCGGGAAGCTGCGCCGCCAGGCCAGCACCACGCGCCGTTCAGGCGGCGAGCCTTCGAACGGCAGGTAGCGCAGCAGCGCCTTGGGCTGGGGCGCTTCCGGGATGGCGGTGACCGGCAATACCGTGACGCCGATGCCGGCAGCCACCATATGGCGTATGGTTTCCAGCGAGGATCCTTCGAAGGTGCGCTGGATGCCGTCGCTGGCGGCCGAGAAACGCGACAGCTCGGGGCAGACTTCCAGCACCTGGTCGCGAAAGCAATGGCCCGTGCCCAGCAGCAGCATGGTCTGCTGCTTGAGGTCTTCGGAACTGACGGATTCGCGCTCGGCCCATTCGTGGTCGCGCGGCACGGCGACCACGAACGGCTCGTCGTAGAGCGGCTGGGTGACGAGGCCGGCCTCGGGCAGCGGCAGGGCCATGATGGCACAGTCGATCTCCCCCTGGCGCAGCAATTCCACCAGCCGCAGGGTGAAGTTCTCTTGCAGCAGCAGCGGCATCTGCGGCGTGCGCGCGATCTGCATGGGCACCAGGCGCGGCAGCAGGTACGGGCCGATGGTATGGATGACGCCCACGCGCAGCGGGCCGGCCAGCGGATCGTGGCCCTGGCGGGCGATTTCCTTGATGCTGGCGCTTTCTTCCAGCACCTTCTGCGCCTGGGTGACGATGCGCTGGCCGATGGCGGTGACGCCGACTTCGGCGCCGCCGCGCTCGAACAGCGTGACGCCGAGTTCGTCCTCGAGCTTGCGGATGGCCACCGACAGCGTCGGCTGGCTGACGAAGCATGCCTCGGCGGCGCGGCCGAAATGCCGTTCGCGCGCGACCGCGACGATGTATTTGAGTTCGGTCAGTGTCATGGCGATACGTACCTCGGGGACGGCCGATGAAGGTTGAAATGAATGGACAGGTTCATGTGCGCAGGAAATCCTCGCGGCCACGCATCCAGCGCGCCAGGTGGGCCTCGATGGCGCCGGGGTGCTCGGCGCGCAGCCAGGAAGCGGCGTCGCGGGCCTGCTCGGCGATGCCGACATCGGCTTCCAGGTCGGCAAACCGCAGCAGCGCCAGCCCGGATTGGCGCGTGCCCAGGAACTCGCCCGGGCCGCGCTGCTCCAGGTCGCGGCGGGCGATCTCGAAGCCATCGGAGGTCTCGAACATGGCGCGCAGCCGCTGCCGCGCCACTTGCGACAGCGGCGCCTGGTACAGCAGCACGCAGACCGACTCGGCGCTGCCCCGCCCTACCCGGCCGCGCAGCTGGTGCAGCTGGGCCAGCCCGAAACGCTCGGCGTGCTCGATGACCATCAGCGAGGCATTGGGCACGTCCACGCCCACCTCGATGACGGTAGTCGCGACCAGCAGGTCGATCTCGCCATCGCGGAACGCCTGCATCACGGCGGCCTTGTCGGCCTGCGGCAGGCGGCCGTGGACCAGGCCCAGGCGCAGGTCGGGCAAGTCGGCCAGCATGGCCTCGTAGGTGTCCACCGCGGTCTGCAATTGCAGGGCCTCGCTTTCCTCGACCAGCGGGCATACCCAGTAGGCCTGCCGGCCTTCGCGCACGGCGCTGGCAATGTGGGCGATGACCTCGTCGCGGCGGCTGTCCGACACCAGCTTGGTGACCACTGGCGTGCGGCCCGGCGGCAGCTCGTCGATGACGGACACGTCCAGGTCGGCGAAGAAAGTCATGGCGAGCGTGCGCGGGATGGGCGTGGCGCTCATGTTGAGCTGGTGCGGCACGGTCTGGCCGTGGGGAACCTCGCCTTTGCGGGTCAGCGCCAGGCGCTGCCCGACGCCGAAGCGATGCTGCTCGTCGACGATCGACAGGCCCAGCCGGTGGAATTCGACGTGGTCCTGGATCAGCGCCTGCGTCCCGACCACGAGTTGCACGCTGCCGTCGGCGGCGCTCGCGGCGGCCTGGCGGCGCGCCTTGGCCGTCTGGCTGCCGCTCAGCCAGGCGACATTGACGCCCAGCGGCTGCAGCCACGCCACCAGCTTGTGGAAATGCTGCTCGGCGAGGATCTCGGTGGGCGCCATCAACGCCACCTGGGCGCCGCAGGCGATCGCCTGCGCCGCCGCGATGGCGGCGACCACGGTCTTGCCGCTGCCGACGTCGCCTTGCAGCAGCCGGTGCATGGGATACGGCTTGGCCAGGTCGGCGGCGATCTCCTCGACGACGCGCTGCTGGGCGCCCGTCAGCTTGAACGGCAGCGCCTGGTACAGGCGCTCCACCAGGCCGCCCGGACCGCCCTGCCGGGGCAGCGGCTCGGCCTGGATGCTGCGGCGGGCCGCCCGGGCCGCCGCCAGCGACAGTTGCTGGGCCAGCAGTTCGTCGAACTTGATGCGGCGCCAGGCGGGATGCCCGCGCTCGACCAGGTCCTGCTCGGACACGCCGGGCGGCGGGGCATGCAGCAGGCGGATGGCGGGTTCGAACGGCATCAGCCCGTAGCGCTGCAGCGCCTGCGGCGGCAGCGTGTCGCTCAGGTCAGCCTGCTGCAGCGCCTGGGCGATGGCCTTGCGCAAGGATGGCTGCGACAGGCCCTCGGTGCTGGGGTAGACCGGGGTGAGCGCCTCGGGCAGCGCCGCGTCGGCGCTGCTCATGCGCGGATGGACCATTTCGCGGCCGAACAAGCCGCCGCGCACTTCGCCGCGCGCGCGCAGACGCCGTCCGATGGCCAGCTGCTTTTGCTGGCTGGGGTAGAAATTCAGCCAGCGCAGCTGCAGCTCGCCGGTGCCGTCGCCCATGACCGCGGTCAATTGGCGGCGCGGCCGGTACAGGACTTCACTGCGCAGGATCTCGCCCTCGACCTGGGCCGGCAGGCCAGGCCGCAGCGAGGCGATCGGCACGACACGGGTTTCGTCTTCGTAGCGCAGCGGCAGGTGCAGGATGCAGTCGCCGGGCGTCGCCAGCCCCAGGCTGTGCAGCTTGCGCTGCACAGCCGTCAGCGGGCGGCTGGCGTCTGGCGCGACGCCCTGCCCCTTGCGTGCCGCGGCGGTGGCCGGCATGGCGCGACAGACCCGTATACCCGATACCGCTCGCCTACAGGACCAGTATCGCCTCGACCTCGAACTGGGCGCCCTTGGGCAGGCTGGCCACGCCCACGGTGGAGCGCGCCGGGAACGGCTGCGGGATGATCTCGGCCATGATGGCGTTGGCCGCCGTGAACTTGTTGAGGTCGGTCAGGAACAAAGTCAGCTTGACGATGTTGTCGAGGGTGCCGCCCGCCTCTTCGACGACGGCCTTCATGTTGGCGAAAGCCTGGCGCACCTGGGCGTCGAAGTTCTCCGAGACCAGGTCGCCGGTGCCGGGTTCGAGGCCGATCTGTCCGGACAAGTAGACCGTCTTGCCGCCGGTGACAGCTACCGCTTGCGAGTAAGGGCCGACGGCGGCCGGGGCGGCGTCGGTATGGATGATTTGCTTGCTCATGGGCCGTATCCTTGGGGGAGATCAGTCGCAATAGACTGGACTATTGAAGTTTAAACAGCAATAGGCATCCGCGAAAGCGAGGAGTTCCCGGCCCTACGCCTCGCCTATCCGTTCCCGGTGCTCCAGCAGCAGGTCGTACAGCGCCTGCGCGGCGCTGGACAGGGTGCGCCCCTGGCGCCGGACCAGGTACAGCGGGCGGGTCAGGGGCCGGCCGGCCAGCGGCTTGATGACCAGCTCCTCGCGCCGGAAGTGAAACAGGGTCATTGCCGGGACCACGCTGATCCCCAGCCCGGCGCATACCAGCCCGGTGACGGTGGCCAGGTGCTCGACCTCCAGTAGCGGCGCCGCCCCGCCCGCCCCCAGGGCTTCGTCGAGGTGGCGGCGCACGCTGCTGCCGCGCGCGAGCTGGATGAGGGGCCAGCGCGCCAGGTCGCGCAAGCGCACCTGGGCCCGGCCGGCCAGCGGGTGATCCTGGCGGCACACCAGGAAGAAGCGGTCGGCGTGCAGGAACTCGCTGTCCAGGTCGGTCATGTCGGCGCGCCGCGCCGCCACCGCGAAATCGGCCGCGCCGCTCTGCACCATGTCCAGGCACGGGTCGAGCAAGGCGTCGCGCAATTGCAGCGTGATGCCGGGGTGATCCTGGTGATAGCGCGCCAGCAGGCCGGGCAGCCAGCCGGCGGCCAGCGACGGCAGCGCCGCCACGGTGACGCGGCCGCGGCGCCGGGCGGCATGGTCGCGCAGGTCTTCCATGGCCAGTTCCAGGTCGCCCAGCAGCCGGCGCGCGGAGGCGTCGAGCACGCGGCCTTCGGCTGTCAGCTCGACGTGCCGGGTGCTGCGGTCGAACAGCCGCACGCCGGCGGTGTCTTCCAGCGCGCGGATCAGCGCGCTGAACGCCGGCTGCGTCAGGTGGCAGCGCTGGGCGGCGCGGGTGAAGTGCTTCTCGTCGGCGAGTGCCACGAAAGCGCGCAGTTGGCGGGCCGATATATTCATAGATATCTTGGATGAATCGATCTTATATTTCTATTTCAATTATCAAGCAAGCCTGCCTATAGTGACCGGGATCGCGGCGCACTCCGGCGCCCTGCTCCATGGATCACGATGGCGATTCCTCCTTTACTTGTCGGCTGTGCCAGTGGTTTTTCGGGCGACCGCACCGACGGCGCCCGGGCCGTGGTCGATACGCTGGCCGCGCGCGGCGGCGGCACGTTGATCTTCGAGACCCTGGCCGAGCGCACCCTGGCGCTGGCGCAGCTGGCGCGCAATGCCGATCCCGCCGCCGGCTACGAACCGCTGCTGGACGACCTCGTCGGGCCCGTGCTGGGCGATTGCCTGCGCCGCGACATCCGTATCGTCGGCAATTTCGGCGCGGCCAATCCGCCCGCCGCGGCGCGCCGCATCGGCGAGCTGGCGCGCGCCCAGGGCCTGCCCGCCCCGCGCATCGCGGTGATCCACGGCGACGCCCTGGCCAGCCCGGCGCAGCGGGCCCTGCTGCGCGAGCGGCTGGGGCCGCGCCTGGACGACATGGACGTCGTCAGCGCCAACGTGTACCTGGGCGCGGGCGAGATCGCCGGCGCGCTGCGCGCCGGCGCCCAGGTGGTGGTGGCCGGGCGGGTGTCCGACCCCTCGCTGACAGTTGGACCGGTGCTGGCGCACTATGGCTGGGCCATGGACGACTGGGCGCGGCTCGGGCGCGCGACCATGGCGGGCCACATGCTGGAATGCGGCACCCAGGTGACCGGCGGCTACTTCTGCGTGCCCGGACTGAAGGACGTGCCCGATGTGCACGACGCGGGCTACCCCATCGCCGAGATCGACGCCGACGGCGAATTCGTGATCGGCAAGGCGGACGGGACGGGCGGTGCGGTGGACGCGCGCACGGTGAAAGAACAACTGCTGTATGAGGTCCATGATCCGGCGCGCTACCTGACCCCCGACGTGGTCGCCGGCCTGAGCGCCGCTGCCGTGCAGGTGCTGGGCCCGGACCGCGTGGCGGTGCGCGGCATCACCGGCCACGCGCGCCCGGATGAACTCAAGGTGAACGTCTGCTACCGCGGCGGCTGGCTGGCCGAAGCGGAAATCTCGTACGCGGGCGTGCAGGCCGAGGCGCGCGCCCGCCTGGCCGCCGACATGGTGCGCCGCCGGCTCGGGCCGGCCCTGGCGCCGCGCGTCGACCTGATCGGCGTGCTGAGCATTCTGGGCGACGATGGCGGCGCCATGCTGGAAAGTCGCCAGCCGGGCCATGGCCGCGACGTGCGTTTGCGCCTGGCCGCCGAACACGACGACCGCCGCATCGCCGAACGGCTGCTGCGCGAAGTCACGGCCTTGTATACCTGCGGACCGGCGGGCGGCGGCGGCGTGCGCACGTCGTTGCGGCCGCGCCTGAACATGGTGTCCTGCACCGTCCCGCGCGACGCGGTGGACAGCGGCTGGACCATGATGGAGGAGCAGACGCCATGAGCGCCGGACCAATGCTGGTAAACGTGCCCCTCTACCGCCTGGCGCACAGCCGTTCGGGCGACAAGGGCGACATCTCCAACCTGAGCCTGATCGCCTGGGACCCCGCATGCTACGAAGTGCTGGCCGCCCAGGTCACCGAGGCGCGCGTGGCGGAATGGTTCGGCTATCGCCGGCCCAGCCGCGTCACGCGCTATTTGATCCCCAGCCTGCATGCCATGAATTTCGTGCTGGAAGGCGTGCTGGACGGTGGCGTGAACGACGCGCTCAACCTGGATACCCACGGCAAGAGCCTGTCGTTCCATTTGCTGGACCTGCGGGTGGACGTCCCGCCCGCGCTGGCCGAGCGCCTGCCCGACGTGCCGGGCGACGCCGCCGGCAGACCCTGACGGGCGCGGCTTGCCCGATACCAACATCCCAATACAAACCAGACGATACACGGAGACTCCGATGCGCTTTCCCGCCCCGCTACGCCTGCTTGCCAGCCTGTGCGCCGCCCTGCCCCTGGCCGCGGCCGCCCAGGACTTCCCCGCCAAACCCATCACCTTCATCGTGCCCTTCGCAGCGGGCAGCGCCACCGACCAGCTGGGCCGGGCCATCGGCCAGGGCGTCGCGGAACAGACCGGCCAGTCGGTGGTGATCGAGAACAAGCCCGGCGCCAGCGCCATGATCGGCGCGCAGAGCGCGGCCCGTGCCGAACCGGACGGCTATACGGTGCTGATCACCACCAACACCACGCACGCGGCCAACGAGCACCTGTACAAATCCCTGCCATACGACCCCGTGCGGGACTTCGCACCGATCACGCTGCTGGGCAAGGGCGGGCAGATCATGGTGATCAACCCGTCGTCTTCGGCCAAGAGCGTGCAGGACTTCCTGGCACTTGCCAAGCAGTCGCCCGGCAAGCTCAGCTTCGGCAGCGGCAGTTCCAGCAGCCGCATCGCCGGCGAGTTGCTGCAGCAGATGGCGGATGTGAAGCTGCTGCACGTGCCCTACAAGAGCAACCCGCTGGCGGTCACCGACCTGCTGGGCGGCCAGATCGACATGATGATCACCGACACGGCCACCGGGCTGCCACAGGTCAAGTCGGGCAAGCTGCGCGCCCTGGGCTTTACCGGCAAGGAACGCTCGCCCCTGGCGCCGGAGGTGCCGACCATCGACGAGGCCGGCGTGCCGGGCTATGAGATGGGCTATTGGTTCGGCGCCTACGTGCCGGCCGGCACGCCCGACAAGGTGGTGGCGCGTCTGCACGAGCTGCTCACCAAGGCCACCGAGAGCGCCGCGGCCAAGCAGTTCTACCAGTCCACCGGCACGGCGCCGGCGATCTCTTCGCCGCAGGAACTGGCCGACTTCCAGCGTAGCGAATCGCAGAAGTGGGGGGATATCATTAAGAAGGCGGGCATCCAACCCGAGTAGCAGCCAGGGCGGCCGGGACCGCTCCCCGCGCCTGCCGGCGCGGGCTGGTTATATAGCGCGCCCCCGACGAGGGGCGCTTTTTCGTTCATTGCCGGATACGGCGGAAGGAGGAGATAGTTGGCCAACACGCAGCACACCAACCTGAAAGGCGGCCTGAAGTCCCGCCACCTGACGATGATGTCGATCGCCGGGGTCATCGGGGCCGCCCTGTTCGTCGGCTCCGGCAAGCAGATCGCCCTGGCCGGGCCGGCGGTGATCCTGGCCTACGCGGGCGGCGGCCTGCTGGTCATCCTGGTCATGCGCATGCTGGGAGAAATGGCCGTCGCCCAGCCCGACACCGGCTCGTTCTCGACCTATGCCGACCGCGCGATCGGCCGCTGGGCCGGCTTCACCATCGGCTGGCTGTACTGGTACTTCTGGGCGCTGCTCATGGGCTGGGAAGCCTATGTGGCCGGCCAGATCCTGCACGACTGGTTCCCTTTCATCCCCGACTGGGGCTACGCACTGCTGGTCACGCTATCGCTGGTCGCCGTCAACTTCATGAATGTGCGCAACTACGGCGAGTTCGAGTTCTGGTTCGCCCTGATCAAGGTGGGCGCCATCGTGTTGTTCCTGGTGATCGGCAGCCTGGCGATCATGCACCTGTGGCCATGGGGCGAGGCGCGCGGCGTCTCGCAGCTCACCGCGCAAGGCTTCATGCCCAACGGCGCCAAATCGGTGGTGGTCGCGCTGCTGGGCGTCATGTTCGCCTTCATCGGCGCGGAGATCGTCACGGTGGCGGCGGCCGAATCGGCCAATCCCAGCCAGGAAATCGTCAGGACCATCAAATCCGTGGTCTGGCGCATCTGCCTGTTCTACGTCGGCTCGATCTTCATCGTCGTCTGCCTGGTGCCCTACAACGAACCCACGCTGGCGCAGCCGACGCACGGCAGCTATAACGTCGCCCTGAATGTGCTGGGCATTCCCCACGCCCAGGCGATCGTCAATTTCGTCGTGCTGACTTCGGTCTGCAGTTGCTTCAACTCGGCGCTCTACACTGCCTCGCGCATGCTGTATTCGCTGTCGCGACGCGGCGATGCGCACCGCATCATGCAGACTACCGGCCGCCGCACCGGCGCGCCGTACGTCGGGGTGCTGGTTTCGAGTGTGTTCGCGTTCGCCGCGGTCTGGCTCATGGCGACTTCCCAGATGGACCTCTACGACGTGCTGATGCAGGCCACCGGCACGATCGCGCTGTTCGTCTACCTGGTGATCGCCTGCTCGCAACTGCGCATGCGCTACCGCCTGCAGGCCGACGGCGTGGAGCTCCGGTTCAAGATGTGGCTGTTCCCGTGGCTGACGTACGCCGTGATCGTGTGCATCATCGCCGCGCTGGCGACCATGATCGTCGAAGGCACCTATCGCACCGAAGTGACGTACACCTCGGCCCTGGCCGGCGCGATCGTGATCATGGGTATCGTGGCGCAGCGCCTTGGCATCGGCAAGCGCGCGCACCAGGAAAACACGACGGCGCCGCAAACGGGCGCCGCCATGGGGCAATCGCGAGCCTGAGCGGCCCGCCGCCATGACCGCCGCCCCGCGGGGCGGCGGCGGGTCATTTTTCGACGAAGGCCCGTTCGACCACGTAGTCGCCCGGTTCGCCCACGCCGGGCGAGACCTGGAAGCCCCGCGCATCGAGCATGGCGCTGATGTCGGCCAGCATGTGCGGGCTGCCGCAAAGCATGGCGCGGTCGGTTTCGGGGTTGATTTGCGGCAGGCCGATGTCCTGGCACAGCTTGCCGCTTTCGATGAGCTCCGTGATACGGCCCCGGTTACGGAACGGCTCGCGCGTGACCGTGGGGTAGTAGACGAGCTTTTCGCGCACCACGTCGCCGAAGAACTCGTTGTTGGGCAGTTCCTTTTCGATGAAATCCGCGTAGGCCAGTTCGCTGACCCAGCGCACGCCATGCACCAGCACGACCTTCTCGAAGCGCTCGTAGACGTCCGGGTCCTTGATGATGCTCATGAAGGGCGCCAGGCCGGTGCCGGTGCCGAACAGGAACAGGTGCTTGCCGGGCTTGAGGTCGTCGACCACCAGCGTGCCGACCGGCTTGCGGCTGACCAGGATGGTGTCGCCTTCCTTCAGGTGCTGCAGGCGCGAGGTGAGCGGGCCGTTCTGCACCTTGATGCTGAGGAATTCCAGGTTTTCTTCGTAGTTGGCGCTGGCGATGCTGTAGGCTCGCATCAGGGGCTTGCCTTCGACTTCCAGGCCGATCATGACGAAGTGGCCGTTGTGGAACCGCAACGCGGCGTCGCGCGTGGTGGTGAAGGAAAAAAGCGTATCGTTCCAGTGATGCACGCTCAGTACGCGCTCGGTGTTGAAAGCTGCCATGTCCGTTGAGAAAGAATCAACGCACCACGCGCGCCGAGTGGGATTCCACGCCGTGCAAAAGGCGGGCGCGGGCTTAAGGGTTTTCCCTATTTTACCGCGACTGCTTGATAACCGCTCTCATTAATCCGTAATGCCCTTATAACCTTTTGATAGAAATCACGGGGTCCGTCACCACAACTGACGGTAAGTTGAACGGTCTGCGGCTTCCTGGTATTGTCGCATCCACTTGATAATCATTTTCGTTAACGGATGCATCCGCAGCCCCGTTCGGGCCGGCGCATCCCTGCTGCAACGCACTGGAGCCCCGCCCCTATGTCGACCCGACGCTCTTCCCTGACCCCGCTGCTGGGCGCGCTGGCGCTGGCCGGCGCCACCCTGGCCGCCCCGGCCATGGCTGCCGACGAAGTCAGCCTTTACACCACCCGCGAACCGAAGCTGATCCAGCCCATGCTGGATGCCTTCACCAAGGAAAGCGGCATCAAGGTCAACACCGTCTTCATCAAGGACGGCCTGCTCGAACGCGTCAAGGCCGAAGGCGCGCAGTCGCCGGCCGACGTCCTGATGACGGTCGACATCGGCAACCTGATCGACCTGGTCGACGGCGGCATCACCCAGTCGATCCAGTCCGAGACGCTGAATTCGGTCATTCCCGCCAACCTGCGCGGGGCCGACGGCAAATGGTACAGCCTGTCGCTGCGCGACCGGGTGCTGTACGTGGCCAACGAAGTGAAGCTCGACAGCTTCCACTACGAAGACCTGGCCGACCCCAAGTGGAAGAACAAGGTCTGCATCCGCTCGGGCCAGCACCCGTACAACACCGCCCTGGTGGCGGCCATGATCGCGCATGACGGCGCCGAAGCCACCGAGAAGTGGCTGCGCGGCGTCAAGGCCAACCTGGCCCGCAAGGCCGCCGGCGGCGACCGCGACGTGGCGCGCGACATCCTCGGCGGCATCTGCGATATCGGCATTGCCAACGCCTACTATGTGGGCCACATGAAGAACGCCGAGCCCGGCACCGACGCCCGCAAGTGGGGCGACGCCATCAAGGTGGTGCGCCCCACCTTCAAGAACGGCGGTTCGGGCACGCACGTGAACATCAGCGGCGCCGCGGTGGCCGCGCACGCGCCCAACAAGGAAAACGCCGTCAAGCTGCTGGAATTCCTGGTGTCCGAGCCGGCCCAGGCGCTGTACGCCCGCGCCAACTACGAGTACCCGATCCGCAAGGGTGTCCAGCTCGACCCGGTGGTGGCCAGCTTCGGCGAACTGAAGGTCGACGCGCTGCCCGTGGCCGAAATCGCCAAGTACCGCAAGCAGGCCAGCGAGCTGGTCGACAAGGTCGGCTTCGACCAGTGATCGCCATGCCGCCCGCGCAGGGCGGCCGCCGCGCCTGGATGTCAGGCTCCGCGAGGAGCCTGACATCGGCTTTTTCGGCGCGGGCTTTTCTGGTGGGTCCGCGATGGCCCACGCTACGTTGTTGAAGCATGCCTACTGACACCTTGCCCCGCCCATGGCGCCCGCGCGGCCTCGAACGCGGCGTCGGCTGGCTGACGGGCGCCGCGCTGATCGCGCTGGCCGTCCTGCTGCCCCTGGGCGCGCTGGCCTGGGAAGCCCTGCACGCCAATCTGTCGCACTGGACCCACCTGGCCAGCTACGTGCTGCCGCAGGCCCTTGCCAACACGGCCATGCTGCTGGCCGGGGTCGGCATTCTGGTTACCTGCCTGGGGACCGGCGCGGCCTGGCTGGTGACCGCCTACGAGTTCCCCACCCGCCGGATGCTGACCTGGGCGCTGCTGCTGCCGCTGGCGGTGCCGACCTACATCATCGCCTTCGCCTACCTGGACCTGCTGCACCCCATCGGGCCGATCCAGACGGCCATACGCGAATTGCTGGGCTATGACAGCCCGCGCCAGTTCCGCCTGCCCGACCTGCGCTCGATCTACGGCGCCATTTTCGTGTTGGGCTTCGTCCTGTATCCCTACGTCTACCTGAGCACCCGGGTCATGTTCATGACGCAGGCCGCCAGCCTGCTGGAAGCGGCGCGCACGCTCGGCGCCGGGCGCGTCGGCGTATTCGTGCGCGTGGCGCTGCCGCTGGCGCGGCCGGCCATCGCGGTCGGCGCCAGCCTGGCGCTGCTCGAGACGCTGAACGACATCGGCGCCTCGGAATTCCTCGGGGTGCAGACCCTGACCGTCTCCGTGTACACGACCTGGATCACCCGCTCGGACCTGGCCAGCGCCGCCCAGATCGCGCTGACCATGCTGGCCATCGTGGTCGGGCTGATCCTGCTGGAACGCCATGGCCGCAAGCGCCAGCGCTATGCCAACACCCAGCGCATGCGCCCCATGCAGCCGCGCCGCCTGCGCGGCGGCGCGGCCCTGCTGGCGGTAGTGCTGGGCTGGATTCCGGTGCTGCTGGGGTTCGTGGCGCCGGCCTGGTACCTGGTGGTCGAAACCTATAAGCGCCTGCACCTGGTGGGCGGCGTATCCGACCAGTTGCTCGACGGCCTGGCCAACACGCTGTCCATCGCCTTCGTCGCCACGCTGGTCACGCTGGGGTGCGGCCTGGTGGTGGCCTGGGCGGGGCGCACGCTGCGCGAGAGCGCCCGCTTCAATCCGGGCCGCGCCTGCGCGCGCATCGCCAGCCTGGGCTATGCCGTGCCTGGCACGGTGCTGGCCATCGGCCTGCTGATGCCGTTCACCTGGATCGACCGGCAGCTGGGCTCGGTGTTCGGCACCAGCGGCCTGCTGCTGATGGGTTCGTCCGGGGCGCTGGTCTGCGCCTACACGATGCGCTTCCTGGCCGTCTCGGTGGGCGGCGTCGAGGCCGGGCTGGCGCGCATTCCGGCGTCGCTCGAACAGGCCTCGCGGCTGCTGGGCGAGACCGCCGGCGGCACGCTGCGCCGCGTGCACCTGCCCCTGTTGCGCCCGGCCCTCGCGGCCAGCGCCCTGCTGGTGTTCGTCGACACCATGAAGGAACTGCCCGCCACCCTGCTGCTGCGGCCCCTGAACTTCGAGACCCTGGCCACCTGGCTGTATGCCGAAGCCGCGCGCGGCACCTACGAAGAAGGCGCCGTCGCGGCGCTGGCCATCGTGCTCGCCGGCCTGCTGCCGGTCATCCTGCTGGCCCGCACCAATCTGAAAATGGGACATTGATATCGTGCCCGACCTGCTTGAACTCGACCATATCCACCTGGCCTACGACACGCCGCAAGGGCTGCGGCCGGTGGTGCGCGACCTCTCGCTGGCCCTGCCGGCCGGCCATATCGGCTGCCTGCTGGGCGAATCCGGCTGCGGCAAGACCACCATCCTGCGCGCCATTGCCGGCTTCGAGCCGGTGCGCGCCGGCCATATCGCGCTCGACGGCAACATCATTTCCTCTCCTGCCGTGCAGGTCGCGCCCGAGCTGCGGCGCGTAGGCATGATGTTCCAGGACTATGCCCTGTTCCCGCACCTGACGGCGGCCGAGAACGTCGCCTTCGGGCTGCGCAAGCTGGGCCGCGCCGAACGCGCCGCCCGGGTGCGCGAGATGCTGGACATGGTGGGCCTGTCGGCCTCGGCGGACAGCTACCCGCACGAGATCTCCGGCGGCCAGCAACAGCGCGTGGCACTGGCCCGCGCACTGGCGCCGTCGCCCGACCTGCTGCTGCTGGACGAGCCGTTCTCGAACCTGGACGTGGATACACGCGAGCGGCTGGCCTTCGAGGTGCGCGACATCCTCAAGTCCACCGGCCACACCGCCATCCTGGTGACGCACAACCAGGCCGAGGCGTTCGCCATCGCCGACCGCATCGGCGTCATGAGCGAAGGCCGGGTCGTGCAGTGGGACACGCCCTACAACCTGCACCATCATCCGGCCGATGGTTTCGTGCGCGACTTCGTGCGGCGCGAGGCGCTGGTGGCCCAGCGCCAGCAGGCCTACGCGCGCGGCATGTAAGGCTCAGGAGCGCGGCGCCGGCAGCGGGATGTATTCCGTCTCGTCGCCCGGCACCACCTGGCCGAAGCGGTCGCGCTGCCAGTCCTGCTTGGCCTGCTCGATGCGGTCCTTGCGGCTGGAGACGAAGTTCCACCACACGAAGCGCGGGCCTTCCAGCGGTTCGCCACCCAGCACCGCCAGGCGCGCGGCCTCGACCGCCCGGACGGTGACCGGCCGGCCGGCGGCGAACACCAGCAACTGGCCCGGCTGATAGACCTGCCCGTCCACCTCCACCGCGCCACGACTCAGGTAAGCGGCGCGCTCTTCGTATTCCGGCGGCACGACCACCGTGGCCCCCGCCTGCAGGACGATGTCGCCGAAGAACAGCGGCGACAAGGCCCGGACCGCCGAGGTCTGGCCGAACAGCGAACCGGCCACTACCTGCGCGCGCACGCCCTCGCCTTCGACCACCGGCTGGGCGTCCAGCCCGTAGTGCACGAAGCCGGGATCGGTTTCCTCGTGACTGGCCGGCAGCCCCACCCACAATTGCAGCCCGGCCAGTTGCTGGCCCGCCTGCCGCTGGGTGTCCGGAGTGCGTTCGGAATGCACGATGCCGCGGCCGGCCGTCATCCAGTTCACTTCGCCGGGCCGGATTTCCTGCACATGGCCGGCCCCGTCGCGGTGCATCATGGCCCCTTCGTACAGGTAGGTGACCGTCGACAGGCCGATGTGCGGGTGCGGGCGCACGTCCACGCCTGCGCCCGGCGCGAACAGCGCCGGCCCCATTTCGTCGAGAAAGACGAACGGGCCCACCGTGCGGCGCTGGGCCGACGGCAGCGCGCGGCGCACCTCCAGGCCGCCGCCCAGGTCGCTGGTGCGGGGAATGACGAGAGTTTCGACAAGGGACATGATGAGCTCCTGGTTGACGGGGCAGCGCCTGCCCTGCCGATGTTCTGGAAGTTGTCGGCGCCGGCGCCAGGCCCGCAGGCCCGGCGCCGGCCACGGTTACGCCAAGATAGCGCTTACGCCAGGTCGAAGACCAGCACTTCGGCCTGTTCGCCGTCGCGGATCGTGACCGCGGCCTCGTCGGTCAGGGCCAGTCCGTCGCCGGCGGCCAGCACCTGGCCGTTGACCACGGCCTTGCCGCGCGCCATGTGCACCCAGGCGCGCCGGCCGGCCGCCAGCGGCAGTTCGGCCTGCTCCGCGCCGTCGAACAGCCCGGCATATACCCGCGCATCCTGGTGTATGCGCATCGAGCCATCGGCGCCGTCCGGCGAGGCCACCTGGCGCAGGCGCCCGCGTTTTTCCGCCTCGGGCACGCTGAGCTCCTCGTATTCGGGCGCAATGCCGGTCACGTCGGGCTCGATCCAGATCTGCAGCAGGTGCGTGGCCTGGTCGTCCAGCGGATTGAACTCGGAATGCAGCACCCCGCGGCCCGCGCTCATGCGCTGCACATTGCCGGGCTCGATGGTCGAGCCGCTGCCCATGCTGTCCTTGTGGGCCACGGCGCCTTCCAGCACGTAGGTGATGATTTCCATGTCGCGGTGCCCGTGCGTGCCGAAGCCGCGGCCGGCGGCGATGCGGTCGTCGTTGATCACGCGCAGCGGACCGAAGCCCATGTGCGCCGGATCGTAGTAATTGGCGAAGGAAAAGGTGTGGTGGGTGTCGAGCCAGCCGTGATTGGCATGGCCGCGTTCGTGACTACGGCGCAGGGTCAGCATGATGGGCTCCTTGCAAATAAGTTGAAGTGGTTGCGGTGGCATGTGTCGTGTTGCGCACCACCAATGAAGGCATTGTGCGCTGGGGCAGCGATATTGAGGCTGAAGCGTTTTGATGAGATCATTCAATTTATTTGAATGAGTGTGCGCGCCATGCAAGCCATCACGCCCGAATTGCTATACATGGTCGACGCCATTGCGCGTCACGGCAGCTTCGCCAAGGCCGCGCGGGAGCTCGACAAAGTGCCGTCGGCAGTGACCTATGCGGTGCGCAAGCTGGAAGACGCGCTCGATGTGCTGCTGTTCGACCGCAGCGGACACCGCGCCCGCTTGACGCCGGCGGGGGAAACTCTGCTGCATGACGGCCGCCAGGTGCTGCAATCGCTGGACGCCTTGGCCGGCCGGGTCAAGCGGGTGGCAACCGGCTGGGAGCTGGAGCTGCGCGTGGCCGCCAGCGCCGTGTTGCCGCGGGCGCCGCTGTACGACCTGGTCGAGGGGTTCCGGGAGATGGCGGCCGTCACCACGCTGCGCCTGTCCACCGAAGTGCTCAGCGGCAACTGGGACGCGCTGGCTTCCGGCCGTGCCGACCTGGTGATAGGCGCGGACGCTGCCGGCGCGCCTTCGGGGGCCTATCATTCGCAGCCCATGGGGCAGATGCAGTTCGCATTCTGCGTGGCGCCGCACCACCCGCTGGCGGCGCTGCGCCGTCCGTTGGCGGCCGCCGACATTGCGGCCTATTGCGCCGTCGTGGTGGCCGACACCTCGCGCGACCTGCCGCCGCGCACGCGCGGCCTGCTCAGCGAGCAGCCGCTGATCGTCATGCCCGACATGCAGGCGAAGATCGACGCGCAGGTGCGCGGCCTGGGCTGCGGTTATCTGCCGCTGACGCTGGCCGCGCCATACATCACCCGGGGCGAGCTGGTGCAATGCGCCACGGACGACGCGGTGCCGATCACCGAGCAGCTGGTCTACGCCTGGCGCGACCGGGCGCCCGGGCAGGCGCTCAAATGGTGGCTGCAGAAACTGCGCTCGCCGCGCTTGTGCGCCAGTTTGTTGGGGGCTTGATAGCTCCCAGTTGCCTTGGCAGTTTCGCGCGGTATTGGGCTCTTGAGACGCCCGCGCCTGCCGGTGGGGCCCGGTCGGCCACGTCGCTCGGCTCGGGCGCGCCACCAGGCGCCCTCGGCCCCCTGCGGGGGCTGCCCTCACTCCAACTGGCCGCCCAGGCCCCACCGGCAGGCGCGGGCTCACAGTGTCTCTGGGCGAGACATCGACGCTTCACGGTGGTGTCAGACACCCCGTGCACGTCGTCTCGTCAAGAGCAGGCTGTACGCAAGGGGTGTCTGACACCTGGGTGTGATAGCGTCTCTGATAGTAAAGCCGGCATGACGACACGGCGCAGCTCCCCCAATTTGCCGACAGCGCGCCAGCGGACCGGGGCATGCCGCTGCTGTGAGTCCTGGGCGGGGTCGGGGCGTGCGGGCCGGTCAGTTGGAGCGAGGGCAGCCCCCGCAGGGGGCCGAGGGCGCCTGGTGGCGCGCCCGAGCCGAGCGACGTGACCGGCCCGCACGCCCCGACCCCGCCCAGGACGCCCCACGCACACGCCCCTCCCCCCATGCCCCCTGGGCCTCCTCACCGCGAGTCAGTGCAATACGCCATCACATCGAACAACGCCCGGTCCCGGTCGGCCAGCGGCTCGACGATGAATTCCGCCATGCGGCCCGCCTGCCAGGTCGGCTTCAGGTGGTTCTCGATCACGTGGTAGTACGGCCGGATGAAATAGTCGTCGAACAGCACGATGCAGCCCGGCTTGGCCATCAGGACCGACATCAGGAAGGCCGCCACGCGGAAGCGGCCGTCGATGAGGATCAGGTCCGGCTCATCGCCGGCCTGCCGCAGCTTGCGCCACGGTTCCGCACAATAGCGCGGCCACAGGGTGGCGTGCTTGCTGTTCTTGGGCCGGCCCCACGCGCCCGTCGCACCGATGTTGGCATAGACCGGCACAAAACGCCGGCGCGGCACGCCTTCGGCCAGCAGCCGCTGCCGCACCGCCTGCAGGAACTGCTTGTCGGTATCCACCGAATAGATGCGCCGCACATCCGCCTTGGCCGCCATCAGCGAGCTGCCGCCGGAGCCATACTCGAGATAGGTGCGCACCCGCGCCAGGCGTTCCCGCAGCAGCGCCAGCCCCGCCTCCTCCATGTACGGAACAGTAGGAATGGAGTCGGGCGACCACGCCGCCTGGGGCGCGGCCGTCGCGGGTTCCTGGGTCGCCTGGCTGTCGGGCACGGGCATCCTCCTGCGAACAATGGAGGACCTATTGCACCATACCCGCGGCGCCGGCCGCCACCCTACTCCTCGATACCCAGTTCGCGCAGCTTGCGCGTGATGGTATTGCGTCCGATGCCCAGGCGCGCGGCCGCCTCGACCCGCCTGCCGCGGCTGGCATCCAGCGCGCTCTGCAGCAGGATGCGCTCGAACTGGCGCGTCAGCGTGGCCATCACGGCCGGTTCGCCGCGTTCGAGCCGGTGCTGCGCCTCGTGCAGCAAGGCGGCCTGCCAATCCGTCCCGCCGGCCGCGCCGGAGGCCGCGGACGCAGTCCCCACGGGTGACGGCAATGCGTTGCCGGCCACCTGCACGGGCGCGCCCGTCGGCGCCTGCGCCTGGAACTCCATGGCGCGGATCTCCGGCGGCAAGTCCGCCCGCTCGATGACCTGGCCCGGCGCCATCACCGTCAGCCAATGGCAGAAGTTCTCCAGCTGGCGCACATTGCCGGGAAAATCGAAGCGCGTCAGCACGGCCACCGCATCCGGCGTCAGGCGCTTGACCGGCACCCCCAGCGAACGCGCGCTGGCCGCCAGGAAATGGTTCGCCAGCGCGGGAATATCCTCGACCCGCTCGCGCAGCGGCGGCAGGCGCAGGCGAATCACATTCAGCCGATGGAACAGGTCCTCGCGGAACAGCCCCTGCTCCACGCGCTGCTCCAGCGGCTGGTGGGTGGCGGCCACGATGCGCACATCGACCCGCACCGGCTGCGCGCCGCCAACACGGTAGAAACTGCCCTCGGCCAGTACGCGCAGCAGGCGCGTCTGCAGCTCGATCGGCATGTCGCCGATTTCATCCAGGAACAGCGTGCCGCCGTGCGCTTCCTCGAAGCGCCCGCGCCGCAGCGTATTGGCGCCGGTGAAGGCGCCGCGCTCATGGCCGAACAGCTCGGCCTCGAGTAGGTCGCGCGGGATGGCGGCCGCGTTCAGCGCCACGAACGGCCCGCCGGCGCGCGCGCCGTGGCCATGCAGCGCCCGCGCCACCAGTTCCTTGCCGGTACCCGATTCGCCGGTGATCAGCACGGTGACCTTGGATTGCGCCAGGCGGCCGATCGCCCGGAACACCTCCTGCATCGCGGTGGAAGACGACTGCGTCATCATCCAGCGCTCGTTGTTCTGTACCGGCTCGGCGCCCGCGTCGCCGGCGCCGGCCTGCTCGGGATCGCCTTCCTGCACGGCGCGCTCGATCAGCGCCACCGCCTCGTTGACGTCGAACGGCTTGGCCAGGTAATCAAAGGCGCCGCCCTGGAACGCCGACACCGTGCTGTCCAGGTCGGCGAACGCCGTCATGACGATGACCGGCAGGCGCGGATGGCGCTCCTTGATCTGGCGCAAGAGGCTCAGGCCGTCGTCGCCCGGCATGCGGATATCGGATACCAGCGCGGCCGGGGCACCGGCGGCCAGCGCATCCAGCACATCAGCCGCCTGCGCGAAGCTGCGCGTGGGCACGCCGGCGCGGGCCAGCGCTTTTTCCAGGACCCAGCGAATGGCCTGGTCATCATCCACGATCCAAACTGGCTTGCTCACAGTGGCTGCTCCATCGGTAACACCAGACGGAATTCAGTGTGCCTGGGGCGGGATTCGAATTCGATAATGCCTCCGTGCTGCTGCACGAAATCCTGGGCCAGGCTCAGGCCCAGGCCGGTGCCGCCGGGCCTGGCGGTGACCAGCGGATGGAATATGCGGTCGCGGATCGACTCCGGCACGCCGGGACCGTTGTCGATGATGGCCAGCACCAGCGCCAGCCGGTGCTGGCGGTGCGCCAACAGCACCTGCCGCGCCACCCGCGTGCGCAGCGTGATCTGCGGCGGCGGCACATCGGCGCCCGGCTGCTGCAGGGCAAGCTCCTGCGCGGCATTGCGCGCCACGTTCAGCACCGCCTGCATCAGCCGCGCGGCGTCGCCCTGCAGGTCCGGCACCGAAGCGTCGTAGTCGCGCACCAGCGCCACCTTGTCGCGAAATTCCGCCTGGATCAGCGCGCACACGCGCTCGCAGATCTCGTGGATGTTGACCGGGCGCGCGGCCAGCGGCACGCGCTGCGGGCCGCTCAGGCGATCCACCAGCACCTGCAGGCGATCAGCCTCGGAAATGATGACCTGGGTGTATTCGGCCAGGGCGGCGTCGGGCAGCTCGGCTTCCAGCAACTGGGCCGCGCCGCGCAGGCCGCCCAGGGGATTCTTGACCTCGTGCGCGAGGTTGCGCAGCAGTTCGCGGTGCGCCTCTATTTCCTCGACCAGGCGGTGATTGCGGTCGGCCAGCACGCGCTGTTCGATTTCGCGCGCCTCGATCAGCACCGGCCAGGGCTGCCCGGACAGCGATACCGTGGTCACGGTGACCTCCACCGATTCGCCGGCCCGGCGCAGCGAGGACAATTGCCGCACATCGGCGAACCGGCCCGCCACCGCGCGATCGATGGAGGACTGCAGCGCCTCCGGGTGGCCGAACAGGGTGGCCGCCGACAAGCCGCGCAATTGCTTGCGGGACCGTCCGAACAAGTCTTCCGCCGCGGCGTTGGCCTGTTCGATATGCCCTCGCTCGTTCAGCAGCAAGACGGATGTCGCCAGTAAATCAAACGCGTCTACATTCATCATTTGCAGCACCGGGGCAGGACGGGCCGGCGGACCGGCCCGCCCGCCCCCGCCAGAACCCGCCGCGGCCGGAAGCCGCCGGCGGACCTGGCTGACAACATCACAGGCTGTAGTACATGTCGAACTCGACCGGGTGGGTGGTCATGCGCAGACGCTGCACTTCGCCTTCCTTCAGGGCCAGGTAGGCATCGATCATGTCGTTGCTGAACACGCCGCCGCGGGTCAGGAACTCGCGGTCCTTGTCCAGCGCCTCGAGCGCCTGGTCCAGCGACGCGCACACGGTCGGGATCTTGGCGTCTTCTTCCGGCGGCAGGTCGTACAGGTTCTTGTCGGCCGGATCGCCGGGGTGGATCTTGTTCTGCACGCCGTCCAGGCCGGCCATCATCAGGGCCGAGAACGCCAGGTACGGGTTGGCCAGGGGATCCGGGAAGCGCGTCTCGACGCGGCGGGCCTTCGGGTTGCCGACGTACGGGATGCGGATCGACGCCGAGCGGTTGCGCGCCGAGTAGGCCAGCTTGACCGGGGCCTCGAAGTGCGGGACGAGGCGCTTGTACGAGTTGGTGCCGGGGTTGGTGATGGCGTTGAGCGCGCGGGCATGCTTGATGATGCCGCCGATGTAGTACATGGCGAACTCGGACAGGCCGGCGTAGCCATTGCCGGCGAACAGGTTCTGGCCGTCCTTCCAGATGGACTGGTGCACGTGCATGCCGGAGCCGTTGTCGCCGACGATGGGCTTGGGCATGAAGGTGGCGGTCTTGCCATAGGCGTGCGCCACGTTGTGCACGACGTACTTCAGGATCTGGGTCCAGTCGGCGCGCTTGACCAGCGTGCTGAACTTGGTGCCGATCTCCAGCTGGCCCGGGCCCGCCACCTCATGGTGGTGCACTTCCACCGGCACGCCCATCTGCTCCAGCAGCAGGCACATTTCGGAACGCATGTCCTGGAAGGAATCGACCGGCGGCACGGGGAAATAGCCGCCCTTGACGGCCGGACGATGGCCCATGTTGCCACCTTCGAACTCCATCGCCGAGGACCACGAGGCCTCTTCGGACTTGATCTTCACGAAGGTGCCGGACATGTCGGTGTTCCAGGTCACGCCGTCGAACACGAAGAACTCGGGTTCCGGGCCGAAGTAGGCGGTGTCGCCCAGGCCGGAGGACTTCAGGTACGCCTCGGCGCGCTTGGCCAGCGAGCGCGGGTCGCGGTCGTAGCCCTTCAGGTCGGAAGGCTCGACCACGTCGCAGCTGAGGATCAGCGTGGGCTCTTCGCGGAACGGGTCGAGGTTGGCCGTATCCAGGTCGGGGATGAGCAGCATGTCGGAGGCTTCGATGCCCTTCCAGCCCGGAATCGACGAACCGTCGAACGCCTGGCCGCTTTCCAGCTTGTCCTCGTCGACGGCGGTCGTCGGCACGGACACGTGGTGTTCGCGGCCGACCGTATCGGTGAAACGGAAGTCCACGAACTTGACTTCGTTGTCGGCGATCTGTTTCAGGATGTCTTTCGGGCTTGCCATGTCATCTCCATGTGATAAAAGCGCCGGGGGCTGCGCCCAGGTCCGGCTGGCATAAACAGACGAAAGCAATATGCGTGCCAAGTTCCAACACGGGGCATCGCCGCCCCATGCACGCCATGGAGGGGCATCGAGGCACCATAATAGTGCAAAACATGGCGCATCAAGGCACCATTATGGTGCAAAAAGAATTACAGGAACATTTCCTGCAGGTTGTTGAGGAACCGCCAGCCCAGCGCGGTAGCCCGCAAGCGGGTCGGGTCGGGGTCGAGCAGGCCGCGCGCGCTGGCGGCCTGCAGGGCGGCCGCGATGGCCGCCAGCGACAGCCCGGTGCGCTCGCTGAACGAGGCAGCGGGCACGCCGTCCTTCAGGCGCAGCGCGTTCAACATGAACTCGAACGGCAGTTCATCGGCCCCCACGGCACGCGTCTCGGCGATATGGCTGCCGTCGCGGGCCTGGGCGCGGGCCATCCATGATTCCGGATTGCGCAGGCGCGCCTCGCGCACGATGCGGTCGTGGAACGACAGCTTGCCGTGCGCACCCGGCCCCAGCCCGAGATAGTCGCCGAATTCCCAGTAATTGAGATTGTGGCGGCAGCGCGCGCCCGTGCGGGCATATGCGGAAACCTCGTAGCGATGCAGCCCCGCCTCTTCCAGGCGTGTCTCGATGGCGTCCTGCATAGCGGCGCTGGCGTCGTCGTCCGGCAGTTGCGGCGGGTACTTGGCGAAGACCGTGTTCGGCTCCAGCGTCAGGTGATAGAGCGACAGGTGCTCGGTGCCATGCGACAGCGCCTGCCGCAGGTCGTCGAGGCAGCCGTCCATGTCCTGGCCCGGCAGGGCGAACATCAGGTCGAGGTTGACCCGCGCCACGGCGCGCTGCGCCATGTCGATGGCGGCGCGCGCCTGGGCCGCGTCGTGGATGCGGCCGAGCTTGGCAAGCTGCGCGTCGTCGAAACTCTGGATGCCCAGCGACAGCCGGTTGACGCCGCTGGCCGCGTAGTCGCGAAACCGCCCTGCCTCGGCCGTGCCAGGATTGGCCTCCATGGTGATCTCGGCATCGGGCAGCAGATTGAGACAGGCCCGCAGCATGGCCAGCAATTCGTCCAGCCCGGCGGCCGACAGCAGGCTGGGCGTGCCCCCGCCGATGAATACGGAAATCACCTGGCGGCCCCAGACCGAGGGCAGCGCCTGCTCCAGGTCGGCGCGCAAGGCATCCAGGTAGGCGCGCTCGGGCAGCTCGGCCGGCACTGCGTGCGAATTGAAATCGCAATACGGGCACTTGCGCACGCACCATGGCACATGCACGTAGACCGACAACGGCGGCAGGCTGGTAAGCGCCGCGCCGGCCGGCGTGACCACGCGGGCCCGGGACCCGGCGCCCGCCTGGTGGATGGGAATGGTTATTGCCACGATGAAAACGCCGCGCCGGGAATCAGGAGTGGGCGAACTTGTCGAGCAACTGGCGCAGCGCGCGGGCGCGATGGCTGGTCCGGTTCTTCTCGGCCGGCTCCAGTTCGGCGGCGGTGCGGCCCAGCTCGGGCAGCAGGAAGTGCGGATCGTAGCCGAAGCCGTTTTCGCCGCGCGGCACGTCGACGATCTCGCCCTGCCACAGGCCTTCGCCGATGAGCGGCTGCGGATCATCGTGGGCGCGCACCAGCACCAGCAGCGCCACGTACCAGGCGCGCCGGTCGGCGACGCCCGCCAGCTTGCTGACCAGCAACGCGTTGTTGGCGGAATCGCTGCGCGCCGCGGCCGGGTTGCCGAGCTGCGCATAGCGGGCGGAATACACGCCCGGCGCGCCATCGAGCGCGGCCACGCACAGGCCGGAATCATCGGCCAGCGCCGGCAGGCCGGTCAACCGGCTGGCATGGCGCGCCTTGGCCAGCGCGTTCTCGACAAAGGTGACGTGCGGCTCCTCGGCCTCGGGCACGCCCAGTTCGCCTTGCGGCACCAGTTCGATGCCGAGCGGCGCGAACAAGGCGGAAAACTCACGCAACTTGCCGGGGTTGTTCGAGGCCAGCACGACCCGGCCCAGGGCGGTTTGGAGATTGGTCGATGTCATGCCGCCATTGTAGACGCGCGGACGCCTCAACCCGACGCCGCCGCCAGCCGCAGGGGCGCGGCCGACGGATGCGGCGCGGCGCCGGCCGGGGGCTGGATGCCGCCCGCCAGCTTGAACACCGCCACGGCGTCCTGCAGTGCCGCGGCCTGGTCTTCCAGGCCGGCCGCCGCCGCGGCGGTCTGTTCAACCATGGCCGCATTTTCCTGGGTGGCGCGCTCGAACCGGGCCACCGCGTCGTTGACCGACTCGATGCCCGCCGCCTGCTTGGCCGCGGCTTCGGTAATCCCGGACACCAGCCCGGTCACCCGGCCCGCCGAGGCGACCGCCTCGCGCACCGCGTCGCCCGCCGTCCCGGCCTGGCGCACGCCATCGCTCACCCCTTGCGCCGCCGCCTGGATCAGGGCGCGGATCTCGTTGGCCGCCTGCGCACTGCGTTGCGCCAGCAGGCGCACCTCGCCGGCCACCACCGCGAAGCCCCTGCCCTGCTCGCCGGCATGCGCCGCCTCGACAGCGGCGTTCAAGGCCAGGATGTTGGTACGGAAGGCGATGCTGTCGACCACCTCGACGATGGCTTCGATGCGGCGCGTATCAGCGGCGATGTTCTCCATGGCGCCGATGACGGTTGTCATGGCCAGGCCGCCGCGCTCGGCCAGGCGGGCGGCTTCAGCGGCCTCGCCGCGCGCCTGGTCGGCCTGCTCGGCGGTGTGGCGCACCATGGCGGCCAGGGTCGCCATATTGGCGGCCGTCTCCTGCAGGGCGCCAGCCTGTCGCGCGATACGGTCGGACACCTGGCCGTTGCCGGCCGCGATCTCGCGCGCGCCGACGTGGATTTCCTCGACACCGCGCCGCACTGCCGCGACGGCCGCGGTCAGGCCCGCCTGCATGCGGCGCATGGCCGAATACAGCACGCCGATCTCGTTGGCGCCGCGCGCCGCGATGGCGGCGCTCAGGTCGCCATCGGCGATGCGGTCGAAATGGGTCCCGGCCTGCACCAGCGGCCGCAGCAAGACCCGCCGGAATGCCAGCCCGAACCCCAGCCCAAGGGCCGCAACCAGGCCCAGCAGCGCCACCGCCGTCGCGATCGCCCGGTCGAGCGCGCGCCCGGAGCGCGCTACCGCCGCCTGGCCCTGGGCGCGCGCGTACGCCTGGAATGCCTCGACGGCGTCCAGGTAGGCCGCGCTGCGCGCCGGCAGCGCCTGCTCGACGATGCGATTGGCCTCGATGCCGTTCCAGCCCTGTATCGCCTGCTGCAATGGCAGCAGCGCCTCGCCGGCCAGACCCTTGTAGGCTGCCTGCACCGCCTCGAACAGCGCGCCGCCCTGTGCGCTGGTGTCGGGGTTGGCACGCAGGCGTTCATGGCTGGCGGCGGCCTGCTCGAGCAGCGCCTGTGAACGGGCCAGCGCCTGGTCGCGCTGTTCTTCCAGGCCGCCTTCCATATAGGTCTTGGCGTCGGTCAGCCAGGCGCGCGCCTGGAACAGCCGGCTGCCCAGGTCGCTGAGGTCGCCGGCCCGCTCGATGTTGCCGCGGCCCAGCGCCTCGATATCGGCACGGTTGTCGCGCAGCAACCCGATGCCGCCGGCGGCCGCGGCCACGAACAATGCCACGAAAACCGCCAGCATCGCCGACAGCGCCAGGTTCACACTCAGATTTCTGCGCATACGCCCACACGGAATTGCCGCCGCCAGGGTGGCGGGGTGCGGCGATTATGCGGGGCGAACTTGGCAGATTCTTGACATTCAGGCGGCGCCGTCCGCGCCGCTCTCGCGCTGGTCCGCCGGAATATCGGCCACCAGCATGTCGACCAGTTCGCGCGCGAAAGCCGGCAGCGCGTCGAGGTCGCGCACGCAGATCTGCAGCTTGCGCAGCGCCCAGTCATCCACCAGCGGCACGATGGCGACCTGCAGCGCGCGGGCATAGCGCGCCGCCACGGACTCGGGAATGACGCCGATGCCCACGCCGGTCTCGATCATGCGGCACACGGCCTCGAAATTGCCGACCTCGACGCGGAACTTGAACGTGCGCCCCAGCGCGGCGGCCGCCTGCACCAGGAACGGATGGATGGCGCTCCATTCCGACAGGCCGACGTAGTCGTTGCTGAGCGTGTCGGCGAAGGCCACGGCGGATTCGCGGGCCAGCGGGTGGCCGGCGGCGGTCACCAGCACCAGCCGGTCCTTGCGGTAGGGAATGAACTGCAGGTTCTGGTCCGTGGTATGGCCGGCCACGATGCCGAGATCGGCCGACCCTTCGGCCACCGCCCGCACGATCAGGTAGCTCAGGCGTTCGCGCAGTTCGACGTTGACGTCCGGATGGGCCGCCAGGAAGCGCCCCAGCACCGCCGGCATGAATTCGGTCATGGCGGTGGTGTTGGCCAGCACCCGCACGTGGCCCTTCACGCCCCGGGCGAATTCCTGCATGTCGCCGCGCAACTGCTCGACCTGGCGCATGACCGTGCGCGCGTGGCGGGTCAGCGCCTCGCCCGCCGGGGTCAGCGTCACCCCCTGGCTGGTCCGATACAGCAATTGCGTGCCGAAATGCTCTTCCAGGTTCTTGATGCGCGTGCTGGCCGCCGGCAGCGACAGGTGGGTTTTCTCCGCCGCGCGCGTCAGGCTGTGCCAGTCGCCTATGTGTACGATGAGCTGTAGATCGGTGAGATCGAAATGTCCCGCCATTGAGTCCTCTGGAACCTGTTCTTCGGCAATTGCTAAGCCGGTATTAAGCAATCATAAATTGGCAAGGCGCCCCGCCTTGGGGCAAAGTGCCGGATTATTTGCCAGCATCATCATAGAGCCCCAGCCATGCCAGACTCCAATCACTCCTACCAGGACATCCGCGAAGCGGTGCGGGACCTGTGCGCCCAGTTCCCCGGCGAGTACTTCCGCAAGGTCGACGAAGCGCGCGGTTACCCGGACGAATTCGTGCGCGCCCTGACCGAGGCCGGCTGGCTGGCCGCGCTGATTCCTCAGGAATACGGCGGCTCCGGCCTGGGGTTGACCGAGGCTTCGGTCATCATGGAGGAAATCAACCGCAGCGGCGGCAACTCCGGCGCCTGCCACGGCCAGATGTACAACATGGGCACCCTGCTGCGCCATGGCTCGGAAGCCCAGAAGCGCGAATACCTGCCCCGCATCGCCAGCGGCGAACTGCGCCTGCAGTCCATGGGCGTGACCGAGCCCACCACCGGCACCGACACCACCAAGATCAAGACCACGGCGGTGCGGCGCGGCGACCGCTACGTGATCAACGGGCAGAAGGTCTGGATCTCGCGCGTGCAGCATTCCGACCTGATGATCCTGCTGGCGCGCACCACGCCGCTCGACCAGGTGACCCGCAAATCCGAGGGCATGTCGATTTTCCTGGTCGACCTGCACCATGCCGTCAAGCACGGGATGCAGGTGCGCCCCATTCCGAACATGGTCAACCACGAGACTAACGAGCTGTTCTTCGACAATCTCGAAATCCCGGCGGAGAACCTGATCGGCGAGGAAGGCAAGGGCTTCAAGTACATCCTGGACGGCCTGAATGCCGAACGCACGCTGATCGCGGCCGAATGCATCGGCGACGGCTACTGGTTCGTCGACAAGGTCGCCGCCTACGCCAAGGAACGCATCGTGTTCGGCCGCCCCATCGGCCAGAACCAGGGCGTGCAGTTCCCCATCGCGCGCGCCTATATCAACGTCGAGGCCGCCAGCCTGATGCGCTTCGAGGCCTGCCGCCTGTTCGACGCGCACCAGCCGTGCGGCGCGCAGGCCAACATGGCCAAGCTGCTGGCCGCCGATGCGTCCTGGGAAGCCGCCAACGCCTGCCTGCAGTTCCACGGCGGCTTCGGCTTCGCCAACGAGTACGACGTCGAGCGCAAGTTCCGCGAAACCCGCCTGTACCAGGTGGCGCCCATTTCCACCAACCTCATTCTTTCGTACGTGGCCGAGCACATCCTGGGCCTGCCGCGTTCGTTCTGACGACCCGCCATGACCGCACCCGCCCACCCCCACCCCAGCGCCGCCCTGGCCGAATTCGCCGCCAGCCTGCGCTTCGAGGACATCCCCGCGCCGGTCTTGCGGCGTGCCGAAGACCTGCTGCTTGACACCCTGGGCTCGATCCTGGCCGGCGCCAATGCCCGGCCGGTCCAGGCCATCGAGCGCTACGCCGCGGCCATGGGCCCGGCCCAGGGCGCGGCCCAGGTGCTGATCACGCGGCGCCAGACCTCGCCGCTGTTTGCCGCCATGGTCAATGCCGCCGCGGCCCACGTGGTCGAGCAGGACGACGTGCACAACGGCTCGGTATTCCACCCGGCGGCGGTGGTGTTCCCGCCGGCCCTGGCCGTGGCCCAGGCGCTGGAAAGCTCGGGCAAGGACCTGCTGGTGGCCGCCGTGGCGGGCTACGAAGTGGGCATCCGCGTCGGCGAATACCTGGGCCGCTCGCACTACAAGATTTTCCATACCACCGGCACCGTCGGCACGCTCGCCGCCGCCGTCACGGTAGGCCGCCTGTTGCGGCTGGACGCCGGGCAAATGCTGCATGCGCTGGGCTCGGCCGGCACCCAGGCCGCCGGCCTGTGGGAATTCCTGCGCGACGCGGCGGATTCCAAGCAGCTGCACACCGCCAAGGCGGCCGCAGACGGCCTGACCGCGGCCTACCTGGCGCGGGAAGGCTTCACCGGCGCGCAGCGCATCCTGGAAGGCGCCCAGGGCATGGCGGCCGGCATGTCGCGCGATGCCGATCCCGCCCGCCTGGTCGACCGCCTGGGCGAGCGCTGGGCCCTGTCGGAAACCTCGTTCAAGTACCACGCCTCGTGCCGCCACACGCACCCGGCGGCCGATGCCCTGCAGCAGGCCATGCACGAATACAAGCTGCGCGAAAGCGACCTGGCGGAGGTAGTCGCGCACGTGCACCAGGGCGCCATCGACGTGCTCGGGCCGGTGGTCGACCCCAAGACGGTGCACCAATCGAAGTTTTCCATGGGGACGGTACTGGCCCTGATCGCCCGCAGCGGACGCGCCGGCCTGGCCGAGTTCGATGCCGCCCTGGGCGATCCGGCCGTGGCCGGCCTGCGCGGCAAGTTCCGCATGGAACTCGATCCCGAAGTGGACGCCGCGTATCCCGAGCGCTGGATCGGCAAGGTGACCGTGCGCACTACCGACGGCCGGGTGCTGCACGCCCGCGTGGACGAACCCAAGGGCGATCCCGGCAACACCCTCAGCCGGGCCGAGATCGAGGCCAAGGCGCTGCAGCTGGGCGTCTACGCGCAGGCCGCCAGCGAGGTCGAAGTGCGCGGCCTGATCGACACGGTCTGGAACCTGGAAAAGCTGCCGCGCGTGGGCGCGCTGCTGCCGGCCCGATAGCGGCGCGGCGCTCGCGCTTCCAGGTCTTTCCGGTGTCAGATACCCTTGGGTATCTGACACCTACCGCCATTACGCTCCTTCAGGTCTCCAGGTGTCAGACACCCGAAGGTGTCTGACACCTCCGTACCCGCCGAGGCAGCCGGCCCTCAGGCCAGTGCCGCGCGCTGCGCCTGCACCAGTTGCGCGATGCCGCGCTCGGCCAGGCCCAGCATGGCGTCCAGTTCGGCGCGGGTGAAGGTGGCGCCTTCGCCGGTCCCCTGCACCTCGACGAACGCGCCCGAGCCGGTCATGACCACGTTCACGTCGGCGTCGCAGGCGGAATCCTCCTGGTAGTCCAGGTCGAGCACCGGCCGGCCGGCCACCAGCCCCACCGACACCGCCGCCACCGCATCGCGGATCGGATTCTGCGCCAGGTCCCCGCGCCGCATCAGCAGCGCCACGGCGTCGGCGGCCGCGACCCAGGCCCCCGTGATACTGGCGCAGCGCGTCCCGCCGTCGGCCTGCAGCACATCGCAATCCAGGTGCAGGGTCCGTTCTCCCAGGGCGCGCAGGTCGAACACCGCCCGCAGGCTGCGGCCGATCAAGCGCTGGATTTCCTGGGTGCGGCCGCTTTGCTTGCCGCGCGCGGCCTCGCGATCGCCGCGTGTGTGCGTGGCGCGCGGCAACATGCCGTATTCCGCCGTCACCCAGCCCTCGCCGCGCCCCTTCAGGAACGGCGGGACCTTGTCCAGCACGCTGGCGGTGCACAGCACATGCGTGTCGCCGGCCTGCACCAGCACCGACCCTTCGGCATAGCGGGTGTAGCCGCGCTGCAGACGGAACGGGCGCAGTTGATCGACGGCGCGGCCGGACGGACGCGCGGCGGCGGAAGCGGAAGATGAGGACACGGACGGGCTCCAGGTGAATTCGGATACACCGCCGCATTGTACGTGCCGTCAACGTGGCGCCGCGGGGCTTGAGGTATCCTGCCGGAAACAGCCATTTTTGCCCCCTGATCCAGGGGGCGCATCTTTCATCAGGACACGCCCATGATCCGCAGCATGACCGCCTTCGGCAATGCCCGCGCCGACCTCGAGCAAGGCACCCTGGCGCTGGAACTGCGCAGCGTCAACAGCCGCTATCTCGACCTGTACTTCCGCCTGCCGGACGAACTGCGGCACGTCGAGACACCGCTGCGCGAGCTGCTCACCGCCAGCCTGGGCCGCGGCAAGGTCGAGGTCCGCGCCTCGTACACCCGCGCCGCCGGGGCCGAACTCGCCAGCCTGGATCCGGCCTGGCTGCAGCACCTGGCCGAACAACTGCAAGCGGCCCGCGCGGTGCTGCCCGACGTCGCGCCGCCGCGCCTGGCCGAGCTGTTCAACTGGCCGGGCCAGCGCGGCAACGACACGCTGGATCCTCAAGCCTGGGGCGCCGCCTGCCTGCAGGCGGCCCGCCAGGCGCTGGCCCAGCTGCAGGAAGGCCGCGAGCGCGAAGGCCAGCGCCTGGCCGCGGCCATGCTCGAATGCGCCGAGGGCGTGGCCCGCATCGTCGAATCGGTCGAGGCCCACCTGCCCCAATTGCTGGCGGATCACCGCGAGAAACTGGCCACCAAGCTGCGCGAATCGGTCGAGGCCGCCTTTCCGGGCGGGTTCGCCCATATCTCCGGCCCCGAACTGTCCGAGCGCCTGTCCCAGGAAGCCAATCTGTTCGCGCTGCGCATCGACGTGGCCGAGGAACTGGCGCGCCTGCGCTCGCACCTGGAAGAGTTGCGCCACCTGCTGGCCGGCGGCGAGGCCGGCGGCAAGGGCAAGGACGCCAAGCGCGGCGGCGGCAGCGCCGGCAAGCGGCTCGACTTCCTGTTCCAGGAAATGAACCGCGAAGCCAACACGCTGGGCTCCAAGGCCGGCAGCATGGAGGTCACCCGCGCCGCCATGGACCTGAAGCTGCTGATCGAGCAGATGCGCGAGCAGGCGCAGAACATCGAGTAGGTCCGCCCAGCCGGCGGCAACGCCGCGCTACGCCAGGTCGATCGTATCGGGCGAAGACGGATTGGGCGCCTGCGGCGTGCCCGGAATCCGGTCAGGGTCGTACGGCGGCCGGTCCGACCCCGGCTTGGGCTCTTCGGGCCTGGGCTCACCAGGCCAGGCCGGGTCTTCAGGCGGCACTTCGGGCGGGCCGACCGGTTCGCGATGCGGAAAGGCAAGCATGGGATTCTCCGTGCCAGGCATGGACGCCACCCGCAGCAAGGCGCATGCCCGCCTCAGCGGGCGCCGCCATGCTTGTGGCCGCCGGAGCCGGCGCGCCCGCCGGGAACCGTCGAGCCGGCCGGCGCGTCCGGGCGGTGCGGCTCGACTGTCCCCTGTCCGCGCGGCATCGGCCCGGGCGCCGAGGCGCCGCCCTGCCCTGGCTGGCGGTTGTCCGCGCCATTGGGCGTGGGGGCGCGTTCGCCGGGACTGGCGCTGGGACGGTCGGGGTTCGAATCGGTCTGCCCGCGGGTCGTCGAACTGCCATCGGGCGCACGGCTGCTCTCGGGGCGCGGGCTCGAGCCGGGCTGCTCTTGCGCCCGGCCTTCGTTTTGCACCGGCTGAGCCCACAGGACGGGCGCGGCCACGGCCGGCAGCGCGGCCAGCACCGCGCAGCGGATGGAAACAAGCAGATAACGGGACATGGTCGCCTCCATGGGGCATGAATCCGCCATCCCAGCAAACGCCGTACCGCGCGCTACTCGCGGGCGCGCACCGCCTTGGCGAGCCGCCGATAGCGTTCGGCGATCTCGTTGAGCTCTTCCTCGTCCAGGTCCTCGATATCGACGAGTTTTTCGCTGGCGCCCTTCAGGGCCATGAGCAGTTCATCGAGCTTGACGTGCAGCGCGCGGCTGTCCTTGTTCTGGTTCTGCTGGATCAGGAACACCATCAGGAAGGTGATGATGGTGGTTCCGGTGTTGACCACCAGTTGCCACACTTCCGAAAAGCCTGCCCACGGACCGGCGGCCGCCCACAACAGGATGATGAGGACCGCGCAGCCGAACGCCACGGGCGAACCGGTGGCCCGGGCCACTGTCGTGGCGAAGCGGTCGAACATGCGGGCCATGCGCGACCCGCGGCGCCCCTGCGCGTGCCGGGCGGCTTCGCGCCGGGGCTCCTTGTCGGGCCCCTGCCCCTGCCCATGGCGTGGACGCTGCCTGGCGTTGCGGGCATGACTGTGATCGCCGGTATTGGTATGGTGGCTCATGGCATTCTCCTAGATGACGATCGCTGGCGTGGCATCGGCGCGCGGCTACAGGCCGAGCGCCGACAACATCAGGAAGGTGGCGAACAGGGCGAAATGGGTCATGCCCTCGATCGCGTTGGTCTGGCCGTCGTTCAGGTTGATCGCGGTGACCACCAGCGTGACCAGCACCATCATGGTCTGCACGGGCGTCATGGCCATCTCGAAGGGCTGGCCGGTGTACAGCGCCAGCGCCTCCATGATCGGCACCGTCAGGATCACGGTCGACAGCGACGCGCCCAGGGCGATGTTGACCACCGATTGCATGCGGTTGGCCAGCGCGGCCCGCAAGGCGGTGAGGATTTCCGGGCTGGCCGAGATCAGCGCCACCACGATGCCCGGCAGCACGGCCGGCACGGCCACGTGCTCGAGCGACACATTGAGCGTGGACGCCATGACCTCGGAGAGCGCGCCAATCAGTACTACGCCGGCGATCAGCAGCGCCACCGAGAACCCCGTCGAGCGCTTGCGGCCCTGCGGCGCGACCGGGCGCCGGCGCTTCTCGGGGTAGCTATAACTGAAGAAATAGCTGTGCGGCCCGGTCTGCATGCGCAGGAACACCGCGTACAGCATCACCATCACGAATATCGTAAAGCCGGAATAGAGGTGCCAGCGGTCGCGCGGGATGAACTCCGGCACGATCATGGAAATGGCCATGGCGGTCAGGATCATGACCGTATAGGTGCGGGCCGAATCGTCGTTGTAGGCTTGTTCGCCATGCTTGAGCCCGCCCATCAGGGCCGCCAGCCCCAGGATGCCGTTGATGTCGAGCATGACCGCGGCATAGATGGTGTCTCGCACCAGCGTGGGCGACGGCTCGTGCGAGATGACGATGCCCAGGACCACGACTTCGACCAGCACGGCCGACAGCGTCAGCACCATGGTGCCGTAGGGATCGCCCAGGCGATGGGCCAGTTGCTCGGCATGGAATGCGACCCGCTGCGATGCGCAGATGATCGCCATCACCAGCACAACGGTGGCGGCCACCGCGATATCGAGTCCGCTGCCGGTCAGCCGGCCGGCGGCGCCGTACGCGGCGATCGCAATCGCCAGCGCCAGCAACAACAATGCTTCCTGCTTCAACACCGCTTGCATGCGCGCTCTCCTGGAACGGACGAACCGCCTGCCGCTAACCCATCGCGATCAGCGCGACGGCAAGCGCGGCCATGGCCAGCCCGGCCACTTGCAATGGCGCCAGACGCTCGCGCAACACGTAGACGCCCAACAGCGCCGGCACTACAGGATACAGCGAGGAAATCGCCACGGCCGTGCTCATCAGGCCCAGGCGGGCGGCGTGCAGGTACAGGGCCAGCGACACTACCGCGGCCGCGCCGAGCGCCAGCGCGGGCCGGGCGAGAGCGGAACGCCATGACAGCGGCAGATGCAGCGACCTGGCCAGTATTGCGACGGTGCACATGGCGGCCAGGCGGTTGGCGGCCAACGGCCAATAGCCGGCCGCGTCGCCGGGCATGAAGACGGCGGTCGACTGGAGCGCGAAGCCCACCCCCGCGATCGCGCCTTCCAGGGCGCCGCCGGTCTGCAGGGCGGCCCGCAGCCGGTCGCCGCAGGAAACCAGCCACAGCGCCGTCGCCGCGGCGACGATGCCGATGTAAACCTGCGCCGAGGGACGCTCGCCCAGGAACAAGACGCCTGCCAGCGCCGGCAGGGCGATGGCGGCGACGGCGCTGACCGGCACCACCACGCAAAGCTGGCCGCGCCGCATGCCCAGGTACAGGAACATGATGCCGACGCCCGTGCCGATGCCCGACAAGGCGCCCCACCCCAGCGTGGCCGCGGCCGGCATGCCGGCGCTGACGGATATCGCCACGGGCAAGGCGAGCAGCAAGCCGCCCAGCTGCACCAGCGCCGCGATGGACGCCGCGCCGCCGCGGCGCGCCAGCAGCGCGGCGGCGAAGTCGATCAGGCCGAAAATCAGCGCCGACCATAGCGCCAGTAGCGTAGCCAATGTGCCTCCCGTGCAAGCATTGGCTGGCAGCAAGCCATATGCCGCGCAGCATCGCGGTGACCGGCATGGCCGCGCTCAGTCGTCGCCCGCCACGGCCAGCTCTGCCTCCAGGCTGCTCACCCCCAGCCCGTGATACTTGCGTCCCAGGTCCACGGTGGCCTGGAAGAACCCCGCTTTGCTGCCGCAGTCATAGCGCACGCCCTCGTACTGATAGCCGTAGACGCCGCGGCTGGCGAGCAGGCCGGCAATGCCGTCGGTGAGCTGGATCTCGCCCCCCACGCCCGCCTGGGTGGCGCGCAGTTGGTCGAATATCTGCGGCTCGAGCACATAGCGGCCCACCACCGCCAGCGTGGTCGGGGCATCGGCCGGCGCCGGTTTTTCCACGATGCCGCTCAGCCGGGCGGTGCGCGCATCGACGCGGCGGCCCGAGATGATGCCGTATTTGTCGGTCTGGTCGCGCGCCACGCTCTGGATGGCCACCACGCTGCCATCGTGGCGGCGCGCGGCTTCGATCAACTGTGCGGTGGCCGGTATGTCGGAATCGATCAGGTCGTCGGCCAGCAGCACGGCGAACGGCTCGTCGCCCACGATGGGGGCGGCGCACAGCACCGCATGGCCCAGCCCGAGCGGCGCCGCCTGGCGCGTATAGATGCAGTTGACGTGGGCGGGAATGACGTTGCGCACCGCGTCGAGCAGCTTGGTCTTGTGCTTGGCTTCCAGGCCCGCCTCCAGTTCCGGCACGCTATCGAAATGGTCCTCGATGGCGCGCTTGTTGCGCCCCGTGATGAAAATCAGTTCGGTGATCCCCGCCTCCACCGCTTCCTCCACGGCATATTGGATGAGCGGCTTGTCGACGATGGGCAACATTTCTTTCGGCATGGCCTTGGTGGCGGGCAGGAACCGGGTGCCCATGCCGGCGACGGGAAACACGGCTTTGCGAATCGGCTTCATGATGTTCTCGGCAGTTATTGGTGCCGCAGCCGTAGCAAGCGGCGTGCCGCCCTTGCAACAAAAAGCCCGCCGAAGCGGGCCCGAAGACAGGATTGAAGGTTCAGTGCTTGGCTGGGAAGTCGCTGGGCCACTTCATGTAGTCTTCGCGTTCCCCGCGTGACGTGTATGTCATAGTGGTCTCCTGTGGCGTGGAATACGCCTGTTTCAGTGAGACCCTTTTTGTGGCGAAAAGTTCCGGTTGTATGCCTTCTTTACCGTAATGACCGGATCATGGGATGAGACTGCAAATGCGCCAGCAGGTTCTGCCGCTGGCGCGCGGTCAGGGCCGACCTGGCGATCAGGTCGGGCCACTGCGCCGCGGCTGTCCTGACGCAATCGGCGACGGCTTTGGCCGCCGGTTTCTCGGGAATGCCCAGGCCGGCGCAGAACGCCCGCACCATCGCGGGCGACAAGGCCGGCTTGGCGCCGGCGGCCTGCTGCGCGGCGGACCGGCGCGGCTCCAGGGCGGCGGGCACGATGCGCAGCGCATGGCCCTGGCAGGCATGGTAGGCGGCGTAGCCCACGATGTCGTAGGCCGGCGCCAGGCGCGGCGTCCTGCCGTCGGGGTACAACAGCCCGAGATTCTTCAAGTGCATGTCCGGGTTGCCGAGCATTTCGTTGACGACCATGCGCCGGAGCAGTTCATGCACCGCCGGTTCGCCCAGCGTGTCGAAAGCCATCAATACCGCCGCCACATCCAGATAGGTGGCGGCGCGGTATTTCTCTTCCGGCATGGCGCCCAGGATTTGCGCGAAATCTTCGCAATGGGTGCGGCGGCCGGGCTGGCGGTCGTAGCGCACCACCGCCAGGAACTGGGTGCGCGCATCGACGTCGCCCAGGTCGTAGCCATGCTCGGCCGAGAGCCTGTCGAGCGGTTCGAGATAGGCGCGGCAGACCTCGACGCCCGCCGCGCTGGCCAATCGCAGCGACAGCGCTTCGAGTTCCGGCAACAGCGGCTGTCCCACCACCGGCAGCTTGGCGATGATGTGCGTGTCGTGGTCGCGGGTGCGTCCCACATAGCGCTCGCCCTGCTTGATGACCCCCAGCTTGGGTTGCACGCCGGATAGCGATACGCCCTGCTCCATCGGGTCGGCCGTCACGGTCATTTCCAGCGCGTCCTGGTCTTGCGTGACGTAATGCGCCAGCTCGTCGCGCGACAGCTCCACCGGGCGGGCGTATACATTGCCGGGCAGGTCCGCGCCGCAGGCCGCCAGCATCTCGAAATGATCCTTCGGATCGCAGCCGCGGATGCGCGCGACATGGTCGCGGAACACGCCTTCGGGCAGGAGGTTCTGGAAGAACGCCGGCAACAGCCAGCCATTGTGCGGCGAATGACGGCCATTGAGCGGTTCGCTGCGTACATCGGTCCAGAAGGCCGCCTGATCCTGGGGCGAATCGGCCAGGTACGCGGCCGACAGGACGGCGGCGTCGGCCTGCCGCGCGAAAGCCTCGTCGGCGACGAAGCGGGTCACGACCTCCGCCCCCGGCATGCTGTACTGGAACAGCACGCCGACGCGCTCGGGACCGATGAAGATGGCCAGCGCCTTGACGTTCACCGGGGCTCTCCCGGGATTTTCTTGCGGGCGACCTGGATGCGGGTGGGCACCACCGGCTTGGACGGCGCGGCGGCGTCGAAAGCCGGGGCGGCGCCCTTGGGCACCAGCAGCACTTCCAGCCCCAGCCGGTCGGCCAGGGCCAGCAGCGTGCTGACCTTGAAATCCTGTTCGCCGCTGAGCACGTTGGTGAGCGTGCGTTGCGCCACCCCAGCGGCTTCGCGCAGCGAGGCCTGGGTCTGGCCGCGTTCGCGCAGGCGCTGCCGCAGCACGGCCGCAATGGCTGGTAAGGTCTTCATGGCAATAAAGTAGTCTGAAAGCGGATATGACTACTATAGTGCCATATTTTCCCATATCAATAGCATCAAAGTAGTATTTATCCAAAAAATACTACTTTGATGCCATAAAACTACTGGAATGCTGTTTCCATGAAGGTGCGCAGCTTGCGCGAGTGCAGGCGCTCCGGCGGCATCTCGCGCAAGCGCTCCAGCGCCCGGATGCCGATTTCCAGGTGCTGGTTCACCTGCCCGCGATAAAAGGCGCTCGCCATGCCGGGCAGTTTGAGCTCGCCATGCAGGGGCTTGTCCGATACGCACAGCAAGGTGCCATACGGGACCCGGAAGCGGAACCCATTAGCGGCAATGGTGGCGGACTCCATGTCCAGGGCGATCGCGCGCGACTGGGTGAAACGCTCCACCAGTTCGGTGTGGTCGCGCAGTTCCCAATTGCGGTTGTCGATACTGGCGACCGTGCCGGTGCGCATGATGCGCTTGAGCTCCCAGCCCGACAGCCCCGCCACTTCCTCGACCGCCTGTTCGAGCGCGACCTGCACTTCCGCCAGCGGCGGCACCGGCACCCAGGTCGGCAGATCGTGATCGAGCACGTGGTCGTCGCGCACATAGCCGTGCGCCAGCACATAGTCGCCCAGGCGCTGCGAATCGCGCAGCCCGGCGCAATGGCCCAGCATCAGCCAGGCATGGGGGCGCAGCACGGCGATGTGATCGGTGATGGTCTTGGCGTTGGAGGGACCGACGCCGATATTGACCAGCGTAATGCCGGAATGGTTGGGCCGCACCAGATGGTAGGCGGGCATCTGCGGCAAGCGCACGCCCCCGGCCGGCGCGGGCGGCGGGGCATTATCGCCGCGGCGCGTGATCCGGTTGCCCGGCTCGACCAGCGCATCGTAGTCGCTGTTGCCGCTGGCCATCAGCGCGCGGGCGCGGGCGCAGAACTCATCGACATAGAACTGGTAATTGGTGAACAGGACGAAGTTCTGGAAATACGCGGGCGCCGTGGCCGTGTAGTGCTGCAGGCGATGCAGCGAGTAATCGACGCGCGGCGCGGTGAACGGCGCCAGCGGCCGCGGCTCGCCCTCGCGCCCGCGCCACGAACCGTTGACGATCGCGTCGTCGGTCACGGCCAGGTCCGGCACATCGAACAGGTCGCGCAGCGGCCGCCGCATGCCTTCCAGGCGCTCGCCCTCTACATAGGCGCCGTCCGGGAAGGCGAAATGCAGCGGAATGGGCGAGTCGGACTCGCCGATCTCCACCGCCACCCGGTGGTTCTGCAGCAGCAGGCCGATCTGCTCGATGAAATAGTCGCGGAACAGGGCCGGTTGCGTCACCGTGGTCTGGTAGACGCCGGGTTCGGCGACATGGCCGAATGACAGGCGGGTATCGATGGGGTCATACGTATCGACGGCCAGGCGGATGGCCGGATAGCAGGCCCGCACCGGCCCGGGCAGGTCGCGCCCATTGACCACGTCCTGGAAGGCGGCGCGTATGAACGCGGTATTGCGCCCATAGATCTCGGCCAACCGGTCCACGGCCGCCTGCGCCTGGTCGAACCGCTGGAACTCGATGGGGTCGGGACGACGAACAGCAGAGATGGAAAAGTCAATAGTCATGAGGCGATTTCCGGAAGACAGCATGCCGGCGGCGCGGCTGCCGGGATTATGCCGCAACCGCACGACCCCGCTTGCGCTCGCGCAAGCCACCTGCATCTGTCTGCATCATCCTAGTAATAACCCGTAAATGCAAAGAAACATCAATCCGTTAAAATACCGCTGGCTGCGTTGTATACGCGCCACACTCGTCGCCGGCTTGACGTAGTCAGCCATCCCGCCCGCTCCGATTTCTGAAGTGTCGCAATGACTCCACCGACGCGAAAAGTCCGTCCTGCCCTATCCGCCTTTCCTGCATTCCTGGCCGCCCCCCTCCTGGCGCTCGGCCTGTCCTGGCTCCCCCTCTCTCCCGCCCATGCGTCGCTCTCGCCCGAAGCCCTGGCTTCGCTCAAGGGCCTGCGCCTGGTCGATCCGCTCACGGTGCCGTCGCTGTCCGACATGGTGGTGCGCGCCGGGCTGGACACCCTCGGCACGCCCTACGTCTGGGGCGGCGAAGATCCGGACGGCGGCTTCGATTGCAGCGGCCTGACGCAATTCGTGTACCGCGAGATCGCCGGCGTGGAACTGCCGCGCACCGCCCGCGAGCAGCGCCGCGCCGGCAAGTCGGCCAACAAGAAGCAGCTCAAGCCGGGCGACCTGGTCTTCTTCGCCACCCGCCGCCGCGGCGGCGTGTCGCACGTGGGCATCTACATCGGCCAGAACCAATTCGTGCACGCCCCCACGCGCGGCTCCAAGGTGCGCATCGACAGCCTGGACAACAGCTACTGGTCGCGCCATTACGTCACCGCGCGGCGCTATCTCGATACGGCCCCGGACACCGCCCCGGCCGGCCATCTGATCGCCAAGGCCGATACCTCCACGCCTTGAACCGGGCCCGCCGGCCCGGAACAAAAAAGCGCCCATTCACGGGCGCTTTTTTCATGGTCGTGCGCGGGCTCAGCCGCGCCCCACGAACGGCATGTTGGTGGCCATGATGGTCATGAACTGTACATTGGCGTCGAGCGGCAGCTTGGCCATGGACACGACGGCATGCGCCACGTGCGCCACGTCCATGCGCGGCTCGGCGCGGCGGCTGCCATCAGCCTGCAGGATGCCGGCGGCCATGCGCTCGGTCATGTCGGTGGCGGCATTGCCGATGTCGATCTGGCCGCAGGCGATGCCGTAGGGGCGGCAGTCCAGCGAAATCGACTTGGTCAGGCCGGTGACGGCGTGCTTGGTGGCGGTATAGGCGATCGACATGGGGCGCGGCGCGTGCGCCGAGATCGAGCCGTTGTTGATGATGCGCCCGCCACCAGGCTGCTGCGCCTTCATCAGGCGGATGGCGGCCTGGGCGCACAGGAACATGCCGGTCAGGTTGATATCCACCACTTCGCGCCACAGGTCGACCGGCAGGTCCTCGATGGGCACCGCCGGCGTATTGCGGCCGGCATTGTTGAACAGGACGTCGAGCCGGCCGTAGGCGCGCTGGGTTTCGTCGAACAGGCTGCGCACGGCTTGCTCATCGGAAACGTCGGTCGGCACCACCAGCGCCCGCACGCCGTCTTCGCCGGCGGCGGTGCGGGTTTGTTCCAGCATCTCGCGGCGCCGGCCGGCCAGCACCACACGATAGCCCTGCGCCAGGAACTCGAGCGCCACCGCCCGGCCTATGCCTGTCCCGGCTCCGGTCACCAGCGCAACCTGGGCGCCGGGTTGGTCTTTCGCATGCATCCGAATCTCCATCTGATTGAACCGCAAAATCCTAACGCAATCGGCACGCAGGGGTTGCAAGTAGCAGTGACGAGGACGCGCGCCGGCTTACAAGGAATATATAATTATTCCTAATTTGCTTATTTCCATTAGAAATTAAGCAAGACCAGCCCTTCAAGCTGAATCCAGTCGAAGTATGCACCTTTTCTATCGAAAGGTTGCGCTCTTTGTTTCTCCTGCTGCAATGACCCTGTTCCGATTTTCCTGTCCTGCATCACGCCCCGCGCCATGGCCCGCCGCCGTGGCGCTGGCCTTGTCATTGGCGGCCGGCCCGGCGCCGGCCCAATCCGTCGACCCGGCCCGCATCGCCGCCAGCGGCGCCAACGGCGCGGCGGCTTGCGCCACCTGTCATGGCGCGCGCGGCGAAGGCAACCCTGCCGCGAACTTCCCGCGCCTGGCCGGACTCGGCAGCGACTACCTGCGCGAACAACTGGACGCGCTGGCCAACGGCTCCCGGCCCAATCCCGTGATGGCGCCGATTGCCGCGGCGTTGAGCGCCGAGCAGCGCGCCGCGCTGGCCAGCTATTACGCCGGCCTGCCGGCTCCGCTGGATGCCGACCGCCTGGCGGCGACGCGCGGCGCCGCCATCACGCCGGCCGACACCGGCGCCTGGCTGGCGAACCGCGGCGCCTGGGAGCGCAACATTCCCGCCTGCAGCCAGTGCCACGGGCCGGGCGGCATCGGCGTAGGCGCCGCTTTCCCCGCCCTGGCGGGCCAGTCCGCCGCCTACATCGCGGCGCAACTGCGCGCCTGGCGCGAGGGGCGCCGCCCGCCGGGGCCGCTGGCCCTCATGCCGGCGGTGGCCACGCGCCTGTCGGACCAGGAAATCGACGCTGTTGCCGCCTACTACGGCGACCTGCCCAAAGCGGCGCAGGACCAGGCCGGCCAACCTGCGGGAGGCCGCCAATGAAACTCCGCCGCCGTCTTTCCGCCCCCGCCCTGGCCGCCCTGGCATGCGCGTTCGCCATGCAAGCGGCCGCGCAACTGCGCGCCGCCGAGGCCCCGCCGCCGTTCACGCCGCCCGCGCCCGGCAGCATTCCCGATACGCCGTTCGGCGAGGTGGTGCGCCAGGGCGAGCAGTTGTTCATCAATACGCCCGCCCACGCCGCCAAGTTCGTCGGCAACGACCTGAATTGCGCCAGCTGCCACCTGGATGCCGGCCGGCGGCCCGATTCGGCGCCGATGTGGGCGGCCTATGTGCTGTACCCGGCCTACCGGGCCAAGAACGGCCACGTCAATACCCTGGCCGAACGCCTGCAGGGCTGCTTCCGCTACAGCATGAACGGCAAGCCGCCGGCGGCCGACGACCCGGTGATCGTCGCGCTGGAAAGCTATATGTTCTGGCTGGCCAGCAAGGCCCCGACCGGCGTCAAGCTGGCGGGCCAGGGCTACCGCAAGCTGCCGCCGCCGGCCGCCAAGCCGGACTACCTGCGCGGCCAGGAGGTGTACGGCCAGTATTGCGCGGTATGCCACGGGGCCGAGGGCCAGGGCCAGAAAAACGGCAAGCACTGGGTGTTCCCGGCGCTGTGGGGCGACGCGTCGTATAACTGGGGCGCGGGCATGCACCAACTGAGCAATGCGGCGGCATTCATCCACGCCAACATGCCGCTCGGCCAGGCGGGCCTGCTCAGCGAACAGCAGGCCTGGGACGTGGCCTACTTCATGAACGCGCACGAGCGTCCCCAGGACCCCCGCTACACCGGGTCGGTGGCCGACACCCGCGCCAAGTACCACGACACGGAGGACTCGCTGTACGGGCTGGAAGTCCAGGGCCATCTGCTGGGCAGCGCCGCGCCGCCGTCCGGCGGCAAGCTGCGCGCCGGCCGCTAGCCACAGGGGCTCCGCGACGGCCGCCGCCCCATGGCGGCGGCCGATTTGCTATTCTTCGCGTCTTACCCTGTACGTCCCGTCCGATTCATGTCCGACCACCCTCCCGGCAATGTTTTCATGATCGTCGCGCCCAGCGGCGCCGGCAAATCCAGCCTGGTCAAGGCCCTGCTCGACCAGGACAAGTCGCTGGTGCTCTCGGTGTCGTGCACCACCCGCGCGCCGCGCAAGGGCGAAGTCGACGGGCGCGAATACCGCTTCATCACCCCCGAGCAATTCGACGAGCTGCGCAAGAGCCAGGCCTTGCTCGAATGGGCCGAGGTGCACGGCAATTTCTACGGCACGCCGCGCGACCTCATCGACCAGGCCACCCGCGACGCCCGCGACGTGCTGCTAGAGATCGACTGGCAGGGCGCGCGCCAGGTCAAGCAGCGCTATCCGGACGCCATCGGCATCTTCATCCTGCCGCCCTCCATCGACGAACTCGAGCACCGGCTCAAGGCGCGCGGCCAGGATGCGCCCCAGGTGATCGCGCGCCGGCTGCTGGCCGCGGGCGGCGAGATCGCGCACGCGCCGGAATGTGAATATGTTATTATTAATCAAGAATTTAGCGTAGCCTTGGCGGAATTGGTGCAAATCATCAGCGCTGCCCGGCTGCGTTTTTCGTCTCAGGCCGTCCGCCACGCGCCCTTGTTCGCGCAACTGGGCATTCCGGCGGCGCACTGACACGGTTTTCGCCCCTTTTCAACATTCCTTCCAGGTATCTCATGGCCCGTATTACCGTCGAAGACTGTCTGACCCAAGTCCCCAACCGCTTCAAGCTCACGCTGGCCGCCACCTATCGCGCCCGCGAGCTGGCGCAGGGTCACGCGCCGCGCATCGACAGCAAGGACAAGCCCACGGTGACCGCCCTGCGCGAGATCGCCGGCGGCCACACCGGCCTGGAAATGCTGCGCAAAGTCCCCACCTGATCCGGGCCTGGGGGCGGCAACATGGCTTTTCCCCGGCTGAAGTACGCTTCCACCGGGCTGCTCGCCGCCTTGCGCGCGGGCTCCCGCCTGGGACGCCGCCCCGGCAAGAAGGGTTCCCCCGCCCAATTGGCCGCGCCGGCCGACGCCGCCGACGCGCCGCCCTCGCCGGTCGCTTCGCTGGCGCCGCTGACCGAAATCATCGGCAGCTACCTCGATAAGAAAGACGTCGAACGCGTGCGCGAAGCCTATCGCTTCGCCGACCAGGCGCACCTGGGCCAGTTCCGCGCAAGCGGCTCGCCCTACATTTCGCACCCCATCGCGGTCACGGAGATCTGCGCCGCCTGGAAGCTCGACGCCAATGCGCTGTCGGCCGCCCTGCTGCACGACGTGATCGAGGACCAGGGCATCGCCAAGCACGAGCTGGCCGAGAAATTCGGCACCGAAGTCGCCGAGCTGGTCGACGGGCTCTCCAAACTGGACCGCCTCGACTTCGCCACCAAGGCCGAGCAGCAGGCCGAGAGTTTCCGCAAGATGCTGCTGGCCATGGCGCGCGACGTGCGGGTCATCCTGATCAAGCTGGCGGACCGCCTGCACAACATGCGCACGCTCGACGCGGTCAGCCCCGAGAAGCGCCGCCGCATCGCCCGCGAAACGCTCGACATCTACGCGCCCATCGCGCATCGCCTGGGCCTCAACGTACTGTTTCGCGAGCTGCAGGACCTCTGCTTCGCGGCGATGTTCCCCAACCGCTATGAAGTCCTGTACCGGGCCGTGCTGGCCGCGCGCGGCAACCGCCGCGAAGTGATCGGCAAGATCGGCGACGCGGTGCGAGCCGCCCTGCCCGCCGCGGGCATCGAGGCCGAAGTCTCCGGCCGCGAAAAGACGCTCTACGGCATCTACACCAAGATGGTCGAGCAAAAGAAGTCGTTCTCCGAGGTGCTCGACATCTACGGCTTTCGCGTCATCGTGCACACGCTGCCGGAATGCTACCTGGCGCTGGGCACGCTGCACCAGCTCTACCGGCCGGTGCCGGGCAAGTTCAAGGACTACATCGCCATCCCGAAGGTCAATGGCTACCAGTCGCTGCACACCACGCTGGTGGGGCCGTACGGCACGCCGGTCGAGTTCCAGTTCCGTACGCGCGACATGCACCACATCGCCGAGGAAGGCGTCGCGTCGCACTGGCTGTACAAGGGTGCCGACGTCTCGCTGAACGACCTGCAAAAGCGCACCCACCAGTGGCTGCAGTCGCTGCTGGACATCCAGAGCCAGACCGGCGATTCCGGCGAATTCCTGGAGCACGTCAAGGTCGACCTGTTCCCGGACGCGGTGTATGTCTTCACCCCGCGCGGCAAGATCATTTCGCTGCCGCGCGGCGCCACGCCGGTCGACTTCGCCTACGCCATCCACACCGATATCGGCAACCAGGCGGTGGCGGCCAAGGTCAACAACGAGTTCGTGCCGCTGCGCACCGAACTGAGCAGCGGCGACACCGTCGAGATCATCACCTCGCCGGCCTCGCGGCCCAACGCGCAATGGCTCAACTACGTGCGCACCGGCCGCGCGCGCTCGGAAATCCGCCATTACCTGCGCACGGTCAAGTACGAAGAGTCGGTGGCGTTCGGCGAGCGGCTGCTGGAGCAGGCGCTGCAGGAACTGCACCTGTCCCTGCCGGCGTCCGACGATCCCGCCTGGCAGAAGCTGGCCCGCAGCACGGGCGCCAGCTCGCGCGAGGAAATCCTGGCCGACATCGGGCTGGGCAAGCGCCTGGCCGCCGTGGTGGCGCGCCGCTTTGCGCCCGAGCATCAACTGGTGGCCACCACCGCCGCCGCCGTGGACGAGATCACCTCGGCCCGCAGCGCGCCCATCCTGATCCAGGGCAACGAAGGCCAGGCGGTGCAGCTGGCGCCATGCTGCGGCCCGCTGCCCGGCGACCCCATCGTGGCCGGGCTGCGGCTCGGCCAGGGACTGGTGGTGCATACCGCCGACTGCCCGATCGCGGTGCGCCAGCGCGCCCGCGAGCCCGAGCGCTGGGTCAACGTGGCCTGGGACGCGCAGACCGCCAAGCACCTGTCGACCCGGCTCGACGTCATCACGCGCAATGAGCGCGGCGTGCTGGGCCGGCTGGCCGCGGAAGTGACGGCGGCCGACGCCAACATCGTGCAGATCACCATGCACGACGACGCGGTCTCCACCGTGTCGCTGCACCTGACCATACAAGTCGACAGCCGCAAGCACCTGGCGCAGGTCATACGGGCCATCCGCCACGTGCCGCAGGTGCAGAAGATCGTGCGGGTCAAGGGCTGAAGCCAGGCGCCGCAGGGCGGCCTGGCACATGGCCGCTAACCCGCGGCGTCAGATCACTCCACCTTGCCGATGCGCTGCACCGCCCGCGCCATGGACTGGGCATCGGCGCGCCAGTAGTCGGCGAATTCGGGCGCATCCATGTACTGTACCGGGCTGCCGGCCGCCAGGATCGTCTGCCGCACCTTGGGGTCGTTGGCGACCTTGCGGGCCGCGGCGCGCAGGCGTTCGACCACCGGCGCCGGCGTGCCGGCCGGCACGAAGATGGCCGACCACTGCACGAACTTCACGTCGTAGCCCTGTGAAACCAGCGTCGGCACCTGCGGCAACGCCGCCAGCTGCGCATCGCCCCAGTGGGCCAGCGCCCGCAGCTTGCCGGCCTGGATGTGCTGCACCACGCTGGACGGCCCGCTGGAGATCGCGTCGACCTGCCCTCCCAGCAACGCCGCCACCGCCGGCCCGGCGCCCGTGAAAGGCACGTGCGTCAACTTGATGCCGGCGGCTGCGGCGAACATCTCCATCGGCACATGCATCGACCCGTAGATGCCGGAGCTGCCGTAGTTCAGCGCGCCGGGGCGGCGCCGCGCGTCGGCCACGAACTCCTGCACGGTCTGCCATGGCGCATCGGCGCGCACCACCAGCGCGGTGGGGTCGGCAGTGATGCGCGCGATGGGCGCGAACTGGTCGATCTGGAAGGCGGCGTTGCGGCCGAGGATCTTGTCGGCTTCGGGCAGGATCGAAATCGACGACAGGCTCATCAGCACCGTGTAGCCGTCCGGCGCGGCGCGCGCGGCCTGGCCGATGCCCACCGAACCGCCGGCGCCCGCCTTGTTCTCGATCACGACGCTTTGCCCCAGCTCGCGCGACAGCGCTTCGGCCACGGGCCGCGCCACCGTGCCGGCCACCCCGCCGGGCGGGAACGGCACGATCATCGTGATGGCGCGCTCTGGATACTGGGCATGCCCCCAGGCCGCCGCGAGCGCCAGCGCGGCGCCGCTCAACCACTTCCCCGCGGATGGAACAGCCATGTCTCCTGCCCTCCTTCTGATGTGGGTATGGGCGGGTGCGCGGGCAGGCCGGCGACTGGATGTGGCTGAACCAATTGGACCAATTATTTGCCACAACCAGAACCAACCTGCCTACTGCCGCCATTGACTGACGGCCAACTCTAGAGCCATATCGGCGCCAGCGCAAGTATTCCGCGCGTCATGGAGTTGACCAATTGGTTCAACTCCGCTACGGTGGCGATGCGACAGGAGGACAGACATGGAAGACGCCGTTGCGGGCAGCGCCTTGCGCGCCAAGGGGGCCAAGGCGCTGGCGCGCTCCCTGCTGGAGGCGATGGCCAGCGGCCGCCTGCGCGAGGGCATGCGGCTGCCGCCGGAACGCGCCTTGAGCCAGCGCTTTGGCGCCTCGCGCGGCTCGGTGCGGCGCGTGCTGGCGGAACTGCGCGAACGCGGCCTGATCGTCCAGGCGGTGGGCAGCGGTACTTTCGTGGCGGCGGGCGTCCATGCCCTGGCGCCGGCCGGCTCGCCGGCGGCGCCGCTCACCAGCCCGGCCGAACTGATGCAGGCGCGGCTGCTGATCGAGCCGCTGCTGCCGGCCCTGGTCGCGCGCAACGCCACGGCCGCCGATTTCGCCCGCATGGAGGAATGTCTGGAGCGTTCCGAGGCCGCCCGCGGCATCGAGGACTTCGAGCTGTGGGATGGCGAATTGCACAAGGCCTTTGCCGTCGCCACGCACAACACGTTGTTCCTGCAGGTCCTGGAGCTGGCCACCCGCGTGCGCGAGCAAGGCGAATGGGGACGCCTCAAGCGCAATTCGCTGACGCCGCAGCGGCGCGGCCAGTACGAGCGGCAGCACCGCGCCATCGTGGCCGCGCTGAAAGACCGCGACGCGGCGCGGGCACGGACGCTGATGGCGCAGCACCTGGAGCAGATCCAGCAGAATCTGTTCGGGACCTAGAAAAGGACAAGGTGTCAGGCCCCCTGCGGGAGCCTGACACCTGGCTAGCGCATTCAGCAGGATTCGCCCGGCAGCCAGCTCGATGGGGTGTCAGGCTCGCGCAGGGTGCCTGACACCGGCTACGGGCGCCGCCGTCGCGGCGGCTACGCCACGTGCTGCAGGAAGTCGCGCAGCCGCTGGCTGGGCGGATTCGACAGCAATTCGGCGGGCGGCCCGTCATGCGCCACTTTGCCGGCATCGATGAAGATCAGGCGGCTGCCCACCTTGCGCGCGAATTCCATTTCATGGGTAACCACCACCATGGTCATGCCCTCCTCGGCCAGGTCGCGCATGACTTTCAGGACTTCGTGGCGCAGTTCCGGGTCGAGCGCCGAGGTGGGCTCGTCGAACAGCATCAGCTTGGGCTTGATGGCCAGCGCCCGGGCGATGGCGACCCGCTGCTGCTGCCCGCCCGACAGCTCGGACGGGTAATGCTGCATGCGTTCGGCCAGGCCCACCTTGCCCAGCAGTTCCTCGGCCTGCCCGCGCGCCTCCTGGCGGCTCGCGCCGCGGGTGTGGATGGGCCCGAACATGACATTCTCGAGCGCGGTCATCTGCGGGAACAGATTGAACTGCTGGAACACCATGCCGGCCTCGCGCCGGATTTCGCGCACCTGCGCGGGCGAACCCTTCACGCTCTGGCCGTCGACCAGCAGGTCGCCGCCGTCGATCGTCTCCAGCACGTTGATGCAGCGCAGGAAGGTAGATTTGCCCGATCCCGAGGGCCCCACCACCACTACGACCTCGCCGGCGTCGATGTTGAGCGAGATGCCGTCCAGCACGGTGGAATCGCCGAAGCGCTTGGTGACATTGTGGAACTCGACCATGCTCATAGTATGCGCATCCGCTTTTCGGCCAGTCGCAGCCCGAGGGCCAGCGCGCCGGTAAGAATCAGGTAGATGATGGCCACCGCCGACCAGATTTCCACGGCCCGGAAGTTGCTGGCCATGATTTCCTGGCCCTGGCGCGTCAGCTCGGCCACGCCGATCACGATGAACAGCGATGAATCCTTCAGGCTGATGATGCACTGGTTGCCCAGCGGCGGGATCATGCGGCGGAATGCCACCGGCCCGATGATGTGGACCAGGATCTTGTGAAACGGCAGGCCCATCGCCTGCCCGGCCTCCTTCAGCCCCTTGTGCACCGACAGCAGCGAGCCGCGCACGATCTCGGCGATGTACGCGCCGGAATTGATGATGAGCGTCGCAATGGCCGCCCAGATGGCGTCCACCCGCATGCCCGGCACCAGCAACGGCAGCGCGAAGTAAATGAACATGACCTGCACCACGATGGGCGTGCCGCGGATCACCGCGATATACACCTGCGCGATGGCGGACAGGACCTTGGGGCCGTAGGCGCGGGCCACGCCGGCCAATGCGCCCAGCACGAAGCCGCCCACCAGGCCCCAGAAAGTGATCTTGACGGTCATCAGCGTGCCGTCGAGCAGATTGGGCAAGGCTGCCCAGATGACTGACCAGTCGAATTCCACGGTTCCCCCTTATGTCATACCTGCGGCGCCAGCGCGGCGCGAACCGCGGAAACGGCGCGGGCGGATGCCCGCACCAGCCCGGCAGCGCCGCTGCGCGCGCGCGATCAGGGCTGCTTGCCGAACCACTTGGTGTAGATGGCGTCGTACTGGCCGTTCGACTTCAGCGTGGCCAGGGCCTGGTTCACCTTGGGCACCAGGTCGCTGCCCTTCGGGAAGGCGATGCCGTAGAAGTCGCCGCTCTTGACCTTGCCGACCACCTTGACGCGACCCTTGCCGGCCGTGTTGGCGTAGTACTGCACATTGGGCGTGTCGTGCACCGCCGCGTCGACCCGGCCGGTGGCCAGTTCGAGGTAGGCGTTGTCGATATTGGGGAACAGCTTCAACTTGGCGCCCGGCACTTCCTTCTTCATGAAGTCGACCGTGGCCGTGCCGGTCTTGACCGCCACGCTCTTGCCGCTGAGATCCTGCGCCGTCTTGATGGCGTCATTGTCGTTGGACACCAGGATGGCCAGGCCGCTTTCGTAGTAGGGATTGGAGAAGTCGATGACTTTCTTGCGGTCGTCGCGGATCGTGATGCCGGCCAGCGCGACGTCGATGTTGCGGGTCTGCAGGCCCGGAATGATGCCGTTGAAGTCCATGGGCTGCAGCTTGTACTTCAGGTTCAGTTCCTTGGCGATGGCCGCCCACAGGTCGATGTCGAACCCTGTATAGGTGCTGCCCTGCTTGAACTCGAACGGGACGAACGCGGTGTCGGTGGCTACGACCAGCTCCTTGTCCTGGGCGACGGCGGTGGCAGTGGCGCCGATCAGGCTCAGACCCACCAGCGCGGCGGCGATTTTGCGCTTAATCATCGAAATTCTCCTGTAGAGACAACGAACCCCGGTGTCGGCCCGGGACAATCAACCGGCGCGCCAGGGCGGATGGCCGGCACGCTCGCGGGGCCATCTTAACGCATCCGTCCCCATGTGCGTCCCGCCCCCGGGAAATTACAATCGGATCAACTCCGGAGATATCCATGCCGTTCAAACCCGTACGAATCACAGGCAACCGGCGCCAGGTCGGCCTGGCGCTGGGCAAGCTGGGCCGCCCCCTGATGGCGTCCTACCTGGACCAGAGCGCGGCGTGGGCGGCGCTGCGCCCCTGGCGCGGCCATGCCTACCTGCAGGAACTGGCGGGCCATGCGCAGGAAGCCCTGCCGGCCGTCTGGGAGGAATTCGAAGGGCTGGCGGAGGGCTTGCGGATGCCGGTCGCCGACCTGCTGCTGTGGAACTGCCGCGGCGACTTGCTGCACAAGACCAGCGACGGCTGCACCTCGGTGGCCCTGCACGCGGCGAACGGCACGCGCTGGATCGCCCACAATGAAGATGGCGATCCCTACCTGTACGGCCGCTGCCATGTGGTGGACGTGCAGCCCGACGACGCGCCGGGATACGTCAGTTTCTACTATCCGGGCTCGCTGCCCGGGCATACCTTCGCCGCCAATCGCGCCGGCCTGGTGCAGACCATCAACAACCTGCGCACCCGCGCCCGCCGCGCCGGCGTGCCGCGCATGTTCCTGGCCCGCGCGGTGCTCGACTGCGCCACGCTCGACCAGGCCGTCGAACTGCTGGCGCACATGCCGCGCGCGGGCGCCTTCCACCACACCCTGGGCGCGGCCGGCGACGCGCGCCTGCTCAGCGTCGAGGCCACGCCGGGCGCCTGCTCGGCGGAAACCGTCGCGCGCCGCTACGGCCACGCCAACCACCTGATCCACCAGGGTACGCGGGACATTGCGCAGATCATCACCGACTCGTCGCGGGCGCGCCAGAACCGCATCGACCGGCTGGTCGATACCTGGAGCGAAGCCACCGGCGAAACCGAGCTGGTGGCGGCGCTGCACGACACCGAGGGCGACTTGCCCATCCTGCGCCAGGCGGCGGACGACCCGGACGAGGAAAACACCCTGGCCACGGCCGTGTTCGAACTGGACGAGCAGGACGTGGCCCTGCGCATCTACGACCGCAAGGGCCGCGTCGCGCAGGACATCGCCGTCAAATAGCCCGCCGGGGCCTGAGCCGCGGCGGGCCAGAGGCAGGCGGCGCCTGCCCCGGGGCAACGGGCGCCGCGGCTACGCCTGCCCGTAGCCGCCGCCTCCCGGCGTTTCGACCACGAATATATCGCCGGCGCGCAGCGTCGCGCTGTCCTGCGGGCCGAGTTCCTCGATGCTGCCGTCGGCGCGCTCGATGTAGTTGCGGCCCGGCTGGCCGGCGCCGCCGCCGGCCAGGCCGAACGGCGCATACACGCGATTGTTCGAGAGGATCGCCGCCGTCATGTCTTCCAGGAACCGCACCCGCCGCACGCCGCCGTCGCCGCCGCGGTAGCGCCCCGCGCCGCCGGAGCCATGGCGGATCTCGTACGACTCCAGCCGCACCGGGAAGCGCAGCTCCAGCACTTCGGGATCGGTCAGGCGCGAATTGGTCATGTGCGCCTGGACTACCGACGCGCCGGCGAAGCCCTCATCCCGCGGGCCGGCCGCATCGATGCGCAGCGGGCCGGCGCCGGTGCCGCCGGAGATGGTTTCATAGTATTGGTAGCGCGCGTTGCCGAAGGTGAAATTGTTCATGGTTCCCTGGCTGGCGGCCAGCACCCCCAGGGCGCCGTACAGCGCGTTGACCACGCACATGGAGGTCTCGACGTTGCCCGCCACCACCGACGCGGGCGGATCGGGACGCAGCATCGAGCCTTCGGGCAGGATGATCTCCAGCGGCTTCAGGCAACCCGCATTGAGCGGGATGTCGTCGTCCACCATGGTGCGGAATACATAGAGCACCGCCGCCACGGCGACCGCGCTGGGTGCATTGAAGTTGTTGTCCAGCTGTGCCGAGGTGCCGGTGAAATCGACCACCGCGCTGCGGGCCTGGCGATCTACCCGCACCGCCACCCGGATCACCGCGCCGTTGTCCAGCGGGTACTCGTACCGCCCGTCCTTCAGCACCGAGATGACCCGGCGCACGGCTTCTTCGGCATTGTCCTGCACGTGTCCCATGTAGGCGCGCACCACGTCCAGGCCGAAGTGGTCGCACATGCGCAGCAGTTCCTGCACACCTTTTTCGTTGGCGGCGATCTGCGCGTGCAGGTCGGCGATGTTCTGGTCCGGATTGCGCGCCGGCCAGCGTCCGGAAGCGAGGATCTCGCGCGCGGCCTGGTCGCGGAATTCGCCGTCGCGCACCAGTTGGAAGTTGGTGAACAGCACCCCTTCGTCTTCCACTGTCCTGGAATCGGGCGGCATCGAGCCGGGCGTGGTGCCGCCGATATCGGCGTGGTGGCCGCGCGACCCGACATAGAACAGGATCTCGCGCCCGTCGCGGTCGAATACCGGCGTGATGACGGTGACGTCCGGCAAGTGCGTGCCGCCATGGTAGGGATCGTTGACCACGTAGGCGTCGCCCGGCCGCATGCGGCCGGCGTTGGCGTGCATGACGGTCTTGATCGACTCGCCCATGGACCCGAGGTGCACCGGCATGTGCGGCGCGTTGGCGATCAGGTTGCCCTCGGCATCGAAAATGGCGCAGGAGAAATCCAGGCGTTCCTTGATGTTGACCGAGTAGGCGGTGTTCTGCAGCCGGTAGCCCATCTGTTCGGCGATGGACATGAACAGGTTGTTGAAGACCTCCAGCATGACGGGGTCGGCCTGCGTGCCGACGGCACGGCGCTCGGGGCGCGCCTCGACCCGCTTGAGCACGATGTGGTCCAGCCGGGTCAGCTCGGCCTGCCAGCCCGCTTCCACCACCGTGGTCTGGTTGGGCTCGGAAATGATGACCGGCCCGGCCAGCACGTCGCCCGGCGCCAGGTCGGCGCGCACATACAGCGGCGTGTCGCGCCAGGCGCCCTGCCCGTACATCTGGACGATCTGGCGCGGCTGCGGCGCGCCCTCGCGCCGGCGCTCGACCGGAGTCTCGACGGCCGCCTCGCCGCCGCCGGTGGCTTCCACCGAGATCGTCTCGACCACCAGTTCGCGGCCGGGCATCAGGAAGGAATAGCGTTGGCGATAGGCGGCCTCGAAATCGCGGCGCACCTGCGCCAGGTCGCCGAACGGCACTTCCAGCGCCGTATCGGTGCCGCGATATTTCAGGTGCAGGCGGCGCTGCACCTGGATGACATCCTGCGGCACGTGCTGGCGGCGCAACTCGCCCACGGCCTGGGCGGCCAATTCGTCGAGCTCGCCCTGCAATTGCGGCATCAAGGCGTCATCCAGCACCTGTTCGACCGTCTTCTGGCGCATGTCGGTCTGGTCGGCCAGGCCCATGCCGTAGGCCGACAGCACCCCGCCCAGCGGATGCGCGAACACCGTGGTCATGCCCAGCGCGTCGGCCACCAGGCAAGCGTGCTGTCCGCCCGCCCCGCCGAATACGGTGAGGGCATACTCGGTGACGTCATGGCCGCGCTGCACCGAAATGCGCTTGATGGCCTCCGCCATGTTGCCCACGGCGATCTCGAGAAAGCCCTCGGCCAACTGCTCGGCCGTCATGGCGCGGCCGGTGGCGGCGCGGACCTCGGCGGCCATCGCCTCGAAGCGCTGCCGGACCACCTCGCGGTCCAGCGGCTGGTCGGCCCCGGGGCCGAACACGCGCGGGAAGAAATCCGGCTGGATCTTGCCCAGCAGCACATTGCAGTCGGTCACCGCCAGCGGGCCGCCGCGGCGGTAGCAGGCCGGGCCGGGGTTGGCGCCGGCCGAATCGGGCCCCACGCGCAGGCGCGCGCCGTCGAAATGCAGGATCGAGCCGCCGCCGGCCGCCACCGTGTGGATGCTCATCATGGGCGCGCGCATGCGCACCCCGGCCACCAAGGTCTCGAATTCGCGCTCGAATTCGCCGGCGTAGTGCGAGACATCGGTGGAAGTGCCGCCCATGTCGAAGCCGATCACGCGCCGGAACCCCGCCAGCTCGCTGGTGCGCACCATGCCGACGATGCCGCCGGCCGGGCCGGACAGGATGGCGTCCTTGCCGCGAAAGCGGTGCGCATCGGTCAGCCCGCCGCTGGACTGCATGAACATCAGGCGGATGCCCGGCAGTTCGGCCGCCACCTGGTCCACGTAGCGTTTCAGGATGGGCGACAGATAGGCGTCGACCACGGTAGTGTCGCCGCGCGACACGTACTTGATCAGCGGGCTGACCTCGTGCGAGGCCGAGACCTGGGTGAAGCCCAGTTCGCGGGCGATGGCCGCGGCGCGCTGCTCGTGCGCGGGCGCGTGCCAGGCATGCATGAACACCACGGCCACGGCGCGGATGCCGCTCGCGTAGGCCTGCTGCAATTGCGCGCGCAGGGCGGCTTCGTCCAGCGGGCGCACCACGCCGCCGGCGGCGTCGATGCGCTCGTCGGCTTCCACCACGGCCTCGTAGAGCATCTCGGGCAGCACCACGTTGCGGTCGAACAGGCGCGGACGGTTCTGGTAGGCAATCCGCAGGCCGTCGCGGAAACCGCGGGTCGTGACCAGCAGCGTGCGTTCGCCCTTGCGTTCCAGCAGCGCGTTGGTGGCCACGGTGGTGCCCATTTTCACGCACTCGACGCGTTCGGCCGGCACCGGCTCGCCCGGGGCCAGGCCCAGCAGCTGGCGAATGCCCGCCACGGCGGCGTCGCGGTACTGCTCGGGGTTCTCCGACAGCAGCTTGGCGGTCGCGGTGGCGCCGTCGGGGCGGCGCGCCACGATGTCGGTGAACGTGCCCCCACGGTCAATCCAGAATTGCCACTTCATAGTGTCCTCGAAAAGGGAAAGAACGGCGCGGCGCGGGCGGCGGCCGGCCGCGAGAAAGTCATAGCGAGGTGGCCGCGCGCGCCGCCTGGTCGTACAGCCCCGACAGGGCGCGCAGGGTCTTGGCCAATTGCCGCGTGAATTCGACGCCCGCGCCGGCGCCGGCCTCGAGGCCGTCGATCAGGCATTGCTCGCGAATCTCGGCATAGCGCTTGATGAAACCCGCGCCCTGCTCCGTGACGCTGTAGAACACCTCTTTGCCGCTGCGCTCGCCGGCCACGATGCCCAGCCGCTCGAGCTTTTTCAGCGAATAGTTGACGATGTGGGTGTCCTCGACATTGAGCGTGAAGCAGATGTCGGCCAGCTTCTTGCTGCGCTGGCGGTGGTACACGTGGTGCATCACCATCACGTCCGTGGCGGTGAGGTCCGGCAGGCCCGCGGCGGCCATGCAACGCACGGTCCAGCGGTCGAAGGCGTGGCCGGCGATCATCAGGCCGAATTCCACTTCCGACAGGTCGGGCGCGCGGCCGCTGGCCAGGTGCGCGGACGAGGCGATGAGATGGGCGTTCACGACGGCTCCGGGAATCGATACGGATGAAATATTAATAATTTATAAACGTTTCATCAATAAAAATTAAAAATCAGCCTCCTAGGAATTACCCGTACGCCGGACTTTCCCGGACCTTCGGGCGATCGGCGCGACTTAGAATTGCACGGTTTGTGACATTGCGACGGCGCGTCCCGTCCACCGCGCGATGCGCGGGACGCGTCCGTGACTCCAATACGCCCAGAAGGACCTCATATGAACAAGACCCTTTCCGTGCTGGCCGGCAGCTTCGCCATCGCATTCAGCGCCGGCGCCATGGCCCAGACCACCTGGGACCTGCCCAGCGCCTATCCGGCCAGCAACTTCCACGTCGAGAACCTGACCACGTTCATCAAAGAGGTCGACAGTCTGTCGGACGGCAAGCTCAAGATCACCCTGCACAACAATGCGTCGCTGTACAAGGCGCCCGAGATCAAGCGCGCCGTGCAAGGCAACCAGGCCCAGATCGGCGAGATCCTGCTGACCAACTACGCCAACGAGGATCCGGTCTACGCGCTGGACGGCCTGCCTTTCCTGGCGACCGGCTACCAGGCGTCGTACAAGCTGTACCAGGCCCAGAAGCCGTACCTCGAAAAGAAGCTGGCGTCGCAAGGCATGATGCTGCTGTACGCCGTGGCCTGGCCACCGCAGGGCATCTTCGCCAACAAGGAACTGAACAAGGTCGAGGACCTGAAGGGCCTGAAATGGCGCGCCTACAGCCCGGTCACCGCCAAGATCGCCGAGCTGGTGGGCGCGCAGCCCGTCACCGTGCAACAGGCCGAGCTGGCCCAGGCCATGGCCACCGGCGTGATCGATTCGTACATGTCGTCGGCCTCGACCGGCTACGACACCAAGACCTACGAATACATCAAGAAGTGGTACGACACCCAGGCTTGGCTGCCCAAGAACGCCGTCATCGTCAACAAGAAGGCCTTCGACGCGCTCGACCCGGCCACCCAGGACGCGCTGAAGAAGGCCGGCGCGCAGGCCGAGGAGCGCGGCTGGAAGATGTCGGAAGAAAAGAACAAGTGGTACCAGCAGGAACTGACCAAGAACGGCCTGCAGATCATCACGCCGACGCCGGAGCTGCAGTCGGGCATGACCAAGGTCGGCGAGCGCATGATCGACGAATGGCTGGAGCGCTCGGGCGACGACGGCAAGGCCATGGTCGAAGCCTACCGCAAGATGTAGGCCCGCATGCGCCGTTTCCTCGATACGCTGTATAACGCGGCCGGCCTGTTGGCCGGCCTGTGCATGATCGGCGTGCTGGTCTCCGTGCTGGCCGCCATCATCGCCCGCCAGATGGGCTGGAACATTCCCGGCACCGACGCCTACGCCGGCTATTTCATGGCCGCCGCGGGCTTCCTGGCGCTGGCCAGCACCTTCAAGCACGGCGAGCACATCCGCGTGACCCTGCTGCTGAACTCGCTGGCCGAGCGCGGCGGCCGCCGGCTCGACCTCTTCGCCCTGGCGGTGGCCACGGTGCTGGCGGCGGCCTTCGCCTGGTTCAGCATCAAGCTGGTGCACGACTCCCACCTCTACAACGACATTTCCACCGCCAACGACGCCACGCCGCTGTGGATCCCGCAGATCAGCATGGCGGTGGGCACCGTCCTGTTCCTGGTGTCCGTGGTCGACGAACTGGTGCGCCGCCTGCGCGGCCTGCCCGCCCCCTCCTCGCAGCAAACCCATGAATGAAGTCCTGGTCATCACCCTGCTGGTCGTCTCCATTTTCGCCCTGCTGGGCTGCGGCGTCTGGGTCGGCCTGACACTGGCGGGCACGGCCTGGATCGGCATGGAGATCTTCTCCAGCCGGCCGGCCGGCGACGCCATGGCCGTCACCATCTGGGGCGCCGCCTCGAGCTGGACCCTGACCGCCCTGCCGCTGTTCCTGTGGATGGGCGAGATCCTGTTCCGCACGCGGCTGTCCGAGGACCTGTTCAAGGGCCTGGCGCCCTGGCTCAACCGCCTGCCCGGGCGGCTGCTGCACACCAATGTGATCGGTTGCGCCATTTTCGCGGCGGTATCGGGATCCTCGGCGGCCACCTGCGCCACGGTGGGCAAGATGACCATCCCGGAGCTCAAGCGGCGCGGCTATCCGGAAGACAAGGTGCTGGGCACGCTGTCAGGCGCCGGCACGCTGGGCCTGCTGATCCCGCCGTCGATCATCATGATCGTCTACGGCGTGGCGGCCGATGTCTCGATCGCGCGGCTGTTCATCGCCGGCATCGTGCCGGGCATCCTGCTGGCCGGGCTGTTCATGGGCTATATCGCCTGGTGGGCGCTGCGCAATCCCGGCCAGGTCCCGGCGGCCGACCGGCACATGACGGTGATGCAGAAGCTGTACCAGTCCCGCCACCTGATCCCGGTGCTGCTGCTGATCGCCGCGGTGCTGGGCTCGATCTACGCCGGCATCGCCACCGCCACCGAGGCCGCCGCCATCGGCGTGGTCGGGGCGTTGATCCTCTCGGCGGTGCAGGGCTCGTTATCGGCCCGGACCTTCATCCAGTCGCTGATGGGCGCCACCCGCCTGTACTGCATGATCGCGCTCATCCTGGCCGGCGCCCAGTTCCTGACCCTGTCGATGGGCTATATCGGCCTGCCGCGCGCGCTGGCCGAATGGATCGGCGGCCTGGGGCTGTCGCAGTTCTGGCTGGTGATGGCGCTGATGGCCTTCTTCATCGTGCTGGGCTGCTTCCTGGACGGCATCTCGATCGTGGTGCTGACCATGGGCGTGCTGCTGCCCACGGTGCAGGCGGCCGGCATCGACCTGATCTGGTTCGGCATCTTCGTGGTGTTCGTGGTCGAAATGGCCCAGATCACGCCGCCGGTCGGATTCAACCTGTTCGTGCTGTCCGGCATGACCGGACGCGAGCTGCCCTACATCGCCCGCGCATCGCTGCCGATGTTCGTCCTGATGATCGTCGCCGTGCTGCTGCTGTACCTGGTGCCCGGCATCGCCACCTGGCTGCCCCAGCACATGCGCATGTAGAAAAGCACTCAAGAAGGCGCGCCCGCCGGCCAACGGCGGGCGCATTGTTCGCCGGGGGCGTGGCGCAGATCCGCATCCCGCCACCGGCATCACTGCCCGGCCACGAGCCGGGGGGAAAAGAAGTTGTACGGGAGGAAACACGCAATGAAGAAAACCGCTATGGCGCTGCTCGTCCTGGGCAGCCTGGCCGCCGGCAGCGCCGCGGCCGAAACCAGCGTCACGCTGTACGGCATCGCCGACATCAGCATGCGCTATCTCAGCCGCGGCAGCCAGGATGACGGCAGCCGCTTCGGGCTGGCCAACGGCGCCATCTCGAACAGCCGCTGGGGCTTGCGCGGCACCGAGGACCTGGGCGATGGCATGAAGGCCTTCTTCCGCCTGGAAAACGGCATCAACCTGCAGAACGGCACCGGTTCGGATCCGGACAAGTCGTTCAGCCGCCTGGCCTACCTGGGCCTGGACGGCGGCGCCATCGGCTCGCTGACCCTGGGCTTGCAGAACACGCCCATGTTCAACCTGCTGGCCGACCACTTCGACCCGCTGACCGTGGGCAATTATGATCAGAACGCCTGGTTGCCGGCCGCCATGTCGCGGGTGCGCACCAGCAACATGGTCACCTACGCCAACACGCTGGGCGACCTGGCGCTGGTGCTGTCCTATGCCAATGGCGAAGACTACGACGACCACAAGGTCGGTTCGCAGTACGGCGCATCGCTGCGCTACACCTTCGGCCAGTTCGCCGTGGGCGGCGCCTACCAGCATACGTATTCGGACAGCAACTCCGAAGACCGCCAGCGCGTCTGGAACCTGAACGCCTCGTACCAGTTCGAGAGCGCCAAGGTATTCCTGGGCTACTTCAACGGCCGCGACGAGACCGGCTTCGTCAACGCCGTCATGGGCGGCACGCCGGTGCCCGGGCTGGACCGCAAGGACGACGGCTATTTCGCCGGCGTGACCTGGAATGCGACCCCGCGCTGGGCGCTGACCGGCGCGGCCTACTATGACCGCAGCAAGAACGTGGTCGAATCGGGCGACAAGGGCAAGCGCTACGCGCTGGTGGGCGTGGCCGAATACGCCTTGTCCAAGCGTTCGCAGGTGTACGCCACGGTCGACTACAACAAGGTCAAGGATGCCGCCCGCGACGAGATCGCCGGCAGCGGCAGCCAGGTCGGCGCGGCCGTGGGCTTCCGCCACATTTTCTGAGCCGGACCCGGCGCCAGGAAAACGGGGCCTCGCGCCCCGTTTTTTTTGCCGGTGCTTGGGGCCCAGGTGTCAGACACCTTGTGGGTGTCTGACACCTGCCATGCATCGGGCGCGGCTTGATTTCGCTGAGGTGTCAGACACCCCATGGGGTGTCTGACACCTGACATCAGGATTCATCCCCGCTACAGCACCGCCATGCGGCTGTTGAGCAGGTCGGTGACCAGCATATGCCCGGGCGCGTGCGTGATGCAGAATGCCGGGCGCACGGCCGCCACGACCGACTGGGGGGTCACGCCGCAGGCCCAGAATACCGGCATCTCGCCGGCGCGGATTTCAACCGGGTCGCCATAGTCGGGCCGGCCGATGTCGGCAATGCCGATCTCGGCCGGGTCGCCCAGGTGCACGGGCGCGCCATGCACCGACGGGAAGCGCGAGGTCACCTGGATCGCGCGGATCGCATCGGCCGCCTTGAGCGGCCGCATGGACACCACCAGCGGGCCCTGGAACGGCCCGGCCGGCAAGGTGGGAATGGAGGTGCGGTACATGGGCACATTGCAGCCCTGCTCGATATGCCGGACCGGCAGCCCGTTTTCCAGCATCGCTTCCTCGAACGAGAACGAGCAGCCGATCAGGAAGGCGACCAGGTCGTCGCGCCACAGGTCCCGCACGTCGGTGGGCTCGTCCACCAGTTCGCCGTCGCGCCACACGCGATAGCGCGGGATGTCGCTGCGCACGTCGATGTCCCGCCCCAGGCCGGGCAAGGACGGGTCGCCCGGCTCGGACACGGCCAGCAGCGGGCATGGCTTGGGATTGCGCTGGCAGAAGCGCAGGAAATCGGCCGCCACGCCGGCCGGCAGGATGGCCAGGTTGGCCTGCACGTGGCCGGGGGCGATGTTGGCGGTGGGGCCGGCCAGGCGGCCGGCGCGCGCATCGAGGCGCGCGCGGTACGCGGCGCCGGGTTCAGGAAAGTGGGTCATGTGGCGGTCCCCGCGGCGCCGGCCGCCGGGGCCGCGCGCCGCCGATAAATGGACAGGATCAAGAACGGAGCAGGTCCTCGACGGCCATGCCGATCGCCAGGATGCGCCGGTCGGCGCCATTGGCGCCGGCGATCATCAGCCCGGCCGGCGCCGTGCCGGCGGCATGGCATGGCACCGACACGGCGCAGCCGTCCAGGAAGTTGATCAGGGTCGGATTGCGCAGGATCAGCCCGTTGGCGGCGTAGTAGGCCTCGTCGCTCGCGCTGACCTCGGCGATGGTGGGCGCCGCCACGGGCACCGTGGGCAGCGCCAGCGCGTCGTAGCCGGCGATGCGGTGTTCCACCGCCGCCACCCAGGCCTCGCGCGCGTCGAGCAGGTCGAGGTAGTCGGCCGCCGACATGTCCTGTCCGCGCCGGATGCGCGACACCACGCGCGGGTCATAGCGGTCGGCGGCGCGCGCGATCAGGTCGCGGTGCCAGGCCCAGGCCTCGGCGGCGGTGAAACCGCCCTTCGCATTGATGGCGGCCAACTGGGCGAACTCGGGCACCTCGATCTCGTCGACCAGCGCGCCAGCGGCCGACAGGCGCGCGATGGCGGCGTCGAACGCCGCCGCCACATGCTTGTCCATGCCGTCCAGCGCCAGGGTGGTCGGCACGGCCAGGCGCAGCCCGCGCAGCGCGGCGGGCTGCCACGGCTCGACCGCGTCGCCGGCCAGGATGGCGTCCAGGGTGGCGCAGCAGCGTACCGTGGGCGCCAGCGGACCGATCGAATCGAGGCTGGTCGACAGCGGCAGCACGCCGGCCATGGGCACGCGCCAGGCGCTCGGCTTGAAGCCGGCCAGGCCGCACAGCGCCGCCGGGATGCGCACCGAGCCGCCCGTGTCCGAGCCGATGGCGCCGACGGCCATGCCGTCGGTGACCGACACCGCCGCGCCCGACGACGAGCCGCCCGGAATACGGCCGGCGGCGCGGTCCCACGGATTGCGCGGCGTGCCATAGTGCGGGTTGACGCCCAGCCCCGAATAGGCGAACTCGACCATGTTGGTGCGGCCGACGATGACGGCGCCGGCCGCCAGCAGGCGCTGCACCACCACGGCATGTTCGTCCGCCGCGGGCTCGCCCTGGCGCGCCACGGAGCCGGCCAGGGTGGTCTCGCCCGCCACGTCGAACAGGTCCTTGATGGAAATGGGCAGGCCGTCGATGGGCGAGCGCGCCAGCCCGGCGGCGCGCAGCGTATCGGCGGCGCGCGCGGCCGCGCGCGCTTGCTCGGCATACACGCGCGTGAACACGCGCGCGCCCTCGCCGGCCGGATCGGCGGCGCGCGCCAGCGCGGCTTCGGTCAATTCGATAGAGCTGGTACGCCCCTCCCGCAGGGAGGCGGCAGTGTCGTTAAGGGTGGCAAGCATAGGATCCTCGCGCCGCGGCGGCGGCAGGTATGGCGGTGAATCGGGCCGGGCCGGGCGGCGCTCAGGCCACCTCGGGTAGCACCTCGACATCATAGCGGTGGCGCAGGACGCGCTGGCGGCGCGGATCCTCCAGCTCCATGATGAAGGTGGCGGACGGCCGGATGCCACCAATGGCTGCCACGGTGCCGCAGGTCATGCCGGTGCCTTCGGGCAGCGGCGCGCCCTGCGTATAGCCGGCGATCAGCTCGGCCGGCGTGCGCAGCGACGCCAGCGTGCCTTCCTGGTACAGCACCTCGGCGCCATCCTCGACGATGTAGGAACGGATCACCAGCTCGTCCCAGTAGTCGGCCACGTCGGCCAGCCGCCAGGCGGCGGTGCCCACCGGCTTGGCGCACACCTGCTTGGACAGCGCCACGCTGTGCGCCTCCAGCTTGCGGTCGGTATGGTCCGAGGCAATGCTCACATACAGTTCGTCGGCGGCGCGGAAGACGAAGGTCTCGACCTCGCCCGACGAGGCCTCGCCCACCGCCTGGATGCGCGCGGCCTGCGTCAGCTGGTTGTCGGCGATGCGGTAGAACAGCGGCACGCTGCTGGGACGGGGCACGCCGATCGCCGCCAGCTCTTCGATGTGGTGCTCGATGGCGGCGCGGTCGCGGCCAGCCCAGCCGGCCACGACCAGGTTGCGGATATCGGCCTCGACAGTGCGCGCGGCGCCGTCGGATTCGATCTGGAATACAGCTTTCATGATGGTTCCTGCGTAAGACTCGACAAAATAAATACGCGCCGCTTCAGCCGAATACCCGCGGCAGCCACAGCGCCAGGTCCGGGAAGACCGCCAGCAGCGCCAGCATGACGAACATGGCCAGCACGAACGGCAGGCTGCCGACGATGACGGCGCCCATGTTGCCGCTCTTGCGCAGGCTCTGCACGACGAACAGGTTCAGCCCCACCGGCGGGGTGATCAGCGCGGCCTCGACCAGCACGATGATGACGATGCCCAGCCAGATCGGGTCGTAGCCGAGCGCGATCATGATGGGCGCCACGATCGGGATCGTGGTGATCATCATCGAGAGGGTTTCCATGAAGCAGCCCAGCACCAGGTAGAACAGCACCACGATCAGCAGCATCCAGCCCGGCGACAGGCCCAGCCCGGTGATCGACTGGGTCAGCGCATCCGTCAGCCCGGTGGCGGACATGACGAAATTCAGGAAGCTGGCGGCGATCACGATCAGCATGATCATGGCGGTCGAGCGCATGGTGCCTTCGATGGACTCGCGCAGCATGGTCCAGGTCAGGCGGCCGAAGCAGGCCGCCAGCACCAGCGCGCCCAGCACGCCCAGCGCCGCCGCCTCGGTGGGCGTGGCTAGGCCGGCGTAGATGGAGCCCACCACCAGGAAGAAGATGCCCAGCGGCGGCGCCAGGTGCACCAGGCTGGCCAGGCGCTGCGCCCAGGTCGCGTGGACTTTCTGGCCGCCCCATTGCGGCTTGACGATGCAGGCCAGCGCTACGGTGAGGATGAACAGGCCGGCCAGCCCGAAACCCGGCAGGATGCCCGCCAAGTACAGCTTGGGCACCGACGAATTGGTCAGCACGCCGTAGATCACCAGGTTGATCGACGGCGGGATCAGGATGCCCAGGGTGCCGCCGGCGGCCAGGCTGCCGAGGAACAGCGGTTCGTTGTAGCCGTACTTGCGGATCTGCGGGATAGCCACCGTGCCGACCGTGGCGGCCGTCGCCACGCTGGACCCGGAAGTGGCCGAGAACAGCGTCGAGGCGCCGATGTTGGCATGCATCAGGCCGCCCGGCAGCCAGGACAGCCACAGGCTCATGGCGCTGTACATGCGCTCGGCGAAGCCGGACCGCAGCAGCACTTCGCCGAGCATGATGAACAGCGGAATGGCGACCAGCAGGAATTCGTTGTTGGCGCTCCAGGACATCTCGCCGATGGCCCGCGTGAGCGGCAGCATGGAATACAGCGGGTCGAGGATCAGCCCCAGCACGCCGAGGGCCGCGCCCACCGGAATGGACAGGCCGATCAGCACCAGCAGGAGAATCAGGGCGGTGGCGATCATGCGGCGCCTCCCTTGACCATGCGCTCGCCGGCGGCGGCCTCTTCCTCGGCCTCTTCCTGCGCCGAGCGCACGCCGCAGATGGCCTTGACCAGCTGCAGGTCGCCCGTGACCAGCGCGAGCGAGGCGCGCACCAGCATCAGGGCCACCGTGATGCACATCCACGCCAGCCCCAGCAGCCACAGGCCCTGGGGTATCCACAGCGGCGTGGCCAGCGGCGTATTGGCCGCCGAGTTGCCGGCCCACGAGGTTTGCACCATCTCCATGGCGTAGTAGGTCAGGTACACCATGAAGATGCCGAGCGCGACCAGCGAGAGCCAGTCCAGCACGGCGGACAGGCGCACCGGCAGATACTGGTACAGCACATCGACGCGCACATTGGCGCGCTGCAGGGTGGCGAATGCCAGCGCCCACGAAGTGCTGATCGCGAAAGCGTAGCTGGACAGCTCATCGGCGCCGCCGGTGGTGAAGCCGAGGAACTTGCGCGCCAGCACGTCGAATGAAATCAGCAGCACGCTGGCCAGGGTGAGCGCGCCGCCCACCCAGACCGCCACGCGCGAGCAGGATTCCGCGCGGCGCAGCAGCATGCCCAGCGTATGGAAGTGTTCGGGTTTAGTCATGCGTATTCGCCTCCGCGGCGCGCCGCCACACACCGGGCGCCGTGCCCGATGCGCCGCGCGGCGCGCGCTTGCAGTCGATGGCCGGTCACTTCTTCGCGACCAGGCCGATCTCTTTGCCGATCGTCGCGTTGAAGTCCTCTACGCACTTGGCCGAGCAGCGCGCCGCCCACTTCGGCAGCACGGCGTCGTTGAGCACCTGCTTCAGCAACTGGCGATCGGCGTCGCTAGGCTGCACCAGCACCATCTTGCCCTTGGCCGGGTACGGGCAGGCGGCCGCGCCAGTATTGCAGTCATAGCCCTCCTGGGTCTGGCGCGCGGCCGCATCCCAGATGTCGTCGACCAGCTTGTCGACATTGGCCTGCAGGAACTCCCTCACCTTGGGATCGAGCTTGTCCCAGGCCTTCTGGTTGACCGCGTGAATCTGCTGGTTCCAGTTGATGGGCAAGGCGTACAAGTGCGTCGACACTTCATACCACTTGGCCGAGTAGCCCGACAGCGAGCCGGTGATGGCGCAATCCACCACCTTGTTCTGCAGCGCCGGCACCACTTCGCCGAACGCCATGGTGACGCTGGAACCGCCCAGGGCCTCGACGAATTCGGCGGTGGTGCGGCTGCTGGTGCGCACCTTCTTGCCCTTGATGTCGGCCAGGCTCTTGATTTCGGCGTTGCAGAACAGCACCTGGGCCGGATAAGTCGAAATACCCAGCAACTTGACGTTGGCGCCCTCGCCGTACAGCTTGGCGTACACCGGCCGGAACGCCTCGGTCACGGCGCGCGCCGTCTTCACGTCGGGCGCCAGGCCGGCCAGGTCGATGGCCTCATTGATGGGGTTGTCGGTCGCGAAGTACGACAGCGTGGCGGTGCCGAACTCGATCACGCCCTGCGACATCAGGCGCAGCAGCTCGGGCCCCTTCAGGCCCATTTCGTTGAAGCCCTTGATGTCCGCCGTGACCTGGCCCTTGGACAGCTCGGGAATGGTCTTGGTCCAGAAGGGTCTTTCGTAATCGGTGTAGGCGGTCAAGTTGCTGAGCCCGCCCACCACCTTGAGATGGGTCTTGGGCAGGTCCTGGGCATGCGCGGCGCCGGCCAGCAGCATCGCGGCGGCGTAGATCAACGGCTTCTTCATGGGGCTTTCTCCTTGCAGGCGGGATTCGACCGCGCGCCGGGCCCCGTTGCCCGGTGGCGCGCTGCGATGGGCTGGCGGGCCGCGCTGCGGCCCGACCTCCTGCCGCGCATTCCACCGGGCGGGTCGGTTCCTGTCCAATCGTAAGTGTGGATGCCGGGGTATAAATATTTTTTAGGTCTCACCGCGCCGCTGCCCCGCGGCGGCCGCCGAGCCAGCAATGACGCGGGCTCGCGGGCAGGCGCCGGGCCCGCGGCGGGAGCGCCGCGGGCGGCCCCGCGCGCATGCCGGCGGGCGACGTATCAGGGAAAATCCTAGGGCCGATTCGCCCGTCGATGGCTCAGGCCAGCAGCGCCAGGCGCGCGTCCGCCGCGCGCGGCGGCTCCGTTCCGGCGGCTCCGAATGCCGCCAGCAGTCCGCGCGCCTTGTCGCGGGCCTGCGCCAGCGTGGCCACGGCCGCGAAGGGCAGGCCGAAGGCGCGCGGATCGGGCACGATGGAGACGAAGCCCGCGCAGCGCTGCCGCAATCGCGCCAGGTTCACCGCCTGCCAGGCCGCCATGTCGCGCCGCTCCAGCGGCGCCAGGTCCACACTCAGGTCAGTGCCGATCAACACGAACGGCTCGGGGCTGGCCGCCAGCATGTCCATCTCGCGCGTCCAGAGTTGCATCGTCCCCGCGGATGCGCGGGGACGGCGCGTCAGCACCACGGGAAAGTGCGTCAGGTCATGCAGCGCAAACGCATCGGGATTCATTCGAACACTCCTTTGGCGGCGGGCGGCCGGCCGCTGCATGCCGCGCAGCAGCCATACAGGCCCAGGTTGTAGCTTTCCAGCGTGAACCCGTGGCGCCGCGCCACGCGCTCGGCCTGTTGCGCGATGGCGGGATCGGACGATTCCGCCACCTGGCCGCACCGCGTGCAGACCAGGTGGTCGTGGCGCGCCTTGCTGCCCAGCTCGAACAGGCCGCCGTGCGGCTCGACCTGGATGCGGCTGAGCACGCCGGCCCCGGTCAACTGGCCGAGCACCCGGTACACGGTGGCCAGCCCGATCTCGACGCGCTGCTCCATCAGCAGCCGGTACACGTCAGTGGCGCTCAAATGGCGGTCGGGGTGGCTGTCGAACACCTCGAGCACTTTCAGGCGCGGCAAGGTGGTCTTCATGCCGGCCTGGCGCAGATTCCTGTCGGTCATTGCCCTGCTCCCATCACGGCTATTGCCGGAACCCAATGATGAGAATGATGTACATTTGCATTGAGAGCGACTAACGGAATCCCGTCAACCTATGCCTCAAATCCGCCAACCTCTGCTCACGCAGGGTCCGCAGGCCGTGGACCCGACCCACCTGCTCACGCCGTTCCGTGTCGAAGGGCCGCGCCAGAATCGCGGCATCAGCGTCCCGCCGCACCGGCATCCGCAGGGCATGCTGCTGATGGTGCAGGAAGGCCTGAGCGTGGTGCAGAGCGACGGGGCGGTCCTGACCATGACGCCCGGGCGCGTCGGCTGGATCCCGCCCGGCGTGCTGCACGAGGCCAACTGGTTCGGCCACGCGCGCGGCCTGTTCGTGTACGTGCGGGCAGACGGCTGCGAGCGGCTGCCCGCCCAGTCGCGCGTCTGGCCGTCGAATCCGCTGATCGAGGCGCTGCTGCACCGGCTGGCCGGCGCGCCGGCGGACGGACTGCAGCGCCGCCATACCCTGCGGCTGTTCGATCTGCTGATCACCGAATTGCAGTTGTGCGACGAAGTGCGGTTGTCCTTGCCGATGCCGCGCGACCGCCGGCTGCGCGAGCTGGCCGCGTCGCTGCTGGACCAGCCCGAGGACGGCCGCGGCATCGAGGCCTGGGCGCGGCGGCTGAATATGTCTTCGCGCACGCTGATGCGGCGTTTTCGCGGCGAAACCGGCGTCACGCTCGGGCAATGGCGGCAGCAGGCCCGCCTGTTGCGCGCGCAGGAAATGCTGGCCGTCGGCAAGCCGGTCACCGAAGTCGCGCTGGCGGTGGGATACGAAAGCACCAGCGCCTTCATCGGCAGCTTCCGTGCCGCTTTCGGCGTGACCCCCAGCCAGTATTTCGGCCGCCACTGAGGGCCGGCGGCGCGCGCCTACGCCATGGACAAGGGCCCCAGCTTGCCGGCGGCCGCCTGCTGCGCCAGCAAGGCAATGGTGCGCGGCGCATGGCTGTCCGGCCCCTGCACCCAGGTGGCCGTGAACGCCAGGTCGGGCAGCGGATCAGCCTGCACGTCCAGCAGGCGCAGTTCGCCGCTGGCCAGTTCCTTGTCGAGGAATACCGGCGCGATCACGCTGGTGCCGATGCAATCCAGCGTCATGCGCGCCACCATCGACAAGGAAGCGCTGCCGTACATGCGCGGCGCCCGCACGCCGGCGCGCGTGAGCATGTCGCGCACGAGCTGGTAGGGACTGCTGCTGGAAGGATAGGTGATCACCGGCAGCGTGCCGATGCGCTCGAGCGTCACCGGCTCGGGGCCGAGCGCCAGCCGGGGGCTGGCGACCCAGGCCAGCGGATAGGCGCACAGCGGCAGGTTTTCGACGCGCGCCTCGAGCACCGGCCCCATCAGGAAGGCCAGGTCGATCTGCCGCGACAGCAGGTGGCTGCGCAGCACCGGCGTGGTGTCCACTTCGATCTGCAGCACCAGCGCCGGATAGGCCGCGTGCATGTGCTCGATCAGGGCCGGCAGCCAGGTCTGCACGATGGTCTCGGCCACGCCCAGGCGCAACGGACCGCGCATCACGTTCTGCTCGCGCGCGGCCTGCAGCATGTCGCGCCGCAATTGCAGCATGCGCTCTGCGTGCGACAGCAGCTCCTGCCCCTTGGCCGTCAGGGTGACGCCGCGCGCGTCGCGCTCGAACAGGCGCACGCCCAGGTCGCGCTCCAGCGAGGCGATGCGCTGCGAGACGGCCGGCTGCGTGGTGTTGAGTTTCTCGGAGGCGGCGCGGAAACTGCCCAGCGTCGACACCCAGAAGAAGGTTTCAATATTTCGTAGATCGATCATGGCCCGCGTCCGTATGGCGAGGATGAGCGTATCATGTGCCGTTTCGCCAGGCCGAGGCCCCCGCCCGCCTGGCGTTCGACCGTCTGCCTGAAGGAGATCCCCATGCACCGGGCCGCCGCCGGCGCCGCGCCGGCAGCCACGCCGCCCCACCCCGCGCGTCCGCCCGCGACGCGGCCATTGGTGGGCATCGTCCTGTTGATTCTCTCGGCCTGGACGCTGTCATGCCTGGACGCCAGCGGCAAATGGGTCATGGCCGCCGGCGTGCCGCTGCTGATCCTCTGCTGGGTGCGATACCTGGTGCACCTGCTGCTGGTGCTGGCGCTGGTGCTGCCGGGCCGGGGCGTGGGCATCCTGCGTAGCCGCCACCCGCGCGAGCAGTTGCTGCGCGGCGGCTCGATGCTGGTGGCCACCCTGGCCTTCTTCACCACCCTGAGCTACATGCCGCAGGCCGAGGCCACCGCCATCAACTTCCTGGCCCCGCTGATCGTGCTGGCGCTGGCTCCCTGGGTCCTGAAAGAGCCGCCGCGCGCTTCGCGCTGGGTGGCGGCGGGGGTGGCCTTCATCGGCGTGCTCATCATCATCCGGCCCGGCGGCGGCCTGCATCCGCTGGGCGTGCTGTTCGGCCTGCTGACCGCCTGCTGTTTCGCCGCGCAGTTCATCGCCACCCGCCGCGTGGCGGGCGACGATCCCTACACGTCGCTGATCTGGAGCGGCGCGGTCGGCGCGGTCTGCCTGACGCTGGCCCTGCCGTTCACGCTGCCGCCCGCCCTGCCGGCGCTGCGCGAGCTCGACGCCGGCAACTGGCTGCTGTTGCTGTCGACCGGCCTGTCCGGGGCGCTCGGCCACCTGATGCAGATCGGCGCCTACCGCAACGCCGCCGCGTCCACGCTGGCGCCGTTCGTGTATCTGCAAATCGTCAGCGCCACCGCCATCGGCTGGCTGGCGTGGGGGCATTTCCCCGATGCCCTGACCTGGCTGGGCATCGCCATCATTTGCGGCAGCGGCATCGTCATCGGCCTGATCGAATGGCGCCGCAGCCGCGTCTTCCAGCCGGCTGCCGAGGCCTAGGGCCGCGGAGCCGGTTCAGGCCGCGCGCCGGAATTCGCGCCGGTAGGCCGAGGGCGAGACCTTCAGCGCGCGGCGGAAATGCTGCCGCAGCGACAACGGCGTGCCGAACCCCGCCTGGCCGGCGATCACCTCGATCGGGGCGTCGCTGGTTTCCAGCAGGCGCTGCGCCAACGCCAGCCGCTGCGCCTGCAGCCACTGTCCGACCGTGCCGCCGGTGGCCTGGCGGAAATGGCGCGTGAAGGTGCGCCGGCTCATGGCCGCGCGGGCGGCCAGCGCGTCGAGATCGTGGTTGCGATCCAGGTTGGCGGCCAGCCACGCCAGCACCCCGGCCAGGCGATCGGCGCCGACCGAGGCCGGCACCGGCTGCTCGACATACTGGGCCTGCCCGCCCTGCCGGTGCGGCGGAACCACCAGCCGGCGCGCCACCGCATTGGCCGCGTCCGCGCCCCAGCGCCGCCGCAGCACGTGCAGGCAGCAGTCGATGCCGGCCGCGGTGCCCGCCGAGGTCACCACGTCGTCCTCGTCCACGTACAGCACATCGCGGTCGAGCCGCACCCGCGGATAGCGGGCCGCGAAGTCCTCGGCCCACATCCAGTGCGTGCTGGCGCTGCGGCCGTCCAGCAAGCCGGCTTCGGCCACCACGAAAGCCCCCAGGCACAGGCCCACCACCAGCGCGCCGCGCGCATGGGCGCGCCGCAGCGCGCGCAGCAAGGGCGGCGGCGCCGGCTCGGCAGTGTCGCGCCAGCTCGGCACGATGACGATATCGGCCCGCGCCAGGTCGCGCAGGCCGTGGCTGGCCTGCACCGTGAAGCCGGCGCTGGTGTGCAGCGGGCCGGGCTCGACGGCGCATACGCGCAGGTCGAACAGCGGCAAACCGGGCGAGTCGCGCGTTTCGAACACGGCGCACGGAACGGTCAGGTGGAAGGCGCTGATCTGGTCGAAGGCCGCCACCGCCACCACGGTGGCGCGCGGAGCATGGCGGGCGGTATCCCGGGAACTGGGCATGGCGTGGTCCGGCAGGCGCCCGGCCGGGCCGGCCGGGGCAATGGCCCGATTTTATCGAACATTGTCGTTCAGGCCACTATCGGCCGCGCCTGCCGCCAGGAATAATGCGACCGTCCCAGTCCAACCGGAGAACCAGAATGTCTTCAGCCGCTCCCCGTCGCGCCCTGATCGTCGTCGACGTGCAGAACGAATATTTCACCGGCAACCTGCCGATCGAGTATCCCGACCCGCAGCAATCGCTGGCCAATATCGGGCGCGCCATGGACGCCGCGCACGCGGCGGGCGTACCCGTTGTGGTGGTGCAGGATATCGAATCGCCGCAGGCACCGCTGTTCGCCCAGGGCTCGCACGGCGCCGAACTGCACCCCAGCGTGGCCGCCCGCCCCTACGACCACCTGGCCGTCAAGTGCATGCCCAGCGCGTTCGCCGGCACGGGGCTGGAGGCCTGGCTGGCCGAGCGCGGCATCGACACCATCACGGTGGTGGGCTATATGACCCACAATTGCGACGACTCCACCGTCAAGCATGCCGTGCACGCCGGGCTGCAGGTGGAACTGCTGTCCGATGCCACCGGCTCGGTGCCGTACGCGAACCGCGCCGGCCAGGCCACGGCCGAGGAAATCCATCGGGTGCTGACGGTGGTGATGCAGAGCCGCTTCGCGAGCGTGATGCGGACGGAGGAATGGATCGCCGGCCTGAACGGCGCGCCGATGCCTGCGCGCGACAGCATCTACGCCTCCAATCAGCGGGCCCGCGGGCTGGCGCAGGCCGCCTGACGCGCGGGCCGGTGCCGGCGCCGCCGCGGGGCGCCGGGCAGGCAAGGTTCAGGCCGCCATCCGGCCGGCCGCCAGCACCAACTGGCGGCCGCAGCGCGCCGCCAGCTGCGGATCGTGCGTCACCAGCACCAGCGTGGTGCCATGCTCGCGGTGCAGGTCGAACATCAGGTCGATGACCGTCGCGCCCGTGGCGGCGTCGAGGCTGCCGGTGGGCTCGTCGGCGAACAGCAGGTCGGGCTGGACCACGAAGGCGCGCGCCAGCGACACGCGCTGCTGCTCGCCCCCAGACAGCGTGCGCGGATAGTGATGCAGGCGCTCGCCCAGGCCGACCCGCCGCAGCATCGCCTGCGCGGCGTCGCGGGCAGGCTGGCCGGCCAGTTCGAGCGGCAGCATGACGTTTTCCAGGGCGGTCAGGTTGGGCAGCAATTGGAACGACTGGAACACGAAGCCGACATGGCGGGCACGCAGCCGCGCCCGGCCGTCCTCGTCGAGCGAGAACAAGTCCTGCCCGGCCAGCCGCACCGTGCCCGAGGAGGGAACATCCAGGCCGGCCATGAGTCCCAGCAACGTAGACTTGCCGGAACCGGAACTGCCGGTGATGGCCACGGCGCTGCCGGCGGCCACCTTAAAATCGATTCCATCCAGGATCGACAGCGTCCCCCCGGCGTCGGATACCTGCTTGCCCAGCCCAGAGACTTCGATCGAGACCTTGCTATCCATGCGCGTATTTTTCCGTTTGTTCGTTGCCGCCGCGATGGCCTGCGCCACCGCCGTGTTTCCCGCCCACGCTCAGACCGCCGGCGCGGCGCCAGGTTCCGCGGCGCGCACGCTGCTGGTGGTCGGCGACAGCCTGTCGGCCGAGTATGGCCTGGCGCGCGGCAGTGGCTGGGTGCCGCTGCTCGAGCGCCGGCTGTCTGAACAATACCCCAACTATCGGGTCGTCAATGCCAGCATCAGCGGTGACACCACCAGCGGCGGCATGGCCCGCCTGCCCGCCCTGCTGGAACGCCACCAGCCCGCCATCGTGGTGCTGGAGCTCGGGGCCAACGACGCCCTGCGCGGGCTGTCGCTGGACATGACGGAGCAGAACCTGCGCACCATGGCGCAGCGCTCGCGCCAGGCCGGCGCCGAGGTGCTGATCGTGGGGATGCAGATCCCGCCCAACTATGGGCGCGATTACGCGCAACGCTTCGCCGGGCTGTTCCCGGCGGTGGCTCAGGCCGAACAGGCCCGCCTGGTGCCGTTTTTCATGGACGGCATGGCCGCCGACCGCGCCATGTTCCAGGCCGACGGCATCCACCCCAACGAACAGGCGCAGCCGAAGCTGCTGGAAAACGTCTGGGCCGAGCTGCGGCCCATGCTGCAAGCGGATCAGCCGGCCGACTGATCCTGGCTCTTCAGGACAGCCGCGGCCTCGGGCAGGATCTTGACCTGGTACTGTTGCCGCAGCATGTCCAGCACGGCGGCATCTTCGGCCTGGCCCCAGGCGGCGCCAAGCTGGCGGGCCAGCAGGTCGCGGGCCGAGGCATCGGCCGTGCCGGGCTCGACTTTTTCCAGGCGCACCACTACGTAGTCGTCGCCGTCGGCCACGCCCGCATAGGCGGGCAGCGGCTGGGACGGCAGGCGCATGGCGGCCTCCAGGACCGGCTGCGGCAACTGCTGGGCCTGCTGGCGCGACACCACCACGGCGGGCTCGAAGCCCTCGGGCTGCGCCGCCGCATCCGCCTTCCAGCCGTCCAGGGCCGCGGTCGCCGCCTTGCGGGCCGCCTCGGCCGCGCGCTCGGCGACCAGGCGCTCGCGGATCGAATCGCTGACCTTTTCCAGCGGCGGCACCTGCTCGGGCTGCACTTGCGCCACGCGCACCGCCACCATGGTGTCGGGCGAGATCTCGATGACGCCGGAATTCTGCTTGTCGCGCAGCGACTCGGGCGCGAACAGGGCCTGGCGCACGCGCGGATTGTCGAGCAGCGCGGCGTCCGGGCCGCCCGCGGCGGCGTTGGCGCCGGCCTGGTCGGCCGGCAGCAGGCCTTCGCGGGTAATGCCCGCGGCGGTCCGCACCTTCAGGCCGAGTTGGTCGGCCACCGGCTGCAGGCTGTCGCGCTGGTCGTACACCGACTTGGTGAGCTCCGAAGCCATGTCGGAGAAGCGCGTCGCGGCGATCTGCTTGCGGATCTCGGCGGCGATTTCGTCGCGCACTTCGGCCAGCGGCTTGATGGCGGCCGGCTGCAGGTCGGTGAGCTTGATGATGTGCAGGCCGGCCGGGCTTTCCACCACGCCCGATACCTGGCCCTTGGAGAGGCCGAAAATGGCCTTGGACAGCGGCGCCAGCGGGCCGCCCAGCGTGGTGGCGCCCATCCAGCCCAGGTCGCCGCCATTGCCCGCGGAACCGGCGTCCTGCGATTCGGCGCGGGCCAGCTCGGCGAACTTGTCGGGCTCGGCGGCCGCCTGCTTGGCCAGCGATTCCGCCTTGGCGCGGGCCGCCTTGCGGGCTTCCTCGGAGGCGCCGGCCGGCAGCTCGATCATGATGTGGCTGGCCCGGCGGCGTTCGGGCTGGCCGTAGTTGTTCTTGTTCTGCTCGTAGAAGCTGGTGATGTCTTCGTCCTTGACCTGCACGCCTTGCGTCGCGGCGGCTTCGTCCAGCACCAGGTATTCCGCGGTGACGTTCTGCGGCACCGTCAGCTGCTGCTTGTTGGCGTCATACCAGGCCTTGATGTCCTGGTCGGAGACGGTCACGCCGGCGCGGTAGGCATCGGCGTCGAAGCGGCGCACCTGCACCGTGCGCTGCTGCGTCAGCGCGGACTCGAGCGCGGCCGTGACCGTGGCCGGCGCGCTGGCCGACTGGGTGACCGGTTCGAGCACGCGCGCCACCGCCAGGTCGCGCCGCAGGCCGGCCTCGAACGAGGTGGGCGTCATGCCCTGGGCCGCCAGCACCTGGCGATAGCGCTCGGGCGAAAAGCGGCCGTTGTCCTGCACCTGGGGGATGGCGGCGATGGTGTTGCGCAGCGTGCCGTCCGACACCGAGAAGCGGTTGTCGGCCGCCACCTGGGCCAGCAGGCGCTGGTCGATCAGTTGGTTCAGCAGTTGTTCGCGCATCGCCGGGGTGTCGACCAGGGCCGGGTCGAACTGGCTGCCCAGGCGCTGGCGGAACTGTTCCAGCTGGTTGCGGTGCGCCATGTCGAACTCGCCGCGCGTGATGGGCTGGCCGGCCACCGTGGCCAATTCGGGCTCGCGGCTGATGAAGCTTTCGTAGCCCTGGATACCGACCAGGAAGAACGACGGCACGATCAGGATCAGCAGAATGAACTGCATCCAGCGGCGGTGATTGCGAAATAGATCGAACATGGAATCCCTGTTTGCCCTGCGCGGCGCGGGGAATGCGCGCACCACGCCGCAAGAAAACGCATAAAAAAGGGCGAACCGGTTCGCCCTTGCCAGGTGCCGGAATCCAACCCGGTCAGCCGGCGGAGTTTACCATTTCCGACCCGGACGTCGCAGGGGAGTTCCCTGCGGGCCGGCCCGCGCGGCCGAAGGAGTATTCTTGCAAACTTTCCCCCAGCCGCATCGCTTGCCGAGGCCCGCATGAACGCCCCCTTGCCCCCCTGGCCCTACCCTGCCCACATCGCGCATCGCGGCGGCGGCCGCCTGGCGCCCGAGAACACCCTGGCGGCCATGCGCGTGGGCGCCCAGCACCGCTTCCGCATGTTCGAGTTCGACGTGAAACTCAGCCGCGACGACGTGCTCGTCCTGCTGCACGACGACACCCTGGACCGCACCACCGACGGCCAGGGCCCGGCCGCCGCGCAATCGTTCGCCGAACTGGCGCGCCTGGATGCCGGCGGCTGGCATTCGCCCGCCTACGCGGGCGAGCCGGTGCCGGCCTTCGAGGCGGTGGCGCGCTATGCCCTGGCCAATGGCATCGCCTGCAATATCGAGATCAAGCCCAGCCCCGGCCAGGAGTCCGCCACCGGCGCCGCCGTGGCCCTGGCCGCCCGGCGGCTGTGGCGGGACGCCCTGCCGGCGCCGCTGCTGTCGTCGTTTTCCGAGACCGCCCTGGCGGCCGCCCAGGCGGCCGCGCCCGAGCTGCCGCGCGCCCTGCTGGTCGAACAGGTGCCGCCCGACTGGCGCGAGCGTCTGGCGCGCTACGACTGCGTGGCGCTCAATATCAACCAGCGCGACGCCAGCCGCGAACTGATCGAGGCGGTGCACGCGGCCGGCTACCGCATCGCCGCCTGGACCGTCAACGACCCGGCGCGCGCGCGGCTGCTGCTATCCTGGGGCCTGGACGCCTTGTTCACGGACGAGCTGACCGAAATCAGCCCGCCCTAGCATCATTCACGCAGGACCCGCCTTGTTCAGTTACCGACACGCCTTCCACGCCGGCAATCACGCCGACGTCCTCAAGCACGCCTTGCTGGTCCACACGCTGGACTATCTCAACCGCAAGGACACGCCCTACTGGGTGGTCGACACCCACGCCGGCGCGGGGCTGTATGCGCTGGACAGCGACTGGGCGGCCAAGAACGCCGAGTTCGCCGACGGCATCGGCCGCCTGTGGCAGCGCGACGACCTGCCGCCCCTGCTGGCCGACTACGTCGCGCGCATCAGGCAGTACAACCCCGACGGCCGCCTGCGGCATTACCCGGGCTCGCCCTGGCTGACGCTGGACGCCCTGCGCGAGCGCGACCGGCTGCGCCTGTTCGAGATGCACCCCACCGAATCGGACGTGCTGGTGGCCAACCTCGAGCGGCTCGGCAAGACCGCGCTGCGCCAGACCACCATCTATGCAGCCGACGGCTTCGAGGGCATGAAGGCGCTGCTGCCCCCGCCGCCGCGGCGCGGGCTGGTGCTGATCGACCCTTCGTATGAAGACAAGCAAGACTACAAGCGCGCGCTGAATGCCGTGAAAGAAGGCCTGAAGCGGTTCGCCACCGGCACCTACGCGGTGTGGTACCCGCTGGTGCAGCGCCGCGAGGTCGGCGACCTGGCGCGCCACCTGGAGAACCTGCCGGTCAAGAGCTGGGTGCATGCCTCGCTGGCGGTCCGCAAGCCGGCCGCGGACGGCTTCGGCCTGCACGGCAGCGCCATGTTCGTGGCCAACCCGCCCTGGACGCTGCATGCCGCGCTGCAGGAAGCCCTGCCCTTCCTGGCGCGGGAACTGGCCCAGGACGACCGGGCCACGTTCTCGCTGCAGCAGCGGGCCGCCTGAACCGGGGCGTCAGCGGCGCGGCAGCAGCGCGCGCAGCGCCACGATCACCAGCACCGCGAACAGCGCCAGGCTCCACAGGGCGTATTCCACGCCCAGCACTTCGACACTGGCGTCCATGCAGGTGGCGAAGATGCCGAACAGCCAGGGCAGGCCGGCATCCAGCCCCGAACCGCTGATGAAGCGGTCGGCGAAAGTCATGTCGCACGAGAACATGTGCGCCGCGACGTCGTACTGGTACCAGGCGGCGGCAATGCCGCCCACGCCGAGCAGCGCGCACAGCGCGGCGCAAACCCGGGCGATGGCGCCCGCGCAGGCGCCGGCCAGCGCCACGAGGCCGATGACCAGGTAGATGAGGCGCTGCAGCACGCACCAGGCGCAGGGCGGCATGCCGAACACATGCTGGGACACCAGCGCCACGCCCACGGCGGCAAAACAGAGGACGGCAATGACGAGGAGCAGGCGCTGGCGGGACGGATTCATGGCGTGAAAGGTTAGGCGAAGGGAAGCGGCGCCGGCCCGCGGGCCGGCATCCGTGCCGCGGCGGGCCGCTCAGGCATCGTTGGACACGTAGCCCATGTTGAATTGCAGCCCGCCGGCGGTTTCGTCGTCGCCGCCACTGCGCGACTGGCCCAGCCGCTCGAGGTATTCGGCGGTGATGTCGCCGGTAATGTACTGGCCGTCGAAGCAGGACGCCTCGAAACGCGTCAAGGCCGGATTGATGTCGCGCACCGCCTGCTGCATATCCTGCAGGTCCTGGTAGACCAGGCCGTCGGCGCCGATGGTGCGGGCGATTTCCTCGTCGGAACGGCCGGTGGCGATCAGCTCGCTCTGCGTCGGCATGTCGATGCCGTAGACATTGGGATAGCGCACCGGCGGCGCGGCCGAGGCGAAATACACCTTGTTGGCGCCGGCCGCGCGGGCCATGTCGACGATCTCGCGGCTGGTGGTGCCGCGCACGATCGAGTCGTCGACCAGCAGCACGTTCTTGCCCTTGAACTCCATGCCGATGGCGTTGAGCTTCTGGCGCACCGACTTGCGGCGCACGGCCTGCCCCGGCATGATGAAGGTGCGGCCCACATAGCGGTTCTTGATCAGCCCTTCGCGGTAGTCCAGGTTGAGCCGCGCGGCCAGCTGCATGGCGGCCGGGCGCGAGGAATCCGGGATCGGCATGACCACGTCGATGTCGCCCAGGCGCATGTTGCGGGCGACCTTGTCGGCCAGGTATTCGCCCATGCGCAGGCGCGCGTCGTAGACCGACACGCCGTTGATCAGCGAATCGGGCCGGGCGAAATACACGTATTCGAAGATGCACGGCACCAGTTGCGGGTCGTCGGCGCACTGACGGCTGACCATGCGGCCGTCCAGGTCGACGAACACCGCTTCGCCCGGCTCGACGTCGCGCACGAACGCGAAGCCGCTGCCTTCCAGGGCAACCGACTCGGAGGCGGCCATCCATTCGACGCCCTCGTCGGTTTCCTGGCGGCCGATGCAGAGCGGCCGGATGCCGTGCGGGTCGCGGAAGGCCAGCAGGCCGTAGCCGGAGATCTGCGCCACCACCGCATAGGCGCCGCGCACGCGCTTGTGCACGGCCGCGACGGCGCGGAAGATGGTGTCCTCGTCGAGCGACACGCCGCTGGCGGCCGACTGCAGCTCGTGCGCCAGCACATTGAGCAGCACTTCCGAGTCGGAATTCGTGTTGATGTGGCGGCGGTCCACCCGGTAGAGCGACTCGCGCAGCTCGCGCCAGTTGGTCAGGTTGCCGTTGTGCGCGAAGGTCAGGCCGAACGGTGCGTTCACGTAGAACGGCTGGGCCTCTTCCTCGCTGGCGCTGGAACCGGCGGTGGGATAGCGCACATGGCCGATCCCGCTGGCGCCCGGCAGCGCGCGCATGTTGCGGGTGCGGAACACGTCGCGCACCAGGCCATGGGCCTTGAACATGTTGAAGTGGCTGCCCTGGAACGTGGCGATGCCGGCCGCGTCCTGGCCGCGATGCTGCAACAGCAGCAGACTGTCATAGAGCAACTGGTTGACCGGCCCGCGCCCGATGACCCCTACGATTCCACACATGGTGATTTCCCGTTAAACAAAACTATGCGGCCTGTTGAAAGGCCCTAGTAGGGCAGCCACGTCGCCAGCGACGGCGGCAGCCACAACTTGATATGCCTGACGGCCTCGGTGGCCGAATGCGAAAACATGGCGTCCTGCCACCAGGGCTCTTGCGGCAGCGGCGTATACCCCCCCAGCGCCACCAGCACCAGGACGATGAGCAGCCCGCGCGCCAGGCCGAAAATGGCGCCCAGGCCGTGGTCGGCCGGCGTCAGCCCGGTGGTGCGGATCAGGGCGGCCAGCGTCATGTTGACCAGCCCCACGCCCAGCAGCACCACGAGGAACACCGCCGCGTAGGCCACGCCCATGCGCAGCATCGCCGTATCGATGTAGGCCTCCAGCCAGCCATAGACCGTCGGGCCCCACCAGATCGCGGCGACGAACGCCAGCACGTACGCCATCAGGGACAGCACTTCCTTCAGCAGGCCGCGCAGCAGGCCCAGCAGGCCCGACACCGCCAGGATCGCCATGACGACGAAATCGAAGCCGGTCACTGGCTGGCGATGAAACCGTTGTCGTAGCCCAGCGTGCGCAGCCGCGCCTGGGCCGCCTGGGCGGCGTCGCGCGACGGGAACGGCCCGACGCGCAGGCGGTATTGCTGCTTGCCTCCCACGGAAGCCTGTTCGACGAAGGCATTGGTGATGCCGGCCTGGTGCAGCTTGGAACGGCGCGCCTGGGCGTCGGACTGGCTGCTGTATGACGCGATCTGCAAGACAAAGTTGCCCTTGGCCGTGGCCTGCGGCTTGGCCGTGGGCGCCGGCTGGCTGGGCGCGCGGCCTTCGAGCAGGGCCAGGGCGCGCGCGCCGTCGTCGTCGCGCGGCGCTTCGACCGGCTTGGGCGGCGCCGCGGGCGGCTTGGCGGCCGGCGGCTGCGCGGCCGGCGGAGCGGGCGGCGGCGTCTCGGGCGGCGGCGCCGGCGGCGTGGCTTGCGCGGTGGCGGGCGGCTGCGCGGGCGCGGCGGCCGGATCGGGCGGCGGCGTCGGGGTGGCCGGAACTTGCGCCTGGGCGGGCGGCGCCTGGCCCGGCGTCGCGCCTTGCGCGGCCGGATCGCCCGCGCCGTTCTCGGGACCGGACACCGACGGCTGGTACGGCGTGTTGCGATCAGGGATGCGGATGGGGATGTCGTCGGCCACCGGCACGGGCTCGGAATCGAGCACCATGGGCAGGATGATGATGGCGGCCAGCACCAGCGCTACCGCCCCGGCCAGCCGGCGGCGCGCGCGCGCACGGAGTTCCGCCGCCTGGGCTTCGCTGGAGACCGACGGACGCGGCCTGGAAGACGATGCCTGCGAGGCGGAATCTTTGCGAGAGAACAATCCCATGGAACGGAATTCCTTGCGACCTGGGCAGGGCTGGCGCCCCGCGCGTCCGTGGCCCTACGCTTTGCGGCCCAGCGACTGCAAAACCGAGGCGACGGTCAGAAATGAGCCGAATACCACGATTCTATCACCCTCGCCGGCCTGCCCGCGGGCCGCCGCAAAGGCCGCGGCCGGGTCGTCGTGGGCCTGCACGGTAGGCGCCTCGGCGCCGGCGGGAACCGCCGCCAGGGCCGCCGACACATGCGCGGCGAGATCCTGCCCGGTGGTGCCGCGCGGGCCCGGCAGCCCGGCGCAGTGCCAGTGGTCGATGCGGCTGCCCAGCTTGGCGATGACGCCGTCGACGTCCTTGTCGCCCAGCATGCCGAACACCGCGTGGGTATAGGGATGGAACCCCATGTTGTCGAGGTTCTGGGCCAGCACCGCGGCCGCGTGCGGATTGTGCGCCACGTCCAGGATGACGGCCGGCTGGCCGGGCAGGATCTGGAAGCGGCCCGGCAGCGAGGCCTGCAGCAGGCCCACGCGCACCGCCTGCTGCGGCACCGGCAGGCGGTCGCGCACCGACTCCAGCGCCGCCAGCGCGGCGGAAGCGTTCAGCAGCTGGTTGGCGCCGCGCAGCGCCGGGTAGGCCAGCGCATTGCGGCGCTGGCCGCGGCCACCGTAGGCCCATTGCTGGCGGTCGCCGGAATAATTGAAGTCCTGGCCGAACAGCCAGAGGTCGGCGCCGATGGCGCGCGCGTGATCGAGCAGCGACTGCGGCGGCATGGGGTCGCTACAGATGGCGGGCCGCCCGGCGCGATAGATGTGCGCCTTTTCAAGGCCGATCTTCTCGCGCGTGTCGCCGAGATATTCAATATGGTCCAGGTCGACGCTGGTGACGATGGCGCAGTCGGCGTCGACGATATTGACGGCGTCCAGCCGCCCGCCCAGGCCGACCTCCAGCACCACGGCGTCGAGCCGCGCCTGCGCGAACAGCCGCAGGATGGCCAGCGTGGTGAACTCGAAATACGTCAGCGTGACGTCGCCGCGGGCCGCCTCGACCGCGGCGAATTGCTCGGCCAGGGCGGCATCGCTGGCGATTTCGCCATTGATGCGCGCCCGTTCGTTGAAGTCGATGAGGTGCGGCGAGGTATACAGCCCGACCCGGTACCCCGCGGCCAGCAGCATGGCTTCCAGCATGGCACAGGTCGAGCCCTTGCCGTTGGTGCCGCCCACGACGAACTTGACGCAGTCGAGGCGCAGCGCCAGGCGGTCGGCCACCTGCCGCACGCGGTCCAGCCCCAGGTCGATCGGCTTGCCATGAATGGACTCGAGATATTGCAGCCACTCTGGCAGCGGGGTGGCGGCGTCGGGGCGGAACGCAGTCATGGGGACACACGAAAATGACAGAGGCGGCAGTGTAGCAGCCGGCCCGGGCGCCGCTCGGGAAAACCCTGTGCGCGGCAGCGCCATGCGCGCAAACCCGGCTTGCCAATATTTTTCTCATGTATGAAAATGATTTCACAGACAGGAAATACAGGAGATCCCATGTCCTCATCCCCGCGCTGGCTGGTGCGCGAGGCCGACATCCCCGGCTACCACCCCGCCAATCACACCGGCACGCTGAACCGCCGCCTGATCGGCGCCGAAACCGTCGGCGCCCGCCATGTCGAGGTGGTGCTGGGCGTGATCGAAAAGGGCCAGGGCGCCCTGCCCCATGCCCACCCCGGCATCGAGCAGGTGTGCTACCTGCTGGCCGGCACCGCGCGCGCCCAGGTGGGCGACGAGTCGGCCGACATGGCGGCGGGCGACTGCTGCTATTTCCCGCCCGACGTGCCGCACGTCTTCACCGTCACCAGCGACGAGCCCGCGCGCCTGCTGGTCATCTATTCGCCCCCTTACGAAGAATCACCCGACCGCGTGATACGCGGCTTCGCGGCGCCCGCCTGACCCGGCGCCCTTTCCCGACCAGGCGGCCGCCAGACGCCGCCCCATACCAGGAGACTGACCCATGTTGCTACGCACGCTGCGCGCCGCCGCCCTGGCCGCGCTGGCCATCGCCGCCCCGGCGCATGCCGCCTATCCCGAAAAACCCATCAGCCTGGTCGTGCCCTTCCCGGCGGGCTCTGGCACTGACGCCGTGGGCCGCATTTTCGCGGCCGAGCTCGGCAACATCCTGGGCCAGCAGGTCGTGGTCGAGAACAAGCCCGGCGCCAACGCCACCATCGCCGCCAACTATGTGGCGCGCGCCAAGCCGGATGGCTACACCCTGTTCGTCACCACCAACACCTCGCATTCGGCGGCCCCCTGGCTGATGAAGAACGTGCCCTATGACCCCGTCACGGACTTCACGCCCATCGCGCGCGGCGGCAACCTGCCCTTCATCCTGGTGGTCAACCCGCAGCGGCCCTACAAGAGCGTGAAGGAACTGATCGACTATGCGCGCGCGAATCCCGGCAAGGTGACCTACGCCACCGGCAACAGCACCGGCATCGTCGCCGGCGGCACGCTGGCGCGGCGGGCCGGTATCGACATCCTGCACGTGCCCTACAAGGGCACGCCGCAGGCCCTGACCGACCTGGTGGGCGGCCAGGTGGACTTCATGTTCACCGACCTGGCATCCGGGCTGCCGTTCGTGCAATCCGGCCAATTGCGCGCGCTGGCCGTATCCACCGCCGAGCGCAGCAGCATCGTGCCCGACCTGCCCTCCATGCGCGAGGCCGGGGTCGACGACTTCGACCTGAATTCCTGGAACGGTTATTTCGGCCCGGCCGGCTTGCCGCCCGAGATCGTGGCCAAGCTCAACGCCGCGATCAACCAGATCGTCGCCAACCCCGAGATCCGCAAGCGCCTGGCCGGCCTGGGCTTCGACGCCTTCAGCGGCACGCCCGAGAGCTTCGCCACCTTCGTCAGCGAACAGCGCGACCTGTGGGGCAAATTGATCAAAGACGCAGGTATCCAGCCACAATGACCACGTTTGCAGAACCGGCCGGCCCGCTGGCCGGCGTGCGCATCCTCGACCTGAGCTCGGTCGTCATGGGGCCCTACGCCACCCAGGTGCTGGGCGACCTCGGGGCCGACATCATCAAGGTCGAATCGCCGGCGGGCGACAACATGCGCGCCGTCGGCCCCATGCGCAACGCGGGCATGGGGCACCTGTACCTGCACCTGAACCGCAACAAGCGCTCCATCGTGCTCGACCTGAAGACCGAGGCCGGCCGCGAGGCCTGCCTGAAGCTGGCCGAGAGCTGCGATGCGCTGCTGTATAACATCCGGCCGCAGGCCATGGCCCGGCTGGGCCTGTCCTACGAGGCCGTGGCCGCGCGCAACCCGCGGCTGGTCTACGTGGGCGCCTACGGTTTCAGCGAGGCCGGCCCGTACGCCGGGCGGCCTGCGTACGACGACCTGATCCAGGGGCAGACCGGCATCGCCGAGCTGTCCAGCCGCCAGAGCGGCGACGTGCCGCGCTACGCGCCGCTGACGCTGGCCGACCGGGCGGTCGGCTTGCACGTGGCCATCGCGCTGGTGTCGGCGACGCTGCATGCGCGCGCCCACGGGCGCGGGCAGCAGGTCGAGATCCCCATGTTCGAGGGCATGGCCCACATGGTGCTGGGCGACCACCTGGGCGGCGCCACGTTCGAGCCGCCGCTGGGCTCCACCGGCTACGCCCGCCTGCTGGCGGCGCATCGCAAGCCCTACGCCACCTCGGATGGCTATCTGTGCCTGCTGATCTATAACGACAAGCACTGGCGTAATTTCTTTGCCCTGATCGGCCGTCCCGAACTGGAACAGGATCCGCGCTTCTGCAGCCATACCGCGCGCGCCGCGCACATCGACGAAGCCTACGCCTTCGTGGCCGAGGTCATGCGCACGCGCACCAGCGCCGCGTGGCTGGCGGCGCTGGCGCAGGCCGACATTCCGGCCGCGCGCCTGTACTCGGTGGACGACCTGATCGACGATCCGCACCTGCGCGCCACCGGCTTCGTCCAGGAGCTGGAGCACCCGTCCGAAGGCCGCATGCGCACGCCGGCCCCGCTGGGCCGCTATGCGGCCACGCCCACGGCGATCCGCCGCCCGGCGCCGCGGCTGGGCGAGCACAGCCGCGAGATCCTGCGCGAAGCGGGCTGCACCGATGCCGAAATCGACGCGCTGATCGCCGCGCGCGCCACCCAAGAAGGAGCACCCTGATGGACTTTGAATTCTCGTCCGACCAACTGGCCCTGCGCGACGCCATCGGGCGCGTGTGCGAACGCTATCCGGACGACTACTGGCTCGAGCGCGACCGCGAAGGCGGCTTCCCGCACGACTTCCACGCCGACCTGGCCCGCGACGGCTGGCTCGGCATCGCCATGCCGCAAGAGTACGGCGGGGCCGGCCTGGGCATGACCGAGGCGGCGCTGATGATGCAGACCATCGCCGCCTCGGGCGCGGGGTTCGCCGGCGCGTCGGCCGTGCACATGAACATCTTCGGCCTGAACCCGGTGGTGGTGTTCGGCACCGACGAACAGCGCCGCCGCTGGTTGGAACCGCTGATCGCCGGGCGCGAAAAAGCCTGCTTCGCGGTCACCGAGCCCGACGCCGGCCTGGACACCACCAAGCTGTCGACCCGCGCCGAGCGCCACGGCGACGAATACGTGGTGCATGGCCGCAAGATCTGGATTTCCACCGCGCAGGTGGCGCACAAGATGCTGCTGCTGGCGCGCACCACGCCGCTGTCGGAAGTCGCCAAGCCGACCCAGGGCCTGTCGCTGTTCTACACCGATCTCGACCGCGACAAGGTCGAAGTGCGCGAGATCGAGAAAATGGGCCGCAAGGCGGTCGATTCGAACATGCTGTTCATCGACGGACTGCGCATCCCGGTGGCCGACCGCATCGGCGAGGAAGGCCGCGGTTTCGAATACATCCTGCATGGGCTGAATCCGGAACGCATCCTGATCGCGGCCGAAGCGGTGGGCATCGGCCGGGCCGCGCTGGACCGCGCCGTGCAGTATGCCGGCGAGCGCACCGTGTTCGGGCGGCCGATCGGCCAGAACCAGGGCATCCAGCATCCCCTGGCGCAGGCCTGGATGCAGCTGGAAGCCGCCAACCTGATGGTCTTCAAGGCGGCCAGCCTGTACGACGCCGGCCTGCCCTGCGGGCCCTATGCCAACAGCGCCAAGTACCTGGCCGCCGAGGCGGGCCACAATGCCTGCCAGACGGCGGTGCTGACGCTGGGCGGCATGGGCTATGCCAAGGAATACCACGTCGAGCGCCTGCTGCGGGAAAGCTACATCCCGCGCATCGCGCCGGTCAGCCCGCAGCTGATCATGTGCTTCATCGCCGAAAAAGTGCTGGGGCTGCCCAAGTCCTATTGAGCCGGGCCGCACGGCTCACCCGAGGTGCCTGCCACCCTGGGGGGTGGCAGGCACCTGGCATTCTTGCGACGCTCAGCCGCGCTGCTCCAGCGCCGTGCAGGCGGCCCGCAGGATGCGCGCGTATTCCTGCTGCTGGGGCTCGATCCGGTACACCGGGCCGCCCACCGAAATGGCGTAGGTCTCGCCCGATAGCGTGACCGGCCAGGCAATGGCGCAGACATCCGGAATGGACTCGCCGAGGTTCATGAACCAGCCCCGCCGCCGCGAGGCCTCCAGGTCGGCATCGACGGCTTCGGGCGTGACCAGCGTGCGATCGTTATAGCGGGTGAGCGGACGGCGGGCCAGCAAGGCCGCGCGCGCCGGCGCATCCAGCACGGAGATCAGCGCCTTGCCCAGGGAGTTCGCGTGCACGTCGCGGAACTCGCCCGCCACCGGGGCATAGCGGATGGTATGCGGGGAATCGAGCACGTCCAGGTAGACCACCCGGCCCTCGCCGCTGAGTTTGGCGAACACCACGGTTTCCTGGGTGGCGTCGCGCAGCTCGACCAGGCTGGGATAGACGCGATCCAGCACCGGATCGGCGCTGGCGATGCGCTGCGCCATCGCCAGCAGGCGTCCGGTGGGGTAATAGCCCTGGCGGCGCCCGGTTTCATAGAGGTAGCCCAGATCGGACAGGGTGCGGATCAGCGCCAGGCAGCTCGAGACCGGCACGCCGAGCAGGCGCGCCAGTTCGGACAGCGGCAGGGCACGCCGTTCACGCGCGTAGGTCTCGATGATTTCGATGACTCGCAGGGCCGTCTTGACGCTCATGGTTGGCTGGATTGTATCGGTGGAGCGGCGCCGCCCCGGCGGCGGCGCCTAAAGTTCCGCCCGGCGGTGCCGTAATGGTAGCTGAGAAATTCCCCCAGACCCGGCGCCGCCCGCGCCCCCGACAGGAGTGACCATGGCTGTCAGCCCTCTCGCCCCCGCCCCTCTTGCGCTGCCCGCCGCGGCCGTCGCGCCGGCACCGCCAGAGCCGGCTGTCGCCGTCACCCCGGCGGCCACCTCGGCCAACAGCGGCGGGGCGCAGGATGCGGCGGCGGGCGACCCGGGCCGCCCGCCCCTGCCCCTGGAGCGCGCCCTGGAAGAGATCAACCAGCAGTTGCGCGCCTGGTCGACACAGTTGCAGTTCGAGATCGACCCCAACGTGCACCAGGTCGTGGTGAGCATCATCGACTCCGAGACGGGGGACACGATCCGCACCATTCCGTCCGAGACACTGCTGCGCATCGCACGGATGATCGTGCAGATGCAGGGCCATGCGGTCCAGACCACGGCCTGACGGCCCGAAGCCCGGAACTAGGCCGCCCTTGCCCCCTTGCCCGGCCGATCGCGCGGCGGAACGTTTTGACAGAATTGCATAGCTAGTAAGGAATAACAGATGGCCTCCATTACCTCGCTCGGCGTCGGCTCCGGCCTGACCAACCTGGAAGACATGCTCACCAAGCTCCAGGAAGCGGAAGAAGTCCGGCTCAAGCAGATCACCGCCCGCCAGTCCAGCTACCAGACGCGCATTTCCGCCTACAGCAAGCTGCAGGGCATGGTCGAGGCCGTGCAGAAGGCAGCCGCCGCGCTGGGCGATCCGGCGACGTTCGGCGCGGTCGCCAGCAAGGTCAGCGGCGATGCGCTGACGGTCAAGACCGAGGCCGGCGCCGTGCCGGGCGACTACAAGATCGCCGTCGCCGAGCTGGCCAGCGCCCAGACGCTGAAATCCGGCGCCGTGGCCGACCGCAAGGCGCAGATGGGCGCCGGCGGCAGCATCGAGATCACCCTGGCCAACGACGAGACGGCCACCATCGAGCTCGGCTCCGACACCTCGCTCGACGGCATCGCCAAGGCCATCAATGGCAGCGACGACGCCGGGGTGCGCGCCACCATCATCACCGATGGCAATGGCGCCAGCTACTTGATGCTGACCAGCAAGGCCACTGGCGAACAGGCGGCGGTGCGGAGCATCACATCGGACAACGGCGCCGTCCAGGCGGTGGTGGGTTACCAGGATGGCAGCCCGTCGGCCATGAGCGTGCAGCAGGCGGCCAACAATGCAGTTGTCACGATCAACGGCATCACCGTCGAGAGCCAGTCGAACACCCTCAGCGAGGCGATCGACGGCGTCACGCTGGAATTGACCGCCACCACCGAGGCCGGCAAGTTCGTCGACGTGTCGATCACCAGCGACCCGGCGGTAATGTCCAAGGCGGTGAAAACCTTCGTGGACGCCTACAACAGCCTGCAGACGACGATAGGCGAACTGACGGCCTTCGACGTCAAAGCCGAGACGCAAAGCGCGCTGACCGGCGACAGCACCACGCGCAGCATCCAGGCGGGCATGGCGAATGCGCTGCGAGTTGTCGGCGGCGAAGGAACGCTGCGCACGCTGAGCCAGCTCGGCATCACCACCAACGCCACCACGGGCAAGCTGGAGCTGGACCAGACCAAGCTGGACAAGGCGCTGAAGGAAAACCCGGCCGACGTGACGCGGTTGTTCGCCGGCAGCGGCGGGCTGGCCGAGAAAATGAAGACGGCCACCGATGCCATCCTGGGCGACAAGGGCTCGATCAAGACGCGCACCGACGGCCTGCAGGAGACCGTCGAGACGCTGCAGGACCAATACGACCGCACCAAGCTGTCGATCCAGGCCACCATGGACAACTACCGGGCCCAGTTCACCCGGCTCGACGCCCTGGTGGCGCAGATGAACAACCTGAGCAGCTACCTGAATCAGCAATTCGAGGCGCTGTCCAAGGCGAGCTGACGATTTCACAGTCCGTAAACCATGACGTATGCCGCGCGCCGCCCCCTGGGCTCTCATTCCGCCCGCTCCTATACCGATATCGGGCTCGAGACCCAGGTCTTGAGCGCCAGTCCCGAGCGGCTGGTCAGCCTGCTGTTCAACGGCGCGCGGGCCGCCATCGCGCAGGCCCGCCTGCATCTCGAGGCGGGCCGGACCGCCGAGCGCGGCGCGGCGATCTCCAAGGCCACCCGCATCATCGACGAAGGCCTCAAGACCGGCCTGGACATGGAGGCCGGCGGTGAAATCGCCGCCAACCTGGCCAGCCTGTACGACTACATCGTCCGCACGCTGCTACTGGCCAACCTGAAGGCCGACCGCGCCGGCCTCGATACGGCCGACCGCCTGCTGGCCGAGCTGGCGCAGGCCTGGCAAGCCGCCAACGACCCGCCCGCCGGCGCCACGCCGGCCTGATCTCTTACGGTACGCCCACAGCCGCCGTATCGCCCATCGCGCGAGAAACTTATGACGTCCACCTTGCGGCACGCCCCCGTCCTGGACATTTACCGGGAAATCGCCAACCTGACCGACCAGATGCACGCCGCCGCCCGGGCGGGCGACTGGAGCACGGTGCTGAACTGCGGCCAGCGCTATTGCGAACTGGTCGAGCGATTGCGCATTGTCGATCCGGTGACGCCGCTGGACCATGCCGGCCGTGAAGCCAAGTACGACCTGCTGGTGCGCATCCTGGACAATGATGCCGCCACCCGCGACCTGGCGATTCCGCAAATGGCGCGCCTGAGCGATCTGCTGGGCCGCATGAAGCGGCAGCAATCGCTGCTGTCCGCGTACGGCACGCAGCCGTCCGCCGCATGACGGCGCGCGGCACCCTGGGCCCGGCGGGCCGGCGACAATGAGCATCGGACCGCCCGCCCTGAGCACGGTACTGGTGCAGCGGCTCGATGCCGTGCTCGGCACCACCATGGCGGCCCACGCCAATCTCGTGTCGGGCGCGCGGCCCGACGCGGTCGCCCAGCCGGGCGAGGCCGCCCGCCCCGGCCAGGCCGACGCCACCGGGCGCAATCCGCGCCCGCCGGCCGAAGCCGTGCAGGCCCGCGGCGACCGCGGCAACGCCGTCGGCGACGCCAGGACGGCCGAGACCTCCGGCCAGGCCGCGCGCGAGCTGGTCACGCGCAACGACGCCACGGCCTCCGCGCCCACCACCCTGGGACAAACAGCCCGCACCATACTGGCCCTGCTGGCGCTGTATCCCGACCAGGCTCCCGCGGCCCAGGGCCGCGCGCCGCTTTGGCCGACGCCGCCCGGTACCCCGGCAGCCCCGGCCGGCGCTGCCGCGCCCGCGGAGGCGGCGATCGCGCGGCCGGCCCCCCACCCCGCGCCGCCGCCCGCCTCCGCGACGCCCGCTGCGCCGCCGCCTGCCGCCGGCCCGGCGGCCGCAAGCGCCGCGGGACCGGCCGCCCTGCCCGCCATGCTGGCCGGCGCCTTGCGCCAGGCGCTGCAAGGCAGCGGGCTGTTCTACGAATCGCACTTGAGCGAACTGGCCTTTGGCCAGCGCACGCTCGAGCAAGTGCGCGGCGAACCGCAAGCCGGCCTGCCGCGCGACCATTCGCAGACCTTCGCTCCCGCAAGCGCGCCGCGCGCGCCGGGGCCGGCATCGGCCGGGGCGGCGGCGCCGGGCGACAGCGCGCCTGGCGGCAATTCCGCGCCGACCGCCGGCGCGTCCGCCGCGCCGGCCGGCGTCCACCCGGACGCCGCGCCGCTGGTGCGCCAGCAATTGGACATCCTGGCAAACCAGGCGCTGCTCTGGCATGGCGCGGCCTGGCCGGGCACGCCGCTTGAATGGGAAGTGCGCCGCCAGGCGCCGGAGGGCGCCGACCCGTCCGTGCCGCACTGGGCCACGCGCCTCAAGCTGGATCTGCCGCGCCTGGGCCTGGTCGAGGCGCGCCTGACCCTGGCGGGCGACCAGCTCGTGATGCAACTGGTCGCGCCGCGCAGCGCCGCCCTGATCGGCGACGAAACCCAGCTGCTGCGGGAGAGCCTGCAGCGCGCCGGCCTGACGCTGAGCCGGCTTTCCGTGGCGGCCACGGCATCCCGTCCCGACGAGCCGCTGCCATGAGCCCATCCGAGCCGAGGGAAACGCCTACCAGCCGCGGCGCAGCCGTTGCGCTAAGCTATGGCGATAACGATGTGGCGCCTCGCATCGTGGCCAAGGGCTACGGGCAGATCGCCGACACCATCGTGCGCACCGCGCGGGAGCATGGCTTGTATGTGCACGAATCGCGCGAACTCGTGGAGCTCCTGATGCAGGTCGACCTGGACGCACACATTCCCCCGCAGCTATATGCCGCCGTAGCCGAACTATTGGCCTGGCTGTATGGACTGGAAGCCGCCGCGGCGCCGCCCGGCGGACCGACTGCGCCTGCTCCGGCGTCGTAATGAGGGCCGCCCCGGACCATGAAACCCGTCTCCGCTGGCGCCCTGATGAGCCGCACCGACGAGATCCGCTCGATGCTGCGCGAATTGATGCATCCGGACTGCCGCGTGCAAGTGTGCGCCGACGGCCAAGCCTGCGATGTGCGCATCCTCGGTCCCGATTGGCAGTTGCGGCACTTCTTCTGGCGGCCCCGCGACATCGACCGCTTCGAGATTCACCTGCGCGGCGCCAGGCCGTACGAGACGATGACGCTGGACTTTTCCGCCGGCACCCCGGACGGCGCCGACGTGCGCTTCCGCGTGCCTGCGCCCCTGGTGCTGCGCTTTCCCGACCGCAGCGCGGCCATGCTGTCGGCCTTTCCTGATTGCATGTGGTACCAGGGAACCCGCACGCAGCCCGGCGCTTGAACTACACCGACATCGACGAGATTTCCTTGTAGGCCGCCACCAGGCGGTTGCGGACCTGCACGGCTGTCTGGAAAGCGATCGAGCTTTTCTGCAGATCGATCATCACGTCGTTGAGCGCCACGCCCGGCGCGCCCAGCTCGAATGCCTTGGCCTGCGTGCTGGCGGCATTCTGCGCGGCCGAAATGCGCTGCACGGAACGATGCAGCTCGGCGGCGAAACTGGTGGGCGCGGGGGTCAGGTCGGCCGGCGTCACGCCATTGCTCTGCGCCGCGCGCACCACGGCGCGCATCTGCTGCAGCATGCTTTCAATACCCGACAATCCCGACACCGCCATGGCCTTGCTTCCTCTCGCAGGAAAAACATTGAGGATTGCAAGCGTACGCGCCGCCGGCCGTCTCCATAGCCGCCAATAGCCGGCAAAACACCCGGCAGTTCCGCGCATGACCGGCGCGAGCTGGCTCGTGCCCCCCCCGGGCGAGGGGCCCGGGAAAAGGCGGGACACATAGAGGACAACTAACGCCAAAAACCGGTTGTTTTCATCGATTGGGATAGCCAGGGCCACCGCCATAATTCACGCTCCCCGATCCCAAGCATGTTGCATGCGTAACCTGCCCCATTCGCCCATGTTGTCCGCCTCCCCGCTCCGCGAAGCTTGCCGGAGCCACCGATGAACCAGCAGGCCATTCCAGGCGCCTCGCTGCTGGCGAAGTTTCCGGTTCTAGAAAAAGTACGCGCGCTGCCCAAGCCGCTGCTGCTGGGCGCGGCGGCCGCCCTGGTGGCCGTCGTTGCCGTGCTGGCGCTATGGAGCCGCGAGCCGGATTACAAGGTCCTGTTCTCGAACCTCGACGACCGCGACGGCGGCGCCATCGTCACCGCGCTGGGACAAATGAACGTGCCGTATCGCTTCAGCAGCGATGGCCGCGCCCTGCTGGTGCCGGCCGAACGGGTCTATGACACGCGCATGCAGCTGGCCAGCCAGGGCCTGCCGCGCGGCGGCTCGGTCGGTTTCGAGTTGCTGGACAACGCCCGCTTCGGCGCCAGCCAGTTCGCCGAGCAGGTGAACTACCAGCGCGGGCTGGAAGGCGAGCTGGCCCGCTCGATCGAGGCCATGAACACGGTGCAGAGCGCCCGGGTGCACCTGGCGCTGCCGCGCCAGTCCCTGTTCGTGCGCGACCGCCAGGCGCCGACGGCGTCGGTGCTGCTGCACCTGTACCCCGGCCGCAGCCTGAGCCACGCCCAGGTGGCGGCGGTGGCCTGGCTGGTGGCGTCCAGCGTGCCCGACCTGACCGCCGAGAACATTTCCATCGTCGATCAGAACGGCCGCCTGCTGTCGGCCCCGCTGGGCGAAGGACGCGGCATGGACGCCGACCAGTCGCGTTTCGTGCGCGACGTCGAGCAGCGCACCGTCGAACGCATCCTGACCATCCTCAACCCGCTGGTCGGCCCCGGCAATGTGCAGGCCCAGGCCAGCGCCGAAGTCGATTTCGCGCGTCGCGAGCAGACCTCCGAGGTCTACCGGCCCAACCAGGAACCGGGCCAGGCCGCCGTGCGCAGCAAGCAGACCAGCGATTCGGCGCAGACCGGCGTGGGCCCCGCGCAGGGCGTGCCGGGCGCGCTGAGCAACCAGCCGCCCGCGGCGGCCGAGGCGTCGATCGTCAACCCGCCGCCCGCGCCCCAGCCGGCCCGGGCCGGCCAGGCCCAGCAACAGAACGAGGCGCCGCAGCCTCAGGTGCCGACCAACAACCGGCACGACGCCACCATCAACTATGAGGTCGACCGGACCATCAGCCACGTGAAGCAGCCGGTGGGCCAGCTCAAGCGCCTGTCGGTGGCGGTGGTGGTCAACTACCTGCCCGACGCCAGCGGCGAACCGCAGCCGCTGCCGCCGGAAGAACTCACCAAGCTGACCAACCTGGTGCGCGAGGCCATGGGCTATTCCGAAACGCGCGGCGATTCGCTGAACCTGGTCAACAGCCAGTTCAACGACCAGCCGGCGGCGCCGCCCCTGTGGCGCGACCCCGAACTGATCGGCCTGGTCAAGACCGTGCTGGCCTGGGTGCTGGGACTGGCGCTGGCCTTCTGGCTGTACCGCAAGCTGCGCCCGGCGGTGGCCAACTACCTGTACCCGCCGGTCGACCCGGAAGAAGCCGAGGCGCGCAGGCTGGAGGCGCAGCGCGAGGCCCAGGCCGCGGCGCGCGCCAAGGAAGTCGACCGCTATGAGGACAACTTGCAGCGCGCCCGCGAGATGGCCACCAAGGATCCGCGCGCGGTGGCCATGGTGATGCGCGCCTGGATGACCAAAGATGAGAAATGACGGAAAACCGCTGGATGGCGTGACCCGCAGCGCCGTGCTGATGATGTCGCTCGGCGAGGACGCCGCGGCGGAAGTCTTCAAGTACCTGACCGCGCGCGAAGTGCAGCAGGTGGGCGGCTCGATGGCCAATCTGAAGCAGGTCACCCGCGGCGACGTGGCGATAGTGCTGGAAGAATTCCGCCAGGAGGCGGACCAGTTCATGGCGGTCACGCTGGGCTCGGACGAGTACATCCGCGCCGTGCTCACCAAGGCGCTGGGCAGCGACCGCGCCGCCGGCCTGATCGAGGACATCCTGGAAGCCGGCGAAGGCGCCAGCGGCATCGACGCCCTCAACTGGCTGGACCCGCACACCGTAGCCGAACTGATCGGCGACGAGCATCCGCAGATCATCGCCACCATCCTGGTGCACCTGGAGCGCGACCGCGCCGCGGGCGTGCTGGCGCTGCTCACCGACCGGCTGCGCAATGACGTGATGCTGCGCATCGCCACGTTCGGCGGGGTGCAGCCGGCGGCCCTGGCGGAGCTCACCGACGTGCTGAACTCGGTGCTGGCCGGCCAGGGCGCCAAGCGCAGCAAGATGGGCGGCGTCCGCACGGCGGCCGAGATCCTCAACATGATGAGCTCGGCCGACGAAGAAGCGGTGGTCGAAAGCCTGCGCGAGCGCGACAACGACCTGGCCCAGAAGATCATCGACGAGATGTTCGTGTTCGACAACCTGGTCGACGTGGAGGATCGCGCCCTGCAGCTGATCCTCAAGGAGATCGACAACGACAGCCTGATGATCGCGCTCAAGGGCGCATCCGAGGAATTGCGCGCCAAGTTCCTGCGCAACATGTCCAGCCGCGCGGCCGACATCCTGCGCGAGGACCTGGAAGCCCAGGGGCCCGTCCGCATGTCGAAGGTCGAGGGCGAGCAGAAGAAGATCCTGCAGATTGCCCGCCGCCTGGCCGAGAGCGGCCAGATCGTGCTGGGCAACCAGGGAGACGACGCCTATGTCTGAGGCGCACCGGCCGGCCGCCGACGCGCTGGCGCGCACCGCGTGGCGGCGCTGGCAGATGTCGTCGTTCGACCTGCCGGTCGAGGACGCGGTGGAGATCGCGCCGCCCACGCCCGATCCCGGGCCGGACCTCGATGCGCTGCGCCGCCAGGCCGAGGAACAGGGCCGCCAGGCCGGTCATCTCGAAGGGCTGGCACAAGGCCGTGAACAGGGCCTGGCCGAAGGCCGGGCGGCCGGCCACGCCGAAGGGCTGGCCGCGGGCCGCGAGGCCGGCTACCAGCAGGGCCTGGCCGAAGGCCGCGAACAGGCGCGCCAGGAAGCGCTGCGGCTGCACGCGCTGGCGGACGCCTGCGGCGCATCGCTGGCCGCCCTGGAGGCCCGCATGGGCCAGGCCCTGCTGACGCTGGCCCTGGACATCGCCGGCCAGGTGCTGCGCACCGCGCTGCGCGAGCAGCCCGAAGCCATGCTGGCCGCGGTGCGGGAAGTGCTGCACATTCACCCCGCGGCGGGCGGCGCCATGCGGCTGTGGGTGCACCCGGACGATCTCGAACTGGTGCGGCTGCATCTGGCCGACGAGCTGCGCGAAGGTCATTGGCGCGTGCTGGCCGATGAGTCCATCGCGCGCGGCGGCTGCCGCGCCGAGACTCCCTACGGTGACATCGACGCCACCCTGCAGACCCGCTGGCGCCGCATCGCCGCGTCGCTGGGCCGCGACATGCCCTGGGAGGAACAGGCATGAGCGCCGCCGTGCCGGTCATCGAGCGCTGGCAGACCCAGCTGCGCATCGGCTCGATCCGCGCCGGCTCCACCGAGCCCTGGCTGGCGGCCGGCCGCATCACGCGCGCCACCGGCCTGGTGCTGCACGCCACCGGCCTGCGCCTGCCGGTGGGCGCGGCCTGCCGCATCGAGATCGCGCGCGGCCACGATCACTGGGCCGATGCCGAGGTGGTCGGGTTCGATGGCCACACCCTGTACTTGATGCCACAGGCCGACATTGCCGGCCTGCCCCCCGGCGCGCGGGTCGTGCCGGGCGAACCGCCCGTGCAGCGGGCCATCCCCCTGCCCCGCACGGCCGAGCTCAACGGCAACGCCAAGCCGCAGCTGGGCCGCCACCTGCCGGTGGGCGACGCCCTCCTGGGCCGCGTGCTGGACGGCGCCGGGCGCCCGCTGGATGGCCTGGGCCCGCTGGTCGGCGCCGAGCTGGCGCCGCTGGCCGCGCAGCCGATCAACCCGTTGTCGCGCGCGCCGATCGACACTGTGCTGGATGTGGGCGTACGCGCCATCAATGGGCTGTTGACGGTGGGCCGGGGCCAGCGCATGGGCCTGTTCGCGGGCTCCGGCGTGGGCAAGAGCGTGCTGTTGGGCATGATGGCCCGCTATACCCGCGCCGATGTGATCGTGGTGGGCCTGATCGGCGAGCGCGGCCGCGAAGTCAAGGAGTTCATCGAGCACAACCTCGGCGCGGACGGTCTGGCGCGCTCGGTGGTGGTGGCCGCCCCGGCCGACGTGTCGCCCCTGCTGCGGCTACAGGGCGCGGCCTACGCCACCCGCCTGGCCGAACATTTCCGCGACCAGGGCCGGGACGTGCTGCTGATCATGGATTCGCTGACGCGCTACGCCATGGCGCAGCGCGAGATCGCGCTGGCGATCGGCGAGCCTCCCGCCACCAAGGGCTACCCGCCCTCGGTGTTCGCGCGCTTGCCGGCGCTGGTCGAGCGCGCCGGCATGGGCGCGCCCGGAGCGGGCGGCAAAGCCGGCTCGATCACCGCCTTCTACACCGTGCTGGCCGAAGGCGACGACCAGCAGGACCCCATCGCCGATGCGGCGCGCGCGATCCTCGACGGCCACGTGGTGCTGTCGCGCCACCTGGCCGAGGCCGGGCACTACCCGGCCATCGATATCGAGGCTTCGATCTCGCGCGCCATGACGGCGCTGATCCCGCATGCGCAGTACGCCGTGGTGCGCCGTTTCAAGCAGGCGCTGTCCCGCTATCAGCGCAACCGCGACTTGATCGCCGTCGGCGCCTACAGCGCCGGCAACGACCCGCAGCTCGACGACGCCATCGCGCGCTATCCGCGCCTGGAGGCGTTCCTGCAGCAGGATATCGGCGAGAACGTCGCCTATGACGCCGCTGTCGACCAACTGCGCGCCACCTTCGAAACCAAGGACGCCCATGCCTAGCGGATTGCCCCTCGACACCCTGCTCGGACTGGCCAAGGACGGCGCCGACGACGCGGCGCGCGCGCTGGGCCGCCTCAATGCCCAGCGCAACCACGCCGAGCAGCAACTGTCGATGCTGCACGAGTACCGGCAGGACTACCTCGCGCGCCTGCAAGCCGCCATGCAATCCGGCATGTCGGCCGCCGACTGCCACAACTACCAGCGCTTCATCGCCACGCTCGACGATGCCATCGGGCAGCAGGCCATCGTGCTGCGCCAGGCCGACGACCATCTGGCGCAGGGCCGCGCGCATTGGCAGCAGCAGCAGCGCCGCCTCAACTCGTTCGATGCGCTGGCCCGGCGCGAACAGCGTGCGCGGGCCACGCGCGAAGCGCGCCGCGAACAACGCGCCAACGACGAATACGCGTCCCGCCTGGCATACGGCCAGGCCGCGCCGCGATGATACGACCGCCGATCAAGACCACCATGACCGCGACCTCGCCTCCTCAATTGCCCGTTCCTTCCGCCGCGCCTCCCAACGCCGGGCGCGGCGCCGACAAGCCCGCGTCCGGCGGCGGGCGGGACAGCTTCGCGCAGACGCTGGCGCGCCAGCGCGCCGCCGACCCGGGCCCGGCCGCCCTATCCGCCGGCCAGCCTGGCAGGGCGGATCGCGGCAAGGCGGTCGAGGGCGAGACGGCCCCAGGCATCGATGCCGGCCAGCCCGACCAGGCCCAGGACCAGGAAGCCGCCCAGGCCGCCGCGGCGGCCCTGGCGGTGGCGGCGCCGACCGCGCCGGCGCTGCCCGCCCAGGCCATCGAAATCGCCGCGCACGCGGCCCGGCTGCAACAGGCCGCTGCCGCCGCGGCGCCGACGCCGGCCGCGCCGCCTGTCCTGGCCGCCGGCCCGGCGGCGACGCCCATGACGCTCTCGTCCGAGCCGGCCGCGGCCGCCGCGCCGTCCGGCGTGCCGGCCACCGCGATCCTGCCCGATGCCGCCGCGGCGCACCCTCGCGCGGCTGCCGCGGCGACGACGGTCGCGACAACGCGCGCCATGCAGGCTACCGCCGCCCCGGCGGCCGCGCTGCCGCAGGCGCCGGTGCCCCACGCCGGAACACAGCAACTGGCCGGCGACGAGCCGCCGCCGACGGCCGACGCGCCGCCGGGCGTACCCTTGACCGCCCCGCTGGCGGAGCCGGCCGCGCCCGCGGCCCCCGATCAGCCGTCCGCCATGCAAGCCGCGCTGGCCTTGTCGGGCAGCGGCCGCCCGGACGGCGCCGCGGCGCCCGGCCAGCTCGGCGCCAACCCTCCCCTGGCATTGAGCATCGCCACGCCGCTGTCCGCGACGCCCGCCTGGGGCGCCGACCTGGGACATCAACTGGTGGTACTGAGCCACGAGAGCGGCACAGGACACCACACCGCCGAACTGCGGCTCGACCCGCCGGACCTCGGCCCGCTGCGCGTCACGCTCAGCGTCAACGACGGCGTGGCGAGCGCCAGCTTCGTATCGGCCCACGCGGCCGTGCGCCATGCGGTCGAAGCCGCGCTGCCGCAATTGCAGCAGGCGCTGGCCCAGGCCGGCCTGTCGCTGGGCCAGGCCAGCGTGGGCGACCACGGCGCGCAGTCCGGCTCCGACATGCAACAGCAAGCGCGCGGCCAGGCCCAGGGCGGGCATGGCGAGTCCCCGGCCGACGCGGAAGTGGCCGTGCATGTCGCGGGCCGGCCGGCGCGCCCCACCGACGGGCTGGTAGACACTTTCGCCTGAGCTTGGCGGACGGCGCGCAATAGGCTGAGATACGCGAATTTCGTGCTGTTTTTCGCCTGCAAAGGCCCGCGGACTTTGCGGCAGAATCCCTTCATTCCCTAGTATCGAAACCCTGATGGCCACTTCCAAGAATCCTTCCATGCCGCTGCGCAACAGCCTGCCGCTGCGCGCGGCCGGCGGCAGTCCAATCCTGCGCGGTCTTTTCTGGCTGCTGGCGCTCGCCATCGTCGCAGCCTCCAGTGTCGCCATCACCTGGTTCGTCATGCACCGCCAGTACTCGCAGCCCGCCGCGCCCGTCAAGCTGGGCGTCGGCCAACCCGGCTCCGGGCCGGCCGAGGCGGTATTCGTGGCACCGCCCGCCGCGCCGGCAGCGGTGCCCGCGCCCATCTTCATCCCGCTGGAAGCCTTCACGGTCACCCTGCAAAGCGCCGACAGCGAACGTATCCTGCACGTGGGCATCACCCTGCGGGCCGGCGACGAGCAGACCCGCACGCGCATCGAGAAATACATGCCCGAGGTCCGCAGCCGCATCCTGATGGTGCTGTCGGCGCAGTCGCCGGCCGCCGCCCAGAGCCTGCAGGGCAAGGCCGACATGGCGCGGGCCATCGTCGCGGCCGTCAACCGGCCCTTCTCGCCGCTGCCCGACGGCCAGTACGTCAGCGACGCGCTGTTCACCGCCTTCGTGGTGCAGTAAGCATGGCCTACGAGGCGTTTCTTTCGCAGGACGAAGTCGATGCGCTGCTGGCCGGCGTCACGGGCGAAAGCGACAGCAAGCCGGGCGGCGAGGACGATCCGCGCGGCGCGCGCGCCTACGACCTGAGCTCGCCCGACCGCGTGGTGCGCCGGCGCATGCAGACGCTGGAGCTCATCAACGAGCGCTTCGCGCGCCACCTGCGCCACCTGTTGCTGAATTTCATGCGGCGCAACGCCGACATCACGGTAGGCTCGATCAAGATCCTGAAGTACGCCGATTTCGAGCGCAACCTGCCGGTGCCCAGCAACCTGAACATGATCCAGATGAAGCCGCTGCGGGGCACGGCGCTGTTCACCTACGATCCCAGCCTGGTGTTCCTGGTCATTGACAGCCTGTTCGGCGGCGACGGGCGATACCATACGCGCGTCGAGGGCCGCGACTTCACCACCACCGAGCAGCGCATCATCCGCCGCTTGCTGAACCTGACGCTGGAAAGCTACGGCAAGTCCTGGGAAGCGGTGTATCCGATCGAGTTCGAGTATGTGCGCTCGGAGATGCACACCAAGTTCGCCAGCATCACCGGCAATAACGAAGTGGTGGTGGTGACGTCGTTCCATATCGAATTCGGCGCGACCGGCGGCGACCTCAATATCTGCCTGCCCTATTCCATGATCGAGCCGGTGCGCGACCTGCTGACCCGGCCGCTGCAGGAAACCGCGCTCGAGGAAGTGGACCAGCGCTGGACACAACAGCTGTCGCGCCAGGTGCGCAGCGCCGACGTCGAGCTGACGGCCGAATTCGCCGCCATCGCCGCGACCATCGGCGAGCTGATGCGCCTGAAGCCGGGCGATGTACTGCCGATCGACGTGCCCGAGAAAGTGATCGCCAGCGTCAATGGCGTGCCGCTGATGGAATGCGGCTACGGCGTCTTCAACGGCCAGTACGCGCTGCGCGTCCAGAACCTGTTTACTCACGAAAGCGACTCTCACGAGGCTCCCGACCATGACTGACACGAACGAGCGGCCCGGCCAGGCGGACCCCGGCTCGCCGGCCCGCCCGGCCGACGACTGGGCCGACGCGCTCGCCGAACAATCCGCCGCGGGCGCCCCTGCCACCCAGGCCGACGGCTTGAAGCCGCAGGACGACTGGGCCAACGCCATGGCCGAACAGGCCGCCGCCGGCGCGCCGCCGGCGGACGCCGCCGCGGCGGCCGCCAGGCCGGCCGGCGGCTCGGTATTCAAGCCTCTGGCCAATACTGCCGGCAGCACCGGCAGCGACATCGACCTGATCATGGACGTCCCCGTCCAGCTCACGGTCGAGCTGGGCCGCACCCGGCTCACCATCAAGAACCTGCTGCAACTGGGCCAGGGCTCGGTGGTCGAGCTCGACGGGCTGGCGGGCGAGCCCATGGACATCTTCGTCAACGGCTACCTCATCGCCCAGGGCGAGGTGGTGGTGGTCGAAGAGAAATACGGCATCCGCCTCACCGACATCATCACCCCGTCCGAGCGCATCAACCGCCTGAACAACCGGCGTTGACACGATGACAGACTCCGCCCTGCTGCGCGTGGCGATCGGCCTGCTGCTGGTGGTGGCCGCGATCCTGGCCGCCGCCTGGCTGGCGCGCCGTGCCGGCCTGGCCGGCCGCGCGCAGGCGCGCCTGCTGCGCCAGGTGGCCAGCGTGCCGCTCGGCCCGCGGCACAGCGTGGCGGTGCTGCAGATCGAGGACACCTGGCTGGTGGTCGGCGTGACGCCCACTCAGCTGACCACGCTGCATACGCTGCCGGCCGGCGCGCTGCCGCCGGCAGGCCCCGGCGCCGAGCCGTTCGCCGGCAAGCTCGCCGCGGCGCTGCGGCGCGGCCAATGACGCGCCCGCGCCCCATGACATCCGCCGCCATGTCCCTGCTCCAGCGCTGCTGCGTGCCGCCGCTGGTCATCGCCGCCGTGCTGGCCGCGCTGGCGCTCTATCCCGCCGGCGCGCTCGCGCAGGCCACCCTGCCGGCGCTGACCGCGACCCCCGGCCCGGATGGCTCGCAAACCTATTCGCTCAGCATGCAGACCCTGCTGCTGATGACCTCACTGTCGTTCCTGCCGGCCGCCCTGCTGATGATGACCGGCTTCACCCGCATCATCATCGTGCTGGGACTGCTGCGCAGCGCGCTGGGCACGGCGATGTCGCCGCCCAACCACGTGCTGATCGGGCTGGCCCTGTTCCTGACGTTCTACACCATGTCGCCGGTGTTCGACCGCATCTACGCCGAGGCCTACCAGCCCCTGTCGGAAGGCGCCATTCCGTTCGAGACGGCGGTCGAGCGGGCCGCTGCGCCGCTGCGCACCTTCATGCTGCACCAGACCCGCGAGAATGACCTGAGCCTGTTCGCCAATCTCGCCAAGCAGCCGGAGCTGCAGGATCCCTCGCAGGTGCCGCTGAAGATCCTGGTGCCGGCGTTCGTCACCAGCGAGCTCAAGACCGCCTTCCAGATCGGCTTCACCATCTTCATCCCCTTCCTGATCATCGACCTGGTGGTGGCCAGCGTGTTGATGTCGCTCGGCATGATGATGGTGCCGCCGGTCACGGTGGCGTTGCCGTTCAAGCTGATGCTGTTCGTGCTGGCCGATGGCTGGCACCTGCTGCTGGGTTCGCTGGCCAGCAGCTTCTATCAATGAGCGGAGCGCCCCCATGACCGCCGAGACCGTCATGTCGATGTCCTACCAGGCGATGAAGATCGCGCTGGCCATGGCCGGCCCCTTGCTGCTGGTGACGCTGGTGGTGGGGCTGGTCATCGCGGTGTTCCAGGCCGCCACCCAGATCAATGAAATGACGCTGTCGTTCATCCCGAAGCTGCTGGCGATGTGCGGCGTGCTGGTGCTGATCGGCCCGTGGCTGCTGGGGCTCATGACAGACTATATCCGGCAGTTGATCGGCCAGATTCCCCTGCTGGTTTCGTAGGGTGGTCTCTTTTACCCAGCAACAGCTCGACGCCTGGCTGCTGCAGTTCCTGTGGCCGTTCGCGCGCATGCTGGCGCTGGTGGGCAGCGCACCGCTGTTTTCGGAATCGACCATCCCGGTCCGGGTCAAGGTGGGCCTGGCGTTCCTGCTGACCGTCGCGGTGACGCCGGCGCTCGGCCCGCCGCCCGCCATCCCGCCCGGCTCCTATGCCGCCCTGTGGCTGCTGGGGCAGCAGGTGGTCATCGGCATCGCGCTGGGCTTTACCATGCGCATCGTGTTCGCCGCGGTGCAGACGGCCGGCGAGTTCGTCGGCCTGCAGATGGGCCTGTCGTTCGCCTCGTTCTTCGATCCCGCCACCGGCGCCAACACCGCCGTGCTGGCGCGCCTGTTCAACATCCTGGCGATGCTGGTGTTCCTGGCGCTCGACGGCCATCTGCTGGTGCTGGCCGCGCTGGTGCGCTCGTTCGATGTGCTGCCGCTGCAGCCCCTGGCCCTGGACCGCAATGGCTGGGGCGTCCTGCTGCAATGGAGCCAGGCGGTCTTCGTATCCGGCTTGCTGCTGGCCCTGCCGCTCATTTGCGCCCTGCTGACGATCAACCTGGCGATGGGCATCCTGAACCGCGCGGCGCCGCAGCTGTCCGTGTTCGCGGTGGGATTCCCGGTCAGCCTGATTGCCGGGCTGCTGTTGCTGGCGCTGGTGCTGCCCCATTCGGCGCCCTTCCTCGAAGCCTTGCTGCGCGACGGCCTGCAGGCCATGAGCGACGTGGCCGGGGGGCTGGCGGGGAAGTGAGCCGCCAGCGACATGGCTGAGCGGCTCCCGGCATCCCGCCGGTTCCCCGGACCGCGGTACCTCAGGCTTGCGCCACCATGGGCGCCGCGTATCCGGTCAGCTGCTGCGCCGGCACCTCGATGACCTCGCCGGCATTGATCTTGAACACCGACACCGCCTCGGCCAGGCGCTGCGCCTGCTCCTGCAGCGACCCCGCCGCAGCCGCCGCCTCTTCCACCAGCGCCGCGTTCTGCTGCGTCACCTCGTCCATCTGCGACACCGCCCGGTTCACCTGGTCGATCCCGCCCGACTGCTCTTCCGAGGCCGCCGAGATCTCCCCCATGATGTCCGTCACCCGCTTGACCGACGCCACGATCTCCTGCATCGTCGCGCCCGCGCGCTCGACCTGCTGCGAACCGGTGCCCACCTTGCTCACCGAGTCCTCGATCAGCACCTTGATCTCCTTGGCCGCCTGCGCGCTGCGCTGCGCCAGCGAACGCACCTCGCCGGCCACCACCGCGAAGCCCTTGCCCTGCTCGCCCGCCCGCGCCGCCTCCACCGCCGCGTTCAGCGCCAGGATGTTGGTCTGGAACGCGATCCCGTCGATCACCGACACGATCTCGGAAATCTTGCGCGAGCTCGCCGAGATGTCCTCCATCGTGCTCACCACCTCCGAGACCGCCGCGCCGCCGCGCTCGGCCACGTCCGAGGCGCTGGCCGCCAGCTGGTTGGCCTGGCGCGCGTTGTCCGCGTTCTGCTTGACCGTCGAGGCCAGCTCCTCCATCGAGGCCGCCGTCTCTTCCAGCGAGGCCGCCTGCTGCTCGGTGCGGCTGCTCAGGTCCGTGTTGCCCGCCGAGATCTCGCGCGCGCCCACGTTGATCTCGTCGACCCCGCGCCGCACCTGCGACACCGTGCGCGCCAGGTTCTCCTGCATGCGCTTGAGCGCCGCGAACAGCTGACCGATCTCGTTGCTGTTGCGCACCTCCACCCGCGCCGTCAGGTCGCCCGCCGCGATCTTGTCGAAGTGCTGCCCGGCGTCGATCAGCGGGCGCACCACCAGGCGGCCGAACACCAGGCGCGCCATCACCATCAGCAGCAGGGCCAGGATCACGGCCACGCCGACCGCCAGCACGGCGCGCTGGAAGTTCAGGTGCGCGGCCGCCACATTGGCGCGCTGCTGCTCCTGGATGTACTGGTCGAACTCGGCAATCGCCTCGATGAAGGTGGCGCTGCGCGGCGTGCCGTACTCATTGTTCACCATGTAGAAAGTGGAATAGTCCTCGCTGCGCAGCGCCTCCACCATGGTGTCGACGCCGTCGTCGATATAGGCCCGATACCGGCGCACCAGATTCATCGACAGCCGGCGGCCGCTATCGTCTTCCAGCATGTTCTTCTGGAAATCGGCGAAGCGCTTGCGCACGCCGTCCAGCCGGCCGGTGGCGCCGTCGAGCGCTTCCTTGGCCGATTGGGCCGAGTTCTCGCCGCTGCCCCAGCCGGACTCCTGCAGGTAGCGGGCCGCCACCATCAGGTCCACCCGGGCGCGCAGCATGTCACTGTTGATGATCTCGACCTGCTTGGCGCGCTCGGTCAGGTCGTTGATGCGGCGGATCGCATCGTAGTTGGTCTGCAGGAAATACGCCGCCAGGGCGCCGACCGCCGCGATCAGCAGCGCGAAGAACGCCATCACCACCAGCAGCAGCGTGCCTACGCGCGCATCGCGGATCTTCCAGGAACGCTTCTGCCTGGGCGCCCGGGCCCGCTTCTTGGGCTTGGCCGGCTTGGCGCCGGCAGTGTCGTAACTCGCTTCCATGATTTTCTCCGTCGGGATGCTCGCACAAGTATTCGCCGACGCAGGCCGGCGCGTTATCGGCCTCGGCGGGTCACGCCGCGGCGCTTATTGCATAGGCGCGGCCGGCACGGGTATCGACCAGGGAGCGCCCGCCGGCCCGTCCAGCCGCCCGGGTGCCGGGCCGAGCAGCTTGCGCCGCTCCCATGGCTCCAGCAGGAGGTTGGTCGTATCCACCAGGCGCACCAGCCTGCCGTCCGGACCGAACTGCAGCAGGGCCTCCTTGCGGCTGTACAGTCCGTCCGTCACGAACGTCGCCTTGAACGACCACAGCGCCAATGCGCCGCCATCGCTCTGTCCGTACAACACCACCGGCGCCGCTCCCAGCGCATAGGCGGCTTCCTGCAGAGTCGACTCCCCCGGCGTCAGCATCGACAAAGCGCCGGGATCGAAATTGTTTCCGGAGGTCGAGCAGCCGGCCAACGCCGCGGCCGCGCCCAGCCCCAGCAGCAGCGCTCTCACGCCCATGGCCGTCGCCCGTCGGTTCGCCCGCCCGGCATGTCAGAAGGACTCCCAGTCGTCGTCGGCCGCCGGCCGGCGCGTGGCGGCCGCGGCGGGCATCGTCGGGGCCGGCGGCGTGGCGGGCGCCGCACGACGCGCCGGACGGGCCGCGCTCGCGCCGGCGGGCAACGGCCCCGGC
>NZ_NEVT01000005.1 GCF_002261345.1 Bordetella genomosp. 2 | reverse complement strand
CGCCTGCTCCTGCAGCGACCCCGCCGCAGCCGCCGCCTCTTCCACCAGCGCCGCGTTCTGCTGCGTCACCTCGTCCATCTGCGACACCGCCCGGTTCACCTGGTCGATCCCGCCCGACTGCTCTTCCGAGGCCGCCGAGATCTCCCCCATGATGTCCGTCACCCGCTTGACCGACGCCACGATCTCCTGCATCGTCGCGCCCGCGCGCTCGACCTGCTGCGAACCGGTGCCCACCTTGCTCACCGAGTCCTCGATCAGCACCTTGATCTCCTTGGCCGCCTGCGCGCTGCGCTGCGCCAGCGAACGCACCTCGCCGGCCACCACCGCGAAGCCCTTGCCCTGCTCGCCCGCCCGCGCCGCCTCCACCGCCGCGTTCAGCGCCAGGATGTTGGTCTGGAACGCGATCCCGTCGATCACCGACACGATCTCGGAAATCTTGCGCGAGCTCGCCGAGATGTCCTCCATCGTGCTCACCACCTCCGAGACCGCCGCGCCGCCGCGCTCGGCCACGTCCGAGGCGCTGGCCGCCAGCTGGTTGGCCTGGCGCGCGTTGTCCGCGTTCTGCTTGACCGTCGAGGCCAGCTCCTCCATCGAGGCCGCCGTCTCTTCCAGCGAGGCCGCCTGCTGCTCGGTGCGGCTGCTCAGGTCCGTGTTGCCCGCCGAGATCTCGCGCGCGCCCACGTTGATCTCGTCGACCCCGCGCCGCACCTGCGACACCGTGCGCGCCAGGTTCTCCTGCATGCGCTTGAGCGCCGCCATCAACTGGCCGATCTCGTTGTTGTTGCGCACCTCCACCCGCGCCGTCAGGTCGCCCGCCGCGATCTTGTCGAAGTGCTGCCCGGCATGGCGCAGCGGACGCAGTACGCCGCGCTGCATGAACGCCCAGCACACCACGGCCAGCACCAGCGACAGCGCCACCATGACGGCCGAGACGCGCTGCGACAGCGTGTAATCGGCGTCGGCCTGCGCCACCAGGTCGTTGGTCCGCGTATCGACATATGCCAGGTACGCGTTCACGGCCTCGTCAAAACGCGCGCCCTGCGTCTGCAGGGCGGCGTTCAGGCCGATGAATCCGCGCACGTCCTGCCGCGCCAGCGCATCCATCTGCCGGCGCGACTGGCCGGCGTAGCCCTGATAGGCCGCCTGCACCGCCGCGGCCTTGTCGGCCAGTTCGCCCTGCCTTTCGATCTTCATGAACGCAGCCATGGTCTGCGACGCCGCTTCGTCGCGGTCGCGCGCCCGGCCCAGGAACTGGCCGGACTCGCGCGACCGGCCTTCCTGCATTTCGATCATGGCGGCGGCGAGATCGAGGCGCGAGCGCTGCAGCAGCGTGTAGGCGCTATACACCGGCACCGCCTGGTACGAGTAGACCGAGTTGACGCGGTCGAGCTTGTCGTTGCTGGAATACATGGCCAGCCAGCCGGCCGCGTTGGAGAACAGCAGCGCCAGCAGGAATGCACCCAGCACCAGGGCCATGCCGGTGCGCACTTTCAAATTGGACAGCATGATAGAGCGTTTCTTCAGATGAATGGCAAAGCGCCGTGACCGGGGCGTTAACGGCCGCGGCTGAACAGACTGGAACCCTGGATGGTCGAGAACGATGCCGCGGCCGCGTCCAGCGCCACCTTGCGCAGCAACAGCTCGGAAGTGACCGAGTACACGTCCACGTCCTCCAGGTTGGAAAGCTGCTTGGTATAGGCCAGGGTGCGCTGCGAGCCCACCGCGTCCAGCGCGTCCAGCTCGTTGAGACGCGCGCCGACCGAGGCCTGCACGGTCAATACGTTGTCCAGGGTCAGCGAGAGCTTCTTGTTGGCGGTGGCCAGCATGTTGTTGATGGCGGCCGCGGCGGCCGGATCGTTTTCGGCGGAGCGGCCCAGGGTGTCGATCAGGTCGTCCAGCGTCTGGAACATGTCCATGTTCGAGTCCTTGGCCGTTGCCACCGTATAGGTGTCGCCCGCGGCGGGCTGGCCGTTCATCTTGACCGTCACGCCGCCCATGTCGATGGTTTCGCCATCGGCATAGGGCACCGGCGCGGCCGGCGGCGTCGATGGCGGCACAGTGTCGGCGGTGTAGTGCAGCACGCCGCCGATGTCCGAGAAGGTGATGGTGAAATCCCGGCCGACATTGTTGCCGGCGCCCGGCGCGCCGAACGACACCGAACTGAATTGGCCCGTGCCGGTATTGGCGCCGTCGGCCTGGATGATGTACGCCATGGAGCCGCTGGCGGCCTTGCCGAAAATATCGGCGATGACATCGCTGCCCGCCATCTGGCGGCTCTGGTCCACCTGGATGATGCGCTGGCCGTTGTCGCCCGCGTAAGTGACGGTCCCGTCGCTGTTGAGCGTGACCGGCTGCGCGAAGCCGTCATGGCCCGAGAACAGGAACTGCCCATTGCCGTCGGTGGAATTGGCCAGCCCGACCAATTGTTCGCGCGAACTCTGCAGCTCGGTCACCAGTGCCTGGCGGTCGGAGTCGCTGAGCGTGCCGCCGGCCTGCACCACGCGCTGCAGGATCGACTGCAGCGTCGTCACGACCGAGCCGAGCGCATTGCTTTCCAGGCCCAGCGATTGTTTGGCCGCATTGCGGTTGGCCGCGTAGGTCGCGTTCATGCTGGAAGTCTGCGACAGGTTGACCGACAGCGACGCGGCCAGCGGATCGTCGGCCGGCGTCAGCACGCGGCGGCCGCTGGCAAGCTGCTCCTGCAGCCGCGACAATGTCGCCTCCTGCTTGAGGATGCCGTTCAGGCCGTTCTGGTAGATCAAAGAAGTGCTCAGGCGCATGGGGAAAGCTCCGGATCCTTGTCAAGCACGCGGCGATCAGCGCAGGCCCAGCAGGGTGTCGAACACCGTGCTCGCCACGTCCAGTATCTTGGCGCTGGCCTGGTACTGTTCCTGGTAGATCGTCAGGTTTACGTATTCTTCGTTCAGGTTGACCCCGGATACCGACAGGTAGGCCGAGGCCTGCTGGGTGATCAAGTTGCCCTGCGCCTCGGTGGCGGTCTTGAGCTGCTGGGTCTGCACGCCCACGTTATTGATCAATTGCGAGAACTGGCAGCTCAGGCTGAGCGTGCCCCCCGCCAGCACCAGCTCGGTCTGCAGCTTGGCCAGCAACAGGCCGTTGGCGCCGTTGGTGCTGCCGCCGCCGGCATCGGCCAGCGCGATCTTGGACGGATCGGTGATCAGCATGCTCAGGTCGCGCGCGGCGTCGCGGGTCGCCTGCAGGGTCCAGGTGTCGCCCGCCATGGGCGTGCCGCCCAGCTCCAGCGACATGCCGTCGAAGGCGATGGTGGGCGGCGTGCCGGTGGGCGTCAAGGTCTGGGTGACGCCGTCCGAACGCCGCGTGACCTGGTACTGCGCGCCGTCGAAAACGATGTCGTAGGCGCTGGCCCGCACCGCGCCGGCGTCGTTGAACGTAGCCGTCAGCGAGCCGTCGCCGGCATTGCCGGCCTTGGGAATCGCGGCCGGGTTGCCCAGGCCGAACATGGCCTGGCCGGGATCGCCGTTGAGGTCCAGGCCTGCCTCGTGCTGGGCATTGAACGCCAACGCCAGGCCTACCGCCAACTGGCCGAGCTGGTCTTGCACGGCATCGAGCGACTCGCTGCGAAAGCGCAGAAAACCCGCCAGCTTGCCGCCCGCCACTTCGGCGTCGTCCAGCTCCACCTGGATGGTCGAACCGGAGCCGGCCGGCAGCGAGTAGGCCAGTGCCATGCGCGTGGGGTCGCTGGCCGATTGCACGGCGGCCAGCGGATACACGGTGGTGCCCGACAGCAGCGTCTGGCCGCTCTGCAGCGTGATGTTCAGGCTGTTGCCCTGCTCGTAATAGCGGATGCCGACGAGCTGGTTCAGCTCCGACAGGGCCAGGTCGCGCTGGTCCAGCAGGTCGTTCGGGGCATGCCCCGATTTTCCCTGCGCCACCACGATCTGCTGGTTCAGGTCATTGATGCGCTCCAGGTAGCTGTTGACCTGCGCCACCGTGGTGGAGATCTGCGTATTCACGCCTTCGCGCAGATTCTGCAGCTCGCGGTAGGCGGTGTTGATCTGGGTCACCAGGGAATTGCTCTTACCGATCAGGTCCTGGCGCACGGCGGGATCGGCCGGCCGGCTGGCGCCGGCATTCAGGCTGGCGAAGAAGCCTTCCAGGGCCGGGGTGATGCCGGCGGTGCGGTCGGCAAAAAGGTTGTTGATCTGCGACAGCTGGTCGTAGTGCGTGCCCAGCTGCGCGCCGGTGCCCTGCGCGCCCACCATCTGGCGGTACAGGAAACTGTCGTACTGCCGCTTGACGGTGTCGACCTGCACGCCGCGGCCGAAGAAGCCCTGTCCGGTGGCCATGGCGCCCGCCGTCGAGGTCATCACCCGCTGGCGGCTGTAGCCCGCGTTGGCCGCATTGTTGATGTTGTGGCTGGTCACTTCCAGCCCGGCCTGGGAGGCGTTGAGCCCGGTGAGCGCCAAGTTGTACAGATTCATGCTGCCGATATCCCGTAGAAAACCGCATCCGGTCCAGATACCGGGTTAACGGCAGGCGCGCCCGCGGATTTAGCGCGCATCGGAAAAAACCCCGGCGCCGCGGCCGCGCAGCTGCCCCATGACGGCGATCAGCTTCTCCGCATAGGCGGGGTCGGTGGCATAGCCGGCATCCTGGATGCGGCGGGCGGCCTCGATCTCGTCGCGCGCCTCGGTCACCGCGGCATAGCGGGGGCTGCCGCCGATCAGGCGCGCATAATCGGCGAACGACTCTTCATACGACGCATACGCGCGGAACGGCTGCACCACCTTGCGGGCCACGCCGTCCTGGTATTCGGTGGTCAGGACCTCGACCACCTTGCCGTCCCAGCCGGCGCCGGCCTTGATGCCGAACAGGTTGTAGCTGGTGCTGCCGTCCTCGAACTTGAGCTCGCGCCGGCCCCACCCCGACTCCAGGGCCGCCTGGCCCAGGATCAGGCGGGCCGGCAAGCCGCTTTGCCGGGCGGCGGCCTGCGCCGGGCCGGCCATCCGGGCGACGAAGTCGGCCACGTGCGGCGGTGCGCCTGCGGCGGCGGCCGGCGCCCGGTCGCGCGCGCGGCTGTCGCGCAGCGCGTCCAGCAGCGCGGCGACCTGGCGCGACGGCTCCGGCGGCGCCGCGGCTTGTCCGGCGGCCGGCGCGGCGGCGCCCTCCAGCGCCGCGTCCATCCCGCCGTCGTGCCGCATCTGGCGCAGCAGCGCCTGGGCCAGCCCCACGCCGGGGTCGGCGAGCTGCAATGCCAGTTGCTCGTCCGCCATGGCGCGCAGCATCTGGCTCTGCTCGGAGTCGAACAGGCCGCTCTTCGGCACGGCTTCGCGCATGCGCTTGAGCATCATCTGCAGGAACAGCGCCTCGACCTGGGTGGCTACCTGCTGCCGGGCCGCGCCGTCGCGCGGGTCGGCCGCCACGCCGCGCCGGATGTCGGCCAGCCGGCCCAGGTCGAATACCGATTGCTGGACCCCGGGGCGCGGCGTATAGCTGACGAATGCCATTGCCTGGCCCGCCTAGATGATCTCGAGCTCGGCGCGCAGCGCGCCGGCCGACTTCATGGCCTGCAGGATGGCCAGCAAGTCCTGCGGCGTCGCGCCCAGCGCATTGAGCGCCTTGACCACGTCGGCCAGGTTCGCGCTGGTGCGCAGGCGGTGCAGCGCGCCATCGTCCTGCCGCACTTCGATCTGCGTATTGGGCACCACCACCGTCTGCCCGCCGCCGAACGGCGTGTCGGGCTGCGACACCATGGCCTGGCGGTTGATGATGACCGACAGATTGCCGTGGGCGACCGCGGCCTCCTCGATCATCACTGTCTGGTTCATGACCACCGAGCCGGTGCGGGCGTTGATGATGACCTTGGCGGTGGCCGGCGCGCGGCGCACCTGCAGGTTCTCGACCTTGGCCAGGAACGCCGCCTGCGCCGCCGGCTCGAGCGGCCCTCTCACCTGCACCACCCGGCCGTCCACGGCCTGCGCAGTGCCGGCGCCGAACTGGCGGTTCAGCGCGGCCACCACGTTCTGCGTCGTGCCGAAATCGGTGACGTCCATCTCCAGGTAGATGGTGCCGTCCTGCGCGAAGCTGGTCGGCACGGCACGCTCGACCACCGCGCCGTCGTTGATGCGGCCGCCGTTGAGCTGGTTGATCTGCACGCTGGAGCCGCCGGCCGACGCTCCGGCGCCGCCGACCAGGATATTGCCCTGCGCGATGGCGTATACCTGGCTGTCGGCTCCCTTGAGCGGGGTCATCAGCAAGGTGCCACCGCGCAGGCTCTTGGCATTGCCCATGGAGGACACCACCACGTCGAGCCGCTGGCCCGGGCGGGCGAACGCCGGCAGCGTGGCGGTCACCATGACCGCCGCGACGTTCTTGAGCTGCATATTGCTGCCGGGCGGCACGGTGATGCCCAGCTGCGACAGCATGTTGGTCAGGCTCTGCTGGGTAAAGGGAGTCTGCCGCACCTGGTCGCCGCTGCCGTCCAGGCCGACCACCAGGCCGTAGCCGATCAGCGGGTTGCCGCGCACACCCTGTATCGAGGCCAGGTCCTTGATGCGTTCGGCTTGCGCCGGCGCGGCCACCAGCGCGGCGGCCGCGACAACCTGGCCCAGCCGGCGCAACAGCGCAAAGAAACGATGCGAGGAGCTCATGATCAGAACGGCGAAGCGATCAGGAAGAAGCGCTGCAGCCAGCCCATGGTCTGCACTTCGTCCATGACGCCCTTGCTGCGGTATTCGATGCGGGCATCGGCCACCTGGGTGGACGAGACGGAATTGGCGCCGGTGATCGAACGCGGGTCGACCACCCCCGAGAAGCGCACATACTCGCTGCCCCGGTTGATGGCGATCTGCTTTTCGCCGGCCACCTGCAGGTTGCCGTTGGGCAGCACGCCGATCACCGTCGTGGTGATGGTGCCCGTGAAGGTGTTGTTGGCGCGCGAGTCGCCCCTGCCGGCGGATTCGTTGGCGCCGGACAGGTCGCTGTCCAGCTTGGCATTGGCCCAGCTGTCCATGAAGCCGGGCGCGGCGGCCACGGTCAGGCCGGCGCTGCCGCTGCGTTCGGTGGTAGTGGCGACATTCTTGGCGGCGTTGGTCTTCTCGTTCAGCACGATGGTGACGATGTCGCCGACGTTGCGCGGCCGGCGGTCTTCGAACAGCGGGTAGTTGCCATACACGCGCGGCTGGTAGATGGAGCCATTGGGCTGCGCCGACGGCGGCGGCGGCGCGGGCGGCGGAGCCGTCACCGGCCCGGTCACGATGGGCTCGGGAGGGATCATCGCGCAACCCGCGACGGCCGCCGCCAGCAGCGCGGCGCCCGACAGACGCAACAAGGACATGGGCATCACAGCTGGGTCAGGCGGGCCAGCATCTCATCCGAGGTCTTGACAGCCTTGCTGTTCATCTCGTACGCGCGCTGCGTGGTGATCATGTTGACCAGTTCCTCGGCCACATTGACGTTCGAGGTCTCCACATACTGCTGCAGGATCGAGCCGGCGCCGTCGATGCCCGGCTCCAGGACGTTGGCCGGGCCGGACGAATCGGTCTCCAGGTAGAGGTTCTCGCCGATGCTCTGCAGCCCCGGCGGATTGATGAAAGTGGCCAGCTGCAGCTGGCCGATCTCCACATTGACGCCCGCCGCGCCCGGCTGGGTGACGGAGACGGTCCCGTCCTTGCCGATGGTCAGCGACAGCGCGTTGTCGGGCACGTTGATGGGCGGCTGGATCACATAGCCGCCGGCGGTGGTCAGCTGGCCGTTCTGGTCCAGCTGCAAGGCGCCGTCGCGCGTATAGGCCGGCGTGCCGTCGGGCAGCTCGACCTCGAGGAAGCCCTTGCCTTCGATCGCGATGTCCAGCTCGCCGCCGGTGTTGTTCATGTTCCCTTGCGAGAACACCCGCTCGGTGGACGCGACCCGCACGCCCGTGCCCAGCTGCAGGCCGGTCGGCAACTGGTTGCCGTCGCCCACCTGGGCGCCCGGCTGGCGCAGCGTCTGGTACATCAGGTCCTGGAATACTGCCCGGCCGCGCTTGAAGCCGTTGGTCTGGACGTTGGCCAGGTTGTTGGAAATCACGTCCATGGAAGTCTGCTGGCCTTCCAGTCCCGTCTTGGCGATCCACAGCGAACGCATCATGATGAAAACTCCTGGCGCGGCGCGGAATCGCTCCGCCCGGCGCGAAAAAACAAGGGATCAGCCAACCGACAACAGTCCGTTGGCGCGCTCGGCGTTCTTGTCCGCCTCGCTGATGACCTGCATCTGCATCTCGAAACGGCGGGCGTTCTCGATCATGCCCACCATGGCCTTGACCGGACTGACATTGCTGCCTTCCAGCACGCCCGGCGTGACGCGCAGCGCGGGATCGGCGGGCAGCGGCGGCGCCGGCTGGCCGTCGGCCTGGGCCAGCCGGAACACGCCGTCGTCGCCGCGCTGCAATGCCTGCTCGGGCGGGCTGACCAGCTTCAGGCGCCCCAGATTCAGGATATTGTTGGGCGGATCGCCGGCGCCGACGGCCGTGATGGTGCCGTCGCTCGCGATGGTCAGCGTGGCCAGTTCCGGCACATCGATCACGCCGTTCTGGTCCGACAGCACTGGCTGCCCCTGGGCGGTCTGCAGCAGGCCGTCCACGCCCACGCGCAGGTCCCCCGCGCGGGTATAGGCTTCGCCCTGCGGCGTCTGGATCGCCAGCCAGCCGGGGCCGGCGATCGCCACGTCGAGCGCGCGGCCGGTGGTCTGCATGTTGCCCAGCGCGAAATTGCTGCCCGGCGTGGCGGTCACCGACGACACGCGGGTGGGCAGCGAAGTGCCGTCCAGCACCGGCACCGACCGGTACAGCGCGACCTGCTCGCGGAAACCGGGGGTGCTGACATTGGCCATGTTGTTGCTCAGCGCGGCTTGATGCTCGCCGATCCGCGCCGCGCCGCTCATGGCGGTATAGATGATTCGATCCATGCCTGCTCCGTGCCCGTCGGGTTGCGCGTCAGCGCATGTTCATCAGCACCTGCATGACTTCGTCCTGGGTCTTGATGGTCTGCGCATTGGCCTGGTAGGTGCGTTGCGCGACGATCATGTTGACCAGTTCCTTGCTCATGTCCACGTTGGACGCCTCGAGCGCCTGCCCCACCACGGTGGCCAGGCCATTGGTGCCCGGCTGGCCGAGCAGCGGCTGGCCCGATTCGGCGGTCTCGATCCAGGCGTTGTTGCCCACCGGCTGCAAGCCCTGCACATTGTTGAAATTGGCCAGCGCCAGCGTGCCGATGACGGCCGTCTCGCCATTGGTGTAGTTGGCCAGCAGGCTGCCGTCCTTGCCGATCGACAGCCCCGAGAACTCGCCGCTGGAAAAGCCGTTCTGGGTGATCTTGGGCGAGAAGGCGCTGCCGTACTGGGTGACGCCCTCGTAGCTCATCGTGATGGCCAGCGGCTCGGCCGGCGAGGTGGCGCCGCCCGGGTCGGCGAAGCTCAGGGCCACCGAGGGCGGCGTGGTCAACAGGCGGCCGGCCGAGTCGAAGCTCAGCTGGGCGGTGGTCGTCCAGGTGCCGCCGGCATTGTCGGTGGGCGCCATGGGCTCGCCGTCCAGCGTGTAGTAGACGTCGTAGACGCTCTGCCCGCCCACCGCTTCGCGCTTGACGAAGTACTGGGTCAGCTGGTGCGCATTGCCCAGCGAGTCGTACACGGTGGTCGGCACCGAATCGGTGTAGGTCGAGGCCAGGGTCGGGTCGAACGGCGTCGCCACCGGGTCGATCGGATCCGCATTGGCGTTCAGGTTGGTCTGCAGGCCGGCGGTGGTGGTGGCATTCGGCGCGATATTGCCCTGCGGCAGGCGCAGGTCGACCGGCGCCGCGCCGACCGCGCCGGCGGCGTAGCCGGTCAGGCGATAGCCCTGCGCATTGACCAGGTAGAAATCCTTGTCGACCAGGAATTCGCCGTTGCGCGAGTAGTACACGCCGCCGCTCGAATCGGTGAGCCGGAAGAAGCCCTTGGGCCCGTCGATCGCGATGTCGTATTCGCCGCCAGTGGCGGTGACGTTGCCCACCGTGAATCGCTGGTTGATGGCGCTGACCTTGACCCCCAGGCCCACGCGCGAGCTGGCGTAGACGTCCGCGAACGATGCCGAGGCGGACTTGAAGCCCACCGTGCCGGAGTTGGCGATGTTGTTGCCGATGACGTCCAGGTTCTGCGCCGCGGCGTTCAGGCCGCTCAATCCTTGTCCGAAGCCCATGTTTTCTCTCGATGGTCTCTGTGAATGTCCAATCAATGGCCGGCGCGCCGGCCGCGAATATCGCCCGGGGCCGGCGCCTAGGCGCCGATCACCTTGCGCACGTCCAGCATGCTGATCTGCCCGGCCAGCCCGAGGTCGAGGCGCAGGCCGTCGGTGGAGTACGAGACGCTGTTGACCTTGCCGTAGGTCAGCGCCTCGGACGACACCAGCTTGCCGTCGGCGTCCTGCGCGCTGACGGACACGGTGTACTTGCCGTCGGTCAACGCCTGCCCGCCGTCGTTGGTGCCGTCCCAGTCCAGTGTCAGGACGCCGGTTTCCTGCGCGCCCAGCTCGAACGTGCGGACCACCGCGCCGGAGCCGTCCATGATCTTGACGGTGACCTTGGCGGCGTCGCCCTGCAGGTCGATGCCGAAGGGCGTGGCCACCCGCTGCGACGGGTCCGCCGCGTCAGTGCCCAGCGAGATCTTGTTGCCGGGGATCAGCACTCCCTTGCCGATCATCGCCACCGCGTTCATCGACTGCGACACATCGATCTGCCCGCTGATGGCCAGCAGGGTGTTCTTCAGGTTGGTAATGCCCTCGACAGTGGAAATCTGCGCCAGCTGGGACGTCAGCTCGGCGTTCTCCATGGGGTTGAGGGGATCCTGGTTCTTGAGCTGGGTCACCAGCAGCGTCAGGAAGCGGTCTTGCAGGCTTTGCGCGCTGCTGGCGGAATTGACGCCGCTTTGCGCCAGCGCCATCGCGGTAGGGTCGATATTGTTGACGGTGGTCATCCGGGGCTCCGTGCCGATATCACGACTGACCGATGGTCAGCGTCTTCATCATCAGTTGTTTGGCCGTATTCAGGACTTCCACGTTCGCCTGGTAGGAACGCGAGGCGGCGATCATGTTGACGGTCTCGGCCACCGGATCGACGTTGGGCATGGTCACATACCCCTGCGCGTCGGCCAGCGGATGGGCCGGGTCGTAGATGAGCTTGGGCGGCGACGGGTCCTGTACCACGCCGGCCACGCGCACGCCGCCGATCTCCTGCCCGTAGGACTGGCCGGCCGGCGGGTCGACCTGGAAAACCACCTGGCGCGCCCGGTACGGCTGCCCGTCCGGCCCCACCGCGCTGTCGGCATTGGCCAGGTTGCTGGCCGAGACGTTCATGCGCTGCGACTGGGCGCGCAACGCCGATCCGGCGATATCGAAGATGCTGGTCAAAGACATGGCGGAACCTGTAGTGGGTTATTCCTGGATGGCCGACATCATCGAGCGGATGCGGCCGGACAGCATTTGCAGGCTGCTCTGGTAGTGCAGCGTGTTGTCGGCGAACTGCACCCGCTCGACGTCCATGTCCACGGTGTTGCCATCCACGCTGGGCTGATACGGCAGCCGGTACTGCAGCTCCACCGGAGCCGGGCTCACCGCCCGGCCAGGAATGTGGCGCGCCGAGGTCAGCGCCAGCTGGGTGTCGGGCAGGCGCATGCGCGTCTCCAGGGCGTCCTGCATGGCGGCCCGGAAATCGAAATCGCGCGCCTTGTAGCCCGGCGTGTCGGCGTTGGCGATATTCGAGGAGAGCACTTCCTGGCGCTGGGCGCGCAGCGCGATCGACTGCTGGAAGAAGCGGAAATCCTCGTTGAGCCTGTCTAGCATCCTTGGAGCATCCTGCGGCAATGTGTGGGCCGACCAGGGCGGCGGCGCGCCGCCCGGCTTTTTGCATGACGGCATCTTAGGGGCGGCGCCGTCCACACAATCAACCAAACAACCCGTCATTTCCGATGCAATTCGGCTCTTGGGCGATGCCGCCCGCTTCTAAAATGCATGGCATCATGCAAACGCTCCCGCGCGCCCTCTTCGCGCTGGCGGTGTCCGTCGCGGCGCTGTGGCCGCGCGTCGCGCCGGCAGCGGCCAGCCAAGCCGACACCGCCGCGATCGCCCGCGTCGCGCAGGATTACCTGCGCGGGCAACTGGCGGCGCTGCCGGGTACGCCGGCCATCACGCTCGATCCCATCGACGCCGCGCGCCATCCGGCGTGCGCCGAGCTGCTGCCGTTCCTGCCTTCGGCGCTGCGGCCGCGCGCGCGCATGACCGTGGGCGTGCGCTGCGCCGCCCCGCAATCATGGACGCTATACGTGCAGGCGACGGTCAGCGTGCCGGGCCAGTATTACGTGGCCGCCCGCCCGATCCCGGCCGGCCAGGCCCTGCGGCCGGACGACCTGGCGGCCCGCGAAGGCGACCTGGTGACGCTGCCGCGCGGCGTCATGCTGGATGCGCAAGCCATCGTGGGCATGCGCGCCCGCTCGCGGATTGCCGCCGGCCAGACCATCCGCGCCTCTGCGCTGCGCAGCGCCGAGGCCGTTACCCGCGGCCAGCAGGTGCGGATCACGGCGCAGGGCCGCGGTTTCGTGGTCAGCGGCGAAGGCGAGGCGCTCGACGATGCGCCGCCCGGGGCGGCGGTGCAGGTCCGCACGCCGTCGGGCCAGATCGTCAGCGGCATTGTCCGCAGCGCCACCCTGGTGGAAGTCACCCTATAAAATGGGGCAGTATCCGGCCCGCATGTCGCAGGAACGCGCCCCGCGCAGCAGGGCTAAAGTTCGGCGCGGCGCCGCCGTTATCGCTACAAGAGCCGGAATCCTGCGACACGCCTGCCGGCGCAATGCCTTGCGGAGAACATATTGAAGATCGCTTCCCCCTCTTCCCGGCCGTTCGGCGCCGAAGCGCTGGGTGGGCGGACCGAGCCCGCCGGCGCCGCGACGCCGGCCGCGGCGGGCCAGCCGGGCGTGCGCAGCGCCGAAGTGGCGTTGAGCCCGGCGTCGCGCCAGCTGCTCGCCCTGCAATCCGGCGCCAACGACATCGACGTCGAGCGCGTGGCTGCCATCCGGGATGCCATCGCCTCCGGGCAGCTGCGCATCGATGCCGGCCGCATCGCCGACGGCCTGATCGCCAGCGCCCGCGACCTGCTCAAATAAGCAACCCGACATGACCACGCCCGCCGACCTGCTGGCCTGCCTGGCCGACGAAGATGCCCTGATACAAGAGTTCGCCGCGGCTCTCGACGCCGAAGCCGGCGCGCTCGCCGACCGGGCCGCGGTCGGACGCCTGCCGGCCCTGACCCAGCACAAGGAAGCCCTGTCGCGCCAACTGGTCGCCTTGAGCGAGCGGCGCGATGCGCTGCTGGACCAGCTGGGCCTGCCGGCCGGCCACCCGGGCACCGAGCAGGCCGCCCGCCGCCACCCCGAACTGGCCGCGCCCTGGCAGGCGCTGCTGGCGCATGCCGAGATCGCGCGCGAACGCAATGCCCGCAACCACGCGCTGGTGGAAGTCAGCCTGCGCGCCACGCAGCAGTCACTGGACGCGCTGCGCGAACTGGGCGGCCAGGCGAACGCCGGCACCTACGACGCCCAGGGCCGCGGCGCCCGGGCCGGCTACGGCGGCCGCAGCATCGTCGCCGCCTGACCGGACACGCCCCGCCCCGGCGGCGCGCTGCATTCAGGCGGCCATTTCCAGCATCGCGAACAAGCGCAGCACCGCGGCCGGCAATTTGCCGGCGGTAAGGCGCCGGCCTTGCACCAGCGCGCCTCGCAGCGGCGCCTCCATGGCCAGCGCGGCCGGCGCATGCGCCAGCTGCCAGCAGGCGGCGCCCAGTTGGGCGGCCAGCATGACCCGGACGGCGGGATCGGCGGCGCCCGCTTCCTGCGGCAGCGCCTGCCAGGCTTGCGCCATGGCGCGGAACGCGCGGCGCGCCCGCTCCTGCCATGCCACCCAGCGCGCCAGCGTGGCGGCGTCGGCCTCGCTGGCGGACAAGCTGGTCAAGCCGAACAACTGGCGCGGCGCCGCGCGCCCGGGTTCGGCCACGCGCGCGCAGATCAGCCGCAGCGCGACGGGCGCGCCGCCGCGGCGCGGCACCGCCACCTCCGTGCCGGACGCCCAGATCTCCGCCTCGCCGGCAGCCCCTGCCTGCCCTGGCGGCGGCGCCAGCACGCCGTTCGCGGCCGGCAGCCGGCCGGCGGGCACGTAACCGAGCATCTTGCCGACGGCATTCAGCGTGACGGGGCAATCATCGTGCAGCACGCGCAGCCCGCCGGCGCTGCGCGCCAGCCAGGCCGTGCCGGCCGGCAACGCATGCCAGGGCGGGCCATCGGTCGCGTCCAGAAGGTGCACCAGCGGCACGCCGGACAGGCCCGTCGCCAGGGCCGCCGCGCGCGCCACCGCCGCGGCGCCCCGCGCGCCGGCACGCGACGGCATGCCGGCCGCCGCCGCCACATCCGCGGGCCAATGCAGCCCGCATTCGGCCGCGCCCAGGACAGCCCCGCGGTCGCTCAGCATCAGTCCCGCCTGCAGGCTGGCGCCGCGCGAGCGCACACCGCCCAGCGCAGCTTCGCCATGCAGCGCCAGCAGGTAGCGGTCGCAACTGGCCGCGAAAGCGCTCCGCACGGCGGCCAGCGGCGTGGCGGGTGGGCATGGCGCGTCCGCCGCGCCGCTGTGCCGGCGCCATGCGGCGCGCGCCTGGACGCAGGCCGGATCGTTCTCGAACCATGCCAGCGCGTCGGCCAGCGCGGCGCCGGCGCGGCCGCAATCGCCGGGCGACAGGGCCGCGGCGAGCCAGTGCCGCCGCCGCTGCGCGGCCTGATCCGCGGCGGCCGGCCCGCTGGCGCGCCACAAGGTCGCCATGTCGGCCTCGCTGGGCGCATACAGCGCGCGCGTGCGCGCCTGCGCGGCAAAGGCGCGATCGACCAGTTCGTCGGCGCGCGCCACGGCCAGGTCTTCCGGCACCTTCTGCCCCACCGACACATAATGGATCGGCAGGCGATGCCGGATCGCCGTGTCGAGCGCCGGTCCCAGGCGCACCGCCTCATCCAGCTTGGTGATGATGCAGCCGGCCACGTCCTCGCCCGCGCCATGGCGGTAGGCATGCGCGACCTCGTCCAGCGTGTCTCCCTGGCTGGCGGCGTTGATCACCAGCAGGCGCCGGACCGGGCGGCCGGCGCCGCACAGCAGCGCGGCCTGTGCCGCGACCTTGCGGTCGCGCTGGCTGATCCCGGTGGTGTCGACCAGCACGATCTTGCGGGCGCCCAGTTCGGCCAGCGCGCTGCGCAGCTCCGCCAGATCGCGCACCGACCGAGCCGGGATTCCCATCAGGCGGCCATAGATCTGCAACTGCTCGAGCGCGCCGATCCGGAAATTGTCGGTGGTCAGCATGGCCACCTGCTCGCGGCCTTCGCGGGCCACGCAGCGCGCCGCCAGCTTGGCCAGCGTGGTGGTCTTGCCGACGCCGGTCGGGCCCACCAGCGCATAGACACCGCCCTCGGCCAGCAGTTCGTCTTCCGAGGCCAGTACCGGCAGGTGCGTCACCAGTTCGTTGCGGGCCCAGGCCTGCGCCGCGCGCGCGTCCAGGCTGGCCGGCAGGCGTTCCAGCATGGCCCGCGCCAGGCGCGCGCTGAAGCCGATGTCCAGCAGCGTGCGGAACAACCCCGCCCGCAGCGGTTCGCGTCCCGGCCCTGCGGCGCCGCCCCACAGCAAGCCGTCCAGGCGGCTCTCGAGCGTGCCGCGCAAGGCGCCGATGGCCGCTTCCAGGCCGGCCGCGGCGTGCTCGGCAGCCGGCACGGCCGGCGCGCCGATGGCGGCCACGGCGCGCGCCGGCGCCGCGGCGGCCGCCGGCGGCTCTTCCAGCGTGGCCAGCACCTCCACGCCGTCAGGCACGCTGCGATTGGCGACGATCAGCGCGTCCGGCCCCAGGGCTTCGCGCACCTGCCGCAGCACGTCACGGCTGCTGGCGCCGACGAACCGGCTTATCTTCATGCGCCCGCACCGATCAGGGCCGTCACGCGCAGCATGCGCTCATCCGGGATCTCGGCATTGGACAGAACCCCCAGTTGCGGCAGATGATGGCGCAGGAAACGCGCCAGCGGCGCGCGCAGCGGCGGCGACACCACCAGCACCGGCGCGTTGCCCTGCGCCTCCTGGCGGGCCACGCTGGCCTGCGCCTCGCGCAGCAGCGTTTCCGCCAGCCCCGGCTCCAGCCCGCCACTGGTGGTCAGCGCCTGCGTCAGCACCCGCTCCAGCTTGACGTCCAGCCCGAGGACCCGCAGTTCGCCGTCGCCCGGGAACCACTGCTGCGTAATGGCACGGCCCAGCGCGCGGCGCGTCAGCGCGATCAATTCGGCGATGTCGGGCTGCCCGCCGGCGCCCGGGGCCTGCGCGGCCAGGCGCGGCGCATGCTCGGACAGCGTATCGACGATGGAGCGCATGTCGCGGATCGGCACTTCCTCGTCCAGCAGGCCCTGCAGCACCTTCTGCAGCGTGGTGAGCGACAGGGTCTTGGGCACCAGGTCCTCCACCAGCTTGGGCGCCTCCGCGCCGATACGGTCCAGCAGTTGCTGCGTTTCCTGCCGGCCCAGCAGGCTGGCGCCGTGCCGGTGCATCATGTGGTTCAGGTGCGTGGCCACCACCGTGCTGGCGTCGACCACGGTATAGCCGGCCACCTGCGCGGCATCGCGCTGGCCGCTGTTGATCCACAGCGCCGGCAGGCCGAACGCCGGGTCGGTCGTGGCCGTGCCCTGGATCTGGCCGGTCACGCCGCCCGGGTCGATGGCCAGCCATTGGCCGGGCATCGCCATGCCGCGGCCGATTTCCACGCCGGACAGCAGGATGCGATAGTCGTTGGGCTTGAGTTCGAGATTGTCGCGGATGTGCACCACGGGCGGCAGGAAGCCGACGTCCTGGGCGAATTTCTTGCGCAGGCTGCGGATGCGGTGCAGCAGTTCGCCGTTCTGCGCGTGGTCCACCAGCGGGATCAGGCGATAGCCGACCTCCAGCCCGAGCGGGTCCACCATCGATACATCTTCCCAGCTCGCTTCGGCGGCCGCCGCCAGGGCCTGCGCGGCGGCCTGCGAAGGCTGCTGGCGGGCGCCGCGCGCCGCCTCGCGGGCCCGCCGCTGCAGCGCCCAGCCGGTCCCCGCCAGGATCGCCGCCAGGGTCAGGAAAGCCACATGGGGCATGTTGGGAATCAGGCCCATGATGCCAATGATGGCGGCCGTCAGGTACAGCACGCTGGGGTTGGAGAACAGCTGCGCCAGGATCTGCTGGCCGACGTCCTGGTCGGTGGCCACGCGCGACACCACCACGCCGGCGGCGGTCGAGATCACCAGCGCCGGGATCTGCGCCACCAGGCCGTCGCCGATGGTCAACAGCGTATAGGTGCGGGCCGCGTCGCCCATGGACATGTCGTGCTGCGCCATGCCCACCACCAGCCCGCCCAGCACGTTGATGATCATGATGAGCAGGCCGGCAATGGCGTCGCCGCGCACGAACTTGCTGGCGCCGTCCATCGAGCCGAAGAAGTCCGATTCCTGGGCGACCTCGGCGCGCCGCCGGCGGGCCTCTTCCTCGCCGATCAGGCCGGCATTGAGGTCGGCGTCGATGGCCATCTGCTTGCCCGGCATCGCGTCGAGCGTGAAGCGTGCGCCCACCTCGGCGATGCGCCCGGCGCCCTTGGTGATGACGATGAAATTGATAATGGTGAGGATCACGAAGACGATGATCCCGACCGCGAAATTGCCGCCCACCAGGAAGTGGCCGAACGCCTCGATCACCTTGCCGGCCGCGTCCGGGCCGGTATGGCCATGCAGCAGCACCACGCGGGTCGAAGCCACGTTCAGCGACAGGCGCAGCAGCGTGGCGAACAGCAGCACGGCGGGGAATGCCGCGAAATCGAGCGGCCGGCGCGTGAACATCGCCACCAGCAGGATCATCACCGACAGGGCGATATTGAAGGTGAACAGCAGGTCCAGCAGGAAGGTGGGCAATGGCAGCACCATCATGCCCAGCACCAGGACGATCAGTACCGGCCCCGCCAGCAGGCGGGCGTTGGCCGCGCCCTGGGTCTTCAAAGCGTATAGCAATTGGCTCATGCGTCAGGTTCCTTGGGGGTCCAGTTCCGCGGGCACCGCCAGCGCGACCGGCGCCGGCGGCTCGGCGCCCCATCCGGCGCGCCAGCTGCGCAACTGGAAGACCCAGGCCAGCACCTCGGCCACGGCGGTGTACAGCGCCGCGGGAATCTCCTGGCCCAGTTCGACATGCCGATACAGCGCGCGCGCCAGCGGCGGCGCTTCCAGCAGGGGCACGCGATGCTCGGCGGCCAGCGCGCGGATCCGGGCGGCCACCAGGCCCGCGCCCTTGGCCACCACGCGCGGCGCGGCCTGGCCCTCGGCGTAGCGCAGCGCCACCGCATAGTGCGTGGGGTTGGTCACCACCACATCGGCGCGCGGCACCTCGGTCATCATGCGGCGCCGCGCCATGGCGCGCTGCTGCTGGCGGATGCGCGCCTTGATGTGCGGATCGCCCTCGCTTTCCTTGTGTTCCTGGCGCACGTCCTCCTTGGACATGCGCAGCTTCTTCAGGTGGCTCCAGATCTGCCACGGCACGTCCAGCATGACGATGACGGCCAGCGACGCCACGATCAGCGCGCAGCACAGCGCCACCAGCGTCAGGGCCCGCACCAGCGCCTCGGTCGGCGCCGCATGCATCAGGGCCAGCATGTCGTCCTGGTGCGTGGCCAGAACGGCCGCCGCGACGCCGCCCACCAGCAGCGCCTTGGCGATCGCCTTGAAGAGTTCCACCGCCGTTTGCGCCGACACCATGCGCTTGAGGCCGGCCAGCGGGCTGAGCTTGGAGAGATCCGGCAGCAGCGGCTTGGACGAGAACACGAAACCGCCCAGCAGCACGCTGGCGAGCACCGCCACTGCCAGCAGGACGCCGAAGACCGGCAGCACCACCCACAGCGCCTGGCCGGCGCCGTCGACCGCCTGCGCCACCATAGCGCCGGTATCGCGGCCGACCCGCGCATCGAATCCCAGCCCGGCGCGCAGCACGCCGGCCAGGCCGCGATACAGCAGCGAGCCGCTTAGCCACAGGCCGCCGACGCCGGCAGCCAGCAACATGAAGGTGCCCAGCTCGCGCGAGCGCGCGATCTGCCCCTCCTCGCGCGCCTTTTCCAGGCGCCGGGGAGAGGCGGCTTCGGTTTTTTCCAGATCGCTTTCGTCGGCCATGCTCGGGATGTCGTCCGCCGCCCGCGCGTGTCGCGATACGGGCGGCCCGGCGAGATTCTAGGGGCGCGGCCGGCCGGGCGATCACCCAAGAAACAGGGGGAAAGCGGCGCTATTCGCCGGCCCTGCCCCCCTCGCCCTGAGTGGCGCCCGCGAGCAGGCTGTTGAGCTTGCCCGCGGCGGCCTGCAAGGGAGGGAGCAACCGCTGGATATCGAAACGCGTGGCGGGCATCACCAGGGACAGCGCCGCCACGCACTTGCCGAGCCGATTCAGCACCGGCACGGCCAGCGCGAGGATGCCGGGAATCTCGAGGCCGCTGGACACGGCATAGCCCTGGGCCACGACATCGGCCATCACCCCGGGGTCGGGCAAGGCCGCGCCCTGGTCCCGCAGGTACTGTTGCATCGCCGGCTCGGCGTAGGCGGACAGCACCCGGCCCGAAGCACTGATCTCGAGCGAAAAAGTCGTGCCTACGTGGACGTCGGCCCGCAGCATTCCCTTGGCCTCGACGCGCTTGGCCAACACGACCTGCGCCCCGCTGATCACCGCCAGCGAAGCAGTCTCGCCGGAGGCATAGACCAGTTCCTGGAGCACGGCGGTGGCGCGTTCGCCCAGGCTGGCCTGGTCAAACGCCGCCTCGCCGACTCGCGCCGCGTGCAGTGTGAGCCGGTAGGCGCCGTCTTCATCGACTTCCACCCAACCGGCTTCGATCAGCGTGACCAGCCGCTGATACACCGTCGCCCGGTTCCCGCCCTGGGCGGCGACGAGTTCAGCCAGCTTCAGCGGGCGGTCCGACGCGCCCAGCAAATCCAGGACTGCCAGCGTCTTCAATACCGAACTCAGCGCGCGAACGCCACTGCCACTCCGTTCTGCCATGGCCCTTGATGCTTCCTCTATATGGGGCGCCCATCCTAAGGCATCGGATTTTCACTGTAAACCGACCCAATTGATGCGGGTTTTCCCGGCCTAGGGATTTCCCGCGAAACGACGGCGACTTGATTTACGCCAAAGCGCGAACCCGATAGTATTCTATTTGAATCATCATGATTCTATTAGAAGACAAATAGATGCTCAGTTGCAAAGGACGTCCATGACGATCGAGTCGCCCGTCGCCGCCGTTTCCACAACACACCCCATGCAGTCCGAACGCCTGGCCATGCTGCAGCCCAGCCGCATGAGCGTGTCGCGGCTGTTCATGGCGCGCGCCATCCGGGAACGCTGGCGCATACGCCGGGTCAGCTGGGAAATCGACGGCCGGGCCCGCGGCCACGCCGTCTATCACATAGACACGCCGGCCATGGCCCTGAGCTTCGCCATTTACTCGTTCGAGCCGACTGCGGAAGGCAAGACCGGCCGCATCATCGGACGCTCCTGGGACATGATGGGCGCGCTGGTCGAAGGCCGCATCTCGGAAGCCGACCTGCAGACCACCGCCGTCGAACTGCCCAAGCTGTACGAAGGGCGCGCAACGCCCGGCACGCTGGTCTGGGCGCGCGCCAATCGCAGTTCCCGGGTGTTCGAACACACTGTCGCGGCGCTGGCGGCGGGGCGCCAGCCCGATATCGCCGAGCTGGCCCAGGTCTGCTACCTGATGCGCAACACCGGGCTGGACGGCAATGGCACATTCGGGACCCGCAGCTACCGCACGCTCGAGGCCGATCATCCGCTGCGCCGGCCGCTTGACGCGCAAATGCTGTCGGCATACATGATGCGCGTATTCTCCATCGACCTGGCCCACCATCTGGCGCGCGGGCGCAACCCGCTGGCGCCGGAAATCGACCCGTCGATCCAGCGCTATCTCGGCGTCGGCAACGGCTCGGCCCTCGGGCTGATCCTGTTCGTGAACAACCACCCCAGGCTGATGCAGCAATGGCTGGCCGCCCGCCAGGCGGCGGTCGACATGGCGTGCTCCCTGGCGGCGCGGCCGGACGACCCGTCGGTGGCGCTGTTGCGGCGCCTGCTCGAGCGGGCCATTGTGTTTCGCCGGCAGGACCGCATGGAATACGAACGCTTTGCCGACAGCGCCATGGTCGCGAGCGAGTTGCAGAGCCTGCTGCAACGCCTGGAGGAATATGCGGCCAACGGGACCTATGCCGGCGCAGCGCCCGACATTCCGCCGCTGGCGGCGCTGGCCGCGTGGGCCCGCCAGTCCTTGCACGAAGAAAGTGTGCAGACCTTCCTGGGCCTGTTGACCGAACTGGTGCCCGATTACTGCGACGCCCGCGCCGAATCATTGAGCGCGGACGAGGAATTCATGACGATTCCCGATATGAACGTGGCCGAGTTGCGCGGGCTGGTCGAGCGCGAATACGCCTGGACCCACCCCCTGGACCTGGACAGCGAGGCCTCGCGTCGCTACGTCTGGTACAAGTCGGCCACGGCCGAAGAGCCGCGACGGGGCCCCGCCGCCGAGATCGAATACGTCTACAACCTGGGCCTGGACCTGCCGCGGCTGGTCCGCGCGCTGCTGGCCGACCTGGCGCGCTGCCCCGACGACACCAGCACGGCCCATTTCCTGCTGCGACACCCCGGCTACCGTGCGATTGTCGGGCGCATACAGTCGCTGCGCGGGCTGGACCTGCACTCTCCCCACATGGACATCATGAGCGAGTCCTTCGTTCCAGTCGACATCGTCCGGCTGATGAACGTCGGCCTGCATGGCATCGACAAGGCGCGCGACTACCTGGGCCGCAATCTGCGAGGCGTGCTGTTCCATGGCGCGCCGACGCCCGCCGATATCGAACGCGGCGCCGACCCCGTCTGGTTTTTCCCCAAGGAACCCGCATAAATGACTGTACACACCCGTTCCGGGCAGCGTGAACTTCGCATTTCCGTGCGCGAAGCCCGCCTCATTGCCGAACGCATCCTGCTTACCTGCGGCGCCCCGGCGGGCTATGCACCAGCCCTGCGCGACACGGCGCTGGCATCGCAGGGGCTCGGACTGTCCGGCCTGCGCGGCCTGGCGTCGCCGCAGGCGCGCGCAGCGCTCGCCGCCGACTTGGCGCGCCTGGGCGACATCCGCGAAGAAATCGACGCCGGCCGCTTCGACGGCTCCGGGTTGCACGCATGGTGCGTGGCGCCCCTGCTGGCCGATCTGCTGGTCGCGGCCATGCGCAAGTCGGGCTGCCCGGCCGTGCGTGTGCGCCACGTTCGCGAGCCGGCCGAACTGATGTGCGTGGCTCCGCTCGCCGGGCTGCACGGGCTGCGGCTGGACTGCGAGCCCCATGCCGACGGCGCGACGCTGCGCCCACGGCGGCTCGACCCGCTGCCCGGCGCCTGGGACGCGCGCGATCCCTTGCTGGCGCACGGACTGCGGCACGGCTACCCCATGCCGGAAGACCTGTGGTGGGAACTGTATGCAGCGTCGAACAAGGCGCTTTCCCCCGACTCCGTGGCGTCCAGGCGCCATGCCGGGCCGACCATCATGCAGGACGACGGCACCGTGATCGGCCGCGCGCCCGCTGATGACGACACCGACCTGACTCTGCTGCGCCATCCCCATGCCGGGGCGCCGGACCCGGACTCCCTGATTGCATCCTGACGGAGAAGCCAAGTGATTATTGACGGTTTGCAGTGCGGACATTTCGACCGCGACGTATTCGAATCCCTCCAGCGCGGCAAAGTGGGCTGCGTCACCGTGACGCTGGGATTCTGGAAAGGTGCGGTGCAGTCGCTCGAGGCCATCGACCGATGGCGGACCCTGGCGCGCGCCAACGCCGACCTGGTGGGCATTGCCCACGGGGCAGCCGATATCGAGGCGCTGGCCAGCCAGGGAAAACTGGCGTTGATACTGGGGTTCCAGAACGCCAACCTCCTCGAGGGGCACATCGGCTTTGTCGAACTCTTCGCCGATCTGGGCGTGCGCGTCATCCAGCTCACGTACAACAACCAGAATGAGCTGGGCGGCAGCTGCTACGAGGAACACGACAGCGGACTGGCGCGATTCGGCAAGGAAGTGATCCGTGAAATGAACCGCTGCGGGATCGTCGTCGACCTGTCCCATGTAGGCAACCGGACGTCCCTAGAAGCCATCCAGTACTCGGAAAAACCGGTGGCCATCACCCATGCCAACCCGGATGCCGTCTACCCCCACAAGCGCAACAAGACCAACGAGGTCCTGGCCGCGCTGCGCGAGCGCGGCGGGATCATCGGCTGCGCGGCCTATCGGAACATCGCCGGCGACGAATACTGCACCACAGTCGACAAATGGTGCGAGCTGGTCGCTCGCACGGTCGATATTGCCGGCATCGACCATGTCGGCATCGGCACCGACCGCAGCCATAACACCACCCAGCGCGACCTGGACTGGATGCGCAAAGGCACCTGGACGCGGGGCGTCGATTTCGGAGCGGGATCGCAGGTCCGTCCCGGCAAGGCGCCACCGCCGGACTGGTTCACCCGGGTTGAACATCTGGGCGAAGTGATACCGGCATTGGCACGCGCGGGTTTCAACGACGAAGAGGTCGCCAAGATCACGCACCGCAACTGGCTGCGCGTCTACCGGGCCGCGATTGGCGCCTGACATGGCCAGCATGCCTGTTTCCGTCCCGGCTGGCTGGCACGCGCGCGGCCAGCGAGTGCTGGCGCGCCCATGCAGGTCGGTGAGCGGCGCGCCGGTCGAGCGCGCGCTCAACGCCGAGCTGTGGACGCGGGACGGGCGCCGCCATATTGACTTCTCGGCACGCGCCGGCGTCGTCGGGCACCGGCATCCGCAAGTCGTGGCTGCCATGCTGCGCGAGCTGCGCGATCCGCGCAGCTCGCAGGCCTGCGCCGCGCTCGAGCCCGACGCCATCCGGCTCGCCGAACGGCTCGCCGCCCTGCTGGACCACGGCCCGACGCGGCGCGTAGCCCTGCACGGATCGGACGCGGAGGCGCTCGAAAGCGCCGTGATGCTGGCCCGGCGATACACCGGTCGCCCGGCCCTACTGGCGTTCTCCGGGTCGACGCACGGGCACAGCCACCTGACACTGGCGCCGTCCGGGGGGAGGCACTCGCACAAGGCGGCGGGCGGCGCATACCCTTCATATGTCCATCACCTGCCGTTCCCGCACGCATCGCTCGGCGTGTCGCTGCACGAGACGCGCCGCGCATTCGAGCTGCTGACCCAGGCCACGATCGCATCGTCCGACATCGCCGCGATCGTGATCGAACCGATCCAGCGCGACGGCGGCATCCTGCCCTGCTCCTCCGAACTGCTGAGCTACCTGCGCGAGCTGTGCGACGCGCACAGCATCATCCTGGTCGCTGACGAGACGCGCACCGCGCCGGGGCTGTCGGGCCGCCTGCTTGCGAGCGGTCATTTCGCGGCCGAGCCCGATCTCGTCGTGATGGGCGGGCCGCTGGCGGGCGGCATGCCGCTGGCCGCAATGATCGGCAAGGCCGTCGTCATGGACAGCGTGCCCGACGGGCTGTCCGCGGGCGAAGTCAATACCCTTGCCCTGGCCGCCGCCCATGCCGTCCTCGACGTGGTGGAGCAGACCGAGCTGTGCGAACGCGCCATCGCACTGGGGCGGCACTGGACCGCCCGCATGCACGGCCTCGCCCCAACGCGCCTTACCCTGGACGTCCGCGGCCTCGGGGCAATGCGGGGCGTCGAGCTGCGCGACTCCGCCGGCGCGCCCGCCTCCGCGCAGGCACACGCCATCTGCGACACGTGCCGCGAGCAGGGCCTGATCCTGCAGCCGGCCGGCCCCAGGGACAACGTCGTCCCGTTCCTGTTTCCACTCACCACTGAACTGGCCGTGCTGGACGAAGCGCTCGACATCTTCACCGACGCCCTCCGGCGGGCAGGGAATTGACCAGCCGCCGACCACCTCAACTTGGAGTCGCAATGACAAATTCCGTTTCCTCCTTTAACGCTGGACGCCGCAGCCTCCTCAAGGGCCTGGCCGCCGGCGCCGCCCTGGCGGCCCCATGGGTGGGCCGCCGGGCCCACGCCGCGGAAACCCTGTACGTGAATACGTGGGGAGGCACCTGGGAAACCGCGGCGGCCCGCCATCTGTTCGAGCCGTTCCAGCAATCCAGCGGCGCAACCATTCGCTCGGTCTCGCCCGTCTCATTTGCCAAGCTGGCCGCGCAGGCGCGCACCGGCGTATACGAGTTTGATGTCACCACACTGGGCGGCGCCGACCTGGTGCGCGCCAATGAAGCCGGGCTGATCGAACCCATCGACACCGGGATTCTGCAAAGCGAGGGACTGGACGACGGGCAGATATACCAGAACGGCGTTGCCTCGCACGCCTTTGCCACGGTCATCGCGTATCGTACCGACCGCTACCAGAACGGCGGCCCGACTGACTGGCGGGCATTCTTCGACCTGCAGCGCTATCCCGGGCCCCGCAGCCTGCAACGCCATGCGCCTCGCATCCTGCCGCTGGCCCTGTTGGCCGACGGCGTGGCGCTGGACGAGCTGTACCCGGTCGACATCGAACGCGCCCTGGCCTCGCTCGACCGGATCAAGCCTTCCGTGCGGGTCTGGTGGACACAGGGCCAGCAATCGCAGCAACTGCTACGTGACGGCGAAGTGGACGCCGCCGCCATCTGGCACGGCCGCGTGGTGGATCTGATGCGCCAGAAGCAGCCTGTGCAGATCGTGTGGAACCAGGGCCAGGTGGACCGCGCCTACTGGGTCGTCTCCAAGGGATCGCCGCGCGCCAGGCTTGCCTGGCAGTTCATCAATGCCTCGGTGCGCGGTGAACGCCTCGCCGGCTTCTGCCGCGAGGCCGACTACGGGCCGCTCAACCGCCAGGCGTTTGAATATATCCCGGAAGCGGATGCCCGGATGATGCCCACCCAGCCGGACAACTACAAGCAGTTGTTCGAGCAGAACGTCGAAAAGCTGGCGCCCCAGCTCAACGACATCGCGCGCCAGTTCGACCGCTGGGTCGTCCGCTGAGTGCCCGTCCCACCTGGATTCTCCATGAGTGCAATACCTACGCAAAATCCGCACCGGCTGCGCTATGCGCTGCTGCTCGCGCCGGTGGTCATCTTCCTGGTGGTGTTCTTCGTTGTGCCGCTCGGCCAGGTGCTGCTGCTCAGCGTCAGCGACCCGACGTGGAGCCTGGAGCATTACCGCTATCTGTTCTCCGACGGTTTCTTCATCGGAGTGCTGGCCACTACCTTCCTCACAGCCCTGGGCGTCACGCTCACGTGCCTGCTGGTGGGCTACCCGCTGGCGTACGCGGTGGTGCAGATCGGCGGCGGCTTCGCCCGCTCTGCGCTCGTCCTAGTGGGCCTGAGCCTGTGGGTCAGTTTCCTGGTGCGCACCTATGCCTGGATGGTGATCCTGGGCAATCGCGGTCCCATCGTCCGCCTGTTCGAATTCCTGGGGCTGGAACACGGCGAACTGCTCTTCACCCGGTTCAGCTCCACGCTCGGCATGGTACACGCCCTGCTGCCCCTGATGGTCATGACGCTCTACTCGGTGATGCGCAAGATCGACCCGGCCTATGTGCGAGCGGCGCGCGGACTGGGGGCCACCGGCTGGGCGGCCTTCCGTACCGTATTCCTGCCGCTCAGCGCGCCCGCCATCGTCAACGGCTGCACGCTGGTGTTCATTACCTGCCTGGGTTTCTACGTAATGCCCGTGCTGTTGGGCGGGCCGAGCGAGCAGATGCTGGCCGGCCTGATCGGACAGCAGATCGAAGAGCTCCTGAATTTTGGCGAAGCCGCGGCCATGTCGGTCGTTTTGCTGGCAGCCTCGCTCGCAGTATATGCCGCCTACAACCGGGTCTTCGGCCTCGACAGATTGTGGGGAGAGCAGCAATGAAAGCGCTGCGCTGGATATCGATATTGATCGTCGCCTTCGTGGCTGCCCCGATGTTCATCGTGGTGCCCATGTCGTTCAGCCATTCGCAGTCCTTCGAGTTCCCGCCTCCGGGCTATTGGCTGGGCTACTACGAAGCCTACTTCAGCGACCCGCGCTGGACGCTGCCCACGCTAAACAGCCTGTTGATCGGCGCGGGCACGGCGCTCCTCACCATGGTCCTGGTCGTGCCGGCCACCTTCGCGCTTACCCGCGCGCGCTTCAAGGGCCGCAACGCGCTGAACCTTCTGCTCATCCTGCCGCTAACCGTACCGCACATCGTGGTGGCCCTGGGTTATTACTACTACTTCGGCGAACTCGGGATGGTCCAGAGCCGCCTCGGGGTCGTGCTGGCCCACACTTGCCTGAGCGTGCCGGTCGCCTACCTGATTGTCTCGGCGACGCTCAAGGGCTTCGACCGCAATCTCGAACGGGCCGCCCAGAACCTGGGCGCATCGCCGCTGCAGGCATTCTTCCTGGTCACTTTCCCAGTGCTGCGACCCGGCTTCCTCGCCGCCGCTCTGTTTTCGTTCGTGCACTCGTTCGACGAGGCAGTGGTCTCGCTGTTCATCTCCGGGCGGGATGCCGCGACCCTGCCGCGCCAGATGTTCGACAGCCTGCGCATGCAGGCCGACCCGGTGATTTCGGTCGTCTCCACCCTGATCCTCGTAGTCATGATCCTGGCGCTGACGATCCCGCGCCTCGTGCGCCGCGCCCGCCAGGCCGCAACCGCGCCGCGGGCGTCCCAACCCTCGCCTGTGCTTGGCGACCGTCTGGAGAACTCATGCTGAATACCCCGGTTTCCCGCCGCGATGGCGACCCCGATGACCACCTGCACATCGATGCGCTGCGCAAGACTTATGACGGCCGACAACACGCCGTGGACGGCGTCAGCCTGACGCTGCGCCAGGGCGAGTTCGTGACCTTCCTTGGCCCGAGCGGGTCCGGCAAGACGTCCACGCTTGCAATGGTGGCGGGCTTCGAAACGCCCACGTCCGGCGAGATCCGCCTGCGCGGCGCGCCGCTTACCGGCGTGCCGCCGCACAAGCGCAACATGGGCATGGTGTTCCAGAACTATGCGTTGTTCCCGCACATGAGCGCCATCGAGAACGTAGCCTTCCCGTTGCGGATGCGCAAAGCCGCCGCCGCCGAGGCAGAGGCCCGCGCCCGGCGCGCGCTCGACGTGGTCGGGCTGGGGCAGCACCGGGACAGGCTCCCCAAACAGTTGTCCGGCGGCCAGCAGCAGCGCGTCGCCCTGGCGCGGGCGCTGGTATTCGAGCCTGAAGTCCTGTTGCTGGACGAACCGCTGAGCGCCCTGGACAAGAACCTGCGCGAGCAGATGCAACTCGAGATCAAGCGGCTGCACACCGAATTCGGCATCACCAGTATTTTCGTGACGCACGACCAGTCCGAAGCAATGACCATGTCGGACCGTATCGCCGTCTTCAACGCGGGGCGGGTAGAACAGTTCGCGCCGCCGATGGATATCTATGCCCGGCCGGCCACGCATTTCGTCGGGTGCTTTATTGGCGAAAGCAACTTCTTCAGCGTGCGATGCCTGGACGGCGCTCGCGGCGAGTACGCCTGCGACGCGCTGGGCCGGACCTTGCACGCGCCCTCCGCATCGGAGCATGCGCAGGGCGCCGCGTGCTTCATGATGGTCCGCCCGGAATCGCTGCGCCTGCTCGGGGCCGCCGATGCGGCAGAACAGGACAACGTGCTCGATTTCGAGCTGACGGGGATAGTGGATTACGGCGCCAGCCTCCTGCTCAGCGGAACGAGCGGCGGCCTGCCCGTGCGGGTGCGTGTGCCGGGCGCCGCGGCCAGGGGCCTGACCAAAGGCTCGCGCCACCGCGTCGCCTGGAACATTGCCGACGGACATATCGTGCCGCACGGCTAGGCAGGATGGCCGCAGGCCCACTATTTCAAACCAGAAGGGGAAAACCAGTGAAGACAAGCACATGCTGGCGCATGGGCGCGGGCCTCGTCCTGGCCGGCGCCGCCGCCACGGCCACGGCGCAAAACGTCACGCTCTACGGCGTGGTGGACTCATACGTCGGAGCGATCAACAGCAGCGGCCGCACCGAGAAATCCTTGGACAGCGGCGGGCTGCAGGTCTCGCGGTTCGGGCTGATGGGCGGCGAGGACCTGGGCGGAGGCACCCGGGCCATATTCCGCCTGGAAGGCGGATTCAACACCGACAACGGCACCGCGTCCGTATCCGGACAGATGTTCGGACGGCAGGCCTGGGTCGGTTTCGCCAACCAGGATTGGGGCGAGTTCCGTATCGGCAAACAGAACAGCGTTTTCTTCAACATGTTGGGCAAGATCGCCGCGTTCTACGGCGGCACGTTCGCCGCCGGCCTGGGCACGCAGTCGGGCTACAATTTCCGCAACAACAACGACATCAGCTATAGCTCGCCGCGCTGGCGCGGCTGGCGCCTGGAAACCCATTACGCGCTGAGCGACAGCTTCCGCCACAGTCGCGCGGGGCAAGTATGGTAGGCCGCGCTCGAGTATCAGCAAGGGCCGTACTATTTTCTAGCCGCGCATGTGGACAATACCTTGCCGGGCGCCAGCGACGAACTGTACGACGGCACCAGGAACCGCCAGACGGCGATCGGCGGCAGCTACGACTTCGATCCCGTCACCGTCTACCTGGGATACTTCCGGAACCGGCAAAGCGATGGCAGTATCGACAAGGACCTCTATTCCCTCAGCGTCGCATTCGACCTGACGGCAGCCGACCAGCTGAGCCTGGGCTGGACCTATATCGACGTCAAGGCCGACGACGCCAACACCGATCCCGCCAAATTCGGCGGAGCGTCGCACGCCAATCACTACGGCATCATGTATCTGCACCGCCTGTCCAAGCGCACCACTCTGTATGCCGCGGGCGCCTGGATCGACAATGGCGACGGCCTGCGGTACGCCATCGGCGCCGCCCAGGCGCCTAGTAGCGACTGGCGCAACCGGCCGCTGGCCGGCGACGCCACCAAGGGTGTGCAGTTCGGCATCCGCCATGTGTTCTGACAGCCCGGCCGCGGCGGCCGCGCCATGCCGCGGCCGCCCTAGAACCCCAGGCTGGCCAGCAGGTCGTCGACCTGGTCCTGGCTGGTCACCACGTCGGGCTTGCCGGCCGGGCTGACCTGGGGCCCGTTGAGCAGCGTCTGGGCCTCGTCGCGGCGTTCCTGCGGCACGTTGTCGAGCAGCACTTGCAGCAGTTCCCGCTCGATCGCGCCGACCACGTCCATCATCCGCATGATGACCTGGCCGGTCAGGTCCTGGAAATCCTGGGCCATGACGATTTCCATCAGCTTGGCCTGCGTCTGCTGGGTCTGCGCCGGGACGTCGGCCAGGAAGGCGCGCGTATCCGCGACCAGCGCCCGGGCTTCGGGCAGTTCGAGCGGCTGGTCGAACCATTGCTGCCAGCGCGCATCCAGCGCGCGGGCCGAGCGGGCCAGCCCGTCCTGGAGCGGGCCGGCCGCCTCGGTGGCGTTCAGCACCCGGTTGGCCGCCTGCTCGGTCATCTGCGCCACGTAGCGCAGCCGGTCGCGGGCGTCGGGAATGGCCTGCGCCGCGTCCTTGATGGCCTGGTCCAGCCCGAGCTCGCGCATGCTGTCGCGCAGCATGCGCGTCAACGAGGCAATGCGATGGATCAGGTCAGAGGGGTCGGCGCCGCCGCCGGTATCCGTTGCGCTCATGCTGCCCTCACCCGGCGATTTTCTCGAAGATCTTGGTCAGCTTCTCTTCCAGCGTCGCCGCGGTGAAAGGCTTGACCACATAGCCGTTGGCGCCGGCCTGGGCCGCCGCCACGATGTTCTCTTTCTTGGCCTCGGCCGTCACCATCAGCACCGGCAGCGACTTCAGCGCCTCGTCCGCGCGGATCTGCTTGAGCATCTCCAGCCCGTCCAGATTGGGCATGTTCCAGTCCGACACGACGAAGTGAAAACCGCCGTTGCGCAGCTTCTCCAGGCCGATGACGCCGTCCTCGGCCTCGTCGACGTTCTCGAAGCCCAGTTCTTTGAGCAGGTTGCGGATGATGCGCCGCATTGTGGGGAAATCATCCACCACCAGAATCTTCATACCCTTGTCTGTCATCTCAACTCCAGGAAATAATCTTGGTCGCCCGCGGCCGATGTCGTCCGGGTCTCAAACACGGTTGGCGCGGTCGCCCAGGCGCGCCAGGATGCGTTCGCTCATGCCGGCCAGCGGCACGATCTCCGCCGCGGCGCCGACGGCGATGGCCTCGCGCGGCATGCCGAACACCACGCAGCTGGCCTCGTCCTGCGCCAGCGTATGGGCCCCGGCCTGGCGCATGGCCAGCAGGCCCGCGGCGCCGTCCTTGCCCATGCCGGTCAGGATCACGCCGATGGCGTTGGCGCCGGCGGCCTCGGCGGCGGATCGGAACAGCACATCCACCGAGGGCCGGTGCCGGTTGACCGGCTCGCTGGCCTCCAGCTCGATGATGTAGTTGGCGCCGCTGCGTCCCAGCTTCATGTGAGTCTCGCCGCCGGGCGCCAGGTAGACATGGCCCGGCAGCACCCGCTCGCCGTGCGACGCCTCGCGCACGGTCACGGCGCACAATGCGTCCAGCCGCTGGGCAAACGACCGGGTGAAGCCGGCGGGCATGTGCTGGGTGACCAGGATCGCGGGGCTGTCGGGCGGCAGCGGGTACAGCACCTCGCGGATCGCCTCGGTGCCGCCCGTGGAAGCGCCGACGATCACCAGCTTTTCCGAACTGGCGAACGGCCGCTGCAGGCGCTGCGGCGGCGCGGGCGCGACGGCGGCCGGCGGCCGCAGGCGCGCCCGCGCGGCGGCCCGGATCTTGTCGGCGATCAGTTCGGCATACTCGAGCAGGCCGTCGCGGATGCCCAGCTTGGGCTTGGTCACGAAATCGATGGCGCCCAATTCGAGCGCCCGCAGCGTGGTCTCGCCGCCGCGTTCAGTCAGCGAGGACACCATCACCACCGGCATGGGGCGCAGCCGCATCAGCTTCTCGAGGAAATCCAGCCCGTCCATGCGAGGCATTTCCACGTCCAGCGTCAGCACGTCGGGGTTGTGCTGCTTGATCAGCTCGCGCGCCACCAGGGGATCGGGCGCCACCGCGACCACCTCCATGTCCGCGTGGCTGTTGATGATCTCCGTCATCAGCCCGCGCACCAGCGCCGAATCGTCGACGCACAGGACTCGTATCTTGCGCATATGCACCGCCTAGGCAAGACACTCGTAGACGGTCTGCCCGCGCAGGCGGAAATCCCGGCTGATGTAGGTGAAATTCTCGGAATGCCCGGCGAACAGCAAGCCGCCCTGCTTCAGCAGCGGCACGAAGCGCTTCAGGATTCCCGCCTGGGTGGGCTTGTCGAAGTAAATCATCACGTTACGGCAAAAAATCGCGTCAAACCGGCTGCTGATCGGCCAGACCGGCGCCAGCAGGTTCAGCGGCTCGAACCGCACCATCTCCGCCAGTTCCGGCCGCACCCGCACCTGGCCGGCGTGCGCGCCGCGTCCGCGCAGGAAGAAGCGCTTGAGCCGCTGCGGGTCCATGCGGGCGACGCGCTCTTCGGCGTAGATGCCGGCGCGCGCCCGTTCCAGCATCTGGGTGTCGATGTCGGTTGCCAGCACCGACGCCGAGGCGCCCCGCGATCCCAGGGTCTCGGCCAGCGTCATGGCGATGGAGTATGGCTCTTCCCCGCTGGAGGCCGCGCAGCACCAGACCGCCACCGGGCCGGGGCGCGCGCGCACCAGGTCGGCCAGCACCGGGAAATGATGCGCCTCGCGGAAGAAGGCGGTCAGGTTGGTCGTCAGGGCATTGACGAAGTCCTGCCATTCCGGCGCGGCCGGCTGGCTTTCCAGGTGATCCAGGTACCCGCCGAAGTCGTGGCGTCCCAGCGCGCGCAGCCGGCGGGCGAGCCGGCTATAGACCATCTCGCGCTTGTGCTCGCCCAGCGAAATGCCGGCGCGCGCGTGGATCATGCGGCGCACCCGGGCAAAATCGGCCTCGCGGAACTCGAACTGCCGCTCGGCCGCGATCGAAGCGCCGGTGCTGGATGTCGCCACGGCCACCCTATTGCTGCAAGGCCAGCGCGCCCGCGTCCGGGACGTCCTGGCCGGCGGCCGCGCCCACGCGAGGGGGTTGCTGGCCGGCCAGTTGCCGCGCCGGCACCTCGATGACCTCGCCGGCATTGATCTTGAACACCGACACCGCCTCGGCCAGGCGCTGCGCCTGCTCCTGCAGCGACCCCGCCGCAGCCGCCGCCTCTTCCACCAGCGCCGCGTTCTGCTGCGTCACCTCGTCCATCTGCGACACCGCCCGGTTCACCTGGTCGATCCCGCCCGACTGCTCTTCCGAGGCCGCCGAGATCTCCCCCATGATGTCCGTCACCCGCTTGACCGACGCCACGATCTCCTGCATCGTCGCGCCCGCGCGCTCGACCTGCTGCGAACCGGTGCCCACCTTGCTCACCGAGTCCTCGATCAGCACCTTGATCTCCTTGGCCGCCTGCGCGCTGCGCTGCGCCAGCGAACGCACCTCGCCGGCCACCACCGCGAAGCCCTTGCCCTGCTCGCCCGCCCGCGCCGCCTCCACCGCCGCGTTCAGCGCCAGGATGTTGGTCTGGAACGCGATCCCGTCGATCACCGACACGATCTCGGAAATCTTGCGCGAGCTCGCCGAGATGTCCTCCATCGTGCTCACCACCTCCGAGACCGCCGCGCCGCCGCGCTCGGCCACGTCCGAGGCGCTGGCCGCCAGCTGGTTGGCCTGGCGCGCGTTGTCCGCGTTCTGCTTGACCGTCGAGGCCAGCTCCTCCATCGAGGCCGCCGTCTCTTCCAGCGAGGCCGCCTGCTGCTCGGTGCGGCTGCTCAGGTCCGTGTTGCCCGCCGAGATCTCGCGCGCGCCCACGTTGATCTCGTCGACCCCGCGCCGCACCTGCGACACCGTGCGCGCCAGGTTCTCCTGCATGCGCTTGAGCGCCGCCATCAACTGGCCGATCTCGTTGTTGTTGCGCACCTCCACCCGCGCCGTCAGGTCGCCCGCCGCCATGCGGTCGAAATGGTGGCCCGCCTCGCGCAGCGGCATCAGCACGCGCCGCCGCAGGAACAGATAGGTGCCGAACACCAGCAGCGCCGCAACGCCGCCGCCGGCCGCCACCGCGCCGAGGACCCATTGGTAGCGCAGGGTGGCCTGCGCATATTCGTCTTGCAGCTGGCTGGCGCGCCAGAAATCGAAGCCCTCCACGGCCCGCGCCAGCCGCCCCTCGAACGCATCGTGCATGGTCTGGGCCTGCTTGTGGTAGGCCGCCATGTCGCCGCGTCCGAGCAGATCCAGCAGCGGGGCCACGCCCTGCTGCATCAGGGCCGTATAGGCCGCGTCGATCTCCGCCAGGCTCTCTTCCGCCCCCGCTGGCCGGGGCAGCCCCTTGTAGTACTGGAACTCGGTGTCGGCACGGTTCAGCGAGGCGCTGGCCCGCTGCAGCAGGCCGGCCGCCTCGGAGCCCAGGCCCTGCGACAGCGGCACCGGCTGGCCGATGCTGCGCACGATGTCACCATAGTGCGCATTGGCGGTGCGCGCCACGTTATTGACCGTGTCCTTGTAGCTGTTGATGACGCGCGCCAAGGCGTCGCCGATGTCCTGGGTCTGGCGAATATCGGCCAGCGTGCCGTTGCTCACGCGCAGGGAGAACACCCCCAGCACCGCCCCGACGGCCAGCAGCAGCGAAAAGAAGCCCAGCACGCCGAGCAGGCTGGAACGTATCTTCATATTGACCAGGAAACCGCGCATCTTCATGAACTCCCCGACTGTCGTCGAACTGCCCTGCCCGCGCCTCGCGCCGCGGGCTCGCGTGCCTCACGAGGCCGCTTTCTCCACCAGCGCCATTTCGTCGCTGGTCATCAATTTCTCGATATCCACCAGGATCAGCATGCGGTCGTCGACCGTGCCCAGGCCGGTCAGGTACTCGGTGGACAGGGTGGCGCCGAACTCGGGCGCGGCGCGCACCTGCCCGGCATTGAGCATCAGCACGTCCGAGACCCCGTCCACCACGATGCCCACCACCCGGTGATCCAGGTTCAGGATGATGACCACGGTCTGCTCGTTGTATTCGACGCTGCCCAGGTTGAACTTGATGCGCAGGTCCACGATCGGCACGATGATGCCGCGCAGGTTGGTGACTCCCTTGATGAACGGCGGCACATTGGCAATGCGCGTGACCGCCGCGGCGTCATAGCCGCGGATTTCCTGCACTTTCAGGATGTCGATCCCGTATTCCTCGGCGCCAAGCGTGAACACCAGGAATTCGTTGCCGACGTCTTCGACGCGCGCGGCCTGCGTTTGCGGTTTGGCTGCCATGGGGGGTTCTCCGTCAATTCAGGATGGCTTCGGGCTGCGCCCATTTCTCGCGGTTGGCGCGCGCCAGCGCGAACACGTCGACGATCAGCGCGACGCTGCCATCGCCCAGGATCGTGGCCGCCGACACGCCCGGCACCTTGCGGTAATTCGATTCCAGGTTCTTGACCACCACCTGGTGCTGCCCGACCAGGTGATCCACCAGCAGCGCAAAGCGGCGTTCCTCGGCCTGCATGATGACGGCGATGGCCTGGGTCGGGTCCGGCTGCGCATCCCGCACGCCGAACACGCGGTGCAGCTCCACCAGCGGCAGATACTCGCCGCGCACCTGCATCACGCGCTCGTCGCCCGCCACGGAATACATCTGGTCGGCGCTGGGCTGCAGCGATTCGGTGACGTGGTTGAGCGGCAGGATGAATGTCTCGGCGCCGACCCGCACCGACATCCCGTCCAGGATGGCCAGTGTCAGCGGCAGCACGATGCGCGTGGTGGTGCCTTCGCCCGGCACGCAGGACAGCTGCACGTGTCCGCCCATGTCCTGGATATTGCGGCGCACCACGTCCATGCCGACGCCGCGCCCGGAAATATCGGTGACCTGCTCGGCCGTCGAGAAGCCCGGCGCGAAGATCAGCTGCCAGAGCTCGTCGTCCGGCGTGTTCTCGCTGACCGACAGGCCCTGGGCCTGGGCCTTCTTGAGGATCTTCTCGCGGTTCAGGCCGGCGCCGTCGTCGCTGATCTCGATGACGATATTGCCGCCGTTGTGCTCGGCCGACAGGATCAGCTGCCCGACCGGATCCTTGCCGGCCGCGATGCGCTTCTCGGGCGTCTCGATGCCGTGGTCCAGGCTGTTGCGCACCAGGTGAGTCAACGGATCGATGATCCGCTCGATCAGGCTCTTGTCCAGTTCGGTGGCGCGGCCATAGGTCTGCAGCTCGATCTGCTTGCCCATCTTGACGGCGATGTCGCGCACCAGCCGCGGGAAACGGCTGAATACATAGTCCATGGGCATCATGCGGATGGACATCACCGCTTCCTGCAAGTCGCGGGCGTTGCGCTCGAGCTGCTCCATGCCGTTGAGCAGGCGGTCGTGCAGCACCGGGTCGAGCGTCGAGGCGGTTTGCGCCAGCATGGCCTGGGTAATGACCAGCTCGCCCACCAGGTTGATGACCTGGTCGACTTTCTCCACGCCTACTCGGATCGACGTGGACTCCTTGTCCACGTGCGCGGCGGCGGGCGCGCGGGCCTGGCGCTGCGCCGGCGCGGCCGCCGGCGACGCAGCCCCGGGCGCCGGGGCCGGCGCCGTA
>NZ_NEVT01000009.1 GCF_002261345.1 Bordetella genomosp. 2 | reverse complement strand
CCGCCTGCGCCGGCGCGGACGCCGGGGCGGATGGCGCGGCGGCGGGCGCGGGCGCCGGCGACGCGGCCGGCATGCGCGGGGCCGCCCCGCTGGCCGGCAGCTCGAACGCCACCTGCACCGGCCGCTGGAACCATTCGGCCGCCAGGGCCTCTATCTGGTGAGAAAAGTTCTTGCGCACCCAATCGAGCTTGAAGCGGTTGGGCGCGGCTACGCGCAAAACTGCCTGCGTCTCGTCGAACGCAAGTGGCACCAGCGGCCGTATCCAGGCGCTGATCTGTTGAGGGGGGAGTTCCTGCTCAAGACGACTGACGCAGGTCTGCCAGAATTCTTTCATGTCGCTCTTATTCAAACCTCGATTCTACCTTGCCTGAGGGTAGGTTATCCACAGGCCGGGACTGTTACGTCCCTGGGTTCAGGGCGTAACTGTTTGACAAGGCAGAGAAAACTTGCTGAAATGATGGGCTTTTCCGAATTCTGTCTGTCAGAAGGTTCCTTTTACGTGCGGCGGGGCCACCGCCAGCCGCGAAGAGCGCCGGGGCACGCCCCGGCCGGGAACCCGTCGGGCAGGTCCCTTCTGACGTTGTTCTTTTTGTGGATCGTCCATGAAACGCACCTACCAACCTTCCGTTACCCGCCGCAAGCGTACCCACGGCTTTCGCGTGCGCATGAAAACCCGTGGCGGCCGTGCCGTGCTGAACGCCCGCCGCGCCAAGGGCCGCAAGCGCCTGGCCGTCTAAGGCCGCAACCGGTAGCTGCCGCTCTTCGCGCATCGCCCCACCGGTCGTCCATGCCGCGCGCCACGCTTCCTCCCGAGGCGCGGCTGCATCGCCCCTCCGAGTTCGCCGCCGCCCTGAAAGGGCGGCGACTGGCCCGAGGGGCTTTCTTCATTCTCAGCGCCGCGCCGCCGGCCAGCCCGCCCGCGGGCCAGGCGCGGCTGGGCATGGTCATCGCCAAGCGCTACGCCGCGCATGCCACCACGCGCAACGCCCTCAAGCGGGTCATCCGCGAATCATTCCGGCACCGCCGGCTGGACCTGCCGCCGCAAGACTACGTGGTGCGCCTGCACAGCAAGGCCGCGGCCGTCTCGCTGACCGAACTGAAGCGCCTGGCACGCGCCGAAGTGGACGCTCACTTTGCGCGAGTACGGCCATGCTGAAGGCCCTGTTCATCGCGCCGATCCGGTTCTACCGGTTTTTCCTGAGCCCCTGGCTCGGCCGGCAGTGCCGTTTCACCCCGACCTGCTCGGCCTATGCCATCCAGGCCATCGAGCAGCACGGCGCATGGCGCGGGGCGTGGCTGGCGGCCCGCCGCATCGGCCGCTGCCACCCCTGGTCGCCGGGCGGACATGATCCGGTCCCGGCGCCGCGCCCCTCCGCCGGGACCGCGTGCTGCGCGCATGACCGCCGCACTGGTCCCGATTGACGCTAAACTCGCGGGTTTGCCGTCCCGATTTCGGCCGGCCCGTATACAACCGTAGGCACCATGGATATCCGACGAACCATCCTCTGGATGATCTTCTCCTTCTCGCTGTTGCTCCTGTGGAACAACTGGCAAATCCATACCGGCAAGCCGTCGCTGTTTGGTACGCCCCCCGCGAGCGACGCCGCGCAGGCGCCGGGCCAGCAAACGGCCGCCAACGGCCAGCCCGCGCCGGCTTCCACGCCGTCGGTGCCCACCACGCCCGCCGCCCCCAGCACGGTGCCGGGCGCCACGACCCCGGCGCCGACGCGCGCCGAGCAGGTTGTGATCACGACCGACGTGCTGCGCCTGACCTTCGACACCACCGGCGCCCAACTGGTGCGGGCCGAACTGCTGAAGTACCCGACCGCCGGCCAGCCCAACAAGCCCACCGTGTTGCTCGACCGCTCGCCTGAACTGACCTACGTGGTGCAGTCGGGCCTGGTCGGGGCGCCCAACGGCCAGAGCTTCCCCACCCACCAGACGCCGTTCCGCCTGGTGTCGAGCGAGCGCGAGCTCACCGGCGACGCCCTGAAGGTGGCCTTCGAGGCCGAATCGGGCGGCCTGAAAGTCACCAAGACCTACACCCTGCATCGCGGCCGCTACGACATCGACGTCCAGCACGCGCTGACCAACACCGCCGGCGAACCCCTGTCGCCCTCGCTGTACCTGCAGCTCGAGCGCGACGGCAACGATCCGGCCGACACGTCCAGCTTCTACCATACCTTCACGGGCGTGGCGGTTTACTCCGAACAAGAGAAATTCCAGAAGATCACCTTCTCGGACATCGCCAAGAACAAGGGCGACTACATCCGCCAGGCCGACAACGGCTGGCTGGCCATCGTGCAGCATTACTTCGCGACCGCGTGGATCCCGCCGCAAGGCAAGCCGCGCACCAACGAGCTGCTGCAAGTCCAGCCCAACCTGTACGCCGCGCGCAGCATCGAGGCCGTCGGCGCGGTGCAGCCGGGCGCCACCGCCCAGGTCGATTCGCACCTGTGGGTCGGCCCGCAGGACCAGAAGGCCATGGGCGCGCTGGCGCCGGGCCTGGAGCTGGTGGTCGACTACGGCTGGCTGACCATCATCGCCAAGCCGCTGTTCTCGCTGCTGACCTGGCTGCACGGCCTGCTGGGCAACTGGGGCTGGGCCATCGTCGCCCTGACGGTGATCATCAAGGCGGTGTTCTTCCCGCTGGCCGCCGCCAGCTACCGCTCGATGGCGCGCATGAAGCAGGTCGCCCCGCGCCTGCAGGCCCTGAAGGAAAAGTACGGCGACGACCGCCAGAAACTCAACCAGGCCATGATGGAGATGTACCGCACCGAGAAGATCAACCCGCTGGGCGGCTGCCTGCCCATGGTGGTGCAGATCCCGGTGTTCATCGCGCTGTACTGGGTGCTGCTGGCCAGCGTCGAGATGCGCGGCGCGCCCTGGATCCTCTGGGTGCATGACCTGTCGGTGCGCGATCCGTACTTCATCCTGCCGGCGGTGATGATGGCCACCATGTTCCTGCAGATCAAGCTCAACCCCACGCCGCCCGATCCCATCCAGGCCAAGGTCATGATGATCATGCCGCTGGTGTTCGGCGGGATGATGTTCTTCTTCCCGGCCGGCCTGGTGCTGTACTGGTGCGTGAACAACACCCTGTCCATCGCCCAGCAATGGACCATCACGCGCAACCTCGAGCGCAAGACGGCCCAGGCGGCCAGCCGCTAGCCCCGCGCGGGTATCCGGCGCCGCCTGCCATCCCGAGCCTGCTATGTAGAATTTATCGACATAGCAGGCTTGTTAGTTTTTGTTTATTGTCAAGAGTCAATAAATCAATTTCCCCTCGGTCATATCTCGCTCCTATCATTGATGCGTGCCTGCCCCGGGCCGGCACCCGATCACCGCGGCTTGCCGCCATTACGAGATGGAATCGCCATGACCGACAAGACTCTGACCACCGCCGCCGGCGCCCCGGTCGCCAACAACAACCATTCCCTTACCGCCGGGCCGCGCGGCCCCGTGCTGCTGCAGGACGTCTGGCTGATCGACAAGCTGGCGCATTTCGCCCGCGAGCGCATCCCGGAACGCGTCGTCCACGCCAAGGGCTCGGGCGCGTACGGCACGCTTACCATCACCCATGACATCACGCGCTACACGCGCGCCAGGCTGTTCTCGCAGGTAGGCAAGCAGACCCCGTTGTTCATCCGCTTTTCCACCGTGGCGGGCGAGCGCGGCGCCGCCGACGCCGAGCGCGATGTGCGCGGCTTCGCCATCAAGTTCTACACGGAAGAAGGCAACTGGGACCTGGTCGGCAACAACACGCCGGTGTTCTTCCTGCGCGACCCGCTGAAATTCCCCGACTTCATCCATACGCAGAAGCGCGACCCGCAGACCAACCTGCGCAGCGCCACGGCCGCCTGGGACTTCTGGTCGCTGAACCCGGAATCGCTGCACCAGGTCACCATCGTCATGAGCGACCGCGGCCTGCCGCAGAACTACCGCCAGCAGCACGGCTTCGGCTCGCACACCTTCAGCTTCATCAATGCGCAAGGCGAACGCTTCTACGTGAAGTTCCACTTCAAGTCGCTGCAGGGCATCGCCAACTTCACGGACGCGCAGGCCGCCGAGCTGGTGGGCCACGACCGCGAGAGCGCGCAGCGCGACCTGTACGACAACATCGAGCAGGGCAATTTCCCGCGCTGGGCCATGAAGATCCAGGTCATGCCCGAGGCCGACGCCGCCACCTACCACATCAACCCGTTCGACCTGACCAAGGTCTGGCCGCACGCCGACTACCCGCTGATCGACGTCGGCACCATCGAGCTGAACCGCAACCCGGAGAACTATTTCGCGGAAGTCGAGCAGGCCGCCTTCACCCCGGCCAATGTGGTTCCCGGCATCGGCTTCTCGCCCGACAAGATGCTGCAGGGCCGCCTGTTCTCGTACGGCGACGCGCACCGCTATCGCCTGGGCGTGAACCACCACCAGGTGCCGGTCAACGCGCCGCGCTGTCCGTTCCACAGCTTCCACCGCGACGGCGCCGGGCGGGTCGACGGCAACCACGGCGGCACGGTCAACTACGAGCCCAACAGCGCCGGCGAATGGCTCGAGGCGCCCTCGGCCGCCGAACCGCCGCTGGCGCTCGACGGCCAGCCGGCCGACCGCTGGAGCCATCGTGTCGACGAGGACTACTACTCGCAACCGGGCGCGCTGTTCCGCCTGATGAACGACGACCAGAAGCAGCAGTTGTTCGGCAACATCGCCCGCCACATGGCGGGCGTGCCGGAATACATCCAGCGCCGCCAGCTGGAGCACTTCCGGCGGGCCGACCCGGACTACGCCGCCGGCGTGGCGGCCGCGCTGGGCCTGAAGTGAAGTAAACCCGCCGCGCCGGGCCCGGGCGGGCCCGGCGCCAGTTCAGCGCTGCATGCCCCAGCGGCGCACCGTGACACGCTCCAGCGTGTTGAACACCAGGTTCTCCACCGCCAGGCCGATGATCACCACCGCCGCCAGGCCGGCGAAGACCCGATCGGTATAGAGTTCGTTGCGGTTCTGGAAAATGAACCATCCCAGGCCGCCCCGGCCGCTCGATGCGCCGAACACCAGCTCGGCCGCGATCAGGGTGCGCCAGGCGAAGGCCCAGCCGATGCGCAGGCCCGCCACGATAGCCGGCAAGGCCGCCGGCACCAGGATGCCCAGGACATAGCGCGGGCCTTTCAGGCCGTAATTGCGGCCGGCCATGCGCAGGGTCTCCGGCACGGCCAGGAAGCCCGAATAAATATTCAGCGCCAGCGCCCACAGCACGGAGTGGATCAGCACGAACACCAGGCTGCCTTCGCCCAGGCCAAACCACAACAGGGCCAGGGGCAGCAGCGCAATAGCGGGCAGCGGGTTGAACATGGCCGTCAGCGTCGACAGCACGTCGCGGCCCAGGCGCGTGGAAACGGCCAGCGTGGTCAGCAGGAAGGCCAGCGCGATGCCGGCCGCATAACCCTTGAGCAACACCGCCAGCGACTGCGCCGCGCGCGCCGGCAGCTCGCCGTCGGCCAGGCCGCGCGCGAACGCCTGGGCGGTCTGCCAGGCGCCCGGCAACAGCAGGTCGTTGCCCGTATAGCGGGCGGCGGCCTCCCACAGCAGGGCCAGCGCCAGCAGGATGACCGTCTTGCGCAGCGCCGCGTGCTGGCGCAGCCGTTCATGCCAGGGCAGCGGCGCCTCGGCCGCCAGCCCGGGCAGGGGCGGCAAGGCGTGCTCGACCTCCGGGCGCAACACGATGCCCTGTGCGGTAGTGCTCATGGACGGTCCTCGTCGATTCAGCGATTCAGGCGGCGGCCCGCTGGGGCTCCGCGGGCACATCGAACAACAAGTCGTGGATGCGGCGGGTGGCCGCCTGGAATGCGGCCGACCCTTGCCCGCGCAGGTCGAACTGGTGTGCATTGAGCTCGGCCCGCACCCGGCCCGGATGGGGCGACAGCAGCAGGATGCGGTTGCCCAGCGCCAGCGCCTCTTCGATCGAGTGCGTCACGAACAACAGCGTGAAGCGCGCTTCCTCCCAGAGCGCCTGCAGCTCTTCCTGCATCTTGCGGCGGGTCAGCGCGTCGAGCGCCGCGAACGGCTCGTCCATCAGCAGGATGCGCGGCTGCATGGCCAGGGCCCGCGCAATCGCCACGCGCTGTTTCATGCCGCCGGACAGCGTGTGCGGATACGCGTCGGCGAAGGCCGCCAGGCCTACCTTGTCCAGATAATGCAGGGCGCGCTCGCGCGCCTCGGCGCGCGCCAGCCGGCGAGCCGCGGTCAACGGAAAAGCCACGTTCTGCAGCACTGTCTTCCACGGCGGCAGCTGGTCGAACTCCTGGAACACCACGATGCGATCGGGGCCCGGCCCCGTCACCGCGCGGCCGTCCAGCAGCACCTGGCCGGCGGCGGGCGCGACGAAGCCGGCCACCGCCTTCAGCAGCGTGGACTTGCCGCAGCCCGAAGCGCCCAGCAAGATGTACCGGTCGCCGTCGTAGACATCGAAGCTGACCTCGTGGGTGGCGCGCACGCGGCGCTGCGGCGTCTTGTATTCCAGCGTCAGGCCGCGCACCTGCAGCAGCGGATCGGCCGCCGGCATATCAGCTGCCCTGCCCGATCGCCGGGCTGTCGAAGAAATAGTCGCGCCAGCTCGCGGCCTGGTTCTTGATCGCGCCGATCTGGTGCATGAACTTGGCCAGCACCAGCGTGTTATTGGGCTGCAGCGTGAAGGAGACGTCCGGGTTGGTGATCACCTTGACCAGGAAATCGCGCTCGAGCCTGGCGCCGGTGACGCGCAGGTACGCATCGGCGGCCTGCTGCGGGTGCGCGGTCACGAACTCGGCGGCTTCCTGCAAGGCCGCCAGGAAGGCCCCGTAGGTCCTGGGATTCTGGTCGCGGAATTTCTCCGTGGCGAACAGCACGGTGGAAGAGCTCGGGCCGCCCAGCACGTCGTAGGAGTTCAGCACGATGCGGGCCTGTGGATTCTGCGCCAGTTCCTGGTCCTGGAAGGGCGGGTTGCCGAAGTGCGCGGTGATCTCGGTGCCGCCCGAGATGATGGCCGCCGTGGCGTCCGGGTGCGGCATGGCCACCGAAATCGCGTCCAGGCGGGCGAACTGCGCATCGCCCCATTGCCTGGCGGCGGCCAGCTGCAACACCCGCGCCTGCACCGACACGCCGACCGCCGGCAGGGCAATGCGGTCTTTGTCGGTGAAGTCCGCGATGCTTTTCACCGCGGGGTTGTTGGTCACCAGGTAATACGGGAAATTGCCCAGCGAGGCGACGCCCTTGACGTTCTGGCGGCCGCGCGTGCGGTCCCAGATGGTCAACAGCGGGCCCACGCCCGCCGCGGCGATATCCACGCCGCCGGACAACAGCGCGTCGTTGACGGCCGCGCCGCCCGACAGCTTGACCCACTCGACCTCGATATCCACGCCGGCCGCCTTGCCGTGCTTCTCGATCAGCTGCTGGTCGCGCGCCACGTTCAACAGCAGGTAGACGATGCCGTATTGTTCGGCGATGCGCAGCCGGCCTTCGGCCAGCGCCGGCGTCGGCGCCAGCAGCGCCAGCACGGCGATCAGCACGGCCAGCACGGCGGCGCTGAGGTAGCGGGCCAGGCGTTGCTTGGTTGCAGGAGTTTGGCTCATGGTCAGAACGGCGTATCGCCTTCGATGGTGGTGCGGTAAAGCTTGCGGCGCAGGTGCGGCGGGCAGCCGGCCGCCAGGTGGATGAGCGAGCGGTTGTCCCAGAACACCAGGTCGTGCGCGCGCCACGCATGGCGGTAGATGTGTTCCGGGCGGATGCTGTGCGCGAACAGCTCGTCCAGGATGGCGCGGCTTTCGTCGGCGGGCATGCCCTCGATGCGGGTGGTGAAGCCTTCGCTGACGAACAGCGCCTGGCGGCGCGTTTCCGGATGGGTGCGCACCACCGGATGGACGACTTCGCGCACTTGCGCCAGTTGCTCGGCGCTGAGGTTGGGGCGCCAGTTGCCTTCCTGCTGCAGCTGGCCATACTTGGCCAGGTAGGAATGCACCGCCCGCCGGCCCTCGATGGCCCGGCGCAGATGGGCGGGCAGGGTGTCATAGGCCAGGTGCATGTCGGCGAACAGGGTGTCGCCCCCTTCGGCGGGCAGCTCCTGCGCATGCAGCAGCGAGCCCAGGCTGGGCAGCGGCTTGTACGAGATGTCCGAATGCCAGTATTTGCCCGCGTCGCCCAGGCCGATCGGCTTGCCGTCCTCGAGAATATTGGAGACGATCAGGATCTCCGGGTGGCCGGGCAGGTGGAACTGGTGCAGCACGTGGATCATCAGCCGGCCGAAGCGGCGGCTGAAATCGATATGCTGCTGCGGCGTGATGCGCTGGTCGCGGAACACCACCACATGGTGGTCCAGGTGGGCGCGGCGCACACGGGCAAAGTCGCCCGCGCTCAGCGGCAGGCCCAGGTCGATGCCGGTGATTTCCGCGCCGATGCCGCCGGGCAACGGCCGGATATCGAAATCCTGCGGGGGCGCGCCGGCCGTTTCATCGCGGCGCAGCGCATTGCTGGCAACTGACATGGATCGCTCCGGGATTCAGAGCGATCCATTATGCAAAGGCCGCCAGGCGACTCAAACGAAGTTATCGACGTTTGCACAAAGCCTGGCGTCATATAGGTGGACGCCGCCGGCGCCTCACTTGGCTGGCAGGAACGCCTCCACCAGCTTGACCCAGTAGGTGGCGCCCACGGGCAGCAGCGCGTCGTTGAAATCGTAGTTGGGGTTGTGCAACTGGCACGGCCCCATGCCGTGATAGGTGGCGATGCGGTGATCGCCGTCGCCGTTGCCCAGGAACAGGTAGCAGCCGGGCACTTTTTCCAGGTAGAAGGAAAAATCCTCGGCGCCCATGAAGGCAGGGATATTGCAATTGACCTGCTCGTCGCCGAAGACCTCGCGCGCCACCTGGGCGGCGAAGGCGGTCTCTTTTTCCCAGTTCACCAGCGGGGGATAGGCGCGCACGAAATCCAGCTCGCCCGTGCCGCCATACACCTGCGGCAGCGTGGTGGCGATGCGGCGCATGCCGTCCTCGATCTTGTCCAGCACGTCCACGGTATAGGTGCGCACGGTGCCGCGCAGCACGGCCTCGCCGGGGATGACGTTGTAGGCGTCGCCGGCATGGATCTGGGTGATCGACAGCACGGCGGATTCGAGCGGGTCCTTGCTGCGCGAGATCAGCGTCTGCAGCGCATGCACCATGTCGGCCGCGACGATGATGGGGTCGACCGCGCCGTGCGGCTGCGCGGCGTGGCCGCCCACGCCGCGGATGGTGATGTCCCAGCGGTTGCTCGAGGCCATGGCCGGCCCGCTGCGGAAACCGAACTGGTTGACCGGCATGCCGGGCATGTTGTGCAGGCCGAACACGGCGTCGCACGGGAACTTGTCGAACAGCCCGTCTTCCATCATGGCGCGCGCGCCGGCATTGCCGCCTTCTTCGGCGGGCTGGAAGATGAAGTGCACGGTGCCGTCGAAATTGCGGTGCCGGGCCAGGTATTCCGCGGCGCCCAGCAGGATGGTGGTGTGGCCGTCATGCCCGCAGCCGTGCATGCGCCCCGCGACGGTCGACTTGTGCGCGAAGCGGTTGTGTTCAGGCATGGGCAGGGCGTCCATGTCGGCCCGCAGGCCGATCTTCCTGGCGCCGCTGCCGGCCTTGAGCACCCCGACCAGCCCGGTCTTGCCGAATCCCGTGTGCACCTCGATGCCGAAGCTGCGCAGCCGTTCCGCCACCAGCGCCGAAGTGCGCGTTTCCTGGAACGCCAGTTCCGGATGGGCATGGATATCGCGCCGCAGCGCGGTCAGGTCGGCATGGGCGCGTTCGATTTCGTCTAGGGTTTTCATGGCAGTGCTCGGTATTCTGCGGGAAAAGGGCCTTGTATTCGGGTCTTGTAGCATACCGCCGGGAGCGCGCCGCTATGCAGAAGGCGCGCCGCCCATGCCCGGCTGGTCGTTCAAGTGGCAGGCGCTGGCATGCCCCGGCGCGATGTCGCGCAGCAGCGGCCGCTCGGCCGAACAGCGCGGCATGGCGTGCGGGCAGCGCGGATGAAACGCGCAGCCGGTGGGCGGCGCCAGCGGCGAGGGCAGCTCGCCCTTGATGGGCTGGTAATCGCGTCGCCCCGGCCGCAGATCGGGCAGCTCCTTCAGCAGCGCCTGGGTATACGGGTGGTTGGCGCGCGAGAACACCGCCTCGGTCGGCGCGAGCTCGACGATGCGCCCCAGGTACATGATGGCCACCCGGTCCGAAATATGGCTCACCACGCTGAGGTTGTGGCTGATGAACAGATAGGTCAGGTCCAGCTCGCGGCGCAGGTCGGCGAACAGGTTCAGCACCTGGGCCTGGATCGACACGTCCAGCGCCGCCACCGCCTCGTCGCACACGATCACCGACGGCTTGAGCGCCAGCGCGCGGGCGATCCCGATGCGCTGGCGCTGCCCGCCCGAGAACTGGTGCGGATAGCGCTGGGCATACGCCGGATCGAGCCCCACCTGGCGCATCAGGCCGGCCACGTAGTCCGCCTTGTCGCCCGGACGGATCAGGCGGTGCGCCACCGGCGCCTCGCCGATGATGTCCAGCACCCGCATGCGCGGGTTCAACGAGGCGTAGGGATCCTGGAAGATCATCTGCACGCCCAGTTCGTAGGCGCGCCGCTCGGCGGCCGGCAGCTGCGCCACTGGCCTGCCCTTGAAATGCACCTGCCCGCCGGTGGGCGGCAGGATGCCGGACACCATCCGCCCCAGCGTCGATTTGCCGCAGCCCGATTCGCCGACGATGCCGATCACCTCGCCGGCATGCACGTCCAGGTCGACCCCGGCCACGGCCTGCACCACCAGGGTCTTCAGGCCGGCGCCGAACAGGTTGGCGATACGGCCGGCCAGGTCGACCGGCTGCACGAAATGCTGCTCCACCTGGCGCAACGACAGGATCGGCGCCGCCGGCGCAGCGTCCTGCGGCGATGCCAGGGGCGGCGAAACGGGCGCGGCGGTCTGCACTAGGGTTCTCCTGCGTGCCAGCAGCGGGCCCAATGGCCGGGACGATGCTCGACCGCCTGGGGCGCCTGCGCACAGGCTTCGGTGGCGCGCGCGCAGCGCGTGCGGAAGGCGCAGCCCTGCGGCAGGTTCAACAGCGACGGCGTCATGCCCGGGATGGGGTCCAGTGGCTGGCCGCGCGTGCGCGGCGTGGGGATCGAGGCGATCAGGCCATGCGTATACGGGTGCAGCGGGCGGCCGATCACATCGGCGGTCGTCCCGGTTTCCACCACCCGGCCGGCATACATTACCGCCACCCGGTCGGCCAGCCCGGCCACCACCGCCAGGTCGTGGGTGATCCAGACCAGCCCGGTGCCGGTCTCGCGGCACAACTTCTGCATTTCGTACAGGATCTGGCCCTGGATGGTCACATCCAGCGCCGTGGTGGGCTCGTCGGCGATGATCAGCCGCGGCGCGTTCAGCAAGGCGATCGCGATGGCCACGCGCTGGCGCATGCCGCCGGACAGCTGGTGCGGATAGGCGCGCAGCCGTTCCTGCGGCGAGGGGATGCCGACCTTGGTCAGCACCTCCAGCGCGCGCGCCCGCGCCTCGGCGCGCGTGGCGCGGCGGTGCGCCAGCACGGTCTCGATCATCTGGGTGTCGACCCGCAGCACCGGGTTCAGCGTCATCATCGGATCCTGGAAGATCATCGCGATATCGCTGCCGCGCAGCGCCCGCCAGCGCTGCGGCGCGGCCTGCCGCAAGTCCTCGCCGTTGAGGCGGATCTCGCCTTCCACCACCCGGCCCGGGGCGTCGACCAGCCCCAGCAGCGAAAACCCGGTAATGCTCTTGCCCGAGCCCGACTCGCCCACCAGGCCGAGGATCTCGCCGGGCCGCAGCGACAAATCCACGCCGTCGACCGCCTTGACCACGCCGGCGCGGGTGAAGAAATGGGTCTTCAGCCCGCGCACCTCGAGCAGGGGCGGAACGGCGGCCGGGGCGGAAGCGGGTTGGTCCATGAAGCGTTCCGTCACGCCGCGTTGTGCGGGTTCAGCACATCGCGCAGGTGGTCGCCCACCAGGTTGATGGCGACAATGGCCATGGCCAGCGCGATGCCGGGAAAGAACGATATCCAGTACAGGCCGGACAGCAGGTATTCGAAGCCGTTGGAGATCAGCATGCCCAGCGACGGCTCGGTCACCGGCACGCCCACGCCCAGGAACGACAGCGTGGCTTCCAGGGCGATGGCATGCGCCAGGTCGATGGTGGCGATCACGATCAGGGGCGGCATGCAATTGGGCAGCACATGGCGGAACAGCACCCGCCCCCAGCCCAGCGACATGCAGCGGGCCGCCTCGACATACTCCTTGCCGCGCTCGACCAGCGCCGCGCCGCGCGCGGCGCGCGCGAAGTAGGCCCACTGCACCACCACCAGCGCGATGATCACCTTGTCCACACCCTTGCCCAGGATGGCCAGCAGGATCAGCGCCACCAGGATGGCCGGGAACGACAACTGGATATCCACCGCGCGCATCAGGAAGGCGTCGATCCGGCCGCCGAAATACGCGGCGATCAGGCCCACTGTGGCGCCAATGGCGAAGGCCGCCAGCACCGAGATCGTGCCCACCATCAGGCTGGTGCGCATGCCGTAGAGAATGGCCGAGAACACGTCGCGCGCCTGCCCGTCGGTGCCCAGCCAGTAGGTCATGCTGCCGTCGCCGCTGACGCTGCCCGGCGGCAGCTTGGAATCGAGGATATCCAGCGTGGCGATGTCGAACGGGTTCTGCGGCGCGATCCAGGGTGCGAACAGCGCCGCCCCCACCGTCACCAGCAGCAGCGCCACGCCCAGCAACGCCAGCTTGCTGGCGCAGAAATCCGCCAGGAAGCGGCGCAGCGGCGTCTCGACCGGCGCGGCGCGCGCCGGCGCCGGGGCGGCGGAGGTAGTGGGCGTGGTCATGCGCGGCGCTCCAGGCGGACCCGTGGATCCAGCACGGTATAAATGATGTCCACCACCAGGTTGAGCATCACCAGGAAGAACACGATCAGCATCAGGTAGGCGACCACCACCGGGCGGTCCAGGTTGATGATGGAATCGATCAGCAGCTTGCCCATGCCGGGCCACGAGAACACGGTTTCGGTCACCACCGCGAAGGCGACCACCTGGCCGAACTCCAGCCCCGCCACGGTCACGATGGGAATCAGGATGTTCTTCAGCAGGTGCACGCCCAGCACGCGCTTTTCCGGCAGCCCCTTGGCGCGCGCGAACTTGATGTAATCCATGGGCAACGACTCGCGCGTGGCCGCGCGCGTCACCCGCACGATCATGGCGCACTTGGCCAGCGCGATGGTACAGGCGGGCAGGATCAGGCTGGCCCAGCCGTCCAGCGTCAGCACGCTGAGCGGCACGCCGAACACCGGCACGGTGGCGCCGCGGCCGCTGGCCGGCAGCCAGCCCAGCGTCACGGCGAACAGCATGATCAGCATCAGGCCCACCCAGAAGTTGGGCAGCGAGAACCCCAGCACCGAGCCCGTCATGATGGCGCGCGACCCCACCGCCCTGGGCCGCAGGCCCGCCAGGATGCCGAGCGGCACGCCGATCAGCACCGACAGCAGCATGGCCACGGTGGCCAGTTCCAGCGTGGCCGGCATGCGCTCCAGGATCAGGCGCATGGCCGGCTCGCCGGTCAGGAAGCTGTTGCCGAAGTTGCCCTGCACCGCGTGGCCGATGAACACCAGGTATTGCATCCACAGCGGCTTGTCCAGCCCCAGCGACACGCGGATCGCCTCGCGCTGCGCGTCGGTGGCCTCGGGGCTGGCCAGCATCGATACCGGGTCCCCCACCAGGTAGATGCCGGTGAACACCAGCGCCGACATCACCAGCATCACGACCAGTGTCTGCAGCAGCCTGCGGATGATGGTTGCCAGCACGTCCGCGCTACCCGTGGCCCTATTTGTTCAGCGTCGCGTATTGCACCAGGGTGGTCTGGTCGGGCCGGCCCTCGTAGCGGATGTCGTTCTTCATGGCCCATACCGACAGCTCGAAATGCAACGGCAGCAGGGCGTAGTCGTCCATCGCCAGGTTGCTGGCCTGCTGCAGCAGCTTGGCGCGCTGGTCGTCGTCCATGGTCGAGGCGGCTTCGCGCACCAGCTTGTCCATTTCCGGATTCGAATAGCGGCCGCGGTTGGTGGTGCCTTCGCCCGCGTCCGGGTTGCGCGTCATCAGCAGCGAGGTCAGCGGGTTCGACATCTCGCCGCTGGTCGCCGACCAGCCCGCCATGTAGGCGCTGAAGCCATAGCTGTCGCGCTTCTTGAAGAACACCGACGGCGCCAGGGCCTCCACGCTGGTCTTGACGCCGATGCGCGACCACATCGACGCCACCGCCTGCGCGATCTTCGAGTCGTTCACATAGCGGCCCGAAGGCGCGCCCAGCGTGATCGCGAACCCGTCGGGATAGCCAGCCTCCTTCAGCAGCGCCTTGGCCTTGTCGGGATCGGCCTTGGGCGCCTCGGCATGTTCCTTGGACGAGCCGAACATCGGGTACGGCAGCGCATTGCCGGCCGCCTTGGCCACCCCGCCCATCACCCGCTCGACAATGGCGTCGCGATTGATGGCCAGCGACAGCGCCTCGCGCACGCGCTTGTCCTTCAGGGGGTTCTTGTCCAGGCCCGGAATGCCCGGCGTGGGCTCGGCATGCTGGTCCATGGCGACGTACATCACCCGCACCGAGGGCGTTTCCTCGACGAACAGGCCTTTGTTCTTCTTCAGGTTGGGCAGGTCGTCGGTGGGAGGATCCTCGATCATGTCCACGTCGCCCGCCAGCAGCGCGGCCACCCGGCCGGCGGCGTTCGACATGGGCCGGTAGATGACCTTGTCCCAGTCCGGCTTCTTGCCCCAGTAATGTTCGTTGCGGGCGAACACCAGCTCGGCGCCGCGCTTCCAGGACACGAACTTGTAGGGGCCGGTGCCGACCAGGCCGTCGCCGCTGTTCAGCTCGGTGGTGGTCTTGCCTTCCGGCGCGGGGCCCGAGGCCGCCTTCTTCGAGAGGATGGGCAATTGCGCCAGGTTGATCAGCAGCAGCGGCGCCGGCGCCTTGGTGGTGATGCGCAGCGTCAGCGGATCGACCGCCTCGGCCTTGGCCACCGAACCCAGGTAGAGCGTGAAGGGCGACGGGCTGTTCGGCACCTTGGGAATGCGGTCGTAGGTGAATACCACGTCTTCCGCCGTGAAGGGCGTGCCGTCCGAGAACTTGACGTTCGGGCGCAGCTTGAAGGTCCAGACGTTGCCATCCACCGTCCAGGATTCGGCCAGCGCCGGCTGCGGCTGCAGCTTCGCGTCGGCGCGCACCAGCGGGTCGAACAGGGTCTGGGAGATCTGCGTATTGGGCGTCAGCGCATGGTATTGCGGGTCCAGCGAGCTGGGCTCGGTCTTCAGCGCCACTACCAGGTCGCGCGCCGCGGCGGGCGCCAGCGCGCCCAGCGCCAAGACCGTCGATAGCGTGCCGCCAGCCAATAAACGTAACCACTGAGATGCCATGGTGCTCTCCCGAGTCTGGTTGCTGCAGGTTGGACCGCCGGCACACCTTAACCAGCAAATGCGCGGGCACGCAACAGTTATATTCCCTTATTGCCGTCCTGATTCCGTCGAGCTCATGGCCCCTTCCACGCCCGTTCCCATCGCCGCCATCGCCACCGCCCCGGGCCGCGGCGGCATCGGCGTCGTCCGCGTTTCCGGCCCCGATCTGTCGGCCCTGGCGCGCCGCCTGTTCGGCCGCGACCTGGCGCCGCGCCACGCCCACTACCTGCCGTTCACCGCCGACGACGGCGAGCGGCTGGACGAAGGCATCGCGCTGTATTTCCGCGCCCCGCAGTCGTACACCGGCGAAGACGTGCTGGAACTGCAGGGCCACGGCGGCCCGGCCGTGCTGCGGCGCATCCTGGACCGCTGCCTGCAGGCCGGCGCCGACCTCGGCCTGCGCCTGGCCGAGCCTGGCGAATTCACCCGCCGCGCCTTCCTGAACGACCGCATGGACCTGGCCCAGGCCGAAGCCGTGGCCGACTTGATTGATGCGTCATCGGTCGCCGCCGCGCGCGGCGCCATGGCGTCGCTGTCCGGCGACTTCTCCGCGCGCGTCAACGAATTGTCCGACCGCATCGTCCACCTGCGCATGCTGGTCGAGGCCACCCTCGACTTCCCCGAGGAAGAAATCGACTTCCTGGAGAAATACCAGGCGCGGCCGACCCTGCAGGCGCTGGCGGCCGACCTCGACGCGCTGATCGCCCAGGCGCGCCAGGGCGTCATCCTGCGCGAAGGCCTGCACGTGGTGCTGGCGGGCCGGCCCAACGTCGGCAAGTCCAGCCTGCTCAACGCCCTGGCCGGCGACGAAGTCGCCATCGTCACGCCCATCGCCGGCACCACCCGCGACAAGGTCGTGCAGGAAATCCACATCGACGGCGTGCCGCTGCACATCGTCGACACCGCCGGCCTGCGCGAGACCGAGGACACGGTCGAAAGCATCGGCATCGCCCGCACCTGGAAAGAAATCGAGCGCGCCGACGTGATCCTGCACCTGCAGGATGCCACCCAGCCCGGCGACGAACTGGACGCGCAGATCGTGGCGCGGCTGCCGGCGCGCACGCCGCTGCTGACGGTATTCAACAAGGTGGACCTGCTGGACCGGCCGTTCGTGGCGGAAGCCGGCCAGCTGGGCATTTCCGCGCGCGAAGGCGCGGGCCTGGACGAACTGCGCGCCCGCCTGCTGGCGCTGGCCGGCTGGAACCCCGGCGCCGAATCGCCCTGGCTGGCGCGCGAGCGGCATGTACGCGCGCTGCAGGACGCGGCGCAGCACCTGGCGCTGGCGACCGAGCACGCCGCGCAGGACGACCGCGTGCTGGACCTCTTCGCCGAGGAACTGCGGCTGGCGCACGACAGCCTGAGCAGCATTACGGGGCGCTTCACCAGCGATGATCTGCTGGGGGAGATTTTTTCCAGCTTCTGCATCGGGAAATAGCCCGAAAGCGACGAGGGGACGGACACCCGGCGGGTGTCCGTCCCCTCATCCCAGGCGCGGGCGCCGCGAAAACTACCCCGCCCCCAGCACCTCCCGCAGCCCGCGCGCCAGGGCTTCATGGAACCGCCCGGGGTCCTGTATCTGCGGCGAATGCCCCAGGTCCGGAAAGCGCACCAGCCGCGCCCCCGGGATCGCCCTGGCGGTCGCCGGCCCCAGCGCCGCGTAGTTGCCCAGCGTCGCGGCCACTTCCGGCGGCGCGGCGTCCTTGCCCGGCGCGGTGTTGTCCTGCTCGCCGATCAGAAGCAGGGTCGGCACGCGCAGTTGCCCGAACTCGTGCACCACCGGCTGGGTGTACAGCATGTCGTAGGTCAGCGCCTGGCTCCATGCCACCTGTTCGCGGCCCGGCCCCCGGTACATGCCGGCGGCCATTGCCACCCAGCGGTCGTAGGCCGGCTTCCAGGTGCCGGCGTAGTAGGTGTTCTGCCGGTATTTCTTGATGCCCTCGAAACTGGTCTTCAGCTCGCGCGCGTACCATTCGTCCACCGTGCGATACGGCACGCCCTTGGCCTTCCAGTCTTCCAGGCCGATGGGGTTGACCATCACCAGCGCATCCACCTGGTCCGGGTACATCAGCGCGTAGCGGGTGGCCAGCATGCCGCCCATGGAATGCCCCATCACGGTGGCGCGCTCGATGCCCAGCGTCTGCAGCAGGGCGTGCGTGTTGGCCGCCAGCTGGTGGAAGCTGTACTGGTACCCGGCCGGCTTGCTGGATTTGCAAAAGCCGATCTGGTCCGGCGCGACCACGCGGTAGCCGTCGCGCGACAGGGCGCGGATCGTGCCTTCCCAGGTGGCGCCGCAGAAGTTCTTGCCGTGCAGCAGCACCACGGTGCGGCCATTGGGCTTTGCGGGCCAGATGTCCATGTAGGCCATGGACAATGCCTGGCCCTGCGATTCCAGGTTGAACTGGCCGACCTTGTAGGGGTAGTCGAAGCGTTCGAGCATGGGCCCGTAGTCGGGCACGCGGGCCTGGGCGTGGGCGCCGGCGGCCAGCAGCAGCGCCGAAGCGGCGAGAGCGAGTCTGTACATGCGAACCTCTTTGTGTTTGCGAACCGAGCGGGTCTGACATCGCCCCGGCCCGATGGTTCAGGCCCCCCGTCCGCCGGCCGGGCCCGCTACCGGGAGCGGCCGCGCCCGACCATGGCGACGATGATGGCGCGCAGTTCGTGCTCGGCCTGGCGGGCCGATATCTGCCCCTGCGCCGCCGCGTTGGACAAGCCGTTGGCGGCGCCCAGCATGCCCCACAGCCCGGCGGCCGGCAGCTTGCCCCCAGGCGCGTGCGGCGCCAGCACCAGCCGGCATTTCTCGATGAAGGCAAGCTCGTACTCGCGCTTGACGGCTTCCAGTTCCGGCGACCCCGCCAGCGCCGCGATCACGCCCGGAATCTCGCGGCCCTGGCGCAGCACGCATTCCACATATGACGCGGCGATGACGCCGGCGACTTCTTCCAGCACCGGCGGACAGGCCTGCAGCGCCGCGTCCATCAAGGCGTTCTGGCGCGCGTCGAACGCTTTGTACAGCGCCACCAGCAGGCCCATGCGGGTACCGAAGTGGTCATAGACGACCGGCTTGGTCACCCCCGAGCGCTCGGCCAGCCGGCCCAGGCTCAGGGCTTCGCTGCCCTCGTCGCCGATCAGTTGCCAGGCGGTGTCCAGCAACTGCTGGTGGCGTTCGTCGCGGGAAAGCCGGCGGCGCGGCGTGGGTGCGGTCATGGGCGGGAATCATGGAAACAGGGCTTGACTGAACTATATACCGTCAGTAACCTACCAATAGTAACTTACCAAAGGTATATTAAACCGCCCGCCGGCGGCCGTCCACGGAGCCCCTTTATGCACACTCTCATCGTCGTCTCGCATCCCAACCCGACCTCGCGCACGCATGCGGTGGCCGCCGAAATCGCCGCCGGCATCGCCGAAGCCGGCGCGCGCCACACCACCGAGCTGGCCGACCTGGCCGCGGAAGGCTTCGATCCGCGCTTCAGCGCGGGCGATATCGCCCACTACCGGGAGGGGGCGGCCACGCCGCCCGACGTGGCCGCCGAACAGGCGCGCATCGATCGCGCCGATGCGCTGGTGCTGGTGTACCCGGTGTACTGGTGGTCGATGCCCGGCCTGCTCAAGGGCTGGATCGACCGGGTCTTCGCCAGCGGCTGGGCATATGACGAACCGCCCGGCGGCGGCATCGTGAAGAAGCTGCAGCACCTGCCCGTGTACCTGGCGGCGATCGGCGGCGCGGACCTGCGCACGTATGCCCGGCACGGCTATTTCGGCGCCATGAAGACCCAGATCGACCACGGCATCTTCGACTACTGCGGCGCGCCGGTCATCCGCTCCGAACTGCTGGTGGATTCACACCAGCCCGACGCGTCGGCGCTGCTGGCGACGGCGCGCGCCCTGGGCCGGCAGGTGGCGGCGCGCGCGCCGCGCCAGGACGCGGCCCGGGCCGCCTGATGCCCCATGGCGGTGCGCCGACGCCCCGCGGCGGCCGCCATGCACCAACCTGGCGAACCGCCGCGCCGCGCGCGAGCGCCAGGCAAGGGTCGGCGCCCGGCGCGTGCCCACGGCCGGGCGGCTCGCCACGCCCGCCCCTGCGCCTGGCATGCATGTTGCTTGATCCTGCCTGACGAACTCCGTTCGGCACACAACGCGTGCAGTCCCAGGCAACGGCGCCTTTGACCTTCCCGGTCAGGGCGCCGCTTTGCTTGCCGCAACGGGATTCTCTTCCTTCTTCCCGATACAGGCAGCCGACATGTCCTACCTAGTTCCTTCCGAATTCGTCACCAAGATGGTGGACGCGGGCGAATCGAAAATCTACATGGCCACCCGCGACGCCTTGATCCGCGCCTACATGGCCGGCGCGATCCTGGCGATCGCCGCGGTGTTCGCGGTGACCGTCAATGTGCAGACCGGCTCGCCCATCCTGGGCGCGGCGCTGTTCCCGGTGGGTTTCTGCATCCTGTACCTGATGGGCTTCGACCTGCTCACCGGCGTCTTCATGCTGACCCCGCTGGCCTGGATGGAGCGGCGGCCCGGCGTGACGTGGCGCGCCATCCTGAAGCACTGGGGCATCGTGTTCGTCGGCAACTTCCTGGGCGCGCTCACGGTGGCGCTGCTGATGGCCATCGTGTTCACCTATGGCTTTTCGATCCCGCCCGGCAAGGTCGGCGAGGTAATCTCGCACATCGGCGAGGACCGCACGCTGGGCTACAAGGAATATGGCGCGGCCGGCATGCTCACCATTTTCATCCGCGGCGTGCTGTGCAACTGGATGGTATCGCTGGGCGTGGTCGGCGCAATGATCTCCACCACGGTCAGCGGCAAGGTCATCGCCATGTGGATGCCGATCATGCTGTTCTTCTTCATGGGCTTCGAGCATTCGGTGGTCAACATGTTCCTGTTCCCGTCGGCGCTGATCATGGGCGGCAACTTCTCCATCATGGACTACCTGGTGTGGAACGAGATCCCGGTGGTGCTGGGCAACCTGGTCGGCGGCATCTCGCTGACCGGCCTGACGCTCTACACCACGCACATGAAGACCGCGCCCAGGCGCCGCTTCAACTGACCGGGCCGATGGACAGGCCCGCGCACCGTCCCGCGGCCAGCGCGCTCGCGGTCGCCGTGGGGCAGTATTCCGACCGCGGGCGCAAGGCCGTCAACCAGGACTTCTTCGGCCTGTGCGTGCCGCCGGCGCCGCTACTGGACGTCAAGGGCATTGCCATCGCGCTGGCCGACGGCATCAGCAGCAGCGACGTCAGCCACATCGCGAGCGAAACGGCGGTCGCCAGCTTCCTGGAGGACTACTACTGCACGCCCGAGACGTGGCCGGTGCGGAAGTCGGCGCAACGCGTGCTCAGCGCCGCCAACGCCTGGCTGCACGCGCAGACGCGCCAGAGCCGGCACCGCCATGACCAGGACCGCGGCTACGTGTGCGCAATGAGCGTGCTGATCCTGAAATCGACCACGGCGCACATTCTGCACGTCGGCGATGCGCGCATATTCAGGCTGCGCGGCGCGACGCTGGAGCAGCTGACCGAAGATCACCGGCTCTGGGTGTCGCGCGACAAAAGCTACCTCAGCCGCGCGCTGGGCCTGTCGCCGCACCTGGAAATCGACTATCACACTCGCCGGCTGGAGGCGGGCGACGTATTCGTCCTGGCTACCGACGGCGTCTACGAACACGTCGACGCGGCCTCGGTGGTCGAGGCCGTCAACACGCACGCCGCCGACCTGGACCGCGCGGCCGAATCGCTGGTCGACCTGGCCTATGCCTGCGGCAGCGGCGACAACCTGACCGTGCAGATCGTGCGGATCGAATCGCTGCCCGGCCCGGATACCGGCGAGATCGGCCGGCAAGCCGCCGCCTTGCCCTGCCCGCCGCTATTGCAGGCCGGCGACGAACTGGATGGCTATCGCATCGTGCAGGAACTGCACGCCAGCAGCCGCAGCCACGTCTACCGCGCCATCGACGGCGCCACCGGCGCCACGGTCGCCCTCAAGATTCCTTCGCTCGACCTGCGGCACGACCCGGCCTACCTGGAACGGCTGCTGATGGAGGAGTGGATCGCGCGGCGCATCGACAGCCGCCACGTCGTCAAGGCATGGGCCGGCGGGCGGCCGCGCCATTACCTGTACACCGTCAGCGAATACCTGGAAGGCCGCACGCTGGCGTGCTGGATGCAGGCCCACCCGGCGCCCGCGCTTGACGACGTGGCGGCGATCATCGAGCAAGTGGCCCAGGGCCTGCAGGCCTTTCACCGGCAGGAAATCCTGCACCAGGACCTGCGGCCGCAGAATATCCTGATCGACGCGGCGGGCACGGCCCGCATCATCGACTTCGGCGCCGCGCGGGTGGCCGGCATCGCCGAAATCGCCCTGGCCGGGCAGGCGCCGCCGGTGCCGGGCGCGGCGCCTTACGCGGCGCCCGAGTATTTCCTGGGCGAACCCGGCTCCCCGCGCTCGGACATCTATTCGTTGGGCGTGATCGCCTACCAGATGCTGACCGGCCGCCTGCCATACGGCGCCGAGGCGGCAAAGGCGGCCACCCGCGCCGCGCAGCGGCGGCTGCGCTACGCCTCGGCGCTGGACGAAACGCGCGCCATTCCAGCCTGGGTCGACAAGGTGCTCGCCAAGGCCGTGCACCCCGATCCCGCAGCGCGCTACCAAGAGCTATCGGAATTCACCTACGCGCTGCGCCACCCGCAGGCCAGCGCCCGCCTGGACGAACGCCCGCCCCTGCTGGAACGCCACCCGGTGGCCTTCTGGCGCGGGTTGTGCCTGGTGCTGGCGGCGCTGCTCGTCGCGCTGCTGGCGCTGCGGTAGCGCCCGGCTTACTGCCGGGGTTCGGCGGACTGGTTGTTCAGCAGCAGCGCGCGGCCGGCGAACAGGCCGCCGGTGACCTCCAGCTGGAAGCGCTCGGCATCGCGGCGGCGGATCTCGTCGGCGATCTCGTCGGACGCCTCGGGCGTGGCGCCCAGGGCCAGCGTGGCCTGGCGGCCCAGCATCATGGCCGACTCGAAGGTTTCGCGGACCTGGTAATCGACGTCGGCCTTGTGCAGCGCCAGGGCATGCTCGCGGTCGAACGCACGCGCCAGCACTTTCGAGTGCGGGCAGACCGCCTTGATGCGCTCGACCATCTGCGTGACCGTGGTGGTGCCGTTGGCGCACACCAGGATCGCCTGGGCGTGCCTGGCCCCGGCGGCATGCAGCACGTCGGTGCGCGTGCCGTCGCCGTAATAGACCTTGAAGCCGAACTCGGCGGCGCTGCGGATCATCTCCGGGTCGTTGTCGATGATGGTGATCTCGGCGCCCAGCGCCAGCATGTGCTGGCTGGCGATCTGGCCGACGCGGCCGAAGCCGATCACCAGGGCGCGGCCCACCTGGTCGTGGGGCGTCTCCAGGCCTTCGGCCGACGCGCCGGCGCGCGGCGCCCAGCGCTTGTGCGCAATCACGGCCAGCGGCGTCAGCGCCATCGACAGCACCACGATGGCGGTCATGTTGGCATTGACGGCCGGGTCGATGACGCCATTGGCCAGCGCGGCCGAAAACAGCACGAACGCGAACTCGCCGCCCTGCGCCATCAGCACGGCGCGATCCAGCGCCTCGGCCGGCGAGCTCCTGGCCAGCCGCGCCGTGCCATAGATGCACAGCCCTTTCACGATCATCATGGCCAGCACCCCGGCCACGATCAGCGGCGCGTTGCGGGCCACCACCGTCAGGTCCAGCGACATGCCCACGCTCAGGAAGAACAAGCCCAGCAACAGGCCCCGGAACGGCTCGATATCGGCCTCCAGCTGGTGCCGGAAGGTCGATTCGGACAGCAGCACCCCGGCCAGGAATGCCCCCATGGCCATCGACAGGCCACCCCATTGCATCAACAGCGCGGCGCCCAGCACTACCAGCAAGGCGGCGGCGGTCATGACTTCGCGGGCCTTGGCTCGCGCCAGCAGGCGGAACAGCGGGTTCAGCAGCCAGATGCCGGCCACCACCAGGGCGGCCACGGCGCCGATCCCGGTGACAACATCCAGCCAGCGCGCCGTCGCCGAGACCGTTTCGTGCTGGCCGCCTTGCGGGGCGATGAACGCCACGATGGCCAGCAGCGGCACGATCAGCAGGTCCTCCAGCAACAGGATGGAGACGATCTTCTGGCCGCGCGGCGTGGCGATGTCGCCGCGTTCGCCCAGCACCTGCATGACGATGGCGGTGGAGGTCAGCACGAAACCCATGGCGCTGATGAAGGACACCGCCAGCGAAAACCCGAACGCCACGCCCACGCCGGTCAGCAGCAGCCCGCACAGCAGCACCTGCAGGCTGCCCAGGCCGAAGATCTCGCCGCGCAGGTCCCACAGGTGCGATGGCCGCATTTCCAGGCCGATGATGAACAGGAACATCACCACGCCCAGCTCGGCGGTGTGCAGGATGGCCTGGGGGTCGCGGAACAGGCCCAGGCCGAACGGCCCGATCACCAGGCCGGCGGCCAGGTAGCCCAGCACCGAGCCCAGCCCCAGGCGCCGGAACAGCGGCACGGCCACCACGGCCGCGCCCAGCAACACCACGACTTTGGACAATTCGCCCGCGCCGGCTTCTACCGCCATGTTTTCCCCAGGTGTCCCGGCGACGCCGGGTTCAATCGTCGGCGACCAGCCCGTGCTCGACGGCGTACACGGCCACTTGCACCCGGCTGGTCAGGTTGAGTTTCTTCAGGATGTTCTGGACGTGGATCTTGACTGTGCTTTCGGCGATGTCGAGCTGCCGCGCGATGACCTTGTTGCTGGCGCCGTGCGCCAGGCATTGGACGATCTCGCGCTCGCGGGCGGTCAGGCGGGTGCGTTCGCCGCCTCCCGCCGCGCCGCCGTGGGCGGCCTGCTCGCGGAAGCGGTCGACCAGCTTGGCCGTCATGTTGTCGGCAATGACCGGTTCGCCGCTGGCGGCGCGGCGGATCGCCGCCGTCAGCGCGTCGGCGTCGATGTTCTTGACCAGGTAGCCGCTGGCGCCGTCGCGCAGCGCCTGGCTGAGCTCGTCGGCCTCCTCGGAAACCGTCAGGATCACCACCGCGCTGCCCGGGACGTCCTGCACCAGCAGCTGCAAGGTTTCCAGGCCCGACAGGCCCGGCATGTTGAGGTCGAGCAGGATGACGTCCGGCAGGAACTCCTTGGCGCGCTTGATCCCTTCCAGGCCGTCGGAAGCCTCGGCCACCACCTGGAAGTCGGGCTGCCGCTGCAGCAGCAGCCGCACGCCCGAGCGGAACAGGCTGTGGTCGTCGATGAGCAGAATGCGTATGGCCATGGAATACGGGAAGCTTTCAAGCCGCCCGGCGCTCGGTACGCGGCAGTACCAGCTGCACGGTGGCGCCGGCGCCCGGCCGGGACGTCAGTTTTATCACAGCGTTGAGCCGCGCGGCGCGCTCGCGCATGATGTGCAGGCCGATGTGGCATTCTCCCCGCTGGCCCACTTCCTCCGGATCGTAGCCGACGCCATCGTCGACCACCTCCATTTCGAAATCCCGGTCGTTGCGCAGCGCCACCCGCACGTGACGGGCCTGCGCATGCTTGCGCACATTCGACAACGCCTCCTGCAGGATGAACAGCACCTGCAACTGCTGCTCGGGAGCCAGCGGGCGGTCGTTGCCGTACTCGACATCCAGCTCCACCTCGATGCCGGTCTGGCGCTGGAACCGCAGCACGGCTTCCTCGATGGCGTCCGGCAATTCGCCCTGGTCCAGCTTGGTGCGGAAGTTCACCAGCAGTTCGCGCACGTCCTGGTAGCTTTCCTCGACGCCGGTGCGCAGCAGCGGCACGATTTCCCGCAGGTCGTCCTGGTCGCCGCGCTCCAGGGCGTCATCCAGCAACTGCAGTTGCAGCTTGAGGAAATTCAGGCCCTGCGCGATGCTGTCGTGCAGCCCCTGGGCCATCAGGTTGCGCTCGCGCACCACCGCCAGCTGCCGCGCCTTGGCGTCCAGGCGGCGGTTCTCGAGCGCCACGCCCAGGTGCTGCCCGAGCGTCTCGAGCAACTGGGTTTCGGCCGTGGAGACCTGCCGCGCGTTGCGGAAATGCAGCGAAAACGAGCCCAGCACCTCGTCGCGCGCCACGATGCGGAACACGGCCAGGCTCACGAAGCCCTCGTTGGCGCAATGCAGGCCGCCGGAAGCCGGCGCGACGCCCCGCAGATCGCGGATCACCTGCATCCCCTGCTGCGTGGCCACCCCGCAATAACAGCCGTCCGCCTGCATGCAGCGCTCGGCTTCGGTCAGCTCGGCCGACAGGCCTTCGGCGACCAGGATGCTGAGCCGCTCGTCGGAGGTGTCCAGGGCGCGCACGCTGCCTCCCTCGGCGCCGAACTGGCGCATGACGCGCTGCAGGAAACCCCGGCACATCGCCTCGATGCTGTTGGGCTGGTTCAGGAACGCCGCCATGTCGTACAGCGCGCCGATGTCGCGGTTCTGCGCCTCCAGCTCGGCGGTTTTCTGCCGCACCCGGTCTTCCAGGTCGCGGTAGAGGGTTTCCAGCTTGTCGGCCATCAGGTTGAACCCCCGGGCCAGCAGGCCGAATTCGTCGCGGGTCTCGACCGGCAGGCGGGTGCTGAACTCGCCGGCGGTCATGCGCTGCAAGCCGTCGCGCAACCGCAGCACCGGCGAGATGATCCATAGATACAGCAAGTAGATCATCGCCACCGTGCCCACGCTGCCGATGCCGGCCAGCACCCCCTGGGACAGGCGCAGCGAGGCGGTCTTGTCGGCGTTGTCGAGCTCGATCATGCGCACCAGCTTGTCGGCCTCGGCCACGAAGACCGGCATGGCGGCCAGGTAGGCGGTCATGTCGTCGTCCCGCTGCGCCTGCGCCGCGGCAGGCTTCAAGGTGTCGTTCCAGAGCCGCGTGACGACGCCCAGCTGGTCGCGGATGGCGGGATCGGCCGGCAGGAACAGCGGTCGCGACGGGTTGCCGCGCGCCAGCAGGGCCAGGGTGTCGTCCTGCGCCTGCACGATGGCGCCGACACGTTCGGCGCGGTCGGGCCCCGGCTGCATCAGTTCGACACTGACGCGGTTGGCCATCATGCGCAGGCTGCCGGTGTCGTTGATGGCGGCGCCAGCGCCCTCCAGGCCCCACGACAGCCACAGCGTCCAGGCCACCATGCTCAGCACCACGGCCAGGGCGAACAGCGAACTGGCGATGATGCGGGTAGGCAGGCGGTCCCGCAGGGTGGGCAGGCCGTCCGGCCCGACCGGAAATTCAGAAGCAGTCATGGCGCGATGCCAGCGAGTGGACTCCTGCAGTGTAGCTTTTTTCATGGTGCGAAAGCCGTCCGCCGCCTTGCGCCGGATAGAGGGTCAGACCATTGGCAAAAAGGCGTCGGCGCGCGGCGAATACGCCAGCAGCGCGCCCGCGTCCAGGTCGAAATACCAGCCGTGCAGGCTGATGGCGTCTTGCTCCATGCGGCGCCTGACGGGCTCGAACGCTTCGAGGTTGCGCAGCGAAATGAGTATCGACGCCTGCTCGCAGGCGCGCCGCTGCTCGGCCTCGCTGGCATGCGGCAATTGCCGCATGACACGTTCGCGGGCCGGCTCGGCGATGTGGACCCAGCGTCCGATGTAGTCCTCCGTGCCCTGGTGATCCAGGCGCTGCTCCATCAGCGCGCGGATGCCGCCGCATTGGCTGTGGCCCAGCACGATGATGCGTCCCACGCGCAACTGCTCCACGGCGAACTGAATGGCGGCCAGCACGCCCTGCTGGCCGCCGTGGTCCTCGGGCAGCGGCACCAGGTTGGCGACGTTGCGCACCGTGAAAATATCGCCGGGATCGCAGCCCAGCAGCAGCGCCGGGTCGACGCGCGAATCGCAGCAGCCGATCAGCAGGGTGCGCGGGCATTGTCCCTGGCGCAAGCCGCGGAACAACGCGGGCGAATCGTCGAAATATTGCTGATGGAAGCGCTGGAAGCCGTTGATGAAGCGTTCCAGGTCGTGGGTGTGGGTGGCGGGCTCCATGTGTGAAGCTCCTTCTAGCGTGATCGGGCCTACCCGCCGGTCTGCGCCATGAACCGGACGATGCGCTCGGGCCGCGCATTGAAATCGTGCTTTTCAGGCTTGCCGGCCACGGCGGCGACGATGGCGCTAGCCAGCTCGGCATCGCTGGCACCCCGGCGCAGCAGCGCGCCCAGCGGCACGCTGGCCTCGTCCCCGAGGCACGGGTAGAGGGTGCCGTCGGCGCCCAGGCGCACGCGGTTGCAGGCGGCGCAGAAGTGCCGTGACATCGGCGTGATGACTCCCAGCGTGGCCAGCCGGCCGTCGGCGCTCCAGTAGCGCGCCGGGCCGGCGCCCGGCGCCTGCAACAGCGGCACCAGGCCGTGGCGCGCCGCCAGGCGCGCGCCCAGCCGGGACAAGTCCATGCCGCGGGTCTGCCGGCCGGTATCGCCCACCGGCATGGGCTCGATCAGGCGCAGGATGAACTGGCGTTCGACGGCGTAGGCCAGCAAGCGCTCCAGCCCGGCGATGGACGTGCCGGCCGGCACCACGGCGTTGAGCTTGATGGGTGCGAAGCCGGCGGCGCGGGCCGCCTCCAGCCCATGCAGCACGTCGGCCAGGCAGTCGCGCCCGGTGACGCGGGCATAGGCGGCGGCATCCAGGGTGTCCAGGCTGACGTTGAGCCGCTGCACGCCGGCGGCGCGCAGCGCGGCGGCGTGACGCGCCAGCCGGGTGCCGTTGGTCGACAGCGACAGGTCCGCCAGCCCGGGCAGCGCCGCCAGCTCGCGGGCCAGGTCCGCCAGGCCGCCGCGCGTGAGCGGCTCGCCGCCGGTCAGGCGCACCTTGCGGACGCCCAGGCGGGTAAAGATGCCGACCAGGCGCGCCATCTCGGCATGGCCCAGCCACTGCGCGGGCAGGTCGAAATCCTTGAAGTCGGCGGGCAGGCAGTAGAAGCAGCGCAGGTCGCAGCGGTCGGTCACCGACACGCGCAGGTAATCGATGCGGCGCTGGAAACCATCGACGAGAGCGAAGGGCGCGTACATGGCGGCAGGCTCACTGTATCAAGGCGCCATCGGCGCCTTCGAGTTCGATGCCTTCGATACGGGCGCGCCCCACCAGCAGCCGCAGGTACTGGCGCCATGCCGTATCGCGGCTGGCCGTGCCGAGCGCCAGCGCGATGCGGCCCGCCACCTGGGGGTACGGCAAGGGGCGGCCGGGCACGTGGCGCCTGACGCGCACGATGTGCAGCCCGTGGCGCGTCTCCACCAGCCGCGGCAGGATGGTGCCGGCCGGCGCCCCGAAAACGGCGCGCTCGAATTCCGGCACGGTGTCGCCACGCCCGAGCTGGCCCAGGCTGCCGCCGACGGCGGCCGACGGGCAGTTCGACAGAGCCCGGGCCCGTTCGCCGAACCGCCCGGGCTCGGCCAGCACTTCCTGCAGGACCGCTTGCGCCCGCGCGCGCAGGCGGTCGAGGTCGACGTCGGGCGTCACCTGGAAGAGGATGTGGTCGGCCTCCACCAGCTCGCCCACCGAGAACCGGCCAGGGTGGGTGTCGTAGTGGCGGCGGCAGGCGGCTTCGTCGGGTTCGGGCGCGCCGGCCTGGGTACGGAGCAGGGCGTCGATCGCGGCATCTTCATCCTCGGCGGCCAGGCCCAGCCGCTGCGCCTCGTCCAGCAGCACGCGGCGCAGCACCAGGGCGGTCATGGCGCGCCGCTGCGGGTTGTCCGCGTCGGCATGATGAGGCAGTTCTCGTTCTAGTTCGGCATCGGTGAGCTCGACGCCATTGACGATGACAGGCATTTTTCTCTCCGTGCGGCGCCACCGGATGGGCCGGCGGCGCCGCGGTTCAACGCGGCCGCACCAGTTGCCAGGCGCGGCCCAGGTAGCCCAGCGAGGCGAAGCCGCTCCAGACATGCACCAGCCGCGTGAACGGGAAGATGACGAACAGCGTCAGTCCCATGAACAGGTGAGCCTTGAACAGCAGCGGCGCATCGGCGATGTAGCTGGCGGCATCGCCCTGGAAGGTGACGATGTGCTGGGCCCAGGTCATGAACAGCACCATCATGTGGCCGTCCATGTGGCCGGCCGAGACGGTGATGGTCGACAGGCCCAGCAGCAGCGTGGCCAGCAGCCACAGCAGCAGCAGCTTGTCGCCCGGCCGCGTCACCCGCGCGATGCGCGGATGGGTCAGGCGCCGGTACAGCAGGATGAGCAGGCCCGCCAGGCATATGGTCCCCATGACGCCGCCGGCGATCATGGCCACGGCCTGCTTGACGGTGTGCGAAACCCCTAGCGTGTCCCACACCACGACCGGCATGAGCAGCCCCACCAGGTGCCCGAAGAACAGGCCCAGGATGCCCACGTGGAACAGGATGTTGCCCAGCCGCAGCGAGCCGCGATACAGCAGCTGCGAACTGTCGCTCTTCCAGGTGTATTGCTCGCGCTCGAAGCGGGCCAGGCTGCCGAACAGGAAAATGGCGAGCGCAATGTAAGGATAGATGCCGAATAAGAACTGGTGGATGGTATTCACGGACGGTCTCCCGGGCGATTAATGGGCGCTGCGCGCGCGCGGGTGGAAGTGCACGACCTGCGTGCCGGCCGATGCGTGGGGCAGCAGCGGCTCGACGCCGTCGGCGCCTACGCCGTAGGCCTCCATGACCTCGTCCATGTCGCGTACGGGCGGCTCGGTCTGTTCGCGCGGCACGACGTCCGTCATGCCGCGCAGCACGGCGAAGATCGTCGAGTACGGGCTGCCGTGGCGCGCCAGCCTGGCGCCGATGGCGGCCAGCACGTGGATCGCCTCGTCGAGCAACTGCCGGGCCTGGCCCGGATCGATCAGCCCGAGCAATTCCAGGAACAGCGGGACGTAGTCGGGCAGTTCGGCCGCGCCGGGCTCGAAGCCGTGGCGACGGTATTCCTGCAGCAGGTCCACCATGGCCTGGCCACGGTCGCGGCTTTCGCCGTGCACGTGCTCGAACAAGTGCAGCGAATGCGACGGGTTGCGGTCGAAGGTCGCGACGTAGTTCTCCTGCAGCGCGATCAGGTCGTGGGTCTTCAGGTAGTCGGTCAGCGGCGCGAGCAGGTCCTGCGCTTCGGGGTAGGCATCCAGCCCGTCGTCGATCTCGAGCAAGGCATCGAGGAGGTCCTGCTCGGGGTAGGACAGCAACGCGGAAAGAATTCGGTAAAGGCTCATGTCGAATGCTCCATGCTCAAGTCAGGGCCGCTTTCTTGCGCGACTTGGGCATCTCGATGAATATCTCGCTGCCTTGCGGCTTCTTGCCGAACAGGGCGCCCTCGGACACCCCTCCCGAGCAGCCGTTGCCGAACGTGAACCCGCAGCTGCCCTTGTCGTTGAAACTGTCCTCGACCATCTCCTTGTGGCTGGACGGCACGACGAAGCGGTCTTCATAGTTGGCGATGGCCAGGATGCGGTACATGTCGCGCACGGTGGCCCGGTCGAGCCCGACATCGTCCAGGATGCCGTCATCGCGATCGCCGTGGACGGCTTCGGCGCGCTGGTATGCGCGCATGGCCAGCAGGCGCTCGAGCGCCTGGCGCACCGGCGTTTCATCGCCGGCCGTCAGCAGGTTGGCCAGGTACCGCATGGGGATGCGCAAGCTCGACACGTCGGGAATCACCGCCGTCTTGCCCACCGTCTTGTGCGGCATGTGGCCGGCCTCGGCGGCGGACTGGATCGGCGACAGCGGCGGGATGTACCAGACCATCGGCAGGGTGCGGTACTCGGGGTGCAGCGGGAAGGCGATCTTCCATTCGCAGGCCATCTTGTAGACCGGCGAATGGCGCGCCGCCTCGAGCCAGGATTCCGGGATGCCCTGGCGGCGCGCTGCGGCGATGACGTCGGGCGAATCCGGGTCGAGGAACAGGTCGAGCTGCGCTTGGTACAGGCCGCGTTCATCCGCCGTGGCGGCGGCGCTGTCGATGCGGTCGGCGTCGTACAGCAGCACGCCCAGGTAGCGGATGCGGCCCACGCAGGTCTCCGAGCACACGGTCGGCTGGCCTGCCTCGATGCGCGGAAAACAGAACGTGCACTTCTCGGCCTTGCCGCTCTGCCAGTTGTAGTACACCTTCTTGTAGGGGCATCCCGAGATGCACATGCGCCAGCCGCGGCATTTGTCCTGGTCGACCAGCACGATGCCGTCGTCCTCGCGCTTGTAGATCGAGCCCGACGGGCAACTGGCCACGCAGGCCGGGTTCAGGCAGTGTTCGCACAGGCGCGGCAGGTACATCATGAAGGTGTTCTCGAACGTCGAGTACATTTCCTTCTGCACGCCTTCGAACAGCGCATCACGGCTGCGCGAGCTGAACTCGCCGCCCAGGTCGTCTTCCCAGTTCGGGCCCCAGTGGATCTTCTCCATTTTCTTGCCGGTCAGCACGGACACGGGGCGCGCAGTCGGCGGCGTCTTGCTCAGCTTGGCCTGCTGCAGGTGCTCGTAGTCGTACGTGAACGGCTCGTAGTAGTCGTCGATGGCGGGCAGGTTGGGGTTGGCGAACAGGTTGGCCAGGATCTTCAGCTTGCCACCCTGGCGCGGTTCGAGCTTGCCGGCGCCGTTGCGCGTCCAGCCGCCGTTCCAGCGCGACTGGTTTTCCCATTCCTTCGGGTAGCCGATGCCCGGCTTGGTCTCGACATTGTTGAACCACGCATACTCGACGCCGTCGCGGCTGGTCCACACGTTCTTGCAGGTCACGGAGCAGGTATGGCAGCCGATGCACTTGTCCAGGTTCAGCACCATACCGACTTGGGCACGGATCTTCATTTTGCGCTTCCTTCCTCGAGCTGCGGGTGGCCCAGCGGGCCTTCCATCCAATCCACTTTGTTCATCTTGCGCACTACCACGTACTCGTCGCGGTTGCTGCCGACCGTGCCGTAGTAATTGAAGCCATAGGCCTGCTGCGCGTAGCCGCCGATCATGTGGGTGGGCTTGAGCACGGCACGCGTCACCGAGTTGTGGATGCCGCCGCGCATGCCGCTGGTCTCGGCGCCAGGTACGTTGATGATCTTTTCCTGGGCGTGGTACATCAGGCACATGCCGACCGGCACGCGCTGGCTGACCACCACGCGCGCGGTCAGCGTGCCGTTCACGTTGAACACTTCCACCCAGTCGTTGTCCACCAGGCCGGCCTGCTTGGCCTCGACCTCGGACACCCAGACGTGCGGCCCCCCGCGGCTGAGCGTCAGCATGCGCAGGTTGTCCGAATAGGTGCTGTGTATGCCCCATTTCTGGTGCGGCGTGATCCAGTTCAGCACCAGCTCGCGTTCGCCGTTCGGGTAGCGGCCCAGCATCGGCGCCACGGTGCGCGTGTCGATCGGCGGCTTGTAGGCGCAGAAGCCCTCGCCGAAATCGAGCATCCAGCGATGGTCCTGGTAGAACTGCTGGCGGCCGGTCAGCGTGCGCCACGGTATCAGTTCATGCACGTTGGTGTAGCCGGCGTTGTAGCTGACTTCTTCGCTTTCCAGGCCGGACCAGGTCGGCGCCGAGATGATCTTGCGCGGCTGCGCCTGGATGTCGCGGAAGCGTATCTTGTCGTGCTCGCGGCCCACCGCCAGGTGGGTGTGGTCGCGGCCGGTGACCTTGCCCAGCGCTTCCCACGCCTTGACCGAGACGTGGCCGTTGGTTTCCGGCGCGAAGGTCAGGATCATCTCCGCCGCGTCGATGGCCGTCTCCAGGCGCGGCCGCCCTTCGCTGATGCCGGGTTCCTCGACGCGGCGGTTGAATGCCGCCAGTTCGTGCACTTCGTGCTCGGTGTTCCAGGTGATGCCCTTGCCGCCATTGCCCAGTTTGTCCAGCAGCGGCCCGACCGAGGTGAACTTGCGATAGATGTCGTTGTAGTCGCGCTCGACCACCGTCATGGCGGGCGCGGTCTTGCCCGGCACCAGGTCGCACTCGCCCAGTTTCCAGTCCTTCGGCTCGAACGCCTGCCCCAGTTCGGCCGGGGTATCGTGCAGCAGCGGCGTCAGCACCAGGTCCTTGCGCTTGCCCAGGTAGGGCCCGCCGATCTCGCTGAACTTGCGCGCGATGAGCTTGTAGATTTCCCAGTCGGTCTTGCTTTCCCACAGGGGCTGGACCGCTTCGGACAGCGGATGAATGAACGGATGCATGTCCGACGTGTTCAGGTCGTCCTTCTCGTACCAGGTGGCGGTGGGCAGCACGATATCGCCGTACAGGCAGGTGGTGCTCATGCGGAAATCCAGCACGGTCAGCAGGTCGAGCTTGCCTTCGGCTGCTTCTTCGCGATAACGCACCTGCGCGGGCTTGATGGCGTCGGCCTCGTCGCCGAACACGGCGTTCTGGGTGCCCAGCAGGTACTTCAGGAAGTATTCGTGGCCCTTGCCGCTCGACCCCAGGATGTTGGACCGCCAGACGAACATGTTGCGCGGGAAATTGGCGGGATCGTCCGGGTCGTCGCAGCTCATCTGCAATTCGCCGCGCTTCAGGCGCGCGGCCGCGTACGCGACCGGATCCTCGCCGGCCGCCTCGGCCTGCGCCGTGATGTCCAGGGGGTTGGTCTGCAGCTGGGGGGCCGACGGCAGCCAGCCCATGCGTTCGGACTTGGCGTTCAGGTCGATCATGCTCAGCCCGGCGTAGCGCGCGGCGTCCGCGGTGGGCCCCAGGATGTCGCTGACCGGCAGCTTTTCATGGCGCCACTGGCTGGTATGCGCGTAGAAGAACGACGTGCCGTTCATGTGCCGCGGCGGACGCGACCAGTCGGTGGCGAACGCCAGCGGCGCCCAGCCGAACTGCGGGCGCAGCTTTTCCTGGCCCACGTAATGGGCCCAGCCGCCGCCGCTCTTGCCTACGCAACCGCACATCATCAGCAAGTTGATGATGCCGCGGTAGGTCATGTCCATGTGGTACCAGTGGTTCAGCGCCGCCCCCACGATCACCATGGACTTGCCCTGGGTATCGTGGGCGTTCTGGGCGAACTCGCGCGCCACCTGGATGACCAGGTTGCGGGGCACCGAAGTGTGTTTTTCCTGCCAGGCCGGGGTATAGGGAACATCGTCGTCGTAGGACGCGGCCACGTTGGCGCCGCCCAGCCCCCGGTCGACGCCGTAGCTGGCCATCTGCAGGTCGTACACCGTGGCCACGCAGGCCTGGCTGCCATCGGCCAGGGTGATGTACCGCACCGGCACGTTGCGCACCAGCACGCTGCCATGCTCGCCGCCGAAGTACGGGAAACCCACGCCCACCACGGCATCGTGGCCGTCGATCAGCGACAGTGCGGGATCCACCTTGCGGCCGCTGCCGCCATCGTGGGGCTCGAGGTTCCAGCGGCCCGCCTTGGCACCCCCGTCGACCGCGGCTTCGCCCCAGCGAAAGCCGATGCTGCCATTGGGCACCACCAGCTCGCCGGTCTGCGCGTCGATGAGCAATGTCTTCCAGTCGGGGTTGTTGTGCTGGCCGAGGGCGTCGTCCAGTTGCGAGGCGCGCAGGAAATGGTCGGGCACCAGGCAGCCGTCGCGCGCGGTCAACTGCACCAGCATCGGCATGTCGGTGTAGCGCTTGGCATAGTCGCGGAAGTAATCCGATGCGCCGGCGTGGTGGAATTCTTTCAGGATGACATGCCCCATGGCCAGCGCCAGCGCGGCGTCGGTTCCCTGCTTGGGCGCCAGCCAGATATCGCCGAACTTGACCATTTCGCCGAAGTCGCTGGACACCGCTACCGTCTTGGTGCCCTTGTAGCGGACTTCGGTATAGAAGTGCGCGTCGGGCGTGCGGGTCTGCGGCACATTCGAGCCCCAGACGATCAGGTACGTGGAGTTGTACCAATCGGCCGATTCCGGCACGTCGGTCTGTTCGCCCCAGATCTGCGGGCTGGCCGGGGGCAGGTCGCAGTACCAGTCGTAGAAGCTCAGGCAGGCGCCGCCGAGCAGGCTCAGGTAGCGCGCGCCCGCCGCGTAGCTGACCATGGACATGGCCGGGATGGGCGAGAAGCCGATCAGGCGGTCGGGCCCGAAACGCTTGATGGTGTAGGCATTGGCCGCGGCGATGATCTCGGTGGCGGTGTCCCAGTCGGCGCGCACGAAGCCGCCCAGGCCGCGCACCGACTTGTAGCGCCTGGCCTTGACCGGGTCCTGGCTGATGGATTCCCAGGCCGCGATCGGATCCATGGTCTTGCGCGCCTCGCGCCACATCTCCATGAGGCGGCCGCGGATCATCGGGTATTTGACGCGCTGCGCCGAATAGACGTACCAGCTGTACGAAGCGCCGCGCGGACAGCCGCGCGGCTCGTGATTGGGCAGGTCGGGCCGGGTGCGCGGGTAGTCGGTCTGCTGGGTTTCCCAGGTGATCAGGCCGTTCTTGACATAGACCTTCCACGAGCACGAACCGGTGCAGTTGACGCCGTGCGTCGAGCGCACGACCTTGTCGTGCTGCCAGCGGCTGCGATAGGCGTTTTCCCAGGTGCGGTCTTCGTTGACCACTTCACCGTGGCCACCCGCGAAAGTGGATTTCACCCGCGACATGAATTTCAGTCGATCGAGGAAATGGCTCATTGTGTTCTCCGTGTACGCCGATGGGGCCGGCGTGTACCAGTTACTACTCTATTGAGGCTGGGCGCCCCCCACCATTCATCGCTGGTAGAGGGTCGCCACATCAAGCGGACTAGTCCTGATGAGTCGAAGTGACTAGTCACCGGCAGGCCGGATCAGCACGGCACCGGCGCGTTGCGGCGCGCGTAGTACCACCAGGTTATGCACAGGCAGCTGACGTAGAACGCAATGAAGCAATACAGCGCCGCGCTCACGCTGCCCGTCATCTCGAGCGAGGTGCCGAAGCTGCGGGGAATGAAGAAACCGCCGTAGGCGCCGATGGCGCCGGAGAAGCCGAGCACCGCCGCGGACTCCTTGCCGGCGTCCATCACGGCCTGCTTTTCGGCCTGCGGGCCTTGTCCTTGCGCGGCCAGGGTGCGCTCGTGCAGGAAGATCACGGGAATCATGCGGAACGTCGAGCCGTTGCCCACGCCGGTCAAGGCGAACAGCACGATGAACATCGCCAGGAAGGCCGGGAAGTTGCCGGCGCTGCCCTGGCCGGGCACGAAGGCCAGCACGCCGAGCACGGCGCCGATCATGCCGGCGAACACCAGCAGCGTGACGCGCGCGCCGCCGATCTTGTCGGAGATCCAGCCGCCCAGCGGCCGTGTCAGCGAACCCACCAGCGGCCCCAGGAACGCGTAGGTAACCGGGTTGACGCCCGGGAACAGCGCCTTGGTGAGCATGGCGAAGCCGGCCGAGAACCCGATGAACGAGCCGAACGTGCCGATGTACAGCCAGCACATCAGCCAGTTGTGCTTGCGCTTGAAAATGACGGCCTGGTCGGCGAAGGAGGCGCGGGCGTCGGCGATGTCGTTCATGCCGAACCAGGCGGCCAGCGCCGACACCAGGATGATGGGCACCCAGATGAAGCCGGCGTTCTGCAGCCATATCCGGTGTTCGACGCCATCGACGACAAAGCGCTGCGGGTCGCCGCCCAGCGTGCCGAACACGCCCATGGTGATGATGACCGGCACCACGAACTGCACCAGCGACACGCCCAGGTTGCCGATGCCGGCATTCATGCCGGTGGCGAAGCCTTTTTTCTCCTTGGGGAAGAAGAAGCTGATGTTGGCCATGCTGGAACTGAAATTGCCGCCACCGAAGCCGCACAGCAGCGCCAGCGCCAGCAGGGTCGGGTAGGAGGTGGTCGGGTCGCGCAGCGCGAAGCCCATGCCGATGGCGGGAATGAGCAGGGTGGCGGTGGAGATCGCGGTCCAGCGGCGGCCGCCGAACACCGGCACCAGGAACGAATAGAAGATGCGCAGCGTGGCGCCGGACAACGCCGGCAGCGCCGTCAGCCAGAACATCTGGTTCTTGGACAACAGGAAGCCGGCCTTGTCCAGGTTGACCACGACGACGCTCCACAGCATCCAGATGCAGAATGCCAGGCTGAGCGCCGGTATGGATATCCACAGGTTGCGGTTGGCGATGCGGGCGCCGGTGGTGCGCCAGAAATTCTGGTTTTCCGGTTCCCAGCGGGTCAGGACATAGCTACTGGACATGATGCTCTCGCGGGCTGATGAGCCGGACGGCGGGCCGTCCGGCAGGGATGGGGGATGAATGCCGATGGCGTCGTCAGGCGGCGCGCATGGCCGGCTGGCGCATTTCGGGGCGGAAGCTGTAGTGCATCCAGATGAGCGAGACGCACACCGTGCCGTACATCAGCATGAAGGCGCTGGAGCGGATGCCGGTCAGGTCGAGCAGGGCGCCGAACAGAATGGGCAGCACGAACCCGCCGAGGCCGCCGGCCAGGCCGACAATGCCGGACACGGCGCCGATGTTGCTGTCGAATTCATCCGAGATGAACTTGAACACCGAGGCCTTGCCGATCGCCATGGCGATGCCGACCACGAACATCAGGACGGTGAACATGGTGGGGCCGAGCACCAGCGAGAATTCGCGCGCGCCGGTATCGGTCTGGATGATGAAATGCGTCTGGGGATAACTGAGAATGAAGAAGGCGACCCAGCACACCCACATGACCCACCAGGTGGTGCGGTAGGCGCCGTATTTGTCGGATATCCAGCCGCCCACCGCCCGCAGTACGCCGCCAGGCAGCGAAAAGCAGGCTGCCAGCAGCGCGGCGATTTTCATGTCGAAACCGTACTCGCCGACGTAGTACTTGGTCATCCACAGGGCCAGCGCCACGTACCCGCCGAACACCACCGAGTAGTACTGGCAATAGCGCCACACGCGCGGGTAGCGCAGCATCGCGATCTGGGCCGACAGGCTCGCCCCGCCGCGCACGTTGTGGGCCGGGTTGGTGGCGGAGAACAGCCAGAACAGGATAGCGGTGACCAGCAGCGCGACGGCGTAGACCTTGGGCACGATGACCCAGGCGCCGCCGGCCGCGGCGATGAGCGCCGGCGCGACGAACTTGGTGAGCGCCGAACCGGAGTTGCCGGCGCCGAAGACACCCATGGCCAGGCCTTGCCGGTTGCGCGGGAACCAGCGCGCCACGTAAGGCGTGCCCACGGAGAACGAACCGCCGGTCAGGCCGACGAACAGGCCCAGCAACAGGAACTGCCAGAACTCGGTGGCATAGGCCAGCAGCCAGATGGCCGGCACGGAGACGAGCATCAGCAGGAAGAACACGATGCGGCCGCCGTAGCGGTCGGTCCAGATGCCCAGCGGCACGCGAATGAGCGACCCGCTCAAGACCGGCGTGGCGGCCAGCAGGCCGAATTCGGTTTCGGACAGCCCGAGCTGGTTCTTGATCGGAATTCCCAGCACGGCAAAGATCATCCATACCGCGAAGCAGATCGTGAAAGCGAACGTGCTCGAGATCAGGACACGGGTCGCGGCGCCCGTGGAAGACTGGTTGGCCATGATTGCTTGCTCATGTCATTGGACATGCCTGCAAGATAGGCTCGCCATGCGCGCGTGAATATTCGCCGAGAGACCTGCCGGACCACTGCAATGTGACTAGTCCTTGCGCCGCCATGCAGGGTATGCTCGCCGCAGCGACATGCCGTCAAACCCGGAGGAAACCGATCTTGAACAAGCCCCATGACGACCCGGACGCCGTGGTCCGGTTCTGGCGCGAAGCGGGTCCCGAGCGCTGGTTCCGCAAGGACACGGCCTTCGACCAGGCATTCCGCGAACGTTTCCTGGACCTGCACATGGCTGCCGCCCGGCGTGAACTCGATCACTGGGAAAGCAGCGCGCCCGGCGCGCTGGCGCTGCTGATCCTGCTGGACCAGTTTCCGCGCAACGCGTTCCGCGGCACCGGGCACATGTACGCCACCGATCCGCTGGCCCGCTACTACACGCGCCGCCTCCTGGAGGCCGGCCACGACGCGCGCATCGAAACGGGCATGCGGGTGTTCTGCTACCTGCCCCTGTCCCATTCTGAAAGCCTGGACGACCAGCGCCAGTCGGTGGCGCTGCAACGCCAGCTGGGCGAGCCCTGGCTATACCACGCGGAAGATCACCTGCGCATCGTCGAGCGCTTTGGCCGTTTCCCGCACCGCAATGCGCTGCTGGGGCGGGACACCACGCCCGAGGAGCAGGCCTTCCTGGACGAAGGAGGGTTTGCCGGCTAGCTGTGAAGATTCAATAGGTTGTATGCATGGTTCATCCGAACCGGATTTGAGAAACTGGAAATCGCCAAACCCCCAGTTCACTCAAGGAGTCCGGCCGGATGAACACCCATAAGCATGCCCGACTGACGTTCATACGTCGACTTGAAATGGTCCAACAACTGACCGCCAAGCAATTAAGCGCTCCCGAGGCAGCCGTGGTCTATGGGGTGACTGCGCCCACGGTACGCAAGTGGCTGGGGCGGTTCCTGGCCCAAGGCCAGGCGGGCCTGGCCGACGCGTCCTCGCGCCCGGCGGTCTCGCCCCGAGCGATTGCCCCGGCCAAGGCGCTGGCCATCGTGGAGCTGCGCCGCAAGCGGCTGACCCAGGCGCGCATCGCACAGGCCCTGGGCGTGTCCGCCAGCACCGTCAGCCGGGTCCTGGCTCGGGCCGGGCTGTCGCGCCTGGCCGATCTGGAGCCTGCCGAGCCGGTGGTGCGCTACGAACACTCGGCCCCAGGCGAGTTGTTGCATATCGACATCAAGAAGCTGGGCCGCATCCAGCGCCCCGGCCATCGCGTCACGGGCGATCGGCGCGATACCGTCGAGGGAGCTGGCTGGGACTACGTCTTCGTGGCCATCGACGACCACGCTCGCGTGGCTTTTACCGATATCCATCCCGATGAACGTAGCCCCAGCGCATGCCAGTTCCTACGGGATGCCGCGTCTTATTACGCCGCCCTGGGCGTGACCATCAAGCGGCTGCTGACCGACAACGGCTCGGCCTTCCGTAGCCATGCCTTCGCCGCCTTGTGCCGCCAATTGGGCATCAAACACCGCTTCACGCGCCCTTATCGGCCCCAGACCAATGGCAAGGCCGAGCGGTTCATCCAGTCGGCATTGCGAGAGTGGGCCTATGCCTACACCTATCAAAACTCACAGCACCGAGCCCTGGCCATGAATTCCTGGTTACACCACTACAACTGGCATCGACCTCACCAGGGCATCGGACGCGCCACACCCATCTCCAGACTCAACCTGGTTGGATACAACGTCTTGACACTTCACAGCTAGCGTGCGCGGGCGGCCTTCCATGCCGCGTAGGGCCCGGGCAGGCAGACGGCGCACGGCCGGTAGCCGGCGGCCAGCGCGGCGGCCTCGTCGGCGAAGAATACCCGGTAGCGCACATAGCCGCCGCGCGCGATGGCCAGCCGCGCGGCACGGCAATCCAGGCGCCCATAGATGCGGGTGCCGCGGTGTCCGCCGAGCGTGCCCGGCCGCTCGCTGCAGTACTGGCGGCCGTCCGGGCCGGTCAACCGCCACCGCCCGCCAGGCGCGCCAGGTGCCGGCCCGCCAGTCATGCCGCCTCGCCCATGGCATCCGCTTCCCGGCGCAGCAGTTCGCGCTTGCGTTCGACCCCCCAGCGATACCCGGACACATCGCCGTCGCGCCGGACGATGCGGTGGCAAGGTATGGCCACCGCCAACGGATTCGCCCCGCACGCCTGGGCCACTGCCCGCACAGCCTTGGGTGCGCCGATACGGCGCGCGATATCGGTATAGCTCGCGGTCTGCCCGGGCGCGATGTCGCGCAGCGCTTGCCAGACACGCTCCTGGAAGGCGGTGCCGCGCACGTCCAGCGGCAGGTTCAGGCCCAGGGCCGGCGCCTCCACGAAACCCACCACCTGTGCGACCAGTTGCTCGAATTCGGGATCGCCGCCGCGCAGCCGGGCGCGCGGGAAGCGATCCTGCAAATCGCGCACCAGCCGATCGGGATCGTCGCCCAGCCAGATGACGCAGATGCCGCGCTGGCTGCGCGCCACGAGTATCGAGCCAAGTGAGCACTCACCCACGGCAAAGTCTATATCTGTATTGGGTCCGCCAGCCTTGTAGTCGGCTGGCCGCATGCCCAGCAGGCGCCCCGAAGCTTCATAGAAGCGGCTGTTGGAGTTGAACCCTGCGCCATAGATCGCCTCGGTCACCGTACCGGCGCCGTTCAATTCCTGGCGTAGCCGATGGGCGCGGTAGGCGTCCGCATAGGCCTTGGGCGTCAGCCCCGTTTCGGCCCTGAACAGGCGGTGAAAGTGAAAGGTGCTCAGGCCGGCCTGGCGGGCCAGGGTCTCCAGGCTGGGCGGCGTCTCGGCGCGCTCGATATGCCGGCAGGCTTGCTCCACCAGGGCCGTGCGGCGGGCGGCGGCGCTGCCGCGGTCCGCTGTCGCGCGGCGGCTGGGCCGGTAGCCGGCGGCTTCCGCCGCTTGCGGCGTATCGAAGAATTCGACGTTCTCGCGACGCGGCAGGCGGGCCGAACTGCTGGGCCGGCAATACACTCCGGTGGTGCGCACGGCATAGACGAAGCTGCCGTCGGCCCGGGCGTCGCGCGCCTGCACGGCGGCCCAGCGGGCGTCATCGGTTTCATAGGCAACGGGCGGCATGGTGGATCCAGGAGTAGGCATATCGGCACTGTAGATCAGAATTCAATCGCAAGAACCCTGGTTCTTGCGATTGAATTCCTCAAGTTGAAAGTAAGTATTCACCCTAAAGAAATATGCCGCCGTCTTCCCAACACCCGCCCTGTGGATAACCTCTAAGATGCGCCGCTGTGCACAGCGTGTGGACCCCAGTTGAACAAGCCGCCCATTTCCATCCGGGCCGAAAAGTTGTTCAACTTGCGTCCTGGCGCCAAACAGAAGTCCTGCACACCCAAAAAACGCTGCAAGCGCATGAAATAGAATCGCTTTTTTGAGTTGATGCAGTTATCCACAGGCCTTATTAATCATCATTCTTTATATAAAGAAGAAAAGAGGAGAAAAACATCTATGCCTACCAGCGCCACCATCCCGCCTGAATTCAACCCATGCGCATCCTGCTGATAGAAGACGAAGCCGAGCTGGCCCGCTGGCTGTCCCGCAGCCTCGCCCGCCATGCCGGCTTCGTGGTCGAATGGGCCGATGACGGGGTATTGGCGGAACGCCGCCTGGCAGTGGAAGAGTTCGACGCGGTCATCCTGGACCTGGGCCTGCCGGGCATGGACGGCCATACCTTGTTGTCCAAAATTCGCGCGCGCGACGACCGTACCCCGGTGTTGGTGCTGACCGCGCGCGACTCGCTGGCGGAGCGGGTGGGCACCCTGCATGAAGGCGCCGACGATTTCCTGCCGAAACCGTTCGTGCTGGAAGAACTCGAAGCCCGCTTGACCGCGCTGATCCGCCGCAGCCGCGGCCGCGAACATCCGCGCTTGTCGCTGGGCAACCTGGTGCTGGACACTTCTACACAGCGTTTCACGGTACAAGGCCAACCTTTGCAGTTATCCCCACGCGAACACGCCGTGCTGCGGGTGCTCATCCAGCGCAGCGGCGAACCGATGAACAAGCAGCAGATCCTCGACCGCATCCAGACCGACGATTCCGACGTCAACCTCGAAGCCATCGAAGTCCTGGTGCACCGCCTGCGCAAGAAGCTCACCAATACCGGTGTACAAGTCGTCACGCTGCGCGGCATCGGTTATTGCCTGGAGGCCGTGGTTGAAAAATAGGCTGCGGGCATGGCTGCGGGCGGCGCCCCACCGCACGCTCAAGTCGCTGCTGTTGTGGTGGCTGATCCCGGCCCTGGTGTTCATCATGCTGGTGGCGCTATGGCTGTCGAACCACCAGTTGCGCACCCAGGTAGACCTGGCCTATGACCGCTCGCTGTCAGGAGCGCTGCGTTCCATCGACCACAACATATCCACAGCCAGCGGTGGATTAGCCATGGAACAGCCGTACTTGATGCTGGAATTCTTCGAGTTGACGGCCAATGGCAGCGTGTACTACCGGGTCGCCACCGAGGACGGCCTGGCGGAAATCGGCAGCCCGGGGCTGCCGTTGCCGGAAAAACCGCTCATTTCCGGACAACCGCAGTTCTTCTATGCGGAATACCAGGGGCAGCAGGTACGGGTGGCGGCCCTGGCGCGGCCCATGGACCCGCCGCTGTACAACGACCACGGCGGGCGCGTCATCGTGCAAGTGGCCGAAACGCTCGAATCGCGCCAGGACTTCCTCGACCGGGCGCTGCTGCGCGCGCTCGAGCGCGACATCGTGGTCATCCTGATCGTCATCGTGGTGGTGGTCTGGAGCGTGTTCATGGTGGTCCGTCCCCTGGAACGATTGCGCCAGGATGTGGAAAACCGCTCTACAGACGATTTAAGCCCCGTGAGCGCATCGGACATCCCGGGTGAGGTCGTACCCCTGGTCGACGCGATTAACCTCCACATGGCCCGTTTTGCGGCCCAGGCGAGGCTGCAGCGGCAGTTCCTGGACGACGCATCGCATCAACTGCGCACGCCGCTGTCGGTCCTGCGCACCCAGACCGCCTATGCGCTGCGCGAAACCGACCCCGAAGAAGTCCGCGCCGTGTTGCTGGCCATGCAAGAAGGCCTGGACCGGGCCGTGCGCACCACCAACCAGATGCTGTCGCTGGCGCGCGCCAAGGACGCCACCCTGGCCGAAGGCGGGCTGGCGCCCGAGCGGGTCGACTTGGCCGAGGTCGCCCAGGGGGTCATCCGCGCCCTGTTGCCGGCGGCGCGGGCGCGCCGGCTGGACCTGGGGCTGGAGGCTTCCAGCATGCCGGTCTGCATCCAGGGGGTCGACTGGCTGTTGCGCGAGGCGCTCAGCAACCTGGTCGACAACGCCATCCGCTACACGGCGCCCGGCAGCCAGGTCACCGTGCGGGTCTATGCGGACGAACGCTATGCCCGGGTCACCGTGGAAGACAGCGGCCCGGGCATGTCGGCCGAGGACATCGCGCGCGCCAGCGTGCGGTTCCGGCGCGGCGCCGCCGGCAAGAACCGGCCCGGCGCCGGCCTGGGGCTGGCCATTGTCGGCACTATCGTCGAAATCCATGGCGGCAAGATGGTGCTCGAGAACCGCACGCCGCAGGCCGGCCTGCGGGCGGCATTGGTGTTTACCCTAGGTTCGTTCCGGAATGCTGCGGCGCGGCATGAAATTGACGGGTTCTGAAAGCTTCTGGAAAGCCTGGGTTGGTTACGGTTCTGATCCGTTGGCCCTTGGTCCGCCTGCTGCGTGCCGGGCCCGCCTACGACGACATCTAAAAAGCGATTCACGGAGACCGCAAGATGCATACTTTCCTGAAAGCCCGCCTGGCGGCGATTCTGGGCGCTTGTGCGCTGTTGGCGGGCACGGCCGTCCAGGCCGCGGACGAACCCCGCCGGCCTGAATGTATCGCCCCGGCACAGCCCGGCGGCGGTTTCGACCTGACGTGCCGCCTGGCTACCGAAGGCCTGAAACAGAGCGGGGCCCTGAAAGAACCGATGCGCATCGTCTACATGCCGGGCGGCATCGGCGCGGTGGCCTACAACAACATCGTGGCCCAGCATCCCGACGAGCCGGGCACCATCGTGGCCTTTTCGGGCGGTTCGCTGCTGAACCTGGCGCAAGGCAAGTTCGGCCGCTACAACGTCGACGACGTGCGCTGGCTGGCCGGCATCGGCACCGACTACGGCGTGGCGGTGGTGCGCGATGATTCGCCCTACAAGACGCTGAAGGACCTGATGGAAGCCTTCAAGAAGGATCCCACCAAGATCGTCCTGGGCGCCGGCGGCACCGTGGGCAGCCAGGACTGGATGAAAGCCGCGCTGACCGCGAAGGCGGCCGGCGTGGATTTCCGCAAGATGCGCTTCGTGGCCTTCGAAGGCGGCGGTGAAACCGCCACGGCGCTGCGCGGCGGACACATCCAGGCCTACATGGGCGACGCGGCCGAAGCCTTCACCATGCTGGAAGGCGGCGCGCCCATCCGCGTGCTGGCGGTGTTCAGCGACGAGCGCCTGCCCGGCAAGCTGAACTCGGTGCCCACCGCCAAGGAGCAAGGCTACGACATCGAATGGCCGATCATCCGCGGCTTCTACGTCGGTCCCAAGGTCTCGGACAAGGATTACCAATTCTGGGTCGAGGCCTTCAACAAAACCATGGAATCGCCCGAATACGCCAAGCTGCGCGAGCAACAAGGACTGTTCCCGTTCAACAAGACGGGCGCCGAGCTCGACGCCTACGTCAAGGAGCGCGTGAAGATGTACCGCGAATTGGCCGACAGCTTCGGGCTGATCAAGAAGTAAGGCATGGGGCGGCGCCGGCCGCCCCTGGTTCCATGCCGCCGCGTTTCACGCTACATGAGGCGCGCTCTGCGTCGACGGCGGCTTTGCGCTCTCTGGAAACCAGATCATGAATGATCGAACCCTGGGCATACTCGCCCTGATCCTTGCCGCCTTCATGACGTGGGCGGGCTGGGATATCGAAGCTCCCTTCGCCTATGAACCGGTGGGCCCGCGCGCCTTCCCGCTGCTGGTGGCGCTCATTATCGGCCTGTGCGGCTTGCGCCTGGCCATCAAGGGCGGCAACCCGATCGAGGTCAACTCGGCCGGGGCCAATGGCCGCATCGCGCTGATGGTGCTCTACGCCGCGATATACGCGTTCCTGTTCCAGTGGCTCGGCTTCGTCATCGCCACGGCGTTGATGACTGTCTTCGTGGGACGCCTGTTCGGCGGCTCGTGGCTCAAATGCGCTGCCGGCGGCCTGGTCATGGGCCTTTTCTTCTTCCTGTTGTTCGACCACGCGCTCGATGTGGTCCTGCCCACCGGTCTGCTGGGAGACCTGCTATGAGCGGCATTCTCGATCACCTCTCCATCGGCTTCGGCGTTGCGTTCTCGCTGACCAACCTGCTGGTGGCCGCCATCGGTTCGTTCATCGGCACCATGGTCGGCGTGCTGCCGGGGCTCGGGCCGATCAATGGCGTCGCCATGCTGATTCCCATCGCATTCGCGATGAACCTGCCTCCGGAAACCGCCCTCATCCTGCTCGCCGCCGTCTACGTGGGCGCGGAATATGGCGGTCGTATCACCTCCATTCTGCTGAATGTCCCGGGCGAGGCCAGCGCGATCATGACGACGCTCGATGGCTATCCGCTGGCGCGGCAGGGCATGGCCAACGTGGCGCTGTCGTTGTCGGCATGTTCGGCATTCTTCGGCGCCATCGTTTCCGTGACGGGCATCATCCTGCTGGCGCCGCTGCTGGCCAAATGGGCGCTCGCCTTCGGGCCGGCCGAGTATTTCGTGCTGATGGTGTTCGCCTTCTGCTGCCTGACCAGCCTGCTGGGCAAACAGCCGATCAAGGGCGTGCTGGCGGCCATGATCGGCTTGGGGATTTCCACCGTCGGCGTCGATTCCAATTCCGGCGTGTACCGCTACACCTTCGATTCCGTGCACCTGGCGGACGGCATCGATTTCGTGGTGGTGGTCATTGCGCTGTTCGCGGTTGCCGAGATGCTGGAAATGCTCGAAAAGGTCGTCGCCGGGCACAGCGTGGAAGTCAAGCCGAGCGGCCGCAAGCTGTTCAACCTGAAAGAGTTGGCATTCACCTGGTGGAGCATCGTGCGCAGCTCGCTGGTGGGCTTCGGCGTCGGCGTGCTGCCTGGCGCGGGCGCCAGCGTGGCGGCCGCGGTGGCCTATTCGCAGGAAAAGCGCATCATCGAGAACAAGGACCCCAACGCGAAGTTCGGCAAGGGCGACATGCGCGGGCTGGTGGCGCCCGAGTCGGCCGCCACGGCATCGGCCATAGGCTCGTTCGTGCCGATGCTGACGCTGGGGGTGCCGGGCTCCGGCACCACGGCCGTGATGATGGGTGCGCTGACGCTGTACAACATCACGCCCGGGCCGGTGCTGTTCGACACCAAGCCCGAGCTGGTGTGGGGCCTGATCGCCTCGTTGTTCATCGCCAACGTGCTGCTGTTCGTGATGAACGTCCCGATGGTGCGGGTGTTCTCCAAGGTGTTGTCCGTGCCGGGCTGGCTGATGGTGCCCGGCATTCTCAGCATCAGCTACATCGGCGTGTATGCGATCAACGCCGGCACCTTCGACCTGCTGATGGTGGTCGGTATCGGCACCATCGGCTATTTCCTGCGCAAGTTCGGCGTGCCCATGGCGCCCCTGGTGCTGGGGGTGGTGCTGGGCAACATGATGGAGCAGAACCTGCGCCGCGCGCTGTCGATCACCAATGGCGATATTTCGGTGCTGTTCGAGAGCTCGGTATCGATCGGCCTGTGGGTCGCCGCCGCCGCGGTCGTAGTTGTTCCGCAGTTGCTGCGCAAATTGCGCGAAGGACGTCAGGCGCGCAAAGCCGTCGCCTGAGCGCGCCCAATTAATTAGGGCCGGAAGACTCGATCTTCCGGCCCTTTTTTCTTCCCGCGGCAACTGTTATACGCGCTGCAGCCGCTCGATCGCCGCGTCCAGGGTGTCGTCTTTCTTGGCGAAGCAGAAGCGCACCAGGTGATGGTTGGATTGTTCGGCATCGGGGCGCTGGTAGAACGCCGATACCGGGATGACGGTCACGCCGTGCTGCACCGTCAGTTCGCGGGCGAATTCGGCTTCCGACTGCTTCGATATGGCGCTGTAATCGGCCAGCATGAAGAACGTCCCCGGGCTGGGCAGCGGCTTGAATCGCGTGCCGGCCAGGCCCGCGGCGAGCCGGTCGCGCTTGGCCTGGTAGAAGGCCGGCAAGCCGTTATACGGGGCAGGATCACGCATGTAGTCCGCCAGGGCGACCTGCATGGGCGACGAGACGGTGAACACCATGAACTGGTGCACCTTGCGCAACTCCGCGCTCAGCTGCCGCGGCGCGCAGCAGTAGCCGACCTTCCAGCCGGTGGTGTGGTAGGTCTTACCGAAGGAGGAGATCACGAACGCGTGCTCCGCCAGCAGCGGGCGCCGCGCCAGGCTGGCGTGCGGCTTGCCGTCGAACACGATGTGCTCATAGACCTCGTCGGACAGCAGCAGTACGCCGGTGTCGCGCACGATGGATTCCAGCGCATCCAGGTCGCGTTCTTCCAGGATCGCGCCGGTGGGGTTGTGCGGGAAGTTCAGCATCAGCAGCCGGGTGCGCGACGTAATGGCGTCGCGCACGCGCTGCCAATCGATGCGGTAGTACGGGTCGTCGGCGGTCGGCGCGCGCAGCGGCACCGGCACCGCCGTGCCGCCGGCCAGGCGGATGGCCGGCAGGTAGGAGTCGTAGCACGGCTCGATCACCACGACTTCGTCGCCGCTGTTGACGACGGCGAGCACCGTCGCCATCAACGCCTCGGTCGCGCCGCTGGTGACCGTGATTTCCGTTTCGGGGTCGTAGGCATGGCCGTACAAGGCATGGGTCTTGTCGGCGATGGCCTGGCGCAGGGGGGGCGATGCCGGGCATGTACGGATACTGGTTGTGGCCGGCCGACATGGCGCGCGCGACCAGTTCGCACAAGCGGGGGTCTGGGTCGAAATCGGGAAAGCCTTGTCCCAGGTTGATGGCCTGGTGCTCGATGGCCAGCCGGCTCATGACAGTGAAAATCGTCGTACCGACATCGGGCAGCTTGGATCGGATCATGGCAAGGAAGCAGCGTGAGAGGGGAACAGGAAACGCGTAAGTATCCCACTAACCATGGCCGGGCCGGCGGATGGTGACATGTGTGTGTCCACGCCGGGAGAATTGAAAAAATGCGACATAGGGGTAAACAACTATTTGTTTACCGCCGAAGCCATGGGTATGCTGAGTTTCGCAGTTGATTCAAGTGTTGCACAGGCCCCTTTCGCTTCGGCGTCCTTGATTCACTTGCATTCTTTTTTTCATCAGGACGCTATACAAATGGTTCAGAAGGGCAAGGTCAAGTGGTTCAACGCCGATAAGGGTTTCGGCTTCATTACGCCGGACGCCGGCGGCACCGACGTATTCGCACACTTCTCGGCTATCCAGGGTCGCGGTTATCGCAGCCTGAACGAAGGCCAGGAAGTTGAGTTTGAAGTCAAGGAAGGTCCGAAAGGACCGCAAGCGGCCGATATTCGCCCGCTCTGAGTCGGGAAATCCCGATTTCCCGCAAGCCAGGGTTTCCTGGCTGCAACGCCCCACCACAGTGATGTGCTGGGGCGTTGTCGTATGCGCCACCGCCGCATGATCCCGCCATTGTTGCGATTGCCGCAGATGTGGGCAAGTCGTTGGGTAAGTGTGTGGATAACTTGTGGAGGAGTTCGGCCAATTGGCGGAGGTCCTGTCGCGAGGCGGTGACGTGGCGGCAGTTTTACACAGCGTGTCCTATCTCGCCCGCCAGGGCTATAGCAAATATTCTATCGATGGCCGCTCTCGGCTGGCGGGGCGGGCTGCTGTAATTTTCTCTATGTTTACGGGGGCTTATTCGTGCTGGCCGGGCGGTTTGAGATTAGTTCATGCGTTCTTGGTCAATTCGAGGCTGCACGGCCATATTGCACTGCGATGAGATCTGAAAGGTTGTTCACAAAGATATCCCCAGGCGAGTTGATGGTCGATTGACGGGTCAATTGAGGTGTTTTCCTGTGGGCATTTTTGTGGATAGCTCGTGGTGATGACAGCGCGTTTCTTTCGAGTTGGGTTAGGTTCTACCGACTGACCGGCCCTAGTTCAGGTTCCAACCTAAGCTGCTCCCGCTGATGTTTCACGTGAAACGGATGTGATCCCATTTAATGTGAAGCGGCCGGCCTATGCCTGGATGGGTCATGTTCCACGTGGAACAAGTTGTCGTTGATCGACAGGCGCAGTCTCGGTATTGAATCCCTGACGTACCATCCTTGATATTACAGACGGTCCCTTGTTTGTATGTTTCACGTGGAACATGCCTGTTGGGATCTTCATGGCTGCCATTATGTCGGTGAGGGTGTTTGCGGTAGTAGCGACGTGGTCAGTATCTGCAGTAGGCCGTCCTGGCTGGGGCCGTGAGAGCGGGTCGGCCACGTCGCTCGGCTCGGGCGCGCCACCAGGCGCCCTCGGCCCCCTACGGGGGCTTCCCTCGCTCCAACTGGCCGACCCGCTCTCACGGCCCCAGCCAGGACTCTCAGCAGTGGCATGCGCCGTACGCCCGCCGTCATTAGGCAACGTGGCTAGTCCGTGGCGGTGTCCGCCTACTCTTGCCATGAGCGTAGTTGGTGGTCACGCGTCCGTTTAGAGAAACTGTGAGCTCGCGCGTGTCGGTGAGGCCTGAGTGGCCAGTTGGAGGGAGGGAAGCCCCCGTAGGGGGCCGAGGGCGCCTGGTGGCGCGCCCGAGCCGAGCGACGTGGCCACTCAGGCCTCACCGACACGCGCGAGCGTCTCAAGAACCTAAAACCGACACGACCGCCATGCTCAAGGCACACCGCGATACCCAGTACGACGATTGGAAGGGCTCCGCTACCCCATATCACCGTACCCGATGCGAGGCCAGGCGCCCAATTGAAGCTGAAGCATCCTCCAACGTAGACTGACGTTTTGTTGGCCATAGGCAAGCCCCCGGGGACGCCGATTTTGGAGATCCACCTGCATGAGAGCAGGACCATGGCAGCAAGCTTAAGTCGAGCTCCGACCAGCCAAACCGTGCACCGGCACGGACAAACAGCCCATTGCTGTTCTTCGTTTCAAATCCACCCCATGTTTCACGTGAAACACCGGCCGCCTCCAAACTATAATGGCAGCCATCAGCTCTTTTTTCTGCTTTTCATCATGGATTATCCGCGCGAGTTTGACGTGATTGTCGTGGGTGGCGGCCATGCCGGTAGCGAGGCCGCCCTTGCCGCGGCTCGCATCGGCGCAAAAACCTTGCTGCTCACGCACAGTATCGAAACCCTGGGCCAAATGTCCTGCAATCCCTCCATTGGCGGGATCGGTAAAGGGCACCTGGTCAAAGAAGTCGATGCCCTGGGCGGCGCCATGGCCATCGCCACCGATGAAGCAGGAATCCAGTTTCGCATCCTCAACGGATCCAAAGGCCCCGCCGTACGCGCCACGCGCGCCCAGGCCGACCGCGTCCTCTACCGCAAAGCCATACGGTCCCGTCTCGAAAACCAGCCCAACCTCTGGATCTTCCAGCAGGCCGTCGACGACCTCATGGTCCAGGGCGACAAAGTCATCGGGGCAGTCACACAGATAGGCCTGAAATTCCGCGCCCGCACCGTCGTGCTCACTGCCGGGACCTTCCTCAACGGACTGATCCATGTCGGGCTGCAGAACTACTCCGGCGGCCGCGCCGGCGACCCGCCCGCCATTTCGCTGGGCCAGCGCCTCAAAGAACTCAAGCTACCGCAGGGCCGCCTCAAGACCGGCACGCCGCCCCGCATCGACGGGCGCACCATCGACTACAGTGTGCTCGAAGAGCAGCCGGGCGACCTGGACCCCATACCCGTATTTTCATTCCTGGGTACGGCCGCCATGCACCCCCGGCAATTGCCCTGCTGGATCACCCACACCAACGCGCGCACCCACGACATCATCCGTGGCGGCCTCGATCGCTCGCCCATGTACAGCGGCGTCATCGAAGGCGTGGGCCCCCGCTACTGCCCGTCCATCGAAGACAAGATCCATCGCTTCGCCGACAAAGCCTCGCACCAGGTATTCCTGGAGCCCGAAGGGCTGGACACCCACGAGGTCTATCCCAATGGCGTCTCGACCAGCCTGCCGTTCGACGTGCAATGGGAGCTGATCCATTCCTTGCCCGGCCTCGAAAATGCCCACATCCTGCGGCCGGGCTACGCCATCGAGTACGACTACTTCGACCCCCGGGCCCTGAAGACCACGCTCGAGACCAAGGCCATCGGCGGCCTGTTCTTCGCCGGCCAGATCAACGGCACCACCGGCTATGAAGAAGCCGCCGCCCAAGGCTTGCTGGCCGGCGCCAATGCCGCCCTGCAGGCGCTGCAACGCGACACCTGGACCCCGCGCCGCGACGAAGCCTATCTGGGCGTGCTGGTCGACGACCTGGTCACGCGCGGCGTGACCGAGCCGTATCGCATGTTCACTTCCCGCGCCGAATACCGCTTGAGCCTGCGCGAAGACAATGCCGACCTGCGCCTGACCGAAATCGGCCGCAAGCTGGGCCTGGTGGACGACGCGCGCTGGGACGCCTTCAGCCGCAAGCGCGATGCCGTGGCCGCCGAAGTCGAGCGCCTGAAATCGACCTGGGTCAATCCGCGCAGTTTTCCCGCCGAGGCGGCCGAACCGCTGCTGGGCAAGGCGATTGAACGTGAGTACTCACTATCAGACCTGTTGAAACGCCCGAACGTGTCGTATGCCGCGCTCATGGACGCCCGCAATACCGACGGCACCTTGCTGGCCGGTCCAGGCGTGCAGGACGATCCGGTGCTGGCCGAGCAGGTGGAAATCCAGGTCAAATACGCCGGCTACATCGCCCGGCAGCAGGACGAAGTGCAGAAGCACCTGGCGCAAGAACAACAGCGCATACCGGCCGATATCGACTATGACGCCGTCAGCAGCCTGTCTTTCGAAGTGCGCCAGAAACTCAAGGACCACCGTCCGGAAACCATCGGACAGGCGGCGCGCATTTCCGGCGTGACGCCTGCGGCCATTTCCCTACTGCTCATTCACCTCAAGCGCCTGCACTACGGCACGCGCAAGCAAGCCGCATGAGCGCCGCGCCCGACGACGGCCTGGCCAGGCGGCTGGCGCGCGCGAGCGACCAGCTGGCGCTGCCGATCGCGGCCAGGCAGGCCGAGCAATTGCTCGCCTACCTGGCGCAGATGCAGCGCTGGAATCGCACCTACAACCTCACCGCGATCCGCGACCCGGGGCAGATGCTGGTGCAGCACCTGTTCGACAGCCTCAGCATCGTCAACCCGCTTGCCGGCGCGCTCGATACGGCGCAAGCCAGCCTGTACGACATCGGCTCGGGCGGCGGCTTGCCCGGCGTCGTGCTGGCCATCATGCAGCCGGGCTGGCAAGTCACGTGCATCGACGCGGTCGAGAAAAAAACTGCCTTCGTGCGGCAGATGTCGGGCGTGCTCGAGTTGCCCAATCTGCGCGCCGTGCACGCGCGCGTCGAAGATCTGCCGCCGGCCGGCTGCGACATCGTCGTGTCGCGCGCTTTCGCTTCACTCAATGATTTTGCTTCGCTGGCCGGCCGCCACGTCGGCAACGATGGTACCCTCGTCGCCATGAAAGGGAAGGTGCCGGAAGAAGAGATTGACGTCCTGCACCGGCAGGGCGAGTGGCGCGTGGAAGACATCCAGGCACTGCACGTGCCGGAACTGGATGCGCAACGCTGCCTCATCTGGATGCGCCGCAGTCAAGGAACCCCATGAACAATACCCCGCCCAGCAAACCCGCCCGTGTTTTCTGCATTGCCAACCAGAAGGGCGGCGTCGGCAAGACCACCACCGCCATCAACCTCGCGGCGGGCCTGGCCACCCATGGCAAGCGCGTGCTGCTGGTCGACCTCGATCCCCAGGGCAACGCCACGATGGGCAGCGGCATCGACAAGAGCTCCCTGCAATCCAACCTCTACCAGGTGCTGATCGGCGACGCGTCCATCAGCGAGGCCAGCGTGCGCTCGGAAGCGGGCGGCTACGACGTGCTGCCGGCCAACCGCGAGCTCTCCGGCGCCGAGATCGACCTGGTCAACATGGATGCCCGCGAGCGCCAGCTCAAGATGGCGATCGACAGCGTCGCCGGCCAGTACGATTTCATCCTGATCGATTGCCCGCCCACGCTGTCGCTCCTCACGCTCAACGGGCTGGCCGCGGCGCACGGCGTGATCATCCCGATGCAGTGCGAATACTTCGCCCTGGAAGGCTTGTCCGACCTGGTCAATACCATCAAGCGGGTGCATCGCAACATCAACGGCGACCTGCGACTCATCGGCCTGCTGCGCGTGATGTTCGATCCGCGCATGACCCTGCAGCAGCAGGTGTCGGCCCAGCTCGAGTCGCATTTCGGCGACAAGGTGTTTTCGACCGTCATCCCGCGCAACGTCCGCCTGGCCGAGGCGCCCAGCTACGGCCTGCCAGGCGTGGTCTACGACCGCGCCTCGCGCGGCGCCCAGGCGTACATTTCGTTCGGCGCCGAAATGGTCGAGCGCGTCGAAGCCATGGATTGAAGCGTCGGCGCAACCTGAAAGCTAAAACAAAGGACTGATTCGACATGGCCACCAAGAAACCCAAAGGTCTCGGTCGCGGACTTGACGCCCTGCTCGGGGCGGACGGCCCGGCCATCGACACCATCGGCAAAGCCGCTGCGGCCAAGCCCGACGGCCCGCCGTCCACGCTGCCGGTCGGCAAGATGCGCGCCGGCAAATACCAGCCGCGCACCCGCATGGACGAAGGTGCGCTGAACGAGCTGGCCGATTCCATCCGCACCCAGGGCATCATGCAGCCCATCCTGGTGCGCGCCCTCAACGACGACCCCGGCCATTACGAGATCATCGCCGGCGAACGCCGCTTCCGCGCCGCCCAGCTGGCAGGGCTGAAGGAAGTCCCCGTGCTGGTGCGCGAAGTCGCCGACGAGAACGCCGCGGTGATGGCGCTGATCGAGAACATCCAGCGCGAAGACCTGAACCCGCTCGAAGAGGCCCAGGGCGTACGCCGCCTGCTCGACGAATTCGGCCTTACCCACGAACAGGCCGCCCAGGCCATCGGCCGCTCGCGTTCGGCCACCAGCAACCTGCTGCGGCTCATGAACCTCGCCAGCCCGGTGCAGACCATGCTGCTGGCTGGCGACATCGACATGGGCCATGCGCGCGCGCTGCTGGCGGTGGACGCCGCCATGCAGATCCAGCTGGCCAACCAGATCATCGCGCGGCGCCTGTCGGTGCGCGAGGCGGAAAAGCTGGTCGCCAAGACCGCCAAAGAAACGGAAAGCGCGCCGCGCAAGAAACCCAACGGCGCTTCGCGGGATGTGGCGCGCCTCGAAGAGGCGCTGTCCGACCATCTCGGCACCAAGGTCGCCCTGAAAGTCGGGGCCCGCGAAAAGGGCCAGATCGTCATCGATTTCCACGGCTGGGAGCACCTGAACTCGCTGCTCGAACGCCAGGGCCTGTCCGGGGTGCTGGATGCCTGAGCGCCTGCCGGCGATCGCGCTGCTGGCCACCGGCGGTACCATCGCCGGCGCTCAGTCTGAAGACGCGGCCCATGCCTACCGCGCCGGCGCCGTGCCGGTGGGCCAGCTGCTGGCCGCCGTGCCGGGCCTGGAGCGCCTGGCGCGCATCCAGGCCGAACAGGTCGCCAACGTCGGCAGCCAGAACATGACGCATGCCGTATGGGCCGAGCTGGCGCGGCGCATCGAGGCGCTGTGCCGCGACCCGGCCGTCGACGGCATCGTGGTGACCCACGGCACCGACACGCTCGAGGAAACCGCGTATTTCCTCAGCCTGGTCATCCGCCACGACAAACCGCTGGTGCTGGTGGGCGCCATGCGGCCGGCCACCGCGCCGGGCGCCGACGGCCCGGCCAACCTGTTCCACGCCGTGGCGCTGGCCGGCAACGCGGCCGCGCGCGGCCGCGGGCCGCTGGTCGTCATGAACGAAGATATCCACTACGCCCGCGAGGTGCAGAAAGTCGCCTGCGCGGGCGTGAACGCCTTCGCGTCGCCCAATCGCGGGCGGGCCGGGGTGATGCGGGGCAGCGCGGCCAGCTTTTTCTCCCGCAACGATACGCTCCATTCCACCGCCAGCGCGTTTTCGCTGCAGGCGCTGGAGGCCGCCGGCTGGCCTCGCGTCGACGTCGTCCACGCGGGGGTGGGGCTGGATGGCGAGCTGGTCGATTTTCTCGCCGCCCGCTCGCGCGGCATCGTGCTGGCCGGGGTGGGCGACGGCAATGCCACGGACCTGGCCCTGCGGGCCCTGCAGCGGGCCGCCGGGGCAGGGGTGGCGGTGGTGCGCGCCAGCCGCACCGGCAGCGGTCGGGTGGCCCGCAATGTCGAAGTGGATGACGATGCGCTGGGCTTCATCGCGGCCGGCGAGCTCAGCCCGCAGAAGGCCCGCATCCTGCTCATGCTGGGCCTGTCCCTGACCCAGGATCCGGCCGCCCTGCAGGATTTCTTCGACCGCTACTGAATCTGTGGTTCGCGAACTGGGTGATTTGACTTTCAAAATGAAAGTGTTCATAATCCCTAGTTCTCCGCTGGAGGGGTGCCCGAGTGGTTAAAGGGGGCAGACTGTAAATCTGTTGGCCTTGCGCCTACGTTGGTTCGAATCCAACCTCCTCCACCAGAGACCCATATTCCAAATCCAGGCGTATAGCCTGGATTTGCAGTGTAAGGCCCTTGGTTTTCCGTGCGTTTGCGTGCGGCGGGCGTTGCGGAATAGGGGCCGAGTGGTGAAAGGTATGCCCGCGGGTGTAGCTCAATGGTAGAGCAGAAGCCTTCCAAGCTTACGACGAGGGTTCGATTCCCTTCACCCGCTCCAGAATTTGCCCATGTGGCTCAGTGGTAGAGCACTCCCTTGGTAAGGGAGAGGTCACGCGTTCGATCCGCGTCATGGGCACCACTACTTTTTGTTCTCTTCTTAGTCAGAAGCTTCAATCCAGGTCAGGAGTCAGCCATGGCAAAAGGCAAGTTTGAACGTACCAAGCCGCACGTGAACGTGGGTACGATTGGTCACGTTGACCACGGCAAAACGACGTTGACGGCGGCGATCACGACGGTGCTGTCGACGAAGTTCGGCGGGGAAGCCCGCGGCTACGACCAGATCGACGCGGCGCCGGAAGAGAAGGCGCGTGGGATCACGATCAACACGGCGCACGTGGAATACGAGACGGAGAACCGTCACTACGCGCACGTTGACTGCCCGGGCCACGCTGACTACGTGAAGAACATGATCACGGGCGCGGCGCAGATGGACGGCGCGATCCTGGTGTGCTCGGCCGCGGACGGCCCGATGCCGCAGACGCGCGAGCACATTCTGCTGAGCCGCCAGGTTGGCGTGCCGTACATCATCGTGTTCCTGAACAAGGCGGACATGGTCGATGACGCGGAGCTGCTGGAGCTGGTGGAAATGGAAGTCCGCGAGCTGCTGTCGAAGTACGACTTTCCCGGCGACGATACGCCGATCATCAAGGGTTCGGCCAAGCTGGCGCTGGAAGGCGACAAGGGCGAGCTGGGCGAGCAGGCGATCCTGAAGCTGGCCGAGGCGCTGGACACGTACATCCCGACGCCGGAGCGCGCGGTCGACGGTGCGTTCCTGATGCCGGTGGAAGACGTGTTCTCGATCTCGGGTCGTGGTACGGTGGTCACGGGTCGGGTCGAGCGCGGCGTGATCAAGGTTGGCGAGGAAATCGAGATCGTGGGCATCAAGCCGACGGTGAAGACGACCTGCACGGGCGTGGAGATGTTCCGCAAGCTGCTGGACCAGGGCCAGGCGGGCGACAACGTGGGTATTCTGCTGCGCGGCACCAAGCGTGAAGAAGTCGAGCGTGGCCAGGTGCTGGCCAAGCCGGGTTCGATCACCCCGCACACGGAGTTCACGGCCGAGGTGTACATTCTGTCCAAGGAAGAAGGCGGCCGCCACACGCCGTTCTTCAACGGCTACCGTCCGCAGTTCTACTTCCGTACGACGGACGTGACGGGCTCGATCGAGCTGCCCAAGGACAAGGAAATGGTGCTGCCGGGCGACAACGTGTCGATGACGGTCAAGCTGCTGGCGCCGATCGCCATGGAAGAAGGCCTGCGCTTCGCCATCCGTGAAGGCGGTCGTACCGTCGGCGCCGGCGTCGTCGCCAAAATCATCGCCTAAGCCAGGCGTTTTAACATGGGGAAGCCGGCCCTTCTGGGCCCGCTTCCCATGTTTGTCGGAAAAGTAGTACTATGTATGGTTCCGCAAGTCGCCATACATACTCGCAAGAGGTTTTAGGGGTATAGCTCAATTGGCAGAGCGTCGGTCTCCAAAACCGAAGGTTGTAGGTTCGATTCCTACTGCCCCTGCCATCCTATCGGTCGCCATCGCGGCCGGAAACCATGGCCCAGTTCGTTGTCAACCCCGCTCGTCGCTCTTAAATCCGCCGGGAGATCACCGCAAGTCGCGCATTGAAGGCGGGCTCGCGTCGCAAAATGTCTAATACCAGCGTAGAAACCGTAACCAGTACTGCCGACCGGATCAAGCTTGGCCTGGCGGTGCTTGTTGTTATTGCTGGCATCGTCGGGTTTTCGGTGCTCAGCGCCCAGCCCATGGCTGCCCGCATCGGCGTGTTCGTCGGCGGCCTGGTGCTTGCCGCCCTGATCGCCTGGTCCAGCGAGCCCGGTCGCCGCACCCTGAGCTTCGCCGGCGAGTCGTTCAACGAAGCCAAGCGCGTTTCCTGGCCGACCCGCAAGGAAACGACCCAGATGACCGGGATCGTGTTCGCCTTCGTCGCGGTCATGGGCTTGCTCATGTGGGTGCTCGACAAGGGCATCGAGTGGATACTCTACGGCCTGTTGCTGGGCTGGAAATAAGGACGCCGAATGAGCAAACGTTGGTATGTCGTCCATGTGTACTCCGGCATGGAGAAAAGCGTCCACAAGGCCCTGAACGAGCGCATCGAGCGCGCGGGCCTGCAGACGTCGTTCGGCCGCATCCTGGTGCCTTCGGAAGAGGTCGTCGAAATGAAGGGCGGCCAGAAGTCCATCAGCGAGCGCCGCATTTTCCCGGGTTACGTGCTGGTCGAGATGGATCTCACCGACGAAACCTGGCACCTGGTGAAGAACACCAACCGCGTCACCGGCTTCCTGGGTGGCTCGGGCAATCGTCCCACGCCGATTTCCGAAAAGGAAGTCGAGAAGATCCTCTCCCAGATGGAAGAGGGTGTCGAGAAACCCCGCCCCAAGATCCTGTTCGAAGTGGGCGAGATGGTTCGCGTGAAGGAAGGTCCGTTTGCAGACTTCAACGGCAACGTCGAGGAAGTCAATTACGAAAAGAGCAAGGTGCGCGTGTCTGTCACCATTTTTGGCCGCGCCACGCCCGTCGAGCTCGATTTCAGCCAGGTCGAGAAGACCTGATTTTCAACCCCGGGGAGCTCGCCGCATCTGGCGGCGGGCGATTGAACCCGCAAGGAGCAAAGCATGGCGAAGAAGATCGTCGGCTTTATCAAGCTGCAAGTGCCGGCTGGTAAGGCAAACCCCTCTCCCCCGATTGGCCCGGCGCTGGGTCAGCGTGGCCTGAACATCATGGAATTCTGCAAGGCGTTCAACGCCAAGACCCAGGGCATGGAGCCCGGTCTGCCGATTCCGGTGGTGATCACCGCCTTCGCGGACAAGAGCTTCACCTTCATCATGAAGACCCCGCCCGCGACGGTCCTCATCAAGAAGGCCGCCGGCGTGCAAAAGGGCTCGTCCAAGCCGCATACCGACAAGGTCGGCAAGCTGACTCGCGCCCAGGCCGAGGAAATTGCCAAGACCAAGGAACCCGATCTGACCGCGGCCGACCTGGAAGCCGCCGTTCGCACGATCGCTGGCAGCGCCCGCAGCATGGGCATCACGGTTGAGGGGATCTGATCATGGCAAAACTGTCCAAGCGCGCCGCCGCCATCGCCAAGAAAATCGACCGCACCAAGCTGTACCCCGTGGCCGAAGCCCTGACCCTGGTCAAGGAAACCGCCACCGCCAAGTTCGATGAGTCCATCGACGTGGCGGTGCAGCTCGGCATCGACCCCAAGAAGTCCGACCAGCTGGTCCGCGGCTCCGTGGTGCTGCCCGCCGGTACCGGCAAGGCCGTCCGTGTGGCCGTGTTCGCCCAGGGCGACAAGGCCGAGGCCGCCCGTGCGGCCGGCGCCGACATCGTCGGCCTGGAAGACCTGGCCGAGCGCATCAAGGGTGGCCAGATCGATTTCGACGTGGTCATCGCCTCGCCCGACACCATGCGTGTCGTGGGTGCCCTGGGCCAGGTCCTGGGCCCGCGTGGCCTGATGCCGAACCCCAAGGTCGGCACCGTGACCCCGGACGTCGCCACGGCGGTGAAGAACGCCAAGGCCGGCCAGGTCCAGTACCGTACCGACAAGGCGGGCATCATTCACGCCACCATCGGCCGCGCCTCGTTCGGCGTGGAACAGTTGCAAACCAACCTGGCCGCGCTGGTCGATGCCCTGCAGAAGGCTCGCCCCGCCGCCGCCAAGGGTATTTATCTGCGCAAGCTCGCCGTGTCGTCCACCATGGGCGGCGGTGCGCGCGTGGAAGTGGCATCGCTGTCGGCCAACTGATCGGCCGAGGCAAAAACGAACTTTGGGCTGCATCCGGGTCACACCGGATGTTGCTGTCAAAGACCGCTGGAGCAGGGCGCAGGCAGCCGTATCGCAGGTGCCCCGCTTAATCCCGGAGCCAACCCGGTCCGGATCCAGCGTAGACGGCGTCCCCAGGAAGATTTCTTTACCCGAAGAACTCAACCAGGCGCCGCATTCGGTTGACGCGCAAGGCCAAGGCCCCAGGCGTCTTTTGATGGAGTGTTCAAACCGTGAGTCTCAATCGTCAAGAGAAAGCGGTGGTGATCGAGGAAGTCTCGGCAGCTGTTGCCAAGGCCCAGTCGATCGTTATCGCCGAGTACCGTGGTCTGGACGTCGCCTCTGTCACCGTACTGCGCAAGACTGCGCGTGAATCGGGCGTGTACCTGCGTGTTCTGAAGAACACGCTGGCCCGTCGTGCGGTTGCCGGCACGGCTTTCGAGCCGCTGTCCGAGCAACTGACCGGTCCGCTGATCTACGGGATCAGCAACGATCCGGTTTCGGCGGCCAAGGTCCTGGCAGATTTCGCGAAGAGCAACGACAAGCTGGTCATCAAGGCGGGCTCGCTGCCCAACAACCTGTTGAACCAAGAAGGCGTGAAGGCCCTGGCCACCATGCCCTCGCGCGAAGAGTTGCTGTCGAAACTGCTGGGCACCATGCAAGCCCCCATCGCGCAATTCGTACGTACGCTCAACGAAGTTCCGACCAAGTTCGCCCGCGGCCTGGCTGCCGTGCGCGACCAGAAGGCGGCGGCGTAAGCCACCGCCCGCGGAATTCGCTGAACGACCGAGCGACACCCAACCTGGCATTTATCCAATTTTGGAGTTCTGAAAAATGGCACTTAGCAAAGCTGAAATCCTTGACGCCATCGCTGGCATGACCGTGCTCGAGCTGTCCGAGCTGATCAAGGAAATGGAAGAGAAGTTTGGCGTGTCGGCTGCCGCCGCCGCCGTGGCCGTGGCTGCTCCCGCTGCCGGTGGCGCCGCCGCCGCTGCCGAAGAGCAGACCGAGTTCACCGTTGTGCTGGCCGAAGCCGGCGCCAACAAGGTGAGCGTCATCAAGGCCGTGCGCGAACTGACCGGCCTGGGTCTGAAGGAAGCCAAGGACCTGGTCGACGGCGCGCCGAAGCCCGTCAAGGAAGGCATCGCCAAGGCTGACGCCGAAGCCGCCAAGAAGAAGCTGGAAGAAGCCGGCGCCAAGGTCGAACTCAAGTAAGACTTTGCGTCGACGCCCGGGGACAGCGCAATTTGCCGTCCCCGGGCTTTTGCGTTTCCAGGAAACCCCTACTGCCGGGGTGTCCTTTGCAGAGAGGTTTCCTGGAGTCGTATCACCTGGGGCCGTGGTTGACGGCCCATGCAACCTCGAGTCGGAGTGCTCATGCCTTACTCGTACACCGAAAAAAAGCGCATCCGCAAAAGCTTCGCCAAGCGTGAAGACGTTCAGAACGTACCCTTCCTGCTTGCCACGCAGCTTCAATCCTACCTAACTTTCCTGCAGGCGGATACTCCCCCCGCTGATCGTGCCAACGATGGTCTGCAGGCGGCGTTTTCGTCGATTTTCCCGATTGTCAGCCATAACGGGATGGCGCGCTTGGAGTTCGTCAGCTACGTGCTGGGCGAGCCGGTGTTTGATGTCAAGGAATGTCAGCAACGTGGCCTGACCTACGCGTCGCCGCTGCGCGCCAAGGTGCGCCTGGTGCTGCTCGACCGCGAAGTCAGCAAGCCGACCATCAAGGAAGTGAAAGAACAGGAAGTCTACATGGGCGAAATTCCGCTCATGACGGGCACCGGTTCGTTCGTCATCAACGGCACCGAGCGTGTCATCGTCTCGCAGCTGCACCGCTCGCCGGGCGTGTTCTTCGAGCACGACCGTGGCAAGACCCACAGTTCGGGCAAGCTGCTGTTCTCGGCCCGCGTGATTCCCTACCGCGGCTCGTGGCTCGACTTCGAATTCGACCCCAAGGACATCCTGTTCTTCCGTGTCGACCGTCGCCGCAAGATGCCCGTGACGATCCTGCTCAAGGCCATCGGCATGACGCCGGAGTCGATCCTGGCGCACTTCTTCGACTTCGATAATTTCGAGCTCAAGAACGAAGGCGGCATGATCGAGTTCGTGCCCGAGCGTTGGAAGGGCGAGATGGCGCGCTTCGACATCTCCGATCGCGATGGCAAGGTCATCGTCGAGAAGGACAAGCGCATCAACGCCAAGCATCTGCGCGACATGGCCGCCGCCGGCATCCAGCGCATCTCGGTGCCGGAAGAGTTCCTGTATGGCCGCGTGCTGGCCAAGAACATCGTCGACGCCGAGACCGGCGAAGTGGTGGCGCATGCCAACGACGAGATCACCGAAAGCGTGCTGGGCGCGCTGCGGGCGGCCAACGTGCGTGAAATCCAGACGCTGTACACCAACGACCTGGACCGTGGCCCGTACATCTCGCAGACGCTGCGCACCGACGAAACCGCCGACCAGATGGCCGCGCGCGTGGCCATCTACCGCATGATGCGCCCCGGCGAACCGCCCACCGAGGACGCGGTCGAGGCGTTGTTCCAGCGCCTGTTCTACAGCGAGGAAACCTACGACCTGTCGCGCGTGGGCCGCATGAAGGTCAACAGCCGCCTGGGCCGTGGTGAGGACATCACCGGTCCCATGACGCTGACCAACGAGGACATCCTCGAGACCATCAAGGTGCTGGTCGAGCTGCGCAACGGCCGCGGCCAGATCGACGATATCGATCACCTGGGCAACCGCCGCGTGCGCTGCGTCGGCGAACTGGCCGAGAACCAGTTCCGCGCCGGCCTGGTGCGCGTCGAACGCGCCGTCAAGGAGCGTCTGGGCCAGGCCGAGACCGAAAACCTGATGCCGCACGACCTGATCAACTCCAAGCCGATCTCGGCCGCCATCAAGGAGTTCTTCGGTTCGAGCCAGCTGTCGCAGTTCATGGACCAGACCAACCCCCTGTCGGAGATCACGCACAAGCGTCGTGTCTCCGCCCTGGGCCCGGGCGGCCTGACCCGCGAACGCGCCGGCTTCGAAGTGCGCGACGTGCATCCCACGCACTATGGCCGCGTCTGCCCGATCGAAACGCCGGAAGGCCCGAACATCGGCCTGATCAACTCCATGGCGCTGTACGCCCGCCTGAACGAGTACGGCTTCCTGGAGACGCCTTACCGCAAGATCATCGACGGCAAGGTCAGCGACCAGATCGACTACCTGTCGGCCATCGAAGAAAGCAACTACGTCATCGCCCAGGCCAACGCCGCGCTGGATGACGAAGGCCGTTTCGTCGATGACCTGGTGGCGTGCCGCGAAGCGGGCGAAACCATGCTGACGGCGCCGGCCAACGTGCACTACATGGACGTGGCCCCGTCGCAGATCGTCTCGGTGGCGGCTTCGCTGATTCCGTTCCTGGAGCACGACGACGCCAACCGCGCGCTGATGGGCGCCAACATGCAACGCCAGGCCGTGCCCTGCCTGCGTCCCGAGAAGCCGGTGGTGGGCACCGGCATCGAGCGCACCGTGGCGGTCGACTCCGGCACCACCGTGCAGGCCCTGCGCGGCGGCGTGGTCGACCATGTCGACGCCGAGCGTGTCGTGATCCGCGTCAACGACGAAGAAAACGTCGCCGGCGAAGTCGGTGTCGACATCTACAACCTGATCAAGTACACCCGTTCCAACCAGAACACCAACATCAACCAGCGTCCCATCGTCAAGCGCGGCGACAAGGTCGCCAAGGGCGATGTGCTGGCCGATGGCGCGTCCACCGACCTGGGCGAACTGGCGCTGGGGCAGAACATGCTGATCGCGTTCATGCCCTGGAACGGCTACAACTTCGAAGACTCGATCCTGATCTCGGAAAAGGTCGTGGCCGACGACCGCTACACCTCGATCCACATCGAGGAACTGACGGTGGTGGCGCGCGACACCAAGCTCGGGCCCGAGGAAATCACCCGCGACATCAGCAACCTGGCCGAAACCCAGCTGAACCGCCTGGATGATTCCGGCATCGTCTACATCGGCGCCGAAGTCACCGCCGACGACGTGCTGGTGGGCAAGGTCACGCCCAAGGGCGAGACCCAGCTGACGCCGGAAGAAAAACTGCTGCGCGCCATCTTTGGCGAAAAAGCGTCCGACGTGAAAGACACCTCGCTGCGCGTGCCCTCGGGCATGGTCGGCACCGTCATCGACGTGCAGGTGTTCACGCGCGAAGGCATCGTGCGCGACAAGCGCGCCCAGTCCATCATCGACGATGAACTGCGCCGCTATCGCCAGGACCTGAACGACCAGCTGCGCATCGTCGAGAACGACCAGTTCGACCGTATCGAGAAGATGCTGATCGGCAAGACGGTCAACGGCGGCCCGCGCAAGCTGGCCAAGGGCGCCACCATCACCAAGGCCTACCTGGCGGACCTGGACCGTTGGCAATGGTTCGACATCCGGCTGGCCGACGAGCCGCACGCCGTGGTGCTGGAGCAGGCCAAGGAATCGCTCGAGCAGAAGCGTCACCAGTTCGACCTGGCCTTCGAAGAGAAGCGCAAGAAGCTGACGCAAGGCGACGAGCTGCCCCCGGGCGTGCTCAAGATGATCAAAGTCTACCTGGCCGTCAAGCGTCGCCTGCAGCCCGGCGACAAGATGGCCGGCCGCCACGGCAACAAGGGCGTGGTCTCGCGCATTACGCCGGTCGAGGACATGCCCCACATGGCCGACGGCACGCCCGCCGACATCGTGCTGAACCCGCTGGGCGTGCCCTCGCGGATGAACGTCGGCCAGGTGCTGGAAGTGCACCTCGGCTGGGCCGCCAAGGGCGTGGGCCATCGCATCGCCGACATGCTGCGCGACGAGCGCACGGCGCAGGTGAAGAACGTGCGCGCCTACCTGGACAAGGTCTACAACACCACCGGCACCGGCGCGCAGATCGACACCCTGACCGATGACGAAGTCATGGAACTGGCGCAGAACCTCAAGAACGGCGTGCCGTTCGCGACGCCGGTGTTCGACGGCGCCACCGAGGAAGAAATCGGCAAGATGCTGGAACTGGCCTACCCCGACGAGGTGGCCCAGCGCATGCAGCTGACCGAGTCGCGCACGCAGGCATGGCTGTTCGACGGCCGCACCGGCGAGAAATTCGAACGTCCGGTCACGGTCGGCTACATGCACTACCTGAAGCTGCATCACCTGGTCGACGACAAGATGCACGCCCGTTCCACCGGTCCGTACTCGCTCGTTACCCAGCAGCCGCTGGGCGGCAAGGCGCAGTTCGGCGGCCAGCGTTTCGGGGAAATGGAAGTGTGGGCGCTGGAAGCCTACGGCGCCGCCTACACCCTGCAGGAAATGCTGACGGTGAAGTCCGACGATATCACCGGCCGTACCAAGGTTTACGAAAACATCGTCAAGGGCGACCACGTCATCGATGCCGGCATGCCGGAATCGTTCAACGTGCTGGTCAAGGAAATCCGCTCGTTGGCCCTCGACATGGATCTGGAGCGTAACTAATGAAAGCGCTACTCGACCTCTTCAAGCAAGTCTCGCAAGACGAGCAGTTCGATGCCATCAAGATCGGCATCGCCTCGCCCGAGAAAATCCGTTCGTGGTCCTACGGCGAAGTCCGCAAGCCCGAAACCATCAACTACCGCACGTTCAAGCCCGAGCGCGATGGCCTGTTCTGCTCGAAGATCTTCGGGCCGATCAAGGACTACGAGTGCTTGTGCGGCAAGTACAAGCGCCTGAAGCATCGCGGCGTGATCTGCGAGAAGTGCGGCGTGGAAGTCACGGTGGCCAAGGTGCGCCGCGAGCGCATGGGCCACATCGAGCTGGCCAGCCCGGTCGCGCACATCTGGTTCCTGAAGAGCCTGCCCTCGCGCCTGGGCATGGTGCTGGACATGACGCTGCGCGACATCGAGCGCGTGCTCTACTTCGAGGCCTGGTGCGTCATCGAGCCCGGCATGACGCCGCTCAAGCGCGGCCAGATCATGTCCGACGACGACTTCCTGGCCAAGACCGAGGAGTACGGTGACGACTTCCGCGCCCTGATGGGCGCCGAAGCGGTGCGCGAACTGCTGCGCACCATCGACATCGACCGCGAAGTGGAAACGCTGCGCGGCGAGCTCAAGGCCACCAGCTCGGAAGCCAAGATCAAGAAGATCTCCAAGCGCCTCAAGGTGCTGGAAGGCTTCCAGAAGTCGGGCATCAAGGCCGAGTGGATGGTCATGGAAGTGCTGCCCGTGCTGCCGCCGGACCTGCGTCCGCTGGTGCCGCTCGATGGCGGCCGCTTCGCCACGTCCGACCTGAACGACCTGTACCGCCGGGTCATCAACCGCAACAACCGCCTCAAGCGCCTGCTCGAACTGAAGGCGCCGGAAATCATCCTGCGCAACGAAAAGCGCATGCTGCAAGAGGCCGTCGACTCGCTGCTGGACAACGGTCGCCGCGGCAAGGCCATGACGGGCGCCAACAAGCGCCAACTGAAGTCGCTGGCCGACATGATCAAGGGCAAGAGCGGCCGCTTCCGCCAGAACCTGCTGGGCAAGCGCGTCGACTACTCGGGCCGTTCGGTCATCGTGGTGGGCCCGCAGCTCAAGCTGCACCAGTGCGGCCTGCCCAAGCTGATGGCGCTGGAGCTGTTCAAGCCCTTCATTTTCAATCGTCTTGAAATGATGGGCCTGGCGACCACCATCAAGGCCGCCAAGAAGCTGGTCGAAAGCCAGGAACCGGTGGTCTGGGACATTCTCGAAGAGGTCATCCGCGAACACCCGGTCATGCTGAACCGGGCGCCGACGCTGCACCGCCTGGGCATCCAGGCGTTCGAGCCGGTGCTGATCGAAGGCAAGGCGATCCAGCTGCATCCGCTGGTCTGCGCCGCCTTCAACGCCGACTTCGACGGTGACCAGATGGCCGTGCACGTGCCGCTCTCGCTGGAAGCCCAGCTGGAAGCGCGCACCCTCATGCTGGCTTCGAACAACGTGCTGTTCCCGGCCAACGGCGAGCCCTCGATCGTGCCGTCGCAGGACATCGTGCTGGGCCTGTACTACACGACGCGCGAGCGCATCAACGGCAAGGGCGAAGGCATCTTCTTCACCGACGTGGCCGAAGTGCAGCGCGCCTACGACAACGGCGAAGTCGAGCTGCAGTCGCGCATCACCGTGCGCCTGACCGAGTACGAGCGTGACGACAACGGCGAATTCCAGCCGGTGGTCCGTCGCCACGAAACGACCGTCGGCCGCGCCCTGCTGTCGGAGATCCTGCCCAAGGGCCTGCCGTTCTCGGTGCTGAACAAGGCCCTGAAGAAGAAGGAAATCTCGCGCCTGATCAACCAGTCGTTCCGTCGCTGCGGCCTGCGCGACACGGTGATCTTCGCCGACAAGCTGATGCAGTCGGGCTTCCGCCTGGCCACCCGCGGCGGCATCTCGATCGCCATGGGCGACATGCTGATCCCCAAGGCCAAGGAAGGCATCCTGGCCGAGGCCAGCCGCGAAGTGAAGGAAATCGACAAGCAGTACTCGTCGGGCCTGGTCACGTCGCAGGAACGCTACAACAACGTGGTGGACATCTGGGGCAAGGCCAGCGACAAGGTCGGCAAGGCGATGATGGAACAACTGGCCACCGAGCCGGTGGTGAACCGTCACGGCGAGGAAGTGCGCCAGGAATCGTTCAACTCGATCTACATGATGGCCGACTCGGGCGCCCGCGGTTCGGCCGCCCAGATCCGCCAGCTGGCCGGCATGCGCGGCCTGATGGCCAAGCCGGACGGCTCGATCATCGAGACGCCCATTACCGCCAACTTCCGCGAAGGCCTGAACGTACTGCAGTACTTCATCTCGACCCACGGCGCGCGTAAGGGCCTGGCCGACACCGCGCTGAAGACGGCGAACTCGGGCTACCTGACCCGCCGCCTGGTGGACGTGACGCAGGACCTGGTCATTACCGAAGAAGATTGCGGCACCTCGCAGGGCTACGCCATGAAGGCGCTGGTCGAAGGCGGCGAAGTCATCGAGCCGCTGCGCGACCGCATCCTGGGCCGCGTGGCCGCGATCGACGTGGTCGATCCCGATACGCAGGAAACCGCCATCGCCGCCGGCACGCTGCTCGACGAAGACCTGGTCGACCTGATCGACCGCATCGGCGTCGACGAAGTGAAGGTGCGCACGCCGCTGACTTGCGAAACCCGCCACGGCCTGTGCGCGCACTGCTACGGCCGCGACCTCGGCCGCGGCTCGCACGTGAACGTGGGCGAAGCGGTGGGCGTGATCGCCGCCCAGTCGATCGGCGAACCGGGCACGCAGCTGACGATGCGTACGTTCCACATCGGTGGCGCGGCGTCGCGTTCGGCCCTGGCCAGCGCGGTGGAAACCAAGTCGACCGGCAAGGTGGGCTTTGCCAGCACCATGCGCTACGTCACCAACGCCAAGGGCGAACGGGTGGCGATCTCGCGCTCCGGTGAACTGGCCATCTACGACGACAACGGCCGCGAGCGCGAACGCCACAAGATCCCGTACGGCGCGACCGTGCTGGTGGGCGACGGCGAAGCCGTCAAGGCCGGCACCCGCCTGGCCACGTGGGATCCGCTGACCCGTCCGATCGTGTCCGAATACGGCGGCGCGGTGCGCTTCGAGAACATCGAAGAAGGCGTCACCGTGGCCAAGCAGCTCGACGAGATTACGGGCCTGTCCACGCTGGTGGTCATCACGCCCAAGACCCGCAGCGGCAAGGGCGTCACCCGTCCGCAGATCAAGCTGGTCAACGAGAACGGCGAGGACGTCAAGATCGCCGGCACCGACCACTCGGTGAACATTTCGTTCCCGGTGGGCGCGCTGATCACCGTGCGCGACGGCCAGCAGGTCTCGGTCGGCGAGGTCCTGGCGCGTATTCCGCAGGAATCGCAAAAGACGCGCGATATTACCGGCGGTCTGCCGCGTGTGGCCGAGCTGTTCGAGGCGCGTTCGCCCAAGGACGCCGGCATGCTGGCCGATGTCACGGGTACCGTCTCGTTCGGCAAGGACACCAAGGGCAAGCAGCGCCTGGTCATCACCGACCTCGAGGGCGTCAGCCACGAGTTCCTGATCCCGAAGGAAAAGCAGGTGCTGGTGCACGACGGCCAGGTGGTGAACAAGGGCGAAATGATCGTCGACGGCCCGGCCGACCCGCACGACATCCTGCGCCTGCAGGGTATCGAGAAGCTGGCGACCTACATCGTCGACGAGGTCCAGGACGTCTACCGCCTGCAGGGTGTGAAGATCAACGACAAGCACATCGAGGTGATCGTTCGCCAGATGCTGCGTCGCGTCAACATCGTCGATGCGGGCGATACCGACTTCATCCCGGGCGAGCAGGTCGAGCGTTCCGAGCTGCTCAACGAGAACGACCGCGTCACCGCCGAAGGCAAGCGTCCTGCCACGTATGACAACGTGCTGCTGGGCATCACCAAGGCCTCGCTGTCGACCGACTCGTTCATTTCGGCGGCCTCGTTCCAGGAAACCACGCGTGTCCTGACCGAAGCCGCCATCATGGGCAAGCGCGACGACCTGCGCGGGCTGAAGGAGAACGTCATCGTCGGTCGCCTGATCCCCGCAGGTACCGGCCTGGCCTATCACATTGCCCGCAAGGACAAGGAGGCCCTGGAAGCCGCCGAGCGCGAAGCCGCGCGGCAACTGGCCAACCCGTTCGAAGATGCGCCGGTCACTGTCGATGTCGACACGCCGCCGCCTTCGGGCGCCGGCCAGGAAGGTCCTGCCGAGTAAGGCGCTTCGCTACCGACGGCCGGCAGGCCGGCCGTCGGGCGAAACTGAAACGGCCGCTGAATTGCTTCAGCGGCCGTTTTTTACGTTGGCGCCAAGCCTGGCGCCATGCGGCGGGGCGGCTAGCGTCCGGCGCGCGCCTGTGCCGACTTGAACACCGGGCCCCATTGCGGGTGGCCGGCTTCGTTCGGCGCCAGCACGAACGCCGAGTCGAGCTGCAAAATGCGTACGAATGTGTCTTCGCACAATTGCGCATAGTTGCGCACGCAGTAGCTGAACGCCTGGAGCTTGTACGCCTCGATGCGCAACGACTTGGGCGCGGCGGCAATATCGCCGGACGTCGCGACGGTGCGGATGACGCTGCCGTACTGCCCGGCCGCATATTGCTGTTTCACTTCCGCCAGCGCATCCTGCGCGGCTTGGGACGGCGGGCCTTCGAGGCTGGAACCAAGACCGGCGCAGCCGCCGAGCGTGATCAGAAGGCAAAGCAAAGGGGGCAAGAAAGCGCGAGTCTTCATGAACGATTGAGCCTGTGCCTGTGGAAGGGAAAGTCACATCCTGTTCCCGGCGTAGCCATTGTGAAATGAACCCGGGAAGGATGCTCGGATAATATCCGTTGTATGAATCAATAGCGCATGCTGCGATGCAATAAACATGCTTCTTACTGCGAGTTCCGGTTATAAAAAGTAACTCCAGTAAACTGCACACGGCGCTTGCGCGAGAATCGAGCCCCTTCGTATCAGGCGATGGTTTCTCGCGCATTTCCATTCTGTTTCGGTCATGTTTACCTCCGCCGGCTTTTCCACCCCGCGCGGGCCCTTCGCCGGCGCCGCGCCCCTTGCCCATCGTCCGCTCAGCGCGATCGCCGCGACTGCCGCGGGCGGGGTGCCACAGGCCCGTATCCAGAGGTTGATCGCCGAACTGATCCCCACCCTCGAGGAGCTGCACGAGGAAGGACGGATCTGCGGCGATATTTCGGTTCATTCCGTCGGCCTCGATGAAACCGGGCGCGCCCACTTGATGGCGTTGTCGGGCTATGCGCCGGCCGCCGAACCCAAGGCGCCCGCGCCGGGCTATGCCCCGTTCGAGCTCTATACCGAGGACCCGGAGTGGCCGCGCGGGCCCTGGACCGATATCTACGCGCTCTGCGCCGTGGCGTATGCGCTGGTCACCGGCCAGCGGCCGCCCGCTGCGCCCGAGCGCCGCATCTCGGAGACGTATCGTCCCCTGGCCACGATGGACCTGGCCAAGTACGACGCGACGTTCTGCGCAGCGGTCGACGCCGGCCTGGCCATTGCGCCCGCCGATCGGCCCCGTACCGTCCAGGCCCTGGCCGAATTGCTGGCCCTGCCGGCGCCGCCGCAGGCCGCCGAACCCGCGGTGGCGCCGGCGCACGCCGCGACGCCTTCGGTCGCCCTGGATGCGCCGGGCCGCGTCCAGCGGCAGAGCTTCCGTGCGGTTGTCCGGGCCATCCTGCTGGGCGTGGCGACGCTCGGCGTGTCGGCCTACTGGTGGGGCCGGCTGACCGGCGCGCCCGAGGGCGTCATTACCCATTCGGAACCCGTGGTGGGAGCCGCTCCCGCTCCGGTCGAGCGAGTCGCGCCGCCGGTGGTCCGGGATCCGGCCGCCGTGGCGATGGCGGAGCTGCCCGCGGCCGAGTGGCAAGCCGGATATGCCGAGGCGGCGCCGGGAATACCCGCCGACCCGCCGGCCTTGCCGGAGCCGGCCGCCGGAAACGCGTCGCCCGCCGGCGCCGCGCCAGCGCAGACGCCGCCGCCGGCCCGGGTGCGCGTGAGCATAAATGTGCGTCCCTGGGGCGAGATTCTCATCAACGGCGTGCCGCGCGGGGTCACTCCGCCCCTCAAGACCTTGCGGCTGGCGCCGGGCAAATACTCGGTGACGATCCGCAACAGCGCGCAGCCGCCCTACCGCACCACGCTGGAAGTCAAGGCGGGCCAACCCACCGTGATCTCGCATGTATTCCGCTAGGGCCGGCGCGGGGCGCCCGTCAGCGTGAGCAGCGCTAGGCGCGCGCGCCGTCCTCGTAATCGGCTTCGGCCAGCGCCTTCGGCAGGCTGAATACGAAGCGTGCGCCCGACCCGGGCTGGCTGTATACGGCGACTTCCCCGCCGTGGCGTTGTGCCACGGTGCGCACGAACGCCAGGCCGAGGCCGGAGCCGACCGTGCTGGAGCGATGTGCGTCGCCAGTGCGGAAGAAGGGCTCGAACAGGCGGGCCTGGTCGTCCGGCGCAATGCCGGGGCCGGCATCCTCGATCTCGATGTCCCAGGCATCGGCGCCCGCCACGACGCGGACTTGTACCGGGCTGCCATCCGGGCTGTATTTGATGGCGTTATCCAGCAAATTGCTGATGGCACGCATGATCAGCGTCTGGTCGCCGTTGGCCAGCGCCGGCTCGGCCGGCACCTGCACGCCCAGCGTGATGTTGCGCGCCTGCGCGGCGGCCCAGAACTCGTCGGCGGCCTCGCGCACCAGGTCGGCCAGGTCGAGCGTCATGTGGGCAATGTCCATCGACTCGGCGCGCGTCAGCTGGATGAAGTCGTCGACCAGCCTGAGCGTGCGTTTGGCCAAGTGCGCGATGCGCGTCAGTGCTTCCGAGGGAGGGCCATTGCCCTCGTGGTCATGCTGGTTCAACGCGACCAGGGCGAGAATCGAATTCTGCGGCGCCCGCATATCGTGCGAGATGAAGCGGAGGGTCTCGTCGCGCCGGCGCTCGGCCTGCCGTATGGCGGTGATGTCGCTCAGCGTCACCACCGTGCCGGCATAGCCGCCCGTGGCATTGCGGATCGGCGCGCAGCGCAGCAGCACGTCCTGCCCCGCCCGGTCGCGCACCTCGACGCTGATGCGCTGCGCCGCGGTATCGCCGTTGGCCTGGGCGGCGCCGTACGCGTGCAGGGCCTGGTGCACGACCTGGCGCGTTGCCTGCTCGGAAAATGCTTGCTCCAGCGCCGGTGCGACCACCTGGCCCACCCGGGGCGGGCGGATGCTCAGATGAAGGAAGTACAGCACCGCGGGACGGTTGCGGAATTGCAGCCGCCCCGCCAGGTCGATGACCAGCGTGGCATCGGGCATGCCGTCCAGCCCGTCGGCCAGAAAGCGCCGCAGGTTGCGGACGCGGCTGAGGGTCCGGTCCAGCTCGCCCACATAATGATCCAGCGACCGGCCGATGCGGCCGCCTTGCGGCCCGGCTTCGTCCAGCACCGGCGGATACTCGATCCGCAAGCGTTTCATTTCGCCGTCCATGTAGCGTAGTGCGGCTTCCTGGCTGCGCCAGCTCCACAGGGGATAGCAGACCGCGACGCCCAGCAGGGCCGCGCCAGGCGGCAGCCACAGATTGGCCCAGCGCAGGGCCGCGAGGGCCGCCGCCAGCGCCAGCGCCAGCAGGGCCACGCTGCACACGACGGCCTGCCGGGGCGACAGCCTGGGCAGCGCCAGGCACAACAGCAGCACCGGAATGGCGCTGGCCAGCGCGGTATGCCAAGGCGCCGCATATTCCAGCAGCAGCCCCTCGCGGGCCGAGTGCAGCAGGTTGCCCATGATCTCCACGCCCGACATGCCGCTGGCGCTGTGCGATACCGGCGCGGGATAGATGTCCCCGATCCCGGTGGCCCAGGCTCCCACCAGGACGTACTTGCCTCGCAGCATGGCGGGCGGCACTTCGCCGCGCAGCACCGACAAATAAGACACGGCGCGCAGGTGGCCAGGCGGCCCGGAATAGGGAATCAGCGTGGTGGCCGAGTCCGGCAGGCGATTCCGCAGGGCCTCCACGCGCGCGCCCTCGCCGCCGGTCTCCAGCATGGCCAGCGCGAAATGATCCCACCGCCTGCCGGCGACGTCGCGCGTCCAGGTGGCGCGGCGCACCACGCCGTCGTTGTCGAGCTCGATGTTGATATACCCCAGGCCGGCGGCCGCCTGCGCGAGCGGCTGCAGCGGCAGGCTGGCCTGGACGGGCGCCTCCAGATTGTCCAGCACCACCGGCAGGACCACCCGGCCGTGGCGGCGAATGGCCTCGGCCAGCAGCTGGTCGTCGCGGTGGCCAGGAGGGCTGGCCTCCGTGAACACGATGTCCAGGCCGACCGCGCGCGCTTCGCGCAGTCGGTCCAGCAGCGCGGCGTGCATGACGCGCGGCCAGGGCCAGCGGCCCAGCGCCTCGATGGACTGGTCATCCATGGCGACCAGCAGCACGTCCTGCGCGGCTGGGCGCCCCGTTAGTGAAATCGCGCGGTCATAGAGTATCTGGTCGAACCGGCCCAGGCCGTTGATGGCGCCCAGCAAGGCCGCGAGGGCGACCAGGAAGGCCGTCAGCAGCAAGCCGGAGCGGGGACCATGGTAGCGACGCTCAGCCATGTGGATGCGTCCGGTTGATGGGGGACGGCGCGCCTCGGCGCGGCGGCGGCTGGCGCGGCTTCATGCGGCGGGCCGTGCCGGGTTCAGTAATCGGACAGCGTGACGACTCCGCCATCGGTGAGGGTCACCGGCAGGCCCGAGTGAGTCATCAGCGCGTTGGCGCCCTCGAACGTCAGGCGCGCGTCGCGGCCTTCCAGCCCGGCGGCGTCGACGGCGCGCACCGCGACATAATAAGTGCCCGCGCCCGGCGCCGAAAAACGGATGTCCGGATTGTCGAAGCGGTCCGACGAGGTCACTTCCAGGCCGTCCGCGTCGCGCGACACCACGACTTGATACGCCACCGCGTCCGGCACGGGCGACACGGCGGCCGTCCACTGGCCGGATCCCGCGCGCTGCGGCGGACCCAGCTCCGGCGCCGGCAGCAGCGGCCGGACACCGTGCAGTACGCCATCGGCGCCAATGGCGGCGCCGTATCCGGTGGATACCGCCACCGCGCGGCCTGGCGCGGCGTCGCGCGCATGGGCCTGCAGCCGCACGCTGCCCTCGAGCACTTCGCTGCGCGCGCCTTGTTGCCCCGCCTGCACACGGAAACGCGTGCCGCGCACGCCTGTGACGGCAACCGGCGTACGCACCTCGAAACGCCCCACGCCCTGGCCGTCCGGCGCGACGTGCGAATCCACCATGCCCTGCTGGACGCGCAGGATGGAATCGGTAAGGGCACTGCCTTCGAACTGGCGCAGGCGCTCCAGGTGCGTCGTGCCCGCCTCCGGCAGGGTGATCTTCGTGCCATCCGCCAACTGCAGCGTGACGAAGCCGTCCGGCGCCGTCGTGATGGTGGAGCCCTCGGCCACCGGCATCGCGACGCGCACCGGCGCGCCGTCGACCTGGGCGCTGCCGCTGACGTGCACGATCACGGTCTGCGCCGGCACTTCCGGAATCATGGAAAACGGAATGCGCAACTCCCGTCCGATCATCAGCCGATAAGGGTCCTCGACCTGGTTGAGTGTTTGCAGCCTGGCCCAGTTGGCCTCGTTACGGGTATAGAGGGTCGCCAACCCGATGAGCGTGTCGCCCTGGCGAACCCGGTAAATGAAATCATCGCCCAGGGCGCCCGCGGGTTGCGCCGAAGCGGATGCAGCGACCAGAGCGAGGTACAGCCCCATGAACATGCGCAAGAAACGCCAAGTCATGTAGAGAGTCTCCAGAGACGGAAAGCTTATGCTTTGCCTGCGGGCGCGTTGCCCGCGGTTTCATTGATGAGTTCCAGCCGATAGCCCAGCGCATATGACGAGCTCAGGCGCACGCCGTTCTCCGGGCGCAGCCGCAGCTTCTGGCGTATGTTCGACAGGTGCGTGTCGAGCGTGCGCGAGGTGGCGGGGATCTCCCGGTTCCACACGCTTTCGGCCAATACGTCGCGCGAAAGCAGGCGGCCGACGTTGCGGAAGAACAGCTGGGCCAGTTCGAATTCCTTGGGCGCCAGCGGGATGGGCTCGTCGAGCAGCGCAATGCTGCGCGCCGCGGGATCGATCCGATAGGACGCCACCGAAAACGGCGCCTGGTCCGGCAGCGCGGCCTGGCTGCGGCGCAGCAGCGCCGCGACCCGCGCCAGCAATTCGGCGGGGCGCAACGGCTTGACGATGTAGTCGTCGGCGCCGGCTTGCAGGCCTTGCACCAAGTCTGCTTCCTGGCTGCGGCTCGTCACGAAAATGACAGGCACGCGCAAGCCCTGCGTGGCGCGAAGCTGCCGCAGGACTTCGTCTCCTCCCATATCGGGCACTTGCCAATCGAGCAGGATCAGATCGAAAGACTGCGTGCGCAACGCGGCCAATAGATCCAGGCTGCGCTGGAAACTGTGGCAGGCATGACCGGCCGAAGTCAGAACCTGCTGAATATGTCGGGCCTGGTCCAGGTCGTCTTCCAGCGAGGCAATCTGCATAGGTGAATTCTTTGCAAAAAAAGGGGCATGTTTCGCCCGAGATTCAGGGTCTACGCTGCTACGAGCATAGCTATGCCGCACTGCGATGATAACTCGCTGTTGCGGATTCTTGAATCCTGCAACATTGTGAATGTCAAGCAACGCAAAGTTGACGAATCTTGACTACGTCTGCACGCAATACAGCGTCACACTGTCTCGCAAAGATCGACTCGCCGGAGCCTCGATCACCAGCATTTTCGCGGATGAAGGCGAGATAGGGACAATGTTATGAAGCAATTGAACGTACTCATCATGGCGCCCGATGCAACAATGCGTGGGGATTCAGTCGCCGCACTCTTGCAGGCGGGCGTGAGTGCACAAGCATGCGCCACGCCGCTCGAGCTGTTCAGCCAGCTCGGGGCCGAGGACTACGATGCCGTCGTGCTGGAAATCGCCGAACTGGGCGAGATCGGCTATGCGCTGCTGTCGCGCCTGCGCGCGTCGCCGGAACTGGGCATCGTCGTCATCAGTTCGGCGGGCAACGTCGAAAGCCGCCTGCGGTGCCTGCAGAGCGGCGCCGATATCTGCCTGCCGCAGCCGGTCGACAGCCGCGAGCTGGCCTGCGTGCTGCTGGCGCTGGCGCGCCGCCTGCCGGGACTCGCGCCCGGCGCCGCGGGCGAAACCGAGGTTGCGAACGAGCAGTCCGGGCGCTGGGAGCTGCGCGACCAAAGCTGGACCCTGGTGTCCCCGTCCGGGGTGGCGCTGTCGCTGTCGGCCAACGAACGCCTGATCGTGCGCGCGCTGCTGGACGTCGTCGGCCGCGCGGTCGGCCGCGCCGAGCTCAATGAGCAACTCGACGCCGGCTCCGGCCCAAATGGGGGACGCATAAGCGGCTCGCGCAGCATCGACGTCATCATCAGCCGCCTGCGCCGCAAGGCCGAATTGGCCGGCGTCATCCTGCCCATCCGCACGGTCTACGGCAGCGGCTACCTGTTTGCCGACCAGTGACCGGCGCGCCTTGCCGCGGCGCACACATGTTTTGACTTGCCTGCGGTTCTAGGTTATGCTGACGGGCTTACTGCTTTATTTGCGCATAAAGAGTGGGCCGCCTACCCTCCGGCAGCCGGTCTTTGTGCGTTTTTGTCTGCAAGACCCGCTCTTTTACGTACGGAACGTTTGAGGCGGTTTTGCGTGAACTGCCTCTCGCTGGTGTGCCGGCCTGGACGACAGGGCAACCCACCAGGGAATACGAGTACTCCAGTACTTACCAGTGGTACGTAAAAGGGATTTCAAAGGTCATGCCTACCATTAGCCAGCTCGTGCGCAAGCCGCGCGAAGTCAGCGTCATCAAGAGCAAGAGCCCCGCGCTCGAAAACTGCCCGCAACGCCGCGGCGTGTGCACCCGCGTGTACACCACCACCCCGAAGAAGCCGAACTCCGCCCTGCGTAAGGTCGCCAAGGTGCGCCTGACCAACGGCTACGAAGTCATTTCGTACATCGGCGGCGAAGGCCACAACCTGCAGGAGCACTCGGTGGTGCTGGTGCGCGGCGGCCGTGTCAAGGACTTGCCCGGTGTGCGCTACCACATCGTGCGCGGTTCGCTCGACCTCCAGGGCGTCAAGGACCGCAAGCAGGCGCGCTCGAAGTACGGCGCCAAGCGTCCGAAGAAGGCCTGATCCGTTTCATCGCAGTAACCAAGCAGTACCCCCCGGTCGCGCGCAAGCGCCGCCAGGACAGTGCAACCGCGCCAGCCCCTCGTCGGGACGGTGCGCGGCACGTAAGGGGCCGTCCCGTTGGGCGGCCATGGCCGTGTCACCTGACACGGTTCAACTGAACTGACACAAGGAAGCAACATGCCCCGTCGTCGCGAAGTACCCAAGCGCGAGATCCTGCCCGATCCCAAGTTCGGCAGCGTCGAGCTCGCCAAGTTCATGAACGTCGTCATGCTGGACGGCAAGAAGGCCGTCGCCGAGCGCATCGTCTATGGCGCCCTCGAGCAAGTGCAGGCCAAGACCGGCAAGGAGCCGATCGAGGTCTTCAGCCTGGCGATCAACAACATCAAGCCGATCGTCGAAGTGAAGAGCCGCCGCGTGGGCGGTGCCAACTACCAGGTGCCGGTTGAAGTGCGCCCCGTGCGCCGCCTGGCCCTGGCCATGCGCTGGCTGCGCGAAGCCGCCAAGAAGCGTGGCGAGAAATCGATGGATCTGCGCCTGGCCGGCGAGCTGATCGACGCCTCCGAAGGTCGTGGCGCCGCGATGAAGAAACGCGAAGACACGCACAAGATGGCCGAAGCCAACAAGGCCTTCAGCCATTTCCGCTGGTAATTTAAGGACACACCCACCATGGCCCGCAAAACCCCGATCGAGCGCTATCGCAACATTGGCATCTCTGCGCACATCGATGCAGGGAAAACCACCACGACCGAACGCATCCTGTTCTATACCGGCGTCAACCACAAGATTGGCGAAGTGCATGATGGCGCAGCCACCATGGACTGGATGGAGCAAGAGCAAGAGCGCGGCATCACCATCACGTCGGCTGCTACGACGGCGTTTTGGCGCGGCATGGCCGGCAACTATCCCGAACACCGCATCAACATCATCGACACCCCGGGCCACGTGGACTTCACCATCGAGGTGGAACGCTCCATGCGCGTGCTCGACGGCGCCTGCATGGTGTACTGCGCGGTGGGCGGCGTGCAGCCGCAGTCCGAAACCGTGTGGCGCCAGGCCAACAAGTACGGCGTGCCCCGCCTGGCCTTCGTCAACAAGATGGACCGCACCGGCGCCAACTTCTTCAAGGTCTATGACCAGCTGAAGACGCGCCTGCGCGCCAACCCCGTGCCCATCGTGATCCCGATCGGCGCCGAAGATTCCTTCAAGGGCGTCATCGACCTGGTCAAGATGAAAGCCATCATCTGGGACGAAGCCAGCCAGGGCACCAAGTTCGACTACGTCGACATTCCGGCCGAACTGGAAGGCGCCGCCAACGAATGGCGCGAGAAGCTGGTCGAGGCCGCCGCCGAGTCCACCGAGGAACTGATGAACAAGTACCTCGAGACCGGTTCGCTCGACGAAGCCGAGATCAACACCGCCATCCGCCAGCGCACCATCGCCGGCGAGATCCAGCCCATGCTGTGCGGCACCGCCTTCAAGAACAAGGGCGTGCAGCGCATGCTGGACGCGGTCATCGACTACCTGCCTTCGCCGATCGACATCCCGCCGGTCGCCGGCCAGGATGACGATGGCAACGAGATCTCGCGCAAGGCCGATGACGGCGAGAAGATGTCCGCGCTGGCATTCAAGCTGATGAGCGACCCGTTCGTGGGCCAGCTCACCTTCGTGCGCGTGTACTCGGGCGTCCTGAAGTCGGGCGACACGGTCTACAACCCCATCAAGGGCAAGAAGGAACGCGTCGGCCGCCTGCTGCAGATGCACGCCAACAACCGCGAGGAAATCAAGGAAGTTCTGGCGGGCGACATCGCCGCCGTGGTGGGCCTGAAGGACGTCACCACCGGTGAAACCCTGTGCGACGTCGATTCCCACATCCTGCTCGAGCGCATGGAGTTCCCCGAGCCCGTGATCTCGCAGGCCGTCGAACCCAAGTCGAAAGCCGACCAGGAAAAGATGGGCCTGGCCCTGTCGCGCCTGGCCCAGGAAGACCCGTCGTTCCGCGTGCGCAGCGACGAAGAATCCGGCCAGACCATCATCTCGGGCATGGGCGAGCTGCACCTGGAAATCCTGGTCGACCGCATGAAGCGCGAATTCGGCGTGGAAGCCAACGTCGGCAAGCCGCAGGTGGCCTATCGCGAGACCATCCGCAAGACCTGCGAAGAAGTCGAAGGCAAGTTCGTCAAGCAGTCGGGCGGCCGCGGCCAGTACGGTCACGTGGTGCTCAAGCTCGAACCCCTCGATGCGGGCGGCGGCTATGAATTCGTCGACGCCATCAAGGGTGGCGTGGTGCCGCGCGAGTACATCCCGGCGGTCGACAAGGGTATCCAGGAAACGCTGCCTTCGGGCATCCTGGCCGGCTACCCGGTGGTGGACGTCAAGGTCACGCTGTTCTTCGGTTCGTGCCACGACGTGGACTCGAACGAAAACGCGTTCAAGATGGCCGCTTCCATGGCTTTCAAGGAAGGCATGCGCAAGGCCAGCCCGGTGCTGCTCGAGCCCATGATGGCCGTTGAAGTGGAAACGCCCGAAGACTACGCCGGTACCGTGATGGGCGACCTGTCCTCGCGGCGCGGCATGGTGCAGGGCATGGAAGACATGGTCGGCGGCGGCAAGACCATCAAGGCCGAGGTTCCCCTGGCCGAGATGTTCGGTTACGCCACCAACCTGCGTTCGCTGACGCAGGGCCGTGCCACGTACACCATGGAATTCAAGCATTACTCCGAGGCTCCCAAGAACGTCGCTGACGAAGTCATCGCCGCTCGGGCCAAGTAAATAACCGTCGCCGCGCCTCCGTGACTCCGGAGGCGCGGCAAATCATCCCAGTTTCCTTGAAAGTCAAAGGATAGAGATCATGGCAAAAGGCAAGTTTGAACGTACCAAGCCGCACGTGAACGTGGGTACGATTGGTCACGTTGACCACGGCAAAACGACGTTGACGGCGGCGATCACGACGGTGCTGTCGACGAAGTTCGGCGGGGAAGCCCGCGGCTACGACCAGATCGACGCGGCGCCGGAAGAGAAGGCGCGTGGGATCACGATCAACACGGCGCACGTGGAATACGAGACGGAGAACCGTCACTACGCGCACGTTGACTGCCCGGGCCACGCTGACTACGTGAAGAACATGATCACGGGCGCGGCGCAGATGGACGGCGCGATCCTGGTGTGCTCGGCCGCGGACGGCCCGATGCCGCAGACGCGCGAGCACATTCTGCTGAGCCGCCAGGTTGGCGTGCCGTACATCATCGTGTTCCTGAACAAGGCGGACATGGTCGATGACGCGGAGCTGCTGGAGCTGGTGGAAATGGAAGTCCGCGAGCTGCTGTCGAAGTACGACTTTCCCGGCGACGATACGCCGATCATCAAGGGTTCGGCCAAGCTGGCGCTGGAAGGCGACAAGGGCGAGCTGGGCGAGCAGGCGATCCTGAAGCTGGCCGAGGCGCTGGACACGTACATCCCGACGCCGGAGCGCGCGGTCGACGGTGCGTTCCTGATGCCGGTGGAAGACGTGTTCTCGATCTCGGGTCGTGGTACGGTGGTCACGGGTCGGGTCGAGCGCGGCGTGATCAAGGTTGGCGAGGAAATCGAGATCGTGGGCATCAAGCCGACGGTGAAGACGACCTGCACGGGCGTGGAGATGTTCCGCAAGCTGCTGGACCAGGGCCAGGCGGGCGACAACGTGGGTATTCTGCTGCGCGGCACCAAGCGTGAAGAAGTCGAGCGTGGCCAGGTGCTGGCCAAGCCGGGTTCGATCACCCCGCACACGGAGTTCACGGCCGAGGTGTACATTCTGTCCAAGGAAGAAGGCGGCCGCCACACGCCGTTCTTCAACGGCTACCGTCCGCAGTTCTACTTCCGTACGACGGACGTGACGGGCTCGATCGAGCTGCCCAAGGACAAGGAAATGGTGCTGCCGGGCGACAACGTGTCGATGACGGTCAAGCTGCTGGCGCCGATCGCCATGGAAGAAGGCCTGCGCTTCGCCATCCGTGAAGGCGGTCGTACCGTCGGCGCCGGCGTCGTCGCCAAAATCATCGCCTAAGGCGACCCCCAACCGGCGAAGGCGGCTGCGTCCTCTTCAACCGCCTTCGCTTTTCGTTCTTTAGGAAACACCATGAAAAACCAGAAGATCCGCATCCGCTTGAAAGCCTTCGACTACAAGCTGATCGATCAGTCCGCCGCCGAGATCGTCGATACCGCCAAGCGTACCGGCGCTGTCGTGCGCGGTCCGGTTCCGCTGCCCACGCGCATCCGCCGCTATGACGTGCTGCGTTCGCCGCACGTGAACAAGTCGTCGCGCGACCAGTTCGAGATCCGCGCCCATCAGCGCCTGGTGGACATCGTGGATCCCACCGACAAGACCGTGGACGCCCTGATGCGTCTGGACCTGCCGGCTGGCGTCGACGTCGAGATCGCGCTGCAGTAAATCCCTGTGGCCCCACGCGCCGAGCGCGCGCGGGCCAGGCAAAAAGGCCGCATTCCCCTTGGGGGTGCGGCCTTTTTGCTGCCTGGCGCCGCCAGGGGGTGAAAGAAATAAGCCGGAATTTCACGGCCCTGATGGCGTATCCAGGGAGAAAACCCGCATCCGGGTGGGGCCTAGGGAAAACGATCATAGAAAAATAGCCCCAAAATTTCATAATCGTAAAAAAGCAGGGCGGATTTTTCCGTGGTGTGGCGCATTAGGAACTCATACTCCCTATGACAACGAATGCAGTGCCAACGCTTCAAGCCGAGTTGACCGACGAATCCGCCTTGTGGATCGGCACCGAGGTCAAGAATCTGCGCAAGGCGCGCGGCTATTCCCTGCAAGTGCTCTCCGAGCGCTGCGGCAAGTCCATCAGTTATCTCAGCCAGCTCGAGCGCGGCGTCAGCCGGCCTACCATCGGCGCGCTGCAGGAAATCGCCCGCGCCCTGGATGTGCAGATCAGCTGGTTTTTTCCCCAGGGTCTGCCGGTGGATCCCTCCGACGACGGGATCGTGGTGCGTGCCGAAAGCCGCCGGCGCCTGTCGTTCGCGGGCGGAATCGCCGACTACCTGCTGTCCCCGAATCTTTCCGGCCAGCTCGAACTGGTCATGTGCGTACTGGAGCCCGGCGCCGACAGCGGCGAGGCCTACGTGCACCGCGGCGAAGAGGCCGGCCTGGTGGTGCGCGGCACCATGGAACTGTGGGTCGGCGACAAATACTTTCTGCTGAACGCCGGCGACAGTTTCTCGTTCGCCAGCACGCAACTGCATCGTTACCGCAATCCGGGGCTGATCAACACCGAGGTGGTGTGGGCGATCACCCCGCCGACTTACTGAGCTTTCCCATACAGCCTTCGTAGCACCTGTTGTTGTTGTCGTGTACTCCCTACTGGAGGAGTGTTCATGCTTCGGCACTGCTTGATGCGGCTCTTGCTCGCGGTTCCCGTCATGCTCGGGGTGCTGCTGATCGGCTTCCTGCTCATGCAGGCGGGGCCGAACGATCCGGCCGTGGTGCGCGCCGGCCCGAACGCCACGCAGGACGTGATCGACGCCCTGCGCATCGAAATGGGCCTGGACAAGCCCCTGCTGGTGCAGTTCGGCCTGTATATCTGGCGTTTGCTGCAAGGTGACCTGGGCGTTTCGCTCATCAACAACGTCCCGGTCATCCAGGAGCTGGGAACCACCATCGGCCCCAGCCTGGAGCTGATGTTCGCGTCCCTGATCTGGGCGATTCCCCTGGGCATTCTGCTGGGCACGCTGGGGGCGCGCTACCAGCGATCGCTGCTGGACCGCTGCATCATGGCGTTCTCCGTCGCCGGCGTGTCGGTGCCGGTCTTCTTCGTGGGCTTGATACTGGTTTGGGGCGTCGGCTTCAAGCTGCAATGGCTGCCCTTCACCGGGCGCGGCGGGCCGCTGTGGACGCTGGAGGGCCTGAAAGCAATCATCCTGCCCGCCCTGACCCTGGGAGGGGTGTTCATCGGCCCGGTGGCGCGCATGACCCGCACCGCCGTGCTGGATGTGCTGGGCGCGGACCATGTGCGCACCGCCCGGGCCAAGGGCCTGACGGAATGGGTCGTCATGATGCGGCACGCCCTGCGCAACGCCCTGATTCCCATTGTGACGCTGCTCGGCCTGCAGATCGGCTTCCTGCTGGGCGGCGCGGTGGTGACCGAGACCGTGTTCAGCTGGCCGGGCGTCGGCCGCCTTGCGGTGGGCGCCATCCTGTCCAGCGATTTTCCCATGGCACAGGGCACGATCATCATCTTGTCGCTGGGTTTCATCTTCATCAATCTCGCCGTCGACATCCTGTACACGGCGCTCGACCCGCGCCTGCGCGCCTGACCGGAGACCGCCATGCAACAAGTCCTGTCCGGCACCGACACCACGCCGCCCCGCGTCGCGCCGGAGTCCGAGCAGATCCCGCCCGCGGTTTCCACGTTCCGCCGCCTGATGGCGGACCCCGCCGGCGCGATCGCTTTCACGGTAGTGGCGCTGGTGGTGGCCGCGGCACTGTTCGCCCCTTGGCTGGCGCCATCAGGGCCCTGGAGCGGCGACATGGCCAATGCGCTGAAGGCGCCGGGCGAGGCCGGTTTGCTGGGCGCCGATTCGCAGGGTCGGGACATGGTCTCGCGGCTCTTGTACGGGTTGCATACCACCATGTTGATGGCGGTGGCGTCGATACTCATCGGCTGCTCGATCGGCGCGTGCATCGGCCTGGCGGCGGCGTACTACCGGCCGCTATCGGGCGTGCTCATGCGCCTGATGGATGTCCTGCTGTCGTTCCCCACGATCTTGTTCGGCCTGGCCATCGCCGCGATCCTCGGGCCCGGCCTGACGGCGGTCATCGCGGCGCTGTCGATCTCCTCCGTGCCGCTCATGGCGCGCATTGTCCGCGGCGCCGCCCTCAGCGTGCTGCAGCAGGACTACATCGAAAGCGCGCGCGCGCTGGGCGTCAGCGACTTGCACCTGTGGCGCCGCCATCTGCTGCCCAATTGCATGTCGTCCATCATGGTGTTCGTGACGCTGCGCTTCGGCCAGGTGATCCTGCTGGGCGCGGCGCTGTCCTTCATCGGCCTGGGCGCGCAACCGCCCACGGCCGAGTTGGGATCCATGGCGGCGGAAGGCCGCAGCTTCCTCTTCTTCGCTCCCCATGTATCTGTCCTGCCCAGCATGCTGATCTTCATCGTCGTGCTGGCCTTCAATACGCTGGGCGACGCCTTGCGTGACGTGCTCGATCCGAAACTGCGCAAGTGACGGTGGTCGTCCGGCGCTCCAGACTGCACAAGGAAAGCAAATGAAGACAAGGGTGAAAAAGACATGCATGGCCGCCGCGCTGGCCGGCGTCGTGGCACTGGCGGGCGTGAGTGCCCACGCGCAGCAGCCCGGCACGCTGACCGTGCTGCGCGTGGCCGACGCGGACATCTACGACCCCATACGCACCACGTCCACCCGCATGGGCGAGGTCATGTTCATGATGGCGGACACACTGGTCAGCCTCGACTTCGACCTGAAGACCGTCAAGCCGGGCCTGGCCGAATCATGGACGGTATCCGACGACGGCAAGACCTACCGGTTCGTGCTGCGCAAGGACGTCAAGTTCTGCGATGGGCGGCCGATGACCGCGCAGGACGTGGCGTATTCGCTGAATCGCCTGGCCGACCCGGCGAACAAGTCGCCGGTGCGCCTGAAGGTGGGGCCGATCAAGGAAGTCAGGGCGGTGGACGACTATACGGTCGACTACGAACTGTCGTCTCCGTTCAGCGATACCCTCTATCAGCTCGCGCTGCCCTTCGCGTCCATCGTCGACAAGAACACGGTGGAAAAACTCGGGAAGAACTTCGGCACCCAGGGGTTCAACGGCACCGGCCCCTATTGCTGGGTCAGCTGGACGCCGCGCCAGGAACTCGTGTTGAAGAAGAACCCCCACTACAAGTGGGGGCCGCCCATATACAAGAACCCCAGTCCGCAACTGGACCGCGTGATCTGGAAGGTGGTGCCCGAGTCGAATACGCTCATGGCCGCCATACAGTCGCGGCAGGGCGATACCAGCCAGAACGTGCCGGCGTTCGCGCTGGACGGGATGAAGAAGATTCCCGGCATGAAGGTGCAGCAGCAGCCGAATGCCATCGACGATTACTTCCTGGGATTCCGCGTCAACAAGCCGGTCACGGGCGACCTGGCGATCCGCAAGGCAGTCAACGCGGCAATCAATCGCGACACGCTGGTCAAGGCCATCTACTTCGGCCATGCCGATCCGCGCCGCAGTATGGCCAACCCGAATGCCGTCGACTACGACCCGGAATCGGTCAAGTACCTGCAGCAGTACGACCCGGCCGCCGCCGCCAAGCTGCTCGACGAGGCCGGCTGGAAGCCCGGCCCGGACGGCGTTCGCGTCAAGGACGGCGTGAGGGCGTCGTTCCTGGTGTACGGCAGCCGCAACGACACCACCTCGCGCATGGCCGAAACGCTGCAGGCCGACTTGCGCCGTGTCGGCATCGACCTGCAGGTCCAGCTGTGGGACAACACGGCCGTATGGGGCAAGCTGGCCACGCAGGAATTCGACGCCTTCATCATGAACCTGCCCTATATCACCGTGACCGAGTGGGTGAACTTCTACTTCCGCAGCGTGCAGATGCCGACGCCGAACCGGATGAACTGGAACAACAAGGATACCGATGCCTATGCCGCCCAGGCGTCGGCCGCCCTGACCGATGCGCAGCGCCAGGAGGCCACCAGCAAGGTGCAGCGGCAGCTTTCCGAGCAGGCCGTGTGGGCGCCGCTGGTCAATGTGCAGCTCTGGATGGTCAGCGCCGACCGCGTAGAAGGCGCGCGGCCGCATGGGTTGTACGGGGCCTCGCTGTACAAGGGCCTGGATATACGCGTCAAGAATTGAACCGCCACAAGGAACCGGAAATGAGCACGAGCGTAATCAAGAATGCCAGCTTCATCATCGGGTGGGACGCGCAGAACCAGCGCCATACCTATATGCCGGATGCGGACCTCGCGTTCGAAGGCAACCGCATCACTTTCGTGGGCCGCGGCTACGAGGCGTCGGCCGGGCAGGCCGTGGAGCAGATCGACGGCAAGGGCATGATGATCATGCCCGGCCTGGTCAATATCCACAGCCACCCGGCCAGCGAGCCGCTGAACAAGGGCTATACCGATGAGATCGGCTCGGCCGGCCTGTACAACTCCGCCCTGTACGAAATCATGCCGCTGGTGCGCGGCGACGCGCAGGGCACGCCCGACTGCCTGCGGCTGGCGTTGTCCGAACTGCTGCTGTCCGGAGTGACCACATTGGTGGACATGTCCGGCGCGCATCCGCAGTGGGTCGACATCATGGCGCAGAGCGGCATCAGGGGCTGCATTGCGCCCATGTTCAAGTCGGCCCGCTGGCTCACCCGCAACGGGCACCTGGTGGAGTACGAATGGGATGAAAAGGGCGGCGAGAAAGGCATGGAAGCCGCGCTCAAGATCATCGACGAAGTCCAGCGGCATCCCAGCGGACGGCTGTTCGGCCTGGTCAGCCCCTCGCAGGTCGATACCTGCACGCCGGAGCTGATCAAGGCCAGCCGTGAAGAGGCAGCCCGGCGCGGCCTGTCGTGGCAGATCCATGCGGCGCAGTCGGTGCCGGAGTTCCACGAGATGACCCGCCGCCACGGCGTCACGCCGATCCAGTGGCTGCATTCGCTGGGGGTGCTGCGGCCGCAGTCGATCGTGGGGCACGGGATCTTCCTGGATCACCACCCGCGCACGCACTGGAGCACCGACAAGGACCTGGCCATTCTGGCCGAGACCGGCACCACGGTGGCGCACTGTCCCACCATTTTCATGCGGCGCGGCATGGCGTTGCGCGATTTCGGGCGTTATCGGCGGGCCGGCGTGAACATGGGCATCGGCACGGACTCGTATCCCCACAACATCATGGACGAAATGCGCCACGTGGCGTACCTGGCGCGCGTGATGGCGGACAATCCGCGCACGCTCACCACCACCGATGTCTTCGATGCCGCCACCGTGGGCGGAGCGCGCGCGCTGGGACGCGAGGACATCGGCCGGCTGGCGGTCGGCGCAAAGGCGGACGTGGTCATGGTGGACATGACGCATCCGATGATGAGCCCGTATCGCGACCCGGTGCGCAGCCTCATTTACGCGGCCGGGGACCGCGCCATCCATACCGTCTATGTCGATGGCCGCAAGGTGGTGGATGCGGGCAAACTGCTCACCATCGACCGCGCCGCGGCCGCTGCCGCGGTGCACGAGGCCCAGCAGCGCGCGGCCGAGCGCGTGCCGGAGCTCGACCTGGTGGCGCATCGCAGTATCTCGCAGGTCTCGCCCCTGACTTTTCCGCTGGCCTGAAGGAGCATCCATGGATGCGCCCATACTCGAAGTGCGGGACCTGGTCACGGCGTTCCATACCCCCATGGGGGAGGTGCGCGCCGTGGACGGCGTCAGCCTGCAGGTGCGGCCCGGCACGACCCTCGGCATCGTGGGCGAAAGCGGCTCGGGCAAAAGCATGCTGTCGCTGTCGATCATGGGGTTGGTGCCTCCGCCCGGGCGCATCCAGGCGGGCCAGATCCTGTTCGAGGGCCGCGACCTGCGCACCCTGTCGGCCGCCCGCATGCGGGAGATCCGCGGCAACCGCATCGCGATGGTCTTCCAGGAACCGATGACCAGCCTCAACCCGGTGCACACGGTCGGCTTCCAGATCATGGAGGCGGTTCGCGCGCATCATTCGATGGCGGACAGCGACCTGAAAGCCCTGGCCATCGAAGCGCTGGCCAAGGTGCGCATATCCTCGCCCGAGCGCCGCTTCGCCGAGTACCCGCACCAGCTTTCCGGCGGCATGCGCCAGCGGGTCATGATCGCCATGGCGCTGGCCTGCAAGCCGGCCGTGCTGATCGCCGACGAGCCCACCACCGCACTGGACGTGACGATCCAGGCACAGATCCTGCAACTGCTGCGCGACCTGCAGCAGGAGACGGGCATGGCCATCGTGCTGATCACCCACGACCTCGGCGTCATCGCGCAATGCGCCGACGAAGTGGCCGTGATGTATGCCGGCAAGGTCATGGAAGCCGCGTCGGTGTCGGCCGTCTTCCAGGATACCCAGCATCCCTACACGCTGGGCCTGATGAGTTCGCTGCCGCGCATGAGCGCCGACACGGCGCGCCTGTTGACGATCCGCGGCACGGTGCCGCCGCCGTTCCGCTATCCGGCCGGATGCCGCTTCAACCCGCGCTGCCTGTTCGCCAGCGAGCGCTGCCGGCGCGACCTGCCTGCCCTGGAAGAGGTGGCGCCGGGCCACGCGGCGGCATGCTGGAACGTTCCACTGGAGCAATTCGCATGACCGAGACCCTGCTGGAGCTGGAAGGCGTGTCGAAACATTATCCGGTGCGCAGCGGGGCCCTGCTGCGGCGGCAGGTCGGCATGGTGCGCGCGGTCGACGATGTCAGCCTGTCGATCGCCCGGGGCGAGACCCTGGCCATCGTCGGCGAGACCGGCTGTGGAAAATCGACCACGGCGCGCCTGGCGATGCGCCTGATCGAGCCGACGGCCGGGCGCATCCGCTTCGAGGGGCGCGACATCACCCACGCGTCGCGGCGCGACCTCAATGCGTTGCGCCGCAGTATGCAGATCGTGTTCCAGGATCCATACGCCAGCCTGAACCCGCGCATGACTATCGGTGAAATCCTGGCGGAGCCGCTGCAGGTGCACAAGGTCGGCGATCCCGCGACGCATGGGCGGCGCGTCGAGGAGCTATTGCGGCTGGTGGACCTGGCTCCCTATCATGCGCAACGCTATCCCCACCAGTTCTCCGGAGGCCAGCGCCAGCGCATCGGCATTGCGCGCGCGCTGGCCTTGTCGCCCAAGCTCATCGTCTGCGACGAACCCGTGTCCGCGCTGGATGTGTCGATCCAGGCGCAGATCGTCAACCTGCTCAAGGATCTGCAGCACGAGTTCAAGTTTTCCTACCTTTTCATTTCGCATGGCCTGGCGGTCGTGCGTCATATCGCGGATCGCGTCGCGGTGATGTATCTGGGCCAGATGGTGGAGATCGCCGACAAGCGCAGCCTCTACGAGCGTCCGCGCCACCCCTATACCCAGGCGCTGCTGGCGGCCGCCCCGGAGCCCAATCCCGCTTTCCGCGACAAGGCGGTGCCCGCCGGCGACATTCCCAGTCCGATCAATCCGCCGCCCGGTTGCCGTTTCCATACGCGCTGCGCCATGGCGACGGAGCAGTGCCGCCAGCAGGTACCGGCCTTGCGCCCCATGGGCCCGGGCCACCAGGTGGCCTGCCATCACGCGGAGCAGGTGCCGTTGTTCCAGGCTGCCGCGCGCCCGGCCTCGCCCACGGCCGGCCTGGCGTTGCGGCAGGCGGTCTACGAGAAACGCCGGCAAGCCGCATAGTGACCCTGCCATGAATCCGGCTCCCCTGGCGCCGTCACCCGTGCCGGCGGCCGGCGGCCGCGTGCCGCCCATGGCCGACATCCGGCTCGGCGCGGGCATCGCCCACTTGCTCGTCTCCGTGGCGGCGTTCGCCTTCATGAACGCCCTGGTGAAATGGGCGGTCGAAATCTACCCCTTCGGCCAGGCGGTCTTCCTGCGCAGCGCGGTGGCGCTGCTTCCCATACTGTTGCTGGCGCGCCACCAGGGCGGCGCCGCGGTGCTGCGCACCAGCCGGCCGGCGGCCATCGCCACGCTCAGCGTCTTGATGGTGGCGTCCATGGTCCTGAGCTTCTGGTCGTACCACCTGTTGCCTTTTGCCGACGCCACTGCCTATACCTATGTCGGGCCCTTGATGATCGCCGCGCTGTCGGCGCCCATCCTGGCCGAGCGGGTCGGCGCCCGGCGCTGGATGGCGGTGATCATCGGCTTCGCCGGCGTGCTGCTGATCGCGCCGCCCGGCGCCGGGCTGCTCGACGCGGGGGCGCTGGCCGGCCTGGGCAGCACATTGCTGTATGCATTGGGCATGGTGCTGACCCGCAAGACCAGCGGCTCGGAACACCCTACCTGTGTGGTCTTCTACTTCACCGCCCTGGCCACCCTGGTAACGGCCTGCTGGCTACCCCTGGGCTGGGTCGCGCCGGATGCCATCGGCTGGCTGGTGCTGGGCGGGGCCGGCCTGGCCGGCGCGGTGGGGCAATATTCGCAGACCCAGGCCTTCCGGCTCATGCCCCCGGCGCTGGCAGGGGCGCTCAGCTATAGCCGCATCGTGTTGGCCATCGCCCTGGGCTATGCCGTCTGGGGCGAGGTGCCGACGCCCGCCGCCCTGGCGGGCAGCGCCATCATCATTGCCAGCGGCCTGTACCTGATCCTGGCCGAGAAGGCCGCGCCCCGGCGGGCCGGCCGCTAGGACGCCCGTGGCGGCAAGGCATCTAAGTACTTGTGCTGCCTGGAAAAATCGTGCTAATATGCCAAGCTTGCCATTTTGTGGCAACAGCAACCCTGGCCGCGCGCTTAGCCGCGGGCGGTTTTGGTTACTTAGTCCTGTAGGGTGAAAGCCTTTACCTTTTGCCCGATTAGCCCCGACCAATCGTAGTCGGGAATGGAGAAAACAATGTCGAATTCGACGTCCACGCCCGCCGCGCATCGGCTGGGTCTGGTGGGTCGCAAGGTCGGCATGACCCGCATTTTTACCGAGGAAGGTGAATCCATCCCGGTGACCGTGCTGGACGTGTCGAACAACCGCGTGACCCAGATCAAGTCTCTGGAAACCGACGGCTACGCCGCGATCCAGGTGGCTTACGGCACCCGTCGTGCCTCGCGTGTGGCCAAGCCGCAAACCGGCCACTACGCCAAGGCCGGAGCCGAAGCCGGTAGCATCCAGAAAGAATTTCGCCTTGATCCCGCCCGCCTCGCCGAGTTCACCCCCGGCGCGGTCATCGCCGTGGAATCGGTGTTCGAAGCCGGCCAGCAGGTCGACGTCACGGGCACCACGATCGGTAAGGGTTTCGCCGGCACCATCAAGCGCCACAACTTCGGTTCGCAGCGCGCCTCGCACGGTAACTCCCGTTCGCACCGCGTGCCCGGCTCGATCGGCCAGGCGCAGGATCCGGGCCGCATCTTCCCCGGCAAGCGCATGGCTGGCCACCTGGGCGATGTGACCCGTACCGTTCAAAACCTCGACGTCGTGCGTGTCGACGCCGAACGCGGCCTGCTGCTGGTCAAGGGCGCCGTTCCCGGCCATGCCGGCGGCGATGTCGTCGTGCGTCCGGCCATCAAGGCGCCGGCCAAGAAGGGGGCGTAAGCATCATGGATCTCAAGCTCCTGAACGATCAAGGTCAGGCCGCTACGTTCAGCGCGCCCGACACCATCTTCGGTCGCGATTTCAACGAAGCGCTGGTTCACCAGGTCGTGGTGGCCTACCAGGCCAACGCGCGCAGCGGCAACCGCGCCCAGAAGGACCGTGCCGAAGTCAAGCACACCACCAAGAAGCCCTGGCGCCAGAAGGGTACCGGCCGCGCGCGCGCCGGCATGACCTCGTCGCCGCTGTGGCGTGGGGGTGGCCGCACCTTCCCGAACTCGCCTGAAGAAAACTTCAGCCAGAAGGTCAACAAGAAGATGTACCGCGCCGGCATCCGCTCGATTCTGTCGCAGCTGGCCCGCGAAGACCGCATCGCCGTCGTCGACACGTTCGACCTCGAATCGCCCAAGACCAAGCTGGCCGTGGCCAAGCTCAAGACCCTGGGCCTCGATTCGGTGCTGATCATCACCGACGCCGTCGATGAAAATGTTTACCTCGCCACTCGCAACCTGCCGCACGTTGCCGTGGTCGAACCCCGCTATGCCGATCCGTTGTCGCTGATCCACTACAAGAAAGTGCTGATCACCAAGCCGGCCATCGCTCAACTCGAGGAGATGCTGGGATGAACGCCGAACGCTTGATGCAAGTCATTCTGGCTCCGGTGGTGACCGAAAAGGCCACCTTCGTTGCCGAGAAGAACCAGCAAGTCGCTTTCCGTGTCGTGGCTGACGCTACCAAGCCGGAAATCAAGGCTGCCGTCGAACTGCTGTTCAAAGTGCAGGTCGAGTCCGTGCAGGTCCTCAACCGTAAGGGCAAAGTCAAGCGCTTTGGCCGCTTCGTGGGTCGCCGCCGCAGCGAGCGCAAGGCCTATGTCGCGCTCAAGGAAGGCCAGGAAATCGACTTTGCGGAGGTGAAGTAAATGGCCCTCGTCAAAGTAAAACCGACCTCGGCCGGCCGTCGCGGCATGGTGAAGGTCGTCAGCCCCAAGCTGCACAAAGGCGCGCCGCATGCCGCCCTGCTCGAGAAGAAGACCCGTGGCTCGGGCCGTAACAACAACGGCCACATCACGGTTCGCCATCGTGGCGGCGGTCACAAGCAGCACTATCGCGTGATCGACTTCCGTCGCAACAAGGACGGCATCCAGGCCAAGGTGGAACGCCTCGAGTACGACCCCAACCGTACGGCGCACATCGCCCTGCTGTGCTATGCCGACGGCGAGCGTCGCTACATCATCGCGCCGCGCGGCCTGGAAGTGGGCGCCACGCTGGTCTCGGGCATCGAAGCCCCGATCCGCGCCGGCAACACGCTGCCGATCCGCAACATCCCGGTGGGTACCACCATCCACTGCATCGAAATGATCCCCGGCAAAGGCGCCCAGATGGCGCGTTCGGCCGGTGCGTCGGCGGTGCTGCTGGCTCGTGAAGGCACGTACGCCCAAGTGCGTCTGCGTTCGGGCGAAGTCCGTCGCGTCCACATCGAGTGCCGCGCCACCATCGGCGAAGTCGGTAACGAAGAACACAGCCTGCGCCAGATCGGCAAGGCCGGTGCGATGCGTTGGCGCGGTGTGCGTCCGACGGTTCGTGGCGTGGCCATGAACCCGGTGGACCACCCGCACGGTGGCGGCGAAGGCCGTACCGGCGAGGCACGCGAACCGGTCAGCCCGTGGGGCACGCCCTCGAAGGGTTTCAAGACCCGTCGCAACAAGCGGACGAACAACATGATCGTCCAACGGCGCAAGCGCAAGTAAGAGGCGAACACTATGTCACGTTCGATCAAGAAAGGCCCGTTTGTCGACGCCCACCTCATCAAGAAGGTGGACGCGGCCGTCGCGGGCAAAGACAAGAAGCCGATCAAAACCTGGTCGCGCCGTTCCACGATCCTGCCCGAGTTCATCGGCCTGACGATCGCTGTGCACAACGGCCGCCAGCACGTTCCCGTTTACATCAACGAGAACATGGTCGGTCACAAGCTCGGCGAGTTCGCGCTGACCCGTACGTTCAAGGGCCACGCCGCGGACAAGAAGGCGAAGAGGTAAGCGATGGAAACTACTGCCGTTATCCGTGGGGTTCACATCTCGGCCCAGAAGACCCGTCTGGTTGCGGACCTGATCCGCGGCAAGTCGGTTGCTCAGGCGCTGAACATCCTCACCTTTTCCCCCAAGAAGGCCGCCGGCATCCTGAAGAAGGCTGTCGAGTCCGCCATCGCCAATGCCGAACACAACGACGGCGCCGACATCGACGAACTGAAGATCACCACGATTTTCGTCGACAAGGCGCAATCGATGAAGCGTTTCTCGGCTCGCGCCAAGGGCCGTGGTAACCGCATCGAGAAGCAGACCTGCCACATCACGGTCAAGGTCGGAGCCTAAGGAGTCACGATGGGTCAGAAAATTCACCCCACTGGGTTCCGTCTCGCGGTCACCCGTAATTGGTCCTCGCGCTGGTTCGCCGATGACAAGGCCTTTGGCAGCATGCTGGCCGAAGACATCCGCGTTCGCGAGTACCTGAAGAAGAAACTCAAGAGCGCCTCGGTCGGTCGCGTCATCATCGAGCGTCCCGCCAAGAACGCCCGCATCACCGTCTACTCGGCTCGTCCGGGCGTGGTGATCGGCAAGCGCGGCGAGGACATCGAGAACCTGAAGGCCGATCTGCAGCGTCTGATGGGCGTGCCCGTGCACGTCAACATCGAGGAAATCCGCAAGCCGGAAACCGACGCCCAGCTGATCGCCGATTCGATCTCGCAACAGCTCGAAAAGCGCATCATGTTCCGCCGCGCCATGAAGCGCGCCATGCAGAACGCCATGCGCCTGGGCGCCCAGGGCATCAAGATCATGAGCTCGGGCCGCTTGAACGGTATCGAAATCGCGCGTACCGAGTGGTATCGCGAAGGTCGCGTGCCGCTTCACACGCTGAAGGCCAATATCGACTACGGCACCTCGGAAGCCCACACCACCTACGGTGTGATCGGCATCAAGGTGTGGGTCTACAAGGGCGACATGCTGGCCAATGGCGAACTGCCGCCTGAAACCGCCGCCCCGCGTGAAGAAGAACGCCGTCCGCGTCGCGCGCCGCGCGGTGATCGCCCCGATGGCGGTCGCCCCGGTCGTCCGGGTGGTCGTGGTCGTGGTCCCCGCAAGGCGGACGCGGCTCCGGCGCCTGAAGGAGAATAACCATGCTGCAACCCTCTCGCAGAAAATATCGCAAAGAGCAAAAGGGCCGCAACACCGGTCTCGCCACGCGCGGCACGCATGTGTCGTTCGGCGAATTCGGCCTGAAGGCCACCGGCCGCGGCCGTCTGACCGCCCGTCAGATCGAAGCGGCGCGTCGTGCCATCAACCGTCACATCAAGCGTGGCGGCCGTATCTGGATTCGCATTTTCCCGGATAAGCCGATCTCGCAGAAGCCTGCCGAAGTCCGGATGGGTAATGGTAAGGGCAACCCCGAGTACTGGGTCGCCGAGATCCAGCCCGGCAAGGTGCTCTACGAAATGGAAGGGGTCAGCGAAGAGCTGGCGCGCGAGGCGTTCCGCCTGGCCGCCGCCAAGCTGCCGATCTCGACCACGTTCGTTGCGCGTCATATCGGTGCTTAAGGAGTACACAATGAAAGCCAGCGAACTCCGTTCGAAAGACGCCGCCGAGCTCGGCAAAGAGCTCGAGAGCCTGCTGAAGGCGCAATTCGGTCTGCGCATGCAGAAGGCCACGCAGCAACTTGCCAACACCAGCCAGCTGCGCAACGTGCGTCGTGACATCGCGCGCGTGCGTACCTTGCTGACCGAGAAGGCAGGGAAATGATCATGAGCGAAACCCAAAACACTCAAGCCAAGCGCCAGCGCACGCTGGTCGGCAAGGTCGTCAGCAACAAGATGGACAAGACCGTGGTCGTTCTGGTCGAACGCCGCGTCAAGCACCCCATCTATGGCAAGATCGTCATGCGTTCGGCGAAGTACAAGGCGCACGACGAGTCGAACCAGTACAACGAAGGCGACACCGTCGAAATCGCGGAAGGCCGTCCCATCTCGCGCTCGAAGTCCTGGAGCGTGGTGCGACTGGTCGAAGCGGTGCGCATCATCTAAGCAGCACCTGGCGGGCGGCCTCGGCCGCCTCGTCATGAAAAACGGCAAGGAGCGATCCTTGCCGTTTTTTCTTGCCCGTTTCGGGTATCGGGCCTCCCTAACACCTGCTGCCCGAAGGGAGACGCCGCGAAGCCGGCTTGCCGGTCCATCTCGGTGTCTGACACCCACCGGGTGTCAGACACCTGCCGTCGGCTCGCTGGCGTCGCCCCTGGGGAATCACTTATACATGCGTGATGAACTTGGTGACCAGGTAGCCGTCGAAGGTTTCCAGGCCGCCTTCGCTGCCGATGCCGCTGTCCTTGATGCCGCCGAACGGCGTTTCGGCCAGGGCGCTGCCGAAATGGTTGATGTTGACCATGCCGGCTTCCAGCCCGTTGCCGACCTTGGTGGCGGTTTGCAGCGAGTTGGTGAACACGTATGACGACAGGCCGAACGGCAGGCTGTTGGCGCGCCGCAGCACTTCGTCGGTGTCCTTGAAGCGCACCACCGGCGCGACCGGCCCGAAGGGCTCTTCGGTCATCAGCATGGAGTCGTCGGGCAGGTCCGTGACCACCGTGGGCGAGAAGAAGAAGCCCTTGCGGTCGAGCGGTTCGCCGCCCAGCGCGATCTTGCCGCCGTGCTTCTTGGCGTCTTCCACGAACTTGCTCATGGCCGGCACCCGCCGTTCGTGCGCCAGCGGCCCCATCTGGGTGCCTTCTTCCAGGCCGTCGCCCACCTTGATGCCCTTGAGCACTTCGGTGAAGCGCGCCAGGAACTGCTCGTACGCGCCTTCCTGTACGTAGAAGCGGGTGGGCGACACGCAAACCTGGCCGGCGTTGCGGATCTTGAACTTGGCCAGCATCTCGGCGGCGCGGCCGATGTCGGCATCGTCGAACACCAGGACCGGCGAATGGCCGCCCAGTTCCATGGTGACCCGCTTCATGTGGGCGCCGGCCAGCGCGGCCAGCTGCTTGCCCACCGGCACCGAGCCGGTGAACGACACCTTGCGCACGATGGGCGAGCGGATCAGGTAGTCGGAGATCTTGGCGGGCTCGCCCCACACGATGTTCAGGCAGCCCTTGGGCAGCCCGGCTTCATGGAACATGCGGGCGATGGCCATGACCGCGCTGGGGGAATCTTCCGGGCCCTTCAGGATGACCGTGCAGCCCGCGCCGAGGGCGGCGGCGATCTTGCGGATGGCCTGGTTGTAGGGGAAGTTCCAGGGCGTGAACGCGGCACATACGCCGATCGGCTCGCGCACCACGATCTGGCGCACTTCCGGGCTGCGCGGCGGGATCACGCGGCCGTAGATGCGCCGGCATTCCTCGGCATGCCAGTCGGCGTGCTCGGCGCAAGCGGTGATCTCGCCCACCGATTCGGCCAGCGGCTTGCCCTGGTCCAGCGTCATGTTGCGGCCGATTTCCTTGGCGCGCTCGCGCGACAGCGACGCCACCTTGCGCAGGATGGCCGAGCGCTCCATGGGCGAGCTGTGCTTCCAGGACTCGAAGGCCCGCTGCGCCGCGGCCAGCGCCCGGTCGAGGTCGGCTTCCGTGGCGTGCGGCAGCTGCCCCAGGACTTCCAGGGTGGCGGGGTTGATCACATCCTGGGTACGACGGCCCTCGCCGGTCAGGAATTCACCGTCGATATACAGCGCCAACTGTTCATACATGCTGAGTTCCTTGCGAAATAAGTGGGAATAGCAATGAGACCCCTTCAGTCTAAACCAGCTTGGCGACGGACGCTTGGGCCACTGCAACCAGTTCTGCCGGAGCCAATCGCCGCGGGCTTGCGCCGCGTCGCGTCTCTGCACAAAATGGGGGGGCATCAGGTCCGCCGGCACGTCATCCGTACACTTTTCGCCGTTCTGCCATGCCAACACCGAACCAGGGTCCCCCCGTCGCGCGCAGTCTCTTCTCGCGGGCCTTCTTCCGGTTCCTCGATTGGCTGCAACACCGTATTGCCCGGGCCTCCCTGGTAGGAGACCGGCCCATCTTCGACAATGCCCAGTTCGGCTGGATAGCCGGGCTGGAAGCCCGGGCGCCGGCCATCCGCGCCGAACTGCAGGCGCTGCTGCGGGAGCGCGAGCGCCTGCCGGCGTTCCACGAAATCTCGCCCGACGTGGCCATGATCACCGGCGACGACCAGTGGAAAACCTTCCTGTTCCTGGCCTACGGGCTGCGTTCGGAGCGCAACCTGGCCCGTTGCCCGGCCACCGCCGACGCGCTGACCTGCATACCGGGGCTGCGGACGGCGTTCTTTTCGATCCTCGAGCCCGGCAAGCGGATCCCGCTGCACCGTGGTCCATACAACGGGGTGCTGCGCCTGCACCTGGGGCTGGTGGTGCCCGAACCGCGCGAACGCTGCTGGATCGAGGTCGGCGGCCAGCGTTATATATGGGAAGAAGGCCGGGCCGTGGTGTTCGACGATCTCTACCCCCACCAGGTCCACAATGACACCGACGGCCTGCGCGCCGTGCTGTTCATCGACTTCGAGCGTCCCTGCCGGGCGCCCGAGCGCTGGCTGAACCGCCTGGTGCTGGCCGCCGCGCCGCTGACCGACGAGGTGCGGCGCGGCAAGGCCAACCACGATACCTGGGAAGCCCGCTTCTACGCCGACAAAAAACGGTGACGCAGCGCCGGGGTGGCGACCGGGAGGCCGCCGGCGGCCTGTGGCGCGCACGGCACGAATACCGGCGCGGCGTGCTTGCTTCTTTTTCGGCGGCGGGGTAGAATTGACAGCTTTCCCGAATTGTCGTCATTTGTAGGGCGGCGGTCAGGTCACCGACCAGGCTGCGGCTTGCCGGCAAAGGCGTCGGGAAAAGTATCCGCAGGATTTCAACCCAGGGTCGCGGTACCGCCTTTGAGGATCGTCTTCAAAGCGTGCGGCGGACCTGACGGGACCAAAACTGGCGGGAAGTGCGGTGCTCCTCGGTGGGGTGCTGCAATTCCGGTTAAGTTGGAACAGGAAAAATCATGATCCAAATGCAGACCACGCTGGACGTGGCCGACAACACCGGTGCGCGCGCTGTCATGTGCATCAAGGTGCTCGGTGGCTCCAAGCGCCGTTATGCCGGTATCGGCGACATCATCAAGGTGAGCGTCAAGGATGCGGCCCCGCGCGGGCGCGTCAAGAAAGGCGAAATCTACAACGCCGTGGTGGTTCGCACCGCCAAGGGCGTGCGCCGCAAGGACGGTTCGCTGATTCGTTTCGGTGGCAATGCCGCCGTGTTGCTCAACGCCAAGCTGGAGCCCATCGGCACCCGCATCTTCGGACCCGTTACGCGCGAACTGCGTACCGAGAAGTTCATGAAGATCGTGTCGCTGGCCCCCGAAGTGCTGTAAGGAGCCCACGATGAACAACATTCGTAAAGGCGACGAAGTCATCGTCCTGACCGGCCGCGACAAGAAGCGTCGCGGCACCGTGCTGGCTCGCGTCGACGCCGACCACGTCCTGGTCGAGGGCGTGAACGTCGTCAAGAAGCACGTCAAGGCCAACCCGATGGCCAACAACCCCGGTGGCATCGTCGAGAAGACCCTGCCGATCCACATCTCGAACGTGGCGCTGTTCAACCCCGCCACGGGCAAGGGCGATCGCGTCGGCGTCAAGGAAGTCGACGGCCGCAAGGTCCGCGTGTTCCGTTCCAATGGTGCCGTTGTCGGCGCCAAGGCGTAAGGAGCGACAGACATGTCTCGTTTGCAAGATTTCTACAAGAGCAAGGTTGCTCCCGACCTGCAGGCCAAGTTCGGCTACAAGAGCCTGATGGAAGTGCCGCGCATCACCAAGGTCACCCTGAACATGGGCGTCTCGGAAGCGGTCGCTGACAAGAAAGTCATCGAGCACGCCGTTGCCGACCTGACCAAGATCGCCGGCCAGAAGCCCGTCGTGACCAAGACCCGCAAGGCTATCGCCGGTTTCAAGATCCGCGAGAACTACCCGATCGGCTGCATGGTCACGCTGCGCGGCCAGCGCATGTACGAATTCCTGGACCGCCTGGTGGCGGTTGCGCTGCCCCGCGTGCGCGACTTCCGCGGCATCTCGGGCCGCGCGTTCGACGGCCGTGGCAACTACAACATCGGGGTGAAAGAGCAGATCATTTTCCCCGAAATCGAGTACGACAAGATCGACGCGCTGCGTGGGCTGAACATCAGCATCACCACCACCGCCAAGACCGACGACGAAGCCAAGGCGCTGCTGACCGCCTTCAGCTTCCCGTTCCGTAACTAAGAGGCTGATGACGTGGCTAAACTTTCCCTCATCAATCGCGACATCAAGCGCGCCAAGCTGGCCGACAAGTACGCCGCTCGCCGCGCCGAACTGAAGGCGATCATCGACGACCAGTCGAAGACCGACGAAGAACGTTACCAAGCTCGGCTGAAGCTGCAACAACTGCCGCGCAATGCCAACCCGACGCGCCAGCGCAACCGCTGCGTCGTCACCGGCCGTCCGCGCGGCGTGTTCCGCAAGTTTGGGCTGACCCGCCACAAACTGCGTGAAATGGCGGTGAACGGGGAAATCCCGGGCATCACCAAGGCCAGCTGGTAGGAGAAAAAACATGAGCATGAGCGATCCCATCGCCGATATGCTGACTCGCATTCGCAATGCGCAGCAAGTTGACAAAGTTACGGTGAGCATGCCCTCCTCGAAGCTGAAGGCGGCCATTGCCGCCGTGCTGCAGGACGAAGGCTACATCGACGGCTTTGAAGTCAAGGGCACGCAGGCCAAGCCTGAGCTGGAAATCACCCTGAAGTACTACGCCGGCCGTCCGGTCATCGAGCGCATCGAACGCGTCTCGCGCCCCGGCCTGCGCATCTACAAGGGCCGTAGCAGCATTCCCCAGGTCATGAACGGCCTGGGCGTGGCCATCGTTTCGACCTCGCGCGGCGTCATGACCGACCGCAAGGCCCGTGCCAACGGCGTCGGCGGCGAAGTCCTGTGCTACGTGGCCTAAGGAGAAACTCGAATGTCACGTATCGCTAAATACCCGGTCGAACTGCCCAAGGGTGTCGAAGCCAACATCCAGCAGGACCAGATCACCGTCAAGGGCCCGCTGGGCACCCTGAGCCAGCCGCTGACCGGCGATGTCACCGTTGCGCTGGACGACGGCAAGCTGACGTTTGTCGCCGCCAACGACTCGCGCCATGCCGGCGCCATGTCGGGCACCGTGCGCGCCCTGGTGGCCAACATGGTCACCGGCGTGAGCAAGGGCTTCGAGCGCAAGCTGAACCTGGTTGGCGTGGGCTATCGCGCCCAGGTCCAAGGCGACGCCGTCAAGCTGCAGCTCGGTTTTTCGCACGACATCGTGCACAAGCTGCCCGCCGGCGTGAAGGCCGAGTGCCCCACCCAGACGGAAATCGTCATCAAGGGCTCCAACAAGCAAGTCGTCGGTCAGGTGGCCGCTGAAATCCGCGCCTATCGCGAACCCGAACCCTACAAGGGCAAGGGCGTGCGCTATGCGGACGAACGCGTCGTCATCAAAGAGACCAAGAAGAAATAACGGCGCACGCAAGGACGAATCATGGACAAAAAAGTTTCCCGTTTGCGTCGTGCGGTTCCGACCCGCCGGAAGATCTCCGAGCTGCGCGTTCATCGCCTCTCGATTTTCCGCTCGAACCTGCACATCTACGCCAACATCATTTCGCCGGAAGGCGATCGCGTGCTGGTCAGCGCTTCGACGCTGGAACCCGAAGTGCGTGCGCAGCTGGCCGGCCAAAGCGGCCAGGGCGGCAACACCGCCGCTGCCACGCTGGTGGGCAAGCGCGTTGCCGAAAAGGCCAAGGCCGCCGGTATCGAACTGGTCGCTTTCGATCGCTCGGGCTTTCGTTACCATGGCCGCGTGAAAGCGCTGGCCGATGCCGCGCGTGAAGCCGGCCTGAAGTTCTAAGCGAGGATCTGTCAAATGGCTAAAGTACAAGGCAAGGGCGCCGCGGAAAAAGAGAACGACGACGGCCTGCGCGAGAAGATGATCGCGGTCAACCGCGTGAGCAAAGTGGTCAAGGGTGGTCGCACCATGAGCTTTGCCGCGCTGACCGTGGTCGGCGACGGCGACGGCCGCATCGGCATGGGCAAGGGCAAGGCGCGTGAAGTGCCGGTGTCCGTCCAGAAGGCGATGGAACAGGCCCGCCGCGGCATGTTCAAGGTTGCCCTGAAGAACGGCACGCTGCACCACTCCGTGGTTGGCAAGCATGGCGCTTCCACCGTGCTGATCTCGCCCGCGGCCGAAGGTACCGGCGTGATCGCCGGCGGCCCGATGCGCGCCATCTTCGAAGTGATGGGCGTGCGCAACGTGGTTGCCAAGAGCCTCGGCTCGAGCAACCCCTACAACATGGTCCGTGCCACGCTGAACGGCCTGCGCGCTTCCCTGACTCCGTCGGAAGTGGCTGCCAAGCGCGGCAAGACCGTCGAAGAGATTCTGGGGTAAATCATGGCTCAGAAGCAGATCAAAGTTACCCTCGTGCGCTCGGTGATCGGCACCAAGCAATCCCACCGCGATACCATCCGCGGCCTGGGCCTGCGCCGCATCAACAGCAGCCGCGTTCTGGTCGACACGCCCGAGGTGCGCGGGATGATCCGCAAGGTGGATTATCTCGTCTCCGTCTCGGAAGCCTAAGGAATCACGATGTCGGATATTCAACTCAATACGCTCAAGCCCGCCGAGGGCAGCAAGCACGCCAAGCGCCGCGTCGGCCGTGGCATCGGCTCGGGCCTGGGTAAAACCGCCGGCCGTGGCCACAAGGGCCAGAAGTCGCGTTCGGGCGGCTTCCACAAGGTTGGCTTCGAAGGCGGCCAGATGCCGCTGCAGCGTCGCCTGCCCAAGCGCGGCTTCACGCCGCTGGGCCAGCACCTGTACGCCGAAGTCCGCCTGTCGGACCTGCAAGCCCTGTCCGCCGACGAAGTCGACGTGCAAGTGCTGAAGGCTGCCGGCGTGGTTGGCCAGCAGGTGCGCTACGCCAAGGTCATCAAGTCGGGCGAACTTTCGCGCAAGGTGACGCTGAAGGGCATCACCGCGACGGCCGGCGCGCGCGCCGCCATCGAGGCCGCTGGCGGCTCGCTTGCCTGATTACGAGGTAACACGTGGCTAACGCACAGGCACTGGGCAAAACTGGATCGCGATACGGCGACTTGAAGCGTCGTCTCGTGTTCCTGGTGCTCGCCCTGGTGGTTTACCGACTGGGTACGCACATCCCTGTCCCGGGCATCAACCCGGACGCGCTGGCGGACCTGTTCCGCCAGAACCAGGGCGGGATCCTGGGCCTGTTCAACATGTTCTCGGGCGGCGCGCTGTCGCGCTTTTCGATCTTCGCCCTGGGGATCATGCCGTACATTTCTGCATCGATCATTATGCAGCTGATGTCGGTCGTGGTGCCCTCGCTGGAAGCCCTCAAGAAAGAGGGCGAGGCCGGCCGCCGCAAGATCACCCAATACACCCGCTATGGCACGGTCGTGCTGGCGCTGGTGCAGGCGGTGGGCATTTCGGTGGCGCTGGAATCCCAGCCGGGCCTGGTGATCGATCCGGGCATGCTGTTCCGCTTCACGACCGTCGTGACGCTGGTCACCGGCACCATGTTCATCATGTGGCTGGGCGAGCAGATCACCGAGCGTGGCCTGGGCAACGGTATCTCGATCCTGATTTTCGCGGGTATCGTCGCTGGCCTGCCGTCGGCGCTGGCCGGGTTGCTGGACCTGGTCCGCACCAACGCGATGTCGGTGCCGTCGGCGCTGTTCATCGTGGCCCTGGTGGTGCTGGTGACGGCCTTCGTGGTGTTCGTCGAGCGCGGCCAGCGCAAGATCACCGTCAACTATGCCAAGCGGCAAGTGGGCAACAAGATCTACGGTGGCCAGAGCTCGCACCTGCCGCTCAAGCTGAACATGGCCGGGGTGATTCCGCCGATCTTCGCGTCGTCGATCATCCTGTTCCCGGCCACGATCACGAGCTGGTTCTCGACCGGCGACAGCATGCTGTGGCTGCGCGACCTGGCGGCGGCGCTCGAGCCCCGTCAGCCGCTCTACATCACGCTGTATTCGGCCGCGATCATTTTCTTCTGCTTCTTCTACACGGCTCTGGTGTTCAACAGCCGGGAAACGGCAGATAACCTGAAGAAAAGCGGTGCCTTCGTTCCTGGCATCCGCCCGGGCGAACAGACGGCGCGCTACATCGACAAGATCCTGATGCGCTTGACGCTGGTGGGTGCGCTGTACATCACCCTGGTGTGCCTGCTGCCGGAATTCCTGGTGATGCGCTGGAACGTACCGTTTTATTTTGGTGGCACGTCCTTGTTGATCATCGTGGTGGTGACGATGGACTTCATGGCGCAGGTTCAGGCGTACATGATGTCGCACCAGTACGATTCGCTGCTCAAGAAAGCGAACTTCAAGGGTTCCTCGGGTTTGCCGATGCGATAGCAGAAGAAATGTCTAAGGACGACGTCATCCAGATGCAAGGAGAGGTTCTCGAGAACCTTCCCAACGCGACTTTTCGCGTCAAGCTCGAAAACGGCCACGTGGTGCTAGGCCATATTTCCGGCAAGATGCGTATGCATTACATCCGGATCCTGCCGGGCGACAAGGTCACAGTGGAGCTCACGCCCTATGACCTGACGCGGGCAAGAATCGTTTTCCGCTCTAAATGAGCGACCGGATTACGGAAAATTAGGAGTCAACCATGAAAGTAATGGCATCGGTTAAGCGGATCTGCCGCAACTGCAAAGTTATCAAACGTCACGGCGTGGTGCGCGTCATCTGCACCGACCCGCGTCACAAGCAGCGTCAAGGCTAACCTGGTTAGCGACACGCAACGGATTTATTCAAGGAACAGTCATGGCCCGTATTGCTGGCATTAACATTCCGCCGCAACAGCACGCCGAAATCGGCCTGACCGCCATTTTTGGCATCGGTCGTACGCGCGCTCGCAAGATCTGCGAAGCAGCAAATGTACCCCTTACCAAAAAGGTCAAGGACCTGACCGACGCTGAACTGGAGCGCATCCGCGAGCACGTGGGTGTGTTCACGGTCGAGGGTGACCTGCGTCGCGAAGTGCAACTGTCGATCAAGCGCTTGATCGACCTGGGCACCTACCGCGGCATGCGTCACAAGCGCGGTTTGCCTGTGCGCGGCCAGCGCACCCGCACCAACGCCCGCACCCGCAAGGGACCGCGTCGTGCTGCTGCGTCCCTGAAGAAATAATCGAGGAACTGGATTATGGCGAAAGCTTCCACCAGCGGCGCTTCGCGCGTACGCAAAAAGGTCAAGAAGAACGTCTCGGACGGCATCGCGCACGTCCACGCGTCCTTCAACAACACCATCATCACCATCACCGACCGCCAGGGCAATGCCCTGTCGTGGGCGACGTCGGGTGGCGCGGGCTTCAAGGGTTCGCGCAAGTCGACGCCGTTCGCCGCGCAGGTGGCTGCTGAAACGGCCGGCCGCGTCGCGCTGGAATACGGCATCAAGACCCTCGAAGTGCGCATCAAGGGCCCCGGCCCCGGCCGCGAATCGTCGGTGCGCGCGCTCAACGCCCTGGGCATCAAGATCTCGAGCATCGCTGACATCACGCCCGTTCCGCACAACGGCTGCCGTCCGCCGAAGCGTCGTCGTATCTAAAGGGAATCCACATGGCTCGTTATACTGGACCCAAATGCAAGCTCTCGCGCCGCGAGGGCACCGACCTGTTCCTGAAGAGCGCCCGCCGCTCGCTGGATTCCAAGTGCAAGCTGGATTCCAAGCCCGGCCAGCATGGCCGCACTTCGGGTGCCCGCACCTCCGACTACGGCCTGCAGCTGCGTGAAAAGCAGAAGCTCAAGCGCATGTACGGCGTGCTGGAAAAGCAATTCCGCAAGTACTTCGCCGAGGCCGAGCGTCGCCGCGGCAACACCGGCGAAACGCTGATCCAGCTGCTCGAATCGCGCCTGGACAACGTCGTATACCGCATGGGCTTCGGCTCGACGCGCGCCGAGGCTCGCCAGCTGGTCGCCCACCGCGCCATCGAGCTGAACGGCCACACCGCCGATATCGCCTCGATGATCGTGAAGGCGGGCGACGTGATCGCCGTGCGCGAAAAGGCCAAGAAGCAAGGCCGTATCCGCGAATCGCTCGACCTGGCCGCCAGCATCGGCATCCCCCAGTGGGTGGAAGTCGACAGCAACAAGATGTCGGGCACGTTCAAGTCGGTTCCCGACCGCGCTGATGTCGCTCGCGACATCAACGAATCGATGGTCGTCGAACTGTACTCGCGTTAATCGCTGCAGGCGGCCCCTTGGGGCGCCCGCCTGTGCCGAGCACCCGATTGCAAGTCCCGCAGCAGCCCGCTTTCCGCATTTTCGCGGGGCGGGCTTTGCGGTAAGTATCGAGCGGCATTCTTGCCGTGCTTTTTCTTGTTTCCATCAGCCTTATCGGTGTAACGAGCCGAGGGTATTGAAAAGGAATACTGTAAATGTCCACTCAAGGTTTTCTGAAGCCGCGTTCCATTGAAGTCGAACCGGTCGGCACCCACCACGCCAAGATCGTGATGGAGCCGTTCGAGCGCGGCTACGGCCACACGCTGGGCAATGCCCTGCGCCGCATCCTGCTGTCCTCGATGACGGGCTATGCGCCCACCGAAGTGCAGATGACCGGCGTGGTGCACGAATACTCGACCATCCCGGGCGTGCGCGAAGATGTCGTCGACATCCTGCTGAACCTGAAGGGCGTGGTCTTCAAGCTGCACAACCGCGACGAAGTCACCCTGGTGCTGCGCAAGAACGGCGCGGGCACGGTGGTGGCCGGCGATATCGAGCTGCCGCACGACGTCGAGATCATCAACCCCGACCATGTCATCTGCAACCTGACCGACGCCGGCAAGGTGGAAATGCAGGTCAAGGTCGAGAAGGGCCGCGGCTATGTGCCGGGCAACGTGCGCGCGTTGTCGGAAGACCGCACCCACACCATCGGCCGCATCGTGCTGGACGCTTCGTTCAGCCCCGTGCGCCGCGTCAGCTACGCCGTCGAGAGCGCCCGCGTCGAGCAGCGCACCGACCTGGACAAGCTGGTGCTGGACATCGAAACCAACGGCGTGATCTCGCCCGAGGAAGCGGTGCGCCAGTCGGCCCGCATCCTGATGGACCAGATCTCGGTGTTCGCCGCCCTGGAAGGCGCCGGCGATTCGTACGAAGCCCCGGTGCGCGGCACGCCGCAGATCGACCCGGTGCTGCTGCGCCCGGTCGACGACCTGGAGCTCACCGTGCGTTCGGCCAACTGCCTGAAGGCCGAGAACATCTACTACATCGGCGATCTGATCCAGCGCACCGAGAACGAGCTGCTCAAGACTCCCAACCTGGGCCGCAAGTCGCTCAACGAAATCAAGGAAGTGCTGGCTGCACGTGGCCTGACCTTGGGCATGAAGCTCGAGAACTGGCCGCCGCTGGGCCTCGAGCGTCCGTAATTTTTACCCCCGTCTTCCACCGGACCGCGGCCTGGCAACAGGCCGATAGAAGATCCGGATAACCTGGCGGCGCAAGCGCCGCCTTTAGATTCAAAAGGAACTTATCATGCGTCACGGTAATGGTTTGCGTAAGCTCAATCGCACCAGCAGCCACCGTCTTGCCATGTTTCGCAACATGGCCGTTTCGTTGATCAAGCACGAAGCGATCAAGACCACGCTGCCCAAGGCGAAAGAACTGCGCCGCGTCGTCGAGCCCCTCATCACCCTCGGCAAAGAGCCCACCCTCGCGAACAAGCGTCTGGCGTTTGCCCGTCTGCGCGATCGCGATGCCGTGGTCAAGCTGTTCGCCGAGATCGGCCCGCGCTACGCTGCCCGCAACGGCGGCTACACCCGCGTGCTGAAGATGGGCTTCCGTCAAGGCGACAACGCCCCCATGGCCTACATGGAGCTGGTTGACCGTCCTGAAGTGCAGGAAACCGAGGCTGACAACGCTGCCGAATAATCCGGCCAGTGGATAAGCGCAAGGGCGGGCCTACGGGCCCGCCCTTGTTTTTGCCGCGGCGGCGGCAGGGTGTCAGACACCTGAGTCAGATCCGCGACCAGCCAGCGCCAGGCGTAGCTGCGCGGCAGTGCTGGCCAGTTGGTCGGCGGGGCATTGCGGCGGCATGACGAACTGCAGGTCTTTCTGGGCGATGTACTGCGTGGACGTGATGTCCTGCGGATGATGCATGGGGACCAGGTGGGCATGGGCGTGCGCCACGTGGATGCCGGTGAACATGAAGCCCACGCGCTCGACCCGGTACAGGGCTTTCATGACGTGCGCCAGTTGCTGGCCCAGCGCCAGGATGCGGCCGGCCAGTTCGGCGGGCAGGTCCTCGAAGTACGGATAATGCTGCTTGGGGATGACCAGCACATGGCCTGGGCGCACCGGCTGGATATCCAGGAAGGCCAGCAACTCGTCGTCTTCGTGCACGACGTGGGCAGGAATCTGGTGCCGCGCGATGCGGCAGAACAGGCAGGTGTCCGACATGGCAGAAAGGTCTCGGCTGGGGCGGGCGCGCGGCGCCACGGGCAGTCCCGATAAAATACCCCATAGCCGCGGCCCTGTCGGCCGTTTCCCAGGAGCAGCCATGTCGTCCGACGACGATATCGTATTGGTGATCAGCAACGCGCCCGACCTGCTGTTGGCCAAGCGCATCGCCCATGTGCTGGTCGAGGATGGCCTCGCCGCCTGCGTGAACCTTGGCGCGCCGGTGCTGTCCATCTATCGCTGGGAGGGCGAGATCGAAGGGGCCGACGAGATCCCCATCTGTATCAAGACCACCGCCGGCCGCCAGCAGGCCGTGGTGCAGGCGCTGGCGAAGCTGCACCCATACGAGGTTCCCGAGATCATCGTCGTGCCGGTCATCGGCGGCAGCGCCCCGTACCTGGACTGGGTGCGGGCGCAGGCCGGCGGCGCCGGCTCATAGGATCCACCTGCCGGCCCCGGACGGCCGGCGGCAACCACGAGAATTCGATGTTTCAGTTGATGGTTCGTACGCGGCCCGCCTGGCGGGTCCTGATGGGCTGCCTGGCCCTGGTGGCCGCATGGGCGGTGCTGGCCTGGCGTCCGGCCGCCGCGCTCGGCGAAGAGGATTTCCTGCCGCCCGAACAGGCCTTTGTCTTCAGCGCCGCCATGGCTGGCCCGGATACCGTCGAACTGCGCTATCGCATCGCTCCCGGCTATTACATGTATCGCGAGCGTTTCGGGCTGGCCATCAGCCCGCAAGGCGCCACCACGCTGGGCCAGGCGACGTATCCCCAGGGCGAAGTGAAATACGACCCCACGTTCGAGAAGGACATGGAGGTCTACCACGACCAGGTGGCCATCCGGGTGCCGCTGGCCGAGGGCCAGCCCTTCACCCTGACCGTCACGAGCCAGGGGTGCGCCGATGCGGGCCTGTGCTATCCGCCCATGGACCATGCCGTGCGGCTGGTGCCGGCGACCGGCGGGTATGCCGTGGACGGCGTCGCCGCTCCGGCGGATACGGCGGGGGCGGCGGGCACCGGCGCGTCCGCGTCGAGCGGCGGCTTGGGGGCGCTGCTGTCGGCCGGCGACCTGGGCCTGGCCGATGCCATCGGCGGCCTGGGCTGGCTCAAGACCGCCGGCGTATTCTGGCTGCTGGGGCTGCTGCTTGCGTTCACGCCCTGCGTGCTGCCGATGATCCCCATCCTGTCGTCCATCGTGGTGGGCGGCGGCGCCGCGCGCCCCGGCCGCTGGCGCGGCCTGGGGCTGGCTGCCGCCTATGTGCTGGGCATGTCGGTCGTCTACACGGCGCTGGGCGTCGCGGCCGGGCTGAGCGGCGCGGGCCTCGCCGCGTGGCTGCAGACGCCCTGGGTGCTGGCTGCTTTCGCCGCGGTGCTGGCGGTGCTGGCGCTGGCCACCTTTGGGGCTTTCGATTTCCAGGTGCCGTCCGCGCTGCAGGGCTGGCTGTCGGCGCGTTCGGCCCGCATCCCGGGCGGGCGGGCCACGGGTGCGCTGGCCATGGGGGCCGTCTCGGCGCTGATCCTCGGCCCCTGCGTGGCCGCGCCGCTGGCGGGGGCCCTGCTGTATATCTCGCAGACCGGCGACGTGGTGCTGGGCGGCGCCGCGCTGTTCGCCATGGCCTGGGGCATGGGCGTGCCGCTGCTGGCGGTCGGCGCTTCGTCGAGCGCGCTGCTGCCCAAGGCCGGCCCCTGGATGGACGGCGTCAAGCGGCTGTTCGGCATGCTGCTGCTGGCCACCGCCTGGTGGATGCTGATCCCCATCGTGCCCACCTGGCTGCAGATGGCGGGCTGGGCGTTCCTGGCCATCGTGGCGGCCGTCATGTTGCACGCCTTCGATGCCCTGCCGGCCGGCGCCGGCGCGCCCCGCATGTTCGCCAAGGGCCTGGGGCTGCTGTTGGCCCTGGCCGGCGTGGCGTGGCTGGTTGGCGCGGCCAGCGGCGGCCGCGATGTGCTGCAGCCGCTGTCGCACCTGGCGCAACGCGGCGGCGGGCCGGCGCCGCTGGCGGCCGCCGGCCCGGTGGAGTTCAAGCGGGTGCGCACCAGCGCCGAGCTGGATGCCCTGTTGGCGCAGAGCACCCAGCCCGTCATGCTGGATTTCTATGCCGACTGGTGCGTGTCGTGCCGTGAAATGGAGCGTTTCACGTTTTCCGATCCGGCCGTGGCCGGCCGGATGTCGCGCATGCTGCTGCTGCAGGCCGATGTCACCGCAAACAACGCCGACGACCGCGAATTGCTGAAGCGGTTCCGCCTGTTCGGCCCGCCGGGCATCCTGTTCTTCGCCCCGGGCGGGGCGCCCATCGCCGATGCGCGCGTCATCGGCTTCCAGGATGCGCCGCGCTTTGCCGCGGTGCTGGACCGCGTGCTGGCGCGCTAGGGCCGGAGCCTGCCGCCGCTTGTGCTCGAGTGTCAGGCACCTGCGGAGCCTGACACCTAGGCCGAGACCTGGCCGGGGCGCGCCCCTATTGCTGCTGCTTGAGCAGCTTGGCGGCTTCCACCGCGAAGTAGGTCAGGATGCCGTCGGCGCCGGCGCGCTTGAAGCCCAGCAGCGCTTCCATCATGACCTTGTCGTGGTCCAGCCAGCCGTTGGCCGAGGCCGCCTTGATCATGGCGTACTCGCCGCTGACCTGGTACGCGAAGGTGGGCACGCGGAAGGCGTCCTTGACTCGCCGCAGTACATCCAGGTACGGCATGCCGGGCTTGACCATGACCATGTCGGCGCCTTCCTGCAGGTCGGCCGCCACTTCGCGCAGCGCCTCGTCGAGGTTGCCCGGATCCATCTGGTAGGCCATTTTGTTGGACTTGCCCAGGTTGGCGGCCGACCCGACCGCGTCGCGGAACGGACCGTAGAACGCGCTGGCGTACTTGGCCGAGTAGGCCATGATGCGAGTGTGGATGTGCTGGTCGGCTTCGAGCGCCTGGCGGATGGCGCCGATGCGTCCGTCCATCATGTCGCTGGGCGCCACGATATCGACCCCGGCGGCTGCCTGCACCAGCGCCTGGCGGATCAGGATCTGCACGGTTGGCTCGTTGAGGACGTAGCCCTCTGCGTCGATGACGCCGTCCTGGCCATGGCTGGTGTACGGGTCGAGCGCGACGTCGGTGAGCACGCCGAGCTGCGGGAAGCGCTGCTTCAGCGCCGCCACCACGCGCGGGATGAGGCCTTCCGGGTTGGCCGCTTCGGCGCCGTCGGGCGTCTTGAGCGCCGGATCGATGACCGGGAACAGGGCCATCACGGGGATGCCCAGCGCCACGCATTCCTCGGCGGCGGCCAGCAGGGTGTCGGGCGAATAGCGCACCACGCCCGGCAGGGACGGCACGGGCTGGCGCAGGCCGCTGCCTTCGGCCACGAATACCGGATAGATGAGGTCGTCGACCGTGAGGGCGTGCTCGCGCACCAGGCGGCGCGTGAAGTCGTCGCGGCGCAGCCGGCGCGGCCGCGACACGGGAAAGGCGGGGGAGATGATATGCGGATTCATGGCACTACCTTCGGGGAAATCCAGTTCTCGATGTGCTGGGTGGCCTCGGCCAGCCCGATGCGTTCGGTGGCCGAGAACGGCACGGTGTGCAGGGCGCCGATGTCGGCCAGGTCCTTGCGCACCGCGTATACGGCGCGCTGGCGCTGGCCGTAGGGCAGTTTGTCGGCCTTGGTCAGCAGCGCCAGCACCGGCCGGCCGGTGGGGGCGATGAAATCCGCCAGGCGCCGGTCGAGCTCGGTGACGCCGCGGCGGATATCGATGAGCAGCACGATGCCGGCCAGGGAAGGGCGGTCGCGCAGATAGCCGCCCAGGATGTCGGCCCACTTCTCCTTTTCCTTGTGCGCTACCGAGGCGTAGCCGTACCCTGGCAAATCAACCAGGAAGCCGAGGGGCTGCCCCGGGGTCAGCGGGTCGGGCAGGCCAAACAGGTTGATCAGCCGCGTGCGGCCGGGGGTCTTGCTGGAGAACGCCAGGCGGCGCTGATTGCACAGCACGTTGATGGCCGAGGATTTGCCGGCGTTGGAACGGCCGACGAAGCAGACCTCGGGGGCGCCGGGAGGGGGCAGCTGGTCGAGGCGAGCCGCCGAAACGAAGAAAGAGGCGCGGTGCAGGAGGGACACGGAAGGGGGCCGATACGGTTGGTTGCGAACCCTATTGTATAATCGTGCGTTTGCAACAGTGGTCCCCCTGCACAGCGCCGGCTTTTTCCGTCTGCCGAAGGTGGAAACGGCCCAGGGCGAATGTACGTCCGATCCGGCACGGCATGGGGCAGGCATGGGGCGCTTTGGCGCCTTGATCGAGATCCGATCGTCGAGGTTTTCAATGAAGCGTGTGCTGTCCCGGATGTTGGTAGCAAGCGGGCTGATGCTCGGTGCGTCTCTATTCTCCTCCAGTTTCGCTGCCGAAGGCGCCGCCGCGCCGGCGAAACCCGATGCGGCCAAGGGGCAGGAATTGTACGACCAGGGCGACGCCTCGCGCGGCATCGTGGCCTGTGCGTCCTGTCACGGCGCGGCGGGCAACAGCACCATTCCGGTCAACCCCAACCTGGCCGCGCAACCTCACGAATACCTGGTCAAGCAGCTGGTCGACTTCCAGACCAAGCAAGGCGCCGAGAAGCCGGCGCGCAATGGCCCGGAGGGCAACCCGACGCCCATGACCGCCATGGCCCAGAACCTGACGCCCCAGGACATGCAGAACGTGGCGCTCTACCTGGCGCAGCAGCCCCTGACCGAACCGGCCAGCGCCGGCCACGAGGACCTGGTCGAGCTGGGCCGCAAGATCTGGCGCGGCGGCCTGCCCGACCGCAACGTGCCGGCCTGCGCGGCCTGCCACTCGGCCGACGGCGCCGGCCTGCCCAGCCAGTATCCGCGGCTGGCCGGCCAGCATCCCGGCTACATCGAAGAGCAGCTGAAGCTGTTCCGCAGCGGCGACCGCGCCAACAACGACGTCATGCACGACATCGCCGACCGCATGTCCGACGCCGACATCAAGGCGGTGTCCGACTACGCCGCGGGCCTGCGCTAGGCGCGGGCTCCGTCCAGGCGCGGCCGGCCCGCGCGACAACACCGCGGCGCGCCCGGAACCGGATTCCGGGCGCGCTGTCCATAAGGGGGAAAGCCGGCAGCACGGCACCCCCTTTTTTTCATGAACGCCACCGCCCAGCCCCCTCGCCACCCCTTGCGCAGCCTGCCGCGCGATCTCTTCGAACTGCTTGGTTCGATGCGCTTCGCCGTGAGCCTGCTGATGTTCATCTGCGTGGCCAGCGTGCTGGGCACGGTGCTGGTGCAGAACCGGTCGTCCAATACCTACATCGACCAGTTCGGCCCGTTCTGGTTCGAGGTCTTCGACAAGTTCTCGATCTGGCACGTGTACAACAGCTGGTGGTTCCTGGCCATCATGGGCTTCCTGGTGGTGTCCACTTCGGTGTGCCTCATCCGCAATACGCCCAAGATGCTGCGCGACGCCCGGTCATTCCGCGAGCACGTGCGCGCCAGCAGCCTGCGCGCCTTTCCGCATCGCGTCGAGATCCGCGATGCCGCCCCGGTGGACGGCGCGGCCGGCGAGATCAAGGGCCTGCTGGCGCAACAGGGCTATGCCGTGCGCGAGCGCCGCGACGGCGACGGCGTGTTGCTGGCCGCCAAGAAAGGCAGCGCCAACCGGCTGGGTTATATCTGCGCGCACGCGGCCATGGTCATCATCTGCCTGGGCGGCTTGCTTGACAGCGAACTGGCGGTGCGCCTGCAAGTGCTGCTGGGCGGCAAGCAGCCCATCGTCGAGAACATGCTGATCTCGCAGGTGCCGGCCAGCGGCCGCCTGTCGGTCGCCAACCCGAGCTTTCGCGCCAGCGTCCTCATTCCCGAGGGGGGGCAGGCCAGCACCGCGGTGGTCATGGTGGGTGACGGCGCCCTGGTGCAACCGCTGCCCTTCACCCTCAAGCTCAAGAAATTCCTGATCGACTACTACTCCACCGGCATGCCCAGCCGCTTCGCCAGCGAAGTGGAAGTCACCGACCCCGACACCGGCAAGACCTTCGAGTCCACTATCGAGGTCAACGAGCCGCTGCGCTACAAGGGGGTCACGGTCTATCAGTCCAGCTTCGACGACGGCGGCAGCAGCGTCAGCTTGAAGGGGTATCCGCTGGTCGGGGCGGCCAGCACGTCCTTCGACCTGAACGGCACGGTGGGCAAGCCCGCCGAGATCACCGCGCGCGGGCCCGACGGCAGCGCGCGGGATATGCAGGTGGAAATCACCGCGCTGCGCCCGATCAACGTCGAGGACCTGTCCGGCGGCACGCCGGGGGCCAATCGCCTGAGCTTCGGCGAGCACGTCGCGTCCGTGGCGGGCAGCGCCGCCGGCAAGAAGAACGAGAATCTGCGCAATGTCGGGCCCAGCGTCGAATATCGCCTGATCGACCAGGCCGGGCAGGCCCACGAATTCATGAACTACATGCTGCCGGTGGAACTGGACGGCGCCGCCGTGTTCCTGGCGGGGGTGCGCAGCAATGCTTCCGAGAGCTTCCGCTACCTGCGCATCCCGGCCGATGCCGACGGCTCCCTGGCCGAGTTCATGCAGCTGCGCGCCGCGCTGGCGGACCCGGCGGCGCGGCGCGAGGCCGCCCGCCGCTTCGCCGAAAGCAACAGCCCGTCCGCGGCCGAGCGCCAGTCACTGCAGACCGCCGCCGAGCGGGCCCTGGATACCTTCGCCAAGGGCGGCCTGCAGGCGATTGCCGACTTCCTGCAGACCAACACCGCGCCGGCCGACCTGGAGCGCGCTGCCGACGTCGTGATCCGGCTGATCGGCGTGTCGATGTCCGAGCTGCGGGCGGTGGCGCGCGAGCGCGCCGGCCTGCCGGCGCTGCCCGCCGACGGCCCGGCGGCCGAGGACGCCGCGCAATGGTCGCGGCTGGCCGTGGCGGCGCTCTCCGACCTGAACGTGTATCCGGCGCCGGTATTCCTGGCCCTGAGCAATTTCGACCACGTGCAGGCCAGCGTCTTCCAGGTGAGCCGCACGCCCGGCAAGACCGCCGTGTACCTGGGCTGCCTGCTGCTGGTGCTGGGCGTTTTCTCGATGTTCTATATTCGTGATCGCCGGGTATGGGTCTGGATCAAGCCGGCCCAGGGCGGCGACGGCAGCGAGGTCCAGGCTGCGATGACCTCGCAGAAGCGTACACTGGACTTCAACCACGAATTCGACCGCTTCAAGCAGGCGCTATTGCGCCGGAACCGGCCCTGAGGTTTTTTCATGTCCGCGACTACTTCCACACACTCGTCCGACGCCCTGTGGCAGGCCGCCCCCTCGCCGACCGGCGACGCGCGCGCCCAGCGCGGCCGTCCCGACTGGACCGATATCGTCTTTTTCCTGCTGCTGGCGGCCGGCGCCGCTTTTGCGCTGACCCGCTACAGCGGCGCGATGGACTACTACGAGAAGATCATCCTGTGCGGCACGGTGTTCGTGCTGACCTGGATGGGCTGGCTGTGGCGGCCGCTGCGGCGGCTGATGGTCGCCTGCGCCCTCGCCGCGGGGCTGGCGCTGGTGCTGTACCAGAACGACCCGGCGCGCGCCGAGCAGGTGTTCTTCCTGAAATACCTGTTTTCTTCGCAATCGGCCATTCTGTGGATGAGCGCCCTGTTCATCCTGGCCACGGCCTGCTACTGGATCGGCCTGTTCAGCCCGACCGCGGCCTGGCTGGGCACCGCCCTGACCTGGGGCGCGGTCTTCGCCGGCGTGACCGGCATGCTGGTGCGCTGGCGCGAAGGACACCTGATGGGGCCGGACCTCGGCCACATCCCGGTCAGCAACCTGTACGAAGTGTTCGTGCTGTTCTCGCTGATCACCGCGCTGTTCTACCTGTACTACGAGCGCAAGTACGCGACCCGCGCGCTGGGCGGTTTCGTGCTGCTGGTGATTTCCTCGGCCACGGTCTTCCTGCTGTGGTACGCGTTCACTCGTGACGCCGGGCAGATCCAGCCGCTGGTGCCGGCCCTGAAAAGCTGGTGGATGAAACTGCACGTGCCGGCCAACTTCATCGGCTACGGCACGTTCTCGCTGGCGGCCATGGTGGGCTTCGCCTACCTGGTCAAGCAGCATGGCACCACCACGTCCTGGGTCAAGCTGGCCCCGCTGTTCGTGCTGGGCGTGCTGCTCTGCGTGGAACCCATGGTGTTCCGCACCGAGGGGCTGTCGGCCACCTGGATGATCTATTTCGGGATCGGCATCGTCATCGTGGGCGGCATCCTGCTGGGGCGGCGGCGCATCGCCCAGGCCCTGCCGTCGCTCGAGGTGCTGGACGACATCATGTACCGCGCCATCGCCATCGGCTTCGCGTTCTTCACCGTGGCGACCATCCTGGGCGCGCTGTGGGCCGCCGACGCCTGGGGCGCCTACTGGCAATGGGACCCGAAGGAGACCTGGGCCCTGATCGTCTGGCTGAACTATGCGGCCTGGCTGCACATGCGCCTGATGAAAGGGCTGCGCGGCCACCTGGCGGCCTACTGGGCGCTGGTCGGCCTGCTGATCACCGGGTTCGCCTTCCTGGGCGTGAACATGTTCCTGTCGGGCCTGCACTCGTACGGCGAGCTGTAGGCGGTTCTTGCTGGCCGGCCTCGCGAGGTGTCAGACACCCTGCGAGCCAGCCTGGCGGATGGCCGGCCGTCTCTCCAGGGTGTCTGACACCTGCCTTCGATTGGCTGCGGCTTGATCGGGGACGCCGCGGAGCCGGCTTTGCCGGTCCGCCAGCGTCGCCCCCTTGAGGGGGAAGCGCGCAGCGCTTCGGGGGGGCCTGCTACGGCAGGGTGGATTCGCCGCGCAAGAGGTCGTCGAGCGTTTCGCGCTGGCGCACGATGTAGTGGCGGTCGCCGTCGACCATGACTTCGGCGGCGCGCGGCCGGGTGTTGTAGTTGCTGGCCATGACCATGGCATAGGCGCCGGCCGATTCCAGCGCCAGTACGTCGCCGGCCTGCAGCGCCAGCCGGCGCTTGCGCGCCAGCCAGTCGGCGCTTTCGCAGACCGGGCCGACGATGTCGTACTCGGCCGCTTCGCCGGCGCGCGGGACCACCGGCTGCACGCCATGGTAGGCCTCGTACAGCGCCGGGCGCAGCAGGTCGTTCATGGCCGCGTCCACGATGGCGAAATTGCGGGCGGGCGCGTGTTTCAGGTATTGCACCGTGGTCAGCAGCAGGCCGGCGTTGCCGACCAGCGACCGGCCCGGCTCCAGCACCACGTGCAGGCGCGCCAGGCCGCGCGCCTGCAGCCGTTCGAAGACCTGGTCGAGCAGCGCCTTGGGCGAGGGCGGGGTCTCGTCGGTGTAGCGGATGCCGAGGCCGCCGCCCAGGTCGAGGTGCTGGATGGCGATGCCGTCCGCGTCGAGCTGTTGGATGAGGTCGAGCAGCTTCTCGAGGGCGTCCAGGTACGGGCTGATGTCGGTGAGCTGCGAGCCGATGTGGCAATCGACGCCGACCACCTCCAGGCCCGGCAACGCCGCGGCGCTGCGATAGGCGTCGAGCGCGGATTCGATGGCGATGCCGAACTTGTTTTCCTTGAGGCCGGTGGAAATATACGGGTGCGTCTGCGCATCGACGTCGGGATTGACGCGCAGCGAGACCCGGGCGCGCCGCCCCATGGACTGCGCGACCTCGGACAGGCACTGCAGCTCGGCCTGCGACTCGACGTTGAAGCACTTGACGTCGGCCTCGAGCGCGGCGCGCATTTCCCAGGCCTGCTTGCCCACGCCGGAGAACACCACCTTGGCCGGGTCGCCGCCGGCCGCCAGCACCCGCTTGAGTTCGCCGCCCGACACGATGTCGAAGCCGGCGCCCAGGCGGGCGAATTCCTTCAGCACCGCCAGGTTGGAGTTGGCCTTCATGCCGTAGCACACCAGTACCGGGCGGTCGCCGATGGCGTCGCGGTACGATTGCCACGCCTGGACCAGCGCCGCGCGGGAATAGACATACAGCGGCGTGCCGAGCTGGCCGGCCAGGGCGTCGAGCGGGACGTTCTCGGCGTGCAGCGTGCCGTTCTGGAAATGGAAATGCGGATGGCCGGCCAGTTCGGGCCGTGCGGGGGCGGGGGGGGTCATGGAAGCGTGGTGGTGGGGGGAATGGGGGCCGGCTGTTGCTGTTCGGGTTGCGCGGGCGCGCCGTCTTCGGGCGGCGGCAGGTACAGCGGCCCCTTGAAGCCGCACGCGGCAACCAGGCCGGTTGCCGCCAGCGTGGCTACAATGCGTAAAGCCATGCGGCTGCGTGCCAATTGGAACACTCGAAACTCCGTAATTCTTGCAGGTTCGATTATGACTGAAACCGAATTCCTTGCGTTGGTCGACCAGGTGCTCGACAGTATCGAGAGCCAGGCCGACGACTGGGCGGCTTCGCTGGACGTCGATGTCGAGGCCGGCCGCAGCGGCAACGTGCTGACGCTGGTCTTCGAGGACGGCACGCACGTGGTCGTCAACAGCCAGGCGGCCATGCAGGAAATCTGGGTGGCCGCGCGCAGCGGCGGTTTCCATTACCGCTACGACGGCCAGCACTGGAACGATACCCGCGGCGGCCCCCCGCTGCCCGATGCCCTGTCGCAGATTTGCTCCGAAGCCGCCGGCGTGCCGGTGAGCCTGCGGCTGTAACGGGGCCGCCTCGGCGGCCCCGGGTCAGAACGGAATCTGCTGCGACCAGGGCGACTGCTTCTCGGGGTTCAGGTTCGGCGCGGCGCGGATGCTGTTGTCGCCGCCGCCGCCGCCGCCGTTGCCGATCAGGTCGTTCAGGAAATCCCCCAGCTGGTCTTCCGCGGGGGCGGCGGGCTCGGACAGCCCCAGCCGCGCCACCGCCTGCCCGGGCGGGAATTCCGAGAAATAGAAATCGCCCCGCTCGACCAGCAGGCCCTCGGGACGCGGACGCTGTTTCTGCTCGGGGACGCCCTTGAGCATGTCGGACATGTAGTCCAGCCAGATCGGCATGGCGATGCCGCCGCCGGTTTCGCGCGAACCCAGCGACTTGGGCTGGTCGAACCCCATCCACGCGGTCGCCACCAGCGAGGGCGTGTAGCCCGAGAACCAGGCATCCACCGATTCGTTGGTGGTGCCGGTCTTGCCGGCGATGTCGGCGCGCTTGAGCGCGGCCCGGGCCCGCGCCGCGGTGCCGCTGGTGGCCACGCCGCGCAGCATGTCGTCCATGACCCAGGCGGTGCGCGGGTCGATTGCGCGCGCCGAGGTGTCGCCGGCCACGATCGGCTTGGACTGCATCAGCACCTTGCCCGAGCTGTCGGTGACGCGTTCGATGAGATAGGGCGCGATGCGATAGCCGCCGTTGGCGAACACCGCGTAGGCCCCGGCCAGCTGCAGCGGGGTAACCGAGCCCGCGCCCAGCGCGAGCGGCAGCACCGCGGGCTGGCGGGCTTTGTCGAAGCCGAAGCGGGTCAGGTAGTCTTGCGCGTACTGCGGGCCGATGGCCTGCAGGATGCGGATCGAGACCATGTTCTTGGACTTGTACAGGCCTTGCCGCATGGTCAGCATGGGCTCGTAGGTATTGCCGTAGTTCTTCGGGTGCCAGGCCTTGGAGCCGGTCTGCGCGGCGGTGAGCACGAACGGCTGGTCGGAGATCTGGGTGGCGGGCGTCAGGCCGCGCTCGAGCGAAGCCGCATAGATGAACGGCTTGATGTTCGAACCCGGCTGGCGCCAGGCCTGCGTCACGCGGTTGAACTTGCCGCGGTAGAAGTCGAAGCCGCCCACCATGGCGCGGATGGCGCCGTCCTGCGGCGACAGCGCGACGAACGCCGCCTGGACCGACGGCATGTTGATCACTTCCCAGCCGTCGCCGAACTTGTGGATGTACACCACCGAGCCGCGCTTGAGCCGCCGCTCCGCCGGCACCTTGCTGCCCAGCGAGCGGGCCACCACCGCCAGCGCCTTCTTGTCGTCGATGGTGATGAACTCGTTGGCGCTGCGCACCACCTTCACTTCCGTGGGGCTGGCCGAGAGCACGACGGCGGTGAGCAGGTCGTCGCTGTCCGGGAATTTTTCGAACACGCCGTCGAGATAATCGTCCAGCGCCTGCGGATTGTTCTCGATGCCTTCGGGCATGTCGAGCTGCTCTTCCGGTCCCGGGTAGTAGGTGCGGCGCGTGTATTGCAGCACGCCGTCGCGCACCGCGTGGTAGGCCGATTCCTGGTCTTTCGAGTGCACCGTGGTGTAGACGTTGATGCCGCGCGAATAGACGTTGTCCTGGTAAATGCCGTAGAGCAGCTGGCGCGCCAGCTCGGCGACATATTCGCCATGGATGGCGTAGCCGCCGGCGGGCGTGCCTTCGGCGGCCTTGAGCACGATCGGCTGCGCCTTGGCCTGCTGGTACTCGGTGTCGGTCAGGTAGCCCAGCGAGTGCATCCGGCCCAGCACGTAATGCTGCCGCAGCTCGGCGCGCGGCCGGTTGGCGATGGGATTGAAGCGCGACGGCGCCTTCGGGATGCCCGCCAGCATGGCGGCCTCGGCGGCCGTCACCTGGGACACGGGCTTGCCGAAATAGCGGCGCGAGGCGGCCGCGAAGCCGTACGAGCGATGGCCCAGGTAGATCTGGTTCATGTAGAGCTCGAGGATCTGGTCCTTGGTGAGCTCGGATTCGATCTTGAAGGTCAGCAGCAGCTCGTAGAACTTGCGCGAGTAGGTTTTCTCGGAGCTCAGGTAGAAGTTGCGGGCCACCTGCATGGTGATGGTGCTGGCGCCCTGCGACTTGGACATGCTGAGCAGGTTGGCCAGGCCGGCGCGCACGACGCCGGCCCAGTCGATGCCGCCATGCTGGTAGAAGCGGTCGTCTTCGGCCGCCAGCACCGCGGACTTCATCACATCGGGAAACTCATTGATGCGCAGCACGTTGCGGCGTTCTTCGCCGAACTCGCCGATCAGCACGTGGTCGGCGGTATAGACCCGCAGCGGCACGCGCGGGCGGTAGTCGGTCATGGCGTGCAAGTCGGGCAGGTTGGGCCAGGCCAGCGCCAATGCCATGCCGCCCAGCAAGACGCCACACAGCGCCAGGCCGCCAAAGAAAATGCCCGTTTTGACGAAGAACCGTAAAACAGGAGATCCGCTCTTGGGGACTGGGGCTTTTTTGGAAGAATTCTGCGACTTGCTCATCGCGGCGATTTTACGGGTATCTGTAGACACGCTTGACCGTCCCACCCTGGTTTCTGTAACAAATTCGTTCAATGTGGTAAGCGGGCAACTAGCCGGCGATGGGATAATGCGTGCATGAGTGAATGCACGAATTCCGCGCCCGCGTCCCGCCCCGACGCGGACGAGACCGCCTGCGCGGCGACCCCGGCTGTCGCCGCCGCGGGCGCCGACCTGCCGCACGACCTGCCGATTTTCCTGGTGGGCATGATGGGCGCCGGCAAGACGACCATCGGCCGCGGCCTGGCGCGCGCGCTGGGGCGCGAGTTCATCGACCTGGACCACGAGCTGGAATCGCGCTGCGGTGTCCGCGTGCCGGTCATTTTCGAGATCGAGGGCGAAGGCGGCTTCCGCAAGCGCGAGGCGGCGGCGCTGGATCACTGCACGCAGCGCCGCGGCATCGTGCTGGCCACCGGCGGGGGCGCCGTGCTGGCGCCGGAGAATCGCCGCCTGCTGCGCCAGCGCGGCGTGGTGGTGTACCTGCGCGCCAGCGTCGACGAACTGTTCCGGCGCACCAGCCGCGACCGCAACCGCCCGCTGCTGGCCAACCCCGACCCGCGCGGCACCTTGCGCGACCTGATGACCAAGCGCGAGCCCTTGTACGAAGAAGTGGCCGACCTTATCGTCGACACCGGCACCATGCCGGTGGCGCATCTGGTCAAATCGTTGCTGCCGCTGCTGCAAGCCTACGAGAAACCCCATGACCGTTGTTGACGTCGACACCCCGGGCGGGCGCTACCCGATCCGCATCGGCCCCGGCCGCCTGGATGCCCTGGACCAGGCCATTCCGGCCGATGCCACCGCCATCGCGGTGGTCACCAACCCCACTGTCGCGGCCCTGTACGGCGAGCGTGCCGAGGCCGCCCTGGCGCGCACCGGCCGGCGCGTGCTGCGCATCGAGCTGCCCGACGGCGAGGCCCACAAAGACTGGCAGACCCTCAACCTGATTTTCGACGCGTTGCTGCAAAACCGGCTCGACCGGCGCGCCGTGCTGGTGGCCCTGGGCGGCGGCGTGATCGGCGACATGACCGGCTTCGCGGCCGCCGTCTACATGCGCGGCATCCGTTTCGTGCAGGTGCCCACCACGTTGCTGGCGCAGGTCGATTCGTCGGTGGGCGGCAAGACGGCGGTCAACCACCCGCTCGGCAAGAACATGATCGGCGCCTTCTACCAGCCGGTGGCGGTGGAGATCGACACCGATGTGCTGGGCACCCTGCCGGCGCGCGAAGTGTCGGCCGGGCTGGCCGAAGTGATCAAGTACGGACTGATCCTGGACGCCGATTTCTGGGCCTGGTGCGAGACCAATGCCGCCGCCTTGCGCGCGCTGGATCCCGCTGCCTTGTCGCACGCCATACGCCGCTCGTGCGAGCTGAAGGCGCAGGTGGTCGGCAAGGACGAACGCGAGTCCGGCCTGCGCGCCATCCTGAACCTGGGCCACACCTTCGGCCATGCCATCGAGTCGGGCCTGGGCTATGGCGAATGGCTGCACGGCGAGGCCGTGGGCTGCGGCATGGTGCAGGCCGCCGAACTGTCGGCCGAGGTCGCCGGTTTCCCGCCCGCCGATGTGGCGCGGGTGCGCGACCTGGTCGGCGCCATAGGCTGCCCGGTCGTGGCGCCCGACCTGGGCGCCGAGCGCTGGCTGGCCCTGATGCAGGTAGACAAGAAAACCGAGGGCGGCGAGATACGCTTCGTGCTGATGCCGCGCATCGGCCAGGCCCTGACCCGGGCCGCGCCCCTGGAGGCGGTGCGCGCGGTCCTGGCCCGCACCGTGCAATGACCGAGGAGGGACGATGCCGCCGATGAACGACCTGGCCCGCTACGCATCCGATCCCTCCAGCACGCGCGGACGCCGGCACGCCGAGCCGGCTCCGCAGAACCGCACCGAATTCCAGCGCGACCGCGACCGGATCATCCATTCCACCGCGTTCCGCCGGCTGGAATACAAGACCCAGGTGTTCGTCAACCACGAAGGCGACCTGTTCCGCACCCGCCTGACCCACAGCCTGGAAGTCGCGCAGATCGCCCGCACCCTGGCGCGCAGCCTGCGCCTGTCCGAGGACCTGACCGAGGCCATCGCCCTGGCGCACGACCTGGGCCATACGCCGTTCGGCCATGCCGGGCAGGACGAGCTCAACGCCTGCATGCGCGAGCTGGCCCCGCACGCCGGCGGCTTCGAGCACAACCTGCAAAGCCTGCGCGTAGTCGACGAACTGGAAGAGCGCTATGCCGAGTTCAGCGGCCTGAACCTGTGCTTCGAGACGCGCGAAGGCATCCTGAAGCACTGCTCGGCCGCCCATGCCCGGCAGCTGGGCGACGTGGGCGAGCGTTTCCTGAACCGTACCCAGCCGTCGCTGGAGGCGCAGGTGGCCAACCTGGCCGACGAGATCGCCTACAACAACCATGACATCGACGACGGCCTGCGGTCCGGGTTGATCACGCTGGAACAAATGCAGGACGTGGCCATCTTCGCGCGCCACTACGCCGAAGTGGCCGAACGCTATCCGCAGCTGGCGACGCGGCGCGCCATCGCGGAAACGGTGCGGCGCATGATCAACACCCTGATCGTCGACCTGACCGCTACGTCCTTGCAGCGCATTGCCGACGCCGCGCCGGCCGACGCCGACGCGGTGCGCCGCGCGCCGCCGCTGGCGGGGTTTTCGGATGGCGTGCGGCGCGAGGCCGACGAACTGAAGCGGTTCCTGTTCGACAACCTGTACCGCCACTATCGCGTCGTGCGCATGACCACCAAGGCGCGCCGCATCGTGCGCGAGCTGTTCCAGGCCTTCCTGGCCGACCCGCGCCTGCTGCCGCCCGACCACCAGCGCGACGCGCCGCACCAGGCGCGCGCCATCGCCGACTACATCGCCGGCATGACGGATCGCTATGCGATCCGCGAGCACCGGCGGCTGTTCGAGATGGGCTAGGGCCTGTTCAGCGGTGCGTGCGGTACGGCTCGTCCGCGGGCACGAACACCCCTTCGGCGCATGCGTCGCCGGTCCATTCCTGCATGGCCGGCAAGGCCAGCACTGCATCCATGTATTCGCGCACCGCGCCGGCGGCGGGCACCCCGTAGGTGGTGAACCGCGACACGACCGGGGCATAGAAGGCGTCGGCGGCCGAGAACTTGCCGAACAGGAACGGGCCGCCCTGGCCGAACTCGGCGCGCGTGTCGTGCCAGATGGCCTGCACGCGCGAGATGTCGCCCTGGGCCGCCGAGTAGTCGATGCCGGACAGCTTGGCTTCGACGTTCATCGGCAGCAGCTGGCGCAACTGGCCGAAGCCGCTGTGCATTTGCGCGGCCAGCGAGCGGGCGCGGGCGCGGGCATGCGGGTCGGCGGGCCACAGGCCGGCCTCGGGGTGGCGCTCGGCCGCGTACTCGCAGATGGCCAGCGAATCCCACACGGCGAAGTCGCCGTCCAGCAGCACCGGCACCAGGCCGGCCGGCGTGATGCCGCCCAGGCGCTCGGCGAATTCCGGGGTGAACAGGCCGAGCTTCTGCTCGCTGAACGGGATGCCGGTGGCGCGCAAGGCCAGCCAGGCGCGCAGGGACCAGGACGAGTAGTTCTTGTTGCCGATGATGAGGGTATACATGGCGGAAGGACGCGGCGTTGGGGTTGGATGGACAGCCGGCATGGGCACGAGGCAGGGCCGGCCGGCGCCGGCGACAGGCAGGCGCCGACACCCGGCAGCGCCAGTCTACTGCTTATTGTTGCGTTGCAATACCCGGCCGAGATAGTGCCCGGTATGGCTGTCCGGGTTGGCCGCGACGTCCTCCGGTGTGCCGGTGGCGACCACCCGGCCGCCGCCGTCGCCGCCTTCCGGGCCCATGTCCACCACCCAGTCGGCGGTCTTGATGACGTCCAGGTTGTGTTCGATGACCAGCACCGTATTGCCGCTGTCGACCAGCTGGTTCAGCACCTGCAGCAGCATTTCGATGTCGCGGAAATGCAGGCCGGTGGTGGGCTCGTCCAGGATGTACAGCGTGCGGCCGGTGCTGCGGCGCGATAGCTCCTGCGACAGCTTGACCCGTTGCGCCTCGCCGCCGGACAGCGTGGTGGCGCTCTGTCCCAGGCGGATATAGGACAGCCCGACGTCGATCAGCGTGTGCAGCTTGCGCGCGACGGCGGGCACCGATTCGAAGTATTCGAGCGCCTGCTCGACGGTGAGGTCCAGCACCTCGCTGATGTTACGGCCGCGGTAGCGTATTTCCAGCGTTTCGCGGTTGTAGCGCTTGCCGTGGCAGACATCGCAGGGCACGTACATGTCCGGCAGGAAATGCATTTCGACCTTGACCACGCCATCGCCCTGGCACGCTTCGCAGCGGCCGCCCTTGACGTTGAAGCTGAAGCGGCCCGGGTCGTAGCCGCGCGCGCGCGCCTCGGGCACCCCCGCGAAGAGTTCGCGGATGGGCGTGAACAGGCCCGTGTAGGTGGCCGGGTTGCTGCGTGGCGTGCGGCCGATGGGGCTCTGGTCGACGCTGATGATCTTGTCGAAATGCTCCAGTCCGTTGATCGACACGAACGGCGCGGGTTCCGCCTGCGCGTGGTGCAGCTGGCGCGCCACCGCGGTGGCCAGCGTGTCGTTGACCAGGGTGGACTTGCCCGAGCCGGACACCCCCGTCACGCACACCAGGCGCCCGGCCGGGATGCGCAGGTCGACCGTCTTGAGGTTGTTGCCGCTGGCGCCTTCCAGCACCAGCCAGGGCTGGTCGTCGGAGACGGCGCGGCGCTTGGGCACCGGGATCTCGCGGCGGCCGCTCAGGTACTGGCCGGTTAGCGAGGCCGGGTCGTCCTGCACGGCGGCGGGCGTGCCCTGGGCGACCACCTGGCCGCCGTGCTCGCCGGCGCCGGGGCCCATGTCCACCACCCAGTCGGCCAGGCGGATCATGTCCTCGTCGTGCTCGACCACGATGACGCTGTTGCCGAGGTCGCGCAGGTGCTGCAGGGTGCCGATCAGGCGATCGTTGTCGCGCTGGTGCAGGCCGATGGAGGGTTCGTCCAGCACGTACATGACGCCGGTCAGGCCCGAGCCGATCTGGCTGGCCAGGCGGATGCGCTGCGCCTCGCCGCCGGAGATGGTGTCGGCGCTGCGGTCCAGCGACAGGTAATTGAGCCCCACGTTGTTCAGGAAGCTCAGGCGCGCCTCGATCTCGCGCACGATGCGCTGGGCGATTTCCTGCTTGGAGCCGGTCAGCGCCAGCGCCTGGAACCACGCCAGGCAGTCCGACAGCGGCATCGCCTCGACTTCGTAGATGGCCTGGCCGCGCCGTTCGCCCTCGCGCGGGTCGTCGCCGATGAGCACGTGGCGCGCCTCGGCGCGCAGGCGCGAGCCGCCGCAGTCGGGGCAGGTCTTGATGTTGCGGTATTTGCCGAGTTCTTCGCGCACGGTGGCTGAATCGGTTTCGCGCCAGCGCCGTTCCAGGTTGGGAATGACCCCTTCGAAGGTGTGCCGCTTGACCGTGCTGCGGCCCTTCTCGTTGATGTAGACGAAGGCGATTTCCTCGGCGCCGGACCCGTACAGCACCTTGTGCCGAACGTCCTCGGGCAGGTCCTCGAACGGTGTCTCGATGTCGAAGTCGTAGTGCGCCGCCAGGCTGGTCAGCAGCGAGTGCGTGAAAGCGTTGCGGCGGTCCCAGCCGCGGATCGCGCCGGCCGCCAGGCTGAGCTCGGGGAAGGCCACCACCCGCTTCGGGTCGAAGAACCCCACCTGGCCGATGCCGTCGCAGGTGGGACAGGCGCCCATCGGGTTGTTGAAGCTGAACAGGCGCGGTTCGAGCTCGGGCAGGCTGTGGCTGCACACCGGGCAGGCATAGCGGCTGGAGAACACCTGTTCGCGGCCGCTGTCCATGTCCAGCGCGACGGTGCGGCCGTCGGCCAGCTGCATGGCGGTCTCGAAGCTCTCGGCCAGGCGCTGCTTGCTTTCCGGCTTGATGCGCAGGCGGTCGACCACCACGTCGATGTCGTGTTTCTCGCTTTTCTTCAGCGGCGCCATTTCGCTGATTTCCTGCATCTGGCCGTCCACGCGCAGCCGCACGTAGCCCTGCGCCTGCAGGCTGGCGCATTCGTCCTCGAAGCTGCCCTTGCGGGCCCGCGCGATGGGCGCCAGCACGGCCAGCCGCGTATCCGCGGGCCAGGCCAGCACGGCGTCGACCATCTGGCTGACGCTCTGCGCCTGCAGCGGCAGCCCGTGGTCGGGGCAATAGGGCGTGCCGACGCGCGCGTACAGCAGCCGCAGGTAATCGTGGATTTCGGTAATGGTGCCGACGGTGGACCGCGGGTTGTGGCCGGCGGCCTTCTGCTCGATGGAGATGGCCGGCGACAGGCCTTCGATCAGGTCGACATCGGGCTTGTCCATCAGCTGCAGGAACTGGCGCGCGTAGGCCGACAGGCTTTCCACGTAGCGGCGCTGCCCTTCGGCATAGAGCGTGTCGAACGCCAGCGACGACTTGCCCGAGCCGGACAGGCCGGTCACCACCACCAGCTTGTGGCGAGGCAGGTCGAGCGAGACGTTCTTGAGGTTGTGGGTGCGCGCACCCCGAATGCGTATCGCGTCCATCGGGCTTGTAAGCGGTTTCAAAGGCCAACTTGGTACTATAGCGCGCCGAGCCTTTTCCCGTATGGCCCCCCGAATCTACCCTTTTGCATGCCGGCTGATACGAAACTCAAATTGACCCCATCTGAACGGCGCGCCAGCATTGCCCTGGCGGGGCTGTTCGCCTGCCGCATGCTGGGCCTGTTCCTGTTGTTGCCGGTGTTCGCGGTCGCCGCGCGCGGCCTGCCGGGCGGCGACGATCCGGCCCGGGTCGGCCTGGCGCTCGGCATGTACGGCCTGACCCAGGCCTTCATGCAGATTCCCTTCGGCCTGGCCTCGGACCGCTGGGGCCGCCGCCCGGTGGTCATCGCCGGCCTGCTGCTGTTCGTGGCCGGCAGCGTGGTGTGCGCGCTGGCGCAGGATGTCTACTGGATCACCATCGGCCGCGCCATCCAGGGCGCCGGCGCGATCTCCGCCGCCGTCACGGCCTGGCTGGCCGACGCCACCCGCGACGAAGTGCGCACCCGCGCCATGGCCATGGTGGGCGGGTCGATCGGCCTGTCGTTTGCCGCGTCGCTGGTGCTGTCGCCGCTGCTGGTGGGCTGGTGGGGCCTGGCGGGCCTGTTCTGGACCATTGCCTGCCTGGGGGTGGCCAGCCTGGCGGTGGCGCGCTGGCTGGTGCCGGTGGTGCCGCGCACCGAGGCGCGCAGCATGAACAATGCGGGGCCGCGCCAGGTGCTGGCCCATGCCGACCTGCTGCGCCTGAATTTCGGCGTGTTCGCCCTGCATTGCACCCAGGTGGCGCTGTTCGTGGTGGTGCCCGCCCTGCTGGCCCATGCCGGCGGCCTGGCGGCGCAGGACCTCTGGAAGGTCTACCTGCCGATCATCGTGGTGTCGTTCGTGTTGATGGTGCCGGTCATTTTCGTGGCCGAGCGGCATCGGGCCCATCGCGGCGCCCTGCGCGCCGCCGTGGCCGGCCTGATCGTCGTGTGCGCCCTGCTGCCGGCCGCCAGCCACGGTTTCTACACCCTGGCCATCGTGATGACGGCCTTTTTCGTGGTCTTCAACATCCTGGAGGCCCTGCAGCCCTCGCTGGTGTCGCGCGTGGCCCCGGCGCAGTACAAGGGCCTGGCCCTGGGCTTCTACAACACCGCCCAGGCCGCCGGCCTGTTCTGCGGCGGCGCGCTGGGCGGCTGGCTGGCCGCCCATGCCGGGGCGGACGCGGTGTTCCTGGGGGCGGCGGCGCTGGCGGCCGTCTGGCTGGCGGTGACCTGGGCCCTCAAGCCGCTGTCCTGAGGGCCGCAGTACGGGGCCGCGCCGGGCGCCTTTTTGTCGCGCCGCCGGTTTTCGTAGCGGTCGATTTTCGCGGATAATAGGGGCATCCACTCGGTTTTTGCCTGCCCGCCGGTCGTTGTCCCCGATGACCGGCGTGTTTGTTGGAACCGGTCTTGTATCATCGTTTTAGGGTGCTTGCCTGCGCGGCCGTCCTTGCGCGGACGGGCGGGCCCGCCACCAGAGGAATATCGCCATGGCATCGGTCAATAAAGTCATTCTCGTCGGCAACCTGGGGCGCGACCCCGAAGTGCGCTACAGCCCCGACGGCGCGGCGATCTGCAACGTCTCCATCGCCACCACCTCCCAGTGGAAGGACAAGGCCACCGGCGAGCGTCGCGAAGAAACCGAGTGGCACCGCGTGGTCATGTACAACCGCCTGGCCGAGATCGCCGGCGAATACCTGAAGAAGGGCCGTTCGGTCTATATCGAGGGCCGCCTGAAGACCCGCAAGTGGCAGGACAAGGAAACCGGCGCCGACCGCTACAGCACCGAGATCGTCGCCGACCAGATGCAGATGCTGGGCGGCCGCGACAGCGGCGGCGAGGGCGGGGGCGGCTACGGCGGCGGCGGTTACGACGACGCGCCGCGCCAGCAGCGCGCGCCGGCGCAGCGGCCCGCCGCGCAGCGTCCGGCCCCGGCGGCGGCTCCCGCCGCGGGCGGCGCGGCCAACCTGGCCGACATGGACGACGACATTCCGTTCTGACGCGCGCTGGCGCGCACGGCCCGCGAACCCTGGCTTGCCCGCATGGCGAGCCAGGGTTTTTTCATTGCGCGCGGCCGCGCTGCCGGCTTCATACCCGGCCGGCGGCCGGGGCCTGCGGGGCCGGGCCATCGTCCGGGCCGACCAGCGCGTAGTTGTAGCCCTGGTCCGACCAATAGCGGGCCAGCAGGTCGCCATCGCGCCGGCTGCCTTGCGCGAGCAACTGCTTGCCGGGGCCGGGCGGGCGGATATAGAACGTGGCGCGCTGGCCGGCGTTTTCATAGATGACGATGGCCGCCGGCCCCTGGTCGGTGGCCAGCAGGCGCGCCGCGACCGGCCGAAAGCCGCTGGCGCTCAGGTCGGGCAGGCGTTGGGCGTGCGCGAAATAATCGTCCAGCCAAGCCTGCAAATTGCCCGTATCGGCGCGCACATCCGGCCGCGGCGCGTCGGCCGAGGCGAACAGGCGGTAGGCTTGCACCGCGTCCTGCATGGGCAGCATCCGGCTCGCCAGCACGGTGTCGCGCACGCCCCAGCCCGCCATGCCGCCGATGACCAGCGCGGCGGCCAGGCTGGCCGCCATGGCCAGTTTGCGGCGCGAACGGGCGCGCAGGCGCGCGCGCACGGCGGCGGGATCCAGGGCCGGGTTGGGGGGCAGGCGTTCCTGGTCGGCGAGCACGCGCAGCCGCTCGGCATCGCGCGCCCAGGCGGCGAGTTCTTCCGCCTCTTCGGGATGCGCCCGCAGGTAGGCTTCCATGGCCTGTCGCCCGGCATCGTCAAGTTGGCCATCCACAAACGCGTTGCGCGCCGCGTCGTCTATCGGGCGTTGGTTCATTTCATTATCCTCAGGTGGGCCGCGCCGGTCTGTCCCTCGTTCAGGCCCCGCAATGCGCTGCGCGCCCGCGACAGGCGCGACATGACCGTGCCCAGCGGCACCTCGAACAGATCCGCCACCGCCTTGTAGCTCAGGCCTTCCACACAGACCAGCCACAGCAGGGTGCGCTGGGCTTCGGGCAGGAGTTCGAAGGTCGCCAGCGAGGCGCGCGCCAGGGCCTGGCGTTCGCTCGAGGGCGCCGCCGCATCCGCGCCGGCGAACCATTCGAGCAGCCGCGAGTGGCGCCGCATGCGGCGCTGGGAATCAAGGAACTGGCGGTACAGGATGGTGAACAGCCAGGCCCGGATGTCGCCTTGCGGGCGGCGGCTGCCCCATCGCGTCAAGGCGCGTTCCAGGGTGGCCTGGACCAGGTCGTCGGCCGCCGCGGGCTCGCGGGTCAGGCGCAGGGCGAACCGCCGCAGCCGCGGCAATAGCTGGCGCAGGACGGCATCGGACAACTCGTCCGCGGGCGGGGCGTCGTCGTCGGTGGGAGCCGGGGCGGACACAGGCAAGGGTACCGGTCGAATCATGGGGAATTTTCCTGTCCAGGCCAGCGCCACGACGCGGCAGTCAACAGGCCAATATCGTAAGACGCCGCCCGGGCCAGTTTATTCCCGAGGGAATAAGCGTTCCGGTCTGCCGTCTTACCCAGGTACTCATCGTCCCAGGGCCAAGGAGCTTTATGTCGGAAGGACCTCAACGCGATGCCCGGCCGCTCGGCGTCGGGCAAATCTGTCTGCGCTTGGGCGCGATCGGCGCCATTGTCCTGGCATCGGGCGCCGCGTTCGCTTTCGTGGGCGGCTGGCTGGATCCGCAGCGCCTGACCCCGGACCGTGCGGTCGATGCCTTGGAGGCCAACAGCGGCCGCCATGCCGGCTACCGGCGCAATCATGCCAAGGGAGTCTGCGTCGTCGGCCATTTCGAAAGCAATGGCGCGGCCCAGCGCTGGTCGACGGCCGCCGTGTTCGCCCCCGGCAGCACGCCCGTGGTCGGCCGCCTGGCCGTGCCGGGCGGCAACCCGTTCGTCTCGGACTCGAGCGTGCCCATCCGCAGTTTCGCCTTGCGTTTTACGTCGCCCAACGGCGAGCAGTGGCGCACCGGCATGAACAGCATGCCGGTATTCGTGGTGGCGACGCCGCAGGCGTTCTACGAGCAGCAGCTCGCCGCGCGCCCCGACCCCGCCACGGGCAAGCCCGATCCCCGGCGCATCCAGGCGTTCTTTGCCGCGCATCCCGAGACGGCGGCTTTCCGCGCCTGGGCCAAGACCGCCAAGCCATCGGCCAGCTATGCCACCGAAAGCTACTACGGCTTGAACGCCTTTTACTTCATCGATGCCCAGGACAAGCGGCAGCCGGTACGCTGGCGGCTGGCGCCCGTCGATGCGCCGCCGGCCCCGGAAGCCGGGCCGCAGCACGATGGCGATTATCTGCAGGCCGACTTGCAGCAGCGCCTGGCGCAGGGCCCGCTGCGCTGGCGCCTGCTGGTGACGCTGGGCGCGCCCGGCGATCCCACCGCCGATGCGACCCGGCAGTGGCCGGCCGACCGGCCCGTGGTCGACGCGGGCATGCTGGTGATCACGGGCAGCGCGGGGCAGGACCACGGCGCCTGCCGCGACGTCAACTACGACCCGACCGTGCTGCCCCGGGGCATTGCCATTTCGGATGATCCGCTGTTGCCGGCGCGTTCGGCCGTCTATGCGGCGTCGTACGAGCGCCGCACCAGCGAAGGGCCGCCCGCCGGCGCCCCGGCCTCGCCTTCCCCGAATCAACCGGAGCACGCACGATGAACCCAGTATCCGATCGATCCGACGCGGGCTTCGGCCGCCTCGCGCGCCTGCTGCATTGGCTGATGGCAGCCGGCATTCTGGCGATGCTGTTCATCGGGGTGGGCATGGTGGCGTCCGTCTCCGAGCGGCACCAGTGGCTGATGCAGATCCACAAGCCGCTGGGCGTGGCATTGCTGGTGCTAGTGTGCATCCGCCTGGCCGCGCGGCTGTACCGGGGGGCGCCGGCCCTGCCCGGCGACATGCCGGCCTGGCAGCGGCTCGCCGCCCATGCTTCGCATGTACTGCTGTACGTGCTGATGTTCGCCATGCCGCTGATCGGCTGGGCGATGGTGTCGGCCGGCGGCTATCCCGTCATCGTGGGCGCCTGGCAGCTGCCGCCGATCGCGCCCGCCGACGCGGCGCTGTTCGCCTGGCTGCGCGGCGCGCACCGCTATCTTGCGTTCCTGTTGTTCGCCACGGTGCTGGCGCACCTGGCCGCCGCCCTGTTCCATGGCTGGATACGGCGCGACGGGGTGCTGGAATCGATGACGCGCGGCCGGTGACGGCGCGGGCGCGCGCGGCGCTGAGCGGGGCTGGGTCGCATGCCGGGGGCGGCCCTGCGGGACGCTGGTGAAAGCGTTATGCTCACCAGTTTGCCGCAATCCGGGGCGCCGGCGCCCCGCACCAACGAAGGAAATCCCCACCTTGGCCGACTCCGAAAGCCGCCCCGCCGCCGGCATGCCCGCCCAGGATGTGACCACGCCCACCGGGCTGCGGCGCACCCTGGCCGCCCGCCACCTGACCATGATCGCCGTGGGCGGATCCATCGGCACGGGCTTGTTCGTCGCTTCCGGCAACACCATCGCCCAGGCGGGGCCGGGCGGGGCGCTGCTGGGTTATGCGCTGGTCGGCCTGATGGTCTATTTCCTGATGACCAGCCTGGGCGAACTGGCGGCCGCCATGCCGGTGGCGGGGTCCTTCGCCACTTATGGCGCGCGCTATGTTGAACCGGGCTTCGGCTTCGCCCTGGGCTGGAACTATTGGTACAACTGGGCGGTGACCGTGGCGGTCGACCTGGTGGCGGCGCAGCTGGTGATGGCCTACTGGTTTCCCGACGTGCCGGGGGTCTACTGGAGCGCGCTGTTCCTGGCGCTGACCTTCGGGCTGAATGCGCTGTCGGCGCGCGGTTTCGGCGAGGCGGAGTTCTGGTTCGCCCTGATCAAGGTGGTGGCGGTGCTGGTCTTCATTGCCATGGGCGTGTTGATGCTGCTGGGCATTATCCGCGGCGGCGAGACCGGCGGCTGGCACAACTGGACGGTGGGCGACGCGCCTTTCGCCGGCGGGCTCGCGGCGTTGATCGGCGTTGCCATGGTGGTGGGTTTTTCCTTCCAGGGCACCGAGCTGATCGGCATCGCCGCCGGGGAGTCCAAGGACCCGGCGCGCAATCTGCCGCGCGCCGTGCGCCAGGTGTTCTGGCGCATCCTGCTGTTCTATGTGCTGGCCATCGGCGTGATCGGCCTGCTGATCCCGTATACCGACCCGCAGTTGCTGCGCAACGAGGTGACCGATATCAGCGTCAGCCCGTTCGCGCTGATTTTCGACCGGGCCGGCCTGCTGGCGGCGGCGTCCATCATGAATGCGGTGGTGCTGACTTCGGTGCTGTCGGCCGGCAATTCCGGCATGTACGCCGCCACGCGCATGTTGTACGCGCTGGCGCGCGAGGGCAAGGCGCCGGCCATTTTCGGCCGGGTCTCGGCCAGCGGCGTGCCGGTGCTGGCGCTGCTGGCGACCACGGTGGTGGCGGCGCTCTGTTTCTTTTCCTTCGTGTTCAGCCCGAATGCGGTTTATATCTGGCTGCTGAACACTTCGGGCATGACCGGTTTCATCGCCTGGCTGGGGATCGCCATCAGCCACTATCGCTTTCGCCGCGGCTATCTGGCGCAAGGCGGCCAGCTGAGCGACCTGCCTTATGTTTCGCCCTTTTTCCCGTTCGGGCCCCTGTTCGCTTTCACGCTCTGCCTGGTCATTACATTGGGCCAGAATTACCAGGCCTTTCTGCAGGACCGGATCGACTGGGTGGGCGCCGGGGCGACGTACATCGGCATCCCGCTGTTCCTGCTGATCTGGGCCGGCTACCGGCTGGCGCGCGGGTCGCGGTTCGTGCGCTATGCGGATATGACGTTTCCAGTGCGGGATGTGCGGGCTGAAGGGGATTGGAGTCGGCAGTAAAGGGGTGGGTGTTTGGCTGGGCAGGGATGGCAGTAGGGCGTCCAGGCCGGGGCTGGGGCGTGCGGGCCGGCCACGTCGCTCGGCTCGGGCGCGCCACCAGGCGCCCTCGGCCCCCTGCGGGGGCTGCCCTCGCTCCAACTGGCCGTCCCGCACGCCCCAGCCCCGGCCTGGACTCACGGCGGCGGCATGCCTGGTCCGCCGTGCCACTGGTGAATCAGACGACTATACCGGCGCCTGCATCGCGGGATGTCAGAGACTCATCGCATGCAGGTGTCTGACACCTGCCGATACCTGCGCATGAAACTACGTGCCCTCGGGGGGCGGCGCCGACATGAAATATTGCGAGCCCACGCCTGCCGGCGAGACCCGGGCGGCCAGTTGGAGGGAGGGTAGCCCCCGCAGGGGGCCGAGGGCGCCTGGTGGCGCGCCCGAGCCGAGCGACGTGGCCGTCCGGGGCTCGCCGGCAGGCGTGGGCGTCTCAAGAACTCAACCACTCCCTCCCTCCTTAAATCACCATGCGCAGGCAATCGCGCCAACCCCCGCACCCATTCAAACTCTAGTCGTCGAGACACATCAGGCTTACGATCGACATATTCGTATCAGGCCCCGTATCCGAAGTTGCGGCACCCCGGCGCGCCGTTGTCGTGTCGACCAGGTCCCGCGTACTTGCCCCAAGGAGCACGACGATGATGAGCAAGAACACGATCTGTCTCTGGTACGACCGCGACGCCCTGGACGCCGCGCAGTTCTATGCCCGGACATTCCCCGACAGCGCGGTCGGCAGGGTCCTGCACGCGCCCGGCGACTATCCCGCGGGCAAGCGCGGCGACGTCCTGACGGTGGAGTTCACCGTGATGGGAATCCCCTGCCTGGGCCTGAATGGCGGCCCGGACATCAAGCACAACGAGGCATTCTCGTTCCAGGTCGCCACCGATGACCAGGCCGAGACCGACCGCTTGTGGGACGCCATTGTCGGCAATGGCGGCCACGCGAACGTGTGCGGCTGGTGCCAGGACAAGTGGGGCGTGTCCTGGCAGATCACCCCGCGGGCGCTGATGGACGCCATCGCGGACCCGGACCGCGCGGCGGCCGGGCGTGCATTCGAGGCAATGATGCAGATGGGGAAGATCGATATCGCGGCGATCGAGGCGGCTCGCCGTGGCTGACGCGGGCCGCTGGCATCGATGACGGACGCCTCGGCCGGCTTCTTCGCCGAACACGGGTATCTGCGCCTGGCAGGCCTGCACCCGCGCACGCGAATGACGGCGATCCGGGACAAATTGCTCGACGAGGTCAAGCGGATGTCGGGACGCGGCCGGCCGGACGCATGGCGCGGGCTGCCGGTCTTTCAGCAGATCGGCAGGCTGTCCTCCATGGTGGAGTACCCGGGCCTGCATGAAACCCTGATGAGCCGCGAACTGCTTGACCTGGTCGCCCACTTGGCGGGCCGTCCGCCGGCGGTCGTGCAGGACGCGCAACTGCTGCTGTCGCCGCCGCGCCAGGGGGCGTGGACGCTGCAAGGCCTGAATTGGCATGTGGACGTCAAAGCCGGCTCGCGCGATCGCCTGCCCGGAATCCAGGCCTTTTTCCTGATCGACGACGTGGCCGGGCAGGGCGGGGCCACGCTCGCATTGGCCGGCTCGCACCGCCATGCGCCGCGCACGCCGCAGGCCGCCGCATTGCGCGAACGGCTGCGCGCGCCCGGGGATTTGCGGCGCAACCTGCGGGAGCTGGATATCGACGTGCTGGAGATGGCGGGCCGGGCCGGCGATGTGTATCTCATGGACATGCGCGTGCTGCATACGCCGTCGATCAACGCGACGCCGCGCATGCGCATGATGGCGACCTCGCGTTGCCTGTTCGATGCGTGAGGCAGGCCCGGCTGCGCGGCCGGGGGCCGTCGTCAATCCAGGCTGATGCCGGCGTTCTCGATCAGTTTTTCATAGGTGGCCGACTTGGCATCCAGGCGCTGGCGCAGTTCGGCCAGCGGCCAGCCCAGCGGTTCGAAGGCAAAGGTGTCGAAGCGCTTGCGGATATCCGGGTCGGCCAGCACCTTGGTCACGTCGGCGTAGATCTTGTCGCGCACGTCCGCGGGGATGCCCTTCGGGGCCAGCAGCGACACGATGGAATTGACGTCCAGTTCGGCGGGGCCGCCGGCTTCGGCCACGGTGGGCACGTCCGGGTACTGGGGATGCCGCTGGGGCGCGGCGATGGCCAGGTAGCGCAGCTTGCCGCTGTCGTACACGGGCCGGGTGGACGGAATGGTGCCGAAGGCCCAGTCCACCTCGCCGTTGGCGACGGCCGTGTACAACTGGCTTACTTCCTTGTAGGGCACATGGATCATCTTGGTGCCGGTCAGGGATGCCAGCCATTCGCCCCCCAGGTGGCCGGGGCTGCCCACGAACCATGACCCATAGGTGAGACTGTCGGGCTTGGTCTTGGCCGCGGCGACCAGGTCGGTCATGTTCTTCCAGGGTGATTTCTCGCCGACGGCGACCATGAACGGGGTGTAGAAGAGCGGCGCCACCAGGTCGAACTTTTCCAGGGTGACATAGTTGCGCGACTTGTACAGGTGCGGCAGGGCCGAGACGTGCTCGCTGTCGAGTTGCAACAAGGCGTAGCCGTCGGCCGGCTGCTTGCCGGCGGCCTCCATGGCAATGAAGCCGCCGCCGCCGGGCCGGTTCTCGACGACCACGGGCTGCTTCCACATTTTGCCGAGTTCCTGGGCCAGGATGCGCAGCACCACGTCGGGGCCGCTGCCGACCGAGAAGGCGGTGTACAGGGTGACGGTCCTGGCGGGGTAGGCGGACGCCTGGGCCCAGGCGGCGCTGGCCAGGCAACTGGCGGCCAGCGTGGCGGCCAGCAGGATGCGGCGTTGGCGGGATGGCATGGGTTGTCTCCTGGTGCCGTTGTTGTTGTCAGTGGGCGCCTTCAGCCACGGCCTTGCATGCCGCAAATCGTGGCGTCATGGACTCGCGCCATTATGTGCCGCCAGATATGCGCCAAAAAATGAAATGTTCATATTATTCATATAAGAAAACGTATATCTGGGGCCCGCCGCGCCATCGCGCTCAACGATCGTCGGCGCGGCGAATGACCGTGACTTCCGGTTCGCCCAGCTGCGTCAGCCTGTCGTTCAGGGTCCGCAGGTAGCCGACCGATGCCTTGTCGTATTGCGCGAGCAGTTGCCAGGTGAGGTCGATCGTCTCGCGCCGGTCCCGGGCGAGCTCCGTCCAGGGGACGCCGGCATCGGCCGCGAGCGCGCTGTCGATGGCATCCTGGCTTACCGTGATCAGGCGGGTCATGCAGTCGATCTGCGAGGCCAGCTTGGCCACGTCGAACGCGTCCGCGCCGCCCGCGGGCACGCAAGGGCGATCAGCGCGCGACGCGCCGCTTGGATGCAGGTCGATTTCGTCGACATGGACGAGCTGGTCCGCGACGTCCTTGCCGAAGTGGCGGGCCAGCTTGAAGTGCTGGACGATCAATTGCTGGCGCCATTGGCGATGGAAGTCGCGATAGCGGGTCCACGATGTCCGGGAGAATTCCTCCCAGCCTTTGTTGTCCGATTCGTTCACCAGCGTATGGAGCGCAGCGTAGCCGTCGAGCAGCAATCGGCTGGTGTCTTGTGCGGTGGCTTGCGCCGCGTCGATGAAGCGTTCCCGGTCGGCGCGCTGATTCTGGCTCGCCAGTTGCCAGTGGGTGCCCGCGAGCGTGAGGACCGCGGTGAGCACAGGCGTGATGAAGTGTTGAAGCAACGTGGATCCGGTCATGGCGTCGAATGCAGGTCGAGTTGGGATGGCGGGGATTTTCACACGCACGTAAAGACCGCCCACTAGAGTCTTTCCTCTTCATCGCCCTCGCGGGTATCAGAAACCAAGGAAGGTTCTTCATGTTTTTGCGTCGATTCGGCCTGGGCGCCGGTCTGCTTTGTTTGACGCTGCTGGCCGCGTGCGGCAGCGGCAGCGATGATGACGATCACGACAGCCCGCCGCCACAGGCGGCCAACTACCAGCTGCAGATCCTGCACACCAATGACCACCATTCGCACCTGGATGGCAGTGCTTATGACCTGCAGCTGGGCGGCGTGGCCACGCGCGTGCAGCTGGGCGGGTTCTCGCGCCTGGCGGGCGTGATCAACCGCCTGCGCACGCCGGATACCCTGGTGCTCAACAGCGGCGAGCTCAACGGCACGCTGTACTTCAGCCTGTTCAAGGGCGAGCCGGATTTCAAGCTGTTCAATGCGCTGGGCCTGGACGCCTACCAATTGGGCAATCACGAATTCGACGAGGGCGAGGCGGTGCTGCGCGGGCTGATCGACATGGCCACCTTCCCGATCCTGGCGGCCAATGTGAAGCCGACGGCGCAGAGCCCGCTGCATGGCGCCCCGATCAAGCCTTACGTGGTGCGCGAGATGAGCGGCCACAAGGTCGGCATCATCGGCATCCTGAAGGTCGAGAAGACGGTGAACTCGTCGATGGTGACCGACGCGGTCGAGTTCACCGAAGAGATCGCGACGGTGCGCCGCAATATCGACGAACTGAAGGCGCAGGGCATCGACAAGATCATCGTGCTGAGCCACCTGGGCTACGACGGCGACATTGCGCTGGCGGGCCAGGTCGACGATATCGACGTCATCATCGGCGGCGACACGCACGAGCTGCTGGACTCCACCGGCGAGCTGGCGGCCATGGGGCTGGAGGTGGACGGCGACTATCCCACCGTGGCGACCGCGCCCAACGGCAAGCCGGTCTATATTGCCCAGGCCTGGGAGATGGCGCACGGCGTGGGCGTGCTGAACGTGGAGTTCGATCCGCGGGGGGATGTGGTGCGGGCCCAGGGCAGCATCGTGCTGCCCATCGACAAGCCGTTCCTCCAGGCCGATGCCGAGGGCGAGTTCGTCGCGGTGAGCGCGGCGCGCGAGGCCGAGATCGCCGCGTTGGCCGAATCGTCGCGCACGCTGGCGCTGCAGCAGCCGGACCCGGCGGTGGCGGCGATCCTGGCGCCGTATAGCCAGGAACTGGAAGAGTTCCGCACCCAGACGCTGGGCTCGGTGGCCGAGACGCTGCCGTTCGACCGCATCCCCGCCGCCTTCGCGGCCGGCAGCACGCCCACGGGCAGCTACGCCGCCTACTATGTGGCCGATGCCTTCCTGAAGTACATGCCCAAGGCCGACATTGCCATCCAGAACGCGGGCGGCGTGCGCACTCAGTTCCTGCAGGGGCCGTTTACCGTGGCCGACGCCTATACCATGCTGCCGTTCTCCAATACGGTGGCCACCGTCGACATGCGCGGCGACGGCGTGGTGGCGGTGCTGGAAGATGCCGCCCAGTACGCGCTGACGTCGGGCTCGACGGGGGCGTTCCCGTATGCGTCGCACCTGCGCTTCGACGTCTACAAAAGCCAGCCGAAGGGCAGCTGCATCCAGAACGTCGAAGTGAAGGACCGTGTCACCGGCGCGTGGACGCCGATCGACATGAACGCGACTTACCGCGTGGTGACCAATTCGTTCACCGCGCTGGGCAAAGACGGCTACGAGGCGTTCGCCAAGGCCATCGAGGCCGATCCCGGCGTGCATGAGGACAGCCATGTGGCGTATGCCGTGCCGCTGGTGGAGTATTTCCAGAAGCACTTGGCCGGCAATCTGCTGCCGGCGCTGGATCCGGCCGACTACAGCCTGAAGTCGGTGGTGGACTAGCGCGCTACTGCTTGGGCGGGCGGGACGGCCGCGCCCCGCCCGGCGCGGCGTGGCGGGGCGCCGCGGCCAGCGCCGCGAGAATCCCCGCCAGCGCGCCCGCCGCCACGTACCAGGCGCCCGGCACGAACCGGTATGTCAGCCCGGCCACCGCCAGGCTGACCAGCCACGGCCAGGCGCGCCGCCAGCCGCGCCACATGCCGCGCAGCATGACCAGGAAAACGGCGGGGAACGCCATGTCCAGCCCGTAGGCCTCCGGATGGCCCAGCAGCGGTCCCAGCAGCGCGCCCAGGGTGGTGCAGGCGATCCACGCCACATAGAACACCAGCGACGAGCCGAGGTAGTAGGCCAGGCTGAAGGCGGGCACGATGCCCAGTTCCGCGCGCCGCCGCGTATCGGCCATCGATAGCGCCCAGCTGGCGTCGGTCATCAGGAACAGCGACGGCAGCACCTTGCGCTTGGGCAGGTGGTGCAGGAAGGGCGTCATGGCCGCGCCCATGACCAGCATGCGGCTGTTGACCAGGAACGTCACCGCCATGATCAGCAGCACGGGCGGCGGCGCGGCCCACAGCCCGAGCGCGGCGAATTCCGAGCCGCCGGCGAAATTCAGGCCGGTCATGAGCGGCACTTCGAAGGGCGTCAGCCCGGCCTGCGCGGCTTGCGCGCCCAGCACCAGGCCGAAGGGAATCACGCCGAACAGCATCGGCAGGCTGGCCGTCGCGCCGGCGCAGCAGCGGACCCAGGCGCCGGCGTGGCCCGGCGCGGCGGGAGAGCGGGGCGCCGTCATCGTGCGGCGCCGGGCGGGAGCATGCGCGCGGCCGGCATCATGCGAACCAATGCCGCAGCAGCGCGGCGCTGCCCACGCCGACGATCACGGTGGCCAGCAGCGGCAGCCGCGTGGCGGCGACGACCGTGAGCGCCAGCGCCAGCAGGTCCGCCGGCCGGTCGGAGACGAACACCGGCGCGATCACCGAGATCAGCACGCAGCCCGGCGCGGCTTCCAGCACCGCCATGGCGCGCGGGCCGAGGCTGCGATTGCGCAGCAGGATGTACCCGCCGATGCGGGCCAGGTAAGTGACGGTGGCCATCATGACGATGGCGAACAGGTTGGCGGGGTCGACCATGATGCTGTCCGGGAAGCGCGGGCCGTATAGGGGAGAGGCTTCGCGCGGCGCGCGAAGCTCCCACATGATAACGGGCCGCGCGATACTTTCGCCGCTACGCGCGCAGCCCCGCGAAGAACGCCTCGGCGTTCTCGGGCAGCCCTTCGATGTAGTACCCGCCTTCCTGCACCGCCAGCACCGGCACGCCCAGGCCGGCCACGACCCGGCCGAGGCGCTCGAAGCCGGCGCTGCTGACGGCCACCTTGGCCTGCGGGTCGCGCTCGAAGATATCGAAGCCCAGCGCCAGCACCAGGACATCCGGCTGGAACACCTCGATGGCGTCGACGGCGACGGCGAGCTGCTCGAAAAAGACCGGCTCGGGCGAGCCGTGCGGCATCGGCAGGTTGAGGTTGTAGCCGAACCCGGCGCCGGCGCCCTGCTCGTTCGGGTAGCCGGTCACCACGGGGTAGAAATTCTCCGGATCGCCGTGGATCGACACGTAATAGACGTCGTCGCGCTGGTAGAAGATTTCCTGGATGCCCTGGCCATGGTGCATGTCGGTATCCAGCACCGCCACGCGCGCATGCTGGCCGCGCAGGCGCTGGGCGGCGATGGCGCAGTTATTCAGGTAGCAGAAGCCGCCCGCCGCGTCGCGGCGGGCATGGTGGCCGGGCGGGCGGCACAGCGCGTAGGCGTGACGGTCGCCGGCCAGCAGGGCATCGGCGCCGGCCACCGCGGACTGCGCCGACCAATAGGCCGAGCGCCAGGTGGATGCGCCGATCGGGCAGCTGCCGTCGGCCAGGTAGCGCGCTGCCTTGGCCAGCACGCCGCGCAGGGCGTTGGGCTCGCGCACGTAGATATTCGAAACCACCTCGTCGCCCCAGTCTTCCGGCAGCCGCCGCCATTCCTGGTGCGCGCTCTTGAGGAACTGCAGATAGTCCAGCGCGTGCACCGCCGTCAGCGGCGCCATGCCCGCGTCGGGCGGCTGGCGCAGCTGCAGGCCCAGCTGTTGTACCGCGCCGGCCAGGGCGGCGGCGCGCGCGGGCACTTCCTGGGGCGCGCGCATCTTGCCGCGCGAGAAATAGGTTTGCGGGTGATGCAGCGCCTGGTCGGGGTGGTAGTAGGCTTTCATGGCGGTCGGGGCGGGCGGTGCGGGCCGGTTGCCGTGTCAGCTTACACCCAGGTGCCGGGCGAAAGTGGCCGGGTCCGTGTTAGTGCCGCACAGCAGCACGCCCACCCGCTTGCCGGCCAGCGTGTCCTTGAGCGGGCCCGCCAGGGCGGCGGTGGCGGCGGCGCAGGCCGGCTCGGTGGCCAGCTTGAGCTGGTCGAACAGCAGGCGCATGGCGCCGCGCAGCGCGTCGTCCGACACCTTGACCAGCCGGTCGACGTGGCGGCGGCACAGCTCGTAGCTGTACTGCTCGGTGTGCGGCGCCATCAGGCTGTCGGCGATGCTCTGCATGGGGCCCATCTTGATGGGGCCGCTGGCGGCGAAGCTCTGGTGCATGGCGTCGGCGCCCTCGGGCTCCACGCCGAATACCTGGCATTGCGGCGCCAGCGATTTCACGGCGGTGCTGACGCCGGCCATCAGCCCGCCGCCGCCGACCGGGATGATCACGGCGTCGAGCTCGCCTGCCTGTTGCAGCCACTCGTAGCCCAGCGTGGCGGTCCCCAGCACGGTGCGGTAGCCGTTGAACGGGTGCACGAAGTAGCGGCCTTCTTCGCTTTCGATCCGATGCACGGTGTCGAACGCCGCCTGCCCGTTGTCGGCCAGGATCACTTCGGCGCCGTACTGGCGGCACAGGGCCACGCGCGCGGGGCTGGCGGTCTTGATCATGACGACCTTGGCGGGGATCCCCAGCCGCATGGCGGCGTAGGCCACCGCCACGGCATGGTTGCCGGCCGATACGCAGGTGACGCCGGCCGCGCGCTGGCTATCGTCCAGGGCCAGCAGGTTCGAGAATGCGCCGCGCGCCTTGAAGGTGCCGCTGGCCTGCAGCAGCTCGAACTTGAAGTTGACCGCGGTGCCCGGCACGGGTTCGAAGTCGGCCTTCTCCAGCACCGGCGTGGTGCGGATCCAGGGCTGGAGCCGGGCGTGCAGGTCGGCGATGGCGGATTGTCCGGGAAGCGTGGTGGTGTCGAGTTGCGAGGTCATGAGGGCTCCTGCATGAAACGGCGGGCGCCAGGCATGCGCTGCCTGGCGCCCGGGACCATGGCCGCGGCCTCAGCGCAGGCCCAGCCGCTTGCGCACGGCAATGAGCGAGGCGAGGCTGACCAGGGCGGCGAAGATGAGGTAGAAGCTGGGCGCCAGCTTGTTGCCGCTGGCCGAGATCAGCCAGACGATGATGAAGGGCGCGAAGCCGCCGAAGATCGTCACGGCGATGTTATAGGCCAGCGACATTCCCGTGGTGCGGGTCTGGGTGGGGAACAGGTCGGTCAGCAGCGCCGGCAGCGCGCCGAAGTAGCCGGCCAGCAGCACGCCGATGATGATCTGCACCAGGATCATCGTACCGAAGGTGGGCGAACCGGCCAGCAGCTGGAACAGCGGGTAGATCAGCACCAGGAACAGCACGGCGGCCGTCGCCATGATGCCGGTGCGCCCGTGGCGGTCCGACCAGTGGCCGACCATGGGCGCGACGATGAACTGCACCACGCCGGTCACCAGGGTGGCGGCGAAGGCGGCCGCCGGCGGGATGCCCAGCTGCTTGACCGCGAAGGTGGGCATGTACAGCACCAGGTAGGTGGCCACGGTGCCCAGCACCACGGTGCCGATGGCCAGCAGCAGGCGCAGGCGGTGCTCGGTGAAGGTGTCGCCCAGCGGCGTGGCGCTGCGTTCGGTGGCCAGGAATTCCGGCGTCTCGTCGATGCGGGTGCGGATGTAGTAGGCCACGGGGCCGATCAGCAGGCCGAAAAAGAACGGGATGCGCCAGCCCCAGGATTCCATCTGCTCGGGGCTCAGCCATTCGTTCAGGCCGGCGCCGAAGCCGGCCGCCAGCAGCGTGGTGAGGCCCTGGCTGGCCACCTGCCAGCTGGCGAAGAAGCCGCGCCGGTTGGGCGTGTGTTCGGCCAGGAAGGCGGTGGCGCTGCCGAACTCGCCGCCGGCCGAGAAGCCCTGGATCATGCGCGCGGCCACGATGCCGATGGGCGCCCAGATGCCGATGGCGGCATAGGTCGGCATCAGCGCGATCAGCAGGGTGCCGAGCATCATCAGCATGATGGACAGCGTCAGCGTGGCGCGCCGGCCGACGCGGTCGGCATAGACCCCCAGCACCAGCGCGCCGAGCGGACGCATGAAGAACGACACGCCGAATGTGCCCAGCGTCAGCAGCAGCGAGATGCTGTCGTTGTCGCTGGGAAAGAACAGCCTCGAAATGGTCACGGCGAAGAAGCCGTAGACGACCAGGTCGAACCATTCCAGCGCATTGCCGATCGAGGCGGCGGCGATGATGCGCCAGGCGGGAGGCGACGCCCTGCCGGCGGCCGGGGTGAGCGTCGTTGCGGTATTCATGGGCGGGGCTCCGAAGGCGGTTGCGAGGCGGGGATGTGGGTGTTGCCGGCGGCGCGCGCGATGGCTTCGATCTCGACCAGCGCGCCGGGCACCATCAAGTCGGCCCGCACGGTGGAGCGGGCCGGCAGGACGATATCGCCGAAAAAGGCGCCGTACGCGGCGTCGAAGGCGGCGAAGTCCTCGATGCGGGCCAGCCAGACAGTGGTCTTGACGATGTCGCGCGGCGCCAGGCCGGCATCGGCCAGGTGGCGCGCGATGTGCTCGAGGCAGGTGCGGGTCTGTGCCGTCACGTCGTCGCCGACGATGCGGAAACCCTCGCCGAAGGCCATCTGGCCGGACACGAACACCAGGTCGCCGGCGCGCCGGTGCATGGAGAAGTTGGGCTGGCGGCGGGGTTGGGTGTCGTGCTGCATTGACGCTCCGTCATGGTTCGGTCCGGCGACCAGCTTAGTCGCCAACGCACATATGCGCTTATGCGCAGATGCACGCTTTATTTGCCAAAAGGGCAAAATCGTACCAAGTGGCAGCAGGGCTGCGGGTTTACCCCAGGCGGGTCCGGCCGTTCATGTCGCCTTGACGCTGTGCGAAACCGCCCGGTAACGTTACCGTCACTCTTTCGGGCCAGCGTGGAATGCTCTGCCGTGGATAACCCTGTCGCCAATCGCCTGCATGCCTATGTGCCGCATACCTACGAGGTGGTGGGGGTCGAGCCGGTCGGCTCGGCCTGCTTCATCCAGGCCCGTCCGATCGGCGCCGGCATGGCCGGCTATCGCGACACGCTGGTGCTGGGCGCGGGCCTGTCGGCCAGCTGGGCCGACATCACCCGGCCGCGCGCCATGGAAGAGCACTACGACTGCAGCGGCGCGCTGAAGATCCACGTGCGCATGTCGGGCCGCTCGGCCGTGACCGACGGCCGCGAGGCCCCGCATGCCATCGACGGCTTGTCGTGCAGCGCCCTGCTGCAGCCGCGCGGCGCGCGCAAGATCGAGGTGTTCGGGGCGGGCGCGCGCGAGCGCTCGGTCACGGTCTCGTGCACCCGCGAGTATCTGGTGGACGAGCTGGGGCTGCAGGCCGCCTGCTATGGGGGCGCGCTGGGCCGTTACCTGGACGACGATCCGGCCGCGTTCGCGCTGTTCCGCGCCGGGCTGGCGGCGGCCATGCAGCAGGCGGCCCAGTGCTTTTTCGAGCCGGTCGACGATCGCCACGCGCGCCGGCTGCTGCTGCAGGCGCGCGCCGAGGACATCGTGCGTCATTTCTTCATGCACATGCGCCGCGACGCGGACGCGGGCGAGATCCGGCCGCGCGACCGGGCGATTGCCGAGCGCGCGGCGGCGCGCCTGGCCAACGAGTTGCGCGAGCCGCCCAATGTGCGCGAACTGGCCGCGCAGGCCGGCGTCAGTGTGTCGAAGCTGTCGCGCACCTTCAAGGCCGTGCACGGCGCCACCATTCCGGAATACCTGCTGGCCGCCAGGATGCGCCACGCGATGGCGCTGATCCGGGCGCGGCTGCCAGTGACGCAGGTGGCCCTGGAGGTCGGCTATGACCATGCGGGCAATTTCTCCACGGCGTTCCGGCGCCATTACGGGGTGCCGCCGCGCGCGGCAGGCGCGCGGGCCTGGAACGACGCGCCCGCCGGCCCGGGGGCGGGCGGCCCGCCCTGAGGAACCGCCGGCGGCGGATCCTCCCGTTTGCTCAGGCGTCGTGGAAGGTGGTGAACTCGTCCACCGGCGCGCGGTCGGTGCGGTACTGGTTGGCGGGTTCGTCCGGGTCCTGGTAGCCGATGGAGATGCCGCAGATCACGATCTGGTCGGCGGGGATGCCCAGGTGCTGCTTGACGATGTCCGGATAGTTGGCCAGCGCCGCCTGCGGGCAGGTGTCCAGGCCGCAGGCGCGCGCCATCACCATGATGTTCTGCAGGAACATGCCGTAGTCCAGCCAACTGCCCTTGTCCAGGTCGCTGTCGATGGTGAACAGCAGCACGCAGGGGGCCCCGAAGAATTCGAAGTTGCGGGCGTGCTGGCGGGCCGACGCCTCGCGGTCGCCCTTCTGGATGCCGAGCAGGCTGTACAGGCCCCAGCCGGTGGCGCGGCGCCGCTCCAGGTAGGGGCTGCGCCAGTTGACCGGGTAGTACTGGTATTCGCGGCGCTCGGGCTCGCCGCGCGCATGCGCCTGCACCAGGTCGCGCGCCAGCGCGTCGCGCTTGGCGCCGGTGACCACGTGCACTTTCCAGGGCTGGATATTGCTGCCGCTGGGGGCGCGGGCGGCGGCCTCGAGGATGCGGCGGATCAGGGCGGGTTCCACCGGTGTGGGCAGGAAGCCCCGGATGCTCTGGCGCGAGACGATGGCCTGTTCGATGACTTGCGGGGAATCGCTCATGAAATTGCCTCTTCCGTGGGGGCGTCGGCCGCCAGGCGCGGGCCGCCGTATTTGAAGGACCCTTGCGCCGACGCCAGGATGCGGCCGTCCGGCGTACACACTTCGGCGCGGGCGAAGTAGATCTTGCGGCCGCGGCCCGTGACGGTGCCGGTGGCGACGACCTTGCCGGCCTTGACCGAGCCGATGAAGTTGATGGCCAGCGAGATGGTGACCGCATTGCCCTGGCTGTCGCCCGGCTGCGGCACGATGCCGGCGTAGCCGCAAGCCGCGTCCAGCAGGGCGCAGACGACGCCGCCCTGCAGCGCGCCCTGGCGGTTCAGGTGGCCGGGCTTGAGGTCCATGCTGAGGACGATGCGGCCGTCGCCCCACTCTTCGATGACGGCGCCCAGGGAATGCAGAAACGGATTGTGTTCGAAACCGGTCATGGCAGCGCGAAATATTGAACTGCCCGATCATACCTTTGACAGGTCAAATGTGCAGCGCACAAAACTCGGCGCTACCATGGACGCCTTCTTGAACCTTCCGAGCAGGCCCGAGCATGAGCGCACAACAGCAACAGACCCGCATCTCCGTTCCCGCCATCCGCCAGTCCAAAGGCCCCGGCAAAGTGGTGGCCCTGACGGCCTACACCGCGCCGATGGCCCGGCTGCTCGATCCGCACGCCGACCTGTTGCTGGTCGGCGATTCGCTGGGCATGGTGGTCTATGGGCTGCCCAGCACGCTGGGCGTGACGCTGGACATGATGATCGCGCATGGCGCCGCGGTGGTGCGCGGGTCGACGCGCGCCTGCGTGGTGGTGGACCTGCCGTTCGGCAGCTACCAGGCTGCGCCCGCGCAGGCCTTCGAGGCGGCCGCGCGCGTGCTGGCCGAAACCGGCGCACAGGCGGTCAAGCTGGAGGGCGGCGCCGAGATGGCCGATACGGTGCAGTTCCTGGCGGCGCGCGGCGTGCCGGTGGTCAGCCATATCGGCCTGATGCCGCAGCAGGTCAACAGCGTGGGCGGCTACAAGGCGCAGGGCATGCAGGCCGACGGCGGCGAACGCATCATGCACGATGCCCGGGCGCTGGAGGCCGCCGGCGCGTTCGCGCTGGTGGTGGAGTGCACGGCCGAGGCGGTGGGCCGGCGCGTGACCGAGGCCCTGGGGATTCCCGTGATCGGCATCGGCGCCTCGCCGGCCTGCGACGGGCAGATCCTGGTCACCGAAGACATGCTGGGCATGTCGGGCGCCCGCGTGCCGCGCTTCGTCAAGCAGTACGCCCAGCTGGGCGCCGAGATCGAACAGGCGGCGGCGCGCTACGCGGAGGACGTGCGCGGCGGGGCTTTCCCGGCGCCGGAGCACTGCTTCGGCGTGCGCGCTTCCTGAGCGGGGCGCCGATACAAGGTGGCTGACACCCATGGGGCGTCAGGCGCCTGCCGCTGGGCTGGTCCCAGGGCGTGGGGTGTCAGACACCCCGTGGTGCGGTCGGGGTCTGCGCGAAGGCGGTTCATGGGGTGTCTGACACCCTGCCGTGCTGCGCGGGACCGGCCTGGAGACATTGCCAGGCATCAAGGCAGCCTCGGCGTAGCTGCAACACCCGCTTGACGCCCATTTATACTCAGAAGTAGCATAAATGCCGATCCCTCTTTTTTTGACCCACAAATGCTCTACATGAGCATAAGCCGGCATCCGACGGCCGGCATGGAGACCCGCCTCATGGACACGCCCGCCACCCGGCCCGTTGAGTTCGATCTGCCCGCCAGCCCGACCGCCGCCTCTCACTGCGCCAGCACGGTCGGGCAGGCCTGGGCCCGCGTGCCGGAGCCGCTGCCGGCCGCGCGCAAGGCTGAGCTCATCGAACGCATCCGCGCCCTGCTGGCGCGCGAGCGCGCGACGCTGGTGGCCCACTACTACGTTGATGCCGACCTGCAGGACCTCGCCGAGGCCACCGGCGGTTGCGTCGGCGATTCGCTGGAGATGGCCCGCTTCGGCCGCGACCATCCGGCCCGGACGCTGGTGGTGGCCGGCGTGCGCTTCATGGGCGAAACCGCCAAGATCCTCAGCCCGTCCAAGCGCATCCTGATGCCCGACCTGCAGGCCACCTGCTCGCTGGATCTGGGCTGTCCCGCCGACGCCTTCGCCGCCTGGTGCGACGCCCACCCCGACCGCACGGTGGTGGTCTACGCCAACACCAGCGCGGCGGTCAAGGCGCGCGCCGACTGGGTCGTCACCTCGTCGATCGCGCTGGACGTGGTGGCCGACCTGCACGCGCGCGGCGAGCGCATCCTGTGGGCGCCGGACCGCCACCTGGGCAGCTACGTGCAGCGCCAGACCGGCGCCGACATGCTGTTGTGGCAAGGCGCCTGCATCGTGCATGACGAGTTCAAGGGCACCGAGCTGGAACTGCTGCGCGCCGAGTATCCGGGAGCCAAGGTGCTGGCGCATCCGGAATCGCCCCAGCCCGTCCTGGCCCAGGCCGATGTCGTCGGCTCGACCACGCAGTTGATCGACGCCGCGCGCAAGCTGGACGCGGCGCAGTTCATCGTGGCCACCGACCAGGGCATCCTGCACAAGATGCGCGCGCAGGCGCCGGGCAAGGATTTCATTGCCGCGCCCACCGCGGGCAACAGCGCCACCTGCAAGAGCTGCGCGCATTGCCCGTGGATGGCCATGAACGAACTGGCCGGCCTGGCCCACGTGCTGGAACACGGCGCCAACGAGATCACCCTGGACGCCGAACTGGGCCGGCGGGCCAAGGCGCCCATCGACCGCATGCTGGCGTTCGCCGCACAGCGCCAGCGGCGCGTGCGCGCCAGCGGCGACCTGGCCCGCGATACCGCGCTGTTCGAGCGCGTCGGCCCGGCCTGAGCCGCGCCATATCGGAGCGTCCGCCATGGATTTCGACGTACTCATCATCGGCAGCGGGCTGGCCGGGCTGGCGGCCGCGCTGGAACTGGCGCCGCACCGGCGCGTGGCGCTGCTCGCCAAGGGCGCGCTGGACCTCAGCGCCAGCAACCGCGCCCAGGGCGGCATTGCCGCCGCGCTGGACCCGGACGACAGCGTGGCAGACCATGTGCGCGACACCCTGGCCGCCGGCGGCGGCCTGTGCGATGCGGCCGCCACGCAGCGCATCGCCGCCGATGCGCGCGCCGCCATCGGCTGGCTGCAGGACCAGGGCGTGGCCTTCACGGCAGCCGCGCCGGGACGGCCCGGCCTGCACCTGACCCGCGAAGGCGGGCATGGCCGCCGGCGCATCGTGCACGCCGCCGACGCGACCGGCCAGGCGGTCATCGCCGCGCTCGGCGCGCGGGTCCGTCATCACCCGAACATCACGCTGCTGGAGCACCACTGCGCCATCGACCTGCTGGTGGCCGGCGTGCCCGGCAGCGCCGCCGCGCGCTGCCGCGGCGCCCAGGTGCTGGACCCGCGGGGCCGCGTGTCGACATTGGGCGCCGCCCACGTCGTGCTGGCCACGGGCGGGGCGTGCCAGGTGTATGCCCACAGCACCACGCCTCCCACCGCCACCGGCGACGGCATCGCCATGGCATGGCGCGCCGGCTGCCGGGTCGCCAACCTGGAATTCACGCAGTTCCATCCCACCAGCCTGTACGACCCGCAGGGCGAGACCTTCCTGATCTCCGAAGCGGTGCGCGGCGAAGGGGGGCTGTTGAAACTGCCCGACGGCACCCGCTTCATGCCGGCGCACGACGCGCGCGCCGAGCTCGCGCCGCGCGACGTGGTGGCCCGCGCCATCGACCTGGAAATCAAGCGCCACGGCCTGGACTGCGTCCACCTGGACATCAGTCACCGTCCGCGCGCGTTCCTGCAGGCGCACTTCCCGACCATCTACGCGCATTGCCTGGCGCGCGGCATCGACATGGCGGCCGCGCCCATCCCGGTCGTGCCCGCCGCCCACTACACCTGCGGCGGCATCGTCGCCGATGCGGCCGGCCGCAGCGACCTGGCGGGCCTGTATGCCGTCGGCGAGGCCGCCTGCACCGGCCTGCACGGCGCCAACCGGCTGGCCAGCAATTCGCTGCTGGAATGCGTGGTCACGGGCCGCGGCGCGGCGCGGGCCATCCTGGCGCAGCCGGCCGCCGTGGCCGCCGAATCGGCATTGTCCTCACCTGCCGCCCTGGCCTTCAAGTCGGCGCCCGCAGCCCAGCCCGCCGGCGTGGCGGATCCGTCGGTCGCCTCGTTGCGGCAAGCCTTGCGGCGGCTCATGAGCGCGGAGGTGGGAATCGTGCGCAGCGACGCCTCGCTGGCGCGTGCCGCGCAACGCATCGGCGCGTGGGACGCGGACGTCGCGCGGCGCTGGCGGATCGACGGCCCCAGCCGCGACCTGCTGGAACTGCGCAACCTGCTGCTGGTGGCCGGCCTGGTCGTGCGCGCCGCCGTGGCCCGCCATGAAAGCCGTGGCGCGCACTTCAACCGCGACTGGCCCGGCGAACTGCCCGTCGCGCTGCCCACCGTGCTGTGCGACGACACCGCGCACGCAACCGCCGCCTGACCGGCATTTCGCGCCAGGCGTGGCAGACACCCGCGGGGAGTCCGTGCCAGGCGTGACAGGTGTCTGACACCCGGCGGGAGAGCGTCGCGTATGCACACGCTGCGACATGGGGTGTCAGACACCTACGGAGACACCTACCGGGCCGATGCGCTTATCGCAGCAGGTGTCTGACACTCCGCGGGACGTCCTGGCGCGCGCATGCAGCATGGCAAGGGGTGTCAGACACCTCTGGAGAAATCCAGGGCGATCCATTGCCCGGCGGCATTCAGTGGCCGGTCCAGTTGCGGACGGTCTCGGCGAAGCGCTGCGCGGCCGGCGCGAGCTCGCCGCGCCAGCCCAGCGCGAAGGGCAGCACGGGCGCGGCGGGGCGCAGCGGCCGATAGGCCACGTCGGGGCGCGGCACGCGCGCCATGCCGGCGGTGACCAGCCCCATGCCGATGCCGGCCGCCACCAGGGCGACCAGCGAGGTCATGGGCGTGGCTTCCTGGACGATGCGCGGGCTGAGGCCGGCGTCCTGGAACATGGCGATGACCCGGTCATAGATGCTCGGCCCCACGTTGCGCGGCGCGATCAGGAAGGGCTCGCCGGCCAGGTCGCGCACCGCCACCGTCTTGCGGCGCGCCAGGTGGTGCCCGGCCGGCAGCGCCAGGACCAGTTGCTCGCCCGCCAGTTCGGCGGTGGCCAGCCCGGGGGTGTACAGGGGCGGGTGCAGGACCGCGATGTCGACCGCGCCGGCGGCCAGGGCGCTTTCCAGCGAGGGGGAGTTCATTTCGGCCAGTTCCACCTGCACGCCCGGATAGCGCGCGCGGAACTCGCGCACGCATGGCGGTATCAGGCCGTACAGCGCCAGCAGGGTGAAGCCGATGCGCAGCATGCCTGTCTCGCCGCGTGCCGCGCGGCGCGCCTGTTCCTTGCCGGCGGCGGCCTGGGCGCACGCCGCGCGGGCATGCGGCAGCAGGGCGGCCCCCGCCGCCGTCAGCGCCACGTGGCGGCGGTCGCGTTCGAGCAGCATGGCGCCGATTTCGTCTTCGAGATTCTGGATGCGCGCGCTCAACGCGGGCTGGGTCAGGTGCAACTGCAGCGCCGCGCGGCGGAAATTGAGCGTGTCGGCCACGGCGATGAAGCAGGCCAGGGTGCGGATGTCCATGGGTGGCGGCTCGCTGTTGCTGATTAAGAAAGCTGATCAGAGACCGGTAAATTGCGATTGGACGCTGATCAGCATGGTGACCGATCATGCCACCGGCGCGGCTGGCGGACAACGCCGCGCCGCGAGTCTTCATAGGGGATCGACCATGCAATCACGCTTTCTGTTGGGCGCGGTGCTCCTGCCGCTGGCGGCCTGGGCCGCACCCTTGCCGGACTGGGCCGGCGCTATCGACGCCGGCACGCTGGCCGTCATCGCCGATGGCGATTTCGTCGCGCAGACCTACGCCGACGGCCGCCTGGCGCCGGCCGCCGCCGGCTGGCGCGACACCCTGGCCATCTGGGCGCGGCGCGACGGCCGGCTCACGGCCGGCCGCATCGAGGTATCGAACTCGGTCACCGCCGCTCCGGAAATCCTCGCCCTGGCGCCCGGCGGCGATACGGCATTCGTGCTCGAGCGGCTCGGCCAGCGCGATGCGCGCGCGCAGACGGTGCGCGACCTGCCGGCCGGCCACCGCCTGATGGCGGTCGACCTGGCCGACCCGCAGGCGCCGCGTATTGCCGCCACGCTGGATGTCGGCCCGCTGCCCGAGGCCCTGGCGGTCAGTCCCGATGGTCGGCGCGTGGCCGTGGTGGCCAACTCGCCCGACGACAGCCTGCTGTCGATCGCGCGCTATGAGCGGGGGGCGTTCCATGAGACGCAGCGCTTCACGCTGCGCGAGCTGGGGGTGGCCGGCACGGGCGCCGGGCCGCGCGGCGGGGTGACCGCCACCAATGTGCAATGGCATCCTTCGGGCCGCTATCTGGCGGTCAACCTCAACACCCTGAATCGCGTGGCTTTCTTCGAAGTGCGGGAGCAGCCGGCGGGCCGGCTGGCGCTGCACCCGTGGGGCGAACCGGTGGAGGTGGGGGCCGACCCGTTCGTCGGCCGCTTCACGCCGGACGGCGGGTACTACCTGACGGCCGACTGGGGGCGCGATTTCAGCGCCACCACGCTGGACGGCCGCGTGCCCCGCCGCGCCTCGTCGGTCAGCGTCATCCGCCTGGCCGAGCCGGGCGGCCCGGCGCGGCATGCGCGCGTGGGGCACGCGCAGACAGACGAGTCGTCCGAAGGCCTGGCGGTCAGCCCGGACGGCACGCTGGTGGCCACCGTGAACATGCGCAGTACGCCTTTCCCGCCGGACAGCCCGCGCTTTGTGCGCGAGGCGACCGTATCGCTGCTGCGCTTCGATGCGCGCACCGGCAGCCTGGCCAAGGTGGCGGACTACGCATTCGAGGGCGTGCTGCCCGAGGGAGCGAGCTTCGACGCGTCGGGCCGCCACTTGCTGGTGACGGTTTTCCAGTACCACGCCGGCGGGCCGGCGGGCGGCGGGCTGGAGGTGTTCCGGGTCGAGCGCGAGGACGGCCCGCGCCTGCGCCACTTGGGGCGGCTGCCCATGCCGCACGGCACTCACCACGTGGCGGTGGCGCGCTGAAAAAACGCTTTGCGGCGTGGTGAAACGTAGGACAATGTCCGGCACCGGCGCAAGCCATGTCCTGGAGCACCACGATGATCAGAAGCATGCGATATGCCCTGGCCGCCGCTGCGGTCTCGTTGGCGGCGGCGGCCGCGCCCGCCGCCGCGCAGAAGGTCATGAAGGTCGGCACGGAAACGAACGGCGTGCCGTTCTCGTTCCTGGACCCCGCCACGCACCAGATGCAGGGGTTCATGATCGACCTGATCCACGCCGTCGGCAAGCACGCCGGCTTCACGCCCAAGGTCGATGCCATGGATTTCTCGGCGCTGATCTCATCGCTGACCTCCGAGAAGATCGACATCATCGCCTCGGCGATGTACATCACCGACAAGCGCCGCCAGGTCATCGACTTCACCAAGCCGGTCTACACCTATGGCGAAGGCATGATCGTGCCGGCGTCGGACACGGAAAACTACCAGTCGTACCAGCCGTTCAAGGGCCGCATCGTGGGCGCGCAGGTCGGCACCGTGTACGTGGACTCGCTCAAGGCGTCCGGCCTGTTCAAGGAGGTGAAGATCTACGACACCATCCCGGCCATCATCCGCGACGTGAACGCCGGGCGCATCGAGGCCGGCATCGCCGACTACCCGACGCTGTCGTATTACCTGGGGCTCGGCCAGTTCCCGCGGACGCGCCTGGTGCAGAGCTACAAGGCGTCGCTGCCCGGCTCGATCGGCCTGGGGCTGCGCCAGGGCGAAGACGAACTCAAACAGCAGCTGCAGGCGGCGCTGGACGAGCTCAAGCGCAGCGGCGAGCTGGACGCGTTGTTGAAAAAATGGAAGCTGTCGTGACGCACCTGGTGATCAAGTCGGGCGGTCCGCAGGGGATGGTCGAATGGCGCAGGCATTTCAGCGAGCTGGCGCCGGGGTTGCGGGTCAGCGGCCGCGATGAGCCGCTGGCCGAGCCCGGTTCGGTCGGCTATGCCCTGGTCTGGGAGCCCGATCCCGGCTGGCTGGCTTCGCTGCCCAACCTGAAGCTCATTATCAGCGCCGGCGCGGGGGTCGACCACATCCTGGCCGACCCGCGACTGCCGGCCGGCGTGCCAATCGCCCGGCTGGTCACCGAGGAAACCGCCGGCGAGATGAGCGAGTTCGTGCTGGCGGCCGCGCTGGCCATTACCAAGGAATTCAGGCGGTTCGCCGTCAACCAGGCGCGGCGCCGCTGGGACACGCCGGAAGCGCCGCGCATGGCGCGCGACATGCGGGTCGGCGTCATGGGGCTGGGTTACCTGGGCGCCGCCACTGCCACATTGCTGGCGCGCAGCGGCTTTCCCACCGCCGGCTGGTCGCGCTCGCCGGCGCAGTTGCCGGGCGTGGCCAGCTATGCCGGCCCGCAACAACTCGACGCCTTCCTGGCGCGCACCGATATCCTGGTGTGCCTGCTGCCCGGCACCGAGGCCACGCGCGGCATCCTGGGGGCCGCGACGTTCGCGCGCCTGCCGCGCGGCGCGGCCGTGATCAGCGTGGGGCGCGGCTCGCACATGGTGGCGCCCGACCTGCTGGCGGCATTGGACTCCGGCCAGTTGTCGCAGGCGGTGCTGGATGTCTTCGAAACCGAGCCGCTGCCGGCCGATTCGCCGCTGTGGGATCATCCGGGCGTGATCGTGACGCCGCATTGCGCGGCCACGCCGACGCGCCGCGAGCGCGCGCGCTACGTGGCGGACCTGATCCGCCGCTGCGAAGCGGGCGAGGCGCTGCCGAACCTGTACGACCCGGCCAAGGGCTATTGAGGCTGCGGGCCGGGCGCGGCCTCGGCGCCCTGCAGCACCGGGGTCGACGCCGCAAAGTCGGACAGGTGTTCGAGCAGGGCCCGCACCTTGCGGGGCAGCTGCTGTTGCGGCCAGACCGCATACAGCACGCGTTGCGGCGTGCGCCAATCTGTCAGCAGGCGGCGCAGCCGCCCGCTGGCCACGGCGGCGCCGGTCAGCGTGCGCGGGCAGTACATGATGCCCAGGCCGGCCTCGGCCATGGCGACCATCAATTCCAGTTCATTGACCCGGCAGCGCCCGGCCGGCTGCAGCTCGATGCGTTCGCCGCCGTCGGGCGCCATGAAATACCAGGTCGCCAGCGGCTCGCTGACCAGCAGCGCGTGCTGCTCGAGTTCGCGCGGGTGGCGCGGCTCGCCATGCGCCGCCAGGTAGGCCGGCGCGGCCACCACGTCCAGCCCGAAGCCGCCCAGCCGGCGCTGGCGCAGCTTGGGATCGTGCTGGGGGCCGACGCGCACCGCCAGGTCGGCGCCGTGGCGCCACAGGTCTTCGTTGCGGTTGTCCAGGATCAGCTCCAAGCGAATATCCGGCCAGGCCGCCAGGAAGGAAGTCCAGGCCGGCGCCAGCAGGCCGCGCGCCAGGCTGACCGGCGCCAGCACCCGCAGCGTGCCCTTGATCTGGTTGAGATCGTCGTCCAGCGTGGCGGTGGCCTGCTGCAGGGCGGTCAGCAGCGGCCGGCATTGCTCGTAGTACTGGCGCCCTTCCGGGGTCGGCTTGAGGCTGCGGGCGCTGCGCAGCAGCAGCTGGCAGCCCAGCCGGGCTTCCAGTTTCTGCAGCCGGCGGGTCAGGGTGGCGGGCGGCAACTTCAGCCGGCGCGCCGCCGCCTGCAGGCTGCCATCGTCCACGATGGCGACGAACAGCGCCAGGTCGTCAAGCATATATTGCAAAAATGGAATTTAAGATTGAAATATTGGCTCTAGTTTCGGAAATAGCCAACATCTAGGATAGCTCCGTCATTCTTTACTCTCAAGGAGCTTTCCATGTCGTACGCAACCCGACTGCGTTTTATCTTCGCGCTCTTGATGTCCGGCCTGATGTCGATGCTGATGACGGGCTGGGTGTCGTGGCTGAACCTGGGCATGGGCCCCCACTTCGCCGGGCACTGGGCGCGCGCCTTCGTGGCCGCCTGGCCGGCCGCTTTCGTCATCGTGCTGGCGCTGGGCCCGGCGGTGCAGCGCGCCAGCCAGCGGCTGGTGGCGGCGCGCTGCGGCGGCCCTAGCTGACGAACTGCGGCAGATACAGCGAGATCGCCGGAAACAGGATCAGGAGGGTCAGCCGGCCGACGTCGCTGATGACAAACGGCATCACCCCGCGGAATATGGTCTGCGTGCTTACGCCGGGCAGCAGGCCGCGCAGCACGAACACGTTCATGCCGAACGGCGGGGTGATGAAGCTGATCTCGGTCACGACCACCACGATGATGCCGAACCAGATCAGGTCGAACCCCAGGCTTTGCACCAGGGGGTAGAACACCGGCACGGTCAGCAGGATCATCGACATGCTCTCGAGCACGCAGCCCAGCACGATATAGATGGCGCAGATGGCGAAGATCACCGCCAGCGGGCTCAACTGGTAGCGTTCCACCAGCTCCAGCAGGTCGGCCGGCAGCGAGGTGAAATTGATGAAGTTGGCCAGCATCAGCGCGCCGATCATCACCACGAAGATCATGCCGGTGGTCTTGGCCGATTCCACCACCACGTGCACGAACGTGCGCCAGTTCATGGTGCGGCGGCAGCAGGCGAACACGAAGCCCAGGAACGCGCCGATGCCGGCCGCCTCGGCCGGCGTGAACATGCCGGCATAGATGCCGCCCATCAGCATGGCGATCAGCGCCAGCACGCCCCACACCTGGCCCAGGGCCTGGCGGATCTGCGGCCAGGTGCTGCGTTCGCCCTTGGGGCCGGCGGCCGGATCGCGCCGCACCACCCAGCCGACCGCCAGCATGTAGCAGCCGATGGCCAGCAGCCCGGGCAGCACGCCGGCGGCGAACATCTTGCCGATGCTCTGCTCGGTGAGCAGGCAGTACACCACCATGATGATGGACGGCGGAATCAGGATGCCCAGTGTGCCGCCTGCCGCGATCGACCCGGCGGCCAGTTTCTCGCTATAGCCGATGCGGCGCATTTCCGGATAGGCCACTTTGGCCATGGTGGCCGCCGTGGCCAGGCTGGAGCCGCAGATCGCGCCGAAGCCGCCGCAGGCGACGATGGTGGACATGGCCAGGCCGCCGCGCCGGTGGCCCAGCACCGCGTGCGCGGCCGCGTACAGTTCGCGCGACATGCGCGACTCGGTCACGAAATTGCCCATCAGGATGAACAGCGGCAATACCGACAGCAGGTACTGGAACCCGCTTTCGTAGATCACCGAGCCGGCCATGGCATAGGCCGCGTTCCAGTTGCGCACCAGGCCCAGGCCGATGAACCCGACCAGCGCCATGGCGAAGGCGACCGGCACGCGCAGGAATACCAGGGTGAGCATGGCGCCCAGGGCGATCAGGGATTCGGTCATGGCGTATCGCTTCCTGTGGCGGCAACGGGGCGCAGGATGTTGGCGGCATGGTAGACGGCGTCCAGCGCCAGCAGCGCCGCCATGAAGTAGACGAACGGCGCCAGCGGGATGCCCAGCATGGCCGTCATGTCGCCGTAGCCGGCGGTGCTGGCGGCCTTGCCCCAGGTGACCCAGGCCAGGAAGCCGCTGACCACGGTGGCCAGCAGCGCGCCGAAGCGGTCCTGCAGGGCCACCGCGCGCGCCGAGAACAGATGGCTGAAGCCGTCCACCGTGATGTGGCCGCGCGCACGGGTCATCAGGGGGATGCTGGAAAAGATCACCGCGATCACCATCAGCTCGACCAGCTCGACCGAGCCGATGATGGGGTGATTGAACAAGTAGCGGCCGGTCGCGTCGACCACGGTCAGCAGGCTCATGCCGCACAGGCTGGCCACCGCGATGGCCTTGAGCACGGCCACGATCGCGCAGTTCAGGGTTTTCATGGTGTCCTCGCCGGAGCGGGCGCGGGCCGCGGCGCCGGGCCGCGCGCCGCGCCCGGGTGCGGTCATTGGCCGTCGAGCTGCTTGAGTTCGGCGCGGAACGCGGCCAGCGCGGCCGGGCCGTCGATGCCCTTGGCCGCGGCGGCGTCGAGCCAGGCCTGCTCGAAGCCCTGCGTGCGTTCGCGCACCGCGGCCACCAGGGCGTCGTCGGCCGCCACGACCTGGATGCCGCCGCCGTCCATCACTTTGCGGGCCGCGGCATCGTGCTTGTCCCAGGCCTTGCCGGCCAGTTCGGCCAGGTGCCGGCCCGACAGCTTCAGCACCGTGTCCTGGTCCTGCTTGGACAGGCGCGCGAAGGCGTCCTCGTTCATGATGATGGCGTGCGTATCGGAATACAGCCCGCCGGGGAACGTGGTGGCATGCTTGATGATGCTGTCCAGCTTGAACGACACCAGCGATTCCGCGGGGAAGAACACGCCGTCGACCACGCCGGTGCTCAGCAGCTCGTACGATTCGGGGGCCGGCTTGGCGATCGGGCTGACGCCCAGCGCCTTGGCCACGTCGGCGGCCATGCCGCCGCCCACGCGGATTTTCAGCCCTTCGAAGTCGCCGATCTGCGCGATCGGCTTGCTGGTGGTGAATGCGATGCCGGGGCCGTGCGTGTAGATGCCCAGCAGCTTCACGCCGCGGTGTTCGTCGGCCTTGAGCAGGTACTTCTCGTAGGTGTCCCAGGCCGCCACCGAGCGCGACAGCGCGGTATTGCCCGAGAACGGCAGCACCGCGAACTTGGTGAGCTGGAAGCGGCCCGGGTAGTACGAGTGCGAGATGAACGTGATGTCTACCAGGCCGTCGCGCACCGCGTCGAAATGGCCCGCCGGGTTGGTGACCGGCTTGGGCAGCAGGCGCAGCGTGACGCGGCCATCGGTGGCCTGCTCGATCTCTTTCGCCCACGGCATGATGAAGTCCGCTATCAAGGCGTGCGTGGGCGGCAGCCAGCTGGAAACGGTCAACTGCACTTTCTGGGCGTACGCGGGCAAGGCGGCGGCGAGCGCCGCGCCGGCGATCGCGAGTGTGGCCAGGGCTTTGATCATGAAGTCTCTCCTCGGGGTGGTCTTGGTGTTCTGGTTAGTGCCGGTGGGGCGGGGTCACGGCGCCTGCGCCGCGTTGTCCAGCAAGGCCGCCAGCGTGCCGTCGTGGCGAAAGCCCGCGGTGTCGGCGGCGGGCGTGGACAGCGGCGGCTGGCTGCCGAACTGCGCTTCGATGGCGGGCTCGGGCGCATAGCGCACCCGCGCGCCGGCCTGGCCGTCGCCGCGCGCCTCGAAGGCCTCGACGATCTCTTGCACCGACACATGCAGCGCGGGCAGGGTCCAGGCCGTGCGGTCGCCGGCCGGCTGCGTGGCCAGCCAGGCCGCATGCAGCAGATTGTCGATGCAGCGGCGGCGCGACATCAGCCATAGCGTGGCCTGCGGGCCGACCGGCAGCGTGCAGGGCTCGCCGGCCGCCAGCGCGCGGATCAGCGTGCTGGAGAAGGCGGACCAGGCGCCATTGGGCGCGGGCGGGCGCGGCACGATGCCGGGCAGCCGCACCGCGCGGGCGCGCAGGAAACCGCGCCGCGTGTAGTCCGCCAGCAGGATCTCCATGGCCAGTTTGTGCGCGCCATAGCTCAGGGCCGGCGCCGTCGGCGTGTGGTCGTCGACGCGGTCGGGCAGCGGCGCGCCGAATACCGCGATGCTGCTGGTGAACACCAGCCCGGGCGACTTGCCTTGCCGGCGCAGGTGTTCCAGCAATTGCAGCGAACCGGCCAGGTTGACCTGCAGGCCCAGCTCGAACTGTTCTTCGGCGCGCCCGCTGGCCACGCAGGCCAGGTGGAACACCAGGTCCGGCGCGGGGTCGGCGATGGCGGCCAGCACCGCCGGGTCGGCGAAACTGCCGGCAACGGCGCGCACGCGCGGGTCCGCGGGCGGGTCGTCCAGGGCCAGGTCGCACAGCGTGATGGTGGCCGGGGCGCCGTAGCCGGGCAGCTCAGGCAGCGCGCACAGCCGCTGCGCCAGCGCGCGGCCGATGTAGCCATTGGCGCCCGTGACGAGGATGTTCATGGCGTGTCCTCCGCAGCCAGGGCGGCCTGGTAGGCCTGGCGCCAGGCCAGGCCGGCCGACGTGTCGCCCGCCGGGATGTATTCGCAGCCGATCCAGCCGGCGTAGCCGTGGCTGGCCAGGGTGCGCAGTGCGCGCGCCACGGCGGGGTCGGCGGGGTCGGGCTCGTGGCGGCCGGCCGGGCTGGCGAATTGCACGTGGCGCACCAGGGGCAGCACGCCGGCCAGCGTCGCGTTCAGGTCCAGGCCCTCGCGCTGTGTGTGGTACAGGTCGAACTGCAGGCGCACGGCGTTGTGGCCGACGGTCGCGATGATGTCGGCGACTTGGTCGGGGCGGTTGTAGAAATAGCCCGGCACGTCGGCGCGGTTGAGCGCTTCCAGCGTCAGCGTGACGCCGGCCTGGCTCGCCAGGGCGGCGGCCTTGCGCAGGTTGTCGATCAGCGTGGCGCGGCAGGCGCCCGGCGCCGTGCCGGCCGGCGGCACGCCCGCCATGGTGTGGATCATGCCGCACTGCGTGGCCTCGCAGACCTGCAGCGCGCGCTGCAGGGCCTCGCCGAAATCGGCTTCGCGGCCGGGCAGGCAGGCCAGCCCCTTTTCGCCCGGCTGCCCGGGCGGGGTGTTGACCAGCACCAGTTGCAGGCCGTGGTCGCGCAGCATGGCGGCCAGTTCGCGCGGCGCCAGGTCGTAGGGGAACAGGATCTCCACGCCGGCGAAGCCGTCGCGCGCGGCCGCGGCCATGCGCTGCGCCAGCGGCAGCCCGGGGTACAGGAGCGAAAGGTTTGCAGCCAGTTTCATGAGGGTTCCTGGAAGGCGGCCGGCCCCGGCCGCTCGGGCCAGGCCACCCGCACGATGTCGGACAGGTCGGCCGCGCCCAGGCCCTGCGCGGCGGCGGCCCGGTAGCTGGCCAGCACGCCGTTCAGGCCGGCCAGTTCGGTGCCGGTGGCGCGCGCCAGCGCGGCCACGTTCTCGACATCCTTGAGCATGGTGGCAACCGTGCCCAGCAACTGGTCGACCGGCGCCGTCATGCGCGGCACGAAAATCTGCAGCAGGGTGGAATCGGCCCAGCCGCCGGCCAGCGCGCTGTTCAATGCCGCCGCGTCGATGCCGCTGCGCTGGGCCAGCGCCACGGCTTCGGCGATGGCATTGACGGTGCTGGCGACGATGGTCTGGTTGCACAGCTTGGCGACCTGGCCGGCGCCCACCGGACCCATGCGGGTGATGCGGCCGCCGTAGGCACGCATATAGGGCGAGGCCGCCTCGATGGCCTCGGCCGGCCCGCCCGCCATGATGGATAGCGTGCCGGCCTGTGCGCCGGGCACGCCGCCGGACACCGGCGCATCGATCCAGACGCGGCCGCCGGCCTGTTGCAGCTGCGCGGCAAAGCGGCGCGCCGTGTCGGGCGCGATGCTGGAGTGGTCCACCAGCCAGGCGCCCGCGGCGCGATGCACGCCCTGCGCGCCGAACACGGTGTCCTGCACGGCGCGTTCGTCGGTCAGGCACAGGAACACGCCGTCGCAGCCCTGCGCCGCTTCGGCCGGCGTGGCGGCCGGTTCGGCGCCGTCGGCCGCCAGCGCGCGGGCTTTTTCCGGGCTGCGGTTCCAGACCCGCACGCGATGCCCGGCCGCCAGCAGGCGGCGCACCATGGGCGCGCCCATCAGGCCGGTGCCGCAGAATGCCAGGGTCGCGCTCATTCTGCCTCCGGGGGTTCGTAGGGCCATTGCACGTTGCCGGCATGGGTCACCGCGCCTTCGTGCGCGGGCCGCACCAGCAGCGCGTACTTTTCCAGCGCGCCGGCCAGCCGCGGCTGCGGCGGCGGCGTGTAGGCGGCGCGGCGGGCCGCCAGCTCGGCGTCGTCCAGTTCGACATTCAGGGTATTGGCCTGCGCGTCGATGTGGATGATGTCGCCGTCGCGGATCAGGCTGATGGGCCCGCCGGCCGCCGCCTCGGGGCCGACATAGCCGATGCACAGGCCGCGCGTGGCGCCCGAGAAGCGGCCGTCGGTCAGCAGCGCCACTTTCTCGCCCATGCCCTGGCCATACAGCGCCGCCGTGACGCTGAGCATTTCGCGCATGCCCGGCCCGCCCTTGGGGCCTTCGTTGCGGATGACCAGCACTTCGCCCGGCTGGTAGGTGCGCTGCGAGACGGCGCGCATGCAGTCTTCTTCGTTCTCGAACACCCGCGCCGGCCCGGAGAACTGCAGCGATTTCAGGCCGGCGATCTTGAGCAGCGCCCCCTGCGGGCTGAGATTGCCCTTGAGCACCGTGACGCCCCCCGACGGATGGATGGCGCGCGAGCACGGGCGCAGCACTTCGCCGTCGGGATCGGGGGCGTCGGCCAGCGCCTGTTCCAGCGTGCGGCCGTCCAGCGTGGGTACGCTGCCGTCCACGTAGCCGCCCACCAGCAGGGCCTTGAGCACGGCGGGCACCCCGCCCACTTCGTGCAGGTCGCGGGCCAGAAAGCGCCCGCCGGGCTGCAGGTCGGCGATCAGCGGCGTGCGCTGGAACACCTCGGCCACATCGTCCAGGGTGTAGCGGATGCCCGCCTCGTGCGCGATGGCGGGAATGTGCAGCGCGGCGTTGGTGGACCCGCCGGTGGCGGCGACCGCGGCGCAGGCGTTGTCCAGGCTGGCCCGCGTGACCAGCTCGCGCGGCAGCGGGCCGCCTTGCGCCAGCGCGCGCATGACCTGCTCGCCTGCCCGCTGGGCGATGGCCAGGCGTTCGCTGTACACCGCCGGCATCATGGCCGAGCCCAGCGGCGACAGGCCGAGGGCCTCGGCCACCATGGCCATGGTGTTGGCGGTGAACTGGCCCGGGCACGAGCCCGCGGATGGCGTACAGGTGCGCTCCATGGTCTTGAGGTCGGCCGCCGTCATCGTGCCATACTGGACGCGGCCCACGGCTTCGATGGTGTCCAGGATGGTGGCCTGGCGGCCCAAGGCGTGCCCCGGCAGCGTGGCGCCGCCATACAGGAACACCGCCGGCACGTTCAGGCGCACGATGGCCATCATCATGGCGGGCAGCGTCTTGTCGCAGCCGGCGAAGGCGACCAGCCCGTCGTAGGCGTGGCCGCGCACCACCAGCTCGACGCTGTCGGCGATCGTCTCGCGCGACAGCAGGCTCATGCGCATGCCGGTATGGTTCATCGAGGTGCCGTCGGATATCGAGATGGTCGAGAAGCTGACCGGCACGCCGCCGCCCGCGGCCACTCCCAGGCGGGCCCGGTCGGCCTGCGGCGCCAGCGCCATTGAGCACGGCGTGTTCTCCCCCTGGGTGCTGACGATGCCGACGATGGATTTCTCCAGGGCGGCGTCGTCGAAGCCGGTGGCGCGCAGGAAGGCCCGATGCGGCGTGCGGGTCAGGCCGTGGGTGACCATGCGGGAGCGGTGCTTGTGCAGGGACATGCGGATTCCTCGTGAGGCTTGCGGGCGCTACGCGCCGGTCAGGGCGGCGCGGTGCGCCGTCAGTTTGTCGAATGCCCAGCAGATGTCGCGTTCCATCGCGGCGCGGGCCGCGTCGGCGTCGCGCCGCGCGATGGCCTGCACGATGGCGGCATGGAATTCGGCCGACGGCCGTTCGTCGGAATGCATCAGCTCGCGGGTGGCGCGCAGGTACGGGCCCGACTGCAGCCAGAGGCTTTCGATGGTGGCCATCATCGAGTCCGAGCGCGCGGCGCGGTAGATCGTGAAGTGGAACAGCTGGTTGTTCTCGAGGCCGTCCGGCACCGAGCGCGGGTCCGCCAGCGATTGGCCGATCTGGGTGGCCAGGCCGCGCAGCGACTGCAGTTCTTCGTTGGTGATGTGCTCGACCGCCCAGGCTGTCACGGTGCCTTCGATCAGCACGCGGGCGCGCCGGATATCTTCCAGGCGCGCGCGGGAAATGACCGGCACGCGCATCGACCGGCTTTTCATCGGCTCGAGCGCGCGCTGGGCTGCCAGCCGGCGCAGCGCTTCGCGCACCGGCATGGCGCTGGTGCCGAAGGCGTCGGCCAGTTCCTGGATGCCCAGGACTTCGCCGGCGGCGTAGTCGCCCCGCATCAGGTGGTCGCGCAGCCGGCGGTAGACGGCTTCGTTGACCGAGGTGTGGACCAGGGGTTCCAGGCTGCGAGGGGCGGGCATTTAGATCTTTGATCAAAAATCAAAGACGCTAATTTGCGCAAAAAACCCCGCGCCGCCTATCCAGGTTTGCCCTTAGGGCTGGACGGGCGGCGCGGGGCGGGGAGTGGCGTCAGCGCGCGGCGGCCTGGGCCTTGAACACCTGCCGGTACTTGTGCAGCAGCGGCTCGGTGTAGCCGTTGGGCTGGGTCAGCCCCTCGAACACCAGGGCGCAGGCGGCCTGGAACGCCACGGAGGCATCGAAGCGGCCGGCCATGGGCTGGTACAGCGGGTCGCCGGCATTCTGGCGGTCCACCACCTGGGCCATGCGCTCGAAGGTGTCGCGCACCTGTTCGCGGGTGGCGATGCCATGGCGCAGCCAGTTGGCGATGTGCTGGCTGGAAATGCGCAGCGTGGCGCGGTCTTCCATGAGCCCGGTGTTGTTGATGTCGGGCACCTTGGAGCAGCCCACGCCCTGGTCGATCCAGCGCACCACGTAGCCGAGGATGCCCTGCGCGTTGTTCTCGAGTTCGTTGCGGATGTCTTGCGGCGACCAGTCGGCCGGGTTGCCCACCGGCACCGTCAGCAGGCCGTCGAGCAGTTCGTCGCGCACGCTGGCCAGGCGGGTGACTTCGAGCTGCTGCTGCACCGCCGCCACGTCGACCTGGTGATAGTGCAGCGCGTGCAGCGTGGCCGCGGTGGGCGATGGCACCCAGGCGGTGTTGGCGCCCGCCTTGGGGTGGGCGATCTTCTGTTCGAGCATGGCCGCCATCAGGTCGGGCATGGCCCACATGCCCTTGCCGATCTGGGCGCGGCCGCGCAGGCCGCAGTCCAGCCCGACCAGCACGTTGTTGCGTTCGTAGGCGGCGATCCAGGCGCTGGACTTCATGTCGCCCTTGCGCATCATCGGGCCCGCTTCCATGGCGGAGTGCATTTCGTCGCCGGTGCGGTCCAGGAAGCCGGTATTGATGAACACGACGCGGCCGGCGGCGGCCTGGATGCAGGCCTTGAGGTTGACGCTGGTGCGGCGTTCCTCGTCCATGATGCCCATCTTGACGGTATGGCGCGGCAGGCCCAGCAGGTCTTCGACGCGGTCGAACAGCTCGTTGGCGAACGCCACTTCGGCCGGCCCGTGCATCTTGGGCTTGACGATGTACACCGAGCCGGTGCGCGAATTGCGCTTGCTGGCGCGGTCCGGCAGCGCGGCCAGCGTGGTGACCACGGCGTCGAGGATGCCTTCGGGGATCTCGTTGCCGTCGGCGTCGAGCACGGCCGGGTTGGTCATCAGGTGGCCGACGTTGCGCACGAACATCAGCGAACGGCCGTGCAGCGTCAGCGTGCCGCCGGCCGGCGCCTGGTATTCGCGGTCGGGGTTGAGGCGCCGGGTGAAGGTCTTGCCGCCCTTGGCGACTTCCTCGGCCAAGTCGCCTTTCATGAGGCCGAGCCAGTTGCGGTAGACCAGCACCTTGTCGTCGGCGTCGACCGCGGCTACCGAATCTTCGCAGTCCATGATGGTGGTGAGGGCCGCCTCGACCACCACGTCCTTGACGCCGGCCGCGTCGGTGGCGCCGATGGCGTGGCCGCGGTCGATCTGGATCTCGATGTGCAGGCCGTTGTGCTTGAGCAGGATCGCCCGCGGCGCCTGCGCGTCGCCCTGGTAGCCGGCGAACTGGCCGGGCTGCTGCAGGCCGGTGGCCCCTTGCGCCAGCGCGACGCGCAGCTGGCCGTTCTCGACGCTGTAGCCGGCGGCCTCGGCGTGCGAGCCCTGCGCCAGCGGCACGGCCTGGTCCAGGAAGGCGCGCGCCCGCGCGATGACCGCCTGCCCGCGCTGCGGGTTGTAGCCCTTGCCGTCGTCGCCCGGCGTGGGCGGGATCGCGTCGGTGCCGTACAGGGCGTCGTACAGGCTGCCCCAGCGCGCGTTGGCGGCATTGAGCGCGTAGCGCGCGTTCGACATGGGCACGACCAGCTGCGGGCCGGCCTGCTCGGCGATTTCGGCATCGACGTCGCGCGTCTGCGCCTGGACCGACTCGGGTTGCGGCAGCAGGTAGCCGATCTGTTCCAGGAAGGCGCGGTAGGCCGCCAGGTCTTGCACCGGGCCCGGATGGGCGGCGTGCCAGGTGTCGAGTTCGCGCTGCAGGCGGTCGCGTTCCGCCAGCAGGGCGCGGTTGCGCGGCGCGAGGTCGCGCACCAGCGCGGCGAAACCGGCCCAGAAGCGGTCGCTGTCGATGCCGCCGGCGGGCAGCGCTTCGGCTTCGATGAAGCGGTGAAGGACGGCCGCCACTTGCAGGCCGTGTTGCTGGATACGTTCAGTCATGCGGATCTCGGAAGAAAATCGGGCCAACCGGCGGCGCCGGCATGGGAGCCTACATCATCGGCGCTGGGACGGCCGCTGTCCATATCCGGAACGCCTGGTCATACCAGTTTATTTTTCGTGGATTTGCGGAAACCGGTCTTTTTATGGTGTGATTTCATCTACTTATCAAACCTCCGCCAGCATCCCGGGCACCCGGGGCGCCAGTGGTAATACCAGTTGGACGGACATGGATACTGCCACGGCGGCCAGCGGCCGCCAGGTCGCCGACGAGGTGGCCGAACGCATCGAACGCCTGATCATGGACGGCGTGCTCAAGGCCGGCCAGGCCCTGCCCTCCGAACGCCGCCTGACCGAAAAACTCGGCGTCTCGCGCACCGCGCTGCGCGAGGGCCTGAAGCTGTTGCGCGCGCGCGCCATCATCCATACCGAGCACGGCAAGGGCTCGTATGTGGCGCCCATCTCGCAGGTGGACGCCGGCCCGCTGGTGCATCTGTTCCACTCGCAGCCGCGCACCCTGTACGACCTGCTGGAGGTGCGCGCCCTGCTCGAAGGCGAATCGGCGCGGCTGGCCGCCATCCGCGGCACTGAAGCCGATTTCATCCTGATCCGCCGCCGTTACGAGGAAATGACCGCCGCGCACGGCCGGGACACCGACGTGGCCACCCATGCGCACCTGGACCACGCCTTCCACCTGGCGGTGTGCGAGGCCTCGCACAACCCGGTGCTGACCCACACGCTGCAGTCGCTGACCGACCTGATGCTGGGCTCGGTGTTCGCCTGCGTCAACAACCTCTACCACCGCGAGCCGCACAAGCGCCAGATCGACCGGCAGCACGAGCGGGTGTTCAGCGCCGTGATCGGCCGCCTGCCCGACCAGGCCCACAAGGCCGCCACCGACCACGTCAACAGCGTGCGCCAGAGCCTGAGCGAAATCGAGCAGGAAGAGCAGCGCCTGGTGCGCGCCACCCTGCGGCTGGAAGGCTGGGCCTAGGGCCAGTGCGGCGCTCCTCCTTTTAGCGCGAGCAGGCCCCAGGATCAGGCGGCCAGCAGGGCGTCGAGCCGCTGGCCCGCGTAGACGCGGCCATGGCGATTGGCCAGCAGCGCATCGAGCGGGATGCTTTCCTGCCCGACGAAGCCGCGCTGCGGCAGGACGCCCTCGACCACCAGGTCCAGGGCCGTGCAGATGCCGGCGGCGGTCGACAACTGGATCGCGCTGAGGGCGTGGCCATCGACCGTGTCGCCGTGGATGTGCGCCGAGTACGCTTCCTGCAGCAGCCGTCCGCCGCGGTACCCCGACGCCGTGGCCAGGATCACGATGACATCCTGGCCGGTGGCCGGGATGGCGCTTTCCAGGATGTCCTGCAGCAATTCGCGGCGCTCGCGCAGGCGCAGGTCATTGAGCAGCAGCTTCATGATGGCGCAGTGGCCCGGGTAGCGCACGGATTTGTAGTCGACGTTGCGGGCCTGGCCCAGCAAGGTCTGCGGCAGCGTCCCCAGCCCGCCCGAGGTATTGAAGGCCTCGTACTCGACGCCGTCCAGCGTGAAGGTCTCGTAGCCTTCCATGGGTGGCACCTTGACCAGTTCGCCGTCGACCAGCGCCTCGCATGGATTGCAATACTCGTTGATCAGCCCCTCGGTGCTCCACGTAAGGTTGTAGCGCAGTGCATTGGTGGGATAGCGCGGCAGGGCGCCGACCCGCATCCGCAAGTCCAGCAGCGTATCGAAGCGGCGCGCCAGGTCGTTGCCGACGATGCCGATGAAGCCCGGCGCCAGGCCGCACTGCGGCATCAGCACGGCACGCGCGTCGCCGCCCAGCGCGTGGATGGCGTGGGTGCTGGCCACATCTTCGGTCAGGTCGAAGTAATGCACGCCCAGCCGCGCGCACAGGCCGGCCACGGCCACGGCGCGATGGAAAGGCAGCGCATTCAGCACGGCGTGGCGGCCGGCAATGGCGGCCTCCAGCGCGGCATCGTTGTCGATCTGCGCGGTCTGGCATCCCAGCGCCGCCACGGCGTCCAGCCGGGACGGGTCCTGGTCGGCCACGCATACGGCGTAGTCGCCGGTGCGCTGCAGCAGCAACGCGATGGCGAAGCCGATCTTGCCGGCGCCCAGGACGGTGATGGCGTGTTGCGTACGGGACATGGCAGGCTCCAGAAAGGACGTGGGGTGCCTTTATGCTAGGGCCGATCCGTGTCGATATGTACGATACAGAGTGTCGATATGGTGTGAAATTGCCGTTGAAATGACGGAATCTCGGGTGATATGTTCGGAACCGGGTCCGTCGCCCTGGCGTCAGAAGCGCACAGGCCTTCCCGGGGGAAGGCCTGTGCGCTGCGCGGCGGCGGGCGGCCGCCCGCCATGCCTGGGAATCAGCCGTGCGGCGGGTAGTCCAGGTTGCCGAACGAGTACTGGCCTTCGGCCTTGGCTTGCGCCAGCTCGGCCTGCACCTGGGCGCGGCTCAGGTGGCTGGTGTGCTCGACGGCCTGGGGCGGGTACTCTTGCTCGCCGTAGGTGACCAGCCCGGCGGTGTGGGCCTGCGCGAGTTCTTCCTCGACTTGCGCGCGGCTCTTGCTGTCGGCCTGCACGGCGGCGGGCGGGTAGTCCAGCTCGCCGAAGGAGTACTGGCCGGTGGCCTTGGCTTCGGCCAGTTCGGCCTGGACCTGGGCGCGGGTCAGCGGTTGCGAGTCGGTTTCGGCGGCCTGGGCCCCGGCGGCTACGCCCAGGGAAAGCAGGATCGCGGTGGCTAGGGTCTTCATGGCAAACCTCCAGTTGTTGTCTAGGGATCTCGAACTGGCGGCCTATCCGCGGAGTTCGTATTTGTTTCCCGTTGACGACATTCTGGGCCGATGCGACCTAGGGATAAACCCTAGTTTTTCGAAAATATTTTTCCATTCTGCCGGCTAATCGGCAGGTGTGTGTCGAATTGATTCAGGAAACCGCGTGCCGGCGGCCCGGCGCGCGAGGCTTACTTGAGCAACTCGTCCTGGGCCTGGCGCAACTCTTCCTGGGCCTCGTGCAGCTTGCGCAGCGCCTTGTCGATGTCGTCCTGGTCGCCTTCGCGCCGTTCTTCGGCCAGTTCGGCCTCGCGCTCGCGGACCTTCTCGCGATGCTCGGCCACGGCCTGCTGCCGTTCGGCGCGCAGCGATTCGTCGCTGCACGAGCCGCGCGCCTCGGACAGGGCGCGCCGCAGGCCGGCCTCGCGCCGGCTGTTGCCCTGTGCCTGGGCCGCGGCGATGTCGTTCTCGATGTGGCAAAACTTCGCGGCGCAACCGCGCAGCGCCGTGCAGTCCTGGGCGGCCTGGGCGCCGGGCGCGCCGGCCAGCAGCGCGGCGGCCGCGGCCAGCGGCAGGCAAAGTCGGGGAAGGGACATGGGGGCTCCTGGGACAGCGGGGAAAGGGCTCAGGCCAGGGTACCCGCCAGCGCCGCGGCGATCAACAGCACGCCCGTCCAGAGGTTGGCGCGGAACAGCATGAAGTTGCGGTCGGGACGCTGCAGGTCGAAGGTGTAGAGCTGCCACGCCAGGTGCGCCGCCACCGCGACCATGCCGGCCTGGTAGCCCCAGCCCAGCCCCATGGCGTGGCCGCCCCAGGCCCACAGCGCGATCGTCGCGGCGTAGAACCCGCCGATCCACAGCTTGCCGTGGGCGCCGAAGCGCATGGCGGTCGAGCGCAGGCCCAGGCGCGCGTCGTCGCGCACGTCGACATAGGCATAGATGCTGTCGTAGCCGACCTGCCACAGCACCGCGCCCAGCCACATGGCGATGCCCGCCAGGGGCAGGACATTCTGCGTGTCCGACCAGGCCATCAGCATGCCCCAGTTGAAGCAGATGCCCAGCACCACCTGCGGCCAGTAGGTGACCCGCTTGCACAGCGGGTAGATGAAGACGAAGGGCAGCACCGCCACGGCCAGCCAGCGGCTCATCTCGTTGATGAAGAAGAGCAGCGAGCCGCACACCAGCAATTGCCCCAGCAGGAACCACACCGCGTTGCGCATGCTGAGCTGCCCGCTGGTCAGCGGCCGGAAGCGGGTGCGTTCGACGTGCTTGTCGATGTCGCGGTCGCACATGTCGTTGACCGTGCAGCCGATGCCGCGCATCAGCAGCGCGCCCAGCGAGAAGACGATCAGGCGGCGCAGCTCGGGCAGGCCGCCGGCCGCCTGGATCAGCGCGGCAATGCAGGGCAGCAGGGTCAGCCAGGTGCCGATCGGGCGGTCCAGCCGGCACAGGCGCGCATAAGGCCGCCAGGAACGGGGCAGCCAGCGTTCTACCCAGTCGGTGAAGACGATGTCGTTGAGGTCGGGAGAGGTCTGTTGCGGCGCGCTCACGATAGTCATGGACAGCGGATGGCGTGGGCGATGAAAAGATCGGGCGGCGGCGCGCCGCCGCCCGGCGGTCAGGCGTACTGCTTGATCAGCTTGCCGAGGATGGCGATGCCGGCGCGGATACGCTCTTCCGGCACCGTGGCGAAGCTCAGGCGCAGGGTGTTGCGGCGCGCCTTGCCGGCATAGAAGGGGGCGCCCGGCACGAAGGCCACGTTCTGCTCGACCGCCTGCGTCAGCAACTGGGCGCTGTCGATGTGCTCGGGCAGCGTCACCCACAGGAACATGCCGCCTTCGGGCTTGGTCCAGGTGACCGTGTCGGGGAATTCGCGCGCGATGGCGTCCAGCATGCAGCGGCCCTGGGCGCGGTAGATTTCGCGCACGGTCGGCAGATGCTGTTCCAGGAAGCCGTCCTTCACGACTTCATGGACGGCCATCTGGGTCAGGGTGGGCGTGTGCAGGTCGGTGGCCTGCTTGGCCTGGACGAGCTTGTCGATGATGCTGCGGTGCGCGGCGATGTAGCCCAGCCGCAGGCCCGGCGCCAGCACCTTGGAGAACGTGCCCAGGCGGATGACATTGGCGCCGCATTCGCCGGCCAGCGCCAGCAGGCCCGGCTGCGGCTCGCCGGCGTAGCGCAGTTCGCCGTAGGGGTCGTCCTCGATGATGGGCAGGCCCAGCTGGGCGGCCTGTTGCACCAGCGCCTTGCGGCGCGCCAGGTTCAGGGTGCGTCCCGTGGGGTTCTGGAAGTTGGGCAGCGCGTACAGGAAGCGCGCGCCCTCGGCCAGCGAGGCGGTGATGGCTTCCGGGATCAGCCCGCCGTCGTCGGTGGGGACCGGCACGTACTGCGGCCGGTACAGGCTGAACGACTGCAGCGCGCCCAGGTAGCTGGGGTCTTCGACCAGGATCTTGCTGCCTTCGTCGATGAGCACCTTGCCCAGCAGGTCGAGCGCCTGCTGCGAGCCCGACACGATGAGGATCTGGTCGGGCGCGACGTTGGCGCCGGCGCGGTTCAGGTCGTCGGCCACCCACTGGCGCAGCGGCGCATAGCCTTCGGTGGGGCCGTACTGCAGCGCGGCGCGGCCGTTGCCGGCCAGTACCTTGTCGAATGCCGCGCGTACCACTTCTACCGGAAAGCCGCCGGGGGCCGGCAGGCCGCCCGCGAAGGAAATGACCTCGGGCCGCTCGGTGACCTTGAGGATTTCGCGGATGGCGGAACTGGTGAGCTGCTTGGCGCGCTCGGAGAAGGCGCACACGGGTTCGAAAGGCTTGTCCATGGGGAATTTCGGGAAGGAAAGAACGGAAAAAGAGCAAACATTGTCCCACAACGCCGCCGCCGCGCCGCGCCGGGCGGGCGTGCCCCTAAAATCAGTTGGTTCGATAATTGCCTGTACAGTTACATTTGCCGATGTTCACCGCCGCCGAACTCCCCACCGACGACAAGCCCCGTTTCTACGCCGAACTGGCCGCCCAGGCGCGCGCGCTGCTGGCCGGCGAGGCCGACCGCATCGCCAACGCCGCCAATTTCGCCGCGCTGGCCTACCAGGCGGTGCCCCGCATCAATTGGGCCGGGTTCTATTTCTACGATGGCCGCGAGCTGGTGCTGGGCCCGTTCCAGGGCAAGCCGGCCTGCGTGCGCATTGCGCTCGACCGGGGCGTCTGCGGCGCCGCCGCCAGCCAGCGCCAGACCCAGCTCGTGGCCGACGTGCACGCTTTCCCCGGCCATATCGCCTGCGACGCGGCTTCGCGTTCCGAGATCGTGGTGCCGCTCGTGCGCGACGGCGAACTGATCGGCGTCTGGGACGTCGACAGCCCGGAGCCGGGCCGCTTCGACGACGACGACCGGCAGGGCATGCAGGCCCTGTGCGAGGTCTTCCTGGCAAGCCTGGACGGCTTCCAGTAATGTGTCCCCATTCGCGCACCGATTGATACCGCCCAGGCGCGAGGCGGCTTGACGAGAGGAGAAAAGCTTGCAGGAGCCATCCCCGCGCATGACGATCCAGCGGCCCGTCTTTTATACCGCTGCCCTATTCACCCTGCTGCTGGTGGTATTCGCTATCGCGGCGCCCCAGTTCGCACAAAGACTGTTCGACACGGTCCAGGGCTGGATCCTGGGCAACGCCAGCTGGTTCTACATCCTGGTGGTGGCGCTCATTCTCCTGGCCGTCGTGTTCCTGGCGGTCAGCCGCTACGGGGATATCAAGCTCGGTCCCGATCATAGCGAACCCGACTATCGCAATTTCACCTGGTTCGCGATGCTGTTCTCCGCCGGCATGGGCATCGGCCTGATGTTCTTCGGCGTGGCCGAGCCGGTGATGCACTTCATGACGCCGCCGGTCGGCGAGGGCGCCACGGTGGCGGCTGCCCGCGAGGCGATGAAGCTGACCTTCTTCCATTGGGGCCTGCATGCCTGGGCGATCTACGCCATCGTGGCCCTGACGTTGGCATTTTTCTCCTATCGCCACGGCTTGCCGCTGACGCTGCGCTCCGCCCTCTATCCGCTCATCGGCAATCGCATCCACGGGCCGATCGGCCATGCCGTGGATATCTTCGCCATCATCGGCACCGTGCTTGGCGTGGCGACCTCGCTGGGGCTGGGGGTGGCACAGATCAACAGCGGCCTGAATCACTTGTTCGGCCTGCCGGTGAGCGTGCCGGTCCAGATCATGCTGATCATCGCGACTTGCGCGCTGGCGACGGTGTCGGTCGCCAGCGGCCTGGACAAGGGCATCCGCATCCTGTCCGAATCCAACCTGGCGCTGGCGGTGATACTGCTGGTGTTCGTGCTGGTGGTCGGCCCCACGGTGTTCCTGCTGCAGACCTTCGTGCAGAATACCGGCGCCTACCTCTCGGATATCGTCAACAAGACCTTCAATCTCTATGCGTACGAGCCCACCGACTGGATCGGCGGCTGGACGCTGTTCTACTGGGGCTGGTGGATCGCCTGGTCGCCGTTCGTGGGGCTGTTCATCGCCCGCATCTCGCGCGGCCGCACCATCCGCGAATTCGTCAGCGGCGTGCTGCTGGTGCCGACGGGCTTCACGCTGTTCTGGATGACCGTGTTCGGCGACACGGCCATCCACATGATCCTGATCGACAAGGTCCAGGGTTTCGCCGAGACGGTGCAAAGCGATACCACGCTGGCGCTATTCGCCTTTCTTGAGCAGATGCCCTGGGGTAATGTCATTTCGTTCGTGGCCATCGCCATGGTGGTGGTGTTCTTCGTCACCTCGGCCGATTCCGGCGCGCTGGTGGTGGACTTGCTGGCATCCGGCGGCGCGGAGCGCACGCCGGTCTGGCAGCGCATCTTCTGGTCGCTGTCGATGGGCGCGGTCGCCATCGCGCTATTGTTGGCCGACGGCCTGACCGCTTTGCAGACCGCCACCATCGCCAGCGCGCTGCCCTTCTCGATCATCCTGCTGCTGGCCATGTGGGGCTTGTTCAGGGCGCTCAAGCTCGACGCCACCAAGCGCGGCATCCGCTACCAGTCGCTGACCCTGTCGCGGCCGGCACGCGGCGGGCAGTCCTGGGAGCGCCGCCTGCGCAACATGGTGATGATGCCGCGCCGCGCGCACGTCCTGCGCTTTATCGCGGAAGTGGTGAAGCCGGCCCTGGAAGACGTCGCCGAGGAATTGCGCAAGCAGGGCTACGTGGTGGAAGTCCGCGAGAACGAAGAGAATGGCTCGGCGGCGATGGAAGTTTCCCACGGCGAGTACCTGGACTTCTCCTATTCGGTGCAGCCCCAGGCCTTTGTCCGCCCGAGCCTGACGCCGAACGACGGAACGGACGAGGAAGAGCGCAAGTACTTCCGCGCCGAAGTCCACTTGCGCGAGGGCGGGCAGGACTACGACATCATGGGATGGAGCCGGGACGCCGTCATCGGCGACATCCTCGACCAGTACGAACGCCATCGACACTACCTGCACATCGTGCGCTGAGCCAGGCGGCCGGGCGGCTGCCGGTTGACACCGGCATGGCCGCCCGGTAGATTGCCCTTATCCCGTTCGCGCATCCGTCCCATTTCCATGTTTCCGGCCCCTTGCTTCGCTGCCTGCCGCCTCGCCCCTGGCGCGGCGGCGCGTCGCATCGGCCTGAAATCCAAAAAACAGCGGCTCATCTGACCGGAGCTGGCTGTTCCGTCAGATGGGCGACGGAACGGCGGCACTCCGGCGGCGCGGCGCGCTGCGGCTTTTTCCCCGGCATCCCGAGCACTTCTGCACGGTCCCCAAGCGGTCCTCAGGAGTGTGTCATGCAAGCTTCTTCGACTTCTTCTTCATCCGCATCCGCCGTATTCCAGGGCGTCTGGATTCCGCTGGTGACGCCGTTCACCGCGCACGGCGTCGACGGCGGCGCCCTGCGCCGACTGGTGCGCCATTACGCCGCCGCGGGCGTGGACGGCCTGGTGGTGTGCGGCAGCACCGGCGAAGCCGCGGCGCTGGACGACGCCGAACAACTGGCGGTGCTGGATGCCGTGCTGGCCGAGGCCGGCCGGCTGCCGGTCGTCATGGGCCTGGCCGGCAATCACCAGGGACACGTGCTGCAGCGCCTGGCCGCGTTCGGCACCCGCCCGCTGGCGGGCGTGCTGGCGCCCGCGCCCTACTATGTGCGGCCGGGCCAGCAGGGCGCCCTGGCCTATTTCCAGACCCTGGCCGACGCTTCGCGCGTGCCGCTGGTGCTGTACGACATCCCCTATCGCACGGGCGCCGTGCTCGACACCGATACGCTGCTGGCGCTGGCCGGGCACGCCAATATCGTCGCCGTGAAGGATTGCGGCGGTTCGCTGGACAAGACCGTGGCGCTCATCGCCCACGGCGGGCTGCGGGTCATGGCCGGCGAGGATTTGCACGCGTTGTCCACCCTCTGCCTGGGTGGCAGCGGCATGATCGCGGCGGCCGCCCACATCCGGCCCGACCTGTTCGTGGCGATGGACCGGGCGGCGCGGGCGCAGCAACTGGAGCCGGCGCGGCGCCTGTTCCATGCGCTGGCGCCGGTGATCCGGCTGGTGTTCGCCGAGCCGAACCCGGGGCCGCTGAAGGCCTGGCTGGCGCGGCAAGGGCTGCTGTCCGACGTGCTGCGGGCGCCCATGCCGCGCGCCAGCGCCGCCCTGGCCGAGCAACTGGCGATGGCGGTGGCCGCGCTGGATCGCCAGTTCCCCGCGCAGGCCCTGGCGGCGTGAAGCGCGCCGCCCCGGCGCGGCGTGGCGGGAAGCCGGCGGATTGCTTATGATGCGGCCATCCTGGGCGGCTCCGGCTGGGGCTTCGGACTTTCATGGCGCATGCTTTCCAATCGCTTTCGGCCTGGCAGGTGATGGCCGCGGGCCTGCTGTTCTTCGGCGGCATCTACCTGCTGTTCGGCGCGGCCACCTGGCTGTTGACGCGCCACGTGCTGCCGGCCCTGGGCATCGGCGCCGTGCTGGATCCGCGCCCGCTCGCGCCGGGCCAGCTGCGGCGCGAACTGACGCAGTCCGGCGTCTCGGTGCTGATCTTCGGCCTGGGCATGATCTTCCCCTGGGGGCTGCTCCAACTGGGCTGGGCGCGGCTGGACCCGGACGCCGGCGCAGGCCGCATCGCGCTGGAGATCCTGGCGCTGGTGGCCTGGAACGACGTGCACTTCTGGATCAATCACCGGCTACTGCATACCCGCCTGCTGCGCCGCTTCCACCTGCCGCACCACCGCTCCGTGGTGACCACGCCGTTTTCCACCTACAGTTTCCATCCGGTCGAGGCGCTGATGCTGGGCAACGTGATCCTGCTGCCCATGGTGCTGCACGACTTCAGCTTCTGGTCGCTGTTCTCGGTGCCGCTGTTCAGCCTGTTCTTCAATTGCGTGGGGCACGCCAACTACGATTTCTTCCCGCGCGCGTCGTACGCGCACTGGTTCGCCGCCAGCCGCCGGCATCATCTGCATCACGCCTGCTATCACGGCAACTACGGGTTCCAGTTCACCTTCATGGACCGCCTGTTCCGCACGCGGCTGCCGGCCGATGCCGCGGCGGCCCCGCTGGCGCGCGGCCCGGCGGCGAGGGGCGGTTGAGCGCCGCGTCCGGGCCGCCGGCCCGTCGGCCCCGCGCGCTGCGCCACTGGCGCGACGCGCAGAGCCTGGCCTACATGGCCGCGCTGCCCGCGCTGGCCGCCTGGCAATGGGTCCATGGCGTGCACGCGCTGCTGTACGGATTGATGCTGTTCCTGACGCTGGGGGTCGGCGTGATCCACCACAACCACACCCATCTGCGCATGTGGCGCCGGCGCTGGGCCAACCGGGCCACCGACCTGGCCCTGACCGTGCTGCAGGGGCACCCGACCTTCGTGTTCTTTCCCGCCCATGCCGGCAACCATCATCGCCACAAGCACGGCGCGCGCGACCTGGCGCGCACGTATCGCTACGGCGGCGACACCAACCACCTGGCCGGCTATCTGCTGCACCCGTTCCAGGCCGCCTGGACGCTGTACCCGCTGTTCTGGCGCTGGCTCGGCCGGCTGCGCCGGCATCGTCCCGGCGCCTGGCGCTACTGCCTCTGGCAATACGCCGCCTGGCTCGGCCTGTGGGGCGGCCTGCTGGCGGCCAACCCCGGCAAGGCGCTGGTGCTGGTGATCCTGCCGCAGTTGCACGGCCTGCACTGGCTGCTGGCCACCAATTACCTGCAGCATGCGCACGCCGACGGCGGGCCGCAGCGCCACGCGCGGCTGACTTACGCGCGCAATTTCGAAGGCCTGGTCAACCCGCTGCTGTTCAATATCGGCCTGCACACCGCGCACCACGAGCATGCGCGCGCGCACTGGTCGGAACTGGCGCGGCTGCACGCCGCGCGCTATCGCCACTGCATCGATCCGGCGCTGCTCGAACCCGGGCTGGCGCCATACATGCTGCGCGTGTTCGTGCTCGGGCTGGCCTGGCCGCGCTGCCGCAGCCGCTCGCTGATGCGCCCGGAACACATCGCTCACGAATAGGAGCCCCGTTCTTCCATGCCTGTTGCCTTTGACCGTGTCTACCTGGAAAGCGCCGGCTATTTCATGCCGGGCGAGCCCGTGGCCAACGAGGACATGGACCGCTACATCGCGCCCCTGAACCGCCTGTCCGGCCGCATCAAGCAGCGCATCCTGGCCGAGAACGGCATCAAGCAGCGCTACTACGCCATCGACGCGGACGGCAACACGCGCTGGACCAACGCGGCGCAGGCCGCCGGCGCCATACGCGACTGCCTGCGCCGGCAGGATCGCGGCCTGGCCGACGTCTCGCTGCTGGCCTGCGGTTCGTCGGGCGGCGACGCCTTGATGCCGGGCTTCGCCAACATGATCCAGGGCGAGCTGGCGGCTCCGCCCATGGAAACCCTGTCGGTGCACGGCATCTGCGCGGCCGGCGTATCGGCCGTCCAGGCGGCGGCGCAAGGCATCGAGCTGGGCGCGCATCGCCATGCGCTGGCGGTGGCCAGCGAAATGCCGTCGCGCCTGTTCAAGCGCTCGCGTTTCGCGGCGCGCGGCTACGACGCCGACTTCGACGCGCATTTCCTGCGCTGGATGCTGTCGGACGGCGCCGGCGCGCTGTTGCTGGGCCAGCGCGGCGCGCCGGTTCCGGGCGCGTCCACCGGCGTGCGGCTGCGGCTGAAGTGGATCCACCAGCGTTCGTTCTCGGGCGACTATCCGGTGTGCATGCAGCTGGGCCTGCCGGCCGGCGGCGGCCGGGGCCACCTGGACTACCCGTCCTGGGGCGAGGCCGAAGCCGCCGGTGCGCTGGCGCTGCGCCAGGACATCCGCCTGCTGCCGCACCTGTTCGATATCGGCGTGCATGAGTACGCCGGCCTGGTGCGCGATGGCTGGGTCGACCCCGGCCGCGTCGACCATTTCCTGTGCCATTACTCGTCCGAGAAATTCATCCCCGTGGTCGAGGACCTGATGGACAAGGCCGGGCTGGCCATCGCGCGCGAGCGCTGGTTCAGCAACCTGGCGTGGCGCGGCAACACGGGCGCGGCGTCGATCCTGATCATGCTGGCCGAGTTCCTGGAAACCCGCGCGCTCGAGCCGGGCCAGCAGGTGTTCTGCTACATCCCCGAATCGGGCCGCTTCATGACGGCCTACATGCTGTTCGAGGCCGAGGCCGCCGATGCCGCCGCGCGCGTCCCGGCGGCGGCGCCGGCCTCTGCCGCGGCCATGCCCGCCGCCACGCTGTCCGACGACGCCGCCGCCATCGCGCCGCCGCACGATCCCGCTGTCGCGCCGCAAGGCCTGGGCCCGCTGCTGACCGAGCTGGCCTCGATCTGGCACGACTACCGCTCGCGCGTGTGGCGCACGCCGGTGGTGCGCAAGCTGCGCGAACGCCGCTTCACCCCGGACGACTATCTGAACTGGATGGCGCACTGGATCCCGCAGGTGCGCGAGGGCAGCAAGTGGATGCGCGAAGGCGCGGCCTCGCTCAGCGAGGCCTACCGGCCGCTGGCCGAGCTGATCGGCGTGCACGCCGGCGAAGAGCAGGACGACTTCCAGATCCTGTTCCAGGACTACCGCAAGGCCGGCGGCGCGGTGGCCGATATCGACGCGTTGCGCCGCAATCCGGGCGGCGAGGCGCTCGATGCCTATCTGCACGCGCTGGCCGCCACGCGCGACCCGGTCGGCCTGCTGGGCGCCATCTACATCATCGAAGGCACCGGCCAGCGCATCGTGCCGGCCTTGCTGCCGTTGCTCAAGGCCAGCCTGGACCTGCCGCCGGATCGTTTCCGCTTCCTCGAATATCACGGCCACAATGACGAAAACCACCTGGCGCGCTGGCTGATGGCGGTGGAACTGGCGCTGGACATGGACGAGCACGGCCAGGCCGAGCGCCGCATCGTCGATACCGCCCGCCGCACCGCCGCGCTCTACCTGATGCAGTTCCATCACGTGATGGAGGCCGACCCCGCATGACGTCCCGCCCGCCCGAGTTCCTGACCCGCGAACACGATCCCGCCGACCCCAGCCCGTGGCTGGCCCTGTACCTGGATCGCAGCACGCCGCTGCCCGATGACGTGAAAGAGGCCTGGCTGGCCGACTCCAGCAGCGGCTCGCGGCAGTACCTGCTGCCTTTCCTGCGGCCGCTGGCGCGCGCATTCATCATCCTGATCCAGGTGATCAAGACGTTCCTGCCGCGCCGCTGGTCGCACTCGAAGCTGCTGCACCGCATCCTGGCCTGGGGGCTGGAGCACTTCGTCTCGCCCGAGGCCAACTGGCTGATCCTGCGCCACTTCCACCTGGGTTCGCAGATCCTGGCGTTCATCGGCCGCAACGCCCCCGTGCCGGTGGCCACCACGCCGCTGGAGCCTGCGCGCATCGCCGACCTGAAAGACGAAATGTTCGTCAAGCACGATCTCAACCTGTTCAATTTCGTGATCCGCCTGAACCGCGCGCAGCGCGAGGCCGGCACGTACATGCAGGCGCCGCCGCGGGTGGATTTCTCCATGTTGCGCGACCCCGGGTTGCGGCTCGAGGACATGCCGCGGCGGCGCCGCAATTTCCTCGACCTGCAGAGCGCCATCGAGCTGTTCACGCCTCTGTACCAGCTGATGCTGACCGACAACGACTTCTGGCGCGCCGCCAACTCGCTGCAGCTCGACGAGACGGTCGGCATCTATGCCGCGCAGATCCTGGGCGCGCCGCAGCACCTGATACTGGTCAACAACAAGCACCCGCTGGTGCCCATGTCGACCCTGCGGGCCGGCTACCGCCTGGTGCTGCATGGCCTGTCGACCGAAATGCTGCACAGCCTGCTGATGCAGATGAAAGCGGAGTCCGAGGCGCCCGCGGCCGGCCCGGCATAGCGCCAGCAGTCTGGGCGGGCGCGCCCGCCCGCGCCACGCGCGGCGGCCGGGCCCGCCGCGTCAAGACGCCGTGGACGGCCGCGGCCGCGCCATGCGCAGCAGCGGCAGGCCGGCCGCCAGCACCACGATGCCCAGCAGCGCCCCCAGGCCGGCATAGCGCGCGCTCGACCACACCAGGCCGGCGCAACTCAGCGCGAACAGCAGGGGCGTGAGCGGATACAGCGGCACGCTGAACGGCCGCGGCCGGTGCGGATCGAGGCGCCGCAGCCGCCACACCGAGGCCGCCACCAGCAGCATGAAAAACCAGAATACCGGCGCGGTATAGGCCACCATGGCCTGCACGCCGTTCTCCGCCAGGGCGCCGAAGCCCACCAGCGCCAGCGTGATGGCTCCCTGCGCCAGCAGCGCGGCCGAGGGCGCCTGGCCGCGCGCCGACCAGCCGCCCAGGCGGCGCAGCGCGGGGATGTCGTCGCCCAGGGCCACATAGACGCGCGCGCCGGTCATGATGGTGCCGTTGATGGTGCTCAGCGCCGTGCAGCACACCAGCAGGCTGAGCAGGATCGCGGCATACGGGCCGGCGGCGATGCGCATGACGTCGGCGCCCACCGCGCTGGCCTGGCGCAGCCCGTCCAGGCCGAAGATCTCCAGCAGCGCCAGGTTGGTCAGCAAGTAGATCCCCGTGACCACGGCCGTGCCGATCAACAGCACCCGGCTCATGTTGCGGGCCGGGTCGCGCAGTTCGCCGGACAGATAGGCGGATTCGTTCCAGCCGCCGTAGGTCAGCAGCACATAGACCATGCCCATGCCCACCAACCCGAACACGCCGCCCGGCGCCGGCGGGGCGGCGGCGCCCAGCGCCCGGGCCGGCGCGTCGCCGGCCAGCATGCCGGCCACCACCATTGCCGCCAGCGCCGTCACGGTCAGCGCGGTGAAGACGAGCTGCAGCCGCTTGGTCGGTTGCGTGCCGGCGATGTTCAGGGCGGTCAGCGCCACCACGGCCAGCGCCGCGTGCAGGGCCGCGCCATAGCGTCCCAGGTCCAGCAGCTGCTGCGCGTAGTCGCCATAGATGAACGCCACCGCCGCGATCGCGCCGGTCTGGATGACCGTGCAGCGCGCCCAGGCGAACATCAGGCCCGTGCGCGCGCCCCAGGCCAGGCTCAGGTAGCGGTATTCGCCGCCGGAGTCGGGGTAGGCGGACCCCAGCTCGGCGTAGCACAGCGCGCCCAGCAGCATTACGCCGCCGCCGGCCAGCCACAGCGCGATGTACATCATGGGCGAACTGGAATGCTGCGCGACCAGCGGCGGGAAGCCGAAGATGCCGATGCCGATCACCACGCCGACCAGCACCGCGACCGCATCCAGCACCGACAGCCCGGCATGCGGGGCGGCCGCCTTCACGGGCGGGCTCATTGCTGCGACTGGCGGCTGGCCCGCCAGCCTTGTTCGCTGCCGGGCTCGGCCAGCGCGACCATGGTCGCGCCGTCGACCTTGCCGAGGAATTCCATCGGCTGGCCGCCGTCGTCCAGCACCAGTCGCAGGCGGTCGCCGCGCAGCGCGGCCGCCGTCACCCCCAGCGGCGCGTCCCCGCGCCGGGCCGTGGCGGTGATCTTCTGGAAATGCTGCTGCACCTGCAGCGTGATCGGGCCGCGCGGATGCTCGATCCGCCAGGTGCCGGCCACCCGCGCCGGCACGATCCACAGGTACAGCGAACGGCCCTCGACGCTTTCGTAGCGGTCGCTGTCCCAGTCGTCCATGGTGAAGGCGTGCGACACGACCCGCGTGCCCGGCGCCAGGGTGCTGAGAATGCGCGGGCGCAGCTTCAGGTTGACGTCCGGCAGCAGGTACATCGTCAGGACCGTGGCCTTGGAGATGTCGGTCTTGAACAGGTCCTGCTGCACGAACCGCACCCGGTCCTCCACCCCGGCCTTGCGGGCATTGGCGCGCGCTTCGGCGATGCGCTCGGGGTCGATGTCGATGCCGGTCGCCTGCCGGGCATTGCGGTCGCGCACCGCGGCGATGGCGATCCGGCCATCGCCCGAGCCGAGGTCGATGACCGTGTCCTGCGGCCCCACGTCGGCCATTTCCAGCATCTTGGCCACGGCGTGCTCGGGCGTGGGCACGAACGGCACGTCCAGCTGCACCCGCTCGCCCTGTGCCCAGGCGGGGGTGGCGGCCAGGACGGGCGCGGCGGCCAGCACGGCCGAGCCGGCCAATGCGGCGAGAGTGTGGCGACGGGCGGCCCGGTACGGTACCGCGGCGGGCGGATTGGACGGCATGTGGATCTCCGGTGGGGTGCCACCGGCCCGGCAACACCGGGGCTGCGGCACGTTGCTGACAATGAGCTGAACAAATCATCAGTGCTACGCTCGGATCTTTCAACCCCTGTTACCTCTCGTCTCAGCCGCGCTGCGCCGCGACATTAGGGCGTGTCCGGGTAGCCAGGGGCACGGTTGTGTTCTACAACGCAGCACCAGCGACCGGCCCGCAGAGCCGGTCCTTCCTTATCTAATAAAAGAAAGGAGACGAGTTCCATGGCCGCCGCTTCCGCCAGTACCGATCTGGTGTTCGACTACATCGTCGTGGGGGCCGGCTCGGCCGGCTGCCTGCTGGCCAACCGCCTGTCGGCCGACGCGGACAAGCGCGTCCTGCTGCTGGAAGCCGGCGGCCGCGACAATTGGCACTGGATCCATATCCCGGTCGGCTACCTGTATTGCATCGGCAACCCGCGCACCGACTGGTGCTACCGCACCCACCCCGACCCGGGCCTGAACGGGCGCAGCCTGGGGTATCCGCGCGGCCGCGTGCTGGGCGGCAGCTCGTCGATCAACGGCATGATCTACATGCGCGGCCAGCGCGCCGACTACGACGGCTGGGCGGCGCTGGGCAACCCCGGCTGGAGCTGGGACGAGGTGCTGCCGTTCTTCAAGCGCAGCGAGGACCATCACGGCGGCGCCAATGATTTCCATGGCGCGGGCGGCGAATGGCGGGTCGAGCGCCAGCGCCTGTCCTGGGACCTGCTCGACGCCTTCCGCGCTGCCGCCGCGCAGGCCGGCATCCCTTCGGTGACCGACTTCAACCAGGGCGACAACGAGGGCTGCGACTACTTCGAGGTCAACCAGCGCCGCGGCGTGCGCTGGAGTGCCGCCAGCGCCTTCCTGAAGCCCGCCGCCGGGCGGCCCAACCTGCGTATCATGACCGGCGCGCGCGTCTCGCGCGTCGTGTTCCAGAACCGCCGCGCCGAGGGCGTGGCGTTCCGGCTGGACGACGGCAGCGAGCAGATTGCCCGCGCGCGCGCCGAAGTCATCCTGGCCGCCGGCGCCATCGGTTCGCCGCAACTGCTGCAGGTGTCCGGCGTGGGGCCGGCCGCGCTGCTGCAGGCGCGCGGGGTGCCGGTGGTGCACGACCTGCCCGGCGTGGGCGAGAACCTGCAGGACCACCTGCAATTGCGCCTGGTCTACCGCGTGACCGGCGCCAAGACCTTGAACGCGATTGCCGGCACGCTGTGGGGCAAGGCGTTGATGGGGGCGCAGTACGCCTTGTGGCGGCGCGGCCCGCTCAGCATGGCGCCTTCCCAACTGGGCGCGTTCGCCCGCTCGGGGCCCGAGCACGAGCGCGCCAATGTGGAATATCACGTGCAACCGCTGTCGCTGGAAAAGTTCGGCGACCCGCTGCACGCCTTCCCGGCCTTCACCGCCTCGGTCTGCAACCTGCGGCCCACCAGCCGGGGCCATGTGCGCATCACCAGCCCGGACGCCGGCGAGCATCCGGAGATCCTCTGCAACTACCTGGCCACCGAGGCCGACCGCCGCGTGGCGGCCGAGAGCATCCGCCTGACGCGCCGGATCGTGGCGCAGCAGGCACTGGCGCGCTATGCCCCGGAGGAATACAGGCCGGGCAGCGCCATCGAGACCGACGCGGACCTGGCGCGCGCGGCCGGCGATATCGGCACCACCATCTTCCACCCGGTGGGCACCTGCAAGATGGGCGTGGACGCCCTGGCCGTGGTGGATCCGGAATTGCGCGTGCACGGCCTGCAAGGGTTGCGGGTGATCGATGCGTCCATCATGCCCACCATCACTTCGGGCAATACCAATTCGCCCACCGTCATGATCGCCGAGAAAGGCGCGCACATGCTGCGATGAGCCGGCGCGTCGTCCCGCCCGCGCGGCCCGTGCCGGGCCGCTGCGGTATAGTCCGACAGTTTTCCGTCACACGCGGCAGCGCCGGCCTCGCAGCCTGCCGCTCGCTTGTTCCTGGGTTGTCCTCTCATGCCTGACGTCATCGAAATCGTCGCCACCGTCTTGTTCGCGGTGGCGGTTATCCATACGTTCTCGGTTCCCGTTTTTGCGCGGCTGGCGCACCGCAATGGGCCGCATGCGGGGTGTTGGCACCTGTTGTCGGAAGTCGAGGCCGTGTTCGGCGTCTGGGCCTTCGTGCTGCTTGTCTGCATGGCGCTGCTGCGCGGCAGCGACGCCGCCATCCAGTACATGGACACGCGCAATTTCACCGAGCCGCTGTTCGTGTTCGTGATCATGGTGGTGGCCGCCAGCCGGCCCATCCTGGAGCTCGTCGGCCTGGTGGTGCGCGCCCTGGCGCGCCTGCTGCCGCTGCCGCGCGAGGTCGCCACCTTTTTCGTGGTGATGTCGGTGGTGCCGCTGGGCGGGTCGTTCATCACCGAGCCGGCCGCCATGACGCTGGCGGCCATCCTGCTGCGCGACGGCTACTTCCGGGCGGCCGGCCATACGCGCTTCAAGTACCTGGCGCTGGGCGTGCTGTTCGTCAACGTGTCGATCGGCGGCGTGCTGACGGCCTACGCGGCGCCGCCGGTGCTGATGGTGGCTTCCACCTTCGGCTGGGACTCGGCCTTCATGGCCACGCACTTCGGCTGGCGCGCCGCCATCGCCGTGCTGCTCAATGCCGCCATCCTCACCTGGATCTGCCGCGACGCCCTGACCAGCCACAGCATCGGCACCGGCAGCGGCGTCAACGCGTCCGACGACGAGCCGGCCCGGCGCCCGCCCGTGCCGCTGGCCGTGATGGCGATCCACCTGGTGTTCCTGGTGGGCGTGGTGCTGACCGCGCACCACCCGGCCGTGTTCCTCGGCCTGATGATGATGTTCATCGGCTTTTCGCACGCCTACCGCCGCCACCAGGACCGTCTGCTGATCCGCGAAGGCCTGATGGTGGGCTTCTTCCTGGCGGGCCTGGTGGTGCTGGGCGGGCTGCAGAAGTGGTGGCTGCAGGACCTGCTGGGCGGGCTGGAGCCCACCGTGCTGTTCTGGGGCGCCGCCGCCCTGACCGCCATTACCGACAACGCGGCGCTGACCTACCTGGGGTCGCTGGTGGAAGGCACCAGCGACCTGTGGCGCTACATGCTGGTGGCCGGCGCGGTCACGGGCGGCGGCCTCACCGTCATCGCCAACGCGCCCAACCCCGCCGGCTATGCGATTCTGCGGCCGTATTTCCCCAACGAGGCCATTTCGGCGGGCCGGCTGTTCCTGTCGGCCCTGCTGCCTACCCTGGTGGCGGCCGGCATGTTCCTGCTGCCGCTGGGACGCTAGGGCGGCGGGGTGCAGCCCCGCCGGGAAAAACCGCTAAAATTCAACACTTTCCCGTATTGATCCGGCGCCGCCTGGCCGCTGCCCGCTTGTCGCGGGTGGTGAAATGGCGGTTTTTGATGCGCCGGTGCGCCTGGAAACCCCCACCATGCCTATCTACGCCTACAAATGCAGCGCCTGCGGCCATGCCAAGGACGTGCTGCAGAAGTTCTCCGATGCGCCGCTGTCGGTCTGCCCCGAATGCGGCCAGGACACCTTTGCCAAGCAGGTCACGGCCGCCGGCTTCCAGCTCAAGGGCTCCGGTTGGTACGTCACTGATTTTCGCAATGGCTCGGGCGGCCAGGGCGCGGCCAAGTCGGGCGGCGCCACGGCCGACAGCGGGGCCGCCAAGGCCGACGCTCCCGCCAAGAGCGACAGCGCCGCGCCGGCCGCGTCCACGCCGGCGCCCGCGGCCTCGGCCTGATACGCCACAGGCCGATGGGCATGCGCGTCATCAAGAAGTACTTCATCACCGGGCTGCTGATCTGGGTTCCCCTGGTCATCACCGTCTGGGTGCTGGGCCTGCTGGTCGCCACCCTGGAGGGCTTCGTGCCCAGCTTCTTGTCGTCGCAATCCCTGATGGGCATCGATATCCCCGGTTTCCGGTTCGCGCTGGTGATCGTGGTGGTGCTGCTGACGGGCGTGTTCGCCGCCAACCTGCTGGGCCGCACCCTGCTGGAGCAATGGGAGGCCCTGCTGGGCCGCATCCCGCTGGTGCGTTCCATCTACAATTCGGTCAAGCAGGTCAGCGATACGGTGCTGGCGCCCAACGGCCAGGCGTTCCGCCAGGCGGTGCTGGTGCAGTATCCGCGCGCCGGCTCGTGGACCATCGCCTTCCTGACCGGCACGCCCGGCGGCGAAGTGGCCGGCTACCTGCCCGGCGACCACGTCAGCGTGTACGTGCCCACCACGCCGAACCCCACCTCGGGGTTTTTCCTGATGATGCCGCGCGACCACGTCATCGAGCTGCAGATGAGCGTGGATGCCGCGCTGAAGTACATCGTTTCCATGGGCGTCGTGGCGCCGCCGGCCCAACCGGCCCCGGCAGCCGCCCCCATCCCGGCGGCCCCTTCCGCCGATTCGTAACCTTTTACGCTGAACACAGCACCTAGGAGTCATCCCGCAATGCGTACCTGCTACACCGGCGAGGTTTGCCGCGATCATCTCGGCCAGACTGTCACCTTGTACGGCTGGGTGAACCGCCGCCGCGACCACGGCGGGGTCATCTTCATCGACCTGCGCGATCGCGCCGGCCTGGCGCAGATCGTGTTCGATCCGGACAATGCCGCCTTCGCCACCGCCGAACGCCTGCGCAACGAGTTCTGCATCCGCGTCACCGGCCTGGTGCGCCTGCGTCCGGAAGGCACGGCCAACCCGGAGCTGGCCTCGGGCGAAGTCGAGGTGCTGTGCAAGGAAGTCGAGATCCTCAACGCCTCGATCACGCCGCCGTTCCAGCTCGACGATGACAACCTGTCGGAAACCACCCGCCTGACGCACCGCGTGCTGGACCTGCGCCGCCCGCAGATGCAGCGCAACCTGATGCTGCGCTATCGCGTCTCGATCGAGGTGCGCAAGTTCCTCGACCAGCTGGGCTTCATCGACATCGAGACCCCCATGCTCACCAAGAGCACGCCGGAAGGCGCGCGCGACTACCTGGTGCCTTCGCGCGTGAACGCCGGGCACTTCTTCGCGCTGCCCCAGTCGCCGCAGCTGTTCAAGCAGATGCTGATGGTCTCGGGCTTCGACCGCTACTACCAGATCACCAAGTGCTTCCGCGACGAAGACCTGCGCGCCGATCGCCAGCCGGAATTCACCCAGATCGACTGCGAGACCTCGTTCCTGAACGAGGTCGAGATCCGCCAGATCTTCGAAGACATGATCCGCCACGTCTTCAAGACGGTGCAGGGCGTCGAACTGCCGTCGCCGTTCCCCATCATGTCCTGGACCGAGGCCATGCAGCGCTACGGCTCCGACAAGCCCGACCTGCGCGTCAACCTGGAATTCACCGACGTCACCGACGTCATGCGCGATGTCGACTTCAAGGTGTTCGCGGCCGCCGCCACGGCGCCGGGCAGCCGTGTCGTGGCCCTGCGCGTGCCCGGCGGCGCCGAGCTGTCGCGCAGCGAGATCGACGCCTACACGCAGTTCGTGGGCATCTACGGCGCCAAGGGCCTGGCCTACATCAAGGTCAACGAGGCCGCCAAGGGCCGCGAGGGCCTGCAATCGCCCATCGTCAAGAACCTGCACGATGCCGCGCTGGCCGAACTGCTCAAGCGCAGCGGCGCGCAGGACGGCGACATCATCTTCTTCGGCGCCGACCGCGCCAAGGTGGTCAACGACGCGATCGGCGCGCTGCGCGTCAAGATCGGCCACAGCGAGTTCGGCAAGAAGGCCGGCCTGGCTTCCGACGGCTGGAAGCCGCTGTGGGTGGTGGACTTCCCCATGTTCGAGTACGACGAGGAAGACGGCCGCTACACCGCCGCGCACCATCCCTTCACCAGCCCCAAGGACGGCCACGAGGATTTCCTCGAATCCGATCCCAGCAAGGCCTACGCCAAGGCCTACGACATGGTGCTCAACGGCTGGGAAATCGGCGGCGGCTCGGTGCGTATCCATCGCGAGGAAGTGCAGAGCAAGGTGTTCCGCGCCCTCAAGATCGGCCCCGAGGAAGCCCGCGAGAAATTCGGTTTCCTGCTCGACGCGCTGCAATATGGCGCGCCCCCGCATGGCGGCATCGCCTTCGGCCTGGACCGCATCGTCACCATGATGACCGGCGCCGAATCGATCCGCGACGTCATCGCCTTCCCCAAGACCCAGCGCGCGCAGTGCCTGTTGACGCAGGCGCCGTCCGAGGTCGACGAGAAGCAATTGCGCGAGCTGCACATCCGCCTGCGCAATGTGGAAGTGAAGTAAAGTAATAGCAGACGCCGGGCGCCGCCGCACGGGCGGCGCCGGTCCGCTTCCCGGGGCGCGCGGCCCGCGCCGCCGCCTCCGCACTGAAAGGGCGCCATTCGGTTTATGTCGCTTATCCGCGTAGTCAGCTACAACATCCACAAGGGCCGCTCCTCACTGGGCCGGCGCGAATCGCTGAACGACCTGCGGCTTGGCTTGTACGGCCTGCGTCCCGACCTGGTCTTCCTGCAGGAAGTGCAGGGCCGCAACGAGCACCAGTCGATCCTCGACGCCCAGCACGAGTCGCTGGCCGCCGCGCTGCGGCTCGACGTGGCCTATGGCTGCAACGCCATCCGCAACCGCACCGACCACGGCAATGCGCTGCTGTCGCGCTACACCATCCTCGAACACGAGAACCAGGACATCTCCGACCACCGCCTGGAGCAGCGCGGCCTCTTGCACGCGCGCATCCACGTGGACGGCCGCGACGTGCATTGTTTCGTGGTGCACCTCGGCCTGTTCGCCGGCAGCCGCAGCCGGCAGATCTCCGCCCTGACCGAACGCATCGCCCGCATGGTCCCGGAAGGCGACCCCATCCTGGTCGCGGGCGACTTCAACGACTGGGGCGACCGCCTGGCGCCGCTGTTCGTGCAGCAACTGGGGCTGTACGAAGTGTTCTCGCATGCCCCGCGCACCCACGGGGGCGAGCTGCCGCGCCTGCGCGACTCGGTCAGGCGCCTGGGCAACGCGCTGCGCGGCGTGCCGAATAACGTGGCCATACTCGAACGCAGCAACCAGCTCGGCATGGGCGGCGCCTACTGCCCGCTGCCGCCGCCGCGCACCTTCCCGGCGGTGTTTCCCTGGTTCCGGCTGGACCGCATCTACCAGCGCGGCTTCGCCGTGCGCAGCGCGCGCGTCCTGCGGGGCCGCGAATGGGCCCGCCTGTCCGACCACGCACCCTTGCTGGCGGAGCTCGAGCTGCCGTGAAGGCCGACATCGTCAAGCTGGACTGGACCGACGACAACGCCATCGAACTGCTGCAGAATGGCGCCGATTTTTTCCCGGCGCTGTGCCGCGCCATCGACGCCGCGCGCACCAGCGTGCATCTCGAAACCTATATCTTCCTGCTCGACCGCACCGGCCGGCGCGTGCTGCACAGCCTGGAGCAGGCGGCGCGGCGCGGCGTCAAGGTGCGCGTGGTGCTCGACGGCTTCGGCAGCGCCGAGACGGCCCAGGGCATTGTCGACCGCATCGTGGCGGCGGGCGGACGCGGCCGCATCTATCGTCCCGAACCGCCCTGGTACGCGCGGCTGGTGCCGTCGCGCAGCCGCCTGCGCCGCTTGCATCGCAAGATGGCGGTGGTGGATGGCGAGGTCGCCTTCATCGGCGGCATCAATATCGTCGACGATTTCGACGACCTGGATCCGGTGGACGGCATTCCGGGGCCGCGTTTCGACTTTGCGGTGCAAGTGCGCGGGTCGCTGGTGGCGCGCGCGATCCACGCGCAGGACTTGCTGTGGGTGCGCATGAACTGGGCGCGGCTGCGCCGTCACCCGCGCGACTGGGTGCGCATGCGGCTGGGCCGGCCGCCCACGCCGCCCGCGGAATCGGCGGACGGCCAGCGCGCCGCCCTGGTGCTGCGCGACAACCTGCGCTTCCGCCAGACCTTCGAGCGCGCCTACTTGTACGGCATCCAGCACGCGCGGCGCGACATCCTGATCGCCAACGCCTACTTCTTTCCGGGCCGCAAGTTCCGCAAGGCGTTGCTGCAGGCCGCCGCCAGGGGCGTGCGGGTACGCCTGCTGCTGCAGGGCAAGGTCGAATACCGCATGCAGTATCACGCCACGCGCGCCCTGTACGACCAGCTGTTGCGCGGCGGCATCGAAATCTACGAATACATGCCGGGCTACCTGCACGCCAAGGTCGCGGTCATCGACAACATGGCGACCGTGGGGTCGTCCAACCTGGATCCGTTCAGCCTGCTGCTGGCGCGCGAGGCCAACGTGCTGGTCGACGACCAGCCGTTCGCCTGGGACCTCCAGCACCGCCTGGAGGACGCCATCGCCGACGGCGGGCGCTTCGTGCGGACGCTCGACTACCAGCGCCGCGGCTGGCTGCGGCGCTGCGCGGACGCGGTGTCGTACACCTTGCTGCGCATCGGCGTGGCGCTGACGGGGCGCGCCGGGGAGTACTGAGTCAGGCGCGGGGCTTGCCTTCGCCCATGGTCAGTTCACACTGTCGGCCAGGTGGTTCCGGGCAATCAGCCGGGAGGCATTCATGAGCTGTCGGGCGTCCATGATCGCCACGGTACTGGATTGGCCGGCACGATGTGCGCGCCGTTCTTGCCGAACATGGCCGAGCCGGGATCGGCCGGGCCAGCGCGGCCACGGCTCCGCATGATGGGTGCCGTGGCGCTGTCATGTGGCAGCCGGGTCCGCCTTCTTCAGCGTTTGCAGTGCCAGCCTGGCCGCGTCGACAACCTGGGTCCACTCGGGTTTCGCCAGATACTCTGCATCGCTCAGGTTGACGCCATACTGGGTCAGCAGCGCGTCAAGGGCCTGGGCGACGGAATGGACCGCGCGTGCCTCATCATCGTTGAAAAGGAACACGCCGATCGACTTTTCTGGTGTGCTGGCCAAATCCGTATCGTCGAACAGGAAATGCAGCGCATAGTCCAGTTCATCGTGCTCGACGCCGGGGTAGGGTTCGCCTCGTACCCATACCTTCTGCTGGTAGTCCCTGTCGGCCAAACCGTCCAGATATTCCAGCAGTTCTTGCCGCATGTTCGGATACATCAATCCGGAGTGTTCCAGGTCTTCCATTTTTCATATTCGCTGAGAGGGATGTGTGACAACTCCGGGTTCGCTTTAACGCTGCCGGTGCCGGGCAACGGCAGGCCATCGCGACCCAGTACACGTCCGTTGGAGCGGACCACCACGTGATCGACTTGCTGGGTCGGGTAGGTACTGAGCGGGTTGCCTTGATCGATCCGGACGCCATTGCCGGGATTCGACGGATCTTGCCAGCGATAACCGGCACCCTTGCGGTTCGGCAGTCCTTCCCCCCAATCCTTCGGAATTTTATCTTGCGCGGTGCGTGACGGGCTCCACGGCCGCGTGGAGGGACCTTTGGCCGCGGTGGTGTCTGCCGCCTGCCGCGGCGTTTGCGGGGTTTCCGCGGCCGGCCGCGGCGTCGACCGCCCCACCGGCCGCGGCGCCAGCCTGCTCGCGCCGCGCGTCAGCAGGCCGATCAGCGCGCCCACCCCGATGGCGGTGACGCCCTCGGCGAACTGCCTGGCTGCCTCGTTCAGCTCGAGTTCGCTGGAGGCATTCATGGTCAGGTTGAAAAAGCGCGCCAAGTACTTGATGCCGTCGAAGATGGCCCAGCCCGCCAGCGCGAAGCCGATGGCCAGCAACGCCGCGTCGGCCACGAAACCCACTCCCACCGCATGCGAGCCGGCCCACACCACCAGCACGCCGACTATCGTGGCCAGCGTTCCCGGGTCGAGCAGCTTGTCCCGCACTTCGCGGGCCATGGCGTCCGACATATGCTCCGTCGAGTGGCGCAGCACGTAGCCGAAGCGGTCGGCCAGCGACCATTGCGAGACCGGGCCCGGCGGGTTCTCGGCCGGGCTGATCGGCTGTGTGTTGCCGGTGCCGTCGTTGCCCGACGTGTCGGGCAGCGCCACCGCGGCGATGTGCCCGTACTGCATCAGGGTCACCATCTGGTCGGTGGTCTGCTGCGGCGAATAGTGGCCGCCGACCGAGCCGGTGCACACCAGCTGGCGGTACAGCGTGGCCAGCTTGGTCAGCGAGCTGTCGTTGCGCAGGTGCGGATACAGCACCGCGCGCAGGCGCGAGGCGTCGCGGATGATCAGCGCCGGCGCGATGCCGTCGAAGACGTGGTTGGGGCCGATCAGCAACAGTTCGCCGCCACCGCGCAGAGCGGCGACCTTTCCCGATCTTTCGAGTGATCTGACGTCCATGGGGCTGCCGTTGTGGGAGGGAACCGGTGCAGCGCGCCCCGGCGCGTGCCGCGCCGGGGCAGCGGCATGCTAGCAACCTTTGCCACGGAGCATCAGGCAACTACAAAATTTGTCTCGCTTGTTTCAATTTGACATTGCGGCGCCTGTCTCCGCGCAGGAGCATCAACTTGCCTGGGCCCGCGGCCTCGGCCAGCGCACCAGCCCCAGCGCCAGGGCGGTGCCCACCAGGATCACCGCGGCACCGGCCAGGATCTGGCCGGTGACGACTTCGTCCAGGAACCACACGCCCCACAGTACGCCGAACACCGGCACCAGGAAGGTGACGCTGACCGCGCCGGTGGGGCCGACGCTGGCGATGAGGCGGAAGAACATGATGTAGGCGATGCCGGTGCACAGCAGGGCCAGCGCCACGGTGGCGCTCCAGGCCTGCCACGATACCGGCTGCGCGGGCCAGCCGGCGATGGCCAGCGGCGCCAGCACCAGCGACGCCGCCACCATGCTGCCGGTGGCGTTCGACAAGGCATCCACTTCGCCCAGGAAGCGCTTGGTCCAGTTGGCGGCAATGCCGTAGAAGAGCGGGGCGGAGACCGCCGCCAGCACGGCGGGCCCATCCCCGCCGGCGCCGAAATCGAGCTTGTCCCAGACCAGCACCACGATGCCGAGCAGGGCGATGGCCAGGCCCAGGGCGCGGGTCCAGGGCAGCTTGTCTTTCAGCCACAGCCAGCCGATCACGGCGCCCCATACCGGCGTGACGGCGTTGGCCACCGACATGAACCCCGCGCCCAGCGACTGCGCGGCGTACGCATAGAGCAGGAAGGGGATGGCGGAGTTGAGCGTGCCCACCACCAGCACGGCTTTCCAGTGCCGCGCAATGACGGGCAGCTTGCCGCGCAGCAAGGCCAGCGGCAGCAGCGTCAGCGCCGCCAGCCCGACGCGCAGCTCCATGAGCGGCCCGGGGCCGAATTCGGGCACGGCGACCCGCATGAACAGGAAAGAGCCGCCCCATACCGCTGCCAGCAGCAGCAGGTCCAGCAAGTCGCGATGACGCATGGATCAGGTTCCGATCAGTGTTTGCGCCGGTTGGTGGCGCGGGTCAGGACGTTCTTCATTTTGACGCGATGCGCCAGGTAGGCGCTGCCCAGCGCCAACGCCGCGCAGGCCACCAGGCCGATGCGCACCCCGTCCAGCACCGAGCTGCGCGAGATGGCGATGCCGACCAGCGCCGTGCCCGCCGCGCTGCCGATGGCGCGCGTGGTCTGCACCAGTGCCGAGGCCACGCCCACGTCGCGCCGTTCGCTGAGCATCTGCATGAACAGCGTCAGGTTGGGCAGCATGAACCCCAGCGCGATGCCGTTGACGAAGAAGGCGGCCAGGATCCAGGTCGTGGAGGTGTCCGGACCGAACATCAGCACCATCAGCGAGCCGGCCGCCAGCAGGCAGCCGCCGAACACCATCAGGCGCTGCGGCTCGCTCTGCTTGGGAAAGAGCTGGCCATTGACGATGCTGCCGATCGGGATGGCGGCCACCAGCGGCGTCAGCAGCAGGCCCGCCTGGCTGGGGGTGTAGCCCATTTCGTGCTGCAGCAGCAGCGGGCTGTAGAAGATCAGGATGAACATCACCGCGCCCACCGCCAGGCCGGCCAGGTTCAGCAGCTGCGGTTCGCGGCTGGCGATCACCCGCAGCGGAAATATTGGCGAGGCCACCCGCCGTTCGTAGGGCAGCAGCAGGGCGATGGCGGCCGCGCCCGCCAGGGCCAGGGCCAGCGCCAGCATGGGGTGCGCGTGTTCGCCGGGGGCGAAGGCCAGCTCCATGGCCGCCAGCGGCGCGCCCACCGCGACCACCAGCAGGATGCTGCCGACCCAGTCGACCCGCTGGCCGCCCTGGGACGCGTGCAGCGGGCGGATGCGCGGGAAATAGCGCGCCAGCAGGAACAGCGCCGCCAGCGCCGCCAGCGGGGAAATGAAGAACGCGGCCCGCCAGCCCAGCGCCTGCGTGGCCGCGCCGCCCAGCAGCGGCCCGATGCCGCTGGCCATGGCGAACGCCGCCGACACCAGCGCCAGCCAGCGCACGCGCTCCTTGGCGTCGGGGAACAGGTCGGCGGGAGCGGCGAAAGCGGTGGCGATCATCATGCCGCCGCCGATGCCCTGCAGCGTGCGAAAGGCGATGAGCTGCAGCATGGATTGCGCCAGGCCACAGGCGATCGAACCGAGCGCGATGATCGATACCGACAACAGCATCAGCGGCTTGCGGCCGAACAGGTCGCCCAGGCGGCCGAAGATCAGGATCGAGGCGGCGGTGGCCAGCAGGTAGCCGGTGCCGACCCACGCGTACAGCGCCATGCCGTTGAGCGCCGCCGCCACGCGCGGCAAGGTGGTGCTGACGATGGTCGAGTCGAAGGCGGCCAGCACCACGGTGGCCGAGACGCCGGCCATGGCCATCAGGAGGTCGCGCCGCGAGCGGGGAGGGTCGGAAGGGGGAGTGTCGGGCGCAGGTGAGGCTGGCGTCGTCATGGCGCCAAGCATATCACCAGCCTGTTAGGGATAACACTTATTTGTAGAAGGCGTGATACCCCAGGATCACCAGCACCACGGCGGCCACCGCCAGCCAGGACCAGCGCGACGCGGCCAGCCCGCGTTCCGGCTCTTCGGGCTCGGGCGGCGGCGCGGTGCGCGGCAGCTTGGCCATGTGGTCGATGAACGCCGCGAAGAACTTGCCGACCAGCTTGCCGCCGGCCTTCATCAAGGCCGGCTCGCCCACCTTGCCAAGCGTGCCGCCGGCCATGGCGGCCACGGTGTAGGCCAGCCGGGTGCCGTGGTCCTTGGGCGACAGGGTGACCTGGGCGGTGCCGATGGCCAGGCAGGCGGTTTCGCTCTTGCCTTCGAAGGCCAGCGTACAGCTATGCGGCGGGTTGAGGTCGGAAAGCAGGATCTCGCCTTCGTAGTCGGCATCCATGCCACCCACCGTGGCGTGGATGGCCAGTGCGTATTCGGTGGGGGTTCGTCGTTCCACCTTGACGCATCCTGGCAGACACTTCTGCAGCACCTCGGGATCCAGCAGGGCATCCCAGGTCTGGTGCTGCGTGGCGGGAATCCATTGAGCATCGGCAATGCGCATGACAGTCTCCTTGCGAGCCTGTGGACCCTTTTGTCAACCGCTTTGGAACCTATTCTGGCGCTAAATGCCGGGTTTGACTAGGGTTTGGCGCAGACAATGCGGTGAATAGCGCAATCAAAGTGATATACAGGCTGACCGAGCGCATGCCCCGGAACATCAGTTCGGTCAGCCCGAACACCGCAAAGCCCAGGCACACCGCCAGGCCCATGGCGGCCGCGACGCGCTCGGGCTGGGGCACGCGTAGGCTCAGCCGGCGCGCGAACAGCCATGCCGGCGCGAAGTACAGCATCAGCAGCGCCACGCCGCCGGGCAGGCCGTAGGTGACCAGCGCCATCAGGATGTCGTTGTGCGGCTCGCCGAAATCACGCGCCACGTACGACGAGACCGCGCCCGCCGCGGCGCGCTGCTGCAGTGCGTCGTTGAAGCTGGAGCCGCCGCCGATGCCCGACCAGGGGTCGCTCTTGATCATGTGCCATGAGGCGCCCCACAGCTGCAGGCGAATGCACATGGAGGTATCGGCGGTGGGGTCGACCGTCATGCACTGCTGGATTTCCTGGGCGCCCTTGAGCACCCGGTCGCGCAGCGCCGGGCTGGACGCGCCGATGGCCAGCGCCACCAGCCCGATGCCGGCCAGCGCCGCCAGGGCCCGCAGCGGCCGGCGCAGCCATCCCGCCAGCGCCACCCCGATGAGGGCGAATACGGGGATCGCCATCCAGCCGGTGCGAGTCTGGGTCAGCACGAAGCCGGCGAACGTGAGCGCCGCCACGGCGATTTTCAGCGCGCGCTCCGCCCGCGGATGGCGCGTCAGCTGCCAGCCCACGCTATAGACCGCCAGTACGGCCATCAACAGCATCAGGTTGCCGTAGCCGACCGCGTTGAACTGGGGCGTGAGCGGACGCTTCAGCGCCGGGCCGGCCAGGTAGGCGACAATCGCCGTGGCCAGCACGCCCGCCGCCAGCGGACCCCAGGCAGACTGGCGCAGCCGCTCGCGCTCCACCAGCAGGAAGGCCGCCGCCAGGCAAGGGAAGCCCAGGGCGATGCGCAGCCCGCGCTCGACCTCGGCGCCGCCCCATTCGGCATTGAGCCACTGGCTGAGCAAGGCTGCCGCCAGCGGCAGGCACAGCGCGGCGATCAGCCAGCGATAGGGCCGCATGGGCGCCAGGCGGCGCGGCGCCGGCGTGGCCGCGATAATGACGAGACAGGCGAGCGACAGCAGATAAAACAGCCCGCTGCCGCCGCCCACGGTCAATGTCAGCACGGGCAGCAGGCCCACCAGAACGGTGACCAGCAGGGAAGCATGGCGTAGAGTGGAATGCGTCATGGAGATGGCCGTCCGGGCCGCTTGCAGCATGAAGGGCTACCGTCTGCTGCAACAAATACTACAAGATAATGCAAATGAAATAAAATATAACCAATTGCCCAGGATTTGCATCGAGAATACGCAAAGGAGGACGGGCAATGGTGCAGCTTGAGTTACCGGACGTACCGAATGGAAGGCTGCAGCGCCGCTGAATGGGCGTTTTGCGCGGCAAGTATAACTGAGATGGCGTAATTTGCCGGCAAATAGGCGCGAAACTCCCGCTTGCAGGGCCGGTCGGCAGACTAACATCTGCGGACCAATCCAGTATCCGGAAACACCACGCAAGGGCGCCAACCCATACAATCCGCCCGGGATCGGCTCCGGGCCGGTCTTTACATAGCCTTGATATGCAATATCTGTTGACAGCGTTCCTTACCTCGCTGGTGTTCACTGCGCTGATTGTCCGGTGCCGCTTCTGGCACAACGGCCTGACCATCGACTATGAACTCGACGGCGTACAGAAGTATCACGCCAAGCCCGTGCCGCGCATTGGCGGCGTGTCGCTGGTGGTCGCCATGGCGACCACCTGTATGGTGGCAGCCGTGCGCGAACCGCAGGAGCTGCCCGAACTGCTGTTGCTGATGCTGGCGGCCGCGCCCGCCTTCCTGGGCGGGCTGGCCGAGGACCTGACCAAGAGCGTGCGGGTGCTCACCCGCCTGCTGCTGGCCATGGCGTCCGGGGCGCTGGCCTACTTCCTGCTGGGGGCGGCCGTCACGCGGGTGGACATCATCGGCCTGGACTGGCTGTTGCAGTTCGGCATCGTCTCGTTCGTCTTCACCATGGTGGCCATCAGCGGCGCGGCCAACGCCCTGAACATCATCGACGGCTACAACGGCCTGGCGGCGGTGGTGTCGGCGATGATCTTCGCCGGCTTCGCCTACGTCTGTTTCTATGTGGGCGACCGCATGCTGCTGATCGTGGCCCTGGGCATGCTGGGCGGCGTGGTCGGGTTCCTGATCTGGAATTATCCGCGCGGCCATGTTTTCCTGGGCGACGGCGGCGCCTATTTCCTGGGGTTCATGATCGGCGAGCTGTCCGTGTTGCTGCTGGCGCGCCACCCCGAAGTGTCGGCCTGGTTCCCGCTGCTGTTGTGCATTTATCCCATTTTCGAGACGTTGTTCTCCATTTACCGCAAGCGCTGGCTGCGCGGCCGCTCGCCCGGCGCGCCGGATGGCGTGCACTTGCACATGCTGATCTACAAGCGCGTGGTGCGCTGGGCGGTAGGCTCGCGCGAGGCGCACCACCTGACCTGGCGCAATTCGCTGACGTCGCCGTACCTGTGGCTGCTGTCGTCGCTGGCGGTGATCCCCGCGGTGCTGTTCTGGCAACTGCCCGTCATGCTGATGGTCTGTGTGGCGGCGTTCTCGGTGACCTACGTGGTGCTGTACCGCCGCCTGGTGCTGTTCCGCATGCCGAAGTGGATGGTGCTGAAAAAGAAAAAGCGCCACAGGGCCTGAGACAGTACGGCATGGTGATATTCGTACGCTCTTATATTGCCGACCTGGATGCGCGCCTGGGCAAGTATTTCAAGGCGCTGGATACGGCCGGCCTGTCGTGGCGCTTCATCGGCTGGAACAAGACTGGCGCGGCCGCCGCGCCGGATTCCCGCTGCGACTATTTCGAGCGGCGTGCGCGGCTGGGAGCAGGCTGGTCGAACGCGGCCGCCCTGCTGCTCTGGAATCTGTACATTCTGCGGCAGTTGGTCCGCCATCGCGCGCGCGCGCAGGTGGTCCATGCCGTCGATCTCGACTGCGCGCTGGCCTGCTGGCTGTTTTGCGCGCTGTTCCGGCGCCGCCTGGTGTTCGACATCTATGACAAGTACACCGCGGTGCGCAACATCGGTGGCTGGCCCGGGCGCATCCTGGATGCCCTGGAACGCCGCCTGGCCCTGGGGGCCCCGCTCACGCTGCTGGCCAGCGAGGAGCGGCTGGCGCAGCACGGCATCCCGGCCGGCCGCGGCAACGTACTGGTGCTGGAGAACGTGCCGCATGTCGACATGCCCGAGCCGGCGCCCAGCCCGGCCCGGCCGCCCTGGAAGATCGGCTATTTCGGCGTGCTGGAGGCGCGCCATCGGGGCCTGGAGGACCTGCTGGTCGTATGCGCGGGCCGCGACGATGTCGAACTGCACGTCGCCGGCTACGGCGCGCTGCAGGAAGACTTCGCCGCCGCCGCGCGCCGGCACGCCAACGTATTCTTCCACGGGCCGATGCCCAGCGAGCAGGGGCTGGCGCTGATGGCGGACACCGACATCATCGCGGCATGCTACTACCCCTCGGTCTCCAACCATGCCTACGCCTCCCCCAATAAATACTATGAGCACCTGATGCTGGGCCGCGCCCTGGTCACTACCAGCGACACGCCGCCCGGACGCCGGGTCCAGGCGCACGGCACCGGGTGGGCGCTGCCGCCGGGGGCGGACGCGCTGCGCCAATGGCTGGCCGGGCTTACCGGGCCGGCGGTGCGCCAGGCGGGGGCCCAGGCGCGCGCGCTATGGCGGCAACGCTATGCCTCGTACTTCCAGGAGTATTACTGCGGGGTCTATGTGGCGCGCATCCGTGCGCTGCTGAAAAGGGGCGGCGCATGACGCATGAGCATCCGCCCGCCGTCTCGATCGTCATGCCGGCGTACAATGCCGGGCGTTTCATCGGCGCGGCGATCGATTCGGTCCTGGCCCAGACCTGCCAGGACTGGGAATTGATCGTCGTCGATGATGCGTCGACCGACGGAACCGCCGGCCTCGTGCGCGCCTACCAGCAGCGCGACGCGCGCATTCGCCACGAACGGCAGCCGCGCAACCAGGGCGTCGCGGCGGCCCGCAACCGTGCCCTGGAAATGGCGCGGGGCCGCTATGTGGCGTTCCTGGACAGCGACGACACCTGGGAGCCCGCCAAGCTGGCGCGCCAGCTGGCCTTCATGGAGCAGTCCGGCGCGGCCATTTCTTATGCCGCCTACCTGCGCGTCGACGATGATGGCCGGGAGCTGTCCCGGGTGCGCGTGCCCGCCGTGGTCCGATATGCCGATATGCTCACGTCGAACCACATCGGCAATCTGACCGGCATTTTCCGGCGGGCCGAGCTGGCCGACTTGCGGTTCGAGCCGGTGCGCCACGAGGACTATCTTTTCTGGCTGCATGCCATCGAGCGTGTCGGCGAGGCCCGCGCCACGCCTTCGGATGAGCCCCTGGCGCGTTACCGCGCCAGCGCGGGCTCGCTGTCCGGCAACAAGCTGCGCGCGGCCGGCTGGCAGTGGCGCATCTACCGGCAGACGCTGGGCTTGTCGGTGGCACGCAGCGCCTGGCTGTTCGCGTGCTACGCGGTCAATGCGCTGCGCAAGCGCTGCGCATGGTGCGGCATGTTTCAATGACTGGTCATATTCAAGTGGAAGCTGACGTTCGTGTCTAGGCTATCAAAACATAATCCTTCGCTGCTGTACCTGCTCAAGAGCCTGGGTACCCATCGCCAGTTGATCGGCAACCTGGTCAAGCGCGAAGTCATCGGGCGTTATCGCGGCTCGGCCCTGGGCCTGCTGTGGTCGTTCTTCAACCCGGTCCTGATGCTGCTGGTCTATACGTTCGTGTTCAGCGTGGTGTTCAAGGCGCGCTGGCCCGGCGGCAGCGAGTCCAAGGCGGAGTTCGCGCTGGTGCTGTTCGCCGGCCTGATCATCTTCAACTTGTTCGCCGAATGCATCAACCGCGCGCCCTCGCTCATCCTGGGCAACGCCAACTACGTGAAAAAAGTGGTCTTCCCGCTGGAAGTCCTGCCCTGCGTGTCGCTCGGCTCGGCCTTGTTCCGCATGCTGATCAGCCTGCTGGTATGGCTGATTTTCTATGTGATCCTGTTCGGCGTGCCGCACCCGACCGTGCTGTTGTTCCCCCTGGTCGTGCTGCCGCTGGCGATCATGACGCTGGGCCTGAGCTGGTTCCTGGCTGCGCTGGGCGTGTATCTGCGCGATGTCACGCAATTCATCGGCATCGTCACCACGGTGCTCATGTTCCTGTCGCCGATCTTCTATTCGGCCGAGATCCTGCCCGAGCGCTATCGCCCCTTCCTGCACATCAGCCCGCTGACGCTGATCATCGAACAGGGGCGCGATGTGCTGTTCTGGGGCAAGCCGATTGCCTGGGACACCTGGACGCTATATATGATCGCCGCGATCGCGGTCGCCATGCTGGGTTTCGCATGGTTCCAGAAAACGAGGAAAGGGTTCGCCGATGTCTTGTGAACGCGTAATTTCGGTGGACAACGTCTCGAAGCGCTTCGAGATGTACGCGCAGCCGCGTGATCGCCTGCTGCAATTCTTGTCGTTCGGCCGGCGCCAGTACTTCAAGGAGTTCTGGGCCCTGCGCGACGTGTCCCTCCATGTCTGCAAGGGCGAGACGGTGGGCATCCTGGGGCGCAACGGCAGCGGCAAGAGCACGCTTCTGCAGATCATTGCCGGCACGCTCTCGCCCACTACGGGCGATGTGGATGTCAAGGGCAAGCTGGCGGCCCTGCTCGAACTCGGCTCCGGCTTCAATCCCGAATTCACTGGCCGCGAAAATGTGTACCTGAACGGTTCCGTGCTGGGATTCTCCAAGGCGCAGATGGACGCCCGCTTCGACGAGATCGCGGCGTTCGCCGACATCGGCGAGCACCTGGACCAGCCGGTCAAGACTTATTCCAGCGGCATGTACGTGAGGCTGGCATTCGCCGTGCAGGCCTGCGTGCAGCCGGACATCCTGATCGTCGACGAGGCGCTCTCGGTGGGCGACGAGAAATTCCAGCGCAAGTGCTTCGACTATATCGAAGGCCTGCGCGCCGCCGGCTGCGCGATCCTGATCGTGACGCACTCGACCTCGACGGTGGAAAAATTCTGCCAGCGCGCCGCCTTGCTGCATCGCGGCGAACTGCATGCGCTCGGGCCGGCCAAGGAAGTCATCGACCAGTACCATGCGCTGCTTTATTCGGACGAGAAGACTTACCTGCGCTACCTGAATGCCAGCCAGCCGCAACAGGCGGCTACCGACGCAGAGAGCGCATCGCCGGCCGAGCAGCCTGAACAGGCTGCTGAAGACGGCGATGCCCGGGCGCTCATCAGGGGATGGCAGGCTCGCGACGAGCGAGGCGAGCCCTGCGAAGCTTTCCAGAGCGGACAAAAGGCCGTGATCACTGTCGATGTCGACGTGTTCGCTCCCATTACAATGCTGCAGGCCGGGCTGCTCATCCGCACTATCGAAGGCGTGTCGGCATTTGGCACGAGCACCATGTATCACGGCACCAGTTACCCATCGCCGCAGCGCGGCGATCGACTGCGGATCGAATTCGACCTGGATCTGACCCTGGGCGAAGGCACGTACTTCGCGACCCTGGCCATTGCCGAGGAGGTGACGCAGGCGCACATGGAATACCTGGACCGCAAGACGGATGCCATTATTCTGAAGATCAGCCAGCGGCCATTGCGCGGCGGCGGCATTGCAGCGCTGCGCTCGTCGGTCAGCGTCGCCAAATTGTGAGCGGCACATGCCTTCCTTGTTGATCATTACCGAACAATTCGACGTCGGAGGCCTGGAGACATACATTCGCGGCCAGGTGCGCATCTTGTCGCAGCTGGGCTGGGATGTGTACCTGGCATGCGGCGGTGAGCCTCGGCCTGAGCTCTTGCCTGCCGAGCTCGTCGGGCAGTGTAGCGGCCTGCGGCTGAGCGCCGCGGCCAGTGCAGCAGATTTGCTGCATTCAACGCGCACACTGCGCGAGTTCATGCGGCAGCACGCTATCACGCACGTGCACGCGCATCCCTTCATCAGCCTCTTTCCCGCCTTCCTGGCAGCCAAGCTCGAAAGCCTGCCTTATGTGGCGACGCTACATGGACCCAGTTCGCTGAGCGCGGGGTACGGGCCGCTCAATGATTTCCTGCTCGGCAGCGTGATATTGGCTCACGCCGACCGCGTGATTGCCGTTTCGGAAGAGGTTCGGTCGCTGGCGGCAGTCTATGTGCATGACGACCGGCTCGTCATGCAGCCGAATGCAGTGGACTCTCACGCTTTTCGCCCACAACCATCGACCGCCGAGCCGGCGCGCTGGCTGGTAGTCAGCCGCCTGGATCCGTTCAAGATCGTGGGTATCCGCCAGTTTGTCAGCCTTGCGCGCCAAGCCGGCCTGCCAGGTATCGACGTCGTCGGCGAAGGGCCGGCGCAGGCTGTGCTGCAACAACAGCTCACACAGGACGGCTTGACGGACTATGTGCGCTTCCTGGGGGTACGCGCCGATGTGGCGGAACTGATGCGCGCCAGCGGCGGCGTGGCGGGCATGGGACGCGTATTGCTTGAAGGCCTGGCGGCAGGGCAGCGGTGCTGCCTGGTTGGCTACGACGGAGTGAAGGGCATGGTCGACGACGGGCTGTTCGAAGCCGCCGCCGTCGCCAATTTTTCGGGACGCAGCCTGCCCAATATTTCCGCGGAAGAACTGCGCGGGCAATTGGCAAGACACCCTGCAGGCGATGCGGCACTGTGCCGGAAAGTCGGGCAGCGCCATGCGGAATCTGCGGTATGGGAGAACTTTTCGAAGCAGCTCGCCGCCCTGCACGTATCGGCGGCGCCGCTCGCGACCACGCTGCACGCCCTTATCCAGTCTGAAACCGTGCAGTCGGACCCCGCGCCCTATCTGCAATCGGATACCCTGTTTTACGAGATTGGCCGTGTAGTGCACGGCGCGCGGCATTTTTCGCCAGCGTTGGCGGCATCATATGGTTTTTACTTCCAGCGAGCCCAGTGGCGAACTGAAAGAGACGACCTGGCGTCGGTAGCCGTTTCCCTGGCGGAGAGCCAGCGACGGATTGCCGGGTTAAGCAGCCAGCTCGATGCGTTGCGGCAAGCGGAGCAGGAGAGGGCGGAGTCGCAGGGTTGGTGGTCACGTCTGATGAAGAAAGGCGCGCACGATTGACCGCGATGGCGGGTGCAGGTGGGCTGACCGCAAGTGCGCCCAGCGTCCGGCAGGAATAACTAGAAGCATGTAACCGCACGGATTGCGTCACCGCAGCATGGAGCAAGGCCGGCAAGGATGTGGAAAGGAATGAAGAAACTGAAAGGATTTGCTGTCTCGTGGTTTTTCGCGCCCTATATCGGCTCGGCCGATCTGGACTTTTTCAAGCGCATCAAGGACACGAATATCTCGTATACGGTGGTCCAGGCCGCGCGCGACCGGCGTGACGACCAGGTACTGAAGTACGCATCCACCGACATAGAGCGGATCGAAGTCAAGGTGGATCACGCCAATCCGCGCACCGAGTCGGCGCGCGCGGCTTTCGTGCGCGCCGTGCTCGATGCTTATGCCCGGTCAGGCGAGCAATTCGACTTCATCATTTCGCATTCCAATGAGCTGGTCAGTCACGCTGCAGCGGCAGAAATCAAGAAGTTGCATCCCGAACTGCCCTGGATTGCCTATTTCGGCGACCTGTTCGTGCGCAATCCGTATGTAACCCGGGGCTTCCCGCTGGCGGCCGAAGACCGCGCCATCGAACGCGACACCCTGCGCCAGGCCGATCGCGTCATTCTGAACAATAGCTACCAGCGCGATCTCATGTTCACCGGCGATTTGGCGCCTCTGGCGGACAAGGCTGTGGTCATTCCCCATTGCTTCGACCCGCGGATGTACCCGCAAACGGCAACGCAAAGTAACGACAAGTTCGTTTTTTCCCACCTGGGCATGCTGTACTACATCAAGCGTACGGCTACGCCGGTTCTCCGCGCGGTGGATCGCCTGCTTGAAATCTATCCCGAGTATCACAGCCGCTTCGAGATACGATTCTATGGCGCCTCTCCCGGCGCGCAGGACCTGCAGCAGCATGCTGCAATGCGCAATTCCAGCCACGTGCGGTTCGAAAAACCGGTGTCCTATGCGGAGAGCCTGCGCCTGATGTGCGAGGCGGACGCCTTGCTGCTGATCGACGGGCTGTTCTCCCCGGAGGAAGACGGCCTGGACTGCAATCCGTTTTTTCCGGGCAAGTTGACGGATTACATGGGCGCGCGCAGGCCGATAGCCTCAGTCACGATGCCCAAGGGGCCCACTGCCGAAATCATGGCGCGGGCCGGGAATCTCGTTGCAGACGCCCGCATCGACCGCATCGCCTATGTATTGAAACGATACATAGACAAGAAAATCACCCCCGATTATTCGGTTTACAACGAGTACACCGTCGACAAGGTGGCGCCGCAGATGGAAAGCGCGATCCGGTCGGTACTGAAGGTTTGAGACATGAGCAATTACGACGTCATCATCGTAGGCACCGGCTTCGCCGGTTCTATCCTGGCCGAGCGCCTGGCCTCCCAGCAGGGCCGGCGCGTGCTGCTGATCGAACAGCGCGACCACGTGGCCGGCAACATGTACGACTACCAGGACGAGCACGGCATACGGGTGCACAAGTACGGCCCGCACCTGTTCCGCACCAATAGCCCGCGCGTGCTGGCATACATCTCCCAATTCACGGGCTGGCATCCGTACCAGCATCGCGTGCTGGCCGAAGTGCAGGGCCAACTGGTGCCCGTGCCCTTCAACCTGACCTCGCTGGAGAAGCTGCTGCCGGACCAGGCGGCCGAATTGAAGGACCTGTTGGTCGGCGAGTTCGGCATGGACGTCAAGGTGCCGGTGTCGGTGCTGCGCAAGCACGACGATCCGCGCATCCGCGAGCTGGGCGATTTCATCTTCCAGAATATCTACCTGAACTACACCACCAAGCAGTGGGGCGACAAGCCCGAGAACCTGGATTTCGAAACGATCACGGCGCGCGTGCCGGTGCACTTGTCGTACGACGACCGGTATTTCCAGGAAAGCCACCAGGCCTTGCCCAAGGATGGCTACACGGCGATGTTCGAGAAAATGCTGGCCCATCCGCTGATCGAGGTGCGCCTGAACACCAAGGCCAGCCAGCTGCTGAGCCTGCAGGCCGATACCGGCGCCGTGCTGTTCGAAGGCCGCCCGTTCGATGGCACGGTGATCTACACCGGCGCCCTGGATGAGCTGTTCGGTTACTGCTATGGCGAGCTGCCGTACCGGTCGCTGCGCTTCGACCTGGAGACGCACGACATGGACTACTACCAGCCGACCGCCACGGTGAATTACCCCAATACCCAGGCCTACACGCGTATTACGGAGTACAAGCACCTGATGGACGTCAAGCCGGCCAAGACGACCATCATGAAAGAGTACCCGCAGGAATACGACCGGCGCGTGCCTTCCAAGAGCATCCCGTACTACCCCATACCCAAGGACAGCAACGCCGAGCTGTACGCCAAGTACCTGAAGCTGGCCGAGTCGTTCGAACGCCTCAAGCTGGTGGGCCGGCTGGCCGAATACCGCTACTACGACATGAACAACATCATCGAGCGTGCGCTCGATGTCTATGAAAAAGAATTCGCGGGCGGGTCGAAGTAATGCCGAAGGTAAGCGTAGTCGTACCGGTATACAACCTGGAGTTCTATGTCGAACGCTGCCTGGCCTCGCTGGCCCGGCAGACTTGCCAGGACATCGAAGTACTTGTCGTCAACGATGGCGGCACCGATGACAGCCAACTGATCATCGATGAATACGTGGCGCAGTATCCGGCCATGTTCAAGTCGTTCATCAAGCCCAACGGCGGGCATGGCGCGGCCTGCAACTACGGCATTGACCGTGCGACCGGCGAGTACATCATCATCGTCGACGGGGACGATTTCCTCGACCCCGACGCGATCGAGTTCATGTACGACAAGGCGCAAGAAACCGGCGCCGACCTGCTGATCGGCAACTTGCGCTACTGCTTCAGCGACCGTACCCAGCCGTTCAAGCCCGTGCCGTTCGAGACGGAGCGCGAACTATCGGCGCAGGACCGCGACTTGTTGTATCGGAATTGGGCGACGCCCTGCGGCCGGATCTACCATCGCTCCGTTTTCGCCGACCCCGATGTGCGGTTGCTGCCGGGCATTTTCTTCGCCGATGCGAACTTTGCGCCCAAGAGCTACCTCGTTGCAAAGAAAATCTACTATGTAGATAAGGAGCTCTATAACTACGACATCACCCGGCCCACCCAGTCGATGCAGCAGACGGATAAGCGCATACTGAACATCGTCCCCGCGCTGCAGGACATGCTGGCCTTCTATCGCAAGAAGGGGCAGTTCGATGCCAAGCGCCAGCAGCTCATGTGGTATGTGGGCATGCATTGCGTGGCCTGGATTCAGCGCGTCAAGACTCTGCACGGCTATCCCCGGCTGCGGGCCCTGCGCGAGATTTTCGCGGTTGCGGACGAGAATTTCGGGGCCGACTGGCTGAAAACCGGCATAGCCTGGGACATCTTCGGGCGCAAAGTGCATCGCGGCGTGAAGATAGCCCGCGCGCTGAACTACATACCCATCGTTGCGTTCTGGAAGCTGATGGCCTTGCTCGGCAAGGTCGATCGCGGCGTGGAGGCGATGCTGGCCTTTCCGCTGCGCGCCTATCGCGCCGTCAAGCATCGCGTCCGCGCCCGCGTGGGGTCGGTGCTCTGAGGCTGGTGGCCGGCTCGGCGGGCGTCCAGGGTTCGTTGTGTTGTACATTTCCTGCTTCTACCGCACCGCCCCGCTTTGATGCCTACTCGCATTCTCATCGTCCGCACATCGTCGCTTGGCGACCTGGTGCACATGCTGCCGGCTATTTCCGACATTGCCCGGCATGTGCCCGACGCCGTGATCGACTGGGTCGCGGAAGAGGCGTTTGCCGAAATCCCCGCCTGGCATCCGGCTGTCCACGAGGTCATCAAGGTGGCGCACCGCCGCTGGCGCAAGGCCTGGTGGTCGGAGCCGGTGAAGGCCGAGCGGCGGGCCCTGGCCGAGCGGCTGCGCGCCGTGCAGTACGACGTGGTGCTGGACATGCAGGCCCTGTTGAAATCGGCCTGGCTGGTGCGCCAGACGCGCGGCGTGCGCCATGGGCTGGACTGGCGTTCGGCCCGCGAGCCGCTGGCTTCGCTGTTCTACCAGGTGCGCCACCGGGTGGAGTTCTGGCAGCCGGCCGTCATACGCCAGCGCACCTTGGCCGCGCTGACTTTCGGCTACACCTATAGCGGGCCGCCCGATTTCGGCTTGCAGGCGTTTGCGCGACAGGCACAGGCCGAGGCCCGCGCGTGCGCCGCGGCGCCCGAGCAGTGCGCGCGCCCGCATCATCATCTGAACACCGATTACGGCTATGCGGTCATCATGCCGTCGGCCAGCCGCGACGACAAGCTCTGGCCGGAAGACGACTGGCGCGCCGTCTTCGCGCGCCTGCGCGAGGCGGGCTGCACCCTGCGCCTGCTGGCCGGCAATCCGCAGGAAGCCGAGCGCGCCCAGGCGCTGGTGGCCGGCATCGACGGCGCGGAAGTGCTGCCGCGCATGGACCTGACGGCCATCGCCCGCCAGCTGGCCGGCGCGCGCCTCATGGTGGGGCTGGACAGCGGCCTGACGCATCTGTCGGCCGCCCTGGGCCGGCCGACCATCGGTATCTACCGCGCCTCCACCCCGGTGCGCACGCCCCTGGTGGGGCCCAGCTTCACGGCCAGCCTGGGAGACCGCGGCGCTCCGCCTTCGCGCGAGGCGGTGCTGGCCTCGGTCGGCCAGGCGCTGGCGGCAGGCTGACATGGGCCGGCCCGCCGCCTTCCAGGCCGGGCGCCGCCCTGTGGCGCGCTGAGATGCGGCGCGGCGTCTATACCCTGGCTTTATACGCGGCGGCGCCGCTGGCCTGGCTGTGGATGGCGCGCCGCGCCCGGCGCGCCGGCGGCGACTGGGGCATTTTCTCGGCCGCGCGCTTCGGCCGGGCCGATTCCGCCGCCCCGGCGCCATTTGCCCGGCCGCCGGTGTGGGTGCACGCCGTCAGCCTGGGCGAAACCCGCGCCGCCCAACCCCTGGTGCAGGCGCTGCTGGACCGCGGCCTGCCGGTGCTGCTGACGCATACGACCGCCACCGGCCGGGCCGAAGGGGCGCGCCTGTTCCCGGCCGCCATCGCCGCCGGGCAACTGCGCCAGACCTGGCTGCCGTACGATTTCCCGGGCGCGGCGCGCGGCTTCCTGGCCCGCTATGCGCCGCGCTGCGGCCTGCTGATCGAGCGGGAGCTGTGGCCCAACCTGCTGGCTCAGGCGCGCCGCCTGGGGGTGCCCATGGCGCTGGTCAGCGCGCGTTTCTCGGCCTCGTCGCTGCGCCAGGCGGCGTGGCTGGGCCGGGCGCTGCGCGAGGCGCTGGCGGGCCTGGACGCGGTGCTGGCGCAGACGCCCGAAGATGCCCGGCGCCTGGAGCAGGCCGGGGCGCGCGCCGTGCAGGTGACCGGCAACCTGAAATTCGACCTGGCCCTGCCGCCGGACCAGGTCCAGGCCGGGCAGGCCTGGCGCCGCGCGCTCGGCCGGCCGGTCGTGGCGGTGGCCAGCACGCGCGAGGGCGAGGAGGCGATGTTCGCGCCCGCCATGCGCGCGCGCGCGGGCGGCGGCCGGCCGGTGCTGTACCTGCTGATTCCCCGGCACCCGCAGCGCTTCGACGAGGCCGATGCGCAGTTGCGCGCGGCCGGCTTGGTCCACGTGCGGCGGTCGCGGGCCGCGGCGCCGGACCAGGCGCTGCCGCCGGTGGCGGGCGAGGTCGACGCCGTGTTGGGCGATACGCTGGGCGAGATGGCGTTCTACTATGCCGCCGCCGATGTCGCCATCGTGGCGGGGAGCTTTGCGCCCCTGGGCGGGCAGAACCTGATCGAGGCCTGCGCGGCCGGCGTGCCGGTGGTGGTGGGACCGCATACGGACAATTTCAAGCAGGCGGCCGAGGACGCCATCGCCGCGGGCGCCGCGCTGCGCGCGCCCGATGCCCCGGCGGCCCTGGATGCCGCGCTGGCGCTGCTGGACGACGACGCGCGCCGCCAGGCCATGGGGCAGGCCGCCCGGCGCTGGGCGGCCGGGCACGCCGGCGCCACGCAGCGTACGCTGGCGGCGCTGGCGCGCTGGTTATAGGCGTGGCGGCGGGCGACCGGCGTCAACCGCCGGCCAAGGGGTCCGCCGCGGCGGGGTCGGCAGGCTCCAGGGCGTAGCCGATGTCGCCGGCGACCTCGCGCAGAATGTCCTGGGCCAGGTTGAAGGCCGTGTTGGCGGCTGGCACCCCCGCATAGATGGCGTTCTGCAGCAGCACCTCCTTGAGCTCGTCGGGCGTCAAGCGCGAGGCATCGGCGGCGGTGAGGGCGGCGCGCACGTGCAGCTCGAATTCTTCCCAGCGGCCCAGCGCGAGCGTCACGGCCAGCACCATCATGCGGCGCGACTTGTGCGGCAGGCCCGGGCGGCTCCAGATATCGTGCCACGCGTAGCGGGTGATCAGGTTCTGGTAATCGGCGGTGAAGCCGGTGGCCCGTGCCAGCGAGCGTTCGACCCAGGCATCGCCCAGCACGGCGCGGCGGTTGGCCAGGCCTTGTTCGAAATCGTCTTTGCGGCTCATGGTGCATTCCCCCAGGGTGGATGGCGTCATGCCGGGCAGAAAAACGGCCGGGAAGATTCCCGGCCGTCTGCGCGCACGAATCTGCTTCAGTTCACGCTGATGTGGTTGGCCTTGACCACATCCGCCCAGCGGGCTTCTTCGGCGGCGATGAACTGGGCGAAGTCTACCGCGCTGGAGCCCACGGCGGTCAGGCCCAGCTTGGCCAGCTTGTCGCGAGTTTCGGGGCGTGCCAGCGCTTTCTGCACAATATCCTGCAGCTTGGCGACGACCTCCGGCGGCGTGCCGGCGGGCAGGAAGAAACCGTTCCACTCGGCGACGTCGAAATCGGCGATGCCCGCCTCGGCGACGGTCGGCACGTCCGGTAGCTCGGGCATGCGCCGGGCCGAGGAGATGGCCAGCGCCTTGAGCTTGCCGCCCGTCACGTAGTTCAGGCTGGAAGCGGCGTTGGCGAAATACACGTCGACCTGGCCGCCCATGACGTCGACGATGGCTGGCGCGCCGCCCTTGTAGGGCACGTGCAGGACGTCGATGTCCGCGTCCTTCTTCAGCAGTTCGCCGGCCATCTGGGCGAGGCTGCCCGGACCGTACGAGGCATAGGTGTAGCGGCCCGGCTTGGCCTTGGCCGCCTGGATGAAGTCCGGCAGGCTGTTGAACGCCGAGCCGGTCGCCGCCACCAGGATGTTGGGCACGGTCACGGCTTGCGAGACCGGGATGAAATCCTTCTTGGCGTCATAGGGCAGCTTGCGCAGCACGGGGTTGATGGCGAAGGCGGAAGCGTCGTACAGGACGGTGTAGCCGTCGGGCTTGGCGCGCGCCACATAGGCGGCGCCGATCGAGCCGCTGGCGCCGCCCTTGTTCTCGATCACTACGCTCTGGCCGGCCACCGCGCTCATGCCCTCGGCGATGATGCGGGCGGCGTTGTCGGCGCCGCCGCCGGCCGAATACGGCACTACCAGGGTGATCGGCTCGCCCGGATACCCGGCCGCGTGTGCCGGCAGGCCGGCCAGGCCGATCGCGGCGGCGGCCGCCAGCGCGCTCCAGCGCCATGTCGTGGTTTTGCTCATGTTTATCCTCCTCCTGTGCGGGGACGTTCAGTGATTTCTCGGTTGTGGTGCGCCGTCGTCAGACGGTCGCGATGGGGTTGACCGGAGCGCCCACCAGTCCCGGGACATGGATGGGCGCGGCGGTCAGGAAAAAGGCGTGGCGGCCGTGTTCGCGCAGCCAGCGCGCCAGGGGGGTCAGATGCCAGAGCTCGCCCAGCGGCAGGCCCAGCTTGACCAGGCATTGCTCGTGCAGCGGCAGGAGCGCTCCCTGGCCGGCGCGCAGGCTGTGGTTGCGCAACTCCACGGCGTGGTTGTCGGCGGCAATGGCGGCGATCCTGCTGTCCTTGATCCAGGCCAGCAGCGCCGGGTCGTCGCCGTCGAGGACCGCGCAACTGGTGCGCAGGCGCTCCTGCTCGGCATCGTCCAGGGTAAGCGCCAGATCCGCCAGGCCGGTGTGCAGGCACAGTACGTCCCCCGGCCGCACGCTGATGCCATCGCTGCGCATGACCGCCATCAGGTCGGCATGCGAAACCTTGCGCTGTGCGTCGCCGAAGTGCGCGCGCAGGTCGACCAGCACGCCGCGCCCCTGGATGCCATGCCGTGCCATGGGCGCGATCGACAGGTCGCGCGTGCCGGCGAAGCCGTCGGCATGCGGCTCGCTCACTGTGAAGCCGTTGTAGCCGACGGGAGCAGCCGTGCCGTTGCCATGCGCATCGAACAGCGTGTTGACATGGCCGAGTGCGTCCCATTGAGTGGAATACTGCGGCGACAGCGTGACGCTGTCGTCGCTGATGACGTCCGTGGCGCCGGGCACATCGCGCGCCAGGGGATAACGGTAGACCGGCACGCCGGTCTTCTCGGCCGGCCGGATAACCGGGCCTTTGCGCCTGGGGTTGAGCACCGGCGCGCGCGGCACGGTCAGCGGCAGGCTCAATGAAAAAGACAGCCCTTCGCGTATTTCGGCGATCGCGGCGAGCCGCGCCTGGCGGTCCATGAAATTCAGGGTGCCCAGCTGGTCGTCGGGACCGAAATCCCCCCAGTTCGACCCGTCGGGCCGGCGGCTGTAGCGCGAAGCCGGTTCCATGGTGGATGTCTCCTTTGATCTTGGTACGGGACGCAGCCTACAGCACCGCTGCTTCGCGGAGCAGCCGTTCGATGTCCGCGTCTGCATAGCCGAGGTCGGCCAGGATCGCGCGGCTGTGCTGGCCCAGGCCCGGCGCGCCGGGGGCCGGAGCGGAAGGCGGCGCGGCTTCATCCTGCGCGCCGAAGTGAGCCCAGCGCGCCAGCCCCAGGTACTTGCCCGCCTGGGTGTTCTCATACTCGCGCAGAAAGCCCATGGCCCGGACCTGGGGGTGATCGAACATGTCCTCCACCCGGTTGACCACCGCGCAAGGCACGCTCTGGCCGAAACGCTCGGCCCAGTTGCGCGCGGTGTCGGCCGCCAGCGCCCGGCGCACCAGGGGGATCAGCACGGCGGCCTGGGCGGCGCGCTTTTTCACGGTGTCGTAATCCGGATGCCCGGCCAAGTCGGGCAAGCCCAGGTGGGTGCACAGCGCCTGCCAGAAATGGGGCGTGTTGGCGGAAATGTACAGGTAGCCCTCGCCGGTGGGGTGGATGCCTGTGATCCCGCCCGAACGCATGTCGCGTTCGATGTGCAGGGGTTCGCCCTCGGCGTAGACCAGGCGCGCCGACTGCATCGCCAGCGCGGCGCCCAGCAGCGACACTTCGATGGCCTGGCCCCGGCCGGTGCGCTCGCGCTGGTAGAGGGCGGCCGCGACGCCGTTGGAGATCAGCGCCGCGCCGTAATAGTCGACCACCGAGCCGTACAGGATCTCGGGCGGGCCATCTGCCTTGCCCTGGGAGGCGCACATGCCCGTCATCGACTGCAGCACCTGGTCGTAGCCGGCATGGCGGGCCATCGGACCCTTCGCGCCGTAGCCGGTCATGGCGCAGTAGACCAGCCGGGGATTCAGCGCGGCCAGTGTGGCGTAATCGATGCGCAGCCGCTCGGGCACGCCTGGCCGGAAGTTGTGTACCAATACGTCCGCTTCGCGTACCAGGCGCGTCAGCACCTCGTAGCCCGGCTCGCTCTTGAGATTGAGGCAAAGGCCGCGCTTGTTGCGGTTAATGCCCAGAAACGCGCGGCTCTCCGCCGCCAGCGTGGAGGGATACTTGCGCAGGTTGTCGCCTTCCGGCGGTTCGATCTTGATGATCTCCGCACCCATGTCGCCGAGCAGCGCGCAACCATAGGGGCCGGCAATGTAGGCGCTCAGGTCCAGCACTTTGATGCCGGCCAGCGGCAGGCCGTCCGGGGAAACGTGTGATGTCATGGTCCAGTCTGTGTAAGAGGTCGGCTCAGGCGGGCCGGCCGGCGGCCAGCAGCACGTCGCGGGCGCGGCGCACGAAGGGGGCGTCGATCATCTTGCCGTCCAGCAGGAACGCGCCTACGCCGGGATGTGCGCGGCTGGCGGCCACGATCCGCTGGGCGGCGTCGATTTCCGCGGCGCTGAAGCCAAAAACGTCATTGGCGATGGCGATCTGGCTGGGATGGATGCAGGATTTGCCCAGCAGGCCGAGCGAGCGGGCCAGCTGCGCCTCGGCACGAAAGCCGTCCGGGTCGGACACGCGCGGGTATGCGGCATCCATGGCGAACTTGCCGGCGGCGCCGGCCGCCACACGCAGCGCCAGCATCAGCGCGTGCAGGGTGCGCGGCTGGTAGCGGTCGATCCCGAGCGGCTCGCACAGGTCGGCCAGGCCCAACTGCAGGCCCGCGACGCGCTCATGGGCGCCTGCCAGCTCGGCTGCCCGCGCCAGCCCGAGCGGGGTCTCGACATTGATCAGGAAGTCGCCGTTGAAGCCGGCTTGCGTCGCCGCGTCGATGGCGGCGCGCACCGCAGCGGCGCTTTCGGTTTTGGGCACATTGAGGATATCAACCGGCAGCCTGGCCAGGGCCGCCAGGTCGCCGGCGAAGTGCGGTGTATCGACTGCATTGACGCGGACGATAATTTTCTTTGCATGTTGCTTCAGCTGGCTGGCGCGGCCCGGTTCCGCCAGCCAGTCCGCGAGCCCGGCCCGCGCCGACTCCTTGCACTCCGGCGCGACCGCGTCCTCCAGGTCAAAAGACAGGGCGTCCGCCGCGCTGTTCACGGCTTTGTCGAAGAGTTCCGGGCGCGATGCCGGGACGAACAGCTTGCTTCTCATGAGGGTCTCCTGACCCGTATTCTGGTGGTGCCTGCCCGCGCCAGGGGAAAGGCGGCGTATGATCAGACGATAGAATATCTATCATCATGAACACCGATTTCCTGACGACCCTGATCGCAGTGGCCCGCCACGGCTCGATGGCGGAGGCCGCGCGCCGGCTGGGCCTGACCCACGGCGCGGTGGCGCAACAGATCCGCGCGCTGGAGCAGGAGCTGGGCGCCGCGCTGGTGGCGCGCGCCGGCCGCACGGTGCACCTGACCGCCAAGGCGACCGAATTGCTGGCGCCCATGCGCGACGTACTGGAACGCATCGAACAGATCCGCTATCTGGCCCGCTCCGACGAGGTCATGGGTGAGCTCCGGCTGGGCGCGGGCAACACCGCCTTGAATTCGATGGTGCCGGCCATCCTGGAGGAACTGGTGCGGCGTCATCCGCTGGTCAACGTCGAGATCCAGCCGGGACACTCGGCGCGCTTCTACCCCGCGATCGAGAGCGGCGAACTGGATGCCGCGATCGCGCTGGAGGCGCCTTATCCGCTGTCCAAAAGCCTGGGCTGGCAACTGCTGCGCGAAGAACCCTACGTGCTGGCGGCCGCGCCGCGCCATGCCGGCGCGGATCCGCACCGCCTGCTGGCGAGCGAACCGTTCATCCGCTATCGGCGCAGCGACTGGAGCGGGCGCCATGTGGACGATTATCTGCGTCGCGTCGGCATTACGCCGCGCGACCGGTTCGAGTTGAACGCGATCGAATCGATTGCCGTGATGGTCAGCCGGGACCTGGGCGTGGCCATCCTGCCCCGCTCGACCAATGGCGTCATCGAACGGCTCGGGCTGGCCACGCTGGACCTGCCGGCGCCGTGCGAGCCGCGCCGTTTCGGCCTGATCTGGTCGCGTGGGTCGCCGCGGCTGGCGCTGATCGAAGCGTTCCGGGAAACGGCGGTGGTGCAGTACGCGCGGCTGCCGGGCTAGGGCCTGCTCATTCTGAAAGAGCCCTGGCTTCAGGGGCGGATCTTCACCCGCTCGGGGTGCAGCTCCTGTCCCGCGGCGGCATCGCGGCCGGCGTCGTCGGGCCGGCCGCCCAGCCAGCCCTGCCCCAGGGCGTAGACCCACAGGTTGGCGACCACGATCAGCACGAAAAGCACACGCATGGGCGAAAGCTCAGAAGGTTTGCGGGTCCGGCTGCGCGGCCAGCAGCGCCAGGCCGTCCAGCACGGGGCGGTCCAGGTAGACGGGCGCGGGCGGAGCGCCGGCCGCGCCACCCGCTTCGGCCAGCAGGCGTTCGGTTTCCTGTTGTACCTCGGGCCAGCCGCCGCCGGCCACATAAATGTCGGCCTGCCGGCCGAAATGCCGGCAGGCGGCCAGCCATTGGCGCGCCACGGCGCCGGCCTGCGCGGCGGCGACGCCGGACGAGATGGCCTGGTGGGTATCGGTCGGGAAGGCGGTGACCGGGCCGTCGGCCAGCGGCAGGTTGGCGGTGCCGCGCGCCAGCGAGCTGCGCATCAGGGCCGGGCCGGGCAGGATCAGCCCGCCGATGAAGACATCGTCGGGGCCGACCGTGTCGAGGGTGGTGGCGGTGCCGAACGAGGCCAGCACGAACGGCGCGTGGTCCCGCGGCAGGCGGCTGCGCACGCCCAGCAGCGATACCAGGCGGTCGGCGCCGAGCTGGGCGGGCTGGGTATAGCGGTTGCGCAGGCCGAGCAGTTCGGCGCGCGAGGTGATCCAGTGCACCGGACAGCCGTGGCGCGCCAGCGCCGCGCCGATGCCGTCGCCGCGCGCCGCCCCGGCCACGTTGACGCCCAGCGCCAGCGCCGGGCGGCGCGCCAGGGTGCCCAGCCAGTCGCCCAGGGCGTCCGGGTCCAGCGTCTCGAAGGCAATGGCGGCCGGCTCGCGCGGGCTGTCGGGGTGGTCGGGGTCCAGCCAGCCCACTTTGAGGCGGCTATTGCCGGAGTCGATGAGCAGGATCATGCTGGGGCCGTGGTTTGCGGGCGGATGGACACTTCGCCGACCGAGACGGGCACCAGCCCCTGGGCGGTCTGCAGCTGCAGGCGGCCCTGGTCGTCCAGGCCGCACGCGGTGCCGCTGAACAGCACCGTGCCCTGGTCCACGACATTGACGGCGCGTCCCGCCAGGGCGTCGACCGCGTCGAAGCGGCGGCCGAAGGCCCCGAAGCCGCTGCTTTCCAGTTCGCGCACCGCCTCGCGCCAGGCGGCGGCGACCGCGCAGACGATGTCGGCGGCGCTGACCGGCCGGCTGCCGGATTGCTCGATGACGCAGCTCCAGTCCGCCACGGAGCGGCCCAGCGCCTGCGACAGGGTGTCGGCGTCGCGCAGGTTCAGGCCCATGCCGATCACCACCGTGTAGCCGCCCGGCACGTGCGGATCGCGGGTCGATTCGACCAGGACCCCGGCCAGCTTGGCGTCGTGCCATTGCACGTCGTTGGGCCACTTGACGCACAGGCCGCCGGCGCCGCCGGCCAGCAGGCGCAGCGCTTCGCAAGCCGCCAGGCCGGCCAGCGGCGACAGCGCGGGCAGGCGGCCGGCCGGCATGCGGACCGGAAAGGCGCACGAGAACATCAGGGCCGCGCCGACGCGGTTCTGCCAGGTGCGGCCGGCCCGCCCGCGGCCGGTCTGCTGCAGGTGGGTGCCCTGCAGCCATGAGCCGGCGCCGGCGCGGGCGCGCGCCAGCAGGTTGGCGTTGGTGGAGCCGGTGCTGGCCGTCCAGGCGATGTCCTGGAAACCGTCCAGCCGCGCGGACAGTTCGCGCGCCAGCGCCTCGGGCGCGGGTAGCTCGGTATGGCGGGCATCGATAAGCATGGCGGCGATTGTAAGGGCATGCGCGCCAGGCCGGGCCGCGGCGCGGGTTGGTAACATGCAGTCTACGCGTTTTCCGACAGCTTTCATCCATGCCCGCACGCACCGAAACCCAGATCTTCACCGGCGAGGCCGGCCGCATCGATTGCGCCATCGACTGGCCCGCGCAGGCGCCGCGCGGCTGGGCGCTGGTCTTGCATCCCCATTCATTGCAAGGGGGCGCGCGCGACAACAAGGTCGTCACGACCATCGCGCGCGCCTGCGTGCAGCATGGCCTGGTGGCGGTGCGGCCGGATTTCCGCGGCGTGGGCCAGTCCGAAGGCGAGTTCGACAAGGCGCGCGGCGAAACCCGCGACATGCTGGCGCTGGTGGCGCAAATGCGCGAACGCCATCCCGACCTGGCCACGGCGCCGTGGGTGCTGGCGGGCTTTTCGTTCGGCACCGCGGTGGCCGCGCAGACCTACGCCGGCCTGGCCGAAGCCGGCGATCCCACCCTGCCTGCTGCGCTGATGCTGATGGGCGCCGCGGTGCAGCGCTTTCAGCAAGGCGAAATCGCGGTGCCGGCCGATACCCTGATGGTGCATGGCGAGCAGGACGACGTGGTGCCGCTGTCGGAAACCCTCGACTGGGCCCGGCCGCGCGACATTCCGGTGGTGGTCGTGCCCGGCGCGTCGCATTTCTTCCACGGCAAGCTGCTGGTGCTGCGCGCCCTGGTGCAGGCGCGGCTCAAGGTCGCGCTCGACCAGGCGTAGCATCGCGTTACCTGCCGGATGCGGCGCGGAACGTTGCCGCGCCGTCGCGGTCCCATCCCCTGCCTATAATGATGCAGCTTTTTGCCCCCCAAGCCGGGGGCCCTTGATCGTGGACTCTTTGCCGATGAAAAAAAACCGTTCCTTTCCGTCTTCTGTTGCGTTCCCCCGCCGCGCGCTCGCAGGCGCCGTGTTGTCGGCGCTGATGGCGGCTTCCGCGCCCGCCTGGGCGCAGCAGCAGCCGGCGGGCCCCGCCACCGCCTCGGCGCCCGCCGCGGCCGTGGCGCCCGTCGCGGAACTGTCGGCAGTGCCGGCGCCCACTATCGCCGCGCGCGCCTGGATCACCATCGACGTCAACAGCGGCCAGGTGCTGGCATCGTCCAACCCGGACATGCAGATCGAGCCCGCCTCGCTGACCAAGATCATGACCGCCTACGTGGTGTTCAATGCGCTGAAGGAAAAACGCCTCACGCTCGAACAGCAGGTGCCGGTGTCCGAGCATGCCTGGCGCACCGGCGGCTCGCGCATGTTCATCGAGCCGCGCAAGCCGGTTACGGTCGACGAGCTCATCCAGGGCATGATCGTGCAGTCCGGCAATGACGCCTCGGTGGCGCTGGCCGAGGCGGTGGGCGGCAGCGAGTCGGCCTTCGCCGCCCTGATGAACCAGGAAGCCGAGCGGCTGGGCATGGCCCATACGCATTTCATGAACGCCACCGGCCTGCCCGATCCGCAGCACATGACCACGGTGGCCGACCTGGCCATCCTGTCGGCCGCGCTGATCAAGGATCACCCCGACTACTACCACTACTACAAGCAGAAAGAGTACACCTACAACAAGATCACGCAGCCCAACCGCAACCGCCTGCTGTGGGCCGACCCGTCCGTGGACGGCATGAAGACCGGCCATACCGAGGCGGCCGGCTATTGCCTGGTGTCGACGGCGCTGCGCGGCGACCGGCGCGTGCTCACGGTGCTGGCCGGCGCCGACAGCGAGGCCACCCGCGCCGAGGAAAGCCTGAAGCTGCTGAACTGGAGCTTCCAGAATTTCGATACGGTCCAGCTCTATGGCCAGAGCCAGCCCGGCCTGGACGCGCGCGTCTGGGAAGGCACGGTCGAGACCGTCAAGCTGGGGCCGCCCAGCCCTGTGTGGCTGACCGTGCCGCGCGGCAAGTCGGCCGAGGTCAAGCCGGTGGCGCAGCGCACCGATCCCCTGGTCGCGCCGTTGTCCAAGGGCCAGCAGGTCGGCACGCTGCAGCTCACGCTCGATGGCAAGACGCTGCGCAGCGAGCCGCTGGTGGTGCAGAGCGACGTCGAGCGCGCGGGCTTCTTTGGCCGCCTGGTCGACATGGTCAAGCGCAAGTTCCAATAATCATCCAGCCATTGCGGGGCGGGCGTGCCGCCCCTTTTTCCTTTTGAGGAGCCATCCATGATTCCGGGCATGCCGGGCGACAGCCAGGTGTATCTCAACGGCGAGTTCATGCGGGCCGACGAGGCCAAGATCTCGGTGCTGGACCGCGGGTTCATTTTCGGCGACGGCATCTACGAGGTGGTGCCGGTCTACGACGGCAAGCCGTTCCGCATGACCGAGCACCTCGACCGCCTGGATCGCAGCCTGAAGGCGCTGCGCATCGCGCAGCCGATGGACCGCGCGGCCTGGCTCGATCTCATCGGCCAGCTGGCCAGCCGTTCGGCTACCCCCACCTGCATCGTGTACCTGCAGGTCACGCGCGGCGTCTACAAGCGCGACCACGCTTTCCCGGCGCAGGCCGTGCCGCCGACCGTGTTCGGCATGGCCACGGTGTTCAATCCGCCCTCGGCGGCGCAGCGCGAGCAGGGCATCAGCCTGATCGGCATTCCCGACGAGCGCTGGCTGCACTGCGAGATCAAGTCGGTCTCGCTGCTCGGCAACGTGCTGGCGCGCCAGCAGGCGGTCGAGGCTGGCGCGGACGAAGTCGCGCAGTTCCGCGATGGCTTCCTCACCGAAGGCTCGTCCAGCAATATCTGGGTCGTGTCGAACGGCAAGTTGCTGGCCCCGCCGAAGAACAACCTCATCCTGGAAGGCATCCGCTACGGCCTGATGGGCGAGCTGGCGGCCGAGGCCGGCATCCCGTTCGAGGCACGCCGCATCACCGAGGACGAAGTGGCCGCCGCCGACGAGCTGCTGGTGACCTCGGCCACCAAAGAGGTGTTGCCGGCAACGTCCTACAACGGCAAACCGGTGGGCAGCGGCAAGCCTGGCCCCGTTTATGCCCGGATCCGCGCGGGTTATGATGCCCGTATCGCCGCCCTGTAGGCCCTACGCGGCCGATCCGCCATGCACCATATCCCGCCCGAAGACTCGCTGATCGAGTACCCGTCCGACTTTCCCATCAAAGTCATGGGCAAGCAGCATCCCGATTTCGCGCAGACCATGACCGACGTCGTGCTGCAGTTCGATCCGGAATTCGATCCGGCCAAGGTCGAGATGCGGCCCAGCAAGGGCGGCAACTACATCGGCCTGACCTTCACCGTGCGCGCCACTTCGCGCGAGCAGCTCGACAACCTGTATCGGGCGCTGCACGGGCACCCCATGGTGTCGATCGTCCTGTAGGCGGCCGGGCGCACGCCATGATCAAGTGGTTGCCCCGGCCGGCGGACTACACGCCGGTATGGCAGGACATGCGGGCGTTCACCGCCGCGCGGCATGCCGGCACGGCCGACCAGGTCTGGCTGTGCGAGCACGCGCCCGTCTACACGCTGGGCCAGGCCGGCAAGCCCGAACACCTGCTCAATCCCGGCGCCATTCCGGTGGTGCAGTGCGATCGCGGCGGCCAGGTCACGTACCACGGGCCCGGCCAGGTGGTGGCGTACGCCTTGTTCGACCTGCGCCGCGCCGGGCTGTTCGTGCGCGAATACGTGCAGCTGCTCGAAGCGGCGGCCATCGGCACATTGGCCGACTTCGGCATCGCCGGCGCCTGCCGCAAACCCGGCGCACCGGGCGTATACGTGCCGCAGGGGCCGGGCGGCGAACTGGCCAAGATCGCCGCGCTGGGCATCAAGATCCGCAACGGCTACGCCTATCACGGCGTGGCGCTGAACGTCGACATGGACCTGGCGCCCTTCCTGGGCATCAACCCCTGCGGCTATGAAGGCCTGCGTACTGTCGACATGGCTGTATGCGGCGCGCGGCACGATCTGGCGGCCGTGGGCGAGCGCCTGGCGGCCCGCTTGCTGGCCGCGCTGCCGCGGCCGCAGGACGCAACGCGCTAAAATGCCTTTTTCTCTCGGATCGCGCGGTGTTTTCCCGAACGGCGAGCGGTCAAGACGAAGGTGACGAATGTCCACGCTCGAGCCCTCCCATTCCTCGAACGAATCGCAGGCCGCCGCCCCGGCCGCCTACGATGCCACGCAGAAGCAGAAGTCGCAGGCCAAGACCGCGCGCATTCCCATCAAGATCGTGCCGGCCGAGCGCCTGAAGAAGCCCGAGTGGATCCGCGTCAAGGCGGCCGCGCCGGGCTCGCGCTTCTACGACATCAAGCGCATCCTGCGCGAGCACAACCTGCACACCGTCTGTGAAGAGGCCTCGTGCCCCAACATCGGCGAATGCTTCGGCAAGGGCACGGCCACGTTCATGATCATGGGCGACAAGTGCACGCGCCGCTGCCCGTTCTGCGACGTGGGGCACGGCCGGCCCGACCCGCTCGATGCCAGCGAACCCGAGAACCTGGCGCGCACCATCGCGGCGCTCAAGCTGTCGTACGTGGTGATCACCTCGGTCGACCGCGACGACCTGCGCGACGGCGGCGCCGCCCATTTCGTCGACTGCATCTCGCGCATCCGCGCCCTGTCGCCCAGCACGCGCATCGAGATCCTGGTGCCCGATTTCCGCGGCCGCCTGGAGCGCGCGCTGGCCATCCTGAACGCCGGTCCGCCCGACGTCATGAACCACAACCTGGAAACCGTGCCGCGCCTGTACAAGCAGGCGCGCCCGGGCTCCGACTACGCGCATTCGCTGAAGCTGCTGGCCGAGTTCAAGCAGCTGCACCCCGAAGTGCCGACCAAGTCCGGCCTGATGCTGGGCCTGGGCGAAACCGACGAAGAAATCCTGCAGGTCATGCGCGACATGCGCGCCCATGGCGTGGACATGCTCACCATCGGCCAGTATCTGCAGCCGTCGGAACATCACCTGCCGGTGCTGCGCTATGTGCACCCGGACACCTTCGCCATGTTCGAGCGCGAAGCCTACGCCATGGGCTTCTCGCACGCGGCGGTGGGCGCCATGGTGCGCTCGTCGTACCACGCCGACGAGCAGGCACACGCGGCCGGCGTCAACTGAACGCGGCGCAACTGCACAGGTGCGTACCCAGGTGTCAGACACCGGAAGGTGTCTGACACCGCCACGATGCAACACCATCCAGGTGTCTACAAGTGTCAGGCACCCTGCGGTGTCTGACGCCTCCGCCCTGCAACGCGCTCCAGGTGTCAGACACCCCATGCGGCGGTCGTTGCCTGCGTGGGGCGTCTCGCGGGGTGTCTGACACCTTCCGAGACACCTTCCCAGCCCGCCATGCCCCGCCGCTTACGGATACGTCTCCGCGTCCGCCAGCGCCAGCCCGCGCTCGTCTTTCTGCGACACGATCACGTCCGCCGTGCGTGGCCACTCGATGCCGATGGCCGGGTCGTCCCAGCGCAGGCAGCGCTCGTGCTGCGGGGCATAGTAGTCGGTGGCCTTGTACAGGGTCTCGGCGGCGTCCGACAGCACCATGAACCCGTGCGCGAAGCCCTCCGGTATCCATAGCTGGCGCTTGTTGTCGGCCGACAGCAGGGCGCCGGCCCAGCGCCCGAAAGTGGGCGAGGACCGGCGCAAGTCCACCGCCACGTCGTAGACCTCGCCGACGATCGCGCGCACCAGCTTGGCCTGCGGCTGGCGGATCTGGTAATGCAGGCCGCGCACCACGTGGCGCGCCGAGCGCGAGTGGTTGTCCTGCACGAAGCGCGGCTGGCGGCCGAGCGCGGCCGCGAAGCGCTCGGCGTTGTAGCTCTCGTAGAAGAAGCCGCGCGCGTCGCTGAATACATCCGGCTCGATCAGCACGACATCGGGAATGGCCAGGGGCGTGATTTTCATGAGGCGTCGGACAGGGCGTCGAACGGGCGGGTCAGACAGTCTACCGTGCGGTCCAGGTGCACGGTCCAGTCCGGCAGGTCCAGCCCCAGCGCGCCGGACAGCAGGCCGGTATCCAGCAGCGAATTGCGCGGCCGCGGCGCGGGCAGGGGATAGTCCTCCGTGGCGATGGCGCGGATGCGCTCGGGCCGCAGCCGCAGCGGCGCGCCGTTGCGGCGGGCCCGCTCGACCGTGCGGCGCGCCAGGTCGTGCCAGCTGGCGCGTCCGGCCGCGCTCAAGTGGTACAGGCCTTCGGCCAGCTGGTGCCGGCCGTAGGCGGCCAGCGCCAGCGCGGTCACGTCGGCGATCAGCTCGGCCGAGGTGGGGGCGCCGTGCTGGTCGTCCACCACGCGCAGCTCGTCGCGCTCGCGCGCCAGCCGCAGCACCGTCTTGACGAAATTGCGGCCGTGCGCGCCGTATACCCAGCTGGTGCGCAAGATCAGCGCGCGGCAGCCGCTGGCCCGGATGGCTTCTTCGCCGGCCAGCTTCGAGCGACCGTATTCATTGAGCGGCGCGGCGGCATCGGTTTCGCGATAGGCGTCCGCCTTCAGACCGTCGAAGACATAGTCGGTGGAATAGTGCAGCAGCAGCGCGTCGTGCTGCCGCGCGTGCGCGGCCAGCACCGCCACCGCCTCGGCGTTGACGCGGAAGGCCTCGCCCGGATGCTCCTGTGCGCGGTCGACCGCCGTGTGCGCGGCGGCATTCACGATCACCCGCGGCGCCTGCGCCTGCAGCAGGGCCCGCAGCGCGTCCAGGTCGGCCAGGTCCGCCTGCGCGCGCGGCGGCGCCGCCACGCCGCCCAGCGGCAGCAGCGTGCGCCGCAACGCGTTGCCTACCTGGCCGGTGGCGCCGAGCAAGAGTATCTTCATGGCGTGTATTGGGTCTGGATCCACTGGCGATAGGCGCCGCCCGCCACGTCCGCCACCCATTGGGCATGGTCCAGGTACCACTGCACGGTGGCGCGCAGCCCCGACTCGAAGTCGTGCGCCGGGCGCCAACCCAATTCGCGCTGGATCTTGCCGGCGTCGATGGCATAGCGCCGGTCGTGGCCCGGCCGGTCGCGTACGAAGGTGATCAGCTCGTGGTACGAGCGCCCGCCGTCGCGGGGCCGGCAGGCGTCGAGCAGGGCGCACAGCGCTTGCGCCACCTGCAGGTTGCTGCGTTCCTGGCCGGCGCCGATATGGTAGGCCTGCCCGGGCTCGCCAGCCTGCAGGACGCGGCGCAGCCCGGCGCAGTGGTCCTCGACATACAGCCAGTCGCGCACATGGGCGCCGTCCCCGTACAGCGGCAGCGGCTGGCCGGCCAGCGCGCGGTGGATCAGCAGCGGGATCAGCTTTTCGGGGAATTGGCGCGGGCCGTAGTTGTTGGGGCAATGCGAGGTCAGCACCGGCAGCCCGTAGGTGTGCCCGTAGGCCCGCACCAGGTGGTCGGCGGCCGCCTTGCTGGCCGAATAGGGGTTGTTGGGACGGTACGGATCGCCTTCGGCGAAGGCCGGCGCGCCGGGCGCCAGCGACCCGTAGACCTCGTCGGTGGACACTTGCAGGTAGCGGAACGCATCGCGCGCCTCGCCCGCCAGGGTGTTCCAGTAGGCGCGCACCGCTTCCAGCAGCTGGAAGGTGCCCGCGACGTTGGTCTGGATGAAGGCCTCGGGTCCGCGGATGGCGCGGTCGACGTGCGATTCGGCCGCGAAGTTCAGCACCGCGCGGGGCTGGTGCCTGCGCAGCAGGTCGGCCACCAGCGCGGCGTCGGCGATGTCGCCCTGCACGAACAGATGGCGAGGGTCGTCCCGCAGGCTCGCCAGGTTGCCGGCGTGGCCGGCATAGGTGAGCTTGTCGAGGTTGATGACCGGCTCATCGGTCCGGCCGAGCCAGTCCAGCACGAAGTTCGCGCCGATGAAGCCCGCGCCGCCGGTGACGAGAATGCTCATGGAAGATCCGATCGCCCTAGGGTTGCACGCGCGAATGCTTGCTGGTCCAGAATACATCGCCCGTGCCCTGGGCGCGGTTCAGGTGCCGCGCCAGCACGAACATCAGGTCCGACAGCCGGTTCAGGTACTGCCGCGCCGGGGCATTGACGGGTTCGTCGCGGCCCAGTGCCACCACCGAACGCTCGGCGCGGCGCGCCACGGTGCGGGCCAAGTGCGCCAGCGCGGCCGCGCGGCCGCCCCCCGGCAGGATGAACTCGCGCAGCGGCGGCAGGGCCTCGTTGTACTGCGCCAGGCGCTGGTCCAGGAAGGTGAGCTGGTCCGGCTCGATGGCCGTGTGGCCGGGAATGCAGAGTTCGGCGCCCAGGTCGAACAGGTCGTGCTGGATGGTGTCCAGGTCGGCCTGGACCGCATCGGGCAGGGGTTCGGCGCGCAGCAGGCCGATGACGCTGTTCAGCTCGTCCACGTCGCCCAGCGCGGCGATGCGCGGCGCGTCTTTCGGCGTGCGGCTGCCGTCGCCCAGGCCGGTGGTGCCATCGTCGCCGGTGCGGGTGGCGATGGCGGAGAGTCGGTTGCCCATTGCGGATTCCTTGGGTCTGGAGGTGTTGTCGAGCGGACAAAGCCCTAGTGTAGTGCCGGGCCCGGGCGCGCGAACGCGTTATCCTGTACCTGTACGGACGGCGCCGTTTGCCGGCGCCGCAGGCAACAAGGAGCAATGCAGATGAAACGAGCGCGCACAATGGGGGCCCTGGCGCTGCTGGCCGCCGCGGGACTGGCCCTGTGGGCCGCCGGTCCGGCGCCCGCCCAGGCGGCTTCCCAGGAGACGCAGGCCACCGCCAGCGCCAGCGGCGAGGTGCGCCGGGTGGACGCCGCGGCCGGCAAGGTGACGATCAAGCACGGCGAGATCTCGGCCCTGGGCCTGCCCGCCATGACGCTGGTGTACCAGGCCGACCCGGCCCAGCTGGCTGGCATCAAGGCCGGCGACAGCGTGCGCTTCACGGCGACGCGCAAGAACGGCAGCTACGTCGTCACGGAAATCAGCAAGTAGGCCGGCGCGGCGCGGCCCGCCGGGCCGCGCGCCAGCCCTGGTTACAGCACGTAGCGCGCCAGGTCCTGGCTGGCGGCGGCTTCCGACAGCTGCGCATCCACGTAGGCGGCGTCGACCTTGATCGTCTTGCCGCTGCTGGCGGCGGCGTCGAACGACAGCTCTTCCAGCAGCTTTTCCATGACCGTGTACAGGCGCCGCGCGCCGATGTTCTCGGTGCGCTCGTTGACCGAGAACGCCAGTTCGGCCAGCCGTTCGATGCCGTCCTGCGTGAAGTCGAGCTGCACTTCTTCGGTGGCCAGCAGCGCCGAGTATTGCTTGATCAGCGAGGCGTCGGTGTCCGACAGGATGCGCACGAAGTCCTGGGCCGACAGCGATTCCAGTTCGACGCGGATCGGGAAGCGCCCCTGCAGTTCGGGGATCAGGTCCGAGGGGCGCGACAGGTGGAACGCGCCCGAGGCGATGAACAGGATGTGGTCGGTACGCACCATGCCGTAGCGGGTGTTGACGGTGGTGCCTTCCACCAGCGGCAGCAGGTCGCGCTGCACGCCCTGGCGCGAGACGTCCGCGCCGCCGGTTTCCTGGCGCGCGGCGATCTTGTCGATCTCGTCCAGGAACACGATGCCGTTCTGCTCGACGTTGGCGATGGCGGCGGTGCGCAGGTCGTCTTCGTTGATGCGCTTGGCGGCCTCTTCCTCGACGATCAGCTTGAAGGCTTCTCTGACCTTCATTTTCTTGGGTTTTTTCTTGTCGCGCGCCAGGCCGGCGAACATGCCGCGCAGCTGCTCGGCCATTTCTTCCATGCCGGGCGGCGTCATGACGTCCATCTGCGGCATGGGCTGGGCGACCTCGATCTCGACTTCCAGGTCGTCGATCTTGCCCTCGCGCAGCCGCTTGCGGAACGTCTGGCGGGCGCTGCCTTCTTCGCTGCGGTCCGGCTGGCCGGCGGCGTTGCGCGCGGGCGGCACCAGCACGTCGAGGATGCGGTCCTCGGCGGCATCCTCGGCCTGGGTGCGCACGCGCCGCATCTCCAGCTCGCGCGTCTGCTTGATGGAGTATTCGGTCAGGTCGCGGATGATGGTGTCGACATCGCGCCCCACGTAGCCGACCTCGGTGAACTTGGTGGCTTCGATCTTGATGAACGGCGCGTTGGCCAGCTTCGCCAGGCGGCGCGCGATCTCGGTCTTGCCCACGCCGGTGGGGCCGATCATCAGGATGTTCTTGGGGTGGATCTCGTGGCGCAGCGGCTCGGCCACCTGCTGGCGCCGCCAGCGGTTGCGCAGCGCCACGGCCACCGCGCGCTTGGCGCGGTTCTGGCCGATGATGTACTTGTCGAGCTCGGAGACGATTTCTCCGGGGGTCATGGTGGATGCGGACATAAAGCGGAATCCTTGCTGCGGCCGGCTTGCGCCGGCGGCTTAGTCGCCCAGGGTTTCGATGACGTGGTTCTGGTTGGTGTAGATGCAGATGTCGCCGGCGATCTCCAGCGACTGCTTGACGATCTCCTGGGGCGACAGCTCGGTATTGCGCAGCAGCGCCAGCGCGGCCGACTGGGCGTAGGCGCCGCCCGAGCCGATCGCGGCCAGGCCGTGCTCGGGTTCGAGGACGTCGCCGTTGCCGGTCAGCACCAGGGTGTGCTCGGCGTCGGCCACGATCAGCATGGCCTCCAGGCGGCGCAGCACGCGGTCGGTGCGCCAGTCGCGGGTCAGTTCGACGGCGGCGCGCATCAGGTTGCCCTGGTGCTTTTCCAGCTTGGCTTCGAAGCGTTCCTGCAAGGTGAAGGCATCGGCCGTGGCGCCGGCGAAGCCGGCCAGGATCTTGTCGTGGTACAGGCGGCGGATCTTGCGGGCCGTGCCCTTGATGACGACGTTGCCCAGGGTGACCTGGCCATCGCCGCCCAGCGCGACGCGGTTGCCGCGGCGCACGCAGACGATGGTGGTGGCGTGAAATTGTTCCATGCTTTCCTTCCTATGAAGGCCCTAGCTGGGGGCGAAGCGGGCGATTTCAAGGCGCGGCGGCCGCGGCCGCGTCGTCCATTATCCACCCGGCAGCGGAATGGAAAAGGGCCGCCGCGGTGCTCCGCGGCGGCCCTGGCAAGGCGGGCGATAAGCAGGGACGGGCTCAGTCGCCGTACAGCTTCTGGCGCATCTCGCGCCGTTCCTGCGCTTCGAGCGACAGGGTGGCGGTGGGGCGGGCCAGCAGGCGGGGAATGCCGATGGGTTCGCCGGTTTCCTCGCACCAGCCGTATTCGCCGCTGTCGATGCGGGCAATAGACTGTTGCACTTTCTTGAGCAGCTTGCGCTCGCGGTCGCGGGTGCGCAGCTCGAGCGCGTGTTCTTCCTCGATGGTGGCGCGGTCGGCCGGGTCGGGCACGAACTGGGTTTCGCGCAGGTGCTCGGTGGTCTCGCCGGCGTTGGCCAGGATGTCCTGTTCGAGTTGCTTGAGCCGCTCTTTGAAGAACGCCAGCTGGCGCTCGTTCATGTAGTCGGACTCGGGCATGGCCAGCAATTCTTCCTCGCTGGGCAGATCAATCGCCGTATCGCTCGTCGACTTGCTTGATTTTTTGGTTGCTGCCTTGGTAGCCATGAAAACACTCCACTATGAATCGATCCTGGCGCGGGTCGCGCGTCGGGATGGCGGCATTAGCCTGCCAGGCACTGCTCCAAGCCCCGGGTGAAAATCTCCTGGGGCAGCTTGCGGCCGATGAAGACCATCTTGGTGAATGGTTTTTCGGCCGCGGTCCACGGCTTGCCGGGTTCGGCGCCCATCATCATGTGCACGCCCTGGAACAGCATGCGGCGGTTGATGCCCTTCATGTACAGGATGCCTTTGTAGCGCATCAGGTCGGGGCCGTACACCTGCACCACGCCGCCCAGGAATTCCTCGAGCCGCGCGGGATCGAAGGGCTTGTTGGAGCGGAAGACGAACGCGCCGATCTCGTCGTCGTGGTGGTGGTGATGATGGTGGTGATCGTGATGGCAATGGTCGCCGCATTCGCCTTCGTGGTCATGATCGTGGTCGTGGTCATGCCCGTGGGCGTGGCTGTGCGCGGCGTCGGGGTGTTCATCGGCCAGGAAGTCCGGGTCGATGTCGAGAATGGAGTTCAGGTTGAAGCCGCTGATGTCGATGATGGACTTCAGGTCGGCGTCGCCGAAGTTGACCGGCGAAATGGGCGCGCGCGGGTTGATGCGCACCAGCCGGGCGCGCAGCGCTTCGTAGTCGGCCTCGTTGACCAGGTCTTTCTTCGAGACCAGGATGCGGTCGGCGAAGCCGACCTGCTTCTGGGCTTCGGTCTGGGCGTCGAGCGTGGCCATGCCGTGCTTGGCGTCCACCACGGTGACCACCGCATCCAGGCGGTAGTACTCGGCAATGTCGTCGTCCATGAAGAACGTCTGGCATACCGGGCCGGGGTTGGCCATGCCGGTGGTTTCGAGGATGACGCGCTCGAAGCTGAGCTGGCCGGCCTCGCGCTTGGCGCGCAGGTCGGACAAGGTGCGCATCAGGTCGCCGCGCACCGTGCAGCACACGCAGCCGTTGCTCAGCTCGATGATCTCTTCCTCGCTGTCTTGCACGAGCAGATCGTTGTCGATGCTTTCCGGCCCGAATTCGTTCTCGATGACCGCGACGCGCCGGCCGTGGTATTCGGTGAGGATGCGCTTGAGCAGGGTGGTCTTGCCCGCACCGAGAAAGCCGGTGAGGATGGTGACGGGAACCATTTTGTCCAAACTGCGCTGGGTATTCATGGCAAGGCGAAAAGCTGAAGGCGCGGAGGCGCAGGGGCGCGGCTCGGGCGCGGACTACGGGCGGCCACTGTTGCGGCCGGACGCAGGATTACAGCACAGTAAGGGCGGGGGGGCAAACCCCGGGCCAACCCTGGCAAATGCCCCGGCAGGGCGCCCGGAAACGGTGCCGCAATCCAATAGATAGAGTTATATGGGGATGTATTGCGGAAATTCAAGCGGCGTGATTTTTCCGCTTGCGCGCTCAGTGCGTATGGCCGTGATGGTGGTGGTGGGCGCCGGCCGGCTGCTTCTGCTGGCACTGGGGGCACAAGGCGCGGATTTCCGTCTCGTGCGTGGCCAGCGCGAAGCCGGTCTGGGCCACCCGTTCGGCCAGCTGGCGGCTCATGGCCGGGTCGCTGACCTCGGCCACGGCGCCGCAGCCCGTGCAGACTACCAGCAGGTCGTGCGGCGCGCCGGCCGCGTCGTGGCAGGCCGTCCAGGCATTGACCGCATCGAGGCGGTGGATCAGCCCTTCGTCCATCAGGAACTCGAGCGCGCGGTAGACGGTGGGCGGCGCCGCGCCGGGATGCACGGCGCGCATGGCGTCGAGCAATTCATAGGCCTTCAGGCTGCGGCCGTGGCGCAGCAGTAATTCCAGCACCTTGCGACGGATGGGGGTCAGGCGCCGGCCGCGCTGTGCACAGAGCGATTCGGCGGTGCGCAGTTGCTCGGCTATGGGGTCGGAGCGGGTCGAGCGGGATGAGGTAGACATTGGAGGCCGGGCAGTGCGGGAATTTACGCGAAGGTAGCAGAAAACGCGGCCGGCGGGGACTGCCGGCCCGGCGGCATGCCATGTTTGTTATGATATAACATTATGGTGCGATGGGCTTGCCCTCGTTCTTGTTGCAGCATCTTGCTCTCGAATATGTCTCACAATGTTTCGGCCGTCTCCGCCCGGCCTCTTCGCTCCGCCCTGCGCGCCTCGGCCGCCGGCCGGCTGGCCATCGCCCTGGCCGCCGCCGCGGCGCTATGGGCGCTGGCCGGCTGGGCGCTGGGCTGGTGGGGCCCCGCCTGATGGGCCCGCGGGCGGAATCCGGCGCTGGCGCGCCGGTCATTGCGCTGCACGAGGCCGCCTTCGGCTGGCGCGGGCAGCCGGCCGTGCGCGCCGTCTCGGGCGGCTTCGAGCGCGGTTCGATGACGGCCATCGTGGGGCCGAACGGCGCCGGCAAATCCACGCTGGTCAAGGGCATCATGGGCCTGCTGCGGCCGCTGGCCGGCACGGTGCGGGTCGCCGCGGCCGAGCGCGCGCGGCTGGCCTGGCTGCCGCAGGCGGCCGACCTGGATCGCGGGTTTCCCGTCACGGTGCTGGACATGGTCGCCATGGGGGCCTGGCGCCGCGTCGGGGCCTGGCGCGGCTTCGGGCGGCGGGAGACGCGGTGCGCCTGGCAGGCGCTGGAAACCGTCGGGCTGGCCGACCAGGCCGGCCGCATCGTCGGCACGCTGTCGGGCGGACAGATGCAGCGGGCCCTGTTCGCGCGGCTGCTGGTGCAGGATGCCCAGGTGTTGCTGCTGGATGAACCCTTCGCCGCGGTCGACAGCGACACCGCCGATACGCTGATGCAGTTGCTGTGCAGCCTGCACCGCGAAGGCCGCACGGTGATCGCGGTGCTGCACGACCTGGGGCTGGTGCGGCGCCATTTCTCGCACACCTTGCTGCTGGCGGGGCGGCCGGTGGCCTGGGGCGCCACCGGCGAGGTGCTGACGGCCGCCAACCTGTCCGCCGCGCGCGGCGCCGCGGGGCCGTGGCTGTGAATCTGTTCGACTGGGCGGTCGCGCCATTCCTCGATTATGGGTTCATGCGCCGCGCCCTGGCGGGCACCTGCGCGGCGGCGCTGGGCGCCGCGCCCCTGGGCGTGTTCCTGGTGCTGCGCCGCATGAGCCTGATGGGCGACGCGATGTCGCACGCCATCCTGCCCGGCGTGGCGGCGGGCTTCCTGCTGGCCGGCTTGTCATGGGGCGCGATGCTGCTGGGCGGCCTGGTCACCGGCCTGGCGGTGGCGCTGCTGGCCGGCCTGGTGGCGCGCCTGACCCCGCTGCGCGAAGACGCCAGTTTTGCGGCGTTCTATTTGATATCGCTGGGCCTGGGCGTGCTGCTGGTGTCGGTGCGCGGCTCGAACATGGATCTGCTGCATGTGCTGTTCGGCACCGTGCTGGGACTGGACGACGCGGCGCTGCTGCTGGTGACCAGCGCGGCCAGCGCTACGCTGCTGATCTTGGCCGTGCTGTACCGCCTGCTGGTGGCGGAATGCCTGGACCCGGGCTTCCTGCGGGCCAGCGGGGGCGGAGGCACGCTGGCCCACATGGTGTTCCTGGTGCTGGTGGTGCTGAACCTGGTGGCCGGCTTCCAGGTGCTGGGCACGCTGATGGTGGTGGGCATGATGATGCTGCCCGCCGCGGCGGCGCGCTTCTGGCTGCCCACGGCGGCCGCGCAGATCGTGCTGGCCGCGGCGCTGGGCGTGGTCGCGGGCATCGCCGGGCTGCTGGTCTCGTACCACTACAACCTGCCCGCCTCGCCGGCCATCATCCTGGCGGCGGGGCTGCTCTACCTGGTGTCCGTCGCCTGTGGGTCGCAGGGCGGCCTGCTGCACCACCTGGTCTGGCATCGCCGGCCGTCATACCGCTAATAGGAGAACGACATGCATGGATTCTTTGCCGCCCAGGCGCGGCGCCGCGTATTGATGATGCTGACCCTGGGCGCGGCTTGCGTGTCCGCGCCGCTGGCGGCGCGCGGCGCATCGCCCGTGCCGGTGGTGGCCACGTTCTCGGTGCTGGGCGACATGGTGCGCATCGTCGGCGGCGACGATGTGGCGGTGACCACGCTGGTCGGGCCGGACGGCGATGCGCATGAATATGAGCCCACTCCGGCGGCGGCGCGCGACCTGGCCAAGGCCGCGGTCCTGGTGGAGAACGGCCTGGGTTTCGAGGCGTGGCTGCCGCGCCTGGCGAAGGCGGCCGGGTTCGCGGGGCGGACCGTGACGGCGTCGGCGGGCATCTCGCCGCGCAAGCTGGACGCCGGCGCCCATGGCCATCATCATGATGGCGACCACGACCACGACCACGACCACGACCACGACCACGACCATGGTCATGCGGCGGGCGGCGGGCATCATCACCACGGCGACGTCGACCCGCATGCCTGGCAGAGCCTGACCAATGGCGCGGCGTATGTGCGCAATATCGCCGCCGGGCTGGCGGCCGCCGACCCGGCGCGGGCCTCCGCCTATCAGGCGCGCGCCCAGGCTTATATCGCCCGCATCGAGGCGCTGGATGCGCAGGTCCGCGCCATGTTCGCGGCCCTGCCGGCCGAGCGCCGGCAGGTCGTGACCTCGCACGACGCCTTCGGCTATTTCGGCGACGCCTACGGCGTGCGTTTCATCGCCGTGGCGGGGCTGTCCACCGACGCCGAGCCGTCGGCCGCCGACATGGCCCGCATCATCGAGCAGGTCAAGCGCGAGCGCGTGCCCGCGCTGTTCGTCGAGAACATCACCAACCCCGCGCTGGTGCGCCAGATCGCCAGGGAAACGGGCGCGCAAGTCGGTGGTACGCTGTACTCCGATGCGCTGGCGCCGTCCGGACAGCCGGCCGCGACCTATCTGGGAATGTTCGAATGGAATGCGCGCCAGCTTTCCGCGGCCTTGCAGCCGCGCTGATCATGGCCTGCACTGCGCCAGCGGTACAGGCTCATCCGCATATGTGGATCGACGCCCGGGCGCGCATTGCGTTCGACCCGCAGGGGCGCATCGCCGCCATCCAGCAGGACTGGCAATTCGATGAAATGTTCGGCGCCTATACCACCCAGGGCCTGGAAAAAGGCCCCGACGGCAGCCTGCCGGCCGAGACGCTGCAGGGCATGGCGCGCGACTGGATGAGCGCCCTGGGCGAGCCGATCTCGCACTATTTCACGCGCGCGACGCTGGGCGGGCAGACCCTGGCGTTTGGCGAGCCGCGCGACGCGACGGTGCGCTGGAATCCGCAAGACCAGCGCCTGACCCTGTCGTTCACCTTGCCGCTGGCGCAGCCGGTGGCGCCGGGCGCGCAGGGCGTGCGGTTCGACATCTACGATCCCACTTACTTCGTCGCCTACGCGTTCGACGCGCCGGGCGCCGTGGCCCTGGCCGACGCGCCGGCCGGCTGCGCGCCGGCCTACCAGCCGCCGCGCGAACTCGACTGGAAGACCATGCAGCAACTGGCCGCCATCCCGGCCGACCCGGACGCCTTGCCGGAAGAACTGTTCGCCATCACCAAGGGCCTGACTCACCGCGTCGAGGTGGCGTGTCGATGAGCCGGTCGCGCGCCGTTGCATGGCTATTGTTGTTGTGGCTGGCCCCGGGGCTGGCGTGGGCACAGGGCGCGCATCCATTCGGCGTGCCGGAGAGCGGCGCCGGCTGGGCCGGCCCGGACTGGCTGGCGGCGCTGTTCGGGCAGGTGTCGGCCTGGCAGACGCATTTCTATCGGCAACTGACCGGCGCGGTGCGCGCCTGGCAGGCCGACGGCACGGCGGCATGGGGCCTGCTGGGGCTGTCGTTCGCGTACGGCGTGTTCCATGCGCTGGGGCCCGGTCACGGCAAGGCGGTGATCGCCTCCTACGTGCTGGCCAACCGCCAGACCGCCCGCAACGGCGCGGTGCTGGCCTTGCTGTCGGCGCTGTTGCAGGCGCTGGTGGCGATCGCGCTGGTGGCGGTGTTGGCGTGGCTGCTGCACGCCACCGCGCCGGCCATGAACCGCGCCACTCGCTGGCTGGAAACCGCGTCTTATGTGTTGATCACCCTGCTGGGAGCCTGGTTGGTCTGGGCCAAGGCGGTGCGGCCCTGGCTGCGCCGCGGCGCGCGGCGGGATCCTCCTCATGCACCGGCGCATGCGCATGCGCATGAACATGGCCATGGCCATGGCCACGCTCACGGGCACGCCGCGGCGCACGATCATGGCGCCTGCGGTTGCGGGCATGCGCACGCGCCCGCCGCGGAGCAGGTCGCCGGCGCGCTCGAATGGCGCAAGGCCGTGTCAGCCATCCTGGCGATGGGCCTGCGGCCGTGCAGCGGGGCGCTCATCGTGCTGGTGTTCGCCTTGTCGCAGGGGTTTTTCGTGGCCGGCATTGCAGCGGCCCTGGCGATGGGCCTGGGCACGGGCTTGACCGTGGCGCTGCTGGCGGTGTTCGCCGTGCTGGCCGGCAGCGCGGCCACGCGCTTCAGCGCCCGCCTTTCTACCGCCGGCGCGGCGCGCGCGCGCATGGCCATCGAGGCGCTGGCCGCCCTCTCCATTTTGCTGCTGGGCCTGCTGTTGCTGGGCGGGCAGCTCGCCGGCGGCGCCTGAACCCGCCTTCATGACAGCCGCCGCGCGTGGCGCGGCCGGCCCTGCCTGCCTTCCCCAGGCACGCGATTTTCTGCTGTAAATCGAGGTGATATGTTATATCATTCGCTAGTTTTGAAATGATATAACGTTCATGGGAAGGGAAATGGATTTCAAACCGCAGCCCCTGGCGCTTGCCTTGTCTCTGGCCCTGGCGCCGGCGGTCCAGGCGCAGCAGCCGGCCGCGCCGGACGCGGCGCCCACGCTGGCGCCGGTCATCGTCTCGGCCAGCCCGCTGGGACTGGACGCCGACAGCATGGCGCTGCCGGCCCTGGTGGTGGATGGCGACGCGCTGATCGAGCGCCGCCAGGGCACCTTGGGCGATACGCTGAACGGCCTGCCGGGCATTCATTCCGACACGTTCGGCGGCGGCGCCAGCCGGCCGGTCATCCGCGGCCAGACCGCGCCGCGCGTCAAGGTGCTGTCCGATGGGTCCGAGCTGATGGATGCTTCCGGCATTTCGCCCGACCACGCGGTGACGACCGAGCCGCTGCTGGCCGAGCGCATCGAAGTGCTGCGCGGGCCGGCCACGCTGCTGTACGGCGGCGGGGCCATTGGCGGGGTGGTCAACGTGCTGGACCGCAAGATTCCCACCGCGGTGCCGGAACGCGGCGTCGAGGCCGAGGCGGAAGTGCGCGGCGCCACCGGCACTCGCGAGCGCGCGGGCGCGGTCGGCATCACCGCGGGCACCGGCCAGTTCGCGGTGCGGGTCGAAGGCATGAAGCGCCGCACCAGCGACTACGACGTGCCCGATTGGCCTGGCGGCAAGCTGGAGGGCTCGTACAGCGAATCGGCGCAAGGCAGCGTCGGCCTGTCCTGGGTGACGCCGCGCGGCTACGTCGGCGTGGCCTATACATACCTGGAAAGCAAGTATGGCCTGCCCGGCCACAATCATGAATACGAGGGTTGCCACCCGCACGGCTCGCACCTGCATTGCGGCGGGCATGACGGCCACGATCATGGCGAAGGCGAGCACGGCGATGAGCACGGCGACGGGCACGATCACGAGCATGAGCACGGCGGCGTGCCGTATGTGAAGCTGCGCAGCGACCGGGTCGACCTGCGCGCCGAGTATCGCGAGCCGTTCGCCGGCTTTGAGAAAGTGCGCTTCCGCGGCGGGCTGACCGACTACCAGCACCAGGAAATCGAAGGCGGCGAAGTCGGCACCACCTTCAAGAACCGCGGCTACGATGCGCGCCTGGAGCTGGAGCACAAGCCGCTGTACGGCTGGCGCGGCGTCATCGGCATGCAGAACGCCTTCAGCGATTTCAGCGCCGACGGTGAAGAAGCCTTCCTGCCGCGCAGCGAAACGCGTTCGACCGGCATCTTCCTGCTGGAGGAGTATCGGTTGGCCGACTGGCGCTTCGAGGTGGGCGCGCGCCAGGACTGGCAGCGCATTTCACCCGAGGGCGGGCAGCCGCGCTCGAGCCAGTCCGGCACCTCGCTGTCGGCCGCCGCCATCTGGGACTTCGCGCCGCAGTATTCGCTGGCCCTGTCGCTGTCGCGCTCGCAGCGGCTGCCGTCGGCGCAGGAGCTGTACGCCGACGGCGTGCACCTGGCCACCAATACCTATGAGATCGGCAACCCCGACCTGGGCAAGGAAACCTCGCACAACATCGACCTGACGCTGCGCAAGCACGCGGGCGATACCACCTTCAGCCTGAGCGCCTTCCACAACCGCGTGAAGAACTACATCTACGCCGACACGCTGGACCAGTTCGAGGACTTCCGCCTGATCGAGTACACGCAGCACGACGCGGAGTTCGCCGGCCTGGAAGGCGAGGTGCGCCACCAGTTCACCAAGGTGTTCTCGGCGGCGGTGTTCGGCGACTATGTGCGCGGCAAGCTGACCGGCGGCGACGGCAACCTGCCGCGCATCCCGGCCGCGCGCCTGGGCCTGCGCGCCGACGCGAAATGGCGCCAGTGGTCGGGCGGCGTGGAGTACTACCATGTGTTCCGCCAGAACGACCTGGCCGACTACGAGTCCAGCACGCCCGGCTATGACATGGTCAACGCGGTGGTCAGCTATCGCGGCGGACTGGGCGCCGAGGCCGCCTACGAAGTGTATGTGCGCGGCAACAACCTGCTGGACAAGCTGGCCTACAACCATGCCTCGTTCATCTCGCGCGTGGCCCCCTTGCCGGGCCGCAGCGTGATGCTGGGGGTACGGGTCACGTACTGACCCCGGGCCGGCGTCAGGACTTGCGGCCGGCGCGCGGGTGCGCCTGGTCGTAGGCCTTGGCCAGGTGCTGGAAGTCCAGCCGGGTGTAGATCTGGGTGGTGGAGATGTTGGCGTGGCCCAGCATCTCCTGTACGGCGCGCAGGTCCTGCGCGGATTGCAGCACGTGGCTGGCGAAGCTGTGGCGCAGCACGTGCGGATGCACGTGGGCCGGCAGGCCGGCGGCCTGCGCGACCTTGGCCAGCTGCAGCTGCACCACCCGCGGCGCGATGCGCCGCCCGCGCGCGCCGACGAACAGGGCGGCGGCGTCGGACGGCGTTGCCGCCGCGGCCGCCAGCTGGGGGCGCGCTTCGATCCAGCGCTGCAGCGCGGCCAGGGCCGCCTGGCCCACCGGCACGCTGCGCCGCTTGCCGCCCTTGCCCAGCACGGTGACTTCGGCGTCGGCCAGGTTCAGCCAGCTGCGCGATTCGTAATCCGGCGATCGCTCGTACCGCAGGTCCAGCCCGACCAGTTCCGACAGCCGCAGGCCGCTGGAATACAGCAGTTCGAACATGGCCTGGTCGCGCAGCGCGGCGGGCTCGGTGGCCAGCCGCGCGGGCGTGTTGTCGAGCAGGGCCTGGGCCTGTTCCACCGACAGGGCCTTGGGCAGCCCGCGCGCCGCCTTGGGCGCGCGCACGCCGCTGGCCGGATTGCCGGGCAGCCCCGCGACCGGCGCCCACCATTGATAGAAGCCGCGCCAGGCGGCCAATGTGCGCGCCAGGCTGCGCGGCCCCAGGCCCTGGGCATGCAGGCGCGCGACGAACTGGCGGATGTGGCCGTTGGCGAGCTGCTCCAGCGGCAGGCGCGCCGCGCCTGCCAGCGCGGCCAGCTGGCGCAGGTCGCGCCGGTAGCCGTCCAGCGTATGGGGGGAATAGCGCCGGTACGCCCGCAAGTGCTGCAGCCAGGCGTCCATCGGCTGCGGCAGCGGCGGGGGCGATTCGGTGGTCGTCATGGCGGTTGCGGACGGATGGGCGGCCACCGAATGTGCCGGGATCAGCGGTCGGCCGAGGTGGCGAGGCGGCGCAGCGCCGCCGAGGAGAGCCGGCCGATGGCCTCGAGGAAGACCGTGCCCATTTCCGGGCTGAAGCGCTCGGGGTCGTCCGACCCCAGCACCAGCAGGCCCACGCTGGGCTGGTCGGCCTCCAGGCGCAGCGGGACCAGGGCCAGCGACTGGGGCTTGGCGTCGAGCCAGCCGGCCGCTTCGAAACCGGTGTCGGGGCCGCAATAGGGGGCCTTGAGGCTGTCGGCGAAAGCCTGTACGTCCGAGGAGACCGGTTCGCCGTAGCCGGTGGGCGGCAGCCCCGCCAGGTTCCACAAGCGCAACGCCACGTGGTTCAGGTCGAACTGCTGGGCCAGGCCCAGGGCGATTTCGCCGGGCAGGTGCTGCGGGTCGGTCTCGCCGAGCAGGCGGCAGCACCATTGCGCGACGTGATCGCCGATGGCCTCGTTGGAATCGGCCTGGTGCACCAGCTCGTTGAGCCGCCATTCGAGCTCGCGATTGCGTTCGCGCAGGGTGAGGATCTGCCGCTCGCCCAGCGAAATGGCCTGCGCGCCATGCGGGTGAGGCACGCGCAGCGTGGCGAAGACCTCGGCGTGCTGGACGAAGAAATCCGGGTTGTCCTGCAGGAAAGCCGCCACGTCCTGGGCGGTGAGAGCGGTGTCAGTCATGAGCGTGTAGGGCCTGTTGGCGCTGAAGGGAGCCGCGCTAGCGGCCAAGGGCCAGGGAAAAGACCAGTTTGTCGATATCGACCTGGCCCGAAAAGACCGAGGCGGCGGGGCCGGTCATGCGCAGGCGTTCGCCGTTCCAGTCGACCGTGAGCGTGCCGCCGCGCGTGTGCACGCGCACGGGCGAGTCGAGCAGGCCGCGCCGGATGCCGGCAGCCACCGCCGCGCAGGCGCCGGTGCCGCAGGCCAGGGTTTCGCCGGCGCCGCGCTCGTAGACGCGCAGCCGGATGACGTGGCGGTCGACCACCTGCATGAAGCCGACGTTGACGCGCCTGGGGAAGCGCGGATGGCGTTCGATGAGCGGCCCGATGGCGGCCACCGGCGCGGTGTCGACGTCATCGACCTGTTGCACGGCGTGCGGGTTGGAGATGGCCACGGCCGACACCTGCACGCTGCACGGCAGGCCGGCGGGCGCGTCGGGCAGGTCGAGCTGCCAGAGGGTATCCTGCCCCTGTTCCGTGGCGGCCAGCCCGCTGGTGTCGAACGGCAGGGCGGCGGGGTCGAAGCGGGTCACGCCCATGTCGACCGTGACCTGCTCGTCGTCGCCTTCGTCCAGCACCAGGATGCCGGTGGCGATCTCGGCGCGCAGCGGGTTGCGGTCGGACAGGCGCTGTTCGTGCACGAAGCGCACGAAGCAGCGCGCGCCATTGCCGCAGTGCTCGACCTCGGAGCCGTCGGCGTTGAAGATGCGATAGCGGAAGTCGGCGTCGGGGCGCGTGGCGGCCTCGACCAGGAGGATCTGGTCGGCGCCGATGCCGAAGTGGCGGTCGGCCAGGGCGCGCGCGCGCTCGGGCGTCATCTGGATGGCCTGGCGCACGCCGTCGAGCACGACGAAGTCGTTGCCCGCGCCGTGCATTTTGGTGAAGTTCCACATCATGAGGCGATTATCGCCCATTACGCGGCCGCGTTGGCGTCAATAGAACTTCGGCTCGCCCAGCGGGCGGGTCTTGAAGCGCCGGTGCACCCAGTAGTACTGGCTGGGGCAGCGCCGCACCAGGGTTTCGATCTCGCGGTTCAGGCGCGCCGTGGCGTCTTCGAGGCTGCCGTCGCCCGGGAAGTCTGCGAGCGGCGGCAGGACTTCGACGTGATAGCGGCCGGTGGCGGGGTCCCAGAAATCGGCCACCGGCATGACGACGGCATTCCATTTGCGGGCCAGCTGGGCCGTGGCCAGCAGGGTGGCGGCCGGCACCCCGAAGAACGGCACGAACACCGCGCCGGCGCGGCCGAAATCCATGTCGGGCAGGTAGTAGACCGGCCGCGGCGCGCGCAGGTGGCGGATGAGCTCGCGCACGCCGTCCTTGCGGTTGACCAGGAAGACCTCGTTGAAGCGGGCGCGGCCGACGCGCACGATGGTGTCGACGGCCGGGTCGCTCTGCGGCGTGTACATGGTGGCGCTGCTGGGCACTTCCATGGTGAGCCGGGTGGCGGCCGCGTCCAGGGCCACGAAATGCGGCGCCAGCAGGATCACCGTGTGCCCCTGGGCGATGTGGTCGTTGATGCGGTCGGCGCCGGTCTGGGTGACCAGCTCGCGCACGGCCTCGGGCGTGCCGTACCAGAGCACGCCGCGGTCCACGATGGTCTGCGCCAGCGCGCGGAAGTGCTCGCGGGCCCAGCGTTCGCGTACTGCCTCGGGCTGGTCGGGGAAGCACAGGCGCAGGTTCAGGCGCACGATGCGCGCGCGCGAGCGGGCCAGTTTCAGGGTCAACCAGCCCAGGGCGGCGCCCAATCTGAGGCGGGTGGCCGGGCGCAGGCGGGCGAACCAGGCGAACAGCCAGGCCAGGGCGCGCGTCTTGAATTCAGTCATGGGGCGGCAAGGCGGTTTCGGCAGCGGGCGCGGGGGGCGGGGGCGGCGCGCCGCGCGGGGTCTTGTAGCGGTTGTAGCTCCACAGGTACTGGTGCGGAATGCGGCGGATCAAGCCTTCCATGGCGGCGTTGAACAGCGCGGCCTGGGCTTGCGGGTCGGCCGGCAGGGGTTCCGGCACGCGCGCGAAATGCACGCGCCAGCCGCGCCCGCGCGGCAGGCGTTCGCCCGCCACCACGATGACGGCGACCTGCGTCTGCGCGGCGAGCTTGCCGGGCAGCGTCATGGTGTAGGCCATGCGGCCGAAGAACGGCGCCCACACGCCTTCCCCTTCGCCGGGCGCCTGGTCGGGCAGCAGCCCGACCGATTCGCCGCGGCGCAGGGTGCGCACGAACTCGCGCACGCCCTGCATGGTGGCCGGCACCGCCTTCAGGCCGGAGGTGTTGCGGGCGGTTTCCAGCAGCGGCGCCAGCGCCGCGATGCGCGGCGGGCGGAACATCACCGTGACGGGGGTGCGGCGCGCCACCGCCACGTAGCGGGCGGTGATCTCGAAGCAGCCCAGGTGCGGCGTCAGGAACAGGATGCCGCGGCCTTCGGCCAGCGCGGCCTCGACCACGTGGAAATCGTCGGAAACCACCTTGGACAGGCTTTCCGCGCTGCGGAACCAGACCTTGGGCATTTCCAGGATCATCGCGCCGGTCTCGGCGGCGGCGCGGCGCGCGAAGGCGGCGTCGGGATAGCCGGCCTGCGCGGCATTGGCGCGCAGGCGCTGGCGATAACGCCCCGGCCAGGCGTAGATCAGGCGGCCCAGCACGCGTCCGGCCGCGTGCAGCACGGGCAGGGGGAGCAGGGCGACGGCGCGGAACAGGGCAAGCAGCATGCGGGGCGTGGGTCGGCGCGCCCCTTCGGGGCGGGCGCCGGAAACAGGTATGGATGCGCGATCAGCAAGAAGCGGGCATTTTCGCCTAAAATGGCCCGAGTCGCCGAGTTAACCGACAACTTGCGGGGCGACGCCGGGGGCGCGGGTACGCGGCCCGGGCAAAATCCGCTAAAGCGTCGCGCCCAGATCGTCATGTCAGGTTCAGGTCCGGGGCGCAACGCGCCTCGTCAAACCTGTGTGCCGGCCCCGCCGGTTTCGTAAGGACGCATCCGTGGCCAACAACGATTTCCTCTTCACCTCTGAATCCGTCTCGGAAGGGCACCCCGACAAGGTCGCCGACCAGATCTCCGATTCCATCCTCGACGCCATCTTCACGCAGGACCCCAACGCCCGCGTTGCCGCGGAGACGCTGTGCAATACCGGGCTGGTGGTGCTGGCCGGCGAGATCACCACCACGGCCAACGTCGACTACATCCAGGTCGCGCGCGACACCATCCGTCGCATCGGCTACGACAACACCGACTACGGCATCGACTACAAGGGCTGCGCGGTGCTGGTGGCCTACGACAAGCAATCGCCCGACATCGCCCAGGGCGTGGATCGCAAGTCCGAGGACTACCTCAACCAGGGCGCCGGCGACCAGGGCCTGATGTTCGGCTACGCCTGCGACGAAACCCCCGACCTGATGCCGGCGCCCATCTGGTACGCGCACCGCCTGGTGCAGCGCCAGAGCGAACTGCGCAAGGACGGCCGCCTGCCGTGGCTGCGCCCGGACGCCAAGTCGCAGGTCACGTTCCGCTACGTCGACGGCCGTCCGGTCGAGGTCGACACCGTGGTGCTGTCCACCCAGCACGCGCCCGAGATCTCGCAATCCGCCATCCACGAAGCGGTCATCGAAGACATCATCCGGCCCAGCTTCCCCGACGGCCTGATCACGCCCAAGACCAAGTTCCTGGTGAACCCCACCGGACGCTTCGTCATCGGCGGCCCGCAGGGCGACTGCGGCCTGACCGGCCGCAAGATCATCGTCGACACCTACGGCGGCGCCTGCCCGCACGGCGGCGGCGCGTTCTCGGGCAAGGACCCCTCCAAGGTCGACCGCTCGGCCGCCTATGCGGCGCGCTACGTGGCCAAGAACGTGGTGGCCGCGGGCCTGGCGCGCCAGTGCCAGGTGCAGGTCAGCTATGCCATCGGCGTGGCCGAGCCCATCAACATCACGGTTTACACCGAAGGCACCGGCGTCATCCCCGACGACCAGATCGCCAAGCTGGTGCGCGAGCATTTCGACCTGCGCCCCAAGGGCATCGTCAACATGCTCGACCTGCTGCGCCCCATCTACGCCAAGACGGCCGCCTATGGCCACTTCGGCCGCGCCGAGCCGGAGTTCTCGTGGGAAGCCACGGACAAGGCGCAGGCCCTCAAGGCCAGCGCCTGATCCTTCCGCGCATGGAGCAAGACCCCGCCCTGGTGGCGGGGTTTTTCATTAGCATGCCCGCCGGATCCGGTGGCGTTCAAGGCCGCGCGGCCTGGCGCGCCGCGTCCAGCCGCATGTGCAGCAGCGGAAAAGGATTGCCCTGGCCGTCGACCGGCGAGCGGCCGACGATGACGAACCCCTGGCGCTGGTAGAACCCCACCGCCTGGGGGTTTTGTTCGTTCACGTCCAGCGCCGTGGCGCCCATCTGTTCGACGGCATGCCGCAACAGTTGCCTGCCGATCCCCTGCCCGCGCGCCTGCGGCGCGATGAACAGCATCTCGACCTTGCCGTCCGCGACGCCGACGAATCCGAGGACATGGCCCGATTCGTTCTTGAAGACGCGCAGCGCGACCGCGTGAAGATATTCGTGGCGAACTCGTTGGTGCAACCCGGCGATATCGGCTTCCCGCAGGAAGTCGTGCGTGGCCCTGACCGACGCTTCCCACAGGGCGGCAAGGGCGTCGAACTCGCTTTCCCGTGCCGTAAAAATCCCGTTCATTTCCAGAAAACTCCCTCGCCCTGAATTACCACACGTTCTCGTCGCTGCCCGGCGTCCGCACATGGCCGGCGAAGCGCTGTACCAGGAAATCCACGAACGCCACGGTCTTGGCCGGCAGGTTCAGGCGTTCCGGATAGAGCGCATGGATATCGGCGGGCGGCGTGTCCCAGTCGGGCAGCACCTGCCGCAGGCGGCCCGAGCGCAGATAGGCCGCGGTTTCCCATTCCGAGCGCATGACGATGCCGTGGCCGGCCAGGGCCCATTCCAGGGCGCTCTGCCCGTCGTTGGAACTGAGCGGGCCGCGCACTTTCACGGACTCGACGCGCTGCCCGGCGCGCAGGTGCCAGGTGCCGTAGGCCACGTCGTTCTCGCGCACCACGATGCAGCGATGGCGCTGCAGGTCGCCCGGCGCACGGGGCTCGCCGTGGGCGGCCAGGTACTGGGGCGAGGCGCACAGCAGGCGCCGGTTCGAGGCGATCTTGCGGGCGGTGAGGCGCGCGTCGGGGATCTCGCCGAAGCGCACGGCGACGTCGAAGCCCTCGTCCAGCAGGCTGACCGGCCTGTCGGTCAGCCGCATCTGCACTTCCACATCGGGATACTGCCGCACGAAGTCCGCCACCGCCGGCACGATATGGGCGCGGCCGAAGCCGAAGGTGGCATTCAGGCGCAGCAGCCCGCGCGGCTGCGCCCGCGCGCTGGCCACGTTGCGTTCCAGCGCTTCCAGGTCGGCCAGGATGCGGCCGCCTTCGGCCAGGTACAGCTCGCCTTCCTGGGTGACGCTGACGCGCCGCGTGGTGCGGTTGAGCAGCCGCACGCCGAGCCGGCGCTCCAGGTTCGCCAGCCGCGTGCTCACCGCGGGCGGCGTGAGCCCCAGTTCGCGCGCGGCAGCCGACAGGTTGCCGTGCTTGACCAGCAGCGAGAAGAAAGCCAGGTCGGACAGGGCATCCACGCGCAGGCCTCGCCAATTATTAAATTGAATTAAATAAAGGTTTATCCAGGCATTAATTATAAGAACAAGATGGGCCTATACACTGGCCGCACAACATCACACCAAGGCCGCGCGGCGGCCCACCCCAGAGGAGACCCCATGGCTACATCCGTTTTCCGGCGCTTCATATCCGCTGCCAGCCTGGCTGCCTGCACGGCGGCCGCCCCCGCACTGGCCCAGGACTTCCCGCAGCGGGCCATCACCCTGGTGGCGCCCTTTGCGCCGGGCGGCAGCGTGGACATCACCGCGCGCCTGATCGCCGATGCCTGGGCCAAGCAACTGGGGCAGAGCGTGGTGATCGAGAACCGCGCCGGCGCTTCGGGCAATATCGGCATGGCGGCGGTGGCCCGCGCCCGGCCGGACGGCTACACGCTGTCCATCAACACCATGTCGCTGGCGATCAACCCGTCGCTGTTCAAGGACATGCCGTTCGACACGCGCAAGGACCTGCGCTCGGTCGGCACGGTGGCGACCTCGCAGCATGTGCTGACAGTCACTAATAGCCTGCCCGTCAACAGCGTGGCCGAGCTGCTGGCCTATGTGCGCGCCCGGCCGGCCAACGCAGTGAGCTTCGGCTCGGCCGGCACCGGCAGCACCTTCCACATGGCGGCCGAGCTGTTCAAGTCGGTCTCGCAGACGCAGATCCTGCATGTGCCGTACAAGGGCGGCGGGCCGGCCATGCTGGACACCATCAGCGGCCAGGTGCAGATGAGCTTTCCAGTGCTGTCGGCGGCCAAGCCGCAGGTCGACGGCGGCAAGCTCAAGCCGCTGGGCGTGACCGGCAAGACGCGCTCGCCGCTGCTGCCCGATGTGCCGACCATCGCCGAGTCGGGCTTGCCCGACTACGAGTTCAATACCTGGTTCGTCATCAGCGCGCCGGCCGGCACGCCGCAGGCGGTGGTGGACCTGCTCAACGCCAGCCTGGGCGAGGCGCTGCGTTCCCCCGAGATTGCCGAGCGCATGCGCAAGGAAGGATTCGAGGCGCTGATCTCCACCCCCGAGGAGACCGACCGCATGGTGGCGGCCGAGATGACCCGCTGGGCCGACGTCATCCAGGCCGCCGGCATTACCCCCAACTGACGCACCCGCTCGGCCCGCGGCGCGGTGCCGCGGGCGTTGCACATCGAGGACCCGGATCATGCCCGGCATGACGCTTTACGACAAACTGGTCGCCAGCCACGAGGTGGCCCGCATCGACGACGAGCACGTGCTGCTGTACGTCGACCTGCACATCATGAACGAGTACACCAGCCCGCAGGCCTTCAGCGGCCTGGCGGCGCGCGGGCGCGGGGTGCTGCGGCCGGGCCAGCAGATGGCGGTGGTGGACCATGTCATTCCCACGCACCCGGTGCCTGCCGCGGCGCGGGTCATCGCGCAGCCGGACGCCGCCCTGCAGGCGCGCAACCTCAGGCGCAACTGCGACGAGCAGGACATCGCCCTGTTCGACACCACCGACCCGCTGCAGGGTATCGAACATGTGGTGGCGCCCGAGCACGGCATGATCCTGCCGGGCATGGTGGTGCTGTGCGGCGACAGCCATACCACCACCTACGGGGCGCTGGGCGCGCTGGGCTTCGGAATCGGCACGTCCGAAGTGGAGCACATTCTCGCCACCCAGACGCTGGTGTACCGCGTGGCGCGCAACCTGCGGATCCGCGTCGACGGGCGCCTGGGCGCGGGCGTGTCGGCCAAGGACCTGGTGATCTATGTGGTGCATCGGCTGGGCGCGCAGGGCGCGCGGGGCTATGCGGTGGAATACTGCGGCGAGGCCATCGCCGGCCTGTCGGCGGAGGCGCGCATGACCTTGTGCAACATGACCGTGGAAGCGGGCGCGCGCGCCGCGCTGATCGCGCCCGACGCCACCACCCGCGCTTATGTCGAGGCGCGCGCCCGCCACCTCGACGCCGCCGAACTGGCGCAGGCCCGCGCGCATTGGCGCACCTTGTATACGGATGCCGACGCGCGCTTCGAGGCAGAGCACGCGTTCGACGCCGCCGCCATCGCGCCGTTCGTGACCTGGGGCACCAGCCCCGACCAGGCGCTGCCGGTGACCGGCGCGGTGCCCGACCCGGAGGCGGAGCCGGACGCGCTGGCGCGCATCGCGCTGCGCAAGGCCGTCGACTACATCGGCCTGGCGCCGGGCACGCCGATCGCCGGGGTGCCGATCGACCGCGTCTTCATCGGTTCCTGCACCAATGGCCGCATCGAGGACTTGCGGGAGGTGGCGGGGCTGGTGCGCGGCCGCCGGGTCGCGCCCGGCGTGCGCGCCATGGTGGTGCCGGGTTCGGGCGCGGTGCGGGCGCAGGCCGAGGCCGAGGGCATTGCCGCCCAGTTGATCGAGGCTGGCTTCGAGTGGCGCCAGCCCGGCTGCTCGATGTGCCTGGCCATGAACGACGACGTGCTGCGCCCGGGGGAACGCTGCGCGTCCACCACCAACCGCAATTTCGAGGGCCGCCAGGGCCGCGGCGGCCGCACGCACCTGATGAGCCCCGCCATGGCGGCGGCCGCCGCGCTGGCCGGCCGCATCGTCGACGCGCGCGACCTGGAGCAGGCAGCATGACGACATCTTCCCTGATCGCGGGCATTGCCGCCCCGCTGCCGCTCAGCAACCTGGACACCGACCAGATCATGCCCAAGCAGTTCCTGCGCATCGTCGACAAGGCCGGGCTGGACCGCGGCTTGCTGTACGACCTGCGCTTCGACGCGGCGGGCGCGCCGCGCGCCGAGTGCGTGCTCAACCAGCCGGCCTATGCGGGCGCGTCGATACTGGTGGCCGGCCCCAACTTCGGCTGCGGTTCCAGCCGCGAGCACGCGGTCTGGGGGCTGCAGCAGTTCGGCATCCGCGCGGTCATCGCGCCGAGCTTCGGCGAGATCTTCTTCTTCAACGCCTTGAACAACGGCCTGTTGCTGGTGGCCCTGCCGGCCCCGGACGTGGACGCGCTGTTGCAACGGGTGTCCAATACCGCCAGCCCGCGCGTCGAGATCGACGTGCTGGCCGGCCGGGTGCGGACGGCGGATGGCTGGGCGGCGTCGTTCCAGTTGTCGGCCCGGCATCGCGACATGTTCGCCCATGGGCGGGACATGGTCGGCGCCACGCTGGCGCAGCTGGACGCGGTGGCCCGCTACGAGGCCGCCCACTGGGCGCGCCACCCCTGGCTGAAAGATACCGCGCGCCGCGTGCGCGCCCGGCTGGACGCGGCGGGCTGACCGGCCCGCCGGCATCATGCGAGGAAACGCATCGTGACCGACACGCTCTTCGACCTGCCGCTGCGCAGTTTTTCCGTCAACGGCATCCGCATCGCCGCCCGCGTGCAGGGGGAGGGGCCGCCCTTGCTGCTGCTGCACGGGCATCCCCAGACCCATGTCATCTGGCACCGGGTCTGGCCCGAGCTGACCCGTCATCACACCTGCGTCGCCGCCGACTTGCGCGGCTATGGCGACAGCGACAAGCCGCCGGCCTCGGCCGGCCACGCCGCGCATTCCAAGCGCGAGATGGCGCGCGACATGGCCGACCTGATGGTGGCCCTGGGGTTCGAGCATTTCGACGTGCTGGCGCATGACCGCGGCGCCCGCGTGGCGCACCGCCTGGGGCTGGACCACGCCGGGCGGGTGGGGCGCATGATGCTGCTGGACATTGCGCCGACTCTCGATATGTACGAAGGCACCACGCGCGCCTTCGCGCAGGCCTATTTCCATTGGTTCTGGCTGACCCAGCCGGCGCCCCTGCCGGAAACCATGATCGGCCGCGACCCGGCCTTCTATGTGCGCTCGGTGATGGGTGGCCGGCCCGGCGGGCTGGCGCTGTTCGCGCCGCGCGCCCTGGCCGAGTACGAGCGCTGCGCCGGGCTGCCGGGCTGGGCGACGGGCGTGTGCGAAGACTATCGCGCGTCGGCTACGGTGGACCTGGAACATGACCGCGCCGGCCGGCAGAGCGGCGAACGGCTGCGCATGCCGGTGCGCGTGTTCTGGGGCGAGCGTGGCGCGGTGGGCCGCAATTTCGATGTGCTGGGGCTGTGGCGGGCGGTTGCCGACGATGTCGCGGGCCGCGCCCTGCCAGGCGCGCATTACCTGGCCGAGGAGGTGCCCGAGCTGGTGCTGGAGGAGGCGGCGCGGCTGTTCCGCTGAACGCCTTGCGGTTGACCCGACCCGGCGGCAGGGGCATCTAAAAGGGAACGCACTGCGGGTGCTAAGCTTCGTAGATGAGCAACACCCCTCCCGATCACGCCGCCGTTGCCGCGCCCGATGCCGCGGCCCAGCGCAGCCTGGCCGCCAGCGATTCTCCCTGCGTGGCCGTGTGTTCCACCCTGTTCGACGATATCTGCCGCGGCTGCGGCCGTACGGCCATGGAGGTGGCCAACTGGGTGTTCATGACCGACGCGGAAAAGCAGGCCGTGTGGCAGCGCATCCGCGCCCAGGGCTACCCGCGCCGCAAGGGCTAGCGGGGGCGCCGCGGCGCGGCCGGGCTGTCTCTGGCAGGTCACATTTCTGTCGTGGGTGTGTCATATTGGGCAGGCTAAATCCCGCTATTGCCCACTTTTCCGCCCGGGGGTCGCCCGATGCGCATTGTCCTCGTCACCGATGCCTGGCCGCCGCAAGTCAATGGCGTGGTCCGCACCTGGACCACCATGCAGCGTCTGCTGACCCAGTGGGGCCATGAGCTGATCGTGGTCAGCCCGCAGGGTTCGCGCACCATTCCGGCGCCCTCCGAGCCCGAGCTGCGGCTGTGCCTGACGCCGGGCCGGCAGTTGCGCCGCATCCTGGGCGACACGGTGCCGGACGCGCTGCACATCGCCACCGAGGGCCCTCTTGGCGTGGCGGCGCGCCGCATGGCGCTGCGCCGGGGCTGGCGCTTCACCACGTCGTTCCACACGCTGTTTCCCGATTATCTGCAGGCCCGCATGGGGATCCCGGCGTCGCTGCCGTGGCGCTACATGCGCTGGTTCCACCGGCCGTCGGCGCGGGTGCTGGTGCCTACGCCGACGGTGCGCGACATCGTCGCGGCGCGCGGCCTGGCAAACCTGCAGGTCTGGTCGCGCGGCGTGGACGCGGCGCATTTCCGGCCGGGCCCGCGCGATGCCTTCGGCGATTTGCCGCGGCCGATTTTCCTGAATGTCGGGCGGGTGGCGCGCGAGAAGAACCTGGATGCGTTCCTGTCGCTGGATTTGCCGGGCAGCAAGGTGGTGGTCGGCGCCGGTCCGGACGAGGCGCGCCTGCGCAAGGCGTATCCCGAGGCGCATTTCACCGGCATGCAGCCGGACGAGAAGCTGCCCGCGTATTACTCGGCCGCCGACGTGTTCGTTTTTCCCAGCCTGACCGACACGTTCGGCCTGGTGATGCTGGAAGCCATGGCTTGCGGCACGCCGGTGGCGGCCTTCCATACCGAGGCGCCGCTGGCGGTGATCGAGGCGGGCGCGACCGGTTTCGTCAACGACGACCTGGGCATGGCGTGCCGCCAGGCGCTGGAACTGGACCGGGCCGGCGTGCGCGAGGGCGCGCTCAAGCGCACCTGGGAGAAGATCGCCCAGGACCTGCTCGAAGCGCTGGTGCCGCTGACCCCGGCCGGCGCGGCGGACTGGCCGATTGCGGCGGGGCCGGCGGCCACGGCGTCGCCTTAATGGCTTGATTCTTTTCATGCAGGCCGGCGGCCATAGCGGCCAGGGATCGCAGTAGGGCGTCCAGGGCGGGGCTGGGGCGTGCGGGCCGGCCACGTCGCTCGGCTCGGGCGCGCCACCAGGCGCCCTCGGCCCCCTGCGGGGGCTGCCCTCGCTCCAACTGGCCGTCCCGCACGCCCCAGCCCCGCCCTGGACTCACAACAGCGGCATGCGGTGGTCCGCTGGACCGTTGGCGATGGGGCCCGTTGGTGTGGGCGCCGTGCGCATCGTCGTGCCACCTTGGTGTGTTGATGTGGGTGTCAGACACCCCGGGGACATCGTCTCATTAAGCACGACTGTGCACGGGGGTGTCTGACACCGCATATGAGGCTTCCCACATGTGATGTCCGGCACCGGTATTGCCCCGATACGAGACATTGCGAGCCCGTGCCTGCCGGCGAGACCGGAGCGGCCAGTTGGAGGGAGGGCAGCCCCCGCAGGGGGCCGAGGGCGCCTGGTGGCGCGCCCGAGCCGACCGACGTGGCCGATCCGGTCTCGCCGGCAGGCACGGGCGTCTCAAGAACTCACTATCAATCAATCTATCAACCAACCAATCCAGCCACGGCAAACCAACGTCAACCGGTTTGCACGCCTCCCATCAGCCGGTACAATTCGATCCAGTCCTGAGGAGCGCTGCGACGACCTCCGGCTGCCCGCCATGCGGGCGGTACGCAGGGGCCGCCAGGCTCAGGAATCTTTCCGGGCGCCGCAGTCGTGGCGCCCAGCAACGGCGCTCACCTTTGTCGCAACGACGGCGGCAAGGGCGGGCGCCGGTCTCATAGGTGTTCCGCACGGCCGTCCGCAATGCGCACATTGCCGTTGAATCTTTACCGGAGCACACACATGAATGCCGTAACCGACCAAGCCGTTGCCGATTACCACGTTGCCGACATGTCGCTGGCGGGCTGGGGCCGCCGCGAGCTGGCCATCGCCGAAACCGAAATGCCGGGCCTGATGGCCATCCGCGAAGAGTACGCCGCCAGCCAGCCCCTCAAGGGCGCGCGCATCGCCGGCAGCCTGCACATGACCATCCAGACCGGCGTGCTCATCGAAACCCTGGTGGCGCTGGGCGCCGAAGTGCGCTGGGCCTCGTGCAACATCTTCTCGACCCAGGACCACGCCGCCGCCGCCATCGCCGCCACCGGCACGCCGGTGTTCGCCGTCAAGGGCGAGACCCTGGAAGAGTACTGGCAGTACACGCACCGCATCTTCGAATGGCCCGAAGGCCGCCACGCCAACATGATCCTCGACGACGGCGGCGACGCGACCCTGCTGCTGCACCTGGGCGCCCGCGCCGAGAAGGATGCCTCCGTGCTGGCCAAGCCGGGCAGCGAGGAAGAGCGCGTGCTGTTCGCCGCCATCAAGGCCACCCTGGCGCGCGACCCGCAGTGGTATTCGACCCGCCTGGCGCAGATCAAGGGCGTGACCGAAGAAACCACCACCGGCGTGCACCGCCTCTACCAGATGGCGCAGAAGGGCGAACTGGCCTTCGCCGCCATCAACGTCAACGACTCGGTCACCAAATCCAAGTTCGACAACCTGTACGGCTGCCGCGAATCGCTGGTCGACGGCATCAAGCGCGCCACCGACGTCATGGTGGCGGGCAAGATCGCCGTGGTGGCCGGCTACGGCGACGTGGGCAAGGGCTGCGCCCAGGCGCTGGCCGCGCTGCGCGCCCAGGTGTGGGTCACCGAAATCGACCCGATCTGCGCGCTGCAGGCCGCCATGGAAGGGTACAAGGTCGTCACCATGGAAGAAGCCGCCGCCCACGCCGACATCTTCGTCACGGCCACCGGCAACTACCACGTCATCACCCGCGAGCACATGAACGCCATGAAAGACCAGGCCATCGTGTGCAACATCGGCCACTTCGACAATGAAATCGACGTGGCCTCGCTGGACGACTGCCAGTGGGAAGAAATCAAGCCGCAGGTCGACCACGTGGTGTTCCCCGACGGCAAGCGCATCATCCTGCTGGCCAAGGGCCGCCTGGTGAACCTGGGCTGCGCCACCGGCCACCCCTCGTTCGTGATGTCCTCGTCGTTCGCCAACCAGACCATCGCCCAGATCGAGCTCTTCACGCGCAACGACGCCTATGTGCGCGGCCAGGTCTACGTGCTGCCCAAGCACCTGGACGAGAAGGTGGCGCGCCTGCACCTGAAGAAACTCGGCGCCAACCTCAGCACGCTGCGGCCCGAGCAGGCCGACTACATCAACGTGCCGGTCGAAGGTCCGTACAAGCCCGAGCACTACCGCTACTGATGTAGCACAATAGGGACATGCCGCGCCCGCCCGGCGCGGCATGTCCCGCCTGTCCTGGCGCCTACCGGAGAACACAATGACCTTGATACTCGTCTGGCTCTTGAATGCCGTCGCCTTGCTGGCCGTGGCCTACCTGCTGCCCGGCATCACCGTCGCCAGCTTCGGCTCGGCGCTGGTCGCCGCGCTGGTGCTGGGCCTGTTGAACATGCTGGTCAAGCCGGTGCTGGTGTTGCTGACGCTGCCCATCACCATCGTCACCCTGGGCCTGTTCCTCATCGTGCTCAACGCCTTGTTGTTCTGGCTGGCCGGGTCCATCCTGCGCGGCTTCCAGGTCAACGGGTTCTGGTGGGCGGTGGCGGGCGCCATTTTGTACAGCATCATTTCCGGCCTGCTTTCCCGACTGATTCCCTGATGACTTCCACCCCCGCCCTGAGCCTGGAGTTCTTCCCCCCGCGCGACATCGCCGCCCAAGAGCGGCTGGTGCGCGCGGCCAAGCAGATGCTGGCCATCCAGCCGCGTTATGTCAGCGTCACTTTCGGGGCGGGCGGCTCGACCCGCGCCGGCACGGCCGACACGGTGCGCATGCTGCAGAACCTGGGCTGCGATGCCGCGCCGCACTTGTCGTGCATCGGCGCCACCCGCGACAACCTGCGCGAGATCCTGGCCGCTTATCGCGAGCAGGGCGTGCGCCGCCTGGTGGCGTTGCGCGGCGACCTGCCTTCGGGCATGGGCGGCGATGCCGGCGAGCTGCGCTACGCGGCCGACCTGGTGGCTTTCATCCGCCAGGAAACCGGCGACGCCTTCCACATCGAAGTGGCGGCCTATCCCGAGATGCACCCGCAGGCGGCCAGCCCGGCCGCCGACCTGGCCCACTTCGTGGCCAAGGTCGACGCCGGCGCGGACGCCGCCATCACGCAGTACTTCTTCAACGCCGACGCCTATTTCGACTTCGTCGACCGCGCCCAGGCCAAGGGCGTGTCCATTCCCATCGTGCCCGGCATCATGCCGATCACCAACCACTCGCAGCTGGTCCGGTTCTCGGAAATGTGCGGCGCCGAGATCCCGCGCTGGATCCGCCTGCGGCTGGCCGAGTTCGGCGACGACAAGGCTTCCATACGCGCATTCGGCGTGGACGTGATGGCCGACCTGTGCCAGAACCTGCTCGACAACGGCGCGCCGGGCCTGCATTTCTATACGCTGAACCACGCCGAGGCGACCCTCGGCATCTGGCGCCAGCTCGATCTTGCGTCGGCTGGCGTCGCCTGATCGCGCTCCCGCATTGGTGTCATCGCAGGTGTCTGACACCCTGCGGGCGTCAGACACCTGAAAACGTGAACCGGAAAGGATCAGCCCTGCGGGCGCCAGGCAACTGGAACCGGAACGATCAGCTGGCTTGCGACTTGCCCGGGTCCTGCGCCAGCACTTGCAGCGGCGCGGGTGTCGCGTCGGCGCCGCCCGGGGTGAGCCGGTGCGGCTGGTGCAGGCGGCCCGCGGCGGCCAGCGAGCCGCTCGCGCCAGCGTCGGTCCAGCTGGGGTCGGCGATTTCGGCGAAGACCTGGCGCAGGCGTTCGCCCCAGGTCTTGCGGATCATGCGGAAGTACTCGTTGTCTTCGTCGATGTGGGCGAAGTGCGTGACGCGCAGCGCGCCGGCTTCGTACACCAGCATGTCCAGCGGCAGGCCGACCGAGATATTCGAGCGCAGCGTCGAGTCCATGGAAATCAGCGCGCACTTGGCGGCCTCGTCCAGCGACGTGTCGGAGCGCAGCACGCGGTCGAGGATGGGCTTGCCGTACTTGGCCTCGCCGATCTGCACGTACGGGACGTCCGGGCTGGCCTCGATGAAGTTGCCGGCCGAATAGATCTGGAACAGGCGGCAGCGCTCGGCGCCGATCTGGCCGCCGAAGATCAGGTTGATGTTGAAATCCACGCCGTGCTCGCTGAGCGCCTCGGCGTCGCGCTCGTGCACGCGGCGCACGGCCTCGCCCACGCGGCGGGCGGCTTCATACATGTCGGGCGCCGACCAGAGGGAATCGGGGCTGTCGCCGTCGAGCTGGGCCAGCAGGTTCACCACGGCCTGGCTGATCGCCAGGTTGCCGGAGGTCAGCAGCACCATGACGCGGTCGCCGGGTTGCTCGAAGACGTTCAGCTTGCGGGCAACGCTGATCTGGTCCACGCCCGCGTTGGTGCGCGAGTCGGACAGGAAAACCAGGCCCGCGTCCAGGCGGGCGGCTACACAGTAGGTCATGGTCGTACGGTGGAAAACGGCTGGCGTATTGTAGGGGGGAACCGGGCGGCGTGCCGGCCGCGCCCGTGAATCGACCCCAATTACTGCTGGCCGGCCGCCTGCACCTGGACCGAGACCGTCATCGATTCCTCGCCGCCGCCGTGGCGCACCCCGCGCACCGGCGAGGCCGAGTCGTAGTCGCGCGCCACCGCCAGGCGGCAGTGGCATTCCGAGGCAAACTGGCGGTTGGTGATATCGATGCTGGTCCAGCCGACATCGGCCAGCCATACGTCGGCCCAGGCGTGGCTGGCGGCATGCTCGGCCTCGGTGTACAGGTAGCCGCTCACATACCGGGCCGGGATGCCCAGCCCGCGCACGCAGGCCAGGAACAGGTGGGCGTGGTCCTGGCACACCCCATGGCCCAGCGTCAACACCTGGCCGGCGGCGGTGGTGACGTCGGTGGTGCCCGGTTCGTAGGCCACCCGGTCGCAGATGGCGCCGGCCAGGGCCAGCGCGTCGGCTGGGGTGCGCAGGCCGCCGGGCAGGGCGGCATGCACGAACTCCCGTATCGGGTCGTCGGCCTGGGTCAGCGGCGTCGGCACGCAATAGGCGTGCACCGGCAGGCGGTTGTCTTCGGGGCGCAGCCGCCCGTCGGGCAGCTCGTCGATGTCGACTTGGCCGGTTACGCTCAGCTCGATGCTGTCGTGCGGGCGGGTCAGGGTCAGCACATGCGTGATGTTGCCGTAGGCGTCGACCTGCTGCTGCAGCGGGCCTGGCGCGTCGATGCGCCAGCGCCGCGTGCGCTGGTGCTCGTCGGGACGCGGCGTCAGGCGCAGGGTCTGGATGCTGTAGCCGACCGGCGCGGTGTAGCGGTACTGCGTCAGGTGCCTGATCAAATGCTTCATGCGGGGCTCCTCAGGCGGCCAGCGGGACCAGGAAATCCTGGCTGATGCGGTTGCCCAGGTCGTTGATGCGGTCGAGGAAGCGCTCCAGGTAGCGGTGCAGGCCGCTATGCAGGATGTCCTCGACGCGCGCGTAGCGCAGTTCGGCGTGCAGCATGCCGGCGCGCCGCTCGGTCTCGGCCGAGCGCTGGTTCGACACGCGCGCCAGGTCCTCGTTGAGCGCCTGCACCGAGGCCAGCAGCGAACGCGGCATGTCCGGGCGCAGGATCAGCAGTTCGGCCACCCGGTCCGGCGTGATCACGTCGCGGTACACCTTGCGGTAGATCTCCAGCCCCGACACCGAGCTCAGCAGCGCCGACCACCGATAGAACTCGCTGTGCCGGCTGGCGCGCGCGGGGTGGTCGCCGTCGTCTTCGTGGAATTTCACGTCGAGCAGCCGCGCCGTGTTGTCGGCGCGTTCCAGGTGCATGCCCAGCCGCAGGAAGTGCAGCGCCTCGTCTTCCAGCATGGTGCCGATGGTGACGCCGCGTGCCAGGTGGGCGCGGAACTTGACCCATTCGAAGAACTCGCCTGGATTGCGTTCGGGCAGGTTGGTCTGCAGGTGCTTCTGCAGTTCCAGCCAGGTGGCGTTGTAGGTTTCCCAGACTTCGGTGGTCAGGCTGCCGCGCACGGCGCGTGCATTCTCGCGCGCGGCGCGCAGGCAGGCGTAGATGGACGACTGGTTGTGCGGTTCGCGCACCATGTAGTGCAGCACGTCCAGCGGCGTGACGGCGGGGTAGCGCGCGTCGTAGCCGTGCTGCAGTTCCGAGATGCGCAGCACGGCGCGCCACAGGCCGTCGCGCGCTTGCGCATCCTGCGGCAGCAGCGACATCTGCAGGTTGACGTCCAGCATGCGGGCGGTGTTCTCGGCGCGCTCGATGTAGCGGCACATCCAGAACAGGTTGTCGGCGGTGCGGCTCAGCATGGTCAGTCTCCCAGTACCCAGGTGTCCTTGGTGCCGCCGCCCTGGCTGCTGTTGACCACCAGCGAGCCCTCCACCAGGGCCACGCGGCACAACCCGCCGGGCACGGTGCGGATGTCCTTGCCGCACAGCACGTAAGGGCGCAGGTCGACGTGGCGTGGCGCCACGCCGGCCTCGACATAGGTGGGGATGGTCGACAGCGCCAGGGTGGGCTGGGCGATGTAGTTGGCCGGGTTGGCGCGCACCCGCGCCTTGAAGGCCTCGACCTGCGCGCGCGTCGCGGCCGGGCCCACCAGCATGCCGTAGCCGCCGGCGCCGTGCACTTCCTTGACCACCAGTTCGTGCATGTGGGCCAGCACGTGCGACAGCTCGTCGGGCCGCGCGCAGCGCCAGGTGGGCACATTGGCCAGGATCGGCTCTTCCTTCAGGTAGAAGCGGATCATGTCGGGCACGTACTGGTAAGTGGACTTGTCGTCGGCGATGCCGGTGCCGATGGCGTTGGCCAGCGTGACGCGCCCGGCCCGGTACACCGACAGCAGGCCGGGCACGCCCAGCGCCGAATCGGCGCGGAACGACAGCGGGTCGAGGAAGTCGTCGTCCACCCGCCGGTAGATCACGTCCACGCGGCGCGGCCCCTGCGTGGTGCGCATGTACACGGTGTTCTGCTCGACGAACAGGTCCTGGCCCTCGACCAGCTCCACCCCCATCTGCTGGGCCAGGAAGGCATGCTCGAAGTATGCGGAGTTGTACATGCCAGGGGTCAGCACGACGACCGTCGGGGCGTCGATGCTGCGCGGCGCCACTTCGCGCAGGTTGTCCAGCAGCAGGTCCGGGTAATGCGCCACCGGCTTGACCTTCACACGCCCGAATACGTCGGGCATCAGGCGCATCGACATCTTGCGGTTTTCCAGCATGTACGACACGCCGGAGGGCACGCGCAGATTGTCTTCCAGCACATAGAACTCGCCGGCCCCGGCCCGCACGATGTCCACGCCGGCAATGTGGCAGTAGATGTCCTCGGCCACGTCCACGTCCTGCATTTCGGGGCGGTACTGCGCATTCAGGAATACCTGTTCGGCCGGCACCACGCCCGCGCGCACGATCTCGTGGCCGTGGTAGATGTCGTGGATGAACAGGTTCAGCGCCCGCACGCGCTGCTTCAGGCCGGCGTCCAGCCGCTGCCATTCGTCGGCGGGGATGATGCGGGGGATCAGGTCGAACGGGATCAGCCGCTCGGTGCCGGCCTCGTCGCCGGCCACCGAAAAAGTGATGCCGACGCGCCGGAAGCTCAGGTCGGCCTCGATCTGGCGCGCCGCCATGGCGTCTTCGGGCTCTTGCGCCAGCCACTGCGAGAACGCCTGGTAGTGAGGGCGCACTTCGCCGTGGGCGTCGACCATTTCGTCATACGCCGCCGCGGGGGCGGGCTGGGGATGCTGCATGGCTCCTCCTTGTACCGGTCCGGGCCGGCCGCGTGATCCGGATGGAGCCTGCGGCCCGAAACGTGGGCGCGTGGGCGGACGCGCCGACTGCAATCAAGCAACCCTTATGCCAGGTCCCGCGGGCACGGGATGTCCGTGGGCCTGTAGTCGTTGTAGCAGAAGGCCCGCCGCGCAGGTAGGCGGGTTGGCCCTGAGCGGCGTGCACCAAAGTGGTGCGATGCTGCTTCCTATGGGGGCGCAGCAAGGCGCCGCGCGGCCCGAGGGCCCGGCGCGGCAATCGTCAAGGATGGCAAAGGGGCCGCGCTGGCCGGCGCGCCGCGCCGGCGGACGGTCAGCGCAGCACGTACGACCCCAGGCTGCCGCCGGTGGGCGCGCCGGGACCCAGCAGCGGCGGCTCGGGCACCCAGCCGTCGGGCGTGAGCACGGCATCGAGCCGCACGTCGTGCTCGGCCGGCTGGTAGTCGTCGCTGTCGATCAGGCCTTCGTTCCAGGCCACGCCGATGGTGGTGCAGGGCTGGCCGTCGCGCTGCAGCGCGGCGAGCGTACGGTCGTAATAGCCGCCGCCGTAGCCCAGGCGGTCGGCCTGCAGGGTGTAGCCGAGCGTGGGCACCAGGACCACGTCGGGGCGCAGCAGCGGACTGTCGGCGGCCGGCTCTTGCACGTTGTACGGGCCGGCGCGCAAGGCGGCGCCGGGAGTCCAGGCGCGGAACTCGAGCGGCGCGGCGGGCTCGCGGATGGCCGGCAGCGCGACGGCGATGCCGGCCTGCGCCCATTGGTCGAGCAGCGGGCGCAGGTCGGGCTCGTGTTCCAGCGGCCAGAATGCCGCCACCGTGGCGGGAGGGCGGGCGCCGCGCTTGACGGCCTGGTCGCGCGCGGCATTGAGCCAGGTGAACAGGCGTCCGCGCATCAGCAGGCCGCCGCGGTCGCGTTGCGCGGCGGGCAGGTCGGCGCGGGCTTGCCGCAATCGCGCGCGTAGCGCGACTGCGTTATTCTGTGCGGAATTTCGAATGTTCATGCGGGTCGACAATGCGGCAGTGGCTTGAATCAGGACCTTATCAGAAATCCAGCACGTTCGAGCCCCGCGGGGCGCGGCGCTGGCTGCCCGTACTGGCCCTGTTCACCGCAGCCTGCTCGTCGGTCGATGCCCAGCAGGGGCACGCGCCGGCCGCCCCGGCACAGGCCGCCCGCCCGGCGATCGCCGTGCCGCCGGTCAAGCTGGCCGGCCTGCCGCCCACGGCGCAGACGCCCGCCCGGGATGCGGTCATCGCGGCTCGCGAAGCCAACGAGCGCAAGCAGTGGTCGGTGCTGGCCATGCTGGCGCCGCAGGCGCGCAGCGACCTGCTGGGCAGCTACCCGGACTACTGGCTGCTGCGCTACCAGCTCTGGAATCCGCCCGGCGGCGTGCAGCCCAAGGCCGAAGCGGCGCGCTTCCTGAAAGACCACGCCGGCACCTACCTGGCCGAGCGGCTGCGCGGCAGCTGGATCCTGTCGGCGGCGCGCAGCGGCGATTTCGAGACCGCGCGCGAACTGGGCGACGTCCCCGACGCCAATGCGCAGACCCGCTGCGCCATCCTCGAAGCGCGCCACATGACCGGCCAGCGCGCCACCGCCAGGCAGGCGCTCGAGGCCTTCTCGCCAGGCCGGGACTGCTGGAACCTCTACGATCAGCTCGTCGCCGACGGGGTGCTGGGCTGGGACGAGATCCAGCCGCAGCTGCGCGCCGCCATCGAGACCGACCGGGTCGGCGATGCGCGCAAGTTCGCCGGCTACATCTTCGAGCTCAAGGACCAGAAGACTTTCGACGCGCTGCTCAAGAGCCCCATGAAGTGGCTGACCCGGCGCGATCACCAGTTGGTGGGCCGCAATGAAAAGGAACTGGCCACCGTGGCGCTGGCGCGCCTGGCGCGCCAGGACCTCGACGTGGCCGATTCCTACTTGCGGCGCGAATGGGCCAATAACCTGCCCAAGTCGAACCTGGCCTGGGTGCGCAGTCAGTATGCGCTGATCGCGGCGCTGAATCTCGACAGCCGGGCGGACGCCTGGTACCGCGAAGCCGGCGACATCGCGCTGACCGACTACAACGGCGCGTGGCGCGTGCGCTCGGCCCTGCGCCAGCCCAAGATCGACTGGCGCTGGGTCCATGCGGCCATCGAGCTGATGCCGGCCGCCCAGCAGGCCGAGCCGGTATGGGTCTACTGGAAGGCGCGCAGCGACGCGGCGCGCGGCCGCGCCGCCCAGGCGCAGCAGGGCTATGCCAGCATCGCCGACCAATACAACTTCTATGGCCAGCTGGCGGCCGAGGAACTCGGCCGCCGCATCACGGTGCCGCCGCGGCCGGCGCCGGTCACCGACCAGGAAATGGCCGAGGCGCGCGCCAATGCCGGCCTGCGCCGCGCCGTGCACCTGTTCCGGCTGGGCTGGCGGTCCGAGGCGGTGGGCGAATGGAATTTCGCGTTGCGCGGCATGTCCGACCGCCAATTGCTGGCCGCCGCCGAGCTGGCGCGCGCCGAAGACATCTACGACCGCGTCGTCAACACCTCGGAGCGCACCGAGAAAGAAGTCGACTTCACCCAGCGCTACATCGCGCCGTTCGAGGGCCGGGTCACCGCCCAGGCCAACGCCATCGCCCTCGACCCCGCCTGGGTGTACGGGCTGATCCGCCAGGAATCGCGCTTCGTCATGAACGCGCGTTCGCATGTAGGCGCCTCGGGGCTGATGCAGCTCATGCCCGCCACCGCCAAATGGGTGGCGCGCAAGATCGGCATGGCCGACTATTCGCCGTCCAGCGTCAACGATTTCGACACCAACACCGTCCTGGGCACCAATTACCTGAGCATCGTGCTCAATGGCCTGGATGGCTCGCAGGTGCTGGCCAGCGCCGGCTACAACGCCGGTCCGGGCCGGCCGAAGACCTGGCGCGCCACGTTGTCGCATCCGGTCGAGGGCGCCATCTTCGCCGAGACCATCCCGTTCACCGAGACGCGCCTGTACGTCAAGCACGTGATGTCCAACGCCACGTATTACGCCGCCATGTTTACCGGGCAGCCGCAGTCGCTGAAGGCGCGGCTCGGCCGCATCGAGCCGCCCACGGTGCGCACGGCCGAGCTGCCGTGAACGCCGCGCCCGACCTGCCGGCCGATCCGGACTGCGCCGGCTTACAGGTATATATCGTGGGCGGCGCCGTGCGCGACGACCTGCTGGGCCTGCCGGCGGGCGATCGCGACTGGGTCGTGGTGGGCGCCACGCCCGAGGACATGGCGCAGCGCGGCTTCATCCCGGTGGGCGGCGATTTCCCCGTGTTCCTGCATCCGCGCACCAAAGAGGAATACGCCCTGGCGCGTACCGAGCGCAAATCGGGGCGCGGCTACAAGGGCTTCACCTTCTATACGGGCGCGGACGTCACGCTGGAGCAGGACCTGCGCCGCCGCGACCTGACCGTCAATGCCATTGCCCGCACGCCGCAAGGCGAACTGCTGGATCCGCTCAATGGCGCGGCCGACATTCGGGCGCGCGTGCTGCGGCACGTGGGCGAGGCGTTCGCCGAGGACCCGGTGCGCATCCTGCGCCTGGGCCGCTTCGCCGCGCGCTTCGGCGAATTTTCCGTGGCGCCCGAGACCCTGGCCTTGTGCCGCCGCATGGTGGATGCCGGCGAGGCGGATGCGCTGGTGCCGGAACGGGTCTGGAAAGAGTTGTCGCGCGGCTTGATGGCGGCCACGCCGTCGCGCATGCTGGACGTGCTGCGGCAATCCGGCGCCCTGGCGCGCGTGATGCCCGAATTGCAGGGGGTGGAGACGGTGGGCGCCGACCTGGACCGCGCCGCCGGCACGGACCTGGCGCTGCCGGGCCGCTATGCCCTGTTGTGCCGGTTGACGCCCGAGCGCGATGCGCTAGCCCGCCGCCTGCGCGTGCCGACCGACTGCGCCGACCAGGCGCGCCTGCTGCCGCGCGTGGTGGACCAGGCCGGCGCCGCCGATCCCGCCGCCCAATTGGCGCTGATCGAGTCTTGCGACGCGCTGCGCAAGCCGGACCGTTTCATCGCGCTGTTGCAGGCGGCGGCGGTGGTGGCCGCGATCGACCTGCCGGCCTGGCAACGCCGCGCCGAGGCGGTGCGCGCCGTGGATGCCGGCGCCATCGCCCGCCAATGCGCGGGCGACCCGGCGCGCATCAAGCCGGCGTTGCACGAGGCGCGCCTGCGCACGCTCGCGGCGGTATCGCGCTTCGGCAAGGAGGATGAATGAATACCCCGCAACCACCGCGCCCGGCGCCGCTGCCCGCCGGCGAGACGCCGCAGGCCGCCCCTCGCGAGGCCGCCGAGCCGCCCGGGATCATCCAGGAATTCCTGTATCACGGCTTGTTGAATGCACTGCCGGCCGCCATCTACACCACCGATGCACAGGGCCGCATCACCTTCTATAACGAGGCTGCCGTCACCTTGTCGGGCCGCCGCCCCATCCTGGGATCGGACGAATGGTGCGTGACCTGGCGCTTGTACCGCCTGGACGGAAGCCCCATGCGGCCTGACGAATGCCCGATGGCCGTGGCGCTGAAGGAAGGGCGCGAGGTGCGGGGAGTGGAAGCGATCGCCGAACGCCCCGACGGTTCCCGCATTGTGTTCCTGCCCTATCCGACGCCTTTGCGCGATGCCCAAGGCAATATCGTCGGCGGCATCAACATGCTGGTCGACATCACCGAGCGCAAGGAGGCCGAGGAGCGGCAGCGGCTGTTGCTGCACGAAGTGAATCATCGCGCCAATAATCTGTTGTCGGTCATGCAGTCGTTCGTCGCCCTGACCGTAGCCCCGGATGTGCCCAGTTACCGCGCGGCGCTGGATGGCCGTTTGCGGACGCTGGCCCGCGCCCATAACCTGCTGGCCCATAGCAGCTGGGCGGGCGCCGACCTGGCCCAGCTGGTCACCGAGGAGCTGGCGCCTTACATGAAAAGCGATGAAAGCGGCGTCTGGCTGCAAGGGCCGGCGCTGCCGCTGGCGCCGATGGCCGCGCAATCGGTGGCCATGATCATCCACGAATTGGCCACCAATGCCGCCAAATACGGCGCGCTATCGGTGTCGGGCGCCAGGCTTGCAGTCCAGTGGCACCGCGCGCCGGACGACATCGTGATCCGCTGGACCGAAAACGGCGGCCCGGCGGTGTGTCAGCCGACGCGCGCCGGGCTGGGTTCTGCGCTCATCGACCGGTGCGTGGCGCAGCTGGGCGGCACGCTGTCGCGCCAGTGGCTGGCCTCGGGGTTGCATGTCGAGCTGTGCCTGCCGTGGCGCCAGGACGGCGTCACGGGGTCGATCGGCCAGGCGCCGAGATCTGCTCCAGCGCCCGGCGCAGTTGATTGACTTCCAGCGGCTTGCCCAGCACCGGCGCATCCGGGTAGGCCTCGACAGGCTGGCTGCCGTATCCGGTCAGGAACAGGAACGGAATGCGCCTGGCCGAAAGCGCGCGGGCCACCGGGTTGACGGGTTCACCGGCCAGGTTCATGTCGAGGATCGCGGCGTCGGCGCCCGGCTCGTCTTCGATCAGCTGCAGCGCCGCCCGCACGCTGTTCGCCGAGCCCGCGACCTCGCATCCGAAATCGGCCAGGTGAACCTCGAGCAGCATGGCGATCATCGCTTCGTCTTCGACAACGAGAATGCGGCGCCCGTCGAGCGATGAAGGGGGCATGAAGGTCTCCGTGGCATTGTCCGGGGTATCCGGCATCAGCGCCGGCGCCAGACAGTTTCCGATATTGTGCCGCGCCAGGCAAACGCCGCATGGGCGATCGAGCGGCCCGCCGCGTGCTGCGCGGCCGCTCCGTACGCGGCCCATTCCCGGGTGTCAGGCTGCGGAGGTGCTGGCACCGCTGTGCGCGCGGCTAAGTCGTAGCTCGGTGTCTGACTCCCGTAGGGTGTCAGACACCTGCCGCCCTGCCGACCTGCCGGGCGCGCCGCCTACAGCGCCGCCAGCCGGTCGCCGCGCGCGAAGCCGCGCAGCGGCGCGGCGATGTCGCGGCCCACGGCCAGCACCTTGAACAGCTCGCCCATCTCGGCTTCGCTCAGGAGTTTCTGCACCGGCGCCACCGCCTGCGCATAGGCGCGCGCATCGGCTGGATCGTGCCGCGCCAGCAGTTCCGCCAGCCCGGCGTTCATCAGGAAGCGCGCCTGCGAGGTATAGCCCAGCACCTGCAGGCCGGCCTCGAGCGCCGCGTCGGCCATGGCGGTGAAATCGACATGGGCGGTGATGTCCTGTACGCCCGGGGCGACCAGCGGGTCGGCGTGGGCATGGTGGCGCAGATGGCACATCAGCGTGCCGCCGGCGCGCTGCGGATGGTAGTACTCGCGGCGCGGGAAGCCGTAATCGAACAGCAGGGCGGCGCCGCACGCCAGCCAGCCGCCCATTGCCCGCATCCAGGCCTCGGCCTGCAGGTTGATCTCGGATACATAGCCGGGTAGCGGCGGCATGCGCGCCGCCACCGCCTGCGCCAATGGCGCGCCGGCCGGCCGGTCGTCCCAGGCGAAGTCGCCGTTCGCGTCCAGGGCCACGCCGCGCTCCAGCACGGCGCCGGCCTCGCTCCAGCGGAATAGCGATACCGGCATGGCGTCGAGCACTTCGTTGGCCAGCACGCAGCCCGAAAAACTGGTTGGCAGCGCGTCCAGCCACTGCACGCGGGCGCCATGCGGCGCCAGGCGTGCCTGCTGGCGCGCGCGCAGGTCGGCCGAGACTTCGATGATGCGGTAGTCGGCGGACACGCCGAGCGCGTCCAGCCCGGCCAGCACGCTGTCGGCCAGGGCGCCGGTGCCGGCGCCGAATTCCAGTACGGTGGCCGTGCCGGTGTCGGCCAGCACCTGCGCCACTTGCCGGGCCACGGTGTGACCGAACAATGGCGTCAGTTCCGGCGCGGTGACGAAATCGCCCGCCGCGATGGGCATGCCGCGCGCATCCACGGCCGGCGCGGCCAGCTTGAGCGCGCCGGCGGCGTAATAGCCCAGGCCCGGCGCATAAAGCGCTTGCGCCATCCATTGATCGAACGGCAGCCAGCCGCCCGCCGCGCCGATGGCCTGGCGCAGGTGGGCGGCGGCGCGCGCGCTGTGGCGCGCGCTGTCCGGGTCGAGAGCGGGGAGGGAGGCAGTGGCAGGGCGTTGCATGGGCGTTATTGTCCCATGCCGCCCCTGCCGTGCGGTTTAGCCGCGGCGCGGGCCGCCGGGTTTGCCGTAGTGCTTGGACGGGCCGCCGGCGCGTTGCGCGAACGGCTTGGTCGACGGCCGGAAGCCGCCGGGACGGCGCTCGGCGCCACGAAAATCGCCTTCGCCGCGCGCCTGGCGGGGCTGGAATTCACCGCGGGGCTGGAATTCGCCACGGGGCTGGAAGTCCCCGCGCGGCTTGAACTCACTGCGCGGCTTGAATTCACCGCGCGGCTTGAACTCGCCACGAGGTTGGAATTCGCCGCGCGGTTGGAACTCGCCGCGCCGGGCGCCGTCGCGGTGCGGGCGCGGTTCGTACCCGGCCGTCGGGCGGGCGTCGCGCTCGGCGCGCCAGTCGCCGTGTTGCGGGCGCTCGCCAAAGGCGCGGGCGGGCCGGAAATCGCGCTCGCCGGCCGGACGGGCGGGGCGCTCGTCGCGGCCGCGCCAGCCGCCTTCGCGCGGCTGGAACTCGCCGCGGAAGCCGCCCTCGCGGGGCTTGGCGTCATGGCCGCGCCAGCCGCCCTCGCGCTGCGCATCGGCGCGGAAGCCCCGGCCCTCGCGCGATTGCGGGCGATCGCCGCCGAAACCTCCGGGGCGCTTGCCGAACGGCTTGCCGCCACGGCCGGGACCGCCGGCATAGGGGCGCGGCGTACGCTTGGGTTCCAGGCCGGCAATGGTTTCCGGAGTGATCGACTGGCCGATGTAATGCTCGATGCGGCGCACCTTGTGGCGTTCCGCGTGGGTCGCCAGCGTGAAGGCCTGGCCATCACGGCCGGCGCGGCCGGTGCGGCCGATGCGGTGCACGTAGTCTTCGGCCTGCATGGGCAGGTCGAAGTTGACGGCGTGGCTGATGCCTTGCACGTCGATGCCGCGCGCCGCCACGTCGGTGGCCACCAGGACGCGCAACTGGCCGCGCTGCAACTGGGTCAGCGTGCGGGTGCGCTGGCGCTGATTCATGTCGCCGTGCAGGGCGGCGGCGGCAAAGCCCTGGTCGGCCAGGCGGTCGGCCAGGTCGTCGGCGCCGCGCTTGGTGGCGGTGAAGACAATCGCCTGGTCCAGCTTGGCGTCGCGCAACACGTGGTCGAGCAGCTGCATCTTGTGGCTGGCGTCGTCGGCGTACAGCAGGCTTTGCGTGATATTGGCGTGCTTTTCTTTCTGGGCCGCCATTTCGATGCGCTGCGGTTCGCGCATCATGCGCGCGGCCAGCTTGGCCACGGTGCCATCCAGCGTGGCCGAGAACAGCAGCGTCTGGCGCTGCTCGGGCAGGCGCTCGACGATGGTTTCGATATCTTCGATGAAGCCCATGTCCAGCATGCGGTCGGCTTCATCCAGCACCAGGGTGTGCACGGTGTTCAGCTTGACGCGGCCGGCCTTCAGGTGGTCGATCAGCCGGCCGGGCGTGGCCACCAGCACGTCGACGCGGCGCGACAGCGCCTTGAGCTGGGCACCGTAGGGCATGCCGCCCACCACGGTGGCGGTGCGCAGGCCGGGCAGATTGCGGCCGTACGAGCCGGTCGCCTCGGTGACTTGCAGGGCCAGTTCGCGCGTCGGGGTCAGCACCAGCACTTGCACGCCCACGCCCTTGTTGCCGGGCTGGCCGGCGATACGGTTGAGGGCGGGCAGCATGAAGGCGGCGGTCTTGCCGCTGCCGGTCTGCGACGAGACCATCAGGTCATGGCCGGCCAGGGCCTGCGGAATGGCGGCGGCCTGGACGGGCGTGGGGGCGGAAAAGCCGGCCTCTTGCAGGGCCGACAGCAGAGTGGGCGCGAGACCCAGGGTTTCGAAAGACATACCTTGTCCTTGCCGCGCAAAGCGGCGCATGTGCCAGGCGAGCCGAAGGAAAAGCGGCGGGTCCGGGCGACGGTTGATGGAGCATCGGGCCGACCGGAACAACCGTGCGCGCGGCGCGCTGTATGTGAAGCGCGAGGCGAAAGGAAAGGAGGTCAGGAATCGATGGTGACCGGCATGGGGTCGGGAAGCTGACCCGACAAACTGCGTCAGTGACCGCGTGGTGCTACTCAGGGCGCGGATTTAATGCCGGCACAAATTTGTGCAGTGCCGCGATCATAACCCGAATTCGCCCTGGCGTACATCCCCTTGGTTTTCTTCGGTGGTCCAGTCAATAGGGGCTTTGCCTTGGGTGGCCAGCCAGGCATTGACCTGGGCGAAATGGCCGCAGCCCAGGAACGGCACAGGGGGGCGCCGCGCGGACAGCGGCGAGGGGTGGTTGGCGGTCAGCACCAGATGGCCACTGTGGTCGGGCAGCAACACCTGCTTGGCTTGCGCATGCGCGCCCCACAGCAAGAAAGCCTTGGGGGCGGGGTCGCGCGCCACCAGGCTGATCAGGGCGTCCGTCACCGTTTCCCAGCCGCGCCTGGCGTGCGAAGCCGGCTGGCCGTCTTCCACGGTAAGCGCGGTGTTCAACAGCAGCACGCCCTGGCGCGTCCAGCGCGACAAGTCGTTGCCGCGCGGCAGCGGCGTGCCCGGGTGGTCCTGGGCGATCTGGTTGAAAATGTTGCGCAGGCTGGGCGGGCGCTTGCAATCGTCGGGCACCGAGAAGGCCAGGCCCTGCGCCTGGCCGGGGCCATGGTAGGGGTCCTGGCCCAGGATCACCACCCGCACTTCGGCCGGAACCAGCCCCTCCAGGGCCCGGAACGGGGTGGCCGGATACACCACGGCGCCCTCGGCCAGCCGCTGCTCGACGTAGGCGGTCACCTCGCGCAGCGCCCGGGCCACGTCGGGTTGCTGGAACGCCGCTTGCCAGGCGGCCGGCAATTGGGCGGCCTGCGCGGCCAGGGAATTTTTCTGCAAGCGATTGTCAAAAGGCATGGGCCGGATTTTTGCATACCGCGGCGCCGTTCTTCCAATGGCGGCCCGGCCCGGGCGCCGCGCCCTTGAAACGCCGTGATGCCGCTTTTACATGGCGCGCCGGCCTGGCGCGCGACAGGCCCGCGGCGCGGGAGTAAAGTACATATGGCTGTTCCCGCCCGCGTTTCTCTCCACGGCATGCCCGCGGCGCCGGCGGCCAGTGATTTTCAGGAAAGACGAACATGAAGTCCCGATTTTGGTGCGCGGCCGTCGCGGCCGCCCTGCTGGCCACGGCCAGCGGCCAGGCCTCGGCCCATGGCCGCTACCATGGCGGCTATTACTCCGGCTGGTGGGTGGGCGGCGCGGCGCTGCTGGGCGCCGGCGTGGCGCTGGCGCTCAGCAGCGGGCCGCGCTATGGCTACAGCGGCGTCACGTATGTGTCGCCGCCCGTGTACTACCCGCCGGTGGCCTACCCGGCGCCGGTCTATGCCGCCCCGCCCGTCACCTACGTGGCGCCCACTGTCACGTATTCGACGCCGCGCATTGCGGCCTCGTCCAGCCTGGATGTCATCGCCTACCCGGCCAAGGGCCAGAGCGATGCCCAGCAGGCGCGCGACCGCGCCGAATGCCGCCGCTGGGCCATGAACCAGAGCGGTTTCGACCCCGACAACATCAGCGAATACACCACCGGCGTCGCTACCGAATCGTACAGCCGCGCCATGGGCGCGTGCTTCAAGGGCCGCGGCTACAGCATCAATTGAGCGGCGGGGGGTTCAATTCCCCCCAGCCGCCGCGCTGCCGGCTTCAGCGTATGGGCAGCGCGTACATCAGGCCGCCATCGCGCCATTGCGCGTTCAGCCCGCGCTCGATCTTCAGCGGGCTGCCGGCGCCCACGTTGCGGTCGAAGCTCTCGCCGTAGTTGCCCACCTGCTTGATGATGTTGTAGGCCCACTTTTCGTCCAGGCCCATGTTGGCGCCGGCGCCCGGCGTCACGCCCAGGATGCGGCGGATATTCGGGTTGGCGCTGTTGGTCTGCTGGTCCACGTTGGCGGAGGTGATGCCGTATTCCTCGGCCTCGATCATTGCCGACAGCGACCAGCGCACGATGTTCAGCCAGGCGTCGTCGCCCTGGCGCACGAACGGCCCCAGCGGCTCTTTCGAGATGATCTCGGGCAGCACCAGGTAGTCGTCGGGGTTCTGCAGCTTGGAGATGCGGATGGAGGCCAGGCCGGAGGCATCGGTGCTGAACACGTCGCAGCGTCCCGAGGCGAAGGCGTTGACCACTTCATTGAAGGTCTCGATGACCACCGGCTTGTATTCCACCTTGTGCGCGCGCGCCCAGTCGGCCAGCGTGTTCTCGTTGGACGTGCCGGTCTGCAGGCATATGGTCGCGCCATTGAGCTCGGTGGCGTGCTTCACGCCCAGCGACCTGGGCACCAGGAAACCCTGCCCGTCGTAGAAATTGATGCCGGCATGGATGATGCCCAGCGCCGTATCGCGCTGCTGGGTCACCGTGGTGTTGCGCGTCAGCACATCGACCTCGCCCGACTGCAGCGCCGTGAAGCGCTGCTGCGAATTCAGCGGCACGACCTTGATCTTCCCGGCGTCGCCGAACACCGCGGCGGCAATCGCGCGGCACAGGTCGACGTCCAGGCCGCGCCATACGCCTTTGGCGTCCGGCGCCGAGAAGCCGGCAAAGCCGGTCGTGGTGCCGCAGCGCAGTTCGCCCCGTTCGCGCACGACGTCCAGGGTGGCGGCCTGCGCGCCGGCCATGGCGCCGGCCAGCAGGGCGGCGCCGATCAATGTTCTTGCAATCTTCATGGTGTGCTTCCCCATAAGCGCGGCCGCCACAGCGCCGGCCGCATTCCGGAGCCCGACAGCTTAGCCAGCCCGTCGCGGCTCGCCAAATAACCTGATCGTCGTAAGATATACGCGACCAGGCATTTTGCGGAAGCGCAAACATTTGCGTAATAGGCCGCCGACATCGGCGCGATGGCCGTTGGCGTTGCGCCGCGCGGGTAGACTCGTGCACAGCCGTGCCCATCCGCACGGCGCCATTTTTTTGTCCGACAGCCATGGTCCAGATCCCCCTTTCTCCTTCTTCCTTGCACCGGCCCGCCGAGCCCCGGCAAGCGCCGCCTTCGGGCTGGGCCCTGTTCGCCCTGGGCTTCCGGCCCTTCTACCTGTGCGGCGCGCTGTTCGCCGCCGTGGCGGTGGCGGTCTGGGCGGGGCAGCTGGCCGGCCTGCTGCCGCCGCCGGGCGCCGGCGCCATGGGCCTGGCCCTGCTGTGGCATGCGCACGAAATGGTGTTCGGCTTCGCCGCCGCGATCGTCGTGGGTTTTCTGTTTACCGCCGGCCGCGCCTGGACCGGCGTCGACACGCCGGCCGGCCCGGCGCTGGCGGCCCTGACCGCGCTGTGGCTGGCCGGCCGCGTGGCTATGTGGTCCGGCCCGCTGTGGCTGGCGACCTTGCTCGACGGGCTGTTCCTGCCGCTGGCGGCGCTGGCCTTCACGCGCGTGCTGCGGCGCGCGGGCAATCGCCGCAATTACCCGCTCGCCCTCGCGCTGTGGGTGTACGGCGCCGTCAACCTGCTCTTTCATGCCTGCGCCTGGCTGGGCGAACCCGGCCTGGCGCTGCGCGTGTGCGTGGCGGGCCTGGCCCTGCCCGTGCTGTTCGTGGTGGTGATCGGCGCGCGCGTGCTGCCCATGTTCACGACCAATGCCGTGCCCGGCTTTCGCCTGAAGTCGTATCCCGGGCTGGGCAAACCCATCCTGGGGGCGACCATCCTGGCGCTGCTGGCCTGGGTGCTGGCCGCGCCCGGCTGGCTGATGGCGCCGCTGGCTGCGCTGGCCGGCGCATTGCTGGCGGTGCGGGTGGCGGGCTGGCGCGGCTATGCGGTGGGCAACCGGCCCATTCTGTGGATCCTGCACCTGGCGTACGCCTGGCTGCCGGTCAGCTTCCTGCTGCTGGCAGCCAGCGCGCTGGGCTGGGTGATGCCCGGCGTGGCAGAGCACGCCTTCGCGGTGGGCGTGGTGGGCACGGCCATCATCGCCATGATCACCCGCACGGCGCTGGGCCATACGGGCCGGCGGCTGGCGGCGGGCCGCGCCGAGGTCGCGGCCTACTGGCTGGTCGTCGCCGCCGCCGTGTTGCGCGTGCTGGGGCCGCTGGTCTGGCCGGCCGGCTTCCTGCATTGGCTCTACGGCGCCGCGTTGTGCTGGGTGCTGGGCTTCACGCTGTACGCGCTGGCCTACGCGCCCCGGCTGGCGCGTCCGCGAGTGGACGGCCGGCCGGGCTGAATACCGCCGGCGTGGCGGCGCGTCATGTGGCTGTGAGAGAATGGCCGCTCCCCTGATTGTCACGCCATGGCCACTACCAAGAAGCCCGCAGCCTCCGGCGCCGAAGCTCCCGCCACCCATGCGGCGCCGCCCGCCATGCTGGCGCGCATCGAAAGCCTGCTGTCGTCCATGGGCCCCGCCACGCAGCGCATCGGCGAATTCGTGATCCGGCACCCCGCCCAGGTGGTGCACATGTCGGTCAGCGAAGTGGCCGAGAAAACCGAGTCCAGCGAAGGCAGCGTCATCGGCTTCTGCAAAATGGTGGGCGCCACGGGTTTCCAGCAACTGAAGATCGCCCTGGCGCAGGAAATCGTCCGGCCAGTGCAGTACATCCACGAAGACCTTGCGCCCGAGGACAGCGCCGGCACGGTGGTGGGCAAGATCTTCCAGAGCAATATCCAGGCCCTGCAGGAAACCGCCTCGGTGCTCGACACACAGGCCCTGGAACAGGCCGTGCGGCTGCTCGCGCAGGCGCGCCGCATCGAGATCTACGGCATCGGCAGCTCGGCCACCATCGCCGAGGACGCGCACTACCGGATGCTGCGCATCGGCCTGAACGCCACCGCGGTCACCGATTCGCACGTGCAGGCCATCAGCGCGTCGCTGACCGGGCCCGACGTGGCCGTGCTGACCATCTCGCATTCGGGCAGCACCCACGAAACCGTGCTGGCCACGCGCCTGGCCAAAGAGGCCGGCGCGCGCACCATCTGCATCACCAACTTCGGCAAGTCGCCGATCCAGCCCTTCGCCGATGTGCTGCTGCACACCATGGCGCGCGAGACGCGCTTCCGCACCGAGGCCATGACCAGCCGGCTGGCGCAGCTCGCCATCATCGACGCGCTGATCGCCTGCCTGGCGCTGGCCAACTACGACAAGTCGGTCGACACCCTGAAGCGCACCTTCAACGTGCTGTCGCTCAAGCGCTACTGAGCGGGGCGTCGTCCAGCGCGAGCAGTTGCGCGGGCGTGGCCGCGGCCGCGCCCGCGTCGTGGCCCAGCAGCAGACAGGGCAGGCCGGCGCGCGCGGCGCCGGCGCCGTCGGTCAGCGGGTTGTCGCCGATGACCAGGGTGTCGTGCGGCGCGCCGCCCAGGCGGCGCAGCCCTTCCTCGAACATGGCCGGCTCTGGCTTGCCCACCATATGCCAGGACGCCACGCCGGCGCAGGCCCGCACGGCCTGCAGCAGGGCGCCGGTCTCCGGCACCTGCCGGCCGTCCGGTCCCGGGTGCGTCAGGTCGGGGTTGCTCACCACCAGGCGCGCGCCGCGCGCCAACTCGTGCGCGGCGTCGGCCAGCGCGGCATAGCCGAAGCGCTTGTCCAGGGCCAGCGCCACGATGTGCGCATCGCGCTCGACCAGCCGGCAGCCGCGCGCCGCCGCGTGGCGGCGCAGCGCCGCAGAGGCGTACATCAGGATGCGCGCCTGCGCATGGTGGCCGCGCAGGTACTCCACCATCTGTTCCCCCGCCAGCACCAGGTCCGCGGCGCGCACCGGCAGGCCCATGCCGCGCAAGCGCCGGGCCAGTTGGCGCGCCGTGTGCGTGGAGTTGTTCGAGACGATGGCGAAACGCCCGCGAAATGCCTGCAGCAACGCGTGCGCGCCGTCGATCGGTTCGTGTTCGCGGATCAGCGTGCCGTCCAGGTCCAGGATCAGCCTGGAGCGCCCGGCGTGCCAGGGCGTGGCGGACGGGCGGAATGGCGCGGGACGGGGCAGGGCGGGGGCAGCGTAGGTGGACATGCAATGCGTCGGCAGAAAAGGCCCGCGCAGTGTAACTGAGTAACGCTCAATTTGTAATAAACAATATTTGAAATCTATTCATTCGGCTGTCATGTTGGCTACCTAAGCTGCCATCCATCGACGACTCCCACTGCACGAGGACCCGTGATGAATGCGCTTTCTTCCCGCCCCTGGGCCGCGCTGGCGGCCAGCCTGCTGTTCTGTCTGCTGACCGCCTGCGGCAGCGGCAGCGACGACGATGACGATCCGCCGGTGCAGCAGCCCGAAACGCCGGAAACCCCCGCGCCGCAACTGCGCTGCGCGCCCTGAGCCGGCTGCCGCCGCGGCCAGCCTCGTCCACCGTTCCCCTTCCAGCCTGAGAACCTCCATGAACAAGCCTTTCCCCCCGGCGGCCGGCGACCTCGCGCCCCGCAATGCGAACCGGCGCGACTTCCTGCGCAAATCGGCCGGCGCCATGGGCGCCCTGTCGGCCGCCGCCATGCTGCCCGCGTCGATCCAGCGGGCGCTGGCGATCCCGGCCGCGGTTGAAACCGGCACCATCCAGGACGTCAAGCACGTGGTGATCCTGATGCAGGAGAACCGCGCCTTCAATCACTACTTCGGCGCCATGCGGGGCGTGCGCGGCTTCGGCGACCGGTTCCCGATCCCGCTGGCGAGCGGCAAGTCGGTGTGGTTCCAGTCCGACGGCACCAAGGAGGTGCCGCCGTACCACCTGGACCGCGAGTCGATGAACGCCATCTTCGTGCCGGGCACGCCGCACTCGTTTTCGGATTCCCAGGCGGCCTGGAACCAGGGCAAGTTCGGCTTCTGGCCCAAGTACAAGAACGTGCATTCGATGGGCTACTACCGCCGCAACGACATCCCGTTCCAGTACGCGCTGGCGGAAGCCTTCACCATCTGCGACGGCTATCACTGTTCGATCACCACCGGCACCGATCCCAATCGCATCGTGTTCTGGTCGGGCTCGAACTTCAACCCCGAGCTGGGCCGCCAGGGCATCAACTGCACCGATGCGGATTCCGAGCCGAACAATCTGCGCTGCTGGATCACCGGGGCGCTGCCCGAACCGGGCTACACCTACCAGGGCTCGTCGTTCAAGTGGCCGACGCTGCCCGACCTGCTGGAGCAAGCCGGCGTGAGCTGGCGCTTTTATCAGGACCCCAACAACAACTGGACCGGCGCCATGCACGGCGGCCTGGCATTCGAATCGTTCCGCACCGCCGAGCCCGGCTCGCCGCTGTATGAAAAGGGCATGAAGCACTACAGCCTTGAGGACCTGACCGACGACGTGCGCAACAACACCCTGCCGCAGGTCTCTTGGGTGCTGCCCTGGCCGGCCGTGTCCGAGCACCCCAGCGGCGGCGGCAGCACCTCGCAGGGCGCCGACTACATCTCGCGCGTGCTGGATGCGCTGACCGCCAACCCGGAGGTGTGGAGCAAGACCGTGTTCTTCATCACCTTCGACGAGAACGACGGGCTGTTCGACCACCTGCCGCCGCCCGCCGTGCCGTCGTACGACGCCGACGGCAAGCTGATGGGCAAGTCCACGGTGCCGCTGGACGGCGAGTATTTCTCGGACCCCGGCCGCCGGTACCTGAAGGAGGACGACACCATCAGCGGCACCACGCGCCCGTGGGGATTGGGGCCGCGCGTCCCGATGTACGTGATCTCGCCGTGGAGCCGCGGCGGCTGGGTCAGTTCCGAAGTGTTCGACCACACCTCGGTGGGCCGCTTCCTGGAGAAGCGCTTCGGCATCACGGTCGACAGCATCAGCCCCTGGCATCGCGCCGTGTGCGGCGACCTGACCTCGGCCTTCGACTTCGCCAGCCCCAACGATCCGTCCTTCCCGGTGCTGCCCGACAATGGCGACTACGCCGCGCAGGAGGCCCAGCAGCGCACCCTGCCGCGCGCCGATCCGCCGGCGACGCCGCAGGCGCTGTTCCAGGAAACCGGCACCCGCCCTTCGCGCGCACTGCCGTATGAGCTGCACGTCAGCGCCAGGGTGGGCGAGGACGGCCGCGTGACGCTGCTGTTCAGCAATACGGGCACGGTCGGCGCGGTGTTCCATGTGTACGACAAGAAGCACCTGGACCTGATCCCCCGCCGCTACACCGTCGAGCCCGGCAAGCTGCTGGAAGACGACTGGGACGCGCCCGCCGACGGCGGCGATTACGACCTGTGGGTCTACAGCACCAACGGCTTCGTGCGCACGTTCAGCGGCAACGGCGCGACCGGCGCCAAAGTGGAGGCGCAGGTCTGCTACGACGTGCAGAACGGCGCGGTGTACGCCAAGGTGGCCAATGCCGGCAGCGCGCCGGCCAGCGTGACGCTGCAGGCCAATGCGTATCGCGGCGACGGCCCGTGGCAGCTCGACGTGCCGGCCGGCGGCGTGGCCGAGCAGCACTGGACGCTGGCCGACAGCGGCAACTGGTACGACTTCACGCTGGTGGCCGACGGCGTCGAGCGACGCTTCGCCGGCCGGCTGGAAACCGGCAAGCACGGCATCAGCGACCCGGCCATGGCGACCACGCTCTAGCCTGCGGGGACCGGCGCGTCAGGCACCTTGCCAGGGGATCGAGGTGTCTGGCGCCTTCCCTGGGGGCCGAGGTGTTTGACACCCCTTGCCGCGCCCGTTGCCGGCGCGGGGTGCTCCATGGGGTGTCAGACACCTTCCCGGGAGAACCGAGGTGTCTGACACCCCTTGCCACGCTCGTTGCCGGCCCGGGGTGCTCCATGGGGTGTCAGACACCTCCATGCGCCAAGCGGCGCCGGGCCTTTGTATTCAATGCCACAACAAGGCGTTCATGGCTTCGGCCAGCCGGTTGCGGTAGCGCGGCAGCAGTTGCTGGATGCGGCTTTGCCGCGCGTGCCAGTCCGGCGGTTCGGCGCCGGGGGCGACGCGCGGCGGCGCCCATACCGCGTCGGGGAAATGCCGGTCGCCGCGCCAGCGCGGGATGATGTGCCAATGCAGGTGCGGCACCATGTTGCCCAGCGAGGCCAGGTTGACCTTGTCGGGCGCCAGGATGTCGCGCTGCGCCTGTTCCACGGCGTAGACCGCGCGCATCAGCAGCTCGCGCCCGTGGGTGGACAGGCTGGTCATCTCCGGGATGTGGGCGTTCCAGATGACCCGGGTGAAACCCGGGTAGTCGGCATCCGGCACCTCGATGACGCGCAGGTGCGGGCCCTGCCACAGCAGGTCGCCGCCGTCTTCGCGGCACAGGGGGCAGTCGGGGTCGCGCGCGCTCACAGGACCTTCCGGTACTGCACAAACCCGGGCCGGTCGGCGATGCGGTCGTACAGCTGCATCGCCGTATGGTTGGTTTCGTGGGTCAGCCAGTAGACGCGCGCGGCGTTGACGGCGCGCGCCTGAGCGTATACGTGCTCGATGAGGGCGCGGCCGTGGCCGCCGCCGCGCACGTCCGGCGCCACGAACAGGTCCTGCAGGTAGCAGTAGTCGCCGGCCGTCCAGGTCGAGCGATGCAGGATCCAGTGCACCATGCCCACGGCGCGGCCGCCGTCATAGGCCAGCGCGGCGTGCATGGGCTCGGCCGGGTCCAGGAAGCGTTCCCAGGTGCTGCGGGTGACTGCGTCGGGAATGTCGACGTTGTAGAAGGCCTGGTAGCCCTTCCAGAGGGGCAGCCAGACTTCGAAGTTGGCGGAGACGACAGGGCGGATATCGGCGGAGGGCTTGGCGGGCTTCATGGGCAGAACCGGAGGGTCAGAGGGAATCTTCCAGGGCGGCGACGATATGCCGCAACACCTGCACGCGCGCGTAGCGCTTGTCGTTGGACGGGATCACGTGCCAGGGCGCGTGGGCGCTGTCGGTGCGCGCCAGCATGTCGTCGACCGCGGCGCCGTACTCGCGCCACTTCTTGCGGTTGCGCCAGTCGTCGGGCGTGATCTTGAAATGCTTGAACGGCGACTGTTCGCGTTCGCGGAAGCGCCGCAGTTGTTCGTCGGCGGTGACCGCCAGCCAGAACTTCAGCACGATGGCGCCGTGCTCGGCCAGCTGGCGCTCGAAATCGTTGATCTCGGTATAGGCGCGGCGCCAGGCGGCCGGCGCGGCCAGCCCCTCGACGCGCTCGACCAGCACGCGGCCATACCAGGAGCGGTCGAAGATGGCGATGCGGCCCTGTCGGGGCAGGCGGCGCCAGAACCGCCACAGATACGGGCGCGCCAGTTCGTGCCGGGCGGGCGCGCTGACCGGGGTGATGTCGAACTGCCGCGCGTCCAGCGCATGCGTGACGCGCCGGATGGTGCCGCCCTTGCCGGCGGCGTCCTGCCCTTCGAACACCAGGACCAGGCTGCGCCGGCGGAAGTCCGGCGAACGGACGGCGCGCGCCAGGCGCCCCTGCAGCAGGCCCAGGACGGTTTCGTAGTCGTCCTTGTCGATATGGGCGTCGTAGTCGAGCTGCTCGAGCCGGCGGGCGCCGCGCGCCGGCTTCGCGGGCGGCCCGGCATAGGCCGGATCGACGCGCGGCGCGGCGCGCTGCCGCAGCGCGGCCAGCACCGCTTCGCTGGTGCGCACGGCGCGCAGGCGGTCGTCGGCGCTGGGGATCACCACCCAGGGCGCGTGCGCGCCGTTGGTCAGGCCGATGGCCAGGCGGCCGGCATCGCACAGGCGGTCGTATTTCTTGCGCACCTTGCGGTCGGCCGGCGTCACCTGCCAGGCGGTTTCGGGGCTGGCCAGCAGGCGCTCGGTGCGCTCGGCCTGCGCCTTGTCCGACAGGTGGTACCACAGCTTGATGATCTGCACTCCGTCGGCCGAGAGCACGGCCTCGAAGCGGCGGATGGCCTCGGCGTGCGCCTCGATGCGGCGCTGGCGGGGCTTCTTGCGGGCGGCCTCGAGCAGCAGCGGCACGTACCACGAGCCGAACACGATGCCGGTGCGGCCCTTGGCCGGCAGTTCGTTCCAGTAGCGCCACATGGGCGGGCGTTCCTGCTCGTCGGGCTCGGGGGGGCCGAACGCCAGGGTCTGGATATGGCGCGGGTCCATCCATTCGTTCAGCAGGTTGATGGTGGCGCCCTTGCCGGCCCCGTCGATGCCGGCCACCACGATCAGCAGCGCGCGCTCGGCGCGTTCGAGGCGCTCGTACTGCGCCTTGAGCAAGGCGACGCGCAGCCGCGCTTCCTGGGCTTCATAGGCCTCTTTGGACAGGGAAGGGTCGGATTGCGCTTCGGCGAACATGAGGCAACGCGTGCAAGGCCCGGCGGCGATGCATCGATGTTGCGGGATATTGGCGCGCGGCGCAAGCGGCGAGCGGCGGCGTGCCGGCAGGAGGTGTCAGACACCCACGGGGTGTCTGACACCTGGCAGAGGCGGTGGCGTGTCGGCGGAAGGTGTCAGACACCCATAAGGGTGTCTGACACCTGGAGGCGCCGCGCTATTTGTACGACCGCACGTCGTCGATCACCTTGCCGTCGTTCGGCAGGCTGCCCGGCTCGGCCCATTGCACGTCGGCGCGCAGCTTGGTCACCTCGCGCACCGATTCGGCGATGCGCGCGGCCAGCGCGTCGCCGCGCTCGGGGGCCTCGACCTGCAGCACCATGCGGTCGGCTCCCATTTCGCCGCTGACCACCAGCCGGGCGCGCGCGATCTCGGGGTGGCGCGCCAGCACTTCGGCGACCTGGGACGGATGCACGAACATGCCGCGCACCTTGGTGGTCTGGTCGGCGCGGCCCATCCAGCCCTTGATGCGGATATTGGTGCGGCCGCAGGGCGACGCGCCGGGCAGAATGGCCGACAGGTCGCCGGTGCCGAAGCGCACCAGCGGGTAGTCGGGGTTGAGCGTGGTGACGACCACCTCGCCCACCTCGCCGTCGGGCACTGGCGTGCCGGTGCCCGGCCGCACGATCTCGACGATGATTTCCTCGCCCACCACCAAGCCCTCGCGGGCGCCGGTCTCGAAGGCGATCATGCCCAGGTCGGCGCTGCCGTAGGCCTGGTAGCCGTCGATGCCGCGCGCGGCCAGCCAGTCGCGCAGCGAGGGCGGAAACGCCTCGCCCGACACCAGCGCGCGCCGCAGCGACGGCAGCGGCACGCCCAGTTCGTCGGCCTTTTCCAGGATGATCTTGAGGAAGCTGGGGGTGCCGGTGTAGCCGCTGGGGGCCAGGTCGGCAATGGCGCGCACTTGCTGTTCGGTCTGGCCGGTGCCGCCCGGGAACACGGTGCAGCCGACCGCGTGGGCCGCCGTTTCCATCATGGAGCCGGCCGGCGTGAAATGGTAGGAAAAGCAGTTGTAGGTCAGTTCGCCCGACCGGAAGCCGGCCGCGTACAGGGCGCGGGCGAAGCGCCAGTAGTCGGCGCGCGCGCTCTCGGGTTCGTAGATCGGGCCGGGCGAGGCGAACACGCGCAGCGCCTGGCCCCAGCCGATGGTCGAGAAGCCGCCGAAGGCCTTGGCCGCGCCGGCCGGGCCGGCGCCGGCCCGGCTGTGCTGCTGGCGTTCCAGCAGTTCGTGCTTGCGCAGCACCGGCAGCGCGGCCAGCGCCTGCCGCGATGTGATGCCGCGCGGGTCGACGCCGCGCAGCTGGGCGGCGATGGCGGGCGCCCCGGCCATGGCGCGTTCGATGGCGCCCGGCAGGGCTGCCATCAGGTCGCGTTCGCGCTCTTCGGGGGCGCGGGTTTCCAGTGCATCAAAAAACGCAGGCATGAGGTCGCACTCTTCGGGATGCCATAGGGGGAAAACGTCGGGGTCGCCCTGGGAGACCTAGGCCAGCCAGCGCTTGCGGCGCCGGTAGAACTTGTGGTCGCGGAAGCTCTTGCGCTCGCCGCTGGAAATGCCCAGGTAGAACTCCTTGACGTCCTCGTTGCGCGCCAGGTCGTCGGCCGCCCCGTCCATCATGACGCGGCCGTTTTCCAGGATGTAGCCGTAGTCGGCATAGCGCAGGGCGATGTTGGTGTTCTGCTCGGCCAGCAGGAAACTGACCCGTTCGCGCTGGTTCAGGTCGCGCACGATCTCGAAGATTTCCTCGACGATCTGCGGGGCCAGCCCCATCGACGGTTCGTCGAGCAGGATCATGTTGGGGTTGGCCATCAGCGCGCGGCCGATGGCCGTCATCTGCTGCTCGCCGCCCGAGGTGTAGCCGGCCTGGCTGGCGCGGCGTTGCTTCAGGCGCGGGAAATACTGGTACACCCGCTCCAGCGCGGCGGCCGTGTCGCCGCGATTCAGGTCGCGGGTGTAGGCGCCGGTCAGCAGGTTTTCCTCGATGGTCAGGTGGGCGAAGCAGTGGCGGCCTTCCATTACCTGCACCACGCCGCGCTTGACCAGCTCGGCCGGCGACAGCCGCTCGATGCGCTGGCCGCGATACTGGATGTAGCCCTTGGTGACGTCGCCGCGTTCGCCCTTGAGCAGGTTGGACACGGCGCGCAGCGTGGTGGTCTTGCCGGCGCCATTGGCGCCCAGCAGCGCCACGATGCGGCCTTCCGGGACCTGCAGCGACACGCCCTTGAGCACCAGGATGACGTGGTTGTAGATGACCTCGATGCCGTTCACGTCCAACAGCATCTTGGCGGCTTCGGCGGGATTTGCAGCGGTCATGGCGATTCCTGCGGCGGGGTAGCCGCCGGCGCGCGGGCGCCGGCGGCCGGTTCACATCAGCCTTCGCACTTGCGGGGCGTGATGTTCTTCTCTTTGGCGTACTTCGCCGCGGCTTCCTGCACCAGCGGACGCGTCACCGACTTGTCGGACTGGTACCAGTCCGATACCACCTTGAACTCCTTGCCGTCCCATTGCACGATGCGGGCCCAGTCGTCGCCCATGTGGTTGCTGCACGAGGTCTTGACCGGCCGCATGATGTCGCCGAAGCCCAGCTCGTTCAGGCGTTCCTGGGTGATGTTCAGGTTCTCGAAGCCCCAGCGCACCTGTTCCGGCGTCATGCGCTTGCCCTTGCCGAACTTCTCCTGGGCGGTGCGGATCGCCTCGACCTGCAGCATCGAGATCATCATGCCGCGGGTATGGGCGATGGTGCCCAGCGTGGTGCTGCCCGAGGCGTCGCTGCCCTGGCCCTTGTCGTAGACGTACTTCTTCAGGTCTTCATAGACCTTGCCCTGGGCGGCGCTGTTGTGGATGGTGATGGCGTTGTAGCCCTTGGCCACGTTGCCGAGGTCTTTCACGTCGCCTTCGGAGCCGGCCCACCAGATCGCGTACATCTTCTCGCGCGGGTAGCCGCTGGCCTGCGCCTCGCGGATGGCGGTGGGCGTCATGATGCCGGCGCTCCACAGCAGCACGTAGGCAGGACGCGACTGGCGGATCTGCAGCCAGGTGGATTTCTGCTCCACCCCGGGCGCGGTCACCGGATACAGCAGCAGCTCGAAGCCCTGCGCGGCGGCGCGCTTCTGCAGCAGCGGGATCGGCTCCTTGCCGTAGGGCGAGTCATGGTAGACCAGGGCGATCTTCTTGCCCTTGAGCTTGTCCATGCCGCCTTCCTTCTTGGCGATGTCCTGGATCATCACGTCGGCGGCGGTCCAGTAGGTGCCCAGCAGCGGGAAGTTCCATTCGAACACGCTGCCGTCCACCGACTGGGACAGGCCGTAGCCCATGGTCTCGACCGGCACCTTGTCGACGATGGCCTTGTCGCTCACCGCGAAGGTAATGCCGGTGGACTGGGTATCGAAGCCGGACGCGCCGCCGTTCTTGCCCTTGAGGCGCTCGTAGCATTCCACGCCACGGTCGGTGGCGTAGGCGGTCTCGCATTCCTCGTAGGTGATCTTCACGCCGTTGACGCCGCCGTCGCGCGCGTTGACCAGCTTCAGGTAGTCCAGCTTGCCGTCGGCCCACGGAATGCCCAGCGGCGCGAACGAGCCGGTGCGGTACACCAAGAGCGGAACGAATTGCTCTTCCGCCGCCAGCGCCGGCGCGGCGGCCGCGGTCAGGGCGCCGGATACGGCCACCATGGCCGCTGCCCACTTCAGGTTAAGACGCTTCATCTCCATTTACCTCCTGCTTGGTGCATGTGACACCGGGATTGGCCCGGTCTGAGGCCGGGTAGTCGAAAGGGCCGCCGCGCGTGCCGGCGCGGCGGCCGGAACTCAATGCGGGAATGGCCAGATGCGCAGTTTCTCTTTGCCGATGCTCCACAGGCGGGCCAGCCCGTGCGGCTCGGCGATCAGGAAGAACACGATCAGCGCGCCGAACACCATGTGTTCGATGTGCGCCGCGGTGTCCACCGACAGGGACAGGCCCAGCAGGTGCGGCACGTTGGTCAGCGCCACCGGCACCAGCACGATGAATGCCGCGCCGAAGAAGCTGCCCATGATGGAGCCCAGCCCGCCGATGATCACCATGAACAGCAGCTGGAACGAGCGCGCCAGGTCGAAAGCGAGCGGTTCCCAGGAGCCGAGGTGGATGTAGCCCCACAGCGCGCCCGCCACGCCCACGATGAACGAGCTGACCGCGAAGGCGGTGAGTTTGGCGTACATGGGCCGGATGCCGATCACCGCCGCCGCCACGTCCATGTCGCGGATCGCCATCCATTGCCGGCCGATGGCGCCGCGCACCAGGTTCTTGGCCAGCAGGGCGAACACCACCACGAAGATCAGCACGAACAGGTAGCGCTGCAGCGAGGTGTGCACCGGCAGCCCGAAGGCCGTCAGCGGCGGCACCGACACGCTGCCCGACGAGGAATAGTTGGTGAAGAACGGAATGCGCAGGAACGCCCAGTCGACGAAGAACTGCGCGGCCAGCGTGGCCACCGCCAGGTACAGGCCGCGGATGCGCAGGCTGGGTATGCCGAACAGCACCCCCACCAGCGTGGCGAAGCAGCCGCCCAGCAGGATCTGCGCCACCAGCGGCATGCCGGGAAAACGCACGCCGAAGTTCCAGGCGGCGTAGGCGCCCACCGCCATGAAGGCGCCGGTGCCCAGCGAGATCTGGCCGCAGTACCCCACCAGGATGTTCAGGCCCACGGCGGCCAGCGCCAGGATCAGGAACGGGATCAGGATGGCGCGCAGCAGGTAGTCGCTGGCCAGCAGCGGCACCGCCACGAAGGCGATCGCCAGCAGCAGGCCGATGAAGATGCGGTCCTGGCGGATCGGGAAGATCTGCTGGTCGGCGCGATAGCCGGTCTTGAATTGGCCGTTTTCGCGGTAGAACATGGTTTTGTCCTCAGACCCGGTCGATGATTTTCTCGCCGAACAGCCCTTGCGGGCGGAACAGCAGGAACACGAGCGCCAGTACGTAGGCGAACCAGATTTCGATGCCGCCGCCCACCAGCGAGCCCAGGTAGACTTCCGACAGCTTCTCGCCCACGCCGATGATCAGGCCGCCCAGGATGGCGCCCGGCACCGATGTCAGCCCGCCCAGGATGACCACCGGCAGGGCGCGCAGCGCCGCGGTCGACAGGGTGAACTGCACGCCGAATTTCGAGCCCCAGATGATGCCCGCCACCAGCGCCACCAGCCCCGCCACGCTCCAGACGATGACCCAGATGCGGTTCAGCGGGATGCCGATCGACTGGGCCGCCTGGTGGTCGTCGGCCACCGCGCGCAGCGCCCGGCCGGTGCTGGTGTACTGGAAGAAGATGGCCAGGGTGGCCACCAGCAGCGCCGCCACCACGGCGGCGGTGAGGTCTTCCAGGTTGATCAGGATGCCGCCCTCGAACATGGACTCCAGGATGAAGGCCGGATCCTTGGGCATGCCCACGTCGATGCTGTAGACCGAACTGCCGAAGGCGATCTGGCCCAGGCCGTCCAGGAAGTAGCTGATGCCGAGCGTGGCCATCAGCAGCGTGGTCGCCTCCTGGTTGACCAGGTGGCGCAACACGTAGCGTTCCACCGCCACCGCCAGCAGGAACATCAGCAGGGCGCTGACGATGAACGCCAGGACATTGGCCAGCAGCTGGTTCTCGAAGCCGAGCCAGACGGGGATCCATTCCGAGAAGCGCGCCATCGACAGCGCCGCCACCAGCACCATGGCGCCCTGCGCGAAGTTGAACACGCCCGAGGCCTTGAAGATCAGCACGAAGCCCAGGCCGATCAGCGCGTACAGCATGCCGCTCATCAGGCCGCCGAACAGGGTTTCCAGGAAAAATCCCATGTCTTTCTGCCTTGTTTAGTGCGAGACGCCCAGGTAGGCCTGGATCACCGCCTCGTTGGACCGGACCTCGTCGGGCTTGCCGTCGCCGATCTTCTTGCCGTAGTCCAGCACCACCACGCGGTCGGAGATGTCCATGACCACGCCCATGTCGTGCTCGATCAGCACGATGGTGGTGCCGAACTCGTCGTTGACATCGAGGATGAAGCGGCTCATGTCCTGCTTTTCCTCGATGTTCATGCCCGCCATGGGTTCGTCCAGCAGCAGCAGGCGCGGTTCCATGGCCAGCGCCCGGCCCAGGTCGACGCGCTTCTGCAGGCCGTACGGCAGGCGGCCGACCGGCGTCTTGCGGTGGGCCTGGATCTCCAGGAAGTCGATGATGTTCTCGACGAATTCGCGGTGGCGGATTTCCTCGCGCTCGGCCGGCCCCCAGCGCAGCGCCTGCGCCAGCAGACCGCACTTCATGCGCAGGTTGCGGCCGGTCATGATGTTGTCCAACACGCTCATGCCCTTGAACAGCGCCAGGTTCTGGAACGTGCGGGCGATGCCCATCTCGGCGGCGCGGCGCGGGTTCATGCGCGAGTAGCGCCTGCCCTCGAATTCAATGCCACCCTGCTGCGGCGTATAGACGCCGTTGATGACGTTGAGCATCGAGCTCTTGCCGGCGCCGTTCGGGCCGATGATGGCGCGGATCTCGTGTTCGCGCACATTGAACGAGATGTCGGTCAGGGCCTTCACGCCCCCGAACGACAGCGAGATGTTCTGCAGGTCGAGCATGACCTTGCCGATGCGCTGGTCGCGGTCTGTCTGGCTCATGGTCTACGCGGCCCGGGCGGTAATGGGAGGGAAGGTCTTGACCGGGCGGATCTTCAGGTCGGCGGCGATCTTGCCGACGCGGCCGTCCTCGAACTTGACCTCGGTCTCGATGTATTGGGATTCCTGGCCGGCGAACAGGGCGTCGACCAGCACGCCGTACTTCTGGGCGATGAAGGCGCGCCGCACCTTGCGGGTGCGCGTGAGTTCGTCGTCGTCCGGGTCCAGCTCCTTGTGCAGGATCAGGAAGCGGGCGATCTGCGAGGCGGCCAGCTTGGGGTCGCCCGCCAGGTCGGCGTTGATCTGCTCGATGCACTCGCCCACCAGCTGGTAGACCTCGTCCTTGCCAGCCAGGTCGGTGTAGCCGGCGTAGGGCAGGCCGCGGCGCTCGGCCCAGTTGCCGACGGCTTCGAGGTCGATGTTGACGAAGGCGCAGACGTGGTCGCGGCCGGCGCCGAAGGCCACCGCTTCCTTGATGTGCGGGAAGAACTTGAGCTTGTTCTCGAGGTACTTGGGCGCGAACAGGCTGCCGTCGGCCAGCTTGCCGACATCCTTGGCGCGGTCGATGATCTTGAGCTGGCCGTCGGTGTCCAAGTAGCCGGCGTCGCCGGTATGGAACCAGCCGTCCGCGTCGCGCGCTTCTTCGGTGGCCTGCGGGTTGCGGTAGTACTCCTTGAACAGCCCGGGGCTCTTGACCAGGATCTCGCCGTTGTCGGCTACCCGGATTTCCACCCCGCTGACGGGCGGGCCCACGGTGTCGTCGCGCACCTGGCCGTCGGGCTGCACGCAGACGAACACCGAGGTCTCGGTCGAGCCGTACAGCTGCTTCAGGTTGATGCCGATGGACCGGTAGAACACGAACAGGTCCGGCCCGATGGCTTCGCCGGCGGTATAGGCCACGCGCACGCGGCTCATGCCCAGCGCGTTGCGCAGCGGACCGTAGACCAGCACGTTGCCGATGGCATAGCGCAGGCGGTCCCACGCGCCCACCGGCTCGCCGTCGAGGATGCGCACGCCCACCTTGCGCGCCAGGTTCATGCAGCGGCGGAACATCGCGCGCTTGAGGCGGCCGGCGTCTTCCATGCGGATCATGACATGGGTGAGCAGCCCTTCCAGCACGCGCGGCGGCGCGAAATAATACGTGGGGCCGATGTCGCGCATATCGATCGCCACCGTATCGGGCGATTCGGGGTGGTTGACCGTGAAGCCGCTGACCAGCAGCTGGGTGTACGAGAACATGTTCTGGCCGATCCATGCGGGCGGCAGGTAGGCCAGCACGTCTTCCTGGTCGGTGAGTTTTTCCAGTTCGGCCACGGCGCGCGCGCGGTCGATCAGGGCATGGTGCGTCAGCACCACGCCCTTGGGCTTGCCGGTGGTGCCGGAGGTATAGAACATGGCGGCGGCGTCGTGCGGCTGCACCGCCGCGACCGCGTCGTCGAAATACGCGGGATGGCGTTCGGCATGCTCGCGGCCGATGGCCTCGAGCTGTTCGTACGAACGCAGCATCGGGTCGGTGTAATGGCGCATGCCGCGCGGGTCATCGTACACCACGTGCGCCAGGGCCGGGCACTGGTCGCGCACTTCGAGCATCTTGTCGACCTGTTCCTGGTCTTCGACCACGGCCACGGTGATGCCGGCGTCCTGCAGGACGTAGACCATTTCCTGCGCGACCGCGTCCTGGTAGAGCGGCACCGGGATCGCGCCGAGCGCCTGCGTGGCCATCATGGCGATGTACAGGCGCGGGCGGTTCTCGCCGATGACGGCCACGTGCATGCCCGGCGCGATGCCCAGCGCGGCCAGGCCGTGCGCGGCCTGGCGGACGTGGCTGGCGACTTCGGCCCAGCTGAGCGTCTGCCAGATGCCCAGGTCTTTCTCGCGGATGGCCGGCCGCGCGCCGCGCACCCGGGCGTGCTCCAGCAGCAGGCCAGGGAAAGTGCCTGGCGTGGCCGGCGCGGGTGCGCCGGCGGGCAGTGCATGCGCCACGTTGTCTCCTCCGGTTTGGGGGCCGCCCCGTGTGGCGTTCAAGCTGGCGGCATGAACACCGGGGCGGCACTTGACCAGTTCATTTTCGATATGCAGCGGTAGTTAAGGTATAAGGTTGGGTTGCGACCGACTGTCACGATTGCGACATTCCAGGAACATATAGGGTATTCCCGATGCAGCTAGCCGATTCCCTGCACCTTGCCGCGGCCTGGTTCCGCGTCTTGACCGACGAGCAGCAAGCGCGCGTCGAGCGGGATATCGCCGTGCAGTCCGCGCAGGCTGGCACGATCATAGAGCGCAAAGGCGAACTTGCGCAGGTCTGGATCGGCGTGCTGGCCGGGCTGGTGAAGGTTTCCGTGGGCAATGCCGAAGGCAAGATCGCCTCGCTGACCGGCGTGCCGGCCGGCGGCTGGATCGGCGAAGGCTCGCTGCTCAAGCGCGAAGTGCGCAAGTACGACGTGGTGGCATTGCGCGATTCCGTGGTGGCGCGGCTGCCGGCGGCCACCTTCGACTGGCTGCTCGACACCAGCATTCCGTTCAACCGCTATCTGCTGCACCAACTGAATGAGCGCGTCGCGCAGTTCATCGGCAAGGCCGAGTACGACCGCCTGCTGGACCCGGATGCCCGCGTGGCGCGCTGCCTGGCCGAACTCTTCAATCCGCTGCTGTATCCCGGCATGGGGATGCGGCTGGCCATCACGCAGGAAGAAGTCGGCTACCTGGCGAGGGTGTCGCGGCAGCGCGCCAACCAGGCGTTGGGGAAGCTGGAGGGGGTGGGCTTGTTGCGGGTGGAGTATGGGGCGGTGCGGGTGCTTGATCTGGAGGGGTTGAAGGAATACGGCGGAGATGGAGTCGGGGAGTAGTCGCGGGGTGGGGTGAATTCTTCTGGGCGTCGTGGCGGGGCGGGGGCCGTGGGCGGGCTTCACGGTGCCGGTCGGCCGCCCGGGCGGCCGACACCGCATCGCTCGCCTCCTCCGGCCCCTGCGGGCCTCCGTTCGGCCTCCGCTCGCTCGGCCCCGAGGCGCCCGCCCACGGCCCCCGCCCCGCCACGACTCGCAGTGGCTTGAGTTCATCCCATCGCCGGGCAGGTCGTCTTGCTTGCACTTCGTCGGCTGCCGCGGGTGGGGACAGGAACAGTTTGTGGGGCCGCCTTTCTGGGGCCGCCCCGAGCGGCCCCAGCAAGGCATTCAGGCTTGGCATGCCCGGGTGTGGCGATGAGGTTCGAGGGGTGAGCGGTGATTGGCCGGCGGCTAGGCCATGTAATTCTTCGGCAAGAAGAATCCATGGGCGGCAAAGAAGCCTGGCCTACCGGCCGCCCCGCCACGACGTCCAGAAGAACCCGTCATGGCCCTCAGGAACCGACCGGTCATCCCGCCAACCCTTTGTAGGCCAGCCGCCCCACCAATACGATCAGCACCATGGCGATCCCGCCGTCCAGCACCCGCCAGGCGCGCGGGTTGGCGAACCAGGGGGCGAACAGGCGGGAGCCGATGCCCAGCACGGCCAGCCATAGCAGGCTGGCGGTGAGCGCGCCGGCGGCGAAGGCCAGGCGGGCGTCTTCGAAGCTGTGCGCCAGCGAGCCCACCACCATGATGTCCAGCCAGAAATGCGGGTTCAGCAGCGTGAAGCCGGCCGCCCCGAGCAGGGCGGCGCGGCGCGACGGCACGGCTTGCCGCGCGGCGACCAGGCCGCCTTGCGCCCGCAGCGCGCGGCGGGCCGACTGCAGCGCGTACCAGGCCAGGAACGCCACGCCGAACCACAGCACCGCCTCGGTCAGCCAGGGGAACCAGGCGGCCACCGCCTGCAGCCCCCACACGCTGGCGAAGATGAATACGGCGTCGATGGCGGCGCACACGGCCAGGATGCTCAGCAGGTGCGCGCGCATCAGCCCCTGTCGCAGGATGAACGCGCTTTGCGCGCCCACCACGGCGAACAGCCCCAGGCCGGTGGCGGTGCCACTGGCCCAGGCGGTGAAGAAAGCGGGCAAGGACGCGAGCGAAAACATGATCCGTGGGGTGAGCAGGCCACCGGCGTGGCGATGAAAACAACGCCGCGGCAATGCGCCGCGGCCAGGACCCGTATTCTGGCTTGTGGAATCGATGAAATAAAGCTAATTTTGTTTAAGCTGATTAAGCAAATCTAATGTCATGAAAATCGATCACGGCAACCTGCGCGCCTTGGCCGCGGTGGTGCGCGAAGGCAGCTTCGAACGGGCCGCCTCAGCCCTCAATGTCACCCCATCGGCGGTGTCGCAACGGGTCAAGGCGCTCGAGGCGCGCATGGGCCGGCTGCTGGTGCAGCGCACCGTGCCGGCGGTGCCCACGCCCGATGGCCAGGTGCTGGTGCAGCTGGCCGAACAGACCGCGCTGCTAGAGCACGACGCCCTCGACCGCCTCGGCCTGGAAGGCGACGCCGTGCCGCACGCCAGCATCGCGGTGGCGGTCAACCACGACAGCCTGGAAACCTGGTTCATGGAGGCGGCCCGGCTGTTCGCGGCGCGCAGCCGGGCGACGCTGGACCTGCAGTCCGAAGACCAGGACCACACCGCGGCGCTGTTGCGCAACGGCTCGGTGATGGGCGCGGTCACCGCGCTGGCCGACCCGGTGCAGGGCTGCCGCATCCATCCGCTGGGCAGCATGCGGTATGTGGCGACCTGCACGCCGGAGTTCCACGCCCGCCATTTCGCCCAGGGCGTCAATGCGCGCAGCCTGGCCAGCGCGCCGGTGCTGGTCTTCAACCGCAAGGACGCCCTGCAGGCGCGCTTCGCTCGCAAGGTCATGGGCGATGTGCCGTGGCAGCCGCCCGTGTGGTGGCTGCCCTCGTCGCGCGCGTTCGTGCAGGCCACTCTCGACGGCCTGGGCTGGACCATGAACCCCTTGCCGCTGATCAACGAAGCGCTGGAAAGCGGGCGCCTGGTTCCGCTGCGCGCCCGCGCCACTGAGGATGTGCCGCTGTACTGGCAGCACTGGCGGGTAAACTCGCAGGCTATGGAAGCCTTGACCCAGTCGGTCCTGGCGGCCGCCGGCAACCTGGTCCGGCGGCGTTAACCCGCCGCGCCCGGTCGCGGGTCGGCAGCATGGAGGAACGCCTCATGAAATTGCGTCAATGGACACTCATGGCCGCGCTGGGACTGTGCGCCGCGACGTCCGCCTGGGCAGTGGACTACAAGGTCGGCCAGATCGAGATCGACGACGCCTGGGTGCGCGCGACCGCGCCCGGCCAGCCCAACGGCGCCGGCTATATGGAGATCGACAACGACGCCAAGACCGCCGACCGCCTGGTGTCCGTGACTTCCGACGCCGCCGAGCGCGTCGAGCTGCATACCGTGCAGACCGAAAACGGCGTGGCCCGCATGCGCCACCTGCCGGACGGCATTCCGGTGCCGGCCGACGGCGAGGTCAAGCTGGCGCCGGGCGGCTATCACGTCATGTTCCTGAAGCTGAAGCAGCCGTTCACCGAAGGCGCCGAAGTGCCCGCCACCCTGAAGTTCGAACACGCCGGGGAAGTCGCGGTGAAATTCAAGGTCATGCCGATCGGCCACAACGCCGGCCATGGCATGCACATGAAGCACTGACGCCGCCCCGCCCTGCCGGGGCCCGCTAGGCGTAGTGCCGGGCCCCGAAAATGGCGCTGCCGATACGCACTTCGGTGGCGCCTTCTTCGACGGCGATCTCGAAATCGCCGCTCATGCCCATCGACAGGCGGTCCAGCCGCACCCCGTCGATGGCCTCGTCCCGCAGGCGGTCGCGCAACTCCCGCAGGCGGCGGAAGCAGGCGCGCACCGCGCCGGCATCGTCCGATTGCACCGCCATGGTCATCAGCCCCTGGACCCGCAGGGCCGGGCATTCGCGCGCCAGGGTGCGCAGGAAGCCGGCCGCGTCCTGCGGCGCCAGGCCATGCTTGCTGGGTTCGGGCGAGGTCTTGACCTGCACCAGCACGTCGATGGCGCGGCCGGCGGCTTCGAGCCGGCGCTGCAGCGCATGGGCCAGTTCCAGGCGGTCCAGCGACTGCACTTCGGCGGCATCGCGCGCCGCGTCCTTGGCCTTGTTGGTCTGCAGGTGGCCGATCATTACCCATTGGATGTCCAGGTCGGCCAGCTCCACGGCCTTCTGGCGGATTTCCTGGGTCTTGTTCTCGCCGAAGCGGCGCAAGCCCAGGGCGGCGGCCGCGCGCACCGCCTCGGCGCCGAAGGTCTTGCTGACCGGCAGCAGCGCCACGCTGCCGGGGGCCCGCCCGGCCCGCTCGCACGCCGCGTCGATGCGCTGGCGCAGCCGCGCCACGCGCGCCGCCATGGAGTCGTCGGAACTCATGTGTGTGGGGGATTCCATACAAAACGATCATGATAAACGCCGCGCGCCGCGCGGCCGGCGCGGCGCGCGTTGACCGGCCTGGGGGGGCGGGCATAGAATCTTTTGATATTTGTTTATATTTCAAGGTTCTATGCCGTCCCGCGGCGTTCTGCCGCGCCGATGCCCCTGTTCCCGCCGGCTCCGCCCTCCATCATGTCTTCCGCAGCGCCACGCTACGCTTTCGCCGCCCCCTTCCAGACTCCCGCCGCCTCGCCCATCCGCTCGCTCATGTCGTACGCCATGAGCCCCGGCACCATTTCGCTGGCGGGCGGCTATCCCGCCCAGGAACTGTTCGACATCGACGGCCTGACCAGCGCGTCGAACCAGGTGCTGGCGCGCCTCGGAGCGTGCCTGCAGTATTCCAACATCGACGGCCAGGCCAGCCTGCGCGCCGAGCTGGCGCGCCTCACCGCCGAACGCGGGCTGGCGTGCGATCCCGATACCGAGCTGGCCGTGACCGGCGGCTCGCAGCAGGCGCTGGCGCTGGTCAGCCGCGTCATGTTGCAGCCCGGCGACCATGCCTTCATCGAAAGCCCTGCTTTTCCCAATTCGGTGCAGGCCCTGCGCTACACCGGCGCCACCGTGCATCCGGTGGCGTCCGGGCCGGAAGGCATCGACGTGGACGCCCTGGACGACATGGCCGCGCGCCTGAAGCCCAAGATCGTCTGCGTGGTGGCGTCGTTCTCCAACCCGTGCGGCGCCACCATCAGCCGGCAGCGCCGCCTGCGGCTGCTCGAACTGGCGGTCAAGCACCAGTTCCTCATCGTCGAGGACGACCCCTATGGCGAACTGCGCTTCGCCGGCGAGGTGGTCCCGCCCATCGCCGCCCTGGCCGAGGGCGAGGCGCGCCACTGGGCGGTGTACATCTCGACCATGTCCAAGACCATGGCGCCGGCGCTGCGCATCGGCTGGCTGGTGGCGCCCGCCGAAGTGCGCCGCCGTTGCGTGGGCGCCAAGGCGGCCGACGACATGGCGTCGTCGGCATGGGTGCAGGAAGTGGTGGCGCAGTACCTGGCCAACGGCCGCTACCAGCAGCACGTGCCGCGCATCCGCGCCGCCTACGGCGCGCGCTGCGACGCGCTGGCCCAGGCACTGGCCGGCCTGGCCGGCCGGGTCAGCTTCCGCAAGCCGGAAGGCGGCATGTTCTTCTGGGCCCGCCTCGAGGGCGAGGCCGACGCCACCCGCCTGCTGCCCTATGCCATCGAGCAGGGCGTGGTCTATGTGCCGGGCAAGGCGTTCTATGCCGATCCGGCGCAGGCCGACCTGCACGCCATGCGCATGTCCTTCGCCACCATGAACGAAACGCAGATCGCCCAGGGCATCGCGCGGCTCGGCCAGGCGCTGGACGCCTGCGAGGCCAACGCGCCGGTCTCGGTGTCGCTGGCCGCCTAGCGCTTGCGCCGGTACAGCAGGGAAATCTTCGCGAAGGCGATCTGCAGTTCCCGCGTGCCGCCCTGGAACACCACCGGGCGGCCGCGCTGGGTGAACACCACCAGCCGCTTCGAGAACAGCAGCGGCACGAACTTGGCGAACTGGATTTCCTGCCAGGTCACTTCGCGGCGGGTGATCCAGGTCTGGCGCAGGCCGGACTCGTCGATGGTGGTGACGGATTTCTGCATGTGCCAGGAGACCAGCACCAGCCCCAGGAAGCACAGGATCACGATGGCCGCCAATACAGTGCTGACCTGACCCGGCGGCAGCCGGATCGCCGACGAGACGATCTGCACCCCGATGATGGCCAGGATGATCCAGGCCAGGATGCGCACCCAGTCCGGCCAGGCCTGGCCGGTCAGCGGCAGCGGGCCGATTTCGCGCAGCAGCGCGTCGCGTTCTTCCGCCGGGGGCGGGGCAAAGAGTGAGGTCATGACGGGCGGGGTCCGGTGGCGCGGCGCGGGGCGGGCATTCTGGCGCACGCGGCTCAGGCGGCGCGCTTGGCGGCGACCGCATTGCCGGCGCGGCTGCCGCCCTTGCGGTCCAGGTGCGCCGACATCCACTGGCCGATGTCGACCACGGCATCGAAGTCCACGCCCGTGTCGATGTCCAGGCCGCGCAGCATGTACAGCACGTCTTCGGTGGCGACGTTGCCGGTGGCGCCCTTGGCGTACGGGCAGCCTCCCAGGCCGGCCACCGAGGTGTGGAAGATGCCGATGCCGGTTTCCAGCGCCGCCAGGATGTTGGCCAGCGCCTGGCCATAGGTGTCGTGGAAGTGTCCGGACACGCGCGCCGGATCGATCACCTGGGTGACTGCCGCCATGACTTCGCGGACCCGCCGCGGCGTGCCCACGCCGATGGTGTCGGCCACGTCGATCTCGTCGCAGCCCAGCGCCACGTAGCGGCGCGCGACGTCCACCACGGCCTCGACCGGCACCTCGCCCTGGTACGGACAGCCCAGCGCGCAGCTGATGCTGCCGCGCAGGCGCACCCCGGCCGCGCGCGCGGCCTCGGCCACCGGTTCGAAGCGGGCGATCGATTCGGCGATCGAGCAGTTGATGTTCTTCTGGGAGAACGCCTCGCTGGCCGCGCCGAAGATCACGACCTCGTCCGCCTTGGCGGCCAGCGCGCCTTCCAGGCCCTTCATGTTGGGCGTCAGCACCGAGTAGATCACCCCCGGCTTGCGCTGGATGCGGGCCATGACGTCGGCGGCATCGGCCATCTGCGGCACCCACTTGGGGGAGACGAACGAGGTGGCCTCGATGTTGGGAAAGCCGGCGGCGGTCAGGCGGTCGACCAGCTCTACCTTGATGTCGGTGGCGATGAGGGTTTTTTCGTTCTGCAGGCCATCGCGGGGCGATACCTCGACGATCTTGGCGCGGGAGGGCAGCGGCATGTCTCTTCCTGTGGCAAGTAATGGCGCGCCGGGCGGCCGGCGCGGGTCGAATATCCCAATAGTAGCCCCGCTGCCTATTTCAGGCGCTGGAAGCGGCCGCCGTCCAGGCGCGCGACGCGACCGGCCAGTTCCAGTTCGAGCAGCTGGGCGTTCAGCGTGGCGACGTCCAGGCCGGTGCGCGCCTGCAGCGCGTCCAGGTGCAGCGGGTCGTAGCCGAGGGCCTGCAACAGCGGGGTTTCCTGCAGGGACGGCGCGGCCGCCGCCGTCGCCGCGGGGGCCCGGTCGCCGCCGCCCAGCTCGTCGGTAATGTCCTGGGCCGTCTCGACCAGCTTGGCGCCCTGGCGGATCAGCGCATGGCAGCCGCGCGACAACGGCGAGTGGATCGAGCCGGGGATGGCGAACACCTCGCGGCCGCTTTCGCCGGCCAGGCGGGCGGTGATCAGGGAGCCGCTCTGGCGCGCCGCCTCCACCACCAGTACGCCGCGCGCCAGGCCGGCCACCAACCGGTTGCGGCGCGGGAAGTGGTGCGGCCGCGCGCCCGTGCCCAGCGGCAGCTCGGACACCAGCGCGCCCTGTTCGGCGATGCGGTGCGCCAGCTCGCGGTGGCGGGCGGGGTAGACGCGGTCGATGCCGGTGCCCATGACGGCCACCGTGCCCGCGCCGGCGGGGCCGGCCTGCAAGGCGCCTTCGTGGGCGGCGGCGTCGATGCCCAGGGCCAGGCCGCTGACCACGCACCAGCCGTGGCCGGCCAGGTGGCGGGCAAAGGCGCGCGCGTTGTCGCAGCCGCCCGGCGTGGCGCTGCGGGCGCCCACCACCGCCAGCGCCCGCGTGGCCAGGCGCGCCGGGTCGCCATTGACGTACAGCAGCAGCGGCGGGTCGGCGGTGGTCAGCAGGCTTTGGGGGTAGGCTGGATCCGACAATGTCAGGATGTGCCGGCCCGGCTCCGCCACCCATTCCAGGGTGCGGGCGATCTGGTCCTGCACGTCGGACGATGGCGGCGCCGCCAGTTGGCGCGCCAGTTCGTGCGGGACGTGGCGGGCCAGGGCGGCCGCGCCCAGCGCGTAGATCTGTTCCGGCAGCCCGAGCGCCGACAGCAGCGGGTAGGCGTCGGCCGGGCCCAGGCCGGGCTCGAGCGACAAGCGCAGCCAGGCGGACAGTTCGGCTTCGGAGTGCGAAAGCGGCATGGTTCGTGAGGGGGCGGCCGGCGGCCAGGAGGCCGGGGTGCGCTAGTGTCGCACGGCTCGCGGCCGACGCCGCGCGCGCCGCGCCAAAAGCGTCCCGGCGGCCGGCCGGCAATGGCGCGATTAGCCGGAATCTATTAGAAATCAAGCCTCTAATGAATTATTATTAAACCATCGCTGCATAATCAGCTCCGACGATTTCGTGTTTGCCATGGCTTTGCTTCCCATTCTTCATTATCCCGACCCGCGCCTGCACAAGAAGGCCGCGCCGGTTGCGGTGGTGGACGACCGCATCCGGCAACTGGTGCGCGACATGGCCGACACCATGTACGAGGCGCCGGGCGTCGGCCTGGCCGCCACCCAGGTCGACGTGCACGAGCGCGTGGTGGTCATCGACGTCTCCGAGGGCGGCAACGAGCTGCGCGTGCTGATCAACCCCGAGATCACCTGGAAGAGCGACGAGCGCCAGACCTACGAGGAAGGCTGCCTGTCGGTGCCGGGCATCTACGACGAGGTCGAGCGCGCGGCGCGCATCCGCTACAAGGCGCTGGATATCGACGGCAAGCCGTACGAGGCCGAGGCCGACGGCCTGCTGGCGGTGTGCGTGCAGCACGAGCTCGATCATCTCGACGGCAAGGTGTTCGTCGAGTACCTGTCCAACCTGAAGCAAAGCCGCATCAAGACCAAGCTCAAGAAGGCCGAGCGCGAAGCGCTGCGCGCCTGAGCCCCATGCGCCTGGTCTTTGCCGGAACGCCGGAATTCGCGCGCGTCGCGCTGGACGCGCTGCTGGCCGCCGGCCACGATATCCCCCTGGTGCTGACCCAGCCCGACCGGCCCGCCGGCCGCGGCCTGAAACTCACGCCCAGCCCCGTCAAGCAGGCCGCCCTGGCCGCCGGCATCGCCGTGGCCCAGCCGCGCAGCCTGCGGCTCGACGGCCGCTACCCGGACGAGGCCGCGCAGGCCCGCGACCAACTGCGGCAAGCCGTGCCCGACGTGATGGTGGTGGCCGCCTACGGCCTGATCCTGCCGGCCTGGACCCTGGCGCTGCCGCCGCGCGGCTGCCTGAACATCCACGCCAGCCTGCTGCCGCGCTGGCGCGGCGCGGCGCCGATCCAGCGGGCCATCGAAGCGGGCGACGCCCGCACCGGCGTGACTATCATGCAGATGGACGAGGGCCTGGATACCGGCGACATGCTGCTGGAACGCGAAGTGCCCATCGGCCCGGACGACACCGCCGCCCAGTTGCACGACGCGCTGGCCGCCGCTGGCGGCGAGGCCATTGTCGCCGCCTTGCAGGCGCTGCAGGCCGGCGGCCTGGCGCCGCGCCCGCAGCCCGCTGACGGCGTGACCTATGCCGCCAAGCTGGACAAGGCCGAGGCGGCGCTCGATTGCTCACAGCCCGCCGCGCTGCTGGCCCGCCGCGTGCGCGCCTTCAATCCGGTGCCCGGCGCCACCGTGCGCCTGCCCGGCCTGGCCGACCCGGTCAAGGTGTGGCGCGCCCAGGCGCTTGACCAGGCCGTCGCCGAGCCGGCGGGTACCGTATTGCGCGCTGCGGCCGATGGCATCGACCTGGCTACCGGGGAAGGGGTGCTGCGCCTGCTCGAATTGCAAAAGGCCGGTGGGAAGCGGCAGCCCGTGGATGTCTTCGTGCGGGGATGGCAGCCGGCCGGTTGATCGCGGCGCGGCCGGGAGATGTTTGCGTTCTTCCGGCGCCGGGACGCGGGGCTGGGCGCGGCGGGGCTTCACGGGGCCGGCCGGGCGCCCAGCGCGCCCGGCACCGCGTCGTCAACCTCGTCGCTGCGTTCCTTCGGTTTCCCTCGCTCGGCCCCGAGGCGCCCCGCCGCGCCCAGCCCCGCGCCCCGGCTCGCGACAACTCGAATCGACACATCGCCGGGGCGGTCGGGGTTCTGATGCTTCGTCGGCGACAGGGAGCGAAGGGAAGAAAGTCTTGCCGGGCCGGTCATTCAAGCCGCCCTGCGCGGCTTGAATGACCCTTCGCATGGCAGCCGTCGTGAGAGTGGGCCATCTTTAAGTTGAAGTGCCTGGCTCAAGGTGACCCAGCCAGGCGTTTGCCATGCAATGACACCCGCCGCATGCCCAGCCTGAATGCGCCGGACAGGCGCGCAGGGCGCCTGTCCGGCGCGGCTCCGCAAAATGTTCCCCCCTTCCCTTGCGCGCCCACGAAGTGCAAGAACCTGATCAGCCCGGCCCCCCACAACGACGCCTATAGAACCCAATCCCCCGCCCCGGAACATCACCGCCGGCACGCATGCAATCAATACAACCGCAGGCAATCAATACAACGTATCTCGCACTCTCCCCGGCAGCGCCCGGTCATAGGCTTCGCCGTCGATGGTGCCGGCGCTGATGTCGGCCAGGATCCGCCCCGTGCTGGGCAGCCGCGACCGTTCGATCTGCGTGGCCGGGTCCCACAGCGCCGAGCGCACGATGGCGCGCGAGCACTGGAAGAACACGGTCTCCACGTGCACCACCAGCACCGAGCGGGGCGGCTTGTCCTGCATGGCGAAGCGCGCCAGCAGGGCCGGGTCGGTGCTGATGCTGGCGCGGCCGTTGACGCGCAGCGTCTCGCCCACGCCCGGCACCAGGAACAGCAGCGCCACGCGCGGATCCGCCAGGATATTGCGCAGCGTATCGATGCGGTTGTTGCCGCGCCGGTCCGGAATGAGCAGGGTCTTGTCATCGGCCACGGTCACGAAGCCGGCCGGGTCGCCGCGCGGCGAGGCGTCCAGGCCGTCCGGCCCGCTGGTGGCCAGCACCGCGAACGGCGCGGCCTCGATGAAGGCGCGGTAGTGCGGGTGCACATGGTCCACTTCCTTCATGATCGAGGCCTCGCTGGGCTGGCCGTACAGGGCCAGCAAGGCGTCGAGGTCGGCAATGCGATGGGAGTCGTCGATATCCATGGTCCAGGCTCTAGTCAGTGCGTGTCAGGACGGCCGGCAGGTCGGCCACGTGCATGATGATCTCGTCGGGGCCATGGCCGCGCAGCGCGTCCACGTGGTTATAGCCCCAGGCCACGGCAGCCACGCGCACGCCGGCCTTGCGCGCCGCGTCGATGTCGCGCATTTCGTCGCCCACCAGGATGCAGCGCTGCGGCGCCACCCGGTGGCGCGCCAGCAGCCGCTTCAGCTTGGCGGCCTTGCCGAACATGTCGATGCCGCATTCGTAATCGTCGAACAGCTGGCTGGTCTGCGGGCCCAGCGCGCGGCGCACGTTGTCGGGCGAGTTCGAGCTGACCACCGCCAGCCGCAGCCCGGCCTCGCGCACGCGCCCCAGCGCCGGCGCGATGCCGTCGAACAGCTGCAGGCCGGGCGCGCCGTCGCGCATGAGCTGGCGCACGTGCGCCATGATGGCCGGCATTTTCCATGCCGGGATGCCCAGGTACTTGAGGATCTCGTGGGCGTTGCGGTGGCGCAGTTGCGCCCGCTCGGCGGCATCCACCTTGCGAAAGCCATAGCGGTCCGCCACCCCGTCCAGCACCGACTCGAACCAGGGCATGGTGTCGGCCAGCGTGCCGTCGAAATCGAATGCCGCCAGGTCGTATTTCAAGCCGTGCCGTCCGCCGGGTAGGCCGTGCGCTCGACCCGGCGGATCCAGTGCATGACCGGCGCCAGCGCCTCGATGGGCGGGGCGCTGTTGACCACGCGCTGCGAGTCCGTCCAGGGGTAGGGCAGCGTGGTCAACCAGGCGAACACCGCCGGCGCGGTGTCGGCCGGCAGGCTCAGCATGGTCTCGATGGTGATCTCCAGGCGCGTGGCCAGGTGCGGCGCCTGCTGGAACGCCCAGTCATAAGTGCCGCAGCCCACCCGCACCTGGCGGGTGCTCTTCTCGGTCATGCCCACGAACCAGTCGCAGGTGTACTCGGACAGGACCGCGTCGTCGCCCGGATGGGCGAGATAGAAGGTGAAGACGTTTTCGTAGGTCTGGCCGAAGGTGCGGACCAGCGCCTCGGTGATCGCGTCCAGGCCGCGCGCTTCGGGCGGGAAGGCGATGGCCTGGGTGCGCAGCGTCATCTTGAGGACGGCGTCCGGCGCGAAGGCGCGCGCCATGAAGAGGGGGCGGTTTTCGTCCTTGGCGCGGAGGTAGTTCCGCATCAAGGACGACGTACTGGCTGGAATGACCGTGGCTGTGGGCATGGCGGAATACGCGATGGACAGGGGTTCAGTTCAGTGCGGTTCAGTGTTCGCCCGGATCGATCCATTTGGATACGGTGGGGGGCTGGTAGGAGGCAAAGCGGTCCAGCAGGGCGCCCGGCCGGCTTTCCACGGCCAGCATGGCGCGGTGTTCGGCGCGCATGAACGATTCCTGCACCGCGTGGTCCGGGAACCCGGCCAGTTGATCGTAATAACCGGCAATGTTGAGCAGGCCGCAGGGCTTCTCGTGCATCCCCAGCTGGGCCCAGGTCCAGGTCTCGAAGATCTCTTCCAGGGTGCCGGCGCCGCCGGGCAGGGCCACGAAGCCGTCGGCCCGCGCCGCCATCATGGTCTTGCGCTCGTGCATGGTCTGCACCACGTGCAGCTCGGTCAGGCCGCGATGCGCCAGTTCCTTGCGCATCAGCGGCTCGGGGATGACGCCGATGACGCGGCCGCCCTCGGCCAGCACGGCGTCGGCCACGATGCCCATGATGCCGACGCTCGCGCCGCCGTAGACCAGGCCGATGTCGCGTCGCACCAGCTCGCGCGCCAGTTCGCGCGCGCCGTCGGCATAGTCGGGACGGCTGCCGCCGTTGGAGCCGCAATAAACGCAGATGTTCTGTAATTTCATGGTTGGAGAGCGTACACCCGTTACAAATTACATCGTCCGCCATAGCGGCGATCAGTAAGTAGTTTACGCAAGTTGCAGATCCTGTCCGGCGCGCTTCAAGCAATGTTTGGACACAGCGTGGGCACGGCACGGCCGATACACTGGGTTGTCGGCGTCCCATGGGCGCCACCATCGTCTTGCCCTCATCAGAACAAGGAGCCAGCGATATGCAACAAACTACCCAAGCCCAATCGTCATCCCGCAGCGGCGGCGCGTTCGAAGTGGACGTGGCCGGCATCCGCGCCAAGGCCCGCCAGGACATCGAGTCCGGCGCCGTCACCGAAGGCTACCGCGCCGACCGCGAAGCGGTGCTCAAGCTGCTGAACGAGGCCCTGGCCACGGAAGTGGTCTGTGTGCTGCGCTACAAGCGCCACTATTTCATGGCGCGCGGCCTCAACGCCGAGCCGGTGGCCGCCGAGTTCGCCGAGCACGCGGCCGAGGAGCTCAGCCACGCCGACCGCATCGCCGAGCGTATCGTGCAGCTGGGCGGCGAGCCCAACCTGTCGCCGGTCGGCCTGCTGGAGCGCAGTCATTCGGAATACGTCGAGGCCAGCAACCTGCAGGACATGATCAAGGAAAACCTGATCGCCGAGCGCATCGCCATCGACAGTTACCGGCAGATGGTCGACTACGTGGGCGACAAGGACCCCACCACGCGCCGCCTGCTGGAGGAAATCCTGGCGGTCGAGGAGGAGCACGCCGACGATTTGTCGGATTTCCTGGACAAGAACTGATGTCGCTGGTGCCAGGCACCCCGCGGGGGCCTGACACCAAAGCAAGGCCGCGCAATTTCAGGTGCCAGGCTCCCGCAGGGTGGCTGGCGCCGCGCCGCCGGACCGTCAGGCCGCGTCGCCGTACAGGTCGTACTCGTCCGCCCCGGTGACGCGCACGCGCACCAGGTCGCCCGGCCGCAGGGTGCGCGCGCTGCTGACGTAGACGTTGCCGTCGATTTCCGGCGCATCGGCGCTGGAGCGCCCGACCGCGCCGTCGGCGTCGACGCTGTCGATCAGCACGTCGATGTCGCGGCCCACGCGCGTCTGCAGGCGCGCGGCCGAAATGGCCTGCTGGTGCGCCATGAAGCGGTCCCAGCGTTCCTGCTTGACCTCGTCGGGCACGGCGTCCGGCAGGGCATTGGCGGGCGCCCCGTCCACCGGCGAATACTGGAAACAGCCGACGCGGTCGAGTTGCGCCTCGCTCATCCAGTCCAGCAGGTACTGGAAGTCTTCCTCGGTTTCGCCGGGAAAGCCGACGATGAAGGTGGAGCGCAGGGTCAGGTCGGGGCATTCTTCGCGCCAGCGCTTGATGCGCGCCAGCGTCTTGTCCTCGAAGGCCGGCCGCTTCATGGCCTTCAGGATGCGCGGGCTGGCGTGCTGGAACGGGATGTCCAGGTACGGCAGCACCTTGCCCTGCGCCATCAGCGGAATCACCTCGTCCACGTGCGGGTAGGGGTATACATAGTGCAGGCGCGTCCAGACGCCGAGTTCGGACAAGGCCGTACAGAGCTCGGTCATGCGCGTCCTGACCGGCCGGCCGTTCCAGAAGCCGCTGCGGTACTTGATGTCCACGCCGTAGGCGCTGGTGTCCTGCGAAATGACCAGCAGCTCCTTGACGCCGGCCTTCACCAGGCGCTCGGCCTCGTTCAGGACCTCGCCCACCGGCCGGCTGACCAGGTCGCCGCGCATGGACGGGATGATGCAGAAGCTGCAGCGGTGGTTGCAGCCTTCGGAAATCTTCAGGTAGGCGTAGTGGCGCGGCGTGAGCTTGATGCCCTGCGGCGGCACCAGGTCGACATACGGGTTGTGGTCCGCCTTCGGCGGCGCGGCCTGGTGCACCGCGCGCACCACTTCTTCATATTGCTGCGGGCCGGTCACTGCCAGCACGCTGGGATGGACCTCGCGGATGACCGATTCCTCGACGCCCATGCAGCCGGTGACGATCACCTTGCCGTTCTCGGCGATGGCTTCGCCGATGGCCTCCAGCGATTCGGCCTTGGCGCTGTCGATGAAGCCGCAGGTGTTGACCACGACCACGTCGGCGTCATCGTATTCGGGCGTGACCTGGTAGCCCTCGGTGCGCAGTTGGGTCAGGATGCGTTCGGAATCGACCAGGGCTTTCGGGCAGCCCAGGCTGACGAAGCCGACTTTGGGGGAAGACATGGAATACCTCGGGGAGCGCGCGGCGCGCGCAGGCGGTCGAAAATTGCGCAATTTTAGCCCACGGGACGGGGCAAACAGGCGATTCTAGCCGCTTCGCGGCGCCGGGCGCGCGCCGCTCACGCGCCGCCGCGCCGGTACAGCGCCAGCGTGGCCGCCATGGCGATCAGCGCGCCGCCGCACAGGCGGTTGAGCCAGCGCAGCCCGCCGTGTTTCAGCGCCCGCATCAGGCGGGCGCCCAGCAGCGCATAGGCCAGCATGGCGGCCAGGTTGAGCACGGCCAGCACCGCCGCCAGCGCCAGGTATTGGGGCAGCAGCGGCGCGGCCGGGTCGATGAACTGCGGCAGGAAGGCCGACATGAACAGCAGCGCCTTGGGGTTGGTGATGGCGACCAGGAAGCTGCGCAGGAACAGCTGCCGCGCGCCGGGCGCGTCGGGGGGCTCGGCCGCCAGCACGGCCGGCGCGTCGGTGCGCAGCAGGCGCCAGCCCAGGTAGGCCAGGTAGGCCGCGCCGGCCCATTTGAGCGCCTGGAAGGCGACTTCCGAGGCCGCCAGCAGCACTCCCAGCCCCGAGGCCACGATGGCGACCAGGATCATGTCGGCCAGCACGGCTCCCGCCATGCCCCAGGCGGCGGCGCGCACGCCATGGCGCGAGCCGTTGCTCATGGCGAGCAGCACGGTCGGGCCCGGCGTGGCGATGGTGATGCCGGAGGCCAGGGCGAACAGCAGCAGGGTGGCGAGAGTCATGGCGGCGGCGGAGCGTGAAGAAGGCCAAGTGTGGACCGCCAGGCCGGATCCGTCCAGCCAGCGGCTACCATAGCGGGGTTGCTTCTCGTGTGTCGTCCATGTCTGCGCGTTCCGATTCCCCTGATCCGCCATCGCCGGGCCCGGCCCTGGCAGCCGTCTTGCTGGCCACCGCCGGCGCCGTCCGCGCCGTGCGCGACGGCCGCTCGCTGACCGACGCACTGGCCGGCGTGCCCCCGCGCTTGCGGCCGGCCGTGCAGGCGGTGTCGTTCCATGCCATGCGCTACCTGGGCTGGGCCGACGCCATCGCGGCCAGCCTGGTGCAGCGTTCGCCCGGCGCCATGTTCGACGCCCTGCTGCGGGTGGCGCTGAGCCTCCTGAAGGCGCCGGCGGCCGACGCGCCCGCGCCGGCCGACCCGGTTCCCGGCATGCCCGTCTACGCGCCGCACACCGTAGTGAACCAGGCCGTCACGGCCGCCGCCGGCCAGCGCGGCCTGTCGGCCTACAAGGGCCTGCTCAATGCCAGCCTGCGCCGCTTCCTGCGCGAGCGCGCCGCCCTCGAGGCGGCCGTGGCCGATCGTCCGGAGGCGCGCTGGCATCACCCCGGCTGGTGGGTGCGGGAACTGGAACAGGCCTACCCGGCGCGGTGGCGCGACATCGTGGCCGCGGCCAACCTGCCGGCGCCCCTGACCCTGCGGGTGAACCGGCGCCGCGCCGGCCGCGACCAGGTGCGCGACGCCCTGCGCGCGGCCGGCATCGACGCCACGCCCACCGGCCCCGCCGGGCTGGTGCTGGCGCAGGCCCGGCCGGTCACGCAACTGCCCGGCTTCGCCGAAGGCTGGTGGTCGGTGCAGGACGCCGGCGCGCAACTGGCCGCGCCGCTGCTCGGCGTGCGCGACGGCGAACGCGTGCTCGACGCGTGCGCGGCGCCCGGCGGCAAGACGGCGCACCTGCTGGAACTGGCCGACATCGACCTGCTGGCGCTGGACGCCGACGCCGGCCGGCTGCAGCGCGTAGAGCAGAACCTCGACCGGCTGGGGCTGCGCTCGGAGCGTGTCGCGCTGGCCGCCGCCGATGCCGCCGACCCGGACGCCTGGTGGGACGGCCGGCCTTTCGACGCGGTGCTGGCCGACGTGCCCTGCACCGCATCGGGCATCGTGCGCCGTCATCCCGATATCCGCTGGCTGCGGCGCGCGCCGGACGTGGCCCGCACCGCCGCGCTGCAGGCGCGCATCGTCGATGCGCTGTGGCGCACGGTCGCGCCGGGCGGCCGCCTGCTATATGTGACGTGTTCGATTTTTCCCGCCGAGGGCGCCGACCAGGCCGCCGGCTTCCTGCGGCGTCATCCGGATGCCCGGCGCCTGGACGCCCCCGGCCAGCTGCTGCCTGTTGCCATCGACGCAACACCGCAGGACCAGCACGACGGATTTTTCTATGCGCTGTTTGCCAAGCAGTCCTGAATCGCCAAGAATACCCGGATGATGTCGTTGGGTGCCGAATGTCGATGATCTCTCGCCTATGTTGCGCGCTATTGCTGGTATTTGCCCTGTTCCCGCTCGGGCCGGGCGGGCTGGCGCACGCCGACGAGGCGCGCGTCACGCGCATCGAGCCGGGCATCCGCAACGGCAGCCTCGAGATCAGCGCCGACATCGATTTCCCGCTCAACGACCAGCTGCGCGATGCCGCCGAACGCGGCCTGCCGCTGTACTTCACCGCCGACATCACCATCACCCGCGCCCGCTGGTGGTGGTTCGACGAAACCGTGGTCGACACCAGCATGACCTGGCGCGTGGTCTACAACGCCCTGACCCGCCAGTGGCGCGCCGGCACCGGCGAACTCTCGCTGCCGGTGTCGTCGCTGGACGAGGCCATGGACATGGTGCGCCACATCCGCAACTGGCCGCTGGTCGGCGCGGACGAGCTCGACTACGGCGTGTCCTATAGCGGCCAGCTGCGCCTGCGGCTCGATACCTCGCAACTGGCGCGGCCGTTCCAGGTCAACGCGCTCAACAGCAGTTCATGGTCGCTGGCCACTCCCTGGACCGATTTCTCGTTCTCGCTGGCCGAGCCCCGGGATCCATCATGAGACTCCTGCTACGCCTGGCCCTGATCATCGGGGCGGTCAGCGGGCTGGCGCTGCTGGGCCTGCTGGCCTGGTCCACCGGCAATGCCTCGCGCTTCGCCCGCTATTACGACACCCTGCTGATCCTCAACGGCGTCTTCGCGCTGGCCCTGTTCGTCTGGGTGGTGGCATTGACCACCCGGCTGGTGCGGCAGATCCGCCGCCGCCAGTTCGGCGCCCGCATGACGGCCCGCTTCGCGCTGGCGTTCGCCCTCATCGGGGTGGTGCCGGGAGCGCTGATCTACACCGTGTCGGTGCAGTTCATGTCGCGCTCGATCGAGTCCTGGTTCAACGTGCGGGTCGACAGCGCGCTCGAATCGGGCCTGAATCTCGGCCGCGCCGCGCTCGACTCGCTGCTGGCCGACATGGACGCCAAGGCGCGCGCCATGGCCTCCGAGCTCAACAACGCCGCCGACCGCGACATCCCCCTGGCGCTCACGCGGCTGCGCGAGTCCAGCGGCGTCCAGGAGGTCATGGTATTCACGGGCAGCGGCCGGCTGGTGGCGTTCTCCACCGACCAGTACGGCCAGTTGCTGCCCGAGATGCCGCCGCCCGCCGTGCTCAACCAGCTGCGCCTGGGCCGGGGCTACTCGGCCGCCGAAGCCGAAGAGGCCGGCCCGCAGGGCGGCAAGGACCGCCTGCTGCTGCGCGTGGTCATCCCGCTGGGCGCGCCGGCGCGCTTCGACAGCCTGCTGTCCTCGCCGTCCGAGCCGCGCTGGCTGCAACTGGTGCAGCCGGTGCCCGAGCAGATCGCCGACAACGCCAACCAGGTACAGCAGGGCTTCCGCGACTACCAGGAACTGGCCCTGTCGCGCCTGGGCCTGCGCAAGCTGTACGGCATCACCCTGACGCTGGCGCTGCTGCTGGCGGTGTTCGCCGCCATCGCCGTGGCCCTGTCGCTGTCCAAGCGGCTGGTGCGGCCCCTGCTGCGCCTGGCGGCCGGGACGCAGGCGGTGGGGGTGGGCGACTACCGGCCGCTGCCCGAACCGCCCGAGCGCGACGAGGTCGGGCAGTTGACGCGCTCGTTCAACGCCATGACGCGCCAGCTCGACGAAGCCCGCCACATGGTGGAAAGCAACCGCCGCCAGCTGGAGCGTTCCAACGTATACCTGGAAAGCGTGCTGTCGAACCTGTCGTCCGGCGTGCTGGTGTTCGACGAAGGGTTCCGCGTCACCATGGTGAACCAGGGGGCGCAATCCATTCTGCAGGCCGACCTGCGCTCGGTCATCGGGCGGCCGCTGGAAACCGTCGACGGCTTGCTGGAATTCACCCAGATCGTGCGCCAGGCCTTCGCTCAGCACGCCGCGGTGGGGTCCGAGCGCCTGCACTGGCAGCAGCAGTTCGAGATCGCCCTGGCCGGCTCCGGCGACGAGCCGCCGCAGCCGCTGACCCTGCTGGCGCGCGGCACCCACCTGCGTGTCGACGGGCGCGGCAACGGCTACCTGGTGGTGTTCGACGATATCTCCGAAGTCATCTCGGCCAACCGCACGGTGGCCTGGGGCGAGGTGGCGCGCCGGCTGGCGCACGAGATCAAGAACCCGCTCACGCCCATCCAGCTGTCGGCCGAGCGCCTGGCCATGAAGCTCGCCGACCGCCTGGCGCCGGCCGACCGGCAGATGCTCGAGCGCGCCACCAACACCATCGTCAACCAGGTGGGGTCGCTCAAGCAGATGGTCGACGACTTCCGCGAATACGCCCGGACCCCGCCGGCCGTGATGCAGTCGATCGACTTCAACGCCCTGGTGGCCGACGTCCTGGCCCTGTACGGCTGGGAGCCGGGCGAAGGCGGCGGCGCGGGCCGCGCCGGCGCGCCGGCGCTGAATCTCGACGTCGAGCTCGAGCCCGGCCTGCCCTGGATCGAGGGCGATCCCACCCAGCTGCGGCAGGTCATCCACAACCTGCTGTCGAACGCCCGCGACGCGATCGCGGAGCAGGGCGGCCAGGGGCGCGTGCGCGTCACCACGCAGCTGATGCGCGGGCCCGAAGACGAAGCGGCCGCGCAGCCCGCGCTGCGCTTCACCGTCGCCGACACCGGCCAGGGCTTCTCGCAGAAGGTCATGCAGCGGGCCTTCGAGCCCTACGTGACCACCAAGGCCCATGGGACTGGGTTAGGATTGGCAATTGTGCGCAAAATCATCGAAGAACATGGCGGCAGGATCGATCTTGCCAATCGCAAGGAAGGTGGGGCGCGGGTCTCGATACTGCTGACCCGCCTGGCGCCGAAAGCCGGCGCTATGGACGCGACTGCGCAAGAAAAGGATAATGCGGCTACGCAATAGGTGGATGGTTTATGGCCAGAATTCTGGTGGTTGACGACGAAGTCGGCATTCGCGAACTCCTGTCCGAGATTCTTTACGATGAAGGACACACGGTCGAGCTGGCCGAAAATGCCGCGCAGGCACGCGCCGCGCGCCTGCGCACGCGCCCCGACCTGGTGCTGCTGGACATCTGGATGCCGGACACCGACGGCGTCAGCCTGCTCAAGGAATGGGGCTCGCAAGGGCTGCTCGACATGCCGGTCATCATGATGAGCGGCCACGCCACCATCGATACCGCCGTCGAGGCCACGCGCATCGGCGCCATGGACTTCCTCGAGAAACCCATCACCCTGCAGCGCCTGCTCAAGACCATCGCCGCTGGCCTGGCGCGCGGGCGGGCCCCGCATCCGCTGCCCGCCGCCGCGCCGCTGGCCGCGGCGCCGGTCGTGGCGCTCGAAGACGAGCTCGACGCGCCCGTGGCCATGCCCGCCGCGCCCATGGCCGAGGCCGCCCCGCTGGCCAGCGGCCGGCTCGGCTCCATCGCCCTCGACCAGCCCCTGCGCGAGGCGCGCGACGAATTCGAACGCATCTATTTCGAATACCACCTGGCGCGCGAGAACCACAGCATGACCCGCGTATCCGAGCGCACCGGGCTGGAACGCACCCACCTGTACCGCAAGCTCAAGCAGCTGGGCATCGAATCCGCGCGCAAGCGAGGCACATGAAGATCCTCATCATGGGGGCCGGTCGTGTCGGCACCAGCCTGGCCGAAAACCTGGTGTCCGAGCAGAACGACATTACCGTCATCGACACGAACGTCGACCACCTGCGCTACCTGCAAGACCGCTTCGACCTGCGCGTGGTGCATGGCGACGGCACCCAGGTGGCCGTGCTGGAATCGGCCGGGGCGGCCGACGCCGACCTGTTCATCGCCTGTTCGGCCTCCGACGCGGCCAACATGGTGGGCTGCAAGATCGCGCGGCAGCTGTTCAATGTGCCGCGGCGCATCGCCCGCATCCGCATGCCCGATTTCGCCGAGCATCCCGAGCTCATGGGCGAGGAGGGCTTCTGCATCGACGCCCTGATCAGCCCCGAGCGCAGCGTCACCACCTACCTGCACAGCCTGATCGAGTTCCCCGAGGCCCTGCAGGTGGTCGAATTCGCCGACGGGCGCATCAGCGTGCTCACGGTGCGCGTGGGCCACGGCAGCCCCATGGCCCACCACCCGGTGGCGCAGCTGCGCGAAGTGTGGCCCGACGTGTCGGCGCGCGTGGTCGACGTGGTGCGCGACGGCCGGCCCCTGCAGGCCGACCGCGGCACCGTCATCGCGCCGGGCGACGAAGTGGTGCTGGTGGTCGACACCCGCCATGCGCGCCGCGCCGTGCGCCAGCTGCGCGAGGCCGAGAAGTCCGTGCGCCGCGTCATGATCGCCGGCGGCGGCAACATCGGCCTGCGCCTGGCCCGCCAGCTGGCCGACGAAGGCTACAGCGTGCGCATCATCGAGCGCGACCCCAAGCGCTGCGAGTACCTGGTCGCCGAACTGCCCAGCAATGTGCTGGTCCTGAACGGCAACGGCACCGACGAAGAGCTGCTCGAGCGCGAGAACATCGAGGACATGGACACCTGGCTGGCCCTGACCAGCGACGACGAGGACAACATCATGTCGTCGCTGCTGGCCAAGCGGCTGGGCGCCCGCAAGGTGATCGCGCTGATCAACCGGCAGGCCTACGGCGAACTGATGCAGGGCAGCCACATCGACATCGCCGTGTCGCCGTCGCAGGCCACCCTGAGCGAACTGCTGCGCCACGTGCGCCGCGGCGACATCGCCGCCGTGCATCGCCTGCGGCAGGGCGTGGCCGAGGCCATCGAGGCCGTCGCGCACGGCGACCGCAGCAATTCCAAGGTGGTGGGCCGCGCGGTCGGCGACATCCGCCTGCCCAGGGGCGCCAGCATCGGCGCGCTGGCGCGCGGCGACGAGATCATCATGCCGGACGACGACACCGTCATCCAGACCGACGACCACGTCATCGTGTTCGTGCCGTCGCGCCAGATGATGCCGCGCGTGGAAAAGCTGTTCCAGGTGTCGGCGTCTTTCTTCTGACCGCGGACGGACCATCCATGCGCCATACGGCCACGCACGTTGAGCGGATCGCATGAAGCGCTTGCTGGCGACCTTCTACGTGGCCGGCCTGACCATGGTCGTGTTCTCGCTCACCATGCTGCTGCCGCTGCTGATGGCCTACATCGGCGACGACGGCGGCTTTACCGCGTTCCTCGACGGCTTCCTGCTGGCCTTCGGCGGCGGGGCGGCGGTCTGGGCGGTGACGCGCCGCTGCCGCAGCGAGCTGCACGCGCGCGACGGCTTCCTGCTGGTGTCGGTGGTATGGGCCGCGCTGCCGCTGCTGGCGGCCATTCCGCTGCTGATCTATTTCGACCGCGCCGGCCTGCCGCTGTCGTTCACCGACGCGTATTTCGAGGCCATGTCCGGCCTGACCACCACCGGCGCCACCGTGCTGACCGGCCTGGACAAGCTGCCGCCGTCCATCAACCTGTGGCGCGTCACGCTGGTGTGGATCGGCGGCCTGGGCATCCTGGTGCTGGCGGTGGCCATCATGCCGCTGCTGGGCGTGGGCGGGCACCAGGTGGTGCGCGCCGAGACCCCCGGCCCCATGAAAGACGAGCGCCTGACGCCGCGCATCGCCAGCACCGCCAAGGCCTTGTACGGCGTCTATTTCGGCATGTCGCTGCTGTGCCTGGTCGCTTACCGCGGCGTCGGGCTGTCGTGGTTCGACGCCTGGTGCCATACCGCCACCACCATGGGCCTGGGTGGGTTTTCCAATCGCGACGATGGCTTCGCGCATTTCGACTCGGTGCCGGTCGAACTGGTCGCCATGGTCTTCATGACGCTGGCCGGCATCAACTTCGCCACCCATTTCAGCGCGCTGCGCCAGGGACGCATCCGCGCCTACCTGGTCTGCCCGCAGACCATTCCCTACCTGGTCATCATGCTGGGCGCCGGGGCGGTGATCTCGGCGTACCTGTATTTCCGCGGCATCTACGACGAGCCGCTGGAGGCCCTGCGCTACGGCATGTTCAATACCATCTCGGTGGCCACCACCACCGGCTTCGCCAATGTGGACTACGCCGCCTGGCCGCTGATCGCGCCGCTCACCATGCTGCTGCTGTCGGGCTTCGTGACCTCGGCCGGCTCGACCGGCGGCGGCATCAAGATGATCCGCGCCGTGCTGCTGGTCAAGCAGGCCCGCAACGAGCTGGTCACCATGCTGCATCCGCAGGCGGTCAGCCCCATCCGCGTGGGCGGGCGGCTGGTGAACCCGCGCGTCATGGCCTCGGTGCTGGCCTTCATGGTGGCCTACGGCCTGTCGATCGGGGTGCTCACCAGCCTGCTGCTGGTGTCGGGCCTGGAGCCCGTCACGGCCTTCTCGGCGGTCATCGCCAGCATCAACAATACCGGCCCGGGCCTGGGACCCGTGGGCCCGATGGGCAATTTCTCGGTACTGACCGACTTCCAGACCTGGGTCTGCACCTTCGCGATGCTGATCGGCCGGCTCGAATTATTGACCGTAATGGTGTTGTTCACGCCGATGTTCTGGCGAAAATAGCCTGTAAAGGCCACTTCATGGTGGTGGTGTAATATTCAGTGTACTAACAATATAAGGCTACGTTTTCCATGCCGGAACGAGACAACCAGGCAAGCAAAAAGGCGCGCGGCGCTTCCCGGCCTTCCGAAAGCACGGTCTTCGACCCGGCCAAGCAGGTGCTCTGGTCGCGCCCCGGCTACCTGGTGCGCCGGCTCAACCAGATCCACTACGCGCTGTTCTACGAAGAGTGCAAGACCCAGAACGTCACCCCGGTGCAGTACGGGGTGCTGACCGCGCTGTCGCTCAGCCCCTGGCTGGACCAGACCGCCATCGGCATGGAGCTCGGCCTGGACCGCACCACCACGGCGGACGTGATCAAGCGCCTGCAGGAGCGCGGCCTGGTCGAGCGCCGCGTCAATCCCAACGACAAGCGGTCGCGGCAGGCGGTGATCACCCAGGAAGGCCTGCGCATCATGGGCCTGCTGCAGGGCGGCATGGCGCGCGCCCAGCAGCGCCTGCTCGAGCCGCTGACGCCGCGCAACCGCGAGATCTTCATGAAGCTGCTGTCGACGCTGGTCGAGGCCAATAACCAGTACAGCCGGACGGCCCTCAAGACCTTCTGAGGCCGTCCCGCGTCTTTTCCCGCCGGCGGTTTTCGTCCAGGCCCCTTCCCTGGACCCGGGGAGAGGGGCGGGATAACCCTGTGCACGATCCCCAAAAATCCCTTTTATTTGTCAGTATGCTGAGTATAAAATCAGTATACTGAAATAAATCGAGGCCGCTGCCGGCGTGGCGGCGGCACGATGGTGGCGGCGGCAACCGTCGCATATATTCAGTATGCTGATTAACTGACCGGATGGCCACGGCAACGACGGCCGCATCCCCAGGGGAGTAGAGGAATGACGAGAGTGCGCAAGATTGCCTTCGAGGAGCACTACACGGCGGTCGGATTCGGGGACTATTCACGGGCCTTCGTCCAGCACCTGGACCCGGCCACCGCGGCCGAGCTGGGCGCCCGGCTGACGGATTTCGGCCAGGACCGGCTGGACCTGATGGACCGCGCCGGGATCGACTATGTCATCTTGTCGCAGACCGGCCCCGGCGTGCAGGGCGAGCGCGACCCCGCCATCGCCCTCAAGCGGGCGCGCGAGAACAACGATTTCCTGGCCGGGCAGGTCGCGCAGCGCCCCGATCGCTACGGCGCGTTTGCCACGCTGCCCATGCATGACCCGGCCACCGCCGCCGCCGAACTGGAGCGCGCCGTCACCGAGCTGGGCTTCAAGGGCGCGCTGGTCAACGGCCACACCAACGGCGTGTACTACGACGACCCTGCCTACGACGTATTCTGGCAACGCCTGCAGGACCTCGACGTGCCCCTGTACCTGCATCCGTTCTACGCGTATGTCGAGCCGCACGCCTACCGCGGGCACCCGGAACTGGCCGGCGCCACCTGGGGCTGGGGGGTCGAGACCGCCACCCACACGCTGCGCCTGATCTTCGGCGGCGTGTTCGACCGCTATCCCGGGGTGAAGCTCATCCTGGGGCACATGGGCGAGGGCCTGCCGTTCCAGCGCTGGCGGTTCGACAGCCGCTTCGCCGCCTATCCCTACGGCGTCAAGCTGCAGCGCAAGCCATCCGAGTACATCGGCGCCAACGTCCTGATCACCACTTCCGGCGTGTGTTCGCACGCCACGCTGGTGGGCGCCATTGCCGAGATGGGCGCCGAAGCGGTGATGTTCTCCATCGATTATCCGTACGAGTCCACCGAGCTGGCGGTGGAATTCATCGAGACCGCGCCGCTGGACGAAGCCACCCGCGAGCTGGTCTGTCGCGGCAACGCCCAGCGCCTGTTCAAACTCTGACCATCCGACGCCCACGGAGGACGACATGCAGAAGACCTACCGCATCGGCCAGATCGTGCCGAGTTCCAACACCACGATGGAAACCGAGATTCCGGCCATGCTGATGGCGCGCCAGCAGATCCGGCCGGAGCGCTTCACTTTTCATTCCAGCCGCATGCGCATGAAGAAGGTGGTCAAGGAGGAACTGGCCGCCATGGACGCCGAATCCGACCGCTGCGCGGTGGAGCTGAGCGACGCGCGGGTCGACGTGCTGGGCTATGCCTGCCTGGTGGCCATCATGGCGATGGGGCACGGTTACCACCGGGTCTCGGAACAGCGGCTGCAGGCGCATACCGCCGCCAACGGCGCCGACGCGCCGGTGATCACCAGCGCCGGCGCGCTGGTCAACGGGCTGCAAGTCATCGGCGCGCGGCGCATCGCCGTGGTGGCGCCCTATATGAAGCCGCTGACCGAGCTGGTGGTGGACTACATCCGCAACGAAGGCTACGAGGTGGCCGACTACCGCGCGCTGGAGATCCCCGACAACCTGGAGGTGGGGCGGCACGATCCGGCGCGCCTGCCCGGGATCGTGGCGCAGATGGACACGCGCGGGGTCGATGCGATCGTGTTGTCGGCCTGCGTGCAGATGCCGTCGCTGCCGGCCATCGCCAAGGTCGAGGCGCTGACCGGCAAGCCGGTGGTCACCGCCGCGGTGGCCACGACCTACGCCATGCTCAAGGCGCTGGACCTGGAGCCGGTGGTGCCCGGCGCCGGCGCGCTGCTGTCGGGCGCGTACTGAGCGGGCGCGGACAAGGGGAGCAACCATGAGCACCTATCTCTATGGCGCCCACGTGCGCGCCAACGGCATCCGCCAGCACTACCTGCGCTACGGCGGCGCGCGCGAGGGCGCGGACCCGGTGATCATCGTGCCGGGCATCACCAGCCCGGCGGTGACCTGGGGGTTCGTCGGCGAGCGCTTCGGCGCCGTGTTCGATACCTACGTTCTGGATGTGCGCGGCCGCGGCTTGTCGGAGGCTTCGGACAGCCTGGACTACAGCCTGGACGCGCAGGCCGCCGATGTCGTCGCCTTCGCCCAGGCGCTGGGCCTGGCGCGCTACAGCCTGGTGGGACATTCGATGGGCGCGCGCATCGGCATTCGCGCCGCGCGCGCCCAGCCGCCGGGCCTGGCGCGGCTGGTCATGGTGGACCCGCCCGTCTCGGGCCCCGGCCGCCGGCCGTACCCCGCCAAACTGCCGTGGTACGTGGGCTCCATGGCCGAAGCGCGCGCCGGCATGAGCGCCGAGGACATGCGGGTCTATTGCCCGACCTGGACCGAAGAGCAGCTGCGGCTGCGCGCCCAGTGGCTGCATACCTGCGACGAGCGGGCCATTCTGGCGAGCTTCGACGGCTTCCAGCGCGACGATATTCATGCCGACCTGCCCGCGCTGCGCGTGCCCGGCCTGCTGGTGACGGCCGAGCGCGGCGACGTGGTGCGCGACGAGGACGTGCGCGAGATCCAGCAGCTGGCGCCCGGCGTGGCCCATGTGCGGGTGGCCGGCGCCGGCCACATGATCCCCTGGGACAACGAGGCGGGTTTCTACGCCGCCTTCGGCGACTTCCTCGGCGCCCCGCTTTGACAAGGAGCCCATCATGCCCGTGAGCGATCATGAAATGATCAGCGCCTGGAAGCAGGTGCTGACATTGTCCAACTTGCAGGCCGGCCAGACGGTCACCATCCTGACCAGCGCCGCCACCCACCCGCAGAACCTGTCCACGGCCCTGATCGCCGCCCAGTCGATGGGCGCGGTGGTCAACCGGCTGGACCTGCCGCCGGTCAATGGCGCAAAGGCGCTGAGCCGCGATTCGCTGGCCTACCTGGGCACCACCCCGCTGACCGGCAATCGGGCGGCCATCGCCGCGCTGAAGGAAAGCGACCTGGTGCTGGACCTGATGACGCTGCTGTTCTCGCCCGAGCAGCACGAGATCCTGCAGACCGGCACCAAGATCCTGCTGGCGGTCGAGCCGCCCGAGGTGCTGGCCCGGCTGGTGCCCACCGAGGCGGATCGCGCGCGCGTCAAGCGCGCCGCCGCGCGTCTGTCGCAGGCGCGCGAGATGACCGTGGTGTCGGCGGCCGGCACCGACCTGCGCTGCCCGCTGGGCGAGTTCCCGGCCATCAGCGAGTACGGTTTCGTCGATGAGCCGGGCCGCTGGGACCACTGGCCCAGCGGCTTCGTGCTGACCTGGCCGAACGAGGGCGGCGCCAACGGCACCATCGTGCTGGACCGCGGCGACATCCTGCTGCCGCAGAAGTGCTATGTGGCCGAGCCGGTGCGCCTGACCGTGGAAAACGGCTATGCCACCCGCATCGAGGGCGGCGTGGATGCCGAGCTGCTGCGCGAGTACGTGGCCTCGTTCAAGGACCCGGAGGCCTATGCCATATCGCATATCGGCTGGGGCCTGCAGCCGCGCGCCCACTGGACCACGCTGGGCCTGTACGACCGCGAGGCCACCATCGGCATGGATGCGCGCGCCTACGAGGGCAACTTCCTGTTCTCGCTGGGCCCCAACAACGAGGCGGGCGGCTCGCGCACCACCACCTGCCACATCGACATTCCGCTGCGCCGCTGCACGGTGAGGCTGGACGGCGTGGACGTGGTGGCCAACGGCAAGGTCCTGGACGGAGAAGCGGCATGAGCGTGGACAGGGAAGTCGGCACCTATCGCCGCCAGGGTTTCGGCGCCAGCCTCGAGCTGAAGGCGCCCGTGGGCCTGCTGATCGTCGATTTCGTCAACGGCTTTGCCGACCCGGCGGTGTTCGGCGGCGGCAATATCCCGCAGGCCATCGAGCGTACCGTGCCGCTGCTGCGGCGCGCCCGCGAACGCGGCTGGGCAGTGGCGCACAGCCGCATCGTCTATGCCGACGACGACGCCGACCACAATATCTTCAGCCTCAAGGTGCCGGGCATGCTGACCTTGAAGGAGGCGGCGCACAACAGCGCCATCGTGCCCGAACTGGCGCCGCAGGCCGGCGAGCTGGTGGTGCGCAAGACCGTGCCGTCGGCCTTCTTCGGCACCGGCCTGGCGGCCTGGCTGGCCCAGCGCGGGGTGCAGACCCTGGCGGTGGCCGGCGCCGTCACCAGCGGCTGCGTGCGCGCCAGCGTGGTCGACGCCATGTCGCACGGCTTTCGCCCGCTGGTGGTGGCCGACTGCGTGGGCGACCGCGCCCTGGCGCCGCACGAGGCGAGCCTGTTCGACATGGAGCAGAAGTACGCCGCCGTAATGCCCCGCGATGAAGCGCTGGCCGCGCTGGAGCGGCTGTAGAAAGCGGCGGGACAGGTGTCAGGCCACGGGGCGCCCGACACCGCTGCGTGAGGGCGGCCTGGCCGCATCTCGGTGTCTGACACCCGCAGGGTGTCAGACACCTCCCGCGACGCCTGCCCCCGGGCAGGGCGGCAGGCGCTCAGACGGGGTACACCAGGTCGTTGGCCAGGATGGTGGTGTCATACACCACCTGCCGTTCGCGCAGCTTCAGCACGCCGTCTTCCCGCGCGTAGCGGTCGTAGTACACCCCCGCCAGGTGCAGGGTGGTGGGGCCTTCCACCAGTGTCTGCAGCAGCAGGAAGCTGGCCGTCGCCGCGATCTCGCCGTCGGCCGACTCGTGCGTGACGCGCGTATTGCTCAACAGGTGCAGCATGTGGCGCGGCGCGAACATCTGGGTGCGGGCGATGGCGACGGCGCGGTCGTGCATCATGTCGCGGCCCTCGGCGTACACCAGGCCGACCGGCAGGCCGAGCTCGGCGTTCTCGCGCGCCGTGACCCGGTATAGCGCGTCCCGCGTGAAGAACTCGGGCCAGCGCTCGACCTGGCCGCCATCCAGTGCCGCGCAGTAGTCGGCGTTGAACTCCTCGATCTCCAGTTTCAGCGCAATGGCGCGGGCGGGATCGATCCGGCGCTCGGCATAGGCGAGTTGCATGCTCATTGCGCGCCTCCCACGGGGATGCCCATGACCTGGCGGTAATAGGCATACATGGAGCGGATGGCCGCCTCGGAGATCAGGCTGTCCGAGGTGCCCAGCTTGCCGGACTCCAGTTTCAGCACATTGACGCCGGTGCTGGCGCGCCGCACGCCTTCCTGCACGAATTTCATCGCCTCGTTGTCTTCCAGCCCCAGGAAACCGGCCGGTCCCATCAGGTTGCCCTGGCGCAGGCGGTGCCGCTGCATTTCCGGTGTGTCGTCTTCATAGCCGAACATGGTCCACTGCATGATCATGCTGTCCGGTCCGTTGGGCACGATCTGGCGCACGCCCAGGGTGTTCATCTCGCGCTGCACGATCAGGTTCGGCCAGATGGTCTGCATGGTGACCGACCAGGGCGAATCGAATTCCTTGACGAACTCCAGGAAGCGATCATCGCGCAGCGACAGGCCGTCGTGGAACGAGCGCATTTCCTTCTTGTTCTCGTCGCTGACCTTGGCGTACTTGTCTTCGCTCTTGGCCGACGCCATGGTGCCGTGGCGGCCGTGCACGGTATCGACCAGCATGGCCGACTTGTTGCCCGCCACCAGCAGCCCGAACACCACCAGGAACGAATGCAGCAATGTGGCGTGGTAGGGGTCCTTGAGGTTCTCGTGGTACATCTTCCAGTTGCAGGGCAGTTCGTTGCGGTAGTAGCCCAGCACCTTGAGCGGCTTGCCCGGGAATACCGTGTCGAAGTCGGCCAGGATCTCCGGCGTCAGGTATTCCTCCAGCGGCTCGGTCTCTTCCGAATACGATGCGAACACCACGCCGTGGCGCGTGGTCACGCGCAGCTTGCGCAAGCCGTGCTGCTCGTTGCGGAAGTCCTTGGGCATGCCGCCGATGCGGTTCACGCCGCGCTTGAAGGGTATGCCCTGCAAGTTGCCCTTCAGGTCGTAGGACCACTGGTGATACGGGCACACGAACTCCTTCGCGTTGCCCTGGCTGTGCCGGCAGAACTCCGCGCCGCGATGGGCGCAGCGGTTCTCGAACACGTTGATCGAGCCGTCCTCGGCGCGCGACACCACCACCGGCGTGGGGCCGACATAAGAGCGCTTGTAGTCCCCCGGGTTGGGGACTTCGGCTTCCAGGGCCACATAGTTCCAGGTCTTGCCATGGAAGATGACCTCTATCTCTTTCTCATACACGGCCGCGCTGGTGTAGACCCAGTCGGGAATGGCGTGCAGCGCGTCCTCGGGCCATATGCAGTCCTCGAGCGCCGCATCCTTGGCCGCCAGGGTGCGGCCGATGACGGTTTGTGATTGATACATGGAACAAGCTCCAGTCCGGAGGGAAGAAACAACAGTCAGGCGCCGGCGGCCGCGCTTTGCCAGGCCTTGACCAGTGGCTTGAGCGGCGTGTCCGGGTCGGCGAAGAGCAGCGGGTCGATCGGCAGCCCGCGTTCGAACAGCGCGCGCAGCTGCCGCAGCTCGCCGCCGGCATTGACGGCAATGCCGTGCACTGGCACGCCGTCGCGCAGGCCGAGCCACAGGAAGCGCGGCGCCGCGGCCGCAGCGTCGGCCGCGCCGCGGCGCACATAGGCCAGCCCGGGCTGCGGCAGGCCCAGCATCTGGATATTGCAGCCGTACTGGTCGGTCCAGAACCACGGGTATGCGGGCGCCGGCAGCGGCATGCCCAGCAGGCCGGCGGCGGCGGTGCGGGCCTGCTCGTTGGCGTTCTGCCAGGATTCCAGGCGCAGGCAGGCATCCTGGGGCGCGCGCTGCTGGCTGGCGCAGTCGCCGGCCGCGTAGATATGCGGGTCGCTGCTGCGGCAGGCCGCATCCACCCTTATGCCGCCGGTGGCTGCGTCGATGGCCAGGCCGGCGTCGCGCGCCAGCTCCACCGACGGGGCCAGCCCCACCGCCACCACCAGCACGTCGGCCTGCAGTTCGGCGCCGTCCTGCAATTGCACGCGGGCCGGCTGGCCGGGCGCGCTCGCGCGCAGGCCGCAGTCCAGCCGCAGCGCCACGCCGGCCTGGCGCGCCCGGTCGGCGAGCCAGTCGGAAAAGACCGGGGGCAGGGCGCGCGGCAGCAAGCGCGGCGCGGCTTCCAGCACGGTGACGCGGGCCCCCAGCGCCAGCGCGGTGGAAGCCACCTCCAGTCCCAGGAAGCCGCCGCCCACCACCACGACAGAGGCGCCCGGCCGCAAGGCCTGGCGCAACGCGGCCGCGTCATCCAGGGTGCGGATGTAATGCACGCCGGCCGCGCCGCGCGGCAAGCCCGGCAGCTCGCGGGCCTGGCCGCCGGTGGCCAGCAGGCAGCGGTCGTAGCGCAGCTCGCGCCCATCGGCCAGCACCACCGTGCGGGCCGCGCGGTCCAGCGTCCGCACTGCGGCGCCGGTGACCAGCCGCACATCGCGCGCGCTATAGAAATCGGCGGGGTGCACGGCGGCCGCCGCGGCGGCGGCTTCGTCCTGCAGCACCGCCTTGGACAGCGGCGGGCGCTCGTAGGGCGGGTGCGGTTCCTGGCCCACCAGCGTGAGCGCGCCCGCGTAGCCCAGCTCGCGCAGCGTGGCCGCCGCCACTGCCCCGGCCTGCCCGGCGCCGACAATCACAATGGACGATAAGGGTTCCATGCGGGGCTCCTTGCGGCCTCGACAGGCCTAGCCTTCCAGGTCGACCAGGATGTCGTTGTTGTCGACCCTGACCGGATAGACGCGGATGTCGCGCGTGGCCGGCGCGCACAGGGCACGGCCGGTGCGGATGTCGAACTTGGCCTGGTGCAGCGGGCATTCAATGCAGCCGTCCTCCAGGAAGCCGTCCGACAGCAGCGCATAAGCGTGCGTACAGACATTGTCGGAGGCGAAGAACTGGCCCTCGCTGCGATACAGCGCAAGCTGTGTCTGGCCGATCGAAACCGGCAGGATTTCGTCGTCGTCTTCCAGTTGGTCGGTCGTGGCGATCTTGGTCCAGGGCATGATTTATATATTCAGTGTGCTGAGTAAATGTGCACAGTGTACTGCCTATAAATCGTGAACCGGGCTTAGGGATTTCCCGAGGCGCGCACGGCCGGCGGGGGATGCCGCGTCGGTTCTTCGCCGATCTCCGGCGTTGCACCGGAAGCCGCGCCAGGCAAGGAGATGCGCGCGATCAGCGAATGGCGGGGGAAGCGCGTGCGGGCCTTGCGAAAGCCCGCCTGTGGTGCGGGGAAAACCTCGTTGACACCCGAAAAATCTATCAGTATGCTGAATAAAACGTCAGCATACTGCATTTTTTTGGCAGAACTTTGCGCAGCAGCAAACCGCGCTTCACGCGCGCGCTCCGGCAAGACCTTGGCAGATGCGGCAATCAGTCTTTGTACAGCTTTCTTCATAAACCGGCGGACCGGCTGCGACGTCCCCCGGATGCCGTGACAGACCGTTCCGCGGAACGATTTTCGGAAAACCAGGAGCTATTCATGCAACGACGCCGTTTTCTCGCTCAAGCCGCCGGCGCCGCCGGCGCCGGACTGGCCGCCGCCAGCCTGCCCGCACTGGCGCAAGGCAGTCCTACCGTGCGCTGGCGCATGTCCACCAGCTGGCCCAAGAGCCTCGACACCATCTATGGTTCGGCTGACGAGCTGTGCAAGCGCGTCGGCCAGCTGACCGACGGCAAGTTCGAGATCCGCGCATTTCCCGGCGGCGAGCTGGTGCCCTCGGCGCAGAACATGGACGCGGTCAGCAACGGCACGGTGGAATGCAACCACGTGCTCAGCACCATGTATATAGGCAAGAACACCGCGCTGACATTCGACACCGGGCTGTCGTTCGGCCTGAACGCCCGCCAGCACAATGCCTGGATCCACTATGGCGGCGGCCTGGAACAGCTGCGCAAGCTCTATAAGAAGTACAACATCGTCAACCACGTCTGTGGCAACGTCGGCGTCCAGATGGGCGGCTGGTACCGCAAGGAAATCAATTCGGTCGCCGACCTGCAGGGGCTCAACATGCGCATCGGCGGCATCGGCGGCATGGTGCTGTCCAAGCTGGGCGCGGTGCCCCAGCAGATTCCGCCCAGCGACATCTATCCCGCGCTGGAGAAGGGCACCATCGACGCCGCCGAGTGGATCGGCCCGTACGACGACGAAAAGCTCGGCTTCAACAAGGTGGCGCCGTTCTATTACTCGCCCGGCTGGTTCGAGGGCAGCGCGTCGATCACCACCATGGTCAACGACAAGGCCTGGGAGGCGCTGCCGCCGGCCTACCAGGCGGCCTTCGAGTGCGCCTGCGGCGAGCAGACCATGAAAATGCTGGCCAACTACGACGCCCGCAACCCGCTGGCGCTGCGCAAGCTCATCGCCGGCGGCGCCAAGCTGCGTTTCTTCCCCAAGGAAGTGATGGACGCGGTATACAAGGCCTCGCAAGAACTGTGGGACGAACTGTCCGACAAGAACCCGGATTTCAAGGCGATCTACCCGGACTGGAAGAAGTTCCAGGCCGACGAGGCCAGCTGGTTCCGCGTGGCCGAGAATGCTCTGGATAACTACACGTTCGCGGCGGTGGCGCGCAATCAGTCCAAAGCCTGACGCAACATAGAGGATAGCGATGAATACACAAACCGCCGGCCATGCGGCACCGGCCGGCGCGCGCCAGGGGGTGGGCGCGCGCGTGCCGCGCAAAGAAGACGCGCGCCACCTGCACGGCAAGGGCAACTTCGTGGCCGACATGGCAATGCCCGGCCTGTGCGAGGTGGCGTTCCTGCGCAGCCCGCTGGCTCATGCGCGCATCACGGCGGTGCGCGTGCCCGACAGCGTGGCGGGCAGCGTGGTGCTGCGCGACATGATGGCGGACGCGCTGGACATCGTGGCCGACTCCACGCTGCCCACCTACCAGTCGTCCAGCCAGCCGCCGCTGGCCTCTGGCAAGGTGCGCTTCGTGGGCGAGCCGGTGGCCATGACGTTCGCGCCCACGCGCGCCGAGGCCGAGGACTACGCCGAGCTGGTCGAAGTCGACTACGACGACCTGCCCGTATACGCCGATGTCGCCAGCGCCCAGGCCGCCACCACGGACCTGGTGCACGAGCACTGGCGCGACAACGTGTTCGTCACGCTCAACGCCGACAAGGATTTCGAGGCGTACGCCGCGCAGGCCGACCTGGTGGTGCGGCGCAAGATCGACCTGGCCCGCCAGTGCATGGTGCCCATGGAAGGCAAGGCGGTGCTGGCGTACTGGGACCACCAGGCCGACCAGTTGGTGGTGGTCAGCGCCACCCAGGTGCCGCACATGATCCGCAGCATCCTGGCCCAGTGCCTGGGGCTGGACCAGGGGCGCGTGCGCGTCATCTCGCCCGATGTGGGCGGCGCGTTCGGCTACAAGTGCGTGCTGCAGCAGGAAGAGCTGTGCGTGGCGTGGCTGGCCAAGACCCACCGGCGGCCCTTCCGCTTCATCGAGGACCGCCGCGAGCACCTGACCGCCGGCGCCAACTCGCGCGAGCATTACTACGAGATGGCCGCCTATGTGGACCGGCGCGGCAAGCTGCTGGCGCTGGACGCCCAGATCACCATCGACGGCGGGGCGTATTCGGTCTGGCCGTTCACCATCGGCCTGGAGCCCGGCCAGGCCATCGGCAACCTGCCCGGCCCGTATGGCTTCAAGGGCTATCGCTGCGTGACGCGCTGCGTCGCCACCAACAAGCCGGGCTTCGTGCCCTATCGCGGCGTGGCCCGCACCGGCGTGTGCTTCGCCATGGAGCTGACCATGAACGCGATTGCGCGCGAAGTGGGCCGCGAGCCGTGGGAAGTGCGGCTGGAGAACCTGGTCCAGGCCGAACAGATGCCCTATGTGAACGTGACCAACAAGCACCTGGACAGCGGCGATTACCCCGCCAGCCTGCGCAAGGCGCTCGATATGGTCGATGCGCCGGCGGTGCGGGCGCGCCAGGCGGCCGGCGAGCCCGACGGGCGCCTGATCGGCCTGGGCGTGGCTACTTATACCGAACAGGCCGCGCACGGCACGTCGGTGTTCGCCGCCTGGGGCACGCCGGTCATCCCGGGCTATGACCAGGCCACCGTGCGCGTCACGCCCGATGGCGGGCTGGAGGTGCGCGTCGGCGTGCATTCGCATGGCCAGGGCATGGAAACCACCTTTGCCCAGATCGCCCACGAGATCCTCGGCATCGACGTGCACCGCATCAAGGTGCTGCATGGCGACACCGGCCAGACGCCGTTTTCTACCGGTACCTATGCATCGCGCTCGCTGGTGATGTCGGGCGGCGCGGTGTCGCAGGCATGCAAGCGCCTGCTGCCGCGCCTGACCCACATCGCCGCGCACCTGCTGGGCGCCGAGGCGGCCCAGGTGGTACTGCAGGACGGCTGCTACCGCGCCGGCGGCAAATCGGTGCCGACCGCCGAGGTGGCCGATGCCTGGTACCTGCGGCCGCACCTCCTGCCCGCCGATGTGGATCCGGCCGGCCTGGAGGTGCACGTGGGCTACAAGCCGAAAGTGGACACCGGCTGTTTCACCTATGCCAGCCAGGCGGCCGTGGTGGCCGTCGACCCGGACACCGGCGCGGTCGAGATCCTTGACTACGCGGTGGTCGAGGACTGCGGCACCATGATCAACCCGATGGTGGTCGAGGGCCAGACCATCGGCGGCATCGCGCAGGGCATCGGCACGGCATTCCTGGAGGAAGTGCCGTACGACGGCAACGGCCAGCCGCTGGCTTCGACCCTGGCCGATTACATGCTGCCGGGGGCCACCGAGGTGCCCAACCTGCGCCTGCACCATTTCGAAACCCCCTCGCCGCATACCGAGTTCGGCGCCAAGGGCATGGGCGAGGGCGGCGCCATCGCGCCGCCGGCGGTGCTGTTCGGCGCGGTCAACGACGCGCTGGCGCGCATCGGTGCCGCCGAGCTGTCGCATACCCCGTTGACGCCCATGCGCGTGCTGAGCGCCATTGCCGCCGGCGCAAAGGAGGTCGCGTGAAAGCCGCCCGCTTCGATTATGTGCGCGCCGCGTCGGTGGCGCAGGCGCTCGGCCTGCTGCGCGAGCACGAGGGCCGCGCCAAGCTCATGGCCGGCGGCCAGTCGCTGGGGCCGATGCTCAACTTGCGTCTGGCGCGGCCGGCCGTGGTGGTGGATATCGCCGGCATGGACGAGTTGCGCGGCGTTGCCGAACAGGACGGCCGCTTGCGGGTCGGCGCCGGCGTCACCCACGCCGAGATCGAGGATGGCGTGTTTCCGCCGCTGCGCGGCTCGGTGCTGCAGCAGGTGGCGGGCGGCATCGCCTACCGCGCCATCCGCAATCGCGGCACCCTGGGCGGCAGTCTGGCGCATGCCGACCCGGCGGCCGACTGGGTATTGACCATGGTGGCGCTCGGCGCCGACATCGAGATCGCCGGGCCGGCCGGCACGCGCCTGGTCGCCGCCAGTGACTTCATGCACGGCGCCTATACGACGGCGGTGGGCGAGGACGAACTGATCGTCGCGGTCCACGTGCCGCGCCGGGAGGCCCAGGCGCGCTGGGGCTATTACAAGTTCTGCCGCAAGACCGGCGAGTTCGCCGAGGCCGCCTGTGCGGCCTGGTTCGACCCGGCGGGCAAGGTGGCCCGCGTCGCGGTCGGCGCCCTGGACGGCCCGCCGGCGCTGCTGCCCGGCCTGGCCGCCGAGGTGGCGCGCACCGGCGCCGCGCCGGCCGCCAATGGCCGCATCCTGGACGAGCTGGCCGCCGTCATGCCCGACAAAGACCCGCTGCATCGCAAGCTGCATGCCACCGCCGTGGCGCGCTGCCTCGGGCAGGCCCTGGCCGCATAGGAAGACACCATGGTTCAAGTTTCATTGGAAATCAACGGCAAGCGGGTATCGCACGAGGCGCCCGCGCGCATGCACCTGGGCGACTTTCTGCGCGACCAGGCGCGCCTGACCGGCACCCACCTGGGCTGCGAACACGGCGTGTGCGGCGCGTGCACGGTGCTGCTGGACGGACAGCCGGTGCGTTCGTGCATCGCCTTCGCCGCCGCCTGCGAGGGCCGCCGGGTGACCACCATCGAGGGCTACGACGGCGATCCGGTCATGGCCCGCCTGCGCCAGGCCTTCACCCGCCATCATGCGCTGCAGTGCGGTTATTGCACGCCCGGCATGCTGGCCACGGCGCGCGACATCGTGCTGCGCCTGCCCGAGGCCGACGAGGCCCGGGTGCGCGTGGAGCTGTCCGGCAACCTGTGCCGCTGCACTGGCTATATGGGGATCGTCGCGGCCGTGATGTCGGTGCTGGCCGAGCTGCGCGAGCAGCCCGACGCGGCGGTGACCGCGTTGCGCGAAGCACTGGCGCAAGGGCGCGGCGCCGCCCCGGCCGCGGCCACGCCCGCGCCGACGGGCTTCCAGGCGTTCGCCCCGGCGGACCCGGTCCCGGCCGCGCCGGCCACGCCGCGCGCCGCCACGGCCGAGCCGGCGCCGGCCCGCGCGGCCGGCAAGGGCAACCATATCGAAGGCGGCTTCCAGGTGCCGTTCCCGGCGGACCAGGTATGGACCTTCATGGTCGACCTGCCGGCGGTGGCGGCCTGTCTGCCGGGCGCCGCGATCCAGGAGCATGACGGCGACCGCGTCAAGGGCCGCATTGCCATCAAGTTCGGTCCGATGGCCGCCGCCTTCAATGGCGCGGCGCGGCTCGAGCGCGACGACGCCAACCGGCGCGCCGTGCTGCGCGGCGCGGGCCAGGACACCTTGAGCCAGTCGCGCGCCACCGGCGACATCGCCTACCAGGTGCGCGCGCTGGAGGGCGGGCAGACCCGGGTCGATGTCGACCTGCAATACACGCTGCAAGGGCCGCTGGCCCAGTTCTCGCGTTCCGGCCTGGTGCAGGACTTCGTGCGCCGCATGATCGCCGACTTCGGCAAGAACGTCGGCGCCCGCCTGGGCGCCGGCGCCGACGGCGAAGCGCCGGCGCAAGCCGAGTTCAATGCAGTGGGGATGTTCTTCAGCGTGCTGTGGATGCGCGTCAAGCGCTGGTTCGGGCGCGCGGGCTGACTGCCGGCGCGCCGCGGAGCAATCGTCAAGGGGAAAAAACGATGCACTCGGTCATGGAAAGAATAGGGCGGCGGCTCGTGCTGGCCCTGGCTGTCGCGTGCTGCGGCCAGGCGCTCGCGGCGCCGCCGCTGGAGCCGCTCAAGGTGCGGCTCGACTGGACGCCCTGGGGCGTGCAGGCCGCCTTCCACCTGGCGCAGCACAAGGGCTGGTACCGCCAGGCGGGCCTGGATGTCGCCCTGGAGGATGGCAACGGCTCGGTCACCACGGTGCAGATCGTCGGCGGCGGCGACAGCTTCGATGTGGGCCACGCCGCGCTGGCGTCCATGATGATCGCGCGCGACAAGGGCCTGCCGGTCAAGGCGGTGGCGGTGTTCGCGCGCCACAGCGACATCGGCCTGCTGGTGCCGGCCGACTCCGGCATCGAGGGCCCGGCGCAATTGAAGGGCAAGAAGGTCGCCTACACCGCCGGATCGCTGGAGGCGCCGTTCATCGACGCCTTCCTGGCGCGCGGCAAGCTGGCCAAGGGCGACCTGGAGCTGGTCAACGTGGATGCCGCCGGCAAGGCGTCGACCTACGCCGTGGGCCGCGCCGACGCGGCGTTCTCCACCATTCCGTTCTTCTTGCCGGTGGTGTCGCAGAACCGGCCGTCCAAGGCGGTGCGCTTCGCCGATTTCGGCCTGGACATGCCCAGCTTCGGCCTGTTCGCCAGCGAACAGAAGCTGGCCGAGCGGCGCGACGCCATCGCGCGCTTCGCCAGCGTCAGCGCGCGCGCCTGGGAATACATCTATGCCGGCCACCAGGACGAGGCGGTGCAGGCCATCCTGGCCCAGCGGCCGCAGGCGCGCCTGGATGCCCGCGTACTGCGTGGCCAGATCGATGCGCTGCGCGACTACTTCGGCACGCCGGCGGCCGGCCAGCGGGTGGGCGCGCCGGTGCCGGCGGACTGGGTGCAGGCGGTCAAGACGCTGTCCTCGGTGGGGCTGGTGCGCGCCGATGCCGACCCGGCGGCGTTCTACGCGCCCGGCCTGGTGCAGCCGGAACGCTACGACGCCATGGTGCGGCCATGACGCAATGGGCGGTGGCGGCGCGCGGGGTCGGCAAGCAATATCCCGGCGCGCGTGGGGTGCGCGCGCTCGATTCGGTATCGCTGGAGCTGCCGGCCGGGCGCTTTCTCAGCATCCTGGGCCCCAGCGGCTGCGGCAAGAGCACCTTCCTGCGCTGCGTGGCCGGGCTGGAAACCATCAGCCAGGGCGAACTGGCGGTCGAAGGCCGGCCGGTGCAAGGCCCGCCCGACGGCATCGGCATGGTGTTCCAGCGCGATGCGCTGCTGGACTGGCGCAGCATCCGCCGCAACGTGCTGCTGCCGGTCGAGTTCGCCCACAAGCCGGCGGGCGCCTATGCCGACAAGGTGCGCGCCTTGCTGGCGCTGACGGGGCTGCAGGATTTCGCCGAGTGCTATCCGCATGAGCTGTCGGGCGGCATGCGCCAGCGCGCCGCCATCTGCCGGGCGCTGGTCGACGATCCGCGGCTGCTGCTGATGGACGAGCCGTTCGGCGCCCTGGACGCGCTGACGCGCGACCAGATGAATGTCGAACTGCAGCGCATCTGGATGGAAACCCGCAATACCGTGCTGTTCGTCACGCACGGCATCGCCGAGGCGGTCTTCCTGGGCGACACCGTCATGGTGTTCTCGCCGCGTCCCGGCCGCGTCGTCGAGACCATCGCCATCGACCTGCCGCGGCCGCGGCCGCTGGCTATCCGCGAAACCCCCGAATTCGGCCGCTATGTAAGCCATATCCGCGGCCTGTTCCAGCAGATGGGCCTGATCGACGAAGGAGGGCGCGCCTCATGACCGGCATTTCGCGACAACTGCTGCACGGCGCCGCCGGCCTGGCTTCGCTGCTGCTGTTCCTGGCGCTGTGGGAGGCGCTGGCCCGCGCGCTGCACGTGCGTCCCATCATGCTGCCCCTGCCGACGCAGATCGCCGCCGAACTGGCGACCGACTGGCGCTGGTACGCGGGCCATGCCTGGTACACCCTGCTGACCACCGTGGGCGGCTTCCTGGCGGCGGTGGTGGGTGGCGTACTGACGGCCGTGCTGCTGGTCGGATCGCGCTGGTTCGAGAGTGTGTGCTATCCCCTGATCGTGGCGCTCAACAGCGTGCCCAAGGTGGCGGTGGCGCCGCTGTTCGTCATCTGGCTCGGCACGGGCGCCGAGCCCAAGATCGCCATCGCGTTCCTGATCGCGGTGTTCGCCATCGTGGTGGACACCGTGCACGGACTGAAGTCGGTGCCGCAGGACGTGCTGGACCTGGGCCGGGTGCTGAAGGGCTCGCGGCGCGATTTCTTTTTCAAGGTGCGGCTGCCGGCCGCCCTGCCTTCCATCGTGACCGGCATGAAGGTGGCGATCTCGCTGGCGCTGGTGGGCGCCATCGTCGGCGAGTTCGTCTCGTCGCAGCGCGGCCTGGGCTACGTCATCATGAGCGCGCAGGGCACCTTCGACACCGTGCGGGTGTTCGCCGCCCTGTTCGTGCTGGCGCTGATGGGCATGGCGCTGTTCGGGCTGCTGGCCTGGCTGGAGCGCAAGGCCACGCCCTGGCGCCGCCGCGATGGCGGGCATTGACGGCGGCACGGCGCGCCGGCGGCGGTGCCAGTCAGCCATCATGCGCCGCCAGGTGTCAGGCACGCAAGGTGTCTGACACCCCTTGCAGCATGCGTCAGACACCTTGCGTGCCTGACACCAACGCATCAACCACTACCGAGAAAACCTCCAATGACACCCCCAAGGGAATCTTCATGAAAGCATTACTCGCTATCTCGCGCGCCATAGACGCGCTGAACCTGCGGGTGGGGCGAGCCGTGACGTGGATCACGCTGCTGGTGGTGCTGGTGAGCGCCGGCAACGCCCTGGTCCGCAAGGTGTTCGAGACGAGCTCGAACGCGTGGCTGGAACTGCAGTGGTACATGTTCGGTGCCATGTTCCTGCTCACGGCCGGCTACACCCTGCTCAAGAACGAACACGTGCGGGTGGACATCCTGTCCTCGCGCCTGTCCAAGCGTACGCAGATCTACATCGAGATCTTCGGCGTGGTGTTTTTCCTGTTGCCCATGGCGATCCTGATCATGTACTTGTCGTGGCCGATGTTCATGGACTCGTACGTGTCCAACGAGCAGTCGTCGAACTCGGGCGGGCTGGTGCGCTGGCCGGTCAAGCTGCTGATCCCGGTGGGGTTCGCGCTGCTGGTGCTGGCGGGCGTGTCGCGGCTGATCAAGTGCGTGGGGTACCTGCGCGGGCAGGCGCCGGACCCGCTGGCGCGCGCCGAGGGCAAGAGCGCCGAGGAGCAACTGGCCGAGGAGATCGCCCGTGAAGCGCAGGCGCGCGAAGCGGCCCTGCAACAACAACAGGACAAGGGCCGCTGATCATGATGGAATTCTTTCTAGCCAACCTGGCGCCGATCATGTTCGGCACGCTGGTGGTGTTCCTGCTGCTGGGCTTTCCGGTGGCGTTCGCGCTGGCGGCCAACGGGATCCTGTACGGGCTGGTGGGCATGGAGCTGGGGCTGTTCAACGCCTCGCTGTTCCAGGCGCTGCCGCAGCGGGTGTTCGGGATCGTGGCCAACGACACGCTGCTGGCGGTGCCGTTCTTCACGCTGATGGGGCTGGTGCTGGAGCGCTCGGGCATGGCCGAGGACCTGCTCGAGACGATCGGGCAGGTGTTCGGGCCGCTGCGCGGGGGCCTGGCCATCGCGGTGGTGGTGGTGGGCGCGATGCTGGCGGCGACGACCGGGGTGGTGTCGGCCTCGGTGATCTCCATGGGGCTGATCTCGCTGCCGATCATGCTGCGCTACGGCTACGACCGGCGGCTGGCCACGGGGGTGATCGCCGCCTCGGGCACGCTGTCGCAGATCATCCCGCCGTCGCTGGTGCTGATCATCCTGGCCGACCAGCTGGGCCGCTCGATCGGCGACATGTACCGCGGGGCGATGCTGCCGGGGTTCCTGCTGGCCGGGGCGTACATCCTGTACATCGTGGTGATGTCGGTGCTCAAGCCGTCGTCGGCGCCGGCGCTGCCCGAGGAGGCGCGGGCCTTCCGCGAGCCGAACGGCTCGCGCGGGGGGCGCTCGCTGCTGGTGCTGATGCTGGTCTCGGCGCTGTCGGCCTACCTGATCACGCAGTGGATCGAGAAGGCCGACGCGCCGGTCGACGAGAAGGTGGTGCTCAGCCTGCTGCTGTGGGGGCTGACGGCCTTCGTGATCGCCATCGTCAACAAGCTGTTCCGGTTGAACATGCTGTCGGCGCTGGCCGAGCGGGTGACCTTCGTGATGATCCCGCCGCTGTTTCTGATCTTCCTGGTGCTGGGCACGATCTTCATCGGCATCGCCACGCCGACCGAGGGTGGGGCGATGGGGGCGGTGGGCGCGATCGTGATGGCGCTGATCCGCCGGCGGCTGACGCTGGACCTGCTGCGCCAGGCGATGGACACGACCACCAAGCTGTCGTGCTTCGTGGTGTTCATCCTGGTGGGCTCGACGGTGTTCGGGCTGACCTTCCGGGGCGTGAGCGGCGACCTGTGGGTCGAGCACCTGCTGACCAGCGTGCCGGGCGGGGAGTGGGGGTTCCTGATCGTGGTCAGCGTGCTGACCTTCGTGCTGGCGTTCTTCCTGGACTTCTTCGAGCTGGCGTTCATCATCGTGCCGCTGCTGGGGCCGGTGGCCGACAAGATGGGCATCGACCTGATCTGGTTCGGGGTGCTGCTGGCGGTGAACATGCAGACCTCGTTCATGCACCCGCCGTTCGGCTTCGCGCTGTTCTACCTGCGCTCGGTCGCGCCCAAGGACGCCTACCGCGACAAGGTCACCGGCCAGCGCATCGAGCCGGTGACCACCGGCCAGATCTACTGGGGCTCGGTGCCGTTCATCGTGATCCAGCTGCTGATGGTGGCCGCGGTCATGCTGTTCCCCGGCCTGGTCATGCACTACAAGGCTGGCCAGTCCACCGTCGATCCCAGCACGGTCAAGATCGAGATCGAGGGCTCGTATGGCGGCGGCATCTACGGCGGCGCCGGCGGCGACCCGGCCGCGGCGTTCAAGTAGCCCGAACGGCGCCGGATTCTGTCACGATTCGGTCAGCCGGCGCCGGCAAAATATAAGGGATTACCCTATTTAGGGTAATCCCTTGCCCTCGCCAATGGCCCATTTTCCGGGGCCTTGCGCCGGGCGTCCGCCCACGACCCGCGCCATTGCTAGGCTGTGAGCGTTTACTCACTTTGTCGTCACAGACAAAAACTCATTGATTCTTGAAGTTGCGCACAAATGTCACGATTTTGATTCTTCCCGACATAAAGTTGCGGCTATCATGCAGACATAAGACACCATCGAGTGCCCCCCGGGAAGCTGCCGGGCTTCAAGGCCGAACGGTGCGCCCCTACCAACATACATGGAAGGAGTCGGAGATGGAACAGATCCCGTTCAATTCGTCCGCCCCCAACACGCTAGGCATCGAGCTCGAACTGCAGCTCATCAATCCGCGCAGTTTCGACTTGGCCGCAGCCGCCGACGAACTGCTCGCCCAGATGGCGAACCACCCCATCGCAGACCGGGTCAAGCCAGAAATCACCCGGTCCATGATCGAACTGAATTCCTCGGTGCACGAGCACCCCATGGGCCTGCTGGCCGAAATGCGCGAAATGCGCGACGCGCTGTGCGAAGCGGCCGACGCGGTCGGCGTGGCGGTGGCCGGCGGCGGGGCGCACCCCTTCATGCGCTGGCAGGAGCGCGCCATCTCGGATTCCCCGCGCTTCCAGTACCTGGCCGAAATGTACGGCTACCTGGCGCGCCAGTTCACCGTGTTCGGCCAGCACATCCACCTGGGCGTGCCGTCCGGCGACGCCGCCGTGCGCATGGTGCGCGGCCTGTCGCCCTATGTGCCGCATTTCATCGCCCTGTCCGCGTCCTCGCCCTATTACGAAGGGGTCGACACGCTGTTCTCGTGCTGCCGCCTGAACGCCGTCAGCAGCTTCCCGCTGGCCGGCCACCTGCCGGCCGAGGTCACCGACTGGTACCGCTTCGAGGCCCACATGGCGCAATTGCGCGCCAGCGGCCTGGCCGAGAGCATCAAGGACCTGTACTGGGACATCCGGCCCAAGCCCGAATTCGGCACGGTCGAGATCCGCGTCTGCGACACGCCCCTGACGGTCGAGCGCGCCTGCCAGCTGGCGGCGTTCGCCCAGGCGCTGGCGGTGCTGGTGTCGCGCGAGCCCGAGCCGCCGCAGACGGCCTGGCTGGCCTATCGCAGCAACCATTTCCAGGCGTGCCGGTTCGGCCTGCAGGGCAGCTACGTCACGCCCGACGGCCAGCGCCTGCGGCTCATCGACCACCTGCGCGGCCTGTTCCAGCGCCTGCTGCCGATCGCCGACGAACTGGGTACCGGCGACATGCTGGCGGCCCTGCGCGACGAGTCGATCCGCAACGGCAACGACGCGCGCTGGCTGCGCAGCCAGTTCCACCGGGTGCGCGACCTGCCGCTGGTGGTGGATTCCATGACCCGCGCCTGGCGCGGCGAAGGCGAGGTTGCGCCGCCGGCCGAAGTGCCGCGCCGCCGCATCCGCGCCACCTCCGAGCCGGTGCACGGCGGGGTGCAGGCCCTGGCCACGCCCGAAGTCGGGGTGCCGGGCTGGCGGCCCGACCGCCTGCACTGACGCCTAGCCCGCGCGGCGGCCGCCGATGGCGCTGACCGACAGGCGCGTTTCGCCCGGCGCGGCGCGGCGGGCGGCGGCGCGCCAGGCATGGCCGTAGGCCACCTCGATACTCAGCGGAATCACTCCGTCGGCATTGCGCTGCGCTTCCAGCGCGGCGCACAGGCGGTCGCGCCAGGCGCGGCCGGCCAGCCCCCGGCGCCGGTCGCGGGCCGGGTTGCCGCCCAGGGCGCGCACGTCTTCCAGCAGCCGTTGCGGGCTGCGGTACGTCAGGGTCAGGGTTTCCTGGTCCATCACCGGGTCGGCAAAGCCGTTTTCGACCAGCAGGTCGCCGAAATCGTGCATGTCCACGAACGAGGGCGTGGCGGTGCGCAGGCCGGCATCGTCCACCGCCTGGCGCAGTTCGCGCAGGGTGCCCGGCCCCAGACAGGAGAACATCGCCAGCCCGCCGACCTTGAGCACGCGGCGCCATTCTGCCAGCGCTGCATGCGGCTCGGGGTGCCAGTGCAGGGCCAGGTTGGACCACACCAGGTCGAGCGATTCCGCCGCCAGCCCCGTGTCGGCCAGGTCGCCCCGCACGAAGCGCGGGCCGTCGCCGCCGCGCCCCACCAGCTTGCCCAGCCATTGCGCCACGCCGCCCTCCGCATGGCGCTTGCGGGCATGCGCCAGCAGCGGCTCGCAGGCATCCAGCCCCAGGTAGGCGGCTTCCGGGTAGCGTTCCCGCAGCAGCGGCAGGTTGTCGCCGGCGCCGCAGCCCGCGTCCAGCATGGCCGCCGGGCGCAGGCGGATGTACTGCAGGCGGCCCAGCATGCGGCGGGCGACTTCGCCATAGAGGAACTGCGCCTCGGCCAGGTCGCCGCGCCGCGCGAACTGCTGTACGACGTGAGCGGGAACCAGGGGCAGGGTGGGGGGCGTGGCGGGAGCGGACTGGGACATGAAGGTCGCGCCGCCGGGCGGCGGCGCTGCAAAAGCGTGCTGTGATATCGGCCCGCGCCATCTTGCACGGGCCGCCATGCCGTCCATTATTGCCGATCCGCGTTTTCTCTTCCCGCTGCGCGCCGCCGTCCGGCGGGTGGTGGCGCACCTGCCGTCCGATTGCCCGCTGTGCGGCGGGGCCGCGGCCGGCGGCCTGCTGTGCCATGGCTGCGCCGCCGATATCGTCCATACCATGCGCGCCGGCGGCCGCCGCTGCGGCCGCTGCGCCCTGCGGCTGGCGCCGCGCGGCGGCCCGTGCCCCGATTGCGCGCCGGCCGCGCCGGCGTTTGCGCGCACCATCGCCGCGTTCGACTACGAACCGCCGTTCGACAGCCTGATCGGACGCTACAAGGGTGAGCGGCGCCATGGCCTGAGCACCGCGCTGGCCTGCCTGCTGGCCGACGCGGCGGCGCGCGCCGCGCCGCTGGCGGCGGGCACGGTGCTGGTGCCGATTCCGGCCAGCCGCGCCTCCTTGCTGCGCCGCGGCATCAACCCCGCCGCCGAGTTGGCCGCCGGCCTGGCCGACCGGCTCGGCCTGCCGCTGCGGCGCGGCGCCTTGCGGCGCCTGCGTGAGGGCCCGCGCCAGGCCGCCGGCACCCGCCAGGCGCGCCGCCGCGGCGCGCAGGGCCTGTTCGAATGTGTCGCGCCGCTGGCCGGGCTGCCCGTCGGGCTGGTCGACGACGTCATGACCACCGGCAGCACCGTCGACGCCGCCGCCCGCGCCCTGCTGCGGGCCGGCGCCGCCGAGGTGATCGTCCTGGTGGCGGCGCGCACGCCCCTGGCACAATAGCGGTCGTCATTGCGCCGGCCTGGCCCCGGCGCGCCAGGAAAACGCCATGTTCCACGTCGTGCTCGTCTGTCCCGAGATCCCGCCCAATACGGGCAATGCCATCCGCCTGTGCGCCAATACAGGCGCGCAACTGCACCTGGTGCGTCCGCTCGGTTTCGAGCTCGACGACGCGCGCCTGCGCCGCGCCGGGCTCGACTATCACGAATGGCAGCCGGTGCAGGTGCACGACACGCTCGAGGCGGCGCTGGCCGCCACGGCGGCGCCGGCCGGCCACATCTACGCGCTGACCACGCGCGCGCAGCGCCATGTCGGCGACGTGGCGTTCCAGCCCGGCGACGTGTTCGTGTTCGGCCGCGAAACGGCCGGGCTGTCCGACGAACACATGGCCCTGTTCGCGCCCCAGCAGCGGCTGCGCCTGCCCATGCGCGAGGGCCAGCGCAGCCTGAACCTGTCGAACGCGGTGGCGGTCACCGTGTTCGAGGCATGGCGCCAGAACGGCTACGCCGGCGCGGCGTAGTCCGGGGCGGCGCTAGCGGCCGTCATACTCGGCCGCTTCCAGCGGGTACAGCGGCCGCGCGCGCTTGCGATACGGATAAACGTCGTAGTCCGACGTGGTCGGGCCCGGGCTGTCGCATTCCACCAGGCCGGCCGAGATCGGCACGAACACCGGGCGGCAGTACATGCGCGACTTCAGCAGCAGGTAGCGGGCGCGGCGCGGGTCCTGGCCGACGCTCTCGAACACGCCCAGGTCCCAGGGCTCGTGCGGGTGCTCGTTGAGCACCAGGCGCACCGCGCCGGTGTCCAGCACCACGCTGCGGCCCATCTGGCACAGCATGCCGGTGTAGGTCGGGCCGCTGATGCGGTACTGGCCGTCGGTGATGGCGCGCACCACGCCGGTCAGCGCGACCGGGCGCGCGTGGATGCCCAGGTGGGCCAGCGAGCGCTTGTTGCCGACTTCCACCGTCACGCGCGCGCCGACGCCGGCGGCGATCAGCCGCGCCACGGCCTCGGGGTCGCACAGCGGGCCGGCCAGGATGTCGTCCATGCCCGCCGCCAGGGCCGCCTCCAGCACCGCGGTGGTGTCGCAGGTGCCGCCGGAGTTGCAGTTGTCGCCGTGATCCAGCAGCAGCACCGGGCGGTCCTGGCCGGCGGCCAGCTCGCGGGCGCGCGCCAGCGAATCCGCCAGCGGCTCGCTGCGGTACACGAAGCCGTCGCGGTCGCGCCAGATCTGCGCCGCCACGTCGGCCGCGGCGCGGTCGGCCGCCGCCGCGTCGCCGTCGGCCACCGCGATCACGCTGATGCAAGGGTGGGCAATGTCGGCCAGGCCGAAGCCCGCCAGCACCGATACCGCCAGCAGGCCTTGCTGTTCGAGGCGGCGCGCCGCCTCGACCGCCGCCTGCATGGCGCCCTGGTCGGTCGCCGAGCGCAGCGTGTGCGTGATCAGCGGCAGGCGCCGCCATGCCATGACCGGCCTGCAGCCGCCTTCCAGCATGCCGAACAGCAGCCGTCCGGCGTGCTCGCCGGTCTCGTACATGTCCACGTGGGGATAGGTCTTGAAGGCGACGATCACGTCGGCATTGTCGATCATGGCCTGCGTGACGTTGCCGTGCAGGTCCAGCGCCACGCCGATAGGCACGCCCGGCGCGGCGGCGCGCACGCGCGCCAACAGGCTGCCTTCGCCGTCGTCGCGGTGTTCCGCCACCATGGCGCCGTGCAGGTCCAGCAGGATCGCGTCGCAGCCCGGCGCGGCCGCCACGATGCGGTCGCACATTTCGTCGTAGGCCGCGGCTGCCACCGGGCCGCTGGGGTAGGCCCAGCCCGACACCGGCGTGGCCAGCGTCGCGCCGCGCGCCTCGGCCAGGTCGATGAAGGCCGACATGGCGGTGCGCTGGCCCTTGTTGGCGCGGTAGGCCGCCTCGTCGTACTGGGGGCCGCCGTCGCCGAACGACGACAAGGGCGTGGGCACCGGCGAAAAAGTATTGGTCTCGTGGTTCAGGCGGGCGATCAGGACTTTCATGCGGGATGCTTCCAGTGGGCGCTACGCGGCGCGGCGCAGCATGGCGTGCAGCAGGACATTGCAGCCTGCCTCCAGGTGGTCGGGGCGGGCGTCCTCGATCTCGTTGTGGCTGATGCCGTCCTTGCAGGGCACGAAGATCATGGCGGTGGGCGCCACGCGCGCCATGTAGACGGCGTCGTGGCCGGCGCCGCTGATGACGTCCATGGCCGACAGGCCCAGCGCCGCGGCGCCGTCGCGCACCGCGCCGACCAGGGCCGGGTCGAACGGCTGCGGCGGGAAGTACACCACTTGTTCGACCTGCACGTCGAGCCCTTGGGCCGCCGCCGCGCAGCCGTCGCGCAGCGCGCGGTCCATGGCCGACAGGGTGGCGTCGTCGGCCGCGCGCATATCCACGGTCAGGCGCACGCGGCCGGGGATCACGTTGCGCGAGTTGGGGTAGTTCTCGACCCAGCCCACGGTGCCGCGCCCGTGCGGCGCGTGGTCGAGCGCAATGCGGTTGACCAGGCGGACCAGCTCGGCGGCCCCCAGCAGCGCATCGCGGCGCAGCTCCATGGGCGTGGGGCCGGCGTGGGCCTCCATGCCGGTGACCGTGATGTCGTACCAGCGCTGGCCCAGCGCGCCCTGGACCACGCCGATGACCGTGTCGTGGGCTTCCAGCACCGGGCCCTGCTCGATGTGCGCCTCGAAGTAGGCGCCCACCGCGGTCTGCCCGGCCGGCTCGCTGCCGGCGTAGCCGATGGCGCGCAGCGCGTCGCCCACCGAGGTGCCGTCGCGGTCGCGCTGGGCCAGCGCGTGTTCCAGCGTGAACGCGCCGGCGAACACGCCGGAGCCCATCATCACCGGCACGAAACGCGAGCCTTCTTCGTTGGTCCAGACCGCCACCTCCAGCGGCGCCTCGGTGACGATGCCGTGGTCGTGCAGGGTGCGCAGCACCTCGATGCCGGCCAGCACGCCGAAGTTGCCGTCGAACTTGCCGCCGGTCGGCTGCGTGTCCAGGTGGCTGCCGGTCATCACCGGCGGCAGGTCGTCGCGGCGGCCGGGGCGGCGCATGAATATGTTGCCGATGGCGTCCACCCGCACCGCGCAGCCCAGTTCGCGGGCCCAGGACACGACCAGGTCGCGGCCCTGGCGGTCCAGGTCGGTCAGCGCCAGCCGGCACACGCCGCCTTTGTCGGTGGCGCCGATGCGGGCCAGCTCCATCAGGGAATCCCACAGGCGCCGGCCGTCGATGCGCAGCGCGGCGGTGGCGGAAGTTTGGCGCGTGTCCATGATTGCTCCTAATAATGTGACGGGCCCGCAGGCCCTAGACGCCCACGCTCAGATAGCGGTCCTTGATGGCGTCGTCGCGCCGGAAGGCTTCGTTGTCGCCTTCGAACACGATGGTGCCCTGCTCAATAATGTAGTGCCGGTCGGCCAATTGCGTGCAGACCTCCAGGTTCTGCTCCACCAGCAGAATGGCGATGCCCTGCTGGCGGATCAGCTTGAGCTGCGCGACGATCTCCTCGACGATGACCGGCGCCAGGCCTTCCACCGGTTCGTCCAGCATCAGCAGGCGCGGGTGGTTCATCAGGGCGCGGCCGATCGACAGCATCTGCTGTTCGCCGCCCGACAATTGCCCGCCGCCGTTGCGGCGCCGCTCTTTCAGGCGCGGGAAGATGCGGTAGATGTCGTCCAGCTGCCACGGCGAGTCGCGGCGCGCGGCCAGCTTCAGGTTCTCTTCCACCGTCAGCAGCTTGAAAATGCCGCGATGCTCGGGCACCAGGCACACGCCGCCCGCCGCCACCTTGTGGGCCGGCAGGCCGCCGATGGCCCGGTCGCGGAAGGTGATGGCGCCCTGGGTCGGCGCCAGCAGGCCGGCGATGGTCTTGAGCGTGGTGGATTTGCCCGCGCCATTGCGGCCCAGCAGCGTCACCAGCTCGCCTTCGCCCACCGACATCGTCACGCCCTGCAGGATGTGGCTCTTGCCGTAGCAGCTGTGCACCTGTTCCAGTCGCAGCGTCATTGGCCGCCTCCGGTGATCATGTTGCCCAGGTACGCGGCCCGCACCCGGGGATCGTTGCGGATCTCGCCGGGCTTGCCCTCGACCAGCACGCGGCCCTGCTGCATCACCGTCACCGTGTCGGAGATATCCATCACGATGTTCATGTTGTGCTCGATCAGCACCACCGTGTAGTCGGCCGCCAGCGCGCGGATCAACTGCTTCATGTCGTCCAGGTCGTCGATGCCCATGCCGGAGGTGGGCTCGTCCAGGAAGATCGCCTGGGGCCGCGCCGCCAGCGCCATGCCGACCTCCAGCCGGCGCTGCTGGCCGTGCGACAGCGCCGCCGCGGCGCTGTCGGCGCGCCGCTGCAGGCCCAGCTTTTCCAGGATGCCGTCGACCAGTTCGGCATGCGCGCGCGGGCCGTCCGGGCGGCGCCAGGCGTCGAAGGCGCCGGACGGGTGCGCGCCCTGCACGGCCAGCCGCAGGTTCTCGCGCACGCTCAGGTTATTGAACAGGCTGGTCACCTGGAACGAGCGGGCGATGCCGTGGCGCACTCGCACGTGGTCCGGCGCATGGGTGACGTCGCGGCCGTTGAAGACGATGCGGCCCTCGCTGACCGGCACGGTGCCGGTCAGCATGTGGAACAGCGTGGTCTTGCCGGCGCCGTTGGGGCCGATCACCGAATGCACGGTGCGCGGCAGCACGGCCAGATCCACGCCCGCCAGCGCGGTGAACTTGCCGTAGCGCTTGACCACGCCGGTGGCTTGCAGAATGGGCGGGACGGCGCGGCTCACGATTCGGCCCCCTCGGCCCGCGCGGCGCCGTCGCGCCGCAACGCCTGCCACAGGCGCACGCCCAGGCCCCACAGCCCCTTGTGCATGAACAGGCTCACCGCGATCAGCAGCATGCCCAGCAGCAACAGCCAGCGCGGCCACAGCGCCGACAGCCAGTCGGCCATCAGCACGTAGAACGCCGCGCCCAGCAGCGAGGCGAACAGGTTGCCGGTGCCGCCGATGACCGTCATGACCAGGATCATCTCGCTGGCGTGGTATTCGATATTCGACAGTGGCGCGATGCCCGTCATCAGGGCATGGAAGGCGCCGGCCAGCGCGGTCACCGCGCCCGACAGCGCGAACACCGCCAGCTTGAACAGGCGCGTGTTGTAGCCCACCGCCATGGCGCGCGCCTCGTTCTCGCGGATGGCCAGCAGCGTGCGGCCGAACACCGAATCGGTCACCCGCTGCAGCAGCCAGAACACCAGCAGGAAGCAGATCGCCACGAAACCGTAGAACTGCCAGGGCGAATCCAGCGGCATCAGCGTCAGGCCCAGCAGCGACGGCGCCGGCCGGGGAATATCGAGCAGACCGTTGTCGCCGCCGGTCCAGTCGGGCAGGCTGTACGCCAGGAAGTAGAACATCTGCGCGAAGGCCAGCGTCAGCATCACGAAATACGCGCCGCGCTGGCGGATCGCGAACCAGCCCACCGCGGCGGCCACCAGCGCGCCGGCCACAATCGTCAGCAGCAGGGTGGGCAGCAGCGGCAGGCCGGTGCGCGTCAGCAGGATGCCGGCGGCGTAGCTGCCAATGCCGAAGAAAATCCCCTGGCCGAAGGACAGCAGGCCGGTATAGCCCAGCAGCAGGTTGCAGCCCAGCACCGCCAGGGCGTAGATCAGCACTTCGGTGGCCAGCGAGCCGGACGTCATGACCAGCGGCAGGGCCAGCGTCACGGCCGCCGCCAGCAGCAGGGTGAGGTGTCGCGCGAGCCAGTCCATCATCCTCTCCCCAGCAGGCCATGCGGACGCAGCAGCAGCACGGCGGCCATGGCGATGTAGATCATCAGGCGCGCGCCTTCCGGCCACAGCGTGCTCATCACGCTCTGCACCACGCCGATCAGCAGGCCGCCGATCAGCGCACCGCCGAAACTGCCCATGCCGCCCACCACCACGATGACGAACGCGATGCCCAGTGCCTCCAGCGCCATGAACGGGTCGACGCCGCGCACCGGCGCGGCCAGCACTCCGGCCAGCGCCGCGGTGGCCGCGCCCAGCGCGAACACCAGGCTGAACACGCGGAACACATTGATGCCCAGCAGCGACACCATCTCGGTCGACTCGCTGCCGGCGCGCACCGCGCTGCCCAGGCGCGTGCCTTCCAGCACCCACCACAACAGCAGCGCGAACACCGCCGTGAAACCGATCAGGAACAGCCGGTACTTGGGATAGATGAAGCCGCCCCACATCACCACGCCCTGCAGGCCGGCGGGGGTGGCGACGTTGTCGCCCAGCGGCCCCCACACCAGGATGACCGCCTCTTGCAACACCAGCGCCAGTCCGACCGTGATGAGAATGTGGAACTCGTGCGGCTGGTCGTACACGTGCCGCAGCAGGATGCGCTCGGCCAGCCAGCCCAGCAGGCCGACGATCACCGGCACGACCGCCAGCGCGACCCAGAAATTCAGGCCCCAGGCCAGCGCCTGGAAGCAGAAGTAGGCGCCCAGCAGGTAGAACGCGCCGTGCGCGAAATTGACGAAGCGCAGCAGCCCGAAAACAATGGACAGCCCCACGGCCAGCAGGAAGTACAGCATCCCGATGCCGAGGCCGTTGATGATCTGCAGCAGGTAGACATTCATGGGCGAGGCGGGCGCTCCCGGTCGAGGAAAGGCGCGGCGGCCGGCGGCCGCCGCGGGCGGGATCAGAGCTTGCAGCCCGTCTGCTCGACCGGCAGGAACGACTTGCCGAAGCTCAGGATGTCGGCATAGTCGTCGGCCGCCTTCATGGCCGCCTTGGCCTTGCCCTTGAGCAAGTAATAGTTCTTCAGCACCTGGTGATCCCCCTGGCGGATCTCCTCCGGCCCGGTCAGGCCGTCGTACTGCATGCCTTCCATCACGGCGACCACCTTGGCCGGGTCGTCGGTGCCGGCCTTGATGATGGCGTCGATCAGGATCTTGGTGCAGATGTACGAGCCGGCCAGGCTGTAGTTGGGGTTGGCCTTGAACTTGTCGGCGCAGCGCTTGACCAGCTCATGGTTGAGCGGCGCGTCGATGGCATGCCAGTACTGCGCGCCAAAATACACCCCCTCGCACAGGTCGGCGCCGAGCGACTCGAACTGCTCCAGGCCAGAGGCCCAGGCCATCAGGATGGTGGTGTTCTGCTTCATGCCGAAATTGGCCGCCTGCCGCAGCGCGTCGGACGACTGCGAGCCGAAGTTCAGCAGCAGCAGCACGTCCGGCCGGGCCGCCATGGCGTTGGTCAGGTAGCCGCTGAACTCTTTCTCGGTCAGCGAGTGGTAGCTGTTGCCGACGTGCTCGATGCCCTTTTCCTCGAAAATGCGCTTGGCGGCCGACAGCAGGCCGTCGCCGAACACATACTGGGGCGTGATGGTGTACCAGCGCTTGGCCTGGGGCAGGGACTCGATCAGCGGGCGCACCGTGCGCTCGATGGCGCCATAGGTCGGCACCGACCAGCGGAACGTGGCGCGGTTGCAGTCCTTGCCGGTGATCTCGTCGGCGCCGGCGGTGGTGATGAAGACCCCGCCGGTTTTTTCCACCTGCTTGCCCATGCCCAGCGACTCGGACGAGAGGATGCCGCCGGCGAAGAACCGCGCGCCTTTCTGCTGCGCCAGTTCCTGCACCTTGCGCACCGCCGTGGCCGGCTTGCCTTCCGTGTCCAGCAGCGTATAGGCCAGCGGCCGCCCCAGCGCCTTGCCGTACTGTTCGATGGCGAGCTTCATGCCCAGGTCGGCGTACTTGCCGTTGGCCGCGAACGGGCCCGACATCGGCACCGGACAGCCGAACTGGATCGGCCCGGCATCCTGCGCGAAAACGCTGCGGCCGGCCAGCGACCCGGGCAGGGCCGACGCGGCGGCCAGCTTCAAGAGATCACGACGCTTCAAGGCATTCTCCTTGCGGCGCGCCCGTGGGGCGCGCATGGAACAGCGGTGGATCAGCACGGCCGGCGCGGCCGCCGCTCGCCGGGGCGAGACACGAGTCTATTTATCATGATAAATAGGATGAAATCGATCATATCGGCAGGCAAATTTGCGCGTCAATACGAGGGGCATCAGGTATAACCCTTGGCTGCCCGCGCAGCCGGGCCGCATCGACCACAGGAGACAACATGACGCGCCAACCGGACATCTCGGGCCTGGGCCTCGCGATCGGCAAGCCCAAGCGCGGCGACCTGGTCGCCGAGGAGATCAAGCGCCTGATCACCGAGCGCGACCTCAAGCCGGGCGACCGCCTGCCGCGCGAAGGCGAGCTGCAGCAGCTGTTCTCGGTCAGCAAGAGCACCATCCGCGAAGCGCTGAAGTCGCTGGAAGTGCAGGGCCTGATCAAGATCAGCACCGGCCCGTCGGGCGGCGGGCAGATCGTCGAGGTGCCGCTGAACCGCACCTTCCAGCTGATGCAGAACTACCTGTTCTTCAAGGAAGTGACCATCGACGACATCTACACCGCGCGCAAGCTGCTCGAACCGGAGCTGGCGGCGGGCGCTGTGCCGCACCTGACCGAAGCCGACTTCGAGGCGCTGGAACACAGCATCGATTGTTGCGACCCGTCGTCCGGCAAGACCCGCGACGTGGTCGCGCAGCGCACCGAAGACCTGAATTTCCACGACATCCTGGCGGCCGCCAACCCCAATTCCTTCCTGCGCTTCACCTGCCAGATGATCAACGAAATGCTGCGGCAGCTGACGGTGTTCGAGAACGACACGCCCACCCGCACCCAGCGGCGCTTCGGCGACGCGAACGCCCGCGTCCACAAGGCCATCGTGGCCGCCGCGCGGGCGCGCGACGCGGAGCAGGTGCGCAAGCTGATGGCCGAGCACATGCAGGAGGCGTCGGGCTTCGTCAAGCAGCTCAATGGCAAGCTGCAGGGGCGGCTGATACTGGATTCGGAAATGTCGCGGCGCGCGCCGGCGCGACGGCCGAAATAAGCCGGCCGGTAGAATGTGCGCCAACGACCAGCGCGGCCGATAAAAGAGGGGAGCCAGGGTGATCAGTCTGAAGAGGTGCCGCGAGGCAATGGCGGGCGCATTGTCGGCTGTGTGTATCTTGCTGTGCGTACAGTTGGCGGCGGTTTCGTCCGCGCTGGCGGAAGACGCAAACCCGCTCGCCCCTGTCAACCGGGCCAGCCCCAGCGAAACGTATCAGTCCCTGGTCGCCGGCGCGAAGCGCCTTGAAGATCTGTACACGGGCTATACGGCCGACAAGAGCTTCGCCAAGCTTCACGAGATCCGGTATCAGTTCAACCGCCTGCGCGGCCTCCTGGACTTGAGCGCCGTGCCATCGGCCAACCGGGTCAAGGTCGGCAACGCGGCGCTTACCTACCTTTCCGACATTCTCGTCCGGCTGCCGCCCATCGACCCAGGCTCGATCCCCGGCGCCGCCGCCAGCGAAAAACCGCTGCCCGCCCGCTGGACCATTCCCGGCACCGATATCCAGATCGCCCGTGTCGAGAGCGGCCCGAATGCGGGCGAATATCTCTTCACCGCCGAGAGCATCGCGAATCTCGCCGAGTATTACCGGCGGGTGCGGGACCTGCCGGTGCTTCAGCCGCGGCACTATACCTGGTTCCACCGGGAGCACATCAATGCTACGGGGCCGCTCATTCCGGACTGGCTTACCAGCGCGATCCCGGAATCCCTGAAGGTGGTCTACCTCAATACGCCGGTCTGGAAGATCATCGCCATCGGCTGCGTGGTGGTCCTGATGCTGGCGGTGGCTTATATCTGGGCCCGGGTGGTCCGGGTCCAGTCGCGGCGCGGCAGCGAGGTACGGAAACTGGCCTGGCGTTTCACGCTGCCGGCCCTGCTGCTGGCGATCTACTTCTTCAGCGACTGGTTCGTCATCGCCCACATCAATCCGGCCGGTCACTTCGCGACCGGCGAGAGCCTGCTTTCGACGGCGGCGTTCTACGGGGTGGCCGCCTGGGCGGTATGGATCGGCTGCTTCCTGGTGGCCGAAGCCGTCATCAATACCCCGCGCATTGCCGGAAACAGCCTGGATACGCACCTGGTCCGGCTCGCCGCGCGCATCGCCGCCATCGGTTCGGCGGGGGGCATGCTGATCTACGGCGCCAATGAGGTGGGCATACCCGCCTTCGGCCTCATCGCCGGCATCGGTGTCGGCGGTTTCGCGCTGGCATTGGCTGCCCAGTCGACCATCGAGAACCTGTTCGGCGGCGTGGCGCTGTTCGCGGACAGGCCGTTCCGCATCGGCGACGTCATCAGCTTCGGCGGCGAGCGCGGGTCAGTGGAAATGGTCGGCACCCGCTCCAGCCGCATCCGCGCCCTCGATGGGACGCTTGTCACCGTGCCGAACAGCGACCTTGCCAAGATGAAGATCGTGAACTTCACCAGGCGCAATAAATGCCTGTTCGTGCACACGCTGGCTTTGCACGTGGATACCCCGGCCGACCGGATCCGCTTGCTGCTGCAGCGCATGCGCGACCTGGTGGCCGCCGAGGAGATGGTCGAGAAATCAGACGGCTGGCCGCGCGTCCGTTGCGTCGGCGTCGCCATCGGGCGCATCGAGGTGGAACTGCGTGCCTATGTGTTGACGACGGACTATACGAAGTTCCTGGCGATACAAGAGAAACTGCTGCTCGGCGTATTCGAACTGGTCGAGGAAATGGACATCCGCTATGCGCCGCCGGTTCTCACCGCCATGCCTGACGCGAAGCCCTTGGTTTCCAGTTGAGGTTTACCTGCGCTGAGCGGCGCTGCGGCGCGGTTATTGCCGGACGGCCTGAGTGCCGGGCACGAGGCGTCGGCTTTGGCGCGGCTTATTGCCCAGTGTCTTGAATATGGCCCGGCAGCCGCAGTCGTAACCGTTTCGTCGCTCGATACTGGCCGGCGGTTGCCGGATATTTTGAGGATGGCGTGCGTGGAGGATGCGGAGGTTCGGGAGCGCGTTGTACGTTCGTGGAGTCGGTAGCCTATAAGAGGCTTCTACTATTTATGCGCGGCTATCGAGATTGATGTCGGCGGGACAAGAAGACTGTAGGCTTGTTGTCTGCTTTCGGCCAGAAGTGGATATTAGCCGCTCTGAGAATTTTTGGGTTTGCGTCAATATGCGAAAGCAGGGAATATCCAATGACCGTGACCGGTTTCTATGGGCCTATCCGGGATTTTGTGTGCGGGGCATATCATGAGGATTGAAGATCATGGATATGCCGATGAAGAAGAAACGTACAGCGGCCGCACAGGCGGCGGCCCGTGGGCCGCTGCCTGAAGTCCCGGCCGAGTTGCTGGATCATCTGGTCAAGGGACCGATGACGCCCAGCGAAGTTCAAGACCTGTTCCTATCCTTCCAGAAGGCAGTGATCGAGCGGACGATGGCCGCGGAGATGAACCTGCATCTGGGCTATCGGCCAGGCGAGGACAAGCCCGAAGGCCAGGCCAACGAGCGCAATGGCTCCAGCGGTAAGACCCTGCTGACCGAGCGCGGCCCAGTGCGCGTCGAGCTGCCCCGTGACCGAGATGGCTCCTTCGCTCCGATCCTGATCCCCAAGCACGAACGGCGTTTTACGGGGTTTGATGACCGGATCATCGCCATGTACGCCCGAGGCATGAGCGTGCGCGAGATCCAGGCATTCCTGGCCGAGAGCTATGGCACCGAGGTTTCGCCAGACTTCATCAGCTCGGTTACCGACGAGGTCATGGCCGAGACGATTGCCTGGCAGAACCGGCCGCTGGAGGCGATGTACCCGGTGGTGTTCTTCGACGCGTTGCGGGTCAAGATCCGCGACGACGGCGGGGTCAGCAACAAGGCGGTGTACCTGGCGCTGGGCGTGCAGGCCGACGGCCAGCGCGACGTGCTGGGCCTGTGGATCGAGCAGACCGAGGGGGCCAAGTTCTGGCTCAAGGTCTTCAACGAACTCAAGACCCGAGGGTGCCAGGACATCCTGATCGCGGTCGTCGACGGCCTGAAGGGCCTGGCCGAGGCCATCGGCACCGCGTTTCCGCGCACGACGGTGCAGACCTGCATCGTGCATCTGATCCGCAATAGCTTGGATTACGCGGGATGGAAGGATCGCAAGGCCGTGGCTGCCGCGCTGCGTCCGATCTACGCAGCCGCCAGCGCGCAGGCTGCCGAGCAGGCGCTACAAGCGTTTGCCGACGGGCCATGGGGGGCAAAGTACCCGATGATCGTCGCCGCCTGGCAGCGGGCCTGGGAGAACGTCACGCCATCCTTCGTCTTCCCGCCTGACATCAGGCGCGTGATTTACACGACCAATGCCATCGAGAGCTTGAACATGCAGCTACGCAAGATCATCAAGACGCGAGGTCACTTCCCGACCGACGAGGCGGCCATCAAGCTGTTGTGGCTGGCGCTGCGCAACGTGCTGTCCAAGTCCGTGAGAGCGACCTTCGACTGGAAAGCCGCCATGAACCAGTTTGCTATCCTCTTCGGAGATCGCTTTACTGCTGCGCGTGGATAACAACTTTTAAAACGCCTCGCCCACAAAAATCCGGACAGGCTCGTTTCTATGTTTATAGACGACCAATGCTCGCGCTCTACGTCCCATTTATAGTTGAACATCAATGCCATTCAGCCACTCATCTCCGTATGCGCAGCTCACTCCTCAGCAGCAAGCCTGCATCGGTCGGTTCGTCACGGAATGGGCAAATGCCGAGTTCTACCTGGGTATATTGCTTGGGAGGTTGCTTGGCACACCTGAGTATCTCGCAAGAACGTACACAGATTTCCTCGGAGCCGTCCAGATACAGCGAGCGATAGCCCAAGCATTAGAAATTCATCATCATCGCTATGGCGACCGTCTCATTCAAGAGGCACTGGCAAAGGAAGTGGCCGGGCTCAGCCGAAGGATCGACAAGCTTAGATCGCTTCGGAACAAGTTCGCACATTACTACTGGATGCGGAATACCGATGATGGAATGTATGGAACTCCTCTCTCAGGAGCAAGCCCTTATGGCAAACGGGGATCTCGCGCTGACATTGAGATCACCATCGCAGAGATCGATCAGGCACATGACGAACTATTCGCAGTCAATTCACGCTTGGAAGAGATCGTAGCGGAAATTCCCGCGGTTCCTGAGGAAACGTACATTGCCACATTCAAGCGTGCACAGACAAATGCCTAAAAATTCAATTATCAAGTTGTCGCCACTTCATGGTTCGACTTAATTCAGGCGTTAACATTGCGATGCATCACCTTAGCGCACCTCGCGACTGGCTGCTTTGGGTCGAAAGCGGCCGCCCACAAATGACGGCTTTCGACCCATAGGAGTCACTCATACAGCGACGCATCTATGCGACGCGAGCTCATGGCATAACACCGTGGCTTCGGGCTCGCTTACAGAAGGGTACTCCGTAACGGCTACAGTGCGCGAAGGGTCGTATGCGTCAGAGCTACTCACGCGGTGGCGACAGGAATAGGAAGGCACCTGAAATCTCTGGTAACATAATCATCGTGCGAAATGCAGCGCCACTGTCCGATGAATCGGGAACATCACTCCGCGACCTGTATAAAAAAATAATGGATGAATGATGCAACCAATTCATCGTCATACCATGAAGGTATGAACGCAATTTGAGCGGATGCAAGTTGCGTGGAAAACATAATAAAAAGCAGGCTGTTTGCACATGTTTTTATAATCCCCTCGCATATGGTTCAAAGCCGGTGCAGCGAAAGCGGCGATCTGTTTCGTATGGCTTATTGAACCTTCGTTTCTTCCGCAATGCGATTGCTTAGTAAATTGCTGACGAGGAGGGATTAGCCCCTCGGCGTCAACGAAAGAATGTCGCCCCTGCATTCAAATAGCGAGATGGTTGCCGAAAAATTCGCTTAGGGCATCTGATCGGTACCCTGAATGAACGACCGAAATTGGCCGTCGGCGGAAGTTCGCCGCTGACCGATGACATCAGTATCGGCGAGAACCAGACTCCGACGCCGCGTGCGTGATGCACAGGAATATGCGGTCTACGGTTTAATGAGATGCGACGATTCTTGCAAGCGTCGCGCATGCGGTGTCTATGTTGTCGCGGTGTAGGTTCGTCACGCTGAGTAGCAAGCCACGTTGCGCGTGAGCGCGGCGAAGGTGCCAAGCGGAGAGCGCCGAAGGCGCGAGGCCATGTGCGCGGGCGATTCGCACCACGGCCATGTCGTCCGCAGTCTGTTGCAGCGGTGCGATCACGCCTAGGCCAGCCGTCCGCGTGTCCGGCAAAAACCTGCTCACGTGCATTAGCGCGAGGTTGCGGCGCTCGGTATAGAGAGCCTTCATCTGCCGCAGGTGTCGCAGGAAGTGCCCATTGGATAGAAACTCCGTAACAGCCAACTGCGTAGTCCGGTTCGGAGCCGGGGCCAACACGGCGGCGACCTCGACCAGACGTTCCGCCAACGAACGCGGCGCGACGACGAAGCCGAGGCCAAGCGCCGGGCTGAGCGTTTTGCTGAACGACCCGATGTGAATCACGCGCTCGGCGCCTGCGCCTGAGGCAAGGGCTGGTGCCGCCCGACCGTCGAGCTGGAGTTCGCCGAGATAGTCATCTTCAATGATCCAGGCGTCATTTGACGCCGCCCAATCGAGCAAAGCGCTTCTTCGTGCGCGCGACAGGGTCACACCTAGCGGCGCGTGTTGGCCTGGGGTGACCAGTGCCAGCATGGCGTCTGGCGCTCGGGCAATGCCATCTTCCACGCGCAACCCCTCGGCGTCAACGGGCACGGGTTCGAGCGCGGCGCCGATCAGCTCGAGCCCGCGTCTTCCCAGCGGATAACCCGGATCTTCGATCCACACCTGGCGTCCGTGAGCACGTAGCGCAGTCAGGGCAAGAAGCAGGCCCTGACGGTATCCACCGGTGACGATGATTTGATCAGGCTGGCATTGCATTTGTCGGCTAATGGCAAGGTGGCTCGCGATCTGGGCCCGCAGCATAGGTTCGCCTCGCGGGTCAGGGTAGGCCGTGTCAGTGATGGCGTCGTCGCGTACGGCTCGCGCTCGCATACGGGCCCAGAGCTTGGCCGGAAACGCGTCGTGAGCTGGTACGCCCATTTGGAACGGCAGTGGGGAGCTCGAAAATGGACGGGTGAAAGCCGCCAGAGGCCGGTCGATTGGCACGTCGTCGACCGCTTCGATGGTGGGCGGTCGAGCACATACGCGCGTTCCTGCGGGTCCGGCACCGAATACCAGGTTCTCGGCGATTAGGCGATCGTAAGCCACGCGGATGGTGCCGCGCGCGACGCCAAGCTGCGCGGCGAGGTCCCGACCGGAAGGCAAACGCTGTCCCGGCGCAAGCCGGCCGTCGAGGATGGCCTGTCGGAGGCTCGCATGGATCTGGTCGCCGATTGGCGCGACGGCGGCTCGGTCCACCTGGATGGATAGCACATTTAACGTGTTTGGGTCAGTCATCTTGGGCCAGTCGTTTCGGCAGTTTTTGGGCCTATTTTTCCAATACCCGGTGGAGTAACGTTTGGTTATGACATGGATCGCGGCCGAAGTCGATAGGCGACCCCCGGGGCGCGCCGGCCGCGATCCTACGCATCATCAACGACAGGAAAGGACTGTGATGACCCGCTTGAACTGGCAAGAGATCGCACCTGAAGGCGCGAAGGCACTTTTCGGTATCCACCACTACGTCACGAAGAAGACAAACCTCCCTGAGGAACTCGTGCACCTCGTGTTCCTCCGCGTTTCGCAAATCAACGGCTGCGCACACTGCATCGACATGCACAGTCGCGATCTCAGAAAAACCATGTCGATTGACAAGATCAACTTGGTACCAGTATGGGACGAGGTGCACCATCTATTCTCTGAGCAGGAGTGCGCCGCGCTGGCCTGGGCTGAGGAGGTGACCCGTGTCAGCGAGACGCACGCCTCTGATGAGGCGTATGCCGCTGCCTCGGCACAATTCACGCCAAAGGATTTGGTTGACCTCACGATCACGATCGCGGCAATGAACGCGTTCAATCGACTGGGAGCGCCATTTCGGCTTCCTGTCGCTGCCCAGTCGTGATCTGTTCTCCGCACGCAGATTGGAAGTGATGCTTCACGGCGACCCGAAGATTGCGGAGCCCTACGCGTGGATGATGCAATCGAGGCTGAGCCGCGCGAAGCGCAACAGTGGATCGGAAACCGCCTGAGAGCGTCTGCTTCTGGCCGGGATGCATCAAACTTCCGTTTGCTCCGCCATCTCAAGAGCATCGCCGACCTCGATGCCGAGATAGCGAACAGTGCTTTCCAGCTTCGTATGCCCGAGTAGCAGCTGTACTGCTCGAAGATTCTTCGTCCGACGGTAGATCAGCGAGGCTTTTGTACGGCGCATAGTGTTGCGGTATCGTCGAGTCCAATCGATGCGACCCAGCGATGCACAATCCGGGCGTACTGCCGCGTCGACAGATGCGGCGATGCATGCAACCGGCTGGGAAACAGAAAGTCCGCCGCCTTTAGGCCTCGCACATCAATCCACGCTTCAAGGCTCTCACGAGTTTGCTCCGTGATCTCGAATTGGAGCGGACGCTGGGTCTTTTGTTGCATGATGGTGGCTCTCGCGGCCAGGTGGCTTCCGTGACGGACGTCCTGCACTTGCAATCGCGTGAGATCGCAAGCTCGAAGTTTGCCATCGATTGCAAGATTGAACATCGCGAGTTCCCGGATGTTCGATGCCGTCTGAAGTCTCGTTCGGATTGCCCAAATTTCTCGGAGCTTTAGGGGTGGCTTCTGTCCAGTGAGTTTTCCCTTGTTCCAGGGCACACGACGGTCGACGGCGGCATTGTTGGATTCCATGGCAATCTCCTTTCAAGTAAAGGGATATTCAGTGTGCTCCTACGGAGGGGCGCTATCCGACCCTGTGCAGCCGGTCAGCGAAAGCAGCGGTATTGAGCCGTCTATCCGACCCACTGTAGACATTCTCTAAAGCTGCAATCACGCACTTGTCGAGTGCATTGCCTTGTTAGCTTCTTGGTTTAATGTATTTTGGCAATTTCGCGGGATACATCTTCTTTAGCCCTTCCAGAGCCATTTCATGGCTCTCAAAGACTTTCGGCTTCAAGTTAATTTTTCCGCTTTCGATCACATAAAGATAAACGGAATTCCCTATTGACGAATCCAGCAACTCCTTCGCTATAGTAAGGGCGGCGGGGATATGTCTTTCCGATGATTCGATTTCCTCAATAGAAGAACCAATACAGCATATTAGGACAGACCCTCCGGTTTCTCTCTTTTCCGTCAAAATTGCAAGCGAATATTTTTTATCAGATCCGTGTTTTTCAATATAGGGCCAAAAATACTCTTTAATTTTTGGCCCTAGTTTCGCATCATAGATTTCATCAAGGAATTTAGTTCCGGCCCAGCCCCTAAGAACACTGATACTCCAATTAATGCGTCTAGTCCGGAAAGACAGGCTGTAGGACGAGGAGATAGCCTTGGAGCTGCGTCGTCAGCACACGGATACTCTTTCGCAATCTCCTCAATCACCTCTCCGATTGGGATCGCCACTTCTTTCACGAAATTTTTTTGCCCGAAGACCAAGTATCTCTCGGAGACTTCAATCATTGATCGAATCCTTTCTCAAGCTAACTGGATTTGGAAGACATGCAACAGGTTAGTCCAGTTCGACTAATACCGCATGAACTTGCCGTGTGATAGGCAAATTAGCTTTTGCAGTGTTTAGACAAGCCTAATATTCTTGATCTCAGTCTTTGGAGAAAATCAATGACCGAGTGGCTGCTTCGCGCCGAAAGCGGACGCTTGTGTCCATGAGGAGACAACGAACCTAAAGCTCAGTGATGGTGGTGCCAGGTCTCAGCTGAGCCGCCCCCCACCCCCAAACCGCAAATACCAAAACAAAGCAACCTCATCCCGCACCTCATCAAGCGCAGAATAAAGATAGCGGTCATGCCCTCCCAGTACGAACCCGTACCGCTGATAAAACAGGCAAGCACCCACGTTATTAGACTGCGTCTCCAGCCGCACCCCCGCCAGGCCTTCGCCCCGCGCCCACGCGACGGCCGCATCCATCAGCTTGCGCGCGGCGCCCAGGCGCCGATGCGCGGCGTCGATCGCGATATCGTCGATGCTGGCAAACCGGTTCCAGGCGTGTGAGATGGCGAGGTAGCCGACGGCCTGGCTGGATTTCGTCTCCACCACGAACAATGCCCGGTCGCGGGCATTGAGATAACCGCCCAGCTCGTCCGCATCGAACTCATATTGCTTGGCGCGTGGTGGCTGCACTGGTTCCGTATGGGCGATGCCCGGCCCATCGAAAGGCCCCATGGCAACGCGCTCGATCGTGAACGAGAAATCGCATGCGGCCAGTGGAACCAGGTCGTGGGGATGGGCCGGGCGGACTTCTATCATGTAGCGATTTCCTTTGCGCGAGTTCAGGCAATATAGCGAAGCCGCCATCCGGGCGAAACTTTGCATCGGCCCGAGCCGGTAGCGACCGCTCGCGTTTGTCCGGCCAGCACGAGTTTAGTAACCTGGGCGGTACGCCAGGAGGACTGAGTATGTCATGCACACTGCCAACCCTGCATGGGGAATTCGTCGAGCGGGTTCGCAGCGTAGTGCAGCACGACCGGCGGCTGACTGCCTTGCTGGCCGGCGGTTCGTATATCCACGGAGGGCTCGATCGACATTCGGATCTCGATTTTGTCGTGGTCGCGGAGGAAGAGAGCTACGGCGAGGTCATGGCGTCGCGAAAAGAAATAGCGACGCGGGTCGGAGATTTGTTGGCGGCGTTCAGCGGCGAGCACGTCGGGGAACCGAGGCTGCTGATCTGCCTTTACGGGCCACCGCTGATACATGTCGACCTGAAGTTCGTGACGGCGTCCAGCCTGGACCGCCTTGTCGAGCGCCCCGCCGTGTTGTTCTCGCGCGATCCGGGCCGGCTGGAAGCCTGTCTCGATGCGGCCGTCATCGCGTGGCCAGATGCATCGCCGGACTGGTTCGAACAGCGGGCGTGGATATGGTTGCATTACGGGGCGACCAAACTTGCCCGCGGCGAGCTGTTCGAGGCAATCGGGATGCTGGCCTTCTTTCGCGACCAGGTGCTGGGCCCCATGCTGCACCGCCGTGCCGGACGCCCGCAGCGGGGCATGCGGCGCATCGAGATGCTGGACGGCCCTTGCACGGAGCAGTTGGCGAAAACGGTCCCGACGTATGATGCGGTATCGGTGCGCAACGCATACATGCAGGCAGTGGATCTGTACGTGGACCTTCGTACCGATGAGCCTCCGGGTCAATCGGTCAAACACATGCCGGAAGCGATCCGGAGCTATCTCGACGCCAGTGCGTAAGCAGCAGGCGGCCGCTTGGCAGCGGCCGGCGGTTGCCGCCAGCGGAAACCAGGACATCATGACGCCCCTTCGTTCAACACTGCGACCAATCCTTGCCGCGATGGCGTGCGCGTTGCTTGCCGCCTGCGCGGATAGCCCGCCCCGGCAGGCCGACATGGACTACCGCAGCCGGCCGCCTTCCACGGCGCCGGCGGCCAGTGGCGCTTCCGACCCGTCGGGCCAGCGCCTGATCATCAAGTCCGGCGAGGGGGAAAGGTTGAACCTTCCCTGGTTCATCCGCGATGCCCAGCACTGGATCAACACCAACTGATTCCGGCCCCGGTCGCTAGCCGCGCGCGGCCGCCCTTGGTTGCCGTGCCCCGCCGCGGGCACGGCAATTGCTGCGCCGCCCTCCGCAATCGTGCGTCCGGCCCGGCAAGGAGGCGATCAAGGTGACCCCAATCATTGAACATCGGTACGCGCTGACGGTGCACCCGGTGCATGCGGTATTTCTGGCGGGGATGTTGCCCTTGTTTCTCGGCGCGGCACTCAGCGATGCGGCGTATGCGAAAACTTTCCATATCCAGTGGAATAATTTCGCCTCGTGGCTGCTGGTGGGGGCGCTGGTGTTCAGCGGCATTGCGCTGGTTCTCGCCATTATCGATCTGTTCCGGCCTTACCAGCGTGCCCGGGGGATCGTGCCCTACGTGCTGGCGTTGCTGGCGGTCTGGGTCGTGGGCATTTTCAATGCGCTGGTCCATGCGCGCGACGCATGGGGCAGCATGCCCGCCGGCCTGATCTTGTCGGTGGTCACCGTGGTGCTGGCCTGCGCGGCGATATGGCTGGGCTTCCGCACCCCGCATATCAGGGGCGCCGTATGAAATACCGTAGCCTGCTTGCCGTTTTTCCCTTGTCTGTCGCGTTGGGCGTTTGCAGCGGCCAGGCCGGGCCCGCGCAGGTCGGGCCCGACCCCGAGCTGCCCAAGCCAGAGCGGGGGCTGCTGCCGGATATGGTGATCGCGCAACCGGCGGAGTGGGGCGACAAGATGCCGATAGTGCCGGACGGGTATACGGTCACCGCCATCGCCACCGGCTTGAAGATCCCGCGCCAGACGCTGCTGTTGCCCAATGGCGATATCCTGGTGGCCGAGGGCCGGGGCGGCAATGCCGCCCAGCTCAAGCCCAAGGATGTGATCGCCGGCATCATCAAGGCCCGCGGCACCAGCCCGGTAAAGGGCGGCAACCGCCTGACCTTGCTGCGCGACGCCGAGGGCGACGGCACTTATGAAGCCTCGACCTTCGCGGAAGGCCTCAACGCGCCGTACGGCCTCGCGTTGGTGGGCGACAAGCTCTATGTGGCCAACCAGGACGCCTTGGTGCGGTTCGACTACCAGCCGGGGCAGACCAAGGCGAGCGGCCCGCCCGAGACAGTGACGCTCCTGCCGTCGGAAATCAACCACCACTGGACCAAGGCCATGACCGCCAGCGCCGACGGCCAGTATCTGTATGTGGGCATCGGCTCCAACAGCAATATCACCGAACGCGGCATGACGGCGGAGGCCGACCGCGCGCGCATCTGGCGGGTCAATGCCCGCACTGGCGAATACAAGACCTACGCCACCGGGCTGCGCAATCCCACCGCGCTGACCATCCAGCCGGATACCGGCCAGTTGTGGGCGGTCGTGAACGAACGCGATGAGATCGGGCCGGACCTGGTTCCCGATTATCTGACCGCGGTGCAGGAAGGCGGTTTCTATGGCTGGCCGTACAGCTATTGGGGGCAAAACGTGGACGAGCGGGTTCGCCCCCAGGACCCGGAAAAGGTCGCGGCGGTGATCAAGCCCGACTACAGCCTGGGCTCGCACGTCGCGGCGCTGGGCGTGGATTTCTCGACCGACGCGATGGGCGGCCAGTTCGCCCGCGGGGTCTTCGTCGGCGAACACGGCAGTTGGAACCGCAGCGAGCCCGTCGGCTACAAGGTGGTGTTCGTGCCGTTCCGCGACGGGCGGCCGGCCGGCCCGCCGGTGGATTTCGTTACCGGGTTTCGGGACAGCGACGGCACCACCCGCGGTCGTCCGGTGGGTGTGACGGTCGATCCGAAAGGCGCGCTGATCGTCGCCGACGATTTGTCGAACACCATCTGGCGCATAACGCCGACGCGCGCCGCGCCGTCGCCGCAGCCGGTCGCGACGGCGCAGTCGCCGGAATCTTCGCCGTCTGCCCAGGGTCGATAGCCGCTTCCACCTGGCCGGGCCGCGTGCGATGCCACTACGAGGCCGGGCGCCGGCGCAGCACGGCCAGCCATCCTCCGCCAGCCAGGACCAGGCCGGTGCCCACCCCCATGGCCAGGGTGAACGGTTCATCGAAAAACAAGCTTCCGAAGACAGCGCCGTATAGGATCCAGGCATAGCGAATCGCGCCGACTACGCTGGCGTCGACGCGCCGGAAGGCGTTGATATTGCAGAGCTGCGCCAGTATGGCAATGGGGCCGAGCATCAGGAAGACGAGCAGCCATTGCAGCGGGATGGCGCGCCAGTTGGCAAGCCCGGGCCACGCCAGGATGATGGTCCCGAACAGGTTGACATAGAACAGTACGGTGCCCCTGGCTTCGGTTCTTGCCAGCGTCTTGATCATCACGTTTTCAAGCGCGACCAGCATGGCGCCGGCAAGCGCGATGAGCGCCGGACCGGTGTATCCCGCATTCCATGCCGCGAACGCGCCTTGCGCCCAGACGACCGTGATCGCGCCTGCCAGGCTTATCAGCGTCGCGATCCATTGGCGCAGGGATACATGCTCGCGCAGCAAGATCGTTCCCAGCAAAACGGTGAACAGGCCGTCCAGCAGGCCGATTGCACTGGCCGAGGCGACCGGCATGCTGGCCGCGGCGAACACGGCCGCTACACCGCCGAAGCCGCCGGCCGCTGCCCGGCAGGCGTGCAGGAAAGGCTGCCGCGTCGATAGCGCGCGCGCCATGTCGCGTTGCACGACCAGGACCGCGACCACGGTGGCCAGCCCGCCGACATAGCGAAGCCATATGATCTGCAGCGCCGAGGCGTCGGTGCCGCTGAGCTTGCCGGATACATAAACCAGGGCGAATAACCCGACCCCGGCAACCGCCCAGAGAACCCCGGCCAGGTTCGAGACGCTGTGTATTGGTGTCACGTGATGGCTGCTTTGCTATAAAGTGATTGCCAGAATGCTGGGCAGGCAGAGTGTGGGCAAAGCGTACGGCGCGGAGCCGGGTTCGCGCTTTCAGGATATTGCGGCTCGCGGCCCGCCGACCGACTGGGGTATTCCGTGAAGTTCAGCTGGGTTCCGGGCGCGGCTCATGGCGCTCCGCATACCATTGCGTATACGGCTTTCACCATAAGAATCCGACTGAGGTGCGGGTTTGGCGCGGAAGCGTTCAACGCGGGCCCGCTGCGCCAGACATTCTGGCCTGCCGGTGCGTTGGAGTGCATGCCGCCCGCCGTGGAGCACGCGCACACCACCGGCGTGGATGCCGACTGGCTGTCCGTGGCGTTCGATGCCGCCGACTGGGAAGAAATCGCTGGCTGCGCGGCTAACGGCCGGTTGCTTCGGTGCGATGCCGGTCGGCGTTATGTGCAGTATCCGCGCCTCGTTCACGCGGTCCATGGCCTGATGGCCGCGGCCCCGGCGGACGCGGAATTCCTGCGCCAGGCCCTGGGCGCCGAGGTGGCTGGCGCCTATCGGTCGATGGTGGTGCACGCGCCGCGTGAACGCGAGCCGGCCACCTTGAGTTCCGCGACGCTGAAACGGCTCGCCGACTTCGTCGAAGAGCACCTGCACGTGGGCATTACGCTGGAGCAGTTGGCGAAGCAGGCGCGCCTGAGCAAGTTTCATTTCACGTCCGCATTCCGTCGTGCCGCCGGCTCGACGCCCTACCAGTATGTCGTCGGCCGCCGCCTGGCCCGCGCCCGCAAGCTGCTGCGCGGCACGCGGGCGCCGATCACCGACCTGGCGCTGGAATGCGGATTCTCCAGTCATGCCCACCTGACGTCGACGTTCACGGCCAGATATGGCGTCTCTCCGGCGGTGTACCGGCGGCTGACATCCGTCCAGTCTGGCGGCGGGTGACTCCCGCGCAGCCGTGTGCCGGATCCTGGCGCTGATGCCTGCGTCGCGGCGCCGCCGATAAGCATTGGTTCCCCCAGCACAACAGCGTGCTTCCCCCGGCGTGCCTACCGCTTGCGCGGCGTCGATCCTACGATGCATCCATCGTTTCCACCCGCGACGCAACGCCCACCCCAACCGGAGCACGCCCATGACTCGCAATACCCTCACTACCCAGGACGGTACGCAGATCTACTACAAGGACTGGGGCGATGGCCCGGTCGTCACTTTTTCCCATGGCTGGCCACTCAATGCGGACGCCTGGGACGGGCAGATGCACTTCCTGGCGCGCCATGGCTTTCGCGTCATCGCGCACGACCGCCGCGGCCACGGCCGCTCCTCCCAGCCGTCGTCCGGCAACGATATGAACGGCTATGCGGACGACCTGGCGCAGCTGATCGAGGCGCTGGACTTGCGGCAGATCACGATGGTCGGCCATTCCACCGGCGGCGGCGAAGTGGTGCGCTACATCGCCCGCCATGGCAGCCAGCGCGTGGCCCGGGCGGTGCTGATCGGCGCGGTGCCGCCGGTGATGGTGCAGTCGGCCTCCAACTCCGACGGCCTGCCGATGGATGTCTTCGACGGCATCCGCGCCGGCGTGGCGGGCGACCGTTCGCAGTTCTACAAGGAGCTGGCCGTTCCGTTCTACGGCGCCAACCGCGCCGGCGCCAAGGTGTCGCAGGGCCTGCTGGACCAGTTCTGGCTGTGGAGCATGCAAAGCGGCCAGAAGAACGCCTACGAATGCGTCAAGGCGTTCTCCGAGACGGATTTCACCGAGGACCTGAAGAAGATCGACGTGCCGACCTTGTTCATGCACGGCGACGACGACCAGATCGTGCCGGTGCAGAACTCCGCCAGGAAGGCGGCGCGCCTGGTGAAGCGCGCCAGCGAAATCTATTACCCCGGTGCGCCGCATGGCCTCACCGCCACCCTGCAGGACCGAATCAACGCCGACCTGCTCGCTTTCATCCGCGCCCCGGCCTGAGACGAACCCACCCCGTCGTGCCCCGGGCCGACCGGCCCGGCCCCCCTTGTTGCTCATCTGGAGATTCCGCCATGCTTTCCGTAGAAGACACTCTGCAGCCCCGCACCCAGACAGCGCCCGACCTGGTGCCCTCCCGTTACGCCGTCAGCATCGGCGAGATCGAGGCGCTGGTGATCAGCGACGGGGTGCTGCCGCTGCCCACCGCGACGATGGCCACCAATGCCGACCCGGCCGACCTGGCCGAATGGCTGGACCGCATGTTCATGCCGCCGGAAGCCTTCGACTGGCCGCTGAACGTGATGGTGGCCCGCAGCGGCGACCAGACCATTCTCATCGATGCGGGCCTGGGCGGCCAGTTCCCGGGCTTCCCGCGCGCCGGGCAGTTCCCGCAGCGGCTGGCGGCCGCCGGCATTGCACTGGAGTCCGTGACGGACGTGATCATTACCCATATGCACATGGATCACGTCGGCGGCCTGCTGGTCGCCGGCGTGAAAGAGCGCCTGCGTCCGGATGTGCGCATCCACGTTTGCGCCACCGAAGTCGAGTTCTGGATCTCGCCGGATTTCTCGCAGACGGTGATGCCCAAGCCGGTGCCCAATGTGCTGCGCGCCACCGCCACCAGCTTCTACAACGAATACCGCGACCGGCTGCGCATCTTCAAGGACAGCCACGAGGTCGCGCCGGGGGTGGTCGTGCGCATGACCGGCGGCCATACCCCCGGGCACAGCGTGGTCGACCTGGTCTCGGGCGATGAGCGGCTGACTTTTGCGGGCGATGCCGTGTTTCCGGTGGGCTTCGACCATCCCGAATGGCACAACGGCTTCGAGCACGATCCCGAGGAATCGGCCCGCGTGCGCATGCGCCTGTTCCAAGAGCTGGCGCAGAACCGCGGCCTGCTGGTGGCCGCCCACCTGCCGTTCCCGTCGGTGGGCCGGGTCGCCGTCGACGGCGAGGCGTTTCGCTGGGTGCCGGTGATCTGGGATTACTGAGCGCCGCCCCGCAATCCTCCGCCATGCCAATGATGGGAACACATATGAACCGACTTTCCGGCAAGACCGCCGTCGTCACCGGCGGCAACAGCGGCATCGGCCTGGCCGCCGCCCGGGCTTTCGTGGAAGAGGGCGCGCGAGTCGCGATCCTGGGGCGGCGGCAGCAGGCCGTCGACGCCGCGGTGGCGCAACTGGGGTCCGCGGCTTTCGGCGTGGTCGGCGACGTTGCCGACTTGTCCACGCATGATCGCCTGGTGGCCGAGGTGCGCGAGCGCTGCGGCGCCATCGACATCTACATGGCCAACGCCGGCATGAACCAGGTCGAGCCGTCGCCGGCCGTCAGCGTGGCCAGCTACGACGCCCAGTTCGACACCAACACGCGGGCCGTGTTCTTCGGCGTCACGAAGGCCTTGCCGCTGATGCGCGACGGCGCCTCCATCATCCTCACGGGCTCCATCGCCAGCGCGAAGGTGCTGGAGAATCACGCGGTGTACGCGGCCTCCAAGGCGGCCATCGGCGCGTTCGCGCGCGCCTGGGCGCTGGAATTCGCGGCCCGGCGCATCCGTGTCAATGTCCTGAGCCCGGGCCCCACCGATACCCCCATCCTTGCCAAGCTGGGCGTGGCCGAAGCCGACCGCCCGGCATTCGACCGGGGCATGGCCGCCGCCATTCCGCTGGGGCGGCTGGCGCGATCCGATGAATTGGCTCGCGCCGCGCTGTTCCTGGCCTCGGACGACAGCAGTTTCGTCACCGGGGTGGACCTGCGGGTCGATGGAGGGATCGCGTTGAGTTGAAGGGCGTGTCGCTCGATCGGTATGGTGTCAGGCACCCTGTGGGTGCCTGACACCTATGGGCAGGCCTTGCAGTGCTGAACGGCCACGCTGCCCGGTTGGCGGCATTGGCCCGCCATTCGGCCGGATCCGCCCGGTAACAAACATAGCGACCTGTATACGCTTGGAATCAGGCCCCGGCGGGATGATCGGAAATAATGGTTTTTTCACCATTGACCGGAGGGCGCCCATGCGTTTTACGCCTATGCCGTTCATGCCCGCGCAGTACGCCCGGCTCGCCTCCCGCGCCGGTCTGTCGGCCGCGCTGGCGCTGCTGGCCGCCTGCACGGCCACCCCGACCATCGACGAACGCGATTCCTTCACCCAGCGGGACACCTATTCCCGCAATTTCGCCGGTTCCAGCCAGGCGGCCTGCGAAGCGGGGCGACGCTCGCTGCTGGGCCAGGGCTACATCATCGACAAGGCCGAGCCCAACCGCGTCAGCGGGCACAAGAATTACCAGGACGAGGAAAACGACAACCAGCACGCGCAGATCGTTTTCAACGTCGATTGCGCGCCTACGGGCAACGGCGACGCCGTCGTCTACGCCAGCGCGCTGCGCGAGCTGTACACCATCAAGAAGTCGAGCAATTCGGCCAGCGTGGGGCTGAGCGTGCTGGGCGCGGTGTCCATGCCGGTGGGGGCCAGCGACGATTCGCTCGTCAAGACTTCCAGCGAGACCATCGCGCGCGGCGCCTTCTACGAAGGCTTCTTCGAACAAGTGGCGCGCAACCTGGCGTCCGCCCAGGCCGCGATCGACGCCGGCACCACGCCGGGCCAGCAACCCCAGGCGCCCAAGGCCGGCACGGCCAAGCCGGCAACGGGCGGTCCGGGTGCGCAGCCGGACCGGCCGATCAATCCAGCGACAGGTTCAGCCGGCCAATCACCGCGTCCCAGCGCGCCTTTTCCGTCTGGATCCGCTCGGTGAGCGCCTGCGGGCTCGACGGCGCGGGCGTGAAATATTGCTGCGCCAGTTGCTTGCGCACCGCTTCGCTGTCGATGATGCGCGCCAGTTCGCGGTTCAGGCGCTCCACGATGGGCGCCGGCGTGCCGGCCGGAGCCAGGATGGCGTTCCAGGAAATCGCCTCGAAGCCGGGGTAGCCCTGCGCCGCCATGGTCGGAATGCCCGGCAGCGCGTCGCTGGGCTCCAGGCTGGTGATCGCCAGCGCCTTGACCTTGCCGCTGCGCACCTGCGGCATGGCAATCGCCGGCACCATGAAGCCCGCCTGCACATCGCCGCCGATGATGGCGCTGATCACCTGCGGAAAGCCCGAATAGGGAATGTGCGCCAGGTCGATGCCGGCGTCGTTCTTGAACATCTCCATCGCCAGGTGGGCCGAGCTGCCCGGGCCGACCGAACCGTAGTTCAGCGCCCCGTTCTTGTCGCGGGCCAGCTTGACGAAGCCGGCCACGTCATCGACCGGCAGGTTGCCCGGCACGGTCAGCACGTTGGGGCTGGTGGCCACCAGCGTGATCGGCGCCAGGTCCTTCAGCGGGTCATAGCCCAGCGTCTTCTTGTACAGCGTGGGCGCGGTCACCAGCGGGCCGTTGATGGTGTATAGCAGCGTATAGCCGTCGGGCGCGCCCTTGGCCACCATGCGCGTGCCGATGTTGCCGCCCGCGCCCGGCTTGTTGTCGATGACCACTGGCTGCCCCAGCGCCTGGGCCAGCGGCTCGGCAATGGTGCGGGCCAGCAGGTCCGGCGACGAGCCGGGCGGGAAGGGCACCACCATGTGGATGGCGCGCTCGGGCCAGTCGGCATGGGCGGCGGCCGGCAGCAGCGTGGCGGCCGCCAGGGCCAGGAACAGGCGGCGCAGCAGCGCGCCGGCCCGGGACGGACGGGCAGTGGGCATGACGGGGGCTCCTTGGGTTGTCTCGCTAATGACGCGGTTGTTGTTGGTTGTTGTTGGTTGTTGTTCAGGTTTCGAGCCGCGCCTCGCGCGCCAGCAGCGCGGACACGGCGGTCATGGGCGCCACGCCGTCGAACAGCACGGCGCATACCGCTTCGGTAATGGGCAGTTCAACGCCCAGCGCGCGGGCGCGCTGCAGGGCGGCGCGCGCGCAGCGCACGCCTTCGGCGGTGACGCCGCTGGCCAGGATGTCGGCCAGCTTGCGGCCGGCGCCGATCTCCAGGCCGACGCGGCGGTTGCGCGACAGTTCGCCGGTGGCCGTCAGGACCAGGTCGCCCAGGCCAGTCAGGCCGGCGAAGGTCTCGGCCTGGGCGCCCAGCGCCACGCCGAAGCGGGTCATTTCCGCCAGGCCGCGGGTGATCAGGGCGGCGCGCGCATTGGTGCCCAGCGCCAGCCCGTCGCCGATGCCGCAGGCCACGGCGATGACGTTCTTCAGGGCGCCGCCGACCTCCACCCCGACCACGTCGGTGCTGGCGTACACGCGCACCGCCCCGCCGTGCAGGGCGCGGGTGGCGGTGTCGCGCACGGGTTCGAGCGTGCTGGCGATGGTCAGGGCCACCGGCAGGCCCTGGGCCACTTCGCGCGCGAACGACGGGCCCGACAGCACGCCGCCGGCGATATCGGGCGTGCCGGCCAACGCCTCGGCGACGATTTCGTGGGGCAGGCGGGCGGTGTCGGCCTCGAAGCCTTTGCAGGTCCAGACGACGGGTGTTTGCGCCAGGCCCAGGGCGGGCAGGCGCGCCGCCAGTTCGCGGCAGGTGGCGTCCAGGCCGGCCACCGGCACGCCCAGGATGATCAGGGCGCGCGCCGGATCGGCCGCCAGCGGCGCGAGCGCCGCCGACAGGTCGCTGGTGACGGCCAGGGCGTCCGGCAGGGCGACGCCCGGCAGGTAGCGCGCGTTCTCGCGCGTGTCGGCCATGGCGCCGGCCTGGGCGGCATCGCGCGCCCACAGCACGGTGCGGTGGCGACGGCTGGCCACGGCGGCCAGCGCCGTGCCCCAGCTGCCCGCGCCCAGCACGGCGACGCTCAGCGGGGCGGGCGGCGAGGTCATGGGCAGGCCTGTCGGGTTACTGGCGGGTGGCGCCCGGCGGCAGGATGATGCCGGAGTCGTTGCCGTTGGCGCCGCCTTGTTGCTGCTGTTGGGCCAGTTCGGCCAGGCGCTGCTCGTACAGGGCCTGGAAGTTCACTTCGGCCAGGTGCAGGGCCGGCAGCGAGGTGCGGGTGATGGCGTCGGCCACGTTGGCGCGCAGGTAGGGGTACAGCATGGTGGGGCAGACGATGCCCAGCAGCGCGTCCATTTGCTCGGCCGGGATGTTGGCCAGTTCGAAGATGCCGGCCTGGGTGCCCTCGACCAGGTACAGGACCTTGTCGTTGATGCGGGTGGTCACGGTGGCGGTGACGGTCGACTCGAACACCGTCTCGGCCAGGCGCTGCCCGCCCACGTTGATGCTGACCTCGACTTGCGGCTGCTCTTGTTCCAGGAACACGTGCGGCGCGTTGGGCATTTCCAGCGACAGGTCTTTCAGGTAGACGCGCTGCAGATTGAACGAAGGCGCGTCGCCGCCTGCCTGCTGGGTGTTTTGGTCCTGTTCAGCCATGAGAATTTCCGGGTAGTAGGGTGGACAAAAGAAGAGTGCGGCGGCGCCGTCAGGCGTTGAGCAGCGGCTCGAGGCCGCCGGCGCGGTCCAGCGCGATCAGGTCGTCGCAGCCGCCGATGTGCTTGTCGCCGATGAAGATCTGCGGCACGGTGCGCCGGCCGGTGCGTTCGATCATGACGTCGCGCTGCGACGGGTCCTGGTCGATGCGGATGATTTCCAGGTCGGCCACGCCGCGCTGCTTCAGCAGCGCCTGCGCGCGCGCGCAGTACGGGCAATAATCCTTGGAATACATGACAACCTTGCTCATGCGGGGGCTCCGGGTCAGGATTTCTGGGTGACGGGCAGGCCGGCGGACGACCATGCGCGCATGCCGCCTTCCATGACGGCGACTTCGGCAAAACCTTGCGAGCGCAGGCGGCTGGCGATGCGGGTGGAATCGCGGCCGGTTTCGCACACCAGCACGAGCGGCTTGTTCTTGGGCAGGGAGCCGGCTTTTTGCTCGACCTCGGCCGCCGGCAAGCTGCGTGCCTGGGCGATATGGCCGGCGCGGAATTGCTCGGCCGGGCGCACGTCGACCCATACGGCCTGGCGCTGGTTGACCATCTGGATGGCTTCGGAGGTGCTGATGCCCCCGCCGCTGCGGCCCTTGCGCAGCGCCGGCACGGCCAGCATGACGCCGGACACCAGCGCCACGGCGACGATGAAGATATTGTCTTTGTCGAGCAAGAATTGCAGAAGATCCACGGAGGTTCCTGAGATGCGGCGGGCCTGCGCGCGGCGCGGCGCCTGGCTTTGAAACGGCAACCCCGGCGGGCCCGCCCACGCGGGGCGGTGGGCCGGTCTGCCGGGGAAACACGGGCAAAATCACACAATTATAAAATGACCGCATTCTTCAACCCTGATCCCGCTCCCGCGCGGCCCCGAATCATGCACAAACTCGTACTGATGCGTCATGGCGAAAGCCAGTGGAACCTCGAAAACCGCTTCACCGGCTGGACCGACGTCGACCTGACCGACACCGGCCGCGAGCAGGCCCGCAAGGCGGGCGAATTGCTCAAGAAAGAGGGCTACGAATTCGACCTGGCCTACACCTCGGTGCTCAAGCGCGCCATCCGCACCCTCTGGATCGCGCTGGACGCCATGGACGCGATGTACACCCCGGTGGGGATCAACTGGCGCCTGAACGAGCGCCACTACGGCAGCCTGCAGGGCCTGAACAAGGCCGAGACCGCCGCCAAGTACGGCGACGAGCAGGTGCTGATCTGGCGTCGCGCCTATGCCATCGCGCCCGAGCCGCTGGCCCTGGACGACGAGCGCCATCCGCGCTTTGACAGCCGCTACGCCAAGATCCCGGCCGACCAGCTGCCGGCCACCGAATGCCTGAAGGACACCGTGGCGCGGGTGCTGCCGTTCTGGAACGAGTCGATCGCCCCGGCCATCCGGGCCGGCCGCCGGGTGCTGGTGGCGGCCCACGGCAACAGCCTGCGCGCCCTGATCAAGCACCTGGACAACATCTCGGATGACGACATCGTCGGCCTGAACATCCCCACCGGCCAGCCGCTGGTCTACGAACTGGATGACGCGCTGCGCCCGATCCGCCATTATTATCTGGGCGATGCTGCGGAAATCGAGGCCGCCATGGCGGCGGTCGCGGCCCAGGGCAAGGCGAAAAAGGACTGATTCATGCGGTTTGCGGCGGGTGTGCTGTTGATGGCGATGCTGGCGGCGTCGCCGTGGCCGGCCGCCGCGGCCGCCTCGGACCTGGCCGACCGCCAGTCCGAGGCTGAAAAGCAGCAGGCCGCGCTGCGCGACCGCATCGAATCGCTCCAGAAGGAAATCGACGCGCGCGAGGCCGCCCGCAAGGAAGCGGCCGACGCGCTGAAAGAATCGGAATCGGCGATCTCGCGCATCAATCGCCGGCTGAACGAGCTGGCCGACGCCAATCGCCGCGCCGAGGCCGAGCTGGCCGGCCTGGAGCAGCAGATCGGCGTCCAGCAGCGGGCGCTGCAGCAGCGCCGCGGCGAGCTGGCCGATCAATTGCGCACCCAGTACGCCAGCGGCCTGTCGCCCTGGACGGCGCTGCTCTCGGGCGACGATCCGCAGCAATTGGGGCGCAACCTGGGCTACCTGGGCTACGTATCGCGCGCCCGCGCCCAGACCGTGACGGCGCTGCGCCAGGACCTGGACCGCCTGGCGGCCCTGCAGGCCCAGGCCGACGCGCGCCGCGACGAAATCCAGAAAGTGGCGGCCGAGACCACCGAACAGAAGACCGAACTGGTCGCCCAGCAGAAAGAGCGGGCCACCCTGCTGGCGCGGCTCGAGGGACAGATCGCCGCGCAGCGCGCCGAGGCGCGCCAGCTGGGGCGCGATGACAGCCGCCTGTCGAACCTGATCGGCGACCTGGAAAAAGCCATTGCCGAGCAGGCCGAGGCGGCGCGCCGCGCCGAGGAAGCCCGCCTGCGCGCCGAGGCCGTGCGGCGCGCGCAAGAGGCGCGGCTGGCCGAGGAAGCCCGCCAGAAAGCCGAGGCCGAACGCAAGGCCGCGGCGGCGCGCCAGGCCGCCCAGGCCCGCCGCGATGCCGAGGCGCGCGACGCCGCGCAAGCCCGCGAGCAGGTCGAGGCCGCGGCGCGCGGGCGTGGAACCGGGCGCGACGACGGCCCGGTGGCGCTGGCCGACCCGGACGCCGCCGGGTTGCGCCCGGTGAGCCCGGGCGACGCCCGGGTGGCCAGGCCGGAAGACCGGCCCGCCGCGCCGCCGCCGCAAAGCCGCGCGCCCGCTCCGCGGGCCGAGGAGCCCGCCGAGGACGAGCCCGCCCGCCAGCCGGCCCCGCGCCGCGCGGCGGCGCCGCCGCCGGGCGGGGGCAACGGCTTGCGCCAGGGCCTGCCGGTGCCGGTGCGTGGTACGGTACAGGGGCGTTTCGGGGTCGACCGCCCCGACGGCGGCGTCTGGCGCGGCATTGTCCTGCGCGCGCCGGCCGGCACGGCGGTCAAGGCCGTGGCGCCCGGCACGGTGGTCTATGCCGACTGGCTGCGCGGGTTCGGCAACCTGATCATCGTCGACCACGGCAAGCAGTACATGACCGTGTACGCTTATAACCAGAGCCTGCTCAAGCAGGTCGGGGACCCGGTCGCCGCGGGCGACGCCATCGCCACGGTGGGCGCCACGGGCGGGCAGGTGGAATCGGGCCTATACTTTGAGATTCGCCATCGTGGCGCCCCGGTGGATCCGGCCCAGTGGCTGGCTCTGTAGCCGGGTATCAAAATCAGGAAGTGTGCATGGGCACTCGCAAGTTTCGTGGTTTCGGTCTGGTCGCTATCGGCGCGGTGGCGGGCATCTTGCTCAGCGTGGGCGTCTCGGCGCTCGCCCAGCGCGGCAGCCCCCTGCCGCTCGACGAGCTCCGTCAGCTCAGCAACGTGTTCGCCGCCATCAAGAACAACTACGTCGAGGCGGTCGACGACAAGACCCTCATCAACAACGCCATTTCCGGCATGGTGTCGAACCTGGATCCGCACTCCGCGTACCTGGATGCCGACGCCTTCCGTGAAATGCAGACCACCACGCAGGGCGAGTTCGGCGGCCTGGGCATCGAGGTCGGCGCCGAAGACGGCTTCGTCAAGGTCATCTCGCCCATCGAGGACACCCCGGCCGCGCGCGCCGGCGTCATGGCGGGCGACCTGATCATCAAGATCGACGACACCCCCACCAAGGGCATGTCGCTGAACGAAGCGGTCAAGCTGATGCGCGGCGCGCCCAAGACGCCCATCAACCTGACCATCATGCGCGCCGACAACCCGCAGCCCATCGTGGTGCACATCGTGCGCGACATCATCAAGGTGCGCAGCGTGCGCAGCAAGATGCTGGACGACGGCGTGGCCTACGTGCGCATCGCGCAGTTCCAGGAAAAGACCGGCGCCGACCTGGCCCGCCAGCTCAAGGAGCTGGGCGCCAAGGGCGCGCCCAAGGGCCTGGTGCTCGACCTGCGCAACGACCCGGGTGGCCTGCTCACCAGCGCCATCGGCGTGTCGGCGGCCTTCCTGCCGCCCGACGTGCTGGTCGTGTCCACCGATGGCCGCACCGCCGATTCGCGCCACAAGTACCTCGCCACGCCGTCCGAATACGCGCGCGGCGAAGGCAACTACCTGAGCGGCCTGCCGGGCTGGGTCAAGACCGTGCCCATGGTGGTGCTGGTCAACGTCGGCTCGGCCTCGGCCTCCGAGATCGTGGCCGGCGCGCTGCAAGACCACAAGCGCGCCAAGGTGCTGGGCAACCGCACGTTCGGCAAGGGCTCGGTGCAGATCATCCTGCCGCTCAGCCAGGACACCGGCGTCAAGCTCACCACCTCGCGCTACTTCACGCCCAGCGGCCGCTCCATCCAGGCCACCGGCATCGAGCCCGACTACGTCGTGGCCGATACCGCCGAGGGCGACCTGTTCCGCCTGCCGCGCGAGGCCGACCTGCAGCGCCACCTGTCCAACCAGCAGGGCGACGAGATCAAGTCCACGCTCGATCCCGACGCGCCGCCGCTGCCGGCCAAGATGTTCGAGTTCGGCGGCAAGGACGACTTCCAGCTCAAGCAGGCGCTCAACCTGCTGGCCGGCCGTCCCGTCGAGAAGGGCAGCGCCCGTGCCCAGGCCAAGGCCAATGCCAAGCCCAGCGTCGGCGCGCCCGAGCGCATGACCATCACGCCGTCCGGAGTCGAACCCGCCAAGGGCAAATGAACGACCAGCAACTGCTGCGCTACGCCCGGCACATCCTGCTGGATGAGCTGGGCATCGAAGGCCAGGAGAAATTCCTGGCCGGCAGGGTGTTGATCGTCGGCGCCGGCGGGCTGGGCTCGCCGGCCGCGCTGTACCTGGCCACCGCCGGGGTGGGCGACATCACCCTGGCGGACGACGACGTGGTCGAGCTGAGCAACCTGCAGCGCCAGATCCTGCACCAGGATGCCAGCGTGGGCCGTCCCAAGGCCGAATCGGGCCGCGCTACGCTGGCCGCCTACAACCCCGAAGCCCACGTGACCGCGCGCGTCGAGCGCCTGGACGGCGCGCGGCTGGACGACGCGGTGGCGGCCGCCGACGTGGTGCTGGACTGCACCGACAACTTCACGACGCGGCATGCCATCAACCGTGCCTGCGTGCGCCATCGCAAGCCGCTGGTGTCGGGGGCGGCGATCCGCTTCGACGGCCAGGTCAGCGTCTACGACCTGCGCCGCGACGACGCCCCCTGCTACCACTGCCTGTTTCCCGAAGCCGACGAAGTCGAAGACGCCAATTGCGCCACCATGGGCGTGTTCGCGCCGCTGGTGGGCATCATCGGCGCCATGCAGGCGGCCGAGGCCCTGAAGCTGCTGGCGGGGGTCGGCGAAAGCCTGTCCGGCCGCCTGCTGTGGCTGGACGTGCGCAGCATGCAGTGGCGCAGCGTCAATGTGCAGCGCGACCCGGAATGCCCGGTCTGCGCCCGGCGCGGCCACGCCGCCGCGGCCGCCTAGCCGCCCCTCTGCCCGCCGCGCGCTTGCCTGGCCGCGCGCCACGCTATACATTCATCCAGATAGTTGAATCCTAAACTAATGGAGACGGCGCCATGGGCTACCGCATTCCCGCATTCGACCCGCGCAAGACGGCCTTGCTGGTCATCGACATGCAGAACGACTTCCTGCGCCCCGGCGCGCCGCTGGAAACCCCGGCCGGCCGCGAGCTGGTGCCCCTGCTGCGCGACACCGTCGCGACGGCGCGGCAGGCCGGCGTGGCCATCATCTATACCGCCCACGTGCATCGCCGCGACGGTTGCGACATGGGGCGCTTCCGCGACATCTACCCGCCCATCGCCGCCGGCCAGGCGCTGATCGACGAGACCCCGGGCGTGGATATCTACCCCGAGTGCGCGCCGCAGCCGGGCGACCTGCTCATCAAGAAACACCGCTACAGCGCGTTCTACCAGACCGACCTGGAGATGATCCTGCGCGGCCGCGGCATCGACACCGTCGCCGTGGCCGGAGTCACCACCGAGGACTGCGTGCACGCCACGGCGCGCGACGCCATGTTCCGCGACTTTCACACTACGGTGCTGTCCGATTGCTGCGCCACTTATGATCATCCCGACCTGGGGCAGGGGGCGATGAACTGGCGCCAGGTGCACCAGGCCACCCTGGTGGTGCTGGCGCAGTCCACCGCGGACGTGCGCACCGCGCGCGAATTCACGGCGGCTCTGGGCGCCTGAGGCGTCCGGGAGGGTGGGCCGCGCGGCGCGGCCCCGTCCGCCACCAGCATCCTACGCCGAAAGTTTTCAGATAACCTGATAAATGCCTATAATCGGCGGATGCTCACCAAGTCGCTCACCCTCACCGAACAGGTCGCCGGCAAGCTTGCCGGCGATATCGCCGCGGGCGTCTACCCGGTGGGCGGCAAGCTGCCCACCGGCAAGGCGCTGGCGCAGTTGTACGGGGTCAGCGCGGCGGTCATCCGCGAGGCCACCGAGCGGCTGCGCGCCCAGGGCCTGGTGGAAAGCCGCCAGGGCGCCGGCTGCACCGTGGTGTCGCGCACCGCCAGCCGGGGCTTCCAGGTGCCGGGGCGCATCGCGCTGGACCGCGCCCAGTTGGCCAGCGTCTATGAGCTGCGCATGGAACTGGAGGGCGGCGCCGCCGCCCTGGCCGCCACGCGCCGCACCGACGCCGACCTGGCCACCATGGCGCGCTGCCTGGCCGACCTGGAAAACCACCTGAGGCATCCGGAAGAGGGCGTCGAGCAGGACATCGGCTTTCACGCCGCCATCGCCGTGGCGACCCACAATACGTACTACCAGCAGTTGCTGCAGTACCTGAACCTGCAGGTGCGCGCCGCCGTGCGCATGGCGCGCGAGAACACCCTGCAGCACCAGGCCGAGCTGGTCGGCGACGTACAGCGCGAGCACATCGCGCTGTACGAGGCCATCGCGGCGCGCGACCCGCAGCGCGCGCGCCAGGCCGCGGTGTTTCACCTGCAGCGCGCGGCGGCGCGCCTGCGGCTCGATTTCGCTTCCCTGGATACCCCGTCTTCGTCATGAACCCTACCGATTTTTCGCAGCGCCTGGTGCAGGCGCTGGGCCCTGATACCGTTGTCACCAACCCCGCGGATATCGCGCCCTGGCTGTCCGACTGGCGCGGCCTGTACAACGGCCAGGCGCAGGCCGTGGTGCGCCCGCGCCGCACCGAAGAGGTCGCCCAGTGCCTGGCGCTGTGCCAGCAGGCGGGCGTGCCAGTGGTGCCGCGCGGTGGCAATACGGGCATGTGCGGCGGCGCCACGCCGGACGCCGGCCGGGCCAACGTGGTGCTGAGCCTGGACCGCATGAACGCGGTGCGTTCCATCGACACCATCGCCAACACCATGGTGGCCGAGGCCGGCTGCATCCTGGGCAACCTGCGGCGCGCCGCCGACGAGGCGGGGCGGCTGCTGCCGTTGAGCCTGGCGGCCGAGGATTCGTGCCAGATCGGCGGCAATGTCTCGACCAATGCCGGCGGCGTGAACGTGGTGCGCTACGGCATGACGCGCGAGCTGGTGCTGGGCCTGGAGGCGGTGCTGCCGACCGGCGAGGTGTTCAACGGCCTGCGCACCCTGCGCAAGGACAACACCGGCTACGACCTGAAGCAGCTGCTGATCGGCGCCGAAGGCACGCTGGGCGTGATCACCGCGGTGGCGCTGCGGCTGTTCCCGCGCACCGGCGTGCGCTCGGTCGTGCTGGCGGCCGTGCGGTCGCCGGCCCAGGCGCTGCAGCTGTTCGAGCTGGTCTACGAGCAGTGCGGGCCGCGCCTGCAGGCCTACGAGTTCTTCACCGGCGAATGCGTCGACCTGGTGCTGGCGCACGCCCAGGGCGTGCAGGAGCCGTTCGCGCAGCGCTACCCCGGCTATGTGCTGATGGAGCTGGCCGACACCGCCGACGAGGCCGCGCTGAATGCGCTGCTGGAGAGCGTGATCGGCGCGGCGCTCGAGCGCGAGCTGTGCCTGGACGCCGCTGTGTCGTCGTCATTGGCGCAACTGCAGGCGCTGTGGAAGCTGCGCGAGGAGATCTCCGAGGCCCAGCGCGCCGACGGGCCGCATCTGAAGCACGACATCTCGCTGCCGATCGAGCGCATTCCCGAGTTCATGCAATCGGCCGAGCAGCGGCTGCGCGCCCTGCATGCCGAGGTGCGGCCGTTTATTTTCGGCCATTTCGGCGACGGCAACCTGCACTACAACCTGTCGCGCCCGGCCGGCGCGCCGCGCGAATGGGCGGCCGAACATGGCGCGGCCATCACCGACGCGGTGCTGGACGAAGTCAACCGCTATGGCGGCAGCATCAGCGCCGAGCATGGCATTGGCCAGCTCAAGCGCGATCATTTCCTGCACAGCAAAGACCCGCTGGAACTGCGGCTGATGCGCGACATCAAGCGGCTGCTGGACCCGGCGGGCATCCTGAATCCCGGCAAGCTGCTGTAGCCGGCCCGTTTTTCACCACCATCACTTCACGGAAGAGACACATGCATGCGAACTACATAGGCGGGAACTGGGTCGACGGCGTCGACGTCCGCGCCAACATCAACCCCTCCAACCTGGCCGACGTCGTCGGCGAGTATGCGCAGGCCGACGCCGCCCAGACCGGCCAGGCCATCGCCGCCGCCCACGCGGCCGCCTACGAATGGGCCCGCACTACCGGCCAGCGCCGCGCCGACATCCTGGACGCGGTCGGCAACGAGATCCTGGCGCGCAAGGAAGAGCTGGGCCGGCTGCTGTCGCGCGAAGAGGGCAAGACCCTGCCGGAAGGCATCGGTGAGGCCACCCGTGCGGGCTACATTTTCAAGTTCTTCGCCGGCGAGGCGCTGCGCATCCCGGGCGAGAAGCTGCCGATGGCGCGCCCCGGCATCGAGGCCGACGTGACGCGCGAGCCGGTGGGCGTGGTGGGTATCATCGCGCCGTGGAATTTCCCCATCGCGATCCCGGCCTGGAAAATCGCGCCGGCGCTGGCCTACGGCAACACGGTGGTGTTCAAGCCGGCCGACCTGGTGCCGGGCAGCGCCTGGGCGCTGGCCGAGATCCTCAGCCGCGCCGGCCTGCCGGCCGGCGTGTTCAACCTGGTGATGGGCCGCGGCAGCATCGTCGGCCAGGCCATCCTGGACGACAAGCGCGTCGATGCCATCAGCTTCACCGGCTCGGTCGCCACCGGCCGCCGCGTGGCCCAGGCGGCCATGAACCGCATGGCCAAGGTACAGCTCGAAATGGGCGGCAAGAACCCCATGGTGGTGCTGGACGACGCCGACCTGAAGGTGGCGGTGGAAAGCTGCGTCAACGGCGCGTATTTCTCCACCGGCCAGCGCTGCACGGCGTCCAGCCGCCTGATCGTGCAGAAGGGCATCTATCCGCGCTTCGTGGCCGCCGTGCAGGAACGCCTGCAAGGCCTGAAGATCGACGACGCGCTGCTGCCGGGAACCGACATCGGCCCCGTGGTCGACGACAGCCAGCTGGCGCAGAACCAGAAGTACATCGGCATCGGCCGCGACGAGGGCGCCAAGCTGGCCTATGGCGGCGAGCTGGTCAAGCGCGCCACCGAGGGCTACTACATGACGCCCGCGCTGTTCGTGGATTGCGGCAATGACCTGCGCATCAGCCGCGAGGAAATCTTCGGCCCGGTGGCCGCGGTGATCCCGGCCGACTCGTTCGAGCACGCGCTGGAACTGGCCAACGACACCGAGTTCGGGCTGTCGGCGGGCATTTGCACCACGTCGCTGAAGTACGCCACCCAGTTCAAGCGCGACGCGCAGGCCGGCATGGTGATGGTCAACTGCCCGACCGCGGGGGTCGACTACCATGTGCCGTTCGGCGGCCGCAAGGGCTCCAGCTATGGGCCGCGCGAGCAGGGGCGCTACGCGGCCGAGTTCTACACCACCGTCAAGACGGCTTATACCGCGGCCTGATCGGCAACTCTCCGGACGTGCTTTCCGGAGAGTTGCAGCGCCATTCTATTGAAGTCGTTGCGGGCGGGCGGGGGGTGGCGGGGCTTCCGGGGCCGCCCGGGCGCCCCGCGCGCCCGGGACCGCTTCGTCAACCTCGTCGCTGCGCTCCTTCGGTTTCCCTCGCTCGGCCCCGAGGCGCCCCGCCACCCCCCGCCCGCCCGCAACGACTTGCGATAGGTCGTCATCGTCACATCGCCGGGGCGAGCCGCGTTCTTCTGCTTCGTGGCCGCGGTGGGGTGAACAGGAACAATGTAGCGGGCCGCGCGGACAGGCCGCCCAGCGCGGCCCGTCCGCGCATTCGGTTGTCGCGTGCCACGGCCCCGGGGGGCTGCGTAGCGCTGTCACCACTTCCATCCCGCCGCGCGACCACCGCCCGAATGGCCGGACCAGCCGCGCAGGGCGGCTTGTCCGGCCGGCCCCGCACCATGTTCTTCTTTTAGTTGGAGTTCCCACGAAGCTGAAGAACCCTATCCGTCCCGCCGGCGTGTGGGATTGAGTTGCAATGAGTCGAGGCGTGGCGCTGGCTGGGGCGGGGCGCCTCGGGGCCGAGCGAGCGGAAGTCGAAGGGAGGGCCGGACGGCCCGGACGAGACGAGCGAAGCGGTGCCGGGCGCGCAGGGCGCCCGGACGGCCCCGGAAGCCCCGCCCCAGCCAGCGCCGCGCCTCGACGCCGCAAGAACCCAACCCCAGCCCGCCCGATAGGCAGGCCTAGGCTTTACGTCTGGTGGTAAATCTCCGCCCCTTTCTTGACGAACTCCACCGCCTTCTCCTGCATGCCCTTCTGCAGGGCATCCTTTTCGTTCACGCCTTGCGCGGCTGCGTAGTCGCGCACGTCCTGGGTGATTTTCATGCTGCAGAAGTGCGGCCCGCACATGGAGCAGAAGTGCGCCACTTTCATCGAGTCCTTGGGCAGGGTCTCGTCGTGGAACTCCTTGGCGGTGTCCGGATCCAGGCCCAGGTTGAACTGGTCGTCCCAGCGGAACTCGAAGCGCGCCTTGGACAGCGCGTTGTCGCGGATGGCGGCGCCCGGGTGGCCCTTGGCCAGGTCGGCGGCGTGGGCGGCGATCTTGTAGGTGATGATGCCGTCCTTGACGTCCTTCTTGTTGGGCAGGCCCAGGTGTTCCTTGGGCGTCACATAACAGAGCATGGCCGTGCCGTACCAGCCGATCAGCGCCGCGCCGATGCCCGAGGTGATGTGGTCGTAGCCCGGCGCGATATCGGTGGTCAGGGGCCCCAGCGTATAGAACGGCGCCTCGTGGCAGTGTTCCAGCTGCAGCTCCATGTTTTCCTTGATCATCTGCATCGGGACATGGCCCGGGCCTTCGATCATGACCTGCACATCGTGCTTCCAGGCCACCTGGGTCAGTTCGCCCAGCGTCTTGAGTTCGGCGAACTGGGCCTCGTCGTTGGCGTCATAGCCCGAGCCCGGCCGCAGGCCGTCGCCCAGCGAGAAGCTGACGTCGTAGGCCTTCATGATTTCGCAGATTTCCTCGAAGCGCTCGTACAGGAAGCTTTCCTTGTGGTGCGCCAGGCACCACTTGGCCATGATCGAGCCGCCGCGCGACACGATGCCGGTCATGCGGTCGGCCGTCATGGGAATGAACGGCAGGCGCACGCCGGCGTGGATGGTGAAGTAGTCCACGCCCTGTTCGGCCTGCTCGATCAGCGTGTCGCGGAAGATCTCCCAGGTCAGTTCTTCGGCCTTGCCGTCGACTTTTTCCAGCGCCTGGTAGATGGGCACGGTGCCGATCGGCACTGGCGAATTGCGGATGATCCACTCGCGGGTTTCGTGGATGTGCTTGCCGGTGGACAGGTCCATCACCGTGTCGCCGCCCCAGCGGATGGCCCAGGTCATTTTCTCGACTTCTTCGCCGATGCCCGAGCTGACCGCCGAATTGCCGATGTTGGCGTTGATCTTGACCAGGAAATTGCGGCCGATGGCCATCGGCTCGACTTCCGGGTGGTTGATGTTGGCCGGGATGATGGCGCGGCCGCGCGCCACCTCGTCGCGCACGAACTCCGGGGTGATGGCGGCCGGGATGGCGGCGCCGAAGGACTGCCCGGGATGCTGGCGCAGCAGGCGGCGGGCCAGCTTCTCGCCGTCCGGGCCGCTGGCCCGCAGTGTTTCCAGATACTGCTCGCGGCGCAGGTTCTCGCGGATGGCGACGAACTCCATTTCCGGGGTGACGATGCCGCGGCGCGCATAGTGCATCTGCGACACATTGGCGCCCGGGCGGGCGCGGCGCGGCGGGCGCTGCAGGTCGAAGCGCATGGCCGTCAGCTTCGGGTCGGTCAGGCGCGCCTTGCCGTAGTCGCTGGTGGGGCCGGCCAGCACTTCGGTGTCGCCGCGCTCTTCGATCCAGGCCTTGCGCAGGGCCGGCAGCCCGCGGCGGATGTCGATCTTGACGTCCGGGTCGGTGTACGGGCCGCTGGTGTCGTACACCGTCAGCGGCGGGTTGCGTTCGCCGCCGAACATGGTGGGCGTGTCGTCCTGCGAGATCTCGCGGAACGGCACCCGGATGTCCGGGCGCGAGCCGGTCTCGTAGATTTTGCGGGACTTGGGCAGCGGCGCGACGGCGGCGGCATCGACCTCGGCCGTGGCTGCCAGGAACTTCGGATTGGCGTTCATGTGGAAAGCTCCAAGAAAAGGTCTGGAGCCGAATCGGGATGGATTCCGGGCCTGGCGGGGCCGCGCGCGTGGCGGGGCGGGCACGGAATACGCTCCCAGCATCGGCATTATCCGTACTGGTACGAAGGGACTCTCTCAACACGTCGGACGCGGGTTGCGCCGACGAGTACCCCTGCGTGAACCCGCAGTATAGGCCGGATTGCGGCTTACATCTGTATACGCTTGGGACTATCGGGGGACGCGCTTGCCCTGTAAACTTTTTTGTAACGCCGGGAGCAAGTCGCCTGGCATGCCTGTCCCCAGTCATTTGAAGAAGGAATCGAATCATGCAACTGACCCTCCGCAAGCTGGCTCCGGCTTTCGCTGCCCTGGCGCTCGTGCTGGCAGGCTGCAAGACCGCTCCCACCCAGAAGGCCGACACCGATGCCGCCGGCACCACCCAGCCCCAGCCGTCGCAGCAGGCCACGGCCGCCGCGGTGGAGTTCTACGTGGCCCAGCCGGACCAGGCGCCCGGCCTGATGGAAGTGAAGATTCCCGACGGCGCGCTGTACATGCAGCGGCAGCCCGTGCTGACCCGCAGCGACCTCACCGAAGCCGCCGCGCTGGTCGACCGCCAGGGCCAGAATTTCGTCGGGCTGCGCTTTACCGAAGAAGGCGCGCGCAAGCTGAACGACATCAGCAGCAAGAACATCGGCAACATGCTGGCCCTGGTCATCGACCGCGAACTGGTCGCCGCGCCGCGCATCGCCGAGCCGCTGAACCGCGGCGTGCTGGCCTTCAGCGTGCCGTCGGCCCAGGCCGCCTCGGAAATCGCCGCCAAGATCCGCGGCGACCAGCCCGCGCCCGCCAACGGCGCCGGCACGGGCGCCACGCCGCCGTCGCCGGCCGCGCCCACCGCGCCGGCTTCCAAGGCGCCCTGAAAGCCAGCTGGCCAATAATCAGGTAGTACCGCCCGGCGCCGCCGGGCGGGCCGCCGCGCCCGGCCATTCTTCAGGCGGCCGGCCCGCGCGGGGCGTCTTCAGCATGGACAGGGGCTAAGCGCCGCCGCGGCGCTTGCGGCCCTTGGTGTCGGCGTAGCCGCGCAGGTAACCGTCGACGATCATCCGCAGCCATTTGTCCACTTCGTTCCGGTCGCTGGCCGACAAGGCCTGGATCAGGCTGGGCGGCACCGTGGGAAAGGGCCACGGGGCCTGCGTTCCGGCCGGCCCCGCCGGGCCGGCGGGCTCCGTCAGCACGTGCGGGCCGGACGTGCCCGGCAGGCTGTAGGCGTCCCGTTTCTCCATGGGGCCTTTGCCGGTTTCCAGCCAATCGAGTTCGATGCGCAGCACGCTGGCGAGCTTGCGACTTGACCGGCTGGAGCGCCGCTGGCCGCTTTCGTAGCCCGCGATCGAGCTCTGCGACAGGCCGCTGGCGCGCGCCAGGCTGTCCTGCGTGTGGCGGCGCAGCGTCCTGGCGTATTTCAATCGGTCCGAAAATGTCTTCACGAGGCGATTGAACCGTGCGTTCAGATTACTTTGGCGATACTTGAAATTACTTTCGTAGTTTTCGCCGAGGAAACTTATGCACATCGCGTCCGAAGCCATCGTCATTCAATGCGGTCCGTCCCGTCGCCCGCACCTGCCCGAGGCCCTGTCGGCCGTCGGCTGGTCGGTCCGCGGCTGCAACGCCATTGCCCAGCTCGGCGCGCTGGCCGACCAGCGCGCGCCGCAACTGCTCGTCCTGGAAACGCCCGCTGAATCGCTGTGCACGCTCGCGGGCATGGCGCGCTTCGCGGTGCCCGGCGCCGTGCTCATCGCCATGGCCGATGCCGAGGCGGTCGGGCCGCGGGTGCTTGCCCTGGATGCCGGCGCCGATGCCTGCTGCACCGTCCAGGTCGACATCCGCGAGCTCTCCGCGCTGGGCCGGGCCTTGTGCCGGTGGCGCGAAGCGCGCCCCGTCCGGCCGGCCGGGCCTGCGCCGGCCTGGCAGCTGATCAGCGGGGGCAGGGTGCTGGCCGGGCCGGCGGGCCAGCGCTTGCCGCTGACCCTCACCGAAAGCGTTTTCCTGCTGCGGCTGCTGTCCACGCCGGGCCATCGCCTGCCGCGCGAACGGCTGGTCACCGCCAGCGGGGAGGCTCACGCGGAACAGTCGCCCCGCAGCGTCGATGTCATGGTGTCGCGCCTGCGCGCCAAGGCGCAGCGGCTGGGCGTCGAACTGCCGCTGCTGGCGGTGCGGCAATGGGGGTACATGTTCCTGGCCGACGAAACCTGCCTGGGCGGCGGGGCCGCCGACCGCCCGTGCGCCGCGCCCGGCGAGCGCGGCTAGGTCACCACCAGGTTGTCGCGGTGCATCAGTTCCGGGTCGGTCATGCTGCCGAGGATCTGCGCGATGCGCGACGACGGCTGGCGCAGGATGCGCCGCGTATCGGCGGCCGAGTAATTGATCAGGCCGCGCGCGCATTCGGTGCCCTGGGCGTCCACGCAGGCGACCACGTCGCCGCGCTCGAACTCGCCCTGCACCTCGACCACCCCGATCGGCAGCAGGCTCTTGCCTTCGTGCAGCAAGGCGCGCACCGCGCCGTCATCCAGCACCACGCGCCCGCGCAGCCGCAGGTGGTCGGCCAGCCACTGCTTGCGCGCCGACCACACCGGCAGCACCGCGCGCAGTTCGGTGCCGATGCACTCGCCCTGCGCCAGGCGCGTCAGCACATTGCGCTCGCGTCCCGAGGCAATGACAGTGTGCGCGCCGCTGTGGGCCGCGCGCTTGGCCGCCAGGATCTTGGTCAGCATGCCGCCGGTGCCGATGCCGGAGCCCGCGCCGCCCGCCATGGTTTCCAGCGCCGTGTCGCCCGCCTGGGCGTGCGCGACGAATACCGCGGCCGGGTTCTTGCGCGGGTCCGAGTCGTACAGGCCGCGCTGGTCGGTCAGGATGACCAGCGCATCGGCCTCGATCAGGTTGGTGACCAGGGCGCCGAGCGTGTCGTTGTCGCCCAGGCGGATCTCGTCGGTGACGACCGTGTCGTTCTCGTTCACGATGGGCACCACGCCCAGGCGCAGCAGGGCAAAGATGGTGCTGCGCGCGTTCAGGTAGCGGCGCCGGTCGGCCAGGTCTTCATGGGTGAGCAGGATCTGCGCGGTGCGCAGCCCGTGCTCGGCGAAGGCCGCTTCGTAGGCCTGGCACAGCCCCATCTGCCCCACCGCGGCGGCGGCCTGCAATTCGTGCATGACCGACGGGCGCTTGCGCCAGCCCAGCCGCGCCATGCCTTCGGCGATGGCGCCGCTGGAGACCAGCACGACTTGCTTGCCCTGCTGGCGCAGCGCGGCGATCTGGGCGGCCCAGTGCGCCACGGCGGCGCGGTCCAGGCCGCGGCCTTCGTTGGTGACCAGGGATGAACCCACCTTGGCCACCAGCCGGGTGGCGGAGGCGATGACGGAAACGGCGGTGTTGTCGGCAGTCATGGCGATGACCGGTGTTGCGATATACGGATGCCGCGAAGCGCGGCCGGCGGTGGACGAGAGTGCGATTATGGCTTATTCGTCACCGCCGCGCGGCGCATTGGGCGCCGGGCCGTCTTCGCGCGTGGCGTCGAAGCGCGGGTCTTCGGCCACGTAGGTGCCGTCGGCCTGGTCTTGCGCCAGGTGATCCTTGCGCTGCTCGGCGTCCAGGTAGTCCTGCAGCGCCCAGATCAGGTCCTGGGTGCCGTCGCCGTTCAGGCCCGAGATGGCGAACACCGGGCCCTGCCAGTCGAACAGCTCGACGAAGCGCTGCCGCGCGGCGTCCGGATCGGCCACCATGTCGAGCTTGTTCAGCACCAGCCAGCGCGGCTTGGCGGCCAGTTCGGGATCGTAGCGGCGCAGTTCCTCGACGATGGCGCGCGCGTCGGCCACGGCCTGCCCGATGGGGTCGGTGTCCGGGTCGGGCGAGGCGATGTCGACCAGGTGCAGCAGCACCCGGGTGCGCGCCAGGTGGCGCAGGAACAGGTGGCCCAGGCCGGCGCCTTCGGATGCGCCTTCGATCAGGCCGGGAATATCGGCCACCACGAAGCTGCGCGACGGCGAGGTGCGCACCACCCCCAGGTTGGGGTGCAGGGTGGTGAACGGGTAGTCGGCCACCTTGGGCCGCGCATTGGAAATGCGGCTGATGAGGGTGGACTTGCCGGCATTGGGCAGGCCCAGCAGGCCGACGTCGGCCAGCACCTTCAGTTCGAGCCGCAGGCGGCGCTGCTCGCCTTCCTTGCCCGGGGTCCATTGGCGCGGGGCGCGGTTGGTGCTGGACTTGAAATGCAGGTTGCCCAGGCCGCCCTGGCCGCCGGCGGCCAGGGTGACGCGCTGGCCGTGGCGGTTCAGGTCGAACAGCAATTCGCCGCTGTCGGCGTCGTGCACGATGGTGCCCACCGGCACCCGCAGCGTGATGTCGGGCGCCGCGGCGCCGTATTGGTCCGAGCCCCTGCCGTTCTCGCCATTCTTGGCGCGGTGCAGGCGGGCATAGCGGAAGTCGATCAGGGTATTGATGTTGCGGTCGGCCACGGCATAGATGCTGCCGCCGCGCCCGCCGTCGCCGCCGTCCGGGCCGCCCTTGGGAATGAATTTTTCGCGGCGAAAGCTCGCCACGCCATTGCCGCCCTTGCCGGCGATGACCTCGATGGTGGCTTCGTCTACGAATTTCATTGAAGTACTCGAATGCTGAAGCAAAAAAGCCCTGCCGCATGCGACAGGGCTTTTGCCGTCATGGGTAACGGCAGGCCGTTACTCGGCCGCCACGACCGACACGGTCTGCTTGTTCAACGCGCCCTTGAAGCCGAATTGAACCTTGCCGTCGACCAGCGCGAACAAGGTGTGGTCCTTGCCGATGCCGACGTTGGTGCCGGGGTGGAAACGGGTGCCGCGCTGGCGCACGATGATCGAGCCAGCCGGGATTTGTTGGCCGCCAAAAACCTTGACGCCCAGTCGCTTCGATTCCGAGTCGCGACCGTTACGCGTAGAGCCGCCGCCCTTTTTCTGTGCCATGTTGATAGCTCCTGCTAATCAATAACCGGGATGATCGTTAGGCCGTGATGGCTTCGATGCGGATCTCGGTGTAGTTCTGACGGTGGCCCTGATGCTTCTGGTAGTGCTTGCGACGGCGCATCTTGAAGATCTTGACCTTGTCGTGCCGGCCATGCGCAAGAACCGTCGCCTTGACCACGGCGCCAGCGACGAGAGGAGTGCCAACCTTGAGTTGGTCGCCTTCGCCCACCGACAGGACCTGGTCCAGGGTGATTTCTTGCCCGATGTCAGCAGGTATCTGTTCTACCTTGAGTTTTTCGCCAGCGGCAACGCGATACTGCTTGCCACCGGTTTTTACGACCGCGTACATGGGTTTTTCCTTGAGGGTTTCGTACTTAAAACGTACTAAGAACTTCGTGCCGACTTCGCCCAGCTACGCAAGCAACGCGGGCCGCGAGCGGGGTTTTCGTATCGACCGAACCATAAATTCTAGCCCGCGCCTGTGGAAAAGTCAAAAACCCCTTACACGGCAGGCGCTTAGCGGGCTTCCGGCGCCAGCGCCACGCGGGCGGCGATGGCCCGGGCGGCGCGCCGTAGCCCCTGGGTCACCGCCTGCACGTGGGCAGGGTCCAGGCGGTCGGCCGGCACCGACGCGCTGACGGCCACCCGCTTGCCCAGTGCCGTCTCGCCCACGCAGGCGGCATAGCAATACAGGCCGGCCGCCACTTCCTCGCGGTCGTACGCCAGGCCTTCGGCGCGCACCTGCGCCAGTTCGCGCAGCAGGGCGGCACGGTCGGTCTGGGTGCGCTCGCTGACCGCCGCCAGTTGCGGCGGCAGCGCGGCGGCCAGCGTGTCGTCCGGCAGGCTGGCCAGCAGGGCCTTGCCCAGCGCGCAGGCGTGGGCCGGCAGGCGCGACCCCAGCTCGGACACCAGCCGTACCGGCCGGCGCGCGTCCTCGCGCGCCAGGTAGACCACCTCGGCGCCGTCCAGCACGGCCAGCTGCATGACTTCGTTGTGGCGTTCGACGAACTCCGCGGCGGCGGCGCGGAAAGCGGCCTGCAGGCCGTCGTGGCGCAGGTAGGCCGCTCCCAGCGCCATCAGTTCGAGCCCGATGACATAGCCGTCGCCCGCGCGGTCGACCCAGCGCCGCTGCACCAGCGAGTCCAGCAGCAGGTACAGCGAGCTGCGCGGCATGGCGCAGGCGCGCGCCAGCTCGGCCGCCCGCAGCGGCCCGCGCTGGGCGGCCAGGGCCCGCAGGATGTCGTGCGCGCGGCGGATGGCGGGCACTTCGTAGTCGGTCGCTGCCATGGTTGTCCAATATATTGGAATAAAAGTCATTATATTGGACATTCCCTGCGGGCGTTTCTAGACTTGCCGTCATACGACGGGGCGATCCGCCGCCCCGCGACCCGGAGACACCCGCATGCCCCTGTCCAATGATTTGCCCGTAGACCTCGACCGCGCCTTGCTGGTAGGCCGCGTCTGGCGGCCCGCCCCCATCGACGGCCCGAGCGTGGTGGCCGTGCGCGACGGCCAGGTCGTCGACCTGACGGCCATCGTGCCCACGTTGGCCGACTTGCTGGACCGCCCCGATCGCCTCGACATCGCCCGCGATGGCGAAGGGGAATCGCTGGGCCCGGCCAGCGAGTTGCTGCGGCGCAGCCTGGCCGGCGCCGCCGGCGAGGGGCCGACCCTGCTGGCGCCTTGCGACCTGCAGCCCGTCAAGGCGGCCGGCGTGACCTTCGCGGTCAGCCTGCTGGAGCGCCTGATCGAAGAGCAGGCCGGGGGCGACGCCAGCCGCGCCGAGGAAGTGCGCGCGCGCATCCACCGCCTGATCGGCTCCGACCTGTCGCAACTGCGTCCGGGGTCGCCGCAGGCCATGGCCCTCAAGGCCGAGCTGCAGGCGCGCGGCCAGTGGTCGCAATACCTGGAAGTGGGCATCGGCCCCGATGCCGAGGTGTTCTCCAAGGCGCCGCCCATGGCGTCGGTCGGCTCGGGGGCCTGGATCGGCCTGCTGCCGCAGTCCGAGTGGAACAACCCGGAGCCGGAGATCGTGCTGGCCGTCGACAGCCGTGGCCAGGCGGTCGGCGCGACGCTGGGCAACGACGTCAATCTGCGCGATATCGAGGGCCGCAGCGCCCTGCTGCTGACCAAGGCCAAGGACAACAACGGTTCGTGCGCCATCGGGCCGTTCGTGCGGCTGTTCGACTCGCATTTCACCCCGGACGACGTGCGCGGCGCCGACGTGTCCTTGCGCATCGAGGGCGAGGACGGCTTCGTGCTCGACGGCGTCAGCCACATGCGCGAGATCAGCCGCGACCCGCTCGACCTGGTGCGCCAGGCCTGCCAGTATCACCAGTACCCGGACGGGTTCATGCTGTTCCTGGGCACCATGTTCTCGCCCACCCAGGACCGCGCCGGACAGGGCAGCGGCTTTACCCACCGGCAGGGCGACGTGGTGCGGATCGCCTCGCCGCGGCTGGGCGCGCTGGTCAACCGCGTCGGTTTGTGCGACGGCATCGCGCCCTGGACCTTCGGCGTGCGCGCGCTTTACGCCCATTTGCGCCAACGCGGGCTATAGCGCCGCGCGCGGCGCGGACGGGGACGCATACCCCGTATAATTCGGCAGACCCCGGGTCCGGCACGGCGCGCCCGCGCCGGCGGACCAAAGAGCCAAGGGTCGGCTCCCCTGTTATCTGCCGGATACGTTTTGAATCTCCCAGAGCTGATCGCCCCCATTGCCGATGACATGAAGGCCGTCGACGCGGTTATTCGCGGACGCCTCGACTCGGAAGTCGTACTCATCCGGACGATCGCCGACTACATCATCGGCGCCGGCGGCAAGCGCATGCGGCCGGCCATGGTGCTGATGATGGCGCGCGCCCTGGGCTACCAGGGCGAGAACCACCGGCTGCTGGCCGCCGTGGTGGAATTCATCCATACCGCCACGCTGCTGCACGACGACGTCGTCGACGAATCCGACCTGCGCCGCGGCCGCGAGACGGCCAACGCCATGTTCGGCAACGCCGCCAGCGTGCTGGTGGGCGACTACCTGTATTCCCGCTCGTTCGAGATGATGGTCGAGGCCGGCTCGATGCGCATCATGCAGATCCTGTCCGAGGCCACCACCGTGATCGCCGAGGGCGAGGTGCTGCAGCTGCTCAACGTGCACGACCCCGACGTCTCGCAGGAGCGCTACCTGCAGGTGGTGCGCTACAAGACCGCCAAGCTGTTCGAAGCCGCGGCCCAGGTGGGGGCGGTGCTGGCCGGCGCCACGCCCGCCCAGGAAGAGGCCGCCGCCGCCTATGGCCGGCACATCGGCACCGCCTTCCAGCTGGTCGACGACGTGCTCGACTACAGCGGCGACGCCCACGCGCTGGGCAAGAACGTCGGCGACGACCTGCGCGAGGGCAAGCCCACGCTGCCGCTCATCCGCGTCATGGAAACCGGCACCCCGGCCCAGCGCGAACTGATCCGCAATGCCATCAAGGAGGGCGACGCCGACTTCGCCGCCGTCGCCGAGGCCATCCAGGCCACCGATGCGCTCGAACACGCGCGCCAGGCGGCCGATGCCGAGGCCGATGCCGCCCGCCAGGCGCTCGCCGCCTTCCCCATTTCCGTTTATCAGAAATCCCTGTTAGAATTCTGCGCTTTCGCGGTGAATCGTGACCGCTGAAAAACCGGGGCGTAGCTCAGCCTGGTAGAGTACTGCGTTCGGGACGCAGGAGTCGGAGGTTCGAATCCTCTCGCCCCGACCATTCATTTGGTCGAATTCCTGGCGGTGTTTCCCACGCCGCCGCAAGAAGCCGGTATCGCGCAAGCGGTGCCGGCTTTTTTGCGTGGGGGCCGCGGCCGGGAGGCCGCCGGGAATCAATAGCCGACGGGGTAGCCGTCCTTGCGGTGGTCCGACGCGGCCAGATAGCCGCCGTGGTCCAGCCGCATGGCCAGTTGAGCGCTGCCGAATTCCAGGTCGAAGCGCGGCGCTACCTCGACGGGGTGACCGTACGCGCGCAGTTGCTCCACGGTGTCGGGCGGGCAGTTCCATTCGACCGCCACGCCGACGTTGTCGTCTTTCACGCGCCAGCGCGGCGCATCGCTGGCCGCTTGCGGGTTCTGGCCGAAGTCCGCGACCCGGCTGGCGATCTGTACGTGGCCCTGGGCCTGCATGGAGCCGCCCATGACGCCGAAGCTCATCAAGGGCTGGCCGTTTTTCATCAGGAAGCCCGGAATGATGGTGTGGAACGGGCGCTTGCCGGGCGCCACCACGTTGGGATGTCCGGGGCGGGTGGAGAAGCCCCAGCCGCGGTTCTGCAGGGCAATGCCGGTGCCGGGCACGACCACGCCGGAGCCGAAGCCCTTGAAGTTGGATTGGATGAACGACACCATCGTGCCGCGCCGGTCGGCGGCCGTCAGGTAGACGGTGCCGCCGCTGTGCGGGTTGCCGGGGCGCGGCGCGCCGGCGCGCGCCGGGTCGATCAGCCTGGCGCGCTCGGCCAGGTAGGCGGGATCCAGCAAGTGCGCGCTGGATATCTGCATGTGCTCCGGATCGCCCACGTGTGCATAGAGGTCGGCGAACGCCAGGCGCATGGCCTCGATCTGCAGGTGCAGGGTGCGCCCGGTGTCGCGGTCATTGCCGGACAGATCGAAATGTTGCAGCATGCCCAGCGCCATGAGGGCGCCGATGCCCTGGCCGTTGGGGCCGATTTCGAACAGCTCGTAGTCGCGATAACGCATGCTGATCGGCTGCACCCAGTCGGCCTGGTGGCGCGCCAGGTCTGCTTCGGTAATGCAGCCGCCCGTGTCGCGCGCGTGCGCGGCGATGGCGGCGGCGAGTTCGCCGCGATAAAAGCTCTCGCCTTTGCTGCGGGCGATGCTTTCCAGCGTGGCCGCCTGTCCCGGGCAACTGAAGCGCTCTCCGGGTAGCGGGGCGCGGCCGCCCGGCGCGAACGATTCGGCGAAGCCCGGCTGGCCGCTCAACTTGGCGATTTGCTTTTGCCATTGGCGGTGTACCGTGGGAGAGACCAGGTAGCCATCGCGGGCGTAGCGGATGGCCGGCTCGAACAGGTCTTCGAAGGGCAGCGAGCCGAATTTTTCCCAGATGGCGCGCCAGCCCGATACCACGCCGGGCACCGTCACGCTGCCCCAGCCGATCGGGTCCATGCTGTCGAGATGGGCGAATTTCCCGGTTTCCCACGCGGCCGGCGCGCGGCCCGAGGCATTCAGGCCATGCATTTGTCCTTCATGCCAGACGATGGCGAACATGTCGCCGCCGATGCCATTCATACAGGGTTCGACCACCGCCAGCGTAATAGCGGTCGCCAGCGCCGCGTCGATTGCGTTGCCGCCGCGGGCATACATTTGCAGGCCGGCGGCGCTGGCCAGCGGCTGCGAGGTGCTGACGACGTTGTCGGCCAGCAGCGGCATGCGTTGCGACGGGTAGGGCAACTGCCAGAAGGGATCGGTGGGAATGGGCATGGATACGGGACCGTAGAGGCGGACCGCCGGCAGGCGGTCCAGGAAAAAAGGGGGGCGCCTATTTGCCGATCTGGATGTCCAGCGCCTTGACCTTCTCGCGCCAGAATGCCTGCTGGTCCAGGATGAATTGCGGCAGCGCCTGGCCGGAGATCTCGCTCACCTGGAACCCTTGCGCCTCGATGGCCTTGCGAAAGCCCGTGTCGCCCTGCGCCTGGTCCAGTGCCCGGGCGACGATGTCCAGGCGGTCGCGGGGCGTACCCTTGGGCGCCATCAGCGCGAACAGGTTCTCGGCTTCCAGACCCTGCACGCCCAGTTCCTTGAGCGTGGGCACGTCGGGCATGACGGGCAGCCGCTTGGCCGAGGCCACGCCCAGCACGTTGATGCGCCCGCCTTCCTTATGGGGCAGCGAGCTGGTCACGCTGTCGAACATGAAGACCGACGAGCCGGCGATCACTTCGGGCAGCGCCTGGCTGCTGCCTTTGTAGGGGATCTGCAGGGCCTGCACGCCGGCCTGCTCCTTGAAGATCTCGCCTTCCAGGTTTGAGAGCGTGCCCGCTCCCATGGACGCATAGTTGTATTTGCCGGGCGCGGCCTTCAGGAGGGCTACCAGGCCGGCGTAGTCCCGGATGCCCAGGCTGGATGGAGTTACCAGGATATGCGGCGCACTGGCGATGGCGCCCACGGCGTCGAAGTCGCCGTCCAGCGAGACCTGCTGCTTGCCGTTAATTGCCTCGTAAATGGAATTGGACATCACCGACGAGATGTACAGCGTGTAGCCATCGGCTTGCGAGCGCGCGGCCGCCTGCATGCCGATGAGCCCGCCGGCGCCAGGGCGGTTCAGCACCACTACCGATTGTCCCAGGGTATCGCCCAGTCGCTGGCTGAGTTCGCGGGCCAGCACGTCGGTGGCCCCGCCAGGCGGGAAGGACAGGATCAACTGGATGGATCGCTGCGGAAAATCCGCGGCCCAGGCGCTGGCCGCCGCGGCCGACAGCGCGAGCGCCGCCGCGGCGCGCAGGAGCCAGCCGCGTCCAGGCGCGCGCGTCACGATCCGGTCTGGTTGGTGAGTTTGAATAGCCATGCGATTTCCCCTTGATCAGTCAGTGGCGGGCCGGCGCGGGGTCTGTGCCCCTTCGTCACGGCCGCCGGATAGGCCAGACCATTCTAGGAATTGCTCTTTAGGCAATCAAGTTCAATAATTAGCAGGCGAATTGCCTTTTTAGGAATCAATGCCATGCTCAGTACGGCGCATCGCCATTTCCTGGAAGTCGTGCGTGCCGGCAGCATCAAGGACGCGGCGGCGGCGCTGCACGTGGCGCCGTCGGCGGTCAGCCGCCAGATCGCCAAGCTCGAGCATGGCTGCGGCGCCGCGTTGTTCGAACGGCGCCCGCATGGCATGGTGCTGACGCGCGCCGGCGAGATGCTGGCTGATTACGTGCGGCGCGTCGCCATGGATGCCGATCACGTGCTGCGCGATATCCGCAGCCTGCGCCAGGCCGAACTGACCACCGTACGCATCGGCTCGAACGAGGCCGTGGCGCGCAATGTGCTGCCGGGCATCCTGGGCGCGTATCGCGTCGAACATCCCGATGTGGCTTTCCAGGTGCACATCGCGTCGCCAGGCGTGGTGACGCAGCGTCTGCGCGACGGCTTGATCGACGTGGGCCTGGCGTTCAGTCTCAAGCCGGGCAGCGGCATCGATGTGCGCTACGAGATCGTTTCGCCCGTGCGCGTCATCATGGTGCCCGAGCATGCGCTGGCCACGCGGGCCAGCGTGTCGCTGGACGACTTGCGCCATTACCCCATCGCCCTGACCGATTCGGGCACGACCGTGCGCCTGCTGTTCGACAATTCGGCCGTCGGCGGCGACGGCCCACCGTTCAACGTGGCGTATTCGAGCAATTCGTCATCGGTGATTCGGGCCATCGTCGAGGCCGGCCATGCGGTCACGCTGGCCGGGGAGATCACGCTGGCAGAGCCGTTGCGGCGCGGTGCGCTGGTGGCCGTGCCGTTGCAGCAGCCGGCATTCGCCGCACGCACCCTGCAAGTCCAGACCGCCAGCCGCGCCCTGCCCGAGGCAACCGAGCGCTTCGTGCGGCGCCTGATCGCCGTGTTGTCCGCCGACGTCCTAGCCAGGCAGCAGGTCATGCGCATCCCATGAAGGCGCGTGTTTATGGTTCCGAGGCGCGCCGTGCCGCTTCGAGCACGCGATACGCGAATCGGACCCGCGCCTCGATCGGATGGCCCTTGTTCGCCAGCACCACGATGCCGATGCGGCGCGCCGGCACCAGCGCGGCGTAGGCGCCGAAGCCGTTGGTCGAGCCGGTCTTGTTGATCAGCACATGCTGCCCCGGCGGTTGCGGCGGGTCCAGCGCGACGACCGGCTTGTCTTCGAACACCATGTCCGGGCCGTTGCCCTGCAGCAGGGCGTCGAGCGTGACGGGATACGCATACTGTTCCCACACCAGGTCCTGGGTCATGGGTCCGTACCGGAAGTACCCGGTGTGCGTGGCGGCGATGGCGCGGTCGAGCGTCGGCCCGGCCGTGCGCACGCCCAGATTCAGCTCGACGAAGCGCAGCAGGTCGCGCGCGCTGGTCTTGACGCCATAGGCTTCGTCGGCCAGCACCGCCGGGTTCAGGCGCACCGGCGCGTCCTGCCGGTTGTATCCCTGGGCGTAGCGGCCCATGGCCGCGGCCGGCACGGCGATATAGGTGCTGGACAGGCCCAGCTGGCCGAACAGCGCCGCCGCCGCATCGCGATAGGGCTGGCCCAGGCTGCGCGCCGCGGCCACGCCCAGCATGCCGATGCTCGGATTGGCGTAGGTGCGGCGCGCGCCGGCCGGGTAGCGCGGCTGCCAGGCCCGCAGGTAGCCGTATAGCTGCGCGGTGTCCTGGATGTGGTCGGGCACCTGCAGCGGGAAACCGCCCGCCGTATGGGTGGCCAGGTGCAACAACGGCACTTCGCCGAAGCGGCTGCCGGCCAGCTCCGGCACGTGCCGGGCGGTTGGGTCGCGCAGCGACAGTTTGCCGGCGGCCTGCGCGTAGGCCGCCAGCGTGGCGGTGAAGGTCTTGCTGATCGAGCCGATCTCGAACAGGGTGTCGCCGGTTACCGGCTGGTGCGTGGCCTTCGATGCCACGCCATAGTGGTAGAGCCGCGCCTGGCCGTCGATGCTCAACCCGACGGCCAGGCCGGGAATATCCTGTTCGCGCATGAATTGCCGCGCCGCCTCGCGCACCGCCGTGTCGAGCGCCGCCGGGCCAGCGCTGTCGGCGGCCGCCGGCGCGGCGGTTCCCGGGCCGGCGATGCACAGGCACAGCGCCGCCAGCATGCATTGCCGGCGCCGCACGGAAGGAAGGGACGGCGCGTTGCGCGGCTGGGCGAGGGCGGGCATGGTCATGCGGCCTGGCGTCCGTCCGCCGGCACGCAGTAGCGGCCCTCGCGATACGCCCAGCTTGGCCACAAGGCATGCGCCAGCGCTTCTTCGGCCAGCGCCGGGTCGACGGCGACGGGTTCGTAGGTCTCCGGCACGCCATAGCGGAACTGCACCGGCGCCTTGCCCGGCAGCAGCACCAGCAGGTTGTCGCCTTTCAGGTAGCCGTAGTTGTTCTCGTACTGCATGATGGCCCGGTCCGGGATGCCGCGCGTCAGGTCGCGCCCGATCATCGGGTGCGTGCAGTCCACTCCGGCCAGCGACAGCAGCGTGGGCGGCAGGTCGATCTGGCTGACCAGGCCCGCGTCGCTGCGCGGCTCGATGCCGCCGCCCAGGATCACCGCGGGAATGTGGAAGTGGCGCACCGGCACCAGCGTGTCGCCGAACACGCGCGAGTCGTGGTCGGCCACCACCAGGAACACGGTGTCGTCCCAGTAGGGCGCCTGCCGGGCCCGCTCGAAGAACTGCCCGAGCGCCCAGTCGGCATAGCGCACGGTGTTCTCCACGGTGGCGGGATTGCCGTCCGCCGTGATGCGCCCGGCCGGGTATTCCCAGGGCGAGTGGTTCGACACGCTGAAGGCCAGCGTGAACGACGGCCGGTCGCCGTCGGCGCGCAGGCGGGCGTCCAGCTGGGTGAACATGTCCTCGTCCGAGGCGCCCCAGGTGCCCACGAACGCGGGGTCGGTGAAGTCCGGCCGGTCGACGATCTCGTCGAAGCCATTGCCCAGGAAGAACGCCTTCATGTTGTCGAAGTGCGACTCGCCGCCGTAGATGAAGCGCGAGTGGTAGCCGTGGCGGCCCAGCACGTCGGCCAGGGTGAAGAAGCCGCGTTGCGCGGCCGGCAGTTTCAGCACGGCCTGGGCGGGGGTCGGCAGGAAGCCGGCGGTCACGGCTTCCAGGCCGCGCACCGAGCGCGTGCCGGTCGCATAGGCGCGCGTGAAGGCCCAGCCCTCGCGCGCCAGCGCGTCCAGGTGCGGCGTCAGGTTGGCGCCGCCCAGCGCGGCGCTGTATTGGGCGCCCAGGCTTTCTTCCAGGATGATCACCACCTTGGCGGGGCGCTGCCGGGCGCGCGACGGCGCCTGCTGGTGCACGCTGGGGTGCGACGCGACGGCGGGGGGCTGCGGCAAGCCCGCGCACGACAGCACGACCTCGTGCATGCGCGCCTCGGGCATGCGGCCATAGACGGCGGCGGCGGATTTCTCGTGCTTCATGCTGTAGACCGCGTAGAACACGTTGTACAGCGAGTTCAGCGGCAGCGTGTTGAGCATGCCGTCGTTGCAATAGGCGACCGTCGACGGGTTGATGGGGCGGTGTCCCAGTGTGCCGCGAATGGCCAGAATCACCGCCGCCAGGATCGCCAGGCTGCCCAGGACCATCTGCCACCAGGCCCAGCGCGCGCCGGCCGCCGGCGCGCCGAACAGCGCATGGCCCACGGCCGCCAGCACGATCAGCGCCACCAGCGCGCCGGCCAGTTCCGCCTTGTAGCCGCGCCACAGCATGCCGGAGACCTCGCGCGGGTGTTTCAGGTATTCGACGAACAGGCGGTTGGGCCGGGTGTCGTACTCGGTGATGAAGGCCGGGGTGGCGACTTCCAGGAAGCCGAGCAGGATCCAGCAGACCTGCAGCCAGATGCCGGTGGCCGCCGCGGCGGCAGGCAGGTGGCCCAGCCAGGGCGACAGCACGGCCGGCAAGGCCGCCAGCACGGCGATCTGGTGCGTGTCGATGCGCAGCCCGCCCAGCAGGATGGGCGCCAGCCCGCCGGCTTTCTTGACGCGGCGCCATTGCCAGGCGGCCAGCGCCAGGCGGCTGCCGGTCAGCAGCACGTAGGCCGCGATGATGAACACTAAGGTCGAATATCGCATAGAGAGTCCGCGGCCCGGTCGCCTGGCGTCCGGGCGGATGGGCAGTTACAGGGAGGACCCGGGCGGCAGGTTGGCCCGCACCAGGCGGCCGGCGATGGACTCGCGCATGGGGATGTCGGGCAGCGCGTCGCCGGGACCGAACCAGCGCGCCTCGGCGATTTCTTCTTGCTGCAGGCGGATCTCGCCGCCGGCGTATTCGGCCGTGAAGGCGATCATCAGCGAATGCGGGAACGGCCAGGACTGGCTGCCGAAATAACGCAGGTCGGTCACGCGCAGGCCCACTTCCTCGTAGACCTCGCGGTGCACGGCGTCCTCGATGCTCTCGCCCGGCTCGACGAAGCCGGCCAGGGCGGTGTGGCGCGCCGTCGCATAGGTGGCGTGGCGCGCCAGCAGGATGCTGTCGCCGCGCCGCACCAGCACCATCATGGCGGGCGAAATGCGCGGATAGGACGACAGGCCGCAGGCCGGGCAGCGCATGCAGAATTCGTGGGTCGCCGGCTGCATCGGCGTGGCGCACACGCCGCAGTATTTGTGGGTGCGGGCCCATTCGGCGATCTGGAAGGCCCGTCCCGCCAGCGCTGTCCGGTCGCCCAGTTCGGCCAGCAAGGCGCGCAGCTTGCGGAACGCATAGCCGGGCGGCGCTTCGGCCGAGGGCGGCACATGGGTGGTGCGGTAGCGCGGGTCGCCCAGCAGGACCAGTTGCAGTGTGTCGGGCCGCAGGCCCAGTACCGCGCAGGCAGTCGCGTCTGGCAGGTCCAGGCTGGCCTCGTGCACCAGCAGCTCATTGCCGCGGAAGATGAAATTCAAAGGGCTTCCTTGCAAGGGGGCGTTATTTACGGAAGGCAGTTGTCGCAGTTCAGGCGCTACTTTACCGCCAGAATGGGACGCAGGCGCATCCGCGGGCGGCCGCCCGCCGGGCGCACGGGTACGCCGGCCCGGATGCCGGGCCGGATTCGCGATTGCTTCGCAGGGATGGCTTCAGGCCCGGCCCGGCCCCGCCAGCCGCGCCACCGCCAGCTCCAGCGGCCAGGCCAGGGTCTCGACCAGGTCGGCCACGGCTTCGCTGTCGTCCAGCGATACGCGCGGCAGCGGCGCATGGACGGGCGCGGTGTCGCTGGCGATGGCGCCGATGCTGGGGTCGTCCGGGAACAGCCAGGGCTTGCCGTTGGCCTGCCGGTGGACTTCGATCTTGATGTGGGCGTTGCGCTTGAAGCCTTCCACCAGGATGAAATCGACCGGGCTCATGCGGGACAGGAGTTCGCCCAGCTCGGGCTCGGCGGCGCCGCGCAATTCGTGCATCAAGGCCCAGCGCGCGGACGAGGCCACCAGCACTTCGGTGGCGCCCGATTCGCGATGCCGGTGGGAGTCCTTGCCCGGCGTGTCGATGTCGAAGGCGTGGTGCGCGTGCTTGAGCGTGGAGACGCTGTAGCCGCGCGCCTTCAGGGACGGGATCAGCTTGGCGAGCAGCGATGTCTTGCCCGCGCCGCTCCAGCCGGCAAATCCTATGATTCTGGTCATTCGGGGCTCGTGGGTGGGGGCTTCAGATCAGGCCGTCGAAGGGCAGCACGTCGACCAACTGCCCCGCCGCGACCTCGCCCTGGTCGTGGTGCAGCACCACCAGGCCGTTGGCCTGGCTCATGCTGCGCAGGATGCCGGAGCCCTGCGAGCCCGTGACGGTGGCCTGCCAGCCGCCGTCGGGCGCCAGCGTGACGATGGCGCGCTGGTATTCGGTGCGGCCGGGTTTCTTGCGGATGGCGCGCGTGGCGGTGCAGCGCAGCAGCGGCAGGGTCTGCGGCGCGGCGCCGGCCATGGCCAGCAGGGCGTCGCGCACCAGGGCGTAGAAGGTGACCATGACCGCCACCGGGTTGCCGGGCAGCCCGAACAGGATGGCGTCGCCGTGTTCGGCGCGGATGCGGCCGATGGCCATGGGCCGTCCGGGCCGCATGGCGATGCGCCAGAACAGGACGTCGCCCAGTTGCGCCATGACGGTCTTGGTGTGGTCGGCCTCGCCCACGCTGACGCCGCCCGAGGTGATGACGGCGTCGGCATTGGCGGCCGCCGCGCTGAAGGCCTCGGCCAGGGCGGCCGGGTCGTCGCGCACCACGCCCAGGTCGAGGATATCCACCCCCAGGCGCTGCAGCATGCTGTGGAGCGTGTAGCGGTTGCTGTCGTACACGCAGCCCTCGTCGAGCGGCTCGCCGATGGAGCGCAGTTCGTTGCCGGTGGAGAAGAAGGCCACGCGCAGGCGCCGCACCACCGGCACTTCGGCCTGGCCCAGCGAGGCCAGCAGGCCGATGTCGGCCGGACGCAGGACGCGGCCGGCCGACAGCGCGCTGTCGCCGGCGGCGAGGTCCTCGCCGGCCAGGCGCCGGTTGTCGCCGGTGCGCACGGCGCCGGCCGGGATGACGATGCGGTCGCCGTCCTGGCGCACGAATTCCTGCGGCACGACGGTGTCGAGCCCGGCCGGCATGACGGCGCCGGTCATGATGCGCACGCACTGGCCGGCGGCCGCCTGGCCGGTGAACGGCGTGCCGGCCAGGCCGCTGCCCGTTACCTGCAGCACCGTATCGGCGTCGGCGGCCAGGTCGCGGCCGGCGAACGCGTAGCCGTCCATGGCGGAGTTGTCGTGGGCCGGCACGTTCAGGTGCGAGATCACGTCGCGCGCCAGCACGCGGCCCAGCGCCGAGCGCAGCGCGACCATCTCGACGGCGCGCAGGCGCGGCACGAGCTGGTCGATGAAGGCGCGGGCCTGGGCCACCGGCAGGGCGTCGGGATCGTAGCCGCTGATGCACGAGGCGATGGCGGCCAGGCTGGGAGGCAGGGGTCGGGTCATGGCTGCAACTGTTGCAATTCGGCCAGGGTATTCGCGCCGGCGAACGCCTGGGCATCGTCGAAACGGACCTCGGCGCAGCGGTGCTGGGCGGTCCAGGCGTCGATCTTGCGCTGGCCCCCGTGCAGGAAGGCCAGCAGGCTGGCCAGCAGCGAGGTCTTCAGCAGGCAGAAGACCGGCTGGGTGCGCAGCGCGTCGCCGTGCGGCGTGGCGGCCATGGCGATGTCGGCGTCGTGTTCGACGAGCCCCTGCGCCAGGCGCTCGACCAGGTCTGGCGGAAAGCGCGGGCAGTCGCAGGGGACGGTGGCCAGGTAAGGGGTCTCGCAGCGTTCCAGGCCGGCCGCGAAGCCGGCCAGCGGGCCGGCGAAGTCGGGCAGGGTGTCGGGCCAGACGGGCACCCCCATGGCTTCGTAGGCGCCCAGGTTGCGGTTGGCGTTGATCATGACCTGGCCGACCTGCGGCGCCAGCCGCAGCAGCGCGTGCAGGGCCATCGGCATGCCCAGGTAGTTCTGCAGGCCCTTGTCGACGCCGCCCATGCGGCTGCCGCGCCCGCCCGCGAGTATCAGGCCCGTGATGTCGGTGGTATCGATCATGAGACTCGATAGTGTGAGGCCGCGTTCCAGCATCGCGGTACGGCGGCCAGTATAGACCAGCCCCGCGCCCCGGCCGCGCCGGCCTGCGCCGGCGCATGCGGCATCGCAAAGGGCGGTGCTAACATCATCCGAAGAGGCCGCCGCGGGCGGCCGTCATTCCATTCGCCGACTCTCAATATAAAGACCCCATGGTCGCTTCCGATACGCTATTGCAGGCCTTGCAGGCCGTCATCGACCCCAACACGGGCAAGCCGCTGGCCGGCCCGAAGGCGGTCAAGAACCTCCAGATCGACGGCGCCGACGTCGCCTTCGATGTCGAACTGGGCTACCCGGCCAAAAGCCAGGTCCCGGCGCTGCGCAACGCCCTGATCGCCGCCGCCCGCGGCGTGCCCGGCGTGGGCAACGTCTCGGTCAACCTGCGCACGGCCATCGCCGCGCACGCGGTGCAGCGCGGCATCGCGCTGCTGCCCAACGTCAAGAACGTGATCGCGGTGGCCTCGGGCAAGGGCGGGGTGGGCAAGAGCACCACCGCGGTCAACCTGGCGCTGGCCTTGGCCGCCGAAGGCGCGCGCGTGGGGCTGCTGGACGCCGACATCTACGGCCCCAGCCAGTCGCTCATGATGGGCATCGACGCGCGCCCGCAGAGCGAGGACGGCAAGACCATGGAGCCGCTCGAAAACTACGGCGTGCAGGTCATGTCCATCGGCTTCCTGGTCGACGCCGACGAGGCCATGATCTGGCGTGGCCCCACGGCCGTGCAGGCGCTCGAGCAACTGCTGCGCCAGACCAACTGGAAGGACCTCGACTACCTGGTGATCGACATGCCGCCCGGCACCGGCGACATCCACCTGACGCTCAGCCAGAAAGTGCCGGTCACCGGCGCCGTCATCGTCACCACCCCGCAGGACATCGCCTTGCTGGACGCGCGAAAGGGCGTCAAAATGTTCGAAAAGGTCGGGGTACCGATCCTGGGCGTGGTCGAGAACATGGCGGTGCATGTTTGCAGCCAGTGCGGCCACGCCGAACATATCTTCGGCGCCGGCGGAGGCAGGAAAATGGCGGCTGACTACAACCTGGCCTACCTGGGCGCCTTGCCGCTGGACATCAACATCCGCCTGCAGGCCGACAGCGGCCAGCCTTCGGTGGTGGCCGACCCGGACGGCGAAGTGGCCGGCCTGTACAAGGCCGTGGCGCGCCAAGTCGCCATATCGGTGGCGGACATGGGCAAGGACTACTCCTCCAAGCTGTCGTCCATCGCCATCAGCCGCGAACGCTAAAGCCATGACGGAAGCCCCGCCCACCAGCCTGGATGTCGCCGTGGTGATGCGCAAGGAACGCATCACCGGGCCGATGAGCCGCTGGCAGGAATGGCGCTGGGTGCTCGACGACGTGGTGGTCGACGAGCCCTCCTTCGGCGCGCAGCCGCGCCTGCTCTACAAGGACGACTCGCACGAGCGCTGGCTGCATCCCGGCCATGTGGTGCGCTTGTTCAAGGACGACGCCGAGGGCTACGTGCTGAACGCCACGACGCCGGCGCCCTGCTGGTTCGTGCTGTGGCGCATGCACGATCCCGACGACGGCGACGAGCCGGTGGCGCGCCCCGAGATCGTCACCCTCAGCTACCACGACGCCGGCCGCTGGCTCGACGCCCAGGAAACGGTCGAGCAGGTGCCCGCGCCGCCGTTCGTGGTCGATTGGCTGAATGCCTTCATCGCGGCGCACTATGTGCCCGAGCCCAAGCGGCGCAAGCGTCCGGCCAGCTTCCAGTCGCTGCAGGACCGCTTCGGCAACCCGGCCTCGGTGTCCACGCTCAAGAAGTTCGGCGGCGGTGCGCCATGACGGCCGACGAGCGTTCCGGGTTCCTGCAACGCTGGTCGCGCCGCAAGGCCGAGGCCCGCGAAGCGGGCGTGCGCGACGACGAGCTGCCCGACCAGCCCTTGCCCGAGGCGGCGGACGCCGCCGTGCCGGCCCCTGCCGGCGAGGCGCCCGAGCCGGCCGAGCCGCCGCCGCCCACCCTGGATGACGTCCGGGCCTTGACGCCCGAATCCGATTTCGCCCCCTTCGTGGCGCGGCGCGTCGCCCCCGAGGTCAAGAACGCCGCCTTGAAGAAACTGTTCTCCGACCCCCATTACAACGTGATGGACGGGCTGGATACATATATAGACGATTATTCCAAGCTCGAGCCGCTGCCCGCGCCGCTGCTGCGCCGCCTGGTCAGCGCGCGGACGCTGGCGCTGTTCGACGACGAGGCCGACCCGCCCGCCGCCGCCGCGCCGGGCGCGGCCGGACCGTCCGCCAGCGATCCCGCCGCCATGCCCGGCGCCGCCGGACCGGCCCCCCTGCCCGGGGCGGGGCCGGCCGGGCCGGAGGCGGACGTTGTCGACCCCGTCATGCCGTCCGCCGCGCCGGCGGACCGGCGCAACTGATTCCGCCCACGCGAGTGCCCATGACCACCCTGATCTGTGACTGCAACCGCACCATGCCGCTGGCCCCCGACGAACTGGGGCGTGCGCTGGGCGAGACCTTGGCGCCGCATTCCCTGTTGTGCCGCGGCCAGGCGGGCGATTTCCAGCGCGCCGTGCGCGGCGCCGAGCCGGTGGTGGTCGCCTGTACCCAGGAGAAGCGCCTGTTCGGCGAGCTGGGCCGGGCCACCGAAGGCGCCGTGGCGCCGGTGCGCTTCGTCAACATCCGCGAGACCGGCGGCTGGAGCCGCGATGCGGCGCGGGCCATGCCCAAGCTGGCCGCGCTGCTAGCCGCGGCGCACCTGCCCGAGCCCGATCCGGTCGCCACCGTGACCTACCGCAGCGCCGGCCGGCTGTTGATCATCGGCCCGCTGGACCGCGCCGAGCAGGCCGCTGGCCTGCTCGACGACGCGCTGCAGGTCACCCTGTTGGTGCAGGGCGAAGGCCGCGACGGCGGCGCGCAGGCGCGCCGCTATCCCGTGCTGGCGGGGCGGCTGGAGCGCCTGCAGGGCCGGCTGGGGGCATTCGAATTGACCTGGTCGCAGGACAACCCGATCGACCTGGACCTCTGCACGCGCTGCAATGCCTGCGTGGCCGCCTGCCCGGAGGGCGCCATCGGCTTCGATTATCAAGTCGACCTGGCGCGCTGTGCGTCGCACCGCGCGTGCGTGACAGCCTGTACGGTGGCGGGCGCCATCGACTTCCAGCGCCCGCCTCGCCAGTTCACCGAACAGTACGACCTGGTGCTGGACCTGGGCGCCACGCCGCAACTGCGCCACCACCAGCCGCCGCAGGGCTATTTCACGTGGGACGGCCGGGATCCGGGCACGCTGCTCAAGCTGCGTGAACTGGTGGGCGAATTCGAGAAACCCAAGTTCTTCGACTACAAGCAGTCGCTGTGCGCGCACAGCCGCAATGAAACCGTGGGGTGCAACGCCTGTGTCGACATCTGCTCGGCCGAGGCCATCCGCGGCGACCGGCGGCGCCAGCAGATCGTGGTGGACCCGCACCTGTGCGCCGGCTGCGGCGCCTGTACCACCGTGTGTCCCACCGGCGCGATGAGCTACGCCTATCCGCGTAACCCCGACCAGGCCCTGAAGCTGCGCACCCTGCTGTCCACCTATGCCCAGGCGGGCGGGCGCGACGCGGTGCTGCTGCTGCACAGCCAGCAGGGCGGCGAGCGGCTGGTCGAGACGCTGGGCCGCGCGGCGCAGCTCAAGCTGGCGCACGGCGTGCCCGCCAACGTGATCCCGGTGGCCTTGTGGCACACCGCCAGCCTGGGGCTGGATCTCTGGCTGGCCGCGCTGGCGTTCGGCGCCGCGCAGGTCGCGGTGCTGGCCACCGACGAAGAAGCGCCGCAATACCTGGACGGCCTGGAGGCCCAGATGGAAACCGCCCAGGCCATCCTGAACGGCCTGGGCTACGAAGGACGCCACTTGCACCTGCTGCGCGCCACCACGGCCGAAGCCCTGGACGCGCAGCTCCAGCAGGTGGCCGCCCAGCAGCCGGGCGTGCCCGGACAGGCGGCGCGTTTCGCGGCGGCGCCCGAGAAGCGCGCCACGCTGACGCTGGCGCTGGACCACCTGGTCGCACATGCGCCGGGGCCGCTGCCGGAAGCCATCGCGCTGCCGGGCGGCGCGCCCGGCGCGGGGGCGCCGTTCGGCGCGGTGGTGGTCGACAACGCCGCCTGTACGCTGTGCATGAGCTGCGTCAGCGCCTGTCCGGCCAATGCGCTGCAAGACAACATCGCGCTTCCGCAGCTGCGCTTCATAGAAAAGAATTGTGTGCAGTGCGGCTTGTGCGAAAAAACCTGTCCGGAAGATGCCATTCAACTGGTGCCGCGCCTGCTGCTGTCCGAGCGCCGCAAGGAAGCCGTGGTGCTGAACGAAACGGCGCCCTTCCACTGTGTGCGCTGCGGCAAGGCGTTCGGCACCGAGAAGGGCGTGCAGACGATGCTGCAGCGTCTTGGCGGCCACGCCATGTTCCAGGGCGCGGCGCTCGAACGCCTGAAGATGTGCGGCGACTGCCGCGTCATCGACCTCTATTCCTCGTCCGACGAAGTCCGCATCACCGACCTATGACCGCTACCGTGCCGACCGCAGTTGCCCCTGGTTTCGACGAAGACGCCGCGCGCGCCGAACTGTACGGCGTGCTGGCGCACTTGTTCTATGCGCCGCCGCCCGCCGACTTGCTGGCGCAGCTGGGCGCCACGCCCGCCGCGCCCGACGGCTTGCTGGCGCCCGCCTGGAACGCCCTGGCGGCCAGCGCGCGCGAGCTGGACGCGGCGGCGGTGCGGATGGAGTACGACGCCTTGTTCGGCGGGGTGGGCAAGCCCGAGGTCTACCTGTTCGGCTCGCACTACCTGGCCGGCTTCCTCAATGAAAAGCCGGTGGCGCGGCTGCGCGAGGACCTGGCCGGGCTGGGACTGGCCCGCGACCCGGCCATGCCGGAGACCGAAGACCACATCGCCTACCTGTGCGAGGTCATGCGCTGCCTGATCGTCGGCGCAGGGGCCGCGCCGGCTGACCTGGCCACGCAGCGGACGTTCTTCGCCGTGCATATCCAGCCCTGGGTCGAGACCCTGTGCGACACCATCGCGGCCCATCCCGCCGCCCGGTTCTACGCGCGCGCCGCGGATTTCACCCGCGCGTTCGCCAGTGTCGAGGCGCAGGGCTTCGACATGCTGCCTTAGGCCCCGCCGCAGCGCCCGGGCGCGCTACGGTGCAGTGCGGCAAATTAGGGGACATTGCCGGAACCGGGGCGTAGGGGTACAGTATGCAAAGCATTTCATATCTGGTTGCCTCCAAGGAGACGGACACATGCCGCAGAAATCTCCCCAACTTTCGCGTCGGATGTTCCTGGCCGGCACTACCACGGCGGCTGCCGCGGCGGCCGGCGCGGCGGTCCTGCCGTCCGCGCGCCAGGCCGGGCAGCCAGCCGCGGCGCCGGTGGCCGCGCCCGCCAAGGGCGGTGGCTATCGCCTGAGCGAACACGTCAAGCGGTACTACAAGACCACGCTGGTCTGAACCGGAGCCAGCCATGCTGCTTACCAAGAAAACAGACGCCGCGCGCGACGGCGCGGCCGAGTCGCACTTCGTGCAGAGCCTGCGGCGGGGCCTGACGCAGGCGCTGCCCACCATGGACCGCCGCGCCTTCCTGCGCCGTTCCGGCATCGGGGTGGGCGCCGGCCTGGCGGCCGCGCCGCTGGCGCTGGTCAAGCGCGCCGAAGCGGCCGAAGAACGCAAGATCGCCGTGGGCGACACCAAGACCGAAGTGCGCCGCACCGTCTGTACGCACTGTTCGGTGGGCTGTGCCATCGACGCCGTGGTCGAGAACGGCGTCTGGGTGCGGCAGGAACCGGTATTCGACTCCCCCATCAACCTGGGGGCGCACTGCGCCAAGGGCGCCGCGATCCGCGAGCACGGCCACGGCGAGCACCGCCTGCGCTACCCGATGAAGCTGGTCGACGGAAAATACCAGCGCATCAGCTGGGACACGGCGCTGGACGAGATCAGCGCCCACCTGATGAAGCTGCGCAAGGAAAGCGGGCCGGACTCGGTCTACTGGATCGGGTCGTCCAAGCATGGCAACGAGCAGTCGTACCTGATGCGCAAGTTCGTCAGCTACTGGGGCAGCAACAACTGCGACCACCAGGCGCGCATCTGCCATTCCACCACGGTGGCGGGCGTGGCGAACACGTGGGGCTACGGCGCCATGACCAACTCGTACAACGACATGCAGAACGCCAAGGTCGCCTTGTACATCGGGTCGAACGCCGCCGAGGCCCATCCGGTTTCCATGCTGCACATGCTGCATGCCAAGGAAACCGGCTGCAAGATGATCGTGGTCGACCCGCGCTTCACCCGCACCGCCGCCAAGGCCGACCAGCACATCCGCATCCGTTCGGGCACCGACATCCCGTTCCTGTTCGGGTTGCTGTACCACATCTTCAAGAACGGCTGGGAAGACCAGGCCTACATTGACGCGCGCGTCTACGGCATGGACCAGGTCAAGGCCGACGTGCTGGCCAAGTGGACGCCGGACAAGGTGCAGGAAGCCTGCGGCGTGGACGAAGCCACCATGTACGGCGTCGCCAAGACCCTGCACGAGAACCGGCCCGGCACGCTGGTGTGGTGCATGGGCCAGACCCAGCACTCGATCGGCAACGCCATGGTGCGCGCGTCCTGCATCGTGCAGCTGGCGCTGGGCAATATCGGCGTCTCGGGCGGCGGGGCCAACATTTTCCGCGGCCACGACAACGTGCAGGGCGCGACCGACATCGGCCCCAACCCGGATTCGCTGCCGGGCTACTACGGCCTGTCCGAAGGCTCCTGGAAGCACTTCGCCAAGGTCTGGGGCGTGGACTACGAGTGGATCAAGAGCCGCTACGCGTCGCCCGACCTGATGACCAAGCCCGGCATCACGGTGTCGCGCTGGATCGACGGCGTGCTGGAAGACCCCGCGGTCATCGACCAGCCCACCAACCTGCGGGCGGTGTTCTATTGGGGCCATGCGCCCAACTCGCAGACGCGCGGCCTGGAAATGAAGCGCGCCATGGACAAGCTCGACCTGCTGGTGGTGGTCGACCCGTACCCGTCCGCCACCGCCGCCATGGCCGCCATGCCGGGCAAGGCCGAAGACCTCAACCCCAACCGCGCGGTGTACCTGCTGCCGGCCGCCACGCAGTTCGAGACGAGCGGCTCCTGTACGGCGTCCAACCGCTCGCTGCAATGGCGCGAGAAGGTCATCGAGCCGCTCTGGGAAAGCCGCAGCGACCAGATGATCATGTACCAGCTGGCCGAGAAGCTGGGCTTCGGCAAGGAGTTCGTCAAGAACTACAAGCTGCAGAAGGTCAAGGGCATGGACGAGCCCGTCATCGAGGACGTGCTGCGCGAGGTCAACCGTTCCTGCTGGACCATCGGCTATACCGGCCAGAGCCCCGAGCGCCTGAAGGCGCACATGCGCAACATGCATGTGTTCGACGTCAAGACGCTGCGCGCCAAGGGTGGCAAGGACGCCGAGACCGGCTATGACCTCACCGGCGACTACTTCGGCCTGCCGTGGCCCTGCTGGGGCACGCCCGAGCTGAAGCACCCGGGCACCGCCAATCTGTACAACACCAGCCTGCACGTCATGGACGGCGGCGGCAACTTCCGTGCCAACTTCGGCGTGGAGCGCGACGGCGTCAACCTGCTGGCCGAAGACGGTTCGCATTCGAAGGGCGCCGACCTGACCACCGGCTATCCGGAGTTCGATCACGTCCTGATGAAGAAGCTGGGCTGGTGGAACGAGCTGACCGACGCCGAGAAGGCGGCGGCCGAGGGCAAGAACTGGAAAACCGATTCCTCGGGCGGCATCATCCGCGTGGTCATGAAGAACCACGGCTGCTATCCGTTCGGCAACGCCAAGGCGCGCGCGGTGGTGTGGAACTTCCCCGATGCCATCCCGCAGCACCGCGAGCCCATCTACGGCACGCGTCCCGACCTGGTGGCCAAGTACCCGTCGCACGACGATCTCAAGGCGTTCTGGCGCCTGCCCACCTTGTACAAATCGCTGCAGCAGAAAAACGTGGCGGACAAGCTGTACGAAAAATTCCCCATCATCCTCACGTCGGGACGGCTGGTGGAATACGAGGGCGGGGGCGACGAAACGCGTTCCAACCCGTGGCTGGCGGAACTGCAGCAGGAAGCCTTCGTCGAGCTCAACCCCAAGGCGGCGGCCGACCGCGGCATCCGCAATGGCGACCGGGTGTGGGTGTCCACGCCCACCGGCGCGCGGCTGAACGTGCAGGCGCTGGTCACCGAGCGGGTCGGGCCCGACACGGCTTTCATGCCGTTCCACTTCGCGGGGCGCTGGCAGGGCGCCGACCTGCTGTCCAGCTACCCGGAAGGCGCGGCGCCCATCGTGCGCGGCGAGGCGGTCAACACCGGCACGACATACGGCTACGACTCGGTGACGATGATGCAGGAAACCAAGACCACCATCTGCAATATCGCGAAGGCCTAGGCCGAGTGAACAGATCCAGGAGAGAGCGCCATGGCCAGAATGAAATTCGTCTGTGATGCAGAGCGCTGCATCGAATGCAATAGCTGTGTCACCGCCTGCAAGAACGAGCACGAGGTGCCGTGGGGCGTGAACCGCCGCCGGGTCGTGACGCTGAACGACGGCGTGCCGGGCGAGAAATCCATCTCGGTGGCCTGTATGCACTGCAGCGACGCGCCGTGCATGGCGGTCTGCCCGGTGAACTGCTTCTACCGCACCGAAGAAGGCGTGGTGCTGCACAACAAGGACACCTGTATCGGCTGCGGCTATTGTTCGTATGCCTGTCCTTTCGGCGCGCCGCAGTTCCCGTCCGAAGGCACGTTCGGCGTGCGCGGCAAGATGGACAAATGCACCTTCTGCGCCGGCGGCCCGGAAGAGCACGGCAGCGCCGCCGAATTCGAGAAGTACGGCCGCAATCGCCTGGCCGAGGGCAAGCTGCCGGCCTGCGCGGAAATGTGTTCCACCAAGGCGCTGCTGGGCGGCGACGGCGATGTGATCGCCGACATCTTCCGGACCCGCGTCCTGCATCGCGGCAAGGGCGCCGAGGTGTGGGGCTGGGGCACGGCCTACGGCTCGCAGCAGGCCGGCCAGCCGCCGCAGCAGCAGGCGCCGGCCGCCGACACCAAGGGGAAATCATGAGCGCGCGCACCTGGCTGATGGCGGCGCTGGCGCTGGGGCTGGCGGCCTGTACCGAGCAATCGCAGGAGCTTCACACCGGCAGTTACACGGGCGAGCCGGCCTATGCCGGCACGGGAAGTCATTTCGTCGCGTCGGGCTGGACGCCCGGCGACAAGAACAGTTGGCTGAGCGAACTCAAGGTGCGCACCCAGCGCGGCCAGAACGAGTACAACAAAGTCAACTGACCGGAGGCTGCCATGGTACGGTCATTGTTCGCGATGCTCTTGATGAGCGCTGCGCTGCTGGCGCCGGCGGCGGCCCAGAATACGGCCGCCCCGGCCGGTGGCGGGCTGGGCGGCATCAAGAGCGCCAACATCTTCGAAGTCAAGCCCGACGCCAACGAGCTGCCTGGCTACGCCGAGCAGAGCAACGCCGAACGCGCCCGGGTGCAGCCCGGCAACAATGCCCCCATGTGGCGCCAGGTCAATTCCGGCGAGCCGGGCTACAGCAGCCTGCCGGCCAGCCAGGCGCCCGAGGCGGGCGTGCTGATCCAGCGCTTCGTGCAGTATCCGGGCTCGGACTACACCACCGCCGGGGAAGCCTGGCGCCAGGTGCGCAACCACTGGCTCATCCCGTACGGCGGGGGGCTGCTGCTGATCGTGCTGGTGGCCATTGCGCTGTTCTACCTGGCCAAGGGGCCCATCAAGGTGCACGGCGCGGAGACCGGCCGCAAGATCGAGCGCTTCACCTACTTCGAGCGCGCCGCCCATTGGGTCAATGCCACGGCGTTCGTCATCCTGGCCATATCCGGCATCGTGATGGCGTTCGGCAAATTCTTCCTGCTGCCCTGGATGGGCGGTCCGGTTTTCGGCTGGCTGACGTGGGTCCTGAAGACCGTGCACAACTTCGTCGGGCCGGTCTTCGCCGTGTCGCTGGTCGTTGTGCTGATCACCTTCGCCAAGGACAACTTGCTGCGCCGCTATGACCTGGCCTGGCTGCGCAAGGGCGGCGGCCTGTTGCGCGCCCAACATGTGCCGGCCGGCCGCTTCAACGCCGGCGAGAAACTGATGTTCTGGGTCGGGATGCTGTTCCTGGGGCTGATCGCCGTCGGCTCGGGCCTGTTCCTGGACCGCGTGGTCCCGGACCCGCTGCTGTACACGCGCGGCAATATGCAGATCGCGCACATGATCCACGCCGTATCGGTGATCCTGATGATGTGCATGATCATGGGCCACATCTACCTCGGCACCATCGGCATGCAGGGCGCCTACCGCGCCATGAAGACGGGCTACGTGGACGAGACTTGGGCGCGCGAGCACCACGACGTGTGGTACGAGGATATCCAGGCGGGCCGGGTGCCGGCCCAGCGTACCGCCGACCGGGCCGCCAAGCGGCGCGGCAAGGCAACGCCGGCCCGCGTCTGAGCCGGCATTCAAGGAGCACGCCATGAAGATCATCGTTGCCCTGTCGCTGGCCGCCCTGGCCGCCCTGGCCGCCAACGCCTACGCGACCCTGCCGCCGCTCAGTCCGGAAGCCCAGGCCAAGGCGGCCGAAGCCAAGGCCAAGGCGGCCTGGAGCGCCAGCGTGGCGGCCTACCAGCTGTGCCAGTCGCAGGACAAGGTCGCGGCCGAGTATTTCGCGGAGGCCAAGATGGCGGGCAAGCCGCTCGGGCAGCCCGTGGCCACGCCCGAATGCAAGGACCCCGGTCCGTTCGTGTATGCGCCGGCGCCGGTACAGGCGCGCGAGGGATCCGGCGCGCACTCGCCGGCGGAAACCGCCAGCCAGCCGCCCAGCTCGCCGCAGCCCGATGCCGAGGGCAAGCCCGCCAAGTGACCGCGTCCGGCCTGTCCCTGCCGCGCCTGACCCAGGCCCGCGCGCCGCTGACGCGCGCCGTCACCGTCGTCAATGAGCACGGCGCCACCGAGACCGTGTCGATCCCGGCCGAGCGGCCGCTGACCATCTACGTGGACCGGCGCGAACTGGTCACGCTGATGACGCTGGGCGCCATGCCGGAACTGCTGGTGCTGGGCTATCTGCGCAATCAGCGCCTGATCGGCGAGGTGAGCGACGTGCTGTCGATCGTGGTCGACTGGGAAGTCAATGCCGCCGCGGTCGAGACCCGCCACGGCATTGCCGATCTGGAGGCCCGCACCGCCCAGCGCGTGGTCACCACCGGCTGCGGGCAGGGCAGCGTGTTCGGCGGCCTGATGGAAGAGCTGGACCACATCCGCCTGGCGCCGCAGGCCAGCGTCACGCAGGCGCAGCTCTACGGCCTGCTGAATGCCATACGCGTGCAGGAAACCACCTACAAGTCGGCCGGTTCGGTGCACGGCTGCGCGCTGTTTCGCGGCGCGGACATGCTGATGTTCGTGGAGGACGTGGGGCGCCACAACGCCATCGACACGCTGGCCGGCTGGATGTGGATGCAGCCCGAGGCCGGCCAGGATGGCGCCGACAAGATCTTCTACACCACCGGGCGGCTCACCAGCGAGATGATCATGAAGTCGGCCCAGATGGGGGTGCCCATCGTGGTGTCGCGCAGCGGCATGACGCAAATGGGCTATGAGATCGCGCGCGGCCTCGGGCTGTGCGCCATCGGGCGGGCGGTGAACCGGCATTTCGTGTGCTACACCGCGCCCGAGCGGCTGGTGCTGCAGCCCGAACTGGCGGCCGCGCGGGCGCCGGCGTCGGCGCCCTGAATTCCGGCAATGAGGGGATGCGGCGAGGTGCCTGACACCCCGCGCGGCGGTGGCCGCCCGCGCGAGCCAGTCGATGGGGTGTCAGACACCTGGCTATGACGAGCCGGATCGGCCGCGGCGCGGCTTTTTTGCGGGGAAGCTCCACCACGGCAGCACGCGCCGCATCGACAGCACCTGGCCGCTGTTGGGGGCCGGCGCGTAGCCCGGCATGGCGGCCAGCGCGGCCTGCCAGCGCTCGCTGCGCAGGATGGCCAGCAAGGCCTGGGTGGAAGGGTGGTCGAGCGAGGACTTCAGGCAGACCAGGAAGTAGTTTTCCGACACCAGCGGCACGAAATCCAGGTGATGGTGGCGCGCGGCCGGGGCGATGCCCAGGCCGGCGTCGGCGCTGCCGGCCGCGATGGCGTGCGCCACGGCGGCGTGCGAGGGTTCGGTGCGGACATAGCCGTCGATGGCGCTGGCGGCCAGGCCGGCCTGCTCCAGCAGTTCGTCGAACAGCACCCGGGTGCCGGTACCCAGCGCGCGGTTCACGTAGCGCACGCCGGGGCGGCGCAGGTCCTGCACGCCGGCCAGCCCCTTGGGGTTGCCGCGCGCCACGATCAGCCCCTGCTGGCGCTGCGCGAAGCCGATCAGCTTGTGCAAGCCGGGCTTGAGCAGCGGCTTGTAGCTGCGTTCGGTGAGCGAGCCCGGCACGGGGTCGCGGCGCGTATGAAAGCCCGCCATCACGCAGCGCCCTTCGTTCAGCCCGCGGATCGCGTCGACGCTGCCGGTGAAGCGGATGTCCAGGTGCAGCTTGTCGCTGGCCACCGCATGGCCGCGCAAGGCGTCCAGCGCGTCGTCATGGCTGGCATACAGCGACACCACGTGCGCGGCGTCGTCGAAGGCGACCGCGAAGGCGCGCTCCAGTTCGGCGCGCAGCGCGTTGATCTGCGGGGCCAGCCGCGCCTGGGCGTGGCGCTCGGCCCACAGCAGCTTTTCGCCGAACTCGTTCAGGCGCGCGGGCTGGCCCTTGTCCCAGACGATCAGGGTGCGGCCCAGGGCCTGCTCCCATTTCTTCAGTTCGCCCCAGACATGCCGGTACGACAGGTTGAGCGCCTTGGCGGCGGCCGAGATCGAGCCCTGTTCGCGCACGGCGAACAGCAAGTCCATCAGCGCGTTGCCGATGACGGTCGGAGGGGCGTCGGTGCCGCCCAGCTGGTAGGAAAGGTCGATGCGATGCACGCCAGCGAGTATGCCCGAAATGGCCGCGCCCGGCCTGCCGCGCGGCCTATGAAATGCTGTTCATATGGTTTGCATGATACTGCTGGGCTACGCTCTCCCCCAGCCCAGGAAGAGACGCCATGAACACAATGACCGAAAGCGCGACGACAGCGCTGCGCCTGATCGCCACCGCCGACCCGGCCCTGCTTGCCATCGTGGCGCGTTCCCTGGCGGTCAGCGCCTGCGCCTGCGCGCTGGCCTGCGCGCTCGGCATGCTGGCCGGCTCGTGGCTGGCCGTGGCCCGTTTCCGGGGCCGCGGCATCGTGCTCACCCTGCTCAATACTTCGCTGGCCCTGCCCTCGGTGGTGGTGGGCCTGGCGGTCTACCTGCTGCTGTCGCATTCCGGCCCGCTGGGCTTCCTGGGCTGGCTGTTCTCGTTCCAGGCCATGGTGCTGGCCCAGGCGGTGCTGGTCTGTCCGGTGGTCACCGCGCTGGTGCGCCAGACCATCGAAGACGCCGACCGGCGCCATGGCGAACAACTGCGCTCGCTGCGCGCCCGCGCGCTGGTGCGCAGCCTGCTGTTGCTGTGGGATGAACGCTTCACGCTGCTGACCATCGTCATTACCGGCTTCGGCCGCGCCATCTCGGAAGTCGGCGCCGTCATGGTGGTGGGCGGCAATATCGAGGGCTACACGCGCGTCATGACTACCGCCATCGCGCTGGAGACCAGCAAGGGCGACCTGCCCCTGGCCCTGGCGCTGGGCCTGCTGTTGCTGCTGGTGGTGCTGCTGCTCAACACGCTGGCCGGGCTGGTGCGGCGCTGGCGCGAACGGCGCGATGCCGGGCTGTCGGGCCTGTATGGCGGCGCCGGAGCCGTGTCATGAAGGCGCCCGCCTGCGACAGCGGGCCAGTGGTGGCCGGCGCGACCGAGCGTCGCGCGGCCGGCGCCGCGCCCGATATTCTGTTCGACCTGCGCGAGGTCGATGTCGATTATGGCGGCGTGGCCGCATTGCGGGCCGTCTCGCTGGCCATCCGCGCCGGCGAGTGCGTGGCCCTGGTGGGCGCCAACGGCAGCGGCAAGAGCACGCTGCTGCGCGTGTTGCACTGCCTGCTGCAGCCGACGCGCGGCCAGGCCCGCTGCGTGGCGCGCCGGCGCCAGGCCATGCTGTTCCAGCACCCTTACATGCTGCGCACCTCGGTGCTGAACAATGTCGCGCTGGGATTGTGGCTGCGCGGCATGCGCTGGCGCGAGGCGCGCGCCCGCGCGCTGCAGGCGCTGGCGCGGGTCGACATGGACGGACTGGCGGCGCGCAATGCCAAGGCGTTGTCGGGCGGCCAGCAGCAGCGGCTCGCCATGGCGCGGGCCTGGGCGCTGGCGCCCGAGGTGCTGCTGCTGGACGAACCGACCGCCAGTCTGGATCCGCACGCCAAGCGCGAGGTCGAGCAGATGATGCAGGACTTCGCCCGGCCGGGCGCGCAGCGCGCGCCCGCCATGGTGTTCAGCAGCCACAACCTGGGGCAGGTCAAGCGGCTGGCGCGCCGCGTCATTTACCTGGAACGGGGGCGCGTCGTGGTCGACCTGCCGGTGGACGATTTTTTCTACGGCCCGCTGCCCGAGGCGGCGAGCCTGTTCGTCAAAGGAGAACGCATACCATGAAGACCCTACCCATGCTGTGGCGGCGCGCCGTCATGCCGGCCGTGCTGGCGATGGCGGCGCTGGCCGCGCCGGCCGCGGGCGCCGAGACCATCGTCATGGCCTCGACCACCTCCACCGAGCAGTCGGGCCTGTTCTCGCACCTGCTGCCCGCCTTCAAGCAGGCCAGCGGCATCGACATCAAGGTGGTGGCGCAGGGCACCGGCCAGGCGCTCGACATGGCGCGCCGCGGCGATGCCGACGTGCTGTTCGTGCACGACCAGGCGGCCGAGGAGAAGTTCGTGGCGGAGGGCTATGCCACGCGGCGTTATCCGGTCATGTACAACGATTTCGTGCTGATCGGGCCGGCCGCCGACCCGGCCGGCGTCAAGGGCAACGACATCGTGCGCGCGCTCGCCAAGCTGGCCGAAACCGACAGCCCGTTCATCTCGCGCGGCGACAAGAGCGGCACCCACGCGGCCGAGCTGCGCTTCTGGAAGGCGGCCGGCGTCCAGGACCAGGGCAAGGGCTACAAGGCCTGCGGCTGCGGCATGGGGCCGGCCCTGAACATGGCGTCGTCCATGGACGCCTATGTCTTGTCGGACCGCGGCACCTGGCTCAGCTTCAAGAACCCGGGCGGCCTGAAAGTGCTGGTGGAGGGCGACAAGCGGCTGTTCAACCAGTACGGCGTCATGGTGGTCAACCCGGCCAAGTACCCGCATGTCAAGGCCAAGCCGGCGCAGCAGTTTGTCGACTGGGTTACTTCCAAGGCGGGGCAGGACGCGATCGCCAGCTACAAGGTCAACGGCCAGCAGCTGTTCTTCCCCAACGCGGGCCAGTAGCGCGCGCCGCGCCTGCTACCAGGCGACGTAGAGCATGGCCTTGGCCAGCAGCACGATCAGCGCGACGTGGCAGAACACGCTGATATGGATGCGCCGCGAGTTGCGGGTGTTGAGCCGCCCGCGGCGCTGCAGCGCCATGGCAGTGAGAAAGTGGCCGAACACGCTGAGCGCCAGCAGGATCTTGACGCCGAGCAGCAGCCCGAAGCTGCTGGCCAGCGGCTGGGCCAGCGCGGCGCGGTGTTGCCAGGCCAGGCCGGCCCCCGCGGCGTACAGCGCCAGCAATACCCACGGGATGACGCGCCGCGCGCGGGCGCCGATGGCGCTTTCCACCAGGCGCAGCGCCTCGCGCGGCACATGCCTGCGCACGCCTTCCAGCATCACGACTTCGAAGAACACCGTGCCGGCGAACGCGATGGCGGCGACCAGGTGCAGGGTCAGGAGAACGGGATAGCTCATGATGCGGTAACGAGAACTGTTTTCTCTCGGATGTTGGCATCACGATGCAGGCGGGCCATTGACAGGGATCAAGGCCCGCGTCCCGGCACGGCGGGACAAGCGGGACGCCGCGCCGGCCGCCCATGCGGCCGGCGCGGCCAGCGGCGTCAGCGGGCGCCGGTCTGTTCGCTTTCGACCACCATGTCCAGCACGTAGGCGTAGCGCGAGGCGTCGGCCGGCACATTGGCGCGCTCGTAGCGCTTGATGCGCAGCACGTTGCGCACGCCGGGCTCATGGGTATAGCCGTCGATCTCGCTGTAGAAGGCCTGCCATTCGCCCTGGCGAGTCTTGATGCCGTTGGCGTCGTACTGGATTTCGCGCACCTGCAGGCACTGCATGTTGGGGATCAGCGGATGCGAGCAGGCCACCCGCTGCGGCGCCACTTCCAGGAACATGGTCTGGCCGGCCGAGCCGTAGCGGGTTTCGTCGGTGGGCGTGCCGGTCAAGGTCCATTGCGCGCCATCGTCGAAGCCGACCGTCAGGGTCGGGTTGTCCGCGCCGTCGGCGATGCGCCACGTCGTCGCCTGCGGCAGGCGGCGGGCCACGTCGTGCTCGTACTGCATGACGGCCGCGTCGCCGCAGGCCATCATGGTGCCCACCATCTGGGAGATCTTCAGGCGCTCGCCCTCGGTCTGGTAGCTGCCGCCGAGCCGGTTGCACAGGCCCGCCACCGAGACGCGCTGGTCGGCGAAGGTCAGGCGCAGCGGCGCGCCGCGCAGCGTCCGGGGCGGCACCCAGCGGCTTTGCGCCGCGCCGCCGGCGTCTTGCGCCTGGGCGAGGTCCCAATGGTAGGCCGACAGGGTGGCGGCGGCGGTAGCCGGCTTGCCGGCGTGAGTGGATGATTGATCGTTCATGGTGCAGGCGGCCAGCGCGCCCAGCGCGCCGATCAACAAGAGACGGGAGACGAAGTGCTTCATGGTTTCGGATCCTGGCTGGATGACTCCTGCATTATCCCCGCTGTGGCGCGCCGGCAGGCCGGCGCAATGTAAACAAACGCAAAGGGCCGTGGCGCGCACGGCCGGTCGCCGCATCAGCGCGGCCAGATCCCGGAGCTGCCGCGGCGGTGGCTGTCGACCAAATGCGTGTCGATCATGCCGGTGGCCTCCATGAGCGCGTGCATGGTGGTCGGGCCGACGAACTTGAAGCCGCGCCGGCGCAACGCCTGGCTCAGGGCGGTCGAGGCCTCGGACACCGTGGGAATGTCGCGCACGGTGCGCGGCGCCGGCGTCTGCGCGGGCTGGAACGACCAGATGAACTGCGCCAGCCCGCCGTCGGCCCGCAGCGCGATGGTGGCCGCGGCGTTGTGGATGGTGGCAAGGATTTTCGCGCGGTTGCGCGCAATGCCCGGGTCGCTCAGCAGCCGTTGGACATCCGGCTCGGTGAATGCCGCCACGGTGTCCACGTCGAACTGCCGGAAGGCGGCGCGGAAGGCTTCGCGCTTGCGCAGGATGGTGGCCCACGACAGCCCCGACTGGAAACATTCCAGGCTGAGCCGTTCGAACAACCCGCGCTCGTCGCGCACCGGCATGCCCCATTCGGTGTCGTAGTAGTGGCGCAAAAGCGGGTCGTGCGCGGCCCAGGGCGGCCGCGCCAGGCCGTCCGCGCCGATGATGACGCCGGTGTCCGCCGTCATGCCGCCAGCTGCCCCTGTCCGCTTTCCAGCGCCAGCAACAGCGCCTTGGCGCGCAGCCCGCCGGCGAAGCCGGTCAGGTCGCCGGAGGCGCCGACCACGCGGTGGCAGGGCGCCACGATGGAAATCGGGTTGCGTCCATTGGCCGCGCCCACCGCGCGCACCGCCTTGGCGCGCCCGATCTGCGCCGCGATGTCGCTGTAGCTGCGCGTCTCGCCATAGGGAATGGTCAACAGCGCCGACCACACTTGCTTCTGGAATTCCGTGCCGGCGAATTCCAGCGGCAGCTCGAACCGGTCGCGCGTGCCCGCGAAGTATTCGCCGAGCTGGCGCTCGGCTTCCAGCAGGACGGGACGCTGCGGTTCTTCCTGCATGGGGCCGAGCCGCACCCGGTCGGGGCGGTCGTTTTCCCACAGGATGGCGGCGAGCTTCGCGCCGCTGGCCACCAGCTTCAACTGGCCTACCGGGGTGGCCACGGTCTTGTATGCGTATGACATGTCCGGACTCCTTCACACGAGGGCAAATGTGCCTGTCGCCGTCATCGCCAGGCGCTCGCGGCGCCCGCGTCGAGCGCGAGGCTTCATGAGGCGCAGTCTACGTCTGCGCCGGCTGCTTCGCACTCGTCTTCTTGCCCCTGAATTGCCGCGCCGGCCAGCTCATTGGCGGGGCGGCCCGAACAGCCCGTTGAGCGCGTCGCCGGACGCCGCATTGGCGAAGGCGATATCGAAGCGCCCCTGCGCGACGGCCTGGGCTGTCTGGATGAATCCCGCCCAGGCTGCGCGGGCCAGCGCGCCGCCCACGCTGATGCGGCGCACCCCCAGGGCGGCGATGTCGGCCAGGCTGAGTTCGCTGGTGGTGCCGACCAGCAGGTTCACCGGCTTGGGCGCCACGGCCGCCACTACCGCGGCGATCTGTTCGCGCGTGCGGATGCCGGGCGCGTACAGGCAGTCAGCGCCGGCCTGCGCATAGGCGCGCAAGCGGGCGATGGCGTCGTCCAGGTCGGGGCGGCCGGCGATGAAGTTTTCGGCGCGGCCCACCAGCAGCGTGCCCGTGCCAGCGGCATCGATGGCGCCGCGCGCTGCCTTCAGGCGGGCGACCGCGACATCGATGGGAAACAGCGGCTCGGCCGGGTTGCCGGTGGAGTCCTCGATCGACAGGCCGGCCACGCCGGTGTCCACGGCCAGGCGCACGTTGCGCCCCACGCCTTCGGCGTCGGCCGCGTAGCCGTTCTCGAAGTCGGCGTTGACCGGCAGATCGGTGGCCGCCACGATCTCGCGCAAGTGCGCGAGCACCAGGTCCAGCGGCGCGCTGCCGTCGGGCAGGCCGTGCGACCAGGCCATGCCCGAACTGGTGGTGGCCAGCGCCTTGAACCCCAGGCTTTGCAGGTAGCGGGCGCTGCCCGTGTCCCAGGGGTTGGGCAGGATGAAGCAGCCTTGCTGGTGCAGGGCGTGGAAGGCGGCGCATTTGTCGGCGGTGGGCGAGGGCATGGCGCATTGCTCCGGGCAGGATGGGGCTACACAGTCTACTGCGCGGCGGGGCATCGGGGCGCATGCTTCGGCGCGGATCGAATAATATCGACGCCATCAAGAACCACCAGGAGACAAGCGTGCGCAGCTCCGCGACTGAACCGCTCGCCCTGACCGACGGGCAGGCGCGGCGCATCGCGCTGGCGGCGCAGGGATTCGGCGGGCCGCGCGACGGCCCGGTGGGGCGCCGGCAGTTGACGGCGCTGCTGGGCCGGCTGGGCGTGATCCAGATCGATTCGGTCAACGTGGTCTGCCGCACCCACTACCTGCCGGCTTATTCGCGGCTGGGCGCCTATCCGCAAGGCCTGCTGGAAGAACTGGCCTGGGGCCGCAAGCGGCCGCTGTTCGAGTACTGGGCGCATGAGGCCTCGCTGCTGCCGCTGGCCAGCCAGCCGCTGCTGCGCTGGCGCATGCAGGATGCCCGGGCCGGCCTGGGCACCTGGAAAGGCATCGCCCGTTTTCTGCAGGAGCGGCGCGAGTTTATCGATAATGTCCTGGACGAGATCGCCGGGCGCGGCCCCTTGTCGGCCTCCGAACTGGAGATGGGCCACAAGGGGCAGGGCGGCTGGTGGGGCTGGAGCGAGGCCAAGCGCGCGCTCGAGTGCCTGTTCTGGGCCGGCGAGCTGACCGCCGCCACGCGCCGCGGCACCTTCGAGCGCGTCTACGACTTGCCCGACCGGGTCCTGCCCAAGGCCGTGCGCGACGTCCCGACGCCGCCGCGCGCCGCCGCGCAACGCGCGCTGTTGCGCATCGCCGCCCGCGCCATGGGCATCGCCACCGAGCGCGACCTGCGCGATTATTTCCGCATGGGCGTGGACGAAACCCGCGCGCGCCTGCGCGAGCTGGTCGAGGCCGGCGAGCTGTTGCCGGCCGCGGTGCGCGGCTGGCGCGAGCCGGCCTACCTCGACCCGGCGGCGCGCCGGCCGCGCCGCATGGAGGCCACGGCCCTGCTGTCGCCGTTCGACAACCTCATCTGGTTCCGCGAACGCGCCGAGCGCCTGTTCGGCGTGCGTATCCGGCTCGAGATCTACACGCCGGCGCACAAGCGCGTGCATGGCTACTACGTGCTGCCCTTCCTGGAAGGCGACGCCCTGACCGCGCGGGTCGACCTCAAGGCCGACCGCAAGGGCTCGGTGCTGATCGCGCAGGCCTGCCATGCCGAGCCGGGCGCGGGCGCGGCAACCCCGGCGAAGCTGGCGGCCGAACTCGAACGCATGGCGGGCTGGCTGGGCCTGGGCGGGGTGCGCGTGGAAAAGCGCGGCGACCTGGCGGCCGCGCTGGCCGCGGCGCTGTAGGGGACGGGCGGCCGCCGGCGGGGCGGCACGGTATCTCTATTATTAATAATAATTCTCATTTATTATTGAGCGCGCCACAACCGCATCGAGGAGGCGTGCTTGGATAACCCGATTCACACGATCGAGGCCCTGGAGGCCCGGATCGGTGCGCGGCCCGCCGCCATTGACCTGAAGGTCATCGACCACCTGGACGCGCACGCCCGGCGCTGGCTGCAGGCGTCGCCCCTGGCATGCGTGGCCACCAGCGATGCCCGGCTGGTCGAGGTCACGCTGGCCGGCGGCCCGCCCGGCTTCGCGGCCGCGCTCGACGCGCAGCGCCTGCGCCTGCCATGCGCGGCGCTGGACGATCCGGCGCACGCGCAGCCCGGCCGCGGCATCGGCCTGCTGTTCCTGGTTCCCGGCCTGGGCGAGACCTTGCGCGTGAACGGCAGGGTGACGGCGGTGGAGGCCGGCGACGCCATCGTCGCGGTGAACGAATGCTATGCGCATTGCGCCAAGGCCCTGCTGCGCTCGGACTTCTGGCGGCCGGCCGCGGCGCCCGCGGCGGCAGCGGACCCGGCCGCATTCCTGGCGGCGAGCCGCTTCATGGCGCTGGCCACGGCGGACGACGCGCTGCGCACCGACCTGAGCCCCAAGGGCGATCCCGCCGGGCTGCTGGTCCGGCCCTGCGATGGCGGCATCCGCTTCGCGGAGCGGCCGGGCAACCGGCGCACCGACAGCCTGCGCAACATGCTGGCGCGCCCCTGCGCGGCCGCCATGCTGCTGGTGCCGGGCAGCAACCGGGTCGCGCTCGCGCATGGCGCGACGCAGATCAGCGCCGACGCGGCGCTGCGGGAGGAATTCGCGGTGCACGACAAGGTGCCGAAGCTGGTGACCCGCGTGGCCTCGCCGTCGATCGAACTGCGCGACAGTGCGGCGCTGGCGCGCGCGCGGCCGTGGGACGCGCCGGTGGCGCCGGCCGACATCGACCCGGCGGCGATCTTCGCCGCGCATGTGCGGCTCAACAAGACGCGCGGCCTGGCGGCGGCGCTCGCCAGGGGCGCCGTATCCATCCCCGGGCTGATGCGCCAGGGGCTGGAACAGGATTACAAGCGCAACATGTACTAGGGCCGGCGCGGCCGTCAGTCGTCGCCGAAGCAGTGCAGCGCGACTTCGCGAAAGCGCTGCGCCGCCGGGCTGGACGGTTCCGGCAACAGCAGCGCCAGGCCGATCTCGGCGGCCGGCGAGAGGTCGGCGATGGCCCGGTAGGCCACGCGCGGGCTGGGGTTGTATTGCATGACGGCCGGCACCAGCGCCACGCCCAGGCCGCTTTCGACCAGCGACAGGACGGTCTGCACCTGCGTGGCTTCCTGGGTCACGCGCGGCAGGAAGCCGGCGCGCTGGCAGGCCAGCATGGCGGTCGCGTGCAGGCCGGCGGCGTCTTCGCGCGAGTAGAAGACGAACGATTCCGCCGCCAGCTCTTCCATCTTGATCTCCGGCTTGTGCGCCAGCGGGTTGCCCAGCGGCAGCGCCGCCACGAAGCCCTCCGCCAGCAGCGGCGCCAGGCGCGCGCGCGAGGGCGCCAGCAGCGGCGTGCGCACCAGCCCGACATCCAGGTCGCCGCTGTCGACCCGTTCGGCGATGCGTACCGACGTGCCTTCTTTCAGGACCAGTTCCACGGCGGGATACTCGGCCCGGAACAGCCGTACGATGCGCTGCAGGACGCCGTTGGTGGTGGAGCCGACGAAGCCCACGCGCAGCGCGCCGCCCGTGCCGGTGGAGGCGGCGCGCGCGGCCGCCCGCAGCTGCACATTGTGAAAGAGCAGGCGCCGCGCTTCGGCCAGGGCCGCCTGGCCGGCGGGCGTCAGGGACACGCCGCCCGCGCCGCCACGCTCGAACAGGCGCGTGCCGAGATCCGCTTCCAGCTTCTGGATCGCCACGGTCAGCGGCGGCTGCGTCATATGCAGCCGGTCGGCGGCGCGCCGGAAATTCAGCGTCTCGGCCAGCACCACGAACTGGCGCACCCGCCGCAGGTCGAGCATCGGGTCGGGCGCGGCGTCGCCCTTGCCGGGTGGTTGGGTCGGCTCTGCCATCAGGTCGGCCTCATTGGTCGAAGCGGGGCGCGCGCTTTTCCAGGAACGCCGCCACGGCTTCGGCGTGTTCGGGCGTCTTGTGCGCCAGCGCCTGGTAGGCCGCCGAAAGCTCCAGCAGCGTGTCGAGCCGGGTATGCAAGGCTTCGCGCATCAGCCGCTTGGTCATGCGCATGGCCTGCGGCGGGTGCACGGCGATGCGCTCGGCCAGCGCGCGGGCCGCGTCCATCAGTTCGTCGTGCGGCACCACGCGCGACACCAGCCCCCATTCCAGCGCGCGCTGGGCGTCGATCACCTCGGCGGTGAAGGCCAGCTCGGCGGCGCGCGCCATGCCCAGCAGGCGCGGCAACAGCCAGGCGCCGCCATCGCCCGGAATGATGCCGAGCTTGACGAAGCTTTCGGCGAACTTGGCCTTCTCGGACGCGATGCGCAGGTCGCACATGCAGGCCAGGTCCAGCCCGGCGCCCATGGCCGGGCCATTGACCGCGGCGATCACCGGCACTTCCAGGTTGAACAGCGCCAGCGGCAGCCGCTGGATGCCGGCGCGGTATTCCTCGCGGATGTGGGCGGGCCCGACCGACGGATCGGCCTGGCGCCGCATGGCCCGGATGTCGCCGCCGGCCGAGAAGGCCGGATCGGCGCCGGTGAGGATCACGGCGCGCACGCCGGGATCGGCCTCGATGCGGGCGATGGCGGCCACGAACTCGTCCACCGCCGTATTGCCCGTGAGCGGATTGCGCGTCTCCGGCTGGTTCATGGTCAGCGTCACCACGTGGCCTTGCTGGGTGTAGGAAAGGAAATCGCTCATGGGAAAGCCTCCAGGGTCGGCAGTATCTGCCGTGACTATCGTTTGGGCGGACTTGATATCCGCATGACGCCCTGGCCACGCCGGCCAGCGCGCACTATCCGATGTGCGAGTGTACGGGGCGCGCCATTTGATACGCAACGTATATCAAAATTCACACAAATAATATTGGACGCAGAGGAAGCCGCGACCCTAAGCTGAGCCCGAACGAATCACGGAGGCAGCGAGAAACATGAGCACGGCGCTTGGACACCTCAAGGTCCTGGACCTGACCCGCATCCTGGCAGGCCCCTGGGCGACCCAGAACCTGGCGGACCTGGGCGCCGAGGTGATCAAGGTCGAGCGTCCGCGCGTGGGCGACGATACGCGCGCCTGGGGGCCGCCGTTCCTGAAGGACGAAGCCGGCCGCGAGACCGCCGACTCGTCTTATTTCCTGGCGGCCAATCGCGGCAAGAAATCCATCACCGTCGACCTGGCGCACCCGGAGGGGCAGGCGCTGATCCGCGAACTGGCCGCCACGGCCGACGTTGTGGTCGAGAACTACAAGGTCGGCACCCTGGCGCGCTACGGCCTGGACTACGCCAGCCTGAAGGCGGTCAACCCGCGCCTGGTGTATTGCTCGATCACGGGCTTCGGCCAGGACGGCCCGTATGCCGCGCTGCCGGGCTACGACTTCGTGTTCCAGGGCATGGGCGGGCTGATGAGCATCACCGGGCAGCCGGAAGGCGCGCCCGGCGACGAGCCGATGAAGGTCGGCATCGCCATCAGCGACCTGCTGACCGGCATGTATGCCACCACCGCGATCCTGGCGGCGCTGGAACACCGCCATGTGAGCGGGCAGGGGCAGTACATCGACATGTCGCTGCTCGACTGCGTGGTCGGCATCAGCTCGTACCAGGCGATCAACCATTTCCTGTCGGGCAAGGTGCCGCGCCGCATGGGCAACGCGCACTCGAACATGGTGCCGTACCAGGTCTTCCGCTGCAAAGAGGGCGACGTCATCGTGGCGGTCGGCAACGACGGCCAGTACCGCGCTTTCTGCAAGGTGATCGGGCGCGACGACCTGGCCGCGGACGAGCGCTATGCCACGCCCGGCCAGCGCAACCGCAATCGCGACACGCTCATTCCCGAGATCGCGCAGGCGATGCTGGCGCGCACCATGCAGGAGTGGGTCGCCCTGATGGAGGCCGCCAACGTGCCGTGCGGGCCCATCTACAACATGCAGCAGGTGTTCGAGGATCCGCAGGTGCGGCATCGCGGCATGCGCCTGGCGCTGCCGCATGGGGCGGGCGTGCAGGCGCCGGCGGTGGCCAACCCTATACGCATGTCCGATACCCCCATTCAGTACGGCGCCTCCGCCCCGCTGCTGGGCGAACACACCGACAGCGTCCTGGCCGGGCAGCTTGGCCTCGCGCCGGAGCGGATCGCCGCGCTGCGCGCCGCCGGCGCGATCTGACGGCGCGGCGCCGCCGCGCGCCGGGCCGTTTTCCTTTCATAAAACAACAGGAGACAACACCATGCCGCGTCGTTCATTTGTCCGTAGTGTCGCCGCGCTCGCCCTGGCCGCCTGCTGCGGCGGCGCGCTGGCGCAGGCCAAGCCTTCCTCCATCCGCTACGTCGTGCCCTACCCGGCCGGCGGCGCGGCCGACCAGATCACCCGCCTGGTGGCCCACGATGCCGCCGCCATCCTGGGCGTGCCGATCGTCATCGAGAACAAGGGCGGCGCGGCCGGCATGATCGCGGCCGAGACGGTCCTGCAGGCCGAGCCCGACGGCGCGACGTTCTTCGTCGGCTCCAATGCGCCGATCGTCATCAACCAGGCGATCTACAAGAAGATGTCGTATGACCCGGCCAAGGACTTCATTCCCGTGGCGGGCATGGGCAAGGCGCCGCTGCTGCTGGTGACCCGCAAGGACCTCGGCGCCGCCGACCTGCCCGCGCTGGTGGCGCTGGGCAAGCGGGAGGACGGCAAGCTGACCATGGGCTCGGCCAGCAGCGGCAACATCACCCACCTGGCGGGCGAGCACGCCGCCAGCCAGATGGGCTTCAAGGTGACCCACGTGCCGTTCAAGGGCAGCGCGCCGGCCATCACCAGCCTGATGGGCGGCAACATCGACATCATGTTCGACGCGCTGCCCTCGTGCATGGCGCAGGCGCAGGCCGGGCGCATCGTGCCGCTGGCCATCCTGGACGACCAGCGGTTCCCGCAGCTGGCGGACGTACCCACCGCCCGCGAGCTGGGGTTCCCCGGGCTGGAGGCCGCCGCCTGGTTCGGCGTGATGGCGCGCGCCAGCACGCCGCAGCCGGCCATCGAGGCCATGAACCAGGCCATCAACCAGGCGCTGCAGCAGCCTGCGCTGGTCGAGAAACTGCGCCGCATCGGCGCCCAGCCTATGCCTGGCTCGCAACAGGAGTTCGCGGGCTTCATCGATGCCGAGCGCAAGCAATGGATGCCGCTGGCCAAGTCGCTGGGCGTGCAGGCGGACTGACGGCCATGGAAAGAACCAGCTTCGATTCCATTGCGGCCCTCAAGGCTTTCGTCGGCCGGCCGCCGGTGGTGGGGCGCCCCATCGTGGTCGACCAGGCCGCCATCGATACCTACGCCGAGGTGGTGCATGACCGGCAGTGGATCCACGTGGACCGCGCCCGCGCCGCGGCCGAGTCGCCGTTCGGCACCACCATTGCCCACGGCCTGCTCACGCTGTCGCTGATCACCGGCTGGTATCACCAGTTGTTCGAGTTCCCGGGCCGCAAGCTGGCGCTGAACTACGGCTTCGACAAGGTGCGTTTTCCGGCGCCGGTGCCCAGCGGCTCGGCCCTGGTGGGCAGCTTCCGGCTGGCCCGGGTCGACGACCTGGGCGACAACGAGGCGCGCTGCATGTGGCACGTGGACGTTCGCGTCGAAGGGGCCGAACGGCCCGCGATGGTGGCGGAATGGCTGATGCAGCTGCGTTATTGATGGCCCCGGGGTGTCTGCGCCCTCCAATGTCCAGGTGTCTGACACCCTTTGCGGCAGCGCGGCGATTTGCCGGCCGTCTGGCCAGGGTGTCAGACACCTGGCAAACGCACGGGTGTCTGCGCCCTCCAATGCTCAGGTGTCTGACACCCTTTGCGACAGCGCGGCGATTGGCCGGCCGTCTGGCCAGGGTGTCAGACACCTGGCAAACGTACGGGTGTCTGCGCCCTCCATCGCTCAGGTGTCTGACACCCTTTGCGACAGCGCGGCGATTTGCCGGCCGTCTGGCCAGGGTGTCAGACACCTGGCAAACGCACGGGTGTCTGCGCCCTCCAATGTCCAGGTGTCTGACACCCTTTGCGGCAGCGCGGCGATTTGCCGGCCGTCTCGCCAGGGTGTCAGACACCGATGAACCCGATCTGCCTATTTGAGAAACCCCATGTCCGTACTTGAACTTTCCCGCGTGGGCGCGTGCGCGGTGTTGACCATGAACCGGCCGGCCGCGCGCAATGCGCTGGACCTGGAGCTGCGCGGCGCATTCGCCGCGACGTTGCCGGCCATCCGTGACGACGAATCGGTGCGCGCGGTGGTGCTGACCGGCGCCGGCGGGCACTTCTGCGCCGGCGGCGACATCCGCGCGATGGCGGCGGGGCAGGGCCGCACCGATGTCTTCGAGGGCCGCAGTCGCATCCTCGGCATGCAGCGCTGGTTCGACGAGCTGGTGGACCTGGAAAAGCCCGTCATCGCCGCCGTGGACGGAGTGGCCTACGGCGCCGGGCTGTCGCTGGCGCTGGCGGCCGACTTCGTGCTGGCCTCGCCGCGCGCCACTTTCTGCGCGGTGTTCGCCCGCATCGGTTACGTGCCGGACCTGGGCGGCATGTACTTGCTGCCGCGCGCGGTGGGCCTGGCGCGCGCCAAGGCGCTGGCCTTCTCCGCCCGCGTGGTCGACGCGCGCGAAGCGCTGCAGCTCGGCATTGCCCATGAAGTGGTCGAACAGCAGCCGGTGCTGGACGCCGCCATTGCGCTGGCGGCGCGCTTCGAGCAGGCGCCCGCGGGGGCGCTGGGCATCATGAAGTCGGTGATGAACCACGCGTTCGAGTCCGATCGCCGCACCGTCTACATGCAGGAAGCCATGGCGCAATCGCTCTGCCGCGAAAGCGCCTTCCACCGGGAAGCGGCGCGCCGCTTCATCGACAAGCAACCCCCTTTGTACCAATGGCCACAGGAGCAACCATGACCGAGCATCCGCCTTCCGCGTCCGGCCCGCTGCCGCAGCAGGAGTACTTCGCCCACCTGGCAGCGGGCCGCTTCATGATCCAGCGCTCGCGCAGCAGCGGCGAATACGTGTTTTATCCCCGCGTGGCGGCGCCGCGCACCGGCGCGCTCGACCTGGAATGGGTGGCGGCGTCGGGCCGCGGCACCGTCTATGCCACCACCGTGATGCGCGTGCGGCCGCCGGCCGAGCCGTACAACGTCTGCCTGGTCGAGCTGGAAGAAGGGCCGCGCATGATGAGCCGCGTGGAAGGCGTCGCGCCGCAGGATGTGCGCGTCGGCATGGCGGTGCGCGCGCGCATCGCCCGCGACGCCGACGGCCAGCCGCTGGTGGTGTTCGACCCGGTCAAACAGGAGCAGGCATGAGCCAGGAACATTTTCCGCGCGGCAAGACCGCGATCGTCAGTTCGGCCACCTACGGCATCGGCGAGGCGCCGGGCCTGTCCTCGCTGGACCTGGCGGTGCGCGCCAGCGTGCAGGCGCTGGCGGGGGTGGGCCTGACGCCGGCCGACGTCGACGGGCTGTTCATCGGTCTGCCGGACGATTATCTGTCGGGCCTGAGCTTCACCGAATACCTGGGCATCGCGCCGCGCCTGACCGACAACAACCGCACCGGCGGCTCGTCGTTCCTGACCCACGCCATCCACGCGGCGCTGGCGCTCGAGGCGGGCCTGTGCGATGTGGCGCTGATCGCCTACGGCAGCAACCAGCGCAGCGCGGCCGGCAAGCTGGTCAGTTCGTTGCGGCCCTCGCCCTACGAAGGGCCCTACAAGCTGGCGCGGCCGCTGGGCGCCTATGCGCTGGCGGCCTCGCGCTACGCGGCCCAGTACGGGTTGAAGAAAGAACAGCTGGGCGCGGTTGCTCTGGCGGCGCGGCAGTGGGCCCGCAAGAATCCCGACGCCTTCATGCGCGACCCGCTGACCATGGACGACTACCTGGCCTCGCGCCTGGTGTGCGACCCGTTCTCGGTGCGCGACTGCTGCCTGGTCACCGACGGCGCCGCCGCCGTGGTGATGGTGCGCGCCGAGCGCGCCCGCGACCTGGCGGCGCGTCCGGCCTATCTGCTGGGCGGGGCGGCGGCGGCCTGGCACAAGGACATCACCAACATGCCCGACCTGACCGTGACCGCCGCGTCGCTGAGCGGCCCGCGCGCCATGGCGCAGGCGGGCGTGAGGCCAGCCGACTTCGATGTGGTCGAGCTGTACGACGCCTTCACCCTCAACACCATCCTGTTCCTGGAAGACCTGGGCTTCTGCGCCAAGGGAGAAGGCGCCGCCTTCGTCGAGGACGGCCGCATCGCCCCGGGCGGGCAACTGCCGGTCAACACCAACGGCGGCGGCCTGTCGTGCGTGCATCCCGGCATGTACGGGCTGTTCACCATGGTGGAAGCGGCCCAGCAGCTGGCCGGCACGGCGGGCGAGCGGCAGGTGGCGGGCGCCCGGCTCGCGCTGGCGCATGGCAACGGCGGCGAGTTCTCCAGCCAGGCCACGCTGGTGCTGGGCGCCGAAGAAACGATCTGACAACGGAGCATACGCAGATGCAGGACAAGCTTCTCACACTGGAAAACCGGCAAGTCATCGTGACCGGGGCCGGGCAGGGCATCGGACGGGCCCTGGCCACCGCCATCGCCGACCTGGGCGGCCGCGTGGTGGCGGTCGACCTGAACGCCGAGGCGCTGGCCGGGCTGCGCGCCGCGCTGGGCGCCGAGCGTTGCGTGACGCTGGCCGGCAACGTGGCCGACCCCGTCCTCGCGCAGCAGGCCGTGGACGCCGGCGTGGCCGCCTTCGGCGGGGTCAACGCGCTGGTCAATAACGCCGGCGTGACCCGCACGGCGATGATCGACAAGATGTCGGCCGCCGACTGGCAGCAGGTCATCGACGTGCATTTGTCGGGCTCGTTCTTCTTCCTGCAGGCGCTGGGCCGGCACCTGCTCGGCCGCGCCAAGGCCGGCGGCGACGGCGCGGGCTCGATCGTCAACATCTCTTCCGACGCGGGCCGGCGCGGCACCATCGGCCAGATCAACTACGGCGCGGCCAAGGCCGGCGTGCTGGGCCTGACCATGTGTGCGGCGCGCGAATGGGCCCGCTACGGCATCCGGGTCAACACCGTGGGCTTCGGCGTGGTCGAGACGCCCATGACGGAGACCATCCGCGGCGAGAAATTCCGCGACACCTACCTGAGCCAGATCCCGCTGGGCCGCTGGGGCGAGGCCGACGAGGTGGCGCGCCCGGTCTGCTTCCTGCTCTCGGACGCGGCGTCCTACGTGACCGGACAGCATCTGTCGGTCAATGGCGGCTACACCATCGGACTGTAATCGTGACTACTTTGATCGACCGCTTCGAGCTCGCCGCGCTGCCGCCTTCGGCGGAGGCGTTCCGTCAGGACGTGCGGGCTTTTCTCCACGCCGAAATGCCGCCCCTGCCGGCCGACCGGCGCGCCCGTTCCTGGATGGGCTTCGACGCCGGCTTCAGCCGCAAGCTGGCGGCGCGCGGCTGGGTCGGCGTCACCCTGCCGCGCGCCTACGGCGGCGCCGAGATGGACGCTTTCTCGCGCTTCGTGCTGATCGAGGAACTGCTGTGCGCCGGGGCGCCGGTCTCGGCCCACTGGATCGCCGACCGCCAGAGCGGGCCGTTGATCCGCAAGTTCGGCAGCGAGGCGCAGCGCCGCTTCTACCTGCCGCGCATCTGCCGCGGCGAGGCGTTCTTCTGCATCGGCATGAGCGAACCGAACTCGGGTTCGGACCTGGCCAGCGTGGGCACGCGCGCCACGCCCCGCGCCGATGGGGGCTGGACGCTGGCGGGGCGCAAGATCTGGACAACCAATGCCCAGCATTGCCAGTACATGATCGCGCTGGTGCGCACTTCCGGCACGCCGCAGGACCGCAACCAGGGGCTGTCGCAGTTCATCATCGACCTGTCGCTGCCGGGCGTCACGGTGCGCCCCATCGCCGACCTGGCCGGCGATGCGCACTTCTCGGAAGTGTTCTTCGACGATGTGCAATTGTCCGACGACGCGCTGATCGGCCGCGAAGGCAGCGGCTGGGAGCAGGTCACCGCCGAGCTGGCCTTCGAGCGCAGCGGGCCGGAGCGCATTTATTCCAGCATCGTGCTGCTGGACCGCTGGATCGAGTGGCTGCGCGGCCGGGGCGAGACCGCCCTGGCGCCGGCGATCGGCCGCTACGCCACCCACCTGGCGGCGCTGCGCGACCTGTCGCTGTCGGTCACGGCGCGGCTGGCCGCCGGCGAGAGCCCGGCGGTCGAGGCCGCGCTGGTCAAGGACCTGGGCACCACCTTCGAGCAGGAGATACCGTCCGCCATCGAGGCCGCGCTGGGCGCGAACCCGGGCGCCGATATCGACGGCGAGCTGTTGCGTACCTGCGCCTACGTGAACCAGGTGTGTCCCACTTACTCGCTGCGGGGCGGCACGCGCGAGATCCTGCGCGGCATGATCGCCCGCGGCCTGGGCCTGCGTTGAGGGCGGGAGCATGACTGCAATGTATAGCGAAGCTTTTGAAGACCTCCTGGAAGGCCAGTGCGGGCCGGCCGTGGTGCGCGCCATCGATGCCGGCGGCGCGCACGATGCGCTGTGGCGCGAGATCGGGCAGTCCGGGTTCCTGGAATTGATGGCGCCCGAAGACGCCGGCGGCGCCGGCGCGGACCTGGCCGACGCCTTGCCGCTTTTCATGGCGCTGGGCGCCCATGCCGTGCCGCTGCCCGTGGGGCAGGCGATGGCGCTGCGCACCTTGCTGCCGGCCGGCATGGCGGCGCCGGACGGCCTGCCCACTTTCGCGCCCAGCCTGGCCGAGACCGCCGACGGCGGGCTGGCCGCGCCGCGCGTGCCATACGGCATGCGCGCCGGCCTGGTGCTAGCCGAACTGGACGACGCGCTGTGGCTGCTGGACGCCGGCGCCGCGCAACGCCGCAGTTGCGGCCTGCACGGCGAATCGACCGCCGACCTGCGCTGGGACGCCGGCGCGCGCGGGCCAGCCGCCTGGCGGCTCGGCGCGGCCGGCCGGCTGGCCGCCTGGGGCGCGGCGCTGCACGCCGCGCTGCTGGCGGGCGCAATGACGCGCTGTTTCGAACTGACCCTGCAGTACGGCAACGATCGCACCCAGTTCGGGCGTTCCATCGGCAAGTTCCAGGCCGTCCAGCACCAGTTGGCGGTGATGGCCGAGCACGTCGCCGCCGCGCGCATTGCCACGGCGGCCGCGTTCCGCGCCGGCACGGCGCAGCCCGGCCTGCTGCCGGCCGCCATCGCCAAGGCGCGCGCCAGCGAGGCCGCGGCCCTGGTGGCGGCGACCGCCCATGCGGTGCACGGCGCCATCGGCATCACCGAGGAATACGACCTGCAGCTCTATACCCGCCGCCTGCATGCCTGGCGGCTGGCACACGGGTCCGAGGCGCATTGGCACGGCGTGGTCGGCGCGGCCGTGCTGGGCAGCCGCGCGGGCGCCGCCGAGTTCGTGCGCGCGCTGTGAGCGCCGGTTGTCCGGCCATGTCAACTGGGAGCAGGGGGAGGAGCATGTTGCACAAGACCTATGAATCCGCCGACGAGGCGGTGAGCGTGGTGAAGAGCGGCGCGACCATCCTGGTCAGCGGGTTCGGAGACATCGGGCTGCCGTTCGGGCTCCTGCACGCGCTGGCGCGCACCGCGGCCAGGGATCTCACCATCGTCTCGAACAACGCGGGGACGGGCGAGCTGGGGTTGTCGCGGTTGTTCAAGAATGGCCAGGTCGCCCGGCTGATCGCGTCTTTTCCTTCGCAGCCGGATTCGCACCATTACTTCGCCGCCCACCAGGCCGGCCAGGTAGAAGTCGAGCTGGTCCCGCAGGGCACCCTGGCCGAGCGCATCCGCGCCGCGGGCGCGGGCCTGGCGGGCTTCTTCACGCCGACCGGCTACGGCACCGAGCTGGCGCGGGGCAAGGAATGCCGCATCGTCAACGGCCGGGGCTACGTGTACGAGGAAGCGCTGGCGGGGGACTTCGCCTTCATCAAGGCGGATGTGGCCGACGCGTACGGCAACCTGCGGTACCGGCTCGCCAGCCGCAATTTCAATCCCATCATGGCCATGGCGGCGCGCACGACGATTGCCCAGGTCAAGCGGATGGTGCCGGTCGGCGCCATTGATCCCGACGATGTCCATACGCCGGGCGTGTATGTCGACAGAATAGTGGAGGCGGGCGATGAATAAGGGCTGGTCGGACGATGAACTGGCGCGCCGGGTGGCCGCGGACCTGCCGCCATGGTCGGTGGTCAACCTGGGCATCGGCCTGCCCGTGCTGGTGGCGAACCACATTCCGGCCGACAAGACCGTCTTCTTTCATTCCGAGAACGGCATCATCGGCTTGGGCGCCGCGCCGGAGCCGGGACGCGCGGATCCGGACGTGGTGAACGCCGCCAAGAAGCACGCCACCCTCATCCCGGGCGCCGCCATCGTGCACCACGCGGATTCGTTCGCGCTGATCCGCGGCGGGCGGCTGGACTACTCCATCCTGGGCGGGCTGCAAGTGGCGCCCAATGGCGATATCGCCAACTGGAAGGTGCCGGGCCAGAAAGGCGGGGGCGGCGTCGGGGGCGCGATGGACCTGGCCGTCGGCGCGCGCAACGTCCTGGTCATGATGCGCCACCAGGACAAGGCCGGCGCCTCGAAGCTGGTCACGTCCTGCACGTTTCCGCTGACAGCGGTCAACACCGTGACGCGCGTCTATACCGAGCTGGGCGTATTCGAATGCGCCGGCGATGCCTTCATCGTGCGCGATTGCGCGCCCGGCATCGGCCGCGACGAGCTGGCGCAGAGGACCGATGCCGCGCTGCGGTTCCCGTAGCGGCGCACCGCGCGGCCTCATAAAAACCAAGGAGACACCATCATGATCAGAACCCTGTGCCTGGCCTTGTGCCTGTTTTCCGCGGCGCTCAGCGCGGCGCCGTTTCCCAGCAAGCCCATCAACTTGATCGTGCCCTACCCGCCGGGCGGCGCGGTCGACCCGATCGCGCGCCTGTACGCCGAGAAGATCTCGCAGAACTGGGGTGTGCCGGTAGTCGTCCTGAACCGCCCGGGCGCGGGCACGACCATCGGCCTGAACCAGGCGGCCAAGGCCGAGCCGGACGGCTATACCGTCGTCCTGGCCACCGCCAGCATCACCAGCAATGCGCCGCTGTACCGGTCGCTGCCGTACGACACGCTGAAGGATTTCACCTATCTCAGCATGGCCGGCATGATCCCGCTCGCCATCACGGCCAACCCGCGCACGCCGGTGAACAGCCTGGACGAGCTGGTCGACCGGCTCAAGCGGCAGCCCGGTTCGCTGACCTACTCGTCGTCGGGCAACGGCACGATCATCCACCTGGGCGGCGAGCTGTTCAAGTCGCTCGCGGGCGTCGACATGGTGCACGTGCCCTACAAGGGCAGCGGTCCGTCGGTCATGGCGGGCGTGGCGGGCGAGGTCGACCTGACATTCGATTCGGTCTTCCTGATGGGCCCGCAAGTGCAGGCCGGCAAGCTCAAGTACATCGCGGTGGCCAGCGCCAAGCGGCTGAAATCCCTGCCGGAGGTGCCCGCCATCGGCGAAAAGTACCCCGGGTATTTCGTGACCTCGTGGGTCGGGTTCATGGGGCCGGCCGGCATACCGCGGGACATTGCCGATGCCTGGGCCAAGGAAATCGCGCGCGTCGCGGCCCTGCCGGATGTCAGCGAGCGGCTGGCGTCCCTGGGCGTCGAATCGGTGTCCAGCACGCCGCGCGAGTTTTCCAGCTTCGTGGAAAGCGAGATCCGCAAATGGGAAAAGGTGGTCCACGACGCGCAGATCCCGCCGGTGCAGTAGCTCCGGCCGCATGCGCGCGCGATCCGGCTTGCGTTCCGTATATCCAACGTCAATTTATATTCACTATAAGATTCACTTAACTTAGCTCGATTTCTCGCCTAGATTCACGTGGTTTCTTAGTATTTCCGATAGGAGACCACATGGGCGCGCTGAAGAACGATTCCAGCCTCGATATACGCATGCTGCGCATATTCGCCGCGGTGGCGGCGGCCGACAGCCTGTCGGCCGCCGCCACCGCCCTGAATGTGACGCAGTCGGCGGTATCGCAAGCCGTCACGCAGATCGAGCACATCCTCGGCATGCGGGTGCTCGACCGCAGTTGCCGGCCCTACAAGCTGACGCCGGCGGGCGTCGCGCTGCAGCGGCATTCCCGCCAGATCGTCGACGATGTCGACCGCCTGATCGCCCAGGTGCGCGAGGCCGATCTCATGAACCGGCCGGCGATCCGCATCGGCATGATCGATTCGTTCGCCGCCACCACCGGGCCCGCCATCGTCAAGCGGCTGACCCAGAGCGCCAGCCAGGTGCTGGTGTGGTCCGGCCTGGCCTATGGCCATGCGCAGGCGCTGCTGAACCGTCAGGTCGACATCATCGTCACCACCGACGCGCTGGAAGACGTGGACGGCCTGGCGCGCCGGCCCATCTTGAGCGAACCCTTCGTGCTGGTGGTGCCGGCGGCGCGCGCCGACGCGTTTGCGGCCATGGACCTGCGCCAGCTGGCGCAGGCGGCGCCGCTGATCCGCTTCAGCGGCCGCTCGCACTTCGGCGCCATGATCGAGCGCCACCTGCGCCGCTGCGGCGTCAGCGCGCCGCCGTACCTGGAGATCGACACCAGCGATGTGGTCATGGCGATGATCGCCGCCAACCTGGGCTGGGCCCTGGCCACGCCGCTGTGCCTGCTGCAGGGGCGCGCGTGGCTGGACCAGGTGGCGGTGCTGCCGCTGCCCGGGCCCGGCCTGGCGCGCACGCTGCACCAGGTGTCGCGCCACCAGGAATTCGAGGAAATGGCCGAGATGTGCTGGCAGTTCAGCCGCAGCGCCCTGCAGGCCGAGATATTCCCGCAGATGACGGCCCGGCTGCCATGGCTGGGCCGGCAGATGCGGCTTTGTTGAAAGCAACGATAAGGAGAGGAGCATGGGCACGACCAGAAGACAACTCATCAAGGGCATGGCGCTGGGCGCCGCCGCATTGGCGCTGCCGGCGGCCGGCCGGGCCCTGGCCGCCGACGCGCAGGCCGTGCGCTACGGCGGCTCGGCCTGGCTGGGCCATTACCCCGCCTGGCTGGCCATCAAGGCGGGCTACTTCAAGGAACAGGGCCTGGAGGTAGGCTGGGAGTCGTTCGGCACCACGTCGGCGCGCGTCAGCGCGCTGCTGTCAGGCAACATCGACATGGCGGTGACCGCCGCGCCGGCCGCGCTGGCCGTGATGTCGCGCGGCTCGCGCCATTTCGCCATCATCGGCGTGCCGGAGAACTTCGGCCGGGTCGAGGGCCTGATCGTGCGCAAGGGCGTGCAGCAGATGGCGGACCTCAAGGGCAAGAAGATCGGCGTCACCTTCGCCTCCAGCGCGCACCTGCTGGTGCTGAACCTGCTGGATCAGGCCGGCCTGCAGCCGGACCGCGACGTCACCGTGCTGAACGTGCCGGCGCCGGAAATGCCGGCCGCCTTCCAGTCGGGGCAGATCGACGCCGCTGCGGCCTGGACGCCCCAGTTCAATGCCATCAAGGCCATGCCCGGCGTGAAGGTGCTGGCCGACGATACCGGCTTCGCGCTCTATAAGGCCTACGGCGTGACGCCGGGTCCGGACGTGCTGGTGGCGCGCCGCGCCTTCCTGAAAGAGCATCCCGAGGCGGCCCGGCGCTTCCTGAAGGCGTATTTCCGCGCCAACGAACAGCTCAAGTCGCAGCCCGACAGCGCCGTGCCGGCGCTGGTCGAGTTGACCAAGCTGACGCCGGCCGAGCAGCTCGAGATGGTGAAAGGGGCGGACTGGTACAGCGCCGCCGAACAGAGCCAGTTGCTGGGCGCCGGCAGCAAGTACATCGACGGGCTGCAGAAGCTGGCCGAGATGATGGTGCAGTACGGCCAGATCGACAAGGCGCCGCCCGTGCGCGAGTGGATCGACCCCGCCTACCTGTAAGCCCGCCCGCACCGACGGCGGGCCCGCGCCCGCCGTGTTTTCGTCTGGAATCCAAGCATGAATGCACAACCTCATCGGCGCCGTCCGGACCTGATGCTGATCAGCAGCGTGTCCGTGATCGTGCTGCTGCTCTTCTGGGAAATGGTCTGCCGCCTGCAGTGGGTGGACCCGCTGTTCCTGCCGCCGCCGTCGGCGGTGTTCGCGCGCATGGCCGCCATGTGGGGCCAGGACGCGCTGTTCGGCCACATCCTGGCCTCGGCCCGCCGCGTGATGGTGGGCTTCGCCGCCGCGACCGCGCTGGCCATCCCGCTGGGCATCTTCCTGGGCACCTCGCAGCGCGCGCGGGCGGCCTTCGACCCGATCCTGTCCTTCCTGCGGCCGCTGCCTTCCATGAGCTGGATCCCGCTGTCGCTGCTGTGGTTCGGCATCACCGAGACGCAGAAGTACAGCATCGTGTTCATGGGCACCTTCGCGCCGGCGCTGTTGTATGTGATCGAGGCCACCCGCAACATCGATCCGCTGCTGATCCGCGCCGCCCGCAACCTGGGCGCCAGCAGTTCGCAGGTCATGCGCTCGGTGATCCTGCCGGCCAGCCTGCCGCAGATCTTCAGCGGCTTCAAGGTGATTCTCGGGCTGTCGTGGACCTGCGTGATCTCGGCCGAGCTGGTGGCTGCCAAGGAAGGCCTGGGTTTCCTCATCATGAACGGCAAGGAATTCTTCCAGACCGACACGGTCGTGCTGGGCATGGCGCTGATCAGCGTCACGGTGCTGGTCACCGACGTGGTGTTCCGGGTCATTGAAAACAGGGTGCTGGCATGGTCGCGATGAATGACTCCATGATCTCCATCGAGGGCGTTTCCAAGGCCTTCGGATCCTTCCAGGCGCTGGACGGCGTCGATCTGCAGATTCCGCGCGGCGAGTTCCTGGTGGTGCTGGGCGCATCGGGCTGCGGCAAGTCGACGCTGCTCAACCTGATTACCGGCTTCGAGCGGCCCAGCGCCGGGCGCATCGTCGTCAACGGGCGCGAGGTGCGCGACGTCGATCCGCATTGCGGCATGGTGTTCCAGCAGTACGCGCTGTTCCCCTGGCTGACGGTGGCCGAGAACGTGGCGTTCGGCCTGAAGATGAAGGGCGTCGGCGCCGCCGAGCGCCGCGCCACGGCGCAGAAGTTCATCGAGATGGTCGGCTTGAAGGGCTTCGAGGACGCCTATCCCAAGGCGCTTTCGGGCGGCATGCGCCAGCGCGTGTCGATCGCCCGCGTGCTGGCCAACGACCCGGACGTCATCCTGCTGGACGAGCCCTTCGCCGCGCTGGACGCCATGACGCGCCAGGTGCTGCAGGAGGAACTGACCCGCATCTACGAGCAGAGCGGCAAGACCATCGTCTTCATCACGCACTCCATCGACGAGGCGCTGCTGCTGTCGACCCGCATGGTCATCATGAGCGCGCGGCCAGGCCGCGTGGCCTGCGACCTGGCCAACGACCTGCCGTATCCGCGCAACGCCGGCGTGCAGCTGTCGCCGCGCTACATCGAACTGAAGTCGCAGATCTGGGACACCGTGCAGGGCGAAGTCATGCGCAGCCTGCAAGCCCGCGCCGACCAATGATTTGTTCAACGCCACATCGCATCCATCATGTCTTCCCCCACAGGGCAATCGCGGACTTACCCCACTTACCAGAGCGGTTCCGGCTGGAACGCCATGCTGCCGCCGCGCGCGGCGCGCAGCGCGGCGCCGCCTGAGCGCCGCGTCAAGTACCTGGTCGTCGGCGCCGGGTATACGGGCCTGGCGGCGGCGCGGCGCATCGCCGAGCTGCGCCCGCAGGACCGCGTGCTGGTCGTCGACGCCACCGTCGCGGGCGAGGGCTCGGCCGGCCGCAATTCCGGTTTTCTGATCAACCTCCCGCACAACACGCGCATGAGCGGGCACCACAGCCCGCTGCAGGTCGCGCGCAAGCAGATCGCCATGTTCCAGGCCGGCCTCGACTGGCTGGCGCAGTTGTCGCAGCAGGGCGGCTTCGATTGCGGCTGGGATGTCGCCGGCAAGTATCACGCGGCGGCCACGCCGGGCGGCGAGCGCAACCTGCGCGCGGCGCTGGCGCAATACCGCGACTGGGGCGTCGACTACACCGAGCTCGACCGCGACGCCCTGCGGGCTGCCCTGGGCACCGGCTATTACCGGTTCGGCTACCACTCGATGAACAACGTGTTCGTGCAGCCGGCCGCGCTGATCCGCGGCCTGGCCGATACCCTGCCGGAGAACGTCTGGCTCATGGAGGATAATCCCGTGCTGTCGATCGCCGGCGCGGGGCCGTACCGCGTCGGCACGCGCGCCGGCGAATACGTGGCGGATAACGTCATCCTGGCCAACAACGCTTTCGCGCGGCGGCTCGGCTTCCTGCGCAGCCGGCTCATCACCATCTATACCTATGCCGGCGTCACGCCGGTGCTGGACCCGGCCCGCCAGGCGCGGCTGGGCGAGCGCGACCAATGGGGCGTCATCCCGGCCAACCGGCTGGGCACCACGCTGCGGCGCATCCGCGGCGGGCGCTTCATGGTGCGCAGCGCCTATTCGTACGAAGCCGAGCAGCCGATGCCGCGCGTGGCGCAGATGCTGCGCGCCGCGTTCGAGCGCCGCTATCCGGACCTGGGGGCCTACGACTTCGAGTACGTGTGGAGCGGTTCCACCGCGCTGACCCGCAACGGCGCCTCGTTCGTCGGGCAGGTGCGGCCGGGCCTGTATGCCTCGGTGGGCTGCAATGGCGCGGGCGTGATCAAGGGCACCATCTACGGCAAGCTGCTGGGCGAACTGGTGGCCGGCCAGCGCAGCGCCATGCTGGACGACCTGGCCGCGTTCGAGAAGCCGAACTGGCTGCCGCCCGACCCGCTGCGCCGCCTCGGCGTGCTGGGCGCCATCGCCCTGCAGGCGCGCAAGGCGGGGCTGGAACGCTAGGCGCGAGCGCCGTCGTGGGAGGTGTCTGACACCCCTCGCGGCACTCGTGGCGTGCCTGGGTCATCGCATGGGGTGTCAGACACCTGGGTGGCTGTCGGGCTTTGCGAGGGCGCGTTTCATTTCATGATAGGTGTCTGACACCCCTTGCGGCGTTCGTGGCGTGCCCGGGTCGTCGCATGGGGTGTCAGACACCTGGGTGGCTGTCGGGCTTTGCGAGGGCGCGTTTCATTTCATGATAGGTGTCTGACACCCCTTGCGGCGCTCGCGGCGTGCGTGGGTCGTCGCATGGGGTGTCAGACACCTGGACGGCTGTCGGGCTTTGCGAGGGCGCGTTTCATTTCATGATAGGTGTCTGACACTCCTCGCGGCGCTCGTGGCGTGCGTGGGGCATCGCATGGGGTGTCAGACACCTGGGCGGCTGTCGGGCTTTGCGAGGGCGCGTTTCATTTCACGATAGGTGTCTGACACCCCTTGCGGCGCTCGTGGCGTGCCTGGGGCGTCGCATGGGGTGTCAGACACCTGGCCAGCCGGCCACCTGGGTGCCTGGTATAGCTGGGCGCGCCTGTGCCGGCATCCGGCGCGGCCCCCCGGGGACGGGGCCAGGGAGCGGCGGCGGCTCAGCGGGTGTCGCCGCCCAGCGCCTGGTAGAGGGTCGCCTGGTTGACCAGCCGGTCGAGGGTGTTCTGGTCCAGTTCGATCTCGGCGGCGCGGCGCTTTTCCTGGGCGTCGAGCCAGAAGCGCAGCGACACCGCGCCGCTGCGGTAGCGCACCTCGTACAGGTCCTCGGCCTGCCGCGCCGCGGCCAGCGACTGCTCCAGCAGTTCGGCCCGCGCGGCCAGCTGGGTGCGCGCCGACAGCGCGTTTTCCACGTCGGCCATGGCCTGGTACAGCGCCTGGCGGAACTGCACCACGCGCAGCGCGTATTCGGTTTCGGAGATGCGGATGTTCAACCGCATCTGGTTCCAGTTGAGGAACGGCAGCGTCAGCCCGGCCCCCAGCGTCGCCACCGGGTTCTGCAGCAGGTTGCCGAGCGCCGTGCTGGTGCCGCCCAGCGCGCCGGTGAGCGTCAGGGGCGGATAGAAACTGGCGCGCGTGGCATCGGTCTGCGCCAGGGCCTCGCGCAGCCGCAGCTCGGCCGCGCGCAAGTCGGGCCGGCGCGCCAGCAGGTCGGCCGGCACGCCGGCCGGCACCGCGGGCAGTGTGGTGGGCGGCAGGCGGGGTGGATCGGCCATGATCCGGTCGGGCGGGCCGTCGAACAGGATGGCCAGCGCATTGAGGTTCTCCACACGCTGCTGGGCCATGTCGGTGCGGGCCGCCTGCTGGCTGGCCAGGTTCTGGCGCGCCTCGGCCACTTCGAGCGCCGACGCGCCGCCCGCGTCGTACTGCGCCTGCACCAGTTCGAGCGTGCGCTGCGCATAGGCAATGCTCTGGGTCGCGCTGGCCAGCCGCTGGTTGATGAAGGCGATGCGCCAATACAAGGTGGCGGTGGTGCCGACCAGCGACAACGCCGCGCTGGCGCGGTCCTGCTCGGTGGCGGCCGCCTCCCATTCCGCCGCGTCGCGCTGCGCCTGCAGGCGGTCCCACAAGTCCAGCTCGTAGCTCACCGACAGGCTGGCGCTGTTGCTGCGCACGATGGTCTGGTCGCGGCGCATGTCGCGCTGGCGGCTCAGGTCTACATTGCCGCCCAGGGTGGGGAACTGGTCGGAACGCGCCAGGCCGGCTCGTAACTGGGCCTGGCGCACGCGCAGGGCGGCGGCGGCGAGATCATTGTTGCGCTCGAGCGCCAGGTCGATCAGGCGGGTCAGCGTGGGGTCGTCGAAGTTGCGCCACCAGACGCCGCCGGCCGCCGCCGCGTCGCGCGCCGTGGCGTAGGTCCAGGCCGCCGGGCTCTGCACCGCCGGGCGTTCGTACGAAGTGCGCATCAGGCCGCAGCCGGCCAGCGCCAGCGGCACGGCCAGCAGGCACCAGAGGACGGGGCGGGGCATGGAGGACGGGGTGTTCATTCTCTGGCCAGGGATTCGACCGGGTCGAGCCGGGCGGCATTGCGCGCCGGCAGGTAACCGAAGCCCACGCCGATCAGCGTGGAGCAGACAAAGGCGGCCACCATGGAGGCGCCGGAATAGATCAGGCGGAAGCTGCCGCCGGACGCCTGCGCCACCAGCACGCCCAGGCCCAGCGACAACAGGATGCCCAGCATGCCGCCGATCAGGCAGACCAGCACCGCCTCGATCAGGAACTGCTGCATGATGTCGCTGCGGCGCGCGCCGACCGCCATGCGCACGCCGATCTCGCGGGTGCGCTCGGTGACCGACACCAGCATGATGTTCATCACGCCGATGCCGCCCACCACCAGCGAAATGATGGCGATGGCCGACACCAGTAGCGTCATGGTGGCGGTGGTGCGCTCGATGGTCTGCCGGATGGTGTCGGTGTTGAAGACGAAGAAATCCTTGGTGCCGTGGCGCTGCAGCATGAGGCGCGTGATGGCCTGCTCGGCGGCCTTGGTCGGCATGGCGTCGCTGACCCGCACCGTGATGCTGCGCAAGTGCTGCTGGCCCAGCACGCGGCTGAGCGCGGTGGTGTAGGGGATCCAGACATTGAGCGTCTGGCCGTCGCCGAACATGCTTTCCTTGCGCACCGTCACGCCAATGACCCGCGCCGGCACCGTGCCCAGGAAAATCACCTGGCCGACCGGGTCGGTGTGGTTGCCGAACAGCGCCTTGCGGGTGTTCTCGTCGATCACCACCTCCTGGGCGCGCCGGGTCACCGCCTCGCCGTCGAAGAACTGGCCCTGCGCCAGCTTCAGCCCGCGCACGCGGAAGAACTGCTCGCCCACCCCCTGGATCGAACCGTTCACCGACACATTGCGATAGCGCAGCGAGGCCGTGGTCGACGCTTCGGGAGTGACGCTGTCGACGTAGGTCTGGCGCGCCAGCGCGTCCGCGTCGGCCGGCACCAGGGTGCGGATGGTGGCGGCTTTCTCGTCGCCGAAGTCCTTGCCCGGGTAGATGTCCACCGTATTGGTGCCGATCTCGCTGATGTCGGCCAGGATCTTCTGCCGCGAGCCCTCGCCCAGGGCCACCACCGACACCACCGCGGCGATGCCGATCACGATGCCCAGCATGGTCAGGAAGGTGCGCAGCCGGTGCGCGTTCATGGCCAGCAGCGCCATGTGCAGCGATTCGTTGGCCCGTTCCAGCAGCGCCTGCCACGGGCGCGTGCGTTCGCGCGGCGCCTCGGCGCGCACCGGGTCGCCGGGCGCCGCCGCGGGCGCCGGCGGCACCTCGGCGTGGCGGCGGTCGGACACGATCCGGCCGTCGCTGATCTCGATGATGCGGCGCGCGTGCTGCGCCACGTTCATGTCGTGCGTGACGATCACCACGGTATGGCCGGCGCCGTTGAGCTCCTCCAGGATGCGCAGCACCTCCTGGCCGGTCTGGGTGTCCAGCGCGCCGGTCGGCTCGTCGGCCAGGATGATGCGCCCGCCGTTCATCAGCGCGCGCGCAATGCTCACGCGCTGCTGCTGGCCGCCCGACAGCTGGCCGGGCCGGTAGTCCAGCCGGTGGTCCAGCCCCAGGCGGCGCAGCAGCGCCTGCGCCCGCGCGCGCCGCGCGCCGCGGGCGGTGCCGGCATAGATCGCCGGCATTTCCACATTGCCCTGCGCGGTCAGGTCGGCCAGCAGGTGATAGCGCTGGAAGATGAAGCCGAAATGCTCGCGGCGCAGCTCGGCCAGCTCGTCCGGGTCCATCGAGTCCGTGGCGCGGCCGTCTACTTCGTACACGCCCCGGCTGGGCCGGTCCAGGCAGCCCAGGATATTCATCAGGGTGGACTTGCCCGAGCCCGATGCGCCCACGATGGCCACCATTTCGCCGGCCTCGATGCGCAGGTTGACGTCGCGCAGCACCGCCACGGTCTGGTCGCCGGCGGCGAACTCGCGCCACACGCCGTCCAGGCTGATGAGCGGTCGGCTGTCCGCGGGCGCCGGCATGGCCTGCTCCGTCATTGCGGCGCCGCGGGCGCGGCGGCCTCGGCGGAGACCACCTTCTCGCCGGCCGACAGGCCTTCCAGGACCTGGGCGGTGACGTTGTTGTTCATGCCCACCTTGATCTGGCGCTCGACCGGCTGGTTGTCCGCGCCGACCACCCGCACGGTATAGCGGCCGTCCTCGCCACGCTTGCCGAGCGCCGACGACGGGATGACCAGGGTCTGCCTGGCTTCTCCGAGGACGATGAAGACCTGCGCGGTCATGGAGATGCGCAGCGTTTCGTCCGGGTTGGGCACTTCGAACAGGCCGTTGTAATAGACCGCCGCGCTGGTGCCGGTGGTGGTCGAGCTGGCGCCGGTCAGGGCGCTGGTGCTCTCGTCGCGCTGGATCGAGTCGGGCGCCGGCTCGATCGCCCGCAGCGTGCCGTAATAGCGCTTGTCGGGTTCGCCCAGGATGGTGAAATACACCTTCTGGCCTGGCCGCACGCGCGTCACGTCGGCCTCCGAGATCTGCGCCTTGACCGTCATGGTGTCGACCTGCGCCACCTTGATGATGGTGGGCGCGGTCTGGATCGAATTCACCGTCTGGCCTTCCTTGGTGACAATGGCCACCACCTTGCCGTCCATCGGCGACGAGATGCGGGTGTAGCCGAGATTGACGCGCGCCTTGTCGACTTCGATCTCGGCCTGGGCGATCTGCGCGTCCAGCGCGGCGATCTCGGCGCGCGTCACCTTCAGGTTGGCCTCGGCCTGTTCGAAGTCCTCGCGCGAACTGGCGTCGCGCGACAGCATCTGGCGCTGGCGCGCGTACGCCAGCTCGGCCTGCTTGAGCGTGGCCAGCTTGGCCTGGCGTTCCGCCTTGCGGGTCGCCAGCGCGGCCTGGGCGTTGCGCAGGTCGTTCTGCTGCGTCATGTCGTCGATCTCGGCGACCAGCTGGCCCTGCTGGACTTCGTCGCCCAGTTGCACCTTCAGCGACTTCAGCTGGCCCGACACCTGGGCGCCGACACTGACCTGGCGCACCGCCTCCAGCGTGCCGGAGGCGAGCACGCTGTCCTCCATGTCGGCCAGCCTGGCTTCGGCGGTGGCGAAATCGGGCTTGGGCGGCGCGCTGAAGAACAGCACCTTGCCGAGGAGCAAGATGGCCGCCACGGCCAGGGCAATCCAGATATAGCGCTTTTTCCTGCTCTTGCCCGGGGGCTGTCTGGTCGGTTCGGACATGCGATGCGATGGGGAGGGTTGGAGCCGGCACGACGGGCGGCGCCCGAGCCAGGCGGGCGGGGCCGCGGGCGGCTCATGCCAACGCGCAATCGTACTCGATCATGCATGACGCCATGGCATGCCGCCCATGGGAGCCGGCCGGGGCATTAAAACACGCTGGCCGGATGCGCGGCCGCGCCGGCGGCGCGGCGCGGGGACGCCCGGACCGGCCGCATTCGGTCAGGCCGGCACGGGCCGGCGCACCAGCGGCCAGGCCAGCAAGAGCAGGGCGCCGGCCAGCAGCGTGCCGCCCGCCACATAGAAGATGAACCGCGCGTGCGCGATCATTTCGGCCTGCTGGCCGGGCAGTGTGTCGATGCTGCGCATGAGCAGGGCCCGCAAGTCGGGCGGCGTCACGATATAGGCGAATACCAGCAGCGTGGCGCCGATCAGCGTCAACAGCAGGCCGGTCCAGCCCAGCCACGCCAGGCGGCGCGACGCGGGTTCGCCCGGCGCCGCCTTGGCCGGTTTGAGGGCTTTCGCGGCGGGCCGGCTGGCGGCCGCGGCGGCGGCCGGTTTCGCGGCTGGATCCGGCGGCTGCCTGGGCCGCAACAAGCGGGGCACATAGGCCAGCAGCCCCAGCGCCGCGGTCGCTCCCAGCAAGGCGGCCGCCGAGACCCGGCCGCCGCCCGCCAGCCAGTGCGGCAGGCCCCCGGCCAGCGCGCCTCCCAACAGGCTGTACAGGAAACGGCCCGCCAGGAAGCAGCCCAGCAGGATCAGCATGACCGTGACGAGTACCGCGATGCCGTTGGAAATATCCTGCCGGCGCGCATCGGCCTCGGCATGCAAGTTGCGGCGAATGAAGGCCAGGCAAACCGCCGTGGCGGCCAGCAGGATGGCGGCGGCGAGCAGCGTCACGCCAAAGCCGAAAAGAAAGCGCGCTAGAACCAGGAGCATGTAGGTGGACGGGGCAGCGAATATCGCAGTCGTTGCGAATTGTGCCATGAGGGCCGCGACCCCGTCCGCGCCGCCTCTCCGGTAGAGAGGGGACGGCGCTACTTCTTCGCGTCGATGATGTTCAGCATCTCGCCCAGCGACCGATAGAGCTCGTACTGCTTGCGGGTGAACTCGCGCGTTTCCTGCGGCGACATGACATGCGGAATGGAGCCGGTCTGCGCGGTCATGGCGCGCCACTTCGGGTCCTTGTCGATGGCCTGCATGGCCGCCACCAGCTTGGCGGTGACCTCCTCCGGCAATCCGGGCGGCCCGAATATCGCGCTCCAGCCCACCACGGCTTCCATCTCGGCGTAGCCCAGCTCCCGCGCGGTGGGCACGTCCGGCAGTTCGGCGATGCGCTGTTCGGTGGTGACGATCAGCGCGCGCAGCGCGCCGGCCTTGATCTGCGACAGGAACGGCCCCAGGCTGCCGCAGGAAAACTCGGTTTCGCCGGCCAGCAGCGAAGTCACCGTTTCGCCGGTGCCCTTGTATGGAATCTGCGTGGGCGTCTGGTCGGTCAGCTTGAGCAGGCGGAACAGTTGCCGCGGGCCCATGTCGTTGGTGGTCAGCACGCCCGCGGTACCGTAGTTCAGCGATTTGCCGCGGCTCTTGATTTCCTGCACCAGGTCGCCGAAGGTCCGGTAGGGCGACTTGGCGTTGACCACGCAGCCATAGGGGTTGAGTTCGAGCGTGCCGATGAACGTGTAGTCGTCCCACTTGTACTTGGTGGTGCCCGGCATGATGGCCGGCATGATCGCCTGCGAGCCGGTGCGGGCCAGCAGCAGGGTATAGCCATCGGGCGGCGCGGCGATGGCCTGCGCCGAGCCGATCACGCCGCTGGCGCCGGTCTTGTTCAGCACGACCACGGGTTGGCCCAGCACCTTGGCCGCCGCGGCGGCGAACGAGCGCGCCGCCAGGTCGGCGTCGCCGCCGGCGCTGAACGGCGAGATCAAGGTGATGGTCCGGTCGGGATAGGCGGCCTGCGCCGTCCCCAGGCCGGCGCCCAGCAAGACGGCGCCGAGCAAGTGCCGCAGTACTCTGGAAAAGCGGGAATGGGTCTGCATCTTGTGTCTCCTTCATGCCTTGTGGAAGAAGGGCGCCGCCGCAACGGCGGCGCCCGGAAGGGACTACGCCTGCGGGTCGCGCAATACCATCACGCAATCGACCGCCACCGGCCCGGCGGGGCCGACGCGCACCGGATTGAGATCCAGCTCGGCAAGCCGCGGCGTGGCCGCGGCCCAGCGCGACAGGTCCGACAACAATCGCGCCACGGCCCGGCGATCCACCGCCGGCTGGCCGCGCACGCCATCCAGCAACGCGCCCATGCGCAACTCGTCCAGCATGGCCAGGCCCGTATCCACGTCGAACGGCGCGCGCCGGAAGGCGACGTCCTTCAGCACTTCGACCAGCACGCCGCCGCTGCCGACCATGACCATGGCGCCGAACACCGGGTCGCGCTGGACGCCCACCACCAGTTCGAGATGGCCCTCGGCCATGGGCTGGACCAGCACGCCCGCGATGCGCGCGCCGGGAGCGTGGCGCGCGGCGTTGGCCAGCAGCGTGGCCACCCCCGCGCGCACCGCCGCCGCGTCGTCCAGCTTGAGCAGCACGCCGCCCACCTCGGTCTTGTGCGCGATATCGGGCGATTCGATCTTGAGCGCGACCGCGCGCCCGCAGCCGCGCCAGGCGGCGACCGCTGCGTCGCCATCGCGCGCCAGCGCGACCGGCGCCATGGGGATGCCGGCCGCCTGCAGCCAGGCGGTCGCCTGGACGCTCGGCACCATGCCGTCCCGGCGCGGGTCGAGTCCCGGCGGGCAGGGCGCGGCGGCGGCGGTCGGCTGCGCCGCCGCCGGACGGCCGGCGTGGTAGCGGGCCAGGGCGGCGGCGGCTTCCACCGCGCGCTCGCCGGCGCCGTAGACCGCGATGCCGAGTTCGCGCAGGCGCTGCGGCGCCGCCGGCGGGGCGGCGACCCAGCACACGAAGAAAGGCTTGTCGGTGCGCGCCTGGATCTCGGCGAAGATGGCGACCAGCGTGTCCACATGCGCCGTCATCAGCTGCAGCCAGACGATCGCCACGTGCACTTGCGGATCGTCGAGCAGGGCGATGACGGATTCGCGCAGCAACTCCGGGCGGGCGACGAACTGGCCGGTCACGTCGACCGGATTGCCGGCCGCGCCGAAGGCCGGCATGAACTCGGCCAGCCGGCGCTGCGTGGCGGCCTCCAGCGCGGGCACCGTCAGCCCGACCTCTTCGGCGCGGTCCGCCATCATGACGCCGGCGCCGCCCGACTGGGTGGCGATGCCCAGGCCGAAACCGGCGCAGGCGCGCGGCTGGGCCAGCGCTTCCAGCATGTCCAGCATCTGCTCCTCGTTGCGCGCGCGCAGCACGCCATATTGGCGGATGACTGCATCGAAGACCGCGTCCTGCACCGCCAGCGCGCCCGTGTGCGAGGCGGCCGCGCGCGCGCCGGCGGCCATGCGCCCGACCTTGGTCAGCACCAGCGGCTTGCCCAGTTCGCGGCAGCGCCGCGCCAGCCGGACCAGGCCGTCGCCGTCCGCCAGCCCTTCCAGGTAGCCGGCCGCCACGCGGATGCGCGGGTCCTCGATGACCGCCAGCATCAGCTCCGTGAACGCCAGGCCGGCCTCGTTGCCGGTATTGATGAAATAGCCCAGGCCCAGGCCGCGCTGGCGCACCAGCGCGGCGATCGCCGTGCCGAACGCGCCCGACTGGGTCACGAAGGCGATCGGGCCGGCGCCGGTCTCGCCGTCCGCATACTGGCTGAAAGTGGCGTAGACGTTCTCGAAGGCATTGATGAAACCCAGGCAGTTCGGGCCGCACAGCAGCACCCCGGCGCGCTGCGCGGCGGCGGCCAGACGCTGTTCGAGCGCGCGCCCCGCGGCGCCCATCTCGCCGAAGCCGGAGCTGAACACCACGGCGGCCGGCACGCCGCGCGCGCCGAGCGCCTCGACGCTGGCGATGACTTCGCTGGCCGGCACCGCCACCACCGCCACGTCGACCCCGTCGGGCAGGCTGGCGATGTCCGGGTAGCAGGCCAGCCCGGCGATCTCGCGATACTTGGGATTGACCGGCAGGATGCGGCCCGTATAGCCCTTGTCGAGCAGGTGCTTGAGCGGACGGCCATTGACCTTGGACAGGTCGGCCGAGGCGCCGATGACCGCGATCGCGCGGGGATGGATCATGCGCTGGATGGCGTCGGTGCGGGAGGAGTCGGTCAGGTTCATATCCGTGGTTCGAGGTCTGAAACGCACAAAGTGAAACCGAAAAAGCCGCTGCCGTGGCCAGTCCTGCGCCGCGCGGCGGTGGCGCCGCCGTGCGCCGGCCGCCGCCGGCGCGCGGGTCATGCAAAAGCCGAAATGCCGGTCTGGGCGCGGCCGAGCACCAGCGCATGGATGTCGTGGGTGCCCTCCAGCGTGTTGACCGTCTCCAGGTTCAGCACATGGCGGATGACATGAAAGCCGTCCGAAATGCCGTTGCCGCCGTGGATGTCGCGCGCCATGCGGGCGATCTCCAGCGCCTTGCCGGCGCAATTGCGTTTCATGAGCGACACCATTTCCGGGCTGGCCCGGCCGGCGTCGCGCAGGCGGCTCAGTTGCAGGCAGGCGTGCAGGCCCAGGGTGATCTCGGTCTGCATGTCGGCCAGCTTCTTCTGGATCAGCTGGTTGGCGGCCAGGGGGCGGCCGAACTGCTTGCGGTCCAGGGCATACTGGCGCGCGGCGTGCCAGCAGAATTCGGCGGCGCCCATGGCGCCCCAGCAGATGCCGAAGCGGGCGTTGTTCAGGCAGGCGAACGGCGCGCCGATGCCCCTGGCGGCGGGCAGGCGCTGCGACTCGGGCACGAACACCTCGTCCATCAGGATCTGGCCGGTCGGCGAGGCGCGCACCGAGAACTTGCCGTCGATCTTGGCCGTTTCCAGGCCCGGCATGCCGCGCTCCAGGATGAAGCCGCGCACCTCGCCCGCATCGTCCTTGGCCCAGACCACCATCAGGTCCGCGATCGGCGCATGGGTGATCCAGGTCTTGGTGCCCGACAGGCGCCAGCCGCCTTCCACCTGCCGCGCGCGCGCCGCCATGGAGCCAGGGTCGGAGCCGTGGTCCGGCTCGGTCAGGCCGAAGCAGCCCAGCAGCTCGGCGCGCGCCATCGCGGGCAGGTAGCGCTCGCGCTGCGCCTGGCTGCCGAACAGGTAGATCGGCATCATCGACAAGGTGCTCTGCACCCCCAGCGCCGAGCGGAAGGCCGTGTCGACCCGCTCGAACTCGCGCGCGATCAGGCCGTAGCCCACATAACTGATGCCCGCGCAGCCGTAGCCGTCGATGGTGGCGCCGAGCAGGCCGAGTTCGGCCATTTCTTTCATTACCGCGACGTCGAAGTCTTCGTGGCGGTGCGCCAGCAGGATGCGCGGCATCAGGCGCTCCTGCGCATAGGCGCGCGCGCTGTCGCGGATCATGCGTTCCTCGCCGGTCAGCAATTCATCCAGGCACAGCGGATCCTCCCAATTGAAGGACACGTCGCGCATGGCGGCCTTGCGCAGCGTCTGCGGATCGGGTTCCGGGCTCATGGTGTCAGTCCAGGGGATGGAACTTGGGAATGCCGGCGTCTTCGCTGATGGTCTCGAAATGCACGCCGACCCGCATGCCGATGCGGATGTCCTCCGGAGCGCAACCGGTCACGTGGCCATACAGGCGCGCGCCGTCGTCCAGGTCGATCAGGCACAGGATCAGCGGCAAGTCCTGCTGCCAGCCCGGATAGTTCATGGCTACCGAGCGCGACACCGTATGCGAATACACGGTGCCGGTCGGCCGCGCCTCGGTCCAGCGCAGCTCGCGCGAGCCGCACTCGATGCACCACGGCTTGGGGTGGAAGTTGAACGTGCCGCAGCGCTGGCATTTCTGCAGCACCAGGCGGCCCTCGCGGGCGGCACTCCAGAACGGGCGCGTCTGGTCGGTGATGGCGGGCAGCGGCTTGTGCAGGGGGGAATCGGTCATGGTCAAGGCCCTCAATCGTCGTTGCCGAGCACGACGGCGACGCAGCTGCGCCCCGGCCGGCCATAGGGAATGCCGCCGAAGCCGCACGCCGCGCCGATGCGCGCGTTCTTTACCTGGCGCTCGCCGGCCTCGCCGCGCAGCTGCGTCACCGCCTCGATCAGCGGCATGAAACCGCCGATGGCGCCGCCCGGCTGGCCGCCGGAGAGCTGGCCGCCGTCGGTGGAAAGGGGAAAGTCGCCGTCGAAGCGCAGGTCGTGCTCGTCGATGAAGCGCCCGCCTTCGCCTTTCTTGCAGAACCCCCAGTCCTCGATGGTCATCATCGAAATGAAGGGGTAGTCGTCATAGGGCTGGAAGAAATCGATGTCGGCATGCGAGACGCCGGCCATCTTCAGCGCAGCCGGCCCGGACTGCGCGAAGCCGGTGGTGGTGATGTCGGGCAAGGCGCGCGCGCCATGGTAGTAATTGTTGGCTTCGCCGAAGCCGCGCAGCCAGACCGGCTTGTCGCACAGGCGCCGCGCCGTCTCGCCCGAGGTCACGACATAGGCCAGCCCGCCGTTGACAATGGGCACGCAGTCCAGCAGCCGGATCGGGTCCGACAGCACGCGCGAGGCCAGGTAGTCTTCGACCGTGAAAGGCGTGCGATAGATCGCGCCGGGATGCAGCGAGGCATGGAAACGGTTGCTGGCCGCGATCTTGCCCAGTGTCTCGAAACGCAGCCCCGGGAACTGGTGCATGTAGCGCGTCAACACCAGCGCGAACTGCGCGGTCGCGCCCATGACGCCGAACGGTCCCTGGAAATCCCAGTACACGCCGCGCGATCGCTCGGGCGACAAGGGCAGGCCGGGCGCGGCCGAGGGAATGTTCAGCGGCGTGTCGGCGCCGACCACCAGCACGCGGTCTACCACCCCCGCGCGGATCAACGCCGCCGCGCGGATCAGCATGGCCGTGGCGGAAGCGCCGCCCTGGTCGGCGCGCAGCAGGATCTGCGGGCTGATGCCCAGGTTCTCGGCCGTCGCGGCCGACCAGTTGACGGTGTGCGCCGTCTCCGCGTGCGCCACGCCCAGCCCCTGGCCGTCGAAATCATTCTTGGACATGCCGGCCTGCTGCAGGGCCAGGTCGGCCGCCCAGGCGATGTACTCGTCGACCGTGTAGAGGGTTTCGCCCGGCTTGGCGCGGCTGTAGGGCGTGCGCCCGGTGCCGATGATCGCTACATCTTGGGACATCGAGAACTTCCTCGCGTGGTGGGGGGAATCTTCAGCGCCCGGCGAAAACCGGCGGGCGGCGTTCGGCGAAGGCGCGCATGCCTTCTTTCTGGTCCTGCGTGTCGAACAGCAGCTCGAACGCCTGGCGTTCCAGCTGCAGGCCGGTGGCCAGGCTGGCGTCGGCGCCGGCCAGGGCGACCCGCTTGATCTGGCGCACCGCGATCGGCGGTCGCGAGGCGATCAGCCGCGCCAGCTCCAGGGCGCGCGCATCGAGGCGTTCGTCGTCGACCACCTCGCTGGCCAGGCCGATGGCCAGCGCCTCCTCGGCCGAGATCGGCTCCCCGGCGAGCATCAGCCGCATCGCGCGCCAGTATCCCAGCGCGCGCACCAGGCGCTGCGTGGCCCCGCCGCCGGGCATGATGCCCACATTGACCTCCGGTTGGCCGAAGCGCGCGCTGCGCGCCGCCAGGATGATGTCGGCATGCTGCGCCAGCTCGCAGCCCCCGCCCAGCGCGGGGCCGGCCACGGCGGCGATCAGCGGCTTGCTGAAGCCGGCGATGACCCGCCAAGTCTCCAGCACCGGCAGCCGCGCCACCGCGCCGGCGTCGAGGCCGGCGATTTCCTTGAGGTCGGCGCCGGCCGCGAAGCAGCCGTGGCTGCCGCGCAGCACCACGCAGCGCACCGAGGCGTCCTGTTCCAGCGCCTCGAACGCCTGGCGCAGCGCCTGGCGCAAGGCCGAGTTGAGCGCATTGCGCGCCGCGGGCCGGTTCAGGGTAAGCCGCGCCACGCCCTGGTCCGGGCGGTCCAGCAGCACCAGGTCGTTATCGCGCGCCGGCCCATCCATGCTTGTCTCCCGTGTTGTGATGGGCCTCATTGTTGTAAGCTCGGGAGCCATTCGACAACTTTATATATGGAATACTGAAAATTCAGATTCCAAATAAAGGGCGCGTATGAACCTGCGGACGCTGGACCTGAACCTGCTGCTGGTCTTCGATGCGATCTTTGCCGAGCGCAATATCTCCAAGGCCGCCGCCCGTTTGCACCTGTCCCAGCCCACCGTCAGCAATGCGCTGGCGCGCCTGCGCGAGCGGCTGGAAGACCCCTTGTTCGAGCGCAGCGCGCAGGGCATGGCGCCGACCGCCCGCGCCAAGGCCCTGGCCGAGCCGGTGCGCCAGGCGCTGGCGCTGCTGGAAAGCGGCCTGCGCGGCGCCGACGATTTCGATTTCGCGCACGCCGAGCGCGAATTCGTGGTCGCGGTGGAGGACTACGGCGAGACCGTGGTGCTGCCGCGCTTCATCGACTGGCTCGGCACGGCCGCGCCGGGCATCCGCATCACCATCCGGCCCGAGCCCGGCCTGCAGCTGCAGGGGGAACTGCGCGAGGGCACCGTGGACCTGGCGCTGAACTATTTCCCGCTGCAGCAGCCGGCGGTGCACAACACCTGCGTGCTGACCGAATCGCTATTGACGCTGACGCGGCGCGACCATCCGCAGGTGTCCGAGCGGCTCAGCCTGGAGGTGTTCCTGTCGCTGCGGCACGTAGTGCTGGCGCACCACGGCAACTCGCGCCCGATGATCGACCTGGCATTGGCCAAGCGCGGCCTGGCGCGCCAGATCGCCGTTACGGTGCCGCATTTCCTGTCGATGCCGGTGCTGGTGCAGAACAGCGACCTGGTCTGCACCCTGCCGCGCCGCATGGGCCTGCTCTACGCCGACCACTTCCGGCTCAAGTCGCACGCGGTGCCGCTGCGCACGCCGCAGTTCCCGGTCTACTTGTCGTGGCACCGGAACGCCGACAGCGACCCTGGGCACCGGTGGTTCCGGGAACGGCTGGTGGATTTTTGCCAGCGGTTGTAGAGGAACTTAACTTGAGCCAATATCTTGGGTGCTCGCTGAGCGAAACTCGCCGCGCCGCCCTTCAATCCGGCAGTGCATACGCCACCAGGTAATCGCCCATCTTGGTGCCGAACGAGCCGTGGCCGCCGGCCATGACCACCACATACTGCTTGCCGTCGGCGGCATAGGTCATCGGCGTGGCCTGCCCGCCGGCTGGCAGCCGCCCCTCCCACAGCAGCTCGCCATCGGTGACGTCGAACGCGCGCAGGTAGTTGTCCTGCGTGGCCGCCACGAACATCAGGTTGCCGGCGGTCGAGATGGGACCGCCCAGGCCCGGCACGCCGATCTTCAGCGGCGGCAGCTGGAACAGGTGCGGCAGGCTGTCGCGGATGGTGCCGATGCGCTTCTTCCACACCACCTCGTTGCTCTGCAGGTCCACGCCCGCGACATAGCCCCAGGCGGGCGCCTTGCACGGCAGACCCAGCGGCGACAGGAACGGATTCAGCTCCACGCCGTATGGCGTGCCGTACATGGGCTGAACGCCGCTTTCGGTGCCGGCGCCCTTTTCCTTGATGGGGCGGTTGGCGTCCTCGGGCACCAGCTTGGATACGAACGGCAGGCCGATCGGGTTCATCAGCGCCACCTGGCGATCCCGGTTCACCGACATGCCGCCCCACTCGAACACGCCCAGGTTGCCGGGGAACACCAGGGTGCCGTTCTCCGACGGCGGCGTGTAGATGCCGTCGTAATTCAGGCGCTTGAATATCACGCGGCACATCAGCTGGTCGAGCATCGTGGCGCCCCACATGTCCTTGTCGGTGAGCTTCGCCTGGGGAGCCAGGTTCAGCGCCGAGAACGGCTGCGTGGGGGAATAATGTTCATCCCGGGTCTGGGGGCCGCGCGCCACGCTCTGCGGCACGGCCTTCTCCGTCACCGGCACGATGGGCTGGCCATTGCGGCGGTCCAGCACGAACACATTGCCGGTCTTGGTCAGCACATAGATCGCCGGCACGGTCTGGCCGTTCGCCAGCTTCACGTCCATCAGCGAGGGCTGCGCCGGCACGTCCATGTCCCACAGGTCGTGGTGGGTGGTCTGGAAATGCCAGATCAGGCGCCCGGTGGTGGCGTCCAGCGCCAGGATGGCGTTGGCGTAACGCTCCTTCAGCGGGTCGCGGTCGCCGCCCCAGATGTCGGGGGTGCCCACGCCGGTCGGGACATAGACCACGTCGGCCTGCGCATCGTAGGCCAGCGGCGCCCAGGCATTGGGCGAATTGTGCACGAACTTGGTGTGTTCGCCCGGCATGGCGTTCGGATCTTCCGCCCCGGTGTCGAACACCCATTTCAGTTCGCCGGTGCGCACGTCGTAGCCGCGAATCACGCCGGAGGGCTCTTTGTTGGAGAAATTGTCCGTCACCGAGCCGCCGATGACGATGGTCGTCGCCGTCACCACTGGCGGCGAAGTCGGGTTGTAGCCGCCGGGATAGGCGTGCGGCATGCTTTTCTGCAGGTCGATCTCGCCATTGTCGCCAAAATCGCCGCATTTCTGGCCGTTGTCGGCATTCACCGCGACCAGGCGGCCATCGTTGGTGGGCAGCAGCACCTTGCGCGGGCACGCAGTCGACGCGGCGCCGCCCGCCTTGGCCAGGCTGGCCGGGAACCGCGCGGTGTTGCCGGCGTCGTGATAGGACACGCCGCGGCAAGTCAGGTGCTGGAAGGTCTTGTCGGCCTTGAGCTGCGGATCGTAGCGCCACAGGCGCTTGCCGGTGGCGGGGTCGAGCGCGTCGAGGAACTGGTGCGGCGTGCACAGGAACAGCTTGTCGCCGACCTTGATGGGCGTGACCTCGTTGGTGGTCTCGGCGGAGTCGTTCTCGGTGCGGAAGTCGCCCGTGCGATAGGTCCAGGCCACCTGCAGGTTCTTGACGTTCTCGTCGTTGATCTGCGCCAGCGGCGAATAGCGCACGCCGCCTTCGGTGCGCCCGTAGGACGGCCAGTCCTCATCCGCCACGCCGGGCACGGGCTGCGCCTGGGCCGGCTGCGCGCGGCTCAGCGTGCCATTGATTTCCTGCGGGTCATTGAATATGCCGTAGCCCAACACCGCCAGCATGCCCGCCATGGCGGCGCCCATGGCGAACTTGGCGGGACGCGGCGCGGCAAAGCCGCGCGTGGCGGGCGGCAGCAAGAGCCACAGGCCGAACAGGAACAGCAGGCCGTAGCGCGGCGCCAGCGCCCAGAAATCGGCGCCGACCTCCCAAACCCCCCAGGCCAGCGTGGCCGCCAGGGCCAGCGCGTAAAGCCACAGCCCCGGCTCGCGGTGGCGCCAGAGATATGCCGCGCCGGCCAGTAGCCCGATGCCCAGCAGGGCGTAATACCACGAGCCCCCCAGCGCCGCCAGCCAGACGCCTCCCAGCAGCGAATAGAGCGCAATGAGGAGCAGGACCACCCAGCCTATGACCTGGGACACGCTCCTGCGTTGACCGTTGGCATTCATGGAAGTGCTCCTTAATCAACGTACAGCAGCCTACTGATTGCCACAATACCATCGCCGAACACGATTTGCAGTGTCATCGGGCCGGGCGCTGCCTCGCCGCGCGCCGCCCATGTACTAGAATGCCGGCATGTACCGCAGGCGGACTTCCTTCCTCCAATTGCCAATATCTACTTGGCGCATGATCGTTTATCTGGCGATCATGGCGGTGCTTTGCCGCGCCACGATTCCGGCCGGCTACATGCCTGGCCTCTCCGCGCACCAGCCCGGCAAAGTGGCCCTGGCATTCTGCTCGGGTTCCGGGGCTGTCGCGTCCGTGTTCCTGGAAGTGCCCGGCAAATCTGCAGACTCGTCGCCCGAGCCCGCTGGGCCGGATTGCCCATTTGGCGCATTTGCCAAGCAGGGCGCGATACCCGAGTTTCCCCCCGAAGTCAGGCCCGCGCTTCTGACGTCCATCGCTGTCGACGCGCCCGCGGTGCGGCAAGCATTGCCGCCATTGCCACCGCTCGGCCCCCCGCTGGGCTCCAGGGCGCCGCCCTCGCACCTCGCCTGATCGTTCTGGATGGCTTGCCGCTGTGCAAGCCAACACCGGATCGCTCCGCGAGGTTTTTTTGCGCCTGTACTTGCTGCCGCGTAATGGCCAGCCCGCTGGTTGACGGTCTGCGCGCATCGCGTTGACGGCGGGCCACCTGGCGCTGTTTGCTCCGGATCGATCTACACCCAGGAGTCGCAATGCCGGCCGGAACGCGGCTGCGTGCGAATGCGGATATGCGCGAGAGCGCGGGACTGATAAGGAATAAAGATGTTCAACAGACGTGGTTTCATGGCCGCAGTGACATTGGGAGCGCTCGCCGGACTGGCTGGATGCTCCGGCGAAGACAAACTGGAGAATCTACGTGGCGTGGCTCTTACAGATAGTGCATTGGGAAAGGGCTTTGCCTTGAACGGCACTGACGGCCAGGCGCATACCCTGGCGGACTTCAAAGGCAAGGTCGTCATGGTCTTCTTCGGCTTTACCCAATGCCCCGATGTCTGCCCTACGGCACTTACCAGGGCGGTCGAGGTCAAGCAGAAGCTGGGCGAAAGAGGCAAGAACCTGCAAGTGCTGTTCGTCACGGTAGACCCGGAACGCGACACCCCCGAGGTGCTTTCCGCCTACGTCACGGCATTCGATCCGAGCTTCATCGGCCTGTATGGGTCGCCCGACCAGACCAGGGCGACCGCCAAAGAATACAAGGTGTACTACAGCAAGATCCCGACGGGCTCGTCCTACACCATGGATCACACGGCCCTGAGCTACGTCTACGACGCCGAAGGCAAGCTGAGGGTGGCGTTGCGCCATAACCAGCCCATCGACGACTTCGTCAATGACATCGGGGCCATCATGGACCTGCATGGGTAATGCCTGCAGGAACAGACCCGACTCTTACCCTTGAAAGGAGAACTTCTTATGAGAATCGCCAATAGGTTCGCCATGGCCCTGGGGCTGACGCTGGCCGCGATGGCTGCCCACGCACAAGTTACGGTCGAAAATGCATGGGTACGCGCCACGGTGCCCGGCCAACATGCTACCGGCGCTTTCATGACCCTGCGCGCGCAAACACCGGCACGCCTGGTTTCCGCGCAATCCGATGCCGCCGGCACAACCGAAATCCACGAAATGGCCCTGCAGGGCGATGTCATGAAAATGCGGCAGATCGATGGGCTGGACCTGCCAGCCGGACAGGATGTGGAGCTCAAGTCGGGCGGCTACCACCTGATGTTGCTGGAGCTGAAGCAACAGGTCCGGGTCGGCGAGCAGATCCCGATATCGCTGGTTCTCGACGTCGGAGGCAAGCGCCAGACCGTGCGGCTGCAAGCGCCCGTCCGGCCGCTGGCCAGCCGCGCGCCGTCGGGGCAGCCTGGTCATGGCATGCCTGGGCATGAAAACGGGAAAGGACCCAGCTGATGAGTGCGAGGCCGGCTCCTGCGGCGCGCTGGAGCCGGCGATGGTGGGGGGCCGCTTCCCCCTATTTGGTCACGAATAACTGCTTCGTCCACCGATCCTTTAAATCGCGGTCCATCCGCGATGCGGACAAGTTACTGCAGTCCGCCACCATGACCCTGGAGTGGTGTGCTGCCCCGTGCGAGACCTGCGTCAATATGCAGGACGCGGCCCCAAGACGGCTCATTTTGAACTGAGCGCCTGCGCAGCACTGATGACCAAAGGCCCGAAGCGCTGGGCAAAATCTTCCGGCGTCCATTGCGACAGCTGGCCATAGATGTGAATGGCGGCTGTCGGTAGCCCGGTGTGGTCTATCACGGCCGCGGCTACGGCCAGCTCGCCCAGCAGGGATTCTTGTACGGTCATGGCATACCCGTCGAGCCGTGCCTGGGCGATTTTCTTGCGGATTTCACTAGGTTCCACAATGGTGTGCGGCGTGGCCGCTACCAGGTCGGATCGGGCAAGAATATCGTCGACGCGTTCGTCGGGCAGGCTCGCCATGATGGCCCGGCCCGAGCATGTGCGGTACACCGGCATGGTGCGGCCCACCAGGGTGGCGAAATAATAGCGGCGCCGTGTCTGGCGGCGCAGCGCATACACGATGTTCAGATCGTCGTGCAGGCTCAGGTCCACGCCTTCCTCGGCTTCTTGCTGCAGCTCGATCAGAACCGGATTCGCGCGCTCGATCAGGGGGTTGCTGCGCAGGTAGTCGAAGGTGCGGTGCAGGAACTTCTTGCCGAGCACATAGCCGCGCTGGTTCGGGCCGCGCTCCAGATAGCCCAGCGCCGTCAGCGTATGCAGCATGCGCAGGGTGGAGTTGCGGTCCAGATTGGAAATCTCCATCAGTTCATTCAGGCTCAGCGGGCCGGGCCGCACAGCGAAGGCTTCGATGATGTCGAACGCCTTGGCCACGGATTGATTGAATCGGGTGTCCATACGGACCATTTGCTTACCTCAATAGCGTTTGGCAGGGATGCCCCATGTTAGGGAAATCTCTGCCTTGTCGTGCCTTGTCAGCATCTATCTAAGACCCTATTATGTCATTAATCGACTTTTAAGTGTCAATATTTGATCCTTATGGGATTGGGCCGGTAATCCACCCACGCAGTCATTGGCAGATTGCGACATGGCTGGCCGCCTCAACGGCCGACGGAGTGCGAAATGAGCGAAGTGCAAACACGTACATTACCCGCCCAGGCCATTGAGGCCGCAGTTGACGGGTTGGAGCACTACCTGACCGACACTTTGTCGCGCTTCGTCCAATGCCGCAGCCTGCCGGGACAGGAAACTCCCGCGGCCGAGTTCCTGGAGGCCGAACTGGCCAAGCTGGGTCTGCGGAGCAAACGCATTGCCTTGCGTACCGAAGATATCGAAAACCTGCCGCTTTATTCGCCCGCCTGCTGCCCCGACGGCGGCCGTTTCAATGTGCTGGCTTGCCATGAGCCTGCACAGGTCACCGGTCGTTCGGTACTGTTCAATGGTCACCTGGACGTCGTGCCGACCGGGCCCGAAGAGTTTTGGAGCGAATCGCCTTTCAAGGGCGGCTTGCACGATGGCTGGTTGTACGGCCGCGGCGCGGGCGACATGAAAGCCGGTATCGTATGCGCGTTGGCGGCTTTCAAGGCGCTGCAAGAGCTGGGCGTGCAACCAGCCGGAGTGGTGGGGTTCAACGGGGTGCTCGAAGAAGAAAGCACGGGCAACGGCACCTTGGCAACCGTGTCGGCGCTCAAGAGCGCCATCGGGGCCGCGCGGCTCGCTTCATTCGACGCAGTTCTCATTCCCGAGCCTACGCAAGAGGGCCTGATGTCAGCCCAGCTGGGGGTGTTCTGGCTGTACGTCGAGATCGTCGGCAAGCCGGCCCATGCATCCCTGATGACAACGGGCATCAATCCGGTGAACATAGGCCTGCGCATCGTCGATGCCATCAAGGGCATAGAGCATGAATGGAACCTGCCCGAAAATCGCCATCCCGCGTACCGCGATCATGCGCACCCCATCAACTTCAACCTCGGCCAGATTCATGCCGGCGACTGGAATTCTTCGGTACCCAGCGTATGTACCCTCGGCCTGCGCCTGTCGTGTTATCCCGACATGCCTATCGAAACGGCCAAGGCACGCATCGAGGCGTGCATACGCCGGGTAGAGCAAGAGCTCGCCCAGCCCGATACCCAGGTCCGGATCCGCTATGAAGGCTTCCATGCTCCCGGTTGCGAGTACGACCTCGATGTGCCGCCGCTGCGGCTGCTGGCCGAGGCGCACCAGCGCGTCACCGGCGAGGCGCCCAGGCCGGTGGCGCTCACGGGCACGACCGACGGGCGGCATTTCCGCTTGATGATGGACGTGCCCGTCACCTGCTATGGGCCGGTGTCGCGCAATTATCACGGATTCAATGAGAGTGTCAGCGTGCATAGCATGTTGCGCGTGGCCAAGACGTATGCGTTGTTTCTGAACGACTGGTGCGGAGTTCAGCCCAGACTGGGCTGAGCCCGCCATACATCCGAGATCGTCGAGGGGGTAATCATGCAACTGGTCAATCAGGCCCGTAGGGCCATCGTCAAATGCGCGCTCGCGGCGGCGGCCGCCACCGCCACGTTCGCCAATCTGCCCGCGCAGGCTGCCGAAACGCCGCAGTACGGCGGCGTGCTCACGGCGATTCTGCATCCCGAGCCGCCCAGCCTGATTCTGGCGCTGCAGCAAGTGGCGGGCACGCAGATGGTGGGAGGCAAGATCTTCGAGAGCCTGCTGACCTATTCGTTCGACCTCAAGCCGCTGCCCAGCCTCGCCAAGTCGTGGGAAGTGTCCGACGACAGGCTCACGTACACGTTCCATCTGCAGCCTGGTGTGACCTGGCACGACGGGAAACCGTTCTCGTCGGCGGATGTGGTGTTTTCGTATGAAAAGGTGTTGTCCAAGACGCCGCGCACCCGTGGGCTGATGGAGAACGTCGAATCGCTCACCGCGCCGGACGCGGATACCGTAGTCTTCAAGCTAAAAGAGCCGTATGCGGCCTTTTTGTATGCGTTCGATATCGGCGGCGGCGCCATCTTGCCGAAGCATCTGTACGATGTGGACACGCCCATCGCCCAGAATCCGAACAATGCGCATCCCATCGGCACCGGACCGTTCAAGTTCAAGAAATGGGAGCGCGGCTCTTACATAGAACTCGTGAAAAACGAGAACTACTGGAAGCCGGGCCGGCCTTACCTCGATGGCATTACGTATCGCATGATACCCGACGCCGCCTCGCGCCGGTTGGCCATCGAGCAGGGCACCGTGATGCAGGCATGGCTGCATGACCTCGAGCCGGTGGATGTGCCTCGCGTGGCTAAGCTGCCCAACTTGAAGCACACCAACAAGGGCTACGAGTACTGGTCGACAATGCAGTGGATCGAACTGAACAACACGCGCCCACCCTTCAATGACAAGCGCTTTCGCCAGGCGCTGATGTATGCGATCAATCGCCAGTTCATCGCCGACAAAATCCTGTTCGGCCAGGGAGTGGTGGCAAGCGGGCCCATTCACCACAACACGCGCTTCTATGACGCCAACGTCAAGAAGTACGACTATGACCCCGAGAAGGCGGTGGCTCTGCTCGACGAAATGGGCCTCAAGCCGAACGCCGACGGCGTGCGCGTGTCGGTCAGCATGATCCCGACGCCGTATGGCGAGATGCACCGCCGCGTGGCGGAGTACATCAAGCAGAACTTGTCCAAGGTCGGCATCGCGCTCAATCTGGAAAGCACCGATGTGGGTGGTTGGGTATCGCGCGTGGGAAACTGGGATTTCGATATGGCCGGCAATGGCGTGTTTCAGTACGCTGATCCCGCCATAGGCGTGGCGCGAACTTATATGGGAAGCAATATCCGCAAAGGGGTGATGTTCAGCAACACCTCTCAGTACAACAACCCGAAAGTCGACGAGTTGTTCGATCTGGCGGCCAAGGCGGGCGACGATGCGGACCGGCAGAAGTATTACTCGGAAGTGCAGCGCATTCTCGTCGAGGACGTGCCGTTGGTGTGGTTGATCGACACCAAGTACGGCACCGTCCTGAACAAGCGCGTACACGGCGCCATTACCACGGCCCTGGGCGCGGCGGACACCTATAGCGACGCCTGGTTGTCGAAAGAATGAGCAAGCTGGCCGGCTTCCTGGGCAGGCGCGTGTTCAAGAGCATTTTGGTGCTCTTGATGATCGCCATGTTCAATTTCTTCCTGGTCCGGGCGGCGCCCGGCGATCCGGCCGAGATCCTGGCGGGCCAGTCGGGGGCGGCCGACGCCGAGTACATCGCCAAGCTGCGCCAGGATTTCGGGCTGGACAAGCCCTTGCCCGTGCAACTGGTGTCCTACTTGAAAGACATCGCTTCTTTCGACCTGGGTTATTCCCATCGTCAGCAGGCGCCGGTGGCGACACTCATCATGGAGCAATTGCCGGCCACCCTGGTGCTTACCCTGACCTCGTTCGCCTTCGCACTGCTCGTGGGAGTGGCGTTGGGCGTGCAGGCGGCGCTGCGGGTGGGCAAATGGGGCGACACCATCATCACCACGCTGGCCATGCTCGCCTACGCCACGCCGATTTTCTGGGTGGGGCTGATGCTGGTGCTGGTGTTTTCGGTGCAGTTGCAATGGCTGCCCGCGTTTGGCTACGAAAGTGTGGGGGCAAACCTCACGGGCTTTGCGCGGTTCGCTGATATTGCACGCCATTTGATGCTACCCGCCCTTACGCTGGGCATGTTCTATATGGCCGTCTATGCGCGCCTCACCCGCGCCTCCATGCTGGAGATCCGCCAGCTAGATTTCGTCAAGACCGCCGTCGCCAAGGGGCTGTCCGAACGCACGGTGATCATGCGCCACGTACTGCGCAACGCCTTGCTGCCCATCATTACCTATGCGGGCATCCAGGCTGGCCATCTCATCGGCGGGTCTTTGCTGGTGGAGACGGTGTTCGCCTGGCCCGGGATCGGACGGCTGGCGTTCGATGCCCTGGTGCAGCGCGATTACAGCGTGCTGCTCGGCGTCTTCTTTGTCGCCTCCGTCGTTGTCGTGGTGGTCAACCTGTTCACCGACATTCTCTATACGATCGCCGACCCCAGGATCGAACTGAAATGAAGCGCTTCTTTCATGGATTCTGTCACAACAAGGGCGGTTTCATCGGCTTGAGCGTTCTTGTCCTCGTGACCCTGCTGGCCGTTTTCGCTCATTGGATTTTTCCGGACAGCCCTTGGGACATCGTCAACGCGCCTTACATGCCGCCGCTGTCCGACGATGCGCTGCTGGGCACGGACACCTTGGGCCGGGATATTGCCACCGGCATCGCCTATGGCGCGCGGGTAACCCTGGTGTTGGCCCTGGTGTCGACTGCTGTGTCCATTCTGCTGGGCATTACCGTGGGGTCGGTCGCTGGCTTCTACGGCGGCAAGGTCGATCAGATCATCGTCGGGTTTATCGAGCTGTTCCAGACCATTCCGGGGTTCTTTCTGGCAGTGGTGCTCGTGGCCATTCTCACCCCCAGTATCGGCACCGTGATCCTGGCGATCGCGCTGGTTTCGTGGCCGCCGCTGGCGCGCCTGGTGCGCGCCGAGTTCATGAGCATGAAACACCGCGAGTTTGTCGAAGCCGCGATACTGAGCGGCCAATCGAACGCCCGCATCATACTCACGCAGATCCTGCCCAACAGCCTTTCGCCGGTGATTGTGTCAGGATCGCTTATGGTGGCCAGCGCCATCTTGCTGGAGTCGGCGCTGAGCTTCCTGGGGCTGGGCGATCCCAACACCATGACCTGGGGATACATCATTGGCGCATCGCGCAGCGTGCTGCGTGACGCATGGTGGATGAGCGTGTTCCCGGGCATTGCCATTCTGGTGACCGTCCTGGCCCTCAACCTGGTGGGCGAAGCGCTCAACGATGCGCTCAACCCCAAACTGGCGCGCAAGCGAGCAAGCTCATGAGCGTACTGCTGGAAGTCCGCGACTTGGTTATTTCTGTCGTGCAGGATGAGCAACCTGTTGTGAAAGGCGTTACCTACAGCGTCAACCAGAACGAAATTCTTTGCGTCGTCGGCGAGTCGGGTTCGGGCAAGTCGGTCACGGCGCATGCGCTGATGGGGTTGCTGCCAGCAGGCGAGCTGCGGGTAAAGAGCGGCAGCATCCGTTATCGCGGGCGGGAGCTGACCGGGCTCGCGCCCAAGGACTGGCAGGACCTGCGCGGCAAGTCGTTCGGCATGGTGTTCCAGGAGCCGATGACGGCCCTGAACCCCATCATGCGCATCGGCCGCCAGGTCGACGAGGTGCTCGAGCGTCATACCGATATGCCGGTCGAGGCGCGTCGCGCCAAGGTGCTGCAGCTGTTTCGAGAGGTGATGCTGCCCGATCCCGAGAAGCTCATCGACGCCTACCCTTTCCAGCTGTCGGGCGGCCAGCGCCAGCGCGTGGTGATTGCCATGGCGCTGGCGATGGAGCCCGACATACTCATTGCCGACGAACCTACCACGGCGCTCGATGTCACGACTCAGGCCCAGATCCTGGCCATGATCAAGGACATCCAGGCGCGCATGGGCATAGGGGTGATTTTCATCACTCACGATTTCGGCGTGGTGGCCGAGATCGCCGACCGCATCGTGGTAATGCGCCATGGCCAGGTGGTAGAGCAGGGCGCTGCGGCAGACATCCTGAATCGTCCGCAGGCGGCCTATACGCGCCAGTTGATTGCCGCCGTGCCGCACAAACCCGAGGGTAAGGTGGTGGCATCGCCCACTTCGGCGCTGATGGTGATCGAGAACCTGCACAAGACTTTTCGTACCGATCGGGGGCGCCAAGTTCAGGCGTTGAAGAATATTTCGCTGGCTATTCAGCGAGGCGAAACCGTAGGTCTGGTGGGCGAATCGGGGTCGGGCAAGTCCACCCTGGGGCGCGCGCTCACCGGACTGATCCCTCCCGACGGCGGCAGCGTAAAACTGGATGGCCACGAGCTCGTGGGCCTGTCGCCCCGCGATTGGCACAAGTATCGGCGCCAGATCCAGATGGTGTTCCAGGACCCTTATGCCTCGCTGAATCCACGCCACCGCATCGTTGACGCGGTAGCCCAGGGGCCTATTGCCTACGGCGAGCCGCGTACCAAGGCCCGCGCCGATGCGCGTGCGCTGCTTGAGCTCGTGGGCCTGGGCGGGGATGCCGCCGATCGCTATCCGCACCAGTTTTCCGGGGGGCAGCGTCAGCGCGTGGGTATTGCCCGCGCGCTGGCCTTGCGCCCGCGTCTGCTGGTGGCCGACGAGGCCGTCTCGGCGCTCGACGTGTCCATTCAGGCACAGGTGCTCGACCTGCTCAAGACCGTCAGCGGGCAGTTTGACCTGGCTGTCCTGTTCATTACCCACGATTTGCGAGTCGCCGCCGAGATCTGCGACCGCATTGCCGTGATGCGCCAGGGTGAACTGGTGGAGCTGGGGCGCGCGACCGACATTTTCTATCGCCCCCAGCACGAGTACACGCGACGCCTGATCGACTCCATTCCTGGCAGGCAATGGTCCAAGCCGGACCTCGCCCAACCTGACTCCTTGCAAGGACCTATAGCTTATGCAACATGATGAGTACGAATCCCTGGACGGCCTGGGTATGGCTGCCCTGCTCAAGTCGGGCGATATCACTACCGAGGACCTGATGCGCTGCGCCGTGGAACTGGGGCGCAGCAGGGGGAGCGCCCTCAATGCGCTGTGCTACGAGCAATACGAAGCCTCGCTTGAATTGGCGCGCAACTGGCAGCCGCGGGGCGCATTTCGCGGCATTCCGTTCTTGCTGAAGGATTCGGGGCTGCCGTCCACGCGCTTTCCGTCCAGCCTAGGCTCGCGCCTGCTCAATGACACTACCTACGAGTGCAACGGCACCGTGACAAACCGCTTCGAGCAGGCAGGCCTGATTGCTTTCGCGCGCTCTACCGTGCCGGAGTTCTGCATGGGCGCCACGACCGAGGCGGTGCGCAACGGCGGACCCACCCGCAATCCCTGGGGCCTGGACCGCTCCGCGGGAGGGTCGAGCGGCGGCGCGGCGGCGGCCGTGGCTGCGCGCATCGTGCCGCTGGCGCATGGCAGCGATGGCGGCGGTTCGATCCGTATTCCGGCAGCGTGCTGCGGCGTGTATGGCCTGAAGGCCTCGCGCGGCCGCGTTCCGATGGGGCCGTTGCGCGGCGAAGGTTGGGGCGGCATGGCCACCGATGGCGTGCTGAGCCTGAGCGTGCGCGATACCGCCGCCGCCATGGACGCCATCGCGGGCTATGAGCCCGGCGCTCCCTATGCCTGCCCGCCCCAGACTGGTTCGTATCTGGACGCTGTCGCGGAAGCGCCCGTCAAGCCATTTCGCATCGCTGTCTGGCGGTCGGCCTGGAACGACATCGCGGTGGCTCCGGAGCCATTGCAGGCGGTGGAGGGCGCGGCCGAATTGTTGCGCGGCCTGGGGCACACCGTCGTCGATTCCGCGCCTCCGCCCATCGATTACGAGGCATTCGTGCGCGCGCACGCGTGCATCTTGGCCAGCAATATCGTGCTGTCGGTGGATACGCGACTGAAGCTGGCCGGCAAGTCGCTGCAGGCCGACGATCTGGAACCCGCGATGATATCGGGCTACGAGTTCGGCAAAACCATCGGTGCCGACGAATACATTGCCAGCGTGAACCGGCTGCATGCCATCGGCCGTGCCATGGAAACCTATATGCAGGAGTTCGACCTGGTGCTGGCTCCGGCGCTGACCGAGCTGCCGGTGAAACTGGGCGAACTGTCCATGCAGCGTGGCGCGTTTCTCGAGCTGCGCCACCGGGTATCGCGCTATGCCACTTTCATGGCCGTCTTCAATGCGTCGGGTCAGCCTGCCGCCAGTCTGCCCTTGTTTGCCACGTCCGGGGGCGTTCCCGTTGCCGCGCAATTGGTGGGCCGTTTCGGCCGTGAAGACGTGATCCTGCAGGTGTCGGCTCAGCTCGAGCGCGCGGCGCCCTGGCGGGGACGTAAGCCGGCATTCTGATGTTGGAAGATGCCATTCTTTCGATATCGGCTCAGGATCGCGAGCTTCCCCACATTTAGACAGGGGGCTCCGCGCTGCCTGAAATGAGCCCCGTCACGGGGCTCTCTGTTAATTCCCTGACACAGAAAGAAAATGCCCAGCTACAAGAGCTGGGCATCGAATTCGTGGTGGCCTGGGGCGGAATCGAACCACCGACACGCGGATTTTCAATCCGCTGCTCTACCAACTGAGCTACCAGGCCAACGAAGTCCGCAACTATACACAATTTTCTTGATCTGTGCAGGCTCGGGTAGCGCCGGCCGGCCGATCGGTTACCCCCGGGATAACCCGGAGGGGTATAATTTTGATCGACCCAATGTTACAAATGTGCCGTCGCCCCGGGGCGGCGGCCATTGTCCCGCGTTCCATGTCCGTCGCTGTTCTTGCTTTCGGTCTGAATCACACGTCCGCGCCCGTCTCGGTGCGCGAACGCGTTTCCATGCCGGTCGACCTGGTGCGGCCGGCGCTCGAAGGCCTGCGCTCGGCTTTCGGCGGGGCGGTGCGCGAAGCGGCCATCCTGTCCACCTGTAACCGCACCGAAGTCTATTGCGCCGCCGAGGCCCAGGTGGCCGAGCAATTGCCGGCCTGGCTGGCCGACCACAACCGCATCGAGGCCGGCGCGCTCAACCCGCACCTGTACCGCCACCAGCAGGACGAGGCCGTGCGCCATGCGTTCCGCGTGGCCAGCGGGCTCGACTCCATGGTGCTGGGCGAGCCGCAGATCCTCGGCCAGATGAAGGACGCGGTGCGCGCCGCCGGCGAGGCCGGCTCGCTGGGCACGCTGCTGCACCAGTTGTTCCAGCGCACTTTCTCGGTGGCCAAGGAAGTCCGCTCGCAGACCGCCATCGGCGCCCATTCGGTGTCCATGGCGGCGGCGGCCGTGCGGCTGGCCGAGCGGGTGTTCGGCAACCTGGAAGAAGCCCGCACGCTGTTCATCGGCGCCGGCGAAATGATCGAGCTCTGTGCCACCCATTTCGCCGCGCAGCGCCCGCGCAGCATGGTGGTGGCCAACCGTACCGCGGAACGCGCGGAATTGCTGGCCGGGCGGTTCTCGGCCGGCACCATGAAGCTGGCCGACCTGCCCGAGCGCCTGGCCGAATTCGACGTCATCGTGTCCTGTACGGCCAGTTCGCTGCCCATATTGGGCCTGGGCCTGGTCGAGCGCGCCACCCGCCAGCGCCGCCACCGGCCCATCGTCATGATCGACCTGGCCGTGCCGCGCGACATCGAGCCCGAGGTCGGCCGCCTCGACGACGTCTACCTGTACTCGGTGGACGACCTGGGCCGCTTGGTGCAAAGCGGTACCGACGCGCGCCGCGCGGCGGTGGTGCAGGCCGAGGCCATCATCGAAACCCGCGTCCAGGGCTTCATGCACTGGATGCAATCGCGCGAGGTGGTGCCCGTCATCCGCGACTTGCACCAGGCCGCCGAGGACGTGCGCGCCGCCGAGCTCGAACGCGCCCGCCGCCTGCTGGCGCGCGGCGAGTCGCCCGAGGCCGTGCTGGACCAGCTCGCCCACGGGCTCACCCAGAAGTACCTGCACGGCCCGCTGGCGGCGTTGAACCGCAGCGAGGGCGAGGAGCGCAAGCAGTTGCTCGCCTGGATGCCGCGCCTGTTTCCCGGCCGCGATTCGCGCCGTTAGCGCCGCTGTCCCGATGCCCGCCGCCTTGGCGGGCGTTCGTTTTCCGGGCGCCCGCTTTCCGCTAATCCGCTATTCGTCTTTCTGGTATTCCCTATGAAATCTTCCATGCGCAGCCGGCTGGAACAGCTGTCCCACCGCCTGATCGAGGTCGATGCCCTGCTGGCCGAGCCCGAGACCGCTGCCGATATGGAACGCTTTCGCAAGCTGTCGCGCGAGCGCGCCGAGCTGGAGCCGGTGGTGCAGGCCTACGGCCAGTTCGCCCGCACCGAGGAGGACCTGGCCACCGCGCAGGAAATGCTGGCCGACCCCGACATGAAGGCGATGGCCGAGGAAGAGCTCAAGTCCGGCCGCGAGCGCCTCGAAAAGCTCGAGGCGGAGCTGCAGGTGCTGCTGCTGCCGCGCGATCCCAACGACGGGCGCAGCCTGTTCCTGGAAATCCGCGCCGGCACGGGCGGCGACGAGAGCGCGCTGTTCTCGGGCGACCTGCTGCGCATGTATTCGCGCTACGCCGAACAGCGTGGCTGGCGTGTCGAGCTGATGTCGGAAAGCCCGTCCGAATTGGGCGGCTACAAGGAAGTGATCGCGCGCATCGACGGCGACGGCGCGTACGGCCGGCTGAAGTTCGAGTCGGGCGCGCACCGCGTGCAGCGGGTGCCCGCCACCGAGGCGCAGGGCCGCATCCATACGTCGGCCTGCACGGTGGCGGTGATGCCCGAGGCCGACGCGATGGGCGAGATCGTCATCAACCCGGCCGACCTGCGCATCGATACGTTCCGCGCCAGCGGGGCCGGCGGCCAGCACATCAACAAGACCGATTCGGCGGTGCGCATCACCCACTTGCCGACCGGGCTGGTGGTGGAATGCCAGGACGACCGCTCGCAGCACCGCAACAAGGACAAGGCCATGCAGGTGCTGGCCGCGCGCCTGAAGGACCGCGAGCTGCGCGAGCGCCAGAACAAGGAAGCCGCCGAGCGCAAGAGCCTGGTGGGGTCGGGCGACCGGTCCGAGCGCATCCGCACCTATAACTTCCCGCAGGGCCGCGTCACCGATCATCGCATCAACCTGACGCTGTACAAGCTGCAGCAGATCATGGAAGGCGATCTGGAAGAACTGACCGGCGCCCTGATCGCCGAACACCAGGCCGAGCAGTTGGCGGCGCTGGGGGACGAGCTCTGACGTGGACCGCCCGATCCTGCAAACCTTCCTGCAGGACCCGCGCTTGCCGCGCCTGGAGGCGCGCATGCTGCTGGAACATGTGTTGCAAAAGCCGCGCGCCTGGATGCTGGCGCACGACACCGACCCGATCGAGCCCTGGCAGGCGCAGCAGTACCAGGCCCTGGTGACGCGCCGCCTGGCCGGCGAGCCCATGGCGTACCTGGTGGGCCACCGCGAGTTCATGGGACACGATTTCGCGGTCACGCCGGACGTGCTGATCCCGCGGCCCGAGACCGAGCTGCTGGTCGAGACCGCGCTGCAGTGGCTGGCCGGCCATCCCGAGGCCGCCGTGCTCGACCTGGGCACGGGCAGCGGGGTGATCGCCGTGTCGATCGCCCTGGGCGCGCCGCAAGTGGTGTCGGTGACCGCCACCGACGCCAGCGCGGCGGCGCTGCAGGTGGCGGTGCGCAATGCCGCGCGCCTGGGCGCGCGGGTCGATTTCGCGCAGGGCAGCTGGTATGACGCCCTGCCGGCGCGGGCCCGCTACGACCTGATCGTTTCCAACCCGCCGTACATTGCCCGCGACGACGAGCACATGCGGCGCGGCGACCTGCGCTTCGAGCCGCGCCGCGCCCTGACCGACGGCGCCGACGGCCTGCGCGACCTGGCCGCCATCGTGGCCGGCGCGGCCGCCCGGCTGCGCCCCGGCGGCGCCCTGTGGGTGGAGCACGGCTGGGACCAGGCCGCCGCGGTACGGCAGTTGCTGGTTGCCGCCGGCTTCGGCCAGGTGGCCAGCCGGCGCGACCTGGCCGGAATCGAGCGGATTTCCGGCGGGTCCCTATAATGGATTCATTCCGCTTTTCCTGTTTGTGAGACCACCATGAGCGACGTGCAAGAATTCATCCGCGAAACCGTCACGCAGCACCCCGTCGTGCTGTTCATGAAGGGCAGCGCGCAGTTTCCGCAATGCGGGTTCTCGGGCCGCGCGATCCAGATCCTGAAAGACTGTGGCGTGAAGAAACTCGTCACCGTGAACGTGCTCGAGGACGACGAAGTGCGCCAGGGCATCAAGGAATATTCCAACTGGCCGACCATTCCACAGCTGTACGTCAGCGGCGAGTTCATCGGCGGTTCGGACATCATGACCGAGATGAACGAGAGCGGCGAGCTGAAGACGCTGCTGGACGGCGCCGGCGCCACGACCGCATGACGTCCCCGCGGCGGCTGGTCGTCGGCATCACGGGCGCCACCGGCGCCCTGTACGCGGTGCGCCTGCTGCAGGCGCTGCGCGGGGTCGACGACGTCGAGTCGCACCTGGTGGTGTCCGCCTCGGGCGTGCTCAACATCAAGCACGAGCTCGACATCGGCCGCCACGAAGTCCAGGCCCTGGCCGACCATGTGCACAGCGTGCGCGACGTGGGGGCCACGCTGGCCAGCGGCGCCTTCCAGACCGCCGGCATGGTGATCGTGCCGTGCTCGATGCGCACGCTGGCCGCCGTGGCGCACGGGCTGTCGGACAACCTCATCACGCGCGCGGCCGACGTCACCCTGAAAGAGCGGCGCCGCCTGGTGCTGATGGTGCGCGAAACGCCGTTCAACCTGGCGCACCTGCGCAACATGACCGCCGTCACGGAAATGGGCGGCATCATCTTCCCGCCGCTGCCGGCGTTCTATCACCGCCCCGAGTCCATCGAGCAGATGGTCGACCACACCGTCGCGCGCGTGCTGGAATTGTTCGATATCCACGTGCCCGGCCCGCATTGGGAAGGCATGTAGGCGCGTTCGCATGCCGGGTGGTTTTCCTGGCCTCCACGCAACGGTTTCAGGCGCCAGGCGCCCGTAGGGTGCCTGACATCTCTCAGACACCTGAGTGTGCGGCCGCTATTTCGACTGCATAGGTGTCAGACACCCCATGGGGTGTCTGACACCTCGGTATCGCGGTGCGTGCGGCCCTGCGTCGGGCGCACGCGCCTCGTCCGCCGCACAGGTCACGCGGCCAGCAGTTCCGGCGGGCGGGGCTTGGGATAGGTCTTCTGGTAGTGCACCGTGAAGGTCTTGAACGCCGCCAGGGCCTGGTGCGGGTCGTGGCCCGGCTTGACCAGGAAGCTGTCGAAGCCGACGCGCGCCTGGTAGTGGATGGTGTCGATCATGACGTCGCCCAGCGCACGCAGCTCGCCTTGCCAGCCGTGGCGCGTGCGCAGCAGTTGCGCCAGCGAGTAGCCGCGTCCGTCGGTGTAGAGCGGGAAGTCGATGGCGATGAAGGCGATGCCTTCGGGCACCCGGCCCGCTTCGCCGACCAGGTCTTGCAGGTTGGTGGCCGGCGCCAGCAGCACCGCCACCGGATGCCGGCGCTGGCGCAGCGTGTCGCGCGCCGCGTTCCAGACCGGCAGGGGGACGATCCAGCCCGGTTCGTCGGGCGGCAGTTGCGCGCCGGGTTCGCTGTCGGCTTCGGGCGCGAACACGCGCGCGTCGTTGTCTTGCAGGCGGCCGTGGCGGATCAGGTGCGGCACGGCATCGTCGGCGGCAATGGCATCAGGCATGGGCAACCTCGCGGGCGGGCGCCGGGGCGGATTTGGCCAGCGCCGGGTCGGAATAGACGTCTTCTTTGAAGGGGGCGATGCCGACGCGGTCGACCACGTCGATGAAGCGCTCGGCATCGCTGTCGCGCAGGCGCAGGTAGGTGCGCACCAGTTGCTCGACCACGTCGGGCACCTGCTCGCGCGCGAACGAGGGGCCGATGATGCGGCCGATGGCGGCGCCGCCGCCGCGCAGCGATTGCAGGTCGGGCAGCGGCTTGGCCGCGCCGTTCTGGCGGCCGCCGATGGTCACCTGGTACCACTCTTCGCCGTTCTTGTCGACGCCGAGGATGCCGATATGGCCGACGTGGTGGTGGCCACAGGCGTTGATGCAGCCCGAGATGTTGAGGTCGAGCTCGCCGATTTCGAACAGGTAGTCCAGGTTGTCGAAGCGGCGCTGGATGGCTTCGGCCACCGGGATCGAGACGGCGTTGGCCAGGGCGCAGAAGTCGCCGCCGGGGCACGAGATGATGTTGGTCAGCAGGCCGATGTTGGGCGTGGCCATGTTGAGCGCGCGCAGTTCCTGCCACAGCTCGAACAGCTGCGCGCGGCGCACGTCGGCCAGCACCAGGTTCTGCTCGTGCGAGACGCGCACTTCGCCATGGCCGTAGCGTTCGGACAGGTCGGCCACGGCTTCCATCTGGTCGGCCGTGATGTCGCCGGGCGGCACGCCGGTGGGCTTGAGCGACAGGGTGACGGCGGCATAGCCGGGCACTTTGTGGGCATGCACGTTGCGGCGCAGCCAATGCGCGAAGGCGGGATGGGCCGCCGCGTGCATCTCGGTGGGGTCGGGCTCGCCGGCGGCGGCCGCGTCGTATTCGGGCCAGGTGAAGCGGCCGGCGATGGTGTCGACGTATTCCTGGGTCAGCGTGTCCGGGCCGCCCTTGATCAGCTGCCACTGTTCGTCGACTTGCCGGGCGTAGACTTCCGGCGTCAGGTCCTTGACCAGGATCTTGATGCGCGCCTTGAATTTGTTGTCGCGCCGGCCGTGCATGTTGTAGACCCGCAGCGCGGCCTGCAGGTAGGTGAGCAGGTGCTGCCATTCGACGAACGGGTTGATCAGGTGCCCGACCATGGGGGTGCGGCCCAGGCCGCCGCCCACCCAGACGCGAAAGCCCAGCACGCCGTCGCGCTCGACGGCCTGCAGGCCGATGTCGTGCACGCCGACGGCGGCGCGGTCTTCTTCGGCGCCGCTGACCGCGATCTTGAACTTGCGCGGCAGGAAGGCGAATTCGGGGTGCAGCGTGGACCACTGGCGGATGATCTCGCACCACACCAGCGGGTTCACCAGTTCGTCGGGCGCGATGCCGGCGAAGTGGTCGGAGGTGGTGTTGCGGATGCAGTTGCCGCTGGTCTGGATGGAGTGCATCTGCACCTTGGCCAGTTCGGCCAGGATGGTCGGCACGTCTTCCAGCCTGGGCCAGTTGAACTGCATGTTCTGGCGCGTGCTGAAGTGGCCGTAGCCGCGGTCCCAGGTGCGCGCGATGTGCGCCAGCGTGCGCAGCTGCCGCGCGGCCAGCAGGCCGTAGGGGATGGCGATGCGCAGCATGGGCGCGTGGCGCTGGATGTACAGGCCGTTCTGCAGGCGCAGGGTGCGGAAATCGTCTTCGCTGAGCTGGCCGTTCAGGAAGCGCTGGGTCTGGTCGGTGAACTGCGCGACGCGCTGTTCGACGAGTTGTTGATCGACGGGATCGTACACATACATGGCAGGTTGCCCTTGTGGGGGCGCCCGGTGGGGCGCTGGGGAACAACCTGCGGCGGGCAGTAGGCCGGCACGGGCGGGGCGGACGCGCGAACGCGCCGCCGCCCGGCGCCGCAGGGTTCTATGCTCATAACCGTAACAGCCGCTAGAGCGCGCTGTCTAAGTCATTCTGGTAATAAGAATAGAAGCCCGCGGCACGTGCGCCGAGGTGGCCCGGGCCGCCCCGGAACGCCGCTATGCGGGGCGCGCCTCGGGGGCGGTCGCGCGCATCGAGGGGCGCTCGCCGAAGCCGGCATACCAGGCCGCGCAGGCGGGGTGGCTGGCGCGCCAGTCGTAGTCCGGGTAGCGGAAATCCAGGTAGCCGAGCGCGCAGCCCAGGGTGATGGTGCCGATGTCGAGGCGGTCGCCGAAGCCGGCGGCGCGGCGCTCGAACTGCGCCAGCGCGTCGGCCACCTTGCCCATCTGGCCGTCGATCCAGCCGCTCCAGCGGTTCGGCTCGGGGCGCACGGTGGTCTCGTAGCGCGCCAGCAGCGCGGCGCCGAGGATGCCGTCGGCCAGCGCCTGGTCGGCCAGCGCCTGCCAGCGCGCCGGGCCGGCGGCCGGGAACAGCTTGCCGCCGCCGAGGTGGTCCAGGTATTCGCAGATGACGCGGCTGTCGTAGAGCGCCTGGCCGTCGTCGGTGAGCAGGGTGGGCACCTGGCCGAGCGGGTTGCTGGCGATGATGACGCGGTCGCGGTTGACCGGGTGGGCGGCGCTGGGCAGTTTCTCGATCCGGCCGGCCTGGCCGGTTTCGTGCGCCACCACCATGCATTTGCGCACGAACGGCGAGGCGGGGGAGAAATAGATTTTCATGCGGTCTCCTCGGGTAGGGTCGCTGGGGACGCGCCGGCCAGGTGCCGGGCGGCCAACCAGCCGAAGGTTAATGCCGGACCCAGCGTAATGCCAGGGCCGGGGTAGGCGCCGCCCATGACCGAGTGCATGTCGTTGCCGGCCGCATAGAGGCCGTCGATGGGCGCGCCGTGCCGGTCCAGGATGCGCGCGTGCTCGTCGGTCGCCAGCCCCCAGGCCGTGCCGATGTCGCCCGCGACCACCTGCACGGCGTAATAGGGGCCGGCGCCCAGCGGCGCCAGGCAGGGGTTGGGGCGGTGGTCGGGGTCGCCCAGGTAGCGGTTGTAGGCAGTGCCGCCCTTGCCGAAGTCCGGGTCGATGCCCTGGCTGGCGTGGGCGTTGTAGCGCGCCACCGTGTCCTGCAAGGCGTCGGCGGGCAGCTTCAGGCGCGCGGCCAGTTCGGCCAGGGTGGCGGCCTCGTGCAGGTAGCCGGACTCGATCAGGTGGCGGCGCGGGCGTCCGCCCGGCAGCGCCAGCCCCAGGCCCCAGGTATCGATGAACTGCCGGTCGCAGATGAGGAAGGCCGGGATCGACGGCGTGTCGCGGTGCGAGCGGTACATCGCCAGCACGAACTCATGGTACGACGCCGATTCGTTGACGAAGCGGCGGCCGGCGCCGTTGACCGCGATCAGGCCCGGCTTGGCGCGGTCCCATACCAGGTGCGGGTAGCGCACCTGGCTGCCGTCCGGGCGGGCCAGGATGGAGACCGGGGCCCAGAAGGCCGGGCTGGCCGGACGCGGCCCGAGGGTGGCGCCCGCCTCGAGCGCCAGGCGGATGCCGTCGCCGGTATTGCCTTGCGGCGCCATCGACCAGGCGCCGGTGGGCTGCGGATAGGCCTGGGCGCGGCGCGCCCGGTCCCAGGGAAAGCCGCCGGTGGCCAGCACGATGCCGCGTCGCGCGCGCACGTGCCAGGGCCGGCCGGCGCGCCGTACGGTGAGCCCGGTGGCGCGCCCGTCGGCGTCGCGGTGCAGTGCCACGGCGGGCGTGTCGAGCCAATAGGGCACCTGCCGCTGCAGCAGTGCGTGGAACAGCTGTCCGGCCAGCGCGTTGCCCAGCAACAGGCGCGTGCCGCGATGGTAGCCGCGCAGGCGGTCGGCGCCGTAGCGCAGGACCAGTTTCATGGCATGGCGCCACGACTCGAACTTGCGCGTGGCATTGAGCAGGTGGCGCACGTCGGCCACCGACACCATCATGCCGTCCAGCACCAGGAATTCCGGCAGCGGGTCGCGCAATTCGCGGAAGCGGCGGCGGCCCAGCCGCCGGCCGTCGAACTCGGCCGGGTCGAGCGAGCGCCCGCCCAGCGCGGCGCCGGGGCGGTCCGGGTAATAGTCGGGCGAGGCGCGCCGGGCGACCGCTTCCAGCAGGCCGTGCCCGGCCAGGTATCGCAGCACGCGCGGCGCGGCTTCCAGGTAGGCGCGCTTGAGCGCGGCCGGCGCCGCGTCGCCCACGGTCTGTTCCAGGTAGGCCCAGACTTGCTCGTAGGTGTCGGGATGGCCGGCCGCGGCGGACTGGTCGTTCAAGGGCAGCCACAGCGCGCCGCCCGAGATGGCGGTGGAGCCGCCGATGCGGCCGGTCTTTTCCACCAGCAGCACCTGCAGGCCTTCCGTATGGGCGGTGAGGGCGGCGGTCATGCCGGCGGCGCCCGAGCCGACCACGATGGCATCGACTTCGCTGTTCCAGCGCGGAGTATCCATGGGCGTCAGGCTCCTGAACCGCCGAGCGACTTGCCGCCGTCCACGAACAGCACCTGGCCGGTGATGAAGTCCATGTGCGGCGCGGCCAGGAACGACACGGCGTTGGCCACGTCGCGCGGCGCGCCGGCGCGCCCGGTGGGCTGCAGGGCCAGTTGCGCGGCCAGCCGCTGCGGCGTCAGGGCGCGCAGCAGCGGCGTGTCGATCAGGCCCGGCGCGATGGCGTTGACCAGGATGCCGCGCGGCGCGAGCTCCATGGCGGCGGCCCGCGTATAGCCGACCAGCGCCGCCTTGGAGGCCACGTAGTGCGGGTGGTTGCGCGCGCCCAGGCAGGCGCGCGACGCGATGTTCACGACCTTGGCGCTGGGCGCCATGGTGCGCGCCGCTTCCTGCGTCAAGGTGGCCGCCGCCACCAGGTTGACCTCGTAGGCGCGCCGGAAGTCGGCGCCCGTCACGTCGAAGAACGCGCGCTCGTCGAACACGCCGGCATTGTTGATCAGGGCCGCCAGGGGCGGCAGCTCGCGCACCAGGGCGCGCGCTGCGTCCTCGTCGGCCAGGTCGACCACCCGGTGTTCGGCCCGCAGGCCCTGCGCGCGCAGGCCCTCGGCGGCGCGCGGCGCCAGTTCGGCGTTGCGGTCGGCCAGCACCACGCGGAAGCCGTCGCGCGCCAGGCGTTCGGCGATCGCCAGCCCCATGCCGCTGGCGCCGCCGGTGACCAGCGCGATTGCTGTGTCCATCTCGTCTCCTTGTCGGGGCGGCGGCCGCGCTCTACACGGCCAGGAACCCGCCATCCACCGGCAATACCGCGCCGGTCACGTAGCTGGCCAGGTCCGAGGCCAGGAACAGCACCGGGCCGGCGATCTCGTCGGCCCGGCCGGCGCGGGCCATGGGCGCGCGCCGCATATACCAGTCGGTGCCGCCGGCCTGGGCGCGCTGGCCGGCGGTCATGTCGGTTTCCATCAGGCCGGGCGCCACCGCATTGACGCGGATGCCGTGCGGGGCCAGGTCGCGCGCCAGCACTTGGGTCAGCGAGCGCACGCCGCCCTTGGACACCACGTAGCCCGCGGTGGAAATGCCGGCGCCGTAGGCCACGATGCTGCTCAGGTTGACGATGGCGCCGCGGGTTTCCTTGAGGGCCGGCACGAAGGCGTGGGTGACGTTGAAGACGCCTTGCAGGTTGACGTCGAGCACGCGGTCCCACACGGCGGGCGCGTCGGGGTCGTCGAAGGCGGCGCGCGCCGAGATGCCGGCATTGTTGACCAGCACGTCGATGGGGCCGTGGCGGGCGCGCACCTGGGAGGCGCAGTCGAGCACCGCCGCGCGGTCGGTCACGTCCAGGGCCAGCGCATGGGCCCGGCCGCCGGCCTGCGCGAGGGCCTGCGCGCAGGCGGCCGCGCCGGCGGCGTCGCGGTCGGCCGCCAGCACGATCGCGCCTTCGCGCGCCAGCGCCTGCGCGATGGCGGCGCCCAGGCCGCGCGCCGCGCCGGTGACCAGGGCCAGCTTGTCTTGCATCATGAGCGGCATGGCAGCCTCCGGGTGGTGCGGGCGGCCGGGCGCCGGAGCAGGGGCGTGAACGTCGTGGACATGGCCCTAGCCGCCCAGGTACGCGCGCTGCACGCTGGCGTCGCGCGCCAGCGCGGCGGATTCGCCCTGCAGCGCGATCTCGCCGTTCTCGAGGATGTAGGCATAGCTGGAGACGGCCAGCGCCAGCTTGACGTTCTGTTCCACCAGCAGGATGGTCATGCCCTGCTCGCGGTTCAGGCGCCGCACGATCTCGAAGATCTGCTCGATCACCAGCGGGGCCAGGCCCATCGACGGTTCGTCCAGCAGGATCATGCGCGGGCGCGCCATCATGGCGCGGCCGATGGCCAGCATCTGCTGCTCGCCGCCGGACAGCGTGGCGGCTTTCTGGTCGCGCCGCTCGCGCAGGCGCGCGAAGGTGTCGAAGATCCGCTCCATGTCGGCGCGCGCGGCGGCCCGGTCGGCGCGCAGGTAGGCGCCCATCTCCAGGTTCTCGCGCACGCTCATTTCGCGGAAGATCTCGCGTCCTTCCGGCACCTGCACGATGCCGCGCCGCACGACGGCATCGGCCGGCAGCCGCTGGATCGGCTCGCCGTCGAAGCGCACCGTGCCGGTGCTGGCATTGACCAGCCGCGAGACGACATTGAGGGTGGTCGATTTGCCGGCGCCGTTGGCGCCCAGCAGCGCGACGATGGCGCCCTGCGGGACGCGCAGCGATACCTCGTGCAGCGCCTGGATGTTGCCGTAGGCGGCCGACACGCCGCTCAGTTCCAGCAAGGCTTCAGCCATGGGCCGCTCCCTTGCCCAGGTAGGCCTCGATGACGCGCGGATCGTCGCGCACTTGCGCCGGGCTGCCTTCGGCGATCTTCTGGCCGAACGACATGACGGTGATGCGGTCCGAGATGGACATGACCAGCTGCATCACGTGCTCGACCAGCAGCACGGTGATGCCGTCGCGTTCGCACAGCTCGGTGAGCAGGCGGTCGAGCGTCTCGATCTCGCGGTTGCGCAGCCCGGCGGCGGGTTCGTCCAGCAGCAGCAGGCGCGGCCAGATGGCCAGCGCGCGGGCCAGCTCCAGCATCTTCTGCCGTCCGAAATCCAGGCCGGCGGCCGGCGTGTCCCGATAGGCGGCCAGGCCGACCCGTTCGAGCAGGTGGTCGGCGAACTCGCGCGCCGCCGCCGGGGCCGGGCAGAGCCGCGCGGCGCGGTGGGCCGCGGCATGGGTGTAGGTGCCCAGCAGCACGTTCTCGCGCGCGCTCAGGGCGCCGAACAGCTCCAGGTTCTGGAAGGTGCGGGCGATGCCCAGCGCCGCCATCCGGTGGGGCGGCTGGCGGGTGATGTCCTGGCCCTCGTAGACGATGCGGCCGGCGGACGGGCGGTAGTAGCGCGAAATGCAATTGAAGGTGGTGGACTTGCCGGCGCCGTTCGGGCCGATCAGCGCGTGGATGCGGCCGCGCTCGACTTCCATCGACAAGGCGTTGATGGCGGTCAGGCCGCCGAACTTGACGGTCAGGCCTTCCACGCTCAGGCAGGCGGGGGCGGCGTTCATGCGGGCCTCCTGGCGCGGCCGGCGAACAGGCCGCGCGGCGCGAACATCATGAAGCCCATCAGGATCAGGCCGTAGAAGATCTCCTGGAACGACAGCGCCTGCCGCAGCAGCTCCGAGATCAGCCCGAAGCCGATGGCCCCGGCGATGGCGCCGCGCACCGAGCCGATGCCGCCGACCACCACCATGGTCAGCACCAGGATGGTGGTCTGGAAGCCCAGGCTTTCGGGGTGGATATACGAGGCGAACAGGGTGTACATGCCGCCGGCGACGCCGGCATACGCGGCCGACAGGGTGAAGGCGGTGCGCTTGACGGCGTTGACGTTCACGCCCATGGCCTGCGCCGCCACTTCGCTTTCGCGCACGGCGCGGAAGGCCGAGCCCAGCTGCGAGCGGCACAGCGCCACCGTGACCCACAACAGCAGCGCCGCCAGGATCACGACGAACGGGTAGGCATGCGTATCGGACACCAGCTCGTAGCCGAACAGGCTGGCCGGCGCCAGGCGCAGGCCGTTCGAGCCATTGGTCACGGCCTGCCAGTTCAGGAACACCCATTGCATCGCCTCGCCGAAGGCGAAGGTCGACAGCGCCAGGTAGATGTCGCGCATGCGCAGCGCCAGCGCGCCGATCACGAAGCCGAGCGCGGCGGCCAGCAGGCCGCCGGCGGCGATCGAGATCGGGAAGGGCGGATGCCACAGGTTGTTGATGAGCCCGGCCGTGTAGATGCCGACGCCGTAGAAGGCGGCGTGCGACAGGGCGAACTGGCCGGTTTCGCCGATCACCAGGTGCAGGCCCAGCGCCAGCACCATGAACACCATCAGCAGGTTCACCAGGTACAGCACGTAGCCGCTCGCCACGAACGGCAGGGCGGCCAGCAGCAGGGCGGCCAGCGCCAGCAGGATGCGGTCGAAATGGGCGCTCATACTTTCTTCACCTGCAGTTTGCCGCCCAGCAGGCCCTGCGGGCGCAGCAGCAGCACCACCATGATGGCGACGAAGGGCGCGACCACGATGGCGTTGGTGGAGACGAACAGGCCGACCAGGTTCTCGGCGATGCCGATCACGAAGCCGCCCAGCACCGCGCCCGGCACGCTGTTGATGCCGCCGACGATGGCGGCCGCGTAGGCCAGGATGGCGATGTGGCCGATGTCCGGCGTGATGAGGATCTTGCGCGTGATGAGCAGGGCCGCGACCGCCGAGATCAGGCCGGACAGGGCCCACACCATCATGCGGATGCGCGGCAGGTTGACGCCGACCAGCCGCGCCGCCTTGGGGTTCATGCCGACCGCGCGCATGGCCTTGCCGGCGCGCGTGTAGGCGAACATGGCGAACAGCAGCAGCATGACCAGCACCGCCGTGGCGAAGATGGCCAGGTCCAGCGTGGTGAGCACGGCGTCGCCGATGATGACCGGGTCGCCGGGCAGCAGCGACGGCAGCGAGCGCGGCGTGTCGCCCAGCCCGCTTTGCCGCACCAGCCCCTTGAGCGCATAGGCCAGGCCCAGCGTGGCGATCACCAGCTGTACGCCGACGCCCTTCGAGGCGATGACGCGCTCCATCACCACGCGCTGGAACAGGCCGGACAGCGCGGCCACCGCCGCCAGCGTCACGACGATGGCGGCCGCGTAGCGCCAGCCGGCCACCAGCATCAGGAACAGGGCGATGTAGCCGCCCAGCATGAAGATCTCGCCCTGCGCGAAGTTGGGCACGTCGGTGGTCTTGAAGATGATCACCACCGCGATCGCCAGCAGCGCGTACACGCTGCCGGTGACCAGGCCCGACAGCACGCCCTGTTGCAGGAACAGCCAGATGTCGCCGTAGCTCATGGGTGCGCGGGTCCTAGGGCTGGTACTGCCACACGCTGGCGTAGGCGCCGGGCACCAGGGTCATGGCCTTGCCGTCGAACTTGATGTAGATGGCCGATTCCTGCGCGGCGCGGTCATTGGGGCCGAAGGCGATGGGGCCGGCCATCACGCCGGAATCGAACTTCATGGTTTCGAGCGCTTTCAGGACCTTCTCGCGGGTGGGCTGCGGGCCGGCCGCCTCGAGCGCATTCACCACCGCCATGGCCGACGGGATGCCGTAGGGCATGTAGCTCTGCGGATGGCCCGGCTTGGCCGCCAGGTCGGGGTAGGCCTTCTTGTACAGTTCGTACACCCATGCCACCTTGGGGCCGCCCGGCAGGTCGGCCAGCACGTCCTGGATGTACACGTTCTTGAAGGCGGCCGGGTCGCCGACGTTCTCGACCAGCTGCTTCAGGTCCGCCGTGCCGTTGACCGCCAGCACGATGGGCTTGGTCCAGCCCAGCTGGTGCGCCTTCTTGATGATGAGCGCGGCCGGCCGTGCATAGGTGGTCAGCAGCAGCACGTCCGGATTGGCGGCGCGGATCTTCAGCATCGGCGCGGTGACGTCGGTGATGGACGGGTTGACCGACTGGACTTGCAGCGCCACGTTGCCCAGGTGCCTGGCCTGGGCCTGCGCCGCTTCCAGGTTCCAGCCGCCGTAGGCGTCGTCGTGGTTGATGTAGCCGATCTTGGCCGCCTTGAGATGTTCCGCCGCGAACTGCACCATGGAGCCGCCCACCGCGTGCTGCGAGATGGAGAACGCGCCGTAGATGTAAGGCGAGGGCGGGTATAGCGCGCCGTCGCCGGAGGCGTTGAGCATGACCAGCGGGATCTTGCTGCGCTCGACATACTCGCGCGCGGCCACCACCGCCGCCGAGCACGAACCGCCGTTGAGCATGAATACGCGGTCCTGCTCGGTCAGCTTCTTCACGGCGGCGACCAGGTCGTTGGCGTTGCAGCGGTCGTCCTCGATCACCAGCTCGATCTTGCGGCCGTGCACGCCGCCTTCCTGGTTGACCTTGTCGTACCACATGCGCGCCGCGTTGACCACGTCGAAGCCGTAGGCCATGCCACTGCCCGACAGCGGCGAGAACAGCCCGATCCTGATGCTCTTGTCGGTGATGCCGGGCTCGGCCTGGGCCCAGGCCGATGAGGCGACGGCCAGCGCCGCCAGGGCGGCCGCCGTCGCAAGACGACTGTGCGATTTCATGCTTGTCTCCTGTTGCTCTTGTGGGTGCGCGACGGCGCGGCGAGCCCGCCTACTGCATGCGATAGCCGCCGTTGACGTCGATGATGCTGCCGGTGATGTAGCCCGCGGCTTCCGAGGCCAGGTAGCGCACGGCGTCGGCCACTTCCTCCGCCGTGCCGATGCGCCCCAGCGGGATGGCCTGCGCCGCGGCCGCCAGCGCGCCGCTGCTGGTGACCGTGGCGCGCAGCATGTCGGTGTCGATCAGGCCGGGTGCGACGCCGTTGACGGTAATGCCCAGCGGCGCGGCTTCGCGCGCCATGGCCTTGGTCAGGCCGAGCACCGCCGATTTGGCGGCGATGTACGAGGCGCTGGAACGGTAGCCGCCCAGTTGCGCGGCCACCGAACTGAAGGTAATGACGCGGCCGTGCCGCACCGGCTGCTGCTCGCGCCGGCGCAGGTAGGCGCGCCCGCACAGGAACACGCCGCGCGCGTTGACGGCGAAGCTGCGTTCCCACAGCTCCAGCGAGGTGTTCTTGATCAGCGGCCGTTCGCCGTCGGGCTGGAACAGCAGCAGCCCGGCGGCGCACACCAGGGTGCCGATCGGGCCGTGCTGTTGTTCGATGTCCTCGAAGGCGCTCTCCACCGCCTGTTCGTCGCTGACATCGAAGGCGTGGGCCAGGTGCGGCCGGCCCAGTTCGTCGGCCACGCGCCGGGCGCGCCCGGCGTCCAGGTCGGCCGCCACCACGCGCTGGCCGGCCGCGGCGAGCGCGCGGCAGACCGCTGCCCCGATGCCCCCGCCGGCTCCCGTTACCAATGCCAGGGGCGCGCTGGCGCCGCTGGCGGACGTGGATACATTGGCCATCGAATTCCCCCGGATAGTGGCCGTCAGGCCATCTTTTGCAGCATGGAGAAAGCTAAAGTTTGGACGATTATGTATACATGACTATTTGCCGAGTATAGGGACTAACCCTGGTTCTACGCGGTTTACCCAGGATTCTGGCCGGATCGGCGGCAAGCCGACGGAGCATGTATTCTTCGTGTATACAATAACGGCATGGATACCCTTTCCCAACACGTCACCGAAACCCTGCGCGACTGGGTCCTGCACGGCAAGTTCAGCCCCGGCGCGCGGCTGGAGGAAATCCCCCTGGCCGAGATGCTGGGCGTGTCGCGCACGCCGGTGCGGGCGGCGCTGGCCACCCTGGGCAGCGAAGGCCTGCTGGAGCACATGCCCAAGCGCGGCTATACCGTGCGCGCCTACGACCTGGACGAGATCGTGGCCGCCTACGAAGTGCGCGCCACGCTGGAAGGCCTGGCGTGCCGGCGCGCCGCCCATGCCGGCCTGAGCAACGACGCGGTGGCGGTGCTGAAGAACTGCCTGGACGAGGGCGACCGCATCCTGGGCAAAGGCGTGCTGCTGCCGGAGGACCACCTGCCCTACCAGCAGGTGAACATCACGCTGCACAACACCATCCTGGAAGCGGCGGGCAACCCGTGGCTGCGGCGTTTCGCGGCGCAGGCCCAGGCCATCCCGTATGCCTCGGACCGCATCATCCTGTGGGAAGACCACGGCATCATCCTGCGCTCGCACGATGATCACCACCGCATCGTCACCGCCATCATCGCGCGCGACGGCGCGCGCGCCGAAGCCCTGATGCGCGAGCATGTCTACTACGCCGGCATCATCCTGAAGAACAACTATGAACGCCTGGCGCGCGGCTACGGCGCGCAGGGCGAGCGGGTCTAGGGCGGCGCCCGGGCCGCGCGGGCCCTAGTCGATCTGGTAGTCCATCCAGGACGCCACCATGTCGCGCAGCCCGCCGTCGTGGCCGAACTGTTCGCGCGTGCCCTCGGCCTTGTTGCGGCCCAGTTCCAGGATGACCATGCGGTCGGCGATTTCGGCGCAGCGCCGCACGTTCTGGTCCACCAGCACCACCGTCATGCCTTCGTCGGCGAAGCCGCGGATCAGCGCGTAGATTTCCTTGGATATCTTGGGCGCCAGCATGGCGGTGGGCTCGTCGAGCAGAATCACCGAGGGCTCGATGAGCAGGGCGCGGCCGAACTCCACGAAGCGTTGCTGGCCGCCGCTCATGCTGGCGGCGGGGTCGCGGCGCTTGGCGGCCAGCACCGGGAAACGCTGGTAGACGGCGTCGATGCGGCGCCGCACGCGCGCCTTGTCGCCGCGGAACGGCCAGCAGCCCAGCAGCAGATTGTCCTCGACCGACAATTCGCCGAACAGGCTGCGGTGCTGCGGCACGAAGGCCACGCCGCTGGCGGCGCGCTGGTGCGAGGGCTGGCGGCTGATGTCCTGGCCGTGCAGCGTGATGCGGCCGGCGCGCAGCGGCAGGAAGCCGAACAGGGTCTTGAGCACCGTGGATTTGCCGGCGCCGTTCGGGCCGATGATGCCGGTGACCTGGCCGGCGCGCGCCTGCACGCTGACGTCGTTCAGGATGGTGATGTCGCCGTGATAGGCGACCGTGGCGTGTTCCAGCGACAGGGCGGGCGCGTCGGCCATGGTCAGGCTCCCAGGTAGGCCTCGATCACGCGCGGGTCGGCGCGCACGTGCTCGGCATTGCCCTCGCTGAGGATGGCGCCTTCGTTCATGACGATGATGTGGTGCGAGAGCTGGTAGATGGAGGTCAGGTCGTGCGACACCAGCACCACCGCGCAATCGTGCTCGGCAGGCAGTTCGCGGATCACGCCGATCAGCAGCTGCGCCAGCGACGGGTTGACGCCGGCGAACGGCTCGTCCAGCAGCACCAGGCGCGGCCGCGCCGCCATGATGCGGGCCAGCTCCAGCAGCTTCTGCTGGCCGCCCGACAGTTCCTCGGCGTGGTTGTGGCGCAGGCGGTGCAACTCGACCTTGCGCAGCCAGTACTCCGACTGCGCATAGCGCTCGTCGGCGCCGCGGCCGGTCTGCTGCTGCGCCACGTCGAGGTTGTCGAGCAGGCTCAGGTGGGCGAACACGCGCGGCACCTGGAAGGTGCGGCCGATGCCCAGGCGGGCGACCTCGTGCGTGGGCTTGCCGGTGATGTCCTGGCCGCCCAGCGCGATGCTGCCGGCGTCCGGGCGGTAAATGCCGTTGATGCAGTTCAGCAGCGTGGTCTTGCCCGAGCCGTTCATGCCGATGATGCCCAGGATCGAGCGCGGCGGCACGTGCAGGTCCACGCCCTGCAGCGCGACCAGGCCGCCGAAGCGCTTCTTGAGTTGGGTGACGGTGAGCACGGCGGGTTCCTCGCTTCAGCGCAGCATGCGATGGCCGAACAGGCCGGTGGGGCGGGCGAAGATCATGCCGACCATCAGCGCGAAGCCGCAGATGGTGGCGATGGACGGGTTGAAGAACACCACCGAGACCTGCTCGGTGACGCCGTACAGCAGGGCGCCCACCAGCGCGCCCACCGGATGGCCCAGGCCGCCCAGCACGATCACGATGAAGCCGATCAGGGTGTAGTCGTTGCCCATGAAGGGCGAGAAGGCCGGGAACACCATGGCGATCAGCACGCCGCTGACTGCGGCTAGGCCGATGCCCAGCGCGAAGGCCACCGCCGACAGCCGCTCGGCGTCGATGCCGACGATGCGCACCGCGTCGCGGTTCATGATGATGGCGCGCAGCGCCTTGCCCGGCGTGGTGCGGTACAGGAACCACGCCAGCGCGCCGATGACGGCCAGCGCGACGGCCAGGGCCACCAGGCGCGCCGTGGGGACGAGCACCGGGCCGAATTTCAGGAACACCGGCTCGATCTGGTAGGGCAGCGAGCGCGCGTCGGCGTCGAACGCCAGCAGCATCAGGGCGCTGAGCATGATGGACACGCCGAACATCAGCAGCAGCGAGCTGATCTCCGGGTCGTCGGCGCCGCGCAGGCGCGGGATCAGCACGAAGTACAGCAGGTAGCCGGCCGCGAAAAAGACGGCGAAGCCCAGCGGCAGCGCCAGGAGCGGATTGACCCCGGCGTTTTCGAGCAGGTAATAGGCGAAATACGCGCCCAGCACCAGGAACTCGCCGTGCGCGAAATTGACCACGCGCAGCACGCCGAAGATGACGTTCAGGCCCACGCCGATCAGGCCGTAGAGGGTGCCAAGGATGAGGCCGTTGACGAGGCCTTGGATGACGAGTGCGGTCATGCGTTGGCTTCCTGGTCGGGGCGGTGGTTCAGGCGATGTAGCGGCGCCATTGCGGCTTGCGTTTCAGCAGGCCGCCGACGATGCCGCGCGGCAGGAACAGCATCAGCAGCACGATGACCAGCCCCAGCAACAGCAGGTTCAGGAGCGGGAAGCGCTGCCAGATCAGGTGGTCGACGCCGACCAGGGCCAGGGTGCCCACCACCGGCCCGAGGATGGTGCCGAAACCGCCCGCCATGGCATAGATGATGCTCTTGGCCGTGACCAGCACGTGGAAGGCGTATTCGGGGTCCACCACGTTGGTGTACCAGGCCTCGATGCCGCCGGCCAGCGCCGGGAACAGCGCGGCCAGCATCCACGCTTTCAGGCGGGTGTTGGGCACGTGGATGCCGACGCAGGCCGCCGCCGCGTCATCGTCGCGGATGGCCTTGAGCGCCTTGCCCAGCGACGAGGCCGACAGCCAGGTCACCGTCGCCAGGGTCGCGGCCATGACCGCCAGCATGGCGTAGTAGCTGTGCACAGGGCTGTTGGCGCTGGACAGGATCAGCCCCATGCTGCCGCCGGTGAGGTCGTCGGGCAGGTTGGCGATCAAGAGCCGCATGATGGTGGCCAGCGCCAGGCTGACGATGCCGAAGTACACGCCGCGCAGCCGCAGCGTGGGGGCGAACAGCAGGGATACCGCCAGGCCGGCGGCGCCGGCGGCCGCCAGCGCCGGCACGATGGGCCAGCCCAGCACCTTGTAGCAGATGCCGGTGGCATAGGCGCCGACCCCGTAGAACACCACGTAGCCGAACGGCAGGTAGCCGGTGAAGCCCACGCAGATATTCATGGCGCTGGCCAGCGTCACCCACAGCATCAGGTAGAACGCCAGCGACAGGTTGCCGGTGGCCAGCGGCACGGCCGCCAGCGCCGCGCCCAGCGCGATGAAGACGCCGGCCGCGATGCGGGTGCGCAGGCGTTCGGCGCGCCGGTCCTGGGCGCGATGCGAGGCCGTTTGCGCCGTGGGGGCGGCGGGGCTGTTCATGGGAGATCCTCCGGGCCGGGCTGCGGTTGGGGGCTTGCCGGAAATTATGAACAGTTTGCGCCCACAAAACCATAACTACAGGTTAAGTGTTAACCCTGGTTTTGGTCGGAAAAGGCCTCTTGCAGCACCGTGCGCAGGTCGTCCAGGAACTGCGCGCCCAGTTTCGACAGCGGCCGGTTGGTGGCGTGGACGGCGCTGATGTGCAGGGGGATCTCCTCGGCCAGCGGCACGATGACCAGCCCCGGCCACTGGTTGCTCATGACGGTGAACTCGTCGACGATGGCGATGCCCACGCCGGCGTTGACCAGCGCGCAGGCCAGGTTGCTCCAGGGCACGTCGGCGCACATCCGGCACGGCAGGCCGGCCTGCTCGAAGGCGGATTGCACCAGCATGCCGTACGGCATGCGCGTGCCGACCACGATGTGGGGGTGCGGCGACAGGTCGGCCAGCGCGACCCGCGGGCGCTGCGCCAGCGGGTGGTCGCGCGGGATGGCGGCCACCATGCGGCCGGTGTGCAGGGGGTGGGCCTTCAGGAACGGGTGATCGGTCTGCATCACCACCAGGCCGAGCTCGGCCTCGCCCTGCAGGACGTCGGCGATCAGCGGCGGCAGCGCGGCGGCGTTCATGCGCAGCAGGATGTCGGGGTGGCGGCGCTGGAAGCGCGCCACCGCGCGCGGCACCAGGTACTGCGCCAGGCTGGGAATGGACGCCAGCCGCAGCACGCCGGCGCCGTGGCCGGCCAGGGCGTCGGCCAGGTCGTTGACGCGCTGCATCATGCGCTGGGTCTTCTCGATTTCCTCGAACAGGCTGTGCACCTGGGTGGTGGGCTGCAGGCGCCCGCGCGCCCGCTCGAACAGGGTCAGGCCCAGCTGCTTTTCGGTCTGGGCCAGCATGCGGCTGACGGCCGGCTGGCTGATCGCCAGCAGCCGGGCGGCGCCGCTGATGGAGCCGGCCATGACGATGGCCCAGAGCATTTCGGTTTGCCGGTAACTCAGTTTGTTGTTCAAGGCGTGCGCTCCATGCCTATTTGTTATACGCTATCTTGCCCGTTGCGCAAGTATTGCTCAGTTTCTGCGCGCTTGCCATGCCGGGTCGGCTTCCATGTTGTCTCTCTCATACCCATGACAGGAGAAGTCTCATGTGCGGAAAATCGTGGTGGTCGCGGCTGCCGGCGCTTGCGCTGGCCGCCGCCCTGGTGCCGGCGGCCGGGTTGGCGCAGACGTCGGACAAAATACGCATCGGCATGACCGTGTCGTCCACCGGCAGCTTCGCGCTGGCCTCGCAGTCGGGCGTGCGCGGCGTGGAAGTGTGGGTCGACGACGTCAACCGGCGCGGCGGCATAGAGATCAAGGGCAAGAAGTATCCGGTGGAACTGGTCAAGCTGGACGACCGCAGCGACAAGCAGATGGTCACGCGGGTCTACGAGCGCCTGATTGTGGACGAAAAAGTCGATCTGGTCTTCGCTCCCTTCGGCTCGACCCTGACGGCCGCGGCCGCCACCGTGACCGAGCGCCTGGGCAAGTACATGATGGTGTGGTCGGCGGCCAGCGACGACCTGTACAAGCAGGGCTTCAAGTACATGGTGTCCGGCACCCAGATGCCGGTGTCGGCCATGCTCAGCGCCTCGATGGCGCTGGCCGGCAACCTGGGCGTGAAGAAGGCCGCCATCCTGTATTCGGACGAGCCGTACCCGGCCGGGCTGGCGCAGAGCGGCAAGGACCAGGCCGCCAAGAACGGCATCGAAGTGGTGATGTACGAGAAGTACCCGAAGGGGCAGAAGGACTTCAGCACGTTGCTGCAGAAAGCCAAGGCCTCGGGCGCGGAGGCGCTGTTCCCCACGCCGTATGAAGGCGACCTGATCAGCATGACGCGCCAGCTCAAGCAGTTGGACATCAACTTCCCGTTCATCTTCATGGTGTACGCGTCCACGCCGCAGTTCCAGGCCATCGGCGCCGACGCGCACTATATCTTCAGCCATACCAACTACCATCCGGCGATCAACTGGAAGGTCACGGCCGGCCTGTCGCGCGAGGAATTCGCCAAGGCTTACGACCGCCTGTATCCCAAGGCCGAGTTCCCGCCCGACTTCCAGACCGCGCTGGCCTATGGCGCGGCGGCGCTGACCGAGGAGATCATCGAGAAGGCCGGCGGCACCGACGCGGCCGCGCTGAAGCAGGCCTCGCTCGACCTGTCGGACAAGGTCACCGTGATGGCCGGGCCGTACGCCATCGACGATACCGGGCGCCAGCTCAAGATGCCGTTCCCGGTGGTGCAGGTGCTGCCGGGCAAGGGCATGGCGCCGGTCTGGCCGCAGGACGTGGCCGTACAGAAACCCGTGTATCCCATCCCCGCGTGGGACAAGCGCTGATCCTGGAGACGCATCGGCATGGCTGACCTGGCTTTTTCGACATTGTCCGAACTGGCGGCCGGCCTGGCCGCCGGGCGCTACAGCGCGGTCGAGCTGGCGCGCCACTACCTGGCCCGCATCGAGCGCGCCAACCCGGCCCTGCACGCCTATGTGCAGGTGGACGCCGAAGGCGCGCTGCAACTGGCGGCCGCCGCCGACGCGCGGCGCGCGGCGGGCTATGTGCTGGGGCCGCTCGACGGCCTGCCGATCGCCGTCAAGGATTTGTGCGAGGTGCGGGGCCAGGTCACCACGGCCGGCTCACAGGCCTGGCGGCAGCGCCGCAGCAGCTTCACCGCCACGGCGGTGCGGCGGCTGCTGGATGCCGGCATGGTGATCCTGGGCAAGACGCACATGGTCGAGTTCGCCTTCGGCGGCTGGGGCACCAACCCGGTCATGGGCACGCCCCGCAACCCGTGGGACCTGGCCTGCCACCGCATTCCCGGCGGTTCGTCGAGCGGCTCGGGCGTGGCGGTGGCCGCCGGCCTGGCGCCGGCGGCGCTGGGGTCGGACACGGGCGGGTCGGTGCGCATTCCGGCGGCGCTGAACGGCATCACCGGCCTGAAGACCACCCGCGGGCTGATCAGCCTGCACGGCGCGGTGCCGCTGTCGCATACCCTGGATTCGATCGGGCCCATGACGCGCGATGCGCACGACGCCATGCTGCTGGCCCAGGCGCTGGCCGGCCCAGACCCCCACGACGCGGCCACGCTGGCGGCGCCGCGCCTGGACTACGCCGCGCCGGACGAGGATGATGCGCCGCTGGCCGGCGTGCACATCGCCGTGATGGCGCCGCGGCAGTATCCGGTGGCAGTGGACGCGGACATGGAGCGGTCCCTGCAGCAGGCGCGCGCAGTCCTGCAGGCGCTGGGCGCGCACGTGCAGGAGCGCGAGCTGCCGTTCGATTTCCATGCCATGATGCTGGCCAATGGCCGCATCATTGCCGCCGAGGCCTACGCCCGGCATCGCGGCTACATCGAGGATGCCGGCCTGCCGCTGGGCGAATTCGTGCGCGCGCGGGTGCTGGGTGGCAAGGCGCTGTCGGCGGCCGACTACATCGAGGCCATGCAGTGGCATGCCCAGGCATGCCGGCAATGGCGCGACTGGATGCGCGGCATCGACGCGCTGCTGACCCCCGCGCAGCCGTTCGCCGCCTGCCCGCTGGCCGAGGTCGACGAAGCGCAGACGCCCCTGGCCGCGTTCAGCCGGCCGGGCAATTTCCTGGGCGCGGCGGGGCTGGCGCTGCCGGCCGGGTTTTCCGCGCAAGGGCTGCCGCTGGGCATCCAGCTGCTGGGCAAGCCGTTCGACGAGGCGACCCTCGGCCGCATCGGCACGGCGTTCCAGCGCGCCACCGATTGGCACCGGCGCACGCCGGACCTGGCGGCTGCCGGGTTGTAAGGCCCGCCGGGCAGACCGAACGAGGCCTGCCCCGGGGCGTCAGGCCGCCGGCTGCGCCTGGCAGGGCGAGAATTCGCCGCTGGCGGGGTCGCGCAGGAACAGCAACCCCGTGGCCACGCCGAAGTAGGCGCCGTGCAGTTCCAGCTTGCCCTGCTGGACCCGGGCGCGGATCGACGGGAAGGTCATCAGGTTGGCCAGGCTGTGCCCCACCACCGCCCATTCCAGGCGCTGGATGTCGGTGGCGCGGTCGCCGGTGCGCGGCAGGTTCTCGGATACCGGGGTGATCTGCGACATCCACTTGCCGACGAAGTCGATCTTGGTCAGCGGCTCGGCGTCGTCGAACACCGCGCGCACGCCGCCGCACGAAGCGTGGCCGAGCACCACGATGTGCTTGACCTCGAGCGCGTTGACGGCGAATTCGATGGCCGCGCTGGTGCCGTGGTACGAGGAGGCTTCGGCCTCGCCTTCATAGGGGGGCACCAGGTTGGCGACGTTGCGGATCACGAACATTTCGCCCGGGCCGGCGTCGAAGATGACCTCTGGCGAGACGCGCGAATCGCAACAGCCGATGAGCAGGATCTCCGGGCTTTGCCCGGTTTCGCCCAGTTGCTCGTAGCGGGCGCGTTCGTTGTGGAAGCGGCCCTCCAGGAATGCCTGGTAGCCGTCGGAAAGTCGTTTTGGGAACATGGGGGATATCCTTTTGTTGTTATGGTTCACAACGGTCTCTATTTTCCCACACTGTGCTGACAGCCCGCTGGGGGCCTGCTGCCGGGGCGCGGGCGCTACCGCGACTTGATGTCCAGGGCGGTGAAGCGGGTGAACGCATGCGGGGTGGTGGCGCGCACCAGCCAGGTCTCGCCCGGCGCCAGCGGGGCCTCGCGCTGGTCGGAGGTGCGGCCCACTTCGCGGCCGGCGGCGTCGTACAGCACGAAGGTGACCGACAGCCCGTGCACGGGCCGCTTGCCATAGTTGCGCACCGTGCCCGTGATGACCGACAGGCCGTCGGCCTGGCGGAACGCGGCCAGGTCGTTGATCGACACGCCGTAAGGCAGGCTCTGGGCCCCCGCCACGGCGCAGCCGAGGGCCAGCAACAGGCCGGCGAGACGAGTTTTCATGGCGGCTCCTGCGTTGCGCGGCTGAGCGTTCAACATAAAGCCGGCCCGGGCGCCGCGCAACCACCGTTGGTAACAGAAATTGGATGCAGGCGGGGGCCGGCAGGGGCGAGGGCGAGGTGGTGTTTTGGCGAGGTGTCTGACACCCCCCTGGGACGGTGCTTGCTGGCAGGGGGGGGCATCGCCAGGGGGTGTCAGACACCTGGGTGCTTGGGTGGGCGAGGTGGTGTTTTGGCGAGGTGTCTGACACCCCCCTGGGACGGTGCTTGCTGGCAGGGGGGGCATCGCCAGGGGTGTCAGACACCTGGGTGCTTGAGCGGGCCGTGGTGTTTTGGAGGTGCCAGACACCTGGCCCCGCGAGGGCTAGGTGTGAAGTGTCAAGACGTTGTATCCAACCAGGTTGAGTCTGGAGATGGGTGTGGCGCGTCCGATGCCCTGGTGAGGTCGATGCCAGTTGTAGTGGTGTAACCAGGAATTCATGGCCAGGGCTCGGTGCTGTGAGTTTTGATAGGTGTAGGCATAGGCCCACTCTCGCAATGCCGACTGGATGAACCGCTCGGCCTTGCCATTGGTCTGGGGCCGATAAGGGCGCGTGAAGCGGTGTTTGATGCCCAATTGGCGGCACAAGGCGGCGAAGGCATGGCTACGGAAGGCCGAGCCGTTGTCGGTCAGCAGCCGCTTGATGGTCACGCCCAGGGCGGCGTAATAAGACGCGGCATCCCGTAGGAACTGGCATGCGCTGGGGCTACGTTCATCGGGATGGATATCGGTAAAAGCCACGCGAGCGTGGTCGTCGATGGCCACGAAGACGTAGTCCCAGCCAGCTCCCTCGACGGTATCGCGCCGATCGCCCGTGACGCGATGGCCGGGGCGCTGGATGCGGCCCAGCTTCTTGATGTCGATATGCAACAACTCGCCTGGGGCCGAGTGTTCGTAGCGCACCACCGGCTCGGCAGGCTCCAGATCGGCCAGGCGCGACAGCCCGGCCCGAGCCAGGACCCGGCTGACGGTGCTGGCGGACACGCCCAGGGCCTGTGCGATGCGCGCCTGGGTCAGCCGCTTGCGGCGCAGCTCCACGATGGCCAGCGCCTTGGCCGGGGCAATCGCTCGGGGCGAGACCGCCGGGCGCGAGGACGCGTCGGCCAGGCCCGCCTGGCCTTGGGCCAGGAACCGCCCCAGCCACTTGCGTACCGTGGGCGCAGTCACCCCATAGACCACGGCTGCCTCGGGAGCGCTTAATTGCTTGGCGGTCAGTTGTTGGACCATTTCAAGTCGACGTATGAACGTCAGTCGGGCATGCTTATGGGTGTTCATCCGGCCGGACTCCTTGAGTGAACTGGGGGTTTGGCGATTTCCAGTTTCTCAGATCCGGTTCGGATGAACCATGCATACAACCTATTGAATCTTCACAGCTAGACCGTCGCGATGGGGGTGACCGGCGAGCCGATGGCGTGCGGCATGCGCAGGGGCGGGGCGGTCAGCATGAAGTGGTGCCGGCCGTTGGCGTGCAGCCAGTCGGCCAGGTCCTTCAGGTACCACAGTTCGGCCAGCGGCAGCCCAAGCTTGAACAGGCAGTGGTGGTGCAGCGGCAGCATGGCGCGCGGGCCCTGGCGTTCGCGCGCCGGGTAGTGCTCGACGGCGTAGTTGTCGGCGCAGATCGCCACGATGCCGCTGTCGGTGATCCACTGCAGCAGGGCCGCGTCGGTGCCGTCCAGCGCCGCGCCGTAGGCGTGCAGGACTTCCGGATCGGGCTGGCCCGCCATCTCGACGATTTTCTCGGCGAAGCCGGTGCGCAGCACCAGCATGTCGCCCGGCTCGATGGCGATGCCGGCCGCCTGCAGCGCCTGCATCAGCTCGGCGTGGCCGACCAGGGTGCGGCCGGTGCCGAAGTGGCGCGCCAGGTCGACCAGCACGCCGCGGCCCTGCATGCCATGCTGCGCCAGGTTTTCCACGCCCAGCCGCAGCGCGGCGGACGGGCCGCCGCTGTTGCAGCCGCAGCCGACATGATCGCCGTCGGCCGGCCCGACCACGTCCACGCCGGCCCGGTAGCCGTTGTAGTAGCAAAGCTCGGCGCGGCCGTCGCCGTCGGCGTCGAACAATGCGCCCACATGCGCCAGCGAGTCCCACTGGGTGGAGTACTGCATGGACAGCAGCACCTGGTCGTCGCTGAGCACGTCGACGGCATCGGGGTTGAGGTTGCGCAGCGGGAAGTTCAGGTAGGGCGTGTCCTGCAGCCGGGTCGGGCTGAGCTGGGGCGGGTGGCGGCGCGGGTTCAGCACGTTGCCGCCGGGCAGGTCCAGCGGCAGCGACAGGCAGAAACTCTTGCCGGCGCGGATCTCGCGCGCGCCCTTGAGCACTTGCTGCTCGGTCAGCAGGTTGAGCCGGCCGAGCTGGTCGTCGGGGCCGAAATCCCCCCAGTTGGACCCTTCCGGGCGTTGCTTCCAGCGTTGCATAGGCTTACTCCGAAAGGAAGTCGGCCACCGCGCGGGTGTAGGCTTCCGGTTGTTCCCAGTTGGAAATATGCGAGGTGTCCAGCTCCAGGTAGCGCGCGCCGGCGATGCCGGCCGCCAGCTCGCGGCCGTCCCGCGGCGTGGCGGCCGGGTCCTGCGTGCCGGCGATGACCAGGGTGGGCACTTTGATCTCGGCCAGCCGGCCGCGCAGGTCGGCGTCGCGCAGGGCCGCGCAATTGCTGCTGTAGCCGGCATCGGAGGTGCGGCGCAGCATGTCCACCAGCACCTGGGTCAGGCCCGGCTCGGCGGCGCGGTAGGCCGGCGACAGCCAGCGCTCGACCAGGGCCGGGGCCATGTTCGCCAGGCCGTCCTGCGCCACCGCGGCGATGCGGGCCGACCAGCTTTCGACGCTGCCGATGCGCGCCGCGGTATTGCACAGCACCAGCTTGCGCACCCGCTGCGGGTGGTCCAGGGCCAGTTGCAGGCCGGTGGGGCCGCCCATCGACAGGCCGCAGAAATACGCGTCGGCGATATCCAGGTGGTCGAGCAGCCCGGCGACGTCGCCGGCCAGCTGGGCGAAGCTGTATTCGCCCGCCGGCACCGACGACTTGCCGTGGCCGCGCGTGTCGTAGCGCAGCACGCGGAAGCGCCGCGACAGTTCCGGCACCTGGCGCGCCCACATGTCGGCGCTGGTGCCGAGCGAATTGGACAGCACCAGCACCGGCGCGTCGGCCGGGCCGTCGATGACGTAGTAAAGGCGTACCTGGTCGAGATCAGCGTAAGGCATGGATGAATTCCTAGAGCAGGCACTGCCCGCCCACGTAGGCCTTGCGCCAGCGGGTGATCGTCACGCGCTCGAACAGGCCGGCCTGGTGGAACGGGTCAGCGGCGATGAAGGCCTCGGCCGCCTCGCGGGTGTCGAGGTCGACCACATAGAGCCCGCCGCCGGCATCCGTGCCGTCGTCCTGCAGTTTGGCGCCGCACGCCAGCAGCAGGTGCTTGTTGGCGTCCAGGTACTCCAGGTGCGTGGCGCGATGCTGCTGGCGCACGGCCTGGTGGCCGGGCTTGTCGAAGGTCTCGATGATGTAGGGCATGGCGGGCTCCGGGCGGGGGGCGGGATCAGATGGCGGACGGGTGGCGCGCCAGCGCCGTGACCTGGATGTCCATGTACGGGAACAGCGGCAGCGACGACAGCAGCTGGTGCAGTTCGTCGTTGTTCTCCACGTCGAAGATGCTGACGTTGGCGTAGCGGCCGGCCACGCGCCACAGGTGCGGCCACTTGCCGTCGCGCTGCAACTGCTGCGCCAGGGCCTTCTCGTCGGCCTTGAGCTTGTCGGCGCGCTCGGCCGGCATGTCGGGCGGCAGGTTCACTTGCATCTGGACCATGAAAAGCATGGGGATCTCCGTTCTTGATTCGGTATTCAGCGGGAAAACTTCAGCGGCAGGCCGGTCAGGCGCAGCAGGTCGTCGGCGGTGGTGTCGCCGAACACGTCGGTGACGGTCACGCCGTCGGGACGGATGTCGAACACGGCCACGTCGGTGTACACGCGCGATACACACTGCACCCCGGTGAGCGGGTAGCTGCATTCGGCCACCAGCTTGCTCTGGCCGTCGCGGGTCAGCAGCTCCATCATCACGAAGACGTCCTTGGCGCCGATGGCCAGGTCCATGGCGCCGCCCACGGCGGGAATGGCGTCGGGCGCGCCGGTGTGCCAGTTGGCCAGGTCGCCCTTCTGCGAGACCTGGAAGGCGCCCAGCACGCAGATGTCCAGGTGGCCGCCGCGCATCATGGCGAAGGAATCGGCGTGGTGGAAGAACGAGCAGCCGGGCAGCTCGGTGACCGGCTGCTTGCCGGCGTTGATCAGGTCATAGTCTTCCTGGCCCTTGGCGGGCGCCGGGCCCATGCCCAGCATGCCGTTCTCGGTGTGCAGGATGACTTCGCGGCCGGCCGGCAGGTGGTTGGCCACCAGCGTGGGCAGGCCGATGCCCAGGTTGACGTAGGCGCCCTCGGGGATGTCTTGCGCGACGCGGGCGGCGATCTGGTCGCGGTTCAATTTGCTGCTCATTGCTGCTCCTTGGCGGCCGGGGCGGCGTCGATCTGCACGACGCGCTTGACGAAGATGCCGGGGGTGACGACGGTCTCGGGGTCCAGTTGGCCCAGTTCGACGACCTCGCGCACCTGCGCCACCGCGACGCGCGCGGCGCTGGCCATGATGGGCCCGAAGTTGCGCGCCGTCTTGCGGTACACCAGGTTGCCCCAGCGGTCGCCGCGTTCCGCCTTGATCAGCGCGTAGTCGGCGTGCAGCGGGTATTCCAGCACGTAGTGGCGGCCGTTGATTTCGCGCACTTCCTTGCCTTCGGCCAGCGGCGTGCCGTAGCCGGTGGGCGTGAAGAAGGCGCCGATGCCGGCCCCGGCGGCGCGGATGCGCTCGGCCAGGTTGCCCTGCGGCACCAGTTCGAGTTCGATCTTGCCGCTGCGGTACAGGCCGTCGAAGATCTGCGAGTCCACTTGGCGCGGGAACGAGCAGATGATCTTGCGCACGCGGCCCGCGCCCAGCAGGGCGGCCAGCCCGGTCGTGCCGTTGCCGGCATTGTTGTTGATGATGGTGAGGTCCTTGGCGCCCTGTTCGAGCAGGGCGTCGATCAGTTCCATCGGCTGGCCGGCGGTGCCGAAGCCGCCGATCATGACGGTCGCGCCGTCGGGTACGTCCGCCAGGGCGGCCGCCGCATTTGCAACGAGCTTGGAGATCATGGGTGTCTACGATAAAAAGGGCGTGTCATAATTTGTTCTTTATTAGAACTTTCGTTCTTTTTAAGAACATCGTTTCATGGTGGCCGGGGGGTGTCAAGGCGGATGCGCGCAGCGCCGCTCCGGGCGCCGGCCGGCGCCGCCTTGGTGGATATGGATACGCAAGAATCCCAGCAACCCAGCGACAGCTACGTGCAATCGTTCGCGCGTGGGCTGTCGGTCATCCGGGCGTTCGGGCCGCAGCGTCCGCAAATGACGCTGTCCGAAGTGGCCGCCGCCTGCGGCCTGACGCGCGCGGGCGCGCGCCGCATCCTGCTGACCCTGGCGCACCTGGGCTACGTGACGGTCGAGGACCGCAAGTTCGCGCTGACCCCGCGCATTCTTGAGCTGGGGTATTCGTACCTGTCGGCCACGCCCTTGTGGGACCTGGCCCTGCCGTACATGGAAGAGGTGGCCGAGACCACGCGCGAATCGTGTTCGGTGTCGGTGCTGGACGGCACCGACATCGTGTATATCCTGCGGCTGTCGACGCACAAGGTGATGAGCATCAACCTGTCGGTCGGCAGCCGCCTGCCGGCCTGGGTGACGTCCATGGGGCGGGTGCTGCTGGCGGGCCTGCCGCCGGCCGAGCAGGATCGCCTGCTGGCCGCCAGCGACATCCGCGCGCACACCCCGCATACGGTCACCGACCTGGGCGAGCTCAAGCGCATCCTGGCCGGCGTGCGGGCCGACGGCTATGCCTGCGTGGTGCAGGAGCTCGAGCCGGGCCTGCAGTCGGTGGCCGTGCCCATCGTCGACCGCGCCGGGCGCGTGATCGGCGCCATGAACGTCAGCGGCCATGCCAACCGTTACTCGCGCGAGGCCATGCTGGACGCGTTCCTGCCGCCGCTGCGCCGCGCGGCCGAGCACATCGACCAGGCGCTGCGGCGCCGCTGAGGCGCGGCGCGCGCGGGCAGGCGTGGCGCGGCCGTCCATTCAGACCGGCGCCACGCCCAGCGTGGTGCCGCCGCATACGTACAGCATCTGGCCGGTCACGAAGCCATTGTCGGGCGACAGGAAGAACATGGCGGCGCGCGCCACGTCCTCGGGCGTGCCCAGCCGCTTGACCACGATGCTGTTGATGATGCGCTGCGTCTGCGGCGCGCCGTCGGGATTGCTGTTGCGGAACAGGTCGGTGGCGATGGGCCCGGGGCCGATCGCGTTGACGGTGATGCCGTCGCCGCCCAGCTCCATCGCCAGCGTGCGCGTCAGCCCCACCAGGCCGGCCTTGGTGGCCGAATAGACCACGCGGTCGGGCTTGCCCAGCGCGGCGCGCGACGACATGTTGACGATGCGGCCGAAACCGGCGGCGCGCATGTCGGGCAGCACGGCCTGGACCAGGATCAGGGCGGTGCGCAGGTGCAGCGCCACCACGTAGTCGAGGTCGGCCAGCGTGGCCGTGTCGGCGGTGCCGGGCCGGGTGGCGCCGGCGTTGTTCACCAGCCCGACGATGGCGTGGTCGCGGGTGGCCTGGGCGGCCGCCGCCTTGGTCTGCGCCTCGTCGGTCAGGTCGGCCTGGATCGACACCAGCCCCGCCGGCGGGTCGTCGGGCAGACGATAGTCGATGTTGACCACGCGGTGCCCCGCGTCGAGCAGCGCCCGCACGATGGCGGCGCCGATGCCGGCGCTGCCGCCGGTGACCAGGTAAGCCTGGGGTTTCATAGGGATAGCCTCCTACGGATCAGTGGGTCAGGATGCCCCATGCCAGCACGGCGGCGATGTGGATCACGCCCACCCACAGCATCATGATGACGGTGTAGCCCATCACGTCGCGCAGCTTCAGCTTCGACAGCGCCAGCGCGGGCAGGATCCAGAATGGCTGCACCAGGTCGTTCCAGGCATTGCCCAGCATGACCGACATCGAGGTCTGGCTGATCGAGCTGCCGATTTCCTTGGCGGCGTCGATCATGAACGGACCCTGGATGACCCAGTGGCCGCCGCCCGAGGGCGCGAAGAAGTTGATGAAGAACGAGCTGATGAGGCCCCAGAACGGCAGGGTGCCCGGCGTGGCCACGTCCACGAACACATGCGAGATGGTGTTCACCAGCCCCGAGCCGGCCATGATGGCCATGATGCCGGCGTAGAACGGGTATTGCAGGATGATGCCCGAGATGGTCTTGATGCCGTCGTTCAGCTTGGCCACGTAGGCGGCCGGCGTGCCCAGCAGCAGGATGCCGAGGAACAGGATGATGAAGTTGATCAGGTTCAGGTCCAGCGAGCCGCCGTCCATGAAGTGGAAGGCCACGTAGGCCATGCCCAGCAGGCCGATCACCAGGCTCAGCAGGCGGCTGTTGTTCAGCTTCGAGGCGATCGTGTTCTGTTCGAGCAGGTCGCCGGCGGCGGACGGCTCGGTCGATTTGTCGATGGCCGGATCCACTTCCACCACCTTGTCGCCCGCGCGCGGGTGCAGCCAGGCATTGAGCAGCGGCAGCGTCACGATGATGACCAGGCTGGTCACCAGCATCGGCACCGAGAAGATCGTTTCCGACAAGGGAATGACGCCCATCTGGTCGGCCATGGGATGGCCCGGGGTGGCGATCAGCACCGGGATGCTGGCCGACAGGCCCAGGCCGTACATGGTGAAGCCGCTGTAGGCCGCCGCGATGATCAGCGGGTAGTGCACGCCCTTGACCTTCAGCGCCAGCTTCTTGGCCACGATGCCGCCGATCACCAGGCCGAAGCCCCAGTTCAGGTAGCTGCCGATGCCGCCCACCAGGGTGGCCACGATGATGGCCGTGCGCGGCTGGTGCACGTGGCTGACGATGCGGTTGAGCAGGCGGTCGGTGAGCGGCGCGGTCGCCAGCACATAGCCCATGGCCAGGATCACCGCCATCTGGGTGGTGAAGGCCAGCAGGCTCCAGAAGCCCTTGCCCCATTCGCGCGTGATCTGGCCGATGCCCTGGCCTTCGATGCCCATGGCCATGAGCACGGTCAGCAGCGTCAGCGCGATGGCGAATACGAAGGGGTCGGGCAGATACTTGCGCATCAGCTCGGTGAAGAAAGAGGCTAATTTGTTCATGCTGCTTCCAGCTCGCTACGGTGGGTCTTGTTCAAGGCTGCGCCGTGCCGGGCAGCCGCGGACGCGCTGCGGGGCGGGCGCGCCGCCGGTTCGGGTAAAGGGGAATGCGTCAGCCGCCCTGGCGGCTGTTGAGCCACGCCACCAGCTCGCCCAACGCAGCGCTCTTGTCGCGCAGGACTTGCTCGCGGCGTTCGGCGGGCCAGGTGTAGAAGCCCTGGCCGCTCTTGGCGCCGATCTGGCCGCTGGCCACTTTTTCCGCCAGCAGGGGCGAGGGCGTGGTGCGGTTTTCCAGGTCGGCGTAAAGATAGGTGGCGATGGCGTGGTGCACGTCGATGCCGTTCATGTCGCGCTGTTCCAGCGGGCCCGACAGCGCCAGGCGGATGCCGAGGCTCCATTTGACGACTTCGTCGATGTCTTCGGCGCTGGCGATGCCTTTTTCGAGCAGCGAGATGGCCTCGCGCGCCAGGGCGTGCTGGATGCGGTTGGCGATGAAGCCGGGGATGTCGCGCTTGACCAGCACGGGGCGCTTGCCGACGCCGCGCAGCACCGCCATCACGCGCTCGACGGTCGCGGCCGAGGTGTCGTCGTTGCGCACGACCTCGACCAGCGGGATGACGTCGGCGGGGGTGAAGAAGTGGGTGCCGACGAAGCGGTCGCGCCGCGTGACGGCTTCGGCGATGGCGTTGATGGACAGGCCGGAGGTGTTGGTGGCGAAGATGGCGCCGGGCTGGCAGAGGGTGTCCAGCCGGGCGAAGATGTCGCGCTTGAGCTGCAGTTTTTCGGGCGCGGCCTCGATGACCAGGTCGCAGGAGCAGGCGGCTTCCAGGCCGGTTTCCATGCGGATGCGGCGGCGCGTCTCGGCGACGGCATCGGGGGCGTAGACCCCCAACTGCCGGTCGATGACGCCGGCGGCGCGCTCCAGCGCGCCTGCCACGGGGTCGATGAGAACTACGTCTAGCCCCTTGGCGGCAAACAGGGCGGCGATGCCGCTGCCCATGGCGCCCGCGCCGATGACGGCCAGGCTCTGGATAGGAAGATCCATGTCGATACGCTCTCGAGATGCTCGCGCAAGGCGGTCGGGCGTGACGGAGCGCGTCTCATCCTGGAATGCCTTCCCGCGGGCCGGGAATCTTTGTGTTCTATATACGAACATTTGTGCGTATATAGAATTATCTGGGGATAGTACTAAGAAAATCCGGGGAGCGCCAAATTGGGGGATGCGGGAGGGACGGTCTTCGTGGGGAGTCCTGGGCGTGCCGGGGCGCGCGGGCCGGCCACGTCGCTCGGCTCGGGCGCGCCACCAGGCGCCCTCGGCCCCCTGCGGGGGCTGCCCTCGCTCCAACTGGCCGCCCCGCGCGCCCCGGCACGCCCAGGACTCACAGCGAACGCATGCCTCGCGGCAGGCGGGCAGGTGTCAGACACCCCTGCGCACGATCGTGCTCGAGGAGACGGTGTGGACGGGGTGTCTGACACCTCCATGCAGGCAGGTCCCTGACACCTACCTGGCCCCACGGGACACCAGCAGCATGGGGTTTCGCACCCCGGCACGAGCGGGCGCTTCAAGAACCCAAACGCCCCAACCCCGCAAAAACATCTTCAGCCGGAATTACGCAATCCCGCCGCGATCCCGTTGATGGTCAGGTGGATGGCGCTGCGCACCCGCTTGTCGGGTTCGGCCGAGCCGTCCCGTTGGGCGGCGCGCCAGCGGCGGATCAGCTCGATCTGCAGGTAGTTCAGCGGGTCGATATAAGCGAAGCGTTCCCGCAGCGACGCCAGCAGCGCCGGATTGTCGGCCAGCAACTCGCGCTGGGTCAGCAGGCGCAGCATGGCGACGGTGCGGGCGTGCTCGGCGCTGATCTGGCCGAAGATGCGGTTGCGCAGGCCCCGGTTCGGCACCAGCTGGGCATAGCGTGCCGCGATGGCCAGGTCCGACTTGGCCAGCACCATCTCCATGTTGGACAACAGCGTGCGGAACGCCGGCCACTCGCGCGCCATCTCCCGCAACTGCGCCAGCCGCGCGCGGCGCGAGCGCGGCGCGCCCGGGGCGCCGGTTTCCAGGTAGGCCTCGATGGCCGACCCCACCCCGTACCAGCCGGTCAGCATCAGCCGGCACTGCGCCCACGAAAACCCCCAGGGAATGGCGCGCAGGTCGTCGATGCGCTGGCCCTGCTTGCGCGAAGCCGGGCGCGAGCCGATATTGAGCCCGGCGATCTCGGTGATGGGCGTGGCGGCGAAGAAGTATTCGGCAAAGCCCGGGGTGTCGTAGACCAGGCCGCGATAGCTGCGCTGCGCGGCGTCGGACATGAACGACATGGCCGGACCGTAATGCGCCATGTGCGCGTCTTCCGCGCTGGTGGCGGCCGCGCGCGGCGCCAGGGACGATTCCAGCGTGGCGGCCACCAGCAGTTCCAGGTGCCAGCGGCCCACCTCGGCATCCTTGTACTTGCTCTGGATGACCTCGCCCTGCTCGGTCAGCCGCAACTGGCCGGCCACGGTGCCCGGCGGCTGCGCCAGGATGGCGTCGAAGCTCGAGCCGCCGCCGCGCCCGACCGAACCGCCGCGGCCGTGGAACAGGCGCAGGCGCACGCCGCGCGCGCTGAACACATCGACCAGCGCGCGCTCGGCCTGGTAGAGCGACCAGTTCGACGTGAGAAAACCGCCGTCCTTGTTGCTGTCGGAATAGCCCAGCATCACTTCCTGGGTGCCGTCCTGGGCCTGCTTGACGCGCTGGCGCACCTCGGGAAGATCGAGCCAGGCCGCCATGATCTCCGGGCCGCGCTGCAAGTCGGGGATGGTCTCGAACAGCGGCACCACCATCAGGCCGTCGCCGGCCGCGAGGTCGCTGCCCGGCTCGGGGTCGACGATGAGGCCGGTTTCCTTCTGCAGCACCAGCACCTCGAGCAGGTCGCTCAGGGTTTCGGTGTGCGACACGATGGTCTGCTGCACCGCCAGCTTGCCGTAGCGGGCGCGCGCCGCCGCCGCGGCGCGCAGCACCGCCAGTTCGCGCGTGGTTTCCTCGCTGTAGGCGATCCAGGGCGAGACCAGCGGGCGCGCCAGCGCCAGCTCGGCGCGCAGCAGCGCCACCCGGCCCGCCTCGTCGAGCTGGGCATAGTCCACCGGCTTGCCGTCATGCTGCGCGCCGGCGCGCTTGAACAGTTCGTCCAGCACCCGCTCGTGCACATCGGAACTTTGCCGCAGGTCGACCGTGGCCAGGTGGAAGCCGAACACTTCCACCGCCTGCTGCAGGCCCGCCAGGCGCAGCCGCGCGATCGGCGCGGCATGGTGTGCCGACAGCGAGGCGGCGATGACGGCCAGGTCGTCGGCCAGTTCGCGCGGCGCCGCGTAGGCCGGCGCCGGGTGGGTGACGCGGCGCGCCAGGTCGCGGCCGGTGAGCTGCTGGGCCGTGGCGGCCAGCCTTGCATAGATGCCGACCAGCGCGCGGCGATAGGGTTCGTCGCGCCGGTGGGGGGAGTCGTCGCCGCCGGCGTCGGCCAGCGCGTGCAGCGCCGGATCGGCGTCGATCAGCAGCGTGGTGATCGACAGCTCGGCGCCCAGCGCGTGCACTTCCTGCAGGTAATACTCGAACAGCACCGTGGCCTGGCGCAACAGCGCCAGTTCCAGCGTGCCGGCATCGACGTTGGGATTGCCGTCGCGGTCGCCGCCGATCCAGCTGCCCATGCGCAGGAACGGCTCCAGCGGCGCGGGCGGGGCGGCGAAGGGCTTGGCCGAGTCGCGGCCCAGCAGGCGCGACAGCTCGGCGTATACGCGCGGGATGACGTTCAGGAAGGTGCTGCGGTAGTACGACAGCGCGTTCTCGATCTCGTCGGCCACGGTCAGGCGCGTATAGCGCAGCATGCGGGTCTGCCACAGGGTGGCGACGCGGCCCAACAGGGTCAGGTCGAGCTCGGCGATTTCCTCGGCGGTGAGGGGGCCTTCGCGCTGCACCAGCGCCGCGGCGATTTCGCGGTGCACGTCGAGCGTGCTCTTGCGCTGCACTTCGGTGGGGTGGGCCGTCAGCACCGGCACGACGCGGGCCTCGGCCAGCAGGCGGCGGATGCGGGCGGGGCTGACGCCTTGCTCTTTCAGCAGGGCCACGGCCTCGCGCAGGCTGCCGCGCGGCGGCGTGTCGTCGGTCAGGGCGCGCAGGCGCTGGGCGCGGTTCTGGTCGCGGTCCTCGGCGATGTTGGACAGGTGCAGGAAGTAGCTGAAGGCGCGCGCCACCGAGTTCGGGTCGTTGCCGCGCAGGCGCTTGACGCGCTGCTCCAGCAGCTTGCCGTCGGCCTCATTGCCTTCGCGGCGGAAGCGCACCGCGGTGCGGCGCAGCGTCTCGATGGTGTCGAATACCCGCTCGCCTTCGCAGGCCTGGATGACCTGGCCCAATAACCGGCCCAGCAGCCGGATGTCGTTGCGCAAGGGTTCGGCAGTGTCGGACTGCGGGCGGATGGCTTTCATCGGGCGAGGGATCCGTCAGGCAAAGGGTTGCGTGGAGGCTTTGGGACGATACGGAAAACAGCGGATAAAGCAACGGCGGCCATTTTACGCACCCATCCTTACGGCCCGCCTTGCGGTACAGTTCCGCCATGGCGTCTTGCCTCGCAATTTGTTCAAGTGTGCTCATGCAGAATCATCAACGTCGCGCGCTGGTCCTGTTTTCCGGCGGCCAGGATTCCACCACCTGCCTGGCCTGGGCGCTGGACCGCTATGCCCATGTCGAGACCGTGGCGTTCGATTACGGGCAGCGCCATCGCATCGAACTGGACGCGCGCCTGGACGTGCTGCGCGAGCTGCGCGCGCGCTTTCCGCAGTGGGCCGCGCGGCTGGGCGAAGATCATCTGCTGGACTTGCGCGTGCTGGGCCAGGTGGGCGACACCGCCATGACCTCCGAGCGCGCCATCGAAATGCAGGCCAACGGGCTGCCCAATACCTTCGTGCCGGGGCGCAATCTGCTGTTCCTGACCCTGGCGGCGGCGCTGGGCTACCGGCGCCAGCTCGACGTGCTGGTGGGCGGCATGTGCGAAACCGATTTCTCGGGCTATCCCGACTGCCGCGACGACACCATCAAGGCCCAGCAAGTGGCCCTGGGCCTGGGGCTGGGGACGCGCGTCACCATCGAGACCCCGCTGATGTGGATCGACAAGGCGCAGACCTGGGAACTGGCGCAGCGGCTGGGCGGGCGGGAACTGGTGGACCTGATCGTCGAATACAGCCATACCTGCTATCTGGGCGAGCGCGGGGCGCGCCACGACTGGGGCTACGGGTGCGGCGCGTGCCCGGCGTGCGAGTTGCGGAAGTCCGGCTGGCTGCGCTGGCAGGGGTAGCCGGCCGGCGGGCGACGGCCGGGCGGCGCGCCCGGCGCGCATCGCGCGAGCGGATTCGTCGAGTCAATCGGCGGTTTCGTCGAAAAAAAGCGCTGTGTTCTGTAGTTCCTTGTTAGGTTTTCGGCGGATGCACTCTGCCCGGAAACCGACATGCCGCACGTTCACGCCCGCAAGCGCCATCAACTGATGCGCGAGACCCTGTTGACCATGAGCCTGAGCATGGTCTTCGGCCCATTGACGGCCCGCGCCGACGACATGGTGTGCAGCCCGGACACGATATGCGTCGAGCTGGACCCGGGCGCGCTGCTCGACGAAGAAGAAGGCCTGGCCTACCGGGGCGACGACGGCTCGCACGATGGCGACCGCTCCGGCAGGAACGGCGCCAGGCTCGAGTTGCTGGACCACGGCGCCAACTTCAACCTGGACCCGGTGGCCGGCGGCACGGCGCTGTCCGGGGTGCCGGGCGCCATGTATGTCATCTCGGAGGGCGGCAACGGCCATGACGAAGGCGATGGCGGACACGGCAATACGGTGCGGCTGGAAAGCGCCGGCCGGGTCGACCTGGTGGTGGGCGACCACAATGGCCTGGGCCAGGTCGACGCCGTGCTGTTCGCCGCCAGCCTGGGCGGCCATGGCGACGGCGAGAAGCACGACACCGACGACGACGGCGGCAATAACAACAACAATACCTATGGCGGCGACGGCGGCCAGGGGAGCCGGGTCGAGGTGCGCACCTACGACGCCAGCAGCTATCGCGTGGCGGGCGAGATCCGCAATCACATGTACGGCATCTATGCCGCCAGCGAGGGCGGCGACGGCGGCGACCAGAATTCGTCGGTGCTCGACGACCAGTATGGCGGCACCGGCGGCCAGGGCGGCGAAGTGCGGGTGGTCAACCGCGGCTCGTTCTATTTTTCCGGCGCAGCGCTGGCCGGCAGCGTCGGCGAGCAGTTGAGCATCGGCGACGGCGTCCAGGTGGCGCTGCTGCGCGCCAAGTCGAAGGGCGGCGACGGCGGCGTCGGCAACGGCAAGGCCGGCGACGGCGGCGCGGTGAGCGTCGAGCACCAGGCCGGCATGCTGATGCTGGACGGCACCACCGGCGACAACGTGTCGATCTACGGCATCCGGGCCACGTCCGAAGGCGCCGAGGGCTACGGGTCGGATGACAACTCGAACAACGGCGGCTCGGGCGGCGACGGCGGCCGGGTCGATGTCGGCGTGGCCAGCGATATCGCCATCGGTGTCGCGCGGGCCGGCGGCGCCATTGTCCAGGCCGTGTCCGAGGGCGGCAAAGGCGGCCACGCGCCGGCCAAGGACCACAGCGGCGGCAGCGGCGGCGATGCCGGCGACGTAACCGTGACGCTGGCGCCGGGCGCGGCGCCGTATGTGCTGAGCACCACGGCCGACGGCATGGTCGGCATCCAGGCGCAATCGAAAGGCGGCTTCGGCGGCGATGGCCAGGACGACCTCGCGCTGGCGGGCAAGCCCGGCGGCGCGGGGTTCGGCGGCGACGCCGGCAATGTGACCGTCAACGTCAGCCAGGGCGCCTCGATCACGACGGCCGGCGACCACGGCACCGGCATCGTGGCCTGGTCGGTGGGCGGCGGCGGCGGCACGGGCGGCGATTTCTACGCCATTCTGGGCGGTTCCGGCGGCAAGGGCGGCGACGGCGGGCGGTCCGGCGAGGTGGGCGTCTACAACGCCGGCGAAATCCGCACCGACGGCAACTGGGCCTTCGGCATCGACGCCCAGTCCAACGCGGGCGGCGGCGGCGCGGGCGGCATCAGCACCGGCATCATCGCCAGCGTGGGCGGCGACGGCGGCGTGGGCGGCCAGTCGGGGACCGTGGTGGTGAGCAATTCCGGCGCTGTCACGACCACCGGCTACGGCTCCATTGGCATGAGCGCGCAATCGATCGGCGGCGGCGGCGGCAATGCCGGCGTGTCGCTCGGCCTGGTCTCGGTCGGCGGCAGTCCGGGCGAGGCCAGCGGGGAGGCGCACGGCAGCGCCGTCTACATGTCGAACGCCGGCTCCGTCATCACCCTGGGCGATGCCGCCCCGGGCCTCAGCGCGCAGTCGATCGGGGGCGGCGGCGGCAATGCCAGCGGCACGGTCGGCATCATCGGCGTCGGCGGTAGCGGCGAGGCTGGCGGCGACGGCGGCGCGGTGCACTTCGACGGGGGCGAGTCGGGCACCATCGGGCAGCTCGGGTCGATCTGGACGTCCGGCGATTTCTCCTACGGGGTGATCGCGCAATCCGTGGGCGGCGGCGGCGGCAACGGCGGCGATACGCTGACCATCGGCGTGGGCGGCGCCGTGGGCGTGGGCGGCTCGGGAGAATCGGGCGGCGACGGCGGCAATGTCAGTTTCTACGGCAGGGACCCGGCGTCGATCACGACCTCGGGCAGGAATGCGCACGGCATCCTCGCCCAGTCGATCGGCGGCGGCGGCGGCGCCGGCGGCAGCGCGCCCCACGCGGGCTTCTTCGATTTCACCGCGGTGATCGTGGGCGGCGACGGCGACCATGGCGGCGACGCCGGCGACATCGCCTTCGCCTGGGACAACCTGGCGGTGAACACTGCCGGCGACGCGGCGCGCGGCGTGATGCTGCAGTCCATCGGCGGCGGCGGCGGCGCAGGCGGCGGCGTGACCTCCGGCACGGTTTCCGTCATGGCCGAGTTCGTCACGGGCGTCGGCGGAATGGGCGGCAACGGCGGCGATGGCGGCACCGTCGCGGCCCAGATCGGCAATTCATCCATCAACACACTGGGCCCGGACAGCGGCGACCCCGATGCCTACAAGGTGGCAGACGCTTCCGCGGTGGTGGCGCAATCCATCGGCGGCGGCGGGGGAGCCGGCGGCAATGTGTCGGACCACAGCGCGGTCATCGGCATTATCTTCACCGAGGTCGGCACCGCCGTGGCGTGGGACAACCTGGTCGTGGTGGGCGGACAGGGCGGCAAGGGCGGCGATGGCGGCCGCGTCACGGCCAACGTATGGGACTCCGGCCTGAGCACCGCGGGCCAGTACTCGAACGGCGTGCTGGCGCAATCGGTCGGCGGCGGCGGCGGCGACGGCGGTTCCGCGCATGCTTTTTCGGTGACCGCCGTGTTCGGCCTGGAAAGCATCAACATCCAGGATGAAGTCGCGGTGGGCGGCCAGTGCCACGATGGCGGCGACGACAGTTGCGCCGGCGGCGACGGCGATGTGGTGAGCGTCAGCCTGGGCGACTGGGACGGCATCGGTCAGACGGTGGTGCAAACCAGCGGGGATTATTCCAACGGCGTGCTGGCGCAGTCGGTCGGCGGCGGCGGCGGCGACGGCGGCTCGGCCAACGCCTATTCGTTCGATTTCGAGACCGGCGCCGCGTTCAGCGTCGGCGCGCTGGTCACCGTCGGCGGGCAGGGCGGCGCGGGCGGCAATGGCGGCGACGTCGTCGTCACCGCCGACAGCAGCGTGCAGATCGCCACCAACGGTTCGGGCGCGCGCGGCATCGTGGCGCAGAGCGTGGGCGGCGGCGGCGGCACCGGGCAGGGCACCGGGGTCTACCTGGGCGTGGACGGCCAGGTCACGGGCGAGGTGGACGGCGGCGTGGCCGTCGATGTCGGCGTCGGCATGACCGGCGGCGCGGGCGGCGACGGCGCCGAAGTCATCGTGGACAACCGCGGGCTGGTCTACACCGACGGCCGCGACAGCGATGGCGTGCTGGCGCAATCGATCGGCGGCGGCGGCGGGGTCGGCGGCTCGCTGGGCGCCGACGAGGGCGACATCCTGGACAATACCTTCAACGCGATCAAGGCCATCCGCGACGGCGACTGGCTCACCGCCAACGGCACGCTGGCCGTGAAAGTCGGCGGCACCGGCGGGCTGGGCGGCCACGGCGGCCCATCCAGCCTGTATCAATACGGGTCGGTCTACACCTCCGGCGACTATGCCGACGGCCTGGTGGTGCAATCGATCGGCGGGGGCGGCGGCATCGGCGGCGGCAGCACGTCCTCGACTTATGAAAACTGGCTGGATGTGAACATTGCGGTGGGCGGCCACGGCGGCGGCGGCGGCCAGGGCGGGGCGGCCCTGGTGTCGCTGGGCGACAGCGTCGACATCGGCACGCAGGGCTACGGCGCCTATGGGGTGCTGGCGCAATCCATCGGCGGCGGCGGCGGCCAGGGCGGCACCGGCACCCCGGCGACCAAGGGGCATATCATCATCGGCGCCGGTGTCGGCGGTGGCGGCGGCGATGGCGGCGACGGCGGCAACGTGACCTTCGTCTCGCGCAGCAGCAACTGGATCCAGACATACGGCGATGCCGCGCACGCGGTGGTCCTGCAATCGGTGGGGGGCGGCGGCGGCACCGGCGGGCTGACCATGGGCTCGGGCGGCACGCCGTTCGGCGTCTCACTCGATTTCACCCTGTCGGTCGGCGGCGCCGGCGGCGACGGGGGGAATGGTGGCAGCGTGGATGTCTGCACCGGCGGCGCCTGCGCGGTCACCAACCTGTTTACCCGCGGCGACATGGCGACCGGCCTGCTGGCGCAGTCAGTGGGCGGCGGCGGCGGCCTGGGTTCGCTGGGCGATCCCGATGCCGACCCCGTCCGGTCCATCCAGCTCGACCTCGGCCTGGTGCTGGGCGGTTCCGGCGGGGACGGCGGCAACGGCGGCGCCGTCAACGTCCAGGGTACTTACAGCATCGCCACTGCGGGCGCTTTCTCGCACGGCATCGCGGCGCAGTCGATCGGTGGCGGCGGCGGCATGGCCGGCGTCAACGACCCGATCGGCGTGCTCGATTTCACCTATGAAGAAGGCGAGCCTGGAGTGGGCGTGCGCGCCTCGCTGGGCAGCCTGGATGACGGCGTGGGCGGCGATAGCGGCGTCGTCGACGTGTCGGTCAACGGCGCGATCCAGACCGCCGGCGACGGCTCGCACGCGCTGGTGGCCCAGTCGGTCGGCGGCGGCGGCGGGATGCTGGGCAGCGTGGCCGACAGCGACGCGCCCATCACCGGACCGGTCCCGCCCATCGAGCGCGTCCTCGCGCTGGGGGCCGATGGCGAACTGACGGGCGGCCACGGCGGCGCCGTGGCCCTGCAGAGCGGCGCCAGCATCGTGACGTATGGGCGCGGCGCGGTCGGCGTGATCGCCCAGTCGGTCGGCGGGGGCGGCGGGATCGCCAGCGTGAGCCATGTTTCCGACGCGGGCCAGGTCAGCCTGGGCGGCGGCGCGGGGACCTGGGGCGACGGCGGCGCCGTATCCGTGTCGCTGGCGGGCGGCGAGATCGCGACCCACGGCATGGGCAGCCACGGCGTGGTGGCGCAATCGATCGGCGGCGGCGGCGGCATCGGCGGCGACCTGGCGCAGGCGATTTCGGTCGACGGCGCGTCATGGGCCGGCAGCGGCGCCCGCGTGAGCGGCAGCGGCGGCGACGTCGCGGTGGCGGTGCAGAACCAGGTGTTCACCAATGGCGCCAATGCGCACGGGGTGGTCGCCCAGTCGATCGGCGGCGGCGGCGGGCTGGCCGGTTCGGCGCAAGGCGGCTTTGCCGGCAGTGTCAGCGCCGCCACCGACAATGCCGACAACCGGGGCGGCCGGGTGGCCGTGAACATCGGCGGCACGGTCACCGCCAGCGGCGACGGCAGCGCGGGGGTATTCGCCCAGAGTGCCGGCGCGGACCGGCAAGGCGGGCCGGTGGCCGTGACGGTGGACGGCTCGGTCATCGGCGGCACCGGCCGCGGGGCCGGCGCCTGGATCGCCAGCAACTCGACCGAGCGCAGTTCGCTGACCATCGGCAGCGCCGGCCAACTGTCCGGCATGTCGGGCACGGCGGTCCGTTATGACGGCGCGGCCGGCATCGCGATCCAGAACAGCGGCCTGCTGTCGGGCAGCGTGTATTGCAGCACGCCGGGCGCGTGCGGCATCGACAATGCGCCGGCCGGCAAGATGTCGGGCGCGGCGGTCTACCAGGCCAGCGTGACGAACGCCGGCCAACTGGTGGTGAGCCCGCAGGCCGACCGTTTCGGCCGCCTGACCGTGGCGGGCAACTACAAGCAGGCCGGCTCGGGCGTGCTGATCGCCGATGTGGATTTCGCCAATATGCGCGCCGCCAGCATGGCGGTGCAGGGCGATGCGGAACTGGACGGCCAGGTGGCGCTGAGCGCCGCCAGCCTGTTGCCGGGGCGCGAGCTGACGCTGCTCGAGGTGCGGGGCGCGTCGACCGGCGCGCTGCAGGCCCGCGACACGCCGATTTTCGACTTCGACTTGCGGCAGGTGGGCAGCCAGCAGCGCGTCAGCGTGAAGGGGGCCGACTTCGCCGCCGCTAGCCAGGGCCTGGCGCGCAACCAGCGCGCCATCGCCGGGCACTTGCAGGAGATCTGGGACCAGGGCGGCACTGTCGAGCTGGCGCCGTTGTTCGCGGTATTGAATAGCGCGTCGGGCCAGGGGGCGGGCGTGTACCGCGACCGGCTGACCGACCTGTCGCCCGGCGTGAGCCTGGCGCCGGCCGCGCAGATGCTGGCCGGCATGGCGGGCTTCACCGGCGCGATGATGTCGTGCCCGGCCATGCCGGACAGCGGCACTGACGGGCGCGAGCAGGATTGCTTCTGGGGCCAGGCGTCGCGCCGCAGCGCCGACCAGGACGCGGTACAGGGCACGCCGGGCTACTCCTTCGACAGCAACACCTATCAAGTCGGCGGGCAGCGCGAGTTCCGCCCGGGCTGGTTCATCGGCGGCTCGGCGGCCTACCAGAACAACAGCCTGCGCGCCGACAACGGCCGCGCGGGCGGCAGCGGCGACGTCGGTTATGCGGGCGTGGTGCTGAAGCACCAGGCCGGGCCGTGGGTCTATTCGGCTGCCATCGGCGGCGGCTACGGTTCGTACGACCTGGACCGCAGCCTCGGCATCGACGGCTACGACCGCCAGGCCAGCAGCAGCCCGGATGTCTACAGCGCCGGCCTGCGCCTGCGGGTATCGCGCCACATCGGCATCACCGAGCAGTTCTACCTGAAGCCGTATGTGGACCTGGATGCGCTCTACGCGCGCATGCCCGGCTATACCGAGTCGGGCGGGCCGCTGAGCCTGGACGTGGACAGCAGCGACCAGTTCGTGGTGGGCCTGTCGCCGACGCTGGAAGTCGGTGGGCGCCTGGACCTGCCCGATGGCGCGACCATGCGTCCGTACGCTTACGCCGGCGCGTCGTTCCTCAGCGACGACTCGTGGGATGCCCAGGCGCGCTTCAAGGGCGCGCCGGCCGGCAGCGACGGCTTCCGCGCCTCGTTGCCCGGCGACGATGTGATCGGTCGCTTCGGCGTGGGCATGCAGGTCAACAACCGTTCGGGGCTGGATTTCCGGCTGCAGTATGACGGCGAAGTGTCCAGCCATACGACCAGCCACGCCGGGCAGCTCAAGGTGATCTACCGGTTCTAGCGGCGCTGGCGCCGGTGCGCCGCGCGGCTCAGCGTGCGGCGGCCTGGCGGCCGAAGCGCAGCGACAGCCACGCCGACGCCGCCAGGATGGTGGCCGCCAGGGCCATCGACACCACCATCGCGGCGCGCGGTCCGCCCCAGGCGATCAGCTCGGCGTACGCCACCGGCCCCGCAGCCGTCAACAGGAAGCCCGGCACCAGCAGGCGGCCCACCAGCGCGCCGTAGACGCGGTAGTCGAACAGGGCGAGCGGCAGGGTGCCGCGGGTGATGGTCAGCAGGCCGTTGCAGGCCCCGTACAGGCAGGCATAGAGCGCCGCCGCGACCGGGTGGCCGCCCAGCGTGCCGGCCAGGAAGCACAGCGGCAGCACGGCCGCGGTCAGCAGGTTCAGGGCCAGCGGATGCAGTCGCGCGCCGAACAGCAATTCCAGCAGCCGCGCGCTGACCTGGCCGATGCCCCACAGTGCGGAAATGCCGACCGCCGCCGAGGCGGCCAGTCCCAGGCCGGTCAGCATGGCGATCAAGTGCGTGGCGTTGGCCGCGGCCAGGAAATTGGTGAGCATCGCGATCAGCGCGTAGAGCGCTTGCGCCAGCCGTTGGTCGGCGGGGCTGCGGGCCAGGCCCGGCTGCCGGCCGGCATGCGCCGCCTCGGCCGGATAACGGCCCGCCGGCAGCGCCAGGTACAGGGGCAGGGTCAGCAGCGCCAGGCTCGCGTAGGCCAGCACGGCGCCGCGCCAGCCGAGCGCCTGCGCCAGCATCTGTCCGACCGGCCACATGACGGTGGAAGCCAGGCCGCCGAACAGGGTGATCTGCGACATGGCGCGCCGCGCCTGCGGGCCGCCAATGCGCGCCAGCGTGGCGAAGGCCGCGTCGTACAGCGACAGCCGCATGCCGATGCCCAGCGCGACCCAGGCGGCGTAGTACGGCACGGCGGCGTGCGCCGCCGCCAGCAAGCCGCACCCCAGCGCGGTGAGCAGCGCGCCGGCCGGCATGACGCGGTGTCCGCCCCAGCGGTCGATGGCGTGGCCGGCCAGCGGCGAGGCGACCGCCATGATGACGATGGCCAGCGAGAAGCCGCCATAGATGCGCGCGGCGCTCCAGCCCAGTTCGGCCTGCATGGCCGGCCCGAAATTGCTGATCAGGTAGAACGAGACCCCCCAGCCGACCAGCTGGGTGATGCCCAGGCAGATGACCGCGCGGGCGGGAATGGCGGCGGGCACGCGCGGTTCTCAGGCGCGTTCGGCGGGCGTGCCGCGGTCGCCGTCGCCCAGCGCGCGCTGCATCAGCACCGTATCGCGCCATTCGCCGAACTTGTAGCCCACCGAGCGCAGCGTGCCGGCCGGATGGAAGCCCTGGCTGGCGTGCAGGGCCAGCGAGGCCGCGTTGCGGCTGTCGCCCACCACCGCCAGCATCTGGCGCCAGCCGCCGGCGCCGCAGCGCTCGATCAGCGCCGCCAGCAGCCTGCCGCCGATGCCGTGACCGGCCTTGCCGGGCTTCACATAGACCGAGTCTTCCACCGTGTAGCGGTAGGCCGGGCGCGGCCGGTACGGCGTGGCGTAGGCATAGCCGACCAGCTCGCCGTCGAGCTCGGCCACCAGGTAGGGCAGCCGCTGCGCCAGCACCGCGTCGCGCCGCGCCCGCATCTCGTCGCTGGAGGGCGGCTCTAGTTCGAACGACGCCGTGCCGTGTTGCACGTGGTGGGCGTAGATGGCGGCGATGGCGGGGATATCGGCGGCGGCGCTGTCGCGTATGACGAGCGGGGAAGCGGAAGCGGGCATGGGGCTGGGAGGCGGCCGGGAAGGCGTTGACGATAAACCCGCAGTGTGCGCCCGGCCCATGCATTAATAAAGCTTTGGTTTATTATGCAATGCATAAGCAATTCTTTGAAAACGGGGCACTGGCATGCGCGGTCTCAACCTCGACCACCTGCGCATTTTCCTGGACGTGATCGAACTGGGCAGCTTCTCGGCCGCGGCCGACAAGCACGGGCTGACCCAGCCGGCGGTGAGCCTGCAGGTGCGCCAGCTGGAGCGCCGCTACGGTCTGCGCCTGGCCGAACGGGTAGGGCGGCGGGTCGCCGCCACCGCCGCGGGCGCCGACTTGCTGGTCCATGTGCGCGCCATCGACGCGGCGGTCGAGCAGGCCGAGCGCAGCATGCAGGCGCACAGCGCGCAGGTGGTGGGGCGGGTGCGGCTGGGCACCGGCGCCACGGCCTGCACGTACCTGCTGCCGCCGCTGCTGGCCGACCTGCGGCGGCGTTTCCCGGCGCTGGAAATCGTCGCCAGCACCGGCAACACCGCCGACGTGCTGCGCGGCATCGAGGCCAATACCCTGGATATCGGCCTGGTCACGCTGCCCGCGCCGGGCCGCATGTTCCAGGTGACGCCGGTGCTCGACGACGAGTTCGTCGCCATCTTCCCGGCCAGCGGCAAGCTGCCGGCACGCGTCACGCCGCACGCGCTGGCCGAGCGGCCGCTGGTGTTGTTCGAGCCCGGCGCGCGCACGCGCGGCCTGGTCGACGACTGGTTCGAGGCCGCCGGCCTGCGCGCCCGGCCCGTCATGGAGCTGGGCAGCACCGAAGCCATGAAGGAGCTCGTGGCGGCGGGCCTGGGCTGCGCCGTGCTGCCGCGCATGGCGGTGCCGGCCGGCCGCGGCCGGCCGGGGCTGCGCGTCAAGCCGCTGGCCCCGCGCCTGGCGCGCACGCTGGCGGTGGTGCTGCGCGGCGACAAGCCGCTGCATCGCGGATTGGGCCAGCTGCATGCGGCGCTGCTGGCCCTGGGCGGCGGCGCGGCCTGACGACGCCCGGTGCGCGCGCCCGGCGGCCCCTGGCGATCCGGCGTATTATTTAGCACTTTGCGAACCCCATCCGCCCGAGAAAGACCATGCCGCAATACCGTTCCCGCACGTCCACCCACGGCCGCAACATGGCCGGCGCCCGCGCCCTGTGGCGCGCCACCGGCATGCAGGACGGCGATTTCGGCAAGCCCATCATCGCGGTGGTCAACTCGTTCACGCAGTTCGTGCCGGGCCACGTGCACCTGCGCGACCTCGGCGCGCTGGTGGCCAGGGAAATCGAAGCCGCCGGCGGCGTGGCCAAGGAATTCAACACCATCGCCGTCGACGACGGCATCGCCATGGGCCATGGCGGCATGCTGTATTCGCTGCCGTCGCGCGAACTGATCGCCGATTCGGTCGAGTACATGGTCAACGCGCACTGCGCCGACGCCATGGTGTGCATCTCGAACTGCGACAAGATCACCCCGGGCATGCTGATGGCCGCCATGCGGCTGAACATCCCCGTGGTGTTCGTGTCCGGCGGTCCCATGGAAGCCGGCAAGATCAAGTCGCCCACCGACGGCAAGGTGCTGGCCAAGATCGACCTGATCGACGCCATGATCAAGGCCGCCGACCCCAACATCACCGACGCCGAGGCCGAGCAGTACGAGCGCAGCGCCTGTCCCACCTGCGGCTCGTGTTCCGGCATGTTCACGGCCAACTCGATGAACTGCCTGACCGAGGCGATCGGCCTGGCGCTGCCGGGCAACGGCACCATCGTGGCCACGCACGCTTGGCGCAAGGGCCTGTTCGAGCAGGCCGGCCGCCTGGTCGTGGACCTGTGCCGCCGCTACTACGAACAGGACGACGCGTCGGTCCTGCCGCGCAGCATCGCCACCAAGAGCGCGTTTCAGAACGCCATGACGCTGGACGTGGCCATGGGCGGGTCGACCAACACGGTGCTGCACCTGCTGGCCGCCGCGCAGGAAGCGGGCGTGGATTTCACCATGTCCGACATCGACCGCATTTCGCGCAAGACGCCGTGCCTGTGCAAGGCCGCGCCGGCCACCGACAAGTACCACATCGAAGATGTGCACCGCGCCGGCGGCATCCTCGGCATCCTGGGCGAACTGGCGCGCGCCGACCTGCTCGACCTGAGCTGCGGCAACGTGCACAGCGGCACGCTGGGTCAGGCCATTGCGCAGTGGGACATCAACGGCGGCGCGGGCGAGGCGGCGCAGAAGTTCTACCGCGCCGCGCCCGGCGGCATCCCCACCACGGTGGCCTTCAGCCAGGACGCCACCTTCCTGACGCTCGACCTGGACCGCCAGGGCGGCTGCATCCGCAGCAAGCAGCACGCTTATTCGCAGGACGGCGGCCTGGCCGTGCTGTACGGCAACCTGGCGCCCAAGGGCTGCATCGTCAAGACCGCCGGCGTGGATGAGTCGCAGTGGGTCTTCACCGGCCGCGCGCGCGTGTTCGAAAGCCAGGACGACGCCGTCGAGGGCATCCTGGGCGACAAGGTCGCGCCGGGCGACGTGGTGGTGATCCGCTACGAAGGCCCCAAGGGCGGGCCCGGCATGCAGGAAATGCTGTATCCCACCTCGTACCTGAAATCCAAGGGCCTGGGCAAGACTTGCGCGCTGTTCACCGACGGCCGCTTCTCGGGCGGCTCGTCCGGCCTGGTCATCGGCCACGCCTCGCCCGAAGCGGCCGAGGGCGGCAACGTGGGCCTGGTCGAGGACGGCGATCGCATCGAGATCGACATCCCCAATCGCACCATCCACCTGGCCGTGTCCGACGAGGAACTGGCCAAGCGGCGCGCCGCCATGGAAGCGCGCGGCGCCCGGGCCTGGCAGCCGGTCGACCGCCAGCGCGTGGTCTCGCAGGCGCTGCAGGCCTACGCCGCGCTGGCCACCTCGGCCGACCGCGGCGCCGTGCGCGACGTGTCGCAACTGAAGCGGTAAGCGCTCAAGATACAAGGTGTCTGACACCCGCGGGTGTCAGACACCTTCATGAAGCGATTTAGGTGCCAGACACTCTTTGGCATTTAGGTGTCAGACACCCAAGGGGTGTCTGACACCTGGCCGCCGGCCCACCGCCCGCGGTTCAGATCACCGACGACGCCCCGCCGTCGACCGGAATGATCGCCCCCACCACATAGGCCGAGCGCGGGCTGGCGAGGAACAGCGCGACGTCGGCCACTTCCTCGGCCTTGCCGTAGCGGCCCAGCGGTATGCTGGACTGCCCTTCGGCCAGCGCCTCGTCGCGCGTGATGCCGCGGCGCTTGGCGTCCAGTTCCAGCACCTGCTCGACGCGCTGCGTGAAGACCGGGCCGGGGTTGATGCCGTTGATGCGGATGCCGTAGCGGGCGTAGTGCGCCGCCAGGCCCACGGTGGACAGCATCAGCGCCGCGTTGGCCGACCCGCCGGCCAGGTGCGTGCTGGTGGGGCGCTTGCCGCCGTTGCCGATGATGTTCACCACGATGCCGTTGAGCGCGCCCGCCGGGCGGTTGGCGGCGCGCGCCCGCATGCGCGCCAGCACGGCGTCCTGCACGTGGATGTAGGAGAAGAACTTGGCGTCCATGGCGGCGCGCCACTTGGCGGCGTCCAGGTCTTCGGGCTCGTGGCGGCGCGCGGCGCCGGCGCTGTTGACCAGGATGTCGATCGGGCCGATATCGGTCTCGATGCGCTCGATGACCTGCGCGGCGGCCTGCGGGTCGGACAGGTCGGCCGCGTACACCGCCACGTTGTGGCCGCTGGCCTGCAGCTGCGCGCGCGCCTGCTCCAGGCCTTGCGGATCGCGCGCGACGATGGCCACGTATGCGCCTTCGGCGGCGAACGCGTTGGCCACCGCAAGGCCGATGCCCTTGCTGCCGCCCGTTACGACCGTTATCTTGCCGTTCAGTTTCAGGTTCATCTTGCGCTCCCAGGGGACGATGGCGGTCAACGATACTCCATCCGCGCCGCGTCCCGCCGAGAGCGCGGCTTCAGTCCCACTGCGGCGCGAGCCCGTCCGGCGACACCAGGCGGCCGTCGGGACGCGCCAGGCCGGCCAGCGCGCGCATGTCGGCGGCGTCGAGCTCGAAGTCGAAAATGCGGGCATTGTCGGCGGCCCGCTCGGCGCGCAGCGTCTTGCTCAGGGCAATGACATTGTCCTGCTGCACCAGCCAGCGCAGCGCGACCTGCGCCGGGGTCTTGCCCAGGCGCTGGGCGATGGCGCCGATGACCGGGTCCTGCAACACCTTGCCGTCGGCCATGCCGTAGTAGGCGGTGATGCTCATTCCCAGGCGCTGCGCCTCGGCGCGCACGGCCGACTGGTCCAGGTAGGGGTGGTACTCGACCTGGTTGTTGACCAGCGGCGCGGCGCTCAGCGCGGCCGCCTCGCGCATCAGCGCGGTGGTGAAGTTGCTGACGCCGATATGGCGCGCCCGGCCGCCGGCATGGGCCTCGTTCAGCGCGGCGATCTGCTCGGCCAGCGGCACCTTGCCGCTGGGCCAGTGCAGCAGCAGCAGGTCGACGTAGTCGGTGCGCAGCCGGGCCAGGCTGTCCTGCACCGACTGGCGGAAGTCGGCGCCGCGATAGTGGTCGACCCAGACTTTGGTGGTGACGAACACCTCGTCGCGCGGCACGCCGGATTCGGCCAGGCCGCGCCCGACCTCGGCTTCGTTGCCGTAGATCTGCGCGGTGTCGATATGGCGGTAGCCCAGCTGCAGGGCCGTCCGGACCATGCGGACGGTGTCTTCGGAGGCCATGCGGAACACGCCCAGGCCCAGGGCGGGAATGGTGGCGCCGTCGCGGCCCAGGGGTTTGGTGGGGATCATTGCGGAAGGTTCCAGAAGTGAAGAGGGAAAGAAGGAATAAGGGGGGCGGCGGTGGCAGGTGTCTGACACCCCCTGGGTGTCAGACACCTTGTAATAGACACCTGGTAATGAGGGAGATAGGAGGTGTAGGGGAAGGTGTCAGACACCCAGGGGTGTCTGACACCTCAAGAGACGCCCTCAGGTATCTGACACCTCCCTGCACCTCCCGACGCGCTGTGTCATGCCCGCGCGCACTCGGTGGCGGGCGCGGCGCGGCCGCGGCGGTCCAGGTTCCAGCTGTACAAGGCGATGGCCAGGCCGCTGGCGGTCACGGCGGCGGCGACCAGCGGGGTGGCGGCCAGGCCGGGGCCGTGGTCGATGGTCAGGCCGCCCAGCCAGGCGCCGCCGGCATTGCCCAGGTTGAAGGCGGCGATGTTGAAGGCCGACGCCAGGTTCGGCGCGCCGCCGGCTTTCTCCAGCACGCGCATCTGCAGGGGCGGCACGGTGGCGAAGGCGGCCGCGCCCAGCAGCGCCACGGTGATCACCGCCGCGACCTTGGCGTATACCGTCAGGCTGAAGACGGCCAGCACCACCGCCAGCAGGGCCAGGCTGCCGACCAGCGTGGGCATCAGGCGCCGGTCGGCCAGCTTGCCGCCGTAGGTGTTGCCGGCCACCAGGCCCACGCCGAACAGCAGCAGGATGGGCGACACGGCGCCGGGGCCGAAGCCGGTAAGCTCGGTCAGCAGCGGCGCGATATAGGTGAAGGCGGTGAACACGCCGCCGAAGCCCAGCACCGTCATGGCGAAGCCCAGCAGCACCTGCGGGCGGCCCAGGGCGCGCAATTCGCCCATCAGGTCGCCGCCCTGGTCGCCGCGGCTGCGCGGCACCCAGGTGGCGATCGCCAGCATGGCCACCACGCCCACCGCGGTGACCGCCCAGAACGTCGAACGCCAGCCCCAGGCCTGGCCGAGCCAGGTGCCGAACGGCACGCCCAGCACATTGGCCAGGGTCAGTCCGGTGAACATCAGCGCGATGGCCGAAGCCTGCTTGTCGGGCCTGACCAGGCTGGTGGCGACCACCGAGCCCACGCCGAAGAACGCGCCGTGCGCCAGCGAGGTCAGCACCCGCGCGGCCATCAGGGTGGCATAGTCGGGCGCCAGCGCACAGGCCAGGTTGCCCGCGGTGAAGATCAGCATCAGGCCGAGCAGCAGCGTCTTGCGCGGCAGGCGTGCGGTCAGGATGGCGACCGGCGGCGCGCCCACCACCACGCCCAAGGCGTAGCCGGTGACCAGCAGCCCGGCGCTGGACAGCGAGACGCCCAGGTCGGCGCCGACTTCGGGCAGCAAGCCCATGATGACGAATTCCGTGGTGCCGATGCCGAAGGCGCCGACGGCCAGCGCCCATAGTGCGATAGGCATGAGTCTCTCCTGAGGTTTTCGGGTTTACCCGTAGGCTTGGCATTGTGCGCCGCGCCATCTATGAGAAAAATAGGCCTACAATCACTTCACTTGTGACGGGAGATCAAAGATGGCGCTCAGTTCCGAAGCCTTGCGGGTGTTCCTGGCGGTGGTGGACACCGGCAGCATGAGCGCCGCCGCCGAGTTCCTGGGGCAGACCGCTTCGGGCGTCAGCCGGGGCCTGTCGCGCCTGGAAACGCAATTGGGCGTCACGCTGTTGACCCGCACCACGCGGCGCATGGAACTGACCGATGAAGGGCAGTTGTTCCTGCAGCGGGCGCGGCGCATCGTGGCCGAGCTCGACGATGCCGAGGAATGCATGCGCATCCGCCTGCAGCAGCCGGCCGGCAAGCTGCGCATCGACGCCTCGGCGCCGGTGATGCTGCATTGCGTGGTGCCCCATGTCGGCGAGTTCCGCGCGCGCTATCCCGAGATTTCCCTGGAGCTCACCAGCAACGACCGGATCGTCGATCTGCTGGAGCACCGCACCGATATCGCGCTGCGCGCCGGCCCGCTGTCGGATTCCAGCCTGCATGCCCGGCCGTTGCGGCCGGCGCCGCGTTTCCTGGTGGCCAGTCCGGCCTATGTGGCGCGGCGGGGCGCGCCGGCCACGCCCGAGGCGCTGGCCGGGCACGAGCTGCTGGGCTTCACGCAGCCCGAGACCTTGAACGTCTGGCCCCTGCGCCACGCGGGCGGGACCGGGCTGGCGATCGCGCCGACCCTGGCGGCGTCCAGCGGCGAGACCCAGCGGCAACTGGCGCTGGGCGGCGTGGGCATTGCCTGCCTGTCGGAGTTCATGGTGCGCGACGACCTGGCCAGCGGGCGCCTGGTGAAGGTGCTGGAACACGCCTACACCGATTACCTGCAGCCCATGCACGCCGTCTACTACCGCAATACCCAGTTGGCGCGGCGCATCGCCTGCTTCCTGGATTTCTTCGCCGAGCGGATCTGAACGGCCGGCCGCTGCCCGGCCGGCCGTTCACCTTCAGATGTGCAGGGCGCGTCCGTAGGCCGCCAGCACCGATTCGTGCAGGGCCTCCGCCAGGGTCGGGTGCGCGAACACCGTGTGCATCAAGTCCGCCTCGGTGGCTTCCAGCGTGGCGGCCACGCCGTAGCCGGCGATCAGCTCGGCGGCTTCCGGATGGATGATGTGCGCGCCCAGCAGTTCGCCCGAATCGGCGTCGAACACTGTCTTGACCAGCCCTTCCGCCTCGCCCATGGCGAGCGCCTTGCCGTTGCCGGCGTAGGGAAAGCGCCCGACGCGGATCCGCCGGCCGGCGGCCCCGGCCTGCTCGCGCGCGCGCGCTTCGCTCAGGCCCACGCTGGCCACCTGCGGATGGGCGTAGGTGCAGGCCGGGATGCACAGCGGGTCGAGCGGCTGGACCGGCTGGCCGGCAATGGCGTCCACGCACAGCAGGCCTTCGTGGCTGGCCTTGTGCGCCAGCCACGGCGCGCCGGCCACGTCGCCGATGGCGTACACGCCGGGTTCGGCGGTGCGGCCCAGGCCGTCGGTGACGATGTGGGTGCGCTCGACGCGCACGCGCGTCTGTTCCAGGCCCAGGTCCTCGACATTGCCGACGATGCCGGCGGCGACGATGACGCGCTCGACGTCGACCTCGCGGCGGCGGCCGCCCTGATCGAGCGTCACGCGCACCCCGGCGGCGGTGGGGCAGGAGGCCGCGACGGTGCAATCCGTCAGCACGCGGATGCCCTGTTTCTCGAACGCCTGGCGCGCCAGGCCGGCGATTTCGGCGTCTTCCTGGGGCAGGATCTGCGGCGCCATTTCCGCCAGCGTCACTTCGGCGCCCAGCGTGCGGTAGAAGCTGGCGAACTCGACCCCGATGGCGCCGCCGCCCACCACCAGCAGGGATGCCGGCAGCGCCGCCGGCGCCAGCGCCTCGCGGTAGGTCCAGATGCGTTCGCCGGCCGGCAGCGCGGGCAGGGCGCGGGGCCGGGCGCCGGTGGCCAGCACGATGTGGGCGGCCGACAGCGTCGCGCCGTCGTCGAGCGCCAGCCGGCCGGGACCGTCCAGGCGCGCGCGCGCCCGGTGCACGGCGACGCCATTCTTCTTGAGCAGGTGCGCGACGCCGCGCCCCAGCTGGCCGGCTACTTTGCGCGAGCGCGCCACCATGGCGGCCAGGTCGGGGCGGGCCGCGGCGGCGCCAGCCACGCCGTAGTCCGCCGCCGCGCGGCAGGCGCGCAGCACGGCGGCGCTGTGCAGCAGCGCCTTGGTGGGGATGCAGCCCCAGTTCAGGCAGATGCCGCCCAGTTCGGCGCGTTCGACCAGCGCGGCGCGCAGGCCGAGCTGGGCGGCGCGCAGCGCGGCCACGTAGCCGCCCGGGCCGCCGCCCACCACGGCGATGTCGTAATCGTGTCGGCTCATCGCGGCCTCACAGCAGGATGCGCACGGGATGCTCGATCCGGGCGCGGAAGGCGGCCAGCCAGCGCGCCGCCACGGCGCCGTCGACCGCGCGGTGGTCTGCCGACAGCGTGACGGTCATGAGCATGGCGGCGCGGATTTCGCCGTCCTCGTCCACCACCGGCCGGCGCCGGGCCGCGCCGACCGCCAGGATGGCGGCCTGGGGCGGGTTGATGATGGCGGCGAACTGGTCGATGCCGTGCATGCCCAGGTTGCTGACCGTGAGCGAGCCGCCGGTGAACTCCTCGGGCCTGAGGCGGTTGGCGCGCGCGCGCGCGGCCAGCTCGGCGATCTCGGCGGCGATGGCGCCCAGCGGCTTGGCGTCGGCATCGCGCACGATGGGCGTGACCAGGCCGCCGTCGGTGGCGACCGCGACCGAGATGTCGGCGCCGGCATGGTGCAGCAGCGCATCGTCCTGCCACGACACGTTCAGCCCGGGTTCGTCGCGCAGGGCCTGCGCGGCGGCGCGCACGATGAAGTCGTTGACGGTGGGGCGCGGGCCGCCGTCCTGTCCCGCCTGTGCGCGCAAGGCCAGCAGCGCGTCGGCGCGGCAATCGACCGTCAGGTAGAAGTGCGGCACTGTCTGTTTGCTTTCGCTGAGGCGGCGCGCGATGGCGCGGCGCATGCCGGTATGCGGCACGCGCTGTTCGTCGGGGCGCGCGGCTGGCGCGGCGGCCGGGGGAGGCGCGGCCGAGGCCGGCGCGCGCCGGGCGGCCGCCTCGACGTCGCGCCGCACCACGCGGCCG
>NZ_NEVT01000001.1 GCF_002261345.1 Bordetella genomosp. 2 | reverse complement strand
CCGGCCAGCGCCAGGCCCAGCCGGCGCGCGGCGACCGCCCGGCCGGCGGCCATCGCGCCGACAACCGCGCGCAACCGCAGGCGCCGCGTGGCGCCGACGGCGCCAACCGCGGCTCGGGCCGTCCCGCCGGCGCCCCCCGCGCAGCGCTGCTGGGCAAGTAATATTCGTATCCTGTTCCACGCACCGGCGGCGCGCCGCCCCTGACCGACATGACCCTCTCGACCTGGCTGACCTTCTTCGTGGCCTCCTGGGCCATTTCCTTCTCGCCGGGGGCGGGCGCCATCTCGGCCATGACCTCGGGCCTGAAGTACGGCTTCGCGCGCGGCTACTGGAACACGGCCGGGCTGATCCTGGGCATCCTGGCCCAGTTCGTGATCGTGGCGGTCGGCCTGGGCGCGGTGCTGGCCACCTCCGAGATCGCCTTCGCGGTGATGAAGTACCTGGGCGTCGCCTACCTGGTGTACCTGGGGGTGCGCCAGATCCGCACCGATGCCGCCCCGGTCGCGGTGGATGCGGGCAACCCCGCGCACTTCTCGGTGCGCGAACTGGTCGTGCGCGGCATCCTGGTGAACCTCATGAACCCCAAGGGCACGGTGTTCCTGCTGGCGGTGGTGCCGCAGTTCGTGAACCCCGCGCACGCGCTCACGCCGCAGTACGCCGCGCTGGCGGGCACTCTGGTCTTCACGGACCTGGTGGCGATGGGCGTGTATACGCTGCTGGCCGCCAAAGTGCTGCGACTGCTGCGCGACGCGCGCCACATCCGCTGGATGAACCGCATGTTCGGCTCGCTGTTCATCCTGGCGGGCGTTTTCCTGGCCACCTTCCGCCGGCAGGCGTAAGGGCACCCGGCGCCGGCGCGCCGCGAGGGCGCCGGTAAAATCGCATCAACCATGAATATTTCACAAGAAGTCGCCCGGCGACGCACGTTCGCCATCATTTCCCACCCCGACGCCGGCAAGACCACGCTTACCGAGAAGCTGCTGCTGTTCGCGGGCGCCATCCAGATCGCCGGCAGCGTCAAGGCGCGCAAGGCGTCGCGCCACGCCTCGTCCGACTGGATGGAAATCGAGAAGCAACGCGGCATCTCGGTCGCCTCGTCGGTGATGCAGATGGAGTACCGCGACTGCGTCATCAACCTGCTCGACACGCCGGGCCACCAGGACTTCTCCGAAGACACCTACCGCGTGCTGACGGCCGTGGACGCGGCGCTGATGGTCATCGACGCGGCCAACGGCGTCGAGCCGCAGACTATCCGCCTGCTGCAGGTGTGCCGCGCGCGCAACACCCCCATCATCACGTTCATCAACAAGATGGACCGCGAGGTGCGCGAGCCGCTCGACCTGCTGTCCGAGATCGAAGGCCACCTGGGCATGGACGCGGTGCCGTTCTCGTGGCCGGTGGGCATGGGCAAGGCCTTCGGCGGCGTATTCGACATCCGGCGCAACCGCATGCGGGTGTTCCGCCCCGGACAGGAGCGCCGCTCGGACGACGACGACATCATCGACGGCCTGGACAACCCCGAAATCGCCCGGCGCTTCGGTTCGGCTTTCGAACAGGCCAACAGCGAGATCGAGCTCATCCAGGAAGCCGCGCCGGCGTTCGACCGCGATGCCTTCCTGGCCGGCAAGCAGACGCCGGTGTTCTTCGGTTCGGCCATCAACAACTTCGGCGTGCAGGAAGTGCTGGACGCCCTGGTCGAACAGGCGCCGCCTCCGGGCCCGCGCCAGGCGCTGGAGCGCCTGGTCGAGCCGCAGGAGCCCAAGTTCACCGGCGTGGTGTTCAAGGTGCAGGCCAACATGGATCCGGCCCACCGCGACCGCGTGGCGTTCGTGCGCGTGAGCTCGGGCCGTTTCGAGCGCGGCATGCGCCTGAAGGTGGCGCGCACCAACAAGGAAATGCGACCCAACAACGTCGTGTCGTTCCTGTCGCAGCGCCGCGAGCTGCTCGACGAGGCCTACGCCGGCGACGTCATCGGCATCCCCAACCACGGCGTGCTGCAGCTGGGCGATGTGCTCACCGAGGGCGAAAGCCTGCGCTTCACCGGCCTGCCGTTCTTCGCGCCCGAACTCTTCCAGGCGGTGGAAGTCAAAGATCCTTTGCGCACCAAGCAGTTGCGCGTCGGCCTGACGCAGCTGGGGGAAGAGGGCGCCATCCAGGTGTTCCGCCCCGAGGCGGCCGGCGGCACGCTGCTGCTGGGCGCGGTGGGCCAGCTCCAGTTCGAGGTCGTGGCGCACCGCCTGAAGACCGAATACGGAGTCGAGGCCCGCATGTTGCCGTCGCGCTACACCATGGCGCGCTGGATCACCTCCGAGAACCCGCGCGCGCTGCGCAAGTTCATGGATGCCAATGCTGCGCACATCGCCTATGATGTGGTTGATGCGGCGGCTTTTTTGATTGGTTCGCCCGCGCAGTTGCGCGTGGCCGAAGACCTGTATCCGGATGTGAAATTCCACGCCATGCGCGAGCACGGCGGCCAGGTCTTCGGAAGCCACGCGTAGGCTGGGCGGGGCCGCCCAAAGATGAGGGTAGCAATGTCTTGGCGTGTATTGTTCGCAACGCTTCTGTTGGCGCTCGGCGCGGCAGCGTGGGGCGGAATTCAACTGGGCGACTGGCTGGTGGCGCACGCGCCGAAAGCCTCGGCCGCGCCGGGCCAGGAAAGCCTGGTGTCCCAGGAGCCCGTGCTGGACGCCAATGGCAAGCCCTACGTGGCGCAGCCGCCGCAGCCGCGCGTCGACGGCACGCTGGGCGTGCCCGACAAGCCCGGCGGCCAGGCCTGGACGGTGCCCACGGTGTCGCTGTTCGAGACCACCACCGACCCGTCCGTGCGCATCTCGCGCGACAACATCACCATGGACGAAGCGCGCGACCTGGCGGCGGCCTCGCAAGTGCCGTTGCCGTCGGGGCCGTCCGACGTCACCACGCTCGACCTGCAGGCCCTGCCGCCCACCACAACCGCCGTGCCGCCGCCCGGCCAGCAGGCCTACACGGTCAACCCGCCCGTCGCCGTGGCCCAGGCGCCCGCGCCCCCGGCCAACAACAATAGCGGCTGGCGCGACGCCCTGCGCCGCGAACTGGCGCGCTGCGCCGACACGGGTTTCTTCCAGCGCCCCACGTGCTCCTGGAACGCCCGCAACAAGTATTGCGAGCCCAATCGCGCCTGGGGCACCATCGCGGAATGCCCGCGCCGCCCCGACTGACCGCAGCCGTTCCGTCCCATTAGTTCTGCCCGGCCCGGCGACCCGGTTGACGGCGCCGCCGGCAGGTTGCTAGCATGCTAGTAAATTAGCTTCCAAGATCGCCATGGCCAATGATGAAGTCAAGCAATTCAACGTGTACTTGCCGGTCGGGCTGATCCGGCAGGTGAAGCACCACGCGATCGAAGCGGAGCTATCGCTGTCCGCGCTCGTCGCCGACGCGCTGCGCGCCTATCTCGCTGCGCAGCAGGGCGAGCGGCCATCACCTGCAGAGGAGAAATGACATGCAAACCGAAGGCATCGAAGCCGTTTTCCTGACGACCCACAACTGGGGCAAGTCCGCCAAGTTCTTCCAGGCCCTGGGCTTCAGCCTGGAGTTCGAGACCGACCACCATTCCGGGCAACTGCGCAGCGGCAATGGCCCCTATCTGTTCATTGCCGAAGTGCCGGCCGATCAGCCGCCCGAGGCGCATCTCGTGCTGAAAGCGCCGGATGACCAGGCCCGCCCGGACCCCATCGTCGAGGTCGTCACGCCCTTCGAAGATACCCATTGGGGCACCCGCGAGATGACCGTGCGCGACCCGGACGGCCGCATCTGGCGCGTGCAGGCGCCGCGATCCGGCACGGAGTGACGGCCATGGGCAGCGATCCCCAAGAAGACGGCGCGCCCGACAGCACGGCGGCGCGCGTGGCGCTGTGGCGCGCCCTGCACCGCGAGATCGACCCGCCGCCGCACATCCTGGAAGACCGCGTCGGGCTGGCGCTGCTGGCGCCGGGCGACGACTGGCGCAACCGCGGCGACATGGACCCGCGGTTCACCCGTCCGTTCCGCGCCTCCATCGTGGCGCGCGCCCGTTTCATCGAAGACCTGGTGGCGGAGCAGGCCGCCCGCGGGCTCGACCAGTACGTCATTCTCGGCGCCGGCCTGGACAGCTTCGCGCAGCGCAGGCCGGAAATCGCCTCCCGGCTCAAGATATTCGAGATCGACCGCCCGGGCCCGCAGGCATGGAAACGCCGGCGCCTGCAAGAGCTGGGGTACGGCCTGCCCGGCTGGCTGCGCTTCGTGCCGGTCGACTTCGAAGCGGGCCAGACCTGGTGGGACGCCCTGGCGGGCGCCGGCTTCGATCGCGGCAAGCCGGCAGTCGTCGCGTCCACCGGCGTCAGCATGTATCTCACCCAGGAAGCCAACGCGGCCACCCTGCGCCACGTCGCGGCCTTTGCGCCGGGTTCGATGTTCGCCATGACGTTCCTGCTGCCGCTGGAACTGGCGGGTCCGGAAGTGCGGCCGGGCCTCGAAATGGCCTGCCAGGGTGCGCGCGCCAGCGGCACGCCGTTCCTCAGTTTCTTCGCGCCGCCCGCCATCCTCGCGCTGGCGCGCGCAGCCGGCTTCGGCAGCGCGCGGCATGTGCCCGCGGCCGAACTGGCCGCGCGCTATTTCCAGGGCCGCGCGGACGGCCTGCGCCCGCCCGACAACGCGGAAGAGCTGCTGGTGGCACAGGTATGACCCGCCACGCGGGGGGCCGGCCGGAACCGGCCACCCCCGCCCATGGCGGCCGCGCGGCGACGCGCGTCACGTACCGATGATGCCGCCGTCTTCTTTCCAGATCACCACGGTCGCCGGACGCGGCCGGCTGGCCTGCGCGCCGTCGGGCCAGGTGGAGGCCTGCAGCGGGTCGGCCTGGGCCGACGCCACGCCGGGACCTTCACCGGGGTGCTGGATGTTGATGAACAGGAACTTCTGGTCCGGCGTCCAGGTGATGCCGGTCACTTCGCAGCCCACCGGGCCGGTCATGAAGCGGCGGATCTCGCGCGTCGCCGGGTTGGCCACCAGCATCTGGTTGTGGCCCTGGCCCGCGTACTCGTCGGCATTGGAGTAGTTGCCGTCGGTCTCGATCCACAGCAGGCCGCGCGGATCGAACGCCAGGCCGTCGGGGCTGTTGAAGGTGTTGTCCACCGTGACATTGTCCGAGCCGCTGCGCGGATCGGTCTTGTCGTACAGCGTCGGGTTACCGGCCAGCACGAAGATGTCCCATTCGAAGCTGAGGGCCGTGGGATTGCCATCCTGCTCGCGCCAGCGCACGATCTGGCCGTAGATATTGTCCACGCGCGGGTTGGCCTCGTCGGCGTCCGGGTGGTTGGGGCCGCCGGGATAGCGCGCCTTGCCGCTGCCGCGGCTGCTGTTGTTGGTCATGGTCACGTACACCTCGCGCGTGGCGGGATGCACGGCCACCCATTCGGGGCGGTCCATGGGCGTGGCGCCGACCGCATCGGCGGCCTGGCGGGTCTTGACCAGCAATTCGCCCATATCCTGGTTGAACAGGTCGCCCAGCGTGCCGCCGGCCAGCGCCGGCGTGTCCAGCTTGAGAGGCACCCATTCGCCGGTGCCCATGGCGTCGCCCTCGGTGTCGCCGGCCAGGAAGCGCGCCACGTACAACGTGCCGCGGTCCAGCAGCAGGCGGTTCAGCGCCGGCGTGGCCGGATCGTACTTGCCGTCGGACACGAACTTGTACACGTACTCGCTGACCTGGTCGTCGCCCATGTACACCACCACGCGGCCGTCGTCGGCCAGCGACATGGCGGCATTCTCATGCTTGAAGCGGCCCAGGGCGGTCAGTTTCTTGGGAGTGGAGTTGGGGTCGAACGGGTCGATCTCCACCACCCAGCCGAAACGGTTGTATTCGTTCGGCTCTTCGGACCAGTCGAACCGCGTGTCGTGCGTGTCCCAGCGATACGAGCTGCTCGACGTCTTGCCGCTGCCCTTGTAGCGCTCCATGTGAGCCTGGAATTCCGCATCCGGGTAGTCGACGGTGGCCGCGTCCTTCGTGCCGACGCCGAAGTAATCGGTGAAGTTCTCTTCACAAGTCAGGTAGGTGTTCCACAACGTGTAGCCGTTGCCGCAGTTGCCGAAGGTGCCGAACACGCGCGTGCCGGTGGCGTCGGCGTTGGTGCGCGTCAGGCGGCTGCCGGCGGCCGGCCCGACCAGCTGCATGGCGGTGGTGCCGTTGATGCTGCGGTTGAACGGCGAATCCAGCACGGGCTCCCACTGGTTGCCATTGCGGCGCATGTGGATCACCGACACGCCCTGCGCATATTGCGACTTGCGCACCCAGTCGAGCGTCCATTCGGCATTGCCGGGCTCCACGCCCAGCGGGAAGAAGTAGTGCGGCGTGATGTATTCGTGATTGGTCACCATCAGGCCTTCGTCGCTGCTGCCCGACGTGCTGTTGGTGCCGTCGATCGGGAAAAAGTGCATCCCGTCGTGGTTGTAGCCGATCTGCAGGGCCTGCTCGTCGCCGGTGTTGCCGGCGTCGGCGCGGAACGCGGGAGAATTGGCGTGCAGCTTGTCGCCCCAGCGGTTGATGACTGCCCAGGCATAGCCTTCCGGCACGGTCACGGTGTCGGCGACGCTGATGGGCACCGCCTTGAACCCCATGTTCACCGGTTGCGGCGGCGGGTTGCCGCCATTCCCGGGGCCGGCGTCGTCGTCATCATCATCGCTGCCGCTGCCACAGGCCGTCAGGCTGGTGCCCATGAAGCCCACCGCGCCCGCGCCCAGGCCGGCTTTCAGAAAACCGCGGCGCGACAAGGCGCGCCGCACGATGTCGTTGAAATGGGCTGTCGCCGTCGGGTTCGACGGGATATCGTCGTGGTCAGTCATGGTTTTTTCCTGTTCGCGAATAGTGGACGACCCCTCTGGCAAGCGGGGGCTGGCCGAAATGTTGGCGAAGCCAGGTTGCGTGGCAATGACAACCACGTGTCACGCACCATGAAAAAAGGCCCGCGCAAGCGGGCCCAGGACAGGTCGAACCGGAATCGCGCCGCCGCGTGCGGCGGCGGCGGGTTCAGCTTTCGACTTCCATCTGGCTTTGCAGGTAATTCTGCAGGCCGACCTTGTCGATCAGCTCGATCTGGGTCTCGAGGTAGTCGATGTGTTCTTCGGTGTCGTCCAGGATGTCCTGGAACAGGTCGCGCGAGACGTAGTCGCGCACCGACTCGCAGTGCGCGATGGCCTCTTTCACGGTGGCCTGCGCGCCCTGTTCGAGTTTCAGGTCACAGGCGAGGATCTCCGGCACGTCTTCGCCGATGAGCAGCTTGTGCAGGTCCTGCAGGTTGGGCAGGCCGTCGAGCATCAGGATGCGTTCGATCAGGCGATCGGCATGCTTCATCTCGCCGATCGATTCCTCGTACTCGTGCTTGCCCAGTTTCTTCAGGCCCCAATGCCCCAGGATGCGGGCATGCAGGAAATACTGGTTGATGGCCGTCAGTTCGTTGGTCAGTTGTTTGTTCAGGAACTGGATGACGGTTTTGTCGCCTTTCATGATGAACTCCTTGCGATCCGGTGCGCGGCGCGCGCGAATATGCGCACGCGATATGGCGCATGCAACGATCGCAGGCTAACACCGGCCCGGGGGCCGCGGCTAGAGCGGCGGCACATTTGATGAATGGCTTTGCGAGCATGATCGCAAAGCGACAATCAAATGAGAATGAGTTTGCGTGTTGGATTGGCCGCATGCGGCGGTACGCGCCGCAAGGCCCGCCGGCCGATGCGCGGCCCAAAAACCGCCGCGCCATGGCACGTGACGACCGCCATGGCGGCCGCGCCTGGCGCAATTCCGCGTCGGCCCGCAACCATCGCCACCGTTGGCGAACTGCAACGCAGCATTACGATCCGCGCGTCGCCAGCCAGATCCCCAGCGCGATCGGCACAATGCCCAGCAGGTCCTGCCAGGACACGGCCTCGCCCAGCAGCGCCCAGCCGAACAGCAGCCCGAGCGGCGGCATCAGGAAGTGCAGGGCGCTGGCCGAGGTAGCGCTGGCCCGCCCCAGGATGAGGAACCACAGGTAATAGCCGCCGATGGACACGGCGACCACCATGTAGGCCATGCTGCCCAGCAGGCTGGCCGTCAGCCGCGCGTCGGCCAGGCTTTCCTGCCACAGCGCGAACGGCAGCAGCACTACCGCGCCGGCAACGGCCTGCACGCCGGTGGACATCCACAGCCCGCTGGCCGGACGCAGGCGCTTGTACAGCAGGGTGCCGGCCACCAGCGCCAGCAGGGCCCCCGCCACCAGCCAGGTGCCATGCGCGTCCTCGGGCATGCCGCCCGACAGGCGCGAACGCAGCACGATGGCGACGCCGGCCAGCCCCAGGCACAGGCCGGCCAGGCGCCGGCCGGTCAGCCGTTCGCCCAGCACCGGGCCGGCCAGCACGCCGATCAATAGCGGGTTGGTGCTGATCAGCACGGCGGTGAAGGCCGACGACACCGTGGTCATGCCCGACCAGCTCAACCCCAGGTAAAGCGCGTTGTTGAGCGCGCCCAGCACGACCAGGCCCGCCAGCTCGCGCCAACCCGGCATGCGCCACTGGCCGGCGGCGCGCGCCACGGCCAGCATGATGATGCCGGCCACCAGGAAACGCACGGCCAGCAGGGTGAGCGGGGGACAGTCCTGCACGGCGATCTTGGCCGCCGCAAATGCCGAGCTCCATAGCAGGCAGAACACCGCGATGGGCCCCCAGGTTGCCAGGACGGAAACAGGCGCCGGCCCGCTCCATGCCGCCGGATCGCCCGCACTGGCCGTACACGTTTTCATCGATGCATTCCCATTTCGCGTGCAAATGGCCGGTCCGTCCGGCCTTCCAGGACATTCTGCGCGGCGGCCTATCCATTGACAAATTCTTTATTCGGATCAAAAGTATTTGAAAATCAAATGGAAAGGACGGATGTATGGATCTGGACCTGTTGCACAGCTTTGTCTCGGTCGTGGACGCCGGAGGCTTCACCCGCGCCGGCGAGCGCGTGCACCGCACGCAGTCCACCGTCAGCCAGCAGATCCGCAAGCTTGAGGACGCCCTCGGCTGCGCCCTGTTCGTGCGCGAGGGCCGCCGGGTGCAGCTCACCGAAGACGGCGAGCGCCTGCTGGGCTATGCGCGCCGCATGCTGGCGCTGTCCTCGGAAATTCGCGAAACCGTCAGCGGCCGGCAGCGCATCGAGGTGGTGCGGCTGGGCATCCCGGACGAGTTCGCGGTCGACCGGCTGACCGAGGTGGTCGCCAGCTTCGCCCGTAGCCACCCGGAGGTGCGCCTGTCGGTGCGCTGCGACCTCAGCGCCGCCCTGGCGCGAGCCCTGGCGCGGGGCGAGCTGGACGTGGCCTTGCTCAAGCGCGAGCCCGGCGCCGGCCCCAGCATGGCGGCCTGGCCCGAACACCTGCACTGGATCGGGCCGCACGATGCCGAGCCCGAAGCGGCGGACCCGATTCCCCTGGTGCTGTTCCCGCAGGGCTGCCTGTACCGCAATCGCGCCATCCACGCCCTTGAAAGCGCCGGGCGGCGCTGGCGCGTGGCGTACGAAAGCCCCAACCTGGCCGGCCTGCAGGCCGCGCTGGCGGGCGGCATCGGCATCGCTCTGCTGGAACGCCGCTGCATCACGGCGGCCCACCGCGTGCTGGACAGCCTGTTGCCGCGCGCCGCCCCGACCGAGCTGGCGCTCTACGCGGGCAGCACGGCCTCGGCCGCGGCGCGCGAATTGGCCCGCACGGTGGAAGAATTCTGTGGCAGGGAAGTAGGACCGGCGCGCTGAGCGCGCGCCGCATGACCCGCGGGCTCAGGCCGCGGCGACCAGGGGAATGGGAAAGCTGTTGGCGGCGGGCGCGTCGGCCTCGACCACGGTTGCGCCCGGGTTGACCGCCATGGCCACCGATTGAACGTTGCAAACGCTGGAACAGCGCCCGCCCGGCAGGTATTCCTCGGCCGTGGCAGCGCAGCAGCCGCAGCACGTGGCCACGCCCAGCTCGAACTGCAGGTCGGAAAGCGTCGTAGCGCCGGCGTCCACGGAGGCGCGGACCTGGCGTTCGGTGACGGCATTACATACGCAAATGTACATGAGAATAATTATCGTGAGTTATTCTCATAAATGCAAGCGGGCGCACCAGCCCTTCCAGCAACCTAACTGCTTGAAAATCAGGGACAAATTACCGCGCCGGCTCAGCGCGCCGCGTGCGCCTTGCGCAGGCTGGCGGGCGCGATCCGCAGAGCTTCGCGGTACTTCGCCACCGTACGGCGCGCGATCACGATGCCCCGGTCGGCCAGCCGCTGCGTGATCTGGTTGTCCGACAGCGGCTTGCGGCGATCCTCGTCGGCCACAAGCTGGCGGATGAAAGCCTGCACCGCCGTGGCTGACGCCACCTCGCCGGCGTCGGTGGCCACGCCGGTGCCGAAGAAGCGCTTGAGTTCCAGGGTGCCGAACGGCGTCAGCATGTACTTCTGGGTGGTCGCGCGCGAGATGGTCGATTCGTGCAGGCCCAGCTCGCCGGCCACGTCTTTCAGGATAAGCGGCCGCATGGCCCCCGGCCCTTCGCTGAAAAAGGCCGACTGGCGCGCCACGATGACCTGCGCCACGCGCAGGATGGTGTCGAACCGCTGCTCGACGTTGCGGATCATCCAGCGCGCCTGCTGCAGCTGCGCGTGCAGCCCGGCGTGGCTGGACTCGCGCTGGTTGCCCAGCAGTTGCGCGTACAGCCCGTTGACCTGCAGGCGCGGCACGGCCGCGCCGTTCAGTACCGCCTGCCAGCCCTGCCGCGTCTTGCGCACAATGACGTCCGGCACGGCGTAGTCGGCGGCCGGCACCGTCCAGGCCCGGCCCGGGCGGGGGTCCAGGCGGCGGATCAGGGCGTGGGCGGCCCGCGCGGTTGCCTCGTCGCAGCGCAGGGCCTCGCGCAGCCGCGCCAGGTTGCCGGCCGCCAGCAGCGGCAGGTGGTCGGCGCACAGCCGCCGCGCACAGGCCAGCACGGCCGGATCGGCCGCTTCGCGCAGGCGCGACAAGTCGGGGTTGCGCAATTGCAACACCAGGCACTCCGCCATGTCGCGCGCGCCGATGCCCGGCGGATCGAACGATTGCAGCAGGGTCAGGGCGGCGCGCAGCTCGTCCAGGTCGGCCTCGGCCTCGGGCGGCAGCCACTGCAGGATCTCCTCCAGCGGCGAACCCAGGTAGCCGTTTTCGTCGAGCTCGTCGATCAGCAACCCGACCAGCGCGGCGTCGCGCCGCCCGGCCCGGGTCAGCCCCAGCTGGGCCAGCAGGTGCTCGCGCAGCGTCTCGCTGCGCGCCGTATCCGGGCCATCGGCGCGGTCGTCGGGATAGACGCCGCCGGCGCCAGGCATTTCGTCGGCGCGCGTCTCGGCCTCGCGCGCGGGCTCGTCGTCCAGCGTGGTTTCGCGTTCGGGGTGGGCGTCCGTGTCGGCGCGCTCCTCGCTGCGCTCGAGCATGGGATTGTCGGCCAGGGCCTGGTCGATTTCCGCCTGCAGGTCCAGCGTGGAAAGCTGCAGCAACCGGATCGATTGCTGCAGTTGGGGGGTCAACGCGAGATGTTGACCGGTTCGAAGTTCTAACGCGGGCCTGGTCATAGGTACAATATTTTGCATGATGAATCCCGCCTCGCCCGAACGTGTCCGCCAAGATTGCCGTCTGATCGGCCAGACGCTGCTGAAACTGGCGCTGCCTCGCCTGCTGATCCGGGCGGTGGTTCTGATCGTCGCCGCCATCATCTGGCTGCTGGTCGCATCCTGGCTGCTCGACTTCGGGCGCGGCCTGTCATTCGACAGCCTGCAGGCCCTGGGCCAGCAGACCAGCGACTTCCTGGCGCGCATCAACCCCTATGTCTGGTGGGGCGTGGTGGTCATCTGGACCCTCATCGTATTCTTCATCGTGCGCGCCTGGGTGACTTCCGACGTGGCGTCCACCCGCGCCCGGCCGGTGCCGCCGTCCGAACTGGCGCAACTGCGCTCGCAATTGTCGGACGACGTCACGGCAGTGCTGCGCTGGGTCTGGGGCAGCCGCGACGAACCCTTCACCCTGGGCGACCTGCGCCTGGCGCTGGCCGAATTGCGCCACAGCCGCATCGGCAAGATGGAGCTGGTGCGGCAGCAGGGCGACATCCTGGACGGCCACCCGCCCGCCCAGCGCGCCCCGGAAGCCGCCCCCACCCGGCCCGCCATGCCGCCCGCCGGCGCGGCCCAGCCCGACATCCGCCCCGATGTCCGTCCGGCCGGGACGCGCATCGAGCCCAATTTGTAAGGCGCCGGGCGCCTCTTTGGCCCTGGCCGTTGCGCTTGGGGCCAAAATGTGTTTGACTTACGTCTTATGGCCGATATCCGATTCCCCCTCGCGATTGCCTCCGGACGCCTCAGCGCGCCGGGCGCCGGCCTGCGCGCGTCCCTCTCCCTCATCGCGCTATCGCTATACCTACCGATCGGTTGCCGGGCCTAGCGCCCTGTGGTAGCTCGGCAGCCACGCTCGCCACAAGCCTGTTCCCTGTTCATCGCTTGACCCCAGCCGGCCCATCCATGGCCCGCTGACGGCCCCGGACCATTATCCCGGCCTGCGAACAGGGCTCACCGGAACCAAAACCGGAATTCCTCCCGCCACCCGCCGGGAATATTGATCGAGGTGTACTGATGCTTGCCAACCCCGCCACCAAATACGTACCGTTCGCGCCGTTCGCCCGCGACTTTTCCGAACGCACCTGGCCGAGCCGCCGCATTACGCAGCCGCCCATCTGGATGAGCACCGACCTGCGCGACGGCAACCAGTCGCTGATCGAGCCGATGAGCGTCGAGCGCAAGCTGCGTTTCTTCGAGCAGTTGGTCAAGATCGGTTTCAAGGAAATCGAGGTCGGCTTCCCCTCCGCGTCGCAGACGGATTTCGACTTCGTGCGCAAGCTGGTGGACGAGAAGCGCATTCCCGACGACGTCACCATCATCGTGCTGACCCAATCGCGCGAGGACCTGATCAGCCGCACCGTCGAAGCCGCGGCCGGCGCCCGGCAGGCCATGGTGCACCTGTACAACGCGTGTGCGCCGGCGTTCCGCAAGGTCGTCTTCAACATGAGCAAGGACGAGATCAAGCAGATCGCGGTCACGGGCACGCAGTGGGTCAAGCAATACATGGCCCGGCATCCCGAGACCGACTGGCGCTATGAATACTCGCCCGAAGTCTTCAGCACCACCGAGCCCGAGTTCGCCCTGGAAGTCTCCAACGCCGTGGCCGACGTGTGGCAGCCCACGCCGCAGAAGAAGATGGTGCTGAACCTGCCGGCCACCATCGAGGCCACCACCCCCAACCTGTACGCCGACCAGATCGAATGGATGCACAAGAACCTGGCGCGCCGCGACAGCATCGTGCTGAGCGTGCACCCGCACAATGACCGCGGCACCGCCGTGGCGGCCGCCGAATTCGCCGTCATGGCGGGCGCCGACCGCATCGAAGGCTGCCTGTTCGGCAGCGGCGAGCGCACCGGCAACGTCGACCTGGTGACGCTGGCGCTGAACTTGTACACGCAAGGCGTGCACCCGGGCCTGGATTTCTCCGACATCGACGAAGTGCGCCGCTGCGCCGAGTACTGCAACCAGTTGCCGGTGCATCCGCGCCACCCGTATGCCGGCGACCTGGTGTTCACCGCGTTCTCGGGCTCGCACCAGGACGCCATCAAGAAGGGCTTTGCGCAGCAGAAGCCCGACGCCGTATGGGAAGTGCCGTACCTGCCGATCGACCCGGCCGACCTGGGCCGCAGCTACGATGCGGTCATCCGCGTCAACAGCCAATCGGGCAAGGGCGGGGTGTCGTACCTGCTCGAACAGGAACACGGCCTGGTGCTGCCGCGCCGCCTGCAGATCGAATTCAGCCGCGCCATCCAGCGCGTCACCGACGAAACCGGGCGCGAAGTCACGGCGGACGACGTGCACACCATTTTCAATCGTGAATACCTGGAGCAGCACACGCCCTGGAAACTGGTGCGCCACCGCATCGACGGCGACCCGAGCGCCGGGCAGGGCAAACAGTTCAGCATCCAGGTCGAGCTCGACTACAACGGCGAGCGCCGCGTGGTGACGGGCACCGGCGACGGCGCCATCTCGGCCTTCGTGGCGGCGCTGGACGTGCCCGTGCGCATCATGGACTACCACGAACACGCCATCGGCACCGGCACCGACACGCGCGCCGCCAGCTATGTCGAATTGCGCGTCGGCGATTCCGCCACGGGCTTCGGCGTGGGTATCGACAGCGACATCGTCACCGCCTCGTTCCGGGCCGTGCTCAGCGCCGTGAACCGGCACCTGGCCAACGGCGCCAATGTCCAGTCCGAAAGCGAAACCGCCCAGGCCGCGTGATCCGCGTCCCCGGCTCGCAGGCCCGCCTACCGGCGGGCCTTTTTATTTGGGCCGGCCGCCGGGCGGCGCGCGCGGCCCGGGCCTGCGCGAGGACTCAGCCGGGCCCGTCCGGACGCAGCACGTTCAACACCCAGCGCGCAATGGCCAGCGTGCGGTGGTCGTCACCGGCGCGGCCCACGGCTTGCAGGCCCACCGGCAGGCCTTGCGGGCCGGTATGGAAGGGCAGGTGCACGCAGGGCAGGCCGAACAAGGTCCAGACCCGGCAGAATAGCGGGTCGCCCGTGCCCTGGTCGAAGAAGGGCGCTTCGCCGCTGGCGCTGGGCGCCAGCAGGATGTCGTACTGTTCGAACCATTGCGCCACGCGCGCGCGGCCTTGCGCGGCACGCTCCAGGTTGGCGGCATGCTGCTCGGCGCCGATGGACGCGCCGGCCTCCAGCAGCGCCCGCAGCGAGCCGCTCAGCTGGGCCGCATGGCGGCTGTGCTCGAAAACCAGGGCCTGGGCCGCCTCGAAGCTCATGATGTCGGCATGCACCTGCACCAGGGCGCAGAGATCGGCCGGCAGTTCCAGTTCGCGCACCTGGGCGCCGGCGCGCGACAGCGCGCTGGCGGCTTCGCTGAAGGCGGCGCGCGTCTCGGCCTCGGTGTGGCGCCACTGGAGCGTGCGGTACATGCCGATGCGCGGCTTGTGGTCGTAGTCCAGCTCGCGCAAGCGCGGCTCGCGCATCAGCACCGAAGCGAACAACGCCACGTCGTCGACCGTGCGCGCCAGGCCGCCCACGGTGTCGAGCGAGTCGGCCAGGCTTTTCATGCCAGCGCGGGCGATGCGTCCGAAACTGGGTTTGTAGCCCACCACGCCGCAATAGGCGGCGGGCCGGATGATGGACCCGGCGGTCTGGGTGCCCAGCGCGAACGGCACCATGTCGTCGGCCACGGCGGCGGCCGAGCCGCTGGAAGAACCGCCCGGCGTGTAGGCCGGGTTGCGCGGATTGCGGGTGGGCCCCGGCTGGTACGACGCGAACTCGGTGGTCACGGTCTTGCCGGCGACGATGGCGCCGGCGGCGCGACAGACGGCTACGGCGGCCGCGTCCAGGGGCGGCCGGTGGTGCTCGTAGATGGCCGAACCGTAGCGGGTCGGCAGGTCGCAGGTGGCGAAGATGTCCTTCACGCCGAACGGCAGCCCGTGCAGCACGCCGCGCACCGCGGCGCGGTCCTGCTCGCGCGCCTGGGCCAGGGCCTGCGCCTTGTCGAGCGCGACCCAGGCCCGCACGGCGTCGTCGCGCTGCTCGATGCGCGCAAAGCACGCGCGCATCAGTTGTTCGGCGCTGAGCTCGCGACGCGCCAGCATTTGCGCGGCGCGGGTAGCGCTCAAGCGGTTCAGTTCAACAGCCATTGTTTCTTTTCCCCTGTAGCAGCATCGTCTTTATATAGTGCACCGCAATGACGACGATGGCATTGCCGCCTGCTTGCGGCACCGCAACACCTGTTCTGGTTGGCGCGGCGATGAAATGACGATACCGTATCTTCTGAAATCTGGGTGTCATGCTTTACCCCTAGAATGAAAACGTTTTCAAGGGTGACCCGTCATGACCACGAAGCCGCCGCACCGTCCGTCGATACTCGAGATCGCCCGCAAGGCCGGCGTGTCGCCGGCCACCGTGTCGCGCGCCTTCAACCAGCCCGGGCTGCTGCGCGCCGAGACGCTGGCGCGCATCGAGTCGGTCGCCCAGCGCAGCGGTTTCCGGCCCAATCGCGTGGGCCGCAGCCTGCGCGCCGGCCGCACGCGCACCATCGGCCTGCTGCTTCCGACCCTGTCCAACCCGGTCTTCGCCGACTGCTTCGAAGGCGCCGAGGAATATGCGCGCGCCGCCGGCTACAGCGTGATGATGGGCATCACCGGCTATGACCCATCAGTCGAATCCGCCTCGGTACAGGCGCTGATCGACCACCAGATCGACGGCCTCATCCTCACGGTGGGCAACCCGGCGCGCAACGCCACCTTGCGCGCCCTGGACGCGGCCGGCATGCCGCACATCCTGGCGTACAACGAGTCCGGCGCGCATCCGTTCGTCTCGGTCGACAACAAGGCGGCCGCCCACGAAATGGTGGCGCGCCTGGCGGCCCTGGGCCACCGGCGCATCGCCTTCGTCAGCGGCCCGCTGCCGGCCTCCGACCGCGCGCGGCGGCGCCTGCAGGGCGCGCGCGCCTGCGCCCAGGCGCTGGGCCTGCAGCCCGTGGAGCACGTGCCCATGCCGGCCCATACCGAGTCCAGCGCGCCATTGCTGCGCGCCATGCTGGCGCGCGCCGACGCTCCTACCGCATTGTTCTGTTCCAACGACCTGCTGGCCGTCTCGGTCATCGCCCAGATGGCCGGGCTGGGCGTCCGCGTGCCGGACGACCTGGCCGTCTGCGGGTTCGACGGCATCGGCATCGGCGCCCTCATGGTGCCGCCGCTGAGCACCGTGGAACAGCCCAGCCGCCAGATCGGCGCGACCGCCTGCGAGCTGCTGCTGGCCCGCCTGCGCGGCGATGCGCCGGCGTCGGTGCGGCTGCCGCATCGCATCATCGACGGCGGCACCGCGGCCGCCCTCATTTCCCCCGTGCCCTCTACAAGGAAACGCTCATCATGAAACCGCTCATCTCGCTGGCGCTGCGCGCCGCGGCGCTGGGCCTGGCCCTGGCCGCAACGGCCGCCCAGGCGCAGAACGCCATCTGCTACAACTGTCCGCCCGAATGGGCCGACTGGGGCACGCAACTCAAGGCCATCAAGCAGGCCACCGGCATCACGGTGCCGGCCGACAACAAGAACTCGGGCCAGTCGCTGGCCTCGATCGCCGCCGAGAAGAACAACCCGGTCGCCGACGTGGTGTACTACGGCGTCACCTTCGGCATCCAGGCCGCGCAGGATGGCCTGGTGCAGGCCTACAAGCCGCAGCACTGGGACAAGATTCCGGCCGGCATGAAAGACCCGGACGGCAAGTGGTTCGCCATCCACTCGGGCGCGCTGGGCCTGATGGTCAACGTCGACGCGCTGGGCGGCAAGCCGGTGCCGCGCTCGTGGGCCGACCTGCTCAAACCGGAATACCGCGGCATGGTGGGCTACCTGGACCCCGCCTCCGCCTTCGTGGGATACGTGGGCGCGGTGGCGATCAACCGCGCCATGGGCGGCACGCTGGAGGACTTCGGACCGGCGCTGGACTGGTTCAAGAAAATGTCCGCCAACCGTCCCATCGTGCCGAAGCAGACGGCCTACGCGCGGGTCCTGTCGGGTGAAATCCCCATCCTGATCGACTACGACTTCAACGCCTACCGCGCCAAGTACAAGGATGGCGGCAATATCGAATTCGTGATCCCCGCCGAAGGCACCATTGCCGTTCCCTACGTGATGAGCCTGGTGGCCAATGCCCCGCACGCCGACAACGGCAAGCAGGTGCTGGACTTCACCCTGTCGGACCAGGGCCAGGCCATCTGGGCCAACGCCTTCCTGCGCCCGGTGCGGCCCGAGGCCATGTCGGCCGACGCGCAGCAGAAGTTCCTGCCCGAGTCCGAGTATGCCCGCGTCGGCACGGTGGACTACGTGAAAATGGCGGCCGGCCAGCGCGCGTTCGCGCAGCGCTATGCGCAAGAGGTGAACTGATGCGCCGCCGCCCCGCCTTCGCCCGCGGGGCGCGCTGACATGGCGCGCCGCGGATGGATCTGGTTCGCCGCGCCCGCGGCGACGCTGTTCCTGGCCTTCTGGCTGCTGCCGATGGCGGGGCTGGCGCTGGTCGGCGCGCAAGGCAGGGATGGACAGTCGGCCTACCTGACGGTGCTGAGCCGCTCGCAGTACTGGGTCAGCCTCTTCAATACGATGGCGTTGTCGCTGGCCGCGACGCTGGCGACCCTGCTGGCGGCGCTGCCGGTAGGCCGTTTCCTGGCCTGGCATCGCCATTTCCGCGGACGCCGCCTGCTGATGTCGCTGTTGATGTTCCCGCTGGCGTTCCCCGGCGTGGTGGTGGGCTTCCTCATCATCCTGCTGGCGGGGCGCCAGGGCCTCATCGGCACGCTCACCGAATGGCTGGCCGGCGACCGGCTGGTGTTCGCCTACGGCATGGGCGGGCTGTTCCTGGGCTATTTGTACTTCTCGTTGCCGCGCTGCATCGGCGTGATCGCGGCGGCGGCCGAGCAGATCGACGCCAGCCTGCTGGAAGCGGCGCGCACGCTGGGCGCCAGCCCCTGGCGGCGCTTCGTGGATATCGAGCTGCCCGCGCTCGCGCCGGCGCTGATCGGCGCCGGCGCCATGAGCTTCGCCACCAGCATGGGCGCATTCGGCACCGCCTTCACCCTGGCTACCCAGATCGACGTGCTGCCCATCACCATCTACAACGAATTCACCAACTACGCCAATATCCCGGTGGCCGCGGCGCTGTCGATCGTCCTCGGCCTGGCGACCTGGGCCGTGCTGTACGTGGCGCACAGCCTGGCCGGCGCGCGCCTCGGCGCGGCGGGATAGAAAGTCACCAGACATGAACGCCTCCAAGACCGATACCCGCCTGGGCCTGGCCGTCACGCTGGCAGTGGCGGCTTTCCTGATCGGCCCGGTCGTGCTGTCCGTGCTGGCCGGCCTGACCAAGAACTACTTCGTGGGCCTGTCCAGCGGCCTGACGCTGCGCTGGGTGGCCGAAGTGTGGTCGCTCTATGCCGAGACGATCTGGCGCTCGTTCGCCGTGGCCCTGCTCACGCTGGCGATCTGCACGCTGGTCGGGGTGCCGGCGGCCTGGGTGCTGACCTTGCACCGCGGCCGGCTGGCGCGCGCACTCGAAGAATTGCTGACCCTGCCGGTGGCCGTGCCGGGCCTGGCCTCGGCGCTGGCGCTGATCGTCTCCTGGGGCACCGTATCCGGGCTGCGCGGCAGCATCTGGTTCATCGTGATCGGCCACGTGCTGTTCACCTTGCCGTTCATGGTGCGCGCCGCGCGCGCCAGCATGCGCGGCGCCGACCTGGCCACGCTGGACGAGGCCGCCGCCACACTGGGCGCCTCGCGCGCGCAGCGCTTCCTGCAGATCGTGGTGCCGAACGCCGCGCCCGGCATCGTGACCGGCGCGCTCACCGTGCTGACCCTGTCCATCGGCGAATTCAACCTGACCTGGCTGCTGCACACTCCCCTGACCAAGACCCTGCCGGTCGGGCTGGCCGACAGCTATGCCTCGATGCGGCTGGAGATCGCCTCGGCCTATACGCTGGTGTTCCTGCTGATGCTGGTGCCGCTGCTGGTCGGCCTGCAGTGGCTGGCCGCCCGCGGCGACCGTCCCGGCCGCGCGCATTAACCGGATTTCCTCATGACCGATCCCGTTGCCATCACCCTGAGCCGCTGCGCCAAGACCTGGCCCGACGGCACCCGCGCCCTGCAACCCATCGACCTGCGCGTGCAGGGCGGCGAGACCCTGGCGCTGCTGGGGCCCTCGGGCTGCGGCAAGACCACGCTGCTGCGGCTGATCTGCGGCCTGGAACTGGCCGACGCCGGCGCGTCGATCCGCTTCGGCGACGATGAAGTCTCGACGCTGCCGCCCGAGGCGCGCGGCGTGGGCGTGGTGTTCCAGAGCTATGCGCTGTTTCCCAACATGTCGGTGGCGCAGAACGTGGCCTACGGTCTGCGCGTACGCGACGTCGGCGCCGCCGAGCGCGACCGCCGCGCCCGCGAGCTGCTGGCGCTGGTGCGGCTGGACGGCTTCGCCGACCGGCGCGTCGACCAGTTGTCCGGCGGCCAGCGCCAGCGCGTCGCCCTGGCGCGCGCATTGGCCATCGAGCCGCGCGTGCTGCTGCTGGATGAGCCGCTGACCGCCCTGGACGCCAAGCTGCGCGAGCACTTGCGCGTCGAGCTGGCGCAGATGCTGCGCCAGTTGCGGGTCACCACGGTCATCGTCACGCACGACCAGGACGAGGCCATGATGCTGGGCGACCGCATCGCCGTCATGTCGGCCGGGCGCCTGGAACAGGTCGGCACGGCGGAAGAACTCTACCGCCGGCCCGCCAGCGATTTCGTGGCGGAGTTCCTGGGCACGCTGTGCCGCGTGCGCGCGGCGTGGTCCGGGGGCATACTGGTGGCGGGCGGCGAAGCCCTGGCCTTCCGGCCGCACGAAGCCCGGCTGGCCGCGCCGCGCCCTGGCGCGCTGCCGGCGCGCGTGCTGGCGCGCTTCTTCCTGGGAAGCTCGGTGCGCTACGAAATCGGCCTGGACGACGGCCAGCGCTTCCCGGTGGTCGCGCCCGCCCACAGCAGCCATGCCGCCGGCGAAACGGTCAGCGTCGCGCTGGCAAGCGCCGGGCCGGGCGCGGCCTGAAGCGCGGCGTTCCCTTCTTGTTCACGGATATTCCTCATCATGCTCTTCGCACAGATCAGTGACCTGCACATCCGCATGCCGGGCCAGAAAGCCTATCGCGTGGTCGAGACCGACCGCTACCTGCCGCCGGCCATCGAGGCGCTCAACCGGCTGGACCCGGCCCCCGCGCTGGTGATCGTCAGCGGCGACCTGACCGACTTCGGCCGGCCGCAAGAGTATGCGCACCTGAAACGCATGCTCGACGGCCTGCGGGCGCCGTACTACATCATGCCGGGCAACCACGATGCGCGCGACGAACTGGCCGCCGCATTCCCGCAGCACCGCTATCTGGGCGACATGGCGGACTTCGTGCAATACGCCATCGAGGACCATCCCGTGCGGCTGCTGATGCTGGACACGGTGGTGCCGATGCAGAGCCACGGCGCGCTGTGCGAACGGCGCCTGGACTGGCTGCGCCGCCGCCTGGCCGAGCAGCCGGGGCGGCCGACCGCAATCGCCATGCACCATCCGCCTTTTGCCACCGGCATCGCGCACATGGACGCCATCGGCCTGCTCGAAGGCGCGGACGCGCTGGAGCAGATCGTCGCGGCGCACCCGAATGTCGAACGGATCCTGTGCGGCCATTTGCACCGCACCATCTTCCGGCGTTTCGGCGGCACCGTGGCCTCGACCTGCCCCAGCCCGGCGCACCAGGTGGCCCTGGACCTGCGGCCCGACGGGCCGTCGGCCTTCGTGATGGAGCCGCCCGGCTTTCACCTGCACGAATGGCGCGACGGCGCGCTGGTGACCCACCACGCTTATATAGGTAGTTACCCGGGGCCTTATCCCTTCCACGAAGGCGGCGCGCTGATCGACGAGTGAAGCCGCCGCTGAAACGGCCGCGTCATGTTTGCACTGCAGAATGAAAAGGATTTCATTTGCCGCCAGAATGAGGGCCATCCATGACCGGCGCAGGCGCCCCGGCGGCGCCTGACCCCCCATAGGTTGCGTACCCGCACATGTCCACGCTCATCCTGGAACACCTGACCAAGCAGTACGGCGACGCGGCGGCCATCGACGATGTCGGCTTCACGGCGCCGGCCGGCAGCTTCACAGTGCTGCTGGGCCCGTCGGGCTGCGGCAAGTCCACCACGCTGCGCATGATCGCCGGGCTGGACACGCCCACCTCGGGCCGCATCCGCATCGGCGAACGCGACGTCACTCACCTGCCGCCGGCGCAGCGCCGCATCTCGATGGTGTTCCAGTCGTACGCGCTGTTCCCGCACCTGTCGGTGCGCGAGAACATCCTGTTCGGGCTGAAGGTGCGCAAGGAGCCCGCCGCCGACCACCCGCGGCGGCTGCAGCGCGTGGCCGACCTGCTGGGCCTGGCGCCGTTGCTGGACCGCAAGCCCTCGCAGTTGTCGGGCGGCCAGCAGCAGCGGGTGGCGCTGGGCCGCGCGGTCATTTCGGAAGCGCCGGTGTGCCTGATGGACGAGCCGCTGTCGAACCTGGACGCCCAGCTGCGCCACGAGATGCGGCGCGAGATCCGCGCGCTGCAACAGGCCCTGGGCATCACCATGGTGTACGTCACGCACGACCAGACCGAAGCCATGAGCATGGCCGACCAGGTCGTGCTGCTGCGCAACGGCCGCATCGAGCAGCTCGACACGCCCGACGGCCTGTACGCCCGGCCGGCCACGGAGTTCGCGGCGCGCTTCATCGGCACGCCGCCCATGAACCTCGTCGACCTGGCGCGGCAAGGCGATGCGACGCTGATCGCCGGCACCGAGGGGCCGCCGGTGGAGCACGCGCCGGCCGGCGCCGCGCGGCTCGGCGTGCGTCCCGAGCACATACGCATCGATGCCGCGGGCCGGCCCGCCGTGGTGGAAAGCGTCGAATACTTCGGCGCCGACTCCATCGTGGTGTGCCGCATCGGCGACAACAGCGGCGTGGCCGTGCGCGTGGCGGGCCACCTGCGCGCCGCGGCCGGCGACGCCGTGGGCCTGTCCTGGCAGCCCGGCCACCAGCACTTCTTCGCCGCCGACACGGCGGTCATCCCCACCCCCGGACGCCCCGGCGCCGGCCCCCTCTAGGAAAACCATCATGCGACGCACCGCCCTCAAAGCCCTGGCGGCCGGCCTGACCGGCGCCTTTCTCGCGCTGCCGCTGTACGCGCAGACCAAGCCCGTGGAAGTCGAGTTCTATTACCCGGTGGCGGTCGGCGGCCCGATCACCAAGATCGTCGACGACATGGTCGCCGCTTTCGAAAAGGAAAATCCCGGCATCGACATCAAGCCTATCTATGCGGGCTCGTACCAGGATTCGATCGCCAAGGCGCTTACCGCGCTCAAGGGCGGCAACCCGCCGCAGCTCGCCGTGCTGCTGTCCACCGACATGTTCACGCTGATCGACGAAGACGCCATCGTGCCGATCGACCAGCTCGCCGCCTCCGATGCCGACAAGCAATGGCTGGGCGGCTTCTACGACGCGTTCATGCAGAACAGCCGCACCGGCGGCCACGTCTGGGGCGCGCCGTTCCAGCGCTCGACCATCGTGATGTACTACAACAAGGACCTGTTCAAGCAGGCCGGCCTGGATCCCGAGCGGGCGCCGGCCACCTGGGACGAACTGGTCGAGTTCGGCAAGAAGCTCACCAAGAAGGACGCGGCCGGCAACGTGACGCAATGGGGCATCGAGATCCCGTCGGGCGGCGCGTTCGCCTATTGGCTGTTCCAGGCATTGACGACGCCCAACGACGCCATCCTCATGAACGAGGAAGGCAACGAGGTCTACCTGGACAAGCCGGCCGTGGTCGAGGCCGCGCAATTCTGGAACGACCTGTCGGCCAAGCACGGCGTGATGCCGCGCGGCACGATCGACTGGGGCACCACGCCGAAGGACTTCCTGGAGAAGAAGGCCGCCATCGTCTGGACCACCACCGGCAACCTGACCAACATCCGCAAGAATGCCGATTTCCCGTTCGGCGTGGCCATGATGCCCAAGGCCAAGCGCGGCGGCAGCCCGACCGGCGGCGGCAACTTCTACATCTTCAAGAGCGGCACGCCCGAACAGCAGGCCGCGGCGCTCAAGTTCGCGCAATGGGCCACCACGCCCGAGCGCGCGGCCGACTGGAGCATCGCCACCGGTTATGTCGCGGTCACGCCGGCCGCCTGGCAGACCGACAAGATGAAGCAGTACGCCGCCGAAGTGCCGGCCGCCACCGTCGCGCGCGACCAGCTGGAAGTCAGCGTGGCCGAGTTCTCCACCCACGACAACCAGCGCGTGACCAAGACGCTGAACGACGCCTTGCAGGCCATGCTGACCGGCGCCAAGACCCCGCAGCAGGCGCTGTCCGACGCGCAGCGCGAAGCCGACCGCGTGCTGCGCGCGTATCGCTAGGGACGGGCGGCGATGAACCGGTCCCTGCAGGCGGTGTATGGCTGGCTGCTGCTGCTGCCGGCCCTGGTGCTGCTGGCCGCGTTCACCCATTACCCGGCGCTGGCCACGTTGTGGCACAGCTTCTTCTCCACCCCGCGCGGCAACCGTCCGGCGCGCTTCGTGGGGCTGGAGAACTACCTGCTGATGCGCGACGACCCGGTGTTCTGGCAATCGCTGTGGAACAACCTGTGGTTCGCCCTGGGCACCATTCCGACGTCGATCGCCATTGCGCTGGCGATGGCGTTGTGGGTCAACCGCAATCTGGCCGGGCGCGGTTTCCTGCGCATGGCGTACTTCACGCCCACCGTGCTGCCGATGGTGGCGGTGGCCAATATCTGGCTGTTCTTCTACACGCCGCAGTACGGCCTGATCGCCCAGGTCATGCAGTGGTTCGGCCTGCCCGGCCCCAACTGGCTGGGCAGCCGCGATACGGCCCTGCCGGCGCTGATGGCGGTCACCATCTGGAAAGAGGCCGGGTTCTTCATGATCTTCTACCTGGCGGCGCTGCAGACCATCTCGCCGTCGCTGCGGGAAGCCGCGCTGCTGGAAGGGGCGTCGCGCTGGCAGTACTTCCGCCGGGTGCTGTGGCCGCTGCTGATGCCGACCACGCTGTTCGTGCTGGTCAATGCGCTCATCAACGCCTTCCGGCTGGTCGACCACGTGGTGGTGATGACGCGCGGCGGGCCCGATAACGCCAGCACGCTGCTGCTGTTCTACATCTACCAGGTCGGCTTCAGCTTCTGGGACACCTCCTACGCCGCCACGCTGACGGTCGTGCTGCTGGCGATACTGGCCATCACGGCGCTGATCAAGTTCCGCTGGCTCGACCGCAGGACGCACTACCAATGACGCGCAAGCTCGATACCCTGGGCGCCTGGCTGCTGGGCCTGCTGTGGATCCTGCCGCTGGCCTATGCGGTGTGGGCGGCTTTCCATCCGCCCGCGTACGCCACCCGCTTCGACCTGCTGGCGCCGCTGACGCTCGAGAACTTCAGCCGCGCCTGGCACGCGGCGCCGTTCCCGCGGTATTTCCTCAACACCTTCCTGCTGGTGACCATGGTACTGGCGGCGCAGCTGGTCCTGTCCACGCTGGCCGGCTATGCCTTCGCGCGCTTCGAGTTCCGCGGCCGAGACCTGGTGTTCATGCTGGTGCTGCTGCAGTTGATGATCATGCCGGATGTGCTGCTGGTCGAGAACTACCGCTCGATGAGCCTGCTGGGCGTGCGCGACACGGTGTTCGCGGTGGGCCTGCCTTACTTCGCGTCGGCCTTCGGCATCTTCCTGCTGAGGCAGACCTTCAAGACCGTGCCGCGCGAACTGGAAGAGGCCGCGCGCGTCGAGGGCGCCGGCCCGCTGCAGGTGCTGATGAAGGTGTACGTCCCCCTGGCCAAGCCCATTTACGTGGCGTATGGCCTGGTTTCGGTCAGCCACCACTGGAACAACTTCCTGTGGCCGCTGATCATCACCAATTCGGTGGAATCGCGCCCGCTGACGGTGGGGCTGCAGGTATTCGCGGCGACCGACCAGGGGATCGACTGGTCGGTCATCACCGCCGCCACGCTGCTGTCGGCGGCGCCGCTGCTGGTCGCGTTCCTGCTGTTCCAGCGCCAGTTCGTGCAGTCTTTCATGCGCGCCGGCATACGGTAGGGCGGCCGCCGGGCCGCCCCTTTATTGGGGACACATATACGCCGCCCTCAATACCCCACCGACAGCCCCGGCAGGTCGACGATGATGCGCGGCTTGTCCAGGGCCAGGGCGGCGTGCTCGGCGAATTCGCGGCTTTCCTTGGCGTCGGTGGACAGGGTGTCGTAGCCGAGCGCGTCGGCCACGCCCATGATCTTGTCCAGCAGCAGCACCTTGCCGCTGGGGCGCAGGGGCTCGCAGCCGAGGGTGTCCCAGGCCGCCTCGAACCAGTCGCGCGCCGTTTTCGCGGCTTGCGGGGAAGGGTCGACATCGACGGACAGATCGACCGTCCGGCGGGCATCGAAGATGACAGTGACGTCGCTGCGCATGGGAAGGCTCCGGAAATGTGCGGAAACGCGGTGCCGGCAGTATGCCGCGAAAGCGGCGCCGCAGACTGTCGGACCTGCGACATTGCCGCCGGCGGCGGTCCTACCAGCCCTTGGAAGCTTCCCAGGTGACGTCGGCGCCTTCGGCCAGCGAGCGGCGCATCATGTCGAGCAGGGGAAAGGCCCGCTGGTGCAGCTCCACGGTCTGGGCCATGGGATGCACGGGCGGCTTGTCCGGGTCGTCGGCCTCGTCGGTCTCGCCCGCATGGGCGCGCTCGTCCGCCGCGATGGCGCCCTCGATGCCGGCGATGGCCGCCTGGAGCTGGTCGCGCGTGAACACGCCGCGTTCCGGGACCTCGTCGCCGAACGACTTGCCCGCCGCGCGCAACAGCGGGGCGGCGTTCTGCGACAGCATCAGCACTTCGGCGGCTACCTTGGAATGAAACTTGATGAGCATATTGCGGACTCCCACAATGGACACTTCCATACACTACCGCAATGCGCCGGTCCGCGCCAATTGCGTGATACCAGCATGGCGCCCGCCCCCGGGCACCTGGCGGCAAGCCGCCCGCGCGCAGGGGAAATCACGCCAAATCACGCTATGATCTAGGATATTCCCGTGAGTACCGTGGTTTTCGACGGCCTGATCCCCGCCAGCCTGCCGCCGCCGGTCCTCAGAACCTTCTGCTGATTCCTCCATGCTCCCCGAGCAACATCAACAACTCGTTTCCCTGATCCAGGCCGCCGTGGCGCGCTGCCTGCCCGACGCCCAGGCCCAGGTGCTGCTCGAGCGCCCCAAGGTCGCCGCCCACGGCGACGTGGCCACCAACGTGGCCATGCAGCTGGCCAAGCCGGCGCGCCGCAACCCGCGCGAACTGGCCCAGGCCGTCGTCGACGCCCTCATGGCCGAAACCACGGCCCGCACGCTGATCGAAAGCGCCGAGATCGCCGGCCCCGGCTTCATCAATTTCCGCATCACCGCGGCGGCCCGCCAGGCCGTCATCCAGGCCGTGGCCGAGCAGGGCGAAGCCTACGGGCGCGCCGCGCCCACCGGCGAGAAGGTGCTGGTCGAATTCGTATCGGCCAATCCCACCGGGCCGCTGCACGTGGGCCATGCCCGCCAGGCGGCCCTGGGCGATGCCATCTGCCGCCTGTACGAGGCCACGGGCCGCGACGTCACCCGCGAGTTCTACTACAACGACGCCGGCAACCAGATCCACAACCTGGCCATCAGCGTGCAGGCGCGCGCCCGCGGGATCGGCCCCGATTCACCCGACTACCCGGCCGACGGCTACAAGGGCGACTACATCCTCGACATCGCCCAGGACTTCATCGCCGGCAAGACCTTGCAGGCGGCCGACGGCGCGGCCGTCACGGCCACCGGCGACATCGACAACCTGGACGACATCCGGGTCTTCGCGGTGGCCTACCTGCGGCGCGAACAGGACCTCGACCTGCAGGCCTTCGGCCTGGCATTCGACAACTACTACCTCGAAAGCTCGCTGTACACCTCCGGCCGGGTCGAGCAGACCGTGCAGGCGCTCATCGCCAAGGGCCACACCTACGAGCAGGACGGCGCCCTGTGGCTGCGCACCACCGAGCTCGGCACCGGCGACGACAAAGACCGCGTGATGCGCAAGCGGGAAGGCGGCTATACCTATTTCGTGCCCGACGTGGCCTACCACAAGGCCAAGTGGGAACGCGGCTTCCGCCAGGCCATCAACATCCAGGGCAGCGACCACCACGGCACGGTGGCGCGCGTGCGCGCCGGCCTGCAGGCGCTGGAAGAAGGCATCCCCAAGGACTACCCCGCCTACGTGCTGCACAAGATGGTCAAGGTGATGCGCGGCGGCGAAGAGGTCAAGATCTCCAAGCGCGCCGGCAGCTACGTCACGCTGCGCGACCTGATCGACTGGGTGGGCCGCGACGCGGTGCGCTATTTCCTGATCCAGCGCCGCGCCGACACGGAATTCGTGTTCGACATCGACCTGGCGCTGTCGAAAAGCGATGAAAACCCGGTGTACTACATCCAGTACGCCCACGCCCGCATCTGCTCCATGATCGCCAACTCGGGCGCCGACGCTGCCCGCATCGCGCAGGCCGACACCGCGCTCCTGACCGCGCCCTCCGAATTCGCGCTGATGCAGCGCCTGGCCGGCTTCCCGCAGGTGGTGGCGCTGGCCGCGCAGGAACTGTCGCCGCACCACGTCGCCTTCTGGCTGCGCGACTGCGCTTCCGACTTCCACGCCTGGTACAACGCCGAACGCGTGCTGGTCGACGACGAACCCCTCAAACTGGCCCGCCTGCGCCTGGCCGCTACGACGCGGCAGGTGCTGGCCAACGGGCTGGCGCTGCTGGGCGTATCGGCCCCGCAACGGATGTAAGCTTCGACATGGCCACCAAACGCAAATCGTCCCGCCAACCGAAACAACGCGGCAGCACCATGTACGGCGCCCTGGCCGGCCTGCTGATCGGCCTGATCATCGCGGCCATCGTGGCGTTCTACGTCACCAAGGCGCCGATGCCGTTCGTCGACCGCGCCACCCGCGAACCCGACAGCGCCCAGCAACCCGACCCGCGCCAGGCGCCCGATCCCAACCTGGGCCTGTACGGGCGCGACGGCGCCGCCGGCACCCCGCCCAGCGGCCCAACCGCCACGGCGCCCGCGCCGCTGCCCGGGGTGCAGCCTTCGGCGCCGCCGCCCCAGCCCAAGAGCCAGCCCGACGAGCTCGGCGCCCTGATCGCCACGCTGCCGCCGGGCGGCGCCCAGCCCGCGGCCCCGGCGGCCCCCGCCGCGCCGCCTGCCCGCGCGCCCGCGCCGGCCACGGGCAAGTACTATCTGCAGGCCGGCGCCTACCGCGTGCTCGAAGACGCCGAGGCGCTCAAGGCGCGCATCCTGCTGCTGGGGCTGCCGGTGGCGGTGCAGCGCGCCGAGGTCAACGGCATGCAGGTGAACCGCGTGCGGGTCGGCCCGTTCGCCCGCCTGGACGACATGAACCGCGCCCGCAGCCGCCTGGGCGAGAACAAGATCGAATCGGCGGTGGTGCGCCAATGACGGCGGCCCGCAACATTGAACTTAAGCGCGCCGCCGCCGGTCTGTAACCCTAACTTCTACTCAGGAACACGCCCGATGCAGTTCACCATGATCACCCGCCTGGCCGCCGCCGCCGCGCTGGCCGCCACCACGCTCTTCGCGCCGGCCGCGCATGCCCAGGGCGCCCAGCGGTACGTCGCCGTCAGCCCGGCGCTGCCCTCGGACACCCCGGGCAAGATCGAGGTGCTGGAATTCTTCGCCTATACCTGCCCGCATTGCGCCACCATGCAGCCCATGGTCGAGCAATGGGCCAAGACGGCGCCGCCGGATGTCGCGCTCAAGCAGGTGCCGATCGCCTTCAATGCCAGCATGAAGCCGCTGCAGCAGCTGTACTACACGCTGCAGGCCCTGAACCGCGCCGACCTGCATCCCAAGGTGTTCGCCGCCATGCACGTCGAGCGCAAGCGCCTGTTCGACAAGAAGACCATGGGCGACTGGGCGGCCGAGCAAGGCGTGGATCGCGCCAAGTTCGACGCCGTGTTCGACTCCTTCAGCGTCCAGACGCAGGTGCAGCGCGCCGACCAGCTGGCCGAGGCCTACCATATCGACGGCACGCCCGCGTTCGGCGTCGGCGGCCGCTACCTGACCTCGCCGGCGCTGGCCGGCAACAGCTACGAAGGCGCCCTGCAGGAAGTCGACCAGCTCATCAAGATGGCGCGCGAGCAATAAGCCGCGCCCCCGCGCCGCCGCCTCACGCGGCGGCCGCCTGCTCCAGGGCCTGCGTCAAGTCGGCGATCAGGTCCCTGGGGTCCTCCAGCCCGATGTGCAGCCGCACCAGGGCATGCTCCCCTCCCTGCCAGTAACGGTGGCGCGCCAGCTCTCCCGGCGTGACCCACTGCACCAGGCTTTCGAAGCCGCCCCACGAGAACCCGATGCCGAACAGCCGCAACGCGTCGACGAAGCGGCGCGAAGCCGGCGCCGCCAGGCGCAGTTCGACGGCCAGCATGCCGTTCGAGCCGGTGCAATCGCGTTGCCACAGCGCGTGGCCGGCATCGCCGGGCCAGGCCGGGTGATAGATGCGCGCCACTTCGGGACGCCCGGCCAGGAATTCGCAGACCTGCATGGCATGGCGCGCATGCTGCGCCATGCGTATGAGCAGGGTGCGCACGCCGCGCAGCGCCAGCCAGGCGTCGTCGGCGCTGACCGAATAGCCCATGGCGTACTGCGTGCGATTGAGGCGCTGGGCGATTTCCGCGTCGTTGGTGACCACCGCTCCCAGCATCAGGTCCGAGTGGCCGCCCACGTACTTGGTGCCCGCCACGACCGACACATGCGCGCCGAGCTCCAGGGGCCGGTAGATATAGCCGGAACCCCAGGTGTTGTCGCAGGCCAGGACCAGCCCGCGCGCGCGGGCGAAGCGCGCCAGCGCCGGCAGATCGAGCATCTGGAACAACAGCGAGCCGGGCGATTCGACATACACCATGCGCGTATTGGGGCGCACCAGCGCCTCCAGGTCGTCGTCGGCGCTGAAATAGGTGATCTCGATGTTCATCCGCTTGAGCAGGGCGGCGTCCAGCTCGTACACCGGACCATAGACGCAGTCGGCCACCAGCACATGGTCGCCCGCCGACAGCAGCGCAACCATCGCCATGGTGATGGCGCCCAGGCCCGACGAGGCCAGGTAGCAGTGCGTGCCGCCCTCGAGCTGCATGAACACCTGTTCGAGCGCCGCGTGGGTATCCATGCCCATGCGGCCATAGGTGGCGGCGCGCTCGCCGGCCTTCTTGCGGCGCTGGGTCGCTTCCAGCGCATCGAGGTTCTGGAAGCGCACCGTGCTGGCCCGCATCGACGGCAGGTTGACCGGCGCCGAGCCGGTCGCGGGATTGAACGAGGCGGTGGCGGTGTGCTGCAGCAGCGTATCGATGTGCGGGGCGTTGTCTTTGGCCATGATGATGCGATGGGAAGCGGCGGGAAACTTCGATATTAGGAGATTCGCCGCTGGCGCGGAAATCGCCGGCGGGCGATTGCCAGCGCCATCCGGCGCGCAGTACCCTTGAGACCCGCCCACTTGCCGGCCGCGCGCAGCCCGCGCGCCTCGAACCATGCTGCCCCTGGACACGCTGCTCGCCTTCTTCGGCATTGCCGTACTGCTGGCCCTCACGCCGGGGCCTGACAACCTGTTCGTCCTGATGCAGTCGGCCATGTGGGGGCGGACCGCCGGCATGCTGGTGGTGCTGGGCCTGTGCACCGGGCTGCTCGGCCACACGGCCGCCGTGGCGGCGGGGCTGGCGGCGGTGTTCGCGGCATCGCCGCACGCGTTCACCGCGCTGAAGCTGGTGGGGGCGGCCTACCTGGCCTATCTGGCCTGGCAGGCGCTGCGCGCGCCCGGCGGGCCCGCCAGCGCCGAGCGGCCTGCGCCGCTGGCGCGCGGCGCCCTGTACCGGCGCGGCATCATCATGAATCTCACCAACCCCAAGGTGCTGCTGTTCTTCTTCGCGTTCCTGCCGCAGTTCACCTCGCCGGCGCACGGCTCGGTAGGCCTGCAGACCATCGTCCTGGGCGCGGTCTTCATGGCGGCCACGCTGCTGGTGTTCGGCGCCATCGCGTTCTTCTCGGGCACCTTCGGCCAGCTGCTGCAACGCTCGCCCACCGCCTCGCGCTGGCTCAACCGCCTGGCCGGGGTGGTGTTCCTGGGCCTGGCGGTACGGCTGGCCACCGCCAGCCGCTAGCAGCGGCGCGCACGCCGCCATGCGGCATGCGGCACGCGCCGGTCAGCGCGCCGTGAAGCGCACGATGCCGTCGTCGCCGGCGCGGCGCGCCACCTTGCCGTCGAAATACAGCGCATGCAGGTGCGCCAGCGCCTCGCCCATGGCGAAAGTGAGCTGGTGCAGGTCGAGCTTGCGCTTGAACAGCGCCGGCACGATGTCGGCGGTGGACTGCGGCTGGGCACAGGCCTGCAGCACGTCCAGCAAGCGGTCGGCGTGATGCTGGTGCTGCTGGGCGATGCGCTGATGCAGGCCCTTGAACGGGCGGCCATGCGAAGGCAGCACCAGGGTATCGGCCGGCAGGTCGGCATAGCGGTCGAGCGAACGCAGGTAGAGCGGCAGGGGGTTGGCGTCCGGCTCGTAGTCGAACACGCTGACGTTGGTGGAAATGCGCGGCAGCACCATATCGCCGGAGATCAGCGTCGCCAGGTCCGGGCTGTACAGCGACACGTGTTCCGGGGCGTGCCCGTAGCCCACGATGACGCGCCACGGCCGGCCGCCGATGAGCACATCGTCGCCATGCAGCAGGCGGGTGTAGCGCGCCGGCATGGCGGGCACCAGGCCAGGGTAGTAGCCGGCGCGCCGGCGGATCTGCTCCTGCGCGTCGGCGTCGGTCAGCCCGTGGCGGGCGAAGTGCTCCACCGCGGCCTGGCCGTTGGGCCCGGAGCCCGACTGGCGCGACGACCACAGCGACGCCACCATGTAGTCCGTCATGCTCATCCACAGCGGCGCGTCCCAGCGCTCGCACAGCCAATGAGCCAGGCCGACGTGGTCGGGGTGCATGTGCGTGACGATGACGCGCAGCACCGGCAGGCCGTCCAGTTCGTTGGCGAACACCTGTTCCCATAGCGTCTTGACTTCGTCGCGCGCAATGCCGCAGTCGACGATGGTCCAGCCCTGGCGACCGTCGATTTCATCGCGCAGCAGCCACAAGTTGATGTGGTCCAGCGCGAAGGGCAGCGGCATGCGGATCCATTTCACGCCATCGGCCACCTCGCGGGCCGCGCCGGCCTCGGGCTGGACATCGCCCCAGGGGTACTGCAATTGATGCTCGTTGGGATTCATGGATGGTCTCGTATTGGCTTGACGATTGTTCCAAGCCATCATAATTTACGTTTACGTAAACTGCCAAACCTCGCATGCCCGCCACCTGGACGATCTCCGAACTCTCGCGCGAGTTCGACATCACGCCCCGCACCATCCGCTTCTACGAAGACCAGGGCATCGTCAGCCCTGCGCGGGATGGCCGCAACCGCGTGTACAGCGCGCGCGACCGCACGCGGCTGAAGCTGGCGCTGCGCGGCAAGCGGCTCGGGCTGCAGTTGTCGGAAATCCGCGCCCTCATCGACATGTACGATGGCCCCGGCGACAGCACGCCGCAATTGCGGCATTATCTCGACGTGCTGGCCACGCACCGCGCGGCCCTCGAACAGCAGCGTCGCGACATCGAAGACACCTTGTCGGAAATCGCCGAACAAGAGCGGCAGTGCCGCCTGCTGCTGGCCCAGAAACCCTGACACGCGCCGCGCGCCCGCCCGCGGCGCCGGAGAACCCATGTACCCGACGCTGCAGACGCTGGGCCTGTTCGCGCTGACCGCGCTGGCCGAGATACTGGGCTGCTATCTGCCGTATCTGTGGCTCAAGCAGGGGTATTCCGCCTGGCTGCTGCTGCCGGCGGCCCTGAGCCTGGCCTTGTTCGCCTGGTTGCTGACGCTGCACCCCACCGCTGCCGGCCGGGTCTACGCGGCCTACGGCGGCGTCTATGTCAGCATGGCCCTGCTGTGGCTATGGGCGGTGGACGGCGTGCGGCCGGCCCCGACCGACTGGGCCGGCGTCGGCCTGTGCCTGGCCGGCATGGCGTTGATCATGGCCGGCCCGCGCCACGGCTGAGCGGCGTCCGGCTACTGCACCCGGATATTGTTCTCGCGGATGACACGGCGATTGTTGTCGTAGTCGGCGCGCACCTGGCGGGCGAACTCGGCGCCCATGCCGGTGCCCGGCTGCATGAAATACTTGTCCAGCATTTGCCGATAGGCCGGGCTGGTCAGCGCCTTGTCCAGCGCGGTCTGCATGGCCTGCGACACATCGGCCGGCACGCCCGCCGGCGCGAACAGGGCGAAGTTGGAAAAGTAGCGGATCTCCGGCAGCTCGAGCTCGGCCATGGTCGGCACATCGGGCCAGGGGGCCAGGCGCTGCGGCGCCATCACCGCCAGCGGCGTCAGCGTGCCGGCCTCGACGTGCGGCAGCACGATGTCGGTGTTGACCACCAGCAGGTCGACCTGGCCGCCCAGGCCGTCCGAGACCGCCTGGCTGCCGCCGCGATAGGGCACCTGCAGCATGTCGATGCCCAGTTGCTTGTTCAGTGCCGCCATGCCGATGTGCGCCACCGTGCCCAGGCCCGGCACCCCGAACGTGACCTTGCCGGGATGCTTGCGGGCATGCTCGACCAGCTCGCCGAAGCTCTTGACCGGCAGCGCCTTGGTGGCCAGGATCGCCACCGGCCCCACCGCCACGCTGGCCACCGGCACCAGGTCTTGCATCGGGTCGTAGGGCGTTTCGACCAGGTTGGAAAAAATGACCACCGGGCTGGTCGAGGCAAGCAGCAAGGTGGCGCCGTCGGGGCGCGCGCGAGCCACGGCGTCGGCGCCCACGCTGCCGCCCGCGCCCGGCTTGTTCTCGATGATGGTCGCCGTGCCGTATTCCTGGCGCAGCACGTCGCCCAGCGCGCGTCCCAGCGTGTCGTTGGTGCCGCCGGCAGTGTAGGGCACCACCAGGGTCAGGGTCTTGCCGGGCCAGGCCGGCTGGGCCTGTGCGGCAGTGGCGGCGGCCATGGCCGCGCAGGCCAGGACGGGGGCGAATCTCGACAGCACGGCGGTTCTGATCATGACGGCTCCGGTAGGAAAACGCAGGAAAGCCGGGCCCGGGAAGGCCCGCGCCCGGACAGCGGCTGGCGTCAGGCCAGGTAACGCTGCACCAGGCGGATCCAGTACGACGCTCCGACGGGAATCAGGCTGTCGTTGAAGTCATAGCTGGTGTTGTGCAGCATGCACGGGCCCAGGCCATGGCCGGCCAGGCGATGCTCGCCGTCGCCGTTGCCCAGGAAGGCATAGCAGCCCGGCTTGGCCTGCAGCATGAAGGCGAAATCTTCCGAGGCCATGGCGGGTTCGATCACGCGGGTCCGGTCGGCCCCCGCCACTTCGCGCATCACCTCCAGGCAGAAGGCGGTTTCGTCCGGGGTGTTCACCAGGGCCGGATAGCGGCGCTCGAAATAGACATCGGCCTGGCAGCCATGGGCCGCGGCGATCGGCTCGGCCAGTTCGCGCATGCGGCGCTCGATCAGGTCGACCACCGCCGTGCTGTAGGCGCGCACCGAACCGCCCAGCCAGGCGCTGCCGGGGATGATGTTGGTGACGTCATTGCCGGCCTGCAGCTGGGTGATGGATATCACGGCGGCGTCCAGCGGCCGTTTGCTGCGGGTCAGGATGGTCTGCAGGGCCTGGCCGATGGCCAGCACGGCCGGCACCGGGTCGTCGCAGTCCTGCGGGGCCGAGGCATGGCCGCCGCGGCCGGTGACAGTGATCTTGAACGCATTGGCCGCCGCCATCATGGGCCCGCTGCATACGCCGAAGCTGCCGGCCGGCATCCCGGGCCAGTTGTGCATGCCGAACACCGCCTCGCATGGGAAACGCTCGAACAGGCCGTCCTCGATCATGGCGCGGGCGCCCGCGCCGCCGTTCTCTTCGGCCGGCTGGAAGGCGAAATACACCGTGCCGTCAAAGCCGCCGGCCTGCTTCAGATGGCGGGCGGCGGCCAGCAGCATGGCGGTGTGGCCATCGTGGCCGCAGCCGTGCATCTTGCCGTCGTGGCGCGAACGGTGCGGGAAGCGGTTTTCCTCCTGGATCGGCAGTGCGTCCATGTCGGCGCGCAGCAAGATCGCCTTGTCGCTCGTGCCGGCCTTCAGGACGCCGACCACGCCGGTGCGGCCGATGCCGATGTGGGTCTCGATGCCCCAGCCGCGCAGGCGTTCGGCCACCAGCCCGGCGGTACGATGTTCGTCGTAGGCCAGCTCGGGATGAGCATGAATGTCACGCCGCAGTGCCACAATCTCGTCCAGGTCGGCGAGTTCGATCACGGCAATTCCCCCTGTAGTGCGACGGGCCCGGGGGGCCCATCCTGTCAGACATGTTTCATGTGAATTCTGTCATGGTCAGACAAGTTGGCGCGCGCATTTTTGTCAGGGTAAACCCGTGTCCAATTTACGTTTACGTAAACGTAATATTGAGCTTCCGCATTGCCTGGCCCATCCCGCCCGGCGCATGATGGACCTGCCCCGCGGGCGCCGCCTGCGCCGCCCGGGTAGGTAAGCGCCCACTATCACGGAGACTGCGATGAACCTTCCCGGCCTGAATTTCAATTTAGGCGAAGACCTGGACATGCTGCGCGACGCCGTGCGCACGTTCGCCCAGGCGGAGATCGCCCCGCGCGCCGCCGAGGTCGACCGCAGCGACCAATTCCCCATGGACCTCTGGCGCAAGTTCGGCGAACTGGGCGTGCTGGGCATGACCGCCAGCGAGGAATACGGCGGCGCCAACCTGGGCTACCTGGCGCACATGGTGGCCATGGAAGAAATCTCGCGCGCCAGCGCCTCCATCGGCCTGTCGTACGGCGCGCATTCCAACCTGTGCGTCAACCAGATCCACCGCAACGGCACGGCCGAGCAGAAAGCCCGCTACCTGCCCAAGCTGATCTCCGGCGAACACGTGGGCGCGCTGGCCATGAGCGAGCCCGGCGCCGGCTCCGACGTGGTCAGCATGAAGCTGCGCGCCGACAAGAAAGGCGACCGCTACGTGCTCAACGGCACCAAGATGTGGATCACCAACGGCCCGGACGCCGACACCCTGGTGGTGTACGCCAAGACCGACCCGGCCGCCCACCAGCGCGGCATCACCGCCTTCCTGGTGGAAAAGTCCTTCAAGGGCTTTTCGGTGGCGCAGAAGCTCGACAAGCTCGGCATGCGCGGCAGCCACACCGGCGAACTGGTGTTCCAGGACTGCGAAATCCCCGAGGAAAACGTGCTGGGCCAGGTCAATGGCGGCGTGCGGGTCCTGATGAGCGGGCTGGACTACGAACGCGCGGTGCTGTCGGGCGGGCCGCTGGGCATCATGCAGGCGGTGATGGACGTGGTGGTGCCCTATATCCACGAACGCAAGCAGTTCGGCCAGGCCATCGGCGAATTCCAGCTGATCCAGGGCAAGGTGGCCGACCTGTACACCACCCTGCAGGCCAGCCGCGCCTTCTGCTACGCGGTCGGCAAGAACCTGGACCAGCTCGGCGCGGAACACGTCCGCCAGGTGCGCAAGGATTGCGCCGCGCTCATCCTGTACACCGCCGAGAAAGCCACCTGGATGGCCGGCGAGGGCGTGCAGATACTCGGCGGCAATGGCTACATCAACGAGTATCCCACCGGGCGCCTGTGGCGCGACGCCAAGCTGTACGAGATCGGCGCGGGCACCAGCGAGATCCGCCGCATGCTGATCGGGCGCGAGCTGTTCGCCGAAACCGCCTGACCGCCCGGCCATGATCTACAGCGGCGACGTCCAGCGCATCGAGCAGGCTCCGGCCCCGCAGCCGCAGCCGCTGGCCGTGGCGCGCCAGATCCTGGCCGGGTTCGACCGCCACTATGCGCTGTTCCGCTACAGCGCGCAGCGTGCCAAGTCGCTGTTCGAATCGGGCGACTGGCACGGCATCCAGCAGCTGTCGCGCGAGCGCATCGAGTACTACGACATGCGCGTGCGCGAATGCGCCACCCAGTTGCGCCAGGCGCTGCGCGACTCGGCCGCGCCCGAGGGCCCGGCCAGCCTCACCGACAGCCAGACCGCCTTCTGGCAAGAGGTCAAGCAGCAGTTCGTGGGGCTGCTGTCCGGCCACCGCCAGCCGGAATGCGCCGAGACCTTCTTCAACTCGGTGTCGTGCCGCATCCTGCACCGCGACTACTTCCACAACGATTTCCTGTTCGTGCGCCCGGCGGTCGCCACCGATTATCTCGACAGCCGCATCCCCTCGTATCGTGTGTACTATCCGCTGACCGAGGGGCTGCGCAAGAGCCTGATCCGCATGGTGGCGGATTTCGGGCTGGCCTCGCCGTATGCCGACCTGCCGCGCGACGCCCGCCTGCTGGCGCGCGCCGCCGTGCGGCAGTTGCGCGCCCAGTGGCCGCGCCACCTGGGCCGCCGGCTCGCGCCGGATTGCCAGGTGCAGGTGCTCGGCTCGCTGTTCTTTCGCAACAAGGGCGCCTATATCGTCGGGCGCCTGATCAACCAGAGCACCGTGCACCCGTTCGCGGTGGCGCTCACGCGCAACGCCGCGGGCCAGGTCGAGCTCGACGCGCTGCTGCTGGGCGCCGACGACCTGAGCACGCTGTTCAGCTTCACGCGCGCGTATTTCCTGGTCGACATGGAAACCCCCGCGGCGGTGGTCAGTTTCCTGTCGAGCCTGTTGCCGCGCAAGCCCAAGGCCGAGCTCTACACCATGATCGGCCTGCAGAAGCAGGGCAAGACCCTGTTCTACCGCGATTTCCTCCACCACCTGGCCCATTCGCGCGACGCCTTCGACATCGCGCCCGGCATCAAGGGCATGGTGATGTGCGTGTTCACGCTGCCCTCGTATCCGTACGTGTTCAAGCTCATCAAGGACCGCATCGACAAGGACGGCATCGACCACGCCACGGTGCGGCGCAAGTACCAGATGGTGAAGCTGCACGACCGGGTGGGCCGCATGGCCGACACCTGGGAATACTCGCAAGTCGCGCTGCCGCGCGCGCGCTTCGCGCCCGGCCTGCTGGACGAACTGCGCGAGCGCGTGCCCAGCCTGCTCGAGGAAGACGGCGACACCGTGGTCATCCGCCACGTGTACATCGAGCGCCGCATGACGCCGCTGAACCTGTACCTGCAGCATGCGCCCGAGCCCCTGCTGGAGCAGGCCGTGCGCGAGTACGGCGACGCCATCCGCCAGCTCGCCACCGCCAACATCTTCCCCGGCGACATGCTGTACAAGAACTTCGGCGTCACCCGCCTGGGCCGCGTGGTGTTCTACGACTACGACGAAATCCAACGCATGACCGAGATGCAGTTCCGCCGCATCCCGCCCGCGCCCAACGAAGAAGCCGAAATGGCCAGCGAACCCTGGTATGCGGTCGGGCCCAACGACGTTTTCCCCGAGGAATTCGACCGCTTCCTGCTGGGCGACCCGCGCGTGCGCCGGGCCTTCCTGCGGCACCATGCCGACCTGCTGCAACCCGAGTGGTGGCAGGCCTGCCGCGCCCATGTGGCGCAGGGCCGGATCGAAGAGTTTTTCCCTTACGATAAAGACAGGCGGCTGCGCCCCGACAGCGCCCCGCAACGCGTCGCCGCGCCGTGACAGTCCCCGTCCGATTTTCAGGAGTCAATCATGTCTGATCCCATCGTCATCGTTTCCGTCGCCCGCACCCCCATGGGGGGCATGCTGGGCAGCCTGTCCGGCCTGGCCGCGCACGAACTGGGCGCGGTCGCCATCAAGGCGGCCGTCGAGCGCGCCGGCCTGCAGCCGGACCAGGTCGACGAAGTCATCATGGGCAACGTGCTGCAGGCCGGCCAGGGCCAGGCGCCGGCCCGCCAGGCCGCGCTCGGCGCGGGCCTGCCGCTGGGCGTGTCGTGCACCACCATCCATAAAGTGTGCGGCTCGGGCCTGAAGGCAGCCATGTTCGGCCACGACCTGCTGGCCGCGGGCTCGGCGCGGGTGGTGGTGGCCGGCGGCCAGGAGAGCATGAGCAACGCCCCCTACCTGCTGCTCAAGGGGCGCCAGGGCTACCGCTACGGCCACAGCACCGTCTACGACCACATGGCCCTGGACGGCCTGGAAGACGCCTACGACCGCGGCAAGGCCATGGGCGTGTTCGCCGAAGACTGCGCCGCCAAGTACAGCTTCACGCGCGAACAGCAAGACGCCTTCTCGCTGGAATCGCTGCGCCGCGCCCGCGCGGCCACTGAAGACGGCAGCTTCAAATGGGAAATCGCGCCGGTCACCGTGGCCGGCCGCAAGGGCGACACCGTGGTGGACACCGACGAGGCGCCGACCAAGGCCATGCCCGAGAAGATTCCCACCCTGAAGCCCGCCTTCAAGAAAGACGGCACCGTCACCGCGGCCAACTCGTCGTCCATTTCCGACGGCGCCGCCGCCATGGTGCTGATGCGCGCCTCGACCGCCGAGGAACTGGGCGTCAAGCCGCTGGCGCGCATCGTCGCCCACAGCCAGCATTCGCAAGAGCCCGGCTGGTTCACCACCGCGCCGGTGGGAGCGCTGAAGAACCTGTTCGCCAAGACCGGCTGGAAGGCCGAGGACGTCGACCTGTACGAGATCAACGAAGCGTTCGCCGTGGTGACCATGGCCGCCATGACCGACTTCAAGCTGCCGCACGAGAAAGTCAACGTGCATGGCGGCGCCACGGCCCTGGGCCACCCCATCGGCGCCTCGGGCGCCCGCCTGATGGCCACGCTGGTCGGCGCGCTGCGCAAGACCGGCGGCAAGCGCGGCGTGGCCACGCTGTGCATCGGCGGCGGCGAAGCCGTGGCCATGGCGGTCGAGATGATGTAACCCCCCTGGCGTGTCTGACTCCCGCAGGGTGTCAGACACCCACCGGATCTGATCCGTACCGCACTGCCCGCCCTCCCGGCAAGAACCCAATGAAGTCAGATGGTGTCTGACACCCTTCGGGAGTCAGACACGCATAGGAAGAGCTTTCATGCCCGTCATCGAATCCCGCATCAATGCGCGCTCGCAAGAGTACGCCGACAATGCCCGCGCCATGCAAGCGCAACTGGACGACCTGGCCCGCCAGTTGGCGCAGGCGGCGCTGGGCGGCAGCGAAGCGGCGCGCGCCAAGCACGTGGCGCGCGGCAAGCTGCTGCCGCGCGACCGCGTCGAGCGGCTGATCGACCCGGGCAGCCCCTTCCTGGAGCTTTCTCCGCTGGCGGCCCATGGCATGTACGACGGCGAGGCGCCGGGGGCGGGCGTCATCACCGGCATCGGGCGCATCGCCGGCACCGAATGCGTCATTGTGTGCAACGACGCGACGGTCAAGGGCGGCACCTATTACCCGATGACCGTCAAGAAGCACTTGCGCGCCCAGGAGATCGCCGCGCAGAACCGCCTGCCGTGCGTGTACCTGGTGGATTCGGGCGGGGCCAACCTGCCGCGCCAGGACGAGGTCTTTCCGGACCGCGACCATTTCGGACGCATCTTCTACAACCAGGCGGTGATGTCGGCGCAGGGCATCGCGCAGATCGCCGTGGTGATGGGGTCGTGCACCGCGGGCGGCGCCTATGTGCCCGCCATGAGCGATGAGTCCATCATCGTGCGCAACCAGGGCACCATCTTCCTGGGCGGCCCGCCGCTGGTCAAGGCCGCCACCGGCGAGGAAGTCAGCGCCGAGGACCTGGGCGGCGGCGACGTGCATACGCGCCTGTCCGGCGTGGCCGACCACCTGGCCGCCAACGACCTGCATGCCCTGCAGCTGGCGCGCAATGCCGTGGCGCGCCTGAACCGCCGCAAGCCCGCGCCGCTGGCGCTGGCGCCGGTGCGCGAACCGCGCTACGACCCGGCCGAGCTCAACGGCATCATTCCGGCCGACACGCGCAAGCCGTACGACGTGCGCGAGATCATCGCGCGCATCGTCGACGGCTCCGAGTTCGACGAATTCAAGGCCCGCTTCGGCACCACGCTGGTCACCGGCTTCGCGCACATCCACGGCATGCCGGTGGGCATCGTGGCCAACAACGGCATCCTGTTCTCCGAGTCCGCCCAGAAGGGCGCGCACTTCATCGAGCTGTGCGCGCAGCGCAAGATCCCGCTGGTGTTCCTGCAGAACATCACCGGCTTCATGGTGGGCCGCAAGTACGAGAACGAAGGCATCGCGCGCCATGGCGCCAAGATGGTCACGGCGGTGGCCACCGCCAACGTGCCGAAGTTCACCGTCCTGATCGGCGGCTCGTTCGGCGCCGGCAACTACGGCATGTGCGGCCGCGCCTATTCGCCGCGCCTGCTGTTCATGTGGCCCAACGCGCGCATCTCCGTGATGGGCGGCGAGCAGGCCGCCAGCGTGCTGGCCACGGTGCGGCGCGACGGCATCCAGGCCAAGGGCGGCCAGTGGTCGGCCGAAGAAGAAGAGGCGTTCAAGGCTCCCATCCGCGCCCAGTACGAGCGCGAAGGGCACCCGTACTACGCGACCGCGCGCCTCTGGGACGACGGCATCATCACGCCGGCCGATACGCGCCGGGTGCTGGGCCTGGCGCTATCGGCCGCGCTCAACGCGCCCATCGAGGAAACCCGCTTCGGCGTGTTCCGCATGTAGGCCCCGGCCAGGGGCCGCGCTGGCGGGCCGGCGAAGCCGGCTCCGCGCGCCCCCGACAAGGCTGCTGCAAAGCCGTAGCATCGCTGAAGTTAACGAAGAATTCGACTGGATGACGCCAATGTTCGACACCCTGCTGATCGCCAACCGCGGCGAAATCGCCTGCCGCGTCGCCGCCACCGCCCGCCGCCTGGGCATCCGCACCGTGGCGGTGTATTCCGATGCCGACGCCGGCGCACGCCACGTCGCCGCCTGCGACGTGGCGGTGCATATCGGCGGCCCCGAGCCGCGCGCCAGCTACCTGCGCGGCGATGCCATCCTGGAGGCGGCGCGCGCTACCGGGGCGCAGGCCATCCATCCCGGCTACGGCTTCCTGTCCGAGAACGAGGCCTTTACCCAGGCCGCCGCCGATGCCGGCATCGCCTTCGTCGGGCCGCCGGCCTCGGCCATTGCCGCCATGGGCAGCAAATCGGCCGCCAAGGCGCTCATGGAGAAAGCCGGCGTGCCGCTGGTGCCCGGCTACCATGGCGACAACCAGGATCCGCAGTTCCTCAAGTCGCAGGCCGACGCCATCGGCTACCCGGTGCTGATCAAGGCCAGCGCCGGCGGCGGCGGCAAGGGCATGCGGGTGGTCGAATCGGCCGGCGCCTTCCTCGACGCGCTGGCTTCCTGCCAGCGCGAGGCCGCCTCCAGCTTCGGCGACGACCGCGTGCTGATCGAGCGCTATCTGCAAAAGCCGCGCCACATCGAGATCCAGGTATTCGCCGACACGCACGGCAATTGCGTCTATCTGTTCGAGCGCGACTGCTCGGTGCAGCGGCGCCACCAGAAGGTCATCGAGGAAGCGCCCGCGCCCGGCATGACGCCCGAGCGCCGCCGCGCCATGGGCGAGGCGGCGGTGGCGGCGGCGCGCGCGGTCGGCTACGTGGGCGCCGGCACGGTGGAATTCATCGCCGAGCCCGACGGCCGCTTCTATTTCATGGAAATGAATACGCGCCTGCAAGTGGAGCATCCGGTCACCGAGATGATCACTGGCCACGACCTGGTGGAATGGCAGTTGCGCGTAGCCGCCGGCCAGCCCTTGCCCGCCGCGCAGGAAGACCTGCGCATCGACGGCCATGCCATCGAGGCGCGCATCTACGCCGAGAACCCCGACAAGGGTTTCCTGCCTTCCATCGGCACCCTGGCCTACCTGGAACTGCCGCCGCATACGGCGTTCGCCAACGGCGACGTGCGGGTGGACGGCGGCGTGCGCATGGGCGACGCCATCACGCCCTATTACGATCCCATGATCGCCAAGCTGATCGTGCGCGGCGCCGACCGCGACCAGGCGCGCGCGCGGATGATCCAGGCGCTGGCCCATACCCACGCGGTGGGCGTGCAGACCAACGTGGCCTTCCTGACGCGGCTGATGCAGGACGCGGCCTTCGCCGCCGCCGACCTGGACACCGGCCTGATCGAGCGGCAGCGCCAGACCCTGCTGCCGCCGCCGGCGGCGGCCGACGCGGCGACGCTGGCGCTGGCCACCGCGGCCGTGCTGGTGGGACAAGGCCTGCCGCAATCGTCCGGCCAGGCGGGCCGGCCCGCCGCCGACCCCTGGGATGCGCGCGACGGCTGGCGCCTGGGCGGCCGCTACTCGCAAACCGTGCAATGGCTCGACCAGGACACGCTGCGCGAAGTCGTGGTGGCGCGCGATGACCGGACCTGGACCCTGGCCTGCGACGGCCAGCCGCAACCGTTCTCGTGGCGCGCCCAACCGGGCGCCAACCCCAACCTGGCCTACGGCCTGCGCATCGCGCTGGGCGGCCATGAAAGCACCGGCACGGTGGTGGTGCACGGCGACAAAGCCTATGTATTCCGCGCCGGCCGCACGCAGGTGCTGGGCCTGCACGACGCGCTCGCCCACGCGCAGGACGCGCAGGGCGACCATGCCGGCGGGCTGACCGCCCCCATGCCGGGCAAGATCATCTCGATCGCCGTGCAGGCCGGCGACAGCGTATCCAAGGGCCAGCCCTTGCTGGTCATGGAAGCCATGAAAATGGAGCACACCATCTCGGCGCCGGCCGATGGCAAGGTGCAGGAGGTGTTCTACGCCGTGGGCGACCAGGTGGCGGAAGGGGCGGAACTGGTGGCGATCGGCTAGCCGGCGCCGGCCGTCAACGGCACGACCGTTCGAAGAAGGCCAGCACCTGCTCGCCCAGCCACTGCTCCGGAGTATTGAAATGCGCCATGATGGACACGTGGTTGTGATCCGGCAGGGCGACGTGCGGCGGCGCCATGCCGCGGGCCTTGCCTAGCGCCAGGGCGAATTCGAGGCCGTACAGGTCCAGCAACGGGTTCTCGTATTCGGCATTGGCCACCATCACGGGCATGCAGGCGCGGGCGGCATGCGTCAGCGGCGAACACGCCGCGTAGCGGGCCGGGTCCGGGCCGAAATACGCCGCGACTCCCGCGGCGTTGGGGTTGGCCGCCAACGTATCCGCCTGCAGCCGGGCGGATACCAGGACGGCGCAACGCGCGTCGATGGGCAGGGGGTCGTCCAGCGCATTGCACACCAGTGTGGCCACATGGGTGCCGCCGGCCGAATGGCCGATGATGCAGAGCCGGTCCGGATCGCCGCCCAGGGACCGCACATGGCGGGAGATCCATCGACATGCCGCCGAGACGTCGGCCGCGCCGCCCGGGTACGGCGCCTCGGGCGCCAGCCGGTATTCGATATTGACGCCGACGCATCCCTGCCGCGCGAACCAGGTCAGTACGTTGCCGTACATCTCCGCATTGATGTTCTTCGCGCCCCTGACGAAAGCCCCGCCATGGACGAACGCCACCACAGGCGCGCGGCGCGCCCCGGGGGGACGATAGATGTCCAGCACCTGGCGCGGATGGTCGCCATAGGCCTGGTCGCGCACGACCTCGATGCCGGCTCGCGGGGCATCCACCAGCAGGGGCAAGTAAAGTGCCTTGGTCTCGTCCCCCGCCGCGCGTATGTCTTCTTGCCATCGCGCGCCGATCTCGCGCAGGCGGCGGGTCACGAACTCAGGACGCATCGCGCTTGGCGCCGCCGGCCCAGGTGGCTGCCGGAAGAAAGGCGACGCCTTCGATTTCGACCAGCCACTCCGGCCGGGCCAGCGCCTGCACGACGACAAGCGTGGAGGCGGGGCGGGCCTCGCCGATGAAAGCCGCGCGCACGGGGCCGAACAGCGGCACGTCGGCCTGCCGGGTGAGGAATGCGCTGACCTTCACCAGATGAGCGACCTGCATTCCGGCGGATGCCAGGACTGCCGCCAGGTTCGCCCAGGCTTGCCGCGCCTGGGCTTCGAAGCCATCCGACAGCCGGCCGTCCGGCTCGATTCCCACCTGGCCGGCGATGTGCAGCCAAGTCCCCGGGCCCTCGGAAGCGATAGCCATGCTATAGGGGCCCAGGGGCGGGGCGGCGTCGGCGGCGACAATGATGCGGTTCGGCATAACGCGCCTCGCTCACTGGATGCTGTCGTCGATCTCGGGCACGCGGGGAACCTCGACCCCATATGCGCCCACGTCTTCACGGATCTGGTTCAGGCCTTTGCGGATGATGGCCATCTCTTCGTCCGGATGCGTCGCGCCGAGGCCGTGCTCCGCCGCGAGCGCGCGGTTGCGGGCGGATCTCGCCCGCTCGTCGGCGGGGAGATTGACGACGGCATAGACGCCATTGAGCAGGCTGCCCCTGAGTTTTTTCGCCACTTTCTCGCCGATTGTGCGCTTCTCCTGGGCCGGCAGTTCGACGAAGAAGCGGCGCATGATGATGCGTCCGAACTGGATGTGGCGGGCCTCATCGCGGAGAATGAGCCGGCACGCCTCGCGGATCGAGGCGAAGCGCGCGTTTTCATAGCGCGCCTGGAGCAGCTCGCCGGAAAGCTGTTCGAACAGTGTGTTGACCGACAGCCCCGCATAGAAACTCATGGCCTTCTCGTCGGACTCGTCGTGAAAGCGCGGAATGATGTCCTTGAAATAGTCGGCCCGCGGCGTGGCCTCATAGCCGCTCAGATACTCGGCTATCCGGAAGCTGGCTTCATGATGGCGGAACTCTTCCGCGATGAAATTGGTGATGTGCTGCTTGACCTCGAAAGGCTGGTGAGAAAAGATCGCGTCGCGCAGCCGCTCGGCCCCGTATGGCGTGGCGCCGTGTTCCATCCAGGCGCGCAGGCTCCACCACTCGGCGCCGGCCGACCGCACCTCGGCGGGCAGCTCGGCCTCCTTGATGTCTGAGTAATCGATATCCGTCACCGGGTCCCAGGCAAGCTCGCGCGCCTGCATGCACAGGCGCCAGACCTCGGGGTATTCGACTTCAGCCACGACCGGATACGGATTGGGAACCTGCGGGATTTCCTCAAGCAAGGACGGTTGCATCGGGTTGATCCTTAAGTGGGAACAGAGAGCGGATGCGTCGAGCAGGGCTCGCCTCTTTCTGTCCGTGGGTGAAGAAGCCATCGGAGCTGTTCATCCTAGGCCCGGGCTGCTGATACATCCAATACTATTTACATGGCTACGTGATTCGTGCTAGATATTGCCAACCCAGGCTACGCCAGTGTGGTGCCGCTATGTTCGAACTTCGGTTGGTGCGCCAGTTCGTTGTCGTCGCCGAGGAATTGAATTTCCGCCGCGCGGCCGAGCGCCTGCACATGTCGCAGCCGCCGCTGTCCACTGCGATGCAGAATCTGGAAGCGGAGATCGGCACCCCTCTGCTCGACCGCAGCAAACACCACGTCCGGCTGACGCCGGCGGGCCAGGTGTTCTACAACGACGCGATCCGGCTGCTGCAGTTTGTCGAGCAGGCGCGGGAACGCGCGCGCCGGACCGGCAACGGCCTCGAAGGAGGCTTGCGCCTGTCCTTCGTTCCCAGCGCGGCCCTCGATGTCCTGCCCGGCATCTTCAAGCGCTTCCAGGCCCATTACCCGACCGTACAACTGACGTTGACGGCGGAGACGACGCGGCGCCAACTGGAGGACCTTCGCAATGGGCACACCGACCTGGCGCTGCTGGTCGGGCCGGTCTATGACTCGCGAGGACTGGAACTGGTGGCGCTGCATCCGCAGCATTTCGTGATCGCGGTTCCGCTCGGCCATCCATTGGCCGCCCGCCGCAAAGTGCGCATGAAAGAACTGGCCGCGGAATCGTTCGTTTCGTTCCCGGCCGTCGAAGGAACCGGTTTTGCCAGCGCGCTGCTGGGAGCCTGCCAGGCAGCCGGCTTCATTCCGAGAGTCGTCCAAGAAGCCTCGCAGATGCAAGCCATCTTGACCCTGGTTGCGGGCGGCCTGGGCGTCGCGCTGGTGCCGTCCGCCATGCGGCGCCTGCAAATGCGGGATGTGTGCTTCGTGGAAATTGCAGCGGCGAAGCATCCTCCCACCTACCAGCTGGTATTCGCATATGCCAGCAGGAATGACAATCCGGTCATCCACGCCTTCCTGGCCAGCGCGTTGGACGCATCCCATATGCCGGCCGGCTAGCCAGCACAACGAGGCCGGCTGCAAGATCCGCGCGACCGGCAAGACCGCGGGGCGTGATTCGTCCGGCGTATCAGCAGCCAGCCCGAACGGTATTAGACAAGCCGCTAGTAACTTGGGAGCATTTGACGCAAATCAGGATCGTCGCCCAGCGGCGGAATGCCACCCTTGAGGGATGTATCGCATGAACCAACTGCGCCGACTGATTGCGCCCGCCACTGCCTGTCTATTGCCGATGGCGGCGGCCTGTATCCTGTTCGCGGCCGGCCTGGACCAGGCCGCTGCCCAGGCCTTTCCCGCCCGCCCGGTAGCGCTGGTGGTGCCCTATCCGGCGGGCGGTTCGGCCGACATTCTCGCGCGCGCCGTCGGCCAGAAACTGGGGGAAAGGCTAGGCCAGCCGGTCGTCGTCGAAAACAAGGGCGGCGCCGGCACGGCGATCGGAGCCCGGTTCGTGGCAGAGGCGCCAGCCGACGGCTACACCCTGCTGCTGGGCACGGTCAGCTCGCACGCCATCAACCCGGCCATCAACAAGGTCGGCTACGACCCGCTCCGCGGCTTCACGCTGGTGGCTCCCGTAGCGGCGACGCCTTTCGTGCTGGTGACGCCGCCCGGCTCGCCATTCAAGACGCTCGCCGATGTGATCGATGCGGCAAAGCGCCAGCCGGAAACGTTGGACTACGCGTCGGCCGGCCCGGGCACATCCAATCACCTGGCGGGCGAAATGCTGGCCAGCGCCACCGGGATCCGGCTGGTGCATGTTCCCTACCGGGGCAGCGCACCGGCGCTGGTGGATGTCATGGCGGGCCATATCCCGCTGATGTTCGACCTGCAGACCACGTCGGTTCCCAATGTCCGCCAAGGCAAGCTGCGTGCGCTCGCGGTTACCAGCCTGCAGCGCAGCGCGTTGCTGCCCGATGTGCCGACCGTGGCCGAAAGCGGCATACCGGGCTTCGAGGTCAGCGCCTGGTTCGCCGTATTCGCGCCGGCCAATGTCCCGCCCCAGGCGCTGGCGCGCCTGCGCGCCGAGATGTCCGCCATCATGCGTTCAGAAGACCTGAGGCAGCAGTTGCGCCAGATCGGCGCCGAACCGGACCAGCGGTCTGCCGATGCATTCGCGGCGTACCTCGAAGAAGAAGTCGAGAAATATGCCGCCGTCGTGAAAGCCGCCGGCCTGGCGCCACGCTGAACGCCCGGGCGACACCCGGCCGGTCTCCGCGTCCGGAGTGGCGTCTGCCGCGGCCTGGCCATCGGCAATTGCGGCAAGGCCCTGGCCGGCGCTGTGTTACGTTTAGAACTCGAGGTGCCGGACGCATTGGCACCCCTGTTGCGCGGACCGAAGGCCGACCTGGGGGGAGTGGATGTTCGAGGACTTGAAGTCGAAGACGGCATTGATCACCGGCGCGTACAGCGGCCTGGGACGGCATTTCGCCGGCGTGCTGTCGCAAGCCGGCATGCGCGTGGCCCTGTGCGGCCGCCGCGTCGAGCTGGGCGAGCAAGTGGCCGCCGGCATCCGGCAGGCGGGCGGCGCGGCCTGCGCCGTGCCGATGGACGTCACCGATCCGGACAGCGTGCGGGCGGCCGTCGAGGCGGCCGCCGGGGAACTGGGCCCCATCGATGTGGTGGTCAACAACGCCGGCATCGCCCTCAGCGCACCCGCGCTGGAAATTTCCGAGCCGGCCTGGACCGGCCTGATCGACGTCAACCTCAACGGCGCCTGGCGGGTAGCGCAGGCGAGCGCCGCGCATTTCCGCGCCCACGCCAGGCCGGGCGTCATCATCAACATAGCGTCCATCCTGGGCCAGCGCGTGGCCTCGCACGTGGCGCCCTATGCGGCCGCCAAGGCCGGCCTGCTGCACCTGACGCGCGCCCTGGCGCTGGAATGGGCGCGCCACGACGTCCGCGTCAATGCACTGGCGCCGGGCTACATCGCCACCGACCTGAACCGCGAATTCTTCGCCTCGCCGGCTGGCGAGGCCCTGATCAAGCGCGTGCCGCAGCGCCGCCTGGGCCAGCCGCGCGACCTGGACGGCCCGCTGCTGCTGCTGGCGTCGGACGCCTCGGCGTTCATGACCGGCTCGGTGATCGACGTCGATGGCGGCCACCTCGTCAGTTCGTTGTGAAGCAATCGCATATTGCCGCCCCCGCCGGGGCGGCGCTGAGCATGGAGACAGTGGATGGATTTTTCGTTGCCCCCCGAACTCGAGGACTACCGCGCGCGCGTGCGCCGCTTCGTCGATGCGGAGCTGATCCCGCTGGAGGCCGACCGGGCCAACTACGATGCCCATGAGAACATCGACGAGGCGGCCCTGCAGGCGGTGCGCGCAAAAGTGCGCGAAGCCGGGCTGTGGGCCCTGCAGATGCCGCGCGAACGCGGCGGCCAGGGGCTGCCGATGGTCGGCCTGGCCGCCTGCTACGAAGAAATGAACCGCTCCATCTTCGGGCCGGTGGCGTTCAACGCCGCGGCCCCCGACGACGGCAACATGCGCGTGCTGGCGCAGGTGGCGCGCCCCGACCAGAAGGACCGCTGGCTGCAGCCGATCATCGACGGCCGGGTGCGCTCGTCGTTCGTCATGACCGAGCCGCATCCCGGCAGCGGCTCGGATCCGTCCATGATGCGCACCACGGCCACCCGGCAGGGCGACAAGTGGATCATCAACGGCCGCAAGTGGTTCATCACCGGCGCCGGCGTGGCGCAGCACTTCATCCTGATCGCGCGCACCTCGGACGATGCGCGCAAGGGCCTGAGCGCGTTCCTGTTCGACGCCGGCCAGCCGGGCTGGCGCATCGAACGGCGCATCCCGATCATGGGTCCGGAAGAGCACGGCGGACATTGCGAGCTGGTGTTCGACGGCCTGGAGATTCCGGACGAGAACCGCCTGATGGAAGTCGGCGACGGCCTGAAGCTCACGCAGATCCGCCTGGGGCCGGCGCGGCTGACGCACTGCATGCGCTGGCTGGGCCTGGCGCGCCGCGCCATGGCGATCGCGGTCGACTATGTCGGGCAGCGCAGCAGCTTCGGCCAGAAGCTGGCCGAGCGCGAGGGCGTGCAGTGGCTGCTGGGCGACGCGGCCATGCAGATCGAGATCGGCCGCCTGCTGACCATGCGCGCGGCCGCCCGGCTGGACCAGGGCGATTACGCGCGCAAGGAAATCTCCATGGCCAAGGTCGTGGTCTCGGAAACCTTGCACAAGGCCGTCGACACGGCGCTGCAGCTCAACGGCGCGCGCGGCTATTCGAAGGACACGCCGCTGGAGTGGATCTACCGCTATGCGCGCCAGGCGCGGCTGGTGGACGGCGCCTCGGAAGTGCACAAGATGGTGCTGGCGCGCTACCTGGTGGACGAAGGCGACGCCTACTGGCGCTGGGACGAGGCCGGCGCCCCGCGCAAGGCGCTGGTATGAACGCGGCCGCGCAGCCGGACTGGCTGGCCGCGCTGGCGGCGTACCTGGCGGAGCGGGGCCTGGCCGACGCCGCCAGCCTGCGCGCCCGGCCGCTGGCCGGCGGGCAGTCCAACCCCACCTTCCTGCTCGAAGACGCGACCGGGCGCCGCGTGCTGCGCAAGCAGCCGCCCGGCGCGCTGCTGCCCTCGGCCCATGCCGTGGACCGCGAATACCGCGTGATGGCCGCGCTGGCCGACACGGCGGTGCCGGTGCCGCGCATGCTGCACTATTGCGATGACCGGACCATCATCGGCACGCCGTTCTACCTGATGAGCTATGCGCAGGGGCGCGTCTTCATGGACCCGGCGCTGCCAGGCCTGGCGGCGCCCGAACGCGGCGCGGTCTATGCCGAGGCCGGCCGCGTGCTGGCCGCGCTGCATGCGGTCGTGCCGGACCGCGTCGGCCTGGCCGACTACGGCCGCGCCGGCGATTACTTCGCCCGCCAGGTGGCGCGCTGGACCAGGCAGTACCGCGACACCGCGACGGGCCGCATCGACGCCATGGACGCCCTGATCGACTGGCTGCCCCGCCACCTGCCGGCGGACGACGGCCGCGTCTGCCTGGTGCATGGCGATTACCGCATCGACAACCTGGTGTTCGATCCGGCCGCGCCGCGCGCCATCGCGCTGCTCGACTGGGAGCTGTCCACCCTGGGCCACCCGCTGGCCGACCTGGCCTACCACTGCATGTGCTGGCGCATTCCGCCCAGCCTGTGGCGCGGCATCGCCGGGCTGGACCTGCCAGCACTGGGCATTCCCGGCGAGGACGAGTTCGTGGCCGCCTACTGCCGCGCGCGCGGCATGGAGCCGCCGGCCGACTGGGACTTCTACCTGGCCTATAGCTTCTTCCGCATCGCCGCCATTCTGCAGGGTGTTTACGCGCGCGCCCAGGCCGGCAATGCCGCCGCGCACGACGCGCGCGAAATGGGCGCGCGCGTCGCGCCGCTCGCCGAACTGGGCTGGCAGGCCGCCAGCCGCGAGACGACGCGGCGCAATGCACCCGGGAGGCCATGATGACAAGCACCGCAACCGACGACGCGCTGCCGCGCAATAGCGCCAACCATCTTGCACTGACGCCGCTGGGCTTTCTGCAATGGGCCGCCGACGTCTACCCGCGGCGCCCCGCCCTGGTGCACGGCGCCCGCAGCCAGGACTGGCGCACGACCCGCGAACGCTGCGCGCGGATGGCGGCGGCGCTGCGGGCGTGGGGCGTGGGACGCGGCGACGTGGTGGCGGTGCTGGCGCCCAACGTGCCCGCGCTGTACGAGGCGCATTTCGGCGTGCCGATGGCCGGCGCGGTGCTCAACGCCCTGAATACGCGCCTGGATGCCGCCACGCTGGCGTTCATCCTGGAGCACGGCCGCGCCGCCGTGCTGTTGTACGACAGCGAGTACGCCGCGCTGGTGCGCGAGGTGCTGGCCCGGCTGGCGTCGCCGCCGCGCACGGTGCGCATCGAGGACAGCGAGTACGGCGGCCCGCATGGCGACCTGGGCGACGCCGAGTACGAGGCATGGCTGGCGGCGCAGCCGCCCGATGCGCCATGGCAATGGCCCGAGGACGAGTGGCAGGGCATTTGCCTGAACTACACCTCGGGCACTACCGGCAACCCCAAGGGCGTGGTGTATCACCATCGCGGCGCGTATCTCAACGCCACCGGCAACGTGCTGACCTGCGGCATGCCGCCGCACGCCGTGTACTTGTGGACGCTGCCGATGTTCCACTGCAACGGCTGGTGCTTCCCATGGACCCTGGCGGCGCTGGCGGGCACCAGCGTGTGCCTGCGGCGGGTCGAGCCGGCGGCGATCTTCGACGCCATCCGCCGCCGCCAGGTGCAGTTCTTCTGCGCCGCGCCGGTGGTCTTGAACATGTTGATCAATGCCCCGGCCGAACAGCAGTATCGCGCCACGCACCGCGTACAGGCGCTGACCGGCGGCGCCGCGCCGCCCGCGGCCGTGATCGAGGCAATGGAGCAGTTGGGCGTCGGCGTGACCCATCTGTACGGCCTCACCGAGACCTATGGCCCCTCGATCAGCTGCGCGTGGCATGATGAATGGGACGCGCTGCCGCTGGCCGAGCGCGCCGCGCTCAAGGCGCGCATCGGCGTGCGCAAGCTCAATGTCGAGCAGGTCGAAGTCATGGACGAACAGATGCGGCCGGTGCCGCGCGACGGCGCCACCATGGGCGAAATCATGCTGCGCGGCAATACGCTCATGAAGGGCTACCTGCGCAATCCGGCCGCCACGGCGGAAGCTTTCGCGGGCGGCTGGTTCCATTCCGGCGACCTGGGCGTGGTGCACGCCGACGGCTACATCGAGATCAAGGACCGCGCCAAGGACATCATCATTTCCGGCGGCGAGAACATTTCCACGGTAGAGGTCGAGAGCGTGCTGTACCGCCATCCGGACGTGCTGGAAGCCGCCGTGGTGGCCCGGCCGGACGCGGTCTGGGGCGAGACGCCGTGCGCCTTCGTCACCCTGAAGCCCGGGACCCGCTGCACGGCCGCCGAGCTGATGGAGCATTGCCGTGCGCACCTGGCCCGTTTCAAGGTGCCGCGCACGATTGTCTTCGGCGCGCTGCCGAAGACCGCCACGGGCAAGGTGCAGAAGTTCCTGTTGCGCAGCCAGGCAGCCGCCCTGGATGACGCCGGCGCGGCCGGCGGCTAGATTCGCTTGCGCGGCGGCGCCGCGGCCAATGAGGTGTTTGACGCCCCCAGATGTAGAAAGGTGTCAGACACCCTGTGGGTGTCTGACACCTGTTCAATGCCTGTAATGATAGTGTCGTGAGGCGTCTGACACCCAGAGGGTGTCTGACACGTTTCCCCTGTGCTCAGCTCTTGCGCAGGGCGCCGATCACGCCATCGAGCTGGGCCAGCATCTGCTCGATTTCCTCGGCGGTGACGTTCAGCGCCGGCATGAAGCGCAGCAGGTTGCCGCGCGGCGCGTTCAGCAGCAGGCCTTGCGGCGACAGCTTGCGCGCGGCCTCGACGATGGCGGGGCCGTCCTCGCGGTCGAGCACCAGGGCGCGCAGCAGGCCCATGCCGCGCTCGCCGCCCATGTTCCATTTGGCCGACAGCGCCAGCAGGCCTTCGGACAGCTGCTTGGCGCGCTCGCGCACCGTCTCCATGAAGCCTGGCGCGGTCAGCGTGTCGAACACCGCCACGCCCACCGCCGCCATCAGCGGGTTGCCGTTGTAGGTGCCGCCCTGGTCGCCGTGCGCGAACACGCAGACGTCCTGGCGCGCCAGCAGCGCGGCCAGCGGCACGCCGCCGCCGATACCCTTGGCCAGGGTCATGATGTCGGGCACCACGTCGAACTGCTGGTAGGCGAACAGCGAGCCGGTGCGGCCCATGCCGGTCTGGACTTCGTCGACGATCAGCAGCAGGCCGTGCTCGTCGGCCAGCTTGCGCAGGCCCTGCATGAACTCGCGCGTGGCGGGCATGACGCCGGCCTCGCCCTGCACGGGCTCGAGCATGATGGCCACGGTCTGGGCGTCGATCAGGGCCCGCACCGAATCCAGGTCATTGAGCTCGGCCTTGGGGAAGCCCTCGACCTGCGGCGCGAACATCGTGTCCCAGCCCGGCTTGCCCGAGGCCGACATGGTGGCCAGGGTGCGGCCGTGGAAGCCGTGGTTCATGGTGATGATCTTGTACGCGCCGTTGCGCTTGACGCGGCCCCACTTGCGCGCCAGCTTGATGGCGCCTTCGTTGGCCTCGGCGCCGCTGTTGGCGAAGAACACGCGGTCGAAGCACGAGGCGCCGGTCAGGCGCAGCGACAGGTCGATGGACGGCTGGTTGTAGAACGCCGGCGACGGGTTCATCAGCTTGTCGGCCTGCTCGAGCAGCGCGCGCTTCATTTCGGGCGCGCAATGGCCCAGCGTGTTGACCGCCCAGCCCTGCACGAAATCCAGGTATCGCTTGCCGGCATGGTCCTCGAGCCACGAGCCCTGGCCTCGCACGAACACCAGGTCCGGGCGGGAGGTGATCTCCATGAGGGCGTTGACGTTGAACTGGCTGAATTCCATGGCGGTTCCTACGGAATAGGGGAAAACGAGAGGGGGGTGGAAAACAAAGAATTTAGCACCGTCTGGCTACCGCCGGCGGGGCGGCGCGCCCCCGCCGGCCGGTCATCGGCTCAGGCCGCGGGCCGCGATGGCCCAGACGTCCTCGACCACGCCGTCGCGGTAGGCGACCAGGCTGTCGTGCAGGTTGAAGGTCGGATCGACGTGCGAGGGCACCAGCAGCAAGGTCTCGCCCAGGCGCACGGCCGCGTCTGGCGCCAGTTTCAGCACGCCATGCTCGTCGTTGGCCGCCGCGTAGTGCAGCCCGGCCCGGCCGGCCACCTGGGGCGGGCCGCATTCCACCGTGGTCGATTTGAGGCCGGCGTCGACGATGGCGCGGCCGGCGGCGGGCACGCTCATCACGGTGGTCAGCAGGAACAGGCTGTGGCGGAAAGCCAACGGGCCGGACCATTCGTTGGCGCCGTAGTCGCCATCCATGAACGCGTACGAGCCGGCCTGCAGTTCGGTGTACACGCCGGAAGGGGCGTCGAATTCCGCGCTGCCGGTGCCCGCGCCGGTAATGCGGTCGCAGGCAATGCCGGCCGCGCGCAGGCTGTCGGCGTACCCGGCCGCCGCCGCCGCGGCGCGGGCGGCCACCGCGGCGCGCCCGGCGCGATCGCGCACATGCTGCACCGAGCCGTGATAGGCCTGCAGGCCGGCGAACGCCACACCGGGCAGGTCGCGGGCCTGGCGCGCCAGCGCCAGCACGGCGGCCGTGTCGGCCACTCCGCAGCGGCCCTGGCCCACGTCGACCTCGACCAGCACCTCGACCTGCGCCCCGGCCTGCGCCATGGCAGCCGAGATGGCCGCCAGGTTGGCCGGGTCGTCCACGCACACGCTGAGGCGCGCGGCGCGCGCCAGTTGGGCCAGCAGGGCCAGCTTGGCCGGTCCCACCACCTGGTTGCTGATATGCACGTCGGTGATGCCGGCCGCCACGAACGGCAGCGCCTCGCTGACCTTCTGGCAGCAGATGCCGCGCGCGCCCAGCGCCAGCTGGCGCCGCGCGATCTCCGGGCACTTGTGCGCCTTGGCGTGCGGCCGCAGGGCCACGCCATGGCGGTCGGCCCAGGCCTGCATCAGCCGCAGGTTCGCTTCGAAGGCGTCCAGGTCCAGCACCAGGCTGGGCGTGTCGACCTGCTCCAGGGCGTCGCCCGGCGCGGCCGCGGGCGGCAATGTCGGGATGGGGGCAGCGGGGATGGCGGCCATGGAATGTGCGCTTCCTTTTCGTACGAACACGACGGGCGCCAGCGCGCCCCGCCGCAAAGACATGCGCGTAGTGTATCCCCAGGCAAACCCTAGGCGTGGCGGGCGGTCCAGCGTGACAAAATCTGCGGGGATCAAAAAACAACGGCCCGCGCGCTGCGCCTGCGCCGCGCCGCCTCCCGAGGGCGGCTCGTGTCGCGCAGCGGTCCGGCGGCGCCCTACCTGGAGAAGCTTCATGTCCTTGAAAAGCTGGATCAAGACCCTGGCGATCGCCTTGGCGGTGGCCGGCGCGGCCGGGCCTGCCCATGCGCAACAGTTCTTCCGCATCGGCACCGGCGGCACGGCCGGCACCTACTATCCCGTAGGCGGCATGATCGCCAATGCCATCTCGCAGCCCGGCAAGCTGATCGCCACCGCGGTGGCCTCGAACGGCTCGGTGGCCAATATCAACGGCGTGCTGGGCGGTTCGCTGGAAGCCGGTTTCACGCAATCCGATGTGGCCTACTGGGCCTACACAGGCACCGGCACCTTCGACGGCAAGCCCAAGGCCGAGAGCCTGCGCCTGGTCGCCACCCTGTATCCCGAGAGCATCCACCTGGTGGCGCGCAAGGGCTCCGGCATCAAGTCGGTGGCCGACCTGCGCGGCAAGCGCGTGTCCATGGACGAACCCGGCTCGGGCACGCTGGTCGACGTGCGCCTGATTCTGGGCGCCTTCGGCATGACCGACAAGGACATCGAGGCCGAATACCTCAAGCCCAACCAGGCCGGCGACAAGCTGCGCGATGGCGGCCTGGATGCGTTCTTCTTCGTGGGCGGAGCGCCGGCCGGCGCCATCGCCGAACTGGCCTCCAGCGGCGCGGGCATCGAGCTGGTGCCCATCGTCGGCCCGGAGATCGACAAGCTGCGCAGCCAGCAGCAGTTCTTCACGCCCGACACCATCGCCGCCGGCCTGTACCAGGGCATCGGCGAGGTGCAGACCATCTCCGTGAACGCCCAGATGGTCACGTCCACCAAAATGTCGGAGCAGACCATCTACGACATCACCAAGGCGATGTACAGCGACGCCACCCGCAAGGTGCTGGACAATGGCCACGCCAAGGGCAAGCTGATCACCAAGGAAAACGCCGTCAAGGGCGCCGGCATTCCCTTCCATCCGGGCGCCGAGAAGTTCTACAAAGAAGCCGGTTTGCTATGACCCCCCCGAGGCGCTTGGCGCCTCCCCCCCAAGGGGCGACGCTCACTGAAGCGAGCAACGCGCCGGACAGGGATCCGGCACGCGGCTTTTGCTGACAAGGCCAAGCGATGGAAATCAACCACGAGCAGACCCAGAAACTGGCGGAGAAATTCGACTCCGAAATCCGCTTCCGGCCATTGGCCAAGACCGCCACCTGGATCGTCTCGATCCTGCTCGTGTCGCTGTCGCTGTTCCATTACTACACCGCCGGCTTCGGCCTGCTGCGCGAGGCCACGCACCGCGGCGTGCACCTGGCTTTCGTGCTCAGCCTGATCTTCCTGGTGTTCGGCTTCAGCAAGGCGCACTACCAGCGCGAGCCGCGCTCGACGCTGCTCGCGCCCGGCGGCGTGCCGCTGTACGACTGGCTCATCGCCATCGCGCTGGCGTTCAGCGTGCTGTACATCCCGTACATCTTCGAAGACCTGGCGTTCCGCGTCGGCAACCCGCTGCCCATGGACGTATTCATGGGCACGGTGCTCATCGTCGGCCTGCTGGAAGGCACGCGCCGCGCGATGGGCTGGCCGCTGCCCATCATCGCGCTGGTGTTCCTGGCCTATGCCGCCTTCGGCCCGCTCTTCCCGGGGCTGCTCAAGCACGCCGGCAACAGCTGGCCGCAGATCGTCAACCACATGTACCTGACCAGCCAGGGCATTTACGGCGTGGCGGTCGGGGTGGTGGCGACCTACGTGTTCCATTTCGTGCTGTTCGGCGTGCTGGCCAGCCGCATCGGCCTCGGCCAGCTGTTCCTGGACGTGGCCTCGACCGTCGCCGGCCGCTACGCGGGCGGGCCGGCCAAGGTGTCGGTGTTCGGCTCGGCGATGTTCGGCATGCTGTCCGGCTCGTCGGTCGCCAATGCGGTGACGGTGGGCTCGCTGACCATCCCGGCCATGATCCGCATCGGCTATCCGCGCCATTTCGCGGCGGGCGTCGAAGCGGCGTCCAGCACCGGTGGGCAGATCACGCCGCCGATCATGGGCGCGGCCGCGTTCCTGATGATCGAGTTCCTCGACATTCCCTACCAGCAGATCATCCTGGCGGGCATCTTCCCGGCCTTCCTGTACTTCTTCGGCATGTTCATGCAGGTGCATTTCGAGGCCAAGCGCGAAGGCCTGCGCGGCCTGCGCGCCGACGAGATGCCGGACCTGCGCGATTCGTTCAAGCGCCGCTGGCCCACGCTGCTGCCGCTGGCGGCGCTGATCACCGTGCTGGCCAGCGGCCGCACGCCCTACCTGGCGGCGTTCGCCGGCATCACCGGCTGCATCCTGGTGGGCCTGCTCAATCCATACCAGCGCATCAAGCTGCGCGACCTGTACGACTCGTTCGAAACCGGCGCGAAGTACGCGCTGGCGGTCGGCGCGGCGGCCGGCACGGTCGGGCTGGTGATCGGCGTGGTCACGCTGACCGGCGTGGGCTTCAAGGTGTCGTATATCGTCATCAGCGCGGCGCAGGCGATCGCCGGCGGCCTGGGCGCGTTCATCCCGGATGCCCTCGCCAATGCCCAGACCCTGACGCTGGTGGCGGCCCTGGTCATGACCGGCATCGTGTGCATCCTGATGGGCTGCGGCATCCCGACCACCGCCAATTACCTGATCATGGTGGCGGTGGCCGCCCCCACGCTGGTGCAACTGGGCGTGCAGCCGATTGCCGCGCACTTCTTCGTGTTCTATTTCGGCATCCTGGCCGATATCACCCCGCCGGTCGCGCTGGCGGCCTACGCCGCCGCCGGCATGGCGGGCAGCGACCCCTTCCGGACCGGCAACACCGCGTTCCGGCTGGGCATCACCAAGCTCATCGTGCCGTTCGTATTCGTGTTCTCGCCCTCGCTGCTGATCTCGGTGCAGGGCTTCACGTGGCATGCGTTCTTCGTGACCCTGCTGGGCTGCATGGTCGGCCTGGTCCTGTTGTCGGCAGCCTTGTCGCGCTACCTGCTGGTGCGCATGAAGACATGGGAGCGCTGGCTGTGCGTGGTCGGCGCGCTGTTGACCATCATGCCCGGGCTGGCCAGCGGACTGCTGGGACTGGCGGTCTGCCTGCCGGTGTTCATCCACCAGTTGACGCAACTGCGCGCCCAGAAAACACTGCCGGCGGCATGAAAAAGGGGACGGCTTTATCGGGGGTCGGACCCCGCGCCGCGCCCAGGGAAATCCGGCGCGGCGATCCGTTGTATATCGCCAACCCCGGGCAACGAAGTTGCCCCGGATGACGATTCAGCGTACAGTTAAATGCATGTTTGCTGGTTTGCCGATATGCGGGCCGACTGTGCAAACTGGCACGACAATGCGCCATATGTTCGACATCCTCGTTTATCTGTTCGAAAACTACTACACGCCGCAAGCCTGTCCCGCGGCCGACGTTCTCGCCAAGCGCCTCGCGGCCGCCGGCTTCGAGCACGAAGACATCGACGACGCACTCGGCTGGCTCTACGGCCTGGCCGAAACCACCGAACGCTGTGTAGACCTGGCCCAGGCGCCCAGCACCGGCATCCGCATCTACACCGACGCCGAATACCAGCAGCTCGGCACCGAATCCATCGGTTTCATCGCCTTCCTCGAATCCGCCGGCGTGCTGCCCGCCCCCCTGCGCGAGATCGTCATCGACCGCGCCCTGGCGGCGCCCGAGACGCCGGTGTCGCTGGCCAAGATCAAGATCATCGCCCTGATGGTCCTGTGGAGCCAGGAAGCCGAGATCGACAACCTGGTCCTCGAGGAACTGCTGGACGACGACGGCACGCGCCGGCTCCACTGAGGCCGCCGCCCGCGACCCGAGCAGTGCGTGGTTCCTGCTAGTGTGAACAGGCCGTACGTCGGCCGCTTCGCTCCCAGCCCGAGCGGGCCCCTGCACCTGGGTTCGCTGGTGGCCGCGCTGGCCAGCTGGCTGGACGCGCGCGCCCACGGCGGCCGCTGGCTGCTGCGCGTCGAAGACGTCGACACCCCCCGCACCGTGGCCGGCGCGGCCGAGGTCATCATGGCCCAGTTGCGCGCGCTGGGGCTGCACTGGGACGGCGAGATACTCTGGCAATCGCGGCGCGGCGCCGCCTATCAGCAGGCTTTCGATGCCCTGGCGGCGCGCGGCCTGGTCTACGGCTGCGGCTGCACCCGGCGCGAGATCGCCGACTCTTCCCTGCGCGGCCCTGGCCCGGCGCTGGACGGCGAGCGCCCCTATCCCGGCACCTGCCGCCATGGCCTGCCGCCCGGCCGCCAGGCGCGCGCCTGGCGGTTGCGCGTGCCCGCGGGCGTCGAGCGCTTCACAGACCGCTGGCTGGGTCCGCAGGAACAGGACGTGGCCCAGGCGGTAGGCGATTTCGTGCTGCGCCGGGCCGACGGCCTGTGGGCTTACCAGCTGGCCGTGGTGGTGGACGACGCCGCGCAGGGCATCACCGACATCGTGCGGGGCGCCGACCTGCTCAGTTCCACCGCGCGCCAGCGCGTGCTGGCCCGGCTGCTGGACGCGGCGCCGCCGCGCGTCATGCACGTGCCCCTGGTGGTGGACCCGGCCACCGGCCTGAAACTGTCCAAGCAGAATGGCGCCGCGCCGCTCGACAGCGCGCAGCCGCTGGCAATGTTGGCGCGAGCCTGGCAGGCGCTGGGTTTCGAGCCGTGCGCGGCCGCTGAGCCGGCCGCCTTCCTGGCGCAGGCCACCGGGCAGTGGGCGGCCCGCTTCGGCATCGCCGGGCCGGCAGGGGCGCGCTGAGGCCGATGCCGCACGGCGGCGGGCCAGGCCCGCGGCCGGGCCGCCGCGCCGCTACAGCGGCTGCCGGTCGGCCCCCAGCATGCGCACCAGCAGGCCGGTCCCGTCGTCGCCGACCCGCACCTCGCCGTAGCGTGCCGCCGCATAGCGGTCGGCCTGGCCTTCGGGAAAGAAATACGCGTTCGTGACAATGCGCACGCCCTCGGCGCGCAGCCGATAGCGCAGGAGGATTTCATGGCTGGCATGCGGCTGCGCGGCTTCCTGGATGCGCGCCACCTGCGCCACGCCCTCGCTGTCGGGCACCAGCACCACGAAGCCGTCGATCGACTGCGGCGCGTCGGAGCCGGCGCGGTCCAGGCGCTGCCGCATCACTTCGTTGCCCGCCGCGAACCGCAGCGCCATGTAGTCGCCCTGCATGAGCGAACGCGGATCGACCGGCGCCAGTTCCAGGATGGCCACCCGGCCGTGGGCGAGCAGGTTCTCGCGCTGCCAGATGGCGCCATTGACGACGCCCAGGGCCAGCACCAGCCCGCCCAGCACCACGGCGGTGCGCCAGCGCAAGGCCGGCGACGCCGGCCCCGGCGCGGCGGCGGCCGGCGGGGCCGTGCGCATCAGGCGCGGCACCAGCCACACCAGCGCCCGCAGCAGGAACAGCAGCAGCGCGGCGCCGGCCAGCCACAGGGCCTTCTCCAGCAGCGGGACTTGCAGCTGATAGTAATAGACCAGCAAGTACGCCAGCAGGCTGAAGCCGCCGAAGATGGTCAAGCGCGAGCGGTTCAGCCCGAAGCCGAGGATCATCCACGCCAGTGCGAAGGCGATGCCGGGGCTGGGCAGCCAGAACAGCGCCAGCGCGGCCAGGCCCAGGGGCACGCCCCACAGCACGCCGGGGGTCAGCAGGCGGCGCCGCGGCCACAACACCGCCATGGCGCAGGCCACCGGCAGCAGCGCCCCGGCCACCGTCAGCAGCGCCGTCACCGGGTTCAATTGCCATATCACCGGCAGGCGGGTAATGGACGTGCCGCCCGCCAGCCACACCATGCCCTGCACCGCCAGCACGAATGCCCAGGCCAGCGGCAGCAGCGCATTGGGCCGCGTGTGCGCCAGGCGATGCCCCACGCAGAAGGCCGCGGCGGCGGTCCAGGCGCCGGCCACCGCCACCGGCAGCCAGACGAACGCGGCGCGCACCGTATCGAAATCCAGCCAGGCGCCCAGCAGGTCGTCGTACATCAGTTCCGGCACCAGCCCCAGCCAGATCAGCCCGGCCAGCGCCAGCGCGATCATCCAGGCGCTGAGGAAGCGCAGCAACGCCTCGGGCGCCAGCGCGTAGACCGCCACGCCGAGCAGCAGCACGAAAGCGCAGGCATTGAGCAGCGAATCGGACGCGGACAGGCCGAATGCCACCAGGATCTGCCCGGCAAAGCCCATGGCCGTGGCGCACTGGCGCCAGAACGGCCCGGCATCGGTGCGCAGCACGGCCACCGCCACGGCGCACAGCACCAGGCCCATCACCATCGCCCCTTGCTGGGACTGGACCGCGCCGGACAGGAACAGGAACAGCAACAGCAGCAAGGTGGCAAGCCAGGCGCTCAGGCCGAGCAGGCCTTGCACATACCAGGCCGGGCCGAACTGCGGCTCGGCAGCCGGATCGGCCAGCTCCACCACGGCGCCACTGGCGTCGCCCGGCGCCACCGCATTGCCGGCGGAGGCGCCGGCCGGTTCGGCATCGGCCAGGGGGCGGCCGGCCGGCGGCTGGGCGGCCAGGCGGCGCAGCCAGCGGGCCGCCCACACGGCCTCGGCCATGAGCAGGCCGGCCAGCGGCAGGATCGCCCACGGGCCCGGTTCCAGGTTCAGCAGCCATTCGCCCGCCAGGCGCAGCGACACGCAGATGGCGCCGGCGGCCAGCATGGCCAGGACCAGCAGGTCGCGCCGCGCCCGCTGGTAGTAATAGCCCAGCCCCAGGGAGACCACGACCCACGCCAGGCCGTTCACGGTGCCCAGGTGTTCCAGCACCGAATCGCCGAAAGTCAGGGCCAGCACCAGCACCCCGACGGCCAGGGTCGCCAGCACGCGCGGCCCGACCCGGGCGCCGGCACGCCGGCGCCAGACGGCGCATTCCCAGGTGGCCAGCATGACCAGGTTCAGCGCCGCCAGCAGCAGATTGGGCAGGCTGGGGCCGGCCAGCCACCAGAACGTGCCGCGCTCCCCTAAATAGAATATGGCCGCCACATTGAGCACTACCACCCACAGCAGCCAGACGGCCTGGCTGCCGGCGGCCAGCGCCCAGGGCAGCAACAGCAGCGCCCACCAGGCGAAAAGCTCCCAGGTATCGGCGCCGGTCTGGTAGGTCTGGCCCAGCAAGGCCAGCAGGGCGCCCAGCAGCAGGCCGGCCAGCGCCAGCAGCGCGCCCGGCGCATGGCGGCTGGCGCCCGCCGCGCCGCGCAGGCGCCAGCCGGCCCAGGCAGCCGCGGCCACGCACAGCGCCAGCAGCACCTGGGCCCCGGCGAAACGCTGGAACTTCGACATGTCCTGCCAATTGGCGGCGACCCAGCAAATCGCCGCGCTGCCCAGCAACCACACCCCCAGCCACAGCGTGCCGCGGGCCAGGAACTGGCGCCAGGCATGCAGTTCCGATCCCGCTTGTCCTTCAGCCCCGACTTGCATGCGGCGAATCTCCCCTCGTATCATCCGCGCTACACCGGCGGGTCCACCGCCACTGGATACACATGAGCAAAACGCTGATTATTGCCGAGAAGCCCTCGGTAGCCCTGGATATATCACGCGCCCTGGGAGGCTTCGCGCGCGAGGGCGACTATTTTGAAAGCGAACGTTACGTGCTGGCCTCCAGTATCGGGCATTTGCTCGGCCTTGTCGCGCCCAACGACCCCGTCAAGGGCAAATGGAGCTTCGCGCACTTGCCGGTCATCCCGCCCGAGTTCGAGCTCGGCCCGGCCGACAAGAAATCCGCCGAGCGCCTGAAGCTGCTGGTCCGGCTGGCCAAGCGCAAGGACGTGGATTCGCTCATCAACGCCTGTGACGCCGGGCGCGAGGGCGAACTGATCTTCCGCTACATCATCCAGTACGCCGGGGTGAAGAAGCCCATCAAGCGGCTGTGGCTGCAGTCCATGACCCAGGCCGCCATCCGCGAAGCCTTCGCCAACCTGCGCGACGACGCCCAGCTCAAGCCCCTGGAAGCCGCCGCCCGCTCGCGCGCCGAGGCCGACTGGCTGGTCGGCATCAACGGCACGCGCGCCATGACCGCCTTCAACAGCAAGGACGGCGGTTTCTTCAAGACGCCGGTGGGCCGGGTGCAAACCCCCACGCTGGCCATCGTGGCCGAGCGCGAGGAGCGCATCCGCGCCTTCGTGCCGCGCGACTACTGGGAAGTGCACGCCACCTTCGTGGCGGCCGCCGGCCTGTACCAGGGCCGCTGGATCGACCCCGACTTCAAGAAAGACGAACGCGACCCCGAGAAGCGCGAATCGCGCCTGTGGTCGCAGGCGGCCGCGCAAAGCGTGGTCGCCGCCTGCCGCGAGCAGCCGGGCAGCGTCACCGAGGAATCCAAGCCGTCGACCCAGATGTCGCCGGCCCTGTACGACCTGACCTCGCTGCAGCGCGACGCCAACGGCCGGTTCGGCTTTTCCGCCAAGACCACCCTGGCGCTGGCCCAGACCCTCTACGAACGCCACAAGGCGCTGACCTACCCGCGTACCGATTCGCGCTACCTGCCCGAGGACTACCTCGGCACCGTGCGCGACACCATGCAGGCGCTGGCCAAGGGCGGCTCCAACGCCGTCGGGCAGCTGGCCCGGCATGCCGGCACGGTGGTGGCCCAGAACTGGGTCAAGCCGAACCGGCGGATCTTCGACAACAAGAAGGTATCGGACCACTTCGCCATCATCCCCACGCTGCAGATCCCGCACGATCTCAGCGAAGCCGAGGCCAAGCTCTACGACCTGGTGCTCAAGCGCTTCCTGGCGGTGTTCTTCCCGGCCGCCGAGTACCGCGTCACGACCCGCATCACCGAAGTGCAGGGGCATCATTTCAAGACCGAAGGCAAGGTGCTGGTGGCGCCGGGCTGGCTGGCCGTATACGGCAAGGAGGCCCAGGGCGAAGACGCCAACCTGGTGCCGGTGGCCGACGGCGAGACCGTGCGCACCGAAGACGTCGAGGCCGTCGGCCTGGCCACCAAGCCGCCCGCGCGCTACAACGAAGCCACGCTGCTGTCGGCCATGGAAGGCGCCGGCAAGCTGGTCGACGACGAAGAACTGCGCGAAGCCATGTCCGAGCGCGGCCTGGGCACGCCGGCCACGCGCGCCGGCATCATCGAAGGCCTGCTGGGCGAAGGCTACCTGCGCCGCGAAGGGCGCGACCTGGTGCCCACCGCCAAGGCGCGCCAGCTCATGACCCTGCTGGCCGGGCTGGACGTCACCGAACTGACCTCGCCCGAACTCACCGGCGAATGGGAGCACAAGCTCAAGCAGATCGAGCAGGGCGGCCTGGGCCGCGATGCGTTCATGCGCGAGATCGCCCAGATGACCCAGGTCATCGTCAAGCGCGCCAAGGAATACGAACGCGACACCGTGCCGGGCGACTACGCCACCCTGCAGACGCCGTGCCCCAAGTGCGGCGGCGTGGTCAAGGAAAACTACCGCCGCTATGCCTGCACCCAGTGCGACTTCTCCATCGGCAAGCACCCGGGCGGCCGCACCTTCGAGCTGCCGGAAGTCGAGGAACTGCTGGCCAAGCGCGAAATCGGCCCGCTGCAGGGCTTCATCAGCAAGATGGGCCGGCCGTTCGCCGCCATCCTGCGCATCAGCGACGAATACAAGCTGGAATTCGACTTCGGCCAGAAAGACGACGAGGACGACGAGCCGGTGGACTTCTCCGGCCATACGCCGGTGGGCGCCTGCCCGAAATGCGCCTCGCGGGTGTTCGAGCATGGCCTGAGCTATGTGTGCGAAAAATCGGTAGGCCCGGACAAGACCTGCGATTTCCGGTCGGGCAAGATCATCCTGCAGCAGGAGATCTCGCGCGAGCAGATGCACAAGCTGCTGGCGGACGGCCGCACCGACCTGCTCGACGGCTTCGTGTCCAGCCGCACCCATCGCAAGTTCAAGGCCTTCCTGGTGCGCCAGCCGGACGGCAAGATCGGCTTCGAGTTCGAGCCGCGCACCGGCAAGGCCGGCCGGGCCCCGGCCAAGACGGCGACCAAGACCGCGGCCAAGACCGCGGCGGGCGCCAAGACGGCCGCCAAGACGGCCGCGAAGAAAACCGCCGCCAAGAAAACGGCGGCCAAGAAGACGCCCGCCAAGAAGGCCGCCAAGAAAGCGGCCGGCTAGGTGTGAAGTGTCAAGACGTTGTATCCAACCAGGTTGAGTCTGGAGATGGGTGTGGCGCGTCCGATGCCCTGGTGAGGTCGATGCCAGTTGTAGTGGTGTAACCAGGAATTCATGGCCAGGGCTCGGTGCTGTGAGTTTTGATAGGTGTAGGCATAGGCCCACTCTCGCAATGCCGACTGGATGAACCGCTCGGCCTTGCCATTGGTCTGGGGCCGATAAGGGCGCGTGAAGCGGTGTTTGATGCCCAATTGGCGGCACAAGGCGGCGAAGGCATGGCTACGGAAGGCCGAGCCGTTGTCGGTCAGCAGCCGCTTGATGGTCACGCCCAGGGCGGCGTAATAAGACGCGGCATCCCGTAGGAACTGGCATGCGCTGGGGCTACGTTCATCGGGATGGATATCGGTAAAAGCCACGCGAGCGTGGTCGTCGATGGCCACGAAGACGTAGTCCCAGCCAGCTCCCTCGACGGTATCGCGCCGATCGCCCGTGACGCGATGGCCGGGGCGCTGGATGCGGCCCAGCTTCTTGATGTCGATATGCAACAACTCGCCTGGGGCCGAGTGTTCGTAGCGCACCACCGGCTCGGCAGGCTCCAGATCGGCCAGGCGCGACAGCCCGGCCCGAGCCAGGACCCGGCTGACGGTGCTGGCGGACACGCCCAGGGCCTGTGCGATGCGCGCCTGGGTCAGCCGCTTGCGGCGCAGCTCCACGATGGCCAGCGCCTTGGCCGGGGCAATCGCTCGGGGCGAGACCGCCGGGCGCGAGGACGCGTCGGCCAGGCCCGCCTGGCCTTGGGCCAGGAACCGCCCCAGCCACTTGCGTACCGTGGGCGCAGTCACCCCATAGACCACGGCTGCCTCGGGAGCGCTTAATTGCTTGGCGGTCAGTTGTTGGACCATTTCAAGTCGACGTATGAACGTCAGTCGGGCATGCTTATGGGTGTTCATCCGGCCGGACTCCTTGAGTGAACTGGGGGTTTGGCGATTTCCAGTTTCTCAAATCCGGTTCGGATGAACCATGCATACAACCTATTGAATCTTCACAGCTAGGCCCGCCGTTCAGGCCCCGGCCTCCCCGCACGACCCGGGCCCCGGGGCCCGCGCGCCCCGCCGCCGGGCGCGCGGACGCCGGATGACCGGGCCGCCGCCGCGGGCCGGCCGGCATTTGCGGTATCGTTATCGTCAAACGACGATTCCAATAACGTACCGAGGATGACATGCCGCCCCGTTCGCACCCTGCCTTTTCGACCCGCCGCGATTTCCTCGCCGCCGCCGGGGCCCTGGGCGCCGCCAGCCTGCTGGGGCCGCGCGCCGCGTTCGCCCAGGCCAGGCACGGCAAGGCGGTGTTCGGGCTGGGCAGCATCGACCCGTTCTTCGCCGCCGCGTACGTGGCGCTCAAACAAGGCTACTTCGGCGAAGCGGGCCTGGACGTGGAATACCTGAATTCGCAAAGCGGGCCGCGCACCATGCAGATGCTGGCCTCGGGACAGATCCTGTTCGGCGCCACCGCGGCCACCGCCGCGCCGGCCCTGACGCTGGCGGGCAAGCCCGCCAGCCTGGTGTTCGGCTTCGACCGCAAGCTGACCTACGCCAACATCATCGTGCGGCGCGACGACTACGACAGCGGCAAGATCAAGACCCTGAAGGACCTGGCCGGCAAGCGCGTGGGCGCCACCCAGCCGCAATCGAGCACCTGGCTGATGGCGCTGTACCTGATGCAGAAGGCGGGCGTGGCCGACCAGGTCGACATCCGTCCGCTGGGCGACCTGGCCACCATGCTGGGCGCGCTCAAGACCGGCTCGGTGTCGGCCACCATGGCCACCATGTCGATGATGGAACAGGCCCGCGAGGAAGGCTGGGGCGTGCCGATCTTCGACGCCACCACCGAGGCCTCGTGGCAGGAGTTCATGGGCGGCGACGTGCCCGGCATTGCCGCGCTGACGCTGCAGGAAACCATCCAGAAGCGTCCCGAGACCGTGCAGGCCTTCGTCACGGCCATGGCGCGCGCCCAGGACTTCATCAGCGCCAGCAGCGCGGCCGAACTGACCGACGCGATCTACGACGACTACCTCAGCGCCTTTCCGCGCGCCGCCATCGAGAAAACCCTGGGCGTCTACCAGCAGACGGTCTTCCTGAAGGACAACATCATCACCGAGGACGCCTACCAGCGCATGGCCGCCATCATGGGCGACGGCCGCCAGTTCTCGAACGAGGAAATGCAGCGGGTCCCGTACGCGGCCTGCGTGGACATGTCGTTCGTGCGGCGCGCGCGGCAGGCCAAGTAGGGCGCCGCCATGATCGAACTGGACCGGGTCGGCAAGGCGTACCAGGCGCGCGGCGGGCTGGTGCACGCGGTGGGCGAGGTGTCGCTGACGATCGCCGCCGGCGAATTCGTGTCCATCGTGGGTCCGTCCGGCTGCGGCAAGAGCACGCTGCTGAACATGATCGCGGGCTTCCTGCCCCCCACCACGGGCAGCATCCGCGTGGCCGGCGCGCCGGTCGACGGCCAGGTGCCGCCGGCGCTCGGCTACATTTTCCAGAAAGACACGCTGCTGCCCTGGTTCAGCGTGCGCAAGAACGTGGCGCTGGGCCTGAAGTTCCAGGGCGTGCCGGCCGCGCGCATCGAGCGGCGCGTGGCCGAGCTGCTGGAACTGGGCCACCTGAGCCAGTTCGCCGATGCCTATCCGCACCAGTTGTCCGGCGGCATGCGCCGCCGCGTGGCGCTGCTGATGAGCCTGGCCGTCGAGCCGCGCATCCTGCTGCTGGACGAACCGTTCGGCGCGCTGGACACGCACACCAAGACGCACCTGCACCGCGAGCTCATCGAGATCTGGCGCAAGCTCGGGCAGACCATCGTCATGGTCACGCACGACCTGGACGAGGCCATCACGCTGTCCGACCGGGTGGTGGTGCTATCGGGGCCGCCCAGCCGCGTCCTGCTGGACGAGCGCATCGCCATCGCGCACCCGCGCGACGTCTTCACCCTGCGCGAGACCCCGCAGTTCACCGCCCATGTCCAGAGCCTGTGGGCCGTGCTGGGCCAGCAATTCCGCGCCGCCGCCTGAGGCCTGTCAACGTCGAGCCACCGCCGCATGTCCGCCGCCCCGATGACCTCCCTGCAAGACCAGATCCGCCAGGACCGCCGCGCCGGCCTGCGGCGCCGGCTGCGCGTGACCGCCTGGCAGGTATTGATCCTGGCCATCATCCTGGGCTGCTGGGAAGGCCTGACGCGCATTCCCTGGTTCGCGCAGAACACGCTGTTCGATCCCTTCTTCATCAGCCAGCCTTCGCGCGTGGCGGCACGGTTGTGGGAATGGCTGCAGCCCGGCCCGCGCTCGGTGTGGCCGCACTTGCTGCTGACCCTGCGGGCGACGCTGGTGGGCCTGGTGGTCGGGGTGGGCAGCGGCTTCCTGGTCGGCATGACGCTGAGCCGCAGCCGCATGCTGGCGGACGTGTTCAACCCGTTCATCGTGGCCTTCAATTCGATGCCGCGCATCGCGTTCGTGCCGCTCATCACCATGTTCTTCGGCCTGGGGCTGGCCTCCAAGGTCGTCACGTCGTGGTTCGTGGTGTTCTTCCTGGTGTTCTTCAACACCTACAAGGGCGGGCGCAGCGTCGAACGGGAGCTGGTGGATTTCTGCCGCACGCTGGGCGGCTCGCCGCGCCAGATCCTGTGGCGCGTGCGCATTCCCACCGCCGCCGCGTGGACCTTCGCGGCGCTGCCCAACGCGATCAGCTTCGCGCTGATCGGCGTGGTGCTGGCGGAATTCGTCGGCTCGACCACCGGCATGGGCTACCTGATGATCACCGCGCTGGCCACGCTCAACGCCACCGACATGTTCGCCGCCGTGACCCTGCTGTCGATCGTCGGCATTGCGCTGGTCTATTGCGTGACCTGGCTGGAGCGCCGCCTGCTGCACTGGGCGCCTGAATTCCGCGACTGAGGCCACGCCATGACTTCGCCCTCCCAATCCTATCTGCAACGCTTCTCGCTGGCCGGGCAGGTGGCGCTGGTGACCGGCTCGGCGCGCGGCCTGGGCCTGTGCATCGCGCGCGCCATGGCCGGCAGCGGCGCCCACGTGCTGATCAACGGCCGCAATGCCGGCGCGGTCCGGGCGGCCGTGGAGCAGTTGCGCGGCCAGGGCCTGGCGGCCTCGGCCCTGGCGTTCGACGTGAGCGACGACGACGCCACGGCGCGCGCCTTCGCGCAGGTGGACGCCGAGCACGGCCGCCTCGACATCCTGGTCAACAATGTCGGCGCCCGCAACCGCAAGACCCTGCAAGCCATATCGGCGGCCGAGATCCGCGCGCTCATCGAGACCGACCTGGTGGCCGGCATGCTGCTGGCCAAGCAGGCCGCCGAGCGCATGGTGCGCCAGCGCGCGGGGCGGCTCATCGCCATCACCTCGGTGGCCGGCGAACTGGCGCGGGCGGGCGATGCGGTCTACCCGGCCGCCAAGCAGGGGCTCACCGGCATGGTGCGCGCGCTGGCCGCCGAGCTGGGGCCACTGGGCATCACCAGCAACGCCATCGCCCCCGGCACCTTCGCCACCGAGACCAACGCGGAAATGGTGACCGACGCCGCGGTGCGCGAGCGCCTGGCGGCGCGCAACCCCATGGGCCGTTGGGGCGACCCGGAAGAAATCGCGGGCGCCGCGGTTTTCCTGGCCTCGCCAGCCGCCTCGTATATCAATGGGCAAGTCCTGGCCGTGGATGGCGGGCTATCCATTTTGTTCTAGAACGACGTCAGCAACGACACTGCAGAGGTTCATCGGCATGAAACAGCACTTCATCGACAACCGCGCCGTAGCCGGCGCCTCCGGCGAGTCCATCCCCGTCATCGACCCCTCGACGGGCCAGCAGTACGACAGCATCGCGCGCGGCAACGCCGCCGACATCGACCTGGCCGTCAAGGCGGCCCGGCGCGCCTACGACGAAGGCCCCTGGGGCCGCCTGACGGCGGCCGAACGCGGCCGGCTGATGCTGAAACTGTCGCTGAAGATCCTCGATCACGCCGACGAGCTCACCAGCATCGAGTCGCGCGACTGCGGCAAGCCCACCAAGCAGGCCCGCGCCGACGTGACGGCGGTGGCGCGCTACTTCGAGTTCTACGGCGGCGCGGCCGACAAGCTGCACGGCGAGACGCTGCCCTACCAGAACGGCTACACCGTGCTGACGCTGCGCGAGCCGCATGGCGTCACCGGCCACGTGGTGCCCTGGAACTATCCCTTGCAGATCTTCGGCCGCAGCGTCGGCGGCGCGCTGGCCGCCGGCAACGCCTGCGTGGTCAAGCCCGCCGAGGACGCCTGCCTGTCGCTGCTGCGCGTGGCCGAACTGGCCGCCGAGGTCGGCTTCCCGCCCGGCGCCATCAACATCGTCACGGGCTACGGCCACGAGGCCGGCGACGCCTTGACGCGCCACCCCGGCATCGACCACATTTCATTCACCGGCTCGCCGCGCATCGGCGTGCTGGTCACGCAAGTCGCGGCCGAGCGCCATGTGCCCGTCACGCTGGAGCTGGGCGGCAAGTCGCCGCAGATCGTCTTCGCCGACGCCGACCTCGATGCGCTGACGCCGGTGGCGGTCAACGCCATCGTGCAGAACGCCGGGCAGACCTGCTCGGCCGGCAGCCGCCTGCTGATCGAGCGCAGCGCCTATGACCGCGTGCTGGAACGCCTGTCGCAGGCCTTCGCGGCGCTGCGCGCCGGCCCGGCCGAGCTCGACCTGGACTGCGGCCCGCTGATCCGCAAGACCCAGCAGGAACGAGTACAGGGCTTCCTGCAAGCGGCCGCGCAGGACGGCATCGCCACCGCCGCGCAGGGCCGGATCGCCGATGGCGCGCCGGCCGAGGGCTACTACCAGGCTCCCACGCTGCTGCGCGACGTGCCGGTCGACCACCGGCTGGCCCAGGAAGAAGTATTCGGCCCGGTGCTGGCCGCCATGCCGTTCGACGACGAAGCCGACGCGGTGCGCATCGCCAACGCCACCGAATACGGCCTGGCCGCCAGCGTCTGGACCCGCGACGGCGCTCGCCAGCTGCGCATCGCCCGCAAAGTGCGCAGCGGCCAGGTCTTCATCAACAACTACGGGGCGGGCGGAGGCATCGAATTGCCGTTCGGGGGCGTGAAGGCCAGCGGACACGGGCGCGAAAAGGGGTTCGAGGCCTTGTACGGGTTCACGGTGTTGAAGACGATTTCCATCAAGCACGATTGACGTGCTGCTGGCGGGCCGCGTGCTGACGTCCTCCGGACGTCGAGCCGGGCCTGATTGCACCAGGAGGCCAGCGCCCGTGGCGCAGGTGTCAGACACCCCTGGGCACGGCCGTGGGCGACGAGACGACCCGCATGGGGTGTCTGACACCTGCACGATGCGGTGGCGGCCCCCCGCCGTCAGGCCGTATCGTCCTCGTACCAGACGCCTTCGGCCAGCATCATCCGATGGTGTCCCTCGCCCGCCGGCATCATGGGAAAGCAGTTCTCCTGCGCCGCCACCACCACGTCAAGAAAATACGGCCCGTCATGCGCCAGGCATTCCGCCAGCGCCTCGTCCAGCCGCGCCGGGTCGTCGACCCGCGCCGCGCCCCAGCCGAACGCGCGGGCCAGCGCCACGAAATCCGGCAGCGACGCGTTGTAGCTGTGGCTATAGCGGCCGCCGTGGATCAGTTCCTGCCACTGCCGCACCATCCCCATGTAGCCGTTGTTGCACAACACCACCTTCACCGGCGTGTCGTGCTGCATGGCGGTCGACAGTTCCTGGAAGTTCATCAGCACCGACGCATCGCCGCTGACGCACACCACGGCCTTGTCCGGGTGCGCCACCTGCGCGCCGATGGCGGCGGGCACCCCGTAGCCCATGGTGCCCGCGCCGCCCGAGGTCAGCCAGCGGTTCGGCCGCTCGAAGCGCAGGTACTGCGCGGCCCACATCTGGTGCTGGCCGACGTCGGTCGAGACGATCGCGTCGCGGCCGGTCAGCGCGGCGTCCAGGCGCTGCATCAGGTGCTGCGGCAGGATGGCGTCCGCCGCCGGCGGGCAGGCCAGGCAGTCCTTGGCGCGCCATGCGTCGACGCGGCGCCACCAGTCGTCCAGCCGCGCCACCGGCAGGTCATGCGCATCCAGCGCGCCGCGCAGGGCCTCGATCAGCGGCAGGCAATCGCCCACCAGCGCCACGTCCACCCTCACGACCTTGTTGATGGAGGCCGGGTCGATGTCGATGTGGATCTTGCGCGCATGCGGGCAGAACTCGGCCAGCTTGCCGGTGATGCGGTCGTCGAAGCGCGCGCCGATGCATACCACCAGGTCGGCATGGTGCATGGCCATATTGGCTTCCAGCGTGCCGTGCATGCCCAGCATGCCGACGAATTGCTGGTCCGACGCCGGGAACGCGCCCAGGCCCATCAGGGTCAGGGTGCAGGGCGCGCCGGTATGGCGCACCAGTTCGGTGAAGGCCTGGCAGGCTTGCGGCCCGGAATTGACCAGGCCGCCGCCGCCGTAGAACACCGGCCGGCGGGCCTGGGCGATCAGCGCGGCGGCGCGGCGCAGGGCCGTCTGCGGCAGCTTCAGCGACGCCTTGCCGGCCTGGCGGCGTGCGCGCAGCGCGGCCAGGCGCTGGCTGTCCGACGCGGCGTCGGTGTCGGCGGCGGGCGCCGGCCGCGCCAGCTGCACGTCCTTGGGGAAGTCGACCAGCACCGGCCCGGGACGCCCCTGGCGCGTCAGGTCGAAGGCGCGGCCCACCACGTCGGCCACGTCGCCGGCCGCGCGGATCTGCGTATTCCACTTCGTGACCGAACGCGAAATGCCCATCGCGTCGCATTCCTGGAAGGCGTCGGTGCCGATGGCCGATGTCGCCACCTGGCCGCTGATGCACAGCACCGGGATCGAGTCGCACATGGCGTCGAGCAGGCCCGAGGTGGTGTTGGCCATGCCGGGACCGGAGGTCACGAACACCACGCCGGGCCGGCCGGTGGTGCGGGCATAGCCCTCGGCCGCGTGCACGGCCGCCTGCTCGTGGCGCACCAGCACGTGGCGCAGGCGCGGCTCGGCGTACAGGGCGTCGTACAGGGGCAGCACCGCGCCCCCCGGATAGCCGAAGACGGTATCGACGCCGCGTTCGATCAGGGTATCGAGCAGGATCTGGGCGCCGTTGCGGTCGGCAGAGTCATCGTGGCGCAAGGCGGCGAGGGCGGAAGCATGGAGGCGGTCATTCATGCTGAATATCTTATGCCCATATGAAAAGAAGATTTCTCTTCTTTTCTACGGATTCCCAGGTTTTCCAGTAAATTCATCTTTATTTCCCTGCAATCGAGGAAAAAATGAAACTCGACAAGTTCGACCTCGCCATCCTCAAGGCGCTGCAGCAGAATGCCCGCGCCAGCCTCAACGAGATCGGGGCCGAAGTGGGCCTGTCGTCCACGCCGTGCTGGAACCGCATCAAGCGCATGGAGGCGGCCGGCGTCATCCGCGGCTACACGGTCGACATCGACCCCGCCAGCCTCGGCTTCATGGATACGGTCATCGTGCACGTCACGCTCGAGAGCCACAGCGAGGAAACCCTGTACGAGTTCGGCCGGGCGCTGGCGCAGATCCCCGAAGTGCTGGAGGCCTTCCTGGTCTCGGGCGATTACGACTATTACATCCGCATCGCCGTGCGCGACACGCGCGACTACGAACGGCTGTTGCGCGAGCGGCTCTATCGCATTCCCGGCATCCGCCACAGCAAGTCGTGCTTCGTGCTGCGCCGCCTGAAGGAAACCCAGCTGCCGCTGACGCCGCCGGCCGCCGAGTAGCCCGCGCGCGGGGCCGTCATCGCGATGTGCGCTGCCATCGATATAATCCCCGCTGGCCCGCTCCCCGCTGCTTTCAATGACCACTGCTGATCCCTCCAAGCCCTGGCACGTCGTCCGCCGCTCCAAACTGCACGGCAATGGCGTCTTCGCCGCGCGCAAGATCCCGGCCGGCACGCGCATCATCGAGTACGGCGGCGAGCGCATCAGCGCCAAGGAAGCCGACCGCCGCCATCCCACCAACCCAGACGACCCCTTCCACACGTTCTTTTTTGCGCTGAGCTCCGGCCGCGTGATCGACGGCGGCGACAACGGCAACGACGCCCGCTGGATCAACCACGCCTGCGAACCCAACTGCGAGGCGCAGGAAGGCAAGCACGGCAAGCGCGTCTACATCGTGGCCCTGCGCGACATCGCGCGCGGCGAAGAACTGTTCTACGACTACGGCCTGGTGCTCGACGGCCGCATCACCAAGAAGCTCAAGGCCGCGTACCGCTGCCTGTGCGGCGCGCCCAGCTGCCGCGGCACCATGCTGGCCCTGAAGAAAAAAAGCAAGGAATAGGGGCCGGCCGCCGCCGGGCGTACAATGTGACTTGCCGCTGACAGCGGCATAGCAGTACGTCTTCAGGGCGGGGTGGAATTCCCCACCGGCGGTAAGCCGCAATGCGGCAAGCCCGCGAGCGCCCGGTTCGCCACACGGCGGCCGGGGTCAGCAGATCTGGTGCGATGCCAGGGCCGACGGTCACAGTCCGGATGAAAGAAGATGTGCCGGCTCATTCCGCCTGCGCGGGGTGCGCGCTCCGGCCTGGGCCGGCGCGTCCCTCCGGCATGCGGCATGGCGCCTGGCTGTCGCCAGCCCTGGAACGTTTTTCGCCAACCTTATCCGCGAGAGCGTTTCAATGCCTACCGTAACACCCGCCGCACCGTTCCTCCCCCCCGACCTGTTCGCCCAGCCCTTCGAGGCCCGCCTGGCGCGCGCGCTGCACCATATGCGCCTGGGCCGGCCGGTGATCCTGATGGACGACTTCGATCGCGAGAACGAAGCCGACCTCATCGTGGCCGCCGACAAGCTCACCGTGCCCGTCATGGCCCAGCTGATCCGCGATTGCAGCGGCATCGTCTGCCTGTGCCTTACCGACGAAACGCTCGACCGCCTGCAGCTGCCGCCCATGGTCGCCCGCAACGAAAGCCGCTACAGCACCGCATTCACCGTGTCGATCGAAGCGCGCGACGGCGTTTCCACCGGCGTGTCGGCCGCCGACCGGGTCACCACCATCCGCGCCGCCATCGCCCCCGGCGCGCGGGCCGCCGATATCGTCAGCCCCGGCCACGTCTTTCCCCTGCGCGCCCAGCCCGGCGGCGTGCTGGCGCGGCGCGGCCACACCGAGGGCTCGGTCGACCTGGCCGTGCTGGCCGGCCTGCGTCCGGCGGCGGTGCTGTGCGAGCTGATGAACGCCGACGGCACCATGGCGCGCGGCGACGCGATCGCGCGCTATGCCGCCATGCATGGCCTGGCGGCGCTCACTATCGCCGAACTGGCCGACTACCGCCGGCGCCTGGCCGACGCCGAGCCGGCCGGCGAAGCGCTGGCGGCCGCCGCCGCGTAGGCGCTGCCGCAACGGGGCGCGCGGGCCCGCGAGCGCCCGGCGCGCAGCCGGCCGGCGCGCGGCTCAGCGCACGCCTTGGCACGCGCTCGCCACCGCCCGGGGATTGGCGACGAAGGGATTGCTGTTGCCCTGCACCGCGCGGATCCGCGCATCGCGCGCCCGCTCCCAGGCGTCGACCGGGTACGTGCGCGCCCAGATGCAGTACAGCCGGCGTTCCTGCCGGCTCAAGCGCAACTGGTAGGTGTGGACCATGTACAGGGTGATGCGGGCGATGCGGCCGCGCACCTGTTGCGGGGGCTGGGCCCGGCGGCCCTTGAAGTCCACCACCATGCGGCATTGACCGTACATGGCCGGGTTCTGGTCCCAGACCGTGAAGCGGAAGTTCGAGCGATCGTTGTTGAGCTCGCCCAGCTCGGGCACCAGGTTGTGCAGGTCGCCCTCGGCCTTGCGGTACACGTCGTCGCGTGCGGAGCAGTGCTTGCGGCCGCCCTGCTGCCAGCATTGCCGCTGGTGGCCGATGGCCCACGCCGGCACCACATGTTCCCATTCGATGCGCCTGGCGCGGCCGGCGTTCTTGCGCACGCGGTAACCGCAGGACTGCAGATCGGCCTGCTTGCCGCGGTAGCGGCAGCCGCAATAGAACGTGGTGTCGAGGCCCTTGTACAAGTTGGGCAGCACCTTCTTGGCGTGCCGGAAATCGCGATGGCCCACCTCGCGCGTGCGCGTGACGAGCCCGGAGGCCTGGGCGGGCAGGGTTGCGGCAAGGACCAGCAGTACAGCATATACAGCGCGCTTCATGGAGCGCGATTGTATAGGCCCCCGCTCAATCGGCCCCGCGCAGCGCCCGCGCCATGTGCGCCAAGCATTGCACGGCGTCGCCCTCGACCAGCGTGGCGCTGCAGGCCAGCATCAGGTTCACCGGCAGGCCGAAATCCTCCACGGTGTAGCCTTGCGCGTCGACATGGCGCGGCGGGTCGTCCGCCTGCCCGATCGCCACGCGCCGCACCAGGGTATCGGCCTGCTCGACATAGGCCCACACGGGCTTGCCCAGCGCAAGGGCATAGCCGACCTCGAACGCCGTGCCGGAATCCGGTTCGGCGCCGCGAAAAGGGTTGAGGTTCGCCATGACGGCGTCGGCGCCGCGGATCAGCGCCGTATTGGCCTCGTAGATCCACTGCGCCAGTGCCCGCGGCGGCAGGCCGGCGGGCGCCTTGTTGTCGTGCGGGTAAAGCCCCTCGAAGCCGTGCAGGCGGCACTGCAGCTTCAACCATTCGCCATGCGCCAGCGAATCGGCGCGGAACACGTCGAAGCCGGCCAGGTAAATGGTCTTCATGGGGCCTCCGGTTTCAGTACCCGACGGTGAAGCGCCGTCGACCATGGCGCGGCGATTCCAGCTCGTCGACCAGCGCGATCGCGTAGTCTTCCATCGAGATCCAGCTCTTGCCTTCCTGGTCGGCCAGCAATTCGTCCGCGCCGATGCGGAACTTGCCGGTGCGCTCACCCGGCTCGAACAATGCGGAAGGCGACAGGAAGGTCCAGTCCAGCGCCTGCTCGCGGCGCAGCGTATCGAGGAACACCACACCGGCGCGCGCTTCGGGCTTGTAGGCGTCCGGGAACTCGGGCGTGTCGACCAGCATCAGGCCCGGCGCGACCCGCAGGCTGCCGGCGCCGCCCACGACCAGCAGGCGCGGCACGCCGGCGCTCTTGACGGCGGCCAGCAGCGGCTTGGCATCGGCCGAAACGAACCGCGCCGCGCTGATGACGGCATCATGGCCGGCCAGCAAGGGCGCCAGCGCCGCGGGGTCGGTGGCGTCGCCCTGGCGGGCGCTCAGGCCGGGCCGCTCGACCACCTCGGCGGGATTGCGGGCGATGCCCGTAACCTGGTGGCCGCGGCGCAGCAGTTCGTCGGCAATGCGCGAACCCACGCGGCCGGTGATGCCTATGAGTGCGATTTTCATGGTGTGCTCCAGTGATAGGGTGACTCCATGCTAGTCGCCGCCCCGGGCGGCGCATACCACCGCCCGCGGAATAGTCAGTTGCAGATCATGCACCAATGGCGCGGCGGGCCTGGTACACCTGCAGGTGCGCATAGGCCATGCGCAGGCACGGCGCATCCAGGCCCAGCGTGCGGGCGCGGTGCACCATATCGCCCACGATATGGTCGGCCTCCACCGCACCGCCCTGGCTCAGGTCGCGGAACATCGACGCGGTCATGGGCGACTCGCGGTCGGTCAGCACCTTGAGCGCGGCGGCGTCGGCCTCGGCCCGCACGGTGTGGCCGGAGGCGGCCGCCACCTGCTGGCACTCGCGCAGCATGTCGCGCACGATGGCCTCGCCGTCGTCGGTGGAGACGATCTGCCCCACCGCGCCCCGCATCAGGCAGGTGGCGGCGGCCAGGGTAGTCAGGAACACGTACTTTTCCCAGATGTCCTGCTGGATGGCCGGGCTCAGGCGGCTGTTGAAGGCCGCATCGGCCAGCGCCGCCTCGAGCGCCACACAGCGCGCGCTGCGCGGCTCGCCGGCCCGCTCGCCGTACACGAAGGCGGCATGCTGCCCCAGGTGGCGCACCTGGCCGTCGGGCCCCAGCGTGGCATTGATCTGGCATAGCCCGCCCAGCACGCGCGAAGCGCCGAACTCGGCGTCCAGGGTGTCGTACTGCAACACGCCGTTCATGATCGGCAGGATGGCCGTGTCCGGCCCCACCGCCGGGCGAATGGCCTCGATCGCGCTGGGCAGGTCGTAAGCCTTGCAGCTGAGCACCACGATGTCATAGGGGCCGTGCAGGTCCGCCGCGGTCGCCACCTGCGGCTGCAGCACCGCATCGCCGAGCGGGCTTTCGATGCGCAGGCCTTGCGCGCGCAGCTTCTGGGCGCGCGCCTCGCGCACCAGGAAAGTGACATCCGCGCCGGCCTGCGCCGCGCGTCCGCCGAAATAGCCGCCGGTGCCGCCGGCGCCGAGAAACAACAATCGCATCTGGGTCTCCGCTCAATGATTCTGTGCGCGCCCCGGGGGCGCGCGATTCAAAGCTATGCAAATTATGCACCCGCGCGTACTCCCGTGCGGAACAAGCTGCCTATAATTTCACTCGCGGCGCCGGCGGTACCAGCGCCCGCCGCCCCCGACTCACCTCGCGTTGCATGCAGGAGCCTTGTCCATGACATCCCGTTCTTCCCTGCCAGCCACCGGATGCATGCGGCGCACCTTGCTCCTGCTCGGGCTGGGCGCGGGCCTGGCGGCCCTGGCGGTCCCCGCCGCCGGCCACGCCCAGGCCATCACAGGCGCCGCCAGGATCAAGGTCGCCGGGGTCTATACGGTGCCGATCGGGCAGCAATGGGTGTCGCGCGTGCACAAGGCGCTGGTCGTGGCGCAGACGCGCGGCGACATCGAATACACCTATTCCGAGAACGTCGCCCACGACGACTACGAAGACGTGCTGCGCAAGTATGCCGAGCAGGGCGTGCAGCTGATCGTCGGCGAAGCCTTCCGCGCCGAGGACGCCGCCCGCAGCGTGGCCCGCGCCTATCCCGAGATCGCCTTCCTGATGGGCTCGTCCGGGCGGCCGCAGCAACCCAATTTCTCGGTGTTCGACAACTACATCCAGGAGCCCGCCTACCTGGCCGGCATGATCGCCGGCGGGCTGAGCCGCACCGGCAAGATCGGCCTGGTCGGCGGCTACCCCATCCCGGAGGTCAACCGCCTGATGCACGCGTTCATGGACGGCGCTCGCGAGATCAATCCCGCCGCGCGCTTCAGCGTCGCCTTCATCGGCTCCTGGTTCGATCCGCCCAAGGCCCGCCAGGCCGCCCTGGCCATGATCGACCAGGGCGTCGACGTGCTCTACGCCGAGCGTTTCGGCGTGGCCGAGGCGGCCCAGCAGCGCGGCAAGCTGGCCATCGGCAACGTCATCGACACGCAGCAGCAATACGCGGACACGGTGGTGACCTCGATCCTGTGGAACATGGAGCCCACCATCGATCGCGCCCTGACCATGGTCGAACGCGGCACCTTCAAGGCCGACGACTACGGCAAGTATTCGCAGATGCGCTACCAGGGGTCCATGCTGGCCCCGCTGGGCACGTTCGAACGCAAGCTCCCGGCCGCGCTGTGGGCCAAGGTGCAGGCCCGGCAGAAGAGCATCCTGGACGGCACTTTCAGCGTCAAGATCAACGACAATCAGCCCCGCTCCAGCGGGCCCTGAAAGCGGTCGATGCGCAATGGCCCGATCGGCAGGGCCGTGCGGCCCTCCAGCACCAGGTCGGCCAGGATGGCTCCCACGATGGGCCCCAGTTCGAAGCCGTGCGCCGAGAAACCGAAGGCATGGAAGGCTCCCGCGTGGCGGCTCGGGCCGATGACCGGCAGCTCGTCCGGCATGGCCGCCTCGATGCCGGCCCAGCCGCGGTTCACCACGGCGTCGCGCATGTGCGGGAACAGCTCGCACACCATGCGGGCGCCTTCGGCCAGCGCGGCGAAGTCGAGTTCGGTCCATTCCGCATCGCGATCCACCCAGGCGCGCCGGCCGCCGCCGATCAGCACCGTGCCGTTGGCGCGCTGCTTGAACGACAGCGGCCGGCCGGTGCCCAGCACGACCGGATCCAGGAAACGCGGCATCGGCAAGGTCACCAGCATCATCGGGCTGATGGGCTGCAACGGCACCGGCTCGCCAAGCTGCGCGGCGATCCGGTCGGCCCAGGCGCCGGCGCAATTGATAAGGTGCGGCGCGGTATAGTCGCCGCCGTCGGTATGCACGCGCCACTGGGCGCCAGTCCGCTCGACCCGGTCCACCCGCACGCCTTCGATGAACCGGGCGCCGAGCGCCGCCGCCTTGCGGCGGAATGCCGAGGTCGTGCGATACGGATCGGCCGCCCCGTCGCCACGCGCGATGATTCCGCCCCGCACGGACGATGCCAGGCGCGGGACCAGCGCGCGCAGTTCGTCGGCGGGGATCCATTCCTCGTGGACGTAGCCGTGCGCCGCCATCGTGTCCAGCCGCCGGCGCAACACGGCCACGTCGTCCTCGTGCTCGGCCACGCGGACCTGCCCGTGCTGTTCGTAGCCGCAGTCATCGTCCACCAGCTCGCCGATGCGGTACCAGAGTTCGCGCGCGGCCAGCGCCAGCGGAATCTCGGCCAGGTCGCGGCCCAGCGTGCGCACGCCGCCCGCGTTCACGCCCGAGGCGTGGCGTCCGGCGTAGTTCTTCTCCAGCACCAGCGCCGCCACGCCGCGGCGCGCCAGGTGCAAGGCGGCGGAACAGCCGTGCAGCCCCGCCCCGATGATGACCACCGCCGCGCTGCCGGTCGCCATGTCACTTCTTCAGCCGCACCACGGCCTGGCGCGATGCCTCGGTCTGCGGCAGGGCGGCCAGCTCGCCCAGCGTCAGCGGCTTGGTGGGGAAGCGCAGGCGGTAATAGCCCACATCCTTGGGGTGCGCGCCCAGCTCGTCGGCGATCACCTCCGCAACCGTCAGGCCGCAGAACCGGCCCTGGCACGGCCCCATGCCGCAACGCAGGAACGACTTCATCTGGTTCGGCCCGGTGCAGCCCAGCTTGACCGTCTGGCGCACCTGCTCGGCGGTCACTTCTTCGCAGCGGCACACGATGGTGTCGCCCACCGGCCGCAACTGGGCCCGCGGCACCCGGTACAGGGCGTCGAAAAATGCCCGGCCGCGCACCGCCCGGGCCAGCCCGGCGCGCGGCGCGGCCGCCGCGCGATCCCGCTGGGCCGTATCGAGGCGGCCCAGCAAGTGGGCGGCCTGCAAGGCGGCCAGCCGGCCGCGGTGCTCGGCCGCCAGGGCGCCCGCAATGCCCGCGCCGTCGCCGGCGATGCCGACGCCGGGCACCGATGTCGCGCCCCAGATATCGATGGCCGGCTCCCAGCAATCCTGCGCCTCGTTCCAGGCGTGCTCGACGCCGATGGCGCGCGCCAGGTTGACATTCGGCACGACGCCCTGGTGCAGCAGCAGTTGATCCGCCGGCAGCTCATGCTCGCGGCCGCCGGCGGTATAGCGGACGGCCTCCAGCTTGTCGCCTCCCACCGCCCGCAGGTCGGCCACGGCCCGCGTCACCGGGACCGCCGCCCGCACCGCGCGCAGCAGTTTCCAGCCTTTGGCCAGGTAGCCCGACCCCAGGAAGCCCGCCGCATGCGGCAGCGCGCGCAGCCACTGTCCCGACGGCACGGTCTCGAGCAGGGCGTCGATCTTCGCGCCGGCATTCAAGTATTGCCAGGCCACCAGGTACAGCAGCGGCCCGCAACCGGCCAGCACGGTGCGGCCCGACGGCACCAGCCCGCCCGACTTGAGCAGGATCTGCGCCGCCCCCGCGGTCAGCACGCCCGGCAGCGTCCAGCCGGGAATGGGGAACGGGCGCTCCTGGGCGCCGGTGGCCAGCAGCAGATGCCGCGCCACCAGCATGCGCGCATCGCCCGCCACTGAGTACGCCACCTCGAAGCCGGCCTCCGGCTCGGCGGCCGTCATGCGCGAGACCGCCCAGACGGTCGCCTGCGGCTGGTAGCGCGCCCCGGAACGCAGGAACGGCTCCACCAGCGTGGCGCCATGCCAGTAATCGGGGCCGAGGATGCCCCGGTCGGTGACGGGCGTAGTGGTGACGGCGCGATAGATCTGGCCGCCGGGCGCGGCCTGCTCGTCCAGCAGCATCACATCCAGGCCGCGCGCGGCCGCTTCCGTGGCCGCGGCCAGGCCGGCCGGCCCGGCCCCGATCACCAGTACGTCGCATTGAGTCGTCTGCATCATGCCTGCACCTTGCGCGCGCCCGCCTGCCGCTCGACCGCCATGCCTTCGCGCACCTGGGTCATGCAGGCCTGGCGATTGGGCTGCCCGTCGATGGTGACCAGGCAGTCGTAGCAAATGCCCATCATGCAGAACGGCCCGCGCGGCACTTCGTTGACGACGGTATCGCGACAGGCGTCGACGCCGTGCGCGAACAGCGCCGCGGCCACGCTGTCGCCGGCCCGGCACGCCAGCTCGGCGCCGTTGAAACGGATGCGCACGGGCGCGTCGCGCAATTGGCGGTCGGCCGAATCAAGCCTCTTGAACATGAAACCTCCGGGTAGAGAAGGGCGCCATATCGTCGGCCAGCGCGCCGGCGGCGATCATGGGAGCGAGCTTCAGGGCATGCGCGGCCGCCAGGGTCACGCCGCTGTGGCAAGTCGCCACGAACGCGCCCGGACAGGCCGCGGATTGTTCGTAGATGGGAAACCCGTCTTGCGACATGACGCGCAGCGCCGCCCAGGTGCGGACCACCCGCACATCCCGCAGCGCCGGCAGGGTCCGCACGGCCCGGTCGGCCAGCGTTCCCAGGATGGGCAGCCCGACGGTGCCGTCGGCATAGCCGGCCTCCTCTTGCGAATCGCCGATCAGCCACGACCCTTCGTCCATCTGGCGCAGCGTGCTCAGCGGCGTCTGCAGGATGCGGCGGGTGCGTTCCAGGGCGATGATCTGGCCCTTCTGCGGCCGCACCGGCACCGCCAGGCCGACCCGCTCGGCCAGCGCGCGGTTGCCCAGGCCGGCCGCCAGCACGAGCTTACTGGCGCGCACCAGCCCGCGCGGCGTGGCGATCTCGAAAACGCCATCGGCATGGCGGATTTCCTGCGCCGGCCGGCGCGGCAGGTAATCCACGCCGTCGCGCGCGAACGCCGTATGCAGCGCGCGCAGCAGCTTGAGCGGATTGGCGATGCCGTCCACCGCCGTCCAGGTCGCGCCCCGCACCTCGGGCCCGACGCCGGGCACCAGGTCGGCCACTTCATGCCGGTCGAGCAGCTTCCATTCGTACGACGACATGCCGGGTTGCGCCAGCAGCTCCGTCATGAAGCGCAGCCGCGCTTCGCGCTCCTCGTCGGACAGCAGCACATGCAGCCCGCCGCGCTGCTCCAGCCGCACGTCGATGCCGGTCTTGTCCAGCAGCTCGGCGGCCAGGGTCGGCCACAGCGACGCGGACGTCAGCGTCCATACGCCGTAGCGGGGCAGGCCCATGCCCTTGCTCTGCACCCATACCAGCCCGAAATTGCCGCGCGAGGCGCGATAAGCCACATCGCCCTCGTCCAGCACCGCGACCCGCGCCAACTCGCGCCGCAGGCCGTAGGCCAGCGCCGACCCGACCAGTCCGCCGCCCACCACCACGGCGTCGTAGACGCCCTGGCGCGGCTCGCTGGCCGGCATTTCCGCTCCGTTTGCCATCACCGTCCTTTTCCTACGAACAACTTCTCCAGCCCGACCGCCCGGTCCAGAATAAAGATGACCAGCACCGTCGCATAGATCAGCACCGCCGATACCGCCGTCACCAGCGGGTCGATGGTGTCCTCGATCTGCAGGAAGATGCGCACCGGCAGCGTGGTGGTGGACGGCGAGGCAATGAAAATCGACATGGTCAGCTCATCGAAGCTGGTGATGAACGCGATCACCCAGCCGCTGATCACGCCCGGCAGGATCAGCGGCAGCACGATGCGGCGGAACGCGGTCCAGTTCGAGGCGCCCAGCGACAACGCGGCGCGCTCCAGCATCGGGTCCAGGCCGGTGGCCGAAGCCAGCACCAGCCGCAGGGCGTACGGCATGATGATGATGATGTGCGCCATGACCAGGCCGAAGTACGTGCCCACAAGGTCCACGCTGGTGAAGAACTTCAGGAAGGCCAGGCCCAGCACCACGTGCGGGATCATCAGCGGCGACATGAAGAACGCCAGCAGCGCCTCGCGTCCCCGGAAGCGGCTGCGCGCCAGGGCCAGCGCGCCGGGCACGGCCAGCAGCACCGCGACGGTGGCCGACAGCGCGCCCAGGCCGAGGCTGAACCAGAACGCGTCGATGAAGCGCGGGTTATCCAGAATGGCCTTGAACCAGCGTAGCGACAGCCCGTTGGCGGGCAGCGAGATGAAGCCTTCCGACGTGAACGCGACGGCGCACACCATGACGATCGGCGCCAGGATGAAGGCAATGAACAAGGTGTGGAACAGCAATCCCAAGGGGCCATTGCGGAAGTTCATGCGTCGTCTTCCGGTCAGCCGAAAATTGCGCCGTAGCGCCGTTCGATCATGCGGTTGGCCGCCACCAGCACCACCACGGTCGCCACCAGCAGCAGCATCGCCAGGGCCGCGCCGAGCGGCCAGTTCAAGGTATTGAGGAACTCGTCATACGCGGCGGTGGCCACGTTCTTCAGGCGCCGCCCGCCGACGATGGCCGGCGTGGCGAAGGCGCTGGCGGCCATGGCGAACACCATGATCGAGCCGGACAGGATGCCCGGCATGATCTGCGGCACGATCACGCGCCTGAGCACCGTGAACTGGCTGGCGCCGAGCGACAGGGCGGCCGCCTCCGTGGCCGGGTTGATACGCTGCAGCGACGCCCATACCGAGATCACCATGAAGGGCACCAGCACATGGGTCAGCGCGATGATCACGCCGGTGTTGGTGTACATCAGGTTGACCGGCGCGGACGCCAGGCCCAGCGCCATCAGCGTCTTGCTGAGCAGCCCGGTGGAGCCGAACAGCAGCGCCCAGCCCAGGGTGCGCACCACCACGGAGATCAGCAGCGGCCCCAGCACCACCATCAGGAAGATGCCTTTCCATGGGTTGGCCATGCGCGACAGCACATAGGCTTCCGCCGTGCCCAGCAGCAGCGAGGCCAGCGTGACCGCGACGGCGACGCCGAAGGTGCGCGCGTAGACCTCGTAGTAGTAGCTGTCGGTGACGATGTCGCGGTAATTGGCCAGTGAAAAAGCCTGTTCGATGCCGCCGTAGAACTCGAAATTGAAGAAGCTGATCAGGAACACCAGAAACAGCGGCACCACCAGGAAGGTGGCGTACACCACCATCGCCGGCGCGCTGAGCAGCCACGGGTTGAGGCGCGCGTTCATGGCCGCGCCTCGCCATCCACCGGGCACATGTCGCGGGCCCGCCAGCGCAGGTGCACCTGCTGTCCCTCGGCCGGCACCGGCACGCCGTCGTTCTGGCGTATCACCAGCACCTCGCCCACCGATGTCTCGACCTGGCACAGCCAATGGTTGCCCTGGAAGACGCGGGCCTTCATGCGGCCCGGCAGGGCGCAGGCCGCCGGCTCGGAGAACAGGATTTTCTCGGGCCGCACGATGACCGGACCGCGCGGCATCGGCAGATCTTCCAGGACGATGGCGGCCTCGCCGACGCACGCCCGGCCGGCCTGCTCGCCGGTGCCGGGCCGCGGCGTGAACACATTGGCCTTGCCCAGGAAGCCCCCGACGAAGCCGCTGGCCGGCCCCTCGTAGGCGGAGAACGGGTCGGCCACCTGTTCGACGCGCCCCTGATTCATCACCACGATGCGGTCGGACAGCGCCAGCGCCTCGGACTGGTCGTGCGTGACCAGGATGGTGGTGGTGCCCACCGTGCGCTGGATGCTGCGCAATTCCAGCTGCATCTCTTCGCGCAGCTTGGCGTCCAGGTTGGACAGCGGCTCGTCCAGTAGCAACAGGCTCGGCCGTATCACCAGCGCGCGGGCCAGCGCCACGCGCTGCTGCTGGCCCCCCGACATGCGGGCGGGATGGCGGTCGGCCAGGTGCGCCAGCCCGACCAGCTGCAGCGCCTCGGCCACCCGCGCGGCGCGCTCCTTGGCCCCCACGCGCCGCATTTCCAGGCCGAACGCCACGTTCTCGGCCGCCGTCATGTGCGGGAACAGCGCGTAGTTCTGGAACACGATGCCCAGCCCGCGCTTGTTGGCGGGCACCCTGCCCAGGTCCGCGCCGTCGAGCAGGATCGCGCCCCCCGACGGCTCGACAAAGCCCGCGATCATGTGCAGCGTGGTGGTCTTGCCGCAACCGGACGGCCCCAGCAGCGAGATGAACTCGCCGCGCTCGACCGACAGGTCGAGGCCGTCGACCGCGGTCAGGTCCCCGTAGCGCTTGGTCAGGCCTTTCAGGACGAGATATGCCATGCGTGCTCCTGCCGGCGGCTAGCCTGGATCAGCGTTCCACTTCGCGCGTCCAGCGCTTGTTCCATTCTTCGCGATGCTGGTTCACCGTGTCCCAGTCGATCACGATCAGGTCGGCCGCCCGCTGGCCGATCGGCAGCGGCACGCGCGGGTCGTCCTTGATCTCGGCCTTGGTATTGACCGGGCCGTAGCCATACTCGCTGGCCAGGCGCGACTGCACTTCGGGAGAAACGAGGTATTGCACGAACTGCTGGGACAGCGGATTGGCGTCGGGCTTGGCGACCGGGCACACGGAAGACAGCAGGGCATAGGCGCCTTCCTCCGGATACACGAAGCCCACGGGGAAGCCGGTATCCGCGAACGCCTTGACGCGCCCGCTGCCCCACACGGCGATCGATGCCTGGCCGCTGGAGAACAGCTCGGTCATCTTGCCGGGTGACGGCTCGTAGACCAGCACGTTGGGGTTGATCTCCTCGATCACCGTCTTGAAGCCCGGGTCGATGTTCTTCTCGCCGCCGCCCGCCGCGCGGGCGAACTGCACCAGCGTATGCAGGCCATAGGTGTTGTTCAGCGGCGGCACCACCAGTTGCTGCTTGTATTTCGGGTCCTTGAGGTCATTCCAGGACTTGGGCGGCGCCCATTTCCGCTCGTCGAAGATCTTCTTGTTGTACATGATGCCGGTGGCCACGATGCCGATGGCCACGGCCTTGTCGTCCTTGTAGCGCGCCGTCTTGTACAGATCGTCGGCCGGCAGGCCCTGGATCGGCGCGCAGAATCCCAATGCGATCGCCTGGTACATGGGGCCGTCGTCGATGATGGCCACGTCGATCTGCTGGTTGCTTTTCTGCGCCTGCAGGCGCGCCACCGTGTTGGTCGAGTTGCCGGCCACGTAGACCAGCTCGACGCCGTGCTGCTTGGCGAAGGGCGGGAAGATGTGCTGGCGCATGATCTCTTCGAACGACCCGCCGTATCCGGCCACCACCAGCTTCTGCTGCGCCACGGCGCCGCCGCTGCATGCGACGGCCAGCACCGCCGCCGAAAACACTGCAAGACCCTTGCCCATGAGAACCCCCTTGTCAGTTAGGCGGCAGTGTCCTGCCCGCCTGTTCTCTCTGCTTCATCTGCATATGTCCGGACATGAATGTCCGGACATATAATGGAAGCCTGGTGCTACATTTGTCAATCCCGTATTGCCCCTAAGCTTTTCAGCCTGGAACCGCCTTGGCCCGATCCCTGCCGCCCGACACCGTCGAATCGCCCTCCGCCGCGCCCGGCCTGTTCAGCGCGGACATCGGCGCGCCCGCCGACGACAAGCCCGCGCCGCGCTACAAGGCCATCTACCAGGACCTGGCGCGCGCCATCCGCTCGGGCGTCTATCCGGTCATGACCCTGCTGCCCACCGAGCATGAGCTGTGCGCGCACTACGACGCCAGCCGCCATACGGTGCGCGAGGCGATCCGCATGCTCACCGAGGCCGGCATGGTGTCGCGCCGTCCCGGCGTGGGCACGCGCGTGGAGGCCGCCAAGTCGGCCACGCGCCACACCCAGCGCGTCTCCGAACTGGCCGACCTGTTCCAGTACATCAAGAACGCCACGCTGCGCGTGCTCGCCACCCGCGATATCCGGGCCTCGGCGCGGCTGGCCGAAACCCTCGGCTGCCCGCCGCGCCAGGCCTGGCTGCACATCCGCGCCATCAAGCTGCTGGGCGGCCAGCGCGCGCCGGTGGCCTACCTGGATGCCTACGTCCATCCCGACTACTCCGCCATCCAGGCCGATATCGGCAAGACGCGCGTGCCGCTGCTGCAACTGGTCGAGCAGCGCTACAGCCAGTGCATCAGCGAAGTCGGCCAGGAATTCTCGGCCACCCCGATCAGCGGGGAAATGGCCGAACTGCTCAAGGTCGCTCCGCATACGCCCGGACTGGTGATCACGCGCCGCTACTACGGCGAGAACGGAGCCCTCATGCTGGCCACGGTCACCACCTTCCCGTACACCAAGATGAAGTACTCCATGTCGCTCAAGCTGGACTGGCCGCGCCCGGCTCAAGGCCGGTAGCCGTATGCCGAGGCGGCCTGCGCGCCGCTGACCTTGCCGTCGCGCACGTCCTGCTCGATGCGCGCGCGCGGACGCTCGGCCGCCGGCCCGTAGCCGCCCCCGCCCGGCGTCTCGATGCGCACGCTTTCGCCGTCGGCCAGGGCGATGTTGGCGGTCTTGGAAAACAGTTCCTGCTCCTGCGGGGTGCCCGGGTTGCGCAGCAGGCGCGCGCGGCGTCCGTCGCCGCCGCCCGCCACGCCCGCGGCCACGCCCACCGTATGGCTGTCCGAGCGCGCCGAGAACACGATGCCGTCGGCGCGCGCGCGGATCTGCTTGGCGATCGCCAGCCCGCCGCGCGTGCGGCCGACGCCGCCCGAATCGCCGATCAGCGCGTACTCGTCCATCAGCAGCGGGTACTCGTTCTCCAGCGCCTCGACCGGCAGATTGGACGTGTTGGTCATGTGCACATGCACCCCGTCGGCGCCGTCCTGGTCCAGGCGCGCGCCGGCGCCGCCGCCCAGGGTCTCGAGGTAGACGAAATGACCGGCGCGATCGGGCCAGCGGCCCGAGAACACAATGGCCGGGCAGCAATCGTTGCTGGAGGCCATGATGCGCTCTGGCGGCAGCAGCCCGCGGAACGCGCCGAAAATGGCGCCCGCCACCTTCTGCGCCGTGATCGAGCGCGCGCCCACGGCGGCGGGATGCTCCGGATTGGTGATGGTGCCGACCGGCGCGGAGATGGAAATCGGGTCGAACAGGCCGGCATTGGGCGCCAGGTCGGGGTCGAGCAGCGCCTTGACCGCGTAATAGACGCAAGCGCGCAGGGTATTGAGCGGCAGGTTCATGGCGCCGCGCGCCTGCCGACCCGAACCGTCGAAGTCGAAGTGCAGGCGCCCGCCGCCCACCGTCAGGGCCACGCGGATGGGCACCGGGTCGCCGCCCATGCCATCGTCATCCAGGAAGCTTTCGAAGACGTAGCTGCCTTCGCGCAACTCGGCGATGCGATTGCTCAGGCGCCGGCGCGTGTACAGGATGATGTCGTCCACCGAGCGCAGCACGGCGTCCAGCCCCATTTGCCGGATCAGCCCACCCATGGCGGCCGCGCCCCGTTCGTTGGTCGCCATCTGCACGCGCAGGTCCAGCACGCGCTCTTCGGGATCGCGCGTGTTGGCGCAGATCAGCCGCAGCAGGTCCTCGTCCACCTGGCCGGCGCGCGCGATGCGGCAGACCGGGATGCGGATGCCTTCCTCGAACACCGAGCGCAGGCCGCCGGCGATCGATCCCGGCACCGCGCCGCCCACGTCGGAATGATGGGCGATGTTGGCGGCGAAGAAGCGCAGCGCGCCGTCCCAGAATACCGGCGAGACGATGTTGATGTCCGGCAGGTGGCTGCCGTTGGCCAGGTAGGGGTCGTTGCAAATGAAGACATCGCCCGGCTGGATGGCCTCGACCGGAAACGCCTGCAATATCGAGCGCATCGCGCCGTCCAGCGAGCCCAGGTGCAGCGGGATCTGCGTGCCTTGCGCCACCAGCCGGCCGGCCGCGTCGAACAGGGCCACCGAGCAGTCCTTGCGCTCCTTGATATTGGTCGAGAAGGACGCCCGCACCAGCGTGTTGTTCATGTCCTCGGTGATCGACAGCAGCCGGTTGCTGAATACCTCCATGCCGATCGGGTCGGCAATGGCGGCGCTGGCGGAATGCTCAGTCATGCAGGTCTCCTTGCAGGCGGATCAGCAGGTTGCCGTAGGCGTCGACCGCGACGCTGTGACCCGGTCCCACGACCGTGGTCGAACTCATTTCCTCGATCAAGGCCGGCCCGCGCAGGCAGGCGCCGGCCGGCAGCAGGTCGCGGTCGTACACCGGGGTGTCGCGCCAGCCATGGCGCGCGCCGAAATAGGCGCGCCGCTCGCCCAGCCGGGCATCGGCCGGCAGCTCGCCGGCCGGGCGCGGCGCCAGCGGCGCCTTGGCCACTCGCCCCACCGCCTGGAGCCGGCAATTGATGATCTGCACGCGGCGGTCGTCCACGACGTAGCCGTACTCGCGCTGGTGCGCCTGGCGGAATCGTTCGATGAACAGCGCGAAGCCCTGGGCGCGGAAGTCCTCGAGCGGCACCTGCACCTCGAAATTCTGCCCCTCGTAGCGCGCGTCGATCGCATAGCGGCAGCTGCGCAGCGCCGGCGCCACGCCTTCGCCGTCCAGCCAGGCCTGGGCCTGCTGCTCCAGCTGCGCGAAAATGGCCGCGACGTGCGGCCAGCCCGGTTCGCTGGCGGGCGCGATCTCGCTGCGCACGAAGTCGAAGGAAATATCGCCCAGCAGGATGCCGCGCGCGCACATGGTGCCCGGCTCCTGCGGCACGATGACCAGCGGGATGCCGCATTCCTCCGCGACCTCGACCGCGTGCAACGGGCCGGCGCCGCCATAGGCATACAGCGCGAACTCCGCCAGGTCGTGGCCGCGCTCGGTGGACACGGCGCGAATCGCCCGGCTCATGTTGGCCGCCGCGATCCGCAGGATGCCCTGGGCCGCCTCTTCCAGCGTCAGGTTCAGCGGCCGCGCCACGCGCGCCTCGATCACCGCGCGCGCGGCCTGGGCGTGCACTGCCATGCGGCCCTTCAACAACGCCACCGGATTCAGGCGCTGCAGGACGATCTGCGCGTCGGTGATGGTCGGCTCGGTGCCGCCGCGGCCGTAGCCCACCGGGCCCGGCACGGCGCCGGCGCTGTGCGGCCCCACCTTGAGGGCGCCGGCATCGTCCAGCCAGGCGATGCTGCCGCCGCCGGCGCCGATGACATGGATGTCCACCATCGGCGTCTTGACCGGGTATCCCGCCACCTGGCGGTGCGAGGTGAACAGCGGCTGGCCGTCGCAAACCAGGGATACGTCGGTGCTGGTGCCGCCCACGTCGAAAGTCACCAGGTTCAGGCTGCCGATCGCCCGTCCCACCGCCGCCGCGCCGATCACGCCGGCGGCGGGGCCCGACAGGCAGGTGCGCACCGGGTACTGCCGCACGCTGGCGATCGACATCAGGCCGCCGTTGGAATGCACGGTGTGCGGTTCGTGGTCGATGCCCAGCTCGCGGGTGCGCTGCAGGAAGCGCTGCAGATAGCGTTCCATGCGCGGGCCCACCGCGGCGTTGAGCACCGTCGTGGACAACCGCTCGTATTCGCGGAACTCCGGCAGCACCTCCGACGACAGGCTGACGAACACTTCCGGCAGCACCTGCCGCACGATTTCGGCGGCGCGCCGCTCGTGGGCGGCATTGCGGTACGAATGCAGGAAGCAGATGGTCACGGCCTCGATGCCGGCCGCGCCGAACGCCTGCGCCGCGGCGCGCACCTGCCCTTCGTCCAGGTCGCGCAGCACCGCGCCGGTATTGTCGATGCGCTCGTCGATCTCGATGCGCCACTGCCGCGGCACGGCCACCGGCGGCTTGCCCACACTGTAGTCATACAGGTGCGGGCGCGTCTGCCGGCCGATCTCCAGCACGTCGCGGAAGCCCCGGGTGGTCAGCAGGCCGACGCGGGCGCCCTTGCGCTCGATAATCAGGTTGGTCGCCACCGTGGTGCCATGGCCGATGTGCGACACATCGCGCACGGCCACGCCGTGCGTGCGCAGCAGGTCCGCGATGCCCTGCTGGATGGCCTCCGACGGATCGTGCGGGGTGGAGGGCACCTTGTGGAAGTGCACCGCCCCCGCCTGTTCGTCCACCATCGTGAAATCAGTGAACGTGCCGCCCACGTCTATGCCTATGCGATACATGTTGTCCCAGTCCCCTCATGAAGGCGGTCGCCCGCTCAGTCCAGATGAATGCCCGCCTTGTCGGCCACCTTGCACCACTTGGCGACCTCGTCCTTGATCATGGCGCTGAACGCCGGGCCGGCCACGTCGGAAACCTGCGCGCCCTGTTGCTCCAGGTATGGCTTGAGCACCGGTCCGTGCAGCACCTCGACCAGGCTTTGCGTCAGCGGCTTGCGGATCGCTTCCGGCAGCCCGGCCGGCGCCAGCATGCCGAACCACACCATGGCCTCGTAGCCCGGGTAGCCGGATTCCGCCACGGTGGGCACGTCGGGCAGCATCGGCGAGCGCGCCGGCGAAGTCACCGCCAGGGCACGGATCTTGCCGTCCTGGATATACGGATAGGAAGTCATCACGACGTCCATCATCATGCTGACCTGCCCGCCCACCAGGTCGATCAGCGCCGGACCCGAGCCCCGATAGGGCACATGCACCATCGACACCCCGGCGGTCGACTTGAACAGCTCGGCCGCCAGGTGGTTGGAGGTGCCCTGGCCATTCGAGGCGAACGAATACGCCGACGGATCCTGCTTGAGCAGCGCGACGAACTCCCGCAGCGAGCGCGCCGGCACCGACTGGTTGACCACCAGCACATTGGGAATGGTCGCCACCACCGTGAGCGGCGTGAAATCCTTGATCGGGTCGTACGGCAGCTTCGAGTAGATGCAGGCGGCGCTGCCTTGCGTGCTGACCGAGCCCATCAGGATGGTGTAGCCGTCCGCCGGCTGGCGCGCCACGTATTCGGTGCCCACCGTGCCGCCGGCGCCGGGCCGGTTTTCCACGATCACATTGGCGCCCAGCTTGCCGCCCAGGCCCTCGGCCACTTTGCGTGCGATCAGGTCGGTGGAGCCGCCCGCCGCGAAGGGCACCACGATGCGGATCACCTTGTCGGACGGCCAGGCCGCGTGCGCCCCGTGCGCGGCCATGGCGAGCATGCCGGCCAGGGCCCATCCGCAACGGCGCAGGAATCTCCGTGCAGTCATCTTGCTTCCCCTTGTGTTGGTAGAACTTCCTGTGCGCCGGGCGCCGGGCCCGGCCGCGCGTTCACTGCAACAACGGGACCATGCTAGAGGGCGCCCGGCGGGCGCAGCAGATAGCGCGGCTTATAGTGACATCATTCACATTTATGTCGGGGAGCGGCCATGAAGCATCCGGACCTGAATCTGCTGCTGCATTTCGATGCGCTGATGACCTGTCGCAGCATGACGCGCGCGGCCGAGCAACTGGGCATCACGCAGCCGGCCCTGAGCGCCGCCATGAGCCGGCTGCGGCGCCTGTTCAACGATCCGCTGCTGGTGCGCGAAGCCGGAGTCTGGCAGCCCACCGGGCGCGCCACCGAACTGCACCAGGCGTTCCACCCCATGCTGCAGGCCTGGCGGCGCGCCACGCGCGGCCACGAGTCCTTCGACCCGGCGCATTCCGAACGCACGCTGTCGCTCTATGCCACCGACTATGTGCAATACCGCCTGCTGCCGCTGGTCATTCCCAGCCTGGCCAAGGATGCGCCGCACCTGCACCTGCAGATCCAGCCGGCGCGCCCGCTGCACGGCCTGAGCATGCTGGAGACCAACCATGTGGAACTGATCGCCGGCTATTTCCCCGAGCCGTCGCCCGATCTGCGCACGCGCTTCCTGTATGAAGAGCCGGCGGTCTGCATCGTGCGCGAAGGCCATCCCTGCCTGCGCAAGCGCTGGGACCTGGACGCCTACCTGCGATACGGCCATGTCGACCTGGCGGCCCATACACGCTACTTCAGCCGCGGCATCGACCGGATCCTGCAGGGGCACAACCGCAGCCGCCACATCGCGGCCACGCTGTCGAGCTACCTGGTCTGCCCCTTCGTCATTTCAGCGTCCGACCTGATCGCCACCATGCCGGCCAGCGTGGCCCGCGCCATGGCCAGCAGCTCGCGCACCGTCATCCTGAAAGTGCCCATGGAACTGCCGACCATCGCCGTATCGCTGTACTGGCACGAGCGGCACCACGACGATCCTGGCCACGCCTGGCTGCGGCAGTACATCGCCGAGCGGGCCACGCCCGCCCGGCGCGGCGCGGCGCCTCAGGCCAGCGGCAAGTAAATGCGCGTCTTCAGCTCGGCGGCGGGCGTGGTCTTGGGATCGTTCACGTACTCTTCCCACATGGGGAAATCGAGCGTCTCCTGGCCGCTGGCCGGCAGCCATTCCGCGAACAGCCAGTGGTAGGCCGCCTCGATTTCGCTGTAGGGGCCGGTGTATTCCAGCACCGCGCAGCGCGCCGCCGGCAATGTGAACGGCTCGAACACCGGGTCCGCCGACGCGCCGTCGGGCAGCGTCAGGCCGGCGCGCGAACGCAGCCGGGCGGCCGGCACCTGGGCCGGATCGTCGTAATACACGCCGAACGAACGGGTGGCCGGGCCGACCAGGTCGCGGCTGGACGCCAGCATGAACAAGCGGTCGAAGGTGGTGCCGATGTTCTGGTAGTCGCCCTCGTGGGCCAGGGTGGCCAGCGACGCGCCGGCGAATTGCTCGATGGTAGTGGGATACATGCCAAGCTCCTCAGGGTTGAAAGGCCTGGAGCGCGCATCCCGGTAGCGGCCGGGCGGCATCCCGAACACGGCGCCGAAAGCCCGGCTGAACGCGGCTTGCGACGTGTATCCGGCGCGTTGCGCCACCTGCTGCATCGGCGCTTCCCCGGCCAGCTCCACCGACGCCCGATGCATGCGCACCCGCAGCATCGTGGCGTTGACCGTCTCGCCCATCAGCGCGCGATATACGCGATGGAAGTGATAGGGCGACAGGCACGCCAGGTCGGCCAGGTGGTACAGGTCCGGCGCCGCGTCGGGATGCGAGGCCAGCCATTGCAGCACCGGTTCCAGCCGGTTGGCGTAGTGGATGCGGGTCTTGGGTTTCATACGTGCTCCAGGGCTCCCACTGTAGCCATGGCCGTTTTGCAGATTTTGCGCTTTTGCGGCCTTGCACCTTCAGTGCCCAGGTGTCTGACACCCCCAAGCAATACCCTCCGCATGCCCATGGCACCCCACGGGGTGTCAGACACCTGCATTCAAGTCGGGTACGTCCCGGGCAGCAGCACGCTGCGGTCCCCCGGCGTCAGCGACTTGCGGCCGCACAGCGCCATGGTGACGTCCATTTCCCTGTACAGGATCTCCAGCACGCGGGTCACGCCGGCCTTGCCGTACGCGCCCAGGCCATAGAGGAACGCGCGGCCGATCATGGTGCCGCGCGCGCCCAGCGCCACGGCCTTCAGCACGTCCTGCCCGGAGCGGATGCCGCCATCCATCCATACTTCGATGCGCGAGCCGACCGCGTCGGCGATGGCGGGCAGGGCGGCGATCGACGACATGGCGCCGTCGAGCTGGCGGCCGCCGTGGTTGCTGACGATCAGCGCGTCGGCGCCGCTGTCGGCCGCCAGGCGCGCGTCCTCGACATCCAGGACGCCCTTCAGGATGAGCTTGCCGCCCCAGCGCTGTTTGATCCATTCGACGTCGGCCCAGCTCAGGCGCGGATCGAACTGCTCGGCCGTCCACGACGACAGCGACGACAGGTCGCTCACGCCCTTGGCGTGCCCGACAATGTTGCCGAACGTGCGCCGCGGGGTGCGCAGCATGCCCAGGCACCAGCGCGGCTTGGTGGCCAGGTTGACCAGGTTGGCCAGCGTGGGCTTGGGCGGCGCCGACAGGCCGTTGCGGATATCCTTGTGGCGCTGGCCCAGGATCTGCAAGTCCAGCGTGAGCACCAGCGCCGAGCAGCCGGCCGCCTTGGCGCGGTCGATCAGGTTGGCCACGAATTCCCGGTCGCGCATCACGTAGAGCTGGAACCAGAACGGCTTGCCGGTGGCGCGCGCCACGTCCTCGATCGAGCAGATGCTCATGGTCGACAACGTGAACGGCACGCCGAATTCGGCCGCGGCCTGCGCCGCCACCATTTCGCCGTCGGCATGCTGCATGCCGGTCAGGCCGGTGGGCGCGATGGCCACCGGCATCACGGCCTCGGTGCCGGCCATGGTGGTGCGCAGCGAGCGGCCTTCCATGTCCACCGCCACCCGCTGGCGCAGCTTGATCGTCTGGAAATCGGCCTCGTTGGCGCGATAGGTGCCCTCGGTCCAGGCGCCTGAATCGGCGTAGTCGTAGAACATGCGGGGCACGCGCTTCTGCGCCAGGATGCGCAGGTCTTCGATGCAGGTGATCTTGGCAAGGTTCTGGTTCATGGCAGACTATTGGAAAATAGAGGGCCGCAAGGGCGTAGCAAGTATACGCGCGCGCCCCCCCGTATCGAGAGGAATCGCATGCAAGACCCCCACCAGGAAACCGTCCACGTCATCGTCAAAGGGGTGGTGCAGGGCGTGGGCTACCGGCACGCCACCGTACGGCGCGCCCATATGCTGGGCGTGACCGGGTGGGTGCAGAACATGGAAGACGGCACCGTCCAGGCGCTGGTGCAGGGCACGCCCGACCAGGTCGATCACATGCTGGAGTGGCTGCGGCGCGGCCCGCCGGCCGCCACGGTGCGCGAGCTCATCGCCGAACGCCAGTTCACCGACAAGCGCTACGCGCGCTTCGAACAGTTGTAGTCCTCCCCCTTCGCCACCACGGATTTCCCCCATGCCCGACCACGCTTCGCAACTTCCCCGCACGCAACTCGTCGTCAAGCCGGACTGGACCGATCTATACGGCCACATGAACGCGGCCCGCTACGTGCGGGTGTTCGACCATATCGGCTTCCAGTTGCTGGAGCCGCTGGGCGTGGGCGAAAGCTACACGCGGGCCACGCGCTGCGGCATCTACACCGTCGACATCGCGGTCAACTATCGGCACGAACTGCTGGCCGACGACCCGCTGGAATTGCGCGTGCGCGTGCTGGACGCCGACGCCAAGCGCCTGCTGTGCCTGATGGAGCTGTTCCAGACGCGCGACCAGTACCTGGCCGCCACCATGGAGCAGTTGTCCGTCAACGTGAACCTCGACACCCGGCGCAGCCAGCCGTTCCCCGCAGAGCTGGCGCAGTCGCTGCAAGCCGCGGCGCGCGCGCACGCGGCGGTGCCGCTGCCGGAACGCCACGTGCGCCGGCTGACCCTGGCGCGCCAGGCCGCGGCCTGAAGCCGCCCTGGCTGTCGTTCACAATTTGTTTCATCTCCGGCGCCCGCGCAGTTCGCCGCGCGATGCCGGCGCGATACGGCGAACGGGCAGCCAATTCCCGGTTTCTGCGCGCTTCCTGCCACCAATATCCGCGAAATCGCGGGGATTGCCAGCCCGCCCGGCCGTTCCTACTATCCGCCGCTCTACTGTCCGGCCGGTGCCCTGATACTCGCGGTGGCTGTCATCGCGAGGCCGGCCCGGCCTGGTTCTGGAGCCGGCAATGCACGATCGCGCACCTGATTCCCGCACGGCCGACTGGCGCGCCCGCAGCTTGCGCCACGTCTGGCATCCCTGCACCCAGATGAAGCGCCAGGCCGCCATGCCCTTGCTGGCGCTGGCGCGCGGCGAAGGGCCGTGGCTGGTCGACATGGATGGCCGCCGCTACCTCGACGCCATCAGCTCGTGGTGGGTGAATCTGTTCGGCCATGCCAATGCGCGCATCAACGCCGCGCTGCACGACCAGCTGGCCCGGCTGCCGCACGCGATGCTGGCCGGCTGCACGCACGCGCCGGCCGTCGAACTGGCCGAGCGGCTGTCGGCGCTCACCGGCGGCGCGCTGGGCCATTGCTTCTACGCCTCGGACGGCGCATCGGCGGTGGAAATCGCCCTGAAGATGAGCTTCCACTCATGGCGCAACCGGGGCCACGCCGACAAGCGCGAATTCGTCTGCGTGCGCCATGGCTACCATGGCGAGACGCTGGGCGCGCTGGGCGTCACCGACGTGGCCGTGTTCCGCGACGCCTATGATCCCCTGTTGCGCCAGGCCCACGTGGTGGCTTCGCCCGACGCCCGCCAGGCGGGCCCCGGCGAAGACGCCGCCGCCGTCGCGCAACGCGCCGCCGCCGACCTGCAGGCCTTGCTCGCAGCCCGCCATCGGCACATCGCCGCGGTCATCATCGAGCCGCTGGTGCAATGCGCGGCGGGCATGGCGATGCACGATCCCGCCTACCTGCGCCAGGTGCGCGCGCTGTGCGACCGCTACCAGGTGCACCTGATCGCCGACGAGATCGCGGTCGGCTGCGGACGCACCGGTTCGTTCTTCGCGTGCGAGCAGGCCGGCATCTGGCCGGACCTGATGACGTTGTCCAAGGGCATCACCGGCGGCTACCTGCCATTGTCGCTGGTGTTGAGCACCGACGCGATCCACGACGCCTTCTACGACGACGACGTCGCGCGCGGCTTCCTGCACTCGCACTCGTACACCGGCAACCCGCTGGCCTGCCGCGCGGCGCTGGCCACGCTGGCTATTTTCGACGCGGACGACGTCCTGGCCCGCAACCGCGCCTGGGCGGCGCAATTCGATGCGGCGCTGGCGCCGCTGCGGCGCCACCGCGCGATCAGCCACTGGCGGCGCGCCGGCATGATCTGGGCGTTCGACGTGGCGGCCGATGCCGGCTTCGCGCAGCGCTATGCGGCGGCGGCGCTGGCGCGCGGACTGCTGCTGCGCCCCATCGGCGCCACGGTCTACCTGATGCCGCCCTACGTGCTGGACGAGGCAACCACCGCCTGGCTGGCGCGCGAGACGCTGGCCACGCTCGACGACGCGCTGGAGGCTCGCTGACATGCACCTGCTCGACACCCTGCAAGCCGGCCTGCGCGATCTGGAGGCCCGCCACCTGCGCCGCCGCCGGCGCACCACCGACACCCCCTGCGCGCCCCACGTGCGCGTCGACGGCCGCGACATGCTGGCCTTCTGCAGCAACGACTACCTGGGCCTGGCGGCCCACCCCGCGGTGGTCGCGGCCCTCGCCGAAGGGGCCGGGCGCTACGGCGCGGGCAGCGGCGCCTCGCACCTGATCAGCGGCCACAGCCGCGCCCATGCGCAACTGGAAGAGCGGCTGGCGGCCATGCTCGCGCCGCATATCGAACAGGCCCGGGCGCTGTACTTCTGCACCGGCTACATGGCCAACCTGGCCGTGCTGGGCGCGCTCGCCGATAAGGACGCCGAGATCTATTCCGAAGCCCTCAACCATGCCTCGCTGATCGACGGGGCGCGGCTGTCGCGTGCACGCGTCCAGGTCTACCCGCACCGCGATGCCGGCACGCTGGACAGGCTGCTGGCGGACAGCCGGGCGCCCACCCGGCTGATCGTGACCGACGGGGTATTCTCGATGGACGGCGACATTGCTCCGCTGCGTGAGCTGCTGGCGCTGGCCGAGCGCCATGGCGCCTGGCTGGTGGTGGACGATGCGCATGGCTTCGGCGTGCTGGGCGAACGCGGCCACGGCGTGCTGGAGCAACTGGGGCTGAGCTCGCCGCACCTGGTGATGATCGGCACGCTCGGCAAGGCCGCCGGCGTGGGCGGGGCCTTCGTGGCCGCGCACGCGACCGTGATCGACTGGCTGGTCAACCGCGCCCGGCCGTATATCTTCAGCACCGCCGCGGCGCCGGCGCAGGCCCATGCGCTGTTGGCCAGCCTCGACCTCATCGAAGGCGCGGAGGGCGCACGGCGCCGCGCCCACCTGCGCGCCCTGACCGGCCGCTTGCAGGCCGGCCTGCGCCTGCGGCGCTGGCGCCACGACCCCACTCCAACCGCCATCCAGCCGGTCGTGCTGGGCGACAACGCCGCGGCCCTGCGCGCGGCGGCGGCGCTGGAGCGCGCGGCATTGTGGGTGCCCGCCATCCGGCCGCCCACCGTGCCGCCCGGCACTGCGCGCCTGCGCGTGACCCTTTCGGCGGCGCACCAGCCCGCCGACGTGGACCGGCTGGTCCACACCCTGAATCGCCTGGAAGAGGACCCCGGCCATGCCTGACACGCCACGCCCGCACGACTATTTCGTCACCGGCACCGACACCGAGATAGGCAAGACGCTGGTGTCCTGCGCGCTGCTGATCGCGGCGGCGCGGCACGGCCGTCCGGCGGCCGGCTTGAAGGCCGTGGCGGCAGGCGCGCAGCCGGCCGACGGCCGCTGGCTCAACGAGGACGTAGAGCAACTGCGCCAGGCCAGCACCGTGGCGCTGCCCGGCGCGGGACACTGCCCCTACGTGCTGCGCGCCGCGGTCGCGCCGCACATCGCCGCCGCCGCCGAGGGCGTGGCGCTGGAGCCGGAGGCCATCGTGCAGGCATATCGGCGGGCCACCGCGCATGCGGACGCCATCATCGTCGAAGGGGTGGGGGGCTTCCGCGTGCCGCTGAACGACCATCGGGACACGGCCGACCTGGCGCAGCGGCTCGGCCTGCCGGTCATCCTGGTGGTGGGCATGCGGCTGGGCTGCATCAGCCATGCCCTGCTCACCGCCGAGGCGATTGCCGCGCGCGGGCTGCGCCTGGCGGGCTGGGTGGCCAACCAGATCGACCCGGCCATGCAGCAGGCGCCAGCCAACATACAGGCGCTCGAACAGCGCCTGCCGGCCCCCTTGCTGGGCACGCTGCCGTACCTGGACCGGCCCGACCCGCGCGAAGCCGCGCGGCAGCTGTGCGCCAGCCGGCTGTTTTAGAGGGAACAGACCCTGGGGCGGCTCACTCGGCCTGCAGCGCCGCGAACCGCTCGGCCAGGAAGTCGATCAGCGCCCGCACCGCCGGCAACTGGCCGCGGCGCGATGCAAAGACCGCATGCACGATCTCGCGGCGCGGCGCCCAGTCGGGCAATACCGTCACCAGCTCGCCGCGCTCGAACTGCTCGCGCAGCAGCATGGTGGGCAATTGCACGATGCCCACGCCCGCCACGGCGGCCGCGCGCAGCGCCAGCATGCCGCGCGTGACCAGGCGCGGCTGGTGGCGGATGGCCGCCTGCGCGCCATCCGGGCCGAGCAGCCTCCAGACATGTTCGCTCTGCGGCAGTCCCAGGCCCAGGCTGGGCAGGCCGCCCAGGTCGGCCGGCGCGCGCGGCGTGCCGGTCTGCCGCAATAAAGCCGGGCTGGCCACCAGGCATTGGCGGCGCTCGGCCAACACCCGCATCACCAGGTCGCTGTCGTCCAGCGGCGGCGGCCGCACCCGGATCGCCACGTCGATGCCCTCGGCCACCACGTCCACGCGCCGGTTGGTTTCCTCCAGGTGTATGTGCACCAGCGGGTACTCCACCATGAAGGCGGCCAGCATCTCGGCCACCTGCGCGTCCAGCAGCGCGACCGGGCAGGTCACCCGCACCGTGCCGCGCGGTTCGGCGCGAGTCAGGGCCACGGCCTCCTCGGCGGCGTCGGCCTCCACCAGCATGGCCTTGCAATGCGCGTAGTAGGTCTGGCCGATCTCGGTCACCGCGAACTGGCGCGTCGAGCGCAGGATCAGGCGGGTATCCAGGCGCGCTTCGAGCAGGGCGATGCGCCGGCTGAGCTTGGACTTGGGGATGCCCAGCGCGCGCCCGGCCGGCGCGAAGCCGCCGTGGTCGACCACCTGCACGAAGTAGTAAAGATCGTTCAAGTCCAGCATATCGTTCACCAAATAGAACGCTGAAGGCGAATTTTACGGCCTAGGCGGCCGATTGTCGCGAATCTATAGTCTCTACATGGGCTGCACGCCGCGATGTGCAGCCGGCAAGCGGAGAACGACATGAAGCAAGTCCTCGGTATCTACAGCGCGCCCCGGCCCCACTGGGTGGGCGACGGCTTCCCGGTGCGCTCGATGTTCAGCTATGACAGCCATGGCCGCCATCTCAGCCCGTTCCTGCTGCTGGACCACGCCGGTCCGGCCCAGTTCGAGCCGGCGGCCCGGCCGCGCGGCGTCGGCCAGCATCCGCACCGCGGCTTCGAGACCGTGACCATCGTCTACCAGGGCGAAGTCGACCATCGCGACTCCACCGGCGCGGGCGGCCACATCGGCCCCGGCGACGTGCAATGGATGACGGCCGCCGGCGGGATCCTGCACGAAGAGTTCCATTCCGAGGCCTTCACCCGCCAGGGCGGCGCGCTCGAGATGGTGCAGCTGTGGGTCAACCTGCCGGCGCGCGACAAGATGTCCGAGCCTGGCTACCAGACGCTGCTGGACCGCGACATCCCGTCCGTGGACCTGCCCGGCGACGCCGGCCGGGTGCGCGTGATCGCCGGCGAATTCGCCGGCCGGCGCGGCCCCGCCCGCACCCGCACGCCGATGGACGTGTGGGACGTGCGCCTGCGCCAGCAGGGGGTGGCGACGTTCCGGGTGGCCGAAGGCCGCACCCTGGCGCTGGCCGTGCTGCACGGCACGGTGCTGGTCAACGGCAGCGACATCGCGCGCGGCGGCCAGCTGGTGCACCTGGCCCGCGACGGCAGCGACGTGCAGGTCGAGGCCAATAACGACGCCACGCTGCTGCTGCTGAGCGGCGAGCCCATCGACGAACCCATCGTCGGCTACGGCCCGTTCGTCATGAACAGCCAGGCCGAAATCCGCCAGGCCATCGACGACTTCAACCACGGCCGCTTCGGCCGGATGGCGCATTGACCCCCGGCCCCGCCGTCAGGCGGGGCCTGTTTCCCCACCCGCTCGGGCTTCCCGCTGTGCTTTTTTCCCGGAGACTTCCATGACCAAGCCCTACGTTCGCCTCGACAAGGACAACGCCGCCGTACTGATGGTGGACCATCAAGCCGGACTGCTGTCCCTGGTCCGCGATATCGACCCCGATCGTTTCAAGAACAATGTGCTGGCCCTGGCCGACCTGGCCCAGTACTTCAAGCTGCCCACCATCCTGACCACCAGTTTCGAAGACGGCCCGAACGGCCCGCTGGTGCCGGAACTCAAGGCGCAGTTCCCCGACGCCCCCTACATCGCCCGGCCCGGCCAGATCAACGCCTGGGACAACGAAGACTTCGTCAAGGCCGTCAAGGCCACCGGCAAGAAACAGCTGATCATCGCCGGCGTCGTCACTGAAGTCTGCGTCGCCTTCCCGGCGCTGGCCGCGCTGGAAGAAGGCTTCGACGTGTTCGTCGTCACGGACGCCTCCGGCACTTTCAACGCGCTGACCCGCGATGCCGCCTGGGACCGCATGAGCGCCGCCGGCGCCCAGCTGATGACCTGGTTCGGCGTGGCCTGCGAACTGCATCGCGACTGGCGCAACGACGTCGACGGCCTGGCCGCGCTGTTCTCGAACCACATCCCCGACTACCGCAACCTGATCACCAGCTATTCCACGCTGACGCAGGGCAAGTAATTCCGCACGCAGCGCGCCTGGCTGTGCCGACGCCCACCTCCTGGTGGGCGTTTTTCCAATGGCGCCGCGGCCGGTGTTACAACGGCGGGAGTCGCGCCCGCATCGCGCATGCGCGGCGCAGCCGACCGGCTTCATCCAGGAGTACTAGTGGAATTCGCCTTGCAGAAATTCGGCCCCCGGGACTTTGACGACTATTTCCGGCTCGTGGGCGACGCCAGGGTCATGGCCATGATCACGGAACGCGCCATCCCCTTGGATGAAGCCCGGCGCGACTACGACAAGCTGCTGGCGGGCAACGCCATCCACCCCGAGCTGGGACAGTTCAAGATACTCGACGCGCAAGACGGCGGCTTCGTCGGGCTGGCCAAGCTGGAAGTGGCGGCCGCCGACGCGGAAACCGCCGAATTGGGGTACATGATCCTGCCGGCATACTGGGGCCGGGGGATCGCCGGCCGGGTGGCGCGCCTGCTGGTCGCCAAGGCGCAGGCGCAGCCCGCGCTGCGCGGGCTGTTCGCCATCATCGACCCGGCCAATCTGCCGTCCAGGAAAATCCTGCTCAACAACCAGTTCGTTTCGCGCGAGTTCAAGGACTTCGACGGCCTGCCGGGCGAAGTCCTCGAGCGGACCTGGTAAGCCCGCGGGTCAGGCCGGGGCGTGGCAGACCGCTTCGATATTGTGCCCGTCCGGACCGATGACGAACGCCGCATAGTAAGTCGCCTGGTACTGCGGACGCAGGCCCGGCGCGCCATTGTCCTTGCCGCCCGCCGCCAGCGCCGCGCGGTAGAACGCGTCGACCTGCGCGCGGGTCTCGGCCGCGAAGGCCAGGTGCAGGGGCGCCGGTTTCTCGTCGGTCTGGAACAGGCACAGCGAAGCCTTGCTGCGAGGACCGACCAGCTCGATCCCATACGCCGGCGTTCCTTCCCCGGCCACGACCACGCCGAGCGGTTCGAGCGCCTTGAGAAAGAACGCCTTGCTGGCGGCATAGTCGGTGACGCCGAATTTGACATGGTCGAACATACGCGCTCCTGGGGTATCCGGGCCGATGCGGGCTTGCGTGCCGCTGGCAGAGTATTCCACAACGGCCCAAGAAAAAAGGGGCTGCGCCTGCAGCCCCTTGTCGCGGACGCACGTGCTACGCGTCGATGTTGGACGCCGACAGCGCGTGCGTCTCGATGAACGCGCGGCGCGGCTCCACGTCGTCGCCCATCAGGGTGGTGAAGATCTCGTCGGCCGCGATGGCGTCCTCGATCTTCACGCGCAGCAGGCGCCGCACGGCCGGGTCCATGGTGGTTTCCCAGAGCTGGTCGGGGTTCATCTCGCCCAGGCCCTTGTAGCGCTGCTTGGAAATGCCGCGCTCGGCCTCGCCGCGCAGCCACTGCATGGCTTCGCGGAAGTCGGACACGAACTGTTCCTTGCGCTTGTCGCCCTCGCCGCGCGCCACCACGGCGCCAGGCCCCATCAGCCCCAGGAAGGTCTTGGCCGAGCGGGCCAGGGCCGCGTAATCGGCGCCCTGCACGAAGTCGGCGTCGATGACGCTGACGCGCACGTTGCCATGGTGCATGCGGCGCACCAGCAGGCGGTGCTGCTCGTGGGCCTCGTCGAACTCGGCCACGACCTCGACGCCATTGCCCACCACCGCCTCATGCAGCGCGTCGGACAGGCGCTTGGCCGACGCGGCGGCCGTCTCGGCCGTCGCCAGGTCGATTTCCACGCCCTCGGCCATGGCCGACAGGGCATCCACATCGTACAGGCGCGACAGGCGGGCGATGACGGCATCGGCCAGCACGTACTGGCGCGCCAGTTCGGCCAGCGCCTCGCCGGTGATCGGCGCGGCGCCCTGGGCCGGCACCAGCGAGGCCTCTTTCAGGGCCAGCTGCATCATGAACTGCGCTTCTTCCTGGTCGTCCTTCAGGTAGCGCTCTTCGCGGCCCACCTTGACCTTGTACAGCGGCGGCTGGGCGATGTAGACATAGCCGCGCTCGATCAGCTCGGGCATCTGGCGGTACAGCAGGGTCAGCAGCAGCGTGCGGATGTGCGCGCCGTCCACGTCCGCGTCGGTCATGATGATCAGGCGGTGGTAGCGCAGCTTGTCGATGTTGAAGTCCGGGCCGATGCTGGTGCCCAGCGCGGTGATCAGCGTGGCGATCTGCTCGCTGGCGATCAGGCGGTCGAAGCGGGCCTTCTCCACGTTCAGCACCTTGCCGCGCAGCGGCAGGATGGCCTGGAACTTGCGGTCGCGGCCCTGCTTGGCCGAGCCGCCGGCCGAATCGCCCTCGACGATGTACAGCTCGCACAGCGCCGGATCCTTTTCCTGGCAGTCGGCCAGCTTGCCGGGCAGGCCCGCGCCTTCCAGCACGCTCTTGCGGCGCGTCATTTCGCGCGCCTTGCGGGCGGCCTCGCGCGCGCGGGCCGCCTCGACGATCTTGGCGCACAGCGCCTTGGCGTCGTTGGGGTGCTCCAGCAGCCAGGTTTCCAGCGTGCGCGCCACGGCGTCCTCGACGGCGGGGCGCACTTCGCTGGACACCAGCTTGTCCTTGGTCTGGCTGCTGAACTTGGGCTCGGGCACCTTGACCGACAGCACGCAGGCCAGGCCTTCGCGCATGTCGTCGCCGGAAGTCTCGACCTTGGCCTTCTTGGCCAGCTCGTTGTCGGCGATGTACTTGTTGATGACGCGCGTCATGGCCGCGCGCAGGCCGGTCATGTGCGTGCCGCCGTCGCGCTGCGGGATGTTGTTGGTGAAGCACAGCACCGTTTCGCTGTACGTGTCGTTCCATTGCATCGCCACTTCGACGCCCACCGGCACGCCGCCGGCGCTGGACTCGGCCGTGACCGCGAAGACGTTGGGATGCAGCACGGTCTTGGCGCGGTTGATGTATTCCACGAAGCCGCGCACGCCGCCCGAGAAGGCGAAGTTCTCTTCCTTGCCCTGGCGCTGGTCGACCAGGCGGATCTTCACGCCGTTGTTCAGGAAGGACAGCTCGCGCAGGCGCTTGGACAGGATGTCGTAGTGATACTCGACGTTGGTGAAGATCAGCGGGTCGGCCAGGAAGCGCACTTCCGTGCCGCGCTTGTCGGTCGTGCCCGTGACCGCCAGCGGGGCCACGCGCTCGCCCTGGCGGAACTCCATCTGGTGCACCTGGCCGTTGCGGCGGATGGTCAGCCGCAGCCACTCGGACAGCGCGTTCACGCAGGACACGCCCACGCCGTGCAGGCCGCCGGACACCTTGTACGAGTTCTGGTCGAACTTGCCGCCGGCGTGCAGCTCGGTCATGACGATTTCCGCCGCGCTGCGGCCGAACTCGTCGTCCTTGTGGATTTCGGTGGGAATGCCGCGGCCGTTGTCGGTGACGGAAATCGAATTGTCGGTGTGGATGGTCACCACGATGTCGTCGCAGTGGCCGGCCAGCGCCTCGTCGATCGCGTTGTCGACCACCTCGAACACCATGTGGTGCAAGCCCGTGCCGTCGGAAGTGTCGCCGATGTACATGCCTGGGCGCTTGCGCACGGCCTCCAGCCCTTTGAGCATCTTGATCGAATCGGCGCCATAGCCGGTGTTCTCGGGATTGCTGTTCTGCTGATCTGACATGTCTTTATCGCTAACACTTCAAAAAACGGCCTCGCGGCCGGTCCGCGGCATGCGCCAGGCGCGCGCCGCGGCATAAACCCAGGCGCGGATCAGATCCGCATGGGCATGACGACGTACTTGAACTGGTCGTCGTCGGGCAGGGTGAGCAGCGCCGACGCATTGGCGTCGGGCATGACCGACCACTGGATGTTCTCGGCCTTGACGTTGGCCAGCACGTCGAGCAGGTAGCTGACGTTGAAGCCCACGTCGAGCGCTTCGTGGCCGTAGTCGATATCGAGCTCTTCCTGCGCCTCTTCCTGCTCGGCGTTGGAAGAAGAGATCTTCATCTGGTTCTGCGCCAGTTGCAGGCGCACGCCCTTGAACTTGTCGGTCGTCAGGATGGCGGCGCGCAGCAGGCTGCCCTGCAGGGCCTCGCGGTTGACGATGAACTGGCGCGTGTAATTGGTGGGGATCACGCGCGTGAAATCGGGGAACTTGCCTTCCACCAGCTTGGACACCAGCTCGACATCGCCGAAGCGGAAACGGATCTGGCCCGGCGCCACGTCGATGGAGACGGGCTCGTCGGAGTCTTCCAGCAGGCGCTGCATTTCCAGCACGGTCTTGCGCGGCACGATGACTTCGTGCCGTTCGGCGATGCCGTCGGCCTCGGTGGCGCAATGGGCCAGGCGATGGCCGTCGGTGGCCACGGCGCGCACGCGGCCGGCTTCGAACACCAGCAGCATGCCGTTCAGGTAATAGCGGATGTCCTGCTGCGCCATGGCGAAGTGCACCATGTTCAGCAGGTGGCGCAGGGTGCGTTGAGGCAGCGTCAGGGAGACGTCCCATTTCTCGGGCTGCGCCACGGTGGGGAATTCGCTGGCGGCCAGCGTCTGCAAGGCGAAGCGGCTCTTCGCGGACTGCACGGACAGCTTGTTGTTGGCCAGCGCCAGCTTGACCTCGCCGGTGTCCGGCAGGGCCTTGAGGATATCGAGCAGCTTGCGCGCCGCCACGGTGGTGGATTCGTTGTCCTGGCCCACGCCGAAGTCGGCATGCGTGGTGATCTGGACTTCGAGGTCGGTGGCAATGAAGGCGACCTTGTTGCCTTCCTTGCGCATGAGGATGTTCGCCAGGATGGGCAGGGTATGGCGTCTTTCGACGATTCCCGCCACGGTCGACAGCGGTTTCAGCAATGCATCGCGTGTGGTTTGTACGAGTTGCATGTTCATCCTTTTAGAGTTTGTTCCAACACGTGCAGGGTATGGTTGAGCTCCGCCTGCTTGGCGCGGGCATCGGATATCTTGCGCACCGCGTGCAGCACGGTGGTGTGGTCGCGGCCACCGAACAGATCGCCGATTTCCGGCAGGCTTTTCTGGGTAAGCTCCTTGGCCAGGTACATGGCAACCTGGCGTGGCAGGGCGATATTGGCCGGCCGCCGTTTCGAATACATGTCGGCGACCTTGATCTTGTAGAAATCGGCCACCGTCTTCTGGATGTTCTCGACCGTGATCTGGCCGTTGGACACCGACAGCAGGTCCTTCAGGGCTTCCTTGCAGACGTCCACCGAGAGCACGTCGCGGCCATGGAAGCGGGCATAGGCCAGGACCTTGCGCAGCGCGCCTTCCAGCTCGCGCACGTTGCTGCGCAGGTGCTTGGCGATGAAGAACGCCACTTCCTCGGGCATGGGCACGCCCTCGGACTCGGCCTTGCGCAGCAGGATGGCCACGCGCATCTCGAGCTCGGGCGGCTCGATGGCCACGGTGAGGCCGGAATCGAAGCGCGAGATCAACCGGCTGTCGATGCCGGCCAGTTCCTTGGGGTAGGTGTCGCTGGTGATGATGATCTGCTTGCGCTGCGCGACCATGGCCTCGAACGCATAGAAGAATTCTTCCTGCGTGCGGCTCTTGCCGGAGAAAAACTGGATATCGTCGATCAGCAGCAGGTCGAGCGAATGGTAGTAGCGCTTGAAGTCGTCGAAGGCCTTGCGCTGGTAGGCCTTGACCACGTCGGACACGTATTGGTCGGCATGCACGTAGCGCACCCGCACGCCCGTGCCGGCCGCCACCATGGCATTGCCGATGGCGTGGATGAGGTGGGTCTTGCCGAGGCCCACGCCGCCGTACAGGAATAGCGGGTTGTACGAAATGCCGGGGTTCTCGGCCACCTGCAGCGCCGCCGCCCGGGCCAGCTGGTTGGCCTTGCCGGTGACGAAGTTGTCGAAGGTCAGGTCGGTGTTCAGGCGCGAACGCTCGTACACCACGCCGGCCGCGTCGGCCTGGACCGCCGCCGCCACGGCCGCCGGGCTGGGCGCCGCGGGCGCCGGCGCCGGCGCGGACGCGGCGGGGGCGGCCG
>NZ_NEVT01000004.1 GCF_002261345.1 Bordetella genomosp. 2 | reverse complement strand
GCGCCGCCGAGGCCGTGGCCGCTCCGGCCGCTTCCGCCGCCTCGGCCGCGCCGGCGGCCGCCGCGCCCGACCCCGCCGAGGCCGCGCCGCCCGCCCGCAAGACCGCCGCGCGCGGCCGCCGCACCCGCAAGACGGCCGAGGCCTGAGGGGCGCCATGCCGCCAGGCAGTGCGTCCGCGCCCGCCTTGCAGTTCATCCTGCGCGCCGCGAGCGAAGCCGATGTGCCATTCCTGCTGGCGCTGCGGCGCCAGACCATGGACCGGCACCTGGCCCGCAGCGGCCGGCCCGCCGACGACGCGGCGCACCTGGCCCGCATCCTCTACCAGTGGGAGCACGCCCGCATCGTGCTGGTCGGCGGCGAGCCGGCAGGGCTGCTGAAGGCTTATCGCGGCGCATCGGCCTGGCACGTGGTGCAGATCCAGGTCGCGCCAGCATGGCAGGGGCAAGGGCTGGGGGCGTGCCTGCTGCGCGAGGTGCTGGCCCAGGCCGACGCGGCCGGCCTGCCGACGCGGCTCGAAGTCCTCAAGACGAATCCCGCGCGCAGGCTGTACGAACGCCTGGGTTTTCGCATCGTGGCCGATGCCGGCGATGATCAATACCAAATGGAGCGTCCCGCGCGGCCGCCCGGCGCTTGGTAAACTGGTAGCCTCGATGCACTGAAGCAGCGTCCCATGAACGACACCCAAATCGTCGCGCGCGACTGGCGCGCCGCCTGGCGGGCCCAGGCGCAGTCTCGCCAACTGGTGGCCGTGGGCCTGGCGGCGGCCACGCTGGCCGTGCTGTGGCTGCTCGCCACGGGCCTGTATCACGGCCTGACCGGGGTCGAGCGCAACTACATCGGCTATGCCTTCCTGGGCGGCACGGCGGGCTTCGCGGCCACGGCGGCCGGCGCGCTGGCCGCCATCTTCCTGCGCACCATCCATGCCCGCACCCAGGACACCATGCTGGGGTTCGCGGCCGGCATGATGCTGGCGGCCAGCGCGTTTTCGCTGATCCTGCCGGGGCTGGACGCGGCCCAGGGGCTGGTGGGGGAAGGGCCGGCGGCGGCCGGCGTGGTGGTGCTGGGGCTGGCGCTGGGAGTGCTGCTGATGCTGGGGCTGGACGCCTTCACGCCGCACGAGCATGACAGCACCGGCCCGTGCGGGCCCGACGCCGAGCGCGTCAACCGGGTGTGGCTGTTCGTGCTGGCCATCACCTTGCACAACCTGCCCGAGGGCATGGCCATCGGGGTGGGGTTCGCCAATGGCGACATGCAGGTCGGCATTCCGCTGGCTTCCGCCATTTCCATCCAGGATATTCCCGAGGGCCTGGCGGTGGCCATGGCGTTGCGCGCCACCGGCCTGTCGCCCTTGCGCGCGGCGCTGGTGGCGGCCGCCTCGGGCCTGATGGAACCGCTCGGCGCGCTGGTCGGCCTGGGCATGTCCAGCGGCCTGGCGCTCGCGTATCCGATCAGCCTGGGGCTGGCGGCGGGCGCCATGATTTTCGTGGTGTCGCACGAAGTCATTCCGGAGACGCACCGCAACGGCCACCAGACGCCCGCCACCGTCGGCCTGATGGCGGGGTTCGGCGTGATGATGTTCCTGGATACGGCGCTGGGCTAGGCGCTTCGTTCGGCGGTTGCCGCCGGCCGGGTGCCGGCGGCCTTGGAGTTGATTGTCGTGATTGCCTTGATCGAGGCCCACCGGGCCGGCTTGTTGCAACGCCAGTACTGGCTGCCCAACATCATCTCGGGCGTGATCGTCGGCGTGGTCGCGCTGCCGCTGGCCATGGCTTTCGCCATCGCGTCCGGCGTCAAGCCGGAGCAGGGCCTGTATACCGCCATCGTGGCGGGGCTGGCGGTCGCGGTGTTCGGGGGCAGCCGCCTGCAGATCGCCGGCCCGACCGGCGCGTTCATCGTCATCCTGGCCGGCGTGGTCGCCGAGCACGGCGTGGCCGGCCTGCAGCTCGCCACCCTGATGGCCGGCGTGATCCTGCTGCTGCTGGGCGTCGGCCGCATGGGCGCCGTGATCAAGTTCATCCCGGCGCCGGTGATCGTCGGCTTCACCGCCGGCATCGGCGTCATCATCTGGGTGGGCCAGTGGAAGGACTTCTTCGGGCTGCCCGGCGTGAGCGCCACCCACTTCCACGAGAAGCTCTGGCAATTGCTGCAGGCCTTGCCGCACCTGCATCCGGCCACCACCGCGCTTGCCGTCCTGAGCCTGGCCCTGCTGGTGCTGTCGGCCCGCGTCCCCTACCTGCGGCGCGTTCCCGGCCCGCTGGTGGCGCTGGTGGCCGCGACGGCGCTGCAGGCGGCCTGCCAGTTCGAGGGCGTGGCCACCATCGGCTCGGCGTTCGGCGGCGTGCCGCAGGGGCTGCCCACCTGGCAGTGGCCCGAACTGAGCCTGGCCCGCATGATCGAGCTGATCGGCCCGGCATTCGCCATCGCCATGCTGGGCGCCATCGAGTCGCTGCTGTCGGCCGTGGTGGCCGACGGCATGGCCGGCACGCGCCACGACTCCAACCAGGAACTGATCGGGCAGGGCATCGCCAATATCGCGGCGCCGCTGTTCGGCGGCATCGCCGCCACCGGGGCCATCGCCCGCACCGCCACCAATATCCGCAACGGCGGTTCCAGTCCGCTGGCCGGCATCGTGCACGCCGTGACGCTGGTGGCCATCGTAGTGCTGCTGGCGCCCCTGGCCGAGCACGTGCCGTTGGCGGCGCTGGCGGCGATCCTGTTCGTGGTGGCCTGGAACATGAGCGACGTGCGGCATTTCGCCAAGATGCTGCGCCGGGCGCCGCGCGCCGACGTGGTGATCCTGCTGGTGACGTTCTGCCTGACCGTCTTCGCCGACCTGGTGGTGGCCGTGAACATCGGCGTGATCCTGGCCACGCTGCATTTCCTGCGGCGCATGGCGGCCAGCGTCGGCGTGCAGCAGGTCGAGGGCGACGAGCTGCGCCGCGAGCTGGCCGGCAGCGGCGTGGCGGACCTGCCCGAGGGGGTGCTGGTCTATACCGTCGAGGGGCCGCTGTTCTTCGCCGCGGTCGAGAATTTCGAGCACGCCCTGGCGTGCACCCACAGCGACCCGCGCCTGCTGGTGATTCGGCTGCGGCGCGTGCCGTTTGTCGATGTGACCGGGCTGCAGATGCTGGAGGACGTCATCGTGCGGCTGCAGCGGCGCGGGGTGCGGGTGGTGCTGGTGGAGGCCAATGCCCGGGTGCGGGGCAAGTTGAGCAAGGCGCGCATCACTGATCTGATTGGCGCCGATGCGATGTTCGACACCCTGGGACAGGCACTGGCGGCCTGCCTCGCGGCGCCGGACCAGGCGATGCCCGCCAACGCCGCAAGGCCCTAGGCGGACCCTAGGCGCGGCGGCGAGCCGCGCCTTCATCGTTCGAATAATTCGATGTTTTTTGCTGATAATTCGAAGTTAAGCAGTTAAGCGCCACGGTAGCATGCCTGGATATCTCATAATTCCAAGGAGAAGACATGGTATTGCGACGCTGCCGGCGCTGGGCCGGCGTCCTGGCGCTGGCCTGCGCGGCCGCCTCCACGCAGGCCTGGGCCGGGCGCGAGGACGACACGCTGGTGGTGGCTTTCCAGCGCGAAGTGGTGAACCTGGACTACCTCTACACCACGTCGCAGGAACACGTGATCCTGTCGGACCTGACCGACGACCGCCTGTTCGATGTCGACACCAAGACCAACGAGATTTCGCCCATGCTGGCGACTTCGTACAAATACGTCGACGACACGACCATCGATGTGACGCTGCGCGAGGGCGTGCATTTCCATAGCGGAGCGCCGTTCTCGGCCGACGACGTGGTCTACACCTATAACTGGGTGCTGTCGCCCGACAGCGGTACGCGGGCATCGGGCACGGTGAGCCGCTGGCTCAAGAGCGTGGAAAAACTCGGTCCCCTGCAGGTCAGGTTCCACCTGAAGGCTGTGTATCCGCTGGCGCTGCGCGACATGGCGCGGCGGATCCCGATCCGCCGCAACGGCGCTTACGAGGTCGACGGCAAGAATGATCGCGGCGCCCAGGCCCTCCATCCGGACGGGCTGGGCCCGTACCGTGTCGAGTCGTTCCAGCCGGGCCAGAAGGTGGTGTTGGCGCGCTTCGACGACTATTACGCCGGCAGCCCCAAGGGGCGGGCCGCCATCGGCCGTATCGTGGCGCGCACCATCCCCGATTGGGGCACGCAGCAGGCCGAATTGATGAGCGGCGGAGTGGACTGGGCCTACGACATGCCACTGGATGTGGCCCAGAGCATGGCGGCTACCGGCCGCGCCGTGAGCAAGGCCGGCCCCAGCCTGCGGGTCAGCTTCGTGGTACTGGATGCGTCGGGCGTGACGGGGCCGAATCCGCTGGCCGACGTGAAGGTGCGACGCGCGCTGAATTACGCCGTGAATCGCCAGGCCATCGCGGAATTCCTGATCGGCGGCGTGGCAGAGCCGTTGTATACGGCCTGCCATCCGACCCAGTTCGGCTGCTCGCAGGATGTGCCGCGTTATCCCTACGACCTGGCCAAGGCCAAGGCCCTGCTGGCCGAGGCGCATTACAAGCAGGACCAGCCGCTGGACCTGTGGGCCTACCGCGACCGCGCCGTGGCCGAGGCCGTGGCGGCAGATCTGTCGGCGGCCGGCGTGAATGTCAAGCTGCGCTACGGTCAGTTGGCCTCGCTGGACCGCGCCCGCGCCGCGGGCAAGATCCGCGCCTATATCGGCTCATGGGCCAACGGCGGCACCGCCGACACGGCCATGATCGCACGGGTGCATTTCGGCGACACCGACCGCAACTTGTCGCGCAACCCCGAGGTCATGCGCCTGGTGACCGACGCCGAGCGCACCAACGACAGCGCCCGCCGCGCCGATCTGTACCACCAGGCGCTGCAGATCATCGCCGATCAGGCCTACTGGATTCCGCTGTACACGTACTCGGTCAATTACCTGATGTCGCCGGACCTGGAGTTTCCCATTCCGCCCGACGGCCTGCCGCGCCTGTACGAGGCGCGCTGGAAGCAGCCCTAGCGGCGCCGCCCGGCGCGCCTTTTCCCTGGTCTACGGAGATCACCCATGTTGCGCTTTGCGCTAAGACGCCTGGGCCTGGCGGTGCTGGTGGCGCTGACAGTGTCCTTTGCCACCTTCGTGCTGTTGAATATAGCCACCGATCCGGCCCAGGCCATCGCGGGCGAGAATGCCGAGCCCGAATTGGTCGAGCAGATCCGCCACGAGTACGGCTTCGACCGGCCGTTCATGGAACGCTACGGCAGTTGGCTGTCGCACGCCGTGCGCGGCGATTTCGGCAGGAGCTACTACTGGCACGACTCGGTCAGCCAACTGGTGGCCAAGCATGCGCCGCCCACCATCCGCCTGGCGCTGATGGCGGTGGTGGTCACGGTATTGCTGGCCATCCCGCTAGGGGTGGCGGCGGCGCTGAGGCCCAATTCCGCGCTGGACCGCTTTTCGTTGGGCGTCGCCGTGTCGGCACAGGCCATTCCCAATTTCTGGCTGGGCCTGGTGCTGGTAATTCTGTTCAGCGTGATGATCCCGGTATTTCCGGTATCGGGCGACGGTACCTGGCTGCACTACGTGCTGCCGGCCCTGGTGCTGGGCACCAGCTCGGTGCCGGCGGTGATGCGGCTGACGCGCGCCGGCCTGATCGAAGTGATGGGCTCCGACTATGTGCGCACGGCGCGCGCCAAGGGCTATCGCGGCGTGTCGCTGCTGCTGCGGCATGCCATGCGCAATGCCATGCTGCCCATCGTCAGCGTGCTGGCCGTGCAGTTGGGACAGAAGTTCGGCGGCTCGGTGATCGTGGAATCGATCTTCGCCATCAACGGGCTGGGGCGCCTGACGCTGCAGTCGATCCTGGGCAGCGACATTCCGACCGTGCAGATGCTTATCTTCATCTTTGCGCTGGTCTTCATCGTGATGAACTTCCTGGCGGACGTGCTCAATGCGCTGCTCGATCCGCGGATCCGCATGGGGTAGGCGCGTGAACCAAGAAAAGACCTTGATGGCGGGCATCGCGCCGACGGCGCCGCACGATGCGGAGCCAGACCTGGACGCGCAGCGCCGGCAGGCGTTCTGGCGACGCGTGCGCGCACACCGCGGCTTGCAGGCGGGCGCGCTGATTGTGCTGGCGCTGCTGGCGATCGCCGTGTTCGCGCCCTGGCTGGCGCCGCATGACCCGTATGCGCAGTCGCTGGCGCATCGGCTGGTGCCGCCGGTATGGGCGCCGGGCGGTTCATGGGATTACGTGTTCGGCACCGACCAGGTCGGCCGCGACTATCTCAGCCGGCTGATCTATGGCGCGCGCATTTCGCTGATCGTGGGCTTCGGCGCGGCCTGCGTGGGGTGTCTGATCGGCGTGACGCTGGGCATCTGCGCCGGCTATTTCGGCGGACGCACCGATTCGCTGGTGAGCTTCCTGCTGACCTGCCAGCTGGCATTGCCCGGGCTGCTGCTGGCCATGGCGCTGGTGTTCATCATCGGCCCCTCGCTGTGGGTGGTGATAGGCATCATCGGCGGCCTGCACTGGACATACTACCTGGTGGTCACGCGCACCAGCACGATGCGCCTGCGGCAGCTCGATTTCGTGGCGGCGGCCAAGGCCGTGGGCAGCGACCGCCGCCAGATCCTGTTCCATGAAATCCTGCCCAACCTGCTCAACCAGATCATCGTGGTGTTTACCTTCGAGGTGGGCATCGCGGTGCTGGCCGAGGCGGCGCTGTCGTTCCTGGGGGTTGGCATCCAGCCGCCCACGCCATCGTGGGGACTGATGATCGCCGAAGGCAAGATGGCCATCTTCCATCGGCCGTGGCTGGTGGTGCTGCCGGGCATCGCGCTGTTTCTGCTGGTGATCGGCGCCAACCTGCTGGGCGACGGCCTGCGCGACGTCACGTCGCCGGACAAGCGCAATTAGCCGGCTGCCATACACAGGAAAAAGCATGTCTACCAATTCGTTATTGCAGATCGACGGTCTGGACGTCACCCTGCCCACGCCGGGCGGCCCCCTGCACGCGGTACGCGGCATGAGCCTGACGCTGGCGCGCGGCGAGGCCCTGGGCATCGTCGGCGAATCGGGCTCGGGTAAATCGATGACCGCGCTGGCATTGATGCGCTTGCTGCCGCCCGGCGCCCGGCTGCGCGCCCGCGCCATGCGCTACCAGGGCGAAGACCTGGCCGCGCTGCCCGACGCGCAATTCGCCGCCAGCGTGGCGGGGCGCCGGATCGCAATGATTTTCCAGGAGCCGATGACCTCGCTGAACCCGGTTTATACGATCGGGCGGCAGATGACTGAGCTGATGATCCGCGACGGGGCCAGCGCGGCCCAGGCGCGCGAGCGCGCGCTATACCTGCTGGACCGCGTCAAGGTGCCCGACCCGGCGCAGCGCCTGCGCAGCTATCCGCACCAGTTGTCGGGCGGCCAGCGCCAGCGCGTGATGATCGCCATGGCCCTGATGACCGGGCCGGAGCTGCTGATCGCCGACGAGCCTACCACCGCCCTGGACGTGACCGTGCAGGCGCAGATACTCGACCTGCTGGCCGAGCTGCGGCAGGAATTCGGCATGGCCATGATCCTGATCACCCATGACTTGGCCGTGGTGGCGAACGCGGTGGACCGCGTGATGGTGATGTACGGCGGCCAGCCGCTGGAACTGGGCGCGACCCGTACCGTGCTGAGCGCGCCTCGCCACCCGTACACGCACGGCTTGCTGGGCTGCGCGCCGGGCACCGGCCCGCGCGGCGCGCGCCTGAGCGCCATTCCGGGCATCGTGCCGTCGCTGATCGGGCCGCAGGCCGGTTGCGTGTTCGCGCCACGCTGCGCCAGCGCCACCGCGGCATGCCGGGCCGCCGATATCGCGGCGACGCCGCGCGCCGCGGATGGCTGGTTCCGCTGCCTGCATCCGCAGGGGCAAGAGGCGGAGGAGGGGCGGCGTCAGACACCCTTCGGGGATCAGACACCTGGAATTTATACGGCGGCGTCCGTTGGGTGTCAGACACCCGCGGGGTGTCTGACACCGGCGGCAGAAACCACCAGATGTCCGGCGCCGCTTTCCGATGCCGAAGTCTCCGCCGAAGATCTTGGCTCCGAATGCGTGCTGGTGGCCCGCAACATCGTGCGCACCTTCACCTTGCGCAAGGGTCTGTTCGCCAAGCCGTATACCGTGCGCGCGGTCGATGATGCCTCGCTGACAGTGCGGTGCGGCGAGACGCTGGCTGTGGTGGGGGAGTCCGGCTCCGGCAAGAGCACCCTGGCCCGCATCCTGCTGGGCCTGGACGAGCCGGACCAGGGCCGCATCACCCTGGGCGGCAAGGCCGTGGGCGCGCTGGCGCCGCTGGCGCGCGCGCGGCTGGTGCAGCCGGTATTTCAGGATCCGTATTCCTCGCTGAATCCCCGGCGCCCGGTGGGCGACATCGTGGCCCGGCCGCTGGCGCTGCACGGCGCGGTGCCGGCGGCAGAGCGGCGCGCGCAGGTCGCACGCATGCTGGATCGGGTCGGCCTGCCGCAGCGCGTGATCAACAGTTTTCCCGGGCAACTGTCTGGCGGCCAGCGCCAGCGCGTGGCGATCGCCCGCGCGCTGATCTTGCGGCCGCAATTGCTGCTGTGCGACGAACCGACCTCGGCCCTCGATGTGTCGGTGCAGGCGCAAATACTCAATCTACTGCAGGACCTGCAAGAGGAGTTCGGATTGTCCATGTTGTTTATTACCCACGACATCGGGGTCGTGCGCCAGATCGCCGACCGGGTCGTCGTCATGCGCGGCGGCCGCATTGTCGAGGCGGGGCCCGCGGCGACGGTGCTGGAGCGGCCCTCGCACGAGTACACGGCCCTGCTGCTGGCTTCGGTGCCTTCGCTGCAACGCGCATTCGCGGAGGCCGCAGCATGAGCCGCGCCGCAGTACTGCCCGCTTCCGTGGCGGACTTGTTTTCCACCGAACAGACCTGGCAGACCTGGCTGGATATCGAAGCCGCGCTGGCGCTGTCGCAGGCCAGCCTGGGCCTGATCCCGGCACAGCACGCGCAGCGCATCGCCGCGCATGCCTCGCTGCAGCACCTGGACCTGCCGGCGCTGCGCGCCGACATCCAGCGCACCATGGCTCCCGTCCTGTCGGTGGTGCACGCGCTGGCGCACGCCTGCGGCGACGAGGCCGGCGGCTATGTGCACTGGGGCGGCACCACGCAGAACATCATTCTGGGCGGGCGAGTGCTGCAGATGCGGCGGGTGCATGCGCTGTTGCTAACGCGCATCGGCAACGCGCTGGCCACGCTGGCCACGCTGGCCGAGGATGGCGCCGACGCCGTAATGGCCGGCCGCACCAACCGCAAGCATGCGCTGCCCATCACCTTCGGCTTCAAGGTGGCCAGTTGGATCGAAGAGCTGGCGCGCTGCGTCGAGCGGTTGCGCCAAGTCGAGCCGCGCGCCTTCTCTCTGGTGTTCGGCGGGGCCATTGGCGCGATGCACACCTTCGGGCCGGACGGCATGAGGCTGGCCGGCGCGATCGCCGGCCGCCTGGGCCTGGCCAGCCCGCTGGTGCATTCGCGGGCCATGCTGGACCCGTTCTGCGAATATGTGCTGGTGCTGGCCTTGTTCGCCATGGCCTGCTCGCGCATCGGCAATGAGCTCTACACGCTGATGGCCGACGAAATCGGCGAGGTTGCCGAGGTGCTGCCCGAGGGCGTGGTGGGCAGCAGCACCATGCCGCATAAAGATAACCCCAAGCACGTGGTCGGCCTGATCGCGCGGGCGGCGAAGCTGCGGGCGCTGGCGGCGCCGGCGCTGGAGGCCGGCCAGCCCAGCCATGAGGGCGATTCGGCCACCAACCAGCAGGTATACGGCCTCATCGACGAAGCCTGCCCACTGGCCTACGACCTGGCCGTGCGTCTGGATGAGCTGCTGCCGCTGGTGCGCTTCGACGCGGCGCGCATGCGCGAGAACCTGGCGCGCTCGGCCGATGTGATTGCGTCCGAACGCCTGATGATGGTCTTGGCGGCCACGCTGGGTCGCCAGCATGCGCATGATCGCGTGCACGCGGCCATTCGCGAAGCGCGCCGGCGCGGCTGCGCGTTGGCCGATGTGCTGGCGGGCCAGCCTGACATCGCCGCGCACCATACGCGCGAGCAGATCGTGGATGCGCTGGAGCCGGCCCGATACACCGGCAATAGCCGGGACATCGCCTTGCGCGCGGCGGCGCTGGCGCGCAGCCTGGCGGCCGGGTTGGCGCCGGCCGCGGCTCAGGCGGCGCCGCTGGCCTGATCGCCGGGCTTGAGCAGGCGGAAGCTGGGCGCTGCCTCGGCGTCTTCGCGGCACAGGCGGCGCACATAGCCGCGCAGGCAGTCGACGAACAGGTCGGCCAGGGGCGGCCGGCCGGAGGTCGGGAAAATGCACGCATACGTCACCCAGCGCTCGGGCTCTATGGGGCGGAACACGACGCTGTCGCCGGGCAGCAAGCGGGCGCAGGTACGATCCATGATCGATACGCCGTTGCCGTCGCGGACCAGTTGCTGCACCATCAGCGTGGAGGTGGTTTCGATCGCCATGCGCGGCTTGGCGCCCGCGGTGGCGTAGATTTCGTCCAGGCGGCGACGCCACAGCTGGTGGGGCTGCAGCGACACGATCGGCTGGTCGAGCAGGTCTTCGGCGCGGATGGCGTCGCGCGCCGCCAGCGGATGATGGCGTGGCAGCAGGGCTTCGATGCGCACCTGCAGCACGGGCTCGACCTGTAGTTCGACGATGGCGTTGGTGATGGGCAGGGAGATCAGCCCCAGGTTGTAGCGGCGCCGCGCCACCTTGTTCTCGATTTCGAAGCGGCCTTCGATGTGGATGCGGCAGTCGAAATCGGGTTCCTGGCGCCGCATGTCGCTGATGGTGGGCGACACCAGGCAGGTGCCCAGCGGCACCGAGGTGACCAGGGTGAACTTCTCGCGGTTCTTGCCGCGGATGTCCTCGGCGATGCGCGGGATCTCGTCCACGCCCATCAGGATCTGTTCGGCTTCCTGGAAGAACAGCTCGCCTTCGGGCGTCAGCAGCAGGCGCCGGCGCGCGCGCGTGAAAAGTTTCAGGCGGATCTCGTCTTCCAGCAGGGCGATCAGGCGGCTGGCCGCCGACTGGCTGAGATGCAGGCGTTCGGCGGCCGAGGCCAGCGAACCGTGCAGCACGATCAGGCGGAACAGGCGCAGGGATTTCAGGTTCATGATGTGAGCCCGCCAGCGGGCAACGATTGCATTATTTCGAAGATGTGATTGCTTAATTCGAATAATCGGTCCGGTCAACGGCGATAGGATGCCAGAAGACGAACGATGGTTCCATCAAAAGAACAGCGGCACGTTCCGCACAGGAGACAGACTTGAAGCGATTGTTCATCACGGCCGTGGCCGCGCTGGCCGCCGCCGGTTCCGCGCGCGCCGAGCTGGCCGCGGGCGCGGGCGACTATGAATTCCGCAATGCCGACACGGGCCTGCCCGTGCAGGTGTACTACTTCAAGCCCGACGGCTACAACGCCGACACACCGGTGGTGGTGTTGTTGCACGGCATCAAGCGCAACGCCCGGGAGTACCGCGACGGCTGGGTCGATATCGCGCGCCAGCGCAAGCTGATGGTGCTGGCGCCGTTGTTCACCCGCGAGGCCTACCGTGGCGCCAACGGCTACAACCTGGGCAATGTCTTCCATGCGGTGTCGCATGCCGAGGCCACCGGCAAGGCCAGGCCCGCCGGACTCAACCCGCCGCGGCAGTGGAGCTTTGCGGTGCCCGATGCGGTGTTCGCCGATTTCGTCCGGCGCGAAGGCAGCGGGCAGGCCGGCTATACCCTGTACGGTCACGGCGCCGGCGCGCAGTTCTCCCATCGCTATGCGCTGTTCCGCCCGCACAGCAAGGCTTGCCGCATCATCGCCGCCAACTCGGGCTGGTACACCTATCCGGATCGCGAGGTCGAATGGCCCTACGGCATACGCGATGTGCCGGGCGTGACCGATGCGCAGGTCAGTGCCTTTCTCGGCGCGCCGCTGCTGCTGATGCTGGGCGAGGACGATATACGCCGCCATGGTGGCGTGATGCGTGACACCGCCGGCGCGCAGGCGCAAGGGCCCGACCGCCGGACGCGCGGCGAGCGCTTCTATGCGCAGGCGCGGCAGCTCGCGCAGCAGCGCGGCGCGCCATTCGCCTGGCAGTTGCAGCATGTGCCCGATGCCGGCCACAGCAACGACCAGATGGCCGCTGCGGCGGCCGCCCGCGTCACGGGCTGCCCCGCGCGCTAGCCCCGGTTCCTGATTTTTCATTGCCGACGCGGCCCCGCCGGGGTCGCCGCCAGGCTGCGCTCGCGCGGCCACGACCCGCTTTTTTAACGGAGGAGCAAATCATGAGAAGAACCGCGAACATCAACATCATCCTGGCGCTGGCGCTTGCCACCGCCGGACTGGCTGGCGCGGCACAGGCCGAAAGCAGCATTACGCTGTACGGACTGGTCGACCTCGGCTACATGAACGACCATGACGATGCCAAGGGCACGTCGCAGGGCATCGACAGCGGCAACGAGTCCGGGTCGCGCTGGGGCATCAAGGGCGAGGAAGACCTGGGCAACGGCCTGAAGGCCGTTTTCCAGCTCGAAGGGGGCTTCAACGCCGATAACGGCACGTACGCCCAATCGGGCCGGTTGTTCGGCCGCTGGGCCTACGTGGGCCTGCAGAGCGCCACGCTGGGCGAGCTGCGGCTGGGCCGCCAGTGGGTGCTGGGCCGCGAATGGGGCGGCGTGGCCACCCCGTTCTCGATCGCCTGGTCGCGCTCGGGTCTGGGCACTACCTTCGGCTACAACGACGGTGATTTCGGCGCCAGCGGCATCGCCGACAACATGGTGATGTGGCGTTCGCCCAAGGTGCACGGCTTCGAGGCCGCGCTGGGCTACAGTTTCGCAGTGGATGGCGACCAGGAGTTCGGCACCGGCAACAACGACCGCATGCTGACCGCGGGGGTGCGCTACGGCAAAGGACCGCTGCGCCTGGCGTTGACCTACGAGCACTTGTATGCCGACCAGCGGCGGGTCAGCGGCCGCGCCAATCCGGCCGGCGACGCCAGCAACTGGCAATTGGGCGGTTCGTATGATTTCGAGGTGGTGCGCGTGTACGCCGGGGCAGGGCGCATCAGCGACGCCAACAAAGGCCCGGCCAAGGACCTGGACAAGGATTACGCCTGGACCGCGGGCGTGCGCGTGCCGGTCGGGCCGGGCGCGCTGCTGGCGTCATGGCAGCAGACCACCGATTCGAAGATCAAGGCGTATGCGGTCGGCTACCAGTACGACTTGTCGAAACGCACCGATCTGTATGCCTTCTACAACCACAGCGAGACGCGCGACCTGGACACCGATGAAGATAACGGCCGGCGCCAGATCAGCGTGGGGATCCGGCATCGCTTCTAGCGGATTGCCGGATCCGGGCGAGGTTCAGCGGCGGCCGTTGAGCAGGCCGCTGCCCATCTTGAACAGGTCGTTCAGGCCGACCTGGCCGTCGCCGTCCTGGTCGAGCAGCGAGCCCAGCAGGCCGCCGCCCAGGCCGCCTTGCTGGCGCGCGGCGTCGCGTTCCTGGCCCAGGGCGGCGCCGAGCCCGCCGGCGTCCATGCCGCCGCCCTGCATGCGCTGCGCCAGGAAGGCCATGACGATGGGGCCAGCATCTTCAGCAGGTTGGCGGCATTGTTGCCGCCCAGCCCGGTGGCCTGGCCCAGGGTGTCTTCGGCGCGCTGCTGGTTGCCGCCGAAGATGTGGCCCAGGATGCCGGCGCCATCAGCTTGGCCGGCGCTGGCGCCGCCGCCCAGCAGCGAGCCGAGCAGGCCGCCCAGGTCGGCGCCGCCGCCGGCGTGGTCGCGCTGCAGGGCGCCGAACAGCGCTTCGGCGCCCTGCGGCTGGGAGGCATTCTGCCCCAGCGAGCCCAGCAGCATGGGCAGCGCCGCGCCGACCGCCTCGCGGGTCTGGGCGGCATCGGTGCCGAGTTGCTGGGAAATCTGTTGAATGGGGGCGCCCTGCAGTTGGGCGAACAGCTCGTCGGAGAGCGTGGCGGGAGAGTTCATGGCGAGTCTTCCTGATGAACGGGTCTGGCAAGCGTACCACCGGACGGTTGCGCGTGGCGCGGCGCCGGCGCGGCATTGCGCAGCAGCAGCCCGCCCAGCAGGGCCGCCGCCGCCGCGCAGAGCGCGCCCAGCAGGAAGGCCAGGCGATAGCCGCCGTTGAGCGCCTCGGGCAAGATGGTGCCGGCCGCGGCCAGGCTGCCGGTGCGCGCGGCCGCCAGGCTGGCCAGTATCGCCAGCCCCAGCGCGCCGCCCATCATGAAGGCGGTGTTGACCACGCCGGAGGCCAGGCCCGATTCGTGCGGCGGCACGTCGTTCATGGCAGCCAGCAACAGCGGGTTGAAGGCGATGCCGGCGCCCAGCCCCAGCAGCAGCATGCCGGGCAGGATGTGCAGGGCGAAGCGGCCGTCGATGGGGGCCTGCGAGAACAGGAACAGCCCGAGCGCCGCGACGGCCAGGCCCGCGGCCAGCGGCGCGCGGATGCCGAAGCGCATGACCAGCCGCGCCGACACGCCCAGCGAGCATACGGCCATGACCAGGTTGCCGGGCAGGAAGGCCAGCCCGACCTGCATGGCGCTGTAGCCCAGCACCAGCTGCATGTACAGGGCCGAGATGAAGAACCAGGCGAACATGGCGCCGGCCCACAGCACGCCCACCACGTTGGCGGTGGCCAGGTTGCGCAGGCGGAACAGCCCGAGCGGCATGAGCGGCGACTCGGCGCGCGACTCGATGGCCAGGAACGCCGCCAGCAGGATGGCCGCCACGATCAGCAGCCCGAGCGACTGGGTCGAGGCCCAGCCCGCCTCGTTGCCGTTGACCACCGCGTAGACGGCCAGCATCAGCGACAGCGTCACGGTACAGGCGCCGGCCACGTCGAGCCGGGTGCCCGAGGCCGGCGGCCGGCCGCCGGGCAGCAGGACCAGGCACAGGCCGAACACGGCCGCGCCGATCGGCAGGTTCACCAGGAAGATCCAGTGCCAGCTCAGCACGCTGGTCAGGAGCCCGCCCAGCAGCACGCCGACGCTGCCGCCGCCGGCGCAGACGAAGCCGTATACCCCCATGGCCTTGGCGCGCTCGGCCGGTTCGGAGAACAGGTTCATGATGAGCGACAGCGAGACCGCCGACACCACCGCGCCGCCCAGCCCCTGCACCGCCCGCGCGGCCACCAGCGTGGCCTGGCTGCCCGCCACGCCGCAGGCCAGCGAGGCCACCGTGAACAGGCTGATGCCGGCCAGGAACATGCGGCGGTGGCCGTACAGGTCGCCCAGGCGCCCGCCCAGCAGCAGGAAGCCGCCGAAGGTCAGCATGTAGGCGTTGACTACCCATACCAGCGCGGTCTCGGAAAATTGCAGGTCGGCGCGGATGGACGGCAGCGCCACGTTGACGATGGTGGTGTCCAGGACGATCATCAGCACGCCGAGGCACAGTACCATCAGCGCCAGCCAGCGTTGCCTGTCTTGGAGATTATGCTGCATGCGGGATGCTCCGTTGGGGTTGCGGCGGGCCGGCCGGTTCAGCCGGCTATCTGGCCGCCGTTGATCAGCCACGAGGTGCCGTAGCGGTCGGTCAAGGCGCCGAAGGCCTCGGCCCAGAAGGTTTTCTGCAGCGGCATGGTGATCGTGCCGCCTTCGGCCAGGCTGTTGAATACGCGCGTCGCGTCCGACACGGTGGGAAAGACCAGGGCCAGCGACACGCCCTGCTGGCCCTGGTAGGGCTGTTCGCCGGCGATGTCGGAGGCCATGAGGGTCTGGCCGTCCAGGCTGAGTCGCGCGTGCATGATGCGCTCGGCCATGCCGGCGGGCACTTCGGTGCCCGCCGGCGCCTGGCTGTAGGGCACCATGGCCTCGACGCGCCCGCCCAGGGTGCGTTCGTAGAAGCGCATGGCCTCGGCGCACTGGCCGTCGAAACTCAGGTAGGGGCACAGTTGGGGCATGGTGGATTCTCCTGCGTAGTCGGCGCCGTGCGGCATGGGTGGCCAATGGCGGCGGGCCGGTGGTGTAATGGCGGGCGCGCGCCGCTGAATCACGAACGAGCCGTCACGATGACCATCCAGATTAATGAAGAACTGCGAACTTATATAGACCCGCTGACCCCCGACGAATACGCCGCGCTGGAGCGCAGCCTGCTGGCCGAGGGCTGCCGCGACGCGCTGGTGCTGTGGGGCGATGTGCTGGTCGACGGGCACAATCGTTACGAACTGTGCCGCAAGCATGGCATCGAATTCAAGACTGTCCAGAATACCCGGTTTACTTCACTGGATGACGTCCGGCTCTGGATGATCGAAAACCACCTGGGCCGGCGCAGTGTATCGGACTTCCAGCGCGGCGTGCTGGCGTTGCGCAAGAAAGAGATCCTGCAGGCGCGCCAAGCGCAGGCGCAGGCGCCGGCGGCGGGGCAGGGCGAGACGGCAGCCGCGCCGGCCGAGGCCCCGCCGCCGGCCGCACTGAGCCGCCAGGCCCTGGCGCGGGCGGCGCGTGTCAGCAGCAATACGCTGGGGCAGATCGAGAAAATCCACAAGGCGGCGGCGCCGGAATTGGTGCGCGCGGTGAAGGCGGGCGAGATCTCCATCAACGCCGCGGCGGCCGTGGCCGCGCTGCCGGCCGAGCGGCAGGTGGCGGCCGCCGCGGAAGGCCGCAAGGCCTTGCGTGAACTGGCGCGGCAGGCGCGCGAGGCGAAAGCGGCGGCGCGCGCGCCGGACGCCGACGCGCCGCCCGCGGAAGACGCGGCCGGCGCCGAGCCGGTGGCCGATTATCCCGCCGAGGTGGCGCGCTTGCGCCGGCTGGTGGCGGCGCTGACGGAAGAACGCGATGCGCTGAAGAAGAAGGTGATGCACCTGACGGTGGCGCTGGCCGAGGCGCGCAACGGGGCTTGAGGGTAGGTTTGGCCGTACGGTGTTTTCCCGTATGGTGCGGCGATCATTGAGTTCTTGAGACGCCCGGGCTCGCAGGATCTCGGGTATGTCGGCGTTGGATACTTTTGTGCTGATCTAACAGGTGTCAGACACCCCTGCCGGGATGGCGCGGGTAGGCGGGACTGCCGCAAGGGGTGTCTGACACCTACATACGCCGTTCCCCAATGGCTCAGCGGACCGTCGCATGCCGCCGCTGTGAGTCCTGGACGGGGCTGGCAGTGCGGGACGGCCAGTTGGAGGGAGGGTAGCCCCCGCAGGGGGGGCCGAGGGCGCCTGGTGGCGCGCCCGAGCCGAGCGACGTGGCCGGCCCGCACTGCCAGCCCCGTCCAGGACGCCCCACTGCCCGGTCATGCGCCAAAACGCCGGACATGCCGCGCCGCCTGATGCCGGGGCGTTGCCCGGCCACGCGACCAGTCCGAGACTCATGCGCGGCCGCCGGCCGCTATTGCGCATCGTGGAAGATGATGCCCACGGTGTAGCGCCGCCCGGTGCGCACGCGGCTGACGCCGTGCCGCTGATTGACCCGGTAGTAGCCGCGCGTGCCTTGTACCGGGCGGTGGTGCACGGCGAAGACCACGGCGTCGCCCTGGCGCAGGGGCACGACCTCCACGCTGGATTGCATGCGCGGGCGCTGCGTGGTCAGCACGAATTCGCCGCCGGTGAAATCGCGCTGCGGCTCGGACAGCAGGATGGCGACCTGCAGCGGGAACACGTGTTCGCCGTACAGGTCCTGGTGCAGGCAGTTGTAGTCGCCCGGCCCGTAGGCCAGGATCAGCGGAGTGGGGCGCCGCTGGCCGGCGGCGTGGCAGCGTGCCAGGAACGCCGCGTGGTCCGCGGGATAGCGCGTGTCGATGCCCATGGCTTCGTTCCAGCGGTTGGCCAGCGGCGCCAGGCGCGGATAAAGCGCCGTGCGCAGTTGCGCCAGGAGGGCGGGCAAGGGATAGGCGTAGTACTGGTATTCGCCGCGGCCGAAGCCGTGCCGGCTCATGACGATGCGGCTGCGGTAGCGGGCCGTGTCGCCGTAGCCGGCGGCCAGGGCCGCGCACTCGTCGGCCCGCAGTAGCCCCGGGATGACGGCATGGCCGTCCTGGTCGAGGGCGTTTTCGAGCAACGGCCAGTCGAGCCGGTCGACCCGCGCGGCTGGCGGGACGGGGCGCGCGGCGGGGCTGGTGCGGGGGCGGGCGTCAGGCATGCAGCCAGTGTAAGCCGCGTGCCGCCGGGCGCACTCCGGTGCTTGCGCCCGAATTCGCCGCCGCGCGTCAGCCGCAGCGCAGCGCGGTGATGGCTTCGCCGCCGTCCAGGATGAGGTTGAGGCGGTCGGGGTTGTATTCCATGGTCATGACCTGGCCGGGCCGCATGACCCGCAGCTGGCCGGAGTGCGAGCGCTTGCGGGCGTCGTCGGCGACCGACTCGCTGTACTTGGTGCCGACCAGGTCCTGCACGGGCTGGGCGTCGCAGCCGGGGCCCGCCGCGCTGCCGCCGGAGGGCGCGGCGGCGCCGCCGGCCGCCGGGGCATCGGAGGACGCGGCGCGCTGGGTTCCGGACGTGGCGCAGGCGGTCAGGCCGGCGACGAGGAGGAGGGGAATCAGCTTGCGGATCATGGAGACTCCTTGATGCGGGTGAGATATCCATGATAGACCAGCCCGCCCGCCGATTCGTTCACCGGCGGCGGGCTCAGGCGCCGCCGGCCAGCGCCAGCGGCGCCGCGCCGCCCCGCAGGCGGGCCACGTCGCGCAGCGGCGGCGCGCCGTACTGCCGGCTGTACTCGCGGCTGAACTGCGAGGCGCTTTCGTAGCCGACCTGGCGCGCCGCCGTGCCGGCGTCGGCCAGGCCCGCCAGCAGCAAGCGGCGGGCCTCCTGCAGGCGCAGTTGTTTCTGGTACTGCAGCGGGCTCATCGCGGTGACCGCCTTGAAGTGGTGGTGCAGGGACGACGTGCTCATGTTCACCGACTGCGCCAGCTGTTCGATGCGCAGCGGACGGTCGAAGTGGGCCTTCAGCCATTCGATGGCCTGCCGCACCTGGTGGGCGGGGCCTTCGTCGCGCGCGATGTGCCGCAGCCGCCCGCCCAGCTCGCCGGTGAGCAGGCGGTAGACGATTTCGCGGCGCACCAGCGGCGCCAGCACCGGGATGTCATCGGGCATGTCCAGCAGCCGGGCCAGCCGCAGGGCGGCATCGAGCAGCGGCGCATCGAGCCGGGCGACCGACAGGGCGCGGCCCGGGGCGGCGTCGACCGGGGGCGGCAGGCGGGTCTCGAGCAGCAGGTCGGCCACGCCGCGCGGATCCAGGTCCAGCAGGAAGCACAGGTAGGGCGTGCCCGGGCTCGCCAGGGTGATGCGCGACGCCACCGGCAGGTCGATCGAGGTCAGCAGGTAGTGCGAGGCGTTGTATTCGTAGACGTCCTCGCCCACCTCGACGCGCTTGGCGCCCTGCACCAGCAGCGCCAGCGACGGCCGGTATACCGCGAAGCACAGCTCGCTGGGCTGCGAAGAACGAAAGAACTGCAGCCCGTCGATGGCGGTCTGGAACAGCCCGTCCTCGCGGGCGTGGCGGGCCACCAGCGCCGCCAGGTCGTCCAGGTCGGCGGCCGAGGCGGCCGCGCGGGCCGGGGCAGTGGTCGAGGTAGGCGCCATGGTCAGCGGCAAGGCAAGCGGAGCGACATATATTATTACGCCTGGCCCGCCGGCTTGAGCTGGCCGGCGAACGGCAGCCTGCGGATACGCTGGCCGGTGGCGTTGAACAGCGCGTTCGCCACCGCCGGGGCCACTGGCGGCACGCCGGGTTCGCCCACGCCGGTGGGCTTTTCGGTGGATGCCACGGTGTGCACCTCGACGGCCGGCATCTCGTTGATGCGCAGGATCGGATAGTCGTGGAAGTTGCTCTGCTCGACCTGGCCGTCCTTCAGGGTGAGCGCGCCGTGCAGCGCGGTCGACAGACCGAAGCCGATGCCGCCCTCCATCTGGGCGCGCACCACGTCGGGGTTGACCACCACGCCGCAGTCCAGCGCGCAGACGATGCGGTCGACCTTGAAGCTGCCGTCGGCCTTCACGGTAACCTCGGCCACCTGCGCCACGATGGTGTTGAACGACTCGTGCAGCGCCACGCCGCGCCCGCGCCGCTCGCCCTGCGCGGGCGCGGCCAGCGGCTGGCTCCAGCCGGCGCGCTCGGCGGCCAGCTCCAGCACTTTGCGGTGGCGCGGGTGGTCCTGCAGCAGGGCCAGCCGGTAGGCGACCGGATCCTGCCGCGCCGCGGCGGCCGCCTCGTCCATCAGCCCCTCGGCCGAGAAGGCCGTATGCGTGTGGCCTACCGAGCGGTACCAGAGCACCGGCACGGCGACATCTTCGGGCGTATAGGACTCGACCCGCAGGTTGGGCACGGCATAGCGCAGGTCCGCCTGGCCCTCGACCGAGGTGGGGTCGATGCCGTCCTGCATGGCGGCCTCGAATGGGCCTCCCAGGAAAATCGATTGCCCGGCCAGGCGCACGTGCCACGCCAGCGGCTTGCCCTGCGCATCCAGGCCGATGCGGGCGCGGTGCACGTTGAGCGGCCGGTAATAGCCCCCGCGCATGTCATCCTCGCGCGTCCACACGAGCTTGACCGGGACGCGCACGCCCTGGTCGCGCGCGGCCTTGGCGATCGACACCGCCTCGACCACATAATCGGCGTGGGCGTTGGCGCGCCGTCCGAAACTGCCGCCGGCGTACAGCTGGGTGATGCTCACCCGTTCCGGCGCGATGCCCAGCAGGCGCGCCACCGCGGCCTGGTCGACGGTCTGGAACTGCTCGCCGTTCCAGATATCGCAGCGCCCGTCGCCCAGTTGCACCAGGCAGTTCATCGGCTCCATCGCGGCATGGGCCAGGTAGGGCACCTCGTATTCCGCCTCGATGACCTGCGCGGCCTGCGCCAGCGCCGCATCGACATCCCCCTTGCTGCCCGCCACCTTGCCGGGCTGGTCCAGCGCCTGGCGGAATTGGGCGCGGATCTCTTCAGTGCCCTTGCGATAGGCCTTGCTGTCGTCCCACTGCACTTGCAGCGCATCGCGGCCGGCGCGCGCGGCCCAGGTATTGTCGGCCAGCACCGCCACGCCGCCGAAACTGTGCGGGGTGCCGGGAAACTGCACCACGTGGCGCACCCCCGGCACCGCCTTGGCCTTGCTCGCGTCGAAGCCCGCCACCGTGGCGCCGAAGCGCGGCGGATGGGCGGCCACGGCCACCAGCATGCCCGGCAGCTTCATGTCCTGGGTGAAGCGGGCCGTGCCGTCGGTCTTGGCCGCGCCGTCGACGCGGCGCGGCGCTTCCTGGCCGATCAGCTTGAAATCGGCGGGCGCCTTGAGCGGCACCGAATCGGGCACCGGCTGCCGGGCCGCCCGTTCGGCCAGTTCGCCGAAGCCGGCCTGGCGTTGCGAGGCCGCGTGGCGCACCACGCCGGCGGATACGGTAATGCCTTGCGGGTCCACTTGCCACTGCTCGGCCGCCGCCGCCACCAGCATGGCGCGCGCGGTGGCGCCGGCGCGGCGCATCTGTTCGTACGAATTGGCGATGGCGGTGCTGCCGCCGGTGCCCTGCACGCCCAGGGCCAGGTTCTTGTACAGGTCGGTGTCGGCCGGGGCGCCTTCGACGCGAATGCTGGCCCAGTCGGCGTCCAGCTCCTCGGCCAGCAGGGTGGCCAGGCCGGTGTAGGCGCCCTGGCCCATTTCCAGGTGCTTGGACAGCACGGTGACGGTGCCGTCGGTGCCGATGCGCACGAAGGCGTTGGGCGCGAAGGCGGCGCCGCTGGCGGCCGGGGCCGCGCCGCCGGCGGCGCGCGCCACGGCCGGACCGAGCGCGATGCCGAGCACCAGCCCGCCGGCGCCTTGCATGAAGCGGCGGCGGCTCAGATTGCGCACCGGCGCGATCGCGCCGGCATGGGAACGCACGAGGGGATGCATGACGGACTCCTGTTCAGGCCAGCGCGCGGGCGGCTTCGTGGATGGCGGCGCGGATGCGCACATAGGTGGCGCACCGGCACACGTTGCCGCTCATGGCGGCATCGATGTCGGCATCGCTGGGCTGCTTGTTCTGGGCCAGCAGGGCGGTGGCCGACATGATCTGGCCCGACTGGCAGTAGCCGCACTGGGCCACGTCGAGCTTGCGCCAGGCGGCCTGCACGGCTTGCCCGACGCTGTCGGCGCCCACGCCCTCGATGGTGGTGATCTTCTTGCCGGCCACGGCCGCCAGCGGCGTCACGCACGAGCGGATCGCCGCCCCGTCGGCATGCACCGTACAGGCGCCGCACAGGGCCATGCCGCATCCGTACTTGGTGCCGGTGAGGTCGACGACATCGCGCAGCGCCCACAGCAGCGGCATTTCGGCGGGCGCATCGACGGCGGTATCCTGGCCATTGATGTTCAAGTTGGGCATGGGGGATTTCCTTCCTGAGTCGCGGGGGCGGCGCCCCGAAGGCCATCAGGATAAAAAATCCGCATGCGCGCCAGCAATGCCGATTACTCCGCTATTCTTGCCTGATCCTCTGAGAGTGCGCGGCAGCCCGTGGCCGCCGCGCGATGCTGCTAGGCCGCGGCGTGCGTGCGCCGCTGGCGCACCGCCTGGGCCAGGTCGGCCAGCACCGGTTCGGTCTGGGCCCACCCCAGGCAGGCATCGGTGATGGACACGCCATGGCGCAGCGGCACGCCGGGCTTGAGGTCCTGCCGGCCTTCTTCCAGGTGGCTTTCGATCATGACGCCGATGATGCGGCGCTCGCCGGCGGCCAGTTGCGCGGCCACGTCGTACGCCACCTCGACCTGGCGCTGGTGCGACTTGTTCGAGTTGGCGTGCGAACAGTCGATCATGACCTGCTCGCGCTGGCCGGCGGCGGCCAGCGCCGCGCAGCACGCCGCCACGCTGGCGGCGTCGTAGTTGGGGCCTTGCTTGCCGCCGCGCAGGATCACATGGGTGTCGTCGTTGCCGCGGGTCTCGAAGATGGCGGCCATGCCCATTTTGGTCATGCCCATGAACGCGTGCCTGGCGCGCGCCGCCACGATGGCGTCGGCCGCCACCTGCACGCCGCCGTCGGTGCCGTTCTTGAAGCCCAGCGGGCAGCTCAGGCCCGAGGCCAGCTGGCGGTGGCTGGGGCTTTCCGTGGTGCGCGCGCCGATGGCGCCCCAGGCGATCAGGTCGGCGATGTACTGCGGGCTGAGCAGGTCGAGGAATTCAGTGGCGATGGGCAGCCCCAGCGCGCTGATTTCCAGCAGCAGCTCGCGGGCGCGCCGCAGGCCTTCGTTGATGCGGAAGCTGCCGTCCAGGCGCGGGTCGTTGATGTAGCCCTTCCAGCCCACCGTGGTGCGGGGCTTCTCGAAGTACACCCGCATGACGACGAGCAGGTCGTCGCGCAGCGCCTGGGCGGCGTCTTTCAGGCGCGCGGCATATTCCAGCGCCTGGTCGTGGTCGTGGATGGAGCAGGGGCCCACCACCACCAGCCGGTCGTCGCGCCCATGGAGTATGTCGGCGATGCGGGCGCGGGCGTCTTCCACCAGGGTCTGCGTGGCGGCCGGCACGGGCAGTTCGTCCTGCAGCAGGGCAGGGGAAATCAGCGGACGCACCGCGCCGATGCGGACATCGTCGATGCGGGTGGTGTCTTGCGTGGAATCGGCCTGGCCGGCTTCGCGGTCGTGCAGGGGGGGTCGTCGATACGGTTCATGGCGGTCTCGGAAATGCGGGCTGCGGACGGGATTATCGCACCCCGCCGCGCCCGCGCCGCCGCGCCGCGTCAACGCCGCGAGTCGAGCGCCATGCGCACCGCCAGGCCGGCCAGCACGGTGCCCATCAGCCAGCGCTGCGCCACCAGCCAGAGCGGCCGGGTGCCCAGGAAGCCGGCGATCGAGCCCGCCGCCAGGGCGATCAGCGCATTGATGCTGAGGCTGATGAGGATCTGCATGAAGCCCAGCGTGAGCGACTGCAGCAGCACGCTGCCCTGGTCCGGCGAGATGAATTGCGGCAGCAGCGACAGGTACAGGATGGCGATCTTGGGATTGAGCAGGTTGGTGACCAGCCCCATGGTGAACAGCTGGCGCGGGCTGCTGCGCGGCAGCTCGCGCACCTGGAACGGCGAGCGGCCGCCCGGCCGCAACGCCTGCCAGGCCAGGTAGCCCAGGTACAGCGCGCCGCCCAGCCGCAGCGCATCGTAGGCATAGGGCACCGACAGCAGCAATGCGGTGATGCCCAGCGCGGCGCACAGCACGTAGAACACGAAACCCACGGCCACGCCGCCCAGGGAGATCAGGCCGGCCCGCGGCCCCTGCGAGATCGAGCGCGAGATCAGGTAGATCATGTTGGGGCCGGGGGTCAGCACCATGCCCAGCGACAGCAGGGCGAAGGCGACCAGGTTGGACAGTTCGGGCATGCGGGGCTCCGGGCGGAAAAGAAAGGGGATCCGTCCGGAAGCGTACCGCAGATCTGTATCGGAACAGGCCTATTCTTGCACCGGGGTGCGCAGCGTGACGAACTCCTCGGCGGCGGTGGGGTGGATGCCGATCGTTTCGTCGAATACCTGCTTGGTGGCGCCGGCCTTGAGCGCCACCGCCAGTCCCTGCACGATCTCGCCGGCGTCCGGGCCGACCATGTGGCAGCCCAGCACCCGATCGGTGTCGGCGTCCACCACCAGCTTCATGAGGGTCTTTTCCTGGTCGCCGGTCAGCGTCAGCTTCATGGGGCGGAAGCGGCTCTCGAAGCGCTTGACGCGGTGGCCGGCCGCCACCGCGTCCTCGGTGGTCAGGCCCACCGTGCCGATGTTCGGCAGGCTGAACACGGCGGTGGGAATCAGGTTGTAGTCGACCTTGCGGTATTCCTCGGGACGGAACAGGCGGCGCGCCACCGCCATGCCTTCGGCCAGCGCCACCGGGGTCAGCGGCATGCGGCCGATGACATCGCCCACCGCCAGGATCGACGGCTCGCTGCTGCGGTATTCGTCGTCGACCGCAATGAAACCGTCTTCGTTGAGCTTCACGCCGGTGTTCTCGAGCCCGAGGTTGTCCAGCATGGGGCGCCGGCCGGTGGCATAGAACACGCAGTCGGTCTCGATGACTTCGCCGCTTTGCAGCGTGGCCGCCAGGCTGCCGTCGGGCCGCTTGTCGATGCGCGCCACGTCGGCGTTGAAGCGCAAGTCCAGGCCTTTCTTGATGAGCTCGTCGCGCAGGTGCTCGCGCACGCCGCCGTCGAAGCCGCGCAGGAACAGCTCGCGCCGGTAGACCTGCACCGTCTGCGCGCCCAGGCCGTTGAAAATGGAGGCGAATTCCACCGCGATGTAGCCGCCGCCCACCACCAGCACGCGGCGCGGCAGGGTCTGCAGGAAGAACGCCTCGTTCGAGGTGATGGCGTGCTCCTTGCCGGGGATGTCCGGCACCTGCGGCCAGCCGCCGGTGGCCACCAGGATGTGCCGGGCCGTGCAGCGCTGGCCGTTGACCTCGACCGTGTGCGGATCGAGCAGGCGGGCGTGGCCTTCGTACAGCGTCACGCCGCTGCCCACCAGCAGGTTGCGGTAGATGCCGTTCAGGCGTTCGATTTCGCGGTTCTTGTTGGCGATCAGGGTGGGCCAGTCGAAGCCGGGGCGGCCGACCGTCCAGCCGTAGCCGGCGGCGTGCTCGAAATCTTCGCGGTAGTGCGCGCCATACACCAGCAGCTTCTTGGGAACGCAGCCCACGTTCACGCAGGTGCCGCCCAGGTAGCGGCTTTCCGCCACCGCCACGCGGGCGCCGAAGCCGGCGGCGAAACGCGCGGCGCGCACGCCGCCCGAGCCCGCGCCAATTACGAACAGGTCAAAATCGAAAGCCATCTTCGTCCTTTCCGCGGCCATCCGGCGGCCGCGCGCAAATACACCAGAAGAGGCTGTATTAAACCTCTAATCGACGCCGGTCCGCAGGAGCCCGCGCAGGCCGGGCGCGGATCGGATACATTCCAGCAGTGGCGGCGCCCGCGCGGCGGCCGCCTTCCGGGGGGCATCCCCGCTATGGGATCTCATGCAGACTGAAGACAGTTTTTTCGGCTCGGTGGGCGCCATGCTCGGCGAGGTCATCCGCGCCATCGTGGCGGGCCTGCGCTATGTTTTCGGCGGCCTGGGCAGCGCCCTGGGCGATTTTTTCTCCGGCCTGGCCGGCGCCCTGGGCATGAGCCCGTCGATCTTCAATTTCGCCCTGCTGGTGCTGGGCCTGGTGCTGCTGTGGGCCGCCGTCAAGGCCTTCCTGCGGCGCGCCATCGTGGCCGGCATCTTCTGGCTGGTGCTGGCGATGCTGCTGCTGGGCGGGCTGATCGGCGGGTAGGGCGGCGGCCGGGTCGCCTCAACGCCCGGCGCACGCCTCGATGATGGCCGCCAGCCGCTTGATCAGCGGCTCGAACAGCTCGGCGGGCGTGTTGCCGTAGCCGAGCACCAGGCCGTTGTGCCCGGCCGGCCGCAGCGCGAAACCGGACAGCGCGGCCGGCGCCATGCCGGCGCGCCGCGCCTCGGCGGCGATGGCCTGGTCCGGATAGCGGGCCGGCAGGCGCAAGGTCAGGTGCAGCCCGCCCTGGCCGCCCACCAATTGATGCGGCAGCGCCAGGTAGCGGGCCAGCGCCGCCCGCAGGGCCTGCTGCCGGTCGCGGTACAGGCGGCGCATGCGTCCCAGGTGGCGGGCGAACTGGCCGCTGTCGATGAATTCGGCCAGCGCCAGTTGTTCGTGGCGATGGCCGCCGCGCAACAGCTCCTGCACGGCGATGCGGGACGGCCCGTCGAGCGCCGGCGGCACCACCAGGAAACCGATCCGCAGGGCCGGGAACATGGTCTTGCTGAAGGTGCCCGCATACAGCACCGGCGTATCCTCGGCCAGCCCTTGCATGGCCGGGATCGGCTCGCCATGGTGGCGGAATTCGCTGTCGTAGTCGTCCTCGATGATCCAGGCGCCGGCCTGGCGGGCCCGCTCCAGCAGCGCCAGGCGGCGCGCCGCGGCCAGCACCGCGCCGGTGGGATACTGGTGCGACGGGGTGGCATAGATCAGCCGCGGCGGCCGGCGGCGCCACAGGGAGTCGGCCGGCGCGATGCCTTGCTCGTCGACCGGCACGGGCACGATGCGCAGGTCGCTGGCCTGCAGGGCCGTCTTGGCGCCGCGGTAGCCCGGGTCTTCCACCCAGGCGGTGTCGCCCGGGTTGCCGACCAGCCGCGCGCACAGCGACAAGGCTTCCTGCGCGCCTTCGGTGATGACGATCTGGTCGGCCGCGCAGCGCACGCCGCGCGATATGCCCAGGTGCCGGGCGATGGCCTGGCGCAGCGCCGGCTCGCCGGCCGGGTCGCCGTATCCCAGCGTGGCCAGCGGCATGTTGCGCAGGGCGCGGTCGACCGCCCGACGCCACGCGCCCAGCGGGAAATGACTGAGCGCCGGCGTGCCGGGCCGCAGCGCCACCCCCGGCTCGGCGGGCGGTGCGGACGCGGGGATGCGCGCGATGCGCCGCGCCGTCGGGGCGCTGGGCGCACCCTGCGGCGGGCGGGCCCGCGGCGCGGACGGCAGCGGCGCCACCCGCGTGCCCTGGCGGTCGGCCAGCACATAGCCCTCGGCCGTCAACTGGCCATAGGCCAGCAGCACGGTATTGCGCGAAACGCCCAGTTGGTCCGCCAGCGCGCGCGAGGCGGGCAGCCGGCTGCCGGGCGGCAGGCGGCCGTCCAGGATGGACTGCTTCAGGCGCTGCAGCAACTGGCGCTGCAGGGTCTGGCGGCCCCGCGGGGTGGCGAGCGGGCTGTCGAGGAGGGCGGCGCCGTCGTTCATGGCTCCAAAAAATAATTGAATTTTGGTGCTTTTTAGCATGCCACGGTTCGGCTACCTTAGGGAGTATGTCGTTTCCCAGCCATCCGTGAAGAGAGGATCGTCCGCATGTCCACCGTCACCGTGTCGCAACAACCCGTAGGCCAGCCCGTACCCAACTGGACCGCCCGTCCCCGCCCGCCGCGCGAGCCCCTGGCCGGGCACTACTGCCGGCTGGAGCCGATGGACGCGGCGCGCCACGGCGACGACCTGCACGCGGCATTCAGCCAGACGCCCGACGACAGCGACTGGACCTACACCTACGCCGGCCCGTTTGCCGACCGGGACAGTTTCCAGGCCTACGCGCGCAAGATGGAGGCCTCCGAGGATCCGCAGCACTACGCCATCGTCGAGGCGGGCAGCGGCCGCGCGGTCGGCACGCTGGCGGCCATGCGCATCGACCCCGCCAACGGCGTGATCGAAGTCGGCCATGTGGTCTATTCGGAACAGCTCAAGCGCACCCCGGCGGCCACCGAGGCGCAGTACCTGCTGATGCGGCGCGCCTTCGACCAGCTGGGCTACCGGCGCTACGAATGGAAGTGCGACAGCCTCAATGCGCCGTCGCGCGCGGCCGCGGCGCGGCTCGGCTTCCAGTTCGAAGGCATTTTCCGCCAGGCCATCGTCTACAAGGGCCGCAACCGCGACACCGCCTGGTTCTCGATCATCGACGGCGAATGGCCGGCCGTGCGCAGCGGCATGGAGCAATGGCTGGCGCCCGATAACTTCGATGCCCAGGGGCGGCAGCGGCGGCGGCTGGGCGACCTGATCGCCGCGGCGCGGCCCTAGCGCGGGGCGCCGCTTCAACGGAAATTCGACGCGGAGCCTTGCACACTGGCGCCACCGATCCCCCTGACGCCCGTCGAGCCCGCTCGTGTACGACATCGAATTCCTGGAGGCGTGGAACATCGCCGCGTTCCGGTTCTTCCACGGCAGCCTGGCGGCCGGCCCCATCTGGGTGCAGGCCGCCGCCTGGCTGGCCGAATTGCCGGTCTATCTGGCGGCCGTCCTGGTGCTGGGATGGCTGGTCTGCCGGCGCGACGCGGCCGCCGCCTGCCTGGTCGCGTGCGCCTGCGCCAGCGCGCGCCTGGCCGAACTGGCCATGAGCCTGCTGGCCTATCATGCGCGGCCGTTCGCCGCGGGCTTCGGGCCCGCCATGGTGGCCCACGCCGCCAATAATTCCATGCCGAGCAGCCACGCGACCTTCGTCTGGACGCTGGCCGCGGCGCTGGCCGCCCGCCGCCAATGGCCGCTGGCGGCAGCGCTGGGCGTCCTGGGCCTGCTGGTGGCGTGGGCGCGCGTCTTCGTCGGCATCCACTGGCCCCTGGACATGGTGGGCGCGGCATTGGCCGCCATGCTGGGCGCATTCTGCGGCTGCCTGGCGCTGCGGGCCTGGGCCGCGCTGGCGCCACGCACCTGAAACGGCGCGCCGGCCACGGCGGCTCAACGAAAATTCGACGCGCGGCCTCGCATACTGGGCGCTCTTGTACTGCAAGCACCTGCCATGCCTGTCGAGTTCCGCTCCGAAGCGACGGCCTCCGTCGTCCCTTTCCTCCGTCCCGATGCGCCGCCCTTCGCGCTGCCGGCCGCGCCTTCGCACGCGCCGCCGTCCGACGCCGGCATGCTGGGCGACATACTGGTCAGCTGCGTCATTCCGTGCCTGAATGAATGCGACAACCTGCGGCTGTTGCTGCCCGCATTGCGGGCTCAATTGGAGCCGCTGTGCCCGCAATGGGAAATCATCGTCGTCGATGACGGCAGCACCGACGCCACGCCCGCGCTGATGGCCGAGTGGCTGGCGCTGGACGGCGTCCGCTACGTGCAGCTGTCGCGCAATTTCGGCAAGGAAGCGGCGCTGTCGGCCGGCTTCGAAGCCGCCGATGGCGACGTGGTGATCTGCCTGGATGCCGACCTGCAGCATCCGCCGGCGCTGATCGCCGCCATGCTCGAACGCTGGCTGGCGGGCGCCGAGATGGTCTACGCCGTGCGCGCGCATCGCGACGACGAATCCTGGTTCAAGCGGGCCGGCGCCCGCGCGTTCTACCGCCTGCTCGGCGGCGCGCGCGGGGTCCGGATACCGCCCGACGCGGGCGACTTCCGGCTGATGGACCGGCGCGTGGTAGATGCCCTGGTCGCCCTGCCGGAACGCACCCGCTTCATGAAAGGGCTCTATGCCTGGGTGGGTTTCCGCGCCGAGCCGCTGCCGTACACGCCGGATGCCCGCGCCGCCGGCGCCAGCCGCTATGGCGCCTGGCGGCTGCTGCGCCTGGCGCTGGACGGCCTGACCGCTTTCACCACCTGGCCGCTGCGCATGGTGAGCCTGCTCGGCTGCGCATTCTCGCTGGCGTCGTTCGCCTATGGCGCCTACCTGGTGCTGGCCTACCTGGTCAACGGCAACCGGGTCTCGGGCTGGACCACCATCGTCACGGCGCTGCTGTTCTTTGCCGGCGTCAACCTCGTTTCGCTCGGCGTGGTGGGCGAGTATGTGGCCCGCATCTTCGACGAGGTCAAGGGACGGCCGCTGTTCGTGGCGCGCCAGCGGCGCGGCCTCGCCCGGCGCGCCAGCGTGCGGCGGGCGCGGCCATGAGCCGCCTGCGCGCAGCGTGGCCGCCGCGCGGGTGGCTGGTGCTGCTGGCCGGCGCCGTCTGGCTCGGCTGGCTGGCGTGGGCACGCCCGCTGACGCTGCCGGACGAGGGGCGCTATGCCGGCGTGGCCTGGGAAATGCTGCGCAGCGGCTCGCATGCCGTGCCGCTGCTGGACGGCATGCCTTACTTCCACAAGCCGCCGCTGTATTACTGGATGGCCGAATGGAGTTTCCGGTGGTTCGGCCTGAACGAGTGGGCGGCCCGCCTGCCGTCGTGGCTGGCCGCCTGGGGCGCGCTGGCCGGCGTGTACGGCTTCGTGCGGCGCTACCGCGATGCCGCCGCCGCGACCATGGCGGCCGTGGTGCTCGCCACCATGCCGTTCTATTACGGCGGGGCGCAGTTCGCCAACACCGACATGCTGGTGGCCGGGCTGGTGAGCCTGTGCGTGCTGGCCGGCGCCGACGCGGTGCTGCGCGCGCAGGCCGGCCGGCCGCACCGCGCCATGTCGCTGGCGGCGGCGGCGCTGGCCGCCCTGGCGGTGCTGGCCAAGGGCCTGATCGGGCTGGTGCTGCCGGGCGCCATCTTGTGCCTGTGGCTGTTGCTGACGCGCCGCTGGCGCGGTTACGCCGTGCTGCTGTGGCCGCCCGCGCTGGCCGTGTTCGCGCTGGTCGCTGTGCCGTGGTTCTGGCTCATGCAGCAGCGCTTTCCCGGTTTTTTCCATTATTTCTTCGTCTACCAGCATTTCGAGCGGTTCGCGCGCTCCGGCTTCAACAATGTGCAGCCGTTCTGGTTTTACCTGCCTGTCATCATCGGCCTGGCGGTGCCCTGGTCGCTATGGGGCGGCGGGGCGCTGCGCAAGGCGTTCTGGGCCGCCGCCGATGCGTCCGGGGTGCGCAGCCTGATGGCAGTATGGTGCGCTGTCGTGCTGGGCTTTTTCTCCATTCCGAGCTCCAAGCTGATCGGCTATGTGCTGCCGGCGCTGCCGCCCCTGGCCGTGCTGCTGGCCGAGGTGGTGCAGGGCGCCGTGCAGCGCGGCGGGGCCCGGCGCCTGCGGCGCCTGGCCTGGGGCTGCGCCGCCGCGTCGGCCGCGCTGTGCGTGGTCCTGGTGGCCGTGTTCGCGGCCAACCCGCGGCGCAGCGCCGAGCCGCTGGGCCGGCGCATCGCCGCCGAGATGCGGCCCGCCGACGTCCTGGTGACACTGCACTCGTATCCGTTCGACCTGGGTTTCTATACGGGCGCGCGCCAGCCCGGCTGGGTAGTCGACGACTGGAGCGACCCGGAGATCGCGCTGCGCGACAACTGGCGCAAGGAGCTATACGACGCCGGCCAGTTCGATCCGCAGGTCGCCCGGCGCGTGCTGGTGCCGCGCGATGCGCTGCCGGCGCGCATGTGCGCCGCCGCGCCCGGCAGCCGGTTCTGGATCTGGGGCGGCGTCGACGATGGCGCGCGCTTTGCGGTGCTGCGGGGCGTGCCCGCCCGTTATGCCGATTCCCACTACAGCGTCTGGCGTATCGACATCGACGCGGCGTTCACGCGCCGGGTCTGCGGCGGAACGCCCACAGCCGGCTGGCCAGGAAAGTGAGCGCCGCCAGCCCCAGCAGGATGAGCGCCAGCAGCGCGTCATAGCGCACGCGCGTGATGTGCAGCAGCCAGGCGTAGGCGGCTTCGTTGAGCAGGAACCCGCACGCCGAGATCAGGAAGAAGCGGCGCGCGGCCACCGTCCAGTGCGACGCCAGATGACGAAAAGTGAGTCGATAATGACCCGTGAACGATACGACGAATGCCACCAGCCAGCCTATGGCATTGGCGGCCAGCGGCGGCAGGCCCAGCTGTTCCACGCAGCCGACGGCGACGGCCCAGTGGGTCGCCGCGGCGGCGCAGCCCACGCAGAGGAACCAGCCAATTTGTTTGATCAGGGCGCGCATCGAGAATCGGACATGCACCGCGGCCAGGCGCGGGGCGGGGAAGGGAAATGGTGGAAGCGCATTGTCGTGTGTGGCGATGATTTTGGCATGAATGCGGGCATCGATGCCGCCATGCTGCATCTGGCGCGGTTGGGGCGGCTGAGCGCCGTCAGCGTCCTGACGCAGGGCGCCACGTTCGCCGCGCGCGGGTCCGCGCTGCGCGGCCTGGACCTGGACCTGGGCGTGCACCTGAACCTGACCGAAGACCTGGGCGACGCCGCGCCCGCCCGCGTGCTGCCGCTGCCCGCGCTGATTTCGCGGGCCTACGCCAACCGGCTCGATGGCGCCTGGCTCGACGAGCAACTGGCGCGCCAGTTCGACGCCTTCGAAGCGGTGCTGGGCCGCGCGCCGGACTATGTCGACGGCCACCAGCACGTGCACCAATTGCCGGGCGTGCTGCCGCGCCTGCTGCGCCTGATACAGCGGCGCTACGGCCGGGACGCGCCGTGGCTGCGGTACACGGCGCCCGGCATGCAGGAAGGCATCCCGCTGCGCGAGTCGGCCAAGGCCGCCCTGATCGGCGCGCTGGGGTCGCGCGCCGTGGCGCGCGCGGCGCGGCGCGCCGGCTTGCGCACCAATCGCCGCCTGCTCGGGGTCTACGGCCTGCAGGGCGGCGCGCGCCGCTACGCTGGCTTGCTGCAGCGCTGGCTGACCAATGCGCGCGATGGCGACCTGCTGGTCTGCCATCCGGCCCTGCCGGGCGCGGGCGACGCCCTGGCGGCGCAGCGGGCGGCCGAGTTCGAAGTATGGGCGCGCCCGGAACTGGGCGACTGGCTGCGGCTGAACGGCGTGCGCGTGGCGCGGCCGTCGTAGGGGCCGCCAGATGCCCGCCATCAACAGCCAAGCAGGAATCGCGCCGATTTCGTACTATGGCAGCGGCCATTCCTGGCTCGCCAGACCGACGCGCCGCCCATGACTACCGTTTCCGCCGATGCGCACTACCGGGTCTTGATCGTCGAGGACGACCTGACCATCGCGGGCAACTTGTACCAGTTCCTGGAAGTGAGCGGCTTCGTCACGGACGCGGCCTACGAGGGCCGCACCGCGCTGCGCATGCTCGAAAGCCAGCGCTTTGACGCCGTGGTGCTGGACGTGGGGCTGCCCGGCATGGACGGCTACCAGCTGCTGCACGCGCTGCGCGCCGAGCGGCGCCAGGCCGTGCCGGTGCTGATCCTGACCGCGCGCGACGCGCTCGACGACAAGCTGGCCGGCTTTGCCCACGGCGCCGACGACTATCTCACCAAGCCCTTCGCGCTGGCCGAGGTGCGGGCGCGCCTGCTGGCGCTGATCCACCGCGCCCGCGGCGCCGTGGTCGACGCCGTGCGCGAATTCGGCCCGCTGCAGTTCGACGGCCGCACCCGCGCCGTGTCGGTGGCGGGCCAGCCGGTGCGGCTGACGCGCAAGTCCGGCCTGCTGGTCGAGGCGCTGCTGCGCGACCCGGGCCGGGTGGTGCCGCGCGAGGAGCTCGAGGCGGTGCTGTGGGGCGACGAGCCGCCCTCGGTCGATGCCTTGCGCAGCCAGATGCACCTGCTGCGGCGCGCCCTGGCCGAGGCCGGTTTCGACGGTATCGAGACCGTCCATGGGGTGGGCTGGCGGCTGGTGGCGCCCGGGGCCGGCGCATGAAGGGCGGCACCCTGACCCAGCGCGTCGTCTGGGCGCTGACCGGCGCGGTGGCGGTTTTCGTGGCCGCGCTGGCGCTGCTGGCCTACCTGGCGTTCGACCAAATGGAAGACGGCCTGGTCGAGCAGATCCTGACCACCGAGGCCGACCGGGTCGCCCAGCATGTGGCGACCGATCCGCAGTTTCTGCCGCCGCACGGCGCGCGCGAGCTGGGAGGGTCCATGCGAGCCTGGCTGCACCACGGCCCGGTGCGCGACGACATGCCGGCCCAGCTGGAGGCGCTGCCGCCGGGCCTGCACCGGCTGGAGCCGGGCGCCGAAACCTGGCACATCCGGGTGAGCGATACGCCGCGCGGTCGGCTGTACGTGCTGTACGACGCCTCCGAACACGAAGAGCGCGGGCGCGAGTTCGGGCTGCTGGTGCTGGGCATGGGCGTGCTGTGCGTGATCGCCGCCTACGCGGTGTCGCGCCGCGTGGCCGGCGTGGCGGTCGGGCCGCTGCTGGACCTGACCGGCCGCCTGTCGAACTGGGCGCCCGGCTCGCCCGACATGGCAGTCACGCGCGACGACGAGGCCGGCCGCCTGATCGAGGCCTTCAATAGGGTGCAGAACCAGGTGGACCATTCGATCGCGCGCGAGCGCGAGTTCGCCGCCAACCTCAGCCACGAGGTGCGCACGCCGCTGGCGGCGATCCGCTCCGACAGCGAGATCATGTTGCTGGACGCGGCGCTGCCGGCCGATTCGAGCCAGCGCCTGACGCGCATCGTGGCCAACGTGGACCACATTGCTGCCTCGCTCGAGAGCGCGCGCGCCATGGCGCGCGACCAGCCCCGGCCGGCCGAGCGCGTCGACCTGGCGGCCTGCATGGACGATGCCTGGCGCGGCCTGGAGGTCGAGGCCGAAGCCGCCGGGCTGTCGTTCCACAACCGCATTCCCGCCGGCGTCGCGCACATGCTGGACCGCTACGCGCTGCTGACGGTGCTGCGCAACCTGGTGCGCAACGCCATCGAGCACGCCGCGCCGGCCAGCCTGACCGCGGCGCTGACGGCCGACGGCGCGCTGGAGCTGCGCGACACCGGCAAGGGCATTGCCGCCGAAGAGCTGCCTTTCGTGTTCCAGCGCTATTACAGCGGCCGGCTCGGCGACACGCCCGGCGCCCCGGCCGGCGGCGGCTTGCCGCGCGGCCTCGGGCTGGCGATCGCCAAGCGGGTGTGCGACATGCAGGGCTGGCGCCTGCAGGTCGAGTCGGAGCGCGCCGGCCCGCGGCGCGGCACGCGCTTCCTGCTGAGCTTTGCCTGAGCGGCGCGGCTCGGCGCGGGGGGCTGTCAGGGCAGTTCGGCGGGGTGGCTGTCGAGCGCCAGGCCGATCTGCTGGCGCAGGTCCCATTCTGCCAGCGACGCGCTGACCGGCCCGTAATAGGCGCCGTCGCGCACCAGGAACAGCGAGGGCAGGTGGAACACTTCATAGCGCGCCACCAGCCCGCCGTTCGCGCCGGCGTCGACCCAGCACAGACGGTCCACCGGCAGGTCGAGGGCCGGCAGTTGCTCGCGCGCCACCCGGCAGGTGGCGCAGGTGCGGCTGTAGAACACCAGCAGCGACAGCCCGGGCGCGTCGAGCAGGTAGCGGTCGGCGGTGCCGTCGGTGAGTTCGATGTATGACATGTGGCAGGTCAGCGCGACAGCGCGCGGTCGAGCTCCAGCACGGTTTCGTACAGGACGCGGGTGCCGTCCAGCAATTGTGCCGGCTCGATCCATTCTTCCGGGCAATGACTGCGGCCGCCCAGGCAGGGGATGAAGATCATGCCGATCGGGCCGGTGGGCGCCATGTAGACCGCATCGTGGCCCGCGCCGCTGGGCAGGCGCATCGACGCGTAGTCGAGCCGGCCGGCGGCGGCCTCGATGGCCTGCATCACCAGCGGCGAGCAGGCGGTGGGACGGGCGCGGCTGACCGGCGCCTGGGATGCGCCCACCCGCAGCGCCGCCAGTTCGCCGGCGGCGTCGGCCAGCAGGGTCTCGGGGAAGTCGTCCAGCACCGCGTCGCTGTCGCTGCGCACTTCCAGCATCAGCTCCACCCGGCCGGGCACCGCATTGGCGGCATTGGGCGTGACCTCGATGCGGCCGACCGTGGCCACGACGTAATGCGGCTTGCCGCTCAGCCGGCTGGCCTGGCGATAGGCGCCGTCGATGAGGCGGGCGGCGCCCACCAGCGCGTCGCGGCGGATATCCATCGGCGTGGTGCCGGCGTGGTCGGGCTGGCCTTCCACGGTGATCAGCACGCGCCGGATGCCCACGATGTGGGTGACCACGCCGATGGGCAGCTGGCGGCTTTCCAGTACCGGACCCTGTTCGATGTGCAGTTCGACGAAGGCGGTGGTGTCGCCGGCATTGCGCAGCGGCGCCGCCAGCGCGGCCGGATCGCCGCCGATGCGCCGCAGGCCCTCGGCCAGCGTCTCGCCCTGCGGGTTGCGGGCGGCCAGCATGGCGGCGTCGAGCTGGCCGCACAGGGCGCGGCTGCCGACACAGGAAATGCCGTAGTCGCTCGGCTCTTCGGACAGGAAGTCGATGACCTCGAACGGATGCGCCAGTTCGATGTTGTGCTCGTGCAGCGTGCGCGCCACTTCGATGCCGGCGAGCACGCCGATGATGCCGTCGAAGCGGCCGCCGCTCATGACGGTGTCGCAATGCGAGCCGGTGACGATCGGCTTGCGCGCCGCGTCGCGGCCGGCGCGCCGGCCCACCAGGTTGCCGCCCGCGTCCAGGCGCACCTCCAGGCCGGCCGCGGCGAATTCGTCGGCCAGCCAGTCGCGCGCCTGGCTGAACAGGGGAGAGAAGGCGCGGCGCGTCCACGGCGCCTCGGGCAGGGTATGGCGGGCCAGCGTCTCGACACGCGACCAGAGGCGCTCGGCATTCAAGGGGGGGAAAGCAGGGGGCATAGACATCCTGGAAAACATGCGGGGCGCGCACCGCGGTGCCGGAGGCCCGGCACGCAACGCCCGCCCCGATTATGGCATGGCCGCGCGCGGGCTCCCGGCGCCGCGCGCCGGCATCGGCCCCAGGCCGGCGCGCTCGCGCCGCAGCCAGCGGCGCGTCATCAGCACCGCCACCACCCCCAGGCCGACCGCCAGGCCGCTCCAGATGCCGACCCCGCGCCAGCCGGCCCAGAAGGCCAGCGCCGCGCCGGCGGGCAGCCCCAGGCCCCAATAGCCGATTGCCGCATAGACCATGGGAATGCGGGTATCGTGCAGGCCGCGCAGCATGCCGGCGCCCATCACCTGCGCGCCGTCGACGATCTGGAACACCGCCGCCACCGCCAGGTAGGACGTGGCCAGCGCCAGTACCTGCGCGTTCTCGGCGGCGCGCACGTCGAAGAAGGCGGCCAGCAGCCAGTGCGGCACGGTGATCATCAGCAGGGCGGCGATCACCATCGAGCCCACGCCCAGCCCGTATGCCGTCCAGCCGGCGCGCTGCACGGCCAGGGCGTCGCCGGCGCCGAACGCATGGCCCACGCGCACGGTGGCGGCCTGCGCGATGCCATAGGGCACCATGAAGCTGATGCTGGCGATCTGGATCGCCACCGCGTGGGCCGCCAGCTCCGCCTCGCCCAGCCAACCCATCAGGAATGCCGCCGCATTGAAGATGGTGACTTCGAAGGCGGTGGCGGCCGCGATGGGCAGGCCCAGCTTCCAGAAGGCCCGCAGCCGCTGCCAGTCGGGCTGCCAGAGGCGGCCGAACAGCTGGTAGCGGCGGAACTGGCGGTCCCAGTAGACCACCACGATCATGCCGATGAACAGGAACAGGCTGGCCGAGGCGCTGGCGATGCCGGCGCCCACCAGGCCCATGGCCGGCAGGCCGAGATGGCCGAACACCAGCGCCCAGTCGGCCAGCGCGTTGAATACGATGCCGGCCAGCGCCACCCACAGCGCGGCGCGCGGCCGCTGCAGGGCGGCGGTGAACGAGCGCAGCACCAGGAAGCCCAGGAAGGGCGGCAGCGCCCACAACAGCGCGCGCAGGTATACGCCGGCCTGCGCGGCCAGCTCGGGCGGTTGGCGGATGGCCAGCAGGATGGCCTCGCCGTACCACAGCGCCAGGCAGCCCGGCACCGAGATGATGACGGCGGTCCACAGCCCTTGGGCGACGGTGCGGCGCACGTCGCGCACCGAGTGGCGCCGCGCGCCCAGTTCGCGCGCCACCATGGGGGCGGTGGCGGTGACCAGCCCCAGCGCGAAGAAGGCGATGGCGGCGTAGAGGTTGGCGCCCAGCGCGCTGGCGGCCAGCGCCTGCGAGCCCAGCCGCCCGATGAAGATCACATCGGTGGCGGTCATGGCGATCTGGGCCAGGCTGGTGAGGACGAGGGGCAGGCTGAGCGCCAGGGTGGCGCGGATTTCCCGCGTCCAGGCGGCGCGGGCGGCAATGTGCGACATAGGATTTCTCTGCGTCAAGGCGGCATGATACGCCTGGCTCGGGGTTTACCCTGAATTACCTCTCGGGCGCCCGGGGGATAGCCGCGTGTCGCGACCGCGCGCGCGCCGCGCGGCCTCCGTCCCTGCGGCGCCTGCCGCCAGTTTTATAGGGACGCAACAGACATAGGATGTTTCATTCGTTGCCGGCCTGGATTGGCAAGGGGGGCGCCCATGCAAGTAATATGACGCCACTGATTAACATAACAATGCGGGTCCCTTGCGGGCCCGCATGGTCTTTTACCTCTAGGAGAAGGGCCCGATGAATAAACCGTTCGACGGCGGGATCGCCTCGCTCAATGTTCCCGCATACGTCAAGCACCAGGGGCTGATCGATTGGGTGGCGCGCGTCGCCGCGCTGACCAAGCCCGATCGCGTCGTCTGGTGCGACGGCTCTCAGGAAGAATACGACCGCCTGTGCGAGCAGATGGTCCAGTCGGGCATGCTGCGCCGGCTGAACCCGGCCAAGCGGCCCAATTCGTACCTGGCGTGGTCCGATCCCTCCGACGTGGCCCGCGTCGAAGACCGCACTTTCATCTGTTCCGAACGCGCCGAAGACGCCGGCCCCACCAACAACTGGGCCGACCCGGCCGAAATGCGCAGCACCCTGGACGGCCTGTTCGACGGCGCGATGCGCGGCCGCACCATGTACGTGGTGCCGTTCTCGATGGGGCCGCTGGGCTCGGACATCGCCCATATCGGCGTCGAACTGTCGGACAGCCCCTACGTGGTGGTGAACATGCGCATCATGACCCGCATGGGCCGCGCCGTGTTCGACGTGCTGGGCAGCGACGGCGAATTCGTGCCGTGCGTGCACAGCGTCGGCAAGCCGCTGGCGGCGGGCGAGGCCGACGTCGTGTGGCCGTGCAACCCCACCAAGTACATCGTGCACTATCCCGAGACCCGGGAAATCTGGAGCTACGGTTCGGGCTACGGCGGCAACGCGCTGCTGGGCAAGAAGTGCTTCGCGCTGCGCATCGCCTCGACCATGGGGCGCGACCAGGGCTGGCTGGCCGAGCACATGCTGATCCTCGGCGTGACCTCGCCCAAGGGGCGCAAGTACCATGTGGCGGCCGCCTTCCCGTCGGCCTGCGGCAAGACCAACTTCGCCATGCTGATCCCGCCGCAAGGGATGGACGGCTGGAAAGTCTCCACCATCGGCGACGACATCGCCTGGATCAAGCCCGGCGCCGACGGCCGCCTGCGTGCCATCAACCCGGAGGCCGGCTATTTCGGCGTGGCGCCGGGCACCAGCGAGAAGACCAACTTCAATGCCATGGCCACCCTCAAGGCCAATGTCATTTTCACCAACGTCGCGCTGACCGATGACGGCGACGTGTGGTGGGAGGGCATGACCGACACCCCGCCGGCCCACCTGACCGACTGGCAGGGCCAGGACTGGACGCCGGAGATCGCCAAGGAAACCGGCCGCAAGGCCGCGCACCCCAACGCCCGCTTCACCGCGCCGGCGGCCCAGTGCCCGTCCATCGATCCCGAATGGGAGAACCCGGCGGGCGTGGTCATCGACGCGTTCATCTTCGGCGGCCGCCGCTCGACCACCGTGCCGCTGGTCACCGAGGCGCGCAACTGGGTGGAAGGCGTCTACATGGCCGCCACGATGGGCTCGGAAACTACCGCCGCGGCCGCCGGCCAGCAGGGCGTGGTGCGCCGCGACCCGTTCGCCATGCTGCCGTTCTGCGGCTACAACATGAGCGACTACTTCGGCCACTGGCTCAAGCTGGGCAAGCGCCTGCAGGACGCCGGCGCGGTGCTGCCGCGCATCTACTGCGTCAACTGGTTCCGCAAGGGCCCCGACGGCAAGTTCGTCTGGCCCGGCTTCGGCGACAACATGCGCGTCCTGAAGTGGATGCTGGGCCGCATCGACGGCACGGCCGGCGGCGTGGAGCAGGTGTTCGGCGTGTCGCCCACCTACCAGGACATCGACTGGACCGGCCTGGAATTCAGCCCCGACCAGTTCCAGCAGGTGATTTCGGTCGACGTCGCCTCGTGGCGCGACGAACTGGCGCTGCACGATACGCTGTTCGAGCAACTGGCCGAGCGTCTGCCGGGCGAGCTGCCGAACGTCAAGTCGTCGATCCAGAACCGCCTGGCCGCCTGAGCGGACAGGGCACGGGCACAGGTGCCAGACTCCCGCAGGGTGTCAGGCACCGTGCTCGCAAGACACCTTCTACGAGTACCATGATGCCAGGCACCCCCCCGGGTGCCTGGCATTTGCCATTGGAACCGTCGAGCTCGCCGCCATGCCGCTTTCCCCCGATGAACTGCGCGAAATCGCCGCCCGCAACCTGGCGCACTACAACGACAACGCCGCCAGCTTCGAGGCCGGCACGCGCGACCACGACGTGAGCCAGAACATCGCCGCGCTGCTGCGCCACCTGCAGGGCGCGCCGCCGTACGACATCCTCGACCTCGGCTGCGGGCCCGGCCGCGACCTGCGGACGTTCACCGCCCTGGGGCATCGCGCCGTCGGGCTGGACGGCGCCGAACGGTTCGTCGCCATGGCGCGCCAGGCGTCCGGCTGCGAAGTCTGGCAGCAGGACCTGCTGGCGCTGGACCTGCCCGCCGGGCGTTTCGACGGCATCTACGCCAATGCCGTGCTGTTCCACGTTCCGCTCCAGGAACTGCCGCGCGTGCTTGGCCAACTGCGCGCCGCATTGCGGCCGGGCGGCGCGCTGTTCTGCTCCAATCCGCGCGGCGACAACCAGGAAGGCTGGAACCGCGGCCGCTACGGCGCCTACCACGACCTGGCCGCGTGGCGCGCGCTGCTGACCGCCGCCGGCTTCCGCGAGCTGGAGCACTATTACCGGCCCGCCGGGCTGCCGCGCGAGCAACAGCCCTGGCTGGCCAGCGTATGGCGTCCGGCATCCTGACGCGGACGGCCGGCAGCGCGCCGCGCGTCCACGGCTTCCCGCCGGTGGCGCGGCCGGACGCGCGCGTGCTGGTGCTGGGCTCCATGCCGGGGATCGCTTCGCTGCGGCTGCGGCAGTACTACGCGCATCCGCGCAACGCATTCTGGCCGATCGCCGCGGACCTGTACGGGTTCGATGCCGCGGCTGGCTACGCCGAACGCGTGGCCGCCCTGACGGCGGCCGGCGTGGCGCTTTGGGACGTGCTGCAGGCCTGCGAGCGCGCCGGCAGCCTGGACGCCGACATCGACCCGGCCACGGTGGTGCCGAACGACTTCGCCGCCTTCTTCCGCGCCCATCCGGGCATCCTGCGGGTGTGCTTCAACGGCGCCAAGGCCGCCGCGCTGTACCGACGCCATGTGCTGCCGGGCCTGGCCGCCCAGGCGCGGCCGGCCTACGTCGACCTGCCGTCCACCAGCCCGGCCCACGCGGCGCTGGACCGCGCCGGCAAGCTGGCGGCCTGGCGGGCCGGGCTGGCGGTGGGCCTGGCGGAAGGCGGCACGGCTGTCAGGCGCTAGGCAATATCCGCCAGGGGCCGTCGGACAGCGTGGCGATATCGCAGTCGACGCTCGCGCCGCGGCGTTCGAGCACGGCGAAGTCGCCAGCCGCCAGCGCCCACAGCGGATGGTGCCAGACGCCGCGCCGCAAGGTGACGCCGCAGCGGCCGTCGGCCAGGAACGCCTGCGCCGTGTCCGGATCCGGCGCCTGTGCGCCCAGCGCCACCAGCACCACATAGGGCGTGCCGTGCAGCGGCAGGAACGTCTGGCTGCCCAGGCAGTGGCGTTCCAGCATGTGCGCCACGAACGGCACGGCGCCGGCGCGCGCGCGGAACACGCTGAGGGAAGGGCGGCCGGCCTGCGCCAGGATGTCCGGGTCGGGCATCTCGACGCGCAGCGAGGTGCCGGCGTTGATGGCGCGGCCGTCGCGCCCGGCGCTGCCGATCACGTCGCCATAGGGTTGGAACGCGTCGGCGGCCAGGGGGCGCAGGACCAGCTCGCGCCCGGCCATCAGAAATTGATTCCCAGCCATTCCCGCACCTGGGCATGCAGGTCGCCCGCGAAGGCCTCCGGCGAGCCCGACGCGGTGATCTCGCCCAGGCTCAGCACATAGACATGGTGCGACATCTGCACCACGCGCCGCACGTTGTGGTCCACCAGCAGGATGCCCATGCCGGACTGCGCGAAGGCGTGGATCCATTTGAAGATGTCGGCCGCCACCCGCGGCGCCAGGCCGATGCTGGGCTCGTCGATCAGGCAGACGCGCGGCCGGACCATATAGGCCTTGGCGAATTCCAGCGATTTCTGCTGGCCGCCCGACAGGTTGCCCGCCTGCTCGCGCAGCTTTTCCTTCAGCACGGGGAACCGTTCCAGCGTATCGGCGTAGCGCCGCTCCAGTTCCGCGCCGAACTGGCGCCGGCGGCCTTCCAGGGGCAGGCGCAGATTGTCCGCCACGCTCAGGTAGGGGAACAGGCTGGATTCTTGCGGGATATACCAAAGCCCGGCATCGATCATGGTGTGCGGCGCCTGGCCCGAGATGTCCTGGCCGGCAAGCACGACGCGGCCGGACTTCGGTTGCAGGAAGCCGCACAGGGTCTTCATGAGCGTCGATTTGCCGGCGCCGTTCAGGCCGATCAGGCCGCTGATGCGGCCCGCCTGCACCGCCAGCGAGACATTGCGCAGCACATCGATGTCGCCCAGATAGCCGGCGGTGACATCTTCCATGGCGAGCAGCGGTTCAGTCATGGCCGGCCTCCGCCGTTGCGTCCTCGCCCAGGTAGGCCTCGATCACCGCCGGCGCGCGCAGCACGTCCTGGGTCGGGCCGTCGGCCAGCACCTTGCCGGCGTTCATGCACACCGCGCGGGGGCACAGGTCGACCACCACCGGCATGTCGTGGCTGACCAGGATGAAGGTCTGGCCTTCCGCGTTGCGGCGCTGGATGAAGGCCGACATGATTTCCTTCATGACCGGATGCACCGCCGCGAAGGGTTCGTCCAGCAGGGCGATGCGCGGCGGCACCATGAAGCAGGCGCCGAACTCCAGCAGCTTGCGCTGCCCGCCCGACAATTGCCCGGCGTCCAGGTGCGCCGACGGCGCCAGCCGCAATTCGTCCAGCAGCTGCCCGGCGCGGGCGACCGCGCGGCTTTCGTCGAGCCCCATGGCCAGGCCGCACACCAGCAGGTTGTCGAGGGCGCTGACCCGGTTGAAGACCCGCGTCATCTGGAACATGCGCTGTATGCCCAGGCGCGCGAGCCGGGTAGGGCCCAGGCCGGCCACCGGGCGCCCGTCCAGCAGCACCTGGCCGGCATCGGCCCGCAAGTGGCCGGACAGCACATTGAGCAGGGTGGTCTTGCCGGAGCCGTTGGGGCCGATCAGGCCCAGCAGTTCGCCTTCCTGCACGTCCATGCCGGCGCCGTCGACGGCGCGCAAGCCGCCGAAGCGTTTTTCGATCGCGGTGATCTGCAGCAGGGGCATCAGGCGTCTCCCGAGGCGGCGGCGCGCCGCCGGGCGACCAGCCCGCGCGCCAGCCCCCACAACCCGGCGCGGAAGAAGCGGGCGAACACGATCACCACCAGGGCGAACACGATCATCTGGATATTGCCGGCGTCGCGCAGCAGTTCGGAGGCCACATAGACTAGCACCGCGCCGATCAGCGGCCCGACCAGGGTGCCCATGCCGCCGATGACCACCATGGCGATGACCAGCCCGGTCTGCGCGATGATGCCCAGTTCCGGGCTGACCAGGCGCGCGAAGGTGCCGTACAGGCCGCCGGCGAAGCCGCAGATGGCGCAACTGACCAGGAAGGCGATGGTCTTGCAGCGCACCACGTCGATGCCGCGGCTGGCCGCGCCGATCTCGTCGTCGCGGATCGCCTGCAGGAAGCGGCCGGTGGGCGAGCGCAGCAGCGCATAGACGACCAGCATGGTGGCGCACAGCGCCGCCAGGAACAGGTAGTAGTACGCGGTGCGGCTCTCGACCAGGCCCGGCACGTTGAGCCCCTGGTCGCCGCGCGTGAAGTCGATCGAGTTGTAGATGACCAGGCGGGCGATCTCGGCGAACGACAGGGTGGTCAGCGCCAGGTACGGGCCCGACAGCCGCAGCACGATGCGGCCCAGCGCCAGGCCGATGAGGCCCGGGATGATGGCGGCCAGGGGCAGGCCGATCCACAGCGGCGTGTCCAGGTGGTGGGCCAGCAGGCCGGTGGTGTAGCCGCCCAGCATGGCGAAGGCGGCGGGCGCCAGCGAGAACTGCCCCGTGTAGCCGGCCAGCAGGTTCCAGCCGCACGCCAGCATGGCGAAGTACATGCTGACGATCAGCACCCCCAGCCAATACGGCGAGGCGATCGCCAGCGGCAACGCGGCCAGCACCGCCAGCCCGGCGACCGACAGGCGCATTTCCTCGCCCAGCTTGTCGCGCAGAAAATTCGGATGTCGCGGATATGCCATTTTCAGACCTCGCGCGCGCGTTCGCCGAACAGCCCGCGCGGCCGCAGCAACAACACCAGGATCAAAATCGCCAGCCCGAACGTGTCGCGGTAGTCGTACGACAGGTAGACCGCGCCGAAGCTTTCCAGCACGCCCAGCGCCAGCGCCGCCACGATGCTGCCGGGTATGGAGCCCATGCCGCCGATCACCACGATCACGTACGATTTGACGGCGGGGAACAGGCCGACGTCGGGCGCCGGGTTGATGACAGGAGCCAGCAGGGCGCCCGCCAGCGCGGCCAGTACGCCCGAGGCCATGAAGATGATGCTGCTGGCGCGCGCGGTGTCGATGCCGGCGATCGAGGCGCCCAGGCGGTTCTGGGCGACCGCCTGTACCTGGCGGCCCCACAGCGAATACTTGATGAACACCGCCAGGCCGGCCAGCAGCACGATGGCCAGCCCGGCGGTGATCAGTTTCTGGCCGCTGATCATGAAAGGACCGATGGCCATGCGGGTGATGTCCGACAGCGACGGCCCGCGCACCGGATACGGGCCGACCACCTTGTCGACCAGGTTGATCAGCAGCAGCGACAGGCCGAAGGTGACCACTACCGCATACTCGTCTTTCATCAGGCCCCACGAACCGTAGCCGGCATAGAGCGGCCGCATCAACCAGCGCTCGGTGGCCCAGCCCAGCGCCGCGCCGGCCGCGGCCGCCACCGGCAGGGCCAGCCAGGGCGGGACGCCCAGCCCCAGCGAGACCAGCGTGTACGCGTAGGCGCCGATCATGTAGAACTCGCCATGCGCGAAATTGACCACCTTCAGGATGCCGAAGATCATCGTCAGGCCGACCGCCATCAACGCATAGAACAGGCCGATGATCAGGCCGTTGACGAACAAGTCCACTGCGAGCACAGGAGGGCTCCCGTCGATTGCCGGCGGCGTGGGCCGGCCGGCGCTTGGAAAGGCGCCCGGCGCGACGGCCGGGCGCGGCCTGCGGTTACCGGGCCGGCTTGACGGCCTTGGCGATGTCCAGCGGCTGGCCCGATGCCTGGATCAGCGTGGTCTTGCTCAGCGGCTGGTCGATCTCGGTCAGCTGGTACGTGACGTAGGGGATGTCGACCCACTGCTGGTATTTGTAGCCGGCATCCTGCGAGAAGCGGAACTTGCCGCGCGTGCCTTCGAATTCCATGTCCTGCAGGGCCTTGATGATCGCCGCGCTGTCGGTCGACTTGGCCTGCTCGATGGCGCGGGCGATCAGCAGCACCGAATCGGCGGCCTGGAAGATCAGGCGATTGGGCTCGGACTTGCTCTGCTGCTGGTAGATCTGCCCGACTTGCTTGCCCAGCTCGGGCATCGGCATCAGGGGGGTGGTACAGGCCGAAGGCCAGCATGTACTTGCCCGCCTTCTTCACGTTCTGCCAGAAGTCGGGGTAGTCGGCGATGCCCGCGCCGTCGTACAGCCAGGTCTGGGCGCTGGGGGCCACGCCCTGCTCGTACAACTGGTTCATCAGGATATAGGCGGCCGGCGGCAGCATGATGTTCACCACCACGTCGGGCGGGTTGGCGCGCAGGGGCAGCACCGCCGGGGTGAAATCCTTGCCGGCGCGGTCCAGCGCCACGTACTTGTACTCGGTGTCGGGCGCGGCCTTCTTCAGGAAATCGCCCAGCAGCTTGGCCTGGCCGATGCCATAGTCGGTGTTCTCGGCGAAGGCCACCACCCGCTTGACCTTCAAGGCGGCGATCGTGTCGGCCATGGCGGACGACACGCGGGTGTTGTAGTTGCCCGGGTTGAAGACTTCCGGATAGCCCTTGGCGCGCACGTCGTCCGACCAGCAATTGGTGTTGACGTAGGGCATCTTGTAGCGATGCGCCACTTCGATTTCCGCCAGGCACACCGAGCTCTGGTGACCGCCGGTGATCGCCACGACCTTGTCGCGGGCGATCAGTTTCTCGGCGGCGGCGCGGCCTTTTTCCGGGATGCCCTGGTTGTCTTCGTAGACGATCTCAAGCGGCCGGCCCAGCACGCCGCCCTTGTCGTTGATGATCTTGGTGACGATCTCGACACCGTCCTTGACCTGGGTGCCCTGCACGACCGACCCGGGCGGCGACTGGGCAATGCTGACGCCGATCACGATGGGGTCGGCCGCCATGCTGGCGGCGGTCCCCAGCGCCAGCATGGCGGCGCAGGAGGCGGCAATGAGGCGGGGCAGCTTCATGGTGGACTTCTCCTTCAAGAACGGCATGCGGCGGCTACGCCGGCAGTCATGGCTGAACGAACTGAGGGATGCAAGTACTCCAGCCGCAGTTGTAGTGCTGTTACGACCGGTCTGACCAGTTAGGGGAAACGCCTACGGGGGGGCTGGCGGTTCGGTGGGGTGGGTTCTTGGGGCGCCCGCGCGTGGCGGTGAGGCCCGGGCGGCCACGTCGCTCGGCTCGGGCGCGCCACCAGGCGCCCTCGGCCCCCTGCGGGGGCTGCCCTCCCTCCAACTGGCCGCCCGGGCCTCACCGCCACGCACGGGCTCGCAGCGATTCGGGCTCGTACCGATCTCGTAGCGGTGTCAGACACCTGGCATTCCGCCTGCCGGATAGCGGCCGGCTACCAGTGTCTCGATGCGCGCGGCCACGTCCAGCACGTGCCAGTCGGCGCCGCGCGCGCCGACGATTTGCATGCTGATGGGCAGGCCGGCCGGGTCGGCGCCGCAGGGCAGTGTCAGGGCCGGCAGGCCGGTCAGGTTGAAAGGCATGGTCAGCGCGGTGGCCGCCGTGTGCAGCGGGTAGTCGCGCGCGCCGATGGCGACGCTGGTCGCCGCGCGCGGCGCCGGGGTGGTGCGGGTCGTGGGCGTGACCAGCACGTCGACCTGCGCCAGCGCCGCGTCCATGGCCCGAGCCAGCGCGGCGCGCCCGCGCTGGGCCCGGGTGTACCAGATGGCCGGCAGGAATTGCCCGACTTCCAGGCGCACGCGCACGTCCGCGCCCAGGGTTTCGGGATGGCGCGTCAGGCGGTCCCAGTGCAGCTCGGTGGCTTCGCTGCACAAGGTGACGAACTGCAGGCCCGCGCTGGTCTCGATGCCGGCGATGTCGACCGGCACCAGTTCGGCGCCGTCGCGGCGCAGCGACTCGAGCGCGGCTTCGAGCGCCTGCGCCACATCGGCGGCCAGCGGTTCGTAGAAGTAGCGGCGCGGCACGCCGACGCGCCGGCCCGCCAGCGGCGCGCCGCGCAGCGCGCGGGCCGGCTGGCCGGCCATGACGGCATAGGCCAGCGCGGCGTCGGCGACGCTGGCGGCGATGGGGCCCAGGTGGTCCAGGCTGGCGCCCAGCGTCTGCGCGCCGTCGCGCGCGATGGCGTCGAAGCTGGGCTTGAAGCCCACCACGCCGCAGCACGCGGCGGGATAGCGGATCGAGCCCGCGGTATCGGTGCCGACGGCGATGGGCACGATGCCGGCCGCCACGGCGGCCGCCGAGCCGCCGCTGGAGCCGCCCGGCGTATGGCCCGGATGGCGCGGGTTGGCGACCGCGCCGAAGTGTGGATTGGCGCTGGTGATGCCATACGCCAATTCGTGCAGGTTGGTGGTGCCGATGACCAGCGCGCCGGCTTGCCGCAGGCGCGCCACCGCCAGCGCGTCGCGCGCGGCGGCGGGCCGCGCCGGGCCGCCGCTGCCGTTGGTCTGCGCGAAGCCGGCCACCGCCATCAGGTCCTTGACGGCGACGGGGACGCCCAGCAGCGGCCGCGCCGCCGCGTCGCGCGCCGCCTGGCCGGCCTGGCGCCGCAGCGCGGCTTCATCGGCCAGGGAGATGAAAGCGTTCAGGCCGGCTTGCCGGCCGGCCCGCTCGAGCGCGTCCAGCGCCGCGTCCGGGCCATTGTCGCCGCGCGGGGCGGCGGCCGGCGCCGCCGCATGGTCCGAGCCGAGGGCTGGGCCCGCCACCGGTGCGGCGGGCGGTTCCAGGTACCCCAGCTCGGGCCCGGGCGCCAGGGTCTCCACCGCCTGCAACTCGGGCAGGTTGAGCTGCAGGCGTTCCAGCCACGCCTGCTGGCGGTCGCGGTAGGGGTAGTCGGTCAATCCGGCCATGTCATCGATGGCGGCGGCGAAGCGGTCGAGTAGCGCTTTCATGGCGGGCGGAGGCAGGGGTGCCGGGCGGCACGGGCGGGGAGAAGGCCGGCCGGGTGTCGCAACCGGTCTGACCAGTTGGTGCCATAATGCCCACCGGAGAAATCACTGTCAACGCCGCTGCGCGGATGGCTGCCGCAAGGAAGCATGATGAATACAGTCGAACACATCGCCCAGCAGTTGCAGATGCGCATCCGGCGCGGCGAATGGGCCGACGCGCGGCGCCTGCCCGGCCAGCGCCAGCTGGCCGAGTCCCTGGGCGTCAGCCGCGCCTCGCTGCGCGAGGCGATCACCATGCTGGAAGGGCTGGGCCTGCTGCGCAGCGAAGCCGGGCGCGGCGTCTTCATCGTCCGTCCCGGCGAAAGCGGGCTGGGCAGCGCCTATGGCCGCTGGCGCTTCCAGGGGCGCTACGCGCTGCGCGATGTTTACCTGGTCCGCTGCGAGCTCGAAGAGCTGGCGGCCGCGCTGGCGGCGGGCGTGGTGACCCGCCATGGGCTGGCGCGGCTGCGCGCCACCGTGGAACAGATGGAGGCTGCCGCGGCCGAGGGCGACCTGGTCGTCATGGCCGAGGGCGACCATGCCTTCCATGCCGGCCTGTACGAAATCGCCGGCAGCCCGTTGCTGCAGGACATCGCCGACAGCATCGGCGACGTGGTCGAAGGCAGCCGCCAGGTCGCCTTCGCCGACCCTGCGCGGGTGCGCGAGCCGATCCGCGAGCACCTGGCCATCATCGACGCCCTGGCCACCGGCGTGCCCGAACAGGCGCGCCGCGCCATGCGCGCGCATATCCACAACGTGGCGGACCGCGCCGGCCTGGCGCTGGCGATTCCCGGACTCAAGCCGGGCGCGCGCAAGGACGCCCCGAAACGTAGCTGAGGCGCTCGCGCGGCGGCCGCTGCCCAGGGCGCGCCCCGCCCGCCGCGGATATTCGCCGGCCGGTCCGGGCGCCCGTTCATGGTTCGATCGGCGGCAATTCGTCCTGGATCAGCGCCAGCCCGGCGCGCAGCAGGCGGTCGTAGCGGGCGCGCTCGGCCGCGGCCGATTCGGCCGTCCATTGGTAGAAGCCGGCGCCGGCCTTCATGCCGTGCCGGCCGTCCGCGGCGCGCTCGGCCAGGCAGCGGGCCGGCTGGTCGCTGTTGCAGAACGACGGGTACATGGTGGCGGCCGCGGCGGCGTGCACGTCGATGCCGGCGTGGTCGCGCTGCATCACCGGCCCGGCCGCCAGGAAGCGGAAGCCGAAGCCGAAGCGCACCGCGGCGTCGACGTCCTCGGGCGAGGCGATGCCGCGGTCGATCAGGTCGAAGGCTTCGCGCGACAGCGCGTGCTGCAGGCGGTTGGCCAGGAAGCCGGGCAGGTCCTTGCGCACTTTCACGGGCACCATGCCGCAGCGGCGCATGAAGGCGATCAGGGCATCGGCGCAGGCCATGTCGCTGGCCTCGCACAGCACGACTTCCACCAGCGGCACCAGGTGGGCCGGCATGAAGAAGTGCAGGCCCAGCATGCGCGCGCGGCTGGCCAGCCCCGCGCCGATATCGCCGATCGGGAAGCTGGAGCTGTTGCTGGCCAGGATGGCCTGGGCCGGGGCGCGCCGCTCCAGGTCGGCGAACAGCGCCTGCTTCAGGTCCAGGCGTTCGGGAATGCATTCGATCACCAGGCCGACCTGCGTCCAGTCCACCGCGTCCAGGCCGGCCGCGACGCCCACGCCGCCCGAGCCCTCGGGATGGCCGGCCGCCCGCAGGTTGGCGGCGATGCGCGCCGGCAGGGCGGCGGCGCGGTCGGCATCGGGTTCCACCACGGTGGTCCGGCAGCGCGCCCGCGCCAGCACCACGGCGACGTCCGCGCCCATGGTCCCGCCGCCGACGATCACCGCATGGCTCGCGGCCGGGTTGGCAAGGCAGGGGGGCTGCATGGCGCTCATCGTTGCTCCTTGGTCGAATCGGGGTACCGGCGCCAGTGTAGAGAAGCCGCTTTGATTGATGAAGTAGATTTTTTGGATAGAATGATCAACAAACAAGATCAATACCATGAAGATCAACCTGTCCATGCGCGACGTCGAAACCGTGCTGGTATTGGGGCGCACCCTCAATTTCCGGCAGGCCGCCGCGCAACTGCATCTGTCGCAGTCGGCGTTGTCGACGCAGGTGCTGCGCATCGAAGAGGCGCTGGGCGTGCGCCTGTTCGACCGCACCACGCGCACCGTGCGCCTCACCGCGGCGGGCGAGGTATTCCTGCAGCAGGCCGCCAACCTGCAGGCGGTCTTTCGCGAGGCCATCGACGCGGTCGGCGGCATCGCCAGCGCCGAGCGCGGCGCGGTCGCGGTGGCGGCGCTGCCCTCGGTGGCCGCGCGCTTGCTGCCGCGCGTGTTGATGGCCTACCGGCAGGCGCATCCGCACGTGGCGCTGAAGGTGCACGACACCCTGTCCGGCCCGGCCTTCGACCTGGTGCGCGCCGGCGCGGTGGACTTCGCCATCACCGCGGCGGACCCCCAGCAGGCCGACCTGCATTACGTGCCGATGCTGTCGGACAGTTTCCTGTTGCTGATTCCCCAGGGCCATCCGCTGGCGCGCCGCAAGGGGCCGCTGCGCTGGGCCGACACCGTGGCGGCGGCCCATGTCTCGATGGTCCAGCCCAGCAGCGTGCGCCAGTACGCCGAATGGGCCTTCCTGCAGAACCGCATCCGTTTCCAGCCGGCCTTCGAGGCCGAGCACCTGACCACCATCGTCGCCATGGTCGAGTGCGGCTTCGGGGTGGCGGCCCTGCCGGCCATCGCGGCCGGCGCGGTGGCGCACAGCGGGGTGGTCGAGCGGCCCCTGGTGGGGCCGGTGGCCGAGCGTTCCATCGGGCTGGTGACCGCGCGCCACCGCAGCCTGTCGCCCGCCGCGATGGCGCTGCTCGAGGTGCTGCACGCGCACCTGCCGGCGGCGCCGTAGGACGCCGGCCGCGGCCGGGCGGCTTCACGACTGCAGCGTTTTTTCCAGGCGCGCCATCAGGCCGGCCGCATTGCGGGCGTAATCGCCGATCCAGCGGTCGTGGATGTGCTTGATGGGCAGGGCGTTGAGGTGGTTCCAGCGCTCGCGCCCTTCGCGGCGGGCGACGATGAGCCCGGCGCGCTCCAGCACGCGCATGTGCTGCATCACCGTGCAGCGGTCGATATCCGGGAACAGCGCGACCAGCTGGCCGGTGGTCTTGGGGTCGTCCCGCAGGGCGTCGAGAATGGCGCGGCGGCGCTTGTCGGCCAGCGCCTTGAACACCGCATCGGAAATATCCACATCGTCCCTGAACATGTTATATTTTTATAACATAACGGCCTGGATGGCAAGCAGCCGCCTGAATGGCAGAGAGCAAGGAGCCAAGCATGGAATTCAAATTCACGGTGTCCGGACGCATCGCCAAGCCGGTGCACGAGGTCTTCGAAGCGGTGGCCGACCCGCGCAAATTGTCCGGCTACTTCACCACCGGCGGCGCGCAGGGGCGCCTGCAGGCCGGCGCCACGGTCACCTGGGATTTCGCCGATTTCCCCGGCGCGTTCCCGGTCAAGGTGGTCAAGGTGGAGCAGGACAGGGAAATCGTCCTGCAATGGCAGGCCGTGGCCGACACGGACCCGGCCGGCGCCTACGACACCACCGTCACGCTGCGCTTCGAGCCGCTGGATGGCGATACCCGCACGCTGGTGACCATCACCGAGGCGGGCTTCCGCCAGAACGAAGCGGGGCTGAAAGGCTCCTACGGCAACTGCGAAGGCTGGACCGGCATGCTATGCGCCATGAAAGCCTACGTGGAGCACGGCATCAACCTGCGCGCGGGCTTCTACAAATAGGCGTCAACGCGGGCCCTTGCCCGGCACCGTCTCGCGCCGCTGCGGCGCGCGCAGGAAGTCGAAGTCGGCGCCCTGGTCGGCCTGGGTCACGCTTTGCAGGTACAGCTTGCGGTAGCCGCGCTCGGCGGCGGGCCGCTCGGCCGGTTGCGCGGCGGCGCGGCGCGCCAGTTCCGCATCGTCGACCAGCAGCGCGATCTCGCGCCGCTGCACCGACAGGCGGATGCGGTCGCCGTTGCGCACGTAGGCCAGCGGGCCGCCCACGGCGGCCTCGGGCGTGACGTGCAGCACGATGGTGCCGGCCGCCGTGCCGCTCATGCGGCCGTCGGAAATGCGCACCATGTCCTTCACGCCGGCCCGCGCCAGCTTGCGCGGGATCGGCATGTAGCCGGCCTCCGGCATGCCCGGCCCGCCGGTCGGGCCGATGCGCTTGAGCACCAGCACGTCGTCGGCGCGCACGTCCAGCGCTTCATCGTCGACGCGGCGCGCCATGTCCTCGGCGTCCTCGAACACCACCGCGCGGCCCTCGTGTTCCATCAGGCCCGGATCGGCGGCCGACTGCTTGATGATGGCGCCGCCGGGCGCCAGGTTGCCGCGCAGCACCGCCAGGCCGCCCACCGGGTAGATGGGCGAATCGAACGGCCGGATGACCTCCTGGGCGAACGGCGGCGGCGCCGCGTCCAGTTCCTCGCCCAGGGTGCGGCCCGACACCGTCAGCGTGTCCAGGTGCAGCAGCGGGCGCAGTTCGCGCAACAGGGCCGGCATGCCGCCGGCCTTGTGGAAGTCTTCCATGTAGTGCTGGCCCGATGGCTTCAGGTCGACCAGCACCGGCGTTTCGCGGCTCATGCGGTCCAGGCCCGCCAGGTCGATGTCGATGCCCAGCCGCCCGGCGATGGCGGTCAGGTGCACGATGCCGTTGGTGGATCCGCCGATGGCCAGCAGTACCCGCAGCGCGTTCTCGAACGCCTTGCCGGTCAGGATGCGGTCGGGGGTCAGCCGGCTGTGCGCCAGCGCGACCGCGGCGGCGCCGGTGCGTTCGGCCACCCGGACCCGGTCGGCGGTCACGGCCGGCGCCGACGCGCCGCCCGGCAGCATGATGCCCATCGCCTCGGCCAGGCAGGCCATGGTGCTGGCGGTGCCCATGACCGAGCAGGTGCCGACGCTGGCCACCAGTTGATTATTGACGTCGGCGATCTCGGCGGCGTCGATTTCCTCGGCCCGGTAGCGGCCCCAGTAGCGCCGGCAGTCGGTGCAGGCGCCGACCCGTTCGCCGCGATGCGAGCCGGTCAGCATGGCGCCGGTCACCAGCTGGATGGCCGGTACGCCGGCCGACGCCGCGCCCATCAGCTGGGCCGGCACGGTCTTGTCGCAGCCGCCGATCAGCACCACCGCGTCCATGGGCTGGGCGCGGATCATTTCCTCCGTGTCCATGGACATCAGGTTGCGCAGGTACATGCTGGTGGGCTGCGAGAAACTCTCGTGCACCGATATGGTGGGGAAGTCCACCGGCAGGCCGCCGGCCAGCATGACGCCGCGCCGCACCGCCTCGATGAGCTGCGGGGCATTGCCGTGGCAGGGGTTGTAGCTGCTGCCGGTATTGACGATGCCGATCACCGGCCGCGACAGGGCGTCGTCGGTGTAGCCCGCGCCCTTGATGAAGGCCTTGCGCAGGAACAGCGAGAAACCGGTGTCGCCGTAGTTGGTGAGGCCTTTGCGCAGGCCGCTGGGAGAGGTGTTGTCGGGCTTTTTGGCAGGCACGGTAATCTCGATAATATTATTGATAATTTCCAGCCGCATCATATCTGGAGCAGCTGCGCCGGCGCAAGCAAGGCGGGCCGGCGGTCGGGCGCGCCGGCGGCTAGCGTCGGCGTTGATCGAAAAACAAGATCGGTCTATAGAAAAGTTCTGATTCTTCTATCAGGGCGCGCCTCCTACACTTTGTGCGGCAGGCGAGCCGGGCGCCGCACTGATCCGATAACCATCCCGGCAAGGAGACCTGCATGTTTTCGTCCGAACCCATTCCGGCGCGCCGCGCCGTGCTGTGGTCCGCGCTGGCGCTGTGCGCCGGCCTGGCGTTGCCGGCGGCGTCGGTGGCGGCGGCCTATCCAGAGCGGCCGGTGCGCCTGGTGGTGCCGTATCCGCCCGGCGGCGCCACCGACGTGATCGGCCGCGTGCTGGCCCAGGAATTGTCCACCACGCTGGGCCAGCAGTTCGTGGTGGAGAATCGCGCCGGGGCCGCTGGCAATATCGGCGCCGACCAGGTCGCCAAGGCCGACCCGGATGGTTATACGCTGCTGATGGGGGCCTTGACCAGCCATTCCATCAATGCCGAACTCTACAAGGGCAAGGTGCCGTACGACATCGAGAAGAGTTTCGCGCCGGTGTCCATTGTCGGCACGGTGCCGCTGGTGTTCGTGGTGCACCCGTCGGTGCAGGCGCAGTCGCTGCAGGAGTTCATCGCCCTGGCCCGCGCCAAGCCGGGCTACCTGACCATGGCTTCGGCGGGCAATGGCTCGCCGCAGCACCTGGCCGCTGAAATGTTCAAGACCACGGCCGGCGTGCAGGTGCTGCACGTGCCGTACAAGGGCAGCGGACCGGCCATGACCGACCTGATGGGCGGACAGGTGCTCAGCATGATCGAGACCGTGCCGGCCGCGCAGGGCCACGTGAAGGCGGGCAAGCTGCGCGCGCTGGCGGTGGCCGCCGACGCGCGCGCCGAGGCGCTGCCGGACGTGCCCACCACTGCCGAGGCCGGCCTGCCCAACTTCCAGGTCAGCTCGATGTTCGGCATCGTGGCGCCGGCCGGCACGCCCGCGCCGGTGGTGGAGAAACTCAATGGCGCCCTCAAGCAGATCGCCGCCAAGCCGGCGGTCAAGGCGGCCCTGCTGAACCAGGGCGCGGTGGCGACCTGGACCACGCCGGCCGATGCCGCGGCCCGCATCGCGGCCGAGCGCGCCAAGTGGGCCAAGGTGATCGCCGACGCGGGCGTCAAGGCCGAATAGGGCGCGCCGCCGCCCGCCCGCCGTCAGCCGCGCGCCACCAGCTCGGCGCCTTTTTCAGCGATCAGGAGGGTGGCGGCGTTGGTATTGGCCGACACCATGGCCGGCATGACCGAGGCGTCGATCACGCGCAGGCGCTCGACGCCCCGCACGCGCAAGGCCGGGTCCACCACGGCGCCGGCGTCGCTGCCCATGCGGCAGGTGCCCGACACATGGAATACCGTGCCGCCGCGCGTGCGCGCGAAATGCTCGAGCTCGGCGTCGCTGCGCAAGGCGGCGCCGGGCATGTATTCTTCGCCCGCCAGATAGGGGCGGAAGGCGGGTTGCTGGTAGATCTCGCGCAGCATGCGCAGGCCGGCCACCAGCACCTTGATGTCGTGCGGCTCGGTCAGGTAGTTGGACACGATGTGGGGCGGCGCCAGCGGGTCGGCCGAGCGGATCTCCACCGTGCCGCGCGAATCCGGGCGGCACTGGGTCGCGGAAGCCGAGAACCCGGAGAACGCATGCAGCGGGTCGCCGGGCTTGTCGACCGACAGCGGCATGACATTGAACAGCACATCGGCGCGGCCGCCGCGCGCGTGCTCGGTGCAGACCATGCCGCCCACCTGGCCGGCGCCCACGGTCAGCGGGCCATCCTGCCCGAACAGCCAGCGCGCGCCCATGCGGGCCAGCTTGAAGGGGTTGCGCACGTCGTCATTCAGCGAGAGTCGGTCCTTGACCCTGACGATGACGCGTGCCTGGTAATGGTCTTGCAGATTGCGCCCGACCTCCGGCGCATCCACGTGCACCGCGATGCGGTGCTTGTGCAGCAGGGCCGCCGGCCCGATGCCGGATAACTGCAGCAATTGCGGCGATTGCAGCGCGCCGGCCGCCAGGATCACTTCGCCGGCCGCCTGCGCGCGCATCTGCTGGCCGTCGCGCAGCCAGGCCACGCCATGGCAGACGCCGCGCTCGATCAGCAGGCGCGTCACGTGGGCGCCGGTCAGCACGGTCAGGTTCGGCCGCGCGCGCACCGGGTGCAGGAAGGCGGTCGCGGCGCTGTCGCGCCAGCGGCCGCGCAGGGTCAGCTGGTAGCAGCCCAGGCCGCTGTCGACCGCGCCGTTGAAGTCCGGGCTGGCCGGCAGCCCGGCCTGCGCGCCGGCCTCCAGCCAGGTGGCGCACAAGGCGTGGTCGTTGCGCAGGTCCGAGACGTGCAGTTCGCCGCTGCCGCCGTGGTATTCGTTCTCGCCGCCCGCATAGCATTCCGACTTCTTGAAGTACGGCAGCGCCTCGCGATAGCTCCAGCCGGTGGCGCCCAGCCGCGCCCAGTCGTCGAAATCGGCGTGCTGGCCGCGGATGTAGATCAGCCCGTTGATCGAACTCGACCCGCCCAGCACCCGGCCGCGCGGCCAGATGATGGCGCGGTTGCCGGTTTCCGGCTGCGGCTCGACGGCGAACTGCCATGAGTAGCGGGTGTCGTAGATCGACCGGAAATAGCCCACCGGCAACTTCAGCCAGAAGTTGCGGTCCGCGCCGCCCGCTTCCAGCAGCAGCACCCGGCAGGCCGGGTCGGCGCTCAGGCGGTTGGCCAGCACGCAGCCGGCCGACCCGGCGCCGATGATGATGTAGTCGTAGGCGGGGCTCATGGCGGGCGAGGGCGCATCAGGCCTTGACGATATCCAGGTAGGGCTTGGGATCGAAGTAGGTGGCGGCCGGCACCGGGTTGGCGATATTGGCGGTCTGCACGAAGAAGTCGGTCACCTGCTGCAGCCACTTGGTCACGGTGCCGTCGGCATACTTGGCGCGCCATTCGGCCGACGTGAAATACTTCGACGCCTTGAACTGGTCTTTCATGTCGGCCAGCGGCACCTGCGGATAGTGTTTTTGCTGCAGGACCGCCACGGCCTCGTCGGTGTGCGCCAGCAGGTGATCATTGGCCTGCACCCAGCCCTTGATCAGCGCCTGGATCACTTGCGGGTTCTGTTCGTAGTAGTCGTTGCGCGCGGCCCAGCCGCCGACAATGGCGGCTTCCGGATAGAACGCCGAGGCATCCACCAGCTTGCGCGCGTCCGGCACCTTCTGCTTGATGGTCACGTCGAAAGGTACCCAGAGCGCCACCGCCGGCACCGCGCCGGAGATGAAGGAAGTGACCGCCTCGGTCATGCGCTGGTTGACGATCTGCACGTCCTTGCCTTCCTGCAGGCCGGCGCCCTTGAGCACGCGGTCCAGGAACACATGGGCCGTGGTGCCGGCGGTGGTCGAGATCTTCTTGCCCTTGAGGTCGGCGGCGCCGCGGATCCCCGCGTCGCCGCGCACCCATAGCTGGGCGGTGGCGTATTCCACGTTGTTCAGCAGGAATACCTTGCCCTGGCCGCGCGCCGGGAAATTCGACACCACGGCGCCAGTCGAGAGCATGTCCAGGCTGCCGCCGATCATGGCCTGGAACAGCTCCAGGCCGGTGGTGAACTTGATCATCTCCAGGTCCAGGCCCTGCGTGGCGAACGCGCCGGTTTCCAGGCCGGTCCAGATCTGGCCGTCCACCGCGGGCGTGTGCAGGTAGCCCACGCGGACCTTCTGGGCGGCGCGCGCCAGCCAGGGCATGCCGATGCCCGTCATGGCTGCCGCCAGGGCGCCCGTCTTCAATAGCGTTCTGCGCTGCGGATTCATGGTGGCTTTTCCTCTCTAGCGGTGGTCAATCGCCCAGGCGCACGGCCTGGCGGGCTTGCCTGGCGTATTCCTCCATCACCAGGCTGCGGATCTGCGAACGCAGTTCGCCGAACCGCGGGTCTTCATGCAGGTTCTCGGCGCGCGGATAGCCGAACGGCACGTCGATCACCGTGCGGATGCGCGCCGGCCGGGCCGTCACCACGACGATCCGCGACGACAGGTAGATGGCTTCTTCCACCGAGTGGGTGATCAGCATCACGGTCTTGTCTTCGGCCAGCAGCACCTGCAGCAGCAAGTCCTGCATGGCCGAGCGGGTCTGCGCGTCCAGCGCGCCGAACGGCTCGTCCATCAGCAGGAACTGCGGCTTGACCGCGTAGGCGCGCGCCAGCGCCAGCCGCTGGCGCATGCCGCCCGACAGATGCTTGGGATGGTGATTGGCGAAATCGGCCAGCCCCATGAGGCTCATGTAGCGCTGGCAGATCTCGTCGCGCTCGGCGCGCTCGACGCGGTTGGCGCGCAGCGTCAGCCCGAATGCGATGTTCTCCTTGACCGTCAGCCAGGGGAACACGCCGTATTCCTGGAAGATCACGCCGCGGTCCGGACCCGGTCCGCGCACCGGCTTGCCGTCGAGCAGCACTTCGCCCTCGGTGGGCTGCACGAAGCCGGCCACGATGTTCATCATAGTGGTCTTGCCGCAGCCCGACGGGCCGATCACCGAGACGAACTCGCCCTGGCGGATATCCAGGTCGATGCCGTCGAGCACCCGCATGGGGCCGTCGGCCGTCGGATAGTCGACCGCGACATTGCGGAAGCTGATGCGTACGTCGGAAAGCGGCGCCGTCATGCGATGCGCTCCTGCCAGGCCACCAGGCGGCGCGCCGCCGCGCGCAGCAGCAGGTCCATCGCCAGGGCGATCAGGCCGATGCAGATGATGCCCACATAGATGATGTCGAGCTGGAAGAACGACGACGCATCCTGGATCAGCGCGCCCAGGCCCTGCTGCGCGGCGATCAGTTCCGAGGCCACCAGCGTGGCCCAGGCTACCCCCAGCGCGACGCGCAGGGCGGTCAGCATGTGCGGGATGGTCAGCGGCACGATGACCTTGCGGAAGATCTCGCCGTCACTGGAAGAGCTGGTGGCCGAATTCGGCGTGGCGCGCGTCACGGTGCGCCAGGCGGTGGACGTGCTGACCCGCGAAGGCCTGGTCTCGCCGCAGCAGGGGCGCGGCACCTTCGTCACCGGCCTGCCGCCCAACGACCGCTGGCTGCGCGTGCAGACCACCCTGGCCGAACTGGCCAAGGTCTACCGCGACACCAAGCCCAAGATCGTCACCATCGACGAAGCCATCCACAGCCCGCCGCTCACGCCGCAGGACGGCCTCGCCGCCGACCGCTATGTGTTCATGCGGCGCATCCACGAGCGGGAAGGCCAGCCGTATTGCGTCATCAACATCTATCTGGCCGAGCATGTCTTCCGGCTCGACCCGTCGCGTTTCCGCAACGAGACCGTCATCCCGCTGCTGGTTTCCCTGCCGCAGGTGCAGATCGCCCAGGCGCGCCAGGCGCTGACCATCGGCACGGCCGACACCGAAGTGGCCCAGCAGCTGCAGGTGGCGGTGAATACTCCCATCGCCGAAGTGCGCCGCGTGTTCGTCGACGCCCAGGGGTGCGTGATCTATCTCAGCGAAGTCTCCTATCGCGGCGACTTCATCCATGTCGAAATGAACCTGATCCCCTGAGGCCCCCCATGGACGATGCGCACCGCCTGAACGTCGCCGACCTGCAGGTCCATGTGCTGCGCTATCCGGTCGAACACCCGGTGCGCACTTCGTTCGGCGTCATGCACGACCGTCCGGCCGTGTTCGTGCGCGTCGAGGACCGCGACGGCGCGCATGGCTGGGGCGAGGTCTGGTGCAATTTCCCGGCCTGCGGCGCCGAGCATCGCTCCCGCCTGGTCGACACCGTGCTGCGGCCCCTGCTGGTGGGCCGCGCCTACGCCGCGCCGGCCGAGGCCTACGCCCACCTGAGCGCGGCCACGGCAGTGCTGGCGATCCAGGCGGGCGAGCCCGGCCCCATGGCGCAGGCCATCGCCGGCGTGGACGTGGCGCTGTGGGACTTGTGCGCGCGCCGCGCCGGCCGGCCGTTGTGGGCATTCCTGGGCGGGACGGACGACCGGGTGGCGGTCTACGCCAGCGGTATCAACCCGGACGACCCCGAGCAGGTCGTGTCGCGCAAGCGCCAGGAAGGCTATCGCGCCTTCAAGCTCAAGCTGGGTTTCGGCCAGGAGCGCGACCTCGTCAACCTGCGCCGCGTGCGCGCGCTGCTGGGGCCCGGCGTGCCGCTCATGGCGGATGCCAACCAGGGCTGGGACGCGTCGGTCGCCGCCACCATGGCGCAGGCCATGGCGGAGCTCGATATCGCCTGGCTGGAAGAGCCGCTGCGCGCCGACCGGCCCCTGGCGGAATGGCAGGCGCTGGCGCACCAGTCGCCGGTGCCGCTGGCGGCCGGCGAGAACTGCCTGGGCGCGGACGCCTTCCGGACCGCCATCGACGGCGCTTTCCTGCGCGTGGTGCAGCCCGACCTGGCCAAATGGGGCGGCATCTCCGGCGTGCTGCCGGTGGCGCGCGCCATCCGGGCGGCGGGGCTGCGCTACTGCCCGCATTACCTGGGCGCCGGCGTCGGGTTGATGGCCTCCGCCCACGTGCTGGCCGCCGTCGACGATGCCGGCAACCATGGGCTGCTCGAGATCGACGCCAACGACAATCCGCTGCGCACCCTGCTCAGCGGGCCGCTGGCGCAATTGCGGGACGGCGTCGCGCGGCTGGGGCAGGCGCCCGGCATCGGCATCGAGCCCGACCTGCCGGCATTGCGGGCAAGCTGCGCCTGACCATCGTGTCCGGCCAGTGACAATCCGAATCGACTTGCTACCGTGCCGCGCCGGGCGCGGGCCGCGCTACATACTTTGTCGCATCCGGCCGTGCGCCGCCGCAACGGCGGCCGCCGGAACTCTTTAGGATGATCGCGGAGCCTTCAACCCAGGGAGCACGCAATGAGATTCGGTCATCGGCAGGTCATCGGCGCAGCGGCAGTGATCGTAGCGCAGTGGGCAGCGGGCGGGGCGCACGCGCAATTGCTCGATGCGGTCAAGGGCCAGATGGGCGGCGGCCAGCAGGGGGCCTCGGCCGGCGGCGTGGCGCAGGGCCTGGGCGGCAACCTGCCGCTATCGTCGCTGAGCGCGGGCAGCGCCGGCAATGCCGCCGGCGTGCTCGAGTTCTGCATCAAGAACAATTACCTGGGCGGCGGCGACGCGCAGTCGGTGAAGGACCAGCTCGTGGGCAAGCTCGGCGGCCAGTCGCAAGCCGCGTCCGACCCGGGCTATAGCGCCGGCGCGGGCGGCGTGCTCAAGGGCGGCGGCAAATCGGTGGATTTGAGCGGCGGCGGGCTGAAGGAAGAGATCACCCGCAAGGCCTGCGACCAGGTGCTGGAGCAGGGCAAGTCGTTCCTGTAGCGCCGCCGCCGGCCCTTCAACTGTTGTCGCGGATGTCCTGCGTGGCGCCGTTGTGCTTGACCGACTCGATGCCGCCATCGCGCGCGGCTTCCGTGCCGTACATCTGGCTGTTGCCGATGACCTGGTTGTTGGCGGCGCGCAGCGTGAAATAGAACTTGCCGTTCGAGGCGGTGGCCGAGTTGTAGCGCGAAGCGTCGCCGCTGTTCTTCTGGACCGAGGCGATGCCGTTTTCGGCCGATGCCTTGGCGGCATACATCTCGCTTGTCAGGATGGTTTCCCCATTGCCCGCCTTGAGGGCGAAGTGGAATTGTCCGTTGCTTGCTTTTTTCAGTTCAAACCAACCTGCCATGATGGGACTCCTTGGTATGAAACGATTGCGCTGACGAGGAGCCCGACGGACGAGGCGCCCCGCCGGGTTCCCCGATCATAGGTAATGCGGCGGGTTTTGCCTAGGTTCGCCGGGGCCGGGCGCCCCGGCTTTGCATTCTTTGGCGGCCGGCGCGGCGCTTCCTGGAGGCAACCGGCCCTAGGCGGCCTGGCGCAGCAGGCGGCGCTGGCGCTCCAGCGACACCGACACCAGCCACAGCGCGAAGCCGCCCAGCGCCAGCAGGGCGCCCACCCAGCCGGGCGCGCGCCAGCCATGGCCGTGCGCGAGCGCCAGGCCGCCCAGCCAAGGGCCCAGCGCATTGGCGGTATTGAAAGCCGAATGGTTCAGCGCGGCGGCCAGTCCCTGGGCGTCGGCCGCCACGTCCATCAGCCGCGTCTGCAGCACGGTGCCCAGCGCGCCGCCCAGCCCCACCAGGAACACCGCGGCGGAGATCGCCCACAGATTGCCGATGGTGAAGGTGAACAGCGCCAGCGCGGCCGCGCTGAACAACAGCAGGCCGCCGGCGGTGGGCATGAGGGCGCGGTCGGCGAACCACGGCACCACGATGTTGCCCACCGTCATGCCGATGCCGAACACGGCCAGCACCAGCGGCACCGCCGCGGGCGCCACACCGGTCACTTCCAGCAGAATGTCGGCCAGATAGGTATAGACGGCGAACAGGCCGCCGAAGCCGATCGCGCCGATGGCCAGCGTCAGCCAGACCTGCCCGCGCTTGAGGGCGCCCAGTTCGCGCAGGGGACTGGCGTGCGGATCGGCCGGCGTGGCGGGCGCGAACAGCGCCACCAGGGCCACCGTCAGCAGCCCGGCGGCCGCCACCAGGGCGAAGCCCCAGCGCCAGCCCACCGCGTGGCCCAGCCAGTTGGCCAGCGGCACGCCCACGATGGTGGCGACGGTCAGGCCCAGGAACATGCGGCCCACCGCCTGGGTGCGGCGCTGCTCCGGCACCAGCGACACCGCCACCAGCGCGGCGATGCCGAAATAGGCGCCATGCGGCAGGCCGCTCAGGAAGCGCAGCGCCATCATCCATTCGTAGCTGGGCGCGAACGCGCACAGGCCGTTGAACAACGAGAACATCGTCATCAGCAGGATCAGCAGGGCGCGCCGCGGCAGGCGGGCCGCCAGCACCGTGATGACCGGCGCGCCCACCACCACGCCCAGCGCGTAGGCGCTGATGACATGGCCGGCGGTGGGCGCATCGATGTGCAGGCTCTGCGCGAAGTAGGGCAGCAGGCTCATCGTGGCGAATTCGGTGGTGCCGATGGCGAAGGCGCCGATCGCCAGCGCGAACAGCACCAGGCCGGGCGAACGGTGCCCGGTTGGGGAAGCAGTCATGGGGTGATTGTCAAGCGGGATTGGAACGGCCTGCGGGCGGCGGGCCCGCAGGTGCAGGGGTGATTGTAGCCGTCGTGCATGACAGGCAGCTGTCAGCGTCGCGCCGCCGGCCGGGCGGACCGGCCTAGTCGCGGCGCGGCGCGATGACGCGCAGCCGGTGGCCGTCGGGATCGAGGCTGACGAACGTATGGCCGATGTCCAGGTCGGTGGGCGGTTGCGCGATGGGAATGCCGCGCTCGGTCCAGTCGGCGTGCAGCGCGCGCACCGTATCGCGGTCGGCCACGGGAATGGCCAGCTCGCCGGCGCGGCCGGCCGACAGCACCCGCGGCGCGACCGTCTGGCGCGCCCACAGGCCCAGCATCAGGCCGGAGTCCAGCTTGAATTTGGCGAAGTTCGGCGTGGCGTGCACCGGCTGCTTGTGCAGCAACTCGGTGTAGAAACGGGCGCTGCGGTCCGGGCTGTCGACGTACAGGATAAGCAGATTGGGATCGGTCATGGAATCCTCCGCAAAGGCAATGACGTCGGCTGGACGCGGCGCGTGTCGTCGCGCCGGCCAGACGGCATCGTAAAGATGCATGCTGTCAGAAACTGTCAGTGGGTACCGCGAGGCGCAGCTAAGGCGGCGCCATGGCCTGCGCCGCCCGCCAGGCCTGCAGCAGCACCTGGCGCCTGCGCGGGTAGCGCTCGCCGGATGCCGCCAGGCTGACGATGCGGTCGGCCCGGAAATGCCGGAAGGCCTGGCGCAATTCGCACCAGGCGACGACCAGCCATACATGGTCGAAGCAGGCCAGCGCGAACGGCCAGATGGTGCGGGCCGACTCGGTGTCCTGCAGGTCCCGGTAGACGATGTCGAGTTTCTGCTCGGCGCGGATCGTCTGCCGCAACGTGGGCAGCACGGCTGCGTCGATCGGCACCGTGGCGCCGGAGCCGGCCAGGATGATGTCGGCGTCCAGCGCGGCGCGCAGTTCCTCGGGCAACACCGCGGCGATCTTGGCCAGCGCGCTGCAGGCCGCCGCGCTCAGGCGCGCGTCGCCGCGCCGGTCGGCTACCCAGCGCGAGCCCAGCACCAGCGCTTCGATTTCGTCTTCCGAGAACATCAGCGACGGCAGCACGAAACCGGGCCGCAGCAAGTAGCCGCGGCCCGGTTCGGCTTCGATCTGCGCGCCCTGCTCCTGCAGGGCGCCGATGTCGCGATACAGCGTGCGCAGGCTGACGCCCAGCTCGGCCGCCAGCGCCGCGCCGGTGATCGGGTAGCGGTGGCGGCGCAGCAACTGGATCAGCGCGAACAGGCGGCGGGCGCGGGACATGGGCGGGCCTCAGCCTTGCGCCAGCGCCGTCGCGTCGTCCGCGTCGGCAACCGCGAGCGCGCGGCGGCGCGGCGCGTGGTCGGGCAGGTCGAGGCCGTGCGTCAGTTCCAGCGCCTGCCGTTCCAGCAGGCGGCGGTACAGCCCGCCCTCGCGCCGCACCAGTACGTCATGGCTGCCTTCTTCCGCGATGCGGCCGCGGTCCAGCACCAGCAGCCGGTCCATGGCGCGCACGGTGGACAGGCGGTGCGCCACCACCAGGGTGGTGCGCCCGGCCATGAGGCGTTCCATGGCCTGCTGGATCAGCGCCTCGCTCTCGCTGTCCAGGCTGGAGGTGGCCTCGTCCAGGATCAGCACCGGCGCGTCGGCCAGGAAGGCGCGGGCAATCGCCACGCGCTGGCGCTCGCCGCCCGACAGCTTGACGCCGCGTTCGCCCACCAGCGTCTCATAGCCCTTGGGCAGGGCCATGATGAAGTCGTGGGCGCTGGCCAGCCGCGCCGCCTGCTCGATCTCGGCGCGGCTGGCGCCCGGCCGCGCGTAGGCGATGTTCTCGGCCAGCGTGCGGTGAAACAGCACCGGCTCCTGCTGGACGATGGCGATCTGGCCGCGCAACGAGGCCTGCCGGACGGCGGCGATGTCCTGCCCATCGATGGTGATGCGCCCCGCGTTGATGTCGTACAGGCGCTGGATCAGCTTGATGAACGTGGTCTTGCCCGAGCCCGAGTGGCCGACCAGCCCGACCCGCTCGCCCGGCGCGATGCGCACCGAGAAATCGTCATAGAGCGGCGTGGCGTGCGCGCCGTAGCGGAACGTCACGTGCTCGAAGCGGATCTCGCCGCGTTCGATGGCAATGGGGCCGGCGCCGGGCCGGTCCGCCACGCCGAGCGGCTGGGCGTGCAGCGACACCAGTTCTTCCATGTCGTTGACCGAGCGTTGCAGGTTGCGGATATGCATGCCGATGTCGCGCAGGTAGCCCTGCAGGATGAAGAACATGGTCAGCGCGAAGGTGATGTCGCCCACGCTGGCCTGGCCGTCGGCCCACAGCATCAGCGCCGAGCCCAGGATGGCCGCCAGCATGGCGGCCAGCATGATGCCCTGCACCCCGCCGTTGACCGAGCCGCGGACCCAGCCGCGCCGGGTGCGATGGCGCCATTTGCCCAGCACGCGCGCCAGCCGGGCCTCCTCGCGCTGTTCCGCGCCGAACGCCTTGACCACCGGGTTGCAGGTGATGGCGTCGGCCAGCACGCCGCCCAGGCGCGTGTCCCAGGCGTTGCCCAGCCGCGCCGCTGGCGCCACGAAGCTCAGCGACAGCGCCGTGGTCACCCCGATATACAGCAGCGAGCTCAGGCCCACCACCAGGCCCATGACCGGCCAGTACAGCCCCAGCACCAGGGTCGCGCCGACCAGCATGGCCAGCGAGGGCAGCAATGCCACCAGCAGCGTGTCGTTGAGCAGGTCCAGCGCCCACATGCCGCGCGTGATCTTGCGCACCGTCGATCCGGCGAAGCTGTTGGCGTGCCAGTCGGTCGACAGGTGCTGCACCCGGTGGAACGCGCGCGCGGCCACGGCGCTCATCATCTTGAGCGTGAGCGAGATGATGTTGAAGTACACCAGCTGCAGCAGCAGGGTGCTGATCACGCCCAGCGCGGCGAGGGTCCAGAATGCCGCGGCGGCCGCGTCCCAGGCGGCGGTGCCGGCGGCCACGGCATCGATCAGCCGGCCGGCGTACAGCGGCGTCAGCACGTCGGCGACCGCCGACAGCAGCACCAGCGCCACGATCAGCAGCACGCGCCAGGGCTGTTCGCGCCAGTGACGGAACGTAAAACCCAGGACATCCTTGAAGGCTTGTCCGCGAAAGTCGATTTTTCTTAGAGCCATTTGTCACGGCCCGGCGCGGCGAGCGCGCCGGGACTTCAATCGGAAGCAGAGGAACAGACCATCCGGCTTGCCGGCGATGGCCGGCAGGCAAGGCGAAGACGATCTGGAAAACGGGCGAGGGCCAGCCGTAAGCGCAAGCCTACGAGCTAGGAAACATGCGGGCGGCCCAGCGCCAGCGACGACTTAATGGTGTCGTGCGGCCACGCTGGGGATAGCGGTGCGAAATACGGACATCGAACGCCTCCCTGGTGGTGAATGAAGAGATGGAAGAAGAGAAGAGGGTAGGGAAATACCCGAGGCGCAATCTTATCAGGGCGGTCTTGACATTGGCAATATCTGTTGTATGGAAACACGTCCAGCCCGTGTGTCGCCGCGACGTAATATTTACCGCCGCGCATGCGGGCCGGGGGCCCGCGCCGCGCCGGCCGTCCCCGGGTACGCTACTTGCGCGGGCGTGGCTTTGTCGTCTTGTCCCAGGAGCCTGCCATGCCCGACATCAACGACGTGCAAGCCGCCATGCGCTTGTGGCACGAAGCCCATACCGCGGTAATGGACTTCTACGAAGCGAACAACATCCTCGAGCCCGGCAAGTTTGAAGAGTGGCTGGCGCTGCGCGCGGTGGAGGACAAAGTCCGGCAGCAGGCCGACGCGCTGATCGAACAGGCGCGCAGCCAGCCCGCCTAGCCGGCGCGCATGGGGGAACCGGCCATGTACACCCATATACAGATCGGCGCGCGCGACTGGCCGCGCCTGGTGGCCTTCTATGACGCCGTGCTGGCGCCGCTGGGGCTGCTGCGGGTCAATTCGATCGACAGCGCCGGCCCGGCCGGCGTGATCTGGCGCCCGCCCACGCTGCGCTGGCCGTCGTTCGTGGTGGCGCCGCCCTTCAATGGCCTGCCGGCCACCTGGGGCAACGGCGCGCAGGTCAGCTTCCGGGCACTGTCCTGCGACATCGTCGACCGCTGCTGGACGCTGGCCATCGAAGCGGGCGGCCGCAACGAAGGCCTGCCCGGCCTGCGCGCCTGGTACGCCCCGGATTTCTATGCGGCCTACTGCCGCGATCCGGAAGGCAACAAGATCGCCTTCGTCTGCGCCGCCGACCAGGAACCGGACGCGCCGCCGCGCTAGGGCCGCACCGCGCTAGCGCGCTTCGAGCCCGAGGCGGTCGATCGTGCCCGACCAGCGGTCGTATTCGCTATCGATGAAATCCTGGCACTGGGCCGGCGTCTTGTCCATGACTTCGGCTCCCTGGAAGCGCAGGCTGTCGCGCACGGACGGATCTTGCAGCGCGGCCCGCAAGGCCGTGTCGAGCTTGTCCAGGACCGCGGCCGGCGTGCCCTTGGGCGCCAACAGCACCTGCCACGTGCCGGCGTCGTAGCCCTTCAAGGCCGGGACACTTTCCGACAGCGTGGGGACATCGGGCAGGGCCGCCGAGCGCCGGGCCGAGGTGACCGCCAGGGCGCGGACCTGGCCGCTCTCGATGAACGGCAACGCGCTATTGAACGAGCCGGAATACATGAAGCTGGTGTTTCCGGCCGCCAGGTCGGTCAGCGCCGGGCCGTTGCCCTTGTACGGCACGTGCTGAAAGTCCAGGTCGAGCTTGGCGGCGACGTCCATGGCGACCAGGTGGTCGATCGAGCCATTGCCCGACGAGCCCATGAAATACTTGCCCGGCTGGGCCTTTACTTGTTGGTAGAAGTCCCGTGCATCGGCCGCCGGCAGGTTCTTGGCGGCGAGCAGGATCAGCGGCACCGCCACCGAGCAGCCCGCCGCCACGAAGGCCGTCTTGGGATTCAAGTCCTGGCGGTTGAACAGCGCGGGAGCCGTGGTGATGGACGAGGTGCCGTACATCAGGGTGTAGCCGTCCGGTTGCGCGCGCAAGAATTCCTGGGCGCCAATATTGCCGCCGGCGCCCGGGCGGTTCTCGATGACGATGGGGACGCGCAGTTCTTCGGCGACTTTCTTGAACAGTACGCGGCCAATGGCATCGGTAGGGCCGCCGGGCGCGAAGCCGATGATGAGCGTGATGGCTTTTTCGGGGTAGGCGGCGGCCGTCTGCGTCCATGGGGCGCCGGCGGCCAGCACGGCCAGGCTGGCCGCGCAGATCAGGTTTCGGGACATGGTGAGGTCTCCTCCTTGGGGGCGTTTTTCTAGTTGCTCCGCCAGGCCGGCGGATGGGCGCCGTTGGGCGCGGGAGGCAGGTCCCAGCGCGGCGGGGTGAGCGATAACTGCGCCACCGGTGGCAGTTGCTCCAGCGGGCCATACGCCGATTGGCGGACTTCCAGCGTGGGCGCCAGCGCTTCGGCGAAATGGCGCCGCGGCCGGCGCGGATCGTCGTCGAAAGCGGGCTCGCCGCCCAGTTCCTGCACCCACATCGAGGTGCGCGCCAGCGACACTTTGACGTGATAGCTGCCGCCCTCGCGGGCGCGCCGGATCAGCGCCAGCATGGCGCCGGCCGCGCCCAGGTATCCCGTCAGGTAGTCGTTGAGCAGGTAGGGGGGGCACCACGCGCGGCCGGCCGGCGCCGCCTTCGCGCACCGCCACGCCGCTGACGGTCTGGCCCAGCTGTTCGAACCCGCCCCGCGTGGCCCAGGGACCTTCATCGCCATAGGCGGTCACCGACACGTACACCACGCCCGGCCGGATGGCCGCCGCCTCGCCGGGACCGAAGCCCCGGCGCGCCATGCTGCCGGGCCGCCATGACTGGACCACCACGTCGGCGCCGGCGATGAGTTCGCGGGCCCGCTGGCAATCGACGGCGCGGTCCAGGTCCAGGAACGCCGACCGCTTGCCGATATTGGTATCGATGGTCTGGCGGAATGGATCCTGCATGAACGGCGATGTCACGCGCAGGACGTCCGCCCCATGTTCGGCCAGGGTGCGGGCCACGACGGGGCCGGCGATGACATGGCCCAGATCCAGCACGCGCAGGTGTTCCAGCGGACGGCTGGCGGCGCGGGCCGGCTCGGGCGCGCTGTCGTCGATTTTCTGGATCTCGATGACGGGCCGGCTCGCCAGCAGGCGCCCCTGCGGGTGCGCCAGCCATTCCTCCCGACTGCGCGCATAGGCGCCCGGCAGCTTGTGCGCGGCGAAAGCTTCTTCCAGGTCGTGGCTATTCCAGCGGCCGATGGCGGCGCCCAGCGAGGCGGCGTTGTTGGGGCATTGCAGCAAGTCGAGCACGCCGTCGCGCAGGTGGGGATACGAGCCGATGGGAAAGAACCAGCGCTGGTCCGCGGTCTGGTAGAAATCCGCCTTCAGCTCGGTCAGCAGCGACAGGGCCGGCAGCACGTAGCCGCTCTGCTTCTGGAAATGGCCGGGGTTCAGCGAGCAGGCCGCCTGCATCCAGTCGATGGCGACGGTCTGTCGCTGGCCGGTGGCCAGGTGCCACCAGCGTTCGATGGCCAGCGCATACGCGCCGATGGCGGCGCCGGCCGAAAGGGTGAGCAGGTGCGGCGAATCGAATACCGGCGGCTCGCCATGAAAACGCAGGCGGGAGGCGATGGGTTCATCCCATGCGGCGGGCGTGCCGAGCAGGGCGGCAACGGCCTGGTGCGCCTGGCCGGCCAGTGAAATAGAGGAGTCCATGACGATCCCGTGAGAGTGTGGGGCAAAGTCTAGTCTTGGGTAATATCCTCGTCCAACATATAATTTGGCGCTCTGTAAGATAAAAAACATCTCATGATGAACAGCCGCCTGCTTCGGCAATTCATCGCCGTGGCGGAGGAGCTGCACTACGGCCGCGCCGCCGCGCGCGTGGGCATCGCGCAGTCGCCGCTCAGCCAGGCGATCCAGAAACTGGAGGCGCAAGTCGGCGTGCCGCTGTTCTTGCGCAACAAGCGCACCGTGTCGCTGACGCCGGCCGGCAAGGTCTTTCTCGAAGAGGCCTACCAGTGGTTGAACTACGAGCGCGTAGCCATCGCGCGCACACAGGCCGCGCGCGACGGCCGTACCGGCCAGCTGGCGCTCGGCTTCATCGGCAGCGCCGGCTATGGTTTCATGCCCGAACTGATCGGCCACTTCCGCCAGCAATTTCCGCAGGTCCGGCTGCGCGTGGTCGAAATGACGACCAAGGACCAGCTCGAGCAACTCGCCGGGCGCGGCTTGGATCTCGGCCTGCTCCGTACGCCGCTGCCGCGCGAGGCCGCACAAATCGCCACCTGCCTGTACAAGCACGATCGCCTGATGGTGGCGCTGCCCAAATCGCACCCGCTGGCGGGCCAGCGCAGCATCGCGCTCCGGCAGCTGGCCGGCGAATCGTTCGTGGCCTTCTCGCGCGAGAAGGTGCCCGCGGCGCATGCCCAGTTGATTTCGGCCTGTTCGGCCGCCGGGTTCCATCCCGATATCGCGCAGGAGTGTTCGCAGGTGGCGGGCGTCATCTGCCTGGTGGCGGCAGGCCTGTCAGTGGCGCTGATCCCCAGCAACCTGGCTTCGCTCATCCATCCCAAAGTCCAATACGTGCCATTGGCCGACCGCAGCCGTTTCCTCAGCCAGGAAATCTCGGTGGCATGGCGCAAGGACGACGACAATCCGGCCCTGGCGTCCTTCCTGGGCGTGGCGCGCGCACTGGCCGGATGAATGCAGGAGACACATCATGAAATTCAGGCTACGGCAGATGGAGGTATTTCGCGCCGTCATGCTGACCGGCTCGATCAAGGGCGCCGCCAAGCTGCTGTTCACCTCGCAGCCGGCCATCAGCCGCATCGTCTCGCACACCGAGCAAACGCTCGGGCTGGCGCTGTTCAACCGCGTCAAGGGCAAGCTGGTGCCCACTCCCGAGGCCGAGGCGCTGTTTCGCGAAGTCGACGAGTGCTACCAGTATGCGCTGCGGGTGGACGACTTCGCCCGCAGCCTGGCGCGCGGACCGTCCGGGACCCTTAACATCGCCTCCAGCCCGTGCCTGAGCCATGGGCTGGTCGCGCGCGCCATCAACCGTTTTGTCCAGCGCTATCCCGGCATTCGGGTCAACTACCGCACCACGCTGCTCAACGACATGGCCCAGGAGGTGCTGAGCAACAAGGTCGACCTGGCCGTATCGGTGCTGCCGCTGGACCATCCCAACCTGGACGTGCAACCGTTCACCGAAGGCCGCATGGTGTGCGTGGTGCCGCGCGGCCATGAGCTGGCCGCGCAGTCCAGCGTGGCCATCGAGGACCTGGCCCGCTATCCGCTCATCGCCCACCACCCCGGCATTCCGTTCGGCCAGCTCGTCTCGGCGGCGTTCCGCAAGGCCGGGGTCGAGATGACCACGCATATCCATATCCACCAGACCGACGTGGCCTGTTCCCTGGTGCGCGCCGGCGCCGGCGTGGCCATGGTCGACCAGTACACCGCCGAGGGCACGGCCTGGGACGACCTGCGGATCGTGCCGCTGGCGCACGAGATCCCGCTGACCCCCAGCATCGTCCGGTCGGTGTTCGACACGCGCAAGAGCCACGCCGACAAGTTCGTCGACCTGCTGGTCGAGCAGCAGGCCGACGCTTAACACCAGGCTATACCCCATCGCCGAAACAGTACTCGCAGTGCGGTGCGCCGCCATCTTAGGATGCAGGGCGGCGCTGACAGGCGTCGGCCGGACCGCCACCATGGGCGCCGGAAACCCACTGCGGAGAATGTTTCACCATGAAAATCGGATTGATCGGGGTCGGCAACATCGGCCGGCATTTCGGCAACAGGCTGCTGGCCGCCGGCCATGAACTGATCGTGCACGATCGCTCGGCCGAGGCGCAGCAGCGGCTGGTGCGGCAGGGCGCGCTGGGCGCCGACAGTGCCCGCGACCTGGCCTCGCGCGCGGAGATCGTGCTGTTGTGCTTGCCAGTGCCGCGCGCGGTGGTGGAGGTGGCCGCCGAGGTGGCCGAGGGCAGCCGGGTGCGCCTGGTGATCGACCTGTCCACCACCGGCCCGTCGGCCACCCGCGAAGTCGAGGCCCTGTTGAGCGCGCGCCGCATCGCCTTGCTGGGCGCGCCGGTCAGCGGCGGCACCGTGGCGGCCGAGCGCGGCACGCTGGCCGTGATGCCGTCCGGCCCGGAGTCCGCCTATCGGGAAGTGGAAGCCTTGCTGCACGTGCTGGGCAAGAACGTCTTCTACCTGGGCGCGGACCCGACCCTGGGCCAGACCATGAAGATCATCAACAACACACTGTACGCGGCCAGCCTGGTGGCCGCCAGCGAGGCGCTGGTCTATGGCGTCAAGGCGGGCCTCGATCCGCAGACGATGCTGGATGTGCTGAACGTTTCCAGCGGACGTTCGTTCGCCACGCAGGAGCGCATTCCGCAGTGCGTGCTGGACCGCGGCTTCCCGCTGCGCTTCACCACCGAGCTGCTGCACAAGGACGTGAAGCTGTGCATCGACGAGGCGGAGAAGCTGGGGGTGCCGATGCAGGTCGGGCCGGCCGCGCGCCAGTTCCTGGCGTTCGCCATCACCCAGGGCGATGGCGCCAAGGACAACGCCTGCGTCATCCAGCACATCGAGAAATGGGCCGGCGTGCAGGTCGGCCGGGCGCCCCAGCCCTGAGCGCGTCCCGCCTGCGGGCGCCGTCCGGCGCCCGCGCTCATCACCTTCCTTTTTCCCTCAAGGAGCCATCCATGGCCAAGATCCAGATCCGCAAGAAGCTGCTCAACGTCGAGAGCATTTATCACGAGGGCGGTCCGCCGCGCGCCGAGCCGGTGCGCCAGGGGACGATCGCCGTGGTGTTCCAGAACCCCTACGCCGGCCGCTATGTGGAGGATTTGTCCGGGCTGGTGCGGGATGCCCGCGAGCTGGCCAACGAGCTGGTGCCCGAACTGCTGCAGGCCATGGGCGGCGCGGAGCGCATCCAGGCATACGGCAAGGGCGCCATCGTCGGCTTGAACGGCGAACTGGAGCACGGCGCCATCTGGCACGAAGCCGGCGGCTGGGCCATGCGCGCCATGCTGCCGACCGCCAAGTCGATCGTGCCCGCGGCCAAGGTGGTGGCCAGCGCCGGCACGCGCCTGCAGATCCCGCTGCATCACATCGAGGCCTGCTACGTGCGCAGCCACTTCAGCACCGTGGACGTGGGCATCATCGACGGCCCGCGCCCGGACGAGTTGCTCTACGCGCTGGTCGTGTCCGACGGCAGCCGCGTGCACGAGCGGCTGGGCGGCCTGCGCGCCGACCAGATCTCGGTGGGCGACGGCCAGCGCTGACCGTTCCGCCATTCCTACAACGATACAAGGAGGAGACTCGCCATGCGCAAATCCATATTGATCAAGACCATGCTGGCCGCCGCCGCCCTGGCGGGCGGCGCCGCGCAGGCCGGCGCCTGGCCGGAGCGGCCGGTGACGCTGGTGGTGCCGCTGTCGGCCGGCGGCAGCACCGACGTGACCGCGCGCCTGCTGGCCGAGAAGCTGCAGGCGCAGCTCGGCCAGCCGGTGGTGGTGGAGAACCGCACCGGCGCCGGCGGCAACATCGGCGCCGCCTACGTCGCCCAGGCCAAGCCGGACGGCTACACCCTGCTGATGTCCACCAGCACGCTGACCACCAATGTCACGCTCTACAAGCACATGCCGTTGAACGTCGAGCAGGACCTCATACCGGTGGCCCAGGTGGCGCTGATTCCCAACGTGCTGATGGTGAACAAGGACTTCCCCGCGCAGACGCTGGCGCAGTTCGTCGACTACGTGCGCGACAAGAAAGGGCCGCTGTACTACGGCTCGGCCGGCAACGGCACCTCGCAGCATCTGTCCGGCGCCCTGTTCAATAACATGGTGCAAGGCGAGATGGTGCATGTGCCGTACCGGGGCGGCGCGCCGGCCAATGCCGACCTGATGGCCGGGCAGGTGCAGGCGGTGTTCTCGCCGCTGGTCGAGGTGCTGCCCTATATCGAGGGCGGCAAGCTGCGCGCGCTGGGCGTGACCACGCCGCAGCGCTCGGCGCGCCTGCCCGATGTGCCGGCCGTGGGCGAGGCCTTGCCCGGCTTCGAGATCGTGCTGTGGAACGGCGTGTTCGCGCCGGCCGGCACGCCGGCCGAGGTGGTCGACCGCCTCAATACGGCGATCGGCAAGGTGCTACAGGACCCGGCCGTGCGGCAGACCTTTGCCGACCAGGGATCCACGCCGGTCGGCGGTTCGCCGGCCGAGTTCAAGCAGATCGTCGGCAGCGAGATCGTGAAATGGGGCAAACTGGTAAAGCTTTCCGGCGCCCATATCGATTGACACTCCCCGGGCCGCGGCCCGCTCGGCGCGCGCCCCGGCATTTTCCCTGTGCAGATTTCCGATGAAACCGCTACTGCTAGTCCTGGTATTCCTGTCCGAAGAACATCGCGCCCTGGTGTCCGAGCGATTCGAGATGATCTACGCGCCCAACGAGGGGCTGGGGGCCGACCGATCCAACGGGGCCGCCCAGATCGCGGCGCGCGGCCGCGACATCCGGGTGGTGCTGACCAACGGCACCAACGGCCTGCTGGCCGAAGAGATCGACGCGCTGCCCAGTTTGGAGCTGATCTGCACCGTGGGCGTGGGCTACGAGAACGTCGCGGTGGCGCATGCCCGCGCGCGCGGCATCGCCGTGGCCAATGCCGCCGGCACCAATGACGAATGCGTGGCCGACCACGCCATGATGATCCTGCCGGCCGCCGTGCGGCGGCTGCCGTTCCTCAATAGCGGGGTGCGCCATGGCCTGTGGCGCGACGATATTCCGCGTCCGCCGCACGTGTCGTTCCGCCGCCTCGGCATCCTGGGCCTGGGCGCCATCGGGCGCAAGATCGCCCACCGGGCGCGCGGCTTCCACATGGAGATCGGCTATCACAACCGCTCCCGCCGCGCCGATTGCGACTATCGCTATTTCGACGATCTGCAGGGCCTGGCGCAGTGGTGCGATTTCCTGGTGGTGGCGGCGCCGGGCGGCGCGGACACCCGCCACATCGTCAATGCCCGGGTGCTGGACGCGCTGGGCCCGGGCGGCGTGCTGGTCAACATCGCGCGCGGCTCGCTGGTCGATACCGAGGCGGTGGCCGCCGCGCTGCGCGATGGTCGTATCATGGCGGCAGCCCTGGACGTCTACGAAGGCGAACCGACGCCACCCGCGTCGCTGCTGGAGTTCGACAATGCGGTCCTGACCCCGCATATCGCCGGCATTTCCCCCGAGGCCATCCATGCCTCGGTGCAGCGCTTCCTGGACAACGCAGAACGACATTTCGCCGGGCAGCCCCTGATTTCGCCGGTGCCGTAGGGCCGGCGCCCCTTGTACTGGAGAGACAATGATCGGCTTTCACATCCATCCCCGGCGGCGCCAGGTGGCGGCGGATATCGTGGCCCGCTTCGCCGGCCTGCCGGTGGCCAATATCAGCGACGTGATGTCCCGCATGGCGGCCGGCGGCGCGCACCTGCGGCCCATGCACGACGGCGCGCCCATGGCCGGCCCGGCGCTGACGGTCAAGACCCGGCCCGGCGGCAACCTGATGGTGCACAAGGCGCTGAACCTGGCGCAGCCCGGCGACATTATCGTGGTCGACGCGGGCGGCGACCTCACCAACGCCATCATCGGCGAAATCATGACGACCTACGCGCGCCGGCGCGGCATCGGCGGCATCGTCATCCACGGCGCCATCCGCGATTCGCAGGCCTTGCGGCAATCCAGCTTCCCGGTCTATGCGGCCGGCGTCACGCACCGCGGCCCGTACAAGGACGGCCCGGGCGAGATCAACGCCGCCATCGCGCTCGACGGCATGATCATCGAGCCCGGCGACCTGATCGTGGGCGATGCCGACGGCCTGCTGTGCGTCCCGTTCGACCGGGTCGACGCGGTCTGCCAGGCGGCCGCCGCCAAGCAGGCCGCCGAAGCCCGCACCTTCGAGGAGATCGCCGCGGGTACGCTGGACACCGGCTGGATCGACGCCAGGCTGGCCGAGCTGAAGTGCGGCGGCATCTAGGGGCGGCTCATCCTCGAGCGCGCCCCGGGCCGGCGCCGGTGCGCGCCGGCCCGCGTCAGAAGAACTCGTCCAGCAGTCGGTAGAAGGCCAGCCGCTCCGTGTCGACCGGACCGCCATAGGCGTCCAGGAACGGCTGCGCCCATTGCGCGCCCAGGTTGTATTCGATGCTCCATGCCGCCAGCGCCAGGTCCTGGTGGCGGTCGGCCACGCCCAGGCGGCCGCAGTCCACGAAGCCGCTGAAGCGGCCGTCCACCGCCAGCAGGTTGGGCAGGCAGGCGTCGCCGTGGGTGACGACCAGGTCCTCGTGCGCCGGCTGGCCGGCGCACAGTGCGGCGTACGCCTGCGCCGCGCTCTGGCCCATGCGCTCGTCGTCGAAGTCGCTTTCATCGACCAGCCCGGCCTGCACGCGGGCCCGCGCGTGTTCGATGCGCACGGCGCGCCGGTGGTCGAACGGGCAGCCGGCCGGATCGAGGCCGTGCAGCGCGCGCAGGGCCGCGGCGGCGATGGCGACGATGCGGGCGGCGGGCAGCTCGGGCGTGGAGGCCAGGTCGCGGCCCGGCACGGCGCTCATCAGCAGCCAGTGGCGGCCGGCGGCCTGTGCCGTGCGCAGCACGCGCGGACAATCGATGCCCTGTTGCGCCAGCCAGCGCAGGCGCAGGACCTCGCCCGGCAGTTCGGCCAGCCTGCCGGCGGTCTCGGTCTTGACGTACAGCGGCGGCCGGCCCGACGCTTCCAGGCGGAACACCGCCGCGTCGGAGCGCCCGATATCCTGCGCCGCCCAGGCGTAGCCGGCCAGCGCGTCGCGCCAGTCCGGCGGCGGGTCGAACGGCGCCGCGTTGCCGGCCGTCATGACGCGGCCCCGGCCGCCGGCCCGTGCAGCGGCAGCGCCAGTTCTTCCCAGCCGCGCGCGGCGGTATCGCGCAGCACCGCCACGACATGCGCGCAGGCCCGCTCGACCGCGTGTTCCAGCGGCATGCCGCCCAGCACATGGCCTGCCAGGCGCGCCGCGAACAGGTCGCCGATGCCTTTGGCGGCGCACGGCACGACCGGGTGGCTGAACACCCGCCGCAGCGTGCGGGTGACTAGCGCCACCTGCATTGCGCCGGCGGGCGAGTCGCGCGGGGCGGCGCTGGTGACCACCACCCAGTCGGTGGCGCCGTCCAGCAGCCGCGCCGCGGCGGCCAGCGTGTCGTCGCGCGTGGCCAGGCTGGCGCCGGTCAATTGCTCCAGCTCGAAATGATTGGGCGTCAGGCCGTGGGCGCGCGGCAGCAGGCGCGTGCGCCAGGCCTGGGTCAGGCGCGGGTCGGTGTAGATGCCGTGGTCGAAGTCGCCGATCACCGGGTCCACGTGCACGCGCAATTGCGGATGGGCGCGCGTGGCGCCGTCGAGCCAATCGGCCAGCATGCCGGCCTGGTCGGGGTCGCCCAGGAAGCCCACCATGACGGCCCGGGCGCCGGCCAGCACGCCGCGCGCCTCCAGGTCGCGCAGGTAGCCGGCGAACCAGTCGGCGGGGATGGCCCCGCCATGCAGGCTGGGATAGTGCGGCGTATTGCTGAGGAGCACGGTCGGCACGGCCGCCACGCGCAGCCCCATGGACTGCAGGGTGGGAATGGCGGCATTGTTGCCGACATGGCCGTACACCACCTGCGACTGGATGGAAATGACGTCGACGGGCAGCGGCCGCAGGGCCGCGGGAGTGTTCATGATGCCGTGGGAGGGCCTGCGAAGCCGGGCCAGTAGTGGCTGTCCGGCAGGGCGCGCGCGCCGAAGATGGCCTGGCCCACGCGCACCGTGGTGGCGCCTTCTTCGATGGCCAGCTGGTAGTCGCCGGACATGCCCATGGACAATTCGTCCATGCAGACGCCGTCCGGCGCTTCCTGGCGCAGGCGGTCGCGCAGTTCGCGCAGGCGCACGAAGCATGGGCGCACCCGCGCCGGGTCGGGCGAGAACAGCGCCAGCGTCATCAGGCCGCGCACGCGCAGGCTGGCGTATGCCGGCAATGCGCGCACGAAGGCGGCCGCCTGCTCGGGCGCCAGCCCGAATTTGCTGGCTTCGCCGGAAGTATTGACCTGCACCAGCACGTCCAGCGCGCGGCCCTCGGCCTGCAGCCGGCGGTCGAGCGTCTCGGCCACGCGCAGGCTGTCGAGCGCCTGGAATTCGCTGGCGAAGCGCGCCACCAGCTTGGCCTTGTTGGTCTGCAGGTGGCCGATCACCGCCCAGCGCAGGTCGGGCAGGTCGGCCATGGCCTCCCATTTGGCATGCGCTTCCTGGACTTTGTTCTCGCCCAGTTCGCGGCAGCCGGCCGCGTAGGCCAGCCGGATGCGCGCTTCGTCGATGGTCTTGCTGACCGGCAGCAGGCGCACGTCGGCCGGGGCGCGGCCGGCGCGGGCGCACGCCGCGGCGATATTGGCGCGCACTTGGTCGAGGTTGCGGCGCAGGTCGTCGAGGGTGCGGGCGGCGGGGTACGGAGAGGTATCGGTCATCGTGGATCCGCGAAGGAAAGGTCAGCGCGCGGTCACCACCAGCACTTCGGCGATCTCGCGGCTGACGGTGCGCAGGCGGTGCGGCAGCTCGGAATCGAAATAGACCGAGTCGCCGCAGTCGAGCCGGAACTGCCGTTCGCCGACGTGGACTTCCACCGAGCCCTTGAGCACCAGCATGAATTCCTCGCCGGGATGCGGGAACACCGCGCGGTCGGCCGGGAAGCGGCGCGGCGGGCGCACCACGAAGGGCTCCATCATGCGCACCTTGCGGCGCCCGGCCATGGACAGGTAGTCGTAGCCGGCGGCGGTGCCGCGGCGCACCATGGGTTCGCGCTCGGCGGCGCGCACCACGCTGACGGTTTCTTCCTGGGCGTCCGGGTCGGCCCCGACCAGTTGCGACACGCCGATTTCATAGGCCTGGGCCAGGCGCAGCACCGTGGAGATGGAGGGTTCGCTGAGGCCGCGTTCCACCTTGGACAGGTAGCTTTTGGTCAGCCCGGTGCGCTGGGCCAGTTGTTCCAGCGACAGCGCCTGCTGGCGGCGCAGCGCGCGGAGTCGGTGCGGCAGGTCTTGCATCGGCATGCGAAGGGAAGGCGAACGATCCCGCTAGCATGCCGCAATTCCGGCGGCGCGTCGAGCCGGCTCACGCAAGCACGTCGGGGTGGGCGCGCAAGGCCCGCCGCGCGTAGTAGGCGAAGCCGATCTGCGAGCGCTTGGGCGTCAGGATCCAGTCGTGCGCCTCGCGGCCCAGCTCGGGCGGGATCGGCTGGATGCGGCCGGCCGCCATGGCCAGCAGCTGCATGCGCGCGGCCCGCTCGAACTGCAGCGCCAGCACGCACGCTTCTTCCACCGTGCCGGCGGCCACCAGCATGCCATGGTGCGCCAACAGGATGGCGCGCTTGTCGCCCAGCGCCGCCGAGATGATCTCGCCTTCTTCGTTGCCGACCGGCACGCCCGGCCATTTTTCCAGGAAGGCCACGTCGTCGTACAAGGTGCAGTTGTCCATGTGTGAGACTTCCAGCGGCACCTCCAGCATCGACAGCGACGCGACGTGCAGCGGGTGCGTATGGATGATGCACTGCACGTCGGGACGGGCCCGATAGATCCACGAATGGAACCGGTTGGCCGGGTTCGGCATGCCGTCGCCATTCCGCACGCGCAGGTCTTCGTCCACTTCCAGCAGGTTGCCGGCGGTGATTTCATCGAAGCCCAGCCCTAGCCGCTGGGTGTAGTAGCTGCCCGGGGCTTCCGCGCGCGCCGTGATCTGCCCGGCCAGGCCCGAGTCGTGGCCGCCATCGTAGAGAATGCGGCACGTCAGCGCGACGCGCTCGCGCACCGTCCAGGCCGCGTCGCCGAACTGGCGCTGCATTTCCGCCTGGGCGTGCCGCACCAGTTCCTGTTTCGACAATTTCATCGTGTCTGCCATTTCATTTCCTTCTTGCCGCCGCGCGGCGGTGTCAACTGATCAGCGGGACATGGCCCGGCAGGGCGCGCATCCGGTCCAGCCAGGATGCCACATGGCGCAGGCCGGACAGGTCGTAGCCGCCTTCGCCGGCCATGCTGGTGTAAGGGTAGAGGGCGATGTCGGCGATGGTGGGCGCATCGCCGGCGATGTAGGGGCTGCGCGCCAGTTGCCCGTCCATGATGGCCGCCGCCCGCATGCCGGCTTCGCGCAGCGCGACGATGTGCGCGTCGTCCGCCACCGCGGTGGCGCGCAGGTGCACCTGCAGGCGCGGCTGGGCGAAGTTGTGCATGTGCATGGTCTGCTCGAAGCTCAGCCAGCTGGCTACCTGGGCCTGCGCCAGCCGCGCGTCCGGCAGCCACGGCGTGTCGCGGCCCAGGTACCACAGGATAGCCTGGGATTCCGCCAGCCAGGCGCCTTCGCGGGTGCGCAGCACCGGCACCTGGCGCAGCGGGTTGATGTGGCCGAACTCGGGAGCCTGCAGGTCGCCGCGCGGGATATCGAGGGTTCGCCGCATGATCGGCAGGCCCATGTAGCCGCACGCCAGGCGCACCTTCCAGGCATTGCCGGAACGCAGTGTGTCGATCAGTTCCAGCGGCGCGCCGGACAAGGGATGGCAGGCCATGGCGTCACTCCACCCGGATATCGGCGCGGCGGATGATGTCCGCCCATTTCGCCTGTTCGGCGGCGATGAATTGCCGGTACTCTTCCGGCGATCCGCCATACAGTTGCGTGCCCTGCGCCGCCAGGCGCTTGCCCAGGGCTGGCGAGGACAAAGCCTTCTGCAGGGCGGCGTTGAGGGTGCGCAGCACCGGGGCCGGCGTGCCGGCCGGCGCATAGAAGGCATTCCAGGAGCTGATCTGCAGGGCGGCGGCCCCGGCCTCGCCGCTCGTGGGCACGCCGGGCGCGGAGGGCAGGGGGCGTTCGGCCGCCACCACCAGCGCGCGCAGGCGGCCGGCCTGCACCTGCGGCATGATCACCGGGCTGGCGTCCATGACCACATCCACTTGCCCGCCGACCGCGGCATTGACGGCCTCGCTGCCGCTCTTGAACGGCACGTGCATGATCCGGATGCCCGCGGTCAGGTTCAGCAGCTCCAGCCCCAGGTGCGGCGAACTGGCGTTGCCGGCCGAGCCGAAGTTCAGGGCGTCCGGATGCTTCCTGGCATAGTCCACCAATTGCGCGTAGTCGCGCGGCTCCAGCCCGGCGCGGATGGCGAGCAGATAGGGCGAGCTCGACACCAGGCCCACCGGCGCGAAGTCGCGTTGCGGATCATAGGCCAGCCCTTTGCGGATCAGCGGGTTCACCACTTGCGTGCCCACGGTGCCCATGAACAGGGTGTAGCCGTCGGGCGCCGCGCCGGCGCCAGCCTGGGCGGCGATGACGCCGCCCGCGCCGGGGCGGTTTTCCACCACGATGCTCTGGCCGAGCGCGTTGCCCAGTTCCTGGCCGACCTGGCGGGCCACGATGTCGGTGATGCCGCCCGCGCCGAACGGCACGATCAGCCGCACGGGGCGCTCCGGATAGGCCTGGGCCGCCGCGGCGGCGCTGGCGGCGGCGAGCAGCGCGGCGCCGAGGATCTTCGCTATATGCATTGCTTCTCCTTTGCTTTGATTGTAATCAAAAAAGATTCCTATAGGACACGAAGTGTCCTATAGGTCGAGAAGTGTCATCAAGCGATTTGTGATGGGGATTTACCCTGAGGAGGGGAATGCGGATGCGGAGCCTATGGATTCGCTGGCGGAACCACGGCGATGGCGATTTTTCCGCGCAGCCCGTTGTCGCGGCTTTCGAGGCGGGCATGGGCAAGAGGAATATCGGCTAAAGAGTAAGTGGCCCCGACATGGGGCCGGAGTCTGCCGCGTTCGACCAGCGCGCTCAGTTCATTGAGCTTGCCACGATTCTGTCGTGTGAACACGAAGTGGTAACTCGCATTCTTGCCCCAGGCATGAATGAGGTTTTGTGGCTGCGCGATATCGACGATCGTGACCAGCCGGCCCAGTTGTGCGAGCGCCTCGGGAGTGCGGGAAAGGGTGTCGCCGCCGATAGTATCCAGAACGACGTCGACGCCATGGCCTGCTGTTTCACGCATGACGGCCTCGACATAGTCTTCGTTCTGGTAGTCGATGACGACATCGGCTCCCATGCTGCACGCGAACTCGAAATTTGCTTCGCGCACGGTCGTCATCACCCGTGCCCCCATGGACTTCGCAAGCTGAATGGCCACATGCCCGACGCCTCCTGCGCCGCCGTGCACCAAAATGCTTTCCCCGGCCCGTAGCGCCGCGCGCACGACAAGCGCTTCCCATGCTGTTCCCCCGACCAGGCTCAGGCTCGCGGCTTCAAGGTGGCTAAGCGCGGCGGGTTTCTTGCCTATGATGTTCTCGGCCGCGACGTGGTACTCGGCATAGCTTCCCGCGCCATGGAAGATCTGGGGCGTATACCAGACCTCGTCGCCTGGCGCGAAGGCTGTCACACCTGCTCCGACTGCCTCGACCACGCCAGAAACATCGTGTCCCGTAATGGCCGGAAGCTGCACCAGGCTGGGGTAGTCCCCGCGTCGTACCTGGTAGTCCAACGGGTTGATGGAAGTGGCGTGCACCCGAACCAGAACTTGTCCCGGCCCAGGCACCGGCTTAGGCACTTCACAAAGTTCAAATGCGTCCGGACCGCCAAAAGTGCTGAGTGCGATAGCTTTCATGAATTTCTCGATTCGATAAAAAGGGATATCGGGAATTACCGATATAAAGGGCCAAAAAATTTAGAGATCTTTGCCGATGAGCTCGGCGAGCGTACGGATGGCTGCTTCGTTGCGCTTGTAGTAGGTCCACTGGCCAATGCGCTGGACTTCGACCAAGCCAGCTCTTTGCAAGGTTGCAAGGTAGTCGGAGACCGTCGACTGCGACAACCCGACACCCTCCTGGATACTGCTTACACAGACTCCTACCGTATGGACATCCCCCTCGTCTTGCGGCGGGAAGTTCTTCACCGGATCCTTCAGCCGTTTCAAGATTTCGAGACGAGTGCGGTTCGAGAGGGCTTTGAATATTTCAAGCAAGTCCATGAGCCGATTATATCGGAATTTAGCGATATGCCAATCCAAGGGCAGCGCTGAGCTGCCCGGAAAGGCAAAGGTTATTCCGGCGGGTCGCGACTCTGGGCCGCGCGCCCGGCGGGGAGGCCGCATCCCCGCCGGGATGCGTCAGCCCTGGCCCATGGCGGGGTCGGACACCGAGTCGCGGCCGTTCTCCACGCGGCCGGCAAAACGGCGCGACCAGAGCTTCGAATCGTTCGCCGTTACCGTGAAGTCATACCAGTTGCCGCTGTCGCCGAGCGGCCAGCTCAGTTCGCCGATCTGGCCGGCTTCTACCTGCAGGGTCCAGGGACCGTCGCCGCGGTAGGCGCCGGCGGTCACGGCGAACGTGGCCGCGCCGGCGCCGCGGTTGTACAGCCTGGCCTGCACTTCCGGCGGTTCGCACTGGCGGTAGCAGACCTGCAATTCGAGCGCCGCGGTGGCTTCGTCGCGCAGGTCGCCGACGAACTCACGGTGGTAGCCGTTGGGCCCCAGCAGCCAGAAGTGATAGCGGCCATTGTCCGCGCTCACGTCCAGCGTGTCGTCGAGCTGCTTGCCGGCCTCGACCATGTAGCGGCGCGGGATCTGGTTGAGATGCAGCTTGTCGTAGAGGTGGAAGACCGCGCCGGCCTGGCCGCTGTTGGCGAAGGCCAGCGTGACCGTGCCGGCCTGGGCATCGACCCGCGCCGTCGTATGGAGCTCATACGGCAGGGCGCGCGAGGGGCGCGTGCCGGCCTGCTGGCGCGGCAGGGCCGGGTCGCCCGGCACCGGGATGGGCGGCGCGGCCTCCTGCTGCGCCACCAGCTGGTCGGCCGCGTCCTTGGTGGTGCGGCCCGCCAGGGTGGGCAGCAGCTCGCCGTTCGGGTTGGCGAAATTGAAGGCGCTGGTCAAGTCGCCGCAGATGGCGCGCCGGTAGGCGCTGATGTTGGGCTCTTTCACGCCGAAGCGCTTTTCCAGGAACAGCAGGGTCGAGGTGTGGTCGAACACCTGCGAATTGACCCAGCCGCCCCGGCTCCAGGGCGATACCACCCACAGCGGCACGCGCGGGCCGGGGCCGTAGGGCCTGCCGTCCGGCGCCGTATGCTTGGGCGAGGCCGGCGCATAGTCGTGGTATTCGAACGCCATGTCGGCCTCGCCCAGCGTCGTCTTGCCGGCCAGGGTGCCGTCTTCGCGACGCGACGGCGCCGACGGCGGCGGCAGGTGGTCGAAGAAGCCGTCGTTCTCGTCGTAGTTGATCAGCAGCACGGTGCTGGCCCACACCTCGGGGTTGGAGGTCAGGGCATCCAGCACTTCCTGCACGTACCAGCCGCCCTGGGCCGGGCTGGACGGGCCGGGGTGCTCGCTGTACGTGGACGGCGGAATGATCCACGACACGGACGGCAGCGTGCCGTTCTTCACGTCGTCGCGCAGGCTCTGCAGATAACCGTCCGGCATGGTGTTGCCGAAGCCCTTCGCCAGCGGGCTGAGCGGATCGTCGATGGCGGGGTCGTAGGCCGGCGACACCGCCGGCAGCGCGGCCGGCCGGCGCTCGGCCGGCATCGATTCCATGGCTTGGCGCCAGTGGCGGAACGACATCAGCTGGTTGCAGCCGAAGTTGTCCGCCAGGCTCTGGTAGACCTTCCAGCTGACGCCGGCCTGTTCCAGGCGGTCGACATACGTGGTCCAGGTCCAGCCCTCGGTCGAGGGGCCCACGTCGTTGCCGCCGTTGTATTCATTGACGATGGCCGCGTAGTTGTCGCCCGACGGTCCGTTCGTGCCGGTCCAGTAGAACAGCCGGTTCGGGATGGTGCCGGTGTGCATGGAACAGTGATAGGCGTCGCAGACGGTGAAGGCCTCGGCCAGCGCGCGATGAAACGGCACTTCGGCGTCTTCGTAATAGCCCATCGACAGCGGCTGCTTGGCCACCGGCCAGCGGCTCATGCGGCCATGGTCCCAGGCGGCCTGCGCGTCGGTCCATACATGAGGCGTGCCGCCGGCGCGCTGGGCGTTGCCCTTGCTGCCGTCCAGGTGGTAGGGCGTCTCGGTATTGCCGTTGGCATCGGTCTGGTAGAGCACGTTGCTGCCGTTGACCAGCGGGATCGGGAAGCGGTCGCCGTAGCCGCGCACGCCGCGGAAGGTGCCGAAGTAGCTGTCGAACGAGCGGTTCTCCAGCATCAGCAGCACCACGTGCTTGACGTCCTGCAGGGTGCCGGTGGCATTGTTGGCCTCGATGGCCAGCGCGCGCCGGATGGACAGCGGCAATGTGGACAGCGCGCTCAGCGCGGCGGTGGTGCCCAGCGAGGCGCGCAGGAACCCGCGCTTGGAAGGATCAAAGGACATGTCGGTTCGATGAGGTCGTGGATGAAAGGGGCGGGGTCAGGGCGCGGGCGCGCAGTGCGCGTCGGCGCTGCATTCGGTGCCGCCGCCGGGCGGCGGCGCGCCCGGCTCGTCGTCATCGGAGTCGCCGCTGCCGCAGCCCGCCAGCAGCACGGTCAACGACAGGCCCAGCGCCCATGCCAGCTTGCGCGCGACGGGCCAACCTTCGGAGCTACTTCGCATCATCGTTTCAGTTCACCTGGAAAAATGTGCGCGCCCGCGCCCGGCGGCGGCGTGCGCACACGTTGATTAAGCCATCAGAGAATGGTCGAGCGACTTCCGCAAGACAAAAGCTCTCCTTGCCCGGAGAGCGCCGGGCAGTGGTGGAGTTGAGGATCGACCCGGTGACGGGCAAAGAGAGAACGGCTGCGGCTGTCAGGTGCGCCATCCTAGGCGCGAAAAAGTTCACTTTCTTGACAGCGCCATGCCGCCAGGCGGCGTGGACGTATCGATGGCGGCAGGCCGTGTCTTGATTCTGTCATGCCGCGGGGAGTTTCCCTGCGAGCCGCGGCTGCGGCGCCGCGCCGCGTGGATCAACTTCGCTCACGTTGGAAAACAAGTTTTACAGGGAACCGCGCGCGGCGGGGCATGGCACAGGTCGCGCTGGCTGCGCATGGTGGGGGTTTTCTGTTTTATTTAATTCTACGAAAATCTGATTAAGCGAGATAAAATCCTGGATATGAAAAAATCATCAGAATAAGTATTAACACCTATTCAGAAATAGCAGTCGATTCTCTAATCTGCCATGAAAAGCGGGCCGGCCGGCCCGCCGATCGATCGGAGCATTCATGGCAGCACGTCCCCCGTCCGCGGAAAAAAGCGCGGCCCCCGAAACCCGTCGCGAACTCGACGCCATCGACCGCCGCATCCTGCGCTTGCTGCAGACGCATGCGCGCGCCACCAACCAGTGGCTGGCGGCGCAGGTGGAGCTCAGCCCCACGCCATGCCTGGAGCGGGTGCGGCGCCTGGAGCGCGAGGGCTACATCCGCGAGTACCAGGCCATCCTCGATCCCACGCGGGTCGGCTATCCGATGCTGATTTTCGCGTTCGTCCTGTTCGACCGCGCGGTGGACGGCGTATACGAGCAGTTCCGCGCCGCCATCGCCGAGATCGGCGAGATCGTCGAATGCCACATGATTACCGGCGACGTCGATTTCATCATGAAGATCCGCGTGGCGGACATCGGCGCCTTCCGGGTGCTGCTGGAAGACAAGATCCTCAAGCTGCCGGGCGTGCGCATCACGCATTCCTACGTGGCCATGGACGAAGTGAAGACCGGCGTGTCGACGCCGGTCGCCGACTAGGAGCCAACATGCGAATCGCCATCGGTGGATTGCTGTTCGAGGGCAACACGTTTTCATTGGCCCGCACCTCGCTGGCCGAGTTCCGCCAGAATTACCTGCATGAAGGCGACGCCATCCTGTCCGGCTTGCGCGGCGGCGACGTGGAAGTCTCCGGCGCTTTGCAGGTGCTGCAGGCACAGGGGGCGGAGCTGGTGCCGCTGATCGCCACGCACGGCGGCTGCGGCGGGCAGGTCACGCGCGAGTGCTTCGAGGCCCTGAAGGAAAAGCTGCTGGCACGCCTGCGCGGCCACGCGGTCGACGGGGTGTTCCTGGCCCTGCACGGCGCCATGATCTGCGAGCAGACCGACGACGCCGAGGCCGAACTGCTCGAGGCGGTGCGGGCCCTGGTGGGCGCGGTGCCCATCGTGATCACTTGCGACCTGCACGCGCACATCACGCCGCGCCTGCTGGCCCTGTGCGACGCCATCGTGGGTTACCAGCAATACCCGCACGACGACCCCTTCGAGACGGGCGTGCGCGCCGCCGGCATATTGGTGCGGGCCGTCGCGGGCGGGGCGCGGCCCGTCATGGCCATGAAGAAGCTGGCCATGCTGGTATCGCCCACCGCCGCCGGCACCCGCGAACGCACGCCCATGCGCGCCATGTACAAGGCCGCGCGGGCCATCGAGGCTTTGCCGGGCGTGCTGGCCCTGAGCTATTTCCCTTCCACGCCATGGGCCGAGCGGGAAGAGGGCGGCACGGCCTTCGTGCTGGTCACCGATGGCGTCCATCCGCGCGCCGGCGAGATACTTGACGGCCTGTGCCGGCAGTTGTGGGCGGCCCGCGCCGAATTCGAGCCGGGCCTGCTGGATTTCGACCAGGCGGTGGCCGCGACGGCGGAAGAAGCGGGCCCCATCATCCTGAGCGAGATGTCCGATGCCGTGGGCGCGGGCGCCGCCGGCGACAGCGCCTACGTGCTGGGGCGCTTCCTGGCCATGGACGCGCCCGGGCCGCTGCTGGTGCAGGTGGTCGACCCCGGCGCCGTGGCCGCTGCCCGCCGCGCCGGCGCGGGCGTCGAACTGAGCTGCGAGCTGGGCAACCGCATCGAGACCCGCTACGGGCCGCCGGTGCCGTTCAGCGGCCTGGTCGAGCGCTTGCTGGATGACGGGGCGTTCACCTATCGCGGCGGCCTGATGGGCGGCATCACCTCCACCATGGGGCCGGCCGCCGTGCTGCGCGGCGCGCGCGCCACGGTGCTGGTCACCAGCCGTCCCACCTATGAGTACGCCGACGAGCAGTACGTGGCCGCCGGCATCGATATCCGCAAGTTCCGCTATGTGGTGGTGAAGAACCCCATGAATTACAAGCAGGCCTATTCCTGGGCGCCGCGCCTGGTGGCGCTGGGTACTCCCGGCGCGGGCCGGGCCGACCTGCGCAAGCTGGCCTGGACGCGTTGCCGCCGGCCGTTTTATCCCATGGACGACAGTCCCGGGCCGCTATGGCGCAATAACTGACGCATGCGGCCACCGCGCGGGGCGCGGGCCGGCCGATTTCCTCCGATTGTCATTCCGGTCCGGATCGCGATGCCGGGCGGGGATCCTTTTGCCTGTTGCAGGCGGTTCATCACGTTCTCTACGCCACCATGACGCATTCTCCTCTCTCCGCGCCGGCCGGCATGTCGCCGGCGGCCTCCGCCGACGCGCGGCCGGGCGCTGCATTCATCGACGGCGCCATCGTATCGATGGACCAGGCGCGCATACCCATCCTCGATTGGGGCTTCCTGCATTCCGACGCCACGTACGATGTGGCCCACGTCTGGAACGGCAGCTTCTTCAGGCTCGAGGACCACCTGGACCGCTTCATGCGCGGCATGGAGCGCCTGCGCATGCGCATTCCCTACGACCGGGACCAGGTCCGCCGCATCTTGATCGATTGCGTGCGCGCCGCGGGCCTGCGGCAAGCTTATGTCGAGATGATCTGCACGCGCGGCACCGCGCCGCTGGGCTCGCGCGACCCGCGCCTGTGCGTGAACCAGTTCTACGCCTTCGCCATCCCGTTCGCCTGGATCGCCGACCCGGCGCAGCGCGAGCGCGGCCTGCGGCTGCGCATCAGCACCGTGCATCGCATCGCGCCGGAATCGGTGGACCCGACGGTCAAGAACTACCACTGGCTCGACCTGGTGCGCGGCCTGTTCGATGCCTACGACGACGGCGACGAGACCGTGGCCCTGACCGACGGCCGCGGCAATGTCGTCGAAGGGCCGGGGTTCAACCTGTTTGCGCTGAGCGGCGGCGTGCTGGTCACGCCGCGGCGCGGCGCGCTGGAGGGCGTCACGCGGCGCAGCGCGATCGAAGCGGCCGACGCCGTGGCGGTGCGCGTCGAGCAGCGCGACTTGCCGGCCGACGAGTTGCGCCAGGCGCAGGAAGTCTTCATCACCAGCACGGCCGGCGGCGTCATGCCGGTCGGCTGGGTCGACGGCGCGCCGGTCGGCGCCGGGGGCGCGGGGCCGGTCACGCGCCGCATCCGCGATGCCTATTGGCGCATGCACGATGAGCCGCGCTATCGCCTGCCGGTGTTCGACCACGCGCAGCAAGACGCATGACGCAGCATTGACCGCGCCCGCCGGGCGCGCCTCGCAGTACCGACTTTTTCGAACGGATATCAGGGGAACGCAATGGAAATCTCTTTGACGGGCGCCGCTTCGGCGACCCAGGCCAACAGCGCGGCGCGCCGGGTGCTGGGCGCCGGCGCGGTCGGGCATTTCGTGGAGTTCTACGACTTCGCCATCTACGGCTTTTCGGTGGTCACCATCGCCAAGCTGTTCTTTCCCGCCGGCGATCCAGTGGTGGGCATCCTGGCGGCCTTCGCGGTCTACGGCGTGGCATTCGTGGTGCGCCCGCTGGGCGGCGTGTTCTTCGGCGCGCTGGGGGATCGCATCGGCCGCCGCAAGGTGCTGGCGATCACGCTGCTGTCGATCGGCGCGGCCACCGCGCTGATCGGCCTGTTGCCCAGTTATGAACAGATCGGCATCCTGGCGCCCGTGCTGTTGCTGGTGTGCCGGCTGGTGCAGGGCTTCTCCGCCGGCGGGGAAGCCGTGGGCGCGCCGTCATTCGTGCTGGAGCATGCCCCGGTCGATCGCCGCGCCATGTGGATCGGCATCACCACGGCGATGTCGGCGGTGCCTTCGGTAGTGGCCGGCCTGTTCATCCTGGGGCTGACCACCGCCATGTCGGCCGAGGACTACGCTTCCTGGGGCTGGCGCATTCCCTTCCTGGTGGCGGCGCCGCTGTCGCTGGTGGGGCTCTATATCCGCCGCAGGACCGACGAGAGCGATGCCTTCAAGCAGGTGATGGCCAAGCCGGGCGTGAAGGAAAGCAGCCCCTTGCGCGAGACCTTCCGGCACAACCGGCTGCGCATGCTGCAAGTGTTCTTCATCGTGTCGCTCAACGCGCTGACGTTCTATTTCCTGGTCGGCTACTTCGTCACGTACCTGCAGACCGTGGCGCGGCTGTCCCAGACGGACGCGCTGTTGTCGAACGCGGCCGGCCTGCTGACGTTCTCGGTGCTGCTGCCGCTGGCGGGCCGCATTTCCGACGCGGTCGGGCGCAAGCCCATGCTGCTGGCCGGCGCGCTGGCGGTTGCGCTGGCCAGCCTGCCCGCGTTCTGGCTGCTGACCAGCGGCTCGCTGGGCGGCGCCATGGCCGCGCAGGTGCTGCTGGCCGCGGCCCTGTCGCTGTACGGGGGCGGCAGCTATACCTTCTTCGTCGAACTGTTCCCCACGTCGACCCGCTTCACGGGCGCGGCCATCAGCTACAACGCTTCTTATGCGCTGTTCGGCGGCACGGGGCCGTTCATCGGCACGTTCCTGGTGCGCGAGACGGGCAATCCCGGCGCGCCGGGATACTACCTGGCGGCGATCGCCGTCTGCGTGTTCCTGATCGCCCTGAGCGTGCCGGAGACGGCCCGCCGCGACCTCAGCCACCATTGAGGCCGGCGCCGGCTCGCGCCGCGCGGCGGCATGTCGCCGCCGCATAGCCCAGCGCGGCCAGCGCCAGGACCAGCCCGCATGCCAGGGCGGCGGCCGCGCCGGATTCGATCGCGGCGCCGCCGATGGCGGTGCCCAGCGCAATGCCGAAGTAAATGGCCGAGGCGTTCAGCGCCACCACCAGCGGCCCGTGCGCGGGTGCGCCGCTGATCAGGCGGTGCTGCTGCGCCGGGCTCTGGGCCCAGCTGCTGGCGCCCCACAAGGCCATGGCCGCCGCCACGGCCCACTGCGCCGGGTGGGTCATGTGGGCGAGCCAGGCCAGCCCGGCCAGGGCGGCGGCCATGGCCGCATAGGCCGTCAGCAGCACGCGGCGCGCACCATGGCGATCGGTGCCGGCACCGGAGGCATAGTTGCCCGCCACCGCGCCCAGCCCGTACGCCAGCAGCATGCCGGTGACCGCGCCGGCGGGCGTGCCGAGTTCCTGCAGCACTTGCACGGTGTAGGCGTAGGGGGCGTAGCAGGCCGCCATGCCCAGCACGGTCAGCGGCAGGGTCTGCATGACGGCGGGCTGGCGCAATACGCGCAGCCGGTCGGCCAGCGACATGCGCGGGTTGCCGCCCAGACGCGGCAGGCTGGCCTGCACGCCTACGGCGGCGGCCCATGCCACGATGCCCACCGCGGCCAGCGCGACGCGCCAATTGGCGGAGGTGCTGGCCAGGCGGCCCAGCGGCACGCCCAGCGCGGTGGCGACGGTCAGGCCGCCGATCACGATGGCGAGCGCCCGCGCGCGGAAATCCGGCCGCACCAGCGCGGCCGCCACCGCGCCGGCGTTGGGGGTGTAGGCGGCGGCCGCCGCCGCGGCGACGATGCGGGTGGCGATCAGCCATGGCATCGAGGTGGCGAGTGCCGAGCCGAGGTTGGCCGCGCCCAGCAGGAGCAGGGCGCAGACGAGCAGGGCGCGCCGCGGCGCCGGCGCGGTCGCGGTGGCGATCAGCGGGGCCAGGATGGCGTAGGCCAGCGCGAAGGCGGTCACCGAGTGGCCGGCCACGGCGGGGGTGACCGCGAGGTCGCTGGCCATCATGGGGAGGAAGGCGGCCACGATGAATGCATCGGTGCCGACGGCGAAGGTGCCGAGCGCGAGGATGGCGATGGCGCCCATGCCGAGCGGGGCGACGGCGGGCGCGGGATGGGGCTTATTTTGGATAGAAAACATCCAGATTTACTCCGCAAGAAGGGGAACGGCGGTTCCCGGAAGAGGTCAGCGCGCCTGGGCCAGTTGCCAGCAGCGCAGGCGTTCGGATGCGGTGGGAGGCGCGGCGCGCAGCAGGTCGGCCACGGTCTGCGCCGCCAGTTCGCGCCGCCAGGCGGCCTCGGCGCGATGCATGGCCGCCGCGATGCCGCACGGCCGCGCGAATTCGCCGGGTGCGGCGGTGGCGCCGGCGCCGCGCTGGCGGATCTCGGTGCAGCGGAAGGCTGGTTCGGGGCCTTCGATGGCCGTGACGACTTCGAGCAGCGTGATCTGCTGCGGCGCGCGCGCCAGGCGGAAGCCGCCCTTGACGCCGGCGCTGGAGGCGAGGATGCCGGCTTTCACCAGCAACTGCAGGCATTTGTTCAAGTAGGCCGGCGGCAACTCGAACGCCGCGGCCAGGCGGGACGTCGGCACCGCGGCGTCATCGCGTCCCAGCCACGCCAGCGTGAGGCAACAGTGCAGCGCCCATTCGACGCCTTCGCTCATCTTCATTGGTTTGGTCCTCTTAATCAGGATAAATAATATCTAGATTAAAGCGGGCGTCAAGAGGTGGAGGCTTGTGTTCATGGGGGCAGGCGCAGGGGTTCCTGGGGCGTCCTGGGCGGGGCTGGGCTGGAATCATTGGGGAACGGCGGTAGGTGTCAGACACCCCAATGCGACAGTTGTAGGTAGGTGTCAGACACCCCTTGCAACAGTCCCGCCTACCCGCGCCATCTCGGCAGGGGGGTCTGACACCTGCGGCAACCTCACGTGCATGCCACATAGGTGTCAGACACCCCATGCACATCGTTTCTTCAAGCACGACCGTGCGCCAGGGGTGTCTGACACCTGTCAGCTCAGCACAAGGTATCCGAAGGCGACCTACCCGAGATCCTGCGAGCCCGGGCGTGCCGGTGGGGCCTGGGCGGCCAGTTGGAGCGAGGGCAGCCCCCGCAGGGGGCCGAGGGCGCCTGGTGGCGCGCCCGAGCCGAGCGACGTGGCCGCCCAGGCCCCACCGGCACGCCCGGGCGCCTCAAGAACTCAATTACCCCCCCAACGCCCCGAGCACTTCCCTCCCATCACTCCCGCGGCGGATATGGCGACGCCTGCAGCAACCTCGCCAGGTGCACGCAGTTCAACGCCAGTTCGCGCGTGGCCTGGGCGGTTTTCTTGGGCGTGGCGGGCAAGTCCTGGAAGTCGGTCTTGTGCATGGCCTCGCCGACCCAATAGGTCACCGCGCTCGCCGGCAGCGTGAAGCCGACGTCGTTGAGCGCCTGGAACAACTCCGCGCTGACATGATGGGCGCCGTCCTCGTTGCCCACTACCGCGACGCCCGCCACCCGTCCGTAGGGGGCCATGCGGCCGCCGTCATCGAGTTCGCCCAGGAAAGCGTCCATGCGTTCCAGCACGCGCTGGCAGACGCTGGAGGGATGGCCCAGCCAGATCGGCGTGCCGAGGATCAGGATATCGGCGGCCAGCACGCGCCGCCGCAGCGCCGGCCATTCGTCGCCGGGGCCTTCGTCCGAAGTCACGCCCGGGGCGATGGCGTGGTCCACCGCCCGCACCAGGTCGCACGTGACGCCCAGGCGGCGGAGTTCCTCGGCCACCTGGCCGAGCAGTTTCTCGCACGACGAGGCGGCCGGCGAGGGCTTCAAGGTGCAATTGATGCCGAGGGCGGTAAGTGGCATGGAAACTCCTGGCGAAGGCGCGGCGTCATGCCGCCGCAATGGCCGGGGCGCAGCAAGGGACATGCCTTCCGATGAAACGCGCTGAAACGGTTAGGGGCCATGCCCGCCTGCGACGAGGGCAAGGGCAATGTTAAGATAGGAATAATTCTTATTTGTAGTAAGTGGCGCGGCGTGGCCCGCGCGCAAGCAGGGATTCGATATGTACAAACAAGCAGGAGTGCGCCGCTGGTTGGCCGGCGCGGCGCTGCTGGCGGGGCTGCTGCCCGCGCTGGCCGGCGCACAGGGCACGATCACCATCAAGGACAGCCACGGCGAAAAATCCGTGCCCCAGCAACCCGCCAAGACCGTCGTGATGGACCTGGCCGTCCTGGACACGCTGCACACCCTGGGCGTCGACGTGGCCGGCGTGCCCCAGGCCACCAAGTGGCCGCCCCAGCTGGCCCAGTACGCCGACAAGCGCTATGCCAAAGTGGGCTCGATGTTCGAGCCCGACTACGAGGCCATCCACCGCCTCGCGCCGCAACTGATTTTCGTCGCCGGCCGTTCCGCGCCCAAGTATGGCGAGCTGGCCCGCCTGGCGACCACGGTCGACCTGACCGTCGACCCCAAGGATCTCGTCGGCAGCGTGGCGCGCAACACCGAAACGCTGGCCGCCATCTACCAGAAGCAGGACATCGCGCGGCAGAAGATCGCCGCCCTGGAGTCGTCCATCGCCGCCTTGCGCGAGCGGGCGGGCCAGGCCGGCAACGGTCTCATCATCCTGACCACCGGCGGCAAGATGAGCGCCTACGGTCCCGGCTCGCGCTTCGGCGTCATCCACGACGCCTTCGGCGTCAAGCCCTCCGTCACCGACCTGGCCCAATCCAACCATGGCCAGGCAGTGTCCTTCGAATTCATTGCCCAGACCAACCCCGACTGGCTGTTCGTGATCGACCGCGACGCCGCCATCGGCCGCGAGGGCACCTCGGCGCGCAAGCTGCTGGACAACGAACTGGTGCGCCAGACCAAGGCCTGGAAGCAGGGGCAAGTGGTCTACCTGGACGCCTTCAACTGGTACACCCTCGGCGCCGCCGGGCTGACCGCGCTGCAGCAGAGCGTCGACGAAGTCGCCGCCGCGCTGGACCGCGCCAAGTAAGCGCCGGATCGCGGGGCGTTCATGCCATACCGTCGTGCCGCGACGCCGGGCGGCGGCCGGGCCTATTGGGGCCTGGCCGCCGCCTTGCTGGTGCTGGTGGCGCTGTGTCTGGTCAGCATAGGGCTGGGGGCCGGGGAATTCTCCTATGCCGCCTTGCTGGGCGGGCCCGACGCGGCGCGCAGCTGGCAACTGCTCATGGTCAGCCGCGTGCCCCGCACCCTGGCGCTGCTGCTGGCCGGCCTGGCGCTGGCCGTGGCGGGCCTGCTGATGCAGATGCTGGTGCGCAACCGCTATGTCGAGCCCTCCACCGCCGGCACCATCGAATCGGCGACGTTCGGCATCCTGGTCGTGACGCTGCTGGCGCCGGGCGCGCCGGTCATCGCCAAGATGCTGGCCGCCACCGGCTTCGCGCTGGCCGGCAGCCTGCTCTTCCTGGCGCTGCTGCGGCGCGTGCCCCTGCGCACCCCGTTCATCGTGCCGCTGGTCGGCCTGATCCTGGGCGGCGTCATCCAGGCCGCCACCACCTACGTGGCATTCCACTACGACCTGCTGCAATCGCTGCACGCCTGGACCATGGGCGACTTCTCCGGCGTGCTGCGCGGGCGCTACGAATTGCTGTGGATCGGCCTGGCGCTGACCTGCGTCGCCTACCTGGCCGCCGACCGCTACACGGTGGCGGGCATGGGACGCGAGTTCGCCTCCAACCTGGGCCTGAACTATGCGCGCCTGACTTTCGCCGGGCTGCTCATCGTCTCGGCCATTGCCGCCGTGGTCGTGGTCACGGCCGGCAGCATCCCCTTCCTGGGGCTGATCGTGCCCAACGCGGTCAGCCTGGTCATGGGCGACAACATGCGTCGCGCCATCCCCTGGGTGGCGGTGCTGGGCGGCATCTTCGTGCTGGCCTGCGACATCCTCGGCCGCCTGGTGCTCTATCCCTACGAAGTGCCGATCGGCACCGTGGTGGGCGTGGTCGGCAGCGTCCTGTTCCTGTGGCTGCTGCTCAGCCGGAGGGGGCGCCTTGGCTGACATGAGCGCCGTGCCGGGACGCGTCCGCCTGGGCCTGCTGGCGGCGCTGGCGGCCGCCTGCTGCGCCGCCTACCTGACCATCGGCGCGCGCGGCCAGTGGGATTTCGTCATCCCGTTCCGCGGCGGCAAGCTGCTGGCCATGGCGCTGGTGTCCTATTGCGTGGCGGTCTCGTCGGTACTGTTCCAGACCATCACCCACAACCGCATCCTCACCCCGGCCATCATGGGCTTCGATGCGCTGTACCTGCTGATCCAGGCATGCATCGTGTTCGGCTTCGGGCTGTCGGCCATGAACACGCAGGAACCGCTCTGGCAGTTCCTGCTGGAGGTCGGCGCCATGACCGCCTTTGCCTGCCTGCTGTTCCGCTGGCTGTTCACCGGCGCGGCGCGCAGCCTGCACTTGATGATGCTGGTGGGCATCGTGTTCGGCCTGCTGTTCCGCAGCCTGTCGAGCTTCGCCGTGCGGCTCATCGACCCCAACGAGTTCCTGGTGCTGCAGGATCGCATGTTCGCCAGTTTCAACAGCGTGCGCACCGGCCTGCTGCCCTACGCGGCGGCGGCCGCCCTGGCGGTGTCGCTGGCGTTCTGGCGCATGCGGCGCCGCTACGACGTGGTGGCGCTGGGGCGCGACATGGCCGTCAACCTGGGCGTCGACTACCGGCGCACCTTGCTGGGCACGCTGGCCGGCATCGCCGTGCTGGTGGCCGTCTCGACCGCGCTGGTCGGGCCGGTGACATTCCTGGGGCTGCTGGTCGCCAACCTGGCCTACCGCACCATGGCCAGCGACCGCCACGCCCAGACGGTGCCCGCGGCGGTCCTGTGGAGCGTCATCTTCGTGGTGGGCGGCCAGACACTGCTGGAGCGCGTGCTGGGCCTGAACACGACCGTGAGCGTCATCATCGAGTTCGTCGGCGGCCTGCTGTTTCTCATCCTGATCCTGCGCAAGGGAGGGCGCCCATGATCGAAGTGCAATCCGTCAGCAAGCGCTACGGCGACACCGCCGTGGTCGACGGCGTCAGCCTGGCGCTGCCCGAGGGCGGCGTCACCGCGATCATCGGGCCCAACGGCGCCGGCAAGTCGACCCTGTTGTCGATGATCAGCCGGCTGTTGCCGATGTCCGCCGGGCACGTGCTGGTCGACGGCCTGGACGTGGCCCATGCCGACAGCAAGGAACTGGCGCGGCGGCTGGCCATCCTGCGCCAGGACAACCACCTGCCGCTGCGCCTGACGGTGCGCGACCTGGTCGCCTTCGGCAGGTTCCCGCACAGCGGCGGGCGCTTGACCGTGCAGGACCGGGCCCACATCGAGCGCGCCATCGCCTACCTGGAGCTGGAGCCGCTGGCCGACCGCTACCTCGACGAGATGTCCGGTGGCCAGCGCCAGCGCGCCTTCGTCGCCATGGTGCTGTGCCAGGACACGCGCTATGTGCTGCTGGACGAACCGCTGAACAGCCTGGACATGAAGCACGCCGTGGCCATGATGCGCATCCTGCGCCGCGCCGCCGACGAACTGGGCAAGACCGTGGTGGTGGTGCTGCACGACATCAATTTCGCGCTGGCCTATGCCGACCGCATCATTGCCATGCGCCAGGGCAGGGTGGCGCTGCAAGGGCCGCCCGCCATTCTTACCACCGAGGCGCTGACGGATCTTTACGCGCTGCCGATCACCGTGCACGAGATCGACGGGCAGCGCATCTGCGTGTATTACCGCTAGCGGCGGCGCCCGCGCTGGGACACATGGCCCTGGGGCCGGGGCCCGCGTTTCCGCCGGCCAACAAAAAACCCGCTGCGTCAACGACTTGGCGGGCTTCTTGTGTTGCCTGTTTTTGGTGGAGCGGAGGAGGATCGAACTCCCGACCTTCGCATTGCGAACGCGACGCTCTCCCAGCTGAGCTACCGCCCCAAATCAAGCAAGACCGCAACTATACCTTATTTTTTCTCGCGTGTGAAAGCCGCCTGCCGGCTGTGCGCCGGTGCGGTCATGTCCGTGAAATATTGTTGACGTAGCAACTACATGGCCGATATGATGCGCGCCAGAGGGGCATACGAGAGAATCGGCGCGACTCCGCGCCCGCCGTCCCGACGCCAGGAGCGAACCGATGATCAAGCAGTCAGGCGGCGCCGCAATCGTGCGCAGTTTGTTCCAATGCCTGCTGGGGCTGGGCCTGTCCGCCGGCCTCGTGCCCGCGCATGCGCAGGCCGGGTTCCCGGCCAAGCCCATCCACCTGGTGGTGCCCGCGCCGCCGGGCGGCGCCGGCGATACTTCGGCGCGCGCCATTGCCCGCCACATGGCCGACACCCTGAAGCAGCAGGTCGTGGTCGAGAACAAGCCGGGCGCCGCGGCCACCATCGGCTATCGCAGCCTGGCCGGCGCGGCGCCCGACGGCTATACCGTCGGGCTGGTGCCGGTGGCCGGCACCGCCATCGCCACCGTCACCTACAAGGACCTGCCGGACATCGACCGCAGCTTCGACATCGTCGCGGGCATCGCCGACGCGCCCCATGTGCTGGTGGTGCCGGCTTCGCTGGGCGTCAAGGACATCGAGGGCTTGCTCGCCCTGTTGAAAAGCCGGCCAGGCCACTACAACTACGCTTCGCAGGGCGCCGGTTCGCTGTCGCATATCGAATCGGCGGTGTTCCTGGACGCGGCCGGCGTGTCGGCCACGCACGTGCCCTACAAGGGCAGCGCCGAGGCCCTGCCGGGGCTCATCGGGGGCGAGACCAGCCTGATGTTCGACAGCGTGTCATCGGTGCTGCCGCACGTGCGGTCCGGCAAGCTGGTCGCGCTGGCGACGGCGGCGAGCCGGCGCGTGCCCCAATTGCCCGACGTGCCCACCATGGCCGAACTGGGCTATGACCTGAAGGCCGACAACGCGTTCGTGCTGCTGGTGCCGGCCGGCACGCCGCCCGGGCACACCCAGGCGCTGACCGAAGCGGTGCGCGCAGCCCTCGCTAGCGCGGAAGTGATCGCCACCCTGGAAAACACCGGCATCGTGGCGAAGTTCACCGCGCCCGCGGCGTTCCGCGATGTCATCGCGCAGGAATTCGCGCTGTGGCCCGGCCTGGCCCGCAAGCTGGCCGCCTCCTCCCACTGAAGCCGCGCCCCGGGCGCTCTGACTGGAATCCGCCATGCCCGCTTTCGACGGCTCTGACTGGGCCTTTCCCTACACGTCGCAACGCATGCCGGCGTTGGCCGAAAACATGGCCTGCACCGAGCAGCCCCTGGCCACGCAAGCGGCGCTGGCCGCGCTGGCCGCCGGCGGCAACGCCGTCGATGCCGCCATCGCCGCCGGCATCACGCTGACCGTGGTGGCGCCCTGCATGAACGGCATCGGCGGCGATGTCTTCGCCATGGTCTGGGACGGCGCGCGCCTGCACGGCCTGAACGCCTCCGGCCGGGCGCCGCAGGCCTGGACGCCGGAATACTTTGCCAAGTACAGCGCCATGCCCGCCCGCGGCTGGGACTCGGTCACCGTACCGGGCGCCGTCTCGGGCTGGGTGGCCTTGTCCAGGAAGTTCGGCAAGCTGCCGTTCGGCGACCTGTTCGAAGCCGCCATCCGCTACGCGCGCGACGGCTACCTGGTCACCCCGATCGCGAGCCGGCAATGGCAGACCCAGATCGAAGACATCAAGGCCACGCCGGGCTTTGTCGAGGCCTTCGCGCCCGGCGGAAGGGCGCCCGCGCCGGGGCAGCGCTTCATCTGCCCGGGACAGGCCGCCACGCTGGAAGAGCTGGCCCGCACCCACGGCGAATCGTTCTACCACGGCGCGCTGGCCGGGCGCATCGCGGCGTATGCGCAAGCCACGGGCGGGGCGTTGACGCAAGCCGACCTGGCCGCGCACCAGGTGGACTGGGTCGAGCCGATCTCGATGCCGTACCAGGACATCTCGCTGCACGAAATCGGGCCCAACGGGCAGGGCATCGGCGCCTTGATGGCGCTGGGCATGCTCGAGGCGATCGACGCCCATCGGCTGCCGCTGGATTCGGTCGATTATTTCCATGCGCAGATCGAAGCCATGAGGCTGGCGCTGGCCGACCTGCAGCGCTATGTGGCCGATAGCCGCCACATGCGGGAAGTCACTGCGCCGCAGTTGCTGGATCAGGCCTACCTGGCGGCGCGCGCGCGCGATATCGGTGCCGGGGCGGCCCGGTATCCCGGTCCCGGCCTGCCGCTCAAGGGCGGCACCACCTATCTGACCACCGCCGACGCCAGCGGCATGATGGTCTCGTTCATCCAGTCGAATTTCAAGGGTTTCGGCTCCGGGCTGGTCGTTCCGGACACCGGCATCGCCCTGCACAATCGCGGCTGGGGCTTCAATTTGATTCCCGGCCACCCGAACCAGGTCGGCCCCGGCAAGCGGCCTTTCCACACGATCATTCCCGGCTTCCTGATGCGCGGCGGCCAGCCGTTGATGAGCTTCGGCGTCATGGGCGGGTCGCTGCAGGCCCAGGGCCACGTGCAGGTCACGACGCGCATCGCTCATGGGCAGAATCCCCAGGCGGCGGTGGACGCGCCGCGCTGGCGCATTCTCGAGGACAACGTCACCGTGCTGGTGGAATGGAATTTCCCGGAAGCCGCGATCGCCGGATTGCGCAGCAAGGGCCACCAGGTGACGGTCGCGCCGCGCTTTTCGGATGAATTCGGCGGCGCGCAGGCGATTGCCCGGCTGGCCGATGGCTACCTGGGGGCGTCGGACCACCGCAAGGACGGCCACGCCGGCGGCTGGTAGCCGCCGCGTGCCAGGTCAGCGCGCCTTGCCGGACTTCTCCGCGTAGGCCTCTTCCAGCAGCGTTTCGGCCTGCTTGATGAGGGTCTGCATGGCTTTTTCGAAAGTCTCCAGCTCGCCGGCGCTCAGGCAGCTGGCCAGGCGCTGCTGGCGCGCCAGGCTCAGCGGCATGCCCTGCTCGTACTTTTGCCGGCCGGCCGCCGTCATGTCCACCAGGATGCGGCGGCCGTCGGTGGGGCTGGGGGCGGTGTAGACCAGCTTCTTTTCCAGCAGCTCGGCCACGGCCCGGCTGACCTGGCTCTTGTCGTAGCGGCAGAAATCGGCGATGTCCTGCACGTACTGCGCCCCGCCGTGAGCGATGCACAGCAAGACGCGCCACTGTCGCACCGACAGCCCCAGGTTCGTATCCAGGATGACTTCGATACCGCGATTCAGCAACTGGCTGAGGGTCAGCACACGGTATGCGAGCAGTTCGGTGGGGGCGATGCTGGCCACGGGCTTCTTCGTCTGCGATCGTGCCATGGCGGTTCCGGCGGCCTGGAACGGCCTCAGCCCAGTTCCAGAGTGGCGACCACCGGGGTATGGTCGGACGGCTGCTCGTTGGAGCGGGGCGCCTTGTCGATGACGCAGGCCACGCAGCGCTGGGCGAGCGGCTCGGACAGCAGGATATGGTCGATGCGCAGCCCGGCGTTGCGGCGGAAGGCGAACTGGCGGTAGTCCCACCAGCTGAAGGATTTCTCCGGCTGGTCGAACTGGCGGAACGAATCGGTCAGGCCCAGGTCGAGCAAGGCGCGGAAGGCGGCGCGCTCCGGCTCGGACACTAGCACCTGGCCGACCCACTTGGCCGGGTTGTGCACATCCTCGTCGGCCGGCGCCACGTTGTAGTCGCCCAGCAGGGCCAGCCGGGGGTAGGCCTTGAGCTCTTCGGCCAGCCAGTCGCGCAGTTGCCGGAACCAGTCCAGCTTGTATACGTATTTGTCGGAATCGAGCGACTGGCCGTTGGGGCAATAGGCGCAGATGACCCGCACGTCGCCGCCCGGCGCGGGCAGGGTCACGGCCAGCAGCCGCTGCTGCGGATCATCCATGCCGGGAATGTTGCGCACCATGGCCGAACCCGGCTCGCGCGACAGGATGGCCACGCCGTTGTAGGTCTTCTGCCCGGCCCACACCGCGTGGTAGCCCATGCGCGTGAACTCGTCCAGCGGGAACTTGTCGTCGGCCAGCTTCAGCTCCTGCAGGCACAGGGCGTCCACGGGGTTGGCGGCCAGCCAGTCCAGGACTTGCGGCAGGCGGACTTTCAGGGAATTGATGTTCCAGGTGGCGAGTTTCATGTCGTGGGCGGGGCCTTTATTTCTCGGGTTTCCGGCCGGTTTGCTCAGATTCTCGCCGGCTGGCTACCATCTGGCTACATATTCCGCGCGGTTGATTTTGATGGCGCGCCGGCAGGATAGGGATGATACCGCGCCATCAAGCCGCCTTCTTGTTGCACTTGAGGAGCGCGCCCGCGGCCCCGGCACGTGACTTGCTGCTTGCTCAGGTTCTTGGGGGCAGTCAAGATGAACAACCAGACAATCGAAGTCCGGCGAACCCGCGCGGGGCAATTCGTCGCATGGGTAAAGGTTTGGCTGACGCGGGCGACTGGCGAAAGGGTTCCTGTACAGCAAGCCACAAAGCCATTCGAGACTGAGGAAGCCGCTCGGCGGGCGGCACGGGAACTGATAAGCCATCTGTTGCACTGATTTGCTGATGGGGCCGGCCTTTCTTCCCGAGGCTCGATTGCAGGAGCAGCGAAAGCCGGGTGTCTGAACCGGCAGGCGGATGGTCTTTCGCTCGACCACAGGCGTATCATGAACAACTTACTCCTGATGAGGCTGATCATGCAGCGAATAATTACGGAGTACCAGATCCCGACTGGAGACTTCCGGAGAGTGAAGTACGTCGGGGCGATCAAAGACCGAGTCGATGATGGGAACAGCGTCCGGGTTTGGGCCGTGGATCCCCAGTCTCCCTTTTTCCAACAAATTGGCGCGGGGCCCGTCGACAGTTGGACCGACGTGCTGATCGACGTGGAAGATCCCGATTCGGCTGAGACCTTGGGCAGGCTGAAACGGGCCGTTGAAGCACGACTGGTACAGCAGCTGGGTTGAACGGTTCGTGAAGTTCGACAGCCCGCTTCGGGGGCTTTTTCTCGCCCTGTAGGCCGTCCACCCGTTTTTCATGGCATTTCCCGTGTAGACGCCTGCGGTATTCGGCAGCGGGTGATACAAGCAGTGCAATACAGGAGGGCGGTATGAGTGTGTTCAAGCGGCGGATTGAAGAACGGCATCGCCGGCTTCTTGCCGCCCAGGCAACGGAGCAGGACGTCAAAGCCGGACGCGAAGCGGCATTGAGGGCGCTGGAAGCGGAGGCCGGAGCTCTGCTCGAAACGATCATCCAATATCTCGAAGTCGAGAAGGCGGAGGCAAAGGCTGGCGGCTACATGGCGGAAGTCCACCGCATACGCGACGACCACAGTTCATCCGTCGGTGCAGAATTGAGCTTCGCATACGTGGCCGACATGTTGCCATCTCAGGTGACGACACAATTCGGCTTTCGCATCACTATTGGCGAGGATCGGCAGGTGCAAGTGTCCTATGTCTGCCGTGAACGCGGCCAACGGCCATTGACGCTAATCCCGACCGAGGCGATAGGCGCCACCGACCAGGCCGGCATTCTGCCGCGCATTGAAGCATCGCTCGAAAAATTTGTCGAAGCGGCGGAGCAGGCCAAGGCCGGGCAACTTCCTCATTGACGCGACCCTGTCGATTCTCGTTATTGTGGTGCTCGACGGATGAGAGTGGCGGCGGCTGGCCGAGGTTCGGAAACGGTTATCGCAGGCTGATCAGAACACCAAGCGCCACGCCCGCTGCGACACAGATGCCCATCGTTTTCCATGGACTGTCGCGCGCGAAGTCGGTAGATGCATCCGCGGCATTTCCCAGACTATGTCTAGTCGCCGAGCATACCGAATCAAACCAACGATTGCTGTCGTCACCCGGCGATTCGCTGTTTTCGTGGCGGGAGTTATTCGATTCGTCTGCCGAAACGGGGAGCGGTGCCTTGACCCCTGTTTGCGACTTGGAATCCGTGTCGTTATTCATTGAGTGCTCCTCGAAAGAGCGGAAATGCTCGTGGCCGCGGCATGCGTGGAGTCGGCGATTACAGTTGGTCTGCAGGCACCATGTCTTTGGCGTGTCGAGCGGCCGGGAAGAACATTCTGCAGCCGGCTCCCGCGTCCGAGCGATGAGCCAGCGCACAGTGTTTGCCGGGCATGTTGCCGCTCGGCTCGACTTCAAGCGTACTGAGTCGTTTGTGGTCTGCGACCGGAGTCAAGACCGACGTTGGCTTGGGTCAGCTAACTCGGCCTCGGGTTACTGAGGGGTGCGTTGCTTGTTCGGATCGCTTTGGGCCTGCTTGCGCGCGGCATCGTCTTTTTGCTGTTGCGTCTGTTGCTCTTGCGACTGGCTGGGCGCTTGCTTCTTGTCGGCTTCATCCGGAGTGACGGAAGCAGCGAAGCGGGTAGGGAATGTCATGATGGTACCTCTTGGGTTGTTGTGGCTGGATGCCACCTCTTCACGGTGCGCCCTCGGCGCCTGATTCCCTAGCGGTCAATTGAAACAATTAATCATTTGATGGGTTATACACTGCACAAGGGTTCCTTGGCGGCCGGCACGATCGGGTGCACAGCAGGGTGACGCCGGGCAATGGCCGCTTATTCCTGCCTTCAGGGTGTTGGAGAATGCGATGTGGATGTGCAGACATTGCGGCGCGGAAACGAAGGCCGGGGCCATCAATGCCGAACGGGACGAGGACGGATTCTATTTCCGCTGTAAGGAGTGCCTTTGCCGCAATACACTGGTTGACGCAAGGCAGGGAGATGATGGCAATACGGTAGGGCTTATCCAGCCCGAGGCATGAGTCGAGCCAGGTTCAGGTCCGCTGGAGGCCGGCTAGGCGCCGCGGGCGGCGCCTTGCCGGGCGCGCATGGCCCGCTTGCGCAGCAGCGCGGCGAAGGCTCGGCCGGGCGGAGTCTGGGGCTGCTCGCGGTTCAGCAGCAGGCCCGGGGTGCGCATGGGGGTGGGGCTTTCCATGGGTATCAGGCGCAGCGCGGGGTCGGGGGCCAGGGCGCTGGGGGCCGCGATGGCGCCGACGGGCAGGCGCGCCACCATGCCCAGCATGGCGGCGATGGTATTGGCCTCGGCCACGACGTTGGGTTCGGCGCCCGCGGCGGCGAAACATTCGTCCAGCAGCCGCCGGGTGGAGAAGCTGGCCGGTAGCAGCACCAGGGGCTCGCGATGCAGCTCAATCATGCGGATGCGCTTGCGCGCCGCCAGCGGATGGGAAGCCGAGACCACCAGCACCAGTTCCTCGTTGAACAGGGGCTCGAACTGCAGGCCGCTGGCCGATTCGGGCCGGTAGGCCACCCCCAGGTCGAGCTGGCCCGCCTCCAGCCGCGCGGCAATCTGGTCCGCCGCCAGTTCTTCGATGATCACTTTCACCGTGACGTGGCGCTGCAGGAAGCGCGCTACGCAGTCGGGAATGAAGCGCTGGTTGAAGGTGTGAGTGGTGCCCACGCGCAGTTCGCCTGTCATCGCGGCGGCGTTCTGCTTGAGCTCGCTCAGGCCCTGGTCGACCTCGCGCAGCGCGCGCGCCGCATAAGCCAGGAAAGTCTCGCCCGCGGCAGTGATGACGACGCGCTTGCCGACGCGGTCGAACAGGCGCTGGCCGATCTCGTCTTCCAGTTGGCGGATCTGGTGCGACAGCGTCGACTGGGTCACGTGCACCCGTTCGGCGGCGCGCGTGAAATTCAACGAGCCGGCCAGGGCGATGAAGTAGCGCAGGTGCCGCAGTTCCATGGTGTGTCCACCTAATGATCGATAGCATCAATGGTAAATCCATAAATTAATCATTTCCATGTTTCCTGCGCCATGGCTAGTCTTACGCCGGTACCGAAACCGCAGCAAGGAGCTCCCATGGGGAATGTACTGGACGGCATCCGGGTCATCGAGCAAGGCACTTTCATTACCGGGCCCGCCGCCGGCATGCTGCTGGCCGACCTGGGCGCGGACGTGATCAAGGTCGAACAGCCCCGCACCGGCGATCCGTTCCGGGCCTTCAAGGGCGGGCTGTACAGCCCGCACTACCAGACCTACAACCGCAACAAGCGCAGCATCGAACTCGATGCGCGGGACCCGGCGGACGCGCAGGTATTCGATTCGCTGATCCAGAGCGCCGACGTCTATATCCAGAATTTCCGGCCCGGCACCGCCGAACGCCTCGGCGCCGGCGAGGCGCGCCTGCGCGACCTGAATCCCGGCCTGGTGTACTGTGCCATCAGCGGGTTCGGGCAGACCGGCCCGGCCGCCGGTCGGCCCGCCTATGACACGGTGGCCCAGGCGGCCAGCGGTTTCCTGAACCTGCTGGTCAACCCCGCCAATCCGCGCGTCGTGGGGCCGGCGATCGCCGACGCCCTTACCGGCTTCTACGCGGCCTACGGCATCCTCGGCGCGCTGGTGGAACGGGCCCGCAGCGGCCGGGGCAAGCGGGTCGAGGTGTCCATGCTGGAAGCCATGTGCCACTTCAACCTGGATGCCTTCACCCACTACCTGTCGGAAGGCGAGATCATGGGCCCGTACAGCCGGCCCCGCGTGTCGCAGTCGTACACCTTGCGCTGCGCCGACGGCAAGTGGATCGCGCTGCACATGTCGTCGCCCGAGAAGTTCTGGCGCGGCCTGGCGGCCGCCATCGAGCGCCCCGGCCTCTTCGACGACGCGCGCTTTGCCACGCGGGAAGGCCGCATCGCGCACCAGGAGCAACTGATCGAGCTGCTGGGCGAGGTCTTCGCCACCCAGCCGCGCGATACCTGGTGCCGCCGCCTGCAGGAGCGCGACGTGCCGCACGCGCCCATGTACGACACGCGCGAAGCGCTGGAAGATCCCCAGGCCCGTCACCTGCAGATCGAGATCGAGGGCGTGCACCCGCAGCGCGGCCCCTGGAAGACGGTGCGCTCGCCGGTGACGTTCGACGGCCAGCGTCCCACGCACGTGCGGCCGCCGCCCGTGCTGGGCGAACACAACGACGAGATTCGCGCGGCCCTGCGCAATGCCCGGGCTTGACGCCGGCCGTCCATTTCACCATTTCACGACCGCGAGCAGTTCATGAAAATCGGCAAACAAACGGTGCCCCGCACCTCGATCTGCACTTCTGACGAACACACCATCGTGGTGCGCGGCGCGGACCTGTGCCAGGACCTGATCGGCAAGATGGGGTTTGGCGACTATTTCTATTTGCTGGTGACGGGCCGCCGCCCGGATGCGGCCGCCAGCGCGGTGCTGAACGCCACCCTGGTGGCGATCGCCGAGCATGGCCTGGTGCCCAGCGTGCAGGCCAGCCGCATGACGCTGGCCGCCGCGCCGGATGCGCTGCAGGGCGCGGTGGCCGCCGGCATCCTCGGGTGCGGATCGGTGATCCTGGGCGCGTCCGAGACGGCCGGGCGGCTGTTCCACGAGATCGAGACGCGCGCCGGGCCCGGCGGCGACATTGGCGCTGCGGCGCGCGCCGTCGTGGCCGAGTACCGGGCCGACCGGCGCGCCATTCCAGGCTACGGGCACCCGCTGCACAAGGAGCGCGACCCGCGCGTGGCGCGCCTGTTCGAGGTGGCGCGCGCAAGCGCGGCCGGCCTGCAGTACGTGGCCATCGCCGAGGCGGTCGAGGCGGTGATTCCGCAGGTCGTGGGCAAGGACCTGCGGTTGAATGTTTCGGCGGCGATCCCCGCCGTGCTGCTGGGCATCGGCTTTCCCCTGGCCGCGCTCAAGGGCGTGCCGATACTGGCGCGCGCCGCCGGCCTCATTGCGCACCTGACCGAAGAGCAGGAGGCGCCGATCGGGTTCGCCCTGTCGTACCAGGCCGGCCGCGCGGTGCAATACGAGGGCGCGCTGCCCCCGGGGTTTGCCGCGCAGCGCCCGTAGGCGTTGCAAATCGCGGCGCGCCGCCGGCATGGCTCGCCGCACATACTCATCATAACGAGGAGACAACCATGAAACCGCTCGATCACCATTCCAACGGCCGGCGGACACGCCGCAAATTGCTGGGCGCCGCATTGTTGGCCGGCGTGCTGGGGCTGCCGGCCGTGGCCGCGCAGGCTGCCGCGTTCCCCGAGCGTGCGGTGCGCATGGTGGTGCCGTTCGGTCCGGGCACCACCACCGACACCATCGCGCGCATCGTGGCCGAGGCCATGGCCAAGCCGCTGGGCCAGCAAGTGGTGGTGGAAAACAAATCCGGCGGGGGCGGCACCATCGGGACGGCTCAGGTGGCGCGGGTCCAGCCCGATGGCTATACGCTGGTGATGGGCACGGTGGGCACGCACGCGATCAACCAGGCCCTGTACAAGAATCCCGGCTACGACCCGCTGGAGGACTTCGCGCCGGTGGCGTTCGTGGGCCAGACGCCGACTTTCCTGGTCACCGGAAGCGGATCGGGCATCCAGTCGCTCAAGGACCTGGCCGCCGCCGCGGGCAAGGCGCCCGGCGTGGCGTTCGCCTCGGCCGGCAGCGGCACGTCCGGCCACCTGGCCGGCGAATTGCTCAAGGCGCGGCTGGGCGGCGAAATGCTGCACGTGCCCTACAAAGAGGGCGGGCTGGCCGTGTCCGACGTGATGTCGGGCCAGGTGCAGTTCATGTTCTACCATCCCGCCGCGGTACTGCCGCACATCCAGGCCGGCAAGCTGCGCGCCCTGGGAGTATCCAGCGCCCGCCGCAGCAGCGCCGCGCCCGATGTGCCCAGCATCGCCGAGCAGACCGGCAGCGATTTCGACCTGGTGGCTTGGTTCATGCTGTACGCGCCGGCCGCCACGCCCGAACCGGCGCTGGCCGTGCTGCGCCAGGCGGCGCAGCAGGCCCTGGGCGATCCGCAGGTGCTCGAGCGCCTGGCCGGGCAGGGCGTTGAACCGGGCGGCGAGTCCACCCGCGACCTGGCCGGTTTCGAACGGGCCGAGATCGCCAAGTGGTCGGATCTGGTGCGGAAATCCGGCGCCCAGGTGAACTGAGGCGAGCCTCGCGCGGGAGTCCGGCGGCAGGCGCGCGGCCTACTGCGTCAGCGTGGAAATGAACGCCGCCGTGCGCGCGTCGCGCGGCCGGCTGAACAGTTCGGCCGAGGGGCCGGATTCCACCACGCGGCCTTCCTGCAGGAACACCGCCTCGCGCGAGATGGCGGCGGCCAGGCGCAGGTCGTGGGTGGCCATCAGCATGGTCATGCCTTCGCTGGCCAGCTGCTTGAGCACCTCGACCACTTCGGCCGCCAGGCCGGGGTCGAGCGCCGAGGTGGGCTCGTCGCACAGCAGCACGCGCGGCGAGGGGGGCCAGCGCGCGGGCAATGGCTACGCGCTGCTGCTGCCCGCCGGACAGATTGAGCGGCCAGGCGTCGGCCTTGTCGCGCATGCCGACCTTGGCCAGCAGTTCCAGCGCGCGCTCGCGGGCACGCGGCCGCGGCCACTTCTGCACCGTGACCAGGCCTTCCATGACATTGTCGATGACGGTCTGGTGCGGGAACAGCTGGAAGTTCTGGAACACCATGCCGGTCTGCTTGCGCACGCGCTGGACGGCGTCGCGCTCGGGCTTGCGCTGCGGGTCGAACCGCACGGTCTCGTCGCCCAGCTGCAGTGTGCCGCCCTCCGGGATCTCCAGCAGGTTCACGCAGCGCAGCAGCGTGCTCTTGCCGCTGCCGGACGGGCCGATCAGCGCGGTGACGCTGCCTTCGGCGATGGCGACGTCGACCTTGTCCAGTACATGGTGGTCGCCGAAGAATTTGTCGATCTGCGTCAGCGCGATCATCGGTTCCTCTCGGAAAACACCGCGTGCTGGCCGAAGCGCCGCTCCAGCCGCACTTGCGCGGCCGACAGCGCCGAGCTGAACACCAGGTAGATCAGGGCGGCCTCGGTGTAGAGAATCAGCGGCTCGTAGGTGACCGCGGCGATGCGCTGGGCGGCCTGGAAGATCTCGGGCACGGTCAGCACGGCGGCCAGCGAGGTGTCCTTGACCAGCGAGATGAACGAGTTGGCCAGCGGCGGCACGGCCACGCGCGCGGCCTGCGGCAGGACGGTGCGGCGCATGGCCTGGCCGCGCGTCATGCTGAGCGAGTAGGCGGCTTCCCACTGGCCCTTCGGGATGGATTCGATGGCGCCGCGGATCACCTCGGAGTTGTAGGCGCCGACGTTGAGGGTGAAGCCGATCAGGGCGGCCGGCAGCGGGTCGAGCACGATCCCCGCGCTGGGCAGGCCGTAGAAGATCACGAACAACTGCACCAGCAGCGGCGTGCCGCGGATCAGCCATACATAGAAGCGCACCAGCGCCACCAGCGGGGCCGGGCCGAACAGGCGGATCAGCGCCACCACGAAGGCCAGCACCAGCCCGCCCGCGAAGGACAGCAGCGTCAGCGGCACCGTGAACACCAGCCCCGCGTGCAGCAGGGGCCAGAATGAATCGATCATCAACTGCAGCCAGGCGGGCACGATGGCGTGTCTTCCTTGGAAGGGTGGCTCGGCGGACGAGGCGGCGGGGCTTACTGGGCCGACAGGTCGGTGCCGAAGTACTTTTCCGAAATGGCCTTGTAGGTGCCGTCGGCCTTCATGTCGGCCAGCGCCTTGTTGATGGCCGCGCGCAGCTCGGGGTTGCCCTGGCGGATCAGTACGCCCGATTCGCTGAACTCGGCGCTCTTGTCGCTGTCGACGATCTTCACCTTGGCGTTGGGCTTCTGCTTCTTGAAGTCCAGGAACGACAGGTTGTCGTTGATGGTGGCGTCGACGCGGCCCGACATCAGCAGGTCGATGCTCTCGTTGAAGCCCTGCACGGCCACCACCTGGGCGCCGTACTTCTGCGCCAGCTTGCCGAAATTGCTGGTCAGCGTATTGGCCGAGCGCTTGCCCTTGATGTCCTCGAAGCGCTTGATCTCGGTGTTGTCGTCGCGCACGATCAACACCGCCTGCGAAGCGATGTACGGGTCGGAGAAGTCGTACTTGGCCTTGCGCGCATCGGTGATGCCGACCTGGTTGATCACGGCGTCGTAGCGCTTGACGTCCAGCCCGGCGATCAGGCCGTCCCACTTGCCTTCGACGAATTCCGCCTTGACGCCGAGGCGCTCGGCGATGGCGCGGCCGATTTCCACGTCGAAGCCGGTGAGCTTGCCGGAGGTGTCGTGATACGTGAACGGCGCATAGGTGCCTTCGGTGCCGATCTTGAACACGCCGGCCGACTTGATGGCGGCCAGGCCGTCCTGGGCATGGGCGGCGGCCGCCACGGTGAGTTGCAGTAGTCCGGCCAGCAGAATCGAGCGCAATTTCATGGTGGTGCTCCAGTGGATGGTGTCATGCGCGCCGGCGCCGCCTTGTGGGCCGCGCCGGGGAAACGAACACTGTAACAACCAGCCTATTTTTCCACAAAGCATGAAGAATCGTAAGAATATTGCCGGCGGTTATTAGGCGGCGCCGTGCCCGCGCCGCCCGCGGCGGCGCTCAGCGCGCGCGCAGCAGGCGCAGGCCGTTGGCCACCACCAGCAGGCTGGCGCCCACGTCGGCGAACACGGCCATCCACAGGGTGGCGTGGCCGGCGGCGGCCAGCACCAGGAACACCGCCTTGATGCCCAGCGCCAGCGCGATGTTCTGCACCAGAATGCGGTGCGTGGCGCGCGACAGGCGCACGAACTGGCCGATCTTGCGCAGGTCGTCATCCATCAGCGCCACGTCGGCCGTCTCGATGGCCGTGCCGGTGCCGGCCGCACCCATGGCGAAGCCGATGTCGGCGCGCGCCAGCGCCGGCGCGTCGTTGATGCCGTCGCCCACCATGCCGACCTTGCCGGCCGCGCCGAGCTTGGCCTCGACGGCGCGCAGCTTGTCCTCGGGCAGCAGTTCGCCATGGGCTTCGTCGATGCCGGCCTGTTCGGCCACCGCCCGCGCGGTGCGCACGTTGTCGCCGGTCAGCATGAGCGTGCGCACGCCCAGGCGGTGCAGGCCGGCGACTGCTTCGGCGCTGCCGGGCTTGAGGGTGTCGGCCACCGCCGCCAGCGCCACGGCGCCGCGGCCGTCGGCCAGCGCGATGGCGGTCTTGCCTTGCTGCTCCAGGGCTTCGATGCGGGCCTGCAGGTCGGGCGTGGCCACGCCCAGTTCGCGCATCAGCCGCAGGTTGCCCAGGTGCCAGGTCTGTCCGCCGATGCGGCCGCGCACGCCGCGTCCCGGCAGGGCGGCGAAATCGCGCACTTCCAGCAGCGGCGCGGGCGCCGCGCCGGCGGCATGGGCTTGCGCCACGGCGCGCGACACCGGGTGGTCGGAGCGCGCGGCCAGGCTGGCGGCCAGCAGGGCCGGCGCGGCCGCGCCGGGTTCGGGCCGGACCAGGGTGTCCAGGTCGGTGCAGACCGGCTTGCCGTGGGTCAGCGTGCCGGTCTTGTCGAGCGCCAGCCAGGCGAGCCGGCGGCCTTCTTCCAGGTACACGCCGCCCTTGATCAGGATGCCGCGGCGCGCCGCCGCGGTCAGCCCGCTGACGATGCTGACCGGCGTGGAGATGACCAGCGCGCAGGGGCAGGCGATGATCAGCAGCGCCAGCGCGCGGTAGATCGCGTCCAGCCACGGCTGGCCCCAGATGAGCGGCGGCGCCACGGCCACCAGCAGCGCCAGGATCACCACCACCGGCGTGTACACGCGCGAGAAGCGGTCGATGAAGCGCTGGGTCGGGGCACGCGCGCCCTGGGTCTGCTCGACCGCGTGGATGATGCGCGCCAGGGTGGTCTCGCCGGCCGCGGCGGTGACGCGGTAGTCGAACGCGCCGGTGGTGTTGACGGTGCCGGCGTACACGGTGTCGCCCACTGCCTTGTCGACCGGCAGGCTCTCGCCCGTGATGGCGGACTGGTCCACCGCCGAGGAGCCGTCGGCCACGATGCCGTCGGCGGCGATGCGTTCGCCGGGCCGCACGCGCACCCAGTCGTCATGGCGCAGCTGCGCCACCGGCACTTCGGCCCACGAGCCGTCGGCCTGGCGGGCCGTCGCCACTTGCGGTGCCAGGTCGAGCAGGTCGCGCACCGCGTGGCGCGCGCGGTCCAGCGCGCGCGCCTCGATCAGCTCGGCCACGTTGAACAGGAACATCACCATGGCGGCCTCGGGCCACTGGCCGATCAGGACGGCTCCCGTGACGGCGATGCTCATCAGCGCGTTGATGTTGAGATTGCCGTTGCGAAGTGCGATCCAGCCCTTGCGGTAGGTGCCCAGGCCGCACGCCAGGATGGCGGCCAGCGCCAGCACCGCCGCGACCGCCGTGGGCAGGGCGGCGAAGTGGGCGGCTTCCGACAGGGCGGCCAGCACGCCGCCGGCGGCCAGCCAGTAGCCATGGCCGCGGCGCCCCGCCGGCGCGGCGGCGGGCGTCGCATCGTCGTCGGCCAGCACCTCGGGCGTCATGTCCAGCGATTTGATGGCGGCCACCACCTTGTCCAGCGCGCCCTCGCCATGCGCGACCGTCAGCACCCGCTGCATCAGGTTGAAGTGCATGCCGTGCACGCCGGGCAGGGCGCCCAGCTTCTTGCGGATCAGGGTCTCCTCGGTGGGGCAGTCCATCTGGCCGATGCGCAGCCGCGCCAGCCGCTGGCCTGGGCCGGCGCGCAGCGGCGCCGCCTCGGCGCGGCGGCCGGCGGCGGGGTGCGCATGCCCGGCATGGTCGTGGCCGGCGTGGTCGTGGCCGCAGCAGGCCGGGGAGTCGGAAACAGGGTGGGTCATGGCTCGGATCGGGGTCCATTCAAGAGCATTGACGGCATTGCACACCCTGGAGTTACTATAGGGTCAAGCGGCCGTACCCGGCCGATTTCCTGTGGAGGCAGCCATGAAGATCGGCGAACTCGCCAAGGCGGCCGGCACGACCGTCGAAACCGTGCGCTATTACGAAAAAGAGGGCTTGCTGCCCGCGCCGGAGCGTGGCTTGAACAATTACCGCAGCTATGGCGCGCCGCACCTGGAGCGGCTGCGCCTGATCCGCAATTGCCGCGCGCTGGACATGACGCAGGAGGAGATCCGGGCCATCCTGCAACTGGCCGACGACCACCGCGCCGGCTGCGGCCCGATCAACGCGCTGTTCGACCAGCACATCGCCCACGTGGATGCCCGCATCGCCGAGCTGTTGCAGTTGAAGGGCCAGCTTTCCGAACTGCGCCGGCGCTGCCTGTCGGCGCGGCCCGATACTGACGACTGCGGCATTCTGCACGGCCTGTCCGAAATGCAGGTCGAGGAACGCCCCGAGCGCCACACCCACCTGGGCTGAGCGCGGCCAAGACCTTGGCCGGGGCGGGGGGATAGGGCCGGCCCGCGCGGGGGCTGTCGTATGATGAGAATGTTTCTCGAATAGGCTGACGCTTACCCATGACCGTTTCTCCCCTGCATGCCCTGGCTTCCCGCCGTTCCATGAAGTTCCTGCGCGCGCCCGCGCCCAAGCAGGAAGAGCTCGACCAGATTTTCCAGGCCGCCATGAGCGCGCCGGACCATGGCAAGTTGCGTCCCTGGCGTTTCGTGCTGATTCGCGGCGAGGCCATCGGCCGCCTGGCCGACCGCGCCCTGGACGCGGTCAAGCGCAGCGGCGACCCGCGCATGACGCCGGAAAAGGAAAAATCGGTGCGCCAGTGGATGAGCGAAGTGCCGCTGTTCGTGGGCCTGGCCCACAAGATCGAGCACGACAACCCCAAGGTGCCGGAGCAGGAGCAACTGCTGGCCACCGGCGCCTCGGTGATGAACATCCTGAACGCCACCCACATGCTGGGCTACGGCGCGTTCTGGAGCACCGGCATGGGCACCTACCTGGAGGAAGTCCAGGAAGCCCTCGGGCTGGACCCGCTGGACTACCGCTTCCTGGGCTTCCTGGCGATCGGCACGCCGGCCTGCGCGGTGCCGCCGGCCGAGCGGCCGGACTACCGGGAATTTGTCACGGAGTGGACCGGGCAGTAGCCCGGTCCCTCGGGGCCGCCTGCCTTCAGGCGGTTTCCTGCAGGACGCGCTGCGCTTCCTCGCGCACGCGTTCCGGGGCGGTGCCGCCGACGTGCTTGCGCGCCGCCACCGAGCCTTCCAGCGTCAGCACCGCATGGACGTCGTCGCCGATGCCGGGGTGGTAGGCCTTGAGGTCGGCCAGCGGCAGGTCGGCCAGGTCGCAGCCGCGCTGTTCGCAGTCGCGCACGGCGTGGGCCACCACTTCGTGGGCGTCGCGGAACGGCACGCCCTGCTTGACCAGGTAGTCGGCCAGGTCGGTGGCGGTGGCGAAACCCTGCAGCGCGGCGGCGCGCATGTTGTCGGCCTTGACCTTGATGCCGGCGGCCATGTCCGCGAAGATGGTCAGCGTGTCGCGCAGGGTGTCGACCGTGTCGAACAGGCCTTCCTTGTCTTCCTGGTTGTCCTTGTTGTAGGCCAGCGGCTGGCCTTTCATGAGGGTCAGCAGGGCCATCAGGTGGCCGTTGACGCGGCCGGTCTTGCCGCGCGCCAGCTCCGGCACGTCGGGGTTCTTCTTCTGGGGCATGATCGAGCTGCCGGTGCAGAAGCGGTCGGCCAGGTCGATGAAGCCCACGCGCGGGCTGATCCACAGCACCAGTTCTTCGGACAGGCGCGACACATGGGTCATGATCAGCGCGGCGGCGGCGCAGAATTCAATGGCGAAGTCGCGGTCGGACACGGCGTCCAGCGAGTTGCGGCACACGCCGTCGAAACCCAGCGTGCGGGCCACGCGTTCGCGGTCGATGGGGAAGCTGGTGCCGGCCAGCGCGGCGGCGCCCAGCGGCAGCCGGTTGACGCGCTTGCGGCAGTCGGCCAGCCGCTCGGCGTCGCGGCCGAACATTTCGGCATACGCCAGCAGGTGGTGGCCGAAGGTGACCGGCTGGGCCACCTGCAGGTGCGTGAAGCCCGGCATGATGGTGCCGGCGTGTTCCAGCGCGACGCTGGCCAGCGCGTGGCGCAGCTTGCGCAGCAGGGCGATCAGGCCGTCGATCTCGGCGCGCAGCCACAGGCGGATATCGGTGGCCACCTGGTCGTTGCGCGAGCGGCCGGTGTGCAGGCGCTTGCCGGCGTCGCCGACCAGCTCCACCAGGCGTTTTTCGATGTTCAGGTGCACGTCTTCCAGGTCGAGCAGCCACTGGAAGGTGCCGGCGTCGATTTCCGACAGGATCTGGGCCATGCCGCGCTCGATGTCGGCCAGGTCCTGGGCCGGGATGATGCCCTGCGCCGCCAGCATTTCGGCGTGCGCCAGCGAGCCCTGGATGTCGTGGCGCGCCAGGCGCTGGTCGAAATCCACGGACGCCGTGTAGCGCTTGACGAGTTCGGAAACCGGCTCGGAGAACCGGGCGGACCAGGCTTGCGCCTTGTTGGCGAACTGGTTTTGGTCGGAGGAGGGTGTTTTTGCCATGATGGGCGGAATTATAGGGCTAGGGACTGGCGACGCTGGCAAACCGCCCGGCGCCGCCCAGGTATCCGGCGCCGCCCGGCGGCGGGGCCACTTGTTGGATAATTCGGGCAAGCCATCTGAAGGAGCCCGGATTTGGCAATCGAATGGGAATGGGAACGCCTGGTGACGCGGCTGGGCGAATACGTGCCGACCCATGCCTGGGGCCAGACGCTGCTGGGCGTCGGCGTGCTGGTGCTGGCGGCCCTGATCGCGCAGTGGGTCGGGGCCCGCATCGTGCTGGCCTGCGCGCACCGGCTGCTGATCCTGACCGGCCGCGAGAACTGGGACAAGGCCCTGCGGCGCCGGCGCGCCTACCAGAACTTCTGGTATGCCGTGCCGTTCGCCGTGGTGTCCATGGGCATCGGCCTGGTGCCGCACGTCGAGCCGGCCGCCGCCGTGGTGGGGCGGCTGGCCCACGCCGCCGCCTGGATCTGCCTATTCATGGCGGCCAGCGGCGTGCTGAGCGCCTGGCAGGACACCTATTCCGCCACCACGCGGGCACAGACGCGTTCCATCAAGGGCTACATCCAGATCGGCAAGCTGATGCTGATCGCCATCTGCACGGTGCTGGTGCTGTCGATACTGCTGGACCGCTCGCCGCTGTGGATGATCTCCGGCCTGGGCGCGCTGTCGGCGGTGCTGCTGCTGGTGTTCAAGGACACGCTGCTGTCGCTGGTGGCCAGCACCCAGCTCACCTCCAACGACATGCTGCGCATCGGCGACTGGATCGAGATGCCCCAGTCGAACGCCGACGGCTTCGTGCGCGACATCGCCCTGCATACCGTCAAGGTGCAGAACTGGGACAACACCGTCACCACGGTGCCCACCTACAAGCTGTTTTCCGAGAGCTACCGCAACTACCGCCACATGTTCGAGTCGGGCGGGCGGCGCATCAAGCGCACGCTGCGGGTGGACGCCACCAGCGTGCGCTTCCTGGCCGACGACGAGGCCGAGCGCCTGATGCGCTTCCGGCTGCTGCACGATTACCTGGCGGCCAAGCGGACCGATCTGCTGCAGACCAACAGCACGCTGGACGAAGAACTGGCGCGGCTGCCGGCCAACCGGCGGCGGCTGACCAATATCGGCACCTTCCGCGCCTATGCGCTGGCCTATCTGAAGCGGCATCCGGAGATCCGCCAGGACATGTCGATGATGGTGCGCATGATGGAACCGCAGTCCGACGGCATCCCCATCGAGGTCTATTGCTTCACCGCCCTGACGGCCTGGGTGGAGTACGAGCGCATCCAGGGCGACGTGTTCGACCACCTGCTGGCCATCCTGCCCGAACTGGGCCTGCGCCTGTACCAGCAGCCCTCGGGCGCCGACATCGGCGCCATGGGCGAGGGCCTGGGCCAGGCGCTGCGGCGCGATCTGGCGCGGGAACGCGCCCTGGACGGCGCGGCCGGGCCGACGGTGCTGGACGATGCCCCCGGGGCCGGCATGCGATAATTTTCAGTCCGTATTCAACCGATCTGGAACCGTAGTCCATGAGCGCTGCCCGGGTTGCAATCGCGCAAATCAACGCCCACGTGGGCGACATCGCCGGCAATGCGGCCCGCGTGCTCGAGGCCGCCCGAGCGGCCCACGGGCAGGGGGCCGACGTGCTGGTCACGCCCGAACTGGTGCTGACCGGCTATCCGCCCGAAGACCTGCTGCTGCGCCCGCATTTCGTCGAGCGCCAGGAAGCCGCGCTGGCGCAGTTGCGCCAGGACACCGCCGGCCTGGCCGGCCTGCACCTGCTGGTGGGCCACGTACTGGCGCGCGGCGGCAAGCTGTACAACGCCGCCACGGTGCTGTGCGAAGGCAAGGTGGTCGGCGCGTACTGCAAGCGCGAGCTGCCCAATTACTCGGTGTTCGACGAACAACGCTATTTCTCGGCCGACGACCAGCCGCTGGTGTTCGAGGTCAAGGGCGTGCGCTTCGGCGTGAACATCTGCGAGGACATCTGGTTCGACCGCGCGCCGCGCGCCGCCGCGCAGGCCGGCGCGCAGGTGCTGCTGGTGCCCAATGCCTCGCCTTACAACACCGGCAAGCAGGAAGAGCGCCTCCAGGTGGCGCGCCGCTGCGCGCAGGACACGGGCTGCGCCGTGATCTACGCCAACATGGTGGGCGGCCAGGACGAGCTGGTGTTCGACGGCGCCTCGTTCGCGCTCGACGCGCAGGGCCGGCCGGCCGCGCGGCTGCCCGACTACACCGAGGGCGTCGACGTGGTCGAGGCCGATGGCTCGGGCACCGTCCGTCCCGTGTCGCGGCATGCCGATGTCAAGCCATACTGCCTGGAAGAGCAGGTCTGGAACGCGCTGGTGCTGGCGGTGCGCGACTACCTGGGCAAGAACGGCTTTCCGGGGGCCATCATCGGGCTGTCGGGCGGCATCGATTCGGCCGTGGTGCTGGCGGTGGCCGTCGACGCCCTGGGCGCCGCCAACGTGCGCACGGTGATGATGCCGTCGCGCTACACGGCGGATATCTCCCAGACCGACGCCAGCGACATGGCGCAGCGCCTGGGCGTGCGCCATGACGATATCGCCATCGGCCCGGCGGTCGACGCGTTCGGCGCCATGCTGGCCCCGCAGTTCGCCGGCCTGCCGGTCGACGCCACCGAAGAGAACATCCAGGCGCGGGTGCGCGGCACGCTGCTGATGGCGCTGTCCAACAAGACCGGCCACCTGGTGCTGACCACCGGCAACAAATCCGAGCTCACCACCGGTTATTGCACGCTGTACGGCGACATGGCCGGCGGCTTCGCGGTCATCAAGGACGTCCCCAAGACGCTGGTGTACCGCCTGGCCGAATGGCGCAACCGCGAACGCGAAGTCATCCCGCGCCGCATCATCACGCGCCCGCCCTCGGCCGAGCTGCGGCCCGACCAGACCGACCAGGACAGCCTGCCGCCGTACGACATCCTCGACGGCATCATGGAGCGCTACATGGAGCGCAACCAGTCGGCCGCCGAGATCGTGGCCGCGGGCTTCCCGCAGGCGGCCGTCGAGCAGGTGGTGCACCTGATCCGCGTCAACGAATACAAGCGCCGCCAGGCGCCGCCGGGGCCGCGCATCACGCCGCGCGCGTTCGGCCGGGATTGGCGCTATCCTGTCACCAACGGGTTCCGGGAAACCGTCTGAACCCGCGCCGCCTTCGATCTTTCCTCAGGACCACAACAACGTGAAACAAGTCACCGCCATCATCAAACCCTTCAAGCTCGACGAAGTCCGCGAGGCGCTGGCCGAGGTCGGAGTCAGCGGCCTGACCGTCACCGAGGTCAAGGGCTTCGGCCGCCAGAAGGGGCATACCGAGCTCTATCGCGGCGCCGAATACGTGGTGGATTTCCTGCCCAAGATCCGGGTCGAGGTGGTGCTGGCCGACGACATGGTCGAACCGGCCATCGAGGCGGTGATCAAGGCGGCCCGCACCGGCAAGATCGGCGACGGCAAGATCTTCGTCACCCCGGTCGAACAGGCCATCCGCATCCGCACCGGCGAGAACGGCGAACAGGCGCTGTAAGGGCGCCGGCACGGCCCGGCCGGGATGGGCGGACCCGGCGCCAGGCGATCGCCCGGCCGACACGGGGACCCCGGTGTCAGGCACCTGCGGAGCCTGACACCTGCCGGTGGGGCAGCACAGGTGTCTGACATCTTGCGTGGGACCCCGGTGTCGGGCACCTGCGGAGCCTGACACCTGCCGGTGGGGCAGCACAGGTGTCTGACACCTTGCGTGGGACCTCGGTGTCGGGCACTTGCGGGGCCCGGCACCTGCCGGTGGGGCAACCCAGGTGTCTGACACCTTGCGTGTCAGACACCGCGCACAGCCCCCCAGGCTCTCAGCGCACCAACTGATTCATCTCCAGAATCGGCATCATCACCGCCAGCACGATCAGCAGCACGAAGCCGCCCATCAGCAGGATCAGCATCGGTTCCAGCAGGGCGGTCATGGCCATGGCGCGGCGCTCCAGGTCGCGCGACAGGTTCTGCGCGCCGCGCTCGAGCAGTTCCGGCAGGCGCCCGGTCTTCTCGCCGCTGGCGACCAGGTGGATCAACAATGACGGAAACACCTTCTGCGCCGCCAGCGCCGAGGCCAGCGGCGCGCCTTCGCGCACGCGCTCGGTGGCTTCATCGACGGCGCGGCGCAGGCGTTCGTTGCCCAGGGTGCGGCGCGCCGCGCCCAGCGCGCCCAGCAGGCTGACGCCGCTGCTGCTCAGGATGGCCAGCGTCGAGGCGAAGCGCGCCACGTCCACCCCCAGCACGAAGCGCCCCGCCAGCGGCAGCCGCAGCAGCCGCGCATGCCAGGCCTCGCGGCGCGCCGGCGCGCGCAGCGCGATGCGCCACAGCGAGAAGGCGGCCACCGCGCCGATGGCGCTGGCCCAGCCCCATTGGCGCACGAAATCGCTCAGCGCCAGCATGATGCGCGTCAGCAGCGGCAATTGCTGGTGCGCGTGGTCGAAGGCGGTGATGACCTGCGGCACCACATAGCCCAGCAGGAACGCGACGATGATGACCGATACGCAGGCCACCACGGCGGGATAGATGAACGCCGTCATCACCTTGCCGCGCAGCGCGTTGCGCTCTTCGATGTAGCCCGCCAGTTTCTCCATCACCTGCGCCAGGTCGCCGGATTCCTCGCCGGCGGCCACCAGCGCGCGATAGATCTCCGGAAAATCGCGCGGCCGCGTCGCCAGCGCATCGGCCAGCCGGAAGCCGGCCCGCACCTCATCGCGCACGCCGGTTAGCGCGGTCGCCACGTGGCGGCTCTCGGCCTGCTCCAGCGTCGCGCTCAGCGCGGCGTCCAGCGGCAGGCGCGCGGCCAGCAGGCTGGCGAGCTGGCGCGTCAGCCAGGCCAGCTCGCTGTCGGACAGGCGGCGCTGCAGCATGCCGGCGCCCGCGCCCTGGCGCGACGCCGCGGCCACCGTCGACAGCGGCACCAGGCCGCGGGCGCGCAACTGGTTGCGCGCGCCGCGCTCGGTCTCGGCATCGAGGGTGCCATGGACGATCTTCCCCACCAGGTCGGTGGCTTCGTAACGGAACGACGGCATGCGAAAAAGCCCGTGCTTTCAATGATTTCCAGGCCGCCACATTGACCGCGAAATATGACGATAGTGTTGCAGGGGTACCCCGTATACTCGGCCGCAATTTACTGCTCCTTTGCTGTTCACATATCTCATGCGCCGCCTCAGAAAAACCACCCTGGCTGTCCTGCTCGCCGTTGCGAATGCCGCGATGCCGCTGCCGCCTGTCTATGCCCAAGCGCAGCCGGCCGACCAGCGCGTCAGCCTGAATTTCGTCGACACCGATATCCCCGCGGTGTTGCGCGCGCTATCGTTATTCACGCAGCGCAATTACCTGGTCGATCCGCGCGTCAAGGGCAAGCTCACGCTGGTGTCCGGGCGCCCGGTCGATCGCGATACGGCGCTGGCCATGCTGGCGGGTGCGCTGCGCATGCAGGGCTATGCCATTGTCGAGGTCGACGGCGTGACGCGCGTGGTGCCCGAGGCCGACGCCAAGCTGCAGGGCAGCACCGTGGTGACGGACACGCCGCGGCGCAGCGGCGCGCCGGCGCCGGTGCCGATGGCCGACTTCGCGCGTGAAGCGCGCGGCAGCGAGGTCGTGACGCGCGTGTTCTCGCTCAAGTACGAGAACGCCGCGAACCTGCTGCCGGTGCTGCGGCCGCTGGTCCCGCCCAACAACCCCATCAACGCATATCCGGGCAACAACACCATCGTCGTAACCGACTACGCCGACAACCTGGACCGGATCGCCCGCGTGATCGCGCGGGTCGATGTGCCCAGCGCGATCGATACCGACGTGGTGCCGGTCAAGTACGGCGTGGCGTCGGACCTGGCCTCGCTGGCCACGCAGCTGCTCGACGCCCAGAACAACGATCCGACGCAGCGCATCGCCATGGTGGCCGATCCGCGCACGAACAGCGTGCTGGTGCGCGCCGGCAGTCCGGCCCGCACCAGGCTGGCCCGCGACCTGATCGAGAAACTGGATTCGCAATCGGCGCGGCCCGGCAATCTGCATGTGGTGTACTTGCGCAATGCGCAGGCCTCGCGCATGGCCGAAGTCCTCGGCGGCCTGCTGAGCAGCCAGGCCCTCAACGGCGCGGGCGGGGAGGGCGCCGCGGTCGGGTCGAACATGGGTGGCGGGACGGCAGCCAATTCGCGCAATCGCGCCAACACGTCCACGCGCGGCGCCAGCAGCATGCCGGTGAGCTCCGGCACGTCCGGCGGCCTGGGCGGCGGCAGCTCGTTCGGCCAGCAGCAGCAGATCGAGCGCGACGACGGCGGCGCCGGACAGGCGGTGACATATTCCGGCGGCGGCGCCACGGTGCAGGCCGACCCCGCTACCAACACGCTGATCATCTCGGCTCCCGAGCCGCTGTATCGCAGCCTGCGCGAAGTGATCGACCAGCTCGACCAGCGCCGCGCGCAGGTGCTGGTGGAAAGCTTGATCGTGGAGGTCAGCCAGGAGAAGGCGGCCGAGTTCGGCATCCAGTGGATGACCGGCGCCGGCAGCCTGGACGGCAGCGGCTTCGTCGGCGGCACCAACCTGGGCGGCAGCGGCATCGGCAGCGCCGGCACCGGCGCCACCACCCTGGACGCGCTGGGGCGCGGCCTGACGCTGGGCCTGGTCAAGGGCACCGTCGATGCGCTGGGCAACCAGGTGATCAACCTCAACGTGCTGGCGCGCGCGCTGCAGAACAGCGGCGAGGCAAACATCCTGTCGACGCCCAACCTGCTGACCCTGGACAACGAGCCGGCCAGCATCCTGGTGGGCAAGACCGTGCCGTTCGTCACCGGGCAGTATGTGACTTCCGGCAGCGCCGGCAGCAACAATCCGTTCCAGACCATCGAGCGCGAGGACATCGGCCTGAAGCTGAACATCCGCCCGCAGATTTCCGAAGGCGGCGCGGTCAAGCTGGACATCTACCAGGAAGTCAGCAGCATCGACGAGGCCAGTTCCAGCGAGACCACCGGCCTCGTCACCAACAAGCGCGCCATCGATACCAGCGTGCTGGTCGACGACGGCCAGATCATCGTGCTGGGCGGCTTGCTGGAAGACAGCGTCAGCACCTCCACCAACGCCGTGCCCGGCCTGAGTTCGATTCCGGTGCTGGGGGCGCTGTTCCGCTACGACACGCGGCGCCGCACCAAGAGCAACCTGATGGTGTTCCTGCGGCCCTACGTGGTGCGCGACGCGCGCGACAGCGCCAACGTCACGCTCAACCGCTATGACTACATGCGCCGCGCGCAAAGCCAGGCGCAGCCCGGCAAGCACTGGCTGCTGCCCGACCTGCAGGCGCCGCTGTTGCCGCCGGCGCGCGTGCAGGCGGTGGGCGGCGCCGAGTACGACCTGCGGCCCGAGGCCGCCGCCGCGACCATGCGCCGCGACCCGCCGCGCACCACCCAGACCTTCCGCGTGCGGCAGTTGCCTGAGCCCTCGGGCGGCACCGACCCGAGCCTGCCGATCCGCGCCAACCTGCCGCTGGGGGTCAGCATCGCCACCGACCCGTCCGCGCTGTATGCCGAGACGCGCCAGGACACCACCATTCTGCAGGTGGCCTCGGTGGAAAGCCAGGCCGAGGCCGACCGCATCGCCCAGCGCGTGCGCATCAGCGGCCTGAGCGCCTATGTGCAGGTGGGGCCGGGCGGGCAGGGCTTCGTGGTGCGCTCCGATGTGGCGCGCGACGCCGCCACCGTCGATACGGCCGTGGCGCTGCTCAGGGAGCTGGGCTACCGGGCCGAACTGGTGACCCACCTGTGAACGCCTACCCGCTGCCGTTCGCCTGGGCCCGCGCGCAGCGGGCCGTGCTGCTGTTGCGGCCCGGGGCCTCGCAGCTGACCGTCAGCGCGCGCACGCCGGCCTGGGCGATCCGCGAGATCAGGCGCTGCCATGGCGAAGTGCCCGTCACGCAGGTGGACGACGAGCAGCTCGAGACGCTGCTCAACGCCGCCTACAGCGATACCGCCGACGCCGCTTCCGTCATGGGCGTGGCCGAGAACGAGATCGACCTGGACCGGCTCCTGCAGGACATCCCCGAAGTGGCCGACCTGCTGGAGACGCAGGACGACGCGCCGGTGATCCGCATGATCAACGCGCTGTTCGCGCAGGCCGCGCGCGATGGCGCCAGCGACATGCATATCGAACCGTACGAGACCCATTCGGTGGTGCGCTACCGGGTCGACGGCGTGCTGCGCGACGTGGTCAGCCCGCGCAAGGCGCTGCACTCGGCGCTGATTTCGCGCATCAAGATCATGGCCAATCTGGACATCGCCGAGAAGCGCCTGCCGCAGGACGGCCGCATCGCCCTGCGGGTGGGCGGGCGGCCCATCGACGTGCGGGTGTCGACGCTGCCCACCGGCCATGGCGAGCGCGCCGTGCTGCGCCTGCTCGACAAGGAGGCAGGGCGCCTGCAACTGGAGAAGCTCGGCATGAGCCCGGCGGTGCTGACCCAGCTCGACAGCCTGATCCGCCAGCCGCACGGCATCGTGCTGGTGACCGGCCCGACCGGCAGCGGCAAGACCACCACGCTGTACGCGGCGCTGTCGCGCCTGGACGCCTCGACCACCAACATCCTTACCGTCGAAGACCCGATCGAGTACGACCTGCCCGGCATCAGCCAGACGCAGGTCAACGCCAAGATCGACATGACCTTCGCGCTGGCCCTGCGGGCCATCCTGCGGCAGGATCCGGACGTGATCATGATCGGCGAGATCCGCGACCTGGAAACCGCGCAGATCGCGGTGCAGGCCTCGCTGACCGGGCACTTGGTGCTGGCCACGCTGCACACCAACGACGCCACCTCGGCCGTCACGCGGCTGGTGGACATGGGCGTCGAGCCGTTCCTGCTCGCCTCGTCGCTGCTGGGCGTGCTGGCCCAGCGCCTGGTGCGGCAGCTATGCCACGAATGCCGCCGGCCGGATACCTTGCCGGACGGGCGCGTGGTCTACCGCCCGGTGGGCTGCCCGGCGTGCAATCACACTGGCTATAGCGGCCGCTCCGGCATCCACGAGCTGTTCACGGTGGACGAGGACGTGCGGCGCCTGATCCACGAGGGGCGCGACGAACAGGCCTTGCGCGCCCAGGCCCTGCGCGGGGGCATGCGCACGCTGCGCGACGACGGCCAGCGCTGGGTCGAGGCGGGCGCCACCTCGCCCGAGGAAATCCTGCGCGTCACGCGCGACGCCTGAGCGGGCGGCGTTCAGCGCGGCGTGCCGAAGCGGCTCCTGCCGTCCGACACCGGGCCCAGCGCGCCCAGCAGTCCGGTCAGGGCGGCGCGCTGCGCGTCGCTGGCCCCGGCGGCCGGCTGCGCGATGCCCTGGAACTGCAGCCGCCCCTTGCGCACCTGGCCGCTGCCGGTCAGCTCCAGCACGCCGGCCTCGGTGTCGAGCTGGAGTTCGATCGCGCCATCGGCCGCGCTGGCGCGCAGCCGGTAGTCGCCCAGCGGACGCACTTGCGACAGGGCGGACGAGGCCTGCGTCCAGCGGCCCACGCCCAGCTCGCCGGCCGGCGGCATGCTGCCCAGCAGGAACGGCCGCCATTGCACTTCGATCTGGCCGCCCGGCGCCACCGTATTGAGCGGGGCGCCGAACGCGGCCAGCACTGCCGCCGGCATCTGCAGGTTCTGCGCCGAGACCGTCACGCCATTCCAGCCCGGTTGCAGGCGCACCGGTCCGCGCAGCCAGGGGTGCGAAAGTTCGAGCGCGCCCGCGCGCCATTGCCAGCGCACCGGCTGGGGCAGCAGGCGGCGGGCCCCGGGCGGGCCCAGCGCGAGCTGGGCGCTGCCGCGCCACACGGTGCCGTCGGCGCCGGCCAGCGCCACCATGGCGTCATCGGGTATCAGCAGCTTGAACCAGCGGGCCGGCAATACCGGCAGGGCGGCGAGCAAGGCGCTGCCACAGGCCAGCGCGGCCAGCGGCAGCGAGAAAGACGAAGGCAGGGATAAACGCATCAGGAAGCGGGGGCAGCAGGGCGCAGGGTGAGTGTGCCGCTGAGGCGGCCCGGCAGGCGGCGGCCGGCCGGATTGGTGGCGCGGGTCAGCTCCGCCTGGGCGACCGACAGCCGCCAGTCGCGCGCGGCGGTGTCGAGCCAGCGGAACAGGGCGGACGATGGCGCCTCGCGCAAGCTCAGCGTCACGCCGGGTTCCGGCGCGGCGCCGGCGGATTTGGCCGGCGCGGCCAGCGTCCACGCTTCGTCGGGCAGGCCTTCGCGCCGCAGGCTGGCCGACAGTTCCTCGGCCGTGGGCATGGCCGGCGCCGCGCTGCCGGCGCCATGGCGCTGCATGGCGCGCACTTGCGCGGTCAGGTCGGCCACGGTGGCGGCCTGGACGCGCAGCGCCGGCAAGTCGCGCTGCGCCTGCCGCATGGCGGACCAGGCCGGTTCGATCAGCACCAGGAACAGCAGGGCGAGCGCCGCGACCGCGGCGGCCGCCGCCAACAGGCGCTGCTCGCGCGGCGGGCGCTGCCTGTACCAGGCGGCGGCGCGTTGCCAGCCGGCCTCGGCGCGGCGCATCGCGGGCGCCAGGCTGGCGCGCAGGGAGGCAGGCAGGCTCATGGGCGGACCCTCATGATGCGCCAATCGCCGCCGTCGTCGCGCTCGATGCGCGCGCCCAGCGCCGAGGCGCGTTGCAGGATGGCGGACGTCTCGGCCAGCCGGTCGGTCGCCGCGGCCGTGTCCTGGCCGGCGGGGGCGGCATGCAGGCGCAGTGTCAGCGTGGCGTCGCGGTAGGTCATCCGGTCGACTGCGTCGGCGGCGAACGGCAGCGCCTGGGCCGCCACGCGCGCCAGCGACAGGAAGTCGTCGCCCGATGCATCGCCCTGGCCCGCCAGCAACGCGTCGCGCCCGCGTTCGGCCTGGCGCAGCGGGTCCAGCACCACGGGAATGCCGGGGAACGCATCGCGCACATCGCGCTCCATGGCGCTGCGCAGGTCCTGCGTCTCGCGCTGCAATTGCAGGGCATACAGGTTCAGGCCGGCGATCCAGACCGCCGCGGCAACCCCCAGCCAGGCCGCGGCGCCGCGCCAGCGCGACGGCCGGCGCGGCGCCAGGTCCGGCACCGCCAGCGACCAGCCCGGCCCGGGCGCTTGCCAGCGCGGGTCGCCGATGTCGTGCAGCGGGGCCGGCTGCGCCGTGTCCGGCATATCGGACCAGACCTGCAAGGGGTAGAACGCCTGCACCGCCAGCCCGGCGGCGGACAGGCGCTGCCAGGCGGCGCGCAGCGGCTCGCGGGCCATCCAGGCGGCCGTCACGCTGCCGTCGGCGGCGCGGCCGCCATGGCCCACCGCCAGGGTGTCCAGCTCGCCCAGCACCAGGCCCTCCAGCGCGCCGTGCACGGCGGCGGCGTGACGGCTGGCGGGCACGGCCGGCACCGTGAGCGCCGCCACGATCACATCGTCCGGGTGCAGTATGGCCTGCACCCGCGCGTGCGGAAAGGCGGCCGCCAGCGGCGCCGCCGCCAGGCTGCCGCCGCGCGCCACCCGGCCCTGGCGGTCGATCCAGGCATAGGCCAGCGGCGTACTGTCCGCCCATTCGGCCAGGCGCGGCAGGGCCACGCGCAGCACATTCTTTACGGTGTTTCTCTTATCCATACGGTTTCGGGGGCGCGCTGGCGGGCGGTGCTGACCAGGGCCTGCATGCTGACGCGCGCGCGCTGGTAGGCCACGGTGCCCGTGGCGAGGAACCATTCGCTGGTGGTGGCGACCGGCGGCACCTGCAAGGGCGGGTCGCCGGTGGACAGCCGGTTGGTGAAGTCGCCGCTGTCGTTGAACCAGCGGCCGCGGTCGCGCTCGCCGGTCACGGCGCGCGCCTGGGCCAGGCTCAGGCCCGGCACCAGGGCCGCGATGACTTCGGGTTCGGCGGTGTTGACGTTGACCAGGCTGGCGGCCGGCAGCAGCGTCATGGTGCGCCGCATGGCGCGCACGCCGGCCTGGTCGACCTGCATCAGCGCGGCCAGGTCCTCGATGCCGCGCGGCTGCGGCGCGCGCGCGCCGCCGGCGCCGGGCGGCGCGGCTGCGCCGGGCGCCTGGGGCGCAGCCGCGCGGCTTTGCGTCAGCGCGACGTGCTCGGCCAATTGCGGGGCGAGCGTGTCGGGCAGGCCCAGGGCGGCCAGCAGGCGCGCCAGCACCTCCAGCTGGGTCTCGTCGACCACGCCGCGCTCGGCCAGGTTGTACAGGTTGTATTTGCCCTGTTCGTCCTGGATGCTGCCCGAGAACACCGCGGCACGGTCATCGTCGCCGCCTTCGATGCGGGTGTCGAGCACCGGCGTGGACCACAGCTGGTCGCGCCGCACGGTGGCTTCGCGGCGGGCGTTCTCGCCCAGGATCAGGCGGGCCCAGTCGATGCCGCCCAGCAGCAGCCAGCGCGCCTGGATGCGCGCCTGTTCGTTCTCGACCTGGCGGATCGCCGAAGTCTGGCGCAGGAACAGCCCGCTGGTCAGGGCCGCCACGATGGCGACCACGATCAGCGCGCTGACCACCGCCATGCCTTGCTGTCGCGCGGGGCCGCGCGTCATGGCAGCACCACCACGCGCGTGTAGCGCTCGGCCTGGCCGCGCAGGCGCCGTTCGACCGCCACTTCCAGCCCGCTGGCGCGGGTGGTTTCCGGCTGCAGCGGATCGCGCCAGCCGCGCCCGGGCACCCATGCGCGCAGCGCCAGTGCGGTGGCGCCCGGCATGACCAGGGCGCCTTCGGCCGGTTCCGGCAGCGGATAGCGCGCCGCGGCCACGCCGCTGTAGCGCCACAGGCCGTCGGGCCGCAGACGCCAGGTGACGCGCTGCCACAGGCCGCCCTCGGGCGTGGCGCGCACGATATCGAGCAGCGCCGCGCCGGCGGCCTGCGCGACGTGGATGCCGGCCGGCAACAGCGTGTTGTCGCCGGCGTCGCCGGCCGGCACGCCGGTGTAGGCGCGATTCAGGTCGCGCTCCAGCTGGCCGAGGGTGCGCAGCACGATGGCTTGTTCCTGCGTCTGGTCGTCCAGCCAGGCGCGCGCCGACGATACCTGCTCCAGTCCGCGCCACGACAGCAGGCTGACCAGCGCCATCAAGGCGATGGCGATGAGCACTTCGATCAAGGTAAAGCCCTGCTGGCGCGCAGCGCGGGCGTGGCGAGAGTGTCTCATCGTATCTGCGAGACCAGGCCGGTCAGTTCGGCCAGCGTGGCGCCGCCCTGGCCGCTGTCGCGCACCCGCACGGTCACCTGGCGGAAATTGCGGTTCAGCGAATTGCGGATCTCCAGTTCGCAGCGCAGCGCCAGGGCGCCCTGCGGACAGGGCGTGGTCTGGGTGCCGGCGCGCGGAAAGGCCTGTTCCAGGCGCAATTGCGCCAGCGCGTTCTCGGCCGCCATGAGCGCGAGCGTCTTGTTGCGGATGGCCCGGTTGTTGTCGAGCATGACCTGGGTGGCGCGCATCGCCGCGCCCATGGCCACCGCGATGATGGCCAGCGCCACCAGCACTTCGATCAGGGTGAAGCCGCGCTGCCCGCGCGCCGCGGCGCGGCGGCGCTCAGCGGATCGCATAGCCGCCCGCGGCATCGCGCTCGATCCGCGCCGTCTCGCCATTGGCGGCCAGCTCCAGCACCAGGGGGTCGGCGATCCATTCGGTGCCGAACACGACCGGGCGATCCGGCGCCAGGCTCAGGATCACCGGCGGCGCGCTCCAGGCTTGCGGGCGCAGCGCGCTGTCGTCCTCGAAGCGGTCCGGCGCGCGCGGACCGTCGTCCTGGGCCGACACGCGCGGCGCGCGGCCGCGCCGCTCGAACGACCAGCCGCGCGCATCGGCGCGCCAGCGGATGGCGCGCCCGTCGCTGCGCGCTTCGCTTTGCGCGACCGCGAAGGCGTCGACCAGGCGCTCGGCATCGCCGCGCAGTTCACGTCCCGACGACGAGGCGATCGACAGGCTGACCATGGAAGCCCCGATGGCGATGATCACCACCACCACCAGCATCTCGATCAGGGTGAAACCGGCTTCAGAGATCCCACGAACCGATGTCCGCATCGTCCTGTTCTCCGCCCGCCTTGTTGTCGGGACCGAAGGTGAACACGTCGATCTCGCCGCGCACGCCCGGATTCAGGTACTGGTATGGATGGCCCCACGGGTCGTTGGGCAGGCGGTCCAGGTAGGGGCGCCAGTTGCGCGCGCCCTCGGGCTGCTTGACCAGGGCCTGCAGGCCTTCGGCGGTGGTCGGGTAGCGGCCGGTATCCAGGCGGTACAGCTTGAGCGCCTGCATCAGGCCGCTGATGTCCTGGCGCGCGGCCACGCGGCGGGCCTGGTCGGGCCGGTCGAGCACGCGCGGCACCACCAGGGCGGCCAGGATGCCCATGATGACGATCACCACCATGATCTCGATTAGCGTGAAGCCCTGCTGCCGGGCACGCGCGCGCTGGAACTGACGCACAGTATTTCTCCGCTGGTAGGTATGGAAAGCGGCAATCATGCGTCAGAAATATGACAGTAATACTGTCGCCATCAGGGCACCGGCACGATGCCGGACGGCGCCGCCTGCGCGGGCGCGCTGGCGCGCACGCGCAGGCCGTTGCGGTCCAGCTCGACGCCGGCGGCGGAGACGCCGGCCAGCGCCAGGCCGGGCGCGACCTCCGCGCCGATGCCGTAGGCGCGGGCGGGGCCGCCATCGACGCTGAGCACCGCTGACCCGTGTGTGCCGGCCGAGATCAGGCCCAATACCGAGACCTGCGTATCGATCGCCTGGTCTGTGCCGAACAGCAACGCCACGGCACGCGTGTCCGATGACGGCGGCGCGGCCATGGCCAGCGCGGGCGGCAGCGGCGCGGGGCCGGGCGCCAGCAATATGGCGCCCCACAATCCCGCGCCGGCGGCGGCCGCGGCGATGGCGAGCGCGCGCAGGGCGCGCGGGGCAGGGGGGACGGTGAAGTGCGGACGCAGGCGCATGCGGGCAAGGGCGGTTGGATCGATGCGCCGACCCTACCGCATGCATGTGACAGCCATGTGAGCGGCGGCCAGTGTTGCGCACGGCCGGCACGCCGCGCGCGGTCGGTCAATTGTCATTGTCGGCGCCTAGGATCGCCGTGCGGCGCGCCGGGCGCGCCATTGCCTCCGACCAAGGAAACTTCGACCATGAACCTGTCCACTCTGTACCGCCTCGCGGCGGTGGCGCTGTTGTGCACTTCGCTGGCCGCTTGCGGCAGCGGCGATTCCGATGACGACGACGATGTCGCGCCGCCCAATCCCCCGACCACGCCCGCCGAGCCGGTGCTGCGCTGCGCGCCCTGAGCGCGCGGCTATATCGACATCATCCAGGATCCGTTCATGCCGCAACATCCTCCAGCCTCGCCGGCCAAGCGCCGCTTCCTGCGCAACAGCGCCATCGCCGCCACCGGCGTGGCGACGCTCGCCGCGCTGCCGCCCAGCATCCGCCGGGCGCTGGCGATTCCCGCCAACAACCGCACCGGCACCATCCGGGACGTCGAGCACGTGGTGATCCTCATGCAGGAGAACCGCTCGTTCGACAATTACTTCGGCACGCTCAAGGGCGTGCGCGGGTTCGGCGACCGCTTCACCATACCCCTGCCCGACGGGCGTTCGGTCTGGCAGCAGTCCAATGGTGCGCGCGAAGTGCTGCCATACCACCTGGACAGCACGCGCGGCAACGCGCAGCGCGTCGCCGGCACGCCGCACGATTACCCCGACGCGCAGGCCGCCTGGGACGGCGGCCGCATGGACCAATGGCCGCTGTACAAGGAAGACCATTCCATGGGCTATTACCGCCAGGCCGAGCTGGAGTTCCAGTTCGCGCTGGCCGAGGCCTTCACGCTGTGCGATGCCTATCATTGCTCCACGCACGGCGGCACCAATACCAACCGGCTGTTCCTGTGGACCGGCACCAATGACCCCACCGGCGCCGGCAATGGCCCGTCGACCCGCAACCAGTGGGACGGCCTGGGCGCCTCGACCGAGGGCTGGACCTGGACCACGTATCCGGAACGCCTGCAGCAGGCCGGCGTGACCTGGAAGGTCTATCAGAACCTGCCCGACAATTTCACCGACAACTCGCTGGCCGGCTTCCAGCAGTTCCGCCGCGCCAACGAGCAGGCCGGCAACGCGCCGGACGGCGCGCCGTACCCGATGTGGACGCCGGCGATGGACGCCGCCAACCCGCTGTACAAGGGCGTGGCCAACACCATGCCGGACGGCGGCATGCTGCAGGCCCTGCGCGACGACGCCGCCAGCGGAAGCCTGCCGCAAGTGTCTTGGGTCGTGGCGCCGGCCGCGTATTCCGAGCATCCGGGGCCGTCCAGTCCGGTCCAGGGGGCCTGGTACATCCAGGAAGTGCTGGATGCGCTCACCGCCAATCCCGAGGTGTGGAGCAAGACCGTGCTGCTCATCAATTTCGATGAGAACGACGGCTTCTTCGATCACGTGCCGCCGCCGGCTGCGCCCTCGTTCAACCCGGACGGCTCGATGGCGGGCGCCTCCACCGTGGATACGGCTTTCGAGCGCCACATGGTGGCCTCGCGCCAGGATCCGGCCGACCAGCGCGTCTATGGGCCGGGGCCGCGCGTGCCCATGTATGTGGTCTCGCCATGGAGCCGCGGCGGCTGGGTGAACTCGCAGGTCTTCGATCACACCTCGGTGCTGCGCTTCCTGGAGGCGCGCTTCGGCGTGGCCGAGGCCAACATCAGCCCCTGGCGGCGCGCCGTGATGGGGGACCTGGTGTCGGCGTTCGATTTCGCCACGCCCAACAGCGAGCCGCTGCCCGACCTGAAACTGCTCAGCAAGACGCAGGCCGACCTGATCCGCGCGCAGCAAGAGGCGCTGGCCCAGGTGCCGGTGCCGGACGCGAGCGGCCAGCAACTGCCGCAGCAGGCGCCCGGCGTGCGCTATTCGCGGGCCTTGCCCTACGAATTGCACACCAGCGGGCGCGCCGATCCGTCCGGCGGGACCATGCAGCTGCTGTTCGCCAATACGGGCCCGGCGGCGGCGGTGTTCCACGTGTATGACCGCCTGCATCTGGATCGATTGCCGCGCCGCTACACGCTGCACGCCGGTTCGGAGCTGGACGACCGCTGGGACACCCGCGCCGACGGCGGCGCCTACGATCTGTGGGTGCTCGGCCCCAACGGCTATCACCGTCACTTCAAGGGCAGCCTGAACGCGGCGGCCGGGCCGCAGTCGGCCAATCCGGAGATCCGCGTCTGCTACGAGGTCGCCCAGGGCGATGTCTATGTGTCGTTCCTGAACCGCGGCCAGGCGGCCTGCACGTTCGAGGTCGTGCCCAATGCGTACTACGCGGGCGACCAGCGCTGGTCGCTCGAGGTGGCGGCCGGGGCCGAAGCGCAGCAGCACTGGTCCTTGAAGGACAGCGGCGGCTGGTACGACTTCAGTGTCACGGTGGCCGGCGACGCGGCCTATCTGCGCCGCTACGCAGGGCGCGTGGAGACCGGCAGGCCGTCGATCAGCGACCCCGCGATGGGGCTGCGCCCCTAGCGGCGGCGCTCACGCTTCCGCGCCGGCGCCCGGCGCCCGGGCGCGGAACATCGCCAAGCTTTGCGCGCAGATTTCGCGCGTGATGTCCTGGCGCGCGTGGTCGCGCCGTTCGACCATGCCGATGCCGCGCGCCGGGTGGCCCAGCTCGTCAGGCAGCGGCAGGATGCGCAGGTCCGGGCTGGCCTGCCAGTTCGAGCCGTTGAGCAGCGGCAGCAGCGTCACGCCCACTTCCTGGCGCACCAGTTCGACCAGCGTCTCGATGGCGTTGAGCTCCAGGAACTCGGCCACCGGCAGGCCCAGCCGCCGCAGCACGTGGTCGATCTGGCGGCCGGTGCGCTGGGTGCGGTCGAAGCGCAGGAAGGGGTTGGCCGCCAGCACCGCGTGGGCGGTCTGGCCCGCGGCCGAGGGCGGCGCCACCACCACCAGCGGTTCTTCATAGAGCGGGGTCCAGCGCATGCTGGTCATCTTGCGGCTGCTCTCCACCACGAAGGCGGCATCCAGCTCGCCGGCCTCGACCTTGCCGGCCAGCTCGCTGGCCTTGCCCGACAGCACCTTGACGTCCAGGCTGGGATGGCGGCGCTTCAGGTGCGACACGACTTTCGACAGCGTGCCCATGCAGGACACGATGGCGCCGATGGAGACCGCGCCGGCCAGCTCGCCGGGCGCATTGCGCGGCAGCTTCAGGCGGTCGTACAGGTCCACCAGTTGCTTGATGTCGGGCAGCAGTTCGCGCCCGGCGGCATTGAGAATGGCCAGCCGCCCGCTGCGGTCGAACAGCTCGCGGCCCAGCTCGGCTTCCAGCGCGCGCATCTGGAAACTGATGGCCGCCTGGGTCAGGGCGACCTGCTCGGCCGCTTCCGAAAAGGAGCCATGGTGGGCCACCGCCAGGAAACTGCGCAGGAAGCGGATGCTGCTCATAAAATTAATTTGTATGAGAAATCAAATATTCAAATTGATTTAATTAGAGCACAAGAGTAATTTCGACTGTCTTTTCCCCTTGAGCCTGCGTCCATGAAAACTTTCGACTGGAACAATCCCTATCCTTCGTTCCGGATTCCGCTGTTCGCCCGCAATGTCGTCTCCACTTCCCACCCGTTGGCGGCCCAGGCGGGCCTGCGCATGCTGCTCAAGGGCGGCAACGCGGTCGACGCCGCGATCGCGGCGGCGGCCACCATCGTGCTGGTCGAGCCGGTGTCGTGCGGGCTGGGCGGCGACTGTTTCGCCATTGTCTGGGACGGCAAGGAGCTGCATGGCCTGAATTCCTCGGGCGTGGCGCCGGCCGCCTGGAACGTCGAATACTTCAAGCGCAAGTACGGCACCGGGCCGGACGGCCTGGCCAAGCAGCCCAAGCGCGGCTGGGACGCCGCCACCGTGCCGGGCGTGGTGGCCGGCTGGGCCACCCTGCACGAGAAGCTCGGCAAGCTGCCGTTTGCCGACCTGTTCGAGCCGGCCATCGAGATCGCCGAGCGCGGCTACGCCGTGCCGCCGGTGGTGGCCCACAAGTGGGCGGCCGCGGCGGCCGAGCTGGCCGACCAGCCTGGCTACGCGCAGGCCTTCATGCCCAACGGCCGCGCGCCGGCCGTGGGCGAGCATTTCCGCATCCCCGACGCGGCCTATACGCTGCGCCGCATCGCCGCCAGCGGCGGGCGCGATTTCTACGAAGGCGAACTGGCCGAGAAAATCGCCGCCTTCAGCAAGGAATGCGGCGGCGCCATGACGCTGGACGACCTGCGCGGCTACCGGCCGGAATGGGTCAAGCCCATTTCGAAGTCGTACCGCGGCTACGAGCTGCACGAAATCCCGCCCAACGGGCAGGGCATTGCCGCCCTGATGGCGCTGGGCATTTGCGAGCACTTCGACCTGGCCGGCATGCCGGTCGACTCCGTGCAGTCGCAGCACGTGCAGATCGAGGCCATGAAGCTCGCGTTCGCCGACCTGTACCGCTACGTGTCCGACCCGCGCACCATGGACGTCACGCCGCAGCAGATGCTGTCCGACGCCTACCTGGAAAGCCGCGCCAAGCTGATCCGCCTGGACCGCGCCACCCATTTCGAGGCGGGCCGCCCGCATGCCGGCGGCACCATCTACCTGACCGCCGCCGACGAAAGCGGCATGATGATCTCGTTCATCCAGTCCAACTACATGGGCTTCGGCTCGGGGGTCGTGGTGCCGGGCACCGGCATCAGCCTGCAGAACCGCGGCGTGGGTTTCTCCATGGATCCCAAGTCGCCCAACGTGGTGGACGGCGGCAAGCGTCCGTTCCACACCATCATCCCGGGCTTCCTGACGCGCGGCGGCAAGCCGGTCATGAGCTTCGGCGTGATGGGCGGCGACATGCAGCCGCAGGGCCACTTGCAGACCGTCATCCGCATGCTCGACTACCACCAGCAGCCGCAGGCGGCGTGCTGCGCACCGCGCTGGAAGGTCAACCGCGATTTCACGCTGGACATCGAGTCCACCATGAATCGCGCCACGGTCGAGGGGCTGCGGGCGCTGGGCCATTCCATGAAGTCGGTGGACGATCCCTACATGGATTTCGGCGCCGGCCAGTTCATCTGGCGCATGCACGAGAGCGACAACGAGGCCGGCTATGTCGCCGCCAGCGACGGCCGCCGCGATGGCCAGGCGGTTGGCTTCTAGGCCGCAACATGGCATGCTGGGCCGGCACCGGCGCCCTGGCGGGGCCGGCGCCGGTACTCATAACACACATCCAAGGGAAACGTACATGAAGCTCAAGCACTTCAAGCTGGGGGTGTGCGCCGCGCTGCTGGCCGCCGCCTCGGGGACGGCGCTGGCGCAGGAGCTGCGCATCGGCCTGCAGGAAGACCCCGACGTACTCGATCCGCACCGCGCCCGCACCTACGTGGGCCGCATCGTCTTCACATCGCTGTGCGACAAGCTGGTCGACGTCAACGAGAAACTGCAATTCGTGCCGCAACTGGCGCAGTCGTGGTCCTGGAACGACGACAACACCGTGCTGACGTTCAAGCTGCGCACCGACGCGCTGTTCCATGACGGCAGCAAGTTCGACGCGGCGGCGGCCAAGGCCAATCTCGAGCGCGCCATGACGCTGCAGGACAGCATGCGCAAGGGCGAGCTGGGTTCGGTGGCCAAGGTCGAGGCGCCCGACGCGCAGACCCTGGTGCTGACGCTCAAGCAGCCCGACGCCACCTTGCTGGCCGCGCTGTCCGACCGCGCCGGCATGATGATGTCGCCGAAGATCTTCAGCGACGACACCGCGGCCGTGGGCCGCAAGCCGGTCTGCTCGGGGCCCTACAAGTTCGTCGAGCGGGTGCAGAATGACCGCATCGTGCTGGACAAGTTCGACCAGTACTACGACGCCGGCAACTACGCCTTCAAGCGCGTCACCTTCCTGCCCATTCCCGACACCACCGTGCGCCTGTCCAACCTGCGCGCCGGCGGCCTGGACATCCTGGAGCGCATGAATCCGTCGGATGCCCAGCAGGTCAAGAGCGACGCCAGCCTGCAGTTCGCGCCCGTCTCGGGCCTGGGCTACCAGCAGTTCTATTTCAACGTGGCCAATGGCAAGCGCGCTGAGACCAATCCGTTCAAGGACGAGCGGGTGCGCCGCGCCTTCGAGCTGACGCTGGACCGCAACATCATCAACGAGGTGGTCGGCGGCGGCATCTTCGATCCGGCCAACCAGCCGTTCCCGCCCGCGAGCCCGTATCACAGCGACAAGTTCCCCATCCCGGCGCGCGACATCGCCAAGGCCAAGGCGCTGCTGAAGGAAGCCGGCAAGGAAACGGTCAGGGCCGAGCTGGCGTTCGGCAACAACACCACCACCTCGGCCATCGCCGAGATGGTGCAGGCCATGTCGGCGGAAGCCGGCTTCCAGCTCAGCCTGCGGCCCACCGAGTACGCGGCGCTGCTGAACGAAGCGCAAAGCGGCAATTTCGAGCTGTTGATGCGCGGCTGGTCCGGCCGGGTCGATCCGGACGGCAACATCTACCAGTTCGTCACCTGCAAGGGCGCGCTCAATGACGGCCGCTATTGCAACCCCGAGGTCGACAAGCTGCTGGCCGAGGCCCGCACCGTGCCGGACGAGACCAAGCGCAAGGCGCTTTACGACCAGGCGCAGGCCATCCTGCAGGAAGATGCCCAGGCGGTGTATATCTATTACCAGCCCTGGCCGTTCGTCCTGGCCAAGAAGGTGCAGGGCTTCAAGCCCTACCCGGATGGCATGATCCGCCTCAAGGGCGTGTCGTTCGCCCAATGACGCGAGCCGCACCGCGCGCCTGATGCAGCCGGGCCGTGCCGCGACGCACGGCCCGCGCGTTTGGGGGCGCAGCGGCGCGCACCGTTCCAGAGTTTCAGGTCCAGCCCATGTTCAAAATCATCTTGCGCCGCGTGCTGGTGGCGATCCCGACATTGATCCTGGTGTCGATGATCGTCTTCATGCTGCAGAAAATCCTGCCCGGCGATCCGGTGCTCACACTGGCGGGCGAAGAGCGCGACCCCGCCGTCCTCGACTACCTGCGCGAAAAGTATCGCCTGAACGACCCGCTGCCCGTGCAGTACGGCGCCTGGGTCGCCCAGGTGCTGCAGGGCGACCTGGGCAAGTCGTTGCGCACCGACGTGCCGGTCACCCATCTCATCGCGCAGAAACTGCCGGTGACGCTGCAACTGGCGGCCATGGCGATGTTCTTCGCGCTGCTGGTCGGCATTCCCATGGGCATCGTGGCCGCCGTGCGCAAGGGCACCGCGACCGAGATGGGCGCCAACGTGGCGGCATTGTCGGGCATGTCGATCCCCAATTTCTGGCTCGGCATCCTGCTGATCATGCTGGTGTCGGTCAAGTGGCGCCTGCTGCCGGCCTCCGGCTATGTGTCGCCGGCGGAAGACTTCTGGATGTCGATGAAGACCATGTTGATGCCGGCCCTGGTGCTGTCCACGGCCATCGCGGCCTACCTGATGCGGCATACCCGCTCGGCCATGCTGGAGGCGCTCAGCGCCGACTACGTGCGCACCGCGCGCGCCAAGGGCGTGGCGCCGCACCGCGTGGTCCTCAAGCACGCGCTGCGCAACGCGCTGATGCCTATCGTGACCCTCGTGACGCTGCTGTTCGGCGAGCTGCTGGCAGGCGCCGTGCTGACCGAGCAGGTATTCACCATCCCGGGTTTCGGCAAGCTGATCGTCGACGCGGTGTTCGCCCGCGACTACGCGGTCGTGCAAGGGGTGGTGCTGTGCGTCGCCGTGGGCTTCATCATCATGAACCTGCTGGCCGACATTCTCTACATCCTGGTCAACCCCCGCCTGAGGCACGCATGAGCGCACATCTCGCCACGGCGACCGCCGTACCGCCGCCCCGCAGCCGCAACCGCGCCTGGGGCAAATTCAAACGCAACCGGGTGGCGCTGCTGGGCGCCGCCATTGTGCTGCTGTTCGTGGCGCTGGCGCTGCTGGCGCCGCTGCTGGCCACGCACGATCCGCTGCAGACCAGCTTCATGTCGATCCGCAAGGCGCCCTCGGCGGCCTTCTGGCTGGGTTCCGACGAACTGGGCCGGGACATCTACAGCCGCATGCTGTACGGCGCGCGCGCCTCGCTGATGGCCGGCCTGGTGTCGGTGGTGATCGCGCTCATCGTGGGCGTGCCGTTCGGCCTGGTATCGGGTTACTTCGGCGGCTGGATCGACAGCGTGGTGTCGCGCTGCACCGAGGCGCTGCTGGCCATCCCGTTCCTGATCCTGGCCATCGCGCTGGCGGCCTTCCTGGGTCCCAGCCTGACCAATGCCATGATCGCCATCGGGGTGTCCGCCGCGCCGAAGTTCATCCGGCTGGCGCGCGGCCAGGTACTGGCCGTCAAGAACGAGGACTACGTACAGAGCTCGCGCGCGCTGGGGGCATCGGACACGCGCATCATCGTGCGCCATATCCTGCCCAACATCATGCCGCCGCTCATCGTGCAGGCCACCATCACCATCGCCACCGCCATCATCGCCGAGGCCAGCCTGTCATTCCTGGGCCTGGGCCTGCAGCCGCCGAACCCGTCCTGGGGCTCGATGCTGAATACGGCCAAGAACTTCATGACGCAGGCGCCCTGGATGTCGATTTTCCCGGGCTCGGCGATTTTCCTGGCGGTGCTGGGTTTCAACCTGCTGGGCGACGGCCTGCGCGACGCGCTCGACCCGCGCCAGGACAAGTGAACACGATGACGAGCATGGATGAAAAAAGGGTAGTGCAGGTCGACGGCCTGACGGTGCGCTTCAACACGCCCGAACGGGTGGTCGAGGCGGTGCGCGACGTATCGTTCCACGTCGATCGCGGCGAGACGCTGGCCATCGTCGGCGAGTCCGGTTCGGGCAAGTCGGTCACCTCGCTGGCGCTGATGCGGCTGGTGGAGTACGGCGGCGGCAAGATCGTCGCGGGCGACATGCGGCTGCGCCGCCGCGGCGGCGAAGTCCTGGACCTGGCGCGGGCCGGCGAAAGCGTATTGCAGCGGGTGCGCGGGGCCGATGTGGCGATGATCTTCCAGGAGCCCATGACCTCGCTGAATCCCAGCTTCACCGCCGGGGCGCAGATCGCCGAAGCCTTGCAGCTGCACCAGCGCCTGGATGCCGGCGCGGCGCGCGCCGAGGCGCTGCGCATGCTGGAGCGCGTGCGCATTCCCGAAGCGCGCGCCATTCTCGACCGCTATCCGCACCAGTTGTCCGGCGGCATGCGCCAGCGCGTGATGATCGCCATGGCGCTGTCGTGCAAGCCGCAACTGCTGATCGCCGACGAGCCCACCACGGCGCTCGACGTCACGATCCAGGCGCAGATCCTGCAGCTGATCCGCCAGCTGCAGGAAGAAATGGACATGGGCGTGATCTTCATCACGCACGACATGGGCGTGGTGGCCGAAGTGGCCGACCGCGTGCTGGTCATGTACCGCGGCGACAAGGTCGAAGAGGGGCCGTCGGACGACATCTTTGCCGCGCCGGCGCACGCCTACACGCGCGCGCTGCTGTCGGCGGTGCCGCGCCTGGGCTCCATGCGGGGCACCGACGAGCCCGCGCCGTTCCCGCTGCTGCGCGTGGAAGACGCGCAGGCCGGCGCCGCGCCGCAACCGGCCGCCGCGCCGGCCGGCAGCACGGTGCGCCGCGACGGCGGCCCGGTGCTGCGCGTCAAGGACCTGGTCACCCGCTTCGATATCGCCGGCGGGGTGCTGGGCCGGGTGCAGAAGCGCGTCCACGCGGTGGAGCAGGTCAGCTTCGACCTCTACCCCGGCGAAACCTTGTCGCTGGTGGGCGAGTCGGGCTGCGGCAAGACCACCACCGGCCGTTCGCTACTGCAGCTGGTCAAGAGCCAGGGCGGCCGCATCGAGTTCGACGGCCGCGACATCGGCGCGCTGCGTGGCGCCGCCATGCAGTCGCTGCGGCGCCACATCCAATTCATTTTCCAGGACCCGTTCGCGTCGCTGGATCCGCGCATGACGGTCGGCTATTCCATCATGGAGCCGCTCTTGATCCACGGCGTGGCCAAGGGCAGGGCGGCCGAGGAAAGGGTGCGCTGGCTGATGGACAAGTGCGGCCTGCTGCCCGACATGATCGAGCGCTACCCGCACGAGTTCTCGGGGGGCCAGCGCCAGCGCATCTGCATCGCGCGCGCCCTGGCGCTCAATCCCAAGGTCATCGTGGCCGATGAGTCGGTGTCGGCGCTGGACGTGTCCATCCAGGCCCAGATCGTCAACCTGCTGCTGGACCTGCAGCGCGAGCTGGGCGTGTCGCTGCTGTTCATCTCGCACGACATGGCCGTGGTCGAGCGCGTCAGCCACCGCGTGGCCGTGATGTACCTGGGCCAGATCGTCGAGATCGGCCCGCGCCGCGCCATTTTCGAGAACCCGCAGCATCCCTACACGCGCAAGCTGATGGACGCCGTGCCCATCGCCGACCCGCAGCGCCGCCACCGCAAGCGCTCGCTGCTCGTCGACGAGATCCCCAGCCCGGTGCGCCGGGTCGGCGACGAGCCGGTCGTGGCGCCGCTGGTGCAGGTCGGCGACGGACATTACGTGGCCCGGCACGCCGTGGGCGTCTATGCGTGACGTGGGTGCGTGCTTCCCACCGTCGGGGCGGGACGGGGCCCGCCTCCCGCCCCGACGGAATCAATAGTCAAGCGCTTCGCGCGCACACCCTTCACCGCCGCTCCATCACCAGCTTCACGCCGAACGCCACGAACACCCCCCCGGTGACCGCATCCAGCCCCCGCAAGACGCTGCCGCGCTGCAGCCAGCGGGACAGCGGCCGGGTGGCCGCCACCAGCGCCGCGAACCACAGCACGCCCATCAAGGCATGCAAGCCCGCCAACAGCAGGCTGAATCCCAGGACATCCACCCCCGCCGGAATGAATTGCGGCAGGAACGTGACGTAGAACACCCCCACCTTGGGATTGAGCACGTTGGTCAGGCAGCCGCGCAGGAACCACTGCGCGCCGGTGCCGGACCAGTGCGACGCGGGCGGCGCGGCCGGGCCGGCCGCGGCGGCCGGCGGATGGCCCTGGACGGCCCGCCACAGCAGCTTCACGCCCAGGTAGAACAGATAGGCCGCGCCGCAGATGCGCAGCACGTCATAGGCCGTCTGCGAGGCGGCCAGCAGCGACCCCAGGCCCAGCGCGGCCACCACGCCCCAGACCAGGCAGCCGGCGCAGATGCCCAGGCCGGCCAGCATGGCGCGCCGGCCGCCCTCGATGGCGGAGGTGCGCAGCACCAGGGCGGTGTCCAGTCCCGGCGTCAGCGTCAGGATGCCGGCGGCAAGACAGAAAGCGATCAGGGCGGCGGTGGGCGTCATGGCGGCCTCGGCGGGACAAAACGCCAGCATACCGCCGCGCGGCGGCGCACGGGTATCATTAGCGCTTTTCGCGGCCCGGCGCCGCCGGATTCCCCATGGCCCTGCGCGCAACCATCTACAAAGCCGACCTGCATATCGCCGACACCGATCGCCACTATTACGGCAGCCACGCCCTGACCATCGCCCGCCATCCCTCGGAAACCGACGAGCGCATGATGGTGCGGCTGCTGGCCTACGCCCTGCATGCCGAGGAAGGGCTGGCGTTCACCAAGGGCCTGAGCGAAACCGACGAACCCGACGTCTGGCTGAAAGACCTCACCGGCGCGATCGATCTGTGGATCGAAGTCGGCCACCCCGACGAGCGGCGCATCCTCAAGGCCTGCGGGCGCGCCGCCGAGGTGGTAGTGTATTGCTACGGCGGCCACGCCAGCACGGTATGGTGGGACGGCGTGCGCAACAAGCTGGCGCGGGCCCGCAACCTGCGGGTGGTGAACCTGCCGGCCGCGCAGACGCGCGAGCTCGGGGCGCTGGCTGAACGCACCATGGACCTGCACGTCAATGTCCAGGATGGCGCCGCCTTCGTGTCGGCGGCGGCGGGGCAGGTCACGCTGGAGCCCGATCGCTGGCGTTGAGCGGCGCCGCGTCCGCGCCGGGCCGCGGCGCGGTCAGGCCGGATGGCGCTCGACGTCGCGCCAGAACGCCGGCAGGAAGCACTCCGCCACCAGCAGCGGCTGCCCATGGCGCCAGAATGCCGAGCGCCGGGCCCACAGCGCGCCCGCCGCGCCGGGCTGGGCGCGCCGCGCCGTGGCATGGAAGGGCACCGGCGCGGCCAGGCGGCGGCATACGAAGGCCGAACGTTCGATGCTGCGGTCGTGGTACAGCATGTCGGCCAGCGGCCGCGTGCTCAGCCGGCGCATGCCCTGCCACACGCCGTGCGAGGCGGCCAGCGGCGTCAGGCTGCGCGCCACCACGCTGTCCACGCCATCGACCGACATCAGGATCTCGCGCACCCAGACCGGGCTGGCGGGCGCCAGGCCCATGCCGCGGGCTTCGTCGACGGGCGCGCCCTGGGCATATTCGGCCAGCACGCGCAGGCGCACCGTGCCGAGGGCGCGCAGGCCGGCGGTCAGAGCGCCGGGGCGCATCAGCCAATACTTGTGGGCGGTCGACAACGAAGGAGGGACGGCAGGCAGCCAGCCAGGCGCCAGGGGAGACGGGACTTTCATGGGTGCCTATTATGCCAAGCCCGGCGCCGCCGCGGGCCGGCCTACAATGCGACAATCGCCGGCCGGCCCGTGTCGGGTCCGGCGCGGCTGGCAAAGTCCCATGGAAAAAGTACGAATCTCGAAATTGATGGCCGAGCGCGGCCTCTGTTCGCGGCGCGAGGCCGACAGCTATATCGAGCGCGGCTGGGTGCGGGTCGACGGCGTGGTGGTGGCCGAACTGGGCGCGCGCGCCTTTCCCGACCAGGTCATCACGCTCGAGCGCGCCGCCCAGGCGCGCCAGACGGCGCGCGTCACCATCCTGATCAACAAGCCGGTGGGCTATGTGTCGGGCCAGGCCGAGAAGGGCTACACGCCGGCCGCCGCGCTCATCACGGCGGCCTCGCGCTATGCGCGCGACCGCGCGCCGCTGCGCTTTTCGCGCGCGCACCTGCAGGGCCTGGCGGTGGCGGGGCGGCTCGACATCGATTCGCATGGCCTGCTGGTGCTGACACAGGACGGCCGCATCGCCCGCCACCTCATCGGCGAAGATTCCGGGGTCGACAAGGAATACCTGGTGCGGGTGCAGGGCCGCCTCGACGCGCGCGGGCTGGCGCTGCTCAACCATGGCCTGTCGCTCGACGGCAAGGCGCTCAAGCCGGCGCAAGTGCGCTGGCAGAATGCCGACCAGCTGTGCTTCGTGCTGCGCGAAGGCCGCAAGCGCCAGATCCGCCGCATGTGCGAACTGGTGGGCCTGAAGGTGGTGGGCCTGAAGCGCGTGCGCATCGGCCGGGTCAGGCTGGGCGACCTGCCGATGGGGCAGTGGCGCTACCTGCGCGAGGACGAGCATTTCTGAACAGGCCGCCCGCGCGGTAGCTGTTTCAGTCCATTTCCGATGCGCGGTCAGGCGAAGAGCGCCGCGTTATCCTGTGGCGCCCGTTTGCCATCGCGCAGGCGTTCCATCAGGAATTCGATGAATATCCGCGTCTTGGCCGGCAGCAGGCGCGTGTCGGTGACGGCATAGACCGGAAACGGCCCGGCCTGCCAGTCCGGCAGCACGCGCTGCAGGCGGCGTTGCGCCACGTCCTGGCGCACGCTTTGCACCGGCGCCAGCACGGCGATGCCGGCGCCCAGCGAAGCCAGGCTGCGCACCATGGCCACGCTGTTCACCGAGAACCGCTTGCCGGGCGTGATCTCCACGTGCTCGTCGCCGCGCGCCAGCGGCCAGCGGGTGACGCGGTCGCCCGATGCGCGGAACTCCAGGCACTCGTGGCGGGTCAGGTCACTGGGGTGTTGCGGCGCGCCATGGCGCGCCAGGTATTCGGGCGAGGCATACAGGTAGGCCGGCAGCCAGCCCAGCAGGCGGGCGATCTGGGTCGAGTCGGGCAGTGCGCCGATCTCGATCGACACATCGCAGGTCTGGAAGACGCGCCCCGCGTGTTCCGGGCTGGCCAGGTCCAGGTAGAAAGTCACTTCGGGATAGCGTTGAGAAAACTCCATGAACGCCTCGGCCAGGAAGTCCGTGCCAAAATCGGCCGGCATGTTCACCCGCAGCGGGCCGGAGGGCGTCTCCACCAGTTTTTGCAGTTCCTCGTGGGCCACCTGCGCTTCCGCGACGATGCGCTGGCAGCGCTCGAAATACAAATGGCCGGCCTCGGTCAGTTCCACCCGGCGGGTGGTCCGGCTCAGCAGCCGCAGGCCCAGCGACCGTTCCAGCTCGGCCACCTGGCGCGACACGGTCGACTTGGGCACGCCCAGGTTGGCCGCGGCCCGGCCAAAATTGCAGGTCTTGGCCACTTCCACGAAAAATTCCATGCCTTGCAAGCGTTTCATGCGCGCAATTCCTGTAGTGGCTGACGATGAATTGTCCCATAAATGGGATGATGTTTTCGCCTTTGGCCGCTTTGTTTCTGAATTGGGATAAAGCAAAATGACGAGTTTCGCAGCGCAGCAATTGAGCACGCGCCCCGAACCTGATGAATCACTGACCGGAGCTTGCCGCGCGGCGGCGCACAGGCCGCGGCCCGGCCCTGTCCAGCTCGAAAAGGATCGTATGAACAAGAACAACGTATTGCGGCGCAGCGCCGCGCTGTTGGTCATCGCGGCGGCGACGCTGGCGGTGGCGGGTTGCGGCAACGACCCGGCCCCGCCGGCGGGCGGCAAGCCGCAGGTCGGCGTGGTGACCCTGGCGACGCGCCCCGTGGCCCTGACCACCGAGCTGCCCGGCCGCACCAGCGCCTACCGGGTCGCGGAAGTCCGGCCGCAGGTCAACGGCATCATCAAGAAGCGCTTGTTCACCGAAGGCGGCGAAGTCAGCGCCGGCCAGCAGCTCTACCAGATCGACCCGGCCCTCTACCAGGCCAGCTACGACAGCCAGAAGGCCGCGCTGGCGCGCGCCCAGGCGCAGCTCAAGACGGCCAACCTGCTGGTGCAGCGCTACCGCCCGCTGGCCGAGAGCCGCGCGGTCAGCCGCCAGGCGTATGACGACGCGGTCGCCGCGCGCGACCAGGCCGCGGCGGATGTGCAGTCCGCCAAGGCCGCGCTCGAGACCGCGCGCATCAACCTGGTCTATACCCGGGTGTTGTCGCCCATCGACGGCATCATCGGCCGTTCCACGGTCACCGAGGGCGCGCTGGTCACCGCCAACCAGGCCGGCGCGCTGGCCTCGGTGCAGCAGATCGACCCGATCTACGTCGACGTCACGCAGTCCAGCGTCGACCTGCTGCGCCTGAAGAGCGCGCTCGACAGCGGCCTGCTGCAGCGCGAGGCCGGCAAGGATGCGGCCCGCGTGTCGCTGACGCTGGCCGACGGCTCGCAATACCGTCATGAGGGCACCCTGCAGTTCTCCGAAGTGACCGTTGACCAGGGCACCGGCTCGGTCACGCTGCGCGCGGTGTTCCCCAACCCCGACCGCCAACTGCTGCCGGGCATGTTCGTGCGCGCCCGCGTCATCGAAGGCGTGGCCCCGCAGGGGCTGCTGGCGCCGCAGCGCGGCATCACGCGCAACCAGCGCGGCGAGCCGACCGCGCTGGTGGTCAACGCCGACAACAAGGTCGAACTGCGCATCCTGAAGGTCGACCGCGCCATCGGCGACCAATGGCTGGTCACCGACGGCCTGAAGGCCGGCGACAAGATCATCGTCGAAGGCCTGCAAGGGGTACAGCCCGGCGCGGAAGTCAACGCGACCGAATTCACCGCGCCTGCGCAAGCGCCCGCCGCCGCGGCCAAGTAAGGAGTCCGCATGGCCAAGTTTTTCATCGACCGGCCGGTCTTCGCCTGGGTGGTCGCCATCGTCCTGATGATGGCGGGCGTCCTGGCCATCCTGCAGTTGCCGGTGGCGCAGTATCCCAACATCGCCTCGCCGGCCATCAGCATCCGGGTCAACTACCCGGGCGCGTCGGCGCAGACGGTGCAGGACAGCGTGGTGCAGGTCATCGAACAGCAGATGAACGGCATCGACAACCTCAGCTACATGTCATCGGAAAGCAACTCCGACGGCAGCATGGCGATCACGCTGACGTTCGCGCAGGGCACCGACCCCGACACCGCGCAGGTGCAGGTGCAGAACAAGCTGGCGGTGGCGCAGCCGCTGCTGCCGCTCGAAGTGCAGCAGCAGGGCATACGCGTCAGCAAGGCGACCAAGAACTTCCTGGTGGTGGCGGGTTTCATCTCCACCGACGGCACCATGGCCAAGGAGGATCTGGCCAACTACGTGGCGGCCAACGTGCAGGACCCGGTCAGCCGCACGCCCGGCGTGGGCGACTTCCAGCTGTTCGGCTCGCAGTACGCCATGCGCATCTGGGTCGATCCCGACAAACTCCTGTCCTACGACCTGACCACCGTCGACGTGATGAACGCGGTCAAGGAACAGAACGTGCAGGTGTCGTCGGGCGAGCTGGGCGGCCTGCCGGCGATCAAGGGCCAGCAGCTCAACGCCACCATCATCGGCCCGTCGCGCCTGCAGACGCCCGAGGAGTTCCGCGCGATCCTCCTGAAGGTCAACCCGGACGGCTCGCAGGTCCGGCTCGGCGACGTCGCCAGCGTGTCGCTGGGCGCGCAGAACTACGCCATCGACAGCTACTTCAACGGGCAGCCGGCCTCCGGCCTGGCCATCAAGCTGGCGCCGGGCGCCAACGCGCTCGATACCGTCGAGGCGGTGCGCGACACCATCAACCGCCTCAAGCCGTTCTTCCCGCCGGGCATGGACGTGGTGTACCCGTACGACACCTCGCCCTTCGTGGCGCTGTCCATCGAAAGCGTGATCCACACCCTGATCGAGGCCATCATCCTGGTGTTCCTCGTGATGTACCTGTTCCTGCAGAACTTCCGGGCCACGCTGATCCCCACGCTGGCGGTGCCGGTGGTGCTGCTGGGCACCTTCGGGGTGCTGGCGGTGTTCGGCTATTCCATCAACACCCTGACCATGTTCGGCATGGTGCTGGCGATCGGCCTGCTGGTGGACGACGCCATCGTGGTGGTGGAAAACGTCGAGCGCGTCATGGCCGAGGAGGGCCTGTCGCCGCGCCAGGCCACGCGCAAGTCCATGGGCCAGATCACCGGCGCGCTGATCGGCATCGCGCTGGTGCTGTCGGCCGTGTTCGTGCCGATGGCGTTCTTCGGCGGCTCCACCGGGGTCATCTATCGCCAGTTCTCGATCACCATCGTGTCGTCGATGGTGCTGTCGGTGCTGGTGGCCATCATCTTCACGCCGGCGCTGTGCGCCACCCTGCTCAAGCGCATCCCCAAGGGCCACCATGCGACCAAGACCGGCTTCTTCGGCTGGTTCAACCGCCTGTTCGAGCGCTCCACCGACGGCTATGCCAATTCGGTGGCGCGCGGCCTGGGGCGCACCAAGCGGCTGATGCTCATCTACCTGCTGCTGGTGCTCGTCATGGGGTGGATGTTCACGCGCATTCCCACCGCCTTCCTGCCCGACGAGGACCAGGGCATCCTGTTCGCGCAGGTGCAGGCCCCCGCCGGCGCCACCGCCGAGCGCACCAGCCACACGGTCGAGGCCGCCACCCGCTACCTGCTCGAGGACGAGAAGGACGTCGTCGCCTCGGTGTTCGCGGTGCACGGCTTCAGCTTCGGCGGCCGCGGCCAGAACTCGGCCATCATGTTCATCAAGCTGCGCGACTGGGACGAGCGCCGCGACGCTTCGCAGAAGGTGCAGGCCCTGGCGGCCCGGGCCAATGCGTATTTCAGCCAGCACCTGCACGATGCGCGCGTGATGGCCTTCGCGCCGCCGGCCGTCATGGAGCTCGGCAACGCGCTGGGCTTCGACTTCCAGCTCACCGACCAGGCGGGCCTGGGCCACGACAGGCTCGTCGCCGCGCGCCAGCAGTTCCTGGCCGAGGCGGCCAAGAGCCCGGTGCTGGCCGGCGTGCGTTTCAACGGCATGGAAGACGCGCCGCAGTATGAGCTGGAAATCGACCGCGAGAAAGCGCGTGCGCTGGGCGTGGGCATTTCCGACATCAACAACACGCTGTCCACCGCCTGGGGCGGTTCGTACGTCAACGACTTCCTCGACCGCGGGCGCGTGAAGAAGGTGTACCTGCAGGGCGAAGCGTCGTCGCGCATGCTGCCCGAGGACCTCGACAAATGGTACGTGCGCAACCAGAGCGGCGGCATGGTGCCGTTCTCGGCCTTCGCCTCGGCCCGCTGGACCTACGGCCCGCAGCGCCTGGACCGCTACAACGGCGTGCCGTCGTTCAACATCCAGGGGCAGGCGGCGCCGGGCTACAGCTCGGGCGAGGCCATGGCCGAGATGGAGCGCATCGCCGCCACCATGCCCACCGGCATCGGCTATGAATGGACCGGCCTGTCCTACGAGGAGCGCCTGTCCGGCGCGCAGGCGCCCGCGCTGTACGCCATTTCACTGCTCGTGGTGTTCCTGTGCCTGGCCGCGCTGTACGAAAGCTGGGCCATCCCCACCTCCGTCATGCTGGTGGTGCCGCTGGGAGTCATCGGGGTGCTGGCCGCCACCTTGTTGCGCGGCCTGTCCAACGACGTGTACTTCCAGGTCGGTCTGCTCACCACCGTGGGCCTGAGCGCCAAGAACGCCATTCTCATCGTGGAGTTCGCTAAGGCCCACTACGAAGAGGGCGCCAGCCTGGTCGAAGCCGCCGTGCACGCGGCGCGCCAGCGCCTGCGGCCGATTCTCATGACGTCCATGGCGTTCATCCTGGGCGTGGTGCCGCTGGCCATCTCCAACGGCGCCGGCTCGGGCCGCCAGCATGCCATCGGCACCGGCGTGATCGGCGGCATGCTGGCCGGCACCTTCCTGGCCATCTTCTTCGTGCCGGCCTTCTTCGTGGTGATGCTGCAGCTGTTCAAGGTCAAGCGCCACAGCGAACGCCACGAAGACGACGACGAAGATCCGCAAGACGGCGACCCCGCCTTGCCGCCGGCGCCGTCGGCGCAGCCCGGGGAGCAACCGCAATGAGTCCGACCATGTATCGATCCATCCTGACCGCCGCGCTGGCGGCGGCCCTGGCGGGCTGCTCCCTGGCGCCCACCTATGAGCGTCCCGACGCGCCCGTCAGCGCCACCTTTCCCACCGGCCCGGCCTACGAGACGCCGGGCCAGCCGGCCGCGGGCGCCGCCGCGGCCGATATCGGCTGGCGCGACTTTTTCGCCGATCCGCTGCTGCAGCGGCTGATCTCCATGGCCCTGGAGGCCAACCGCGACCTGCGGGTGGCCGCCCTGAACGTCGAAGAAGCGCGGGCCCAGTACCGCATCCAGCGGGCCGACCTGCTGCCCGGCGTGGGCGTCGCGGGGCAGGGCTCGGTGCAGCGCATGCCCGGCGACCTGTCGCAGAGCGGCGAGTCCACCATCAGCCGCAGCTACCAGGTCGGCGGCGCCGTCTCGGCGTGGGAACTCGACCTGTTCGGGCGTATTCGCAGCCTCAGCGACCAGGCCCTGGAAACCTACCTGGCGCAGGACGAGACCCGCCTCGCCACGCAATTGTCGCTGGTGGCCGAAACCGCCGCCGCCTACCTGACGCTGCGGGCCGACCAGGAATTGCTGAGCCTGACCCGGTCGACCCTGGCGGCGCAGCAGGATTCCTATCGCCTGACCAAGCAGAGCTACGACCTGGGCGTGGCCACCGAGCTCGACCTGAGCCAGGCGGAGATCGCGTTGCGCACGGCCGAGCGCAACCTGTCGCAGTACACCCGCATGGCGGCCCAGGACCGCAATGCGCTGGTGCTGCTGGTGGGCCAGCCGCTGCCGGCCGACGTGGTGGCGCAACTCGACCAGGCCCGGGCGCTGCCGGACGGCATCATGCCGTCGAACCTGCCCGCCGGCCTGCCGTCCGACCTGCTGGTCAGGCGACCGGACATCCGCGCCGCCGAACACCAGCTCAGGGCGGCCAATGCCAATATCGGCGCGGCCCGGGCGGCTTTCTTTCCGACCATCAGCCTGACCGGCAGCGCGGGCACCGCCAGCGCCAGCCTGGGCGGGCTGTTCGATGCCGGCTCGGGCGCCTGGAGCTTCGCGCCCAGCATCACCGTGCCCATCTTCGCGGGCGGTGCGCTGCGCGCCAGCCTGGACGCGGCCAAGGTGCGCAAGAACATCCAGGTGGCCCAGTACGAGAAATCGATCCAGACCGCCTTCCGCGAGGTGTCGGACGCGCTGGCCGGACGCGGCACGCTGCAGACGCAGATCGTCGCGCAGCGCCAGCTGGTCGACGCCAGCCAGCGCGCCTACGACCTGTCGCGCCAGCGCTTCGAGCAAGGGGTGGACAACTACCTCAGCGTGCTGGACGCGCAGCGCTCGCTGTATTCGGCCCAGCAGGTCCTGGTCGAGACCCGCCTGGCGCGCCTGTCCAACCTGGTGACGCTGTACCGCTCCCTGGGCGGAGGCTGGTCGGAGCAGACCGTGGCCGCGGCCCCGCCGGCGCGGTAGCCTGGCGCGGGCAAGAAAAAAGCCGGGCGGCCCGCGGGCCGCCCGGCTTTTTTTCTTGCATGGATGCGTTATGCGCGCTTCTTGGTGATCAGGCCGACCACGAACAGCACGACGATGGCGCCGACGACCGAGCCGATCCAGCCCGCCGGTTCGCCCGGTGCGTACCAGCCCAGCGACTGGCCCAGGAAGCCCGCCACGACTGCGCCGACGATGCCCAGGATGGTGGTCATGATGATCCCCATGTTCTGGTCGCCAGGCATGATGGCGCGGGCGATGAGGCCGACGACAAACCCGACGATGATCATGATGATGATGCTCATGCGCGTGCTCCTCTTTCAGGATGTAGGGTAAGCGTTTGGATAATACCCACCCCCCCCGCGGGCCGACGTTGTAACAACTCGTATTTGGGGCATCCGCGCAACAGCTTGCGCCGTCCGGCCATCGGCATGCCGCAAGAACGTGCTAGCGGCGTATGCGGTGAATTAGCCGGTAATCTCGATCAATTGGCGCAGATCCTTGACGATCGCGTCGATACTGTCGGTGTCGGATGCCAGCAGGCGGGCCTGGCCTTCGTTGTCGAAGATGTAAACCCCGCGGCTGTGCGTCACGTCGTAGACGTCGGCCGCGTCGCCCGGCCGGGGCTTCTCGATCTGGTAGGCCACGCGGTAGCGGCGCGCCAGGTCGGCGATCTGTTTTTCGCTGCCGGTCACGCCGATGGCGCTCTTGTTGAACGCATCCACATAGGCTTGCAGGACATCCGGCGTATCGCGGTGCGGATCGACGCTGACGAAGACGATGCGCACGTTGTCGGCGGCGTCGCCCAGCTGCTGCAGCACGGCCGTGAGCTGGGCCATGGTAGTCGGGCAGACGTCGGGGCAGCTCGCATAGCCGAAGAACAGCAGCACCGTCTTGCCCTTGAGGTCGTTGCTGGAAACGGTCTTGCCGCCCGCGCCGGCCAGCTGGAACTTGAGGTCGGGCAGGTGTCCCTTGATGTCGTACAGGGTCCAGTTGGCGGCCTTGTCGCCGCAGGCGGCGACCAGCATGCAGGAGGCGAGCAGCAAGGCACGCCACAGGCGGCCGGAAAGAATAGCGGGCATGTCGATGTCGGGTACGGGCCGCAGCGGCGCGGTAAACGGAACGGCAACGGCACGATTCTAGCGCGCCGGCGCGGGCAGGGGGGGGGCGCGCGCCGGCGTGGCGGGCGTCAGCCGGCCATGCCGCTATGCCGCAGCAGCGCGTCGATGCGCGGCGCGCGGCCCCGGAACGCGTGGAACGATTCCGCCGCGGGCCGCGCCCCGCCGACGGCCAGGATCTCCTTGCGGAAGCGCGCGCCGGTGGCGGGATCCAGCGTGCCGTGCTCGCCGGACGCGCCGGCGGCGGCCTCTTCGAAGGCCTCATAGGCATCGGCGGACAGCACTTCGGCCCACTTGTAGCTGTAATAGCCGGCGCCATAGCCGCCGGCGAACAGGTGCGAGAAGCTGTGGGGCAGGCGATGCCAGGCGGGCGGGAACAGCACCGCCACTTCGCCGCGCACCTGTTCGAGCAGGGCCAGCACCTCGGCGATCGGCGCCCCCTGCGGGCGCTCGTGCAGCAGCATGTCGAACAGGGCGAACTCGATCTGCCGCACGGCCTGCATGCCGCTCTGGAAATTGCGCGCCGCCACCAGCTTGTCGAACAGTGCGCGGGGCAGCGGCTCGCCGCTGTCGACGTGGGACGACAGCCGCTGCGCCACCGGCCATTCCCAGCAGAAGTTCTCCATGAACTGCGAGGGCAGCTCGATGGCGTCCCATTCCACCGCGGCGAACGCCGAGGCGGCCGGCTCGTCCACCTCGGACAGCAGGGCATGCAGGGCGTGGCCGGTCTCGTGGAACAGCGTGATCACGTCGTCGTGAGTCAGCAGGGCCGGCTTGCCATCGGCCGGGCGGGCGAAATTGCAGGTGAGATACACCACCGGCGCCTGTACTTGCGCGCCGACGCGGCGGCGGCTGCGTTCGCTGTCGACCCAGGCGCCGCTCTGCTTGCCGGCGCGGGCGTACAGGTCCAGGTACAGGTGGCCGACCAGCGCGCCGGCCGGCGTTTCCACCCGTACGCCGCGCACGTCGCGGTGCCAGCGGGATACATCGGTCTCGCGCAGTCGCACGTCGAACAGCGTTTCGATGACCTCGAACAGGCCCGCCAGCACGCGCGGCTCGGTGAAATACTGCTTGATCTCGTCTTCCGAGTAGGCGTAGCGGGCTTCGCGCAGGCGTTCGGAAGCGTAGGCCACGTCCCAGGGCTGCAGGGTCTCCAGGCCCAGCTCGGCGGCCGCGTAGGCCTTCAGCTCGGCCAGGTCGCGCTCGGCATAGGGGCGGGCGCGCGCGGCCAGGTCGCGCAGGAAGCCGGTGACCTCGCCCGCGTCGCGCGCCATGCGGGTCTGCAGGCGCAGCGCCGCGAAGCTGCCGTAGCCCAGCAGGCCGGACTCCTCGGCGCGCAGCGCCAGCAGTTCCTCGATCAGCGGTGAATTGTCGAAGCGTGTGTCGCCCTGTTCGGAGGCCACCGTGCCATAGGCGCGGTACAGCTGCTCGCGCAGCGAGCGGTCGCGCGCGTACTGCATGACCGGCAGGTAGCAGGGCATCTTCAGCGTCAGTTTCCAGCCCTGCTTGCCGTCTTCCTGCGCCGCCTGGCTGGCGGCCTGCCGCACGTCGGCGGGCAGCCTTTCCAGGCGCGCCTCGTCGTCGACCAGCAGCGACCACGCGTCGATCGCGTCGAGCACGTTTTCGGAGAATTTCTGCGCCACCTGGGCCTCGCGGTCCGAGATGGCGGCATAGCGCTCGCGCGCCGGCCCCTGCAGCTCGACCCCGCTGAGCCGGAAGTCGCGCAGCGCCAGTTCGACGACGCGGCGGCGCACCGGGCTCCAGTCGGCGAAGCCGGGCGCGGCCTGCAGCCGCTGGTACTGGCGGTACAGGCCCTCGTGCAGGCCCACCCAGGTGGAGAATTCGGTCACCAGGGGCAGGGCGGCGTTGTAGGCCTCGCGCAGCTCGGGCGTGTTCACCACTGCGTTCAGGTGGCCGGCCACCGACCAGGCCCGCCACAGGCGCTCCGATGCCGTATCGAGCGGCTCGACCACGGCCTCCCATTGCGCCGGCAGGGCCGGGTCGGCGGCGGCGGCGACCGCCCGGCGGGCCTGTTCCAGCAGTTCCTGGATGGCGGGCACGATGTGGCCCGGCTGGACCGCCGCGTAGTCGATCAGGTCGGAGACGGGGGCGAGGAGGGGATTCTGGGTCATGAGGATCGGTGTGGGAACGGGAATCTGTATTGATAACAGATAAGGGCGGCGCGCCGGAAAGCAAGTCGGGCGGCACGGCGGGAAGGCGCCGGTCGGTGCGGTGGGAAGTAGTGAAAGGTGTCTGACACCCCGGGAGGCAACGCCTGCCTGCCGGCGGCGCTTCGAGGGGTGTCAGACACCTGTCCGGTCATGCCGGCGCGCCGGCGGCCCGGGTTGTCAGCCGGCGGCGCGTTCGGCGGCCTCGACGGTGTTGACCAGCAGCATGGCGATCGTCATGGGGCCGACGCCGCCCGGCACGGGCGTGATGGCGCCGGCCACCTGGCTGGCCGAGGCGAAGTCCACGTCGCCGCACAGCTTGCCGTCGGCGCCGCGGTTGATGCCCACGTCGATGACCACCGCGCCGGGCTTGATCATGCTGCCGTCGATCATGCCGGGCTTGCCGGTGGCCACCACCAGCACGTCGGCGCGGCGCGTCTGCGCGCCCAGGTCGCGCGTCTTGGAGTTGCAGATCGTGATGGTGGCGCCGGCCTGCAGCAGCAGCATGGCCATCGGCTTGCCGACGATGTTGCTGGCGCCGACGATCACGGCTTCGGCGCCGCGCAGCGGCACGCCTTCGGCTTCCAGCATCTTCATGACGCCGTAGGGCGTGCACGGCCGGAACAGCGGCTGGCCGGTCATGAGCAGGCCGGCGTTGCTGACATGGAAACCGTCCACGTCCTTGTCGGCGGCGATCGCCTCGATGACCTTGTGGCTGTCCATGTGCGGCGGCAGGGGCAGCTGCACCAGGATGCCGTGGATGGACGGGTCGCGGTTCAGCGCGTCGATGCGCGCCAGCAGTTCGGCCTCGGTCATGTTGGCCGGGTATTGCTCCTTGACCGAATGCAGGCCGGCTTTTTCGCAGGCGGCGACCTTGTTGCGCACGTAGACTTGCGAGGCCGGGTCATCGCCGACCAGCACCACCGCCAGGCCGGGGCGGGCGCCGCGCGCCGCCAGGGCCTGCACGCGTTGCGCCACTTCGGCGCGGATCCGCTGCGCCAGGGCGGTGCCATCGATGATGCGCGCGCCCGCGCGCGCTTGGGTGTTGCTGTCCTGCAGGGTCATGCATGTGCCTCGGGTTTGGCCAGCGCGACCTTCATCAGGTCGGCGACCGTGGTGACTTCCAGTTTTTCCATGATGTTGGCGCGATGCGCCTCGACGGTCTTGATGCTGATGCCCAGGTCGTCGGCGATCTGCTTGTTGAGCCGGCCGGCCACGATGCGCTCGAGTACCTGCTGCTCGCGCGCGGTCAGGCGCGCCAGCATGGCCTCGTGGTTCTTCTGGGCCTGGAACTGGCTGACGCGCTGGGTCGCCTGCTCCAGCATGCGGGCCACGATCTCGCGCAAGTCGGACTCGTTGAACGGCTTTTCGAGGAAGTCGACCGCGCCCTTCTTCATGGTGGACACCGCCATCGGCACATCGCCGTGGCCGGTGATGAACACGATGGGCAGCGGCGCATTGCGGGCGATGATCTGTTCCTGCAGTTCCAGGCCGCTCATGCCGGGCATGCGCACGTCCGCGATCAGCACGCCGACCTGGGTCGGATCGTATTCTTCGAGGAACGTCTCGCCGCTGGCGTAGGCGCGCACGCGATAGCCGTTCGCTTCCAGCAGCCAGCGCAATGAATCGCGTACCGCTTCGTCGTCATCGACAATGAATACCGTGCTCGACTGGGGGGGGGTGTTCATGCGTGCAACTCCTCGGGCTGATCATTCTGCGCGCCCTTCTCTGGGACGGCGCAAGGCAGGGTAAAGCGGAAAATCGTCCCGCCGGCGGGGTTGGGGTCCGCCCAAAGGCGGCCGTGATGCGACTCGATAATGGTACGGCGGATATTCAGCCCCATGCCCAGGCCCTGGGATTTGGTGCTGAAGAAGGGTTCGAACAGCCGCTCGGGCTCGGCCAGCCCGTGGCCGCGGTCGACCACGGCCACCTCGATGTGCTGTTCGTGCAGAATCACGGCGACCTTGAGTTCGTCGGATTCGCTCTTTTCCATGGCCTCCAGGCCGTTCTTGAGCAGGTTCAGCAGCACCTGCTCGATCAGGATCGGGTCGGCCAGCACGTCGGGCGCGTTGGACGGCACGAAGGGCTCGATGCGGATGCGGCGCTTGCGCGCGTCGATCTCGGCGAAGCCGATGGCGTTGTCGACGATGCGGCTGATGGGCACCCGCTGGCGGCGCGGCTCGCTGCGTTTGACGAACTCGCGGATGCGGCTGATGATCTTGCCGGCCCGCTCGGCCTGCGAGGCGGCCTTTTCCAGCGCCGGCAGCAGCATGGTGGGGCTGGTGTGGCCGGCCTTGACCAGCGCCACCGCGCCCATGCTGTAGTTGGCGATGGCCGTCAGCGGCTGGTTCAGCTCGTGCGCCAGCGACGAGGCCATCTCGCCCATGGTGGTCAGGCGGCTGGTGAGCTGGATCTTTTCCTGCTGGATGCGCGAGGCTTCCTCGTGGTTGCGGCGTTCGGTGATGTCGCGCGCCACCTGCATGCGCACCCGCCGGCCGTCGGTCCAGGCCAGCATGCGGTGGTGCACTTCGAACCAGCGCTGCACCGACGGGGCGAACACTTCCACCGATTCGTCGGTGAAGCGGCCGCGCCGCCCGGCCAGCAGCTCGTCGTGGCCGCCGGTCTGCGCCCCGAACACGCGCCGGTAGGTGCGGTTGGCGAACAGCAGCTCCAGGCCGTCGTGCGTGTCGGCCGTGACCGAGATCGCGTCGTCCAGGCCCTCCAGCACCGTCATGAAGCGCTCATGGGCGGCGGTCAGCGCCTCGCGGATGCGCTTGGGCTCGGTGATGTCGGTCATCGAGGTCATCCAGCCGATCTGCGTGCCGTTGGGGTCGAGCAGCGGCGACACGTACATGCGCGCCGTGAAGCGCGAGCCGTCGCGGCGCTGGGCCTCGACCTCGAGCCCGCTGCTGGGCGTCTTGCCCGAGGTCAGCACGTCGAGCGTATGCTGGTGCTGCTCGTGGCGGCCCGGCACCCAGTAGGGGAAGGGCGGGCTGCGGCCGATCAGGTCGGCCTCGTTCCAGCCGATCATGCGGCAGAACGCCGGGTTCACATAGGCGATGCGGCCTTCCATGTCGAGCACCCGCATGCCGGTCGACATGGAGTTTTCCATGGCGCGCCGGAAGCGGGTCTCGGCGATCAGGGCCGCCTCGGCGCTGGAGCGGAAGCGCGTATAGCGCCACAGCATCAGCAGGCTGATGATGATCACGCACGACAGCGCCAGCACCACCCAGATGAGGCGCTGCTGGCGCACTTCCTGGTCGATCGTCACGAACATGACGCTGTCGTCGTGCAGGCGCTGCAGCCAGAAGAAGGCGCCCATCACGCACAGGTACAGGATCAGCACCAGCGCGGGCGTGAGCCAGTACACGCCGCGCCGGCGCTGCCGGGCATGGTCGTGGAACGACGTGGGAATATTGGACTTGTGCGGGCTGGACATTGCGTTCGGGCCGTATAGAGCCGGCATTTTAGAGCGTGTTGCGGCCGGCTGCGCGGCGCGGCGGCCGGCCCGGCCGGCCAGCCGCCCCTCTGCATTCAGCTTGGCGTCAATTTTTCATATTGCGAAATGCCGTACCGCAACATGAAATTTTCTGTGGGACGGGTTACTCTCCCGGTTTGATGCGTTGCTCCAGGCCGCCGTCCAGGCTGCCCGGACGGCGGAAACCCGGCATGTTCCGGAACCATTTGCCCGATCCCGCGACCCGGGGCGGGCGTGCACAGAACCTCCACAGGAGACACACGATGTCCTCTAACGCCCAGGCTCGCGCGCTATCGGCCGCCAATGATGAAGATACCCTGGAAACCCAGGAATGGCTCGAAGCCCTGGCCGCCGTGCTCGACCGCGAAGGTCCGGAACGCGCCCACTACCTGCTGGAACGGCTGATCGACGAGGCCCGCCGCTCCGGCGCGCATATTCCATTCTCGCCCAATACGGCGTACGTCAACACCATACCGCAGGCGCTCGAGCCCGCCCACCCCGGCAACCTCGAGCTGGAGTCGCGCATCCGCTCGTACGTGCGCTGGAACGCGATGGCCATGGTGGTCAAGGCCAACAAGCACAACCCGCCCGACGGCGGCGACCTGGGCGGCCACATTGCGTCGTTCGCCTCGCTGGCCACCATGATCGGCTGCGGGCAGAACCACTTCTGGCACGCCGAAAGCGAAGACCACGGCGGCGACCTGGTGTACTTCCAGGGCCATACCTCGCCCGGCATGTACGGCCGCGCCTACCTGGAAGGGCGCCTGACCGCCGAGCAGCTCGACCATTTCCGCCAGGAAGTGGACGGCAAAGGGCTGTCGTCGTACCCGCACCCCAAGCTGATGCCGGACTTCTGGCAGTTCCCCACGGTGTCGATGGGCCTGGGGCCGCTGATGGCCATCTACCAGGCGCGGTTCCTCAAGTACCTGCACGCCCGCGGCCTGGCCGACACCAGCAAGCGCAAGGTGTGGGTATTCTGCGGCGACGGTGAAATGGACGAGCCCGAATCGCTCGGCGCCATCGCCCTGGCCGCGCGCGAGAAGCTCGACAACCTGATCTTCGTCATCAACTGCAACCTGCAGCGCCTGGACGGCCCGGTGCGCGGCAACGGCAAGATCATCCAGGAACTCGAGGGCGATTTCCGCGGCTCGGGCTGGAACGTCATCAAGCTGATCTGGGGCGGCTACTGGGACCCGCTGCTGGCGCACGACAAGGAAGGCATCCTGCGCAAGATCATGGAAGAGACCGTCGACGGCGAGTACCAGGCGTACAAGGCCAACGACGGCAAGTTCGTGCGCGAACACTTCTTCGGCAAGCACCCCAAGCTGCTGGAAGCCGTCTCGCGCATGAGCGACGAAGACATCTGGCGCCTGAACCGCGGCGGCCATGACCCCCACAAGGTGTACGCGGCCTTCAAGGCGGCCGCCACGCACGAGGGCCAGCCCACCGTCATCCTGGCCAAGACCATCAAGGGCTACGGCATGGGCCACGTGGGCCAGGCCAAGAATCCGACCCACCAGCAGAAGAAACTGGAACTGGACGCCATCCGCGAATTCCGCGACCGCTTCGCCATTCCCATTCCCGACGACCAGCTGGAGAAGCTGCCGTATTTCAAGCCGGCCGACGACTCGCCCGAAATGAAATACCTGCACGAGCGCCGCAAGGCGCTGGGCGGCTACCTGCCGCGTCGCCGCGAAAAGGCCGACGAGCAGCTCAAGGCGCCGGCCCTGGAGGCGTTCAAGGCCGTGCTGGAGCCCACTTCCGAAGGCCGCGAGATCTCCACCACGCAGGCGTTCGTGCGGGTGCTGAACCAGGTGCTGCGCGACAAGGACCTGGGCCCGCGGGTGGTGCCCATCCTGGCGGACGAATCGCGCACCTTCGGCATGGAAGGCCTGTTCCGCCAGATCGGCATCTACGCGCCCGAAGGGCAGAAGTACGTGCCGGTCGATAAAGACCAGGTCATGTACTACAAGGAAGCGGCCGACGGCCAGCTGCTGCAGGAGGGCATCAACGAAGCGGGCGCCATGAGCTCGTGGATCGCCGCGGCCACGTCGTATTCGACGAACAACCGCATCATGATCCCGTTCTACATCTACTACTCGATGTTCGGGTTCCAGCGCATCGGCGACCTGGCCTGGGCGGCCGGCGACATGCAGGCGCGCGGCTTCCTGCTGGGCGGCACCGCCGGGCGCACCACGCTCAACGGCGAGGGCCTGCAGCACGAGGACGGCCACAGCCACATCCTGGCTTCGACCATTCCCAACTGCGTGTCGTACGACCCGACCTTCGCGCACGAACTGGCGGTCATCATCCAGCACGGCCTCAAGCGCATGGTGGAAGACCAGGAGAACGTGTACTACTACCTGACCGTGATGAACGAGAACTACCCGCAGCCCGGCCTGACCGCGGGCGACGAGGAAGGCATCATCAAGGGCATGTACAAGCTCAAGTCGCACGGCAAGGGCAAGCAGCGCGTGCAGCTGATGGGCTCCGGCACCATCCTGCGCGAAGTCATGGCCGCCCAGGAACTGCTGGAAGCCGACTGGGGCGTGGCCTCGGACCTGTGGAGCGTCACCAGCTTCACCGAGCTGCGCCGCGACGGCCTCGACGCCGAGCGCCACAACCTGCTGCACCCGGAGCAGAAGAAGCCGCTGGTGCCCTACGTGACCCAGCAGCTGGAAAAGACCGAGGGCCCGATCATCGCGTCGACCGACTACATGAAGCTGTTCGCCGACCAGATCCGACCGTTCGTGCCCAAGGGCCGTTCGTACCGCGTGCTGGGCACCGACGGGTTCGGCCGTTCCGACTTCCGCTACAAGCTGCGCGAGCACTTCGAGGTCGACCGCCATTTCGTCGTGCTGGCCGCGCTGCGCGAGCTGGCCGATGCCGGCACCATCCCCGCCGCCAAGGTGGCCGAGGCCATCAAGAAGTACGGCATCAACCCCGAAAAAGCCAACCCGCACCACGCCTGAAGGTAAACAGTCATGAGCAAACTCGTGGAAATCAAGGTGCCGGACATCGGCGACTTCAAGGAAGTGGAAGTCATCGAGGTGCTGGTGAACGAAGGCGATACGATCAAGGCGGAGCAGAGCCTGATCACGGTGGAGTCCGACAAGGCATCGATGGAGATCCCGGCCTCGGCGGGCGGGGTGGTGAAGTCGGTGAAGGTGAAGGTCGGCGACAAGGTGTCGGAAGGCAAGGTGATCCTGGAGGTCGAGGCCGGCGACGCAGCCCAGGTGTCAGACACCCAGGGGGTGTCTGACACCGCGCCCAATAAGCAGGCCCAGGCGTCGGACAACCAGCCGGCGCCGGCTCCCAAGACCCAGGGCCAGACCGAGGAGGCCCCGGATGTCGAGCCGGCCGGCGGCGTCACCGAAGTGACGGTGCCGGACATCGGCGACTTCAAGGAAGTGGAAGTCATCGAGGTCATGGTCGCGGTGGGCGACACCATCAAGGCCGAGCAGAGCCTGATCACCGTCGAGTCCGACAAGGCCTCGATGGAAATCCCGGCCTCGGCCGGCGGCGTGGTCAAGGAAGTCAGGGTCAAGGTGGGCGACAAGGTGTCCAAGGGCAGCGCCATCGTGGTGGTGGAAGGCCAGGGCGGCGCGCAGGCCGCGCCGCAAAAAGCCCAGGCGCCCGCCCAGCAGCAGGCGCCGGATACCCAAGGCCAGCAACAGGCGCCTGACAGCGCCGGCGCGGCGCCGCAGCAGGCAGCCGACAAAGCCGCCGGCGCCCGGCCGTCGCCGACCGCCGCGCTGGAAGACCCCGGCCTCAAGCCGGGCCAGCTGCCGCACGCCTCGCCCTCGGTGCGCAAGTTCGCCCGCGAACTCGGCGTCAACCTGAGCAAGGTCAAGGGCAGCGGCCGCAAGGACCGCATCACGGCGGACGACGTGCGCGCCTATGTGAAGCAGGCGCTGTCCGCGCCCGCTGCCGCAGCCGCGGGCGGCGCCGACGGCGCGGCGCTCGGCCTGCTGCCGTGGCCGCAGATCGATTTCACCAAGTTCGGGCCGATCGAGGCCAAGCCGCTGTCGCGCATCAAGAAGATATCCGGCGCCAACCTGCATCGCAACTGGGTCATGATTCCCCACGTCACCAACAATGACGAGGCGGACATCACCGACCTGGAGGCGCTGCGCGTCACCCTGAACAAGGAAAACGAGAAGGCCGGCATCAAGGTCACCATGCTGGCGTTCCTGATCAAGGCCGTGGTGGCGGCGCTGAAGAAGTTCCCCGAGTTCAACGCCTCGCTCGATGGCGACCAGCTGATCTACAAGCAGTACTACCACATCGGCTTCGCGGCCGACACGCCCAATGGGCTGGTGGTGCCGGTGATCCGCGACGCCGACAAGAAGGGCATCCTGGATATCGCCAAGGAAATGGGCGAGCTGTCCAAGAAGGCCCGCGACGGCAAGATCTCGCCGGCCGAGATGCAGGGCGGCTGCTTCTCGATCTCGTCGCTGGGCGGCATCGGCGGCACCCATTTCACGCCCATCATCAATGCCCCCGAGGTCGCCATCCTGGGCGTCTCGCGCTCGGCCCACAAGCCGGTGTGGGACGGCAAGCAGTTCGTGCCGCGCCTGATCCTGCCGCTGTCGCTGTCGTACGATCACCGCGTCATCGACGGCGCCGCCGCCGCGCGCTTCAATGCGTACCTGGGCCAGCTGCTGGCCGATTTCCGCCGCATTGCGCTGTAACCGGGAGCCGTCATGAGCAAACTCGTGGAAATCAAGGTGCCGGACATCGGCGACTTCAAGGAAGTGGAAGTCATCGAGGTGCTGGTGAACGAAGGCGATACGATCAAGGCGGAGCAGAGCCTGATCACGGTGGAGTCCGACAAGGCGTCGATGGAGATCCCGGCCTCGGCGGGCGGGGTGGTGAAGTCGGTGAAGGTGAAGGTCGGCGACAAGGTGTCGGAAGGCAAGGTGATCCTGGAGGTCGAGGCCGGCGACGCCGCCCAGGTGTCTGAAACCCAAGAGGTGTCAGACACCAAAACGAAAGAGCAAGCCTCCGCGCCGGTGTCTGACACCTCAGGCAAGCAGCCGGCGCCGCCCAAGCAAGCCACTGCCGCCCCGGCCGCCGCGTCCCACAGCGGCGCCGCCGACGTCGAATGCGACGTGGTGGTGCTGGGAGCCGGCCCCGGCGGCTATTCGGCCGCCTTCCGCGCCGCCGACCTGGGCCTGTCCACGGTGCTGGTCGAGCGCTACGAAACCCTGGGCGGCGTCTGCCTGAACGTTGGCTGCATTCCGTCCAAGGCCCTGCTGCACAACGCCGCCGTCATCGACGGGGCGCGCGCCCTGGCCGCCCACGGCATCAGCTTCGGCGAGCCGAAGATCGACCTGGACAAGCTGCGCGGTTACAAGGACAGCGTGGTCGCCAAGCTGACCGGCGGCCTGGCCGGCATGGCCCGCGCCCGCAAGGTGAAAGTGGTGACCGGCGTGGGCGAATTCGCCGATCCGCACCACCTGGCCGTCAAGGGCGCCGACGGCAAGGCCCAGACCATCCGCTTCAAGCATGCCATCATCGCCGCGGGCAGCCAGTCGGTGAAGCTGCCGTTCCTGCCGGACGACGAGCGCATCGTCGATTCCACCGGCGCGCTGCAGCTGCGCGCCATTCCCAAGAAGATGCTGATCATCGGCGGCGGCATCATCGGCCTGGAAATGGGCACCGTGTATTCCACCCTGGGCGCGCGCCTGGATGTGGTGGAAATGCTGGACGGCCTGATGCAAGGCGCCGACCGCGACCTGGTCAAGGTCTGGCAGAAGATGAACGCCGGCCGTTTCGACAACATCATGCTCAAGACCAAGACGGTGGGCGCCGAGGCCAAGAAGGACGGCATCTACGTCACGTTCGAGGGCGAGGGCGCGCCCAAGGAGCCGCAGCGCTATGACCTGGTGCTGCAGGCCGTGGGCCGCAGCCCCAACGGCAAGAAGATCGGCGCCGACAAGGCCGGCATCGCCCTCACCGAACGCGGCTTCATCGAAGTGGACCGCCAGATGCGCACCAACGTGCCGCACATCTTCGCCATCGGCGATATCGTCGGCCAGCCCATGCTGGCCCACAAGGCGGTCCACGAGGGCCACGTGGCGGCCGAGGCCGCCGCCGGCCAGAAGTCCTTCTTCGACGCGCGCGTCATTCCGTCGGTGGCCTACACCGATCCGGAAGTGGCCTGGGTCGGCCTGACCGAGGACGAGGCCAAGAAGCAGGGTATCAAGGTCGAGAAGGGCCTGTTCCCCTGGGCCGCATCCGGCCGCGCCATCGCCAACGGCCGCGACGAGGGCTTCACCAAGCTGCTGTTCGACGCGGAGAGCCACCGCATCGTCGGCGGCGGTATCGTCGGCACCCATGCCGGCGACCTCATCAGCGAAATCGCCCTGGCGATCGAGATGGGCGCCGACATGGTGGACATCGGCAAGACCATCCACCCGCATCCCACGCTGGGAGAATCGGTGGGCATGGCGGCCGAAGTGGCCGAAGGCGTCTGCACCGACCTGCCGCCGATGCGGAAGAAGTGACCGGCTGCGCCGCAGCAGGAAAGCAGCCGCCCGATGGGCGGCTGCTTTTTTGGGGCAGCCGTTGCGGCCGGCGCCAGGCGCGCGGGATCGCGCCAGGTTCTAGAGGTGTCAGGCACCCTTCAGGGGGCCTGACACCTCCAATGAAAGCCCAAAACAAAAAACGGCTGGACGCCAGGCATCCAGCCGTTGCGAAGCAGGGCCGTCTTGTGGATGGCCCTGCCTGGGTCCCGGCATGTGCCGGGGTTGCCCGGATTAACGCAGCAGCGACAGCACCGTCTGCGGAACCTGGTTGGCCTGCGCCAGCACCGAGGTGCCGGCCTGTTGCAGGATCTGGCTCTTGGTCATGTTCGAAACTTCGGTCGCGTAGTCGGCATCTTCGATGCGCGAACGGGCGGCCGAGAGGTTGTTGACCGTGTTGTTCAGGTTGGCGATGGTCGACTCGAAGCGGTTCTGGATGGCACCCAGGGCGCTGCGCTGCGTGTCGATGTTCTGCAGCGCGGTGTCGAGCTTGGCCAGCGCGCCGTCGGTGGCGCCCTTGCTCAGGCTGCCCAGGTCGATCGTGCTGGTGTCGAGCGTGAAGGCGGCGGTGCCGGCCGTGGTGGTGGTGTCGGCATCCTGCGGGTCCAGGGCGATGTAGTAGGTCGCGCTGTCGCCCGACTCGATATCGAAGCCCTTGGCCTGCAGGTTGCTGGCTTCCGTCGCGTCGGCGGCGGTGATGTCGACCTGGACGAACCAGTTGCCGTTCTCGTCGGCCACGGCGGTCCCGGCCACCGTCACGCTGCCCGCGGCCACGCCCAGGCGGCCGGCCAGGGTGTCGGCGGTGGCTTCGTCCACGCTGTTGGCGTTGACAGCGGTCGTCGCGCCATAAGCCTTCTGGTAATCGGCAGCGGCGAGCGGATTCAGCGCGCCCTTCGGCCCCGACACGTTGAAGCCATCCAGGCCCAGGGTCTTGGCGGTGACTTCCTTCAGGTCGATGGTGATGGTTTCGCCGTCGTTGGCGCCGACCTGGATGGTCAGCTTGTTGTCCTTGGCCAGCACGTTGACGCCGTTGAATTGCGTCTGGGCCGACACGCGGTCGATTTCGTCCAGGCGCTGCTGGATTTCGTCCTGGATCGACTTCAGGTCCGAAGCCGAGTTGGTGCCGTTGGCGGCCTGCACGGCCAGTTCACGCACACGCTGCAGGTTGTTGTTGATTTCGTTCAGCGCGCCTTCGGTCGTCTGGGCGATCGAGATGCCGTCGTTGGCGTTGCGGGCAGCCTGGGTCAGGCCGCGCACGTTGGCGGTGAAGCGGTTGGCGATGGCCTGGCCGGCGGCGTCGTCCTTGGCGCTGTTGATGCGCAGGCCGGAGGACAGGCGCTCGATGGCGGAGCCCAGAGCGGATTGGGACTTGTTGAGGTTGTTCTGCGCAACCAGCGACAAGTAGTTGGTGTTGATGACTGCAGCCATGGATAGCTCCCAAGAGAGAAAGGCTTCTTCAAACTGGGCAGCGAGGCCGCCCATTTGCGGGCCGGATGTCCCGCTAGCCTGGGTAACGGCGGGGGCGTGATGAACTTAAGCGTCTGGCCGCAGAATCGGAGGAAGGGAAGGGCGGGCGCGCTTACAGGACCTGCGCCAGGTGGGCCTCGGCCGGCAGCTGCTGCCAGGCGCCGTCCCGCAAGCGGGCGCGGATGCGGGCGGTGGCCTGGGTGCGCAGCTGGCAGACGCGCGCCTCGGTCACTCCCAGGACCGCGCCGATCTCTTTCAGGTTCAGCCCCTGCTCGTAGCACAGCGACAGCACCAGTTGTTCGCGTTCCGGCAGGGCTTCGATGGCCTCGATCAGCGCGCGCCGCAGGTCGGCGGCCAGCAGGGCGTCGAGCGGGCTGTGCGAGGTGTCCGCCGGCATTTCGTGCCAGCCGGGTTCGCCGGGCTCGCCCAGTTCGTCGTAATGGAGGATCTGGATGCCGCGCGCGTCGTTCAGCATGGCCTGGTATTCGTCCAGCGGCACTTCCAGCGCGTCGGCGATCTCGCCGTCGGAGGGCGGCCGCATCAGTTCCTGTTCCTTGCGCTGGATGGCGGCCTCGATGCGCTTGCCCTTGCTGCGCACGCTGCGCGGCAACCAGTCCTGGCTGCGCAGCTCGTCGAGCATGGCGCCGCGGATGCGGGCGGTGGCGTAGGTCTCGAACTGGGCGTCGGGCGTTTCCTGGTAGCGCCGCAACGCGTCGAGCAGGCCGATCATGCCGGCCTGGACCAGGTCGTCGAGCTGGACGCTGGCGGGCAGCCGCGCCAGCATCTGCAGCGCCAGCCTGCGGACCAGCGGCGCGTACCGGACCAGACTGTCATCTGCGTGGGGCATGCGTATCCGTCGACATCTCGTTCAAGCAGGAGATTGTCGGCAAGCACGCGTTTTTCATTTATACAAACACAAAACCTTTTACGTGTTTGTTTACGAAATTCCTGGGCAGGTCATGTACCTAAACGTAACTTGAGTGTATTTTTTTTGCTGAATGTCAGAAATTTCGCCATATTCCGCCATGAATGTCATAAAATTTGACAAGATCAATGGTAGATTACGTTCACTTTGGTATCAAAAGATACAGTTTGTATTGATATCGAAGTCGGGTCAATGGGATCTTGAGCCGATACGGCCGGGGCTCTAGCCGCCCCGGCATTGTCAAGTTTTTAGGAGCCACAAGCGTGAATACCGCGGACAGTTCTTTGCTCGCCGATATCCGGGAAGTCAACCTTTCGTATCTGCTGCTGGCCCAGCGCATGCTACGCGACGATTATGCCGCGTCGATGTTCCGCCTGGGGTTCAGCGCCGAGGTGGCCGACATCCTGGCGCGCCTGTCGCCCGCGCAATTGGTGAAGCTGGCCAGCTCGAGCTCGTTGCTGTGCCGATTCCGTTTCGACGACTACAGCCTGCTTTCGGCGCTGACCCAGGACGTCCTGGGCGGCGCGCTGCAGCAGGCCCATGCGACCATCCTGCTGGCCAACCAGCCTGTAGAGCAGTTGGCCTGATGCCGCGTCCCATGGCTAGCAAGAGCGTTTCCCAGGAGGCCGACGACATTCTGTTGGCCAGCTCCATGATCTCGCTGGGCGCCCGCCTGCAAGTCCTGGAGGCGGAAACCAGCCTCAGCCACGACCGCCTGTCGCGGCTGTATCGCGAGATCCGCGGCTGCTCCCCGCCGAAGGGCATGCTGCCGTTCTCGGTCGACTGGTTCATGACCTGGCTGCCGAACATCCATTCGTCGCTGTTCTATAACGTCTACAGCTTCCTGAATACGCGCACCGACAGCCGCGGCATCCGGGCCATCATCGATGCGTACCGGCTGTACCTGGAGCACGCGGGAGCCGAGCGCCCGGCCGACGAGCCGGTGCTCAGCTTCACGCGCGCCTGGATGCTGGTGCGGTTCTTCGACAGCGGCATGCTGCAGTTGTCGCCTTGCCGGCAGTGCGGCGGCCATTTCATTGCGCATGCGCACGATCCGCAGGGCGACTTCGTCTGCGCGATCTGCCGGCCGCCGCCGCGCGCCGGCAAGACCCGCGCCGCGGCCAAGGCCCGGGCCGGGCAGCGCGCCCTTCCGGCGGCCGCCGCCATGCGCGGCTGAGCCCCGCGTCCGCCGCCGGCCGGCGGCGGACCCGCCAAATAGGCCAAAAGCCCCCCAAAACGCCCCGTAACCCGTGCTTTTGCAGCCGGGTCGGCGGGGGATCATTGTCGCCAACTCTAGACTTCGATGGCAGAGGCCTGATGTGTTGATTGTTATTGGTTATGCGGTGGTGCTCGTCGCGGTGGTGGGCAGTTTCATCGGGCTGGGCGGGCACCTCGGGGCGCTGTACCAGCCATTCGAGCTGACCCTGATCGCGGGCGCGGCGCTGGGGGCTTTCCTGGCGGGCAACAGCCGCAAGTCGCTGCTGCTGATGCGGAATGCGCTGCCGCAAGCGGTCAAGAGCGCGCCGTACAGCAAGGAGGTCTACATGGAGCTCATGGCCCTGCTGTATGTGCTGCTGAACAAGGCGCGCCGCGAGGGCCTGATGGCGATCGAATCGCACATCGAAGACCCGGAGTCCAGCGCCATTTTCAGCGACTATCCGCGCATTACCGGCGATGCCAAGCTGATGGAGTTCATTACCGACTACCTGCGCATCATGATCAGCGGCAACATGAGCTCGTTCGAGATCGAGACGCTGATGGACGAGGAGATCGAGACCTACCGGCACGAGCGCGAGGTGCCCTGCCATGCGCTGCACCAGGTGGCCGACGCGCTGCCGGCCTTCGGCATCGTGGCCGCGGTGCTGGGGGTGATCAAGGCGCTGGGCGCGGTGGACCAGCCTCCCGCGGTGTTGGGGGACCTGATTTCCAAGGCCATGGTCGGCACCTTCCTGGGGGTGTTGCTGGCCTATGGTTTCGTCGCGCCGCTGGCGTCGCGTCTGGAGCGGCGCACCGCCGAGTCGGTCAAGGTGTTGGAGTGCATCAAGGTGACGCTGCTGGCCAGCATGAACGGTTACCCGCCGCAGCTTGCCGTCGAATTCGGCCGCAAGGTGCTGTTCTCCGCCGTGCGCCCGTCGTTCGGTGAGCTGGAAGAGCACGTGCGGCAGGCCAAGTCGGCGGCCACCGGCCGCGCCTGAAGGGGCGGCGGATGAGTTCGCTGAACAATCACCGGGTGGTGATCCGCCGCAAGCGCGCGCGGGCCGCCGCGCGGCATGGAGGCAGCTGGAAGATCGCCTACGCGGATTTCATCACCGCCATGATGGCGTTCTTCCTGGTCATGTGGCTGATCGCCATTGTGCCGAAGGAAGAGCTGCGCGGCATTGCCGAGTACTTCCGCATGCCGCTGCGGGTGGCCCTGACCGGCGGGCCGAGCTCGTCGGCCGAGACCAGCGCCATCCCGGGCGGCGGCCGCGATCCGCTGCGCGACGAAGGAGAGGTGCGCCAGGCCGATGGCAGCCGGGTGCAGGCGCAGGTGCAGTCCGACGCCGAGCGGCGTGACCGGCGCGCGCTGGAGCGCCTGAAGCACCGCCTGGACAGCATGCTGGAAGAAAACCCCGTGCTGAAGAACTTCAAGCCGCAGCTCCTGATCGACATGACCACCGAAGGGCTGCGCATCCAGATCGTGGACAACCAGAACCGGCCCATGTTCTCGACCGGCAGCGCCGAGGTCCGGCCCTATATGCGCGACATTCTGCGCGAGCTGGGGCCGGTGCTCAACGAATTGCCCAACAAGGTCAGTATCGCCGGCCACACCGACGCCACCCAGTATGCCCGGGGCGAACGCGCCTACAGCAATTGGGAGCTGTCCGCCGACCGGGCCAATGCCTCGCGCCAGGAATTGGTCGCCGGCGGCATGGCCGAAGGCAAGCTGATGCGCATCCAGGGACTCTCTTCCAGCATGAGCCTGGTTAAAGATGACCCGTATGCGGCCGTTAACCGGCGTATCAGCCTGGTGGTGCTGAATCGCCGCACCCAGCTGCAGATCGAACGGGAGAACGCCACCGCGGCCGAACTGCGGGCCGGCGGCGTCGAGGATGTGAACGAGGCGGTGGCGCGGGAAACGCCGGCGGCCGGGACGGCAAGGTAGTCATGACAGCAACGATATTGGTCGTGGACGATTCGGCGACGATGCGGATGATCGTCCAGGCGGCCCTGGGCGCCGCCGGGTGGCGCGTGCTGACCGCCGGGGACGGCCGCCAGGCGCTCGAGCTGGCGCGCGGCGACCGCATCGATCTGCTGGTCAGCGACTGGAACATGCCGGTGATGGACGGCCTGGCGCTGATACAGGAATTGCGCGCCGAACCGGGCTACCAGGAGCTGCCCGTGTTGGTCCTGACGACTGAGCAGGCCGCGCAGAGCAAGGACGCGGCGCGCGGCCTGGGCGTATGCGGCTGGCTGAACAAGCCGGTCGAGCCCGACGTGCTGGTGGAGTTGGCGGCGGAACTGCTCGGCGAGCAGCCCGCCGCCTGAGCGATTTCGACAGGAAGACACAGGATCATGAGCGCCGGTCTGGACCTCAGCCAGTTTTACGAGACCTTTTTCGACGAGGCCGACGAACTGCTGGCCGAGATGGAGCAACTGCTGCTGGGCCTGGACGTGAATGCGCCCGATATCGAGCAGTTGAACGCCATCTTCCGCGCCGCGCATTCGATCAAGGGCGGCGCGGCCACCTTCGGCTGCTTCCAGAAGCTGGCCGGCACCACGCATTTGCTGGAGAACCTGCTGGACGAGATCCGGCGCGGCGAGATGGCCCTGCGCGCGGACATGGTGGACATTTTCCTGGAAACAAAAGACGTGCTGAAGAGCCAACTGGATACCTATCGCGCTGCCGGGGAGCCCGACGAGGCCGTCTACGAGCGCATCTGCGCGGTGCTGCGGCAATTGGCGCAGGAGCACGGCGCGGCCGCTGGCGCGGTGCCGCCGCCGGCCGCGGCGCCTGTCGCCGCGCAGCCCGCGACCCCGGCCCAGCCCGCGCCGGTCGACGATGCGGCGCCGTTCCAGATACGCATCGGCCGGGTCTCGGACAAGGACGCCCAGGCCCTTGTGGACGAGATGGGCAACCTGGGCAAGGTGCTGAGGCACGAGCGGGATGCGGGCGGCCTGACAGTATGGGTCGACAGCACCTGCTCGTCCGACGATATCGAGGCGGTTTGCTGCTTCATCGTGGACGCCGACCAGCTCGATGTGCGGCGCGCGCCGCTGCCGGCGCAGGCCGGCGCGCCGGCCCCGGCCGAGCCGGCGGCCGCCGGCCAGGCCGCGGTGGCGCGCCTTGATGATTTCCCCCATCAGCACCTATCACAG